>NZ_CP051190.1:0-5185085 GCF_014236835.1 Xanthomonas sp. SS
ATGGATGCTTGGCCCCGTTGCCTGGAACGTCTGGAAGCTGAATTTCCAGCCGAGGACGTTCACACCTGGTTGAAACCGCTGCAAGCCGAACAGCGCCATGACAACAGCATGGTCCTGTACGCCCCGAACGCCTTCATCGTCGAACAGGTGCGCGAGCGCTATCTGGCGCGGATCCGCGAGCTGATGACCTATTTCGCCGGCAGCGGCGAAGTGGCGTTGCAGGTCGGCTCGCGTCCGCGCGCGCCGGAGCCGGTGGCCCCGGTCGCCAGCGATGCGGCCGCCGCGCGCACGCCGCCGGCGCCGTTGCTGGAACCGTTCGCCGGCAACCTCGATTCGCACTACACCTTCGCCAACTTCGTCGAAGGCCGCAGCAACCAGCTCGGCCTGGCCGCGGCCACGCAGGCGGCGCAGAAGCCCGGCGACCGCGCGCACAACCCGCTGCTGCTGTACGGCAGCACCGGCCTGGGCAAGACCCACCTGATGTTCGCCGCCGGCAACGCGATGCGCGAGCAGAACCCCAACGCGCGGGTCATGTACCTGCGCTCGGAACAGTTCTTCAGCGCGATGATCCGCGCGCTGCAGGACAAGACCATGGACCAGTTCAAGCGCCAGTTCCAGCAGGTGGACGCGCTGCTGATCGACGATATCCAGTTCTTCGCCGGCAAGGACCGCACCCAGGAAGAGTTCTTCCACACCTTCAACGCGCTGTTCGACGGCCGCCAGCAGATCATCCTGACCTGCGACCGCTACCCGCGCGAGGTCGAAGGCCTGGAGCCGCGGCTGAAGTCGCGCCTGGCCTGGGGCCTGTCGGTGGCGATCGACCCGCCCGATTTCGAGACCCGCGCGGCGATCGTGCTGGCCAAGGCGCGCGAGCGCGGCGCCGAGATCCCCGACGACGTGGCGTTCCTGATCGCCAAGAAGATGCGCTCCAACGTGCGCGACCTGGAAGGCGCGCTCAACACGCTGGCCGCCCGCGCCAACTTCACCGGCCGCGCGATCACCACCGAGTTCGCCCAGGAGACGCTGCGCGACCTGCTGCGCGCGCAGCAGCAGGCGATCGGCATCCCCAACATCCAGAAGACCGTGGCCGACTACTACGGCCTGCAGATCAAGGACCTGTTGTCCAAGCGCCGCACCCGCTCGCTGGCGCGGCCGCGGCAGGTGGCGATGGCGCTGACCAAGGAACTGACCGAACACAGCCTGCCGGAGATCGGCGATGCGTTCGCCGGCCGCGACCACACCACCGTGCTGCACGCCTGCCGGCAGATCAAGCACCTGATGGAGACCGACGGCAAGTTGCGCGAGGACTGGGACAAGCTGATCCGCAAGCTGAGCGAGTAGCGGGCCGGCACCGCGCCGGAAAGGCGCGGATCGGCACCCTCGCGAGCGCTCCGGTGCGGCATGCCGGACGCGACGGATAAATCGGTGCATGACTTCGCGACAAATCCGGTAGAAACTGTGGATAAAGTGCAGCGCGGCGGCGCCGGCAAAACTATCCACAGGTTTCCCCACCCCTACAGGGGTAGTAATACCCGGGATTGAAGGGCCGAAAAACCCTTTGAATCCAGATAGTTAAGCTACCTTTGCACCGAAAATCGCTCTACCATCACCACCAAGCTTTTGATTTATTCCATATCTTTTTAAAGCATAGGGGCACGGAACCACATGCGTTTCACACTGCAGCGCGAAGCCTTCCTCAAGCCATTGGCGCAAGTCGTCAATGTGGTCGAACGCCGCCAGACCTTGCCGGTTCTGGCCAACTTCCTGGTGCAGGTGCACGACGGGCAACTGTCGCTGACCGGTACCGACCTGGAAGTGGAAATGGTGTCGCGTATCGCGGTCGACGACGCGCAGGACGGCGAAACCACGATTCCGGCACGCAAGCTGTTCGAGATCATTCGGGCGCTGCCCGACGGCAGCAAGATCACCGTCTCGCAAACCGGCGACAAGATCACCGTGCAGGCCGGGCGTAGCCGCTTCACCCTGGCCACGCTGCCGGCCAACGATTTCCCGTCGGTCGACGAAGTGGAAGCCACCGAGCGGGTGCTGGTGCCGGAAGCGGCGCTGAAGGAACTGATCGAGCGTACCGCGTTCGCGATGGCCCAGCAGGACGTGCGCTATTACCTCAACGGCCTGCTGTTCGACCTGCGCGATCAGACTCTGCGCTGCGTGGCCACCGATGGCCATCGCCTGGCGCTGTGCGAGACCGAACTGGAAAACGCCGGCGGCGCCAAGCGCCAGATCATCGTGCCGCGCAAGGGCGTGACCGAGCTGCAGCGCCTGCTGGAAGGCGGCGATCGCGAGGTCGAGCTGGAAGTGGGCCGCAGCCACGTGCGGGTCAAACGCGACGATGTCACCTTCACCTCGAAGCTGATCGACGGCCGTTTCCCGGATTACGAAGCGGTGATCCCGATCGGTGCCGACCGCGAGGTCAAGCTGGATCGCGAGGCCCTGCGCGCCGCGCTGCAGCGTGCTGCGATCCTGTCCAACGAGAAGTACCGTGGCGTGCGCGTGGAAGTCTCGCCGGGCCAGCTGAAGATCAGCGCGCACAATCCCGAGCAGGAAGAAGCACAGGAAGAGATCGAGGCCGACACCAAGGTCAGCGACCTGGCGATCGGCTTCAACGTGAACTACCTGCTCGACGCGCTGTCTGCGCTTCGCGAGGAGTTCATCGTGATCCAGCTGCGCGACGCCAACTCTTCCGCGCTGGTACGCGAGGCCAGCAGCGCCCGCTCCCGCCATGTGGTGATGCCGCTGCGTCTCTGACGGCGATCAAAACATCGTGTTCCACGTGGAACACAGTTGAGAAACCCGGCCTTCGCGCCGGGTTTTCTTTTGCACGAGGCTCGCAGGCGCTTCCGAGCCCACGAAGCCTCCTGTGGGAGCGACTTCATTCGCGACGGGCCTAACCCCTGGCGATTGATGTCTTCCCGAGACGCACTGGGGTTCCCTGGATCGCCTCGCAGGAGCAGCTACACGCCCGCACCACCAACCGCATCGAACCCAATCCCCATTCCCCCAGCTGCACTCGCGACAGGACGTTCGCAGCCGCTTTGGGTATGCTGCCGCCCTACCCTGATGAGCCGACCCGCGTGCGCCCGGTGCGAGCGCCTCGCCCCGATTCCGCGTATGCACGTCTCCCGCCTCGATCTTCATCACCTGCGCCGCTTTGCCGCGTTGGAACTGGCGCCTGCGCCCGGCTTGAACCTGATCACCGGCGACAACGGGGCCGGCAAGACCACCATCCTCGAGGCCATGCACCTGATGGCCTACGGCCGCAGTTTCCGCGGGCGGGTGCGCGATGGCCTGGTCAGCCAAGGCCAGGACGCGCTGGACGTGTTCGTCGAATGGCAGGAACGCGGCCCGGAACCGCAGCAGCCACGCCGCCGCCGCGCCGGGCTGCGCCATAGCGGCCAGGACTGGCGTGGCCGGCTCGATGGCGAGGACGTGGCCTACCTGGGCACGCTCTGCGCCGCGCTGGCGGTGGTCACCTTCGAGCCAGGCAGCCATGTGCTGGTCAGCGGCGGTGGCGAACCGCGCCGCCGCTTCATCGATTGGGGCCTGTTCCACGTGGAACCTGACTTCCTGGCACTGTGGCGCCGCTACGCGCGGGCGCTCAAGCAGCGCAACGCCTTGCTGAAAAGCGGCGGCGGCGGCGCGGCTCTGGATGCCTGGGACCACGAGCTGGCCGAGGCCGGCGAACCGCTCACCTCGCGCCGCGAGCAGTATCTGGAGCGTCTGCTGCAGCGCCTGTTGGCGCTGGGTCCGGAGCTGGCGCCAGCACTGGGCATCCAGCACCTGCAGTTCGCACCGGGGTGGCGCCGCCACGAGGTGCCGCTGGCCGATGCGCTGTTGCTCAACCGCGAGCGCGACCGCCAGTACGGCTATACCTCGGTGGGGCCGCATCGCGCCGACTGGAGCCTGGAGTTCGCGACCATCCCCGGCCGCGACGCGCTGTCGCGCGGCCAGGCCAAGCTCACCGCCCTGGCTTGCCTGCTGGCCCAGGCCGAGGACTATGCCGAGCAACGCGGCGAGTGGCCGGTGATCGCCCTGGACGATCTGGCCTCGGAACTGGACCAGCACCACCAGCGGCGCGTGCTGCAGCGGCTGCAGGCCGGGCCGGCGCAGGTGTTCGTCACCGCGACGGAAACCCCACAGGCGCTGGCCGACATGGCGTTGCCGATTGCGCGGTTCCACGTGGAACATGGGCAGGCCGTGGCCCGTTCCTAGCCGCCGCGGGGCGGGAGGGCCGGGGCTGCTATAATTCGCCGCAATCCCCTATCCATCGGCGCGACCGGGCTCCTGCCCGCCGTCGTCCGACTCGTGGAGCCTACGGCAAGCGCATGACCGAAGAACAGAATCCGCCAACCTCGCCCGCCAACACCACCTACGACTCCAGCAAAATCACCGTGCTGCGTGGGCTGGAAGCGGTCCGCAAGCGTCCCGGCATGTACATCGGCGACGTGCACGACGGTACCGGCCTGCACCACATGGTGTTCGAGGTCGTCGACAACTCCATCGACGAAGCGCTAGCCGGCCATGCCGACAACGTGCTGGTCAAGATCATGGTCGATGGCTCGGTGCAGGTGTCCGACAACGGTCGCGGCATCCCGGTCGACATCCACAAGGAAGAAGGCGTGTCCGCGGCCGAGGTGATCCTCACCGTGCTGCATGCCGGCGGCAAGTTCGACGACAACAGCTACAAGGTTTCCGGCGGCCTGCACGGCGTCGGCGTGTCGGTGGTCAACGCCCTGTCCGAGCACCTGTGGCTGGACGTGTGGCGCGACGGCCACCACTACCAGCAGGAATACAAGCTGGGCGAGCCGCAATACCCGCTCAAGCAGCTGGAAGCGTCCGACAAGCGCGGCACCACGCTGCGCTTCAAGCCGGCGGTGGAGATCTTCAGCGACGTCGAGTTCCACTACGACATCCTGGCGCGGCGCCTGCGCGAGCTGTCCTTCCTCAACTCCGGGGTCAAGATCACCCTGCAGGACGAGCGCGGCGAAGGCCGCCAGGACGTGTTCGAGTACGAAGGCGGCATCCGCAGCTTCGTCGAGCACCTGGCGCAGCTGAAGACCCCGCTGCATCCGAACGTGATCTCGGTGACCGGCGAGCAGAACGGCATCGTGGTGGACGTGGCCCTGCAATGGACCGACGCCTACCAGGAAACGATGTTCTGCTTCACCAACAACATCCCGCAGAAGGACGGCGGCACCCATCTGGCCGGCTTCCGCGCCGCGTTGACCCGCACCCTGACCAATTACATCGAACAGAACGGCATCGCCAAGCAGGCCAAGATCACCCTGTCCGGCGACGACATGCGCGAAGGCATGATCGCGGTGCTGTCGGTCAAGGTGCCGGACCCGAGCTTCTCGTCGCAGACCAAGGAGAAATTGGTCAGTTCCGAGGTCAAGCCGGCCGTTGAGAACACGTTCGGCGCCCGTTTGCAGGAATTCCTGCAGGAAAACCCCAGCGAAGCCAAGGCCATCGCCGGCAAGATCGTCGATGCCGCGCGCGCCCGCGAGGCTGCGCGCAAGGCGCGCGACCTGACCCGGCGCAAGGGCGCGCTGGACATTGCCGGCCTGCCCGGCAAGCTGGCCGACTGCCAGGAGAAGGATCCGGCGCTGTCCGAACTGTTCATCGTCGAGGGCGATTCGGCCGGCGGCTCGGCCAAGCAGGGCCGCAACCGCAAGAACCAGGCGGTGCTGCCGCTGCGCGGCAAGATCCTCAACGTGGAACGCGCGCGCTTCGACCGCATGCTGGCCTCCGACCAGGTCGGCACGCTGATCACCGCGCTGGGCACCGGCATTGGCCGCGACGAATACAACCCGGACAAGCTGCGCTACCACCGCATCATCATCATGACCGACGCCGACGTCGACGGCGCGCACATCCGCACCCTGCTGCTGACGTTCTTCTACCGGCAGATGCCGGAGCTGATCGAGCGCGGCTACATCTACATCGGCCTGCCGCCGCTGTACCGGCTCAAACAGGGCAAGCAGGAGCTGTACCTGAAGGACGACAACGCGCTCAACGCCTACCTGGCCAACAGTGCGGTCGAAGGGGCGGCGCTGATTCCGGCCGCCGACGAGCCGCCGATCACCGGCAGCGCGCTGGAGAAGCTGCTGCTGCTGTTCGCCAGCGCCAACGACGCGGTGGCGCGCAACGCGCACCGCTACGATCCGGCGCTGTTGACCGCGCTGATCGACCTGCCGCCGCTGGACGTGGCGCAGCTGGAGGCCGAGGGCGAGCAGCATCCGACCCTGGACGCGCTGCAGGCCGTGCTCAATCGCGGCAGCCTGGGCACCGCCCGCTATCAGCTGCGCTTCGAGCCGGGCAGCGAACAGCGTCCGGCGACCCTGATCGCGGTGCGCCGCCACATGGGCGAAGAGCTGACCCAGGTGCTGCCGATGGCGGTGTTCGAGAGCGGCGAGCTGCGCCCGCTGCGCGAAGTCGCGCTGGCGTTGAACGGGCTGGTCCGCGAAGGCGCGCAGATCGTGCGCGGCAACAAGACCCAGTCGATCAGCAGCTTCGCCCAAGCGCATGCCTGGCTGTTCGACGAGGCCAAGAAGGGCCGGCAGATCCAGCGCTTCAAGGGCCTGGGCGAAATGAATGCCGAGCAGCTGTGGGAAACCACGGTGAACCCGGATTCGCGCCGCCTGTTGCAGGTACGCATCGAGGATGCGGTGGCCGCCGACCAGATCTTCAGCACCTTGATGGGCGACGTGGTCGAGCCGCGCCGCGATTTCATCGAGGAAAACGCGCTGAAGGTCGCCAACCTCGACATCTGACGCGGCATCGCCGCCCCCGGCGCGCGCCGGGGGCCGGCCTCGTTCCGCTCCCCTAGCCTGCTCTCGCCCAGGATCGCGATGACCTCGCTGCCGTCGCACATGCCCGCACCGCCCCCGCTGACCAATGCCGCGCCGCCGCCGTCCGGCTGGGGCAAGCCGGTGCTCGGTTTCGTCCTCGACGTGCTGCTGGCCGCGGTCGTGTTGCTGGCCGTCAGCGTGCTGTCCGGCTTGGTCTGGGGCGTGATGCGCGGCTTCCAGGTCACCATGGAATTGCGCGCGCAGGGTATTCCCGCCGATCGGCTGGCCACCGCCGTCGCCTCCCAGATCGGCCAGCCCGGGGCGCTGGCGCAGCTGCTGATCGCCCTGGTCAGCACCCTGTCCGCGGCCTTGCTGCTGTACTTCCTGCGCCGCCCGGCCAACGCCGCCGAGCGCCGTGCCTCCTGGCAGGCAGCGCGCGTGCCGGCGACCTGGGGCTGGGTGCTGCTGGTCGCGGTGGCGGTATTCGTGGGCAGCAGCGTGCTGTCCAACCTCGGCGCGCAGCTGGGGATCAAGCCGGTGCCGACCAACCTGCCGCTGATGCGCGAAGCGATGACGCAGATGCCGCTGTTCCTGGTCGTGTTCGCGGTGCTGATCGCCCCGGCCTACGAGGAACTGCTGTTCCGCCGCGTGCTGTTCGGGCGCCTGTGGGATGCCGGCCGGCCGCGCCTGGGCATGGCGCTCAGCGGCGCCGCCTTCGCGCTGGTGCACGAATTGCCCGGCACCACCGGCAATGGCGTGGCCGAAACCCTGCAGCTATGGTTGGTCTACGGCAGCATGGGCGCCGCGTTCGCATGGCTGTACAAGCGCACCGGCACCTTGTGGGCGCCGATCGCCGCACACGGGCTGAACAATGCCGTCGCTGTAGCGGCTTTGTACTGGTTTGGCACAACTTGAAGATTTGTTTGACGAAAAGTTAAGACGTGTGCCACCACACTGCGATGCGTGTCATAGGGGGACCCGTATGAAGAGTGTTGTACTGGGGGCATCGATCGCGGTGCTGCTGACAGCGTGTGCGACCACCACCTCGCCGACCGGGCGTACCCAGGTCGTGGGTGGCGTATCGCAGCAGGAACTGGATCAGCTTGGCCTGAAGGCCTTTGCCGAGACCAAGGCCAAGGAGCCGATCGACAACGATCCGAAGCGCAACGCCTACGTGCGCTGCGTGGTCAACACGCTGGTCGCGCAATTGCCGCCGCAGTGGCGCGGCACGGCGTGGGAAACCGCGCTGTTCGACGACAAGGAACCCAACGCGTTCGCGCTGCCCGGCGGCAAGGTCGGCGTCAACAGCGGCATCTTCACCGTGGCCAAGAACCAGGATCAGCTGGCGGCGGTGCTCGGCCACGAGATCGGCCACGTGATCTCGCGCCACCACGAAGAACGCATCACTCGCCAGATGGGCACCCAGACCGGCCTCAGCGTGCTCGGCGCGCTGGCCGGCGCGCGCTACGGCAGCGCCGCGGCCGACACGGTGGGCCAAGTCGGCGGCATGACCGCGCAGGCCGCGTTCCTGCTGCCGGGTTCGCGCACCCAGGAAAGCGAGGCCGACGTGGTCGGCCAGCGGCTGATGGCGCAGGCCGGTTTCGACCCGGCGCAGGCGGTGGATCTGTGGAAGAACATGATGGCCGCCGGCGGCCAGCGCCCGCCGCAATGGCTGTCCACCCACCCCGATCCCAGCGCCCGCATCGGCGAACTGCAACGCGATGTCGCTACGCTTGAGCCGGTGTATGCGCAGGCGCGCAGTGCCGGGCGGACGCCGAAGTGCGGTTGAGCGCATTGGCGCCGCCGCGCATGGGCGTGCGCCGTGCATGGCAATGCGTCCTAAAAACGTTTTCACCGCGTATAGGTTTCTGTTAGTTTTGCTGGCTCGGCCCAGGATGGCCGCTCCGTCTTCCGTGCCGCTCAGGGCGGTTCCACCGAGGTGATCCATGAAATTCAGTATCCGCAAGCAAGCGCTGTTGTCCCTGGTGATCACTGCTGCCCTCGGCGGCGCGGTGGTGACCGACGCTGTCGCGCAGTCCGATCGCTCCGAGCAGCGCTCCTCGCGCAAGTCCAAGAACGAAAAGGCCGCGGTGATGTTCCCCAACGCCACCCGCCAGGAGCCGACCGGCAAGCCGTCGGCCAAGCTCGGCAGCAAGCTGCAGAAGCTGATCGACACCTACAACAAGGGCGAGGACTACGCCGGCGTGCGCACCCAGGCCGACGAGATCCTGGCCAATAGCGCGGCCAACGAATACGACAAGTCCATCGCCGCGCAGCTGGCCGCGCAGGCCGCTTACAACCTGGACGACAGCAAGGCCGCCAAGCAGTACCTGCAGCAGGCGATCCAGTTCAACGGCCTGGACAACAACGGCCACTTCCAGTCGATGCTGATGCTGGCGCAGCTGCAGTTGCAGGACGACGAAACCGCCGCCGGCCTGGCCTCGCTGGACAAGTTCCTGGCCGAGTCCAAGTCGACCCGCCCGGAAGACCTGATCCTCAAGGGCCAGGCGCTGTATCAGACCGAGCGCTACCAGGAGGCGATCCCGGTGCTGCAGCAGGCCATCGCCGCCTCGCCCGAGCCCAAGGACAGCTGGAACCAGCTGCTGATGGCGTCCTACGCCGCCGCCGGCCAGACCGGCGAAGCGGTCAAGGCCGCCGAGACGCTGGCGGCGAAGACGCCGAACGACAAGAAGGCCCAGCTCAACCTGGCCAGCATGTACATGCAGGCCGACCAGATGGACAAGGCCGCCGCGGTGATGGACAAGCTGCGTGCCGCCGGGCAGTTGACCGACGAGAAGGAGTACAAGCAGCTGTACTCGATCTACGCCAACACCGACAAGAAGGAAAAGGACGTCATCTCGGTCATCAACGAAGGCCTGCAGAAGGGCATCCTCAAGCCTGACTACCAGACCTATCTGGCGCTGGCGCAGTCGTATTACTACACCGACCAGGTGCCGCAGGCGATCGAGAACTGGCAGAAGGCCGCGCCGATGTCCAAGGACGGCGAAACCTATCTGAACCTGGCCAAGGTGCTGCACCAGGAAGGCCGCACTGCGGAAGCCAAGCAGGCCGCGCAGCAAGCGCTCGCCAAGGGCGTCAAGAAGCCGGAAGACGCCAAGAAGATCATCAATCTGAAGTAAAAAGCAAAAAAAGCCCCCGAAAACCAGTGCTTAAAGTAGTGCAGGTCACAGGGATTGGTATAAGCTTGGAGGTTCCTGCGGTGTCAAGCCGCCTGAACTGGGATTCAGATTCTTCGCGAATCCCGGCCCCCCTAAATCGAGTCATTGGCGCATGACGGAACAATTGGTCATCAATCGGCATTACGACAGAGATGAAGCTTCCGGCCTCAGCTGGCCGCGCATCATCGGTATTGCCTTCGTAATCGCGCTGCATCTGGCAGCGCTGATGTTGTTGCTGATTCCAGCCGTTGCGCCGAAGGCGGCAGCGGAGAAGGAACGCAACATCGTCGTCACCCTGGTCGACGCCCCGCCGCCGCCGCCGCCGGTCAAGAACCTGGCGCCGCCGAAGCCGACCCCGTTGCCGCCGCCGCCGGAAGCCCCGGTGATCGACGTGCCGGAGCCGCGTCCGAGCGACATCGCCACGCCGCCGTCGCCGCCGTCGCCGCCTGCCGCCGCAACCGACATCGGCGCCAGCGTCGATATCTCGTCGAAGAACATGAACCCGCCGAAGTACCCGCCGTCCGCATTCCGGTCGGGCGCGGAAGGCGAGGTGATCCTGATCATCGACGTCGACGCAAACGGTAACGTCACCAACGTCGCCGTCGAGAAATCCAGCCGCAACCGCGACCTGGACCGCGCCGCCATGGAAGCAGCGCGCAAATGGCGGTTCAACGCCGCTACCGCCAATGGACAGAAGACCGCCGGCCGCGTACGCGTTCCGGTCAACTTCGCGCTGAACTGATACAAAGGCAGCAGGCCGGCGCACCCGCCGGTCTGCAGGCCCTGTCTACTCTTTGCACCACCCTCATCACCACACACAACAAAGGTAAGCGTCATGCTGCAGGAAATTTTCATCGCCGCTGCTGCGGGGGGCAACAACGCATCGAACGCCCTGTCGCAGATGGGCTTCGAGCACCTGATCACCGAGATGACCTCCAAGCCGGGTGACTTCGCCGTCTCCTGGGTGGTGCTCATCACCCTTATCATCATGTCGGCGTCGTCCTGGTACTGGACCGTCATCAACATCTTCCGCGCCACCCGTCTGAAGGGCCAGGCCGACCGCGTCACCAGCCTGTTCTGGGACACCCCGAACGCGCAGGACGCCATCCGTGCGATGGAAGAGCAGCCGGCCAGCGAGCCGTTCTCGAAGATCGCGCTCGACGCCGCTCAGGCCGCTGCGCACCACCAGCGCGCCGAAGCCGGTGCCGGCACCGGCCTGGGCGAGACCCTGAGCCGTTCGGAGTTCGTCGACCGCGCCCTGCGTCAGGCCGTGACCCGCGAAAGCACCAAGCTGCAGTCGGGCATGACCCTGCTGGCCACCGTCGGTGCGACCGCGCCGTTCGTCGGTCTGCTGGGTACGGTGTGGGGCATCTACGGCGCGCTGATCAAGATCGGTGCCACCGGCTCCGCCTCGATCGACGCCGTTGCCGGCCCGGTGGGTGAAGCGCTGATCATGACCGCGATCGGTCTGTTCGTCGCGATCCCGGCCGTGTTCGCGTTCAACTTCTTCAGCAAGGTCAACAGCTCGACGATCGCCAAGTTCGATACGTTCGCCCACGACCTGCATGACTTCTTCGCCACTGGTTCGCGCGTTCGCTGATCCGCGGTCGAGTAGTCCACGCAACGATTAACGGAGCCCGTTATGGCTTTCAGTAGTGGTAACAGCGGCGGCCCCATGGCCGACATCAATGTCACGCCCCTCGTGGACGTGATGTTGGTGCTGCTGATCATCTTCATCATCACGGCACCGCTGATGTCCCACAAGGTCAAGGTGGAGCTGCCCCAAGCCAACCTGAAGCAGGATCCGGACAAGGACGAAAAACGTTCCAATCCGATCACGCTGGCGGTCAAGGAAGACGGGTCGCTGTACTGGAACGACGAGCCGATTTCCAAGGAAGCCCTGGAATCGCGTTTCTCCACCGCTGCCCAGCAGACTCCGCAGCCGCCGCTCAACCTGCGTGGCGACCGCACGACCAAGATGCGTACGATCAACGAGATCACCAAGATCGCGCAGGGTCAGGGCATGCTGGACGTCGGCTTCGTTGCGACCAAAGAGAAGGGGAACTGAGCCATGGCATTTAGCTCAGGAGGCGGCCGTGGTCCCATGGCCGACATCAACGTCACGCCGCTGGTCGACGTGATGCTGGTGCTGTTGATCATCTTCATCGTGACCGCGCCGATCATGACCTATCCGATCGACGTGGACCTGCCGCAGCGAGTGATCAACCCGCCGCCGCAGTTGCGCGACCCGCCGCCGCCGATCGATCTGCGTATCGATGCGTCGAACCAGCTCTTCTGGAACAACAGCCCGGTGGCTGTGACGGCGCTTCCGCAAATGATGGAAAACGAAGTACAGCGCGATCCGACCAACCAGCCGGAACTGCGCATCGATGCCAATCCGGATTCCGAATACGAAGTGATGGCCAAGGTGCTGGCCGCCGCCAAGAATTCGGACATGAAAAAGATCGGCTTCGTGCAGCAATAAGCTCTACCGCAACACCTCAGTCATGACGCGACTGCAACGCCACCGGCAACGGTGGCGTTTTTTTTGGAGCCGCCGGTCCGATGCAGCGAAGTCGAAGTCGAAGTCGGAGTCGGCGCCGCGGTGGTGTCGGTCTGCCGATGACGACGTTCGCGAAAAACTCGCCTCCGATTGCCATCGCTTTAGTGCGCGCAGGTCGTGTCCAACGGGCCAGCCTCCAGCGGGCAGCCGCCGCCGAAGCGGCGCCAAAGTGCGGTGCCGCCAGGCTCGGCGGATCACCTTGGCCTCTCCGCTGGTCGCCAGTTGCCCCTCGCAAACCACCGCGGCGCGGGTGTAGGCTGGAGACGCGACACCACAACCACAGGACAGGAGGCACGCCATGGCTTTCAGTACCGCAGGGAACCGGGGACCGTTGTCGGAAATCAATGTCACGCCGCTGGTCGATGTCATGTTGGTGCTGTTGATCATCTTCATCGTGACTGTGCCGCTGGTGACGCGGCCGATCACCATGAACCTGCCGCAGCGTGTCGACACGCCGCAGCGGCCGCTCGAGCCGCCGCCGCCGATCCAGTTGCGCCTGGACGCCAGCGGCCAGCTGTTCTGGAACGCCAGTCCGCTGCCGTTAGCCGAGCTGCAGCCGCGGCTGCAGGAGGCGATGGCGCAGGCCGCCGGCAACACTCCGGAGCTGCGCATCGAGGCCAACCCCGATGCCGAATACGAGGTGATGGCCAAGGTGCTGGCTGCGGCCAAGAACGCGCAGGTGGACCGCATCGGCTTCGTGCAGTGATGCGCTTTTTTTAGCGCAACAGCTCGGTCATGACGGACCGCAAACGCCACCGGCAACGGTGGCGTTTTTGTGTTGGCGCCGGTGCGAAAAACACCAAAGCCCGCAGACCTGCGTCGGTTTGCTGTGGCGTCGGTCGCGCCGATGTAGCTTCTCGAGAAGAGCCAGCCTTCGATCGCCACGGTGCAGCGCATGTGCAGTTCATATCAAGTGGACTGGCTTGTGAGTCGGCGCGCTCGCTTCTACCGCGTAGCGACGCTACCGCGGGCTGGCAATGTCACTTGTGGGAGCGACTTCAGTCGCGACGCGCGTTACCGAGAAGGCCTGCCGCGAATGCAGTCGACTCCTAAAGGTCGCTCGACGCAACTGGCATGTCGATTTTGAAACCGGTTGGCCATGCGATCGGTTCCGACGGCATCAGGTTCGGCCAACTCGGCCGCTGCCGATGGCCGCCTCTCCCCAGAAGACTCCCGCACAAGTTCCCGCCTCTGCTCGAAACGCAGACGGGCTAACGCGCAGCATCCAGAATTGCCAGATACGCCTTCACCGTGGCATCCAACCCGGCATACAACGCCTCGCCGATCAGCGCGTGCCCGATCGACACCTCCAGCACCTGCGGCACCGCGGCCAGGAATGCGCCGAGGTTGCCCTGGGCCAGGTCGTGGCCGGCATTGACGCCGAGTCCGGCTGCCTGCGCGCGGCCCGCGGCTGCGGCGAAGGCGGCGGCCGCGGCGGTGTCGCCGCGGTCGAACGCTTCGGCATACGGTCCGGTGTACAGCTCGATGCGGTCGGCACCGAGTTCGGCGGCGCGTGCCAGGTCGGGGTTGCCGGCATCGACGAACAGGCTGACCCGGCTGCCCAGCGCCTTCAGCTCGGCGATCAGCGGACGCAGCCGTTCGCTGTCGCGAGCGAAGTCGAAGCCGTGGTCGGAGGTCAGCTGGCCGTCGCCGTCGGGAACCAGGGTGGCCTGCGCCGGGCGCACCTGCGCGCACAGCGGGATCAGCCCCGGATAGCCCGGCCGCGGCGGTGCGAACGGATTGCCTTCGATGTTGAATTCCACGCCGCGCGCGCGGGTCAGCTCGGCCAGCGCCAGCACGTCCTCGGCATGGATGTGGCGCCGGTCCGGGCGCGGGTGCACGGTGATGCCGTGCGCGCCGGCGTCCAGGCATGCGCGTGCCGCTTCGAGCACGCTCGGCAGCTCACCGCCGCGCGAATTGCGCAGCACCGCGATCTTGTTGACGTTGACGCTGAGGCGGGTCATCGGCGGACGACGCTTACGAGGAGAGCGCGTCGTCGCTGGCCGCGGCGGCCGCCGCGCGGCGCGCCTCGGCCTGTTCGCGCAGCCGGCGCAGCTCGGCCGGATCGATCATCGGCGCGGCATCGCGTTGGCTGGCGTCGCCGATCTTGGCCACGTACCAGCCGCGCGCCCAGGCCAGCAGGAATCCCAGCGCCGCCAGCAAGGCCAGCACCAGCAACGACATGTGCGGCGTGGAGAACGCCAGGACGAAGGCAGCGAGCGCGAGCAGCAGAAAAAGCCAGTACATGACGATCTCCCCAAGGATGCGCGCAGTGTAGCGCCGCCCGGGTGACCGGTTCCACGGCGAACCACCGGAACGGGCGCCGCGCGGCCATCCAAGCCAGACCCGCACACGCATACGGCCGAGGCCCATTCGTCGCCCGGGAGTGGACGGGACGTACCCGTTCGGTGGCACATGCAACCACGGCGCGACCTGTCGGGGAGCGACGGCGTGCCTACAGCAGCGGGGAGGTCAGCCGCGCCATCGCCTCGGGCAACCGGTAGCGCCACAGCGAGCGCTTGCGATCGTCGCGCACCTGCACCGCATCGGCGATCTCGCGGCCGATCAATGCGGCCAGTTCCTGGGTCATCTGCCGGTCGCGGAACATTGCCGAAACTTCGAAATTGAGGCGGAAACTGCGGTTGTCGAAGTTGGCGCTGCCGACGATGCACAGCTCGTCGTCGACGATCAGCGCCTTGCTGTGCAGCATGCGCGGACCGTACTCGTAGATCTTGACCCCGGCCTGCAGCAATTCGTCGAAATACGAGCGCGCGGCCAGCGTCACCAGCCGCGAATCGCTGCGCTTGGGCACCAGCAGGCGCACGTCGAGCCCGCCCAGCGCGGCCGAGGTCAGCGCCATGCGCGCGGCCTCGCCCGGGACGAAATACGGCGTCACCAGCCACACCCGCCGCTGCGCCTCGTAGATCGCCGCCACC
Source organism: Xanthomonas sp. SS (assembly GCF_014236835.1). NCBI lineage: Bacteria > Pseudomonadati > Pseudomonadota > Gammaproteobacteria > Lysobacterales > Lysobacteraceae > Xanthomonas > Xanthomonas sp. SS. The sequence goes on from NZ_CP051190.1 coordinate 15,488, forward strand.
TGCATGCGGTGGATGCTCTCCCACGACGAATCCGGACCGGACACCAGCACCTGCGCCTGGATCGCGCCGTCGTCGCGGCCGGGCATGTCGTGCGGCCAGATCTGCGCCATGTCGAACGCGTCGCGGCCCTGCCGGGTGGCGTACAGCCAGTCCTCGACGAACACCAGCTGCAGGCTGCGCACCACGTGGCCCTCGCACCGCACGTGCAGATCGCGGTAGGCGTCGGGGCGCAGCGCCTCGTTCTCTTCGTCGGTGACGTTGATGCCGCCGGTGAAGCCGATGCGCCCGTCGATCACCACGATCTTGCGGTGCGTGCGCAGGTTCACCCACGGCCGCTTGAACTTGAACGGGCGCAGCAGTTGGGTGGGATGGAACCACGCCGCCTCGCCGCCGGCGTCCAGCAGCGGCTGCAGGAAGCGCTTGCGTACCTGCGAGGAGCCCACCGCGTCCAGCAGCAGGCGCACCTTGACCCCGGCGCGGGCGCGTTCGACCAGCGCGTCGCGGATACGCGTGCCGCTGCGATCGGGGTTGAAGATGTAGTACTCCAGGTGCACGTGGTGCTGCGCGGCGGCGATGTCGCGCACGATCGCGTCGTAGGTGGCGGCGCCGTCCACCAGCCATTGCGCGGCGGTCGCCGAACTGGGCGCCAGGCCGGTGGTGGCCTGGGCGATCTTGGCCAGCTCGGTGCAATCGGCGTCGGGCGGGCAGACGCTACTGTAGTGCTCCATGCCCGAGCGCGAACGGCCGCGGCGCAGGCGTTGCCGCTTCACCTTCTGCGGCCCGAGCAGGTAGTAGATGACGAAGCCCAGGTACGGCAGCGCGGCCAGCGACAGCACCCAGCTCAGCGTCGCCGCCGGCTCGCGTTTCTGCAGCACGATCCAGCCGCTCAGCCACAGGATGTACAGCAGATACGCGGCGGTGAGGTAGGCGCCGAAATGCGGGATGCCGGTCAGCCAGTCCCAGGTGTTCTGCAGGGTCGCGAATACGAACATCGGCGGATTCTACGGGGCCGGCGCGGCTCCTGCGCGTGGCGCTGAAAGATTCAGCGTCGTCCGGGCGGCGTCGCAGTGGCTGAGACCGTGGCGGCGTACCCTGCGCCGATGAGCACGGCCATCAAGGGACGCGGCGCCGGCAGCCACCTGCCCGGCCGCTTCGAACGCACCATCAGCCAGGCCGAGGACGACGGCTGGCATCCCGACGACAGCGAGGAATTCGCCGCGCCGCGGCTGCGCACCGAGGTGCGCGAGGAGACCGCGCGCAGCATCATCAGCCGCAACCAGTCGCCGGACGTGGGCTTCTCGCAGTCGGTCAATCCGTACCGCGGCTGCGAGCACGGCTGCAGTTACTGCTTCGCCCGGCCCAGCCACGCCTACCTGAACCTGTCGCCGGGGCTGGACTTCGAGACCCGCCTGTTCGCCAAGACCAACGCTCCGGAGCTGCTGCGCCGCGAATTGGCCAAGCCCGGCTACGTGCCCAGCCCGATCGCGCTGGGCATCAACACCGACGCCTACCAGCCGATCGAGCGCAAGCTGCAGCTGACCCGCCGGCTGATCGAAGTGCTGTGGGAAACACGCCATCCGTTCTCGCTGATCACCAAGAACGCGCTGGTCGAGCGCGACCTGGACCTGCTGGTGCCGCTGGCGCGCGAGAACCTGGTCAGCGTGCATTTCTCGGTGACCTCGCTGGACCCGCGCCTGTCGGCGCGGCTGGAGCCGCGCGCCTCGGCGCCGCATGCGCGGCTGCGCGCGATGCGCACGCTGCACGAGGCCGGGGTGCCGGTGGGGGTGATGGTGGCGCCGGTGATCCCGTGGATCAACGACCACGAACTGGAAGCGGTGCTGGAGGCGGCGCATGCCGCCGGCGCCGACTCCGCCGGCTACGTGCTGCTGCGCCTGCCGCACGAGGTCGCGTCGCTGTTCCGCGACTGGCTGCAGGCGCACCATCCCGACCGCGCCGCGCACGTGATGAGCACGGTGCAGCAGCTGCGCGGCGGCAAGGACTACGACGCCACCTTCGGCAAGCGCATGCGCGGCGAAGGCGTCTATGCCGACCTGCTGACGCGGCGCTTCGCGCTGGCGCACAAGCGCCTGGGCTATGCCGAACGCGGGCGCCCGACGCTGGACTGCAGCCGCTTCGTCAGGCCGCTGCCGCCACGTGCGCCTTCGCCGCAGGGGGAATTGTTTTGAAGCCGGGATTGGGGATTGGGGATTCGTAAGAGCGCGCAAGGCTTGCTGCACTACCCACTGACTTTGTCCAGAATCCCGGCCGTAAGGCGGCCGTGTTGACCGAAACAGATCCGGCTGGCGACGAGAACGTGCGCCAACCGCTGCCAAACGAAGGCCGACAGACGAACAGCCACCGCATCCCGCTTTTGCGAATCCCCAATCCCGAATCCCTAATCCCGGCCGTACAACGCCTGCGCCGACTGGAACAGGATCCAGCTGGTGGCGATGAACTTGTCGCCGCCCTGCGGGCGGTTGCCTCGGTGGGTGTGGGTGAACGCGGTCGGCGCGATCAGCAGGCTGCCGGCGCGCGGCGCGATCTTGCGCTGCTGGAACAGGAACTCGGTTTCGCCGTCCTGGAAATCGTCGTTGAGGTACAGCGTCCACAGCAGATGCCGGTGCAGCGTTTCGCCGCCGGGATCGCGCGGGTATAGCTCGCAGTGCCAGTATGGATAGCCGCCCTCGCCCGCGGCGTACCACTGCAGGTTGATCGCGCCGGGACGCAGGCAGGTGCGGGCCAGGTTGGACAGCGCCGCGTCGTCGAGCAGCGCGAAATCGTCGGCGCCGAGCCGGTGCGGTTGGCCGTCGGCGCCGGGCACCTGCAGCATCAGCGGCGAGATCAGCGCCTGCGGGTACTTGCGCAGATAGCCGAGCAGGCCGGCGAACACCGCCTGCTGCAGCCGCTGTTCCACGTCGCGCCACGGCTCCAGGCCGCTGATGCGCAGGTCGCGGCTATGCTTGAGCTCGGGGAACACGCCGCTGCCCACCTCGCCGGGCTGCAACTGCGCACTGCCGCGCAGGCGGCGCATGATCGCGGCGCAGTCCTCGCGGGACATGGCGTCGTCGAAGACCTCGATGAAATCGGCATTGGGTTCGGACATCGCGCGACCTTACCAGCGATCCCGCGGCATCGCAGCTGTGGCGTTGGCATCCCTCCATGTGCGCGCCGACAATGAGAGCCCCTCTGCCCACCTGCCCGTGCCGATGATCCGCACGCTGTATATCGCCTGCCCCGACGTGTTCCGCCCCGATGCCGCCGCCCGCGGCGAGGCCTTGAAGGCGCTGTGCCGCGAATTCGGATTCGAAGGCCTGTTCCCGCTGGACCAGGCGCTGCCAGTGCAGATCGCCGATCCCGCCGCGCAGGCGCGCTCGATCTATGAGGTGGTCCCGGCGCCGCTGGTGGTCGGCGACGCGCGGCGCGCGTTGGCGCGGTTGCGGGAGGATCTGGGCGTGGACGTATAGGGGCAGGCAGGCTGAAGCTATATTTCAATGCTGGGACGCAAGGAACGCGTCCATTTGCGCCCATTGCATTTGAGCGTAGACCTGATCCTTGAAGCGGATATCCGCATCCGCCAGAAAGTGCCAGACCAGCTCGGGAACCTGATTGGCAAGCTTGCTGTGCGCGCCCAGGTGCCGCGACAAGGCACCGCAACGCTGCTGAAGATCCCGTAATTCGGAAACGTCGACGGGGCGTATGGCCGCAAGCTCCCTGAGCGTTTCCAGAATTTCGTCCCATGCCATCGGTAAGTTCATCGTTTGTGACGCCCGATCATTCGAACCAGCCGCAACCGGCTTTTTCGAAGCGTTGCCACGAATCGAATAGCCGAGCAACACCAGCCACGCGATCAGGGCCAGCAGCGTCGGCAACTGGAACTTGCTCGACGTGCCGAGGGTGAAACTCCTCGCCGCAAAAAAGATGAGCACCCACAGCGCCAGGTTGGCGATCACGATCGGCCGGCGCGAACGGTGCCGGGTGAGCCAGGAAATGACGCTCGGCATCAGCGCGACCGGCGCCGTGGCGAAGAAGAACATGAGAAAGACCGTCTGGTTCATCGCAATGCTGCTCCCTGCCGCCCTTCAACCAGGCCATCGACGGTGGGTTGCGGCATCCTCTCCCGTCGCCGCGATCCTACCCGCTACTGCGGCCGGAAGCGCAACAGCACGATGCCGAACCCGATGAAGATGGTCCCGACGACGCGGTCGAACAGCCGACGTAGGCCGGGCCGGGACAGATAGCGGCGGATGCCGTGCCCGCCGATGCCGTAGACCGCGTACCAGAACAGTTCGCACGCGGCGAAGGTGGCCACCAGGATCGCGAATTGCGGCCACTGCGGCTGGGTCTTGTCGACGAACTGCGGCAGGAACGCGGCGGCGAACAGCAGCAGCTTGGGATTGCTCAATCCGATCGCCAGCCCGCCACGGAACAGCTGCAGCGGCGACAGCGACGCCGCCAGGGGCGGCGCGCCTTGCGGGTCCAACGGTGCTTCCCCGCTGCGCCAGGCGGCGATTCCCAGCCACAGCAGATAGCCCACGCCGGCGTAGCGCAGCACCTCGAACATGCGCGGTGACGCGTCCAGCACCGCGCCCAGGCCTGCCGCCGACGCCAGCAGCACCAGCACCACCGCCAGCAGGCAGCCGGCCATCGCCAGCAGGCTGCGGCGCACGCCGAAACGCACGCTGCGCGTCATCACGTGCAGCATGTTCGGCCCCGGCGTGCCCGACAACACGAACACCGTCAGCAGGAACATCCACCAGACATGCAGGCTCATGGCGTAGCGGCTCGCGGGAAATGGCATTGCATCGTAGCAACGGCGCGGTACGTCCGCCATGTGGGGAGCGCTGTCGTCCGCCCGCTCACGTAGCGGCGCACGATTTCCGGCTATGGATGTCGCTGTCAGGTCGGCGCACTGCGACAGCGAAGTCGGGACCGGTGGCGGTCGAACCGGCGCGCAGGCGGCGGCGTTAGAAGTAACCGCCCTCAGCATCGCGCCATATGTCGTAACCGTCCAGCTCTTCTGCGGTCACCGTGGACGGCTGCACGAATCGTGCTGCCCAACCGGAAAAAGAGGCAGTGGAGATCGGCAGGTGGCCCATGCCCATCGGGACGTTGTCCGGCCGGTCCACGCCGGCCATGTACAGGGTGGATTCGTCGATGCGCGCAGGAGGTTCCGGGTACACATTGCTGTAGACACGGACATGGACGCCATGCGCGTCCAGCTTGAGGATCTTGAGCGGCACGAACCGGCCGTTCTCCCGCTCCGTTACGTACAGACCACCCTCCTGCCACTGCACAGCATCGGCTGGCGAAGCGGCAACTGCCTTTCCAAACAGGAGCGCACGCAATCTTTCGAGCATGTGGTTTCCTTTGCTGGTGACGTTGAATTGATCAGAAATTTAGGTCCGACTGGATTGCGCTTGCGCCAGCGCACGAACCGTGTCTATCGACGTTGAACAGGCAAGGCGCGACGTAGTCTTGCTCGAATTCGTTGCTCAGGTCGCCATCCGAGGCGGTGCGAATGGCGCCAGCACGCTGGTTCCACAAGAATGACAGGCGGCATTCGGCATGAAAACCGCTTCCGCAGTAGTAATCGGCAGCGGCGACCTGCAGTGCACGCACAAGAACTCGCTCACCGAATTCCTGTTGCCAGCGCGAACATACCTCACGCCAAGATCATCGAACTCCACGACCCACCACTTCCGACCGCGGTCATACTGGGCCGTCCCGTGTCCCTCCAGATCTTCGTCATCGTCTGATCCATCGACGGCGATGAGTGGCATGCCTTCTTCAAGAATCAGGCCGGCATTCGCCAGGTCGCGAAGCGACCCGAACGTGTCCAGCACGACGGCGGTCCTTTGCCGATTCCTGACGCCGCGAACGAGTCCATTGAAATCGGCATAGATGCGGGTCGTCGACATACTTGCCTGCCAAATACGCGTTGGACCGCGCGAGTGCGGCCTACCGCCATCGTCGCCTCGCGGCAGTCTGCGCGTCAATCCAGAACCCCGCCGGCGACATGGCCGCATGTAAAACGACGACACCCGCGCGCAAGTGGGTGTCGTCGATCGCAGCCGGCGCGCCGACAGCGGGAAGCGGCGCTCAGCCCTGCGCCTGGTCGTGCTCCACGTGGTACCGCACCGCCTCAGCCACTTCATTCTTCGAGCCCAGGAACACCGGCACGCGCTGGTGCAGCTGTTCGGGTTGCAGGCCGAGGATACGTTCGCGGCCGGTGCTGGCGGCGCCGCCGGCCTGTTCGACCAGCAGGCCCATCGGGTTGGCTTCGTACATCAGGCGCAGCTTGCCGGCCTTGCCCGGGTCCTTCTTGTCCCACGGGTAGATGAAGATGCCGCCGCGGGTCAGGATGCGGTGCACGTCGGCGACCATGCTGGCGATCCAGCGCATGTTGAAGTTCTTGCCGCGCGCGCCTTCGCTGCCGGCGAGCAGGTCGGCCACGTAGTGCTGCATCGGCGCTTCCCAGTGGCGCTGGTTGGACATGTTGATCGCGAACTCGGCGGTGTCCTCGGGAATGCGCATGTCGGCCTGGGTCAGCAGGAAGCTGCCTTCCTCGCGTTCCAGGGTGAAGGCGTGGGTGCCGTGGCCCAGGGTCAGCACCAGCATCGTGCTGGGGCCGTAGATGCAGTAGCCGGCGGCGACCTGGGCGGTGCCCGGCTGCAGGAAGTGTTCGTCGCCGGGCTTGTCGGTGCCGGGTGGCGCGCGCAGCACCGAGAAGATGGTGCCGACGGAGACGTTGACGTCGATGTTGGAGCTGCCGTCCAGCGGGTCGAACAGCAGCAGGAAATCGCCGCTGGGATACTTGTCCGGCACCGGCTGGCTGTGGTCCATCTCTTCCGATGCGCACGCGGCCAGATGCCCGCCCCAGGCGTTGGCTTCGAGCAGGATGTCGTTGCTGAGCACGTCCAGCTTCTTCTGCGCCTCGCCCTGCACGTTGCCGGTGCCGGCGTCGCCGAGCACGCCGCCCAGGGCGCCCTTGCTGACCGCGATGGAGATGCGCTTGCAGGCGCGCGAGACGATGGTGATGAGCTGGCGCAGTTCCGGGCCGATGCGGCCGGCGTGCTGTTCTTCGATCAGGAAGCGGGTCAGCGAGGTTCGCGACATGGGCGCAGGCAGCCTTTCGTGGGGGAAGGCGCCTATTGTCGCGGCTGTTGCATGAGATTTCGATTAGCGGCAGAGCGATGGCGTGCAGAAGCGCCGCATCGCCAAGGACCGAGGGGAGGTTGGTGCGTGCGGAGGGTGCCATGCGTCGGGGCTGCAGCCTCTCCCACACCAGGCGGGCAATCGCAGGCACAAAAAAGCCGGAAGCGCGCGCGCTTCCGGCTTGGTGTTGCGGTACCGCGTGCGATCAGCCCTTGTGCACGGTGGCCACGGCCTGGGTCACGTAGTCCAGGTTGGCCTGGCTCAGCGCGGCCACGCAGATGCGGCCGGTACCGACGGCGTAGATGCCGAACTCTTCACGCAGCCGGTCCACCTGCGCCTTGCTCAGGCCCGAGTAGGAGAACATGCCGGCCTGCTGCTGGATGAAGCCGAACTCCGGCGCGCCGAGGGCGGCCAGCTTCTGCACCATGCCGGCGCGCAATGCGTGGATGCGCTCGCGCATCTCGGTCAGCTCCTGCTCCCACATCGCGCGCAGCTCGGGGCTGGTGAGCACGCCGGCCACCAGCGCAGCGCCGTGCGTGGACGGGCTGGAGTAGATGGTGCGGATGATGCGCTTGACCTGCGACTGCACCGCCTTGCTCTCGGCCGCGGTGGCCGACACCACCGACAGCGCGCCGACGCGCTCGCCGTACAGCGAGAACGACTTGGAGTACGAGCTGGCGACCACGTAGCTGTCCACGCCGGCTTCGGCCAGCAGGCGCACCGCGTAGGCGTCTTCGTCGATGCCCTTGTCGAAACCCTGGTAGGCGATGTCGACGAACGGGAACAGGTTGCGTTCCTTCAGCAACGCGGCGACCGTACGCCACTGCTCCTGGGTCAGGTCGGCGCCGGTCGGGTTGTGGCAGCAGGCATGCAGCAGCACCACGGTGCCCGGCGCGAGCTTGTTCAGGTCGGCGAGCATGCCGTCGAAGTTCAGGCCGTGCGTGGCCGCATCGAAATAGGTGTAGTCGACCACGTCGAAACCGGCGGCCGAGAACACCGCGCGGTGGTTCTCCCAGCTCGGGTTGCTGATGGCGATGGTCGAGGTGGACAGCAGCTTCTTCAGCAGGTCCGCTCCCACGCGCAGCGCACCGCTGCCGCCGATGGTCTGCGAGGTGGCGACGCGGCCGGCGGCCAGCAGCGGCGACTCGGCGCCGAACAGCAGCTTCTGCGTGGCCAGGTCGTACGCCGGCAGGCCGTCGATCGGCAGGTAGCCGCGCGGTTTGGCGTCCTGCGCCAGCTGCCGCTCGATCTGCTGGACGGCGCGCAGCAGCGGGATGCGGCCGCTCTCGTCGTAATAGATGCCCACGCCCAGGTTGACCTTGGTCGGGCGGGAATCGGCGTTGTAGGCCTCGGTCAGGCCCAGGATCGGGTCGCCTGGGACCTGTTCCACGTTTGCAAAGAAGGACACGGCGGTACTCGTTTGGTGGCGAAAGGTGGGGGCCGGGAGGGACCGGAGCCGGCACGGTCAAACACCCCATCCTAGCAAACGCAGGCCTTGCGTGGCGGGGCTTTGCGCCAGGGCGCGTCACCAATCCCCAAGCAGATCGCGCCGCTCGTGTGCGTGCACGCGGCAAGCAATAGAAGGCGTGGAGGATGGTTCCACCCGGGCGATGACGTAGCGCTGAGGGCGCACAAGAGCGGCCCTGCGGGTTGGGCCTGTCAGGCCGCCAGCCGGCGCCGCGCGGCTTGACCTGACCACCAGTCAGGCGCTGCGCCACGCAGCACCGGCTGGCGGCCTGACAGGCCCAACGCGACCTACTTGAGAATCGATGACAGGCCCCAGGCGGCGTGCGGCCGGGCGGCGCATGCGCGATGATGCGCGCATGCCCAATCGCCATCCCCTCGCCCTGCTCTGCGGCCTCTGCGCCGCGGGGCTGTCGCCCGTCGTCTGCGCCGCCGAGGCCGATGCCGATCCCGCCACCCTGCCGGTCGTGCAGGTGCAGGCCGCACGGGTCAGCGGGGTGGACGATTTCGACCTGCCCGCCTCGCTGACCGCGATCAGCGTCGGCGACAGCAACCGCACCGGCGTGCAGGTCGCCGAGGCCTTGGCCGGCGTGCCCGGGCTGCTGGCGCGCGACCGCCAGAACTATGCGCAGGACACCCAGCTGTCGATCCGCGGCTTCGGCGCGCGCTCGGCGTTCGGCGTGCGCGGCGTGCGCCTGCTGCTGGACGGCATCCCGGCGACGATGCCGGACGGCCAGGGCCAGCTGTCGCACTTCAACATGTTGGGCGCCGAGCGCATCGAGGTGCTGCGCGGCCCGTTCTCGGCGCTGTACGGCAACTCCTCCGGCGGCGTGGTGCAGTTGTGGAGCGCCGACGGCGCGCCCGACGATCCGTGGCGGCTGCGCAGCACCGTCGGCAGCAACGGCACGTATAGCGCCGGGGCGCAGCTGCAGGGCCAGCAAGGCGACGTCCACTACAACGTGGCGGCCACCCATTTCCGCACCGACGGCTACCGCGACCACAGCCAGGCGCGGCGCGAATCGGTCAACGCCAAGTTCGGGTTCGACCTGGCCCCCGGCCGGCGCCTGGACCTGGTGCTGAACTACCTGGACGCGCCGTGGGCGCAGGATCCGCTGGGCCTGACCCGCGCCCAGTTCCATGCCGATCCGCAGCAGGCCACCGCCGTGGCGACCCAGTTCGATACGCGCAAGTCCACCCGCCAGGCGCAGGCCGGGGCGATCTTCACCCAGCAAGTGGACCAGCAGACCTGGCGGCTGATGGGCTACGCCGGGCGCCGCGACGTGCAGCAGTACCTGGCGGTGCCGGTGGCGGTGCAGGCCAATCCGCTGCATGCCGGCGGGCTGATCGACCTGGACGGCGACTACGGCGGCGTGGACGCGCGCTGGGCGTGGCAGGGCGAGCTCGGCGGGCGCCCGTTCCAGCTCACCGTCGGCGCCAATGCCGACCGCCAGAAACAGCACCGCACCGGCTACGAAAACTTCGTCGGCAGCACGCTGGGGGTGAAGGGCCGGCTGCGCCGCGACCAGGAGGACCAGGTGCAGAACGTGGACCAGTTCACCCAGGCCTGGTGGCAGTTCAGCGAGCGCTGGTCGCTGCTGGCCGGCCTGCGCCACAGCCAGGTGCGCTTCCGCTCCGACGACGCCTACATCGTTGGCCGCAATCCGGACGACAGCGGCCGCACCGACTATTCGGCGACCACGCCGGTGGCCGGGGTGGTGTTCCGCGCCAGCGACGACCTGCGCTTCTACGCCTCGGCCGGCCGCGGCTTCGAGACGCCGACCTTCAACGAGCTGGGCTACCGCAACGACGGTGGCGCCGGGCTGGCGCTGGACCTGTCCGCGGCCAAGAGCGAGAACCTGGAACTGGGCGCGAAATGGCGCGACCAGGCCGGCGCCGCGTGGGAAGCGGCGCTGTTCCGCGCCAATACCGACGACGAACTGGCGGTGGCCAGCAACACCAACGGCCGCAGCACCTACCGCAACATCGGCCGCACCCGCCGCCAGGGCGCCGAGGCCAGCTATCTGCTGCCGCTGGGCGACACCGTGCAGTTGCAGCTGTCCTACACCTGGCTGCAGGCGACCGTGCGCCAGACCTACCTGACCTGCGCGAGCAGCGGCTGCGCCACGCCCACCGCGCAGGTGGCGGCCGGTTCGCGCCTGCCCGGGGTGCCGCGCCAGCAGTTCTTCGCGCGCTGGCAGTGGCAGCCGCGCGCGTGGCAGTTCGCGGTCGAAGCGGTAGCCGCCGGCGACACCGTGGCCAACGACCTGGCCACCGAAACCGCACCCGGCTACGCGCTGCTGAACCTGGAGGCCTCGCGCCGCTGGAGCACCGCGCACGGCGCGCTGCGCACCTTCGCGCGCATCGACAACGCGCTCGATCACGCCTACATCGGCTCGGTCATCGTCAACGACGGCAATGGCCGCTACTACGAGCCGGGACCGGATCGCGGCTACACGGTCGGGCTGCAGTGGGATTTCGCGCATTGAGGCGGCTGTCGAAGTAACCCGGCCTTTCCCATCGGGACCATGGTCCCTTTTCCTGAAGGGGTTCCGCGGGGGCGGATGTGGTGCGGACGAAGCCTTCTGCAACCGAACGTCGCAAGCGCTTGGCGCGTGCCTCCCGCACTCCCTCGCCCACGCTTTTTGGAGACGCTGATGAAAATCGCATTGCTGCTGGCGCTCGCCGCCCTCGCACCGGCCACCGCGCTGGCCGCTTCCGTCACCGGCACGCTGGTCGGCGGGGGCGGCGTCGACGACATGACCATCGTCGTGCGCGCGGCCAATGGCCAGGAAATCGAAGCGTATTGCGCGACCCGCTGCGGCGACTGGTTCGTCGCCGAGCCGGAGAGCGATGTGTTCGCGTTGAAGAAATCGGTCAAGGGCAAGCGGGTCGCGCTGGATTACGCGACCGAAGCCAACGGCGACCGCATCGCGGGCCCGGGTCCGGACGACCGGCTGCTGTTCGTGAAGAGCGTCCGCATCGTTCCGTGAGGCCGCGCTGGCGCGACGCGGCGCGTTGCGCATGGCCGTGCTGTGCAGGTATCCAGATGACGCAGTCGCGATGGTCTGCGCGCCAGCGCCAGCCGCGCCGCATCGCGCATGCTGTTTCACAAACGGCCGCTAGCGACGCTTAGACGTCAGCACCGATCGCGAACGGCGCTCCACGTGCGGGCAGGCGCATCCACGACCTGCATGCCGCGTGGAATGCCGTCGCGACGGGTGCCGCTGCATGGATGGTCCATGCAGGCGCCGACCTCGCCGAGGCGTTGCCGTGGAAGACAAACTCGATCGGTTGCTGGCCGATATCGCTCGCCTCAAGCAGACGCTCGAGGCGGACAAGACCCCGGCCGAGCGCCTCTTCTGGATCATGGAGAAGACGCTGGCGCCGCTGGCGATCGCGGTACTGGCGTTCTACGGCAATGCCGCCGCCGACAAGATTTCCGCAGGCCAGCTGGCGCTGGCCAGGCTCAGCGTGCAGGACAAGCAGAACGAGTTCGCGCGCACGCTGCAGAGCAAGTACGTCGAGCTGTTCTATGCGGACATCACCTCGGGCGATCCTGATCGGCAAGGCAATGCGCTGGGCCTGCTGCGGCTGATGGATCCGCAGCTGGCGCTGCAACTGGCGACGTTCGTCGTGTCCAATCCCGCCGCGTCGCCGGCGATCAAGGCGCAGGCCGAAGCCACCGGCCGGCAGATCCAGCGTGAGCGCAGGCGTGGCGCGCTGGCGCCGAACACGTCGCTGCCATCGGCGCCGACGCGGCATCCATGAGACAGGCGGCCCGCGTTCGGCATGCGCACGACGCGGTACCGCGGCTGCATCCGACCGGATCTTCGCCGCCGCGCGGTATGCGCAGTGGCGTGAGGAAAATCAGAAAAACCACGCGGATGTGTCTACAAAATACTGTGGAGGTGTCTACCAGCGACGGCTGGTTCGCTGGCGGCCGCGGCGGCGCCGGCAGTAGCGTACGGCTGGGTCTCGAAGGCCCATTCCTACTACCTCAATCGCTTCACAGCCGGAGATCGCAGCATGGACGAGAAAGCCGACAAGCCCATCCTGGCCGAGGGCGTCAGCGCGACGCTTTACCAGGGTACGTTCGTCGTCAACAACGGCACCGGGCAGACCATCACCAACGTCAGCGTCAAACACACCTGCGGAAATTTCGTCAACACGTCGGTTGCCGTGTCGCTGGCGCCGGGCGAGTCGGCCCCGCCGGTGATACTGCAGGCGCAGACCGGTTCCAACGACAACTGGAGCCTGTCGTTCCAGATGGGCAACGTCTCGCGCAGCCGCAGCAGCAAGCAATGCAACTACGAGACCGAGGATGCGCCGAACACCTGCGTCATCGCCCTGTACGACGACAGCTTCAGCGTGATCACGCCGAAGAGTTCGCCTTGCCTCAACAACGCCTACGATTGAGCGCAGCCGGTAGCGCGTCGCCATCGCAGGCGACGCGCTACCGATGCCGCCTTGCGTGCGGCAAGCGCGGACGACGGCAGATCCCACGCACGGCGTCACGCGTGCAACCCGCAGGCGATCCCTGTAGGAGCGGCTTCAGCCGCGACAGGCCTTACCGGGAATCCCTGTCGTCACCGAAGTCGCTTCTACACGGATCACTTCTACGAATCGGAATGCGCTAGTGCCGCAGCAATGCAGGCACACGTGCAGTGCCTGCACACGCGCCCGCTCAGTGCGCGCCGAGCCCGAGCCGGCGGTACAGCGTGCTGCGGCTGACGCCGAGCTGGCGCGCGGCGCGGGCGACGTTGCCGCCGCAGGCATCCAGCGCCTGGCGCATCGCCGCCAGGGCGAGGCTGTCCAGATCGGTCGCGTGCGGTGAGGCGCTGGCAGGCGCCGCTGGCAGTTCGCCGTGCGCTCCGCCCTGCCCTGGCACCGCATCGCCGCCGCCCGCGCGCATGCCGCGCGCCGCGCCGGGCAGATAGGCCGGCAACGCATCGACGTCCACCACGGCGCCAGCGTCGCTCAGCGCGACCAGCGTACGCAGACAGGCCACCAGTTGGCGCAGGTTGCCCGGCCACGGATAGACGCTCAGCGTGGCCAGCGCCGCGTCGGTCAGGCGCCGGCCTTGCCCTACCCGCGCCCACAATTCCTGTACCAAGGCATGCCGATCCGGATGCGCGCTCAGCGCCGGAATCTGCACGCTGTGATGGGCGATGCGGTAATACAGGTCGGGACGGAAACGCCGCTCGGCCATCGCCTCGTCCAGGTCGCGATGGGTGGCGCAGATCAGCGCGAAATCCAGCTTCACCGGCTTGCCGCCGCCCAGCGGCAGCAGCTCGCGTTCCTGCAGGACGCGCAGCAGCCGCGGCTGCAGCGCCGGCGGCATGTCGCCGATTTCGTCCAGGAACAGCACGCCGCCGTCGGCCTGGCGCAGCAGGCCCGGGCTGCCGTGTTTGCGCGCGCCGGTGAAGGCGCCGTCTTCGTAGCCGAACAGTTCGGCTTCGATCAGGCCTTCCGGCAGCGCCGCGCAGTTGACCGCGACGAACGGCTTGCCGGCGCGCGCGCTGCGCCGATGCAGTTCGCGCGCGAACACTTCCTTGCCGGTGCCGGTCTCGCCCTGCACCAGCACCGGCAATTGCGCATCGAGCACGCGTCGCGCGCGTTCCAGCGCCAGTTCCTGTGCGGCATCGAACAGCGGCGCATCGGCGCCGTGCTGCGCGCGCGTGGCCGCGGACACGGTGATCGGCGGCTGCTGCGAACGCCGCCGCGGCCGCGCGTCGCCGATGCTGTCGACACGCCCATGCAGGGCGCGGCCCTGCAGGTCGAACACGCTGCCCTGCTGGCGCAGCCGCGACAGCGGCTCTTCGAACAAGGCCGCGTACGGCGCGCGGCCCAGGTCGTGCCGCTCCAGCCCGAACAGGCGCAGGCCGGCCTGGTTGGCCGCGACCAGCTTGCCGTTGCGGAACGCGAGCAGGCCTTCGCGTGCGGTGCCGAGCAGCGCCGGATCGTGATGCACACGCAGCAGTTCGCACTCGGCGATGCCGTCGTCGAAATAGCGGTGCTCGATGCTGGCCACTGCCATCCGCGCCAGGCCCAGCGCGTGCATGTGCTGCACGCTGGCGTCGCCGGAAATGTCCAGCACGCCGGCCAGCTGGCCATAGGGATCGAAGATCGGTACCGCGGCGCAGCTGAGGATCTGGTGCGGCGCGAAGTAATGCTCGCCGCCACGCACTTCCACCGAGCGGCTCTCGACGATGGCGGTGCCGATCGCATTGGTGCCGACCTGGGTCTCGCTCCAGCATGCGCCCGGCATCAGCGCCACGCGCCCGGCCTTGTCGAGGAAGCCCGGGCTGCCTTCGGCGTCGAGGATCCAGCCGGCCTCGTCGGTCAGCAGCACGATGCTGCCGGTGGCGGCGGCATCGCCGGCCAGGCCTTCCAGTTCGGCGCGGGCCAGCCGCCACAGGCGCTCGTGCGCCTCGCGCAGTTCGCGCAGGCGCGGCGCGCTGACCGGCTCGATCGGCGGCGTGCCCTGCGCCGCCAGGCCCAGGCGCTGGCAGCGCTGCCACGACTGCAGGATGGTGTCGGGCACCTGGCCGACCGGGGCGCCGCCACGCTCGAAGAAGATCCGGCGGGCGTGGCCGAGCTGGTGCTGCGATTGCTGTTGCGCCATGACGGCTCCGCTGTCGCAAATTGCGACAGGTGTTGGGACAGGTGTTCCGATAAACACCACATCCGCCGCCGCCGCGCAATCGTCACGCGTGACGCGCTGCAACAGGAATGCTGGCGCCGCGTCGACGGGCTGCGGCGCGCGGCCATGACGCAGCGCAACAGCCAAAACCTGGCATCGCTCTTGCGGTTACCGCCTACCTGGATGGGCCTGTCCCATTCCTTTCCCACCGCCGCAGGAGACACCGATGAACGCCGTCACCACCGCCAAGCCGCATGCCACCGATCCGCAATCCATCTTCAAGTCGCGCTACGGCAATTTCATCGGCGGGCAATGGGTGGAACCCAAGAGCGGCCAGTACTTCGAAAACACAACGCCGATCACCGGCAAGGTATTCACCTCGGTGGCGCGCTCCAACGCGCAGGACATCGAGGCCGCGCTGGACGCGGCGCACGCGGCCAAGGACGCCTGGGGCAAGACCTCGGCCACCGAGCGCAGTAATGCATTGCTGAAGATCGCCGACCGCATCGAGCAAAATCTCGAGCTGCTGGCCTATGCCGAGACCTGGGACAACGGCAAGCCGCTGCGCGAGACGCTCAACGCCGACGTACCGCTGTGCGCCGACCACTTCCGCTACTTCGCCGGCGCCATCCGCGCGCAGGAAGGCGGCATCTCCGAGATCGACAGCGACACCATCGCCTACCACTTCCACGAACCGCTGGGCGTGGTCGGGCAGATCATCCCGTGGAACTTCCCGCTGCTGATGGCGTGCTGGAAGCTGGCGCCGGCGATCGCCGCCGGCAACTGCGTGGTGATGAAGCCGGCCGAGCAGACCCCGGCCTCGATCCTGGTGCTGATGGAAGTGATCGGCGACCTGCTGCCGCCGGGCGTGCTCAACGTGGTCAACGGCTTCGGCCTGGAAGCGGGCAAGCCGCTGGCCAGCAGCCCGCGCATCGCCAAGATCGCCTTCACCGGCGAGACCACCACCGGCCGGTTGATCATGCAGTACGCCAGCCAGAACCTGATCCCGGTGACGCTGGAGCTGGGCGGCAAGTCGCCGAACATCTTCTTCGCCGACGTGATGGCCGAGGACGACGATTTCCTGGACAAGGCGATCGAAGGCTTCGTGCTGTTCGCCTTCAACCAGGGCGAGGTATGTACTTGCCCATCGCGCGCGCTGATCCAGGAGTCGATCTACGACAGGTTCATGGAGAAGGCGCTCAAGCGCGTGGCCGCGATCAAGCAGGGCAATCCGCTGGATCCCAACACCATGGTCGGCGCGCAGGCCTCCAGCGAGCAGCTGGAGAAGATCCTGTCCTACATCGACATCGGCAAGCAGGAAGGCGCCGAGGTGCTGATCGGCGGCGAGCGCAACGCCCTCGACGGCGAGCTGGCCGGCGGCTTCTACGTCAAGCCGACCGTGTTCAAGGGTCACAACAAGATGCGCGTGTTCCAGGAGGAGATCTTCGGGCCGGTGGTGTCGGTGACCACGTTCAAGGACGAGGCCGACGCATTGGCGATCGCCAACGACACCTTGTACGGATTGGGCGCCGGCGTGTGGAGCCGCGATGCGTCGCGGCTGTACCGCATGGGCCGCGCGATCCAGGCCGGACGGGTGTGGACCAACTGCTACCACGCCTATCCGGCGCATGCCGCGTTCGGCGGCTACAAGCAGTCGGGCATCGGCCGCGAGAACCACAAGATGATGCTCGACCACTACCAGCAGACCAAGAACCTGCTGGTCAGCTACTCGCCGAAGGCGCTGGGCTTCTTCTGAGCGCGGCGCGGGGCAGGGCGGCGGCGCGCTTGCAGCCGCCGCCCCGCCGCCGCGTGGCCCGACTGATCTGGATCAAGGCACCCCGTCGCCGGACGCGCGATGGTGACGTCATCGTTTTCCACAGGAGCGTTTCGATGGACAAGACAATGAAGGCCGCGGTGGTACGCGAATTCGGCAAGCCGCTGACGATCGAGGAAGTGCAGGTGCCGCGGCCGCAGGCCGGCGACATCCTGGTCAAGATCGAGGCCTGCGGCGTGTGCCATACCGACCTGCACGCGGCCGAGGGCGACTGGCCGGTGAAGCCGAACCCGCCGTTCATTCCCGGCCACGAGGGCGTGGGTCATGTGGTCGCGGTCGGCGCCGGCGTGGACCACGTCAAGGAAGGCGACCGGGTCGGCATTCCGTGGCTGTATTCGGCCTGCGGGCATTGCGAGCACTGCCTGGGCGGCTGGGAGACGCTGTGCGAGGCGCAGCAGAATTCCGGCTACTCGGTCAACGGCGGTTTCGCCGAATACGCGCTGGCCAACGCCAACTACATCGGCCATCTGCCGAAGAACATCGGCTTCGTCGAGATCGCGCCAATCCTGTGCGCGGGCGTCACCGTGTACAAGGGCCTGAAGGTCACCGATACCAAGCCCGGCAACTGGGTGGTGATCTCCGGCATCGGCGGGCTCGGCCACATGGCAGTGCAATACGCCAAGGCGATGGGCCTGAACGTGGCCGCGGTGGACGTGGACGACGCCAAGCTGGCGCTGGCCAGGCGGCTGGGCGCCACGGTGACGGTGAACGCGCTGACCACCGACCCGGTGGCCTACCTGAAGAAGGAGATCGGCGGCGCGCACGGCGCGCTGGTCACCGCGGTGTCGCCGAAGGCGTTCGAGCAAGCGATCGGCATGGTCCGCCGCGGCGGCACGGTGTCGCTGAACGGGTTGCCGCCGGGCCAGTTCCCGCTGGACATCTTCGGCATGGTGCTCAACGGCGTGACCGTGCGCGGCTCCATCGTCGGCACGCGCCTGGACCTGCAGGAATCGCTGGAATTCGCCGAGCAGGGCAAGGTCGCCGCGACCGTGGCCACCGCCACGCTGGAGAACATCAACGAGGTGTTCGCGCGCATGCGCGCCGGCCAGATCGAAGGCCGCATCGTGCTGGACATGGCCGCCTGATGGACGCCGCCGCGCCCGAATCCGGCGTGCCGCTGCAGGTGCTGGCGACGTTGCCGGCGCTGCAGCTGATCGACACGTTGCGCGGGCGGCACGGGCCGGTGCTGTTCCACCAGTCGGGCGGCTGTTGCGACGGGTCCTCGCCGATGTGCTATCCGCAGGACGATTTCATCGTCGGCGACCGCGACGTGCAACTGGGCGAGATCGGCGGCGCGCCGTTCTACATCAGCGCCTCGCAGTTCGAATACTGGAAGCACACCCAGCTGATCATCGACGTGGTGCCCGGGCGCGGCGGCATGTTCTCGCTGGAGAACGGCGAGGGCGTGCGCTTCCTGGTGCGCTCGCGGCTGTTCGGCGACGCGGAGTATGCGGCGTTGCAGGCGGCGGGGAAGGTCTAGCGGAACGCACCGCCCCTTGTAGGAGCGGCTTCAGCCGCGACAGGCTGCATGAATCGACAGATCCTGTCGCGGCTGAAGCCGCTCCTACAGGGGCGATGGCGCTGGCCTACGGCGCCTTGGATGGCACGAACGGCGAGACCGGATCGCTGGCCGGGAAGGTCTCTTCCAGCGCCTCGTCCTGATTGGCGTCGGCATGGTGCTTGTGCGCGTGCTCCTCGCTGGCGCTATCTGCCGCGTTGCCGTCGGGCGCAGGGCGGTCCGCGCCGGTGCGCGGCTCGTGTTCGACGATGGTATCGGGGCGGTCGCCGGCGCCGCGGTCCTCGCGGTCCTGGGCGTCGCGCTTGCCGCGTTGTTCGCCGGGAACCGGGTCGTTGCGACGCAGCGGGTCGGTGGGTGTGGACATGGCCGATTCCTCCGGTTGGGGTTGGGAACGTGCGTACAGTGCAGCGCGATGGCGGTGAAGCCGCTGCGAATCGCAATGCGTCCACATCGCTGTCACGAACGCCTAACGGCGCCGGCGCTACTGCTGCCCATCCCCATGCCGCCGATGCCGCCCGGAGCTTCCGCCATGTGCCCCAGCGCCCGCCCCGATCCACTGTTGTTCAATGCCCATCTGGATCCGTTGCCGGCCACGCTGCCGCACGGTCCCGACGACACTGCAGGTCCGCGCCCGCACGACGCCGCGGACTACCGCCAATACAGCCTGGCCGACTATCGCCAGCGCCGCGATCGCCACGGCACCCCGTGGCGCGACCTGTGCCCGGCCTATGCGTTCGCGCTGCGCACCCATGCCGGCGGCTGGCCGCGCGCGCCCATGGCCGACACCGACGGCGAACTGGCCGCGCACTGGGAGCAGGTCCGCGGCGAATCGCAGCTGGACTGGGGCCAGGCACGGCCGGTGATCGAGGATGCGTGGCAGGCGCTGGACCATCTGCCGGCGCCGGCATTGCACCTGGAGGCGCACTGATGGCGCGTCCGATCTGGACCGGCACCCTGTCCTTCGGCCTGCTCAATGTGCCGGTGGCGCTGATGTCCGGCGAACGCCGCGTCGACCTGCACTTCCGCATGCTCGATGCGCGCGACAAGCGGCCGATCCGCTTCGAGCGGGTCAATGCCGACACCGGCGAAGAGGTGCCGTGGAAGGACATCGTCAAGGCCTTCGAATACAGCAAGGGCAACTACGTGGTGGTCGAGCAGAAGGACATCGCCTCGGCCGCGCCGGAAAGCCACGAGACGGTGGAGGTCGAGGCCTTCGTCGACGCCGCCGACATCGACCTGCGCTACTTCGAAAAGCCCTACGTGCTGGTGCCGGGCAAGAAGGCGGAGAAGGGCTACGTGCTGCTGCGCGAGACGCTGCGCGCCACCGGCAAGGTCGGCATCGCGCGGGTGGTGATCCGCACCCGCGAATACCTGTCGGCAGTGCTGCCGCAGGAAGACGCGCTGGTGCTGATCCTGCTGCGCTATCCGCAGGAACTGGTCGCGCTGGACGACTACACGCTGCCCAGCGGCAAGGCCGCCGACTACCGGATCAGCGCCAAGGAAACCGAGATGGCCGCACAGCTGATCGACTCGATGTCCGGCAAGTGGGACCCGGCGTCCTATCACGACGAATTCCGCGAGCGCCTGCAGGCGGTGATCCAGAAGCGGATCAAGGCGCAGGAAGGCACCGCGCAGGTGGACGACGAGGCCGACACGCCGCAGCGCGAGGATGCCGCCACCAACGTGGTCGATTTCATGTCGCTGCTGCAGAAGAGCCTGGACGCCAAGCGCCGCACTCCGGCGAAGAAGGCGGAGGCGCTGCCGGTCAGCAAGACCGCGAAGAAGCCGACCAGGAAAGCGGCGAAGAAGGCCGCCAAGCCCGCCGCGAAATCCGCGAGCAAGGCCAAGCCGGCGAAGAAGACCGCCGCAAGCAAGGCGCCGGCGCGGCGCAAGGCGGGGTAGGGCGCGATGACGCTGCGCGAGTACGCCCGCAAACGCCGCTTCGGCGCGACCCCGGAACCGGCCGACGACAGCGTCGCGGCGCCGTCGCGGCGGCCGATCTTCGTGGTGCAGCTGCACCACGCCAGCTCGCGCCACTACGATTTCCGCCTGGAAGCCGACGGCGTGCTGAAGAGTTGGGCGGTGCCGAAGGGGCCGTCGCTGCGGGTCGGCGAAAAGCGGCTGGCGGTGCAGGTGGAAGACCATCCGCTGTCCTATGCCGGCTTCGCCGGCGATATTCCCGAGGGCCATTACGGTGCCGGCCATGTCGATGTGTTCGACCACGGCACCTGGTCGTGCGACGGCGAACCGCTGGCCGCGATCGCCGCCGGCAAGCTGGATTTCGTGCTGCACGGCGAGCGCCTCAACGGCAACTGGAAACTGGTACGCACTGCGTTGCGCGGCAAGCAGCCGCAGTGGCTGCTGATCAAGCGCGACGACGCGTTCGCCGCCGATCGCGATGCCGACGACCTGCTGCAGGAGCCGGTCTCCGCGCCTGCGCCGAAGCGCGCGGCCAAGGCCGCCAAGCCCACCAAGGCCGGCAAGGCCTCCAAGCGTGCGCGCGATGCAGCCACGGCCAAGCCTGCCGCCGCTGGCGCTGCGGCTCCGTCGGCCGCGCGGCCGCGGCGCAGCGATGCGGCCTGGCGCAAGCGCGCGCTGGCGCTGGACGGTGCGCGCGATCGGCCGTGTCCGCCAGGCGAGCGCGCGCAGCTGACGCTGCTGCGCGACCGCGCGCCCGACGGCGCGCAATGGCTGCACGAGATCAAGTGGGACGGCTACCGCCTGCTCGCCGATCTCGATGCCGGCCAGGCGACGCTGCGCTCGCGCAACGACCAGGCCTGGACCGAGACCTTCCCCGAGGTCGCGCACGCGGTGCAGGCCTTGCCGGTGAGCGAGGCGCGGCTGGATGGCGAACTGGTGGTGCTCGATGCCGACGGCCGCAGCGATTTCTCCGCCTTGCAACGGGTCATCGAGGGAAGTTCCAAGCAGCCGCTGCGCTACCTGGTGTTCGACCTGCTCGGCGTGGCCGGCGTGGACCTGCGCGAGGTGCCGCTGCTGCAGCGCAAGCAACTGCTGCGCGCGCTGCTCGGCGACACGCCGGGCGTGCTGGCCTACAGCGACCATGTGCTCGGCCATGGCCCGGAGGTGTTCGCCGCGGCGGCGGCGAAGGGCTACGAAGGCGTGGTCAGCAAGCGCGCGGACGCACGCTATCACGGCGGCCGCGGCGGCGACTGGGTCAAGACCAAGCACGAGAACAGCGACGATTTCGTCATTGTCGGCTATACCGATCCCAAGGGCGCGCGCAGCGGCTTCGGTTCCTTGCTGCTGGCGCAGCGCAGCGATGGCGGCTTGCGCTATGTCGGCCGGGTCGGCACCGGTTTCGACGAATCGGGGCTGCGGCGCTTGCTTGCGCAGCTGCAGGCGCTGCACAGCGAGCAGGCGGTGGTGGACATTCCCGCGCATGCGCCATTCCCGCGGCGCAGCGTGCACTGGGTGCGGCCGCAACTGGTAGCCGAAGTCGCCTTCCGTGGCTGGGCCAAGGAAGGGTTGTTGCGCCAGGCCGCATTCAAGCGCCTGCGCGAGGACAAGCCGCTGCAGGATCTCGGTGGCGATCGTGCGCCGCCACCGGCGGCAGCCCCAGGCAGCCATGTCGTGGCGGCTCGCGCTGCGGCATCGGCGAAGAAGACCGCGCCGGCCGCGCGCGGGCCAGCCACGCCGGCGAAACGCAGCACATCCAAAGGCGATGCTACGAAAAACGGTGCCGCCAAGCGCAAACCGGCAACTGCCAAGTCCGCGCCGCGCGCAAGCACCGCGGCGCGGAAGGTCGCTTCCTCCGCCAGCGCCGACGCCGATGCCGCGGCGGTCGTCATCACCCACCCCGAACGCGTGGTGTACCCGGGCGCCGGCATCAGCAAGGGCGAGGTCGCCGAGTACTACCGTGCCATCGCACCATGGTTGCTGCAGGAAGTCGCCGGGCGTCCGCTGTCGTTGCTGCGCTGCCCCGATGGGGCCGGCGGCGAATGCTTCTTCCAGAAGCACAACAACCGCGCGCTCGGCGAGCATGTACACGCGATCGCACTGAAGCAGAAGAGCGGCACCGAGGACTACCTGTACATCGACGATCTCGCCGGCCTGCTGGAACTGGTGCAGATGAACACCCTGGAGCTGCATCCCTGGGGGTCGACCGTGGACGATCCCGAGCATCCCGACCGGCTGGTGTTCGACCTGGACCCGGGCGAGGGCGTGAGCTGGACGCAGATCAAGGCCGCGGCGCGCGAGATCCGCACCCGCCTGCGCGAGACCGGGCTGGAAAGCTTCGTGCGCTTGTCCGGTGGCAAGGGCCTGCACGTGGTGGTGCCGATCGTGCCTGGCGCGGATTGGGAGCAGGCCCGCGATTTCTGCGAAGCCTTCGCCCAGGCGCTGGCCGGCTCTGCGCCCGAGCGCTACGTGGCCACGATGAGCAAGGCCAAGCGCAATGGAGTGATCTTCGTCGATTGGCTGCGCAACGGCCGCGGCAACACCAGCGTGTGCTCGTGGTCGCTGCGCGCGCGCGAGCACGCCACCGTGGCGGTGCCGCTGCGCTGGGAGGAACTGGCGCGGATCGCCTCGCCGCAGGCGTTCCCGCTGGCCAAGGCGCTGCAGCGCGCCGCTCGCCTGCGCGAGCATCCGTGGAAGGAGATGGAGACGCTGCAGCAGCGGCTGCCCGGAAGCTGATTCCTCCGGCCCCGCGGCCTCCGCCGCGCAGCGCCCCGTGCCGCAGCGCGCCCTGGTCGGCAGCGTGCGGCGGCCATGCTAGGCTGCGCCGCTTCTGGATAGCGACGAAAGGATTCGACCATGCTGCGGATGCGACTGTGCGTTTTCGTGCTGGCCTGGCTGTGCGCCGTGCCGGCCTTCGCTGCGGACCGCCTCGATGCGGTGCTGAAGGCGATCCAGGGCAGCGCCACCGACGCCGAGCAGGTGCGTGCCGCGGTGCAGGCCTCGCCGTCGCTGCGCGGGCAACTGCTGCAGCTGGCCGATGCCGGTCAATTGCAGCGCATCCGCATCGTCGCCGAGCAGCCGCTGGTCAAGGACCATGCGTTCGCCGCCGCGGCGCTCGACAACGACCTGGTGCTGACCAGCGGGCTGCTGCAGCAGCTGCGCGACGCGCCACGCCCGCATGCGCTGCGCAGCGGCGACGTGGCCGCCGACAACCTGGTGTTCGTGCTCGCGCACCTGGCGGTGCACCTGTCGGTCAGCGAGCGCCAGGCCCAGTTCGATCGCGCGCTGGCCGAAAAGGTCGCCGCCGGCATGCGCGAAGCGCAGGCCAAGGGCACCGACTTCGACGCCACGCCGGTGGCGCAGGAGGCGCTGAACCACAACATGGCGATCGAGGCCAACGCCTACATCGCCGGCTGGAATGCGGTGGTCGACGCCGCGCAGCAGCAACAGCGCGGCACCGCCGACACCGCGCCGGGCGAAGCGCAGCGCGCCATGCTGCTCGGCCCGCTGATCCTGAGCCTGCGCTACGGCAAGGTGCTGGAGCGGGCGATGGACGGTGCCGAGGACAAGCGCGTGGTGCTCGGCGCCGATGGCATCCGCCCCGACGCCCGCAACGTGTACGCCATCGCCACTGCGCTGATGGACGGCGGCATGCTCGAGATCGAATGACCGCAGCGCGCGTCGGCGTCCGGGTGCGCGCGGTGCATACCGGCGCGCTCAGTCGTGATCGCCGCCGCAGGCGTGCCAGTGCTTGCCCTTCGGCGTCTGCCCGATCCCCGGATTGAAGCTGTTGGTCGGGTCCAGCGCGCGGTAGAACGCGGCCAGCGCCGGCTTGGCGCGGTATAGGTGGCCGACGTTGTGCTCGGCCGGATATTCGGCGCCGCGCCGGTCCAGCAGCGCCCACATCGCATGCTCGATCGCCAGCGGATCGTGGCCCTTGCGCACCAGGTAGTCCTGGTGGAACACGTGGCAGAAGAAGTGGCCGTAGTAGAGCTTGCTCAGCAGCGCGCGCTCCAGCTCCGGCGGCAGCGTCTCCCGCCAGTCGCGGTCGTTGCGGCGCAGCGCCACGTCCAGCGCCACGATGTCCTCGACCGTGTCGCGATGCACCTGACGGTAGCGCACCGCCGCGCCGGCCACGGCGAAGCGGTGCAGGAACGCCTTGCGGCCCTCGTCGGCGTCGCAGCGGAAATAGGCGCCGCGGTCGCTGCCGGCGAAGTGGTCGGCAAGGAACGCGTCGGTCGCGGCGGCGTCCTGCGCGGACACGCGCAGCAGCAGGTGGTGTTCGAAGCGGTCGCGGTAGGCGCGCAGGCGCGGTGGCAGGTGCTCGGGCAGCCGGTCGGTCAGCGCCTGCAATGCGCGGTCGGCCAAGCCGGGCAGGCCCAGCGCCTCGCACCAGCCGTCCACGCGGCTCTTCAGCGCGAACGCCTTGGGCACCGCGCCGGTGCCGAAGCGGTCGATCAGCAGGAAGGTGTCCTTGCCGTAGCGCGCGCCGATGTCGAACGCGTCGCGGTGCAGGTATTCGCCGCTGATCGGCGGTTGCGCGAAGGCGGTGAGCAGGCCGCGGCGCAGCGTGGTCAGGTCGTCGGTGGCGTTGCTGCCGATGTAGAAGACCGTGCTGTCCTCGCGCGGGAACGTGTCCAGCCGCACCGCGAACACGCACAGCCGCCCGGCCGAGCCGGAGGCCTCGTAGTGCCGCGCCGGGTCGGCGTTGAAGCGGGCCGGCGTGTCCGCGTCCACGTCGCGCACGTGCGTGGCGTAGTCCGGGTCGGAGGCGGCGAGGGCAGGGTCGTCGTGGATGTCGGCGGGGCCGTAGTCGCCGGCCTGCAGCCGGGTCAGGATCTGCTCGGGCGTATCGCCCAGCGCGATGCCGAGATGGTTCACCAGGCGCAACTGGCCGTCGGCGTCGAGCTGCGCGAACAGCGCCAGTTGGGTATAGGCCGGGCCGCGCCGCACCAGCGCGCCGCCGGAGTTGTTGCACACCCCGCCCAGCACCGAGGCGCCGATGCACGAGGAGCCGATCACCGAATGCGGCTCGCGCTGCAGCGGCTGCAGCTGCCGTTCCAGTGCATCCAGCGTGGCGCCGGGCAGGCAGACGACCTGGCGGCCGTCGTGCAGCAGTTGCACGCCACGCAGGCGCAGCGTGCTGACCAGCACGATCTGCCGGTCGTAGCCGTCGCCGTCCGGAGTGGAGCCGCCGGTGAGGCCGGTGTTGGCGGCCTGCACGATGACGATGCGTTCCGCGGCCACCACGGCCTGCAGCACGTTCCACAGTTCCAGCAGCGTGCCCGGCCGCGCCACCGCCAGCACCCGGCCCTCGCCGAAGCGGTAGCCCTTGCGGAAGCGCCGCGTGGCGCGGTCGCCGACCAGCACGTGGCCGCGGCCCACCGCGTCGCGCAGCTGGCGCAGCAGGCGTGCTTCGGCGAGCGGCGCGTGCATGCGCTCAGCGACCCTACGGCGACACGGTGCTTTCGCGGGTGACCCGCGCCAGCGAATCGCGCGAGATCGCCGCGATCGACTTGGCCCCGGTCAGCGTCATCGCTACCCGCATTTCCTTCTCCACCAGGGTCAGCAGGTTCTCCACCCCGGCCTGGCCGGCCGCGGCCAGCGCATACACGAAGGCGCGGCCCAGCAGCACTGCATCGGCGCCCAGCGCCAGCATGCGCACCACGTCCAGGCCGCTGCGGATGCCGGAGTCGGCCAGGATCTTCAGCTCGCCCTTCACCGCGTCGGCGATCGCCGGCAGTGCGCGCGCGCTGGACAGCACGCCGTCGAGCTGGCGCCCGCCATGGTTGGAGACCACGATGCCGTCGGCGCCGAAGCGCACCGCGTCGCGCGCATCGTCCGGGTCGAGGATGCCCTTGATGACCATCGGCCCGGTCCAGAACTCGCGGATCCACTCCAGGTCCTTCCACGAGATCGACGGGTCGAAGTTCGCGCCGAGCCAGCCGATGTAGTCGGCCAACCCGGTTGGGCTGCCGCGGTAGGCGGAGATGTTGCCCAGGTCGTGCGGCCGCCCCAGCAGGCCCACGTCCCAGGCCCAGCGCGGATGGGTCGCGGCCTGCAGCATGCGCCGCAGCGGCGCGTTCGGCCCGCTCATGCCCGAATGCGCATCGCGGTAGCGCGCGCCGGGCGTGGGCATGTCCACGGTGAACACCAGCGTGGTCACGCCGGCGGCCTTGGCCCGCTCCAGCGCGTTGCGCATGAAGCCGCGGTCCTTGAGCACGTACAGCTGGAACCACATCGGCCGGTCGATCGCCGGCGCCACTTCCTCGATCGGGCACACCGACACCGTGGACAGGGTGAACGGCACGCCCTTGGCCGCCGCCGCGCGTGCGGCCTGCACCTCGCCGCGGCGCGCGTACATGCCGGTCAGCCCGACCGGGGCCAGCGCCAGCGGCAGCGCCAGGCGCTCGCCGAACAGCTCGGTCTCCAGGCTCAGCGCGGCCATGTCGCGCAGCACCCGCTGGCGCAGCGCGATGTCGGCCAAGTCGGTCACGTTGCGCCGCAGCGTGTGCTCGGCGTAGGCGCCGCCGTCGATGTAGTGGAACAGGAACGGCGGTAGCCGCGCCTGGGCGGCAGCGCGGTAGTCGGAAGCGGCGGAAATGATCATCGGCGCGGTCGTCAGGGAGAGGAGGGGAGGCGCGAGGCGCGCGCGCGGCGCGCGTCGTCTTCGTCGAGGCTGCGCAGGGCGGTGTGCACGAAGGCCAGGTGCGCGTGTGCGGCGTCGCGCGCACGTTCCGGCTCGCCGGCCAGGATCGCGTCGCGTAGCGCGCGGTGCTGGGCCAGCAGCGGGGCGAAGGTGCGCGGCGACTGGAACAGCTTGTGCCGGCTCTGCGAGATGTTGGCCTGCAGCAGGTCGAACAGCCCGCGCATCACCTGCAGCAGCACGCGGTTGTGCGCGGCCTCGGCGATGGCCAGGTGGAAGTCGGCGTCGGCGCGCGCCTCGGCGGCCGCATCGCCCTGCGCATGCGCCTGCAGCATCGCCTCGAACGCAGCGGCGATGCGCGCGCGGTCGGCGTCGGTGGCGCGCAGCGCGGCATGCCAGGCGGTGGCGCCTTCCAGCGCGTGGCGGGTCTCCAGCACGTCGAAGCGGTATTCCGGATCGCCCTGCAACAGCGGCAGGAACGGTTGCAGCGGCGCCACCACCCGTTCCTCGGGCGTGTGCGGGCGCTGTACATAGGTGCCGCCGCCGGCGCGGGCGCGCAGCAGCCCCTGGCTGGCGAGCTGGGCGATCGCCTCGCGCAGCGCGGTGCGCGACACGCCCAGTTCCAGCGCCAGCGCGCGCTCGGCCGGCAGGCGCTGCTCCGGCTGCAGCCCGCGTTCTGCGATCAGCGCACGCAGTTGCGCGGCAACGCGATCGCTGAGGCGGCCGCCGCCGGGAGACGACGCGACAGTCGGCGGCGGCGACGCATCGTGCGGGTCGCGGCGTGCCGCTGATGGGGCTGCCGTCGCGGACGTTGAGAGATTGGTCATACCACTTTCTGCGACGACGCACTGGGACAGCCATTAGATCGCCCGGGATTCCGCCAAGTCAAATACGGATGACGTTCCCCGCATATTTTTGGTAATACCAATTACAGCGTTGCATAACGTGCCATCGTCGCGGCAGCACGAACAGCAGTGCCAGCAGGGTCAGTTCGGCGCTGACGATGCGGTGCAACGCGGCCACCTGCGCCAGCGGCGGCACGAACCCCGGCTGCAGACGGGCCTGGCGTCGCCAGCGCAGCAGGCGCAGCTTGGGCAGCAGCGACAGCAGCCCGATCGCCGCGAACACTCCCAGCTTGGCCCAGAACCAGGGGTTGTGCAGGTAGTAGTCCGGGCACTTGAGGCCGTAGCGCACGCGCAGGCCGCCGACGACCAGAATCAGCAGCGCCGCCACCCCGTATGCGGCGTCCGTGCGCAGCCGCAGCGCGTGCAGCGGTTCGCGCAGCAGCGTCCATTCGACCACCAGCGCGGCGGTCAGCAACAGGAACGCGAGGTGGTGGAGGACGGCGAGCGTCAGGTCGAGCGCGAGCATCGGCCCCGCCTCACCAGACGAACGGCAGCAACCGCCAGCTGTGCGCGGCATAGTCGGGGTACTCGTGCGGGAACGCCTGGGTCAGCGCCGCTTCCTCCACGCGGATGCGGCGCAGGAACGCCCAGGTCACCGGCAGCACGATCGCCAGCAGCGACAGCACGTTGCCCAGGCCGATCGCCAGCCCGTAGAACGCCAGCAGCGCGCCGGTGTACGAAGGATGGCGCAGGTAGCGGTATGGCCCATGGCGGATCAGCCGGTGGTCGTCCTGGATGGTCACGTCCACCGTGAACCAGCGCGCCAGCACCCGGATCGCCCACAGCCGCAGCGCCAGGCCGCCGGCCAGCAGCGCGCAGCCCAGCCAGCGCGCCGGCTCCTGCAGCGCCGGCGCATAACGCCACACGCCGATGAAGGCCAGCAGCACGCCCACCGCCACCGCCGCGTACAGCACGCGCCACAGCAGCTGCAGCGTGCCCTGGTCGCGCGCGCCGCCATCGGCCGCGCGGCGGCGGTGGCTGAGCAGCATCTCGTAGACGCCCCAGCACACGCCCAGCACGGTGAACCACAGATCGGGATGTCGCAGGGTCAGGTGCATCGTCGTTTCCTCGTAGGGAGCAGTGTCGGTGTACGCCATCGCGCTGCAAGCTTGGTGAACATGCCGCCGCGGCATGAATGGCATGGCGTCAGTGTGGTCGCCATGCCGTGGCGGCACAGTGGCCGCTGGTCATCGATCCGACCTGCCGGAAGTCACTTTCTGCGCCAGCCCCATTGCCGGCGCCGCGCTGCGCGGTCAGCATCCGCGGCATGCACCGCGTCCTGCACGATCTGATCGACCCCAAGCGCCTGGCCGGCCTGGCCACCGTAGCCACCGTGCTGTGGTCGTTTCAGCTGCAGCACCAGGCACCGGCCGCCTTGCGTTGGCCGGCGGCCGGCCTGTTCGTGCTGCTGTTGCTCGGCTATCGCTACCTGCCCGCGCCGCGTCTGCGCGATGCCGCGCTGTGGCTGCAAGCCGCCGCGGCGCTGGTCCTGGTGTGGCTGGAACCGGGCGTCGGCACCGCGCCGGTGCTGCTGGTGGTGGTGGTGACGCAGGTGGCCTTGCTGTGGGAGCCGCGCCGGGTGTTGATGCTGGCGCTCCTGGTCAACTTGGGCACCTTCCTGTTGCTGTCCACGGCCGGTTTCAAGCGCGCGTTGCTGACCACCCTGATCTACGCCGGCTTCCACGCCTTCGCCGGGCTGTCCGCGCACTACGCGCGCACGGCCGAGCGCGCCCGCGAAGCGCTGGCCCGGGTCAACGCCGACCTGCTGGCCACGCGCGCGCTGCTGGCCGACAGCGCACGCGATGCCGAACGCCTGCGCCTGGCGCGCGAGCTGCACGACGTGGCCGGGCACAAGCTGACCGCGCTGCGGATCAACCTGCGCCTGCTGCTGACCGATCCGGACCTGGCGCGGCGCGAGGAACTCGGCGTGGTCGAGCGCCTGTCCGGCGAGCTGCTGGCCGATATCCGCAACGTGGTGCAGTCGCTGCGCGACGACCAAGGCCTGGACCTGGAGACCGCGCTGCGCGCGCTGGCCGCGCCTTTCCCGCGGCCGCAGCTGCGGCTGCAGATCGCGCCGGGCGTGCGCATCACCGATCCGCAGCTGGCCGAGACCCTGCTGCGGCTGGTGCAGGAAGCGCTGACCAACGCCGCGCGGCATGCCGATGCCGATGAGGTCCATGTACGTCTGCATCACCAGGAAGGGCACTTGCGCGTGGACATCGAGGACGACGGCCGCCGCGCCGAGCGCATCCAGGAAGGCAATGGCATCGCCGGCATGCGCGAGCGCCTGGCCGCGCTGCGCGGCCGGCTCGAGCTGGGCCGCACGCCGTTGGGCGGCATGCAACTGACCGCGCGGCTGCCGCTGTGAGCGCCTTGCGCATCGCCCTGGCCGACGACCAGATCCTGGTGCGCGCCGGCCTGCGCGCATTGCTGCAGACCCAGGGCATCGTCGTGGCCTGCGAGGCCGACGACGGCGAAGCGCTGCTGGCCGCGCTGGCGGCCACGTCGGTGGACGTGGTGCTCAGCGACATCCGCATGCCCGGCCTGGACGGCATCCAGGCGCTGCAGCAGCTGCGCGCGCGCGGCGACGCCACCCCGGTGCTGCTGCTGACCACCTTCGACGATGCCGACCTGCTGCTGCGCGCCACCGACGCCGGCGCGCAGGGCTTCCTGCTCAAGGACGCCGCACCCGAAGACCTGCGCGATGCGATCGTGCGCGTGGCCGCGGGCGAGACCCTGCTGCAGCCGGTCAGCACCGACCCGGTCCGCGCGCGCTACCGCTACCGCGACGAGGACGCGCCGCGCGACACCTTCAACGAACGCGAAGTGGCGATCCTGCGCCTGCTCGCCGGCGGCTACTCGAACAAGGAAATCGCGCGCAGCCTGTTCCTGGCCGAAGGCACGGTGAAGAACTACGTCTCCACGATCCTGGACAAGCTCGGCACCCGCGACCGCACCCGCGCGGTGCTCAAGGCGATCACGCTGCGGATCATCTGAGTGGCTGTGGGTGCCGGTCGCGGCTGAAGCCGCTCCTACAGTGGTGGCAGAGGCCGCGGCGTGCCTGTGGCAAGAGGCCGCGGCGTGCTCGCGGCACGCACGGCATCGTGTAGGAGCGGCTTCAGCCGCGACACAGACCAGACGAACGCAGCCAAGCCAGCACATCACGCGACACGCACCGCCAACGCCAGCCAGCCATGCTTCGTCGCACGCCCGCACCAGCATCGCCGGTGCATAACGCCTCCATACCCCGCCGTCTGCAGCCTTCGGCCCTTCTGCATGCGCGCCGCAGACATTAAGATGCCGCGGGGCATCTTGCCGAGAGGACACCACGTTGATCATCCACCCGAAAGTTCGCGGTTTCATCTGCACCACCACGCATCCGCTCGGCTGCGAGCGTAACGTGCTCGAACAGATCGAGGCCACGCGCGCGCGCGGCGTGCGCAGCGATGGGCCAAAGAAAGTCCTGGTGATCGGCGCCTCCAGCGGCTACGGCCTGGCCTCGCGGATCACCGCCGCGTTCGGCTTCGGCGCCGACACGCTGGGCGTGTTCTTCGAAAAGCCGGGCAGCGACAAGAAGGCCGGCACCGCCGGCTGGTACAACTCGGCCGCGTTCGACAAATTCGCCAAGGCGCAGGGCCTGTACAGCAAGTCGATCAACGGCGATGCGTTCTCCGACGAAGCGCGCGCGCAGGTGATCGACCTGATCAAGACCGAGATGGGCGGCCAGGTCGACCTGGTGGTGTATTCGCTGGCCTCGCCGGTGCGCAAGCTGCCCGGCACGGGCGAAGTGAAGCGCTCGGCGCTCAAGCCGATCGGCCAGACCTACACCGCCACCGCGATCGACACCAACAAGGATGCGATCATCGTGGCCTCGATCGAGCCGGCCACCGAGCAGGAGATCGAAGACACCATCACCGTGATGGGCGGCCAGGACTGGGAACTGTGGATCGACGCGCTGGCCGCCGCCGGCGTGCTCGCGCCGGGCGCGCGCAGCGTGGCCTTCAGCTACATCGGCACCGAGATCACCTGGCCGATTTACTGGCACGGCGCGCTGGGCAAGGCCAAGGTGGACCTGGACCAGACCGCGCAGCGCCTGCACGCGCGCCTGCAGCAAAGCGGCGGCAGCGCCAACGTGGCGGTGCTCAAGTCGGTGGTGACCCAGGCCAGCGCGGCGATCCCGGTGATGCCGCTGTACATCTCCATGGTCTACAAGATCATGAAGGAAAAGGGCCTGCACGAAGGCACCATCGACCAGCTCGACCGCCTGTTCCGCGAGCGCATGTACCGTGAAGACGGCCAGACCCCGGCCACCGATGAGCAGAACCGCTTGCGCCTGGACGACTGGGAACTGCGCGACGACGTGCAGGACGCCTGCAAGGCGCTGTGGCCGCAGGTCACCACCGAGAACCTGTTCCAGCTCACCGACTACGCCGGCTACAAGCACGAATTCCTCAAGCTGTTCGGCTTCGAGCGCAAGGACGTGGACTACGACGCCGACGTGAATCCGGACGTGCAGTTCGATTGCATCGAGCTGTAGAGAGCCGGGATTGGGGATTCGGGATTCGGGATTGGAAGAGCCGGGATTCGGGATTGGAGATGCGGCCGGCAGCGATGCCGGCCGTTTTGCGTTGGGTGTCTGTCGCGGCTGAAGCCGCCCCTACACAAGCGCGCATCTCCCCTGTAGGAGCGGCTTCAGCCGCGACCGGAACGATGAAATTACAGCGGTGCGCATCGGATTGAAGGTCCCGCCGACGCCTGGAATCAAGCGTGTTCGATGTCGTCCTGCGTCGCGACTGAAGTCGCTCCCACAGTGGCGACCTGCGCAATCTCCGCGGCGGCCGGCAACGCTCCTTGTGGGAGCGACTTCAGTCGCGACGCGGGAAATCAAGGCCACCACGGCGCCGGGCATTGCAGGAAGGTCTGCGCCACTTCGCACATGAAACCGCCCGCACCTAAGGCGTGTCACAGCTTGCGGCTGAAACCGCCCATGCAAAAAGGCGGGGATTGGAAATTTGGGATTCGTGGTGGCGTCGATGCCGCGTTTTCCATGGGCACGTTGGCATCGCGACCGTTTCATTTTTCTGTCGCGGCTGAAGCCGCTCCTACAAAAACCGCGCGCGCTGCCCTGTAGGAGCGGCTTCAGCCGCGACAGGAAAAACGAACCGCCAACAACGCTGCACCACGCACAAAAAAACACCGCACCCAGCACTCCTACGAATCCCCAATCCCCACTCCCAAATCCTAAATCCCGGCCCCTCACCGCTTCACATCGAACCGCGACGTCCCCACGCAGGCCTGCACGTCGGCCTCACCCAGCGGATGGAAATCGCCCGGCACCGAGTGCTTCAGGCAACCGGTGGCCAGGCCGAAGCGGATCGTGGCGGTGTCGTCCCAGCCCTGGCTCAGGCCGTGCAGCACGCCCGCGGCGAACGCATCGCCGCCGCCGATGCGGTCGACGATGCCGGTCAGCTCCTCGCTCGGCGCCTGCGCCACGCTGCCGTCGCGGCGCAGCAGCATCGCGCCCAGGCTGTGGTGGTCCACGCTGTGCGCCACGCGCTGGGTGCAGGCCATCGCCTGCAGCTGCGGGAACGCGGCGAAGGCGTCGCGCGCGCCGGCTTCCACCCGCGCCTGCGCGCTGTCCTGCGGATACTGGTGGCCCAGCACCACGCCCAGGTCGCGGTAGTCGGCGAACAGCACGTCGGCCTGCGCCAGCAGCTGGTGCAGGATGCCCGGCGCGTCGCCGTTCCAGGCCTCCCACAACTTGGGCCGGTAGTTGCCGTCGAACGACACGCGCACGCCGAGCGCGCGCGCGCTGCGCGCCGCCGCCAGCGCCGCGGCCGCGCCGCGTTCGCCCAGCGCCGGGGTCACCCCGGACAGGTGCAGCCACTGCGCACCCTGCAGCAGCGCCGGCCAGTCGTAGGTGTCCGCCTCGGCCAGCGCGAACGCCGAGCCGGCGCGGTCGTAGGTGACCTCGCTGGGGCGGTGCCCGGCGCCGGTGGTCAGGAAGTACAGACCCATGCGCCCGGGCACGAAGCGCACGCCGCGGGTGTCCACGCCGTGCCGGCGCAGTTCGCCGGCGGCCGCTTCGCCCAGCGGGTTGTCCGGCAGCACGCTGACCATCGCCACGTCGTGGCCGAAATGCGCCAGCGACACGCCGACGTTGGCCTCGGCGCCGCCGACATGCACGTCCAGCCGCGGCGATTGCAGCAGGCGTTCGTGGCCAGGGGCGCCCAGGCGCAGCAACAGTTCGCCGAAGCAGACGATGCGGGATGCGGTCATGGCGGGGAAGATCCTGATCGGTCGAAGAGGGCGCCCAGCATGCCGGGAACGGCGGCCCCGGCCAAGTCCATTGGCTATCGGTGTCATTTTTCGCGGCGTCCAATGTTCCGTTGTCGCAGCGGCCACGCCATGCCAGGCAAGGCTTTGTGTCGAAAGCCTGCAAATCCGCTGGATTTTCTGCTGCGCTGCAAGATGCCGCAATGTTTCGCAACTGTTAACGTCGGTTTTGACCAGCGGTGTCATCCGCGGCAACAGCCCGAAATATCACGCAGTTCATGTAACCCTTGGGAGGGGAGGACATGCAATCTCGTACCGAACGCCGGAAGACACCGGTTACCTTGCTCGCATTCTCGATCGGTCTGGCTCTGCAGGCCGGCGTGGTCCACGCCCAGGACGTTCCCGCGCAGGATCCTGCGCCCGCCGCCGGCTCCACTGAACCGGCCACCCAGCTCGACACGGTCACCGTCACCGGCTACCGCGCCAGCGTGGAGAAGGCGCTGGACCTCAAGCGCGGCGAGACCGGCATGGTCGACGCCATCGTGGCCGAGGACATCGCCGACTTCCCCGACCTCAACCTGGCCGAATCGCTGCAGCGCATCCCCGGCGTGGTCATCACCCGCGATGCCGGCGAAGGTCGCAGCATCTCGGTGCGCGGCCTGGGCCCGGACTTCACCCGCGTGCGGGTCAACGGCATGGAAGCGCTGACCACGGTCGGCGGCTCCGACCAGTCCGGCGGCTCCAACCGCAGCCGCGGTTTCGACTTCAACGTGTTCGCCTCGGACCTGTTCACCCAGCTGGTGGTGCGCAAGACCGCCTCGGCCGACGTCGAGGAAGGCTCGCTCGGCGCCACCGTGGACCTGAAGACCGCGCGCCCGTTCGACTACGACGGCTTCACCCTGGCCCTCAACGGCCAGGCCGGCTACAACGACATGGCCGACAAGGCCGACCCGCGCGTGGCCGGGCTGATCGCCAACACCTGGGCCGACGGCACCTTCGGCGCGCTGCTGTCGGTGGCGTACTCGGAGCGGCAGATCCTGGAAGAAGGCAGCAACAGCGGGCGCTGGGCCAACGGCCCGAGCAACGGCAACTTCAGCGCCACCTCGCCGTTCGCCGCCGCGCGCGGTGCCAACGTATTCCACCCGCGTTTCCCGCGCTACACGCTGATGGAGCACGAGCAGAAGCGCACCGGCGTGACCGGCTCGCTGCAGTGGAAGCCGAGCAAGGACACCCAGTTCTCGCTGGACGGCCTGTACTCCAAGATCGACGCCAAGCGCACCGAGAAGTACATCGAGGCGATCTCCTTCAGCCGTGGCGCCTCGCAGGGCGGCAAGCCGCAGACCATCGTCAAGGATGGCTACATCGACCCGAAGACCGGCGCGCTGCTGTACGGGCAGTTCGACGACGTGGACATCCGCTCCGAGCAGCGCTACGACGAGTGGAACACCGTCTTCAAGCAGCTCACCCTCAACGGCGAGCACAAGTTCAGCGACTCGTTCAAGATCGACGGCCAGATCGGTACCTCCAGCTCCAAGCACGAGAACCCGATCCAGACCACGATCATCATGGACAAGCTCAACGTCGATGGTTACTCGTACGACTACCGCGGCAACAGCCGTTCGCCGGTATTCAACTACGGCGTCGATCCCACCGACGGCAGCGGCTGGACCCTGGCGGAAATCCGCCTGCGTCCGCAGTACGTCGAGAACACCTTCGACACCGGCAGCCTGAACTTCGAGTGGACCCTGAGCCCGGGCTTCAGCCTGCGCGGCGGCGTGCTGGCCAAGGACTACACGTTCAAGACCAAGGAACTGCGCCGCGCCTCGGAAGTGTCGGTCCCGGCCTTCGCCGGCGGCACCCGCATCGTGCCGGTCAACATGACCGAGCTGGCGACCCTCGGCGGCGTCAGCGGCAGCCCGGGCAGCTGGGTGGTGCCCGACCTCAACGCGGTGGGCAATGCGCTGGACATCTACAGCGGCACCGGCACCTTCGCCCTGGCCGAGCGCGCGGTGAACTCGCGCAGCGTCGAAGAGAAGGACCGCGGCGCCTGGTTGATGGGCCAGTTCGGTTTCGACATCGGTTCGATACCGGTCAACGGCAACCTCGGCGTGCGTTACGTCAAGACCAAGCAGGAATCCACCGGCTATGCCACGGTCGGTACCGGAGTGGTGCAGACCACGGTCAACCGCGAGTACAACGACACGCTGCCGTCGTTGAACCTGGTCGCCGAACTCTCGCCGGACTTCCTGGTGCGCTTCGGCGCCGCCAAGGTGATGTCGCGTCCGGGTCTGGGTAGCCTCACCCCGGGCGTCACCGTCAACGTGTCCGGCGGTGCGCGCACGGTCAGCGGCGGCAATCCGGATCTGGAACCGATCCGCGCCAAGACCGCCGACCTCGGCTTCGAGTGGTACTTCCAGGACGGCGCGATGCTGGGCGCGGCGGTGTTCTACAAGGACATCGAGAGCTTCGTGCAGACCACCCGCGTGACCCAGCCGTACTCGGCCAGCGGCCTGCCGGCCAGCCTGCTCGACGGCACCGGCGCCAGCGTCAACGACGACTTCGTGTTCAGCGTGCCGCTCAACACTCCCGGCGGCGACCTGAAGGGCGTCGAGCTCAACTACACCCAGCCCTTCGCGTTCCTGCCGGGCAAGTGGAGCAACCTCGGCGTGCAGTTGAACTACACCTACGTCGATTCGAAGATCCAGTACCTGACCGCGACCGGTGCGGCCTCGCTGGAAACCGACCTGACCGGCCTGTCGAAGAACTCGTACAACGGCACCCTGTTCTACCAGGGCGAACAGCTCAGCGCGCGGGTGTCCTACACCCACCGCGACGACTACCTGACCCAGGTGCCGGCCACCGAAACCGGCTTCGACGTGCACGGCATGACCGCGGTCAACACGGTGGACGCCTCGATCAGCTGGAAGATCGACGACCACCTGGAGCTGAGCCTGGAAGGTATCAACCTGACCAACGAACCGTCCGACGAATGGGTCGGCTCCACCTCGCAGCTGCCGTTGCAGTACAGCGAGACGGGCCGCCAGTACCTGCTGGGCGTGCGCTACAAGTTCTGAAGTCTGCGCCCGCCGGTGTCGCGCCCCGTGCGCGGCACCGGCAGCGCGCCGCTGCCTGCATACTCGCCGGATCGGGGGTAGGGAGGATCGCCATGCGGCGGCACGCGCGCACGGCGATCGCAAAGGAGCGACATGAAAGAGGCAATCCGCCGCAGCGCTACGCGCGCTGCCGCAACGACGTTCCCCTGTAGGAGCGGCTTCAGCCGCGACAGGCACCCACCATCCCGCGACATCGCGCCGCACGCGCGCTGCTCCGCACGGACAGGTCAAACATCCCCCACCACCGGCAATCGCATCCTGGCCCACTGTCTGGCCCTGCTGTCCTGCCTGGCGCTCCCGGCCTTCGCCGCCCCCGCACCCACCACCGCCCCCGAACTCCTGTTCCGCGTCTCCGCCGACCAAGGTTTCGACGCCGACATCGCCCAGGGCGACGCCAAACCCAACTTCCGCGACAAGGTCGCCCTGGTCCCCACCGGCGTGAAAGGCAACGCCATCGAATGGGCCGACGACGGCGTCCTCGCCTGGAACGCGCCCGGCAACCTCTATACCCAACGCGGCACGCTGTCCTTCTTCTGGCGTTCGCGCTATCCCGTGGGCGAAGCGCCGTTCGTGATCTTCCGCGTCGGCTATGCCGACCACAGCAGCTGGGATATGGCCTGGCTGCGCATCGACTGGAACGGCCACGGCTTCGACGCCTTCGTCACCGACGCCAACCTGGCGCGCACGCGCGTGTCGTTCACCCTCGACAGGAACCCATCCGCCAGCGCCTGGACCCACCTCGCCTTCGCCTGGGACGAAACCCGCGGCGTGCGCCTGTACGTGGACGGCAAGGAAGCCGCGCGCGCCGACTGCGCGCAGGCCTGCGCCGACGGCGGCTCGCTCGACTTCGACGCCGCACTCGACCAGCTCGGCCTGGCTGGGCGGGTGATGGCCCCGCACCAGGTGCAGAGCCGCTACAACTTCCTGCGCGGCAGCGACTTCGACGAGATCCGCGTCTACGACCGCATGCTCGACGCCGCCGGCGCCGCAGCCCTTGCCCGCCAGCAGGAACCGCGCAGCACCGAACCGCCGCGCACCGACGCTGCGCGCAACGCCTGGCTGCATCGCTT
Source organism: Xanthomonas sp. SS (assembly GCF_014236835.1). NCBI lineage: Bacteria > Pseudomonadati > Pseudomonadota > Gammaproteobacteria > Lysobacterales > Lysobacteraceae > Xanthomonas > Xanthomonas sp. SS. Next base: position 54,030 of record NZ_CP051190.1, read on the forward strand.
CGGCTGGGACCACGGCCACGCACCACCCGCGCTGGACGCACCGTCCACCCGCATCCGCAAAGTCGAATTCGCCGACGCCAAGGACCTCAAGCAGTGGATGTGGAAGGCCACCGACGGCATCGCCGAGACCACCTGGCCTGGCGTCTACAACCGCTCGCGCCTGCCCGGCCGCAACGACTACTTCCAGCTGCCGGACTGGAACGTCTACGTCGAAGGCGGCAAGGCGCTGGACCTCACGCTGCCCGACGAACCGTTCAACCGCATCGAACTGCGCGGCGCCGCCTACGGCCAGGCCAGCTACGCCGCCGCCAGCGAAACGCCCGCGCCGCTGTTCCAGCGCAGCCAAGGCACCGTGCGCAGCGTCGATCAGTTCGAGCGCCGCCGCGGCGGCCACCTGCGCTTCGCCAACACCGCGCAGGAAACCCCGATCCAGGAAATCTGGGCCTACGACGTCAGCGCCGGCGCACCGCCATCCGACCCAAGCGCCACCCTCAGCTACACCGTGCGCAGCGACATCGCGCCGGACTACGCCAACCTCGCCGCGTTGCGCGGCTACATCGCCGGCCGCTACCCGCCGGCCGAACGCAGCACCGTGGTCGCGCTGCCGAGCAAGGCGCCGGCGCGCAAGCGCGGCGTCGAAAAACCCGCCACGCCCGCACTGCCGATCGTGCACGTGTTGATCCCCTCCAGCCTCGGCGACGCCCCGCCGGACCAACCGCTGATGCGCAGCTGGTCCTACGGCTGGGAGAACATGCACGACGGCCTGGACGGCATCGCCATCGACCTGCCGGCGCTGGACCTGCCGGCCACCCACGACGGCCTGATCCCGCTCAACATCCGCATCAAGGACCCGATCTGGCCGGCGCGCGACATGCTCGACGTGTCGGTGTCGGTCAAGCCCGGCCAGGCGCGCACGCTGTGGCTGGACCTGCGCGACCGCATCCTGAGCAACGACAGCCTGATGCTCAGCATCGCCTCCGCCGCGCCCGGTTTCGACGCGCGCGCGCTGGACGGCGCGCAGCTGCGCCTGCTGTTCAAGCCGCGCGACCAGGCCAAGGCCGAACACATCGCCGACCGCTTCAACCAGGTCAAGGACAACTGGGGCTTCCTGGTCGAGGAACACACCACCTCCAAGCGCCAGCTGCTGTATGCGCGTCTGGATGCGGACATCACCGACCTGCTGCGCGTGGACCCGGACAACGCGCTCGGCCGCGAATACTGGAACGACATCAGCTATGGCAACCAGGGTGCACTGCCGGTGGATCTGCCCACCCCGCCCAAGGGCGTGCCGGCCTGGGCGTTCTGGCAGCTGGAAGACCTCAAGGCCACGCGCCGCTACATCCGCTGGTGGATCGACGAGCGGCAAGTGGCCTACGGCGATTTCGGCGGCGGCATCTCCGACGATTCCGATCTCACCCAGCAATGGCCGGGAGTGGCCCTGATGGGTGTGGACCCGGACAAGCTCAATGCCTCGCTCACCGCGCTGTCCGACGCCAACTACCGCAACGGCATGTTCACCGACGGCCTGTCCACCATCGAGACCGACGAACTGCATTCCTACGAGGAAGGCATCAACATCAACAGCGCCATGCTCTACCTCAACTGGGGCGACCCGCTGACGGTGGAGCGGCTGATGCGCACGGTGAAGGCCTTCGACACCATCATCCAGGTCAACCCGCAAGGCCACCTGCTGTTCGCCAGCAACTGGTTCGGCGGGCGCAAGGTCTACCGCGAGCCGAACTGGCAGTGGCAGAAACCCTACTCGTTCCCGGTGCTGCACCCGGCCATGCTGCTCGGCGGCTACAACGCCGACCCCAACAGCCGCCGCATCGTCACCGGCCTGGCCGATGGCTACCTCGCCCACGCCTACACGAATGCCAAGGGCCAATGGGCGCTGCCCAACGAGATCAACTGGAAGACCGGCAAGACTCGCGGCGGCGAACTGTTCGAAGGCAGCGGCGGCGCCGACACCCTGCACACCTTCTGGGCCGCCTACCGCTGGACCGGCGACGACCGTTATCTAAAGCCCATCGACTACCGCGTCGCCAACGCCGGCCCGGCCGGCCTGTCGCTGCTCAATGAGAATTTCCTCGACCTGCTCGGCAAGCGCGACAGCTGGGGCGCCGACCTGGCCAAGGCCGCGGCCCAGCCCGATGCCGTCCCCGACTTCGCCCACCACGCCGCCTGGGAAGCCAGCGGCGACACCGCCTGGCTGGAAGCCCTGTACCGCGCCGAGACCCGCGACAAACTGCAGAGCTTCTACATGAACACCGAAGGCCACTGGTGGAGCGACCGCGTGGAATCGCCCACCGTGAACCTGCAGCGCGCCCGCCTGGGCGGCGTGGCACTCAAGCGCAACCAGACCTACCCCGGCCACACCGTCAGCTGGCGCTTCGCCGACCCCGACGGCGCCGTGCAGGTCGCCCTGCTGCTGCCCAAGCCGCGCCAGGACCGCTTCACCGTCATCGGCTACAACACCGGCGGCAAGCTGCAGCGGGCGCAGATGACCGGCTGGAACGTCGCCGCCGGGCAATGGCGCATGCGTTCGGGCCTCGATCGCGATGGCGACGGGCGCATCGACGGCAAGACTGCCACGCGCGAGTTCGCGTTCGAGAAGAGCGGGGCGGTGGACGTGGAGTTTCCCGCCGGCAAGACGGTGGTGATGGAGTTCGAACTCATCGCGCCTGCCGCGCTGCCGGTCGAGCAACGGCCGGATCTGGGGATTGGGCGCGGCGATGTGCGGGTGAGTGCGGATGCTATCGAAGTGACCGTGCACAGCCTCGGCCATGCGGATGCGCCGGCGGGGTTCTTGGTGCTGGAGGATGCACGTGGCCGGGAATTGGCGAGGGCGGCGTTTGCTGGGTTGGGGGCGCCGCGGGATTTGGAGCCGAGGACTACGAATGTGCGGTTGGCGTTGCCGGGTAGCGGAAGCGCCAAGGGCACGCGGTTGCGCTTAGTGACCGGAGGGAAGGTGGCCGAGGTCACCCAACGCAACAACATGCTGGAAGTGCGGTGAAATCCGAAAGCGGCGCGCAGCCTGGTGTGCTGACATCTCGGCAGGGCCTTCATTACACCCGTAAATAAGCGGCTGTAACGGTTACACCCGCAAAAACGCGGCATAACGTCCAGCGGTGAAGTTGGCACAACGCCGGCAGAGGCAAGGAACCAAAGATGTTTCGGCCAGATTGACGGCGTTCAACGACTCAGCGAGGATTGCGTTATTCCGCGTTTAGGCGGTCCAATAGTAGTTAGGTATCCATGAGCCATCGCGATTTCTCAAACCAGCTAGAGAGCTTTAGGCAAGAGTCCGAGGTAGTTGCGCAGCTAGTTTACGGAGATTTCGCCGTAAATCAGGCTGCTCTGGACTCTGATGAGGTCTTCGCAGCTATGAACGAGACCCCTCGTTTATGGAATCTTTGGGCGTACGCAACTCAGGCTGCAAGCTTTATGGCACTGGGCCGAGTATTCGATATCAAATCAAACTATTCTCTTGATGCTTTACTGGACTCTATGCAAAAGAACATCCAGGACTTTCAGGAGAATGGCCTTCGTGCTCGCAAAGATCCAAAGGGCGAGAACCCAGCATGGCTCGATAGCTATTTAGCAGAGGCCTATTACCCAACTCATGATGATGTGAAGCGGCTTCGAAAAATGGTCGATCGCCGCCGAGCGATCTACGACCGAATGATAAAGCCTGCCCGCCACAAGTACTTCGCTCACCGTGAGAAGCACGAAGCAAATGCGGTGCGGGATCTTTTCCAGCGCGGAACAATAGATGAGCTCTGGCTTCTCACATCCTTCCTACTTCAGCTTCACGACCAGCTATTCCAGCTCTATTTCAACGGCCGTAAGCCGGTGTTTCGTCGCACTCCGTACTCGATTCGCTCTGTACGCAAACGGGCAGCAAACAGTAGTCGTCCGCATCACAAGTTGATACTTGAGGTATCCGAGACTATGCGGCGCATAGTCGCTGGATCGCCTAACAATTCATTCAAGCCGAACCCGCTTCGCGGGTCGGCTTAATTCAGGCGTTAGGCCCCTATGAAAGAGTTCCGCCAACACATGGACGAAGCGTCGATCGAAGCGCTCAACGTGCTGCTTGGGAGCAGGATCCAGTCGCTCATCAGCCCAGACTGCGACCTTGACTTAGGTAGTACATTGATCACCGTCGCCTCGATCTCGATACCTATCGGGCCGGAAAGGTTCATAGTGCTGGAAAATGAATGGACTGACACCCCAGAAGAGTGGATTAACTACTTCTTCCTGTCTGCTCGCATTGCTACCGCCCCTAAAGATATTTTCTACGACCCCAATCCAGGACCGGGCGGCGCCAAGTACAAGGCTGATCACCTCAGGTTTCATTTAGGTCCAAGGGAAAACTTAGAGAGAGTTGACGTTCTTTGCGCAACTGAGGCGGGCTCAGTGGAATCTGTGAGCTACGACGCTGGACTCATCATCACAATGCGCGATGGCCTTAAGTTCGCAATCGTCCGTCAGCAGTCGATTGCCGCGCTCTTGCAGATCGCACATACAGAGCAGGACATTGCACGGGCTACAGCAGGTCTCGACGTTCGTTGTACCGTGGCGGGGCTTAACAATTCATTCAAGCCGATGCCGCTTCGCGGCTCGGCTTAATTCAGGCGTTAGGCCTCACACCCGATCCGATGGACGTCCTTCGCATCCCTGGCAAGTCTTGGTTCGTCCGGTTCGAGCAATCGCGGGGTTGGGGCTGCGCAACCCAAGACGGGCAACTTTGGTTCGCAGAGCGAGGGAACTTCATCCCACTGCTTCCACTACTTGAGCGGCCCTGGCCTGAAGCCTCGGCGTTCGTCAGTTATGCATGCCAAGCAGCGCAAGTCGAAGCTGAGTTCCCATTCGAGCAAGTTGTCCAAACGGCTCTAGCTTGGCCTACGGAGCATTGGCCGAGCCTAGCGGTTGCCTGGCTTGCCCAAGGCTTCCGAGTCTCTACCGAGGCTCGCCAAGCACTTGCTGCACTGGCCAAGAACCAGGCAATGTCGCAACGCCTTCGCCATCAAGCGTTCGCACAGTCCAGGGCACGTAGCGCCAGTGAGGCCTAAACCTTCGCTCGAGCCGCCCCGCTCCGGCAAGGCCCTCTGGCCGCCCAGCGCCGAGTACCATATTGCTCCGGTCGGCCAGTGGGCCTCGCCTCCGCAGTGGGGCCCAGCTCAAAAGTTGTGGCGCTATGAGACATTCGCTTGATCTGCCGTCAATCCAAGAGCTGCGTCGCGTTACGCAATCGCTTGCCATGCTTGATGCGATCCTTAGTCCGGAGTGGGATTACCGCTACTACAGCTTCAATGGCGCGTGGGGGCCGGGAGAGGAAATGGCATCAATGCGTAACGGATCTGGCGATGATTGGTTCTTGCTCCTAGATCATGCTGGCGCAGCCATAAAGGGCTTCGCCCATGAACTTGCAGATAGCTCGCTCCTCTCACAGAACATCCAGACCCAAGTTCCAGCGGATTTTTCGTCATTTCTCAATGAGCCGGCGTTCTCAATGAAGCACGCCACCTTCTGCTACTGGCGCAAAACAGGCGACAGTTCCTGGAGCAACGTTGACGGCGGCCCTGACGACGACGGAGCCGATGAAATGCTTGCACTTCTCCGCTCTGGTCCATCCGGCTACAAAGAGTGGGCTGAGGACTACTATGAGGTACCGGTAGCGATTGACGCAGTGACTGCGCTGTTCGCTCATCAGCCTCTCAGTGCCTCAGTAATTCTGGACCTCAACCCAAACGCTGACATTGACTTTATCTATGGGCAAGCACAAGAAATTGGGTATCCTCGTGCCACGCCCTAACAATTCATTCAAGCCGACGCCGCTTCGCGGCGCGGCCTAACTCAAGCGTTAGCTGCTTCTATGGTTCCATCGCTCATCGAGATCAACAAAGCAGAGCAAGGCTACTTGGGCCCTGACGGCAACCCAGTGCTTGGGGAGGCGTTTGGGATGCTCTTGGCACGTTGGGCCGCGGGCGAAAGGGACCGAGAGACTGCTCTTCGACTGTTCTTCTTAAGCTGGTACTGCAACGCTGAGCCAGCATTCCTCACCGGGCTGCCCACGGAGCACGCCGCCGCCGCTCTCTGCCTGGAAATCTTTGCGGCCCTTGGCGGCGCTGGCACTACCGACCCAGAGATCTGTTTTGTTGTTGGCCTTATGGCTGATCTCTTCCCATGGTGCTTAGGAGACGAGGGATATTGGGCGGAGGTAGGCCGCACCCTTACAAGTCGTGCCACTAAGCTCCAGCCAGGCAGGCCTCCCCGGGCAGTCTTTGAGGGTCGCGGCGCATATGGCCAGTACTTTTCCCACATGCTCTCTGCACGGGCAGGCAGCTAACAATTCATTCAAGCCGAACTTGCTTCGTTACGGCAAAAGCGTGGCGTAAAAAACCTGCCACGCTTTGCCTCCACTATGCAAGTCGGCCTAATTCAGGCGTTAGGCGCTACCCATGATCACCGCTGATCGAGCAAGAGAAACAGTTCTAAGACTCTGCGAGAGCGACTCTGAGGAAAGATTCGCCATTCAATCCTGCGAGCTATCTCCTCGCGGCGACTACTGGGTCGTCCGATGCAATAGTGAGGAGTACATTGTTCATGGATTTTTCGGTAGCTGCTATGTCGGCGTGAGCGCGTACCTTGTCAATGCCTCGTCGGGCCATGTTGAGATTGTAGGCAGTGGCCAATCTTGGCAACAGTATCTCCAAGATAAGTACGATCTTGAGGTAGCAAATGGCGCCCATTACATAATCAGGCCAACCTTTGATCGGACCGATAAGACTGCTTTTGTAAACTTGCGCAAGCGGCTAGAACGGTCGCTGCAGGAATCAATCCGCCTTGTCTCTCCCGAGAACAATCATTGGCTTACCGGAAGACTTCGACCTCTCGAGAATGCGCGAGAATTGCTGAAAGAGAAAGGCATTAGCGTAGATGTTGTACTACGCAAAGATACATCTGGCGCAATCGAGATCAATGAAAGCGATTTGCACTGGGATGCGCTCAAATCCACTATACGTGCCTAACAATTCATTCAGGCCGACCGCCGGAATCTGGTCGATTCAGTAGCTACCGCCGTCGGCCGGCGGCGGCTCAACTCAAGCGTTAGGCGCTCACCAAATGTCATCTCGTAGCGAGGTATATGAAGCAGCAGGCAGAGCCTTAGAATCCTCTCAACTTTTCGAATTTGAGTTGGGGACGGCACTGCTAGCTTTGGATGCGCTAGAGAGCAATGGGTTCATCAGGCAAAGCTCGGACGCATACTCCAGGCTGCGGACTGCTGTTGATGGACTTACGCTCGGGAAATCTCTTAAACGTATAAAAGGTCGTCTAGCACTTGATGAGGACCTTGAGTCCATCTTTCAAGAGGCGTTAGATGCTCGCAACTTTCTGGCGCATCACTTGTTCAAGCGCAATAGCTTGGCAATTCTTGAGCCCGATGGCCGTATGGAGCTTGTGTCTGAGATTGCAATCGTTTCGAGTAAGGTTAAATCCGCTTATGCCGCAGCTCAAGGCATTGCGCATGCGCTGGCCACTAAAGCAGTACAGGCTGCGAATGACGCACGTGCCTAACAATTCATTCAAGCCGAGCCCGCATCGTTACGGCAATGAGCGAACAGTTGATCGGGCGGACCGGCTTAATTCAGGCGTTAAAGGAACAAAGGGGACGGAGGGAATTAAGCGACAAGTCCCTATTGGTTGTCGCGCCAGTGTCTCGATACACTTCGTCCGGCTGGGAGGTTCGGCCGAATGTTGTGCGCGCGGGCAGCCAAGGGTGACGGGGACTAGAGAATTAATTTCCTCCGGCCCCTTTTAGGGATTGACGGCGTTCAACCACTCAGCGAGGATTGCATTATTCCGTGTTTAGGCGGTCCAATAGTAGTTTGGGATCAAAGGAGAGCTCATGGAAACTGCTGCGATGCGCCTCGTATTCGAGAAGGCTCTCGAGGTCATGGTCAAGTCCACCCCAATAATCGGCCCCGTCGCTGGCGTACTGATCGAGTCTGCTCGCGACACAGAAGCTGCGAGTCAGGGCAATGACATTGCCGCCCTAGTGAATGAGGCTAAGAGACAGGAACTGTCTTTACACATGGCGAAGATGCAAGCCCAAGTCGCGCAAGAGCTTGCCATTGCGCACCGCATCGAAAATGCCGTCGAGGTGGAAATCGAGGAGTACTACGAAGGCAGTGGTAAGGGCGGGCTATCCGGGGCCGCCAACGCCGAAGGGGGCTCAGTCTTTCTCGGCGGAGAGGGGCGCAAGGTTGTCAAACGGGTCTATCGGTTCACCGGCGCCACAGGGGCCGCGAGTCCGTCGAACAAAGGGGACGGAGGGAATTAAGCGACAAGTTTCTATTGGTTGTCGCGCCAGTGTCTCGATACACTTCGTCCGGCTGGAAGATTCGGCCGAATGTTGTGCGAGTGGGCAGCTAAAGGGGGAGGGGATAAGAGAATTAATTCCCTCCTTCCCCTTCTTGTTCCTTGGCATCCCCAGGCCAGCTTGGAGTTCCGTGCAGTCCAGCCGATACCCGGACAGGCTGTGAGCGGAGCTTCGGGTTTCACTGGGCTGAACGAACACGCTCGCGACTGACGCAAACACTGGCCGGAATCAAACAGTAAATCCAGGGCTATAACCCAATGAGCGCTCCCCGCAAGATCATTTTGCACTCAATACAAGGCTATCGAACCGATCTCGAACCGTTGGTTGCCGACTGGATTCGCGAGGGAGTTAAGTACGTCGGCGTTATTGGTGTAGATGCCACCCGGATCGAGGAAGCGATTGATGATCTGTGCACTGGCGACGGCTCGAACCCCTACTTCATGCTTACCGCCTCTCATGGCCAAGGCGAGACTCTCGCTGACGCCGTCTTTCTGGCTGAGCAGTTGTCGGACGGCTTTGACGGTCCTTTAACTGTGGTCGAATTCTAAGACACTTACACTACAGATTCCGGTAGCGGGGAAAGGTTCACTTTCACTTTTTCTCCAGCGCCTTTTGAACAACCAAAGTCAGGGTGCAAATTTCTTAGACGTAAGCCTGTGGGAGAAATTTAATGAGTCTTCATACAATCTTGCAAACTGCTAACCTCGGTGACGAGCCTCTCCATATTGATGACATCGGTGATCGAGTCCTAGCCATTTTGGATCGTGATGGCATACATCACGACCTGCTCTCTGATCTAAGGGAATCTTTCAACACAGGAGAGAGTGTTTGCGGTGTCCATTCGGAGTACCTGCTACGCCTACTTGAAGCTGTAGCAGCTATAGCACCTCAGTACCATTTTGAGGTTCGGTGCTTTGGTGAGGAGTTTAGACATACATGGATTCGTGAGTTCTCTGGAGGAAGGACCATTTTTGAGGCTGGCCCTTGGGAGTACGAGTAGGCGGGAACGCGGGGGGTCAGAGTGCAATTTTCTCCGTACCGGTAACCCTAGAAAGTTCACTCTGACCAAAATTCTTTAATCGCTCCGTTTTCTACTTGACATTCGGTGAAGCCAGTAGCAATCTTCAACTCAAGGAGCGTAGAAACTCCTCGAACAGCGGTACCCACCTCCGACAAACCGGTGGGTTTTTTGTGCCTGATACTTCAGGTACAACCGGCGCGATGCCTACGTCGGGAGGGCGGCTAATACAACACCCTTCGGGGAAATACGCCCGCCGTCTGTTCGCGGTTTCTAACCTCCCGACATCCCGTCGCCAGTCGGCGGCGGGTTTCTGGCCGTCAAGGAGGGCTTCGCCATGCATCCACCGTCATCCCGTCCCGCTCCTGCGCGCAAGCGTGCCACGCGCAAGGCAACCTGCTGCCCGAACTGGACCATCGTCGATTCGGAGCTCATTACCATGCTGACGCCCGAACAGATCGCCGCGGCCGACGCCGCCGATCTCGCCCGCCAGCAACGCGCCCCGCGCCGCACCCGCTCACCGCAGCACTGCACCGTCGGCTGCGGCCATGCCGCCAACGGCAAGCGCATGCCCGCGCTGCGCCTGGCCGGCCGCTGGATGGAGGAACTGGGCTTCGCCATCGGCAAGAAGCTGCACGTGCGCGTACGCGACGGCGAACTGGTGGTGAGTCTGGCCACCGAGGATTGAATCGGTACGCTTCCTGCAACCGACTTGCCTGGATACTATCTAAGGTACCCTCACCTGCATCCTGGCCGGCCGACGGCGGATGGGACGATCCAGCTCATCCATCCGATCAGACGCGTTCTTTAAACCCCTTGGCCCATCGAGGTTTGTACTGCATGAAAACAGCAACCAAGATACTCGTCCTCTGCCTTGCCCTTCTTGTTAACGGGCAAGCACTGGCCTATGAAAGCACCGCTCAGGTCATCAAACGTCAAGCGCCCAAGGGAATTACCAATGCGTTCTATGGATGCATTGAAAAAGCAGAATCAGACAATATTGCGCTTGCCGCATGCCAATCGGCGGAGAAGAAGAAACAAGACGCGCGATTGAATGCTGCGTATAAGTCGCTGCTCAGCAAGCTACGTGACACGTCCAAGGAAAACCTGGTTCGCGCCGAGCGCGCCTGGCTCGAGCTCCACGGCATCAGCGAGGCCTTTGAGTCGTCGCTGTATGGCAGCGAAAGCGTGAGCAGCTTTCAAGTCATGCAGAACGAAATTTTCCGTCTCTGCGAGCGCGCCAACACGCTTGAAGGATATCTGTCTGTCGCAGACGATCGGTAGCCACACCAGACCGCCTCGATCCGGTTGCCCCGACGCGCGCATCATCAAGCTTCCGAGCACAGGCTCCCGTCATTCAACCGCGAACCCCGCAATACGGCCTGTCTCGTCCAGCCGGACCGTATAGCCGATGAACGCAACCGGGCCGAACTCGGCCACGTAGCGGTACAGCGTTGCCTTTTCGCCCTGGCGTGTGCCCTTGAACACCATGGCGGTCGGTGCGCCATACCAAAGGATGGGGGCAGAGTGCACTTCCTAATTGCAAACGAGCTACGGCGCGGCGGCCTTGACGTCGTACACGACCACGCGCTGCCACAGATGCTCGCAATCGGCGACGAACTGCTTGTGGATGGGATGGACCTGATAGGCGTTCTGTCCGGCGACATCGTCGAAGAACAGGAGTTCCGAGGCGCTGTAGCTGCCATCGACGACGCCGCGCTGTTCGGTCTCCGCCGGCACGCCGATGTGGATGCCGCGCACGGTGTCGATGTCGGCCAACGTTCGCAAACCGGCTAGCAGCTTGGCTAGATCCTCTTTGGAATCCGGATTCTTCAGCCAGAAGAACACGTGGTGCACGACCGGCGGAAACGCTGCCTTGTTGGCTGACGTGGACGTGGCCGCGCGGGAGCCGGCGGCCACGACACCGGCGGCCAAGGCGGTGGCGGCAACGATGAGATCTCGGCGCGTGCGATCGGTCATGATCCAGGCCCTCCAGTTCATAGTCTGCTGGCCTGTGAGTATAGGATGGCAAGAACGTGCTCAGGTTCACTTGAGAGGAAGTCAGCCTGACACCGCTCCCTGCGTCTATCCTTGACGGCCCACAGCTGGTCGAGGATCGCTCCAATCAATCGCCCATGAGCACCTTCCAATTCCAACCGCGCTGGAAAGAAGAACTGGTCTGCACCGGCCCGGGTGGCGCGTTCGTGCTGGATTTCACGATGGGCGTGCCGACCGTGTTCGCGCCCACCGAGCACGCCTGGGCGCAGAGCGCGCCGGCGTGGGCGCACGCGCTATGGCCGGTGTTCAAGGCCGAGCTGGAGGCCTGGTGCCAGGCGCATGACGTGCAGTTCTTCCTGGACGGAACGGCGAAGTGCTACTGAACGGCGGCTGGAAGCGCCGATAGCAGGGTCCAGATCAGAAGCAACGCAGCAAGCGGACGTTGGCGGCTTGGTATCCTGGCCTTCCACTGCAGCCAAGTTACTAAGCGCGCACACTCATGCTTCGACATTTCGCTTGTCTGTTTGCCTTGCTCCTCGCGGCATCCACTGCTGCGAATGCCCAGTGCCTGCCAGGTCAGCCGTCGGTGGTTCGGCTCACCGGCGTACTTGAGCGCGTCACGTTCGCAGGCCCACCCAACTACGAGAGTGTCCAGAACGGCGACGCACCCGAAACCTATTTCGTCCTGCGACTGCCGGCGCCGGTATGCGTACTCGATTCGGATCAAAGCGCAATCTCGGCCAACCGCCTGCAACTGTTATTGGAGCCGGAGCAATACAAGCTATTCCGGCCTCGGCTCGGCAAGCGCATCACGCTGCCAGGCGAACTGTGGCCGGCTGAAACCGGTCACCACCACACGCCGCTGATGTTTACGCCGGCGCGTGGGAAGACGGACTGACGATTCGTCCAAATCGCCCTAGATACTATTTATATCTTGTCAGCCAACACTGAGGATCTATGGCCACTAGACAAAGCTATGAAGCATCTTGCCTACGCCTGCAGCCGAGCTACTTGGAACCCGGCGATGTTCCGCCCGTTCGCGACCATCTCCCGCAATACGATGACGAGGAGCCAATGGGCGTCAACTTCTTTCGGACGGCGATAGACGGGGAAGATCTCAGCAATCTGACCTTGCCGCGTACGTTCTTTGGTCGCTCCGAGATCAGCAACGTCTCTTTTCAGAACACCGATCTTTCGGAGTCTAACCTTTGCTGGAATGAGTTCATCCAGGTAGATTTTTCATCGGCACGGCTGACGCTGAGTGATCTGCGTGCATCCGTCTTTACCAACACGTCGTTTCAATCTACCGACCTGAGCGGATCGGATCTTCGCCGCTCCTCGTTTGAGAATTGCATCTTTACGGATGCCCTGATGGCCGGCACTGTCCTCACTCTCGCGCAAGGCAAAATTCTGCCGCTGTCGGATCGGCAGCGAGCGGAAATTGCCTGGGCAGACACGGACGGGGACGAGCCGGACGGTGGTTAAAGGTGAGCGGAGCTTCACTGCAGCCAGTCATCCCCTCGGACGAGCCGACATCGCCTTCCCGTAGGCGCGCTTCGCCGTGTCCCTTTTTGGTCGCTGCACGGAGACTGCCGCAACGGAGGCGCTGCGCTCGACCGCCATGACTAGGCCGATATGACTTGCGACCGGTCATGAGGCAGCCCTGGGCATTTCGATGATTGACGGCCGTCGGAGCCTCGGCGAGGATCGTGCCGTGCCGCGCTTGCTCGGCTGATAGAGGGTCAGGCGCCTCACGGGGGACGCATTCATGGACGTACGCACCGTTTGGGAAATCATCTCCTACGCTTGGACCGAGATCGGGATCGACGAGACCGAATGCCAGGCGCTGGTGCAAAAGGGTGGTATCGGCGTGGGTGATCTGGACGAGGTCGACCGGCTGTTCTACAGGGACATCTGCGCATCCTTCGCGGTGGACGCTTTTCTTGTCTTTCCATTGATGCTGTGGATGCTGATGCCAGACTGGGGCTACAGCGACAAGTACCTGCGAAACCGCATCGCCCGCTGGTATGGCCGCCCTTACTGGGTCCACTTCCTCAACCCCCTACGGGTGCTGGGTTATCCCGTGGCGCTATGCTTCGCCTGGAGCTACCGCGCGAAGCTTCGTCGCGCGGTGCACGTAACGACGGTGGCCTGACGGCGAATGTAAGGCGGTACGTCCGTGGTCACTACTTAGCCGCAACCTCACCGCCGAGCCGTCTCCCGCCAATAGACCCCACCGAAGCTGACCTTCGCGCCACCGCACTGCAGGTTGTCCGCGACCACCAGCAGGTCGCCGAGCAGGTGCAGGCGCACCGTGCACTCGTCCTCGCTGACTTCCACTCGGTTGCCTTCCGGATAACCGCGCGCGGCGACGGCGCCTATATGCGGGCCGCCAGGTACTTGCTCCGGATCCGGGTTGGCGCTGGGCCAGTAGGCATCGCCGGTGACGGTGACGCTGCCGTCGCCGTTGGCGGTCAATTGCAGTTCGTTGTCGCCATCGTGCCAGTGGCCGTTCCAGGCCCGCGGCGTCGGCTGGGCCGCGCTCGGCAACGGCTGCACGCTGGCCTGCGCGACCCAGCCAGTGCTGTCGCCGGCCTTGTTGGGATAGAACGCGCAGGCAAAGCCGCCGCGCCGCTGCGCCAGGACCAGGACATCGCCCTTGACCACATAGGCGCGCTGCCGGCAGGCGGCTTCGCCCTTGCCCGGGCAGCCGTCGCTGCCGTCGAGCAGGTACAACCGCGGCACTGCCACCTTGGCGAGCGCGAACCCGGCCTGGCTGTCGGTGAACAGGCTAACGCGGCAGGTGTCCGCATCGGCGTCGTCCGGCGCGGCATGCGCCAGTGCCGGTATCGCCAACAAGAGGAACAGCCAAGCTCTGTGCATCTCGATCACTCCAAGGGTGTGGCGATAGTGTGGGCCAATGGCGGCGACTTGGTGCGCGCGACGACCGCGCTCATGCGTTCCAGCGGCACGCCGGCCTGGGGCCTTCGGGCAAGAGACCTGAGAACCTATCGAAAGGTCCGAGCGCCCGCTCCCGTTCGGCGACCGAAGCCCCTACAATCCCGCCCATTCAATCCGCGCAGGCACGAGGAAACGTCATGGAAGAAGATCCCGGCGGCATCGACAAGGAACACGGCCATCCCCGCGCACTCCAGATCATTCCGGACGAATTCTTCTGGGATTGCACGGACGAGCTTGCTCCGTTCGGCTCCGACGAAGGAGATACCGCCCTTCACGAGTACCGCGAATGGCGCAAGCAACATCCGGGTGAACCGCTCGAGGCATGCATCATCTGGACGATCGAGTCGGTCGGCGAGATGGAGGTGTCCGAGTATTCCGACGCCATCTTCAACGAGTCCACGGTACGCCAGCAGATCGAAGATCCCGATTTCGACGATCAGCAGTACATCTTCACCACCGACGTTTCGGTACTGGCGACGGCATTCGGCCAACTCGCCGATGAGGGCACGATCGATGCTTCGGCCAAGCCTTACGCGGCCCGCGCGCTCAAGCGCCAAGCGGTCTGGGCCAGGCTCCAGGCCGATTGGGGGTACACGGACGAATATCTCCACAAGCTTTCGCGGCTGCAGGCAGCGCTGGATGCTGCCTGACGCCATGCCGGCCTAGGCCGCTTGCGGCTCGGTCAACCTCACGCATCGCAGCGAACGCATAGCCCATGACGACCGACGACACCTGCCTTGCCGCCCGCCAGACGATGGCCAGCATGCGCGACCGCATCGACGGCGATGCGGCGCTCAAGCTGACCCTGGAAGGGATGATCGCCGTCGAAGAAGCGCATTTCCCCGACCGCACGACATATGAGGCGATGGCGCATATCGAGGAGTGCGCGGCATGCCAGCGTTGGAGCGCCAGCTGGATGGACGCCCAGTTTCCCGAGCGCGTGACGCATCGCGAACGGCTGAGCAAGTACTGCTGCATCCACATGTTCTCAGCTGCGACGCATCCCGATGCCGAGGTGCGATTCGCGTTCGAGATGTTCAGGGGCGAGGATGCATGCTGGTCGATCAACGAGCAGTATGCGTTTGCGCGATTCTGCCCATGGTGCGGCCAGGAGCTGCCCAACCGAGCCTTCGAACCGGAGCCGACTGCATGAGTACCTCCCATCCCGTCCATGCCCTCACCGTGATCTACGCCCGGGACATCGAGCGGGTCGCCGAGTTCTACAGGAACACGCTCTCGCTCGCGCTTGTGGAACAGGACGACGCGTTCGTGGTGGTGGGGAATCCCCACTACGAAATCGCGGTGGTCCGCATGGCGAGCGACAGGGCACCCGCTCCCGCACCTGGGCCGCTCCACGTGAGAACCGGGACGCCAATCAAATGCTCGTTCCTGGTGGAGAATCTGGAGCATGCCCGGTCCGCCGCCGAGTCCAGCGGCGGCGCGTTCAAGCCGCTCGCCTCCGCGTGGCGCTGGCGCGATCAATTGCATTTGGATGGCCATGATCCGGAAGGCAATGTCGTGCAGGTGCGCGTCATCGCGACCTGACGATTTGCAGGGCGAGAAGCAGTGGGCAGCATGCCATGCCATCGTGGGGGGATGCGTCCATAATCGTGGTAATCCGTATGCAGCGCTGGCAAGTCTTTTCTCGGCCAAGGCATCAGCAACACCGTGATGCCTTGGCATACTGAGGCTTGCTGTCGTAAGTGGCTGTCCAGTACAGGATATTCTTGAGACCGCTCAATGAGATTGGGCAATGCGCTTAGCCAGCCAGCCGTGTGCCAACACTTAACTCCGGATTGAGCAACATGCAGCGACGCCTTCCTGTCCTTGGAGTAGCAACCCTCACGGCATGCGCTGCAGGATTTCTGCTGTTCGGCTATTCCCCGGCGCCCTGCGCTTGCGAGACGCCATGGCAACTTGTGTACGCCGCGTCTGGGCTGCCATTCGATCAGCCCTACACGGCCTATAGCGCACAGCAGGTGGAGCAAGGCCTGAACCGCCATCTTGCAGGATCAGCCGTGCTCGGTTCGGACGACTACTTCTTCGACGCTTGCAAAGAAACGGCTTCGCAGCATCTTCGGTGTGTCGTAGGCACGGAGCAATCGGTGCTGAGGCAATCAGGCTTCGTCATCGATATGGACGTGGACGCGCACGGAGGATTCGACCATGCCCATGTGACATCCTATTCCACGTGGCGCTAGACGACTTTTCTGGGCGATAGAGTCCAGTGCCAGAACGCCATCCATCCTCAGTCGAAAGGAGAGACCATGCGTGCGCTTGCAGGGACGCTTCTGGTATCGGCCGCACGTCTCCCGTTATCCACGGCATCGAGCCTGTCGTCGATGTCGCCACGCGCGAGGATCCGGTTCGAAGGCACGCCGCCCGATGGTTGGGGTGGATGATATCTACCACTCGACAACACAGGCAGTCACATGCCACGAAAGCGCGCATTGGCGGAAGCAGAGGCCGGAAAGCTCATTTCCTCCATCCAGAAGGAATGGGGAAAAGACACCGGGACCGCACAGGCCAAAATTTCCGAACACGTCATGGAATCCGCGCACACGCTGCTGCAGGCTGCGCATGGCGATCGTCTGGAAGAGGCGCTTGGGGGCAGGTCGGTCCTGGACTACTTGGGCGCGCTTTGGGTAAAGCGTCATCCGTCCGTGCTTCCCGCGATATATGCACTTGAGGCGGCGCGTTTCAAACGGTCATAGAAGATGGCCACGCCGAGTTCAGCAACCCCTTTTCGCAGAAAAACCTATTCAACAGCAGGCGAATGACCAATGCAGGCTCGGACAAAAACGCTGTGGAGCGCGCTGGGATGGAGTCTGATCGTCCTGGCCACTGCACTGGGGCTGCTAGCGACCTATTGGTGCTGGATTCTCAGGGATGGTCTCGGACCTGATGCGGTAGAGTCGACCGGTTATGCTGCCGTGGTCGCTGCGGCAACCGGCGGATGGCATCTGCTGGTGCCTGGACTGGTTGTCGGATGTGGGGGCATCCTGTGCTTGTGTAGAAGAGCGCCCTGAGATTGAATTGAAGTGGGCCGCTTCGCCGCTCCAAAAGGCAGGACCGACGCCTCTCAGTCGAGCCTGGCCGTAACGTAACCATGATCCAAAACCACGCTGGGTTTGCAGTTCCGAACTTCATCCCAAGCCGCTTCCACTTTGCGGATCGGCCCGCACCAGGCGTAACGTTCATGCTGATCAATCGCGGTCGCGCAGTGACTTATGGCCTCGTCGCCATCCTTGGCATCATGGCCCTGCAAGCTTTCAATAGCTTCGCCTGCTATCGGCACGGCTTGCGGGAATTTCTTGCCGCATTGGGGATGTTCCTGCTCGTTCCCTTGCTGCCGCCGATCATCGCGCTGGCGACGGCCAATCCGTTGCGGGCAGCCGGCGGCTGCCTTCTGTTTGCGCCATGGCTGGGGCTGGCGTACTACAGCGACTGCGTGCGCCCATACACCGGCGGTGGGGCGTCGATGATCTATGTCGCGGTCCTTTTCTGGGGGACGCCGAGCTCGATCCTTGGCGTGCTCGTGACCGGTCCCATCACGCGTATGCTTGGAATTTCCGTGGCGGACGCAGGCGCGAACGCACGCTAGCTCCTCGAGGTTTCGTATGTCGGACACCTTTACGCAGGTCGTCAAGCATCCACCGGCATGTCGCTAGGCGCACAGGCTCCTGAAGCCGCCGTTTCCCGGCAACGCGCGGCGGTCATGCAGCTCCCGTATCCTTGCCCGCCTCTGCCGTCCACGGATACACCCCATGTCGCTGCGCACCCTGTTCTTGTTCGCCTGCCTGTCGCTCGGCGCGGCGCCGTTGGCGCAGGCGCAGCCGCACTGCCTGCCCTATGGCCCGATCAAGGTCACGCTGTCCGGCAAGTTGGAGCGGCACGTAAAGGCAGCGCCGGCCAGCGCAGCTGCTGCGGCCGACGCTGACGGCGAGGTGCTCATGCTGCCGACGCCAGTGTGCGTAGCAGCTTCGGCCGCCGGACGGGCGCCGCGCCATGACGATGTGCGCCGCCTGCGCCTGGCGCTGAGCAAGCAGCAGGCGGCACATCTGGAAGAAGAAGGCGCCGGGCAGATCGTGCGCGTCACCGGCATGTTGTCTGAGGTGGCAGCCGGTCAGGAAGCGCCTGCGTTGTTGCTGACGGTGGTGGGTATCGATAGCGACTGAGCCGTTTGCTCATCCGCTGCATGCGATCGCGCAAGCCGCCCGTCTTCGACGTTCGCTGCAGCTCGGGAAGGGCGGATCGGGCACCGCTAGGGATGCTGCGTCCGCGCATCCGATACGCCGGGGATCGGTGTGGCCTCGGGAAATGCCGGGCGCAACAGGTCCACGCCTTCCTGCGGCTTTGCCAGCGTGGTGAGGTCCTTGCGATCGGCGCGCAGCTCGGCGGCGCTGTGTGCGGCGACCTGGTCGCGACGTGCCTGCAGTGACGGCTGCAGCTCGCCGTCGCGGTTGAACGACCAGGCCAGCATCGCCTCGCCGGTCGGCATCGCGTCGCCTGGACCGGCGCCGTCGCGGGTATGCCAGGTATGCCACGTCTTACCGTAGCTATTCATCTTGCTCCGCATCAGTTCCTTTTCCGCCGCCAGCGGCAAGCCGGGCGCAGACAGCTGGCCGGACAGGATCTCGCCGTTGTGCGGATGCCAGTAGCCGCGTTCTTCGGGAGACAGGCGCTGGAACAGGGTTTCGGAAATGATGTACTCCACGCCGGTCAGGTTGGCCTGCGCGCTGTCGCCGTCGAACAGGGCGCATTGCGCGAAGTCTTCGTTGACCTGGCGGCAGAAGTGGTGCGCTTCCATCTGCTGGTGCGGGTGCTCCTTCATCGGGTGGAAGCCGACCAGGTGGATGTCGAGTTTGGCCAGCGGGCCGTTGCCCTGCAGCGCCTTGGCGCCGGCTTCGAGCATGTCGGTCTTAGCAGTTTCTTCGGCGCCGGGCGGGTGCGTGGCCGGGCCGGTGTCGTCGCGCGAGCAGGCGGCGAGGGCGAGCAGCAGTGGGGCCAGCAGGGTGGTGCGCATGCGGGGTCTCCAGCGAGGCGGCACGATCGTGTACTGATCGAGCATCGGCCGGCGTGGGTGAAACGTCCGTCGCCGCCGTGTCGTCGCCAGGTCGCGAGCGCGTCCAGAGTCCGTAATAACACGCATGCTGCGGCCGTGCCGGCCACGCGGCGTCGATACCGCTCAACCGGCCGCCTTGCAACCGGGATGCAACACAGATGACATATCGTGCCGCGCTACGCCATCCAATGGCGGGCCGTCGCGAGCTGCTGCGCAAGCCGAACGGAATCGTCATCCAGCCCAAAGGAAGTGCCATGTTGCTGCATCCCTCTCTTTCCGCGTGCCGCTCGGCCGCGCGTTCGTCGCGTCTGCCTGGCGCGCTGGTCCGCAACCGCTTGGCCCAGGCCTGCGCCGGCCTGCTGCTGGCGTCGATCGCCGCCGCCGCCGCCGCGCAGGACATGGCACCGTCGCTGGCCGGTAGCGAGCAGCAGGCCATGCGCGGCGCCGCGGCCGGCGATGCGGCGACCTCGCTGGACACCGTCACCGTCACTGCCGAGCACCGCGAGCAGAACCTGCAGGAAGTGCCGGTGTCGGTGGGCGTGATGCAGGGCGATGCGATGCGCAACTACACCGCTGGCGGCGACGACACGCTGCTGGCGCTGTCCGGCCGCGTGCCCAGCTTCTATGCCGAGACCACCACCGGGCGCATCTTCCCGCGCTTCTACATCCGCGGCCTGGGCAACATCGATTTCTATCTCGGCGCCTCGCAGCCGGTGTCGATCATCCAGGACGACGTGGTGCTGGAGCATGTGGTGCTGAAGTCCAACCCGGTCTACGACCTGGACCAGGTGGAAGTGCTGCGCGGCCCGCAGGGCTCGCTGTTCGGCCGCAACACCACCGCCGGCATCGTCAAGTTCGACAGCATCAAGCCCAGCGACGACTACAGCGGCCGGCTCAGCGCCAGCTACGGTAGCTACGGCACCACCTCGCTCGACGGCGGCTTCGGCGGGCCGATCAACGATGTGCTGTCGTTCCGCGTGTCGGCGCTGTACCAGCACCGCGACGATTGGGTGGACAACACCTACAGCGGCCCCAGCGCCGATGGCACGGTGACGCCGAAGAAGGACGCGATGGGCGGCTACGACGACCGCAACGCGCGCCTGCAGCTGCTGCTCAAGCCGAGCGATAACTTCTCGCTGTTGGCCTCGGCGCATACCCGCGACTACGACGGCACCTCCACGCTGTTCCTGCGCAATGCGGTCACCAAGGGCTCCAACAAGGTCGATGTGCCGCGCGACCAGGTCGCCTACGACGAGGCGCACGACAATCCGCAGGCGTACAAGACCCACGGCGGTTCGCTCAAGGCGGTGTACGACTTCGGCGGCGTGTCGCTGACCTCGATCAGCGCCTACGAAACCACCTCCGGCTACAGCCGCGGCGATACCGACGGCGGCGCAGCGGCGAACTATCCGGTCAACGGCGTGGCCAACGGCTACGGCCAGTCGATGGGCCAGGTGCGCGACCTGGACCAATACACGCAGGAGCTGCGCCTGGCCAGCGAAGGCGACGCGCCGTTGCAGTGGCAGGCCGGCGCGTTCTACTTCGACGGCAAGGACACCACCGATTTCTACCAGCGCGCGTACTTCCTGCAGACCGCGGCGCGCAATCCGAACAACTGGGTGCGCCTGCGCAACAGCAACACCTCGTGGGCCGGTTTCGGCCAGCTGACCTACAAGGCCACCGACGCGCTGACCCTGACCGCGGGTGTGCGCCAGACCCGCGACAGCAAGGAAACCAAGCTGCTCAAGACCGCCGATACCGCCGCCGGCGTGGTCACCTACCGCGGCCGCCGCGACGTGCGCATGGCCGATACGCAGCCGAGCTGGGACTTCAGCGCGATGTACGCGATCGACGACAACGTCAGCGTGTACGCGAAGGTCGCCCGCGGTTTCCGCGGCCCCACCATCCAGGGCCGCTCGGCGGTGTTCAACTCCGACTTCACCACCGCCGATTCGGAAACCATCCTGTCGTGGGAAGCGGGCATCAAGAGCAGCCTGTTCGACAACCGCCTGCGCCTGAACGTCACCGGCTTTACCTACACGGTCGACGACATCCAGCTCAACGGCAACGACTCCAACGGCAACGGCGTGCTGTTCAATGCGGACAAGGCCAAGGCCTACGGCATGGAAGCCGATCTGGACTGGCGCCCGATCCCGAACCTGTCGCTGAGCGCTGGCCTGAGCCTGCTGCACAGCGAGATCCAGGACAAGCGCGTGTACGCGCAGGTGTGCGCGCTGAACGGCGTGGTGGTGTGCACGGTGAACGATCCGACGATCAAGCTCGGCGCCAACACCTTTGCCCAGATCGACGGCAATCCGCTGCCGAACGCGCCCACCTACAACGTGAACCTGGCCGCGCGCTACGACATCCCGGTCGCCGACGGCGGCGCGTTCTTCGTCGCCACCGACTGGAACAAGCAGGGCAAGACCAGCTTCGTGCTGTACGACTCGACCGAGTTCAATTCCAAGGGCAGCTTCGAAGGCGGCCTGAAGCTGGGCTACAGCGGCGACTACGGCGCGTGGGAAGTGGCGGCGTTCGCGCGCAACATCACCAACGAGAAGAACCTCAAGGGCGTGATCGAGAACTACATGGCGGCGGTGTACAACGAGCCGCGTATCGTCGGTCTGTCGGTCGACGTGCATTGGCATTGAACCGCGCAACGCCGGCGCTGCTGTAACGCGGCTCCGGTTCGCTCGGGTGACTAGCGGTCACGACGGCGCTGACGGGCTGCGCCGTCGCGACCGCTTGTGTAGGAGCGGCTTCAGCCGCGACAGGATCTATCGATAACGCGTGTCGCGGCTGAAGCCGCTCCTACAAAGGCCGCTCCGTCGTGGAGAGTGGGAGAACCCATGCCGGAGATCCACCATGGCAGCCCTTGATACACCGCACAAATTTGTGGCCGCCCTCTTCACACTCTGTTAAAGTCCGCGCCCAGCGCTGCCGGGTCCGGCAGTCAGGCACAGCCATCGCCATGCCTCCGTCCGATTTTCTTTTCACGGAGCGATGCGCGTGCGCGTCAATTTGTTGCCCTTGTCTGTTTCCGTCGCCGCGGTGTTGGCCTTGCATGTTTCAGCGCCTGCGCTGGCCGCCGAGGCGGATGTCGCCGATCCCACCACCCTGGACCGCATCGTCGTCACCGGCGAAAAGCGCGCACGCACGCTGCAGGACACCACCAGCAGCGTGGCGGTGACCACCCAGGCGCGGATCGAGCAGGAAAACCTGCAGAACCTCTACGAGGTGCTCAACCGCACCGCCAACGTGGCGCAGAGCTATGGCGATACCGGCTTCACCATCCGCGGCATCCGCGACATCGACGGCGGCGGCGATGCGCCGCTCGCCACCATCTACCTGGACGGCGCGGCGCTGCCGCGGAACGCGACCAGTTCGGCGCCGCTGAGCCTGTGGGACCTGCAGCAGGTGGAGATCCTGCGCGGACCGCAGTCCACGCTGCAGGGCGAGAACGCGCTGGCCGGCGCGGTGATCCTGCACACCGCCGAGCCGACCATGGACTGGGAAGGCAAGGTGCGCGTGCTGGCCTCCGATCCCTCCGACCGCACCCTGGCCGCAGCGTTCGGCGGCCCGTTGCTGGCCGACGAACTGGCGTTCCGCACCTCGGTCGAGCAGCGCAGCTTCGATGGCTACATGTGGAACGACACGCGCCAGGCCTCCGACGATGCGCAGCATGCGCTGACCTACCGCGGCAAGCTGCTGTGGACGCCGTCGGCGATCGAGGGCCTGCGAGTCCAGCTCGGCTACACCAAGGCGCACCGCACCGGGCCGTACATATACGTGTACCTGCCCACCGACGAAGCGGGCGCCCTCAAGCGCCGGGTCAATCACGACAACGTCCCCAACCGCAACCGCACCGACAGCGACATCGCCACCCTCAACGTCGACTACGCCTTCAACGCGGCCTGGTCGCTGTCGGCGGTGACGGCGTGGAACAAGGTGGACCTCGACAGCACCTGGGACGGCGATCGCAGCGCGGTGCAGATCGCCGACGCCAGGCGCGTGACTGGCACCCGCACCACCTCGCAGGAGCTGCGCCTGAACTACGACGGCCAGGCAGTGGAGGGTCTGTTCGGCGCGTACTGGGCCAAGCACGAGACCGAGGACGACCTGGTCAATCGGCTCAACGTGAACACCCCGCTCGCCACCATCACCCGGCTGTTGCGCGGCGCCGGCTTCCCGGCCGCCAACGCGGCGGCGATCTCGGCCGCGTATGGGCGGGCGCTGCCGGTGATCCCGGTGCTGTACGTCAGCGATGCGCCGACCACCTCGGAGAACCGCGCGCTGTTCGCCGACGGGCAGTGGCACGTCGGCGGCGGTTTCTCGCTGATCGGTGGCTTCCGCTACGACCGCCAGCGCTACGAGATGGCGTCCAGCACCGATGCGACCTTCGTCGGCACCTATCCGAGCCCCGCCAGCTTCGCCAGCCCGGGCACCGCGCTGTACCAGGCGATCGATGCGATCAACGCCGGCGTGGCCGGCATCGTCGCCTCGGCCAGCGGCGAGGTGCCGGACAACGCGCGCGACTTCAGCGCGTTCCTGCCCAAGCTCGGCGCGCGCTACGAATGGAGCCCGGACCTGGCCGCCAGCCTGGTGGTGCAGCGCGGCTACCGCTCCGGCGGTTCCAGCTTCAACACCGCGCGCAGCCAGGCCTTCGCCTACGACCCGGAATACACCTGGAACTACGAGGCCGCGCTGCGCTCGCAATGGCTGGACGGGCGCCTGAGCCTCAACGCCAACGCCTACTACATCGACTGGAAGGACAAGCAGGTCTTCGCCTTCTTCGGTCTCAACGACTACGACTCCAACACCGTCAACGCCGGGCGCGCACACCTGTATGGCTTCGAGCTGGAAGCCAGCCACCGGCTCGGCGAGGGCTTCGACTGGTATGCATCGCTGGGCTATTCGCGCACCCGCTTCGACGAGTTCAAGGCCGTGGCCGACGCCGAGATCACCGACTATGCCGGCCGCGAGTTCGCCTACGCGCCGCGCTGGACCGCGGCCGTGGGCGGCAACTGGCGTTTCGGCGGCGGCTGGGTCGCCAACCTCAACGCCAACTTCCGCGACAAGGTCTACACCGACATCGGCACCGATTCGCCGCAGCTTGCGTCGCGCACGCTGCTCAATGCCAAGTTCGGCTACGAAACCCTGGACTGGAGCGCCTGGGTGTTCGCCAACAACCTGCTGGACCGGCAATACATCCAGTACCGCTGGACCGATCAGCCGATCGCTGTCCTTGGCGCGCCGCGCGTGGTCGGCATCGGCTTCGAGATGCGCTGGTAACCCACGATGGCCATACACGCGCTGACCACCGCCCTGTACCTGCTCGCCGCGCCGCTGGCGGCGCTGGCGTTCTACCTGGCCACCGCGCACCAGCGCCTGCGCCCGGGCTGGCGCCCGCATGCGCGCGCGCTGCGCGTGGCGGGTGCGATGTTGAGCACGCTGGCGCTGGTCGCGGCGATCGCCGCGTTCGGGGTGTGGGCCGGCACATTCGCGGCGCTGAGCGCGCTGATGCTGGCCGCGGTCGCGCTGCCGTTCCTGGATGCGTGGCGGCAGCTGCGCGGAGGCCGCGCCGATGTGGGCTAGATGGCTGGCGGCGATCGTGCTCGGCCTGCCGTTGGCGGTGGGTGTGGTCGGGCTGTGCGTGCTGCTGTGGCCGGGCACGTTGCAGGTGCATACGTTGCCGTGGCTGCTGCTGATGTTCCCGCTGTGGATCGGCGCGATGTCGCTGGCGTTCGTGTTCCGCAGCGGTGCGCGCGCCTGGCTGTGGCTGGGCCTGGCGACGCTGCTGTGCCATGGCCTGCTGTACGCGTTGAAGGCCGCCGGCCTGGTGCAGGTGGCGGTATGAAGGCGGTGACCTTGCGCCAGTTCCTGTCGGCGCACAGCTGGATGGGCCTGCTGGCCGGCATGGCCTTGTTCATCGCCTTCTATGTCGGCGCGATCACCGTGTTCACCCACGAGCTCAACGACTGGCCGCGCGCGTCGGCGCTCGCCGCTCCGGCGACGCAGCCGCCGGAACAGGCGGCGCAGGCCCTGCTGGATACTGTGCTGTCGCGGCATCCGGTGTTGGCCGAATCGTTCTCGCTGATGCTGCCGGGCGAACACGGCGCGCAGCCGCGGCTGTATGCGTTCGGGCCGCCGGCGCAGGCGTTCGGCGGCACCGTGCAGTTCCAGCCCGGTGCCGACGGGCGACCGCTGCAGCTGCCGCAACGCACCGGTTTCGTCGACTTCCTGTACGACCTGCATTTCACCGCCGGCTTGCCGCGCACCTTCGGCACCTACCTGTTCGGCGTGGTGTGCATTCTCTATGGCCTGGCGTTGGTCAGCGGCGTGGTGCTGTACGCGCCGGTGTTCCTGAAGGACCTGTTCGCGCTGCGCATGGGGCGCAACGTCAAGCGCCTGTGGCAGGACGCGCACAACGTGGTCGGCATGCTGTCGCTGCCGTTCCACGTGATCTTCGCCTGGTCCGGCGCGGTGCTGGCGCTGGGCGTGCTGCTGCTGGCGCCATTCCAGTACCTGGTGTTCGACGGCAAGCTGATGCAGGTGCTGGAGCCGGATCTGGAGCTGACGCCGCATGTGCAGCCGGCGCACATCAAGGCGCCGTTGCTGCCGGTGGCCGAGCTGCTGGCGCGGGCGCGCGCGGCCAGTCCGGGCTTCGAGCCGGAAAGCCTGTCCTTCCACGACGCAGGCGATGCCAATGCGCGCGTGGAAATCTACGGCCAGCACCCGCAGCGTCGGCTCAACACGATGGCCGGCGTGGCCATGGAAGCGGCCACCGGCAAGGTGCTGCGGGTGCTGGCGCCGCAGGACATGTCGCCCGGCGTGGCGTCGCTGCGCGGGCTGCAGGCGCTGCATTACGCCAACTTCGGCGGGGCGCCGCTGCGGTGGCTGTATTTCCTGCTCGGCCTGGGCGGCGCGTTCCTGTTCTACAGCGGCAACCTGCTATGGGTGGAGGCGCGGCGCAAGCGGCGCCAGCAGGCGCAGCCGTGGCGCACGCATGCGCTGGCGCGGCTCACGGTGGGCCTCTGCCTGGGCTGCGTGGCCGGGGTGTCGGCGCTGTTCGTCGCCGCGCGGCTGTTGCCGCCGGGGCAGGAGCGTTACGTGTACTACGCCGTGTTCGTGCTGAGCGTGACCTGGGCGCTGCTGCGCCCCACCGCGCGCGGCGCGTACGAACTGCTGTTGGCCTGCGCGGTGCTGACCGCGCTGGTGCCGTTGGCCGCGCTGCGCGGCGCCGACGGCTGGGTGGCGCCGTGGAGCAGTTCGCTGCTGCTGGCGGTGGATGGCTGTGCCTTGGCCCTGGCCTGGGCGTATTGGCAGATGGCGCGCGCCACTCTTCGCCGCGGCCGTCACGGCGATCCGAATAGCGTGTGGGCGCTGCCGGCGAAGGCCTGAGCGGCTATAAATCGGCCGTCGCTCGGGCCGCTGCGGCCACCGGCCGCACGCGCTGTCGCATGCCAGTCGCGGCGCGTCCACGCTGCATCCTGCCGCTGACATGCGCTGCGCATCGCATGCATGCATGGCGGACAAAAGTGGACAATCGTGCGCCAGTGATTTCTCATGTACGCGGAAGTCGAAGTCTGCAGCGTTGGCGCTGGGCGTCGTACGGTGAATTGTGTGACAGCCGCCGCGTTCTGTTCCACGCTGCCGTGTACAGGGGATCGCATGCACCACCGCTACGAAGGACCGCCGGACGCGCCGTCCGGCGAGGACTACGCCAGGCAACTGCATCACGGCTTTGCCGCTCTGCGCTTCGACCCGCCGCTGGAACGGGCGTATCGCCGCTACACCGCATCGACCATGGGCTTCGCGCAACGCGTGGCGGCCTCGCTCGGGGTGCTGATCGCGCTGGCGTTGCTGGCCTGGGACGCGTTGCATTTCGGTTGGTCGGGCAGCACCGGGCTGCTCGGCTATGCGGTGGCGGTGCGCGCGGCCACCTTGCTGGCGTTGCTGTGGGTGGCGGTGGCGATCCATCGCGCGGATGCGCACGGGCCAGGCCGGGCGGCGCTGTTGTTGCTGGTCGGCGGCACCGGGCTAGTGCTGTCGAGCATCGGCTATCCACCGCAGGAACTGCGCTATGCCGCCGCGGTGATGACCCTGGTGATTGTCGCCGGTTTCTTTCCGCTGGGCCTGGCGCTGTGGCAGAGCGTGGCGGTGGCGCTGGTGCTGTGCGCGATGAGCGCCGCGGCCGCGCACCTGTTGCTGGACGGCGCGGCGCGCGACGCCTATCTGCGCCTGCAATGGTTGCTGTGGGCGGCGGTGCCGATCGGCGCGGTCGGCGGCTATCTGCGCGAGCATTCGCGCCGCGAGGGATTCCTGCAGCGTCGGGTACGCGACGACGAGGCCTTGCGCGACGCGCTTACCGGTCTTGGCGATCGCCGCCGTTTCGACGAACACCTGGCGGTGGCGCTGGCCGAGACCCGACGCCTGCAGCGCGGGTTGGCGTTGATCCTGGTCGAACTGGATGGATACGCCGCCTTCGTGCAGCGCTACGGCGCGCGCGAGGCGGATCGCGCGGTGGTGGACGTGGCCGAGGTGCTGCAATGCCTGCTGCGGCCGATGGACGTGACCATGCGCATCGATGCGGGCCACTTCGCGCTGGTGCTGTACGACGCCAGCGGCGCGCACCTGCGCCAGGTGGCGCCGGCCTTGCGCGACATGGTCGAACTGCTGGCGATCGCGCACGCCGACATGGCCAACGAACAGCTCGGCGTCAGCGTCGGCGCCTTGCTCGCCGTGCCAACCGACACCGCCGCCACGCTGATGCAACGTGCCGAAGCGTTGCTGCAGCGCGCGCGCATCGGCGGCGGCAACCAGGTGGTGCTGGCCGAGGACACGGGTTGGTAGCGCGGGCCGGCATGGCATGTGACGCTACGGGGTGTGCATAGCCCTTCGCCGAGGTGATCGATGCGTCTGGTCAAGACGTTGCGGGTTCTCGCACTGTGGCTGGTGATCCCCGTGGGGGCGCTCGTGCAGCTGCAGATGGTGTCCACGATGATGCGCACCTATATCGCCGTCGGCGTGATGCGCGATCAACTGCAACGCAGCGGACTCGGTCATGTCACCTCCCTGCGCGGGATACCGCAATTCTGCCGGGAAGAAGGATTTCTCGACGGCATCGACTACACCTATGCCGTGGATGTAGCGAAGATTCCCGATGCCTACTGGGCCAGCGAAGATGCGCGGCAACGACACTGGCACCATGCTCCATTCGACGACTCGCAGAGCGAAACGTTCGATGATTTTATCGAGTACAACGCGCGCAAGCCGGGATGTCCGCAACTTCCTGCGCTGCGGTCCCCGCACGTCGTGATCACCGTCCTGTACAGCGAGGCGGGCTATCTTGGTCCGAGAACCGTGTCCTCCAATGGAGATGGTTTCATGGCCTACGATACCCGGACGTCCAGGCTCTACTGGGCCTACTCCGGCAACTGACCTGCCGCGCGCTGCGGCTCGGCTGGTTGCGCTGCCTCAGAACGTCCCGCGCTGCACGAACGGCACCTGCTGGTAGAGCCGCCGTTCGCCGCCGCGCGGGTCGTGCGCCAGGCGACTGTCGGCGTCGAACAGCATGGTCTCGCGCCGGGCCAGCGAATACGGTTCCCAGCGCGGCAGCCCGGCGTGGTTGGGATCGCCGTGGCGGGCGAAGGCGAGCAGCGCTTCGCTCATCGCATCGGCCACGCGCTGCGCCTGCGCGCCGTCGCCGGTGCGCGAACCGGGCTGGCGGATGTTGTCGAACACCAGCGGGATGTCCAGGGTGTGGAATGCGCCGAACTTGCCGCCGTCCAGCGGCGAACCCCAATCGAGTTGA
Source organism: Xanthomonas sp. SS (assembly GCF_014236835.1). Classification (NCBI taxonomy): domain Bacteria; kingdom Pseudomonadati; phylum Pseudomonadota; class Gammaproteobacteria; order Lysobacterales; family Lysobacteraceae; genus Xanthomonas; species Xanthomonas sp. SS. The sequence goes on from NZ_CP051190.1 coordinate 83,275, forward strand.
TAGGCCCAGGTCGGCGCGCCCTGCCGCGCGCGCGCTTCGGCTTCCTCGATCGCGCCGCGCCACGAGCGCCCGGCGGTGGTCGCGGCGAAGAACACTTCGCTCGGCGTGTAGTGCGGATACAGACGCCGGTACTCGGCGATCACCACCTGCGGCAGCAGGTCCACGAATTGTTCCTGCTCCAGCTTGGCCGGCAGCGTGTCCCAACTCAGCGCGAAGTTGGCCGGATCGTTGCCGAGGAAGGCGCGGGTCTCGTCGTGGGTGTTGCCGATCACCATCGGGATCTGCGCCGACTGCGGCGGTGCGTCCGGCCAGAACGGATGCCGGTGCAGCACCTGCGCATCCAGCACCGGGCCCAGGTACAGGGAGGTGTTCTCCACCCGCGACGGATCGCGCGTGCGCGTGGCCTCGAGCAGGCGTTGCATCGGCAGCGTGCGCAGCGCCGCCAGTTGCGTGGCATCGAGCTGCAAGGCCTGCAGCAGCAATTGCGCGCGCTGCGTGGCCGCGCGCGGCCCGGCGGCGGTGACCTGCTGGCCGCTCATGGTCCAGGCGCGGTGGAACAGGCCCTGCGCGGCCGGCATCGCCATCAGCGTGGCGATCTTGGCGCCACCGCCGGACTGGCCGAACACGGTGACGTTGCCGGCATCGCCGCCGAACTCGGCCGCGTGCGCGCGCACCCACTGCAGCGCCTGCACTAGGTCGAGCTGGCCGACGTTGCCGGACGCCGCGAACGCGGCGCCGCCGAGCTGCGCCAGGTACAGGTAGCCGAAGGCGTTGAGGCGATGGTTGACGCTGATCACCACCGCGTCGCCGCGCCGGCACAGGCGCGCGCCGTCGTACTGCGGATCGCTGCCGGAGCCGTTGTTGTAGGCGCCGCCGTGGATGTAGAACAGGATCGGCCGCTTTGCGCCGTCGCGCAGGGCGGGCGTCCACACGTTGAGGAACAGGCAGTCCTCGCTGACCGGGTCGAGCTTGAGCTGCGGTGCGGACGCGGCGTAGCTGCTGCAGTCGCGCACGCCGCGCCAAGGCTGCTCCTGCAGCGCCGGCTGGAAACGGCGTTGTGCGGTGTCGGCGCCATAGGGAATGCCCTTGAACACTTGCACGTCCTGGTCGCGATAGCCGCGGATGCGACCGCTGCGGGTGCGCGCCAGCGGCGCTTGCGGGTCGGCGGGCGCGGGCGCGGCGCCGGCGCTACCGCCAGGCAGGGCACCGCTCACTGCCAGTGTGGCGAGCGCGCTGCCGTGCAGGAAGCGGCGCCGGCCGTGGTCGTCGGGTGCGATGGCCGCGGTGGCGGCAGGCGGGATGACGGCGGGCGTGGTCATGCGTGGCGGAGTCCGTGGGCAAGCGCCGGCCATGGGCGAGGGCCCGGGCCGGCAGCGGAAAGGGTCGGGTGGGTGCAAGGCGGCACGCGGCTGGCGAGGGCCGCACAAGGCAGCCCGCTGCAGGCGGCGTTCGCGCGCTGGGTCATGGCAAGGTGGCGCATGGCAATGCGGCAGTGCCCAGTGCCTGCTACTGCTTCGGCGCGGCAGGCGGGATCGGCGCCAGCGCGGCTGGGTCGCCCTGCACGCTGCGCATCCATTCCAGCGCCTGGGTCGGCCATGCCGCCAGCGGCAGGCCGGCGATGCCGCGAGTGCCGAAGCCATGGCCGCCGTGCGCGAACAGGTGCAGTTCCGCCGGCACGCCGGCCTGGCGCAGCGCCTGGTAGAACAGCAGGCTGTTCTCCACCGGTACCACCCGGTCGTCCTGTGCGTGCACCAGGAACGTCGGCGGCATCGCAGGAATCACGCGGTTCTGCAGCGAATAGGCACTCATCGTGGCGGCATCGAGATGGTGGCCAAGCAGCCGCAGGCGCGAGCCTGTGTGCGCCGCGGTGCCGCTGCCCATGTCGATGACCGGGTACAGCAGCAGCAGGAAGTCCGGCCGGGCGCTGAGCCGGTCGATCGCGTCGCGCTCTGGGTACACGCGGTCGTCGTAGCGGGTGCCGAGGCTGGCGGCGACGTGGCCGCCGGCGGAGAAGCCGATCGCGCCGATCCGGTGCGGGTCCACGCCGTAGTCGGCGGCGCGTGCGCGGATCAGGCGCAGCGCGCGCTGCGCATCGGCCAGCGGCAGGTCGCGCTGCGCTGCGGCGTCGGCGCCCGCCGCTTCCGCGTCGGGCAGCCGATAACGCAGCACGAACAGGGTGATGCCTGCCTGTTCGGCGAAGATCGGCAGCAAGGCGCTGCCTTCCTTGTCCAGCACGATGCGCGCGTAGCCGCCGCCGGGCGCGGCCAGCAGCGCGCTGCCGTTCGGCGTCTTGGGCCGGTACACCACTAGGTAGGGCTGATAGCGGCCGCTGATGGCGCGATCGGGCAGAGCCGGGTCGTCGCTGCGGTCGACGATGCGCGCTTGGTCGGGGCCGGGCGCAGCGCCGGGCGCCGGATCCGGCCACAGCGGGATCCGCGCCGCCTGCTCGGCAGCGGTTTCGCTGCTCGGGTGCTCGGCCGCGAGCGCGGGGCCGGCAAGCGCCAGTGCCAGCAAAACGCCCAGGACGCCCTGTCGGCGCTGGCGCCACGCCAGCGCCAGCGCGCCGGCCGCATGCCTCAGGACCGGGCGCGAGGCCAGGCGCCGCAGGCCGTTGTCGTCGGCAGCATCCACCAGCGCCAAATCAGCGCCTTGCGTCGTCGTCGTGTTCCGCATCCGTCGCCCTCCCAGGTCAAGGATGTGCAGCTAATCCGCTCGCACGGCGCCGCGCAAGCGGTGGGTTTCGCATTCGGGATCAGGTCGCAATGCCGCGGCGAATCCCCAATCCCCACTACCGAATCCCCGCTTTTTGCCGCACCGCACATTGCCAATGACACCGGTTTACCATATACAACTGCGCAACGCGCTGTCGATGAGCGGCGCAGCAATTCTTCCGACCCCCCACATTCTTGCGGAGATGCCCTTGAGCACTCATTCCGGTCCTTCGGACACGCCACCGCCCGCGCTGGCCGACATCGCGGCGCGCTTCGTCCAGGCCCGCCAGCAGGGCCGTTCGTTGCCCGATTTCCCGGGGATCATCCCCGACGACCTGGAAACCGCCTACCGCGTGCAGGACCTGGCGATCGCGCAATGGCCGGACCGCGTGGTCGGCTGGAAGGTCGGCTACATCGCCGCCGAGCGCCGCGACCATTCCGGCGACGAGCGCCTGCTCGGCCCGATCTTCGCCCGCAACCTGTGGAATGCTACCGGTGGAACAACGGACATCCCGGTGTTCGACGGCGGCTTCGGCGCTGTCGAGGCCGAGTACGTGATGCGCCTGGACGCGGACGTGCCGGCCGACCAGTTGCACTGGACCCCGGAGCAGGCCGCGCAGGTGCCGTCCACGCTGTTCATCGGCGTGGAAGTGGCCAGCAGCCCGCTGGCCACGATCAACCAGTTGGGGCCGCGCGTGGTGATCTCCGATTTCGGCAACAACAACGGCCTGATCCTGGGGCCGCAGGTCGCCGACTGGACCACGTTGGACGAATCCGCGCTGTTGGCGGAAACCTTGATCGAGGGCCAACGCGTCGGCAGCGGCGGTGCCACCCTGTTGCCGGGCGGGCTGCGCGCCGCGTTCGCGTTCGCGCTGGCGCGTTCGGCGCGGCGCGGCCGGCCGCTCAAGCGCGGCGAGCTGATCGCCACCGGCAATGCCACCGGCATCCACGACATCGCCATCGGCCAGCACGCGACGATCCGTTTCGACGGCTACGGCGAACTTCACTGCAGGGCGGTCGCGGCGTAAGCCGCGGCATGCCGACGACGCGCGGGAGGGCGCAGCATGATCACTCGTAGAGGTTTTCTGGGCGCAGGACTCGCCGCGGCCGCGGCAGCGCCGCTGGGCACGCTGGCCCAGGCCGGCGGCGGCAGCCAGTTGCTCACTGCCACCGACGTGCACGTGGCCGACTATCCCACTGTGGAGGCGGTGCGCTGGTTCGGGCAGACCCTGGAACGGCAGACCGGCGGCCGGCTGAAGCTTCGCCAGTACCACTCCGGCCAGCTCGGCCGCGAAGCGGAAGCGATCGACATGGCCCGCTTCGGCGCCATCGACATCACCCGCGTCTACTCCGGCGCGCTCAACAACACCTTCCCGCTGACCCAGGCGCTGTGCCTGCCGTACGTGTTCGACTCGGTGGCGCACCTGCGCCGCGCGATCGACGGCCATGTCGGCGACAGCATCCTGCGCAGCTTCGAGCAGCGCGACCTGGTCGGCCTGGCCATCTACGATTCCGGCGCGCGCTGCTTCTACAACACCAAGCACCCGCTGCATCGTCCCGAAGACCTGCATGGCCTGAAGCTGCGCGTGGCCTCGTCTGACATCTTCCTCAAGCTGATGCACATGCTCGGCGCCAATCCGACGCCGATGTCGCTGGGCGAGACCTTCTCGGCGATGGAGACGCACATGATCGACGGCGCCGAGAACAACATGCGCAGCTTCCAGTCCAGCCGCCATTTCGAGGCCGCACACTACTGGTCGCAGAGCGAGCATTCCTATGCGCCGGACGTGCTGGTGATGTCGCAGCGCAGCTTCCAGGCGCTGGCGCCGGGCGACCGCGCGCTGGTGATGGAGACCGCGCGGCAATCGGTGGCGGTGATGCGCAAGCTGTGGGACGCCTCCGAATCGAAGGCGCGCCAGGAAGTGCTCGATTACGGCGTGCTGATCAACGAGGTGGACATGCCCGCCTTCCGCAAGGCCGCCGCGCCACTGCTGGCCGACTACCGGCGGCAGCCGGAGATCGAAGCCCTGTACCGCCGCATCCGCGATTTCGCCTGAGGCCATGCCGATGACCGACCACGCCATTGCCGTCCCGGTGGCGCCGCTGCAGCGGCTGCTCGACCGGGTTTCCAACCTCGCCATCGGCATCGCCGCCGCCGCCCTGCTCGGGCTGGTGGTGGTGCAGGGCTGGCAGGTGTTCACCCGCTACGTGCTCAACGATTCGCCGAGCTGGACCGAGCCGGTGACGCTGCTGCTGCTGAGCACCGCGATGAGCCTGGCCGCCGCCGCCGGCGTGCACACCCGCCGCCATTTCGGTTTCTTCCTGCTGGCGGAAAAGATGCACGCTCGCGTGCGCCGCGCGATCGACCTGATCCGTCCGTTGATGATCGTCGCCATCGGCGCGGTGATCGCCTGGTGGGGCGGGGTGCTGTTGCTGGACGGGCTGGACATCAAGATGGCCGGCGCCTCGCTGCCGCAGAGCATCAATTACCTGCCGCTGTCGATCGGCGGTGCGCTGATGAGCGTGTTCGCGCTGTACCAGGCGTGGCAGGCGCTGCGTCCGGCCACCGCTGAAGGAGTGAACTGAGCCATGGCCATTGCAATCCTGCTCGGGCTGTTCGTACTGTTGCTGTTGATCGGCGTGCCGGTGGCCTATGCGCTGGGCGCCGCGGCGCTGGCGACGATCCTGTACCTGGACCTGCCGGCGATCGTGCTGGTGCAGCAGATCTCCGCCGGCAGCGGCTCGGCCTCGTTGATCGCCATTCCGTTGTTCATCTTTGCCGGTGAGTTGATGTTGCGCGGCGGCATTTCCGAACGCCTGATCGCGCTGGCCTCGTCGCTGGTGGGGCGCATGCGCGGCGGCCTGGGCCAGGTCAGCGTACTGTCCTCGCTGTTCTTCGGCGGCGTGTCGGGCTCGGCCATCGCCGACGTGTCGGCGGTCGGCGGCACCATGATTCCGCAGATGATCAAGCGCGGCTACGACCGCGACTACGCGGTCAACGTGAGCATGACCGCGGCGCTGGTCGCGCTGCTGGTGCCGCCCTCGCACAACCTGATCCTGTTCTCGGCCGCGGCCGGCGGCGGGCTGTCGATCGCCGATCTGTTCGCGGCCGGCATCTTCCCGGCGCTGCTGATGACCGCGGCGATGATGATCACCGGCTACGCGGTGGCGCGCCATCGCGGCTACGGCACCGAGCCGTTCCCGGGCTGGCGCGCGGTGGCGCTGCGCCTGGTCGGTGCGCTGCCCGGGCTGGGCCTGGTCGCGCTGATCTTCGTCGGCATTCGCGCCGGCATCTTCACCGCGGTGGAGAGTGCCGCCATCGCAGTGGTGTACGCGTTGATCGTCACCGCGCTGCTGTACCGGCAATTGCGCTGGGCCGAGTTCTTCGCCGCGGTCACGCATGCGGCGCGCACCACCGGCGTGATCCTGTTCGTGATCGCCACCGCGGCCGTGTTCGGCTGGCTGCTGGCCTACCTGCAGGTGCCGGCGGCAGCGGTGAAGTTGCTGCAGTCGATCGCCGACGGCAAGAACACCGTGCTGCTGATGATCGTGGTGATGCTGTTGCTGCTGGGCATGTTCATGGACCTGGCGCCGAAGATCCTGATCTGCACGCCGATCTTCCTGCCGGTGGTGAAGGCCTACGGCATCGACCCGATCCATTTCGGGCTGGTGATGGTGCTGGCCGGCGGCATTGGCCTGATCACCCCGCCGATCGGCTCGGTGCTGTTCATCGGCACCTCGATCGGCCAGATCACCGTAGCCCAGAGCATGCGCACGATCTGGCCGTTCTGGCTGGCGGCGCTGTGCGTGCTGCTGATCGTGGCGTTCTTCCCGGAACTGTCGCTGTGGTTGCCGCGCGCGCTGCGCGCCTGATGCGCCGCGCCGCACGCAAGCGCTGCGGCGCCAACCAAGGAGTGCACGCATGACCTCGCCTACCGCCTCGTCCTCGCTGCGCTGGCTGTTGCTGGCCGGCCTGCTCGCCGCCAGCACGCTGGCCGCGGCGGCCGACTGGAAGCGCGGCATCGAGCAGCAGCGCATCGCCGACCAGGGCGACGGCACCTTTCTCAATCCGGTGCTGGCCGGCGACCATCCCGATCCGTCAGTGCTCAAGGACGGCGACGACTACTACCTCACCCTGTCCTCGTTCGACGCCTACCCCGGCCTGCCGATCTGGCACTCGCGCGACCTGGTCAACTGGCAGCCGCTGGGCCACGCCATCAGCGAGAACGTCGGCGCGATCTGGGCGCCGGACCTGATCAAGCACGGCACGCGTTACTACATCTATTTTCCGGCGCGGCGTGGCGAGCAGGGCCAGCGCAGCAACTTCGTGGTCTGGGCCGACGACATCAAGGGCCCGTGGAGCGCGCCGATCGACATCGGCCTGGGCAAGTACATCGATCCCGGCCACGCGGTCGGCGAGGACGGCAAGCGTTACCTGTTCCTGAGCGGCGGCGACTACGTGCAGTTGTCCGACGACGGGTTGAAGGTCGTCGGCACGCCCAAGCATGTCTACGACGGCTGGAAGTACCCGGAAAGCTGGGACGTGGAAGCCTATGCGCAAGAAGGGCCGAAGATCACCCGCCACAACGGCTGGTACTACATGACCACCGCGGTCGGCGGCACCGCCGGCCCGCCGACCGGGCACATGGTGATCACCGCGCGCTCGCGCTCGATCCACGGGCCGTGGCGCAACGCGCCGAACAACCCGATCACCCGCACCAAGAGTGCGGCCGAGCCGTGGTGGTCGCGCGGCCATGCGACCCTGGTCAAAGGCACCGACGGACGCTGGTGGATGCTCTATCACGGTTACGAGAACGGCTACTGGACGCTGGGCCGGCAGGCGCTGCTGGACCCGATCGAGTGGACCGCCGACGGCTGGTTCGTGGCCAAGGGCGGCGATCTCGGCACGCCGCTGAAAAAGCCCAGCGGACAGGCGTTGCCGCACGGGCTGGCGTTGTCGGACGATTTCCGCGACGGCCGGCTCGGCCCGCAGTGGTCGTTCTTCAACCCTGGCCGCGACGAATACCAGCGGCTGTCCTTCGGCGACGGCACGCTGAGCGTGCAGGGCAAGGGCCGCGCGCCGCGCGACAGTTCGCCGCTGACCGTGATCGCGCCCGACCCCGCCTACGAGTTCGAAGTGCAGATGGAGATCGAACCCGGTGCGCAGGGCGGCGCGCTGCTGTTCTATAGCGAGCGCCTGTACGCCGGGGTGGGCAGCAACGGCGAGGCCTTCGTCATGCACCGTTACGGCGAGGAGCGCCCGGCGCAGCTGGCGCCCAGCGCCAAGGGCGGCCGCCTGTGGCTGCGGGTGCGCAACGACCGCCACATCGTCACCATCCACAGCAGCCGTGACGGCACCAGCTGGACCAAGTATCCGGTGCAGATGGAGGTGTCCGGCTATCACCACAACGTCGCCGGCAAGTTCCTGGCCCTGAAGCCGGCGCTGTATGCGGCCGGAAATGGAAAGGTGCATTTCCGCCAATTCCGCTACCGCGCGCTGGAGTGAACATGACTACCGGTAGAATCCGTCCTCTTCCGTCCGGTTTTCCGTCCATGGCGCCGAGCAAACCTCCTTCCGCCGATCTCCACGCGTCCGTCCACGGCAAGGCGGCGACGATCAACGACATCGCGCGCCTGTCCGGGGTTTCGAAAAAAACGGTGTCGCGGATCATCAACAACTCGCCGCTGGTGCGCAAGGATACGCGCGAGAAGGTCGAGGCGCTGATGCGCGAAGTCGGCTACGCGCCGGATCCGCTGGCGCGCGGGCTGGCGTTCCGGCGCTCGTTCCTGATCGGCATGGTCTACGACAACCCGACCGCGCAGTACATCGTGGACATGCAGTACGGCGCGCTGGACGCGCTGCGCGGCTCCAGCTTCGAACTGGTGGTGCATCCTTGCGACAGCCGCAGCCCGGGCTACATCGAGGGCGTGCGCCGCTTCGTGCAGCAGCAGAAACTGCACGGCGTGATCCTGGTGCCGCGCGCCTCGGAAGACCAGGCGCTGGCCGACATGCTGGCCAGCATCGGCGTGCGCTACACCCGCATCGCCTCGCTGCCGCTGGACGAGACCTCGCAGATGGTGGTCACCCACGACCGCGACGGCGCCGCCGAAGCCGCCGACTACCTGCTGTCGCTGGGCCACCGCGAGATCGCCCTGATCACCGGCCCCAGCGCCTACCGCTCCGCGCACGAGCGCACCGCCGGCTTCATCGAAGCGCTGACCCGGCGCGGCATCGAACTGCCGCCGGAGCGCATCGTGGAGGCCGGCTACACCTTCGAATCCGGCGTGGCCGCGGCCGAGAAACTGCTGCTCGGCAAGCAGCGCCCGAGCGCGATCTTCACCGGCAACGACGAGATGGCCGCCGGCGTGTACAAGGTCGCGCTGCGCGCCAGCATCAACATCCCGCGCCAACTGTCGATCATCGGCTACGACGACAGCCCGCTGGCCTCGCGCCTGTGGCCGTCGCTGACCTCGGTACGCCGTCACACCCGCGACACCGGCCGCACCGCCGCAGCGATGCTGATCCAGCCCGAAGGTACCCCGGCACTGGCGATCGCCAGCGTGCGCCCGCACCTGATCGTGCGCGACTCCTGCCAGCCGCCGGAGGATTGATGAAGCCGCTGAGCCCCTCTCCCTCCGGGAGAGGGGTTGGGGTGAGGGTCCGACGCGAAAGCGGCTCGCGGAGTTTGGCGCACGAGGCTGCGCCCGTACCCTCATTCGCCCCTGCGGGGCACCTTCTCCCGAGGGGAGAAGGGAACAGCCGCTAGCCTCTCTCCCCTCGGGAGAGGGGTTGGGGTGAGGGTCCGGCGCGAAGCGTCTCGCGGAGTTTGGGTGCACGAAGCTTCGCCCGGACCCTCATCCGGCCCTGCGGGCCACCTTCTCCCGGTGGGAGAAGGAACGGCCGCTAGCCCCTCTCCCCCCTCGGGAGAGGGGTTGGGGTGAGGGTCCGGCGCGCAGCGACTCGCGGAGTTTGGGTGCACGAAGCTTCGCCCGCACCCTCATCCGCCCCTTCGGGGCACCTTCTCCCGGTGGGAGAAGGAAACATCGGCCTTTCGTGCACTGCGCAATGACACCGGTTTACCAGAGCCGCTAGAATGCCCTCATGCGGGCTGCCGCGTGTCCCTGCTTGCCCCGGAGATCCCCATGTCCCTGTACTGCAAGACCCACTACGCCACCCATCCCGACGCCATCAAGGGCGCCAGCAACGACCAGTTGCGCGAGCTGTACCTGCTCGATGGCCTATTCGTCGCCGATGCGGTCACGCTGAAGTACACCCACTACGAGCGCTTCGTGCTCGGCGGTGCCGCACCAGTCAGCAAGCCGGTGCAGTTGCCTAAACAGACCGAACCGGCCTCCGCCGCCGGCCATCCGTTCCTGGAGCGCCGCGAGTTGGGCGTGATCAACGTCGGTGCCGGCAGCGGCACGGTCACCGTGGACGGCACCGCCTACGCGCTGGGGCCGAAGGACGGGCTGTACGTGGCGATGGGCAGCAGCGAGGTCAGCTTCGCCTCCGACGACGCGGCCAACCCAGCCCGGTTCTATCTGGCCTCGACCCCGGCGCATGCGCGCTTCGAGACCAAGCAACTGTCGATCAAGGATGCGGTGGCGCTGGACCGCGGCGCGTTGGAGACCAGCAACGAGCGCACCATCTACCAGTACATCGTGCCGGCCACCTGCCAGTCCTCGCAGCTGCTGCTGGGCCTGACCGTGCTCAAGCCGGGCAGCGTCTGGAACACCATGCCGCCGCATCTGCACGACCGCCGCAGCGAGGTCTATTTCTACTTCGACCTGGGCGCCGACGACCGCGTCTACCACTTCATGGGCGAGCCCGACGCGCAGCGCCACATCGTGATCCAGAACGACGAGGCGGTGGTCTCGCCGCCGTGGTCGATCCACATGGGCGCCGGGACCAGCAACTACGCCTTCATCTGGGCGATGGGCGGCGAAAACCTGGATTACACCGACATGCACGTGCTGGACATCTGCCAGCTCAAGTAAGCGCCGCGCGCGCCACCTGCGCCGCCGCCCGCCACCGTATCCGCATCACTCTAGGAGCACCCGCAATGACGAATCCGTTCAGTCTCGAAGGCAAGGTCGCACTGGTCACCGGCGCCAATACCGGCCTCGGCCAGGGCATCGCGCTGGCACTGGCGCAGGCCGGCGCCGACATCGCCGCCGCCGGCATCCAGGCGCCTACCGAGACGGAGGAAAAGGTCAAGGCGCTGGGTCGCCGCTTCGTCGCGATCGAGGCCAACCTGATCAGCATCGAGCCGGTGCAGCGCGTGCTCGACGAGACCCTGGCCGGCCTCGGCCGCCTCGACATCCTGGTCAACAACGCCGGCCTGATCCGCCGCGCCGATGCGGTGGATTTCAGCGAGCAGGACTGGGACGACGTGATGAACGTCAACATCAAGTCCGCGTTCTTCATGTCGCAGGCCGCCGGCCGCCACTTCATCGCCCAGGGCAGCGGCAAGATCATCAACATCGCCTCGATGCTGTCGTTCCAGGGTGGCATCCGCGTGCCCTCGTACACCGCCAGCAAGTCCGGCATCGCTGGCATCACCCGCCTGCTTGCCAACGAGTGGGGCGCCAAGGGCCTGAACATCAACGCCATCGCGCCCGGCTACATGGCCACCGACAACACCGCGCAGCTGCGTGCCGACGCCGCGCGCAACCAGTCGATCCTGGAGCGCATCCCGGCCGGGCGCTGGGGCGTGCCGGAAGACCTGGGCGGCACCGCGGTGTTCCTGGCCAGCAGCGCCTCGGACTACGTCAACGGCACCGTCATCCCGGTCGACGGCGGCTGGCTGGCGCGCTGAGCCAAGCACGCAGCGTGCGCTGCTCCCTTCTCCCCCGGGAGAAGGTGCCCGCAGGGCGGATGAGGGTTGGCCCGCACGCACACCATCCAGATGCAGACGGCGGTCGGCACCACACGCGCCACATCGATCACACGCAACATCTTCCCCCGCAATCGGAGACACCCATGAAAATCGCACTGATGAATGAGTTCAGCCAGGCCGGCAAGAACCCGGTGATCCTGCAGCAGCTCACCGACGTGGCCGGCGAACAGGGCCACAGCGTGTTCAACGTCGGCATGGACGGCGACAACGACCACCGCCTGACCTACATCCACCTGGGCATCGTCGCCAGCCTGCTGCTGAATTCCAAGGCGGTCGATTTCGTCGTCGCCGGCTGCGGCACCGGCCAGGGCGCGATGATGTCGCTCAACGCTTACCCGGGCGTGTTCTGCGGCTACTGCATCGAGCCGACCGACGCCTACCTGTTCGCCCAGGTCAACAACGGCAACGCGCTGGCGCTGGCCTTCGCCAAGGGCTACGGCTGGGGCGCGGAGATCAACGTGCGCTACATCTTCGAGAAGGCCTTCAGCGGCGAGCGCGGCATGGGCTATCCGGCCGAGCGCCGCGAATCGCAGCAGGCCAACGCCGGCATCCTGGCGCAGGTCAAGCAGGCCACCGGCAAGTCCTACCTGGACGGCCTGCGCGCGCTGGACCCGGAATTGGTCAAGCAGGCGGTCGGCGGCGAGCGTTTCCAGCAGTGCTTCTTCGACAACGCGCAGGACGCCGAGATCCGCGCCTTCGTCGCTGGCGTGCTGGGCAAGCCGGAAGCCGCAGCGGCCTGACCCGCAAGACGCCCCTCTCCCGCGGGAGAGGGGTTGGGGTGAGGGCCGAATGGTTCGACCAACCCGCACCGCGCTTGCCTAACGCCTCGCCACACCCGCCGTGACAGCGGCGGCGGCGCAAGCGCAGACATCGCGCACCGGAGCCCGCCATGCGCCTGTTCTTGTCCGTCTTGCTGTCGCTCTGCGCAGGGATCGCCTGTGCAGAGCCGCAGCGCGTATTCATCGCCGGCGATTCCACCGCGGCCGACTACGGCCCCGAGCGCGCGCCGCAGGCCGGTTGGGGCCAGGCCTTGCAGAGCTATCTGGATCCGGCCGCCTGGCAGGTGCGCAACCACGCCAAGGGTGGGCGCAGCGCGCGCAGCTTCATCGTCGAGGGCCGCCTCGACGCGATCGCCAAGGACCTGCGTCGCGGCGACGTGCTGCTGATCCAGTTCGGGCACAACGACGCCAAGGTCGAAGACCCTGCGCGTTACGACGACCCGGACACCGCTTACCCGCAGTATCTGATGCGCTACGTGCATTTGGCCCGCGACAAGCGCGCCACGCCGGTGTTGATCACTCCGGTCGCGCGGCTGCTGTACGACTTCGGTTCCCTGCTCGACACCCACGGGCTGTACACCCAGGCGGTGAAACAGCTGGCCACGCGCGAGCAGGTCGCGCTGATCGACCTCAACGCCAGTTCCACCCGCTGGATCCGCGCGCTGGGCGAGCAGGGCGCCAAGCCGTACTTCATGTTCGTGCCCGAGCAGAACAAGGCCGACGGCACCCACTTCAGCACCGCCGGCGCCACCGCCGTGGCTTGCCTGGTGCTGCGCGACTGGGTGGCGTCGACGCCCGAGCTGAAGCCGGCCTTGAAGCGCGACATCGACTGCGACGTAAGTCAGCCCGCAGGGCAGGGCAGCGAGCCGGCCAAGCCCTCGCGCGTGGTCCACGAGCGCGATATCGGCATCAGTCAGCCCGGCCCGCACGGCGGCGCCGGGCCGACCACCGCGTATCCCTTCTTCGCCGACGACAAGGACCTGCCCTTCGTGCTGCGCAAGCGCGTGCTGCACAAGGGCGCGGGCATCGGCCTGCACCCGCAGCACAAGGACGAGATCTATTACATCGTCAGCGGGCAGGGCAGCTACGTGCTGGATGGCAAGCAGTACGACGTGGCGGCAGGCGATGCGCTTCTGACCCGGGTGGGCAGCCTGCATGCGCTGCAGCAGCGGGGGGAGCAGGATCTGGTGGTGCTGCTGGCGTATCCGCGGTGAAGCCAGCCGGGCAGGGCCCGGCTCTACCGGCGCCAACTTTCAAAAGCGGTGGGAGATTTTGAAGTTTAATGAAGTAAACTTCAAAAATCTTTGCTGCTTTTGAAGGATGGCACGCTAAACTTCAGAAGCGTAGAGTGCTTTTGAAGTTTAGGGCGGAGGGTTCCATGCGACGAGAAGACATAGCGGTCCCACTGCGCCAGTACCTGGTGCCGGTCGAAGGTCGCCCGGACCTGGTGGCCATGACAGCCCCGCCAACGCCGCGCAGGCTACCCGCTGGGCAGTCGGGCAACCGCGAACTGTTCGCTGGCGCCAACGCGGCGCTGGCCCGGCTGGAACAGGCAATGCGCCACTGGCCTGCCCCGGATTTGGTCACCCGTACCTTGGCGCGACGCGAAGCCGTGCAGAGCTCCCAGATAGAAGGGACCCAGACCGATCTGGACCAGTTGCTGGTGTATGAAGCTACCCTTGGCCTCGACGGCCTGCCCGCCGACGTGATGGTCACCGAGCGTTACGTACAGGCGCTGCAGGACGGCCTTGAAGCGGTCAGGGAGCGGGGTAGGTCCGCCATCGACCTTGCGCTGGTCAACCACCTGCACGCAGTGCTGATGCAGGACACGCCCGAGCATTTCCCAAAGGGCAGCTATCGTCAGGAACAGGCCGTTATCGGCCCGTTGGGAGGACGCCCTGAAGACGCACGCTTCGTTCCTTCGCCGCCGGATCGGATCGGCGAGGCGATGCAGGAACTGGAACGGCAGATGCTGCAATACCAGGCGGCAGAAGACGAACAGTTCGAACTGAACATCCTTGCCCAGCTCGCCATCACGCACGCCCAGTTCGAAACCATCCATCCATACAAGGATGGCAATGGACGCACCGGTCGGCTGCTGATGCCGCTGATACTGGCGGCAGAAGGATATCCACCGCTGTACCTGTCTGGCGCATTGCTCCGAAGCAAGGACACCTACTACGAAGCGCTCAACCAGGTGCAGATCAAAGGCAACTGGGTACCGTGGATGGATATGGTCTCCAAGGTCGTGGTGGAGTCGGCGAACGATGCGATCGCCATCGCCGAGGACATGCAGCAGCTTGTAGCAGAGTGGTCGGTGAAGGTAAGCCGCTATCGCGGCGATTCTGTCGCGCGTCGACTTCCCGCGCTGCTGGTCGGCCATCCGGTGGTCACGGCGTCACAGGTTGCTTCGCTGCTGGATGTGTCTGACCGGTCAGCGCTTACCGGCATCTATGCGCTCGAGGAGGCCGGAATCCTGTCGAAGGGCAACGAGAAGAAGTGGGGCAGGACGTACCACGCCCACGCCGTCCTCAAGCGACTCAACCAGCCACCAGCGCGCGTGGCTACGCGGCCGCGTTGAAAGCAGCCGGGCAGGGCCCGGCTCTACGGTTAAACGTCGCCGCCTTCCGCCCAGCCTTCGCCGGTGCCCTTCTGGTACACGCGGTCGCCTTCCTGAACCTCGCCGGCCGGCAGGTGCTCCTGGGTTTCCAGCGCCACATAGAGCGGAGTGAAGTCCGGCGCAGTCGCCTGCATCAGCTGTTCGAAGCTGTCGATGACGAAGTAGGTCTTCTGGAAGGTGTCGATGCGGTAGCGGGTGCGCATGATCCGCGCCAGGTCGAAGCCGATGCGGTTGGGCGCGGCCGATTCCAGCGCGTACAGCGATTCGCCCTTGGACGAGACGATGCCGGCGCCGAAGATGCGCAGGCCGTCGGTGCTGGCGATCAGTCCGAACTCCACCGTGTACCAGTACAGGCGGGTGAGGTTCTGCAGCGCGTCCGGGCCGATGCCGTGCGCCTTGACCCCACCGCGGCCATAGGCCTGCATGTAGTCGGCGAACAGCGGGTTCATCAGCAGCGGCACGTGGCCGAACAGGTCGTGGAACAGGTCCGGCTCGGCGATGTAGTCGATCTGTTCGGGGCGGCGGATCCACCAGGTCACCGGGAAGCGGCGGTTGGCCAGGTGATCGAAGAAATCCAGTTCCGGCAGCAGGCCTTCGACCCCGACCAGGGTCCAGCCGGTGGCGGCGCCCAGCACCTCGTTGAGCTGCTCGAAGCGCGGGATCGCCTGCGGACTCATGCCCATCGCGTCCTGCGCCTGCAGGAATTCGTCGCAGGCGCGGCCGACCAGCAATTCGCGCTGGCGCTGGTACAGCGTGCCCCAGGTGGCATGGTCGTCGGCGCTGTAGCTGTCCCACGGTTGCGCGACCACGGCGGTGGTGTAGACCGGCACATAGCCCTTGTCGGTCTGCTGGTGTTCGACGCGGCGCGGTGCAGTGTCCATGGGCGGCGGCTCCGGTGGGGATAGCGACGATGCTAGGCGACAAGCCACGCAATGAGCTTGCGAAGTTGCGCGATTCCGGCCCCTGAGCGCAAGATTGTTGCAGCGAATCCATGTTGCAGAGCAATAAATGACCGAATCGGCCCTGTTCGACCGCACCGACCTGCGCCTGCTGGCGCTGCTGCAACGGCAGGGACGGGCCAGCAACGCCGAACTGGCCGCGCAGGTGAACCTGTCGCCGTCGGCCTGCCTGCGCCGGGTGCAACGGCTGGAGGCCGACGGCGTGGTCGCCGGCTACGCCGCACGGCTGGTGCCTGGCGCGATCGGCCTGGGCCTGCAGGCGTTCGTGCGCGTGCAGCTGGAAAAGCACGGGCAAACCGGCATCGCCCATTTCGCCGACAGCGTGCGGGGCTGGGACGAGGTCGTCGCCTGCCACGCGCTGACCGGCGACATGGACTACCTGTTGCACGTCTACGTACGCGACCTGACCCATTTCTCCGCGTTCCTGCTGGACAAGCTGCTCAACGCCGCCGGCGTGGCCGACGTCAATTCCAGCTTCGTGCTGCGCACGGTCAAGGACTTCACCGGGTTGCCGCTGCCGCGCGGCTGAAAGGGCGCGCGTCGAGCCGCCACACTATCGCGGCCGGGCAATTGCGACTTCGATGACATGCTCTGCGACCGCTCGGGCACAGCAGCGGCGCCACGGTTGCTGTCACTGCCGTGCAGATCGCCTACATACCTATCGCCTCAATACGAATGGCCGGCTCATCGCGTAGTGACGCGGCGTTGACCGTACGCTATGCGCCGGATGGAAAGTACGGGCCACTGTGGACTGCCAGAACCACAGCGAAACGCGCTTCGCCAGCCTGACGCCACGTTGGTGATATCGAAATCGATGCAGGCGTGGCCCATTCGGCTCCAGGGCGTATGCGCGAACTATAATTGTGTCCCGCGCATCACCGGAGGATGCAGATGAGACGTGCCCCATGCCGCGCCCATTGGCTGTTGCTGGCCATCGGGCTGCCATTGGCCGGCTGCGCCAACCCGGCCGACAAACCGTCGCGCACCACCACCAACGAACAGGGATGTGTCATGAAGCATCACGATGGCCCTCAGGATCCATTCAAGACGCCGCCGCCGCTGATGGATACGTGCCTGGGTCCGTACACGTTGCGGATTCCGGCCAACTATTTCGGCGACCAGATGGGGCCGAACTTCGACGGCAGCTTCGGCCTGTACCTGGAATATCCGACGCTGGAGCCGTTCGCGCCTGGCGAGCGCAGTCATCTGAGCCTGGATGTGGCAACGCGCACGGTCAACATCGGCTACAGCTATCTGGATCGGGTGGACACGCATGAATATCTGCGCAGGGAGTACACGCCCGATCCGGGTGAAGAGGAAAATCCAGAAGAACGACTCGATGATCGCATTGAGGGCGAACCGGCTTACGGCTTGACGCCGTACTACGCGGATCTGCCGAAGTTCATGGAGTACTACAGAGCAAAGGGATACAGAGAATCCGCTCCCGTGATGCAGGCCGAGCATCATGAGGATTGGTATGTAAAGCGAAATGGCAACGGTGAGATTGAAACGCTGATCAAGTGCACCTCGCGCGAGGTCACGCAGTCCGGGGTGGCCTATGTCGATGGCAAACTCGTTCGCAGCAAAGAAGATGCGCTACCCGTTTGCAAGCACTTCTTCATCATTCCCGAGTTGAAGGTTGCTGTCGACATTCGCTACGTGCGTTTCGCACTTGCGGACTGGAAGAGGATCGAGGACAGGGCGCGTAGTGCGGCGCGTCAATTCATGGTCGAAAAGGCTGACAAGTAGGTCAATACACGGAGGTTCGAATGGCTGGTATCACGCAACAAGACATCAATGTGCTGCGTCACTACGCAGACAGCGGCAATCGTGAACTCTATTGGAATTATCTGGCCCACAAGGACGGCAATGATGGCTATGGTCTCCTCGCATTAGGCGTAGTCCGAAACGACAATGCGCCCGGCGCGACCGCCAACGTGTTTGCCGACAGCCAGGCACGGCGCGATGGCGTCAGCATGAGCGAGCGCGAGTGGAACAGTTTCGGTGTCGACCTGATGCGCTCCGATCTTGAACGGCGCCAGCACTACGAAAGGAGCGGCCGCCCGGAACTCGCCCTCAATCTGCCGGTGAGGGATGTCGAAGACGTTCACGACGCAAGCTTCCAGAAAAGGCACATCAACCCCGACGCCTGGACCCCGCGCCAGCTGCTCGATGCCGCGCGCCGCCACGGCGGTGAAGCCGAGGCGGAGAAGGTCTGGTCGATGATGCTCGACAACTCCGCACTTGGAGTGAGCCGGGCCAGTGAAACCATGGTGGACGTTGGCAAGTACGACGATGCGCAACTCAATGCGCTTTCCTATACGTGGCGGATGACGGCCGCGCGCATCGGGGCGAGCCATACGCTGCCCATCACCGACCCGGACCGGATTGGTGCGCCGAATTTTTCCTACATGTACGACCAACAGACGCGCGGCTGGAACACGTGGGTCAGCGATGGTGAGCAGACCGTGGTGCAGCCAGTGCGCGACCCGCAGCAACTCCTCGAACTCGACGACACGCGCGCGCTACGCCTGGAGCGCCAGCAGCTGCGGCAGCAGTTCCATCCCGACGATCCGTACCGGCAGCAGCCGGTCCTGCGTAGTCCGCAGACATTGGCCGAGGCCGATCCGATGGAGCCTGCACGTGGCGGCGAGTCGCTGGCGGCGCGCGCTGCCGATCCTACGCAAGCGGCTCACCCGCGCAATGCGTTGCATCAGCAATGCGTCGCCGGCACGCACGCGCTGGACCAGCAGCTCGGGCGCAGCCCCGACGCGGACAGCGCCTGCATGGCCGCCAGCCTGACCGATCTGGCCGCGCGCAGCGGCCTGGAGCGGGTGGATCATGTGTTGTTGAGCGAGCGCGGACGCACTGCGCAAGCGGGCGAACTGGTGTTCGTGGTGCAGGGCGACCCGAAGGATCCGGCGCACCTGCGCGCGCAGATGCCGAGCGAAGAAGCGGTGCGCACGCCGGTCGCGCAGTCGTTCGAGCGGCTGGCCGAGTTCGATCGGCAGCAGGCGCTCGCACAAACGCAGGTAGCCATGCAGCAGGATGTGCAGCAGCAGGATGCGCAGCGCCAGAGCACGGCGCCAATCCGGATCTGAGCGAAGCCGCGGGAGAGGGGCTATGGACGCCCGGCTATTCCTTCTCCCATCGGGAGAAGGTGCCCCGCAGGGGCGGATGAGGGTACGGGCGAAGCCTCTTGCACCCAACTCCGCGAGACGCTGCACCCTCACCCCAACCCCTCTCCCGGTGGGAGAGGGGCTATGGGCGCTCGGCTATTCCTTCTCCCCTCGGGAGAAGGTGCCCCGAAGGGGCGGATGAGGGTACGGGCGAAGCCTCGCATACCCAAATCCGCGAGACGCTTCGCGCCGTACCCTCACCCCAACCCCTCTCCCGATGGGAGAGGGGCTAGCTCAGTCCTGCTTCTTGCACGGATCGTCGCGGCCGATCAGGCGGCCCAGGCGCGAGCGCGGTTCGCATGGCGCGGGCGCCGGAAGCGCCGCCTTGGCTGCGGCGGCCGCGGCCGCCGCGCGCTGTTGCTGCAGTTGCGCCAGCTTGGCCTTGATCTGCGGCATCGCCGCCAGCGCGGCCTTCTCGCCTTCCAGGATGGCGGCGTTGCGCTGGGCGAAATCGGCGGCGCCGATGTCGTTGACCTTGGGCCGGATCACGATGTCCGCGCGCGCCAGCTCCTGCTGGCCGAGGCGCTGGCCCATGATCGCGATCGACTGGTTGACGATGCCGAGCATGCCGGCCGGGTTCTTGCCGCTGGCCTTGCTGGAGATGTCCACCGCGACCACGAAGTCGGCGCCGAGCTGGCGCGCGGCGTCCACCGGCACCGGGCTGACCACGCCGCCGTCCACGTAATGGAACTTGCCGATGGTCACCGGTTCGAACACGCCGGGAATGCTGCTGGAGGCGCGCACCGCCTGGCCGGCGTTGCCGCGCACGAACACGGTGCGCTCGCCGTCTTCCAGGCGCGTGGACACCGCGGCGAAGGGCTTGGCGAGCTTCTCGATCGGCCGGTTCTTGAGCTGGGCGTTGACGTAGTCCTGCAGCGCCTGGCCTTGCACCAGGCCGCCGGAGAACAGGCGCATGTCGCGGATGCTGGTCTCGTCCAGCGCCACCGCGGCCTGCTGCATCTGGAATGCGTCCATGCCGCTGGCGTACAGCGCGCCAACCACGCTGCCGGCACTGGTGCCGGACACCACCACCGGCTCCAGTCCGTTGGCCTGCAGCATCTTGATCACGCCGATATGGGCGAAGCCTTTGGCCGCACCGCCGCCCAGGGCGATGCCGATGCGCAGCGGCTTGGCCGCTGCGGTCGGCGCCGGCCCCACCACCACCGGTGCCGGCGTCGCCGGCTTGGGTTCGCCGCCGCACGCAGCGAGCAGGCCGAACAGGGACAGGGACAGGAGCAGGCGCGGGGAACGGAAGGCGGTCATGGATGCGGCGTCGAGGAAGGAGAGGGCGGAGCCGGCGCGAGCATACCGGGATCGGCCTGCACCGCCCACGACCGGAGGTCATGCCAGCTGGCGCACGCGGCGCCGAGCGAACGCGCCGCCGGCTACCAGCGCAGCAGGCGCGGGCCGAGGGCGGCGCCGAGCGCGGTCGGCAGCGCCATCCCCAGCACGTACCACAGCGCCCAGAACGGGACCGCCATCTCCGGGCAATGCAGGCAATAGGCCGTGGTCGCCAGGGCGCCGCCGAGCAGTCCGCCGGCCGCGCCGGCCGCGCGCAGGCGGGTCGGCGCCAGTCCGCGCAAGGCCCAGAACACGCTGGCGAAGGTCGGAATCGACAGCAGCGCGATGTTGAACGGGCAACTGTGCCAACTCTGGCCCTGCAGCAACGGCAGGCGCAGTTCCGCCGGCGCCGCCCACAGCGCGGCGATGGCCGCGATCCACAACGTGACGACCGGGACGCCGATCGCGATGGCGGCGGCGCCGACCCGCCTCCCCGGCGTGGCCAGGCGCCAGGTCGCCAAGCCGGCACCGGCGGCCATGCAGGTGGCGAAGCTCAGCTTCGCCCAGAACGCCGGATGCGCAGCGGCGACCGTCAGGTCCGGGCGGAGACCGAAGACGGCTGCCGCCAACAGCAGCGCACCCAGCAGCCCGCATGGCAGCGCCAACGCGAATCGCCGGGCGGAGGCATGCCGGTCCACGCGCAGCGGTTCCTGCGCCAGCAGCGCAATCAATTCATCGGTCTTCATGTCGTACTCCTGATCTTCAGCGCCAGCGCCTTGAGTCCGCGATGCACGCCGACCTTGACCGCGGATTCGGACATGCCGGTCAGCCGGGCGGTCTCGCTGACCGACAGGCCCTGCAGCTTCACGTGCACGATCGGCAGGCGGTGCCGGTCCGGCAATTGCTGCAGCAGCCGGCCGATCTCATGGCGGGCGTGCGCCGGCGCGTCGTCGGCATGCGCGAACAGATCGTCCGCGGCGTCCAGTGGCAACTGCAGCGGGCGCTTGCGCGCGTGCGCCCGGTAGAAGTCCAGCAGCTTGTAGCGGGCGACCGCATACACCCACGCGGTCAGCGGTTCGCTGCGGCGGTAGGTGTGGCGGCTGTTGTGGATGGCCAGCAGGGTCTCTTGCA
Organism: Xanthomonas sp. SS; assembly: GCF_014236835.1. Lineage (NCBI taxonomy): Bacteria > Pseudomonadati > Pseudomonadota > Gammaproteobacteria > Lysobacterales > Lysobacteraceae > Xanthomonas > Xanthomonas sp. SS. Next base: position 104,835 of record NZ_CP051190.1, read on the forward strand.
AGATGTCCTCGACGTCATCGGGCGCGTGGTGCAGGCGGCGGCGCAGGAAAGCGCGCAAGTGGGCGCTGAGTTCGTCCAGGAACGTGCGGTAGTCGCGCGCGTCGCCCTCCAGGCCGGCCACGAACAACAGGCGCAGACGCACTTCCACCGCCTGCAGCGCGTCCAGCCGGCTCATCGCGCCACGCGGCCGGCGGCCTGGGACGGGACGCGGCGGGAACGGCGGATCGGCATGCAGCGTTCTCCAAGGCGGCCTGGCGCACGCCGGACAGGCAGGATACGACGGCAATGGCCTTGCCGCTGGAGTCGCACCGGACGTCGGCCCGTTGGTGCCGACGCCACCCTGGCCGCGCCTGGTGCCGCACTCGGCCGTGCCAGGCGCGCCACGCACGCGCCCACCGCCGCGACGCATGGCGCCGCGGGCGCAGGCCATGCGGTCACGGCCGCCACCGGTGTCTGGCTGTTCACTGTCGCTTCTTGTCTCTGGTCATGACCGCGGTAGTTCGTCGCATGCGCGGTGGCGGTTACAGCCGTCGGCCGAATATTTTTTCCGCGCATGGGCGGCCGGCTGTAACCGCTGCGGCGTTCGCCGCGAATGCAGGAGGAACCGGGCCGCAGCGTGCGCCCGGCCCGTCCATTCCCTTTTCCGCAGGAGCATTCCCATGAACGTACGCAACGCCGCCGCGGCAACCCTGACCCTGGCCGCCCTCGTCGCCGGAGCCGCGATGGCACAGGGCGCCAATCCCTCCGCGCCGCCCAAGCCGATGGAGAAGTGCTACGGCATCGCCAAGGCCGGCCAGAACGATTGCAAAGCCGGTGCGGGCACCAGTTGCGCGGGCACGTCGAAGCGCGACTACCAAGGCAATGCCTGGAAGAACGTGCCGGCCGGCACCTGCGTCGGCATCAAGACACCGAAAGGCCACGGCACGCTCACCCCGGTCGACGGCTGAGCGCGGCGCCACGGCCGTGCAGCTCGGCGCCGGCATCGGCCTGAAGCCGCAGCACTACGCGCAGGCGCTGGACTGCCCTGCGCCGGGGCTGTGGTTCGAGGTGCACCCGGAGAACTACCTGGTCCAGGGCGGGCCGCGGCTGGCCTGGCTCGCCGCGATCGCCGCGCGCCACCCGCTGTCGCTGCACGGCGTGTCGCTGTCGCTGGCGGCCGATGCCGATCCGGATGCGCGGCACCTGCGCCGCCTGGCCGCGCTCGCCGAGCGGGTCCAGCCGTGGCAGGTGTCCGAGCACCTGGCCTGGTCGGCCTGGCGCGGCCGCTACCATCCGGACCTGTTGCCGGTACCGCGCAGCGCCGCGGCGCTGGCCCGCGTGGTGGCCAATGTGCAGCGGGCGCAGGAGGCGCTCGGCCGCCTCTTGGCGATCGAGAATCCTAGCCACTATCTGGAGCTGCCCGGGCACACCTGGAGCGAACCGGATTTCCTGGCCGAACTGGTGCGGCGCAGCGGTTGCCGGCTATTGCTGGACATCAACAATGTCCATGTCAGCGCGCACAACCTGGGGTTCGACGCCTACGCCTACCTGCATGCCTTCCCCGCCGATGCGGTGGTGGAAGTGCATGTGGCCGGCCATGCCGAGGATGCGGCGGACGCGCGGACGCTGCTGATCGATTCGCACGACGCGCCGGTGGATGCCGCCGTCTGGGACCTGTACGCGCATTTCCTGGACATCGCCGGGCCGCGACCGACCTTGATCGAGCGCGATGGCAACGTACCCGCATTCGATGCGCTGCTGCTGGAGCGCGATCGTGCGCAGCGGCTGCTGGAGCGGGCCGCGACGCGGCGGCGGTGGGCGGCATGAGCGCATTGGCGCAGTTCCAGGACGGGTTCGTGCGCGCGCTGTACGGCGATGGCGATGCCGCCGGGCTGGCAGCGCAACCGGGATTCCGCATCTACCGCAACACCGTGCTGCGCGCCTGCATCGAGGCGTTGCAGGCGAATTTTCCGAGCGTGGAGCGGCTGGTGGGAGCGGCATGGTTCGAGGACGCGGCGCGTGCCTATGCCCGGCGCAGCCCGCCCGACGATGTGCGCCTGCTGCACTACGGCGGCGACTTCGATGCGTTTCTCGCCGCGCTTCCCGAGGCCGGGCAGTTGCCTTATCTGCCGGGTGTGGCGCAACTGGATCGCAGCTGGCGCGAGGCGCATGTCGCGGCCGACGCCGCCGTCCTCGATCCGCAGGCCGTGGCCGCCTTGCCTGGCGAACAACTGGCGGCCGCGCGCCTGACCGTGCATCCGAGCGCGCGCTGGCATTGGTTCGAGGCGTTGCCGGTGTACTCGATCTGGTGTGCGCAGCGCGATGCGGCGCCGGTGCCCGAGCTTGCGTGGCGCGGCGAAGGCGCACTGCTGCTGCGGCATGGCGGTCAGGTGCATCGGCATGCGCTGGGCCTGGGTGGTTGCGTGCTGCTGCAGGCCTGCCGCGGCGGCGCCACGCTGCAGGCCGCGGCAGCGCAGGCGCAGCAGGCCGAGCCCACGCTGGCGCTGGCCGACACCTTCGCGGCGCTGCTGGGTGCCGGCGCGTTTTCTTCCCTCGACCTCTCTTCCATGCAAGGAATTCCATGACGTCTCTTCTCGCTTCCGCGGACCCGCGTGCCGCGTGGAATCGTCTTGCCGCCGCGGTGTCGCAGCGGGTCGGCCATTCGGCGCTGGCACTGCTGTTCCGGCTGTCGATCGCCGCGATCTTCTTCCTGTCCGGACGCACCAAGGTCAGCGGCGTGCTGACCATCACCGACAGCACCTACGCGCTGTTCCGCGAGGACTACCGCGTGCCGCTGCTTGCGCCGGAACTGGCCGCGCACCTGGCCGCCTACTCGGAGCACCTGTTCCCGTTGCTGCTGGTGTTGGGCCTGTGCACGCGGCTGTCGGCGCTGGCGTTGCTGGGCATGACCGCGGTGATCGAGATCTTCGTCTATCCCGATGCCTGGCCCACGCACCTGAGCTGGGCCGCGCTGCTGTCGTACCTGATCTTTCGCGGTGCCGGCCGCGTATCGCTGGACCGGCTGCTGCGCATCGCATGATTGTCGTATCGCGCTGTAACCGCGGCGACGCTTGCGCCGAAGTACCTGCTGCCAATTCGGCATCCGTCCATCACCGAGGAACGTCCATGATCGCTACCCGTACCGTTACCGGCTTCGCCGCCACCGCCGCCCTGCTTGCCGTCGCCGCGGCCAGCGTTCCGGCCACCGCCAGCGCCGCCGCCAAGGGCGATGCCAAGCTCGTCGCCTGCTATGGCATCAACAGCTGCAAGGGCCAGTCCGATTGCAAATCCGGCAGCCACGAGTGCAAGGGTCAGAACGCGTGCAAGGGCCAGGGCTTCAAGGATGTGACGGTGAAGCAGTGCAAGTCGGCCGGCGGCTCGCTGACCGCGCCCGCCGCCTGAGGCGACACCTCTGTTCCGGCCGGCGCCACGCGTCCGGCCGGGACGACCAACGAGACCTTGCGCCAGATGGACACGATCGCGCCTTTCCACGGCTTCGGGTTGGGCCTGCGCCCGCCGCACTATCCGCTGTATCTCGAGGAGCCGCCCGCACTGGATTTCGTCGAGGCGATCTCGGAGAACTTCATGGTTGCCGGCGGCCGGCCGCTGCACGTACTGGACCGGGTGCGCGAGCGCTACCCGGTGGCGCTGCACGGCGTGTCCATGTCGCTGGGCTCGGCCGATGGACTCGATCGCGACTATCTGCTGCGGCTCAAGCACCTCACGCGGCGCGTGCGCCCGCTGTGGGTCTCCGACCATCTGAGCTGGAGCGCGGTCGCAGGATTCAATTCGCACGATCTGCTGCCGCTGCCCTACGACGGCGAAGCGCTGGACGTCGTTTGCGCCAACATCGCCCACGCCCAGGACGTGCTGGAGCGGCCATTGCTGCTTGAGAACCCGTCCACCTATCTGGCCTTCGCAGGCGCAATGAGCGAAGCGGCGTTCCTGCGCGAGGTGTGCGCACGCACCGGCTGCTATCTGCTGCTCGACGTCAACAATGTCTACGTCAGCGCCGTCAACCATGGTGCCGATCCGCAGGCCTATCTGGACGCGCTGCCCTGGGACCGGATACGCCAGGTGCACCTGGCCGGACATAGCCAGGGCCGCGAGCTGTTGATCGATACCCACGACCACCCCGTCTGCGACCCGGTGTGGGCGCTGTACGCGACGGTGTGCCGGCGTATCGGCGCGATGGCGACCATGATCGAGCGCGACGACCGGATCCCGCCGCTGTCCGAGTTGCTGGACGAGCTGCAGATCGCCCGGCGCATCGCCGCCAACGCGGCACGCGCGGCCGCATGAGCCTGCTCGACCTGCAGCGCCGCTTCTCGGGTTGGCTGCGCGACCCCGCGGCCGATGCGGATACCTGCCTGGATGCGCGCCAGCGCCCGGGCCTGCGCGTGTATCGGCATGCCTACCGCGCGCAGCTCGGCGACGCGTTGCGCGACACCTACGCCACCACCCTGGCCTGGCTGGGCGAGGTCGCGTTCGACGCGGCCGCGGCCGGCTACGTGGCGCGGCATCCTCCTTCTGCCTGGAACCTTGGCGCCTACGGCGACCGCTTCGGTGCCTACCTGCGCGTGTGCCATCCCGAGCGCCCGGAACTTGCCGACCTGGCCTGGCTCGACCTGGCCCTGCGCCGCGCTTTCGATGGGGTCGACGCGGCGCCGGTGACGCTGGCGGCACTGGCCGGCGTGGACTGGGAGCAGGCGCGCCTGCGCTTCGTGCCGACCCTGCGCCGTCGCCGCATGCGCAGCAACGCCGCTGCGATCTGGCTGGCACTGTCGGAGGGGCGTGCGCCGCCTGCGGCGGTACGCCTGTCCGAAGCTGTGACGATCCGGGTCTGGCGCAAGGGCTTGTCGCCCTATTTCCAGAGCATGTCGCCGCTGGAGGCGCGCATGCTGCGCGATGGCCTGGCCGGATTGCGCTTCGGTGCGTTGTGCCGGCATGCGCCTGACGACGATCCGGCGCTGGTCGGGCGGGTGCTGGAACAGTGGTTGCGCGACGAACTGCTGGAGGCGGTCGTGCCGGGGTGAGCGGTGCACGCATGCGCCGCTCACCCGCAACTCAGAAGTTGTTGTCGCCGTCCAGCATCCGGCCCAGGCCGCCGAGCACCGAGCCTTCGCCGCGGTTCTGCCCGCCGCCCTGCGGCGCGGCGGCGAACATGCGTCCGGCCAGGCGCGAGAACGGCAGCGATTGCAGCCACACCTTGCCCGGGCCGGTCAGCGTGGCCAGGAACATGCCTTCGCCGCCGAAGAACATGCTCTTGATGCCGCTGACCGGGCGCACGTCCATGTCCACCGTGGAATGGAACGCGACCACGCAGCCGGTGTCCACGTCCAGGCGTTCGCCGGCGGTCAGCTCGCGCTCGACCACGCAGCCGCCGGCATGCACGAACACCCAGCCGTCGCCTTCCAGCTTCTGCATGATGAAGCCCTCGCCGCCGAACAGGCCGGTCATGATCTTGCGCTGGAAGTGGATGCCCAGCGACACGCCGCGCGCGCCGGCCAGGAAGCTGTCCTTCTGGCAGATCAGGCGGCCGCCGTGCTGGTCCAGCTTCATCGCCAGCACCGTGCCGGGATACGGCGCGGCGAAGGCGACCTTGGCCTTGCCCTGGCCCTGGTGGGTGAACACGGTGGTGAACAGGCTCTCGCCGGTGACCAGGCGCTTGCCGGCCGAGAACAGCTTGCCCATCAGCCCGCCGCCCTGGTTGTTGGAGCCATCGCCGAACACGGTGTCCATCTGCACCACGGCGTCCTTGAACATCAGCGCGCCGGCCTCGGCGACCGCGCTCTCGCCCGGATCCAGCTCGATCTCCACGAACTGCATCTCGTGGCCGACGATGCGGAAATCGATGTCGTCGGCGCGACCGCTGCCGCCGGGCGGGGGCGGCAGGTCCGGCGGCAGGCTGGCCGCGCTCGCGCCGCGCAGGTCGTCGATCTGGTTGGCCGGTTTCCAGCCGCTCTGGCCCTGGCGCCAGGCCATGGCGGCGGGGTTGGTGCGGGCGAAGGCGATGGCATCGGCGTCGTCGAACGGGCCGGAGCGGGTCTGCTCGCTGCCGGTCAGGAAATACCACTGGGTCATGGCTGCAGGTCCTTGGCGGAAATCTGCGGCGAGTCTAGCCCGCCGTCCCGGTCGGTTCGCATCTGCCCAAAGGCATGGGTGGGATGTTCGCCGAATGGAGCAACGTCAATCACGACGAAACGAAGCGGCGCTATCCCGGATCGAAAAGCGTCGCGGCTGAAGCCGCTCCTACAGAAAAGCGAGCCTGGACAAGTACAAGCGGCACGCACGCCTTTGTAGGAGCGGCTTCAGCCGCGACCGATCGATCAATCACCGCAGCGCCCTACAGCGCGCTCTCCGGCCGCACCTGCAGGGTCGCGGCTTCCGCGGCGCAGTCCTGGGCCGGCGTCAGGCCCTGCGCGCGCGCGGCGGCAATCTCCTTGCGCGCGTCCTCCAGATCGGCGCGGAACGCCGGGTCGGCATGCAGGCGGGCCACCGTCGCCGCGCCCATGAAGCGGCCGGCCAGCACGTCGCTCTGCCAGTGTACGTTGCACACCAGCCGGCTTTCGCCGTAGTTGCGGCCGCGCGCGATCAAGGCGTCGGCGCGGTCGGGCGCGAGCTCGCCGAGGATCAGTGCCCAGGCCCAGCCGATGGCGCTGTGCCCGGAAGGATAGGCGCCGCTGTGGCGCAGCCCGTCCTCGTCGTCCGGGGTGCAGACCGGTTGCTGGTTGAGCATGAACGGGCGCGGCCGCCGGTAGTGGTTCTTGGCCGCCTTGGTCGCGGCGCTGGCGTCGATGCGGCTGCGTTCCAGCAAGGTGTACAGGTGCGGGGTGCGCTGCGCATCGATGGACACGCCCAGCGCGCAGGCGAACTGGCCGGCGCCGGCCGGGAAGCTCAGATCCGCGTCGCGTGCGGCCTGTTGCCAGCGCGCACTGCCGCGCAGCGCCAGCGCCTCGCGGTTCACCGCCTGGTCCAGCGCCTGCCCGGGCGAATTCTCGGCCGGCGGCGCCGGCACCAGCTGCAGGCTGGCCGGGACCGCGGCAGGCGCGAGGTAGCCGACCGCCTTGCCCGGCTCGGCCGCGGCCATCGCCTGGTCCGGTGCCGCCGGCGCACGCGCGGGCGACGTGCTGCAGCCGGCGAGCGCGAGCGCCAGCAGGGCGAGGGCGGCAGAACGGGAACGGAAGGCAGGGGATGCGGGCATGCGATCTGGGGCGGGCGGCGAGGGATCGGCCAGTGTACGGCCGGTGCCGTGGCGCGGCAGGCCGCCATGGCGCAGGTCGGCGGGTCTGGAGCGGTACTGCCTGCAGCAGCCAGGTCGATGCAGCCAGCGTGCGCGCGAGGCGGTATTGGACCGGGACGGCAGCAATCATGCCGAGCGGGCGGCGAACTTGTGGAGCGACTTCAGGGCACCTCTAATAACCTCGATTCCGAGAATTGCACGCTAGGCACATCAATCACTTGCGAACGCTTAGGCCGAGCTCTTTGGGGTCATTAGAGGTGCCCTTCAGTCGCGACGGGCCTTATCGGTAATGCGTCGCGACCGAAGTCGCTCCCACAAAAAGCCCGCGCCAACCGCAAACACCTGGGCGCATGCTCCAGCGCTTGCCTCCCACGGCGAAGCGCAGCAGGCAGGCAGCGGCTGTCGTACTGCGCAGCGGGGTCGCCACGTCCGCTGCGGAGGCCTCAGCCCTCGTCGCGCTCCTGCCGCGGCGGGAAGCGCAACACCACCCCGCGCGGCACCGAGGGCGGTTGCCACAGCACCGGCACCTGCGCCGGCGGAGGCGGCTCCAACTCGTCGTGCAAGGGCGCCAGGGTTTCTTCGTCCTCGTCTTCCCAGCTGTAGCGCTTGCGCGGCGGCAGCGGGTCGCGGTGGCGCAGCAGCAGGGCCGCGACCGCGCCGCCCAGTGCGCCGCCCAGGTGCGACTGCCAGGACACGCCGGCCTCATGCGGCAGCACCGTCACCAGCATGCCGCCGTAGAACAGGAACGCGATCATGCTGGCGGCGATCGCGGCGCGGTCGCGGCGCAGCAGTCCCAGCACGAACACCAGGAACAGCAGGCCGTGGGTGACGCCGCTGGCGCCCAGATGGTGGCTGCCGGGTTCGCCGAGCAGCCATGCGCCCAGGCCCGAGCCCAGCCACAGCAGCGGCAGCGCCGCCAGGGTGGCACGCGGGTACACGCTGCCGGCCAGGGTGCCCAGGATCAGCAGCGCGCCGGCATTGGCGGCCAGGTGTTCCAGCGACCCGTGCAGCAAGGGCGCGGTCAGCAGCCCGAGCAGGCCGCTGGCCTGCTGCGGCCCCACCGACCACGGCCGCCAGTCGAACAGGCCCTGGCTGGCGAACACCGCCACCAGCACCGCGATCAGGGCGAGGCTGGCGTTGAAGGCGCGCAGGATCCGGGCCCGGTCGAAGCGGTCCTGCGCCTGCGCATCGTCGGCAGGCGGGGACGGGGAGAGCGGAGAAGTGTCCATGGTCCCTGGATGGCGGCGCCCATCGCCCAAGGCAAGGCGCCGCCGGTGGGAGGGACTGGCCGCGGCCGCGGGACAATCCCGCGGCCGCGGCGCGCCTCAGTGCGCCGGCTTGGCCGGGCGCAGCAGGCTCAGCGCCACCGTCGCGCCGATGATCAGCGCCACCGCCAGCAGCGAGACCAGCACCGGGATCTTGTACAGGTCGATGATCAGCATCTTGGTGCCGATGAAGACCAGCACGATCGCGAGCCCGTACGGCAGCAGGTGGAAGCGGTCGGCCATGCCCGCCAGCAGGAAGAACATCGCGCGCAGGCCCAGCACCGCGAACACGTTGGAGGTCAGCACCAGGAACGGATCGGTGGTGATCGCGAAGATCGCCGGGATGCTGTCCACCGCGAAGATCACGTCGGTGATGGCGATCAGCATCAGCACCGCGAACAGCGGCGTGTACCAGCGCTTGCCTTCCTGGGTCACGCTCAGCGCGTTGCCGTGGTACTGCGGGGTCAGGCGCAGGTGCTTGCGCATGAAACGCAGCACCGGGTTGGCTTCCAGGTCCGGCTCCTTGCCCGCTGAGAACCACATCTTGATGCCGGTCAGCAGCAGGAACGCGCCGAACACGTACAGCAGCCAGTGGAACTTGGTCAGCAGCACCGAGCCGGCGAAGATCATGATCGCGCGCAGCACGATCGCGCCGAGTACGCCGATCACCAGCACGCGCTGGCGCTGCTCCTCCGGCACCGCGAAGTAGCTCATGATCATCAGGAACACGAAGATGTTGTCGACCGCCAGCGACTTCTCCACCAGGTAGCCGGTCAGGAACTCCAGTCCGTACTGGTTGCCGGTGGCCACGTCGATGGTCTCGCGCAGGTACCACCACAGGCCGGCATTGAACGCCAGCGCCAGCCCGATCCAGCCCAGGCTCCACCACAGCGCTTCCTTGAAGGTGACCTTGTGCGGACCGCCGTGGCGCATCAGCACCAGATCCGCCAGCAGCGCCGCGATCACCACGATCGCGAAACCGCTCCACAACCACACGTTGCCTATCGTTTGCATGGGGAATTCCCGTCAGTGAAGGTTGAACCTCGGGCCGCGGCGGCGAGGCGTCCTGGACGGAAACGATGGGGTTCGTTCCAGGGAATGCCTTCGCCACTGCGGCGAAGGTCTCGCTCGCAGCCGATGGTCTGGCTGCCGTTGCACCGGAGCCTGCTGGCTCGAATTGACGGCGACAACGTTGGGAGCTACTCCCCTTCTGCGCCCATTCTTGCGGCTGGCGGCGGTGGCGTCAATCGGGGCGGATACAATGGCGTTCATGAATACTCCCCTGCCCGTAGTCCGCCTCAAGAACGCCTGGCGCTCCAGCCATCCGTGGATCTTCCAGAAACTGGTCGAAAAACCCGCCGCCAAGCCCAAGCCGGGTAGCCTCGTCGACGTGGTCGGGGTGGACGGGGAGTGGATCGGCCGCGGTTTCTACAACGGCCATTCGCGCATCGCCGTGCGCATCCTGGAGATCGATCGCGACGTGCCCGTCGACGAAGCCTGGTTCGCCGGCAAGATCGCCGAGGCGGTGTCGCTGCGCCGCGACGTGCTGAAGCTGGACGCGGTGTCCGATGCCTGGCGCGTGGTGCATGCCGAAGGCGACGGCCTGTCCGGGCTGGTGGTGGACCGCTATGGCGATCTGCTGGTGGTGGAGTTCTTCAGCGCCGGCATGTTCCGCTACCGCGACTGGATCTACGCCGCGCTGCGCACCCAGTTCCCCGGCGCGCGCTTCTACAGCTTCGCCGAGGAGCACGTGCAGAAGCAGGAGAGCTTCGACTATCGCCCGGTATCCAGCAGCGGCGAGCGCCCGGAGCCGGCGATCATCAGCGAATACGGCGTGCGTTTCCGCGCCGATCCGGCCGGCGCGCACAAGACCGGCTTCTTCGCCGATCAGCGCGAGAACCGGCAGTGGCTGAGCCAGCAGGTGGCCGGCAAGCGCGTGCTCGACCTGTGCTGCAACACCGGCGGCTTCGCCGTCTACGCCAAGGTGCGCGGTGCCGAGGAGGTGGTCGGCGTGGACATCGACGAGGACGTGATCGAGATCGCCAAGGGCAACGCCAAGCTCAACGACGTGCGGCTCAAGTTCGTGCAGGCCGACATCTTCCCGTACCTGCGCGATGCCGCGGTGCGCGGCGACCGCTACGACGTGGTGATCCTGGACCCGGCCAAGATGACCCGCGACCGCGACCAGGTGATCCCGGCGCTGAAGAAATACCTGGACATGAACAAGTTGGCTTTGGGCGTGGTCGCGCCCGGCGGCCTGTTCGCCACGTTCTCCTGCACCGGCCTGGTCGCCGAGCAGGAGTTCCTGGACATGCTGCGCCGCGCCGCGTATTTCTCCGGCCGCACGATCCAGATCCTGAAGGTGGCCGGTGCCGGCGCCGACCACCCGTTCATGGCCCACGTGCAGGAATCGCGTTATCTGAAAGCGGTGTTCTGCCGCGTGCTGAACTGAGCCGCCGCGGCGCGCCGGCATTCGCCGCGCGCTGCGAGATCGCGTTACCACGGACATGCCGGGCGGGCTGCCGACGCAGCGCTGGCGCTGTTGCGGGCTGACCAGCGCCCGCACAGTCGCGTGCGCCGGGTCGGCCACGTATTCATGCCACTGCGCTTACCGCAGTGCATCGCATCCATCACGTCATCCCGCTTCGGCGACGCGCTGCAAGCACACGCCTGCGGCGCGCATCAACATGCGCAACGGCAACTGCGTTCGCCCATCGCACACCGCGCGAATTGCGCAACGTCGGCGCTGATAACGCTTACATCGTGGTCTGCATCTCAGCAGATGTACGCATAACGTAGCTTTGTTGCGCCGCACGGTGACAAACGCCGGCACACGGGATTAGGTTTGCGCCGTCGGGTGATAGCGCTATCACTCTCGGCCAGGTGCCGGGAAATGCGGTTGTCGCGTCACCCGCCGCGGCGCCAGCGCCGCACGGCTTTCGATTCGGGTTCGTATCGGCATTCGCTGTAGCGGGCGGCTTGGTCAGCGTCTGGGTTGGAAACGGGTGTGCGATGGCACCCGGCGCCCTTCGGGGGAAGGCGCGATCCATCCATCGATCGAGAAGTAGGGGATCACATGCAGGCATGCAGCGATGCGTGTCACGTACCAGGGACCGCTTCGACGTCGGCATTCGCCGCGTCGTACGCCGCAGACGGCGTTGCCCGTCCGACTCCAGCACCGAGGACATTCTGATGCGTCAGCAGTTGAAGAAGTTCCGCTCCAAGGCCATGTTCACCTTCGTCGGCGGGGTGCTGGTGATCAATCCGGCGTTCGCCCAGCAGGCGCCGCAGACCCAGGCGCAGGCCCAGACCAGCCAGCAGCAGTCCTCTGCCGATGCGACCACGCTGGACACGGTCAGCGTCACCGGCATCCGCAACAGCCTCAACCAGTCGATGGGGATCAAGCGCGACAACGCCGGCGTGGTCGATGCGATCAGCGCCGAGGACATCGGCAAGTTTCCCGACACCAATCTGGCCGAGTCGCTGCAGCGCATCACCGGCATCTCGATCGAGCGCCGCGACGGCGAAGGCGCGCAGGTCACCGCGCGCGGCTTCGGCCCGCAGTTCAATGCGGTCACCCTCAACGGCCGGGTGATTCCCGGCGCCGACGCATTCGGCGCGCCGGGCGCGGTACCGATCGGCGGCGTGGACGGCGGCACCCGCGCGTTCAACTTCGCCCAGCTCGCTTCCGAGGCGATCACCGGCCTGGAGGTGTACAAGACCAGCCGCGCCAATGCGCCCAGCGGCGGCATCGGCGCCACCATCAACATCGTCACCGACCGCCCGTTCAATCACAAAGGCCTGGTCGCCAGCGCCGGCGCCAAGGCCGCATACGACGACTCGCAGCCGTTCGACAACAAGGTCACGCCGGAAGTGTCCGGCATCTTCAGCTACACCAACCCGGACAAGACCTGGGGCATCGGCCTGAGCGGCAGCTACCAGAAGCGCCGCGGCGGTTCGGTGCAGGCGACCGAGAACGGCTGGAACATCCAGCGCTGGACCGGGACCGATCCGGCGCTGCGTCCGGACGCCACCGTGCAGAACGCGCCGGCGATCGGCCAGCTCTACGGCATGCCCAACGACCTGCGCTACGCCTTCGCCGATTTCGAACGCGAGCGGCTCAACGGCCAGGCGGTGGTGCAGTTCGCGCCGACCGACAGCCTGACCCTGACCCTGGACTACACCTACTCCAGCAACGAGATCCGCGAGGACCGCGGCGAGCAGGGCATCTGGCTGCAGCGCGCCAACAGCTTCACCGACCTGGTGTTCGACACCGGGCAGGCGGTGGCCACGCCGGTGTACCTGCGCGACGTGCCCAACGGCGCCAAGGACTTCGGCATGGAGCAGCAGCGCAACATGCAGAAGTACAAGCTCGGCTCGCTGGGCTTCAACGCCGACTGGCAAGCCACCGACCGCCTGCGCCTGACCTTCGATGCGCACAACTCCAAGACCCAGAGCCTGCCCAACGATCCGGTCACCGGCGGCAGCGCCACCTATTTCAGCTATGCCGGCACCAACAACTGCACCACCGGCACGCAATGCGGCGGCCAGTGGGCGCAGGAACTGTTCTTCAACAACGGCCTGCCGATCGGTGCGCGCACCTGGTATCCGACCGCGGCCGATTCGGTCGCCGGGACCAACGGCCTGGTCAACCAGGACTTCTCCCCGGCCGAAATCGGCTCGCAGGTGCTGCGCATCTATTACCAGAGCCAGGTGACGGAGGTGAAGGAAGGGCGCGTCGACGGCCAGTTCGACTTCGACAACGGCCGCTTCCAGTTCGGCGTGGACAGCGCCAAGACCACGATGCACCGGCGCATCAGCGACACCAACTCGACGCTGGGCGACTGGAGCGTGGCCAATGCCGGCAACGAGCCGGGCATGATCGATCTGCTGCAGCCGGTCAGCATCACCGGCATGTTCAACGACTTCAACGCCTCCGGCGCCGCGCCGAATGCCTGGCGCGGCAATGCCGACCAGCTGGCGCTGTGGGGAGGCAGTGCCTACGGCGCGACCACGCGCTACAACCCGCAGTTCAGCTCCGACAACTTGGTCGAGGAGAAGACCCGCGCCGCCTACATGCAGCTGGAGTTCGACGGCGAGCTCGGCGGCATGACTACCAATACCCGCATCGGCGTGCGCTACGAGAAGACCGACGTGGTCTCCACCTCGCAGGTGGCGCTCCCGACCGCGCTGGAATGGCAGGCCAACAACGACTTCCAGCTGCTGCGCTCCGCCGAGCTGCAACCGTTCAGCGAAAAGCACAGCTATAGCCACGTCCTGCCGAACCTGGATTTCAGCATCAACCTCACCGACACGCTGAAAGCCCGGGCCTCGTTCGGGCAGAGCATCGCGCGGGCGCCGTATACCAACCTGATCGCCGGGCCGACCCCGGGCACGCCGAGCGGCTCGATCCTGGTCAATCCGTCCACGCGCGCGGCCGGCAATTCGGAGAACCCGAGCCTGGATCCGCTGGAATCGAACAACCTGGACCTGGCGCTGGAGTGGTACTTCGCCGACGCCAGCTACGTGTCGCTGACGTTCTGGGACAAGCGCGTGTCCAACTTCATCGGCACCAGCGTCACCCGCGAAAACCTGTACGGCCTGCGCGATCCCACCTCCGGACCGGACGCGCAGGCGGCGCTGGCGTTCCTGCAGAGCGCGGCCTGCGCCGCGCAGGTCGGTGCCGCCGGCAACGACGTGGCGGGGGCCTGCTCGGCCAACGACACCTCGCTGTTCTCGGCGGTGGCGATGCTGCGCAACGCCGCGGCGACCGGTGGGCTGGGCGCCTACAACGGCAGCTCGGCGCAGACCCTGGCGCTGGAAAACGCCTACGACCTGGTCGGCGAGGCGGACGATCCGCTGTACGAGTTCGACGTGTCGCGTCCGATCAACCAGAACAACGCCAAGATCCACGGCTGGGAACTCGGTGGTCAGTACTTCCTCGGCGACACCGGCTTCGGCGTCTACGCCAACTACACCATCGTCAAGGGCGACGTCGGCTTCGACAACACGGTGCTGGACCGCGACCAGTTCGCGCTGCTCGGCCTCAGCGACACCGCCAACGTCATGCTGATGTACGAGAAGTACGGGTGGAGCGCGCGCCTGGCCTGGAACTGGCGCGACGAATACCTGATCGCGGCCAACCAGAACGGGGCCAGCCGCAATCCGTACTACGTCGAGCCGTACCAGCAGCTGGACCTGAGCGTGAGCTACGCCATCACCGACAACCTGTCGATCGGCTTCGAAGCGATCAACCTCACCAGCGAGGACGTGCGCTGGCACGGGCGCTCGGAGAAGCAGGTGATCAAGGTGATCGACCAGAGCCCGCGCTACACCCTGGGCGTGCGCTACAACTTCTGAGCCCGGCAGGCCGCGCGCGGCAATGGCCGCGTGCGGCAACGGCGCCCACGCCGCAGCGCGTCTTGCGGGCGCGGCGCTTTGCTGCAATGGTCGCGTGGCGTCCCACCCAGTTCCGCCACCGATCCGCTGGAGTCCAGATGGCCCGATACGAATTGCTCAACAACGTGGCCCACCAGGACCTGCGGGTGATCCTGCGCTTCGGCCCGGAGTTCGGCGACGCCGCCGGCGTGGTGCAGGCGTTCCCGACCGAATACGCCGAGTTGCAGCGCGAGTATCCGATCCTGCTGCGCAAGGACCCGGACGGCGGCGGTTTCCAGTCGGTGGCGCTGCTGGGCTTCGAGCAGCAGGAAAACCTGTTCCTGCAGGACGCGCGCTGGAATGCGGCATACCTGCCGGGCATCGTCGCCAAGGGGCCGTTCCTGATCGGGTTCCAGGAGCAGCAGGAGGACGGCGTGCTGCGCCGCGAACCGGTGATCCACGTCGATCTGGACCACCCGCGGGTGAGTTTCGACGAAGGCGAACGGGTGTTCCTGCCGCAGGGCGGGAACAGTCCGTATCTGGAGCACATCATCACCGTGCTGCGCGGCATCCGCGACGGCGTGGAAGGCGGCGACGCGATGTTCGCCGCCTTCGATGCGTTGGGCCTGATCCAGCCGCTGCGCATCGACGTGCAGCTTGGGCAGGCGCACAACGTGCATCTGGCCGGGCTGTACGGCATCGACCGCGAACGGCTGGCGGCGCTGGATGCGCCGTCGCTGCATGGGCTGCACCGCGCCGGTTACCTGGAAGGGGTCTATCTGCTGCTGGCGTCGCTGCACAACATGCGCCGGCTGATGGCCGAGAAGCAGCGCCGCCTGCAGCATGTCGGCGTGGACGCGGTCGCCTCCGGGCAGGCCGCCTGAGCGACGTGGACGCGTTGGCGGCGATTGCCGAGCGTAACGATTGCCGGGCCGGCGCATTGCCGCTGGCCGACCTGCTCGCCGCAGGCGAGCCGGTGGTGCTGCGTGGCGTGGCGCGCGACTGGGCGCTGGTCCAGGCCGGCCTGCGCGACACCCGCGAGGCGATGGACCTGTTGCGCGGGCACAGCAACGGCCGCGCGCTGCAATATTCCTACGGCGCGCCGGAGATCGCCGGCCGGCCGTTCTACAACGACGACTTCACCGCGTTGAACTTCGAGGTGCGGCGCAGCGACCTGCACGGCCTGCTGGAGGCGATCGCCACGCACCTGGACGATCCGCGGCCGCCGGCCTACTACCTGGCCTCGCTGCCGGTGGACGACAACCTGCCGGGATTCCGCGACGGCAACGATGTGGACTTCGCCGCGCATGGCCTGCAGGTGCGGCCGAGCATCTGGATCGGCAACCGCATCACCGCGTCCTGCCACTACGACGCGCCGAACAACCTGGCCTGCTGCGCGGTCGGCCGGCGCCGCTTCACCGTGTTCCCGCCGGAGCAGATCGGCAATCTCTATCCCGGTCCGCTGGAGCCGACCCCGGGCGGGCAGGCGATCAGCGTGGTGGATTTCGCCGCGCCCGACGTCGCGCGCTACCCACGCTTTGCCGAGGCGCTGGCGCACGGCCGCAGCGCGGTGCTGGAACCGGGCGATGCGCTGTTCCTGCCCAGCCTGTGGTGGCATCACGTGGAAGGGCTGGAGCCGTTCAACGTGCTGGTCAACTACTGGTGGAGCAGCGCGCCGGCCCATCTGCCGGCACCGATGCAGGCGCTGTATCACGCGCTGTGGGCGATCCGCGACCGGCCCGAGGCGGAGAAGGAGGCGTGGCGCGCCATCTTCGACTACTACGTGTTCGGCCCGGCCGAGCGCGCCGGCGCGCACCTGCCGGCGCCGGCGCGGCAACTGCTCGGGCCGATCGACGACATGCAGGCGCGGCAGCTGCGCGCGATGCTGCTGGCCAAGCTCAACCGCTGACCGCGGCCCATCCAAGGCTGCGCGCCGCCGCGCGCGCCACCATCCATCACTGCAGGAGAGACGACGCAATGGCCCAGATACGCAAGGTGGTGATCGCGGGTGGCGGCACGGCAGGCTGGATCGCCGCCTGCGCGCTGGCGCACCAGTTCCGCGACCTGCTGGACATCACCCTGATCGAATCCGAGCAGATCGGCACGGTCGGCGTCGGCGAATCCACGGTGCCGCCGATCCGCAGCTTCCATCGGTTCCTGCAGATCGACGAACAGGAGTTCCTGCGCAGCGTCGCGGGCACCTTCAAGCTCTCCATTTCCTTCGAGAACTGGCCACGGCACGGCGCGCGCTACATCCACCCGTTCGGCCTCACCGGACAAAGCACTTTGGTTTGCGCGTTCCACCATTTCTGGCTGGAGGCGCAGCGGCGCGGGATGGTCTCCGAACTGGGCGACTACTGCCTGGAAACCGTGGCCTCGCGCGTGGACCGCTTCGCGCTGCAGCAGTCGCCGCCGGTCAACTACGCCTATCACCTGGATGCCGGGTTGTACGCGCGGCTGCTGCGCCGTCACGCCGAGCGCCACGGCCTCAAGCGCGTGGAAGGCAAGATCCAGCAGGTGCGGCAGCACGCCGAGAGCGGATTCGTCGAGGCGCTGCTGCTGGAAGACGGCACGCTGGTCGAAGGCGACCTGTTCATCGACTGCACCGGGTTCCGCGGCCTGTTGATCGAGCAGACCCTGCACACCGGCTACGAAGACTGGAAGCAGTGGCTGCCATGCGATCGCGCGGTGGCGGTACAGACCGAAGCGGTGGCGGCGCCGGTGCCGTACACCCGGGCCATCGCCCACGCCGCGGGCTGGCGCTGGCATATCCCGCTGCAGCACCGCGTCGGCTGCGGGCTGGTGTTTTCCAGCGCGCATCTGTCCGACGACGAAGCGCGCGCCAAGTTGCTGCACGACGCCGCCGCGCCGCCGATCAAGGACCCGTGGCTGGTGCCGTTCCGCACCGGCCGCCGGCTCAAGGCCTGGAACAAGAACGTGGTTTCTTTGGGCCTGGCCAGCGGCTTCATCGAACCGCTGGAATCGACCAGCATCCACCTGACCATCGCCGCGGTGATGCGGCTGATCACGCTGTTCCCCACCGACGGCATCGCGCCGTCGATGGCCGACCTCTACAACGAGGTCAGCCGCGCCGAGATGGAGCACGTGCGCGATTTCATCATCCTGCACTACCACGCCAACCAGCGCGACGAACCGATGTGGCAGGCCTGCCGCGAGATGACGTTGCCCGATTCGCTGCAGCAGCGGTTGCGCGCCTGGCGCGAGCGAGCGCATGCCTGGCAAGGCAGCGACGAACTGTTCCGGGTGGATTCGTGGATCCACGTGCTGCTCGGCCAGGGCATCGTGCCGGCGCAGCACCACCTGCTGGCGCGTGCGCTGCCGGACCAGCAGCTGCAGCAGTTCCTCGACACGATCCGCCAGCCCATCGACCGCGCGGTGGCGCAGATGCCGTCGCAGCAGGACTTCATCGCGCGTTATTGCCAGGCCGGTCCGGAAGTATGGGCGGGGCAGACCCCCGTTGCGGCATCGGCATCGGCATGACGCGGAGTGGAGTGCGTAGCGGTGCGCAGGTCGCGCCGGTCGCGTCACGCAAGCGCGGGATCGATCGGTAGCGCCGTAAGCGTTGCGCGGCCTTTCCACGCAATGCACTCGCGCTCTGCCGCAGACTGGTGTGTCCGACCCGCGGGCGCTACGCTTTCGCGGCGCGCGGCAGGGCAGGGTTCGGAGTCCCTGTCCAAGCATTGTTCCCCGCTGCGGCGATCCCTGGGAGGCTGCCGTGCACACGCCAACGACTACCGCTTGTCCCGATCCGGCGTCGCCGTTGCGCTACCCGTCCAGCTATCCGCCGACCAGCGCGCGCCAGCGATTCTTCATCGGCGTCAGGTGGCTCGGCCCGGACCTGTCGTTCTTCGGGCGACTCCGCGCCCAGCAGAAGGCGCGCAGCACCGCGTTGCTGGATCTGTGGGGCGGCGGCGCGCGGCAGCGGGCGGCGCGCGTGATCGGTGCGATCCTGGCGCGGCGCCTGCGCTGGCCCGGTCCCTGTTTCCTGCCCGAGGACGCGTTCGCCGTCGTCTGCGGCGGACCGCGCTTCGGTGCGCTCGACATCGACTACGACGTCGAGGACGCTATCGGCGAAATCGAGGAGCAGCTCGGGATCGCGATGCCTGCCTGTTTCTGGGAGGGGACGGCGACGCAGACCCTGGGCGAGATGGTCGATGCGCTGCTGGCGGCGGGGGCGCTGCATGGCGAAGCATGCACGCCGCATGCATCCGGCTGACCGGCATCGCTCGCAGCAGCCCGGACCGATCTGACCGAGCGGCGGGCGCCACCACCCCGATGCGCGCACCTACCCGCCGTGGCGGGTCGCGGCAGACGCGGCATGGCTATCATCGAATCGTCGCTCTCTCCGAGAATTCCTGCGTATGAACCTGCACGCCCTATGCCTTTCCGTATCGTTGGCGCTGACCGCGGCGTTGCCGGCGCATGCCGTCGACTTCACCAAGGCGGAGCTGGCGCGCGCCACCGCGCTGCAGCAGCGCCTGCTGACGCTGGATTCGCATCTGGATACGCCGGCCAATTTCGAGCGCGGCGATTTCGACATGATGGCTGCGCATGCCGGCAATCGCCTGGCGCAGGTGGACTATCCGCGCATGCTGGACGGCGCGCTGGACGGCGGCTTCTGGGCGATCTACACCGGCCAGGGCGATCGCAGTAAGCAAGCGCACCTGGACGATCGCGACGCCGGGCTGCAGCGCCTGATGGCGATCCACGCGCTGCTCGCGGCCTATCCAAAGCAGTTCGGCTTGGCCACCACGCCGGCCGATGCGGCGCGGATCAAGGCCGCCGGCAAGCGCGTGGTGTACCTGAGCATGGAGAACGCCAGCCCGCTGGTCGCCGATCCCACGCTGCTGCGCTTCTATTACGCGCAAGGCCTGCGGCTGATGAGCACGGCGCATTTCCTCAACAACGAGTTCGCCGATTCGGCCACCGATCCGAAGGGACCGGAATGGCAGGGCTTGAGTCCCGCAGGTCGGGAGCTGGTGCAGCAGGCGCAGAAGCTGGGCATCGTCATCGACCAGTCGCATGCCTCCGATGCGGTGTTCGATCAGCTGATCGCGCTGTCGCCGGTGCCGATCCTGCTTTCGCACAGCGGCGCGCGCGCGGTGCATGCGCATCCGCGCAACATCGACGATGCGCGGCTGAAGGTGCTGGCGGCGCACGGCGGGGTGATCCAGATGAATTCCTACGGCGGCTACCTGATCGACAACGGTGCCGGCCCCGAGCGCAAGGCCGCCGAGGAAGCATTGATGGCCAAATACGGCGGCTGGGAGCATCTGCAGCTGGCCGACGGGCTCAAGCTCGGCGAAGAGATGAAGGCGCTGGACGCCAAGTATCCGGTGCGGCAGGCGACGCTGGACGACTTCTTCGCGCACCTGGAGCATGTGTTGACGCTGATCGGTCCCGAGCACGTGGGCATCGGCATGGACTGGGATGGCGGTGGCGGCGTGGTCGGCATGGAGGACGTGACCGACCTGCCCAAGATCACCGCCTGGTTGCTGCGCAAGGGCTACAGCGAGCAGCAGATCGCCGCCATCTGGGGCGGCAACGTGCTGCGGGTGATGCAGCAGGCGCAGGACTGGGCGGCGGCGCAGGCGCACGCCGGGTCTACTGGGACCTAGGCAGGCGGCCGGTTCACGCGATCGCCCCTGGTGGTGGCGCTCGCCGATGACCGAAGACCGGCTCAGGCCCGGCATCGGCGTACGCAGTGCCGCACGCGCCAAACCGTCGCCGTCGCATCGGCTAGCATCGGGGCGACCATGAAGATCGTCATCGCCCCGGATTCGTTCAAGGAAAGCCTGTCGGCGCTGGAGGCGGCCACGCAGATCGAGGCGGGGTTTCGCGAAGTGTTTCCGGCGTGGAGCTACGTCAAGGTGCCGGTCGCCGACGGCGGCGAGGGCACGGTCGCGGCGCTGGTCGCGGCCACCGGCGGCCGCGTCGTCGGGCGCACGGTGACCGGGCCGCTGGGCGCGCCGGTCGAAGCCTTCTTCGGCATCACCGGCGATGGCCGCACCGGCATCGTCGAAATGGCCGCGGCGAGCGGGCTGGCGCTGGTGCCGGCGGGCCGCCGCGACCCGCTCGCCGCCACCAGCTACGGCGTCGGCGAACTGCTCTTGGCAGCGCTGGATGCCGGCGCGCGCAAGCTCATCGTCGGTGTCGGCGGTAGCGCCAGCAACGACGGTGGCGCCGGCATGGCGCAGGCGCTGGGCGTGCGCCTGCTCGACGCGCACGGCCGTGCGCTGGACGCCGGCGTGGGCGGTGGCGCACTGGCGAGGCTGGCGCGGATCGATGCCAGCGGCCTGGATCCGCGCTTGCGACAGTGCGCGATCGAGGTCGCCTGCGATGTCGACAATCCGCTGACCGGGCCGGCGGGCGCTTCGGCGGTGTTCGGGCCGCAGAAGGGCGCCACCCCGGCGCTGGTCGCCCAGCTCGACGCCAACCTGCAGCACTACGCCACGGTGATCGAAACCGACCTCGGCATCGCGCTCGCCGGGTTGCCCGGTGGCGGGGCCGGCGGCGGTCTGGGCGCCGCGCTGGTCGCGTTTCTGGGCGCGCAGCTGCGCCCGGGCGCGGACATCGTCGCCGAGGCGCTGGGGCTGGACGCGCTGGTGGCCGATGCCGACCTTGTGATCACCGGCGAGGGCCGCCTCGACCGCCAGAGCGTCCACGGCAAGACCCCGCTCGGCGTGGCCCGCATCGCCAAACGCCACGGCAAGCCGGTGGTCGCGATCGCCGGCGGTCTGGGGGCCGGTGCCGAGCTTCTGCATGCGCACGGCATCGACGCGATGTTCGGCGCGGTGCAGCGTGCTTGCACGCTGGAGCAGGCGCTGGCCGAGGCCGCGGCGAACCTGCGCCTGGCGGCCAGGAACGTGGCCGAGGCGATCAGGATCGGGCGCGGCCTGGGACGCTGATTGGAGCTTGGCGTCGCGCGCGCCAGCGGCGCATGCATGCGGCGTCTGCGGCGTTCGCAGGCCGAGTTCCTGACGCCTATACCGCCCCGCTGTGGATCCGGTGCCTGGCTCCTATGCAGCCCACTGCATCGACGGACCATGCGCACCAGATTGGTGCCAAATCTGGGCCGCGTATGGTGCGCAGCAGCCTATTCAGCTACAATGAAAACGATTACATAAAAGGAATTGCGTCTCCATGAGTACCCAGAACCTCCCCGAGCGCGCGCCGCTCAGCCCGAAGTGGCAGTTCCGCTTCGACTTCTTCGACCGCCACGGCGGGCCTGCCTCGCCCGGCTTCAAGCCGGCGTTCAAGGCGCTGCCGTCGTTCGGCGACCGCCTGAAGATCAACATGAACTTCTTCGCGTTCTTCTTCGGCTGGATCTACTTCTTCATCCTCGGCCTGTGGCGCAAGGCGATCGTGCTGATCGGCATCTCGCTGCTGATCGGCGTGCTGTCGTTCTTCCTGCCGCGGATGGTCGTCAACGGCCTGGGCGTGGCGTATTCGGTGCTGGTCGGCATGATCGCCAACTACGCCTACTACCTGGAAGTGAAGAAGGGCAGCACCAGCTGGAACCCCTTCGAAGGCATGCGCTGGTGGTAACCCGCCGGTCGCGCCGCGCCGGCTGAGTCCGCACGGCGCGACCAGGCGTGCCGCCACTTCCCGCGCGGATCGCGCGGGGGCTGGGCACGCGGCCTAGCCACGACGCAACGCTGTGTCGTGGCGGGACGGCTTGAGTCCGCCGGCGTCGGCGCCTACCGTGGCGCCTTCGCTGCCAGGCTCCCCCATGTCCCCACACGCTTCCCAGGCCGATGCGGCACCCGCCGGTCTGTCCTCCGGCCTGATCGCGCTGTTCGCCGCCGCTTGCGGTCTGGCGGTGGCCAACATCTATTTCTCGCAACCGCTGATCGGCATCATCGCGCCGGAGCTGCGCCTGCACGCGGGCCTGGCCGGGCTGATCGTGGCGCTGACCCAACTCGGCTACGGCGCCGGCCTGTTGTTGCTGGTGCCGCTGGCCGACGTGGCCGAGAACCGGCGCCTGGCGATCCTGCTGCTGGGCGGGGTGGTGCTGGGCCTGCTCGGCATCGGCCTGTCGCAGTCGGCGGCCGGTTTCCTGATCGGCTCGTTCGTGGTCGGCGTGTGTGCGGTGGCCACGCAGATCCTGGTGCCGTTCGCCTCGCACCTGGCGCCGGAGGCCAGCCGCGGCCGCGTGGTCGGCACGGTGATGGGCGGGCTGCTGGCCGGGATCATGCTGGCGCGTCCGTTCTCCAGCTTCGTCGCCGCCAGCCTGGGCTGGCGCGCGGTGTTCTTCCTGTCCGCGGGCATGATGCTGTTGCTGATGGCGGTGCTGCGCTGGCGCCTGCCGCAGCGCCGGCCCGCGCAGCGCGCGTCCTACGCCGCGGTGCTGGCCTCGCTGCCACGGCTGTATGCCGCCACGCCGCTGCTGCGCCGGCGCGCGTTCTACCAGGGCATGATGTTCGCCGCGTTCAACGTGTTCTGGACCGGCTCGCCGCTGCTGCTGGCGCAGTCCTTCGGCATGGACCAGCGGCATATCGCGCTGTTCGCGCTGGCCGGCGCCGCCGGCGCCCTGGTCGCGCCGCTGGCCGGGCGCATGGCCGACCGCGGCTGGACCCGCCCGGCCACCGGCTGGGCGCTGGCCGCGGCGGCGTTGTCGTTCGGCATCGGCGCCTGGGCCGCGCACGCGCATGCGCTGCTGTGGCTGGTGGTCGCCGCGCTGGTGCTGGATGCGGCGGTGCAGGTATGCCAGGTGCTGAGCCTGCGCAGCATCTACATGCTGGCCCCGGAGCAGCGCGGCCGCCTCAACGGCCTGTTCATGACCTCGGTGTTCGTGTGCGGCGCCACCGGTTCGTTGCTGGCCGCGGCGGTCTTCGCCTATGCCGGCTGGCCGGGGCTGTCGTTGCTCGGCGCCGGCTTCGGCACGGCGGCGCTGCTGTTCTACTTCAGCGAATTTCGGCGGGCGGCGGTGGCGGCGCGTTGAGCGCGTCCCGGTGCGTTGCCTTCTGCTTGGATCGGGTGATGCTCGCATCCGTTTCAAGGCATGCATTTATGGCAATCGGCAGGACCCGGCGCCGCGCAATTTGTCCCTCTCCCGTTGAGAGAAGGCCACCGTAGGGCGGACGAGGGGGCGGGCGTAGCCTCGTGCATCCAAACTCGGCGAGACGCTTTCGCGCCGTACCCTCACCCCAACCCCTCTCCCGGTGGGAGAGGGGCTATGGCTGTTCCCTTCTCCCCTCGGGAGAAGGTGCCCCGTAGGGGCGGATGAGGGTACGGGCGCAGCCTCGTGTACCCAAACTCGGCGAGACGCTTTCGCGCCGTACCCTCACCCCAACTCCTCTCCCGGTGGGAGAGGGGCTAGCGGCTGTTCCTTCTCCCATCGGGAGAAGGTGGCCCGCAGGGGCGGATGAGGGTACGGGCGCAGCCTCGTGTACCCAAACTCTGCGAGACGCTTTCGCGCCTTACCCTTACCCCAACCCCTCTCCCGAGGGGAGAGGGGCTATGCGTGGCGGTCGTTACTTTTTCCAGAACTGCCACTTCGGCGCCGGCTTGCTTGCCGCTGCCGTGGGGGTCGATTGCGGCGCGAGGCTGCCTTGCAATTGGGTCAACCGATCCAGCGCATCGAAGCCAAGCGTGATCCGGCTGCCGCTGCGCGTGGCGACGGTCTGCCCGGGTTCGCGCTGCAGCGCATACCCCTGGTCGTCGAGAAAACCCTCGGTCATCGCGCGGTGGTCGAGCGGGAACTGCGCGACCAATTGTCCGAGCAGGCTGAGCACGCGCGGGTCGTCGCACGGCGCGAACACCGTGGCCGGAACGTCGTCGACCAGGAAGAACAGCGCGCCGCCGCGGTACGGGCCGCGGTAGTAGCAGCGCGCGCTCAGCGCGGCGGCGAGCAGGGCCAGCATGTGGCCGTCGTCTTCGAGCGGCAGCGACGCCGTGGCCAGTTCGGCCGGACCATCGCGCTCGCCACGCTCGCGCAGCGCAGTCGCCGCGACCAGCAGATGCTCAGGCAGGTTGCTGGCGGTGTTGGCCCAGGCCCACAGCCAGCTGGCGCTGTCCTCGGCGGCGCTGCCCAGCAATTGCACCGGGAAGTGCAGGTCGTCGCCGAAGTGCGCAACGCCCTCGGCCAGATCCAGGCGCCAGCCGCGTTCGCCGAGCAGGTCGGCCAGCGCCATCTGCCGGGCGAAGGCGCTGCCGATGTGGCGCGCCAGCAGTGTCTGGAAGGACGGCGTCACGGGCGCTGCTCCCCACGCTGCAGCAGGCTGTGGCGGCGCCCGTAGAGCAGGTAGGCGACCACGCCGATCCCGTTCCACAGCGCGAACCATTTCTGCGTGGTGTGCGGCAGGCTCCAGAACAGGTACAGGCAACCGCCGATCGCCAGCGGCGCGACCACCCACGCCAGCGGCGTGCGGAACTTGCGCACCCGGTTTGGCTCGCGCACGCGCAGTACCAGCAGGCAGGCGGCCACCGCGATGAACGCGGCCAGGGTGCCGGCGTTGGCCAGCGCGGCGATTTCGTCCAGCCGCGCCACGCCGGCCAGCGCCGCCACCAGGATCGCGGTGAACAGCGTGGTCGCCACCGGCGTGCCGGTGCGCGCGCTGACCTTGGACAGGCCACGCGGCAGCAGGCCGTCGCGCGACATCACGAAGAAGATCCGGCTCTGCCCGTACAGGAACGCCAGCAGTACCGTCGGCAGCGCGATCACCGCGGCCGCGGCGATCAGCGTCGCCGCCTTGCCCTGGCCGAGTTCGCGCAGGATCAGCGCCAGCGGTTCGGCGCTCTGGCCGAACACGGTGTAGCTCATTGCGCCGACCGCGGACAGCGCCACCAGGACGTAAATCAGGGTGCAGCCGACCATCGAGCCGAGGATGCCGATCGCCAGGTCGCGCTCGGGCTTCTTGGTTTCCTCGGCCGCGGTGGAGATCGCGTCGAAGCCGTAGAAGGCGAAGAAGATGATCGCCGCGGCCGCCATCACCCCGCGCTCGACGCCGTCGGCGCCCATCGACTTGGCGAAGCCGAACGGCATGAACGGCTCCATCCGCGCGCTGTCGAAATGCGGCAGCGCGATCACCACGAACACGGTCAGGGCGGCGATCTTCACCGCCACCAGCACCGCGTTGACCGTCGCGCTGGCCTGGGTGCCGAGCATCAGCATGCCGGCGACGACGAAGGTGATCAGCACCGCCGGCAGGTTGACGAAGCCGCCCGGCACATGCGGCCCGGCGGTCAGCCACTGCGGCAGGTCCACGCCCACGCCCTTGAGGAAGCCGACCGCATAGCCCGACCACCCCACCGCCACCGTGCTGACCACCAGCGAGTATTCCAGGATCAGGCTCCAGCCGACCACCCAGGCGATGCTTTCGCCGAGCGCGATGTAGCTGTAGGTGTAGGCGCTGCCGGCGGCCGGCATCATCGTCGCCATCTCCGCGTAGGCCAGCGCGGCGCAGGCGCAGATCGCCCCGGCCACCGCGAACGACAGCAGCACCGCGGGCCCGGCCTTGTCGGCGCCGACCCCGATCAGGGTGTAGATGCCGGTGCCGACGATCGCGCCGATGCCCAGCGCCACCAGGTGCGGCCAGCTCAGCGTGGGCACCAGCCGGCGCCCGGCCTCGTGGACGGTGACCAGATCGAGCGACTTGCGCCGGAACAGGAACGACATGCGGGCCTCGGGGAGCGACAGGACAAGCCCGCGAGTGTCGCCGAATGCGGTGCAGCAATGCTATGCCCGGCCGCCTTGTCCGCCGACGGGGCTGCGGCTAAGGAGGACGCCATCGCGCCGCGCGGCAACCGTCGCCGTCGCGCGCGTTACAGCCCGATCCGCTCGGCCAGCCGCACCAGTTCGGCGAGCGACCCGGCTTTCATCTTGCGCATCGCCTGGCCGCGCCGCACCTTGACTGTGATCTCGCTGAGCTGCAGCCGCGCGGCGACCTGCTTGTTCAACAGCCCCTGTACCACCAGCCGGGTCACCTCCTGCTCGCCCGCGGTCAGCGTCGCCCAGCGGCCGCGCAGTTCGGCCAGCGCGGCCTCGCGCTGGCGGCGCTCGCGGTCGCGGGCGATGCCGTGCTGGATCGCGTCGAGCAGGTCCTGGTCGCGGAACGGCTTGGTCAGGAATTCGATCGCGCCGTTCTTCATCGCTTCCACGCCCATCGCGATGTCGCCGTGGCCAGTGATAAAGATGGTCGGCAGGTTGAGCCCGGCCTCCAGCAGCTGCCGGTGGAATTCCATGCCGCTCTGCCCGGGCATGCGGATGTCCAGCACCATGCAGCTGGGCGCGTCGGCCAGCGCGTGCAGCAGGAACTCGCGGCTGGACCCGAACGCGTGCACCTGCAGGTCCACCGAGGCGAACAGGTCTTCCAGCGCGGCGCGGATCGAGGCGTCGTCGTCGATCAGATACACCACCGGGCGCTGTTCGGACAGCGGCAGGTTCATGGGCGTGCTCCTGGTTTTGCGATCGGCAGGCAGACGCCGAACAGCGCGCCGCAGGGGCTGCGCGGTGCAGCCCACAGACGCCCGCCGCTGGCCTCGACGATGCTGCGGCTGATGCTCAGGCCGATCCCGATGCCGTCGGGCTTGGTGGTCCAGAAAGCGTCGAACAGGCGCGCCTGCGTCTCGGTCGACAGGCCGACGCCGGCATCGGCCACGGTCAGCCGCAGCGACCCCGCATCCTCCTGCGCGGTGCCGACCCAGATCGACCGCGCATCGGCCGGCGTGTGCGCCATCGCTTCCATCGCGTTCAACAACAGATTCACCACCACCTGCTGGATCTGCACCCGATCGGCCAGCACCGGCGGCAGCGCCGGCGCCAGTTCCACCCGCACCGCGATGGCGTTGCGCTCCAGCTCGCCGCGCGACAGCGCCAGCACGTCCAGCACCGCGGCGTTGAGGTCGAACGCGCTCTTGCGCGGCGCCTCGCCCTTGCTGAGGCTGCGGATCCGCGCGATCACCTCGCTGGCGCGGTTGGCGTCGTCGAGGATCCGCTGCAATGCCGCCTGCGCCCGCTCCAGGTTCGGCGGCTGCTGGCCGAGCCAGCGCTGGCAGGCATTGCCGCTGGTGACGATCGCGGCCAGCGGCTGGTTGACCTCGTGCGCGATGGAGGCGGTCAGGCTGCCCAGGCTGCGCGCGCGCGCCAGACGCAGCAGTTGCGCCTGCGCTTCATGCGCGGCCGCCTTGGCGCGCTCCATCTGCACCGCGATGGACGTGGTCACCGCCACCACCACGATGCTGATGGCCGAGTTGATCACGCCCACCCGGTACGCGCCGGCGGAGCTGAGCTGGAAGCTGAGCACGATCAGCACGATGCAGGCGCCGGCGAGCAGCAGCATGCCCGCGCGGGTGAGCAGCCGCACCGCGAACAGGATCACCACCGTGTAGAACAACGCGGCGGCCACCCCGTAATCGGTCAGCGTATCGGCGGCGAAGATCGCGCCCAGCGCCAGCAGCAGCGCCGCCAGCGCGAGCAGGCGGCGATGCGGCGAGGGCGAAGTGAAGCAGCGGGTCATCGGCGTCATGGCGGTGGGCGATTGCTGGTGCGGGGCCGAGCGATCAGCCTTCGGCCCCGGCGTTCCAGAACGCCTGTTGTACACCGGGTTCGCCTTCCAGGTGCTGGATCACCGTATCCAGCTCTTCGGCGCGCACCGCGGTCGCGTACAGCGTCGCGGCGATCTCCACGTCGTGCTGGCCGAACGGATGCTGGTCCACCTCGCGCGCCGGGTAGTGGGCGGCTTCCAGCAGCTCGAGCAGCCGCTCGCGCACCGCGCCGTGCACGCCGCGGGCGCAGATCACGTAGAACACGTAGGTCGCCTCGATCGAGGATTCCTCCAGCGGCCGGCGGTTGATCCGGTTCACCACCGGGCGCAGCAAGGTGTTGCTGAGCAGCACGAACACCGCCGCCAGCACCGCTTCGGCGACCAGCCCGGCGCCGGCGCAGGCGCCGACCGCGCCCGACCCCCACAGCGTGGCCGCGGTGTTCAGGCCGGTGACGTTGGCGCCTTCCTTCATGATCGCGCCGGCACCGAGGAAGCCGATGCCGGAGACCACGTAGGCCACCACCTGCACCGCGCCCTGGGTGCCGCCATGGATCTCGAACAGGCGGTCGCCGAGCGAGACGAAGATGGCCGCGCCGACCGCGACCAGGGTGTTGGTGCGCAGGCCCGCGGTGCGTTGCCGCACCTGCCGTTCGAAGCCGATGAGCGCGCCCAGCGCGAAGGCGGTGGACAGGCTCACCACGGTGTCGAGCAGCGAGGCGAGATTGAACAGGCGCAGCGCTTCCATCAGCGCGGCGACCGGTGGCGGAGCGGATGGGTCATCGCAATACCTGCGGAGATGTCGGGCGACAGGGACCGGGCATGATGCGGCAGATGCGTGGCAATCGCGCGTCGCAGCGCCGCCGCCGAATCCGACCACCAGCCCAGCGCCCGCTGCCGCCAGCCCGGCACCGCCGCCATGGCGGGACCGGGCTGGCGCAGGCGCCGCCGCGCCGACCGCGACAGACGCACCAGCACGCGGATGCGGTCCTCGCCCGGCAGCAGCGACAGCGCATCGGCGAGCACGCGCGCGGGGAAGCCGGACAGGGCCTTGCCGAACGCACGCACGCCATGCGCGGCGAGCAGCTGGCACAGGATGTCGGCGCGGTGCATGGCCACCGCCGCGCGCAGGGCGCGGTGCAGGGCGCGTTGGAAACGGGACGTGTACAGCAGCATGAGAACCTCCTTCCGGCGCGCTGCCGGAAGGAACGCCTCACCCTTGCGGATGGGCGGACGTCTCCGGGGCGGGACCGGGCAAGCGTGGAAAGGACAGCGCAGGCGGGAGCGTGGCGATGGCGCCACGCGGATGCGGGTCGGGGTCCATGGCGGTCTCCTGATGAGGGCGGAACAGGCGCGGTTGCGGCGTCGGCGACGGGCGCAGGCCCCGCGGGCATGGACGCAGCGGCGGCGTCGGCGCTGCGGCAAGACATGGCATCCGCAGGCCGCCAACGCGGGCGGCAGTGGGGATGCACGGGGTCTAGCCGCGGCGGCCGGGATGCAGCTTCGCGACGCGGCAAAGCTTGGCATACGTGGCATGGCGCCGGCCACCGCGCATGCGGCGCTTTTTCATGGCCATGCGCATCGCCGGCCTATACCAACGTATCGCCGCGGGCAAAGCCAGTACCTGCTGCGGCGCGCGCTGCGCCAAGAGCGGCTACGGGATGCCGTTGCGCCCGTGCACCAGAAAGCCCGGGCGCGCCGACAGGCGTTCGTAGTACGCCGCCACCGCCGGCAACGGTGGTCGCTGCATCGGTGTGGCCATCCAGCGCTGGGTGGACAGGCCGAGCACGATGTCGGCCAGGGTGAAGTCCGCGCCCGCCGCGTAGGCACCGGTGCGCTGCAGCTGCGCGTCGAGGATGCCCATGTGCCGATGCCAGCCGGCCATGCCCTGCGCCAGCGCCTGCGCATCGCGATGCGCGGGGCTGTCGCGGACCAGCGCCATGAACGCGTAGCGCCATGCGTTGTTGAGTTCGGTGGCCTGCCAGTCCATCCACTGCTCGACCGTTGCCCGCGCCTGCGGCGCGGTCGGCAGCAGGTCCGCGCGCTGCTGGCGCGCCGCCAGGTAGCGGCAGATGCTGTTGGATTCCCACAGTACGAAGTCGCCATCGCGCAGCACCGGTACCATTGCGTTCGGGTTCAACGCGCGGAATTCCGGCGTGTCCACCTCAGCGAAGCCGGCGCCGTAGGGCAGCTGCTCGATCGCCAGGTCCAGTTCCGCGCACAGCCACAGCACCTTGCGCACGTTGATCGAAGAGGATTTGCCGTACAGGGTGAGCATGGAATCCGGCCGGGTGCGGGCGACGCAGCGTGCATCGGCGCGGGTGCCAGCGCAAGACGGCCGCGCCGGCGGTGGCTGCGCCGTGCGCTGGCCTCGGCTGCGGTTGCGTGTCCACGTGGCGCAGCGCCTGAGACGCGGCCGGCTACACTGGCGGCATGCAAACCGATCCCCATTTCCTGATCCTGGCCGGCCTGCTGTGCGCCGTCATCGTGCTGCTGCTGATGGTGCTGCTGCGCCGGACCGACCACACGGCGCTGGAGCAGGTCCTGCGCGAAGAACAGCGCAGCGGCCGCGGCGAACTGCGCGAGCAGCTCGACAGCCTGGCGCGGCAGCAGGACGCGCGCAGCGAAGGCTTCGCCCGCCATCTGTCCGACCTGTCCACCCGCACCGACCAGCGCCTGGACCTGCTGCGCGAAGCGTTGACCGAGGACGCGCGGCGCGGCCGCGCCGAGGCCGGCGAGGCGCAGCAGCGCGTCGCCGAACTGCTCAACCAACGCCTGGTCGAAATGCGCAGCCAGCTCGACGCATTCGGCCAGCAGCAGGACGCGCGCATGCTGCAGTTCGGCCAGCAGCAGAGCGAGCTGATCGCGCGCATCGACGCGCACCTGACCGGGCTGCGCGAGACTCTGGTCGAAGACGCGCGCAAGGGCCGCCTGGAAGGCGCCGAGTCGCAGCAGCGCTTCGCCGACACGCTCGGCCAGCGCCTCAACGAACTGATTCAGCGCAACGAGCAGCGCATCGGCGAGATGCGCGCCACCCTGGAAGAGCGCTTGAAGGAATTGCAGGCCGACAACGCGGCCAAGCTCGAGCAGATGCGCGGCACCGTCGACGAAAAGCTGCAGACCACCCTCAACACGCGCCTGGACGCCTCGTTCAAGCTGGTCTCCGAGCGACTCGAGCAAGTGCAGCGCGGGCTGGGCGAAATGCAGCAGCTGGCCACCGGCGTCGGCGATCTCAAGCGCGTGCTGAGCAACGTCAAGAACCGCGGCGGCTGGGGCGAAGTGCAGCTGGAGAACATCCTCGAGCAGACCCTGACCCAGGAGCAGTACGCGCGCGGCGTGCGGGTGCGCCCGGAGCGCAACGAGGCGGTCGATTTCGCGGTGCGCCTGCCCGGCCGCGGCCACGAGGACACGCCGGTATGGCTGCCGATCGATGCCAAGTTCCCACGTGAGGACTACGAGCGGCTGCTCGACGCGCAGGAACAGGGCGATGCGGAGCAGGTGCTGGCGATGGGTGCGCAGTTGGAGCGCGCGATCCGGGTGCAGGCCAAGTCGATCAGCGACAAGTACATCGCGCCACCGCACACCACCGATTTCGCGGTGATGTTCCTGCCCACCGAAGGCCTGTACGCCGAGACGCTGCGTCGACCCGGCCTGGCCGACCTGCTGCAGCGCGAGCACCGCATCGTCATCGCCGGCCCCACCACCGTCACCGCGCTGCTCAACAGCCTGCAGATGGGCTTCCGCACCCTGGCGATCGAAAAGCGCTCCAGCGAAGTGTGGGGCGTGCTGGCGGCGGTCAAGAGCGAGTTCGGCAAGTTCGCCGGCATTCTGGAAAGGGCCGAGAAGCAGATCGGCACCGTCGGTAAAAGCCTGGGGGATGCCAGCCGCAAGACCCGCACCATCGAGCGCCGCCTGCGCGGAGTGGAGACGCTGGCCGATGCGCAGTTCACCCCGCTGCTCGATCTCGAGTTGCCCATCGCCGATGCCGATACGGACGAAGATCCGGCACGCGACGAGCAGGAATAGGCAACACGGCGCACCCGTGCGCCTCGCTGTACGGACGTCAAGGCTGGCGCGTACGCAGCGCTTGCCGCTTTGAGTTGCCCATCGCGCTGCCGGCCGGCATGACGATCACGTGCGATGACCAGCAATAGGCGGCATCGCGCACGTCCATGCACCTTCTGGCGACAGGCGCATTGCGATACTGCGCGCCGGAACCGGCCGAATGGAAAGAGCGATGTCGATGCGATGGTGCATACCCCTGTTGTCCTGCCTGCTGCTGGCTGCCTGCAGTAGCGGTCCACGCCCGCAGGCGGGTCCCACGCCATCCGCGCCCCAGGCGGGCACCGATGGCGCCGCTGCGGCCGACGCCGCGGCGTGCACGGCACAAGGCGGCAGCCTGCGCCCGCTCGGCCGGCGCGGACTGCTCAAGTGCGTGATCCCGTTCGCCGATGCCGGCAAGGACTGCAGCGACAAAAGCCAGTGTCACGGCGACTGCCTGGCGGTCGCGCCGGTGCCCACCGGCACTGCCGCACAAGGCGTATGTCAGCGCGACATCAGCGAGAACTACGGCTGCCGGCAGACCGTGCAAGGCGGCGTGGGCGGATCGCAGATCTGTATCGACTGAGTGCGTGTGCTCCCGTTCCGAGCGGGGCGCACTGGGTCTGCCATCGCCAACCCGCGCCGCTCCTCCGCGTGTGCGGGACGGCGTCATGATTCGGGCATGGGCGCATGTCCGCTTTCTGCTCCGTGCACGGCCAGGAGCGGCGCGGCTTGTTCGGGATAATGGACACGCCCAGGTCGCCGCGCGATAGCCGTTGCGCGGCCATGCGCCTATGCTTGCGCTCCATCTTGTTGCAGGAGTTGCACGTGAGCCAATCGATCTACGACATCCCGTTGACCACCATCGACGGCCAGCCCGCTTCGCTGGCCGCGCATCGCGGCAAGGTGCTGCTGGTCGTCAACGTCGCCTCCAAGTGCGGTCTGACCAAGCAGTACGAAGGGCTGGAAGCGCTGTATCGCGAAAAGCAGGCCGACGGGCTGGACGTGCTCGGTTTCCCGGCCAACGACTTCAAGGCTCAGGAGCCGGGCAGCGAGGCGGAGATCCAGCAGTTCTGCCAGCTCACCTACGACGTGACGTTCCCGATGTTCGCCAAGATCGCGGTCACCGGCGAGGCCACGCATCCGCTGTACGGCGCTCTGATCGAGGCGCAGCCGAACACCGAGGGCGAAGGCCCGATGCGCGAGAAGCTGGTCGGCTATGGCATCGAACCCAATCCGGCACCGGGCGTGCTGTGGAACTTCGAGAAGTTCCTGGTCGGCCGCGACGGCCAGGTGCTGGGCCGCTTCGCTCCGGACGTGACCGCCGAGGACCCGCGCCTGCGCACGGCGATCGAGGCGGCGCTGGCGTAAACGGTTTGCGGCGTTCGCTGCCGCAAGGGATGCCTGGGTTGTCTGGATGCGTGTAGGAGGGGCTCCGCTGGCATCGAGCCATGAGCCCCGACAGGTCGCCGGAAGCTTTGGAAATCCCCGCTCCGCTCGTCGCGGCTGAAGCCGCTCCTACAGTCGCTATGCGGCTGGCTTGCTGAGCCGCGATTGCGCGAGTCCACTGCGTTGCCGTTGCCGTTGCCGTTGCTTTGGCTGTCGCTTTTGACTTACCGGGTTCCCTTCCGCAGCGGCGGATGGACCGGGGAAAAACCCGAAGGGCGGCGCACATGGATGTGCGCCGTTCGCGGCAGGGGCAGGATGCCCCTTCCGCGAATCCCCGGTGCATCCGCGGACCCGGAGCGCGCAGCGCGGAGGGCGCGAGGCAGGGCGCGCTTTCTTTTGGTTACTTTTCTTTGCGCGAGCAAAGAAAAGTGACTCGCCTTAAGGCGAAAGCCTTTGCCTTTGCCTTGGTTCTGGCATTGAGATTTTGAAGCTTGAAGCTTGAAGCTTTGAAGCAAGAGCAACAGCTTCCGCTGGCGCGGGTCACTTTTCTTTGCTTGTGCAAAGAAAAGTAACCAAAAGAAAGCACACCCCGCAGCGCGCCCTCCGCGCTGCGCGCTACGGGTCCGCAGGCACGACGGGCATTTTTCGATGGCACATCCATGTGCCAACGAAAAACGTCGCGCATCCTGCGCGACGCCCTTCGGGTTTTCGCCCGCCGAGCCTGCCGCGCTGAGGGGGCCCGGTAAATCAAAGACGAAGCAAAAGCACGAGCAACAGCAACAACAACGGCAACGGCACTAGCAATGGCAGGAGCAATGGCAGGAGCAATGGCAGGAGCAATGGCAGGAGCAATGCCTGCTGCTGGCATGTGCCTACCGGACTGCCTGCCGGACACGCCGCTGTAAGTCGCACGGCGATATTTGCTCAGAATCACGCTGCTCCCGCAGCGGTAATGGCAGAAAGGATTCACCCATAAAAAAACCCGGCCGAAGCCGGGGTTTTTGTGTGCCGCCGGAAATGCGCGCGGCTCAGCGGCTGCCGCCGCGCCACTCCGGGATCGGCATCGCGTCCACCGGTACGGTCGGATTGGTCTCTTCCTCGCGCAGATAGTCGGGCAGATCGTTGTCCTGGCGCTTGTTGTGGCTGCGCAGGTCGCCTTCGATCTGGTAACTGCGGCGCTGCATCCACGCGTCGCGGGTCAGCTGGTACTCGTCCGGCGCGTTGTCGCGCATGCTGTCCAGCGACAGCAGCTGCGCGCGCGTATCCACCAGCTGCAGGCCCTGCAGGCCGATGCGCACCGTGTCCTCCCCGATCTGCCGCAGCGGCGACAGCGGCGCGTCGCCGGCCAGGCCGAACACGTCGCGTACCGTGCGCGGCCCGAACAGCGGCAGCTCCACGTAGCGCGAACGGCGCCAGCCCCAGGCGCCCAGAGTCTGGCCGAAGTCCTCGCTGCGCCGCGGCAGCTTGGCGTCGCTGGCCGGGTCGAAGATGCCGCCGATGCCCAGCGTACTGTTCATCACGAACCGGCCCAACGTCTGCCCGGCCTGCAGCGGACGGCCCTGCAGCAACTGGTTGACCATGGTCAGCGGCGAACTGAGGTTGTCGAAGAAGTTGGTCACGCCCAGTCGCACCGGCCGCGGCACCACGTTGACGTAGGCGCGCGCCAGCGGCCGCGCCACAGTGCGGTCGACCACGTTGTTGAACTTGTGCACCTTGCGGTTGAACTTCTCCCACGGATCGTAGCTCTGCGGCACGGCGACGCCGGCCGGCAGGGTCGGATCGGCGACCGGGTTGTACGGGTCGCCGCCGTACAGCGCGGCGTAGTCGTCCTCGGCGGCGGTCGCCGCGCCCCCGGTCGGCGGCACGCTCGCCGGTGCGGCCATCGCGTCGCCGGCGACGGGGGCCGGCGCGGAGGCCTGCGCATCGGCCGCTGGCGCCGCGTCCATGGCACCGCTATCGGCAACGGCGGTGTCGGCAGGTGTCGCCTGCACCGCGGTCGCGGCTGGCGGCGGCGGGGGGCGCTTGGGGGCGCCGGCACAGGCGCCCAGGGCGGCGGCCAGGGCCAGGGAAGTGAGGATACGCAGCACGTTCATGGGGTCAGCTCGCCGCCAGGGGAGATTGGAAATCCAGGGTCGGCGCCAGCCGGTAGGCGGCGCTCAATTCGGTCAGGCCGGCCGGGGCGCCATGGATGGCGACCTCGGCCTGGCCCTGCGCACGCAGGCGTGCGGCCAGTTCGGCGAGCAGCGCCAGGCCGGCGCTGTCCACCTGCGCCACCTCGCGCAGATCCAGCGCCCGCGCGCCGGCCAGCAGCGGCAGCGCCGCCGGCCACAGCGCGGTGGCCGCGGCACGGTCGAGCACGCCGCTCAGCGCGAGCGTGTCGCCGTCGCGACGCAGGCGTGGCTCACTTGCCACTGTTGCTCGCCGGTGCCACTTGCATCGCGCCGTTGCGCAGATCGGCCGCGACCTGCGGAATCGACTTGGTGCGCAGCGGCGTGTCGAACTGGTTGCGGAAGGTCTGCACGTACGACACGCCTTCCACCATCACGTCGAAGATCTTCCAGCTGCCGCCGTTGTTGCGCAGCAGGTAGTCGACCGGGATCGGGTCGCCGCCGCTGCGCAGCAGTTCGGTGGAGACCTTGGCGCCGCGGCCGCCCGGCAGCGGGGTTTCCGACTTCACCCGTACCTGCGGCTTGCCTTCGAAGGTCAGCAGCGAGGTGCCGTAGCGCTGCATCAGGTTGTCGGCCATCGCGTCGGCGAACAGCTTGACGTCGGCATCGGAGGCACCGCGGCCGTGCACGCCGAGCACCAGGCGCGCGGCGTAGTCGCGGTCGAAGGACTTGTTCATCTCGCTGTCGATGAACTGCTTGAGCGCGGCGTTGTTGTTCTTGAACTCGGCCCGACGCTGTTCCAGCGTGGTCAGGATGCGGGTGCTGTTGTCGAGCACGACCTTGCTGGCCGAACCCTGCTGGGTGGCGGCAGCGGCAGGCGCGGCCTGGGCCAGCGCGATGGCGGGTGCGGCGGCGGCCAGGACGGCGGCGAGCGCGGCGGAAAGCAGTTTGTTGGTCATGGCTTGGGTTCCGTTTCCGTAGAGGGAGTGGCGGTGTTCGCGGAGGATGCGGCAGCGGGCGTCGCGCCGGCGTTACCGCTGCTGCTGCCGCCGCCGAACATGTACTTGCCGACCAGCTGGATCAGGTCCACCGCTGGCTGGGTGAAGGCGATCTCCTGGCCGGGCTTGAGCGTGTCGGGGTCGCCGCCGGGCTGCAGGCCGACATAGCTCTCGCCGAGCAGGCCGCTGGTCAGGATGCCGGCCGAGGTGTCCGCCGGCAGGTCCTTGTAGCGGTCGTCGATGGCCAGGGTCACCACCGAGTCGAACTTGGCCGGATCCAGCTCGATCTTCGCCACCTGGCCGATGATCACCCCGCCGATCTTCACCGGCGCCTGCTGGCGCAGCTGGCCGATCTGCGAGAAGCGCGCGGTCAGCTCGTAACGGCCGCCGCCGAAGCCCCACTGGCGGTTGGTGGAGGCGAGCGCCAGCACCAGCAGCGAGGCCAGGCCCAGCAGCAGGAAGGCGCCGACGGCGAACTCGAGACGGGGACCACGGATAGCCATAACGTGTCTACCTTGTTGATTCATCTGAGCCGCGGCGACAGTGCCGCGGCCGGTGTTGCGAAAAGCGCCCGCCGCCGAGGGCGGGCTTTGGCGCGCGGTCCCTTACTGGAACAGCAGCGCCGACAGGACGAAATTGAACATCAGCACCAGCAGCGAGGCGTTCACCACCGCGCGGGTGGTGGCCACCGAGGTGCCCTCGATGGTCGGCTCGGCGTGGAAGCCGACATACGAGGCCACCAGCGCCGCGGTGCCGCCGAACACCGCCGACTTCAGCATCGCCACGCCGAAGTCGTCCCAGAAATCCACGCTGCTCGACAGCGCCGACCAGAACGTGCCCTTGTCCAAGCCCAGCACGTGCACCGCTTCGAAGTAGCTGGCGCTGATCGCCAGCGAGCAGAAAATGCCGGTCAGCAGCGGCACGGTCAGCACCGCCGCCCAGAAGCGCGGCGCCACCGCCTTGGCCACCGGGTCGATCGCCATCAGCTCCAGCGCCTTGATCTGGTCGGTGGCGCGCATCAGCCCCAGTTCGGCGGCGATCGAGCTGCCGGCGCGGCCGATGAACAGCAGCGCGGTCAGCACCGGCGCCAGCTCGCGGTACAGCGACAGCCCCAGCAGCGTGGACAGTGCATCGGAGGCGCCGTAGGTCTGCAGCGTGCGGTAGCCCTGCAGGGTCAGCACCAGGCCGACGAAGGCGCCGCCGACGGCGATGATCGGCAGCGAGCGCGCGCCGACCTTGTAGATCTCGCGGACCAGTTCGGCCAGGAAATCGCGGGTCGGCAGCGAGCCGCGCAGCACGGTGATCGAGAACAGCCCGGCGCGGCCCAGCGCGCGGATCGAGGCGACGGCGCCCATCAGGCGGCACTCCGCGCGCGCGGCGGCGCATCGAACGGGATCGGGCCGTCCGGGCGGCCGTGCAGGAACTGCTGCAACAGCGGGTCGGCGCTGGCCTGCAGCGCGTCCGGCGTGCCGGCGAAAACCACCCCGCCGTTGGCGATCGCCACCGCCTGGTCGCAGATCGGCAGGGTCTCGTGGACGTGGTGGCTGACGATGATGCTGGTCAGGCCCAGGGTGTCGTTGAGACGCTGGATCAGGCTCATGATCACCCCGGAGGCGATCGGGTCCAGGCCGGTCAGCGGTTCGTCGTAGATCATCAGCGGCGGGTCCAGGGCCAGCGCGCGGGCCAGCGCCACGCGCCGCGCCATGCCGCCGGACAGCTCGCGCGGCCAGGCGTCGGCGGCGGCCAGCAGGCCCACCGCGTGCAGCTTCAGCGCCACCAGCCGTTGCAGCACCGGCTCGGGCAGGCGGGTGTGGGCGCGCAGCGGCAGCGCCACGTTCTCGGCCACGCTCAGGTCGGTGAGCAGGCCGTTGCCCTGCAGCAGCACGCCGATGCTCTTGCGTGTCTCGCGCAGCGCGCGGCTGCCGCGCGGCAAGGGCTGGCCGAACACCTCGACCGTGCCTGCGACCGGCACCAGTTCGCCGGTCAGCGCCGCCAACAGGGTCGATTTGCCGCTGCCCGACGGGCCGAGCACGGCGGTGATGCTGCCGCGCGGCACCGCCAGCGAGACATCGCGCAGGATCGCGCGGCCGCCACGGTCGATGCGCACGCCCGACAGCTGCACCACATTGGATTCGGAAGACGCCATCGCGGCCTTTAACGAAAAATCAACACAGGATTGAGCCAGTCCGCTGAACTTAACCGAACTGGGCCGTGCAGTATTGTCGCATCCGTGACGCCTGCGTGCGCATGTCCGGGGATGCCGTACATGCAACAGCGTGTCTTGGGCCTGGGGGCTGGCCGGTTTGCTGGTGCGGGTGACAGGTTGCCGGCTGCCTGCGGTGGGATGTCCGCGGGCCGTGCGGTCCTGCGTCGCGGCAGGAACCGCATGGCCGTCGCCGCTACTGTTGCGCGCGGTCCCGTGCCGCTAAGCGGGTCGCTGCCATCGCCGCCATCGCCAGCTCCGTGTGCCGTTGCGGTGCCGGTCTTGTATGCAGTGCCGGGTCGCGCCACGATGCAGGGCGGCGATGGCGCCGCGACAGGGAGTCGTGCATGGAATTGCTGACGTTGGAACATTTCGCCGGAAGCGTGAACGAGACCTTCGCGGCGGAGTTGAACGAGGGCGAGATCTCCTTCGTGCTGGTCGAGGCCCGGCCTCTGCCGATCAAGACCGCCGCGCCGCGCGCGCCGTTCTCGCTGCTGTTCCGCAACACCTCCTCGTTCCTGTTCCCGCAACAGATCTACCGGATGCGCCATGCGCGCCTAGGCGAGGTGGGGATCTTCCTGGTACCGGTGGCGCGCGAGCGCGACGGCTTCCTGTACCAGGCCGTCTTCAACTGACAGCCGGCGCCGTGCAGGCGGTGCGCCAGTGCATTTGCAGATGGGTGGCGCTGGCATCGCCGGCGACGAAGCCCAGGCGCGCGTACAGGCGCCGCGCTTCGGGATTGGCATGCAGCACATGCAGCGACAGCGCGCAGCCGGCGGCCTGCGCCAGTGCCTGCGCGTGCGTGATCAGCGCGGTGCCGATGCCCTGGCCGCGCAGCTCCGGCAACAGGCTGATATCCACCAGTACATGCTGCGCCGCACTGCGGTCCAGGTAGAGCCGGCCGAGCGGCGCCTGCGCGGTTTCCACGATCAGGAAGTCGGCATCGGCGAAGTGGCTCAGGTAGTGTGCGTGCTGCAGCGCGAACTGCTGGTCGAGGAACGCGCGCTTGGCGGCCTCCGGCCATGGCACCGCGGCCAGCTCTGCGCCGCGGGTGCTTGCGTACAGGTCGCGCAGCCAGGGCAGGTCGGCATCGCGTGCGGCGCGCAGGCCGATGCCGCGCGCGCGCAAGGCGCCCGGCTGGGCGACGGGCTCGCGCCCAGCCGGAAAAGTCGGCGCCGGCGTACCGGCGGCGGCGGGCATGCGGGCCGCCTCAGTCGAACGATGGGTAGACGCC
Organism: Xanthomonas sp. SS; assembly: GCF_014236835.1. NCBI lineage: Bacteria > Pseudomonadati > Pseudomonadota > Gammaproteobacteria > Lysobacterales > Lysobacteraceae > Xanthomonas > Xanthomonas sp. SS. The sequence goes on from NZ_CP051190.1 coordinate 145,178, forward strand.
CGACAGCGCGATGCAGAAGTTCACCGCCAGATAGGGCTGCTGGTTCTCGTGCGCCAGGCCGGTGCCGGTGGGCAGCAGTGCCGTCGGCGAGAATTGGGCCTCAGGCTGCGCCACCGTCGCGAACGGACGCGCCGCAGCGCTGCCCAGCGACGACAGCGCCGCGCCGTTGGCGGGCGTGCCGGTTCTCTTGGCCGGGTCCGGTTGCGAGAACGCGGTGATGCCGTGCTGGTGCGGCGGGATCTGCGTAGTCGACAGACTCACTCCGGCCGAGCCGAAGCTGTCGCCGCGCTGCCGGCTACTCAATCCCGGCCCCTGGCCCTGTTCGCAGCTGGCACGCCCGCAGAAATTCGGCAGTTGGAACGTCGTGCTGCCGTTGCCGCCGTAGGCGGTGCCGAGCAGCGAGTACAGCGTGGTGTTCTGCTGCAGCGGCAGCATGGCACCGTTGCACAGCGCCCAGCCGACGGGATTGAAGTCGAAGCCGAACAGCTGGATTTCGCCGATATAGGGTTCGGTCATGAACGCGGTCCTCCGGTGGAACGGGCAGGCACCACGGCGAGCGCGGCGCGGCGAATGGGGTCAGCTCTGCTGCGGAAAGATGCCGGCGGTGGAGATGCAGTACTGCACCGTCAACGTTGGCATGACGTTGTCGTGCGGCAGGCTGCCACCCGTGATCGTGGTCGACTGCGTCGCCATTGGCAACGCAACGACGCCGCTGATGTCGGTCGCATAGAACATGTCGCCGGCGACCGTGCCGGGCAGCAGGCCGGTCGGTGCGGTGGCAGTGGCGGCGGCGGTCGTGGCCACCAGCGTATGCGTGTGCGCGGGCATCTGCAGGCCGGTCAGCGTGACCGTCTCGGTGCCAGAGGTTTGCGCGATGACATAGTTGCTCAGGCCCGGTCCCTGTCCCTGGTGCAGCGGCAGGCGCCCACGCAGGTCCGGGACCGCGAATGTGTTCTGCCCGTCACCGCCGTAGGTGGTGCCGATCAGCATGAACAGGACTTCGTATTCGGAGATCGACAACAGGCTGCCGTCGCACGCCTGCCAGTTCTGCGGGGTGCGGCCGAAGCCGAACATGCGGATCTCGCCGATGAAGGGAGTGGCCATGGTGTCCTTCCTGGTCGTGGTGCGCCGCGCGCCGCTGTCGGCACGCCGCGTGTATGAAGTGCCGGCGCTAGCTGCGCGAGGGGAAGATGCCGTTCAGCGCGATGCAGAAATTGATCGTGGTGTACGGCTGCAGGTTTGGATGCGGCTGGCTGCCGCCGGCCGGACCCACCGTCGCCGGATTCATCGCCACCAGCGTCCCGGGCGCCGCATACAACGCGGTGGCCGGACCGGTGGTGCTGGCGTTGTTGGCGAACGAGCGGCCGGAGGGATTGCGGTTGTTGCCTGTGGTGTTCGAGCACTCCAGCAAATGATTGTGCGCGGGCAGATTGCTGGGCAGCAGCGAAACGTTCTCGGCGCCGGCGCTCTGGCCCATCGGCAGCGGCGACGGTTGCCAGGCCGGATCGGCCGATGGCGAGGAGCCGACCGGGGTGCGCCCGCGCATGTCCGGCAGCGCGAAGGTGGTGCTGCCATTACCGCCGAAACGGTTGCCGAGCAGGCTGAAAAGCACCTGGTTCTGGTTGATTGGCAGCACCTGCCCGTTGCACTGCGCAAAATACTTGGGCGCGAAAACGAAGCCGGTCATCATGATCTGACCAACGAAGAACTCGCTCATGCGGATCTCCCCCCGAATGGTTTGACGCCGACATCGTGCCTGGCGCAGCCGTACTTAAACACGTCCCTTGCGCGATACAAGTCTTGATAATGCTGAACTAGACAGTTTCAGCGCATTTGTTGCTTTACGAATATGTGAATTTACTGTTCAAATGTCGCTGCAGCGTGGAGGGGAATATGCCTTTTAAGGCCTATAACCATGCTGTCCGAGGCACCAGGAGCGTTGCCGGCGCCAGTGGGATGGCGTGATCTTCCGGGGAAGTGGAATATGTCTACGAATTGCACCGCTGCGCACGCAAGTGCGCGTGCCTTTGTGCGCTTGCCGCTGATTTTTGCGCTGCTGCTGCTGACGATGTCGTATTCCGGCCTGGCCGCCGCAGCGGCCTCGCAGTACTGCCCGACAGTAAGCAGGACCGTTGTGCAGGGCAACTCCGTCGTCATCGACGTCAGCAATTGCGACGGGCCGTCTGATCTCGGACTCGGTGAGGACAGTAGTCAGCCGACAAACGGCACCAGCGTGCTTAGTGGCCTCGGCGCAGGCGGGGCGCAGACCGTCACCTATACCCACAACGGCAATGCGGCAACTTCCGACAGCTTCTATTACTTCGACGGAGACGGCGACACCATCACCTTCAACATCACCATCACCCCGGCGCTGTCGGCCAGCATCGCCGTCTCGCCGGCCAGCCGCAACGAAGACAGCGGCGCGGCCTTCACCTACACGGTGACGTTGAGCCAGACCAGCAATTCGGCGACGACGGTGAACATCGCGTCCAGCGGCACCGCCACCAGCGGCGGGGACTACACCGGCGCGGTTGGCAGCGTCGTGGTCCCGGCCAATACCACCACCGCCACCTTCGCCATCACCCCGGTCGCCGACGGCACCGTGGAAGCGAACGAGACGGTGATCATGAGCGTGGCCAGCGGCAGCGGCTACGGCATCGGCAGCCCGTCCAGCGCCACCGCCACCATCCTTGACGACGACGTGCCCAGCGCGTCGATCGCGGTGTCCCCGGCCAGCGTGTCCGAGGACGGCGCCACCAATCTGGTCTACACCGTCACGCTCGACCAGGCACCGGTGAACGCGACATCGGTCGCCTTCAACGTCGGCGGCAGCGCGACCTCGGGCAACGACTACGCGGCCGTGAGTTCGCCGCTGGTGATCGGCGCCGGTCAGACCAGCGGCACCATCACCATCAACCCGACCGCCGACAGCACCGTCGAACCCGACGAAACCGTGGTGATCAGCCTGGCCTCGGGCAGCGGCTACAGCGTGGGTTCGCCCGATAGCGCCACCGGCACCATCGCCAACGACGATGTGCCTTCGCTAAGCATCAACAATGTGAGCCTCAACGAAGGCGATGCCGGCACCAGCAACGCGACCTTCACCGTCTCGCTGAGCCAACCGGCCGGCGCCGGTGGCGTCAGCTTCGACATCGCCACGGCCGATGGCTCCGCCACTGCGGGCGTGGACTACGTCGCCTCGAGCCTGACCGGGCAGACCATCCCCGCCGGCAGCAGCAGCGCCACCTTCACCGTGCTGGTCAACGGCGACACGCTCAACGAGGCCAACGAGAACTTCTTCGTCAACGTCAGCAACGTCAGCGGCGCCAGCGTCAGCGACCCCCAGGGCCAGGGCACCATCGTCAACGACGATGCGCAGCCGACGCTGTCGATCGACGATGTCAGCGTCAACGAAGGCAACAGCGGCACCACCACGGCCACCTTCACGGTGAGCCTGAGCGCGGCCAGCGGCCAGACCGTATCGGTCGACTACGCCACCGCCGACGGTACCGCCACCGCCGGCAGCGACTATGTCGCGCGCGTCGGTACGCTGACCTTCGCGCCGGGGACCACCGCGCAAGGCGTTGCGATCACCGTCAACGGCGATACCGCGGTCGAGCCGAACGAGACCTTCAGCGTCGATTTGTCCGGCGCCAGCAACGCGGGCATCGCCCGCGCCACCGGCACCGGCACCATCACCAACGACGACGCGGTGGTGACGGTCGGTCCGGCGTCGCTGCCATCGGCGACGGCGGGCACCGCCTACAACCAGACCCTGAGCGCCAGCGGCGGCACCGCGCCGTACACCTTCGCGGTCAGTGCCGGTACGTTGCCGACCGGTTTGACCTTGAGCGCCGCCGGCGTGCTGTCCGGCACGCCCACTGCAAGCGGCAGCTTCAACTTCATGGCGACCGCCACCGACAGCGGCGGCAGCCCCACCAGCGGCAACCGCGCCTACGCGCTGGTCGTGGCCAGCCCGACGCTCAGCCTGCCGGCCACCACCCTGGCGGGCGGTACCGCAGGCCAGGCGTACACGGCCGCCATCAACCCGGCGACCGGCGGCATCGCGCCGTACACCTATGCGCTCAGCGCCGGCGCGTTGCCGGCCGGCGTCACGGTCAACAGCGCGACCGGTGCACTCAGCGGCACGCCGACCGTGGCCGGCAATTTCAACTTCAGCCTGACCGCGACCGACAGCACCACCGGCAGCGCCGGGCAGGCGAGCCAGAGCTACAGCCTGAACATCGTGTCGCCGACGCTGACCATCGCGCCGCCGACCTTGCCGGCCGGTACGGCCGGCAGCGCCTACAGCCAGACCCTGACCGCAAGCGGCGGCACCGCACCGTACAGCTACGCGGTCAGCGCCGGCGCGTTGCCGACCGGGCTGAGCCTTGCGGCCGGTGGCGCGCTGGCGGGCACCCCGACGGTTGCCGGTAGTTTCGCCTTCACCGTGACCGTCACCGATGCAGGCGGCTTCACCGCGGCGCAGGCTTACATGCTGTCGATCGTCGCGCCGACGCTGGTCATCGCGCCGCCGACGCTGCCGTCAGGCAAGGTCGGCACCGCCTACAGCCAGACCCTGAGCGCCAGCGGCGGCACCGCGCCTTACAGCTATGCGGTCAGCGCCGGTACCTTGCCGGCCGGTCTGACCCTGGCTGCGGGCGGCGCGCTCTCGGGAACCCCGACCGCCATCGGCAGTTCCGCCTTCACCGTCAGCGTCACCGACGCGCACGGCTTCACCGCGGCACAGGCCTATACCGTGGCGATCGTCGCGGCGGTGCCGGCACCGGTGGCGGTGGACGATACCGGCGCCACGCTGGTCGAGACCGCGCTGACCCTGGCGGTGACCGGCAACGACACCGGCAGCATCGACACGATCGCGGTGACGACGGCGCCGACCCACGGCACCGCAGTGGTGACTGGCGTGCAGCTGGTGTACACGCCGGCCGCCGGCTATGTCGGCGCCGACACCCTGAGCTATACCGCCACCGGCGCCGGCGGCACCTCGGCGCCGGCCACGGTCACCCTCACCGTCAATGCGCGCCCGGTCGCGGCGTCGGTGACGATGCAGGCGGTGTCCGGCGAAGCGCAGACGGTGGACCTGACCCGCAACGCGACCGGCGGGCCGTTCGTGGCCGCCGCGCTGGTGGCGATCATGCCGGCCAATGCCGGTACCGCGACCATCACCCGCAGCGGCGGCGCAGCGGCGGCTGGTGTTCCGACCGCAGCCGCGGCCGATGGCCCCAGCTTCATGATGACCTTCACCCCGAACCCGGCCTTCTCCGGCCAGGCCACGGTGCGCTTCACCCTGTCCAACGCCTATGCGACGTCGGCCGAAGCGGCCATCGTGTTCGTGGTCGCGCCGCGTCCGGATCCGACCCTGGATGCGGAAGTGCGCGGCCTGATCGATGCGCAGGCCGAATCGACCCGGCGTTTCGCCAAGGCGCAGATCGACAACTTCCAGCGCCGGCTGGAGGCGACCCACCGCGGCGATCGCAGCTTCGACAACAGCCTGAGCTTCCAGTCCACCTCGCACTGCCGCCAGGCCGAGCGTGGCATGCCCGCGCAGCCGTGCAGCCAGGCTACCTGGGACAAGGATGCGGATCTGGATGCCGACGACGCGGCGGCGACACCGACCGCCAGGACCGCGGTCAACGGCGAACTCGGCCTGTGGGTGGGCGGTGCGATCCGCTCCGGCAGCCTGGACAAGCAGGCCCAGCGCGCCGGTGTGGACTTCCAGTCCGACGGCCTGAGCATGGGTGCCGATTACCGTGCCGCGGATGCGCTGGCGCTGGGTGCCGGTGTGGGCTGGGGCCGCGACGACAGCGACGTCGGCAACAACGGCAGCCGCAGCAAGGCGACTGCCTACACGCTGGCGGTGTATGCCAGCTTCCATCCGGGCCGGCATTTCTTCTTCGACACCCTGGTCGGCTACCAGTTGCTGTCCTACGACCTGCGCCGCTACGTGACCGGCAACGGCGAACTGGCCGAAGGCCGCCGCGACGGCAGCCAGTGGATCGCCTCGCTGTCCACCGGTGCCGACCTGCAGCACGGCGACTGGCAGATCACGCCGTACGCTCGCGTGGACATGGCCCGCGCCACGTTGGATGCTTACAGCGAAGAGGCGATGGTGCCGTACGCGCTGCACTACGCGGACATGGACGTGTCCACCACCACCGGCAACCTCGGCCTGCGCCTGGAGTGGCGCCGCGAGATGAGCTGGGGCCAGTTCACCCCGCAGCTGCGCGTGGAGTACCAGCGCGACTTCCAGGGCCGCGGCGACGCCACGCTGAGCTATGCCGACCTGACCGACGGCGGCCCGCTGTACCGCACCGGGCTGAGCGTGTTCGATCGCAACCGGCTGATGCTGGGGCTGGGCGCGGTGTTCACCACCGAGCAAGGCCTGTCCACCCGTGTCGAATACCGCGGCGTGACCGACGGCGACAGCGGCAACGACCAGACCTGGATGTTCAACGTCGAAAAGAAGTACTGACGCGATAAGCCCCTCTCCCGTCGGGAGAGGGGTTGGGCTGAGGGTCCGGCGCGAAAGCGTCTCGCGGAGTTTGGGGTGCACGAGGCTTCGTCCGGACCCTCATCCGCCCCTGCGGGGCACCTTCTCCCGATGGGAGAAGGGCACAGCCGTAGCCCCTCTCCCACCGGGAGAGGGGTTGGGGTGAGGGTACGGCGCGAAGCGTCTCGCGAAGTTTGGATGTGCGAGGCTCCGCCCGTACCCTCATCCGCCCCTTCGGGCCACCTTCTCCCGATGGGAGAAGGGAGCAGCCTAAGCCCCTCTCCCGTCGGGAGAGGGGTTGGGGTGAGGGTCCGGCGCGAAGCGTCTCGCGGAGTTTGGGTACACGAGGCTGCGCCCGTACCCTCATCCGCCCCTGCGGGGCACCTTCTCCCGACGGGAGAAGGGAGCAGCCGTAGCCCCTCTCCCCTCGGGAGAGGGGTTGGGGTGAGGGTACGGCGCGCAGCGTCTCGCGGAGTTGGGGGTGCACGAGGCGTCGCTACCCTCATCCGGCGCTACGCGCCACCTTCTCCCGACGGGAGAAGGAACAGCCACCCAGCCACCACCACCGCGCAACGCCACCGCACCCGCGCATCCGGCACAATGCCGCACGCATGTACGCCCCTTCCGCGCCCGATTTCCGCCTGTACCCGTCCAACGCGCTGGATACCCTGGCCGCCCTGCTCGCCGAGGAACTGCGCCGGCCGGTGCCGGAGCAGCCGTTGCTGGCGCCGGAGGTAGTGCTGATCCCGCAGGTGGCGATGCGGCGCTGGCTGCAGTCCACGCTGGCCGCCGCGCACGGCGTCGCCGCGAATCTGGAATTTCTCACGCCCGGCGAATTCGTCGCGCGCGCGCTGGACGCCAATCTCGGCCCGGCCGCCGACGATCTGGACATGGCCACCACCCAGTGGCGGCTGTACGCGGCGTTGCAGGCCGATCTCGGCAGCGATGCGGCCCTCGCACCGCTGGCCGGCTATCTGGCCGACGGCGATGCGCTCAAGCCCTGGGCGCTGGCCGGCGAGCTGGGCAACGTATTCGAGAAATACCAGGCCTGGCGCCGCGACTGGCTGCTGCGCTGGGAAAGCGGCGCCGACGCCGACGACCCACAGGCGCGCCTCTGGCGCCGGATCGCCAGCGGCCGCCAGTACCGCGCGCGCCGCATCGGCCAGTACCTGGACCGCTACGCGCGGCCCGACGGCCCGCTGCCGCAAGGCCTGCCGAAGCGGCTGTTCGCCTTCGCCATCCTCAACATCTCGCCCGACGTGCTGCGCGTGCTGGCCACGCAGGCGCGCGTGGGCACGCTGCACTTCTACCTGCCCACGCCGACCCAGGGCTACTGGGGCGATCTGCAGACGCTGTGGCAGCGCCGCCGCGAGGACGGCGCGGTCGACCTGTTCGCCGCGCAGGTGCAGGAAAACCCGCTGCTGCAGGCCTGGGGCGCGGCCGGGCGCGACTTCATGGCGCTGGTCGGCGACTACGAAGTGGTGCACCCGCTGGCCGAGATCGCGGTCTACGCCGATCCTTTGGCATCCGGCCATCGCCCGCTCGCCGACGGCGGCCTCGGCGACAGCCTGCTGCGGCGCATGCAGAGCGACCTGTTCCACCGCCGCGCGCCGGCCGTGCCCGCGCCGATGCCGCAGGTAGACCTGGCCGATCCCAGCCTGCAGGTGCATGCCTGCCACACCCGCCTGCGCGAACTGCAGGTGCTGCACGATCAACTGCGCGCGCTGCTCGACGACCTACGCTTCGACCCACCGCTGCAGCCGCGCGAGATCGCGGTGCTGTCGCCGGACATCGATCCCTACGTGCCGTATCTGGACGCGGTGTTCGGCGGCCACGGCCGCGACGACGCGCTGCCCTACGCGCTGGCCGACGCCAGCCCGCTGGCCAGCGAGCCGCTGGCCGAAGTGTTCCTGACCCTGCTCGGCCTGCCGCTGTCGCGCTTCGGCCTGCACGAAATCCTCGACCTGCTGGCCAGCGCGCCGATCGCCGAGGCCGCCGGGCTGGACGAGACCGGGCTGGAGCGCCTGCGCGGCTGGCTGCATGCTGCCGGCGTGCGCTGGGGCCTGGATGCGGCGCACCGGCACCGCCACCAGGCGCCGACCGACGATGCCTATACCTGGCGCTTCGCGCTGGACCGGCTGCTGCTCGGCCACGCCAGTGGGGCCGAGGACGATATCGCCGGCGTCGCGCCATGGCCGCAGCTGGAAGGCAGCGCACTGGTCGCGCTGGACACGCTGCTGCGGTTGCTGCGCGTGCTCGACCGCCACCAGGCCATGCTGGCCGAGCCGATGCCACCGGCCGACTGGCGCGAATGCCTGCTCGGCTTGCTCGATGCGCTGATCCCGCAGGCACCGTCGGCGCCGCGTGCGCAACGCGCGCTGGAACGGCTGCGCAGCGTGATCGACCAGTTCGCCCGCGACGCCGCCCGCGCCGAGTACGCCGGCAAGGTTCCGGCCGAGGTGGTGCGCGCGCATTTCGCCGCGGTGCTGGGCGAATCGGACACGCGCGCGCCGCTGCTCACCGGCGGCATCAGTTTCGGCCGCATGGTGCCGATGCGCCTGCTGCCGTTCCGCGTCATCTGCCTGCTCGGCATGAACGACGGCGACTTCCCGCGCCGCGACCCGGCCGCCGGCCTCAACCGCCTCACCGCCGAACTGGGCAGCGAGCGCCGCCGCCACGGCGACCGCTCCACCCGCGAGGACGACCGCTTCCTGTTCCTGCAGCTGTTCGCCTCGGCGCAGGACGTGTTCTACCTCAGCTACCTCGGCGCCGATGCGCGCGACGGCAGCGTGCGCGAGCCGTCGGTGCTGGTCAGCGAACTGCTGGCCAGCGCCGCGCAGTACCACGCCGAACCGAAGGCCAGCGAACACCTCGTGGTGCGCCACCCGCTGCAACCATTCGCCGCCGCCGCGTTCGGTGCGCTCGGCGAAGACGGCGCCGATCCGCGCCGCTTCAGCTATCGCCGGCAGTGGCGGCCGGCGGTGGACAGCCTGGCCGGACAGCGCCAGGCGCTGCTGCCGTGGGTCGCCGCGGCATTGCCCGCGGACGCCATGGCCGTGCCGACCAGCGTGGCGATCGACGACCTGCGCCGCCTGTTCGCCGATCCGGCCGGGCAGTTCCTACGCCATCGCTTGGGGATGCGCCTGCCCGACCCGGCCGGCGAGGACAGCGACCTGGAGCCGTTGCTGGCGCCGGGCAGCGGCCTGGACCAGTACGGCTTGCAGCAACAGGTGCTGGAGGCCGCACTGAGCGACAACACGGAGGGACTGTACGCGCGATTGCGCGCGCGCGCGCTGCTGCCGTCCGGGCCGTTGGGCCGGCGCCTGCTCGACGAGCGCCTGCGCCAGCTGCGCCCGTACGCGCAGGCGTTCGCGCAGTGGCGCGGCGAAGCGCCGGCGCAGTCGCAACGGTTGCAGGTGCAGATCGACGGCATCGAGCTGCACGGCCGCCTGCCCGGCTGGTACGCGAGCGGGGTAGGGCGGGTGCAGGTCGGTGCGCTCAGCGGCCGCGCGACGATCCGCCACGGCCTGGAATGGCTGCTGCTGCGCGCCGCCGGCGAACGCGTGCCGTTCGTGCGCTTTTTCGAAGACGACGACGGCCTCGGCCCGCATCCCATGCAGGGGGAAGCAGCCGAACCGCTGGCGCAGGCGCAGGCGCAGGCGGCGTTGGCCGAGCTGCTGCGGATGTATCGGCAGGGCCTGCAGGCGCCGCTGGCGTTCGCCCCGTACAGCGGCTGGAAATACCACCAGGCCGCGCGCAACGACGACCTCGACAAGGCGATCAAGGACGCCGCCGCGCAATGGCAGGCCAGCTTCGGCTGGAGCGAAGCGGACACGCCGGAACTGCGCCTGGTCCACCGCGGCCGCGACCCGTTCGCCGACGCGCAGCGCTTCGCCGAATTCGCCGCCACCAGCCACACGCTGTACTCCCTGCTCGAACGCGGCAGCGCCGACAGTGCGCTCGATCCAGCAAGGCTGGCCGAAAGCTGGCGGCAGTGGCGCAGCGCGCAGGAGGATGCCGAATGAGCGTCCCATCCGCCACCGACCCGTACCTGACCTTGCCGCTGCACGGCGTACGCCTGATCGAGGCCAGCGCCGGCACCGGCAAGACCTTCACCCTGGCCACGCTATTCACCCGGCTGGTGGTCGAGCGCGGCCTTCGCATCGGCCAGATCCTGGCAGTCACCTTCACCGAGGCCGCCACCCAGGAACTGCGCCGGCGCATCCGCGAGCGCCTGGCGCTGGCGGCGACGTTGGTGCCCACGGCTGCTCCTGTAGGAGCGGCTTCAGCCGCGACAGAAATCGCAGGCGACCTGGCGCCGACAGAAATCGCAGACGACCTGTCGCGGCTGAAGCCGCTCCTACAGGACGCGCCGGACGCCGCGCTCACCCGCGCCATCCTCGACGCGCACCTGGCCGCCAGCGACGAAACCCCCGCCGCCCTGCGCCGCCGCCTGCAACAAGCGGTGGAGGAAATCGACCTCGCCGCCATCTTCACCATCCACGGCTTCTGCGCGCGGGTGCTGCGCGAGCACGCGCTGGAGAGCGGCCAGACCTTCGCTGCGCCGGAACTGTTGGCCAACGACCGCGACCTGCTCGGCGAAGTCGCCGCCGACCTGTGGCGCCAGCGCGCCGCCGACGCGGCGATGGCCGATGACCTGGTCGCGCTATGGCCGGGTGGCCCCGACGCGCTGGCCAGCGACCTGCGCCAACTGGTGCGACATCCGCAACTGCTGCCGGCGGCACCGGCGTTGGCCGACGATGTTGCCGCGGCCACGCAGCAGGTGCAGGACGCGGCCGCCGCGCTCGCCGCCGCCTTCCACGCGCACGGCACCGCGTTCTTCGAAGCGATCGCCGCCGCCATCGAAGACGGCGCGCTGAGCAAGGTCAGCTACAAGCCGGAATGGCTGGCATCGCTGTGGCATTGGTGCGAAGGCTTCGCCGCCGCGCCTGCGGCCGGCCTCCCGCCGCACGCCAAGCTGATCAAGCTCACCGCGACGGAACTGACGTCCGGCACCAACAAGAAATTCGTCGGGCGCACGCCGACCTCGCCGATGAGTCACGAAGTCGACGGCTACCTGGCCGCGCTGGCGCGGTTGGAGGAAGCGCGCGCCAGGCGCCGTATCCGCCTGCTGCACGCGCTGCGCGGCGACGCGGTCGCGCGGCTGGCCCTGCTCAAGCGCCAGCGCCGCGTGCAGACCTACGACGATCTGGTCGATGGCGTCGCGCACGCATTGCGGTCCGACGGTCCGCAGGCCGAAGCGCTGGCGCGGCGGCTGCGCGCGCAATACGCCATCGCCCTGGTGGACGAATTCCAGGATACCGACGACCGCCAATGGTCGATCTTCTCCAACGTGTTCGGCGAAGGCGAGTTGGCGTGCGCGGCGGCGCTGGAACCGGCGCTGTTCGTGATCGGCGATCCCAAGCAGGCGATCTACGGCTTCCGCGGCGGCGATGTGCAGACCTACCTGGCCGCGGCCGCCGATGCCGAACCGGCGCCGCCGCTCGGCCACAACTTCCGCTCGCGCCCCGCGCTGCTGGCGGCGATCGACGCGCTGTACGCGCAGGCCGGCTACGCGCAGGCGTTCCTGACCGAGGGCATCGCCTTCCATCCGGTGCAGCCCGGCAGCAAGCGCCACGACGCGGAGCTGCAGCGCAACGGCGCCACCGCGCCGGCGCTGACCCTGTGGCGCGCGCCGGAGCCGCCACCGCCACCGGCCGCGTCTGCGGCCAAAAGCACATCCGCAGGCAAGCCCAAACCCTGGAGCGCCGGCCGCGCGCGCGCGCTGTGCACCGCCGCCTGCGTCGCCGCGATCCGCGAATGGCTGGCCGGCGGCCGCGCCGGCACCGCGACGCTTGGCGGCCGCGCGGTGCAGGCCGGCGACATCGCGGTGCTGGTGCGCAGCCATGGCGAGGCCACCCGCATCCAGCAAGCGCTCGGCGCGGTCGGCATTCCCGCGGTGGCCGCCGGCAAGCAGAGCCTGTTCGCGACCGACGAAGCGCTGGAACTGCTGACCCTGCTGCAGGCGCTGCTCGATCCGGGCGACGACAGCCGCCTGCGCGCGGCGCTGGCGACGGTGCTGATCGGCGAAGACGCCGCCGCGATCGCCGCGCTCGAACACAACGGCGATCGTCACCGCAGTTGGCAGCAACAGGCACTGGACTGGCGCGAGCGCTGGCAGCGCGGCGGGCCGCTGGCCTTGATCGGCGACCTCGGCGCCGCGCACGCGCAGCGCCTGCTGGCGCTGGTCGATGGCGAGCGCCGCCTGACCAACTACCTGCAGCTGGCCGAGGTGCTACAGGAAGCCGACACCCGCGCGCTCGGCGCACACGGACTGGTCGATTGGCTGTCGCGGCGCATCGCCAACGCAGACGACAACGACGAGACCCAGCAACTGCGCCTGGAATCGGACGCGCGCCGGGTGCAGATCGTGACCCTGCACAAGAGCAAGGGCCTGGAATATCCGCTGGTGTTCCTGCCTTACGTCGGCATCGGCCGCAGCGACCGCGGCGCCGGCCGCCACTGCGTCGTGCACGCGCCGCCGCTCGGCCGCCAGCTACACTGGAACACAGGCAAGGACGACCCGGCCTGGAGCGCCGCCGAGGCGGCATGGAAACAGGAACAGCGCGCCGAGGACGCGCGCCTGCTCTACGTCGGCCTGACCCGCGCCGAGCACGCGCTGTGGATCGCCACCGGCCCGTTCCACCAGCACGAGCGCACCGCGCTGGCGGCGATGGTCCGCGACCCGGATGCATTGCAGGCGGCCGCAGGCGAGGGCGCGATCGCCATCGATACCACGCCGCCGCCAGCCAGCCTGCCGCGCCTGCCGTTGGCCGACGAGATCCAGGTGCCGCCGGCGCGGGTGCCGCAGCGGCATGTCGTGCCGGAGTGGTGGGTGTACAGCTTCACCCAGCTGGCCAACGCCGATGCCGGCGCCGCTACCGACCCGATGGCCAGCGCCACCGTGGTCGGCAGCGGCGGCAGCGACGAACCGTCCACCAGTGAGGCGGTGGCGACGACGCTGGACGTGGAAGCCTTCGACCGCCGCTTCACCGGCAACCGCTTCGGCGTGGCCATGCACGACGTGTTCGAACGCTGCGACTTCGCCGCCTGGCGCGATTGGATCCCCGGCCAACCGACACCCGACGGGCAGACCGCGGCGATCATCGAAGCCCTGCAACGCGGCGGCTACGCCCAGGACGAACTGGAGGACGGCGCCGCCATGCTCACCGCCCTGGTCGGCCACACCCTCACCGTCGCCCTGCCCGAAGGCACCCGCCTGGCCGCGGTACCCGAACCGCAGCGCCGCAACGAAATGGAATTCCACTTCGCCATGCGGCCCACCCGCGTCGATGCGCTGCTGGCCCTGCTGCACCGTTTCGGCGTGGTCGGCGAACGCCAGGCCTTCGGCGCGCGCCAGCGCCTGGAAGGGCTGATGACCGGCCTGATCGATCTCACCTACCAGCACGACGGGCGCTGGTACGTGCTCGACTACAAATCCAACCGCCTGCCCAGCTACGACCCCGACGCGCTGGTGCGGGCGATGGCGCACAGCGAATACGAACTGCAGGCGCTGATCTATACCGTCGCGCTGCACCGCTGGCTGCGTTTCCGCCTGGGCGAAAACTACGACTACGCCCGCGACTTCGGCGGCGTGCGTTACCTGTTCTGCCGTGGCCTCGACGCCACCCGCGACCCCTCGCCCGGCGTCCACGCCTGGCGCTTCGACCCCGATCTGGTCGAGTCCGTCGACGCCCTTTTCGCCGGTGCCCCGCTTCAGCCCCTCTCCCATCGGGAGAGGGGTTGGGGTGAGGGTACGTCCACTCACGGAGCCCCCACCCCGTGAACCAGCCCAACCTCCTAGCCGCCCTCCACCGCAGCGGCGCGCTACGCACCCTGGACGACGCCTTCGACCCCGCGCTGGTCGAAGCCGTCGACGCCCTGTCCGCCGGCGCCCCACTCAAGCCCCTCTCCCCTCGGCGACCGCAGGAAGTCCCCGTGGGAGAGAAGGGTTGGGTTGAGGGTACGTCCGCCCACGGAGCCCCCACCCGGTGAACCAACCCAACCTCCTGGCCGCCCTCCACCGCAGCGGCACCCTGCGCACGCTCGACCACGCCCTTGCCCAAACCCTGAGCCGTCTGGGCCCGGACACGCCCGACCTGGTCCTGTCCGCCGCCGCCCTGGCCTCGCTCGCCGTCGCCAGCGGCCACGCCGGCCTGGATCCCGCTCGCGCCAACGTCCTGCTGGATCCACGCGACGGCCCACCGCCACAACTCCCGGACCCCACCGACTGGCAACGCGCCCTGGCCGCCTCGCGCTGGATCGCCCAGCCCGCGCCCGAAGAACCGGCGGCCGCCGATTGCCCGCTGGTGCTGGAACACGGCCTGCTCTACCTGCGTCGCTACCGCGAATACGAGCGCCGCCTGGCGCAAGGCCTGCGCCGCCTTGCCGCGCAATCGCTACCGGTCTTCGACGTCGCTACGCTCGCTCCGCTATTCGCGCAGCTGTTTCCAAACGCAGCCGCGTCCCCTCTCCCATCGGAAGAGGGTGCCCGAAGGGCGGGTGAGGGTACGTCCGCCGCCGACCACCCCACCGACCACCAAGCCCAAGCCGCCGCACTCGCCCTGCGCCGCGCCCTGCTGCTGGTCACCGGCGGTCCCGGCACCGGCAAGACCACCACCATCGCCCGCCTGCTGCTGCTGCGCATCGCGCAGGCGCAGGCCACGGGCGCCGCCGCCCCGCGCATCGCCCTGGCCGCCCCCACCGGTCGCGCCGCCGAACGCATGGCCGAGAGCCTGCGCGCGGCGGTGACACGCGCGCTCGACAACGGCATCGACCCAGCCCTGGCCGCCGCGCTACCCACAGGCGCCAGCACCCTGCACCGCCTGCTCGGCGTCATCCCCGACCTGCCGCGTTTCCGCCATGACGCCGACAACCCGCTGCCGTTCGACCTGATCGTGGTCGACGAAGCTTCGATGGTCGACCTGCCGCTGATGTGCAAACTGGTCGAAGCGGTCGCCGACGGCACCCAACTGATCCTGCTCGGCGACGCCGACCAACTGCCTTCGGTCGAAGCCGGCGACGTGCTCGCCGCGATCCTGCAGGCCGCCGGCCCCGGCGACGCCCTGCAGCCGGACGATGCGCAAGCACTGCAGCCGCTGCTCGGCCACACCCACAGCGCCACCCACGTCGGCGGCCTCGCCGGCCACCGCGTGCACCTGCTGCGCGGCTACCGCCAGGCGCAGGGCTTCGCACTGGCGCCGCTGGCCGACGCCGTGCGCGCCGGCGATGCCGACACCGCGTTGGCCCTGTTGCACAGCGGCGAGCTGGCTGGCGTGCACTTCCACGAAGACAGCGAGGACCCGCTCGCCACCCGCCGCGACGCCCTGCTCGCGCACTGGCGCGCCCTGGCCGACGCCGAAGATCCCGCGGCCGCCCTGCGCGACGCCGCCCGCCTGCGCCTGCTCACCGCCGTACGCGCCGGCGCGCAAGGCGCACGCGGCCTCAACGCCCGCATCGAACAACTGCTGGCCGACAGCGGCGCCGGCGCGCGCCGCCTGGGCGCCGCCTCGCCCTGGTTCCACGGCCGCCTGCTGCTGATCACCGAAAACAGCTACCGCCACGGCCTGTTCAACGGCGACGTCGGCATCTGCTTGCGGGATGCGCAAGGTGCCCTGGTGGCCTGGTTCGAAGGCGAGGGCGACGGCCAGGTCCGCGGCTTCCACCCCGCCGCGTTGCCCGCGCACGAAAGTGCCTTCGCCATGACCGTGCACAAGGCGCAAGGCAGCGAGTTCGACGAAGTCTGGCTGCAACTGCCCACCCGCGACGCTCGCGTGCTCAGCCGCGAGCTGGTCTACACCGGCATCACCCGCGCGCGGCAGAGCCTGCATCTGGCCGCCAGCGAAGCCGTGCTGCGTGGCGCGCTTGCACGGCATGCCGCGCGGATCTCAGGGTTGGCGTGGCGCTTGGGTGGGGTGGAACAGGTTTCTGCACCGCCGTCGTCAATACTTCAAACAGAAGGCCAGCCGTTCCCTGTCCAACGCGCATTGTTCTAACCTATTCGGGCGAGCCGCAACGTCGATCTGATCCGCGTGCCGCAAGAGTCCTGGGCCACTCTCATGGCACAGATCAGCCGGCTTCCCACGGCGGGCGGGGCATCAGCGACAGGTCGCGCGCGCCATGCACGATGGCGAGAATTTCGACAACTGCCCCGTGCGAGCGATAGATGATGTGGTAACTCTGGAAAAGCAACTCGCGTACTGCAGGATTGCCGGCCTCAGGCACTTCTCGGCCGCGCTCGGGGAACGCCTGCAGCGACTCCGCTGCGTCGATGAGGCGATTGACGAAGAGGGCGGCGTAGAAAACGCTGTCGTGGGCGACATAGTCGCGGATGGCTTGCAGGGAATCGACCGCAGGCTCGGTCCAGACGATGTTCATCGGTCGAGAGCGAAGCGCCTTCTGACTTCATCATGCGGTACTACACGACCTTCTTCGGCTGCACGCAAGCCTTGTTCGATCTTCTGGCGAACGTAGATTTCGTACATCAGGTCGTCCCAACTGGCCTGTTCTGGCAGGCTACGCACTAGCTGTTCGGCTTCGGTTTTCATGCTGTTGGGCATGGGTGTGCTCCGTTACAGGGACAGGCCTACTTTAGCGAAGAACGGGGAGGGTAGAAATGGAGCCCCGGCGCAGCTAGCTGCGTTACCCGAGGCAGGCCCGTTGCACGGCGCTCCATCGCCACGCGTGGAGACGCCGCGCCGGCCCGAGAGGCAGCGGCGCGGCGTTCCTTCCAGGCCTAGCGCCCGGGCGACGCGCTCACTTGGCCGGAACGCGCTGGTACTCGTCGCTGCCGGTGCGCAGGTGGCCATTGGCCTGGTCGATGGCGAAGTTCACCGTTTCGCCGTCGTTGGAGACCTGCAGCACGTCGTCCTTGTAGATGGCCGGGTAGCTCTCGGTCTTGGGCTTGCGGCTGAAGAACCGCGGCGTGGTGTTGCGCACCATGAAGGACTCGCCATTGCGTTCGATGTCCATCACGTCGTCCTGCGACTGCACGTTGACCCAGTGGCCGACGAACTTTTCGCCCTCCACCTTGGCGCAGCCGGCCAGCAGCATCGCCGCGGCCAGCGCGGCACCCATCCACTTCGTCATTTACAGCGCTCCGGTGTTGAAATCGCGGCAAGGATGAGGCGTTGCGGCTGTATGGAAAGTCAAGAGTGCAGGGGGGGCGTCAGGCACCCATCGTGCCGAAAGGGCAGCCCCGCCAAGGGTTCCGCTGGGCCTTGCCCGGTGCTTGCGTCTCAGAGCTATGCACGGGGCCACAGCCAGGCAGGGGATGCAGGCAGTTCCAGGAGAGCACGCTTACGGCAGCGCAGCCCGAAGACGGGCGGCCAGCGCAATGCGCTCCTCGTTGGCGTAGCGCACTTTCTGCCCCCCATACAGCCCGTCGTTCGCGTAGCGCGGGAACACGTGCAGGTGGTAGTGCCACACATCCTGATTGCCGGCCGGCCCGTTGTGTTGGCGCGTGGAGATGCCTTCGCAGCCGAAGGCCGCCAGCATCGCGTGCGCCAGGCGCCGCGTGGCGCGAAAGACCTCGCGGCCCAGCTCGTCCGGCATGTCCAATACGTTCTCGTAGTGGCCACGCGGGATCACCAGGCAGTTGCCGTGGATGCCGCCGTAGTGGTGCGTCGGCACCAAGGCGTAAACGTTGGCATCCACCAGGACAACGGCCGATTCCGGTGCAGGCGAGGGCAGCGTGGCGGCGATACCGCAGAACGGACAGTCGTACCCGGGGGGAGCGTGCTGCATGAGGCGCAACGGCGAAGAGAACCCACTGTGGGGCGGGAGCGGATTCTGTGGTGCGTTCCGGCGACTCGTCAATCGGGCAACCCGGTCGGTGGGCTGGAGCTGACATCCACGCCGTCAGGTGATGGTGGCCGGGGAGGAGTGCACACTGACCCCGGTTTCCAGTAGGAAGTGAACCTGACCCCGTTTTTCGGTATCTAGCTTGGAAACCTCAGTCCAAATAGTAAATTAAGAACTTTCTCTACAACTTTACGATAATCATTTATTTGTGTATCGGTGATCTGTTGAGTAGCTCGCTCATGGATCAGTGAGTTTCTCAAGGAGTAGTAATGATCAATTTTTGCTATTAAGGTGGGCTCTAGTGAAATGTGCGACTGCACCTCTTTTACCACCGCCTTGCGTCCTTGTTCAAATAAAGTGGCAATGTTGCTATTCTTATATTTGTTGACTGGGAAAAGATCTTGTCGTGATACGATAAATTCTTTGATCGCAATTTCAAAGTTGCTATCAAGAAGAATTAGGGCAATACGGTTGCGTGTATCTATCTTTTGGCGAGATATTAGATCGACCATCCCCATTGCTTCTATCAAGCCTATCGTCCAAGGCTGTGCATTTATTTTGCGATGGTTGCGCTCCTTAAGCTCTTGGATTCGAGGCATTTTACGAATGCGTGGCAAGTCAGGAAGCACCATGCGTCGTTTTGTAGCTACATCCTCAGGCTGTACATCTTGTACTGATCCAGTTCGATATGCGTAAACTTCTTCTTCCCATTGTTTTTTAAGGCGGCGTGAGAGCGAAGAGTAATAGCTAACTAGGTTGATTAAGGTGGGGCGTAATTGTATGAATGTTTCATGGCTATAGTTTATTCCGCTTTTACTGCTAGTCCATGGCATAAGTTCTGCAGGGCCATGAATATTAACGATAACTCGACAAAGGGACGCGTCAGGGTGAGGTACGCCAGCTTCACCAGAAACAAAGTAACCCACATCGCGGGTTTTTAAGTCCTTAACTATAAGTCTATTGTTGCAGTAAAAATAAACCCCGTAATTTTCGGTCTCTGGATCTCGGTCATGAATTAAGCCCGCCTCTATTTTAACGGCTAGCTTTTTATTTTCGACAGGATGGACGTTAAATGTTGTTCGACGAGGGCCGAACTCTGGAGGGAATGCCCAACAGTCAAAGGTAATCGGATGAATTTGATCTTCATTTAGTTCTATAGAGCATCCGTTTTGGATGAACCATCCATATGTAGCCCGTAGATAATTATGTAGTTTGCTGATATCAGTATCGCTCATCTGTTGGCGAAGCTGAGATATCGTCACGCTCGTAGTATTTGGAGTGATATCAGGAATTTCATAAGCAGCAAGAGACCAATCATCATTTGCTAACCATTCCCGTGTAATATCGAGCTGAAGGCTCTTGCCTTTCTTATGGCGAGTTTGGATTTCAACTAATTCCCCCAAAGCGACCCCCGCACGCTTGCCGCCGACGCCAAAGGTGCCAATTATATTTTTTGAAGATTTATTTCGTGAGGCGCCTGGGGCTATTAGCAGCCTCAGCTGACTTTCTTGTACACCTCCAGCATCATCTATAACTCGAATAATCTGACGTGAATCATTTAAAATCACTTTAATGTTGAGTTGTGTTTTGCATCCGTTATCGATCCATAAGTCAATGGCGTTATCAATAAGTTCGCATATTCCTGTCAGAAGATCGTAGTCGCTGATAATTGATAAAAAAAGTCGCTTTTCTGGTGTTCCATCGATGACATCGAGTTGTTGTTTATGAGATACCCCTGCCATTGTCGATTCCTGTAATATAAAATAATTTTATATTGGTCCGTTCTGGACTGAAAAGAGCTTTAGCTCATTTGTGGCCAAGAATATTTCGAAAAGTTATCGTCCCAGCCATAACGCATGGCGAAATAAGTATGAATTTACATTCACCTACCCGGTTCCTCGGCATCCCGGGAACTGACTGCAGCCAAAGAAGACTTCACGTGTGAGCCTGTTGGTCCGCTGCACCAATGTGCTCCCACACTGTCGGCACGTGGGCGATTGAGTGGCACGTCGATCCTTGGGACAAGTGCTGGCTTGATCCGGGAATTGAGAGATGCCCCAGCCGCACCGCCGCGTTGTGTCGCCTGGATCATCTCTAGCAAGCGCTCGGCACCGATCAGCTCTATTGGTTTTCCCTGTGCAAACCGTGCCGCATCTTTCGTATAGCTGCCGATGCAAACAATCTTCACCGCGTGTGCCTGGTGATGCGCCAGCAGCCCATACATCTCGCGCACGACGCTGACGCCGACCTGCTGCCGTTTCCATTGCTTGCACTGCACCAGCGTGCGGCGGCCGTCCTTGTGCAGGATCAGGTCGATGCCGCCGTCAGCGCCACCCAAACCGGTTTCTTCCACGCTGTAGCCATGGCGGCGGAAGGCTTCGCCGACCAGCAATTCGAATTGGCGCCAACCGCCGGCGGCAATGCTTTCCAGGGTAGTACGGGTATCCAGTAGGCGGCCGCGATGGCGTGCGCCGAGGAAGGAGAAGAGCGCAGCGATCCAACAGACGATCAGCACGATCCACGCAAGCGGTGCGAGCGTGCTGTCCGAGTGCTGCGCGATGCCTTGCGCCAACATGCCGCCGTGCTGGGAGAGCCACAACGCGAGTCCATAGCGCACGGCAAGAAAGCCGGCGATGCCCACCGCTAGCCCAAGCGGCCACGGCAACGCAGCCAGCGCATCAAAACCGGTATTTCCCCGTTTACGTCCCATGCGACCCCCGTCCCAGAACCAACCATAGCGCCAGAATCAGCGGTTGTCCGCTTTGTACTGGCCCCGTCTACGAATCGAGACATGAGGGCTTCAAGGTAACGGTCTAGTCCACCGTCCGAAGGATATACGGGCCAGAGGAAATATGTTCCTCAAACAGGTATTTCTTCTGGTCTCATGGATCGAGGCGATGTCTTATCCATGGCTAATGGAATAGGATTTGAGCCTGTCACTCAGCATTGGATAGAAGGCGTATGGAACCCATAAAAAGATATCTAATTGCTCCGCCGTCTGGCCACGCAATTCTGCTAAACGGCCCTTGGGGTAGCGGCAAGTCGTATCAATGGGAGCAGTTCTCGCAAACATTAGAGGAGATCGGTCGAGAGCCGATAACCTTGTCTGTTGCAGGGCTCAAATCACAAGAGCAACTCGAGTCAGCGCTTCTCCAAGCCTCTTTGAGTGGCCTGGGAAATGAAGCAATGAGGGAAGCTGTCACCGTTATCGGTCGGGCATTGCTGCGAGCGGTGAAGATTGAGCCGGATGACATCAAACTGAAGTCCGATTTCTCTTCGGGAAAAACCGTAGTCTGCCTCGATGACGTGGAGAGGTTTGCAGGAGATTTCCCAGTACTTTTTGGATTCATCATTAACTTGCTTGATAGAGCGCGGATACATTGCGTTCTATTAGCCGATGAAAAGAGGGCGGTAGAGAAATTCGGGAAGGATTTTAGAGTATCCAAAGAAAGAATAATTGGTCGCACGGTTGCTGTCACTCCAAACTTCGTTTCTTTCAGTGCGGAAGTGGTCAGGGGACTGGCGGACCAAGTGACGCGCGATTTGCTGATGCGGCATATCGACTACATCGAGATATTGCTAAGCCTCTGTGGCGCGTCAAACCTACGAACGGTGCGGTACTTCATCATTGAAGCCGCATCGATGATTACGGAGATCCGTCCTGTGGAGCAGAGCGATATCCGCCCACTTCTGAGTGCCGTGTGCTTCTGGACCTTCTCTGCAAGCCGTGACGCCGCCGAGCTTGAAGTCGCTGCCAATGTCTTCCGCATCGGTGGTATGGATGTGGCGATTCAGATGAATATGAATCGAAACAACGCATCAGACGCGGCCGATGACATCGTGACACGCGCCGCGCTCTTGCTACAGGACAGCGGGTTAGAAGGAGAGGGGGCAACGTGGCCGAAGTCGCCAGCATTCGCGGCGCTGATTGGTGGTGGTGAGGCGGACGTTGCAATGATTGCTGAGGACTTTGCTCTTCACGCCGTGGAATCCAGCTCACAGGCACGCGCGCTACAAGCGACCTTAAATGGTTATAGCCAGATGTCAGATGTGGAGCTTCAGTCGGCAATTGTAGAGGCGAGAGCTCTTATTCAACGTGGAATGGACGGCGACTTGGTCGAGCTGTTCGAACTTTACCGTACTCTCAGGCACTTTCGTGAACTGGGCTTTATTGCAGAGACGGAGGAAGATTTCGATCGGCAGATGCATGCGGCCTTCTCGAACTACGATGCCTCTCGAATCACTTGTGATGAGGCCGGTTTGGATTTCCTATTGGAGCATCAAGGTGCGAGCGGCTTGCCCGTTTGGGATGTAATCAGGACCCTTGCTGACCGAATCGAGGCGCAGAGCGTTGATGATCGAAAGCGGGAGCTGCTCGCTCAGCTAGCCGATCCATCAAAAGAGGTGCCAGGCCTGATCGAATCCGAAGGGATGTTCACAGGCTTGGACCCGAATGCGTATGCTATCGAGCTGATTGCTGGGGCTCCGATGACCACTGACCGGCTCTCCAAGGCCATCCGTAAGGCCTATCGAGTATCCAATGTCAAATCATATCTCCAGTCCGAAGCACCGTTCTACGATGCTTTGGCGTTGGCACTGGAGGCAGAGCTAAAGCTCGATACACCACGGACGATTGCTCAAGTTTCTGTGCTCGCCATAGTGGATCAGCTCACTGCCCTCGCAGACCGTGTCAGGTAAGGGCTGTAACCTGAGGAGTGGATGATCTCGCCTTGGGTAGCGCTCTGGAAGCAGGGTTGGCGGAAGTGGATGGGTCGTGTTCGCTTGTGGTCGGAAGCGAACACGTGCTGCAGAAGAACTGAAGCAGCGAATCCGTTGCGATAAATATGCGCGCTCTGGTCGTCACTTTAGTTCCCGCTCAAACTCAGCGACGAACGTAGTGAGCGTAGACCCGCAGGCATTGCAGAAATCCCGAAGCTGCAGAAGATCCATTCGGCGCTCTCCTCGCTCGACGTCACTGACATAGGATTGCGGGCGTCCTAAAGCCGCACTCAGGCCGGCTTGGGTTAGCCCAGCAGCGAGACGAAGCTCGCGTAGCTGCCGCAGCAGAATTGTGTAGTCCTTCTTGTGGATCGACTTGGTCGGCATGTCTGCAAGCTCGGAGGCCCGCAGCAAAGCTATATCCCCTTTTCAAATATCCGAAAAAGGGATATTATGAAGCTGCGGACAAGCCGTCCGCCCACGTCGAGGACGGATGCCATGACGACTTCGAAAGCCCGCACCACCGCCGCACTGCCGCAAACGGCCCCAGCGGCCACGCTGCCCACGCAGGAAGAACACTTCACCTTCGGCGTCACCCTGCAGCAACTCGATCAGTTCCACGCGCTGTTGCGCACCATCACCGCGCAGAGCGACATGGTGGCGGTGTGTAGCGGGGCGCCGCTGGACGACAAGAGCGTGTCGATCCTGGGCGAGAGCATCTTCACTGCCGCCCGCGCGGTGCGCGGGATCGTGGACGAGATCCACGCACAGCGGCTGGGCGGCGATGGCCTGGCGCCGGTGTCGCACGGGGAGCCTCGCCATGCGTAAGCCGCCTTCCCCTACCGCCGCCGCCTCGCGCAAGCGTGCGCCGCGCCATACAGCGCAATGCCGCGACTGGACCATCGTCGAGCCGACGCTCACGCCGATGCTGACGCCCGAGCAGATCGCCGCCGAACTTGCCGCCGAGGAGGCCCGCA
Source organism: Xanthomonas sp. SS (assembly GCF_014236835.1). Lineage (NCBI taxonomy): Bacteria > Pseudomonadati > Pseudomonadota > Gammaproteobacteria > Lysobacterales > Lysobacteraceae > Xanthomonas > Xanthomonas sp. SS. The sequence goes on from NZ_CP051190.1 coordinate 169,247, forward strand.
CGCCGCGCGCACCCCGCCGCCCGCGCCCGCCGCAGCGCTGCAAGATGGGCTACGGCTATTACCCGGCCAGCAACCAGGTGGTGCCGTCGCTGCGCCTGCGTGGGCGCTGGCTGGAACAGTTGGGCTTTGCCATCGGTAGCACCTTGCGGATCGAGGTGCGCGATGGCGCGTTGGTGGTGCGCATAGCCGGGGAGGAGTGACGCGCGTGCGTCCATGCGCAGGCGTGCGCATGGACGGTTGAACACCGGCCCGGCCGGCCGCTGCGGTGTGCTCCGCTGTGCGTGGGGTCGGTCCGATGATGGTCTGGCGCTGCGGCTGCCGGGTGAGCGCCGCCGTGCTAGCGTGCCGCTGCCGAGGGTTCGGCAGTGCGAAGGGGCAGGCATGGGCATTGAGTCAGTGCCAGTGGAGCGTCGCGTGGTGGCGCCGCGCACCAAGCCAGGCGTGCGCCTGGCCTGGTGGCTGTTGTGGCTGGCCTTGGCGGTGTTCGCCGGGGAGTTCGTGCACTCGGTGTACGAGAAGTACGCATCGCTGCAGTCGCCGGCCTACGCCATGTTCCTGACCCGCCGCGGCTGGCTGTGGTGCCACCTGGGTGGCGGCGCGGTCGGCCTGTTGCTCGGCGCGCTGCAGTTCGCGACGCAGCGTTGGCGGCGGTGGCCGCGGCTGCACCGCTGGGTGGGGCGGGTCTACTTCGCCGGTATGGCGGTGGCGATGGTCGGGGCGGTCGGCTTGATCGCCACGTCGCCGGCGCCGCTGTCGATCCGGCTGGCGTTTTCCGTGACGGCGCTGGTGTGGCTGGTCACCGCGTCGATGGGGTTGCTGGCGATCTTGCGCGGCCAGGTGCTGCGCCACCAGCGCTGGATGGTGCGCGCCTATCTGGCGACGCTGGCCCCTGTGCTGTTCCGGCTGGCGCTTCCCACGGCGATCGGGTTGGGCATGACGCCATCGCCTGGCCTGATCGCGCTGTTGCTGTGGGCCAGTTGGATGGTGCCGTTGCTGTTGTATGCGGTTGGTCGTGCGGTGGTGCATGCGCTGCGCGGTGGTATGCAGGCAGCGCCAGTTGCGGGAGCTGCCCGCATCGGGGGCGATGCAGGTTGATCGAGGAGCGCGTGCCGGGAGTGCGGTGCTGCGTCGCGCTTGCGCGGAAGGTCCGCGCCTTGTTGGTCCGCTTTCGCGACATGCTGGTTCGGCCACACCCGCTAGTCGCGATGCGCGATCGGCGCATTCCGCGCGGCCATTGCCCCTGACGCTGCCGCGCCGATGGTCAGGCGCGGCAGCGTTCGCTCGCTGGCGATCGCAAGGGCATGGGGGAGGAGGCTGCTCCTGCGATCCTCTGCGGCGAACTCAGCGGCGCTTGTCGAACAACTGCTGGCGCACGGCGACGGTGCAGGCTTCCTTGGTCAGCAGGTGCTCGAAGGCGCTGTTGTCGCTGGGCTTGCCGCTGCCCAGGTCGAGCACGGACGCCTGGTTGCTGCCGCGGGCCTTGAACGCGGCGACGGCGGTGGTGGCGTTCTTCAGCGGCACGGTGGCGTCGTTGTCCGAGCCGCACAGCAGGGTCGGGGTGCGCGGCGCCCAGTCGAGCAGGTCGTTGCGCTCCAGGTCGCGCAGGAACGGGTCGTTGGCGTTGCTGGCGAAGTCCTTGTAGAAGCCGGGCTGGAAGTACTGGCGGATCTTGTCGACGCCGGGCAGGGTGTCGCCGAGCACCAGGTCGGTCAGGCTGTGCGTGCCGGGGAACAGCGCTTCGACCTGTTTGGCCCACGGATCCTGGAACACCTGCGCCGGGTCGAGGTAGAGGTTGTGGTAGGTGTGCTGCATGCCGACGATGGCGTAGCTGGCCAGCACGATGCCGAAGGTGTTCTCGCCCACGACGCTGTGGCCGCTCCAGCCGTCGCGGAAGGTCTGGCTGAGCGCGTACGGGCCGGAGATCGGCGCGCTGGCGACCAGGTGGAATTCGTTGGACAGGTGCGCTTCGATCTCGCGCTGGGTGGCCATGGCGGCATGCCCGCCCTGCGAGTAGCCGGTCAGCATGACCTTGCCCGACAGGGGGGTGTTGAGCCGCTGCAGCACCTGGCGCGCGGCACGCAGGGCGTCGATGCTGGCGCTGGCCTCGGACGCGGCGTGCAGGTAGGGATGGAACGGATAGTTGGACTGGCCGATGCCGAGGTAGTCGCTGCTGACCACCACGTAGCCCTGGGTGGCGAGGTGGGTGACCATGGTGTCGTCGCCCTTGGCGTCGCGGATTTCCTTGGCCTGCTCGGCGCGGCGCAGCGACTCGGTCCCCTGGCTGTAGCTCACCAGCGGGAACGGCCCGGTGCATTGGCTGCCGCCCGGCACCAGCAGCGCTGCGGAGGCGGTGGCGGGCTCGCCGTCGACGCCGATGGTGGCGTAGGTGAACTCGGCGACGCGCACATCGCACTTGGCCTGGTCGGTGGACTGGTCGTTGGCCAGCAGGGTGCCGATCGCCTGGTGGGTGTAGCTGGTCAGCACATTGCTCTTGAGCAGCGTGCCGCGCGCCGGTGCGGCCGACGCGGCCAGGGGCAGCAGCGCGCCCGCAACGCCGATGGTGGACAGGACGCGCAGCGCCAGCCGATTCCGCAGTGTGGCCATGAAAAACGTCCTCGCAAGTAAATCCCGGTGGCACGGGAGGGTGGGGTGGGGGGCAACCCTACTACGGTGCTTCGACTGTTCTTCTGACAATTCGCGGCAATGTTTATCTGCAGTATGGATTCGCGCGGCAATCGGGCGAATATCGAGACACGCAGCGAAAATAAATCCTGTAGCGCGTCTGTGTGGCAGCGTGCGGAGCGGCACGCCGGTGCAGAAATTCGCCTGAAATCCACATGCTTTCGATGGATTTATGCCTGTTTCGCCGATAGCGAAAAATTAGATGGCGCCGCGCGTCATTCGAAAATGGATCTTTCAGTATTCGATTATCTCGCATTAAAGGTGATCGCCGCGCATTGAAAGATAATCCGGCATGCAGTGCATGTCGGGTATGGGCGATCACATCGATTGGGTGGCGCGAAGCGGCGAGGCCGCGGCGTCGGGTGGCCGCCTGGTTTCGCCGTAGGTCATGGCGCATGCCGCGCTCGCGTATGCGTCCAGCAGTGCGCGCGGCGTAGAAGACAAAAAAGCCGGCTACCCATCAGGGCATGCCGGCCGGATGTAGCTGCCTGCGCGGCTGCGCAGGCAGGACGAAGCGGATTAGCGCACCTTGTACAGCACCGCAGCACCGGGCTTCGGTTCGAACATGGGCACGGTCTGCTGCTTGAGTGCGTTGCCGTTGGCGTCCCACACCAGGGTCTCGGCGGGGTATTCCTCGTTGCGGGTCATGGCGCCGATCTGCTTGACGATCACCGTGGAGCCGGCCTTCACCTCGGGATTCCAGGCGAACACGCCGAGCCTGCCGTAGAACACGGCCGGCGCTTCGGCATCCAGGCGGCGGTCGGGGCACATGACCAGGCCGCGGTCGAGCATCACGCGCAACGCGCCGACGGGCACGGCTTTCACGGTGGGCGCGGTGCGGTCGGTGCTGTGGCCGGGGCAGACATTGGCCGAGCGGAGCAGCATGTCCTCGACCACTTGCCGGTCGGGCTGGGCGAAGGCCGGCAGGGCGGCGGCGGACAGGGCGAGCATTGCGACAGTGGACTTCCAGTGCACGTGACACCTCCTATTGATTGAATTGCTCCAAGCGTCGCGGTCGGCCACGTGGCACAAGTGGGCTGCCGCCGAGGACGCGCGGCGACTCTATCAACAAGGCCAATGGGCAATTGCAAATGAAGCGTGATGGCGCGTGAGGTTGTGCACGCTTCTATTCACGTTGGGTGTGTCGATCGATGGCGGTGGCCAGGTGATTGCACAGTGGCGGTAGGCGCGCGGGGAGTGCGGCGATGCGTTCTTGCACATTGCATGGCGCGCACTCACGTGTCGGCATCGCTGCGGAAGGTGAGCGAACATTTCTCCCGAGGGGAGAGGGGCTAGCGGCTGTTCCTTCTCCCGTCGGGAGAAGGTGCCACGCAGGGGCGGATGAGGGTACGGGCGAAGCCTCGCGCGCCCGAACTCAGCGAGACGCTTTCGCGCCGGACTCTCACCCCAACCCCTCTCCCGGGGGGAGAGGGGCTTTGGTCGATCGCGCGGACTCTTGTCCCAGCCCTCGCCCGAGGGGAGGTGGACTATTTGTACGGCCCCGGCCCGCGCCAGACCAGTTCGCCCTGCTTGTAGACCTGCAGCATGGTGATGACGTCGCGGGCGTCGCCGATGGCTTTCAGTTCCGGGGAGTCCGGCGGCAGCGCGCGGCATTTGCCGGAGCCGCGCTTCATCGCGATCTCCAGCGGGCAGGCCATGCGGTACTGGGTACCGGGCAGCAGGATGAAGAATTCCTTCATGCCCTGGTCCATCCAGGCGCGCAGCAGGGTTTCGCTGCGCAGGTCGTAATAGACCAGGTAGCCGCCCAGTTCCATGCTGGGGCCGGCGTCGCTGGGGTCGCCGCGGCGCCCGCCACGACCGCCGCCGTCGCGCACCAGCCCCGCTTCGTTGGGGCCCAGATCCTGGTCGATCGCGCCCGGCGGCCGCCCGGTCCAGGTCTCGCGGCGCTGGGTCGGTTCGGGTGCGCTGGCGGGGGCCTGGGCCTGCTGCTGGGTGGCGGGGTCCGGCTGCGGGGGCGCCGGTTGCTCGGCCGGCGTGGGCGCGGGCGGTGCCGGCGTGCTGGCGGTGGCTGCCGGATCGGGCGGCGGCACCGGGTGGTCGGACTGCGCGACCAGCGTGGACTGCACCGGCGAGGTGGCGCGCCGTTTCTTGGCCGCGACCGGCTTTTGCGCGGGGGTGGGCGAGGGCGGCGTCTTGGCTGGATGCACCGGCTGGCGCGTGGCGCCGATGAAGTCCACCTTGGTCCGGCCACCACTGGCCGCGCCTTGCGGCGTGCTCATGGTGGGCGGGTCGGCCAGCAGCAACAGCAGCAACATCAGCAGATGCAGCACTGCGCTGACGATGGCGGCAATCCAGGGGTCCAGGCGTTCGACCCAGGATTTGGCCCGGGGGTCCGCGCGATGCGACGCGTTGCTCATGCCGCCGCGGCTGCGTCGGGAGTGCGGGCCTTCATGGGGGGTCTGCAGGGTGCGGCCGTGGGGGCGCCATCGTAACGCGTGCGAGGCTCCGTTCATTTGTCGGGCCGCAGCACGCTTAGGGTCTGTTGCTGTTGGCGGGACATGGCGATCCGGCCAGGCCACGCCTGCACGTGGTCGGCGTGGGCGGCGTCCGCAACACCGCACGGCGGTCCGCGGCCAGCGCCATGAGGCGCTCCAGCGTGGGGCTGCGGGCTCCCGGCCGCTGCCAGATCACCCGCCGGCACGCAGTGCTATCTTCCGCGCCATGTCCAAGGGCAACGCCACCATTCGCTTCAAGGCGAGGCTGCTGCGGCCGGCCGCGCCGAAGGATGCGGCCTGGACCTTCCTGGTCCTGCCCGTCGAAGCCAGCGCCAGGCTGCCGACGCGCAGCATGGTCAGCGTGGACGGCACGCTCGCCGGGCAGCCGTTCCAGGCCACGCTGGAGCCGGATGGGCAGGGCAGCCATTGGCTGAAGGTCGAAGAAGCGCTGCGGGCGGCGGCCGGGGTCACCGTGGGCGAGACGGTGGCGCTGGAGATCGCGCCGGTGGCGGTGGAGCCGGAACCGGCGGTGCCGCCGGACCTGGCCGCCGCGCTCGCCGCGGAGCCGGCTGCGCGTGCGACCTGGGACGACATCACCGCGCTGGCGCGGCGCGACTGGATCTTCTGGATCGTCTCGGGCAAGAAGGCCGAGACGCGGGTCAAGCGCATCGCCAGCGCCTGCGACATGCTCGCCTCGGGCAAGCGCCGCGCCTGCTGCTTCGATCGCTCGGGCATGTACAGCAAGTCGCTCGGCGCGCCGCAGGCGGTGGAATGATGCACGGTGGCAACGCGCCGCGCGCGCGTGCCGCTCGGGTTGGCTGAGGCCGTTCGCGACAGCGCCCTCGCACATCGCCACCTATACTCCGGCGATGTCCAGCTGAAGGGTCTCATCGCATGAGCACACCCGCATCTTCGACCGCCGCCGCTTCCGGCGCCGCGCCCGGCAGCCTTCGCCGCTCGGTGTCCAATACGCTCAAGGGCTCGGCCGGCAACCTGGTCGAGTGGTACGACGTCTACGTCTATTCGGTGTTCGCCACCTATTTCGAATCGCAGTTCTTCTCCAAGGAAGACAAGAACGCCACGATGTTCGTGTGGGCGATCTTCGCGATGACCTTCCTGATGCGGCCGATCGGCGCGTGGTACTTCGGCCGCTTCGCCGACCGCTACGGCCGCCGCCTGGCGCTGACCATCTCGGTGTCGCTGATGGCGCTGTGTTCGTTCGCGATCGCGGTCACGCCGACGGTGGCCACGATCGGCATCGCCGCGCCGATCGTGCTGCTGCTGGCGCGGCTGCTGCAGGGCTTCGCCACCGGCGGCGAGTACGGCACCAGTGCCACCTACATGTCCGAGGCGGCGATCCCGGGCCGGCGCGGCTTCCTGTCCTCGTTTCACTACGTGACCCTGGTCGGCGGCCATGTGCTGGCGCAGACCACGCTGCTGCTGATGCTGCATTTCGCCGACAAGGGCTGGGTGTCAGAATGGGGCTGGCGCCTGGCGTTCGGCCTGGGCGGCATCGGCGCGCTGGTGGTGTTCTGGCTGCGCCGCACGATGGACGAGTCGTTGGGTTCGGACTCCATCGCCGAGGCCAAGAAGGGCGGGGCGCGCTCGGCCGGTTCGCTGCACGAGCTGTTCGTGCACCAGTGGCGCCCGCTGCTGCTGTGCTTCCTGGTCACCGCGGGCGGCACCATCGCCTTCTACACCTATTCGGTCACCGGGCCGAAGATGATCCAGACCGCGTTCGCCGGCGACGACGTGATGGCCGGCACCATCATCAACCTGGTGGCGCTGACCGTGCTGATGCTGATGCAGCCGGTCGGCGGCTGGCTGTCGGACATCATCGGGCGCAAGACGCTGCTGGTGTTCTTCGGCATCGGCGGCGTGCTCTACACCTGGTTCCTGGTGCTGGAGCTGCCCAAGCAGAGCGATTGGCTGACCGCGTTCGCGATCCTGACCGGCGGCTTCGTGATCCTGACCGGCTATACCTCGATCAACGCGGTGGTCAAGGCCGAACTGTTCCCCACCCACATCCGCGCGCTGGGCGTGGGCCTGGGCTATGCGCTGGCGAACTCGGCGTTCGGCGGCACCGCGCCGCTGCTGTACCAGGCCTCGCTGAAGACCGGCCACGTGACCACCTTCGTCTGGTACGCCACGGCGGTGATCGCGGTGTCGCTGGTGGTGTACATGTTCTTCCTGAGCAACAAGGGCGCGAACTGGCTGGACGACGAGCGCGCGATGCGCGAGCGCCGGGCGGCGAAGGCGGCGGCCGGACGCGGCTGAAGCCGGCGGCGGCATGGGCGCGACCACCGCGCCCGTGCCGCGGCGAGCGCCGCGATCCCGGCGGGACGTTGGCCTCCGGTTTCGGCGGCACGCGTGCGACTCGGGTACCATGCAGCCCCCCTCACGGGCGTTTTCGCTCATGGCCGATTCCAAGAAGACCCCCGACTCCCCCGTTACCCAGGACCAGGCCGAAGCCGCCGTGCGCACCTTGCTGCGCTGGGCCGGCGAGGACCCGGACCGCGAGGGCCTGCTGGACACGCCGCGGCGCGTGGCCGAGGCCTATGGCGACTGGTTCAGCGGCTACAAGGCCGACCCGCGCGAGTACATGCTGCGTACCTTCGAGGAAGTGGCCGGCTACGACGAACTGATCGTGCTGCGCGACATCGAATACGAAAGCCATTGCGAGCACCACATGGCGCCGATCATCGGCAAGGTCCATGTCGGCTATCTGCCGCGCGGCAAGGTGGTGGGCATCAGCAAGCTGGCACGCGTGGTCGAGGCCTATGCGCGGCGCTTCCAGGTGCAGGAGAAGATGACCGCGCAGATCGCGCAGTGCATCCAGGACGTGCTGCAGCCGCTGGGCGTTGGCGTGGTGGTGGAAGGCGCGCACGAGTGCATGACCACCCGCGGCATCCACAAGCGCGGCGTCAGCATGGTCACTTCGAAGATGCTCGGCACCTTCCGCGAGGACGCGCGCACCCGCGCCGAGTTCCTGCGCTTCATCGACGGCGGCGTGCGCTGAGCGTGCCGCATGCGGTGCCGCGCTAGCCTTTCCGCGTCTTCGTCACGTTCGTTGCGCCCGGCAGCATCGGCATGAAACACCGCGCCCGCATCGCCCGCTACCGCGCCATGCGCGAGCAGCCGCTGTGGAAGCTGCTCGCCGCCGACCAGGCGCCGGAAGTGATCGGCCTGCTGCAGTCGCTGCTGCTGGACAGCGAACGCCGGCTGCCGGCGGCGGTGCTGCACGAGCGCCTGCAGCGCATGCTCGACGAACTCAATGCCGACCAGCTGTCGCGCGAGTTGCCGCGCACCGCGCAAGCCTATGTCGCGCACTGGCTGGCGCAGGGCTGGCTGGAGCGGCGGCTGCCGGAAGGCGCGCAGCAGGAGGAATACGAACTCTCCACCCAGGCCACGCAGGCGATCCGTTTCGCCGACGGCCTGGAGCATGCGCGCGGCGCGGCCACCGAGAGCCGCCTGGCCTTGGTGATGCAGCAGCTGGCGCAGCTGGCGGCGCTGACCGAGACCAATCCGGACGCGCGGCTGTCGGCGCTGCGCGACGAGCGCGACCGCATCGACGCGGAGATCGCGCGGGTGTCCAAGGGCAAGGTGGCGGCGCTGGACGGCAAGCGCGCGCTGGAACGCGCGCGCCAGGTGATCGCGCTGGCCGACGAATTGACCGAGGATTTCCGCCGCGTCCGCGACGATTTCGAGCAGCTCAACCGCGATTTCCGCGAGCGCATCATCGACGACGAGGGCGAGCGCGGCGAGATCCTGGGCAAGCTGTTCGAAGGCGTGGACGTGATCGGCGACAGCGATGCCGGGCGCAGTTTCCAGGCGTTCTGGGCCTTGCTCAACGATGCCGAGCAGAGCGCGCAGCTCGACGCGGCGCTGGAGACGGTGCTGGCGCGCGGTTTCGCGCGCAAGCTCGACCGGCGCGAACGCGGCTTCCTGCGCGGGCTGACCGGCACCATGCTCGAGCGTGGCGGCCAGGTGCACGACGTGATGCAGCATTTCGCGCGCAGCCTGCGCGGTTTCGTGCAGAGCCGCGGCTATCTGGAGCAGCGCCGGCTCAACCAGCTGCTCAAGCAGGCGCAGGCCGAGGCGCTGGCCTTGCGCGACCACATTCCCGCGCAGCGCGGCATCGGCCGCGATCTCAACCTGACCACCAGCCGGCTGCGCTCGCTGGCGCAATGGCGCCTGCACGACCCGCGCCAGCAACAGGTCGAGGGCGGCATCCAGCGCAACGAGGCGGCGGCGATTTCGCTGGACAGCGTCGGCGACCTGGTGGCGCAGTCGGAAATCGACTTCCGCAGCCTGCGCCGCGATCTATTCGACTTGCTCGCCGAGCAGCCGCAACTGTCCATCGCCCAGGTGCTGACGCAGCGTGAGGCCAGCCAGGGTCTGGGCAGCGTGATCGGTTATCTGTCGCTGGGCACCCGCCATGGCGTGATCGCTGCCGGGCAGCACGAGATCGCGCAATGGCGCGGCGGCGACGGCCAGTGGCGCCGCGCGCGCATTCCGTTGGTGTGGTTCACCCAGGAGAAACGCCATGAACTGGCATGAGCACGAGTTGGATGCCGAGCAGGAACGCCTGCCGGACGCGGCCGACAGCGCGGCGCCCGACGCCGGCACCGGCCTGTTCCCCGGCGACAGCGGGCGCCTGCCGGTGGAGGCGCGGCGCGCGCTGTGCCAACTGCTCAGCGGCCCCAGCGTGGACGCGCAGCGCCACAGCAAGCTGTGGCCGGCGCTGCTGCGCAGCGAGGCGGCGATCCGCAGCGCGCTGGCCGACCTGTTCCTGGAACTGGTGCTGGACCGCGAGGCCGGCATCGCCTTCACCCGCCAGGCCGACACCGGCGAGCTGGAAGCGCCGGTGCTGCTGCGCTCCTCGCCGCTGACCTTCATCGATTCGGTGCTGCTGCTGTACCTGCGCCAGCAACTGGCCGAAGCCGATGCGCGCGGACTGCGCGCGGTGGTGGAGGACGCGCAGCTGGGCGAAGCGCTGGCGGTGTACGAGAAGAACCTGTCCACCGACCGCGCCGGCTTCCTGCGCCGGGTCGGCAATGCCGTGCAGAAGATGAAGGACAACCACATCCTGACCCGCCTGCGCGGCGAGGACGAACGCTACGAAGTCTCGCCGGCGCTGAAGCTGCTGTTCTCGGCCGAGGACGTCGCTGCGCTGGCGCAGGTGTACCGGCAGCTGCGCGAAGGCCCGGGCAGCGGTGAGGACGAGGCCGAAGCTGCGCAGGACGCCTAGGGCGCGCTTTCGCCGGCGCGGACTGCCGCGAAAGCGCCCGCGCCGGCTTGGTTCCGCGCGTCCCCGTCCCTAGACTGTGCGGATGAAATCCTCCGCTTCCACGCCTGGCCTGTTCGCCGGCGATCTGCCCGATCCGCGCCTCCAGCAGTTCCGCATGCGCCGCCTGCAGGTGCACAACTGGGGCACGTTTTCCGGCCTGACCGAGATCCCGATCGCCGCGCGCGGCTTCCTGTTCGTCGGCCGCTCCGGCTCGGGCAAGTCCACCCTGCTCGATGCGATGTCGGCGTTGCTGACGCCGCCGAGCATCGTCGATTTCAACGCCGCCGCGCGCGAAGCCGAGCGCAGTGGCCGCGACCGCAACCTGGTGTCCTACGTGCGCGGCGCCTGGGCCGACCAGCAGGACAGCGAATCCGGCGAGATCGCCACCCAGTACCTGCGCAAGGGCGCGACCTGGACCGCGCTGGTGCTGGAATACCGCAACGGCGAGGACCGCGTGGTCAGCCTGGTGCGGCTGTTCTGGATCGCCGGCAACGGCACCGCCGCGGCCGACGTGCGCAAGCACTACATGGTGGCCGAGCGCGCGTTCGACATCGCCGCCGACCTGGACGGCTTCGACCTGGACCTGCGCAAGCTCAAGCAGCGCCTGCACGACGTGCACCATTTCGACAGCTTCGCCGGCTATGCCGAACGCTTCCGCCACCAGCTCGGCATCGGCAACGAGATGGCGCTGCGGCTGCTGCACAAGACCCAGTCGGCGAAGAACCTCGGCGATCTCAATGCGTTCCTGCGCGGCTTCATGCTCGAGGAGCCGAAGACCTTCGACGCCGCCGAGCGCCTGGTCGGCGACTTCGCCGAGCTCGACGGCGCGCATCAGGCGGTGGTGACCGCACGGCGCCAGGTCGAGACCCTGCTGCCGGCGCGCGGGCACCACGCCGAGCTGATGGCGGTGCGCCGCCAGCGCAGCGAACTGGACGAACTCAAGCTCGGCATCGACAGCTACCGCGAGCAGCGCCGCCTGGCGCTGCTGGATGCGCGGCTGCAGGAACTGGACACGCAGGACCGCGGCCTGGCCGGTGAGGAAGGGCAGCGCCGCGCCGCGCTGGAGAACCATCAGCGGCGCCTGGACGACCTGGAAGCGCAGCGTCGCGCGCAGGGCGGCGAGCGCATCGATGCGCTGGAACGCGAGCGCGGCCAGCAGGAAACCGAGCGCGACCGCCGCGCCGCCAAGCGCAGCCAGGCGGAGCAGGCCTGCCGCCAGCTGGAGCAGGTGCTGGCCGGCAGCGCGCACGGTTTCGCCGAACAGGCCGCGCAGGCGCGTGCGGCGCTGGAGGACGGCACGCGCGCGGCCGCCGAACTCGACGAGGCGATCGGCCAGCGCATCGCCGGCAAGGCCGAGGACGCCAGGCGCTTTGCCGAGGTGCGCGCCGAGATCGACGCGCTCAAGCGCAACCCGTCCAATATCCCGGCGCCGATGCAGGCGCTGCGCGCGCGCCTGAGCGCCGACACCGGCGTGCCCGAGGCGGCCTTGCCGTTCGTCGGCGAGCTGCTGCAGGTGCGCAGCGAGGACGCCGACTGGCGCGGCGCCATCGAGCGCGTGCTGCACGGCTTCGCGCAATCGCTGCTGGTGGACGAGCGCCATTACGCCGACGTGGCCGACTGGGTCAACCGCACCCATCTGGGCATCCGTCTGGTCTATTACCGGGTGCGCGACAACGAACACGCCCTGCCTGGGCGCGCGCCGGCCGCCGGCTCGCTGCTGCATAAGCTGGAACTGCGCGAGCACGCCTTCGCCGGCTGGCTGCGCCGCGAACTGGGCAAGCGCTTCGACTACGACTGCGTGGACAGCGCCAAGGCGTTGCGCCATGCCGAGCGCGCGATCACCCGCGAAGGCCAGGTCAAGCATCCCGGCGAGCGCTACGAGAAGGACGACCGCCACGCGGTGAACGATCGCCGGCGCTGGCTGCTGGGCTTCGACAACCGCGACAAGCTGACCTTGTTCGAAGAAGAGGGCCTGGCGCTGGCGCAGCGCATCGCCGCCTGCGATGCCGACGTGGCCGCGCTGCGCGCGCGCCGCGAACGCGACGGCGCGCGGCGCCTTGCCCAGCACACCCTGGCCAACCTGGCCTGGGACGAGATCGACGTGGCCGCGCCGCTGCAGCGCCTGAACGACATCGCCACGGCGCTGCGCCAGTTGCGCGAGGGCGACGCCAACCTGCGCGCGCTGGGCGAGGCGATCGACCATGCGCGCGCGGACATCAAGCAGGCCGAGCGCACCTTCGAGGGCGTGCGGACGGAGCGGATCGCGCTCGGCGTCGAACGGACACGCTTGGAGAAGCAACGGCTGTCCTGCGCCGACGCGGACGCGCGCGTGGTCACGCCGCTGCAGCGGCAGGGGCTCGACGAACGTCTCGCTGGCCTGGGCGTGCTCAGCCTGGACAATCTCGAGGCGCATTTCCGCCAGATCGGCAATGCCCTCGTCGAGCAAACCAGCGCCAGCGATAAGGAACACAACCGCCTGGAGCAACTGCTGCTCGGCTGCTTCCGCCGTTACTGCCAGCAGTGGCCCGAAGACAGCGGCGATTTCACCGTCGGCCTGGGCAGCGCCGAGGATTTCCTCGCGCGCCTGCAGCGCCTGGAACGCGACGGCCTGCCGCAGCACGAGGCGCGCTTCTTCGACCTGCTGCAGAGCCAGAGCAAGAACAACCTGCTGGCCTTGCAGCGGCATACCGCCGAGGCGCGCAAATCGATCGCCCAGCGCCTGGACGAGGTCAACGCCAGCCTGGAGCAGGTGCCGTTCAACCGCGGCACCTTGCTGACCATCGAGTTGGGCGACCGCCGCCTGCCGGAGGTGATCGAGTTCCACCAGCGCCTGCGCGACGTGCTCGGCCACCACCAGACCGAGCAGCGCGAACTGGCCGAACAACAGTTCGCGGTGTTGCGCGAACTGGTGCGCCGGCTCGGCTCGCAGGACGGCGAGGACAAGCGCTGGCGCGAGCTGGTGCTGGACGTGCGCCTGCACGTGGAATTCGTCGGCGTGGAGCTGGATGCCGCCACCCGCCAGCAGGTGGAGATCTACCGCAGCGGCGCCGGCAAGTCCGGCGGCCAACGGCAGAAGCTGGCCACCACCTGCCTGGCCGCGGCGCTGCGCTACCAGCTCGGCGGCGAGGACGGCGAACTGCCGCGTTACTGCGCGGTGGTGCTGGACGAAGCCTTCGACAAGGCCGACAACGAGTTCACCGCGCTGGCGATGAACATCTTCGAGAACTTCGGTTTCCAGATGGTGGTGGCCACGCCGCTGAAATCGGTGATGACCCTGGAGCCGTTCATCGGCGGCGCCTGTTTCGTCGAGATCAGCGGTCGCCACGACTCGGGCGTACTGCTGATCGAATACGACGAGCAGGCGCGCCGGCTCAAGCTGCCAGAGCGCACGCGTGGCGCGAATGCGGCGGACGCCACCGCGGCCGCGCCGGACGAACAGGAAGCGCCGGAGGCGGAGCAGGCGCAGCCGGCGCCGCAGCGTCTGCGCGCTGGCGCCGTGGCGGTGGTACGCAGCGCTGTGGCTGACCCTGCGCTTTCAGATGCTGCCGCCGCCACGGCAGCCACGCCGCAGCGCACGCCGCCCAAGTCCAAGCCGACGTCCAAGACGAAGCCCAAACCCAAATCCAAGCCGAAGGCCTGACGTGGATGGCGCGCGCTAACGCGATGCTGTTGCCCGACGCCGCGCTGGCCGCGCTGCGCGGGCAATGGCGGCTGCACCGCGGCGCCTGGCTGCTGGGCGAGGCCGTGCCGCAACTGGTCGCGCTGCGCATGCCGACCCAGGCCCAGGCCAGCGCCGGATTCGAGGCGTTCGGCGCCTGGCTGCGCGCCTGGCGCACCACGCCGTTGCCGGGGCACGTGGAATGGCGCGATGTGAAATGGCCGCAGCTCGGCCCGCAATGTCTGCCGCAGGCCTGGCAGCCGAACGCCGACGAGGCCGCGCTGGCGCTTGGCGAACACGCGCGCTGGCAGCGCGCACGCCAGCGCTGCGCGGCGCTGGTCGCGCGCTGGCCGCAGGCACTGGGGTTTGCCGCGCGTCTGCGCCGGCAGTTCGACCTGCTCGCCGATGCGCCGGAAGCGGACTTCGTGCGCTTGCTCGCGGTCGTCGAGTGGCTGCACGCGCATCGCGACAGCGGCCTGTTCCTGCGCCAGTTGCCGATCGCCGGCATCGACAGCAAATGGATCGAGCCGCGCCGCGGAATCATCGCCGACTGGCTGGCCGGGCTGCGCGGCATCGCCGAACCGCGCGGCTTCGACAGCCTGTCCGGACTGCGCCACGCGCCCGACCGGGTCCGCCTGCGCCTGCTCGATCCGGACCTGCGCGTGCGGCTCGGCGGGCTGGACGACATCCAGGCGCCGATCGGGGAGGTCGCCGCGCTGCAGCTGCCGGTGCGGCAGGTGCTGATCGTGGAGAACCGCGAGACCGGCCTGGCCTGCGAGGACCTGCCCGGCACGCTGCTGCTGATGGCGCGCGGTTACGCGGTGTCCTATGTCGAGCAGATGCCGTGGCTGCAGCAGTGCCCCTTGTACTACTGGGGCGATATCGATACCCATGGCCTGGCCATCCTGGACCGGCTACGCCGACATGCGCGGCATGTCGCCTCGGTGCTGATGGACGAACCGACCCTGCATGCGACGCCACGCGAGCTCTGGGGCCACGAGCCCGCACCGCATCCCGCCGAGGCTGGAGAACTCGTTGCGCTGACGGATGCCGAGCGCGGCTTCTACGCACGCCTGCGCGGCGGCGAGTTCGGCCCTGCCCCGCGCCTGGAGCAGGAGCGCATCGCCTGGAACTACGCGTGGCCGCGCCTGCGCGCCGCAATGGCCGGCTAGCGCGACGACCGATCTGCGATCGCGCCGATACGGCCGCGCCTCAGCGCAGCAGATCCCACCCCATCTTGCCGATCAGCACCACCACCAGCACCAGGAACAGTTGCCGGATCAGCGGCGTGCCGCCGCGCAGCGCCAGCCGCGTGCCGGCCACCGCGCCGGCGATGTTGGCCACGGCCATCGGCACCGCCACCGCCAGCAGCACCTGCCCGCTGGGCACGAAGAAGCACAGCGCGGCCAGGTTGGTGGCCAGGTTGACCACCTTGGAGGCGGCCGAGGCGCGCAGGAAGTCCAGGCCGAAGAAGCGGATGAACAGGAAGATCAGGAAGCTGCCGGTGCCGGGGCCGAAGAAGCCGTCGTAGAAGCCGATCGCCGCGCCCATCGCCAGCGCGATGGCCAGTTCGCGGCGGCCGATGTGGCGCGGCCGGTGCAGCGCGCCGAAGTCCTTCTTGACCAGCGTGTAGGCCAGCATCGCGATCAGCAGCGCGAGGATCAGCGGCCGCACCGCCTGTTTCGGCAGCAGGCTGACCGCGGTGGCGCCGAGGAAGGAGAACGCGAACGCGGCCGCGGTGGCGTACAGCACCGGCCGCCACGGGAAGCGCACGTTGCGCGCATAGCGCCAGGCCGATGCGCCGGTGCCGGCCATCGCGCTGAACTTGTTGGTGCCCAGCAGCACCGCCGGCGCCTGCTGCGGCAGGGTCGCGAACAGCCCCGGCAACTGGATCAGGCCGCCGCCGCCCACCGCCGCATCCACCAGCCCGGCGACGAAGGCGATGCACAGCAGCCACGGCAGCTCGGTCGGGATCAGTTCCAGCAAGGCGGCGCTCCGTGCGATGGGGGGCGCAAGCATAGCCGGGGGCCGCCGCGCACGGCAGCGCAGGCGTGCGCCGCGCCGTCACAGCCGGCACAATCGGCGCATGTCTCCGTCCGCCCCGCGCCTTGCCGATCCCTGTCCCTGCGGCCGCCCGCGCGAGTACGCGCAGTGCTGCGGGCTCTACCATGCCGGCGCCGGCGCGCCCGACGCCGAAACGCTGATGCGTTCGCGCTACAGCGCCTACGTGCGCCGCGACGCCGACTATCTGCGCGCCAGCTGGCACCCGTCCACGCGCCCGGCGGAATTGGAGTTGGATACGCACACCACTTGGCTCGGCCTGACCGTGCAGCGGGTCGTCGTCAGCGGCGCCGACCGCGCCGAGGTCGCGTTCCTGGCGCGTTACCGCATCGGCGGCGGCAGCGCCGTGCGCATGACCGAGCACAGCCGTTTCGTGCGCGAGGACGGCCGTTGGTATTACCTGGACGCGCTGGACTGACCCATGGCTGGGCGCGGCATCAGGTTTGCGCGTGGCTGGCCGATGATGTTGCAGTGTCCGCCGTTCCTGCAGCCGTGATGTCTTTCCTGTGCACCGCGCTCTTCGCCCGGTTGCGCCGCTGGCGCAGCCATGGCCGCGCGTTGCTGTGCTGCTGCCTGCTGCTCGCCTGCCACGGCGCCGTGGCGGCGCCCGCGCCAATGCCGGCGCTGGAAGGCGCCTGGCGCCCGGTCGCCGCCGCCGACCGCGGAGTGCCGCCCTCGCGCGCCGATTCCGCCCTGCAGCGTTTCGACCCGAACCGGATGACCCAGCTGCACGGCGGCGATGCCGGCGCCTGGGTGCTGCTGTGGCCGGCGCAGGGGCCGTGGCCGCCGGCGCCGTGGGTGCTGGAAGTGCCCAGTCCTGCGTTGCAGCGGGTCACCCTGCTGGCGCCGGTCGCCGGCGCGGCGCCGCAGCAGCGCGGGTTGATGCGCGACGACCCGCAGGCGCTGCCCGGCAACGGCCGGCTCGGCTTCCGCATCGACGCCGCGCCGGCCGCCGGACAACCGCTGCGGCTGTGGGTGGACCAGCACGGGGTCATGGCCGCGTCGCTGCGCTTCCATTTGCGCAGCGAGTCCGACTACCTGCGCCAGGACAGCCGCTGGCTGGTGGTCGCCAGCCTGAGCTTCGCGATCATGCTGAGCATGGCGGCGATGGCGCTGGTGTTCGCCTGGCGCCTGCGCGAGGCGACGTTCCTGTATTACGCCGTCTACGTGCTGAGCTATGGCCTGGTGATGGCGCTGGAAACCGGCTACGTGGTGCATCCGCTGGGGCTGGAGGCGATCGGCCAGGCCGCACGGTTCTGGGGGCGCCTGGGCGTCACCACGTCGATCGTCGCCGCGGTGCTGTTCCTGGAACGCTTCGCCGACCTGGCGCAGTACCTGCCGCGCGCGCGGCGCTGGCTGCGCGGCTATGCGCTGCTGGTGGCGTTGATCGGATTGCCGGCGCTGCTGCCGCTGCCGTGGCTGGACGCGCTCGGCCGGGCGCTGGTCAACCCGCTGCTGATCCTCGGCGGGCCGCTGCTGATCGGCATCGCCGTGGCGGCGGCGTGGCGCGGCTCGCGCTATGCCGGGCTGTTCCTGCTCGGCTGGACGCCGCTGCTGCTGGTCACCGCGCTCAGCAGCCTGCAGGGCTTCGGCATGGCGGCGCACTGGACGTGGAGCGAAGAGGCGGCACTGGCCGCCGGCGCGTTCGAGGCGCTGGTGCTGTCGCTGGGCCTGGCCGAGCGCAGCACCTCGCTGCGCCGCGACCGCGACCAGGCGCGCCAGCTGGCCGACCTGGATCCGCTGACCGGCCTGCTCAACCGCCGCGCCTGGCACGAGCGCCTGACCGCGCTGAAGCAGGTCGCCCGGCGCCGGCGGCGACCGTTGGCGCTGATGTTCCTGGACGTGGACCACTTCAAGCGGCTCAACGACCGCTACGGCCACCGCGCCGGCGACGACGGCCTGCGCGCGCTGGCCCAGGCGCTGCGCGAGGAACTGCGCGGCGACGACCTGATCGGCCGCTATGGCGGCGAGGAATTCGTGATCGCGCTGCCCGGCATCGACGCGGCGCAGGCCACGCCGATCGCCGAACGCATCCGCGAACGCTTCTGCACGCAGGCCGCGCTGGCCTTTCCCGAGCTGCAGCCGACGGTGAGCATCGGCGTGGTCCAGCTGCGCCCTGGCGACGACGCCAACGGCCTGGTGCAGCGCGCCGACGAGGCGCTGTACACGGCCAAGAGCGGTGGCCGCAACCGCGTGGTCGCCGTGCACTGAGCCGGCGCGGGACCCCTGTAGGAGCGGCTTCAGCCGCGACAGGATCTATCGGTGAAGCCCGTCGCGGCTGAAGCCGCTCCTACAAAAGCGCACGTGAGCAGCCATTCCCCACGGTTGTTTATGATGTCCGGCCTGCTGTTGGCGAGGAATTCCGATGATGCGTTTCGCCTGGGCCCTGCTACTGGCCGCGCCCTGCGCCGCCGCGCAGACCCTGCCCGCGCCGCCCGTGGCGCCGGACCCCGCGTTCGTCGGTTGCCTGTCCACGCTGCGCACCGCCGCCGCCAAGACCGGCGTGGCCGCCACCGCGTTCGACCGCTTCACCGCCGGCGTGCAGCCGGACATGAGCGTGCTGCCGTTGCTCGACGCGCAGCCCGAATTCACCACGCCGATCTGGGATTACCTGGCCGGGCTGGTGGACACCCAGCGCGTCGCCGACGGCCGCGCGATGCTGACCACGCACCGCGACCTGATCGCGCGGGTGGCGCAGCAGTACGGCGTGGACGCGCAGACGGTGGTCGCGGTATGGGGCGTGGAGAGCGACTACGGCCGTGTTTCCGGCAAGCGGCCGCTGCTGGTGTCGCTGCTGACCCTGTCGTGCAACGGCCGCCGCCAGCCGTTCTTCCGCGGCGAACTGTTCGCGCTGCTGAAACTGCTGCAGGCCGGCGACCTGCAGCCCGACGGCCTGAGCGGCTCCTGGGCCGGCGCGTTCGGGCACACCCAGTTCATGCCCAGCACCTATGCCCGCGTCGCCGTGGACGGCGATGGCGACGGCCGCCGCGACCTGGTCGCCAGCATTCCCGATGCGCTGGCCTCCACCGCCAACTACCTGAAGCTGGCCGGCTGGCAGAGCGGGCAGCCGTGGGGCATGGAGGTCAAATTGCCGGCCGGGTTCGACCCGGCCCTGGCCGGGCGCACCCAGCGCCGGCCGCTGTCCGACTGGCGCACGCGCGGCGTGACCGCCATCGACGGCAGCGCGCTCGAGTTGCCCACGCTGGCGCCGCAGACGCCGGCCGCGGTGCTGATTCCGGCCGGCACGAAGGGCCCGGCGTTCCTGGTGTTCCGCAATTACGACGCGATCTACGCCTACAACGCCGCCGAAAGCTATGCGCTGGCGATCGCGCTGCTGTCCGACCAACTGCGCGGCAAGCCCGGCCTGGCCACCGCCTGGCCCACCGACGATCCCGGCCTGGGCCGTCCCGAGCGGCGCGAACTGCAGACCTTGCTGCTGGCGCGCGGCCACGACATCGGCCAGGCCGACGGCATGATCGGCAGCGCCAGCCGCCGCGCGATCCAGGCCGAGCAGCTGCGCCTGGGCCTGCAGCCGGCCGACGGTCGCGCCGGGCAACGCATCCTCGACGCGCTGCGTCGTGAGGCGCCCGGCGCACCCGCCACTGCGCCTGCTGCACCGACCACGCCAACGCCAGCACCCGCGCCATCCAGGCCGTTCGGCGGCAAGCCCGCCACCGCCTTCCGCATGCCGGCGCGCTACCCGGCCTTCGTCCAATCCCCCGCGCCACGGAGCATCACCCCCATGTCCGAGATCCCCGGCCTGAGCACAGGCGATTTCCACGGCTACCCCTCGCTGCTGGTGGAGACCCCGCACTCCACCGCCGCGATCAGCCTGTTCGGCGGCCAGCTGCTGTCGTTCGTGCCCAAGGGCGGCACCGAGGTGATGTGGTTGTCGCCGAGCGCACAGCCCACGCCCACACCGATCCGCGGCGGCACCCCGGTGTGCTGGCCGTACTTCGGCCGCCAGGACCAGAGCGCCGACGTGCCGGCGCACGGTTTCGTGCGCACCGTGCCGTGGCAGCTGCAGGACGCGCGCCGCGAGGCCGACGGCAGCATGCTGCTGACCCTGGCGCCGCCCGACTTCGACGACCTGCCGCTGCGCCTGCGCATGCAGCTGCGCATCGGCGCGACCCTGGAGCAGCGCCTGATCACCGACAACGTCGGCCGCGAACCGGCGCGCTTCACCCAGGCGCTGCACAACTATTTCCACGTCGCCGACGCCACCCAGGTGCGGGTGCAGGGCCTGGACGGGCTCGACTACCTGGACAAGTTCGAAAACTACGCCACGCCGCACCGCCAGCAAGGCGACTGGAGCCTGCAGGACCCGCGCGATCCGGGCCGCAGCGACCGCATCTACACCGGCGCCGGCGGCCGCTACACGCTGCTCGACCCGGGCCTGCAGCGCCGCATCGAGATCGCCACCGCCGGCAGCCGCACCCTGGTGGCCTGGAACCCAGGCGAAGCCGGCGCACAGAAGATGGCCGACGTCGGCGCCCACTGGCGCCAGTTCGTGTGCCTGGAAGCGGCCAACGCCGGCCCCGAGGTCATCGAACTGGCCGCGGGCGCGCAGCACGTGCTGCAGCAGACCATCGCGGTCGCGCCGCTGTGACGGCGCGCGCTTGCGCAGGCGTTCGCGCCGGATAGGCCGTGGCGGCGGGGCGGCCTCGCGCCCCAAGCCGCAACGGCGTGAGCGACCTGCACCAGGCGGATCGACCGGCGTCAGGCCCGCGCGATCCCTGTGGGAGGGACGTCAGTCCCGACGCGCGCTACCGACGCGATGTCGGGACCGAACCTCGCCGCCGCGCTCGCACCTGCGCAGATGCCGGCGGACGCGGTGTTCACTGGCGGCGACGACGGTGTGACTCCAGTCGACACATCGACGCGACGTACTGACGCGATCAATGAAACCAACCCAAGGAACGCACACCCGCATGGCTTCCACATTCCTCAGATCTGCCTTCCTGGCGCTGGCCATTGCCGGATCGCCACTGTGCGCAAGTGCATCGGTGCGAACGGCGGCCGACAGTCCGGGCAACGCGACGCAGCAGGAACATGCGTCGCTGCTGAACGGAAAAATCAAGTTTGACGTGCCGCCCGGTTTCGTCGGCATGGCGCTGCCCCCCGAGCCACCCCAGAACGGGGCTGCGGGCGTCACCGCCATGGCCTACTCAAACCGTGCGCGGCAACAGATGATCCTCGCCAGCGAGGAGGAACCGATGCCAGACGGTGTGCGCGTCCAGGACAACGACGCAACGTTCCTGGATGGTGTCGTGGCCAGCTTCATGGAACAGCAGCAGGCAAGGTGGCAGCAGTATCGACGGTTGGGTGAAACATCCATCGCCATCGAGGGCTTGGGCCTGCGCCGAGTGGACGCGATCGCCAGTTTCGATGGCATTCCCATGCGCGTGACCATGCTGTTCGCGGGCTCGGGCACTGCCTTGGCGCTCATCCGCATCACCTCGAAAGCCGACGATGCCGACGGCCACGACACCCTGGTGTCCACTGTGCTGGATGGGATTCGGGCCGGGCGCTGACGCGACAGCCGGTGTGCGGCCGATTTCCGGATCAAGCCGACGCCGCTGGCCATCGATGCCGGGATGACGAAGCCGCTCCTGCGCGCGGGAATGACCACGGCGTATCGCCTGGCGTAGCGCGCCCTGGGCCATGACCCCGCCCAGGGCGCTGGCGGCGGACCGCCAACCGCTCCCCTATCGCCCCTCCACCCCCGCCGCCCGCCCGAAACCTCACGCCTGCCGCTTACACTGCCGCCTCCATCGGGAGACCATGCCGTGCATTCCTCGCCCCCTGCCGCGCGCACGCGCCGCGCTGCCCTGGTCTTCATCTTCATCACCCTGCTGATCGACGTGCTGGCCTTCGGCGTCATCATTCCGGTGCTGCCGGGGCTGGTGCGCGGCTTCACCGGCGGCGATTTCGCTGCCGCGGCGAAGTGGGTCGGCTGGTTCGGCTTCCTGTTCGCCGCGCTGCAGTTCGTCAGCTCGCCGCTGCAGGGCGCGCTGTCCGACCGCTACGGCCGGCGCCCGGTGATCCTGGCCTCGTGCTTGGGACTGGGCGTGGATTTCGTGGTGATGGCGCTGGCGCAGAGCCTACCGTTGCTGCTGCTGGCGCGGGTGGTGTCGGGCGTGTTCTCGGCCAGCTTCACCACCGCCAACGCCTACATCGCCGACATCACCACGCCGGACAAGCGCGCCCAGGCCTACGGCATGATCGGCGCCGCGTTCGGGCTCGGCTTCGTGATCGGGCCGCTGCTCGGCGGCTGGCTCGGCAGCTACCACCTGCGCGCGCCGTTCTGGTTTGCCGCGGCGCTGGCGCTGCTCAATTTCCTGTACGGCCTGTGGGTGCTGCCCGAATCGCTGGCGCCGGAGCGGCGCACCCCGCGCCTGGACTGGAAGCACGCCAATCCGTTCGGCGCGCTGCGGCTGCTGCGCAGCTATCCGCAGGTGTTCGCGCTGGCCGCGGTGATCTTCCTGGCCAACCTGGCGCACTACGTGTATCCGAGCGTCTTCGTGCTGTTCGCCGAGTACCAGTACCAGTGGGGACCGAAGCAGGTCAGCTGGGTGCTGGCGCTGGTCGGGGTGTGCAGCATCGTGGTCAATGCCTTGTTGGTCGCGCGCGTGGTGCGGCGGCTGGGCGAACGTGGGGCGCTGCTGTTCGGGCTGGGTTGCGGCGTGGCCGGCTTCGCCATCTACAGCGTCGCCGGCAGCGGCGCGATGTTCCTGCTCGGGGTGCCGGTGAGCGCGCTGTGGGCGGTGGCGTCGCCGTCCGCGCAGGCCATCGTCACCCGCCACGTCGGCGCCGATGCGCAAGGCCGCGTGCAGGGCGCGCTGATGAGCCTGGTCAGTCTGGCCGGGATCGTCGGGCCGCTGCTGTACACCTGGGTGTTCGCGCTGTTCATCGGCAAGCACGCACCGGCACACCTGCCCGGCGCGCCGTGGCTGCTGGCCGCGCTGTTGCTGGCCGCCGGCTGGGTCGTGGCCTGGCGCCGTGCGCGCGTGCCCGACAGCGCCACCGCTTAGCACGCCGAACCGCGCTGCGGCGGACCGTTGCGCGCATGGCTGGCGTGGTGCCGTTGGCGGCGGATGAACTGCTCAGCTTTCAGCCGTCGCGGCGTGCGGTGCGGCCGCCGCAGCGCCGGGTGCGCTGCATCCACGATGCTACGCTGTGCGGCCTCTCCGCCGTCGCGGCCGGTTCGGCTGCTGTAGACCGCACGCCCTCCATGATGTCGCCCCCCGACGGTTCCGCCGTGCCCCTCATCGCCTCGCGCCTGTTGCGCGAAGCCACTGCGCAACAGCATCTGGCCGTCGAACAATTGCCGGCGATGCGCGCGCTGATGCGCGATTCCCTATCCGTGCCCGACTACGTCCAGGTGCTGCGCCGCCATCACGCCGCGCTGGCCGGCTGGGAGCAGCGCGAGTCGGCCTGGCTGCACGCCAGCGGCGATGCCGCCTGGAGCTATCAGCCGCGCAGTCCGCTGCTGGAGCAGGATCTGGCCGCACTGCAGGCCACGCCGCCACTGCCGGCACCCGCGCCGCCAGCGCCCGACGCCGGCAGCCGCTGGGGCATGCTGTACGTGGTCGAAGGCTCGCGCCTGGGCGGGCGCCTGATCGCCCGGCAGCTGCGGCAGAGCCTGCCCGACGCCGCCTCGGCACTGAGCTATTTCGAACTCGGCCATGCCGATCCGGCCTGCTGGCGGCGTTTCCAGCAACGCCTGGAGCAGGCCCTGCCGACGCCGCAATCGCGGCAGGCCGCGGTCGCTGGCGCACGCGCGATGTTCGCGCACTTCCACACCCACTTCGCCCTGGAGACCGTCGCATGAGCGAGACCGCCGCGCCCTTGGACATGGACGCCTGCGCGCGCGAGCCGATCCATATTCCCGGATCCATCCAGCCGCACGGCGCGCTGCTGGTGATCGAACCCGGCGACGGCCGCATCGTGCAGGCCAGCACCAGCGCCGCCGACCTGCTCGGCGTGCCGCTGGAGGAATTGCTCGGACAGCGCTACGACACGCTGTTGACGCTGCAGGAACCACGCATGTCGGCGGACGCCTCCGAACGCACCCAGCTCGCGTACGTCGACGTCGGTTTCCCGCGCCGCACCACCGCCCCGCGCCAGCGCTGGGTCGGCGCCTGGCATCTGTACCCCGAGCAATGGCTGCTGGAACTGGAGCCGCGCGATGCGCCGCTCGCCGACGCCACCTTGCGCGAGGCCTTGCCGTTGCTGCGCCGGCTCGAGACCGACAGCAGCATCGACGAAGCCTGCCAGCGTGCGGCTAAGAGCCTGCGCACGCTGATCGGCTACGACCGGGTGATGATCTACCGCTTCGACGACGAGTGGAACGGCGACGTCGTGGCCGAAGCGCGCACGCCCGAGCTGGAGTCCTATCTCGGCCTGCACTATCCGGCCAGCGACATCCCGGCGCAGGCGCGCACCCTGTACCTGCGCAACCGCGTGCGCCAGATCGCCAATGTCGGCTACATCCCCTCGCCGATCCAGCCGACCCTGCATCCGCGGCTGCACGCGCCGGTGGACCTGAGTGACGTCAGCCTGCGCAGCGTCTCCCCGGTGCACCTGGAATACCTGGCCAACATGGGCGTCACCGCCACCCTGGTGGCCTCGATCGTGGTCAACGATGCGCTGTGGGGGCTGATCGCCTGCCACCACTACCGCCCGTACTTCTGCAACCACGAGATGCGCGACGTCACCGACGCGGTCAGCCGCGCCCTGGCCGGGCGCATCGGCGCGCTGACCGCGGTGTCGCGCGCGCGCGTGGAAACGGTGCTGCTGACCGTGCGCGAGAAGCTGATCACCAACTTCAACGAAGCCGAGACGCTGACCGGGGACATGCTCGACGACATGGCCTCGCACCTGCTCGACGTGGTCGATGCCGACGGCGTGGCGGTGTTCCACGGCGACCACGTCACCCGCCACGGCATGGTGCCGAGCGCCGCCGAGCTTGCGCGGATCCGCGAGCAGATCGAAGCCAGCCACCACGAGGCGCTGCGCCACGACGCGGTCGGCGCGCTGCATACCGAGCAGATCGGCGCGACCTTCCCGGAGCTGGCCGACCTGGCGCCGCTGGCCGCCGGCTTCATCTTCGTACCGCTGATGCCGCAGGCGCGCAGCGCGCTGCTGTGGACGCGGCGCGAGCAGGTGCGCACGGTCAACTGGGCCGGCAACCCGCAGCTGTCCAAGCTGCAGGACATTCCCAACTCGCGCCTGTCGCCGCGCAAGAGCTTCGACCTGTGGCAGGAAACCGTGCGCGGCCGCGCGCGGCCATGGTCGCCGCTGAGCCTGGAGTCGGCGCGCAGCCTGCGGGTGCTGATCGAGCTGATGGAGCGCAAGCGCTTCCAGCAGGATTTCGCGCTGCTGGAGGCCTCGCTGTCGCGGCTGCGCGAACCGGTGGCGATCATCGAGCGCGGCAGTGACGGCCGGCCCAACCGGCTGGCGTTCGTCAACGAGGCCTTCGCCGTGCTGTACCAACGCGAGGTCGCCGAGCTGATCGGCTGCGAACTGGACCAGCTGTACGCCACCGACGCCGCGCCGGTGGAAACCCAGCGCATCGCCACCTTGCTGCGCCAGGGACGCGCCGCCTACGTGACCTTGCCGCTGCGCATCGAAGCCGCCGCACCAGTACATCGCCAATTCGATTTCGAACCCTTGCCCAGCCCGTCCGGCGTTTCCACGCACTGGCTGCTGCAGTTGCGCGATCCGCGCTGAGCGAATCCGTGGCGGCGCACCTTCAGCGCGTGCGCCGCCACAGCAGCGACGTCGCCGCACCGGCCAGCAGGCCCCAGAACGCGGCACCGATGCCGAACAGCGACAGCCCCGAGGCGGTGACCAGGAAGGTGATCAGCGCCGGTTCGCGTTCGCCCTCGTCCTTCAGCGCCATCGCCAGGCTGTTGCCGATGGTGCCGAACAGTGCGATACCGGCGATCGCCATCACCAGTTCCTTCGGGAACGCGGCGAACAGCGCGGCCACGGTCGCGCCGAACAGGCCGATCAGCAGGTAGAACAGGCCGGCGAACACCGCGGCCATGTAGCGCCGCTGCGGATCTTCCTGCGCTTCGCGGCCCATGCAGATCGCCGCGGTGATCGCCGCCAGGTTCAGCCCATAGGCCCCGAACGGCGCCAGCAGCGTATTGACCACGCCGATCCAGCCGATCGTCGGCGAGATCGGCACCGCATAGCCGGAGGCGCGGATCACCGCTACCCCAGGCAGGTTCTGCGAGGCCATCGTCACCACGAACAACGGCAAGGCGATGCCGAACAGCGCCTGCCACGACAGCGTCGGCCACACGAATACCGGTCGCGCCAGGCTCAGCTGCGCGGTTTCCAGATGCAACGTGCCGCTGCCGGCGGCGATCGCGATGCCCACCGCCAGCGTCGCGATCACCGCGTAGCGCGG
Organism: Xanthomonas sp. SS; assembly: GCF_014236835.1. Classification (NCBI taxonomy): domain Bacteria; kingdom Pseudomonadati; phylum Pseudomonadota; class Gammaproteobacteria; order Lysobacterales; family Lysobacteraceae; genus Xanthomonas; species Xanthomonas sp. SS. The sequence continues at coordinate 195,817 of NZ_CP051190.1, forward strand.
GAACGCGCGGCGCCCCAGCAGATAGACCGCGAACATCGCCAGTGCCATGCCCAGCCGGCTCTGCATCGCCACGAACACGTCCAGGCCGAAGCGCAGCAGCACCCCGGCCAGCATCGCCGAGGCCAGTGACACCGGGATGCGCCGGATCATCCGCTCGAAGACGCCGGAGAATCCCGCCGCCGTGCCGAGCAGCGCCGCCACCACGAACGCGCCGATCGCATCGGACAGCGGCAAGCCGCCCCCGCTGCTGATCAGCATCGCCGCGCCGGGCGTGGACCAGGCCGTCACCACCGGCATCCGGTAGCGCAGCGACAGGCCGATGCAGGTGATGCCCATGCCCAGCCCCAGCGCCCACATCCACGAGGCGATCTCCGCCTGCGAGGCGCCCAGCGTGCGCGCGGCCTGAAACACGATCACCGCCGAACTGGCGAAGCCGACCAGGACAGTGACGAAGCCGGCGACCAGCGCCGGCAGCGAGGCGTCGCGCCATAGGGAGCGTCCGGCAGTGGAGGGCATTGCGAGATCCTGCGGGGGTGAACCCGCATTCTCGGCCAAGCGCGCCGCCAACGGCAGCACTGGCGTGAGGCGGCCGCCGCCGCGCGCGGACGCGGCGCGTGCGCGTTCTACTAATGGGATCGCTGCCGGGAAGCGCCTGCGATGGCCGCAGACACACCGAGCGCAAGAAAGCGGTTGACGTTTTTTCCTGGCCCGGTAGACTGCGCGGCCCGCTACGCAGATGCCGATCTTCGGCTCGACGGAAGCGACGCGGGGCCGGAAACACCTAGCGAACATCGGGTGTTGACGGCGTGAAAAAAACGGCTAATATGGCCGGCTCGCTTCAACGAAAAGACCTCCGGGTCCTCATCAAGAAGCGGCGTCAACCTCCTGATAAATCAGGGTATTGACGGCAACAAAAAAGCCGCTATGATGGGCGGCTCGGTTCAGCGGAAAGCCTTCGGGTTTGAAGCGAAGCCGGCGTCGAAACCTCCGAAACGAGGTGTTGACGGAAAGAAAAAGTCCGCTATAATGGGCGGCTCGCTACGACGGAAACGTCGCGGTGAAACGGGAAAGGCGCTGAGGCCGGCCCCAAAGTTCTTTGACAGTGTGCGCAGGTAACTTGTGAGGGCGCCTGCAGGTGGAAGTATGTCCATCTTGCAGACGTTCGAATCAAGAGCAACAAATCAATTGCTAAGCAAGCGATACGTAAGCTTGGTTTGAACTCTGCATATTCAAAGTATTGACCTTCGGGTCTGTAATTTTAAGTGAAGAGTTTGATCCTGGCTCAGAGTGAACGCTGGCGGCAGGCCTAACACATGCAAGTCGAACGGCAGCACAGTGGTAGCAATACCATGGGTGGCGAGTGGCGGACGGGTGAGGAATACATCGGAATCTACCTTTTCGTGGGGGATAACGTAGGGAAACTTACGCTAATACCGCATACGACCTTAGGGTGAAAGCGGAGGACCTTCGGGCTTCGCGCGGATAGATGAGCCGATGTCGGATTAGCTAGTTGGCGGGGTAAAGGCCCACCAAGGCGACGATCCGTAGCTGGTCTGAGAGGATGATCAGCCACACTGGAACTGAGACACGGTCCAGACTCCTACGGGAGGCAGCAGTGGGGAATATTGGACAATGGGCGCAAGCCTGATCCAGCCATGCCGCGTGGGTGAAGAAGGCCTTCGGGTTGTAAAGCCCTTTTGTTGGGAAAGAAAAGCAGTCGGTTAATACCCGATTGTTCTGACGGTACCCAAAGAATAAGCACCGGCTAACTTCGTGCCAGCAGCCGCGGTAATACGAAGGGTGCAAGCGTTACTCGGAATTACTGGGCGTAAAGCGTGCGTAGGTGGTTGTTTAAGTCCGTTGTGAAAGCCCTGGGCTCAACCTGGGAATTGCAGTGGATACTGGGCAACTAGAGTGTGGTAGAGGATGGCGGAATTCCCGGTGTAGCAGTGAAATGCGTAGAGATCGGGAGGAACATCTGTGGCGAAGGCGGCCATCTGGACCAACACTGACACTGAGGCACGAAAGCGTGGGGAGCAAACAGGATTAGATACCCTGGTAGTCCACGCCCTAAACGATGCGAACTGGATGTTGGGTGCAACTTGGCACGCAGTATCGAAGCTAACGCGTTAAGTTCGCCGCCTGGGGAGTACGGTCGCAAGACTGAAACTCAAAGGAATTGACGGGGGCCCGCACAAGCGGTGGAGTATGTGGTTTAATTCGATGCAACGCGAAGAACCTTACCTGGTCTTGACATCCACGGAACTTTCCAGAGATGGATTGGTGCCTTCGGGAACCGTGAGACAGGTGCTGCATGGCTGTCGTCAGCTCGTGTCGTGAGATGTTGGGTTAAGTCCCGCAACGAGCGCAACCCTTGTCCTTAGTTGCCAGCACGTAATGGTGGGAACTCTAAGGAGACCGCCGGTGACAAACCGGAGGAAGGTGGGGATGACGTCAAGTCATCATGGCCCTTACGACCAGGGCTACACACGTACTACAATGGTTAGGACAGAGGGCTGCAAACTCGCGAGAGTAAGCCAATCCCAGAAACCTAATCTCAGTCCGGATTGGAGTCTGCAACTCGACTCCATGAAGTCGGAATCGCTAGTAATCGCAGATCAGCATTGCTGCGGTGAATACGTTCCCGGGCCTTGTACACACCGCCCGTCACACCATGGGAGTTTGTTGCACCAGAAGCAGGTAGCTTAACCTTCGGGAGGGCGCTTGCCACGGTGTGGCCGATGACTGGGGTGAAGTCGTAACAAGGTAGCCGTATCGGAAGGTGCGGCTGGATCACCTCCTTTTGAGCAAGACAACTACGCCTACAGGCGTCCTCACAAGTAACCTGCATTCAGAGAGTTCCGCCACAGGGCGGGGCACCCCGATTTCGGGGCCATAGCTCAGCTGGGAGAGCACCTGCTTTGCAAGCAGGGGGTCGTCGGTTCGATCCCGACTGGCTCCACCAGATTTGCAGATCCCTCTGCAAACGCCCGCACATCCATGTGCGGACTGTCTAGGGGAACTGCAGGAGCAAAGACTTTGGGTCTGTAGCTCAGGTGGTTAGAGCGCACCCCTGATAAGGGTGAGGTCGGTGGTTCGAGTCCTCCCAGACCCACCACTCTGAATGTATAAGCACACTAAGAATTTAAGATGCGCCAGCATTGAGGCTGGGGTATGTTCTTTTAAAATTTGTGACGTAGCGAGCGTTTGAGATCAAACTATCTTGACGTGTCGTTGTGGCTAAGGCGGGGACCTCGAGTCCCTAGAAATTGAGTCGTTATAGTTCGCGTCCGGGCTTTGTACCCCCGGACTCAGCATAGCTTGGAGGCAACTTCAGGTTATATGGTCAAGCGAATAAGCGCACACGGTGGATGCCTTGGCGGTCAGAGGCGATGAAGGACGTGGCAGCCTGCGAAAAGTGTCGGGGAGCTGGCAACAAGCTTTGATCCGGCAATGTCCGAATGGGGAAACCCACTGCTTCGGCAGTATCCTGCAGTGAATACATAGCTGCTGGAAGCGAACCCGGTGAACTGAAATATCTAAGTAACCGGAGGAAAAGAAATCAACCGAGATTCCCTAAGTAGTGACGAGCGAACGGGGACTAGCCCTTAAGCTGGTATGGTTCTAGAAAAACAACCTGGAAAGGTTGGCCATAGAAGGTGATAGCCCTGTATTTAAAAGGGCCATTCCAGTGAAGACGAGTAGGGCGGGGCACGTGAAACCCTGTCTGAATATGGGGGGACCATCCTCCAAGGCTAAATACTCCTGACCGACCGATAGTGAACCAGTACCGTGAGGGAAAGGCGAAAAGAACCCCGGAGAGGGGAGTGAAATAGATCCTGAAACCGTGTGCGTACAAGCAGTAGGAGCTCGCAAGAGTGACTGCGTACCTTTTGTATAATGGGTCAGCGACTTACTGTTCGTGGCAAGCTTAACCGTATAGGGGAGGCGAAGGGAAACCGAGTCTGATAAGGGCGCATAGTCGCGGGCAGTAGACCCGAAACCGGGTGATCTAGTCATGCCCAGGGTGAAGGTCAGGTAACACTGACTGGAGGCCCGAACCCACTCCCGTTGCAAAGGTAGGGGATGAGGTGTGATTAGGAGTGAAAAGCTAATCGAACCCGGAGATAGCTGGTTCTCCTCGAAAGCTATTTAGGTAGCGCCTCGGACGAATACTGCTGGGGGTAGAGCACTGTTATGGCTAGGGGGTCATCGCGACTTACCAAACCATTGCAAACTCCGAATACCAGTACGTACTATCCGGGAGACACACGGCGGGTGCTAACGTCCGTCGTGAAAAGGGAAACAACCCAGACCCACAGCTAAGGTCCCAAATTCACTGCTAAGTGGAAAACGATGTGGAAAGGCACAGACAGCCAGGAGGTTGGCTTAGAAGCAGCCACCCTTTAAAGAAAGCGTAATAGCTCACTGGTCGAGTCGGTCTGCGCGGAAGATTTAACGGGGCTAAGCAGTGAACCGAAGCTTGGGGTGCATCGCGATAAGCGATGCGCGGTAGAGGAGCGTTCCGTAAGCCGTTGAAGGTGGATTGAGAAGTCTGCTGGAGGTATCGGAAGTGCGAATGCTGACATGAGTAACGATAATGCGGGTGAAAAACCCGCACGCCGAAAGCCCAAGGTTTCCTTGCGCAACGTTAATCGGCGCAGGGTGAGTCGGCCCCTAAGGCGAGGGCGAAAGCCGTAGTCGATGGGAAGCAGGTTAATATTCCTGCACCTCGCGTAAGTGCGATGGAGGGACGGAGAAGGTTAGGTGTACCGGGCGTTGGTTGTCCCGGGGAAAGGCGGTAGGTTTGGATCTTTGGCAAATCCGGGATCCTTTAAGACCGAGCACCGAGACGAGTCTTTTAGACGAAGTCACTGATACCACGCTTCCAGGAAAAGCTCCTAAGCTTCAGCTTACGCAGACCGTACCGTAAACCGACACAGGTGGGTAGGATGAGAATTCTCAGGCGCTTGAGAGAACTCGGGTGAAGGAACTAGGCAACATGGCACCGTAACTTCGGGAGAAGGTGCACCCTTTTTGGTGGCTCATGCGAGCTATAGCTGAAGAGGGTCGCAGAAACCAGGCCGCTGCGACTGTTTATCAAAAACACAGCACTCTGCAAACACGAAAGTGGACGTATAGGGTGTGACGCCTGCCCGGTGCTGGAAGGTTAATTGATGGGGTCAGCCGCAAGGCGAAGCTCTTGATCGAAGCCCCAGTAAACGGCGGCCGTAACTATAACGGTCCTAAGGTAGCGAAATTCCTTGTCGGGTAAGTTCCGACCTGCACGAATGGCGTAACGACAGCGGCGCTGTCTCCACCCGAGACTCAGTGAAATTGAAATCGCTGTGAAGATGCAGCGTTCCCGTGGCAAGACGGAAAGACCCCGTGAACCTTTACTATAGCTTTACACTGAACGTTGAGTTCGTCTGTGTAGGATAGGTGGGAGGCTATGAAACTGTGGCGCTAGCTGCAGTGGAGCCATCCTTGAAATACCACCCTGTCGTGCTTGACGTTCTAACCTAGGTCCGTAATCCGGATCGGGGACCGTGTATGGTGGGTAGTTTGACTGGGGCGGTCTCCTCCTAAAGAGTAACGGAGGAGCACGAAGGTACGCTCAGCGCGGTCGGACATCGCGCACTGTGTGCAAAGGCATAAGCGTGCTTGACTGCAAGATCGACGGATCAAGCAGGTACGAAAGTAGGTCTTAGTGATCCGGTGGTTCTGTATGGAAGGGCCATCGCTCAACGGATAAAAGGTACTCCGGGGATAACAGGCTGATACCGCCCAAGAGTTCATATCGACGGCGGTGTTTGGCACCTCGATGTCGGCTCATCACATCCTGGGGCTGTAGTCGGTCCCAAGGGTATGGCTGTTCGCCATTTAAAGTGGTACGCGAGCTGGGTTCAGAACGTCGTGAGACAGTTCGGTCCCTATCTGCCATGGGCGTTGGAAGTTTGAGAGGGGCTGCTCCTAGTACGAGAGGACCGGAGTGGACGAACCTCTGGTGTTCCGGTTGTCACGCCAGTGGCATTGCCGGGTAGCTATGTTCGGAAGCGATAACCGCTGAAAGCATCTAAGCGGGAAGCGCGCCTCAAGATGAGACTTCCCGGGGCACAAGCCCCCTTAAGGAACCATGTAGACTACGTGGTTGATAGGTCAGGTGTGTAAGTGCAGCAATGCATTGAGCTAACTGATACTAATGATCCGTGCGGCTTGACCATATAACCTCAAGTTGCTTCCTCAAAAAGCAACCCTTAGCGCGACAACACGTCGATAGCTATCCAAATGCTCGCTACGTCACACCCTATGAGAGGCTGGCGCCATCTGCCGTCCCTTCTAATCCTGCTCAATGCAGGTCCATGAAGCGACCGATGATCGGCGACACTCCAACCGTCTCCCTGGTGAAATTAGCGCTGTGGAACCACCCGATCCCATCCCGAACTCGGAAGTGAAACGCAGCTGCGCCGATGGTAGTGTGGCTCAAGCCATGCGAGAGTAGGTCATCGCCAGGGGCTTTACCCCAAATCCCCGTCCCACAAGGACGGGGATTTTTTATTGGGCGCAAAAAAGCAACACCTCAGTCGCGCTCCGCGCTCACTACGCTCCCATCCGTCGGGTCCGCGTACACCTCCATCCGCTCGCCCGCCGCGCTGTGCGCCTGCGCTTGCCACAAACCGTCGTCGTACTTCACGTCGTGTACCTGCGTGTAACCCGCCGTCGTCAATGCCGCACGCACCTCCGCTTCGCTCAGCTTCGACGGCACACCTTCCGCGTAAATGCGACCGCCACGTGCGCCGACCCGCACATCGCCGCGCTTGCCGTCGCCGCTGGTGGCTTCGGTCTTCCAGAGGCCGTCTTCGAATTTCAGCTTGTCCAGCTTGGTGTAACCCTGCTCGCTCAGCAGGGCCTTTACCTGCGCCTGGGTCAGTGCCGGGCCGGCCGGCGCCGGTGCTTGTGCATGGGCACTGCCGACGGCCAGCGCGAGCGAAAGCGACATCGCCAGCAGCGGCCGCGACAGGATCTTGTTGGTGTCGTTCATGACGTTCTCCGTTTGACCAGAATCGTCATGCTCCCAACCGGGAGTTCTGCAGCGAGTGAATATGCGGGCGCTGCGTTCAGCTTGTGCCGTAGCGGTCAGCGCCCGGCATCCAGCAGCCAGATCTCGACCCGCTCGTTGCGCGCCTTGGCCGCCGCATCCTCGCCGCCGACCAGGGGACGTGCCGCGCCCAGTCCACGCGCGCGTTTGACCACGATGCCGCGCTGGGACAGATAGGCCGCGACTACGTCGGCGCGGTCGTTGCTGGCGATGGTCGGATACAGGCGGTTGGCCGTATCCGGCGTGGCGAAGCCGATGACGCCCAAGGCGCGGCCGCGCATGGCCGGCTGCTGCATGTAGGCGATCAAGCGATCCAGGTCCTGCGCGCTGCGCGCCTCGAACATCGAGTTCAACGACTGCAGGCTGAAACGCAGGGTCGTGGTCAGGCGCTGCCCACCGGCGCCGGCCTGCAGGTAGGCATCGGTCTGACGTGTGTCGGGGCCTGCCTGAGCCGTTTGGGTTGGATCGGACGCGATGCTCATCGGGATCGGCCCGATCCGGCGCACGACCTGCTGCGCCTGCGCGCCGACCGCATACAGCGCCAGGCTGCGGCCGAGTGCCGACATCATCTGCCCGCCGTACAGGCTGTAGCGCTGCACCAGCGGATAGTCCTCGCCACGGATGCTGGCCGGCGTGGGCAGCACGGCGATGCCGCCGTCGGCGATGGCGAGCGCACGGGTGCCGGCCGGTAGCGGCGTGGTCAGCGCGATGATCGCCAGCGCCTCCGGGTGTCCGGCCACGGCCTGTGCCGCTTCGGCCAGGCTGGGATGGATGTGTTGCGAGGCGGCCCGTGCGGTTGCCGGCAGCGGCAGGCGTTCGCGCAGGAAATCTCCCAATCCGCTGTGCTCCGCATTGCGCTGCACTTCGATCGGCAGATCGGCGCCACCGAGTTGCGACCAGCGCGTCAGTCGCCCGCTGAGGATGTCGCGCAATTGCGCGACGCTGAGCGAGGCCAGCGGATTGTCGGCGGCTACCAGCACGCGCGCGCCGTCCAGGGCGAGGACGAAGTTCTGGTCCGGCGAGGCCAGGTCGCCAAGCTGCCAGGCGGCATCGCGTTCGCGCGCATCGGGAACCCGCGCCAGCATCGCCAGCTCGGCGTCGCCGCGGACCAGGTCAGCGAAGCCGGCGGCCGAACCGGCGCTGCCTATCTCCACTACCAGCGGTGCGTCGTCGCGCAGTGCGGAGATTTCCAGCGTTGCCGCATCGACACGGCGGCGCTGGATCTGCCGATAGCCGATGCTGTGCAACCAGGATTCGACCAGTGCCGGCATCAGCTGCGCGCCGACACTGTTGGAGCCATGCACGCGCAGGCGTTCGGCCTGCTGCGCGGCGGCGGACGGAATGGAGCACAGCACTGCGGCACCCAGCAACAGCAGGTGCAAGATGAAACGCGACATCGGATCCCCCCAGGATCTGGACAGGCGGCAGTGTTGGCGACAGGCGTGACATGGCAGTGACTGTGAGCGCGGTCACGCGATGTGTGCGGGGCACATGAAGTGTGGCGATCGCGAGTGCGTATCTTTTCGCGGCTAGGGCTGACGTTGCCGGCTGCGGCGGCCTAGCGGGGGGAACGGAGCATGCAGGCGCGTCATCCAGCCTGCGCAGGCCTGCTGCTATCGCGTGTGATCGAGAGCGAAGCGAGGGGGCACGAAGAAGCGGCCAGGCCAGTGCGATGAAAAATGCGCTTGAATAATTTCACTTCGAATGGCAGAACCCAGCGCGGCACAGCTGGTCCCTTTCTGGAACCGTGCGTCCGGCCCAGTCTGGCGGCGTCCGGAAACCGCCGGGAGCATTCGAATTGGAGACGACACTAGGACACTAGTTGGGAGCGACTGCAGATGGCTTCGCGCCAAAATCGCGACGGGCATGTTTCTCGGTAATGCGCGTCGCGACTGAAGTCGCTCCTACAGGGAGCGAATGGCCTGGAGAAACGCTCGCAGCGTCGCTCAGGCCGACGGCAGCGCCCGCTTCGCCGCTGCCTGCGCCCAGCGAGCGGCGACCAAGGGCGAGGTGATGCAGACCGCGCTGTCGGTCACCGTGGTCACCGCGCGCTCCAGCAGCTGGATGTCGGCCTCGTGCTGGCGCGCCACGTGCGGATCCTCGAAGAAGATCGCGCGTTGGCAGCGCCGTTCCAGCACGCGGTCGGCGATCTGCGCATCGCCGCCCATCGGCCCGCTCTGGTAGCGATGCACCCAGTCCTGGCCCTGCGGCCAGCCGCGGCTCCAGGCCAGTTCGTTGAGGCGCTGGCCGGTGGTGCCGGTGGCCACGCGCTCGGCGAAGCGCGACAGCAGGTCGAAATGTTCGCTGGCGAAGGCCAGCATCTGCGGCTTCATCGCATCGTGCGCGATCAGCGCCAGGGTGTGACGTTCCAGCGCGTGCAGGTCGTCGGCGCCGGCGTCGGCCGCCAGCCCGGCGTGCACGCGCTCCATCTCGATCCAGTCGCGGGCGCTGGCCACGGTGGAGATGAAGGGCTTGCCGTGGATCACGCATTGGCGCTTGAGCGCGATGGCTTCGGGAAAGATCGACGAGGGATCGACCGGATCGATGAAGTAGATCGCACCGTCGAGGGTGCGTTCGGCGCCTTCCAGGCCTACCACTTCGGCGACCAGTTTCATCAGCCCGCCTTCTCGGCCGAACGGATAGCGCTTGAGTTCCGTGTAGCCCGTCAGCCAGCCGGCGCGCGCGATCGCCTCGTGGGTGCGGCCGACCGCGTGCAGGCCGAGCTGCAGTTCGCGGATGCCGGCCTCGCAGGCGCGCAGCCAGCGGAACAGGGCGGCGTCCTTGCCCTGGTGGTGCAGTCGGTTGGCGGCCAGGCCCAGGCGCATATGTCGATCCGTGCGGAAGTGGAACGACAGTCTGCGCCGGATCGCGGTATGGACTCAATCGCCCGTTGTCGCCACCGAGCGCAGGTCCACACCGCCAAACCCACCCGCCCCGCGCTCCACCAATCCCGACATCCCCAATCCCCGATCCCGGCTACTGAACGATCTCCCGCGCCCGCGCCGTCAGCACGCGCATCTGCGGCTTGTCGCTGCCGTCCTGGTTGGGTTGCAGGTTGAACGCGTAATCGGTTTTCCACCAGGCGCCGGCGGCCCAGGCGGTCCAGCCCAGCCACACGTCGGCGTTGTCGTGCACGTAGCCGAGCATGTCGTCGAGCGCGGCCATGCAGGTGGCGTTGCCGCTGGCGCCGAATTCGCCGAGGAAGCCCTTGTAGCCGTTGGCGCGCAGCCACTGGGTAAAGCCCTGCAGTTTTTCCGAGCCGATCGTGGCGCTGACGCAGTCGGCGCTGGTGCCGCTGTAGTCCTGGTCCAGGTACTGGTGGACCTCGAACACCAGGTTTTCGACGGGGTCCTCGATCGACACCAGGGATGTCGCGTTGGACACGCCGTACCAGGTGCTGTTCCAGCTGTGCGCGCCGGTGTACGCGGTGCCCGGCACCATGATCAGGTTGTAGGCGCCGGTGCCGCGGATCGCATCGATCGCCAGTTGCGCGGCGGCGGTCCAGTCGCCGGAGGAGATGCCGTTGGGCTCGTTCATCAGCCCGAAGATCACCGCGTCGTCGTTGCCGAACACGATCGCCAGACGCCGCCACAGGTCGGCCAGCACGCTGGCGGGCGTGCCGTCGCTGCCGATCCGCGCGCCGTTGTACTTGGCGTAGTTGTGCAGGTCCAGGATCACGCGCAGGTTGTGGCTCTTGGCACGGCTCACCGCGGTATGCAGATAGCCGAGCTGGGCGGCGTCCAGCTCGCCGTTGGCGGTGGGCTGCAGGCGTTCCCACAGGAACGGCAGGCGCACGATGTTCATGCCTTGCGCGGCGACGTAGGCGTAGTCGCTGTCGCGCGGATACAGGTAGTCCTTGAAGACCACGCCCGGTTTCTTGGCCGAATTGAATTCTGCGCCGGCCAAGTTGAGGCCGGCGTAGTGCGCGCCGTTCTGGGCGAGCGCGGTGGACGTACTGGTGGCCAGCAGCAGGCACAGCGCTGCGTGCAGCAGCCAGCGTGAGGGAGTGGGGAGGTTGGGATGGCGTTGCATGGGATTGCCTTCTTCGTGGGGGGAAGAGCGAATGGGCGCCGCCGCGCACCAGGTGTGTGGCGCGGGCTGTCCCCATCCGTTGCAATCGGCATGCCAGCGGTGCGCGTGCGTAGCGTCGGCGTGTCGGTAAGACGCACGCCGTCGCCGACGCTCAGGCCTCGCTCGGCTGCGCTGCGATGTTCTCTCTCGCAGGAAACGCTATGTCAGCGCGCGATGCGCTTCGCCCTGGGCGACAGGATCGACATCTGCGGTTTGTCGCGGCCGTCCGCGCCGGGTTGCACGTTGAATGGATAGTTCGCGTTCCACCAGGCGCCCCCGGCCCAATAGCTCCAGCCCAGCCACACCGCGCGGTGCTGTTCGATGTAGCCGAGCATGCCGTCCAGCGCCTGCCGGCAAACGGCATTGTCGGCGGCGCCGAACTCGCCCAGGAAGCCGATGTGTCCGGTCTTGCGCAGCCAGTCGGTGAAGCCGACCAGGCGTTCGGCACCGATGCTGCCGCTCACGCACGTGGCGCTGGTGCCGCTGGAATCGATGTCCAGATACTGGTGCACCTCGATTGCGCTGCGCCGCAGCGGGTCGTACAGCGACGCCAGCGCGGTGGCATTGGATTCGCCGCCGACGGTCGAATACCAGCTGTGCGCGCCGCTCCACAGCGCGCCCGGCACCAGGATCAGATTGCGCGCGCCGGTGACGCGGATCGCATCGACCGCCGCCTGCGCGGCAGACGCCCACAGCCCGGGTGCGATGTTGTTCGGCTCGTTCATCAGGCCGAAGACCACGGCGTTGTCGTCCTTGAACTCCAGCGCCAGGCGTTGCCACAGATCGCTGAAGGTCTTGATCGGCACGTTCGCGCTGCCGATCTTGTTGCCGTAGTAGCTGGCGTAGTTGTGGATGTCCACGATCAGGTGCATGCGCTGTGCTTTGGCCTGCTTGGCCGCGGCCTTGATCAACGCCAGCTGAGCGGCGTCCAGCCGGCCCTGCGGCGTGGGCTGCAGGCGTTCCCACAACACCGGCAGGCGCACGATGTTCATGCCCTTGCCGGCGAAATAGGCGTAATCGGCATCGCGCGGATAGAAGTAGTCGACGTTGACCACGCCGGGCTTCTTGCTGGAGCTGATCTCCGCGCCGGACAGATTGACGCCGGCGAATTTCAGCACGCCTTGCGCGTGCAATGGCGGCAGCACGGCGAGCAGGGACAACAACAGTGCCAGGCGCAGTGCGCGCAGGCACGGCGACGAATGGACCATGGGGAGCCTCCTTCTGCATCAGCGGGGGGAGACTCGGCCAGGCGGATGGTGGGCTGGCCGAGCTGATGACAAACGGTGTGCTTGCTCGCACCGTAATGCATTCCCGCTTCCGCCACTACGACCGGCATGCGTGCATGCGCGGATCTGTGCAGGGCTTGGCATGGCCAACACGCACTGGTTCTCTGTCGGCCATCGCCGCCGCAATGCATGCGGCGGCGTACGTACGCGATGTTGTCCGAGAGCTTCTGCGCTTCTTTCGCAACGGCGCGCCGGACGATCGCCCGGCGCGCCTGCGCGACTACTTTCCGGTCACCTTGTGCGCGTGCTTGGACAGGATCGACATCTGCGGCTTGTCGCTGCCGTCCTTGTTCGGTTGCACGTTGAACGGATAGTCGTTCTTCCACCACGCGCCGGCCGCCCACCAGGTCCAGCCGACGATCACGTCGTTGTTCTGCTCGATGTAGCTGAGCAGGCCTTCCAGGGCCTGGTTGCAGACGGGGGTATCGGCGGTGGCGAATTCGCCGATGAAGCCGACCTTCTTGTTCTCGCGCAACCAGCTGACGAAGCCGGCCAGTTTCTCGGCGCCGGCGGTGGCGCTGACGCATTCGCCCTTGGTGCCGCTGTTGTCCTTGTCGAAGTACTGGTGCGCTTCGAAGGCGATGCGGTTGCCCGGATCGGTCAGCGGCTGCAGCGCCACTGCGTTGGAGGTGCCGTAGTAGGTGCTGCGCCAGCTGTGCGCGCCGGTGTAGGCGGTGCCGGGGACCAGCACCAGGTTCTTGGCGCCGGTCTTGCGAATGGCGTTGATCGCCGCTTGCGCGGCCGCGGCCCAGTCGGTGGAGGACACCGCGTTGGGCTCGTTCATCAGGCCGAAGATCACCGTGTCGTCGTCCTTGAATTCGGTCGCCAGGCGCCGCCACAGGTCGGCGAACACCTCGGCCGGCGCACCGTCGCTGCCGATCAGCGCGCCGTTGTACTTGGCGTAGTTGTGCGGGTCCAGGATCAGATGCAGGTGGTTGGCCTTGGCCTGCGCCACCGCCTTCTTGATCTGCGCCAGCTGCGCCGGATCGAACTCGCCTTTGGCGGTGGGCTGCAGGCGTTCCCACAGGAACGGCAGGCGCACGATGTTCATGCCCTTGCCGGCGAAGTAGCTGTAGTCCGCCGGACCCGGATAGGTGTAGTCCTTGTACAGCGTGCCCGGCTTCTTGCCGGAATTGAATTCGGCGCCGGACAGGTTGACGCCGGCGTACTTGAGCACGCTCTTGCCGTCCTGGGCGGACACGCTGAAGGCGGCGGCGAGCAGGAACACGGCGGGCGCGACGGGGCGCAACCGCGACGACCAGAGAGAGGAAAGCGACATGGGGGAGCGTCCTTGGGGGAGGGGAGGATGCCGTTTTGCCATCGGGGGGAAGCAGCCGGCGGTGCAAGGGTGCGCGGATCGCACCCGCGCGGCCAGCCTAGGCGCTCGTGCGTTAGCGCCTCATTCACTCGCGCGAAAAACGGTGTTGCGCGCGTGGTGATTCAGGGGCGATCGCCGTTCTGTGGCGCATGGGTGGTTGGTGTGGTCCGGGTTGCCTGCGTGGGCGCCGCAGCCCGCTCACTGGCGCTTTTGTAGGAGGGGCTTCAGCCCCGACAGATAGCCGAAACCAAGCGGGTTTCGACTTCGCTCGTCGCGACTGAAGTCGCTCCCACAGGGATCTTCTGCGCCCGGTGAGTGCACTTGTGAGATGAGAATTCAGCCCTCACAGATGGCCGAGCCGCAGGGTCTCCGGCTCCGCTCGTCGCGGCTGAAGCCGCTCCTACAGGGGGCTGCGGTGCCTGTAGGGTGCACTTGTAGGAGGGGCTTCAGCCCCGACAGGTAGCCGAAACCAGGCGGGTTCCGACTCCGCTCGTCGCGACTGAAGTCGCTCCCACAGGGGATCTTCTGCGCCCGGTGAGTGCGCTTGTGTGTGGAAGGGGATTTCAGCCCTGACAATTGCCGAGCGGCATGGTTTTCCGACTTCGCTCGTCGCGGCTGAAGCCGCTCCTACAGGGGGCTGGGGTGCCTGATGGGGGCACTTGTGGGAGGGGCTTCAGCCCCGACCCGACCATGCGGGCGCCGCTGAGTTCGACGGACGCTGTTCCCATGGGCGAATGCCGCTGTATTGCGGTCAATCCGCAAACCCGCTGCCCACCCGCTCGCCGCCGGGCATGCAACGCCGTTGCCTGGATGCGGTAGAGCTCGCTCAGGCCGCGGCCTGGGTGGTCACCGGCAGGCGGTTGCCGATCCATTCGGCGATGCTGGCGGCTGCGTCGCGGCCTTCGGCCACCGCCGTCACCACCAGGTCCGCGCCGCGCACCGCGTCGCCGCCGGCGAACAGCTTCGGGTTGGTGGTCTGGTACGGCAGGCGGCCGCTGCCATCGGGGTCGCTGCCGCCGGCCAGGATGCGGCCATTTGCGGTGCCTTCCACGCCCTGCGCGGCCAGCCATTCCGGCACGCTCGGCGAGAAGCCGAAGGCGATGATCACCACGTCCGCGTCCAGCAGCGATTCGCTGCCCTCGACCGGCACCGCGGCCTGGCGGCCGCGCGCATCGGGTTCGCCCAGGCGGGTCTGCACCACGCGCACGCCGGCCAGCTTGCCGCTGGCATCGGCTTCCACCGCCAGCGGTTGGCGATTGAACAGGAAGCGCACGCCTTCCTCGCGCGCGTTGGCCACTTCGCGCGCCGAGCCGGGCATGTTGGCTTCGTCGCGGCGATAGGCGCAGGTGACCTTGGCCGCGCCCAGGCGGATCGCGCTGCGCACGCAGTCCATGCCGGTGTCGCCGCCGCCGAGCACCACCACGCGCTTGCCGCTCAGGTCCGGCAGCGCAATCTTGTCTTCCCAGCCGGCGATCGGCCGGCCCCAGGGATCGTTGCCGCTGACGATGCGACTGTTCTGCACCAGGAACGGCAGCGCCGGCAGCACGCCGGGCAGATCCTGGCCGGTCAGGCCGCCGTCGGTGTAGCGGTAGGCACCGGTGCCGAGGAACACCGCATCGTATTCGCCGAGCAACTGCTCCAGGCTGACGTCGCGGCCGATCTCTACACCCAGGCGGAACTCCACGCCCATGCCTTCGAGCACCTCGCGGCGCTTGCCGATCACGCTCTTGTCGAGCTTGAAGCTGGGGATGCCGAACTGCAGCAGGCCGCCGATCTGCTCATAGCGGTCGTAGACCACGGCATGGATGCCGGCGCGGACCAGGCGGTCGGCGCAGCTGAGCCCGGCCGGGCCGGCGCCGATCACCGCCACGCGCTTGCCGGTGGCCTGGACCTGGCTCAGGTCCGGGCGCCAGCCGTTGCTGAGCGCGGTATCGACGATGTACTTCTCCACCGCGCCGATGGTGACCGCGCCGAATTCCTCCAGCGTGCAGCTGCCTTCGCACAGGCGGTCCTGCGGGCACACCCGGCCGCACACTTCCGGCAGCGGATTGGTGCTGTGGCACAGCGCCGCGGCTTCCTCGATGCGGTTCTCCTGCACCAGCTGCAGCCACTGCGGGATCGCGTTGTGCACCGGGCATTTCCAGCTGCAGTACGGATTGCCGCAATCCAGGCAACGCCCGGCCTGATACTGCGCGTCGGCCTTGTCGAACTTGCCGTACAGCTCGTTCCAGTCGCCGGACGTACGCAGCTCCACCGGGATGCGCTGCGGCATCTGCCGGGGCAGGTCGAGGAACTGGAAGGCTTGTTTGCGGCTCATAAAAAATTCCGTGGCATATTCCCTTCTCCCCTCGGGAGAAGGTGCCCCGAAGGGGCGGATGAGGGTACGGGGGCGCGCAGCGCCTTCGCGATCCCCTCTCCCCAAAAGCAGGAGAGGGGATACATCGATCAAGCAGCTCGCCGCAACGACTCGGTCAACGACTCGATACTCGCCGCCTTCGGCTTGACCAGCCAGAACTTGCCGACGTAGTCGCGGAATTCGTCGAGGATCTGCTGCGCCCAGATGCTGCCGGTCAGTTCGCGGTGGCGGCTGATCAGCTTGTGCAGGTGCTGGCGGTGGCTCTCGAAGCCTTCGGCGGAGATGCGATGGATGTCGATCAGCTCGTGGTTGTAGCGGTCGACGAAATCGCGGTCCACGTCGAGCACGTAGGCCAGGCCGCCGGTAAAGCCGGCGCCGAAGTTCAGCCCGACCTTGCCCAGCACCAGCACGATGCCGTCGGTCATGTATTCGCAGCAGTGGTCGCCGGCGCCTTCGATCACCGCCAGCGCGCCGGAATTGCGCACGCCGAAGCGCTCGCCGGCGCGGCCGGCGGCGTACAGCTCGCCGCCGGTGGCGCCGTACAGGCAGGTGTTGCCGATGATCGCGGTACTGCGCGCCTCGAAGCGCGCGCCGCGCGGCGGACGCACCACCAGGCGGCCGCCGGCCATGCCCTTGCCGACGTAGTCGTTGGCCTCGCCTTCCAGCTCCAGCTGCAGGCCGCCGGCGTTGAACGCGCCGAAGCTCTGCCCGGCCGAGCCGCGGAAGCGCAGGGTCAGCGGCGCGTCGTCCATGCCGTGGTTGCCGTGCACGCGGGCGATGGCGCCGGACAGGCGCGCGCCGATCGAGCGGTCGGTGTTGTGGATCAGGAAGCGATGGTCGCCGCCGGTCTTGTTGGCGATCGCATCGGCGAGCAGGCCGTCCATCTGCGTGGCCAGGCTGTCCGGCGATTCGTACAGGCGCTGCGCGGCGCAGTGGCCGCCGTCGTAGCGCACGTCCTTGAGCAGCCGCGACAGGTCCACCCGCACGCCTTCGCGCGGCGACACGTCCAGCTGCTGCAGCAGCTCGGTGCGGCCGATGATCTCGTCCAGCGAGCGCGCGCCCAGGTACGACAGCCACTGCCGCACTTCTTCGGACAGCAGCTTGAAGAAGTTCTCCACGCGCTCGGGCAGGCCGGTGAAGTAGTTGGCGCGCAGCCGTTCGTCCTGCGTGGCCACGCCGGTGGCGCAGTTGTTGAGGTGGCAGATGCGCAGGTACTTGCAGCCGAGCACGATCATCGGGCCGGTGCCGAAGCCGAAGCTGTCGGCGCCCAGGATCGCGGCCTTGATCACGTCCAGGCCGGTCTTCAGCCCGCCGTCGGTCTGCAGGATGGTGCGGTCGCGCAGGTTGTTGGCGACCAGCGCCTGGTGCGACTCGGCCAGGCCCAGTTCCCACGGCACGCCGGCATAGCGGATCGAACTGACCGGGCTGGCGCCGGTGCCGCCGTCGTGGCCGGACACGGTGATCAGGTCGGCGCCGGCCTTGACCACGCCGGCGGCGATGGTGCCCACGCCGGCATGGCTGACCAGTTTCACCGACACCAATGCGGTCGGATTGACCTGCTTGAGGTCGTAGATCAGCTGCGCCAGGTCCTCGATCGAATAGATGTCGTGGTGCGGCGGCGGCGAGATCAGGCCGATGCCCGGCTTGGCGTAGCGCAGCCGCGCGATCAGTTCGTTGACCTTGTGCCCGGGCAGCTGGCCGCCTTCGCCGGGCTTGGCGCCCTGCGCGACCTTGATCTGCAGCACTTCGGCGTTGACCAGGTACTCGGGGGTGACGCCGAAGCGGCCGGAGGCCACCTGCTTGATCTTGGAGCGCTTCTCGGTGCCGTAGCGCGCCGGGTCTTCGCCGCCTTCGCCGGAGTTGCTGCGTCCGCCGAGGCGGTTCATCGCGATCGCCAGCGCCTCGTGCGCCTCGGGCGACAGCGCGCCCAGGCTGATCGCGGCGGTGTCGAAGCGGCGCAGCAGGTCGGCGGCCGGGGCGACTTCGTCCAGCGGGGTCGGCACCTCGGCGCGCTTGAGCTGCAGCAGGTCGCGCAACGCCGACGGCGGACGCGAGTGCACCGCGTCGGCGTATGCGGCCCAGTCGGCCTGCTCGCCGCTGCGCGTGGCGCGCTGCAGGGTCATGACCACGTCCGGGTTGTACATGTGGTACTCGCCGCCGTGCACGTACTTCAGCAGCCCGCCCACTTCCGGCTTGAGCAGGTCGTTCCAGGCGCGCGCGGTCAGCTGCCGCGCCTCGGTGTCCAGCCGCGCCAGGTTGACCCCGCCGATGCGCGAGGCGGTGTCCGGGAAGCACAGCTGCACCACGTCCGGATCCAGCCCGACGATCTCGAACAGCTGCGCGCCGCGGTAGCTGGCGATGGTGCAGATGCCCATCTTGGAGATGATCTTGGACAGGCCCTTGTAGATGCCCTTGCGGTACTTGCGGCCGATCTGCGCCTGTTCGCCGCCCTTCTTCAGCAGCAGGATGCCGCGCCGGCCCAGGTCGAACAGGGTCTGGTAGGCCAGGTACGGATACACCGCGGTGGCGCCGAAACCGAGCAGGCAGGCCATGTGGTGCGGATCGCGCGCGGTGCCGGTCTCGATGATCAGGTTGGCGTCGCAGCGCAGGCCGGCGCGCGACAGATGGTGGTGCACCGCGCCGGTGGCCAGCAGCGCATGCGCCATCGGCCGTTCCGGCACCGGGTAGCGGTCGGTCAGCAGCAGCATGACCTTGCCGTCGCGCACCGCCTGCTCGGCCTGCGCGCAGATCCGTTCCAGGCCGGCCTTGAGGCCTTCCTCGACGCTGTAGGACAGGTCGATCTGCGCGTTGCGGGTCTGGTACTGCTCCATCTTCAGCAGCTGGCGCAGCTTGCGCTGGCTGAGCACCGGCGAATTGAGGATGACGTGGTTCACCGTCTCCGGGCCGGCATGGAAGATGTTGGTCTCCTTGCCGAGCTGGGTGGTCAGCGACATCACGCAGTCTTCCCGCAGCGGATCGATCGGCGGGTTGGTGACCTGCGCGAACGCCTGGCGGAAGTAGTCGTACAGCGGCCGGGTGTGGCGGCTGAGCACCGCCATCGGGGTGTCGTCGCCCATCGAGCCGGTGGCTTCCTGCTCGGTCTCGGCCAGCGGCCGCAGCACCTGCTCCACTTCCTCGGTGCTGAGCTGGAACAGCTTGTGGTAGCTGCGCAGGGTGCTCTCGTCGAACGGCTCCTCGACCAGCGAGGGGTCGATCAGCTCGGTCTGCAGGTAGGTCACGCCCTGCTGCAGCCACTGCTTGTACGGGGCGCGGCCGCGGTTGATGCGGTCGATCGCGTCCGAGTCGAGCAGGTCGCCGCGCTTGAGGTCGATGGCCATCATCTCGCCCGGGCCGAGCTTGCCCTTGCGGGTCACGCGCTCGGCCGGCAGTTCCCACACGCCGGCTTCGGAGGCGACCAGGAAATGGCGGTCGGAGGTCAGCATCCAGCGCGCCGGGCGCAGGCCGTTGCGGTCGAGCATGCACGCCGCGTAGCGGCCGTCGCAGGCGACGATGCCGGCCGGGCCGTCCCACGGCTCGGTGTTGAGCCCGTAGAACTCGTAGAACGCGGCCAGGTCGGCGTCCTTGAACTCCAGCGACTGGGTCGCCGGCGGCACCAGGATGCGCAGCGCCTGCAGCAGGTCCATGCCGCCGGCGACCAGCAGCTCGAGCATGTTGTCCAGGCTCTGCGAATCGGAGCCGTGCATCGAGATCACCGGGTCGAACTCGGCGATGTCGAAGCGCGGGGTCTTCCACACCTTGCTGCGCGCCTGCGCCCAGTGCCGGTTGCCCTCGATGGTGTTGATCTCGCCGTTGTGCGCGAGCAGCCGGAACGGGTGCGCCAGCGGCCAGCGCGGCAGCGTGTTGGTCGAGAAGCGCTGATGGAACACGATGGCGCTGGAGGCCAGGTCGCTGCGCTGCAGGTCCGGGTAGAAGGTGCTGAGCTTGTCCGGCAGCACCATGCCCTTGTAGCTGATGCCGTTGGGCGAGAGCGTGGTGACGTAGAAGTCGGCGACGTCGCGCAGGCGCTGCTCGGCGCGGCGGCGCGCCAGGAACAGGGCCAGGGCGAAGCCGTCCTCGCTGTGTTCGGCGCCGGCATCGACGAACACCTGCTCGATGTGGGGCAAGGTGTCCTTGGCCAGCTGCCCGCACACCGAATCGTCGGTGGGAGTAACCCGCCAGCCGCGTGGCTGGGTGCCGGCGCGGAGCAGTTCCTCTTCCAGCACCTGGCGGCAGCGTGCGGCGCCATCCGCGTCGTCGCGCGGCATGAACACCTGGCCGGCGGCGAAGCGCGCGCCGACCGCGATGCCGGCGTCGCGCGCCAGCGCGCGCAGGAACGCATCGGGTTTGCGGATCAGCAGGCCGCAGCCGTCGCCGGTCAGGCCGTCGGCGGCGACGCCGCCACGGTGGGTCATCCGCGACAGCGCGGCAATGGCGGTATCCACCAAGGCCCGCGAGGGTTGGTCATCGAGTTGCGCGACCATGCCGAAACCACAGGCATCGCGCTCATCTTGGGGGTCGTAGAGCCCGTGGCGGTTGCGGGGGGCCATGTCTGCCTCTGAAAAGCGATCCGAAGGAACGCGGCGACACTCGCCCCCGCTCTATCCTGGAGCGCATCTTGAGGTCACCGGAACATCGACTAAAGCACATGTTGGTGCGGTGCCGCAATACACGGTTGCAGCTGCAACCGTAGTGGCGGCGACCGCCTTGCCGTCGCAACCATGCGCGGCGCCTGCAGGTACCGCCGCACGGGCCTCAGCCGCAGCGCACGCCGGTGATCAGGTTCTTGGCATCGACCTCGATGTTGAGCCGTTCGCCGTCGAACTCCATGGTCACCGCCTGGTTCGGCTTGAGCACGCGCACGCTCTTGGCGCCGGTGTCGCTGCGCGCCTGGTCCAGCAAGGCCTGTTCGGCGGCCTGGCCGACCAGGCCCTGCGCCTGCGAGGCGTCGCAGGTGCCCACCGGCGGCGGCTGCGGGGCGCTGGCCGGATCCGGCGCGGCGGCCTGCTGCGCGGCGGCCTGGGCCTTGGCCCCCACTTGTTCCTGCTCGTCCGGCGGCGGCGCGGTACACGCGGCCAATGCCAGCGCCAGGCACGCCGTGCCGAACAGGCCGGCACGCGCGGACGCACGAGAAGAAAGGAAAGTGCTCATCGAGGCTCCTGGTGGGTGGAGGGAAGACAGGTCCAGCATACGTGCAGAAGAATCGGACAAGTCGCGTTCGCCGCACGTTAACCGGTCCGCTGTTGACGCGGCCTAGGCGGCGCGCTGCCGACAATCCGGGCTCCCCAACTGCTGGCGTCCCGATGTCCAACGCGTCCCGCACCACCGCCGCCACCGAGGCGGCCCGCGCGCTGCAGGCCAGGCAGGCCGCCAGCAGCGCCGGTTTGGTCTATGTCAGCGACGAAGCGCCTGGCATCGTCCGCCGCCGCGCCGGCAAGGGCTTCAGCTATCGGCTGCCGGACGGCCGCCCGGTGCGCGATGCGCAGACCCTGCAACGCATCCGCCAGCTGGCGATCCCGCCGGCCTACACCGAGGTGTGGATCTGCACCAAGCCCAACGGCCACGTGCAGGCCACCGGCCGCGATGCGCGGCGGCGCAAGCAGTACCGCTACCACGCCGACTGGGCGCAGGTGCGAGGCGACGGCAAGTTCGAACGGATCATGGCCTTCGGCCAGGCCTTGCCGCGGCTGCGCCTGCGCCTGCGCCGCGACCTGGCGCTGCCCGGCTACCCGCGCGACAAGGTGCTGGCGATGGTGGTGGCGCTGATGGCCGAGACTCTGGTCCGCGTCGGCAACGCCGAATACGCGCGCAGCAACCGTTCCTACGGGCTGACCACGCTGCGCAACCGGCACCTGGAGTTCGTCAAGGGTGGCCGCGCGCGGCTGAAGTTCCGCGGCAAGGGCGGGCAGGAGCACGACATCGAGGTCGACGACGCGCGCCTGGTCAAGCTGATCCGCGGCTGCCAGCAATTGCCCGGGCAGGCGCTGTTCCAGTACCGCGACGACGACGGCCAGCTGCAGCCGGTGGATTCGGGCGAGGTCAACGACTACCTGCGCGAGGCGATGGGCGAAAGCTTCACCGCCAAGGACTTCCGCACCTGGGGTGGCACCCGCGCCGCGCTGCAGCGGCTGGCGCAGCTGCCCTTGCCCGACCCCAGCAGCGAGCGCGCGCTGAAGCTGGCGCAGAACGCGGTGATCCGCGAGGTGGCCGACGCGCTGGGCAATACCCCGGCGGTGTGCCGCAAGGCCTACATCGACCCGTGCGTGTTCGACGGCTGGCGCGGCGGCGAATTGCACGGCCTGTGCGAGCGCGTGCGCGGCGAGCGGCAGTGGGACCTGGCCACGCTGAAGTACCTGGCGCGGGCGCGCGCCGCGACCCGCAAGGCGGCCAAGGCCTCGGGGGCCAAGAAGACCGGATCCAAGGCGGCCGGTGTCAAGCCGACGAAGTCCACGGTGCCGCGTCGGGCAGGCAGCAGTGTTGCGGCCGGGAACGCTACGCGCTCACGCGGCCGCGCCTGATCGGAGCACTGGCGCGGTTGCACCATCAGCGCACGTCGCGACGCGGTCGCGGCAAGACCGCGCCGCGTCCTTACGCTCAACCTGCGGCGCGCGCCATCAACCGCAATATAGCGTGGTGATGTTGTTGTACGGGCCGACCTCGATGGTCAGGCGATCGCCGCCGCTTTCGCCGGCACCGCGCGACGCGCTGTCCACGCCGCTGGAGGTGGCGCCGCTGTGGCCGACGCTGCTGTTCACCACCTGCACCTTCAGGCTGTCGCTGTCGACGCGGGCGCGTTCGACGGTGGTCTGCGCAGCGGCCAGGCCCGCCGCGCCGCGGACCTTGTCGATGTGGCACTGGCCGGAGATGACGCCGTCGATCGGCTGCACCTCGGCGACCTGGGTGGTGCTGCAGGCGCCGAGCAGCAGGCTGGCGGCGAGGGAAACGGCGAGGGAAACGGCGAGGGCGAGCGGGTGGCGGATCATGGACGGGTTCCTTGTGCGGATAGCGCGAGCGTGTCGCGGCGGATGTTTGCGCTGCATGAAGAGATCGGCGGCCGGCTTCACCCGACGTGGCCGCGGGCTTGGCCAGACTGTGGCTTCCCAGCCAACCGGAGCCTGACCATGGCCACCTGCGATGTCTGCGGCAACGACTACGACAAGGCCTTTACCCTGACCCAGGGCGCCCGCAGCGGCACCTTCGATTCGTTCGAATGCGCGATCCACGCCTTCGCCCCGCACTGCAGCCACTGCGACTGCCGCATCGTCGGCCACGGCGTGGAAGCCGGCGGCCGCATGTTCTGCTGTGCGCATTGCGCCCAGCATGCCGGCGTCGAAGGCGTCGCCGACCGCGCCTAGCGCGCTCGCGCCCGATCGCCCACGTCTGTCCATTTCCCGATGCGGCGTCCTGCAGCGCCGCGTCCCGTATTCCGGAGCAATGCCGATGGCTTCCAGCAACAAGCGTCCTGCCGCATCCACCAAGACCGCTTCCTCCAAGCCGGCGTCGTCCCGATCCAGCTCGGCAGCCGCCAAGACCGCACGCCAACAGCGCGTCCTGCAGCGCGCGACCGATGCCGACGAGGCGCAGTCGAAAGCCAAGGCCAAGAAGTCCGCGCCGACCCAGGCCGGGGTACGCAAGCAGCCGGAGAAGATGCCCAGGCAGCACTTGCGTAAACCTGGCAAGGAGCAGGACCTGGCGCTGCAACCGCGCTTCGAGGCGCCCGAGTACGTCGGCAGCGGCAAGCTGCGCGGCATGAGCGCGATCGTCACCGGCGCCGACTCGGGCATCGGCCGCGCGGTGGCGGTGCTGTTCGCGCGCGAAGGCGCCGACGTGGCGGTGCTGTACCTGGACGAGCACGAGGACGCGCAGCTGACCCGCGCGCATGTGGAGAAGGAAGGCCGGCGCTGCCTGACCATCGCCGGCGACGTGAAGGATCCCCAGTTCTGCGAAGACGCGGTGGCGCAGACCGTGCGCGCCTTCGGCGGACTCGACGTGCTGGTCAACAACGCCGCCTTCCAGTTGCACTGCCACGCCCTGGAAGACCTCAGCGAGGAACACCTGCAGGAAACCCTGCAGACCAACATCGGTGGCTACTTCCACATGGCGCGCGCGGCCTTGCCGCATCTCAAGCGCGGTGCGGCGATCATCAACAGCGGCTCGGAGACCGGCCTGTTCGGCAGCAAGTCGCTGCTCGACTACTCGGCCACCAAGGGCGCGATCCACGCCTTCACCATGGCCCTGGCCAGCCAGCTGCAGCCGCGCGGGATCCGCGTCAACGCGGTCGCGCCGGGGCCGGTGTGGACCCCACTGAACCCGGCCGACAAATCCGCCGAGGACGTCGCCGAGTTCGGCAAGAGCAGCGCGATGGGCCGCCCGGCGCAGCCGGAGGAACTGTCGCCGGCCTACGTGTTCCTGGCCTCGCCGATCACCGCCAGCTACATCAGCGGCGCGATCCTGCCGGTGATGGGCGGGCCGCAGGGCTGAGGCGCGGTCTGCACAGAAAGTGGGGGGGCAGTAGGTTCCGGCTGTGCCGATAGCGAAACGCTCCGAACGGTGGCGCTGGCGAAGCCACGCTTGTCGCAATGGAGATTCGCGACTGGGCGCCGCATGCCGGATATGGTGCGCTGACCGCTTCATCGCCCCAACTGCAACGGCAGGCTCTGCCTCGATCTTGAGTAAGCGGCGCACCTGTGGAGCCACGGCTTCCGCCGCGGGCGCCGCACTTCTCTTACAGCGTAGCCAATGACCGACGGCCTATTGACTACACGTGTCGCCACCGGTACGTTGGCGACACGTGTAGTCAATAGGGCGGGCGGATGCGACGCAAATCGATCGGGGACCAGGAGCTGGCCCTGCTGCAATACATTGGCGAACAGGGCGAGGCCAGCGTCGGCGAGGTCGCCGCCGGTTTCGGCGAGACCCGCGGGCTGGCCCGCTCCACCGTGCTGACGATGATGGAGCGGCTGCGCGCCAAGGCCTATCTGCGCCGGCGCCAAGTGCAGGGCGTGTACCGCTACGCCGCCACCAGCGGCCAGGACGACGTGGTGCGCAGCGCGGTCGGCAGCTTCGTCGAGAAGACACTGCAAGGCTCGGTGTCGCCGTTCGTGGCGTGGATGTCGCAGCGCGCCGAGGTCAGCGACGACGAACTGGCCGAACTCGAGGCATTGGTCGCCAAACTGCAATCGCAGCGGCGGGAGGACTGAGGCATGGACACGATCTTCGGCACGACGTTGTTCGAGACCCTGCTGTCGCGGCTGCTGGCGACCAGCGTGCAGGCGGCGATCCTGGTCGCGGCGATCTGGGCGCTGTGCCGCTGGCTGCCGGCATTGCCGGCGGCCACGCGCTGCCGGCTGTGGTGGCTGGTCGGCGCGCAGACCGTGCTCGGCCTGCTGTGGGCCGGTGCGCTGCACCTGCCGGTGTTGCCCGCTGCGCCGGCACAGACCGCCGTTGCCGCGACCGCATTGCCTGCCGCATCGCTGCAGGATGCGGGCGCTGCGACTGCCGCATCGCCGCGTGCTGCCACGCCGCAGGCCGCTGCTGCCGCGCCGCTGTCCTGGGCGCAGGCGCTGGTCGCGCTGTGGGTGGCAGGCGTGCTGCTCGGCGCGCTGCGCAGCGGCCATGCCTACCGCACCAGCCGGCGCCTGGTGCGCGCCAGCACGCCGTGCACCGATGCCGCCTTGCTCGGCGCCTTGCGCCTGGCCGCCGAAGCGCATGGCCTGCGCCAGCCGCCGCAGCTGCGGCTGTCCGCGCAGATCGATTCGCCGCAGCTGATCGGCCCGTGGCGGCCGGTGCTGCTGCTGCCGGCGCGGCGCCTGCCGGCGATGCACGCCGACGATCTGGATATGGCATTGACCCACGAACTGGTGCATCTGCAGCGCCGCGACCTGTGGTGGGGCCTGTTGCCGGCGCTGGCGCAGAACCTGTTCTTCTTCCATCCGCTGGTGCACCTGGCGGTGCGCGAATACGCACTGGCCCGCGAAGCGGCCTGCGACGCGGCGGTGGTCGCCGGGCACCGGCACTGCCGGCACAACTACGCTCGGCTGCTGGTGCAGTTGGGCGTGGCGCCGCGGCCGGCGGCCGGCGTGGCCAGCGCCTCGCCCAGCTTCGTCAGCCTGAAGCGGCGGCTGTTGATGCTGCAGAGCACCGCCTCCTTTTCGCGCCTGGGCGCCGGGTTGATCACCGCCGCGATCGCGCTGGCCGGAGTGATGCCGTTGCGCCTGGTGGCCAAGCCGGCACCGGCGAACGCGGCAGCGGTGGCTGCGCCGGCCACCGCGCCGGTTGCACCGGCCACACCCGCCGCTGCCGCGCCTGCGGCGCAGACGACCTCGATCGTGGCCAGCGTGCTGGCACGGCCCGCACCCGCATCGCCGGCAAGCCCCCCGGAACCGCCGACGGCGCCGGTGCCTCCGACCCCACCCGCTGCGCCGCCGGAAACCGATGCGCCGCTGCTTACCCAAGGCCGCATTTCGCTCTCGCCGCACAACGAGCAGGACGCCTACGTGTTGGTGCAGGACGGACACAATCTGATGGACGCCTCGCTGGACGACCTGCGCGAAGCGCGTCGCCTGGCCGGCAACGATGGCGAGATCCTGTGGTTGCGCCATGCTGGCCATCGTTACGTGGTCCGCGATCCGGCGGCGCTGGCGCGCTTCCAGGAACTGCACGCGCAGACCCTGGAGCTGGCCGATGCGCAGGCCGAACTGGGCGACCAGCAAGGCGATCTCGGCGAGCGCCAGGGCGACCTGGGCGAACGCATGGGGGAACTGAGCGCGCAGATGGCCGAGAGCGCCGCGCGCCAGGCCGAGACGGCGGTCGCCGCAAGCCGTGGCACCGCCAGCCAGGCGCAGATCGAGCGCATGGCGGCGCAGCGGGCGACCGAGCAATTGCGCCGGCAGGACCTGGGCAAGAAGATCCAGGAGCTGGCCAGGCAACAGGCGCAACTCGGCCTGCAACAGTCCCGGCTGGGCAAGCAGCAGGCCGATGCCAGCGTGCGCGCGCGGCAGCAGGCCGAGCAGCTGATCCGCGAGGCCATCGCGCAAGGGCTGGCCACGCCGATCGACGGCTGAGCAATGCCCCGCAGGCGGCGCCCGCGCGGATAATCGCCGCGGACGCCGACAGGAGGGGGCAAGGGCAATGGCTGTTTGCAAGGTGGTGGTGCTGGGCGGCTACGGCCATTTCGGCGCGCGGATCGTGCGCGCGCTGGCGGCGACGCCGACGCTGCAGGTGATCGCGGCCGGACGCCATCCTGGCGCTGCCGCCACCAATCTCGCCGGCGCGGACCTGGGCGGCGTCGCTGTGTGCCGCCTGGACACTGCGGCGGCGGATTTTCCGGCGCAGCTGGCCGCTACCGGCGCGGACATCGTGGTGCACACCGCTGGGCCGTTCCAGGGCCAGGACTACGCGGTCGCGCATGCCTGCCTGCAGGCCGGCATGCACTACATCGACCTGGCCGACGGCCGCGCGTTCGTGCGCGACTTTCCCGCCGCGCTGGACGCGCTGGCGCGGCAGGCCGGGCGCACCGCGATCAGCGGCGCCAGCACGCTGCCGGCGTTGTCCAGCGCGGTGGTCGATGCCTTGCGCCCGCGCTTCTCGCAATTGCACGACATCGACCTGGTCATCGCGCCGGCGCAGGCCACGCCGTTGGGCATGGCCACGGTGCGCGCAGTGCTGTCGTATTGCGGCCTGCCCTTCGACTGGTGGCGCGATGGGCGCTGGCAGCGCACGCAGGGCTGGGCCGCACCGCAGCCGGTGACGTTCGCGCGGCTCGCGCCGCGTCTGGCTGCGCCCTGCGACGTGCCCGATCACGACTTGCTGGTGGCGCGCTATCCCGGCGTGCGCAACGTGCGCTTCCGCGCGGCGCTGGAACTGCCGTTCCTGCAGCGCTGCCTGGCCGCGCTCGCGCGCCTGCGCGGACTCGGCGTGCCGCTGCCGATGCGCTCGCTGGCGGCGGTGTTCGCGCGCGCCGGGCGCTGGTTCGATCGCTTCGGTAGCGACCTGGGCGGCATGTCGGTGCAGTTGCGTGGACTGCGCGATGGTCGCCCGCACGCGCTGTGCTGGGAACTGACCGCACCGACCCTGCATGGCCCGGAGATTCCCTGCCTGGCCGCGATCCTGCTGGTACGCAAGCTGGCCAGCGGCGCGCCGCTGCCGGTGGGCGCGCATGCGTGCATGGGTCTGCTGAGTTTGGCCGAGTTCGAAGGCGAGTTCGCGGCCTGGCGGATCGAGACGGAGGTGCGGGAGGTTTAGGGCTGTTGTCGGGAATCCATCAGCGTTGAGAGGTGGGGCTACAACACAGTGCGGCTATTCCCTTCTCCCACCGCGACCATGGCCCCCTTTTCGGGGGAAGGTGGCGCGAAGCGCCGGATGAGGGTACGGGCGCAGCCTCGTGCATCCAATCGAGCACCGCGCCTGGGCCGTACCCTCACCCCAACCCCTCTCCCGGTGGGAGAGGGGCTAAAGCGCGGCGTTACGGCGCTTCCACGAACGGCACGACCTCGCGCTCTTCGGCCTCGGCGTCGACCAGGCGTTGCAGCAGCAGCGCCAGCGTCACCACGTCCTGGTGGTTGTGCGCGGCGACGCGGCGCAGGTTGCGCGCGCTGCCGCCACGCAAATAGCTCAGCCATGCGGCCGGCGCTTCGGAGCCGGGCAGGTCGTCCTCGCGCACGATACGCAGCAGCTGGCGTTCGATCGTGGACAGCTTGCAGTTCTCCCAGGTGCCGCGGTAACGGCGGCGGGTGGGATGCAGCAGGTCCACGTGGTCCAGCGCCGACAGCGGATCGGCGCAGCGCGCCAGCCGGTAGCGGGTCTTGAGCAGCGGTGCGTCGTAGCAGCGGCCGTTGTAGCTGGACAGCACGGTGGTCGGTGCCAGCCACGCGCGGAACGCTTCGAGCATGGCCTTTTCCGCGCCCATCGTGGCCATCATCAGCTGGCGGATGCGCAGGCCCGGACCTTCGACCGGATGCAGGTACCAGTCGGCCGCACCGATCATGAAGGCGCGGGTGCCGGTGCCGCCGGCCAGACCGGTGGTCTCGGTGTCGAAGAACAGCAGGTCCGATGGCTGAACCGCGTCCTCGCGGCGGGCGAAGGCCAGCGACAGCGCGGCGGCGGGGATCGGCTGCGGCAGGAATGCTTCGATCAGGTGCAGGCCGGGCGCGATTTCCACCCCGGGCAGGTGGCGGTCGGCCGCCTGCGGCTTGCGCGCCGCGGCGGCCGGCGCCACCGCGCGCTCGCGCATGCCGAGCAGGCGCCGCAGCGAGGCGACGTCGGCGCCACGCCGGTCGAACGGTTCGATCGCGATCGGCGGCGCCACGGCGACGGCGGTGTCGCCGCTGCGCGCAGGCAACGGCGTGGGTGACGTAGGTGGGGCGGGCGCCGCATCGGTATCGCGCGGTGGCTTGCGCAGCAGCGTGGACTCGCTGGCGGACGCGGCTGCCCTTGCAGGCGCCGGTGCCGACGCTTTGGCATCTACGGCGCCGGCAGGGCTGTTTGGCCGCACGCCCGGCGTCGACGGACGCGGCGCGTCCACACTCGCATCGCCGGCCTGCTTACGCAGCGCGCGCAGGCGTTCGAGGCTGATGCTCATGCGTGCGACACCGGCAAGGCTGCGGGACCGGCATGGACCGCGATCGATGCGTCGTCCAACACTCCCCCTTCCAGCAGAAAACGCGATCCGCACCGACGTTCCAGGCTACCGCTCATATGCGCGACCCTGGCAACACGGTGGGATCGGTGAATCGGTTCGATGTTGTCGCGCGCCGATCGTTCCGCCAGCAAACGCAACCTGCACGGATGTCCGAAGCCGACGACACTCATGCGCTCCGCTCCGTCAGCGTGTGGAGATCGACGTCGACTGCGCTCGACGCGCCATCCAGCACCATGCCTTGCGGCAACAGGCGCAACGCCCGCGCCCGCTCTGGGCCGACGCTCATGCGCTCCACTCCGGCAGTGCATCCAGTTCGCTGTCGATCGTGGTGGTTTCCTCGTCCAGCGCCGCGCCACCGTCCAGCAACAGGCGCAGCACCTGCAGCGCCAGCGCCTTCGGTGTGGTCGCGCTGTCTTCCTGTGCGGCCAGCACCGGGCCGACGCAGGCCGGGCAGCCGGCCACGCAGTCGCAGCGCTGCACCAGTTCGCGTGCGCGCTGCACCAGCTCGGCCTGGCGCTGCCACAGGGGTTCGCTCAGGCCCACGCCGCCGGGGAAGTTGTCGTACAGGTACACGGTGGGCACGAACTGCTGCAGCTCCACGCCGACCGGCTCGCCGTTGTCGCCGCCGCGCAGCTGGCCGCGGCCCTTGGCGTCGGCCATCGCGAACCAGGCGCCGTCGCCGTCGCCCACCGCTTTCTGCAGGTCGCGCGCGTCGGCCATCACCGCCACCGTCGCCACCACGTGCAGCGCGTAGGCCGCGCCGAGGAAGCCGTCCAGCGCGTCCTGCTTGGCCGCGAACGCCTTCAGCAGCGTGGCCTGCGGCAGCTGCCACCACACCGCGGTGGTATGCAGTTCCTGGTCGGGCAGGGTGACCGGGCCGTAGCCGATGTTCTCGTGGGTGTAGTAGCGGATCTTCTTGTAGCCGGCCACGCGCCGCACCACGTGCACCTCGCCGTGGTGGCTGTCGCCGCGCCCGGCTGTGCCGCCGTCGAAGCGGTCCAGCACCTTGAGCTTGGTGAAGTCGATGCTGTCGGTGTAGTAGTCCACGTGGGTGCGGGTGACGTAGGCCTTGCGCCCTTCCCAGTCCAGTTTCTCCACCTGGTACGGGGTGCTCTGCACCATGTGGATCGCGCCTTCGTACAGCGTGAGCGCGGCGGCGGAATAGTCCACTTCAGCGATGATCTGCTGCTTGCCGTCGGTCTTGTCCACCACCACGAAATTGCCGTCGGCCACCGAGCGCAGGCTCACCGCGTTGGCCGGATAGCTGTCGGCGATCCACTCCCAGCGGTCGCCTTCCTGATGCACCACCTCGCTTTCGGCCAGCGCTTCCAGGAACACCGCCGGATCGACCGGGCCAAACGCCTCGCCGGCGACGAAGGTCAGTTCGAACGCGGCGCAGCGGATGTGGTCGAACAGGATCAGCGGCTGGTCCGGGGCGATGCGCGCGTGTTCGGGCGATGCGTCGGCGAAGAAGTCCGGATGCCGCACCACGTACTGGTCCAGCGGCTGCGAGCTGGCCACCAATACGCCCAGCGACGGCTGCTGGCGGCGCCCGGCGCGGCCGAAGCGCTGCCAGGTCGCGGCCACGCTGCCGGGGTAGCCGTTGAGCACCACTACGTCCAGCGAGCCGATGTCCACGCCCAGTTCCAGCGCCGAAGTGGAGACGATGCCGTCGATGCTGCCGGCGCGCATTGCGCGCTCGGCCTCGCGGCGTTCGGTGGGCAGGTAGCCGCCGCGGTAGGCGCGGATGCGCGGCGGCTTGCGCGGGTCGTGGTCGAAGATGTCCTTCAGGTACTTGGTCAGCACTTCCACCATCAGCCGGGTCTGTGCGAACACCAGGGTCTTCAGTCCGCTCTTGATCGCGATGCGCGCAATGCGATTGCTCTGCGAGCGCGCCGACGCGCGCAGGCCCAGGTCGGCGTTGACCACCGGCGGGTTCCACAGCAGCACGTGCTTGTCGCCGGACGGCGCGCCGGACTCGGTGATCGCATGCACGCGCTGCTCGATCAGCGCCTCGGCGTGCGCGCGCGGATTGCCGATGGTGGCCGAGCACAGGATGAACTGCGGGTTCACCCCGTAGAACGCGCAGATGCGCTTGAGCCGGCGCAGCACGTTGGTGACGTGGCTGCCGAACACGCCGCGGTAGGTATGGATCTCGTCGATCACCACGTAGCGCAGGTTCTCGAAGAACTGCGCCCACTTGGTGTGATGCGGCAGGATCGCCTGGTGCAGCATGTCCGGGTTGCTGACTACGATGTCGCCATGCAAGCGGATCGCCTGGCGCGCATCGCCCGGGGTGTCGCCGTCGAAGGTGAAGGCCTTCACTCCCAGCTCGCCGGCGCGGTTGAGCTCCAGCAGCTCGGCCACCTGGTCCTGCGCCAGCGCCTTGGTCGGGAACAGGTACAGCGCCTTGGCCTGCGCGGTCATCGCCGCGGCCACCACCGGCAGCGTGTAGCACAGCGACTTGCCCGAGGCGGTGGGAGTGACGATGGCCACGTGTTCGCCGCGCTGCGCCGCGTCCCAGGCCTCGGCCTGGTGGCTGTACAACTGCTCGATGCCGCGCGCCTTCAGCGCCGCGACCAGCGCCGCCGGTACATCGTTTGGGATCGGCGCATAGCGGCCTTCGCGCCCGGGGATCATGAAGCTGCCGGTGATGCGGTCGTGGTAGCGCCGCTCCAGCCGCTCGGTCAGCAGCGCACCGTCGCGGGAGGGCTCGCCGCCGGTGGTGGACAGGGCGCGCTCGGCGTCCTCGGTGCGGCGGGCTAGGGCGTGGGCGGGCATCGGGACGGCTCTCAAAGCGGGACAGGGAAGCGGAACAGCGTCTCAGGGTATGAGACAGCAGCCAACCGGGCGAGGGCCGCTGGCTGAGCAGATTCAGCCAGCGCAGCGAAGGGCGCGCAGGATCTCCATGACGGGTTGCGTCATATGACGAGCTGCGTTATGGTTGCTGCGTGATCCGGAACTTTGTCGACAAGGAAGCCGAAAAGATCTGGCAGGGCACGCCTTCCCGGCGATTGCCGGCCGACATCCAGGCCGTGGCGCGGCGCAAGCTGCGCATGCTCAACAGCGCGGCCACGCTGGACGATCTGCGTGTTCCGCCGGCCAACCTTCTGGAGGCTTTGAAGGGAAACCGTAAGGGTCAGTGCAGCATCCGGATCAACGATCAATGGCGCGTGTGCTTCCAATGGAAGGACGGCGATGCGCTGGACGTGGAAATCGTCGACTACCACTGACCCATCGAGCCGCCATGAAGACCCTGCCCAACATCCACCCCGGCGAAGTCCTGCTGGAGGAATTCCTGACTCCGCTGGGCATCAGCCAGAACGCACTGGCGCGCGCCGCCGGCGTGCCGCCGCGCCGCATCAACGAGATCGTGCTGGGCAAGCGCAGCGTCAGTGCCGACAGTGCGATCCGGTTGGCGGCCGCGCTCGGGACCAGCGAGCGCTTCTGGCTCGGCCTGCAGGCCGACTACGACCTGGAACAGGCGCGGCGCGCGCTGGGTGCGCAAGCGCGCAAGATCGAACGCATCGCGGCGTAGCCGCCGCCATGCACGCAGCCGTTGCCGCCGCGCCGGACAGCGGTAGCGGCCGGCGGCCGAGAAAGCCGACTGATCGTCGCGGCCAGCGCGTATCCTGTGCTCCCCCCTCGCGCAGCGGCGCCGTCCCCCGACGTGCGCCGAAGACTCGCCTTGTCCGTGCCTGCCCCCGCTCCCGCCGCCCATTACAAAACCACCGGTGCCCGCCGCGCCGACCTGATCGTGCACGCCGCCGGCCTGCTGCTGTCCATCGTCGGCGGCGCCATGCTGATCTGGCGCCCCCACGCCAACCACGCGCTGCTCCTGGCCACCTGCGTCTACGCACTGGGGATGCTGGTGATGTTCGCTTGCTCGGCGGCCTACAACTTCGCCACGCCGCAGCGCCAGCCGATCCTGCGCAAGCTCGACCACGCCGGCATCTTCGTGATGATCGCCGGCTCCTACACGCCGCTGTTCGTGCTGGCGCTGTCCGGCGCCTGGGTCTGGTCGATGACCCTGGCGGTGTGGGGCGTGGCGCTGTTCGGCGTGTTCGCCAAACTGTTCCTGCCCGGCATCAGCAAGGGTTTCTGGGTGGCGATCTACCTGCTGCTGGGCTGGGCCGGCATCGTCGCGATCAAGCCGCTCATGGCCAGCCTGGACAGCGCCGTGCTGTGGTTCATCGCCGCCGGCGGCATGTTCTACACGGTGGGCGTGGGCTTCTACGTGCGCAAGTCGATGGTCTACAACCGCGCCATCTGGCACGCGCACGTGCTGGGCGGCGCGCTGTCGCACTGGTGCGCCATCTGGTTGTGCCTGCAGCCGTTGCAGACGGCCTGAACCGGCGCGCAAGGGCGAGCGCCGGCGGCGGCATGCGTCCTCCCATCGCCGCGGCAATGGCGACGTTCAGCCGCCGACCGTAAGCTCGGCAGTTGCCAGGGCGATGCATGGAAAAGGATCGATCTCGATGTGCAATGCCGCGCGTTTCGTCGTTGCCGCCGCGCTGCTTGGCGCGGTCGCGCAGGCGCATGCCCAGCAGGCCGACCCCGCGCCCGCCGCGGCCAGCCCGCCGCAGCAGGACATCCAGACCCTCGACGAAGTGCGCGCGCTGCCGCCGGACGTGGAGCAGCCGCTGGACCTGTATCGCTTCAAGAATCCGGTCAGCGCCCAACCCAACCGCTTCGACAAGGATTGGCGGCCACCGCCCTCGGTGGAGCAGGTCAGCCAGGGCGGCGGCTACATCGCGCTCGGCGTCTATTACGTCGCCGGCAAGGTCGCCAAGGGCCTGCACACCCTCACCGGCGCGCCGGACCAGGTCCAGGCGGCGGTCGCCCGCCCGCCGCCGTTGAGCGATGCGCAGATCCGCCGCGCCGCAGAGATCTGCGACGCGCAGAATGCGGACTGCGCTGGGCAGCAGTGAGTGTGTCCCAACTGATGCAGCCAGCGGTCCCAGCCGCTCGCCGGGTGGGGTCGCTCATCCCGTAGAAGATTGCGCTGCAGCACTTCGGTCTTCGACCAGGCCCGCGCGTGTCGCGCTCACCCGGCATCGAGAAGCCTGCCCCACGTTCTGCGCGGCTTGCGCAAAACGCGGGCAGGCGCTCGCCGCTTACAGCGAGCAGCGCAGGCGGCGGCCGCGATGGACGAAGGTGTCGGTGCGCGCGTCGTAGCTGCGGTAGCGCTGCTGGCAGGTGCGCACGTGGCGATACCAATCGTCGTGCCGCGCGCGGTGCGCGGGCGGGTTGCCCGGACGCGGGCCCCACTTGGGATCCCAACGCCCATAGCGCTTGTCGTCCGGGCGGTCGTCCCTGCGGTGGTCGTCGCGGTGGTCGCCGGGCCGATCGTCATGGCCGTTGTCGTGCCGCGCTTCGTCGCGGCGATCCGTGCCCAGTTGGCCCGGCCGCGGCGGGTCGTCGTGGCGCCGGCCGTCGTCGTGGCGGTCCTGGGGCGGGACCTGGTCCGCGCCTGCAACGGCAGGAAGGCCGGCGGCCAGGGCGCAAGCGAGCACAACGCCAAGCATCTTGTTCATTCGATTCTCCATGGGCGGGTAACGCACTGCGTGCGATCCGGCGCTGACGCTACGCGCACCGGTACGGTGACGCCGTGATGCCGGCCGTCCGTGCAGGCGGGCCGGCCGTCTGGCGAACGTGGGCGATGAGCGAATGGAGCGTGGCTGGCGGGTAGCCAGTGTCGAATGGGGACCGGGATGCCGGATGGAGTTGCCGCCGGACCGCAGTCGCCAGCCAGGTGTCAGCGGGCGAGGATGGCCTGGGCCAGTTGCAGGTCGCTGGCCCGGCGCGCGCCCGGGTCGCGTTCGCGCAGCGCGCGCAGCGCCGATTCCAGTTGCGCGCCGCGGATGCGGCCGTCGCTGGCGACGAAGCTGGCGGCATCGTCGCGCGCCTGCAGCACCACTTTGTCGTCGCCGGAACTGCTGCTGCCGGCCGAGGACGCGCCGGCGGAGCTGCCGGCGAAGCTGGAGGCCTGGGCCAGCATCGGCAGTGACAGGCTCGCCAGCAACGCGCCGGCCAAGGTGATCTTGTTCATGGATATCGCTCCAGGGTGGGTGCAGCGTGTTGCCGGCGCTCGGCGCCGGACGTTCGGCTATCGCTGCTGCAGATTGCCGCAGCGACTGCATCATCGCGTCGAATGGCGCTGCGCGCTGCAGCGAACCGATGCGCGCCGCACTGCCGGCGCTGGCCCGCGCTGCCGATGCTGCGGTGGCGTCGCTCGCGTGCGCGGACGCATGCGCCCGCTACCGACGCCGGCGCGTTCAATCGCGCCGACCGCAACGGTCCGAGCGACTGCGCGACAGCATCGCGGCGATCGTGTGCAGGCGCCGGCTCATCCAGCCGGCTGCCGGGCGCACGCGCGCCGACGGGATCTCCGGAAGGTCGAACAGCGCCTGCTCGCCTGGACGCAATGCGGGCGAGGAGGCGGAAGGAGTGGGATGGTGCGGCTTCATGGGGGAGGCCTGGCGGGGGTGGCAAAAAAGCGCTGGGGGGAATGAATGGCCGACACGATGCAGCATTGTTGCTACGCGGCGACGACGGGTCAGCGCTGCCGTCGTTGCCTGCTCGGAACGCTATTCCGAATAGCTTTGTAAAAAAACCAAACTGTACGGTTCTATTATTGAGCGGCTGCCTGTTGTTGTCAACACGAAACCCAGCAAGCAGTTCAGCTCGCGGCGTGGCGTTCGGCGACATCGCTGCGGCCATCGGCCGGCACCTGCAGTTGCCGGTGGGCTCGGTGCCGGCCGAGGCAGCGCCGGCGCAGTTCGGCTGGATGTCGCGCTTCGCCAGCCAGGACGTCCCCACTTCCAGCGCATGGACGCGCGAACGGCTGGGCTGGCAGCCGACCCGCCGGGCCTGCTGCAAGACCTGGACGGCGCCGGCTATTTCGCCGGTTGAGCCGATCGCGAGTGACGTTTACCGGCGTTGCCGACCTCAGCCGCAGGCCCAGTCGAACTGCATGTCCTTGAAGTCCAGTTGCGCGTTGCCGCCGCCGAAGTTGTAGCCGCCGAAGTCCTCTTCGAACCCGATGTAGTACGGGCTGAATTCCGGCACGTTCTGCACCGGGCGCATGGTGCCGCCGAGGTGGTTGACGGCGTGGCCGGCGGCCCAGTGGTGTTCGCGATAGTTCTCGGTCGCGATCTCGCCGTCCAGCCAGTAGTGGAAGGGCTGATAGTCGCCATCGCCGGGCGTATCGCCGAAGTACTCCCGCGGCGGTTTGCCGGCGTTGGGATCGTTGGCGCGCGCGCTCAGCTCGAACGGGCGATGGACGATGTGCGGGTCGCGCGCTTCCGGCAGTGGTATCTCCCGCCGCTCCCACGCAGCGAAGCCAGCTGCCGCTCCGGCGCCGAGCCACTGCGGCACGGCCAACACGTGCTGCAGCGGACTATCCACCAGCGGCGGCGGTGGGCACGGCGGGCCATCGGCTTCGTCCTGGCTCAACAGGATCACCGCGTAGGCGCAACCCAGGATGTCGCGCATCCGCCACAGCCTCGGATGCGCCTGCCGCGCGCGTTCCCAGAAGGGCAGCAGTGCCGCGTCGTCCGGCGGCAGCGGGCTTGGCGCATCGATCACGTCCCCCATGCCATCCGGTCCGCCGATCGGGCCGCCGTCGTTGTGATCCAGCGACGTGGCGAAGAACGACAGCGCCACCACGTCGGGACCATGCACGCGATAGTCCTCCGGCAGCCGCAGAGTGAAGCCGTGCAGCATCGGATAGCCGCTGTGCGGATCCAGCGGCCACTGCGCCGGGCGAATCCCGGGCGGCAGACCGAAGCACCAGCCGTCGCTATGGCGTGATGGTGGGCCGTCGTGCCAGTCGCCCAGGGCGATGTCGTAAGCGTGCATATGTCGTCTTCGGTTCGCGGAGCGATGAGATTCGCCGCCGTCGCGTGGAGGATGACAGGGCACTTGCAGGAGCGGCTTCAGCCGCGACAAGAAAGCGCGGTGACGTCACCGGGCATCGGATTCCCGTCGGGGCTTAAGCCCCTCCAGGATTGGGCAAATCGCGAGCCTTGTAGGCGTCACTTCGCCGCGACGGTCCACTTGCCACGCGTGGGCCAGTTCAGCGGGCTGCGCCGAGATATTTCTCCAGTTCGTCGGCGCGCGCGCAGATCCGCCACAGCGCCGCTTCGGCGCGCTGCAGGCTCTCGGCCTGGCTGCCGCCGTAAAGCGAATTGTCCAGATCGCGGGCCTGGGCATTGGATTGCTCCCAGGCGTATTGCGCCTCCATCAGCCGTGCGCGTGCGCTGCCATCGAGTTCGTAGCGCAGCCGGTCGTAGACCCGGGCCAAGCGGTCATCCTGCAAGGTCTGCTCGCGCTCGATGCAGCGCTCCTGATCGACCCCGCCACGCGCTTGCTTGCGGCAACTCAGGTAGGTGGCCGACAAGCCCTTGGGTGCACCCGAGTTTTGCGGCTGCTGCTGCTGTTGCAGCTGCTGAATCTGTTGCAGTTGCTGCTGCATCAGCTGTTGCTGCTGCTGCTGCATTTGCACCTGCTGCTGTTGCTGTTGCTGTTGCTGGTCCTGCGCTGCGGCGTCGACGCTGGCGACCGCGGTCAGCAGTACGACCCACAACAGCCAGCGGCGCTTGTGTTCCCTGGTTTCCATGCGTCCTTCCCCTTGTATCGTTTCCATGTGCGAGGACAGCTTTGCAAGTCTGCGGTTAATGTTTCGCAAAGAATACGGTGCGTGCAGCGATCCTGGCGATGCCGACCCACAATACGATGCCCGGAACCCTGAAATGGTATAGCCCCCCAAGAGATGGGGAGCACGGATCGCACCGCATGCCGGGGCTATACTCGCGCCGCTTCTCCGTCTCGCGACCTCGATCTGCTCAGGACCACGGATCGGTTCGCGCGCTCTCACTGGACGCGTCCCTGGAGTGCTATGACTTCCAAGCTCTTGCCACTCGTGCTGGCCACCGCGCTGCTGGCCGCTTGCCAGCCCGAACAAGGCTCCGCGGCGGCATCTGCCGCGGCCGCCCCTGCCGCCGCCATCGCCGACCCGATGCCCGCAACACCCGCCAGTGCAGTGGTGGCGCCTGCGTCGGGCGACGCCACGCCTTACCCGGCATCCTCGCTGCGCGCGGCGCTGACGGTCCTTGCGGCCGCGCAGCCGCCTTCCTGGGCTCAGGTGAAGGCGATTCCCGGTCTAGGCGAACTGGTGCCGGCCGACGGCGTGCGCATCTACCCGGTGGCCGTCCGCGGCAAGACCACCCTGGCCGGATTCGGCGAAGCGCCGCTGCCGGACGGCAAGGTGGGAGCGGATGCCGGAACGCGCACGGGCAACGAAGGCGAGGCCAGCGTGACTTTCGCTGGCGATGCGGCGACGGCGCTGCTATTGGTGGTGCGCAAGTTCTATCCGAGCACGGACTACGCCAAGGTCTTGCGCGCGCAATTGCGCGCCGGCGATCGGGTGGTGCGCCGCGATGGTGTCTGCGACGACAGCATCCCTTCGCCTGCGCCGGCCGCCATGGAGTATTGGGTCGCGCTGAAGGATGCCGAGCGGCCGCTGGCGGTCACCGCTTCGACGGTGGACGGCGGCAAGAACGGGCCGGGCTATACCGATTTCGAATTCAGGCGCGGCGGCGCCAATGTCACGCTGGCGCAGTGCGATCGCTGAAGCGCTCGCTCTGCGTCAGTTGATCCCGGATTGTGGGATTCATCCAACGGCGGCCTGGGGCCGGTCTTTGCAAGGAGCAGCGAGATGGACGACAAGCGCAGCGAAAATTCGGTCGCGACCGCACGTGCGTGGACGCAAGGCAACATCGCCGGCCTCGACGACAGCATGACCCGGCGGTTGGTGGCATCGACCGTCTACACCGAGAGCAACGGCGGCGATCTGGCGATCACCAATGACCAGGGCTACGTGGGCCGCTATCAGGCCGGTGCCGGGTGGCTGGCCGATGCCGGTCTGGTCGATCAGGACCGCTATCGGCAGGCGCTGAAGGATTCCGGCTATACGCGCGAGTGGGACTGGGCCGTGTCCGGCGGCATGACCCGGTTTCTGAACAACCCGGAAAACTGGAACAACGGCCTGAGCCTCGAGCAGTACAAGGCCTCGGCCGATGTGCAGGACGGCGCCTTCAAGACCATCAGCGATGCGGCCTACCAGCAGGCCATGCGCACCGGCGTGCTGCACGAGGGCGATACGCCCGAACATATCGCCGGCATCTTGAAGGCGCGGCATATCTCCGGCGCCGGCGGCGCGGCGCAGGTGGTGCAGGGCAGTTCGGTCGCCGACTCCAACGGCACCAGCAACGCCGACTACTACAACGATATCGCCATCAACCAGGATCGCCTGGATGCCGGCATGGGACTGGACCCGGCGCGCGCGCGCAGTGTGCTGATCCGCGGCGCATTGCAGGATGGGCAGCTGGCGCCCGGCGAAAAGGGCGAGGGCGTGCGCCAGCTGCAGGAAGCACTGGCGGCACAGGGCTATGCGGTGGGGACGCCGGACGGCAAGTTCGGTCCGAACACCGAGCGCTGCGTGCGCGAGTATCAACAGGCTCACGGCATGCCGGTTACCGCGACGGCCGATGCCGCGATGCTGGCGGCGCTCGGCGTGGGCCAGCATATCCGGCAGATGCCCGATGGCGCATTGCACGACGGCCGGCTGGAGCACGGCGAGAAAGGCGATGCGGTGCGCGCCTTGCAGCAGGCACTGCGCGACAACGGCGAGCAGGTCGGAGTCGATGGCGATTTCGGATCCGGCACGCAACGCGCGCTCAAGCATTACCAGGAAGGCGCGGGCTTGGCGCCGACCGGTGTGGCCGACCGGGAGACCCTGCAAGCGCT
Source organism: Xanthomonas sp. SS (assembly GCF_014236835.1). Taxonomy (NCBI): domain Bacteria; kingdom Pseudomonadati; phylum Pseudomonadota; class Gammaproteobacteria; order Lysobacterales; family Lysobacteraceae; genus Xanthomonas; species Xanthomonas sp. SS. The sequence continues at coordinate 236,395 of NZ_CP051190.1, forward strand.
GGAGCTGGGTGCCTTGTTGCAGCAGGTTCCGCAGTCGCCCTCCGCCACGGCGACGCCGTCCGCACCAGTCGTGGCCGCGCCGCAACCGTCGGCGCCACCGCCCGGTACCGACGCGACCGCGGTGGCGCCGGTCAGCATGGCCGATCCCGGGCATCCGGATCACCCGATGTACGCCGACGTGGTCGGCAAGTTGGAGGCGCTCGGCGATCGTGCTGCGTTTCAGGGGCGCGAAGCGCTGGAGCGCGCTGCCGGCCAGATCGTGGTCGAGGCCAAGGTCAGCGGCTTGCACAAGGTGGACCACGTGGTGGCGAGCAACAACGGTGGTTTCATCGCCGTGGAAGGCGGATTGCACGATCCTGCGCATCGCCGTGTCTATGTCGATCAGGCGCAGGCCGTGAGCCAGTCGGTCGAGCAGAGTTCGCGCCAGCTGGAAACGTTGAACGCCGACGTGCAGCGCTTGCAGGCACAGGAGCCGTCGCAGAATCAGGCGCGCGGCATGCCGATGTGACCGGTGCCGGCGTTGCCTGCGCAGGGATGTGCAGACCGCCAGCTTGCCCGCCGCACGGGGTTTGCCCGGTCCAGTCGATCAGGCGAAGGTAACGCCCGAGCTGATCGGCCACAGAATATTCGGTGCTGGCCGCGCGCGAACCCCTAAGATAGCGCGCTCGTTAGCGTTCAAGCCGATGCGCGCCCCCTCTTCTCACTTGCCTCGCCATGACCCCGACACGCCTGCTGGTCCGCACCCTGTTCGCCCTCGTGCCGCTGTTCGCGGCCACCGCCCATGCCAACGACAGCAGCTTCGGCGATGCCAACGGCACCATCCAGCTGATCCAGCAGCCGGATATCCGCATGAGCAAGGAGGCCTTGTTCATCAGCGAGGATCTGGTGCGGGTGGACTACGTGTTCACCAACACAAGTACGCGCGATCTGGTGGTGCCGATCGCGTTTCCGATGCCGCCGATGTACTTCGGCATGGCCGACCACAGCAAACTGACCGAGTTCAAGCTGTGGGTGGACGGCAAGCCGGTGCGTACCGAGCGCAAGCTGGTGGCGCAGCTGGAGAATGGGACCGACGTGTCGCGGCAGTGGGCGGCCAGCGGCTGGAGCAGCGACGACCTGGCCAGCTACACCGAATCCGGCGAGACGCCGAAGGGCCGCAAGCCGCTGCCCAAGAGCTGGTTCGACCCGGATGGGCAGCCGCTTTTCACGCTCAGCGAGTATTTCACCTGGCAGCAGCCCTTTGCCGCGGGCAAGGCGGTGTCGATCCGTCACAGCTATGCGCCGAGCCTGGCGAGCGGCGTACCGCAGCCGGCCAGCGAGTTGATCCGCGACTACGCCAAGGACACCTGCATGGATGCCGGCGCGCAGCAGAGCGCGCGCCGCCGCGAGGGCGAGCAGGGCCTGCAATGGAGCAACCTGCGCTACATCCTGTTGACCGGCAACAACTGGAAGGGGCCGATCCAGGACTTCCACCTGACCCTGAAGAAGCGCGCGCCGAGCGACATGCTCAGCCTGTGCTTCGACGGCGCGCTGAAGCGCACCGATCCACTGACCTTCGAATTCGAGCAGAAGGAGTTCGTGCCGAAGCAGGATCTGAACGTGCTGTTCCTGCACTAGTTGGCTGACGCTGCGCGCGGGCCGAAGCCGACGTCCCGCTGAACGCGAGCCGGACTGCGCCGGCAACCATCGCCGCTTGCGGTAGCGGATACGCAGGGCAATCGGGCAGCATGCGCCAGCGCCGACGGTCGAGGCCGTCGGCGACCCTTTTCGCCGGTGCATGCCCATGCTCGATCCTGTCGCTGCTCGTTCCGATTCCGTCGCGCTGGTGGCCGCGCGCATCGATCGCCTGCCGGCCACGGCGACGCTGTGGCGCCTGGTCGCGCTGCTGGCGCTGGGCGGCTTCTTCGAACTGTACGACCTGTTCCAGACCGCCTACATCAGCCCGGGCCTGCTGCGCGACGGCATCTTCGCCACCGGCGCGGCCGGCGCGTTCGGAATCGCCGACCAGGCGGCGTTCGCGTCGGCCACCTTCCTGGGCCTGTTCCTCGGCGCCAGCCTGCTCAGTCCGTTCGCCGACCGTTTCGGGCGGCGTCCGGTGTTCACCTTCGCGCTGCTCTGGTACACCGCCGCGACCGTGGCGATGGGCCTGCAGAGCACGGCGTTGGGGGTGATCGGGTGGCGCTTCGTGGTCGGCATCGGCCTGGGCATCGAGCTGGTCACCATCGATACCTATCTGTCCGAGCTGATGCCCAGGCACATGCGCGGGGCGGCCTTCGCGTTCGCGTTCTTCGTGCAGTTCCTGGCGGTGCCGGCGGTGGCGGTGAGTGCGTGGGCGCTGGTGCCGCATGCGCCGTTCGGGGTCAGCGGCTGGCGCTGGGTGGTGCTGCTCAGCGGCACGTTCGCGGTGGCGATCTGGTGGCTGCGCCGGCGCCTGCCGGAATCGGCGCGCTGGCTGGCGGCGCAGGGCCGGCAGGCCGAGGCCGACGCCGTGCTGCGCCTGCTCGAGGCAGGTTGCACGGCCGACCTGGGCCGCGCGCTGGACGCGCCGCAGCCCGAACCGCAGCTCGCCGCCACCGCGGCGACGCAGGGGCGTTTCGCCGCACTGTGGAAAGCGCCTTACCGGCGCCGCGTGGCGATGCTGGTGGCGTTCCATGTGTTCCAGGCGATCGGCTTCTTCGGCTTCGGCAACTGGTTGCCGGCCCTGTTGTCGGCGCAAGGCGCGGACAGCGTGCACGGGCTGGGCTATGCGTTCGCGATCTCGCTGGCCTATCCGCTGGCGCCGCTGCTGTTGCTGCGTTTCGCCCAGCGCTGGGAGAACAAGTGGCAGGTGGTGTGGTCGGCGCTCGGCGCGGTGCTGTTCGGCGCGCTGTTCGCCTGGCAGACCCAGCCGCTGGCGATCATCGCCTGCGGCGCGGCGATCACCTTCTGCAACGCCTGGATGAGCTTCGCCTACCACGGCTACCAGGCCGAACTGTTCCCGACCGCCTTGCGCGCCCGCGCGGTGGGCTTCTGCTATTCCTTCAGCCGCCTGTCCACCGCCGGCAGCAGCCTGCTGATCGGGCTGTTGCTGGAGCGCGCCGGCAACCGCGGCGTGCTGGCCTTCATCGTCGCCAGCCTGCTGGCGGTGGCCGGGATCATCGGCTTCTTCGGCCCGCGCACCCGCAACCGCACGCTGGAGCAGATCGCAGGCTAGGGCGTGTCACCGATTCCGGAGTAGGTCGCGTTGGGTCTGTCAGGTCGCCAGCCGGTGCTGCGTGGCGCAGCGCCTGACTGGCGGTCAGGTCAAGCCGCGCGGCGCCGGCTGGCGGCCTGACAGGCCCAACCCGCAGGGCCGCTCTTGTGCGCCCTCGGCGCACGTCATCGCCTGGGTGGAACCACGCACAAGAGTGGCGCGATCTGCTCGGGGATTGATGACGCGCCCTAGGGCGCCGTGTTCCCGGTCTCGTCATCTGCTCTCGACAGCATCGCGGCGGCGGCCGGTGCATGCTGTGCGTTCCCACGCCACGACTCCTGGCCATGACCTCCAATCTCCCCGTTCCCGCCATGGATGCCGCCGACCACCGCGATCTGGCCCAGGCGCACGCGCTGCTCGAACATCCCGGCCTGGCGGCGAAGATCGCCAATACGGTCGGCGCGCCGATCGAGGATCTGCTCAGCAAGCGCCTGCCGAAGGCGCTGTCCTCGCGGATCGACGCGATCAGCCATCGCGCGCTGCGCATCGCCTTGCGCTCGGCGCTGCTGACCCTGCGTACCCAGGCACCGGGTGCGGCGCGGCCGCGCCTGCATGGTGTGGCGGTGGCCGCCACCGGTGCCGCCGGCGGTTTCTTCGGCCTGCCCGGGTTGCTGGTGGAATTGCCGCTGACCACCACGCTGATGCTGCGTTCGATCGCCGACATCGCCCGCGCCGAGGGCGAGCGGTTGGACGATCCGGCGACCACCCTGGCCTGCCTGGAAGTGCTGGCGCACGGCGGCCGCAGCGCGCGCGACGACGGCAGCGAATCGGGCTACTTCGCGGTGCGCACGGCGATGGCGCAGCAACTCAGCGCCGCCGCGCAGTACATCGCCGCGCACGGCATCGGCAGCAAGGGCGCGCCGGCGCTGGTGTCGCTGATGTCGCGGATCGCGGCGAAGTTCTCGATCACGGTCAGCGAGAAGCTGGCCGCGCAGGCGGTGCCGCTGGTCGGCGCGGCCAGCGGCGCGCTGCTCAACACGGTGTTCATGGCCCACTTCCAGGCCATGGCGCGTGGCCACTTCATCGTGCGTCGGCTGGAGCGGCGCTACGGCGAGGCCGCGGTGCGGCAGGCCTACGAGGCGTTGCCGGCGTCGGCATAAGCCAGGGCGACGTGCTTCCTGGTATGGATTGACGACGACCTGAGCGTTGTACGTTTTCCTGCCTGAAGACGGCGGGCGCGCGTTGGCATTGCGCGCAGCGTCGCCTGCGTTCGGCGGGATCGCGCAAAGCCGCGCGCGTGCGGCGCCGGTATCCTTTGCGCTCGATCGCCGCCTGGGAGGGCAAGCACGTGACGCGATACCTGCGGAACACGACACCGGCGCTGTTGGCGCTGCTCGCGAGCCTGGCGGCCCCGGTGGCGATCGCCGCCGAGGCTGCGGCGCACGACGGCATCCGCCACATGCCCGCATTCGACCTGCCGCTGTCGCCGTTCCTCAGCCCGCAAGCGCAGGCGGCGGCGCGCGACGGCATGGCCCATGGCGATCCCTTGGCGAAGATGGACAACGCCACGCTGGCGCGCGAACTGCCGCGCATCCGCGCCGAGACCGAGGCTTGGGCGAAGGGCGTGGTGGAGCCGCTGCGCGAGCGCTATGGCGTGAAGATCAGCACCGCGACCTGGAACGGCGTGCCGGTGACGCTGGTGCAGCCACGCGCTGCGTCGCCGGCGCAGCGCCAGCGGCTATTGATCGAACTGCACGGCGGTTCTTTCGTGATGGGCAGCGCCGCCTCGTTCGGCATGATGGAGGCGATTCCGGTGGCGGCGATGACCGGCGTCACCGTGGTCAGCGTCGACTACCGGATGGGGCCGGAACACAGGTTCCCCGCGGCCAGCGAGGATGTGGCCACGGTGTACCGCGAAGCGCTCAAGCGCTATGCGCCGCAGCACATCGGCCTGTTCGGTTGCTCGGCCGGCGGCGTGCTGACCGGCGAGTCGCTGGCCTGGTTCGCCAAGGAGAAGCTGCCGATGCCGGCCGCGGCGGGCATGTTCTGCGCCGGCGGCGATGCGCGTTACCGCGGCGATTCGCGCTATGTGGTGGCGGCGGTGAACGATGCGCCGCTGCCCGATGCGCAGGGCGCGCTGCCGATCATGGAGGACCTGTACTACGGCGCAGACGTGGATTTCCACGATCCGCTGGTGTCGCCGGTGTTTTCCGATGCGGTGCTGGCGCAGTTTCCGCCACTACTGTTCATCACCGGCACGCGTGCGGCCGAGCTGAGCAATGTCGCCTACACCCATTCGCGGCTGGTCGATCTGGGCCGCGAAGCGGATCTGCACGTCTGGGACGGCATGGGCCATGCGTTCCATCTCAATGACGCGCTGCCCGAGAGCCAGCAGGCCTTGCGGGTGATCGCGCGCTTCTTCCGCAAGCATCTGCAGTTGCCGCCCGCGCCTGCGGCAACGCCCTGACAGCGGGATCGCGCCTGGCGACGCGGCGACCGCCGCCATTCTTCGAGACTGGCCGCCGCTGTGCCGGAGTGGCACAGTGGCGCCTGGCGCCGAGCGCGCCGGCGTCACCACGCTGCGCTCGGCGCGGCCGCTTTCGTTTCCACGCAGGTCCTTGCCATGAAAACCCGTTCCAGATCCGAGACCGACGACGACCAGCCGCGCCTGGCGGTGCTGATCGATGCCGACAACGCGCAACCGTCGGTGATCGAAGGCTTGCTGGCCGAAGTGGCCAAGTACGGCGTGGCCAGCGTCAAGCGCATCTACGGCGACTTCACCAGCACGCGCATGACCCAGTGGAAGCAGGCGCTGCTGAAGCACTCGATCAGCCCGGTGCAGCAGTTCGCCTACACCAGCGGCAAGAACGCGACCGACAGCTCGCTGATCATCGACGCGATGGACCTGCTGTACACCGGCCGTTTCGACGGCTTCTGCCTGGTCTCCAGCGACAGCGATTTCACCCGCCTGGCGCAGCGCCTGCGCGAGGAGGGGCCGACCGTGTACGGCTTCGGCGAGCGCAAGACGCCGGACGCATTCGTGCAGGCCTGCGACAAGTTCATCTACACCGAAGTGCTGCGCAGCGAGGCGGCCAGCCCCGAACCGTCCAAGCCGGCAGCGGCGGTCGCCAAACCGGCGCGCAAGGGCCGCAAGACGCCACAAGGTGCGCAGGCTGCGCAGACGGCCAAGCCCGAGGCGACGGCCGTGGCCGCAACCACGGCGGCGCCCGCTGCGCCGGCCGATGCGAAGGCCGCGCCGCTGTCGGCACCGCTGAAACTGCTGCGCCAGGCGATCGAGGAAGCCTCCGACGACCAGGGCTGGGCCGGACTCGGCAGCGTCGGCAGCTATCTCAACAAGGTGCGCCCGGATTTCGATCCGCGCCTGTACGGGCACAAGAAACTCAGCGATCTGCTGCGCCGGCTGTCGGCGCAATTCGAACTCGAGGAGCGCGGCAACGAAGGCGGCAGCAAGCGCATCTTCGTGCGTTCGCGCAGTTGACCGCGATGCAACGCCGCGCGGCGCTGGCGCGCGCCGGCCACAACCGAGCGATGAACGATGCACGATAGACCCTACGCCCCCTCCTGCGACCGCAATGGCGACCCGATCCTGCAGGTGCTGCAGCGGCATTTCGCCGATCGCCGCCATGTGCTGGAGATCGGCAGCGGCACCGGCCAGCATGCGGTGCATTTCGCCGCCGCCTTGCCGCAGCTGACCTGGCAATGCAGCGAGCGCGCCGAGCACCTGCCCGGCATCGCGCAATGGCTGGATGCGGCGGCATTGCCGAACACGCCGCCGGCCTTGGCCCTGGACGTGCAGCAGGGGCCATGGCCGAGCGCCGGCTACGACGCGGTGTTCACCGCCAACACGCTGCACATCATGGGCTGGCCCGCGGTGCAGGCGTTCTTCGCCGGCGTCGGCACGCTGTTGGCCGACAGCGATGACGGCACGCTGGCGGTGTACGGGCCGTTCAATTACGGCGGCACCTTCAGCAGCGACAGCAACCGCGAGTTCGACGCCTGGCTGAAGGCGCGCGATGCCGCGAGCGGGATCCGCGACTTCGAGGCGGTCGCCGCGCTGGCGCAGGCGCAGGGCCTGGTGCTGCAGGAGGATGCGGCGATGCCGGCGAACAATCGTTGCCTGGTGTGGCGGCGCGGCTGAGTCCTGCGTCGTCCGGCAGCGCGCGTTCGGGTCCTGCCGCGGCACGGTGCCTGCGCAGCGAACACGGTGGTTCCCCGGTATAGTCGCTGCGATTTCAGGGACGCTGCCGTCCCCTCCCGTTCGAGCGCACAGGCCATGTCGTCGTGCGCGGCGCGGGCCATGGACGCCTACCGGGACTTGTTCGATGTCGATGCTCATTGCCGCGCGCAGCGCCCTGGTCCTGGAGACCAACAACCTGCGTGGCGGGGACGCGGCGGCGGTGCGCGCCGAGGCGAGCCTGCAGCGGGTCATGCGCGCCCTGGCCGCGCAGAGCGTACCGCTGGACGCGCTGGCGCAACTGATCGTGACCCACGATGGTTTGAGCGAAGCGGCGTGCGCGGCGCTGGTCGCGATCGCCGGGCGCCCGATCGGGTTCGTCTGCATCGACGCGGCGACCGGCTATTACGACGCCAAGAACGCCGGCTTCGCCGCCACCGATCCGCAGCGCTGCGACTATGTGGTGTTCGCCGACGCCGACTGTCTGCCGGATCGCGAGTGGCTGGCCGCACTGCTGCAGCCGTTCGCGCAAGCACCCGCGCCGGCGGCGGTGGCCGGGCGCACCAGCTACCGTGCCGACGTGCTCGGCACCGCGCTGACCACGCTGGACTTCATGTACTTCCCCAGCCCGCTGCAGGCGCAGGCGACGCGGAACTTCTATGCCAACAACGTGGCGTTCCGGCGCGAGGTGTTCGCCCAGCACGGCTATCAGCCGCTGGACGGCGTCTACCGCGCGCACTGCCAGGTGCTGGGGTTGCGCCTGCAGGCGGCGGGGGTGGCGGTGCATTACGCGGCGCAGGCGCACACCGTGCACCGGCTGCCCGATACTCGCCGCGAGGCGCTGCAGCTGCGCTGGTGGCGCGGCCAGGACACGCTGGGCCTGACCCCGCACCTGGTGCGCGCCTACCTGCCCGACGCACTGCAGTGGCTTGGTCGCAGCGGGCCGCTCGGGCCGCTGTGCGTGCTCGCCTCGCGCCTGTGGTTCAGCATGGGCGCGTTGAACCGGCAGGACCTGCCGCCGCTGCGCGGCCTGCGTTGGTGCGCTGCGCTGCTGCTGATCGCCGGCTTCTCCGCGGTGGACATGGCCGGCGCGCTGGCGCGCGGGCTGGGCTGGCGCCGTGGCGGCCAGGCCGACGCGCAGGCACTGTCCTATCACCGCGCGTGAGCGGCAGCCGGTGACGGCGCTGCCCGAGGGCGAGGGAGCCACCATCGCCACCCTGCGCGACCTGGAGCCGCCGCCGCTGCACGGCCCGCTGCGCTGGCAGGCGTGGCTGGTCGATCGGATCAAGCGTGCCGCGTTGCGGCAACTGCATGCCAGCGTCGCCGGCGAACGCCTGCTGCTGCGCATGTACCTGATCGGCGAGGAAGCCACCGAACTGGCGTTGCAGCGCGAAGTGCCGGTGCAGCGGCCGGCCTGGCTGGTGCCGCTGATGGACCGGCACCTGCAGGAAGAGCAGTGGCATGCGCAGGCGTTCGCCGCCGCGCTGGCCGCGCGTGGCGATCTGCAGCCCACGCGCCGGCCCGACCGCCTGAGCCGGCGCAAGATCGCGCAGTGGCATCGCCTGGCCGAGCGCTATGCCGGCGCCTTCGCGCAGGGGCTGCTGGTGCCGGCGTTCGCGATCGGGCTGTGCGCCGAGCAGATGGCGTCGCGGGTGCTGCAGCGGCATTGCGCGACCTTGCCTGCCGAGCATGCGCTGCAGCCCTTGCTGAGCCGGGTGCTGGGCGACGAACAACGGCACGTGCGGCAATGCCGGCAGATCCTGCAGCGGCTGGTGAGCGTGCAGGAGCAGCTGGCGTTGAGCGCCTTGCTGGCCGAGGTGCGGCGGATCGACCGTGCCTTCGGCGTCAGCGGCGCGCTGGGCATGTACCTGGCCGGGTTGCTGCTGCGCGTGCGCGGCGCAGTGTGGCGCTGAGCGCGCCGCGGCTGTTGTACCTGGCCACCGCCGATGCGCGCGGGCACCTGATGCGTGCGCAATTGCTGACCCACGCGCTGCGCGCGCAGGGCGCGCACGTGGATGTGCTGACCACCTCCGAGGCGGGTGTGCAGTTCCTGCGCCGCTTCGGCATCGAAGCCGCGCTGCTGTCGCCGCGCTACGCCGTGCAGTTCGATGCGCGGCAGAACATGCGCGCGGCTGCGACCGATGCCAATGTCGCCGCCTACCTGCTGCACCCGGCACGGATGCTGCGCGACATCCTGCGGCTGCGACGTCGCCTGCGCGGCGTCGACCTGATCCTCAACGATTCGTTCCATCCGGCGCTGCTGGTGATGGGCATGCTGCCCGGCTGGCGGCGCAAGATCGTTCATGTCTATGGCGCCAGCCTGCGCGCGGCGCTGCAGGGGAATTTCGACGGGCGCCTGCCGCGGCCGGTGGCGGCGCTGTTCGCGCGGCTGATCGGCTGGCAGATCGACGCGGCGGCGGGGCAACTGGAGCACGATTTCGCGCAGCCGCGGCTGCAGGCGTGCGGCCGACGTTTCCGCCTGCCTACCCCGGTCGCGCTGGCCGCGCCTGCGGTGCCAGGCGCGCAGCCGCAGGCGCCGACCGCGGCGGTGTACCTGAATCCGCACTTCCGCGATCCGGCCTTGGCGCAGGCGCTGGAGCAGGGCCTGCAGCGCGCCGGCCTGCACAGCCACCGGGTCGGCGAAGGCTATGCCGATCGCGCCGGCTGGGTGGGCGAGGATCCGCAGTGGATCGCCTGCGCCGCCGCCAGCACGCTGCTGGTCTCGGCGCCGGGCATGGCTGCGCTGTCGGTAGCGCAGGTGTATCGGCGGCCGATCCTGCTGCTGCTCACCGAGCAGCCCGAACAGCAGCGCAATGCGCGCCGCGCCGCGGCCTGCGGGCTCCCGCACCGGACCGTGGTGTGGCGCGGCGATGGCGAGGCGTTCGCGCAGGCGGTGGCAGCGGCGTGCCGTGCGCTGCAGTCCGAACCGCTGCCACCCGCGCCGGAACCGGCCCCGCTCGATGCGCCCGCGCGGCTGCAGCTATGGGTGCAACTGATCCTGGGGCTGGCGCGTGGGCAATGCGTGCCGAGCGCCGATGCTGCCGTTCCCGCACCCGCTCCTGTAACGGTGCGACAGGAGCAGGGCGCATGATCGCCGCCTTGCCGCCGGCGTTGCGGCGGCTGAGCCCGTGGCGCAGTGCGCTGGCCTTGGCATTGGACTGGGCAATGATCGCGTTGTGCTTCTCCGCGGCGATCCGCTATCCGCATCCGCTGGTGTATCTGCTGGCGGCGCTGCTGGTGGCGCGCACCCAGTTGGCGCTGGCGGTGATGATGCACGAGGGCGCGCACGGCCTGCTGGCGCGGCGGCAGACGCACAACGACCGGTTGGCGCAACTGTGCGCGGCCGGGCCGTTGTTCCTGTCGCTGTTCGCCTATCGCCAGGGCCATCTGCAACACCACCACGCGCCGATGGCCGACGACGATCCGGTGGCGATCGTGTTCGGCATCGCCGATTACCCGGTCTCGCGGCGCCGGCTGGCGGCGCGCTTGCTGCGCGATGTTACCGGCATCGGCTACGTGCTCGCCGTGCGCGATGCGCTGCGGCGGCGTCGCGCGCGTGCCGCCGAGTCCGGCGCGCCGGCGCCGGCCGGCCATCTGCCGTTTGTGCTGGGTTCGATCCTGGTCAGCAACGGCGCGTTGCTGGGGACGCTCGCCGCGCTCGGCCACGCAGGGTTGTACCTGGGCCTGTGGCTGCTGCCGGCGCTGACCTTCCTGCAACTGTTCGCGCGCATTCGCGCCATCGCCGAACATGCCGGCTATCCCGCGTGCGCCGACCAGCGCCACAACGCCCGCAGCATCGTCCGCCGCAGCTGGCAGACGTTCTTCTGCGGGCCGCACGCCATCCACTATCACATCGAGCACCACCAGCACGTGCGCGTGCCGTTCTACCGACTGCCGGACGTGCATCGCTGGATGCACGCGCACGGGCAGTTGCCTGCAGCCAATCTGTACCGCGGCTACGGCGCGGTGCTGCGCGAGGTCAGCCGCGGTCCGGCGGCATGATCGGTGCGATGCGCGGTGTGCGGCGCGCGCATACGACGCGGTGCATACGGTGCAGCGTGCCGATGCGTTCGCCGCAAGCGCCGCCTACAGCGGTTGCGCCGTGCACAACGCACGCATGCTGGCCGAACCCACGGTCTGCCGGTTTGCATCGGTGACCAGCACATTGGCGGTGATGTAGCCGCTGGTCCTGGGACAGTAGAAGCTGCAATAGGCCTGGTTGGTACAGTTCGCCGGATAAATCACGTTCAGCCCGTTGGAGTTGAACGACCAGGCATAGCCGTAGGCGCCGGCTGGCGTCACGTCGGCATAGCAGAGATCGCTGCCGGTGCAGTCGAGGGTGACGCTCTGGGCGCGTGCCGATGGGGCGATGCCCAGGGATGCGGCAGCGACGAACAGCAACGCGGCGAGTGTCGAAACGGCCTTGTTCATATGTATGTCCTGGCTGATGTTCCCCTGCGTCCGCGATGCTGCCAGATCGCTTGGGCGAAGACGCGATGTCCATCACCGTCCATGAAACGCAGCAGATAGACACGTCGCGACGTGGCGCATCTGGGATTGATTTCTCGGCGCATCGGTACGGCGATGGTTGCGCCTGCAGGGCGGCGGCGGGCAATGGATGCACCGCAGCATGGGGTTGCCGTGCCGGCGCTGCCGAGGCGACGTTGCGGGCACGTGAGGACAGGGGCGTGCAGCCTCATCGCGCGCTCACCCCGGTGGCACGGGGGATTAACCGGACGTTCGCCACTGTGCGACCACCACGGGCCGATGCAGATGGCCGGTGATCCCATCAACTGCGGAGCGTTCCCAATGAGCAGCAACAACGAAGCACGCGATCTGAATCGCGATCCCATCTCCGGCACGCCGGGCTCGCATCCGGTCGGCGTCGGCATCGGTGGCACCGCGGGTGGCGTTGCCGCGGGTGCGCTGGCCGGTACCGTGTTCGGGCCGCTCGGCACGCTGATCGGCGCCGCGGTCGGCGTGGTCGCCGGTGCAGCCGCGGGCAAGGGCGTGGCCGAACGCATCGACCCCACCGGCGAAGCCGAGTACTGGCGCGAGGAATACCGTAACCGCGACTACGTGAAGTCCGACTACGACTACGAGCGCGATTACGCGGCCGCCTACGGCCTTGGCCTGCAGGCGCGCGAGCAGTATCCGACCCGCAGCTGGGAAGAGAACGAAACCGAGTTGTCGCGCGACTGGGGCACGCGCCGCGGCGAATCGCGCCTGGAGTGGGAAGACGCGCGCCTGGCGGCACGCGATTCCTGGCAGCGCGCCGACACCACCTATCGCACCTATGAAGACAGCGACCGCTACTACGCCGAGCGCTTCGACCGCGTCGACTACCGCGATCCCGATGCCGGCTACGACGACTACCGCCCGGCCTACCGCTACGGCATCCAGGCGCGCAGCCGCTATCAGGACCGCGACTGGGACGACCGCCTGGAATCGGATCTGGAAAGCGGCTGGGAACGCGCCAAGGATCGCTCGCGGCTGACCTGGCAGCAGGCCAAGGCGGCGGTGCGCGAGGCCTTCCATTCGGACCGCTATGGTTCGGGCCGCGGCACGCCGACTGACCCGCGGGTTTGATAGCGTGAGGTGAGCATTGCGATCACGCGGGCATAGTCGCACTCGCGCCGTCGCGATCAACGCGTTTCGCTCTGCCCTCTAGAACGCTGCCGGCACGATGCCGGCAGCGTTTTTTATGGAAAACCGGATGCTTGGCCGCTGCACTGTAGGAGCGGCTTCAGCCGCGACCGTTTTTGTCCGATCGACGACGTTGTTGAACTAGCCGACACGCCAAAGGTCGCGGTTGAAACCGCTCCTACAAGAGCGTGCGGGGCGCAGTGCAGGAGGAGCTTCGGCCCCAAGCGCCGTTGCTGCGTTGCGCGCGCCTCCGTCATTCAAGCCGCCTGCACGATATGCAGCGCCTTCGGATTGCGCCAGGTCGCCAGCAGCCGCGCCTCGCGCTGCTTGGCTTCGTGCAGGTGCGCTTCCTTGACGTGGCCGTAGCCGCGGATGTGTTCCGGCACGCTGGCGATCTCCACCGCCAGCGACAGATTGTCCGCCGCCAGCCGTTCCAGCAGCTCGCCCACGGTGCGTTCGTAGTCGGCGATCAGCTGCCGTTCGCCGCGGCGTTCGGCGCTGTAGCCGAACACGTCGAACGCGCCGCCGCGCAGCACGCGCAGCCTGGCCAGCCACTTGAACGCGGTGAACATCCACGGCCCGAACTCGCGCTTCAGCGCGCGGCCTTGCGCGTCCTTCTTGGCCCACAGCGGCGGCGCCAGGTGGAAGCGCAGCGAATAGGCACCGTCGAACTGCTGCTGCAGCTGGCGCTGGAAATCGCCGCTGGTGTACAGCCGCGCCACTTCGTATTCGTCCTTGTAGGCCATCAGCTTGAACGCGTAGCGCGCCACCGCCTCGGTCAAGGCGGTGGAACCGGCGGCGATGCGCTGCTCGGCCTCGCGCACGCGTTCCACCAGCGCGGCGTAGCGTGCGGCGTAGGCGGTGTCCTGGTAATCGACCAGGAACGCGCGGCGGCGCGCGACCAGTTCATGCAGCGAGCGCGACAGGCGGGTGTCGTCCAGCGGCGCATGACCGGTGTCGGCGGCATCGCCGGCGGCGGGCAGGTCGCGCGCCTGGCGCGCGTTGTGCGGATTGCGCGGCGCGGCGCTGGCGCCGCCTTCGTGGCCTTCCCATTCGCCGGGCGGCAGCTGCTGCAGCCGTTGCGCGGTGGGTTCGGTTCCGGCAGCGATGCTGCCGGGCATGCCCGCGGCCTGCTGCACCGCGGCCAGGTCCAGCGCCGCCAGACGGCCCCAGGCGAAGGCCTGCTGGTTCATCGCCACGGCGGCACCGTTGAGTTCGATCGCGCGCATCAGCGCGTCGTGCGACAACGGCACCAGCCCCTGCTGCCAGGCGTAGCCGAGCATGAACAGGTTGCTGGCGATGGCGTCGCCGAGCAGCGCGGTGGCCAGTTGCGTGGCGTCGAGCAGCAAGGGCTCGCGCCCGCCCAAGGCCAGGCGCACGCCGGCGATGATGTCGGCCGCGGGGAACTGCATGTCCGGATGCGTGGTGAAGGTGCCGGGCATCGCCTCGTAGGTGTTGAGCACCACCTGCGAGCGGTCGCCGCGCACCTTGGACAGCGCCCAGTAGTCGTTGACCACGACCATGTCGCAGCCCAGCACCAGGTCGGCCTCGCCGGCGGCGATGCGCACCGCGTGCAGGTCCTCGGGCTGGCGCGCCAGGCGGATATGGGTGGTGACCGCGCCGCCCTTCTGCGCCAGTCCGGTCTGGTCGAGCACGCTGGCGCCCTTGCCTTCCAGGTGTCCGGCCATGCCCAGCAGCGCGCCGATGGTGACCACGCCGGTGCCGCCGACGCCGGTGATCAGGATGTTCCAGGGCTGCGCCAGGTCGCTGCGGAACACCGGCGGCGGCAGGTCCTGCAGCAGCGTGGCTGCGTCGGCCTTGCGGCCCTTGCGCAGCGCGCCGCCATGCACGGTGACGAAGCTGGGGCAGAAGCCGGAGACGCAGGAATAGTCCTTGTTGCAGCCGGACTGGTCGATCTGGCGCTTGCGCCCGAACTCGGTTTCCTTCGGCAGCACCGACACGCAGAAACTCTTTTCGCCGCAATCGCCGCAGCCTTCGCAGACCAGCGAATTGACCAGCACGCGCTTGGCCGGATCGGGCAGCTTGCCGCGCTTGCGCCGGCGCCGCTTCTCGGTGGCGCAGGTCTGGTCGTAGATCAGAATGCTGGTGCCCTTGACCTCGCGCAGGCGCTTTTGCACCGCGTCCAGCTCGCCGCGGTCGTGGAACTCCACGTCGCTGGGGAACAGCTCGCGGCGCCGCGTCCACTTGCCGATGTCGTCGCTGACCAGGGCGATGGTGTGCACGCCTTCGGCACGCATCTGCCGGGCGATGTCGGGCACGCTCAACGTGCCGTCCACCGGCTGCCCGCCGGTCATCGCCACCGCGTCGTTGTAGAGGATCTTGTAGGTGATGTTGACGCCGGCGGCGATCGACTGGCGGATCGCCAGCGAGCCGCTGTGGAAATAGGTGCCGTCGCCCAGGTTCTGAAACACGTGCGGGGTGTCGGTGAACGGTGCCTGCCCGGCCCAGGTGACGCCTTCGCCGCCCATGTGGGTGAAGGTGTCGGTGGAGCGGTCCATCCACGTCACCATGTAGTGGCAGCCGATCCCGCCGAGCGCGCGCGAGCCCTCCGGCACCACGGTGGAGGTGTTGTGCGGGCAGCCGGAGCAGTAATGCGGCACGCGCGGGAAATTGGCGCGCGGCAGGGCCATCTCCGCTTCCTTGGCCTCCATCCAGCGCAGTCGCTGCTCGATCGATTCGGTGTTGAAGAACCGTTGGATGCGCTTGCCGATCACCGCGGCGATGGTCGCCGGGGTCAGCTCGCCGGTGGACGGCAGGATCCACTCGCCGGCCTCGTCGTACTTGCCGACGATGCTCGGGCGCGGCCCGGCGCTGGCCGGCCAGTTGTAGAACTGCTCCTTCATCTGCCGCTCGATAAAGGCCTTCTTCTCCTCCACCACCACGATGTCGTCCAGGCCCTGCGCGAACGCGGCGATGCCGATCGGCTCCAGCGGCCAGGTCATGCCGACCTTGTACACGCGGATGCCGATGTCGCGGCAGGCGCGTTCGTCCAGGCCCAGGTATTCCAGCGCCTGCAGCACGTCCAGGTAGCTCTTGCCGGTGGTGACGATGCCCAGCCGCGCGTGCGGCGAATCCATCACCGTGCGGTCCACGCCGTTGGCGCGGGCGAAGGCCTGCGCGGCGCGCACCGCGTAACGGTGCAGGCGCATCTCCTGGTCCAGCGGCGGATCCGGCCAGCGGATGTTGAGCCCGCCCGGCGGCAATGCGAAATCCTCCGGCAGCACGATCTGCCGCGCGAACGGATCCACCTCTACCGAGGCCGAGGATTCCACCGTCTCGGCGATGGTCTTGAAACCGATCCAGCGCCCGGTGTAACGGCTCATCGCCCAGCCGAGCAGGCCCAGGTCGAGGATGTCCTGCACCCCGGCCGGGTTGAGCACCGGCATCATCGCGCTGACGAATTCCTCTTCCGAGCCGTGCGGCAGGGTCGAACTGCGGCAGGCGTGGTCGTCGGCGGCCAGCGCCAGCACGCCGCCGTGGCGCGAGGTGCCGGCGGCGTTGGCATGCTTGAACACATCGCCGCAGCGGTCCACGCCCGGGCCCTTGCCGTACCACATCGCGTACACGCCATCCACGCGCGCGCCGGGGAACAGGTTGGTCTGCTGCGTGCCCCACACCATGGTCGCGCCCAGGTCCTCGTTAAGGCCGGGCTGGAATTTCACGTTGGCCGCGTCCAGGTGCCTGCGCGCGCGCCACAGTTCCAGGTCGAAGCCGCCCAGCGGGCTGCCGCGGTAGCCGCTGACGAAGCCGCCGGTGTTGAGACCGGCGGCGCGGTCGCGCAGCTGCTGCATCAGCGGCAGGCGCACCAGCGCCTGCACCCCGGACAGATAGATGCGGCCGTCGGTACGGGTGTATTTGTGCTCCAGGGTGTAGCCGCTATCCACGCTGTCGGCGGCCGGTGCGGCGAGGGAGGACGGCGGACGCGGATCGGCGATGCGGTTCATGGCTTGCCTGGAGATGGAAGGCTGGCGCGCGCGCGGCGCAGGCCGGGCACGATCCCCCGATTGTATCAGCGGCATTTTGTGCGCCCGCCCCTCGCTCCCGGCGGCGGACGCGGTTAGGATGCGGATGGGGGAGGGGACCACCTCCAAGGGGTTGTCAGCAGTGAATGCACATAAATACGCACTGGCCGCGATGCTGGCCTGGGTGGGCATGGCCGCGGTCGATGCGCAGGCGCAGGCCTTGCCGGCGCCGAAGGAGTTCTATTTCGACCAGGATCGCAGCACCACGCGGCCGGTGGCGGCGATCGCCGGCAGCGGCGAGGCGCTGGTCGATCGTCTCGCCAGCACCGTGCAGCGCGATCCGAACGCGGTCGAGGCGCGCGCGCAGCTGGCGGCGATCGCGATGGCCGGCGGACGCCGCGAACTGGGCGAAGAGCTGTACCAGACGGCGCTGCGCGCGCTGAGCGCCGGCGCGCAGCGCCGCCAGATCGAGTGGAACTACGGCTGGGACCTGTTGCGTGCCGGCGACCCGGCGCGCGCGCTGGCGCAGTGGAGCGGCCTGGTCAATGGCCGTCCGGCGGCACCGGACTGGGTGCCGCCGACGCTGGCGCTGGTGCTGTGGCGGCTGGACCGCAAGGACGAGGCGGTGAAGTGGTACGCCGCCGCGGTGCGCACCTGGCCGGACCAGTGGGGCGCCGGCGCCGATTTCGCCAAGCTGCTGCCCGCCTGGCGCGACGACGAATGCGCCACCCTGGCCGACGTGCAGGCCGCCTGGCAGGCCAAGCCGCCCGCCTGGCCCTGAGCTGCGCTTGTCCTCGCGCTGTGGCCTGAGTCGCCGCCACCGCTACAGCTAGCGATGGCGTAGCTGAGTCACTGCAGGAGCGTCTTCGGCCTCGACGCTGTGCGCGGTCGTCAGGTGCATCGCTCCGTTCGTCGCGGCTGAAGCCGCTCCTACAGGGACTTGCGCCAAGCCGGCCGGGTGCACTGTGGGAGGGGCTTCAGCCCCGACGCAGGAACGCTGCAAGCACCCGAGCCACCGCGCAGCGTTCCGCCGCATGGTGCATATCCGAAACCGAAGAGTGCATCGCTTCGTTCGTCGCGGCTGAAGCCGCTCCTACAGGGGCTTGCGTCAAGC
Source organism: Xanthomonas sp. SS (assembly GCF_014236835.1). Lineage (NCBI taxonomy): Bacteria > Pseudomonadati > Pseudomonadota > Gammaproteobacteria > Lysobacterales > Lysobacteraceae > Xanthomonas > Xanthomonas sp. SS. The sequence continues at coordinate 254,505 of NZ_CP051190.1, forward strand.
TGGCCGGGTGCACTGTGGGAGGGGCTTCAGCCCCGACGCAGGAACGCTGCGTGCGCCAGCGCCGCACGCCGCGCGCTGCGCTGCATGTGATCGACCGGCTTGCCTGCATGCGCATGCGATGATGCCGGCGTACCCGCCACATTCCCGTTGTACCGATGGCTTTCGACGCGTTCGCCCTGATCCTGGCCATGTTGGCGCTCGGCATGCTGTTCGCGCGCCTGCGCGTGTTGCCGGCCAACACCACCGAAGTGCTCAACGGCGTGGTGATGTACCTGTGCCTGCCAGCCTCGGTGCTGATCTACGTGCCGCGCCTGCAGTTGAACCTGTCCCTGCTCGGGCTGATGCTGACCCCATGGCTGCTGGCTGGCGTCACCGTGCTGGCGGTGCTGGCGCTGCGCCGGCCGCTGCGCCTGCGCCGCGAGGAGCACGCCGCGTTGCTGCTGTGCGTGGGCCTGAGCAATTCCAGCTTCATCGGCTATCCGATGGTGCGCGCGCTGCTCGGCGAGACGGCGCTGCCGTATGCGGTGATCTACGACCAGTTCGGCACCTTCGTGCTGCTGTCCAGCTTCGGCCTGTACGTGCTGGCCCGCTACGGCGGCGAGACCCCGCCGTCGCTGCGGCAGACGCTGCTGCGCATGGCCCGCTTCCCGCCGCTGTGGGCGCTGGCGTTTGCGTTGACCCTGATGCCGGCGCAGCCACCGGCGTGGATCTCCTCGGGCCTGCAGCATCTGGCCGATGCGATGCTGCCGCTGGTGATGCTGGCGGTGGGCTTCTCGATCCAGTTGCGGCTGCCGCGCGAGGAGCTCAAGCCGCTCGCCGCGGGCCTGCTGCTGAAGCTGCTGCTGTTGCCCGCCCTGGCCTGGCCACTGTCGTGGGCGCTGGGCCTGCGCGGACAGGCATTGCAGGCCAACGTGCTCGAATCGGCGATGCCGACGATGATCACCGCTGCGGCGCTGGCGATCTCGCACCGGCTGGCGCCGCGGCTGGCGGCGGCCTTGGTCGGTTACGGCATCCTGCTGTCGCTGGCCACGCTGCCGGCATGGGCGTGGCTGCTGGGGGCGCTGGGCTGACGCTTTCCGTTTCGGCGTGCGCGATCGCGAGTCGGGCGCCGTAGGCGGCGCTAGGAGGGCGCTACAGGCAAAACCCCGCGCGAGGGTGAAGCACCTTCCGCAGCGAGACGGAACCCAGCCGGTCGCTCAATCCGCCGGCACCGTGCGCTCGCGCGCCCATTCGCGCAGCGCCTGCACCTGTTCGGCCATCATCACCGACAGCGGCCGCGTGCCGCGAAGTTCCTGCATCAGCAGCTCGGTGTCCAGCGGCCGGCTCTCGGCATGCGCCGCGTACAGGCCGGAGACGATGGCCTGCTCGATCTCGGCGCCGGAAAAGCCGTTCGCCGCGGCGGCCAGCGCCGGCAGCGCGAAGTCGTCCTCGCGCAGTTTGCGCCGCGCCAGGTGCAGGCGCAGCAATTCCACCCGCGTGTCGGCATCGGGCAGGTCGACGAAGAAGATCTCGTCGAAGCGGCCCTTGCGCAGCAATTCGGCCGGCAGTTCGTGCACCTGGTTGGCGGTGGCGACGATGAACACGCCGCCGCCAGCGGCGGTGCCGCCACGCTCGGCCATCCAGGTCAGCAGGTAGCCGAGCACGCGCCGCGACACGCCGCCGTCCTCGCCGCCGCTGGCCAGGCCCTTCTCGATCTCGTCGATCCACAGCACGCACGGCGCCAGTTGCTCGGCCGCGGCCAGCGCGCCGCGCAGGTTCTTCTCGGTCTCGCCGTGGTACTTGTCGTACAGCGAGCCGAAGTCCAGGCGCAGCAGCGGCACGCCGAAGCCGGCGGCGGTGGCCTTGGCCAGCATCGACTTGCCGCAGCCCTGCACGCCCAGCAGCAGCACGCCCTTGGGCGGGTCCAGCCCGGGCGGGGCGGCGCCGGCGAACACCGCGCGGCGTTGCTCGATCCAGCGCTTGAGCCGGCGCGCGCCGGCCACGTCGGCGAAGCGGGTGGCGTCGTATTCGTAGTGCAGGTGGCCGCTGCGGTTGAGCAGCTCGAACTTGAGCTTGGCCAACTGCGGCAGGTCGGCGGCGTTGAGTGCGCCGTCGGCGTAGATCAGCTGGCGGGCGATGCGGCGCGCGTCGATCAGGCTCAGCCCCTGCAGGTTGCGCACGACCTGCTTGACCGCCTCGCCATCCACCTCGACCCGGCGCCCGCCGAACTCGCGCGCGTAGCCGGCGGCCTCTTCCTGCACCATCTTCAACAGCGCATTGGCGTCGGGCAGGCGCGGGTTGAAGCGCGTGGCCAGCGCTTCCAGCTCGGCCGGCAGCTCGATCTTGGCGCCGATCAGCACCAGCACGTGCGGCTGGCAGTGGCGGCGCTCGACGATGTCGCGCAGCAGGCGCTGGTGGCTGGCGTAGCCCAGGTACGGCACCACGTCCAGCAACAGGTAGATGCCGCGCTGGTCGGCCTGCTTGATCGCCTGCAGCACCGCGCTGGCGTCGGGCGGGCCGCTCGGCTCGTCCTCGCGGTCCAGGTCGATGCGGCGCAGGCCTTCGGTGATCGACCAGCGGTACAGCGCGCGCCAGACCTGCATCAGCGCCTGCCGGAACAGCGCCACGATGCGCGCCTCCTCCTGGGTCTCGATGACGATCAGGGGGGTGTTGGCGCGGATCAGCGCGGTCAGGTCCTGCAGCTCGCTCATGGGCGATCCGTTGCCGTGGGGCCGCCACGATAGCAACGCGCCGCCCCGCCCGCTACGCGTTGACTACCGGCCAACATGGGGCCGGTGTACGCTGCGGCCTCTTCTTCCGGAAGCGAGGCGCGCATGAAGACGATCCTGGTGGCCGGCTCCAAGGGCGGCGTGGGCAAGACCACGATTGCCACGCACCTGGCCGCGTACTACGCGCTGGCCGGCAAGCGCACGGTGCTGGCCGATGCCGACCCGCAGGGCTCCTCGACCCGTTGGGCCGAGCGCCGCGCCGGCCTGGACAGCGCGGTGCTGCCGATCGACGCCAGCCGCAAACGCAACTGGCGCGCGGCGCTGCCGGACGACACCCAGCGGGTGATCATCGACGGCGCGGCCGGCGCCATGGCCGAGGATCTGGCCCAGTTCCTGGACGAGGCCGACGCGGTGGTGGTGCCGGTGATGCCGTCGGCGCTGGACATCGAGGCCACCGTCGGCTTCCTCAACACCCTGGCCAAGGTGCCGCGGGTGCACCAGCGCAAGCTGCCGGTGGGGTTGGTGATCAACCGCAGCAAGCCGTGGACCCACGCCGCGCAACAGGCGCTGGAGATGCTCGGCGGCTGGCCGTATCCGGTGCTGGCGCAGCTGCGCGACAGCCAGGCCTACGTGGTGCTGGTCGGCCTCGGCCGCAGCCTGTTCGACTACCGTTCCGCTCAGGTGCGCGATCACCAGCAGGACTGGGAACCCTTGCTCAAGTGGCTCAAGAAGGCCTGACCGATGACCATCGTCCTGCGTGAAGTGATCCTGCTGCGCCATGCCCATGCCGAGCCGGCCGACACCGGCCAGGCCGATTTCGACCGTCCGCTGTCGCCGCACGGCATCGCCGAGGCCGAGGCCGCCGGGCGCTGGCTGCTGGAGCAGCGGCTGGTGCCCGACTGCGTGCTGTGCTCGCCCGCGCGGCGCGCGCGCGAGACCCTGGAAGCGGTGCTGGAAGTGACCGGCTATGCCGAGCAGCGCCTGGAGCCGCGGATCTACGAGGCCACCTCCGGCACCCTGGCCGCGCTGATGGACGAGCATCGCGACGTCGAACGGCTGCTGCTGGTCGGTCACAACCCGGGCCTGGAGCAGCTGGCGGCGCTGATGCACAGCGGCCAGTCCGGCGACTACCGCGGCATGCCCACCGCCAGCGTGGTGGTGCTGACGGTGCCGCAGGACGCGGCGATCGAGCCGGGTGTCGCCCGACTGACCGCGTTCTGGTGGCCCTGAACGCACCGCGCCGGCGCCTGAGCCCGGCGCTGTGCACCGCGCTGCTGTCGCTGTGCCTGGTGCCGGGCTGGGGTCGCGCGCAGGCGCCGCCGCTGTCGCCGGAGGAGCATGCCTTCGACCCGGCCCAGTCGCGCTTCGGTTTCGAGATCCGCACCCGCTTCGGGCAGCGCATCGAGGGCTTCTTCCCGCGCTTCGAAGGCACCGTGGAGATGCTGCCCGACGGCCGCCACCAGGTTCGCCTGCGCCTGTTCACCGCCTACGTGCAGATCCCCGGCAAGCCGCGCTACACCGGCTGGATGCGCGGCGAGGATTTCTTCGACGCGGAACGCTTTCCGACCGTGTCCTTCGATTCGCAACCGTTCTCCCCGCAACTGCTGACCACCGGCGGCGCGCTGGTCGGCACGCTGAGCATCCGCGGGGTCGGCCATACCGAGACCCTGACCATGATGCCGTCGGCCTGCAGCCGTCCAGGCTATGATTGCGATGTGATCAGCCGCGGTACGGTTCTGCGTGGACGTTATGGAATGGACAAGTGGGATCTGGCCTTGAGCGATCGGGTCACCTTCGTGCTGCGTGCACGGCTGACCGGAGCGGACGCCCGGTGACGGCGTGGTTGAGGGTCCTGGTGCTGGCGGCGATGCTGCTCGGCAGCGGTTGCGCGAGCCTATCGCAGGCCCAGCACGGCCGTGCTGTGGCAATCGCCGAGGCGGCGCGCGATGGCCGCGTCGACTGCACGCAAAGCGACCACTGCGCGCTGGCCTCGCCGCTGCGCGCGCTGGCGGGCAAGGCCTTTGCCGCATCCGGCGACGCCGCGCCGCACCACTACGCCACCATCCTGGACCACGGCGAGGAAGCGCTGGTGGCGCGGGTCAACCTGATCCGCAGCGCCAGCCGCAGCATCGACCTGCAGACCTACATCTTCGACAAGGACGACAGCGCGCGGCTGGTGATGGACGAGCTGCTGGCCGCGGCGCGGCGTGGCGTGCAGGTGCGGGTGCTGATCGACCAGCTGTCGGCGATCTCCGACCTGCAGATCCTCGGCGCGCTGGCCGGTGCCCACCAGAATTTCTCGCTGCGCATCTACAACCCCACCTTCGGCCTGGCCAAGCCCAACTACTTCCACTACGCCGCCAGCGTGGTGTGCTGCTTCCGCCGCTTCAACCAGCGCATGCACAACAAGATGCTGGTGGTGGACGACGCGGTCGGCGTGGTCGGCGGGCGCAACTACCAGGACGACTATTACGATTGGGACGCCGAGTACAACTTCCGCGACCGCGACGTGCTGGTGGCCGGCCCGGTGGCGCGCGAGATGGCGGCCAGCTTCGATGCGTACTGGGCGGCGCGGCGCAGCGTGCCGGTGGCGCGGCTCAACGACGTCGGCAAGCTGCTGCTGCGCGACGGCGTGCCGACGATGCCGCCGGCGCAGTTCCTGCGTCCGGAGCGGGTGCAGCGGGTGAGCGAGGAGGCGGCCGATCCAGCCTTCGTCGAGGACGCCTTCGTGCTGCCGGCGCTGCCGGTGAGCAACGTCAGCTACGTCGCCGATCCGCCGCAGAAGCACCGGCGCGATGCCGCATCCAAGCGGGCGCTGGCGGTGGCCGTGCCCAAGCGGGTCAGCCTGATCACCGGCGCGCAGCGCGAGATCATCCTGCAGACGCCCTACCTGGTGCTGTCCGACCCGGCGCAGGAGATCTTCCGCAACCTGCGCAAGCGGCCCACGCCGCCCAAGATCATCGTCGCCACCAACAGCCTGGCCTCCACCGACAACCCGGTGGTGTACGCGCTGTCGTACAAGTACAAGCGGCGCAACCTGCGCGAACTCGGCTTCGACATCTACGAATACAAGCCGTTCCCGCTGGACGCGCCGGTGAACTACGCCAACCTGCTGCCGTCGCCGTTGCTGCCCGATGCCGACGTGGCCGACGGTGGTGGCCGCAATCCGCTGATCGGCGGCAGCGCCGCCGGCCGTTCCAGCGCGCTCGGCAGCGGCGGCGGCAGCGGTAGCCCGGGCGGTAGCGGACGACGCGCCGACGGCAGCCAGGTCGACCGCCGCGTGCTGCGCACCGAGACGCGCCCGTCGTTCCTCAGCCGTCGGGCGGCCAACCGCCCGCTGCCGGTGACCCGCGAGGGCGCGCGCATGGGCCTGCATGCCAAGTCGCTGGTGGTGGACCGGCACATCGCGGTGATCGGCACCCACAACTTCGACCCGCGCAGCGAGAACTACAACACCGAGGGCGCGGTGATCATCGACGACCCGGCCTTCGCGCAGGCGCTGGCCACCAGCATCCTGCGCGACATCGAGCCATCGAACTCGTGGACGGTCGCATCGCGCGCCAAGCCGCCGGTGCTGTCGGGGCTGAACTACAGCCTCGGCAAGGCATCGGAGGCGCTGCCGGTGCTGGATTTCTGGCCATGGCGCTATGCCACCAACTACGACTTCCAGCCCGGCCCGGAATGCCCGGCGCCGCTGACCCGGCGCGATCCCGGCTTCCACCGCTGCTACAGCGCGGTCGGCGACTTCCCCGAGGTCAACGTCGGCCCGAAGTGGCTGCTGGTGCGGATGCTGACGGCATTCGGTTCGGGGTTGGTGCCGATTCTTTGAGTGCCGGGATTGGGGATTGGGGATTCGGGATTGGCAAAAGCGGTAGTACTGTTTGAGGGAGACGCCGCTGGCGAATCCCCAATCCCGAATCTCCAATCCCGGACACTCAATGGCCTTCCGCGACCCCGTCGATCTCGATGCCCTCAACGCCGCCGCCCGCGACACCCTGATCGCGCACCTGGGCATCGTCTTCACCGAGGCCGGGCCGGACTGGCTGCGCGCGACGATGCCGGTCGATGCGCGCACGCTGCAGCCGTACGGGCTGTTGCACGGCGGCGCCTCGGTGGTGCTGGCCGAAACCCTGGGCAGCAGCGCCGGGAATCTGTGCGTGGGGCCGGACCGGATCTGCGTGGGCCTGGAGATCAACGCCAACCACCTGCGCGCGGCCCGCGCCGGCTCGGTCACCGGCACCGCGCGGCCGCTGCACGTGGGCCGTGCCACCCAGGTCTGGGAGATCCGCATCGAGGACGCGGCCGGCAAGCCGGTGTGCGTGTCGCGGCTCACCCTGGCGGTGATCGCACGCGATTAGCGTGCACTCAGCCGTAACCGTCTTCATGCTGACACAATAGGGTGCTTCCCTCCCGGCTTCCGGTACCCTGACCAGAATGAGCGAGTTCTCCTCACCCGCCACGCGCCAACACGGTGAGGCGCTGCGCTGGGTCCGTTACGGTTACCGCATTCCGCTGCTGGCGCTGCACGTGTTGCTGTCGTTGCCGTTCCTGCTGGCGTGCATGGCGCTGTCGCCGGGCCGGGCCGGGGTCGAATCGTTCGGCGACCGCGTGGTGTGCTGGTGGTCGACCTGGCTGCTGCGCATCTTCGGCCTGCGCGTGCGCCGGGTCGGCACGCCGCTGCCCAATCCGGTGCTGTTCGTGGCCAACCACGTCAGCTGGATCGACATTGTGATGCTGCACAGCCAGCGCATGATGGGCTTCGTCGCCAAGCGCGAGATCGCCGGCTGGCCGCTGGTCGGCTGGCTGGCCACGCGCGGGCAGACCATCTTCCACCAGCGCGGCAACACCGAATCGCTGGGCGGGGTGCTGCAGGCGATGCTGGAACGGCTGCGCTCGGGGCGCTCGGTCGGCGTGTTCCCGGAAGGGCGCACCCGCGGCGGCCACGATGTCGGCCCGTTCCACGCGCGCATCTTCCAGGCCGCGGTGGAGGCCGAAGTGGCGGTGCAGCCGGTGGCGGTGCGCTACGGCGCAGGCGGCTCGGCGCAGACGGTGATCGCGTTCGGCCCGCACGAGAGCTTCTTCGCCAATTTCCTGCGCCTGCTCGGCGAGCCGGGCCGCGAGGCCGAGGTGCACTTCCTGGAGCCGATCCGGCTGCAGGACGTGGAAGGGCGCCGGGGCATCGCCGAGATCGCGCGCGCGCGCATCGTCGCCGCGATGGCGCAACGCTGAACCATGGAACACTTCGGTCCGGGCGATTTGACCTATTGCTCCAATCGCCAGGCGCAAGCTCGCTGCCGATGATGAATGCCGCCGACTACCTCCCCCCGCGTTGGCTGCGCAACCCGCACCTGCAATCGGTGCTGGGTTCCAGCGCGCTGCGCGTGCGCCGCGGCGAACAGCTGCTGGCGGCCAGCGGCGCGACCACCACCTCGCACATCCTCGACGGCGGCGACGGCGTGCGCCTGCAGGGCTGGCTCAGCGTGCCGGCCGGCACCGCCGCGCCGCGCGGCACCGTGTTGCTGCTGCACGGCTGGGAAGGCAGCGCCGACTCCAGCTACATGCGCCTGACCGCCGCGCAATTGCTGGCGCGCGGCTACCAGGTGTTCCGGCTCAACTTCCGCGACCACGGCGGGACCCACCACCTCAACGTGGACCTGTTCCACTCCGAGCGCCTGGACGAAGTGGTCAACGCCGCCGGCGACCTGTGGCGGCGTTTCCCCGCGCCGACGCTGCTGGCCGCCGGCTATTCGCTGGGCGGCAATTTCGCGTTGCGCCTGGCGCTGCGCGCGCCCGACGCCGGCCTGCCGCTGCAGCACGTGGCGGCGGTGTGCCCGCTGCTGGATCCGGCCACGACCATGCATCGGATCGAGCATGGCCCGCAGTTCTACGACTGGTATTTCCGCCGCAAGTGGCGCGAATCGCTGCTGCGCAAGCGCGAACTGTTCCCCGAACGGCACGGCTACGACGACGCCACCCTGGCGCTGGACATGCGCGAGCTGATGGGCTGGCTGGCGCAGCGCCACGCCGGCTTCGCCAGCCTGGATGCGTATTTCGAAAGCTATTCGATCGCCGGCGAGCGCTTGCGCAACCTGAGCGTGCCGGCCGACATCCTGATGGCCGAGGACGACCCGGTGATCCCGCTGGACGATTTCCGCAACCTGCGCCTGCCGGCCCTGGCGCGGCTGGAAATCGCGCGCTGGGGTGGGCACTGCGGCTTCATCGAGAATGCGCGCGGCGACGGTTTCGCCGAGCGCTGGGTGGCCGAACGCCTGACCGACGGCCTGCCCGCCTGAGCCAGGGCCTGTCGCCAGTTCCAGGGCAGGCCGCGCCGGGCGTGGCCTGCGGGTTGGGCCTGGCAGACCACCAGTCGGCACCGCGTAGCTTGCCCTGACCACCAGTCGGACGCTGCGCCACGCAGCTGGCCTGCCAAACCAATGCGGCCTGCTCGCGAATTGGTGACACGCCTGGCGTGCCCGGGCGCAGGCCGGCCGGGCGCTCCCGTTACAATGCCGGTTTGCCCAGAGCCGGACCCTCATGCAAGAGCAAATTCTCGACGCCCTGCGCCGCCAGGCCAACGCCGACGCGCTGCGCATCGCCCAGGCCTGGGTGGCCGACGCCGCCGCCGACGCGCAGGCGCACCGTTGGCTGGCGCTGGCGCAACAGCAGAACGGCGACACCGCCGCCGCGCTGGTCAGCATCGACCAGGCCATCGCGCTGGCGCCGGAAGACGCCGGCCTGCACATGTTGCGCGCCGGCATGCTGCTCAGCGCCAACGACCTGGCTCAGGCCGAGGACGCGCTGGCACGCACCGCCGCGCTGGATCCCAACCAGTTCCTGGCGTACGTGATGCGCGCGCACCTGGCGCTGGGCCGCGGCGACCTGGACGAAGTGGAGCGGCTCAGCCGCACCGCCGCGCGGCTGGATCCGGACCATCCGCAACTGCTGGGCCTGGACGGCATGCTGGCGCTGCGCCGGGGCGATGCCGATCGCGCGCTGGCGCTGCTGTCGCGCGCCAGCAAGGCGCTGCCCGACGATCCGCGCTTGCTGTACGCGCTCGGTTTCGCCTACCTGGACAAGCAGCACCTGGCGTTCGCCGAGACTGCGTTCCGCCGCGTCGCCACGCTGACCCGCGGCACCAGCGCGCTGATGGCGCTGGTCGCGCAGCTGGCGCACCGCCAGGGCCGCCTCGACGACGCCATCGCGGCGCTGGACGCGGTGCTGGCCGATCCGGTCAGCGACACCGCCGGCATGCGCCGGTTGGCGGGCGAATATGCCTTGCAGGCCGGGCGTCCGGCCGATGCGCTGGAACACCTGCGGCGCGCGCTGGGCGCCGCCCCGGCCGACCGCCGCACCCTGCATGCGGCGCTGATCGCCTGGCAGCGGCTGGGGGCGGTCGAGGACGCCCGCGCCACCCTGGAAGCGGCGCTGGCCACCACCACCGACGCGCACGACCTGTGGCTGGCGCGGCTGGCGCTGGAGCCGGTCGGCGGCGCCGAGGCGCGCGCGCTGATCGCGCGCTGGCAGGCGGCGATGCCGGGCCACGTGCCGGCGCTGGAAGCCCAGCTGCGGGTGCACGACATGGCCGGCGAACGCGACCAGGGCGAGGCCGTGGCGCAGCGCATCGTGGCGCTGGAGCCGGGCCGCATCAGCGGCGAGGAGCGCCTGGTCGAGGCGCTGCTGGAGCGCGGCGAGCACGACGCGGCCATCGCCCACGTGCGTGGCCTGATGCAGCGCATGCCCGAGAACGAGCAGACCACGCTGCGGCCGTGGCTGGCGGCGGTGCAGGACCGCGCCGGCCATTCGACCGAGGCGCTGGCGACGTGGCTGGCGTTCCAGCAGGAACAGCTGCCGCACCGCCTGCCGCTGCCGCCGCTTGGCCAGGCCACGGCGGCGTGGCCGGCGCTGGCCGAGATCGATCCGCAACAGCCTGCGCGGCCGCTGTTCGTGTGGGGTGCGCCGGGCAGCGGTGTGGAGCGGGTGATCGCGGTGATGGACGCGACCAGCCAGGTGCTGCGCAGCGACCGCTTCGGCGTGCAGCCGCCCACCGACGGTTTCCAGCGCTACCGCACCGTCCCCGAGCTGGACAGCGGCGAACTCGACGGCGCGGCGCTGATCGCCGAGTGGCGCGCGCAGCTGCCGGCGCGCGGCATCGACGACGGCAACATCGTCGACTGGCTGCTGTGGTGGGACAACGCGCTGCTGCGCGCGCTGCGTCCGCAGCTGCCGGAAGGACGGCTGCTGATCGCGCTGCGCGACCCGCGCGACATGCTGCTGGACTGGCTGGCCAACGGCGCCCCGGCACCGCTCGGCCTGGCCACCCCGGAGACCGGCGCGCACTGGCTGGCGGCGGTGCTGGCCCAGGTCGCCGACTTGCACGAGCAGGACCTGTATCCGCACCGCCTGCTGCGCCTGGACGGCATCGAGGCCGATCCGGCCGGCGTCGCCGCAGCGCTGGAACAGGCCTTCGGTATTCCGTTCCCGAGCGTGCCCACGATCGGCCCGCCGCGCCTGCCGTCCGGCCACTGGCGCGCCTATGCCACGCCGCTGGCGGCCGCGTTCGCGCTGCTCACGCCGGTGGCCGTGCGCCTTGGCTACGCTGAAACCTGATCCTCCACAGGAGTTTTCGCATGCGTCTTCGCAGTGACAGCATCCAGCCCGGCCAGCCGATCGCCGCGACCTACGCGATGGGCCAGGCCGACGGCTTCGCCGCCAACCGCAATCCGCACCTGGCCTGGGACGACGTCCCGGCCGGCACCGCGGCATTCGCGCTGCTATGCCTCGATCCGGATGTACCGACCGTGGCCGAGATGGTCGGCCGCGACGACGTGCAGATCCCGGTCGAGCAGCCACGCACCAATTTCGTGCATTGGGCTGCCGTTGATCTTCCGGCCGACCTGCGCGAGATCGCCGAGGGCAGCACCAGCGACGGGGTCGTGGCCAAGGGCAAGCAGCAACCGCCCGGCCTGCCAGGCGCGCGGCAGGGCTTGAACAGCTATACCGACTGGTTCGCAGGGGATGCGCAGATGGGCGGCGACTACTACGGCTACGACGGCCCGTACCCGCCGGCCAACGACCTGCGCGTGCACCGCTACTTTTTCCGCCTGTTCGCGCTGGACGTGGCCACGCTGGACCTGCCGGCACGCTTCACCGCCGCCGACGCGCTGCGCGCGATGCAAGGCCATGTGCTGGCCGAGGCCAGCCTCTATGGCACGTACAGCCTGAATCCCAAGCTCGCCTGAAGCCCCTCTCCCGCCGGGAGAGGTGAGTCGCCGCGTAGCCCCTCTCCCGCCGGGAGAGGGGTTGGGGTGAGGGTATGGCGCGAAGCGTCTCGCGGAGTTTGGGTGCACGAGGCTGCGCCCGCACCCTCATCCGCCCCTGCGGGGCACCTTCCCCCGAAAAGGGGGCCATGGTCCCGAGGGGAGAAGGGAGCAGCCGCTAGCCCCTCTCCCCTCGGGAGAGGGGTTGGGGTGAGGGTGCGGCGCGAAAGCGACTCGCGGAGTTGGGTGCGCGAGGCTTCGCCCGCACCCTCATCCGGCTCTTCGGGCCACCTTCCCCGATGGGAGAAGGGAGCAGCCGCTAGCCCCTCTCCCCTCGGGAGAGGAGTCGGGTGAGGGTACGGCCGCCAGCCAACCAGCCCTCAGGCCCCCGGCAACCACAGCAACAGCGCCGCACCCAGCACGATGCGATACACCGCGAACGCGGTGAAGCGGTGCGACTTGATGTAGCCCAGCAGCCACTTCACCACGATGAAGCCGGTCACCACCGCGGCGGCGAAGGCGATGGCCACGTCGCCCCAGTCCTCGCTGCCCACCGCACCGTCCTTGTACAGCTCCAGGAACGAATAGCCGCTGGCCGCGAACATGGTCGGGATGCCGACCAGGAACGCGAAATCGGCCGCGGCCGAGCGCTTGCTCAGGCCCAGCAGCATCGCCAGGAAGATCGTCGCGGCCGAGCGCGAGGTACCGGGGAACACGCCGGCCACCACCTGCGCCAGGCCCACCGCGATGGCCACCTTCCAGGTCACCAGTTCGCGCTCGGGCATGCGTGCGGCGAAATGCTCGGCCACCAGCATCCATACGCCGCCGATCACCAGCGCCCAGGCCACCGGTTGCACCGATTCCGGCAGCTGCCAGCCGGCCTTGCGCACCGCCAGGCCGACCACCGCGGTGACTAGGAACGCGGTGCCCAGCTTGAGCACGTAGTCGCGATTGGCGCGGTCGCCCAGCCCGGTGGCCAGCGTCCATAGCTTCTGCCGGAACACCAGGGTGGTGGCCAGGATCGCGCCGGCCTGGATCACGATGTTGAAGAAGTCCGAACGGCGGCCGAGCCATTGCTCGGCGATCAGCAGGTGGCCGGTGCTGGAGACCGGCAGGAATTCGGTCAGGCCTTCGAGAATGCCCAGCAGCAGGGCGGAGAACATGTCGCTCATGGGGGAGGGTTCGGCTCGTGGGGGAGGAAAAGCCGGGCAAGGATAAAACATTGCTTCAAGCACCATTTTGGTGCTCGCAATCGCCATCGAACTATTTTGGTGCATGGATTTCGCCCCGTTGGCGTGCTCCCTTCACCAAAATCAAGGACTTGTGAACCGGTCACAGTTGGCACGGCGATTGCTCTTACATGGGCAAGCCATTCACCAACCCGAGGTTTCATCGATGTCTGCGGAAAATATTGAGAAGCTGGTCAAGGACAACAAGGTCGAGTTCGTCGACCTGCGGTTCGTCGATATGCGCGGCGTGCAGCAGCACGTGACCTTCCCCGTGAGCATCATCGAGCCGGCGCTGTTCGAAGAGGGCAAGATGTTCGACGGCAGCTCGATCTCGGGTTGGAAGGGCATCAACGAGTCGGACATGGTCCTGCTGCCCGACGCCGACACCGCGTTCATCGACCCGTTCATGGCCGATCCGACCCTGGTCCTGACCTGCGACATCCTCGACCCGGCCACCATGCAGAGCTACGACCGCGACCCGCGCGGCGTGGCCAAGCGCGCCGAGGCCTACCTGAAGTCCAGCGGCATCGCCGACCAGGCGTTCTTCGGCCCGGAGCCGGAATTCTTCATCTTCGACGGCGTGCGCTTCGGCAACGAAATGGGCCACACCTTCTTCAAGATCGATTCGGAAGAAGCGGCCTGGAGCAGCGGCAGCAAGATCGAAGGCGGCAACAGCGGCTATCGCCCGGCGGTCAAGGGCGGCTACTTCCCGGTACCGCCGACCGACTCGCTGCAGGACCTGCGCGCGGAAATGTGCAAGACCCTGGAGCAGGTCGGCATCGAGGTCGAGGTGCACCACCACGAAGTGGCCACCGCCGGCCAGTGCGAGATCGGCACCAAGTTCAACTCGCTGGTGAAGAAGGCCGACGAGCTGATGATGATGAAGTACATCATCAAGAACGTCGCCTACCGCAACGGCAAGACCGCGACCTTCATGCCCAAGCCGATCGTCGGCGACAACGGCTCGGGCATGCACGTGCATCAGTCGCTGGCCAAGGGCGGCACCAACCTGTTCTCCGGCGACGGCTACGGCGGCCTGTCGCAGATGGCGCTGTGGTACATCGGCGGCATCTTCAAGCACGCCAAGGCGATCAACGCCTTCACCAACTCCGGCACCAACAGCTACAAGCGCCTGGTCCCGGGCTTCGAGGCGCCGGTGATGCTGGCCTACTCGGCGCGCAACCGCTCGGCCTCGTGCCGCATTCCGTGGGTCTCCAACCCGAAGGCGCGCCGCATCGAGATCCGTTTCCCGGATCCGCTGCAGTCCGGCTACCTGACCTTCGCCGCGCTGATGATGGCCGGCCTGGACGGCATCAAGAACCAGATCGACCCGGGCGCGCCCAGCGACAAGGATCTGTACGACCTGCCGCCGGAAGAAGAGAAGAAGATCCCGCAGGTGTGCTCCAGCCTCGACCAGGCGCTGGAAGCGCTCGACGCCGACCGCGAGTTCCTCAAGGCCGGCGGCGTGTTCAGCGACGACTTCATCGACGGCTACATCGCGCTGAAGATGCAGGAAGTGACCAAGTTCCGCGCCGCAACGCACCCGCTGGAATACCAGCTGTACTACGCCAACTGAGTTCCACGCGCGGCGATGGCGAAGGTTACCCCTCCCTCCTTCGTCATCGCCGCCACCTACTCGGCTGGGGAGCCGTGCCGGTGGTCCGCGCCCGAATCAGTCGCAACAGCCGGTTTTCCAGGGGATGCACCACGAAAGACAGCGCTTGCGTGCCGTGGGCCACGCTCCCTCCCACGTCGCCGTTGCCGTCGCACTCGCGTGCGCCGCGCCACGGCGTGATCCGCGGGACGCACCGCGCAGCAGGACGGCGCCGTTCGCGGCGCCGATGACATGCAAACCGCCGGCCGGCGTTCGGCGGCCGGCTCCTTCCACCAACGGGGTATGCGCATGAAACTGATCACCGCCATCATCCGGCCATTCAAGCTCGACGAGGTCCGCGAGGCCTTGTCGCAGGCAGGCGTGTCCGGCATCACCGTCACCGAGGTCAAGGGCTTCGGCCGGCAGAAAGGCCACACCGAGCTGTATCGCGGCGCCGAGTACGTGGTCGACTTCCTGCCCAAGATCAAGATCGAGACCGTGGTGACCGACGAGCGTCTGGAAGCCGTGGTCGAGGCGATCCAGACCGCGGCCGGGACCGGCAAGATCGGCGACGGCAAGATCTTCGTCACCGCGATCGAACAGGTCATCCGGATCCGCACCGGCGAGATCGGCGCAGATGCGCTCTAACCCCACCCTGGAGCCCCTCATGAAGACAGGTCTTTTCTCCGGGTGGAAGGCCCGGTTCTACGCGGTATGCATGCTGATGCTGGTCAGCGCGATGGCGGTGGGCGTGCCGGGCACGGCCTTCGCCCAGGCCGAAGTGACCCCGGCGCCGACCCCGGACGTGGTTACCGAACAACTGACGCCGCCGGCGCCGCCGGCCGCGGCCGCCGCGCCCGAAGCCGCCGCACCGGTGGTGGACAAGGGCGACGTCGCCTGGATGCTGACCTCCACGCTGCTGGTGCTGCTGATGGTGGTGCCGGGCCTGGCGCTGTTCTACGGCGGCATGGTGCGCTCCAAGAACGTGCTGTCGGTGCTGATCCAGGTCGGCGTGGTGTTCTCGCTGATCGCGATCCTGTGGGTGCTGTACGGCTACAGCCTGGCCTTCGCCGATGGCGGCCCGTTCGTCGGCACGCTCAACAAGGCGCTGCTGCACGGCGTGGATACCACCACGCTGGCCGATACCTTCTCCAAGGGCTTCAAGCTGCCGGAGTACGTGTTCGTCGCCTTCCAGCTGACCTTCGCCGGCATCACCGGCGCGCTGATCGTCGGCGCCTTCGCCGAGCGCGTGAAGTTCGCCGCGGTGCTGCTGTTCGTCGTCATCTGGTTCACCTTCGGCTACCTGCCGCTGGCGCACATGGTGTGGGCGGCCCCGGGCTTCCTGTTCACCAAGGGCGCGCTGGACTTCGCCGGCGGCACCGTGGTGCACATCAACGCCGGTGTCGCCGGTCTGGTCGGTTCCTACTTCGTCGGCAAGCGCCTGGGCTTCGGCCAGACCGCGCTCAAGCCGCACAACGTGACCCTGACCTTCGTCGGTGCCTCGCTGCTGTGGGTGGGCTGGTTCGGCTTCAATGCCGGCTCGGCGCTGGAAGCCAACGCCACCGCCGCGCTGGCCTTCCTCAACACGCTGCTGGCCACCGCCGCCGCGGTGCTGGCCTGGTCGCTGGTCGAGAAGCTGGTCAAGGGCAAGTCCTCGGCGCTGGGCGTGGCCTCGGGCATGGTCGCCGGCCTGGTCGGCATCACCCCGGCCGCCGGTACCGTCGGCCCGTTCGGCGCGATCGTCATCGGCCTGGCCGCCGGCGCGATCTGCGTGTGGGGCGTGACCGGGCTGAAGAAGCTGCTCAACGCCGACGACACCCTGGACGTGTTCGGCGTGCACGGCGTCGGCGGCATCGTCGGCGCAATCCTGACCGGCGTGTTCACCGACAAGGCGCTGGGCGGTTCCGGCTATGCCGAAGGCGTGACGATGGGCCACCAGCTGCTGGTGCAGGCCACCGGCGTCGGCGTGACCGTGGTCTGGATCGGCGTGGTCTCGGTGGTCGGCTTCCTGGTCGCCAAGCTGGTGTTCGGCCTGCGGGTGTCGGAAGAAGCCGAGCGCGAGGGCCTGGACATCACCTCGCATGGCGAAGCCGCGTACGAGTCCTGAGCAAGAACGGCCCGCGACCTGGCGTCGCGGGCCGCTGCGGCAATCCGCCTGCGGCCGGTATGCACCGGTCCTGGCGGTCAGAGGCCATCGCCGGCGCTCCATGGGGCGGAACGACGGCAGTTTTCTTAGCGATCTGAGGTATTCCCGCGTGGCCGCTAGCCTCGCCCGACCCCCAATTCTTTTCTTCTCCGTTGCCCGCGGCGCCTCGTGCCCGCTGGTGGCGGTGGCTGCGACAGGCCGCGCCTCGGCGCCGGCCGACATTGCCGGCAGGCTCCGGCAAATGGCCCGCCCGGCCAGGCGTTCAGCGCCTTCCGGTAGCCTTTGCACTACATTGGTGCAATGCCGATGACCTCGCCTCCACCCCCGCTCGACGCGCTCGGCACCCCGGTGGTCTGGGCCGATGCCGACGGCCGCCTGCTCGGCGCCAATCCGGCCTTCGCGCGCTGGCTGGGCGTGAGCGTGCGGCGCCTGCTCGACCAGCCGCTGGCCTCGCTGGAAGTGCAGGGCGACGCGCTGGCGCGGTTCCTGCTCAACGACGAGCGCGACGTGCTGCGCCTGCACCGCATGGCGCTGGCCATTCCCGGCGAGGCCCCGCGCTTCGCCGAGGGCTGGCTGTCGCGGATGGACAATGGCGGCTGGCTGCTGGAAGCGCATCCGGTCGACGAATTTCCCACCCTGGACCCGACCCAGGCGCTGCCCAACGCGCTCGGCGCGGCGCTGAAGGGGCTGGCCCACGAACTGCGCAACCCATTGGCCGGGCTCAAGGGCGCCGCGCAGTTGCTGGCGCGGCGCGCGCAGCACCGCGACGAGGACGAGCGCGAGCTGATCGAGCTGATCGGCGCGGAGATCGAACGCCTCAACAGCCTGCTCGACCAGTTGCTGTCGCCGGCGCCGGCGCGGCCGCACGCCATGCTCAACATCCACGCGGTGCTGGAACGGGTGCTGCGCCTGGCCGAGAACGAGGGCGGCTGGTCGGTGCGCCTGCAGCGCGATTACGACCCCAGCATTCCCGAATTCCTCGGCGATGCCGACCGCCTGACCCAGGCGGTGTGGAATCTGGTGCGCAACGCGATCCAGGCCGGCGCGGCGCAGGTGACCCTGCGCACCCGCGTCGAGCACGCCCAGCGCATCCGCGACCGCGTGCATGCGCGCGGCGTGCGCCTGGAGATCGTCGACGACGGCCGCGGCGTGCCGGAAGAGTTGGCCGAGCATCTGTTCCTGCCGCTGGTCAGTGGCCGCGCCGAAGGCAGCGGCCTGGGCCTGGCGCTGGCGCAGCAGGTGGCGCGCGAGCACGCCGGTTCGCTGACCTTCCGCTCCCGCCCCGGGCATACCGTTTTCACCCTGCTGCTGCCGCAGGCCGCAGCGGACCCCGAATAGGAGCATTTCGATGACCGAATCCCTGGAAGGATCGCAACGCATCTGGGTGGTCGACGACGACCGCTCGGTCCGCTTCGTGCTGTCCACCGCGTTGCGCGATGCCGGCTACAGCGTGGACGGTTTCGACAGCGCCGCCTCGGCGCTGCAGGCGCTGGCGCAGCGTCCGCTGCCGGACCTGCTGTTCACCGACGTGCGCATGCCCGGCGACGACGGCTTGGTGCTGCTGGACAAGCTCAAGGCCGCGCATCCGCAACTGCCGGTGATCGTGATGTCCGCCTATACCGACGTGGCCAGCACCGCCGGCGCGTTCCGCGGCGGCGCGCACGAATTCCTGTCCAAGCCGTTCGACCTGGACGACGCGGTGGCGCTGGCCGCGCGCGCGCTGCCGGAGGCCGGCGGCGTCGCCGAGGTCGCGCTGCCGGTGTCCAGCCAGGGCAGCGCCGAACTGATCGGCGACACCCCGGCGATGCGCGCGCTGTTCCGCGCCATCGGCCGCCTGGCGCAGGCGCCGCTGTCGGTGCTGATCAACGGCGAGACCGGCACCGGCAAGGAACTGGTCGCGCACGCGCTGCACACCGAGTCGCCGCGCGCGCGCAAGCCGTTCGTCGCGCTCAACACCGCGGCGATCCCGGCCGAATTGCTGGAAAGCGAACTGTTCGGCCACGAGGCCGGCGCCTTCACCGGCGCACAGCGGCGCCACATCGGCCGCTTCGAACAGGCCGACGGCGGCACCCTGTTCCTGGACGAAATCGGCGACATGCCGCTGCCGCTGCAGACCCGCTTGTTGCGCGTGCTGGCCGAAAACGAATTCTTCCGCGTCGGCGGCCGCGAACTGATCCGCGTCGACGTACGGGTGATCGCCGCCACCCACCAGGACCTGGAGGCGCTGGTGGAACAGGGCCGCTTCCGCGCCGACCTGCTGCATCGGCTGGACGTGGTGCGGCTGCAGCTGCCGCCGCTGCGCGAACGCCGCGCCGACGTGCCGCAACTGGCCGAGAACTTCCTGGCGATGGCCGCGCGCAAGCTCGACACCCCGCCCAAGCGGCTGTCGCCGGCGGCGCTGGACGCCTTGCGCGGCTACGCCTGGCCGGGCAATGTGCGCGAACTGGAGAACGTGTGCTGGCGGCTGGCCGCGCTGGCGCCGGCCGAAGTCATCGACGCGCACGACGTGGACGGCGCGCTGCTGCGCGGCAGCCGCCGCGAGCGCAGCGGCGAGGGCGGCGAATGGGACGCGCAGTTGTCGGCCTGGGCGCAGCAGCGCCTGACCGACGGCGCCGAAGGCCTGCACGCGGAAGCGCGCGACCGTTTCGACAAGGCGCTGCTGGAAGTGGCGCTGCGCTTCACCCAGGGCCGTCGTGCCGAAGCCGCCGCGCGCCTGGGCGTCGGCCGCAACACGGTCACCCGCAAGCTCGGCCCGGGCCTGCGCCGCCGTTGAGTGGCGCCGGGACTCGGGACTCGGGACCGGGGACTCGGAAAAGCACGATGCCTTGTCCGACCGCTCCGCAGACGTAGTAAGCAACAGCTGCGACGCTCTGCCGATTCCCGATTCCCGAACCGGCGCGCAGCGCCGGTTTAGACTTGCGCGCCGACGCCGCCTTCATGAGCTGTGAACGGCCATCCCTCTAGTTTTCGCTGCACAAGGAGTCAATGCCGATGCGTTACAGCCTGTATGCCGTCGTGGGAAGCGCGTTGCTGATACTGGCCGGCTGCAGCAGTGCGCCGCCGGTAGCGCCACCGCCGCCGCCGCCGAAAGCGCCGCCGATGCCCACCAGCGGCACCGCGCAGCAGGCGCAGGCGGTGCTCGCCCCGGCCTCCGGCAGCCTGGTCAGCGGCAAGCTGTCGCTGGTCGCCGCGCCCGGCGGCGTGCGCATCACCGGCACCCTCGGCGGCCTGCAGCCCAGCCGCGCGTTCGCGTTCCACGTGCACGAGCGCGGCGATTGCAGCGCGGCCGACGCCAGCAGCGCCGGCGGCCACTTCAATCCGCTCGGCGGTCCGCACGGCCGCGCCGGCAGCGGTCCGCACCACGCCGGCGACATGGACAACCTCAGCGCCAACGCCGACGGCGTCGCCCAGGTCGATGTGCTGCTGCACGGCGTGGTGCTCGGCGGCGGCGCGGCCAACGACATCGCCGGCCGCGCGCTGGTCGCGCATGCCGATGCCGACGACTACCGCAGCCAGCCGGCCGGCAACGCCGGCGCGCGCGTGGCCTGCGGCGTGATCCGCGTGCTGCGCTAACCGATCATCCGCCCGGGGCTTGCTCCGCGGCGAACGTCCGCATTCCGCGGCCCCTCAAGGAGAACCACCATGCGTACGCTTCCCACCGTCCTGTTCCTGGCCACGACCCTCGCGCTCGGCGCCTGCAAGCGCGAAGAGCCGGCCGCTGCCGACGCGCCCGCTGCGGCCGCGACGCCCGCCACCCCGGCACCGGCCGCAGAACCGGCGCCCGCCGCCACGCCCGCCCAGGCCGCCGCCAGCGCCGCGCTGAGCCCGACCCAGGGTAACCAGGTCGCCGGCGAGGTCAAGTTCGACACGGTCGATGGCGTCGTGCACGTCACCGGCACCATCACCGGTCTCAAGCCCAACAGCGAGCACGGCTTCCACATCCACGAGTTCGGCGATTGCAGCGCGCCCGACGGCAGCAGCGCCGGCGGCCACTTCAACCCGGCCAAGTCCGAACACGGCCAGGTCAGCGCCGACCCGCACCACGGCGGCGACATGCCGAACCTGAAGGCCGACGCTGACGGCAAGGCCACGATCGACGCGTCGGTGTCCAACAACGTCAACATCGGCAAGGGCGACGGCTTCGACATCCTCAACCACGCGGTGATCGTCCACGCCGACGCGGACGACTACAAGACCCAGCCCACCGGCAATGCCGGCGGCCGCCTGGCCTGCGGCGTGATCAAGGGCAACGCCAACGCCGCCGCCCCGGCGCAGTGAGCGATAGGGCGACGCAAGGGCTTCAGCGGTGAGGAACGGCGCGCGGACGCGCGCCCATTCCCGCGCGTTACTGCGCAAACCGCACAGGCACCTTTATCCATGTGTTGCCGTCTGCGGGTAGCGGGTCCGGACATTGGAACCGCCAGTGAGCAGCCGCGACCAATGCGGCTGCGTCGAGCAGGGGATATCCGCTGCTGGTGGCCACGCGCGACTCGCTGCTCAGGTCGGGCAACCGTGGTCGCATCTCCAAAACGACTTCACCCTGCTGCCGCTGTTTGAATGCCTTGGGGGGATAGACCGGAGGGTTGCGGAACTTTGTTTCGAGGTTCAGCGCACACGACTGTTGCGAAAAGCGGACGGTGACTCTGGCTGACCTCGGTTCGGCATCGCCGAGGCACCGGTAGGTCCAGCGTTGGGCTGCCTCTACGGCCGCATGTGCCAGCCGCAGGTCAAGCGTTGGCGCCACTACCGCGGCGCTGACGGCATGGCCTTGGGCATCAACCTGAACGTCCAAAGTGGCGACGGGAGCCGGCGCGTTCGCATAGGACAGCCCGGACGGCAGCGCCACCGGGATGGCTTGCTGCGAAGCGGGATCGGCTTCGCAAGACGGCTTGGCATCTGCTGCCTGACCGAAAGCGTGTCCTAGAGGCAAGGCGCACAATACCGCCACGGCGGTCATCCTGAGCGCTGAGTGCATGGGGATCCTTCTGTCATGTGCGATGCGCCGAGCGGCCCGCGCGAGGCCGCAGCGTCGTCCCCAATAACGACCGGTATCGGCGTTACTTTAGGCCGCCAGCAACGCCTGCCGCGCGTCCTCGCCGGCCTCGCAATGCACGTACAGCACCGGCATGCCATGCGCTTCCAGCACCGCGGCCAGTTGCCGCTGCCGGGCCAGGTAGTGTTCGTAGACCCGCTGCAGGCGCTCGCAGTCCTGGCGGTCGTGGGCGTAGTGCGCGCACCAGCTGGCCGGGTCGAACAAGGCCATGCGCACTTCGCCGCCGCGGTAGCGCAGCAGCGGTTCGGGTGGACTGGCCAGCCATTCCTCCTGGTCCGGCGCCAGCAGCGCGGTCTCGATCAGCGGCCACAGCGGCGCCAGGCCCTGGTTGTCGTACTGCATCGACATCATCGCGGCCAGGTCGTTGACCGTCAGATAGCGTGCGTGTTCGATCTGCGCGCCGAACGCCTGTTGCGCCAGCAGCGCGGTATCCGGCTGCGCCATGCCCTGCGCCAGCAACAGGTCTTCCAGCGCCTCGGCGACCGGTTGCAGCGTCTCGGCCGGACCGCTGAGCAGGAACGGCACCACCCGCAGCGCGCCGCCGAGCAGGGCGGTGTCGGCCTGGAACGGCAGCGGCACCGCGCCGTCGGCATCGGCGCCGAACGCCAGCAGGCGCGGGCCGGCGTCGCGGCCCGGCGCGCGTGCGCGCAGCTCGTCCAGGCGCCGGTGCATCGGCCAGTCCGGGCGCAGCACCTCGGCGGGGTCGAAATGCGCGCCGGCCAGGCTCAATTCCAGTTCGCGCACCGCCGGCACCAGTTGCGCCAGGTCGCGGCCGACCTTCTCGGCCAGTTCCGCGGCCAGGGCGTGCGGCAGCGCCGCGTGGGCCGGGGCGAGTCCGGCGGACAGTTCCAGGGCGATCACGCCGCGGGCATTCATGCTGGCAATGGCTTGGCTCATGGCTTGGCGGTTGGCCCGTCGCGGGCGCAAAGCTACACTCGCTTCATTATGCCTGCGCTAACGTGCAGGTCATGTCCCCAGACCCCTCGCGCGAGGTAATCCCATGCCAGTAGCCCGTCCCGTCGCCATTCTCGGCGGCGTCCGTATTCCGTTTTGCCGGCAGAACACGGCGTATGCGGATGTCGGGAACCTCGGCATGTCGGTGCGCACGCTAGGCGCGCTGGTCGAGCGCTACGGCCTGCACGGCCAGCAGCTGGGCGAGGTGGCGATGGGAGCGGTGATCAAGCACTCCAGTGACTGGAACCTGGGCCGCGAGGCCGCGCTGTCGTCGGGGCTGTCGCCGCTGACCCCGGGCATCACTCTGCAGCGCGCCTGCGGCACCAGCCTGGACAGCATCATCACCGTGGCCAACAAGATCGCGCTGGGGCAGATCGAGTCGGGCATCGGCGGCGGTTCGGACACCACCTCGGAAGTGCCGATCGTGTACGGCAAGAAGCTGCGCGCGCGGCTGCTGGCCGCCAACCGCGCCAAGACCACCGGCGACAAGATCCGCGCGCTGACCCGCAGCTTCAAGTTCGCCGAACTCAAGCCGGAGTTCCCCGGCGTGGCCGAGCCGCGCACCGGCAAGAGCATGGGCGACCACTGCGAGGACATGGCCAAGCAGTGGAACATCGCCCGCGACTCGCAGGACGCCTGGGCGGTGTCCTCGCACCACAAGCTGGCCGCGGCCTACGAGCGCGGCTTCTTCGCCGACCTGATCGCACCGTTCCGCGGCGTGGAGCGCGACAACATCCTGCGCGCCGACACCTCGCTGGAGAAGCTCGCCACGCTGAAGCCGGCGTTCGACAAGGTCAGCGGCCGCGGCACCCTGACCGCGGCCAACTCCACCCCGCTGACCGACGGCGCCGCCGCGGTGCTGCTGGCCTCGGAGGAATGGGCGCAGGCGCACGGCCATGTGCCGATGGCGTACCTGCGCGATGCGCAGGTCGCGGCGGTGGATTTCGTGCACGGCGAAGGCCTGCTGATGGCGCCGACCATCGCTGTGCCGGACATGCTCAAGCGGCATAACCTGAGCCTGCAGGACTTCGACATCTACGAAATCCACGAGGCCTTCGCCGCGCAGGTGCTGTGCACGCTGCGTGCCTGGGAGAGCGAGGACTACTGCCGCACCCGGCTGGGCCTGGACGCGCCGCTGGGGCAGATCGATCCGGCCAAGATCAATCCGCTGGGGTCCTCGCTGGCCACCGGCCACCCGTTCGCCGCGACCGGCGCGCGCATCGTCGCCACGGTGGCCAAGCAGCTGGTCGAACGCGGCGGCGGGCGTGCGCTGATCTCGATCTGTACCGCCGGCGGCATGGGCGTGGTGGCGATCGTCGAGCGCTGAGCCGCGGCGTGCGGTCCGCGCGCCTGGGCGCGTCGGGCCGCAAAAGCGCGCAGGGCGATAGCGCCTGACCCGAAGACGCGGCCACGACCGCCGCATCGTCGAATACGTTTCCCTCGCCATCGCCCGCCAGCAGCGCTTGCCGCTGCGCTACCATGCGCGCCGATCCGCCTGCACCACGCAGGCCGAACGGCGCGCAGGGGGCGCATGCCATGAACCAGCAGGACAGCTTCAATCCGTATCAGGCGCCCGACGCCGCCATCCAGACCGCCACCATGCCGCCGCTGCCGGGCGAGACGCTGTGGCGCGATGGCGACGACCTGCTGTGCCTGCGCGATACGCCGTTCCCGGCGCATTGCGTCAAGTGCGGGGTCGCGCTGCGCAACGATGAACTGAAAAAGCGCACGTTCTACTGGCATGCGCCGGGCTGGTACGTGCTGATCCTGGTGAGCGTGGTGATCTACGCGATCGCGGCGATGATCGCGCGCAAGCGCAGCATCCATGTGCTCGGCATGTGCGCCGAACACCGGCGCCGGCGCAACCGCTTCGTGCTGCTCACGGCGGCGGCGTTCGTGGCCGGGCCGCTGCTGGGGTTCGCTGTCGGCAATGAGGCCGGGATCTGGCTGGGCCTAGGGCTGTTCCTGGCCATGCTGGTCGCCGGCCTGCTCGGCGCGCGCATCCTGGTGCCGCGCCGCATGGACGAGCGCTATGCGCGCTACAAGGGCGTGGCGCCCGCATTCCTGGCGCGCCTGCCGGCGCTGCCGGCCGCGTTGCGGCGCTGAGCCGGTCGGTTCAACCGGCCAAGCGCTGGATTCGCAATCGTTGAATGAGAAAGCCGGCGCTGGCAGTAGCCGACGCCGGCCTCAGTCAACGGTGCGTCGTCCCTGCTACCGCGTTCATTCCTGCAGGCGCGGGAAACCGTGTTCGTCGCGGCGCTCGGCGCTGTCCGGATCCGGATCGATCGGAATCACCACCGGCGCGCTGGCCGCGGGCAGCGGCTGGGCCAGTTCGCCGCGTTGCAGGCGCAGCGCGTTGGCGTAGCAGTGCTGCGCCAGGACCGGGTCGCCGGCCTCGGCATAGCCATCGCCGAACGCCTCCCAGGCTTCGGCGCCGGCGCCCAGCGCCAGCGCGCGGTGCAGGAATTCCTCCGATTGCGGCCATTGCTGCTGCTGACGCGCCAGCCGCGCCAGGGTCAGCAGCAGCCCCGGGCTGTCCGGATGGCTCTGCAGCCAGCGCTGCGCGCTGGCGCGGCGCGAATCGTATTTCTCCACTGGCAGGCGTCCGTACAGCGCCGCCAGGCCTTCGTCCCAGCGCGTTTCCAGTGCCTGTTCCACCGCGCGCAGCGCCGCGTCGTCCCAGTGCAGCGCGGCGGCGCGGGTGGCATAGGCCTCGACCACCGCCGGTTCGCTGCGCTGCGACTTGGGCAGGCTTTCCCAGCGTTCGGCCAGCGCGTTGGCATCGTCCGCCTGCTGCAGCGAGGCGGCGGCCAGGCGCGATTCCAACGGACCGATCGCTTCCAGCGGCAAGGCCTGCTGCTGGCGGATCGCACCAAGCTGGCCATAGGCCTCGCCGGCACGGCCGATGCTGGTCAGCGCCTCGGTGCGCAGCAGCAAGCCGCGCGGCGGCAACGGCTGCGCCGCGGCAACGTCCAGCGCATTGATCGCATCGACCGGCCGTTGCTGGGCCAGAAGGCGTTCGCCCTGCAGCAGCGCGTGCGCGCCGGCGTCGCGTTCGCTGAGGCGCTGCAGGTAGCGGCTGGTCGCCTCCGCGTCGGCACGCGCATCGGCCACGCGGACCGCCGCGACCAGGGCGATGGCGCTGACCTCGGGATCTTCCGCAGCGGCATTGAGCTGCTTCTCGGCGCGCGTCCACTGGCCGTTGTGCAGCGCGGTCAGGCCTTCGATCAGGCGCGCGCGCGATTGCTTGCGGCGATGCCGGCCCCAGGCGCGGAACGGGAAGCTGAGCAGGTTCCACAGCAGCAACAGCACCAGGAAGGCGATCACCAGCAGCAGCGCCGCCTGCGGCAGCGGCGAGATGTAGTCGTTGCCGCCGGCGCGCACGATCACTTCGCCGAGGTCGCCCAGCTTGTCCTGCGCCAGCCACTGCGCGCCGATCACGCCCAGGGCGATCACCACCAGCAACACGATCAGGGAACGGAGGGATTTCATGGTTGGCTCCTTGCGTCGCGCATGTTGCGCAACTGCTGCAGGGTGGTGCCCAGCTCGGGGACGGCCGGACGCAGGGCGGCGTTGCGCAGGGTCTGCAATGTGGCACGGCGTTCGCGCAGTGGCGCCGAATCCGGCCACAGGCGTTGCAGCCATGTGCCGGCGCGGGTCAGCGCGCCGCGGTAGCCGCGCGCGTCGCCACGCTCCAGCGCGGCGCGCGCCAGGCTCAGGTCCAGCTGCAGCGCGTCGCGCGCGGCGACCCGCTCCGAACGCGCGACCAGCACGCCGCCCTGGGCGGGGCGGATCTTGACCAGCGGCGACAGCAGCCGTTGCCACAGCGGCGCTTGCGTGCGCTCGGGCAGTTGCGTGGGCAAGGCCTCCAGGCTGGCGGCGAAGGCGTCCAACTGCGCCGACAGCCGCGCCTGCGGGCCCTCGCCGAGCGCGTCCAGCGCGGTGCGTTCCTGCAGCAGCACTTGGCGCAGGTTGAGATAGCGCGGATCGTCCACGCCTTCCAGCACGCCGCTGGCCAGCGCATAGGCGCGGCGGGCGCCCTGGGTATCGCCAGCCACATCCAGGCGCTGCTGGCCCTGGCTCAGCAGCAGTTCCACCTCGTCCAGGCGCAGCGCCTGTGAGCCGTGGCGATTGGAGTCGGCGAGCTTGGCGACGTTGTCTTCGAGCAGCGCGCTGCGCTGGCTGAGGCCGAGCATCTCGTCGCGCAGCACGCGGTTGGTGCTGGCCGCGTCCTGGACCCGCTGCACGGTGGCGCGCTGGTCGCGGCGCAGGGTTTCCAGATTCTGTTGCAGGGCCTGCAACTGCAGTTGGGTCTCGGATTGCTCGGCCAGCGCGCGCGCATTTCGCGCCTGCCACCACTCCCAGCCGCGCCAACCGGCCAGCGCGAGCGCAACCAGCATGGCCAGCACCAGAAGCAGCCAGATCCAGCGCGTGGAGCGGCGAGGCGGGGACGAGATTTCGGTCATCGGCGGGGGCATCCTTTTAGCCTGCGTCCCGTCGCGACGATGGCGACGGCCGGACCCACGGCACGCGGGAGCATGGCGTGAGCGGCACCGCGCCCGCAAGCCGGGGGGCGGCGCGCGTTCAGCGAGGTGGCGAGCGCGTTACGACCGCGGCGGCGGCCGCGGCCAGTTGCTGCGGCAGCGGACCGGCGGCGCGCGCGATGTCGGCGAAGCCGAGTTCGGCGGCCAGCGCGGCCAGCCGCGCGCTGGCGGCGACCAGCGGCTGCGCGCGCCACGCTGCGGCCAAGTCGTCGGGCAGGTGCTCCAGCACCAGCCGCAGCGCCTCGCCGCTGCTCAGCGCCAGCACGCCCGGCGCCGCGGCGCGCAGCCGGGCGATGCACGCCGCGGACAGCGGCAACGGCACCCGGCGGTAGACATCGGCGCGCTGCAGCGGCGTGCCGCGCGCCTGCAGGTGCGCGGCGATCAGGCCGCGTCCGCCGGGCGCGGTGACCAGGCCGACGGCGCCATCGCTGGCCGCCAGCTGCGGCAGCGCCAGCAGGCCGTCGCTGTCCATCCGTTCCGGTACCGCGACCTCGGCGATGCCATGGCGCCGCAGCGCGCGCGCGGTGCCGGCGCCCACCGCCAACCAGCATTGCCCGGGCGCCGCCGCCAGCGGCTGCAGCGCCGCGGCCGCGCGCACCGCCGCCGGGCTGCTGAAGATCACCCGCGGCGCGGCCAGCGCCAGGGCCAGCGCGCTGCGCGTGGCAGCGTCGTCGCAGGCCTGCAGGCGCCATGGCGAGACCGCCAGCAGCCGCGCGCCGACCCGCGCCGCGGCCCGCCGCAGCGGCGCGTGCTCGCCCTGCGGGCGCAGCGAGATCAGGGTCCAGGCCGCGGCGGCAGCGGTTGCATGTGCGCTCATGCCAGGCATTATGCGAGCCCCCACCGGCAGCACAATCGCACCATGGCAGCGGATCTTTCTTTCGATGCGTTCCTGCAGCAGCTGCAGCGGCAGTTCGACGCGATGCCGCCGGTGGCGGCGCTGCAGGTCGCGCTGCAAGGCTATGCCGAACGGCGCTTGCAGGTGGTCGCGCCGCTGGCGGCCAACCTCAACGACAAGGGCAACGCCTTCGGCGGCAGCCTGGGTTCGGTGATGACCCTGGCCGGCTGGGCGCTGGTCACTTGCGAACTGCACCGCGCCGGCCTGCAGGCCGACGTCTACGTCGCCGATACCCAGGTGCGCTACCTGGCGCCGCTGTACGCCGACCTGCACGCGCAGGCCAGTGCCGACGCGCAGGCCGACTGGGACACCTTCGTGCAGACCTTCCGCCAGCGCGGCCGTGCCCGGATCGGCATCCAGGCCCAGGTCGGGCCGGCCGATGCCGCCGCGGCGGCGACGCTGAGCGGGCGTTTCGTCGCCATCGCGAAAGGGTAGGATGCGCGCACCGCTCGCGCCCATCCGGAAACCCGCCATGCACTCGACGTTCCGCGCCCTGGCGCTGCTGCTGGTGCTGGGTTTCGCCGGCACCGCGCTGGCCGGCAGCCGCAGCCAGCAGAACAAGCTCGACGACCTGCAGACCGCCTACGGCACTGCGATCCGCTGGAGCGAGTTCGAGTCAGCCTGGGAAGCGGTGGACCCGGCCTACCGGCAGGCGCACCCGCTGACCGATCTGCAACTGGAGCGCTACCGCCAGGTGCAGGTGTCCTCCTACAAGGTCGGTCGGGTCGGCGTGCTGGACGGCGACGCGGTACGCGACATCGAACTGGGCGTGATCAACCGCAATACCCAGGCCGAGCGCATCGTGCGCTACAGGGAGCGCTGGCGCTGGGACGCGCAGGCCAAGACCTGGTGGCTGCTGGACGGGCTGCCGGACTTGTGGAACGGCCAGTAGCGCCGCCGGCCAGCTGTGCGACAATCGGCGCCCGCTTCCAGCCCCCTATTCCTGTGAACTTCGAAGAACTGCTGGCCTTCGCCGGCCGCAACCCGATGCTGGCCCTGGCCCTGGTCGGCCTGACCATCGCCCTGATCGTCACTGAGGTCGCGCGCCTGTTCCGCGGCTTCAAGACCCTGCGCCCGGCCGAACTGACCCTGCTGATCAATGCCGGCAACGCGGTCCTGGTCGACCTGTCGGCCGCGGCCGATTTCGAGAAGGGCCATATCGCCGGCAGCCGCAACGCCACGCCGAGCCAGTTCGGCCCCGAGCACAAGCTGGTGGCCAACGCCAAGTCCTCGCCGGTGGTGCTGGTATGCCGCACCGGCAACACCGCCGATGCCGCCGCCAAGCAGCTGAAGAAGGCCGGCTTCGAGCAGGTCTACGTGCTCGACGGCGGCATCGCCGCTTGGCAGCAGGCCGATCTGCCGCTGGTCAAGGGCCGCTGATCGCGCCTCCCGGCCTGGCGCCGAGCGCCGCGGCCGGCATGTGATAATCCCGAATCTTTCTGTTACCTGAATCCACCGGAGTCAAGAAATGTCCGACGTCACCAACAACGGCGCCACGGCGCCGGCCGAAGCCGCAACCGGCCCCGCTTTCACCATCGAGAAGATCTACGTCAAGGACGTGTCCTTCGAGTCGCCCAACGCGCCGGCGGTGTTCAACGACAACGTGCAGCCGGAGTTGCAGCTCAACCTCAACCAGCGCGTGCAGCGTCTGAACGAGCAGGCGTTCGAAGTGGTGCTCGCGGTGACCCTGACCTGCACCGCCGCCGGCAAGACCGCGTACGTGGCCGAAGTGCAGCAGGCCGGCGTGTTCGGCCTGGTCGGCCTGGACCCGCAGGCGGTGGACGTGCTGCTCGGCACGCAGTGCCCGAACATCCTGTTCCCGTACGTGCGTTCGCTGGTCAGCGATCTGATCCAGGCCGGCGGCTTCCCGCCGTTCTTCCTGCAGCCGATCAACTTCGAAGCGCTGTACGCCGAAACCCTGCGCCAGCGCGCGCAGCAGGGCGAGACCCAGTCGCTCGCCGACTCGGAGCCGGCCGGCAACGCCTGAGCGCGTCTGCCGTTCCACATGCGCGATAACCCCGCGAAGAAGATCGCCGTTCTCGGCGCCGGCTCCTGGGGCACCGCCCTGGCCGCGCTCGTCGCCCGGCACGGTTTCCCGACCGTGCTGTGGGGGCGCGACGCCGTCGTCGCCGAGGCGATCCAGCAGCGCCACGAGAACCCGCGCTACCTGCCGCAGATCCCGCTGCCGGCGACCCTGCAGGCCACCACCGACCTGGCGGCGGCCGTGCACGGCGCCGACTGGATCCTGGTGGTGGTGCCGTCGCACGCGTTCACCGAAACCCTGCACCAGCTGGCGCCGCTGCGCCCGCCGCAGGCCGGCGTGGCCTGGGCGACCAAGGGCTTCGAGCCCGGATCGGGGCGCTTCCTGCACGAGGTGGCGCAGCAGATCCTGGGCGAGGACGTGCCGCTGGCGGTGGTGACCGGTCCGTCGTTCGCCAAGGAAGTGGCGCTGGACCTGCCGACCGCGGTGACCGTGCACGGCGATGCCGCGTTCGCGCAGCAGGTCGCCGACGCGATGCACGGCCCCACCTTCCGCGCCTACACCGGCGACGACATGGTCGGTGCCGAGCTGGGCGGGGCGATGAAGAACGTGCTGGCGGTGGCCACCGGCGTGGCCGACGGCATGGAGCTGGGCCTGAACGCCCGCGCCGGCCTGATCACCCGCGGCCTCAACGAAATGCTGCGGCTGGCCGCGGCGATCGGCGGCAAGCCGGAAACCCTGATGGGCCTGGCCGGACTCGGCGATCTGGTGCTGACCTGCACCGGCGACCTGTCGCGCAACCGGCGCCTGGGCCTGGCCCTGGGCCGCGGGCAGACCCTGCACGACGCGGTTCGCGCGATCGGCCAGGTGGTCGAGTCGGTGCAGACCGCCGACGAGGTGATGCGCCAGGCCGAACGCCATGGCATCGACCTGCCGATCTCCAACGCGGTGCGCGCAGTGCTGCACGGCGAACTGACCCCGGCGGTGGGTCTGCAGCAGTTGCTGGCCCGCGAGCAGAAACCGGAGTATCCGACCACGCTGTTCAGCTGATCGGATCGCTTACCGTTGCAGATACGAAAAAGCCCGGCCGAAGCCGGGCTTTTTCGTATCTACGGTCACTCGGCACGAACGACGCGCAAAAAAGAAGCCCGGTCCTGGGACCGGGCTTCGAACCGCGCGCAGCGGGAGAGAGAGACGCGGCGCGCAGTGCTACGCGGTGCTGCTTACCAGCTGAAACGCGGGCCGACGAACCATTCCTTGTCGCCATCGCGGTTCATCTTCAGGTCCGCGCTCAGGCCCCAGTTCTGGTTGAGCTTGGCCTGGGCGCCGAGGCGGCCATAGAACTCGCCGTCCGGGTTGATGCCGTCCTTCTTGGTGTAGTCCTCGTAACCGCCGAGCGCATACACCTCGAGGTACGGGTTGAACGCGGTACGGATGCCCACTTCAGCGCTGTAGCCGTTGAACTTGGTGCCGTATTCCGGGTCGAAGCGGTTGTAGGCCACGCGGGTCACCAGGTCGGTGCTGGTCGAGATCTCGTGGTTGTAGCCGGCGCCGATGCGCCACTGGTCGACGTCGACGTCGCCGAAATCGGTCTTCTGGCGGTTGAAGTCGCCGAACACGCTGAAGTTCGGGTTGATCGCGTAGGAGCCCTTGACGGCCCAACCATCCGCGTCGCCGCCGTCGGCGTCGGTCTTGATGTAACCGCCTTCGACGTAGTTGTAGGACAGGCCTTCGGCCGCAGAGGCAGCGAACGGCAGAGTGGCCAGGAGGCCGAGAGCGAGCAGAGAAGTCTTCATGATCGGGATACCCTTGTTATTGGTTTAGTCGGCGCTGAGGCGTGGGCCGCTCGCTGCCGATATGTAAATTATCCGTTAGCCACCCGAACTTCCCCTGAATTTCAAACTGACCGGTATATAAATCAGACATCGTGTTCAGGAACTTCCGGGGCGCGGTTTTAGCCATGGGCGAATAGTTCATGCAGGTTGCACGAACTATTGGACCAAAGGCCTGTTCAAACTATTGGAAATCCTAGACCGCACAGGGCGACGGCATGCTTCATCGCAGCCGTCAGCTCTTAGCAGACGCATGGG
Source organism: Xanthomonas sp. SS (assembly GCF_014236835.1). Taxonomy (NCBI): domain Bacteria; kingdom Pseudomonadati; phylum Pseudomonadota; class Gammaproteobacteria; order Lysobacterales; family Lysobacteraceae; genus Xanthomonas; species Xanthomonas sp. SS. The sequence goes on from NZ_CP051190.1 coordinate 286,956, forward strand.
TCACTGCGAGCTCGCGACGCGTACACTGAACGTACGAAGAACAGGTTGATCCCCATCTTGGCGTTGGATCTGTAACACGCAGTTCTCGGACATCACCTATAGGAGCGCCTGTGAACGCTGAAGACGATTTGCTCGATCCTACATCCGACGCTGGCTTCTGTCGGAGGCAACGCCCCGCGTCTGGGCCGCAGCCTTCGCTGCGAATCTGGACGGGGGCGCAGAGTCGGCACTTCGTGCTGCAAATACAGCTGCCGCCCTCGTGGAGCAGATAAAAGTATGCACCGCCGAAGCCGCTCGAATCCATCGCTGCTCAGGCAGGCCTCTCAATCGACGCACGTGATTTCAGAGGGTGGTATCGGGTCTGCGATGCCTTACGGAACGGGAAGACTCCTGACTATCTCCCGCCAAGCGAGCAAGAGATCGAAGGTGCCTACCAAGCGTATACGCTGGGAATGGCCGACTTCTACTAAGTAGGCTCAATCAGAATGCCGGAGCGCGGCTGACGGCTAGCTTCTCCCGCGAACCCTGGAGGTAGTTCCCTAAGTTTACATGAGCGTGCAGCAGGGCGTGGGCTCAGCGATGGAGAGTCGAGGGTCCGCTTTTGGCTGAAGCGGGCGCTTCCCCTAACGCCTATAACCGATTGATCTTTATAGGCTCGCGCATCAATGGGTAGGAAGGCGGTCGATACCTGGCGGCTGCCGGTTGCCACGTTGGGGCCCTTGTAGGTGTGGAAGCCGGCACACCTAAGGCACACAACAGGACGAATCCCTAGCTCTTAATGGATCCGTCGCCCCCTAGGGGGAGCTCGACGGGCGTTGCGACCGGTTGCGGCAATCCCCTGGATATAGCGCTGGAATCGGTCGCTGCAGTAGTCTGTACACCTCGCTGCAAGGAACGCCTAAGGGTCTATAGATGCTGCCGTCAAACATGCTGATTCGTAATGATGATATATCGGGCATCGTCTCGCGACTTGGGGCGCGCGACATAGTGCTGTGGGTCCGCAAACCTTTGCTTTCGGATCATGAGCGCGACGAGTTGGCGCGGTTCGTAGGGCTGCCTTGGGCGATGGTCGTTTCAGAGGACTACGACGACGCTCTAGTCGCCGCGATTCAGAATGACGAGGGTGTGGATAATCCTCTGGTGCGGCGGCGCGGTTTCGTCCAAATAATCGAAAGCGACATTAGCAAGGTCGATCTCCCTACTAGATCACTGCCCTTGCTGTTCCTTGGCGGGAGCGCTCGCAAGGTGGCGACTCAAACGTTCGCAGATAAAATGCGGCGAATGGCGATGCTTGACTTTGTCAGGACGTCGGATGCCAGACATATCCTAGCCGTAGGTGGCGAAACGGCCGGTGTGCCGGAAGGCATCGGCGATATATGGGGGGCGTCGTTCCAGCCCTCATTAACGGTCGTTTCTCCCCTGGCCGATGCGGGTGAAGTGCTCAGTGGGGAGGTGAGTAAGTTTCGGAACATAACGCTTGTATCGTTGGGGTACGAGCACTTCATGGATGAAGTCATATCGCGATACAGCGAAGTGTTTCCTCCCGATCACGTTATGGTGCGATTGCGCGACAAGCGGGGTAATCCGCAAGTAGTGGATCTGACGCTTTGCGATGAACCTGAACGCCCCGTCCTTGAAGATTATAACCTGATTCAGGAGCGAGACCTTCGATCCATCATGCCGGACGAGCTCACCGGGGAGGCATTTGCCGACTTCTTTTCCGGTAAGGCCACACGGTGGGAGCCTTACGCAGCGGGTTTGCCGTGGTCGAGAGGCGAGACCGCCCGCCACGCGCTTAAGTCACTCCTGCACAAGCTGGATTCTCACGGCCCAGATGCCAACGTTATCGGCTACATCACATCTGAGCCTGGAGCCGGAGGAACAACTTTAGCGCACGCACTCGCTTGGGAGGCGGCAAGAGACGGATATCCTGTGCTTGTGGCCAAGTCGCTTCCTTTCGAAGTTAGTGCGCTGCCGCTTGTCCATTTCATGCATCGTGCTAAGGATGCGGCAGCGGAGTCATCTGTACTTCGAAGCGTCTCCGTCAATACGATTTCCGACCATGAGCTCTACGAGACGCCTTGGGTCATTGTATTTGACGTGATGCATTGGCAGCATCGCGCCTCTGAGCTTCTCAGTTTCTTTCAAGAGGTTAAGCGTTCCGGTCGGCCTACTCTAATTTTGGTGGTGGCAGATGTGCAACTGCCGCTCGCTTATCACAATCATTCTATCTTCAAGCCGGTTGCGAATGTGCTTCACCTACTTTCCAGTGACGCTGCAAGAGATCTCGGAAGGCACCTGAACAAGTTCCTCTCATCGCGGGGGTTGGCAAGATCCGAGGCTCAATGGACGGCGTTCTTTAACGCGCATGCGGTAGGTGGCGTTAATGACAGTGCATCTTTCTGGGTTGCACTGTCGTTCTGGGTCCGAGGCCAATACGATCTCAACGAGTCCTTGCAAGAGTGGATCTTCTCCAAATTCATATCGGGCTGCCCAGACGATGAGTTGAAGCTGGCGGTAATGGAGATTGCATCACTTAGCGCTGAGCGAGTTCCGATGCCGGAAGGGTTGCTACATCGGTCCTCTGGAAAATGGCCGACATCTGCACTTCTCGGGGATGCCCGTAGTGACTTGGCTGCCGTCGGGCTTATCTCAATGCATGGGCCAAATGGCCGGCATTGGGCGCTAGTTCACGACGTGCTCGGTACTTACTTGCTGAATGCGATCTTCTACGACGATGCGCTGTTGGGAAAGCTTTCGTTAACGCAAGCTACGAGTCCAGAACACCTGCGCCTCATTCTCCTTGGTCAAATCGCGGTAAATTTTGAGCTGGGCGAGCGTCGGTACCGTGCACTCGGGGAGGACTTCGCGACAACTTTCCTAAAAATTGACCCGGATCATGGTCACTTTAGCTTTGCGCCTTTCTGGCGCGAGGCTCTGTCAATCCTGAATAAGATGCCGAGCCCGTTGCGCGACTCGAGTCGAGTCTTCCGTCACCATACTGCGATTTCACGCCGCCGAATCGCGAAGTTGGGTGTATCGGCTGGCGTGGAAGCGAGCGAAAAGGTGGAGATTCTGCGTCAAGCTGTCACTGATCTGCTTTACGCAATCGATTTCATTGATCAGAATGACGACTCTGAGTCTGACCTCAATCTTCTAAACTCGCTTGCGAATGCATACTTCGACCTTGCGGCTGCGCAAGCTGAGCTAGGAGATTCAGGTGGCGCGGTGCACGACACGCGCAAGCTAGGATATGAATTTGCGGCTAGGGCACACGCGCTTAGTCCTGCTAATCCCTTCGTTATTGAAACTCATGTGAAGAGTCTCCTGGAACGTGCGGCCGAAGACGACGTTTCCGCACCGGCACTCTACGTTGAGGCTCTGAATGTCCTCTTTGCAGCCGCTGAGTCGAAGGACGTTCAGTACCGACGAGATCAGCTCGCAAAGATGGCGGATCAGGCATTGAATTCCCTACTTACCAAGCACGCAACTGCTTCCGCAGGACAGCCGGCAAGCGGTGCTCCGTCTGGTCCGGTAGACGTGCTAGTAGCTGCGTGGATATCACTTGCATCCACCTTCGAAGGCGTCTCGTTCTTTAACGTCGACGCAATCGATCCAGAAGAGCTGGATAAGGCGCTTGCCATTCTCGAAAATACTGCGGGAGCCGGGAACTCTCAAGTCATAAGGCTTACTTTTGACTTGGTTGTTCGACGGGAGCCGTTGAACTTTGACCGGCAGCTACAGCTCCTCAATGAGCTTATAGCGGTAGGTTATCGCCTGCCGGCACAACTGCAGCTTGACCGAGCCGTTCTCCTGTATCAAGTGGGGAGGGCAGCCCAAGGCGAGCGCGAGTTCAAAAACCTTCGGAACCTGTGGAGGACGACAGAACAATATGTCTCCGTTCCAGATCGTCTGCGTTGGTTGCTTACACACGATCGAAAGGAAAGGAGGGTGATCGACGCAGTGGCAGTTTCTGGCTACGGTGCGCGTGCGGTCGCGAAGATTGGGGAGTTCAATAATTCTCAGACGCCATATCGACCGGAAGAGCATGCGCTTCGGGATCCGAAGCCGGGACTACGGTTCAAAGCTTACGTTTCCTTTGGGAATAATGGGCCGTTTCTGCGTCCCCTTACAGCTCCCTGGACACACTTCTGAGAATGGATATTCCAGACCACGTCAAGCTCTATGCGCGCTCCGCAGGACTAAAGATAAGCGCCCGCACGGTCTTTGTCGAAGGGACGAGCGATGTCGAGTACTTCAAGATCGCCTCCCAACTTGAGCAGAAGTCCGGCGGGTCCCAACTTATAGGTGGTAACTTCTCGATCGTTGCCGCCGGAGAGCGGGATCGGGGCGGGGTGGATGGGCTGGTACAACAGCTGTTGGCATTTCGAACCATGGCTACGACCTACAGGGATAGAAGTGGCCGTCACGTGTACCGATTTCTTGGGTTGTTCGACAATGACTTTGCGGGACGAAGCGCGCTCAAGTTGGCAACTTCACGTAACGTCGGTATGCAAGAATTTGCCGATGTGTTCAACCTGTTTCCTGTAATGAATCCCGCAGTTGGCGACCCGGCTGCTGTCGGGAGAGCGATATGGAAGGAAAATGATGGCTTTAAGGGAATCGACTGGGAGATTGAAGATATGCTTTGTCCAAGTTTTCTTGATGAATACGAGAGATCTAATCCTCGTTTCCTGAGAAGTAAGAAGACGTCGCCCGGGGGGCATGTGCATCGCGAATGGACTCCCGACGGCAAGACGGAGCTACTGCGTTTTACACGCCGCAATGCAATGAGGCAGGATGTGGACAGAATCGTAGCGGCACTTGCTGGGCTCCGGTCCTACATCGGGGCAACGTGAGTGCCCGTGTGATCTTTCAGAACCGTCGGTTTGCGACGGCGTGGCTACCGCGCCCCCTGGTTCTCATTCGAAGGGAGCAGCGCCTCAGCGGCCTAAATCATCCAAGCGCTTTCCGACTCGACGCAGCACAAGTCTCAGCCACTGGTCTGACTGTTCATAGGGCGAGCCAAACAGGAACACTCTTATCCACCAAGCGTGCTGCTCTGGATGGATGTAGTTGACGTGGTTGAATCGCCCATGGCATTGCACACCGTCCTCAGCTCATGTCGTACTAGTGCGCGAATAGTCTGTACGCTCACTACCGAATGCACGAACTATGGGTGACGCACCTTTAGAATCAATGACGTGTAGGGTGGTCTGCCAAACGATGGAGCGCAAATGCGAGCATAGTTTGTGCATAAGCACCTCCGAAACGGCCCAACTATGGCTCTAACTGGTGTAAGAACTATGGGGAGATGGCTAGTTTCGAGGGTGCATGGCCCACACGGTCCGCGCTGCTACCGGATCACAAGTCGCTGAATTCCCGTGACGCCAAACCGCAATCGACTCGTTGCCGACGGAATTGGTCGTTGGCTTTTCTTCGCGCCTACCGTGGCGGGCCGCGTCCGTTTGCTCGTTCAGCGCGCTCCCAACAGTGGCGCGCGCGGTGCGCTTACCAAGCGATCAGCGGCGAGCGATGCAACCATGCATCGGAGGCCACCTGATTCAGGACGAACGTGGCGACATCCGACCGCGCGATGGTGCCGCCGTGGAAGCCGGTGAGATCGGTGAGCGCGCGGACATCGCCGCGGGCAGGCTTGTCGTTGAGAACGGAGGGACGCACCAGCACCCAGTCGAGGCCGCTGTCGCGGATCAGGGCTTCCTGCCGGTTCTTGTCGGCATATACCTTGCGCAGGAGCAGTGGAAAGATCAGCTTGTCGAAGAGAAAGCCGCCGTGTCCCGCGCTGTCGCCGGCCCCCATGCCGGTAATGCCGACCAGGCGTGCGACCTGCTCCGCCTGCATCGCGCTCACCAGCGCCCGCGTCGCGGTGGAGAGCAGGGTGACTTCGCGGCGCGGGCTGGCCGGCGTGCCCAGTGCGCTGATGACGGCGTCGCGGCCGCGCAGCGCCTGGCGCAGGACCTGCTCGTCGCGTGCGTCTCCCACGATGAGTTCGGCCCCGCCGAGATGACGCGCGCGGTCGGGCGAACGTACCAGCGCCGCGACGTCGTACCCTCTGGCCACTGCCTGGCCGACGATGAGCCGGCCAGTGCCGCCGGTCGCGCCCAGGACCAAAATCTTCGGTCGGTCAGGCGCGATAGTGTCGCTGTCGTGCTGTTGCATATCGATTTCCTCGAGGCAAGGGGCGCCTGTTGCAGGTCGCCCAGGATGGGGTATGACTTTTCGACCAGGCATCGCTCCTGGCCGAACCGTTGCCAGTTCGTCAAACGGGACCGAGCGTTGGGGGGCGTCGGCGTGGCGTTCCATACCGCTGCCCGCATGGAACAGCTCCGCGCGGACAGGGAATGGAGGCGGATGCTTGTTCAGAGCCGGCCGTCCGCGAGCAGTTCGCGGGTGCGTTTCAGCGTCGAGTGCAGCGCCGCCTTATAGCCCTTGTCGCTGTCGAACTGCGCCTGCTCGGCCTGCTCCTCGGGGCCGCCCGGCTGCTTGCCGCGCAGGCCGAGATAGCAGTAGAAGCACAGCTGCAGCACTCCGGCCGCGTCTTCGAACAGCACGTTGACGATCGCGCCTTCGCGCGGGCCGGTGGCCTGGAAGAAGGTGATCTTGCTTTCCGGTTCGAGGGCGATGATCTCGCGCAGGTCGGTGCCGGCGATCGTGGCTTCGCGCACGAAGTGCGTCGCGCTTTCCTCGACGACATCGCAGCGGGTGCATAGGCCTTCGGGCAGAAACAGGCGGGCGTCGCGGGCCTTGAGCAGCAGGCCCTGCCAGGCCTGCGCGCGGGTCAGCGGGAGTTCGCCGGGAGGGTTCACGGCGACGGTGGCGGTCGAATAGATCATGGTGGCGTCCTGGTGGTGTAGGTGCGCAAGCGCTGCGTATCAGGAGGAGGTCGCGACCCGGGTGGCGAACTCGCGATAGGAGTGGAGCGGACGACCCAGCAGCGTGGTCAGGCGTTCGACGTCGCCGGCGGCGGGGATCATGCCGTCGCTGATGAAGCGCTCGCTCATCAGGCGCATGTCGAAGGCCATCCAGCTCGGCATGAACTGGCGCAGGTTCTGCTCGAATGCGGCGGTGTCCTCGCCCGGATAGGAGATCTGGCGGCCCAGCGCCTCGCTCCAGATCGCGGCGATGGCGGTGCCGGTCAGGGTCTCGGGGCCGACCAGGTTGATGCGCTCCAGCGCCAGCGGCACGGCCGACTGCTCGCGGCGCAGCAGTTCGATGGCCGCGACCTCGCCGATGTCGCGGGTATCGACCATCGCCAGGCCCTTGCTGCCGATCGGCATCGGGTAGATGCCGTAGCCGCTCACCACGTCCTTGATCGTGAGGTCGTTGTCGATGAAGTAGGCCGGACGCAGGATGGTGGCGTTCAGGCCCATCTGCTCGATCATGCGTTCCACGCCGTACTTGCCGGCGAAGTGCGGCACGTTGACGTACAGGTCGCTGTGGATCACCGACAGATAGACGAACCGCTCGATCCCGGCCTGGCGCGCGACGTTCAGTGCGATCAGGGCCTGCGTGTACTCGTCGGCGACCACGGCGTTGAGCAGAAACAGCGTGGAGACGCCGGAGAAGGCGCCGCGCAGCGAGTCGACATCGAGCAGATCGCCCTGGACGACCTCGACGCCTGCCGGCAGGTTGGCCTTGGCCGCGTCGCGGACCAGCGCGCGGACATCGGCGCCGCGCTTGACGAGTTGTTCGACGACCTGACGGCCGACATTGCCGGTGGCACCGGTTACGAGAATGGTCATGGTGATTTCCTTGGTTGGGGTTTGGTCTGGGTGTGGGCAAACAATAAGAGGTTCCATATTCAAAACACAGACTCTAAAATGTGGACGCCTCGTATCAAATTTGAGACGCAATGGACCTGAATGCCCTGGAAGATTTCCAACTGGTGGCCGTGCATGGCGGCTTCGGCAGAGCCAGCCGCGCCAGTGGCCGGTCCAAGGCGACCTTGTCGCGCCGGGTCGCCGATCTCGAGGACTCGCTGGGCATACGGCTCATCGAGCGAGGCGAGCGCAGCCTGGGCCTGACCGAAGCCGGCCAGATCCTGCTGGCCAGACTCGAGGGGCCGATGCGCGAGGTGGCCGACGCGATCGCGGCGGCGCGGGACGGGCTGGCGACCCCGCGGGGCCGGCTGCGTGTCGCCGCGCCGCTGCTGTTCTCGCAAGTGGCGCTGGGACGGCTTGCCGCCGCGTTCCAGGCGCTCTATCCGCAAGTGCAGATAGAAGCCGTTTCCGAGGACCGTGTCGCCGACCTCGTCGAGGAGCATTTCGACGTCGCCATCCGCATCAATCCGCGCAAGGACAGCGTGCTGGTCGGCAGGTGTTTCGCCAAGGACCGCTTGCTGCTTGCGGCGGCTCCTGCCATCGAGAGGCCAAAAGGGCGGAAAGGCGAGACGCCGCGCGTCCCGGCCGTGGTGACGCCGTCCTATCGCGACGGCGAGCTGTGGTCCGTGCAGGGCGGCCAACTCGTCGTCGAACCACAGCCCGTGCTGCGGCTGTCCTCGCTGCTGACGGTCCGCGATGCCGTTACCGCCGGCGCGGGCGCGGCCATGCTGCCGCAGTCGCTGATCGGGCATCTTCTGGACAAGGGCGAACTGGTCGCGTGGGGCGCGGCCGGCGACGAGGTCGAACTGTGGGTGCTGCATACCTCGCGGCGCCTGCAGAGCCCTAAGGTCCGGGCGTTCGTCGAGTTCATCTGCGGCTGCTACCCGAGTGGCGTGTTCTTCGTCGACGCATGACCTTGGCCGGGCGGCGCACGGCATACGGATGCGCGGACCGTGTGCCTGCCCTCGGCTGCCAGCATCGCCACGCATCGCCTGGAGCGATCCGCTAACGGCCGACCGTGCAGGGGACGCTGCGGCTTGCGAGATGACCCAAGGAGATTCGGCACGGCCGCATCGCCGCGTGCCACGTCACGGATGCAGCGCCAGGCGCTTGGTGGCTTTTTCCACGGCCTTCTTCGGCCCGCGCAACCCGATCCCCACGAGGTTCAGATCGCCCGGGTCTTCCGCGGCGAAGGCCTGGCGATTGGCGTCGTCGTGCCCGGTCGCGAACATGGCGAACACATAGGGCAGCACGGTGATCTCACGTTCCAGTCCCACGCGGTGTGCGGCCTGGAGCCCGGCGAGATCGGCCTCGAACACCAGCATCGGCTGCCCGAGCATGTTGCCGTAGCGGTGGCCGTTCGCATCGACGTAGGGTTCCCCATGGCGTCGGGGGCGGCCGCTGCGATGCCGGTCGCGAGGAAGGCAACGACATTCAACCGCTGCCAGGTCGCCAGGTCGTTGCGGACGATGAGAGCCACTTTGGTGTCGAACATGGGGGAACTCCGTTCTCGCTGGACTGTGGCCATGATCGGAGCCGCCCAGGATTCAATCTAGAACGCCTGTGCACTGCCGCTGGTAGGCGGCCGGGGTGAGCCGGTAGGCGCGCTTGAACCAGCGGCCCAGATGGCTTTGATCGGCAAAGCCGACCTTGAGCGCCACGTCCGCCGGTTCCTGTCCAGTGGCCAGCAGGGCGCGCGCGACGCGCAACCGCAAGCGGATCAGGTAAGCGTGCGGCGACAGGCCGAACGTTCGCTGGAATTGCCGGGTGAGGCGGAACCGGTCCATGTCGGCGTAGCCGGCAAGTTCATCCAGGCCGACGTCGCGTTCCATCTGCGCGTGCAGGAAATCCCTGGCCCGCGCCATCCTTGCCGCCGAATCGCGCGCGGGCTGCGCATCCGCAGACAGATGCGAGGACAGCAGCCGCATCATGCGATCCAGGCTCTGGTCCCGCGCCAGGCGGCCTTCGCCGTGATGCACGGCGAGGAACGCCTGCCGTATCGCCGCGCTCAGCACGGCGTCGCCGGTCAAGGTGCTCCGGAACGCCGGTTGAATCGCGGAGATGTCCCACTGGCCGAGCCGCTGCAGCATCTCCGCCACCCAGGACTGGGGGAGGTAGAGCATCGCGTAGGTGAAGCCGTCCTCCTCGGGCGCATGCCCGTCGTGGACCGCCCCGGGCTCGATGAGGATGGCGCGCCCGGGCGTACTGGTATGCAGCGATCGATGGCAGTGGAACCGCTGCACTCCCTGCAGGGTGACGCCGACCAGTACCTCGTCATGATCGTGGGGATCGTAGGCGTGTCCGCGGAAATGCGCGTGCACGCTCTCGATCCCGGTTTCCCGATCGCGGCGAATCCTGACCCAATCGTCGGCGGTGGTCGTTTTTCGGGAGCTGGATGTCATAACGCTACCCTGCAAGAGCGCAGCGGCAGCTCGCTCGGATCGACTCAGGCGATGTCCCTGACGACCGAGTGTAAGAACGAAGCGTTGCCGACTTCAACCGCAAGCAGGGAGGCCCGCGATCCGGCCCGAAGGACCTGTCGCCATCGACCGGCGCCCTGCCGCGCGTTCAATCCGCGCCGGGGAAACCCAACTGCCGCCATGCTTCGAACACCACCACCGCCACCGCGTTGGACAGGTTGAGGCTGCGGTTGTGCGGGCGCATCGGCAGGCGCAGGCGTTGCGCGGGCGGAACCTGTTCCAGCACCTCGGCAGGCAGGCCGCGGGTCTCCGGGCCGAACAGGAACGCATCGCCGTCGGCGAAGGCGGGCGCATCGTAGCGGGTGTCGCTGCGGGTACTCAGGGCGAACAGGCGGCGCGGGGCGATGCTCTGCAACGCGGCGTCCAGCGAAGCGTGGACCTGCAGGCGTGCGTACTCGTGGTAATCCAGGCCGGCGCGTTTGAGCTGCTTGTCCTCGAGGTCGAAGCCGAGCGGCTCGATCAGGTGCAGCTGCGCGCCGGTATTCGCGCAAAGGCGGATGGCATTGCCCGTGTTGGGCGGTATTTCGGGTTGGAACAGCAGGACATGCAGCGTGGGCGTGGCGGTCATCGGCGCAGTTTACGCGCCGGCTCCGGCCTGCGCCGGCGAAGCGTCGCCGGCTCAGCGCGCCAGGCTGGTGGTCAGGTCCTGGCCCAGGTTCTGCAGGCTCGGCTGCAGCTGCAGCATCGCGCTGTCCAGGGCGCCGCTGACCACGCTGCCGATCGCGAAGACGCTCTGGGTGTCGGCGCTCGGACGCACCTGCACTGCGGTCAGGGTAACAACGCGCGGGCTCGTGGCCTGCTCGGTAGCGCGCTGGGCGATCTGCTCGGCGGACGGACGCACCTGCACCGACGCCAGCGTGGCGATGCGGCTGGACAGCTCGGCGTCGCGCTGCGCCAGCTGCTCGGCGGAGGGACGCACCTGCACCGCGGTCAGGGTGGCGATGCCGCTGTTGCGCTCGAAGGTGCGCTGGGCGATCTGCTCGGCGGAGGGGCGGACCTGCACGCTGTCCAGGGTGGCGGTCGGTGCGGCGATGGCCGGCGCGGCGAGCAGGGCGGCGATGGCGAAGGTCAGGGCGAAGGAAGCGGTTTTCATGGCGGGCCTCGTTGGTGTTGTTGAGCAGTGGTGTGGTAGTAAGGTAGAACACCTAATCAGAGTGTGCAAGAACTTTCTTCTGTTTTTTCTAGTTATTAAGCTTTCATTCATTATTTGATTTGGCGGTGTTTGTTGCGCCCCAGATACAAAGCAGATCCTGTGCCAACTTCAAAGCATTGTTATTCAAGGTTTTTTTATGGAGCTGTGTGTCCGCAGGCGGACACACGGTCGCTTGCGTACGTCCGTCTTCGGCCTGCCGGTCACCTCTCCGGCAGTGGCGCCAGCCCATCGCGTTCAGGATTGGAGGCGCCAGCCATGGTCGGGAACGGGCCGAAAGGCATACGCGGGCGCGGCGGCGGCCCGTTACGATCGAGGCCTGGCTGTCCTTCCATTCATTACTCAAAAGGAACTTGCATGACCGTGTCGATCCGCCCCCGTGGGGCGCTGCTGGCCATCGCCCTGTCCACCGCGCTCGGCGCGCTGAGCTACGCGCCCCCGTCCAGTGCGGCCAGGCAGCCGGCTGCGGCGAAAGTGGACATCGCGTTCGAGCAGTTCACCCTGCCCAATGGCCTGCGCGTGGTGGTGCATACCGATCGCAAGGCGCCGATCGTGGCGGTCAATCTCTGGTACCACGTCGGCGCCAAGGACGAGCCGGCCGGGCGCACCGGTTTCGCGCACCTGTTCGAACACCTGATGTTCCAGGGCAGCGAGAACCACAGCGGCGAATTCTTCGAACCGTTCAAGCAGGTCGGCGCCACCGACCAGAACGGCACTACCAACAGCGACCGCACCAACTATTTCGAGAACGTGCCGACCACCGCGCTGGACATGGCGCTGTGGATGGAGTCCGACCGCATGGGCCACCTCGTCGGCGCCATCGACCAGGCCGCGCTCGACGAACAGCGCGGCGTGGTCCAGAACGAGAAGCGGCAGGGCGAGAACCAGCCCTACGGCCAGGCCTGGGACAAGCTGAGCCGCGCGCTGTACCCGAAGGGCCACCCGTACCACCACAGCGTGATCGGCTCGATGAACGACCTCAACGCCGCCTCGCTGGCCGACGTGAAGCAGTGGTTCCGCACCTGGTACGGGCCGAACAACGCGGTGCTGGTGCTGGCCGGCGACATCGACGTGGCCACCGCGAAAGAGAAGGTCGCCCGCTACTTCGGCGATATCCCGGCCGGGCCGAGCATGGCGCAGCCGCAGGTCGACGTGGCCCAGCACACCCAGTCCACCCGCGAGACGATGACCGACAAGGTGCCGCAGGCGCGCATCTACCGCGTCTGGAACGTGGCCCAGACCGGCACCGAGGACATCGACCGCCTGCAACTGCTGGCGCAGGTGCTGGGTGGCGCCAAGTCGTCGCGGCTGGACCGGCGCCTGGTGCACGAGGACAAGCTGGTCGACCAGATCAGCGCCGGCGCCTGGCCGTCGCAGCTGGGCTCGAGCTTCGGCATCATCGCCACGGTGAAGCAGGGCGTGGATCCGGCCAAGGTCGAGGCGGTGATCGACGAGGAACTGCGCAAGCTGCTCGACAAGGGGCCGGACAAGGACGAGCTGCTGCGCGCCAAGACCGCGTTCCGCGCCGGCTTCGTGCGCGGCATCGAGCGCATCGGCGGGTTCGGCGGCAAGGCCGATGCGCTGGCCGAGTGCACGGTGTTCACCGGCGATCCGGGCTGCTTCCGCACCTCGCTGGCCATGATCGAGTCCACCCGCGCGCGCGATCTGAAGGCGGTGGGCCGCAAGTGGCTGGGCAAGGGCGACCACACCCTGGTGGTGGAACCGGGCGAGCGCGTGGCGCTGGCCGAAGAGCCGGCGGTGCAGCCGGCGCCGCTGAATCCGCCGCCGGTCGATCCGAAGTACCGCGCGCTGCCCAGCGTCGTCGATCGCAGCGCCGGCCCGCCCAAGACCACCCAGTTCCCGCAGCTGAAGTTCCCGGCGCTGCAGCGCGCCACGCTGAAGAACGGCACCCGGTTGATCCTGGCCGAGCGCCACGACGTGCCGGTGGTGCAGTTCAGCTACGAATTCCCGGGCGGCTTCAGTGCCGACCAGGGGCGCAAGTCGGGCACCGCCAACTTCACCATGGGCATGCTCGACGAAGGCGCCGGCACCTACGACTCGTTGGGCTTCGCCGATGCCGCCGACACGCTGGGCGCCACGCTCAGCGCCGGCGCCTCGCTGGACGGCAGCAGCGCCTACTTGTCCGCATTGAAAGAGAACCTGGCGCCGTCGCTGGCGCTGTACGCCGACATGCTGCGGCGCCCGCGCTTCGAGCAGAAGGAGATCGAGCGGATCAAGGCGAGCTGGATCGCCGGCATCCGCCAGGAGAAGGCGCAGCCCAACGCGGTGGCGATGCGGGTGCTGCCGCCGCTGCTGTACGGCGCCGGCCATCCGTATGCGATCCCGTTCAGCGGCAGCGGCACCGAGCCAGCGATCGAGGCGCTGGAGCGCACCGACCTGGTGGACTTCCAGCGCGACTGGATCCGTCCCGAACAAGCCACCCTGATCGTGGTCGGCGACACCACCCTGGCCGAGGTGGTGCCGCTGCTGGACGCGCAGTTCGGCGACTGGAAGGGCGAGGGCCCGGCGCCATCGCTGCAGGCGCCGGCGGCGGTGCCGCGTCCGAGCAAGCCGCGGGTGTACCTGATCGACCAGCCCGGCGCGGTGCAGGCCAACCTGTTCGCCGCCGAACTGGTGCCGCCGACCACCGATGCGTCCTCGATCCGGTTCGACACCGCCAACGGCGTGCTCGGTGGCGATTTCACCTCGCGGCTGAACATGAACCTGCGCGAGAACAAGCACTGGTCGTACGGCGCGCGCAGTTCGGCCTCCAACACCCTGGGCCAGCGCCCGTGGTCGGCCGCCGCGCCGGTGCAGATCGACAAGACCGCACCGGCGCTGCAGGAGATGCAGAAGGAGATCAGCGCCTTCGCCAGCGGCAAGCTGCCGCCGACGGCGGACGAAGTGGCGCGGATCCGCAACATCCAGACCCTGAGCCTGCCTGGCGCCTACGAGACCGCCAGTTCGGTGCTCGGTGCGATCGGCGGCATCGTCCGCTACGGGCGCCCCGACGACTACGTGTTCAAGCGCAAGGCCGAGATCGAGGCGATGACCCCGGCGCAGGTGGCGCAGGCCGCCGCGACCCTGGACGCGAACGCGCTGACCTGGGTGGTGGTGGGCGACCTGAAGCAGATCGAGCGCCCGGTGCGCGCGCTGAAGCTGGGCGAAGTGACGGTGATCGACGCCGACGGCAAGCCGCAGGGCGCGGCCGCGCCGGTGGCGCCCAAGCGCTGAGGCGGTGGCCTGTGGGGCGGGGTGAGGATATGGGTGGAGCCTTGTGCGCCCAGCTCCGCGAGACACTTCGCGCCGGACCCTCACCCCAACCCCTCTCCCGATGGGAGAGGGGCTACGGCTGTTCCCTTCTCCCGTCGGGAGAAGGTGCCCCACAGGGGCGGATGAGGGTACGGACGAAGCCTCGCACGAATCGGCTTTCATGCTGGGCAGCCACCAAATCCGCCAGCGTCATTGCCAATTCAGCAATCTGCGGCACAATCCGGGTTCTCTCAGTCTGCGGTCCCTCTCCATGCGCCTACCGATCGCGTTGCTCCTGCTCGCCAGTCTCGCTGCCTGCACCTGGGTGCCGATGGCGCCGGAAGGCAAGACCGTGCGCGTGCTGCCGCCAGGGCAGGCGCCGGCCGGCTGCGAGAAGCGGGGCGAGGTGGTGGTGTCGGTGAAGAGCAACGTGGGCTTCTACCAGCGCAACCCGCTGCGGGTGCGCGAGGAACTGGAGACCCTGGCGCGCAACGAGGCCCCCGGCGTCGGCGCGAATACCGTGCAGGCGATGGGCGAACCGGTCGACGGCGACCAGCGCTACGCCGCTTATCAGTGCAGTGTTCGCTGAACGGGTTAAGCCATACGCTCTGTTCCAGTTTGTTAAAGATGCGGTAAAACCGGGCAGCCGCTAGAATTGGCGCCCCTTCGCCTTATCCCGGCGTACATCTCGATGCTCTTCAACAATGTCTCCATCGCGGGACTGGCGCATATCGATGCGCCGCACACGCTGACTTCCAAGCAGATCAACGAACGCCTGCAGCCGACCTATGATCGCCTCGGCATCCGCACCGACGTGCTCGGCGACGTCGCCGGCATCCACGCGCGGCGCATGTGGGATGCGGACATGCAGGCATCCGATGCAGCCACCCTGGCGGCCCGCAAGGCGATGACCGACGCCGGCATCACCGCCGGCCAGGTCGGGTTGCTGGTCAATACCTCGGTCAGCCGCGACTACCTGGAACCGTCCACCGCCAGCATCGTCTCCGGCAACCTGGGCGTAGGCGAGGAATGCGTGACCTTCGACGTCGCCAATGCCTGCCTGGCCTTCATCAACGGCATGGACATCGCGGCGCGGATGATCGAGCGCGGCGAAGTCGACTATGCGCTGGTGGTGGATGGCGAGACCGCCAACCTGGTGTACGAGAAGACCCTGGAGCGGATGACCTCCCCGGACGTGACCGCACAGGAATTCCGCGACGAGCTGGCCGCGCTGACCCTGGGCTGCGGCGCCGCGGCGATGGTGATGGCGCGCGCCGAGCTGGTTCCCGACGCCCCGCGCTACCGCGGCGGCGTGACCCGCTCGGCCACCGAGTGGAACACGCTGTGCCGGGGCAACCTGGACCGCATGGTCACCGATACCCGCATGCTGCTGATCGAGGGCCTCAAGCTGGCGCAGAAGACCTTCGTCGCCGCCATGCAGGCGCTGGGCTGGGCGGTGGACGAGCTGGACCAGTTCGTGATCCACCAGGTCAGCCTGCCGCACACCCAGGCCTTCATCAAGAACTTCGGCATCGACCCGAAGAAGGTGATGACCATCTTCGGCGAGCACGGCAACATCGGCCCGGCCAGCGTGCCGATCGTGCTGAGCAAGCTGCGCGAACTGGGACGCCTGAAAAAGGGCGACCGGATCGCGCTGATGGGCATCGGTTCGGGCCTGAACTGCTCGATGGCCGAGGTGGTTTGGTAGGCGGAAGGCGTTTGTTGTGGGGCTCCATTGCGCCGAATAGGCCAATAATTTTCCTTGTCCGGCGCAATCTGGCGCTTTGGGAAAATTATTGGTAGTTTTCTTTCTTAATGGCCGCATTCGGTGGCTGTAAGGAAAGCCCGATGCCTCCCCGCCGTTCCACCGGCCATTACGTTTCCGGTTCGCTGGCCGGGAGTCGTTACCAGGCGTTCGTCCCCGATCCGCTGCCGCCTGTGCCGCCGCTGGATCTGGCCGCGCCGGAATTGATCGCTCGCAAGGAGCGGGCGGACCAGGCCCTGGGACGCCTGGATGGCATCACCTTGATGCTGCCGGATCCGGAACTGTTCCTCTATCAATACGTGCGCAAGGAAGCGCTGCTGTCCTCGCAGATCGAGGGGACGCAGTCGTCGTTGTCGGACTTGTTGCTGTTCGAATTGGACGAGGCGCCGGGCGTGCCGCTGGACGACGTGGAGGAGGTGTCCAACTACGTCGCCGCGCTGAACCACGGGCTCAAGCGTTTGCGCCAGGACGACTTCCCGCTGTCCTTGCGCTTGATCCGGGAAATGCACGCCTTGCTGTTGCGGGGTGGGCGCGGTGCCGGCAAGCGGCCCGGCGAATTCCGCGCGGGGCAGGTATGGATCGGCGGCGCCTCGCCGGCGTTGGCGCACTTCGTGCCGCCGCCGCCCGAAGCCCTGGAGACGGTGCTGGGCGCATTCGAACGCTTCCTGCATGCGCCGGCCAGCGACGTGTCGCCACTGGTCAAGGCCGCGTTGGCGCATGTGCAGTTCGAGACGATCCATCCTTTCAGCGACGGCAACGGCCGGCTGGGGCGGCTGCTGATCGCGTTGATCCTGTGCAATGAAGGCGTCTTGCGCGAACCAAGTCTGTATCTGAGCCTGTTCTTCAAGCGGCATCGCGCGCAGTACTACGAGCGCCTCAACGGCGTGCGCACCGAGGGTGACTGGGAAGGATGGCTGGGATTCTTCCTCGACGGCGTCGCGGATACGGCGCAGCAAGCGGTCAGCACGGCGCAGCGTTTGCTGGCGCTGTTGGCGCAAGATCGTGCGCGGATTGCCGGACTGGGCACGCGCGCCGGCAATGTCGGACTGGTGTTCGAGCAGTTCGCGCGCAGGGTGCTGCTGGGCGTGCCGCAGGTGCAGCCGCATCTGGCGCTGAGCGCACCGACGATCCGCGCGGCCATCCGTACCCTGCAGGAACTGGCGATCGTCAACGAACTCACCGGCCAGCAGCGGCATCGCGTCTTCGCCTATCAGGCGTACCTGGACATCCTCAGCGAAGGCGCGCAGCCGCTATGAATGTGCCCGCGCCCGCCTGTGCAGACATGCCATCTGCATGCCTTGCCCGCGATGCCCATGCACATGCTTCGCTTCATTTCCCACTTTCAATTGGTCGACCCATATGAACTACCCCGGCTACCCCTTCACCCCGCAACGTTTCCAGGTCCGTCCAGGGCTGACGATGTCCTATCTCGACGAAGGCCCGCGCGACGGCGAGGTGATCGTGATGCTGCACGGCAATCCGTCGTGGAGCTACCTGTGGCGGCATCTGGTGAGCGGACTGTCGGACCGCTATCGCTGCATCGTGCCCGACCATATCGGCATGGGCCTGTCGGACAAGCCGGACGATGCGCCGGGCGCGCAGCCGGGCTACGACTACACCTTGCAGTCGCGCGTGGACGATCTCGACGCGCTGCTGCGGCACCTGGGCATCGACGGGCCGGTGACGCTGGCTGTGCACGACTGGGGCGGCATGATTGGCTTCGGCTGGGCGCTGTCGCACCACGCGCAGGTCAAGCGGCTGGTGATCACCAACACCGCTGCGTTCCCGTTGCCGGCGGCCAAGCCGATGCCGTGGCAGATCGCGATGGGCCGGCATTGGCGCCCCGGCGAGTGGTTCATCCGCACCTTCAACGCGTTCTCCTCCGGCGCATCGTGGCTGGGCGTGTCGCGGCGCATGCCAGCCGACGTGCGCCGCGCCTACGTGGCGCCGTACGACAGTTGGGCCAACCGCATTTCCACCATCCGCTTCATGCAGGACATCCCGCTGTCGCCGGCCGACAAGGCCTGGTCGCTGCTGGAACGCTCGGCGCAGGCGTTGCCGTCGTTCGCCGACCGCCCGGCGTTCATCGCCTGGGGCCTGCGCGACATCTGCTTCGACCATCATTTCCTGGCCGGTTTCCGCCAGGCGCTGCCGCAGGCCGAGGTGATGACGTTCGAGGACGCCAACCATTACGTGCTCGAAGACAAGCACGAGGTGCTGGTGCCGGCGATCCGCACGTTCCTGGACACGCATCCGCTGGGCTGACGCGCGATTGTCTGTGCTCATCGGCCCGGCAGCGGCGCGCATCGCGCTGAGGCGCGCCGTTGGCCATGGCGCGAGTCGCAGCGGGAGCCGTCGCCGGCATGCTCGCGGAAACTGCAAACGATTGCCGCTCTGTAATAAACCGGTCCCTGTACAGTGCGGGCGATTCACGCAACCGCACCGGAGACAGACGAAGTGAGAGCGATCGCAATGTCGATGTTGTTGGTGTCGATGAGCGCCACTGGCGCGCACGCGGAAGACCTGACGACCTCCCCCGACGGCAAGCGCCTGGCGGTCGGTTTCGGCCAGCCCACCTACAAGCAGGTGCTGCACTACCGGAAGATGTACGACAAGAAGCCGTTTCCCGATGCCGAGCTCTATTACTACAGCAACGGCATGTACAAGCTCATCTCGCAAGGCGAGAACCACTACGGCGTGTATGTGCTGCAAGGCAGTTTCGACGACGAGAGCTATACCATCCGCTTCATTTCCCTGCCTTCCGAGGATTGGGGCAACAAGACCGCCTTCCACCAGTTGACCTTCGTCCGCGGCGAGGACAAGAACATCTTCATCCAGAACGCGATCGTCGACACCGGCGAAGCCATCGCCCAGCAGAACGGCACCTACACCATGGAAAAGAACACCGTGACCAACCCGGTGCCGACCAAGTGGAAGGATCGCTGAAGCGGGTTCGTGCTCGGCCGTGGCACTGGCAGGCGGACGTCGCCAGCGTTATGGGCGCCCGGCACCGATGAGAGGGTGGTCATCGGACGACGGGCTGTAATGCGTGCGGACGGCGTTGCGCCGAGCGCGGCAGCATCGCGCAATCAGGCGTCCGGAAGATTGCGCTCGGTCACGCCGCCCCAGTCGTCCGCGGTCAGCAGTGGCAAACCATGCGCCAGCCGCGATTTGTCGCACTGCGCGCTGCGTTCGCCGAACTCCAGCGAGGCGGGCACCGCGGCGCACACCGAGGGACGCCGGTCGTGGATCGTGCAGCGGCTGTAGCGGCCGATCTCGGCATCCAGCGCCACGCAGCGCGGCTGCGCCTGCGAGGTGCCGCGCATCACCCGTTCGTGGGTGCGCAACGGCTCGGTGAGCGCGAACGGGACCCTGCCGCCCAGCTCGGGATCGGCTTCGCTCCAGTGGAAGCTGACGCGGAAGTAGGCGCAGCAGGCGCCGCAGGTGAGGCAGGGATGTGCCATGGCAGCCGGGCCTTGCGCGGCAAATAGCGGTGGGAGGCGCGGCATTCTGACCGAACCGGCGCGCGCTGCAAGCGCGCCGGCGTTCAGGTGCGTGGCGCCGCCGCGCCGCTGGCGGACCGGGTGCCCGCTGCCGAACCCACTCCTCGGGCCGCGGCATGTTGGACAAACGCATGCCGGTAAAGGCATGGCCGGCGCCATCGGCGATAATCGACCGATGACCACGACCCCCATCTGCAACATCTCCGCGACGCTGCCGCCGTTGGCGCGCGAGCGCCCCGACCAGATCGCCATCCGCTGCCCGGGCCGCCGCGGCGCCGACGGCCTGGCCGCCTACGACGTGACTTTGAGCTATGCGCAGCTGGATGCGCGCAGCGACGCGATCGCCGCCGGGCTGGGCGGCTACGGCATCGGCCGCGGCACCCGCACGGTGGTGATGGTGCGACCGTCGCCGGAATTCTTCCTGCTGATGTTCGCGCTGTTCAAGGCCGGTGCGGTGCCGGTGCTGGTGGATCCGGGCATCGACAAGCGCGCGCTCAAGCAGTGCCTGGACGAGGCGCAGCCGGAGGCGTTCATCGGTATCCCGCTGGCGCAGCTGGCGCGGCGGCTGCTGGGCTGGGCGCGCTCGGCGCGGCGCATCGTCACCGTGGGCCGGCGCTGGGCCTGGGGCGGCACCACGCTGGCGCAGATCGAGCGTGCCGGGAGCGGTGCCGGCAGCCAGCTGGCCGACACCGCGGCTGACGACGTGGCCGCGATCCTGTTCACCAGCGGCTCCACCGGCGTGCCCAAGGGCGTGGTCTACCGGCACCGCCATTTCGTCGGCCAGATCGAACTGATGCGCAACGCGTTCGGTATGCAGCCCGGCGGCATCGACCTGCCGACCTTCCCGCCGTTCGCCCTGTTCGACCCAGCGCTGGGGCTGACCTCGGTGATCCCGGACATGGACCCGACGCGTCCGGCCAGCGCCGATCCGCGCAAGCTGCACGATGCGATCGACCGCTTCGGGGTGACCCAGCTGTTCGGTTCGCCGGCGCTGATGCGGGTGCTGGCCGACTACGGCCGGCCGTTGCCGAACGTGCGCTGCGCGACTTCGGCCGGCGCGCCGGTGCCGCCGGAAATCGTCGCCAAGATCTGCAGCCTGCTGCCGGAGGACGGCAAGCTGTGGACGCCGTACGGCGCCACCGAGTGCCTGCCGGTGGCGGCGATCGAAGGCCGCGAACTGCAGGACACGCGCACGGCCACCGAAACCGGCGCCGGCACCTGCGTCGGCGCGGTGGTGGCGCCCAACGTGGTGCGCATCATCGCCATCGACGATGCGGCGATTCCCGAGTGGCCGGGCGTGCGCGAGTTGCCCGCGGGCACGGTCGGCGAGATCACCGTGGCCGGGCCGACCACCACCGACACCTATTTCAACCGCGATGCGGCCACGCGCATCGCCAAGATCCGCGAGCGCCTGGACGACGGCAGCGAGCGCATCGTGCATCGCATGGGCGACATCGGCTACTTCGACGCGCAGGGCCGGCTGTGGTTCTGCGGGCGCAAGACCCAGCGCGTGGAGACCGCGCAGGGGCCGCTGTACACCGAGCAGGTCGAACCGATCTTCAACACCTTGCCGTGGCTGCGCCGCAGCGCGCTGGTCGGGATCGGTGCGGCGGGCGCGCAGCGGCCGGTGCTGTGCTACGAACTGCAGGCGGGCGTGGCGCCGCCGGCGCAGCCGGAAGCGGTGCTGCGCGCACTGGCGCAGACGCATGCGCACACCGCCGGCATCGCCGACTTCCTGCGTCATCCAGGCTTCCCGGTGGATATCCGCCACAACGCCAAGATCGGCCGCGAGAAACTCGCGTTGTGGGCCAAGGACGAACTGCGCTGAGGCCGCGGCGATGGGCGAGCGCTACCGGCTGGACGACCTGCGCATCGACGTGGCACGGCAGCGGGTCGAGCGCGACGGCGTGGCACTGGAGCTGGGCGGACTGAGTTTCCGCCTGCTGCATTACCTGTTGCAGCAGGGCCAGCGCGTGGTCGGCTTCGACGAACTGATCGCGCAGGTGTGGGCGCCGGCGCTGGTCAACGAGGAGACCGTGACCCAGCGCGTGCGCCTGTTGCGGCAGGCGTTGGGCGATGCCTCGCGGCAGCCGCGCTACCTGCGCTCGGTGCGCGGCCAGGGCTACCAGTTGTGCGCGCCGGTGCGCAGCGACGAAGACGGCGGCGACAGGGAAGACGCACCGGCACCGCGACGCCCGCGTTGGCATGGCGTCGCGATCGCGGCAGCGGTCGTGCTCGGTGTCGGGACGCTGGCGGCGCTGGCGTGGTCGTGGTCTGCGCCGCTACCGCAAGCGGCGACGTCGCCGCTGCTGCAACGCGCCGAGTACTACGCCGGCATCGGCCAGCGCGACGACAACGAACGCGCGATCGCGCTGTACCGGCAGCGCTTGCAGCAAGTGCCCGACGAGCCGCGTGCGTTGCTCGGGCTCAGTCGCGCCTACAGCGCACGCGTGTGCCAGTACGGCGGCGATGCGCAGTACGTCGCGCTCGCGCGGCGCCTGGCGGCGCAGGTGATTGCGGCGCAGCCGCAGCTGGCCGCCGCGCATGCCGCGCTCGGCTACGCGCACGATTGCAGCGGCGAGTACGCGGCGGCGCTGGCCGCCTACGAGCGCGCGCTGCAGTTGGATCCGGGCGCCGATGCGGTGCGCGGCTCGGCTGCGTATCTGTACGAACGCAAGGGCCAGTTGGCGCAGGCGTTGGCCGCCAACCTGCAGGTGCGCGATCCGGCGCGGGTGCGGTTCCTGCCGATCCAGATCGCCAGCAACCTCAACCTGCTCGGCTACGTCAGCGCCGCCGAAGCACGCTATCGCGACAGCTTCCAGTTGTATCCGGACAGCGCGTTTTCCAACGTGGCCTGGCCGAGTTTCCTGTTCGCGCATGGCCGCACCGCCGAAGCGCAGGCGGCATTGGACGAGGCGCTGGGGCGCGGTACCGCCTATGCCGGGCTGTACCTGCTGCAAGCGGAACTGGCATTGGTGCAGGGCGATGCGGCGCGTGCGCGCCAGGCCAGCCTGCAGGCGCTGCGGTTACGTCCCCAGGGCAGCCTGGGGCAGACAGTGGCATGGACGCTGGGCGCGCAGCCACGACCAGCCGCGCCGGCGCTGCGCGCGCGGGCGCAGGACCTGTTGCGCAACCTCGCGCGTGGCGCTGATCCACTCGATGGGCTGGATGCGGCGCTGCTGCTGCAACTGGCCGGCGACCCGGATGCGGCGCTGGATGCGCTGCGTCGCGCGCAGGCCGCCGGCTATCGCGATGCGGCCTACCTGCGGGTGTCGCCGCTGCTGGCGCCGCTGCGCACGCAGGCCGGCTTCGCCACGTTGCTGGCGCACAACCAGGCCGACATCGCCACCCAGCGCGCGCAGGTGCGCCAAGCCGGCCTGCTCCCGCAGGAAACCGGCGCGGCTACGGCAACGCCTTGAGCACGTAGTCGGCGAGCAGCGCCTGCGATTGCGGATGCATTTTCGGCGTGTTGTAGGCGCTGCGGGTGATCACCACCACCAGGCGCTCCTCGGGCAGCACGAACACGTAGTTGCCGCCGTTGCCGGACATCGCCCACACCCCGCGTTCCACCCCGCGCACCGGGAAGCGGAAACGCCACAGCAGATAGCCGTAGTCGGCGTCCTCGCGCGCCTGCGCGTGCACCGTGGTCATCGCCCGCACCCAGTCCGCAGGCAGCACCTGCTGGCCGTGCCAGCGGCCCTGGTCGAGCAGCAGCTGGCCGAACTTGGCCAGGTCGCGGCTGCGGTAGCGGGTGCCGCCGCCGCCCATGCCCACGCCCTCGGCCGAGCGGCCCCAGTGGACGTCGGTGATGCCCAGTGGCCGTTCCAGCGCCTGCGCGGCGAAGTCTTCCAGGTGCTGGCCGGTGGCTTTTTCCACCAGCGCGCCGAGCAGGAAGCTGCCGGCGGTGCAGTAGGCGAAGGCGCGGCCATGCGGGCTGTTCTCGGGGCGAGTCATCCACGGCGCGTAACCCTTGATCGGCAGGTCCAGCGCGAACTGGGTCCAGTTGGCGCTGACGTACATGCGTTCCTCGTTGCCGCTGGAGAACGCGTTCTCGTCGTCGCATTCCAGTTGCGAACTCATCGTCAGCAGGTCCTCGACGGTGAGCGAGCGCTTGCGTGGATCGGGCTGCTGCCAATGACGGTCACCGAAGTAGTCGTAGACCTTGGCCTGCGCGCCGGCCAGGCGGCCGCGCTCGATCGCCGCGCCCACCAGCATCGCGGTGATGCTCTTGGTCGCCGAGCGGGTGTCTTGCAGGGTCTGCCGGTCGGCATCGCCGAAGTAACGTTCGTAGACCAATGCGCCGTCGCGCACGATCAGCATGCTGCTGGTGTTCGGCGCCTTGCCGTCGGTGATGGCCTGCTCCAGTGCCGCGAGCGTGGCCATGTTCCAGCCGGTGGCCTTGGGGTCGGCGACCTTCCAGCCGTCTTCGAGCGCCGGCGGCGTGGTGGTGGTGGTGCTGCTGGTGGTGGTGGCGGGCGCGGCATGGACGACAGGCGCGGCGAGGACGAACACGGTGCACAGCAGGAACGGAAGGCGCGACATGGTGAAACTCCGGAAGGATGCAGTCCGCGCACTGCGCCAGCGCCGTGGATGAAGTGCCTGATGCCACGGTGAAGAATTATGAAGTTCCACAAGATCAATGACTTGGGGTGCGCCCTGGCGTCGCCCGCGGCCGTGCGGATCGCCTTCCCCGGCGACCCCGGCTATCGTGTGCGCCCTGATGCGATCGGTGCGGCGCGATGAAGATAGTGGTGACGGGCGGTGGTGGATTCCTGGGCCAGGCGCTGTGCCGCGGCCTGATCGCGCGTGGGCATGAAGTGATCAGCTACAACCGCGGCCACTATCCGGAGCTGCAGGCGCTGGGCGTGGCCCAGGTGCGCGGCGACCTGACCGATGCGCAAGCGCTGCAC
Source organism: Xanthomonas sp. SS (assembly GCF_014236835.1). Classification (NCBI taxonomy): domain Bacteria; kingdom Pseudomonadati; phylum Pseudomonadota; class Gammaproteobacteria; order Lysobacterales; family Lysobacteraceae; genus Xanthomonas; species Xanthomonas sp. SS. Next base: position 311,857 of record NZ_CP051190.1, read on the forward strand.
CACGCCGTCGCCGGCGCCGAGGCGGTGTTCCACAACGCGGCCAAGGCCGGTGCCTGGGGCAGCTACGACAGCTACTACCAGCCCAACGTGGTCGGCACCGAGAACGTGCTGGCCGCCTGCCGCGCGCACGGCGTGGGCCGTTTGATCTACACCTCCACGCCGAGCGTGACCCATCGCGCCACGCATCCGGTGGAGGGCTTGGGCGCGGACCAGGTGCCGTATGGCGAGAACTTCCAGGCGCCGTACGCGGCGACCAAGGCGATCGCCGAGCGCGCGGTGCTCGCCGCCAACGACGCGCAACTGGCGGTGGTGGCGCTGCGGCCGCGGCTGATCTGGGGGCCGGGCGACAACCAGATCCTGCCCAAGTTGGTCGCGCGCGCGCAGGCCGGGCGTGTGCGCCTGGTCGGCGGCGGCGACAACCGGGTCGATTCCACCTTCATCGACAATGCCGCGCAGGCGCATTTCGACGCGTTCGAGCATCTGCGCGTCGGCGCGGCCTGCGCCGGCAAGGCGTACTTCATTTCCAACGGCGAGCCGTTGCCGATGCGCGAGTTGCTGAACAAGCTGCTGGCCGCGGTCGGCGCGCCGCCGGTCACCAAGACCCTGTCATTCAAGGCGGCCTATCGTATCGGCGCCGCCTGCGAAACGCTGTGGCCGCTGCTGCGCCTGCGCGGCGAGCCGCCGCTGACCCGCTTCCTGGCCGAGCAGCTGTGCACGCCGCATTGGTACAGCATGGAACCGGCGCGACGCGATTTCGGCTATGTACCGCAGGTTTCGATCGAGCAGGGCCTGCAGCGCCTGGCGTCATCATGGCGCCGCGACACTTCCGTCACTTCCTGACGACCGGCGGTTTCCGAAGATAACTGCGCGCCGATTCGGCACGACAACTTCTGGACCTTGCCATGCTGCATTACGCCATCATCTTTTTCGTCATCGCCATCATCGCGGCCGTGCTGGGTTTCAGCGGCATCGCCGGCGCCGCGACCAACATCGCCTGGATCCTGTTCGTGGTATTCCTGATCCTGGCCGTGATCTCGATGTTCCGTCGCGGCAAGGTGTAGTCGCCCGCGTAGCATCCCGAACGGCCCGTCGCACCGGAGAACATCCGGCGCGGCGGGCCGTTCGTTTTTGTGCGCGCCGCTGGCGCCTGATGCGCGCCAGTGCGTCGCCGGATTCCAGCAACGCCACCGCGCTAAGCAGCGCTATGTCTTGCGCGTGTCGTTGCTTCCGCCATGCCCATACAGGGGCGATAGCATGGGCTCATCGAGGTGCGCTGGGTAAGCTATGCGGCAATGTCGGCAAGGGATGGACGCCGAGCTCGGGGCTTGCCACCATAGGCCTATCAGGGGATGTGGTTGGGGAATCGATGCGACGTTGGACGTTCGTGGCCGGCCTTGCGCTGGCTTCTTGCATGGCATGCGCGCAGGCCGAGCCGCCGCCGCTGGATCTGACCCCGTATCTGAAGCGCGACCAGTTCGAGCGGGTCAAGATCTCGCCGACCGGCGCCTACTATGCCGTTACCCAGCCGATGGAGGACCGCACCGGGCTGGTGGTCGTTCGCCGCAGCGACAAGCAGCTTTCGGCCAGGATCATCGGCGGTGCCGACTCGGTGATCGACGATTTCTGGTGGGCCAACGACGAGCGCATCGTGGTATCGATGGCCGAGCGCTTCGGCACGCGCGACGAACCGGTGGCGATCGGCCAACTGCACGCCATCGATGCCGACGGCAAGAATCCGCGCCTGCTCGCCAGCCCGTATGGAATGAACGATGCGGTCAATGCCACCACGCTCAAGGCGGGCCTGGATCCGTCGGTGTACATGCTCGATACCCTGGCGCAGGATCCGCGCAACGTGCTGGTGTCGGTAGTGGCGCCCAGCAGCGATCCCACGATCCGCATCGACAAGCTCGATATCTACAATCACCGGCGTACGCCAGTGGCGACCGCGCCGGTGTCGCGGGCCGATTTCGTCGCCGACCATGCCGGGCGTGTGCGTTTCGCCAACGGCGCCGATAGCGGCAATTTTAGCAAGCTCTACTACCGCGACGACAACGACACGCCGTGGCGGCTGATCAACGACGAAACCGTCAGCTTCCACCGCGCCTATCCGCTGGGGTTCTCCAGCGACGACAAGCTCGCCTATCTGCAGGTGGAACAGGCCAGCGGTCCGGATGCGGTGGTGTCCTGGGATCCGGCGACCGATCGCTACTCGCCCTTGCTGCGCGACGAGCAGGTCGACCCGTACCGGGTATTGCGCGACCTGGACGGCAAGACGCCGATCGGCATGTCGTTCATGAGCGATCGGGTGCGCAACCGCTTCTTCGACGACAACGCGCCGACCTCGCGCCTGTATCGATCGCTGGAAAAGGCGTTCAACGGCGATGCGGTGTTCATCACCTCGGCAACGGCCGATCGCCGGCTGGTGTTGCTATACGTCTGGAGCGATCGCAACAACGGCGATTATTTCCTGTACGACACCGTGGACAAGCAGGCCAAGCGCGTGTTCAGCCGGCGCGAATGGTTCCGGCCCGACCAGGTGCCGCCCAGCCGCGAGGTCAGCTTCAAGGCCAGGGATGGCTTGCCGCTGCACGGCTATCTCACCCTGCCGCTGCATGCCGAGGCGGGCAAGCCCTTGCCGATGGTGCTGCTGCCGCACGGCGGGCCGTTCGGCGTATTCGATGCGTGGAATTTTGACGACGACGCGCAGCTGCTGGCCGCGGCGGGCTACGCGGTGCTGCGGGTCAATTACCGTGGTTCGGGCAACTATGGCCGTGCCTTCACCCAGGCCGGGGCGAAGGAATGGGGCGGCCGCATGCAGGACGACCTGACCGATGCTACGCGCTGGGCGGCTGCGCAGGGTATCGCCGATGCCTCGCGCATCTGCCTCTACGGCGCCAGCTACGGCGCCTACGCGGCGTTGATGGGCGCGGCCAGGGAACCGGCCTTGTACCGTTGCGCCGCCGGCTACGTCGGCGTCTACGACCTGGAGGCGATGTACCGCGACCAGGCCAGGCGTGCGCGCTGGGCCAAGAACTGGGCCGGCGACTGGCTTGGCGAACGCAGCACCCTGGCCGCGCGCTCGCCGGTCAATCTGGCCGATCGCATCCGCATCCCGGTGTTCCTGGCCGCCGGCGGCAAGGACGAGCGTGCGCCGATCCAGCACACCGAGCGCATGGAAAAGGCGCTGAAGAAAGCCGGTGCGCCGGTGGAGTCGCTGTATTTCCCCAACGAGGGCCATGGCTTCTACACCGAGCCGCACCGGCGCGCCTACTACACTCAGTTGCTGTCGTTCCTGAGCAAACACCTGGGGGGCGCGCAGGCGCAGTAGCGCGGCGCGCTTCACAGTCTGCCGCGCGCACGGTGCGGCGACGTGTCTGCCGCTAGAATGCGCGGCATGCCTGGATCTCCCTTCGATGCCCTCAAGCCCCTGGCCGGCCGCGCGCTGGAAGCGGCGCTCAACCGCGCGCTGGCGCTGGACCCGGATACCCGCGAGGCGCTGCGCGGCCTCGACGGCCAGCGCGTGGCGCTGACCCTGGAGGCGCCGGCGCTGGCGCTGCAGATCCGGGTGGACGGCACGCGCCTGCAGGTCGGCCCGGTGGACACGGCGCAGGAGCCGGATCTTGCGGTGCGCAGCACCCTCGGCGGGCTGTTCGCGCAGCTGCCATTCCTGGCCCAGGCACGGCGCGGCGCCAGTCCCGGCGGACGGGTGCGGGTGTCCGGCGATGCCGAACTGGCGCGGCGCCTGCAGCAGTTGGCGGGGCGCTTCGACCCGGACTGGCAGCGCCCGTTCACCCAGGTGTTCGGCGACGTGCTCGGCGTGCAGTTCGCCAACGCCGCGCGCGCGGCGCTGCAGCAGGCCCAGCGCAGCGCGCAGGACCTGGCGCAGAGCGCGGCCGAATTCGTCACCGAGGAGTCGCGCGACGTGGTCCCGCGCGCTGAGCTTGATGCGTTCTACGACGATGTGGATGCGGTGCGCGACGATGTCGAGCGCCTGGCCGCGCGCGTGGCCAGGTTGCAGCCGGGGCACGGCGCATGAAGGCGATGTTCCGCGCCAGCCGCATCGGCCGGGTGATCCTGCGCTACCGCCTGGACGATCTGCTCGACGGCACCCCGGCCGAGCGCTGGCTGCGCCTGGCCAAGCCGTTCGTGCCGCGCGCCAGCCCGGACATCGCCGCGCAGTCGCGCGGTGCGCGGTTGCGTCTGGCGCTGCAGGACCTGGGGCCGATCTTCGTCAAGTTCGGGCAGATCCTGTCCACCCGCCGCGACCTGATGCCGCCGGACGTGGCCGAGGAACTGACCCTGCTGCAGGACCGGGTGCGCCCGTTCGACGGCGAGGCCGCGCGGCGCATCGTCGAGCAGGCGCTGGGGCAGCCGATCGGCGTGGCCTTCGCCAGTTTCGACACCACGCCGCTGGCCTCGGCCTCGATCGCGCAGGTGCATGCGGCGACGCTGCACGACGGTCGCGAAGTGGTGGTCAAGGTGCTGCGCCCGGACATCGAGCGGCAGATCGATGCCGACATCGCGCTGTTGAAGTCCGCCGCCGCGCTGGTCGATCGCGCGCACCCGCGCGCCGACAAGATCCGTCCGCGCGAAGTGGTGGCCGAGATCGAGACCACCCTGGCCGCGGAGCTGGACCTGCAGCGCGAAGGCGCCAACGCCAGCGTGCTGCGCCGCTTCTGGCTGCATTCGGACGACATGTACGTGCCGGAGGTGATCTGGAGCCACACCGCCGAGCGCGCGCTGACCCTGGAGCGGGTGCGCGGCATCCCTTCCGACGACATCGCCTCGCTCGACGCCGCCGGCATCGACCGCAAGGCGCTGGCGGCCAAGGGCGTGCGCGTGTTCTACACGCAGGTGTTCCGCGACAACTTCTTCCATGCCGATGCGCACGCCGGCAACATCTGGGTCGACAGCGATCCGGCGCGGCGGATCAACCCGCGCTTCATCGCGCTGGACTTCGGCATCATGGGCCAGCTGTCGCAGGAAGATCAGTACTACCTGGCCGAGAATTTCATGGCCATCTTCAACAAGGACTACCGGCGCATGGCCGAGCTGCACGTGGAGGCGGGCTGGATGCCGGCCAACGTGCGCATCGACGAACTGGAGGCGGCGGCGCGCTCGGTGTGCGAGCCGTACTTCACCCGGCCGCTGTCGCAGATCTCGCTGGCCGAGGTGCTGATCAAGCTGTTCCGCGTCGCCCAGCGCTACCAGCTGACCCTGCAGCCGCAGCTGATCCTGCTGCAGAAGACCCTGCTCAACATCGAAGGCGTGGGCCGCCAGCTGGACCCGGAGCTGGACATCTGGGCGGTGGCGCGGCCGGTGCTCGAGCGCATCCTGGTCGAGCGCTACAGCCCGCAGCGCGCGCTGCACGAACTGCGCAAGCGGTTGCCGGAAATCATGACCCATGCGCCGGACATGCCGCGCCTGGTGCACAGCTGGCTGCGCCAGCAGGTGGAAGGCGGCCACGAGCTGTCGATGCGCTCGCGCGACCTGTCCGACCTCAACCTGATCCTGCTGCGCATGCAGCGCCGCGTGGTCACCGCGATCACCGGCGTGGGTCTGCTCACCGTCGCCGTGCTGCTGTACGCGCTTCACGCGGGCGGGCCGCAACTCGGCGGGGCCTCGCTATGGGCATGGATCGCCGGCGGCATCGGCGTGGTCAGCCTGCTCTCGGCGTGGTGGCGGCGCTAGGCGCTTCGCCGCCACGAGCGAACGCCCGCGCTGGCCGCGTCCTGCGTTTTTCACCTGTTGGGAGCTGCGCATGCCCTGGATCGTCGGCAAGTATCTGATCACCGCCGCGCTGGTGGTGGCGATTTCCGAAGTGGCGCGGCGCAGCGACCGGCTCGGCGGGCTGATCGCCGCCTTGCCGCTGGTGACCGTGCTGACGCTGGTCTGGCTGCAACTGGAGCGGCAGCCGCAGGCCAAGATCGCCAACCACGCCTGGTATACGTTCTGGTACGTGCTGCCGACGCTGCCGATGTTCCTGGCGTTTCCGCTACTGCTGCCGCGGCTGGGCTTCTGGTGGACGCTGGCCGCGTGCGCGCTGCTGACCATCGCCTGCTTCGGCGCGTTGGCGCTGGGCGTGCGCCGCTTCGGGATCCAGTTGCTGTAGGGCGTGTCATCCACCCATGAGCAGATCGCGCCACGCTTGCGCGTGCCTGCGGCAGGAAACGGGAGGACGTGAGTCCACGCGATGACATGGCAGTACGCGGAAGCGACACGCCATGGCACCGATAAGGCTGCCGGTCGCCTTGGGCTGCGCGTTGGCGTCGGCTGCGGCGGCGTCGGGCAGTTCCAGCATTTCAACGGGACTCCGCAGCTGTGGGGAGGCCATCGTCGAACCATCGCGCGGCGACGTCGACGGCCTGGAACCGGACGCTGCGTGACGCGCGCATTGTGGCCGGGGGCGCCGGGCGCGGATAATCCGGCGGTGAGCATTTCTCCCGATTCCCTGCAGATCCTCTATCTGGACCCGTTCCTGGCCGTGGTCGACAAGCCGGCCGGGCTGATGGTCCACGACAGCAAGCTGGCCCGCGGCGAGGACGACTTCCTCGCCGATCGCCTGCGTGCGCAACTGGGGCGTCCGATCTTCCTGGTGCACCGGCTCGACCGCGCCACCAGCGGTTGCCTGCTGCTGGCCTTCGACCGCGACACCGCCAGCGCGCTTGGCAAGGCGCTGATGGCGGGGGAGGTGGACAAGGATTACCTGGCGATCTGTCGCGGCTGGCCGGCCGAGGAACGCTTCGACGTCGACCACGACCTCGACGGCGGCCCCGGCAAGCCGGTGAAGAAACCGGCGCAGACTCGTTTCCAGCGCCTGGCCTGCGGCGAGCTGCAGGTGCCGTCGGGCGAGTTCGGCACCTCGCGCTACGCGTTGCTGCGCTGCAGCCCGGTGACCGGGCGTTTCCGCCAGATCCGCCGCCACCTCAAGCATCTGTCGCATCACCTGATCGGCGATACCAGCCATGGCGACGGCCGCCACAACCGCATCTTCCGCATGCAGGGCGTGCACCGCATGCTGCTGCACGCCGAGCGCCTGGCGTTCCCGCATCCGGACGGGCGCCGGATCGAGGTGAACGCACCGCTGGATGCGGAGTTCGTGCGCGCGTTCGGATTGTTCGGCTGGTCGCCTGCGCCGTGGGTGCGGAGCGAGGCGGAACGATTGGCAGATGCGCCAGGCGAACTCGCTGGCTAGCGCTTTTTCATAGGGTTCGTGGTGCGCGCTTGTGTAGGAGCGGCTTCAGCCGCGACCGGAGCTACCGGTAATGCCCGATCGCGACGACGCATGACCTAACGCCACCCAAAGTCGTTCCGACGATGCCTTCCGCGCGGCCTGAGCTTCCAGCTGCGGCCGGGACATGTCGATCCAGACCTCTGCCGCAAGCGCAACGCCAGCCGCTTCGCTCGTCGCGGTTGAAACCGCTCCTACAGGAAGCGCGGTGCAGCGCGTCGCGCGCAACGCGATGGTCGCGGCAGGACTACTTCTTCGCCGGCGCCGCCGGCGGCGTGTTGACGGTCTGCTCCAGGTCCTTCTGCAGGTCGGCGAACAGCGGGGTGATCTTCTGCTGGATCGCGCCCATCAGGTTCTGCATCAGCTGCGGGGTCTTGTCGAGCATGCTCTGGCCGGCCGGACTCTCGTAGAACTCGGCCATCGCCAGCACGTCCTGCTTGGAGAACGACTGCTTGTACAGGTTCACGTAGAGCGGGCGCAGTTCCTGCCACGACAGCGCCTTGCGCACGGTGGCCTGGGTGCGCTCCTGGATCTGCTGCACCTTCTGCTGCTGTACCGCGTCGAGCGGGCGCTGCGCGGTCAGCTGCGCGAATTGCTGGCGCTGCATCGCCTCGATCTGCGGCAGCATGCTGTCGAGCATGTTCTGCGCGCGCGAGGCCGACAGCAGGCGGTTGACGTCGCCGTCGCTGGGCGGTTCGGCCAGCGCGGAGCCTGCGGCCAGGGCCAGCAGCGCGGCCAGCAGCAGGCGCTGCGGCCAGCGACGGGAAAGGAGCGGGGTCGGGTTCATCGAGCGTCCTGCAAGGCTATGACCGGCGGCCAGGATACGGGAATCGCCGCGGCCTCGTCGTCTGCGCCGGCCCGCGTGGCCGGCCCAGCTCCGACGTCGCGCCGCGGCCGCCGGCACTGCCCACGTCTTCACGTCGCGGCCGCGGGCCTTGGAAAATCAAGCCGTCTGGCGGATGCCCTACAATTCGCGGATGGGTAATGGGGCCATCCACATCTCGAACAGCCTGGCGATTCCGGAAAGCGAAATCGTCGAGCGCTTCGTGCGCGCCAGCGGCGCCGGCGGGCAGAACGTCAACAAGGTCTCCACCGCGGTGGAGCTGCGTTTCGATCTGGCCGGCTCGCCGTCGCTGCCGGAGCCGCTGCGTGCGCGACTGCTGGCGCGTCGCGACCGGCGCATCACCGCCGAGGGCGTGCTGGTGATCGATGCGCAACGCTTCCGCACCCAGGACCGCAACCGCGACGATGCGCGCCAGCGCCTGGCCGAGTTCATCGCCGCCGGGCTGTCGGTGCCGAAGCGGCGCATCGCCACCAAACCTTCGAAGGGCGCAAAGCTGCGGCGCCTGGATGACAAGCGCGAGCGCAGCCAGATCAAACGCGGCCGTTCGCCCGGCCGCTGGGAGTGACTTTTGAGCGAACGCGATTTTTCGTTGCCCCCCGCCACCCCCAACATGCCGATGGTCAAGCCCAGCCGCTTCGGCCGCTGGCTCGGCCGCACCGCGCTGCGCCTGACCGGTTGGCGGGTGGTGGGCGAATTCCCGGACGTGCCGAAGCTGGTGATGATCGTCGCCCCGCATTCGTCCAACTGGGACGGTTTCCTCGGCTTCGCGGTCAAGTTCGCGGTCGGCTTCGAAGTGCGGGTGATGGGCAAGAGCCAGCTGTTCTGGTGGCCGCTGGGGCCGTTGCTGCGCAAGCTCGGCGGCATCCCGCTGGACCGCAAGTCGCCACGCGGCGTGGTCGAGCAGGCGGTGGCGCTGATCCGGCAGGCGCCGCGCATGTGGTACGTGATTACGCCGGAAGGCACGCGCAAGCGTGTAGAGAAGTGGAAGGTCGGTTTCTGGAAGATCGCGCATGGCGCCGAGATCCCGATCTTCCCGGTGTACTTCGACTACCCCAGCCGCACCGTCGGCCTCGGCCCGCTGTTCCACACCAGCGCCGACATGCAGGCCGACATCGCCGCGATCCGCACCTGGTACCGGCCGTGGCGCGGCAAGCATCGCGATACGTTGTGAGGCTGGCCGGCACCTCGATGCGAATGCGGTTCCTGTAGGAGCGGCTTCAGCCGCGACCGGGCGTTACCGGTAGCATCCTGTCGCGGCTGAAGCCGCTCCTACAAGATCGCGCCGACCTGCGAACAGTCGAAGAACGCGCCAGTAGCGGTGGCCTTACAACGCGCTGCCACCGAACTTGTGCGTGTACTGCAAATACAGGCTGCGGCCCACGGTGTCGAACCAGGACACGTCGTAGTACGGATACGACGTGTAGGTGCGGTCGCGCGGCGGCATCTTGTCGAACAGGTTGGTCACCGCCAGCGACAACTGCGCATGGTCGCCGATGCGGTACTGCACCGAGGCGTTGTAGCGGTAGGTGGCGCCGATCCACGGGCTGTCGCCGCTGTCCGGGTCGTAGACCTGATCGTAGGAATCGGAACTGGGCAGGCGCCCCAGGCGCTCGCCGTGCAGCGTCGCCGACCACGCCTTGCGTTCCCACGACACGCTGGCGCTGGCCTTGCTGCGCGGGATGTCGTAGCCGCTGTTGACCGCGAATTCGTCCACCATCGCTTCGCCGGCGTAGACCTGGATGTCGTGGCGGCGCACCCAGGTGTAGCTGCCGCTGAAGCGGAAGGTGCCGATCCCGCTGTCCAGCCGGTAATGGGTGCTCAGGTCGATGCCGCTGGTGCTTTCGCGGGCGATGTTGATCGGGTTGACGTAGACCCCGTACAGGTCGCCGTCGGCGCTGCGGGTGACCCGCGCCAGCGCCTGCTGGCAGGTGGTCGAGGCCGCATCCAGGTTGCCGAGCCGGCATTCGGATTCGTCGCGCAGCACCTGGTCCACGCGCAGGTCCTGCACCTGGTTGCGCATGTCGATGTCGAAGTAGTCCACCGACACGTCCAGCTCCGGACGCGGCGACCAGACGACGCCGGCGGTCCACGAGGTGCTGGTCTCCGGATCCAGTTTGCGGTTGCCGCTGCGGCCGCGGATGATCGCCTCGTCGTTGTAACTGCAGTCCTCGATCGCCACCCCGGGTTCTTCGCTGGCGCAGCGGTAGTAGTCCACTCCGGAGGTCTCGTCGTTGCCGGCGCCGGCGTAGATGTAGTGCAGGTCCGGCGCGCGGAACGCGGTGCCGTAGGAGCTGCGCAGCAGCAGCGTGTCCAGCGGCCGCCATTCCAGCCCGCCGCTGTAGGTGAACTTGCCCAGGGTACGGCCGGAGAAGCGGTACTGGTCGTAGCGTCCGGCCAGGCTCAGCGCCAGCGTCGACAGCACCGGCAGGCGCAGCTCGCTGGCCAGTGCCCAGCGGTTGCGGCTGCCGTGGCCGTCGGAGTCCTTCCAGCTGTAGTAGTAGTACTGGGTGGCCAGCGGATCCGGGCGCAGGTCGTAGCCCTGGTTGCCGAACTCGGCGGTGGCCGACAGCCCGGCGTCGCCGCCGGGCAGCGCGAACAGGCTGGGATTGGTCACGGTGAAGGCGGCGGTGTCGGTGCGCGAGCGCGGCTGGTAGACGCTGCGCTGGGCGATGCTGTCGTATTCGTCGCGGGTCAGCGGCGTGTACAGGCGCTGCGGGTCGGCATTGAAGATCGGCAGGCCGGAATCTTCGTCCACGCCCAGCTGCGGGCCGAGGAACAGCGCGTTGGCGCGCTCGGCGACGATCTGCGGCCAGCTGATCGTGGCCTGGTACTGCGAATGGCTGAGGCTGGCCTCGTAGTCCCAGTCGCTGGCCAGCTTGCCCTTGAAGCCGGTGGTCAGGCTGAAGGTCTTCTGCCGGGTGCGGATGGTGCCGGCGTTGAGTCCGCCCATTTCCTCGGGACTGAACTGGCGGCCCCAGGCCTCGATCTGGTCGCTGGCCTGGTTGTAGAAATAGCCTTCCTCGTTGCCGTCCGGGGCCATGTAGCCCCACTGGGTCACGTCGCGGAACAGCGACAGCTCGTGGTAGCCGAGCTGCAGGTCGGCGAACCACTCGGTGCCGCCATCAAAGGCATAGCTCAGCGAGGCGTAGGCGTTGATGCCGCGGCGCTTGTTGCCGATGGTGCCGTAGCCGATCGCCGCGCTGCTGCCGCAGAACTCGCCGTAGCCCGGGCGCGAGGCGTAGCCGGTGCTGCCGCGGTTGAGGCCGGACAGCGCCTCGCAGGTGGCCGCGCCCGGATCCAGGTAGTTGTCGTCGTAGTCGGTGCGCAGGAAGGTGCGGCGCGGCACCTGCGAACGCTCGGTCGGGCCGTCCAGGGTGCTGTCCTGGCGGCTGCGCTGGTAGGCCCACAGCGGATTCTGGGTCACCGCTTCGGCGCCGAACACCGCATCGAATGCGCCGCGCGAGAAACCGCTGCTGACGCTCAGGTTGAAGCTGTCGCCGCCGCCGCCGCTGGTGTCGCCGAAGCGGTAGTCCAGGGTGGTGCCGTCGGCATGCTTCTTGAGGATGAAGTTGACCACGCCGGAGATCGCGTCCGAGCCGTAGATCGCCGAGGCGCTGCCGGTCAGGATCTCGATGCGGTCGATCATGCCCAGCGGGATGTTGGAGATGTCGGTGAAGTTGCTGCGGCCCTTGAACGGCATCGGGAAGTCGGCGATGCGGCGGCCGTTGACCAGCACCAGGGTGTGGTTGGGGCCGAGCCCGCGCAGGTCCACCTGCTGCGCGCCGGGCGAGAAGTCGGCGCCGCTGGCCGACTGCGGGCTCTGCGTCTCGCCGCCGTTCTGGGTCATCGCGCGCAGCACGTCCGGCACCGAGGTGAAGCCGTTGGCCTTGATCTGCTCGGCGCTGATCACGCTGATTGGCGCCGGCCCTTCCAGCTGCGCGCGCGGAATGCGCGAGCCGGTGACCTGTAACGTCTGCAAGTCGGCGATCGGTTCGGCGGGCGCGGCGGCCGGCAGCGCGGCGCGCACCGGTTGCGCGCGCGGCGCCGGGGCCGGGCCCTGGCGCCGCACCAGCCAGGCGCCGGAGGCATCGCGCTGGGCGATGAAGCCGCTGCCCTGCAGCACGCGTTGCAGCGCCTGCGCGGTGTCCAGTTGGCCGTGCGCGCCGGCGCTGCGCGCGCCGTCGAGCTGGTCGGCGCGGTAGATCAGCTGCGCGCCGGATTGCCGCGCCAGCGCCTCCAGCGCCGCGCGCAGCGGGCCGGCGGGAATGTTCAGCTGGGTGCCGGCGGCTTGGCCGTCGGCAGCGGATTGCGCCTGCGCCGCGCAGGCGGTCGCGCAGGCCATGCTCAGCAGCAGGACACGCATCGGATATCGCATCGAGTTTTCTCCCCTAAACCAGGCGCAAGGCCACGCCCCCGCTAGACAGGACGAACGAGCTGCGCAAATCCCCCCATCCCGACCGCGCTCAGCGGCTGTGCAACAGCACCCGGTCGCCGCGGCGCTCGGCGCGGATCGGGAAGCCCTGCTCGAGCAGGCGCACGAACGCCTCGGTGTTGGACCAGCGGAAATTGCCGCCGACGCGCAGCGCGCCGGCATCGGCGTCGGCCACCTGCAGCTTGACCGTGTTGTAGCGGTTGAACTCGGCCACCGCCGCCTGCAGCGGGGTGTCGTCGAAGGTCAGGTAGCCGTTGCGCCAGTCCAGCGCGCGTTCGGCCTCGGCCAGCGTGACCCGGCGCACCAGCACTCCGTGCGGGCCGGCCAGGGCGATGCTGCCGGCCAGCAGCAGGGTCGGCGGCGCCTGCGGGTTCGCCGCCGATTCCAGCCGTACCGTGCCCTCGGTGACCACCACGCGCAGCGCGTCGGCGTCGCGGCGCACCGCGAAGCGCGTGCCCACCGCGATCACCCGGCGCGCGCCGCTGGCGACCACGAACGGCCGCGCCGGATCCTTGCTCACTTCGAAGAACGCCTCGCCGCGCTGCAGGTCGATATGCCGCTGCGCGCGCGACAGGGCCACGTCGATGCGGCTGTCGCTGCTCAGCGTCGCGTGCGAGCCGTCGGCCAAGGCCAGCGGGCGCAGGCTGCCGGTGGCGCTGGCGTAGGCGACCGCCGGCGGCGCTGCGGACTGGCGCCAGGCCAGGCCCAGCACCGCGCCGAGCAGCAGCGTCGCGGCCAGCGCCAGCGGCCAGCGCCGGCGCGTGCGTGGCGGCGGGCGCGGCGCGAAGCGCAACCGGCCCAAGTCGGTCGGTGCGGCGGATGCGGCGGCCGCCGCCGCGCTGGCGCTGGCGCTGGCCGCGCCGTCGCCAGCCGCCAGCCCGCGCCAGCTGCCGCGTGGCGGAATGCCGCCGTCGCGCTGGCCCGCGCCCAGCGCCTGCAGCCGCCCGCTCTCCTGCCAGGCCGCGCGCAGGCGCAGGAACGCCACCCGGTGCGCCGTGGCCGCCGCCAGCCACGCCTCCAGTCGCGCCTGCTGCTGCGGCGTCCAGTCGCCACGGTCGCAGCGTGCCAGCCACGCCGCCGCGCGCAGCTCAATCCGCCTGCTGTCCATCCTGCGCCCGTGCCCGCCGCGGCGCCGCGGGCGCTCGCGCGCCGTCGTCGCCATGAAAATGATCGGCCAGCAGGCGCATGCCCTTGGCCACGTGCTTTTCCACGGTCTTCTCGCTGATGCCCAGACGCACGGCCACCTCCCGTTGCGACAGTTCCTCGACCCGCCGCAGCCAGATCACGCTGCGGCAGCGGTCGGGCAGGCGGTCGAAGGCGGCCGCCAGCCGCCCCAGTACCTGCCGCCCGCCGCACCAGCGTTCCGGCGACAGCTCGTCTACCAGGACGTGCAGCGACTCCAAATCACCCACTGCCTCGATCGACACCACCCGGCTGCGCCGCCGCCGGTCGCTCATCAGGTGCCGCGCGGTGGCGAACAGGAACGACTTGGGCAGGCTCGGCCGCGCCTTGCCGGCGGCCTCGTAGACGCGCACGTAGATTTCCTGGCGCAGGTCGTGCCATTCGTCGCGCTGCGGCCAGCAGCGCCGCAGGTAACCGCTCAGCGCCTGCTCGTGGACGAGGATCTCGTGGACGAACCAATCGTCGAGGGAGGCGGGCATGCATCCCACAGTAGCCGATCGTCCGCCCGCGTGGCAGCGCCCGCGCGGCGCCGCGAACCGGTACAACGACGAGGGGGGAAACCGCGCCGCCGTTCGTCCCCTGTCTGCAACGAACCGCCCGTGCGGTTCCCGTCCGCCCCTCGAGGAGATCCGCATGACCCGTTTCGTCGGCACGTTCCGGCCCTGGATGGTGGCGTTGCTGGGCCTGTGCCTGGCCGCGCCCGCCGCCGCGCGCGATTACCGCCAGTACCTGGTCGGCGACCCGGCCCTGCCTACGCCCGGCCCGGTCGCGCCCGGCTTGCTGCTGATGGGCGGCGGCGACCGCAACTACGACGCGCTGCGCTGGTTCATGGCCAAGGCCGGGCATGGTCACGTGGTGGTGCTGCGCGCCTCGCAAGGCAACGAAGTGGCCGAGGAGTTCTATCGCGACGTCGGCGGCGTGGCCTCGGTGGAGACGTTCGTGTTCAGCGGCCGCGGCGCCTCCAGCGATCCGGTGCTGCTGCGCAGCCTGGCCCGCGCCGACGGCATCTTCATCGCCGGCGGCGACCAGTCGCGCTACGTGCGCTACTGGAAGGGCACGCCGGTGGCGGCCGCGCTGGACGCGCACGTGCGCGCCGGCAAGCCGCTCGGCGGCACCAGCGCCGGCCTGGCCATGCTCGGCGAGTACCTGTACGGGGCGATGGACGGCGGCAGCCTGACCAGCGCGCCGGCGATGGCCGATCCGCTGGGGCCGGCCACCACCATCGAGACCGACTTCCTGCACCTGGACCTGCTCAAGCGGGTCATCACCGACACCCACTTCAAGGAACGCGACCGGCTCGGCCGGCTGTTCGCGTTCCGCGCCAAGGCGGCGACGCTGGCCCCGGCCGGACAGCCGCTGATCGGCCTGGGCGTGGACGAGAGCGCGGCGCTGGCGGTGGAGGGCGACGGCAGCGCGCGGGTCTATGCCACCGATCCGCAGGCCGGTGCCACCGTGGTCGCCGGCCCGTTGCAGCCGCCCACGCCGGCCGGGAAGCCGCTGCAGGCCGCGCGCATCGAGACCGTCGGCGTCGGCCCCGGCTCGACCCTGCACCTGCCCGAAGGCCGGGTCGATGCGCCGGTGTTCCACCGCTACTACGCGGTGCGCAACGGGCAGATGCGCGAGATTCCCGCCACCACCCTGGTGATCCACGGCGGCGCCGGGGTCGAGCGCGCCAGCAGCAGCGCTGCCGACCTGGCGCAGGCGCGCGCGGCGATGGAAACCGCCCTGCGCACCGGACAGGCGTTGCTGGCGCAGGGCAAGCCGGCGGTGGACGCGGTCGCCGCGGCGATCGCGGTGCTGGAGGACTCGCCGCAGTTCAACGCCGGCAAGGGCGCGGTGTTCACCCACGACGGCCGCAACGAACTGGACGCGGCGATCATGGACGGCGCCAGCGGCAAGGCCGGCGCGGTGGCCGGGGTGCACCGGGTGAGGAACCCGATCCAGCTGGCGCGCGCGGTGATGGACCAGTCCGAGCACGTGATGCTGGTCGGCGACGGCGCCGAGGTGTTCGCGCGCCAGCACGGGGTGACCCTGGTCGATCCGTCCTACTTCCGCACCGACAAGCGCTGGAAGCAGCTGCAGCAGGCGCTGAAGGAAGAAGCCAACAAGCAGGCGCACGCCGACCTGGAGACCGCCAAGCACTTCGGCACGGTCGGCGCGCTGGCGCTGGACACGCAGGGCCGGCTGGCCGCCGGCACCTCCACCGGCGGCATGACCAACAAGCGCTACGGCCGCATCGGCGACTCGCCGATCATCGGCGCCGGCACCTACGCCGACAGCCGCTGCGCGGTGTCCGGCACCGGCTGGGGCGAGTTCTACATCCGCGCGGTGGCGGCCTACGACATCTGCGCGCGGGTCAAGTACGCCGGGCAGAGCCTGGCGCAGGCGGCCGAGGCGGTGATCGACCAGCAGATCCCCAAGGCCGGCGGCGACGGCGGCGCGATCGCGTTGGGCGCCGACGGCAGCGTCGCCTTCCCGTTCAACACCGAAGGCATGTACCGCGGCTGGATCGGCGCCGACGGCGTGCCGCACGTGGCCATCTTCAAGGACGAGGCGCTGCCGCTGCCTGGGGCGCCGTAACCGGCTTGAGCAAGTTCCTGTCGCGGCTGAAGCCGCTCCTACAAGGCCGGTGCACTGTAGGAGCGGCTTCAGCCGCGACAGGATCTGCCCGCAAAGCGCCTGCCCCGGCCGCTGCGCCAAGGCGTTCGGCGCTGCGCCCGCCACCCCCAGATCCAATGGCACATGCCGCCCCCGCACAAACCGCGTAGCGTGCGCGGCTGCCCCGCCACCATGTCCCTGTCAGGAGTTCCACCCCATGTCGCGTACTGTCGTTCTGGCCGCCGCCATCAGCTTGGCGCTGGCCGCCTGTTCCGGTAAGGAGTCCACCCCGTGCCCGCCGCCCCCGCCGCTTCGCAGTCCCCGCTCCCGCCGCCGCCAATCCGCTGTTGAGCGCCAGCACGCTGCCGTTCCAGGCGCCGCCGTTCGACAAGATCAAGGACGCCGACTACCAGCCCGCGTTCGAAGAGGGCATGAAGCAGCACCTGGCCGAGATCCGCAAGATCGCCGACAACGCCGAGCCGGCCACCTTCGCCAACACCATCGAGGCGATGGAACGCAGCGGCGAGACCCTGAACCGGGTCCAGCGCATCTTCTTCGGCCTGGTCCAGGCCGACACCAACGACGAACGCCAGAAGATCCAGGAAGCGGTGGCGCCGAAGATGGCCGAGCACCAGGACGAGATCAGCCTGGACCCGAAGCTGTTCGCGCGGATCAAGGCGATCTACGACCAGCGCGACACGCTGAACCTGGAGCCGGAGCAGAAGCGCCTGGTCGAGCGCGACTACGAAGAGTTCGTGCGTTCTGGCGCGCAGCTGTCCGATGCCGACAAGGCGACGCTGCGCAAGCTCAACGTCGAGGAAACCACGCTGGCCACGCAGTTCCACACCAAGCTGGTCGCGGCCACCGCCGCCGGTGCGGTGGTGGTGGACGACAAGGCCAAGCTCGACGGCCTGTCCGAAGGCGACATCGCCTCGGCCGCGCAGGACGCCACCGCGCGCAAGCTCGACGGCAAGTACCTGCTCGCGTTGCAGAACACCACCCAGCAGCCGGTGCTGGCGTCGCTGAAAGACCGCGAGCTGCGCACCCAGGTGATGGCCGCCTCGCAGTCGCGCGCCGAGAAGGGCGACGCCAACGACACCCGCCAGACCATCCAGCGCCTGGCCCAGCTGCGCGCGCAGAAGGCCAAGCTGCTCGGCTTCGAGAGCTACGCGGCCTACAGCCTGGGCGACCAGATGGCCAAGACCCCGGCCGCGGCGCTGAAGCTGCTCACCGACACCGTGCCGGCGGCCACCGCCAAGGCACGCAGCGAAGTCGCCGAGATGCAGAAGGTGATCGATGCGCAGAAGGGCGGCTTCAAGCTCGCCGCGTCCGATTGGGACTTCTACGCCGAGCAGGTGCGCAAGGCCAAGTACGACCTGGACGAGTCGCAGATCAAGCCGTACTTCGAGCTGGACAACGTGCTCAAGAACGGCGTGTTCTACGCCGCCACCGAGCTGTACGGCATCACCTTCAAGGAACGCACCGACATTCCGACCTACAACCCGGACATGAAGGTGTACGAAGTGTTCGACCAGGACGGCACCTCGATGGCGCTGTTCTACACCGACTACTACAAGCGCGACAGCAAGTCCGGCGGCGCGTGGATGGACGTGTTCGTCGAGCAGGACGGCCTCACCGGCGCCAAGCCGGTGGTCTACAACGTCTGCAACTTCACCAAGCCCGCACCCGGCCAGCCGGCGCTGCTCAGCTTCGACGACGTCACCACCATGTTCCACGAGTTCGGCCACGCGCTGCACGGCATGTTCTCCAAGGTGAAGTACCCGTCGATCGCCGGCACCGCGACCTCGCGCGACTTCGTCGAGTTCCCGTCGCAGTTCAACGAGCACTGGGCCTCGGATCCGAAGGTGTTCGCGCACTACGCCAAGCACTACCAGACCGGCGCGGCGATGCCGGCCGAGCTGGTGGAGAAGATCAAGAAGGCGCGCACCTTCAACCAGGGCTACGCGACCACCGAATACCTGTCGGCGGCGCTGCTCGACCTGGCCTGGCACACCCAGCCGGCCGACGCCCCGCTGCAGGACGTGGACAAGTTCGAGGCCGACGCGCTGAAGAAGTTCAAGGTGGACGTGGCCGAAGTGCCGCCGCGTTACCGCACCACCTATTTCGACCACATCTGGGGCGGCGGCTACTCGGCCGGCTACTACGCCTACTTCTGGTCGGAAGTGCTCGACGACGACGCGTTCGAATGGTTCAAGGAGAACGGCGGCCTGTCGCGCAAGAACGGCGATATCTTCCGTGCCAAGATCCTCTCGCGCGGCAACACCGTCGACCTGGCCACCCTGTACCGCGATTTCCGCGGCAAGGATCCCAGCGTCGAACCGCTGCTGGAAAACCGCGGTCTGAAGAACTGAGTCGCACCTCGCCGCCAGCGGTGATCGAGAACGGGATGGCCCAACGGCCATCCCGTTCTTCGTTGTGGCAGCCGCGAAATGGCCGCGGTAACCCTGTAGAAGGGGCTTCAGCCCCGACAGTCTCCTAAACCGTGCGCACACTCGTTTCGAGCGCCATGGCTTCCGAAGCCGACCACTGAGCGCCGACCGACTACTGCCACACCGATAGTCGAGGCGACCTAGCGCCGCTCCCCACATTGGAGAGCATGCACAGCCGGCTGGGCGCACTGCAGGAGGGACTTCAGCCCCGACCGCCTGCGCAGCCGTGAACCCATCCGCGCCCGCCTCCCGACGGCGCAAGCGCCGCCCCATGCCTTCCGTCACTGGTACCCGTGCGGCGACGCGCGCACTGTCGCAATCGCAGTGCCGCGCTGTGCTCCTTCCCAATTCCCCAGGTGTCCCATGACCTCGACCGACCCACAAGACTCCCGCCTGCACCGCGCCGCGCGCTGGACGCGCAAGGAACTGCTGCCGATCGCGGTCATGCTGCTGTTGCTGACCGCCGCGCGTTCCTCGTTCGCCAACCACTACGTAGTCCCGAGCGGCTCAATGCAGCCGACCCTGCAACCCGGAGACCGCGTTGCCGTGGACATGAGCGCCTACGGGCTGCGTGCGCCGTTCACCGAATGGCGCCTGCTCGAACGCGGCCATCCGCAGCGCGGCGACGTGGCGGTGTTCGATTCGCCGCGCGACGGCACCCGCCTGATCAAGCGCGTGGTAGCGGTGGCCGGCGACCGCGTCGACCTGCGCGACGGCCACCTGTCGATCAACGGCCAGCCGCTGCGGATCGGCAGCGCCGGCGACGAGGAACGGTTCGGCGAACGCATCGCGCACCTGGATCTGGACGCCGGCGGCGGCCCTGACCTGTACGACGTGCGCGTGCCGCCCGGCAAGCTGCTGGCGGTCGGCGACCATCGCGGCAACAGCCTGGACGGCCGTTACTTCGGTTTCGTCGATGCCGACAGCGTCTACGGCAAGGCGCTGGCGGTGTACTACCGCCGTGGCGAAGGCCTGGAGTGGCTGCGCCTGTAATGCCATGCGCGTGTCGGTCGCGTCATGCGGCCAGCGCGTGCAGTCTCCGAAGGATGTGCCGGCGCAGGTCGCGGACCGCGCCGGCATTGGCAACGTTGCTGCTTCAGCGCTTCAACGCGCGGCCGCAGGAACCGCGCCCAACGTGCGCCACCAGCGGTCGCCGGCAACCGGCGCGGTCAGGTCCACGCGCTCGCCCATGCGCGGCGTCGCCAGCGTCACGCCGGCCGCGACCGCCAACGCGACGATGCGCTCGAACGGTTCGTGCCAGGCATGCAGGGCCAGATCGAAGGTGCCGTTATGGATCGGCAGCATGGTGCGTCCGCGCACGTCCAGGTGCGCCTGCAGGCTCTGCTCGGGCTGCATGTGCACGTGCGGCCATTGCGCGTCGTAGGCACCGGTTTCCATCAAGGTCAGGTCGAACGGACCCAGCCGCTGGCCGATCGCCTTGAAGCCGTCGAAGTAGCCGCTGTCGCCGCTGAAGAAGATCTTCAGCGCGTGGTCCTGGATCGCCCACGAGCACCACAGCGCGCGGCCGCTGTCGAACAGCCCGCGGCCAGAGAAATGCTGCGACGGCGTCGCGGTCAGCGTCACTCCGTCCACCGTGGTCGATTGCCACCAGTCCAGCTGCCGCACCTTGGCCGGGTCCACGCCCCAGCGCAGCAGCAGGTCGCCCACGCCCAGCGGCGTCACGAACACGCCGACCCGGTCGGCCAGGCGGCGAATGGTGGCGCGGTCCAGGTGGTCGTAGTGGTTGTGCGACAGGATCACCCCGGCGATCGGCGGCAGCTCGTCCAGCGCGATCGGCGGCGCATGGAAGCGCTTGGGGCCGGCGAACGCGAACGGCGAGGCGCGCTCGGAGAACACCGGATCGGTCAGCCAGAAACCGCCGTGCAACTTCATCAGCACCGTGGAGTGGCCGAGCCGGAACAGGCTGTGGTCCGGCGCGGCCAGCAGCTGCGCGCGGCTCAGCGGCAGCACCGGCAGCGGCAGCGAAGGTACCGTGTGCGCCGGCTTGTTGAACAGGAAGTCCCACATCAGGCGCAGGGTCGGGAAGAAGCCCAGCGCACTGGTCGCGGTGGGCGCCGCATTGCGGAAACGTCCATCGCGGAACTGCGGCGAGGCCGCGTGCGGGGACGGCGAACAGCGGGGCATCTGGCGGGCGGAGGCGAGCACGGCGGTGTTCCAGAAGGATGTGGAGGGAGGGGTGTGGCATGAAAATTACACTACACAGTGTAGTTTCCTTAGGAAGAAAGTAAACCGCCCGGTGTAAAATGTCCACATGTCCAGTTCATCTGATCCCGCACCGGCCCCGGTGCGCCTGACCGAGCGCAAGCGCCAGGCCATCCTGGAGGCGGCGATCGCCGAGTTCCGCAGCCAGGGCTTCGACGCCACCAGCATGGACCGCGTTGCCGCCAGCGCCGGCGTGTCCAAGCGCACCGTCTACAACCACTTCCCGAGCAAGGACGCGCTGTTCGCCGAGATCCTGCGCCGGCTGTGGCAGCGCAGCGCGGACACGCTCGACGTGCCGTATCGCGCCGACCGGCCGTTGCGCGAGCAACTGCTGCAACTGCTGCAGCAGAAGCTGCGGCTGCTCGACGACCCGGCCTTCATCGACCTGTCGCGCGTGGCCATCGCCCAGGGCGTGCACTCGCCCGAGCGCGCCCGCGAACTGATCGCGCAACTGGGCAGCAAGGAAGAGGGCACCACGGTCTGGATCCGCGCGGCCCTGGCCGACGGCCGCCTGCAGCCGCTGGATCCGGAGTTCGCCTCGCAGCAGCTGCAAGGCCTGGTCAAGGGCTTCGCGTTCTGGCCGCAGATCGCCATGGGCCAGCCCGCGTTGAACGCCGCGCAGCAGGCGCAGGTGGCGGAGTCGGCGGCGGATATGTTCTTGCGGCATTACGCGCGCGGCTGAGTGCGTGCGGCGCGCCATTGCGCCAGTACGCGGTTGCCTATAGGCGGCAGTGCCGCAGACGTACAGCGGCCTCTGCGCCGCAGTCGTCCCCAGCCCTCACCCCTCCGACCACACCGCCAACTCATAGCCGTCGCGATCGGCGAAATGGAAGCGGCGGCCGCCGGGGAATTCGAAGACCGGGCGGACGATGCGGCCGCTGGCGGCTTCGATGCGCGCCTGGGTGTCGGCCAGGTCGTTGGAGTACAGCACCACCAGCGCGCCGCCGGGCTGCGCGGTGCCGTGGAAGAAGCCGCCGGTGAGGCGGCCGTCGCGGAATTCGCAGTAGTCCGGGCCGTAGTCCTGGAAGGTCCAGTCGAAAGCCTGGCCGTAGAAGGCCTTGGCCGCGGCGATCGAGGCGACGGCGAATTCCAGGTAGTCGATGCGGTGCTGCTGGTCGGCGCGGCTCATGGCGGGCTCCGTGGAAAGGGCGGCCAGTATCCATCGCCGCGCCGCTGCCGGCTTGGCGAAAACGGCCAGCTCAGCGCGCGTGTCGTTGCACCAGGTCGCGCGGGCTGAGGCCGGTCAGCTGGCGGCTGTCGCGGACCAGGTGCGGGGCATCGCCGTAACCGGCTTGCAGCGCGGCCGCGGTCAGCGTGGCGTGACCGGAGGCGATACGCAGGAAGCGCTGCAGGCGCAGGATGCGTTCCAGGGTCTTGGCGCCGTAGCCGAATGCATCCTGGCAGCGGCGCCGCAGCGTGCGTTCGCTGATGCCGAGGCTGCGCGTGAGTTCGGCCATGCGCGGCGCATCGTCGCCGGCCAGTTGCGCGAACACCCAGGCCATCGGCCGGTCCGCCACGAGTGGACGGCTGGCGCATAGCGCATGCAGCAACGTCAGCGGTTCGGTGCTGTCTTCGAGCCGTGTTTGCCAGTCGCGACCGCGGCCGTCCCACAACGCCTCCAGCGCGACGCGTTGGTCGGCGATGGCATGCAGCGGCACGCCGAGCAGGCTCGCGCCCGCGCCTGCCGCCAGGCGCACCCCGCTCAGTAAGCTGCCCGGCGCCAGCGTCGCGACGTTGGCTTCGTGGTCCGGTCCGGCCACGAACAGAGCGCGTCCGTCCCAGATCAGGTCCACGCAGCCATCCGGCAGGACCTGCGTTGGCAGCGGATCGGCATCGCCCTGGCGAAAGCGCCAGCTGCAGCGCAGGCGATCGCGCAAGGCTGGCGGCGGGGCGATTTCGGCGTAGCGGGAGGAGGGATTCAAGGCTGTGGCGGTGGGTGGGCGATGTGCGGCTTCACCTTAGCAAGCAGCCGGCATGTCCTGGGTCCGGCGCCGCCGCGAGCCTGCCAGCGCAACCGGACGGCCTGCGGCCACCCGGCGCGGCGCGCGAAGCGGCCGGTTCGCCGGGCCACGGCGCCTCAGCGCTCCGACGGCCCGCTCTCGTCGTAGCCGCGCGGGGTGAACAGGTCCGGCTGGATCAGTTCGATGAAGGCGCGTGCCTGCGGCGACAGGAACTTGCCCTTGCGCACCACCACGCCGTAGCTGCGCGACGGGAAATAGTCGCTCAGCGAGCGCGTGGCCAGCTTTCCACGGTCGGCCTCGGTGACGCAGATCGAGCTGACGATGGAGATGCCCATGCCCATCGCCACGTACTGCTTGATCACCTCCCAGCCGCCCACTTCCAGCGCCACGGTGTACGGCACCCGCGCCTGCTGGAACACCAGGTCGACCAGGCGGTAGGTCACCTGGCGCTTGGGCGGCAGGATCAGCGGATACGGCGACAGGTCGTGCAGGGTCAGCTTGGGCGTGTTCGCCAGCGGGTGGTCGCGCGGGGCGATCAGCAGTTGTTCGAAACGGTACACCGGCGCATAGCTGAGGTCGGCCGGCACGTCGAGCATCGAGCCGACCGCCAGGTCCACTGCGTCCTCGCGCAGCAACTCGGTGCCGTCGGCGCTGATCGCGTTGTGCAGGGTCAGGCGCACGTCCGGGTGGCGCGCGCGGAAGTTCTCCACGATCTTCGGCAGCAGGTACAGGATGGTGGAGCTGTTGGCGGCGATGTTCAGTTCGCCGGCATCCAGCCCGCGCGCCTTCTCGCGGAAATCGGCCTCCAGCCGGTCCAGGCTTTCCACCAGCGGCTGCGCCATTTCGTACAGCAACTGGCCCTCGCGGCTGGGGATCAGGCGTCGTCCGCTGCGCTCCAGCAGCACCACGCCCAGTTCGCGCTCCAGCGCCTGCAATTGCAGGGTCACCGCCGGCTGGCTGACGAACAGCGCCTCGGCCGCCCGTGAGACCGAGCCCAGGCGCACCGTCTGGCAGAACGCGCGCAGCGGCTTCAGCCGGTCGGATTTGTAAGGAAAACGCGGGGTTGCGGTGCCGCGCGTGGCCATGATGTGACAACTATAAGGTGTGCTTATTTAATGCATTGATAAAACTGTATTGTCAAATACTTGCTGCGGAAGCACGGTGACATCCCGGAAACATCGAGGAACCCCACCATGTCCGCCGCCGCCTTCGCCGCTTCATCCCCGTCCGCCGAGCGCTCCACCCCCGGCATCACCCTGACCGCCTCGCTGGCCGGCCAGGACGCCCTGTTGCCGCCGGCGGCGTTGGCCTTGCTGGTGTCGCTGCACCGGGCGATCGAACCCGAGCGCCAGGCGCGGCTGGCGGCGCGCCGCGAGCGCCAGGCCTATTTCGATGGTGGCGGCCTGCCGGACTTCCGTGCCGATACCCAGGCGATCCGCGCCGGCGACTGGCGCGTGGCGCCGCTGCCGGCCGCGCTGCAGGACCGCCGCGTCGAGATCACCGGCCCGACCGATCCGAAGATGGTCATCAACGCGCTGAACTCCGGCGCCAAGGTGTACATGGCCGACTTCGAGGACTCGACCGCGCCGACCTGGCGCAACCTGGTCGCCGGGCAGCGCGCGCTGGCCGAGGCGGTGGCCGGCACGCTGAGCTTCAGCGCGCCGCCGGCGCGCGACGGCAGCGCGGGCAAGCGCTACGCGCTCAAGCCCTTTGAGGAGCAGGCGGTGCTGATCGTGCGCCCGCGCGGCTGGCACCTGGACGAGAAGCATGTGCTGGTCGACGGCCAGCCGCTGGCCGGCGGCCTGTTCGACGCGGCGCTGTTCGCCTTCCACAACGGCCGCGCGCTGCTGGCCAAGGACCGCGGTCCGTACCTGTACCTGCCCAAGCTGCAATCGATGGAAGAGGCCGCGCTGTGGGAAGCCGCGCTGTCGCACATCGAGGCGATGCTGGGCCTGCCGCAGGGCCAGATCAAGGTCACCGTGCTGATCGAGACGCTGCCGGCGGTGTTCGAGATGGACGAGATCCTGCATGCGCTGCGCGAGCGCATCGTCGGCCTGAACTGCGGCCGCTGGGACTACATCTTTTCCTACCTGAAGACCTTCCGCCGCCACCCCGACCGGGTGCTGCCCGAGCGCGGCCAGGTGACCATGACCCAGCCGTTCCTGAAGGCGTATTCGGAACTGCTGATCCGCACCTGCCACCGCCGCGGCGCGCATGCGATGGGCGGCATGGCCGCGCAGATCCCGATCGGCCACGACGAGGCGGCCAACGAGCAGGCGATGGCGCGGGTGCGCGCGGACAAGCTGCGCGAAGTCACCGCCGGCCACGACGGCACCTGGGTCGCGCATCCGGCGCTGATCCCGATCGCCCGCGCCATCTTCGACGAGCACATGCGCGCGCCGAACCAGCACGACGTGCGCCGCGAGGACGTGCAGGCCGACCGCGACACGCTGATCGCGCCGTCCACCGGCACGATCACCCGCGCCGGCTTCGAAGGCAACATCGAAGTGTGCGTGCGCTATCTGGCGGCGTGGCTGGACGGCAACGGCTGCGTGCCGATCCACCACCTGATGGAAGACGCGGCCACCGCCGAGATCAGCCGCAGCCAGCTATGGCAGTGGCTGCACGTGGGCGGCCTGCACCTGGACGACGGCACCGCGATCGACTTCGCGCTGTTCGACGCCTGCATGCGCCAGCTGCCGGCACGCCTGGGCGAACGCGCGCTGCTGCCCGGCGGCAACCGCCTGGACGACGCCATCGCGCTGTTGGACACGCTGACCCGCAGCGAGGACTTGGCCGAATTCCTGACGTTGCCGGCCTACCAGATGATCGAGTGATTGGAGCTGGGAGTGGGGAATCGGGAATGGGGAATCGTGAAAGCGACATTCCTGCGCCTGACTCTTCCGTGCCTTCCATGCTTTTCGTCCGAAACACCGCTCCACCGTTTCATCGCCGTATCCATTCCGAGGAGAACGCAAGATGAGCACCACGTTGCAGACCGCCGAACAGATCCAGCACGCCTGGGACACCGATCCGCGCTGGGCCGGGATCGCCCGCAACTACACCGCCGCCGACGTGGTGCGCCTGCGCGGCACCGTGCACGTGGAGCATTCGCTGGCCCGGCTCGGTGCCGAGAAGCTGTGGAAGTACCTGCACGAAAAGGACTTCGTCAACGCGCTGGGCGCGCTGACCGGCAACCAGGCGATGCAGCAGGTCAAGGCTGGGCTCAATGCGATCTACCTGTCCGGCTGGCAGGTCGCCGCCGACGCCAACCTGGCCGGGCAGATGTACCCGGACCAGTCACTGTATCCGGCCGATTCGGTGCCGGCGGTGGTCAAGCGCATCAACAACACGCTGCTGCGCGCCGACCAGCTGCACCACGCCGAGGGCAAGGACGAGATCGACTTCCTGCAGCCGATCGTGGCCGATGCCGAGGCCGGTTTCGGCGGCGTGCTCAACGCCTTCGAACTGATGAAGGCGATGATCGAGGCCGGCGCGGCCGGCGTGCACTTCGAGGACCAACTGGCGTCGGTGAAGAAGTGCGGACATATGGGCGGCAAGGTGCTGGTGCCGACCCGCGAGGCGATCGAGAAGCTCAACGCCGCGCGCCTGGCCGCCGACGTGCTGGGCGTGCCGACGCTGCTGGTCGCGCGCACCGACGCCGAGGCCGCCGACCTGGTGACCAGCGACATCGATCCCAACGACCGCCCGTTCACCACCGGCGAGCGCACCGTCGAGGGCTTCTTCAAGACCAACAAGGGCCTGGACCAGGCGATCAGCCGCGGCCTGGCTTACGCCCCGTATGCCGACCTGATCTGGTGCGAGACCGGCAAGCCGGACCTGGAGTTCGCGCGCCAGTTCGCCGAGGCGATTCACGCCAAGTTCCCGGGCAAGCTGCTGGCCTACAACTGCTCGCCGAGCTTCAACTGGAAGAAGAACCTGGACGACGCGACCATCGCCACGTTCCAGAAAGAGATCGCCCGCTACGGCTACAAGTTCCAATTCATCACCCTGGCCGGCTTCCATGCGCTGAACTACTCGATGTTCAATCTGGCGCACGGCTATGCGCGCCGACAGATGAGCGCCTTCGTCGAGTTGCAGGAAGCCGAGTTCGCCGCCGCCGATCGCGGCTTCACCGCGGTCAAGCACCAACGCGAGGTCGGCACCGGCTACTTCGACGCGGTGACCCAGGCGATCCAGCAGGGCCAGTCCTCCACCACCGCACTGAAGGGCTCGACGGAAGAAGAGCAGTTCCACGGCGAAAAGGCCGCCTGACCTGCAGCCAGGCGTCCATTGCTTGCCGATCCCCATGGGAGGGGAGAGCCCGGGTTCGCCCGGGCTTTTTTTTGCGTGTGCGGGAGCGCCTGTGCCGGCGGCGGCACGGTGTCTACGAGTTGCGACAGGGCCGGGTGCGGCGACGCCGTACCGCTGGACCGACAAGGCCTGATTCCTGGCCCTTTCTCGGTCTCCGCCCTTGCGAGATTGGCTGTGATCGCATCAGCGGAGATTCGTTCAGGTGCTATGCTTTGCGCAAGATGGCGGGCGACGCCAAGAGCAGTAGGGGGGCTGGATGAGCTGCGACAGCGCCGCGTCCAATGCACGCGAGACAATTCCGACGGTTGCTGTGGTCGCTCCCAAGCCCAATGAGCTGACGGTGCTGACTGCCGCGGAGCTGCGCCTGTTCTCCGAGTTCGGCCGTTCGCGCACGGTGCGCGCCGGCGACGTGCTGTTCCGGCGCGGCGACGGCGGCAGCGCCATGTTCGTGATCAACAGCGGCGTGATCGACCTGGATTTCGGCGAGGACCTGGTCGTCAAGCATCTCGGACACGGCGAATTCTTCGGCGAGCTCGGCCTGTTGATCGGCAACCACATGCGCAGCGCCGACGCCATCGCCGCCAGCGACGGCGTGCTGGTGGAACTGGACCACGACGACTTCCAGCGCCTGGTGGAGCGCGATCCGGGCCTGGTCGCCTACTTCCTGCGCCGCACCATCATGCGCGTGGTGATGAACGAGCAGACCCTGATCCGCCAGCTGCGCCGCCGCAACCACGACCTGGAAGCGGCGCTGGACAATCTGTACGCCACCACCCACCAGCTCACCCAGACCGAAGAACTGGTGCGCACCGACGAACTGACCGGCCTGCACAACCGCCGCGGCCTGATCCTGCGCCTCCAGGAATGCCGCCGCGACGGCCGCTCGCCTGGCCCCGGCCTGCTGCTGATCGACTGCGACCGTTTCAAGCGCATCAACGACGAGCATGGCCATCTGGTCGGCGACCGCGTGCTGCAGAACGTCGCCAACATCCTGCGCTCCGTCGCCGGCCAGGACGACATCGCCTGCCGCCTCGGCGGCGACGAATTCTGCCTGCTGGTGTCCACCGGCAACGCGGACGATCTGCGCCGCATCGGCGAGTTCGTGATCGCCACCGTGCAGAACCTGCTCGGCGTGCCGCACCCGCTGCCGCACATCTGCCCGGTCAGCATCGGCATCAGCCGGGTCGATCCGCAATCCGATTGGAACGATTGGTACGCCAACGCCGACGCCGCGCTGTACGAGGCCAAGCGCCTCGGCGGCAATCGCTTGTATTGGCACGACCTCGCCTCCGGCTCGCGCTGAGCCCATCAACAACCCTCGAGCTGCCCATGAACGACGCCCATCAGCCGCAGCCCGACGCCCCGCAACTGCGGACGCTGCTGCTGACCGACCTGTGCGATTCGATGGCGCTGGTGGAGCGGCTGGGCGACGCCAAGGCCGCCGAACTGTTCAAGCTGCATGATCATCTGGTGCTGGAACTGCAGCAGCGCTGGCGCGGACGCCTGATCGACCGTTCCGACGGCCTGCTGCTGCTGTTCGAACGGCCGATCGACGGCCTCGGGTTCGCCCTGGACTACAGCCGCGGCCTGCACGAGCTGGGCAAGCAGCGCAAACTGGTACTGAAAGTGCGCGCCGGCCTGCACGTCGGCGAGGTGCTGACCTGGCGCAACAGCGATGCCGCGGTGCAGGTCGGCGCCAAGCCGCTGGAAGTGGAGGGCCTGGCCAAGCCGACCGCGGCGCGGCTGATGACCCTGGCCCGGCCCGGGCAGATCCTGCTGTCGGCGGTGGCCGAGTCGCTGACCCACCGCGCCGCGCGCGAACTGGGCGAGCGCGGCGAACGCCTGCTGTGGAAATCGCACGGCCGTTGGCGCTTCAAGGGCGTGCCGACGGCGCAGGAGATCTACGAAGTCGGCGAGATCGGCAACACCCCGCTGCGCGCGCCGAAGCCGACGCCGAAGGCGTGGCGGGACATCCCGCTGTGGCGGCGGCCGGCGGCGCTGGTAGCGGAGGCGACGCTGACCCTGGGGGCGGTCGCCGCGTTGCTGTTCTTCGGTCGTCCGGAGCCGGCCATCGCATTCGCCGAGCGCGACTGGATCGTGGTCGGTGACCTGCGCAACCTCACTGGCAACGCGACGCTCGACGCCTCGCTCGACCAGGCGTTCCGGATCAGCCTGGAGCAGTCTCGCTACGTCAACCTGCTCAGCGACCTCAAGGTGCGCGACACCCTGGGCCGGATGAAGCGTAGCCCGGACAGCAAGATCGACCGCGCGGTCGCCTCGGAGATCGCGCTGCGCGATGGCGCGCGCGCGGTAATTCTGCCGACCGTCGCCGAAGTGGGCGGCCGCATCCGCGTCACCGTGGAATTGGTCGACCCGGCGACGCAGGCGACCGTGCATACCGAATCGCAGACCGGACGCGGGCTTGAGTCGGTGCTAGCGTCGGTGGACACGGTCAGTGGCCAGTTGCGGCACCAGCTCGGCGAAGCGATCCAATCGGTCGAGCAGGCATCCAAGCCGTTGCCGCAGGTCACCACGTCCAATCTGGATGCGTTACGTTCCTACGCATTGGGCATGGAGGCGACGGGGAAGGGCAATTGGAAGCAAGCGGAACAGAATTTCCGCGTGGCGATCGAGCTTGATCCGCAGTTCGCGCTGGCCTACCTAGGCATCGCCCGTGTGCTTGCAGCGACCTCGGATCGCGCTGCGGCGGTGCCGTATCTGCAGAAGGCACAGGAATACGCATCGCGCCTGCCGGCGCGCGACCGGCTCTACCTTGCGGCATGGGCGGACGAACTCAAGGACAGTCCGGCCGCTCTGGGAGGATGGCAGCAGTTGGTGCGCTTGTATCCCGACAGCTTCGCCGCACACGGTAATGCGTTCTGGCATCTGTTCCAGGCCAATCGGTTCGCCGACGCATTGCCGCATGCGGTCGCCGCCGACACCTCGCAGGATCCGTATCGGTCGATCGCCACCGACGACATTGGCCGCGTCTATCTGGTGCAGGGAAAGTTGGAGCAGGCCAAGGCCCAGTTCACCCAGATCGCGCTCCAGGACAAGAGCGGACCCGGTCGGCGCCTGGCCAATGTGCTGGCGCTGCAGGGCAATTATGTCGAGGCCGAGGCGCGGCTGCGCGCCATTCCCAAGAGCGACTATGCGAACGACGACATGGTGCCGCGCCTGGACCTGATCGCGCTGAAGGTGGACCAGGGCAAATGGGACGAGGTCGCTGCCGAACTCGGCGATGCGATCAATGCCAGTCGCTCGGCCAACGACTTCACCCAGGCCCAGTTCGGCTTCGTGCAGTTGTCGGTCCAGGCGTTGACGCTGCCGTCCGGCAAGGTGTTGCCGCGACTGCGGCAATGGCAGAACGTCCAACTGCAGATGCAGGAGCGGGCGCTTCCGGGCGAGCCGTACGCGGCCGATCGCGCTGCGCTCATTCTCGCCTCCGCCTATCTGGCGCAGCGGCTGGGCGACGACGCGCTGTCGGCGCGCGCGCTGAAGGTGGCAGGTCCATGGGCGCAGACATCGGCGGATCCGGCACTGGGCAAGTTGCTGCGGGTCGTGCAGGCGGGTCAGCACCGCTTGCGCGGCGAGTACGCGCAGGCACTGGCGTTGCTGGCACCGCGCGATGACGATCTGCTGCAGTCGCGGGTGGCGCTGTATCTCACCTTGCAGGCGGCCGGGAAGCATCGGCAGGCGCTGGCGCAGGCGGATTGGATCGGCGAACACCGAGGCCTCGCCTATGGCGAAGCCTCGGTATCGCAGTCGCTGCAGACGTTGAATGTCGCCGATACGCGCCTGGCCGCACGTTGGGCGGCGCAAACCCTGTCGGAGATGGACAGGGTCCCGGATGCGCAGCGGCGGATCGAAGCGCTGTTCGCCGTATGGCCCAGGGCCACGATGCCGGCTTACTTGAGACAGACGGTCGAGGCGACCTTGCCGGCTTCGAAAGCGAAAATGACGTGATGGTTGCCGTCCACCGTCAGGTGGCTGACCAGCTCCTTGCGCGCCTTGGCGATTTCTTCCTTTGACGCCAGTTCCTGCGTGGTCATGCAGAAGAACGGCGCGCCCTGCGTGGGCGGCGTCGGGTCAGCGGCCAGGGCGTGGTCGGCCGGCTTGTAGCCGAGACTGGCGAGAGCGGCGACCGGATTTTCCTGGAAGCTGGTGCGGAAAGCGTCGTCGGTGCTGAGCAGCTCCAGCAGGCGGTCGGCGATGTCGGCAGGCAACGGATCGTGGGGAGCGGTATTCATAGGAGTGTCATCTCGCAGGGAAGGGTGATGTTCGGCGCGACGCGTAAGGCGCAACCACTATATCTATCGGCATAATCGCCTACCAACTGAATAGGTCTTTCCGCATGCGCGTGCGCCGCTGTTTTCATCTGTTCCTCGAGCCGCGCGAGGTCAGCCGCTTCGATATGGCCTCGCTGTTGGCAGGAGGCAATGGCCTCAAGCGCGAACGGCAATGGGTCGCGCTGGCACCGCATCTGGATCAGGAGGTGGAGGTCGATGCGTTGGAGCGGGAACTGCTGGGCACGCTCAGTGCGGGCGATTGGATCGAGGCGCAGGCATTGCCGCCGGATTGCGCCGCCGCCAGCACGCGCCTGCTCGAGGTCGGCCTGCTATTGAGCGACGACGACACGGCGCGCGCTGGCTTCGCCGAGCGCGACGCGGCCATGCGCGAAACCTACTGGTGGGGGCCGGCCGCACTGGCGCACCGCTTCGGGCGCTGGCAAGGCAGCGACAGCGTCGTGGCGATGGAGGCCAATGGACTGACCACGGCCGCCGGTCTGTGCGAGAAGCTCGGCCCGCCGCCTGCGGAAGTGGGCGAGCGCGTTGCGGCCGCCATGCGCCTGCCGTTGCCGCGCCAGCAGGAGGATGACTTCGATGCGCTGCTCGCGCGGCGCGCCACCTGCCGCAATTTCGATACCGCGCGGCCCTTGCCGCTGGCTGCGTTCTCGCAGCTGATGCAGCGGGTGTTCGCAGCACGCGCCAGGGTCGAGGCCGACGGTGTCGCTGCATTTCTGAAGAAGAACGCGCCTTCCGCCGGCGGCTTGCATGCCACCGAGGCCTATCTGATCGTGCAGCGCGTCGAGGGGCTGGCCCCGGGCCTGTACCACTACCACCCGGTCGACCATGCTCTGGAGCCGTTGCCTGCCGCGGATGTCGCCCTGGACGTGTTGGCACGTACCGCCGTCGCCGGTCAGCATTGGTTCGCCGACGCGCCGGTACTGGTGGTGATGGCGCCGCGTTACGCGCGCATTTACTGGAAGTATCGCCACCATCCCAAGGCCTACAGGGCGTTGCTGCTGGATATCGGACACCTGTCGCAATTGCTTTACCTGTGCGCGACGCAGGCGCAGTGGGGCGCGTTCGTGACCTCGGCGATCAACGAAGTGGATATCGAGCAGGCATTCGGCATGGACCCGTTGCGCGAAGGGCCGCTGGTGGTGTGCGGTTTCGGTTGGCGGGCGCCGGCGTTGACCACGGCGGAGTTCGATCCGGCCGGCGCGGTATGGCAGGCCAGCGACTCTCCATCGCCCTGACGAGCGCGCGTAGTGGCGTGAGGCGCTTCCCGTCAGCGCCAGCGAGCATGGCCGCGGCACTGGTGCTGCGCCACTGCAGCTGCGGTGCCGCCCGCAGCTGACCGCTGCCTGCGCTCAGTGCGCCTGGCTGTGCGCCGCTGCCGTTGCGGCCATAGCCGCCTCGTCGGGTGCGGCCGGTTTGGCTGGCTTGTCGCTATGTTCGAGCAGGTCCAAACGCTTGCCGCCAGGCAGCCGGTAGTCCAGTTGCTGCTCCAACGCATCGAGCGCGGCGACCTGCACGCAGAGCGCGTTGGCCCTGGCTTCCAGCGCCTTGCCGCGCGCGTCCATGCGCCGATCCATGTCCTTCTGCATCGCGTCGGTGCGTTTCTCGATGTCGTCGGCGCGGCCGGTGAACACCGCGAACATCACCCCGCTGGTCAGCGCGCCGGCCATTTCCTCGGCGGCGGCGCTGACGTCGGCTTCGAACGCCTTGTCGAACGGTTCCTTCTGCCATTGGCCTTTGCCGAGGGTGCGCTCGAGGTGGGCGAGGGCGGCGTCGCGGTGCCGCTCGATTTTGCGCGCCTTGCTGCGGCTGCCGGTGATCGCTTCGACCACGCCGCCGAAGGCGTCGAAGGTGATGCCCACCACTTCGCGGGCGATGCCGGCCACTTCGGGCATCAGTGCCTGCGCGCCCTGTTCCATCTGCCGCACGCGCTGGGCGTCGGCATTGCTGAGCGGCTGCGCGACGCCGTCCACCTGCAGGCGGCCGTCATGCAGGAACACGGTCTTCGGCGTGCCGGCGCTGCGCGTCAGGGCGACGCCGGTGCGGTCGACGATGACGTCGTAGGGCGTGGAAAAGCCGCATTGCTGCGAGGAGAACTGCGGCCCGGCGCTGGCACTGGCGGCGGCACCGAGCAGGGAGAGGGTGCATACGGAAAGCAGCAGGCGCATGGCGACGGTTCCTTTGACGATGGCAGCAGCATGGGTGCTGGGCCGTGCCGTGTCGTCTGCGGGAAGTCAGGGTGCGGGAAGTCATGCCCGCAGCGCGGTGCGCCGGCAGGCCCGCGCGGGTCTAGCCCCGGCCCTCAGGCATTTTCCAGTGCTGGAGAAGGGGGCCTTGCGGACCGGCGACGGGATCGCTGGGCGGGAACGGCAACTGGGCGATGCGCTGGATCGTTTCGGCGCTGGGCGCCTGCCGGCAGATGTCCCAGTCCTGCCCGGCGGGATAGGCACCGACCACCAGGAAGTCGCTGCTGGAATCGATGCAGCAATGGCCGGTGCCGGCCGGCAGCAGCAAGGCGTCGCCGGCCGCCAGCGCGGTTTCGGGGCCGCCTGGGCCACCGATGACCAGCCGCGCGCTGCCGCTGACCACACCGAGCACCTCGTGGGCAGTTGAATGGTAGTGGTGGTAATCGTAGATGCCATCGCGCCATTGCGGCGGCCAGCCATGGGCGGCGAAGCGACGTTCGAAGCCGGCGGCACCGCCATCGCGGTCGGCCTGGCGGTACAGCAGGACCGGCAGGAACGGATGGTTGGGGACCCAGTCTTGCGGCGGCAGCCAGTGTTCCAGGTGCATCGGCGAATCCTCGCGGCATGGTGCGGCGGACAGCGGGCGGCCGCCGTTGCGGAGCATGCTAGCCAGGCCGCGTGGTCGTGGCGTCATGGCGCGATGCGGCGGCATCGTCGCGGTGCATTTGCGCGTGCATAGGCCGACACGGGCACCGAAGCCATCCGCTGAACTGCGACACGGCAGCGAGCGCAGGCGGTATCGCCTGCGTTGCCGCTATTCACTTCAATGCAAGGGTGCCGGCCCTGCGTCGGCACGATGGTGCGTGCCCAGATCCCCGACCATGGCGGCGCTGGCGGCGTTCAGTCCGATCACCTGCACCTGCGCGCCATGGCGGCGGAACTTCAGCACCACCTTGTCCAGCGCGCCGATGGCGCTGATGTCCCACAGGTGCGCCTGCGACAGGTCGAGGGTGACCCGCGCCGGCGCGTGCGCATAGTCGAACGCGGCGGCGAAACTGCCGGCCGAGGCGAAGAACAGCTGGCCGCTGATGCGGTAGGTGTGGCCGCCATCGGCGTCCTCGGTCTTGACGATGTCCAGCATGCGCCCGACCTTGCGCGCGAAGAACAGCGCCGACAGCAGCACGCCGGTCAGCACGCCGCGCGCCAGGTCGTGGGTGGCCACGGTCACCGCCACGGTGGCGAGCATCACCACGCTGGAACTCTTCGGATGCGTGCGCAGCTGCGCCAGCGAACGCCAGCTGAAGGTGCCGATCGAGACCATGATCATCACCGCCACCAGCGCGGCCATCGGGATCTGCCGCACCCACGGGCCGGCGAATACCACCAGCATCAGCAGCACGCTGCCGGCGACCAGCGCCGACAGGCGGCCGCGGCCGCCGGATTTCACGTTGATCACCGACTGCCCGATCATCGCGCAGCCGGCCATGCCGCCGATCAGCCCGCTGGCGATGTTGGCGGTGCCCTGGCCGATGCACTCGCGGTTCTTGCCACTGGGGGTGTCGGTCATGTCGTCGACGATCTGCGCGGTCATCATCGATTCGAGCAGGCCGACCACCGCCATCGTCGCCGACACCGGGAACACGATCTTCAATGTCTCCAGCGTCCATGGCACGTCCGGCAGCAGGAACGTCGGCAGGCTGTCGGGCAACTGGCCCTTGTCGCCGACGGTGGGCACGGCGATGCCGAAGTACAGCGCCATGCCGGTCAGCAGCACGATCGCCACCAGCGGCGGCGGCAGTGCCAGCGTGCGGGTCCAGCGATGGCCGAGCAGCAGGGCCGCGGCACCGATCGCCGCCACCGCATACAGCGCACGCGCATCGAGGCTGCCGGCGGTCAACGCGGCGCCCAGCAACAGCAGCCACAGGCCGAGTCCGGCAAAGGTGCGCTGCGACAGCCACGGCAGGCCGTAGATCACCAGCAGGCCCAGCGCCACCAGCGGATACACCAGCGCCGGCACGCCGATCAGTTCCGGCAGCTGCGCCATGAAGATCAGGATCGCCAAGGCGTTGACGAA
The DNA here is from genome assembly GCF_014236835.1 of Xanthomonas sp. SS. Lineage (NCBI taxonomy): Bacteria > Pseudomonadati > Pseudomonadota > Gammaproteobacteria > Lysobacterales > Lysobacteraceae > Xanthomonas > Xanthomonas sp. SS. The sequence continues at coordinate 347,656 of NZ_CP051190.1, forward strand.
ACCGGTGATCACCGAGCGCGACACGAAGCGCATCAGCGCGCCGAGCTTGAGCAGGCCCGCGCCGATCTGCAGCACGCCGGTCAGCAGCGTTGCCGCCAGCAGGTACTGCAGGCCGTGGTCCTTGACCAGGCCGACCATCAGCAGCGCCATCGCGCCGGTGGCGGCGGAGATCATGCCCGGCCGGCCGCCGACGAAGGCGATCACCACGCAGATGCAGAACGAGGCGTACAGCCCGACCTTGGGATCGACCCCGGCGATGATGGAGAAGGCGATGGCTTCGGGGATCAACGCCAGCGCCACAACCAGGCCGGCGAGCACGTCGCCACGGAGGTTGCCGAACCATTGCTGACGCAGCGGGGGATAAAGATTCACGAGAAAACACTCCTGGCGCCGCGCCCGTCGCAGGGCGGCGCTACACGAAATGGAAAGCCAGAACACACCGGGCGTCCCGCAGGGGGACAACGTGGAAAGCGCAACGCGGGTGTCAGGGTGGCGTCATGTCGTGGCGTGGGGAGCGGAAGAGCGCGCGCGGCGATGCGCTGCGTGCCGCGCCAGTATAGAACAGTCGCGCCGATGCCGGTCTTGCGCTGCTGCCCAGTTGCGCGTGCTGCGGTGGATGCAGCGCTGCATCTGCCGGCATGCGGCCACGCGGCGAGGAGCGCGCTGCTGTCCGATACGGCCGTTCGCAGCCGGTGGCCTACTTGCTCAGGCCGAGCCGCGGAACGCGCCGTCCCATTGCCGCAGAGGCTGCGGCTCACAATCTCCTCACTATTTGCGCGCAAAATGCGTCGATCGGATTGCGCGACGTGGAGCGCCAGCGAATGAACGATTTACGCATCGACCAGGTCGACGCTGCCTTGTCCGCACTGGACCAGGCCGATCCGCAACGCAAGGCGGCGCTGTGGCAGTGGGCGTATCTGGAGATGCTGCACGAAACCCTGAGCGCGATGCATCAGCTGTCGCACCGGGTCGGCGTGGCCGAGTTGGTCGCCGATGCCTGGCTGGCGCCGGTGGACGTGATCGCACTGGAACACTCGTTCCTCGACCGTGCCACCCTAGCCGACCCGCGCGTGCAGGCCTTCGCGCTGGCGCTGGCCGAAGCATCTTCGCGCCAGTCGCGCGCCGAGCTGTGGCGCAGCGGCTATGCCAGTACGGTGCAGGCCACGCTGCAGGGCATGCAGGCGCTGGCCGGCAAGCACCGGATCGATGCGCAGGTCACCGCACCATTGTCGTCCGCCTGAGCGCCGCCCCCGAGAGGCATTCGTGCGGGGTGGATAACGTTGTTAGTGACGCGCCGGTAGCATGCGCTCGCAACAGGCAACGTCGTCGGTTGCATCTTCGACATCGAGATTCGACATCCGGATATCCCGCTAACGCGCTCGGCACGCAGCGTTCACCATGGCGCAACGCGGTTGCCGACAGCCTTGGAACCATGGTCAATCCCCTCCGCCATTCCTCATCGCAGGCGACGGCCAGGCATCAGGCTCCGCCTACAAACGACGTTCCCGCCGATGCCCCGGGCATCTCGGAGGCCGGCGCCTGGTGGCGACAATTGCGCGCCGCCGTGCCGCGCTGGCTGCTCGCCGCGGTCGCGCTGTTCGCGCTGGGCTTGCTGCTGTTCTGGTACGCCCGTGCTTGACCTCCTGTCCTGTTCGCCTGGAGAGCCGCGCATGGCGCCATCTGCCGCACACGACCATGTCCGTCGCTGCAGCGTCCGCATGCATCCGCCCGGCGGACACGAGGTCGCCACGCACGCCTGGATCGCCGCCGAAGTGGCGCGGCTGATGCGCCTGCCGTTGCAGGATGCCGGCGCGACACAGAGCGGTTTCTACGTACCGGACGACACCCTGACCGCCGCGCAGGCGCAACAGCTGGGCGTGCGCGCGGCGGCCGACCTGCTCGGTGGCGTGGTCCCGCATGCGTTCGTCGCCACCAAGGCGATCAGCCATCCGCTGGTCGATCCCGGCGCAGCCGCGCCACAGGGCTGGAACCATGCGCTCGGCGGCGCATTGGCCGAGGCCACGGTACCTGGCTACACCGCGTTCGCGGCGGACGATGCGCGCGTGGCGTATGCGCGCCTGTGCAGCGGTGGCCAGGTGCGCTTGAAGTTGCCGCATGGCATCGCCGGGCAAGGCCAGCTGTTGCTGCACGATGCGCAGGCGTTGGAGACCGCGCTGGACGCGTTGGCAGCGTCGGATCTGGCGCAGCAGGGCGTGGTGCTGGAGCGGCAACTGGACCGCTCGACGACCTTCAGCGTCGGCGAAGTGGACTGCGCCGGCATGACCATCGCCTACTACGGCACGCAATCGGCCACCGACGACGCTGCCGGTCGCGAGACCTACGGCGGCTCGCAGCTGTTCGTGATCCGCGGCACCCTGGACGCGCTGCTCGAACGCACATTGCCGCCGCAGCAGCGTGAGGCGGTGTTGAAGGCGCGCCATTACGATCGTTGCGTCGCCCAGGCCTATCCCGATTTCTACGCATCGCGCCGCAACTACGACGTGATCGACGGCGTCGCCCAGGACGGCACGCGCCTGTGCGGCGTGCTTGAGCAATCCTGGCGTGTCGGCGGCGCCACACCGGCGGAACTGGCCGCGGTCGATGCCTTCCAGCGCGATCCGGCGTTGCACGCGGTGATCGCGGCCACGGTCGAACGCTATGGCGCGCCGGCGCTGCCCGCGGACGCGGAGGTCTACTACATGGGCGAAGATCCGCGCGTGGGCCGCCTGACCAAATACCGTTATGTGAGCGCTGCGGACTGACGATGGAAACCAAGCTCTCCAGCATCGATATCGCGGTGGACGGCGACGCCTTGAGCGGCACCTTGCTGACGCCGACCAATGGCATGCCCGGCGTGCTGTTCGTGCATGGCTGGGGCGGCAACCAGCATCACAACCTGGTGCGCGCGCGCGAAGCGGTCGGCCTGGGCTGCGTGTGCCTGACCTTCGACCTGCGCGGCCACGAAGGCATGGCGTCGATGCGCGAGACGGTGACGCGCGCGCAGAATCTGGACGACATCAAGGCGGCCTACGACCGGCTGGTGGATTCGCCGCAGGTGGATCCGGAGTCGATCGCGGTGGTGGGCCTGAGCTACGGCGGCTACCTGGCCTCGCTGCTGACCCTGGAGCGGCCGGTGGAGTGGCTGGCGCTGCGTTCGCCGGCGCTGTACAAGGACGCGCATTGGGACGGGCCGAAGGTGGCGTTGAACCGCGATCCGGACTTGATGCCGTATCGGCATCGCGCCGTCGCGCCGGACGACAACATTGCGCTGGCCGCGTGCCAGCGCTTTCGCGGCGACGTGTTGCTGGTCGAGGCCGAGCAGGACGTGATCGTGCCCGGCCAGGTGCTCAAGAACTATGCCGCCGCGTTTTCCAATGCGCGCTCGCTGACCTCGCGGGTGATCAAGGGCGCCGACCACGCGCTGACCCGCAAGGAACATCAGCTCGAATACACCCGCTATCTGGTCGACTGGCTCACCGAGATGGTGGTCGGGCGCCGCGTGGCGCTGGCCAAGAACGTGGTCGAACGGCGCAAGCAGCAACTCAAGAGTACCCAGGGCGATGCGGCGACGTCGCCCGGGCAGGGCTCGAAAGAATTCCACGGCCGCATCGAGGCCAAGGAACGCACCTCCGACGCGCCGCCGTCGCGGTGAAGCGCTGCGCGGCAGCGCCGCGACGGATGCGCGCAACGAAGCGGTCGCGCTGCAGTCTGCAACGCGATCCCGGCACGCTCGCCGCTGCCGTCAGTGGCTGCGCCCGGATTGCTCCAGATGGTGCCAGGCGTGGCGGACCAGCCAGCGCGCCTCGTCCCACGGCACCGACAGCGATGGCGCCAGGTGGTGATAGGACTCCTGCAGCACGCGGTACAGCTGCGCTTCGGTGGCGCGCGGATAGGCCAGATAGACGTCGTAGCCCATCTTCAGCAGCGAGGCATAGTCGGAGAAACCATGGTGACCGAGGCGGCCATTGGCATGCGCATGCCGCCAGTAGGCCATTTCGGCATCCAGATCGACGGCGCGACGAGCGTGGGCAGGACGAGCGAGAGCGGAAGCGGTCTGCATGGGTAGGACTCCTCTCGAAGCTACCCCCCTGTCGCTCCGATCCTAACGGATAGTTGCCGCGATTTGCGCCTGCAGCGCGATACCGCGCGCGAATCGCTGAACCGATAAGCGAGATGAGCGGGAAGACGCTCTGGAAGCGCTTGCAACGCCGTGCTGGATAACGTGCCGGTTGCGAGGTCGCATGACGCGTTGTCGTCGTGCCGGCGACAACGCGTCATGCAACGAGGCGCCATGCGCGCGGCACATGCCTTGTCATGCGGCACATGCCGATCGCCGTGGAGGTGACGTGGAGGCGACGGCACGTTCACCCAGCCGAGGCATGCAGCGCCGCGGCTTCAGTCCCAGTCCGGCGCGATACCGGCCGGGTTCGCCAGCCGTTCGCCGCGGTCCAGCGTGGCGATCTGCGCCATGTCCTCCTCCTCCAGGCGCAGCGACTGCGCGAGCAGATTGCTGGCCAGGTTCTCGCGCTTGGTCGAGGACGGGATCACCGCATAGCCCTGCTGCAGCGCCCAGGCCAACGCCACCTGCGCCGGCGTGGCGGCATGGCGCGCGGCGATCGCGGCGATCGCCGGATCCTGCAGCACCTTGCCGTAGGCCAGGGTCATGTACGAGGTGACGTGGATGCCCTGTTGCTGCAGGTAGCCGATCAGCTTGCGATTCTGCAGATAGGGATGCACTTCGATCTGCTGCGTGGCGATCGCGTCGGCACCGAGGATCGCGATCGCCTGCTCGGTCAACGCGATGGTGAAGTTGGACAGGCCGATCTGCCGGGTCAGGCCTTGCCGCTTGGCGTCGGCCAGGGCGTGCAGATATTCGGCCATCGGCACCGCATCGCGCGGCGAGGGCCAATGCACCAGGGTCAGGTCCACGTAGTCGCTGCGCAGCTTGTCCAGGCTCTGCCGCAGGCTCGGCAGCAGCGTGTCGGCGGACAGGTTGTCGGTCCACACCTTGGTGGTGACGAAGATATCCGCGCGCGGCACGCCGGAGGCGGCGATGGCCTGGCCGACCTCGGCTTCGTTGCCATAGATCTGCGCGGTGTCGACGGCGCGGTAGCCGAGTTCGAGCGCGTTGCGAACCGAGTCGACGACGACCTGATCCTTGAGCCGGAACGTACCCAGGCCGAAAGCGGGAATGCGCATGCGGTGACTCCTTGCGAGGAAGATGGGGAAGAAGATTGGATTTCAGTATGCGAGCGGCGCGGTCATGTCGGCGTCGCTGCGGCGCCCATCGCATCGGGCTGGCCGATCGGTGCGGTGACGCCGAGGGGGCGCTCACAGGGCAGGCAGGGCAGAGACGGAAGAGGGAACACGACGGCATCCGGGAGAAGAAGCAGGGACCCAGTGTGGACCTGTCCCTGGCCAGGAAAAACCCATCGCCAGACCAATCACTTTTGCATTCTGGTCAATAATCGATTCCCGATTCCACCATCCGCTCTGCCATGAAGACGACGCTGGACGAACTGCAGGCCTTCATCGCCGTGGTCGATACGCACTCCATCACCGCCGCCGCCGACGCATTGGGGCAGACCGCCTCCGGGGTCAGCCGCGCGCTGGCTCGGCTGGAGGAAAAGCTGCAGACCACGCTGCTGCGGCGGACCACCCGGCGCCTGGCGCTGACCGAGGAAGGCCAGGCCTTCTTGCAGCGCGCCCGCGAGATCGTGGCTGCGGTCGAGCAGGCCGAAGAGCAGATGGTCGCGCGCCGCCAGCGCCCGGTCGGGCGCCTGCGCGTGGATGCGGCCACGCCGTTCATGCTGCATGCGATCGTGCCGCACGTGGCCGGCTACCGCGCACGCTATCCGGATGTGGAGCTGGAGCTGACCAGCAACGACGGCATCATCGACCTGCTCGAACGCCGCACGGACCTGGCGATCCGCATCGGCGCGCTGCGCGATTCCAGCCTGCATGCGCGCGCGCTGGGCAGCAGCCGGCTGCGGGTGCTGGCCAGTCCCGACTATCTGGCCCGGCGCGGCGTGCCGCGCCGCGTGGACGCGCTGGTCCGGCACGACCTGCTCGGCTTCACCCAGCCCGAGTCGCTCAACGAATGGCCGCTGCGCGGCAGCGATGGCGCCGCGTTGCACATCCGCCCGACGCTCGCCTGTTCCAGCGGCGAGACCCTGCGTCAGCTGGCACTGGCCGGCGACGGCATCGCCTGCCTGTCCGACTTCATGACCGCGGCCGATCGCCGCGATGGCCGCCTGGTGCAGCTATTGCCCAAGCTCACGCTGGACGTGCGCCAACCGATCCACGGCGTGTACTACCGCAACACGGCGGTCTCGGCGCGCATCGCCTCGTTCCTGGACCATCTGGCCGACGCGCTGGGGCCGGCGCCGTTCGCGGCGTGACGCATGCGTGCGCCATGCGCGCATTGGCGAGCGGGGCGAGGCGTCGCCGATCGGGACACGCTGGCAGCGCGCGCCACGATGCCGTGAAGCTGCGCAGCCGAAACGGGCCGCACATGCACGTCGTGCAGACGACGCCTCCAATAGCCTGCCTGCGTACGAATGACGCGTGTGCCGCGTCCATGTGCGAGACCGCGGCGGCGGTTGCGCCGCCGTTCCGGCCACCCGGACTGGACACGCATTTGTAAATGTAACTAAGATGGTTACATGAAGCGAAACACGCAACTCTCCGATGTGCTGCACTTGCTGGTGCACATGGCCCAGCATGGCGAGCCGATGACCTCCGAGCAGATGGCGGCCTGCCTGCAGAGCCATGCGGTGGTGGTGCGGCGCCTGCTGGCGCGGCTGCGCGACGCGCAACTGGTCGAATCCACCCGCGGCCACGGCGGCGGCTGGCAGTTGGCGCGCGCGCCGGAGGCGATCAGCCTGTACCACGTCTATGTCGCCTTGGGCGAGCCGCTAGTGCTTGGCCACGGCGTGCGCGGTCCGCATCCGGATTGCGCGATCGAGCGTGCGGTCAACGATGCGCTCGACGACGGCTATCGGCAGGCACAGGCCGCGTTGGCCGCACAGCTGCAGGCATTGACGCTGCGCAAGCTGGGCCAGCGCGTACAACGCAAACTCAAACAGGAGCAGAAGACCCATGCAACATGATGCCGTGATCGTCGGTGGCAGTTTCTCCGGTCTGTCCGCCGCGCTGATGCTGGCGCGCGGGCATCGCAAGGTCCTGGTGGTCGATGCCGGCCTGCCGCGCAACCGGCACGCCGCGCACTCGCATGGCCTGCTGGCGCTGGACGGCATGCCGGGCAGCGCGGTGCTGGCGCAGGCCAAGGCGCAGCTGCTGGCCTATCCGACCGTCGAATGGTGGGACGGGCAGGTCGAAGAGGCGACTGCATTGCCCGGCGGCTGGGACGTGGCGCTGGCCGACGGCAGGCGGATACGCACGCGCGGCATGGTGCTGGCGACCGGCGTCGTCGACCAGTTGCCGGACCTGCCGGGCGTGGCCGAGCGCTGGGGACACACGGTCATGCACTGCCCGTACTGCCACGGCTACGAGCTGGGCCGGCAGGCGCGCATCGGCGTGCTCGGCAACGGCACCGCCATGTCGGCGGAACAGGCGCTGATGCTGGCCGACTGGGGCCGGGTGACGTTGTTCGCGCAGGGCATGCCGCTGGACGACGCCGAGCTGATGGCCAAGCTGGCCAAGCTGGCCAGGCGTGGCGTGCAGCTGGAAACGCGGCGGGCAATCGCCTTGGAAGGCGAGGGCACGGCGATCGACGGCATGCGCGTGGACGATGGCGCGCTGGTGCAGATCCAGGCGCTGTTCCTGGGCGCGCCGACGCGCATGGCCAGTCCGTTGGCCGAGCGCCTGGGTTGCCGCTTCGAGCAAGGCCCGTTGAGCCCGTATCTGAGCGTGGACGAAAAGAAGCTGACCAGCGTGCCGCGGGTCTATGCGGCCGGCGACGCGGCGCGCATGTTCGGCAACGCCACGCTGGCCTCGGCCGATGGCGTGATCGCCGGCATCGGGCTGCACCACGCCTTGATCGCCGAAGACAGCGAGCAGGACGCTGCGGCTGCGGCATAAAAAAAGGCCGTCCGCGAACGGACGGCCTCGCACCGGCACGAGGCCGGCAGCTGCCAAGGCCACACCGCCTCAGCCCTTCACGCACAGCACCTGACGCAGCGTGTGCACCACTTCCACCAGGTCGCTTTGCGCGGCCATCACCGCGTCGATCGACTTGTACGCCGCCGGCGACTCGTCGATCACCGCCGCATCCTTGCGGCACTCCACGTGCGCGGTGGCCTCGCGGTGCTGGGCCAGGGTGATCTGCTGGCGCGCGGCGGTCCGGCTCATCACCCGCCCGGCGCCGTGGCTGCAGCTGTGGAAGCTGTCGCCATTGCCCAGGCCGCGCACGATGAAGCTCTTCGCGCCCATGCTGCCGGGAATGATGCCCAGCTCGCCGGCACGCGCGCTGACCGCGCCCTTGCGCGTCACCAGCAGTTCCTCGCCGGCGTGCGTTTCCTTCTGCACGTAGTTGTGGTGGCAATTCACCGCCAGCTTCTCCAACTGGAACTTCGGCAAGCGGTGGCGCATCTCCGCCAGCACCCGCGCCATCATCGCCTCGCGGTTCTCGCGGGCGTAGTCCTGCGCCCAGGACACCGCTTCCACGTAGTCGTCGAACAACGGCTCGCCTTCCATGAAGAACGCCAGGTCCTTGTCCGGCAGGTGGAAGCCGAGCACGCGGTGCGCCAACTGCTCGCGCGCCTGCTCGATGAAGTAGCTGCCGATCAGGTTGCCGGTGCCGCGCGAGCCGCTGTGCAGCATCACCCACACCGCGTCGCTCTCGTCCAGGCACACCTCGATGAAGTGGTTGCCGCCGCCGAGCGTGCCGATCTGGCAGTCCAGCTTGTCGGTGCGGATCCGGCGGTGCCTGGCCTTGATCGTGTCCAGGCGCTCGACCAGCCCCGACTGCGCGATGCGCGTGGCGATGCTGTCGGGCAGCTTGCGGTGCTCGCCGCCGCGGCCGTTGCCGACCGGCACGCTGCGCTCGATGCTGGAGCGCAGTTGCGCCAGGCTGTCGGGCAGATCGGCCGCGCGCAGCGTGGTCCGCACCGCGGCCATGCCGCAGCCGATGTCCACGCCGACCGCCGCCGGGATGATCGCGCCGCGGGTCGGGATCACCGAGCCCACGGTCGCGCCCTTGCCCAGGTGCACGTCCGGCATCACCGCTACCCACGGTCCCACGAACGGGATCGCGGCGATGTTGCGCAGCTGCTCGTGGGCCTGCGCTTCCAGCGGCACGCCGCGCACCCAGCCCTTGATCGGCGTGGCACTGCCCTCGGCGTGCAGCAATTCATAGTTCTGCATGTTCATGTCGTCATTCCTTCGAGGCCCTGCGTGGCGCTTCCTTGCGCCGCACAGGGCAGTCCTACTTCATCGTCACCAACTGCTTCAGCACGCCATCCAGGCCGCCGAACACGGTGAGCTTGTCGATCTTCTCGGTGACCTTCTCCAGCGCCTCCAGCTCCTTCAGCCGCATCAGCACCGGGTTGTCCTCGATCAGCTTGGCGGTGTTGAGCAGCGACCGCGTGGCGTTGGCCTCCTCGCGCCGGCGGATCACGTTGGCCTGCGCCGACTTCTCTGCCTGCACCACCGCATTGAGGATGTCCTTCATCTCGCCTGGCAGGATCACGTCCTTGACCCCGACGCCCAGCACCTCGATGCCGAAGCCGGCGACCTGCTCGCGCACGTAGCCGAAGATGTCCGCATCCAGCGAGGCCTTGTCGCCCAGCAGCTCGTCCAGCGTCTTCGCCGACACCGCACGGCGCAAGCCGTACTGCAGCTCGCGGTACAGCTGGTCGCCGTACTTGGCCACCCGCGTCCGCGCCGCGACCGGGTCGGCGACGCGCATGCTGGCGGCCAGGTTGACGCGCAGGCTGACCTTGTCGCGGGTCAACAGCTCCTGCCCGGACACCTCCACCGACTGGATCCGCAGTTCGATCACTTCCGCGACGATGTTCTTGCGGAAGTTCCAGAACGCGTAGTGCCCCGGCGCCAGGGTCTGCTGCAGGCGCCCATCGACGAACACCAGTCCCGCCGACTCGGCCGGAACGTCCAGCGCCACCGCGAAGCGCGACAGCAGGCCGAGCTGGCGCAGGCGCTGGGCGACATCCGCCGGCACCGCCAGGCTCTCGCCCAGCGGCAGACGCATCACCTCCACCGCGATCAGCCCGTGCCAGTACAGCCGGCGCGTGCCGGGCGCCAGCACGTCTTCGAGCTTGCCCTGCTTGAACACCAGGCCGACCTCGTCGCTGCCCAGGTCGGCCAGCACGAAGACCTCGTGCAGCTGCGCGCCCAGGCGCGCGATCAACGCATCGACATCGGCACCGGCGTATTCCGGCACGGCGATATTGCAGGTCTTCACGTCGATCCGCTGCGACGGGTCGAACAGGCGGTAGACGCCGGGCGCGAGCACGCGCTCGAAACGCCGGTTGCGATACATCAGGCCGCGCTCGCTATCGCCGATCACGACCCGCTTGGTCCAGAACATGGCACGTTCTCCTTGTGTGGCTCTGGTGATCCGGTCCTGTGGATGAAATCGCCGCGCCGGACCGAGGGGCGCGAGGACGCTGGGTTGCGGATGCCGTCGGCACCGCAACGCTGCAAAGAGATGCAAGTACGCGCACGACGTCGCTGTGGCGGCCGGCGGGCGCTGTCGGTGCGGAGGCTTGCGCGTGGGATCGTCATCGCGTTGCAGTGCGATGCGACCGTCGGCGCAGGCGCGCACGTTCAGGGCGGCGCGGCGGCGGCAGCGGCGCTGCGGTGCATGCGTTACGCAGCGCCAGTGGCGATGCGTGCGGCGTGATCCGCGCGGCGCGACTTGCTGGGCTTGCGCCCGGTATTGCACATGACGTGAAAGGTCATGGTTCTCGGAGCGGGAATCGAACCCGCAACATTCGGATTAATTTCCGATGCTCTAACCAATTGAGCTATCCAAAAGCGACGTGCCGGAATCGAACCGGCGACCAGTGGACAAGCCACTGCTCTACCTCTGAGCTAACGTCTGGTGGAAACTGCACGTCCCGGCCGCAGGCATACGCGACGGCAGTGCCGTGCGCACCGGACGGGAATGGCATCCCGTACCGCTAGCGGCCATTAAGTGCAGTTTCCCATTGCCATCTCCTTCGAAACGGCAATTCCTGCGTCGATCCCATTCCCGCCGCCCGCGTCCGGCACCTGGACGCAGCGCTTGCGCGCCTCGCGAGCGAAACTTCCCTGTTTCCGGGCATTCCATGCCCGGGTGCCTGGGATGTTGGATCGACAAAACAAAAAAAGCATGCGAACGCGCAAAGCAAAACGCCCCCGGCATGGTGTCCGAGGGCGTTCGCGTTCCTCGGAGATCGATGCAACCGATCTCCGCAACGGGCGATCAGTCGATCAGGTGGTGGGATCCAGCCGCAGCGCGGTATCGCGCAGCGCACGCAGTGCCGCTGCGCGCGTTTCGCGCTGCAGGCTGGGCAGATGTGCGGTGAAGGGGCGGAAGGTCATGGTCGTCGGATTCGTCGTTGCCGAACGTGTCGGCTGATGGGCGCGCACATTACCTGCGTTGTTTTCGTTGCGCAAGGGGTTTATCGAATTATTTTTCTCTCTCGCCAATGCCTCGATCGCCGCGCGCCGCGTCGGCGGTCGCCGCAAGATTCGGAATTCCCTGGGGCGCGTTTCCAATTCTGGTGTTTTGGTTACTGTGGCCGGCTCCGAAGAGCGGGAAAATTCATCGGCAAATCGCCGGATTTTCTCTGGCGATGGCCGGCCTGGCGCAATGCGCACTGTTAGGCTCGCGATGCGTCCTCCAGCACCAAATCACTTACTTTTCGGTAACTGGATGGCGCCTGCGCTCAAGCCACTTCCCCCAACGGAGCCATCGAAATGAAAATTCGCCTGCATGCGTCTCTGCTCGCATTGCTGCTCGTGTTCCCCGCCGCGTCCGCATTCGCGCAAACCGCGGTCACCGCCAATCCCAACCACCAGCAGCTGCTGCAGGCGTCGGATTGGCGTACCGAGGCGAACAAGCGCCTGGTCTACGACTTCTGGCGCATCGTGTTCGAAGCCGGGCACACCGAGTACGCGCCGATGTACATGGCCAAGGACTATATCCAGCACAATCCGACCGTGGCCAACGGCCGCGATGCGTTCCTGCAGTTCCTGACCGCCTTCGTCAAACCTCAGCCGATCAAGCCGCGCGTGCAGCTGCCGCTGGTGGCGATCCTCGCCGAGGGCGATTACGTGACCCTGGTATCGGTGCGCACCTTGCCCGACCCCCAAGGACGCGACCAAGACCTATACGACCACCTGGTTCGACATGTTCCGCATCCAGAACGGCAAGATCCAGGAGCATTGGGATCCGGCGACCAAGTGAGATAGGCCAGGGTCGAGGACGTCGCGGCGATGCGTCGCTGCGGCACGCACGATGCGTGGTGTCGCAGCGACGCGGTGTGTGTGGCCGTGATGCCGTCATCGGACGGATTTCTTTGTTGTCCGGCGCCCGCACAGGGTGGCGAGTTGGATGTTGACGTGGCCCGCATGTGCAGTCTGTCGCGCATGCACCTCGAGAATGCTGTGCCGGCTTGCAGTGGCGAACATCCGGCGGTGCGCGTTTGGAGCATGCTGGCAAGGCGCGAGAGGGCTAGACTCCGGTAGCGGCCATCGGTCGCGCGCCCTTCCCCCAGCCGACATCGCCGCCATGCCCTTCCTCGAACTTCCGACGCATCGCCTGCATTACCGCATCGACGGCAGCGAAGGCCGTCCATGGCTGACCTTCTGCAATTCGCTCGGCACCGACCTGCACATGTGGGACGCGCAGATCGATGCGCTGGCGCCGTACTACCGGGTGCTGCGCTACGACCGTCGCGGCCACGGCGCCTCGAGCGCCGCGCCTGGTCCGTATCGGATCGAGGATTTGGCCGGCGATGTGCTGGCGTTGCTCGATGCGCTGTCGGTGGAGCGCACCCATTTCTGCGGCCTGTCGATCGGCGGGCTGACCGGGCAGTGGCTGGGCATCCACGCCGGCGCGCGCCTGCATACGCTCACCGTGTGCGCGACCGCGGCCAAGATCGGCACCAAGGATGGCTGGCAGGCACGCATCGCGCAGGTGCAGGCCGACGGACTGGCGTCGCTGCTCGCCGGCACCCGCGAGCGCTGGTTCACCCCGGCCTTCGCCGAGATGCAGCCGGCGACGGTCGAGACGATCCTTGGGAGCTTCATGGACACCGATGTGCAGGCCTATGCAGCCTGCTGCGAGGCAGTGGCCAGCGCCGACTTCCGTGGCGTCCTGGGCGAGATCGCCACGCCGCTGCTGGCGCTGGCCGGGCACGACGATCCGGTCTGCCCGCCGGACGGTCTGCAGGCGATCGCCGCGCAGGCGGCGCGCGGCAGCTTCGCCCAGGTGCATGGCCGGCATCTGTGCAATGTGGAATCGCCGCACGCCTTCAACGACGCGCTGCTGCGCTTCCTGTTGCAATAGCCACGGTCAGGGCTGCAGAGACGGTTGCCGCGCGATCCCGACCGCGCAGCGCAGGCTGTCCAATCCCGAATCCTTACTCCCGGCTCTCATCCAGCTTCACAACCAGCTTGCCGAAATTGCCGCCGCCGAGCATGTCGATGAAGGCCTGCGGCGCGTTCTCCAGTCCATGCACGACATGCTCGCGGTAGCGCACGCGGCCGTCGGCCAGCCACGCGCCCATCTCGCGCAGGAACTCGGGATAGAGCTTGACGAAATCGCCGACGATGAAGCCGCGCAGGGTCAGCCGCTGGCGCAGCACCTGGTTCATCAGCGCCGGCAGGCGGTCCGGCCCCGGCGGCAGTTCGCCCTTGCTGTTGTAGGTGGCGACGGTGCCGCACACGGGCACCCGCGCGAAATCGTTGAGCAGCGGCAACACCGCATCGAACACATGGCCGCCGACGTTCTCGAAGTACACGTCGATGCCGTCTGGCGCGGCGGCGCGCAGTTGCTCGGCGAAGTCCGCAGCGCGATGGTCCAGCGCCACGTCCAGGCCCAATTCCTCGCGCAGGTAGCGGCATTTCTCGGCGCCACCGGCGATGGCGATCACCTTCGCGCCGCGCAACCTGGCGATCTGCGCCACGCTGGCGCCGACCGGGCCGGTGGCGGCGGCGACCGCCACGGTCTCGCCGCTCTGCGGCTTGCCGATCTCGTGCAGGCCGGCATACGCAGTGAAGCCAGGCATGCCGTAGACGCCGAGCGCGGTGCTCGGCGGCAACGGCGAGTGCGGATCGAGCTTGCGCCGCAGGCCGGCGCCGTCGGCCACCAGATGCGTCTGCCAGCCGCCGCTCTGCACCAGCACCAGATCGCCGGGCTTGAAGTCGGGGTGGTGCGATTCCAGCACCTCGGCGACGGTGCTGCCGACCATCACCTCGCCCAGTTGCACCGGTGGCGCGTACGAGGGTCCATCGCTCATGCGCCCACGCATGTACGGATCCAGCGACAGCCAGCGGTTGCGCAGCAGCACCTGGCCGGGACCGGGCGCGGCCAGCGGCGCTTGTTCGATGCGGAAATTCTCCGTGGTCGGCGCACCTTGCGGACGCGAGGTGAGGACCACGCGGGTGGTATGGGAAGCGGTGCTCATACGGTTTCCTTGCTTGCGGTATCCAGTTGCGCGATATCGTCGGCCGACAGCGCCAGGCGCGCGGCGGCCAACAACTGCTGCAACTGCTCGATGCTGGTGGCGCTGGCGATCGGCGCGGCGATGCCGGGGCGCGCGATCAGCCACGCCAAGGCGACCTGGGTCGGCGTGGCCGAGTGCTTGCCGGCGATGTCGTCGAGCGCGGCGAGGATGCGCAGGCCGCGCGCGTTGAGGTAGCGCGCGATCACGCTGTCGCCGCGCGCCTGGCTTTTCGCCGCATCGGCGGGATTGCGGTACTTGCCGCTGAGGAAACCGCGGGCCAGCGCGTAGTAGCAGATCGTGCCCAGGCCCTGCTCGCGCACCAGCGGTTCCAGGCCGGCCTCGTAGCCGGCGCGGTCGTACAGGTTGTATTCGGGCTGCAGCGTCTCGTAGCGCGGCAACCCGTATTGCGCCGACACCTTCAGCGCTTCGGCCAGGCGTTCGGCGCTGTAGTTGGAGGCGCCGATCGCGCGCACCTTGCCTTGCTCGATCAGCCGCCCGAATGCGGCCAACGAGGCTTCCAGCGGCACCGACTCGTCGTCCTCGTGCGCCTGGTACAGATCGATCACGTCGGTCTGCAGGCGCTGCAGCGATTCGTCCACCGCCGCGGCGATGTTGTCGGCGGTCAGGCCCGGGCGTTCGGCCCATTTGCCGACCTTGGTCGCGATCAACACCTTGTCGCGCTTGCCGCTGCGCTTGAGCCACTGGCCGATGATGGTTTCCGACTCGCCGCCGCGGTTACCGGGCACCCAGGCCGCGTACGCATCGGCGGTGTCGATCAGGTTGAAGCCCGCTTCGACGAAGGCGTCGAGCAAGGCGAAAGAGGTCTTGGCGTCGGCACTCCAGCCGAACACATTGCCGCCGAAGGCGAGCGGCGCCGCGTGCAGGCCGGAACGGCCGAGTTCGCGCGTGTGCAGCATGGGGAACGCTCCGCTGTGGGGAAGGGCGACAGGATAGTCGCCGCAGGTTTCGGTATCGGGGCGATGGTCGCGAAAACAGCGTTCCGTTTGCGTGATTCGCGCTAACGCGAAGACAACATTCGGGCGCGCGCGCATGCGTGCTAGGCTCGCGTCACACCGACAACGGACGTACGCCATGAGCCTTCGCACCACGCTTGCCTGCGCTTGTACCCTTGCCATTGCCGCGACGCTGGCGATCCCGGCCGCACAGGCGATCAAGCCTGCCGACAGCGCCAGCCTGCCCGCTCCCGATGCGGCCTTGCAGAAGGCCATCGACGGCAGCTGGCGCGACCGCATCTACGTCGAGCGCGATGCCTATCGCCACCCGGGGCAGACCCTGGCGTTTTTCGGCATCAAGCCGACCCAGACGGTGATCGAGATCACCCCGGGCGGCGGCTGGTATTCGGAAATCCTGGCGCCGTACCTGCGCGAGCGCGGCCAGTACATCGCCGCGGTGGTCGATCCGACGGCGGTGCCGGAAGGGCGCGGCCGCGAGTATCAGCAGAAGGCGCGCGCGACGCTGGAGCAGAAGTTCGCCGCCGCGCCGGCGCAGTACGACCACGCCAAGCTGGTGGCGTATTCGCCGACCGCGCCGGTCTTGGGTCCGGCGGGCTCGGCCGATCTGGTGCTGACCTTCCGCAACGTGCACAACTGGCGCATGTCCGGCCAGGCCGAGGGCATGTTCAAGGGCTTCTACGCGGTGCTCAAGCCCGGCGGCGTGCTCGGCGTGGTCGAGCACCGGGCCAAGGCCGATGTGCCGGCCGACGACAAGAGCGGTTACGTCGGCCAGGCGCAGGTGATCGCGATGGCCGAGGCGGCCGGCTTCAAGCTGGCCGGCAAGAGCGAGGTCAACGCCAACCCGCGCGACACCAAGGACTATCCGGGCGGCGTGTGGACGCTGCCGCCGAGCAATAGCCACGATGCCGCCGACGACGCCAAGTACAAGGCGATCGGCGAGAGCGACCGGATGACGCTGAAGTTCGTCAAGCGCTGAGAGCGGCCGGCGCGGGCAGCGGAAAAAGGAAACCGGCGTGGGAGAATTGCCCGCGTCGCGCGCGACGCCGATGCTCGCCAATCCCGAATCCCCACTCTCCAATCCCCGCTTCCATGCTGATCGCGTTCAACAAGCCGTTCAATGTGCTGTGCCAGTTCACCGATCGCAGCGAACCGCCGCGGCGCACGCTGGCCGGGTTCGGCCTGCCCGCCGACGTGTATGCGGCGGGGCGGCTGGACTACGACAGCGAAGGCCTGCTGCTGCTTACCGACGACGGCGCGCTGGCGCACCGCTACACCGACCCGCGGCACAAGCAACCGAAGACGTACTGGGTGCAGGTGGAAGGCGTGCCGCAGCCCGAACAGCTGCAGCGCCTGCGCGATGGCGTGCTACTGAACGACGGACCGACCGCGCCGGCGCAGGCCAGCGTGCTGGAGACGGCGCCGGACCTGTGGCCGCGCGACCCGCCGGTGCGTTTCCGCAAGACGGTGCCCGATGCCTGGCTGCAGATCGTGCTGCGCGAGGGGCGCAACCGCCAGGTGCGGCGCATGACGGCCGCGGTCGGCTTGCCGACCCTGCGTCTGGTCCGCGCGGCGATCGGCACGCATCGGCTGGACGGGTTGGCGCCGGGCGCGTGGCGGGCGCTGTAAGCCGTCTGGGCAACGGTCTCTGTAGGAGCGGCTTCAGCCGCGACAGACTCTATCGGTAAAGCGTCGCGGCTGAAGCCGCTCCTACAGGAACGGGGCCGGGTGGTCGCGAATCTTGGATTGAGACGCGGGCGTGCCGCGTGGCGTATCCGCAGGCGCTCGACGATCGCCGTCGCGGCGGCCGCGTCGCCGCGCCGCGGATCGTCGGCGCATCACGCCCTCCGCCGCCTGCAAACTAAAACAGCGGCCGGATGCATCCGGCCGCTGTTTCGATGGCGCTGCTGTCGTCGCTGTCGCGGCGACGCTCCTGCAAAGCCTTATTCTTCGGTAGCGTCCTGCGCGGCCGCGGCACGGCGCGAGGTACGTGCCGCCGAACGACGGGCACCGGCGTTGCCGCGCTTGCTGGCTTCGATGCGCTGCGAATCGCCTTCGATCGGTGCGGCGTTGTCGCGCTGGCGCTTGCGGTAGATCGCATACCCGAGCAGGCCCACACCCACCGCCGCGGCGGCGATCGCGATGACCGGATTGCGGCGCACCGCGGTGCGCGCGACCTTGGTGCCGGTCTTCACCGCACCCAGCGCCGCACCGGTCTTGAGCGCGCCCATGGCGGCGCCGGACTGCAACCACTTGTTGGCCTGCGGCCCGATGTGACGGAGGCTGTCGCCGGCATGGCTGGCGAGATCCAGCGCGCGGTCGGTGATGATGGTCAGCTTGCTCATGGGGGCGTCCTTACTGGCAGGAATAAGGGCTGCAGTGTCCCTTGGGCGCCGTATACATGGCGTTAGCGCGCCGGCGTGGAATCGTCTGGCGGCTGAATGCGCAGGGCGGTTCGGGTGCGGCGGTCGGTGCGCTTGCGGTCGCCACGCTGGGGATTTCTCGCTAGGACGCGCTGGCGCGATATCGCCGCGGGCGACGCCGGTCGGCGCACGGTTCGCGCAGGGTTATTGCCTTCGCCATCCATGGCCGCGGGCGGCGGGTGAGGCGGTGCTCGCCGGCCTCCGTACCTTGGCGTGCTTGCATCGGACCTTGGCGGAAGCGCGGCAGGCAGAGCGTCCCTACGCCGCTGTCGCCGCCTCGAATGGCCGCAACCTGCAGCGCGGCAGCCGGGCGGCTTCGCCGAGCCAGACGGCGGAGGTCGTCGAACGTCTGCTGGCGCTCAACACCACCGCGCTGACGCGGCTGGCGATCGCGCCGCGGCTGGCGCAGTCCGGCCACGGCGCGATCATCAGCATCGGCTCGGTTTTGCCTGCCGTCGGCTCAGGTGCCACGCGGCTTCGCGCGATGGCTGGCGGTGGCGGTCCACGGGTCGTCCGGCCACGGGTGGCGGGGATAGCGGCCCTTCATTTCCTTCTTCACTTCCGGATAGGTGCTGGACCAGAAATTGCGCAGGTCCTGGGTCACCTGCAACGGGCGTCCGCCGGGCGAGAGCAGGTGCAGCAGCAGCGGCACGCGGCCGTCGGCGACGCGCGGGGTGTCGGCCAGGCCGAACAGTTCCTGCAGCTTCACCGCCAGCACCGGCGGCAACGGCTGGCCGTCGTGGTCGAGCGCGTAGTCGATGCGCCGCTCCATGCCCGAGGGCACGGTGATCCGCGTCGGCGCATGGCGATCGACGGCCTGCCGCCGGTCCCACGGCAGCAGCGACTTCAGCGCCTCGCCGAGGTCGTCTTCGCCCAGCGCGTCGAGCCGGGTCTTGCCGGCGAAGGCCGGGCGCAGCCAGCCGTCCAGGCCTTCCAGCAACGCCGCATCGCCGAGATCGGGCAAGCCCAGTTCCGGCATCCAGGTACGCAGCGCGACCACGCGCGCGCGCCACTGGGTCAACGGTTCGCTCCACGGCAGCGCCTGCAGGCCGAGTTCGCGCACCGCCTCGGTCAGCGCCGCCGCCGCGTGCGCCGGATCGACGCGGCCGGCGGGGCGGCTGTCGAGCACGATGCGGTCGAAGCGGGTTTCGCGCAGCGCGCTCAACGCACGCCGCTCGGCGTCCCAGCGCACCACGTCCTGCTGCACGAAGCGCTGCGGGAAGTCCACGCGCAGCCGCGCTTCGTCCACCGGCGCGGCGCGCAGCAGTAGCGCGTCCTTGGCCTCGTAGCGCAGTTCGGTGGCGACCAGCCACGGCTCGCCGCGCAGGTCGCTGTGCTCGAACAGGCGCGCGCTGCGGCCGTTGGCCAGCAGGTAGCGCAGCGGATCGGCCGGATGCCGGGTGGCGATGCGGTCGGGGAAGGCGTGGGCGAGCAGGTCGCCGAGTTCGTGCGCTTCCACGCTGTCCGGCGCCGCGGCGTCGCTGCGCAGGCGCCGCCGCCATTGCTTGGCCGCCGCGTCGATCGCGGCCAGGCCGCCGCGGTTGGCGTCGTGCGGGGCGCGGCCGCGGCGGAACCCGGCCAGTGCGCGCCAGCGCGCCGCCAGCGCGTCGCCGCCTTGGCGCAGCGGATCGCGGGCCTCGACCAACGCGGCCAGGTCGCAGGCCAGCGCCTGCGCCCGCGCATCCGGCGCGGCCAGCAGCATCGCCGCCAGCCGTGGGTGGGTGCCCAGCGCGAGCATGCGCCGGCCGCTGGCGGTAATCGCATGGTTCTCGCTCAAGGCGCCGAGCCGCTGCAGCAGTTCGCGCGCGGCGGCCAGCGCGCCGGCCGGCGGCGGATCGACGAAGCGCAAGGCGTCGCTGCCCCAGGCCGCCAGTTCCAGCGCCAGCCCGGCCAGTTCCACCTGCAGCATTTCCGCGCGGCGCTGCGCCTCCAGGCGCTGCGACTGCGGCCACAGCCGGTAGGCCCAGCCGGAGGCGACACGGCCGGCGCGGCCGGCGCGCTGGTCGGCCGAGGCCTGGGCGATGGCGGTGACGTCCAGCCGCGAGAAACCGCTGTTGGGATCGTAGTGCGGCTCGCGCGCCAGGCCGGCATCGATCACCACGCGCACGCCGGGCAGGGTCACCGATGATTCGGCCACGTTGGTCGCCAGCACCACGCGGCGGCGGCCGTGCGGATCGGGCTGCAGCACCTTGGCCTGCTGCTCGACCGGCAGCTCGCCATGCAACGGCAAAACGTCGACACCGCCACTCCCTTCTCCCATCGGGAGAAGGTGGCGCGCAGCGCCGGATGAGGGTACGCCCGAGGCGGTGCCGGACGAGATGCCGCCAGAAGCAGCCCCGGATGCGGGCATACCCAACCCCACCCCGGCCGCTTCCAGCGCCGCCTGCACCCGCGCGATCTCGCGCTGCCCGGGCAGGAACACCAGCACGTCGCCGGGATGCTGCTGCAGCGCGTGCTCGATGGCGCGGCGGGTCTGCGCTTCCAGCGCCTCCTCGCGCCGCGCCGGGAAATGCGCGATCTCCACCGGATAGCTGCGGCCGGCACTGGATAGCCGCGGCGCGTCCAGGAACTGCGCCAGGCGTTCGCCGTCCAGCGTCGCCGACATCACCACGATGCGCAGGTCCTCGCGCACCTGCGCCTGCACGTCCAGCGCCAGCGCCAGGCCCAGGTCGGCGGCCAGGTGGCGTTCGTGGAATTCGTCGAACAGCAGCGCGCCGACGCCGTCGAGCATCGGGTCGTCCTGGATCATCCGGGTCAGGATGCCCTCGGTGACCACCTCGATGCGGGTGCGCGCGGACACCTTGTTCTCGAAGCGGATGCGGTAGCCCACGGTCTCGCCCGGCGCCTCGCCGCGCTGCCGGGCCATGAACGTGGCGGCGCTGCGCGCGGCGACCCGGCGCGGCTCCAGCATCACGATGCGGCGGCCCTGCAGCCACGCCGCGTCCAGCAGCGCCGGCGGCACCTGGGTGGTCTTGCCGGCACCGGGCGGGGCTTCCAGCACCAGCCGCGGATGCGCGGCGAGGCTGTCGCGGATCTGCGGCAGCAGCGGATCGATCGGAAAAACGGGAGAGGCCATCGGCCAAGGATACGGATCGGCTGCGTCGCTGTAGAGCGCATCCATCTCGCCGGTAGCGCCGGCCCCGTACAATCTCCGGCTTTCCTGCCCGGCTTCCTCGGCATCTCCGCATGACTCTGATCGATATCGGCGCCAACCTCACCCACGACTCCTTCGATCGCGACCGCGACGCGGTGCTGCAGCGCGCCCGCGACGCCGGCGTCGCGCAGCTGGTGGTCACCGGCGCCAGCCGCGAGCACTCGCCGCTGGCGTTGCAGCTGGCGCAGCAGCACCCGGGCTTCCTCTACGCCACCGCAGGCGTGCATCCGCACCACGCGCTCGAGTACACCGCCGAGTGCGATACCGAGTTGCGCGCGCTGCATGCGCATGCCGAGGTGGTGGCGGTGGGCGAGTGCGGGCTGGATTACTTCCGCGATCTCGCGCCGCGCCCGGCGCAGTACCGTGCCTTCGAGCGCCAGCTGCAGCTGGCCGCCGACACCGGCAAGCCGCTGTTCCTGCACCAGCGTGACGCGCATGCGGATTTCCTGGCGCTGATGCGCCAGTTCGACGGCAAGCTCGGCCCGGCGGTGGTGCATTGCTTCACCGGCACCCGCGAAGAGCTGTTCGACTATCTGGACCGCGACTGGCACATCGGCATCACCGGCTGGTTGTGCGACGAGCGCCGCGGCGCGCATCTGCGCGAGCTGGTCAAGAACATCCCTGCATCGCGGCTGATGATCGAGACCGACGCGCCGTACCTGCTGCCGCGCACGCTCAAGCCGCTGCCGAAGGACCGGCGCAACGAGCCGGCGTTCCTGGCACACATCGTCGAGGAACTGGCGCGCGACCGCGGCGAGGACGTGGCGGCGACCGCGGCGGCGACCACCGCCACCGCGCGCGGGTTCTTCCGCTTGCCTGATGTCGCGTGAGTTGCGTCCATCGTGCGGCTGCGGCTATTGCCGTTGTGCTTGGCGATGTGCGCCTGTGCTGCACGGACCGAATTGCTGCCGCAGTGGTCGATCGCGGCCGTTTGCGCTGCGAGATCCTGTAGGAGCGGCTTCAGCCGCGACCGGCATTGCCGGTAACCCCCGTCGCGGCTGAAGCCGCTCCTACAGGGTTCATGGCCTGCCGGTTTTCCATGGCGCGCATCCGCGCTATTCGACCTGCGCGTCCTCGCGCTTGGCCTCGGCCATCGCTTCCGGCTCCAGTTCCTCGGCGCTGCGGTTGAGCTTGACGAACACGCCCCAGGCGACCAGCAAAAGCGCCGCGCACAGGCCGACCGCGGTGGCGTAGGGCAGCTTGGCCGGGTCGTCGTGCATCAGTTCGAAGATCGACACCAGCGTCTCGATCGCCAGGGCGATGACGATGACCACGAAGAACCGCGACAGGTAACGGCGCACCCGCGTCGGGCCACTGACCTTGACGTCGCGCTGCACCTCTTCCTCGAAGATGGTCTGGCCCAGTTCCAGCGTCACCAGGGCCACGGTGAGCAGCCCGATCGCCTCCAGCACCACGTTGAAGCGGTCGCGGATCACCAGGTCGCCGCCGGGGGCGAGGCCGTGCCACAGCTCCAGCACCGCCATCGCCACCAGGCCGGCGGCGCACAGCAGGAACAGCAGGATGATGACGAAATGGCCGCCGCGGAATAGTTTTTCCATGAACTTCATCGCCGCTCGCCGTGGTCAGGTCGGCGAGCATAGGCGCGGCGGGCGTCAGCGGGGCGCGAAGGCGTACGCAGAGGCGGGATGGTGGCAAGCGGCGCATGTCCCGATGCCGGGAATGCGTTCCCCCACGCCGTCCCGCGGCCATAGCCACAATGGCTATGGGAAGCTCGCCGTGAGCTGGCTGGTCCGGTGCTGCACAAGAGGTGGCGCGCGGCGATCGTTGGCCGAAGACACTGTGGGAGGGACTTCAGTCCCGACGCTTGCCGGCCGGCCAAGCGCATGGTCCGCTTGTGGCCGCTTAAGCCGCTCCCACACACAATGCGCATTGCGCCTCGCCACGCTGCGCCGGATCCAACATCGGGAAGATTGCGCGAGACGGCGGTTCCGGCGCTTCAGTGAATCGCATGCCGCTGCAGACGCCGCGCTGTCCGGTTCTATTGCTCCGCCAGCCCCGCCTGGTAGGCCTGCAGGTGGCAGTAAGCGGCTATCAGCCATGGCGCGGCGTGGCCGGCGGCGCGGGCGCGCGCCAGCATGTCGCCGACGATGTGCTGCGCTTCCACCTGCTGCCCGGCTTCCAGGTCGCGCAGCATCGACGCTTTCATCGGCGAGCCGGGTTGGGTCAGCAGCTGCAGCGCGTTGGCCTGCGCCGCTTCCGGCACCGGTTCGCCTGCGGCGGCGGCGACCGCCGTGCATTCGGCATACAGCCCATGCAGCAGCGCCACGCCGTCGTCGCTGGCGACGATGCGGCCGGTCGGCGCGCGCATCAGGCAGGTGGCCGCGGCCAGCGCGGTCAGGAAGGTGTACTTGATCCACTGTTCCTGTGCGATGCGCGGCGTGGCGACATGGTCGATGCCGGCCTGCGTGCAGGCGGCGGCCAGGTCGCGCACGCGTGCGCTGTCGGCGCCGCGTCCGTCGCGTTCGCCGAAGGTCAGCGAGGCCGGCTTGCCCAGGTGCTGGATGCTGCCGTCCGCGTCCAGCGTGGCGCTGATGAAGCACAGCCCGCCGAGCACGCGTTCGGCCCCGAAGCGCGTGTCCAGCACCGGGTAGTGGCGCAGGCCGTTGAGGATCGGCAGCAACGCGGTGTCGCCGCTCATCGCCGGCGCCAGCGCGTCCAGGGCGCTGTCCAGGTCGTAGGCCTTGCAGCTGAGGATCGCAAGGTCGAATGGCTGCGCGGCGGCCGCGGCCGGCAACGTGTCGGCGGTCAGCGTGGTCACCGCGATGTCGGCATCGCCGCGCGGGCTGCGGATGCGCAAGCCGTCGCGCTGCAGCCGATCGGCTCGTGCCGGGCGGACCAGGAAGGTGACGTCGGCGCCGGCCTGGGCCAGGCGTCCGCCGAAGTAGCCGCCGGTCGCGCCGGCGCCGAGGATCAGGATGCGCATGCGCCGATGGTAGCAGCGACGCCGGCCCGGTTCAGCGAGGCGGGTCGCGCGTCTGCGGCGTGCGCAAGCCGTCCGGGGGCGCGAAGGTCTCGGCGGGCACGGGCCCGTAGCTGACCGCGTCCACGCGCAGGCTGCGTTCGTCGCGGCGGCTGCCGATACGGCCGCGATAGCCGAGCAGCAGGCCGCTGCTGTCCAGCCAGAGCGTGCCGCTGGTGGTGCCGTCGGGCCCTTGCGTGGCGGATTGATAACGCCAGCCGGCGGCGGGGCGGCCGGCGATGAATTCGCCGGGGACCGGCGCGCAGCGGCAGCCGATCCGCCTAGGGGATTCTTGGTGTCGTGTAAGTAGAGCCCGCTGGCGTCGCGCGGAAAGGACCTGCCCGCGACGAGCCAGGCGTGCAGGTTTCCGCTACCGATGCGGCATCCAAGCGGGCTCTGTTGACAGGTCCTAGCGCTTGACTAGTTCGACCCTGCGGTTTTGCGCCTTGCCAGCTTCGTTTGCGTTGTCGGCTACCGGATCGGCATCGCCAAAGCCGGCAGACGTCAATCTGGTCGCATCGATGCCCTGGGCCGCAATTGCGGAGGCGACAGCCTTGGCGCGGCCGTCCGACAACGTCTTGTTGTGCGCCGGGTCGCCGGTGTTGTCGGTGTAGCCATTTACGGCCAACTTCAGCGAGGCATCCTGCTTGAGCAGCTGCACGACCTGCTCGATCTGCGGTTGCGAGTCCGGCAGGATGTCGGTCTTGTCGGTTGCGAAGTTGACGTGCAATGCCACCTTGCCGGTCTTGTCGATCTGCGCCTTCAGTTCGCTGGCCGGCAGCAGGCTGGCGGTGATTTCCAGCGGCTTGGTCTCGGCGATGAGCAGTCCGCCGCCGAACTGGTAGCTGCACAGGTGGATCCAGATGTCGCGATCGGCGCGATGCACGACGAACACCTGTGTGGGATTGTTCCAGACATCGCCCAGGCCGCTGTTGTACTTGACCGCGAAATCGCGCGGCCATTCCTTGATCTTCTGCCCGGCTTGTTCCGGAATCTTGCCGTCGAAGATCTTCTTGCCGCCCAGCGACGCGACCACCGCTTCGATGTTGCGTTCCAGTTCCACGTCCGAGAAGGTCTTGCCCTGCGCGGCATCGATGTGCGCGGACCATACCTTGCCCTCCACGGTTTCCAGGCGATCGCCTGTCCAGAACGGCACCTGGTCGAAATCGGCGACATCCGGCGTGCTTCCGGTGACATAGCCGTTGGGAAGCGCGATATACGGGAACGCGCCCAGCGGTACGCTCGACACCGGCAGGCTGGACGCATCGAAGCCCTTGGCGGTTGCTTCCTGTTGAGGTTGCGACGCCTGCGGACTGCCGTCCGCGGCCGCGGACGCGGCGGCATGCTCGTCGCCTTGCGCGGCGTGCTCCTGCTTCTTGCAGGCGCCAAGACCCAGGGTGATCGCTACAACCAACGTCGCCGCTACTGCCTTTTTCACAGAGGTACTCCTTTGCCGGGGGACGAAAAAACAGTGTAGCCGCGAACCCGGCCGATCTTCCTGCGCCACGATGAACACCGACCAATCGGCGACGCGAAACGGCGCGCGGCGCGGGCTGCCAGCGCCCGTGACTAGTGGGCCGGTTCGGGGGGCTGGAACAGCGCATCGGGTTGCGGGCGGTATTCCACGCGCTGGATGTCCCATTGCTGCTGCTGTTGCAGACCGGTCTTGCCGCGATACGCAAGCACCAGGCCGGTGTCGCGATCCAGCCACATCGTTCCCTGCCGGGTCATGCCGGGGCCGCTCGCATTGGACAGCCGGTATCGCCACTGCACCGCCGGCCGACCGGCATGGACGCCGGTGTCGACACGTTGGCAGTCTGCGAACATGCCCAGACCTGCGCAGGGCTGTTCCGGGTCGAAGCGCAGCGGCCAGCGCATGCCGGGCACCGGCATGCCATCGCCCTGCTGGCCCACGATCCACCCGATGCTCGCGTCCTTGGTGAGGATCAGCGCGTACGGCGTGCCGCTTGCATCCTTGAACTGCACGCGCAGCGCATCGTCGCGGAAATACAGCGTCACCGGCTGCGGCGCGTCTTTGGGGCGGATCCGGCTCAGCCCGCTCAGTTGGTTGGTCGTCACCTCGGCCACGCCGGAGAATGGCAGTTCCTGGGCGAGGGCCGTTCCCGCGAGCGCAAGGGAGAGCGCCAGCGCGCCGGCCAGCAACGAGCGTCGACGCATCACTTGTCCAGGTTGCCCTGCTTGTAGATGGGCGATTGCATCCGCACGATGGCGTAGCTCTCGATGGGCAAGCGCCCGGTGAATGTCTGCAGCGGCGATGATTCGAACGTACCTGGCTTCAGATACTGCGATCGCCCGCCGAGCACCCAGCCCACGAACGGCACCACAAGCGGTGCGTCGTAGACGACCTTGATCTTGAGGATGTTGGCGTCCTGGACATTCACGCCGCTGCTGCCGACCGTGGTGCTGCGGTAGGCGAGCGTATCGTTGGGCAGGGCGTACTGGCCGTTGTACTGCCGCTCCTTGAAGTTGCCCCATGCCGCACGCGTCGGGTTGATCACGGTGATATGGCCGTGCACTGTTAGGTCGGGCAGTGCTTTTGTCCAATATGCGACCTCCATTGCGGCCTGCCCGGTTTCGTGCACATACAGGGGCAGCATGCCTTTGGCCAGGGCCTTGCGCATTTCCTGCCGGTCCACGCCGCTCACCGCACCCGCCCGCGCCGTCATCAGCGCGGCATAGTCGAGCGTCGATTTCATCCGGTACACCAGCACCGCCTGGATGACGGAGAGCAACAGGAACAGCAGGACCGGGGTGATGATCACCAGTTCCACCATGGATTGGCCGCGCATCGAGTGCCGGCCGCGAAATTCCCGCATGCGTGTCTTCATGGCCATGCTCCAGTGTCGGGCGGCGGCGCGACCGCTGCGGCGCGCCAGCGCCACTGTTCGCCCTGCTGCGGTTGCAGGCGGTCCAGCGCGCCGCCATGGAATTCGATGGTGGCCACGGCGCGACGGCAGGCCGCGGCCCGGTACGGCCTGACGTTCTGGCGCCATTCCAGGACGACGTCGTCGCGCGCGAGAAACACCAGGTCCAACGGGTAGGCCATGCCGATGGTGTGCACGCTGGCGCATGGCCGGATCAACAGGGCTTCCGATCCGTCCTCAGCCAGGGCCGGCCGCGCCAGCAAGCCGCGCATCCGCGACCACCAGGTGTCGGCGGACCACACGTGCGGGATGGACGCGCCCCGGCTGCGTTCGATGAGTCCGCGCTTCACAGGATTCCCTCCTGCAACATCTTCAAGTAGATGAAGTAGCCCAGGAACAGGAAGATCAGCGGGAAGAAGAACATCACCAGCGGCAGCATCATCTTCACCGGCGCCTCCAGCGCCAGCTTCTCCGCGCGCAGGAAGCGCTCTTCGCGGCGTTGGTTGGCCTGCGCGCGCAGGGTGTCGCTCAAGTTGGCGCCGACCTTGTCGGCCTGGATCAGCGCGCTGGTGAAGCTGGTGATTTGGCCGATGTCCATGCGTTCTGCCATGCGCCGCAGCGCTTCTGCCCTGGGAAGCCCGGCGCGCAGATCGCGGAGCATGCGCGAGAACTCCTGCGACAGCGCGCCGGCCGGCCCCTTGGCCACGGCCTGCTCGATGCCGCCGGTCACATTCAAGCCGGCTTCCACCGACATGGTGATGAAATCCAGGTAGACCGGCAGGTCGCGCACCACCGCCTTCTGCCGCGCCTTGCGGCGTTCGCCCAGCCACAGCGCGGGGTAGAGCCAGCCCAGCACGCCCCCGAAGAACAGGCACATCAGCCCCGCCCCGATCGCGAGCTTGCCGAGCATCGCCGTGCACAGCAGGAATACCGCGGTCACCACGATCGCGCTGGCCATGCGCAGGCCGTAGAATTCTTCCGGGGTCAGGGTGAAGTCCTGCCCGGCGGCCTGCAGCTGGCGATGGGTCTGCTCGAGCTGGGTGACGCTGAGGTGCGGCGCGATGCGGCGCGTCAGCACCGTCACCAGCGGCCACATCAACTGCATCAACCGTGGCAGCGGGTCGTAGTAGGTACGATCCTCCAGCTCGACTTCGCGGATCACCCCGCGCGTGCCGATGATCACCAGCGCGACGGCGCCGGCGGCCAGAAGAGCGACGAGGGCGAGCATCCAGGTCATACGTCGATCGTCATGATCTTCTTGCAGAGACGATAGCCCAGGTATTCCATGACCAGGCAGATGGTGATCACCACCCATCCGTGCCAGCTGTGGAACATGGGCTGCATGGTTTCGCTGTACATCAGGCTGAGATAGCCGATCAGGAACACCGGCAGCATCGCCATGACGATGCCCTGCAAGCGGCCCTGCGCGGTCAGGGACTTGACCTTCTTTTCCATGGTCAGGCGCCGACGCAGCGTTTCGGCCAGCGTCGCCAGGGTTTCGGCCAGGTTGCCGCCCACCTCGCGCGAGATGTTCACCGCCGAGACGAACAGTTCGGCATCGGTGATCGGCACGCGCTTGCTGAAATTTTCCATCGCTTCTTCGGCGCGCACGCCCATGTGCTGTTCGCGCAGCACCAGCGCCAATTCCTGCGCCAACGGCGGCTGCCCATCGTGCACCAGCACTTCCATCGCCGGCGCGAAACCCACGCCGGCACGCAGGCTGCTGGACAGCATCTGCAGCGCGTCGGGGAGTTGTTCCTGGATCTTTTCCAGCCGGCGCCGGCGCAGATACGCATAGATCTTGCGGGGCGCGAAGATCAGGAAGACGCCGATCAGCACCGCGATGACCAGGCTGCCGGTCAGCATCCAGATGAGCAGCGGGATGATCACCATCACCACGGCGCTGATCATGTAGACCTGCGCCGGGTCCATGAACAGGAACATGTCCGCCAGGTTCATGCGCGCCTGGTCCATGAAACTCTCGCGGTAGCGCTGCATGAACCGCTCGCCGGAACGCGCAACCAGCAGAACGCCGACCAATGCGCCGCCGAACACCAGCAAGGCGATCAACCACAGGGCCATCAGCGCGTACTTCCCTGGCTGCGGAAAATATCCAAATCCACCGACACGCCACGCTCGGCCAGCTCTTCGTAGAATTCGGGCACCGCGCCGGTCGCCACGAAGTTGCCGGCGACCTTGCCGTCCGGCCCGTGGTAGGTGGTCGGCTTGAACAGGAACAGGTCCTGCATCTGGATGGTGCCGCTTTCGATGCCGGTGATTTCGGTGATGTGGCTGACCTTGCGCGACCCGCAGGGGTAGCGGCGCTGGTGCACGATGAGGTTGACCGCCGAGGCGATCTGCTCGCGCACGACCGTCATCGGCAGTTCCATGCCGGCCATCATCACCATCACTTCCAGGCGCGACAGCGTTTCGCGCGGGTTGTTGGCGTGCGCGGTGGTCAACGAACCCTCGTGGCCGGTATTCATGGCCTGCAGCATGTCCAGGCTCTCGCCTCCGCGGCACTCGCCGACCACGATCCGATCCGGGCGCATGCGTAGCGCGTTCTTGACCAGATCGCGGATGGTGATCTGGCCCTTGCCCTCCATGTTCGCAGGGCGGGCCTCCAATGCGACCAGGTTCGGCTGCACGAGCTTCAGTTCGGCCGCGTCCTCGATGGTCACCACGCGGTCGCCATCGGGGATGAAGTTCGACAGGATGTTCAGCAGCGTGGTCTTGCCCGAGCCGGTGCCGCCGGACACCACGATGTTGCGGCGCTCGCGCACCGCCATGATCAGGAAGTCCAGCATCGGCTGGTTCAAGGAGCCGTATTTCAACAAGTCTTCGCCCATCAGGCGGCGCGTGGCGAACTTACGGATGCTGATGCTCGGCCCGCGCAGGGCCACCGGCGGGATCACCGCGTTCACGCGCGAGCCGTCCTTCAGGCGCGCATCGACCAGCGGCGAGCTTTCGTCGATGCGCCGGCCCAGCGGGGTGACGATCCGTTCGATCGCCGCCAGGCAGGCGCGTTCGTTGGAGAACACCACCTCCGATTTCTGGATGCGCCCGGCCCGCTCGATGAAGATATCGTCGTGGGCATTGACCATGATTTCGGTGACGGTCGGATCCTCGATCAGATCTTCCAGCGGACCCAGACCGATGGCTTCGTCCAGTACCTGTTTGGCCAGGCGGCGCGGGTTGATGTCCGAGGGCAGGTCGGCAAACTCGCGCGCGAGGATGTCGTCGATCAGGTTGATGGTGCTGTCGCGGAGTGCGCCGTCGTCCATGCTGCGCACATCCATCCGGCGCAGATCCATTTGCCGGACCAGCGCCATGTGCAGTTTGGTGCGCCAGGTGGCGATGTCCGGCGGCGGCGGGCCGGCCAGCACCATGTCGGTGGAAGCCGGCGTTGCGGCTGCCGCATCGGCCGGCGCCGTTGCAGGTTCGGCCGCGCGCGCGGCGACGCCATCGTTGGCCGCCGGCGTGTGCTTGGCGATCCGCGCGTCGTCGCCACTCACCTTGAGCATGTAGTGCCCGATGCGGATCTCGTCCTTGCCGTCGATCGGGCCTTGCTTGGCCAGGACAACCTTGCCGTTGAGCGTGATCGGCTCGCGCCCGCCCAATGGCAGGATGAAAACGCCCTCGTCTTCGCGCAGCAGCGTGGCGTGCTTGCCGGCGATATTCCAGCCTTGGAGCATCACCAGGTTGGCATCGCCGCGGCCGATGCCGCACTCCCGATGCATGCATTTGACCTGGCGAGTATCGCGGCCCGGCGTATTGATCAGCACTGTGAACATGACGATGAACCTTCCGCACTACGTAGGGTGGATTACTTGATCAACTTGTCCTGCCTGGGGCTGATCTCGTCCTGCAAGCCCTTTTCGATCGCATCGCCGCGTTGCAGGTCCTGCAGGTTCTCCGGCGAGGTCGGGCTGACGATGCGCGGGGTCACGAAGATCACCAGCTCGGTCTTGTTGCCGCGGAACCCGTCGGAGCGGAACAGCTTGCCCAGGATCGGGATGTCGCCGAGGATCGGCAGCTTGTCCACGGCCTTGGAGGCCTCGCGATCGAGCAGGCCTGAGATGACGATGGTCTGGCCGGCGTTGACGTTGATTTCGGTCTCGGCGCGACGGGTCAGGAAGCCGGGCACGCCCTGCACCGACACCGAAGGGTCGATCCTGCTGACTTCCGCCATGATCGAGGTGTTCACCTGATTGGAGGAATTGACCGTCGGGTTGATGTTGAGACGGATGCCGTATTCCTTGTATTCGATCTGGGTCTGCCCGAGCACCGACGGCACCACGATCGGCACCTCGCCGCCGACCAGGAACGAGGCGCTGCTGCCGCTCTTGGCGCTGAGCTTGGGCTGGGCCAGCACCCACGCCTTGCCGCGGCTCATCAGCAGGTTGATCTGCGACCCGATGGTGGTCGCGATGCCGAAGTAGCCCTGCGGTCCGGGCAGCCTGGTCGGCAACGTGTCCTTGACGTCCTGG
Source organism: Xanthomonas sp. SS (assembly GCF_014236835.1). NCBI lineage: Bacteria > Pseudomonadati > Pseudomonadota > Gammaproteobacteria > Lysobacterales > Lysobacteraceae > Xanthomonas > Xanthomonas sp. SS. Next base: position 379,198 of record NZ_CP051190.1, read on the forward strand.
AAGGTCTGGTTGTTCTCGGGAAGCACGCGAAAGAAGCCGTTCGTGGTGACATCGCGGATCAATCCGCCGATCGGACCGTCGATCGTGGTGTCCCAACGGATACCCAGGTCTTCCACCGCGTTCTTGTTGAACTCCATGATGGAAACGTCCATCTGGATCATCGGCCGCATGCCGACCGGATCGGCGCCGGCAAAGTTCAGGACCTGCGGATACAGCTTCTGCAATGCCTGGATCTTTGCGGTCGTGGCCGCATCGATGTCGTTACCGGAGATGACGACGTTGGAGCCGATCGCCCTCACGGTGACGCCAGGCGTATTGCCCAGCAACTCGCGTACGGTGTCGGCCACGCCTTCCGACTTGCCACCCGTCACCGTCACGCTGACATCGCGCTGGCTGCCGTCCGCCATCCACAGATGCACGTTGGTGTCGCCGGGCTTGGTGCCGATCATGACCAGTTCGGACTTGCCGACCGAAAACACGCTGAGCACCTCGCCATCGCCGACCGCGATGCGGCGCAGCGCGCCGTGCACGCGCCGAACCACGGCCTCGCCCGCATAGACGGTCTGGGCAGGCTGCAGCGGTGGTGCCACCGACGGCTTCTTGTCGCCCGCCAGGGCGACGCCGCCTGAGGCGGTACCCGCTCCCAATTCCTGGATCTGCGATTCGGCCGCACGCTTGAACTGGTCGACCTGACGACCTTGCGCGATCAGCCGCGCCTGCTCGGCCGCGGCCTCGTCGGACGGCGTGCCGGCGGCGGCGGGCGCCGCTGCAGGATGCGCCGCGGTGTTCGCCGCAGTCTTCGCCGCGGCCGGTATGGCGGCCTGTTGGGCCGACGCGTTGATGCCTCCAATACCCGCCAACAGGATGCCAGCCAGCCACGCCGCCGACCTGCCTGCCTTGCTTCTGCTACGTCCTGTTGCTTGCCTCATGCTCAACCCTTTCCGCCAATGATGAACTCAACGCGGCTGCTTCCGGTGCCGGTGCTTTCCGGATCGCCCGATCCCAGCGATCGCAGTAATTGACTCTCGCTCATGCCTGTCGCCGCGCCGGGCGAGGTGTCCTGAAGTTCGCGCAGCAGCACACGGACCGCGCCCACCTTCGAGGCCATGGCCAACTGCTTGGCCTGGTACTGGTCGAGTTCCAGGGTGACGCTGGAGAATCCCGCCGATTCGTTCGACTCCTCTCCCTCCTTTGGCGTGGGCGCATCGCCGATCCGGCTGCCGGCCGCCAGGACCTTGACCTTCTGCAGCAGCGGAAACACCTGGGCGCCGCTGCCCGAACCGGGCGCGCCGCTGGTGGAGGCATCCTTCACGAAGAAGATATCGATGAGGTCGCCCGGGGCGATCATGCCGGAGATCGAGTTGTTCTCGTCCACGCTCATCGTGTAGGCGACCTTGCCCTTGGGAATCAGCCGGGAAAACTGTTCGTACAAGGGCACCAGCGCACTGGCGCTCAGTGGCGCGCCGCCACGGGCCGGAGCACGCAGCATCCGCCCTTCGTACTGGCCGTGGTTGTCCGGCGTGACCGCATCCGCAGGCGCGAATTCGGCCGGGATCGGCCGCGATGCCAGATCGCTGCCTTGCAGGATCGCGCCCTGCGGCAGGTCGTTCACCGGCACGGCCACCTCGACCATCGGCCGCGTGTCCTGGGTGCGCTCGGCGACGGTGGTGCGGATGTAGCTCACCGCGATGAAGGCGGCGAAGGCCGCCATCACCACGGCGATGATGATGAACAGGATGTTCTTGCTGAGTTTTGGTTTCTGCATGAAGAGTTGCCGTCGAGGCAGGCCGTGGCGAGGGAATGGAGGTCAACCCACCAGGATGTCGGACGCCGAGATGGCGTAGACAAAGGCGGCATAAAGGTCTTTCAGGGCGGTGACCACGTCGGTGATCACGTTCGGATTGGCGATCAGCACGATCACCAGCGCCATCACCACCACGGTGTACTCGATCGTGGATTGACCGCGTTGGGTGCGCTTGCAGGGCATGCCGGAGCGGATCATTCGACCACCGCCACGACCACGGTACCGGTCTTGCCGCGGCTGGAGGTCACCGTGACGCGTTCTTCCTGGCGGATGAAACGGCCGACGCAATGCGGGCTCGTCGCCGCGCAGGCGGACGAGGAGCTGTCCCGCACGTAACCTTGCGCTGCGAAGTGGCGCGTGTAGTACTGCTGGTTCTGCAGCGGCGTATAGCGGTTGAGCATGCTCAGGGTTCTGACATGGCGCGGCGTGTCCATGTAGACGATGTCTTCGGCGACCTGTGTATCCGGCAGCCGTCCGAAGCCCTTGCCGACGCCGTCCGCCGGCAGGTCGTTCTTCGGGAGCTGCATCACGCCGATCTGGCCGCGCGTGCTGGTGGCATCTCCGCTCAGTTCGACGGTGACGTAGTAACCGCCTGCCTCCATGTGGCCGAGCACGGTCTTGTTGCCCACGGGAGTGGCCACCACGCCCTTGCCCCATTCCTGTCGATAGAACTGTTCCACCTGGCCTGGCGGCGCGGCCACGGTGAAGCGGCTGGCGCGCATCGAAATGCCGTTGTAGATCATGTGGTCGGACACGATCTCGCCCGAGGCCTGTTCGGGCACAGGCACATCCGGCCAATCCGCCGCGCGTGCATGCTGTGTGGCGAGCCCGAACAGGACCGGGCCCACCATCTGCGCGAGCAGGCGGCTGGAAGGTCGCCCGCTCATTGCTTGGCCGGGTAATTGGCCAGCTTGTCCGCGGGGACGACATCCGGCTCGATCGTGCCGATTTCCAGGTCGCCGAGCGATCCGACCATCGGCATGATCGGCTCCAGCACCTTCAGGGTGTCGAAGATGCCATCCAGCCCTTCGAAATACGACAGCGGCGCCAAGGGCTTTACGGTGCTGACCACGCTGCGCGGTCCGCTGCGTGGGCCGGACGCGTTCCAGGCATCCGCCAGCAGGGTCTGGTGGCGCTTGTCGACCAGGTTGAGGTTGTCCAGCGGCTCCAGGAAATGCGCCGGCCGGCCATCGGCGGTCTTCAGGTCGCGGTAGTTCAGCGACACTTCCGCGGTGACGTAGCCCTTTCGATTGGGCGGGAAGGCGTTGTCGAAATAGTTCTTCGGCAACAGCGTCGCCGCTTCGTCGACGTAGCCAGGTGAATTGGCGTTGGCGGTCCGCGTGACCGACAGGTCGTTCTTCTCCAGCAACTTCTTGTTCGAAAACGTATTGAGCATCTGGTCGCCGAACGCACCGCTGCTGCTGCCGGACGTCGCCGACCTGATCGGCGCATCGGCATCGGCGAAGTTGCGATCGAGCGCTTTGCTCTGCAGTGCGCCTCGGGTCGGCGGCTGGTAGTTGTTGGCTACCGTGGCTTCCCAGGCCGCATTGCGTGCGGCCTGCATCGCCATCTGCTTGCCGTGCCCGAGCTTGGCCACGACCGGGATCAGCAGAAAGAGCGGGACCAGCACAGCGGCACACACGGCTAGTTCCACCATGCCTTGCCCGCGCATGCGGCGTGGCGACGCAATGGACATCGTTTTCATCCTGCCTGCTCCTTGCCTGCTACCTCGCCGGCGGGGTCCTCGGGAAGCAGTCCCTTGCCGAGGCTGAACGACTTGACCTGCAGCAGGCAGCCATTCCCGCCTTGCAGCGGCTTGGCTTCCAGCGGGATGGAATTCAGGTAGTTGCCCGCGCTGTCCACCGTGCAGCCCGCCGCGTCGGCCGGCGCCTCGGCGAATCCCCACTTCATGCCGCCGGACCACATGCACACTTCCTGCTGCCCGTTCTGCCACCGGGTGCAGGGCTGGCCCTTGATCTGGCCGTCGCCCATGAGCTTCCAACCGGTGCCCTGTACGTCCTGGCGCTCCTGGGTACGTGCGCCGCTGTCGATCGCTTCGTACATGCCGGTCGCGTCTTCGATCGCGTCGTGGTCTTCGTGTTGCTCGAGCTTGGCCAGGCATGCGCTTCGCCCGTCTTCGCCATCGGCGCCGAGCGTCCAGCTGACCTGGTGCGCGAACTGGCGTCGCGCGTCGATCATGATTTCGACTTCGCCGGTGCCCAGCTTGGCTTCTTCCTGCGGCGAGAGCGCGCGCGTCGGCATGCCGGAGCCGCTGCAGGCGTCCAGCTTGGCGCGATAGTTCTTGCGCTCCATGTTCTCGCCGCCCACGCGCGATTCCCATGCCAGAACGACATGCAGCGCGGGCAGCGATTTGGCACCGCCATCGGAAGCCGAGGCCTCCAAGTCGCCTTCGGCTGCATCGCGCGAATGGCAGCCGCCGGTGAAGGCAAGCAAGGCCACGCAGCCTGCGGCGAGGGCGCGGGATCTTTTTTCGAAGAACATCATGGAGCGGCCACCAAAAGAGTACGGTCCGCCGCTGGTGTCTGCACCAGGCGGGCCTGCCAATACGGACTGAACAAACTGCCTTTTTCGAATTTTCCGTCGCCCTTGCCCCAAACCGAACGCCGGAAGGCGGCGAGCTCATGGGGGCGGTTGAAATAGACCTGCGCGCTGGCCATCGCCCGCAACTGGTTTCCGCGCGCCTCGTCCTTCAGTTCCATGCGGCCACGCCCGATCTTGAGCGTGGAACTGGTGCGCGCCTTTTCTATCTTGGTGCCCACCTCGACCGTATAGATTGGCCCGGCATTGGCGCCGTCGGGAGTTTGCGAATAGGTGCTCTTGACGTCGTGATACTGCGGGCTGATACCGTAGCGGTAGCCATTGAAAAATGCTTTGTCGCGCTTGAAATCCTCGATCACGGCAGGGTCGCCTTCGATGAACCGGCCGGCGATATCGCTGCGCTTGGTGCCGTTGTAGGCCTTGTAGGTCCTGTTGTCGTAGGGCGATTTCCATCCACGCCCATTGCTCATTCCCCCGAAGAAATTCGGCTTGCGGCCATCGACGGCTTGGGTGCCGCCCCAGCCCAGCGGAATCTTGACGTCGTCCAGCGGCCAGGGAAGAGGAAGCTTGAATTGGAACGCATCCACGGCCGACCAGCGATCGTATTCGACCATGTCCGTGCCGCCGTTGTTGTTGAACACCCCGAATGCGGTGCCGTCGCGCGCGCGCGTAAACGTGTCGCGCGATGCCATGACCACGTTGCGGTAGCGTTCGCCGCCCGGGTTGGTGCTGGTCAGGCCTTTGCGCTGGCCGGGGCTGTAGCGTTCCAGCTGGTTGCCCGCCGAGACCACGTTCTTGGCTAACACGCCCTTGCCGACCAGGGTCAGTTCCGCATCTGGTGCGTTGTCCTTGACCACCTTGTTGGCAAGGAGGAAGACGTTGGCTTCCGATGCGAGCGTCCCGACCGCGGCATCCGCCGCAAGCGCATAGGGGTGGTCCAGCACCTGGTCCAGCACTCGGATTTCGCCGTTCGCCACCTGCATGAAACCTTGCCGAAAGACCTTGAGCGCCTTGTTGATCGCAGTCATGGCGCGATCGAGCGCGATCAGCACTTCGCCCAGGCCAGGCACCCAGAACAACAAGGTCTCGGCGACCTTGGTGAATTCTCCGAAATGCACGGAGGTGGAGTGCACCATCGTCAGCCACGAATTCAGGCTGACCGTTTGCGCGATCGCCACTTCGTTGGCGACGCGTCCGCGGTTCAAGTAAGCGGCGAAGTTGCGCGCGCGCGCCTGCTCGACCGCGATGCTGTAAGCCGCGGCATCGGCGGCATTGGTGATTTCCACTTTCTTGCCGACGACCTGTCCGGTGTTGAAGGTCACCAACAGGCCAACGCACAGCACCATCAGGAACGCCAGCACCATGGGCATCGACTGCCCCGACATGTCGGGGCGGACGCGTCCCAGCCGTGGCGCGACATTCCTTGTAGACGGATCGGCGGCTGCGATGATCCCCATCTGGTGTCCTTCCGGAAAAACGCTTCGCTAAGAACGCCATGGATGCGTTCAGCTCGGCTGGGTCCATTTATAAAGGTGCTGATCAAAAAAACGCCGAGGCGTGCCCACGGCGGTGACAACGACAGGCCACCATCTGCCCTGCTGGGCAGATGGTGGCGAAGGCCTTACTTGTTGCCGTTGTACGCGGCCATGCCCTTGTCCTTATCGGCCTGGCTCTGCGCCTTGCCGGCGTTGGTACCGGCGCGGTTGATCATCTGGCTAGCGTCCTGCTTGCCCGACAGCTCCTGCGCCATGCCGGCGACCTGGCTGCGGACGGTGCCGCCGAAGAAGGTAAACACGCCGATGGCGGCGATCGCGATCAGGGCCACGATGATGATGTACTCGGTCATGCCCTGGCCGAGCTGCTTGCGGCCGAAACGAATGTGCCTGCGTTGGTTCTTCATTGAATCCTCTCCTTGGCTCTGGCGCCCACTGGACCGGCAGCACACTTACGTCCGCGCGGTTGCGTGTAGGCGTGTGGGTTGCATAAGTGAAAACATGCGCAGATATGAAACTTATCCTTGGCCCGCATTTGACATCTGATGGCAAATGTATCTCGGACGTGGCCACTTTATAGTCAAAATATTGCCGGTTCAAGAAAACTACCGTTAATGTCTTGGGCAAAAATGGAATGTTTATCCCGTAATTGAGTCAAACTTCAGGCACAACGTTCCATGAATCGATTCACTCTGTGCTGATTTCGGAATGCCAGCTCGGCCAAGGCGGTGCGCGGCGAATTCTTGACTCGGCGCGGCCATACCCTTGGAATACCTAGATGAATAGGGGATCCCTTTACTGTTCCCCGGCGCACTGCTGGAGTCGAACGCCGGAATAGGGATGCGCAAGACGCGTCGCCATGTGGTGGAGACGACGGTATGGCGAGAGCCTGCGATGACTGACGCTGGTCCCATTGCTTTCACCTCTTAAGGGTTCGGCGAGGATCGCGAGCGTGTCGAGAATGGCCGGCGACAGAATCTGCGCAGGCAGGGCACCAGGGCTTCGCTGCGTGGGCTGACCGCCATCGGTCGCCAAGTGCCAGCCGGCGTGGCGACGGCGACCAAGGCATCGATCTACGGCTGCATGGCTTCGCAGACGCCGAAGGTATTGCCGGCGTCGACGATGTCCTTGTCCTGGGCATAACCCGGTTTCAACGCCCGGTCGACGTGCTGCTGCGATGCTTGGTATCGGTTCTTGCAGCCTGACGCGCGCAAGCTGGGCGCGCCAGGGCAGCGTGCAATTAGCTACGCAACCCCACTCACGCCACGCCGCAGCAGCCACAACGCCAGTGCGCTGATCACCGCGAGGAAGCCCAGCATCAGCGCGTAGGCCACTCATATCGACACGTCGCCGCTGCCGAGCAGGCCATAGCGGAAGGCATTGGCCATGTAGAAGATCGGGTTGGCCAGGGTGGCGGCCTCGGCCCAGCCGGGCAGCAGCTTCACCGACGAATGCTCCCTGGTCGCGACGGCGCCGAGGATCGGGGTGCGCGTCTGGTGGTGCCCTCCGGCGATGTGGAATCCGCCAACCGGGCCGCTAGCCCTTGGTGTCCTGCTTGGCCAGCGGGCCGATCAGGCTCTCGATCCCGGCGCGTACCTCGGCGCACTGCTCGCGGTAGTGCGCCTGGCGTTGCGCCAAGTCCTGGGCGCTGCCTTGCGCCTCGACGGCGGCCATCAGCTTGCGGAAATCGTCGAAGCCGGCGCGCATCGCAGCGTCGTGGGCGGCCGCATCGAAGGTCACGTTCGCGGCCAGCGCGCGCTCGCGCGCGGCCTGCTGCAGCGCGTCGGCAAGGCGGGACATCTCGGCGGGCGGCAGGTCGCAGTAACGGGCCTGGGCCAGCTGCGTGCCGTCGGCCTCGCCCAGCCGGTACAGCGTCTCGGCACCCGGCGCGGCCGGATCCTGGCCGGCGGCGGGCGCGGTAGCAGGCACCGCGGCGGCGCTGCACAGCAGCCACAATGACAGCGGCCCGATGGCGCGGCGCGCGCTCAACTGCGCAATCCCACTCCACGCTTGAGCAGCCACAGTGCCAGCGCGCTGAGCACCGCGACGAAGCCCAGCATCAGCGCGTAGGCCACCCATACCGGAACGTCGCTGCTGCCGAGCAGGCCGTAGCGGAAGGCGTTGACCATGTAGAAGATCGGGTTGGCGTGGGTGGCGGCCTCGGCCCAGCCGGGCAGCAGCTTCACCGAATAGAACACGCCGCCCAGGTAGGTCAGCGGGGTCAGGATGAAGGTCGGCACGATCGCCACGTCGTCGAACTTCTTCGCGTACACGGCGTTGATGAAGCCGGCCAGCGAGAAGATCGTCGCGCCCAGCAGCACCGTGGTCAGGGTCACCAGCGGGTGCGGGATGCGCACCGGGGTGAAGAACATGGCGATGATCAGCACCAGCACGCCGACCATCAGCCCGCGCAGCACGGCGCCAGCGACGTAGCCCCACAGGATCACCCAGTTCGGCATCGGGCTGACCAGCAGTTCCTCGACATGGCGGCCGAACTTGGCGCCGAAGAAACTGGAGCTGATGTTGCCGTAGCTGTTCTGGATCACGCTCATCATCACCAGGCCGGGAACGATGAACTGCATGTAGCTGTAGCCGCCCATGTCGCCCACGCGCGAGCCGATCAGCCCGCCGAAGATCAGGAAGTACAGGGTCATGGTGATCGCCGGCGGCACCAGGGTCTGGCCCCAGATGCGCAGGATGCGCTTGACCTCGCGGCGTACCACGGTGCCCAGCGCGACCCAGTTGCGCTGGGTTGGCGTGGTCTCGGGGAGGAGGGATTGCGGTTTGGCGGTGGTGTTCATTGGCGTCCAGCGAAAGAGGGGTCAGGCGGCGGCGGGCGGCTGCTTCGGCGAGTCTGGCGCCGAGGCCGGGCCGCTGGCGCCGTCCCGGTTGTCGCCGGTGAGGCGCACGAACAACTCCTCCAGGCGGTTGCTCTTGGTGCGCATCGAGCGCACGCGGATGCCGGCGGCGCCGAGCGCGGCGAACACGCGGTTGAGGTCCATCGCCCGCGGCATGTCCAGGTCCAGCGTATGCGCGTCCTGCGCGAGCAGGGTGGTGCCCTCGATCGCCGGCAGCTGCGCCGGCAGTTCGCCGTCGATGTCGAGCAGGAAGCCTTCCACGTCGAGCTTGGCCAGCAATTCGCGCATCGGTCCCTGTTCGACGATGCGGCCGCGGTCGATGATCGCCAAGTTGCGGCACAGGCTCTCCGCTTCCTCCAGGTAGTGCGTGGTCAGGATGATGGTGGTGCCGGCGGCGTTGATCTCGCGCAGCACGCGCCACATGTCGCGGCGGATCTCGATGTCCACGCCGGCGGTGGGTTCGTCCAGGATCAGCAGGCGCGGTTGGGTCATCATCGCGCGGGCGATCATCAGCCGCCGCTTCATGCCGCCGGACAGGGTGCGGCTCATCACCTGCGCCTTTTCCCACAGGTGCGCGCGCTTGAGCTCCACTTCGGCCTGGCGCTCGGCCTGCGCGCGCGGCATGCCGTAGAACCCGGCGTAGTTGACCAGGATGTCGAAGGGCTTCTCGAACAGGTTGAAGTTGATCTCCTGCGGGACCAGGCCGAGCAGGCGCATCGCCGCGCTGCGCTGGGTGCTCAGGTCGGTGCCGAACACCTCGACCTGGCCGGCGCTGAGGTTGACCAGCGAGCTGATGATGCCGATCAGGGTGGATTTGCCGGCGCCGTTGGGGCCGAGCAGGGCGAAGAAATCGCCGGGCAGCACGTCCAGCGATACGCCGTGCAGCGCCTGCACGCCGTTGTCGTAGGTCTTGCGCAGCTCGCGCACGCGCAGCGCGGGCACCGTCGCGGAGGGGGAGAGCGGGGAGGCGATATTCAAGGCGGACCCTTTCGCGCCCTGTAGACGGCGCTGAAGAAATGCAGCCGCTATTATAGGAGACCTCGTGGGCTCGGCCCCGGCCATAGACTGTTGCATCCGCGTGCCTGCCCAATTCCCGTTGAAACTGGTCGACCGCCACATGCTGGCCCCGGCCGTCGGCCACTACCGCTTCGTCCGCGACGACGGCCAACCGCTGCCGTTCGTGCCCGGCCAGTTCGTGCAGGTGCACTTCCACTACGCCGACGGCACCGCGACCAAGCGCAGCTATTCGCTTGCCACCCGCCACGACCCGTCGCAGCCGGCCGATGCGACGGTCGAGATCGCGGTCAGCTTCGTCGCCGGCGGCGCGGCCACGGCATTGTTCGAAGGGCTGGAGATCGGCGGGCAGGTTTGCGCCAGCGGTCCGTACGGCCGCTTCTGCCTGAACCAGGGCGACAGCAACCGCCGCTACCTGCTGATCGCCACCGGCACCGGCGTCACCCCGTACCGCTCGATGTTGCCGCTGCTGGAAGCAGCGATGGCCGAGCGCGGCGTGGAAGTGGTGCTGCTGCTGGGCGCGCGCACGCCGGCCGAGTTGCTGTACGGCGACGAGTTCCGCGCCTTCGCCGACGCGCACCCGGGCTTCCGCTTCGTGCCGTGCTTCTCGCGCGAGCTGCCGGAGGCGCCGCATGCCGACGTGCGCCACGGCTACGTGCAGCAGTTCCTGGGCGAGTTCGCGCCGCAGGCCGACGGCGATGTCGCCTACCTGTGCGGCAACCCGAACATGGTCGACGCCTGCTTCGACGCGCTGAAGGAAGCCGGCCTGCCGGTGCAGCACATCCGCCGCGAGAAGTACGTCAGCAGCAAGTAGCGCCAGCGCGTCGCCGCTGGCCATGCGCCAGCGCCTGGTTGCTCGCGTCCTGCTCGCGTCCTGCCCGCGCCGGACGCTGCAGCGTTTGCTTGGCACGGGACCCGCACCTCGGCTACGCGGCCGAGGTCAGGCGCTGCCGGGTGTGCTTCATGTCCTTGCCCGGCGGCATGCCGAACATGCGGCCGTATTCGCGCGTGAACTGGGGAACGCTTTCGTACCCTACGGCCGAGGCCGCCCAGCCGATCGTTGCGCCTTCCGCCAACAGCAGGCGCCTGGCCTCGATCAGGCGCAGCTGCTTCTGGAACTGCAGCGGGGTCAGCGAGGTGATCGCGCGGAAGTGCACATGGAACGTCGACAGGCTCATTCCCGCCGCCTCCGCCAGTTGCTCCACGCGCAACGGCTTGGCGAAGTCCGCGCGGATCCTGGCCACCGCGCGGCCCACCCGCCGGGCATGGCTGTCGGTGACGCCCAGCGCACGCATCGCGCCGCCGTGCCGCCCCGACAGCAGCCAGTAGTGCAGCTCGCGCAGCAACTGCGGCCCCAGCACGTGGACCGACGCGGGGCGATCCAGCAGGCGGATGAGCCTGTCCGCGGTGTCGGCGACTTCCGCCTCGGTCGGATCGACGCGTACCGGCGATCCCATCGCGAAAGGGAGCGTTCCCATCTCGGCCACCAGCGATGCGATCGTGGCCGGATCCAGCTCCACTACGCAGGCGTAGTAGGGCGCGGCGAGCGAGGCATGGGTGATCTGGCTGACCGTGGGCACTTCCGCGGTGACCAGCAGGGACTCACCGGCACCGAAGTCGTAGCTGCTGCTGCCCATCGTGACCTGCTTCCTGCCCTGCAGCACCAGCGCCACCAGCGGCCTGCAGATGGCGTAGTGCAATGGCGTCGGCCGGGTCTCGCGCAGGATCGCAAGCCCGGGCAAGGGCGTATGCGCGACCCCGTCCTCGTCGACGTTCGCATCGGCGTAGCGACGCGCGGTTTCCAACAGATTCGCAGGCATGTGCAGACCCTAGCGCGTGGCCGCAATGGGCACAATCGGATTGGATGATTGGGCAAGAAATCCGGAAGAAAAGGCAGGGCTGCGCCGAAATTAGCGCAGGAAATTAGTGCTGCTCGAGGTCCGCTGGTGCGAAATCGGGATGAATAGGCAAGAAATGGATGGAATCGGGAAACTGCGCGAGGGCGTTCCGGCCGATCGTCTCTGCACCCCGCAACATCCACCCCGCTGGAGATTCCCATGACGTCGATTTCGCTCATCACCGGTGCCAACCGCGGCCTCGGCCGCAATACCGCCATCAGCATCGCCCGCCGTGGCGGCGATGTCCTGCTGACCTACCGCAACGGCGCCGACCAGGCCAAGGCCGTCGTCGCCGAAATCGAGGCGATGGGCCGCAAGGCGGTGGCCTTGCCGCTGGACGTGAGCGACGTGGCGTCCTTCGGCGCCTTCGCCGACGCTGCGCGCAGCGCGCTGTCCGGTACCTGGTCCCGCACCGGCTTCGACCACCTGATCAACAATGCCGGTCATGGCGAGATGGCCATGCTCGCAGAGACGACCGAAGCCCAGTTCGACGCGCTGTTCGCGACCCACGTCAAGGGCGTGTACTTCCTGACTCAGGCGCTGCTGCCGCTGATCGCCGATGGCGGCCGCATCGTGAACTTCTCCTCCGGCCTGACCCGGGTATCGATGCCGGGCTTCTCCGCCTACGCCGCCGCCAAGGGCGCGGTCGAGATCCTGTCCGTCTACATGGCCAAGGAATTCGGTGGTCGCGGCATCGCGGTGAACACGGTGGCCCCGGGCGCGATCGAAACCGACTTCCTGGGCGGCGCCGTGCGCGACCTGCCCGATCTGAACAAGCAGTTCGCCGACATGACCGCCCTGGGGCGTGTGGGTGTGCCCGACGACATCGGCCCGATGGTCGCCAGCCTGCTCGGCCCGGACAATCGCTGGGTCAACGCGCAGCGGATCGAGGTCTCGGGCGGGCAAGCCATCTGACCGACGGTTCCACGAGGCTCCGGAGGGCGTCGGCCTGCTGGCCGGCGCCCTTCGTGCGGCGACGGCAGAGCGCGTTGCCCGACGGCATCGCCTGCTGCCAGTGGCTGTAAAGGACGCTTGACAGTTGCTGCCGGCGCGCGCATCCTCCTGTAAAGCGTGCTTGACAGGGGGATGTAATGCGGAACGTCGTAATGGCATTCAATCGGTACCGGCTGTGGTCGGCCAGCGTTGTGGTCGGGGTCCGGCCGTGACCCGCTGCAGGCGCAGCGCCATCGTGGTGTTGAGCGTGAGCGTTGCGTTGCTCGCGGTCACGCCATGGCTGCGGTGGTTGCGCGGCGACGATTACTTTCGCGGGTTGTGGTTCGGTGTGTGCATCGGCGGCGTGTTGCTGGCGCTGATGCTGTGGTGGTCGTCGGGCAGCATGCGCGACAGCGCGGTGCCGGCGCTGGCGCGCCGCTACTACCGTGAACTGGGTCCGCCGATGCTGATGTACGTCGTGGTGATGCTGTGCTGGAAGCGCCTGCTCAACAGCGTGGAGGTGGACTGGGCGCGGGTGCTGATCGCGCTGCTGCCGGCGTTGCTGGTGGCGTTGGTGATCCGTGCGGTGGCGCGCTTCGTGCGCGACTCCGACGAGATGCAGCGGCGCATCGAGCTGGAGTCCATCGCCATCGCCGCCGGGCTGGTCGCCGGCGGCTACATGACCGCCGGTTTCCTGCAGGCGGCAGGCACGATCGCGGTGCCGGCAGCGGCGGCGATGCTGTGGGTATTCCCGATGCTGTGCGCGACCTACGGCATCGCCAAGGGCGTGAATGCGCGCCGCTACCAATGAACAGCCGCGTCCGCGAACTGCGCGAGGCGCGCGGCTGGTCGCAAGGCGAGCTGGGCGAGCGGCTGGGCGTGTCGCGGCAGACCATCAACGCGCTGGAAACCGGCAAGTACGATCCGAGCCTGCCGCTGGCGTTCCGTATCGCGCGGCTGTTCGCGCACAGTATCGAGCAGGTGTTCCTGTTCGACGATTCCGAGTAGTCCTTCCGACCTGCCATCGGTCACCTACGAGGCCATGCTCCGGCATGGCATCCTGCACCCCATGAACTCAAGGATGCGAACCATGCGACACCCATGCAGACCGCTCGCGATCGTCGCGGCGACCTTGCTGCTCGCCGCCTGCCAAGGCGGACACGGACCGGCACCGCAGAATGCGGGGCGCAGCTACGGCACGCTGCGCTTCCATCCCTGCACGTTGACCAGTCCGGTCGCGTCCAACAACGTCGAGGCGCAATGCACGCGTATGCCGGTGCCGGAGAATCCGGCGGTGCCTGGCGGGCGCAAGATCGAACTCAACATCGCCTGGTTGCCGGTCACCGGCCAGGGCGGCAGCGATCCGGATCCGGTGTTCTTCCTCGCCGGCGGCCCGGGCCAGGCGGCGACCGAGGTGGCCAGCATCGTCGACATGGCCTTGCGCGAAACGCGCAAGCGCCGCGATGTGTTCCTGATCGATCAGCGCGGCACCGGCCAGTCCAATCCGCTGACCTGCCTGGGCGCGGACGGCAAGGAAATGCAACTGGCCGATCCTGCGCGAGCGCCCACCGCCAATGAGTTGCTCGACTACGCGCGGCGTTGCGCGCAGTCGCTGCAGGGCCGCGCCGACCCGCGCTACTACACCACCACGCAGGCCATCGCCGACCTGGATGCCGTGCGCGCCGCGCTCGGCACGGACAAGCTCAACCTGATCGGCGGTTCCTACGGCACCCGCGTCGCCCAGCAGTACGCGGCACGCTATGCGGCGCACACCCGCAGCGTGGTGATCGACGGCGTGGCGCCGAACGACCTGGTGGTCGGCGGCGAATTCGCCACCACCTTCGAGGATGCGATCAAGCTGCAATCGGAGCAGTGCAGGGCCACCCCGGCCTGCGCCAAGCGCTTTCCCACCGACACCCGCGCGCAACTGCGCACGGTGGTGGAACGGTTGCGGCAGGCGCCGGCGGACGTGGACTATCGCGACCCGGCCAGCGGCGAGAGCAAGCACGACCGGGTGACCGCCGACACCGTCACCAGCCTGGCGTTCTCGTTCTCGTATGCGCCGCAGACCGCCTCGCTGTTGCCGCTGGTGCTGGACGAGGCCGCGCACGAGCGCTATGCGCCGCTGATGTCGCTGGCGAAGATGATGGGCAAGCAACTGGACGGGCAGATGAACCGCGGCATGCAATGGTCGGTGATCTGCGCCGAGGATGCCGACCGTTACCACCCGCCTGCCGCCGGTGGCGAAACCCTGCTCGGCCCGGAGGTGGCGCAGATGTTCTTCGCCGCCTGTCCGGCATGGCCGACCGGGACGCGTCCGGCCGGTTTCACCGCGCCGTTCAAATCCGAACTGCCGGTGCTGCTGACCTCCGGCGAGCTGGATCCGGTGACCCCGCCGCGCTATGCCGCGCGCGTGTTGCAGGGTCTGCCCAACGGCCGCCATCTGGTGGTGCGCGGCCAGGGCCACGGCACCATGACCCTGGGTTGCATGCCCAAGCTGCTGAGCCAGTTCTTCGAGAACGCCGATGCCAAGCAGCTCGACGCCACCTGCCTGGACGCGATGAGCGGCGTGCCGGCCTTCACTTCATTCAACGGATGGGAACCATGAGCCGCGCAGCGTTTCGCAGGGGAGAGTGCGCATGATCGTCGCCGACAATCTGCACAAGGCGTTCAAGACCAAGGCCGGCACCGTGCAGGCGGTGCAAGGGGTCAGCTTCGAAGCCGCGGACGGCCAGATCACCGGCCTGCTCGGTCCCAATGGCGCCGGCAAGACCACCACCTTGCGCATGCTGTACACGCTGATGACGCCCGACCAGGGCCAGGTGCGCGTGGACGGCATCGACGTGGGCGCCGATCCGCTGGCGGTGCGCCGCGTGCTGGGCGTGCTGCCCGACGCGCGCGGCGTATACAAGCGCCTGACCGCGCGCGAGAACATCGCCTACTTCGGCGAACTGCACGGGCTGTCGGCGGCGCGCATCGCCGAGCGCACGCGGCTGCTGTCGGCGGCGCTGGACATGGACGACATCCTCGACCGCCAGACCGAGGGCTTCAGCCAGGGCCAGCGCACTAAGACCGCGATCGCGCGCGCGCTGGTCCACGACCCGCGCAACGTGATCCTCGACGAACCCACCAACGGCCTGGACGTGATGACCACCCGCGCGATGCGCGGCTTCCTGCGCGGGCTGCGCGCCGAAGGGCGTTGCGTGATCTTCTCCAGCCACATCATGCAGGAGGTGGCGGCGTTGTGCGATCGCATCGTCATCGTCGCCAAGGGCACGGTGGTGGCCGCCGGCACGGCCGACGAACTGCGCGCCCTGACCGGCGAAGACAATCTGGAAGACGCCTTCGTCAAGGCGATCGGCAGCGACGAGGGACTGCACGCATGAGCCTGTTTCGAACCGTTTTCACCGTGATGCGCAAGGAATTGCGCGATCTGTCGCGCGATCGCCGGACCCTGGCGCTGGCCCTGCTGCTGGGTCCGCTGCTGTATCCGGCGCTGATCCTGGGCATGGGCGCGCTGGCCGAGAGCCGGGTCAGGACCCAGATCGACAAACCGCTGGACATCCCGGTGATCGGCCGCGAGCGCGCGCCGAACCTGGTCGCGTTCCTCGCCGCGCAAGGCCTGAACGCGGTCGCGCCGCCCAAGGACCTGACCGCGGCGATCCGCAGCCAGGACGTGGACCTAGCGCTGAAGATCGACGAGGACTACGCCAACGCCTGGCGCGAGGGGCGGCCGGCGCTGGTGGAGATCATCAAGGACAGCACCCGCCGCGATGCCGACATCCCGACCACGCGCGTGCAGACGGCGCTGAGCATGTACAGCCAGCAGGTCGGCGCGTTGCGGCTGTTGGCGCGCGGCGTCGATGCGCAGGTGGCGCGGCCGCTGGACATGGCCGTCCAGGACCTGGCGACGGCCGAAGCCAAGCGCGGCGTGCTGCTGGCGATGCTGCTGCCGGTGCTGCTGAGCATCACCTCGTTCATCGGCGGCGCCTATCTGATCCTCGACGCCACCGCCGGCGAACGCGAGCGGCAATCGCTGGAGCCGCTGCTGGCCACGCCGGCTTCGCGCGGCGCCATCGTCAGCGGCAAGATCGCCGCCGCGTGCGTGGTCGGGCTGGCCTCGCTGCTGCTGACCCTGCTCGCGTTCAAGCTCAGCGCGCAGGTCGCCAGCGGCATCGGCCGCCAGCTCAACGTCAGCTTCGTGGCGATGTTGCAGATGCTGTTCGTGCTGCTGCCGATGCTGTTCATCGGCACCTCGCTGCTGACCCTGCTGGCCGCGACGGCCAAGAGCATGAAGGAGGCGCAGAGCCACATGACCTGGCTGATGCTGCTGCCGATGCTGCCCGGCTACGCGTTGATGGTGTATCCGCTGAAGACCACGCTGTGGCAGTTCGCGGTGCCGTTCCTGGCGCAGAACCAGATGCTGCTGAAGATCATCCGCCGCGAACCGATCGACCTGCAGATCTGGGCGGTGTACCTGGCCGCCGGCTTCGGCCTGGCCGCGGTGCTGTGGCTGGCCGCGGTGCGCCGCTACCGGCAGGAGCGGTTGGCGATATCAGGGTGAAGCCGGGATTGGGGAGTCGGGATTGGAGATTCGTAAAAGCAGCGCAAATGCATGCTGCAGGAACGCCCTTCGCTCTTACGAATCCCCAATCCCGACTCCCCAATCCCAAAAAAAAGCCCGGCAGAGCCGGGCTTTTTTTTCTCAGCCGCCGGGATTGAACGCCAGCGTGCGCCGCGTGGTCACCGGCGCGCTGACCGGCTCGAAGCGCCAGCGCTTGGTCGCGTTCAGCGCTTCGCGGTCGAACACCCGTGCCGGGGTGGCGCGCAGCACGCGGGCGCTGGTGACCGAGCCGTCGGTGCCAACGGTGATCTCCACCAGCACTTCGCCGGCGGTGCCCGAACGCAGCGCTTCGGGCGGGTAGCGCGGCGCCGGGGTGCTGATCGCGCGTAGCGATTGGGTGCTGGCAGTGGCCGTTGCTGCGGGCGCGGCGGCCGGCGGCGCGGCGGCGGGCTGCGCTGCCGGAGCCGCTGCCGGCGCGCTGCGTGCCGCGGCGGCCTGGCGCTCGGCGTCCTGTCGCGCTGTCTCGCGGCGCGCGGCTTCCTGTTGCGCGGCGATCTGCTGCGCAGCCTGCGCCTCGCTGGCCTGCTGTTGCGCCTGCTTCTGCTGCTCGGCCAACAGCTTGGTCTTCTGTTCGGCCTCCTTCTTGACCTTGTCGGTCTCTTCCTGGCTGCGCTGCGCCGCGGACTGCATGCCGTTGCTCACGCCCAGCTTCAGCCGCGGCAATGCCGGCGCCTGGCTGTCGATCTTTTCGATCAGCGCGACCAGCCGCTGCGCTTCCGGAAAGTCCTCGCGGTTGATGCTCTGCTCGGCGGCGATCAGCGTGTATGGCATCAGGTCGGTCAGCGCGCTCTTCACCCCGGCGTCGTCCGGCTGCTTGTCGCGCAGCGCCAGGTAGTACTCGACCGCGTTGTTGCCGGCCGGCGCGTACATGCGGTTCTCGCGCAACGCCTGGCTGGCCGACTCGTGCAGCTGCTCGGTGCCCATCGACTGCACCTTGGCCGAGACCGGCGGCGCGGCCGGCGCGGTTGCCGCGGGCTTGGCCGCCGGCGCAGCGGCCGGGGCGGCGTCTTCCTGCTTGGAACAGGCGGCCAGCGCGGCCAGCAGCAGTACCGGCGCCATGCGGCGCGCCTTTGCGAATGTCGTTACCTGCAACATGCTTCCCCCTAATCCCCGGTGATGGCAATGAATACGCAGCGGTGGTTCTCCCGCGCAGCCGGTCCGGCTCCCCCGTCCCTGCCAGCGCACCCCACCTGCCAATCTAGCATCCGCTCCCGCCGCGTGCTTGACGGTCGCGTGGCGGCCGCCGCAAAAGCGTGAGCCCGCGCACGCGAGGTCAGTGCGCCGGTTTCGGCGGCGCGGACATCAGCCGATCGGTCCAGGCGATGCCGATCGCCGACAGGATGAAGATGCCGTGGATGATGGTCTGCCACAGCACGCCGGTCTGGGTCAGCGTCGCACAGCTCTTCAGGTCCACCGTGGCCGCGGCGCTGGCCAATTGGTCCGGCGAGCACAGCGGCATGCCGCCCAGCGCGCCGACCGCGATGAAGGTCTTGAGCAGGTGGATCGAGGAGATGCCGATGATCGACAGCGCCAGCTTCACCTTCAGCACACTGGCATTGACGTGGCTCAGCCACTCCGGCTGGTCCGGATGGCCCTCCAGGCCCAGCCGCGAGACGAAGGTCTCGTAGCCGCCGACGATCACCATCACCAGCAGGTTGGAGATCATCACCACGTCGATCAGGCCGAGCACGATCAGCATGATCTGCTGCTCGCCCAGGCTCGGCGCTTCGTGGATCAGGTGCCACAGCTCCTTGCCGAACAGGAACACGTACACGCCCTGGGCCACGATCAGTCCCAGGTACAGCGGCAGCTGCAACCAGCGCGAGGCGAAGATCAGGCTGGACAGCGGATTCAGGCGGGGCGTCGGGCGCGGAGGGCTCATGGCGTGGTATCGAATGCTGCGTTGCAGGAAGGCGCAGGGTACTGGCCCGCCGTGATGCTGCCAAGCGCGCGGCGCGGCTACACTGGACGCCCCGTTTCCGGACCGCCGCCATGATCGATCTGTACTACTGGCCCACGCCCAACGGCCACAAGGTCACGTTGTTGCTCGAGGAAGCCGGGCTGGACTACACCATCAAGCCGGTCAACATCGGCGCCGGCGAGCAGTTCGCGCCGGAGTTCCTGGCGATCTCGCCGAACAACAAGATGCCGGCGATCGTGGACCATGCGCCGGCCGACGGCGGCGCGCCGCAGAGCGTGTTCGAATCCGGCGCGATCCTGCTGTACCTGGCCGAGAAGACCGGGCGCTTCCTGCCGGCCGATCCGCGCGGGCGCACCGTCGCGCTGGAGTGGCTGTTCTGGCAGATGGCCGGGCTCGGCCCGATGACCGGGCAGATGGGCCATTTCAATGTCTACGCGCCGGAGAAGATCGGCTACGCGATCGACCGCTATAACGCCGAGGTGCGGCGCCTGCACGGCGTGCTCGACAAGCGCCTGGCGCACAGCGAGTACCTGGCCGGCGCCGAGTACGGCATCGCCGACATGGCCAGCTATCCGTGGATCGAGGTGTACAACGGGATCACTCCCAATTACGCCGCGTTCCCGCACCTCAAGCGCTGGCACGATGCGATCGGCGCACGCCCGGCCACGCAGCGCGCCTACGCGCTGAAGCAGCAGGTCAATCCCAACGCCGGCAAGCCGCTCAGCGACGCCGAACGCAAGCACCTGTTCGGCAAGCGCTGAGCCGGTCCGCGTCACGCTTCTCAAACCGCCGGCACGCGCGCATCCTTGCGCGCTTAGTGCTACGCCAGGAACCTTCATGCGCTCTGTGTTCGCCGCTCTCGCCCTCATGCTCGCCACTTCCCTCGTTCCCGCGCACGCCGAAAAACTGACCCTGGAGGCCATCACCGGCAGCAAGCCGTTGTCGGGGCCGACCTTGATGAAACCGCAGGTCGCACCCGACGGTTCGCGGGTGACCTTCCTGCGCGGCAAGGACAGCGACCGCAACCAGCTGGACCTGTGGGAATACGACATCGCCAGCGGCCAGACCCGCTTGCTGGTGGACTCGAAGGTGGTGCTGCCCGGCACCGAGACGCTGAGCGACGAGGAAAAGGCGCGGCGCGAGCGCCAGCGCATTTCCGCCTATGCCGGCATCGTCGATTACCAGTGGGCGCCGGATGCGCACGCGCTGCTGTTCCCGCTCGGCGGCGAGCTGTATCTGTACGACCTGCGCAAGACCGGCAGCGCCGCGGTGCGCAAGCTCACCAATGGCGAGGGCTTCGCCACCGATCCGAAGATCTCGCCGAAGGGCGGTTACGTCAGCTTCGTGCGTGCGCGCAACCTGTGGGTGATCGACCTGGCCAGCGGACAGCAGCATCAGCTGACCCGCGACGGCAGCGACACCATCGGCAACGGCGTGGCCGAGTTCGTCGCCGACGAGGAGATGGACCGCCACACCGGCTACTGGTGGGCACCGGACGACTCGGCGATCGCCTTCGCGCGCATCGACGAATCCGGCGTGCCGGTGCAGAAGCGCCCGGAGGTGTATGCCGACCATACCGAGGTGATCGAGCAGCGCTATCCGCAGGCCGGGCAGCCCAACGTCAGGATCCAGCTGGGCACGATCGCGCCGCGCGCCGACGCGCAGCCGCAATGGATCGACCTGGGCAAGAATGCGGACATCTACCTGGCGCGGGTGGACTGGCGCGATGCGCAGCGCCTGACCTTCCAGCGCCAGTCGCGCGACCAGAAAAAGCTCGAACTGATCGAGGCGACCCTAGCCGGCGGCAAGCAGCGCGTGCTGGTCACCGAGACCAGCAAGACCTGGGTGCCGCTCAACCACGACCTGCATTTCCTCAAGGACGGGCGCTTCGTCTGGGGCTCGGAGCGCAGCGGCTACGAGCACCTGTACCTGGCCTCGGAAGACGGCCGCAAACTGGTGCCGCTGACCCATGGCGACTGGATCGTGGACGAGTTGCTGGCGGTGGACGAGGGCGCCGGCAAGGTCTACTTCTCCGCGACCAAGGAGTCGCCGACCCAGACCCAGCTCTACACGGTGCCGCTGGCCGGCGGCGCCATCGAGAAGCTGTCCAAGCCCAACGGCACGCATGCGGCCAGCTTCGCCAAGAACGCCAGTGTCTATGTCGACAGCTGGTCCAATACCACCACGCCGCCGCAGATCGAGTTGTTCCGCGCCAATGGCGAAAAGATCGCCACGCTGCTGGTCAACGACCTGGCCGATCCGCAGCATCCCTACGCCAAGTATCGCGACGCGCAGCGGCCGCTCGAGTTCGGTAGTCTGACCGCCGCCGACGGCAAGACGCCGCTGCACTACCGGCTGACCAAGCCGGCCGACTTCGATCCGGCCAAGCGCTATCCGGTGGTGGTCTACGTCTACGGCGGCCCCGCCGCGCAGACCGTGCTCGATGGCTGGCCGGCGCGCGGCGACGCGCTGTTCGACCAGTATCTTGCCCAGCATGGCTACGTCGTGTTCTCGGTCGACAACCGCGGCACGCCGCGCCGCGGCCGCGACTTCGGCGGCGCGCTGTACCAGCGCCAGGGCACGGTGGAAGTGGACGACCAACTGCGCGGCGTGGCCTGGCTGAAGGCGCAGCCGTGGGTGGATGCCGCGCGCATCGGCGTGTACGGCTGGTCCAACGGCGGCTACATGACCCTGATGCTGCTGGCCAAGCACAGCGAGGCCTATGCCTGCGGCGTGGCCGGCGCGCCGGTGACCGATTGGGGGCTGTACGACAGCCACTACACCGAGCGCTACATGAACCTGCCCGCGGCCAATCCGGACGGCTACCGCGACGGCCGCGTGGCCGCGCATCTGGACGGCCTGAATTCGCCGTTGCTGCTGATCCACGGCATGGCCGACGACAACGTGCTATTCACCAATTCCACCTCGCTGATGAGCGAGCTGCAGAAACGCGGCAAGCTGTTCGAGCTGATGACCTATCCCGGCGCCAAGCACGGCCTGTCCGGCAGCAATGCGCTGCACCGCTACCGCACCACCGAAACGTTTCTGGCGCGTTGCCTGAAGCCCTGATCGTCACCCGCACCGTCTTTCGCCGAAAAGGAGTTCTGCATGTCCACGCCGCCACCGCCGCTTCCCAATTCGCCCTCGCCCCCGCCCTCGCTCGATACCGCTGCCGCCGCCACGCCGCCGTTGGCGGTCCGCAGGGGCTGGTGGTCGCGTCACTGGAAATGGGCGGTGCCGTTGCTGGTGATGGTGCTGGGCGCAATGCTGCTGGCCTCGATCGCCGTGTTCGTGCTCGGCATCGCACGCGTCACCAAGTCGTCCGAGCCGTACCGCGTCGGCCTGATGGCCGCGCAGTTCGACCAGCGGGTCATCGATGCTCTGGGCGCGCCGGTCAAGGACGGGATCATGCCCAGCGGCAGCATTTCCACCAGCAACGGCACCGGTAACGCCAATTTCAGCGTCTCGCTGCACGGCGCGCGCGGCAACGGCACCTTGTACATCGAGGCCGAGCGCCATGCCGGCGAATGGCATTACACGACGCTGCAGGTGCTGCCCGACGCCGGTGAGGCGATCCCGTTGCTCGACGATGTCGCACCGGACGAAGAGGACGCCGGCGAAACCGATGCCGAGTCCGATTCCGACGCGGATGCCGCTAGCGAGGTGCAGGCCGAAGCGGATCCGTCTGCGCCGGTCGGGGCGGATAGCACGCAGTAAGCCCATACGCGGCTGCTGCACGCGCCGCGGTTGCGGGCGGGATACAAACAACCGCCCGGACGACTCCGTGAAGCCGCTGCGTTGCGCGGCCAGGGTGGATGCCATGCATCTCGCTATCGCCGTGCTGCGACCGCAGACGGCGCGGCCGTGTGTACGCGTCGCGTGCCTGCAGCGGCCGTCACGCAATTCGGGTCGCTGCCGCAACGCTTCCGTTTCGCGAGCGATCGCCGGCCACCCGGCGCGGCCATGACCTACGGCAGCTTGCCGGCCGCGCGCGCGCCGCGTACGGTCGCCGCATCGTCCCGCTGGAGATCCACCGATGAAGCCACTCGTCCTCGCCATCGCGCTGGCCCTGGCCGCGCCCTTGCCTGTCCTCGCGCAGGCCGCGCCGGCTGCCGCTTCGGCCGAGACCGCCGGCCCGGCATGGGTGAAGCGCAGCAACGACTTCGCGCAGATCCTGCTGCAGGCGCAGGCGCCGTTCCAACCCGAGGAGGTGAGCTTCTTCGGCGTTCCAGGGTATGACGACAAGGTCACCGACCTGGGGCCGGACAATGCCCGCCGCTATCGCGACGCGATCGGCAAGGCCCGGCGCGCGCTGCAGGAAAAGCTGGAAGTCGAGCGCGACCCCAACGTCCGCCAGGACCTGGCGATCATGATCCACGCCGCCGACCAGGCCGCCGAAGGCAGCGCGTTGAACGAGCGCCTGATGCTGCCGTGGCAGGATGCGCCGCAGATGGTGTTCGGCGGCCTCAACAATCTGCTGTCCGAACAGGTGCCGGCGGCGCGCCGGGCCAAGGCGCTGGACCGGCTGCAGCGCTACGTCGGCCTGGCGCCCGGTAGCAGCTCCTCGCTCGTGTTGGCGCGCCAGCGCTACGAGGAAAAGCTGGCCGACGGCGCGCTGCTGCCGCCGACCCGGCGCGAGGTCGAGCAGGCCTTGAGCAACGTGGACACCTACGCCAAGGGCATTCGCGAACTGTTCGCGACCTACAAGATCGACGGCGCCGAACCGGCGCTGGCGGCGATGGACAAACAGTTCAAGGACTACGCCGCCTGGACGCGCAAGGTGGTGTTGCCGAAGGCGCGCGAGGACGCGCGCCTGCCGCCGGAGCTGTATGCCTTCCAGCTCAAGCAGGTCGGCATCGACATCGCGCCGCAATTGTTGATGCAGCGCGCGCAACTTGAATTCATGGAGACCCGCGCGGCGATGCAGCAGCTGGCGCCGCTGGTGGCCAAGGCCAAGGGCCTGAAGGTCGACAATCCCAGTGACTACCGCGCGGTGATCCGCGCGCTCAAGCGCGACACCATCGCCAACGACCAGCTGGAAACCCATTACCGCGACGTCATCGCGCAGATCGATCCGATCATCCGCCAGCAGCGCATCGTCGATGTGCCGCAGCGGCCGATGCAGATGCGGCTGGGGTCGGCGGCCGAGAGCGCGGCGCAACCGGCGCCGCATTTCCGTCCGGCGCCGCTGGTCGGCAATACCGGCGAGCAGGGCACCTTCGTGCTGCCGCTGGGCAATCCGGATACCGCCGGCAAGGGCGAGCACTACGACGACTTCAACTTCGGCTCGGCGGCGTGGACGCTGAGCGCACACGAGGGCCGGCCCGGCCACGAACTGCAGTTCACCGCGATGGTCGAGCGCGGCGTGTCGCTGGCGCGCAGCATGTTCGCGTTCAATTCGGTCAACGTCGAGGGCTGGGCGCTGTATGCCGAGGCCGAAATGGTGCCGTACGAACCGCTGGACGGGCAGCTCATCGCGCTGCAGTTCCGCCTGCTGCGCGCCGCGCGCGCCATGCTCGACCCGATGCTCAACCTGGGCCTGACCGACCGCGAACGCGCGCGCCTGGTGCTGGAGAATGACGTCGGCCTGTCGCCGGCGATGGCGCGGCAGGAACTGGACCGCTACATGATGCGCGCGCCCGGCCAGGCCGGCAGCTACTTCTACGGCTACAGCCGCATCATGGAACTGCGCATGCGCACCGAACTGGCGCTGGGCGCGAAGTTCGACCGGCTCAAGTTCAACAATTTCCTGCTCGACCAGGGCCTGCTGCCGCCGGATCAGCTGGCGACCGCGGTGGACGAGGTATTCGTGCCGACGCAGCGGAAGTGACATGCCGTGCCGCTGCGTCCAGGCGCAGCGGCACGGCCACGTAACTCAGTGCTCGAACGGAACGTTTTCGGGCTGCCGCCCGTCCGTTCCCTTCCAGTTGCCTTCTTTCCGGGCCACAGGGCACACGCTCATGTATTGCCCGACGGCGGTCACCGCGGTTTGTGTCCATGGGAGAAAGCAGACATAGCCGAAGCAGCATGTGCCGGTGGTCGGGTAAGGGCAGTAGCCGGGGGCGGCGATCCAGGTTCCGCTGGTCGCGCTTATCGGAATCCAGTTTTTGTCTTTGCCCTTGCACCCCTGGGTGCAGAACACGAAGGGATCGTCGTCGCGACATGCCAGGGGCACATAAAAGCCTGCAGCTTCGGCGGTAACTTGTAGCCCGAAGAACGCGACCAATATCCATATCCAGCGCTTCATAACGAGTCCTTCTGTCAATGACGGTCCATCCCGGGCGCTAAGACCAATGACGGGTCACTGCCCTCGCGGGTCCGGATCCATCCCCTGCAGTGCCCGAGGGTCAGGGAATACTATAACCCGGCCAATAGCTTACCAAGGGTTCCCGGGTGATGGCCGCGTGTCTTGGCTCGCTGGCGCCAGCCCTGGGACGGCCACGTCGGGGGACAGCACTGGGCCGGCCTTGGCGCCTGGCCGCACCCGGCCTCGGGTCGGTCCGATAGCCGGGGGTGAACAGCGCTCCCAGTGAAAACGGCCGGATGCACTCTTCCCGGTGGCGCTCAGCGTTCCTGCGGCGGCAATGGCTGTTGGGGCTGCGCCTGTGGCGCTGCCGGCACCTGCGCCCCCGGCGGCACCCAAATGGCCATGCCGGCGGCACGCTTCTGCGTGGTCGGGATGCCGATGCCCAGACCGCCGCCGACGTGGCCGCCGTAGCTGCCGGCGCCGACCGACATGCCGCCGCCCGAGCGCTGCGAGGCCACGCCCATCAGCACCACGCCGTTGGCGCCGAGCTTGGCCGCCTCGCGCTTGAGCCGTGCCATCGCCGCGTCGGTCTGGCCCTGGGTGCCGAAGCCGGCCGCGCTGGACGATTCGAGCTGGGCGATGTCGACCGCGCCGAGCGGCGGGGTCGAATAGATCTGGACCAGGGCCGGGTCGATCGGCGCACGCGGCGCGCCGACCATCACCTTGGAGGAGCTGGCGCAGCCGGCCAGCGCGAACAGCAGCGCCAGCGGCAACAGCGGTCGGACGTTCATGGCATTACCCCCGTGGATCGGATACGAGGCGATGATAGGCGCGACCGGTGAACCGCGCCGCACCCGCCATTGCCGCGCCACCGTGGCACGCCCGCCGTGAGTCCCGTGCCAAGAGTTGGCTTGCGCCGCCATGGCCGCGCGCTATGGTGCGCACTGGCATTCAGCGAAGGGCGGCGGCATGGGCTTGATCAGTCTGTTGTGGGGCATCGTGGCGTTGCTGTGGATGATCCTGGCCTTCATCCCGCTGCTAGGCTGGGGCAACTGGTTCGTGATCCCGTTCGCGGCGGTCGGCGCGATCATCGCCGCGATCGGCCTGCTGTTCACCTCGGCCCCGAACCGCGGCCGCGCCAAGACCGGGCTGATCCTCAACGGCCTGGTGATCGTGGTCGGGGTGATCCGGCTGAGCCTGGGCGGCGGGGTCATCTGACGCACCCGTAGTGCGCCGCGCCGCCGGTCTGCATGGGGCGGCGTGCGTTGGGCCCGCCGTGCGTTTTCGCATGCCGTTGACCTTGCCCTGACGGATGCCGCACCGGCGCTGTGCTCTGCTCGCCTCGACGCAGTCGCGGACAGGAGCGAAGCATGGCGCGCAACGGGGCGGACATCCTGATCGACACGCTGATGGCGTTCGGCGTGGACACGATCTTCGGCATGCCGGGCGACGGCATCAATGCACTGATGGAATCGATCCGGGTGCGCGCACCGCGGGTGCGTTTCGTGCAGATGCGCCACGAGGAATCGGCAGCCTTCGCGGCCACGGCCCACGCCAAGGTCAGCGGCAGGCTCGGTTGCTGCCTGGCCACCACCGGCCCGGGCGGGGTGCATCTGCTGAACGGGCTCTACGACGCCAAGCTCGACCGCGCGCCGGTGATCGCGATCACCGGGTCGCCGTACCACGACCTGGCCGACACCTTCACCCAGCAGGACGTGGACCACAGCAAGCTGTTCATGGACGTGGCGGCGTATTCGGCCCGGGTCATGGGCGCCGGGCAGGTCGAGAACGTCGCCAGCCTGGCCTGCCGGCATGCGCTGGCGCTGCGCGGCGTGGCCCATCTGGCGATGCCGATCGACGTGCAGGACGAGCCGGAAGCGGCCGATGTCGCCTCCAGCCGCAACCTGCCGCACCATGCATCGCTGCTGCCCGCGGCCGGCCACGGCCGCGCCGATGCGGAGGCCATCGAACGCGCCGCAGAACTGCTGAACGATGCCGAGCGGGTGACGATCCTGGCCGGGCAGGGTGCGCTTGGCGCCATCGAAGCGCTGACCGAGACCGCCGAGCTGCTCGGCGCGCCGATCGTCAAGGCGCTGCTCGGCAAGGGCCTGCTGGCCGACGACCATCCGCTCACCACCGGCGGCATCGGCCTGCTCGGCACCCGCCCCAGCCAGGAGGCGATGGAGGGCTGCGATGCCCTGCTGATCGTCGGCTCGACCTTTCCCTACATCGAGTACTACCCCAAGCCCGGGCAGGCGCGCGGCGTGCAACTGGATTGCGATGCCACCCGCGTCGGCCTGCGCTTCCCGGTCGAGGTGGGCCTGGTCGGCGATGCGCGCAGCACGCTGCAGGCGCTCAACGCGCAGTTGCGGCGCAAGCAGGAGCGCGGCTTCCTGCAGCAGGCGCAGGAAGGCTACCGGCAATGGCGGGCCCTGTTGCGCAGCAGCGTCGAGCGGCAGGCGATCCCGATGCCGCCGGGGCGGATCGTGCGCGAGATGGGCGACCGACTGGACGAGGACGCCATCGTGGTGTGGGACTGCGGCCACAATACCGGGCTGATGGCGCGCTACGTGCAGGCGAAGGCGCGGCAGACCTACATCGGTTCCGGCCTGCTGGCGTCGATGGCCTGCGCGGTGCCCTACGCGATCGCCGCGGCGCTGGCGCATCCGGGCCGGCAGGTGGTCGTCTTCACCGGCGACGGCGGCTTGAGCATGCTGCTGGGCGAATTGGTCACCATCGCCCGCTACCGCCTGCCGATCAAGCTGGTGGTGATCAAGAACAACACGCTGGGCCAGATCAAGTGGGAGCAGATGATGTTCCTGGGCAATCCGGAGACGGAATGCGACCTCACTCCCATCGACTTCGCGCAGGTGGCGCAAGCCTGCGGCGTCGCCAGCTGGCGCGTGCAAGATCCGGCGCAGTGCGCCGAGGTGGTGCAGGCGGCGCTGGCCGCGCCCGGCGCGGCGTTGATCGAAGCGAGCGTGGATCCGAACGAACCGTTGCTGCCGCCCAAGCGCGTGGAGCAGTACGCCAGGCACTTGGAGCAGGCCTTGCAGCGCGGCACGCCGGGCGCGCAGGAACTGCGCGAAGCGCTGGCGCGCGAGCCGGCGCGGACCATGCTGCAGGACTGAGTTCGGCGGACCACGCGCTGCGGTTCCGGCACCGGCGTGCAGATCGCGCCAACCCACTGCGCCGCTACCTTGCGTCTGACCATCGCGTGCCGCTCGCGTGGCTGCGCCGACCTGGCCATCCTTGCGACAGGCCGCCGCGTTATCCACGCACTCAGCGTTGCCAGCGACGTCGTGCCATGGCCGGCGATGCGTGTCGAGAGCGGCAGCAGCGCTGTGGCGCGTATGGCCTTGCGGACGCTGCGTCCCGTGTCGGCACCTGGCGGGTGCGGGTGCCGGGCGTAGAATGAGGCCTTGCCGTTGCGGCGCCCGGCATCGCTGAAAGGCGGCGCGGCCGTCCGCTTCCATCTCGGCCTTGGAGCGCGTGCGGCGGTCGCTGGCCGGACGCGCCGCGCCCGTCTCTCTGCACAGGAACCGTTTCATGGCCCATCCCCATTACCGCCCCCGGCGCATGCGCCGCGACGACTTTTCGCGCCGGTTGATGCGCGAGAACACCCTGACCGCCGACGACCTGATCTGGCCGGTGTTCGTGCATGAACTGTCTGGCCGCGCGCCGATCGCCTCGATGCCGGGCGTGGAGCGGCTGTCGATCGACGACCTGCTGAAGGAAGCCGAGACCGCGCTGGAACTGGGCATCCCGGTGATCGACCTGTTTCCGGTCATCGACCCGTCCGGCAAGAGCCTGGACGCGGCCGAGGCCTGGAACGAGAACGGCCTGGCGCAGCGCGCGGTGCGCGCGTTGAAGGCGCGCTTCCCCGAACTGGGGGTGATGACCGATGTGGCGCTGGACCCTTACACCACCCATGGCCAGGACGGCATCATCGACGCGCGCGGCTATGTGCTCAACGACATCACCGTCGATGCGCTGGTCAAGCAGTCGCTGTCGCACGCGCAGGCCGGCGTGGACATCGTCTCGCCCTCGGACATGATGGACGGGCGCATCGGCGCGATCCGCCGCGCGCTGGATGCCGAGGCGCACCTGCACGTGCGCATCATGGCCTATTCGGCCAAGTACGCCTCGGCGTTCTATGGCCCGTTCCGCGACGCGGTCGGCAGCGCCGGCAACCTCGGCAAGGCCGACAAAA
The DNA here is from genome assembly GCF_014236835.1 of Xanthomonas sp. SS. NCBI lineage: Bacteria > Pseudomonadati > Pseudomonadota > Gammaproteobacteria > Lysobacterales > Lysobacteraceae > Xanthomonas > Xanthomonas sp. SS. The sequence goes on from NZ_CP051190.1 coordinate 408,762, forward strand.
GCACCTACCAGATGGACCCGGCCAACGGCGACGAGGCCATGCGCGAGATCGCGCTGGACCTGGAGGAAGGCGCCGACATGGTCATGGTCAAGCCCGGCATGCCGTACCTGGACGTGGTGCGGCGAGTGAAGGACGAGTTCCGTGTGCCGACCTTCGCCTACCAGGTCAGCGGCGAGTACGCGATGCTCAAGGCCGCCGCCGCCAACGGCTGGCTGGACGAACGCAAGTGCGTGCTGGAATCGCTGATGGCGTTCAAGCGCGCCGGTGCCGATGGCGTGCTGACCTATTTCGCGCCGCAGGTGGCGCGCTGGCTGCGCGAGGCGCGTTGAGGCGACGGGGTACTTGCAATGCAGATGATGCCGCTTGTTGTAGGAGCGGCTTCAGCCGCGACAGGACGCTACCGGTAGCATCCTGTCGCGGCTGAAGCCGCTCCTACAACGGCAGGATGCGCAGGGAAAGACCTGCAGGCATAGGCGCTGCATTTATGACGTGGACGCTGGCTGCGCCAGCGGCATGGATGTCGCCGCCGGCAGGCAACCCAACCCTATCAGCGTCGCCTCCACCGCCTCGTCCAGTGGCGTGTGCGGTTCTTCGCCCAGCGTTTGCAGCAGGCGCGCGTTGCGCATGCGCAGCGGATGGCGCCACAGCGGGCGCATCTCGCGCAGTTCGCGCGCCAGCGGCCAGAACGGCATGGCCAGGGTCAGCAGCCACCACGGGAAGCGGCGGGTCTGCGGCGGCGCCATGCCGTGGCGTTGCAGTGCGCGTGCGATCGCCGCCGCCATCTGCGTGCCGTCGGCGTCCCAGTGGCCGTCCATGTGCAGCCGCGCGAACGCCGGCAGCGCATCGCGCTGCTGCAGCAGGCGCAGCATGGTCCGCGCCACGTCCGGTACGTACGCCCATTGATGGCCGACGCCAGGATCGCCCGGCAGCGTCACGCTGGCGATCGGCTGCCCTGGTTTCACCAGGCCCTGCGCGAACCAGCTGTTGCCCACGCGCGGGCCGAAGAAGTCGCCGGCGCGCACCACGATGACCCGCGCACCGTGCGCGGTCGCGGCCTGCAGGCGCCGCTCCAGCTCGACCCGGATCGCGCCCTTGCGTGTGGCCGGGGCCTGCGCCGCGTCTTCGTCCGGCGCCGGGTAGGCATCCAGGCCGTAGTTGTAGACCGTGCCCGGCAGCACGATGGTCGCGCCTTCGGCGCAGGCCGCGGCGATCGTGTTGTCGATCATCGGAAGCACCAGCTCGGCCCAGCGCCGGTAGCCCGGCGGATTGACCGCATGCACGATCGCCGCGCAGCCGCGCGCGGCCTGCAGCACGTCCTCGCGGCACATCGCGTCGCCGCGCAGCCAGTGGATGCCGTCGCGGGTTTCGCTGGCGGCCGCGAGTCCGCGCTGCAGGGCGCGTACCTGCCAGCCGGCGTCGCGCAGTTGGCGCGCCAGTTCGCCGCCGATGCCGCCGGTGGCCCCCAGGACCAGGGCGGTGGATGTCGTTGCCATGCGGATGCTCCGTTTGCGGGGAAGGCGATCAGTGTGGTCGCCGCCGCAGTTCAAAGGAATTGGCGAACATAGGCCATCGGCTATACATTTATGTATGGACAACGCAATCGGTTGGGAGCTCTATCGGTCATTCCTCGCGGTGCTGGAGGAGGGCTCGCTGTCGGCGGCGGCGCGTGCGCTGGATCTGACCCAGCCCACGGTCGGCCGGCATGTGGCGGCGCTGGAGAAGGCGCTGGCGGTGCCGTTGTTCGTGCGCTCGCAGAGTGGGTTGCTGCCGACCGACGCGGCCCTGGCGCTGCGCGGCCATGCGCAGGCCATGGGCAGCATCGCCGCGTCGCTGCAGCGCGCGGCCGGCCGCCACGGCGAGGCGGTGCAGGGCACGGTGCGGATCTCCGCCAGCGAGGTGATCGGCGCGGAAGTGTTGCCGCCGGTATTGGCCGGCTTGCGCCGCACGCATCCGCAGTTGCGACTGGAACTGGTGCTGAGCAACCGCGTGCAGGACCTGCTGCACCGCGAGGCCGATGTGGCGGTGCGCATGACCCGGCCGCAACAGGATCTGCTCATCGCCCGCCGCATCGGCGAGATCGCGCTGGGCCTGTATGCCGATCGCGACTACCTGGCACAGCACGGCACGCCGCAAGACCTGGAAGAACTCGCACAGCACGCGCTGGTGGGTTTCGATGCGGAGACGCCGTTCCTGCGTGCCGCGCGCGCGGCGCTGCCGCAGTGGCGGCGCGAGGCGTTCGCACTACGTGCCGACAGCGACCTGGCGCAGCTGGCCTTGATCCGCGCTGGCTGCGGTATCGGCTTCTTCCAGGCGGCCCTGGCCCGGCGCACGCCGAGCCTGCTGCCGGTACTGCCGCAGCAGGTGCACCTGGGCCTGGAGACCTGGATCACCATGCACCAGGACCTGCGCGGCAGCGCGGCCTGCAGCGCCGTGTTCGCGGCGCTGGCGGAAGCAATGACCGCGCACGTGGCCTGAGCCACGTGCACGGCGATTGCCTGGTGATGCGATGGGGCGAGCCGCCTGTCTGCGGAAATGCGGTCTGCTGGTGCAAATGCATCTGCAGACCGCTTTCTTAGCTCCATATGCTTACGGTATCGACACAGCCTCAGCAGGCGACGCGCCTACGAATCCCCAATCCCGAATCCCCAATCCCGGCCTTCAAGGCATCGTCAACGCGATCGGCGTCGATTTCATCGCCGCGGAGATCGACGGGAACGGATCGACGCTGGCCATGGTGATCACGTCGTCGATCGACACCACGTCGCAGGTGATGCTGTCGTCGTTCACGCACAGGTAGGCGGCCGCGCCGACGCCCGGCTCGTACACTGCCTTCCAGACGTAGTCCGCCACTTCCACCTTGTCGGTGCCGATGGTCGTCACCTTGTCGTCGAAGGCCGGGCCGGTCACCACGTAGATCTCGCCGCGCTGCTTGGCCAGCTGCCGCACCTGCTCTTCGATGCGCGCCCATTCGCCGGTGTTGAGCTTGTGGTCCTGCGGGACCACGTTGGCCATCGAGAAGGTCTCCTTCTCCGTGCTCTCGGTCGAGGCGTCGCCGGCCGGAGTCATGTGGCCGCGGTCGAACCCGGTGTTGGTGTAGTCCGAGCTCTTGGAGCGGTCGGCGGCGGGAATGGCGGTTTCCTCGTGGAACGAACCGACCCGGCCGATCGCCTCGGCACCGGCGACCTGCTGGTCGGTCAGGTGCTCGGCGGAGTACAGCGGGCCCTTGGTCACGCCCGAGGCCAGGATCGCGTATTCGGTGTGGCAGACCTCGGTGGTGCGCGCGGTCAGCGAGGCGTCCACGCTCGGCGGTTTGCCGCCTGCGTACAGCGTGGCGCAACTGGTGGCGGCCATCGCCGTTTGGGCCGTGAACAACGCAAGCAGAACCAGACAACCGCGCAGGGAGAAGGACATCGCGTACCTCGCTAGCCAAGGGGGAGTGAAGAAACTGGCGAGGGGCGATGTCGCTACGGTGACCGCTGGATGTGCCGCGCATGGCAAAGGTGTTGCCAGTCACGTTTGCGGGTAGACGAGGCGGCTCGGCCCGACGCAGATCCGATAAGCGTTCTCATTTACAATGCGCGGCCGCCTTCCGAACCCGTCCTGCGCCGTGACCAAGAAGCTGTTGTTCCAGCTGCACTGGCTGTTCGGCATCAGTGCCGGGCTGGTGCTGTCGGTGATGGGCCTGAGCGGGGCCACGCTGGCGTTCGAGGACGAGATCGTGCGTTGGGCCAACCCGCCGCTGGCCGAGGTGGCCGCGCGCCATGCGGCCGGTGAGTCGCCGTTGCCGCTGGCCGAGCTGGCGCGGCGTCTGGACCTGGGCGGCACGCACCGCACCACGCGCATGCTGATCGACCCCACCGGCACGCGTCCGTCCAATGTGCGCCTGACCGGCCGCGACGGCGGACGCCTGTATTTCGATCCCTATACCGGCCACACGCTGCCGCAGCCGCGGCTGAGCGGCTTCTTCGAATTCGTCGAGGACCTGCATCGGCGCCTGGCCGCCGGCGAACGCGGCAAGGCGGTCACCGGCGCCTGTGCGATCGCGCTGCTGTTCTTCTGCCTGTCCGGGCTGTACCTGCGCTGGCCGCGGCAGTGGTGGAGCTGGCGCGCATGGTGGGTGGTGGAATGGAAGCGGCAGGGCCGCAGTTTCCTGTGGAGCCTGCATTCGGTGATCGGCACCTGGTGCCTGGCGATCTATCTGTCGATCGCGCTGACCGGGCTGTACTGGTCCTACGACTGGTACCGGCAGGGACTGGTGGCGGTGCTCGGCGGCGAGCGCGCGGAAAACGAGGGCGGCGGCCGCGGCGGCAAACCGCCGGCGGTGGACTATGCGCGGCTGCAGGCCACGCTCGATGCGCTGCCGGACGTGCGCCGCGCCTATCTGGACCTGCGCCTGCCCGGCCGCCCCGGGCAGCCGCTGATCGCGCGCTATCTGGCCGCCGATCCGGTGCACAGCCGGGCCTTCGACGGCCTGGAGATCGATCCGCGCAGCGGCCGCATCCTGCGCCGCCTGGACTATCGGCAGCAGCCGCTGGGGCGGCAGCTGTTGAGCAGCGTGTTCGCCCTGCACACCGGCAGCTTCTTCGGCCTGGCCGGGCGCGTGGTGGTGATGCTGGCCAGCCTGTGCATGTCCTTGTTCTTCGTCACCGGCTGGTTGTTGTACCTGGACCGGCGGCGCAAGAAGCGCGCGTTGCACACCGCGCGGCGCGATCTGGCCTCGCCCGCGCAGGACGCCGCCGAGCCGTGGCTGGTGGGCTTCGCCAGCCAGAGCGGATTCGCCGAACGCCTGGCCTGGCAGGCCGCCGGCCAGCTGCAGGCGGCCGGCATGCCGGTGCAGGTGCAGTCGCTGGCGCAACTGGATGCGGTGCAGTTGCGCAGCGCGCGGCGCGCGCTGTTCGTGGTCAGCACCTTCGGCGACGGCGAGGCGCCGGATCCGGCGCGCGCTTTCGAGAAGAAGGTGCTGCGCCAGGCGCAGGCCCTGCCCGAGCTCGGCTATGCGCTGCTGGCGCTGGGCGATCGCCAGTACGCGCGTTTCTGCGGGTTTTCGCGGCGGCTGGAGCAGTGGCTGGCCGCGCAGGGCGCGCAGGCGCTGTTCCCGGCGGTGGAGGTGGACAACGCCGATCCGCAGGCGCTGGCGCAATGGCAGCGGCAGCTGTCCGCGGTCACCGGCGTGGCGGAAGCGGCGCCGGCTCTGCAGGCGCCGCCGGCGCTGGAGTGGCGCCTGGCCGGACGCACCCTGCTCAACCCCGGCAGTGCCGGTGCGCCGGTGTGGCGCATCGATCTGGCGTTACCGGCACAGGCGCAGTGGCAGGCGGGCGACATCCTGGAAGTGCAGCCGTGTCATGCGGAGGATGCCGTGCGCGCCTGGCTGTCCACGCATGGCCTGGCAGCGGACACGCCGCTGCGCGCCGGTGGCGTGTCGCTGCCGTTGCAGGCGGCGCTGGCCGATCGCGCACTGGCGCCGCCCGGAGACGCGCACGATCTGCAGGCCTGGTTCGATGCGTTGCCGCAGTTGCCGCTGCGCGAATACTCGATCGCCTCGGTGCCGGCCGACGGCCTGCTGCAACTGGTGGTGCGCCTGACCCGGCGCGACGACGGCAGCGCCGGCCTGGGCTCGGGTTGGTTGTGCCTGCATGCGCCGCTCGGTGCCGCGGTGCAGGCGCGGGTGCGCGCCAACCCCGGTTTCCGCCGACACGGTGATGCGCCCTTGCTGCTGATCGGCAACGGCACCGGCATTGCCGGCCTGCGCAGCCTGCTGCGCGAAGCCGAGCAGGCCGGTGTGCATGGGCATTGGCTGCTGTTCGGCGAGCGCAATGCCGCGCACGACGCGCTGTTCGGCACGGAATTGCAGGCCTGGCGGGACAGCGGCCACCTGCAGCGGCTGGACCTGGCGTTCTCGCGCGACCAGCCGGACAAGGTCTACGTGCAGGATCGCCTGCGCGATGCGGCCGACGAAGTGCGCGCCTGGCTCGCCCGCGGCGCCACGCTGCACGTCTGCGGCAGCTTGGACAGCATGGCCCGCGGCGTGGATGCGGCCTTGCGCGAAATCCTGGGCGAGGATGGGTTGGATGCGCTCAGCGCGGATGGGCGTTATCGGCGCGATGTGTATTGAGGTCTGAGGCAGGTGGAGCGATTTGGGGGAGTGCTCGGCTCCGGATCGAATTCGGTGGCGTTGTTTCCACCGCTGCGTCTGTCGCGGCTGAAGCCGCTCCTACAAGGGCAGAAGGCGCAGTTCGCTTTTTTGTAGGAGCGGCTTCAGCCGCGACCAACTGCATCAGTGATCGCGTGGAAGCGAAGATGCGGTAACCGGCCTGCGGCAAGCGCGCGTTTCGTCGCCGTCAGCGCACACCCGCACAATCGCCGCTGCCGCTCGCGGCCGGTGCCTTCATCCGGTAAATATCGCGCTTGCCGGCCTTCGGCGCACGCGCGCTGCCGACCAGCAACAGTTCGCTCGGCTTGGAAGCATCCAGCACCGCGCCGCGGGTGTCGCCGTCGGCGCCGTTGAACGACAGCGCCAGCGGCTGCGCCTGCACGTAGTGCCCGCCGGCGCACTGCGCGAGCAACAGCTGCGCGCCTTGCGGCTTGCGCGCCCGCGCGAACACCAGCGCGCGGCCGTCGCCCAGCCAGGCGGCGTCGGTTTCGTCGTCGGCACTGTTGATGCCGTCCAGCGCCTGCAGTTGGCCGAAGACCTGGCCTTGCAGCCGCGCCACGAACAGGTCCATGCCGCCGGCACCGCCGTGGCCGTCGCTGGCGAACAGCAGCCGGGTGCCGTCCAGCGACAGGATCGGGGCGCGCTCGTCGCCGCGCGAGTTCACTGCCGCGCCCAGGTTCTGCGGCGGGCCGTAGCGGCCGTTGGCCAGCAGCGGCGCGCGGTACAGGTCGCTGCCGCCCTGGCCGCCGGCGCGGTCGGAGGCGAAGTACAGCCAATGCCCGTCGGCGCTGAAGAACGGGTCGCCATCGGCAGCGGGCGAGTTCAGTGGCGCCGGCAACGGCTGCGGCTCGACCCAGCGCCCGTCGCGCAGCGTGGCCTGCCACAGGTCGCCGCCGCCGGGCGCGCCGGCGCGGTCGGGGCTGGCCCAGACGATGCGTTGTCCGTCGGGCGAAACGCTGGCACGGGTCTCGTCGGCCTTGGTCGAGACCACACCCATGCCCTCGATGCCGAACTCGGAAAGCGCGAACGCCGACGGCGCGCAGAGTAAACTCGCGGCCAGCGCGAGCGGCAGGGCGGGGGTCCGCATGTCGGATTCCTTCGGATGTCGCGACCAGTCTAAAACAACCAACGAGCGTTCCATGCCCACATCCCGCTATGCCGTGTTCGGCCATCCCGTCACCCATTCGCTGTCGCCGCGCATCCATGCCGACTTCGCCAAGCAGACCGGCATCGCCCTGCAGTACGACGCGATCGACGCCTTGCCGGACGGCTTCGCGGCGGCACTGGCGGCCTTTGCCGCGGAAGGCGGCGTGGGCGCCAACGTGACCCTGCCGTTGAAGGAAGCCGCGTATGCGCTGAGCGTGATCCACAGCGAGCGCGCGCAGCGCGCCGGGGCGGTCAACACGCTCAGCTTCCGCGACGGGCAGTGGCACGGCGACAACACCGACGGCGCCGGCCTGGTGCGCGACCTGACCGGGCGCAACGGCCTGGACCTGCGCGGCCGCCGCGCGCTGCTGATCGGTGCCGGCGGCGCCGCGCGCGGCGTGGCGCCGGCGCTGCTGGAGGCCGGCGTGCAGCAGCTGCTGATCGTCAACCGTTCGCCCGAGCGCGCTGATGCGCTGGTCGATGCGCTGGGCGAACCGGCGCGCGCCATTTCCCGCTACTGGGAAGACCTGCGCGAACTGGGCGACTTCGAACTGATCGTCAATGCCACCGCCGCCGGCCGCGACGACAGCGCGGGGTTCTCGCTGCCGCTGTCGCTGGTCAACAGCATGACCCTGGCGGTGGACCTGAACTATGGCGAGGTCGCGATCCCGTTCCTGGCCTGGGCGCGTGCGGCCAACTGCCGCGATACCGTGGACGGCCTGGGCATGCTGGTCGAACAGGCGGCCGAGAGCTTCGAGCGCTGGCATGGCGTGCGCCCGGACACCGACCCGGTCTACGCCGCGCTGCGCGCGCGCGACGCGGTGCTGGTCAGCGCCGACTGACCTTTTTTGCGCCCCGGCGCTTGTTTCGTAGCTAAACGGAGATTCCGATGGACGATGGATTCGTGATGCAGCTGTTGACCACGGTAGGCTTCCAGCTGCCGATCCTGATCGTGCTCGGCACCGGCCTGGTGCTGCTGGCCACGCGCCGCCCCGGCCGCGCCCGCACGCTGGGCCTGTGGGGCTTGAGCCTGCTGCTGCTCGGTGGGTTGTGCGGCACGGTGACCTCGCTGCTGCCGATGTGGATCATCGCGCAGGGCGGGACCTACTCCAGCTACGCGGTCTGGTTCGGCATCCTGCAGGCGGTGTTCACCCTGCTGCATGCGGTGGCGATGCTGCTGGTGGTGCTGGCGCTGCGCCTGGCGTTGCCGCGCTGACAGGCTGCGCGCGGCATCGGCGGCTAGCCGTTCACCTTTCCCCGGCACGCGGCGGCCAGACCTGGGAAAATAGCCGGCCGATCCCCGGCACGAGCAGACAGGCGGCATGGAAAAGGCAGCACCCACGCGGCAGTTGACCGACGAGATGAAGGCCGGCATCCGCGACGCCTACACCAAGCTGCAGGCCAACACGCCCGGCTTCATGGTGCGCCGCGCGCAGAGCCAGATGATCGGGGTGGTGTCGCGCGCGCTGGGCACCTCCGGCGGCGTCGGTGTGGCCGAGGCGCCGACCGGCGTCGGCAAGAGCCTGGGCTACCTCACCGCCGGGGTGCCGATCGCGCTGGCCAGCAAGAAGAAGCTGGTGATCAGCACCGGCACCGTGGCATTGCAGTCGCAGCTGGTGGAACGCGATATCCCCGCCTTCCTCAAGGCCACCGGCATCGAGGCGACGGTGGCGCTGGCCAAGGGCCGCACCCGCTACCTGTGCGCGCGCAACGTCGCCGAACTGCATGGCGAAGCAGCGCAGAACAGCATGTTCGAGGACGAGGCGCCGCTGTACGACCGCCCGCTGAGCCCGGCCGAGGCCGAACAGGCGCGCGCGCTGGCCAAGGCCTACGCCGACAAGACCTGGAACGGCGATCTGGACACCGCGCCGGAGCCGATCCCGGCGTCGTTGCGCGCGCGCATCACCACCAACGCCGCCGGCTGCGCCGGGCGCCGCTGCTCGTTCGCGGTGCAATGCCCGGTGCTGAAGGCGCGCAGCGACGTGCGCGATGCGCAGATCGTGGTCACCAACCATGCGCTGCTGCTGTCGGCGCTGGCGTTGGGCGACAGCGACAACGGCCAGCCGCTGATCGCGCCGCCGGCGGACATGCTGCTGGTGCTCGACGAGGGCCACCACATCGCCGGCGTCGCCATCGACCAGGGCGCCGCAAACCTGGCGCTGGACGACATGGCGCGGCGCACCGGCCGCCTGCAGGCGCTGGTCGGCGCCGCCTATCGGCTGGCCGACAAGGACACCATCGGCAACCAGCTGCCGAACGAAGCGATCGAACTGGCGACCCAGGTCAGCAAGGGGCTGAAAACCTTCCGCGCCGAGATCGAACGCGCCTGGGTGCCGGAGCCAGGCCAGGAAGAGCCGATGTGGCGCGCGCCCAACGGGCGCCTGCCCGAGGACTGGAAACCCTTCATCGATGCGCAGGCGCAGGACACCGCCGCGCTGCTCAACTGGGTGCAGGCCGCGCATCAACTGGTGGCCAAGTCCAAGCAGGAAGACGCGGCCAAGGAGCGCCTGCAGCGCAGCCTGGGCATGGCCCTGGAGATGGTCGAGCAGCAATACGCGCTATGGCTGGGCTGGCGCCGCGAGGACCAGGACGGGCAGGCGCCGATGGCGCGCTGGATCACCCTGTCGCGCGATGCCGACCTGGTCTGCCATTGCTCGCCGGTGTCGGCCGCGCAGGTGTTGCGCGCGCTGCTGTGGAGCGAAGTGGACTCGGCGGTGCTGACCTCGGCCACGCTGACCGGCGGCGGCGATTTCCAGGCGCTGGCGATCGACAACGGCCTGCCCGCGCATGCGGAGATGGTGTCGCTGTCCTCGCCGTTCGACCTGCCCAACCAGGCCGAGCTGATCGTGCCGAAATTCCCGGTGGCGCCGGACGACCGCGAAGGCCATCCGCGCGAGGTCGCGCGCTACCTGGTCAAGGAACTGGACTGGGGCAAGGGCTCGATCGTGCTGTTCACCTCGCGCTGGAAGATGCTCAAGGTCGCCGACCTGTTGCCGATCGCGCAACGCAACCGCGTGCTGGTGCAGGGCGATGGCTCCAAGTCGCAGATGATCGGCGAGCACATGCGCCGCATCGGTGCCGGAGAAGGCTCGGTGCTGTTCGGTTTGAATTCCTTCGGCGAAGGCCTGGACCTGCCCGGCGAGGCCTGCACCACCGTGGTCATCACCCAGGTACCGTTCGCGGTGCCGACCGATCCGCAGACCGCCACGCTCGGCGAGTGGTTCGAAAGCCGCGGTCTCAACGCCTTCAACCTGATTGCGGTGCCGCACGCGCTGCGCACGCTGACCCAGTTCGCCGGGCGCCTGATCCGCAGTTCCAGCGACCACGGCCGGGTCATCATTCTCGATTCGCGGCTGCTGACCAAGCGCTACGGCAAGCGCATCATCGATGCGCTGCCGCCGTTCAAGCGGGTGATCGGCTAGCGCCGCGCGCTGTCTACATATTGATGTCGCTTGCTTCGCATCGCGCCGCTTGTGCAATGCGCACATGCCACGAAGTGCAAAGCGCAACGCACATGGGCGAGGACCGCAGTCACAACGGCAGGCACGCATGCATCCTGCCTATCGCAGTCATAGCAACTAACGAATTCTCAGCCTGCGGTTCCGCCGCCATGCTTCAGCTCCCTCAACACGAGCTGACGCCATGCGCCCTGGAACACTGTTGGTGCTCGCCCTGCTGTCGCAGACCCTGATCGTTCCCGCCGGGTTCGCGCAGTCCACGCTCACCCGCGACAACGGTGCGCCGGTCGGCGACAACCAGAACTCGCAGACCGCCGGCGCCACCGGCCCGACCCTGCTGCAGGACGTGCAGCTGATCCAGAAGCTGCAGCGCTTCGACCGCGAGCGCATCCCCGAGCGCGTGGTGCATGCGCGCGGCACCGGCGTGCATGGCGAGTTCACCGCCAGCGCCGACATCTCCGACCTGACCAAAGCCAAGGTGTTCGCTGCCGGCGCGAAGACCCCGGTGTTCGTGCGCTTTTCCTCGGTGGTGCACGGCAACCATTCGCCGGAGACGCTGCGCGATCCGCACGGCTTCGCCACCAAGTTCTATACCAGCGAAGGCAACTGGGACCTGGTCGGCAACAACTTCCCGACCTTCTTCATCCGCGATGCGATCAAGTTCCCGGACATGGTGCATGCATTCAAGCCGGATCCGCGCAGCAACCTGGACGACGATTCACGCCGCTTCGATTTCTTCTCGCACGTGCCCGAAGCCACGCGCACGCTGACACTGTTGTACTCCAACGAAGGCACGCCGGCCGGCTACCGCTTCATGGACGGCAACGGCGTGCACGCCTACAAGCTGGTCAACGCGCAGGGCGAGGTGCACTACGTCAAGTTCCATTGGAAGTCGCTGCAAGGCCTGAAGAACCTGGATCCGAAGCAGGTGGCGCAGGTGCAGGGCAAGGACTACAGCCACCTGACCAACGACCTGGTCGGCGCGATCAAGCAGGGCGACTATCCGAAGTGGGATCTGTACATCCAGGTGCTGAAGCCGGAAGACCTGGCCAAGTTCGACTTCGATCCGCTGGATGCGACCAAGATCTGGCCGGACGTGCCCGAGCGCAAGATCGGGCAGATGGTGCTGAACAAGAACGTGGACAACTTCTTCCAGGAGACCGAGCAGGTGGCGATGGCGCCGGCCAACCTGGTGCCGGGCATCGAGCCGTCGGAAGACCGCCTGCTGCAGGGGCGCATCTTCTCCTATGCCGATACCCAGCTATACCGCGTCGGCACCAATGGCCTGAGTCTGCCGGTGAACCGGCCACTGGTGGCGGTCAACAACGGCAATCAGGACGGGTCGATGAACTACGGCGCCACCGCGAGCGGCGTCAACTACGAGCCGAGCCGGCTCGCCCCGCGCCCCCAGGATCCGAACGCGCGCTACAGCCAGCTGCCGCTGTCGGGCAGCACCCAGCAGGCCAGGATCGCCCGCGAGCAGAACTTCAAGCAGGCCGGCGAACTGTTCCGCAGCTATAGCAAGAAGGAACAGCAGGACCTGATCCAGAGCTTCGGTGAATCGCTGGCCGGCACCGACGACGCCAGCAAGCACATCATGCTGTCGTTCCTGTACAAGGCCGATCCGGCCTACGGCAGCGGCGTCGCCCGCGTCGCCAAGGGCGATCTGGCGCGGGTCAAGCAGTTGGCCGCGCAACTGCAGGATTGATCGTTCACTGCGCAGCGCGGCGGCGCCTCCCCCACGCCGCGCTGCGCCTTCTTTGCCGGAGACCGAGCATGCTTCGCTTCCTTCTTCTCGCCTTGAGCCTGGTCGCTGTCTCGGCGACTGCCGCGCCCGCATCCGCCGACCCGGCGAGGATCCAGGCGCAACTACGCGACTACTTCTTCGATGCTGCGCGCGAAGGCCGCCAGGACATGCTGGCCGAGTTCATCCAGGCGCACTACGACCTCGATACCCGCGACGACAAGGGCTATACCGCGCTTATCCTGGCCGCCTACCACGGCCAGCAGCCGGCAGTGGAGCAATTGCTGCGTGCGGGTGCCGATCCGTGCGCGCAGGACAAGCGCGGCAACACCGCGCTGATGGGCGCGATCTTCAAGGGCGAACTGGCCATCGCCAAGCGGCTGATGCAGGCCGATTGCGCGCCCGACCAGCGCAACAACGCCGGCCAGACCGCGGCGATGTATGCGGCGCTGTTCCAGCGCACCGAAGTGCTGAAAGATCTCGCCGCCAATGGCGCCGACCTGCAGGCCAAGGACGCACAGGGCAACGACGTGGCCAAACTGCAGCGTGGCGAGTTCGCGCAGGCACCGCTGCGCTGAACCACGCAGGAGAAGCGCGGTGCGCCTAGGCATGGCCGGCGCGCTGCAGGCGAGCACTGTGGTTCAGCCGCCGACCATGGCGCCGAAGCCCCGGGATCGGCGAAAATACCCGCCCTGCCGGGCAACTACGGCTTCCTGAAACACGCTTCGCGCTGCCGCTGCCCGTTCGCTGCAAGGACTGGGCACGCCGCATCGCCGGCGGCGCCCGCCGCGCTGTCGTGCCTTCGCTTCTTCCTGGATCCGTCTTGAACACCACCGCCTCGCCCCCTGCCGCCGACGACCTGCCCCTGACCGAGCGCCTGCGCGTCGCCCTGGACCTGCTCGAAGCCATCGATGCCGACCGCAGCGTGCTCGACGCGCTGCCCGAGGCCGACCGCGTGCGCCTGCACCAGGTCGTCGCCAAGGTCTATCACCCCGAGCCCAAGGCGCGCCGGCAACTGCTCAAGCAGCAGGCGCGCGAACGCCACCAGGAGAAGGTGCGCAAGGCCGAAGCGCTGCTCGAGCAGACCGGCATCCGCGCGCTGCGGCGCAAGCCGGTGTTCAGCACGCCGAACTACTTCCCGCCGCATGCCGCCGGCCTGCACGACGCCAGCAATGCCGCGGCCGCCGAACCCGCGGCGGCGCAGTCGCCCGAGCTGCGCCACTGCTACGTGTGCAAGCAGAAGTTCACCCAGCTGCATCATTTCTACGACCAGATGTGCCCGGCCTGCGCCGAACTGAACTACTTCAAGCGCACCGAGACCGCGGACCTGCGCGGGCGCGTGGCGCTGCTGACCGGCGGCCGGGTCAAGATCGGTTACCAGGCCGGGCTGAAGCTGCTGCGCGCCGGTGCCGAGCTGATCGTGACCACGCGCTTCCCGCGCGATTCGGCCGCACGCTACGCGCAGGAACCGGATTTCGCCGAGTGGGGCCATCGCCTGCAGGTGTTCGGCCTGGACCTGCGCCACACGCCCAGCGTCGAAGCGTTCTGCAGCCAGCTGCTGGCCACGCGCGAGCGGCTGGACTTCATCGTCAACAACGCCTGCCAGACCGTACGCCGGCCGCCGCAGTTCTACGCGCACATGATGGCCGGCGAGACCGCCGCGCTGCACGAACTGCCCGAGCACGTGCGGCGCCTGGTCGGCCATTACGAAGGCCTGCGCAGCCCGGAACTGCTGCCGGCGGCATCGGCGACCACGCTGCCGGCGGGCCAGGGCCACGGCATCAGCGGCGCCGACGGTCTGACCCGTGCTGCCGAACTGTCGCAGGTGCCGTTGCTGGCCGACGAACTGCTCGGCCAGCAGCACCTGTTTCCCGAAGGGCGCCTGGACCAGGACCTGCAGCAGGTGGACCTGCGCGGGCGCAACTCGTGGCGCCTGCTGATGGCCGAAGTGCCGTCGGTGGAATTGCTGGAGACGCAGCTGGTCAACGCCATCGCCCCGTTCATCATCAACGCGCGGCTCAAGCCGCTGATGCTGCGCACGCCCGAGCGCGACAAGCACATCGTCAACGTGTCGGCGATGGAAGGGCAGTTCTACCGCAACTTCAAGACCACCCGGCATCCGCACACCAACATGGCCAAGGCCGCGTTGAACATGATGACGCGGACCTCGGCGGCCGATTACCAGAACGACGGTATCCACATGAACAGCGTGGACACCGGCTGGGTCACCGACGAGGATCCGGCCGAGATCGCTGCGCGCAAGGTGCAGGAAGAACGCTTCCACCCGCCGCTGGACATCGTCGACGGCGCCGCGCGCATCGTCGATCCGATCATCCACGGCTGCAACACCGGCGAGCACGTGTGGGGCCAGTTCCTGAAGGACTACGCGCCGACGGATTGGTGAGTGGGCGGAGAGGCCATGCGTCGCCGGCCTCCCGGAAACCGCTGCGCGATTCAGCCCGGTTGGCGCAGCCGGTGCGCCTTGAACAGGGTTCCCAGCCAGTTACCCAGCCGGCCGGTCATCCAGCGCAGGCCGAGAAACCAGAGACAGGCAGGCCATACCAGCAAGGCGATGCCGAGCGTCAACAGCTCGAGGTCGAATGCCGTCATCGTGCCGGCCACGTAGCAATCTCCGCGAGGCGGGCAGCCCAGCTCCGCGTACAGGCGTTCGATCCTGTCGGAGAGCGCCAGCGGAACGTAGGCGAGCGCGAGCCACCACAAGGATTGGATGATGCGCTTGAGCAGGACCACCTGCGCCTCAACCGGATTGGTCGGAGCCGGCCGTGGAGGCGGCCTGGTCATTTTCGCGGCCCCAGAACTCCACCAGGATGGTCATGACGGTCCACACGATCAGCGTCGGCTGGACCTTGCCGGGGATGACGTCGTGCGCTCTGAGCACCAAGTCGGCCATCCTGGGGAAGCTGAGCACGAGCACGGTCGTATAGATCGCATAGGCGACCCTGTGCCGGCTGTTGGAGATGAAGAGGATGGAAATGACGATGCCGGACAGCAGGGTCAGCACGACGCCGAACTGCCAGTTGTTGAGCGTTTCGGTACCGGTGAGCACGAACCCCAGCACGGCGCCGAAGAACATGTTCATGCCGTTGAGGTTTGCCTGATATTCGTCACTGGACATTTTCCCCAGGCCGGTCTTGCCGAAGACACCGCCGAACTTCTTCCACATGAGACATCCCCTTTGTCTGCGACGCGATCTAGATCGCCCATTTCCCACTGCATCGAGCGTTCGGCAACGCCTGCGCCCCCGCGCGGCATCCACCATGTTCCCCGTTCCCCGTTCCCGTTCCCGTTCCCGGCCCGGGCCGGTCGGCCCTGCGGCCCTGCGGCCAGCAGCCAACTCTAGCGGAGATTGGCGATGGCCACAGCACGATCGCGGCACGGATCGCCGCATGCGCGGTGCGGGAAGAGCGCTTCTATCCAAGGTGGGGCAGCCTCGACGGCGCCATGCGCATCGTCGATGCGGATCATCCACGGCTGCAAAGCCGTGGAGTCGGCGTGCGGACATGGGCGTATCGCTTGGCCAAGGATACTTTCCGATGCGCGGCGCACTCCGGCGCTTGCGCTTTGCCGGCCGCGATGCAGAATCCGGCATCGACCCAAGCGCAGAGCGACGACATGGCCTCCGATGCCAGCTACGTGGATTACGTCATGGAACAGGCGGCGCTCGGCGCCGCGCTGACCTGCAAGAAGATGTTCGGCGAATACGCGCTGTATCTGGACGGCAAGGTGGTGGCGTTCGTCTGCGACAACCAGGTCTTCGTCAAGCCGACCGCCGCCGGGCGCGCGCTGCTCGACGACGTGGTCGAACAGGCGCCGTATCCTGGCGGCAAGCCGCACTACCTGATCGACGAGGGGCTGGAGGACCGGAGCCTGTTGCAGCGCCTGCTGCGCGCCACGGCGCAGGCATTGCCCGCTCCCAAACCGGCCAAGGCCAGCAAACGCGCAAGCCGGCCCCGGCCGCCCGCGCCGCGCTAGGTCGCGCGTCGTTTCCCGGAATCCTGCAGCGCCGCTTCAGGTCAGCGCGTGCAGCTCGCCGCGGACGCCGCCTGCCTGCAGATGCAGATAGCCCACTCCGATCGGCAGGCTGAAACGGCGCGGTCCGGCACTGCCGGGATTGACGTACAGCACGCCGTCGCGGGTCTGCAGCAGCGGCTTGTGCGAATGCCCGCTGACCACCACGTCGACGGATACGGGATCGCGCGCCAGCGTCTTCAGATCGTGCAGTACGTGCAGGCGGATGCCGGCGATGTCGAGGTCCAGCGTGTCGGGCAGCACCTGCGCCCATGGCGCGGTATCGATGTTGCCGCGGATCGCATGCAGCGGCGCCAGCGCACGCAGCGCATCGAGGATCTCCGGCTTGCCGATGTCGCCGGCATGCACGATGGCCACGCAATCGCGCATCGCCGCCAGCGCCTGTGGCCGCAACAGGCCGTGGGTGTCGGAGATCAGGCCGATTCGCAGCGGCGGGACGGAAGGCATCGGCAGGGCTTGGCAACGGGACGGAGTGCTAGCCTAAACCCCACGTTCGCAAGGCCGCGTGCCGGTCTGAGCGAAAGACTCCTTTCACCACGTCGCGAGAACCACATGCCTGCAGCGCTCGATCGGGAACCAGCGGCCTACGTGGAAAAGGCCGACGCCGCCGCGATCCAGGTCCTGGCGATGCGTGGCGAACACGATGCGGCGCTGCGTGCGCTCGGTTTCGCATGCACCGGCGAGGCCGGCGTCCATGCCATGGTGGTGCACGACGACGCGGAAAAGGCCGAGGCCTTCCACGCGCTGCGCGAACTCGGCCTGGCCTTTGCCGCCGGAAGGGAATGGTGCCCGGCAGAGGTCTTCTGCTATCTGCGCGACAAGGGACTGCTGAGCGGACCGTTCCTGCGCATCGCCTGGACCCAGCCGGGCCGTTATCGAGTGGAGGAGGCGTGATCGCGTGCCACGCGGACCGGCTGCTCGCGACCGTGCATCCTGGCCGAGTCGCCAGGCGCATCGGCGAGCATGGCCGCTACGCCTCTGTGCTGCCGCGATGCGGCGTGCAGCGTCGCATCGCGGCGCCCGATTGATGGCCGCTTCGATGTGGCGGCTATCGGACCCACCACAAATGCTGCGTAGTACGTGCGGGCGGATACCTGCGATGTCGACGTCCAGCGTGTTGAGCATCGCCTGCGCCCATGACGCGGCACCGCTGTTGCCGCGATCGCTGCAGCCACGCGAGCGCAGCGCATCGAGGATCTCCGGATTACCGATGTCGCCGGCATGCACAATGGCGACGCAATCGCGCATCGTCGCCAGTGCCTGCGGCCGCAGCAGGTCGCGGATGTCGGAGATCCGATTCGCAGAGGCGAATCGGACGGCATTGGCGGCGGCCTGACGGGGAGGCCGATAGCCTAACTGCGCTGGCGGCCACCGTTCTCCCCAGGCTCCTGCTCAGGCGAAGTGCAGCGCGGCGGTCAGGTCGCCCGGGCGCACTCCGCTTGCGGCCTGCATGGCGCGCTCCCGTTCGGCCAGGCCCGGCAGCGTCTCCAGCCCGAAGCGGCGAGTGATGAAGCGCAGGATCGAGCCGGTGTCGTAGACGTTGTGATCGACATGCCCGCGCCTGGCGTGCGGCGACACCACCAGCGCCGGGATGCGCGAGCCCGGCCCCCAGCGATCGGCCTTGGGCGGGGCCACGTGGTCCCACCAGCCGCCGTTCTCGTCGAAGGTGATGAACACCACCGTCTTGTCCCACAGCGGGCCGTTGCGCAGCGCGTCCACCACCATCGCGATATGGCGGTCGCCGGCGGCCACGTCGGAATAGCCAGCGTGCATGTTTAGGTTGCCCTGCGGCTTGTAGAACGCCACCGGCGGCAGCGTGCCGGCCTGCACGTCGGCGATGAAGCGGTTGTCCGGGGCGCTGTCGCCCAGCCCGCCGTCGCGCAGGCGTCGCGCGCGCGCGGACGTGCCGGGAGCGAGATTGGCGAAATAGTTGAGCGGCTGGTGGTGGATCTGGAAATTGGGGCTGGTCGGGAACTCGGGGGTGTCGCCGGTGTCGCCCTTGCCCTGCACCGCCAGGCCCCAGCCGCCGGCATACCAGGCCCAGTCCACGCCCTTGGCATCGAGCGCGTCGCCGATGTGGCGGTGGGTCTGCGCCGGCAAGACGTCGGGGCTGTCGGGGGCGGCGTAGTCGGGGCGCGCCGGGTCCTGGCTGGTGCTGGGCTGGAACGGCGGGCTCAGGGTGTTGACCGCCCAGAAATCCGGGGTCAGCGCGCCGCCGCGCACGAAGCGCGGCTTGCCGTTGAGCGCGGTGTCCGGCGAATCCTCCTGCACCGCCAGGCGGATCTCGTCGGGCCGGTCGCTGGCCATGGCGCTGATCTGCAGTCGCGCCGGGCCGGTGTCCGCATGCGGGTAGTACGGCGCCTGCGCGGCGACCAGGTATTGGTGATTGAGGAACGAGCCGCCGAACGCGCCCATGAAGAAGTTGTCGCACAGCGTGTACTCGCGCGCCAGGCTCCACAGCCGCAGCGTGGCCGGGGCATCGGCGTAATGGCCCATCACCAGCCCGCCGGCATCGCTCCACGCGGCAAAGCCGTCGTTGCGGCCGCCATTGATCTGCATCTGGTTCTCGTAGAACCGGTGCACCAGATCGCGGGTGACCACGCCATGCGGCAGCGGCTTGCCGTCGGCCGTGCGCAGCGGGAACGGCGCATTGGGCAGCGGACCGATCGCGTCCTCGCCGATCTTGTAGCGGCGGTGGTCCACCACCTGCTCGTCCGGCGCCAGCCCGCCCCAGATCGGCGGCAGGATATCGAGCACGCTGCCGTCGCGATCGACCTGTCGCGCCTGCGCCGGCGTCACCGCCGACAGCGGCCGCTGCAGCCCGGGAAACTCCGGGAACAGATTGTTGAAGCTGCGATTCTCGGCGTAGATCACCACCACGTGCTGGATCTTCTCGCGCAGTTGCTTGTCCAGGTCGCTGGCCGACAGCGGGCCTTGCGGCGCGCGCTTGGCCGCCTCGGCGAGCGCCTCGGTGGGGCCGATGGCCAGCGCGCCGCCGGCCAGCGCCAGGCCGCCGAGCAGGCGACGACGCTGTGGGTTTTCGGGGGTGGCATCGGTGTCGGTGGACGCGGGGTCCTGGGGCGGCTTCTTCACGGTGTCATGGGCGTTGGGAGAAAGGCATCGACCAGTGTGGGCCGCGCAAATGACAAGTCAAAGCGGGCGGGACGGCTGGCCGGCGTGGCGTTCAGCGGCCGTATCGCAGACCGTCGCCGTGCCCTGCTGCGATCCGACAGGAAGGGGGGCGCCGACCAGCCGATCCAGCGGTGTTCGACGGCGGAGATTTCCCGCAAGGCCTTGCGTTGCGGGCAGCGCCTCACGCGATCGGTCGACGGCATGGCCGGCGCCTACGCCAGCAGCGATCGGAACGCAGGCAAGCGCCCACCAACCGCCGCAGTGTCGCCGCGCCTACGGCGCCCGATTGATGACGGCTTCGATGTGGTGGCCATCCGTATCCACGACGAACGCCGCGTAGTAATCGGGGCCGTAGTCCGGGCGCAGGCCGGCGGCGCCGTTGCTCTCGCCGCCATGCTGCAGCGCCGCTTCGTGGAACGCGACAACCGCATCCCGGCTGGGTGCAGCGAAGGCGAGGTGGAAGCCGGGACCGGGCGCGCGCGCACCGGCGCCGCGCAGCTTGATCGCCAGCTTGTCGCCGCCGCCGGGCAGTCCATAGCCAACGGCCTGGTCGTCGTCCCCGGGACTCAGGTCTTCCCACACCCGGACATAGCCGAGCGCACCCAGCACGGCATCGTAGAAGCGCGCGGCGCGTTCGATGTCTGCGACGCCGAGAGAGACGTGATGGAGCATGCTGTGGAGTTCCTGGTCGAGTGGACCGGCTCCGCCCTTGCGGGAGCGAAGTGCCATGTGTGTGGGACCGATCCGGATCGGACGATTTGACGCGTGGTCCGACGCGAGTGGCAGCTTACCAACGCCAGCCGTACTTCTTCATTCGCTTGCCATGCGCCCGCATGTCCTCCGCGGCCGTGGAACCCCTGCGGACCCTTCCATAGCGGCCGACATGGTAGGCGACAAGCGCAAGCAGGACGCCCAACAATGCATAGCCGACATGGCGAACGTCCTGCAGCGCGAAGGCGAGATACAGGTTGCGCAGTGCGCCCAGAACCAGCAGCAGGGAAAATCCAAGCATCACCAGGCGCCTGACGCCAAGCCATGTCGTCGCAACCGCTTCTTCTGCAGATCGCATGGGCCTGCGCCGGCTGCGCAGCCAGAGCAACGCAGAGAAAAGCACTGCCAAGAGGCCGAGAATGTAGATTCCAGAATGCGGCACGCAACTTCCCTGTCAGTCCCAATGTGTCAGCGCCGCGGTAGAGGCGCCTGGTGGCCTAGTTTAGGCGCCATTGAGCGGTTTGTGTTTCGCCCACTCGTGTTCGCACTCGGCGCGATCGATGCGAAACGGCTCGAACTCGTCTGGATCGGGTGCCGCTGCGCCGAGGCCGCCATACGCGTCCTCAAGGTGATCGCGGTGGTAGAACAGGACCAAGCCGGCGTCATGGATATCGATCTGCCGGCTCGGCCAGAACGCATCATCGGTCTCGAACAACCACCAGGCGTGGCCCCATACGCTGTAGCGATCGGCGCGGGACTGATTCCAACGGCGTTTGTAGTAGTGGGGCATCGGGTGGTGCCAACCCTTGATTGCAAGGGGCCAAGAGATGGCCTCGACCGCATGCATCGTCAGGAAACCTTGCCGCCCGCAGCCAGGACCCGGGTGCGGATGAACTCCGCGGCTTCCGGGGTGAGGTCGGCGAGCGGCAAGGTGACGAATTGAGACTTCGAAAGCAGCAGCAGCCAATAGGATTCGAATCGCCACACTTCGCAGACGGCCGACCAGGGCAGTGTCGTGGTGCCGGCACGCGAGGAAAGCGATAGCGAGGCTTCGGATGCTTCGAGCGTGCCGAGGGGAGCGCCCATCGCATCGAGCCTGAGCAGCGAGTGGCGATAGTGGATGGCATAGAGCGCTACGGGAAAGACAACGCCGAGCGCCAGTACGCCAGCCAGTACGCCGACCCACCAGGAGGCGTTGCCGCCGCGAACGAGGAACACAAGGGATCCCGCCACCAAGGCCAGGGCTACGAGATACCGCAGCCCGACGACGCGCCAGCAGAAGCTCGCCACGGCTTGCCGGATCAGCGTTCTGTCGTAGCGCAGGGTGGCGCGATGCATCGGATAACGTCCGCATTGGGCGCCGCCGTATGGCGGCGTCGGTCATGAAGATCCGCAGTCTACGCGCTACGCGGCTGGATCAATCCGCCGGTACGGCATCGTCTGCGTCGTCCAGCGCATGGTGGACGTACAGATGCTTGACCAGCACGTAGATCACCACGGTCAGCGGCGCCGCCAGCACCACGCCCATCGGTCCGAACAGCACGCCGATGCCGAACAGCGAGAACAGCAGCAAGGCCGGCGGCAGGTCCACCGCACGCGCCTGGATCAGCGGTTGCAGCACATGGCCCTCGATCTGCTGCAGAACCACGAACACCAGCAGCGCGCCCAGCGCCACCTGCGGACTGACGGTGAAGCCGAGCAGCACCGCCGGAACCGCCGCCACAATCGGGCCGACGATCGGGATGAAGTCCAGCAGCGCGGTCAACAGGCCGATGCCGAGCGCCACCGGAACGCCCAGCAGCCACAGCCCCAGACCGGTCAGGCTGCCGATCACCAGCATCGCCAGGAACTGACCGCCCAGCCAGGCGCGCAACACCTGGCCGCTGGCGGCCAAGGCCTCGTCGGCGACATCGCGCCGGTCGCGCGGCAGCAGCCGCAGCAGCCCGCGCCGATACAGCTTGGGCTGCGCGGCCAGGTAGACGCCGCCGACGAGCATCAGCACCGCGTCGGTGATCCCGCCGCCGGCCGACAGCACGATCGCGCCGGCATGCGTGGCCAGCGTCGAAGCGCCGTCGCGCAACTGGTCGGGAATGCTTTCGATCTGCGGCCCGAGCGGGCCGGACTGCAACCACGCATGGAACTTGTTCCAGGCCGCCGGCAGCGTGGTCCGGAAGGCGTCGATCTGGGCGGCGACTTCCGCGCCGAACAGCAACACGATCGACGACAGGATCAGCACTAGCAGCAGGATCACCAGGCCCAGTGCCGCCCATTCCGGGACCGGCAACCACTTGCGCAACGCCGACGCCAGCCCGTGCAGCAGCACGCCCACCACCACCGCGCCGAACACGACCAGCAGCAGTTCGGAGAGCTGCCAGGCCAGCAGCGCCAGGCCCACCAGCGCCATAACGACCAGCACGCGCGCCGCGAAAGGCCGCAGCGGGGACGGAGAACTTGGGGCGGAGGAAAGCATGTGGCACATCCCGGCAAACGGCAGTGTGCGGACGATACGGTCAGCGCAGTGCAAGGCGAGCGAAGAGCGCAAGGCGCTGCCGTTGCCTGAACCGTCCTGGCAGATGACGCAGACTCGGCGCGAATGACAGGTCCGGGCGCATTCCTAGCACGTAAAGAAGAAGTACACGAACGCCAACCCCAGGCCGCCCACCCACACGGCGATCATCCCGCAAAACCCGAGGACGATGACGGCCGATCGAGACAACCAGCGCATGCCGCGCGAGCGCCGGACAAGGTAAGCGAACAGCAGACTGCCGACGACGATGCCCATGGCGACGACGAGCCAGCCCAGCAGGTTGACGATCGGATTCTTCGGTCCGAATTCGGGCGGGCATTGGCTCGTCGCGTACGCGGGGAAGGAGAACGTCAGCAGCGCAAAGAGCGTGCTGTCTGCCGAATGCCGCCACTCAGTCTTCATGCGTGTGTGCCGGCGCCGAAGGCGCAAAGAACGGCGTCCCGCCAATGCACGCATCAAGCCGCACCGCGAAGCGGCACCGGGTGGGACAGATCGCTAGAACCCACTAGTCCCACCAACAGGCAATGGGGCTTGTTCCACTGGGAACTCGATAAGGCTCATAGGATTGATCCGCGAATCCCGCCCAAGTCTCGTCGGGCTTTAGCTCCTTGGGGAACCATGTCGCCACCTCCTCGGGTGTGGCGGAGGTCATGATGTAGACGGTATCCGAAAACGGCCACTCGGGAACATCGAACGCGGTGATCTGAACGCGGATGTCTTCGACATCCGGACGCCGCGCAATAGCGCGAAATAGGCTGTGGAACGCGTCGGGTGCCGGAGCGCCGCCAAGGTTGCAACCAATGCTCCCGACCTCGACGTTCCCCTCGAAGAACTCGTCGACGGTCAGTAGCGGTCGCGGGGTGTCAGGCTCGTCGGGATGCCCCAGACGGCTGACGCGTTCGGTGATGCGGTCTAGAGGGGGCATGTGGCTCTAACGTCCAAATTGAGCTGGTGCGTGAGGCGGCTTCGGATTGAGCATTGCCATGACTGGCCTCACTCACGCCCCTGCATGTTGCTTGCCTTGATCAGCTTTGTAACGGTGAGGACGCGTTTGCATACGCCGAGATTGCCATAGCTCCCCTGCGGTCCGAGTACGCCCTGCACCGTGACATGTGAGATGCCCCAGCGCTCCGGCAACTCAGCCTTGGACATGTTGCCGTTGATGCACCATTTTTCGTTCTTGTCGGCGGGGGTCAGATAGGCAAACTCAAAGTTGTAGAAGTACTCTCCCGAGTAGGTATCTGTGCCATCCGAGGTGGTGGCGCAGCCTGCGCAAAGTGCCGAAAGAAGTGCTATCAGACCTGTTTGACGTCTCATGTAGCGCCCCAGCGTCTGGATTGAGCCACGCCGCGTAAATGAATTATTAGGACTGTACCGCAGCATTGCCGGGCTCTGAGAAGGTGCCGAGTAGAGTTTGCTCGAAGCCGAAAATGCTCACGGTTTTGTAGTCGATCATTCGGATGCGGGAGATGGCAAGCTCGACAAGCGATGGGTCCGCATTGGTCAGGCTGTCTTTGACGCCGAGATTGAGGTCCAAGAGCGGAAAGATCCAACGGGGATCGCCCACCTCCAGGAAGTCGTGAAGAGGCAGCTCGCTTGGGCACTCGTAAACGGTGATCCAGTGGGATCGGAAGTCCCCGAACTCACGAAGCTCCAACCCGCAGTGGCTGCAATATCTGGACATCGACCTAACGTATGGGTTGAGCCGAGCCGCGAGCGACTTCGGCTTGAAGGACTGGTTGGCGTCCGCCTACGGTTGCATAGAGACGATGCTTTCAATCCACTCGCTGTAATGACTCAGGCGAACATTGCAGGTGATTTGACCATACCTGCCAGGCGTCCTGATAGTGCTTTGAGGATCTGACCATGAGGTCAATCCGGCCACCAGCCAATCCTTGTTGGCCTGGATAAGGACTGGCCCACCACTGTCACCACTTCCCGACCCGCCTTCAAGGGGAAGGGCGTCCGATGGTTTGTCGAACATATAGCAGAGCCAGCGGCCATCGGCGCTGGTGACTTTGTTGTACGCACGGCGAAGCTGCGTGCGGTGAGCGTCACTGAATTCGTAGCCAGTGACCCCGTTACCCGTAGCGCCTTTCCCTATGATCTTGACGACATGACCGAACTCATCACTGCTCTTGTTGATTGCGGCTGGAGCGACATCGGTAACGGGTTGGGCCAATTTGAGAAGCGCGATGTCATCTGAGGAGGATAGAACCACCCTGAAAAGCGTCCAGTCCCAAGTAGCCAGCGCTTGGTCGAGTAGCGCTTGCGGAGGCTTCTTGTAACCTGGATGTATCACGAGACGTTCAACGTCCCTGGATATCCCATTGATGGTGACCTGCTTGATGTCCGGTTGCCAGGTAACCGCATGGGCAGCGGTTACCACCCATTGCGGCGCAATCAGCACGCCATGCCCCTCGCCAGGCATGTCAACCAAGGCAGGAAACTCAGATGCCGGAACTCGATACTTCGAGTCGTCAACGTCATCCCGAATGACGATTGCGCCCGCACTGAAGGGCACAACAAGCAGTGCGAGTAGCAAGAGCCGGGTCATATGCGATTCCTTTGAAATTCTCTTCGAGTGGCTAGCGCTTGAATCGAGCCAAGCCGCGAGGCGGCTTCTGCTTGAGCAAAATACTAGGCCCCCGCTGCTTGCCCCGGCCGCCAGCCAAGGAGGCGGGCAGGCAGGAGCAGGATGGCGTGCAGGAGCGCGAACACGGCTGAGAACGTGATCCCCACTAGGCGGAAGGGCAGGGTCAGTAGCCAAACGATTGGCCATAGGACCAAGGCCAGCAGGGCCAGTGGCCAGCACAGAACGAGGAGAAGGCACCACGCAACTGTCGCAATTAGCGCTTTCACGATGCGGCTCCTTTGGCCGGTGGGCAGAACCGGAAGGATTGCAGCTGCATGGCAACGCGGCGACTGGCGTGCGACGAACGAGCCAAAGCACCCGATAAAACGCCAAATAGGGCGACGAACTCTCCCAGCGGGCTAACGCCTGAGTCAAGCCGATCTGCGAGGTGAGTTCGGCTGCAATGGTTAGGCAGATCCATACCGCCGCCCGAGCCATAGCTTGATGTTACCGAGGTTAAAGGCGTTGACGATCCGAGTAGCTACAGACCTCCAAGTCCGAAAGGCGCTTGTCCGACGCCCAAACGATCGGGCCCAGGTACTCAACGCTTGAGTTCTACCCTCATCCGCCGCCCCTCAGGGCATTACTTCGGCGTGAGTCGGTACAGGCCGCCGGGTTGCGCATCTTCCAATACCCACAACGCGCCATCCGGCGCCTCTTCGATATCGCGGATGCGTTTGTCCAGGCTCCAGCGCTGAACCGCGGTGGCGCCGCCCTTGCGGTCAACGGTGACGCGAATGATCCCCCCGCTGACAAGGCCGCTGATCAAGGCGCTGCCCCTCCACTGCGGGAACATGCTGCCCTTGTAGAACATGATGTTGCCTGGTGCGATCACCGGTACCCAATAGATCACGGGCTTGACGAGATCGGGACGCGTGTCCGGGCTGGGGATGGGCACGCCGTTATAGTTCATGCCATAGGAAACCAGCGGCCAGCCGTAGTTCTTGCCACGCTGGATCAGGTTCAGTTCGTCGCCGCCTTGAGGGCCGTGCTCAAGCTCCCACAGTCGACCGTCAGGCGCGAAGGCGAGGCCATACGGCGTGCGGTGGCCGGTGGACCACGTTTCGGCCGGCGTGAGGTTGGGGCCGGGGAACGTATAGGTGCTGACGACCGGAGCCGTCTTGGCTGCTTCGGTATCGGCCGCCGGATCGATCAGCGGAATGGTGGCGGCACCGACCTTGCCTGCCCACGGATTGCCGGGCGCGGGTTTGCCGTCCAGCGTCAGCCGCAGGATCTTGCCAGCCGGTTGATCGGGATCCTGGGCCGGCGTGAAGCGCTGGCGGTCGCCCACGGTGAGGAAGAGGTATTTGCTGTCCGGTGAGAAGGCGATCTGGGCGCCGGCCTGGCCGCCCTTGCCCGTGGGCATCTGGCGCCAGAGAACCTGGAAGTTATGCAGCCGGGCCTGATTGCCTTCCAGAACGAGCTGGCCTCGGCCCATGGCCAGGCCGCCGCCATAGTCGCCGGGCGCGACATAGGTAAGGTACACATTGTGGTCAATGGCGTAGTGGGGCGAAAGGAAGACGCCCAACATGCCGTTCTGGCCTTCGACATAGCTGGCCGGGATGCCCTTGATCTCGGTCTTGGCGCCACCTGGCGTGACAAGCTGGAGACGGCCGACCTTCTCGGTCACGAGCATGCGGCCATCGGGCAGGAAGGCAATGCGCCAGGGCAGGTCGAAGCTAGCGACCTTGGTGACCTTGAAGGGGAGGTCGGGATCGGGTTTCTGACCGCCTGCGTTGGTCTGTGCGTGGGCGGCGCTTGTGAGCAGAGCACCAACCAGGAACCCGCTTGCCAGCTTCATCATGTGCGTGTTTCCTTGCGGCCGAGTGACCTGGGAGATCCTAATGTCTTGAATGCTGTTTGGGTGTGACGGTTTGTTTAATCCTGGCGTGAAGTCGGAATGAAAGTCCTGATTTCGAATTTCCAGTTGAAAATTCTTATCGGAAGTCACATCGCGTCAGATGTTTTCGAAGGCATGAGCTTGGGCGTCAACCCTGCCTAATGTCGAAGGCATAGAGGACCACTTGGATGACTTGAGGAGGCTTTGCTCGCATCTGCTTGTCCGCGAGGGGTCGATTCGGACGATGTGGCCAAAGACGCTAGCATGGCGCTTGAGGAGGTGATCTAAAATTTTTTACTGGCCGCCCTGATTGCCGAAACCAAAAACCGCATTGCCGCGAACATTGAAGTACCCGTGGGAGGCGAGTGCCATACAGATGCGCTCTGACCAGGCGCAATCTAACGGACCCATGGTTATCGCGATTGGGACATAGAGCGGCTCATCTGGTAAGCCGCGAGCAATCACGGCCTCAACATCCTGCTCTGTCCATCCGTCTTGAAATGGGCCCATTGTGGCAACTAGCGCCTGAAGCCGCGCCGCGAAGAGGTTTCGGCTTGAATGAATTGTTAGGTCGCGGCGCCATTGGCATCCTTATTTGGGTAGAACAGTAGGGTGCTGCCTTCTTGCAGCGCATCCTCGTAGAAGCCGGCAAACCCTCTGTATAGATCTGTATTTAGAACCTCGACCTGAAGCTTTCCATAGCGCATGTTCTCAATGTTCGTGAAGCCATACCTGCCACACTCAGCGACAGCCGCTTGGTACTCGCTTGCGTCCGAGTCTTGGCGGAGGAACAGCATGCACTTATGAGTTGCACCAACCTCCGGATGATTCCATGTGTACTCGGCATCGCCAGAGTACTTGCCAGTGAACCCATAGATTACGACGACAGTCATTGAGTGACCTAACGCCTGAATTAAGCCGACCCGCGAAGCGGGTTCGGCTTGAATGAATTGTTAGGCCCCTGGCCCCGCGCCATACAACTGCTCCCAGTAGTGGCCGTAACCCCATGCCTTGGCACCTGAGGATCGGCAGATGTATGGCCTCTCATCAGTACGTAGCTCACTAGTGCATTCAAAGCTGAATGTGGCGCTATGGAAGACGTGACCATAGGACTCCTTGACCTCGATCCCGGTGACCTCGAATGCGACATTCATCGACGCGTGCAGCAGTGCTTCCGCCGGAATGCCATGTGCCTCTGACTCTCTCAGGAGCCACTCTCGATAGCTTGCGCCGGTGCGCATCTCGGGCTTGGAGAGGCCGTTGATCGAGGCGGTTCCTTGCAGAAAATCGAACTCTACGACGCCATTCTTCTCCCTCGCCAACACTGCTAGATCCAACCCCTCGGGCAGATCAAGGAATCTCTGAGGAAGCATGTTTGCGAAATGCTGGATAACCTTGCGGCGCATGAAGGGGCCTAACGTCTGAGTTAAGCCGCGCCGCAAAGCGGCGTCGGCTTGGACGAATTGTTAGGTGGCCAGCCGGAACAGTGATTCGTCCTGCGGCCAGCTACCCTCATATGTGTACGACTCCAGGCAACTAATGTAGCCGTCCTTGACCCACAAAATGAGCCCGGCGCCGTCCGGCAGCTCCGGGTGCTCCGCGTGACCCTTGGGCATGTCCTCAATCTTCCAGCGAGCCTCGTCCAGCAGCGCTGCGCTAGGGTCTACTGCAAGATTTGTGTAGAGCCCAACACCCGTGTAGTCGCGGGACGCACATTTGCCTGTAGCCAGTTGAGCCAGAATCACATCCCGCTGCGGGTCCGAGGCAGCAATGGCTTCGATTGCTCGCTGCTCATATGCGCTGAGTTCTTCGATGGTCATCTAACGCCCGCGGTAAGCCGCACCGGAGTGCGTAGCACGGAGGGAATGTTGGTGTCGGCTTGACCAACCATTTAGGCCGCTGCGCGAAGGCAAAGCGTTGCCGTTGATAGATGAACGATGCTAGTCATTGCGACAAACCACAAACTGTGGCGAATTGCGGAACTGCTTAAGTTGATCAGAAAGATGGACGTGATCGTAGCTTTCGCCCATGCGTTCCATATCGGCAGCGCACTTAATTAAGAAATTGGCAATCTGGCGCAACTCTTTGGGAGAAGCGCATAGCGTCACCTCAGTGAGTGTAGTAGGTGTGATTTCCTCTGGCGGGAGATCAGTTTCTGAGTATCCGAAGAACTTCATATGCCAAGATGCCTAACACCAAAATTAAGCCGACCCGCAGCAGGGCGGCTACTGAGGGTGAGTATAGCCGAAGACGTGCGCTCGGGCGCCACCTTGATGTGGGTTCGGCTTGAATGAATTGTTAGGCTTCACTACTTTGTAGCCTGAAAAAAATTACAACATCAAGTACGATAGATGTTGCGGTAAAGAGACCTGCGCCTGCAAGGAATATATTTGTCAGCGCCAAAGAGTCGCTGGATAGTAAGAAGCGAAGAAATGCGCCTGGAGTCGCAATGGCGCAAAGGATCGCAAGAGATCCCGATGCTGCCGAGGAGAAGCGTATCCAAGGTCGTTTGTCCTCCAAGCCAAATTTGATGGCAAAGAGATTTATCGCAGCTGCGATGATCAGTATGAGGATAGCTGCGAGGACTCTCAATGAACTCTCACTTGCGGCCTATCGTCTGAATTAAGCCGACTGGCGAAGCCCGTCGGATTGAATGAATTGTTAGGCCGCTGCCCGAAGGAGCAAAAGCCCAATGATGCAAAAGACCAGCAGTCCGACGAGAACTTGGTGAGCACGGTAGTGCCGCCTAATGGCAACGTGATCAGGGTGTGACAAGTCATTAGCTACTGGAATCTTTCGCATGCGTAATAGGTTAAGGACGATCCCGAGTGGTGAGCCGCCCGAACGAAAGCTGTCCAACTCAGCAGACTTCAATTGCTGTGCACCAATGGCCTTGCGGATGCTGCGGGCCAGCAACCAGTCATTCGCTATGACGGCAGCGAAAAGAGCTATAGTTATATAAGTCAAAAGGTGCATGAACTCTCCGAGCGGCCCAACACCTGAATTAAGCCGCGCCGCGAAGCGGCGTCGGCTTGAATGAATTGTTAGGCATCGCGGCGCAAGGCTACTCTTTCGAAATGGCGTACTGGGCTTGCCTGACACAAGATTCCGCTTCGCTCCTGCTCTTGAACTGATCCACGGTGAGTACGCCCCAGCCGTGGCCCGTCATTCCTACCCAGATGATTGGGACTTCATCGGCGCGGGTGTCCAGATTTAGCACGCCACTTTTCCCGCCAGGGTTGTGCTCGATGTAGACGCTATGAGGGCCAGGTTCTACAACGACATGTGCGAAGTTGTTTGGCTTCAAGGTTCCGATCGGCCTATTGTCAACGATTGCAGTTGTGCGGTTGCCTGCTCCGACAAACGCGGCTTTCTCTCGACATACGTACAGGCTAACTCTCCCGGGAACAGGCTGCAGTTCACGCAACGTAGCTTCGGCGCTCTTGTCTCCGTATGTCACCGTCGCGCATCCGGACATGGTTGTGACGACTAGCCCAGCTGCTACAGCATGTTGGATCTTCATCTGAATCCCCCTGAGGCTTGACGAGGCCTAACGCTTGAATTAAGCCGAGTTGCGTAGCAACTTCGGCTTGAATGAGTTGTTAGGCAGTGAGTGGCCGAAACGGTTGAGACCGCAACCGTGCTCCCCCAGCATTGTCCGCCTGAGTCGAGTGTGCCACAGCCTGTGAGATGAAGCTTGTGCCGCAATGCCACGGGGCCTGTTGGCTCCGAAGCCAGGCGCAATGAGTGCCGCGCGGCAGTGACACGAAATGACGAAGCGGCGGACTGCCCGATGCCAGTTACGGTGAGAACCACTGTCCGGAGCCAACCGCGTGCGCGCCAGTGAACTGGTCGAAGATGCGAGCACCGATGCTGTTGCTCCACCACGGCCTAACACCAGAATTAAGCCGGCCCGCGAGGGGGGGGCGGCTTTAATGAATTGTTAGGCTTATGCGCAAGAACTATGTTCCAGTTCTTGCAGAACCCCTTCTCATTGGTGCAGGCGTCAAATAGCGACACCGTAAACGAAAAAATAATAAATGCGGTTGTTAGACAGATACCGAAGATGTTGAGATACGTGCCGGCCACATCTCTGGAAAGACGGCGGAGATAAACGATGAGAAGGACGAAGCATAATATTGAGACCTGTGTTAGTAGTCCCTTGAGTAAAAGTTCTCCGAAGCCCCCTGGGCCGTCGCCGTGAACAACGGAGAACTGTCGGAGGACAACCAACAAGAAAAGCGCGTTGATAGTTAGAAAAATTCTTGATGTGGCTTTCATCAGGGTCTGTCTGAAGTCTCCAGCACAAGCCTAACGTCTGAATTAAGCCGGCCCGCGAAGCGGGCTCGGCTTGAATGAATTGTTAGACCCTTTCATATGACCAGTCTTGGTAGCGCAGTAGCTCCATGAGCAGCTCAATGATCCGGTCTCTTGAGTTGTTGAGCTGAGCTCGATACTTTGAAATTCTCTCTTGGACCGAATTGGGCGGATAGACTTCACCGTGGGCCATAAACATTTGCAGCGGCTTCTTCGTGAGCGTACGAATCTCCCCAGCGTAAAAGCTGCCTTGTGGCAGCGACTCAATAAAGCGGCATAGCTCCTCACAATGGTCCGAGAGCTGATCTACGCTTTCCGCCGCACTGTTGACGTGTGAGAGAAAATTTAATCTTTTAAACAAAGGCTGAAACTTGGGGCATAGTATCGACGGGTCTTTGTGTTTCCTAAAAAGCCTCAATCTTCCGATCTCAATTGCCTTAGTTGGATTGTGCTGATCCCTTAAATGGCAGTTAGGACACAGCGGGATAAGATTATCAGCGACCGAATTAGATGGATCCTCGTCTATGTGATGCAGTTGTGGGTCGCGCGATCCACAGACGGAACACAAGTGACTGTACTCCTTGAGTACCGAAGCTGAGACTGCTTGTCGCGGACTTTTTCGCGGACTTTTCATAATGGTCTAACGCTTGAATTAAGCCGCGTTGCGAAGCAACGTCGGCTTGAATGAGTTGTTAGGCAGTGAGTGGCCGAAACGGTTGAGACCGCAACCGTGCTCCCCAGCACTGCCCGCCTGAGCCGAGTGTGCCACAGCTCGCGGGATGAAGTTTGCAACGCCAATGCCACGGGCCTGCTGGCTCCGAAGCCAGGCGCAATGAGTGCCGCGCGGCAGTGACGCGAAATGATGAAGCGGCAGACTGTCCGATGCCAGTTACGGTGAGAACCACTTTCCGGAGCCGACCGCGTACGCGCCAGTGAACTGGTCGAAAGTGCGAGCACCCATGCTGTTGCTCCACCACGGCCTAACGTTTGACATGAGGGGCGCCCAAAGGCGCTAGCCTTTGGGCGTCCCTCTCGATGGAAGGGTTAGGCGGCACGGGCTACCTGGCAGGGAGTTTGAGTTGTGAATCGCAGCTCACTCGGTTCATTGGGAACTCGATGACCCGGAGAGCTCCTTTCCGCATGCCCTCGATTCGAGCCCGCAGCTTCGTTTCGCCTTCGAGTTGATAGATGACCCGTTGCGGGAAGTCGTGTTGTGTATTCTCGAACACGACCTCGGTCTCACCAAGGCGCAGGAGAGGGAAGACCACTGTTTTCTGCCCTGACGGCATGGCGATGAATGCCAGTTGTCCACTTTCCACAGCTCGGATCTGCATGAACTCAAACTCGACTGTCTTTCCTTGCTTCACCGTGCGGCTCACGCCGAGCAAGGTGCCGCCAGCCAAGGGCAGCCAGTGCTCGCCTGAGCCCGGCTCGGCGGTATCGCTTTTCCAGCAGCCCCCAAGCCAAGCCAACTGCGAGATGTCTGCAGCTCTTGCACTTGTGCCCGTGTCAGCGAGAAGGACGAGTATTGCTGCTAGGAAGGGCAGAGTACGCATGGTATTTGTGCCGCCTAACACCTGAGTTAAGCCGCGCCGCAAAGCGGCGTCGGCTTGGACGAATTGTTAGCTGGCACCCGCAACCTCCCGCAGGGCCAGCGTGAGCGCCCGCAACTCCTCAGGATGGTAGCGGAAGTCGGCCTCTACATTGCTGGAGCCACGAGCAATCCACTCTTCTCCGACCTGCTGATACTGCTCCTTGGTAAGAGAGCTGTACTTTTCGTAAGGGTAGCGCAACTTTACGAAGTTGCTGCCGAGATCGGCCAAGACACTTTCGTGACTATCGGTCAGAGCGGACGGGCCGGCCCATTCTCCGGCGAGCCGAAGCACGGTGGCTTGGGTTTCTTGTGGGAGCTGATTGAAAAACGGCAAGTAATGGTGGCCGTGAGCCTGTTCGCCCGTGGCGCGTTCTACGACGACCTTGAGCAGCAGCTCAAAGCCGACAAGCTGTAGTAGGTACGCGGAATCTGATTCGTCACCTGCTGCCCGCAGCAGCTCAGCCGACGCGAAGCGCTTAGTGCTTTCTCGAAGCATCAATGAGTGCCGAATTGTTTGCATGCCAGCTAACGCCTGAGTTAAGGCGAGCCGCGAAGCGGCTTCGCCTTGAATTGTTAGGCCGCGAGCAAGGAAATCCCACTAGCTGCGATTCTTTATTCATCGGTGGAGCTGGTAATCGAAAGATCGAGGGCATTGCCGTTGATGTCTACGAAGAGCCGGCTGCCATCCTTGAATCTGATCCCTACCTCGCCTGGTTGGTGGCGCCAGACAGTCTCGACCATTTTTCCACTTAGCAGCTCAGTGGCCCGTTGGGCTTCCTCTTCAAGCGTCATGAACTTTTCCCTTGCGGCCTAACGCCTTGGCTCAGTTGCCGCCGGAGCAGCCTAAGGCAGCCGAAGCGCGGAGCGCTTTGGGCAGTCAACTGCAGCGATTTGTCGGGCACCCAAGGCAACCTCCGCAAACTGTTCAAGTCGCCATGAAGTTGTGAAACATGCCCGAAAATAGAATCATTTATCCAAGGACGGCGGTTGCATGAGTTCAAGTGCTGTTCCTGACGGACCTACGATATACATCACATGAGTACCAGTACGCGAGCCTTCTTCGATCTTCTGGGGTTTACCTTGAGCTTTCCAGCCATAATAACCGACCTTCTCGATCACTGCCTCAATGTTGCTTACTTGAATGGCCAAGTGAAGTATCCCGGCACTGTAAGGCCTGGAGGGAGCCTCCGTGCGCTTTGTAACATCGTCGTACTCTAGCAATTCGATTTTTTGGCCAGCGAGCTCAACTATTGCCATTTTTACGGTTGCATTCTTGGCGCCGGTCACCTGCGTAAGGAAGTCGCCAGCCATTTCCCCGGTGCGGATAAGTTCAGCGCCCAAGGCTTCGGTCCAAAACAGTATGGCATCGTCGAGAGATGGCACTGAAATGCCTACGTGATCAGAACGGTAGACCTCAAAATTTCGTGACGATGCCATTACTCACCTTGAAATTACGAAAGTTAATGATTGACTGAATTTCCGCACTAAATGACCGCGCCTAACGCCTGAATTAAACCGACCCGCGAAGCGGGTTCGGCTTGAATTAATTGTTAGGCATGAGCTACTGCCATGCCAGCGCTTCTGCTTTTCTAGTTGCCTTATCAACAGTTACGGTGAATCCCTTGCAATCAAAAACCCACTTGCTGCCGCAAGTTGAGTAGTCGAATGACCACACAGGACTCTGCGGATTAGCAACTCCGGATGGGCCAGTTTTGGTTGGCTCTCCAAACTTACTTAGGTCATATCCTGCTTTAGTCGCTTCAGCATTGGCGAGAAGAATCGCCTCTTGGCGAGAACCCACCGTCGCGACACCCTTGACTGCGAGAGTGGTTGAGTCCGTGCAAGCCGCAGCAATAAGCGCAGCGAGAGCTGAAATGGCAAGTAAGTCTGATCTCATGCCTAACTACTATTGGACCGCCTAAAAGCGGTGTTGTACCAAGTATCGACTAACGCCAGAAGTCTGGGAAGGGGGGGGATTCCTACTTCGTAACAATGACTTGCCGGATGGCAACCGATGGTCTTGGCGTCGATGCTGGTTGCGTTATCCGACGTTTGAGCAGGCGTATGAGTTACACCCATGACGATGCAGGCGTAACGACGCGGCTGGCGCCCAAGCTGCTGGATCAGGTCCGTGGTCGGCTGCGGCTTCGCCACTACAGCCTGCGCACCGAGCAGGCGTATGTGGGCTGGATACGGCGCTTCATTCTGGCCAACGGCAAGCGGCATCCGGTGCAGATGGGGCGGGCAGAGGTCGAGGCGTTTCTGACCGAACTGGCGACGCGGGGCCAGGTGTCGGCCGGAACGCAGAATCAGGCGCTGGCGGCGCTGCTGTTCCTCTATCGCGACGTTCTGGGCGTGGAGTTGCCCTGGATGGAGAATCTGGTGCGCGCCAAGCGACCGCGGCGGATTCCGGTGGTGCTCTCGACTGAGGAGGTCGCGCGCTTGCTGACGATGCTGGAGGGGTCCTGTCGGCTGATGGCGGGGCTGCTGTACGGCAGCGGGATGCGGTTGCTGGAATGCCTGCGGTTGCGGATCAAGGATGTGGACATGGTTCGCGGCGAGATCGTGGTGCGCGACGGCAAAGGCGGCAAGGATCGGCGGGTGCCGCTGCCGCGCAGCCTGCGCGGGGAATTGATGCAGCAACGCGAGCGGGCGCTGCTGCTGCACGCCGCGGATCTCGCCGAGGGGGCGGGAAGGGTGTTGCTGCCACATGCGCTGGCGCGCAAGTATCCCAATGCCGATGTCGAGCCCGGCTGGCAGTATCTGTTCCCCGCCGCGCGTCGATCGGTGGATCCGCGCAGTGGCCGAGTGGGCCGGCATCACGTGTCGGAGGAAACGCTGCAGCGCGCAGTGCAGGCGGCACGGCGCCGGGCTGGCATCGCCAGCCGGCGACCTGCCACACCCTGCGGCATTCGTTTGCCACGCACCTGCTGGAAGCCGGCCACGATATCCGCACCGTGCAGGAGCTGCTAGGCCACAAGGATGTGGCCACCACGCAGATCTACACGCATGTGCTTGGGCGCGGGGCCTCGGCGGTGCGCAGCCCGCTGGATGGGCTGGGCGTCGGCGGCGAGTGACGTGCCGCCAGGAAAAGCAACCCAGCTGCGGGCGATTGCAGTCACGCGTCGGGACTGATGGCCCAAGGCCACCCAGAGTCCCTCCCACAGTGCAATGCCAGGACACCATGAAGACCGCGGAAGTCCACGGTCTTCATGACAACGCCTCAACCGTCCAGCATCGCCTTGTCGCGCACCGCGCCCTTGTCGGCGCTGGTTGCCAGCAGCGCGTACGCCTTCAGCGCGGTGGTGACCTTGCGTGGGCGTACTTCGACCGGCTTCCAGCCTTGCACGTCCTGTGCGGCGCGGCGGGCGGCCAGTTCGGCGTCGTCGACCAGCAGGTTGATGCTGCGGTTGGGGATGTCGATCAGGATCTTGTCGCCGTCGCGGACCAGGCCGATGGCGCCGCCGGCCGCCGCTTCCGGCGAGGCGTGGCCGATCGACAGGCCGGAGGTGCCGCCGGAGAAGCGGCCGTCGGTGAGCAGGGCGCATTGCTTGCCCAGGCCCTTGGACTTCAGGTACGAGGTGGGGTAGAGCATCTCCTGCATGCCGGGGCCGCCCTTGGGGCCTTCGTAGCGGATCACCACCACGTCGCCGGCCTTCACTTCGTCGGCGAGGATGCCCTTGACCGCCGAATCCTGGCTCTCGAACACCTTGGCGTTGCCTTCGAACACGTGGATCGATTCGTCCACGCCGGCGGTCTTGACCACGCAGCCGTCGACGGCGATGTTGCCGTACAGCACCGCCAGTCCGCCTTCCTGCGAGTAGGCATGGGCGACGTCGCGGATGCAGCCGGCTTCGCGGTCGGCGTCCAGCGTCGGCCAGCGCGTGGCCTGGCTGAAGGCGATCTGGGTCGGGATGCCGGCCGGGCCGGCCTTGTAGAAGGTGTGCACGGCGTCGGCTTCGGTCTGGGTGATGTCCCACTGCGCGATGGCGTCGGCGAGGGTGCGGCTGTGCACGGTGGGCTGGTCGGTATGCAGCAGGCCGCCGCGCGCCAGTTCGCCGAGGATGGCGACGATGCCGCCAGCGCGGTGCACGTCTTCGATGTGGTACTTCTGGATGTTTGGCGCGACCTTGCACAGTTGCGGCACATGCCGCGACAGGCGGTCGATGTCGCGCAGGGTGAACGGCACTTCGCCTTCCTGCGCGGCGGCGAGCAGGTGCAGGATGGTGTTGGTGGAGCCGCCCATCGCGATGTCCAGGGTCATCGCGTTCTCGAACGCTTCGAAGGTGGCGATGCCGCGCGGCAGGGCGGTCGGATCTTCGGCGCCGTACCAGCGGTGGCATAGCTCGACCGCGGTGCGTCCTGCCTTCAGGAACAGCTGCTCGCGGTCGGCATGGGTGGCGACCACGGTGCCGTTGCCGGGCAGGGCCAGGCCCAGCGCCTCGGTCAGGCAGTTCATCGAGTTGGCGGTGAACATGCCCGAGCACGAGCCGCAGGTGGGGCAGGCGCTGCGCTCGAACGCGGCGACCTTTTCGTCGGAGGCGTTGGGATCGGCGGCGATCACCATCGCATCGATCAGGTCCAGGTTGTGGTCGGCGAGCTTGGTCTTGCCCGCTTCCATCGGCCCGCCGGACACGAACACGGTGGGGATGTTGAGGCGCAGCGCGGCCATCAGCATGCCGGGAGTGATCTTGTCGCAGTTGGAGATGCACACCAGCGCGTCGGCGCAGTGCGCATTGACCATGTATTCCACCGAGTCGGCGATGATCTCGCGGCTGGGCAGCGAATACAGCATGCCGTCGTGGCCCATGGCGATGCCGTCGTCCACCGCGATGGTGTCGAATTCCTTGGCCACGCCGCCGACGCGCTCGATCTCGCGGGCGACCAGCTGGCCGAGATCCTTCAGGTGCACGTGGCCGGGCACGAACTGGGTGAAGGAGTTGGCGATGGCGATGATCGGCTTGTGGAAGTCGGCGTCCTGCATGCCGGTGGCGCGCCACAGCGCGCGCGCGCCAGCCATGTTACGGCCGTGGGTGGAGGTCTTGGAGCGATAGTCGGGCATGGGGGTGTCGTGCGGTCGGAAGGCGGGCGGAGTGCTGGCGGAAGCGGGCGGCCCGGCGGGCCGCAAAGGGTTGCATTCGCAACCTTTTGCGCGCCGTACAGGGCCATTGGCCACGTTATCACGCGGCCTGTGCGGCTGCCCTTGCCGGCGATGAACCGGTGCCTTACGCCAGTCGCGTGGATGCCGCCGCGATGCCCGATCCGGGGATCGGACGATGCGGATGCACGGGCCTACGCTGTGCCGTCGATTTCCGTCCCTGGCCGGAACCAGGCATCATCTGGGTCTGTGGTCCGGGAGGGAACCGATGAAGCGATCCAAGAAGGCTGCGCTGTTGCTGATGGGCAGTGCGCCGCTGCTGTTCACGGCCTGCGCGCCCGAAGCCAAGCACCAGGAGGGGCTGTACACCTCGGTGGAAGCCTGCGCGGCGCAGACCCACGACATCACCACCTGCCGCGAGGCGTTCAAGCAGGCGCAGCAGCAGTCGGCCGAGCAGGGGCCCAAGTACGCCAACCGCGAGCAGTGCGCGCAGGAGTATTCGGCCGAGCGCTGCGTGGAGCAGCGCGACAGCCACGGGCATTCGTTCATCGGTCCGCTGATGACCGGTTTCTTCCTGTCGCAGATGCTCAACGGCAACCGCATGGCCGGCTTCAATGCCGCGCCGGCGTTCCAGGACCGGCAGAGCCAGTGGCAGCGGCCCGCTACCGCCGGGGCCGGCGCTACCACCACCACCAGCCTGCGCGGCAACCAGACCATGACCCATATCGGCGCCACGCCGAACCGGGCGGTCACGGTGAGCCGTGGCGGCTTCGGCAGCTCCAGCGGCGCGCGCGGCAGCTTCGGCGGCTGATTGCCGCACCTCTTTACGCCGCATCCAACCAAGGCAAGTACATGCAACGCATCGCGATCGTCGAACGCGGCGACTGGCGCGCGCAGGCCGCCGAGTGCGGCTTCCGTTTCCATACCATCGGCGGTGAACGCTACTGGGACGAACGCGCGTACTACGCGTTCACCTTGCGCCAGATCGAACGCGACCTGGAGGATCCCAGCGCCGAGCTGCACCAGATGGCGATGGGGCTGGTGGACGAGATCGTTGCCAGCGAGGAGTTGATGCAGCGCCTGGCGATTCCGCCGGCGTTCCGCGACTGGATCGCCGAGAGCTGGCGGCGCCGCGATCCGCACTTGTACGGGCGCCTGGACCTGGCCTACGACGGCACCGGCCCGGCCAAGCTGTACGAACTGAACTACGACACGCCGACCTCGCTGTTCGAGTCGTCGTTCTTCCAGTGGCAGTGGCTGGAAGACCAGCGTGCGCAGGGCCGTCTGGCGCAAGATGCCGACCAGTTCAACTCGATCCACGAGACGCTGGTGGAGCGCTTCGCCGAACTGGCGGCGCAGTTGCCGCCGCCGCTGTCCTTCGCCGCGGTGCGCGAGTCGGAAGAGGACCAGGGCACGATCGCCTATCTGCGCGATTGCGCGGCGCAGGCCGGGCTGTTCGGCGAGGCGATCGCGATCGAGGACATCGGCCTGTCCGAGGACGGGCGCTATACCGATCTGAACGACGTGGTGATCGGCGCCATGTTCAAGCTGTATCCGTTGGAAGACCTGTTCGCAGAGCGCTTCGGCCAGGCCCTGCCGGGATCGGGTCTGCGCCTGCTGGAGCCGCCGTGGAAGGCGGTGCTGAGCAACAAGGGCATCCTGCCGCTGCTGTGGTCGCGCCATCGCGGCCATCCCAACCTGCTGCCGGCCGCGTTCGACGACGGCGCCGCGCTGCCGCCGGGTTGGGTGCGCAAGCCGCTGCATTCGCGCGAAGGCGCCAATATCGCCTTGCACCTGGCCGACGGGCGCATGCTGGAGAGCGACGGCCCGTACCAGGGGCCGTGCATCGTGCAGCAGGCGCATCCGTTACCGGCATTCGATGGCCGCTATCCGATGGTCGGCAGCTGGATCGTCGGCGATACCGCGTGCGGCATCGGCATCCGCGAGGACGACGGCCCGATCACCCGCGACAGTGCGCGCTTCGTGCCGCATGCGATCGTCGAAGCGGGGCAGCCGGGGGTTTTGTACGCCTGAGCCTGGGGCGCTACCGCAGAGGTGCGCGCCGGCGCTCGCATGGCCATCGCCATCGCCATCGGCGAACGACGCGCCGCGCTGATGGCGAGTCCGCTGCGCGGCAGCCGGGTACGCTGGGTTACTCTAGCAATCCCATCCACGCAGGCGACGTGCCATGGATCGCAATTCGATCGCGCAACGATTGCAGTATATGAAGGACGAGCGCCGCGCGGGTGGCGAGCAGCTGCAGCAGCTGGATGCCCGCAGAAGCGATTTGCAGCAGACGCTGACGCGGATCGATGGCGCGATTCAGGTGCTGGAGGAGCTTCTGGGCGATCAGCAGGAGCCGCCGGCTTCGGCGTAGCGGTCTTCGGGGCGGTCGCGTTGCCGGTGGTGCGGGTCTCGCCCGGCGCGGCCTGCGGCGATGTTCGGCTGCGCGCTGAGGCTGCAGAAAGACAGGAAGACGGACGCAGCGCCGCGTCCCCATCGCTGCATCGACTGCAGCGGCCAAGAAACAGAAAACCGGCGGGCATCGCTGCCCGCCGGTCGCGTGATTGACGCTAAGCGCTAGCGTTTACTGCACGCAGGTGTTGACGGTGTTCTGCGCCGAGGCGGTGACGCCGCCC
Organism: Xanthomonas sp. SS; assembly: GCF_014236835.1. Lineage (NCBI taxonomy): Bacteria > Pseudomonadati > Pseudomonadota > Gammaproteobacteria > Lysobacterales > Lysobacteraceae > Xanthomonas > Xanthomonas sp. SS. The sequence goes on from NZ_CP051190.1 coordinate 449,804, forward strand.
AGGTAGGCGAAGCCCTGCGGCAAGGCCGGGCGGGTGCTGGTGTTGTAGAAGATGTTGAACAGGTCCTTGACCGCCTGCACGTGCGCGGCGCTGCCGTTGCCGCTGGTGAAGCCGGCCAGGTAGGTGATCGCCGCGATCGGGTAGGTGTTGGTGATGGCGGCGGTCGGATTGACCAGGCGCACGCAGTTCTTCACCGCGGTGGTGCCGCTGCCCGGCACGACGTTGACGGTGGAGCCGTCGAGCACGCGACCCGTCAGCAGCGCAGCGGCGGCCAGGGTGACCGGAACCTGGTTGCCGCTGGAGTCCCTACCGAAGTTCTGCGGGTCGAAGCCGGCCACGGTGACGTACTTGGCCGACTGCAGCAGCACTTCGCCGATGTCGGCATAGCCCAGCGCGTTGCTGTTGGTGACGCGTACCGAGGTCACCACGCCGTTGTTGCCGCTGGCGCCGATCGCGCGCGAGCCGTACACGCCGCTGGTGCCGCCCGGCAGGGCCGAGTTGAAGGTCTGGTTCGGGCTGAACACGAAGCCCGACGGCACGTTGGCGGTGCCGTTGCAGGTGCGCGCCAGGTAGCTGGTGAAGGCGAAGGTGGTGCCGCTGCCGTCGGTGCGGTAGACGATCTTGATCGGACCGGTGGTGCCGCTGCCGGACACGCTGCTCCAGTCGCTGACCAGGCCCGAGTAGACCTGGCAGACCTGGGCGGCGCTCAGGTTGAAGCTGGCGGTCGGGGTGCTCTGCGGCAGCGCGATGGCGCCGGCCAGGGTCGGGACCTGGACGATACCCACTTTGCTGGCGGCATTGCCGCCACCCAGGAACGCGTTGTAGTCGGCGGTGCTGTACGGCGCGTCGGTGCCGATGAAGTCCGGTGCGGCAGCCGCGCCGCTGAGGCCCAGCGGCGAAACGCTGAAGTCCTGGCAGGCCTGGTTGGCGGCGGTGCTGCCGGTCACCGTGTTCTTGCCGAAGCCGCTGCCGGTCTGGCAATACGACACCTTGTTGGTGCTGTTGGTGCTGTAGGTCAGGAACACCGAACCGGTGCCCAGGGTCGCGGTGGTGAAGCCGCTACCGGCGGTGTTGCCGGCATTGGTCGACAGGCGCGCGTTCGGGGTCACGCCGGTATAGGTGTTGCCGACATACGGCTGCGCCGGGAAGGTGGCGCCGCCGCCGTAGAGGTTCTCGGCGGCCATGGCCGAACCGGTGGACAGGGTCGCGATCGCAATGGCGATCGCGCTGACGCGGGGGAAATTAAGATTAAGCACTTGCCTCTCTCCTTGGTGAGAAAACGACGGAATGGATCCGGGGGAATTCTTTACCTGTAGCGTGCTGGCGCCATGGACTGGCGCCAAGAAAGGTTGCGCTCGGCAGATGATAATGCGGCGACATTCGTCGGAATGTTTCTTTACCTGTGATGCGCAGTCTGAAATGGCCTGATTTTCATGGCGATGACATAATCAATTGATCGGAAACTAACGATTAACTAGATTATTTTCCGAAGCGGAAATTGGTGTCTACAAAATGCGCCATTTTCTACTTGCCGCGACGACGCCTGAACGCCGCCGCGGCCCGTGTCGCGGCACTGTCATGGACCGGGCTGGCAGCGCGGATCGTCCACCTTGCAGTCGCCGAACCCGACCACCTGCACGGTGATCACCGAGGGCGCTTCGCGTGGCGTGGAGGTGCCGCGCGCCGCCAGATCGCCGACTGCATCGGTCACCGCCGCCGCGGCGTTGGAGGCGGCGCTCAATGCACCGCCGTCGACGTTGCGTGCGGTGCCGACGCCGACCGCATCGCCCTGCACCTGGATGTTGTCGGCATTGGCGACGAACTGCGCGGCCACGATCAGGTTGCCGCTGGCGCGAATGCCTGCATCGCCGGCATCGACGGTGCCGCGCGGGGCGACTAGCACCGCGTTGCCGCGCGGGTCGTCCGTGTTCAGGCGCAGCGTGGCGATGCCGGCGCCGCTGACCTGGCCGCTGGCATCGAGGATGCAGTACTGATCCTGGTCGCACAGGTAGCGCGCACGCGCGCGCTCGGCGCTGGTCTTGCTGCCCTTGCCGGCGTTGATGTCGCCGTTGGAACTCCACAACATCAGGTCGCCGCCGCGCTGGGTGAAGATGCGGCTCTGCGCCAGCAGCACGCTGGCGTCGGTGAACACGCCGATGTCGCCTTGCCCCACCGCCAGGATGCCTTGCTGCGCCGGACCGATCAGCACGTTGCCCTGCGCATCGGTCACTACCGGCGGCGCCAGCACGCTGCCGACCTGCAGTCCGCCGCCCGGGCCGAGGATGCGGATGTCGCCTCCGGCCTGGGTCTGCAGGGTTGAGCCGCGCATGTCCAGGGTGCCGGTGACGCTGCGGGTCGCCGCGCCGTTGGCGCCGCCTTCCAGATTGTTGCGGGTGTAGCCCAGCCGTGCGGGGAACAGCGCTTCGATCGCGGCATAGCCGCGCGTGTATTTCTGGAAGTCCGGGCTGGACCGATCCGCATAGCCTTCGCCGACCTGTTTGAGAACGTCCAGGAACACGCGTTCGCTCAGCAGGCGCTGGGTCGCGCTCGGCAGCTGGGCGAACTGGCGCCAGGCCTCGGCGGGTGTCGGCGTGTCCTGCGCGGTCGCGGCTTGCTGCGCGCGCGGCGTCGAGGCCGGTGCGGACGTGTCCTGCGCATGTTGGCGCACGAAGTCGAGCAGCCATTGCCGGTAGGTGTCGGTGTTCTGCTGGCTGCCCGGATCCAGATACAGCGCGGCCAGCGCGTCGGCATCCTCGCCGTTGGCCACACCGTAGCGCACCACCAGGTCGGCGCCGGAGGTGGTGCGGATGCCGCCCGCATTGCGGTCCACAAGCCCGATGCGCAGGCCCTTCATCGCCTCTTCGGCCGAGGTCAGCGGGCCGAGATTGCGTCCGGCCTCCACCTCGAACGTTCCCGGGCCGGCGAGCGACATCCAGCCCCAGCGCACGGCCTGGTCGCCAAGCGGGCCTCCGAGGATCGAGGTGTAGCGGATGTCGCGCCCTGCCTGCACCCGGGTCACGTCCGAGGCCCGGTAGTTCTGCGCTCGCAGATCCAGGTTGACGATGTCGCGGCCGGCACGGATGTCGGCCGGTTTCGGCATTTGCAGGGTCAGCGGATTGAGCATGAAGCCGTCGGCCGCATAGCCGCTCGCCACGTCGCCGTCGCGGCTGTAGAGGCGCACCGGTTGCGTGTCGTCCCGATGCAGACCGAGTTGCGCGCCGCTGCCGGCGGCATTGTCGTTGCCGTCGTAGTTGCCGGTTTCGTCGAGCATCGCCAGTTGCAACCTGCTCTTGCCGGCGACCAGGGTGTCGTTGAACAGGCGGATGTCGCCCTGCGCCATCGCCTCGAGCTGCCCTTGCGCCGACGGATACAGGCGGCCGCCGGTCTCGAACTGCAGGCTGCCGGCATGGGCGACCGCTTCCACCAGGGCCGGCAGCACGTTGTCGAACACGCCGTCGTTCAAAATGAGACTGTCGGTGCCGCGGCTCGCATCGCGCGCGCCGTTGCCGAACAGCGTCGCCGGCAGCTTGAGCGTGCCGAGGCGGATATCGCCGTTCAAGGTGTCGATGGCGATCGCCGAGGCGCTGCCGTAGTCGGTGCCGGCGCGGGTGCTGTCGCTCATCAAGGCGGCGACGCCGCCGGAGGACAGCACGTAGCTGGGATTGACGATGGCGCCGAGCGCGGCGTCGCCGCCGGCGTGGATCGTCCATTGCCCGTCCTGCAGCGCGAACACCGGATCGACCGCGCTGCTCACCTGCAGCAGCGTCCCCGATGCGTCGTAACCCTGGCCGCTCAGCGTGAACGCGCTGCCCAGGTTGCCGCCGGCGTCCAGGCGGCCTTGTCCGCGTGCGACGAAATAGTCGCCGCCGAGCACGTCGCGTCCGGCCTGCACCTGCAGGTCGCCGCCGCCATAGGTCTGGCGGCCCTGCGCGGTCAGCCGGTAGCTGGTCGGCAGCGACACCGACAGTTCGCGGATGTCGCGGCCGGCCTGCACCGCGACGTCGCCGCCGCTGCTGAGCACGCCCTGGGAGAAGCCGCCGTAGTTGATCAGCCCGGCGCTGGGGGTGACGCCATCGGCGCCGACCGGATTGCCGACCTGCAGCCACGGCCACCAGTACTGACCGACGTAGTTGCCGACCACGCCGGTGCGGCTACCGTCGCGATCGAACACCTGGCGGTTGCCGAGGATGTCGCGCCCGGCCTGCAGCAGCAGGTCGCCGGCGGCTTCGGCATTGGCCTGCGCGCTGACCACCTGGTCTGCGCTGTGGCTGGCGTCGTCGCTGCGCACGATGCGGATGTCGCTGTCGGCCTCGCTGCCGGCGGCGGGCTGGCCGGCGCTGTAGATGCTGGCCGGCGCGTCGGCGTCGGCGAAGCGCAGGTCGCGCGCGGCGGCGATCTGGATGCTGCCGGTGCCGGTGCGCACCACGGTCGGCAGCAGCACGTCGTTCTTGCCGCTTTCCTGGTAACGCTGGTGGCCGTCGAGCACCACGTCGGCGTCGCTGCTGGCGCGCAGCGCGTCGGGGCGGATGCTGGCGAAATCGGCGCCGGCGACGATGCGGTAGCGGCTGCTGTCGCCGCCGATCAGGCTGGTGGTGGCGAGCGGCAGCGGATTGCTGGCGTTGGCCTGCAGCGACGGGGTGTTGTGGGTGGCGGCCGGCAGCAGCGGGCCGAGCACCGGCGCGGCGGGCAGGGCCAGGGTGGCCAGGCCGAACACGCCCGAGTTGGACAGCTCGGTGTTGTACGCGAACATGCCGAGCAGATAGCTCTGGTAGCTGGCCAGGTAAGTGGAATAGTCCGCAGGCGAAGTCGGCGCGCGCGGCGCCTGCGGCTGGTCGGGGTAGTCCTGGACCGGGTAGCCGTTGTCCGGCGAGTAGCTGTAGATCACCCCTTCCAGCAGGCTCATCGGCAGCCCGCCCAGGTCGTGCGGTTGCTGCAGCATGTCCAGCAATTGCAGGTATTGCCCGTAGTACTGCGCGGCCTGGTCGGGATCGCCGAGGTCGGACGGCGGCGCCGGGAGCAGGCCGTCGATGCTGATGAAGGCGTTGTTGAAGGCGTTGTCGAGCAGCGCCTGGTAGGCGTTGGCCGCGCCGCTGTAGGTGCCCTGCGGGCCGCCGCCGCCGAACGGATTGCGCAGTTGGTAGAAGCCGTCGCTGAGGCTGGCCTTGATGGTCACGCCGCCCTCGGCGCGCAGGGTCAGCACCGGTGCGTTGCCGTTGTAGCGGAAGTCCAACTGGTCGCGGTTGGCGCCGGCGCCGAGGTTCCAGTTGCTCATCACCCGGATCTCGCCGCCGTTGATGGCCGGATCCGGATTGCGCAGCTCGATGCCGGGGCGCGCGCGCAGGTTGGGCAGGTTGGCCAGGCGCGCTTCGAACGCGAAGCCGGGACGTTGCACGAAGCCCATCAGCGTGCCGGGTGTGCCCGCTGCATCGTCGGCATAGCCGTAGAACTGGCGATGCGCGGCGTTGGCGCTGTCCGGAACGAACACGTAGCGGCTGAGGTAATCGGCGACTTGCGCCGGCGTGGTGGGCGCCGCCACCGCGTTGCCGGCCAGATCCGTCCAGCTGCCGGCCAGCAGCGCGCCCTGCGCGTCGTACCAGCCGGCCGGATCGACGATGCCGTCGAAGTGTTTGACTGGATCGGTGCTGGCGTCGGTGGTGCTCCACACCGCGTAGGCTTCCAGGCCCACTTCGCGCGCGCCGCGCACGCTGGCGCCGTTGGCCACGGTCACGTTGACCTCGCCATCGGCGAGCAAGGGCGTGCGGATCTCGACGTTGCCGCCGGACAGGCCGCCAGCGCTGCCGCCGGAGACATCCAGTACCGCGCCGGCGCCGAGCGCGATGCTGCCGGCCGCGCCGACCTGCACGTTCTGGTAGCCGTAGTCGGCGTTGAGGGTGCCGTCGTCGCGGCCGCTGCTGCCCAGCGTGATCGTGCCGCCGCGCTTGTCGGCGGCGCTGCCGCGGGCCAGCAGTTGACCGTCGATCGCCACGCCGTGGCGGCCCCACAGGGCGATGCTGCCGCCCTGCGTGCCGGAGGCGTCGATGCTGCCGGCGATGCCGATGTTGCCGTTCGCCGCATCGCGGCCGATGGCATCGGCGCCGCCGTCGGCGGTCAGGGTCACCGCGTCGGCGCGCAGCGTGTTGCCGGCCGACAGCAGCAGGTTGCCGCTGCGCGCATGCAGGTCGATGGCGCCGTCGAAGCCGCCGCCGGCCAGCTGCGCGGCCAGCGGATCCAGCGCGATCGCGCTGCCCGAATCGAGCAGGAAACGGCCGCCGCTGCCCTGCGCGGCGTGGCCGTCGAGGGTGCCGGGCAAGCTCACCCGGCCTTGCGTTGCCGACAGGTTGACGCTGCCGGCGTCGGCGCTGCCCACGGCCGACACGTCGATGCGGGTGGTGGCATCGGCGAGCACGTCGCCGGCCGTGGCCTGCAGCGTGACCGTGCCGCCTTGGGTCGGCTTGGTGGTGTCGAAGAACGTGCTGGCAACGCCGGACGCATCCAGCGTGGCGCCATCGTGCAGGCGCACCGCGCCGTCGCTGCTGCGCAGGACGATGCCGCCGGAATTGGCGCGGATCAGTCCGTTGCTGTCGATGCTGGCACCGACCAGCGTCACCCGCCCGCCCAGCGGTTGCGCCGCGTTGACGCTGCCGCCGCTGCCTTGCAGGCGCAGCGCGCCGCCGGTGCGCAGAGTCTGATCGGCGCCGGCGTCGGCCAGCAGCAGCGGGGTGCGCAGGTCCACGTCGCGCGTGCCGAAATCGAACTGGCCGCGGTCGCGCACGTACAGCGTCTGCGCCGCATCCACCGCGACCGCGCCGAATCCGGTCAACTGCTTGTCGCCGCCGGCGAAGGCGACCTCGCGTCCCTGCAGGTGCAGCAGGCCGCCGCCGGCCACGGTGTCGGCCGGTGCCGCGCTGGCGCCCTGGTTGGACAGGGTCAGCTGATCGGCGCTCAGGCTGACGTCGCGGCCGTCGCCGACGAAGCGGCCGGCACTGAGCGTGAGCGCATTGCTCACGCGCAGATCCAGGCCGCCGGCGAAGTCCATGTCGCCGTAGCTGTGCAGGTTGACCTGTTTCGCTTGCGCGAACTGGGCCAGGCTGCCGGCGCCCAGCACCAGGCCGTCGGCATCGCCGCTGGCCGCCTGCGCGTCCAGCCGCACGTGGCCGGCGCTGGCGTCGATGCGCTGGCTGCGCAGCAGCGCGCCGGCATCGATCGCGCTGTCGCCGGTGGAATCCAGGCTCAGTGCCGCGCCGCCGTCGAGCAGCGCGCCGGCGCCGATCTGCAGCCGTGCGCGCGCCTGCGCCGCCTCTGGCACGTTCGCCCGTTCGATCGTGGCCGCGCCGAGGCTGGACAGGCGCACCAGCGCGCCGTCGCCGCTGTTGCCGCCGTCCTCGCCGATCAGCAGCGTCGTGGCCGCGCGATCGCCGCTGCCGCCCTGCGCGCGCAACACGCTGCCGGCGTCCACGCGCAGGCCGCCGTCGGCAGCGTCGCCGGCGGCGGTCGCCAACAGCAGTTCCGGCGCTTGCAGCGCGCTGCCGGCGTCGTTGCTGATCCGCAACTGTTGCGAGGTGACATGCAGGCGCGTGCCGTCGGCGCTCTGCTCGCGGGTGCCGCCGAGCAGCAGGCTGCCGGCGTTCATCGCGTTGAGCGCGCTCGCTTCCACGCCGACGTAGCCGGTCGCGGCGCTCTGGCCGGCGCCGAGCACCTGCAGCGCGCGCGCGGCGATATCGATCTGCGCGGCGTTGCCGCCGCTGGCCGCGGCGGTGGACAGGCTGGCGCCCAGGCGCAATGCCTCGCCCGCCGCCAGGATCAGCTGGCCGCCGTCGCGCGGCAGCTGCGGCGTCGCGTTGCCGGCGCCGGCCGCCTGCGCGGCGAAGAACGCGTTGGCGCCGGTGCGGGTGTATTCCGAGTACTGGCCCCAGGTCGCCGCCGACTGCACTTCGAACAGCTGGCTGCGCGCGCTGCGGGTGCCGCTCAGGGTATCGACCAGATAGCCGGCGACCACCGCGGTGCCGTCGGCCGCGACCAGGTTCTGCGCGGCGGTGGCGTCGGTGCTGCCGCTGCGCGCGACCACCCGGTAGGCGCCGGGCAGGGTGGCGTACTTGGCCGGCAGCAGCGTGTAGTCGCCGTCGGCCAGGCCAGGCACGCCGCTCAGATGCACGGCGCTGCCGAGCGCGGGCGTGCCGCCCTTCTGTTCGAACGCCGCGTCGCTGGCGGCGACCGGGCTCTGCACGCCTGGCACGATCGCATAGACGCTGCGGCCGTCCGCGTACAGCGGTACCTGGGTGGCGTTGCCGCTGGCATAGCTGGTGTTGGTCGAGGACAGCAGGTCGCGGCTGCCGCCGGTGCCGGGCACCCACTCGCTGGCCTGCAGGTCGCCGCCGCCGGACAGGTCCACGCGCGCGCCGGGCGCCAGCGCGACGCTGTCGGCGTCCAGCCGGATCTGCTTCTGCGGCGGCGCGCTCAGCGCGGTGCTGCTGCCTTGCGCGCTGCCGTCGTAGCGCCATTGCGAGCCGTCCACGGTGCTGCCGTACGGCAAGGTCGCGCCTTCCAGCGACACCGAGGTGAGGCTGCCGGCACCGAGGCTGACCTCCAGCGTTGGCGTCAACGTGCGAGTGCCGAACACCGCGCGCGTGGCCGCGTCGTCGAGCGCGCCGACGCCGAGCAGCAGCCGCCCGCTCGGCGCGCGCAGGCGTCCGTCCTGGGCGATGCGCGTGGCATCCAGCGCCAGGGTGCCGCCGGCCGACAGCGGCAGCGCCGGCATGTCGCCCTGGGCCTGGATGCGGATGCTGGTCTCGGCGCGGCTACCGTCGCTGCCGGGCGCGCCGAGCGCGCGCACCAGGAAGGTCTCGCCGCTGGCCGGATACAGCTGCGCGGCGCTGAAGCTCAGATTGCCGGCGGTCAGCAGTTCGCCGGCGCGCGGCGTGGCGATGCCGTTAGCGTCGAGCAGGTAGGCATAGGCGGCGGGCGTGTGGAACCGCACTGCGCCGCTGCTGGACAGCCGCGCCTCGCCGACGCCGTCCAGCGCGAACTGGCCGCCGAGATCGATCTGCGCGGCTTTCACCGTCAGCGTGGTCGCGCCGGGCGCCTGCGGTTCGACCAGGACTGCGGCCGCGCTGTTCGGCGACTGCCAGCCGTTGAGGCCGACGTAGGCGGCGCTCAAGGTGACTTGGCCGCTGTCGGCCAGGCTGCCGAAGCCGGTGGCATCGGCAGCAAGCAGGGCATAGCGCGGCGCATTGAACACCAGCGCGCGCGCCAGCGACAGGTCGACGTCGCCGGCGAAGCCAACCGCTACCTGCGGGCGCAACGTGTTGGTCGGCGACTGGTCGCCGACCAGCAGGGTGTCGATGCCGCTGCCGTCCAGGCGATCGGCGGCGAAGTACAGCGGGCCAGGCGTGGCGCTGGCGTTCGGCAACGGCGCGCCCGGCTGCGCGCCCTGCGGCAGGCGGCTGTCGTGCTGGGTGAAGATCACGCCGCTCGGACCGGGCAATACCTGGTTGCTGCCGTCGACCAGCTTCAGCGGCAGCAAGGCCAGGGTGCCGCCGCGGTCCTGCGCGCTGCCGCCGCCGGCGCGGATGCTGCCGTCGAAATACAGGCCGGTGCTGGCGGCCAGGTCCAGGCGCCCGCCGGCGCTGCCCACGGTCTGCGCCTGCAGCGTGTCGCCGCCGCCGATGATGGGGTTGCCGCTGGGCAGATCCAGCACCGCGCTGGTGCCGGACAGGTCCAGCTGCGCGCCGGCGGCGACCACGATCGCGCCGCTGTCGTTGCTGAGGGTGATGTGGCCGCCGTCGAGCACGCGCCCGCTGCGCGGCCGCACCAGGCCGTTGGCGCCGGGCTGCAGCGCGGCCTGCGGATCGAGCAGGGCGATGCCGGAGACGTCCAGACGGCTGTTGGCGCCCAGCCACAGCGCCTTGCCCGGCGCCGCATAGGCCGGGCCGCGGTCCACGTCCGGCGCCGCGGACAGGCCCGAGTCGCGCGAGGTGTCGCCGGACACGGCGATGCTGCCGCCGTGCGCCTGGATGCTGCCCAGCACCTCGACCTGGCCACGCCCGCCGATGCGCACGTTGGCGCCCGGATCCAGCAGCAGCTGCGCGCCTTCGTCGAGCAGCACGCGGCCGCTGGCGCCGCTCAGGCTGGGATTGCCGGCGACGCGGCCGAGGAAATCGCCGCCGCGCAGCGCGAAATCGGTGGCGGGACGATAGAACGGATCCAACTGGCCGAGCGTGGCGTAGCCATTGCCGCCGGACTGCGCCGCACCGGCGACCACCTCGCTGCCGCTGGCGGCGCCGCGCAGCGCCTGCAGGTTCGGGAGCAGGTTGCGCTGGCTCACCCGCAGCTGGGTGCCGGCGACGACGGTGGCGTCCTGCTCGGCGGCCAGGTCGTAGCTGCCGAAGCTGTTGTCGGCGAAGAAACCGGCATCCAGGTGCAGTACGCGCGCATCGCTCGGTGCGCTGCCGCCGATCTGCACGCCGAAGGCGCGCATGCTCAGCGTGCCGCCGCCGGCGAAGTTGTCCGCGCGCAGATTGGCCGGGTCGAATTGCAGCAGCCCGGCGCCTTCGGCGACCGGGTTGTTGGCGGTGTAGGTGGGCGAGCCGGCACTCTCGTTGGAGGGGCGTACGTAGGTGTGTAGCGCGATGTCGCCGCCATGGCCGAGCGGCCGCCCGTCGCGCATCGCCAGCGCGCCGTTGCCGTCGACATAGCCGCCGCTGGAGGCATCCAACACGGCGCCGGAGGCGATCAACAGCGATCCGCTCTGGTCGACGTTCTGGCCAGTGACGGGGTCGGTGATGCGCAGCTGCAACGCGTTGAGGCTGATGCTGCCGCCATCGACGAAAGCGCTGCCCTGCGCTTCGGCGCCGAACCGGCGATCGTCGTTGATCCAGCGCCCGCTCACATCCAGCCGTGCGTCCGCGCCGAGCAGCAGATCGCCGTGGCCGAGCAACTGCCGCGTGTCGGTGGCTCGCCTGGGATCATCCACGAAGGCGAAGCCGCCGCTGCTCTGCAGCGCGATCTTGCCGGCGTGCGCGGTCAGCGTGCCGTCGATCTCCAGGCGCTGCGCCTGCAGCGAGATCGTGCCGCCGTCGGCGACCTGCACATGCGCGCCGGTCGCTACCTCGATCACCGGCGCATTGCCGATCGCCAGCGTCTGCAGGCCGCTGCCATTCACCATGCGCGTGGACAGCTGCGACCAGAACAGCGGATTGTCGCGGTCCTGCGCCGGGGCTGCGCTACCCGGCAACGCATCGGCGCGCGTCCCGAGCGTCAGCCCCTGCGGCAGCGCCGTGGCGTCGTCGACGATGCGCCAGCTGCGTTGCTCGCGGCTGATGTCGCCGTTGACCGACAGGCCGATCGTTGCGTTGTACAGGCCCACATCGCTGTCGATGCGAAGCGCGCCGCCTTGCGGCAAGGTGCCGCTGGCAACTTGGTAACGCCCGGCGAGCGCCTGCGCGGAAAGATCGCCGGCGAGCAGTGCCACGCCCGGTTGCGCCCCGTTGCCGCTGTTGTGGCGGCCGAGTTCGATGTTCAGCGCGCCGGCGTCGCCGCCCTGTAGGTAGTCGCTCTCGTAGTAGCGGCGGCTGCCCAGCAATGGATTGCTGAACTGTTCGCTCACGCCCCAGCGCGTGTGCGCGACGGTCTGCGTGCCGGCCACGCCCAGGTAGCGCATGGACGGGTCGGCGCTGGCCAGGTCGTACAGGCGGCCGTCGGCACCGAGCAGGCGCGGCGTTTCGACCATGCCGCCGAGCATGTGCACGTAGCCGCCGTCCATGTTCACCTGCGCGCCGGGCGCGATCACCAGGTCGCGCGCGCCGATGTTGATGGTGCCGCCGTCGAGCAGCATCTCGTCGATGGTGCGCGGAACCTGGTCGACATAGCCCTGCGCGTTCAGCAGCGGGCTGCCGACCCAGGCCTGGCCGTCGTCGCGCACGCCGCTGGCGCGGCGATCGAACTGCAGCGACTGGCGGAACAGCGCGCCGTCGCGCTGCAGCGGCGCGTCGGCCAGTTCGTTCTGGCCCACGCGCGGGATCTGGATCAGGTTGCTGCGCATCGCCTGTTGCACGTCGGCGATGCCGGACACGTCGAGCTGTGCGCCACCGTCGATCATCAGCCTGTTGTTGAGCGGGGAACGCCCCTGCAACCGGATGGTCTCGCTGCCCAGGCCGATCAGGTTAACGGTGCCGCCCGGAGCGAAGGTGAGCGACTGCGCGCGCAGCTGCACCTGTGCGCCGGCCAGGATCATCTTGGGACCGAGGAAGGCCAGGTCGGCAGCGCTGCTGGAGGTGGTGGTCTCGCCATCGTGCTCGGGCAAGATGGCGGTGACCGAGCCTGGCGCCAGTTCCAGCGCGCCGCCTCTGTAGTTGGCCAGCGCATCGCCGCCGACGGTGCCTTCCTGGTCGATCGCCAGCAGCATCACGCTGCCCGGGCGGCTGATGCTGGTGCTGGCCTGGACCAGGCCGCGCTGCTGCACGTCGTAGCCGACCAGCGTCGCGTTGCCGCGGGTCGCCGCGATCGTACCGCTGTTGTCCAGTGTACCGACTGCGGAGCGGTCGCTGCCGATCGGCGAAAAGAAGCCGCTGAAGCCCAACGGCATGAGGTTGCCGCTGCTGGTGCCGAGCAGCGTCTGCAACTCCTGCGACTGCCGCAGCCCCAACACCGCCGCCAGCGTCGCCTGCCCGTCCTGCGCGGTCACGGTACCGGCGTTGCTGACGTTCGGCGCGGCGATCAGGGTGTAGCCCTGGCTGCCGCTGGCGATGCGCGCGCCGCTGTCGATCTGGATGTCGCCCGGGGTCTGCCCGGCGGCCATGCTGTCCAGGCCGGTCAGCACCGTGCCGCTCTGCCCGGTGGTCCCGAACAGGCCGCGGGCGAGGAAGGTCTGGTCGCTGGTGGCGCGGTTGGCGTCGAACAGATCCAGCGACGACACCAGCAGCGAATGCACGTTGACCTGGCTGGCGCCGCCGAACAGCACGCCGTTGCGGTTGAGCAGGTAGACCTGGCCCGGCGCCTGGATGCTGCCCAGGATCCTGCTCGGCGCCGCGCTCGGGTCGTTGACCCGGTTCAGCGCGATCCACTGCGCCGCGTCGCTGCCGCCGGCCGACTGGTCGAACTGCAGCAGGGTGCGGCTACCGACGTTGAACGTCTCCCAGTTGAGGATCGCCTTCTTCTGGGTCTGCTGAATGGTGACCTGGGTAGTGCCGCCGGTGGTCTGCTGGGTCGGCGCACGCGCGCCCAGCCAGACGTTGCGCTGGCCCAGGCGCGGGTCGTCGCTGCGCACCGCGCCCGGATCGATGACTGCGCCGTCGGGCAGTTGCAGGCCGCCCTTGCCCAGGCCATCGGGGACCATGCCGGCTTGCGCTGCCTGCGCCGCGGCGCGCGCGGCGGCCTGGGTCGCGTCCAGGGCCTGGCGCGCCTGCGCGGCGCGCTGGAACGCCTGCAGCGAGGTCTGCGCCAGCTTGCTGGCCGCCGCCGATTGCAGGCCCTGCTGCTGCGCGGCGGCCGCGGCCTGCGCGCCCGGGTCGGCGCCACGGCGCACGAACGGGCTGGTCTGCGCCTGGCTGCGGCCGACCAGGGCGGCCGAGATCGCCAGGCTCAGCACCAGCAGGCGAAGGGGACGGCGGAGGCGGTTGCGGCGGCGGCGACGGTTGCGGGGCATGGCGGCGATCTCGGTGGCGGCGCGTCAGCGCGCCGGAGCGAACGGAGTAGGGAGGTAGTGCGGCTGCGGCCGCTGCGGAACCAACGAGCGGCCATAGGCATCGCCGTAGCGCTGGCGCAGCGCGGCCGGCGTGGGTTGCCCGCGCTGCAGCGGATCCAGCGTGCTCGCGGCGGCGGCCAGCGGCGAGGCGCCGGGGCGGGCGCTGGCGGCCGCGGCGCGCAGCGCCTGGTTGAGGCAGTCCAGGTGGCCGGCGACGTCCTCGCCGATCCGCACCTGCACGCATGGCGCAGTCGCCGCGGGTGTGGCCGGCGCGGCGTGCGCGTGCAGTGCCAGCGCGGCCAGCGCGAGCGATGCCAGCGCGGCGCCGCGGCGCTTCATTGCACGCTGTCCTGCATCGCCGTGGCCGTGGCCGTGGCCGTCGCCGTCGCCGTGGCCGCGGTGGCGCCGGCGCAGGCCTGTGTCTGCGCGTGCTGTTCGGCCAGGCGGTCTTCCAGGGCGCGCACGCGGTTCTCGCGGGTCACCCTGGCCATGCCGAACAGCTCGCGGCCGTGGCTGCGCACGAAGCGCACGAACGCCGGGTCGCGGTACAGCGCGGCCAGTTCGCGCGCGGTGGCGTACAAGGCCTCGCTGCCGCTCGCGCACTGCGCCATCCGCGCGCGCTGGCGCTGCAGTTCCGCATCCAGCGTCGCCTGGGTCTGCGCCTGCTGCGCTGCGGCCTGCGCGGTCCTGGCCTGCGCCTGCTGCTGTTCGCGCTGTTGCGCCAGCGCCGCGTCGCGTTCGCGCTGCGCCTGTTGCAGTTGCCGCTGCAGCGCGGCCTCGCGGCCCGGATCGGCGCTTGCGGCACGCGGCGTTGGCGCTGGTGCGGCGCGCAACGCATCGCGCTCGCGTTCGGCAGCGGCGGTGGCCAGCTGCTGCTGCACCAGGTCCGCTTCGGCCTTGCGCAAGCGCGTGCTGGTCTCACGCAGCGCTTCGCGCAATCGCGTCTCGGTGCTGTCCTGGGCGTGCAGTGGGGCGACGGCGAGCAATGCCGTCACGAGCATGCCGCAGGCCAGATGGGAGGGAAGGCGGGGCATGCTCAGAACTCCGTGCCGAGGTCGAGCTGCAGCAGGTCCACCGCGAACGGCGGGCCGGAGATCTCGTTGGCGCTGAGCCAGCGCAGGCCGACCCAGGTGTTGCGCGCCAGCGCATAGTTGCCGCCGACGATCAGCCCGCGCGCATTGGTGCCGCCCAGGTGGAAATCCGAATCGGTGAAGCCGTCCGGCACCGCGTCCGATTCCAGGTACTTGTAGCCGATGCTGACGTTCCAGTCGCCGGGCTTGACCGGCTTGGGCTGGCCGACGGTGAAGTTGAGGTAGTAGCCCATGTCGCCGCCATCGAACACGCCCTGGTCGCCGAGGTTGTTGACCGGGCCGAGCGAGCGCACGCGTGCGGCGTTGTAGCGGGTGTTCTTGACCACGTCGGCCTCGACCAGCACCGCGACCGGGGCGAACTGGTCCAGCTGCAGCTGCGCGTGCAGGTCGGCCACGCCGAACTTGCTGGCATAGCCGTAGTACTGCAGTTGCGGGCCGTTGGGGTTGGCGGGATCGGCGACGATGTCGCGCAGCGCGACCAAGGTGTTGCCGAACTGCTGGAACTGCGGCCGCGAACCGTCGGTGTCGCAACTGTCGGCCGAGGTCGGCGCCAGGCACGGCGACGAACGCTTGCCCTCGAACTGGTCGTACTGGAAGTAGCCCAGGCCCACGCGCAGCGCCATCGCGTCGGCGAAGCGCCACTGCGCGCCCAATTGCGCGCCGTACATCCACTTGTCGCGGCTGCGGGTCTTGCTGGTGCTGGTGGAGCCGAAATCGAACTCGGTGTTGTAGACCGGGAACAGGCCGGCGCTGATCCACGGCGCGAACTCCGCGTCGGCGTCGGCGAGGTCGTAGCGCGCGGCCACGCCATCGAAGTTGAGATCGTTGTCGAACACCAGTTCGCTGCTCCAGAACGGATTGGCGAAGCGGCCGAACGACAGGGCCAACCCGTCGAGGGGCGTGAGCTGCAGCGCGGCGCGGTCCAGCCACAGCGAATACTTGGACAGGTTGCCGTTGCCGCCCAGGGTCTGGTTGGTGGACACCGGGCTGCGGTCGCTGCCGGTGGCCAGGCGCAGGTCGGCCTGCACCCAGTCGGCGATCTGCGCGCTGACCCCGAGCCGCGCACGCACGCGCATGCGGCTGCGGTTCTGGGTGGTGTTGAGGAACGGGGCGTTGTTGCTGCCCACCGTATCGAAGCCGGAGCCGGCATTGATGGCGCCGAAGTTGGGGAAGGCCGCGTAGTTGTCGTCGGCGTTGAACACGCCTTCGCCGCGCACGCGCAAGTCGCCGTACACGCGCACGCGCTGGGTCCATTCCGGCAGCGCACCGGGCGCGGCCCAGCCTTCGGACTTTGCCTGCGCGGTGACTTCGGCGCGCAGCTCGTCCTTGATCTGCTGGCGCACCGGCTCGGGTACGTACGGCACCACCACCGCGCCGGGCTGGGTCTTGTACCCCGCGGTGCCGGCCAGCGCCGGTGCGGGCGCGGCGGTGGCGGAGGCTTCGCGGATCAGGTCGTCGGCCTGGGCGCGGGTCATCACGCCCTTGGCGACCAGCAGATCGATCAAGCGCAGCGTGACCTGCGGGTTGATCTGCGCCGGGTCGATCGCGGGCGCCGCGGACTGGGCCATGGCTGCGGCCGGCGCCAGCAGCAATGCCAGCAGCGCCAGGCGCAGCCGGGACGGACGGTGGAGAGGAGACGAAGTGGTCATGCGGGAGTCCTTGATGCGAAACGCGGCGTCAGCCCGGCGCCAGGGCGCCGATGCGCAACTGGATGGGCTGGGGAAGGGAGGCGGGCGGCGGTTGCGGCAGCGGCTGGTCCTGCAGCGCGCGCACGATCGCCGCGTCCAGTTCCGGCTTGCCGGCCGAGGTGAGGATCTGCAGGCGGCCGATGCTGCCGTCCGGGTTCAGCCACAGCGCCACGGTGGCGCTGTAGCGGCCCTTGCGGGTGCGTTCGTCGCGCTGCAGCAGCTGCTGCACCGCGCGCTGCACGCTGGCCGCATAGCTGCCGAACGGACTGCCGCCGCCGCCCTTGCCGCCGATGCGGGTGCCGCCGCCGTCGCCGGCCTGCAGGCCGAAGGCGTTGTCGCCGGGACCGGCCGGCGCGGTCAGCGGGTCGCCCGGCGGGGTCGGCTCGGCGTCCGGCTTGGGTTGCGGCGTCGGCTCGGCGGCCTGCAAGGGCTGCGGGCGTTCCTGCGGCTTGGGCGGCTGCGGATCGGGTTTGGGCGGCGGCGGAGGCGGCGGGGGCGGCAGCATCACCTGGGTGATGCGCGGCGGTTGCGCGCGTGCTGGTGTCGCTTGCTGCGGGCGCAGCAGCGTGGAGACCAGCCAGCCAAGCAGCAGCAGCGCGAGCAACGCCGCGCCGACTTTCAGCCAGCGCCGCGGCGGCTCGGTGTACTGCAGCGTATCCATCGCGTCCACTCAGCCGGCCGCCGGGCGTTGCGTGGCCAGGCCGATCGAGGCGATGCCGAGCCGGCTGCACAGGTCCAGCACCGCCATCACCTTCTCGTACTGCACGGTGCGATCGCCGCGCAGCATCACCGGCAATTCGGCATCGCTGGCCAGCGCGTTGCGCAGCTGCTGTTCCAGTTCGCTCATGCTCACCGGCACCGCGTCCAGGCTGACCTGGCCGTTGTTGTCGATCGCGATGACCTTGGTCTTGGGCTCGGACAGCGGCTTGGCCGCGCTGGCCTTGGGCAGTTCCACCTTGATGCCCTGCACCGCGGCGGTGGTCATGATGATGAAGATCACCAGCAGCACGTACGCCAGGTCCAGCATCGGCGTGATGTTGATGTCGTCGTAGGGCTTCTTGCCTTGGACCTTCATCGGCTCAGCCTCCGCCCACGCGGACCGGCGCGTCGCCGGCATAGTCTTCGGCGATGCGTTTTTCCAGTTCGTCGACGAACACCTGCATGTCCGCCGAGACCGCTTCGGCCTGGCTGAGCAGATAGTTGTAGCCGAACAGCGCGGGGATCGCGACGGCCAGGCCGGCCACCGTGGCCAGCAGCGCGGCGGCGATGCCGGGGGCGATCGCGTTGATGTTGACGTCGCCGGCCGCGGCCACCGCGGCGAAGGTGATCATGACCCCGACCACGGTGCCGAGCAGGCCCAAGAACGGGCCGCCGGAAATGGCGATGGTCAGCAACACCATGCTCTTGTGGATGCGCTGGCCTTCGCGCACTGCGGCCGCGTCCAGCGCCGAGCGGATCGCGGCAATCGACTGCGGACGCACCACGTTGGTCCCGCTGGCCTGCAGGCGTTCGCGCAGTTCCTGCTGCCCGACCTGCAGCAGCCGCGCCAGATTGGAGCGCACGCCGGCGCTGGTGCCGAGCTGCTGCCAGTGCGGGGCGTGCAGCGGATGCGCGGCCACCTGCTGGCGGTAGGCGTGCAGGAAGCGCGCGTTGGCGCCGGCGGTGGCGTTGAGGTACAGGCCCTTGCGCACCATCACCCACCAGCTGATCAGCGCCATCACCCCCAGGATCCCGATCACCGCCCACGCATCCGGGGTCAGCGCGGCGATCAGGATGCCGAAGTAGTTGTGGCCGCCATCGCCGGAATGCTGTTCGACCGGATCGAAGCGCAGCAGCCGCGCGTCCACGCCCTGGCTGCGCGCCGCCGCTTCGATCGCGCCGATCGCACGCGTGTTTTTGGCGATTTCGACCTCGTCGAGCACGCCGATGAAGTTCGGCCGCGCCGCGCCGGATTCGCCGCCGAGCAGCAGGCCGCCGCTGCTGGCCGGCAATGCCACCGCGGTCTCGCCGGCGGGCTGGCCGTTGACGAACAGGGTCGCGGTCTTGCCGTCGCTGCGCAGCGCCACATGCGCCCAGGCATCGACCGGCAGCGCGGTGGTGGCGGCGATCTGCGCGGTCGCGCCGAACTCGGCCAGCACGCGGCCTTCGTCCAGGCGCAGGGTGAGCACGCCAGGCAGCGCCAGCAGCACGCCCGAGGCATTTGCGCTGGCCGGCTTGGCCCACAGCGACACGGTCGCCGGCTGCGCCGCTGGCCAGGTCAACGAGGCCGAGGTGGGGATCGTCACCGGCGCGCGTCCGTCCAGGCGCAGGCCGGCGCCGATCAGCGCGGTGTCGGCCAGGGTCGGTGTCGTGGCGGTGTTGTTGCCGTAGGCGGTGCTGTCGGCACCGGCGGCTTGCGCACTGGCGAAGTGATAGACCGCCACGGTGTCGGCGTCGTAGCTGCCCTTGGCGTCGCTGCCGCCGCTGGCCTCGGGGTTGCCGAAGTAGACGTATAACGGCGTGCTCGCGTTGGCCGGCAGGTCGGGCAGATCGACCCAGGCCAGCGCCACCTGGTCGACCAGGCCGTCGTATTTCTCGAAGTGGTACTTCAGCGGCGTGCGGTCGTCGCCGGCGACGAAACGCACGTCGCTGCCGTCGGCCTTGGCATCGGCGAAGTTGAAATTGCCCGCGTGCAGGCGCACCAGCACCTGGGTGCGCCCGGACGGCTGGCTCAGCGCCGCACCGGTGGACGTGGTCTCCAGGGTGAGCTTGGCTCGATAGTTCCACTTGCCGTCCCACCATGTCGCGGCCATCGCCGGCAACGCGAGCAACAACAACCCCAGCAGCACGAACATACGCAGTCTGATCACGATCTACCCCAATTGATGTTTGAACGACGCCGGCGTCAGAACTCGCTCCACAGCCGGAACAGCACGTTGATGTCTTTCTGCTTGTGCCCGCCGGGGCTGGACAGCGGCGCCGCCACTTCCAGCGCACCGTTGAGATGCGCGAACGCCTTGAAGGCCGCGCCCAGTCCGGTCGACACCAGGGTTTCGCTGACCGACTGCTCGGGCAGCGGGTCGTGGATGCGCGCATAGCCGGCGTCCACGAACGCGTGCACGCGCGCTTCCTGCACCATGCGCCCGGCCGCGGAGGCGAACGAGGGACTGCGCAGTTCGAACTGGCCGGCGGCGCCGTAATCGCCCAGCGCCTGGCTTTCGGCATAGCCGCGCACGCTGTCCATGCCGCCGATGCTGAATTGCTCGTTGCTGATCAGCGGCTCGGACGCCAGCTGGGTCTGCAGTCGCGCATACCACTGGTAGTCGCTGCCGAAGCTGCGCGTGCGCGAGGCGTCGGTGCGCAGGTGGAAGAAGTTGGAGCGCGCCTTGTAGCGCTTGATGTCGAAGCGCGCGCTGTCGTCGCCGACGCCGCGCACGTTCATCGTCGCGGTCAACTCCAGCGTGTCGGTGCCGCGCGGCTGGCTCCAGGTGGCGTTGTAGGCGGCGCTGAGCGGCAGGTAGCGGATCGGCGCGGAGCTGCGGTCGCCGCCGAACAGGGTGTCTTCCTTGAAGTCCTTGTAGTCGGCGCCGATGCTCAGGCTGTGGAAGAAGCCGGCATCGGCCGGCAGCGCACGGATCAGGCGCAGGCCGGACAGGCTGCCGTTGCCGATCACGTTGAAGCCGCCGATCGCGGCGACCTCGCTGTCGCTGCGCACCGTGTAGCCGAGCAGCGACCACGGCGATGCGCCGAAACGCGCCAGGTACGAAGCGGAAAACACCCGCGCATCGGACGGCTGTTGCGGCGCGGTCTGCGCCGAGAAGGTCAGGCTGTGGCCGCGTTGCCACAGATTGTCGTAGCGCACCGACCCGCTCAGCCGCAGTTCCGAGGTATTGGCGCTGTTGCGGTTGTTGAGCTCCAGGCTGCCGTGCAGCGGCAGCGTGTCCTCCACGTTCAAGTCCACGTCCACCGTGTTCGGCTGCGCGCCCGGCTTGACGTCGGGGGTGACGCGGCGGTCCGGCCACTGGTTCAGCGCGACGATATCGCGCTGCACGGCGTTGAAGTCGGGCACGGTGCCTTCCTGCAGCGACGGCGCGCCATCGGCGATGGCGTCGGGAGAAAAATAATCCGCGCCATTGACCCGCAAGCGGCCGATGCGCTGCTCGCTGACCTGCAAGGTGACGAGACCATTGCCTGCATCCTGCTCGGGAATGCTCACCGCCACCGTGGCCAGGCCCTTGCCCGCGTACAGCGTCTGCAACGCGGCGCGCGCCGCTTCCACATCGGCCTCGCTGCGTTGCGGGCCGAGAAACGGATACACCGCGCGCTCAATTTCCGTTGCGCTCAATTCGCTGTTGCCGACGACCTGATAGGCCATCACGTCGAAACGCGCGGTCGGCGCGTCTGCGGCGAAGGCGCACGGCACGCCGCACACGGCCATGCCGAGCGCTGCGAAGATTCGCAACTCCATCTGAAAATATCCCCTGAACTTCGGCGCGCGGCGCGATGCCGCTATGAAGACCGCTGCAATGCGGCGAGGACCATAGGAGCGCTAAATGACCATCCGCGAACGCTTTTATGACGGCGCGTGTAAGGTTTTTGCCATAGACGGCAAAAATGTGCCGAGCACTGAAATATGAATTCGAAGTGCAGCAACATCATCCGCGGCTAGCGCCAGGCTGCGCATAGCGAAGCGCGGGATTACCGCGCGATGACGCGCTCAGAGGCGCACGCAGCAGCGCAGCGGCACCGGTACGACTTGTCTACGAGATCGTCCGTGTCGCGGCTGCGCGACGACAAAGATCGGTCGCGCTAAATGCGAGGTAACGTTCACCAGCGCAGCCCGGCTGCTTCTCGCCGGTGGCCGGGAGTCGCGGCGCAGCGCTTGTCGCCAGCTTGTCGGCCGTGGCCTGCTACGACTTGATCAAGGAGAAGGCGCCGTCCGGCGTTTCGGCATCCGAGCTGGACAGGTTGCTGCAACGCTGCGAATGAACGCCGCCTTGGCATCTGCGGATCGCTTGCGTGCTTGGACGCTGCAGCGATCGCGCGCCGTTTCGCCGGCAACGCTGTTCCGCGAGCTGCGCGTTGCCGCTACAACAACCCGTCGCGTTTGACCGCGAGATAGCGTTCCACCAGCGCGCCCGGCAGTTCCTCGCCGGTGACGTCGAGCACCATCACGCCGTGGCTGCGCAGGGCGTCGTGGGCGTCGCCGCGTTGTTGCAGATAACGCGCCACCGCGCCGGCCTGCACCGCCTGCTGCAGGTCGTGCACGTCCTGGCTCAGCGCCTGGTCCAGCGCGTGCTCGCGCAGGCTGGCCACGCACACCAGGTGCCGGCGTTGCAGCAGCCGCACCGCGGCGAGCAGGTCTTCGATGTCTTCGTCGCGCACGTTGCTGATCAGCATCACCAGCGAACGGCGGCGCTGGCGCAGCGACAGTTCGGTCGCCGCCGCCAGGTAATCGGTGGCCACCGCCTGCGGCTGCAGGTCGTAGCTGGCGCGCAGCAGCGCATCGACCGTGCCCATCCCGCGCTGCGGTGCGACCCAGCGCGCGTCGCCGCCGCTGGCCATCAGGCCCACCGCATCGCCCTGGCGCAGCGCCAGGTACGACACCACCAGCGCGGCATTGAGCACGTTGTCGAAATGCGACAGGCCGCTCTCGCTGGCCATCATTCGCCGCCCGGTGTCGATCAGCATCAGCAGCTGCTGGTTCTTCTCGTCCTGGTACTCGCGCGAGATCAGCTTGCGCGCGCGCGAGGTGGCCTTCCAGTCGATCTGGCGCAGGCTGTCGCCGACGCGGTATTCGCGCATCTGGTGGAAGTCGGTGCCTTCGCCGCGGCGCCGCTTCAGGTGCGCGCCGACCAGCCGCGAGGCCTGTTCGGCACTGAACAGGGCGAAGCGGGTCAGCGGCGCGAAGTTCGGATACACGCGCACGGTCTGCGCCGCGCCGGCCACGCGCCGCTGCCGCCACAGGCGCCAGGCCGAATGCAGGCGCAGATGGGTGCCGGGAAATTCGAAACGGCCGCGCGCGGTCGGGCGCAGCCGGTAGCTGAGGTGGGTTTCGCTGGCCGCTTGCAGGGTCACGCGCCGCGGCAGGCCCTGCATCCACCAGCCGCCGGGCACCAGATCGAACACGTCCAGCGTCTGCCACTGCGCGCTGTCGATGCGCAGCCCGGCCTCGCGCTCCACGCCCAGCGGCAAGGCTTCCGGCAGTTCGCGGCGCAACTGCGGGGTGGGGCTGCGCCACAGCCGCCACGCATCGACCGCCGCGATCACGCCGATCGCCGCACCCAGCGCTTGCCACGGCCACAGCGACAGGAACTCCAGTGCCGTGGCCAGGCCGCACAGCGCCCATAGGCCGAGCAGGGCGAGCAGTGGCGGAGCAGGTCTCATGGATGAGTGGCCGGGATTGGGGATTCGGGAATGGGGAATCGCAACAGCGCGGCGCGTGCACCCAAGGCCGCACTGGCAGCAGTTCGGACTCGATCAGGGAATGCCGGCATCGCCGCCGGTGCGGGCTCTGCCGAATCCCCAATCCCCAATCCCGACTCCCGGCTCATTTCCTCGGCGCCTCCACCTTCGCCAGCAGTGCGCCCAGCGCGTCGTCGGCGCTCTGGCCTTCGATCTGCAGTTCCGGGGCCAGCGCGATGCGGTGGCGCAGTGCCGGCTTGGCGATGTCGCGGATGTCGTCGGGGGTGACGAAGTCGCGGCCGGACAGCACCGCCTGCGCGCGCGCGGCGCGGATCAGCGCGATGCTGCCGCGCGGGCCGGCGCCGAGCGCGATGCCCGGCCAGCTGCGGGTGGCGGCGACGATGCGCACCGCGTAGTCGATCACCTGCGGGTCCACCACGATCGCGGCGGTGCCCAACTGCATCGCCACCACGTCGTCGGCGCTGAGCACGCGCGGCACCTGCGACAGGTCGAAGTCGCCGGCGCTGCGCCCGGTGGTGACCGCTTCCACCATGCGCTTTTCGTCTTCGAGCTGCGGATAGTCGATCAAGATCTTCAGCAGGAAACGGTCCAGCTGCGCTTCGGGCAGCGGATAGGTGCCTTCCTGTTCGACCGGGTTCTGCGTGGCCAGGGCCAGGAACGGCGGCGCCAGCGGAAACGCTTTGCCCTCGATGGTGACCTGGCCTTCCTGCATCACTTCCAGCAGCGCCGACTGGGTCTTGGCCGGGGCGCGGTTGATCTCGTCGGCCAACAGCAGGTGGGTGAACACCGGGCCGCGGCGGATCTTGAAGCTCTCGGTCTTGGGGTCGTACACGGCATGGCCGCTGACGTCGCTGGGCATCAGATCGGGGGTGAACTGCACGCGCGCGTAGTTCAGTTCCAGCGCCTGCGCCAACGCGCGCACCAGTAGGGTCTTGCCCAGCCCGGGAACGCCTTCGATCAGCACGTGGCCGCCGGCCAGCAGCGCGATCAGGATCTGCTCGAGCACCTCCGGCTGGCCGATGAAGGCCTGGCCGACCGCGTCGCGGATCGCCTCGACGCGTTCGATCAGGGCAGGGCCGGTGAGGGGGGCGACGGATTCGGCGGGGGCGGTGGTCATAACTGGTTTCTCATCTGGACGAGGAGGCGAATGCGATCGCGGAAGGCGGCGTGGTGTTTGGGCGCTGGCGCCTGCAGCGCGTGTTCGACCTGCGCCGGCGACAGGTTCAGGCGTTCGGCGATGGCCGCGGCCTGCGCAGCACCCTGCAGCGCGGCGGCGAGCGGCGCGCGGCGCCGCAGCCGGGTCAGGAACGCCTGGCGTATCGCCGCGTACAGCAGCGCGGACTTGCCGTAGCGGAACAGGTGCTCGCCGCTGGCGCGCACGTGTTCCAGCAGCGAGCGGCGGTCGCCGGCCGGCGAGGCGCGCAGCGGACCGAAGCGCTGCATGCGCGACCAGAGCCAGGCCAGCAGCATCAGCAGCGCCGGCAGCCAGGCCGGCCAGCCGCGGGTGAACAGCGTGCGCCACAGCGACGGCAGTTCGGCGGAGTAGATCAGATAGATGGTGCCGTGGCCGTAGTTGGGCGCCAGGATCTGCCGCGCCAGCAGGCGATGCGGCACGTCGCGCAGGCCGCCCTGGCGGAAGAACGGCGAGTCCTCCATCGGCGACCCCTTGGTTTCGAGGGTCTTGCGCATGCGCGAATCCTCGTTCTGCAGGAAGTCCATCTCCGCCAGCACGTCGACGTTGCCGTCGCCGTACGGCAGGCGCGCGTAGGCGTAGTCCTCGTCGCTCCCCCACAGGTTGCTCGCCGCGTCATAGTCGACCTGGAAACGCCTGCCGTTGCAGAACTCGCTGTGTTCGGGCTGCCCGGGAACGGCCAGTTTCAGGCAGTCGTCCGGCGTGCCGTCCTCCAGGCTGACATCGAGCGCATCGAAGATAGGCAGCGTGGTCTTGTCGCCGTCGCCGTCGGCCGCCGGCGTGCGCAGGATCAGGTGCCCGCCGCGCTCGACCCAGGCCAGCAGCGCATCGCTGTCGGCCTTGCTCAGCATGCGCGGGTCGCCGAACAGCAGCACGCTGTCATGCGGCTGCAGGCGCATCGCCGCCAGGTCCAGGCGCTGCCGCGACTCGGCGCGCACGCCGTCGGCGCGCAGGGTCTGGCGCAACGCATACAGCGGGTTGTACGCGGCCTCGCCGCGCGGCGGCAGCGCCAGTTCGCGTTCCGCGCGTTCGTAGCGGCCCAGGAACCAGGCCGCCAGCACGCTGGTCACCAGCAGCCCGAGCAGGAAGATCAGCGCATTGCGGGTGCCGCTGTTCATGCGCGCCACCGGTATTGCTGCTGCAGTTCGTCGAGCAAGCCGGCGAAGGCGTCGTCGTCGGGCAGGCGCGCGGCGTAGGCGGCGTATTGCCAGGTGCGCACCATGCGCGCGAACAGGCTGCGGTCGGCTTCGTCCGGCAGGCGCCTGGAGGCGCGCAGGCATTGCGCTTCGGTGGCGCCGGGCGGCAGCACCAGGTTGGCGCGTTCGCAGACGGTCTGCACGCTGGCGCGGTACAGCAGCGCCAGCGCGTTGCGTTGCTGGCCTTCGCGCCACAAGCGACGCGCGATGGTGGCGACGTCGTCCGGCAGCGGCTCGGCGCTCAGCACCGGCGCATGCGCCACCGGCGTTTCGACCGGGGCACGCTTGCGCACGCTGCCGCGCATCCACGGTAGCCAGCGCTTGGCGGTCAGCAGCAGGACCAGCACCAGTATGCCGGCCAGCAACCACATGCCCCATTCGCCGACGAACGCGAACACGGCCGCCACGCTCGCCAGCAAGCCCTGACCGAAGCGTGGATCGAGCTTGCTCTGATCGGATTTCTTCTCCTCGTCCTGGTCCTCGTTGCGGTCGCGCTTCTTCCAGTAGCCGATGCTGCGCTTGCCCGACAGCAGCGGATCTTCGTAGGCGCGGTCGGCGGCGCGGTCGAAGCGCGCGTCGGCGGCGGGGACGGTGTTGAAGATGTCGTCGAGCGCGGCCGGCTCGGCAGCGTCTTCGTCATCTCCATCGTCCTGAGCCTTGTGCGGATCGCCCATCGCGGTGCCGTCGTCCGCGGCGTCCGCGTCGTTGGCGGCGGCGTGCGGCGCTTCCGTCGCCGGAGCGGGGGACAGCGCATGCGGATCGGCCGCGACCGGGCTTTCGCTGCCTGGTGCTGCGCTTTGCGCGCGCAGCGCGGCGCCCGGGACGCCGAGCAGGACCAGGGCCAGCAGCAGCGGCGCGGCCCCGCCCAGCCGATCGCGCAGCCGGCGCAGCGCCATTTCCACGTCCCAGGCTTCGATCTCGGTGCGGCGGTTGAGGTACAGGCCGAAGCCGGCGCCGACGAAGAACGGTTCGATCAGCGTCGTCGCCAACCAGCCGAAGGCGTTCAGGCCGACGTCGGCCCACACCGGGTTCTCATCGCCGATCAGCGCCCACGCCGCGCGCGCGGTTTCCGGCAGCAGATCCACCGGCACGAACATCGCGATCGCGGCGATGCAGGCCAGCAGCAGCATCGCCTCGAAATGCCAGCACACGCTGGCCAGCAGCAGCGCATGCCCGTACACCGCGCCGCCCAGGGTGCGGCGGCGCTGCCGCTGCTGTTCGGCGCTGGCCCCTTCGAGCAATTCCAGCGGCAGGAACACCGTGCGCGCCGGGCTCAGCCGGCGCCAGGTCAGGTAGCCGAACATCGGGCGCCAGCCCCAGCGCAGCTGCGCGCGCAGCGTGTCGCGCACGCTGGGTACGTCGCCGAACACGCCGCGCGAGATCACGAACAGTGGGATCCGGTCCAGCACCGGCTTCAGCCACCACAGCGCCAGGCTGGCCAGCCAGAGCTGGTCGATCGCCCAGGCGCCGAGATTGAGCAACGCGAACAGCGGCAGGGTGAACAGCAACCACGGTTTCCAGATCGCGCCGGCATGGCGGCGCACCAGCGCGCTGCCCAGCTCCATCGCCTCCCAGGCCGAGCGTGCGCGCAGCACCACGTCCAGGCGTTCAATCCGCATCGCCGGCCTCCGCCATGCCGCGCCCGCCGCGCCACAGCCACACCAGCACCAGCGTCCACAGCAGGCCGGACACGCCGTACTTCACCGCCGCCGGCAGCGAGCCGATCGAGGACCAGAACGCTTCGATGAAGGCGGCGACCAGCAGCATGAATGCCACGCCCAGGCAGAGCTTGGCGCCGATCGTGCCGCCTTCGACCAGCGCGTCGATGCGCCGGCGCCGGCCCGGCGCCAGCAGCTTCAGGCCCAGTTGCAGGCCGGCGCCGCCGGCGATCACGATCGCGGTCAGTTCGAACGGCGCATGCCCGGCGACGAAGCGCCAGAACGTCACGCCGTAACCGATCTGGTGCAGGTGCCCGGCCACTGCACCGATGGTGACGCCGTTGAACAGCAGCACCAGCACCGTGCCGAGCCCGGCCAGCAGGCCGCTGGCGAAGGTGCGCAGGCCGATGCTGATGTTGTTCATGATGTAGTGGCCGAACATCTGCCAGTCGTCGCCGCTGTCGCGGCCGAGCTTGTGCGCGGCGCTGGCCGGGTCGTACATCCGTTCCATCTGCGCGACCTGCATCGGATCCATCAGCCCGTGGATCAGTTCCGGCCGGTACTGCAGCAGCACGAAGATGGTGACCAGCGGCACCACGAACAGCGCGGTGGCCGCGGCCATGCAGCCGGCCTGGCTGCGCACCAGCTGCGGGAAATCGGCGAACAGGAACTCGGCCGCGCGCCGCCAGCGCGGCCGCGGCGGCCGGTACAGCTCGGTGTGGCCCTGCTGCATCAACTGCTGCAGGCGCGCGGTGACCAGCGGGCTGTAGCCGCGCTTGCGCGCCAGCGCCAGCTGCTGGCAGAGCCGCCGGTAGCGGGCCGGCATGTCTTCGTCGGCCAGGCGCCATGCGTCCGCGGCGCCGTCGGGCGCGCTCGCATTCGCGCTGGCGGGGCGCTTGCGTCCGCGCGTGTGCAGCCAGGTCTCGAAGGCCTCCCACTCGCGCTGATGGCGGGCGATGAACTGCTCTTGCCTCATCGCCGCCCCAACAGCCAGTTGGCCATCGCATACAGCCGCAGCACGCCGGCCTGGCCGGGCGTCTGCGTCAACGGCAGCGCCAGCGTGGCCAGTTCCAACTGCCGCGCCGGTGCCAGCCGCGGCGCGCGCTCGGCGAAGGCGATCAACGCCGCCTGCTCGGCCGGCAGCAACGCCAGCGGCGGCGGCGCCGCGCTGGTGATCGGCGGCAGTCCGGTCTCGTGGCGCGGCGGCTGGTGGATCACCAGGGTGCCGGCGACCATGTCGCCCAGGCGCCGCGCATGCACGTCGAACAGGCAGGCGATCAGGCCGACGGCATAGCCGAACGGCAGCATGTCCACGGTGCGCAGCAGGTTGCGGGTGATCGCCGCCATCCAGCCGGCCGGCGCGCCGTCGCGCGAGACCACGCGCAGGCCCAGCGCCTTCTTGCCCAGGGTCTGCCCGAACCAGCCTTCGAGCACGATCGGATAGGCCCAGAACACCAGGAACATCGCCACCAGGTACAGGCCCTGGCCGAAGCCGCCGAGCGCGCCGAGCAGCAGGCCCATCAGGGTCAGCACGCCGAAGCGCACCGCCAGGTCGATCAGCCAGGCCAGCGCGCGCGGCACCGCGCCGGCGGCCGGCAGGTGCAACGGCACGCCTTCGGGCGTGATCACTTCACGGTAGGTATCGAGCATGCCGCTCACCGCCGGAGTGCGGCGTGGCGCGCATGCGTGCCTGCGATGTAGGGAGGCCGTCCTTCCGTCCGGCCGGCTGCCTGTGGCGGCATGCGTGATCTCGACTGCGTCCTGCTCCGAACCGCGACTTTAGCCGGCGCGGCGCCAATTGCCCAGCCGGGCGCCGTTGCCGGCGCCGGAAGGTCCTCATTCGATGACCACGACAGCGCGGCGAGCATGCCGCGCAGGCCGTTCAACGCACCGTGCCGCCGTCGCGCTTGCGCCCGGAGAACAGCTTGCCGATCCCGCCAGCCAGCGCCATCAGCCCCAGCGCCACCAGCTTCCAGGCCTTGGCCAGGATCAGGCCGAGCTTGGCGAACAGGCCGGCCTTGGCCGCCAGGCCGCCGCCGATCAGCGTGGCCAGGCCGTAGCTGGCGATCTTGTCGGTGGATGGGTTGTGGTCGGCGTAGCGCGCGCCGCTGTCGAATTCGGCCATCGGCAGCAACTGCTGCATGCCGGTGCGCACCTGCGGCAACGCGTCCATGCCGGCGATCGCGTTGAGGCTCAGGTAGCCGTGGCGGCCGAGCACGCGGATGTCGTAGTTGAGGGTGTGGCCGTCGTTGCCCTGGAACGCCAGTTCGCGCGCCCAGTACAGCTTCTTGCTCGCGGCGTCGTAGCGCGGCGGCACCGCCCAGCCGACCAGGTCCACGCTCTCGTAGCCGGCTTCCTTGCGCTGTGTGTTCTCCTCGCGGGTTTCCTTCTGCATGTCCGCGAGCATGTCCTGGTAGTCGATCTTGCTGGCGTCCTCGTCGGACACGTAGCCGTCGTCGGCATAGGTGACCACCACCGCCCAGCTGCCCTGCTCGTCCAGCGCGGGCTTGCGCGGCACGATCAGGCCCAGCACGGTGTCGTCCGGCGGATTGCCCCAGTACGTTTCCAGCACCTGCCGCGCATCGTCCTTGCCGAGATAGCGGAAGTTGTGGTTCAGCTCGAAATGCACCTTGGCCTGCGGCACTTCGATGTGCCCATCCTGGAAATGCAGCGAGGCGACGAACTGCTCGGCGCTCATGCCGTCCTGGCCCTGCTCTTCTTGGGCGTGCTCTTCCTGAGCATGCTCTTCTTCGGCCACGGCCGATCCGGCACTGGCGCCCAGCGCAAGCAGGAAAGCGGCCAGCAGGCCGCGCAGCGGAAGTGTCTTGGTCATCGCGAATCCATTCGGTGGCGTCCCCACGCCAGAGGCGCGCAGTGTCGCGCAAAGCGCCACGCCGCGCCAGTCGCCCGCGTCGCGGCGGCGGTCAGGCGCGCGCGGCGGGCGCGTGGCCGATACCGGCGTCGAACGCGGCCAGCAGCTGCGCGCCGCCCGGCCACGCGCCCAGGCCGCTGGCCGCATTGAGGTGTCCCACGCGGTCGAGTTCGATGAGTCCGCTGCCCCACTCGGATGCGCGACGGCGGCTGTAGGACAGCGCTGCGTACGGATCGTCGCTGCCGGCCACGATCAGGCTGGGAAACGGCAGCGGCGCCGCCGGTACGGGAACGAAGCTGGCCGCCTCGGCCTGCGGAAACGCGGCGCTGTCCGGATCGGGCACCGCGACCAGGAAGGCGCCGCGCGGCAACCGCTCGGCGCGCGCGGCCCAATGCGCGACCAGCAGGCAACCCAGGCTGTGCGCGACCAGCAGCGGCGGCGTGGCGCATTGCTGCACGCAGCGGTCGAGCGCGCGCAGCCAATCGTGCAGTTGCGGTTGCGCGAAGGAATCCGGCTGCAGCCGCCGCATGCGCGCGTCGCGCTGTTGCCAAAGGGTTTGCCAATGCCCCGGTCCCGAGTTGCCGATGCCCGGCACGATCACCACCGCTTGCATGCGCTACGCTCCGTTCGAGAGAGCGGCCAGTGTCGCGATGCACGCGTCGCCGTGCCATGGCGATTCATCGCCGCCGGCGGCGTTTTGCCGATGAATCCAAGGTGCATGACGAGAGGACGAGCAGCGTGGCAGCGAAACCCTGGCAGGGCGATGCCCTGGATCACGCGATTCTGGAAACGTTGCAGTGCGACGGGCGCATCGCGTTGGCGGAGCTGGGGCGGCGCATCGGCCTGTCGCAGCCGGCGATGTCCGAGCGCGTGCGCCGGCTCGAGGAGCAGGGCGTGATCACCGGTTACGCGGCCAGGGTCGATCCGCGGGTGGTGGGCCTGGCGACGGCGGCCATCGTCCGCCTGCGCACCACGCATGCGCAGATCGGCGCGTGCCTGGAGCAGTTCGCGCAGATGCCGCAGGTACTGGAAGTGCATCGGGTCACCGGCGAGGACTGCTTCGTGCTGCGCGTGCTGGTGCCCGCGCCGGCGCAGCTGGAACCGATCATCGATGCGTTGGCACGGTTCGGTGCGGTGACCACCAGCGTGGTGTTGCGCAGCGAGGCGCCGCGGCCGATCGGCCGCGCGCTGCTGGCGCTGGCGGCGCAGTAGCCGCGACGCCTTGCGGCTTACTGCGGCGACGCCGCGGCCGCCTCCAGATAGCGATCCTTCAAGCGCACGTAGTGCTGCGCGGAGTAGTGCAGGCTTTCGACCTCCTTGTCGCTGAGCGTGCGCGCCAGCCGCGCCGGATTGCCCAGCCACAGTTCGCGCTCGCCGACGGTCTTGCCCGGCCCGACCACCGCGCCGGCGCCGACGAAGCCGTATTTCTTCACCGTGGCGCCGTCGAGGATGCACGCGCCCATGCCGATCAGGCACAGGTCCTCGATGGTGCAGGCGTGGATGATGCAGCCGTGGCCCACGGTCACGTCGGCGCCGATCAGGGTCGGATAGCCGGCGGTGTTGAACGGGCTGTGGTGGCTGACGTGGATGATGCTGCCGTCCTGGATGTTGCTGCGCGCGCCGATGCGCACGTGGTTGACGTCGCCGCGGATCACCGTGCCCGGCCACACCGACACGTCCTCGTCCAGCACCACGTCGCCGATGAGGGTGCAGGCCGGGTCCACGTAGACGCGTGCGCCGAGCTGCGGCGTCTTGTCCAGGAACGGGCGGATCGGGTTCACGGCATTCTCCGGTGGAGGGGGACAGGCACCGGGCTGCGGCGCGCCGGTCGATGATAGCGCCTGGCCGCGAAGCGCTTCTGGCACATGGCTGGGGGGCGCGGAGATGCCGGCAACGGCGCGGCCGCTGGCGCGATCGATCGTGAAGGTCCGTGCGGCCCTGGGCAATTGCGGCCGCCAGGTCAGGCCCATGGCCAGCAGCGTGCAGCTGGCCAGCGTCCGCAGCAGGTGCACCCAGGCGCAGCCTGCGGCCCTGGGCCGAGACATCTGCAGTCGCAGAGGCTGTCGACCGAGATGCGCCAGGCACGGCGCAGCGACCGGTGAACGACGGCATCGCCGGACACGGACAGCACGGAGGGGAGGTTGCGCTTAGCCAGGCATGCGCGAACGCGGCATCTGCGCGCGGGCGGGCTGGTGAAGGAGGGGCGAATCGTCGTAGGCGTAGGCACGGCACGGTTGCCCACGTGCCGGGAGCGCAGCGGATGCAGGCCGAGGCATCGCCCTCGGGCCGGGCCGGGATGCCGCACGCCGCCTCTGCGGCCGCAGTCCGGCGAGCCCGTCGCGCGAGCTCGCCGGAGGCGTTTGTTACTTCTTCTTTTCCTTCTTGGCCGCGCGCTTTTCCTTCAGCGTCTTGGTCGGCTGCTTCTTGTCGCTCTTTTTCTGATCCATGCCCTTGCTCATGACACCCTCTGGACGATTGCACTGTGGATTGCCGGCTGCGGCCGCCGTGGCGGCGATCGCGGCTGCCACTTTACTCCGCTGGCGGCCGGCCATGCCGCAGTTGTCGCCCGGCATGCACGCAAGGTTGGGTCATAATCCGGTTTTCCCCTTCAAGGTCCCCCGCGTCCGATGAAAACCCCCCAGGGCCTGCAGCCGCTGATCGAGGACGGCGTCATCGACAGCGTGCTGCGCCCGCTCAAGAGTGGCAAGGAGGCCGCCGTGTATGTGGTCCAGGCCGGCGCCGAGGTGCTGTGCGCCAAGGTCTACAAGGACATGGCGCAGCGCAGCTTCCAGGCGCGGGTGCAGTACCAGGAGGGCCGCAAGGTGCGCGGCAGCCGCCAGGCGCGGGCGATGGGCAAGGCGACCAAGTTCGGCCGCCGCGAGCAGGAAGCCGCGTGGAAGGACACCGAGGCCAACACCCTGTACCAGCTGGTGGACGCCGGCGTGCACGTACCGCAGCCGCGCGGCTACTTCCACGGCGTGCTGCTGATGGACCTGGTCACCGATGCCGACGGGCAGAGCGCGCCGCGGCTGGGCGAGGTGGAACTGGAGCCGGAGCAGGCGCGCGCGTTCCACATGCAATTGATCGGCGACGTGGTGAAGATGCTGTGCCTGGGCCTGGTGCACGGCGACCTGTCCGAATACAACGTGCTGGTCGCCGCCGAGGGCCCGGTGGTGATCGACTTCCCGCAGGTGGTCAGCGCCGCCGGCAATAACGCCGCGCGCGACATGCTGCTGCGCGACGTGCACAACCTGCGCGATTGCCTCGGCCGCTTCGCCCCCGAGCTCAACGAAACCCACTACGGCGAAGAAATGTGGGCGCTGTACGAGAAGGGCGAACTGCGCCCGGACAGCGCGCTCAGCGGCCGCTTCGTGTTCGACACCCGCCGCGCCGACGTGCGCGCGGTGCGCGACTCGATCGAAGACGCGCGGCAGGAAGCGATCATCCGCCAGCAGGGTCGCGAGGCCGCGGCGGACGAGGACTGAGCGCACGCGGCGGTGCGCCGTGACAGGGCGCGCTGCAGAAAACGTGTTCTTGCCGAAGTGTGCCGCTCGCCATTGCGCGCTGCGCGGCGCAGCGGCCGACCAAGTGCTGCGACTCCGCCGCTGCGTTCGTCGTAGCTGAAGTCGCTTCCACAAGGCTTGCGGCAACGCGTTGGGTGCGCTGCGTGAGGGGCTTCAGCCCCGACGCGCTCCGGTTGCCGCAAGTGCGCCACTTTATTTGTCGCGGCTGAAGCCGCTCCTACAGGGGCTTGCGGCCAACTTATCGGTTGCACTGTGGGAGGGGTTTCAGTCCCGGCGCAGCATGATCGTGGCTGACAGCGGACCCCAGTGACCACAACACGACACGACGCCGGCATGCGCTCTGTAGCTGTTCGCGAGTGCAGCGCACAGCGCAATTTTCGTATGCGATGCGATACCAAAGTATCGTCGAAAAGATCAATCTTTCTCCAGTCTTTCTGCGCGCGCAGAAAAATTGAAGTGGCAGCTGACTGCCATTTTCGTGCGGGTATAAAGCGGGAATACATTTCGTGTAGCGTTGCGCGCTTCGATCTCCCACCCCCTCGATTTCGACGCTCATGTTCGACGCCTTCGCCGCGCCTCGTTGTTTGATTTTCTGTGGATCCATTTTGTTTCTGGCGATGGCGACGGGGTGTTCGTCCACTGCGCAACCGCCGCCGCCGATCAAGGTCGGCACGCTCGCGCTGGCCCCGCACAGCCTGCCGGTGGAGCAGTCGCTGCCCGGGCGCACCGTGGCCTACGAAGTGTCCGACGTGCGGCCGCAGGTCAACGGACTGCTGCGGCAACGGCTGTTCGCCGAGGGTCAGGATGTCCAGGCCGGGCAGGTGCTGTACCGGATCGATCCTGCGCCGTATCAGGCCGCCTACGACACCGCACGCGGGCAGCTCGCGCAGGCCCAGGCCGCCGTGCTCGCGGCGCGTCCCAAGGCCGCGCGCTACCGCACCCTGGTCGAGCAGGACGCGGCCAGCAAGCAGGATGCCGACGACGCGCAGGCCGCCCTGCAGGAAGCCGAAGCCAACGTGGTGGCGGCGCAGGCATCGTTGCAGGCGGCGCGCATCAATCTCGGCTACACCCGGGTGACGGCGCCGATCTCCGGCACCATCGGCAGCTCGGCCTATACCGCCGGCGCGCTGGTGACCGCGCAGCAGGACGCGGCACTGGCCAGGATCCAGCGGCTGGACCCGATCTACCTGGACGTGAGCCAGTCCAGCACGCAGATGCTGGCCTTGCGCGAGCGCCTCGATGCCGGCCAGATCAAGGCCGCCGACGGCAAGATCGCGGTGCGGATACGCCTGGAGGACGGCCGCTTCTATCCGCATCCGGGCACGCTGGAGTTCGTCGGCAGCTCGGTCGATCCCGGCACCGGCGGGGTCACCCTGCGCGTGGTCGTGCCCAATCCGCAGCACCTGCTGCTGCCCGGCATGTACCTGCGTGCGCTGCTGCCGTTGGCAAGCGATCCGAGCGCGATCCTGGTGCCGCAACAGGCGGTGACCCGCGACAGCAAGGGCGAGCCGCTGGTGAAGTTGCTCGACGCGCACAACCGGGTGGTGGAGCGGCGGATCCGCACCGGCGACACGGTCGGCCACGACTGGGTGGTGGAAGCCGGGCTCAAGCCGGGCGAGCGGCTGATCGTGATCAACGGCAGCCGCGCCGAGATCGGCAAGCCGGTCGTGCCGTATGCGGTCAGCGCCGCGCAGCTCGAGGCCGCGCCTGCGGTGCCGGGCGACGCCCAGGCCGACTGAGGAGCTGCCATGTCGCGTTTCTTCGTCAACCACCCGGTGGTGGCCTGGGTCATGGCCATCGTCGTCGTCCTGGTCGGCATGCTGGCCATCCACGCGCTGCCGATCGAGCGCTATCCGCAGATGGCGCCGCCGACCATCACCGTGCGCGCGGCCTATACCGGCGCCTCGGCGCAGACCGTGGAGAACACAGTCACCCAGCTGATCGAGCAGTCGCAGCAGAGCCTGGACCACCTGCTGTACATGACCTCGACCAGCGCCTCGGACGGCACCGCGCAGGTCAACCTGGTGTTCGAGACCGGCACCAACGCCGACACCGCGCAGGTGCAGGTGCAGAACCAGTTGCAGTCGGTGATGTCGGTACTGCCGCAGGCGGTGCAGCAGAACGGCCTGGTCATCACCAAGTCCAGCGGCTCGCTGTTCGAGGTGGTGGCGTTCACCTCCGACGACGGCAGCATGGACAACTTCGATGTCGCCAACTACATGGAATCGAACATCGACGACCAGATCAGCCGGGTCAGCGGCGTGGGCAACATCCAGCCGATGGGCTCGGAGTACGCCATGCGCATCTGGCTGGATCCGGAGAAGCTGCGCAAGTACGCGCTGATGCCCTCGGACGTGGAGAACGCGCTGCAGGCGCAGAACACCGACGTGTCGGCCGGCGAGATCGGCGGCCAGCCGGCGCCGCGCGGGCAACGCCTGGATGCCACCGTGACCACGCGCAGCCGCCTGCACACGCCGGCGCAGTTCGGCGCGATCGTGCTCAAGAGCGGGCCCGGCGGCGCGGCGGTGCACCTGTCCGACGTGGCCAGGATCGGCCTGGGCCCGGAAACCTACGACAGCATCACCCGCTTCGACGGCAAGCCCTCGGCCTCGCTCGGCATCGAGTTGAACGCCGACGCCAATGCGGTGGAAACCTCCAGGGCGATCGATGCGCGCCTGCAGGAGCTCAAGCAGTACTGGCCGCACGGCTACAGCTACCACATCGCCTTCAGCACCACGCCGTTCGTGACCACCTCGATCAAGGAAGTGGTCATCACCCTGATCGAAGCGGTGCTGCTGGTGGTGGCGGTGATGTACCTGTTCCTGCAGAACTGGCGCGCCACGCTGGTCCCGACCATCGCGGTGCCGGTGGTGCTGATGGGCACCTTCGGCGTGCTGGCGGCGTTCGGCTATTCGATCAACACCCTGACCATGTTCGCGATGGTGCTGGCGATCGGCCTGTTGGTGGACGACGCCATCGTGGTGGTGGAGAACGTGGAGCGGGTCATGAGCCAGGAAGGGCTGCCGCCGAAGGAGGCGACGCTGCGCTCGATGCAGCAGATCGGCGGCGCGCTGGTCGGCATCGTGCTGGTGCTGACCGCGGTGTTCGTGCCGATGGCCTTCTTCAACGGCGTCACCGGGGTCATCTACCGGCAGTTCTCGATCACCATCGCCGCCTCGATGATCCTGTCGGTGCTGGTGGCGATGACCCTGACCCCGGCGCTGTGCGTGACCATCCTCAAGCCGCTGCATCAGGGCGAGGCGCCGATCGGCTCGCACGGCCGCCTCGGCCGGTTCTTCGTCTGGTTCAACACGCGCTTCGGCCAGCTGTCCGAGCGCTACCGTGCGCTGGTCGAGCGGGTGCTGGGCCGGCGCGCGCTGAGCCTGCTCGCCTACGCGCTGCTGCTGGTCGTCACCGGCGTGCTGTTGTGGCGCCTGCCCGGCGCGTTCCTGCCCGACGAGGACGAGGGCATGCTCAACGTGCTGGTCAAGCTGCCGGCCGGCTCCACCCTGGAGCAGACCCTGGCGGTGACCGACCGCCTGACCAAGGCCGCGCTGCACGAGCCGGGGGTGCGCTCGGTGCTGTCCTCGGCCGGCTTCAGCGTGACCGGCGCCGGCCAGAACGTCGGCATGGCCTTCGTCCGCCTCAAGGACTGGGACGAGCGCGAAGACGATGCCGACACCATCGCCGCGCATCTCAACACCGCCCTCGCCGACGTGCCCGACGCGGAACTGTTCGTGACCTCGCCGCCGGCCATCAGCGGCCTCGGCGACGCCTCCGGCTTCACCTTCGAGCTGATGGACTACGAAGGCGCCGGCCACGCTGCCCTGGCGAACGCGCGCGACAAGCTGCTGCGCCTGGCCGGGCACGATCCCAAGCTGCGCGACGTGCGCTACGCCAGCCTGGAGGATGCGCCGGTCTATGCGGTCAAGATCGACGACGACAAGGCCCAGGCGCAGGGCGTGGACCCGGGCGACATCAACGCCACGCTCAACAGCGCGCTCGGCGGCGACTTCGTCAACAACTTCATCTACAAGGGCCGCATCAAGAAGGTCTACGTGCAGGGCGACGCCGAGGCGCGCATGGCGCCGCAGGATCTGCAGCGCTGGACGGTGCGCAACGCCAGCGGCGACATGGTGCCGATGTCCGCCTTCACCACCTCGCACTGGACTAGTGCGCCGGCTGCGCTGGAGCGCTACAACGGCGTGTCGGCGATGGAACTCACCGGCCAGGCGGTGGCCGGGGTCAGCTCCGGCGCGGCGATGGACGCCATGGCCGAACTGAGCAAGCAGCTGCCGCATGGCTTCGGCTATGCGTGGTCGGACATGGCCTACCAGGAGAAGCTGTCGGCCAACCAGGCGCCGGCGCTGTACGCGATCTCGCTGCTGTTCGTGTTCCTGTGCCTGGTGGCGCTGTACGAAAGCTGGACGATCCCGTTCGCAGTGATGCTGGCGGTGCCGGTGGGCGTGTTCGGCGCGGCGCTGTTGATGACCGTGCGCGGCCTGCAGAACGACGTGTATTTCCAGGTCGGCCTGCTGACCACGGTGGGCCTGGCGGCCAAGAACGGCATCCTGATCGTGGAGTTCGCGCGCGAGCTGGAGCGCCGCGGCGAACCCCTGCTGGCCGCCACCTTGCACGCGGTGCAGATGCGCCTGCGGCCGATCCTGATGACCTCGCTGGCGTTCCTGCTCGGTGTGCTGCCGCTGGTGTTCAGTCACGGCGCCGGCTCGGCGGCGCGCCACTCGCTGGGTACCGGCGTCACCGGCGGCACGTTGGCCTCGATCACCCTGGGCCTGTTCTTCGTGCCCTTGTTCTACGTCATCGTGCGCAGCGTGTTCCCCGGCAGCAAGCATCCGCCGCTGGAGGCCACGCCATGAGCGCCCGGACGTTACGCTTGCTGGCCGTGGCCTGCTGCGCGGCGCTGGCCGCGTGCAGCATGGCCCCGCACTACGCGCGTCCGGCGGCGCCGGTGCCGCTGCGGTTCGACACGGCGGGCACTGCCCCGCCCGCGGCCGGCGCCGCGCTGGCGATGCCGGACTGGCGCGAGGTGTTCCTCGATCCGCGCCTGCGCCAGGTCATCGCGCTGGGCCTGGACAACAATCGCGACTTGCGCGTGGCCATGCTCGACATCGACAAGGCGCGCGCGCAGTACCGGATCCAGCGCGCCGCGCTGGCGCCGTCGCTGGATGCCAATGCCAGCAGCAGCCGCCAGCGGAGCAGCGCCAGCGCCAGCGACACCGGACAGGCGCAGATCGACAGCAGCGACACGCTGCAGGTCGGCGTCAGCAGCTGGGAACTGGACCTGTTCGGTCGCTTGCGCAGCCTGAAGGACGAAGCGCTGGAAACCTGGCTGGCCAGCGCCGAAACGCAACGCAGCGTGCGCCTGAGCCTGATCGGCCAGATCGCCGACGACTGGCTCGCGATCGGCGCCGACCAGCAACTGCTGGCGCTGGCGCAGCAGACCCTGGACAGCCAGGAGCAGACGCTCAAGCGCAGCCGCGTCCAGCACGACAACGGCATCGGCTCCGGGCTGGACCTGGCGCAGATCCAGAGCGGCGTGGAAGCGGCCCGCGTCGATGTGGCGCGCGATGCCACCCAGCTCGCCCAGGCCCGCGACACGCTGCAACTGTTGGTCGGCGCGCCGGTGGACGCCGCGTTGCTCGCCGGGCCCGATGCGTTCGACGGCAGCGTGGCCCTGGCGTCGCTGCCGGCGGGACTGAATGCCACGGTGCTGCTGCAGCGTCCCGACGTGCTCGCCGCCGAGCATGCGCTGAAGGCGGCCAATGCCGACATCGGCGCCGCGCGCGCGGCGTTCTTCCCGACCGTCTCGCTGACCGCGTCCACCGGGCGCAGCAGCGATGCGCTGTCCACGCTGTTCGCGGCGGGCTCGCGGACCTGGTCGTTCGTGCCCAGCATCGCGCTGCCGATCTTCCACGCCGGCGCGCTGAAGGCCTCGTTGGACGTCTCCAAGATCGGCAAGAACATCGCCGTGGCGCAATACGAGAAAGCCATCCAGAGCGCCTTCAGCGATGTCGCCGATGCGTTGGCGCAGCGCGATCACCTCGACGCGCAGCTGAGCGCGCAACAGGCGCTGGTGGACGCGGTGCGGCGCAGCCACACGCTGGCCGAAGCGCGTTACCGCGCCGGCGTGGACGACTACCTGCAGGTGCTGGACGCGCAACGCTCGCTGTACGCCGCGCAGCAGGATCTGATCGCCCTGCGCCTGCAGGACGACAGCAACCGGGTCGCGCTGTACACGGTGCTGGGCGGCGGCGCGGATGCAGTGGCGGCGGGTCGGTGAGCGCAATCCAGCGCGCCGTTGCCCCCTGTAGGAGCGGCTTCAGCCGCGACAGGTACTACCGATAATGCCTGTCGCGGCTGAAGCCGCTCCTACAGGGGCAGGCACCGGGAGCC
Source organism: Xanthomonas sp. SS (assembly GCF_014236835.1). Classification (NCBI taxonomy): domain Bacteria; kingdom Pseudomonadati; phylum Pseudomonadota; class Gammaproteobacteria; order Lysobacterales; family Lysobacteraceae; genus Xanthomonas; species Xanthomonas sp. SS. The sequence goes on from NZ_CP051190.1 coordinate 489,522, forward strand.
TTGGACGGGTGGCAGTCGCCTGGGAAAATACGTGCGACGCCCTACCGGCCGCCGCCGCTTACGCCACCCGGCTGCGCCGCGCGCGCTCCAGGTGTACCAGCAGCAGCGAGATCGCCGCCGGGGTCATGCCGGGAATGCGCTGCGCCTGGCCCACGCTCTGCGGGCGCACGCGCTGCAGTTTCTGCTGCACTTCGGCGGACAGCCCGCGCACCTGCGCGTAGTCGAACGCCTCGGGAATCGGCGTGTCCTCGTGGCGCTGCTGGCGCGCGATCTCGTCGCGCTGGCGATCAAGATAGCCGGCGTACTTGATGCCGATCTCGACCTGCTCGGCGACCTGCGCGTCGTCCACGCCCGGGCCCAGCGACGGCACCCGCATCAGCGTCGCGTAGTCCAGCTCCGGGCGCTTGATCAGGTCGAGCACGGTGGTCTCGCGGCTCACCGCCACCCCCAGCGTCGCGGCGACCTCGCGGCCCAGCGCATTGCCCGGCGTGGCCCACAGCGCGCGCAACCGTTCGTTCTCCCGCGCCACCGCCTCCTGCTTGGCCTGGAAGCGCGCCCAGCGCGCCTCGCCGACCAGGCCCAGGTCGTGGCCGATGCCGGTCAGGCGCGCGTCGGCGTTGTCCTCGCGCAGCTGCAGCCGGTATTCGGCGCGGCTGGTGAACATGCGATACGGCTCGGTGGTGCCGTGGGTGATCAGGTCGTCGATCAGCACGCCGATGTAGGCCTGGTCGCGGCGCGGCGACCACGGCTCCAGCCCGCGCACCTGGCGCGCGGCGTTGAGCCCGGCGATCAGGCCCTGCGCGGCCGCTTCCTCGTAGCCGGTGGTGCCGTTGATCTGGCCAGCGAAGAACAGCCCCGGCATCGCCTTGGTCTCCAGCGAGGCTTTCAGCCCGCGCGGGTCGAAGAAGTCGTATTCGATCGCGTAGCCGGGGCGGGTGATGTGGGCGCGCTCGAAGCCGCGGATCGAGCGCACCAGCTCCAGCTGCACGTCGAACGGCAGCGAAGTGGAGATGCCGTTGGGATAGATCTCGGCCACGTCCAGGCCTTCGGGCTCGACGAAGATCTGGTGGCTGGCCTTCTCGGCGAAGCGCACCACCTTGTCCTCGATCGACGGGCAGTAGCGCGGGCCGATGCCCTCGATCTGGCCGGTGTACAGCGGCGAGCGGTCCAGCGCGCCGCGGATGATGGCGTGGGTGCGCTCGGTGGTATGGGTGATCCAGCACGAGACCTGGCGCGGATGCTGGGCGAGTTCGCCCATGAACGACATCACCGGCAGCGGATCGTCGCCGGGCTGCTCTTCCATCGCCGCGTAGTCCAGGCTGCACCCGTCGATGCGCGGCGGGGTGCCGGTCTTGAGCCGGTCCACGCCGAAGCGGCCGTCGCGCAGCGTCTGCGCCAGCGCGGTGGCCGGCGGGTCGCCGGCGCGACCGCCGGCATACTGGGTCTGGCCGATGTGGATCTTGCCGGCCAGGAAGGTGCCGGCGGTCAGCACCACCGCCGCCGCCTCGAAGCGCAGGCCGGTCTGGGTGATGGCGCCGCGCACGCGCTCGCCTTCCACGATCAGCGCGTCCACCGCGGCCTGGAACAGGGTCAGGTTCGGCTGGGTCTCGACCAGGCGCCGGATCGCGCCGCGGTACAGGTTGCGGTCGGCCTGGCAGCGGGTGGCGCGCACCGCCGGGCCCTTGGACGCGTTGAGCGTGCGCCACTGGATGCCGGCCAGGTCGGCGGCATGCGCCATCGCCCCGCCCAGCGCATCGATTTCCTTGACCAGATGGCCCTTGCCGATGCCGCCGATGGCCGGGTTGCAGCTCATCGCGCCCACCGTCTCCACGTTGTGGGTCAGCAGCAGGGTGCGCGCGCCGGCGCGCGCGGCGGCCAGCGCCGCCTCGGTGCCGGCGTGGCCGCCGCCGATCACGATGACGTCGTAGCGGTAGAAGGAATCGCTCATCGGGTACTCGTCCGCTCGGTCGCGGGGACCGGGATGGGGGCGTTCGCGAAACGGCGCACGCCGGAAAACAGAAATTTTGGAGTTCTCATCGCAGTTTACGGATTCGCCCCTAAAGTTGGCACGCCATCTGCAGATATCCCTACTGCACCCAACGTGGCATTGCGTCAGGGGCGTACGACTGGAATTGGAACAGGGGCCAGTCACGCGCACGTTGGGGGAGCTGGGGGCCGGTAGTCGGGGGACTGCCGGCCCTTTTTTATGCCTGCGATTCGGGTCCGATGCCAACAACAGCAAGGCCCGAACGCGAAAAGCCCCGGCGAACCGGGGCTTTTCGTTTTAGGCGCCGACGCCCGACAGGGCCGGAACAGGGGGGATCCAGATTTCCCTGTCGGACATCGACATAGACGGTGGGGCGATCCCTTCGGGTCATAAAGCGACGCAGGCGGTCACCCCGTACGACGTAGAGTGCGTCTTGTGCCTGCGTGAAATCAAGCCTTTTCTTAGGGCTCTAGTGTGCGCTTCGTCCCATTGCTACGACCCAGATTGCCAGGCCGGGGTGCGGCCGGACGCGGCTGGGCGGCCGGCCGCGGCGCGCTGGCCGGACGTGGCTGCATCGACTGCGGCCGCGGCTGCATCGACTGGGGGCGTGGGCCGGCGTTGGCGGCATCGGGACGGCGCAGCCGGTCCAGGTCGCGCCACGGCGCCTTGCCCCGGCCGCCGCCGCCACCGATGACCGGTGGCGGCCGGTCCGGCGGGCGGCCGTTGTCGTCGGGCCGCGGACGCGGAGGCGGACGGTGCCGCGGCGGACCGTAGTAGTCGCGGTAGTAGTAAGGACCGCCGTAACCGTAGTAGCCATAGCCGTAATAGCCGGCGCCATAGCCGTAGGGCACCGCGCCGTACGGCGCGTAGTAACCGTCGGAGTAGCCGTCCGGATAGCGGTATTCGACCGATGGGGCGCCGCGGTAATAACCGCCGCCGCCGTTGTCGGCGTAGTCGTAGGTGGCGCAGCCGCTCAGCGTGGCCAGCAATCCAGCGGCCCAGATCAGGCGCATGTTCATGGCGAATCCTCTCCCTGAGGCTGACCGACAGGTTCGGCGTGTTGCATTGAATGCCCCCTTAACTCGCTTCGTCGTTGATTGAACGCTTAAGTCGCGTGCAACCGCCGTTTTGCCCCGGCAGTCCGCGACACCGCGAACTTGGGACGATACGCTAACCTTTCACGCATGTTCTCATCTTCACTGCCCGTTTTCGCCGATGTGACCGCCGCCGCCGCGCGGATCGCGCCGCATGCCCAGGTCACCCCGGTCCTGCGCTCGCGGGCGCTGGACGCGGCGACCGGCGCGACCCTGCTGTTCAAGGCCGAGCACCTGCAGCGCAGCGGCGCGTTCAAGTTCCGCGGCGCCTGCAATGCGGTGTGGGCGCTGAGCGAGGCGCAGGCCGCGCGCGGCGTGGTCACCCATTCCTCGGGCAACCACGGTGCGGCCCTGGCGCAGGCCGCACGCAGCCGCGGCATCGGCTGCCACGTGGTGGTGCCGGAGGGCGCGGTGGCGGCCAAACTGGCCAACATCGCCCGCGACGGCGCCACCCTGTGGCGCTGCGCAGCCGGCATCGCCGCGCGCGAGGCGATGTGCGCGCAGGTGCAGCAGCAGACCGGCGCGACCCTGGTGCATCCGTATACCGATCCGGCGGTGATCGCCGGCCAGGGCACCGCGGCCCTGGAATTGCTCGGCGCCAGCGGCCCGCTCGACCTGCTGGTGGTGCCGGTCGGCGGCGGCGGCCTGGCCGCCGGCAGCCGCCTGGCGCTGTCGGCGCTGGCGCCGCAGGCGCGCCTGCTGCTGGCCGAGCCGGCCGGCGCCGCCGACACCGCGCGCTCGCTGGCGGCCGGCTCGCTGCGCGTGGACTTCGTCCCGGACACGATCTGCGACGGCTTGCGCGGCACCCTAGGCGCGCCCAACTTCGCGCTGCTGCACGGCCAGGCCGAGACGATCGTGGTCGAGGACGCCGCCACCGTGGCGGCGATGCGGCTGCTGTGGCAGGTGCTCAAGCAGGTGGTGGAACCCTCGTCGGCGATCGCGCTGGCGGCGGTGCTGGCGCAGCCCGAGCGCTTCGCCGGGCGCCGGGTCGGGTTGATCCTGTCCGGCGGCAACGTCGACCTCGACGCCCTGCCGTGGGGCGCGGCGTGAAGCCGCGGCGACGACGCGGCTGGCTGGGCTGGCTCGGTCGGCTGACCGCGGTGCTGGGGCTGTGGCTGCTGGGCGTGGCGATCTACATCGTCTGGGTCGGCGACCGCGACCAGGCGGCGCCGGCCGACGCGATCATCGTGCTCGGTGCGGCCGCCTACGACGCCAAACCCTCGCCGGTGTTCGAAGAGCGCATCCGCCACGGCCTGGACCTGTACCAGCGCGGCTATGCGCCGACCCTGATCTTCACCGGCGGCTTCGGCGGCAACGGCGCGCGCTTCGCCGAGTCGCAGGTGGCGCGCCGCTACGCGCTGCGCCACGACGTGCCGGCCGACGCGATCCTGATCGAGACCGTCTCGCGCACCACCCGCCAGAACCTGCTCGAGGCGCGCGGGCTGATGCGCAGCCACGGCCTGCACCGGGCGATCGTGGTCAGCGATCCGCTGCACATGGCGCGGGCGCTGCGCCTGTGCCGCGAGCTGCAGATCGACGCGCTGGCCTCCTCGACCCCGAGCACCCGCTTCCGCAGCTTCCAGACCCGCTGGCGCTTCCTGCTGCAGGAGGTCTACTTCTTCCACCGCGACCTGGTGGTGCCGGGCGCCTGAACGGACCCGGCCGCCGTATCATGGGCGCCCGCATGGCATGAGGTGGTGGCGATGAAGATCGACGGAACCCGCGAACAAGACCGCGCCATTGAACTGGTGCTGTCCTATTACGACGCGTTCAACCGCGGCGACTGGGCGGCGATGCTCGACAAGCTGACCGACGACGTCGCGCACGATCTCAACCAGGGCGCGCGCGAGACCGGCAAGGACACCTTCGCCGCGTTCCTGCAGCGGATGAACGCCAGCTACCGCGAGCAGCTGCGCGATATCGTGGTGCTGGGCGGGCAGGATGGCCGCCGCGCCGCCGCCGAATACGTGGTGCACGGCGAATACCACCACACCGACGAAGGCCTGCCGCCGGCGCGCGGGCAGACCTACGTGCTGCCGGGTGGGGCGTTCTTCGACATCCGCGACGGCAAGATCGCCCGGGTCAGCAACTACTACAACCTGCAGGACTGGATCGACCAGGTGTCTGCCTGAGCGATCGCACGCACGGCCGCCCGGCTGTCGTGTAGGAGCGGCTTCAGCTGCGACAGGTTCTACCCGTAGACTCGGTCGCGGCTGAAGCCGCTCCTACAGGTAATACGTCCGGTTCCGAGCTCTTGCGAGTCCCGAGTCCCCTGACCCGAGTCCCGGAACGAAACGCGCCGCCTCAATCGCCGCGGCGGCGGATCGGGATCGCCGACACCGGCACCGCGGCGATCTCGCTGCCGCCCTCGCGGATCGGAGCGCCCGGCGGCGGCGCCCAGGCGTGCGCATAGATCACTTCCCAACTGCTCGGCAGCTTGCCGTCGGCGTTGCGCAGCGGCTCGTAGGCGGCGCTGGCGGCGGCGAAACGGCCGCGCCCGGTCAGCGTGTGGCGGCGCGCGTGCAGCGCGTTGGTCGCGCCGATCGCGCGCAGTTCGCGCATCAGCGCGGCCAGGTCGGGATAGGTGAGGGTGAACAGGTCGCGGTCCAGCACCGGGTCGCGGAAACCGGACAGCATCAAGGCATCGCCGAACTGCGCGATCGGCGCAAAGCGGCTCACGTGCGGCGCTTCGCGGTCGGCCTGGGCGAACGCCTCGCGCAGTTCGACCAGCGTGTCCGGGCCGAAGCTGGAGCACAGCAGCAGGCCGCCGGGCTTGAGCACACGGCGGAAGCCGGCGAACACCGCCGGCAGGTCCTCGACCCACTGCAGGCACAGGTTGCTGAAGATCACATCGACGCTGTGCTCGGCCAGCGGCAGCGCGCGCGCATCGGCGCAGACGCGGCCGAACGGCTTCCACCAGCCGGCCTGGCGCTTGGCCTGCTGCAGCATCGGCAGCGCCTGGTCGAGCGCGATCACCTGCGCGCGCGGCCAGCGCTTCTTCATCGTCGCGGCGGCGTGCGCCGGGCCGCTGCCTACGTCCAGCACCACCTGCGGCACGCGGTCGCCAAGATAGTCCAGCGATTCCAGCAGGCGCTTCTCGACCTCGTGCTGCAGGGCGGCGGCGGCATCGTAGCTGGCGGCGGCGCGCGAGAACGCGCGGCGGATGTGGTGGGCGTCGAACGAAGAGGAATCCATCGGCGCATTATCGCCGGCCGCAGCGCGCAGCGGCCAGCGAAAAGCCGGGAATGGGGAATCGGGAGTGGGGAATCGAAACGGCTGCGGCGGCGAGGCGGTCGCCTGGCTTGCCCATTCCCGTCTCTCCATTCCTCAATTCCCATCGCCATCGTGCATCAGTCCGAGCGCATCAGCGGACACCGCGCGGACCGCACGCAGCCATTCACTCCGTCTCGAACCCTGTCCCTTTCCAGGATGGGCCGCGCACCGAGCAACAGGATCTGCCCACTGACGCAATGGCCTGTGCATTGCACGCAGGCGCGCAGGCCGCACCGAGCTCATCCGCAATACAAACGTCAAACATCGTAAGCGACCGCGCGCAGTCCCCAATCCCCAATCCCCAATCCCAGCTCTTCAGAACGTCCCCGGATAAGCGCCGCCATCGAGCAATAGGTTCTGGCCGCTGAGGTAGCCGGCCTGCGCGCTGCACAGGAACGCGCAGGCCGCGCCGAATTCCTCCGCCGTGCCGAAACGCCCGGCCGGGATCCGCTCGCGCTTCTGTGCCGCCACGGTGTCCACGTCGATGCCATTGCGCTGCGCGGCATGGGCGAAGTTGCTGCGCAGCCGGTCGGTGTCGAATTGGCCGGGCAGCAGGTTGTTGATGGTGACGTTGTGCGCGACGGTGCGCCGCGCCAGCCCGGCGACGAAACCGGTCAGGCCGGCACGCGCGCCGTTGGACAGGCCCAGGCTGTCGATCGGCGCCTTCACCGCCGCCGAGGTGATGTTGACGATGCGGCCGAAGCCGCGCGCCTGCATCGCGTCGACGGTGGCGCGGATCAGCGCGATCGGCGCCAGCATGTTGGCGTCCAGCGCGCGCAGCCAGTCCGCGCGCTCCCAGTCGCGGAAATCGCCCGGCGGCGGCCCGCCGGCGTTGTTGACCAGGATGTCGACCTGCGGGCAGGCCGCCAGCGCGGCGGCGCGCCCGGCCTCGGTGGCGATGTCGGCGGCGACCGCGATCACCGCGCCGGCGCCGGGCAGCGCGCGCAGGCCATCCGCCGCCTCGTCCAACGCGGCCTGGCCGCGCGCCACGATCACCACGTTGACCCCTTCGCCGGCCAGCGCCCGCGCGCACCCCAGGCCCAGGCCCTTGCTCGCGGCGCAGACCAGCGCCCATTTGCCGGCGATTCCAAGATCCATGCCTGCGTTCCGATCGATTGAGGGAATTGCGATGATCGGACATCGGCGTGATGGCGGCCAGCGCGCGGAATTCCGCCCCCCTGTAGGAGGGGCTTCAGCCCCGACCGGGTTTCACCGGTAACGCCTGGTCGGGGCTGAAGCCCCTCCTACAGAAAGCGCAAGCGCGCATCCGCAACGCGCGCGCTACGCCAGGCTGGCGAGGAATCCGCGCAACGCTTCCGCCACCTGATCGGCATGGCCAAGAAACGGCGCATGGCCGCCGCCGGCGATGCTCAGCGTCCTCGCATGCGGCGCCAGCGCCGCGGCGTCGTCCATGCCGGCGGGCGAGACCAGCCGGTCGCGCTGGCCGCTGATCCACAGGCTGGGTATGCGCAGGCCGGGCAATGCGCGGCGCAGGTCGCTGCGCTCGAGCAGCGTCAGCCCATCCTGCAGCGCCTGCGCATCGGGTTCGCCGCGTGCGCTCAGGGTCTCGCGCAGCGTGCGCAGTTCGGTGCGGGCATGCGCCGAGCCCAGCGTGTCCAGCGCCAGGAAGCGGTCCAGGGTGCCGCGGTAGTCGTCGGCCAGGTCGCGGCCGAACTGCGCGAACACCTGCGGTTCCACCGCATGCGGCCAGTCGCTGCCGCGCACGAACCGCGGCGTCGCCGCGAGCATCGCCAGGCCGCGCACCTGCGGCTGAGTCGCCGCGGCATGCAGCGCGAACAGCCCGCCCAGCGACCAACCCAGCCACGCCGCCGGCGGCGTCGCCGCGGCGATCGCGCTGACCACGTGCGGCAGCGCCAGCGGAGTGTCGTCGCCGCGGCTGTGGCCATGCCCGGGCAGGTCCACCAGGTGCATGCGGAACTGCGCCGACAGGCGCTCGACCAAGGGCGCGAAGATGCCGCCGTGCAGCGCCCAGCCGTGGATCAGGACCAGATCGGGGCCATGCCCCAGGGTTTCGATGTGCATCGTCGATCGTGTGCCGAATGGAAAGGAAGAACCAGGGAGCGCCGCGCTCAGCCTTTCGCACGCAAGGCCAGCAGTCGCGGCAGCAGCAAGCGCCATTGTTCGCGCGGGTAGGCGCGCGTGCGCCACGCCGGCCAGCGCTGCACGCCTTCGCCGCGCTGGATCGCCGCGCTCAGCCAGGCGTGGTCGAAGCCTTGCCAGGCCCCGGCCACGCTCAACAGGTTCGGCGCCAGGCGCGGATGCACGTCGCGCAGCAGCATGCGCCGCAGCGTCTCCGCTGCGTACGGCGAGGCCGCGAGCACGGCGGCGATATGCGCATGCCGCGCCGCGACGTCGTCGTCCAGGTACAGCTCGGACAGCGCGGCCCATACCTCGCGCCGCGCCGCGAGGTCGCCGTCGTTCACCGCAGGCCGCTCACGTCGGTGCGCTCACGCAGGCAGGCCGACCGGATGCGCGGCCAGGCGGTCGCGCGCCAGCGCCAGCGCGTCCAGCAGCGCCTGCACCTGCGCCGGCGTGTGCAATGCCGACAGCGTGACCCGCAGTCGCGACTTGCCTTCGGGCACGGTCGGCGGGCGGATTGCGGAGACCAGGAAGCCGGCCTGCTCGAGCGCCGCCGACAGCGCCAGCGCGCTGGCCTCGTCGCCGCACAGCAGCGGCTGGATCGGCGTGTCCGAGGCCATCAGTTCCAGGCCATGGCGACGCGCGCCGCCGCGGAATGCGGCGATGGTCTCGGCCAGGCGTTCGCGCCGCCACTGGTCGCGCCGCGCCAGTTTCACCGCGGCCAGCGAGGCGGCGGCCTGCGCCGGCGGCAGCGCGGTGGTGTACAGGTAGGGGCGCGCGGTTTCGGCCAGATGCCGGATCAGCGCCTCGTCGCCGACCACCAGCGCGCCGTAGCCGCCCAGCGCCTTGCCCAGGGTCACCAGCTGCAGCGGCACATCGTCCACGCCCAGTCCGGCCTCGGCCACGCAGCCGCGGCCATGCGGGCCGACCACGCCGACGCCGTGCGCGTCGTCCACGTACATCAGCGCCTGCTGCATGCGCGCCACCAGGGTCAGCGAGCGCAGCGGGGCGATGTCGCCATCCATGCTGAACACGCCATCGGTGGCCAGCATCGCCGCGCCGTCGGCGGCGTGCTTGAGCTGGCGCATCGCGCCTTCGGTATCCAGGTGCGGATAGCGGCGCAGGCGGCAGCCGGCCAGGCGGGTGGCGTCGAGTAGGCTGGCGTGGTTGAGCCGGTCCTGCACGCACACGTCCTCTTCTTCGCTCAGCAGTGCCTGCTGCACCGCCAGGTTGGCGAGGAAGCCGCTGCCGAACAGCAGTGCGCGCGGATAGCCGAGCCAGTCGGCGACCTCGCGTTCCAGGCTCTCGTGCAGCGCGTGGTGGCCGCAGACCAGATGCGAGGCGGTGGCGCCGACGCCCTCGCGCGCGGCCGCGTCCTGCAGTGCGGCGAGCACTTCGAACTGCTGCGCCAGGCCCAGGTAGTCGTTGCTGCAGAAGCCTGTCAGCCAGCGCCCGTCCAGCTCCAGGCGCACGCCGTCGCGGCGGCCCACGCTGCGGCGCACGCGGATGCGGCCCTGCGCCTCGCGCAGCTTGCGCAAGGACTGGATGCGGTCGTGCAGGTCGGGACGGGCCATGGGCGGCGGGGCATGGGGCGGCTGGCTAGCGTAGCGCGTCCCCGGCCGCGCCGGGCGCCGCCGGCGATGGACGGCCGGATCGGCGGATGGACGTGCGCGCGCCGGCGCGGCGCGCTGGGGTCAGACCAGCGCCGCGGCGATCGCCGGCCTGTCCGCTGCCGGCGCCGGAGTGGTGATGTCCGCATGCACGGTGCCGGGGTGGTCGTGCGCATCGGCGTCCACCTGCACCTGCATCGGCTTCAGCCCCAGCCGCGCGAACAGCGCCTGGTCGCGTGCGGTGTCCGGGTTGCCGGTGGTCAGCAGTTTTTCGCCGTAGAAGATCGAGTTGGCGCCGGCGCAGAAACACAGCGCCTGCAGTTCGTCGCTCATGCTCTCGCGGCCGGCCGACAGCCGCACCATCGCCTGCGGCATCGCGATGCGGGCCACGGCGATGGTGCGCACGAACTCGAACGGGTCCAGCTCGACCGTGCCGTGCAGCGGGGTGCCGGCGACCTGCACCAGGCGGTTGATCGGCACCGAGTCCGGATGCACCGGCAGGTTGGCCAGCGCCTGCAGCAGGCCGGCGCGTTGCTCGCGCGATTCGCCCATGCCGACGATGCCGCCGCAGCAGGTCTTCATGCCGGCATCGCGCACGTGGGCCAGCGTGTCCAGGCGGTCCTGGTACTGGCGGGTGTGGATGATCGTGTCGTAGAAGTCCGGCGCGGTGTCCAGATTGTGGTTGTAGTAGTCCAGCCCGGCCGACTTCAGCGCCTGCGCCTGGCGCCCGTCGAGCATGCCCAGGGTGGCGCAGGTCTCCAGGCCCAGCGCCTTCACTTCGCGGATCATCGCCGCGACCTTGGGGATATCGCGGTCCTTCGGCGAGCGCCACGCCGCGCCCATGCAGAACCGCGACGCGCCGGCGGCCTTGGCCTGGCGCGCTTTCTCCAGCACCGCCTCGGTGCTCATCAGCTTCTGCGCGTCCACCCCGGTGTCGTAGCGCTGCGCCTGCGGGCAGTACGCACAATCCTCCGGGCAACCGCCGGTCTTCACCGACAGCAGCGTGGAGACCTGCACCTGCGCCGGATCGAAGTGTTCGCGATGCACCGCGGCGGCGCGGTGCAGCAGCTCCGGGAACGGCAGATCGAACAGGGCGAGCAATTCCTGGCGTTGCCAGTCGTGTCGGACGACAGCGGACATGGGGGTTTCCTGACGGTAAGCGGCTGGGAAAGCGGGCAGTCTGGTGAGCATGGATATCCCTGTCAACTTCAGCGGGGTGGGTCGGGTTGACGGCTACTGGCGGCGGCTGCAGCGTTGGGTACTGCCGGAGCGCTGCCTGGTCTGTACCGAGCCCGGCGCCGCCGGCCTGGACCTGTGCCCGGCCTGCCGCGACGCGCTGCCCTGGAATGCCAGCGCCTGCCAGGGGTGCGCGCTGCCGCTGCCCGCGCTGGACGCGGACCAGTTGTGCGGCAGCTGCCAACGCAAACCGCCCCCGCTGGCGCTGGTCGCCAGCGCCTGCGTCTACGCTGCGCCGGTGGATGGATTGCTGCGCCGCTTCAAGTTCCATCAGGACCTGGCCGCCGGGCGCCTGCTGGCGGCATTGCTGCAGGCGCGCTGCGCCGGTTTGCCGCGGCCGCAGGCACTGCTGCCGGTGCCGCTGCATTGCGCACGGCTGCGCCAGCGCGGCTACGACCAGGCGCTGGAACTGGCGCGGCCGCTGGCGCGCGCGCTGCGCCTGCCGCTGTGCGCCGGCCTGCAGCGCGTGCGCGCCACGGCGCCGCAGTCCGAACTCGATGCGCAGGCGCGGCGTCGCAACCTGCGCCATGCGTTCGTGGTGCAGGCGCCGCTGCCGCCGCACGTGGCGCTGATCGACGACGTGATGACCACCGGCGCGACCCTGCATGCCGCGGCACAGGCGCTGCGCCGCGCCGGCGTGGCGCGGGTCGATGCGTGGGTGGTGGCGCGGGTGCCGTGAGGCCGTGAGTGCGCTGGTGGCTTGCATGCCGCGGCGGCGATTGGCCCTGCGATGGCAAGGGTGGCGGGTCATGTGGACCTGCGTGTCTGGCGCTGGCCGTGGTCGCGTGATCCGTCATGCATGCGGGGAGCGATCGCTGTTTGGTTGCCTGGACCACGCAACGGCAGCGAGGGCGTTTTCTGATTGGGGGGCGAGCTTTACGCTTCGTCGTGCCACGCAGGCGCCACGACCCGACGCAATCGGCCGCTGTCGGACGGGTTCCGCAGCACGGTGCATGGCACGTTCTTCTGCGTGACATGGGTGGGCACCTGTCTGCGACAGGCCACAACAGCCGGTTCTTCTATGATGTCGCCAAACGAACTGCGGGAGATGGCGATGCGCTTGAGAACTCTGGGACTGTCGTTGGCGTTGTGCGTGTTCGGGGTCAGCGGGTGCAGCTACGCCCCGTCGCCCGATGGCGCCGACACCAGCGCGAGCGCGAGTGCGGTGAAGGCGAAGATCGAATGGCGCCTGGCCAGCTATGCGCCGAGCGCCGGCTATACCGAGGCCGTGTACCAGGGACGGCCGGTGTATCTGGCGCCGCAGCAGTTATTGGCCGTCGATGGCGCCGCGACGGTGGCGCGCGTGGACGGCGACGATGGCAAGCCGGCACTCGATCTGAGTTTCTCGGGGAACGACGATCGCCTGACCCGGGCGACGGAGCAGAACATCGGCAAGCCGATCGCGCTGCTGGCCGATGGTCAGGTGCTCACCGTGGCGACGGTCATGGCGCCGCTCCCCGGCGACCGACTGCGTATCAGCGGTCTGCAGGATGCGCAGGAACAACAGCGGGTGTTCGCGCTGCTGACGCATGCGTCGACGGCGCACGCGAAGCCTTAGTGCTGGCTGATGCGATCCGGATGGGGCACCGTGTTCACCATTGCGGGCTTGTGTGGCCTTGCGTGCCAGTTGGTGTTCGAGCCACGCGACGCTGTCTTGTGCCGGCAGCTTCGCGCGATGCCGCTGCTTCGAAGCGGCGGGCGCCGGCGCTTCCTCGATTGCGCCGGCGGGCTAGGTCGAGGAAGGGGATATGCCGATCCAGCAGCTGGGATGCGGATTTTGCCGGTCACGCTTGTCGTGATCGAAGTCGCTCCTGGCGCTGTCCATGGGAAAGGCGTCGCGGCTGAAGCCGCTCCTACAGGAGTCGATCGATGGTTTTGTGGGAGGGACTTCAGTCCCGACGCTTTATCGGCAACGATCAGGCGAATCGTGCCCTGCGGCATTGCCGTCAGCGGCCAAACGCACCGATCCCGACGACATCCTTGTGCGCAGCCGCCACTGCATGGCTTCTCCGCTTCGGCCTACCCCGCCCGCAGCGCCAACGCCGCGACGATGCCGGCGAAGATCGCCAGGCCGACCCAGTTGTTGTGCATGAAGGCACGGAAGCAGGGCGCGCGTTCGCGGGTTCGCGCGATGCGGAATTCATAGACCACCAGCAGCGCGGCCACGCTCAATCCCGCCCAGTACCAGATTCCCAGCGCGCCGCGGGTGCCGACGAAGCCCAGCGCGACGAACATCAGCGCATACAGGATGCCCAGCGCGACCAGGTCCAGGTCGCCGAACAGGATCGCGGTGGACTTGGAGCCGGCGCGCAGATCGTCCTCGCGGTCCACCATCGCGTACCAGGTGTCGTAGGCGGTGGCCCACAGGATGTTGGCCGCGTACAGCAGCCAGCCCAGCGCCGGCACCTCGCCACGGATCGCCGCGAACGCCATCGGGATGCCCCAGCCGAAGGCCATGCCGAGGTAGACCTGCGGCAGGTAGGTGTAGCGCTTCAGGTAGGGATAGCTGGCAGCCAGGAACAGCCCGACCACGCTCAGGCCGATGGTCAGCGCGTTCATCGTCAGCACCAGCGCGAAGGCGGCGAGCATCAGCAGCGCGAACACCGCCAGTGCCTCGCGGCCGCTGACCGCGCCGGTGGCCAGCGGCCGGCCGCGGGTGCGCTCGACCTGCGGGTCCAGCCAGCGGTCGGCGTAGTCGTTGATCACGCAGCCGGCCGAGCGGGTCAGCCAGACCCCGGCGGTGAACACGAACAGCGTCCACAGCGGCGGCATCCCGTCGGCCGCCAGCCACAGCGCCCACCAGGTAGGCCACAGCAGCAGCAGCGCGCCGATCGGACGGTCGCCGCGCAGCAGTTTCCAGTACTGGCCCAGGCGCACGCGCGGCGGCAACGCGGCGGACGTTTCGTAGCGTTCGTAACCCATCGTGCAAGGGTAGCAGCCGGGCCCGCTCGGCGGCAGCACGGCACGGGTCGTGGCCGCTGCGACGGCTACGGTCTGTGCATCCGCGTCCAGTTACAGACCCAGGCGTAGGAGCCGGTTGTACGCAGGCGATGCGCAGTCGCCGGGCTCCGGCCGCTTGCGGAAACCGCGCCGCTCCGGCGCCGGCTACGGCGACCGCCGGTTCGGCCCTGGCGGCAATCGGACATGGGGGAGACGCGGCGCGCGGTTTGCCGTTAGAATGCGCGTCCGTTGCGCCCGTAGCTCAGCCGGATAGAGTAGTGGCTTCCGAAGCCATTGGTCGGGGGTTCGAATCCCTCCGGGCGCACCACATCATTCCCAGCCTGCATGGCCTCTTCGACCGCGAATCCTGCCGGTGGTGGACACCGCCTTCGGCGCTGCGGCGATCGACGGCCTGTGGCGCATGACACCGTTGCCCGTAATCATGCTGCTCGGGATGCCGAGCTGGCGCCCTCTGCGTTGAAAGGCTGGCGCGTACCGCGTGTCTCCCCGAGCGCGCCGCATCATCGTCCATCGTGCTTGGAATTCCTTCCGCAGCTGGTCTGCATCGCCTTTGGCGTTGCGGCGGCGACCGGCGGTCTGGGGCGCGTGGCGCCGCCGTCGCTCCCTGGGATGCCGCGCTGGATTTCGCTGGGCTGCATCGCCAGCGCGTGCGGCGCGCATGGCAAAGCGGCCTCCGCCATGCCCGCGCCGCCGCCGGGACGCTCGCGGCCGTGGTATCTGGGCTCGCGGCGGTCCAGTGCCGGGCAACTCCTTTCGCATCCTCTTCGGTGTCGTGTCAGTGCGGTCGCTATGAATCGTGTGGCGCGGACTTCGCTGCAGCCCCTTGCCAGAGGCCACCGGTGATCGGTCCGCGCACCCCGCTCGGCAAGCCCGCGGTCCACTTGCTGGGCGACGACGATGCGCTGGCCTACCTGCGGCTCGGCGCCGGCGCCCCGGTGGTGCTGGTGCACGGCGCGCTGTGCGACTACCGCTATTGGGCGCCGCAACTGCGCGGCCTATCCGAGCGCTTCGAGGTCGCCGCGCTGAGCCTGGGCCAGTATTTCCCGCAGCTGCCATCGTCGCTGCGGCATCGCTTCGGCTGGCGTTGGCATGCGCAGCAGGTGGCCGGGTTCCTCGCTAGCTACGGACAACCGGTGCATCTGGTCGGCCACTCGCGCGGCGCCGCGATGGCCTGGCAGGTCGCGCTGCAACAGCCTGCCGCGATCGCCAGCCTGAGCCTGTTCGATCCGGGTGGGCCGCAGCCGCAGGGCCTGCCCGAAGACGTGGTGGCGATCCGCGCGCGGGCGATCGAATTGCTGCGCGACGGACAGGTCGAGGCCGGTCTGGAGTGCTTCGTCGATTCGGTCAGCCAGCCCGGCGCCTGGGCGCGCAGCAGTGCGACGTTCCGGCAGATGGTGCGCGACAACGCGCAGACCCTGGTGCCACAGATCGGCGATGCGCTGCCGGCCTACGATCGCGAGCAGGCCGCGGCGCTGGCGGTACCGGTGCTGCTGGTCAGCGGCGAACTGAGTCCGGCGCAGTACCGCGACAACGCTTCCGCGCTGGCCGAGTGGTTGCCGGATGCGCGCCACCACGTCCTCTCCGGCGCTTCGCACGGGATGACCTTCACCCATGCGCGGCGCTGCAATGCCTTGCTGGCCGAGTTCGTGACATCGACAGCAGTGGGTTGAAGCCACACATGCATCTGCGGTGGGGGGAGCGCCCGTCGCGCGAGATGGATGATCCGAAAGCGCTGGCCGGTATTGCCGCGATGTATGGCCGGCACCGATTGTCCGTGGCGGATGGCGGCGATGGCGCGATCGCTTTGCGCCAAGCGTGCCGCCGTCGCTGTATCCGCATGCGGTAGGCGAGGCCGCCGCGCGGTTTCGTGCGATGCGTGCATGCACACCAGTAGTCCCACTTCTGCTTGCCGTGTTCGCGACCACGGCCAGGTCCGCGTCGCCGCCGGGCAGGGCGAACAGCTTGGCGCTAGGCGGTTGCCGCGCCGGCAGGGTCAGCGCGCTATCGCACCGCGCCGCGCTTCGCTTGCGCGCGCAAAGGCGTCCGCTTGCGGTGCTGCGGACTCGCCGCGATCCAGTTGCCGGTAGCCGATCGCCTCGGCCAGGTGCGCGGTGGCGATCGCATCGCTTTCGACCAGGTCGGCGATGGTGCGCGCCACGCGCAGGATACGGTGCAAGGAGCGCGCCGACAGGCGCAGGCGGTCGATGGCGTGTTCCAGCAGCGCTTCGTCGTGCGGTTGCAGGCGGCAGTCGCGCAAGGTCTCGCTGTGGCCGAGCTGGCCGTTGGGGCAGCCGGCGCGCGCCAGCTGGCGTTGCCGCGCCTGCTCCACCCGGGCGCGCACGGCGGCGCTGCTTTCGCCGGGGGCGGCATCGGCGCGCAGCGCCTGTGGCGGCAGGCGCGGTACGTCCACGTGCAGGTCGATGCGGTCCAGCAACGGACCGGAGATGCGCGCGCGGTAGCGGCGGATGCTGTCGTCGCTGCAGCGGCAACGGCCGCTGGCGTCGCCGGCCCAGCCGCAGGGGCAGGGATTCATCGCTGCGACCAGTTGGAAGCGGGCAGGGAATTCGGCGCTGCGTGCGGCCCGCGACACCGTGACCGTGCCCGATTCCAGCGGCTCGCGCAGCACTTCCAGCGCGTGCCGGTTCCACTCGGGCAGTTCGTCGAGGAACAAGACGCCGCGATGCGCCAGCGAGATCTCGCCGGGGCGCGGATGGGTGCCGCCGCCGACCAGCGACACCGCGCTGGCGGTGTGGTGCGGGGATCGGTAGGGGCGTTGCCGCCAGCGCGATGGATCCAGTCCGCGGCCGCTGACCGAGGCGATCGCCGCCGCTTCCAGCGCCTCGGCCTCGCTGGCCTCGGGCAGGATGCCGGGCAGGCGCGAGGCCAGCAGGGTCTTGCCGCAGCCCGGGCTGCCGATCAACAACAGATGGTGGTGACCGGCCGCGGCGATCTCCAGCGCACGCCGCGCCTGCGCCTGCCCGCGCACGTCGCTCAGGTCGGGAAACGGCGTGGCCGCGGCCGGCAGCGCTTCGGCGGCGGGCAGGGTCTTGGTGCCGTTCAACAGCGCGCAGACTTCGAGCAGGGTACGCGCGGTGAACGCCTGCACGTGCTGCGCCAGCGCCGCTTCGGGGCCGTTGCCAGCCGGCACGATCAGCGTGCGCCCGGCTTCGGCGGCGGCCAGCGCCGCCGGCAGCACGCCGTCCACGGCGCGCAGCTCGCCGGTCAAGGCCAGTTCGCCGAGGAATTCGTAGTTGCCCAGCGCCTGCGGGTCGAGTTGCCCGGCGGCGGCGAGGATGCCCAGTGCGATCGGCAGGTCGAAACGGCCGCCTTCCTTGGGCAGGTCGGCCGGGGCTAGGTTGACGGTGATGCGCCGCGCCGGGAACTCGTATTGCGCGCACAGGATGGCGGCGCGCACGCGATCGCGCGATTCGCGCACCGCGGCTTCGGGCAGGCCGACGATCTGCGTCGCCGGCAGTCCGCCGGACAGATGGACCTCGACCCGAACCGGAGGCGCAAGCACCCCCGCGCGGGCACGGCTGTGCACCAGCGCCAGGCTCATGGCGGCGGGTGGCTCAGGCTTGCGCGGACGGCGCGTCGCCGCTGCGCGCGGCTTCCAGCGCGGCGACGCTGCGTTCCAGCGCTTCCAGTTTCTCGCGGGTGCGCAGCAGCACCGCGCGCTGCACGTCGAATTCCTCGCGGGTGACCAGGTCGAGTTTGCCCAGGCCGGCCTGCAGCGCGCTCTTGAAGGTGCTCTGCAGTTCGTCGCGGGATTCGCGCAGGCCTGGCGGTACCAGGTCGCTGAGGCGGCGGGCGAGGTCGTCGAGGTGATTGAGGTCGATCATGGCGATACTCCGGCAGGGAGCGCCAGACTGCGGCACCCTGCGGTTCGGGGCCATCGGTATCGGGCGCGGCGCGCTGTCGGAAAATTCCGGCGATGGGGCGCGCGATCATTTGAACCCGGCGGCCGGGCATCGCGCAACCGCGCTATCCTGACGCCATTGTGATTGGAGAAAGCCGCATGAAGATGATCATGGCCGTCATCAAGCCGTTCAAGCTCGACGACGTGCGCGAAGCGCTCGCCGCGCAGGGCGTGGCCGGCATCACCGTCACCGAGGTCAAGGGCTTCGGCCGGCAGAAGGGCCACACCGAACTGTACCGCGGCGCCGAGTACGTGGTCGATTTCCTGCCCAAGGTGAAGCTGGAAGTGGCGGTTACCGAGGACCAGGTCGAACGCGTGCTCGAGGCGATCGTCAAGGCGGCCGGCACCGGCAAGATCGGCGACGGCAAGGTGTTCGTGTACGACCTGGGCACGGTGGTGCGGATCCGCACCGGCGAACTGGATGCGGACGCGCTGTAAGGTCTCGGCGCGCGCGCTGCGCGCCCGGCGACAGGGCTGCATCGCGAGAATTCCAACGGTGATGTGAGTGGCAGTGCGATCGCATCGCGGATCGAGGCGCGTGTAGTCGGTGTTTCGACGCCGTACTGCGTCGCCCGGCACGTCGCCGCTCTACATAGACAAGCTCTCGGTAGAACTCGGCCCATGCTGTTCTCTGCGCCGCGATAGAACTGCTTTCACTCCGCAAGATTCGTCCGGCGTAGGGCCGCTGCGCCTGCGTGCAACGCCGATGGCTGCACTGGCTTCGCTGACCGCATACTCCTCCACGTTATCGCGCTCCGCGCCGTTGAACGAACGGAGTCCGGAACTGCACCGGCTTCGGTGGGTGTCGGGGCTGAAGCCCCTCCTACAGGTGCACCAGACGAGCATCGAGGCTCCCTGTGGGAGCGACTTCAGTCGCGACGCGCGAAGCGGTGATTTTTCGGCTGCGGATGCAGCCGGGACTGAAGTCCCTCCCACAGTGCGCCCAGCCGCTTGTCGCAAGGTTCCTGTAGGAGCGGCTTCAGCCGCGACAAACGAGCCGGAACTGCGCCCGCTTCGGCGAATATCCGGGCTGAAGCCCTTCTCGGTCTATAGCCGGGCAGTGATTGGTCAGGGCGATTTGCTCACCTTGCCGCTGCGGCAGGATCAGCGCTTTCGCGACAATCCGTAGGTCACCGGGCCGCCACTCATACCATTTAAATACCGAATGGGCGCGGGCCTGCTCCGCATTCGGCCTGATGCGAGCCAAGCCCGGAATTCGACATGCACTACTGAACTCCCCAGCCACGGCCGCGCAGCTTGTCGCGGCCCAGCGACTTGCCTACTCTGTGCCGTAATACCATTCCAATACCGGAGATCCGGAATGACGCGACGCGCTACACGGGCAGGCCTGAGTCTGCTCTCGATGACGGTGGCGCTGGGCCTCGCGCTGGCAGCCCCGGCTACGGCGCAACCGGTCACGCGGCCGGCGCTGTTTCCGAGTCCGGTCTCGATCCGGCTCGAGGCCGGCACCGTCGCGCTCGGCCGAAAGGTCGTGCTGGTCGCCGCGCCGGGCGCTGACCAGGCTTCGGTCGCGTTAGTCCGCCGCATTCTGGTGTCGGCGGGCGTCGAGCA
Source organism: Xanthomonas sp. SS (assembly GCF_014236835.1). Lineage (NCBI taxonomy): Bacteria > Pseudomonadati > Pseudomonadota > Gammaproteobacteria > Lysobacterales > Lysobacteraceae > Xanthomonas > Xanthomonas sp. SS. Next base: position 509,274 of record NZ_CP051190.1, read on the forward strand.
CATCGCCACCGCATCGCGCCTGCCGGCCACGTTCGAACAAACGTACATCGTCGTCGGCACCGGCGAGGCGGCGGTCGTCCGCGAGGCACTGACGCGCAGCAAGGCCGTGCAGGAGATGCGCAAGGAGGGCTACACCCTCGCCAGCGTCGCTACCGGCAAGGGCAGCCTGATCACGCTTGCGGGCCACGACGCCGACGGCCTGTTCCATGCCGCGCAGACCTTGCGTCAGCTTGCCGAACGCCCGGCCATCCCGACGCTGGTCATCCAGGATTATCCGGCGATGGCCATCCGCGGCACGATCGAGGGATTCTACGGGGCGCCATGGTCGATGGCCGATCGCGCCAAGCACATCGATTTCCTCGCCCGCACCAAGGCCAACACCTACATCTACAGCCCGAAGGACGACCCCTATGCGCGCGACCGCTGGCGCGAGGCCTATCCGGCGGCCACGCTGAAGGCGCTGGGTAGCTTGGCGGCGACGGCCAGGCGCAACCATGTCGATTTCGTCTACGCGATCTCGCCCGGGCCGTCGGTCTGCTTCTCCGATCCGGCCGATGCCAAGGCGCTGCTCCGCAAGTTCGACGCGTTTCGCGCGCTGGGCGTGCGCAGCTTCTACGTCGCGCTCGACGATATCGAATACACCAAGTGGAATTGCGAGCGTGACAAGGCCGCCTTCGGCCCGTCGGGCGCGGAAGCGGCAGGCATCGCGCAGTCGCACTTGCTTAACCTGGTGCAGGCGGACCTGGTCGCCCGGCACGCTGCGGCGTCGGAACTGATCATGGTGCCGACCGAGTATTACGACGCCAAGGAAAGCCCGTACAAGGCCGCGTTGCGCCAGCATCTGGATCCGAAGATCGTGGTGCAATGGACCGGCACCGACGTCGTGCCGCCGGCCATTTCCATCCCCGATGCGCGCGCGGCGACCAAGGCGTTCGGGCGCACGACGCTGCTGTGGGACAACTACCCGGTCAACGATTACGAAACCTCGGCCGGCCGGTTGTTGCTGGCGCCGTACACGCGGCGCGAGGCCGGTCTGTCCGTCGAGTTGGCCGGCATCGTCGCCAACCCGATGAACCAGGAAGCGCCGAGCCGCGTCGCGGTGATGGGGCTGACCTCGTTCGCATGGAACGACAAGGACTACGACGCCGAGCGGACCTGGCATGCGGCGGCGCGCGATCTGGCGGCGGGCGATGCGCGGGTGACCGCGGCGCTGCTCACCTTCTTCGATACTCAGCACCTGGCGCCGACCTTTGGCAGCCAGCCGTGGCAGGAGCAGGCGCCGCGGCTGAAGGCCGTGCTCGACCGGGTTCGCGAAGCGCTTGCCGGTGGCGACGCAGATGCTCGCGGCCAGGCGCTCGCCGAACTTGCGCGCAGCGCGGACGAGATCGCGGCCGCGCCCGCCGTCATCCGCGCGGGGGTGGCCGACCCCGGCTTCGCCGAACAGTCGCGCCCCTGGCTGGATGCGATGCAGGGTTGGGGGCGCGCGCTGCAGGCCACGGCAGCGGGTCTGCAGGCCGCCAACCGAGGCGACGCCGCGGCGTCGGGCTTGTTCGCCGATGCGACCCGGCTCGCCGCCGAGGCCGCGGCGATCCAGTCGATCCCCGGCGCGACGCGTTTCGGCGGGCCGGTCAAGATCGCCGATGGCGTGCTCGATCGCTTCGTGGCGGACGCCCCGACGCTGATCGCGCTCGGCGTACCGGCTGGGTCCGCTCCGACGGCCGCGCGCTGACGGTTCGGCGCGCGCCTGCATGGCGCGCGCAGCCCTACGTGGGCGATGCGGCCACTTTCAGTGTGGCGTAAATGTCTTGTTGAACAGACCTTCGGCTGCAGGATCGGCACCCAGCAAGCGCCGACGCAAGCATGCCGACCATGCCGACCATGCCGACCATGCCAGTCAGGCCACGCGTTGTCGTCGGCATGCGCGACCTCGATCAGGCGTTCTCAAGCCGCGGTATAGCCGCGTCCAAGGGTCAGCCAGAAGGCGAGCACGACTAGCGCGCCGATGAACATGACGGTCCGGCTGGATGGTGGAGGCAAGACACGGGACGGGCGCCGGGAGAACGCAACGAAGAGCAGGCCCAGCGGCGCGAGCAGGCTTTCTTGCGCCGCTTCCTTGAGAGCGGGCAACACCGCGCCTGGATAGAACAACACGCTGATGCAAGCCACGCCGCCGGCTACGCAATATGCGGCGAGCAGTGGCATGCCGTTCGGCAGGCAGGGGGCGACGTTGCGCACGACGAGGCGGTAGAGCCACAGGCCGGCCAGTCCCATGCCCAGGCGCCATGCCCATTCTGGCCGCAGTGCGAGATCGCGCACGACGAAGGCGAGGTCGCCAGTGTCGGTGACCGCCGAGAAGATCAGGTAGCCCGCGCCCCACAGGCCGTTGAACGCGGCGACCAGCGCGAACGCGGTGCGCGCGGTGGCGCGCCGGCTGCGATGTGCGGCGAGGGCGAACACCGCGGCGACGCAGAGATTGCTCAGCGGCCCGGCGGCATCGACCAGCGGATGGCCCGGCTGGCAGTGGAAGTACACGGAGCTGAGCAGGCTGACGGTGCCGCCCGTGCCCAGGCAGGTCAGGCCGTGGCCGACCGCCTCGTGCGCGATGCACGCGGCGACGAAGGCCATCGCCGCCAACGCGCACAGGGTCCAGAGGCGGGAGAACTCGGCAGGCATGCGCGACGCTGCAAGGGAGCGGGCTGACAGTATGCCGGCGTCGCGGCTTGCCGACCGTCCGCACGGCAATGCCGCGGCCAGCGGCGTGCGCCGCCGTTGCCGAGCGGCCACAACGCCCCCGGTCCGCGCGACGTGGCCGGCGCCAACCTCGTCGGCGCCGGCCCGGTGATTAGCCGCCCAGCGCCTCGGCCACGAACGGCGGCAGCACCTGGGTGCCGGTGTGCAGGTGCGCGCTGTAGTAGCGGGTGGCGAACGGCTTGGCCGCCGCGTCGGCTTCGCGGAAATCGAAGCCGCCGGACTTGCGCGCCAGGGTCACGCTCCACCAGCCGGTCGGGTAGCACGGCTGCGGGAACGGCACGGTGTGGAAGCTGGCGAAGCCGGCCTTGCCCATCTCCGCGCGCATTTCCTTGATCAGGTCCAGCAACGCCAGCGGCGATTCGGACTGCTGCACCAGAATGCCGTCGTCCTTCAGCGCCTTGAAGCAGCTGGCGTAGAACGCCTTGTTGAACAGGCCTTCGGCCGGGCCGACCGGATCGGTGGAATCGACGATGACGATGTCCACGCTGCCGGCCGGGCAGTTGGCCATGTAGGCGATGCCGTCGTCGAACAGCAACTCGGCGCGCGGGTCGGCGTTGGACTCGCACAGTTCCGGGAAGTACTTCTCGGCCATGCGCGTGACCTGTTCGTCGATGTCGCACTGGGTGGCGCTCTCCACGCCCGGGTGCTTGAGCACTTCGCGCAGGGTGCCGCAGTCGCCGCCGCCGATGATCACCACGCGCTTGGGCGCGGCGTGGGTGAACAGCGCCGGGTGGCTGATCATCTCGTGGTAGAAGAAGTTGTCGCGCGTGGTCAGCATCACCGCGCCGTCGATCACCATCAGCTTGCCCCAGTCGGTGGTGTCGTAGATCTCGATCTTCTGGAACGGCGACTGCACCTCGTCCAGCTTGCCGGTGATGCGATAGCCGATGGCCGAGCCGGTGGGCTGGAAGTGTTCGATGTACCAGTTGTCGTTGGCGCTCATGCGATGTCCTAAGAAAGCGGAAAGAATGCAGGCTATTCCTTCTCCCACCGGGAGAAGGTGGCGCGAAGCGCCGGATGAGGGTAGGGCGCAGCCTCGTGCAGCTGGATCACGCCAGGCCCAACCCTTCGCCGGATGAGGGCAGGGCGCAGCCTAGTCCAACCAAATCAAGCCACGCCAGGCCCAAGGTCGGCGCGGATTGTAACGGAGCCCACGCGTAGCAGGCGTTACAATCCACGCCCCTTTTCCCCGCCGAGCCGCCACGATGAGCGATTGGTCCCTCGACCAAGCCCGCAAGACCTATTCGATCCCGCACTGGGCCGATGGGTATTTCGACGTGGACGCGGCCGGCCGGGTGGTGGTGCGCCCGCAAGGCGCCGACGGCGTGGCGATCGCGCTGCCCGAGGTGGTGGACGCGGCGCGCGCGGCCGGCGCCAAGCTGCCGATGCTGGTGCGCTTCCCGGACATCCTGGGCGAGCGCCTGGGCAAGCTGCAGTCGGCCTTCGCCCAGGCCCAGGCCGACTGGGACTACGCCGGCGGCTACACCGCGGTGTACCCGATCAAGGTCAACCAGCATCGCGGCGTGGCCGGCACCCTGGCCAGCCACCACGGCGAGGGCTTCGGCCTGGAAGCGGGCAGCAAGCCGGAACTGATGGCGGTGCTGGCGCTGTCGCGGCCGGGCGGGCTGATCGTGTGCAACGGCTACAAGGACCGCGAATACATCCGCCTGGCGCTGATCGGGCGCAAGCTCGGCTTGCAGACCTTCATCGTCATCGAGAAGCCGTCGGAGCTGAAGCTGGTGCTGGAGGAAGCGCGCGCGTTGGATGTCAAGCCAGGCCTGGGCGTGCGCATGCGCCTGGCCTCGCTGGGCGCGGGCAAGTGGCAGAACAGCGGCGGCGACAAGGCCAAGTTCGGGCTGTCGCCGCGGCAGGTGCTGGACCTGTGGAAGGCGCTGCGCGACACCGAATACGCCGACTCGCTGAACCTGCTGCACTTCCACATGGGCTCGCAGATCTCCAACGTGCGCGACATCGCCAACGGCATGCGCGAGGCCACCCGCTATTTCGTCGAGCTGTCCAAGCTGGGCGCCAAGATCAGCCACGTCGACGTCGGCGGCGGCCTAGGCATCGATTACGAAGGCACCCGTTCGCGCAGCTACTGCTCGATCAACTACGGCCTGCATTCCTACGCCAGCAACATCGTGCAGCCGCTGGCCAACGCCTGCGAGGAACACGGCCTGCCGCCGCCGCGCATCGTCACCGAGTGCGGCCGCGCGATGACTGCGCACCACGCGGTGCTGATCGCCAACGTTTCGGAAGTGGAGCAGGCGCCGGAAGGGCGCGTGCCCGACGCGCATGCCGACGAGCCGGCGGCGATCCGCCACCTGCGCGAGATCCACGACGAACTGGACGTGCGCCCGGCGGTGGAGCTGTTCCAGGAAGCGCAGCATTTCCATGCCGAAGGCCTGTCCAGCTACGCGCTGGGCCAGATCGACCTGCCGCAGCGCGCGCGCATCGACGACCTGTTCTACGCCATCGCGCACGGCGTGCGCGCGCGCCTGAGCCATGAGGAAAAGAGCCACCGCCCGGTGCTGGACGAGCTCAACGAGCGGCTGGTGGACAAGTATTTCGTCAACTTCAGCGTGTTCGAATCGATCCCCGACGTGTGGGCGATCGACCAGGTGTTCCCGATCGTGCCGATCGAGCGCCTGAACGAAGCGCCGGCGCGGCGCGGGGTGATCTGCGACATGACCTGCGACTCCGACGGCATGGTAAAGACCTACGTCGAGAACGAGAGCCTGGACAGCTCGCTGCCGCTGCACGAACTGCGCCCGGGCGAGAGCTACCGGCTCGGCTTCTTCCTGGTCGGCGCCTACCAGGAGATCCTCGGCGACATCCACAACCTGTTCGGCGACACCGATGCGATCGAGGTCAGCGCCGATGGCGACGGCTACCGCATCGCCCAGCAGCGCCGCGGCGACACCACCGACGTGATGCTGGATTACGTGGGCTATGCACTGGCCGACCTGCGCGCGGCCTACGCCGAGCGCGTGGCTGCCGCGCAGCTGCCGGCCGAGCAGGCGCAGGCCTTGTCGGCGGCGCTGGAAGCGGGACTGACCGGTTACACCTACCTGTCGGACGAACCGCTGGGCTGAGTGCCGGCATGCGCTCCCTCGCCAATGGGCGGGGCGAGCGCGCTCCCCGGCGGCGTGTCGCGCCGCGTTGTCGAACGCACGCAGGAGCGTATCGAGCACGATCGTCGTTCCAGCGCATCCCGTGCAGACGCCACGCGCTTTTTCATCGCGGCACCTCTCGCGTTCGCCACGGCGGATGGACGAGCGCTGGCACCGGCCCATAAGCTGAGCGCCTCTGCCATCACTCCTTGACGCGATGCGCTACCCCGGATTGGATTTGCTGCGCGCGCTGGCGATCGTGTGGGTGATGCTGTTCCACTCGTTCGTGGTCGGCGGCCTGGGGCCGGAATGGGCCTGGCTGTCGCGCTATGGCTGGATGGGCGTGGACCTGTTCTTCGTGCTCAGCGGCTTGCTGATCGGCGGTCAGGTGCTGGCGCCGTTGGCGCGCGGCGAACCGCTGCGTTATGGCGATTTCTACCTGCGCCGCGCGTTCCGCATCCTGCCGGCCTTCATCGTGGTGCTGGCGCTGTACCTGGCCTGGCCCGGTTTCCGCGAAGCGCCAGGCCTCGCGCCGTGGTGGATGTTCGCCAGCTTCACCTTGAACCTGGGCATCGACTACGCCAGCCAGCAGGCGTTCTCGCATGCCTGGTCGCTGTGCGTGGAGGAGCATTTCTATCTGGTGTTCCCGCTGCTGGCGGCGCTGTCGCTGCGGCGGCCGTCGGCGCCGCGTTTCGTTGCGGTGTGCGGTGCGGTGGTGCTGGCCGGCATCGGGTTGCGCACGGCGACCTGGCTGCACGACAGCGCGCTCGAACGCATCGGCGACGGGCTGCAACGCAACTGGTTCATCGAGGACATCTACTACCCGACCTGGAACCGGCTCGACGGCTTGCTGGCCGGCGTGGTGCTGGCCGCGATCAAGGTGTTCCGGCCGCAGCGCTGGCAGTGGCTGCAGGCGCGCGCCAACGCACTGCTGCTGGCCGGGTTGGCGGTGTGCGCACTGGCGATGTGGCTGTTCCGCGAACGGACTGGCCTGCTCGGCAACGCGATCGGCTGGCCGCTGTTGTCGCTGGGACTGGCGCTGCTGGCGATCGCCGCCGCCTCCACGCGCAGTTGGATCGGCCGGCGCGCATTGCCTGGGGCGGGGTGGCTGGCGGCGGTCTCCTACAGCCTGTATCTGTCGCACAAGGCCGTGTTCCATCTCACCCAGAGCTGGTTCGGCGCCGCGCTCGATGGCCGCGGGCCGCTCGCGTTCGCGATCTATGCGGCGCTGGCGCTGCTGGCCGCCGCGTTGCTGCACTACGCGGTGGAACGGCCGTTCCTGCAGCTGCGCGAGCGCCAACGCGTCCAGCGCCGCATGGCGGCTGGTGCTTGAGCGCCGAGCCGTGCACGGTCCTAGCGAGGTGGCATCGTGGGCCTCTTTGGAAGCACCGCGAATCGTGTTATTTTCGCCCGCTCATGGAAGAGGGGGATCGAAATGCGGACGAGATGCTATGCCTTGATCGTTGCAGGGTGCTGCGGCCTGGCCGCCGCCGGACAAGGGGGCGCGCAGGTGCGCACGTCTCCCACAGTGGATACCAAGCCGAAAATACGCGAAACCTCGCCAAGAGCCCCTTTCGACAAGCAGGCGGCCGAAGCCGCGCTGGCCAAAGGACGGGCGACGATCGTTGGCGTGGCTTGCGCCTATCACGACAGCCGGATTTTCCTTGCCAATAACCGCAAAGTGATGCTGTTCCCGGCAACGCCGTACTTTGCGGAGTGGGTCGCCATGCGCAAGAAGGCGGACCGCAGCAAGGAGACGGCGCTGATGTCGGACGAGGCCTACAACATGCGCGTGGAAACCCAGACGGACGCCAAGGGTGCATTCCAGTTCACCGAGATGCAGCCAGGTAGTTACTACCTGGTGTTGCCCTTCCAGTTCGATCAGGCCAAGTCGCGCGATGTGTACGCGGGTAGCAGCTACGCCGGTTCGACCGAGGTGGACCACTACGAGCGGCAGGACTATACGGTCGCGCGCGACGACGAGCTTTTCAAAGAAGTGGAAGTCAAGACCGATGGCAGCACGGTCAAAACGGCGATTACCGGCGGCGCCGGCATGCTCAATGGCGGTGGTGGGCTGTTTAGCAAAATGCTGCCATGCAAGTGACGCGCCTAGCGGGATGCAAGCCGGTTTCGCGACCGCCGATGAGGTTCGTTGAAGGTATGGTGCGGCGCTAATTCCGGCGTGTCGTCGGTATTTCGCGGCAGCGGTGCAAGTTTTGCGGTCAACGCCGGCAGGAGCGGAAGTTGGGTCGCGGCACCCTCTAGCGCCGGTGATCGGGCAGTAGATTTCCGGCTACAGCCTCAGTTCGAGACCAAGATGGGCTGAGCATGACGGAGCGGGCAGAACATCGTTCGGTCCTTTGCCGCCCAGCTGCCGTTCCTGCGCCTGCGCGAACGCCTGGGGCGCGAGCCCTCCGAAATGCCGGTGGCTGCCTAGGCCATCACTGCCGGAGCGTACTGGCGCGGCAATCCGGTTGCGCGTAGTTCTCCACGTGGCCGCCTCACTCCGGATCGGCGTACGCCACGCGTGCCTCGTGCAGGCGCTGCTGCAGGATCTCCGCCAGGCGCGCCACTGCCGGCGCCGGTTCCGCGTCGGCACGATGCAGGTTCAAGCCCAGCGCCGGCAGCGTCGGCAGGCCGCCGACCCCTGGCGGCAGCAGCGCCAGCGCGTCGGGCAGGCCGGCCGGCGTGCGCAGGGTCAGGCCCAGTCCGGCGCGGACCGCGGCCCAGACGCCGCCCAGGCTGGCGCTGGTGAAGGCGATGCGCCATGGGATGCCGGCACGGTCCAGCGCTGTGGTCGCCGCAGTGCGCAGCAGGCAGGGCGCTTCCAGCATCACCAGTGGCAATGGCGTATCGCTGCTCCAGCCGCTCGGGTCCGGAAGTGGCGCCTGGGCTGCGGCGATCCAGCGCATCGGCCAGGCCGCCTGCGGCGCGCGATGCGCCGTCGCGGTCCCGGCGTCCCAGACCAGCGCCAGGTCCAACTGGCCCGCTTCGACCCGCGCCAACAACTCCTGATGGCGCGCGATGCGCGCTTCGATGCGCACCTTGGGATGGGCGCGGGCGAAGCGCCCCAGCACGTCGGGCAGCATGTGTTCGCCGAAATCCTCCTGCAGTCCAAGCCGTACCCAGCCCTGCAGGGCTGGCCCGTGCAGCGCACCGGCGGCCTCGTCGTTGAGGTCCAGCAGACGCCTTGCGTAAGCCAGCAACACCTCACCCGCGTCGGTCAGCGCCAGTCCGCGGCCACTGCGGCGCAACAGCGCGTGGCCGGCCTGCGCTTCCAGTTTCTTCAGCTGCGCGCTGATCGCCGACGTGGAACGCCCGTGCCGGTCTGCGGCCTTGGCGAAGCTGCCCAGTTCGACGCCGGCGACGAAGCTGCGCAGCGCATCGAGATCGAAGGTGACGCGACGCATGCTATCGATCCTGTTTTATCGAAGGTTGGATGCTGAATTTCCCGATTTTCAGGAACATCTTCGGTGGCTAGGCTGTGCGCAGTCAATCTCCAGCGCGAGCCATCAATGTCCGTCCTGCCCCCGCCTGCTGCATCCTTGTTCGGCGATATAGCGCCGAAATTCGCGCAATTGACCGAGGACGTGCTGTTCGCCGACCTGTGGCAGCGCCCCGCGCTGTCGCCGCGCGAGCGCAGCCTGGTCACGGTGGCGGCGCTGGTCGCGCTGTACCGGCCGCAGCAGTTGCCGTTCCACCTGAGCCGCGCGCTGGACAACGGCCTGGGCCGCGACGAACTGGCCGAAGCGATCACCCATCTGGCGTTCTACGCCGGCTGGCCGTGCGCCGCCTCGGCGCTGCCGCTGCTGCGCGACGCCACCGCGTCGGCCACCTGATTCCCCAAGGAGACACCCCATGCCATACGCCCGTATCTCGCTGCATCGCGGCGCTAGCCCCGACTATCTGCGCGCCTTGTCCGCCAGCGTCTACCAGGCCATGCACGAGGCCTTCGAGGTGCCGGCCGGCGATTGCTTCCAGGTCATCCATCAGCACGATCCGGGGGAACTGGTGTTCGATCGCCACTACCTCGGCGGACCGCGCTCGGACGCCTTCGTGCTGATCGCGATCACCGCCGGGCGGCCGCGCAGCGAGGCCTGCAAGCGCGCGTTCTATCGGCGCCTGGTGGAGCTGCTGGCGGTCGCGCCGGGCATCGCGCCGGAAGACGTGATGGTCAACATCGTCACCACGCAGGCGCAGGACTGGTCCTTCGGCGGCGGCCGCGCCGGGATCTTGGCAGCGGAGACCGACGCATGATCGCCATGCAGTACAGCATTGCGTTGCCTGCCGACTACGACATGGCCATCATCCAGCGCCGCATCGCCGACAAGGGGCCGTTGCTGGACGATCTGCCGGGACTGGTATTCAAGGCCTATCTCAGTGCCGATCGCGGCGATCGCGCGCTGTCCAGCCGCAGCAACCTGTATGCGCCGTTCTATCTGTGGCGCGATGCCGAGGCGATGCGCGATTTCCTCGCCGGCGCCGCGTTCCGCGCGCTGACCGCGTCGTTCGGACGGCCTGCGGTACAACTGTGGACGGTGTGCGCTGCGCGTCTGCACGCTGACCTGCGCAGTGCCCGCTACGCCCGGCGCGAGATCGCCGCGATCTCCGAGGCCGACGCGCTCGAAACGCTGGGCGACCGCGAGGCCGAGCGGGCGAGGGACGATCTTGCCGCAGGCGCGCTGGCCACGGTGAGCGCCTACGAGCCGCACGGCTGGAACCTGCTGCGCCTGCGGCTTTGGCGGGATCTGCCGCCGCCGCCGGACGTCGGTCAAGCCTATGCCGTGGGCCACGTGTCCATGCCGACAAGCGGCGATTGAGGCAACAGCACCCCGGCTTTGCCTGTTTGCTTTTACCATTCCCGATTGCCCACTCCCCATACCCGGCCTCCCAATGACCCAGACTGCCCTGATCACCGGCGCCACCTCCGGTTTCGGCGCCGCCGCCGTGCGCCGCTTCGTCAACGCCGGCTGGCGCGTGATCGCCACCGGCCGCCGCGCCGAGCGGCTGCAGCCGCTGCTGGCCGAGTTCGGCGCCGAGCGCGTGCACGTGGCGGCGTTCGACATCCGCGACGAAGCCGCGCTCGATGCGATGCTGGCGGAGCTGCCGGACGCGTTCCGCGGCATCGACCTGCTGGTCAACAACGCCGGCCTGGCGCAGGGCACCGCACCGGCGCAGGCCGCGTCGCTGGACGACTGGCGCACGATGATCGACACCAACATCACCGCGCTGGTGACCCTGACCCATCGCCTGCTGCCGACGCTGATCCAGCGCCGTGGGACGATCGTCAACATCAGTTCGGTGGCCGCGCTGTACCCGTATCCGGGCGGCAATGCCTACGGCGGCACCAAGGCCTTCGTCAGCCAGTTCTCGCTGGGCCTGCGCTCGGACCTGCACGGCACCGGCGTGCGCGTGACCGCGATCGAGCCGGGCATGGCCGAGACCGAGTTCACCCTGGTGCGGACACACGGCGACCAGGGCGCGTCGGACAAGCTCTACCACGGCGCGCAGCCGATGACTGCCGAGGATATCGCCGAGCAGATCTTCTGGGTCGCCACGCTGCCGCCGCATCTGAACATCAATCGGCTGGAAATCATGCCGGTGACGCAGTCCTTCGCCGGCTTCCAGGTGGCTAGGGGCCGGGATTAGGGATTAGGGATTAGAAAAAGCGAAAGCGGCGCCGATGTGTTGCGCCTGCTGACGGCTGTCGCAGCCAGGCGGCCGTCAGTCGCGCTCGCGACCGGCGAGGCAATTCAACGCATGTGGTAAGCCAACGGGTCGCAAGGAATGCGGGAGACGTTGCTTCTCCCGAATCCCCAATCCCGAATGCCCAATCCCGGCCTCACTGCGCCTTGATCGCGATCGCCGGCAGTCCGCTGCCGGTCAGCTTCTGCTTGGCCGCGGCCAGTTCGCTGGCGGTGCCGTAGGGCCCCATGCGCACGCGGTACACGGTCTTGCCGCTGATCTGCGCCGATTCCACGCGCGCCGACAGGCCCAGCATCGCCAATTTGGCCTTGGTCGATTCGGCATCGCCGGAGGCGCCGAACGAGCCGGCCTGCAGGATGTAGCGGGCGTTGTCCGCTGCTGCCGCGGCGGCCGTGGCAGCGGCAGGCGTGGCCGCCGCCGCGGTCGGCTTGGCCGCCGTGTTGGCGGGCGCGCTCGTTGCGGCGGTTTCCGGCAGCGGCGTGGGATTGGACAGCGCCGCCGTCGTTGCCGGAGCGGTAGCGGCCGTGGTCGCCGTCGCCGGCGTGGCGGCGGCCGGCTGCGGCGCGCGCGCCTGGCGCGCGGCCTCGGCGCGTGCGCTGGCGGCCAGTTCGGCGTCGGACATCTGCACTTCCTTGCCGGGCAGCAAGGTGTAGAAGTCGTACTGGGTCTGCGGGTCCTTCTTGGCGTCGGGCTTGGTGCTGCCGGCCGCCGCTGCCGCTGGTTTGGGCAGTTCCGGGGCCGCGTCCACATCGGCGTCGGCCACCGGCGCCGGTTGCGCATCCGGGTTGGCGCGTGGGCCGCCCACGCGCAGGAAGCCGTCGCCGTCCTTCTTGAACAGGCCCGGCGCCGCCAGGAATACCACTGCCGCGATCGCCACGCCGGCAATCAGCCACACCCATCCGGGCGTGCCGTTGCCGCTGTTGCGCCGCGCCTGCGTCTTACCGCGTCGTGCTGCCATCTACCGCTTCTCCACTCACATTTTTTCCGGGGCGGAAACGCCCAGGAGGTTCAGGCCGTTCGCCAGCACTCGCTGCGCCGCCACGGCCAGGGTCAACTTGGCGTTGCGCTCGCTCGCATCGTCCACCAGCACGGGAGTGCCGTGGTACCAGGTGTGGAACGCGGTCGCCAGTTCGCGCAGGTATTGCGCGATCAGGTGCGGCTCCAGCACATGCCCCGCATTCTCCACCACTTCCGGGTAGCGCGAGAGTTCCAGCATCAGTTCCAGCGAGGTCGCATCGTTCAGCCGGTTCAGCTGGCCCAGGCCGTCGGCCTGGTCGTAGTCCAGCTTCTTCTCCTGCGCCTGGCGCAGCAGGCTGCACACCCGGGCATGCGCGTACTGCACGTAGAACACCGGATTGTCGTTGCTCTGCTGGCGCGCCAGGTCGATGTCGAAGGTCAGCTGCGAATCGGGCTTGCGCGCGATCAGGAACCAGCGCGTGGCGTCGCGGCCGGCTTCCTCGATCAGGTCGCGCAGGGTCAGATAGCTGCCGGCGCGCTTGGACAGCTTCACTTCCTCGCCGCCACGCATCACCGTGACCATCTGGTGCAGCACGTACTCGGGCCAGCCCTTGGGGATGCCCAGGTCCATCGCCTGCAGGCCGGCGCGCACCCGCGCCAGCGAGCCGTGGTGGTCGGCGCCCAGCTCGGTGATCGCGCGCACGTAGCCGCGCTGCCACTTGCTCAGGTGATAGGCCACGTCCGGCACGAAATAGGTGTAGCTGCCGTCGGACTTGCGCATCACGCGGTCCTTGTCGTCGCCGAAATCGGTCGATTTCAGCCACAGCGCGCCGCCTTCCTCGTAGGTGTGGCCGGAGGCGACCAGCTTCTGCACCGCTTCTTCGACCTTGCCGTCGCGGTACAGCGAGCTTTCCAGGAAGTAGATGTCGAAGTCCACGCCGAACGCGGCCAGGTCGTGGTTCTGCTCGTTGCGCAGGTAGGCCACGGCGAAGCGGCGGACCGCTTCCAGATCGTTCGGATCCTTGGAACCGGTGACCAGGTTGCCTTCCAGGTCCACCGAGTCGCCGGCCAGGTAGGCGTTGGCCACGTCCTGGATGTAGTCGCCGCGGTAGCCTTCTTCCGGCCAGTCGGGGCTGTCGGGGGTCTTGCCCTGCGCGCGCGCCTGCACCGAACGCGCCAGGTTCTCGATCTGGCCGCCGCCGTCGTTGTAGTAGAACTCGCGCTTTGCGTTCCAGCCGTTGGCCTCGAGCAGCCGCGCCAGGCAGTCGCCGATCGCCGCAGCGCGGCCGTGGCCCACGTGCAGCGGGCCGGTCGGATTGGCCGAGACGTATTCCACGCCCACGGTGCGGCCATTGCCGACCAGGCTGCGGCCGTAGTCCTCGCCCTGCTTGAGCACCGCCAGCACCTCGCGCTGGTAGGCGCTGGGGCTGAGGTGGAAGTTGATGAAGCCGGGGCCGGCGATCTCGACCCGGGTCACTTCGTCGCTGGCCGGTAGCGCGGCGACCAGCTGCTGCGCCAGCGCGCGCGGATTGCCGCGCGCGGCCTTGGCCAGCAGCATCGCGGCGTTGGTGGCGAAGTCGCCGTGCTCGCGGGTCTTGGGCCGTTCGACCACGAAGTCCGGCGGCAGGGTGTCGGCCGGCAGGGTGCCGTTGGCGCGCAAGGCTTCGATGCCTTGACCGATCAGGGCGCGGAGTTGGGATTTCACGTGATCTCTGCTTGAAGCGCGGAACCGGCGATTTTACCCGACCCGCCGCCTCCCGGCCCGTGCCGGGTTCAGCCCGACCTCAGGCCGTCCGACGATGGCGGGTTGGGGAGTGGGCATTCGGGATGTGCCGCGCCGCCGCCGTGCTGCCCGGTTCCCGAATTCCGGCTCAGGCCCAGCCGCGCGCCGCCATCGACACCGGCGCTCCGTCGCCGACGATGAAATGGTCCAGCAAACGGATGTCCACCAAGCCCAGCGCCTGCTTCAGGCGGTGGGTAACGGCGCGGTCGGCGGGCGAGGGCTCCGAGTTCCCCGATGGATGGTTGTGGCCGATGATCACCGCGGCCGCGTTGTGCGCCAGCGCGCGCCGCACCACTTCGCGCGGATGCACCTCGGCGCCGTCCAGGGTGCCATGGGACAGTTCTTCGAACGCCAGCGAGCGGTGCTTGGTGTCCAGGAACAGCACCGCGAACACCTCGTGCGGCCATGCCCGCAGCCGTTGCGCGAAGTAGCGGCCGGCCGCCCCCGGATCGGTCAGGGTGGTGCCGCGTTCGAGCTCGGCGGCCAGGTGGCGCTTGGCCAGTTCCAGCGCCGCCGACAGCTTGCAGGCCCGTGCCGGGCCCAGTCCCGGCAGGCGCACCAGCTCGCGTGGCGGGCGGTCCAGCAGCATGCGCAGCGGGCCGTGCCGATGCAGCAGGTCGCGCGAGGTCCGCACTGCGTCACTGCCGGGCAGGCCGGAGCCGAGGAAGATCGCCAGCAGTTCGGCGTCGGAGAGGGCGCCGGGGCCGCGTTCCAGCAGCTTTTCCCGTGGACGTTCGGCGTCGGGCCAGTCGTTGATGTGCATATCGCCAGATTGGCGGGCGATATGGCGCAACGGTATCAGGGCCGCAAAGGGCCATCGGGTAAGCTAATCGTTCTTGCATGGGTAGGACATTCCCGACGTGACCGGTACTTTCGAGGGGCCCCTGCAGGGGCGGCGTGTGCTGTTGTGCGTGGGCGGCGGCATCGCTGCCTACAAGGCGCTGGAGCTGGTGCGGCGGCTGCGCGAGGCGGGTGCCGAGGTGCAGGTGGCGATGACCGCCGGCGCGCAGCAGTTCGTCACGCCGCTGAGCTTCCAGGCGCTGTCCGCGCACCCGACCCGCACCAGCCTGTGGGACAGCGCCGCCGAGCAGGCGATGGGCCATCTGGAACTGGCCCGCTGGGCCGATCGCGTGGTGGTGGCGCCGGCCACCGCCGACCTGCTGGCGCGGCTCGCCCACGGTCTGGCCGACGATCTGGTGACCACGCTGTGCCTGGCCACCACCGCGCCGCTGACCGTGTGCCCGGCGATGAACCACCGCATGTGGCTGCACCCCGCCACCCAGGCCAATGTCGCCACGCTGCGCCAACGCGGCGCCAGCGTGGTCGGGCCGAACGACGGCCCGCTGGCCGAGGGCGAATCCGGCCCCGGACGCCTGGCCGAGCCGGAAGAGATCGTCGCCGCGCTGGCCGGTGGCCACGCCGCGACCGCGGCGACCCTGGCGGCGCCCGCGCCGGTCGCGGCCAGTAGCGGTGGCGGTGCGCTGCACGGCCTGCGCCTGCTGATCAGCGCCGGGCCGACCTACGAAGACCTGGACCCGGTGCGCTACCTCGGCAACCGCAGCAGCGGCAAAATGGGCTATGCCCTGGCCGCCGCGGCGGCGCGGCAGGGCGCGTCGGTGGTGCTGGTCAGCGGCCCGGTGCACCTGCCCACGCCCGACGGCGTGCAGCGCATCGACGTACGCTCGGCGGCGCAGATGCGCGCCGCGGTGCTCGGCGCGTTGCCGGCCGACATCTACATCGGCACCGCCGCGGTCGCCGACTACACGCCCAAGCAGGTCGCCGCGCAGAAGATCAAGAAGAGCGGCGAGGTGCTGACCCTGGAACTGGTGCGCACCCCGGACATCCTGGCCGAGGTCGCCGCACAGACCCAGGCGCTGAAACTGGTGGTCGGCTTCGCCGCCGAGACCCACGACATCGAACGCTACGCGCGTGGCAAACTCAACGACAAGCACCTGGACCTGATCATCGCCAACCAGGTGGGGGTGGCCGGCAACGGCTTCGAGAGCGACCAGAATGCCGCCACCGCCTACTGGCAACAGGGCGCGCGCAGCTTCCCGGCCGTGTCCAAGGCGCAACTGGCCGAACAATTGCTGGCCCTGATCGCGGAGCGACTGCACGCATGACCATCCCCACGCCATACCCGCTGCAGGTCAAACTGCTCGACCCGCGCTTCGGCGACAGCTGGCCGCTGCCGGACTACGCCACCGAAGCCAGCGCCGGGCTGGATCTGCGCGCGGCCACAGAGGCGCCGCTGACCCTGGCGCCGGGCGATACCGCGCTGATCCCCAGCGGGCTGTCCATCTACATCGCCGATCCGCAGCTGTGCGCGGTGGTCTTGCCGCGCTCCGGGCTGGGCCATCGCCACGGCATCGTGCTCGGCAACGGCACCGGCCTGATCGATGCCGATTACCAGGGACCGCTGCTGATCAGCGTCTGGAACCGCGGCCGCGAGCCGTTCACCATCGCCCCCGGCGACCGCATCGCGCAACTGGTGGTGATGCCGGTCGTGCGCGTTGCCCTGCAGGTGGTGGATACTTTCGCCGACAGCGCCAGGGGAACGGGTGGATTCGGCCATACCGGAGTGCGCTGACAGGGGATCGTCTGCATGAGCGAGGCAACACAACGGCCGCCGGCGCCGGAGGGTTTGCGCAAGGCGGCGCCGCTGCTGGCGCTGCTGCTGGCCGTACTGGCCGGCTGGTTCGGCTGGAGCGGCGCGCAGCAATGGCGCTACGAACACAGCGCCACGGACCTGCAGCAGGCGCGCGACACGGCGGTGGCGCAGACCTCGCAGGCGCTGGCGGCGGTCGCCAAGCGCTTCGCCGCGCAATTGCAGCAGCCCGCGGTGCAGGCCGCCCTGGCGCGCGGCGACGCGACGGCGGCGGCGCAAGCCTTGCGCGAGGGCTGGAAGGACGCGGAAGACGCACAAGTGCTGCCCGGCGACCTGAGCGCCGGCTACGCCGACGCGGGCGGCTTCGGCTATGGCCGCCTGGCGCTGCTGGAAAAGGCGTTGCTGACCGACGCGGTCGCCAGCGCGGTGGTGCGCGACGGCGGCGGCGCGCGACTGGGGCTGGCCGCGCCGGTGACCCTGGACAGGGGCGCCGGCGTCGCCTACCTGCGCCTGCCGCTGCGCGTGCTGACCGCACCGCTGGCGCAGGCTGCGGTCCCGGCCAGCGGCTATCTGGCGCTGCGCCAGGGCAGCTACGACGTGATCGGCGCCGGCGATGCCGGCCTGGCCGACCATGGCGACGCCTTGTCGCGGCCGATCGGCACGACCGGGCTGCGGGTGGTCGCGGCATTGCCCGACGCCGAGGTCGGACCGCTCGGCCTGGACGCGCTGCCCTGCCTGATCGTCGCCGGACTGCTCGGCTTTTTGGCTCTGGCGGTGCTGCTGGCCACGCGTGGCCGCCTGCCGCGGCCGCGCCGCGCCAAGGCCGCCGCCGCGGCGGCCGAGCAGGAACCCACCCTGCGGCAGAGCCTGCAGCACCGCGAGCCGCCACCGGCGCCACCGGTGCCGGAGGGCGAGACCGCGCCGGCCAGGACGGTTCCGGCACTGACCGTGCCGGCCGCCATCTTCCGCGCCTACGACATCCGCGGCGTGGTCGGCCGCGATCTCAGCCCGCAGGTCGCCGCCTTGATCGGCCAGGCGATCGGCGCGGTGATGCAGGAGCAGGGCTTGAGCGAGGTGGTGGTCGGCCGCGACGGCCGCCTGTCCGGCCCGGAACTGTCGGCGGCGCTGATCGAAGGCCTGCGCCGCGCCGGCTGCCACGTCACCGATATCGGCCTGGCGCCGACCCCGGTGGTGTATTTCGCCAGCTTCCACCTGCGCGCCGGCAGCTGCGTGGCGGTGACCGGCAGCCACAACCCGCCGGACTACAACGGTTTCAAGATCGTGGTCGGCGGCGAAACGCTGTCCGGCGCGGCGATTACCGACCTGTATGCGCGGATCAGTGAAGGCCGCCTGCCGGCCGCCGCCGAACCCGGGCGGCTGGAGCAGCGCGACGTCGGCGACGACTACATCAAGCGCATCGCCGACGACGTGCAGCTGGATCGCCCGCTCAAGGTGGTGGCCGATGCCGGCAACGGCGTGGGCGGCGAATTGGCGCCAAGGCTGCTGGAGGCGATCGGCGCGGAGGTCATCCCGCTGTATTGCGACGTCGACGGCACCTTCCCCAACCATCACCCCGATCCCAGCGAGCCGCACAACCTGGAAGACCTGATCCAGACCGTGAAGCGCTTCGACGCCGACCTGGGCATCGCCTTCGACGGCGATGCCGACCGGCTCGGCGTGGTCACCAAGGAAGGCACGGTGATCTATGCCGATCGCTTGCTGATGCTGTTCGCCGCCGACGTGCTGCAACGCAACCCCGGCGCGCTGGTGATCTACGACGTCAAGTGCACCGGCAAGCTGTCGGACTACGTGCTGCGCAACGGCGGCAGCCCGATGGTGTGGAAGACCGGGCATTCGCTGATCAAGGCGAAGATGCGCGAGACCGACGCCGAACTGGCGGGCGAGATGAGCGGCCACTTCTTCTTCAAGGAGCGCTGGTACGGCTTCGACGACGGCCTGTACGCGGCGGCGCGGCTGCTGGAGATCCTGGCGCAGCGCGAGGAGAGCCCGTCCGAGGTGCTGGCCGAGCTGCCCGACAGCGTGTCCACGCCGGAGATCAAGCTGCCGCTGGCCGACGGACAGGACGCGCATGCGCTGGTTGCGCAACTGGTCGCTGTGGCGCAGCAGGAAGGCTCGGCGTTCGCCGGTGCGCGGCTGCTCACCATCGATGGCCTGCGCGCGGACTTCGCCGACGGCTGGGGCCTGGTGCGCGCGTCCAACACCACGCCGGTGCTGGTGCTGCGCTTCGAGGCCGACACCAGTGCCGCGTTGGAGCGGATCAAGGACCTGTTCCGCAGCCAGTTGCAAGCGCTGTTGCCGTCGCTGGCGACGGGATTCTGAGGCGCATGGCGTGTGCGCCCGGCGCCGCGCCGGGCGAGGCGACGTAGCGCCATCGGCATGCGGAGTGCTGCGGGAGCGGCTTCGTCCCGCGACAGGATGGCCGAGAGCGCAGCGATTCCGGGCTGCGCTCGTCGCGGTTGAAACCGCTCCTACAGGAAGCGCGGCCAACTCGCCGGGCGCAGTGTAGGAGGGGCTTCAGCCCCGACAGCATCCGAAACCGCTGGGCATCCGGGCTTCGCTCGTCGCGACTGAAGTCGCTCCCACAAGAGACTTGCGGCCTACTCGCTGGGTGCACTGTGGGAGGGACTTCAGTCCCGACATCCCTGTCGCGGCGACCTGGCTACCGCCGCTGGCCGCACGCCGCGCTCAACCGCTGTTCGTCGTCGCAGCCGGCGCCGTGCCGGTCCCGGGCCGCTTCGCCGCACGGTAGCGCTGCAGCGCGTCGTCGATTTCCTGGTTCAGGCCGAACCGCTGCTGTTCGAAGTTCTTCTGCATGCGCAGCTGCCACAGCAGCGCGCGATGGCGCTGCTGCACGTCCTCGACGATCTTGCCGGTCACCTTCTGCCCGGCCAGTTCGCGCGCGCCGGCGTTGGCCAGCAGGCCGACCAGTCCTTCGCGCAGGCTGTTGACGTTGTAGCGGGCGGTGTTGATGTTGTTGTCGACGATGCCGATGCGCTCGGAGAACACCCGGCGCAATTCCTCTTCGGTCTGGAACGACAGCAGCATCGCCTGGTCGGTGCGTTTGCGCGTTTCCAGCGCCGCCTGGTCGGCGCGCTGCTGCGCGGCATCGGCGGCGGCCGCGGCGCGCTCCTCGGCATTCAGCGCGCGGCCGACCGCGCCGCTGCGCATCCCGCTCTTGGCGTTGAATTCGTCGCGCGCCTGGTTCACCGCTTCCGGCGGCAGCGCATCGCTGCACACGCGCTGCCCGCCCTGGTTCCAGCAGTACAGCTTCTTGGATGGCGCCGGCTGCGCTGCGGCCGGCAATGCAATCAGCGCGAGCAGGACCGGCAACGCGGCCCGGCCCCATGGTCGTTGGATCGGCATCATGGCAGCCCCCTGCTGTCAGCCTGACGGATCGCAGCCGTAGCGTGCCCGGTAGGCCAGCAGCGGTTCGCGGAAGCCGACAAGGTCCGCGTTTCCATCGATGAATGCAAGCAGATCGCCCAGGTGCGCGACCGACACCACAGGAACGCCGGCCTCCGCCGCCACCGCCTGCGCCGCCGAGCGCCGGTCGTGCTCGCCGGCGATCTCCTGCCGGTCCAGCGCGACCAGGATCGCCGCCGGGAGGCCGCCGGCCTCGCGGATGATCGCCAGCGCCTCGCGGATCGCGGTGCCGGCGGTGATCACGTCATCCACGATCAGCACCCGGCGCCCGGCCAGCGGCGCGCCGATCAGGCTGCCGCCTTCGCCATGGGTCTTGGCTTCCTTGCGGTTGAACGCCAGCGGCAGGTTGCGGTCGCGCTGCGCGTACTCGCAGGCCAGCGCGGTCGCCAGCGGGATGCCCTTGTAGGCCGGGCCGAACAGCAGGTCGAAGTCGAGCCCGGCGGCGTCGGCCGCATCGGCGTAGCACGCCGCCAGGCGCGCCACCGTGCTCCCGGAATCGAAGCGCCCGGCATTGAAGAAATAGGGACTGACGCGCCCGGACTTCAGCGTGAACTCGCCGAAGCGCAGCGCCTGCGCATCCAGGGCCAATTGCAGGAAACGTTGCCGGTAGTCGGTCATTGGGATGCCGGGATTCGGGATTCGGGATGACGGGATTCGTGAAAGCATAGCCGGTTGCGGCCATGCAGCGTCCACGCATGGGGTACGCTTTCACGAATCCCCAATCCCCCCATCCCGAATCCCGGCTCTTCATCCATGCGCATCATCAGCTTCAACGCCAACGGCCTGCGTTCGGCCGCCACCAAGGGCTTCTTCGAGTGGTTTTCCAGCCAGCACGCCGATGTGCTGTGCGTGCAGGAGACCAAGGCGCAGGAGCATCAGCTGGCCGGGCCGGCGTTCCTGCCGGACGGCTACCGCGTCTGGTTCCGCGATGCCAGCACCAAGAAGGGCTACAGCGGCGTGGCCATTTATAGCAAGCGCGAGCCCGACGAAGTGCGCACCGCGCTGGGCTGGCCCGAGTTCGACGAAGAGGGCCGCTACCTGGAAGCGCGCTTCGGCAACCTGAGCGTGGTCTCGTTCTACATCCCCTCCGGCTCGTCGGGCGAACTGCGCCAGGGCTACAAGTTCCAGGTCATGGACTGGCTGCGGCCGATCCTGGACGAATGGCTTGCCAGCGGCCGCGACTACGTGCTGTGCGGCGACTGGAACATCGTGCGCTCGGCGCTGGACATCAAGAACTGGAAGTCCAACCAGAAGAATTCCGGCTGCCTGCCGGCCGAGCGCGACTGGCTCAACGGCCTGTGCGCCGATCGCGCCGAAGACGCCGACGCGGCCAGCGGCCGCGGCTGGGTCGACGCCTACCGCGCGCTGCATCCCGACGGCCAGGACTACACCTGGTGGAGCAACCGCGGCGCCGCGCGCGCCAACGACGTGGGTTGGCGCATCGACTACCAGTTCGTCACTCCGTCGCTGCGCGAGCGCCTGCAGGGCTGCGCGATCTACACCGCGCAGCGCTTCTCCGACCATGCGCCGTTCGTGGTGGATTACCGCGAATGAGCCCGGCCGCGTCCGCGCCGGCGTCCTACAAGGGCTGGGCCGGGATCAAGCGCGCCTTCGCCACGCCGTCGGCGGCGACGATGGCCCTGCTCGGCTTCGGCAGCGGCCTGCCGTTCCTGTTGATCGCTTCGCAGACCCTGTCCACGCGCCTGCGCGACGTCGGCCTGGACCTGGGCAGCATCGGCCTGATCAGCCTGGCCAGCTTCTTCTACCTGCTCAAGTTCCTGTGGGCGCCGCTGCTGGACCGCTATCCGTTCCCGCTGGTCGCGTTCCTGGGCCGGCGCCGCTCGTGGCTGCTGGTGTCGCAGCTGGGGGTCACGATCGGCCTGGCGGCGCTGGCGCTGATGCGCCCGGAACTGAGCATCGGCGGGCTGGTGCTGTGGGTGCTGATCGCCTCCTTCGCCGGCGCCACCCAGGATTCGGTGGTCGATGCGTACCGGATCGAGATCGCCCCGGCCTCGGCGCAGGCCGCGCTCGCCGCGACCTACACCTTCGGCTACCGCATCGGCCTGATCCTGTCCGGCGCCGGCGCGCTGTACCTGGCCCAGTTCGGCGACTGGACCCTGGCCTATCTGGTGATGGCCGGGCTGATGCTGCTGCCGATCGCCACCACCTTGCTGTGCCGCGAACCTGAAGTGCCGGCGTCCACGGTGGTGCGCAAGATCGACGTGGTCGGCGCGTTCTGGCAGCCGATCTCCAGCTTCTTCACCAGCAACGGTCTGGCGCTGGGCCTGGGGCTGCTGCTGTTCGTGGGCCTGTTCAAGTTCCCCGACCAGGTGATCGGGGTGATGTCCGGGCCGTTCTACCTGGATTCGGGCTTCAGCAAGGCCGACATCGCCACCGTCTCCAAATTGTTCGGAGTGTGGATGGGCATCGCCGGCGCCTTCGCCGGCGGCTTGGCGGTGGCGGCGTTCGGCTTCCGGCGCATGCTGTTCGTCGCCGCGCTGGGCGTGGCGCTGTCGAACCTGGCGTTCCTGCTGATGGCCCACCATCCCGGGCAATTGTGGTCGTTCTATGCCGCGCTCAGCGCCGACAACCTGTTCCAGGGCTTCGCCGGCACCGTGCTGGTCGCGTTCATGTCGTCGCTGACCGACCGCAACTTCACCGCTACCCAGTACGCGCTGCTGGTGTCGCTGGCCAACCTGCCGGGCAAGTTCGTCGGCGGCGCTTCCGGCTACATCGTGGAAGCCACGTCCTACAGCACCTTCTTCGTGCTCAGCGCGTTCACGGTGATCCCGACCCTGCTGCTGCTGGCTTGGCTGTGGCCGCGGATCCGCGAACAATCGGCGCCCGCCGCGCCGCAGGCGGATTGAAAGCCCGCCCGGACTTGCGGATGATGCATGGCGGCGCCTGGGGCGCGCCGCCGTCCGCTCGGGAGTCCGCATGACCGATCTGCTGTTGCGCGACATCGACCCCATCCTGGTCGATCGGATCCGCCGCATCGCCGTGGCCCGCGGCTGGACCCAGCACCAGACCGTGCTGAACCTGATCGAACAGGGTTTGTTCGCCAGCGAGCACGAGGTGCGCAGCGGCTTCGAGAATCCGGAGGTGGATGCCTTGTCCGACGCGATCGCCGCGTTGCGCGAACTGCCGGCCGGTGCCGGCTTCTGAGTCGCGTGTCGGCGCGCATGGCGCCGAGCGGTGCCGCCTTCGTCAGGCCAGGTGGATCGCGCCGAGGATGCGCGGCCCGCGTGCGCCGCTGACCGAAGGCAGGTTGCCGGGCAAGCCGGCCAGGGTCTGCCTTGCCAGCCAGGCGAAGCCCATCGCTTCCACGTAATCCGGATCCAGGCCCAGCGCCTGCGTGGACAGCACCTGCACGCCCGGCAGCCGCGCCTGCAGCCGCGCCAGCAACAGCGGGTTGTGCACGCCACCGCCGCAGACCAGCAATTGCCGGGTCGCCGGCTGCTGCGCCAGCAGCGCATCGACCACGGTGGCCGCGGTCAGTTCCAGCAGGGTCGCCTGCACCGCCGCGGCCGGATGCGCGGCCGGCTCCAGCAGCGCATCCACCCAGCGCAGGTGGAACTGCTCGCGCCCAGTGCTCTTGGGCGGGGCCAGCGCGAACCAGGGATCGGCCAGCAAGCGCTGCAGCAGGCCGTCGTCGACCTGGCCGCTGGCGGCGAAGGCGCCGCCGGCATCGTAGGGCTGGCCCAGATGGCGCTGGCACCAGGCATCGAGCAGCGCGTTGGCCGGGCCGGTGTCGAACCCGCGCACGCTGCCGTGCGCCGGCAGCAACGTCAGGTTGCCGATCCCGCCCAGGTTCAGCACCGCGCGGTCCTCGTGCGCCGCGCCGAGCATCGCCGCGTGGAAGGCCGGCATCAGCGGCGCGCCATGGCCGCCGGCGGCGACGTCGCGGCGGCGGAAGTCGCACACCGTGGCGATGCCGGTCAGCTCGGCGATGCGGTTGCCGTCGCCCAGTTGCCAGGTGAAGGCGGGATCGGCCAGCGGCCGATGGCGCACGGTCTGCCCGTGCGAACCGATCGCGCGGACCTGCGCAGGCGCGACGCCGGCTTCCTCAAGCAGGCGCAGCGCGGCCTCGGCGAAGGCGATCGCCACTTCCGCATCGAGCCGGCCCAGCGTATCCAGCGAATCGATGTCGCCGCCTTCGCCCAGTGCGATCAACGCCTCGCGCTGGCGGGGTGCCCAGGCGTAGGTACGGCCGAGGCGCAGCTGCGCCTGGCCATCGGCGCCGAAGCGCACCAGCGCGGCGTCGATGCCATCGGCGCTGGTGCCGGACATCAGGCCGAGGAACAGGGCTTCGTCGTCGAGTGCGATCGGATCGGGCATTGCAAGGCACCAGGCAGCGTCAGCGCCGCAGCGTGGGCGAGCGGCGGCGGCGCGTCAATCCGCGCCGCCGTGGCGAGGCAGGTACGCGGCTCAGCCGGCGTCGCTGGACTGCGCCGACTTGGCCGAGGCGACAGTCTTCTTCTTCTTCGCCGGGGCGTCGCCCTTCGCCGGTGCGGCGTCGGCGTAGATCAGCTTCTCCACGCGCTGGATGCGCGCCAGCGCGGGCGAGGTCTGCGCACGGAACGCGGCCAGCTCGGTGCCGGCCAGCGGCGTCGGCGGCGGCATCGTCACCGAGGCCGGATTGCGCTGCACCCCGTCCACGCGGAATTCGTAGTGCAGGTGCGGGCCGGTGGCCATGCCGGTCATGCCGACGAAGCCGATCACCGTGCCCTGGTTGATGCGCTGGCCGGCCTTGATCCCGCCGAAGCGCGACATGTGCCCGTACAGCGTGCTGTAGCCCTTGCCGTGATCCAGGATCACCACGTTGCCGTAGCCGCGCTGGGTGCCGACGAACTGCACCCGCGCATCGCCGGCGGCCATGATCGGCGTGCCCGAGGGCGCCGCGTAGTCGATGCCCTTGTGCATGCGCATGGTGCCCAGTACCGGATGCTTGCGCGCGCCGAAGGTCGAGCTGATCCGGCTGTAGGACACCGGCATGCGGATGAAGCTCTTCTTCAGCGGCCGCCCGCTGACGTCGAAGTACTCGGCCGGCTTGCCGTCGCGCTCGAAGCGGAAGCCGCTGTAGGTCTTACCGCGGGTGGTGAAGGTCGCCGCCAGGATCTTGCTGGTGTCGATCCGCTCGCCTTCGCGCCAGGTCTCGTCCATCACCACGCTGAAGCGGTCGCCCGGCTGCAGGTCCTTGTCGAAGTCGATGTCGTACTTGAAGATCTCGTCGGTCATCGTCGCGATCGCCGACGGCGACAGCCCCGCCTTGCGCGCGGCCACGTACAGCGAGCTGGTGATTTCGCCGCTGATGACCGCGGTGCGGGTGCTGGTCTCGCGCTCGGTCACCTTCTCGCGGATGTCGTCGCCGAGCAGCGACAGTTCCACGCGATGGGTGGCGTCGCGGTCGAAGCGGATCCCGCGCAGGCTGCCGGCCACCGGCAGGTCGAAGCCGATCTCGGCGCCGGGGCGCAGCTTGGTCAGCGCCTCGCGCGTGCCGGGGTGGTCCAGCACCTGGTGCATCACCGTGGCCGGGATGTCGAGCTGTTCGAACACCGCGCCCAGGGTCTGCCCGGGCTGGATCCGCACTACCTGCCAGCTGTCGCCGGCCACTCCCTGCTGCTGTGCCAGCGAAATCGGCGGCAATGGCAGCGCCAGGGTCGCGTGCGTGGTCTGCAGCGGCACGTCGATCGCATTGGAGAAGCCGGGCACGATCGTGGCCACCAGCGCGCCGATGGTGGCGAACAGGCTGGCGTGGATCCAGTGGCGGCGGGTCCAGCGGCCGGCGGGGAAGTGCTGCGTCAGCTGTCGATGCAGTGCGGTGTCGTGAAGCACATGGAGACGTTGCTGGAAGCGCTGCTTGCGCGCGCGTTCCTGTTCGGTTTCGCTGTTCTGCATCAAGGCTTCCTCATGAGCCCGAAGCGCGAGCTCAAAACTCGGCTACCATAAACACCGATCAACAGCGCGTCAAACCATTGAACCGGCTCAGGTTTTCGCCGGATGCGCAGTTAACTCGCACTTAACGTCATTCATGTTGCCTGGCGGCAACCCGTCGGAGTTCCGTTTTGTCCACGATTGAAGAGTCTCTTGCCCTGATCGGCCGCGGTGCCGACGAAATCCTCAAGCGCGAAGAACTGGAAGCGCGGCTGCGTACCGGTCGCCCGTTGCGCGTGAAAGCCGGCTTCGACCCGACCGCGCCCGACCTGCACATCGGCCATACCGTGTTGCTGAACAAGATGCGTCAGTTCCAGCAACTGGGCCACCAGGTGATTTTCCTGATCGGCGACTTCACCGGCATGATCGGCGACCCCACCGGCAAGAACGTCACCCGCAAGCCGCTGACCCGCGAGGACGTGCTCGCCAACGCGCGCACCTACGAGGAGCAGGTGTTCAAGGTGCTGGACCGCGAGCGCACCGAAGTGCGCTTCAACTCGGAGTGGTTCGGGCAGATGAGCGCGGCCGACATGATCCGCCTGGCCGGCCAGCACACGGTGGCGCGCATGCTCGAGCGCGACGACTTCGCCAAGCGCTATGCCGCGCAGCAGTCCATCGCCATCCACGAATTCCTGTATCCGCTGGTGCAGGGCTACGATTCGGTGGCCTTGAAGGCCGACGTTGAACTGGGCGGCACCGACCAAAAGTTCAACCTGCTGATGGGGCGTGGCCTGCAGGAGCATTACGGGCAGGCGGCGCAGATCGTGCTGACCATGCCGCTGCTGGAGGGCCTGGACGGGGTCAACAAGATGTCCAAGTCGCTGGGCAACTACATCGGCATCAGCGAGCCGGCGATCGACATCGTCACCAAGACCATGAAGATCGGCGACGAGCTGATGTGGCGCTGGATCGAACTGCTGTCCTTCGACATAAGCCTGAGCGAAGCGCAGGAACTGAAGCGGCAGGTGCAGGCCGGCGCATTGCACCCGCGCGAAGTGAAGCTGCGCCTGGCCCGCGAGCTGACCACGCGCTTTCACGACGCCGCGGCGGCCGAGCAGGCCATCGTCGGCTGGCATGCGGTGGTGACCGGGCAGGGCGACACCAGCGCATTGCCGCTGCAGGACGTGGCGGTGCCGGCGGAAGGCCTGCGCATCGCCGCGCTGCTGACCGCCGCCGGGCTGACCGCCAGCAACTCCGAGGCCAGCCGCAAGCTCAAGGAGCGCGCGGTCCGGGTGGAGGGCGAGGTGGTGGAAGACCCGCAGCACAGCTTCGTGCCCGGATTCGAAGGCGTGTTGCAGGTCGGCAAGCGCACCTTTGCGCGGGTGCGCCTGGTCTTGGCCTGAGCAGGATGGCGGCCGAGCGCCGCCATCGCCTGCAGTGACAGCCTTAAGTAGTAGTAGAGCCTGGGCTGCAAGCTGCGTCCTTATTAGTGATGTGCATCGCATCGGCGCGTATTGCGACGGCGCAGTGAAAAAATCTTTCACACCCCCTTCCCAAGCGGCGGGTTTGCAGCCATACTTTCCCTCCCCCGACGCAACGCCTTGCGGCAACGCAACAGCAACGCGGCGGGGTCGTCAAAAACCTCCTCAAAAAGGTATTGACGGCAACAAAAAAGCCGCTATGATGGGCGGCTCGGTTCAGCGGAAAGCCTACGGGTTTGAAGCGAAGCCGGCGTCGAAGCCTCCGAAACGAGGTGTTGACGGAAAGAAAAAGTCCGCTATAATGGGCGGCTCGCTACGACGGAAACGTCGCGGTGAAACGGGAAAGGCGCTGAGGCCGGCCCCAAAGTTCTTTGACAGTGTGCGCAGGTAACTTGTGAGGGCGCCTGCAGGTGGAAGTATGTCCATCTTGCAGACGTTCGAATCAAGAGCAACAAATCAATTGCTAAGCAAGCGATACGTAAGCTTGGTTTGAACTCTGCATATTCAAAGTATTGACCTTCGGGTCTGTAATTTTAAGTGAAGAGTTTGATCCTGGCTCAGAGTGAACGCTGGCGGCAGGCCTAACACATGCAAGTCGAACGGCAGCACAGTGGTAGCAATACCATGGGTGGCGAGTGGCGGACGGGTGAGGAATACATCGGAATCTACCTTTTCGTGGGGATAACGTAGGGAAACTTACGCTAATACCGCATACGACCTTAGGGTGAAAGCGGAGGACCTTCGGGCTTCGCGCGGATAGATGAGCCGATGTCGGATTAGCTAGTTGGCGGGGTAAAGGCCCACCAAGGCGACGATCCGTAGCTGGTCTGAGAGGATGATCAGCCACACTGGAACTGAGACACGGTCCAGACTCCTACGGGAGGCAGCAGTGGGGAATATTGGACAATGGGCGCAAGCCTGATCCAGCCATGCCGCGTGGGTGAAGAAGGCCTTCGGGTTGTAAAGCCCTTTTGTTGGGAAAGAAAAGCAGTCGGTTAATACCCGATTGTTCTGACGGTACCCAAAGAATAAGCACCGGCTAACTTCGTGCCAGCAGCCGCGGTAATACGAAGGGTGCAAGCGTTACTCGGAATTACTGGGCGTAAAGCGTGCGTAGGTGGTTGTTTAAGTCCGTTGTGAAAGCCCTGGGCTCAACCTGGGAATTGCAGTGGATACTGGGCAACTAGAGTGTGGTAGAGGATGGCGGAATTCCCGGTGTAGCAGTGAAATGCGTAGAGATCGGGAGGAACATCTGTGGCGAAGGCGGCCATCTGGACCAACACTGACACTGAGGCACGAAAGCGTGGGGAGCAAACAGGATTAGATACCCTGGTAGTCCACGCCCTAAACGATGCGAACTGGATGTTGGGTGCAACTTGGCACCGCAGTATCGAAGCTAACGCGTTAAGTTCGCCGCCTGGGGAGTACGGTCGCAAGACTGAAACTCAAAGGAATTGACGGGGGCCCGCACAAGCGGTGGAGTATGTGGTTTAATTCGATGCAACGCGAAGAACCTTACCTGGTCTTGACATCCACGGAACTTTCCAGAGATGGATTGGTGCCTTCGGGAACCGTGAGACAGGTGCTGCATGGCTGTCGTCAGCTCGTGTCGTGAGATGTTGGGTTAAGTCCCGCAACGAGCGCAACCCTTGTCCTTAGTTGCCAGCACGTAATGGTGGGAACTCTAAGGAGACCGCCGGTGACAAACCGGAGGAAGGTGGGGATGACGTCAAGTCATCATGGCCCTTACGACCAGGGCTACACACGTACTACAATGGTTAGGACAGAGGGCTGCAAACTCGCGAGAGTAAGCCAATCCCAGAAACCTAATCTCAGTCCGGATTGAGTCTGCAACTCGACTCCATGAAGTCGGAATCGCTAGTAATCGCAGATCAGCATTGCTGCGGTGAATACGTTCCCGGGCCTTGTACACACCGCCCGTCACACCATGGGAGTTTGTTGCACCAGAAGCAGGTAGCTTAACCTTCGGGAGGGCGCTTGCCACGGTGTGGCCGATGACTGGGGTGAAGTCGTAACAAGGTAGCCGTATCGGAAGGTGCGGCTGGATCACCTCCTTTGAGCAAGACAACTACGCCTACAGGCGTCCTCACAAGTAACCTGCATTCAGAGAGTTCCGCCACAGGGCGGGGCACCCCGATTTCGGGGCCATAGCTCAGCTGGGAGAGCACCTGCTTTTGCAAGCAGGGGGTCGTCGGTTCGATCCCGACTGGCTCCACCAGATTTGCAGATCCTCTGCAAACGCCCGCACATCCATGTGCGGACTGTCTAGGGGAACTGCAGGAGCAAAGACTTTGGGTCTGTAGCTCAGGTGGTTAGAGCGCACCCTGATAAGGGTGAGGTCGGTGGTTCGAGTCCTCCCAGACCCACCACTCTGAATGTATAAGCACACTAAGAATTTAAGATGCGCCAGCATTGAGGCTGGGGTATGTTCTTTTAAAATTTGTGACGTAGCGAGCGTTTGAGATCAAACTATCTTGACGTGTCGTTGTGGCTAAGGCGGGGACCTCGAGTCCCTAGAAATTGAGTCGTTATAGTTCGCGTCGGGCTTTGTACCCCGGACTCAGCATAGCTTGGAGGCAACTTCAGGTTATATGGTCAAGCGAATAAGCGCACACGGTGGATGCCTTGGCGGTCAGAGGCGATGAAGGACGTGGCAGCCTGCGAAAAGTGTCGGGGAGCTGGCAACAAGCTTTGATCCGGCAATGTCCGAATGGGGAAACCCACTGCTTCGGCAGTATCCTGCAGTGAATACATAGCTGCTGGAAGCGAACCCGGTGAACTGAAATATCTAAGTAACCGGAGGAAAAGAAATCAACCGAGATTCCCTAAGTAGTGACGAGCGAACGGGGACTAGCCCTTAAGCTGGTATGGTTCTAGAAAAACAACCTGGAAAGGTTGGCCATAGAAGGTGATAGCCCTGTATTTAAAAGGGCCATTCCAGTGAAGACGAGTAGGGCGGGGCACGTGAAACCCTGTCTGAATATGGGGGACCATCCTCCAAGGCTAAATACTCCTGACCGACCGATAGTGAACCAGTACCGTGAGGGAAAGGCGAAAAGAACCCCGGAGAGGGGAGTGAAATAGATCCTGAAACCGTGTGCGTACAAGCAGTAGGAGCTCGCAAGAGTGACTGCGTACCTTTGTATAATGGGTCAGCGACTTACTGTTCGTGGCAAGCTTAACCGTATAGGGGAGGCGAAGGGAAACCGAGTCTGATAAGGGCGCATAGTCGCGGGCAGTAGACCCGAAACCGGGTGATCTAGTCATGCCCAGGGTGAAGGTCAGGTAACACTGACTGGAGGCCCGAACCCACCCCGTTGCAAAGGTAGGGGATGAGGTGTGATTAGGAGTGAAAAGCTAATCGAACCCGGAGATAGCTGGTTCTCCTCGAAAGCTATTTAGGTAGCGCCTCGGACGAATACTGCTGGGGTAGAGCACTGTTATGGCTAGGGGTCATCGCGACTTACCAAACCATTGCAAACTCCGAATACCAGTACGTACTATCCGGGAGACACACGGCGGGTGCTAACGTCCGTCGTGAAAAGGGAAACAACCCAGACCCACAGCTAAGGTCCCAAATTCACTGCTAAGTGGAAAACGATGTGGAAAGGCACAGACAGCCAGGAGGTTGGCTTAGAAGCAGCCACCCTTTAAAGAAAGCGTAATAGCTCACTGGTCGAGTCGGTCTGCGCGGAAGATTTAACGGGGCTAAGCAGTGAACCGAAGCTTGGGGTGCATCGCGATAAGCGATGCGCGGTAGAGGAGCGTTCCGTAAGCCGTTGAAGGTGGATTGAGAAGTCTGCTGGAGGTATCGGAAGTGCGAATGCTGACATGAGTAACGATAATGCGGGTGAAAACCCGCACGCCGAAAGCCCAAAGGTTTCCTTTGCGCAACGTTAATCGGCGCAGGGTGAGTCGGCCCCTAAGGCGAGGGCGAAAGCCGTAGTCGATGGGAAGCAGGTTAATATTCCTGCACCTCGCGTAAGTGCGATGGAGGGACGGAGAAGGTTAGGTGTACCGGGCGTTGGTTGTCCGGGGAAAGGCGGTAGGTTTGGATCTTTGGCAAATCCGGGATCCTTTAAGACCGAGCACCGAGACGAGTCTTTTAGACGAAGTCACTGATACCACGCTTCCAGGAAAAGCTCCTAAGCTTCAGCTTACGCAGACCGTACCGTAAACCGACACAGGTGGGTAGGATGAGAATTCTCAGGCGCTTGAGAGAACTCGGGTGAAGGAACTAGGCAACATGGCACCGTAACTTCGGGAGAAGGTGCACCCTTTTGGTGGCTCATGCGAGCTATAGCTGAAGAGGGTCGCAGAAACCAGGCCGCTGCGACTGTTTATCAAAACACAGCACTCTGCAAACACGAAAGTGGACGTATAGGGTGTGACGCCTGCCCGGTGCTGGAAGGTTAATTGATGGGGTCAGCCGCAAGGCGAAGCTCTTGATCGAAGCCCCAGTAAACGGCGGCCGTAACTATAACGGTCCTAAGGTAGCGAAATTCCTTGTCGGGTAAGTTCCGACCTGCACGAATGGCGTAACGACAGCGGCGCTGTCTCCACCCGAGACTCAGTGAAATTGAAATCGCTGTGAAGATGCAGCGTTCCCGTGGCAAGACGGAAAGACCCCGTGAACCTTTACTATAGCTTTACACTGAACGTTGAGTTCGTCTGTGTAGGATAGGTGGGAGGCTATGAAACTGTGGCGCTAGCTGCAGTGGAGCCATCCTTGAAATACCACCCTGTCGTGCTTGACGTTCTAACCTAGGTCCGTAATCCGGATCGGGGACCGTGTATGGTGGGTAGTTTGACTGGGGCGGTCTCCTCCTAAAGAGTAACGGAGGAGCACGAAGGTACGCTCAGCGCGGTCGGACATCGCGCACTGTGTGCAAAGGCATAAGCGTGCTTGACTGCAAGATCGACGGATCAAGCAGGTACGAAAGTAGGTCTTAGTGATCCGGTGGTTCTGTATGGAAGGGCCATCGCTCAACGGATAAAAGGTACTCCGGGGATAACAGGCTGATACCGCCCAAGAGTTCATATCGACGGCGGTGTTTGGCACCTCGATGTCGGCTCATCACATCCTGGGGCTGTAGTCGGTCCCAAGGGTATGGCTGTTCGCCATTTAAAGTGGTACGCGAGCTGGGTTCAGAACGTCGTGAGACAGTTCGGTCCCTATCTGCCATGGGCGTTGGAAGTTTGAGAGGGGCTGCTCCTAGTACGAGAGGACCGGAGTGGACGAACCTCTGGTGTTCCGGTTGTCACGCCAGTGGCATTGCCGGGTAGCTATGTTCGGAAGCGATAACCGCTGAAAGCATCTAAGCGGGAAGCGCGCCTCAAGATGAGACTTCCCGGGGCACAAGCCCCCTTAAGGAACCATGTAGACTACGTGGTTGATAGGTCAGGTGTGTAAGTGCAGCAATGCATTGAGCTAACTGATACTAATGATCCGTGCGGCTTGACCATATAACCTCAAGTTGCTTCCTCAAAAAGCAACCCTTAGCGCGACAACACGTCGATAGCTATCCAAATGCTCGCTACGTCACACCCTATGAGAGGCTGGCGCCATCTGCCGTCCCTTCTAATCCTGCTCAATGCAGGTCCATGAAGCGACCGATGATCGGCGACACTCCAACCGTCTCCCTGGTGAAATTAGCGCTGTGGAACCACCCGATCCCATCCCGAACTCGGAAGTGAAACGCAGCTGCGCCGATGGTAGTGTGGCTCAAGCCATGCGAGAGTAGGTCATCGCCAGGGGCTTTACCCCAAATCCCCGTCCCACAAGGACGGGGATTTTTTATTGGGCGCAAAAAAAGCGGCAACACCTCAGTAAACCAACATCTCAGTCCCGCTCCGCGCTCACCACGCTTCCATCTACCCGGTCCGCGTACACCTCCACCCGCTCCCCCGTCGCGCTGTGCGCCCGCGCCTCCCACAAACCGTCGTCGTACTTCACATCGTGCACCTGCGTGTAACCTGCCGTCGTCAGCGATGCCCGTATCTCGGCTTCGCTCAGCTTCGACGGCACACCTTCCGCGTAAATGCGACCGCCGCGTGTGCCGATCGTGCTGGCCGACCTGAGGCGTCTGCAGCGCCATGTTTGGAATCGGATGCCGGAGACCTATGCTTGCAGGGGCCGGACGCCAACTCGGCGCTACGCCGAATCTCCGTTTCCATTGTTTCGTGCTTCTTAATCGTGGCAGGCCGGTTTCAGCGGTGCTCTCGTTTCTGCGTTGCGTACGCTTCCAGCTCCAACGGCATGGATAAGTACGCATTACGCGTCCATCCTCCGCTTGGGCTTCGGTCTTCCATTGCCGTTGTGTGCTCCAGATCGATATGGTCCTCGCGCTCGACGCTTGCCCTTGAGATCGATCCGAGCGATCCGGCGACGGCGTCCCCGGTTCGCTAGCCTGCCCGCCACGATGGTTCGCTCCGTTCCATCAGCGATGCGCGCTTTTAATGCACCGCGGCTTAGACTTTTCGACTGCTGCGCCAGCCGGCTTTGACCTGCGCTGTCGGCTCCGACGACATCGGAGCGCCGCTACCCCTTCCCCCGTCACGAGAGAACTCTCCCATGAGCCAAGCCAATGGATACGCCGCACTGGCGTCCGATCAGCCGCTGACCCCTTACGCGTTCGAGCGCCGTGCGACCGGGCCGCAGGACGTCAGCATCGAGATCCTCTACTGCGGCGTTTGCCATTCCGACCTGCATACGGCGCGCAACGAATGGCAGAACACCCAATACCCGTCCGTGCCGGGACATGAGATCGTCGGGCGGGTGACCGCGGTCGGCGACCAGGTCGAGGCCTTCAAGGTCGGCGACTTGGCCGGTGTCGGTTGCATGGTCGATAGCTGCCGGCATTGCGCGTCCTGCGCGGACGGCGAAGAGCAGTATTGCGAAAACGGCTTCGTCGGCACCTACAACGGCCCGATGTTCGGTGGCGAGAACACCTATGGCGGTTACTCCGACCATATCGTGGTCGACCAGAAGTACGTGCTGCAGATCCGCCATGCCGAAAAGGACCTGGCCGCGGTGGCGCCGCTGCTGTGCGCCGGTATCACCACCTATTCGCCGCTGAACCACTGGAAGGTGGGGCCGGGCAAGAAGGTCGGCATCGTCGGCCTGGGCGGTCTCGGCCATATGGGCGTGAAGATCGCGCACGCGATGGGAGCGCATGTGGTGCTGTTCACGACCTCGGCGAACAAGAAGGAGGATGCGCTGCGTCTGGGCGCCGACGAAGTGGTGGTGTCCAAGCTGCCGGAGGAGATGGCGGCGCACACCAACAGCTTCGACTTCATCCTCAATACCGTCGCTGCCTCGCATGACCTGGATGCCTTCCTGACCTTGCTCAAGCGCGACGGCACGATGACGCTGGTCGGCGCGCCCGCCGAGCCGCATCCGTCGCCGACAGTGTTCAACCTGATCATGAAGCGCCGGCAGTTGGCCGGCTCGCTGATCGGCGGCATCCGCGAGACCCAGGAAATGCTCGATTTCTGCGCAAAGCACGGCATCGTGTCGGACATCGAGACGATCGAGATGGCGCAGATCAACGAGGCCTACGAGCGCATGCTCAAGGGCGACGTGAAGTATCGTTTCGTCATCGACATGGCCAGCCTGGAGAATGCCAAGCAGGCCGCTTGATGCGGCGTGGCCGGCCGCGCGAGGATGCGGTCGGCCATGCGCGATCGATGCGCAATGTTCGACGATACGCCTGGGCACGCGAGTGCCCAGGCGTTTTTTTATGCGCGTCGTGTGCGATGACCTCGCGTTGGAGCGCCTTGCTTTTCCATGGTTAAAGGCAACGTAACGTGTAGGGCAACGCTTGGAGAGACCAAGGCCCCATCCGTTGCAACAGGCCACACCGGTAAATGCCTGTCGCGGCTGAAGCCGCTCTTACAGGGAAGCGGAGCGTCGGGCATCAGCGGAGATAGGAAAGCCGGCGGAACGGGATGAAACGACAACGGCGCCGCAGCGCCGTTGTCGTGACATCGCAAGAACGCGTCAGCCGATCATTTGCCAGGCGTGGCCGGCGCCTGCTTGGCATTGCCCATCATGCTGTCGCGGGCGGCCTTGAACGGATTGTCCTGATACCAGTTGGGCCACGCGTCGCCCGCGGCCAATCCCTTGCCGACGCCGTAGACGGCCTGCAGGTCGTCCATCACCCCGTCGAGCTTCCAGGTCGCCGGATCGTACTGGTCGGCGGGCGTGTGGTAGCGGTGCTTGCCGTAGTCCTCGGCAGCGCGCTTGCCGGCATCGATGCCACCGTCGACCAGATCTTCGCCGCCATCGATGTACAGCGCCGGCACGCCGGCCTTGGCGAAGTTGAAGTGATCGGAGCGGAAGTAGAAGCCGCTCTGTGGCGAGGATTCGGCATGCAGCACGCGGCCCTGCGCGGCGGCGATCGGCTTGAGCAGGTCCTCCAGTTCGGAGCTGCCGAAACCGTTGACCACCAGGTCCTTGGCGCGACCGGTGACCGGCATCGCATCGAGGTTGATGACGCCGGCGATCTTGTTCAACGGGAAGGTCGGGTGGGCGACGTAGTACTTGGAACCGAGCAGGCCCGACTCCTCCAGCGTCACTGCGAGAAACACCACCGAGCGTTCCGGCTTCGGTTGCTGGTGCACGAACGCGTCGGCGATTTCGAGGATGCCGGCGACGCCGGTCGCGTTGTCGACCGCACCGTTGTAGATGTTGTCGCCGCTCTCGCCCTCGTGCTTGCCTAGGTGGTCCCAGTGCGCCATGTACAGCACCGCTTCGTCGGCACGGCTGCCGCCGGGCAGCACGCCGACCACGTTGCGCGATTTCTTCTCGGAAATCGTGCTCTTCAGGTCTACCGACAGCTTGGCCTTCAGCGGCACCGGCTTGAAGCCGCGCTTGCTCGCGTCCTTGTAGGCCTGGTCCAGATCCAGTCCGGCGTCGGCGAACAGCTGCTTGGCGGCCTGCGCGGTGATCCAGCCCTGTGCCGGGATGCGCGGTTCCGGGTCGTCCTTGGCCGGCAGGTCGTACTGCGCGCCGGACCAGGAGTTCTTCACCACGTCCCAGCCGTAGCTGGCGCCGGGGGTGTCGTGCACGATCAGCGCGGCGGCCGCGCCCTTGCGCGCGGCTTCCTCGAACTTGTAGGTCCAGCGCCCGTAGTAGGTCATGCGCTTGCCTTCGAACAGCGCGCCGTCCTCGGTGTGGAAGCCGGGGTCGTTGACGAACATCACCACCGTCTTGCCCTTCCAGTCCTGGTCGGCGTAGTCGTTCCACTTCTGCTCGGGCGCGTCCACGCCGTAGCCGACGAACACCATGTCGCTGGCGTCGATCTTGACCTCGGTCTGGCCGGTACGGGTGCCGATCACCATGTCGGTGCCGAACTTCAGTTCGCGCGGCTTGCCGTTCTGCTCCAGCTTCAGCGTGGTGGTCGGGTCGGCCGTGGTCTCGGTCATCGCCACGTCTTGGAACCAGCTGTCGCCGTTGCCCGGCTGCAGGCCGATGCGCTGCATCTGATCGCGGATATAGGAGACCGTCTTCTCTTCGCCCGCCGTGCCGGGGCCGCGGCCTTCGAACGTGTCCGAGGACAGGGTCTTGACCAGTTCGCCGAAGTCGGCCGGCGTGATGTCGGGAGAAAAGGCGTGGCCCGCGGCGGCCACCGGAGCGGGCGCGGGCGGCGCGGCATCGGTGGCCGGGGCCGGCGTCTCGCGCTTGCACGCGGTCAGCGCGGCCGCGGCGGCCAGGCACAGCACAAGCTTGCGGGACATGGGGGCTCCTGGGGTGTGAGGAATCCCGATTCTATAGGCAAGTCCCGCACGCGCGCCGCCGGCAGTGCGTGCGGCGCGGCCGGATCAATTCTCCGGCGCGGTGTCGCCGTCGAACGGCTGCGCGGTGGCGCCGCTGATCGGGCCGGTCTTCGCGCTGCGGTGCACGTACAGGGTCACGTCGCGCTCGAAATGCAGCGGGCCGTCGATCACCGCGCGCGGGCCGATGATGATGCGCGGCTTGCGCGTCGGCTTGAACGAGATGCTGAAGCTCGGCTTCTTGATCTCGATGCCGCCGCCGAGGTGCGAGTCGCGGCCGACGGTGATGTCGCCGTTGACCGTCTCGATGCCGCCTTCCAGTTGCGTGGCGACCAGGCCGATGCTGCCGTTGACGCTTTCCACACTGCCGCCGATGCGCCCGCCGCGGTCGACGAAGATGCCGCCGTTGACCGTCTCGATGGACTTGGAAATCTGCACCTGCGAGCCCACGCGGATGCCGCCGTTGACGGTGGACAGGCCGCCGGTCTGCGCGTTGTCGGCGATCTTGAGGCCGCCGTTGACGGTTTCCACGTCGCCGACGCTGGCGCCGGATTCGACGGTGATGCCGCCGTTCACGGTTTCCAGGTCGCCGTACTGCTTGCCGGATTCGGCGGTGATGCTGCCGTTGACCTTGCTGATGCCTTCTGCGGCCAGGGCAGGGCCGGCGGCCAGGGCCAGCGCCAACAGGACCGATACATGCGTACGCTTCATCACCCACCTCCGGACGCCGGCCAGTCGCGGCACCTACTTGTGCGGCGATCACAACACGCTTCGCTACAATCCGCACCTGCCTGAAGTCATTGGACCAGCCCTTGCCCGCAACCGCCTCCGCTTCGTTGCGCTCCGCCTCGCCTACCGTGCCGGGGCGGCGCCTGCGCGCGCCTGGGCACGCGGCAACGAGGTGGCTGGCGGGGACGGTGCTGCTGCTGATCGCGACCCTGGCCCTTGCGCAGAACCCGCGCGAGGCCGAGCGCCGGCTGGAGAAGGTGCGCGGCGAGCTGAAGAGCGTGGCCGAGGAGCGGCGCGAACTGGAAGGCAAGCGCGGCGATGCCGCGCGCCAGCTGCGCGATGCCGACGAGAAGGTGGCCACCACCGGGCGCAGCCTGGCGCAGACCCAGCAGGCGCTGCAGCAGCACCAGCAGACCCTGGCCGAACTGGAGCGCAAGCGCGACACGCTGCGCAACGGCCTGGTGCGGCAGCGTGCCGAACTGGCGCAGCTGCTGCGCGCGGCCTATGCGATCGGCGGCAATGCGCCATTGAAGCTGCTGCTGGCGCAGGACCGGGTGGCCGACGCCAACCGCTTGCTGGCCTATCACCGCTATCTGCAGCGCGAGCGCGCGCAGCGCATCGCCACGCTGACCCATGAGCTGCAGGCGCTGGAACAGGTGCAGCGCGAGGTCGCGGCAAAGCGGCAACAGCTCAGCGCGGCGCAGCGCCAGCAGCAGGAACAGGCGGCGGCGCTGCAGCGCGACCGCAAGCAGCGCGCCAGCCTGGTGTCCGAACTGGACGAGCGCTACCAGGACCGCAGCGAGCGCGAGAAGGCGCTGGGCCAGGACGCCAAGGCGCTGGAAACGTTGCTGGCCAATCTGCGCGCGGCGGCGGCGCGGGCCGAGGCCGAGCGGCGTGCCGCCGCCAAGCGCGCGGCGGCCGAGCAGGCCGCGCAGGCCAAGGCCGCGGCGAAGAATCCGTCGCGCGGCGGCAGCAAGGTGCCGCCCAAGGTGGTGGCCTCGGCGCCGGCGCTGAAGGTCGGCGGCCTGGGCTGGCCGCTGTCCGGCGATCTGATCGCGCGCTACGGCGGCAAGCTGCCCGATGGCCGCACCAGCAACGGCGTGCTGATCGCCGCGCCGGCCGGCAGCACGATCACCGCCGTGGCCGACGGCACGGTGGTGTTCTCCGACTGGATGACCGGTTACGGCATGATCCTGATCGTGGACCACGGCAACGGCTACATGAGCCTGTACGCGCACAACGACACGCTGTTGCGCGATCCCGGCGCGCGGGTCAAGCGCGGCGATGCGGTGGCCAAGGTCGGCAATTCCGGCGGCCAGGGGCGCCCGGCGCTGTATTTCGAATTGCGCCGCAACGGTCAGCCGGTGGATCCGTCGTCGTGGCTGCAACGGCGCTGAGGGCCGCCGCGCCGGGGCATTCAACGCGAATTTAGCCTGGCTTCGCGCATAATCCGGACAGCTGCGCCGTGCACGGCGCAGGCCATCCCCTAATCGGAGTGCTTCATGCGCGTAGTTCTGTCCGCTGCCCTGTTGCTTGCTCTGGCGCCGCTGCCGTCGATGGCGCAGAGCGCCGGCGAACAGACGCCTTCGGCCCCCACCGCCAGCGCCGACGATCCGGATGCCACCGAATCGGCCACCTCGCGCGTGCCGCTGGACGAGATCCGCCGCTACGTGGCGGTGTACAACGCGGTGAAGGAAGCCTACGTCGATCCGGTCGACGACAAGAAACTGATGCAGTCGGCGATCCGCGGCCTGCTGCTCGACCTGGATCCGCACAGTACCTATTTCAGCAAGGAAGACGCCGAGGCCTTCGACGAACAGGCCACCGGCGCCTACGACGGCATCGGCGTGGAACTGCTGCAGCTGCCGGACAACACGCTGAAGGTGGTGTCGCCGATCGACGACACGCCGGCCGCGCGCGCCGGCGTGCGCTCGGGCGACATCATCGTCGCCATCGACGGCAAGCCGATCAGCGCGGTCAAGGCGATGGAGCCGTTGCGCGGCGAGTCGGGCAGCAAGGTGGTGCTGACCATCGTCCGCGAGAAGCTGGACAAGCCGTTCGACGTGACCCTGACCCGGCAGACCATCCGCGTGGCCAGCGTGCGTAGCCGCATGCTCGAGCCGGGTTACGGCTACATCCGTATCAGCACGTTCCAGGCCGATACCGGCGCGGACTTCCACAAGCAGCTGCAGCAGTTGCAGGCGCAGTCCGGCGGCAAGCTGCGCGGCCTGGTGCTGGACCTGCGCAGCAATCCCGGCGGCCTGTTGACCGCGGCGGTGCAGGTGGCCGACGACCTGCTCGACAAGGGCACCATCGTGACCACGCGCGGGCGCATCTCGGTCAGCGATTCCAAGTTCGACGCCACGCCCGGCGACCTGCTCAACGGCGCGCCGATGGTCGCGCTGGTCGATGCCGGATCGGCCAGCGCCTCGGAAGTGCTGGCCGGTGCGCTGCGCGACAACAAGCGCGCGCGCATTGTCGGCAGTCGCACCTTCGGCAAGGGCTCGGTGCAGACCGTGCTGCCGCTGGACAACGGCGATTCGGTCAAGCTGACCACGGCGCGCTACTACACGCCCAGCGGCAAATCGATCCAGGCCAGCGGCATCGTGCCGGAGGTGGTGCTGCGTCCGGAAGAGAGCAAGCAGGACGCGGACAAGCCGGCGGTGCTGGCCGACTACAGCGA
Organism: Xanthomonas sp. SS; assembly: GCF_014236835.1. NCBI lineage: Bacteria > Pseudomonadati > Pseudomonadota > Gammaproteobacteria > Lysobacterales > Lysobacteraceae > Xanthomonas > Xanthomonas sp. SS. The sequence goes on from NZ_CP051190.1 coordinate 550,201, forward strand.
AGCGACGCTGCCCGGCCACCTGCACGGCGACGACGAAGGCGCCGAGGGCTATAGCGCCGGCGACGTGCTGCCCGGCGACGCGCCGATCGCGCAGGCGCTGGCCGAACTGAAGCAGCCCGGCTCGGTGGCCAGGGCCACCGCGGCCAAGCAGGCCAAGGCGAAGCCGAAGGCGGCTGCGCCGACTGCGGCGAAGCCGGCGACGCTCGCGCCCAAGAGCGTGGCACCGAAGACCGAAGTGCCCAAGGCCGATGTGCCGGCCGCAGAGACGCCGAAGGCCGATCCGCCCAAGACCGACACGCCGACGCCGCCTTCGGGCGACTGACGCGGCGGCGGCGGTCGCACCACGCCGCGCAGTTCGATCCGGACGCTGTCCACTGTAGGAGCGGCTTCAGCCGCGACCGGGCGTTACCGGTAACGTCCGGTCGCGGCTGAAGCCGCTCCTACAAAATCACTGGGCGCCGATAGCGGCGCGGCGCTGACCGGCACTCTCACCCGCATGCGCTCAGCGCGGTTTGCCCGGCATCGGGAACGGGGTGATCACCTTTTCGCCGGTGGCCGCGTCGCGGATCGCGGACTGGCCTTTCTTTTCCACTTCCTCGATACGCACGATGCTCTGCATCGGCAGGTGCAGCATCTTGGTGTCGCCGAATTCCTCGCGCAGGCGTTCTTCGGTGGGATCGACCACCAGGCCGTCGTGCAGGTCGAACACCAGCCCGCCGATCTCGCTGAAGCCCCACAGGTGACTGCTGCCCACGTGCTGCGCGTACAACTCGTACACCTTGCCGTGGTTGAGGAACGTCACTTTGTACAGGGACTTGGCCATGCGCGAAGTATAGAGCGCGCCCGCGCCGCGGCGTGGCCGATCAAAAGCCCTTGCGCTTGCGCAGGCGCCGCGCGATCGCCGCGCGCACGTACAGCCCGTACCCCATGCCGAGGGTGAAGCCGGTCAGGTGCGCGGACCAGGCGACCATGCCGAACGCCGGGCCGATGTAGGCGAACACCACCTGCAGCGCCGCCCAGGTGCCGATCAGCAGCGAGGCCGGCGCACGCACGAATTCCAGGAACAGTCCCAGCGGCAGCACCACGCCGAGCTTGGCGCGCGGGAACAGCGCCAGGTAGGTGCCGATCAGCGCCGAGACCGCGCCGCTGGCGCCGATGATGACCCGGTCCGGGGTGCCGATCGCGAACACCGCAGCCAGGTTGGAGAGGGCGCCGCCGCCCAGGAACAGCAGCAGGAAGCGCCACGGCCCGAGCACGCGCTCGGCGGGCAGGCCGAAGATCAGCAGGAACACCAGGTTACCGAGCAGGTGCGACCAGTCCGCATGCAGGAACAGGGCGGTGAACAGCCGCAGCACGCTGCCGTCCTGCACCGTCGCCAGCCAGTCGCGCGGGCTGGCGACGCCGGCCGACAGCGCGCCCCAGTCCAGCCACAGCGTGGCGCGGGCCTGGTTGGGGCGGCTGATCGACCACAGGAACGCCAGCCACATCGCCGCGAACAGCAACGGTGTGGCCCAGCGCAGCGTGGTCCGGTCGCGGGAGGGAATGGAGACGAACATGCCAGTACCGGGGAACGTGGCCCGTAACGATACCGGCTCCCTCCGGCTGAACGCACGCCTACTCTGGGCAAAACTGAACGGGCGGTATTGTTATTGTTCGGTTAACGCAGCGGGGTATACTGCATACGGCGTCGTATGTCGGGAGGGGACTCCGGCGCGCATTTCCGGCTTGCTCAGCTGGGATGCGCAGACGCGAACACAGACATTTTCGTCTTCCGGAGAGTAACAAGCCATGCAAAACGCAACCCAGTTCGTCCGCTTCACCGCCCTGGCCGTCGGCATCGTCGGCGCCCTGACCATCGGTCAGGCGCACGGCGCCGCATTCCAGCTCAAGGAAAACAGCGCCAAGGGCCTGGGCCGCGCCTTCGCCGGCTCCGGCAGCGCCCCCGGCGACGCCTCGATCATCGCCAACAACCCGGCCGGCATGCGCCAGCTCGACGGCAAGGTGTTCCAGGCCGACGTCAGCGCGATCCAGTTCGCGGCCAAGTACGACGGCACCGGCACCTACGCCACCGGCTCGGCGATCTCCGGCGGCAACGGCGGCGATGCCGGCACGATCGCGCCGGTCCCGGCGGTGTACTTCCACCTGCCGTTCGGCGAAAACAACAACATGCACTTCGGCACCTCGCTGACCGTGCCGTACGGCTTCAAGACCGAATACGACCGCGACTGGGTCGGCCGCTACAACGGCGTCAAGACCGAGCTGCAGGCGATCGACCTCAACCTCGCCTTCTCCTACGACGTGAACCCGTACGTGTCGTTCGGCGCGTCGGTGTTCGCCGAGCGCCTGGACATCGACCTGTCCAACGCGATCGATCTGGGCAGCGTGCTGGCCGCGCGCCGCGTGCCGGGCTTCGCGCCGGGCAGCGCCGATGGCTACTCGCGCATCAAGGGCGACAGCACCGATTTCGGCTACACCCTGGGCGGCCTGTTCAGCATCGACGAGAACACCCACATCGGTTTCAGCTACCGCTCGAAGGTCGAGCACAAGATCACCGACGGCACCGCCGACTTCACCACCCCGGCCAACGCCGCCACCGTGCTGGCCGTCGCCGCGCCGGGCACCTTCGTCGACACCAAGGGCCGCGCCACGGTCACGCTGCCGGCCAGCGCGACCGCCAGCTTCACCCACAACATCAACGAGCAGTGGACGGTGATGGCCGACGTCAGCCGCACCGCCTGGAGCAAGTTCGACCAGGTGACGGTGGACTTCGCGAACAACCAGCCGAACAGCGTGCTGAACTTCGCCTACAACGACACCACCTTCGTCTCGATCGGTGCCGACTACCGCATGAGCGACACGCTGACCCTGCGTGGCGGCCTGGCCTACGACGAAACCCCGACCAGCAACGAGCACCGCGACGTGCGCGTGCCCGACGCGAGCCGCAAGTGGGTCTCGCTGGGTTTGAGCTGGCGTCCGTCCGAGCAGGCCGAGTACAGCTTCGGCTATACCCACCTGTTCACCAGCGACCCGAGCATCAACTCGACCACCGCGACCGGCAACACGCTCATCGGCAGCTACGACGTGAGCGGCAACGTGCTGGCGGCGTCGGTCAACTACAAGTTCTGATCGATCGCTTGCGCGACAGTGTCGCGGCGCAGGCCGCGCGCAAGGAGAGCCCCGCTTCGGCGGGGCTTTTTTTATGCGCGTTTCCCTGCTGCGGATGCGGCTTCGCGCATACCGCCGCGAATGCTTGACAGCCATCCCACCCTGGCGTAGAAGGTTTGTGAAGCCGATGGGGATGTGACATCGGCATGCGGCCACGGCAGTCATGCCGTCGCCATCTGGCCTGCGGTCGACGAATGGGAGAGGTTGGCAATGCACTACCGCGAATCGACCCCTTCGTCCTGCGCTGCAACGCCGCGCTTTTCCTGTACTGCGCCTTCGGCACTGGCTGCCGTGCGCGTTTCCCAAGGCGTGCCGGCATGACCGTTCGCCACAAGCTGAGTGCCCTGCGCTCACGCGACAAGTGCGTCGCCGGCTACTCGCCGCCTCGACGCTAATCGTGCATCGCGGTCTGATCTGACCGACGCACTCGCGTTTGTTTCCCGTGTCCCGTTGCCCGTGCGCGCCCGTTTATGCGCGCAGCGTCGCAGCGTGCGCGCCATGCATTCGCCGTGCGTCCGGTCGGTACCAACGACATCCGGGTTGCCGACATGCGTCGCGCCCGGTGCATGGCACTTTTGGCGAGGGGAAGCATCATGTGCAGTGGCAAGCGTTCGAACGGCAAGATTCTGGTTGAGGCGATTCTGGCGGTGCTGGGGGCGAGCGCCGCATTGACGGCGGTGGCGGGAACGGTGACCGGCCAGGTCAGCGTGCAAGGCAGCGGCAAACCTGCCGCGAACGCGCGGGTCGGCATCGCCGGGACCGCGTATGGCGCGGTCACCGATGCCAATGGGCATTTCGTCATCGCCGACGTGCCGGCAGGGCAATACGCGCTGGAGTCGAGCTACCCGGGTTTCAGCGCGGCGCAGACCAGCTTCGAAGTGAGCGACAGCGGGACCACCGCGCTCAGTGTCGCGCTGGACGAGGTCAAGCAGCTGAAGAACATCACCGTCGTCGCCAATCGCTACGACGCCAGCAACCTGAAGATGAATGCCGTGAACACGGTGGACGTGCTGTCCGCCAACGACCTGCAGCACACCGCGGTGCACAACGTCGCCGAGGCACTGGGGCTGATCTCGGGCATCAACATCACCACCACCGGCTCGGGCTATTTCGGCGGCGTGGATGGCGCGGCGCGCGGCGAGGGCATGTTCGCCTCGGTGCGCGGCCTGCCGTCGGAGTACAACGTCAACCTGATCGACGGGGTCACCGTCGCGCAGGGCATGCCGTACAGCCGCAGCGTGCAGCTCAGCCTGCTGCCGCCGTCGGGATTGCAGACCATCGTGGTCAACAAGACCTCCACTGCCGACATGGACGGCGACGCGATCGGCGGCACCATCGACTTCCGCACGCCCACCGCGTTCGACTACAAGCAGACCACCAGCGGCAGCGTGACCGGCAGTGGTCGCCTGGAGAGCCGCGCGCGCGATTACGGCGGCGACGGCCTGGGCGGCGGCCTGGCCGGCGAGTTCCAGCACAAGTTCGGCGACGAACAGCAGTTCGGTTTTTACGCCAGCGCCTACTACGACTACCGCACCTCGACCAACAGCGAGGTGGCCGCGGCGACCAGCGCGCTCAACGATCACTCGTGGGCGTTCCTGCATGCCGATGCCGACGGCGGCAACGCCGCCGGCTACGATCCGCAGCACAACCTGACCAGCACCGGCATGAACGTCGGCGTGGTCGCCGGCTGGGAACGCCGCTATGGCGGCAACGCCTCGTTCGACTGGCAGGTCGACGACAGCCTGTCGCTGTATGCGCGCGCTACCTATGCCTACGCCAAGACCGACCAGGGCACCACCTTCGTGCAGTTGCTGCCGCAGGACGTGACCTACGTACCGAGCGCGACCGCAGGCGTTTACACGCCCAACATCGGCCGCATCGCCTCGCGCTTCTGGTACGAGACCAATCCGGAAATCGCCGACCTGGCGACGTTCCAGATCGGCGCGCGCAAGACCTCCGGCGGCTGGACCTTCATGCCGAACCTGTTCTACAGCTTTGGCGACAACGACCGTCCGGATCACGTCGAGATCGACGGCCGCGAGGACAAGTTCTCGCAGACCAACTACGCCTACTCCGGCAGCAGCCTGGTCAGCTACGGCAGCGGCGCCTTCCCGTATCCGCAACTGACCCCGGCGTTGCTGGCGCAGGTCAACAATATCCCGTCGCTGTACGCCAGCAGCTACGGCGAACTGACCAAGATCTATTCCGGGCAGAAGAAGGGCGGCGCCAAGTTCGACGTGCGCTACGATTTCGAGGACGGCGCGCTGTCGGCGCTGCAGTTCGGAGTGAAGTACAGCAAGAGCTCGCGCAATTTCAGCAACCGCGACTGGTGGACCGGCGGCGTCGACGACACCAGCACGCTCGGCGATCTGGGCATCTTCAACGGCAACTACAGCGCGATCTTCCCCGGCAAGTATCCCTGGGTCACGCCCAAGGTCAGCGAGACTGCGGTCAGCAACGTCATCTACAGCCATCTGCGCGACGACGACCTGGACAGCTGCGGCAAGGCGTATTACGTCAACAACTGGAACTGCAACACGATGCGCGGCACCGAGGCGGTCGCCGCGGCCTATGCGATGGCGACCTTCTCGCTCGGCAACCTGGAAATCGTGCCGGGCGTGCGCTTCGAGCACAGCAGCATCCACAACACGTTCTGGGTGACGCCGTCCGATGCCGATGGCAACGAAACAGTCGGTTATTTCGACAGTAACCACACCGCCTACGACGAACCGTTGCCGAGCGTGTTCCTGACCTGGCGTCCCGACGCGCGCACCGCCTACCGCGCCTCGCTGTGGACCAGCTATACCCGGCCCGCGTTCGTGCAGTTGGGCGGCGGATCCAACATCAGCATCTCCAACAGCGTCCCCGCCGTCACCACCATCACCCAGGGCAACCCGGACCTGAAGCCGATCGAATCCACCAACCTGGACCTGTCCGGGGAATGGTCCACCGAGCACGGCGGCTTCTTCTCGGTCGCCGGCTTCTACAAGCGCCTGCGCAACTACATCTACGACGCTGGCTCCGGCCAGGCCAACCCTGGTTCCAGCGGCAGCGGCACGGTGTTGTATTCGATGCCGACCAACGGCGGCGACGGCCGCGTCTACGGCCTGGAGGTCAGCGCGCGCCAGCGCTTCCAGGACCTGCCCGAACCGCTGAACGGCCTGGGCGTGAGCTTCAACGCCACCCGCCAGCATGCGCGTGCCGACCTGGGCATGGACGGCTTCGAGAACGAGCACATGCAGTCGGCGCCCAATGCCATGGCCAACGTCGAGCTGTTCTACGAACGCGAGCGTTTCTCGGTGAACCTGAGCTACCACTTCAGCAGTTCCTACCTGCTCGGTTACGACTATCTGCACCAGGGCGCGACCTGGGACGACCTGTGGGCGCGCCCGACCCGGCGCGTGGACCTGCATGCCGGCTACCACTTCGACAACGGCCTGAGCCTGGATCTGTCGATCTCCAACCTGACCAAGGAGTACAGCTACTGGGCGCATGTGGGCCGCAGCGATCTGGCGGTCTCGGACATCGTCGATGCCGGCATGACCACGTTGCTGACCGCCAAGTACGCGTTCTAGCCCGCTCTCCGCAGGATCGGGGCGGTGCGCGTTTGCGCCGCCCCCTTGCGCACGCCGCCTTCGGAGACCTCGATGAAACGTCGCAATTTTTGCCTGCTCAGCGTGCTCGCGCCATTCGGGATGGCGGCCGCGCCAGCGGCTGCGATCGCCACGGTTGCCGCGCCCGAGGCGGATGGGCGTCCGCACACGTTCGGTTTTGCGCAAGGGCAGTTCGCGCTCGACGGCCAGCCGTGGCAGATCCGCAGCGGCGAGATGCATCCGCTGCGCATTCCGCGCGAGTACTGGCTGCACCGGATCCGCATGGCCAAGGCGATGGGCCTGAATACCATCGCGCTGTACCTGATGTGGAACGCATTGGAAGCCGAACCGGGCGTGTTCGACCTGGACACTGATCGCCGCGATTTCGTCGCCTTCATCCGCCTGTGCGCGCAGGAAGGCATGTGGGTCTATCTGCGGCCCGGGCCTTATGTCTGCGCCGAGTGGACGCTCGGCGGCCTGCCCGCCTATCTGTTGCGCGAGCCCGGCATGCGCCTGCGCGATGCCGGCGATGCGCGCTACATGGCGGCGGTGCGGCGCTACATCGCCGCGGTGGCGCCGCGCATCGCGCCGCTGATGGCGGCGGCCGGCGGGCCGGTGCTGATGCTGCAGGTCGAGAATGAGTATTCGATGTTCGGCGACGACGTCGGTTACCTGCAGGCGCTGCGTGCGCTGTGGCAGGAACACGGCATCGACGGGCCGTTCGCGGTCGCCGACGGCATGAAGGACCTGCGCCGGCGCAAGGCGTACCTGCCCGGCGCGGCGCTGGGCCTGGACGGTGCCGACCTGGCCGACCTGCAGCACGGCCGCGCCTTCGCCGGCGATGCGCCGGTGTGGGTGGCCGAGGGCTATCCGGGCTGGCTGACGCACTGGGGCGAGGCCGATTTCGCGCGGCGCGACTACCTGCCGACGCTGCGCCGGCTGCTGGCGCACGGGCATTCGTTCAACCTGTACGTGGTGCATGGCGGCAGCAACTTCGGCCTGAGCGCCGGTGCCAATGCCGACGACGACGGCTCCAACTTCCAGCCGGCGTTGACCAGTTACGACTACGGCGCGCCGATCGACGAGCGCGGCGCGGCGACGCCGGCGTATTTCGCGATGCGCGACGCGATCGCCGCGTCTGTGCCGCAGCGCTTGCCGCTGCCGCCGGCGCCGCCGCCGCGCACGACGTTCGCGCCGACGCTGGCGCTGCCCTATGCGTCCTTGTGGGACAACCTGCCCGCGGCGCCGGTCGCGACCGTGGCGCCGACCGGCAACGAACTCCTGTTCGGCCAGGACCAGGGACTGGTGCTGTATCGCCGCCGCATCGGTCCCGGCGCACAGTTGCGCGTGGACGGCGTGCACGACTACGCGGTGGTGCAGGTGGATGGCGAGGAAGCGGGGCACGTGTCGCGGGTGCGGCACCACGCATTGCACTCTTCGCCGCAGCTGGCGCTGCCACGGGCGCAGCAGGCCGAGCGCACGCTGGAGATCCTGGTCGACAGCTTCGGCCATGTGAACTTCGGTCCGGCGCTGGGCGATGCCAAGGGCCTGCTCGGCGAGGTGCAGTTGCAAGGCGCGCCGCTGCAGGACTGGCAGGCGTATCCGATCGCGCTGGACGACGCCTGGATCAAAGCGCTGCAGCCGCTGCGCGCGGCGTCGTCGCGGCCGGGGCTGTTCTTCCGTGCGGAGATCGTGGTCGAGTCGCCCGGCGACGTCTACCTGGACATGCGCGAGTGGGACAAGGGCTATCTGTGGGTCAACGGCCAGTTGCTCGGCCGTTACTGGCGCATCGGGCCGCAGCAAGGCCTGTATTGCCCGGGGCCGTGGCTGCGGCCAGGCCGCAACGAGGTGCTGGTGTTCGATCTGCACCGCACCCGCGCTGCCGCGATCCATTGCGCGAATGCGTTGCAAGGAGCGCGCGCATGAGCCTGCGCCGCATACACACCGACCGTCTCCATCCCACCCATTGCGTCGCGCCGGCGACAAGGGAGTCCGCATGCTGCTGACCACGCCCGATGCGACGCGCCACGATGCCGAGCACGCGCCGCCGCGCGCGATCGGATTCTGGGGCGGGCTGTCCGCGAACCTGCTGAACATGGTCGGCATCGGCCCGTTCATCACCATCCCGTTGGCGTTGTCGGCGCTGGCCGGACCGATGGTGCTGCTGGGCTGGGTGGCCGGCGCGCTGCTGTGTCTGTGCGACGGCCTGGTCTGGGCCGAACTGGGTTCGGCGATTCCCAAATCCGGCGGGCCGTACCACTACCTGCGCGAGGCCTATGGCCGCGACCGCCTGGGCAGCCTGTTCGGTTTTCTCTACCTGTGGCAGACGCTGCTGACCGCGCCGTTGTCGATCGGTGCGGCGGCGGTCGGCTTCACCCAGTATCTGGCGTTTCTGGCGCCGGGCCTGGCGCCATGGCAGCTGACCGCGATCGCCGCGGCGCTGTGCCTGTTCAACACCGCCTTGCTGTACCGCGAAGTGCGCTCGGTGCAGGTGCTGTCGCTGCTGGTCACCGCCGCGGTGGTGGCGGCGGTGGTGTGGATCGTGGCCAGCGGCCTGCTGCATTTCGACATGGCGATCGCGCAGCGTTTCCTGCATGCCGGTGCGGTCTCGCCGCACGGCTTCTGGCTCGGCTTCGGTGCGGTGGCGCTGATCGCGGTGTACGACTACGGCGGCTACAACAACGTGTGCATGCTCGGCGGCGAGATCCGCCAGCCGCGGCGCAACATTCCGCTGGCGGTGCTGTGTTCGATCCCGATCGTGGCGGCGCTGTACCTGGGCTTGAACGTGGCCATCCTAGGCGTGCTGCCGTGGCAGCAGGCGGCGCAGTCCAAGGCGGTGGTGGCCGACTTCATGCAGGCGATCTACGGGCATGTCGGCAGCACCATCGCGGTCGCGCTGATCATGCTGGCCAGCTGGGGCTCGGCGCTGGTGGTATTGCTGGGCTATTCGCGGGTGCCGTACGCGGCGGCGGCCGACGGGCAGTTCTTCCGGGTGTTCGCGCGGTTGCATCCGCGCGGCCGTTTCCCGACCGTGTCGCTGCTGTTCGTCGGCGCGACCTCGGCGCTGGCCTGCCTGCTGTCGCTGGACGATTTGATCGCCACGCTGATGGTCATCCAGATCATGTTCCAGTTCATGGCGCAGTGTCTGGCGGTGGTGCTGCTGCGGCGGCGCGCGCAGCGTCCGCGCGATGCGTTCTCGATGCCGTTGTATCCGTGGCCGCTATGGGTGAGCGTGGCCGGCTGGCTGTACATCCTGGCCACCAGCCAGGGCCGCCACCTGCTCGCGGCGGTGGTGGCGCTGGGAGTGGGCACGGCGCTGTTCTTGATTCAAGCCAGGAGGCAGGGCACATGGCCTTGGACAGCGCGATGAGCGCGTGCGACGTCGCGGTGGTCGGCGAGATCTATGCCGATCACATCCTCAGCGGTTTCCAGCGCTGGCCGCAGCCGGGCGAGGAAGCCCTGGCCAGCGCCTATCTGCGCGAGCTCGGCGGCGGTACCGTCAACACCGCCTGCGGGCTGGCGCGGTTGGGGCGCAGCACGCGGCTGATCGGCCTGATCGGCGAGAGCGACCGGCCCTGGTTCGCGCAGCGCCTGGGCCAGTTCCAGGTGCGCAGCGACGGCTTGCGCAGCGACCCGGCCGGCACCGGGATCACGGTCAGCGTGTCGATGCCCGACGACCGTGCGTTCTTCACCTACCTGGGCGCCAACGCGCAGCTCGATGCGCTGCTCGCACGCGCCGAGGTGCTGGACGAACTGTGCGCGGCGCGCCACGTGCATTTCGCGATGCCGCTGTCGCGCGCGCTGGCGCAGACGCTGCTGCCGGCGCTGGCCGCGGCCGGCTGCACGACCTCGCTGGACGTGGGCTTCAGCCCGGACTGGCTGGCCGCGTCGCACAACCTCGCCACTTGCCGCGAGGTGGATTATTTCCTGCCGAACCAGAAAGAGGCCGCGCTGCTCGGCTGCGGCGACGGCGCCGAGGCATGCCGCCAGTGGGCGCAGACGCTGGGCTTGCGCCATGCGGCGATCAAGCTCGGCGGCGCCGGCGCGATGGTGGTCGATGCGGCCGGCGCGCGCCGCGTGGCCGCGCCCGCGGTGCAGGTGCGCGACACCACCGGCGCCGGCGACGCCTTCGATGCGGGCTTCATCGATGCGCTGCTCGACGGCGCAGGACTCGACGACTGCCTGCGCCGCGCCTGCTTCTGCGGCGCGTCCTGCTGCGCCGCGCTCGGCGCGCTGGACGGCCTCCCCGATTTCGACCAACTGAGGAACTTCAATGACAGCAACGAATCGTAAGATCGCCTTGATCGGCGGCGGCGGGGTGCGCTCGCCACTGGTCGTGTATGGGGTCAACGAGGCGGCCGCGGCACTGGGCGTGGAGGAGATGGTGCTGTACGACCCGGACCCGGAGCGCGTGCAGTTGATGGTGGCGATGGGCCGCGCGGTGGTGACCGAGTTCGGCGGCGACTTGCGCCTGCGCGCCGCCGATTCGCTGGAGGATGCGATCGAAGGCGCGGACTTCGTGCTCAACAGCATCCGCATCGGCGGCATCGCGCAGCGCGCCGCCGACGAGCGGGTGAGCATCGATCAGGGCTATCCGGGGCAGGAGACCACGGGCCCGGCCGGCGTGGCCATGGCCTTGCGCACGGTGCCGGTGTCGATCGCGCAGGCGCGGCTGGTGGAGCAGTTGAGCCCGGATGCGTGGCTGGTCAACTTCACCAATCCGGCCGGGCTGATCACCCAGGCCGTGACCACGCATACCCGCGCCAAGATCGTCGGCATCTGCGATACCCCGACCGAACTGTTCCACAACATCGCGCATGCGCTGGGCGCGCACCACGCCGCGGTGGAATGCGATTACGTCGGCCTCAACCATCTGGGTTGGGTACGCGGCGTGCGCCTGCACGGCGAAGAGGTCATCGACCGGCTGCTGCAGGACGACGCACTGCTGCGCCAGCTGTACCTGGCGCCGCTGTTCGACTTCGACATGATCCGCGAGTTGCGGCTGATCCCGACCGAATACCTGTTCTTCTACTACGAGCGGCGCCGCGCGCTGGCCAACCAGCGCACCCAGGGCGGCAGCCGCGGCGCCGAGATCGAGACCTTGAACCACGCCTTGATCGCCACGCTCGGCAGCCGCCTGCAGGCCGGCGACGGCCACGGCGCGGTGCAGGCGTACGCGGCGTATCTGAACCAGCGCTCGGGCTCGTACATGAAGCTCGAGGCCGAAGCCGGTTCGGCGTTCGATGCCGGGGTCAGCCTGCAGGCCGATCCGTTCCGGGTCAGCACCGGCTATCACCGCATCGCCATCGACGTGATGAGCGCGCTGACCGGCGCAGTGCCGGCCAAGATCGTGGTCAACGTGCGCAACCAGGGCGCGATCGCCGATCTGCCCGACGACGACATCGTGGAGATTTCCTCGCACATCGACCGCGACCGCATCGTGCCGTGCCCGACCGCGCCGCTGCCGGATGCGGTGCATGGCCTGATCCGTGCAGTGAAGGCCTACGAGCGCGCGGCGATCGAGGCGGTGCTGTCGGGCAGCCGCCTGACCGCGCGCAAGGCGATGCTGATCCATCCGGCGATCGGCGAATGGACGCCGTCGCACGACTTGCTGGAAGGCCTGTTCGGGCATCTCAGCGACGACGGCCAGTGCCTGTGCCAGGGGCCGATGCATTGGCATGGCTAATTGGCGCGAGTGCGCGGCGACGGAGATGGATCCGTTGCCGCATGTGCCGAGTTCTTGTGTGATTTTTTTGTAGGAGCGGCTTCAGCCGCGACATGGCCTCACCGGAGGGTGCCTGTCGCGGCTGAAGCCGCTCCTACAGAGGTGCCGGCGAACTATTTCGCCGATCAGTCGCCCAGCGTCAGCAACGACGCATTGCCGCCGGCCGCGGTGGTGTTGACCGTCACCACCTTCTCGGTGGCGAAGCGCAGCAGGTAGTGCGGGCCGCCGGCCTTGGGGCCGGTGCCGGACAGGCCCTGGCCGCCGAACGGCTGCACGCCGACCACCGCGCCAATCTGGTTGCGGTTGACGTAGACGTTGCCGACCTGCACGCGTGCGGCGATGCGCTCGATGGTCTCGTCGATGCGCGAATGCACGCCCAGGGTCAGGCCGAAGCCGGTGGCGTTGATCTGCTCGATCACCGCATCGAGCTGGTCGGCCTTCCAGCGGATCACGTGCAGCACCGGGCCGAAGATCTCGCGCTGCAGTTGCGCCAGCGACTGCAGTTCGTAGGCGCGCGGGGCGAAGAAGCTGCCGTGGGCGGTGCCGTCGTCGCTGGCGGCCACCGCGATCAGGCGCGCTTCGCGGTCCATGCGCGCGGCGTGGTCGGTAAGAATCTTCAGCGCGTCGGCATCGATCACCGGGCCGACGTCGGTGGACAGCAGGCCCGGGTCGCCGATCTTCAGTTCGGCCATCGCGCCGGCGAGCATGGTCATCACCTTGTCGGCGATGTCGTCCTGCACGAACAGCACGCGCGCGGCCGAGCAGCGCTGGCCGGCGGAGATGAAGGCGCTGGAGATCGCGTCCTTGACCACCGCCTCGGGCAGCGACGAGGAGTCGGCGATGAACGCGTTCTGGCCGCCGGTCTCGGCGATCAGCACGCCGATCGCGGCGTCGCGCGCGGCCAGCGCGCGGTTGATCGCGCGCGCCGTCTCGGTCGAACCGGTGAAGGCGACGCCGGCCACGCGCGGATCGCGGGTCAGCGCGGCGCCGACGGTGGCGCCGTCGCCGGGCAGGAACTGCACCGCCGCCTCAGGCACGCCGGCGTCGTGCAGCAGCTTCACCGCGGCATGGCCGACCAGGTTGGTCTGCTCGGCCGGCTTGGCGATGACGGCGTTGCCGGCGGCCAGCGCCGCGGCGACCTGGCCGAGGAAGATCGCCAGCGGGAAATTCCACGGGCTGATGCACACGAACACGCCGCGGCCGTGCAACTGCAGTTCGTTGGACTCGCCGGTCGGCCCGGGCAGGCGCTCGGGCGCGCCGAACTGGGCGCGCGCCTGGCCGGCGTAGTAGCGCAGGAAATCCACCGCTTCGCGCACTTCGGCGACGCCGTCGGGCAGGGTCTTGCCGGCTTCCTTGACGCACAGCGCGATGAACTCGGGCATGCGCGCTTCCAGCAGGTCGGCGGCGTGCTCGAGGATGGTGGCGCGGCTGGCGGCCGGGGTGCGGTTCCAGCCCGGCTGCGCGGCGACCGCGTTGGCCAGCGCCTTCTCCACGGTGGCGGCGTCGGCCGGTTGCCAGCGGCCCACCACTTGGCGGCGGTCGGCGGGGTTGGTCACGTCCAGCGGCGCGCTGGCGTTCAGCGCGCCCGGCACCAGCGGCGCGGCCTGCCAGGGCTTGATCGCGGCGTTGAGCTGGTCGGCCAGCGCGCGCAGGTCGTTGTCGTTGGCGAGGTTGGCGCCCATGGAATTCTTCCTGTTGTGGTTCTGGCTGCGCAGCAGATCGGCCGGCAGCGGAATCTTCGGATGCGGGATGGAAGCGAACGCGGACACGGCCTCGACCGGATCGCGGATCAAGTCCTCGATCGCCACGTCCTCGTCGGTGATGCGGTTGACGAAGCTGGAATTGGCGCCGTTCTCGAGCAGGCGCCGCACCAGGTACGGCAGCAGGTCCTCGTGCGAGCCGACCGGCGCGTACACGCGGCACGGCACGCCCAGGCGGTCGGCGGGGATCACCTCGGCATACAGGTCGTCGCCCATGCCGTGCAGCTTCTGGTGTTCGTAATCCTTGCCGCCGGCGATGGCGCGCACCGCGGCGATGGTCTGCGCGTTGTGGGTGGCGAACATCGGGTACAGCGCGTCGCTGTGCGCGAACATGCGCTTGGCGCAGGCCAGGTAGGACACGTCGGTGTTCTGCTTGCGGGTGAACACCGGATAGCCGGGATGGCCTTCGACCTGCGCGCGCTTGATCTCCGCGTCCCAGTACGCGCCCTTGACCAGGCGCACCGGGATGCGGCGGCCGACGCGGCGCGCCAGGTCGGCGAGGAAGTCGATCGTGTACGGAGTGCGCTTCTGGTACGCCTGCACCGCCAGGCCGTAGCCTTCCCAGCCGTCCAGCGACGGATCGGAGAAGGTGGCTTCGATGATGTCCAGCGACAGCTCCAGGCGGTCGGCCTCTTCGGCGTCCACCGTGTAGCCGATGCCGTAGGACCGGGCCAGCTGCGCCAGTTCCAGCACGCCCGGCACCAGCTCGGCCATCACTCGCGCGCGCTTGGCGTGCTCGTAGCGCGGGTACAGCGCGGACAGCTTGATCGAGATGCTGGGCGCGGCGAACACGTCGCTGCCCTGGTACGAGCCGTTGGGACCGCTGCGCCCGATCGCGTGGATCGCCTGGCGGTAGGCGTCGAGGTAGCGGTGCGCGTCCTTCATGGTCAGCGCGCCTTCGCCGAGCATGTCGAACGAGTAGCGGTAGTGCGCGTTGTCGCCTTTCTTGGAGCGCGACAGCGCCTCGCCGATGGTCCGGCCCATCACGAACTGGTGGCCCATGATCTTCATCGCCTGGCGCACCGCCAGGCGGATCACCGGCTCGCCGACGCGGCCGATCAGGCGCTTGAATGCGCCGGCCACGTCGGCGCGGGTCAGGTCGTTGATCTGCACCAGCTTGCCGGTGAGCATCAGCCCCCAGGTGGAGGCGTTGACCAGCACCGAGTCGCTTTCGCCCATGTGCTTCTTCCAGTCCGCGTCGCCGAGCTTGTCGCGGATCAGCTTGTCGGCGGTTTCCTGGTCGGGGATGCGCAGCAGCGCCTCGGCCACGCACATCAGCAGCACGCCTTCCTCGCTGCCCAGGTCGTACTGGCGCATGAAGGCCTCGATCGCGCCCTGGTTCTGGGCGCGGGCGCGCACCCGGGTGACCAGGTCGGCGGCCAGCGCCTGCACCTTGGCCTGGTCGGCGGCGGGCAGGCGCGCCTGCTCGAGCAGTTCGCGCACGTGGTCGGCCTCGTCCTTCAGCCACGCGGCGGTGATCGCGGCGCGCAGTGCGTGGGAGGCGGGGGGCAGTTCGGGGGCAAGCAACGGCGAGGGAGACGCGGACGGCATCGCCGGTGCGGAACCGGCGCCAGACAGAGCGTTCATGCAGGGAGGACCAGGGAAGATGCGCGCATTTTATGCCAGCGCCCGCTCGCGCAGCGCGTCGGCGCGGTGCCCAGTTGCCGGCGCCGGGCACCGATGGCTGAACGTCTGCGGAGAGAATTTGGTTGCAATGCAGCATTTTTTATGATGAACGCGCGCTTGCCGGCGCGCAGGCCCGGGGCTACCATCGAATCGTTGCTCGCGGCTGGGACAGCGCGGCGGCTCGGAAGCGCGGTTCGACATGATCGAAATGTGTCCGTTTTCTGCGGAGGGAGCGGGTACGCAGCTGCGGCTGCGGCCGCCGCGGGCGCTCAGTGCCCGGCAATTCGTGATGTTGTTCGCGGCGCTGGCCGGGGCGATGTGGGCGGTGGCGGTGCTGGGGTGGTTGGCCGGCAACGTGTTCGCGCCGGCGTTCGCCTTGCTGCACAGCATCGTGGTGGCGCTCGCGCTGCGCTGGTCATGGCGCAGCGGCGATCGCGAAGAGGACATCCGGGTGGGTCCGGGCTGCGTGGAAGTGACCCGCACGAATGCAGGAACGCCGGCGTTCCGCGCCCACCCGCATTGGGTGCGGTTGCGGATCGAAGGCGACGACAGGGTGGTGCTGGCGTGCAGCGGCAAGCAGGTCCGGGTCGGCGAGTTTCTCGGCCCGGGCGAGCGCCGCGAGCTGGCGCAGACCCTGGAAGGCTTGCTGGCGGCCGCGACCGGCCGCAACCGATGACGCTCCAAGGGGTCTAGGCAATGAAGCAATGCGGCATGTGGAAGCAACAGGCGGTCAGGGGCGGGATGGCATTGGCGGCGGCGCTGGCCGCACCCATGGCGTGGGCACAATCGGCCGATCCGAAACCCTGGCAGTTGAACATGGGCCGCGGCGTCACCCAGAGCGCGCGCAATGCCTACGATTCGAACATGCTGTCGCTGTGGATCTGCGCGGTCATCGGCGTGCTGGTGTTCGGCGCGATGGGCTATGCGATGTTCAAGTTCCGCAAGTCCAAGGGCGCGGTCGCGGCGCAGTTCAGCCACAACACCAAGGCCGAGGTGATCTGGACGGTGATCCCGGTGCTGATCCTGATCGCGATGGCGTGGCCGGCGACGGCCAAGCTGATCGCCATGTACGACACCCGCGACGCCGAGCTGACGGTCAAGGTCACCGGCTACCAGTGGATGTGGCGCTACGAATACCTGGGCGAGAACGTCTCCTTCACCAGCCGCCTGGCGCGCGACTCCGACCGCATGCGCCAGAGCGGCCAGGTGCCGAGCCTGGAGAGCAATCCGCACTACCTGCTCGACGTGGACAACCGGCTGGTGCTGCCGGTGAACACCAAGGTGCGGTTCGTGATCACCTCCGACGACGTGATCCACGCCTGGTGGGTGCCGGCGCTGGGCTGGAAGCAGGACGCCATCCCCGGGATCATCAACGAAGCCTGGACCGATATCGACACGCCTGGCGTGTATCGCGGCCAATGTGCGGAACTGTGCGGCAAGGACCACGGCTTCATGCCGATCGTGGTCGAGGCGGTGTCCAAGCAGGACTTCCAGAAGTGGCTGGCGGCGCGCAAGCCGGCACCGGCGGCGGCCCCGGCCGCGCCGGCTGCCGCACCTGCCGAAGCGCCCGCCGCGCCGGCGGCTCCGGATGCGTCCGCGCCCGAGGCCACTGCGCCGGCCGCGCCGCCGCAGGCCCTGCTGCTCCGTCTTCGTTCCGGCTCGCACCTGACCGTGCAAGCCGCCTGATCTCCTGCATTCTTTTTTGAGGTAGCCGCCATGGCCCATTCCGCAGTCGATCACCACGACGAGCACGGGCATCAGCAGAGCTTCGTGGAACGGTGGTTCTTCTCCACCAACCACAAGGACATCGGCACGCTGTACCTGCTTTTCAGCTTCACGATGTTCATCGTCGGCGCGGCGATGAGCGTGGTGATCCGTGCGGAGCTGGCGCAACCGGGCCTGCAGTTCGTCAAGCCCGAATTCTTCAACCAGATGACCACCGTGCACGCGCTGGTGATGATCTTCGGCGGGGTGATGCCGGCCTTCGTCGGCCTGGCCAACTGGATGATCCCGCTGCAGATCGGCGCGCCGGACATGGCCCTGCCGCGCATGAACAACTGGTCGTTCTGGCTGCTGCCGGTGGCCTTCACCCTGCTGCTGCTGACCTTCTTCCTGCCCGGCGGCGCGCCGGCCGGTGGCTGGACCCTGTACCCGCCGCTGTCGCTGCAGGGCGGCTACAACGTTGCCTTCAGCGTGTTCGCGATCCACGTCGCGGGCATCAGTTCGATCATGGGCGCGATCAACATCATCGCCACCGTGCTGAACATGCGCGCGCCCGGCATCGACCTGCTGAAGATGCCGATCTTCTGCTGGGCCTGGCTGATCACCGCGTTTTTGCTGATCGCGGTGATGCCGGTGCTGGCCGGCGCGGTGACCATGCTGCTGACCGACAAGTTCTTCGGCACCAGCTTCTTCAATGCGGCCGGCGGCGGCGACCCGGTGATGTACCAGCACATCTTCTGGTTCTTCGGGCACCCGGAGGTCTACATCATGATCCTGCCGGCGTTCGGCGTGGTCAGCGAGATCATCCCGACCTTCAGCCGCAAGCCGCTGTTCGGCTACCAGGCGATGGTGTACGCGATCGCCGCGATCGCGTTCCTGAGCTTCATCGTCTGGGCGCACCACATGTTCACCGTGGGCATGCCGCTGGGCGGCGAGATCTACTTCATGTTCGCCACCATGCTGATCTCCATCCCCACCGGGGTGAAGGTGTTCAACTGGGTCAGCACCATGTGGCAGGGCTCGCTGACCTTCGAGGCGCCGATGCTGTGGGCGGTGTCGTTCGTCATCCTGTTCACCATCGGCGGCTTCTCCGGGCTGATGCTGGCGATCGTGCCGGCCGACTTCCAGTACCACGACACCTATTTCGTGGTCGCGCACTTCCACTACGTGCTGGTCACCGGCGCGGTGTTCGGGCTGATCGCCGCGGTCTATTACTGGTGGCCGAAATGGACCGGGCGCATGTACAGCGAGGCCTGGGGCAAGTTCCACTTCTGGTGGACGATGCTGTTCGTCAACCTGCTGTTCTTCCCGCAGCACTTCCTCGGCCTGGCCGGCATGCCGCGGCGCATTCCCGACTACAACGTGGTGTTCGCCGACTGGAACCTGGTCAGCTCGATCGGCGCGTTCGGCATGTTCGTCACCCCGTTCCTGATGGCCGGCATCCTGCTGGCGTCGCTGCGCAACGGCGCGCGCGCCGAGGCGCGGGCGTGGGAAGGCGCGCGCGGCCTGGAATGGACCGTGCCGTCGCCGGCACCGGCGCATACCTTCACCCTGCCGCCGGTGCTCAAGCCCGGCGACCTGGCCCACGACGACATCAGCCACTGATGACCGCGCAGACGCCGCTCGACGAAATGGCCCTGCGCCGCAAGCGCGCCGTGCGCACCGCGCTGGTGGTGGGCGCGGTCGCGGTGCTGATCTATGCCGGCTTCATCCTGTCCGGGGTGATCGGCCGATGAGCGCGCCGGCGCCGCGCGTGCACAGCAGCGCCGGGCTGTTCAAGCTGGTCGGCGTGGCGCTGGCGGTGTTCGTGCTGACCTTCTCGCTGGTGCCGCTGTACCGCATCGCCTGCGAAAAGGTGTTCGGCGTGCGCCTGGAGCGCGGCCCGGGCGAAGGCCCGCAGGCGGGCAAGCCGCTGCTCGGCAAGCGTACGGTCAAGGTCGAGTTCGACGGCGGGGTGAATTCCAAGCTGCCGTGGTCGTTCCATCCCGAGCAGCTGACCATGCAGGTGGTGCCCGGCGAACTCAACGAAGCGTTGTACTACGCGCACAACGACGGCGAACGCGCCATCGTCGGCAGCGCGGTGCCGTCGGTGGCGCCGGCGCGCGCCTCCGGCTACTTCACCAAGACCGAGTGCTTCTGCTTCACCGCGCAGACCCTGCAGGCCGGCGAGAAGCGCGACATGCCGGTGCGCTTCATCGTCGACCCGAACCTGCCCGGCGACATCACCACCATCACCCTGTCGTACACCTTCTACAAGAACGATGCGCTGAGCGCGGAACTGGGATCGCCGAAACTGGCCGGTTCCGTGCGCGCGGCCCCTTGACCTCACCCGGAACGCCCGCCATGGCCCAGCCCAGCACCGACGCCACTGCCTATTACGTGCCCAGCCACAGCCGCTGGCCGTTCATCGGCTCGATCGCGATGTTCGTGACCATGATCGGCGTGGCCAGTTGGCTCAACGACGCGGACTGGGGCAAGTGGACCTTCTTCATCGGCATCGCGATGCTGGTGGCGACCTTGTTCATGTGGTTCGGCGACGTGATCCGCGAATCGATCGCCGGCCACTACAACCGCCAGGTCGACGTGTCGTTCCGCATGGGCATGGTCTGGTTCATCTTTTCCGAAGTGATGTTCTTCGGCGCGTTCTTCGGCGCGCTGTTCTACACCCGCACCTTCATCCTGCCGTGGCTGGGCGGCTCCGGCGACGGGGTGATGACCAACGCGCTGCTGTGGGACGGCTATTCGGCGGCCTGGCCGACCAACGGCCCGGGCGCGATCGGCGGCCAGTTCCAGACCATCCCGGCGTGGGGCCTGCCGCTGATCAACACGCTGATCCTGCTCAGCTCCGGCGTGACCCTGACCATCGCCCATCACGCGCTGAAAGCCGGCCATCGCACGCGCCTGCTGGTGTTCCAGGGGCTGACCGTGCTGCTGGGCTGCGCCTTCCTGTACTTCCAGGCCGAGGAATACATCCACGCCTACAAGGAGCTCAACCTGACCCTGGGCTCGGGTATCTACGGCTCGACCTTCTTCATGCTCACCGGCTTCCACGGCGTGCACGTGCTGCTGGGCACGGTCATGCTGCTGGTGATGTGGCTGCGCTCGGCGCGCGGCCATTTCAGCCGCGACAACCACTTCGCCTTCGAAGCGGCGGCGTGGTACTGGCACTTCGTCGACGTGGTGTGGCTGGCGTTGTTCCTGTTCGTCTATGTACTTTGACGGCTGGGATTAGGGATTCGGGATTGGGGATTCGGCAAAGCAGGGCGCTGCTCTTGCGATTCCCTATTCCCGATTCTCCATTCCCGGCTAGGCCGCGTCAGCGGCCTAGCCCATGCGGCTTGATCACGCCGGTGTAGATGCCCAGGATCACCAGCAGGATCAGGCACACCGATAGGCCGATGCGCCAGGTCAGTGCGTTCACCGTGCGCTTGCTCTGGCCGCGGTCCACCAACAGGTAGTACAGGCCGGCGCCGAGGTTCCACAGAATGACCAGCAGGAACGCGACGATCAGCAGGGTTTTCAGCGAGTCGTTCATGGGCGTCTCGGTGCACGGTATCGCCGCATTATGACCCTCGCCGCGTCTTCGCGTGTCGCCGCGCGCGCGCGCATGCCGCTGTGGCTGGGCTGGAGCATCGCCTTGGCGGTGGCGCTGGGATTCTGCGCGCTGGGCCGCTGGCAATTGCTGCGCATGCACGAGAAACAGGCGCTGCTCGCGCAGGCCGCGCACATCCGCGACCGTCCGCAGGCCTTGGCCGCTGCGCTGCGCATGGCGTCGCCGACACAGCTGGCCTGGGTGCACGGCGCAGGCCGTTTCCTGCCCGGGCAGATCCTGCTCGACAACCAGCTGCGCGAGGGCCGCAGCGGGGTCAAGGTCTACCAGCCGTTCCTCGCCGATGACGCATCGGCGCCACTGTTGGTCGAACTGGGGTGGCTGCCGCTGCCGGCCGACCGCGCGTTGCCGAAGCCGGTGCCGTTGCAAGGGCGCTACACGCTGGTCGGCCTGCTCGGCCCGGCGCCTTCGCACGGACTGACCCTGGGGCCGGCGCTGGTCGCCGCACCGGCGCCGCAACTGTGGCTGGCGATGCGCATCGAGCCGACAGCGATCGGCCAGGCGCTCGGCCGCCGCGACATTTTGTCGCAGGTGCTGCGCCTGGATCCGGCCCTGCCGCTGGGCTACCCACGCGACCTGGACATGCTGCCGAACACGCTGCCACCCGAGCGCCACTTGGGTTACGCGGTGCAATGGTTCGGCCTGGCGCTGGCCGTGCTGATCACCGCGGGCCTGCTCAGCTGGCGCGCGCGCAAGGGGCGAGGCGGGCGCTGAGCACGCGCGCATGAGAAAATCCCCGGCATGAATGCTTCCCCCCCGGCTCCACGCCAGGCGACCGCGCGCGGCCGCTGGACGTTGATTGCGCTGTTCGCCCTGTTCTTCGGCTCGATGCTGGTCGCCGGCGCGCTGCGTTTTTCCGGCTGGCAACCGCCCGGTAGCCGCAACCACGGCGAGTTGCTGAAGCCGCCGGCCGACCTGCGCGCGCTGCAACCGCGGCTCGACGACGGCAGCGTCTACGCCTGGCAGCCGCAGCAGCGGCTGTGGCGCATCGCGCTGGCCCCGCCGCGCGACTGCACTACCGCCTGCGAGGCGCTGGCGCGCGATCTGGACAAGGTCTGGCAGCTGTTCGGCCACGACGCCGACCACGTGCAGATCCTGTGGATCGGCACGCCGCCGCCAGCGGTACGCGCGCTGCCGCAGGTGCGCGTGCTGCGTGCCGACGCGGCGTTGCTGGACGGTCTGCCGCGCGTGCACGATGCGGCCGGGGTGCCGGTCTACGTGATCGATCCGAACGGCTTCGTGGTGCTGCGCTACGCGCCGGGCTTCGACCCGGCCGGGCTGCGCGCGGACCTGGCGAAGCTGCTGAAACTCCTGTGAGCCGTCCCTCTATGAACCTGTTCGCGCCACCGGCGCTGTTTCGGCACTTCCACCGCATGGCCTGGCTGGCGGCGCTGTTCACCGCCAGCACGATCATGTTCGGTTCGTTCGTGCGCCTGTCCGATGCGGGCATGAGCTGCCCGGACTGGCCGACCTGCTATGGCCGGGTGACCTGGCCGCAGACCAGCGACGAGGCCAACACGCATGCGGCCAGCAAGATCCGCCCGCTGGAGACGCACAAGGCCTGGCGCGAGCAGGTGCACCGCTTCCTGGCCGGGGCGCTGGGCGTGGAAGTGCTGGTGCTGTCGCTGCTGGCCGCGCGCCGGCGGCGCCTGGGCATCGCCCAGATCGTCGGCGCCGCGCTGCTGGTGGCGTTGTCGATCCCGCTGTACATGTCCGGCTGGCCGTCGCTGGCGATGGCGCTGGCCGCTGCCGGCGAAGCGATCCTGTTGCTGGCGGCGCTGCGTTGGTCCAATAGCGACCTGGCGCGCGCGGCGGTGCTGACCCTGGCGGTGGTGATCTTCCAGGCGCTGCTCGGCATGTGGACGGTGACCCTGCTGCTCAAGCCGATCGTGGTGATGGGGCATCTGCTCGGCGGCCTGCTGATGTTCTCGCTGCTGGTGTGGATGGCCTGGCGCGCTACCCACCTGCCGATCACCCTGGCCGACGCGTCGCGGCTGAAGTGGCTGCTGCGCCTGGGCGTGATGCTGCTGGCGCTGCAGATCGCGCTCGGCGGCTGGGTCAGCGCCAACTACGCGGCGCTGGCCTGCGGCGGCGGCAGCTGGTCGGCCGACAACTTCCCGCGCTGCGTCAGTCAGTGGTGGCCGCCGCACGATTTCCGCGAAGGCTTCACCCTATGGCGCGGCATCGGCGTGGACTACGAAGGCGGCGTGCTCGACGGCGCGGCGCGCATCGCGATCCAGATGGCGCACCGGATGATGGCGCTGCTGGTGGCGGCCTACCTGCTGTGGCTGGGTTGGCGGCTGAGTCGCTCGCCGGGCATGCGCGGCTGGGCGGCAGCGTTGGCGCTGCTGCTGGTGGCGCAGGTCAGCCTGGGCATCCTCAACGTCAAGCTGGCGCTGCCGCTGCCGGTGGCGGTGCTGCACAACGCCGGCGCGGTGGCGCTGCTGTTCGTGCTGGTGTCGCTGCTGGCGCGGCTGCGGGCGCCGCAATGAGCGCGAAGGGCATCCACTGGCGCGACTACTGGGACCTGACCAAGCCCAAGGTGGTGGCGCTGATCGTGTTCACCGCACTGGTCGGCATGTGCCTGGCGGTTCCCGGCGTGCCGACCTGGGCGCAGGTGCGCACCGGCTTGATCGGCTTCTTCGGCATCTGGCTGGCGGCATCGGCCGCGGCGGCGATCAACCAGTTGCTGGACGCGCGCATCGACGCGCAGATGGCGCGCACCTCGTGGCGGCCGCTGGTGGTGGGCAAGGTGCTGCCGTGGCAGGTGCTGCTGTTCGCCACGGCGCTGACTGCGCTGTCGATGGCGATCCTGGTGATCTGGGTCAACACCATCACCGCGGTGCTGACCTTCGCCTCGCTGATCGGCTACGCGGTGATCTACACCGTGTTCCTCAAGCGCACCACGCCGCAGAACATCGTCATCGGCGGCCTGGCCGGCGCGGCGCCGCCGCTGCTGGGCTGGGCCGCGATCACCGGCATGCAGGGGCAGTGGGACTGGGCCTACGCCTCGCTGCTGGTGCTGATCATCTTCGTGTGGACGCCGCCGCACTTCTGGGCGCTGGCGATCTTCCGCCGCGCCGACTACGCCAAGGCATCGGTGCCGATGCTGCCGGTCACCCACGGCGTGGCGCACACGCGCAAGCAGATCCTGGTGTACACGCTGCTGCTGGTGGTGGCGACGCTGCTGCCGGCGGCGGTGGGCATGAGCGGTGTGTTCTACCTCGGCGGCGCGCTGGTGCTGAACGCGGTGTTCGTCTGGTACGCCTGGCGCATGCTCGACCCGCCGGACGAGATGTTCTCGATGCGCATGTTCGGCTATTCGATCGTGTACCTGATGGCGCTGTTCGCGTTCCTGCTGGTCGATCACTGGCTGCTGCCAGCACTGACGATGCCGATGCCGACGCCGACCAGCGCGTGAGCCGGCTGCGCCACGCCGGGCTGCTGGCGCTGACGCTGGCGGCGCTGCCGTTGCCGGCGTTGGCGTGGGACACGCCGGAACAGGCGATCGACGCCTACTTGGCCTTCGAGCTGGACGGCGGGCGGCTGCAGGCCTGGCCGTTCGCGCGCTACATCGTGGCCCCGCGCGGCTACGACGAACCGGGCTGGGACGTGTTGCACGCGGTGCGCGGCTGGCAGCGCGGCGCGGTGCGCTGCGACGACCCCGCGCGTTGCGAGGTCGTGGTGCTGTTCGAATACGCCGACACGCTGGCCCTGCCGGCGGCATGGCAACTGATGCCGCATCCGCACGGCGGCAGCGAGCGGGTGCCCTATACGCTGCAGCGGCAGCCCGCGCCGGACGGCTGGCGCGTGGCCTCCACGCTCGGCCCGCCGCGGGTCAGGCTGAAGGTGGTGGCGACGCTGTGGCCGGACGCTGCCGCCGACTGAGCCGCGCCGATCGACCGCGGCGCGCGGGCGCTGCCGCCGCAGCCGGTGCGGGCCGAAGCGGCATCCGATGATGCGATGCCTTCGTTCGATGGCGCCCGGCGCGGCGCGCACCGACTGGCAGGCGCGCGCGCCAGCTCGGACGCGTGCCGCGATGACCCGCGCGCTCAGCTCAGCCAGTGCTGGCAGCTGTCGCGGTCCTGGCTGCCGCAGCTTTGCTGCATCTTGTGCTGCAGGCGTGCGAGCACGGCGCTGCCGTCATGGCCCTTGCTCCAGCCTTGCAGGGCCTTGGCCAGGGTGTCGAAGCGCTGCCTGGTGCGCTGATGATAGCCGCCGGGCTGCCCGGCCAGTTCGCCGATGACCTGGCCGGCGGTGGCCTCGATCGCGGCCGCGTTGTCCGGCTGCAGCCGGATCAGGCCATCGACATAGAGCACGCCCCACTGCACCCGGGTGGCGGGGCCTTCGGCGCTCTCGTAGGCCTTCTTCAGCCAGTACAGCGCGGTCTGCTTGTCGCCGCGCGCCTCGGCCAGGCCGGCCAGTTCCGGCATGTAGTAGTACGGCGTCTTGCTGCGCCCCAACTCGGCCAGCAGCAGTTGTTCGGCGCCGGCGCTGTCGCCGGCATCGTCGAGCAGGCCGGCGGCATTGCTGATCGTGGACTGGCGTTCGTAGTCGGTCTTGGCCGCCTGTTCGGCCCACTGCACGCGCTGTTGCACCTTGGCGACCACCGCGGCCGGCAGCGGCGGATGCGGCGCGTCGCCGGTGTTGGCGGGCTGGCCCTGCGCCAGCCGCGCCAGCTGGATGTCGGCGTACGCGGTATCCAGGCGATCGCTGATCGGCAGGCTGCTGTCGGCGTAGACCTTGTCCAGCGCTCCGGTCAGCGCGTTGGACAGCGTGGCCCGTTCGCCGGCATCGGCGGCCGCGGCCTGGACCAGTTCGCGCGCCGAGTAGGTCAGGGTGCTGCGGTTGGCGCGGACCTCGGCCGGATCGGCCAGCACCGCCTGCAGTAGGCTGCGATCGGCGGCGCGGCGCTTGGCGTCCGTGGTGCCGGCCTTGTCCGGATCCCGTGCGGCCAGCGCCAGCAGCGCGAAGCGGCGCTGCAGCGCCGGCTGCGGCGCGGCGGCGGCCAGCTGCGCGAGCACGCCGGCGGCCTGCTCCGGCTTGACCAGCTGGCTCGCATCCACTGCCCAGCCGTATTCGCCGAGCAGGGTCCAATCGTCGGCGCTGAGCGTGGCCGGCGCGTGCAGCGCCTTCTGCAGCAACTGCGCCGACGTGGTGGTGCGGGTCGCGGCCACGCGCAAGGCCTCGGCCAGGCGCCCGGTGTCGCTGTCGCCGGCCAGGCGGGTGACCTCGCTGCGATCCGGGCGCAGCACGATGATGGTGGGGTAGCCCTTGATGCCGAAGCGTTCGCCCCAGGCCTGCGCGCCTTCCGAATCGCCGTCCAGATGCACCGCGACGAAGGCGCGGGTGCGGGCGATGAAGGCGGGGTCCTTGAACAGCGTGGCCTTGAGCCGGTTGCACGGCGGGCACCAGGCCGCGCCCCAGTACAGCAGCACCGGCTTGTTCTGCTCGCGCGCTTCGGCGAAGGCGTCGTCGACATCGCCCTCGCGCCAGGCGATGCCGGCGCTGTCGGGCGCCTTGGCCGGCGCGGCGGCCTGCGGCTTGGCGGGAGCGGGTGGCTTGTCGCAGCCGCCCAGCGCCAGCAGCGCGGCAAGGCTGGCGGACGTCATGACGGAAAGGCGGAGCATACGGCGCATATGTCGGTCACCGGGCGAAGAGGGGAGGGGCGGCAACAGCGCATGCCGTGCAGGCCATGGCGCCAATCTTGCACTCTACCTAGCCGATCGGGCCGCGGGTACCCGGCGGACATGCCGGTTGCGCATGTGCATATCCCGCGATTCAGCGGCGGCAGCCGCCGCGCGCTTGCGACACGGTACTGACGACGGCGCGTGGCGGGGCCGCCATCGCCCAGCGTTCCGGTTTCGCCACAGCGGATCGCCTCGATCGGCGTGCTGCGCATGCACGCAGGCGGCGGCCGCGCCTGCTCGGACAGGCAGCGCCGATCCATCGCTGTCGCGGGGTCGCTAGTCCCGTGTCGCCGTCTGCGTCTCGCGCGCATAGCGCTGCGCGACGAAGGCGCAGACGATCAGCTGGATCTGGTGATAGATCATCACCGGCAACACGATCGCGCCCAGGCTGCCGCTGGCGAACAGCACCTTGGCCATCGGCACGCCGGTGGCCAGGCTCTTCTTCGAGCCGCAGAACACGATCGGGATTTCGTCGCGGCGGCTGAAGCCCAGCCGCCGCGCGGCGAAGGTGATCAGCCCCATCGCCAGCGCCAGCAGCAGCGCGGCGACCAGCGCAACGCCGAGCAGCGCCGGCAGCGGGGTCTTGCGCCACAGGCCCTCGATCACCGCGGCGCTGAAGGCGGTGTACACCACCAGCAGGATCACCCCCTGGTCGGTGTAGCGCAGCACCGCGCGGCGCCGCTCGACCCAGGCGCCGATCCAGGGCCGTAGCAGGTGGCCGGCCACGAACGGCACCAGCAGCTGCAGCATGATCTTGCCCATCGCCTCCAGCGGGTTGGTCATCGCGCTCTGCGCGCCGGCGAGCAGGCCCATCAGTAGCGGGGTCAGGAACACCCCGAGCAGGCTCGACAGCGAGGCGCTGCACACCGCCGCCGGCACGTTGCCGCCGGCCATCGAGGTGAACGCGATCGACGACTGCACGGTGGACGGCAGCGCGCACAGGAACAGCACGCCGATGTACAGCTCCGGGGTCAGCAGCCAGTGCGACAGCGGCTTGAGCAGCAGTCCCAGCAGCGGGAACAGCAAGAAGGTGGCGGCGAGAATGGTCAGGTGCAGGCGCCAGTGCAGCGCGCCGGCGACGATCGCCTCGCGCGACAGGCGCGCGCCGTGCAGGAAGAACAACGCGGCGATGGCGATGTCGGTGACGTCGTCCATGATCGCCGCGGCCTGCCCGCGCACCGGCAACAGCGAGGCCAGCAGCACGGTGCCGAGCAGGGCCAGGGTGAACGGTTCGATGCGGAGTTTTTTCAGCAGGCTCATCGGCGGTGGAATCTCGGCGAAGGGTGCCGTCGGCAGGGGCGGCACGGGAAGCGCGATCGCGATACTGCGTGCGCAATTGCGCCGTGGTGCGGATGGCGCGCGATCCCGGCGGCAACGCAGGACGCGGTTGCGCCGTCTGTGGACCATCGTAGACCACGGTCGGCAGCGAGGGCCGCGTGCGAGCGCGCTGCGGATCGAATGCGCCGCGCCTGGTGCCGGTTGTCCACACGCGCAAGTTGCGCCAGCACGGCACGCATCCTTGTCGCTGGCAGACGCATCAGGTCAGCGCGCACCGGGCCGCAGCCTCAGCAGCTCGCGCAGTTCGTACTTGTCGGTCTCGTCCAGACCTTGCGCGCGCTGCTTGGCCTGCAGTTCCTCCAGCCGCTGCTGCAGGGTCTGCCGTTCCAGCTGTACCACCACGTCGTGCAGTTCCTGGCGCCAGCTGGCGGTCTCGCCGGGAATCTCCTGCACCGCCAGTTTCTGCAGCGCGGGCAGTTCCTCGCGTTCGTGGAAATGCTCGAGCAGGGCGCCGGTGGAGATGTCCGGGCGCGTGTGCACGATCTCCAGCAGTTCGATCATCAGTTCGATGCCGGGCAGGCGCAGGCCGGCGAACGGGTAGGGCGGGGGCAGGTCCAGCGCCAGCGCCGGCGTGTGCAGCAGGCGCACGATCGCCTCGCGCACCAGGCTGCGCTTTTGCGTCGGCCGTACCGATGCGCGCGGCGGCGGCTTGGCCAGCTGCGCGGCGGCGGGCGCGGGGCCGCCGATGCCGGTGATCTCGGCCAGGCGCTGGCGCATCAGGTCGCCGAACGCGCCATCGGGAATCTGCGCCAGCATCGGCCGCGCGCGCTCGGCCAGCCGCGCCTTGCCGTCGAGCGTGGCCAGGTTGACCTCGCGCGAGAGTTCGTCGAAGAAGAACTGCGACAGCGGCGTGGCCTGCTGCAGGCGCGCGGCGAAGCCGTCGGCGCCTTCCTTGCGCACGATGCTGTCCGGGTCCTCGCCGTCGGGCAGGAACAGGAAGAACGCCTGGCGCCCGTCCTTCATCCGCGGCAGCACCGATTCCAGCGCCTTCCAGCCGGCGCGGCGGCCGGCGGCGTCGCCGTCGAAGCAGAAGAACACGTCCGGCGCGTTGCGGAACAGCAGCTCGGCGTGGTCGGAGGTGGTCGCGGTGCCCAGCGTCGCCACCGCCTGGGTGACGCCGAACTGGAACAGCGAGACCACGTCCATGTAGCCCTCGACCACGATCAGCCGCTCGATCTTCTGGTTGGCCTGGCGCACCTGCCACAGGCCGTACAGCTCGCGGCCCTTGTGGAACAGCGCGGTCTCCGGCGAGTTCAGGTACTTGGGGCCGTCGTCCTTGTCCATGACCCGGCCGCCGAAGGCGATGACCCGGCCGCGGCGGTCGAAGATCGGGAACATGACCCGGTCGCGGAACTTGTCGTAGACGTGGCCGCGCTCGTTCTTGGAGAACAGCCCGGCGCGCTCGAGCAGCTTGTGGCGGCGCTCGTCGGTGCCCAGCGCGTCCTTCAGTGCGCTGTAGCCATCCGGCGCGTAGCCGATCTGGAAGCGCGCGCGGTTGTCGGCGTCCACGCCGCGGCCGTCGAGGTAGCTGCGCGCCTTGTCGCTGCTGTCGAGCTGGCGCTGGAAGAACTTGGTCGCCGCGTCCAGCGCCGAGTACAGGTCGCGATGGTCGTCGCCGGCGGCCTGCGCGGCGCCGCGCTGCTGCGCGTCGCGCGGCACTTCCATGCCGGCGCGCTTGGCCAGTTCGTCGACCGCGTCGAGGAATTCGAGGCGGTCGTAGTTCATCAGGAAGCTGATCGCGGTGCCGTGCGCGCCGCAGCCGAAGCAGTGGTAGAACTGCTTGGTCGGCGAGACCGTGAACGAAGCCGAGCGCTCGTCGTGGAACGGGCAGCGCGCCGCGTACTCCTTGCCCTGGCGCTTCAGCGGCACGCGCGTGCCGACCACCTCGACGATGTCGGTGCGGGCGAGCAGGTCGTCGATGAACGCGTCGGGGATGCGGGCCATGGGCGATAGGATGCCATGCGTCCGCGCCGCGGCCACGGATCGGGCCGCAAACCCTGGCGTTACGGTGCTACAGCTGCGGCGGAATCGCGGTGATCGCGCTGGCGTCGATCCCGGCCGCGGCAAGCTTGCGCCGCGAGCGCAGGCGTTCGTCGATCACCGCGGTGATCAGCGCGCCGATGAAGAACACCACGGTGGCGTAGTAGATCCACACCAGCAGGATCACCAGCGCACCCATCGAGCCGTAGGCGCTGCCCGGCGCGGCGGTGGCGATGTACACGCCGATCGCATAGCGGCCGGCCACGAACAGGCAGGCGGTGATGGCGCCGCCGATGAACGCCTGGCGCCATTCCACGCGCCGGTCCGGCAGGTAGTGGTAGAGCACGGCGAAGGCCAGGATGTAGATCGCCAGCGTGGAGGCGTAGCCCACCGCCGGCAGCAGCGAGGGCATGCGCGCGAACAGCACCTGCACCACGGTGGTCAGGATCATCGAGATCAGCAGCAGAAAGCCCAGCCCCAGCACCACGCCGAAGGAGAACACGCGCTTCTTCAGCCACGCCACGACGCCTTCCAGGCGCTGCTTGTCGGTGCGGAAGATCAGGTTCAGCGCGTTCTGCAGCTGCGCGAACACCGCGGTGGCGCCGACGAACAGCAGCAGCGTGCTCCACAGCCCGGCCAGCGAGCCGATGTTGGGCTGGTTCTTGGCGTTGTCGATGATGGTTTGCGCCACTTCGCGCGCGCCGTGCCCGGCCAGCTGCCCGATCTGTTCGATGAAGGCCTGCTGCGCCTGCGGGTACAGCGAGGCGGTCAGCCACAGCAGCAACACCAGCAGCGGCGCCAGCGACAGCAGCGCGTAGAACGACAGCGAGGCGGCCTGGGTCATCACGTCGATCTCGACGAAACGCCGCAGCAATGCCGCCGGCAGGCTCTGCTGCAGGCGTTCCAGGTGTTTTTGCAGGCGGGCGGGCGACAGCGACAGGGACATGGGAGCGGCGATCAGCCTTGCGACGGGCGCGGCATCGTGCGATGCCGGGCCCGCGTATGCGCGAAAGGTGTCGCAGGCTCGCCGGCGTTGTAGCAGCCGGCGGCCGAAAGGCGGGTGAAACCCGCCGCAGCGATCAGCCGGCCAGTTGCTGCTTGACCAGCACCGAGACCAGGCTCATGTCGGCCTTGCCGGCCAGCGCCGGCTTCAGCACGGCCATCAGCTTGCCCATGTCGGCCGCGCTGCTGGCGCCGGTCTGCGCGATCGCGGCCTGGATCGCGGCGACGATCTCCGCCTCGCCGAGCTTGGCCGGCAGGTAGCGCTCGATCACCACGATCTCCTCGCGCTCGATCGACGCCAGGTCCTCGCGGCCGGCCGCGGCGTACTGGCTCACCGAGTCCTTGCGCTGCTTGACCATCTTGTCCATCAGCGCCAGCACCGCGGCGTCGTCCACGTCCTTGCGCTCGTCCACTTCCTTCTGCTTGATCGCGGCGTTGATCAGCCGGATCACGCCCAGGCTGTGCGTGTCGCGGGCCTTCATCGCGGCCTTCATGTCGTCGATGAGCTGCTGCTTGAGGGTCATGAGGGGCTCCAGGGGAAAGGGAAGAAGGGATGGGCATTCTAGGCGCTGCGCCGTGCCAGTCCCGGCTTGGGCAGGGCGGGTACGGGGCAAGCGCAGGAGGGCGCGGGAATCGGTCCCGGTGCGGGGCAGACCGGCGGGTTGGGCCTCGGCGGGGCCTCACGGGGCACTGGCCGCAGATCTGGACCTTAATCCACGGCCACACAAAAAGCCGGCGACGCTTGCGCGTGCCGGCTTCGTGGGCTTACCGTAGCGGATGCCGAAACCGGCACAACCCGCTACCGCAAACCGCGATCCTCAGTACAGACGCTGGCGCTTGGTGACGTCGCGAGACGTACGGCGCAGCTGGCGCTTCACCGCGGCTGCGGCCTTGCGCTTGCGTTCCTGGGTCGGCTTTTCGTAGAACTCGCGCTTGCGGGTTTCGGCCAGCACGCCGGCCTTTTCGCAGGTGCGCTTGAAGCGACGGAGCGCAAACTCGAAGGGCTCGTTCTCGCGGACTTTGACGCTGGGCATGGAATCTCCGGGGACACAATGGTGACCGGGTCACGCCCGGCGAGCCGCACATTATAGCGACTGATTTCCTGGCTGCAAGCGGGACGTTTGCCTGCCGCCGATTCGGCCCCACAATGGCAGCCATGAGAGTCCTCGGCATCGAATCCAGCTGCGACGAAACCGGCGTCGCCGTTTACGACACCGCCCTGTCCGGCGCGGCCGCGCTGCGTGCGCACGGGCTGTACAGCCAGATCGCGCTGCACGCCGAATACGGCGGCGTGGTGCCGGAACTGGCCAGCCGCGACCACGTGCGCAAGCTGCTGCCGCTGATCCGCCAGACCCTGGCCGAGGCCGGGCTGCAGGTGCGCGACATCGACGGGGTCGCCTATACCGCCGGCCCGGGCCTGGTCGGCGCCCTGCTGGTCGGCGCCGGCGTCGCCCGCGCGCTGGCCTGGGCGCTGGAGGTGCCGGCGATCGGCGTCCACCATATGGAAGGCCATCTGCTGGCGCCGCTGATGGAGGATCCCGATCCGGTGCACGGCGTGCCGGCGCCGCCGTT
The DNA here is from genome assembly GCF_014236835.1 of Xanthomonas sp. SS. NCBI lineage: Bacteria > Pseudomonadati > Pseudomonadota > Gammaproteobacteria > Lysobacterales > Lysobacteraceae > Xanthomonas > Xanthomonas sp. SS. The sequence continues at coordinate 582,984 of NZ_CP051190.1, forward strand.
CGTGGCGTTGCTGGTGTCCGGCGGGCATACCCAGCTGATCGCGGTGGAGGCGATCGGCCAGTACCGGCTGCTCGGCGAGACCCTGGACGACGCCGCCGGCGAGGCCTTCGACAAGACCGCCAAGATGATGGGCCTGCCGTATCCGGGCGGCCCGCAGCTGGCCGCGCTGGCTGCGCAGGGCACGCCGGGCCGTTATCGCTTCGCGCGGCCGATGACCGACCGGCCCGGGCTGGATTTCAGTTTCTCCGGACTCAAGACCCAGGTGCTGCTGGCCTGGCGCGGCAGCGACCAGAGCGAGAGCACCCTCGCCGACATCGCCCGCGGCTTCGAGGATGCGGTGGTGGACACGCTGGCGATCAAGTGCGAGCGCGCGCTGCAGGCGGCGGGCAGCGACACCATCGTGGTCGCCGGCGGAGTCGGCGCCAATGTGCGCCTGCGCGCCAGGCTGCAGGCGATGGCGCAGGCACGCGGCGGCCGCGCCTGCTTCCCGCGCCCGGCGCTGTGCACCGACAACGGCGCGATGATCGCCTTCGCCGGTGCGCTGCGCCTGCAGGCCGGCCAGTCCAGCGACGCGGCGGTGCGGGTGACGCCGCGCTGGGACATGGCGGCGCTGCCGCCGTTGGCGGCAGCGCGGGATTCGGGATTGGGGATTGGGGATTCGTAGAAGCGGCGCCGTGCGGCTCCGGCCTCTGCTTTCGCCTGTGCTTTTGCCTTTGCTCTTACCATTCCCGAATCCCCAATCTCGAATCCCGGCCCCCAATGGATAAAGTTTTCATCGAAGGTCTAGAAATCGACGCGCTGATCGGCATCTACGATTGGGAGCGGCGGATCCGCCAGACCTTGCGCTTCGATCTGGAGATGGGCTTCGACAACCGGGTGCCGGCGGCCAGCGACGACATCGCCGATACGCTCAACTACAAGGCGGTCAGCAAGCGCCTGGTGGAACTGGTCGAGCAGTCCGACTACGGCCTGGTGGAGACGCTGGCCGAGCGCTGCGCAGCGGCGGTGTTGGCCGAGTTCGACGTGCGCTGGCTGCGGCTGAAGTTGAGCAAGCCGGGGGCGGTGCGCGGCGCGCAGGCGGTGGGCGTGATCATCGAACGCAGCCGCGACGCCGGCTGAGCGCGCGCCGGCGCGGCATCGCCGCGGGCGCTTGACGCTCATTCCGGTTCCGGGCATGTTGCTGTGCAACGCAACACTCGGCCGATCGCGCCCGGTGGCGTAGACCGACGGGGCACGATGGACTGGAGCAAGTACCGCACGGCCACCTACGACGAGCTGATCCAGGCAGATGGTCAGCCGCGTCCCGCCGCCCGCCGGGTCATCGAATACCTGTCCAGCCTGTCCGGCCGCGAACTGTCCGAGCGCCAGCTCGCCGCCGATGTCGCCGCACGGGTCATGGGCATCACCTTCACCGTCTATTCCGATGGCCGCAACGTCGATCGCACGCTGCCGTTCGACCTGATCCCGCGGGTGATCCCGCTGCGCGAGTGGCAACGCACCGAGGCCGGGCTGAAGCAGCGCATGCGTGCGCTCAACCTGTTCATCGGCGATGTCTACGGCGCGCAGCGCATCGTCAAGGACAAGGTGTTCCCGGCGATGCTGCTGGAGCATTCGGTGAACTTCCGTCCGCAGTGCGTGGGCATCACCCCGGCGCTGGGGGTGTGGGCGCATATCTGCGGCTCGGACCTGGTGCGCGACGCCGACGGCACACTGTACGCGCTGGAAGACAACCTGCGCATTCCCAGCGGCGTGTCGTACATGCTGGAAAACCGCATGGTCGCCAAGCGCGTGTTTCCCGAACTGTTCGAGACCAGCGCGATCCTGCCGGTGGACGAATATCCGGCGCAGCTGTACGACACCCTGGCCGCGCTGTCGCCGCGTCCCGGCGACCAACCGGTGATCGCGCTGCTGACCCCGGGCATCTTCAACAGCGCCTATTTCGAGCACGCCTACCTGGCGCAGGCGATGGGCATCGAGCTGGTCGAGGGCGACGACCTGTTCGTCGCCGACGACGATTGCACCTACATGCGCACCATCTACGGGCCGCGCCGGGTCGATGTGATCTATCGCCGGGTCGACGACCTGTTCATCGATCCGGAAGTGTTCCACCCCGATTCGGTACTCGGCGTGCCCGGGCTGATCCGCAGCTGGCGCGCCGGCAAGGTGGCGCTGGCCAACGCGCCCGGCGCCGGCGTGGCCGACGACAAGGTGGTGTTCGCCTACGTGCCGAAGATGATCCGCTACTACCTGGACGAAGAGCCGATCCTGCCCAACGTGCCCAGTTACCTGTGCCACGACGACAAGGACCGCAAGTACGTGCTCGAGCACCTCGACGAACTGGTGGTGAAGCCAGCCAACGAATCCGGCGGCTACGGCATGCTGATCGGGCCACGCTCGACCAAGCGCCAGCGCGACGAGTTCCGCAAGCTGATCCAGGCCGATCCGCGCAACTACATGGCGCAGCCGACGCTGGGCCTGTCCACCGCGCCGATCGTGACCGAGGTCGGTCCGTCGGCGCGGCATCTGGACCTGCGCCCGTTCATCCTGTCGCGCGAGGACGTCTACGTCACCACCGGCGGGCTGACCCGGGTGGCGATGGAAGAGGGCTCGCTGGTGGTCAATTCCTCGCAGGGCGGCGGCGCCAAGGACACCTGGGTGGTGGACCTGGACGAGGAGACGGACTGATGCTGTCGCGGGTCGCCGACAACCTCTACTGGTTCAGCCGCTACGTGCGCCGCGCCGAGACTACCGCGCGGCTGGTCGGCGTGGGCAGCCTGCTGCAGCTGGACCTGCCGCGCTCGGTGCGTTTCGCCTGGCGGCCGATGATCGACACGGTCGGTGCCGGCGAGATCTTCAACGTCTGGTTCCCGAACGCCGGCGACGACGTCGGCGATGCCGACGTGGTGCGCTTCCTGCTGCTGGACGAGCGCAATCCGTCCTCGCTGCGCAGTTCGGCGCGGCAGGCGCGCGAACTGCTGCGCGGCATCCGCGACACGCTGCCGCAGGAAGTGTGGGAGGCGGTCAACGACCTGCACCTGTACATCGATGCCAACGGTGAGCGTAGCGTCGGCCGCCGCTACCGGATGGAATTCCTCGGCCACGTCACCGACGCCTGCCTGAAGGTGTCCGGCCTGCTCACCGCCAACGTCAGCCGCGACATCGGCTTCCAGTTCCTGCGCCTGGGCACGGCGATCGAACAGGCCGACATGACCACGCGTATCATCGATGCCGGCGCCTCGGGCCTGATCACCCCGCGCAAGGCCGACGATCTGGAGGCCTACCAGAACATGCAGTGGATGAGCGTGCTGCGCTCGCTGGCCGCCTACCAGATGTACCGGCGCCACGTGCGCCAGCGCGTCACCGGCGAGCATGCGCTGCGCTTCCTGCTGCAGAACAACGATTTCCCGCGCAGCGTGCATTTCTGCCTGACCCGCGCCCAGCACATCCTGCCGACCATGCCGCCGCGGCCGAACGTGGAGCGCGCGCTGATGCGGATCAACGGGCTGGTGCGCAATGCCGACCCGTCCTATCTGGCGCGGCACAATCCGGCCGAGTTCATGGACGAGATCCAGACCCACCTCGGCTACCTGCACAGCGCGATCGCAGAGGCCTACTTCAGCTCGTGAGCGGTGGGTGGCCGGCGCGGTGCCGGTCGCGTCGCGTTGCCGCCCGGGCTGCGCGTCGCAAGGTGGTTGAGACGCAATCCGGCATGGGCCGAGGGGGCTGAGCCGCTACGATCGCAGCCGCGCCCGCCGGGCGCGAGGCGCCTGTATCGGCCAGTGCGGATTGCGACGCGCGCGCCGCAAAACGGTTCAGCAGCGGGATGCGGGGGCGTATGGCGGCGTTGGCTGCCGGCGGCGGGGCAACCGTAGACAGTTCCCTGAATAGGCGGATCCGGCGCCGGGATTTGCTCTTTCGTCTGGCCGGAGAGCTAGAATTGACGGCTATGTAAACGTTTTCTCAAAGGACCCCATGGCTTCGGATCGTATCGAATCGCTCATCGCCCGCATGACCGTCGAAGAGAAGGTCGGCCAGCTCGGCGTCTTCGCCGACATGGTGCGCCCGTTCGCGCCGGACGTGAATCCGGAAGCGAACGTCAGCAATGCCGACGAGGTGCTGCAGCAGGTGCGCGCGGGCCTGGTCGGCTCGCTGTTCAACGGCGTGGGCGCCGAACTGGGGCGGCGGATCCAGCAGACCGCGCTGGAAGAGAGCCGCCTGGGCATTCCGGTGATCCTGGCCGCGGACGTGATCCATGGCATGCGTACCGTGTTCCCGATCCCGCTGGGCGAGGCCGCCAGCTTCGAGCCGGAGCTGGCCGAGCGCACCGCGCGCGCCACCGCGATCGAGGCCACCGCCGCCGGCATCCACTGGACCTATGCGCCGGCGGTGGACATCGCCCGCGACCAGCGCTGGGGCCGCGGCGCCGAGGGCGCCGGCGAGGACGTGGTGCTGGGCTGCGCGTTCGCCGCCGCGCGCGTGCGCGGCTTCCAGGGCCCGGACCTGCGCGCGCACGACGCGCTGCTGGCCACGCCCAAGCATTTCGCCGCCTACGGCGCGGTCGCCGCAGGCATGGAATACAACAGCGTGGACATCGCTCCGCAGACCCTGCGCGATGTGCACCTGCCGCCGTTCCAGGCCGCGTTCGGCGCCGGCGCGCTGAGCGTGATGACCTCGTTCAACGACATCAACGGCGTGCCGGCCAGCGCCAACCACGAACTGCTGACAGAGATCCTGCGCGGCGAATGGAAGTTCCCCGGCGTGGTGATCTCCGACTACACCGCCGACATGGAACTGATCGCGCACGGCTATGCGGCCGACGAGCGCGACGCGACCAAGAAGGCGTTCCTGGCCGGCATGGACATGAGCATGCAGAGCGGTTTCTACGCCGCGCACCTGCCGTCGCTGGTGGCCGACGGCGAAGTGCCGATGGCCGCGCTGGACGAAGCGGTGCGGCGGGTACTGGCGCTGAAGGAAACGATCGGCCTGTTCGACGATCCGTACCGCTCGCTGGATCCGCAGCGCGAGGCCGACCAGTCGCACATCGCCGCGCACGATGCGCTGTCGCGCGAGGCGGCGCGGCGCTCGATCGTGCTGCTGAAGAACGATGGCGACGTGCTGCCGCTGCGCAAGCGCGGACAGAGCATCGCGCTGATCGGGCCGTTCGTGCAGGACCGCGAGAACATCGAGGGCTGCTGGACCCTGTTCGGCGACAAGACCCGCTACGTGACCCTGGAAGCCGGCGTGCGCGCCGCGCTGGACGACGCCGACGCGCTGAACGTGGTGCCGGGCTGCGAACTGGAAGCGCCGCTGGACGGCGGCATCGACGCGGCGGTGGCCGCGGCGCGCGCCGCCGACGTGGTGGTGCTGGCGCTGGGCGAGCCGCAGCGCTACAGCGGCGAGGCGCAGTCGCGCACGCAGATCGTGTTGCCGCCGGCGCAGCAGGCGCTGGCCGAAGCGGTCGCCGCCACCGGCACGCCGCTGGTGGTGCTGCTGCGCAACGGCCGCGCGCTGGCGCTGCAGGGCGCGGTGCGCGACGCGGCGGCGATCGCGGTGACCTGGTACCTGGGCACGCAGACCGGCCCGGCCGTGGCCGACGTGCTGTTCGGCGACTACAACCCCTCGGCGCGATTGCCGGTCAGCTTCCCGCTCGACCCGGGCCAGCAGCCGTACTTCTACAACCACGCGCGCACCGGCCGGCCGGAACTGCCGACGATGAGCGAGTTCAAGGCGCGCTGGCGCGAGATCTCGAACGCGCCGCTGTATCCGTTCGGCCACGGCATCGGCTACACCCGCTTCGCTTACGGCGCGCCTCAGCTGGATCGCGTGCAGCTGGGCTGGGACGACACCCTGACCGTGACCACCCGCATCGACAACGTCGGCGAACGCGACGGCGAGGAAGTGGTGCAGCTGTACGTGCACGACCGCGTCGCCAGCCGGGTGCGCCCGGTGCGCGAACTGAAGGGCTTCCGCAAGGTGCGGCTGGCGCCGGGGCAGGGCATGGACGTGGTGTTCACCCTGGATCGCCGCAGCCTGGCCTTCAGCGGCCGCGATGGCCGGTTCGAAGCCGAGCCGGGGCTGTTCGACCTGTGGGTCTGCGCATCGTCGGCCAGCGGCGAGCCGGTCGGTTTCGAGCTGCTGCCGCAGGCCTGACAGCTGCGCGCAGGCGGCCGCGTCACGGTCGTCTGCGCGCACGTTTACTTTGCCCACCGTTGCGTCGCGCGCAGGCCGCTGTCTACGTCGCGCGAACGCCGCGCGTGACCGCGGCCACGGCTTGGCCATTGCATGCTTGCCGTCCACATCTGCTTTGCTAGGTTCGGCCTTCGACCCCATTCGATAGGTGCGCGGCATGCAACGTTCCCCCTTGGGTTTGGCCTGTGCGTTGGTGATGAGTCTGGCCGTGTCCGCCGCACATGCGGCGCCGGCCGCCAACAGCGCCGAACGGCGCAGCGACTGGCCGTTCTCGGCGACGCCGTTGGCCACCTTCAACGAACCGTGGGCGATGAGCTTCCTGCCCGATGGCAGCGCCCTGATCAGCGAGAAGCGCGGCACGCTCAAGCGCTTCGACCCGGCCAGCGGCCGCACCGGCACGGTCAGCGGCGTACCCTCGGTCGCCTACGGCGGCCAGGGCGGTTTCGGCGACGTGCTGCCGCATCCGGGCTTCGCGCAGAATGGCTGGGTGTATCTGAGCTATGCCGAGGCCGGCAGCGGCGACACCCGCGGCGCCGCGGTGGCGCGCGCCAAGCTGACCCTGGACGACACTGGCGGCGGCGCGCTGTCGGAGGTGAAGGTGATCTGGCGCCAGCAGCCCAAGGTGTCCGGCGAGGGCCATTACGGCCACCGCCTGGCGTTCGGGCCGGACGGCAAGCTGTGGATCAGTTCCAGCGAGCGGCAGAAGTTCGATCCGGCGCAGGACATGAGCGGCAACCTGGGCAAGATCGTGCGCCTCAACGACGACGGCAGCGTGCCGGCCGACAACCCGTTCGCGCGCCGCGGCGGCGTCGCCGCGCAGGTGTGGTCGCTGGGCCATCGCAATGTGCTCGGCCTGGCCTTCGACGCCAACGGCCAGCTGTGGGAACACGAGATGGGCCCGTCCGGCGGCGACGAACTGAACCTGATCCAGCTCGGCGCCAACTACGGCTATCCGATCGTCTCCAACGGCGACCATTACGACGGCCGGCCGATCCCCGACCATTCCACGCGCCCGGAATTCGCCGCGCCCAAGGTCAGCTGGACACCGGTGATCTCGCCGGCCGGTTTCGTGATCTACAGCGGCAGCACCTTCCCGCAGTGGCGCGGCAACGGCTTCATCGGCGGGCTGTCGTCGAAGTCGCTGGTACGGATCGAGTTCAACGGCGAAAACGCCCGCGAAGCGGCGCGCTACGACATGGGCAAGCGCATCCGCGAAGTGGAGCAGGGCCCGGACGGCGCGCTGTGGCTGCTGGAAGACGGCAGTGGCGGACGTTTGTTGAAGCTGCAGCCAGTGGAGAGCTGATGCACCAGAGCTGATGCAACGAGCCGAGCCTACGGGTGATACGTTGCAAGCGCCATTGAAATCGGCGCGGGGACGTGGCGCAACGCCGTGTCGGCGGGATGTGGCCGATATGCGCGGGAAATGGTTTGCGTTGCCACCGTCATCGGCGTTCTGTCGCGGCTGAAGCCGCTCCTACAAGATGGGCTGGCGGCCTCTGTAGGAGCGGCTTCAGCCGCGACCAAAACCGTCCTCACGAGGCGCTTGCCAAACGCCAAGGCCTACTGAAATCGCGCGCGGACCAAACCTGCGCCCATCAATGGCAGCGCAGCGATTCGGGAAGGTCCACCGAGTGATCGAAACGGCGATCCTTCCCGTCGCGACCACAAACTCAATCCTGACCCGCCCGCTCCCAGGCACGGCGCACCGCGTGGCGGGCCTTGCTCCAGCTCAGGGTCTGCGAACCCTTGGTACTGTCCCAGTTGCGGTGCAGTTCGGCCTCGACCTGTTCGTAGGCCAGATTGAAATTGCGTATGCGCGCCTCGTGTCCGGCGTGGTAGGCCGCCTCGTAGTCCTCGAAGCGTTCGCCGTCGCTGTAGTACGGCTCCTCGGCGAAACGCTCGCGCCAGTATTGCGACACCAGGCTGCGATCGTCGTCGTTGGGCGCGCGGCCGGGAATCTGATACGGAACGCTCATCGTCGTCTCCTGTGCAGTGTGGCTTCCGACGTTAGCGACGGCGCCGTTAATGCCATTCCAGCATCGCGTGATCGAGGCATGAAGCGTGCGGGCGCGGTCGATTCCGCTCGCCGCGCTGGCGCCGGCTACGCGGCGGGCCGCGGATGGATTACGATCCGGCAACTCCGCCTTGCCTGCCGCAGGATTCCATGGCCGCCACCGGTATCGCCTTGCTCACCCCGTACCTGGCCACCGCCGGCATCGGCTGGATGTACTACCGGCGCATCCGCCGCTATTTCGGCCGCCAGCCATGGCAACCGCGGCGGACCGTGGCGCGGATGCTGCTGCTGTCGCTGGCGGCGGCAGGATTGACCTATCTGGCGACGGTAGTGCCGCCGGTCCGTCTGGGCATGGCGCTGGGAGTCCTGGCCGGCGCGGCGCTTGGGGCCTTCGCCCTGCATCACACCCGCATCGACGTGGTCGAAGGCAGGCGCTATTACACGCCGAACCCCTGGATCGGCGCCGGACTCAGCGTGCTGCTGATCGGACGCCTGGCGTGGCGTTGGGCCAGCGGTGCGTTTTCCGGCGGCAGCGCGCAGTCGCTGCAGAACGCCAGCCCGCTGACCCTGGCGATCGCCTCGGTGCTGATCGCGTATTCGTTAGTGCACACCGGCGGCTTGCTGCTGCGCATGCGCGCGCTGGCGCCGACGCAAGCATCCTAGCGACGCGAATCCTGTGCCGCCTGCAACGCGCATGACGGCGTCATTGCGCGGCAGCGGCGGACTCGTAGGGCAGCGCGATCGTGCCGGCGCCACGCAGGGCGGCATCGGCGGCATCGAGTTGCGACGCTTCGCCCTCGACCACCACCAGGATGCGGCCGGCCTCGATTTCCTCTTCGAAGTTGCGCCGCACCGGATCCGGTACGGTGGCGCCGACCAGCGCCGATGACCAGCTGCCGACCAGTGCGCCGGCGATCGCCATCACCCCGGCGCCGGCCAGGGTGATGCCCAGCGGCGGCACCGCGATCGCCACCAGTCCGGCGAGCAGCCCGGCCGCGCCGCCGCCCAACGCACCGCGTGCGGCCGCGGGCAAGGTGTCGGTCTTGACGTCCTTGCGTTCGTCGGGGATCGCGTCCAGTTCGATGTCGCTACGCGCGATCAACGACAGGTCGTCGTTGTCGATGCCGGCGCCGCGCGCCGCCTGCAGGGCACGGGTGGCGGTGGCCAGATCGGGGGCGCTGTAGACGTGGCGTAGTTTCATCGCGGACTCCATCGCTGAGGCTGGCGCCCAGAGTCGAAGCGATGCGGTTACCCGCATGTGACAGCGGCGCAAGGCCGCGTGAAGGCCCTACGCCGCCACCTTGCGCGGGAAGCGGTAGAACAGCGCGCCGACCAGCAGCGCCACGCCGGCCGAGGCCAGGTTCTGCCAGCTGGCGCTGAGCAGCAGCGCCAGCGCCAGCAGCAACGCGGCCAGCGGGATCAGCGGGCCGCCCGGCAGGTGCAGCGCACCTGGCCGGTCGCGGTAGCGCCGTGCCAGCACCAGCACCGCCGCGGCCGTGCCGATGTAGGCGAACAGGCGGGTGACCATCGACAGCAGCGCCAACTGCACGAACGAACCGGACAACGCCAGCGCCAGCGACAGCACGCCCTGCAGCAGGATCGCCGCGGCCGGCGTGCGGAAGCGCGGATGCACCCGCGCCAGGAACGCCGGGCCGTAGCCGTCCTGGGCCAGCGCGAACAGGAAGCGCGGCCCCAGCATCACCGTGTTGCTGGTGGTGCCGAGGATGGAGATGGTGGCGCCGACGGTGAGGATCAGCGCCAGCGCCTCGCCGCCGAAGCCGCTGGCGGCATCGGCCAACGGCGTCGCCGACTGCGCCACGTTCGCCAGCGTGCCCTGCGCGACGGCCTGCACCGCGGCGTAGATCAGGGTGACGGTGACGATCATCGTGATCAGCGCGAACGGCACGTCTCGGCGCGGATTGCGGTATTCGCCAGCGGCGGCGGGGATGTTCTCGAAACCGGCGTAGGCGAACAGCAACAGCAGTGCCGCTTCGCCCATGTTGCCGAAGTCGCGCGGATCAGGCGCCTTGCCGGAGAACGCCCACGACCAGTCCACGTAGAACAGGCCGATCGCTACGAACAGCAGCAGCGGCACCAGCTTGCCGATCACCAGCGCCACGCCGGTGCGCGCGGCCGATTTCACCCCGATCACGTTGATCGCGGTGAGCAGGCCGAGCGAGCCGACCACGATCGCCAGGCGCGCGCCGCCGCCGGCCGCGGCCGGCCAGAAGCGCACCACCGCATCGGCCAGGCCGTTGCCGAGCGCGGCGGCGGAACTGATCCGGGTCAGCCAGATCATCCAGCCGATCTCGAAGCCGGCGAAGCGGCCGAACGCCTCGCGCGCATACAGGTAGCTGCCGCCGGGTTCGTCGAAATAGCTGGCCGCCTGCGCGTAGCACAGCACCAGCAATCCCACCGCCAGCCCGGCCAGCAGCACCGCCCACAGGCTCATCGGCCCGAGCAGCGCGGCGGTGGCGGCGGGCAGCAGATAGATGCCGCTGCCGATGACGTCGTTGATCGACAGGCCGACGATCTGCCAGCGGCTGACCGCGCGGACCAGGCTCGGTTCGGGTGCGTTGCTCATGGTGCCGGCTCCACGGCCGGCAGTGCCCAGGCGCCGCGCAGGCGTTCGTAGTCGTTGCGCGGCAGCAGCACGAACAGCGGCGCGGCATCCGGCCGCAGCCAGACCAGCAGGCGTTGCATGTCGGCCGGCTCCATCGCGGTGCAGCCGGCGGTAGCCTCGCCTGCGGCACGCCACAGGTGGGCGAAGATGCAGCTGCCGGCGCCGGGCCGCGCCTGCGGGTTGTGGCCGATCACGAAGCCTTCTTCGTAGCGGCGATCGCCGTCGTGGTGCAGGTCCAGGCGCATCGGCTCGGTCGAGCCGGCCACGGCGTCGGCGCCGACCCGCTCGGCGTCGACGATGCGGTTGTACAGCGGCGAATCGGGCACGTCGATGCAATAGCTGCTCTGCTGCATCGGCTGGTACGGCAGCGCGCTTTCGATACGTTGCGCATAACCGAACGCCTCGCCGATGGTGAAGATGCCGGCCGGGCTGCGGCCGTCGCCTTCGCGCTTCTGCGGGCCGTCGGCCTGCGCCGGATGCAGGCCCAGCCCCCAGGCGCTGCCGTTGCGGCCGAGCGCGACGTCGAAGCGCTGGCCTTGCGCGCGCCAGCCCTGCGCGGTGCGTTCGAACGCCTGCAGTTGCCCGCGCGGGCTGTCCCAGTCCGGCGCCACCACCAGCACCAGCTGGCGCGCCTGCTGCAGTGCCGGCGGCATGGTGTCGCCGGTGGCGGCCAGGCAGGTGCCGGTCACGGCGATGCACAGCAGTGCCATGGCGGCCAGACAGCTGCGGCGGACGCTGCCGGTCTGCGTCAGGGCGGACAACCATGGGAATTTCGGCATGCGCATCTCCGGTCGCGATTTGGCATCGAGCAGGGGCTTGGCCTGCTGCAGGTTCACCGCCAGCTGCCGCCTGCGGTCGGGGTTGGTTTGGTGCGTCGGCCCGACCGTGAAGTCGGGCAGATGCCGCAATGCTGCAAGGTACAACAGTTGTTCGATGTGCGGCGCGGGATCATGCACTTAGACCGTCCGTGCGGTGTCGGTAGACGCGGTGGATCGGTGCGCCGATGGTGTGGTGCGTTGGAAGTGCATCACGCAGCAGGCTTGGCCGGCTTGCTGCATAGCTTGATCGTGTGTCGTGGAGTGGAGTGGCGTGGCGTGGTGCGGCTGCCGTTGCTGTTGCCGTCGCTGTTGCTTTTTTGCTTTTGATCTTGATTTACCGGGTCCCTTACGCAGCGGCGAATAGGGCGGGAAAAACCCCGAAGGGGCGGCGCACAGGGATGTGCGCCGTTCGCGGCAGGGGCAGGATGCCCCTTCCGCGAATCCCGTCCTATTCGCGGACCCGGAGCGCGCAGCGCGGAGGGCGCGGAGGAGGGTGTGCTTTCTTTTGGTTACTTTTCTTTGCACAAGCAAAGAAAAGTAACTCGCCGCAGGCGAAAGCTTTTGCCTTTGCCTTTGCTTACGCGATGGCGATGGTGATGGTGATGGAGGAATCATTGTAGGAGCGGCTTCAGCCGCGACTGATCCTGTCAGGAAGGTGTCGCGGCTGAAGCCGCTCCTACAAAAGCAAATGCCCAAGCAAACAGAAAAGCAAAGGCTTCCGCCCTTGGCGGGTCACTTTTCTTTGCTCGTGCAAAGAAAAGTAACCAAAAGAAAGCACGCCCTGCCTTGCGCCCTCCGCGCTGCGCGCTACGGGTCCGCGGATGCACCGGGGATTCGCGGAAGGGGCATCCTGCCCCTGCCGCGAACGGCGCACATCCTTGTGCGCCGCCCTTCGGGTTTTTCCCCGGTCCATCCGCCGCTGCGGAAGGGAACCCGGTAAAAGCAACAGCAGAAGCAACAGCAGAGCAGAAGCACAGCAGAGCCAAGCCCAACCCCAAGCTCAAGCTCTAGCCAAGAGGAGCAGGGCAAAGCAGAAGCAGGGCAAAGCAGAACAAGGTGGCAACTGGGGTCGGCTTGGCGTTCCAGGTGACGCGTGCAGACGTCACGGTGGTCGTCAGCACCGATGCACACCGGCGTCGACCGCCGTATGTAGCGATGACAAGCGCGTTCGCGATGGAAGCAGTCGCATGCGCCAACCATGCGCATTGCAGCGCAGGCGCCAACGCGCTCAGATCACCCGCGCGGCGGCAGCAGTTCCAGACCGTGGATCTCGCGGATGCCCAGGCCCGGCGCGTCGCTGATCGTGATCTGCGATTCGTTGAAAATCACCCCGCCCTGTACCGGGTCGAACAGGCCCAGCGATGGGCCGTCCAGGTCCACCTTGGTGATGATGTCGGCCTTGGCTACTGCAAGGTGCACCGCCGCCGCCACGCTGATGCTCGACTCCAGCATGCAGCCGATCATGCACTCCACCCCGTACAGCGCCGCGATGTCGGCGATGCGGATCGCGTTGGACAGCCCGCCGGTCTTCATCAGCTTGATGTTGACGATGTCCGCGGCGCGGCGCTGGATCAGGTCGAACACCTGCGCCGGCCCGAACACGCTCTCGTCCGCCATCACCGGCGTGTTGACGCGCTCGGTCACGTACTTCAGCCCATCGATGTCCCAGGCCTTGACCGGCTGCTCCAGCAGCTCCAGCGCCACGCCGGCGTCTTCCAGCGTGCGCATCGCGTACACCGCCTGCTTCGGCGTCCAGCCCTGGTTGGCGTCCAGGCGCAGCGAGGCGCGGCCTTCGACCGCGGCGTGGATCGCCTTGACCCGCGCGATGTCCACGTCGATGTCCTTGCCGACCTTGATCTTCAGCGCCGCGAAGCCGCGCGCGAGCGCCGACAGCGCATCGGCCACCATCTTGTCGATGGCGTCCACGCTGATGGTGATGTCGGTGGTGATGGCCGGCTTGCCGCCGCCGAGCATCTTGTACAGCGGCGCGCCGTACAGCTGCGCCCACAGATCGTAGACCGCGATCTCCACCGCGGCCTTGGCGCTGCTGTTGCGCTCCAGCGCGCCCTGGATCCGCCCGGTGATCCGGTTGAGGTCGGCCACGTCCTCGCCGATCAGGCGCGGTGCGATGAAGCGGTCGATCGCCGCGATGATCGAACCATGGGTGTCGCCGGTGATCGGCGCCGTGGCCGGCGCTTCGCCATAGCCGATGTGGCCGCTGTCGGTATGCACAAGCACCACCACGTCTTCGACCGTCTCCACGGTCCGCAACGCGGTTTTGAACGGGGTCTTCAGCGGCACGCGCAGCATGCCCAGTTGGATGTCGGTGATCTTCATTCGGGGGCGATCGGGCGAACGCGTTGGATGCGGGTGATGCGGTCGATGAAGGGCGTGCCGTCGCCCAGCAGCATCGGCTCCAGCGGCGTCACCGAGACGCCGTTGAGGCGCACGCGCTGCAGTTGTCCGGACGCGTCGCGGTAGCCGGCGCCGGCCACGTCGTGGATCACCCAGGTGTGGCCGCGGTCGTGGCCGATCACCATCATCACGTGGCCGGGGATGTAGACCAGATCGCCGACCTGCAGCCGCGCCAGCGTTCGCTGCCGTTGCGCCAGCGGCGCGGCAGCGACGTAGGACACGCTGGCGAGACTGGGGCTGCGCGCCTGGTCGCCGGTATTGCGCGGCAAGGCGATGCCCAGGCTGCGGTAGACGTCGGAGACGAAGCCGCTGCAGTCGCGCGCGTCGTAGTCGTTGCCCCAGCCGTAGCGTTCGCCGAGGAACTTGAAGGCCTGCCGCAGCAGGTGGCGTTGCGTCGCCGCCAGCGGCGCGGCGGCGACGTCGGCACCGCGCGGCATCAGCGCGGGCGCCAGCCGCAGTCGGCCATCGTCGTCGCGCAAGGGCAGTTGCACCACGTAGGCCGCCAGCGGCGACTGGCCGTTGACCGCCTGTTGCGCCGGCCAATCCTGCAGCAGCGGCAAGCTGCTGCCCATGTCCAGCGACAGGTGCGACGCCGCGGGCAGTTCCGGGGTGAACGCGGTCAGCGCGCGCGTGCCGGTTACCACCAGCCGCGGCGTGCGCTGCGCGTAGTCCAGCACAGTGGCGCGATCGCCTTCGGCCACGCGTGCGCGTTCGATCCACGCCGCGTAGTTCGGCGCCAGCACGAACAGCCACTCGCCGTCGCGGCTGGCGTGCAGGATCGCCACCGCGGTGCCGGGATACAGCGCCGATTCCTGGAAACGATCGATGTCGTGGTCGTCGCGGGTGCTGAAAACGCGCTGCGGAGTCGGGAAGGTACGCAGATCGGCGCGGCGTACCACCAGCGCGTAACGTGGCGCGACCTGCGCGGGAATCGTGTCCAGGGCGAGCGTGGACTGCAGGGCGGTCAGCTGCGCGGCATCGAGCGTGGCGCCACTCACGTCGTAGAGCGTGCGCGTCGGCGGCGCCGACAGTGCCAGCACCTGCGCGCGTACCTGCGCTGCGCTGTACCGCTCGGGCAGCGCCTGCAGGTCGTGCATCGAGGCATCGTGGCGCAGCAGGTGCGCGTTGAAGGCCTGCACCTGCGCCGCTTCGAGCAGTGGGCGCTGCGCATCGGGCAGACGCGCGATCCAGTACTCCGCCTGCAGCTGGCTGGCTTGCAACTGGAACGGCGCCTCGCCGGCGACGCTGGCCGCGGCGATGGGCGCGCTGAATGCTGCGGCCAGTAACAGGCACAGGCCACGCATCGTATTCATCGGACCCCGGGCTGTGGAAAGAGTGCCGGACGGCTGCGCGCCGGCTTCCGAATAGTCTTTTCCTCGATGGGGCTTGTCAAGAATGCGCGATTGACATGCGATTTCGCACCGTGCTAAACCCAAAACGCAGGGGCGAGGAAGCGGTGGCGACAGGCGCCGTTCCCGTCAGCAGCGAGGCGGTAGCCTGGGGATCACGGGCGCACGTCGCAGGGGGGCGCTGTTGGGCATCCGCACCTGGGGAAAGTAGCGATTACAGAGAACGGTGCCGTGCTACGGCCGTGCGCCATGTTGTCCGCGTGGGTGCCCAGGGAAGGCGGCCGGCTGCCGGCCTGCGTCGACTTGGGGCGCCGTCGTCAGCGTCCGTCGTCGATTGCAGGAGAGAGCCGCATGCCCACCCAAGCCCAGCATTCCCATTGCCATTTCCGACCGTCCCGCCTCGCGCTCGCGCTGCTGGCCGGATGCGCACTGCCGCCGCTCGCCGCGGCGCAGGACGCCTCCATCGCCACGCGCGACCTGGACAAGGTCACCGTCACCGGTTCGCGCATCGCGCGTTCGCAGGTGGAAGGGCCGGCGCCGGTGACCGTCATCACCGCGCAGGACATCCAGAAGCAGGGCTTCAGCACGGTGTGGGAATCGCTCGGCACGCTGACCCAGTTCAGCGGCAGCGCCTTCAACGAAAGCGACCAGACCGGCAGTTCGCCCAACGGCCAGTACCTCAACCTGCGCGGCCTGGGGCCCGGCTACCAGTTGATCCTGCTCAACGGCAAGCGCATGGCGGACTATCCGCAGTCCTACAACGCCAACGGCACCGCGGTCAGCCTGGGCAGCATTCCGGCGGCGGCGGTGGAGCGCATCGAGGTGATGAGCGGCGGCGCCTCGGCGATCTATGGTTCCGACGCGGTGGCCGGCGTGGTCAACATCATCACCAAGCGCGATTTCAGCGGCGACACGTTGCGCCTGCGCGGCGGCCCCACCACGCGCGGCGGCGGCGACAGCGGCCAGCTGCAATGGAGCGGCGGGCGTACCGGCGATCGTTGGAGCCTGACCTACGCGTTCGAACGGCTGGACCGCGAAGCCATCGTCGCCAGCCAGCGCGACTTCCTGGATTCGTACGACGACCATCCCGGCAACAAGGCCGATCCGGCCAGCCCCAATGCCTCGATTTCCGGCGTCTATCTGCGCCGCGGCAACACCTATCTGTGGCCCAGCGGCGGCGCGCTGTCCACGTCGGCCGGCGCGCTGGACGCGGCGTGTGCGGCGACCAATCCGACATTCAGGCCGTACAAGACCGCCGACAGCCTGGCCGCGGCCAACCGCTGTGGCGCGTTCGGCTACTACGAAGGCCGCTCGGTGCAGAACGGCTACGGCAAGACCTCTGGGTATCTGTCCGGCAGTTTCGATTTCAGCGACGACGTCACCGGCTATGCGCAGGTGCTGGCCAACCGCTCCAAGGACGAAAGCTCCAGCCAGACCCACTATTACATCGGCGAGGGCGCGTTCACCGTCTACGATCCGGACCTGGGCCTGGTCACCGCGCAGCGCATCTTCCTGCCGTCGGAAGTGGGCGGGATCAAGAACATCGAGTACGACGAGAAATCCTGGAACCTCAACGCCGGCGTGCGCGGCAAGCTGTTCGACGGCCGCTTCGACTGGGATGCGAGCGTGTCGATGTCGCGCTACGACATCACCACACGGCGCCCGCGCTTCCTCACCAACGCGGTGCGCGACTACTACATGGGGCCGGTGCTCGGTTATCGGCCCGACGGCACCGAGATCCGCGAGTTCTACGCCGACAAGCTGTTCGCGCCGGGCAGCGCGGCGCTGTACGACCAGCTCACCACCGAGGTGGTGAGCCGCGGCGAATCCAGCACCGACCAGGCCCAGTTCGTGTTCAGCGGCGACCTGTTCGCGCTGCCGGCCGGCATGGTGCAGATCGCCACCGTGCTGGAGGCGGCGCGGCAGAAGTACGACCTCGCGCCGGATCCGCGCACCACCGTGGACTACACCGGCAGCGAGCGCATCTACAACCTGACCCAGACCCCGGGCGGCGGCCCGCGCGACCGCTACGCCGCGGGTCTGGAACTGCGCGTGCCGATCTTCAGCCGGCTCAGCGCGACGCTGGCCGCGCGTTACGACAAGTACGACGACATCACCGCGGTCGACGACGCGGCCACCTGGCAGGCGGGATTGGAGTGGCGGCCGTTCGACAGCCTGCTGCTGCGCGGCAGCCACGCCACCAGTTTCCGCGCGCCGGACCTGCTGTGGATCTACGCCGGCACCAGCGCCAACAATCCCACCGTCACCGACGAATACCTGTGCCGCCGCGACGGCCTGGATCCGCTGTCCGTCGCGTGTTCGAGCGCACACGAGTACCAGACCTTCTCCACCCAGTCGTCCAATCCGCTGCTGGAAGAGGAGAAGGGCAAGTCGACCACGCTGGGCTTCGTCTGGGACGTGCTGCCGACGCTGTCGCTGAGCGCGGACTACTACCGCATCGAATTGGAGGGTCGGGTCGAGTCGATCTCCAGCGAGACCTTGCTGGAGAACAACGCCAACTGTCTGCTCGGCAGCGACCGCGCCGGCAATGCGGTCGATACCGCGTCGACGGCCTGCCAGTTCTACATCCAGTCGGTGACCCGCAGCCCCGGCACCGACCTCACCGCCGAAGGCCAGATCACCGCGTTCGAGACCTTCCCGATCAACCAGTCGCTGATGCGGACCGACGGCGTGGACGCCAACCTGCGCTACAGCTTCGACCTCGGCGACTGGGGCGCGTTCGGGTTGCAGGCCGGCTATACCCGCGTCCTGAAGATGGAAGTGGCGCAGTTCGCCGGGGCCAAGCCGGTGGATGTGATGAACGACGTCGATTACCTGGCGTTCCGCACCCGCGCCAACTGGCGTGCGAACTGGAACATCGGCGACTGGTCGGCCAGCCTGTATGGCTACCGCTACGGCTCGCGTCCCAACTACGCCGAGAGCGGACGCGTGGCGCCGTACGTGATCTGGAACGCGGACATCGCCAAGCGGATCACCGACAAGGCCACGCTCGGCATCAGCGTGCTCAACGTGTTCGACAAGATCCATCCGCGCGACGACACCTACACCGCCTGGCCGTACTTCCCGCGCGTGTACAGTGCGATCGGGCGACAGCTGTACGCCAACTTCACCTACACCTTTTGAGGACGCGCGTGCGAGGCGAGGCTGCCACGCTGGAGACGACGAGACCGGGGACGCCATCGCGCAGCGCCGCAAGCGCGGGAAAAATGCGCGGGTGCTTGCTCGCCGTCTGCCTGGCATGGCCGGCCGTTGCGGCGGCTGCGCCCGGCGCCGCGGACGCCTCGCCTTCGCGCGCCGAGTTCGACCGCCTGTTCGAGCAGGCCTTGAACCGCTATCGGCTGCCGGGGCTGGCGGTCGGCGTGATCGAGAACGGCGAGGTGGTCTACGCGCGCAGTGCCGGCGAACTGCGTGCCGGCAGCGGCGAGCCCATCGATGGCGCGACGCTGTTCAAGATCGCCTCCAACAGCAAGGCGATGACCACCGCCTTGCTGGCGCGGCTGGTCGATGCCGGCAAGCTGCGCTGGGACGATCCGGTGACCCGGTATGTGCCGGAATTCCGCATGTACGATCCGTGGGTCACGCGCAACATCCAGGTGCGCGACCTGCTGATCCACAACAGCGGCCTGGGCCTGGGCGCGGGCGATCTGATGCTGTGGCCGGAACCCAACGCGTTCAGCCGCGCCGACATCATCGCCGGGCTGGCCTACCTCAAGCCGACCCACAGCTTCCGCGCGCACTACGCCTACGACAACCTGCTGTACGTGGTCGCCGGCGAAGTGGCCGCGCGCGCCGGCGGCAAGCCCTACGAGCAACTGTTGCGCGAGCAGGTGTTCGCGCCGCTGGGCATGCAGCGTTGCCAGGTCGGCGCCTGGGACCGCGATGCGGTAGGCAACGTCGCCCAGCCGCATATGCGCCAGGGCGAGGCCAACGTGGTGGTGCGCGCGGACCCGGCGCGAATCGCGGATACGCCGTCGATGGCGGCCGGCGGCGTGCGCTGCAGCCTCGACGACATGCTGGCCTGGATGCGTGCCTGGCTGTCGCCCGACACCGATGCTGCGCCCTGGCTGTCGCCGGCGCAGCGCCAGGCGCTGTGGACGCTGCACACGCCGATGCCGATCTCCGCGCAGATGCGCGACTGGGACGGCACGCGCCTGTACGGCTATGGCTACGGCTGGCGCCTCTCCGATGTGGACGGGCAGTGGCAGGTCGCGCATACCGGCACCCTGATGGGCATGTATTCGGGGCTGGTGCTGTTGCCGGATCGGCGCAGCGGCTTCGTCGTCCTCAGCAACGGCGAGGGCGGTGAGATGCGTACCGTGTTGAGCGAGGCGCTGCTCAAGCATTTCACCCGTCCCGGCGAGCGTGCGCTGGATGTAGTGCACTACGCCACGTTGCTCGAGCGCGCGCGTGCGCAGGCCGGCAAGGCGGCGCCTGCCGCGGTGGATACGTCTGCGCGCGTGCCGGTCGCCAGCGCCGCGTCGCGCGATCGGCAAGGCGTGTGGCGCGATCCATGGTTCGGCGAGGTCGTGCTATGCCCGCAGCAGGACGTGTTGCGCTTCCAGGCGCGCAAGTCGCCGCTGCTGCGCGGCCGGGTCATGCAGGCCGGCGCGCGCTGGCTGGTGGACTGGGACGACGCCAGCGTCGATGCCGAGCCTTGGCTGGACTTCGCTACCGGTGCCGACAGCGCGCAACGGATGAAACTGGCGCATGTCGATCCGGATGCGGATTTCAGTTACGACTATGCCGACCTGGAGTTCGTGCGGGTGGGGTCCTGTCCTGATCTTGTGGGAGGGACTTCAGTCCCGACGCTTCAGCGGTAAGGCCCGTCGGGACTGAAGTCCCTCCCACAACAACCATTTCGTTCACCAGGTTTCCAGATACTGCTGTTGCTTGCGCTTGCTGCTCACTGTCAGATACCCCGGAATCTTCTCCATGACCCGACGCTTTCCCACACCCGCATCGCCCCGCATCCGCTGGCTGGCACCGCTGGCGCTGGTCGCCCTGCTCGGTGCCTGCGCGCACGCGCCGCAGCGCAATCCGCTGGCCGAGTGGGTGCCGTCGCCGAACCAGGATCTGCGTCGGCCGATCCTGATCGTGATCCATTACACCGACCAGGACTCGGTGCAGCGCAGCCTGGACACGCTGCGTTCGCACAACAGCAAGGGCAAGGTCAGCGCGCACTACCTGATCGGTCGCGACGGCAAGCGTTATCAGTTGGTCAGCGACGAACGCCGCGCCTGGCATGGCGGCGCCGGGCGCTGGGGCACGATCACCGACATCAATTCCGCCTCGATCGGCATCGAACTGGACAACGACGGCAAGACCCCGTTCGCCCCCGCGCAGATCGACAGCCTGCTGCTGTTGCTGGAGGATCTGTGCACGCGGCTGCGCATCCCGCGCACGCAGGTGGTCGGGCACGAGGACTTCGCGCCCACGCGCAAGGTCGATCCGGGCCCGCTGTTTCCATGGAAGCGTCTGGCCGAAGCTGGTTTCGGCCGCTGGCCCGCCGCGGACACGCCGCCGGCGCCGCCCGGTTTCGACCCGTGGCAGGCGCTGGCGCTGATCGGCTATCCGCTCGACGACCGCGCGGCCACGCTGCGCGCCTTCCACCACCACTACCGCGGCAACGACGCCACCGCTTTCGATGCCGAGGACTTGCGCATCCTCCATGCCTTGACCCAGCCGGCGCAGGCGCGACCGCAGCCACAGCCGACCCCGGCGCTGGAACAGGACGTGCCGTAGCGCTGCCGGGTCGTCCGCCACCGCATGCGGGCGACCACGCCTGTGCCGCCGCATCGAGCTGGCGCGGGGCGTCCATTGGATGCAACGCGTTCTTGGTAGCATGAGCGCGCCAAGAACTCCAAAGGACGCAGTGATGAGGCTCGCAAAGACAGCCCTGTGGGCGGTAACGCTCGTGTTGATCGGCGGTTGCACGGACAAGCAACCCGCCGCCGCGCAGGCGGGCACTGCAGCGAGCGCGCCGGCCGCACCCGCCGCCGCGCAATCCGATCCGGTCGCGGTCGAGGTGCCGGCACCTGGTCGCGTGCTCGACGACATCTATGGAGAGAAGGGCGACGGCTCGGCGTCCTACACGATCGACAACAACGCCCTGGCCAGCTTCTGGTACGGCTATCGCTTCGACCTCGGCGGCAAGCACTACTACACCGGCTTCGCCAATGCGGGTCCGGAGAAATACGGCAAGTCCGAGGAAGAGAACACGCCGGATCCCGCGGTCGGCGTGAGCATCAGCCAGGCCACCTATGTGCTCGACAGCGTGGACGGCAAGCCGACCTGGACGTTGTTCCATGCGCAGCGCTGGGCCGGCGATTTTGGCGCTTCTGAGAAGGCCGATACGCTGGACCAGAAGCGCAAGCCGCAGAGCACCGAGACCAAGGACGGCCACCTGCTGCTGGCGCTGCCGACCACGCACTTCGCCGACGGCATCAGCAGCTCCGGCTTCGCCGTGTTCACCTTCGACCCGAACAAGAACGACCTTGGCGACTACAAGGGCTGGGTCTACTTGGGCACCGTGGCTACTGGCGAGGACAATGGCGCGGCCTGCGACGACCAGGGCACCATGAAGTGCGCGGCCAGTACCGGTACGCTGAGCTTCGAATCCGGCACCGGGCCGCTGCCGGGCCTGCACGTGGCCATGAGCGGCACCGCCATCGCCGGCCCCGGCAAGGTCCGCACGCTCGGCCCCGCCGACGTGGCGACCTATACGTACGACCAGGCCAAGGGCCAGTACACGCCGCCGCTGGATCGCTGAACAGCCGCCGACCGGCCCGCACCAGGGCCGGCCGGAGGTGGGCGCGGAGGGGCGTTGCCCGCTGGTCGCCGGCAATGGAACTGGGTAAGATGCCGGCACGGGGCCTGATGATCAGGCGAGTCATTCGCGAGCGGCAATGGATGCTGCACTCGCCCGAAATGCCGGAGTGGAACGCCGGCTTGCGGTTCGCCATGCGCGAATCGCCATCACCGCCCCTGCTTTGGGGCCGGATTGCAATCCACCGTTCTCTGTCCGAAGCCGCGCCTGCGAGGAGTTCTTCATCCACGTAGGTCGCGCTGTGTCTGCGATGCGCAAGCGGGCGGCATCCGGATACGGCGGCGTGGCGTGTCGGGATTTTCAGGAGTGTTTTTCGGCTTCTTCAACGAATACAGGATGTTCTGCACATGTCCAATGACAACAAGCTTGCCGTCGCCACCGAAGCGCCGCCCTATCCGGGCAGCGTGCTGTATCTGATCTACGGGATCGACGGCGATGGCGCCCTCTCGTACGAAATCGACAACGGCGCCGTGGCCAGCTTCTGGTGCGGCCAGCATTTCGATCTGGGCGGCAAGCACTACTACACCGGTTTCGCCTATGCAACGCGCGGCAGGTACGGCAACGATGACGAGGAAACCTTTCCCGGTCCGGACGAAAGCGTTTCGCTCAGCCAGGCCACCTTCGTCCTGACCAACCCCGGCAGCGAGCGGCCATGGATGGTCTTCCACGCACAGCGCTACGTCGGTGCCTTCGGCAGTTACGAGCGCGCCGATGCGGTCGACGAGAAGCGCAAGCCGCAGCAGCATGTGCTGGACAACGGCCACCTGCTGCTGGCGGTGCCGACGTCGAGCTTCGACAATGGCGTCACCAGTGCCGGCTTCGCGCTATTCACCTTCGACCCGAACAAGAACGAGCTGGGCGATTACCAGGGCTGGGTGTATCGGGGAACGGTCGCGGCCGGCGAGGACAACGAGGCCAGCAGCGACGAAGAGGGCGTCGTCCCCCACGTTTCCAGCGTCGGCACACTGAGCTTCAAACCGGTGCCGGGCGAACCGATGCCAGACGTGCAGGTGGTGCTGAGCGGTACCGCGATCGCCGGCCCCGGCCGGGCGCGCATGCTCGATGCATCCGATGCGGTGCTCTATGCGTACGACCAGGCGAGCGCACAGTACCTGCCCACGAATAACGCATGAACCCGCCAGCGCGCCGATCTGTGGATGGGCGCGCTGGCAGCAGCAACACAGCAGCACACGTAGTACCCGAACAGTTTTGTTGACCGCGCACTAACAAGCTCACGGACGAGCTCGGTTGACCTTGTCGGCGCACGCCGCCGTATATCAACCTCAAGGAGTAACACGAGATGGCACGCGATTACACGAAGGCCGAGAACCTCGACATCATCGAGCGTGAGGCCAAGGAACGCCACATTCCGGTCGACGATTTCATGCGTTTCGCCTATATCGAAACCGGCGGCAAGTTCAACGAGCAGGCCAGCCGCGGCCCGAACGGCGCCAAGGGCCTGTTCCAGTTCACCCCCGGCACTGCAGCGGCCTACGGCATCAGCGGCCGCGAGCTGGATGCAGTCGCCAATACCGATGCCGCGGCGCGCCTGTACCAGGACAACCAGCATTCGCTGACCCGGCAGCACGACAAGGACCACCGTCCGTACCTGTCCGGCAAGCCGCAGCCCGATGGCCTGGACATGTACATGGCGCACCAGCAGGGTGCTGGCGGCTACCGCTCGATCCAGACCGCGGTCGCCACCGGCAGCTTCGCGCGCGAAGACACGCGCTCGAACATCCTCAACAACGTGCCGCGCGAAAAGGATGCGGGCGGCGCCAAGCAGTTCGAGGCTTACACCGGGTCTTCGCTGGCCGAGTTCAAGAAGATGTCCGACCAGGACATGGCCAAGACCTTCCTGAAGTACTGGGACACCAAGTTCGACCACATCGCGATCCCGGAAAAGGGCATCAAGCCGATTACCGAGGGCCATGCCCCGCAGCCGGTCCCGCCGGGTCGCATGCAGCCGCATCCAGCCGCACATCCGGCCACGACTGCCGCGACTGCCAAGCAGGACGGCCACGACGGGATCAAGCTCACCGCCGCGTACGAGATGGGCATCAAGTACGACGACGTGAAGTACGCGATCAACATCAAGGGCCACAGGCTTTCCCACCCCGGCGTGGACGGCAAGCATCTCGAGCAGGGCTACATCGATTGCTCCGGCTGGGTGACCGAACTGCAGAACAAGACGATGCTGGAGATCAACAAGAAAGCTGGCCACGAGGTGTTCGGCCAAAAGGATCTGTTGACGCAAGGCATGGTCGGCTCCGGCGACATCGTCAAAAAGGCTTCGCTCAGTTCCGGCGTGCTGCTGCAGGGCCAGGACGTGTTCAAGCCCGGCGCGCTGAAGGAAGGCATGGTCATCGGCGTCGATGCCAGCCAGAAATCGGGGCATGACTACTGGAACGGCATCGACCACATCATGATGGTGGTGCGCGACCCGAAGAACGGCGAGCTGCTTGTCAGCCAATCCACCGGCAGCAAGGGCGTGAACACCATGCCGCTGGACGATTACCTGGCCGGCCACAAGAACGCCAAGCTGTTCGCGTCCGACCCGCTGGCCAAGGCGCGCGACCTGCTGCAGGACAGGCAGCAGACGCAGTCGCAGAATCACAGCCAAGGCCATGACGCGCGCACCTCGCTGAAGCCGGGCGAGCAGGGCCCCGACGTGAAGGCGATGCAGCAGAGCCTGATCGAGCACGGCATCAAGGACAACAGCGGCAAGTTGCTGACCGGCACCGGCTACTACGGCGACAAGACCAAGGAAGTGGTGGCCAACCTGCAGCGCGAGAAGGGCATCGAGCCGACCGGCATCGCCGACAAGGTCACCCTCGATGCGCTGAGCAAGCTGCAGACGCAGGGCAAGGCGGAGGCCAAGGCCAACCCGGCTGCAGCCGAAGCGCAGCGTGCCGACAATCCGCTGTTCACCCAGGCGCTGGAGAAGCTGCAGAAGCAGGGGCAGAACGGCGGTTTCAACAGTCGCGAGGAAATGCAGCGTGCGGCCGGGCAGGTGGCGTTCGAGGCCAAGGTCGGCGGCATGTCGCGCATCGACGATGTGGTCCACAGCACCGACGGCAAGGGCCTGATTGCGGTGGAGCGCAACCCGAACAACCCGCACGACGTGAACCGCGCCTACGTGGACAAGCAGCATGCCGCGACGGTGCCGCTGGAGCAGAGCCAGCAGCAGCTGGTCGCGGAAACCCAGCGGCAGGCGCAGGAGCAGACCCAGGATCAGCGCACCCAGACGCAGTCGCAGACACCGACGCGCTGATGCGTGTCGCCAGCATCGGTTGCCGCCGTCACGCGGATGGCAGCCGATGCCGGTTCGATCATCGATCGGCTGGCGTCCAGGCGCGCTCGCTGCTGCATGGCTTTCCTGCTTGGCGACGCACGCGGCATCGAGCAGGTGCCGCGTGCGAAGCGACCGATCGCGTCCGTCAAGTGGACGTTGCGCATGCAAGGCACTTTGCGGCTTGTCGAGACGCTGCCGCCAGCCTGTCTGCGTTGTTTGAACGGCCGTGTAGCGGTGTCGCCGCAATCCGACGATCCGATGGACACGGTTTCGACGATCGTTTAGAACTGCCCTCCCTTACACGCATCACCACAAGGCGAATTCCAAAGTGGCCACCGTCAAGGTTCTTCCTGTTTCCTGCCTGCTCGTGCTCTGCGGTCTGACCGCGGCGTGCAACGGCGGATCTTCCGCGCCGGCGCCGGCTGCGCAATCCGCCACCGCTGCGCCAGCGACCGCGCCGGTATCGCCCGCGAGCGACGCGCCTGCGTCGAATCCGCAAGCGCCGAGCGCGCCGTCCACCGAGGCGGATGCTGCCGCCGCACCATCGAAACCTTCAGGAGAAAACGTCGTGCTGCGACCTTCCTATGACGCATGTATCAGCGCCGCCGCAGGCGTGACCCCGACGATGCAGGACTGCATCGATACCGAATACGAATACCAGGATGGCCGCCTGAACACGGTCTACAAGGCGCTGATGGCCAAGCTGGGCGACGCGGAAAAGAACGCGCTGCGCGAGCAGCAACGCAAGTGGATCTCCGATCGCGACGAGCAGTGTTTCTACGATCCCGACAGCGGGCAGGCGGGGCGTGTGGATGCCGCCGAATGCCGTCTCGACATGACCGCCAAGCGCGCGGACGAACTGGAAGCGCGCTGATTCCTGCAGTGGTTTTTGCGATGCAATTTTTTAGACAAGGAGATGGACGATGAGCGACAAGGATTGGGAACTGGGTCAGACCTCGAAGCATTACGAAACCGGCGGACGCGGCTCGAGCACGGTGTCCTCCGGCATCGATGATCCGGGTGGCGTGTCCTACGGTTCCTACCAGATGACCTCGCAGGTCAAGACCAAGGAAGGCACGGTCATCGTGGGCGGGACGGTCGCGGCCTTCGTGAAGGACAGCAAGTACGCCGACGACTTCGCCGGCCTGAAGCCCGGCTCGGCCGACTTCAGCGCGAAGTGGAAGGAGCTGGCCAGGACCGACGACAGCTTCGCGCAGGAGCAGCACGACTACATCAAGCGCACGCACTACGACAAGCTGGTCGACCGGCTGCAGGACAAGGGCGTGGACCTGTCCGACCGCGGTCCGGCGGTGCAGGATGCGCTGTGGAGCACCGCGGTGCAGTACGGCCCCGGCAGCGACAAGAAGCCGGGCGGCTCGGGCGTGTTCCTGAATGGACTGGAAG
Organism: Xanthomonas sp. SS; assembly: GCF_014236835.1. NCBI lineage: Bacteria > Pseudomonadati > Pseudomonadota > Gammaproteobacteria > Lysobacterales > Lysobacteraceae > Xanthomonas > Xanthomonas sp. SS. Next base: position 609,938 of record NZ_CP051190.1, read on the forward strand.
AGAAGTTCGGCAAGGACTACGACCTGTCCAAGCTCTCCGACAAGGACATCGTCAGCGCGGTGCAGGATTACAAGGCCGACCACGTCAAGGGACTGTTCCCGCGGGTGGAGAAGCAGAGGACTCTGGATTCGCTGCAGAACCGCGCCGAGAACGAGAAGGCGGACCTGCTCAAGCTGGCCGACCAGGACAAGACGGTCACCCGGACCGGCGAGCAGCCGGCCAAGCATGAGCGTGCACCGCACGCGGACAAGTCGCACGGCGGCAACGGCCCGCATGCGGACAACGGCGACGGCGTGCTCAAGCGCAACGAGCAGGGCGCCGCGGTGAAGGACATGCAGGAGAAGCTGTCCAAGCTCGGTTACCTGGACGCGAAGGACGCCATCGGCACCTACGGTCCGAAGACCGAGGCGGCGGTGGAGAAATTCCAGCAGGACAACCGGCTCAAGGGCGTGGACGGCAAGGCCGGCCCGGAGACGCTCGCCTCCATCGACAAGAGCCTGCAGCGGGAGCAGGGCGTGGAGCAGTTGCGCCGCGACAATCCGATGTTCGACCAGGCGGTCAAGCAACTGGAGAAGCAGGGGCCGAACGGCGGCTTCGGCAGCCGCGAGGAGATGCAGCGCGCGGCCGGCCAGGTCGCGTTCGAGGCCAAGGTCAACGGCATGTCGCGCATCGACGATCTGGTGCACAGCACCGACGGCAAGGGCATGATCGCGGTGGAGCGCAACCCGAACAACCCGCACGACGTGAACCGCGCCTACGTGGACCGGCAGCAGGCCGCCACGGTGCCGCTGGAGCAGAGCCAGCAACAACTGGCGGCCGAAACCCAGCGCCAGACGCAGGCGCAGGAGCAGACCCAGGACCAGCAGCGTACCCAGTCGCAATCGGCACCGTCGCAAGGGCGTTGATCCCTATGGCGCCGGCGGTTGTCGCTGGCGCCAACTGCGTTGCAACAGGCGCCAGCCCGGGTTCACCGGGCTGGCGGCCAACGCCTCTCGTGCAGAGGCAACAGCCACGGCGTAGTCGCTCGTGGCTCGCGTAGGTATTCGATTTCGTTTGTCCCGCCATACAGCGCCGCGCATCGGCAGCGACCGCATGTGCGAGGCATTTTGCAGGAACGCTGCGCCAGCGGTGTCATCGTCTGTCTGCTGCTCGCAAGGAAGCAACGCTCGAGCGGCACAGCTGACGCAAACGCCAGCAATGCTCCAGCTCATCGCCCCGGCTGTTCGCCGCGCGTGCCCAGGCTGGCCGAGAGATGGTCGATCCACACGCGCAGTTTGGGCAGCACATGGCGGTGCGAAGGCCACAACATCCAGAACGTGCCTTCGACGACGTTGTAGTGCTCCAGCGCCGTCTGCAGCAGGCCCTGCCGCAGGGCGTCTTCCACCGCGAAATCGGGCAGGTAGGCGATGCCCATGCCGCCTATGGCCGCGCTCAGCGTGGCTTCGATGCTGCCCAGGGTCATGGTCGTGGGCACGCGCAGTTCGGCCAAGTCGGCACCCGCTTCGCTCAGGCGCCACTCCTGCAGCTTGCCGCTCGACGGATACCTGAAGCGCAGGCAGCGATGGGCCGCCAGGTCCTGCGGATGCGCGGGCATGCCGTGCTGGGCGAAGTACCGCGGCGAGCCGCACAGCTTGAAGCGGAAGGGGCACAGGCCGCGCGCCGACAGCCGCGAGTCCGCCAGCGTGCCGCTGCGGATCGCCATGTCGAAGCCTTCGTCGACGACGTCGACCAACCGGTCGCTGAAATCGATGTCGAGTTCCACCTGCGGATACGCCTGGACGAAGGCTGGCAATACCGGCATCAACAACCGGTGCCCCGCGGCGGGCACGCTGATGCGCAGGCGTCCGCGCGGCGCGCTCGCATTCTTGGAGAGCGCCGCCTGCGCATCTTCCAGGTCTTCCAGGATCCGGCGGCAGCGCTCGAAGAACTGCATGCCTTCCTCGGTGAGGCGATGCTGCGCGTGCTGCGATGGAACAGGCGCACGCCGAGCTTGGCCTCGAGCCGCGCGATGCTCTTGCCGATGGCCGAGGGCGACAGCCCCAGTACCCTGGACGCGGCGACGTAGCTGCGGGTCTCGGCTGCACGGACGAACGCGGTCAGCCCGCTCACATGGTCCATTTTTTCTCGGCCTCTGCGGAGATGGAATTGACGACAATTTGTCGTGTCTATCCGGAATCATGGCTTGTTTCAAGCCGATTGAAGCCATCCTATCTTTTGTCGATCCGTTTTGTGGATGCGCCCGACAAAGGATCCGATGTGAATTCTCCTGACCCCACGCACGCTGCCGACGCGAAGAAATGGCTGCTTCTCGGCGCGGTATTGCTCGCTGCCTTGTCCATGCCGCTGAGCTTCACCGGCCCGGCGGTGGCGCTGCCCGCCATCGGCCAAAGCCTGGGCGGCAGTCCCGTCGCCCTGAACTGGGTGACCAATGCCTTCATGCTGGGCTTCGGTGGTTGCCTGATGGCGGCCGGCGCGCTCGCCGACCAGTTCGGCCGCCGCCGCCTGTTCGTTCTGGGGATGGGCGGTTTCGCCGCCGCCTCGCTGGCCCTGGTCTTCGTGCCGGACATCGTCTGGCTCGATGCGCTGCGTGCCGTGCAGGGCGTGGCCGGCGCGGCGGCGTTTGCCGGTGGCGCGGCGGCACTGGCACAGCACTTCGACGGTCATGCGCGCACCCGGGCCTTCAGCCTGCTGGGCACCACCTCCGGCGTCGGCCTGGCGTTCGGGCCGGTGCTCGCCGGTTTCCTGATCGAGCGCCTGGGATGGCGTTCGGTCTTTTTGAGCGTCACCGTGCTGGCTGCGTTGGCGCTGCTCTGCGGCTGGCGCTGCATGCCCGAATCGCGCGACCCGGATGCGCAAGGGTTGGACTGGCTCGGCGCCCTCGGTTTCACCGCGGCGTTGACGCTGTTCACCTATGCGTTGCTGCAAGCGCCGGAGCACGGTTGGAGCGACCTCACGGTGGCCGGCCCGCTGGCCGCCGCGGCCGTGCTGCTGGCGGCCTTCGTGCTGATCGAGACCAGGGTGAAGCGGCCCATGCTGGACCTGTCCTTGTTCCGCTACCCGCGCTTCGTCGGCGTGCAGTTCCTGGCGGCGGCGCCGGCCTATTGCTACGTCGTGCTGCAGGTGCTGTTGCCGGCACGCTTCATCGGCATCGAGGGCTACAGCGCGATGGCGGCCGGACGCATGATGATCGCCCTGTCCGCACCGATGCTGATCGTGCCGATCCTGGCGGGCATGCTGACGCGCTGGCTGTCGGCCGGCCTGATCTCCGGCATCGGATTGTTGACCGCCGCCGGCGGCCTGGCGTGGCTGGCGCAGTGCACGCCGGGGCAACCTGCCGCGCAGTGGTTGGGACCGCTGCTGGTGATCGGCCTGGGCACCAGTCTGCCCTGGGGCCTGATGGATGGCTTGGCCGTGAGCGTGGTGCCTAAGGAACGCGCCGGCATGGCCATGGGTATCTTCAGCACCACGCGCGTGGCCGGCGAAGGCGTGGCGCTGGCCGTGGTAGCCGCCATGCTCGCCGGCCTGGTGCAGTCCCGCTTGCGCGGCGCGGACCTGGTGGATGGCGCGCAGGCCTTGCCCGAGGCCGCGCAGCGCCTGGCGATGGGCGACCTGGCGCATGCCGCGACCGTGTTGCTCGGTATCGATCAGGCCTTGCTGGTGCACGGCTACGGCGACGCCTTTCGCATCCTGCTTTACATCCTCAGCGCAATCACGGTGCTGTCGAGCGGCATGGTCTTCGGTTTGTTGACGCATCGCTCGGCCCAGGAAGCAGCGTCGGAGCATGCGCTGCAGCCGTGGCCCGACGCGGCTGCGAGTGACGCGTCGCCCGCGCGCAAGGCTATGGGCGAGCCGTCACCGCGCGCCGTGAAGCACAACGCCTGAGCGGCAAGCAGGCGATCGCCGCCATGCGTGCTTCGCGATCGAATCCAATGGCACAGGCGGGCCGTCGTGCGGCGCGATGGCCTATGCTGGGGCCATGTCGCATTTCGCCTCCGTTGTGCCGCATCCCGTGCCGCGTCAGCAGCGCCAGGCATTGCGCGCACGCCGTGTCGCGCTCGTGCTGCTCGCCGCATGTGCCGTCGCCGGGCCGGGCAGCGCGCTGAGCGCGGCGGTCACGCCGGCCGCGTCGCCGGCGACCACGCCCGCGCAAGCCGGGTTGGTGGACGTGCACGAGGTCGCGCCGGACATCACGATGGACATCCGCTATGCCGGCCACGACAACTTCACCGGCCGCCCGGTGCCCGGTTACGACGCGCCGAAGTGCTATCTGCTGGCCCCGGCTGCGCAAGCGCTGGCGCGCGTGCAGCACGCGTTGCGCGCCGAGGGCTACAGCCTGCAGGTGTTCGACTGCTACCGGCCGCAGCGCTCGGTGCGCGCCTTCGTGGCCTGGGCGGGCGACCTCGGCGACCAGCTCGCCAAGGCGCGTTATTACCCGCGCCTGGACAAGCGCGTGCTGCTCGGCGACTACATCGCCGAGACCTCCGGCCACAGCCGCGGCGCGACGCTGGACCTTGGCCTGCTCGACTGCCGCAGTGGCCATTGCGCGCCGCTGGACATGGGTACCGGCTTCGACTTCTTCGATCCGTTGGCGCACACCGACGCGGCAGGAATCGATGCGGCCCAACGCGCGAACCGCCAGCGCCTGCTGCGCGCGATGGCGGCGCAGGGCTTCGCCAACTACCCGCTAGAGTGGTGGCACTACACCTTCCAGCCCGAACCCAGCCCCGGCACCGCCTACGACGTGCCGGTACGCTAGGGCTTCCCGTATCGCTTCATAGGCCAAGCTCATGTCCGGCATGCAAAGCTTCATCGACCTGCAGTGCCCGTATTGCGGCGAATGGATCGACCTGGCGCTGGACCCGTCGGTCGAGACGCAGCAATACGTGGAGGATTGCCAGGTCTGTTGCCGGCCGATGCTGGTGACGGTGCGCTGGGACGAAGACGGTGCGCCGGTGGTGAGCGCCAGTGCCGAAAACGATGGCTGATGCGGTTCCTCTCGGTCGATTGCCGGGGGTAAGCGCGGACTCCTGGTGGCCTCGGGGAATGGTCACGGCAGAAGCCTTTGACATTGCGCTTTGCGAGGATGCCCGCATGCGTTGTGGGGATGGCGACGCTTAGTTAGGACCGCACGCAGGCAGCCACACCGCCTAGACTGGCGCTCTCCTCGCCACCAGGAAGCACCGCAATGAATCTCCCGCTGCACTTCGGCCTGCTGGGCTCGCTCGAAGCCGGGCTGATCGCGTTCGCGGTCGGGTTCCTCGTGTACGCGCTGTGGCACCGCCTGTGCCGCTGGCTGCAATGGTCCGAGGGCCATGCGCTGGGCTGGTCGTGCCTGATCGCGGTCGCTGTGTCGGCGGGGATCGATTGCTGGAACCTGTTCTACACCGGCATCGTGCGCCTGGAGTCGCCGTTGTACGCGCGGCTGGCGCTGGCCAGCATCCACGATCCGAACGAGTTGGGCTCGCGGGTGGTGCTGGAAGTGTCCGGTGCGCTTGCCGGTGTCGCCGCGGCCTGGGTCGCGTTCAGTTCGCGTTCAAGCGAAAAATCCGGCGACGAGGAACGCGAAATCGGGTGAAACACACGCTTTTTTTCCAAGTTCCGAACGTCTCGAACGAAGGCCTTACCGCACGCTCACCAAGCGCTAACCAAGCCGGTAACGCGTGTTCTCCCCGAGGTGGTTAATGAAGCGTTGCCTGCGGTTTTTCGCAAGGGAATGGATTCAGCCTGGCACGGGCACGGTGTAGCCATGCACCGGATTCAACCGGGCATGCCACAACCGAGAGAGCACAGGAGACCACCCATGAACATTCGCAACCGCACGCCGCTGATCGGGACCGCCGCCATTCTCGCCGCCGCACTGGCCATGCCGGCCTTCGCCCAGGATGCGCAGAGCGATGCCGCCACCCAGGCGCAGTCGCCCACCAGCGCGACCGGGCAGTCCGCGCAATCCGGCGCTTCGGGCGGCGGCCAGACCTGGGCCGACGTCGATACCGATAGCGACGGCGCCATCAGCAAGCAGGAAGCGCAGGTCAATGCTGGCCTCAGCCAGATCTTTGCGCAGGCCGATGCCGATCACAACGGCAAGTTGACCCCGGACGAATACAAGGCGTATGTCGCCAAACAGCAGCAGGGCGGCGCCGCCGGCAGCAACGGTCAGTAACGCCGACGACGGCAAGGCGCCGCGGTCGGTACGCGCATAGACGAGGACGCGTGCCGATCGCGGCGCGGAGACGACGTAACTGGCCTGATCGAACGTGAAAGATAGGTGTGAGGAAGGGCGGCCTGGTGCCGCCCTTCCGCTTTTGCACTGCAACCGAAACATCGGCACGGCCGGCATCGCTGCGGCCATAAGCGGCGCCGCAAGGAGTAGGGTGTCCATTCGCCGTTGGATGGGGCCGCCCATGAGTTCTTCACGCTATTCGCTGCGCCTGTGCCTGGCGTCGTCGTTGGCGGCTCTCGCCGCAACCGGCATGGCCGCGCCGCAGCAGGATCCTGCCGCACCCGTATTGCCCCTCCCTGTGCCGACACCCGCGCCCACCCCGGCGCCGGCCCCGCTGCCGCCATTGCCCGCGCCGCCGGCCTCGACCTTGCCGGTGCCGGCAGCGCCTGCCAGCGACGCCGGTGCTTCTGCGGGCGCACGCAGTTTCGCCGCACTGGACCTGGACCGCGACGGCCGCATCGACCGTACCGAAGCCGCCGCCGACCCGGTCCTGCGCGAAACCTTCGACACGTTCGACGCCGATGCCGACGGCGCGTTGTCGCGCGAGGAGTACGCGCACTATCAGCCCGGCCCCGGCGATCCTGCGGCGCAATAAGCGGCGCTGCTATGCTTGCGCGATGCCTACTCCTACCGCTCTGCGCTCCTCCGCCATCGCTCTGGTCGGCTTCGACGGCGACGACACGCTGTGGAAAAGCGAGGACTACTACCGCGACGCCGAAGCCGCGTTCGAAGCCATCCTCGGCCACTACCTGGACCTGCGCGACGTCGGCACCCAGCAGCATCTGCTGACGGTGGAGCGGCGCAATCTGAAAGTGTTCGGCTACGGCGCCAAGGGCATGACCCTGTCGATGATCGAGGCGGCGATCGAACTGACCGATGCCCGTATTTCCGCGCGCGATCTGCAGCGCATCGTCGAGATCGGTCGCGCCACGCTGCAGCATCCGGTGGAGGTCATCGCCGGCGTGCGCGAGGCGGTGGCGGCGATCGCCGCCGATTTCGAGGTGGTGCTGATCACCAAGGGCGATCTGTTTCACCAGGAGGCGAAGATCGCGCAATCCGGACTCGGTGCGCTGTTCCCGCGCATCGAGATCGTGTCGGAAAAGGATCCCAAGACCTACGCCAAGGTGCTGGCTGAATTCGGCATCGGTGCCGAGCGCTTCGTGATGATCGGCAACTCGCTGCGCTCGGACGTGGAGCCGGTGATCGCGCTCGGCGGTTGGGGCATCCATACGCCCTATGCCACCACCTGGGCGCACGAGGCCGAGCATGGCGTGTCCGCCGACGAACCGCGTCTGCGCGAGGTGGCCACGGCGGCCGAGTGGCCGCAGGCGGTAGCCGACCTGAACCGGCATGCGGCGGCGCAGGGTGTTTTGCCGCTGGGGTGAGGGCGCTTGCGGTGCCGGTTCCCTAGGCATCGATCGCCGCGCCGCCAGTGCGTGCAGCGAGTACGAAAGCAGACGCTGGTAGCGGCAGTACGTGAGCGCGCGCTTCGCGTTCGCCGGTACGCCGCGGGAGCGGCCCGAGCGGAGTGACCGCGTGCCATCGGTGCCGATTCTCCATCCGGCGCGCACTTGCGCTGAGCGTAAGCCGAGCGTGTCTGCCATGTCGGGTGGATGCGGCGCGTTGCGGGCCTTCGTGGAGACCGTACCAACAGCGCCACCCTGACAGTCATGCCGGCATCCGGCAGAATCGACACATGCCGTCTCGCCTGCGCTCCCTCTGCCTGATCCTGCCGCTGGCGCTATGCATGGCGAGCGCCGCAATGGCCCAGGACACAGCGGCGCCGAGCGCTGCTGCGGCGGATGCCGCCGTGCCCGGCAGCGGCGATGCCTGGATCGACCGCCAACTGCTGGACATCGACCGCTATGCCGCGCGCTATCCGGACAGCTTCCTGGACGAGGTGGCGCGCTATGCGCAGTTGCCGCGGGGCTATGCCGAGGCGCTGTTGCGCGAGCGCCGCTGGCCGCCGCGCGACATCTACTTCGCCTGCTTCCTGGCCAAGGCGGCGGGACTGCCGTACCGCGAGGTGGTGCGTGCGCGGGCCGGCGCCGGCCCCGACGCCAGCTGGGCGGACGTAGCGAACGCGTTGCAGGTCGAGCCAGGTTCGCTGACCTACCGTGCGCTGCGCCACGCGATCGTCGCCAGCTACGACCACTGGGACCGGCCGATCGCGCTGGATGCGCTGTTGCGCCGCCAACTCGGCGACCGCGCGCAGCGCGACCAAGCGGCGGTGCAGTAGACGCGGCCGACGCCTTACAGAAAGCGGTCGGCGGCGCGCGGCCGATGCGGAGGCTCCGCTCGAATGCCCGCAGTGCTGGGCCAATCCGGCGAAACCCCTGTGGGAGCGACTTCAAGGCACCTCTAATAACCTCGATTCCCAGAATTGCACGCTAGGCACATCAATCGCTTGCGAACGCTTAGGCCGAGCTTTTCGGGTTATTAGAAGTGCCCTTCAGTCGCGACGCGTCGGCGTACCAAGCCTAAGCCGACAGCCGCGAAAACCGGTAAGCGCCGCCGCTGCGCTTGTCGCGACTGAAGGGCACTTCTAACCTCGATTCCGAGACTGCACGCCAGGCACATCAATCACTGCGAATGCTTGGGCGAGCTTTTGGGGCTTGCAGGTACCCTGAAGTCGCTCCCATATGGGGCCTGCGGTCCGCTTGCAAGCCGCTACAGCCGGGCGCCTGGCGGCAAGCGTCTAGCAGCAAGCGCTGTTCCTGCTGCTGACCGCCGCCGGCTCAGCCACCCAGCCAGCACCCTTCCACGCCGGCTGCGCTCGCGTTCCCCCTCATGGCGGCGATCCACGCGTACGACTGGCCGCGCCGTCGCCACGGCGCGAGAATAGGCGTTCTGCCGGACCTGGTGCCCGGCGCTACCGCCGCTCCGGACCGTCCGATGACCACTGCTTTCGTTTCGCCCGATGCCATCCGCAGTCTGTTCGCGCAGGCCATGTCCGATATGTACCGCACCGAGGTGCCGCTGTACGGCACGCTGATGGAGCTGGTGGCGCAGGTCAACGCGGCGACCCTGGCCGCCGATCCGGCGCTGGACGCGCAGCTGCAGCGCAACGACGAGCGCGCGCGGCTGGACCAGGAGCGGCACGGCGCGATCCGTGTCGGCAGCGCCGAGGAACTGGCCACGCTGCGGCGGTTGTTCGCGGTGATGGGCATGCATCCGGTCGGTTACTACGACCTGTCGGTGGCCGGGGTGCCGGTGCATTCCACCGCGTTCCGTCCGCTCGACGCGGCGGCGCTGGCGCGCAATCCGTTCCGCGTGTTCACCTCACTGCTGCGGCTGGAACTGATCGAAGACCCGGCGCTACGCGAGCAGGCTGCGCAGATCCTCGCGCAGCGAGGCATCTTCACCGAGGGCGCGCTGCAGCTGATCGAGCGCTGCGAGCGCGACGGTGGCCTGGGCGAGGCCGACGCGCAGCGCTTCGTCGCCGAGGCGCTGGAGACCTTCCGCTGGCACGGCGATGCTACCGTGACGCTGCCGACGCATCGCGCGTTGAGCGATGCGCACAAGCTGATCGCCGACGTGGTCAGTTTCCACGGCCCGCATATCAACCACCTGACCCCGCGCACGCTGGACATCGATGCGGCGCAGGCGGAAATGCTGCGCCGGGGCATCGACGCCAAGGCGGTGATCGAGGGTCCGCCGCGCCGGCGCTGCCCGATCCTGCTGCGCCAGACCAGCTTCAAGGCGCTGGAGGAGACGGTGCGCTTCCCGGCTGGCGACGGTGCTGCCGAGGCCGGCACCCACACCGCGCGCTTCGGCGAGATCGAGCAGCGCGGTCTGGCCCTGACCCCGAAGGGCCGCGCGCTGTACGACGCCTTGCTGGAGCGCGCGCGCGCCGCCGACGGCAGCGCCGGCGGCGACTACGCCACGCGCCTGCAGGCCGCGTTCGCCCAGTTTCCCGACGACTACGCCACGCTGCGCCGCGAAGGCCTGGGCTATTTCCGCTATGCGCTGACCGAGGCCGGCCGCGCCGCTGGGGCCGCCGGCCTGGCCGGCAGGCCCGCCGAGTCGCTGATCGCCGATGGCCTGGCCAGCGCCGACCCGATCGTCTACGAGGACTTCCTGCCGGTCAGCGCCGCGGGCATCTTCCAGTCCAACCTGGGCGGCGGCGAACAGCGCGCCTATGCCGCGCATGCCAACCGCGCCGCGTTCGAGCAGGCACTGGGCGCGGCGGTGCACGACGAATTCGCGATCTACGCCGGCATCGAGCGCACCTCGCTGGAAGCGCTGCAGGGCTGAGCCACCGAAAGCCCCTCTCCCGCCGGGAGAGGGGTTGGGGTGAGGGTCCGGCGCGAAGCGTCTCTCGGAGTTTGGGTGCACGAGGCTGCGCCCGTACCCTCATCCGCCCCTGCGGGCCACCTTCTCCCGAGGGGAGAAGGAATAGCCTAAGCCCCTCTCCCTTCGGGAGAGGGGTTGGGGTGAGGGTCCGGCGCGAAGCGTCTCTCGGAGTTTGGGTGCGCGAGGCTTCGCCCGTACCCTCATCCGCCCCTGCGGGGCACCTTCTCCCGGTGGGAGAAGGGAGCAGCCGTAGCCCCTCTCCCCTCGGGAGAGGGGTTGGGGTGAGGGTCCGGCGCGAAGCGTCTCGCGGAGTTTGGGCGCACGAGGCTGCGCCCGTACCCTCATCCACCCCTGCGGGGCACCTTCTCCCGAGGGGAGAAGGCACCAAGCGCCGCGGCCGACTTGACTAGTGCGATGCAGCCGCTTGCGGGGCGGTGCGCGCCTGGCGCCGCTCGCGCTTGCGTGCCCGCCGCGCGCGCCAGCGCTCGCGCAGGCACGAGAAGATCACGTACAGCGCCGGGGTGCTGAGCAGGGTCAGGCTCTGCGAGATCAGCAGGCCGCCGATCATCGCGATGCCCAGCGGGCGGCGCAGCTCCGAGCCTTCGCCCAGGCCCACCGCCAGCGGCACCGCCGCCAGGATCGCCACCATCGTGGTCATCATGATCGGGCGGAAGCGCACCACGCAGGCCTCGCGCACCGCCTCCAGCGGCGACTTGCCGTGCTGGCGCTCGGCGACCAGCGCGAAGTCGATCATCATGATCGCGTTCTTCTTGACGATGCCGATCAGCAGCACCAGCGCGATCATCGAGATCACAGACAATTCGGTGCCGGTGAGCCACAGCGCCAGCAGCGCGCCCATGCCCGCGGCCGGCAGCGTGGACAGGATCGTCACCGGGTGCACCAGGCTCTCGTACAGCATGCCCAGCACGATGTAGACCACCACGATCGCCGCCAGCACCAGGATCAGCATCGAGTTCGGCTGCAGCGCCACGCCGAAGCCGCCGCCGTCGGCGATGCGGATGTCGCCGGGCATGCGCAGGCCGGCGACGGTGGCGGCGATGATCGCATCGCCCTCGCCGGTGCTCACCCCGGGCGCCAGGTTGTAGCTCAGGTCCATCGTCGTGTACTGATTCTGATGGGTGATCTGCGGCGGCGCCAGGCCCGGCACCTGGTGTGCAACTGCGGTGAGCGGCACCATCGCGCCGCTGCGCGTGGGCACGTAGATCCGGTCCAGCGCCGCCGGCGTGGCGGTCTGCTCGGGCAGCGCGTTGACCACCACGCTGTACTGGTTGAGGTCCGAATAGATCGTGGAGATCTGGCGCTGGCCGAACGCGCCGTACAGCGCGCCGTCGATCGCGCCGATCGACACGCCCAGGCGCGCGGCCTGCGCGCGGTCGATGACGATGTTCTGGCGCAGGCCGGCGGTGTCCACGTCGGTGCCGACGTCGCGCAGCTTAGGGTTCTGTTTCAGTGCCGCCTGCAGCTTGGGCAGCCATTCCTGCAACTGGGTGTTGTCGTTGCCCTGCAGCGAGACGCGGTATTGCGCGCCCTGGCTGGTGCCGCCGCCGCCGTCGCTGGGCAGATCCTGGATCGCGCGCAGGCGCAGTTGCAGGTCCGGGTAGCGGTCGGCCTTGGCGCTGAGCCGCGTCAGCACTTGCGCGGTGGTCTCGGTGCGGCCCTCGTCGCGGCGCTTGAGTTCGATGTTGAAGCTGGCGCTGGAGCCCTGACGACTGCTGCCCAGGCGCGCGCCGACGATCTTCACCGCCGGATCGGACATCAGCATGTCGGTGATGCGGCGCTGGCGCTTGACCATGTCGGCGAAGGACACGGTGGCGCTGGAACTGGCGCGGCCCCAGATCAGGCCGGTGTCCTGCGCCGGGAACGAGCCCTTCTTCACCGCGCCGGCCAGGAACACGGTGGCGGCGATCAGCAGCAGCGGGGTCAGCGCCAGCAGCAGCGCGTGGCGCAGCGAGAAGTCCAGCGCCACGGTGTACACGCGCAGCATGCCGGCGTGCACGCGCTCCAGCCACGCGCCGAAGCGGCTCGGCCGTTCCGGTTCGGCATGCGCGGACAGGAAGCGGCTGCACAGCGCCGGGGTCAGGGTCAGCGAGACCACCGCCGAGACGCAGATCGCCGCGACCAGGGTCACGGTGAACTCGCGGAAGAACGTGCCGATCATGCCGCTGGCGAACAGGATCGGGATGAACACCGCCACCAGCGAGGCGGTGATCGAGACGATGGTGAAGCCGATCTCGCGTGCGCCGGCCAGCGCCGCGTCCAGCCGCGACATGCCTTCGTCGAGGTGGCGCATGATGTTCTCGATCACCACGATCGCGTCGTCCACGACGAAGCCGATCGCGATCACCAACGCCAGCAGGCTCAGGTTGTTCAGGGTGAAGCCCATGACGTACATCGCCAGCGCCGCGCCGGCCAGCGACAGCGGCACGGTGGCCGCGGCGATCAGCGTCGGCGCCAGCCGGCGCAGGAACAGCGCCATGGTCAGTACCACCATCGCCAGGCTGATCAGCAGCGTGGCCTGGACCTCGTTCAACGAGGCGCGGATGGTCGGGGTGCGGTCGAAGTAGGCGGACATCTTGGTGCCCGGCTGCAGGTAGCCGCGCAGCATTGGGATCTGCGCCTTGACCCGGTCCACCGTCTCCACGATGTTGGCGCCGGCGCGGGTGAACACATACATCACCACCGCCGGCTTGCCGCCGAACCAGGCCGCCTGGTAGGCGTCCTGCTGGCCGTCGTAGACGTTGGCGATGTCGCGCAGGCGCACGGTGCGGCCGTTCTGCTGCGAGATCACCACCTGGCCGAAGTCGGCGGCCTTGGCCACCGAATCGTTGGCCACGATCGCGGTGGTGGAACTGCCGTCGCTGAGGAAGCCGGTGGGCGAGGTCACGTTGGCCGCGCGCACCGCATTGCGCAGGTCGTCCGGGGTCAGCCCCATCGCGTTGAGCGCGCGCAGGTTCACGTCCACCCGCACCGCCGGGGTCGAGGCGCCGCCGATGTCGACCGAGGCCACGCCGCTGATCTGGCGGATGCGTTGCGCCAGCAGCGAGTCGGCGACGTTGTACAGCTCGTCGGCCGATTGGGTGTCGGAGGTCAGCGCGATGGCGATGACCGGGTCGTCGTTGGGATTGGCCTTCTGGTAGCGCGGCGTGGACAGGCCCGAGGGCAGGTCCGCCTGCGCGGAATTGATCGCGGTCTGCACGTCCTGCGCCGCCGAATCGATGTTGCGGTCGCTCTGGAACATCATGAACACCTGGCTGTTCCCCTCCGAACTGGAGGAACGCATGGTGTCGATGCCGGGGATCTGGCCCAGGTGCCGTTCCAGCGGCGCGGTGACCGTGGACGCCATCGTCGAGGCATCGGCACCGGCCTGGCTGGCCTGCACGAAGATCACCGGGATCGAGATGTTCGGCAGCGCCGCCACGCCCAGGCGCAGGTAGCACATCATGCCGATCACGAACAGGCCGATGGCCAGCAGCGTGGTGCCGATCGGGCGGCGGATGAAGGGGCCGGAGATGTTCATGGGGCCGGGATTGGGGAGTGGGGATTGGGGATTCGGAAAGCGGCGCGCTTGCACGCTCCTTGCTTGCGCAAGTCGTCAGGCGTTCGAGGGGACCGCAGGCCGCAGACGCCCTGCGATTCCCGATTCCCGTTTCCCCATTCCCGGCAACTCATACCGTCCGCCCCGCCGCCACTGCCGCGTCGCGCCGCGCCGCGCGGCGTTCGCGGTAGGCGCGCATCCGCTCGGAGGCGCGCTCCATGTACAGGTAGATCACCGGGGTGGTGTACAGGGTGACCAGCTGCGACAGCAGCAGGCCGCCGACGATGGCGATACCCAGCGGGCGCCGCAGTTCCGAGCCGATGCCGTCGCCCAGCGCCAGCGGCAGCGCGCCGAGCATCGCCGCGGCGGTGGTCATCATGATCGGGCGGAAGCGCAGCAGGCAGGCGCGGCGGATCGCATCGTGGGCGTTGGCGCCCTCGCGGCGTGCGTCGATCGCGAAGTCGATCATCATGATCGCGTTCTTCTTGACGATGCCGATCAGCAGCACGATGCCGACGATGCCGTCCACCGACAGGCTCAGCCCGCACAGCATCAACGCCAGCAGCGCGCCGACGCCGGCCGGCGGCAGCGTGGAGATGATCGTCAGCGGATGGATATAGCTCTCGTAGAGCACGCCGAGCACGATGTAGATCAACACCACCGAGGCCAGCAGCAGCCACACGATGTCGGTCTGGCTGCCGGTGTATTCGGCGGCCTTGCCGATGAATTCGGCATGCAGCTGCGGCGGCAGCTGCAACTGCTCGTTGGTTTCCTCGATCGCCGCCACCGCCTGCGACAGCGAATAGCCCGGCGCCAGGTTGAACGAAACGGTGATCGCCGGCAGCTGCTGCTGGTGGCTGACCACCAGCGGCGTGGTCGCGACCCTGGCCTCGGCCACCGCGGCCAGCGGCACGGTGCCGCCGCTGCCGACGGCGATGCCGGTGTTCTGGTTGCCGATGCCGGTGGCGGTGGACGAGTTGCTGGAGGTGGTCTGGCCGAAGCTGGTGGCGTTGCTGGCGGTCAGCGCGCCGCTGCCGTTGCTGGTCACCGCCAGCTGGTGCAGCAGCGCGGTGCTGTTGCGGAACTGCGGCGCCACTTCCAGCACCACGCGGTACTGGTTGAGCTGGGTGAAGATGGTGGAGATCTGGCGCTGGCCGAAGGCGTCGTACAGGGTGTCGTCGATGGTCTGCATCGGCACGCCCAGCGCGCTGGCCTTGTCGCGGTCGACGGTCAGCTCCAGCGCACGGCCCTGGTTGGCCAGGTTGTTGTCCACGTCGGCCAGTTCCGGGCGCTTGCGCAGCGCCTCGGTCAGGCGCGCGGCCTGGGTCGCCAGTTCGGCGCTATCCACGTCCGACAGCGAGTACTGGTATTCGGTTGCCGCCACGCGCGTGTCCAGGGTCACGTCCTGCACCGGCTTCAGGTACAGCGCCACGCCAGGCAAACCGGCCACCGCCTTCTGCAGCCGCGGCAGCACCTCCTCCAGGCTGTCGCGGTCGCCGCGAGTCTTCAGCACGATGCTCAGCTGGCCCTGGTTGAGGGTGGGATTCATCGAGCCGGCGCCGATGAAGGCGGCCACGCCGGTCACCGCCGGATCCCGGCGCAGCGCCTCGGCCACCGCCTGGGTGCGCTGCTGCATCTGCGGGAACGCCACGTTCTGGTCGGCCTGGACCACGCCGGTGATCAGCCCGGTGTCCTGCTCGGGCAGCAGGCCCTTGGGGATCACCACGTACAGCACCACGGTCAGCACCATCGTCGCCAGCGCGATCGCCAGGGTCAGCGGCTGGTGGGCGAGCACCCAGTCCAGCGAGCGCTCGTACAGCGCCACGGTGCGCGTCCACACGGTGGTCTTGCCGGCCGCGGCCGCGCGCTCGTGCGCGTCCTCGCCTTCGGGCAGCGCGTCGGGCTTGAGCAGGTAGGCGCACATCATCGGCGTCAGCGTCAGCGACACCAGCATCGAGATCGTCACCGCGATCGACAGCACCCAGGCGAACTCGTGGAACAGGCGCCCGGTGACGCCCGGCATCAGCAGCAGCGGCAGGAACACCGCCACCAGCGACACGGTCAGCGACAGCACGGTGAAGCCGATCTGCTTGGCGCCGATCTCCGCCGCCTCCGGTCCGCTCTTGCCCTGTTCGATGTAGCGCACGATGTTCTCGATCATCACGATCGCATCGTCGACCACGAAGCCGGTGGCCACCACCAGCGCCATCAGCGACAGGTTGTCCAGCGACATGTCGGCGAAGGCCATCACCGCGAAGGTGCCAGCCAGCGACAGCGGCACCGCCACCGACGGGATGATCGTGGCCCACAGGCGGCGCAGGAACACGAAGATCACCGCGACCACCAGGCCGATGGTCAGGATCAGGGTGAACTTGACCTCGTGCACCGAGGCGCGGATGGTTTCGGTGCGGTCGGAGAACACGTCCAGGTGCACGCCGCTGGGCAGCACCGCCTGCAGTTGCGGCAGGATCGTGCGGATCTGTTCCACCGTCTGCACGATGTTGGCGCCGGGCTGGCGGCGGATCTCCAGCAGCACCGCCGGCTTGCCGTCGGCCCAGGCCGCGAGCTGGTCGTTCTCCACCCCGTCCACCACCTGCGCCACGTCCGACAGCCGCACCGGCGCACCGTTCTTGTAGCTGATGACGGTGTCGCGGTAGTCGGCGGCGCTGGACAGCTGGTCGTTGGTGCCGATGCTGTAGGACTGGGTCTTGCCGTTGAGCGAGCCCTTCGGCGCGTTGACGTTGGTCTCGGTCAGCGCGCTGCGCAGCGCCTCCATGGTCAGGCCCATGTTCGACAGCTGCGCCGGATTGACCTGGATGCGCACGGCCGGGCGCACGTTGCCGGCGATCGACACCAGGCCCACGCCGGGCACCTGCGACAGGCGCTGCGCCAGGATCGAGTCGGCGTAGTTGTTGACGTCGCGCAGCGGCAGCGTCTCGGAGCTGAGCTTGAGGGTGATGATCGCCGCATCGGCCGGGTTCACCCGGTTGTAGACCGGCTGGTAGGGTAGCGACGAGGGCAGGGTGGACTGGCGGATCGCCGCCTGCACGTCCTGCGCGGCGATGTCGATGTCGCGGTCCATCGCGAACTGCAGGATGATCGTGGACAGGCCCGCCGACGAGTCGGAGGTCATCATCTGCAACCCGGAAATCTGCCCCAGCTGCCGCTCCAGCGGCGTGGTCACCAGCGAGGCCATGGTGCTGGCGTTGGCGCCGGGGTACTGGGTGGTCACCACCAGGCTCGGCGAGTCGATCTCCGGCAGGGCCGACACCGGCAGCTGCCGGTAGCCGAGGATGCCGAGCAACAGCACGCCTGCCATCAGCAAGGTGGTGGCGATCGGGCGGCGGATGAAGATCGTCGAAAAGCCCACAGGAATATCCTTGCTGGTGAGGTCCCGAACCCGGACGGACCGGGGCCGGGGAAAGCCGTTGCGTCAGTCGGCGAGTGACATCTGGTCGAACAGGTTGGTCGGATCGGGGTTCGGCGCGAGCGTGACGACGTTGCCCTGGAACCCGTATCCGTGCGGCCCCCATTGCCCGTAGACGTCGGTGCTCGAGGCGATGACGGTGCGGCTCTGCAGCGCGTCGAGCGGCGGACCGGCGACGAAGCCCTGCTGGTCGATCAGCAACGTCTGCAGGCTCTGCGCAAGCGGGTCTTGGGAGGCGATGACGACATTGGTCATGATGGGATTCCTCTTGAGGGTGACGGGCGGGGAGCGCGTGCTCCGCCCGTCATCCAGACGCGCCGCAACCGCGGTGCGAGCCGCGTGCCGCGCGTGCCGATGCCGGCCTGCTCAGCGCGGTCCGCCGCCGCGCCGGCCGCCGCCGCCGTCCTTGCGCTGCTGCTTGCTCTCGGCCGCCTTCAGCTCGGCCTCGCTCGGCTGCGGTGGCGCCTCGCCCGGCTTCAGCGGCGCGACCTTGCTGCCCGGCTTGAGCCGGAACTGGCCCTCGGTGACCACCCGCTCGCCGGCCTTCAGGCCCTGCGCCAGCTGCACCTGGCTGTCGCCGACTTCCGCGCCCTGCTTCACCGTCTGCATCTTGACCGTGTTGTCGCCCTGCACCACATACACGTAGTCGCCGTCGGGGCCGCGCTGCACCGCCTGGGTCGGCACCACCACGCCGTTGTCCAGCGTGCGCAGGGTCAGCCGCACGTTGACGAACTGGCCCGGCCACAGCGCGTTGCCGGGGTTGGGGAACACCGCGCGGACCTTGAAGGTGCCGGTGTCGCTGCTGATCTGGTTGTCGACCACGTCGACCTGACCGTCGCCGGCGATCACGTGCGCGTCGCTGCGGTCCAGCGCCGCCACCGTCAGCGGTCCGGCCGCCTGCGCCTCGCGCAGGCCCTGCAGCTCGCGCTCGGCCAGGTTGAAGACCACGTAGATCGGATGGATCTGGGTGATGGTGACGATGCTGCTGCTGGTGCTGACGATGTTGCCCACGTCCACGCCGCGCAGGCCGGTGATGCCGTCGATCGGGGCGAGGATGCGGGTGTACTGCAGTTGCACCTGCGCCGCGCGCATCGATGCGTCGTTAGCGGCGACCGCGGCCTCGTACTGCGCCACCTGGTTGCGCTGCGTGTCCAGGTCGGTCTTGGCCACGTACTGGCGGTAGGCCGGCGAATCGGAACGCTGGAAGGTGGAGCGGGCGGTGGCCAGCAACGCCTGGTTCTGGCGCTTGCTCGCCGCCGCCTCGTCGTAGCTGGCCTGCAGCGAGCGCGGGTCGATCTGCGCCAGCACGTCACCCTTCTTCACTTCCTGGCCTTCGCGGAAGTTCAGGCTCATCAGCTGCCCGCTCACCTGCGGGTTGACCGTGACCGTGGCCAGCGCGGTCACCGTGCCGGTGGAGGTGGCGTAGATCGGTACCGCCTGGCTGCTGGCGGCGACCACCGTCACCGGGATCGGCGTGCTCGTGCTGTCGTCGCCATCGCCGCCCGCTGCCGCGCCGCCGCGGCCATGGCCGTGTCCGCTGCGCAGGAAGTGCGCGCCCACCAGCACCACGGCCACCGCTGCGACGATCAGCAGCGCAATCTTCCAGAAACGCGACATCCGGGGGGAACTCCTGTGGCGAGGCGGGGTAGGGGACCCTCCCGCAGTGGCTGGTGCGACAAGCGGTGAAGCATATCGCCAGCGCGTTGCGATTGGACCATGACTTAAGGGAGGGGGACGCGTGCCTGCGGCCATTGGCGCTGGTAGCGGCAACGCACCGGCGGCGGATCGGTTGACACGGATTCCTAAGGGTTTTTTCGCCGCGGCGGCGCGTTGGCCGGTGCCGGCCTGCCGCGAATGCAATACATTGACTGAACGCCTTGCAAAAACCGATCGGAGATTCCCCATGCCGCGCCTGTCCCGCCTGCTGTCCGCTCTGCTGCTCGCCGTCCCCGCGCTGGCCTGCGCCCAGTCCGCCGAACGCCCGGAAGTGGCGGCCGCGGCAGCCAAGCTGCAGGCCAAGGTGGTCGAGTGGCGGCGCGACTTCCACCAGCACCCCGAACTGTCCAACCGCGAAGAGCGCACTTCTGCCAAGGTCGCCGAGCGGCTGCGCGCGCTGGGCCTGAAGCCGCAGACCGGGATCGCCCACCACGGCGTGGTGGCGATCATCAAGGGCGCCCTGCCGGGGCCGAAGATCGCCCTGCGCGCGGACATGGACGCGCTGCCGGTGACCGAGCAGACCGGCCTGGCGTTCGCCTCCAAGGCCACCGGCGAGTACCGCGGCGAGACGGTCGGGGTCATGCACGCCTGCGGCCACGACGCCCACACCAGCATCCTGCTGGGCGTGGCCGAAGCGCTGGTGGCGATGCGCGCGCAGCTGCCGGGCGAGGTGATGCTGGTGTTCCAGCCCTCCGAGGAAGGCGCGCCGGGCAACGAGGAGGGCGGCGCCTCGCTGATGCTGAAGGAAGGCCTGTTCCGCGACTTCAAGCCCGACGCGATGTTCGGTCTGCACGTGTTCTCCAGCGTGCAGGCGGGCAAGATCGCGGTGCGCGGCGGCCCGCTGATGGCCGCTTCGGACCGCTTCAGCATCAAGGTGATGGGCCGCCAGACCCACGGCTCGGCGCCGTGGAACGGGATCGACCCGATCGTCGCCAGCGCCGACCTGATCGGCGCGGCGCAGACCGTGGTCAGCCGCCGCGCCAACATTTCTAGGCAGCCGGCGGTGCTCAGCTTCGGCGCGATCAAGGGCGGCATCCGCTACAACATCATTCCCGACGACGTGGAGATGGTCGGCACCATCCGCACCTTCGACGAAGGCATGCGCCAGCAGATCTTCGCCGACCTGAAGACCGTCGCCGAGCACACCGCCGCCGCGCACGGCGCCAGGGCCGAGGCGCACGTGCCCGACCAGGACGGCAACCCGGCCACGGTCAACGACCCGGCGCTGACCGCGAAGATGCTGCCCAGCCTGCAGGCGGTGGTCGGTGCCGACAACGTCTACGAGCCGCCGCTGCAGATGGGCGCGGAAGATTTCTCGTTCTACGCGCAGCAGGTGCCGTCGATGTTCTTCTTCGTCGGCGCCACCGGCCCCGGCATCGATCCGGCGACCGCGCCGAGCAACCACTCGCCGCAGTTCCTGCTCGACGAATCCGCACTGGACGTGGGCCTGCGCGCGCTGCTGCAGGTGTCCTTGGACTATCTGGGTGTGAAGCGGTGATTCGGGATTGGGGATTGGGGATTCGTCAAAGCGGTTGCCAGGTGCGGAGATAGCGCCGCACGCCCTCGCATTTCTGGATCCGGATGGATTGGCCAAGCCGCAGCTCGCGCAGTGCGCTTTTACCAATCCCGAATCCCAACTCCCCAATCCCGGCATCTGTATACCTGCCAGCCAGACCGCCCCCGCTAGACTGGCCGGCATGAACACCCCCCAGGATTCCAGTCTCGGCCGCGAGGTCGCGTATCCCTCTCAGTACGATCCCGCGCTGCTGTTCCCGATCCCCCGCGCCGGCGGCCGCGCCGAGATCGGCCTGGACGCCGCGCCGCTGCCGTTCTTCGGCCTCGACCGCTGGCATGCCTACGAACTGGGCTGGCTGGACGCGCAGGGCAAGCCCTGCGTGGCCACCGCCACTTTGCAGGTGCCGTGCACCTCGCCGCAGCTGATCGAATCCAAGTCGCTCAAGCTCTATCTCAACTCGCTCAACGCGATGCGCTTCAACAGCGCCGAAGCGGTGCGTGCCTGCATCGTCACCGACCTGTCGGCGCGCGCCGGCGCCGACGTGACCATGGAGTTCGGCCTGCCGCCGGTGGACCCGCTGGGCGAGGGCGACTCGCTGGACGCGCTGGACATCGCCATCGACTGCTACGGACCGCCACGCCCGCAGTTCCTGCTCGCCGCGGCCGACGACATCGTCGAGGAGACGCTGAGCAGCGAATTGCTCAAGTCCAATTGCCCGGTCACCGGCCAGCCGGACTGGGCCACGCTGTGCGTGCGCTATCGCGGCGGCCGCATCGACCGCGAAGGCCTGCTGCGCTACCTGATCAGCTTCCGCGAGCATGCCGGCTTCCACGAGCAGTGCGTGGAGCAGATCTTCCACGACCTGATGACGCGTTGCCGCCCGCAGTCGCTGCAGGTCGAGGCGCGCTACACCCGCCGCGGCGGCCTGGACATCAATCCCTGGCGGGCCACGCCCGACGTGGCCGAGCCGATCGCCTTCCACCGCGATCCGCGCCAGTAGCGCGCGGCTGAATCGGACCAACGCCGTTCACGGCTGCGCGATCCGCTTTTAACAAATCCTGTGCAACCGTGGCCGCATCCCATCCACGCACGGAGCCACATGCGATGAACAGCGACAAGCGCGCCGATTTTTCGGCAGTCACCGCCAAAGTGGATACCACTGCGGACATCACGCCGAAGGCGGATTTCTCCGCAGTGCAGGCGCACGTGGACACCACCGCCGAACAGGTGCAGCAGGTCTACGTGGTCAAATCGGGCGATTCGTTGTCCAAGATCGCCAAGCTGCACTACGGCGACGGCAACGCCTGGACCCGCATCTTCGAAGCCAACCGCGACGTGCTCGACGACCCGGACAAGATCTATCCGGGGCAGACGCTGAAGCTGCCCGCTCGCGCCTGACCCGCAGCGCACCGCAAATCGTGCGCGATCCATCATTCCATCCAAGGAGCACCACCTCATGAAGATCCATTCGAAGACATTGACCTCTCCGCTACTGCTGGCGCTGGTCGGCGCGCTGGCCCTGGCCGGTTGCAAGAAGCAGGAACAGAGCCAGACCGCCACGCCCGATCCGACCTCCTCCGCCCCGACCGAGGCGATGCCGGGTCCGGCAGAGACGGCGCCCGCCGCGGCCAATGCCGGCACGGTGACGGTCGCATCGGTGACCGTGGGCAACACCGCTGGCGCCGACAAGACGGTGGCGCCGCTGACCACGCTGAGCAGCAAGGACACCATCATCGTTTCGGTGAAGACCGAGGGTTCCTCCACCAATACCACTATCGGCGCCAAGCTGCTGTTCCAGGACGGCCAGACCGCCGGCGAACAAAGCGCGACGCTGACCACGGCCGGTGCGGAAACCACCAATGTCTCCTTCACCAACGCCAAGGGCTGGCCGGCCGGCAAGTACAAGGCCGAGGTCACCGTGAACGGCCAGCCGGCGGGTACGGCGCAGGAATTCGAAGTCAAGTAATGCGCATCGCGTCCCGCTAAGAACACCGCAGTCACGGATCGCGCCAGCCGACTCTCTCCCGGCCGGCGCGGCACGCTGGGCGCAGTCGCGAGACTGCGCCCTTTTTTATTGGCGAACCTGCACCCTGGCGCATGCGACGCGCATATCGCGAATGGGTGCATCGCGCAGTGCCGCGCAAGCCGCGCTGCATGCGTCGGCGTCCACCATGCGCTGGCGCATGGCATCTCCGCGTCGCTCTACCGATGGCAGCGGCATGCGCCGCAGCGAAGCGTGTTGCTGCGTGTTCCATACGCATGCGCAGGGAAAGCGCGCCGCCTTGTGCCGCAAGCGATGGCGAAATTTGTCCTGCGAGCCAACACAAGCCATTGCCGCTGCGCCATGCCGCGCACGGCGCCAGCGCATGCGTTGGTGCGGCGGCGGCGATCTCCACCGTTCCATGCAAACGCTTTCTCCGGCCCGCAGAAAACGCGACAATCGGCGGCCGTCATGCCATCGCCGTCGCAGGGTTTCCCTTCGTCGCAAGCGCTGCACTCCGCACGCCGTCCGCGCCGTGCCACCCGCAAGCTTGTTCGCGGCAACGTGTCCTTCCCGAATCGCAAGAGAGCCTACGTCACTCATGTCGAATACGCCCAAGATCCTGTACACGCTCACCGACGAAGCCCCGTACCTGGCGACGCAGTCGCTGTTGCCGATCGTCGCCGCCTTCGCCGGCACCGCCGGCATCGCCGTGGAAACCCGCGACATCTCGCTGGCCGGCCGCTTGATCTCGCAGTTCCCCGAATACCTGCGCGAGGATCAGCGCATCGCCGACGACCTGGCCGAACTGGGCCAGCTGGCGACCACGCCGGAAGCCAACATCATCAAGCTGCCCAACATCAGCGCCTCGGTGCCGCAGCTCAAGGCCGCGATCAAGGAACTGCAGCAGCAGGGCTACGCGCTGCCGGACTATCTGGACGAGCCGCAGGACGACAAGCAGAAAGAAGCCAAGGCGCGCTACGACCGGGTCAAGGGCAGTGCGGTCAATCCGGTGCTGCGCGAGGGCAACTCCGATCGCCGCGCGCCGCTGTCGGTGAAGAACTACGCGCGCAAGCATCCGCACCGCATGGGCGCGTGGAGCGCCGATTCCACCTCGCACGTGGCGCACATGGACGCTGGCGATTTCTACGGCAGCGAGCGTTCGGCGCTGATCGCGCAGGCCGGCAGCGTCAAGATCGAACTGGTCGGCAAGGACGGCACGGTCAGCGTGCTGAAGGAAAAGACTGCGGTGCAGGCCGGCGAGATCATCGACGCGGCGGTGATGAGCAAGCGCGCGCTGGCCAGCTTCGTGCAGGCGCAGATCGCCGACGCCAAGCAGCAGGGCGTGCTGTTCTCGCTGCACCTGAAGGCGACGATGATGAAGGTCTCCGACCCGATCATGTTCGGCGTGGTGGTTGGCGCGTTCTACCAGGACGTGCTGGACAAGCACGCCGAGGCGCTGAAGCAGGTCGGCTTCGATCCGAACAACGGCATCGGCGACCTGTACGCGCGCATCGCCACCCTGCCGGACGCGCAGCGCACGCAGATCGAAGCCGATCTGCAGGCCGTGTACGCGCAGCGCCCGGCGCTTGCGATGGTCAATTCCGACAAGGGCATCACCAACCTGCACGTGCCCAGCGACGTGATCGTCGATGCGTCGATGCCGGCGATGATCCGCGACTCGGGCAAGATGTGGAACGCCGAGGGCAAGCTGCAGGACACCAAGGCGCTGATCCCGGACCGCTGCTACGCCGGCGTGTACCAGGCGGTGATCGAGGACTGCAAGCGTCATGGCGCGTTCGACCCGGCGACGATGGGCAGCGTGCCCAACGTCGGCCTGATGGCGCAGAAGGCCGAGGAATACGGTTCGCACGACAAGACCTTCCAGATCGCCGCCGACGGCACGGTGCGGGTCAGCGACAGCGACGGCAACGTGCTGCTGGAGCATGCGGTCGAAGCCGGCGACATCTGGCGCATGTGCCAGGTCAAGGACGCACCGATCCAGGACTGGGTCAAGCTGGCGGTCAGCCGCGCGCGCCTGAGCGGCACCCCGGCGGTGTTCTGGCTGGACCCGCAGCGCGCGCACGATGCGCTGATGATCCAGAAGGTGGAGCGCTACCTGCAGGACCACGACACCAAGGGCCTGGACATCCGCATCCTGCCGCCGGTGGAAGCGACCGCGTTCTCGCTGCAGCGTATCCGCAAGGGCGAGGACACCATCTCGGTCACCGGCAACGTGCTGCGCGACTACCTCACCGACCTGTTCCCGATCATGGAGCTGGGCACCAGCGCCAAGATGCTGTCGGTCGTGCCGCTGATGGCCGGCGGTGGCCTGTTCGAGACCGGTGCCGGCGGTTCGGCGCCCAAGCATGTGCAGCAGTTCGTCGAAGAGAACTACCTGCGCTGGGATTCGCTGGGCGAGTTCCTGGCCCTGGCCGCGTCGCTGGAGCATCTGGGCCAGCGCCACCAGAACGCGACG
This sequence comes from Xanthomonas sp. SS, assembly GCF_014236835.1. Lineage (NCBI taxonomy): Bacteria > Pseudomonadati > Pseudomonadota > Gammaproteobacteria > Lysobacterales > Lysobacteraceae > Xanthomonas > Xanthomonas sp. SS. The sequence continues at coordinate 635,129 of NZ_CP051190.1, forward strand.
ATCGGCGTGCTGGCCAAGACCCTGGACCAGGCCAACGGCCAGTTCCTGGACAACGACAAGTCGCCCTCGCGCAAGGTCGGCGAACTCGACAACCGCGGCAGCCATTTCTACCTGGCCCTGTACTGGGCGCAGGCGCTGGCCGCGCAGGACGAGGACGCGGCGCTGAAGGCGCGCTTCGCACCGCTGGCCAAGCAACTGGCCGAGCACGAGGCGGCCATCGTCGCCGAGCTCAACGGCGTGCAGGGCAAGCCGGTCGACATCCAGGGCTATTACCGCCCGAACCTGGAGCGGGTCAGCCAGGCGATGCGGCCGAGCGCGACGTTCAACGCCGCGCTGGCGACGCTGACGGCCTGACGCGACGCACGCCACGGGGGCAGGCCATTGCCCGCCTGTCCCCGCCGGTGGCGGTGCGTCGAGCGCTGCGCAATCCCGAAAAACATCCTGCGTGCTTGTCGAGACGCGGCGTCCTGGAACGTCGTGATTGGGTAACGTTGGCCGAGCGTGGCCACGCACCGAAGGAGCGCGGGATGAGAAAGATCGTGGTGGGAGCGTTCGTCAGCCTCGATGGCGTCATGCAGGCCCCAGGCGGGCCGGACGAGGATCCGATCGGCGGTTTCAGGCACGGCGGCTGGGCCGCCCCGTATTTCGACCCGACGTTGGAAGGCTCGGTAGGCGAGATGTTCGCCAGGCCCTTCGACCTGCTGCTCGGGCGGAAGACCTACGACATCTTCGCCGCGCATTGGCCGTATGTGGGCGCGGACGATCCGATCGGCCCGATGTTCGACCGGATCAACAAGTACGTCGCGACCCGCAACCCGGTGCTGGACCTCGCCTGGCAGAACAGCCACGCGCTGCGTCCCGACGCGGTCGCCGCGGTCCGGCAACTGAAGCGCGAGGACGGTCCGGACCTGCTGACCCAGGGTTCGACCGACTTCCTGAAGACGCTGTTCGACAACGACCTGGTCGACGAGCTCAACGTGTCGTTGTTCCCGCTCGTGCTCGGCACCGGCAAGCGGCTGTTCGGCGGCTTCTTCCACGGCGCCTTCCGGCTGGTCGCGTCGACGGCGTCCGCGTCGGGCGTCGTCGTCAACAGGTACGTTCGTGCCGGCGACATCGTCACCGGCTCGTTCGAATTCGAGCAGCCCACCGATGCCGAACTGGAACGCCGCCGCCGGTTGACCTGAGGCGGTTGGTCGAGCGGCCGCGCGCGGCTGCAGTGGCGTGGCGCGACTGGCCGGCGCTGCACGCTGCCATGCGTGTGCAGCGCGGCGCAGACGTGCGCCTGCGGCGGGTCAGCGAAACGGCGTGAGCGCGGTCAGCGCCCGCAGCAGCGCCGAACGATCACGCTTGCGCGCTGCCGGGGTCGGGGTTGGCTCGCCGGGCGTGGCCTGCGCTGGGCCGGCGGCAGGCGCCTGCGCTGCGGAGTCGGGTCCTTCCGATCTGGGGGGCGTTGCCGCCAACGAACGCGCCAACTCGGCGTTGGCGATGTGCCCATGGTGGAACAACAGATCGCTGTAGAGGCTCATCGTCGTGCTCCTGGCTTGAGTGGAATCGACGATAGGCGCAAGCTGAGCCTTGAAAAAGCGAGCATTCCGCAAGTCAGACTTGAATTGGATTCAACATGGCACGTCCGCCACTGCACGCTCTGCAAGGGTTCGTCAGCGTCGCCCGGCTCGGCAATCTGTCGCGCGCGGCCGCCGCGATGCACCTCACCGTCAGTGCGCTGAGCCATCAGATGCGCGCGCTGGAGCAGCGCCTGGGCTATCGGCTGCTCGACCGGCATGCGCGCGGGGTGACGCTGACCGCCGACGGGCGGCGCCTGCTCGAACGCATCGGCCCGCACCTGGATGCGATCGGCGAGGCGCTGCAGCCGTTCGCCGCGCGCCGCGACGACGTGCTGACGATCAGCCTGACCCCGTCGATGGCATCGGCCTGGCTGGTGCCGCGCCTGGGCGATTTCCTGGCGCGGCATCCGCAGATCGAGATCAATCTGCTGTCCGACCAGCGCCTGGTCGATTTCGAGCGGCAGCCGCAGGTCGACGCGGCATTGCGGATCGGCAACGGACAATGGCCGGGCCTGGCGGTCGAGGCCTTGTTCGACGAATGGCTGGTGCCGATGGCCAGTCCGGCGCTGATCGCGCGGATGGACGCGCGCAAGCGCACGCCGCTGGCGCAGTGGCCGCTGATCGGCGACCCGGACGGCGAATGGGAGCGTTGGTTCGCCGCCGCCGGCGAAACCGCGCCGACGCGCTATGTGGCGGTATTCGACGATTCCGAGTCGCACCATCGCGCGGCGCTGGATGGCGTCGGCGTGGCCCTGGGCCGCGTCACCCGCGCGCGGCTGATGCTCGACGCCGGCCAGCTGGTGTCGCTGTCGCCGCACCGGGTGAAGGCGACGTGGTCGCACTACCTGGTGTATCCGCAGCGCTCGGCCGCGCATGGCGGTTTCCTGGCATTCCGCGACTGGCTGCGCGCACAGGCCGACGAGCACCGGCAGCATACGCAGGCACCGCCCGCGCCGCCTGCGTCCAAACGCCGCCGCGCCCGCAGGTAGACTGCGGCCATGACCGACACGCCCGCTCCGCCCGTGCCCGCCGAACCCCGCGCCGATGCCGTGGCGCGCAGCATCCGCGACGCGTTCGAGGACTACCACGCGCGCTTCGCGCAGATCAGCCGCCGCGCCCGCCGCCGCTTCGAGAGCCGCGACTGGAACGCCGCGCGCAACGACGCGGTCGAGCGCATCGCGCTGTACGACCAGTGCATCGGCGAATGCATGCTGCGCCTGCGTACGCTGCTGCTCGGCCAGGCCCACGACCGCACGCTGTGGGCGCAGGTCCGCGACAGCTACGCCGCGCAACTGCATGGGCTGATCGACCAGGAACTGTACAAGACCTTCTACAACACGCTGACCCGGCGCTTCTTCCGTACCCAGGGCGTGGATACGCGGATCGAGTTCGTGGCATTGGACATCGAGCCGACCGACGCGATCACCCATCCGGTGGCACGGCACAACTACGTGGTCTCCGAGACGCGGCCGGTGGATGCGTTCGTGCGCGTGCTCGGCGACTACCCGTTCGACGTGCCGTACGCGCATCGCACGCGCTGCGCCGCGGCCATCGCGGTGCGCCTGCAGGACGACCTGACGCACTGGGGCGAACATCCGGTACGCGGCATCGAATTGCTGGAGACGGTGTTCTACCGCGAGCGCCGCGCCTACCTGGTCGGCCGCGTGTTCGGCGAGCACCGTTTTTCGCCCTGCGTGATCGCGCTGGTCAACGATGCCGACGGCCTGCGCGCCGAAGCGGTGCTGACCAAGCGTAACGACGTGGCGCAGCTGTTCGGCATCTCGCGCAGCTACTTCCAGGCCGATCTGGCCACCGTCGGCGATGCGGTGGTGTTCCTGCGCAGCCTGCTGCCGCACAAGCCGATCGACGAGCTGTACACCATGCTCGGCCGCGCCAAGCAGGGCAAGACCGAGCGCTTCCGCACCTTCTTCCGCCACTTCCAGGCCCAGCCCAACGAGCAGCTGGTGCACGCCGACGGCACCCCGGGCATGGTCATGGCGGTGTTCACCCTGCCGAGCTACCCGCTGGTGTTCAAGCTGATCCGCGACCGCTTCGCCTATCCGAAGACGATGAGCCGCGAACAGGTCGAGGACAAGTACGCGCTGGTGTTCAACCTGGACCGGGTCGGCCGCCTGCTCGACGCGCAGCCCTACCGCTCGCTGCGTTTCCCGCGCGCGCGCTTCGCCCCGGCGCTGCTCGCCGAACTGCTGCAGGGTTGCGCGCGCAGCCTGCGCGAGGACGGCGACGACCTGATCTTCGAGTTGTGCTACGTGCAGCGGCGGCTGCGCCCGCTGAACCTGTATCTGCGCGAGCAGACCGCCGAGGCGGCGCGCGAGGCGGCGCTGGACTACGCGCAGGCGATCAAGGACATGGCGCGCAACAACATCTTCCCTGGCGACATGCTGCTGAAGAACTTCGGCGTGTCGCGGCAGGGGCGCGCGGTGTTCTACGACTACGACGAACTGTGCCTGGTCACCGACTGCACCTTCCGCGACTGGCCACAGCCGCGCAACGAAGAGGAAGCCATGTCCGCCGAACCCTGGTTCCACGTCGCCGCGCGCGACGTGTTCCCGGAGCGCTTCGCGCTGTTCATGGGGTTGCCGGCCGCCTCGCTGGAGGCGGTCAAGCGCGCGCATGGCGAACTGTTCGACCCGCAATGGTGGCGCGAGCTGCAGGCGCGGCTGCGCGAGGACGACTATCCGGACGCGCCGCCGTATCCGGAGTCGCTGCGCCTGGCCTGACCTGCCGGCCTGACTTGTCTGCGTAAGCCGGCTGCGTTGTAATCGGGGTCTCATCCATGCAAGGACGGCGCGATGCCCCGCAATTCAAACATCTCGATGTGGCGTTGGGGCGGCCTGCTGTTGGCGTTGCTCGCCGCCACCGCGTTCGCCACCGGCGCCGGGCCGGGCGCGGTGCGCAAGCAGGTCGAAAACAGCCTGCTGGTCACCGGCAAGATCGACATCGAGCCCGACGGCGCGGTCTCGGCGCTGGCGATCGATCGGGAAGACAAGCTGCCCGAGGGCGTGATCCGCTTCGTGCGCGATTCGGTGAAACAGTGGAAATTCGAACCGGCGCTGCGCAACGGCAAGCCGGTGCCGGCGCGCGCGCCGATGACGCTGCGCATCGTGGCCAAGCGCCAGGAGGGCGACAGCTATCAGGTGGAGATCCGCCATGCCAGCTTCGCCACCTACGATCCCAAGGATCCGCGCGCGGTGACGTCGCTGAAGATGGCGCCGCCGTCCTATCCGGAAGCGGCGTACCGGGTTGGCGCGTCGGGCGCGGCGTACCTGGTGCTCAAGGTGGCGCGCGACGGCAGCGTCGCCGATGCCGCGGTCGAGCAGGTCAACCTGCGCATCGTCGGCTCGGAGAGCGAGATGAAGAAGCTGCGCGGGATATTCGCTCAGAGCGCACTGGCGGCGGCGCGCAGGTGGACGTTCCGCCCGCCGACCGAAGGCCAGGACGTGTCGGCGCCGTACTGGCAGGTGCGCGTTCCGGTCGACTATGCGCTTCGCGACCAGCCCAGCGAAGGCTCGGACAGCAGCTACGGGCGCTGGATCAGCTATGTCCCCGGTCCGCGCGCGCGGGCGCCCTGGGACACCGGCAAGGACGCATCGGGTTTCTCGCCCGACACGCTGCCGGCCGGCGGCGTGTACATGGTCGACAGCAACGGCCCGCACCTGCTGACGCCGCTGCAGCAGGGCGGCTGAACGCGCCGGGCGGCGCTCCCGGCACCGGTGTCCGATTTCGATGGACGATGCCCCGCGTTGCGGGGCGTTTTCCTGCAGCGCCGAGGCTTACCTGGTCGTCGCAGCGATCGCGCGATGGCGAGTGCTGGCATACAGCACCGCGACCAGGATCCCTGCCAGCACCAGCGATGCGCCGACGGTGCCCAGATCCAGTCCGCCCTTTGCTGTCGGCTTGGTCAGCAGGTCACCGAGCGTGGCGCCGAACGGTCGGGTCAGCACGAACGCGGCCCAGAACAGCACCACGCGGTCGATGCGGGTGAACGCGTAGGCCAGCGCGATCGCAGCCAGCGCCGCTCCGATCAGCGACGCGCCGCCGAGGAAGCCCAGCCCCGAATCGTCGGCGAGGTAGTCGCCCAGCGCGGTGCCGAGGGTGTTGGAGAACAGGATCGCCACCCAATAGAAGACTTCCGCGCGGCCGCCATCGATCCGGTCGACCGACAGGCTGCGTTCGCTCAGCCACCATGCGCCGAGGGTCAATGCCAGGCAGCTGCTCAGGATCAGCGCGCCCTGCGCGTAACCCAGTCCCAGGCTGCGGTCCATGTAGTCCGACATCGTGGTGCCGGCGGTGCTGGTGGTCAGGATCACCCACCAATACAGCCACGGCCGGAAACCGCGCGTGCGCAATTGCGCCCACAGCGACAGCGCGAACACGCCGAACAGCACGGCGCTGCTCAGCGCATAGCCGACGTCCAGGGTCATCGACAGCAGGTCGCCGCCGGTCTCGCCCAGCGTGGTGGCGCAGATCTTCATCATCCAGAATCCCAGGGTGACCGGTGCGACCTTGGCGACAGTGGCGTTCATCGATGCGGCACGGGTGAGGGGACACGGCCAGCATCGCCAGCGGCATGTCGAAAACCGGTCGGATTGAGCGAGGCGATAACGCCGCGGCCACCGCTCGCGCATCTAGTAGTCCCGCACAAACGCAAACGCCCCGCCGAAGCGGGGCGCCTGGGTCGAGCCAGCGCCGGACTCAGCGCTTCATCGAACCGAAGAACTCGTCGTTGGACTTGGTGTTCTTCATCTTGTCCAGCAGGAACTCCATCGCCGCGATCTCGTCCATCGGATGCAGCAGCTTGCGCAGGATCCAGATCTTCTGCAGCAGCTCCGGCTCGATCAGCAGGTCTTCGCGACGGGTACCGGAGCGGTTGATGTCGATCGCCGGGTACACGCGCTTTTCGGCGATACGGCGGTTCAGGTGCACTTCGCTGTTGCCGGTGCCCTTGAACTCTTCGTAGATCACCTCGTCCATCTTGCTGCCGGTTTCCACCAGCGCCGTGGCGATGATGGTCAGCGAACCGCCTTCCTCGACGTTGCGCGCCGCGCCGAAGAAACGCTTCGGGCGGTGCAGCGCATTGGCGTCCACGCCGCCGCTGAGCACCTTGCCGGAGGACGGCACCACGTTGTTGTAGGCGCGGGCCAGGCGGGTGATCGAGTCGAGCAGGATCACCACGTCCTTCTTGTGCTCGACCAGGCGCTTGGCGCGCTCGATCACCATCTCGGCGACCTGCACGTGGCGCGCGGCCGGCTCGTCGAAGGTGGAGGAGATGACCTCGCCGCGCACGGTGCGCTGCATTTCGGTCACTTCTTCCGGCCGCTCGTCGATCAGCAGCACGATCATGTGCACGTCGGGATGGTTGGTGGTAATAGCCGTAGCCACCTGCTGCATCAGCATGGTCTTGCCGGCCTTGGGCGGGGACACGATCAGCGCGCGCTGGCCCTTGCCCTGCGGCGCCATCAGATCGAGGATGCGCCCGGAGATGTCTTCCGAGGAACCGTTGCCGCGTTCCAGGGTGAAGCGCTTGCGCGGGAACAGCGCGGTCAGGTTCTCGAACAGCACCTTGTTCTTGCTCGCTTCCAGCGGCTCGCCGTTGATCGTGTCGACGATCGACAGCGCGAAGTAGCGTTCGCCGTCCTTCGGGAAGCGGATGCGGCCGGACAGGTGGTCGCCGGTACGCAGGTTGAAGCGGCGGATCTGGCTGGGCGAGATGTAGGTGTCGTCCGGGCCGGCCAGGTAGCTGGCCTCGGCCGCGCGCAGGAAGCCGAAGCCGTCCGGCAGGATTTCCAGCACGCCGTCGGCAGCGACGCCTTCGCCGTGGCGGGTCAGCACCTTCAGCAGCGCGAAGATCACGTCCTGCTTGCGCGCGCGGGCCACGCCGTCCTGGATGTTGAGCTGCTCGGCGATGTCCAGCAGCTTCTGCGCCGGCATCCGCTTCAGGTCGCTCAGCGAGTAGATCGGGAAACCTTCCGGCACGTTGGCGTGCGGGCGCGGCACGAACACTTCGTTGGCGCCGGTGTCGCTGGGCAGGCCGTTGTCCGGATACCGCTCGCGGCCACCGCCATTGCCTCCGCCGCCATTGCCGCCGCCACCACCGCCACCGCCACCACCGCGATCGCGGCGATTGCGGAAGCGGTCGCGGCGATTGCCCTGCTGGTTGTTCTGGTTGTTCTGGTTCTGCGGATTCTGGTTGTTGAAGCGCGGGTTGCCGCCTTCGCGCGGCTCGCCGCCGTCGTTCTGGTTGCCGCCGCCCTGGCCCTGGGCATCGCCGCCGGAGGCGGGAGCGGGCTGGGACTGGGGCTGCTGCGACGGCGCCTGCGCGTGTTCCTGCGGCGCGGCACGTTCCTGGCGTTCCTGGCGTTCTTGCGGCGCCGGACGCGGCGCGTCGGACTGGGCCGGCGCCTGGTTCAGCGGCAGGTTCGGCTGCGCCGGTGCGCCGTGCTCGGCTCCGCCGTCAGCGCCGCTCACGGCCTTGCTGACACGCGGCTTGCGCGCGCGCTTCTCGGCGGGGGCGTCGACGCTCCCGGGTTCGGTGATGGTGTTATCGGACAAGTGGTGATTCCTCGCTATGAGTGCGAGCGCCCAGCGTGGGGGCAAACGGGTTGGGAAGGGGTCTAGAAGAGAATCTTCCAGAGGGGGTGCGGTGCGCGAATGCCACCGGATGCGCCGACACTATCATCGCCGCGCAACCACGGCAAGCAGGCGTTACCGGGCGATTCAGCCGGCCGGCAGCGACGCTGCAGGCCGGTACAACAGCGGCCGCTCCGCTCCGGAGCGACCCGCGACAGACTCAGGCCGCGGCGCCGCCCAGGGTCTTGTCGATCATCTGGGTCAGCTGGCCCTTGCCGACCGCGCCGATCTGGGTGGCCTGGACCTTGCCATCCTTGAACAGCAGCAGCATCGGGATCGAGCGCACGTGGTACTTGATCGCGGTGGCACGGTTCTCGTCCACATTGACCTTGGCCACCTTGAGCTTGCCGTCGTAGGCGTCGGCCAGGTCGTCCAGCACCGGGGCGATCATCTTGCACGGGCCGCACCACTCCGCCCAGAAGTCCACCAGGACCGGCTCGCCGGATTGCAGCACGGCGGTATCGAAATCGGCGTCGCCGACGTGTAGGACCTTATCGCTCACTAGGGGTATCTCCTGGGCCAATGCGACTGGCCGGACCGGGTGGCCGCCGCATTGCGGTAAACTGGGGCATTGCGCGGCGAAATCAAGGGATTCCCCCTGTCGCGCGACCCGGCATGGAAGTAGCCAGTGTGCGACGCTGCCGGGGCCGATGCAAGCCGCGACCTTACGCTTCGGGCGGGGTGGCCTGACGAAGATGGAATGATGAGCGACAAACCGCTGACCGATGTGACTTTTTCCGCGTTCGAGCTGCAACCGGCGCTGCTGGCCGGCCTCGAAGGCGCCGGCTTCACCCGCTGCACACCGATCCAGGCGCTGACCCTGCCGGTGGCCCTGCCGGGCCGCGACGTGGCCGGCCAGGCCCAGACCGGCACCGGCAAGACCCTGGCGTTCCTGGTGACGGTGATGAACCGCCTGCTCAGCCGCCCGGCGCTGGCCGACCGCAAGCCCGAGGATCCGCGCGCGCTGATCCTGGCCCCGACCCGCGAACTGGCGATCCAGATCCACAAGGATGCCGTGAAGTTCGGCGCCGACCTGGGCCTGCGCTTCGCGCTGGTCTACGGCGGGGTGGACTACGACAAGCAGCGCGAGCTGCTGCAGCAGGGCGTGGACGTGATCATCGCCACCCCGGGGCGGCTGATCGACTACGTCAAGCAGCATAAAGTGGTGTCGCTGCACGCCTGCGAGATCTGCGTGCTCGACGAAGCCGACCGCATGTTCGACCTGGGCTTCATCAAGGACATCCGCTTCCTGCTGCGGCGCATGCCCGAGCGCGGCACCCGGCAGACCCTGCTGTTCTCGGCCACGCTCAGCCACCGCGTGCTGGAACTGGCCTACGAGCACATGAACGAGCCGGAAAAGCTCGTGGTCGAGACCGAGAGCATCACCGCCGCGCGCGTGCGCCAGCGCATCTACTTCCCCTCCGACGAGGAGAAGCTGACCCTGCTGCTGGGTCTGCTATCGCGCAGCGAGGGCGCGCGCACCATGGTGTTCGTCAACACCAAGGCCTTCGTCGAGCGCGTGGCGCGTTCGCTGGAGCGCAACGGCTACCGGGTCGGCGTGCTGTCCGGCGACGTGCCGCAGAAGAAGCGCGAGACCCTGCTCAACCGCTTCCAGAAGGGCCAGCTGGAGATCCTGGTCGCCACCGACGTGGCCGCGCGCGGCCTGCACATCGATGGCGTCAAGTACGTCTACAACTACGACCTGCCGTTCGACGCCGAGGACTACGTGCACCGCATCGGCCGCACCGCGCGGCTGGGCGAGGAAGGCGACGCGATCAGCTTCGCCTGCGAGCGCTATGCGATGAGCCTGCCGGACATCGAGGCCTACATCGAGCAGAAGATCCCGGTCGAGCCGGTCACCGCCGAACTGCTGGTGGCGATGCCGCGCACCCCGCGCGCGGTGGTCGAGGGCGAAGCGGTCGAGGTCGACGCGGATGCCGACGAGAGCATCGGCGACATCTTCCGTGAGGCGCGTGCGCAGCGCGAGGCCGACGAGCAGCGGCGCGGCGGCGGCAGCAGCCGCGGCAAGCCCGGCGGCGGCCGCAGCGGTCCTGGCGGCGGCGCTGGCCGCAGTGGCGAAGCGCGCGGTGCCGATGGCAAGCCGCGACGTCCGCGCACCCCGCGCCCGGCCGAGGGCGATGCCGCGGCGACGACGGTCACGGCGGCACCCGTCGCTGCTGAAGCCGAAGCCGTCGCGGCTCCGGTCGCCGCACCCGTGCCGAAGCCGGTGCGCGCGGCTGCCGATGGCGCAGCCGCCGTCGATGGCGAGCGTCCGCCGCGCAAGCGCCGTCGCCGCCGTGGCGGCCGTCCGCTCGAGGGTGCCGAAGGCGCGGCAGCGTCGGTGCCGACCGACGCGCCGGCCAAGCCGGTGCAGGTCAGGGCCGCGCGCCAGGGCGAGCGCGCCGCGGCGCCGGCCGCCGCGGCCAACGATTCGTTCCTGACCCGCCTCGGCCGCAAGCTGCGTTCGCTGGTCTCCAGCTCCTGATGAACCGGTCCTCCACCGTTCGCGGCGTGCGCACGGTGGACGAAAACCCGGGCCGCTCCGGCATAATCGCCGGATGAGCGTTCTGCGGTTCGACAATGTCAGCAAACAGTACGCCGGTGGCCACGAGGCGCTGGTGGACGTCAGCTTCCAGGTGGAGGAGGGCGAGATGCTGTTCGTCACCGGCCATTCCGGGGCGGGCAAGAGCACCTTGCTCAAGTTGATCCATCTCAGCGAGCGTCCGTCGCGCGGTGCGGTGCTGTTCGGCGAGCGCAACCTGCTGAAGGTGCGCGGGCGGCGCGTGCCGCTGCACCGGCGCGAGGTCGGCGTCGTGTACCAGGACCACCGCTTGCTGATGGACCGCAGCATCGCCGAGAACGTGGCGCTGCCGCTGATCCTGCGCGGCACCCGCCGCGCCGAGATCGGCAAGCGCGTGCGCTCGGTACTGGAACGGATGGGACTGGGCCATCGCGAGAAGGCGCTGCCATCGCAGCTGTCGGCCGGCGAGCAGCAACGCGTAGGCATCGCCCGGGCGATGGTCGCCGAGCCGCGCCTGCTGGTCGCCGACGAGCCGACCGGCAACCTCGACCCAACCCTGGCCGCCGAGATCATGCAGCTGTTCGCCGAATTGCCGGCGCGCGGCACCAGCGTGCTGGTGGTCAGCCACGACCTGGCGCTGCTCAAGCAGATGCGCAAGCGCGTGCTGATCCTGGACCACGGCCGCCTGGCCGACGACATCTCTCCGCAGGACCTGGCCGAATGAGCGCACGCAATGCCGCCGGCGGCGCCGCGCCCTCGCGCCTGGGCGTGTGGTGGGACCACCACCTGCACAGCATCGTCTACAGCCTCGGCCGGGCCATGCGCAAGCCGTGGGCGACGTTGCTGACGATGGCGGTGATGGCCCTGGCCCTGGCGTTGCCGCTGGGGCTGTCGATCGCGCTGGACAACCTCAAGCAGTTCGCCGGCAGCGTGCAGCAGTCGCGCGATATCAATGTGTTCCTGAAGACCGACATCGATGCCGCCGCGGCCAACGCGCTGGCCGCGACCCTGCGCGGCCGTGCCGATGTCGCCGCGGTGACGCTGCGCACGCCCGAGCAGGGCATGGCCGAGCTGCGCGACAGCGCCGGGCTCGGGGAGGCGCTGGACGCGCTCGACGACAACCCGCTGCCGACGCTGCTGATCGTCACTCCGGCCGCGGCCGACGACGCGCAGCTGGCGGCCTCGCTGAGTGCGCTGCCGCAGGCGGACCTGGTCCAGCACGACGCACTGTGGCGCAAGCGCCTGGATGGCTGGCTGCGCTTCGGCGAGCGCCTGGTGCAGGTGCTGTCGGTGCTGCTCGGTGCCGGCGCGGCGCTGGTGGTCGGCAACACCGTGCGCCTGGACATCCAGTCGCGGCGCGAGGAAATCGGCGTGCTGCAGTTGCTCGGCGCCAGCGACGGTTTCATCCGCCGCCCGTTCCTGTACCTGGGCGCCTGGTACGGCTTCGGCGCCGGGGTGCTGGCGCTGGGCCTGATCGCCGCTTCCGGGCTGGCGCTGGGGCCACCGCTGGCGGAACTGGCCGACAGCTACGGCAGCCATTTCGCGCTGCACGGACTGGACGCCTTGCATTCGGGGTTCGTGTTGCTCGGCACCCTGTTGCTGGGCTGGCTCGGCGCCTGGCTGGTGACCGGCCACTTCCTGCGCCAGACGCGTCCCACCGATACCTGAGGCGCGCATGTCCCGGCACGAGCTCAAGCACCTGATCAGCGACGCCCCGCGGGTGATGGTCGTGGACGGCTCCAAGCTGGTGCGCAAGCTGATCGCCGATGTGCTGCACCGCGAACTGCCGGACGTGGAAGTGGTCGGCTGCGCCAGCATCGCCGAGGCGCGCGCCGCGCTGGAGGCCGGCCCGGTGAATCTGGTCACCACCTCGCTGGCGTTGCCCGACGGCGACGGCCTGGCTCTGGCGCGCAGCGTGCGCGAGGCCGCCGGCCAGGCCTACGTGCCGGTGATCGTGGTCTCCGGCGATGCGCAGCAGCACCTGGTCGAACGCCGCTTCACCGAATACGTCACCGACTATTTCGACAAGGCGCTGGGCCACGAGGCGCTGGCGACCTTCATCCGCGGCTACGTGCAACCGCAGCCGGTGGTCGGCGCCACCATCCTCTACGTCGAGGACAGCCGGGTGGTGGCCGAGGCGACCAAGCGCATGCTCGAGCGCCAGGAACTGCACGTGGTGCACGTGCTGACCGCCGAGGACGCGTTCGCGCTGCTCACCGCCGAATCGCTGGGCCGCACCACCCGCCGCATCGACCTGGTGCTGACCGACGTCACCCTGAAGGGCGAACTCAACGGCCGCGACGTGGTGCAGCGCATCCGCATCGACTTCGCCTACGGCAAGCGGCGCATGCCGGTGCTGGTGATGACCGGCGACAGCAATCCGCACAACCAGTCCGAACTGCTGCGCGCCGGCGCCAACGATCTGGTGCAGAAGCCGATCGAGGAGCGCCTGCTGGTTACCAAGGTGCTGTTCCAGCTGCGCCTGGCCAAGCTCAGCGACAATGCCGTGACCTTCTGACCGATCTGCCGAACCTGCATGAGTAGCGAAGACGACACCCGAATCCAGCTCGAACCCTCGTGGAAGGCGAAGGTCGGCGACTGGCTGCTGCGCCCGGAGATGCGTGAACTGGCCGCGTTCCTGCGCCAGCGCAAGGCCGCCGGCGCACACGTGTTCCCGCCCGGCCGGCAGATCTTCGCCGCGTTCGACGCGACCCCGTTCGACCAGGTCGAGGTGGTGATCCTGGGCCAGGATCCTTACCACGGCTACGGCCAGGCGCATGGGCTGTGCTTCTCGGTGCTGCCCGGGGTGCCGGTGCCGCCGTCGCTGCTGAACATCTACAAGGAGATCGAGGACGACCTGGGCATCCGCCGTCCCGATCACGGCTGTCTGTTGCCGTGGGCGCAGCGCGGCGTGCTGCTGCTCAACGCGGTGCTGACGGTCGAGGAAGGCCGCGCCGGTGCGCACCAGGGCAAGGGCTGGGAGGGCTTCACCGACCATGTGGTGGAGACCTTGAACCGCGAGCGCGAAGGCCTGGTGTTCCTGCTGTGGGGCAGCTATGCCCAGGCCAAGGGCAAGGTCATCGACACCCGCCGCCACCGCGTGCTGAAGGCACCGCATCCCTCGCCGCTATCCGCGCACCGCGGCTTTCTGGGCTGCAAGCATTTCTCCGCGGCCAACGAGTACCTGCGCCGCCGCGGCGCCGCGCCGATCGACTGGAGCCTGCCGCCGCGCGCGGCGCTGGACGCGGCCTTGGCCGGCGGCTGAACCGTGGTTCGACGGCGTCGCCGGGAGCGCGCCGCGTGTACGCAAATTTCGCAGGCTGGGTGCTAGTTTTGGCGCTCGTAACCGGTTACGCCCGTCTTCCCCAGCGTTCCAGTGGCTTCTGTCACAGTCTGTTTCCTGATTCGAATGTTCCATAAACAGAACGCAGGAACTTTTTACTGTACCCAGCAGTCTAGTTAGTTGACTGCTAAGATGAGCCCTATGAGCCAGACCATACCTGCCACCGCGCTGGTGGCCAACAACCTCCCGATCCCCAGTCCGCTCGGTTCGCTGGATGCCTATATCGGCGCCGTGCACCAGATCCCGGTGCTGACGTCCGAAGAGGAACGCGCGCTGGCGGTGCGCTACCGCGACCAGGAAGACCTGGATGCGGCACGCGAACTGGTCCATTCCCATCTGCGCTTCGTGGTTCACGTCGCCCGCGGCTACAACGGCTACGGCCTGCCGCTGGGCGACCTGATCCAGGAAGGCAACATCGGCCTGATGAAGGCGGTCAAGCGCTTCGACCCGGAAATGGGCGTGCGCCTGGTCAGCTTCGCGGTGCACTGGATCCGTGCCGAGATGCACGAGTACATCCTGAAGAACTGGCGCATCGTCAAGGTCGCCACGACCAAGGCGCAGCGCAAGCTGTTCTTCAACCTGCGCAAGTCCAAGACCCGCCTGGGCTGGATGAACGCGGCGGAAGTGACCGCGGTCGCCAAGGACCTCAACGTGTCCGAGCGCGAGGTGCTGGAGATGGAGTCGCGCCTGTCCGGTCGCGACATCGGTTTCGATGCGCCGTCCGACGACGACGACGACCACGCGCCGCCGTCGCCGGCCGCTTATCTGATGGCCGCCGAGGAAGATCCCTCGCAGGCCTACGAGCGCGCCGACAGCGAGGACAACCAGCTGCAGCTGCTGCGCGAAGGCCTGGCCGAACTGGATGCGCGTTCGCGCGACATCATCAAGCGCCGCTGGCTGGATGCCGACAGCAAGATCACGCTGCAGGAGCTGGCCGACGAGTACGGCGTGTCCGCCGAGCGCATCCGCCAGATCGAAGCCAACGCGCTGAAGAAGATGAAGGCGCTGTTCGTGGCGTAAGAGTTGTGCGCGGTTGCGGACGATCGATCCGCCAAGCAAAAAGGCCCGGTTCTCCGGGCCTTTTTTCGTTGCGCCAAAGGTGTGCAGAGCCGCTGTGCGGACGCGCGTTGCGGGTCACGGCTCCGGCGGCGGCCGCGCCACCGGCAGGTGCCAGCCGTAGCGGATCGCCATGAAGCGCAGGCCGAAGCACAGCGTGGCGCCGATCGCCAATCCCCACGGCTGCGGCAGGTGCAGCGCGTGCGCCGCGGCGACCACGCCACCGCCGAGCAAGGCCGCCACCGCGTACAGCTCGGCCTGCAGCACCACCGGCGTGCGCGCCACCAGCAGGTCGCGGACGATGCCGCCGCCGATGCCGCTGAGCATGCCGAGCAGGGTCGCGCTGAGCGGACCCAGGCCGAACGCCAGCGCCTTGCTGGTGCCGTACACCGCGAACAGCGCCAGGCCGAGCGCGTCGAAGAGTTGCACCGGGTTGCGCAGGCGCTCGACCGTGTTGTGGCTGTAGAAGGTCAGCAGTCCGGCCAGGCAGGCGACGCCGAGGTAGCGCGCATCGCCGAGCGCGGCCGGCGGGGTGGCGCCGATCAGCACGTCGCGGGCGATGCCGCCGGAGACCGCGGCCGCGCATGACAGCACCAGCACGCCGAACAGGTCCAGGCGGTGGCGCACGCCGACGGTGGCGCCGCTGATCGCGAACACGAAGGTGCCGAGCAGGTCGAGCAGGAACAAGAAGGTCGCCAAGACGGCACTGTGCAGCGGCAAAGGGCGGCTAGGATCGCAGCCCCGCCGCGGGGTGTCACGCGGCCGGCGGCGGCTTGGGCTCGGCCGGCTCGGGCGCGGTAGCGCGCGTGTCGTCGCCGAGGATGATGCGCGCCGCGCGCTGGTAGCTCCAGTACGCCCAGGCCCAGTTGAGCAGCACCACCAGGCGGTTGCGGAAGCCGATCAGGAAGAACACGTGCGCCGCCAGCCAGAACCACCAGGCCAGCAGGCCGGACAGCTGCAGGCGGCCCAGGTGCACGATCGCGGCCATGCGCCCGATGGTGGCCAGGTTGCCATAGTCGGCATAGCGGAACGGCGCGTCGCCGGCTTCGCCGCGCAGCCGTTTCGCCAGGTTTTCGGCGACATGCCGGCCCATCTGCTTGGCCGCCGGCGCCACCCCCGGCACCGGCTTGCCGTCGGCCTGCTGCAGGGCGGCCAGATCGCCGGCGACGAAGACTTCCGGATGCCCGGGAATGCTCAGATCCGGCTGCACCTGCACGCGGCCGCTGCGGTCCAGCGGCACGTCCAGGGTCCGCGCCAGCGGCGAGGCGGCCACGCCAGCGGCCCAGACCACGGTGCGCGCTGGCACGAAGGTGCTGCCCAGCCGATAGCCGCTGGCGTCGATGTCGGCCACCGGCACGCCGGTCTGCACTTCCACGCCGAGTTTTTCAAGTTGCCGTTGCGCCTTGGCCGACAACCGTTCCGGGAACGAGGCCAGCACGCGCGGGCCGGCTTCGATCAGCCGCACCCTGGCCTCGGCGGGATCGATGCGGCGGAATTCGTGCTTGAGCGTATGCCGCGCGATCTCGGCCAGGGTGCCGGCCAGCTCCACCCCGGTCGGGCCGCCGCCGACGATGGCGAAGCTGAGCCAGGCCGCGCGCGCGGCGGGGTCGCTCTCGGCTTCGGCGCGCTCGAACGCCAGCAGCAGGTGGCGGCGCAGGTGCAGCGCGTCGTCCAGGGTCTTCAGGCCGGGCGCGTGCCTGGCCCATTCGTCGTGGCCGAAGTAGGCATGGGTGGCGCCGGTGGCGACCAGCAGGTAGTCGTAATCCAGCGTCTCGCCGCCGGCCAGCTGCACCTGCCGCGCCTGCTTGTCCAGGCGCACCACTTCGCCCAGGCGCACGGCCACGTTGTCCTGTTTGCGCAGGATCTGCCGCAGCGGCGCGGCGATGTCCGGCGACGACAAGCCGGCGGTGGCCACCTGGTACAGCAGCGGCTGGAACAGGTGGTGGTTGCGGCGGTCGATCAGGGTGATGCGCAGCGGCGCCTTGGCCAGCGCGCGCGTGGCCCACAGCCCGGCGAAACCGCCGCCGACCACGATCAGGTGCGGTACGGGCGGGTTAGCCATACGGGACTCCAGAGGGATGCGAAGACGAGGCGCGAGCGGCTGTCGGAACGCTGGCGACGGCCGCGGACGCTGCAGCCACGCGGTGCGGCGCAGCGCCGTGATGCACGTAGCGGCCGAGGCGCCGTGCAGGAACTGGGGGCTGGAACGGCATGGCCCTATAGTAGCGCGATGGCGGGCGCAGGCAGGGATGCGGAGGGCGCGTGGGAATGCGAGCGACAACAACGGATCGGCCTCTTGTTTCGCCCGCCGCGGCGACGCCGTCGCGGCTGGGCGGCCTGCTGTTCGCGCTGAAGACCCGCGTGCTGCAACTGCGCCGCGCGCTGCGCGATCTGCGCGGCAGACCGCGACGGCATCGCCGCGATGCGGGACTGCCGATCGCCGCGGCGGCGGTGTCCGAATCGGTCACCGCGTTATGGCCCGAGTCGGAAGAGACTTCGCCGCTGCTGGTCGCCGGCAAGATCCACAACCTGCGCGTGGCCGCGCGTGCGCTGCACGGGATCGAAGTACCGGCCGGGGCGGTTTTCAGTTTCTGGCGACAGTTGGGCCGGGCCACGCGTCGGCGCGGTTTCGCCGCCGGGCGCGAACTGCGCGAAGGCTGCCTGGTGCCGTCGATCGGCGGCGGCCTGTGCCAACTGTCCAATGCGATCTACGACGCGGCGTTGCGTCAGGGCCTGCAGATCGTCGAGCGGCATCGGCATACGCAGGTGATCGCCGGTTCGCTGGCCGAGCGCGATCGCGACGCGGTGGTGTTCTGGAACTACGTGGATCTGCGCCTGCGCGCCGATTCGGCGTGGCGCCTGGAAGTGTGGCTGGATGGCGATGACCTGCACGTGCGCATCCTCGGCGGTGCACCGGCCGTCGCCGCGCTGCCGTTGCTGCCGCTGCGGCGCACGCCGGCCGCGACCGCGGCGAACGACTGCACGCGCTGCGGCCGCGAGGAATGCCATCGGCATGTGCCGGCGAGCGCGCAGGGCATCCGCCGCACCTGGCTGGTGGACGAGGACTGGCCGGAATTCGCCGACGACCGCCGGCGCCGCATGCAGCCGGGCGATCGGGTGCTGGCGCTACGCCGAAGCAGCGTCGCCGCGGTGCAGGCAGCACTGCTGCAACGCTGGTGGCTGCGCCGCGGGCTGCCGTTGCCGCAGGTGCGGCAGCGCGCGCAGCGCATCCGCCTGCGCGCGCTGCAACGGCGGCTCGGCGCGCAGGATGTCGAGCTGGTGGTGCCGCAGAGCCTGTTGCCGGGCCTGTGGCTGGCCGGCGAACTGCAGGGCCGGCGCTGGGACGTGTGCATGACCGCGCTGCCGATGCAGGTGCTGCAGGCGCGCCTGGACGTGGCCGCGCAGCGCCATCCCGACAGCGCCACGCTGCGCGATTTCCGCGCCGATCCGCTGCTGATCGAGGCCGAACGCGCTGCACTGGCGCAGGCGCGGCACTGGATCACTCCGCATCGCGAGTTGCTGGCCTTGGCCGGTAGCCGCGGCATCGCCCTGCAGTGGCAGCGGCCGTTGCTGCCTGATGCTGCACAACCCAGCAGCGATGGCGCTGCCGCACAGGTGCTGCTGGCGGCGTCGTCGCTGGCGCGCAAGGGCGCGTTCGAATTGCGCGAGGCGTTGCGCGGTTTGCCGGTGCAGTTGCTGTTGCCGCCGGGCGCGCAGGAGACGCCGCAGTTCTGGAGCGGTTTCGACGTGCGCCGGGTCGCATCGATGGCCGCGGGCGTGCAGGAGGCCGCAGTGGTGGTGTTGCCGGCGTGGATCGAGCAACAGCCGCGCGGTGCGCTGTTGGCGCTGGCGCTGGGCAAGCCGGTGATCGCCACCGCGGCCTGCGGTCTGGGCGCAGACGATGGCGCGTGGCGTTGCGTGGAAGCTGGCGATGCGGCCGCGCTGCGCACGCAACTGGTCGACGTGCTGGGCTTGCCGGGCTGAGAAAGCGCGTCGCGAGCGACGCGCTCGGGTCAGTACAGATCCTGCGGATCCACATCCAGCGACCAGCGCACCCGCCGCGCCTGCGGCAGCGCATAGATCGCCGGCACTGCTGCGTCCAGCACCGCATGCAACGCGCGCCGCGTCGGCGCCGACAGCAGCAGTTGGGTGCGCTGGAAACCGGCGCGGCGCGGCATCGGCGCCGGCATCGGCCCGAAGCGTTGCACCTCGGCGTGCTCCGGCAGCAGCGCGCGCACCGCGCTGAGGAAGGCGTTGGCGTGTTCGACCTGCTTGGCCTCGGCGCGCAGCAGCGCCAGATACGCGAACGGCGGGAAGCCGGCCGCTTCGCGCTGCGCCAGTTCGGCCTCGGCGAAGGCGTGGTAGCCGCCGTGCACCAGGGTCTCCAGCAGCGCATGGCCGGGATGGTGGGTCTGCAGCCACACCTCGCCTGGGCGTGCGGCGCGGCCGGCGCGGCCGGCGACCTGGATCAGCTGCTGCGCCAGCTTCTCGCTGGCGCGGAAGTCGGCCGAGAACAGGCCTTCGTCGATGCCCACCACCACCACCCGGGTCAGCTGCGGCAGGTCGTGGCCCTTGGCCAGGATCTGCGTGCCGACCAGGATGCCGGGCTGCGTGCCGAGCGTGGCCAGTTGCGTCTCCAGCGCGTCGCGGCGCTGGGT
This sequence comes from Xanthomonas sp. SS, assembly GCF_014236835.1. Lineage (NCBI taxonomy): Bacteria > Pseudomonadati > Pseudomonadota > Gammaproteobacteria > Lysobacterales > Lysobacteraceae > Xanthomonas > Xanthomonas sp. SS. The sequence goes on from NZ_CP051190.1 coordinate 654,923, forward strand.
GGTGCCGCGATCGATGCGCAGCACGGGAACGTCGGGGAAGGCCTGCAGCAGGCGCTCTTCCAGGCGCTCGGTGCCGATGCCCTGCGGCTGCAGCGCCAGGCTGCCGCAATCCGGGCAGGCCAGCGGCGCCGGCTGGCGCGCGCCGCAGTGGTGGCATTGCAGGCGCCGGCCGCCGGCATGCACGGTCATCGGCGTGGCGTGCAGCGGGGTGCTGCAGCGCTGGCACGGCGCGGTCCAGCCGCAGTCGTGGCACAGCAGCACCGGCGCGTAGCCGCGGCGGTTCTTGAACACCAGCACCTGGCCGCCGTCGGCCAGCGCGCTGCCGATGCCGGCCAGCACCTCCGGCGACAGGCCGTCCTGCAGCGGCCGCTTGCGCACGTCGAGCACGCGCACCGTCGGCGGCCGCGCCTCGCCGGCGCGGCGGGTCAGGCGCAGGTGCGCGTAGCGGCCGCTGGCGGCGTTGTGCAGGCTTTCCAGCGACGGCGTGGCGCTGCCCAGCAGCACCGGCACGTCCAGCGCCTTGCCGCGCACCAGGGCGAAATCGCGGGCGTGATAGCGGATGCCGTCCTGCTGCTTGTAGCTGCCGTCGTGCTCCTCGTCGATCACGATCAGCCCGGCCTGCGGCAGCGGCACGAACACCGCCGAGCGGGTGCCGACCACCACCCGCGCCTCGCCGCGCCAGGCCGCGGCCCAGACCCGCGCGCGCTCGTTGTCGGTGAGTCCGGAATGCAGCGCGTGCACCGGCATGCCCAGGCGCGCGCGGAACCGCGCCAGGGTCTGCGGGGTCAGGCCGATCTCCGGCACCAGCACCAGCGCCTGGCGGCCGCGCGCCAGGCAGGCGGCGATGGCCTGCAGGTAGACCTCGGTCTTGCCGCTGCCGGTGACCCCGTCGAGCAGGAACGGGGCGAAGCCCGGGGCGGCGACGACGGCGTCGATCGCGGCCTGCTGTTCGTCGTTCGGGGTGGGGCCGGGCTGCGGCTGCGGCGCCGCGGTGCTGGCCGGGACCGCAATGCGTTCGGCGAAGTCGCGCTTGGCCAGGCTGCGCGCGGCGCTGCGCCAGTCGTCCATGGCCTGGTCCAGGCGGTCCTCGTCCAGCGGCCCGGCCCGCAGCAATTCGGCGAAGCGGTGCGGGCGGGTGCCGGGGCGGGCGCGGTGGCTGGCGCCGGCCTCGGTCAGGCGCCAGGCCCAGGCGTGGGTGTCGGGCAGCGCCTCGCCGCGGCGCAGGGTCACCGGCAACGCGGTCGCCAGCACCTCGCCCAGCGGCGCATGGCTGTAGCGAGCCAGCCAGTGCAGCGAGTCGGCCAGCTCGCCGTGCAGCAGCGGTACCGGGTCCAGCCAGGCCAGCGCCGCGCGCAGGCCCTCGCTGTCCTCGACCTGGCCGAGCGCGGCGACCACCCCGCTCAGCTCGCGATTGCCGAACGGCACCCGCAGGCGGCGCCCGATGTCGCCAGCGCCGACGGACTCGCCAGGCGGCGGCAGGTAGTCGAACAGCTGCGGCAGCGGCAGCGGCAGGGCGACGCGGAGGGTGGCGGCAGGGGATGGCATCGGCCCTAGTTTAGCGGCCGCGGGACAGGGGCCAGTGCCCCCTCGGCGATGGTTGGCGAGGGGCGCCAGTTGCAAGCGATAGCTGCTCGCAAAGTGATAAACAAGTCGTAAATAGCTGCCCCGCTTGGAGAATCGATTTTATCCACACCCGCTGTGGATAAAGCTGTGCATGAAAGGGATGCTCCACGCCGTGAAGACGGATTCACAAGCCTCTGCCACAACTTGGACAAAAAAGCGCCACTCGGATAAATCCAATAAATAACAACAACTTGGCCGTGAAACATGGCTGCAACATGATTTTGCGGGGGCTTGACAGGAGGCGCCGCCCGGACCTTGAGGGCGCTGTGCACAACCCGCCGCCGTGATCCGCCCGGCTGGCGCCTGAAGCAGCCGATCGGCGCGCCGTTGTCAAGCGCGCGGCGCGGCGGCGGCATCGCTATCATCGCGCCGATGATGGAGTTCCGATGACCGCCGCGCCCCCTTCCGACGGCGCGGTCGCACCGCCCGCCCTGGCCGCCTTCCTGCGCGGCATCGAACGCCGTGCCGCGGTGCTGGCCGAGTTGCAGAGCGGCAGTGTCGAGCGCGGCGCGCCGGCGCTGGCCGCGGCGATGCGCGCGTTCCGCAGCCATGCCGCGACCCTGCCGATGGCCGACTGGCCGCTGCGCTTCTGGAAGCTGCTCGCCGCGGTGCCGTCGCTGCGTCAGGTCGCCACCGCGGCCGGCAGCGGCTGGCCCACGCCGCTGGCGCACCTGGGTGAGTTGGGCGCGGCCGACCGCCTGGCGCTGCTGCTGCGGATCGTGGCCGGGCTGGACGAGCCGACCGCGGCGCGGGTCCTGAACCAATCCACCGAGGACTACCAGCAGGCGCTGGCGCGGGCCTGCCCGCGCGATGCCGGCGGGCGTCCGGACGCCGCCGGCTGGCGCGCGCTGGCCGATGCCGCCCAGCAGCACCTGCGCGAACTGCCGTCGCAGCGGCTGCAGGCGCTGGCGCAACTGCGCGATGCGGCCATCGCTGGCGCGGCGCCCACGCCCGCGGCGACGCCGGCGGCGCCTGCGGCGGCCCGTCCGCGCCGTGCCGGCGGCGGGCGCGGGCTGACCCGGCCACGGCTGGCGGCCGCAGTGATCGTGCTGGTGGTTCTGGCCCTGCTGGGGACGCTGTGGTGGGGAAGGACGCCGCCGCGGCCTGCGGCGACAGACGCCGGCTCGAGCCTGGCGCTGGGCGATACCGGGCCGGTGCAGGTGGAGGAACTGCCGGCCGAGTCGGATGCGCCCACCGCGCCGCCGTTGCCGGCGGCAGCGCCGGCGCCGCTGCCGGAACCGGCGGTCTACGACCTGGACTTCTTCGCGTGGTACGCGGCGGGCGCGCCGCCGGCACGGATCGAGCGCAGCGCGCCGAGTGCGGAGGACCTCGCCGACGCCGCCGCCGCCCAGTCCGCCACCGGCAGCGCCGCCCCGGCGGCGCCCGCCGCGGCCGCCGATCCGCCGCCGGCGCTGACCCCGGCGCAGTTGCGCGAGCGCCAGGCCGCCTGGGAGGCGCTGGACGCCACGGTGCAGGCGCGCCTGCGCCAGGTGGCTAGCGCCTTCGCCGGCTTGCCGGTAGAGCAGCAGCACACGCTGCGCGCGCAATTCGCCGCACTGGATGCGCTGGAGCGCCACGGCTGGTTGCTGGGTCCGGAACTGGGCAGCGAGTACTGGGCGTTGCAGCCGCTGTTCGGCTATGTGCCCGACGCGCAGCGTGCGGCGCTGCTGGGCCTGTTGCGCACGTTGCCGGCCGAGCAGCGCGAGCACCTGGCGCTGTTGTCGCAGCGCACCCCGCCGCAGGACCGCGCGACGCTGCGCCGCGAGTTGCTGGCGCAGGGCGCGGACACGCGCGCGGCCTGGTTGCGCCAACGCGCCGCGCGCTGAGCGGCGCCGGAGCACGGCAGGACACATTCTGCCGCTCTCCGCTCTCCGCTCTCCGCTCTCCGAATCCCGGCTTTCCACAGCCGAATGGCTGGTCATCCCGAATCCCGGCCTTCCACAGCCGAATGGCTGGTCATCCCGAATTCCCCAATCGGTTAAACTGCGGCCCCTCCGCCACCCGGCGCCGGCGCTTTCCTGCGCGGCCGCAGTCGGCGGGATCGCCAGAGTCTTGCAATGTCTTCGTCCTCCACCCCGGCGTCGGTCCGGGGCCGCGAACTGCGCACCACCGCGCAGCTCGCCCTGCCGCTGGTCCTGGGGCATATCTCCGCCGGCCTGATCAGCTTCGTCGACAACGTGATCGCCGGGCACCACGGCACCCGCACGCTGGCCTCGGTGACGGTCGGCACCGCGCTGCTGTGGCTGCCGATGATGATTCCGATCGGCACCCTGATCGCGTTGACCGCGTCGGTGTCGCAGCTCGACGGCGGCAAGCGCCACGCGCAGATCGGGCCGATGTTCCGCCAGGCGCTGTGGTTGTCGCTGGGCCTGGGCGTGCTGATGTTCGCGTTCCTGAGCGTGATGCCGATGGCGCTGCCGCAACTGGGCATCGCCGCGGAAATCGTGCCCGGCGCGCGCGATTTCCTGCACGCGATCCGCTGGGGCGTGCCGGCGATGGTGCTGTACTTCTGCATGCGTTATCTCAGCGAGGGCATGCACTGGACGCTGCCGACGATGCTGCTCGGTTTCGGCGGGCTGCTGGTGCTGGCGCCGCTGGGCTATGTGCTGACCTTCGGCCTGTTCGGGCTGCGCGAGCGCGGCGCCGGCGGGCTGGGCATCGCCTCGGCGATCATGATGTGGCTGCAGGCGCTGTGTTTCGCCATCTACCTGGCGCGCTCCAGGCGCTTCGCGCCGCTGCGCCTGTTCGCGACCTTCGAGGCGCCGGACCTGCGCGCGATCGGCGGGTTGCTGAAGACCGGGCTGCCGATCGGCATCACCATCCTGATGGAGGGCGGGCTGTTCATCGTCACCGCGCTGCTGATCGCGCGGCTGGGCGAAGTGCCGGCGGCTGCGCACCAGATCGCGATCAACGTGGCGCAGCTGTGCTTCATGGTGCCGATGGGCGTGGCCGAGGCGACCACGGTGCGGGTGGGGCGCGCCGCCGGCGGCGGCGATGCAGTCGGCGTGCGCGGCGCGGCCTGGGCCGGCTATACGATCGTGCTCGGCACCCAGGCGCTGTCGGCGCTGGTGCTGCTGTTCGGCCACGACGCCATCGTCGGCGTCTACACCCGCGACATCGCGGTGGCCGGGCTGGCCTCCACGCTGCTGCTGTACGCGGCCGCGTTCCAGTTCCCCGACGGGGTGCAGGTGCTGTCGGCCGGCGCGCTGCGCGGGCTCAAGGACACCCGCGTGCCGATGCTGCTCGCGCTGTGCTCCTACTGGGGCCTGGGCATGCCGCTCGGCGCCGGGCTCGGCCTGTGGCTGGGCTGGGGACCGCAGGGCATGTGGATCGGGCTGATCCTGGGCCTGACCGCGGCCGCGGTGATGATGGCCGCGCGCTTCCGGCTCAGCAGCGGGCGCCTGCTCGCCGCCGCGGCTGCCTGACCCCCTGACTTCAGGCGCATGTGCGGCGCCGGCACAGCCGGTATGCTGCACGCGCGCAAGACGCTTTCCTTCCGGAGTTTTCCATGAACCAACCCGTGCGTCGCAGCCCCATCGCCAGCTTCTTCGTCGGCCTATGGGATGTGATGAACTTTACCCGTCGGCTGATCCTGAACCTGGTGTTCTTCGGCTTCCTGCTGCTGCTCCTGCTGGCGATCGTGTTCGCGATGGCGCGCGGGGATGGCGCCAAGACGCTGCGCGACCGCACCACGCTGCTGATCGCGCCGGAAGGCACCCTGGTCGAGCAGTTCAGCGCCGATCCGGTCAGCCGTGCGCTGACCAAGGCGATGGGCGACAAGGGCGCCGAGGAGATCCAGCTGCGCGACCTGATCCGCGCGCTGGAAGCGGCCAAGACCGATCCGAAGATCGAGCGCGTGGCGCTGCGCCTGGACAAGCTGCAGCCGAGCGGCTTCGCCTCGATGCGCGAGGTGTCCGCGGCGCTGCAGGACCTGCGCGCCTCCGGCAAGCAAGTCGTGGCCTACAGCGACAGCCTGAGCCAGGCGCAGTACCTGCTGGCCGCGCAGGCCAACGAGGTCTACCTGGACCCGATGGGTTCGGTGGTGCTGGAAGGCCTGGGCCGCTACCGCCAGTACTTCCGCGAAGGCCTGCAGGACAAGCTCGGCGTGGACGTGCACCTGTTCAAGGTCGGCGAGTTCAAGTCCGCGGCCGAGCCGTACGTGCTCGATGCGGCGTCGCCAGCGTCGAAGGAAGCCGATCTGTTCTGGATGAACGACGTGTGGCAGCGCTACGTGGCCGACATCGCCAAGGCGCGCAAGCTGGCGCCCGAGCAGATCTCCGCCGGCATCGACACGATGCCCGAGGGCATCGCCGCGGCCGGCGGCGACATGGCCAAGTTCGCGCTGCAGCAGAAGCTGGTGGATGGCCTGAAGACCCGCGAGGAAGTCGAGGAACTGCTGACCAAGCGCGGCGTCGCCGACGACGATGCCGACACCGGCTTCCGCAACGTCAATCTGGATGCCTACCTGCAGCAGCTGGATTTGCGCCGTTCGCCGGTGGATTCGCGGCCGCAGGTGGCGGTGGTGGTCGCTGCGGGCGAGATCAGCGGCGGCGAGCAGCCGGCCGGGCGCATCGGCGGCGAGTCGACCGCGGCGCTGCTGCGCGACGCGCGCGACGACGATGCGGTCAAGGCGGTGGTGCTGCGCGTGGATTCGCCGGGCGGCGAAGTGTTCGCCTCCGAGCAGATCCGCCGTGAGGTGGTGGCGCTGAAGGCGGCCGGCAAGCCGGTGGTGGTGTCGATGGGCGACCTGGCCGCATCCGGCGGTTACTGGATCAGCATGAACGCCGATCGCATCTACGCCGACCCGTCGACGATCACCGGCTCGATCGGCATCTTCGGCATGATCCCGAACCTGACCCGCAGTCTGGACAAGATCGGCGTGCATACCGACGGCGTCGGCACCACCCGTTTCGCCGGTGCGTTCGACGTCACCCGGCCGATGGATCCGGTGGTGGGGCAGGTGATCCAGTCGGTGATCAACAAGGGCTATGCCGACTTCACCGGCAAGGTCGCGCAGGCGCGCAACAAGCCGGTCGAGGCGATCGACCAGGTCGCGCGCGGCCGCGTGTGGAGCGGTGCGCAGGCCAAGGAACGCGGCCTGGTGGACGCGTTCGGCGGCTTCAAGGATGCGGTGGCCGATGCCGCCGCGCGGGCCAAGCTGGGCGATCGCGACAAGTACCGCGTGCGTTACATCGAGAAGCCGGCCACGCCGTTCGCGCAGTTCGTCAACGGTTTCGCCGGCAGCCGCATGGGCGCGTGGATGCTGGGCGATTCGGCACTGGCGCACGCCATGCTGGCGCGCAGCATGCCGGAGCTGGATACCCAGCTGCGCTTCGTGCAGGACGCGACCGACAAGCGCGACGGCACGCCGGTCAAGGCGCTGGCCTACTGCTTCTGCGGTTTCTGATGCAGGCCTGATGCAGGCGCGTCCGCCACTGGCGGGCGCGCTGCAAGCAACGACGAACGCCGGCCGATGCCGGCGTTTTTTATTTCCCGGTGGCGGCGTCGATCGCGGCGTTCTGCGCAGCCGCGGCCTGCTCGGTGCCGGCCGCCGCCTGCTTGGCGCGGTCCAGCGGCTGCGCGATCGCCGTGCGCAGCGCGCCGGCTTGCGGTTCGGGCGGTTTGTCCGGCGGTTTCGGCGGTGCCGGTTTGCAGGCGGCCAGCGCAGCCAGCAGCGAGAGTGCCAACGTCATCAAGCGCAGTGAACCCGTCATGGCAGCGACCTCGTTGAGCGTGGGCGTTATCCTACGCCCACCCCGGTGCAGACAGGCAAGGCGATGCAGCAACGTTGGCGGCTGGACGGACAGACCGCATTGATCACCGGCGCCAGCGCCGGCATCGGCCTGGCGATCGCGCGCGAGCTGCTCGGCTTCGGCGCCGAGCTGATGCTGGTGGCGCGCGACATCGATGCGCTGGAAGCGGCGCGCGACGAACTGGCCGATGTCTATCCAGAGCGGCGCATCCTGGCGTTGGCCGCGGACGTGGCCGACGACGAGGACCGGCGCGAGATCCTGGACTGGGTCGAGGACCACGCCGACGGCCTGCATCTGCTGATCAACAACGCCGGCGGCAACGTCAGCAAGGCCGCGGTGGACTACACCGAGGACGAGTGGCGCGGCATCTTCGAGACCAATCTGTTTTCGGCGTTCGAGCTGTCGCGCTATGCGCATCCGTTGCTGGCGCAGCACGCGTCCGCGGCGATCGTCAACGTCGGCAGCGTGTCCGGGCTGACCCACGTGCGCAGCGGCGCGCCCTACGGCATGACCAAGGCCGCGCTGCACCAGCTGACCCGCAACCTGGCCGCCGAATGGGCCGAGGACGGGATCCGGGTCAATGCGGTGGCGCCCTGGTACATCCGCACCCGCCGCACCTCCGGGCCGTTGTCGGATCCGGACTACTACGAGCAGGTGATCGAGCGTACGCCGATGCGCCGGATCGGCGAGCCGGAGGAAGTGGCGGCCGCGGTCGGCTTCCTGTGCCTGCCGGCGGCCAGCTACATCACCGGCGAATGCATCGCGGTGGATGGCGGGTTTCTGCGTTACGGGTTCTAACGCGCCGGTAGACTGCGAGCGCCGGTCAAACCTGTAGGAGCGGCTTCAGCCGCGACAGGCATTGTCAGCAAGGCGTCGCGGCTGAAGCCGCTCTTACAAGGCAGCGTAAGATCGAACATCCGCGGCGCATGCCCTAATCCGGCGCGCCGCAGCTGCTCGCCTGCAGCAGTTGCTGGCGACGCAGGAATTCCTGGCGCAACTGCTCGGCGTGTTCGGAGGTGGCGAAACGCCAGTGCGTCTCGGCTTCGGCCACATAGCTTTGCCAGGCCTCGCAGGCGCCGGCTTCGGGCAGCGCCTCGCAGCGGTCGCGCAGCACTTCGCAGGCGCTGCCGCCGGTCCTGTCGGGGCTGCCGTCCAGGCCCATGGTGCGCAACGGCACGCAGCGCGGCGTCGGCTCGGCGGTTTCGCCGATGTAGCGTTGCTGCTCGTAGGTGGTGCAGGCATACAGCGTGGGCGGCGGCAGGCGCGGCGGGGTTTCTGCCGGCGCTTGCGGCGGCGCTGGATCCGGCGTGGCGGCGACAGCGGCCGGTGCGGGGGCCGGCGGTATCGGCGCGGCGGCTGCAGCTGGCGCGGCCGCCGGCACCTGCGCGCGGCCGACGCCCTGCATGAGCTTCTTTTCCTGGCGCATGCCCTTGGGGCACGGCTGGTTCTGCACGGTCAGATTGTCGTGCGCATCGGTGCATCGATACAACACCACTTGTTCGGCCTGCGCGGCGCCGGCGCAGGCCAGAAGCGCGGCGAGGCAGGCGCCACCCCGCATCAGCTGCTGCCGCAGTCGCGGTCGAGCCGTGCGTCGATGCCGCGTTGTTCGGTTTCCAGCGCGCGGCGCTCGCTCTGCAGGGCGCTGTTGTAGCGGCGGATCAGTTCCCAGCGGCGGTCGGTCAGGCGTGCGCACACTTCCTGCGGCGGCAACGCATTGCAGGTGTCGCGGATCATGGTGCTGCCGGCCGGCACCACCACGCCGACGCCGGGATACACCGGCGGCGGGCGCGGGCGGCCGCCATTGCCGCCGCCATGACCGTGGCGATAGCCGTCGCCGTAGCCGCCGGTATAGCCGATGGTCCACAGCGGCACCCAGCGTGGATTGCCTTCGTTGTCGTCGCTGGTATAGCGCTGGCCTTCGCTGGTGACGCATTCGTACATCGGCTGCGGCGGTTGCACGGTGACGATGCGGATCTCGCGCTGCGGCAGCGGCGCCGGCGCTGCCGCAGCGCGCGCCGGATCGGTGCTGAGCGTGGTGGTCGGGCGCGGCGGCGGATCGCGCGGGCGTTGCATGTCCAGCACCTGCTGCTGGCGCGCGTTCTCGCAGGGCGCGTTCTGCAGGCTGACCGCGCCGTTGCTGCCGATGCAGCGGTAGATGCGCACCGACCCCTGCCCGCCATCGCTGCTGGTGGTCCGCGTGCTTTGCGCCCAGGCGGCGCCGGCCAACGGCAACAGCGCGGTCAGGAGCAGGGCGGGGCGGGCGAGGCTGGGCATGCGCGCATCTTGCGCGCCTTCGCCGGCCAGGGAAAGTGAAGGGCGGGCGGGGATCGGCGACGCGCTCAGGCGCGCAGGATCTCGCCGCTGACGGCGTCGCGGATCGGGGTGGGCTGGGCTAGGCCGCCGGTCTCGCCGCCGACCACGCCGTCGAGCGCAGCCAGCAAGTGCGGATCGAGTTCGGCGCGCTGCCGCGCCGGCGGCTCGCCGCCGCGGTTGGCGCTGGTCGAGACCAGCGCGCCGCCCCAGGCGCGGCACAGCGCGGCCACCTGCGGATGCGCGCTGATCCGCACCGCGATGCTGCGGTGCGCGCCGGTGACCCAGGGCGGCGCCTGCGCCGCGGCCGGCAGCACCCAAGTATGCGCCCCGGGCCAGCTGGCCAGCACCGCGGCCAGGCGCTCCGGCGGCAGCGCCGCCAGGTCCAGCAGCGGGCGCAGCGGCTCCAGTTCGGCGGCGACCACGATCAGGCCTTTCTCCACCGGGCGCTGCTTGATCTGCAGCAGGCGCGTCACCGCGGCCTGGTCGTACGGATCGCAGCCCAGGCCCCAGACCGCTTCGGTCGGGTAGGCGATGACACCGCCCTGGTGCAGGACGGCGACGGCTTGGCTGAGCGATAGATCGGTCATGCGTGGATGATGCGGCAGGCTGTTGTTGGGGGGCAACGGTTGGGGGCCGGGATGACCAGCCGTTCGGCTGTGGAAAGCGGGGATTGGGGATTCGGGATTGGCAAGAGCGACGTGCGCTTTGCTGCCGGTTCGGCGTTCGATTGCTGTCGGGCGGCGTGGGCGGTGCACAGGCTGCGGCGGCTACGGTTGTTTCAGTCTCTGTGGCGCTATTTGCGGAGAGACCGGCGGAGCTCGATTGCAACTGGCGCGATCGGATCGCTTGGCGCGATGGATGGCCATTGCGGCCATCCGGCGCCGCTCCTGCGGATGTCGCATCCGCAGGAGCGTTGGTGGTGGATCAGGCGGGCTTGGCCACGGCCTTCTTGACCACTTTCTTGGCCGCCTTCTTTGCGGTCTTCTTCGCGGCCTTCTTCGCGGCCTTCTTGACCGCCTTCTTCGCCGCGGGCTTGGCCGGGGCGTCGGCCGCGGCCTTCTTGGCTGCGCTCTTCTTCGGCGCCGCTTCCTTCTTCGCCGCGGCCTTCTTCGCGCCGAAGCCGCGGCGTGCCGGCTTGCCGGTCTCTTCCAGCAGCTTCTGCACTTCTTCCAGGGTCAGCGTGGCCGGCTCGCGGTCCTTGGGGATCTTGCCGTTGAGCTTGCCGTCGCTGATGTACGGGCCGAAGCGGCCGTTGAGCACCTGGATGTCGCTGCCTTCGTATTCCTTGATGATGCGGTTGCGCGCGATCTCTTCCTTCTCTTCGATCAGGAACACCGCGCGCGCCAGGTCGATGGTGTACGGATCGTCTTCCTTCTTCAGCGAGGCATAGACGCTGCCGCGCTTGGCGAACGGCCCGAAGCGGCCGATGCCGACGCTGACGTCCTCGCCCTTGTCCTCGCCCAGCGCGCGCGGCATCAGGAACAGCTCCAGCGCGTCTTCCAGGGTGATGGTGTGCATGCTCTGGCCCGGCCGCAGCGAGGCGAACTTGGGCTTGTCCTCGGCGTCCTCGGCGGTGCTGCCGATCGCCGCGTACGGCCCGAACCGGCCCAGGCGCACGCTGACCGGCTTGCCGGTCTTGGGGTCGGTGCCGAGTTCGCGCGCGCCGGTGGCCTCGGAGCGGTCCACCGATTCCTTCTTCTCCTCGACCAGTTCCTTGAACGGGCCCCAGAACTTCTCCATCAGCGGCCGCCATTCCTCCTCGCCGCGCGACACCGCGTCCAGCTCGTCCTCGAGCTTGGCGGTGAAGTCGTAGTCGACGTAGCGGGTGAAGTGGCCGGACAGGAACTTGCTGACCGCGCGACCGACGTCGGAGGGGCGGAAACGGCGCGCGTCCAGCTCCACGTACTTGCGGAACAGCAGGGTCTGGATGATCGAGGCATAGGTCGACGGGCGGCCGATGCCGTATTCCTCGAGGGTCTTGACCAGCGAGGCTTCCGAGTAGCGCGGCGGCGGCTCGGTGAAGTGCTGGTCGGCATGGATGCGGTCGAGCGGGATGCGGTCGCCGGGCTTCATCGCCGGCAGCTTGCGGCCCTCGTCCTCGTCCTCTGCGGCCTTCTGGTCCTTGCCTTCTTCGTACACGGCCAAAAAGCCCGGGTCGATCACCGTGGTGCCGCTGGCGCGGAAGCTGTGCTCGTTGCCCGCAGCCAGTTCCACGGTGACGGTGTTCATCGTCGCCGGCACCATCTGGCAGGCCACCGCGCGCTTCCAGATCAGCTCGTACAGGCGGCGGCCGTCGTCGTCCAGGTACTTGGCCATCTGCGTCGGCGTACGCAGCGCGGCGGTCGGGCGGATCGCCTCGTGCGCTTCCTGCGCGTTCTTGGACTTAGTCTGGTACATGTTCGGCTTGTCCGGCAGCGCGCCGGTGCCGAAGTCGCGCGCGATCACGTCGCGGATCTCGGCCAGCGCGTCCTGCGACAGGTTCACCGAGTCGGTACGCATGTAGCTGATCAGGCCGACCGTGCCCTCGTCGCCCAGGGTCACGCCTTCGTACAGCTTCTGCGCCACGCGCATGGTGCGGCTGGTGGTGAAGCCGAGCTTGCGCGAGGCTTCCTGCTGCAGCGTGGAGGTGGTGAACGGCGGCGCCGGGCGGCGCTTGCGCTCCTTGCTGGCCACGTCGGTGACGTGCAGCGCGCCCTGCGCGGCCTTCTGCAGGCGCATCCGCGCCGCTTCGGCGGTGTCGCCATCGGTGATGGTGAACTGCTCGAACTTCTGCCCGTCGAGCTTGACCAGCTTGGCCGCGAACGGCTGCGAGGGGTGCAGGCAGTCGGCGCCGATGCTCCAGTATTCGCGGGCGACGAAGGCTTCGATCTCTTCCTCGCGCTCGACGATCATGCGCAGCGCCGGCGACTGCACGCGGCCGGCGGACAGGCCGCGCTGCACCTTGCGCCACAGCACCGGCGACAGGTTGAAGCCGACCAGGTAGTCCAGCGCGCGCCGCGCCTGCTGCGCATCGACCAGGTCCACGGCGATCTGCCGCGGGTTGGCCATCGCTTCCTTGATCGCGCGCGGGGTGATTTCGGTGAACACCACCCGGTGCAGCGGCTTGTCCTTGAGCAGCCCGCGCTCTTTGAGGATCTCCGCGATGTGCCAGCTGATCGCCTCGCCCTCGCGATCGGGGTCGGTCGCCAGATAGATGTCTTCGGCGACCTTGGCGGCCTTGGCGATGGCCTCGACGTGCTTCTCGTTCTTCTCGATCAGCGCGTAGCGCATCGCGAAGCCGTCGTCCGGATCCACCGCGCCCTCTTTCGGGATCAGGTCGCGCACGTGCCCATACGAGGCCAGGACGTGGAAGTCCTTGCCGAGGTATTTGTTGATCGTCTTGGCCTTGGCGGGCGATTCGACGATGAGCAGGTGCTTGGACATGATGGGGTGGGCTTCGAATGGGCGGGGCGGGCGCCCTGGGGGCGGTAGGGTGGCGCAATTGCTCCGGTTAGTGAAGCGTTGCGGTGGTTCAGAGCGGCCGACGCCCGGGGCAGGTACCCCGGGCGTTCAGCTGCGTCTCTTTTTATTAGTGGACATGTCCGGCGGCGGCTGTCAAGCGCGGCCGTCCGGCCAGGTCTCCGGCATGGGGCTGCGCCGGCTTCCGTCGTCGGGCCCCGGTTCCAGGCCCCGAGTCCCGGCGGTCAGTGCCAGCCGCTGCTGGCGGCCAGGCCGATCGCCAGGATCACCAGCAGCACGATCCCGACCATCAGCACGCCGAACAGCGACAGGATCACCACGGTGACCGTGCCCAGTTTGTGCTGCTGCCACTCCGGGTGGTCGGTGTAGGCCCATTTGTCCACCACCAGGGTGTCGCAGATCATGTCGTGCAGGGCCTGCTTGCGCTCGGTGAAGGCGGCCATCAGGAAGCCGATGAAGATGGTCAGGCTGCTCAGCAGGAAGCCGAAATAGCGGCCGATGCCGCGGCCGACGCTGATCCGGCTGCCGTCGGTGCGCACCACCTTGATGCCGACCGCCATCTTGCCCAGCGTGGCCTGCTTGGTCGAGGCATGGAACAGGCCGAAGTACAGCGCCGACATGCCCAGCGGCACCAGGTACACCAGCACCAGCATGACGATGCCGCCGGGCGTGCTGAAGTCGGGGCTGCCGCCCAGGCTGCTGAAGCCGAAGAAGCCCAGCATCAGCACCAGCTGGATCAGCTGCGAGACGATGCCGACCAGCATGCCGTCGATCAGATAGGCGGCGGTGCGTTTCCAGAAGCCGGCCTGCACCACCTCGCCGCCGGCGACGAAGCGCGGTTCCTCGCCGAGCGTGGCGGCGGGCGCGGCATAGGGCGAATGCGTTGCGGCGTCGGATTCCGGCGCGGCCCAGGCCGCGGGCAATGCCTGCGCGGGCGGCGCCGGCGCCGCCTCGACGGCGTCGTTCGGCGCGATCGCCGCCGGCGCCTGGGTCAGGCCCAGTTCGTCGACGAAGTCGGCCAGCGGATGCCATTCGCTGAGGCCGTCGCGCCACACCAGCGTGGTCAGGCCGACGTCGCCGCGCTGGAAGCGCTGCTGCAGGTCGTCGGCGGGCATCGGTCCATGACGCTGCTGCGCGGCGTCGGCGTAGTACCACTCACTCATTCCTGTTCCCCAGGGTTGCGATCGAAAAATCCGTTTCCGCTCAACCGCCGCGGCAATGCGCGGGCAGGTAGCGGTCGTCCAGCTCGGAACTGCATTTCCAGGCCGAAGCCCGCTCATCGTAGTCCAGCCACAGCGCCTTGCCATCCAGCTTGGCATCCCCGGGCGCGAGCAGGGTGGCTTCCAGGCCGCAATGGCCGTTGTCGAAACGGCCGATCCGCACCTGCGCGACGAATTCGCTGGCGTAGCTGGCTGCGGTGCCGAAGCCGGGGTCGCCGTTGACCGGGCAGCGCCCCTGCTGCATGGCGAAGCCGGAGATCTTGGACTTCAGCGGGGTGACGCTGCCGATCGCCAGCGTGGCCTTGGTGCGCAGCGTGTAGTCCTGATACGCGGGCAAGGCGATGGCGGCGAGAATCCCGATCATCGCCAGCAGCACCGCGCCGCCCACGACCGCGACGATCGCGCCGATGCCGCAGCCGGACAGGCCGTTGCGCGGAGCCGCGGCGGGCATGGTCGGGGTTGCGCTCGCCGCTGCTGGCAGCGGGGGCGGCGGCGGCGGGGCTGTCGCTGACAGGCCGAGTTCGTCGGCGAGCGCGTGCAGCGGCCGCCACTCCGGCATGCCTTCGCGCCAGACCAGGGTGTTGCGCTCCAGCAATCCGTCGCGCAGGCGTTCCAGCAACGTGGCGGTGCTCAGCGGGCCATGCCGCTGGCGTGCCGCGTCGGCGTAGTACCAGGCGCTCAGGGCCGGTTCCTCGTGCATCCGTGCATGGCCCGTCAGTGCCTCAGTGCACCGGCTCCGGCTCGTCGACGAACATCTGCGTTTCCATCCACGCGTAGGCCGCCTCGGCGCCGGGCTGGTTGAACAGCACCATCAGCACCACCCATTTCAGGTCGTCCAGGTCCAGTTCGTCCTGGTCCAGCGCCATCGCCCGGTCCAGCACCAGCTCGCGCTGGTCGCTGTCGAGGATGCCGTGCTGTTCCAGGAACAGCAGGAAGCCGCGGCATTCCACGTCGAGCTTGTCCAGCTCCGGGCCGTGGTAGATGCGGATCGGACCGTCGATGCGCGGCTGCGGCACGGCCGGCCGCTGGTCGGCCAGGGCATCGAGCCAGTCGAACGCTTTGCTGATTTCGGTGGGGCTGAAGCCAGCCTGGATCAGGCCATTCTGGAGGGAGTCGCGATCGCGGACCGGGTCCGCATCCTCGCTGAAATAGTGTTCGAACAGGTACAGCAGGACATCCAGAATGCTCTCTTTCATTGCCCCTCGGCCTGCGTCGCTAGACGCTGTGGAGGTGAAGAAACTAGGGTTTGCGGGTGTAACGACCTCGTTCGACCGCCACGTAGCCATCCAGTTCCATGGCCAGCAGCATGGAGGAGGCCGCCGCGGCCGTCAATCCGGTGCGGGCGATCACTGAATCCATACAGGTAGGGTCGTGGCCCAGCGCCTGCCACAAGCGCTGGTAGTCGGGATCGGGAAAGGACGGCGTGGCGCCGGGGTCGTCGGCGATCTTCTCAGTGGGGGCGCACAGGCGCCCACGCAAGGCATCGGCCAGTTCCGCGGCCAGCGGCGCGACCCCGGCCAGCACTTCCTCGGCGCTCTCGACCAGCCCGGCGCCGTCGCGGATCAGGCGGTGGCAGCCGCGCGCCAGCGGGTTGTGGATCGAGCCGGGCAGCGCGAACACCTCGCGCCCGGCCTCGGCTGCCAGCCGTGCGGTGATCAGCGCGCCGGAGCGGGTGGCGGCCTCGATCACCAGGGTGGCCAGAGTCAGCCCGGCGATGATCCGGTTGCGGGCGGGGAAGTGACTGGGCCGCGCCGGGGTGCCGGGCGGATGCTCGCTGACCACCGCGCCGCGCGCGGCGATGCGCTCGCGCAGGGCGGCATGCTGGCGCGGGTAGGCCAGGTCCGCGCCGGTGCCGACCACCGCCACGGTCAGCCCGTCCTGGCGCGACAGCGCCGCCGCATGCGCGGCGGCATCGACCCCGGCGGCCATGCCGCTGGTCACCGCCAGCCCGGACGTGGCCAGCGCCAGGGCGAAGCGATACGCATTGTCGCGGCCGCCCGCGCTGGGCGCGCGGCTGCCGACCACCGCCACCGCCGGATGCCACAGCGCCGCCGGGTCGCCTTCCAGGTACAGCGCCAGCGGTGGGTTGGGGCTGCGCAGCAGCAGCGCCGGGTAGTCGGGATCGTGGCAGCCGAGCAGGTGCCGGCGCGGCTGCGCCAGCCAGGCCAGCGCGGCGTCCATTGCGGCGCGGTCGGGCTGCCGCAGTGCCGCGCTCTGCGCCGGATCCAGCCCCGCCGCCTGCCACGCGGCCGCGCCGGCGGCCAGCGCGGCGGCAGGACTGCCGTGTCGCTCGAGCAGGCGCCTGCGTGGGGCGCTGGCGCCGCCGGCCAGCGACAGCGCCAGCAATGCGGGGTCGGGGGTGGAAAGTGTGTGGTCGGGTAGGGCGGACATGGGCCCCAGGCTAGGCCGCAAACGCAGACGGCGCCCTCGGGCGCCGTCTGTTGCGGATGTAGGACTTGCCCGCGTGTGCGGGTCAGCGCGCGTCCGGGTGCTTCACGTCGTAGCCGATCCGGGTCGGCTTGACGCCGTCCATCACCAGCGCGTAGCTGACCTTGTCGAAGGTGCGGAACACCATCGCGTGCGCGGCGTATTCGTCGGGCAAGGCCACCGAGCCGCGGCCGCCGGTGAAGCCGTCGTCGGCGCGCGAGGTGTTCGGGCGATGCACGCGGTCGTTGACCCGGGTGCCGTGACGCCACAGCGACACCACGGTGCCGTTGTCGATGCCCTCGCGGCTGCCGCCGGAGATCGCGATCACGTCGCGCGGACCGGCGGCGCTGAACGCGTCGGCCACCGCCAGCACCCGCAGCCCGGCCTCGAGCGCCTGCGCCGAGGGCGGATGCGGCACGAACTGCAGGTCGTAGGGCTGCGCCTGGACCGCGATCAGGCGGTCGCCGGCGCGCACTTCGCGGGCGCTGTCCTGCAGCAGCAGGGTGGTAGCCTGGCTGTCGTCGGCGGAAACGCGGGTGACGGTGCCGATATTGACCTGGGCCAGTTCATAGCCCAGCGTTTCGCGGCGCTTGTTGTCCGGCGCCACGAAGGTCTGCCACAGGTTGCCGGTGCCCGGGGTGCTGCGGCCCTCGTTGTTCAGGTCGTCGCTGAGCCTGGGCAGTTCGTAGCGCACGGTCGGCCGCACCACCGCGTAGCGCTGCCCGACCTGCGCCTCACTGAGACCGGTCGCGTAGACCACCTGGCCGATGGTGGCGCGCAGCCGGTTGTCCTCGAAGCCCACCACGTAGGGCAGCTCGTCGATGCTGTCGGCCACGCGCAGGTTCTTCAGGAACGGCTCGACGTCGGACAGCGGGATCGCGTCGATCGGCGCGTCCTGGCGCGGACCCTGCTTGACCGTGGCGCGGGCCACGCGGTCCAGGTAGGCCAGGCTGAGCACGTCGCCGGGATAGATCAGATGCGGGTTCTGCACCTGCGGGTTGGCCTGCCAGATTTCCGGCCACAGCCACGGCTTGCCGAGGAAACGCCCGGCGATGTCCCACAGCGTGTCGCCCTTGCGCACCACGTAGGTGTCAGGGTGTTCGGCAGCCATGCTCGCGGAAGCGGCATAGGTCGCCACGGTAAGCATCGCCACGGCGACGACCGTACGGAGTCGATTGAACATGAGTGCGGAGCCTGATTCCCCAACAGGTCCGCGCACTATAGTCCAGAACCCTGGGCGCGGCGCAAGCGTTGCCGCCAGAACGGGGTAGAATTGTCATGTCTTGCCGAATTATCCGGCGCCCCCAACTGGGTACCGCTATGGCCCTGCTTCCCATCCTCGAATTCCCCGATCCCCGCCTGCGCACCAAGGCGGTGCCGGTCGACCCTGCCGAAGTGACCGCGCCGGCGTTCCAGCGCCTGCTCGACGACATGTTCGAAACCATGTACGAAGCCCCCGGCATCGGCCTGGCCGCGAGCCAGGTGGACGTGCACAAGCGCTTCATGGTCATCGACGTCAGCGAGGAGAAGAACGCCCCGCAGGTGTTCATCAACCCGCAGATCGTGCAGCGCGACGGCGAGCAGGTGTACCAGGAAGGCTGCCTGTCGGTGCCCGGCATCTATGCCGACGTGACCCGCGCCGACGCCATCGTCGTGCGCTACCTGGACCGCCACGGCCAGCCGCAGGAACTGTCCGCCGACGGCGTGCTGGCGGTCTGCGTGCAGCACGAGATGGACCACCTGGACGGCAAGCTGTTCGTCGACTACCTCTCCCCGCTCAAGCGCGAGATGGTGCGCAAGAAGCTGGCCAAGGCGCGCAAGCACGTGGCTTGAAGGCCGGGATTCGGGATTCGGGAGTGGGGATTCGTCAGAGCGAATCGGGTCCCTTCCGGTCGCCGAGTCCTGCCGTTGCGAATCCCTAATCCCCACTCCCGAATCCCCGCCCAATGAAAATCGTCTTCGCCGGTACGCCGGACTTCGCCGTGCCGTCGTTGCGCGCGGCCGCGCAGCGCCATGAAGTGGTCGCGGTCTACACCCAGCCGGACCGGCCCGCCGGGCGCGGCCGCGGGCTGACGCCGTCGCCGGTGAAGCTGGAGGCGGTCGCGCGTGGCATCCCGGTGCTGCAGCCTGACACCCTACGCTCGCCGGAAGCGCTGCAGAGCCTGCGCGCATTGCAGCCGGACCTGATGGTGGTGGTGGCCTACGGCCTGATCCTGCCCAAGGCGGTGTTGGCGATCCCGACCCATGGCTGCTGGAACGTGCACGCCTCGCTGCTGCCGCGCTGGCGCGGCGCCGCGCCGATCCAGCGCGCGATCGAGGCCGGCGACAGCGAGACCGGGGTGTGCCTGATGCAGATGGAAGCGGGCCTGGACACCGGCCCGGTGCTGATGTCGCAGCGCACCCCGATCGGCGACAGCGAGACCGGCGGGCAGCTGCACGACCGGCTGGCCGTGCTCGGCGCGCAGGTGCTGGCCGACGGCCTGGGCCTGCTGCGCGCCGGCATCCGCCCGGTGTCGCAGCCGCAGCCGGACGCCGGCGTCACCTACGCGCACAAGCTGGACAAGGCGCAGGCGCGGCTGGACTGGCAGCAGCCGGCGGCGCAGCTGGCGCTGCGGGTGCGCGCGTTCAATCCGTGGCCGATCACCGAAGCGGTGCTGGCCGGCGAGCGCGTGCGCATCCATGGCGCGGTGGCGCTGGAGCTGGCGCATGCGCAGCCGCCGGGCACGGTGCTGGCCGCCTCCAAGCAAGGCATCGACATCGCCTGCGGCCAGGGCGCGTTGCGCCTGCGCGTGCTGCAGCGCGAAGGCGGCAAGGCGATCACCGCCGCCGACTACCTCAACGCCCGGCGCGACCTGCCGGTGCTGGCCTGAACCGGCGCGACCGCCCATGACGCAGACGCCTGCCGCGCCGCCTGCCGCCGCGCCGTCGCCGGGCGTCGCGCCGCGCGTCGCCGCCGCCCGCGTGCTGAGCGCGGTGATCGACCGCGGCCGTTCGCTGAAGGCCGAACTGGCCACCGCGCTGCCGGCGCTGCCCGATCCGCGCGACCGCGCCCTGGTCGAGGCGATCTGCTTCGCGGTGCTGCGCCGGCGCCCGGCCTACGAGGCGGCGTTGCGGCTGTGGCTGCAGAAGCAGCTGCCGCAGCGCGACGCCGAACTGCGCGCGCTGCTGATGGCCGGCTTCGCCCAGCTCGACGTGCTCGGCCTGGCGCCGCACGCGGCGCTGTCGGCGACGGTGGAAGCGGCGCGCGCGCTGGACCGGCCGCGCCAGGCCGGCATGGTCAACGCCCTGCTGCGCCGCGCGCTGCGCGACGGGTTGCCGGCGGTGGCCGCCGATGCCGGCTGGCCGCTGTGGCTGCGCGATGCACTGCACGCCGACTGGCCGCAACAGGCCGAGGCGATCTTCGCCGCCAGCCAGCAGGCGGCGCCGCTGTGGCTGCGGGTGAACCGCCAGCGCAGCACGCGCGACGCCTATCTGCAGCGGCTGGCCGACGCCGGCATCGGTGCCCAGGCGGTGCCGGACCTGGCCGATGCGATCCGCCTGGCCGAGTCGGTGGCGATGAGCGCCTTGCCCGGCTTTGCCGAGGGCTGGGTATCGGTGCAGGACGGCTCGGCGCAGCAGGTCGCCGACGTGCTGGCGCCGGCGCCGGGCGCGCGCGTGCTCGATGCCTGCGCCGCGCCTGGCGGCAAGTCCGCGCACCTGCTCGAACGCGATCCGACGCTGCGCCTGACCGCGCTGGACGTGGACGCGCGGCGCCTGGCGCGGGTGCGCGACACCTTCGAACGCACCGGTGCCGGCGCGCAGGCGCTGCTGCAGGCGGCCGATGCGGCGCAGCCGGACAGCTGGTGGGACGGCGAGGCGTTCGATGCGGTGCTGCTCGACGCGCCGTGCTCGGCCACCGGCATCGTGCGCCGCCAGCCGGATGTGCTGCTGCACCGGCGGCGCGAGGATGTGGTCGCGCTGCAGGCGCTGCAGGCGCGGCTGCTGGACGCTGGCTGGCAGGTGCTGCGGCCGGGCGGGGTGCTGGTCTACGCCACCTGTTCGCTGCTGAAGGACGAGAACGAACGCCAGTTGCAGGCGTTCCTGGCGCGGACCGCCGATGCCGCGGCCGAGGATCCCGGCGCGGCCTGCGGCCACGCGTCCAGCGGCGGCCGCCAGCGCCTGCCCGGCGAGCAGGACCGCGACGGGTTCTTCTATGCGCGGCTGCGCAAGACGGCGTGAACCCACCCCGGTATCATCCTGCCCCATGCTGAAGACCCGCGCGTCCCGAGAATTCTGGTTGCTGGCCCTGCTCGCGCTGCTGGTGCTCGGCGCCGGCCTGGGCCTGCGCGATCCGCACCCGGCCGACGAGCCGCGCTTCGCGCTGGTCGCCAAGCAGATGGTGGACAGCGGCAACTGGCTGTTCCCGCACCGCGGCACCGAGCTGTACTCGGACAAGCCGCCGATGCTGATGTGGCTGCAGGCGTCGTTCTACACCGTGTTCGGCAACTGGCGGGTGGCGTTCCTGCTGCCGTCGCTGCTGGCCGGGCTGGGCACGCTGGCCTGCGTCTACGATCTGGGCCGGCGCCTGTGGACGCGCCGGGTCGGCATGTATGCGGCGTATGCGCTGCTGTTCGCGTTCCACTTCACCTACCAGGCGAAGAAGGCGCAGATCGATCCGCTGGTGGTGTTCTACATCATCCTGGCCAACTACGGCCTGTTGCGCCACCTGCTGCGCGGACCCGACTGGCGGATGTGGGCGCTGGGCTGGTTCGCCGCCGGCCTGGGCACGATCACCAAGGGCGTGGGCGCGCTGGCGCTGCTGATGCTGCTGCCGGCCGCGGCGGCATCGCTGGCGCAGTGGCGCGGGGTCAGGATCGGTGCGCGCAATCCGCGCTTCTGGCTGGGGCCGCTGGCATTCCTGGGCGCGGTGTCGATCTGGCTGGTGCCGATGGTGACCACGGCGCTGTCGGCGCACCAGCCCGAATACCGCGCCTACCTCGACGACATCCTGTTCCGGCAGACCGCCGGGCGCTACGCCAGGTCCTGGGACCACCCGCACGGGCCGTTCTACTTCTTCGGGGTGATGCCGAGCATGTGGCTGCCGCTGCTGCTGGCGCTGCCGTGGGCGATCCCGGCCTGGGCGCGGCGCCTGCGCCGGCGCGATCCGCGCTACCTGCTGCCGCTGGCGTGGTGGGCGCTGATCGTGCTGTTCTTCTCCATTCCCACCGGAAAGCGCGACGTCTACATCCTGCCGGCGCTGCCGATGCTGTGCCTGGCGATGGCGCCGCTGATCCCGGGACTGCTGCGCAAGACCGGGGTCAAGCGGCTGCTGGTGGCGTTCACCGTGGTGCTGACCGTGGCGTTGGGCGGCGTCGGCGCGGCGATCCTGGCCGGGCACGGGTTCCGCGCGCAGATGATGGAGCAGCGCGGCGTCGATCTGCAGACCGTGCAGGCGCTGGCCTGGATCCTGTTGGCGCTCGGCCTGTGGGGCGTGGCCAGCCTGGCGGTGTTCGCGCGGCGGCGTCCGGAACTGGCCATGGTGTCCACGCTGAGCATGCTGTGGGTGCTGGTGGGGCTGCTGGTGTACCCGCTGATCAACACGTCCAGCTCCGCACGCGGGGTGATGGAGGCGGCCGGCCGCCGCATCGGGCCGGACGCGGAACTGGGCCTGGTGGCCTGGAAGGAACAGAACCTGCTGATGGCCGACCGCGCCGCGACCACCTTCGGTTTCGTGGTGCCGTGGGACGAACAGTTGCGCCGCGGCGTGGCTTGGCAGGCGCAGGCGCCGCAGCGGCGTTGGCTGCTGGTGCAGGAGGCGGCGATGCTCGGCTGCATCGATCGCCGCGCCAGCACCCTGGCCGGGGTGTCCAACCGACGCAACTGGTGGCTGGTGCCGGCCGCCGCCGTGCACGGCCGATGCACGGTCACCACCGGCGACCGCGACCGCTTGCGCGAGCAGGACAAGGACCGCTTCGAGTGAGCCGCGGCCGCGCCCGCTCCGGTCTCGACCTCGGCGCCGTGCGGACGGGAGCTGTGGCATGCCGATGCGCCTGATCCGGGTCATCAGCCGCGACAACGGCGGCGGCCTGAGCCGCGACCTGCAGGTGGTCGCCGAGGCGCTGCGCAACAGCGGCCGCTATCGGGTGGAGGTGCTCGGCTTCGGCACCGTGCGCTTCGCCAACCACCTGCGCGAACTGCGCCTGGCCCTGCGCAGCCTGGTGCGCGGCCGCGCCGACCTGCAGATTTTCCTGGAACGGGTCTATCCGCGCTGCCTGGGCGCCGGCCGGCGCAACGTGCTGGTGCCCAATCCCGAGTGGTTCCGCCGCAAGTGGCTGCGCTGGCTGCCGCGTTTCCAGCGGGTCTTGTGCAAGACCTGGCAGGCCGAGCAGCTTTTTTCCGCGCAGGGTCCGGCGACTACCTTCATCGGTTTCTGCAGCGACGACTGCTACCGCCCGGAGGTGCCGCGCGAGCGCGCCTGCCTGCATGTGGCCGGGCGCAGCTCGGCCAAGGGCACCGCGGTGTTGCTGCAGACCTGGGCACGGCACCCGGAATGGCCGCGGCTGACGGTGGTGCAGAGCGCGAAGAAATCGCGCCCGATCGAGGCCGAGAACATCGATTACCTGACCGGTTACCTGGACCAGCATGAGCTGCGCCGGCTGCAGAACGCGCATCGCTTCCACCTGTGCCCGTCCGAGGTCGAGGGCTTCGGCCACTACATCATGGAAGCGTTGAGCGTCGGCGCGGTGGTGATCACCACCAACGGCGCGCCGATGAACGAACTGGTGACTGCCGAGCGCGGTGTACTGATCGAGCCGGTCGGCGAGCGCGAGGACAATTTCGGCGTGCGCTACCGGATCGATGTGGCCGGCATCGAGCGGGCCATGGTGCAGGCGCTGGCCCTGGCGCCGATGCAATGCGATGCGCTGGGCACTGCCGCGCGCACGTTCTTCGAATCGCGCCAGCACGAGTTCGGCGAGCGCCTGCAGGCGGTGGTGGCCGATCTGCTCGGCGATGCGCCGCCGCCGGCCACGTTGGCGCCGGCCGGGACCGGCCGCGTGCAGGTCAGGTCGGGTTAGGGGTCGCGCTTGGATCATCGCCCCCCATCCGTCTTTCCGTCCGTTCTTTCCTAGATGACCGAAGAAGCCACATCGCACCGCGCCGCGACGCCGCTGGCCGCGTTCCCGTCCCATCGCCACACGCTGGCTGAGTGGGGCGCCGCGCTGGGCATGCTGTGCCTGCCGGCGCTGGTGGTCAGCATCCCCGGCGGATTGCTGCCGTTCGGCCTGCTGCTGTTGGCGAGCAGCCTGCTGGCGCTGGACCGCCTGCGCCGTGCCGCCTGCGAGCTGCAGCCTTCGCTGCGCTGGCTGACCGTGCTGGCGCTGCTGGTGATCGGGCTGTCGCTGTTCTCGTTGCTGCACTTCGGCCAGGCGCTGAAGGATATCGACAACCGCACCCGGTTCCTGGTGCTGCCGTGGACCGCGTTGTGGGTCTACGCGCTGCGTCCGCCACGGCAGTTGCTGTGGTGGGGCGCGCTGCTGGGCATCTTCGCCACCCTGGCGCTGGCGATCGCGCAGGTGCTGCAGGGCCAGCCGCGTGCCGAGGGCTGGACCAACGCGATCGTGTTCGCCGACGTGGTGCTGGTGCTGATGATGGTGGCGGTGTTCTGCCGGCCGCATGGGCGCTGGCCGTGGACCATCGTCGCGATCGTCGCCGGCTGCGCGACCATCCTGCTCAGCGGCAGCCGCGGCGTCTGGTTGGGCGTGCTGCTGCTGCTGGTGGCCATCGCATTGTGCGTACGCTGGCGCAGCGGCCGCGCGCGGCTGGTGATCCTGGGCGTGCTCGCCGTGCTGGCGGCGACCCTGGTGCTGAGCGTGCCAGCACTGACCCGGCAGACCCGCCTGGCCGAACTGCATCATGACGTGCAGCGCTACGAGCGCGGCGACAGCGATTCCTCGGCCGGGGCGCGCATCGAACGGCTGCAGGTGGCGGCGGCGACCTTCGTCGAGCATCCGCTGGTCGGAGTCGGCGTGGGCCGCTTCGACAATGCGATGCTGCGCCTGCCCGATTGCCGTAGCAAGACCTGGGTGGAGCGCTGCCATCTGGGCCATGCGCACAACGACCTGGCCGAATGGAGCGCGACCCAGGGCCTGCCCGGCACCGTGCTGATCCTGCTGGTCTACGGCGTGCCGCTATGGCTGCTGCTGCGCCTGTACCGGCGGCGGCCGAATCGCGAGTTTCATGGCCCGGCCGCGGCCGGAATCATGGTGGTGGCCGGCTACATCCTGTGCGGCATGACCCAGTCGATGTTCGCGCATCAGGTCACCACCGGCTTCTACGTATCCCTGGTCGGCGTGCTGATCGGGCTGGCGGCCTGCGATGCGCAGGCGCCGCGGGTGCGCGCCGACGCCGCTGAAGGCGCTGCCGGAAGCCGGTAGACTGCCGATCCCGCACCGCCGAGCGGCGCGGCGCCGAGCGCGCCACGACCGCAGGGTGCACCGCTCCCCGGATACCGAGCGCCATGGCCGACGCCGCCGCGACCACCTTGCCGCTCAGCCTGGTGGTGATGACCTACAACGAAGCGGCCAACATCGCGCGCTGCCTGGACAGCGTGCCGTTCGCCGCCGACAAGCTGGTGGTGGACTGCGGCAGCACCGACGCCACCGCAGAGATCGCCCGCGCGCACGGCGCGCGCGTGGTCGAGCAGGCCTGGCTCGGCTTCGGCGCGCAGCGCAACTTCGCCTCCACCCAGGCCGCGCACGACTGGATCCTGGTGCTGGACGCGGACGAATTCCTGTCCGACGCGCTGCGCGCCGAATGCCTGGCACGGCTGCCGCAACTCCTGGCCGAGGATCGGCTGGACGCGGTGTGGCTGCGCCGCAGCACCTGGTACATGGGCGCGCCGATGCGCTGGTACCGGCCAATGGTCGGCGAGCGCCTGGCGCGGCTGTACCACCGCGGCCGCGCGCGCTGGAGCGATGCGCGGGTGCACGAATCGCTGCGCTTCGACGGCGCCAGCGCCGAGTTCGCGCCGCCGTTCAACCACCTGCACAACCCAACCCTGGTGCACAAGCAGCTCAAGGTGCTGCGCTACGCCGAACTGAAGGCGCTCGGCTGGCGCGACAAGCGCAAGCCGGTGAGAATGTGGCAGAGCCCGTTCGTGTTCGCTGGCGCCTTCCTCAAGGATTACCTGCTGCGCCTGGCGGTGCTCGATGGCTGGCGCGGCTTCGTGGTAGCGCAGACCGCGGCCAGCTACGCGCTGTACAAGCGCATGCGCTACTACGAGATGCAGGTCAACCCGGCCTCGGTGGAACAGGCGCGGGCGCAGCTGCAACGGCACGATCTGGAGCATTGATGAGCAAGCACTATCTGCTGTACGGATCCGAACGCTATGCGCTGGCGATATTGCGTCCGCTGCAGGCCGCGATCCGCGCGCGCGGCGACGAGGCGGCGTGGTTCTTCGACGGCCCCGGCGCCGCCGATCTGAGCGCCGACGAGCGCCACCTGGCCACGGTCGAAGAGGTGCTGGCGTGGAATCCGTACGCGGTGATCACCTCCAGCAACGCGGTGCCGCACTTCTTCCCCGGAGTGAAGGTCGAGACCTTCCACGGCTTCGACGCCGGCAAGCCCCGGCACATCTACGTGCGCGGCTTCTTCGACCTGTACTGCACCACCGGCCCGCGCGACACCGCTGCGTTCGGCGCGCTGGCGCGCAGGCTCGGCCACTTCGCGGTGAAGGAAACCGGCTTCCCCAAGATCGACCCGTTCATGCGCGAGATCGGCGCCGAGCTGGCGCCGGTGCGGCAACCGCCGGTGATCCTGTACCACTCCACGTTCTCGCCGTCGTGGAGCGCGGCCGGCATCCTCTACGACGAGGTCAAGCGGCTGTCGCGCAGCGGCGAGTGGCGCTGGATCGTGACCTTCCACCCGAAGATGGATCCGGAGATGGTGGCGCGCTACCGCGCGCTCGAGAACGAGTACCTGCGCTTCGCCGACAACGACAACATCCTGGAGCTGTTCCCGCAGGTGGACCTGATGTGCTCGGACACCTCCTCGGCGCTCAACGAGTTCCTGCTCACCTACAAGCCGGTGGTGACGTTCAAGAACCGGCGCCCAGGGCCGCAGCTGATCGACATCGACGACCCGGCGCAGTTCGAGCCGGCGATCCGCCGCGCGCTGGCGCGGCCGCCGGAGCTGATGGCGGCGATCCGCGACTTCGCCGACGGCCTGCATCCCTATCGCGATGGGCAGTCCAGCGAGCGCGTGCTGCGCGCGATCGACGACTTCGTCGCCGAGGGCGCGCGCAATCCCAAACGCAAGCCGTGGAATTTCTGGCGCAAGCTGAAGATCCGCCGACGCATCGGCTACTGGGGCCGCGGCGCGCGTTGAGCCATCGCGTGGCTGGGCGCGGCGCTTGCCGCTACCAGCGCAGCCGGCGCTGTGCCAACACGTGATTCAGTTGCAGATACAGCGCCTGCGCTTCGGCCTCGGGCACCAGGCGCACCCGCAACGGCGGTTCGCCATGGCGGGCGCCGGCGGTATCCAGCCATAGGGTGGCGGTGCCGCAATAGCGGTCCAGCGGCGAGCGGGTCAGCTGCAGCGTCTGCAGCTTGTCGATCTCGGCCAGCCGCCACCAGCGTGTCCACCAGCCGCCGCGCACTGCCACGTAGCGCGCGTCGAGCGCATAGCCCATGCGTTGTGCCTGGCGCCAGGCCTTGAACGCCGACCACGGCAACCACAGCAGCGACAGCGCGGCCCAGGCGCCGAACGGCCGCCACAGGCCGGCGCACAGCAGCGGTACCAGGCACAGCGCCGGCAGGCATAGCCGCCACCAGCAGCGCGTGGCGATCCCGTGCCATTGCGGCGGCGGCCAGGCGATCTGCGGCAGTAGCCGGTGCAGCAGCGCATCGCAGGCGGCCGGAGTCGCCAGCGGCGCCAGTTCCTTCAGCGCGCGGCCCTCCTCGCCGTGTCCATCCATCACCGCGGTGTCGATGTGCAGGCTGCGCCGCCGCAGCAGGCGTTGCAGCACGCCCTCGTACAGGGTCCAGGCCTGGATCCGGCGCCGCGCCACGCTGCTGCGCAGCCGGGTCAGCAGGCCGCGCTCCACGGTCAGCCGGCGCTCGCTCTCGCTGAGCCGGAAGCCGTGGTACTGCAGCAGCGCCAGCGCCATCGACAGTACGCGCATGACCAACAGCAGCGTCGCCAGCATCAGCGCCACGCTGACCGCGCCGGCCATCCAGCCCAGTTGCAGGTGGCTGGCGTAGCCGAACAACTGCCGCCCGTAATGCTCGATCGCATTGGAGACCATGCGCTCGGGGAACAGGTGATAGGTGGCGCCGAACGCGGTGATCACCACCACCATGCCGCGGTTGGAGATCAGCCCTTGGCGCAGCACTTCCGAGCTGGGCAGCGCCAACAGCACGTCGCTGGCCGGCGCTGCGTCCGCCGCCGCGGACGCGGTTTCGCTGGCGTGCGCGCGATGGCGGATCTGCCGCTCAAGCGCCAGCGCCTGGTCCAGCCGCAGCACCCGCATCTGCGCTTCCGGCTTGGTCCCGCCGGCCGATTCCAGCCGCACTTCGGCCACACCGAACAGCCGATGCAGCAGCGACTGGTGCACGACCACGTTGTGGATGCGCGCGAACGGGATCTCGCGCAGGCTGCGTTCCAGCCAGCCGCTGCGGATGCTCAGGCTGTCGCGGCCGATGCGGTACTGGTAGGTGAGGTAGCGCAGCAGCGACACGGCGATCAGCGCGCTGCCCACCAGCAGCATCATCAGCTGGTCGACATGGTCGTTGCGGCCGTCGCGCCCGCCGAACACCAGCAGCGCCAGCAGCGGCAGCAGGAAATGCCGGAGGTGCTGCAGCAGCACGAACAGCCACGACCACGGATGCAGGCGCCGGACCGCGGTGTCCTCGGCGTCCAGGGCGGCGCTCACAGCGCGTCGTCGTCGTGGTCGAGCTGGTGCGCCAGGCGTTCGCGCAGGCGCTCGGCGTCGGCCTGGTCCAGGCCGGGCACGGCCACCGCGTTGTGCCGGGTGCCGGCGGTGTGCACCACCAGCGTGGCCAGGCGCGCGGCGCGCTCCAGCGGGCCGCGACGCAGGTCCAGATGCTGCACGCGCGACATCGGAACGTGCACCTCGCTCTGCCACAGCCGCCCGCGGCGCAGGTCCAGGCCCTGCGCGTTCAGCCGCCAACGGATCCGGCGATGGCGCACGAAGCCGATGCAGGCGCCGAACAGCGCGCCGAGCGCCGCGGCGCCGGCACCGATGAGCAAGGCCTGGCGGCTGTGCAGCGAGAAACCGAAGATCGCCGCGCCGATCAGCACGCTGAGGCCCAGCATGCAGCCGCCGCCTAGCGCGGCCAGCCAGGCGCCGCGCAGCGGCAGCGGCAGCCAGTCGTCCGCAGGCGCGAACGCCGTGGCGGCCTGAGGGTCGGCGCCAAGCGCGGCAGCAGAGGGGTCCAGGGACGGTGGTGCGGTCACGGCGGGCTCTCGAAACGATGGGCGGGCACTGCGCATGCGCGCCTTGCAGGTCCCGATCGTAACGCGGGCCGCGCCCGGCGTGCTTCGCGCGCGGGCGCGGCGTGGAAACGCTCTCCGCAGCACGCCCTGTCGTTAGGCCTGCGCCGCTGTCGTCGTTGCCGGTGCTGCGCCGTCGCGGCTCAGCGCGCGGCGTGGAGCAGCGCGTCCACATCCAGCGCATGACCGGCACGGGCGGCCTTGGTGCGCAGATAGCCCTCGTTCTCGGCGGTGATCGCGCCGGTGATCGGGATGCGTTCGACCACCTCGATGCCGGCCGCGCGCAGGCGCTCGGCCTTGGAGGGATTGTTGGTCAGCAGGCGCACGCGCTGGATGCCGAGCCCGCGCAGCATCGCCACCGCGCCGCCGTAGCGGCGCTCGTCGGCGCCGAACCCCAGCTGCGCATCGGCGTCGATGGTGTCCAGCCCGTCGTGCTGGTAGCCGTAGGCGCGCATCTTGGTGGCGATGCCGGTGCCGCGGCCTTCCTGGTCCAGGTACAGCAGCACGCCGCCGCCGAGCTCCTTGAGCTTGGCCAGGCCATGCCGCAGCTGGTCGCCGCAGTCGCACTTCAGCGAGCCGAACAGGTCGCCGGTGAGGCAGGAGGAGTGCACCCGCACCGGCACCGGCGCCGACAGGTCGGGCTGGCCGATCACGATCGCGACCTGGTCGCGCTGCGCCACGCCGCCGCGGAACACCACGAATTCGCTGCTGCCGAGATCGCGCAGCGGCACCTGGGTGCGGGTCACCAGTTCGTAGCTGCCGGCGGTGGTGGTCGCGCAACCGTGTTCCAGATCGTCCAGCTGCAGCGACTGGCAGCCCTGGAAGGCGCTGCTGTCCGCGCCCAGGTCCACCGCGATCATCGCCGGCAGCAGCAGGCCCAGGCGCGCGATCTCTACCGCGCCGGCATCCAGCGCATCGCCCGGCAGCCAGTGCGCCGGCAGCGTGCCGTCGCGCAGGTAGGCCAGCGAGGCCAGCGCGTCGTAGGACTGGCCGGCCAGGACGATACGCGCGCCCTGCGGCGCGGCCAGGCCCAGCACCTGGGCGCGGGTCGGGGTCAGGAACAGGTAATGCCGCTGCCCCGCCGCCTGGGCGAAGCTGAGGTAGGACTGCGTGGTGCTGCTGTCCAGCGCCAGCACCGCGCGCGCCTGGCCCTGGCGGCCTTCGATGATCACCGGCCGGCCGGCACGCAGCTCCGAGGCCGCGCGCTCGCTGCGGATCGCGGCGGGATCGCCGAAGGCGTGCACGGAGGTGGGGGCGGGGCTGGTCATGCACGACTCCAAATGGGGATCTCCGGCGCGTCTTCAAGGCTTGCCGGCCGTGGCGCGCCCGGCGCGCGCCGCTTGTGGGCAGGCAGCAGCGGCGGTTCCGGTGCGCCATTGTCGCGTGGTTTGGCCGTGCCGCCAGCATGCGCGGGATGGAACGCACTGTGCGCCGCGCCGGCATGCCTCGCACGCAACCGTCGGCCGGCGCGCGGTCACTCACGAAATCGTGGCCGCGATCGCCGGGCAGGCATGTTCAAGCGCGGTCGATTGATTTCTACTACGCCGGACCCGTTCTCCAGGACCTGCGCATGCACCTCGTCGAATGCACCGAACAGCGCCATGCCGGCGCGATCCTGGAGATATTCAACGAAGCCATCGTCCATTCCACCGCCCTGTACGATTACCGGCCGCGCCCGCCTGAGAGCATGGCCGGCTGGTTCGCGGCCAAGCGCGCCGGCGGCTTCCCGGTGATCGGGGTCGAGGACGCGGACGGCACCTTGCTCGGCTTCGCCAGTTACGGCACGTTCCGCGCCTGGCCGGCGTTCAAGTACAGCGTCGAGCATTCGGTCTACGTGCACCGCGACCATCGCGGCAAGGGCCTGGGGCGGCGCCTGCTGCTGGCGCTGGTCGAGGCGGCGCAGGCGCGCGGCGTGCACGTGCTGGTGGGCGGTATCGACGCCAGCAACAGCGGCAGCATCGCGCTGCACGAGCAAATGGGCTTCGTGCACGCCGGCACCGTGCGCGAGGCCGGTTTCAAGTTCGGGCGCTGGCTGGACCTGGCCTTCTACCAGCGCATCCTCGCCACGCCGGCGGACCCGCACGACGACTAGCCGCGCGGGATGCGCGCCGCTAGTGCGGGTGCCTGGCCGTGGCGTAGGGGTTGGCTTCGGTCGGATCCGGACGCAGCGTGTAGCGCTTGTAGGTCCACTGGTACTGCGCCGGGTCGCGGCGCGCCACGCGCTCCACGCCTTCGTTCAGCGCGGTCGCGGCGCGCAGCGGGTCCGGGTCGGCGATCGCCTCCGGCGCCGGCTGCACCTGCAGCGCGAATTCCAGGTCGTTGCCGACCCGCTCGCACCACGCGAACAGCACGATCGCGCCGGTGCGTTCGGCCAGTCGGTTGACCAGGGTCATGGTCAGCGCCGGCACCCCGAAGAACGGCGCGAACACGCCGTCGCCGGCCTTGGGTTGCTGGTCGGGAAGAATGCCGACCGCGCCGCCGTCCTTGAGCACCTTGAACAGCTGGCGCACCGCCGGACCCTCGGCGCGCACCTGGCGCACGTTGTCGCCGCTGCGCACCAGTTGCAGGAAGGCGTCGCCGACATCGGAGGCCGGCGCGCGGTAGACGATGGCGATGTCGCCGCGCGAAGCCAGCCACTGGTTGAGCAGCTCCCAGTTGCCGAAGTGCGGCGCGGCCACGATCACCCCGCGGCCCGAGGCCAGCGCCGCGTCGTACAGGTCTTGTCCATTGCGTTGGCGCAGCTGGGCCAGGTTCTGCGCCGGCGGCCGGGTCCACAGCACCAGGGTCTCGAACGCCTGCCGCGCGGTGGAACGCAGCACGTCGCGGTGCAGCGCGATGCGCTCGCTCGGCAGCAGTTCCGGGTAGGCCAGTTCCAGGTTGCGGCGGGTGACGCGGCTTTCGCGCGCGTCCTTGCGCAGCCACAGCCAGGCCAGGCCGTCGGCCAGGCGCCGCAGCCACGGCCAGGGCAGGCGCGCCACGGCGGCGGCGCAGCGATACAGAACGGTTGCGAGCGTTGCGGGTTTCATCGCCGCAGTTTATCCGCTGCGCCGGCCGTGCCAGGTCGAATGCATCCCTATGGCCCGATCGGCATCACGAATCGGTCCGCTTGCGGGCCATCGCGACTTTCGCCGAGCGCGGTGACTCGGCCATGATGCCGACGGGATGACAGCGCCCCACCGAAACCGGATGCTTCCGAGTCCCGAGTCCCGAGTCCCCGCCCATGCTCTCCCTGATCCAGCGCGTCAGCCAAGCCGAAGTTCGCGTCGACGATGCGGTGGTCGGTCGCATCGGTCCCGGCCTGCTGGCGCTGGTGGCGGTGGAGCCGGGCGATACCGAAGCCACGTTCCAGCGCATGGCCGAGCGCCTGTTGGGCTACCGCGTGTTCGCCGACGCCAGCGGGCGCATGAACCGCTCGCTGCGCGATACCGAAGGCGGCTTGCTGCTGGTCAGCCAGTTCACCCTGGCCGCCGATACCGGTTCCGGGATGCGGCCCAGCTTCACCACCGCGGCGCCGCCGCTCGAGGCTGAACGCGGCTTCAACCGATTGCTGGAAATTTGCCGGGAGCGGCATCCATCGGGGGTGGAAAGCGGGCGCTTCGGTGCCCATATGATCGTCAGCCTGGTCAACGACGGCCCGGTCACTTTCCTGCTTCGGCCCTAGGCCGGGGCGCTCCTGGCGGAGCGATTCAGCTCCTTGTCCGGCAAGCGGCGGTCCGGGCTGTTATAATGCTAGGTTCACTCATTCATCTACCTGCCGGTGGCGCGAGCACTCATGGCCAACGAACGTCCTGCCCAGCAATCCGACATCAAGCTACTGATCAGCAAGGGCCTGGAACAGGGCTATCTGACCTACGCCGAAGTCAATGACCATCTGCCCGACGACCTGGTCGATCCGGAGCAGATCGAAGACATCATCAGCATGATCAACGGCATGGGCATCGACGTCCATGAAGTCGCCCCCGACGCCGAGACCCTGCTGCTCAACGACGGCAACACCGGTAACCGCGAAGTCGACGACACCGCGGCCGAAGAAGCCGCCGCGGCGCTGACCGCGCTCGACACCGAAGGTGGTCGCACCACCGACCCGGTGCGCATGTACATGCGCGAAATGGGCACGGTCGAACTGCTGACCCGCGAAGGCGAAATCGCCATCGCCAAGCGCATCGAGGAAGGCCTCAGCCAGGTCCAGGCCGCGCTGGGCGCGTTCCCGCTGGCGGTGGAGACCCTGCTCGAAGACTACGAACAGCACAAGGAAGGCAAGAAGCGCCTGGCCGAGATCGTGGTCGGCTTCAACGACCTGATCGAGGAAGAGCCGGCGCCGCCGGCGGTGGTCGCCAGCGACGACGATGCCGCCGATGCCGATGCCGACGACGACGACGAGGAAGTCGAAGCCGCCGAGGAAGAGGCCGGCCCGACCGGTCCGGATCCGGCCGAGGTCGCGCGGCGCATGGAGGTGCTGGCCACCGAATACGCCAAGTTCAAGAAGGCGCACGCCAAGAACGGCGCCGAGCACAAGCTGGTCACCAAGCTGCGCACCGACATCGCCGAGGTGTTCGTCACCTTGAAGCTGCCGCTGCCGCTGACCGACGTGCTGGTGCGCAAGCTGCGCGACACCATGGCCCAGGTCAAGGACCACGAGCGTCGCGTGCTGCACCTGGCCACGCACGTGGCGCGGATGCCGCGCAAGGATTTCATCCGTTCCTGGGAAGGCAACCAGACCAACGTGGCCTGGGTCGACGACGCACTGAAGCGCAAGCAGAAGTGGTCCTCGGCGCTGCGCGACGTCAAGGACCAGATCGTCGCCGAGCAGGAAGCCACCGTGGCGGTGGAGCAGGCGACCTACCTGAGCCTGACCGAGCTGAAGGAAATCAGCCGCGCGATGGCCTATGGCGAAGCCAAGGCGCGCAAGGCCAAGAAGGAAATGGTCGAGGCCAACCTGCGCCTGGTGATCTCGATCGCCAAGAAGTACACCAACCGCGGCCTGCAGTTCCTCGACCTGATCCAGGAAGGCAACATCGGCCTGATGAAGGCGGTGGACAAGTTCGAATACCGTCGCGGCTACAAGTTCTCCACGTATGCGACCTGGTGGATCCGCCAGGCCATCACCCGTTCGATCGCCGATCAGGCGCGCACCATCCGTATCCCGGTGCACATGATCGAGACGATCAACAAGTTGAACCGCATTTCCCGGCAGATGCTCCAGCAGTACGGCCGCGAGGCCACGCCGGAGGAGCTGGCCAAGGAAATGGACATGCCGGAGGACAAGATCCGCAAGGTGATGAAGATCGCCAAGGAGCCGATCTCGATGGAAACCCCGATCGGCGACGACGAGGATTCGCATCTTGGCGACTTCATCGAGGACACCAACGTGGAGTCCCCGATCGAGAACACCACCAACATCAACCTGTCCGAGACCGTGCGCGACGTGCTCGCCGGGCTGACCCCGCGCGAGGCCAAGGTGCTGCGCATGCGCTTCGGCATCGACATGAACACCGACCACACCCTCGAGGAAGTCGGCAAGCAGTTCGATGTCACCCGCGAGCGTATCCGCCAGATAGAGGCCAAGGCGCTGCGCAAGCTGCGTCATCCGAGCCGCTCCGAGCAGCTGCGCAGCTTCCTCGATATCGACTGATCGAGCACGGTTCGCGGTAACGAAAAGGCCCCGCCATGTGCGGGGCTTTTTTGTGGGCGAAGGAGTGGTGCCGCTTGCTTGCGCTATCGAGCCACCCTGCGCGCGCCGACGCCCGCTGTCGCCCCCCTCCGGCGGGCGACCAACCCCTGTAGGAGCGGCTTCAGCCGCGACCAGGTCTCACCGGTAACACTCTGTCGCGGCTGAAGCCGCTCCTACAGGAACACAGGCGCCGGATCGCCGGCGCCCCGCGTATGCCTACGCGAACGCCTTGCTGCTGCGCATCACCGCCAGCACATCGTGGCAGGCGCCCATGGTGTGGTAGTCGGTCTTGCCGGCCGGGCTCTTCTCGTCGCTGTAGCTGCGGTTGTCGCGGCTGAGGATGCGGAACCAGGCGCCGTAGCGGTGGTCGACCAGGTGCTCCCACGAATACGTCCACAGCATGTCGTAGGCGGCGCGGTAGCTGGCATCGCCGCTCGCGGCCAGCAGCCGCGCGGCGGCGGCGATCGCTTCGGCCTGCACCCAGAAATACTTGTCGTCGTCGCAGAAGTAGGTCGGGTGCTGCGCCACGTCGGGCACGCCGACCACCGGCTCGGCCTCGCTGCCGGAGGCGAAGCCGTAGACGATGCCGCCGTGCTGCGCGTCCCAGCCGTGCGCCAGCGCGGTGTCGAACAGGTGGCGGGCGGTCGGCAGCAGCCAGTCCGGCGCGCTGCCTTCGGCGGCGTGCAGATGCCCGTGCAGCAGCACCAGCAGCTTCGACCATTCCACCTGGTGGCCGGGCTGGAAACCCCACGGCCGGAACAGGTGCTTGGGATTGTCGCGGTTGTAGTCCCAGTCCACCTGCCAGTTCGCGTCGTAGTGCTCCCACACCAGGCCGCCGGCCAGCGCGGCTTGCCGGCGGGTGACGTGGTCGGCGAGCAGTAGCGCGCGCTGCAGGTAGCGCGGTTCGGCACTGGCCTCGTAGGCGGCGATCAGCGCCTCGCACAGGTGCATGTTGGCGTTCTGTCCGCGGTAGCTGGAGAACTGCCACTCGGGCGTGGCTTCGTCGCGGTACAGGCCGGCGGCGGCGTCCCAGTAGCGGGTTTCCAGCAGCTGCCAGGTCTCGTCCATCCACGCGTCGGTGTCGAGGCCGGCCTTCTTCGCGGTGGAATAGGCCAGCAGCACGAAGGCGGCGCCGTAGGCGTGCTGGGTGCGGTCCTCGGCGATGCCGTCGCGCAGGGTCCACACGTAGCCGCCGCTGGCGGCGTCGCGATGCACCTCGCGCAGGTAGCGCAGGCCGTGGCGTGCGGCATCCAGGTACTCGGCGGCCAGCGGCGAATCGGCGAACTCGTTCGCCGCCATCGCGTAGTTGAAGACGAAGCGGGTGCTGCTGACCAGGTGGCGGTGGCCGGCGTCGTACACGCTGCCGTCGTCGCGGAAATAGTGGAAGAAGCCGCCGGCCGGATCGATCGCGCGCGGATGGTAGAAGGCCATGGTGTCGGCGATATGCGCGCGCAGCACGGCGGCATCGGCGAAGTCGGGCAGGGGCGTGGCAGGCAGGTTCATGCGGTCGCTAGGAGCCATGTGAGTGGGGGAAGGGGGAGGAACAACCGAGCGCAGGCACGGCGGCAGCACGCCGCCGCGCCCGTCTCGCGCATCAATGCATAGCGCGCGCCACCGGCCTGGCGCCCGGCGCCTCGGCCGGCAGATTGGCCGACAGCCGCGAGCCGCGCAGGCCGTACCAGAGGATGTAGGCGTAGCACAGCAGCGGGATCACGAAGGCATGCTGGATGCCGACCACATCGGCCAGCGCGCCCTGCGCCAGCGGCACCAGCGCGCCGCCGACGATGCCCATGATCAGCAGGCTCGAGGCCTTGCTGGTCAGCGGGCCCAGGCGTTCGATGGCCACGGTGAAGATGGTCGGGAACATGATCGAGTTGAACAGGCCGATCGCGATTACGCTCCACATCGCCACGTGGCCGGTGCTGATCATGGTCACGATCAGCAGCAGCGAGGCGACGCCGGCGAAGGCGGCCAGCAGCTTGCGCGCTGGGATCACCTGCAGCAGCGCGGCGCCGGCGAAGCGGCCGACCATCGCGCCGCCCCAGTAGAACGCCAGGTAGCGGCTGGCGGTGGCTTCGGTCAGACCGCCGGTGGTCGGGCCGGAGATGTAGTTGATCAGGAAGCTGCCGATCGACACTTCCGCGCCGACGTACATGAAGATCGCCACCACGCCCCACAGCAGGTGCGACTGGCGCAGCGCATCGCCGAAGCTGTGATGCGACTCGACGCTGCCGGCGTCGTCCTCTCGCAGCGAGGGGATACGCATCACCAGCACGAACACCGCCAGCAACAACAGGCCGCCGGCCAGCAGCAGGTACGGCACCTGCACCGATTGCGCCTGCGCGCCGCGGTAAGCCGCCTGCTCGAGCGCGCTCATCGCCGCGATCTTGTCGGCCGACAGCACCGCGCCGGCCAGGATCAGCGGGCCGATCAGCAGCGGGAAGATGGTGGTGCCCAACGAATTCAGCGCCTGCGCGAAGTTGAGTCGGCTCGGCGCCTTGCTCGGTTCGCCGATCAGGCTGATGTAGGGATTGGCCGCCACCTGCAGCAGGGTGATGCCGCTGGCCAGCACGAACAGCGCGGTCAGGAACAGCGGATACGACGGCAGCCGCGCGGCCGGATAGAACATCGCCGCGCCGATCGCCGCGATCACCAGGCCGATGACGATGCTGGCCTTGTAGCCCACGCGCGCCACTACCGCGCCGGCCGGCAGCGACATCAGGAAGTACGCGCCGAAGAAGGTGAACTGGATCAGCATCGACTGCGCGTAGTTCATCTGGAACACGGCTTTCAGATGCGGGATCAGCACATCGTTGAGGCTGGTCAGGCCGCCCCAGGTGAAGAAGATCATGCTGACCACCGCGATGGCGGCAGTGTTGGACAGCGGACGACGGCTCATGCAGCGACTCCGGGAACGGACGAGAGGGCGACCCGGCTGCTGGCGCGCAGGCACAGCCGGGACGGGGCGATGGTAAGCGCAGGCAGTGACTGTTGCTGGCGCAGCGCGTCCAGCACCAGCTGCGCGGCCTGCATGCCGCGTTCGCGCGGGGCGACCGCGACGGTGGACAGCGACGGGGTGGCGACGGCGGCTTCGGCGATGTCGTCGAAGCCGATCAAGGCGTAGTCGCGGCCGGCGTGGCGGCCGCGTTCGGCCAGGCCGCTGGCCAGGCCCAGCGCGACCACGTCGTTGTAGCAGACCAGCGCGGTCGGCAGCGGGTCGCGCGCGCACAGCGCGCCGGCCTGGCGCGCGGCTTCCAGCCGGGTCGGCGCGCATTCGATCAGCCACGCCGGGTCGGCGGCGATGCCGGCGGCGGCCAGCGCATCGCGGTAGCCGGCGCGGCGTTCGGCGCAGGAACTGGACTGGCGGTGGCCGCCGAAGAACGCGATCGCGCGGTGGCCCAGCGCCAGCAGGTGTTCGGTGGCCAGGCGCGCGCCGCGGCGGTTGTCCAGCGCCAGCAGCGGCCAGTCGCCGTCCAGCGCGCGGTTGAACAGCAGTACCGGCAGCCGCGTGCCGAGCAATTGGCGCAGCCGCGCCGCGTCGGTGTTCTCGGTCGGCGACAGGATCAGCGCCGCCGGCTGGTGCTCGATCAGCGAGGCCAGCACGCTGTGCTGGCGCTCCGGCGATTCGCCGGTGCTGCCCATCAGCATCACGTAGCCGGCCTCGG
The DNA here is from genome assembly GCF_014236835.1 of Xanthomonas sp. SS. Taxonomy (NCBI): domain Bacteria; kingdom Pseudomonadati; phylum Pseudomonadota; class Gammaproteobacteria; order Lysobacterales; family Lysobacteraceae; genus Xanthomonas; species Xanthomonas sp. SS. The sequence continues at coordinate 693,546 of NZ_CP051190.1, forward strand.
CCAGCGCCGCGTCCACGCCGCCGGCAAATTCGGCGAAGAACGGATTGGCCAGGTCGTTGACCACCAGCGCCACCGCGTTGGAGGCGCGCCCGCGCAAGCTGGCCGCGCCGCGGTGGTAGACGTAGCCCTGCCGCGCGATTTCCGCCGCCACCCGCGCGCGCGTGTCCGCATGCACCAGCGGGCTGTTGCGCAGCACCAGCGACACGGTCGCCCGCGACACGCCGCAGGCGGCGGCGATGTCGGACACGGTGACGCGTTTGTCGGCGGGGGACGACGGCACGGCGATTAGACCGGTTCAAAAGGCCGCCCATCCTGCGCCGTCGTGATCGGCTACGCATTTTGCAGTGCAGCAAAATGCACGGCGGCTTTTGTGGTATCCGTTTCTTGGACCGATTCGACCGGGGAAAAGACACCATGCACAGCACCTGGACCAAGCGCGCGGCCGTCGCGCTGCTGCTCGCCGCCGCCTGGCCTGCGGCGCACGCCGCCACCAGTTCCGCCGCCGCCAGCCCTGGCGAGCGCGCCGTCGCCGCGGTGGACCCGTTCATCGGCACCGGCGGCGAAGGCCACACCTACCCCGGCGCCACGGTGCCGTTCGGCATGGTCCAGCTGAGCCCGGACACGCGCATCCAGCCGCGCAAGGACGCCTACGGCTGGGCCGCCGGCTACCGTTACGACGACCGCAGCCTGGTCGGCTTCTCGCACACCCACTTCTCCGGCACCGGCCATTCCGACCTGGGCGACGTGTTGCTGATGCCGATCAGCGGCGCGGTGCGGCTGGAGCGCGGCGATCCGGACAAGCCCGGCAGCGGCTACAGCTCGCGCTTCCGCCACGACGACGAACGTGCCGAACCCGGCTACTACGCGGTGACCCTGGACGACTACAAGGTGCGCGCCGAACTCACCGCCAGCGCGCGCGCCGGCGTGCACCGCTACACCTTCCCCAAGGGCCAGCCGGCGCACGTGCTGCTGGACCTGCGCACCAGCATGTACGACTACCCCGGCAAGATCAGCTGGTCGCGGTTGCGCGTGCGCGCCGACGGCACCGTCACCGGCTTCCGCGAAACCCGCGGCTGGGCGCCGGGGCGGCAGCTGTACTTCGCGCTGCGCTTCTCGCAGCCGCTGCGCGGCCATGCCTTGCACAATACCGAGCAGGACATCCCGTACAAGGGCTTCCCGCCGCCCGGCGACAACGACCCCACCCAACGCGCGCAGATCGAAGGCCGCCAGCTGGTGGCCAGTTTCGATTTCGGTGCGGCCACGCGCGAACCGCTGCTGGTGAAGGTGTCGATCTCGCCGGTCAGCGAGGACAGCGCCATCGCCAACCTCGACGCCGAGGTGCCGGGCTGGGACTTCGACGGCGTGCGCCGCGCGGCGCGCGCGCAGTGGGCGCAGGCGCTGGGTGCGGTCGAAGTGGATGCGCCGGCAACGCAGCGCACCCAGTTCTACACCGCGCTGTACCACAGCCTGCTCGGCCCCACGCTGTTCATGGACAGCGACGGCCGCTATCGCGGGCCGGACAACGCCGTGCACCAGGCGCAGGGCTACACCAACTACTCGACATTCTCGCTGTGGGACACCTACCGCGCGCTGCACCCGCTGCTGACCCTGGTGCAGCCGCCCCAGCGCACCAACGACATCGTCAACTCGCTGCTCGCGCACCGCAAGAACAGTCCGTACGGGGTGCTGCCGGTGTGGTCGTTCCAGGGCCTGGAGACCTGGTGCATGATCGGCTACCACGCCGTGCCGGTGATCGCCGACGCCTACATGAAAGGCATCCGCGGCTACGACACCGACGCCGCGCTCGAGGCGATGGTCGCCAGCGCCGACTACGGCCCCTACGACGGCATCGCGCAATACCGCGAGTTGGGCTACGTGCCGATCGACGAGGAAGGCGAGGCCGCGTCCAAGACCCTGGAATACGCGTTCGACGACTGGACCATCGCACGCATGGCGCAGGCGATGGGCCGCACCGAAGTGGCCAGCGAATTCGGCAAGCGCGCCGGCAACTGGCAGCATGCCTTCGACGCCAAGACCGGGTTCATGCGCGCGCGCAAGCGCGACGGCAGCTTCCGCGAACCGTTCGATCCCAGTGCCAGCGGCTACGGCAGCGACTACACCGAAGGCAACGCCTGGCAGTACTCGTGGTACGTGCCGCAGGACGTGGCCGGCCTGGCCCGCGCGCATGGCGGCGAGGACAAACTGCTGGCGCGGCTGGACCAGGTGTTCGAGGCCAAGGTCGATCCCAAGGTGTTCGAACACATGGAAGACATCACCGGGCTGATCGGCTGGTACGCGCACGGCAACGAGCCCAGCCACCACGTGGCCTACCTCTATGCCTACGCCGGCCAGCCCTGGCGTACCCAGGCACGGCTGCAGCAGATCATGCGCAGCCAGTACGCGGCGCGTCCCGACGGCCTGGCCGGCAACGACGACCTGGGGCAGATGTCGGCGTGGTACGTGTTCACCGCGCTGGGTTTCTACCCGGTAGCGCCGGCCAGCAACCAGTACATCATCGGCCGCCCGTTCCTGCCGCACGCGACCCTGGCGCTGCCCAACGGCAAGCGCTTCAGCATCGTCACCGACGGCCTGGACGATGCGCATCCCTACATCGGCAGCGTCACCCTCAACGGCCGCCCGCTGGACCGCGCCTTCCTGCGCCACGAGGAAATCATGGCCGGCGGCGAATTGCGTTTCACCCTGCAGGCCGAGCCGAACACCGCGTGGGCCGCAGGCGAGGGCGCGGAGCGGGCGTATTCGATGAGCGAAGGCAAGGTGCGTGGGCAGTGGGGCCAGTAGCGCTCCCTGCCAGTGGTCCGTGCCGAGGCAGTCCTGCACCGTGCGGCTGCAGCGCGCCTCCGCGCATCGGTTGGAGCAGAGACCTCATTCGCCTTCGATTGCAGGCCCGAATCCTGCCAGACCCCACCATCAAAACAGGCGCTTGGGCTTTCCGCCCAGGTGCCTTCTGTGCCTTCGGAAAAGCGCCGGAAACATTCAGCGCTTGCGAATTGGCTTCACGGCTGGAATGTCGCGATCATAGACCCCGTGGTGGGCGGCGCCGATGTCCGACCGCGTCCTGCTTGTCGCCAGCGCGCTCGTAGATGGCCGGCGCTGTCAGCGACAGCCGCTGAGACTGTCAAGCACTGCGTTCGGCATCGAAGTTCTGCCGACATTGGCGAAAATCCTCGGCGTGTTCCACCACCCATGTCCACATGGGAATCATCAGGACAAGCAGGTCCTTGCCCAATGGGGTGATGCTGTACTCGACACGGGGAGGCACCTCGTTGAAATCATGCCTGCCGATCAGGCCATCCCTTTCGAGTTGCCGCAGGGTGCGCGTGAGCATGCGCTGCGTGATCCCCTTCATCCTGCGCGCGAGATCCGCATGACGCAGTGTCCCGTAAACGCCGAGCGCATGAATGATCCCGAGGGACCAGCGATTGCCCGCGTGCGCCAGAACCTCGCGGCGTAGACCGTCGTCGTCTGCGCTCATCCCGTCGCAGATCAGTTGGGAATGCTGCAGGAGCTCATCGGAACTCATGAACGGGGCGGTCGGTATCACGGGTGTGCCTTCTTATGTGTGGTCTGTGCGACAGGCAGAATCGCCGCCATCGTACACAGACATGGTGATTCAATGGCTTCTCGCGCCAGCAACACTGCCTCCCGGTCCATCCTGGTTTTGGGAGCGGGAGAACTTGGGATGCCGGTCATCCGCAACCTGGCACGGCTCTCGAAGGAGCATGCCCAGGCGCGCATCAGCGTCATGCTGCGGCCGGCCTCCATCGCATCGGACCTGCCCGAAAAGCGGCGCATGGTGGACGAGATCCGTTCGCTGGGCGTCGAGATAGTCGCCGGTGATCTTGTCGTGGCGAGCGAGGATGCGTTGGCCGCCACCTTCTCCGGATTCGACACCGTCATTGGATGTACCGGTTACGCGGCCGGTCGCGATACCCCGATGAAAGTCGCGCGCGCCGCAGTGAAGTCAGGCATTCCCAGGTACTTCCCGTGGCAGTTCGGTGTCGATTTCGATGCCATCGGCCGTGGAGGTCCCCAGGATCTGTTCGACGCGCAACTGGACGTGCGCGAATATCTGCGGTCGCAGACCGCGATGGAATGGGTCGTCATTTCCACCGGAATGTTCACCAGCTATCTCTTCGAGCCGGAATTCGGGGTGGTCGATCTCTCCGGGCGGAAGGTCAACGCGCTGGGCTCGGCGACCAACGCCGTCACGCTGACCACGCCGGAGGACATTGGCGCAATGACGGCGCGCATCGTCTTCTGCTCGCCCATGATCCGTAACGAGATCGTGTACCTCGCGGGCGATACGATCGGCTATGGCGAACTTCCGGGAATTCTCGAGAAGACGTTCGGCGCACCTTTCGAGCTCGCCGTATGGAGCGTTCCTCAACTCATGCAGGAACTGGCGGAAGACCCGGCGAACATGATCAAGAAGTACCGTGCGGCTTTTGCGCAAGGGAAGGGCGTAGCGTGGGAAATGGAGCGGACCTTCAACTTCAGGATCGGGGCCGAGCTGGAAAATGTCGAGGGCTGGTTGAAAGCCAACGTCCAAGCCCCCTGACCGTGACCCGCGTAGTTCTGTCCAACCTTTCGGGATGGAGCTACGCCGGCATCGTCGACGAGGATCATCTGGTTCTTCTTTAAGCGACATGCCAGGTTCACGCATCGCTGAACCCAGGTTTTCACGGGCGGATGGCGCCTTGCCGATCACGGCGCCCGTTACCGACACGTGCGACCCCAGCACTGCTCAACGCAGCTCACTTCAGCGTGGTCGTCCAGTGCCTGGACGACACGCATCCCTGCATCGGTCGCGTCGTCCTCAACGGACCCGCGTCGGCGGCATGCGCGCCGCTCTGGCGCGACGACAGTAATGTCACGGTGTGCAGCGCGTGGTGAGTGCGTGAACGTGCGATGACGTTAAGACGTTCGCAGCGTTGCGGGTGCGGCTCGCATTCCTGCGCAAACGCCCTGGCAGCGGCGCTATGGCGCCGCTGCCGCGCCGGCCCGGTGCGCGGGCGCAAGGTGCCGATGTATGCGCCTGCTTAATGCCATGAACACATTTCATTGGCATCGGCTGTGGTCTTGTGGCGCCTGTCGCATCGCATCGAGCGGCATTGGCGCCACGGCGCCGAATCCGATTGCGGATGCGGCACATCGTGCAGGCGCATTCCGTCTCCGTCTTGTGCGACGTCTGATTCGTACCGCCGATGGCGATCGCTGCGGTCTGGATCGTGCACTCCTCATTGACGCCGAACGGGATATCCGAATGCATGTCTGCCTGCTCTCCCCCTTGAGCAACCCCGATACGGCCGCGCCGGAGGCGGCCATGGCGGCCGCACAGGCCAACGGTTGCGACCATGTGATCTTGCCCAACCCGTTCGCGCAGGACCCGCAAGGGCGGCTGGCGGACCCGGCCGCCGACGATGCCGACGGCGCCGCGCAGTTGCAGCATTGGCTGGCGCTGGCGCAGAAACACGGCCTGAAGCTGTTGGTCGATCTGCGCATCGACGAGATCGGCGGCAGTAGCCGCCTGCTGCAGGAACATCCGCACTGGTTCCGCGCGCGCACCTCGGCGCTGCCGGATCCGCGCACGCAGCGCGGCGCACCGGAGATCGCCCAGGGCCGCTTCGCCTATGCCGAAGAGGGCGCGGGCCTGGCGCAGTGGTGGAGCGTGCGCCTGCGCGACTGGCTGCGCAGCGGCCTGGCCGGCTTCCGCGTGCTGCAGCCGCAGCGCGTGCCGGCCACGTTGTGGCGCAGCCTGATCGCCGATGTGCAAGCGCAGGTGCCGACGGCGACCTTCCTGGCCTGGACCCCTGGCCTGGGCCTGGAGGCCTTGCGCGGGCTTCATGGCGCCGGCTTCGATGCGGCGTTCTCGTCGCTGGCCTGGTGGGACGGACGCGGCAGCTGGTTCTTCGACGAGGATGTGGCGCTGCGCAGCCTGGCGCGTCGCGTCGTCGCCACCATCGATCCAGATGCGCCGACCGAAGCGCAGCCGCCGTTGCGGCGCGCGCAACGCGCCCGATTGGCGTCCGCGTTCGGCGATGCCTGGGCGATCGCCGAACCCACCGCATTGCCGGCACCGACGGACACCGACGCCGACGAAGCGCCTGCGCTCCCGGCTCAGGCCACGCAGGACCTGCGCCTGCGTCCGCTGCTGCGCGACGGCGCGCTGACCGCCGTCGCCGTGGAACCGCTCGGCGCCGCGCCGTGGCTGGTGCTACTCAACAGCGACCACGATCATCTGCTGCCGGTACCGGGATCGGCCTTGCTGCGCCTGCTCGGCGACAGCGAATCCCTGCTCAGCGACCAGGGCGAACCGATCCAGGGCGACCAGGGCGGCACCCTGGAAGCGGGCGAAGTGCGCGTCTACCGCAGCGTGCCGGCGCGTCCGGTGCTGGCCGCCGCGCGCGCACGCACGCCGGCCGACGTTGCCGCCGCGGCGGCGCGGATCTGCATCGAGACGGTGACGCCCTCGGTGGACGATGGCCGCTTCCCGGTCAAGCGCACCGTCGGCGACCGCATCTGCGTGGAAGCCGATGCGTTCTGCGACGGTCACGACCGCATCGCGGTGGCGCTGCTGTGGCGTGCCGCCGACGCACGCACCTGGTCCACCGCGCCGATGCGCGCGCTGGGCAACGACCGCTGGCGCGGTGAATTTCCGCTGGAGCGGCTGGGCCGCTACGAATTCCGCATCGAAGCCTGGCGCGACATCTTCGCCACCACCCACGCCGACCTGGAAAAGAAGCGCGCCGCCGGGACCTTGCTGCCGGTGGACGTGCAGGAAGCGCTGGCCCAGGTCGAGGCGGCGCGCGCGCGCAGCCGCGGCGCGCTGGCCGCGCGATTGAAGGCGATCGTTGCTCGCATCATGCGCAGCGAGGGCCTCTCGGCAACTGCGGAAATCCTGCTCGAACCCGGCACCGCCGAGGCCATGGCGCGCGCCGACGACAAGCCGTTCCGCACCGAATACCCGATGACCTTCCGCGTCGAGGCCGAGCGCCGCGGTGCGCATTTCTCCAGTTGGTACGAACTGTTCCCGCGTTCGCAGAGCGGCGACCTCGCGCGCCACGGCACCTTCGACGATGTGATCGCGCGCCTGCCGCATATCCGCGCGATGGGCTTCGACGTGCTGTACATGCCGCCGATCCATCCGATCGGCGAGAAGAACCGCAAGGGCCGCAACAACGCGGTCAACGCGCAACCTGGCGAGCCCGGCAGCCCATACGCGATCGGTTCGGCCGACGGTGGGCATACCGAGGTGCATGCAGAACTCGGCGGTCTGGAAGGCTTCCGCCGGCTGCGCGCCGCCGCCGCCGCGCAGGGCCTGGAACTGGCGCTGGATTTCGCGATCCAATGCGCGCCGGACCATCCGTGGCTGCGCGAACATCCGGACTGGTTCACCTGGCGTGCCGACGGCTCGATCCCGTACGCGGAGAATCCGCCGAAGAAATACCAGGACATCGTCAACGTCGATTTCTACGCCAGCGGTGCCGTGCCGGAGCTATGGAACGCGCTGCGCGACGCGGTGCTGTTCTGGGTCAACGAAGGCGTCCACCTGTTCCGCGTCGACAATCCGCACACCAAGCCGTTCCCGTTCTGGGAATGGCTGATCGCGGAAGTGCGCGGCCGCCATCCCCAAGTCGTGTTCCTGTCCGAAGCCTTCACCCGGCCCAAGCCGATGTACCGGCTGGCCAAGGTCGGCTTCTCGCAGTCCTACACCTACTTCACCTGGCGCCAGCACAAGGCCGAACTGCAGGCCTACATCGAAGAACTCAACGCCGGCACGCCGCGTGAGTGCTTCCGTCCGCATTTCTTCGTCAACACGCCGGACATCAACCCGGTGTTCCTGCAACAGAGCGGCCGCGGCGGTCACCTGATCCGCGCCGCGCTGGCAACCACGCTGTCGGGCCTGTGGGGCATGTATCAGGGCTTCGAGCTGTGCGAGGCCACGCCGCTGGCGCCGGGCAAGGAGGAATACCTGGACTCGGAGAAGTACCAGCTGCGCGTGTGGCCCGAGCGCGCGCCCGGCGACATCGTCGACGAGATCACCCGCCTCAACCTGCTGCGCCGCCAGCACCCGGAACTGCAGTCGCACCTGGGCACGCGCTTCTATCTCGCGCACAACGACCAGGTGCTGTACTTCGGCAAGTTCCTCGACGAAGCGCATCTGGCGCGCAGCCGCAGCTTGGTGCTGGTGGCGATCAGCCTCGATCCGTATAGCGCGCAAGAAGCACAGATCGAAGTGCCGCTGTGGGAACTGGGCCTGCCCGACCACGCCAGCGTCGCCGCGCAGGACCTGTGGGACGGTCACACCTTCGCCTGGCACGGCAAGCAGCAAACCATTCGCCTCGATCCGTCGCGGCCGTTTTCCCTATGGCGTATCCGCGCCGGAGCCACTTCATGAATGCTGCAGTTCCCTTGTCCGCCGATAGCGAGCCAAGCCCGCTCGCCCACGATGCACTCTGGTACAAGGACGCGATCATCTACCAGGTGCACGTCAAGTCGTTCTTCGACTCCAACGACGACGGCATCGGCGATTTCCCCGGCCTGATCTCCAAGCTCGACTACATCGCCGATCTCGGCGTGGACACCATCTGGCTGCTGCCGTTCTATCCCAGCCCGCGCCGCGACGACGGCTACGACATCGCCGAATACATGGCGGTGCATCCGGACTACGGCAGCATCGCCGACTTCGAACGGCTGGTGGCGCAGGCGCATGCGCGCGGCATCCGCATCGTCACCGAACTGGTGATCAACCACACCTCCGACCAACATTCCTGGTTCCAGCGTGCGCGCAACGCGCCGGCAGGCTCGCCGGAGCGCGACTTCTACGTGTGGTCCGACAGCGACCAGGACTACGCCGGCACCCGCATCATCTTCTGCGACACCGAGAACTCCAACTGGACCTGGGATCCGGTCGCCGGCCAATACTTCTGGCACCGCTTCTATTCGCACCAGCCGGATCTGAACTTCGACAACCCGGCCGTGCTGGAAGCGGTGCTGGAAGTGATGCGCTTCTGGCTCGACTTGGGCGTGGACGGCTTGCGCCTGGATGCGGTGCCATACCTGATCGAGCGCGACGGCACCTCCAACGAAAACCTGCCCGAGACCCACGCCATCCTGCGCCGCATCCGCGCCACGCTGGACGCCGAATATCCCGACCGCATGCTGCTGGCCGAGGCCAACATGTGGCCGGAAGACACCCAGCAGTATTTCGGCGAGAACGCCGACGAATGCCACATGGCGTTCCACTTCCCGCTGATGCCGCGCATGTACATGGCCATCGCGCGCGAAGACCGTTTCCCGATCACCGACATCATGCGCCAGACCCCGGAAATCCCGGAGAGCTGCCAGTGGGCGATCTTCCTGCGCAATCACGACGAGCTGACCCTGGAAATGGTCACCGACTCGGAGCGCGACTACCTGTGGCAGACCTACGCCGCCGACCGCCGCGCGCGCATCAACTTGGGCATCCGCCGGCGCCTGGCGCCACTGCTCGAACGCGACCGCCGCCGCATCGAACTGATGACCTCGCTACTGCTGACCATGCCCGGCACGCCGGTGCTGTACTACGGCGACGAGATCGGCATGGGCGACAACATCCACCTCGGCGATCGCGACGGCGTGCGCACGCCGATGCAATGGTCGATCGATCGCAACGGCGGCTTCTCGCGCGCCGACCCGGCCGCGCTGGTGCTGCCGCCGATCATGGATCCGCTGTACGGCTTCCAGGCGGTCAACGTCGAGGCGCAGCAGCGCGACCAGCATTCGCTGCTGACCTGGACCCGGCGCATCCTGTCGGTGCGCAAGCGCTACCGCGCGTTCGGCCGCGGCACGCTGCGCTTCCTGTATCCCGGCAACCGCCGCCTGCTCGCCTACCTGCGCTGCCACGAAGACGAGACCGTGCTGTGCGTGGCCAATCTCTCGCACACGCTGCAGGCGGTGGAACTGGACCTGTCCGAATTCGAAGGCCGGGTGCCGGTGGACATCATCGGCGGCGGCAGCTTCCCGCCGATCGGGCGCCTGACCTACCTGCTCACCGTGCCGGCGTTCGGCTTCTACGCGTTCCAACTGGTCGGCAACGCTACCCTGCCGGACTGGCACGTGCCCGCGCCGATGCCGCTGCCCGACTACCAGACCCTGGTGCTGCGCGGCGCAGTCGATGCCGATGCGTTGCTGCCGCACCTGGGCACGCTGGAGCGCGACATCCTGCCGACCTGGCTGTCCACGCGGCGCTGGTTCGCCGCCAAGGACCGCGCCTTGCGCAGCGTGCGCATCGCCCGCCGCACGCCGCTGCCCGGCACCGACGCCTTGACCATGCTGGAGATCGAAGCGGAGCTGGAGCATGGCGAATACGAACGCTACATGCTGCCGCTGGGCATCGTGTGGGACCGCGAGCAACCCAGCGTGCTGGCCGAACAGCTGGCGCTGGCGCGGGTGCGGCACGGCCGCGAAGTGGGCTACCTCACCGATGGCTTCGCGCTGAAATCGCTGACCCGCACCACGCTTGCCGCACTGCGCGAGGGCGCGGTGCTGTCGGTCGATGGCGAGACCCACGCCGGTGCCGATGCCGCGCCCGAACAGATCCGTTTCTGTTCCACGCCGGCGCTGGCCGCGGTCGAGATCGCCGACGATGCCGAGATCCGCTGGCTGTCGGCCGAGCAGAGCAACAGCTCGCTGATCGTCGGCGACAAGGCCGTGTTCAAACTGCTGCGCCGGGTTTCCGCCGGCGCCAATCCCGAGATCGAACTCGGCGAGCGGCTGACCGCGATCGGTTATGCGAATGCCGCGCCACTGTTCGGCCACGTCACCCGCGTCGATGCGCAGGGCGTGGAAACCACCCTGGCGCTGCTGCAGGGCTTCGTGCGTAACCAAGGCGACGCCTGGCGCTGGACCCTGGATCACCTGGCGCGCGGCGCCGAGGAATACGCCGCCGCGCAGGACGATGCCGCGCGCGAGGAGAGCGTGGCCGGCTACGACGCCTTCGCCGCCGTGGTCGGTCGGCGCCTGGCCGAACTGCACGACGTGCTGGCCCAACCCACCGATGCCGCCGCGTTCGCGCCGCAGCCGGTGGATGCCGCGGCCGCACGGCAGGTGGTCGCCGGCGTGGAGCATGAAGTGCAGGCGATGTGGGACACGCTGGTTGCGCATCGCGACAGCAGCGAGGATGGCGCCGAGCGCGCCGCGGTGGAGGCGTTGCTGGCGGAACGTCCGCGTCTGGACGCCTGGTTGCAACAGGCGCCGGCCTTGCTCGATGGTGCGCTGCTGACCCGCGTGCACGGCGATTTCCACCTCGGCCAGATCCTGGTCGCGTTCGACGACGTGGTGCTGATCGACTTCGAAGGCGAGCCGGCCAAGTCGCTGGACGAACGCCGCGCCAAGGCCAGCCCGCTGCACGACGTCGCCGGCTTCCTGCGCTCGCTCGATTACGCCAGCGAAGTCTCCGCACGCGGCGAAGAGGGCACCGCCGCACGCGCCGGGGTCGGCCTGGACACGGCGCTGGACGCCTTCCTGTCCGCATTCCGCAGCCGCGCCAGCGCCACCTTCCTGTCCGCCTACCGCCAGGTGCTCGACGCCAGCCCGCATCCGTGGGTGGCGCCGGCCGCCTTCGAAACCACCACCCTGTTGTTCCTGATCGAGAAGGCCAGCTATGAAATTCGCTACGAGGCCGCCAACCGCCCAGCCTGGATCATGGTGCCGATACAGGGATTGCTGCGCATACTCCACCGCTTTCCCGCGCCAGAGGAGGCGATTCGATGAGTGATGTCGGCCACACCTGGGACGAGGCAACGCTGCGCGCGTTCGCCAACGCCCGCCACGGCGATCCGTTCGCCGTGCTCGGTGCGCACCGCATCGGCGACGCGCGCGTGCTGCGCAGCCACCTGCCCGGGGCCGAAGCGGTCACCGCGGTGCTCGACGACGGCCGCGAAGTGCCGCTGCAGGAAGGCCCCAGCCCCGGCTTCTTCGCCGCCACGCTGCCCGACGACAGCCGCTACCGGCTGCGCATCCGCTGGCCCGGCGGCGAGCAGGAAACCGAGGACGCCTACGCGTTCGGCCCGCAGCTCAGCGATTTCGACCTGCACCTGATCGCCGAAGGCCACCACCTGCAGCTGGCCGACGCGCTCGGCGCCAACGTGGTCGAAGTGGACGGCGTGCGCGGCACCCGTTTCGCGGTATGGGCGCCCAACGCCACCCGCGTGGCGGTGATCGGCGACTTCAACACCTGGGATGCGCGCCGCCACCCGATGCGCCTGCGCCACCAGGCCGGCGTGTGGGAACTGTTCGTGCCCGGCGTGGACGCCGGTGCGCACTACAAATACGCGCTGCGCGGCCCGCGCGGCGAAGACCTGCCGGCCAAGGCCGACCCGGTCGCACGCCGCGCCGAACTGGCGCCCGGCACCGCCTCGATCGTTCCCGATCCCGCCCCGTTCCAGTGGCGCGACGACGCCTGGATGGCCGCGCGTGCGCGCCGCCACAGCCCCAGCGCACCGCTGAGCGTGTACGAGATCCACGCCGGCTCGTGGATGCATGCCGACGACGGCAGCATGCTCGACTGGGACGCCCTGGCCGACCGCCTGATTCCCTACGTCGCCGATATGGGCTTCACCCATATCGAACTGATGCCGGTCACCGAACATCCGTTCGGCGGCTCCTGGGGCTACCAGCCGCTGGGCCTGTTCGCGCCCACCGCGCGCTTCGGCTCGCCCGACGGCTTCGCCCGCTTCGTCGACCGCTGCCACCGCGAGGATATCGGCGTCATCGTCGACTGGGTGCCGGCGCATTTCCCCACCGACGCGCATGGCCTGGCCCATTTCGACGGCACCTCGCTGTACGAACACGCCGACCCGCGCGAAGGCTTCCACCGCGACTGGAACACGCTCATCTACAACCACGGCCGGCGCGAAGTCTCCGGCTTCCTGATCGCCAGCGCCCTGGAATTCCTGCAGCGCTACCACGTCGATGGCCTGCGCGTGGACGCCGTCGCCTCCATGCTCTACCGCGACTACAGCCGCAACGCCGGCGAGTGGGTGCCCAACATCCACGGCGGCCGCGAGAACTACGAAACCATCGCCTTCCTGCGCCGGCTCAACCAGGTTGTGGCCGAACACGCGCCGGGCGCCATCACTATCGCCGAGGAATCCACCGCCTGGCCCGGCGTCACCGCCGACCTGGCGCACGGCGGCCTGGGCTTCAATTACAAATGGAACATGGGCTGGATGCACGACAGCCTGCACTACATCGAACTGGACCCGATCTACCGCCGCTACCACCACGGCGAACTGACCTTCAGCATGGTCTACGCGTATTCCGAGCGCTTCATGCTGCCCATCTCCCACGACGAAGTGGTGCACGGCAAACGCTCTCTGCTCGGGCGCATGCCCGGCGACGACTGGCAGCGCTTCGCCAACCTGCGCGCCTACCTCGGCTACATGTACACCCACCCCGGGCGCAAACTGCTGTTCATGGGCTGCGAAATCGCCCAGCCCACCGAGTGGAACCACGACGCCGCGCTGCCCTGGCACCTGCTCGACGACCCGCGCCACCGCGGCATCCAGCGCCTGGTCCGCGACCTCAACCGCCTGTACGCCGAACACCCCGCGCTGCACGCGCGCGACGACGACCCGGACGGCTTCGCCTGGGTCATCGGCGACGACGCCGGCAACAGCCTGTTCGCCTACCTGCGCACCGCCCAGGGCAGCGACGCCCCGCTGCTGGTGGTGGCCAACCTCACCCCGCTGGTGCACCACGGCTACCGCATCGGCGTGCCCCGCGGCGGCCGCTGGCGCGAACTGCTGAACTCCGATGCCGAGATCTACGGCGGCAGCAACACCGGCAACGGCGGCAGCGTGCGCACCGAGAACATCGGCGCCCATGGGCATCCGGCCTCGCTGGTGCTGACCGTGCCACCGCTGGGGGTGGTGGTGTTGGGGTTGGAGGATTGAGGGGAGGGCGCTTGCGCTTGCCGGCGGGTGGATCGCCAATGACCGCATCGGTTGTCGATGCGGTCGTTGCCACCATGCCAACTGAGCCCTGACGGGCGAGGATCAGGCGCGGCATCGGTCAGGAACGCGCCGCTGCGGCCGATCAGTCGGGGGCGCATCGCCAACCCCGGGAAGACACGGCGCCGCCGCGGACGTTAAACTCACGCCCGCCTCGGCGCCTTCCTCTGCATGCACGCCAGAGGCGCCAAGCCGGCGGCCGACGCATCGCCCGCCCACTCCGGACGCGTCCGGGCCTATAGCTCAACGGTTAGAGCAGAGGACTCATAATCCTTTGGTTCCAGGTTCGAATCCTGGTGGGCCCACCATAAGCATGCGAGGCAATTGCATGCTGTCTGCTCTTGAAATGAGCTGATGTTGGCACAGCAGGGGAAGATGCCAGGATTCAAGCTGGGCGGGACCTGGTGGTTTCGTCGCAGCGAATTGGATCGCTGGATTGCCGTGCAGATAGCGAAAAAACAGGACAAGACATGAGTGCCACGCAGAACAGCAGTAGCAAGGCGGCCTCGCTCAGTAGGCGGGCCGCACGCCCATGAATGCCGTCGAAATCGAACAAGCCATCACTGACCTTGCGGAGCAGCCCTTTGACCCCGCAGAGTTCCCCTACGCCTTCCTTGAAGCTTTTGGCAACAAGGCGACGACCATCAAGCGCCTGCGCGCGGGGGCGTCGAACAAGTCCGACCTCGGTGGTGTTCTCCAAACCAGCAACATCCACATTCTGACCTGCGACGCAGGGCGGGTGACGCAGATGCTGGCCGCTCTCAAGGCCAGCCCGGCGACGACCAAAGCCAAGGCGAAATTCATCCTCGCCACAGACGGCGTGGACTTCGAGGCCGAAGACCTGAACAGCGGTGAGACAGTTGCCTGTGCCTTCAAGGACTTTCCCGACCATTTCGGCTTCTTCCTGCCGCTGGCGGGCATCAGCACTGTCCGCCAGATCAGTGAGAACGCCTTCGACATCCGGGCCACCAGCCGCCTGAACCGTCTGTATGTCGAACTGCTGAAGGACAACCCTGAATGGGGCACGGCGGAGCGTCGCCACGACATGAACAAGCTCATGGCGCGGCTGATCTTCTGCTTCTTCGCCGAGGACACCGACATCTTCGTCGGCGAGGGACGCTTCACCGAAACCGTCGCGCAGATGAGTGCCAGGGACTCGTCGAATACGCACGAGGTTCTCGCCACGCTGTTCCGCGCCATGAACACTAGGCGCGAGGACCGGACTGCCGCCAAGATTCCCCGTTGGGCTGAAGACTTTCCCTACGTCAACGGGCAGTTGTTTTCTGGCGGTGACGAAGTGCCACGATTCAGCAAGATCGTCCGATCCTACCTGTTACACGTCGGCGGGTTGGACTGGACCAAGATCAACCCGGACATCTTCGGCTCGATGATCCAGGCCGTCGCCGAGGACGAGGAGCGCGGCGAGCTGGGGATGCACTACACCAGTGTACCCAATATCCTGAAGGTGCTGAATCCGCTGTTTCTCGACGACCTGCGGGAGAAGCTGAAGGAAGCGGGGGACAACGTCCGCATGTTGCTCAACCTGCGCAAGCGTATCGCTAGGATCAGGGTCTTCGACCCGGCCTGTGGTTCGGGCAATTTCCTGGTCATCGCCTACAAGGAAATGCGCGCCATCGAGGCCGAGATCAACCAGCGGCGCGGTGAGCCGGATCGCGCATCAGAAATCCCAGTCACCAACTTTCGCGGGATCGAGCTACGCGACTTCCCAGCGGAGATCGCCCGCCTCGCATTGGTCATTGCCGAGTACCAGTGCGACGTGCTGTACCGGGGGCAGAAGCTGGCCTTGGCCGAGTTCCTGCCTCTTCGTAACGAGAACTGGATCACCTGCGGTAACGCACTGCGGCTCGACTGGTTGAGCATTTGCCCGCCGACCGGCACCGGCGTGAAGGTGCAGGCCGATGACTTGTTCGGCTCTCCGCTGGATCAGGCGGAGATCGACTTCGAGAATGAGGGTGGCGAGACCTATATCTGTGGCAATCCGCCGTATCTGGGCTCCACCTGGCAGGAAAAAGCGCAAAAGGACGATCTGAATAACATCTTTGACGGACGGGCTAAAAACTGGAAATCGCTGGACTATGTCGCAGGTTGGTTCATTAAGGCGGCCGATTACGGAAAGCACACCCGCTCGTCTGCTGCCTTCGTTGCAACCAATTCGATCTGCCAAGGCCAGCAGGTGGCGATCCTGTGGCCGGAAATCTTTGCCACCGGCAACGAGATCGTCTTTGCCCATACCTCATTCAAATGGGCCAACTTGGCCAGCCACAACGCGGGCGTCACGGTGAACATCGTTGCCATCAGTGCCCGCGCGCCCAAACTACGACGACTTTTTTCCATCCACGATGACGGCTCGACGAGCGAGAGGCAGGTTGAGTTCATCAACGCTTATCTCGTGCCGGGTCAGGATGTCATCGTCGCGCCGATGTCGAGAGCTGCGGACGAGCGCGGTTTGATGGAATGGGGCAACAAGCCAACTGATGGGGGTAACCTGTTTCTTACTGCGGATGATCGCTTGACCTTGCTGCGCCACGCGCCAGAAACGGCCCGCTACATTAAGCGTTTCCTCGGCGCGCAGGAGTTTATTCGCGGTGAACAGCGTTACTGCCTGTGGATTGAGGATAACGAGCGCGCCGATGCCGAAACCATCCCCGAGCTGAAACGCCGCATTGACGCTGTGGCCAAGATGCGCGCCGAGAGCAAGGCAGCGGAGACGAAGCCAGCGGCGGCGTTTCCGCATCGCTTTCGGCAAATTCAGTCCGTGGCCGAACGCTACTCCATCGTCGTGGCTGCGGTAAGTTCCGAGGGGCGCGAGTATCTCCCTGTGGGGCTTTCAGCAGATGACACGATTATTGGCAACAAGTGTTTCTCTCTCTACGACGCCCCGCTGTGGAATATGGCGCTGATCGCCTCTCGACTGCATTGGGTCTGGATTGGCACCGTCTGCGTGCGGTTGGAGATGCGCTTCTCCTACTCCAACGTTCTCGGTTGGAACACCTTCCCGGTGCCCACGCTGACCGAGAAAAACAAAGCCGATCTCACGCGCTGCGCGGAGGACATCCTGCTGGCGCGAGAGCATCACTTTCCCGCGACCATCGCGGACCTGTACGACCCTGAGAGCATGCCCGCTGACCTGCGCGCGGCGCATGATCGCAACGACGAAGTACTGGAGCGCATCTACATCGGTCGGCGCTTCAAGAACGACACCGAGCGGCTGGAAAAGCTGTTTGACCTCTATACCAAGATGACCGCTTCGGCTGCACCGGCCAAGGGCAAGAAGCGCAAAGCGGGAGCCAACGCATGAGCGACAAGATCAAGTCCGTACCGTCCGTTTCCGTCACCTACGCCCGGAATGGCGCATCGACGAAGGCGAACGCTCTTGGGATGCGGCCTATGCAGGAGCGGGCCTACGAGAAGCGGGGCGAGCAGTACCTTCTGATCAAGTCGCCACCCGCATCGGGCAAGAGCCGTGCGCTGATGTTCGTGGCACTCGACAAGCTCAAGAACCAAGGCTTGAAGCAGGCCATCATAGTTGTGCCGGAAAAGTCCATCGGTGCCAGCTTTAACGACGAGCCGCTGTCGAAGTACGGCTTCTGGTCCGACTGGCAGGTCGAACCCAAGTGGAACCTGTGCAACGCGCCAGGCAACGACAACGGCGGCAAGGTCAAGTCGCTGGGCGCATTCCTCGAAGGCGACGACAAGGTGCTGGTCTGCACCCATGCGACATTCCGCTTCGCGGTCGATGCCTACGGCGTGGAGGCGTTCGACGACCGACTGATTGCGGTCGATGAGTTCCACCACGTTTCGGCCAACCCGGATAACAAGCTCGGCTTGCACCTGGGGCAGTTCTTCGCGCGGGGCAAGACGCACATCGTTGCCATGACCGGCTCCTACTTTCGTGGCGACGCCGAGGCCGTGCTCGCACCGCAGGATGAGTCGAAGTTCGATACCGTCACCTACACCTACTACGAGCAGCTCAACGGCTACGAGTACCTCAAGCAACTCGATATCGGCTATTTCTTCTACAGCGGGCCTTACGTCGATGACATCCTTAATGTCCTCGATCCCGCCGAGAAGACCATCATCCACATCCCCAATGTCAATTCGCGTGAAAGCACGAAGGACAAGATGCGCGAGGTGGAGCACATCATCGAGGCGCTGGGTGAATGGCAAGGCATCGATCCTGCGACCGGCTTCCAACGTGTCAAGCGCCCCGATGGCCGCGTGCTGCGGATCGCCGATCTAGTCGATGACGATGCCGCCAAGCGCGACCGCGTGTCCGCCTCACTCAAAGACCCGACGCAGAAGAACAACCGAGACCATGTGGACATCATCATCGCGCTGGGCATGGCGAAGGAAGGCTTCGATTGGATTTGGTGCGAACATGCGCTGACCGTGGGCTATCGCGCCAGCCTGACCGAGATCGTGCAGATCATCGGCCGAGCTACCCGCGACGCGCCCGGCAAGACCCGGGCGAAGTTCACCAACCTGATCGCTGAGCCGGATGCAGCCGAGGAAGCTGTCACCGAGGCTGTCAACGATACGTTGAAGGCCATCGCAGCCAGCCTGCTGATGGAGCAGGTTCTTGCTCCGCGCTTCGAGTTCAAGCCCAAGAACCCCGACAGCGGCCCGACGCCGGAATTTAACTACGGCGAGGGTGGCTACGACGCGGACCGTTGCAATGTCGGTGTCAATGAGCAGACAGGGGCTTACCAGATCGAGATCAAGGGCCTCGCCGAGCCCAAGAGCAAGGAGGCGGCGCGAATCTGCCAGGAAGACTTGAACGAAGTCATCGCGGCCTTCGTGCAGGACAAGCCCACCATTGAGCGCGGCCTGTTCGATGAGGAGCTGGTGCCCGAGGAGCTGACGCAGGTTCGCATGGGCAAGATCATCAAGGACAAGTATCCCGAGCTTGACGCCGAGGATCAGGAGGCCGTGCGTCAGCACGCCATCGCCGCCCTCAACCTCACGCAACAGGCCAAACGGCTTGTCACTGAAGGCGAGAGCGACGGGTCGCCCAACACCGCCCTGATCGACGGCGTGCGCCGCTTCGCGATGGACGTGCGTGAGTTGGACGTCGACCTGATCGATCGCATCAACCCCTTCGGGGAAGCCTACGCCATCCTTGCCAAGACCATGAGCGAGGACAGCTTGAAGCAGGTCGCGGCGGCCATTTCGGCCAAGCGCACCTCAATCACGCCTGACGATGCCAAAGTGATCGCCAAACGCGCGGTTGAGTTCAAACGTGAGCGTGGGCGAGCTCCATCGGTGACGTCGCAGGACGCCTGGGAAAAGCACCTTGCCGACGGCGCGGCCGCTTTCATGCGTTTCAGGGCAGAGGGGCGTTATGAGTAACTCAGATCTTGACGACCTGGCGGCAGAGCTGGCCGAGTTCGCGCTGCCTGAGAAGAAAAGTGGACGCCCAGCCAGCGAGGAACGTGTCATTGCTGGCTTCGAGGAAATCCAACGATTCACCGAGCAGCATGGGCGTGCGCCGAAGCATGGCGAAGACCGCGACATATTCGAGCGCATATATGCCGTGCGCCTCGACCGGCTACGCGCGCTGCCGGATTGCCGCGCCTTGCTTGAGCCACTAGACCATCAGGGTTTGCTTGCTGGGGCACCGACCGTTGTCTCTTCGGCAGATGAAACTATCGATATCGAAGACTTGGCTGCCGAACTGGCGGATGTTGTCGGTGCTGACGACATCGCGGTCTTGCGCCATGTCCGTACCAGCGCCGAAAAACGTGCCGCCGAGGAGGTCGCGGATCGCAAACCCTGCGAGAACTTTGAGACCTTCCGGCCCTTGTTCGAGCGTGTGCAAGCGGAAATCAGAACCGGTATGCGTCAGTCCCAGCCCATCGAAGCGGGCCGGCGTGCAATTGAAGCCGGGGACTTTTTCGTTCTCGATGGCCTTACTCTCTACGTCGCTGAGTTCGGCCAGCCGCTGAAGACAACAGCCAGGGAAGTGGACCGCCGCCTGCGCCTCATCTTCTCCAATGGCACCGAGAGCAATTTGCTGCTGCGCTCGCTCCAGCGTGCGTTTTACAACGATCCGGCTGCGCGGCGGCTGGCCTCGCCCGAGAGCGGGCAACTCTCCTTCGGCGGCGAGCTTGAGGCCGATGATGTTGAAAGCGGCACGATCTACGTCCTGCGCTCCCTCTCCGATCATCCCTATGTCGCGCAGCACCGCGACATTATCCACAAGATGGGTGTAACAGGCGGCAGAGTGGAGACGCGCATCGCCAACGCCGAACGCGATTCTACCTACCTGCTGGCAAAGGTCGAAGTGGTGGCGACCTACAAGCTTGCCGGTATCAACCGCGCCCGAATGGAGAACCTGTTCCACAGGCTGTTCGCGCCCGCACGGTTGAACATCACCATCAACGATCGCTTTGGTCATCCCGTGCAACCCGAGGAATGGTTTCTCGTTCCGCTGTTCGTCATCGATGAGGCTGTCGCGCGCATCAAGGATGGCAGCATCACAGGCTACGTCTACGATCCCAGCGCTGCTAAGCTGGTGAAGGCATAGGACAGTCCAAATGCACAATTTGCCCTGGCCGCTCGTCAGGAGGTAGTCCGCACGATATCGGGGTCAGGTTGACTTAATCCGCACCGGCGCGATTTCCTGCAGATGTCTACAGGCGATCTGTTTTAAGCGTTGACAGCTTCTTTTGGTCGAGCAACTATCTAGTTGTTGCGGAAAATTCCGCAGCCGGGTTTGGTCTCCCGAATTCATTTGGCGACTCCCACTCAAATGGAGGACGTCATGTCCGGTAGTGCTGCCGCTCGTTCAAAGACCAAATCCCCTCGCCGCGCCACCAAGGCGCCACCCTGCTGGCTCAAGCTCGAATCCCTCGACCCCCTAGATGCGATTGCCGCCGAACCGCTGCCTGGTGCGGCGTCTGCACCGCCTGTGTGCCCCGATGCCGACGAGGTCACCGTGCCCAGGCGCTCGATCCCGCGCCGGCCCACGCAATGCACCATCGGCTATCGCTACTACGATGTGGACCGCAATGGCATGCGGGTCGGGCGGCAGGTGCCCAGCCTGCGCTTGCATGGCCTGTGGCTGGAAGGCCTGGGCTTCGCGGTGGGCGGCAAGGTGCGCATCACGATGGCCAATGGCGCCCTGCTGATCACGGCCGTGCCGGTGGAGCCGCCGCCTGTGGCGAACAAGCGACGCAGGTTTAAGGTGGCACCGTAGCCGCTCGGTTTTGGCGGTGGCGTTGCTGGTGTGGCCGGCTGGTGCCGAATCGCTCGAGGGGTGGAGGTGGCGCGGCGCTGGCCGCGTCGTCACTACACGCCGTCCCCTTTGACGGAGTCGCCTCCTCGTACGGCGTACATCGTCGTCCCCTGCGCGCAATGCGGATGCTGTGCGGCGATTGGCCGCCCCAATCACCGCAAAAGGTGCGGTGATTGTGTCTGCGGCGAATCGCTCCAATAATCGCCGCATCATGCGCGGTGAAACGCTCTACCTCTGGCAACGCAAGGACTGGCCGAACTGGCGTTACAGCCTGGCGACGCTGGCCGAGCCTCTTGCGGCCGTCAGCCGGGCCCAGGGCCTGCTGCTGGGACGGCTGGCCGATGTCGGGCTGGCCTTGCGCGACCACGCCAGCCTGGCGGCGCTGACCGAGGACGTGGTCAAGACCAGCGCCATCGAAGGCGAGGTGTTGAGCGTGGCTTCGGTGCGCTCCTCGGTGGCGCGCCGGCTGGGCGTGGAGGTGGCGGCGCTGGCGCCCGTCGATCGGCACGTGGAAGGGGTGGTGGACATGGTGCTGGACGCCAACGCCAATGCCGTGCAGCCCCTCACCGCCGAACGGCTGTTCGGCTGGCACGCCGCGTTGTTTCCCACCGGCTATTCCGGCCTGAGCCGGCGCAAGGTGGCCGCCTGGCGCGACGATGCCAATGGGCCGATGCAGGTGGTGTCCGGTCCGGTGGGGCGCCAGCGCGTCCATTACCAGGCGCCGCCGGCGGCGCGGCTCGATGGCGAGATGGCCGTCTTCCTGCGCTGGCTCAACGACAGCCATGACGCGCCGGCGCTGCTCAAAGCTGGACTCGGCCACCTGTGGTTCGTCACCCTGCACCCGTTCGACGACGGCAATGGCCGCATCGCGCGTGCTGTGGGCGATCTGTTGCTGGTGCGTGCCGATGGCAGCCCGCAACGCTTCTACAGCCTGTCGGCGCAGATCCAGCGCGAACGCAGCGCGTACTACGCGGTGCTGGAGCGCACGCAGAAGGGTGACCTTGATGTCACCGCCTGGCTGCTGTGGTTCCTGCAGACGTTGCAGCGTGCCGTCGAGGACGCGCACCACACGCTGGACCGTGTGCTGGCCAAGACGCGCTTCTGGCAGCGGGCAGCGGCCATCCCGATGAACGCGCGGCAGATCAAGGTGCTCAACCGCCTGCTCGACGGGTTCGAGGGGAAGTTGACCAACAGCAAGTGGGCGGCACTGACAAAGGCGTCGAGCGATACCGCGCTGCGCGACATCAACGACTTGCTGAACCGGGGCGTGCTGCGCAAATCGGAGGCGGGCGGTAGAAGCACAAGCTATGAATTGGCGAATGATCCGACAGATGCGAGGCATGCTGCTGCGGACACCGAATTCGAGCCGCCGCGCGCGACGATCGAAGTACGGCCGGCCGATCTATCGTGATGTAGGTGCTCGACCATTCGGCACACGGGTCAGCGCGGGAGGATCGCGCACGCATCAAGCGAATTACCCGAATATCAGCTATTTGAACTTTATTTGTTTTACAGGTGTTTTGCATTTAGCTGGATAACGGGTACCCCCCAATGCCGACGCGCGGACCTGCCGCACGATTTCTCGCCGCGCGTCGCCGACGCCATCCTGGGCGGACTCGAGCAGCCTGCCGCCGCGCTCGAAGGGATGGCCGCGTAGCTGGCGAGAAACCGCTAGCGGACGGTTGCAGTCGGATGCGGCTTCTGCGCGTAAGTGGGCGGCAAAGTGCGCATCCGGAATCGCCAAATGCGTCATGCGGACGCACCTGGCGCGGGCGCCGGCTTGACTGCCTCCGCCGCCCGCTGCCGTGCAAAAACAGGGGGTCAGATTGAGCCACCCCTGATAACTCGGACACCTGAAAGCGAGGACAATCCTCGCACGGAGGTGTTCGATGCAGAAGCGGCAGCGGTTCACGGCAGAGTTCAAGCGAGAAGCAGTGCGATTGCTCAAGGCGGGGGATCGGCCAGCGGCCGTGATCGCGCGGGAGTTAGGCATCCCGCGCAACCGGCTCTATAAGTGGGCCACGGACCTCGATGCGAAGGGCGCGGGCGCCTTTGGCGGCAGTGGCCGGCCTAAGTCCAACCCGGATGAACTGACCAAGCTGCAGCGCGAGAACGAGCGTCTGCGGCAAGAGAACGAGATCATAAAAAAAGCGGCGGCGTACTTTGCGCGAGAACTATCGTGAAGTACGCCTGGATCCGAGACCAGCAGGGTTACCGTGTGCGTTGGCTCTGCCATGCGCTGGGCGTGTCGCCCAGCGGTTACTACGCGTGGTGCGCTCGCCGTCCGGGGCCGCGCGCACAGGAGAATGCCCGGCTATTGCAGCGGATCGAGCAGTTGCACGCACAAACCCGCGAGGCGTATGGCAGCGAGCGCCTGTGGCGTGCGTTGCGCCAGCAAGGTGAGACCTGCGGCCGGCATCGGGTGCGGCGCCTGCGGCAGGCACATGCGATCCGCACCAAACGGCGGCAACGCTACCTGCGCACGCGCAGCACCTACCAGCGTGTGGCGGTGGCGCCTAACCGGCTGGCATGGCCGTTCGTCAGTCCCGGGCCAGATCGGGTGTGGGTGGCGGACATCACCGTCGTGCCGACCCGGATGGGCTGGTTGTACTTGGCGGCGGTGCTGGACATGCACAGCCGGCAGATCGCGGGCTGGGCGATGGGTGAGCGGGCCGACCAGGCGTTGGCCAGCGCTGCACTGGCCATGGCCCTGCACCGCCGGCGGCCAGCGCAGGGAGCAATCCACCATAGCGACCAGGGCACGCAATACACCAGCGGTGCATATCAGCGGCAGTTGCAGGAAGCCGGGCTGGTCGCGAGCATGAGCCGCAAGGGCATGCCTTACGACAATGCGGTGATGGAGAGCTTCTTCAGTTCGCTCAAGCAGGAACTGACGCACCACGAGCGCTTCGCCAGTCTCGACGAAGCGCGCGGGAAAGTGTTCGAGTACATCGAAGTGTTCTACAACCGGCAGCGGCTGCACAGTGCGCTGGGCTACCGCTCGCCGGCCGAGTTCGAGAAGATGGCGGTTGTTCCCTAATTAACCTGTCCGAGAAATCTGGGGTGGCTCAGATTGCGCTTGCTCGCATCAGTTCCCAATGAGCAAGGTCAAAAACCTATGTAGTGTGAGATGTCCTTTGACCCCCGCTTCTCCCTCATTCGCGCTCGAAGCGTTGTAGTTCGTCCAGTTGCGCCAGCGCCCGGCGCAGGCTGCCGCCGCTTAAGGAGTCGTCGATCTTCCAGCCGAACTCGGCGCGTTGCGGGCGGCGCGCCCAGCGATGGAACCACCAGGTCGCCAGCAGACCGGCGACACCGATGCCGTAACCGCTCCACACCAGCGCGGTGGCCCTGGCCAGCAGATCGACATCGCTCAGGCCAGCCAAGGTCTGCAGGACCGCGATCCACAGGAACCACCACGGCAGACCGGCGACCATGCCGCTGCGGATGTACAGCGTGCGTGCTCGCAGCAATTGTTTCTGGATGCCGAGCACCGGCTGCGAATAGTCGATGTTGCCGATCTGCCCCAGCACCACGCCCGCGGCGACGATCGTCAGTACGCCATACGCCTGCACCAAGACGCCGGCGACGATGGACGAGGCGTGCGCCGGCTGGCTCATCCACAGCAGCGAAGCGAGCAGGATGAAGAGAACGCCGAACAGCATCTGCATGATTTGGCCCCAGAACAGCGGACGCAGGCTGCCGCGCGTCCTGTCCAGTTTGCGCTCGCGCAGTTCGTGAAGTTTCAGCGTGTTGTCCAGTTGCAACCGGCTGTCCAGCGATTGCCAGGCGGATTTAAGGTTATCGAGTTCCATCGTGGTCTCCATGTTGGGTCTATCGAAATTCGTCGCGGATGCGCTGTTTCAGGCGTCCGATCTTGGTAGAAACATTGCTTTCGGTGATGCCGAGGATCTGGGCGATCTCGCGTTGCGGGCGGTCTTCGAGGTAGAGCAGCAACAGCGCGCGATCAAGCGGCGGCTGGCGGGCGATGAAGCCCTGTAGCAGGCGAAGCCGCTGTTCGTTCTCCGGGTCTGCGGCGTTGCCGTCGGCCACGTCGTGCAGGGTTTCGTCCAGCGGCATCGCATCGTGCCGCTGCCGCAGTTCGCGGTTGCGCAGGTGGCTGATCGCCACGTTCAGCGCGATCCGGTACATCCAGGTGCTGACCCTGCGCGCCGGGTCGTACTGCGGCCAGGCATGCCAGAGCTGAGCCGCGATTTCCTGGGCCAGATCGGCACGGTCCTGGGCGCCGCGCGCATAGCTGCCGGCAACCTTGAACACGATGCCGGAGTGGCGCTGCAGCAGCGCGCTGAAGGCATCCTGGGTGTCGTTCGCGGTCATGGTGGTTGCGATGGTATCCATTGGTTCACCGACGCGGTCTTCGCGCCCTCATAACCATGATTCGCGCCAGCGCACGGAATCTCACACCCCGCCAGCAAGAAATTTCAAGGAGGTGCTCGGCCCCGAGTCCCTCGGTGATCGCAGCCCACACGCGCGTGGACGGTGGCAGCCTTGGCCAAGGAAGCCGCGTTGTCGCGCTCGGCGTTCTTCGAGCGCTTCGGTCGCACGGTGGGCGTGGCGCCGATGGAATACCTGCTCGCCTGGCGCATGGCCTTGGCCAAGGACCTGCTGCGCCGCAACGAGTTCGGCATCGCCGCTGTCGCCGAGCTTGTCGGCTACAACTCCGCGAGCACTTTCAGCGTCGCGTTCGCCCGCCACGTCGGGCAGCCGCCGACGCAGTACGCGCGCGCAGGCGGCCGCGGCGCTGCACTCGGCGAGCCGTCGTTCTCTGGGCAAGCCGAGGGCAGGGAGTAGGCATTCGGCGCGGCTTACCGCTTCCGCGCAGGCGTTTTCTTCGCACGCGGTGCGGGCTGCGCAAGGACCGCCCCGGTCACGAGTTCGAAGAGGCGCTCGGAGCGCTTGGCATGCGACGTTTGTTCCCGCAGCCAGGCCAGCGCCGCGATCAGGTCGAACAGTTCGTCGCCGTCCATGTCGGCGCGCGCCTTGCCTTCCGCCTGCGCGCGGGCCAGCAGCGCGGCGCCCGCGGCGCGGAGCCGCACGCAGGACGTGTGCAGCGCTGACGATGCGTCTTCGATGGCGGACATCATCGGGGCGATGACGCCGCGCTGGCGATGGGTGAAGACAATGATCTCCTGCAGCCAGGCCACCAGGGCCTGGTCCGAGTCCTGTGCGCTGCGCAAGGCGTCGGCCTTCGCCGCCAGTTCCTCGAAGCCGCTGCGCAGCAGCGCTTCGAGCAAGGCTTCACGGGTGGGGAAGTGGCGGTACAGGGTGCCCAGGCCAACTTCGGCGCGGCGGGCGATGTCCCGCAGCGAGGCGTCCGCGCCGGTTTCGGCCAGGGCCTCGCGGGCCACGTCCAGCAGGCGTTGGTAGTTCTTTTGAGCGTCGGCGCGCATGCTGTCCTTTACATGTGGAACAGTGCTCCGTATATTCGGAGCACTGTTCCGATCAGGATACGCCATGCACAGCTCCGACGACACACGGCCCATGATGAAAGTGGTCCGCCAGCAGGCGTTCGGCGGCCCTGAGGTGCTCCATTACGAGGACGCGCCTCTGCCCGTGGTGCGGCAGGGTGAGGTACTCATCCGGGTTCACGCCATCGGCTTGAACCCGCCGGACCTGTACCTGCGGGAGGGCTACAGCCGCCTGCCTCCGGAATGGCGCCCGCCGGTGACCTTTCCGCTGATCCTGGGCACGGACGTGTCGGGGGTGATCGAGGCGGTGGCGGAGGATGTGGACGGGCTGTCGCGCGGCGACGCGGTCTACGCGATGGTGCGCTTTCCGGACGGATTGGCCGGCGGCAGCCAGGCGTATGCGCAGTACGTCACCGCGCCCGCCACCGAGGTGGCGCGCAAGCCGGCCGGGATCGACCACGTGCACGCCGCGGGCGTGCCGATGTCGTTGCTGACGGCGTGGCAGTTCCTGATCGCGCAGGGCCACGCCGTGGCCAATCCGCTGCAGCCCATGCCGCATGTGCCGGTGCCGTTGCAGGGCAAGACCGTGGTGGTCAATGGGGCGGCCGGTGGCGTCGGCCATTTCGCGCTGCAGCTGGCCAGGTGGCAGGGTGCGCGCGTGATCGCTGTGGCCTCCGGCAAGCAGGAGGCCTTTGTGCGTGCGCTGGGGGCCGAGAGTTTCGTCGACTACACCAAGGCCGCGCCCGAGGAGGTGCTGCGCGACGTGGACCTGGTGGTGGATGCCGTCGGCGGCCCCGGCGCCGGCAGGTTCCTGCGCACGCTCAAGCGCGGCGGCGCGCTGTTCCCGATCTTCCCGCTCGGCTTCGATGGGCACGCCGAAGCGGCGGCGCGGGGCGTGACGGTGTCCACCACCCAGGTGCGCTCCAGCGGCGCGCAACTCGGCGAACTCGCGGCACTGCTGGACGCGGGCACGGTGCGCGTGGCCATCGACAGCACCTTCGCGCTGTCCCAGGCCCGGCAAGCGCACGCACGCGCCGAGCAAGGGCACATCCAGGGCAAGATCGTGATGACGGTCGACTGAGGCCGCGGGCCGGGGCGTTGCCACCTGGATCGATGCTGGCGATCCCGGCAGGCGGTGCGCGCGCTGGCCGCAGTGGCGACGCCACGCAGGAGCGACGGCGATCGTCTGAATGCGCGGCAAGCGCTGTTGCAGCCTTCCCCGTGCCGGGAGCCGGTGCGCGCGGCACGTTGGCCGGTGCATCGTGGCAGGGATTTCCGCCACGGCACGTGCCGGCGTCTCTGCGCCCGCCGCCGAATCTGTATACCCTCATGCCACCATGGGATCGCCGTGGCGACTCGAAGGGAGAGGACACATGTCACAACACGAAGAACAATCGACCGCGGCGCTGGATACCGATGCGCTGCTCGCCGCGGCGCATCATCCCGACTACCTGCTGCAGGATCTGGTGGCGATCGCGAACCTGGGCGTGCAGATCGGGCTGACGCTGACGGTGGGCGGCAGCACCATCTCCGGCATGCTGATCGGCGGCAAGGAGTTCATGCAGCGGCTGACCGAGTCCATCACCGAGGTGGCGCCCGACGAGTTGGTCGCGCCGCTGCAGGAGCGGTTCCAGCCCTACCGCGACATCTACGAGCAGAGCGAGCTGAAGCCGGCCACCTTCGTCCACCTCGCCGATGCGCGGGTCGTGGGCAGCGGCGGCGAGTTTCCGGTCAACGGCTGTCTGTGGCGTGGACGGATCAGCCAGGTCTCCGGCTTCAGCATCGGCCTGATGTCCAGCGTCTGATGCGCTGCAGCCGCACGGCATGACCCCGCTTCGGCGGGGTTTTTTTTGCCCGGTGTGATGCGCTGCATGGGCCGCGACCTCGCGTGGCGGCGCCGGTTCGGCGGGCTTCCGCGCGATCACGCGTGCCTGGCTGACCTGCACAGGCGCGGCACCGGCGGCGGTTGCGCCACCATATACGAAACGTATACGATCCGTGCATCCTCGCTACCGGGTGTATCCATGGGCATCGTCAACATCGACGACGAGTTGCACGATCAACTGCGCCGCGCCTGCACGGTCACCAGCCGTTCGATCAATGCGCAGGCCACCTTCTGGATCAGGATCGGCATGCTGTGCGAGATGCATCCGGAGCTGTCGTTCCAGGACCTGGTGGCGCGCGAGTTGCGTGCGGCCGGGGTGCAACCGCAGGCGTTGAAATCGGGGCGGGCGTGATCAAGCAGCCGGACGAGCTTGCGCTGATGGCCGAGTCCGGCCGGCTGCTGGCGCAGGTGTTCCATGCGCTGGACCAGTTGCCGCTGCAAGGCCGCAGCACGCTCGAGCTCAACGACTTCGTCGAACGGATGATCGTCGAGGACCTGGGCGCGCGGCCGGCCAGCAAGGGCCAGTACGGGTTCCCGTTCGTGCTCAACGCGTCGATCGACGACGTGGTCTGCCACGGCGTGCCGTCGGCCGACGACGTGCTGCGCAGCGGCCAGATCGTCAACCTGGACATCACGCTGGAGAAGAACGGCTACATCGCCGATTCCAGCACCACCTACCTGGTCGGCGAGGTCGCCTATCCGGCGCGGCGGCTGGTGCAGACGACCTACCAGGCGATGTGGAAGGGCATCGCTGCGGTGCGCCCCGGCGCGCGCCTGGGCGACATCGGCCACGCCATCGCCCGCCATGCGCGCGAGCACGGCTACAGCGTGGTGAAGGAGTATTGCGGGCACGGCATCGGCCGCGAGATGCACGAAGATCCGCAGATCCTGCACTACGGCCATGCCGGCACCGGGCTGGAGTTGCAGGAAGGCATGGTGTTCACCATCGAGCCGATGCTCAATCAGGGCCGCGCGGCGATCCGCGCGCTGCCGGATCAATGGCCGGTGCATACGCGCGACGGCAAGCTGTCGGCGCAGTTCGAGCACACGGTGGCGGTGACGCGCACAGGCGTGCGGGTGCTGACGTTGCGGCCTGGGGAGAAGCCGCTGTGCCGGGTCGAGTGATGCGTCCGCAGCGTGTGCGTGCTGCCAATGTGCGCAAGCAGGCGCCGGCAACACGGGGCTGCGCGTTTGGCGCTGCCGCTGGCGGCGCGAAGCGGCGGCAGCAACGTCGGCCGATGCAACGCGCCGATCCGCAACGCTGCTACAGCGCGTTCGCTGGCGGCAACGAAGGCGGCGCGTCCGGCATGCCAGTCAATGCCTTCAGGACCGCGGCCATTTCCACATCGCGACCCGCGGCGATATCGGCGATGCCGGGTGCGACCGCCACATCCGGCGCGATGCCCGCGTCGGGTTGCGGGTCGGCCGGGTACTGGCCGACCAGCGGCAGGTCCAGTTCGATGCCCGAATGCGGCAGGTGCAGGAAGAAGAACGCGCTGCCATTGATGCCGCGGCGGTTGCCGCCGCTGGTCTGGCCGACCAGCGTCGCCAGGCCGCTGGCCTTGAGTTGGTCGGCGAATTTGAAGGTGGCCGAGCTGTTGTCCGCGCCGATCAGCACGAACACGGTGCCGCGGTAATGCGGTGCCTGCGGTTGCACGACGACGTTCGCGGTCGCAGGCTGCCAGCGGGTCAGTGAATAGTAGTGGTCGTCGTAGGCCTGCGCGGCATCGCCCCAGTCGCGGAACGAGGCGTCCCAGGTGCTCAGGTACGGCGCGAGCGCGTCGGGCACGCGCCGGTAGCGCACCATGTGGCGGATCTGCGGCAACACCAGCGGTTGTTCGGTCAGGTGCGCCAGCAGCGCGTTGCCGACCTCGTCCAGTCCGCCCTCGTTGCCGCGCAGGTCGATCACCAGGGCCGGCACCTGGCGCGCATCCAGATCGGCGAAGGTGGTATCCAGGAAGTCGCGCCAGTTCCAGACGCTGTCGTAGAGCGCCCAGTCGGGCATGCTCAGCACCGCCAACTGCGGGGTCTGCATGTGGACTGTCCATGCCGGCGCATCACTGCTGCGTTCGCGCACGCTGGCCATCGCACTGCGCTGTGCGGGAGCGAAGCCTTGCACGCGCACGTTGCGTGGCGCTCGCTCGCCGGGCAGCTGTACGCGCAGCAGCGGGTTGCGTCCGATCTGCGGGAACAGCAGCGGCAGATAGACGTCGAACGCCTCGGTCCGTTCGCGGCCCTGTATCTGCATCTGCGCGACACGCTTGGCGTCGTTGCCGCCATCGGCGCGTGCCACCTGCATCAGGGCCGACAGGATGCGGCTTGTCGGGATACCGTCGATCGCCAGCACCTGGGTGCCGCGCGGCAGGCGTGCCGGGACGCTGCCGTCGCGGGTGACCACCATGCGCCCGTCCAGCCACACGAACTGGAACGGCAACAGGCCCGCGTGCTCGAACAGGGCGCGCCGGATCGGCTCGGGCTGATTGGCGAAGTTGGGATAGGTATGGCCGCAGCGGATGCCTGCGGTGAACCGGGAAAATGCCAGGTAGGCCTGGCCCAGGGTCGCGCCATTGCGCACTTGCTCGCGCAGCGCATCGAAACGGCGTGCCATCTCCGCTTCGCCGACATAGCGGTAGAGGCCCGGGTGCAGGGCGGTATAGGCCTGGCGCAGCAGCTCGACATCGGCGGCCAGGCCGGCGCCGGGCAGGGGGCTGTCCGCGTGCGGGTCGGCGGGCAGGTCGGCAGGCGCCGTGATGGCGCCATGTGCAAGCGGGGTACACAGCAGCAGCGCCAGGCACAGCGGCCAGGCGCATAGGCGGAGCGGGAGCTGGGGCATGGACGATCCTCGGAAGAGCGCCCAGCCTGCGCGACGCCCGCCGCTGTAGCGACTCAAAAGCGCCTGTGCGCCATGTTTTTCAGGCGATGGGACGTTGCGCCCGGCGGTAGTCGCTGGGCGTGCGGCCGACGTAGGCGCGGAACACGCGGTTGAAGCTGGCCTTGGAGCCGAAGCCCACGCGCAGCGCGATGGCGAGCACATCGTCGTCGCCGGCCAGCAGCGCCTGCGCCTCGGCGATGCGCTGGCGATTGAGGAACTCGCTGAAGCTCTGGCCCAGGCCTTCGTTCAACGCCCGCGACAGGTAGTTGCTGTTGGTGCCCAGGCGTCGCGCCAGTTCGCCCAGGCTCAGTTCCGGCTCGCGCCACCAGCCTTGCGCGGCGACCTGTGCGGCGAAGCGCTGGCCCAGTGCGGCCCAGTCCTTTTCCGTGCCTGCACCGGGTGTTGCGGTTGCGTCCGACTCGACCGGCTCGACGAACTCCACTGGCTCCACGGGCTGCGCCATCTCTGGCACAGCCGCCGTGGCGTCGGCCGCGCTATGTGCCGATGTGCGCTGCGGATAGGCCACGCGCGCATGCCGCCAACCTTCCAGGCCCAGGTAGTACATCAACAGCACCAGGCCCAGGTAGCGCGGGAACTCGTCGAAATAGGACAACGGCCGCAGCAGCCGATCGGTGACGGTGAATCCCAGCCGCAGCAGCACCAGCAGCGAGGCGGCGAGCAGGAAACCGCGCAGCCAGGACAGCCGCAGTTCCTCGCGCGCGCCGCTGTGCTGTTCCAGCCAGCGTTGATAGTCCAGATACTGGCGCCAGGCCAGGCCCAGATAGACGGCCAGCGACACCAGCACCAACGCGTCCTGCGCCGGCTGCACCCAGGGCTGCTGGATCTGTGCGTCCCAGGCCCACTTGCGCGACAGCGGCCAGGTGAACAGCACACTGTAGTAGAGGCCTTGTAGCGCCCCGGGCAGAAGATGGCAGTACCAGTAGCGCGGCAGGCGCGCATGCGCCAGCTGGCGCACGTACAGCCACACCAAGGGGCCGATCGCCAGCTCCCAGAAGAAGGGCGCGTAGGTCAGCTGCGGGTAGGCATCGTAGACGCCGGCGTAGCCGAGCGTGTACGGGGTGACCAGCGCCACCACCACCAACAGCAAGGCCGCCAGGCAGCGGTTGGCGCTGCGGTTGGCCGGGGCGAGCGACAGCAAGACCGCGCCCAGCACGCCGTGAAGGCTGCCGAGCAACAGGATGGTGCTCCACATACCGAACTTGATCGGGGACATGCCGCAGGTTGCCGGGAACGGCGTACAGCATATCGCCAGTGCCACGATCGGGCCGGGTGTGTGCCTGCCGCGCCGGCAGGCGCGCCTGGTCGAGGCGTTTCCGTCTTCGTTTCCTCACCAGGCGGTCCACATGCGCGCGCGATGCGGAGACAGCATGGCTGGAGCGCCTTGTTCGGCGCTTCGCGGCCCGCGTCGGTGAGTTGCAAGATGCCCATTGGATGCCCAGGGCGTGCCGGGCGCCGGTGTCCTGGAAGATGCGCACGGCTTCGGTGGGGGAGATGTGCTCGAGCGCCATGAACGGCGACAGAGTTTCATGGGAGGATCGGACGCCAGCGTGGGCCATCAGTGGGATGGCTTTCCGTCCTTTGGGAGCAGTCCTTTCGCCATCTCTATTGCCTGCTCACGTGAAGCAGCAAGAAGTAGAGGGTAGCCCCAGAACTTGGCAAAAAGGACCGCAAATGCCTTGAAACCAAGACGTTTTGCCGAGTTGGGCTCGACCAGGATCGTTGCCAGAACCAGCCTTCGCAATTCAAGCTTGTGCTTCTTCATCCACAGTGCGATGCGTTTCTTTTCTTCCGGCGAGTGCTCATGGTCTTCAGCAGGTGCGGTATCGGTCAAGATCACGAAGGGCTCCCCGCGTCGCAGATTTTCCTCGAATTCGTCGAAGTCCTTCTCATGATCATGTCCGGGTTCTTGCGTAAGATTCATCCAGACAAAAGGGAAGTCAGAACTGTTCATCGACATGGCCGTTTCCTTTGCTTTTGATGTGACGCCAGGTGGCCGCAATGGCGAACACGCCGGGCAACGTAATGAAGAACACTGCCGAAAAGGCAATGTGCCAACCGTCGCGCAACCCGTCGGAGATTCCCCCGAGGGTATCCAGGACGACAAGCAGGCTGCCGAGGACCAGCGCAACCCACTGAGCCTTGCGGGTTCCGATCAGTGCGAGAAGCACGGTGACGATCCAGGAACCATAGAATGCGGAAAACATCCACAGTACGTCGGGCTCAAACGTAATCGCCGGTGTCGCTCCGTGCGCTCTCACAAAGTCGTTGACGTAAAAGAACAGCTGGAAGGTGACAAAAAGCACGGCGCCAGCGGCTGTCGTCAACCAGAACAAGGCGACCTTGTTTGCGTTGTTCACGGCCAGGTCTTGTGCGGGGCGTGGGGGGAACTGAAGGGGCATGGGAGCTGTCTCGGTAGTCAGTGGCGATATGTCTGAGGATTTCCAACGGCTGAAGCGTTCGCCTGAGCGCAAATCAATACCTGTAGTTCAGCGTCACCATCACGTTGCGTGGTGCGCCATAACCTACGGTGTCGAAATCGCCTTTCTGTAGCGCGTACTTCTTGTCGAAAACGTTGTTGACGTTGACGGCAACGTCGGTCTGCTTCGTGATGGAGTAACGCCCCATCAGTGATGCCAGGGCATAAGACCCCTGTTCCCCGCCCAACGAACTGGTGCCAGTGTTTGGCGCCTGGTAGAAGCGGCTTTGCCATTTGATGCCTCCGCCCAGCGTCAACTTGCTCCACTCTCCGGGCAACTGGTAGGTGCTGAAAAGCTGGGCCGTGGTGCGCGGCAGTTGCGAATTCAAGCGGACGCCATCGCCATCCTGCGCAGTGAAGTGGGCGATCCCTGCGTAGATGTTCCAGCCGCGCGCCAGCTCGCCCTGCAGGTCCAGCTCGATCCCGCGCGACTTCGTCCCGTCCGCGCCCTTGTAGGCTTGGGCACCGCCCGGCGTATAGGTTCCCGCGACCATCTGTGCAGCGTTGTCCAGCTCGGTGTCGAACAAGGCCACCGACGCATTCAGGCGCCCGTCCATGTAAGCGCCTTTGAGGCCGATTTCCTTGGTTTTCCCCTTCGACGGCGTGAGCACGTTGCCGCTGCTGTCGCGATAGTCGGTTTGCGGATTGAAGATGCCCGTGTAGCTCACGTAGGCCGAATAGGTCTTGTCGATGTCGTAGATCAAGCCGGCATACGGGGTGAATTCGCTGTTCTTCTTGTAGTGCAACGACGCGCCACCGGCGACATCGTCGATGTCGTAGTTGCTGAAGCGGCCGCCGACAACGAGTTTCAGTGGCTCGGCCAGCGAGAACCGGGCTGCGCCATAGACACCGCTCTGCTTGATTCGGGTGCGGGTCGGTGTCCGCGCCATGGCATCGAAGTCAGGGCGGGGATAGGCCGGACTCAGGTCAAAGACATTGACCGGCGCAAAGCCTGCATAGAACGGCGCGATATCCTCCTGACCAGCCGTGCGGTGCGAACTCGTCGCACCCACCACCAGGTCGTGCTGGCGGCCCAGCAGTTCGAAGCGGCCGCTCGCCATCACGTCGAAGGTGTTTTGACGGCTGCTACCTTCGGACGCCAGTGCTACCGGATAAGCCCCGTAGGGATAGGAGCCCAGTCCCGTGGCGCGATCGGGGCGGCCGATCAGGCCGAGCAGTTCGGCATCGTATTCCGTGCGGTATTGGTTAGCGACGGCCCGGAAGTTCCAGCCGTTTTCGAAGCGGTGCTCGATTTCGGCAAACGCCGTCTTCAGGGTGTTGTCCCAATAGCTCCAGTCCTGCGCGTAGTTCCTGGAGCGTGAATACTCCGCCTGCGTGCCGTCGCTGAACCATAGCGGCAAGCCTCCCCAGGTGGAGCCCTTCGGCGTGATGTCCTGGTCGTCGTAGCCCAGGCTCACCGTCGTGTCTGGTGTCAGATCTGCCTCGATGATGCCGTAGAACGACTTCCTTTTCGGCTTGTAGCCGTCGATGTACGAGTGCCCGTCCTGGTACGTCCCCACCACGCGCGCGCGGATGCGGCCGTCTTCGGTCAACGGCGTCGAGATGTCGCCCATGCCTCGGTAGGTGTCCCAACTCCCGGCACCAAGCGAGGCGGCTGCCGAGAAGTCGCGGGTCGGTCGTTTGCGCACCAGGTTGATGGCGGCCGAGGGATTGCCGGTGCCCGTCAGCAAGCCGGAGGCGCCGCGCACGACCTCGACACGATCATAGAACGCGGTATCGAGGGAACCGATGCCGCTCCCATTGACGATGTCGCCGACGACGGTGGGGATGCCGTCGTACTGAACGTTGTTGATCAGGAAACCACGCGAATAGAAACTCGTCCGTTCGCTGTCGGACTGGTACGGCGAGACGCCCGTGGTGTTCTCCAGCACGCCCTGCACCGAATTCAATTGCTGGTCGTCCATGCGCTGGCGGGTGATCACCGTCACCGACTGTGGGGTTTCCCGTAGCGAGAGCGGCAGGCGCGTCGCCGCCGCCGTCGCACCCATGGTGTAGGAGCCCGTACCCTCGGTCGCCGCCGGATCCACGCGGCGCGTTACGGTGATGGCCGGCAAGGTCGTCCCCTCCTGAGACGTTTTCCCCTCGACCTCGTTTTGCAGCTGCGCTGGCTCGGCGGCGAATGCGCCCTGCGCGCTAATGAAAACCGCCGCCGCAACTGCCGAGCCAAGCACGGTGCGGGACGCGCTCCTGATGGCGCCCTTGTACTGCCCATCCAGATGAGGATGAGCGGCGCGCGCTGTGCGCGTAGCGATTGGCCAGCTGGGCTTCCCAGCGGCTGTGAAGAAGGACATCAACAATACTCATTTGCATTTGGAAGCCGTATTTAACAATGGAGACCAAGGGGAGTCATGGCGAAACCAGGCCAGATTGTTATTCAGTTAGGCCAAGCGCGGTGACCCTCAACAAGATGGCCGTAATGAAAACATGCTGGCCTGGTTTCGCAATGCAGTATCCAGTCGGCGTAGGTACGCTGCGCCCGATTGAGGTTTCGCCATGCCTCTGCCCAGCGTGCCTGGTTGGCGGACAAGTGCTTTGTTCTTACCGAGGAAACCCGTGATGCCCCCCACTTTGCCTCCATCCGCGCATCACGCTGGGCGCTTCGCGGAACTCCCTGCGCCACGACTATCTGAAGGGCAATCGCACCTGGTCGTTCTCTTTGGGGCCGCTGATCTCGTGAAGCCCCAACACGATGGTCGCGCGTAGCCGTATCGCCCAGGCCAAGGCGCAAACCGCTGGGTCGTTGGCCACCTTCGATGGTGCAGTGCCGAATGCGCTGAAAGAGCGCGGGCAATCCCTGATGGAACCGCACGATGACCCACCTCGGATCATTGACCTGATTACCTCATTCGGTAGCAAGAACCTGCCGTCAGGCAAACACACGATGAAGCACACCGCGGCAGCCAATCCCGAGGCCGGAGCGCCGATGTCGTCTCAGGAACAACGATTGCTGGCGAGCCGACTGCGACCGACGCTCGCGCGTACCAGAGTCTTGAACGCGCTGGAGAAGGCGACACCGAACTGTCTGGATGCCAACCAGATGTATCGTCTCCTCAGCACGCAATCCGACAGTTTCGCGCCGGGATCGATCTACCGAACGCTGAATGATCTATGGACTGCCGGGTTGTTGGTTCGCACGGAAGGCGCACGTGGGCGCGCGTTCTATGCAATCAAACCGGAGGCGCTAAGCGACCAGCACGACACGCTGCGATGCCATTGTGGCGCGCGGCTGGTTTTCATTGAAGACCCGGCGTTGCGTGAACACCTGCAGTCGCTGGCATCCGAGGAGGGCTTCGCTCTCGACGAGGAGTCGGTCTTCACCATCACCACGACATGTGCGAAATGCCGGCAACTCCGCAAGGAAGGACAGTAGACGATGGAGGGCGGTCGGTGGTCCCGGGCCAGGACAGCCTGATCCAATCAGGGTGAGGTTTCATCGGGGAGCATGATGCCGGGCACAGGAGCAAGCTCCGCGCCGCTCATGCGATCCGAGAGGTAGCGTGCCGGAGGCTTGCCTACGGCCTTGCGGAACATGGTGACGAACCCGCTGGCGTTTTCGTAGCCCAACTCCAATGCCACCGTTTGCACGCTTTCACCCTTGGTCAAACGTTGCAGCGCAAGGATCACATGCAACTGCCGGCGCCAGCGCCCGAAGCTCATTCCAATTTCTTGCAGCAGAAGACGGCTCATGCTTCGCTCGCTCATGCCAATGCGAGTAGCCCAATCGGCCTTCGAGGTTTTGTCCGAGGGATCGGTCAGCATCATTTCCGCGAGGCGGCGCAATCGGGTGTCGCGCGGCATGGGCAGATGCAGGTCTTCCACCGGTGCTGCCACCAACTCATCGAGCAAGGCGGCAATCAACCGGTCTTCCCGTCCCCCCAGCGTGTACAACTCAGGAAAACCGGCCACCTTTACCAGCAACTCGCGTAGCAATGGCGATACCGAAATCGTGCAACAGGTTTTCGGAAGATCCGGTGCGGCGTCCGGCTCGACGAACAGGCAATAGCATTCCGTTTCACCCGCCCCCCGCGCCGCGTGCGGCAAGTCTCCCGGTATCCATATGGCGCACTGCGGCGGCACGATCCAGACGCCGTCTTCGATTTCGCAGTTGAGGATGCCGCGCAGGGAGTAGATCAGCTGCGCCTTGCGGTGCTGATGCTTCGCATTTTCCCAGTCCTTGGTTACCGATGTGGCACTCAAGGCCACAACGGGTCGCGAGACGCTGTCGATGTCCTTGGCCGCGGTGAGATCGGTGATTTCAATGCTGGACATGTTGTCTTGTAGAGCCTCGGATGGAGGATGAGGCTTTGACCTGATCGGAAAATATCATGAAATACTTTCTCAATTTCGCCTAGCCATTCCGCAGGTAAGGTGCGATTAGCCGAGCCGGCCATTCGTCCCGCTCGAGGTCTGGCTCCTCCCGACTGGGGAGGGACCAAGGTGCCGATGGTTGACGCGGAGCTGGCAGCCGCGCGGCGATCCGCGTGCTACAGGAGCAGTGGGCCGGTGCATACCCGCGACGGCAAGCTGTCGGCCCAGTTCGAGCACACCATGACGGTGACGCGCACGGGCGTGCGGGTACTGACGTTGCGGCCTGCAGAGAAGCCGCTTTGTCGGATCGATTGACGGGCAACGGCAGGCGCGCAGCGCTACGCCGCCGGATCGTCGAAGTCGAAGACCTGCCCAGGTTCGGCGGCGACGAAGCTGGCCGCGGCGATACCTGCTTGCCGTAGCGCATCCGACAACGCGTCGCGCGGTTCTTCGCGCCCTTCGTCGGTGAGTTGGAAGGTGCCCCAGTGGATGCCCAGGGCGTGCCGGGCGCCGGTGTCCTGGAAGATGCGCACGGCTTCGGTGGGGTCGATGTGCTGCGGCGCCATGAACCAGCGCGGCGCGTAGGCGCCGATGGGGATCAACGCGACATCGGGTGCGCCGTACCTGGCGCCGATCTCGCGAAAGATGGCGCCATCGCCGTAGCCGGTATCGCCCGCGAACCAGACGGAACCCCGCGCCGTTTCGATGAAGAAGCCGCACCACAGCGCCATCCTGCGGTCGCGCACGCCGCGGCTGGACCAGTGGTTGGCGCGGGTGAGGGTCACCGTCGCGGTGTCGCCGATCGGGAGCCGGTCGTGCCAGTCGCCGGTTTCGATCCGTGCATCGGGAACGCTGTTGCGCAGCAGGAGGTCGTTGCCAAGCGGCATCACGAACAGCGGGTGATGCGCGTGATGCAGCTTGCGCAAGGTAGCGATGTCGAAGTGGTCGTAGTGGTTGTGGCTCAGCAGGACCGCATCGATCGGCGGCAAGTCCGCGAAGGTCACGCCTGGCGCGGTGACCCGCTTCGGGCCGGCGATCTGCGAGGGGCTGGCGCGTTGCGACCAGACCGGATCGGTGAGCAGGTTGATACCGGCCACCTGGATCAGCAATGTGGCATGGCCGACCATGGTGACGCGCAGGCCATCGTGCCGCGGCGCAGGAATGGCGGGACTCACCGGCACCTGCGTCGGCCAGCGTACCGTGGCCATGGCAGCTTTCCAGCGCAGTACCTTGCCCAGCGAATTGTCGATGGTCGGTTGGCCGGGATTGAAGAAGCGCACGCCATCGAAGTGGTCGCTGATGGGGCCGTTGTAGTAGGGGTTTTTCATCGGAAGTGGGATCGATGCGATGGTGGGCGATAAGGCAGGTAGAGCGGCGCGGAAGGGATGGGCGAAGTCCGATCCCCGCTTATCCGGCACCGGCTCTCGGCTCGATCCCGTGCAACAGCAACCGTCCGTGCTGCTCGGCCAGTGCGCCGAGGTCCGGCGCATGCGCGCTGTCGCTGCCGAAGACCTGGTGGAACAGCATTGCCATCAGCATCGGCCCCATGATCGACAGCACGTAGAGCTTGGGATCGCCGGCGGGGGCCGCGCCGCGCGCCTGGGCTTTTTCGATGAGGCCGGCGACAGTGGACATCACCCGATCGATGGCCTCGGCGTGCCAGATGCGGGCCAGTTCCGGAAACGCGCGGCTCTCGCCGATCACCATGCGCATGATCGCAGGCAGACGCTTGTCGCCCATGCGTTCGGCGGCACGCGTCAGCAGCAGGGTGGTGAGTTCGGCGAGCCCGCCTTCGAAGCTGGCGGCGGCTTCCTCGATCGGGGCGAGGTTGGTCAATAGCCCGTGGCGCACGACCGCGGCGAACAGGTCCTGCTTGTTGTCGAAATACAGGTACAGCGTGCCTTTCGCCACGCCTGCGCGTTTGGCCACGTCTGCCAGCTTGGTCTCGGCAAAGCCGTTCTCGGCGAACGCGTCGAGCGCGGCGCTCAGGATCTCCGCGGGGCGGTCGTCCTTGCGGCGTTTCCATTTGGGGGTGGTCGGTTGCGTCATGCGGTCTCGATGCTCAGTCCTGGCTGTATCCGTGGGACACACGATACGCATCCAGCGCCGCGGGCGATGCATCGGCCGTGGCGAAGGCGACATAGCCGTTGGGACGCACGAGGTAGGCCGCGTCCTGCGCGAAGCCGGCAGCGTGATGTTCGGGCCGCCATGCAAAGACGCGCAGGGCGATGTCGCGGGCGTCGCACCAGGCCTGCAGTGCGGGCTGCGCATTGCCGTAGACGTGCAGCTGCCAGCCGATCTGCGGCAACGCTGCGTAGTTGTCCGCGTCCGCGGTCTGCACCCACGGCAGGCGATCGCCGCCCGCGACGTCCCCGGCCTTGCCGGTACTCAATGGACTGTCGCGATAGTGCAGCATCGTCTGCGACACGGTGCGGAACATCAGTTCGCTGACGTTGCGCAGCCGATAGGCCAGGCTGGCCAGGGTCGGGGCGACGTAGGTCCTGACGAAACTGGCGACGCTGCCTTCGGCAGTGACCAGGGTGAAGGCGCGATCGGTGGTGTTAACGAGGGTGCGGGCGAAGGCCTGCCGCTCGGTGGCGTAGCTGTCGAGCACGGCGTCGGACGCGCGGCTCTGAAGCACGTCGGCGAGTTTCCAGGACAGGTTGATGGCGTCGAGGACGCCGGTGTTCATGCCCTGGCCGCCGACCGGGCTGTGGACGTGCGCGGCGTCGCCGAGCAGGAACACGCGGCCGCGGCGGAAGGCGTCGGCGACGCGATGGTGTACGCGATAGGTGGAGAACCAGTTGACCCGGTCGATGCGCACGCCGAGATTGCGAATGGCGTCCTGGCTGACGTCGGCGAAGGTCAGGCTTTCGGCCCGGTCGGCGCGCGCGTCGCGCACGGTGCCGATCAGCCGGTAGTGCCCGCGCTTGCTGTAGGCCAGCACGAGGATGAAGTCGCCGTCGCCCAGCGCGACGTGCGCTTCGTCCATCGACTGCAGGCCGCCGAGTTCGACATCGGCGACATAGAAGACCTGCTTGTAGGTGCCGCCTTCGAAGCCGATGCCGAGCTGGTGGCGCGCCGGCGAGCGCGCGCCGTCGCATGCCGCCAGATAGCGGACCTCCGCGGCCTGCTCGCTGCCGTCGGGCAGGCGCAGGCGTGCGGTGATGCGATCGCCGCGGTCCTCGAAGTAAAGCAGTTCGGTCGTGCGCTCGACGGCGACGCCCAGCGTTTGGAGCTGGGCGATCAACAGGCGCTCATGCTGGTCCTGCGGGTACACCAGCACGAACGGGTAGGGCGAGATGCCCGCCGCGGAATCCTGCAGCGCGATCCGCGCGCGGCGCTTGCCGCGTGCCCACAGGTTCATCGCCGGAGTGCGATGGCCGGCGGCGACGACCGCGTCCGCAATGCCCACCTGCCGGTACAGCTCGAGGGTGCGCGCCTGCACCGCCATGGCGCGCGAGGTCTCGCCCGGGCCGGCGCTCTTGTCGATGAGGCGCACGCGCACGCCCTGCCGGGTCAGCCACAACGCCAGAGTGAGCCCGGTGGGACCGGCGCCCGCGATCAGTACTTCGGCCATGGCATGCGTCCTCGATATAAATGACCAGTGGGTCATTTATTGCAGGCCGAGGTCTGGCAGTCAAGCAACAATTACCTGGCGAGCACTGGGTTCCTCCCAAAAGCGACGCAAAAAGGCTGTTTTGCCGGTGCGGCGATTGCGGTTCCTAATCGCCGCAAAAAATGCGGTGATTTGTGCCTGCGGGAAATAGCTTCCATAATCGCCGCATTATGAGCGGCGAAAATTTCTACATCTGGGGACACGCGGAGTGGCCAACTTGGCGCTACAGCCTAGACGTCCTGGCCGAGCCGCTGGCAGCCGTCAGCCGGACACAAGGCCTTCTGCTGGGCCGGCTGGCCGATGTGGGGCTGGCGCTGCGCGACCAGGCCAGTCTGGTCGCGCTGACCGAGGACGTGGTCAAGACCAGCGCCATAGAGGGCGAAGTGCTGAGTGTTGCGTCGGTGCGTTCGTCGGTGGCGCGCCGGCTGGGCGTCGAGGTGGGCGCGCTGGCTCCGGTGGATCGGCATGTGGAAGGCGTGGTCGATATGGTGCTCGACGCCACTGCCAATGCCTTGCAGCCGGTCGCGGCCGAACGCCTGTTCGGCTGGCATGCCGCGCTGTTCCCGACCGGCTACTCCGGCCTTAGCCGGCTCAAGGTGGCGGCGTGGAGGGACGATGCCAACGGGCCGATGCAAGTGGTGTCGGGTCCGCTGGGCCGCC
Source organism: Xanthomonas sp. SS (assembly GCF_014236835.1). NCBI lineage: Bacteria > Pseudomonadati > Pseudomonadota > Gammaproteobacteria > Lysobacterales > Lysobacteraceae > Xanthomonas > Xanthomonas sp. SS. The sequence goes on from NZ_CP051190.1 coordinate 736,107, forward strand.
AGCGTATCCACTACGAGGCTCCACCGGCTGCGCGGCTCGACGGCGAGATGGCCCGCTTCCTGCGCTGGCTCAACGACAGCCACGACCACCCGCCCCTGCTCAAGGCCGGACTCGGCCACCTGTGGTTCGTCAGCCTGCATCCGTTCGACGACGGCAATGGCCGTATCGCACGTGCGGTCGGCGACCTGCTGCTGGTGCGCGCCGATGGCAGCCCGCAACGCTTCTACAGCCTGTCGGCGCAGATCCAGCGCGAACGCAGCGCCTACTACGCGGTGTTGGAGCGCACGCAAAAGGGCGAGCTCGACGTGACTGCCTGGTTGCTGTGGTTCCTGCAGGCGTTGCAGCGCGCGGTCGAGGATGCGCATCGCACCCTAGACCATGTACTGGCCAAGGCGCGCTTCTGGCAAGCGGCGGCGACCATCCCGATGAACGAGCGCCAGATCAAGCTGCTCAACCGCCTGCTCGACGGCTTCGAGGGCAAGCTGACCACCGGCAAGTGGGCGGCGCTGGCCAAGTGTTCCAGTGACACCGCGCTACGCGACATCGCGGAGCTTGTGCAGCGTGGCGTGCTGCGCAGGTCCGAGGCTGGCGGGCGCAGCACCAGCTACGAGATTGTGGTGGGAAACGATTGAGTTTGCGAGTCTGCGGAGCGCCATCCGCAGCGCAGGACCGGAGCGCCGAATACCGGCAGCCTCAACCGCGCCGCGCGGCCTCGATCGTGGCGATGTCGATCTTGATCATGCCCATCATCGCCTCGAACGCGCGCTTGGCCACCGCGGGATCGGGATCGGTGATCGCGGCGGTCAGCACGCGCGGGGTGATCTGCCACGACACGCCCCATTTGTCCTTGCACCAGCCGCAGGCGTTTTCCTGGCCGCCGTTGCCGACGATGGCGTTCCACAGGCGGTCGGTCTCCGCCTGGTCGTCGGTCGCCACCTGGAACGAGAACGCCTGGCTGTGCGGGAACGCGGGGCCGGCGTTGAGGCCGAGGCACGGAATGCCGAGCACGCTGAATTCGACCGTCAGCACATCGCCCTGCTTGCCGGCGGGGTAGTCGCCGGGCGCGCGGTGCACGGCCTTGACCGCGCTGTCGGGAAAGGTATCGGCGTAGAACGTGGCGGCCTCCAGCGCGGTGCCGTCGAACCACAGGCAAATGGTGTTCTTGCTGATCATCTGGATGCTCCTGAGTGGGCAGGGATACCGCAGCGGACAGCATCGCCGCCGCGCGCGATGGGGACAGTCGTAGCGCGCATGCGATGCGATGCGACGCGCCACGCGGCCGGCACGTGGCGCATGCCGGATGCTACGTCGCGATTAGGCTACGGATGGCGCCGGAAGGCATGTCGCACGGCAGCATGATGCGTTCGGTCCGGCGCGCGCTCCTTCGCGGCGAGACCGGGCTAGCAAGCCCTTCACCTGCGGTGTGGTGTTTTAGAGGCCGCACAACCACACGGAGCTTTGCATGGACACCACGCTGATGCCATGGGTCGCCGGACTGTTCATCCTGTTCGTCGGATCGGCCTTTTATCTGGTCACCCGGGCCAAGAAGAATCGCAACCGCCCTGCCAAGGATGCAGCCGCGACGAAGAGCGGCGACGATGCGTCGCTGAAGAAGTAGCGTTGCATGGGCAGCGTGCGCTCGGCGCGCTGCCACGAGGGTTCTGTCGCGACGCGGCACTCCGATGTCGCTGCTCCTGCGGCTCTCCAGCCCGCAACCGGGCTAGAGAAACCTACGCTGCCCTTCGCGCCGCGGCTGCGCAGGGATACAGCCTGGCTTGGCGCCGCGTTGGCCGTCGCACAAGGCGATGCCGATGCGAAGGCGTCAGCTGCAAGCGCTGTCCCGAACGAATGCGTCGGCGCATGCCAGCAAGACAGGCCGCCGCCCGCGACGAGCACATTCGCAGGCGGCCGCCTCCGCTGCCATTCGCCAGACGGTACTGATCTCCTCGCTGTCATGAAAAAATGTCCGCCACGTAGCGGCCGTGTTCGCGTTCGATACGGTCGGCCCAGGCGTTGGCCGCTTCGTCGCTGACGCCCATGCTGTCGCGATAGATGCGCACGAAGGTGTCGCGTACCGCCGGCGCCATGTGCTCGCCGTCGCCGCAGACGAACACGGTTGCGCCTTGCTGGAACAGCGCCGACACGCGCTCGCGGTCCTGCCACATGCGGTGCTGGACGTAGGCGACGCCGTCCTGCGGCGCCTGCGAGCAGGCCAGGCGGATATCGACCACGCCCATGTCCTGCCAGCGCTGCAATTCCTCCTGGTACAGGCAGTCGACGTCGGGATGGTCGATGCCGAAGAACAACAAGGCTTCGCCGACGTCGCGGCCGCCCGCCTTCTGGATCGCGCGCTCCTGCAGGAAGCCATGGAACGGCGCGATGCCGCTGCCGGCGCAGACCAGGATGATCGGCGTGGCCGGGTCTTCCGGCGGGTGGAAGCTCGCCTGCGAAGGCCGCACCGCGACCGACACCAGCGCGCCTGCATCCAGGCCGGCCAGATAGGTGGAGGCCACGCCGCGGCGTCGCCCCATTCCCGATAGCGCCGGTGCGTCGAGCACGGCCACGGTCAGCGAACACTGCGCAGGGTCGCGCAGCGGCGAGGAGGAAATGGAATATTGCCGCGCGCGCATGGCCGGAAGCGCGCCGAGGAACGCGCCCAGCCCCAGTTCGCAGGCGGGGTAGCGCTCCAGCAGATCGAGCAGGCTGGTTTTCCTGGCGAGCACCTCGTCGGTATAGGCCGGCTCGGCGGCCAGCGTTTCCAGCGCGGCGCGATCGGGCGGGCAGCGCGTGGCAGCGGCCAGTTGTGCGACCTGCGCGCGCGTGGCCGGTTGCGCCAGCTCCACGTAATCGGTGAGCACCTGCGCCAGCGCGACCGGATAGCCGCTGGGCAGGCCGGATGCGACACCGGGCCGCTGGCCGATGATGACCTGGGTATCGCTGGCCAGCCCGAAGCGCCGCAGCGCGCGCTCGACCTGCGCGGCGGGGTTGCGCGGCAGCACCGCGAGATAGTCGCCGGTGCGGTAGCGCATGCCGTCGGGCAGCGCGATCTCGATGTGGCGCTTGGAGCGCGCGAACGGCGCGGACATGTCGACCAGTTCGCGATTGTCGACGATGCGCCCCTGGTCGAGTTCGGTCAGCCGCAATGCGCCGAGCCGCGCGGAGGGCACGATGTCCACCTCCAGCGCGTGCGCGGTCTGCTCCATCGCCGCCTTTCCCAGGGCCTGGCCCAGATCCGCCCACAGGCCGGCGTACCAGGCATCGAAGCCACCGAAGAAATCGCCGCCGGCATCGGTTTCGCCGCGAGGTTTGAAGCGTGCGGCACCGGCCGCCTCCAGCGCGGCATCGACGCGTTTGGGGATCGCCTGGTAGGTGCGCGCCCATTGCCGGTTGCCGGATCCGAACACGGCGTAGCGCACGCCGGCCAGATCGCCGGCAGCCAGGGTTTCGATCCAGTCCACGAAGCGGCGCGCGTTGTCCGGCGGCTGGCCTTCGTAGGAGGAGGTGACCACCACCACCGCGCCGTCGCGCGGCAGGCGGCCGACATGGTCGTCCAGCGGCGCGACCACCGGCGCATAACCCTGCGCCGCCGCGTCGCCGCCGATGCGCTGCGCGAACGCCTCGCACGAACCGGAATTGCCGCCGTACAGCACCAGCAGCGGCGTCCCGACTGCCGTGCTGGCCGCCGCCGGGATGGTGGCCGGCGCCAGGGTTTTCTGCGGCGCGGACGGCACCGCGCTACGGCGGCGCAGGGCGACGTCATCGCGCCGGCGCGCGCGGATGCGGAAGCCGTCCGGCTTCAGCGTCAGGGTTTCCGCGACCTCGAGCTGGTAGTTCGGATCGACCTGGTCCAGGTCGAAACGTTGCAGGATCATCGTCAGCACCAACTGCGCCTCCTGCATCGCAAAGCCGCGCCCGATGCAGGCGCGCGCGCCGTTGCCGAACGGTTTCCAGGCATTGGGCGGCAGCCGTTCGGCCGCGTCGGGCGCGAAGCGCTCAGGACGGAAGGCTTCCGGCTCCTCCCATACCTTCGGATCCCGATGCAGGGTGGGAATCAGCACGAGCAGGGTGTCCTGCGGCGTCACCGCATAGCGGCCGGCCAGCGTGGTCGCTTCGCGCGCCGCGACCGCGAACGCCGGTGCGGTCGGCCACAGCCGCAGAGTTTCCTGCAGGATCTGCTCGATGTAGCGCAGTTTGGCCAGGTCCTCGACCTGCGGCGGCTGCGTGCCCAGCGCGGCGTCCACCGCCTGGCGCGCGCGCGCCAGCGCCGCCGGATGGCGCAGCAGCAAATACAGCGCGAACGACAGCAGGCCGCTGGTCGTCTCGTGGCCGGCGATCAGGAACGTCACCATCTGGTAGCGGATGTTCTCGTCCGACAGCGCTTCGCCGGTCGCCTGGTCGCGTCCGTACAGCATCAGGTTGAGCAGGTCGTCGCGCGAAGCCGCGTCGGGGTCGGCCCTGCGCTCGGCGATCAAGGTATCGGCGACGCTGCGGATCATCGCCAGATCGGCTTCGTAGCGGCGCCGGCCGGGCGCCAGCAGGCGATTGGCGAGGTCGGGCCGGCGTGCGCGCGATCCGGCCTCGGCCAAGGCGCCCACCATCGCCGCGACGAAGGGGTGCATCTCGTTCTGGTAGAAGCTGTTGAAGCGGTAGTCGAAAGCGCACAACGCGATGGTGTCGAGCGTCAGCCGGGTCATGTTGTCGGCCACGTCGATCACCGCGTCCGGGCCGAATCGCTCCCAGCGCTGCAGCATCTGTTCGGCGATGTCCTCCATGCGCCCGAACATCGAGCGCACGCCGATCGGTCCGAACGCGGGCATCAGCAGCCGGTGCGCCTTGGCCCAGTTGGGTTCGTCGTTGTAGGCGGTGAACAGGCCGTCGCCGCCGAGGTCGCGCAGCGCCTGCAGCGGACGGTGCAGCTTCTTCTCGAAGCGGGTTTCGTCGCAGACCTCGTCCACCAGGTCCTGCCCGCTCAACACGGTCAGCGACAGCGGGCCGCTGTTCAAGCGAAAGATCGGGCCGTGCACCTTGGCCAGCCGCATCAGGCTCTGCACCGGCGCATCGCCATCGAGGTGGTGGAAATTGCCGAGCAGCGGCAGCGAACGCGGTTGCGGGATTGCGTCTGTCATGGGGTGCCTTCCTGGGGAGCGTGCAGTGGCGCGACCGGCGCGCGACCCGTGTCGCGATGCGGTGGATGCAGCAGGGTGGCGAGGACGGTGGCGACCAGTCGCGGCCGCGCCTCGCCGGCAGCGATCTCCGGGGCCAGCCGCGCCAGCAGCTGCGGGAATTCCGGCGGCTGGCTCAGCATGCTGTTCAACAGTACGAAGAACAGCGCCGGGTGCGTGGCCTTCACGATGCCGGCCTCGATGCCGGCAAGGATCAGTGCATGGCCGGCCTCGTAGGAGGGACGCAGCAAGCGTTCTGCGACGACGGTGGCGCGCTCTGGGCTTTCCGACACCACGCGCGCGACGAAGTCGCGGACCGCGGGGTTGGCCTCGTAGAAGGCGGCCATGATCAGGATGGCGTCCGTCAGTCGTTCGTGCAGCGGGCGGTGGTCGTGGAGGGTCAGCTGCGCCATGGCCGCAAGGCGCGGGACGACGTCCTGCGCGAGCTGGTTCACGCAGGCGTTCCATAGTTCGGCCTTGCTGCCGAAATGCACGCGCACCAGGCTCGGGCTCACCCCTGCGGCGGCGGCGATGGTGCGGATATCGGCCCGCTCGAAGCCGTACCGGGCGAAGCTGCCGGTGGCCGCCGCCAGCAGCGCCTGGCGGCCGTCGGCCTGGTCCTTGCTCGGGCGGCCGCGGGGGCGCGCGGGTGGCTTTGCCGCCATGGTCGGTGTTCCTGCATAAATGTTCAGTTGTACATTTAATGGCAGTCGATGGTCTTTGCAACTCGGCCGTTCAGCGGGCAGAGCGTTTGCGCGGCGGCTGGCGCAGGCACCGCATCGCCGTGTGTTCCTGCCCGAGAAACGGACGCTGCACCGTGCCGCGACGTGCCGCGACGTGCGGCGATATACGTTGTCCGTCCGCGCCGCGGCTTTGCCTGATCGGCATGCGGCTCGGGTGGGGCGCGCGGCCGTGCAAGCGCTGCAAACCGCAGCGCTTGCCGCTATCGCGGTGCGCCCTGCATGCGCTTCACTTCGGCGTACCCAGCCCGCCGATGTTGACCATCACCCGCAAGCCGATCACCAGCGCGTTGTCCGGCGCGCGGCGTGCGGCGGTATTGCCGAGGATGTCGGGATTGACGATGTACTGCACGTTCGGGACCAGGGACAGCGGCAACTGCGCGACGCGGTAGCTGTAGTTGAGTTCGAAGATGGTCTCGTTGCGCGAGATGTCCGGCGCCGCGCCGCGCTTGCGCAGCAGGTCGTTCATGTAGCCCTGCTGGTCGGCGCTGAAGCGGTAGTAGTTCGCGACGATGCCGAATCCGTCGCCCGGCCGCGATGCGAACGGGCCGGCGTAGTACAGGCCGGCGGTGACCTGCAGGTCGTATACCTGGCGCGCATCCAAAGGCGCGGCGATGTTGCCGAACGCGACCAGCATGCGCTTGCCGGCCATGCCTTGCGGCCGGTAGAGCGCGCGTTCGCCCATCGCATAGCTGCCCCAGCGGCCGCCGTCGTACATGCGCGCCTGCCCGCCGACCAGACCGCGCAATCCGCCGCTGCGGTTGTAGCGCAGGTCGCTGTAGTCGGCCGAGTTGTACCAGACGCCGGCCACGTAGCGCGGCGCACCTCGGCCGAGCGCGGGGTCGGGCTCGTAGCCGACCTCCATGGTGCCGAGCACGCCGCTGCTGTCGGCGGTGCTCCAGTCCAGGCCGTGGTTGTTCTTGCGTTGCGGATTGAGTTCGAACGCGCCCACCGACACATAGGTCGCGCCGGGTTTGTAGCGCAGCTTCGCGCCCCAGTTGACGTAGGGAAAGCCGACGAAGCCGCCATCGGCCTGGCTCAGCTGGAACGGGCAATCCGATGCGCCGACGAAGCGGCAACCGTAGCGGCTGCGCGCGAATTGCCAGGTGGTGTTCATGCGTCCGGCGACGAGTTGCCAGCGGCCATCGGCGAACGCCTGTTCCCAGGTCAGCTGCGCCAGTTGCGCCTGTTGTTGCGGATACCAGTAGCCCTGCACCTTGACCGTATTGCCGATCTGGCGCTGCGACAGGCTGTCGCCGTAGTACCAGGCGCCGGTGGCGTGCAGCGTGGCGCCGGGAATGCCGAACAAGCGCTGAAGATCCAGGTCGGCGCCGGCGACCACGCCGCCGGCATTGCGATCGCCGCGCGACAGACCGCCGTCGGCATTGCGCGCGTAGTCGTTGGACCAGACGAAACGCGGCGCGATGCCGTGTTCGTCCAGCCATCGCTCGGTGTCGGCGGCCATGGCGGTGGCGGGCAGCGCGGCGGCGGCCAGCAACGAGACAAAAGAAAGAGTTCGGGACATGGGACGCTCCACGGACGAGGCGAGGCACTCGCTGGACGCGCGCAGTAGGTGTGCGGCGTCGCGGCAGTGCGCGAAGGGGAGACACCTTCCGGTCGTGGAGCCGCAGGACAGCGTTGCGTCCGTCGGCGACGGACACGGCATGTGCGCAGAGCTGTGGGGGGACCGGCAAAACACGCGGGGACGAATACGTTGCGCTGTGCCGATGCGCGCGCCATCGGCGTAGCGGATGGGCCGCGCAACCGCGCGGCCCATCGAGCTGGACCGGACCGGTCGGCTCAGGCCACCTTGCCGAGGCCGCCGGCGGCCATCGCGTCGGCGATTTCCTTGTCGGCGCCTTCGGCCAGCGGCAGCAGCGGTGAACGCACGGTGGCGTGATCGAGCAGGCCGCGCGCGGCCAGCGCCCACTTCAGCGCGACCGAGCCTTCCATGTGCGAGCCGCGGTGATAGACGCTCTTGGTCACCGGCAGCAGGCGGTCGTGCAGCGCGCGCGCCTTGGCGTAGTCCTTGGCCTTGCCGGCGGCGATCATCTCGATCAGCGGTTCCGGCGCGATGCAGCCGTAGCCCACCAGCGCACCGTCCACGTCGAACATGGTGTGCAGCAGGTATTCGTCGTGGCAGGTCAGCACCGGCACGTTCGGGCGCTCCTTGCGGAACACCGGGATCTCGGTGTCCCAGCGCTTCATGTTGCGCACGCCGTTCTTCATCGCGATCACGCCCGGCAGCGCGGCGATCTCCAGCAGCGTGTCCAGGTTGTAGGTGGCCTTGGTCACGTCCGGGTACTGGAACAGGATCATCGGCAGGCCGCTGGCCTCGTGGATGGCCTTGTAGCGGTCCTGTGGCGCGCCCTTCTGGTAGCCGAAGCGCAGCCAGCCGTGCGAGGGATAGATCAGGCCCGCCGAGGCGCCGGCGGCGACCGCGCGCTTGGCTTCGTCGGCCGCCACCCGGGTGCCTTCCAGGGTGATGCCGGCGATGATCGGAATGCGCGCGTCGACGGCATCGCGGAACGCCTCGATCACCTTGGCCTGCTCGTCGCGCTCCAGGAAGGTGCCTTCGCCGGCGTGGCCGAGCACGGTCAGGCCCTTGACGCCGTCGATGCCGCCCAGCCACTTGCCGATGCGCTTGATCGCGGGATAGTCGACGGCGCCGTCGCGGGTGAACGGGGTGACGGGTGCGGGAACCAGGCCTTTCAGGTCGATGTTGCTCATGTTGTTTTCCTTTTCTTCGGGTCAACGGGGGATGGAGTCGAACGCGAGGCTCGACGTGGGGTGGTGCGAATCGAAGGCGTGCGGCGGATTGCGCGGCCGCGGCCGGCGCCGGACTCAGGGCGAGAGTTCTTCCAGCGATTTGCCCTTGGTTTCCAGCGCGCACAGCAGCGTCACCGCCGCGCCGGCCAGCAGCACCGCGGCGAAGGCGACGAACACGTAGCGCAGGCCGATGCCGGCGATGACCGCGCCGACCACCAGCGGGCCGCTGGCCGACCCCAGGCGCAGCCAGGCGCTGCCCAGGCCGGTGCCGATGGCGCGGATGCGGGTGGGATAGAGCTCGGCCGAATACAGGTACAGCGAGAAGGTGATGGTCTGCACCGCGGCATAGCCCAGCGCGGCGAACACCAGCACCTGCAGCGCCGAGGTGCCGCCCAGCATCGCCAGTGCCAGCAGCGGGATGCTGCCGACAGCGAAGGCGATGACGTACCAGCGCTTGCGCCCGACCTTGTCGATCGACAGCGCGCACACCACCGCGGCGGCGACGCCGGCCAGCGAGGTGAGGAAGCCGTAGGAGATGCTCTGCTGCAAGGTCAGCCCGAAATGCTGGCGGTACAGCGTCGGCAACCAGGTGATGAGGCCGTTGGCCACCAGGTAGGAGCAGAACCACAGGCACCAGATCACCAGCGTGCGCTTGAGATAGACGCTGCCGAACAGTTCGCGCCAGTCCGAGCGCTGCGCCTTGGGCAGCGCGTTGCGGTCGAACACCGGCGCCGGCAACGGGCCGTGGCGGCGCTCGGCGCTGCGCTCCAGTGCGGACACGATCGCGTCGGCCTTGTCGTAGCGGCCCTTGGACGCCAGCCAGCGGGGCGATTCGAACATGAAGAAGCGCAGCGGGATCATGATCGCGGCGGGCACCAGCCCGACCATGAACATCGCCTTCCAGCCGTAGGCCGGCACCAGGAAGTAGCCGATGCCGCCGGCGGCGACCAGGCCCAGCAGGAACATCACTTCGTACAACAGGAAGAAGCGGCCGCGCTTCTTCGAGCCGATCAGTTCGTTGATGTAGGCGCTGGCCACCGGCACTTCGCCGCCGGTGCCGATGCCCTGGATGAAGCGGAACGCCATCATTGCCGCCGCGCCGCCGGCGAACAGGCAGGCGACGTCCATCGACACGAACAGCAGGATGGTGAACAGCAGCACGTGCAGGCGGCCGACGCGTTCGGCCAGCCAGCCGAAGAACACCGAGCCGAGCAACTGGCCCAGGTAGCCGGCCGACAGGATCATGCCGATCTGCGCCGGCGACAGGTTCCATTCCTTGGCCAGCACCGGCATCGCGTAGGCGATGGCGATCACCGTGTAGCCGTCGAAGAAGGTGGCGGCGCCGACGATGTTGCGCGCCCACCAGACCTGGCGGGTGATGGGCAGGCGTTCGAGCCGGGCGCCGATCTCGGCCTGTGCCTCGGCGGGCGGCAGCGAACGGGCGGTGGCGGCGTTGGCGGTGGTGGTGGGCATGAGCATCGTTGCTGCCTCTCGCAAGACAAGGAGATCCCGGCGCGGGCGCCGGAGCGTCCACGAAGCGGTCGGATTGCAGGGGACCGGGCGGGCGCCCGGACGGTCAGGTGCTGGGTGCGGTCACGGCGACGCTCCCGCTGGCCTGGATCGCGAAGGCGATGTCCTTGGCCGCGAGCAGGGTGGGTTGCAGGGCGGTGTCGAGCAGTTCGTCGTGGCTGGTGCGCACCGACGGCGCGGCGACGCTGATCGCGCCGAGCGGATAGTCGTCGGCATCCAGCACCGGCACCGCCAGCACGCGCAATCCCTCGGTCAGCATCGAATCGAGGATCACGTAGTTGTCGCGGCGGATGCGCTCGAAGGTGCCGAGCATGGCGGCGATCTCCGGTGCGTGCGGCGCGTGCACGTTCACCCCGGTCACCCGCGTCACTTCCGCCGGCGACAGATGCGCGAGCATGGCCAGGCCGATCGCGGTGCGGGTGCTGGGCACGGTGGTGCCGATGCGGATGTCCACGCCCAGGCGGGTAATGCCGGCACGCACCCGTTCGATGTAGAGCACGTCGGGACCCTGCAGCACCGCGAAGCTGGCCGCTTCGTTGACGTCGCTGACCAGTGCGCGCAGCAACGGCCGCACCACGCTGCGCAGGTCGCGGCGGGCGATGGCGTGGAAGCCCAGGTCGAGCACTTTCAGGGTCAGGCGAAAGCGGCGGCTTTCCGGAAGACGGTTTACGTAGCCCAGCTCGACCAGCGTGTTGAGCATGCGGAAGGTGGTTCCCGGATCCAGCTTGGCCAGTGCCGCGATCTGGCTCAGCGACAGTTCCTCGTGCTCGGAGGAAAACGCTTCGAGCACCCGGAACCCCTTCGCCAGCGATTGCACGGTGCTGCGCAGCTTCTTGTCCGCCGCATCGCCGCTGTCCTCGGCGGCGGCGTCCAACGCGCCTGGGGAGATGGTCTTGGTCATCGGCTTTCCTGGTGGCTGTCGTGCGTGGCCAGCTTGCCGAACCGGCGGGCTGATGTCGCTTGACAAGCGAGTTTCGGATTGCGAAAATTATTTCGAAAGTACATGCCAAGGTTCCGCCAGGCGCAGTCGCTGCGTCAAGTTGCGGCGCAGCATGCGTGGAAGCGCGGCATTGCCGCGGGTGCGGGTGGTGGCGCCGGTGCGATCGCGCGGCGCGCGACGATGGTGGTCAAGGCCATTCCGCTGACGATCGGCGCCATGCCCGATCGAGCGGGTTCGCCATGCCGTGTTGGCGCCGATCCTCAACCGATCGCTCCATCCTTTGATCGATGCGTGGACGGACTGCGGAGCGCTGTGTAGACGGAAGCTTCCGCGATCCGCAGCGCAAGCCGTGCTAACAGACAAGCCTGCGCGGCGCCGATAGCGTGGCGTGCATGGCCCGAGCGAACCGTCAGCCGCCGCAACCACCTGCGCAGAAATGGTGGCAGACGCTGTCGTTCAAACGCGCCGCCGCCGAGGTGTCGGCGGTGCTGGTGCTGGTCGGCGGCACTTACGGATGCGTGCAGTACGTGGAGGTCAAGCCGCTGGAGCGGCGGTTGGCCGAAGCGCAGGCCGCCGCGTGCAAGCCGGCGCCCAGTTCGCCCTCGATCGAATTCAGCCTGCTGCCGGGCGACAGCCGCGTCCTTTGGGACGGCGCGCTGACGGTGACCAATGCGACGCGCGGCGAGGATGGCGCGAGGACGCGATTGCGGGCGATGCCGCGCCAGGGTGCATCAGTCGAGCGCGCGGGGCTGTCGCCGGGCGACGGCTTCGATGTGCCGATTGCCGGACAGGGCAGCTATCGGGTCTATCTGAAACGCAGTACGGCCGATTTCATCGAGGTGTCCGTGCTGCGTCGGCGTTGAAGCACAGCCCGCGACGTCGCCGTCGTTGCCTCACTGCGCGCTTGCGGTCTCGACGATGGCGCCGTTCTCGTACACGCTCAGCTGGCGCACGCTTGCGTCCGTTGCCGGCGCGAATACGAAGCGCAGGTCGCGTTCCTCGGCGAAGAAGCGCGTCGGCGATTCGGCGCGCAGGGTGACGACCAACGCGCCGGCTGTGAGCTTCAGGTGGTCGCCTTCCACTTCTACGCGGATGTCGCCGACCTTCTTGCCGACATAGGTGCCGGCGTAGCCGGCCAGGATGTCGGGCGCCAAGGTCAGGTGCGTGGCAGGCGCCACGTACGCCACCGCACCGTGCGCATAGCTGTAGATGCGGCGCATGCGCCAGTGGCCATCGACCGCTTGCCAGAGATTGGTGAACTCGGCCTGGCCGTCCAGGTGCTCGGGCGTGCCGTCGCGCTGTACGTAGAAGCGGTGCGTGCCCGACAGCAGCGCGAAGCCGCCGGCCAGCGGATGGAACTGCAGGCTGTCGGCCACGGCTTCGCGGCGCAGGTGCATCGCCGGGTCGGCGCAGGGGCCGTTGCGCAAGGATTGCAGGACCGCCGGCTTAGTGGCGGTGAGGCCGGTCTTGTCGTGGTAGAACTCCACGTCGTCGGTGAGCAACTCGCCCATCGCACGCATGTCGCAGGCGTTGTAGGCCTGCCAGTAGCGCGCATCGGCGGTGCGCACCGCGGCTGCGTCGTCGTCGGCCGCAGAGGCGGCGCCGCTCAGGCTCAGCAGTACGCACAGGACAAGGTGGCGACAGCGCATAACGGACTCCTGCAGCAGGACCGCGATTGCAGCGCACTTCCGCGCCGGTGGCGCGTGCGGAACGTCATGGGCACGAATGGGGCGAAAGCCTGGCGCGCGCGCCTCGCGTGTTCGCAAGCGCGTGAAGGATGCGTATGGGACGCAATCGTCGCATACTGCTCGCGCAGGGGTGCGCGGGGAGGAGCGGTTGGCGGTGCTGATGCGGGGAGAGGGGATATTCAACCGGCTGTTGCATGGCCCGGCTAGATGGTTGCGTGCCGTGCCGGTCGCCGATCCGGTGGATCTGCGCAATGCGCCGATGTTCCAGGTGGTGCTGCTGCTGTTCGGGACCTTGCCCGTCGCTGCGTGGTTGTATCGCGCGATCGCGGTGCCGGTTGCGTGGCGCCCCGGCGAACTGACCAGCCTGGGGTTGAGCGCGCTGTTCAGCGCGGTCGCGCTGCTGGGCGTGGTGCTGATCCGTTTCGGTCGTTTCCGCTGGGCCGCCTACCAGACGCTGTGCGTGTTCGCGATCTCGGTCGTGGCGAGCTACGCCGCCAGCGGCTTCGGTGGACAACGCTTCGAGCAACCGGTGCTGGTGGTGCCGATGGCGATCGCCGCGCTGGCGGTGGGGCGGCCGGCGTTGTGGATGATGTTCGCCGTCGTCGCGCTGTCGTTCGCGCTCGGAACGAACCTGGACCTGAGCAATGGCGAGCCGCAGGACGTCATCGGCGATGCGCTCATCAGCGGCGTCATCTTCCTGCTGATCGCGGTGGTGCTGGACCGCACGTCGGCCGCGTTGCGGCAGAGCCTGCGCGATGCGCAGGCGCGCGCAGAGCAGCTCGGCACCGCGCACGCCACGCTGCAGCGCGAAGTGGCCGAACGGCAACGGGTCGAAGAGCAACTGGTGAACGCGAAGAAGGTGGAAGCGGTAGCGCGACTCGCCTCCGGCCTCAACCACGATTTCAACCATCTGCTGAGCCTGGTGCTGGGCTACGTGCGCCAGGGGCGCCGCGCCAGCGATGCGCAGGCGATCGGCGCGGCGTTCGATGGCGTCGAGTCGGCGGCCAGGCGCGCCACCGCGGTCAGCGCGAAATTGCTCAGCTTCAGCCGCCAGGACGAGACCCAGGCCGAGGCGCTCGATCTCGGCGAACTGGTGGCGACGCTGCAGCCGCTGTTGAAGCAGGCGCTCAAGCCCGGCATCGCCCTCGATGTCCAGGTGCCGCCCGGGCTGCAGGTGCATTTCGACCGGCATCAGCTGGAGCTGATCCTGCTCAACCTGGTCGCCAATGCCGACGACGCGATGGAGCACGGCGGCACGGTCACCTTGCAGGGCCGGCGCGTGGGCGGCGAAGCCTGGCTGCAGTGCCGCGATACCGGTCCGGGCATTCCCGCCGATCTGCACGACAGGATCTTCGAGCCGTTCTTCACCACCAAGCCGGTCGGCCAAGGCACCGGGCTGGGCCTGGCGATGGCGAACGGGCTGATGCAGCGGCATGGCGCGCGGATCTGGATCGATGCCGAGACCGGCACCGGCGCCGCGTTCGTGCTGAGCTTCCCGCACGAGCATGCGCAGCCGCCTGCGCTGGCTGGCGCGAATGGCGGGGAGGGCTAGCCGCGTGGCCTGCGTTCGCTACCTGGCGTACGCCGCGCGCGTGCCGTCGCCTTTTGCGAGCGGCCGGCGATGACCGCGTCGCAGGGTCTGGTGCTGGACGGTGTACGGATCGCGGTGGTCGAGGACGACGCCGAACTGTGCGCGATCATCGTCGATGAGCTGCGCCACGAGGGCGCGCAGGTGCTCGGCTTCGGCAGCGCCGAACTGCTGTACCGGCATCTGCTCGGCCATGTCTGCGATCTGGTGGTGCTGGATGTCGGGCTGCCGGGCGAGGACGGTTATTCGGTGGCGCGCTACCTGCGGCAGATCGCGCCGCAGGCGGGCATCGTGATGCTCACCGGTCGCGGCGCCAACACCGACATGACCCGCGGCCTGCTGCAGGGCGCGGACATCTACCTGGTCAAGCCGCTGGATGTGGAACTGCTGATCGCCGCACTGGCCAATCTGCGTCGGCGCCTGCAGCCCGCCGCGCCGCCGGAGGCGGTGCCGGCGCAGGAGTGGCGCCTGAGCGACGACGGCTGGACGCTGTCCTCACCAGCGCAGCGCACGCTGGCGCTGACCGAGGCCGAACGCGGCCTGCTGAAGGCGCTGTTCGCGCAACGCGGCGCGCCGGTCGATCGCGACACGCTGATCGCGGCGGTCACCGACGCGCCGTGGGATTTCGATCCGCACCGCCTGGAGGTGCTGGTGCATCGCCTGCGCGCACGGGTGACCGCGGCCACCGCGGCGACGCTGCCGCTGCGTGCGGTGCGCGGGCAGGGCTATCTGCTGGGCGACAACGCCTAGTCTTCGTCGCATCCGCATCCGCATCCGCATCCGCATCGCGCGCGGAGCCGATGCCACCCGATCGGTAGACGGATCGGTAGACAGATCCCCGCGATTCGCCCGCCATGCCGGCTTGCCTGCTTCCGTCACAGGGCGGTCACGGGCCGCATCTCATTGCCATTGCGCTCTGCGTCTCGCTGTGCGCGTGAGGAAGTGAGAGCGAACGCGAACTGCTGCTACTGACTGCCTGCGCGCCTCTGCGCAGAATCCGCGCCACCACACCGGCAGGCCTCGCCTGCGCTTTCGGGGTGGATACCGATCCCGATCGTCAGCGCGCTCCGCACGGCCTAGGCCTGGGGCGCCGGTTCGTGGGTCCGGCTTGGATGCTTGGGGAGAGAGAGGCACATGGATCATTTGATGCGCGGCAGCCGTGCGGCTGCACTGCGGGCGTGGGCGCGTGCCGCCTGCGAATACCACCGGACCACGGCGTCGTCGGGGCGACGCTTGCGGTTGCTGATGGCCGTCCTGCTGTCGGCCGCGCCTGCGCTGGCCGCGGCCGCGGACCTGCAGATCACCAACCTGTCCGACACCGGCTACGATCCGACGCCGGCCGGGGGCAGCGTGGTCTACAGCGTCACCGTCGAGAACAGTGCCGCCGATACGGTCAACAACGCGGTGGTGATCTTCGACCTGCCCGCCGGTGCCCAGGCGGGCTCGCCGTTGCCGTCCTCCTGCAGCGTGGCCGCCGGCAACGCGCAGCGCATCGAATGCCGGGTCGGCACGCTGGTCGGTACCTTCTCTTCCAACGGCGCGCCGGTGACCTTCCAGTTGCCGGTGAGCACGGTCGGCCTGGCCCCGGGCACGATCGAGATCCGCGGCGCGATCGGCGTGGAAACCGGCTTGCCCGCGGCGAGCACGCCGATCGCATCGCTGGCCGATGCCGATCCGTTCTTCGCCGGCGACAGCAACGCGGCCAACAATCGCCGCCTGGAAGCGACCACGCTGGAATCGGCGGGCGACCTGAGCGTGGAGAAGACCGCCACGCCGAATCCGGTCGTCGCCGGCGCCGAGGTCACCTACACCGTCACCGTGCGCAACGCCGGCCCCAGCGCCTCGGCCGGCTTCACCGTGGTCGACACGTTGCCGGCCGCGGTGCAGTACGTGGCCAACAGCTTCAACGGCAGCGGCTGGACCTTCAACAGCGGCAGCATGACCGCCACCCACGCCGGCGCGCTGGCCAACGGCGGCAGCAGTAGCTTCACCTTCCGCGCCCGCGTCACCGCGGCCAGCGGCAACATCGTCAATACCGCACGCGTGCAGGCCGGCTCCACGCCGGATCCGTTGCCCGACAACAACACCGGCAGCGTGACCACCACGGTCACCGCCGGCGCCGACCTGGCGCTGAGCAAGAGCGTCAACCCCTCGCCGGCGATCTCCGGCCAGCCGGTCACCTTTAACATCCAGGTGCGCAATCAGGGCCCGAGCGCCGCGGTCAATCCGCGCTTCGTGGACAACCTGCCCACCGGCTTCCTGGCCAGCGGCGGCACCGTGCCGGCCGGCTGGACCTGCACCAACAGCAACGGCAACGCCACCCGCACCTGCGTGTTGAACGGCAGCCTGGCGGTCGGCGCCGTGGCCGATTTCACCATCGAGAGCACGGTGCCGGCATCCGGCACCAACAGCAGCGGCGACGTCACCAACAGCGCCACCGCCAGTTCCGACACGCCGGACGCGAACAACGCCGACAACACCGGCAGCACCACCTTCACCGTGCTCGCCGACGGTGCCGACCTGTCGCTGCAGAAGACCAAGACCCCGGCGCTGGTGCCGGTATGGAGCGGCGTCGGCAGCGATCTGGACAGCCGCATGACCAGCAGCATCGTCGTGCGCAACATGGGTCCGCGCCCGGCCACCGGCCAGGTGCAGACGGTGGATACGCTGGCGACCGGCGAAGAGCTGTTGCAGCCGGACGGCAGCGTGGCGCAGCCGGGCGTGGCGTTCGCCAGTGGCGCATGGACCTGCAGCGTGGACCAGGCCTACAGCGGCTCCAGCGTGCAGCACGTGACCTGCGACCTCGGCGCCGGTTCGCTGCCGCTGGCAGTGGGCGCGCAGGCGCCGACGCTGCAGCTGCTGACGCGTGCGCGCAGCTCCTCGGCCAACCTGCTCAACAACGCCTGTACCGGCGGCTCCGGCGGCTCGATCGAGCCGCTGACCGGCAACGGCATCGACCGCGACCCGGAAACCGGCAACGACTGCTCGGGTGCGGGCACCCGCACCACCGACGAGCGCGCCGACCTGTCCATCGCCAAGCAGACCAATGGCGCCGGCGCCGCCGACAACGTGCTGGCGGCCAACCAGGACACGCTCAGCTACACCCTGACCGTGGCCAACAACGGCCCGGACAGCACCACCGGCGTGGTGGTCAACGACACCGTGCCCGGCTTCGTCAACGGCCGCACCCAGATCACTGTGACCACCACCCCGGCCGGCTGGAACTGCGCCATCAACGGCGCCTCGGTGGTCTGCCGCTCCGGCACCACCGCGCTGGCCAACGGCGCCACCGCGCAGATCGTCATCCAGGTCAAGCGCGCGCTGTTCGACAGCTTCAACCAGCCTGCCGGCACCTGCGGCGGCACCGCCACCAGCGGCGCGTTCTGCAACACCGCCGGCGTCGGCATCGATGCGGCCGTGGCCGGTTCGGTGGGCGAACTCAACGGCAACAACAACCAGGCCTCGGACTGGATCCGCATCGCGCGCGTGGCCAACGTCGCCACCACCGCCAAGACCATTTCCTCGGGCACGCCCGGCCGCGCCGGCGTCAACACCACCTACGTGATGTCCTACATCAACCGCGGCCCGTCGACGGTGCCCGGGGTGATCCTGCGCGACGTGTTCACCCTGCCGGCCAACGATTCGGGCTTCGTGCTGGTGTCCGCGCAGCGCACCGGCGCCGGCACCCAGGCCTGTACCGCCACCGCTGGCGCCGGGGTGACGGTCACCGTCGACGCCGGCGGCAGCTCCTACGCCAATCCGACCGGCGCGCCGGCGCAGGTCACCGTGCAGTGCCCGGCGCTGCCCTCGCTCACCAACGAGCAGACCGAAACCCTGCAGGTGGTGATCCGGCCCAACGTCAACAGCGGCAACACCGGCCGCCAGTTCGACAACACCGCCGACTTCGTGGTGGACCTCGATGGCGACGGCAACGGCGATGCCACTGCCGGCACCGACGGCGACGGCAACACCTATGACTTCAACACCGACACCAGCGACGACAGCAAGAGCGCGCAGCTGCCGTTCGAGGCCGGCCAGGTCGACCTGATCACCAACAAGGTGGACACCGGCTTCACCGGCGGCGTGGACCCGCTCGGCTTCGACGCGACCAATGCCGCGGCGAACCTGATCACCTACCGCATCACCATCCGCAACAACGGCCCGTCGGTCGCCACCGACGTGCGCCTGGCCGACACTTTCACTCCGCCGTCCGGCCGCACCGTCACCTTCATCGGCGCCTCGGCCACGCCTACCGGCACCTTCGATCCGGCCGCCTGTTCGGTGACCTCCGGCAGCAACCCGACCGTGGGCGCGGTGCAGGTGCTGAACTGCCTGATGCCCGGCATCGGCTTCAGCAACAACGTCGCCGGCGTGGTCGCGTCCGGCCAGACCAGCACGCTGTACCTGCGCTATCGCTACGACACCCCGCCTGGCGCGGCCGGCGATACGGTCAGCAACCTGGCCCAGGCCACGTCCGCCGAGACCGACAGCAACACCGCCAACAACGGCGCCAGCCAGGAAACCACGATCCGTGCGTCCGCCGACGTGGGCGTGAGCAAGCACGTGGTCACCACCGCGCCCGATGCCGATCCGGATGCGGCGCTGCCGGCCAACGCCACCTCGGTGGGCCTGCGCCAGCCGTTCTTCTACGTCATCGACGGCGTCAACAACGGTCCCGGCGCGAGCCTGTCGCGCGACCGCAGCGGCAGCAGCCCGCTCAACGGCACCGGCACCGTGGTCAGCGACACGCTGCCCGCCGGGCTGGTGGTCGTCGGCCAGGTGACCTGGCAGAAGAAGGGCCCGATCCCGGGCGGCGGCGGCGGCGAAGTGCCCAACGGCACCGGCAGCTGCACCCAGGCCTCGGCCACGCTGACCTGCAACCTCGGCGACGTCACCGTCAGCGGCAAGCTGCGCATCGTGGTGCCGGTGCGCTGGGATACCTATCCGGGCGCGTCGGCGATCAACAACACCGCGACCATCACCACCGAGCAGGTCGATCGCGTCCCGCCGAACAACACGTCCACCGTGCCGATCCTGGTCACCCGGGCGTCGCTGGCCGGTACCGTGTTCGAGGACCGCGACCGCGCGGGCGGCAACGGCGGCGTGCGCCAGAACGGCGAACCCGGCATCGCCGGCGTGACCATCGTGCTGAGCGGCACCGACGCCTATGGCAATGCGGTCAACCGCAGCACCACCACCGCGTCCGACGGCAGCTACAGCTTCGACAACCTGTCGGCAGCCGGCGCGGGCGGCTACACGCTGACCCAGACCCAGCCCACCGGCTATCGCAATGGCCCGGTGGACCCGCCGGCCGCCGGTGCCAGCGCGCCGTCGCTGGGCGGCACCTATGCCGCCGGCAGTCCCAACTCCAGCTACACCACCATCCCGGTCGGCGCGACCGACGCGGCGGTGCGCTACGACTTCCCGGAAGTGCGTCGTCCGAGCCTGTCCGGCCGGGTCTACGTGGACCTGAACTTCAACAACGTGCGCGACGGCGGCGATCCGGCGATCGCCGGTGCCACCGTGGAACTGCTCGACGCCACCACCGGCGCCGTGCTGGCCACCACCAGCACCGACGGCAACGGCGCCTATCGCTTCGACGACCTGGATCCGACGCTCACCTACAGCGTGCGCGAGCCGCTGCCGAGCGGCCAGTACAGCAACCGTCCCAGCGCGATCAATCCCGGCCAGATCGGCGGCGCGGCGTGCGCGGCGGCCACCTGCGTGCCCGGCACCGCGGTAGTCGCCCCCGGCGGCCCGGATGCGGCCAGCACCGACCGTATCTCGCAGATCCAACTGGGCGCAGGCCTGGACGGCACCGAGTTCAACTTCGGCGAGAACCCCAGCGGCAGCGCGATCCAGGGACGGGTGTGGCGCGACGACGACAACGACGGCGTGATCGATCCGGCCGAGACCGGGCTGGCCGACGTGGAGCTGGTGCTGACCGGTACCGACCAGAACGGCCAGGCGGTCAACCTGACCACCAAGACCGATGCGACCGGCAACTACAGCTTCATCGGCCTGCTGCCGGGCACCTACACGGTGACCGAGCCGACCCAGCCGACCGGCACCCTCAACGGCAAGACCGTGCCCGGCGACAAGGGCGGCACCGCCACCGGCGTGACCACCACGCCGTCGGCGATCGCCACCATCGTGCTCGGCGCCAACCAGCAGGGCCAGCACTACGACTTCGGCGAAGTGGCGGCGGCCTCGCTGTCCGGCCGCGTGTACTACGACAACGACGACAACGGCGTGGTCGGCAGCGACGAGTCGGGCATCGCCAACGTGCGCGTGGTGCTGACCGGCACCGACGACCTCGGCGCCGCGGTGCAGCTGAGCGTGCAGACCGACGCGCAGGGCCACTACCGCTTCGAGAACCTGCGTCCGGGCACCTACACCGTGACCGAACCCGATCAGCCGGCCGACACCCGCAACGGCATCACCACGGCCGGTACCGTCGGCGGCGCCACGCGCGGCGTGGCGACCCCGCGCGAGACCGTGCCGTCGGCGATTTCCGCGGTGGTTCTGGCTCCGGGCGCGCAGTCGATCGACAACAACTTCGGCGAGATCGCCAACACCCCGGACCTGGTCGTCAGCAAGCTCGCCGACCCGGTCAAGTTCACCGTCAACAACACCGCCAGCTACACGATCAGCGTGCGTAACATCGGCCCGCGTCCGACCGCCGGCGTGTACCAGGTGCAGGACCGCCTGCCGCCGGGCGTGACCCTGGCGGCGCTGCCCACCGGCAACGGCTGGACTTGCACCGGCGCGGTCGGCGGCGATCGCTTCAGTTGCGACGCCAGTGCCACCATCGCGCCCGCACAGACCGCCAGCGACCGCATCAAGGTGCAGGTCGCGGTCGGTGCCGCGGCGGCGACCGGCACTCCGGTCAACAACGCGGTGCTGGTGCAGGGCGGCGGCGAAGACGCCACGCACAGCCCGACGCCGGCCGAACGCGGTGCGTTCGAGGGCGACGTGACCCAGCTGCCGGTGTGCGATCCGGCGATCACCCAGAACGCCTGCCGCGT
The DNA here is from genome assembly GCF_014236835.1 of Xanthomonas sp. SS. Lineage (NCBI taxonomy): Bacteria > Pseudomonadati > Pseudomonadota > Gammaproteobacteria > Lysobacterales > Lysobacteraceae > Xanthomonas > Xanthomonas sp. SS. Next base: position 757,552 of record NZ_CP051190.1, read on the forward strand.
GCCGACCCAGGTGCAGTTGGCGGCCTCGGTGTCGGGCACGGTGTGGTTCGACGTCGGCAACGACGACACCCTGCTCGACGGCGGCGATCGCCGCCTGCAGAACTGGATCGTCGAACTGGTCGATCCGACCAGCGGCCAGGTGGTCAAGACCGCGCTCAGCGCCGCCGACGGCAGCTACCGCTTCGGCGACGTGATCCCCGGGCAGAAGTGGCACATCCGCTTCCGCGATCCGAGCTCCGGGATCATCTGGGCGTTCCCGGTCAGCGGCGAGACCGCTTCCGGCGCCGCCGCCCCATGCGCGGCCGACGCAGCGATCAGCAACGGCAGCAACAGCTCGTGCCGGGTCAGCGACGGCGGCATCAGCCAGTTGGAAGTGGTGCTCAAGGCCGGCGAGAACCTGCCGCAGCAGAGCCTGCCGGTGGATCCGTCGGGCGTGGTCTACGACGCGGTCACCCGCGACCCGGTGCCCGGTGCGATCGTCACCCTGGCCCCGGTCGGCGTCTGCGCCGGCTACGACCCGGCCACCAGCCTGCTCAACACCGCGGCCGGCGGCTACCGCATCGACGGCAACGCGGTGTCGATGACCGTCGGCAACGACGGCTATTACCAGTTCCTGTTCGGCCCGGCGGCGCCGGCGCGCTGCGAATTCCAGCTGACGGTGACCCCGCCGGGCGGCTACGTCTTCGTCTCCACGCTGATCCCGGCCGAAGGCAGTTCGCTGTCGCCGCCCGGCGCGGTGGGCAGCAACTACCAGGTGCAGCCCAACGCGCTGGCGCCGACCGGTCCGGTCGGCACCGCGACCCAGTACTACCTGCGGCTGTTCGCCGGGTCGGCCACCGCCGGCATCGTGCACAACCACATTCCGCTGGACACCGCGGTGGCCACCGGCCTGGCCATCACCAAGACCGGCGACCGCCAGACCGCCGAAGTGGGCGATACCGTGCAATACACCATCACCATCCGCCAGACCGCCGGCAGCCCGCTGCAGACGGTGAACGTGGTCGATCGCCTGCCGCGCGGCTTCACCTACATCGACGGCACCGCGCGCGCCAACGGCGTGGCCGTGGCCGCGCCGCTGGGCAAGCCGGGTCCGACCCTGGGCTTCGCCACCGGTCCGATCCAGGTCGGCCAGCAGATCGCGCTGACCTACCGGGTGCGTATCGGCGTCGGCGCGCAGCAGGGCGACGGCATCAACCGCGCACAGGCGCACGGCTGCTCGATCGCCGGCGGCTGTATCGATCCGGTCTCGCTGCAACCGCGTTCCGGCTCGTTGCCGTCCAACCAGGCGCAGTACCGCGTGCGCGTCAGCGGCGGCGTGTTCACCGAGGAGGGCTGCGTGCTCGGCAAGGTGTTCGTGGATTGCAACGTCAACCACGTGCAGGACCGCGAAGAGCTCGGCATTCCCGGCGTGCGTTTGTACTTCGAGGACGGCACCTGGGTGATCAGCGATTCGGAAGGCAAGTACAGCTACTGCGGCCTGCCGCCGCAGAGCCACACGCTGAAGGTCGATGCCAGCACGCTGCCGGTCGGCTCGCGCCTGACCACCAGCAGCAACCGCAACCTCGGCGATGCCGACAGCCTGTTCATCGATCTCAAGAACGGCGAGCTGCATCGCGCCGACTTCGTCGAGGGCAGCTGTTCCAACCCGGTGATCGAGCAGGTCAAGGCGCGTCGCACGCAAGGCGAAGTGCGCGCGCCGGAAACCGAAACCGGCCACGCGCCGCTGCGCTTCAGCAGCAAGCCGCTGCGCGCGCCGCAGCAGGGCACCGACAGCCCGGCGCAAGCGCCGATCGTCAAGCCACGCGGCACCCCACCGCCCGATGTCACCGTTCCTGCGGAGGTGCAACCATGAGCCGGCCCGTCACGACGCGCCGCCTGCCGCGGCTGACCCTGCTCGCCTGCGCCCTGGCCGCGTTGCCGGCGCTGGCCCAGCAGACCGTCGGCAGCAGCCGCTTCACGCCGGTGCTGGGCGAGGCCGGCACGCTGTACCCGCGCACGCCGAGCAGCGCCGATGCCGCCGCGCAGACGCTGGCGCCGCGCGGCACGCTCGACGCGCATGCCGCGCAGGGCATGGACCAGGTGCAGGTGGAGGTCGACCGCGATGGCGCGCCGGCCGACGGCCAGACGCCGGTGCACGTGACCGTGCGCCTGCTCGACGACGCCGGCAAGCCGTTGCAGGGCGAAACCTTCGCCACCGTCGAACACACCGGCGGCCGCATCCTGCTGCCGGGCTCGCGCACCGACGAACTGGGGCCGGGCGCGGCCGATGCCGACAAGGTCACCCCGGGCGTGCAGCTGCCGGTGCGCGACGGCGTGGCCGAGTTCGACCTGCTCGCGCCGGACCAGCCGCAGGACGTGGTGCTGCGGGTCACCGCCGGCGGTCACAGCGCCGAAGGCACGATCGGCTTCGTGCCGGAAATGCGCGAGATGATCGCCACCGGCCTGATCGAGGGCGTGGTCAACTTCGGCCGCCGCGACAACAGCGGGCTGATCGCCCCGGTCGACCACGACGACGTGTTCGAACGCGACATCCGCCGCTGGGAAAAGCAGTTCAACAACGGCAAGGCCAACGCCGCCGCGCGCACCGCGTTCTTCGTCAAGGGCCGGATCAAGGGCGAATACCTGCTCACCGCCGCCTACGATTCGGACAAGGAGGTGCGCGGCCGCCTGCTGCGCGACATCCAGCCGGAAGAGTTCTATCCGGTGTACGGCGACTCCTCGCTGCGCGGCTTCGACGCGCGTTCGGCCGAGCGCCTGTACGTGCGCGTGGACAACCGCCGCAGCTATCTGCTGTATGGCGATTTCCAGACCGGCGACACGCTGGCCACCGCGACCGGCATCGGCGCGCGCAGCAGCATGCCGCAGCGCAGCCTCGGCACCTACAACCGCACCGCGACCGGCCTGGGCTGGCACTACGAGAACGCACGCGTGCGCTCCAACGTGTTCGCCATCCAGGACTCGCTGCGCCAGGTGATCGAAGAATTCGCCAGCCAGGGCAGCGGCCCGTACGCACTGCGCAACAACGCGGTGCTGGAAGGCAGCGAGCGGGTGGAAGTGGTCGTGCGCGACCGCAACCAGCCCTCGCGGATCGTCTCGGTGCAGCCGCTGGCGCGGTTGGTGGACTACAGCTTCGAGCCGTTCTCGGGGCGCATCCTGCTCAACCAGTTCCTGGCCACGTTCGACAGCGACCTCAATCCGGTGTCGCTGCGCATCACCTACGAACTCGACCAGGGCACCGAGCGCTTCTGGGTCTATGGCGCCGACGGCCAGCTGCGGCTGACCGATGCGCTGGAAGTCGGCGGCGCGGTGGTGGACGACCGCAACCCGTTCGCCGAATTCCGCATGGGCAGCGTCAACGCCGGCTACCGTTTCGGCCCGAATACCGCGATGGCGGTGGAGTTCGCGCGCACCCAGAGCGAGATCAATACCAACTCGATCAACCAGGTCGCCACCCCGGGCCTGCAGGACCTCAGCGGCCGCGTCGAAGGCGATGCCTGGCGCGTGGAGTTCGGCCACGACGGCGACAAGCTCGACGCCAACCTGTTCGCCGCGCGCACCGATCCGGCGTTCAACAACCCGGCCTCGCCGCTGTTCGGCGGGCGCGGCGAGTACAACGCCAAGGTCGACTATCACCTGACCGAGCGCGTGGACCTGTATGCCGAAGGCCTGCGCAGCGAGGACCGCAATCCGGACGGCGGCAAGCGCGATGCCGGCGGCGCCGGCGTGCGCGTCGGCGCCACCGAAAAGCTCACCCTGGACTTCGGTGTGCGTTCGATCCGCGAGACCGTCGGCGCGTACTCGCCGTGGTCCTCGGGCCTGGGCTACGGCAACACCGGCGGCTTGACCGGCGGCTTCGCCACCGGCTCCGGCGGCGGCGCGCTCGGCTACGGCCAGCAGCCGCTGGATCCGCTGACCGGCCTGCCGGTGATCGGCTCCAGCAGCGCCGTCACCGGCACCGCCAGCGACCTGCCGATCGGCACCCGCCTGGAATCGGACAGCGCCCGCATCGGCGCCGGCTACCGCGTCGGCGCGAAACTGTCGCTGGGTGCCGAGTACGAGCAGAGCGTGTCCGGTGAAGACCGCAACCGCATCGCCGCCGGCGTCGATTACCAGGTGCTGGAGCGCAGCCGCCTGTACGGCCGCTACGAGAAGCAGACCGGCCTGACCAGCGCCTACGGCATCACCACTACCGACCGCGAGGCCGATGCGCTGGTGTTCGGTATCGACAGCAGCTACGTGCGCGACACCCAGGCGTTCTCCGAGTACCGCATGCGCGATGCGATCAGCGGCCGCGACGTGCAGGCCGCCTCCGGCATCCGCAACACCTGGGACGTGCGCGAGGGCGTGCGCCTGAGCAGCTCGGCCGAACACGTCAAGGTGTACGACGGCAACACCGGCGATGCCACCGGCCTGGCGCTGGCGCTGGACTACGGCGTCAACCCGCTGTGGCGCGGCTCGGTGCGGGTGGAATACCGCATCAGCGGCGACGTCGCCCAGACCGCGACCGACGAGGCCTTCGACACCACGCTGGTGCAGTTCATGCTGGCGCGCAAGCTCAGCCGCGACTGGACCCTGCTCGGCCGCAACTACCTGCTGCAGACCGACTACGCCGCGCGCGGCGACGTGTTGCAGAACCGCTTCCAGCTGGGTGTGGCCTACCGCGATACCGACACCAACCGGATCAACGCGCTGGCCCGCTACGAGTACAAGCTGGAGCGCGACGAGAGTGGGCTGACCCTGCTCGACGGGCAGGTGGTGGACGGCAGCAGTCAGGACATCAGCAGCCGTGCGCACATCGTCTCGACCCATGCCGACTGGCATCCGTCGCGGCCGTGGTGGCTGACCGCGCATGTGGCCGGCAAGTGGCAGCAGGACCGTTTCGCCTATGCCGACGGCGGCCGCGTGGACAGCCGCTTCCATGCGGTGCTGGTATCCGGGCGGGTGGTCTACGACATCACCGAGAACTGGGACATCGGCGTGCTCGGCTCCACCTTCCGTGGCCAGAGCGGTTCCAACCAATACGCCTATGGCATGGAAGTGGGCCGGCTGCTGCGCCAGAACCTGTGGCTGTCGGCAGGCTACAACTGGTCCGGCTACACCGCCGACCGCGACCTGTCCGGTTACGAGTACACCCAGCAGGGCGTGTTCCTGCGCCTGCGCTTCAAATTCGACGAAGACCTGTTCCGCCGGGATCCGGTCCGTTACCGCGACCCGGCGCGCTGAGGAATCCATGATGACCACGACCCACTCCCGCTTCGTCCTGTCCCGCACCGTCGCCGCCGCCCTGCTGCTCGGCGCCTGTGCCGCCGGCAACGCGCAAACCCAGTTGCTGCCGCAGCAGCAACGCATCAGCGACGAGGCCATCGCCGCCGACCTGCACGGCTACCAATCCGTGCAGGACCGCATCCAGGCGCTCAACGACGGCGGCCGCCCGGTGCGCGACTACGCCCTGTCCAAGGCGCAATGCTGGCTCGACGTGTCCTTCCACGAATACACCCGCAACGACCGCAGCGCGTTCCCGCAAGGCGCACTCAGCGAGTCGGAGAAACTGGTGCAGCTGATGGAGCAGGGCGCCACGACGATCCCGACCGAGACGCCGTTGGTCAACGACGCCAAGTACCTGCGCGACGACCTGTGGCAGCGCCTGCGCGCGCTGCACGGCACTGCCGGTTTCAGCTGCGCGCAGCAGGCCGCGGCCTGCGGCGAGGTCGAGCTGGTGCACGCCGGCAACGAGTTCAACCAGCAGCAATGGCGCCATTCCAAGCCGTACATCCAGATCGCCGAAGACCTGGTCAACGACGCCGAGGCGCTGGCACGGCAGTGCGGCGGACCGGAGCGGCCGGACACGCCGGCGGCGGCGCCGATCCCGCTGGTGGCCAACGTGCTGTTCGAGTTCGACCGCGACGGCTACAAGGACATCCGCACCCATTCGCTGGAAAGCCTGGATCGCGCGCTGGCGCGCATCGCCGAAGAGAAGCTGACCTTGCAGAAGGTGGAGCTGGTCGGCCATGCCGACCGCATGGACGGCCGCGGCCACGACTACAACCAGGGCCTGTCCGAGCGCCGCGCGCGCACCGTGCGCGAACTGCTGATCGGCCGCGGCGTCGCCGCCGACCGCATCCGCTATGAATACCGTGGCGACAGCCAGCAGGTGCAGCAGTGCGCCGGGGTGACCCCGCGTGCGGCCTTGCTGGAATGCCTGCTGCCGAACCGCCGCGTCGAAGTGCGACTGGTGGTCGGCCGCGGCGACTGACGGCGCGTAGAGTCCCTCTCCCCCCGGGAGAGGGGTTGGGGAGAGGGTACGGCGCGAAGCGTCTCGCGGAGTTTGGGGGCGCGAGGCTTCGCCCGTACCCTCATCCGCCCCTGCGGGGCACCTTCCCCCGAAAAGGGGGCCATGGTCCCGATGGGAGAAGGGAGGAGTCATAGCCCCTCTCCCCTCGGGAGAGGGGTTGGGGTGAGGGTACGGCGCGAAAGCGTCTCGCGGAGTTGGTGCACGAGGCGGCACCCGTACCCTTATCCGCAGGAAGGACGCGCTGCCGGCCGCCCAGCACTCAAGAATTCCCCAGCAGCGCCGCCATCATGGAGAAGCGAAGTCGCTTTCGCCGCCCGGATCGGGCTGTCCATGAGGGAACGCGCATGCTGTCCTTGCCACGCCTGCTGGGTCGTCACCTGGCCAAGTTCCTGTCCAAGCCGCGCCGGCACCGCTCGGAATTGCCGACCAGTCCGCCGCAGCTGCTGCAGGCGACCTTGCGCAAGGGCGACGTGCTGCTGGTCGAGGGCAACAGCCGCTTCTCCACCGCGATCAAGTACCTCAGCCAGTCCACCTGGTCGCACGCCGCGCTGTACATCGGCGATCACCTGGGAACGGCCGCCGACGCGGACGCGCCGACATTCTGCGACGTGGACATCAACGTCGGCGTGCGCCTGATCGGCCTGAGCGAATTCGCCGGGCTACACACGCGCATCTGCCGTCCGGTGGGGCTGGGCGCCGAGGAGATCGACGCGGTGGTCGACTACATGGTCAGCCGCGTCGGCAACAGCTACGACCTGAAGAACATCCTCGACCTGGCGCGCTATCTGATCCGCACCCCGCCACTGCCGTCGTCGGTGAAGCGCCGCTTCCTGGAACTGGGCAGCGGCGAACCGACCAAGGCGATCTGCTCGACGCTGCTGGCGCAGGCCTTTGGCGCGATCCGCTATCCGATCCTGCCGGAGATCGGCAGCGTGCCGATGCCCCACGCGCAGGATGCGGAGATCCTGCACAACCGTCATCACAGTCTGTACCTGCCGCGCGACTTCGACGTCTCGCCCTACTTCAACGTGGTGAAGCCGCGCCTGCAGTCCGGCTTCGATTTCCATCGCCTGGTCTGGCAGGGCGATGCCGGCGAAGACGTGGCGCAGCGTCAGCGCGTCGCATCGGTTGCCTGAAAGGGGATTGCAGCCCGGCGTCGCCTCGGTCCGAAAGGCAGATCTTCACCGTTGCCGCAACGCAAACCGCGTATCCGATCACAACACCTTCAGCTTGCGGTGCGGGCAAGCGTCAAGTTTGAAACGACTGCGGCCGATATCAGCAGACATACATCATCGATATCGCTCAGGATCGCCATGAATCCCGTCCATTTCCTGCGTCGCCGCATCGCCAATCTGCCGATGACGCGCAAGTTCGTCGTGCTGTGCACCCTGCTCGCCATCGGCGTGATCCTGCTCGCGGTCGCCGCCGCGCGGCTGCAATACCTGGACCTGGTGGATGCGCGCAAGCAGACCGTGAAGACCCAGATCGACATGGGCATGAGCGTCATCGAGCACTATGCCGAAAAGGCCAAGCGCGGCGAACTCACCGAGGCGCAGGCCCAGGACGCAGCCAAGTCGGCGCTGGCCGACATGAAGACCAACGGCGGCGTGGACTATTTCTTCATGCTCGACCCGCAGATGCGCATCCTGATGCATCCCAAGCGCAAGGTCGGCACCGACATGAGCGACTACAAGAGCGATGCCGGCGAATACGTATACCGCGACATCCGCACCGCGGTGACCAGCGGCGACGGCTTCAGCTACTACAGCGCGCCCAAGCCGGGCAAGAAAGAGCAGCTGCCGAAGATCAGTTACGCCAAGCTGTACCCGCAATGGAACTGGGTGCTGGTGATGGGCGTGTACGCGGAGGACATCCAGGTCGAGGCGCTGGGCTTCACCAAGATCCTGACCATCATCGGCGCCGCCCTGGTCGGCCTGGTGGTCGGGCTGTGCTGGCTGATCGCCAGCGCTATCGTCACCCCGCTGCGCGCGGCCACGCGCACCGCCGAGGCCATCGCCTCGGGCCGTTTCGACAACACGATCAAGGTGGAGTCGCGCGACGAGACCGGGCAGCTGATGACCAGCATGCAGCAGATGCAGACCCAGCTGCAGCGCTTCAACGGCGAGATGCAGACCCTGGTGCAGTTGCAGCAGGGCGACGACATCAGCCACCGCATGCCGGAGGATTTCCCCGGCGATTACGGCACCCTGGCGCGCGGCATGAACACCGCGCTGTTCGAACACCTGGACGCGATCATCGAGGCGATGGCGATCATGGGCGAGTACGGTCGCGGCGACCTGCGCCGCGACATGCGCCGCCTGCCGGGCCAGCGCGCCGCGCTGCACGAAGCGCTGGATGCGGTGAAGAGCAACCTGTCGGCGATCAACGGCGACATCGCGCGCATGGCCGACGCGGCGGCGCGCGGCGATTTCTCCGCACGCGGCGACGAAGCGCGCTACCAGTTCGCGTTCAAGGAAATGGTGGAAGCGCTGAACCGGCTGATGCGGCAGGCCGAAAGCGGCCTGGCCGACGTGGGCCGGATCATGGGCGCGATCGCCGACGGCGATCTGTCGCAGCGCGTGGACGTGCGCTACGAGGGCGCCTTCGGGCAGCTGGCCGATGCTGCCAACCGCACCGCCGAACAGCTGACCACGATCGTGCAGGGCATCCAGCGTTCGGCCGAGTCGATCAACACCGCGGCCGGCGAGATCGCCAGCGGCAACAGCGACCTGTCGGTGCGCACCGAGCAGCAGGCGGCGAGCCTGGAAGAAACCGCCGCGTCGATGGAAGAGCTGACCTCCACGGTCAAGCAGAACGCCGACAGCGCGCGCCAGGCCAACCAGCTGGTGCTCGGCGCCGGCGAAGTGGCCGAGAGCGGCGGCCGCGTGGTCGAGGACGTGGTCACCACGATGGCGTCGATCAGCGCGGCCTCCGCGCGCATCGCCGACATCATCGGCGTCATCGACGGCATCGCCTTCCAGACCAACATCCTGGCGTTGAACGCCGCGGTGGAAGCCGCGCGCGCCGGCGAGCAGGGCCGCGGCTTCGCCGTGGTCGCCTCGGAAGTGCGCTCGCTGGCGCAGCGTTCGGCGGCGGCGGCCAAGGAGATCAAGACCCTGATCTCCGACTCGGTGCAGGAAGTGGAGCAGGGCTCGACCCTGGTCGCGCGCGCCGGCACCACCATGGCCGAGGTGGTGACCTCGGTGAAGCGGGTCACCGACATCATGGCCGAGATCTCCGCGGCCAGCGCCGAGCAGAGCTCGGGCATCGAGCAGGTCAGCAAGACGGTGATGCAGCTGGACGAGACCACGCAGCAGAATGCGGCGCTGGTGGAGGAAGCCACTGCAGCGGCGAAGAGCATGGAAGACCAGGCCTCGGACCTGACTCGCGCGGTGGCGGTGTTCCGCCTTGCCGGCGCCGCCAGGCCGGTGGCGGCGGTCGCGCCCAGGCCGGTGGTGGCCCAGGCCGCGGTCCGTCCGGTCGCCGCCGCACGCGCGCCGGTCAAGAAAGCGCCGGCAGCGGCCGCACGTCCGCTGGTGCGCAGCAAGCCTGGCGGCGCGTTGGTGGAAAGCTCGGAGTGGGAAGAGTTCTGAGCCAGCGCCACGGCGTCCGTAACGGACGCCATTGCCGATGACGACGCCGATGCCTCAGTGCATCGACGTCTTTGTTTTTGTGCCGGCCGCGGTCGGCGGCAGCGGTGATGTCGTACCACGCCGCGAGCGATGCGATGCGACGCGATTCAGCGCGACCCGATCAAGGCGACGCCACATGTGGGAGCGACTTCAGTTGCGACGCGGTGTTGTCGATGGAGTCTGTCGCGGCTGAAGCCGCTCCTACATGGGTTTTGCGCGAGGCCAGTCCGAGCGTATTGCAGGAACTGCTGCAGCGGTGCTCGTGCGGCCCCACGCGCGTTGTGCGATCCAGCTGCGCTGGCGTGGCGGCTCCGCGGCCGCATCTGCCACACTGCGCCGCACCTGTTCAAGCAAGAATTCGCCTGATACATCTTCGTGCCGTGCTCGCTGCCGTACTCGCCGCGTCGAGTTCCGTCGCCGCTGCGCAGGACACACCCGCATCCGCTGTCGCGCCGCTGCTTACCCAGGCCGTGTTCGCCGGTGGCGACGTGCAGTTGGGCGAACGCGGCGGCCTGTGCGCACTGCTGCGCGGCAAGACCGAACTGCTGGCGCTGGCGATTCCGGCGCCATGCGGATTCAGTCCAGACCGTGACGGCAAGCTGCGCATCGAGCCGTTCGATCGCGGCAGCCGCATCGTGCTGGTCGAGCATATCCGCCCGGATCCGCGACCGCCGCTGCGCGGCAGCGTGGGGCCGGATTGCGTCCGCGAGGCGCAGGCCGTAAGCGCGATCGGCGGCAAGCTGGAAGCCGGCCATGTGGTCGCCTCGGCCGGCTGCGATCGCGGCCCGACCGACCAGAAGATGTTCGTCGCCGGTTTCGACTGGTGACGGTCGCGCGCGTGGCGCGACCGCGCTGGTGCACGTATCACTCGCCTTCGTCGTCTGCTTCCTCGTCCACTTCGGCATCATCGCCAAACCCTGGTGCATCGGCATCCACCGGCTCCAGCAAGGTGTAGTCGTTGCGCTCGCGGCGCTGGTAGGCCGACGACACCGGGTAGGCCAGCAGTGGCGGTTGCGGCGCGCGTGCCAGGAACGCGGTGGGAAACAGCCGCGGCCCGCGCAGCCAGCTGCGCCAGCGGTCGCCGCTCAGAAAGATCGGTCCGTCCGCGGTCAGCGGCGCCGGAATCGCGGCGTTGGCATGGGTCAGCACGCTGAAGCTGAGCAGCGCCGGTTCGCCGCGGTCCCAACGTTCCCACAGCCCCGCCGCCAGCAGCACCTCGCCTTGCGCATGGTGAATGTAATAGGGCTGCGCCGGTTTGCGGCTGCGGTCCCACTTGTAGTACCCGGACAGCGGAATCACGCAGTGCTGGCTCTTCCACGGCGCGGCGAAGATACGGCTGCGCGCGGCGCGTTCCAGCCGCGCGGTGACGGTGGTGTACGGCGTATCCGGTGTCTTCGACCAGCGCGGCACGATGCCCCATTGCAGGCGCTGCACTTGCGCCGTGCCGTCGTGGCACAGGATCGCGGACGCGACGTCGCCCTTGCCCAGGTTGTAGTGGTCCGGGTAAGCCGCAAGGGCCTGGCGTAGCGGCGGCTCCAGCCGCGCGGGCAGGTCGTCCTCGATGCTGAAAGCCTGCACGAAGCGTCTCATCGGTTTCTCGCAGTGCGCACGCCCGCACCTTAGTGCGTGGGGTGGACAAGCCGAAGTGAAGACCCGCGCGCGCCGGCACAGTGCACGGCCGGTAGTGTCGCCGCGACGCTGCGGCATCCGGCGCATCCGATGCGCGCGACGCAACAGCTTCTTCTTCATCCGGCCTTTCCTTGGCCCTGGGCATAGTCGCCGCCGACCAAGGCGACCGCCACTGGGGCGGTGCAGGAGGAGACGTCCACGCATGTTCTTTAAACGCAACGGCTTGTCGCTGGTGTTGTTGGGCCTGACCCTGCTGTTCATCGGCGGCCAGGCGCTCAGCGGCCATCTCGCCTACAACGACGAACTGCGCCAGCAGGGCCTGGCGCCGCTGATGTTCTGGGAGTACCTGCACAGCGGTCATTTCATCGGTGCCTTGTTCGAGAACTGGGAAAGCGAATTCCTGCAGATGGGCATGTATGTGCTGCTCACGGTGAAGCTGCGCCAGTGGGGTTCGGCCGAATCGCGGCCGCTGCCGCCGGACGAGGAGCACGAGACCATCGCGCCGGGTACCACGCCGTGGCCGGTGCGTGCCGGCGGGCTCTGGCTGAAGCTCTACGAGCGCTCGCTGGCGCTGGCGTTCGGCCTGCTGTTCCTGACCAGTTTCGTGCTGCATGCGCTCGGCAGCTGGCGGCACGAACTGGCCGAGCGGGCGATGCAGCGGTTGCCGGCGATTTCGCTGTTCGAGCACGTGACCGGCGCGCAGTTCTGGTTCGAATCGATGCAGAACTGGCAGAGCGAATTCCTCGCGGTGTTTTCCCTGGTGGTGCTGACCATCTGGCTGCGGCAGAAGGATTCGCCGCAATCCAAGCCGGTGCCTGCGCCGCACGCGCAGACCGGCGATTGATCGGACGTCGCTGCCGGGCCTGCTGCGTTCCGAGGCGACGGCGTATTTTTGTGCTGCTGGAGTGCGCCACGCGCGCATGGCCGACTCGAGCGAGCTGGCGTATCGACTCGGAAACAGCTTCGACTCCGATGATGTTGAATATTGTAGGAGCGACTTCAGTCGCGACAGGATGCTATCGACAGTGCCTGTCGCGACTGAAGTCGCTCCTACAAATGCGCACACCGCAGGCGTGGCCTGGCGCGTCCTGGCGAATCTACCGCCGCGAAGAACACATTGCCGCGGACCGCGCGATCACAGCTTGATATCGCCCTTGGTCGAACCCGCGCCCGGGCCGGCGCCCAGGTCGGCGCCGGTGGTCGGATCGCTGTCCTGCTGCGACATGGTGCGTGCCGCCAGCGCCTGCAGCGCGCTTTCCTCGGCCGGACTCAGGCCGACGCTCGGCACGCCGCTGCCGCCGTCCACGGCCGCCTGGCGGTTGCGGTCGGACACCTTCTGCCACTGGCTGCCGCTGTTCCACGGACCGTTGATGTCGCCGTCGCCCTGCGACATGTCGTAGAACGTGTCGGTGAACATCGGCTCGCCCGGCAGCTTGCCCGGCGGGAAGTTCGGCTCGATCGCGTACAGCGCCTTCTCGAACGACTTCTGGTGCGCCACCTCGCGGGTCATCAGGAACTTCAAGGCATCGACGATGCCCGGATCGTCGGTGACGTTGATCAGGCGCTCGTAGACGATCTTGGCGCGCGCCTCGGCGGCGATGTTGGAGCGCAGGTCGGCGGTGGGTTCACCGATGGAGTCGACATAAGCCGCGCTCCACGGCACACCGCTGGAATTCACCAGGGCCGGCCCGCCGCCGTACAGGATCTGCTGGGTCTGGCTGGTGTTGTTGTTCCTGGTCAGGTTGCGCATCTCCTCGGCCTCGACCATGCCTTCGGACAGCACCGCCTTGGGGCCTTGGTTGAGCATGGCGATGATCGACCCGATGATTTCCAGATGGCTCAACTCTTCGGTGGCGATGTCGTACAGCAGGTCCTTGCGGCCGGGATCGACTTCGCCGATGGCCTGGGTGAAATAGCGCATGGCCGCGGCCAGTTCGCCTTGCGGGCCACCGAACTGCTCGAGCATCAGCGAGGCCAGGGCCGGGTCCGGTTGCGCCACGCGCACCGTGTACATCAGCCGTTTGTTGTGCATGAACATCGAATATCTCCTGGAGTGCCGCCCACGGCAAAGCCACGACGACCGACGATCGGGCGTCGTGGCCAGTGGGGGCGTCTGGGTATAAAAAGCCACGGCGCCGACAATCGGCGCCGCGGTCGTGCGGTCAGGCCGCCTTGCGCTTCTGCGCGGCCTCTTGGTTGCCGCCCTGTTCGGCGAGCATGGTCAGCTTCTCGTCGGTGGACTTTTCCTCTTCCAGCGTTTCCAGCAACAGCTTGAGCGCGTCGGTCTTGCCCAACTGCTTGGCCATCGCGGCGAGCGTGCCGTAGGACGCGATCTCGTAGTGCTCCACTTTCTGCGCGCCGCCGATCAGCGCCGCATCGCGCACCGGGCCGGCCTCGATCGATTCGATCACTTCCTTGCCTTCTTCGACCAGCCCTTCCATGGCCGCGCACTTGATGCGCTTCAGGCGCAGCTCGAGTTTTTCCACGATCTGGTCGATACGCTCGATCTGGCCCTGGGTTTCTTCCAGGTGCGCTTCGAAGGCCGCACGCAGGGCCGGATTGGTGGAGGCCCGGGCCAGTTTCGGCAGCGCCTTGGTCAGTTGCTTTTCCGCGCTGTAGATATCGGAAAGTTCGTGCAGGAACAGGTCGTCGATGGTCTTGATAGCCATGTCGATGGATCTCCGTGGTTGGGATGGATGGTGCGGGGAGGAGCGCGGACTCAACGCTTGGCCGTCTGGCCTTCGGTGCGTTCGCGTTCCAGGAAGGCGAGAACCGTCGCCTCCTGGTGTTCGATCAGCCACTCGGCCATGGCGATTTCCTGGTCGAGGATGGCGGCGCAGATGTCGGCGATCTGCGGCTGGTCGGCCTGCTTGGCGGCGATTACCAGCGCGCGGTAGCTGGCGACCTCCAGGTGTTCGAATGCGTAGCTGATGCCGAGGCTCTTGGCCACTTCGTCGCTCATCATCGAATTGCCGGCCGCATGCACCGTCGCCATCACGCTGGCCACCGCACCCTTGATGGCGGGCGTGGAACCGCCGAGCAGTTCGATGCAGCGCTTGACCTGCTCGGACTGGCCCTTGGTTTCGGTGATGTGCTGCTCGATGCGTGCCTTCAGCTGCGGATAGTGCTCCAGGCGTCCGGCAGTGGCGGTCAGCATGGTGTTGGCTTCCTGCTCCATTGCGTAGGCGTCCTGCAGCCACTTCAACAGGCGCTCGGTATTGCTTCGGGTCATGAACGTCGCTCCAAGGTGTCGGTCGATTGCGTGTGCGGGAGTGTTCGTCGTGCCGCGGTGCGGCGTCTCCCCTGTGCGAACCAAGCTAGACCGCCGCGCGTTAGTGACGATTCAAAGCAGGGTGAACGCAGCGCGAGAGCGGCATCCACGCCGCGGTGAGAACACTGAATGCGATGCCCGCGCGGCACTGCCCGCCGGCACGGCGACCGTGCGTTCACGGCCGCCACGCGAGGCTCCGTGTGGACCCCATCGCAGGAGATCCGTGTGCCGAAACTCGATCACGCCGACTGGCCGCAGCGCTTGTGGCTGGTGCGACATGGACAGAGCGCGGGCAATGTCGCCCGCGATATCGCCGAAGCCTCGGGGCAGGAACTGATCGACGTCGCCACCCGCGATGCCGACACGCCGCTGTCGGAGCTGGGCCTTGAGCAGTCGCAGCGACTCGGCCGCTGGTTTGCGGCGTTGCCGGCGGCGGCGCGGCCGAAGGTGCTGCTGACGTCGCCGTTCCTGCGTGCGCAACAGACCTGCGCGGCGATCGGCGAGGAACTGGGCGTGCAGTCGCACGCGCTGGTGCTGGACGAGCGCCTGCGCGAGAAGGAGTTCGGCATTCTGGACCGCTATACCCGGCACGGCATCGCCAGCCGTTTCCCGGAACTGGCCGAGCAGCGCGCTTCGGTCGGCAAGTTCTATTTCCGCCCGCCCGGCGGCGAAAGCTGGTGCGACGTGATCCTGCGCCTGCGCAGCGTGGTCGAGGAACTGCGTCGCGACCACGCCGGCGAGCGCGTGTTGATCGTCGCCCACCAGGTCATCGTCAACTGCATGCGCTACCTGCTCGAGCGCTTCGACGAGGCGGCGATCCTGGAGATCGACCGGCGCGGCGACGTGCCCAACTGCAGCGTCACCGAATACGGTTTCGGCGATGCCAAGGGCGGGCCGCGCTTCGGCCTGGTCCAGGCCAACGCGGTGCCGTTCGAGGTGCCGGTGACCACCGCGGCCGACCAGCCGGGTGGGCCGCGGTGACCCAGGCGCGCGCTACCCCGGTGAGAGCGATCCCGGTGAACGCGACGCTGCTGCGGCGCTGGCCGTTGCCCAGCGCGGCGGGCGTCGCCGACAAGGAGCAGCGCGGGCGCGTGCTGGTGATCGGCGGCAGCTGCGAAATTCCCGGCGCGGCGTTGCTGGCGGCGGAGGCGGCATTGCGCGCAGGCGCCGGCAAGCTGCAGGTGGCCACCGCGCGCCCGGTGGCCACGGCGATGGCGATCGCCTTGCCCGAGGCGCGCGTGGTGGCGTTGCCGGTTAGCGCCGACGGTGAACTGCGCATCGGCGGACAACCGCTGCAGCGCGATGCGGCGCGCGCCGACGCGGTGCTGATCGGCCCCGGCATGCGCGCCCGCCCAGCGCTGCGCAAGCAGATCGCGCGGCTGCTGCAGGACACGCGCTGTGGCGTGGTGCTCGATGCCGGTGCGCTGGTCGATACCCACGGCATGGCCGATCCGGAGCGCGTCGTGCTGACCCCGCACCATGGCGAGATGGCGGCATTGAACGGCGTGCCGATCGAACGCATCGCGGCGGATCCGGCGGCGATCGCGCTGCGTCACGCGCGGCACAGCGGCGCGGTGGTGGTGCTGAAGTCGGCGACCACGGTGATCGCCGCGCCCGACGGCGCGCGCTGGGTGCATCGCGGCGGCAGCCCGTGCCTGGGCACCTCCGGTTCCGGCGACGTGCTGGCCGGCATCATCTGCGGCTTGCAGGCGCGCGGCGCCAGCAGCACGCAGGCGGCGGTGTGGGGCGTGCACCTGCACGCGCGCGCCGGCGCGCTGCTGGCGCGGCAGATCGGCCCGCTGGGGCCGCTGGCGCGCGAGATCGCGGCGCAGATCCCGGGGCTGCTCGCTGCAGGTTGAAGCCGGCGCCGCAGTGGGCGCCGGCTTCTACGACTCTCCAATCCCGAATCCCGAATCCCAGCCTAAAGCGTCGCCGCCCCGCCCGCGATCGTGATCAACGCACCAGACGTATAGCTGGACGTATCGCTGGCGAGCAGCACATAGGTCGATGCCAGCTCCACCGGCTGCCCGGGGCGGCCGAACGCGGTCTGCGATCCGAATTCCTTCACCTCCTCCGCATCCATGCCGGCGGGGATGAACGGCGTCCAGATCGGGCCGGGCAGCACCGCGTTGACCCGGATCTTCTTGTCCGCGAGCAGCCCGGCCAGGCCGATGGTCATGTTCGCCACCGCGCCCTTGGTGGTGGAGTAGGGCAGGATGTTGGGCGTCGGCTTCTTCGAATTGACCGAGGCGGTGTTGATGATCGAACCGCCCTCGGGCATGTGCGGCACGGCCAGGCGCACCAGGTTGAAGGCCGCGTGCACGTTGGTGGCGAAGGTCTTTTCCCACTCGTCCAGGGTGATCTCGTCGAAGCTGTGGAAATAGCGCTGGTAGGCGGCGTTGTTGACCAGCACGTCGAGTCCGCCGAAGGCGCCGGTCACGGTCTCGATCAAGGCCTGCGCCTGCGCGCGATCGCTGATGTCGCAGGGCTGCAGCAGTACGCGTACCCCGGCCGTCTCCAGCAGCTGGCCGATGCGTTCGGCGTCATGTTGTTCGCTGGGCAGGTAGGCGATGGCCACGTCGGCGCCTTCGCGCGCATAGGCGATCGCCACCGCGGCGCCGATGCCGCTGTCGCCGCCGGTGATCAGCGTGCGTTTGCCCTGCAACAGGCCGTGGCCGACGTAGCTGTCCTCGCCATGGTCCGGCTTCGGGTCCATCTTGTCGGTCAGGCCGGGGAACGACTGCTGCTGCGGCTTGAAGGGCGGGTAGGGATAGTTCGGAACGGCCATGGGCATGCCTCGTCGTGGGGATGTCCCTGCGAGGGTGCGCAAACGCGGGTAAAGGTGCGGCCAAGATCCTGTCGGCGGCATGTGAGATGCGGGCGCGATCCGGGACCATGCGTGCATGCACGCGCGGCGGCGGGCAGTTGCGCTGTTTACGGATTACACAGATTCGGCCCTGGATCTATCCGTGCGGCGGCGGCCTGCAGGCGCGCCGGCAACCGGGTCGTGCCGCTCAGCTGGCGGCGATCGTGCGCGAGCCGAGGATGATCATGCGCAGCATCGCGCTGATCTGGCGGATCAGTTCCGGGTCTTTTTCCGGCGGCAGGTCCATCGCGGTGGCGCCCATCGCGAACACCAGCCGGGTGATCGCCTTGGACACCAGCGCCGGCTCGTGCAGCGGCGCGTTGTCGATCGCGGCCAGGCGGATCAGGTCCACGCGCAGTTCTTCCTCGAAGTAGTTCAGCTCGCGGTCCACCGCGTGCTTGAATGCGTCCGAGCCGACCGTGCCCTCGCGCAGCAGCACGTGCAGCAGCTTGTCGTCGGCGCGCAGCTGTTCCATGAAGGTTTCCACCGAACTGAGGATGACGCTGCGGTTGCTGCCGGCCGCGCGCTGCCGCGCCTGGCCGATGATGGTGCGCAGCGAACTGCCGGCCAGGTCGATCAGCGCCACCGCCAGTTCGTCCATGTCGCGGAACTGGCGATAGAAGCTGTTCGGGGCGATGCCGGCTTCGCGGGTCACTTCGCGCAGGCTCAGCGTGGACACGCTGCGGTGCGGCCCGATCAGCTTCAGCGCCGCCGCCAGCAGGTCTTCGCGCGAGATCGCGCTCTTGCGCGCGGGCAGCGCGTCCTCGGGCAGCGGCAGGGGAACGATGGACGTCATGGGCGGACTGGGCGAGACAAGGCCGCGATCATACCCTTCTTCGTGAATATACAACTGTATAGACATCTGTATCTGCGTCTGTATAGTGGTCGCCATGAACGCTGCCCGCCGTCCTGCCTCCACCCGCTCCGCCACCCGCGCCCTGCGCGCCTGGGTGCAGCCGGAGGTGTTCGATTTCTGGTCCACGCGGATCCATCCGCTGTGGACCTGGCAGCGTCCGCGCGCGCGGCTGCTGCAGCGCGAACGCGCCAGCAGCGACGCGGTGACCCTGATCCTCAAGGCCAACCGCCACTGGCGCGGACTGCGCGCCGGCCAGCACGTGCAGCTGGGCGTGGAGATCGACGGGCGCCGCTTGACCCGCAGCTACAGCCCCACGCCGCTGCCGGGCGGGCGCCTGGCGATCACGGTCAAAGCGATCGACGGCGGCCGCGTCAGCCAGTACCTGGCCGATACGGCGCGCATCGGCGAAGTCTTCGAACTGGGCCAGGCGTTCGGCGACATGGTGCTGCCCGCCGCGCCGCAGGGACGCTGGCTGCTGCTGGCCGCCGGCAGCGGCATCACCCCGATGCGCGCGCTGCTGCGGCAACTGGCCGCGGCCGGCATGCCCGCCGATGTGGACCTGATCTATTGGGCGCGGCGCAGCGACCAACTGTGCTTTGTCGACGAACTGCAGGCGCTGGCCGCCGCGCACCCGCGTTTCCGCCTGCAATTGGCGGTCACCGGTGAAGGCGCGGCACCGGCGCCGCGCGTGGACACGCTGCCGCTGGCGCACCTGGCCGGACTGGAACAGGCGCAGGTGCTGGCCTGCGGCCCCGGCGGTTTCGTGCAGGCCGCGCGTACGCGGCTGGAAGGTAGCGTCGCCCGTTTCCAGGCCGAGGCGTTCAGCACGCCGCAGCTGGCCGATGCCGAGCACGGCACGGTCGCGGTGACGCTGGCGCGCAGCGGCCGCGTGCTGCAGCTGCCGCGCGGGCAATCGCTGCTCACCGCGCTGGAAGCCGAAGGCCTGCGCCCGAAGCACGGCTGCCGCATGGGCATCTGCAACAGCTGCGCCTGCGGCAAGCAATCCGGCGCGACCCGCGACCTGCTCACCGGCGCGCATGCCACCGAACCGGGTTCGATGCTGAAGCTGTGCATCAACAGCGCCAGCAGCGACCTGATCCTGGACCTTTGAAGGAATCCCCATGGCTGCTCCCCGCAACCGCGCACTGACCCCGGCCGAACTGCAGGCCTTCGGCGACGAACTCGACGCGCTGCGCGTGCGCACCGTCGCCACCCTGGGCGAGGCCGACGCGCGCTACATCCGCCGCATCGTCGCCGCGGTGCGCTACACCGGCCTGGCCGGGCGCGCGCTGCTGTTCCTGGGCGCGTTCGTGCACAGCGTGCTGTGGCCGGCGTGGATCGCCGGCGTGGCGCTGCTGACCCTGTCCAAGATCCTGGAGAACATGGAGCTGGGCCACAACGTCATGCACGGCCAGTACGACTGGATGGGCGATGCGCAGCTCAACGGCAACACCTACGAGTGGGACATCGTCGCCACCGGCGACAACTGGCGCAAGACGCACAACTTCAAGCACCACACCTACACCAACGTGCGCGGCATGGACGACGACATCGGCTACGGCCTGCTGCGCATCTTCCCCGAGCAGCGCTGGCGTCCGTTCTATCTCGCACAGCCGTTCATCGCGGTGGTGTTCGCGCTGCTGTTCGAATGGGGTGTGGCGATCCAGGACCTGCGCCTGGGCCGCTGGTTCGCCGGCAAGATGAAGCGCGGCGAGCTGCGCCGCACCTTCCTGCCGGTCGGCCGCAAGATGGGCCGGCAGATCCTCAAGGACTACGTGATCTTTCCGGCGCTGGCCGGCCCGTTCTTCCTGACCGTGCTGCTGGGCAACCTCGCCGCCAACGTGCTGCGCAGCATCTGGACCTTCGTGATCATCTTCTGCGGCCACTTCACCGCCGATGCGGAGACGTTCCCGAAGGAGTCGATCAAGGGCGAGTCGCGCGGCCACTGGTACCTGCGCCAGCTGCGCGGTTCTTCCAACCTGGCTGGCGGCAAGCTGTTGAACGTGCTGTCGGGCAACCTGAGCCACCAGATCGAGCACCACTTCTACCCGGACATCCCGGCCAACCGCTACGCGGCGCTGGCGGTGGACGTGAAGGCGATCTGCGCGCGCTACGGCCAGCACTACAACACCGGCTCGCTGCCGCGCCAGTTCGGCCAGGTGATGTGGCGGATCGTGCGCCACGCCTTCCCGAGCCGGCCGCGGCCGGTGCGCCAGGTACGCCAGCACGAGGCGATGCAGCAGACGGGTTGATCGCGCCGGACAACCCGTGATGCCAACGAAGCAGGCCAGTCTGGCCTGCTTTTTTTATGCCGACTCCTTTGGCCTCGCGGCCGTAGTCTTGTGCAGACGGGAGGAAATGGCGGGGTGCAGGCGCTGCCAGGATATGGAAATATGTACCCGTTTCGGGTATGTTTTGGAGGCAAGGATGACCCGCACGTTCAAGCGAAAGGATTTTGCGCGGTGGCAGGCCGGCGAAAAGCTGTCCGACACCGTTCTGTGCAAAGCGGTCCAGGAAATGGAAGCCGGACTGATCGACGTGGATTTGGGCGGCCAGCTCTACAAGAAGCGGGTGGCCCGTCCTGGAGGCGGCAAGAGCGGTGGCTACCGCACGTTGTTGGCCGCTCGCATCGGCAGCCGCTACGTGTTCCTGCATGGGTTCCCCAAGAGCGGCAAGGCGAACATCGCGCAGGAGAGAAGAAAGCGCTGCAATTCGCCGGCAAGGTGTTTCTGGAACTGTCCGGGGAAGCCTTGCTGAAAGCCTTGCAGTCGGGCGTATTAGTGGAGGTGCGGTGTGAGCAAAATCATTGAATCGCTGCGTGGTGATCTGGGCAAGCTTCACGAAGTGGGAGCGATCGGCAAGGTGACGATGCGCGAATTCGACGCGATCTGTCCGCCGCCGGTGCGAGAGTTCGGCGCGGCCGACATCAAGCGTCTACGCGAAGCCCTGAAGTTCAGCCAGCCAGTATTCGCGCATCACCTACATACCACGGTATCGACGGTGCGCAAGTGGGAGCAGGGCGAAACCCGTCCTGCCGGGCCAGCGCTCAAGCTGCTCAACGTGATCGCCGACAAGGGGCTTCAGGCAATCCTGTAACGCGCGCGATGCGTTTCCGGCGCAGTGCTGCAGCGGGGCGGTGCAGGTGGCTAAGCGTTGGCGCACGGCCAAGCGCGGCGGCGGACATGCACACGGACTGGCGCGAGAACCCGCTGGTTTTTGTGCCTGACTTTCCACGCATCGCTCACGCGGCGCAGCCGATCATCCGCGCTGCCCGCGCATCACGCCTGGTGCGCCGGTCCATTCGACTGCGCGAGGTGTGCGATGAAAGCTGCAAACCTGTTCAATGCCGTCGCCAAGAAGGCGTCGTACGCGGCCGGCACGCCGTGGACGTTCTGCATTGCGCTCGGCATCGTGGTGCTGTGGGGCGCCAGCGGTCCGGTGTTCGGCTTCAACGATACCTGGCAGCTGGTGATCAACACCGGCACCACCATCATCACCTTCCTGATGGTGTTCCTGATCCAGCACACCCAGAACGCGGATACCGCGGCGATGCAGATCAAGCTCGACGAACTGATCCGGGTGACCGCCAAGGCCAACGACGAGTTGCTCGATCTCGAGGAAATGGACGAGAAGCGGCTGGAGCAGATCCGCAAGCAGTACGAAGCACTGGCGAGCAAGGCTGGCGAAACGCTGCGCGCGCGCAGTGCGCAGCGCGACGGCCAGGATGCCCAGGACGACGCGCCCGAGATCGGCGGTGGCGACGACGAGCGCCACTGACGCAACCGCCGGTCGCCTTCGGCGCATGACCGGCGACGCAGTGGCCGCGGCCACTGGCAGGTGAGGCACGCGCATTAGGCGCGGCCCGCAGTGCGCGGGCCAGCGCGGAACAGACGGGGCTCCGCTAAAGACGAGGCAGCCCCACGCCTCAGGTGATTGCCGGCCCGGTGCGCAACCCGGCTACGTTCTCGCCGCGCGGCACGTCGGTGGCCGACACCACGTCGCCGTGCGGCGGCGTGAACGCGCCATAGTCTGGTTCGGCGCGGAAGGCACGATCCTGCGAAAACACTGCCGTGCGCTGCTGCTGCGTTGCGTGGCGGCGATAGGCCCTGACGACCGCGACCGCGGTTCCGGCGACCGCCAACTTCCAGAGTAATCCGCTCATGTTCGGCTCCCGTGCGATAGGAACGTGGATCGTCGGCAACCGCCGGTTAGCGTTGCGTGGATGCCAGGCGAGCGCAGCGTGCACCCGATCTACGCTGTCGAAGCAGGCGATGCGCTAGCTGGTCTGTATGCAAGAGGCACCGATCCCGCATGCGCTTGGCCCCGCAGACACCGACGACGCGCCGCTCGCGTCGCCTTCATCGCCCCTTGTAACCGCGCTAACGCACGCCTGCCTAGGCTGCATCGCACGCCGTGTCGCGGCACGGCACGGCATCCGATCATCGAGCGATCATCGAGGAGACTTTCATGCGCAATCACGATTCCCACCGACCTTCCGTTCCGCTGGGCGATCACGACGTCCGCCAGGCGGGTTACCGCGGCGATACCGCGGATGTTGCGCAGGACACGGGCGTGCCTCGCGGACGCGGACGCGACGTGCCGTCGCGGACCACGCCGCGGCAGGATGCGTCGGGTTTGCCGGAGAACGCTGCCGACGATCCGGGCGCCGACCGCAGCGGCCGGACCCAGCCCAACTTCGGCCAGGCCGGCACCTATGCCGCCACCGGCGAACACGCCGGCGGCGCGCACGGCAAGGCCGCGACCGGCGGCTACCACGAGGATGCCAGCGGCGAGGATGGCGGCCGCGACGAGCGCGCCGCAGATCGCGGCACGGACTGAGTGCCGCCGCGGCCGGTCCGGAGCCGGTCTGCAACGGCAATCGGGCATTGCGGCAGCACGCCCGTGTAACGGATCGCGTGCCAGCATCAGCGCTTCCTTTTGCGGAGCCGCTCATGTCCAAGCCGACCATTGCCCGTCTGCTCGCCGAGACCTTGCACAGTGCGGGGGTCGAACGCATCTGGGGCGTCACCGGCGACAGCCTCAACGGGCTGACCGATGCGCTGCGGCAGATGGACAGCATCGAGTGGATGCACGTGCGCCACGAGGAAGTGGCCGCGTTCGCCGCCGGCGCCGAGGCCGCGCTGACCGACAAGCTCGCGGTCTGTGCCGGCAGCTGCGGGCCGGGCAACCTGCACCTGATCAACGGCCTGTTCGACTGCCACCGCAGCCACCAGCCGGTGCTGGCGATCGCCGCGCATATCCCTTCTTCCGAGATCGGCCTGGGCTACTTCCAGGAAACCCATCCGCAGGAACTGTTCCGCGAGTGCAGCCACTACGTCGAACTGGTCACCAATCCGGCGCAGATGCCGGAGGTGCTGCACCGGGCGATGCGCACCGCGATCCTGAAACAGGGCGTGGCGGTGGTGGTGATTCCCGGCGACGTGGCGTTGCAGGAACTACCCAAGGGCACGCCGACCGCCTGGCCGGCGCTGACGCCGCCGCGGATCCTGCCGGCCGACGCCGACGTGGAGCGCCTGGCTGAGCTGCTGCAGGCGAGCGAGGCCACCACGCTGCTGTGCGGCAGCGGCTGCGCCGGCGCGCACGACGAACTGGTGGCGCTGGCCGACCTGCTCGGCGCGCCGATCGTGCACGCGCTGCGCGGCAAGGAACACGTGGAATGGGACAACCCGTTCGACGTCGGCATGACCGGCCTGATCGGTTTCAGTTCCGGCTACCAGGCCATGCTCAACTGCGACGCGCTGCTGATGCTCGGTACCGATTTCCCGTACCGCCAGTTCTATCCGAAGGACGCGGCCATCGTGCAGGTCGATCGCGACCCTGCCGCGCTGGGCCGGCGCACGCCGCTGCAGCTGGGCATCGCCGCCGACGTGCGCGAGACCATCGCCGCATTGCTGCCGAAGCTGCAGCGGCGCGAGCAGCGCGGCTTCCTGGACAAGTCGCTGGCGCACTACCGCAAGGCGCGCGAAGGCCTCGACGAACTGGCGGTGGCGGCCGCGCCCGGCGAGCCGCTGCACCCGCAGTTCGTGACCCGGATGATCGATGCGCTGGCCGACGAGGATGCGATCTTCAGCTGCGATGTCGGCACGCCTACGGTGTGGGCGGCGCGCTACCTCACCATGAACGGCAAGCGCCGCCTGCTCGGTTCGTTCAACCACGGCTCGATGGCCAATGCGATGCCGCAGGCGCTGGGCGCGCAGGCGCAGTTCCCGCGGCGGCAGGTGATCTCGCTGTCCGGCGACGGCGGCTTCACCATGCTGATGGGCGACTTCATTTCCCTGGCGCAGTTGGGCCTGCCGGTGAAGGTGGTGGTCTATAACAACGCCTCGCTCGGCTTCGTGGCGATGGAAATGAAGTCGGCCGGCTATCTGGACACCGGCACCGACCTGAGCAACCCGGACTTCGCGGCGATGAGCAATGCGATGGGCATCCTCGGCCTGCGCGTGGACGAATCGGAGCAACTGGAGCCGGCGCTGCGCCAGGCCTTCGCGCATCCGGGGCCGGTGCTGGTGGATGTGCGCGTGGCCACCCAGGAACTGGTGATTCCGCCGGCGATCAAGCTGGAGCAGGCCAAGGGCATGGGCCTGTACCTGCTGCGCGCGGTGATGAGCGGGCGCGGCGACGAGGTGATCGAACTGGTCAAGACCAACCTGCGCTGAGCGATGAACGGCAACAGCGCGCACCGCCGTTGCGGCGCGGCGCGCTGCTACATTTTCATCTTTCGCGTCCCCGGTGGACCATGCCCCGTTCGCTGTTGCGGCAACTGCTGCTGATCTGGATCGTCATCCTCGCCGCGTGCGTGGGCATGGCGGTGGTGCTGTTCGGCCTGTACCGGCATAGCGAGGGCGTGCGCGTCGGCGAGGCGCAGGCGCGGCTGCAGGGGGAATGCGCGCGCATCGTGCAGCGCTACAACGGCGCCAGCGCCGCCGCGCGCGGCAGCGACGGCGCCGGCCTGGCCGCGGTGGTGCTGCAACTGGTGCTGGCCGACGCCGCGGGCGTGGAGGGCGGAGTGTGGGAGCGGCAGCGCGGCTTCGTCGCCTATGCCTATCCCACCTACGACGGCAGCGACCACAAGACCGATGTGCCGACCGCCGAACGCAGTGCCATCGTCGCCACCGCGCAACGCGGCGTCGCCAACCAGCAGGCGGTGCATTACCGCCGCGATGGTCAGCGCGAGACGCTGTTGATCGCGGCCTGCCCGCTGGATCGCAGCAGCGCGGCGTGGACGATGGCCCGGGTCGCCGCCACCGGCGAGGCCTCGGCCAGTCGCCCGCTGGCAGTGGGCGTGGCGCTGATCCTGGCGCTGGTGGTGGTGTCGGCGGTGGCGCTGGGCTGGGTGGTGCGGCGTTGGAGCCAGCGCTTGCACGGCATCCAGCAGGCCCTGGCGACGCCGGCGGAGGTGCCGACGATTCCGGCGACCGGCGCGCCGGAACTGGATCGCCTCGGCGCGGCGGTCACCGACTATGCGCAACGCAGCGTGCACGCCCTGGCCGAGGCGCGCCGGCTCGGCGAGGAACTGTCGCGTCACGAACGGCTGGCCGCGCTTGGGCGCATGACCGCGACCGTGGCCCACGAGATCCGCAACCCGATCGCGACCTTGCGCCTGGCCCTGGAAAACCAGATCGCCGCCGGCGAAGGCGGTTTCGACGAAGCGCAGGCGCAGCTGATGCTGGCGCAGATCCAGCGCCTGGATGGCGTGGTCGAAAGCCTGCTGGGCATGGTCCAGCCGATCCGCCTGCAGCGCGAGACGGTGGCGTTGCAGCCGTGGTTGCAGGACCTGCTCGATCCGGCCGACTGGGATCCGCTGGCGCCGCCGATCGCCCTGCAACTGGCGCAGGCGCCGAGCGAGTGGACGCTGGATTCGCAGCAGGCGGCGCGGGCCTTGCACAATCTGCTGCGCAACGCGCTGCAGCACGCCATGCCCGGCACCGCGGTGACGCTTACGGTCGCAGCCGACGCCGACCTGCTGCGGCTGACCGTGGCCAATCAAGGCCCTCCGGTGCCCGCGCCGGTGGCCGCGCACCTGTTCGAACCCTTCGCCAGCGGCCGCAGCGACGGCAACGGCCTGGGCCTGGCGCTGGTGCGCGAGATCGCGCGCGCACACGGTGGCGAGGTGCGCTACGTCCACCACGACGGCATCACCTCCTTCATCCTGGAATTGCCATGGCGCGCATCCTGATCGTCGACGACGACACCGCCTTCCTGAGCACGCTGCAGGCCACGCTGCGCTCGTTCGGCCACGAGGTGATCGCCGCCGCCGATGGGCAGGCGGGACTGGCGCGGTTGCGCGCAGGCGGCATCGACCTGGCCTTCGTCGATTTCCGCATGCCCGGCATGGATGGCATCGCGCTGATGCGCGCGCGCCAGGACGATGCGCAGGCCGCCGCAGTGCCGCTGGTGATGCTCACCGCCTACGCCTCCAGCAGCAATACCATCGAGGCGATGAAGCTCGGTGCGTTCGATCACCTGGTCAAGCCGGTGGGCCGCGCCGATATCGTCGCGGTGGTGGAGCGCGCGCTGCAGGCGCATGCCGGCGACGACGGCAGTGCGGCAGTGCCGCAGGCGCCGGCCGAGGAAGCCGGCGCGCTGCTCGGCCACAGTGCGGCGATGCGCACCGTGCACAAGCGCATCGGCTTGGCCGCGGCCTCGGACCTGCCGGTACTGGTCAGCGGCGAGACCGGCACCGGCAAGGAATTGGTGGCGCGCGCGCTGCATCGCGCCAGCGCCCGTGCGGGCGCGGCGTTCGTCGCGGTCAACTGCGCGGCGATCCCGGCCGAGCTGATCGAAAGCGAATTGTTCGGCTACCGCAAGGGCGCATTCTCCGGCGCCACTGCCGATCGCGCTGGGCTGATCCGCGAAGCCGACGGCGGCAGCCTGTTCCTAGACGAGATCGGCGACATGCCGCTGCCGATGCAGGCCAAGCTGCTGCGCTTCCTGCAGGAGGGCGAGGTTTCGCCGCTGGGCGGGCGCGGCGCGCAGAAGGTGGACGTGCGGGTGATCGCCGCCACCCATCGCGAGTTGGCGCAACTGGTCGCCGACGGCCGTTTCCGCAGCGACCTGCGCTACCGGCTCAACGTGGTGCCGATCGAATTGCCGCCGCTGCGCGAGCGCGGCGACGACATCGCGCTGCTGGCCCAGCATTTTCTCAAGGATGGCGCCGGCGCGCCACGCGCGTTGTCGGCGGCGGCGCAGGCGCGGCTGCGTGCCTATCCGTGGCCAGGCAACGTGCGCGAGCTGCGCAATGCGATGCAGCGTTGCCAGGTGCTGGTGCGCACGCCGACGATCGAGGCGCAGGACCTGGACGAAGTGTTGGCCGGCGATGCCGCAGCGGCATCCGCCGAGACGCCGGCGCTGACCCTGCCCGACGCGATCGCGCAACTGGAGAAACAGATGATCCAGGCGGCACTGACGCAAGCGCAGGGCAATCGCGCAGAGGCCGCGCGCCGGCTCGGTATCCACCGCCAACTGCTGTATCGCAAGCTGGACGATTACGGGCTGGGCTAGGGCGTGTCGCACCGGCCAAGTCGCGCCGCGCTTGCGCAAATGCGGGGCAACCAATCGCAATGAAGATACGCCTCCGCACTCGCACGCCGACGCGACGCCAGTGCACCCAAGCACCGCCAGACACAGCGCGGCCCGCCAACGAATGGATGCCCGCCCAGATGAACCACTCGCACCCAGCAACGCTTTTTGTAGGAGCGGCTTCAGCCGCGACGAGCGAAGCGGCGCGCTTTCTGGTGGCGCAACGCGTCGGACTGAAGTCCCTCCCACAGTGCACCCGGTTGCCTCGCCACACCTCCCTGTAGGAGCGGCTTCAGCCGCGACAGGCACTACCCGTACGCCTACCAAGCCAAACGGCCGAGCACACAAGCGCGTCGCCACTGAAGCCGCGATCGGCAAACGAACGACACAGCAACGCCAGGCGCCCCATCGCCGACCCCGCAGCTGTCCGCAAAGCGGACGACAGTGGATGAAGCGCAGACACCCACCATGGCCACTCGCAAGTGCTGTTCCTTTCAAAATCAATGATTTTGGAACTTGGCACGGATACTGCGATGACATCCCTACAGGCGGCTCCCTCGCCGCCCTGGAGAACTTCCGATGATCCGTCGTAGCGCACTCGCTTTTTCGCTGGCCATCGCCACCGCCACTGCCGCCGCGCAGGTGCCGGCTCCCCCCGCACCGCTTGCCGCCGCTGCGGCCGGCATCGCGCCGCCGCCCGCGCCGCCGGCACCTCCTGCGCCGCCCGCGCCGATCGCCGCCGCGCCGGTCAGCGTCGAAGGCACGGTCGACCGCTTCATGCTCAATCCCAACGGCGACGTCGATGGGCTGTGGCTGCGCGACGGCACCCAGGTCGGCTTCCCGCCGCACCTGTCGGCCGAACTGCAGGCCGCGGTGCGCCGCGGCGATGCGGTCACCGTGCAGGGTTATCGCCTGGGCACGCTGCCGCTGCTGCAGGCCAGCGCGATCAGCGCGCGGCGCAGCGGCAAGCAGGTGGTGGACCGCCCGCCGAACCCGCTGGCCGGCCCGCCCGCGCCGCCGACCCCGCCGGCGTTGAATCCGATGCAGGCCGAAGGCCGCATCGAACGCCTGGTCTACGGCCCGGGTGGCGACACCGCCGGGGTGCTGCTCAGCGACGGCACCGTGGTGCGGATGCCGCCGCATGTGGCCGTGCAGTACGGCACGCTGTTGCGTGTCGGCGCGCCGCTGAGCGTCAGCGGTTTCGGCGTGGCCACCGCGGCCGGCCGCTCGCTCGAGGCGACCCAGCTCGGCCGCGACCGCGCCTCGCAGCGCACCCTGTTCGCGCCGCCCGCACCGCCGGTCCCGCCGGCTGCACCGCCGCCGCCGGGCGGTCCCGCTGCGCCTGCCGCACCGCCGGTGCCGCCGCCCGCGCCGCGCTGATCCGCCTGCCCGTGTGACCCCGGCGCCCGCTGCTTGCCGCGGCGGGCGCCGCTACCGGCGCGACGCCGGTTCCCCACTTTCATTGGAGTAACGCTATGCATTGGGTCGATCCCGATTACCTGCCGGAAACCCGCGGCACGCTCGCCCGCTTCCTGCTCAACCCCAAGGCCGAGGTCGATGGCCTGCTGCTCGACGACGGCACCGAGGTGCATACCGCGCCGCACCTGTCGGCGCAGTTGCTGAAAACGCTCAAGCCGGGCATCGCGCTCGGCGTGCGCGGACTCAAGCCCTACGGCGTGGACATGCTGGTCGCGCTGGCGATCGACCCGGACGGCGGCAAGCGCATCGCCGATCGCGGGCCGCATGGGCCGCACGCCGAGCACAAGCCTGGCAAGAAGCCGGAGAAAGCCGCAAAACCCGAGAAGCCCGCAAAGCCCGCCAAGACCCAGCACAGCGGTGTGGTCGCGCGGCTGTTGCACGGTCCGCACGGGCAGGTGCACGGCGCGCTGCTCGAAGACGACAGCACCGTGCGCTTTCCGCCGCACGCCGCCGCGCCCTTGGCCAAGTGGTTGGCGGTGGGCAAGCCGCTGGCGGTGGAAGGCCACGCGCTGGCCTCGCCGTACGGCACGGTGATCCACGCGCAGGCCTTGGGCGCGAAAGCGTCGGCGTTGCAGCCGATCGCGCCCAAGCCGCATCCGCCCAAACCGCACGACGCCGACAAGCCCAAGCCGAAGCCCAAACCCAAGCACTGAACCGGGCAGGGCGGGGCGGTCGCGGTGACGCGGCGGCCCCTGCGTCGCGTATCGTTTCGCGTCCGTCGCGGTGTCCGCGGCGGCGCTTTCAGGACTTCGCCATGTCGCTTATTCGCTGTGCGCCTCGCTACGGTTTCCCGCTTGCTTCCGCCCGCGCGGCGGTGCGGCGATGAGCGCGCGGTCGGCCGCCGCGCCTGGCGCCCGCCCGCGCGGCACGCGTGCGCTGGAAGCGCTGAACTTCACTCTGGCCGACGTGCAGGACGGGCTCGGTCCGTTCCTGAGCGTGTTCCTGCAATCCAAGGGCTGGTCGCTGGCGGCGATCGGCTCGGTGATGAGCATCGGCGGCATCGCCGGCATGCTCGCGACCACGCCGGGCGGCGCGCTGGTCGATGCGACCCGGCGCAAGCGCAGCATCGTGGTGGTCGGCTGCACCTTGATCCTGCTGGCCTCGGCGCTGCTGTGGTGGTCGCCGAGCTTCGCCGGCGTGGTGACCGCGCAGGTGATGACTGCGCTCGCCGCCGCGGCGCTGGGTCCGGCGCTGTCGGGCATCACCCTGGGACTGGTGCGGCAGGCCGGTTTCGATCACCAGATCGCGCGCAACCAGGTCGGCAGCCATGCCGGCAACGTGGTCGCGGCGGCGCTGGCCGGCCTGCTCGGTTGGAAGTTCGGCTTCGGCGCGGTGTTCGCGCTGACCGGCTGTTTCGGGGTGCTGGCGATCGCCTCGGTGCTGCTGATCCCGCGCGATGCGATCGACCATCGCGCCGCGCGCGGCTTGGCCGACGCCGGCGCGCACGGTGCCGCGCATGCCAGCGGCTGGTCGGTGCTGCTGACCTGCAAGCCGCTGCTGGTGCTGGCCTTGGCGTTGGCGCTGTTCCACCTTGGAAATGCGGCGATGCTGCCGCTGTACGGCATGGCCGTGGTCGCCGCGCACCAGGGCGATCCCAGTGCGCTGACCGCGACCACGATCATCGTCGCGCAGGCGACGATGGTGGTGGCGTCGCTGCTGGCGATGCGCCTGATCCGCGTGCGCGGGCATTGGTGGGTGATGCTGCTGACCTTCCTGGCGCTGCCGTTGCGCGGCCTGATCGCGGCCAGCCTGATCCATGCCTGGGGCGTATTCCCGGTGCAGATCCTCGACGGCGTCGGTGCCGGCCTGCAGAGCGTGGTGGTGCCGGCGCTGGTGGCGCGGCTGCTGCAGGGCACCGGCCGGGTCAATGTCGGGCAGGGCGCGGTGATGACGGTGCAGGGCATCGGCGCGGCGCTGAGTCCGGCGCTGGGCGGCTGGATCGCGCAGGACTTCGGCTACCGCACCGCGTTCCTGCTGCTCGGCGGCATCTCGCTGCTGTCGCTGGCGCTGTGGGTGGGTTTTCGCAAGCAGTTGCTGCAGGTGGCCGGGGTGCCGACGGCGGAGGTCGCGGTGGCGCCAGCGCCGGCTTGATTCGCTGCCGCGACCGCGCTGCGCTGATCAGTCCAATGCCACGCCCGCGACCACATCGCAGGCGATGCCGGCAGCGGCCAGTTGTGCGGCCAGCTGCGCATGCGGCGGCTGCCGGAATGCGTCGCCGGGTTTCAGGCTGACCACGCGCTGCCCGGCCTGCACCTGCTCGATCAGCAACGCCAGATGCGCGTCGGGATCGGATGGCAGCGGTTGCCGCGTCGCGTCGCGCCGCGCCAGGCTCAATACCGCTGCCTCCACCGCCGGATCGCACAGCAACAGATCGGCCTGGTTCAACGCGCGCAGCGCTTTGAGCGTCAGCGCGCCGGGATCGCCGTTGCCGGTGCCGACCAGCCATACGCTGCCGCGGCGCGGCACGTCCTGCTCGCTGCGCTGCAGGGCGTCGTGGAACGCCTGCTCGGCGGCCTGCGTCTGCCCGCTCTGCAGCAGCACCTGCACCGGGCCTTCCAGCACCTGCTCGAACCAGCGCCGACGCTGCGCCAGCTGCGGCAGGCGCGCGCGGATCGCCTCGCGGTGGCGCGCGAACAACTGCGCCAGCTGCGCGTAGGAATGGTCCAGTTCGGTTTCCCAGCGCTCGCGCAGGCGCCGCGCCAGCATCGGCGCCGCGCCGCTGGAGGAGATCGCCACCAGCAGCGGGTCGCGGTCGATGATCGCCGGCACCTGGAACGTGGACAGTTCGGCGTCGTCGACCACGTTGACCAGCTTGCGGCGCTGCCCGGCCTGCGCGGCGAGTTCGCGGTTGAAGACGTTGTCGTCGGTGGCCGCGACCACCAGCCAGGCGTCGTCCAGCCATTGCGCATCGAACTGACCATCGACCCGCTGCAGCCGGCCCTGCGCCAGCCACTGCGCCACCGTGGCGTTGAGCGCGTGCGCGTACACCAGCACCTGCGCGCCGGCGTGCAGCAGCGCCTCGATCTTGCGCATCGCCACCTCGCCGCCGCCGACTACCAGCACGCGGCGCCCACCCAGATCGGCGAACAAGGGATACAGCGGCATGCGGACTCCTGCGGGGTGGGGACGGCTCGCGGCGGACGCGTGTTGCATGGCACCATGCGGCTCAGCCAACTTCCGTTAGCCAGGCCCGAATGCTGCGCGTCCTGCTGGTCAACGATACCGAAAAGCCGATCGGGCAGCTGCGCCAGGCGCTGCTCGACGCCGGCTACGAGGTGTTGGACGAAGTGGCGGCGGCGCCGGCGCTGCTCAAGGCGGTGTCCACCCAGCAGCCGGACGTGGTCATCATCGACGTCGATTCGCCCTCGCGCGATACCCTCGAGCAACTGGCGCTGATCCACCGCCAGGCGCCGCGTCCGGTGGTGATGTTCTCCGCCGACGGCGACGACCAACTGATCCGCGCCGCGGTGAGCGCCGGCGTCACCACCTACGTGGTCGACGGCCTTGCGCCGGCGCGGCTGGCGCCGATCGTGCAGGTGGCGCTGGCGCGCTTCGAGCAGGAAGCGGACATGCGCCGGCAACTGGACGAAGTGCAGGGCAAGCTGCGCGACCGCGAACAGATCGACCGCGCCAAGCGCCTGCTGATGGACAAGCGCGGCATGAGCGAGAACGAGGCCTATGCCGCGTTGCGGCAGCAGGCGATGAAGCAGGGACTGAAGCTGGCCGAGGTCGCCCAGCGCATCCTCGCGATGGCCGACTTGCTGGGATGAGGAAGCGATGAGCGCACCACTGCACCCCGAACCGCGCACCCTGCGTCTGGGCTACCTGCCGCTGATCGACTGCGCGCCGCTGATCGCCGCGGTGCGTCTGGGCCTGGACCGTCGCCACGGCCTGCGCCTGGACCTGCAGCGGCAGGCCTCGTGGGCGGCGGTGCGCGACAAGCTGCTGTCCGGCGAACTGGACGCGGCGCATGCGTTGGCCGGCCTGGTCTACGGCGTGGAATGCGGAATCGGCGGGCCGCAGGCGGACATGGCGATCCTGCTCACGCTCAACCAGAACGGCCAGGCGATCACCTTGGCGCCGGCGCTGGCCGACGCGCTGGCGCAAGGCACGCCGCTGCGCAGCGCACTGGCTGCGCTCGGCCGCCCACCGGTGTTCGCGCAGACCTTCCCCACCGGCACCCACGCGATGTGGCTGTACTACTGGCTGGCGGCGCAGGGCGTGGATCCGATCGGCGACATCCAGGCGGTGACCCTGCCGCCGCCGCAGATGCCCGATGCGCTGGCACGCGGCGAACTGGACGGCTACTGCGCCGGCGAACCGTGGGCGGCGCAGGCCGAAGCGATGGGCGTGGGCCGGCGCGCGATCCGCAGCGGCGAACTATGGCCCGGCCATCCGGAGAAAGTGCTGGCCTGCCGCCGCGCCTTCGCCGCATTGCAGCCAGAGTTGGCGACTGCGCTGACCGCCACGCTGCTGGACGCCTGCCGCTGGCTCGACGATGCCGCGCACCGCCGCGAGGCAGTAGCGTGGCTGGCCGATCCGGACGTGATCGGCTTGCCGGCCGAGCGCATCGCAGCGTGCTTGTTGCCGGGCAGCGACGCCGATGACGGTGCAGATCCGCAGGGTCTGCGCTTCCATGGGGGTGGCCTGACGAACATGCCGTGGTTGTCGGATGGACGCTGGTTCCTGCAGCAGTTCCGGCGTTGGGGGTGGTTGCCGGCGAGCGAGGCGGGGGCTGAGAAAGATGCGGCGCACGATGCGCAGATCGTGGCGCGGGTGCACCGGTTGGAGACGTATCGTGCGGCCGCTGCGCAGTTGGGGATTGCGGTGCCGGCGCGTGATGAGCGTGAGGATGGGTTGCCGGATTGGCGGGCTGGACTTGCGCCTGATTAGTGCCTGCGCGGGCCGGAGCGATGCAGTCTCGGCACTCTCAGCATAGGCCCATGAGTGATATTCATTGAAATCAATTAGCTGATGCGATGGAGGGTGGCGCGGAGGCTGAGCCCAGGTTGAGTAATCTCCGCACTGTGTGTACATTGTGCATACAGAGGCGATCGCATGAGAGCGCCTTTATCCGCACGCATGGGTAGTAGTGAGGAGAACTTGCGATGAGCACCGCCGCCAGCAAAGTCATCAACTTTCGGGCGCCTGCCGCCAAACAGGCGCTGATCGACCACGCCGTGGAAGTCAGCGGCATGAACCGCACCGAGTTCATCCTGGACGCCGTGTGCGAGAAGGCGCGCGAGGTGCTGGCCGACCAGACCCGATTCGCCCTGAGCCGGCAGCAGCTGCAGCGCTTCAATGCGCTACTCGATGCGCCCCTGGAGAGTAATGCAGCGATCCGTCGCCTATTGAGTACACCGGCGCCTTGGGAGCACTGAGTTTTGTCGCTCACTGCTCCCGGCCCGCTCACCGATGGGCATCGGCTGGACGACTTCCAGTGCAGTGCGCCGGAACTGACAAGATGGTTGCTGGAACGAGCGCACCAGAATCAGCTATCCGGCGCATCAAGGTGCTTCGTCGTCTGCGACGGACAGCGGCGCGTCGTGGGTTACTACGCACTGGCGGCCGGTGTGGTGGCGCATGAAGATGCGCCTGGCCGCATCCGTCGCAACATGCCAAATCCGGTTCCAGTCATCGTGCTGGGGCGTCTGGCCGTGCACGTCGACTGGGCAGGCCAGGGAATCGGCAAGGGATTGCTCAAGGACGCCGTACAACGAACGCTGCAGGTCTGCGAGCAGGTGGGCGCCCGTGCACTGCTGTGCCATGCCATCGATGAAGCAGCGAAGGCGTTCTATCTCAAGCACGGCTTCATTGCCTCTCCCATCCACGACATGACGGTGATGTTGCCGCTTAGGTGATGCGCGAGACTCTTATGCGGGGGCGCATGGGAAAAGAATCGCGTGGGGACACTCGCTGCAGCCGACGTCGCCTCGCAGCGCGACTGAACGCATACGCATGCCAATGGATGACGAATGGCTAACGCACTCATTGCCCTGTTACTGATTGAGGGAGCTCTGCTGGTGTTGTGGAACCGGGCCTACTGGTCGTGGGGAATACCGTTGTTCAGTCGGCGCATCACGGTACCGACCTCGGCGCTGTTGCACTTTCCTTTCGACCGGATGGAAGGCGAAGTCGCTGCGGAGAAATGGCCCGCACTGGTGTTCCGTCCGCTGTCCAGGCGCACCTGGGCATTCCGCGAAAGCTTCGGTCTCCACTTCGGCTGGCGGTACCCGCCGATCATGCGTGGGCTGATCGTGATCGATCGGCAGCGCAGCGAGATTCGCGTGGTCGGCTTGTGCAGTTGGTCGGCACTGTTCGCTGTCGCGACGCTGGCCCTGGCAGTGGCCGTGAAGCCCGCTGCGATGCTGATCGTCGCAGTGTTGCTGGGTGGGAACTATCTCATGCAGCAGCACAGGTTTATGGCCGTCGATTCGGCTGTGCGCAGGCTGATGATGCGCCGTGAGTTGCAGCAGCGGAGCGTCCTTAGCCATGCCCGGCGCCGTTAGGTTTGGCGCAGAGAGAAGCCGCAACGACTGCTTTTGATCGGAAGCAGGTATCTGCTCCAGGGCGGGAGTGGGCTCGCCTTTCTCTGATGCTGGGGCGTTTGGCTTGGCTTGGTTGATACCAGCAAGCGGCCACTAAAGCGAGATAAATGAAGAAAATCAATCGCATGTGGTTTTGTTGAGCATGTTGTTGTTATGAATGTTGAATCTGCTTGACGAGCGACCAAATACGGCTCATGATTTTCGAAAATACAGAGGTGAGCTATGGCCGAGCAAGAGCAATCGCAGACCAAGGAAAGCCCGTTGAAAGCAACCATGTCGGTTGTGCTGAAAGCGAATGATGTTGTGGTCGCGGAGGTGGATGACCCAGTACTCTGGAATGCGGTATTCGCAGCGATTAGTTCAGGCCGCTCTACGCTTGCCGTCACCGCACAGGCGCAACCCTTGCCCCTCCCTTCGTTGCCGTTGCCGGTAGGCCAATATGTGCAGGACCCGCAGGTTTCAGCGGCAGATGCGGTGGTGGCGACCACTGTGGCTAACACGCCACTGATTGAGCCGGTTCAGAAATTTGCACGAGAACTTGGTGTAGATATCAATGTTTTGATTGGTGCGTGTGATCCCTCGGCAGCAGACCCATTTGTGACGCTGGACTCCCATCATTGGGAGGCCATGCGGCGGGACCTCCCTTCGCGCGGAGCCAAAGCGATGTCACCTATTCAGCTTGCCGCGTCCGTTCTTTGCCTGTGGGCTCGCCACGCAGGTATCGGCTCCGTCACTCAATCTATGGCGCAAAACGTGCTTGCGAACATCGGTTGTAGAGATCCGAACCCCGGTCGAGGACTTGACTCTAGCGACTGGTTACAGCGAAAGCAGGGCGGCGTGGTCGCTATCAATCCCGCGAAGATTTCCAAGGCCATCGTGGTTGTCGCCGGATTTTGTAACAAGGATTGGGCCGCCTGGAGAGCATTATGATCGACTCTCTGACCCCAAAAGATTTTCTGCGACGTGTTGATCAACAGTGTCTGCGGCAGATGGATCGTGCTCTGGCATTGTTATGGTTTGTTGGCCGCGAAGATCAGACTGCTGGCCTTACCGCCAAGGAAATCGCTGAATTAATTCGAGCGGTTGGCCACGCCGAGCAGAACGTTTCTAGGCTCGGGGTGTTGTTGTCGACCGATAAAAGGACCGTGGCTGCCAAGTTAGGTGGCTGGATGCTTAGAGCTGCTGCGCGTCGTGAGCTTGATGCCGTGTACGCAGATCACGTCGGGCCGATTGAGCTTCCTGCTAGCGATAGCTTGGTACCAATGGCGCTTGTCAATGGCACGCGGGGTTATATCTCCAAGGTGGCTGATCAAGTGAACAAAAGTTTTGATGCGAAGTTGTATGACTGCTGTGCCGTTATGTGTCGGCGCCTAATCGAAACTTTAATTATTGAGACGTATGAGAAACATGGGCGTGCGCCGGAGATTCGGGATGGGAGTCAATACGTTGGGCTAAACGAAATGGTTGGTCGCTTGGAAAACGATCCCTCAATGGCTTTGAGTAGACCTGCCATGCAAACTCTCAAAGGTTTCAAAGCTATCGGAGACCTGTCTGCCCACAATCGACATTGGAATGCACGACTTGGAGATATTGATCCGCATAAGATTGGGTTTAGGCAGGTCTTAGAGGAGCTGCTCTACCGTGCAGGGAT
The DNA here is from genome assembly GCF_014236835.1 of Xanthomonas sp. SS. Lineage (NCBI taxonomy): Bacteria > Pseudomonadati > Pseudomonadota > Gammaproteobacteria > Lysobacterales > Lysobacteraceae > Xanthomonas > Xanthomonas sp. SS. The sequence continues at coordinate 795,316 of NZ_CP051190.1, forward strand.
GCATCCATCAAATCCTGCGGCTGCAGCATAAGGAAGTTTGTGTCCAGCTATAAATATCAAAATTATCTTCAGTTCAACGATAGTGCGGCCTTCGATACATTGCTTAGCCCTGGCACGATCGCTATGAACTCGGGGATTTATAGATGCACTACGTGTGGTGACGAGATTGCTGTGAACAAAAACACCCCCCTGCCCCCACAGAATCATCATCAACATGCACCTGGGTTAGGTCCAATCCGCTGGCAACTCATCGTATTTGCCGTGCAGCGCATATAGGTAGATTCTATCGTCCCACGGCTGTGCCATGAAGATCGCCCGCTGGGGCTGGGCCTGCATTAGAATTAAACCAATAGGCGTTGCGGATCATAAGCCAACTGTGCAAATAAAATAGTTAGGCCAGAAAAAATAAATTGTTGGATTTTTGATGGGATCGCTATTGATGGGTTTTGAGTCAGAAGTGTATGCTTTTGGCTGGAAACAAAGACTTAAATAAAGGTTCGATTGCCTTATTCGAGGGTGCTTGGCCCGATATCTATCTGTGCAGGATAGTTTTGCTTGCGCAATGCTTGCTTATTCTTAAGGCTGGCGGAATTGCTTTCAACGGGGATTGGTAGGCGAAGTACATAGCTGCTTATCCGGTACGCCAGCTACCTGAAGAACACCTCACTTTAGCCTATCCAAAACTCTAGAGCCGCTTGCACTGGCATGAGGAATGGCGACGAGCTGCTGGTGTTGCCGCGGCGCACAATAAAGGTGCATCGCGCACCACTTGTGTTCGTTAGAGCTGGATTTGGCGGCTGCGTGATGAGGTCGTAGGTCGCGAACGGATCCGCCAGTCCATTGAATTTTCAGGCGATTTTCCCGCCGCGCCGAGGTCGCGTGCACTTGGCACACCAATTGCGATAGCTCCAGCGCGGACGCAACGGGGTGTCCGCACCAACTCGATTCGGCAGGTGGGCCAACGGCGGCCCGCCTGCCCAGACAACGGCGTCTTCCGGTGCGAACCGGACGGCGCCGTTTTCGTTTTTCCCTCCCCTCGACTACCGCTTGCTGCGGGTGGTGTGCAGCGCTGCGGCCCAACGTTTCTCGGAGATGGCGCGGATGAATCGATCCTTCTGGCAAGTCGGGCATACGCCCACGTTGTTGTCGGCGTTCCTGTATTTCGACCTGAGCTTCATGGTCTGGTATCTGCTCGGTCCGCTGCAGGTGCAGATCGCCGCGGTGCTGCAGCTGGATACGCAGCAGCGTGCGCTGATGGTGGCGGTGCCGATCCTGTGCGGGGCGGTGCTGCGGCTGTTCCTGGGCATGCTCGCCGATGTGATCGGCGCCAAGCGCGCGGGGATGCTGGCGCAGGTGCTGGTGATCGTTGCGCTGGCGGTGGCGTGGCAGCTGGGCGTGCACAGTTTCGCGCAGGTGCTGCTGCTGGGGCTGATGCTGGGCGTGGCCGGGGCCTCGTTCGCGGTGGCGCTGCCGCTGGCCTCGCGCTGGTATCCGCCGCAGCATCAGGGCACGGCGATGGGCATCGCCGGCGCCGGCAATTCCGGCACGGTGTTCGCGGCGCTGTTCGCGCCGGTGCTGGCCACGGCGTTCGGCTACCAGGCCGTGTTCGGGCTAGCCTGCATCCCGCTGCTGTTGACCTTGCTGGTGTTCGCGGCGTTCGCCAAGGACGCGCCGGTGGAGGTGCCGCGCAAGCATCTGGGCGACTACGCGCGGGTTCTGGTCGGCAACCGCGATTCGTGGTGGTTCATGCTGTTCTACGCGATCACCTTCGGCGGTTTCGCCGGGTTCGCCAGCGCCTTGCCCGGCTACTTCCACGATCAGTTCGACTTCTCGCCGAAGCTGGCCGGCTGGGCCACCGCGGCGTGCGTGCTGGCCGGCTCGGTGATGCGTCCGCTGGGCGGTGCGCTGGCCGATCGCATCGGCGGCACGCGCACGCTGCTGTCGATCTATCTGCTGGTGGCGTTGCTGATGGCCGCCGCGGCGGTCGGGGTGGGTGGCCCGGCGGCGACGGTGGCGCTGTTCGTGCTGACCCTGCTGTGCCTGGGCACAGGCAACGGCGCGGTGTTCCAGCTGGTGCCGCAGCGTTTCGGCCGCGACATCGGGCTGATGACCGGGTTGATCGGCATGGCCGGCGGCATCGGCGGCTTCCTGCTCGCCGCGGGGCTGGGCATCGTCAAGCAGCACACCGGCAGCTATGCGCTGGGGCTGTGGCTGTTCGCCGGCTGCGCGCTGCTGGCCTGGGGCCTGCTGTCCAACGTCAAGCAGCACTGGCGCAGCCAATGGGCCGCGGCCGGTGCTGCGCGCGTCTGATCCTCTCCACCGAAGCGAGACGCGAATGAACAAGCCAAGACTGGTGGTGGTGGGCAACGGCATGGCCGGCATCCGCACCGTGGAAGAACTGCTCAAGCTGATGCCGGGGATGTATGACATCACCGTGTTCGGCGCCGAGCCGCATCCGAACTACAACCGCATCCTGCTGTCGCCGGTGCTGGCCGGCGAACAACGGTTCGACGAGATCGTGCTCAATCCGCTGGCCTGGTATGCGGAGCACGGCATCCGCCTGCACGTGGGCAAGGAAGTCACCCGCATCGACCGGATCAAGCGCAAGGTGATCGCCGCCGATGGCACCGAGGCGCCGTACGATCGCCTGCTGCTGGCCACCGGCTCGCTGCCGATCGTGCTGCCGGTGCCGGGCAAGGAGTTGAAGGGCGTGATCGGCTACCGCGACATGCACGACACGCAGACCATGATCGACACCGCAACGCGCAAGCGCCACGCGGTGGTGATCGGCGGCGGCCTGCTCGGCCTGGAGGCGGCGAACGGGCTCAAGCAGCGCGGCATGAAGGTGACCGTGGTGCATCTGGCCGACTGGCTGCTGGAGCGCCAGCTCGATCCGGTCGCCGGGCAGTTGCTGCAGCAATCGCTCAGCGAACGCGGCCTGGAGTTTCGCCTCGGCACCTCCACCACCGAACTGCTCGGCAACGCCGACGGCGAAGTGGTGGCGGTGAAGTTCTCCGACGGCAGTGAAGTGCCGGCCGACCTGGTGGTGATGGCCGCCGGCATCCGCCCCAACATCGGGCTGGCGCAGGCCGCCGGCATCCACTGCACGCGCGGCGTCGTGGTCAACGACACGCTGCAGACCTTCGACCCGCGCGTGTACGCGGTCGGCGAATGCGCCAGCCACCGCGGCATCGCCTACGGCCTGGTCGCGCCGCTGTTCGAGCAGGCCAAGATCTGCGCCAACCACCTGGCCGGGTTCGGCATCGGCATCTACCGCGGCTCGGTGGCCTCGACCAAGCTCAAGGTCACCGGCATCGACCTGTTCTCCGCCGGCGATTTCATGGGCGGGGAGGGCAGCGAGGAGATCGTGCTGTCCGATCCGGCCGGCGGCGTCTACAAGAAGCTGGTGCTGAAGGACGATAAGCTGGTTGGCGCCTGCCTGTACGGCGATACCAACGACGGCGCCTGGTATTTCCAGCTGCTCAAGGACGCCAGCCCGATCGGCGAGCGCCGCGAGCGGCTGATGTTCGGCGAAAGCGCGCTCGGCGACGCCGGCACCGCCGGCCAGGACCGAGCCAGCGCGATGCGCGACAGCGACGAGGTATGCGGCTGCAACGGCGTGTGCAAGGGCACCATCGTCAAGGCGATCAACGCGCAAGGCCTGTTCACCGTCGACGAGGTCAAGAAGCAGACCAAGGCGGCCAGTTCCTGCGGCTCGTGCACCGGCCTGGTCGAGCAGATCCTGATGAACTGCCTGGGCTCCAACTTCCAGCAGACGCCGAAGACCAAGGCGGTCTGCGGCTGCACCGACCTCAGCCACGGCGAGGTCCGCCAGGCGATCCGCGAGGGCAAGCTGCTCACGCATGGCGCGGTGTACACGCAGTTGCAGTGGCGCAGTCCCAACGGCTGCGCCACCTGCCGCCCGGCGATCAATTACTACCTGCTGTCGACCTGGCCGCGCGAGGCGGTGGACGATCCGCAGTCGCGCTTCATCAACGAGCGCGCCCACGCCAACATCCAGAAGGACGGCACCTTCTCGGTGATCCCGCAGATGAAGGGCGGGGTGACCAACGCCTCGGAACTGCGCCGCATCGCCGACGTGGCCGACAAGTACGCGGTGCCGATGGTCAAGGTCACCGGCGGCCAGCGCATCGACCTGCTCGGCATCCGCAAGGAAGACCTGGTGGGCGTGTGGAAGGACCTGGGGATGAAATCCGGGCACGCCTACGGCAAGTCGATCCGCACGGTGAAGACCTGCGTGGGCAGCGAGTTCTGCCGCTTCGGCACGCAGAACAGCACGCAGATGGGCATCGACCTGGAAACGATGCTTGCCAACATGTGGAGCCCGCACAAGGTGAAGCTGGCGGTGTCCGGCTGCCCGCGCAACTGCGCCGAATCCGGGATCAAGGACGTGGGCATCATCGCCGTGGAGTCGGGCTGGGAGTTGCATATCGGCGGCAACGGCGGCATGAAGACCGAAGTCGCCAAGTTCCTGGTCAAGGTCAAGACCGCCGAGGAGGTGAAAGAGTACACCGGCGCGTTCCTGCAGCTGTACCGCGAAGAGGCCTACTACCTGGACCGCACCGTGCACTACATCGAGCGTGTGGGCATGGACTACATTCGCCAGCGGGTGATCGAGGACGCGCCCAACCGGCGTGCGCTGTACGAGCGGCTGCTGTACGCGCTGGAAGGCCTGCCCGATCCGTGGGCCGAGCGTATCGCCGGTGCCAGGCAGCGCGAATTCCAGCCGCTGCGCGTGGCCGCGCCGCTGGCGCTGGTGGAGGACTGAGCGATGCACGCAGCCGCTTCCGACCTCGTCGCGTCCGACAGCAGCGCCGCCGACGCCAGCGCCCGCCACTGGATCCGCATCTGCCGGCTCGACGACATCCCCGCGCTCGGTGCGCGCGTGCTGGAGATCTCCGGCATCGACCCGATCGCGCTGTTCCGCACCGCCGGCGACCGTGTGTTCGCACTGGTCGATCGTTGCCCGCACAAGGGCGGGCCGCTGTCGCAGGGCATCGTCGCCGGCGACAGCGTCACCTGCCCGCTGCACAACTGGAACATCGCCCTGGACAGCGGCCAGGCCTGCGCGCCGGACGTGGGCTGCGCGCGCCGCTACCCGGTGCGGGTGGACGACGGCGAGGTGTGGCTGTCGTTGCAGAGCGCCGCATGATGGACGGCGCGCACGTGCCCGCAGCGAACGCGGCCGCGGACAACGCGGCGCGGCGCACGCTGACCCGTTCCACCTGCTGCTACTGCGGGGTCGGCTGCGGCGTGCTGATCGAGACCGAGCACGGCGCCGACGGCGCGGCGCGCATCGTCGGCATCGAGGGCGACCCGGAACACCCGGCCAACTACGGCCGGCTGTGCAGCAAGGGCCGCACCTTGCCGGAGACCGTGCGCAGCCTGCATGGGCGCGCGCTGCAGCCGGAACTGCGCACGCACCGCGACGCGCCGCGGCGCGCGGTGAACTGGGCGGTGGCGCTGGACAGCGTGGCCGAGCGCCTGGCCGGCATCGTCGAGCGGCACGGGCCGGACGCAGTGGCGTTCTACCTGTCCGGGCAGTTGCTGACCGAGGACTACTACGTCTTCAACAAGCTGGCCAAGGGCCTGATCGGCACCAACAACATCGACACCAATTCGCGGCTGTGCATGTCCAGCGCGGTCAGCGGCTACAAGCTGGCGCTGGGTGCGGACGGCCCGCCGACCTGCTACGAAGACCTGGAACTGGCCAGGACCGTGCTGCTGGCCGGCAGCAACATGGCCTATGCGCATCCGGTGCTGTTCCGCCGGCTCGAGGACGCACGCGCGCGCGATCCGGACGTGCGCTGGATCGTGGTCGATCCGCGCCGCACCGACACCGCGGCGATGGCCGATCTGCATCTGCCGATCCAGCCCGGCACCGACGTGGCGCTGTTCAACGGCATGCTGCATCACCTGATCTGGGAAGACCGCATCGACCGCGCGTTCATCGCCGCGCACACCCAGGGCTTCGCCGAGCTGCGGCAGACGCTGCGCGAATACACCCCGGCGATGGCCGCCGACATCTGCGGCATTCCGGTCGCCGATCTGGTGCAGGCGGCGGAATGGTTCGGCCGCGATGCGCCGGCGCTGTCGCTGTATTGCATGGGCCTGAACCAGTCCGCGCACGGCACCGACAAGAACCTGGCGCTGATCCACCTGCACCTGGCCACCGCGCAGATCGGCAAGCCCGGCGCCGGCCCGTTCTCGCTGACCGGGCAGCCGAACGCGATGGGCGGGCGCGAGGTCGGCGGCATGGCGACGATGCTGGCGGCGCACCGCGAGATCGCCAGCGCCAGCGATCGCGCCGAGCTGGAAGAGCTGTGGCAATTGCCGGCCGAGCGCCTGTCGGCGCGCCCGGGCCTGCCGGCGGTGGCGCTGTTCGATGCGCTGCGTAGCGGCGAAGTCAAGGCGGTATGGATCGCCTGCACCAATCCCGTGCACTCGATGCCGGACATCGCCCAGGTGCGCGACGCGCTGCGCCAAGCCGAGCTGGTGATCGTGCAGGACGCCTTCGTGCACACCGATACGGTGCCCTACGCCGACGTGCTGCTGCCGGCGGCGAGCTGGGGCGAGAAGGACGGCACGGTGACCAATTCCGAGCGCCGCGTCTCGCGCGTGCGCAAGGCGCTGCCGGCAGCGGGCGCGGCCAGGCCGGACTGGTGGATTGCCAACGAGGTGGCGCGGCGGCTGGAAGCGCGGCTGGACGCGCCGGCCGCCGGCTCGCGTTTTGGCTTCGCCGATACCGCGGCGGTGTTCGACGAGCACCGTGCATTGACGGTCGGCCGCGACCTGGACATCGGCGGACTCGACTACGCGCGGCTGGACGCGCAAGGCCCGCAGCAATGGCCGCTGCCGGCCGGCGCCGCACACGGCCAGGCGCGGCGCTATGCCGATGGCGTGTTCGCCACCGCCGATGGCCGTGCGCGCTTCCATCCCACGCCGTACAAGCCGGTCGCCGAACCGACCTCGGCGCGGTTTCCGTTGAGACTTTTGACCGGCCGCCTGCGCGACCAGTGGCACGGCATGTCGCGCAGCGGCCGGGTGCCGGCACTGTTCGCGCACAGCCCGCAACCAGGCCTGCGCATGCATCCGCAGGACGCCGCACGGCGCGGGCTGCGCGACGGCGACCTGGTGCGCATCGTCAGCAAGCGCGGCAGCCTGGTGTTGCCGCTGGAGGCGTGCGAGGAAATGCGCTCGGGGGACGTGTTCGCGGCGATGCACTGGAACGCGCAGTTCCTGGACAGCGGCGGCGTCAACGAACTCAGCCTGGGCACGGTGGACGCGCGTTCGCAGCAGCCCGAGCTCAAGCACGCCGCGGTGCGCGTGGAGAAGGCCGAATTCGGCTGGCACCTGCTGCTCGCGCGGCGCGGCGATGTGCTCGCGCTGCAGGCCGCGGCGCAACCGTGGCTGCGCGACCTCGGCTATGCCGCGTTGAGCCTGCAGGCCGAGGCCGGCGAACAGGAGCAGGCGTGGCTGGTGCTGCGTGCCGCCGCCGAGCAGGCACCGGCGCCCGCGCAGCTGGAAGCGCTGGCCGCGGCGCTGACGCTGGCCGGCGGCGACGCCGATACCCTCGAATACCGCGACGCACGCCGCGGCCTGCTCAAGCGCGTGGCCTGGCGCGGCGCGGCGCCGGTCAGTCATCTCGATGGCCTGCTGCTGGCCGGCGCGCAGCGCGATGCCGGCGGCGAAGCGTTGCTCGAGCGCGCGTTGAGCGGCGAAGCCTGGCACGGCGCGCGGCTGGCGGCATTCGCCCAGGCCGGCGGCGCGGCGCGCGATCCGGTGGTGTGCCAATGCACGCAGGTGCGCGAATCGGCGATTCGCACCGAAGCCGCGCGCGGCGCGGCGCCCGCCGAGATCCGCACGCGGCTGGGCTGCGGCAGCGTATGCGGCTCGTGCATGCCGCAGGTGCTGCGGCTGTGCGCCACGGCGGTGCGCGCATGAGCGGTCGCAATTTCCAGATCGCCTGTGTGCCGGCTGTCGAGTGCGCAAGAAGCGCTGTATGCGCCTGCCACACGAATGGCGAAGCGAGGCGACAACGCGCGTGGCGGGCGCGTGCAGGCGGCGTTGCGGATGCGCGCAGCTGTGCACCGGCGGGTCCGATGTCTCGGGTGTTGTTCCTTCTTCCTGGGTGGAGTCTGCGATGAACGATGCAAGCGTGTCTGGTGTGCATGTCGGTGGAGTGGTGCTGCTGTCGGCCGGTCCTGGTGACCTGGAACTGCTGACGCTGAAGGCGGTCAAGGCGCTGGCCGCGGCGCAGGTGCTGTTGCTCGACGATCTGGTCAATCCCGACATCGTGCAGTTCGCGCCGCAGGCGCGGGTGATCCGCGTCGGCAAGCGCGGCGGCTGCCGGTCCACACCGCAGGATTTCATCTGCCGGCTGATGCGGCGCTATGCGCTGCAGGGTGCCAACGTGGTGCGTGCCAAGGGCGGCGAAGCGCTGCTGTTCGGCCGCGCCGGCGAGGAGATCGCGTTCCTGCGCGCGTCGGGCGTGGAGGTGCGTATCATCAATGGCGTCAGTGCCGTGTTCGCTGCGGCGGCCGGGCTGGGCATGTCGCTGACCCATCGCGATCACTGCCACGGCATCACCTTCGTCACCGCGCATACCCAGGACCATGGCGAGCCGGACTGGGCGGCGCTGTGCGCCACCCGCACCACGCTGGCGATCTACATGGGCATGAGCCGCATCGCGGCGCTGACGGCGGCCTTGCTAAGCCACCTGCCTGGCGCTACGCCAGCGGCGGTGGTGCAATCGGCGAGCCTGCCGCAGCAGGCGCAGTTGCTGACGACGCTCGAGCGCCTGGCGGCCGATGTGGAAGGCCTGGGCATCTGCGCACCCGGGGTGATCCTGATCGGCGGCGCGGTGGGCGAAGCGCAGGTGCAGCCGTTCGTGCAGTCGCACGCAATGCAGGCGATAGCGTGATTCTTGTGGGAGCGACTTCAGTCGCGACGGGCGTCACCGGTAAAGCCCGTCGCGACTGATGGTTTGAGGCCACCCAGAGTCGCTCCCACAAATGACAGCATCGGCATCGGAATTCACCAGCGCTCCCTGTAGGAGCGGCTTCAGCCGCGACGAACGCAGTCGCAGTGCGTCGACATCGCACAACACCCCGAAGCCGACGACCTCGAGCCATCGCGACATCTTGAACGCTGATGGGCTACCGGCTACGGATACAGTCGCGGCTGAAGCCGCTCCTACAGTGCACCGCATGCAATGTGCCGCGGTCCTGTAGGAGCGGCTTCAGCCGCGACGAGCGGAGTCGAAATGTCTCGGCATCGCATAACGCTCCGAAGTCGATGACCCCGAACCATCGCGACATCCTGAATCCGGATGGGCTGCCAGCTGCGGATACGGTGGCGGCTGAAGCCGCTCCTACATAGGCGGGTTTGTCTGTGCGGAGAGCGGCCCAGCAATCGATCTGGGCCGCTGTCTGCTACCGCTTCGGCTACGCCGCCGGTGCCGGCGGCGGCGCCGCATTCTGGTGTTGGGACGCGGCGACCTTGCCGTCGCGTTCCGCGGCCAGCAGGGTCAGCGAGCGGCAGATGCCATGCCATTGCGAGCCGCCGGGCAGGCCGTGTTCGTGATCGCGTTCGGCGGTATCGATCAGCACGCGCCAGTGCTCGCCTTCGACCATCGGCAAGGTGAAGGTCACTTCCTCGGTGGCGCCGTTGACGATCATCAGCAAGGTCACGTTCGACGCCGCCTGGCGCAGGCCGCTGGACGGCGCCCTGCCGTCCAGGCGCATCATCAGTGCGCGGGCGTGCGGGTCGTGCCAGGACGCCTCGTTCATTTCCTCGCCGTCCGGCGCCAGCCAGCTCACGTCCTTGATGCCCAGTTCTTCGTCGTAGACGCCGTCGAAGAAGCGCGCGCGGTGCAGCAGCGGGTAGTGCGCGCGCAGATGGGTCAGGCGCGTCACGAACGCGGTCAGCCGCTGCGCGCGCTCGCCGCTTTCCCAGTTCAGCCAGGTCAGTTCGTTGTCCTGGCAGTAGGTGTTGTTGTTGCCGCCCTTGCTGCGCCCGAACTCGTCGCCGGCCAGCAGCATCGGCGTGCCCTGTGACAGCAGCAGCGTGGCCAGCATGTTGCGCATCTGCCGCAGGCGCAGCGCGTTGACCTGTTCGTCGTCGCTCTCGCCCTCCACCCCGTAGTTGGCCGAGATGTTGTTGTCCGAGCCGTCGCGGTTGTCTTCGCCGTTGGCTTCGTTGTGCTTGTGCTCGTAGCTGACCAGGTCGTGCAGGGTGAAGCCGTCGTGGGCGGTGACGAAGTTGACCGAGGCGGTGGGGCGGCGGCCGCGGTGGTTGAACAGGTCGGCCGAGCCGGTCAGGCGCGTGGCCAGTTCCGCCAGTTGGCCTTCGTCGCCGCGCCAGAACGCGCGCACGTTGTCGCGGAACTTGTCGTTCCATTCCGACCAGCCGGGTGGGAAGCCGCCGACCTGGTAACCGCCAGGCCCCACGTCCCACGGTTCGGCGATCAGCTTGACCTGGCTCAGCAGCGGATCCTGGCGGCAGGCGTCGAGGAAGCCGCCCTTGGGATCGAAACCGTGGTGTTCGCGGCCGAGGATGGTGGCCAGGTCGAAGCGGAACCCGTCCACGTGCATCTCCGAGACCCAGTAGCGCAGCGAGTCGTTGACCATGCGCAGCGCGCCGGCATTGGTCAGGTCGAAGGTGTTGCCGGTGCCGGTGTCGTTGATATAGAAGCGGCGGTTCTCGGCCAGGCGGTAGTAACTGGCGTTGTCGATGCCCTTGAACGACAGCGTCGGCCCCAGTTCGTTGCCTTCGGCGGTGTGGTTGTAGACCACGTCCAGGATCACTTCCAGCCCGGCGTGGTGTAGCCGCGCCACCATCTGCTTGAACTCGGCCACGGTGCGCGTGGCCATGTAGCGCGGCTGCGGCGCGAAGAAGCCGATGGTGTTGTAGCCCCAGTAGTTGCGCAGGCCCTGCTTGAGCAGGTATTCGTCGTCGACGAAGGCATGCACCGGCAGCAGCTCCACCGCGGTCATGCCGAGCCGCTTGATGTGCTCCACCACCTCGTCCACCTTGAGCCCGGAGAAGGTGCCGCGCCAGGCCTCGGGCACCGACGGGTGGCGCATGGTGGTGCCGCGCACGTGGGTCTCGTAGATCACCGTGCGGTCCCACGGCGTCTGCAGGCGCTGATCCTTGCCCCAGGTGAAGGCCGGATCGATCACCGCGCACTTGGGCACGTAGGCGGCGCTGTCGCGGCGGTCGAAGCTCAGGTCCGCGTCCTTGTGGCCGATGGTGTAGCCGAATAGCGCGGGCGCCCATTTCAGCTCGCCGACCAGTTGCTTGGCGTAGGGATCGAGCAGCAGCTTGTTGGGATTGAAGCGGTGTCCGGCGTCGGGCGCGTACGGACCGTACACGCGATAGCCATACAACTGGCCGGGGCGTGCGTCGGGCAGGTAGCCGTGCCAGATCTCGTCGGTGTACTCGGGCAGCACGATGCGCTCGACCTCGCGGCCGCGCTCGTCGAACAGGCACAGCTCGACCTTGGTGGCGTTGCTCGAGTACAGCGCGAAATTGACGCCCAGGCCGTCCCATGTGGCGCCGAGCGGATAGGAGCGGCCTTCGCGAATGCGGGAGCGGCGGGCGAGCTTGCGAAGCGGCATGCGAAATCCTTACGACGTGGCGGGGCCGTTGCCGGCCGGGGAAAGCGAGTGGTCTTGCGGATCGGCGCGGGCTTCGGCGTCGACCAGGCGTTCGGCCATGGCCCAGTGGCGGGCGGCGCGGCCGTCAGGCCGGCCTTCGGCTTCCCAGATTTCGTGTGCGAGTTGTTCGATGCGGCGCTGGCGTGTGTCTGCGTCCATGGCGGTCTTGTCAGGGGAAGGTGGCCAGCACGGCCACCGGCATGTCAGGGAACGGCGACCAGCACGGCCACCGGGAACTCGGCGAACAGGTCCGCCACCGGCATCGAGGCCGATGCCGCGAGGTCGCGCCCGCTCAGCACGTTCTTGTACTGTGCCGCGGGCAACGTCAGAAAGGTGTTATGCCAATCCAATTGCGCGCGTAACGGCGCCGCCGCATCCAGCGCTTGCGCCGCGGCGGTGAGGCGCGGCACCACCACCAGCAGGGTCTTGCCGGCGTGTTCGCGCGCGAAGCCGAGCACGTGTTGCGCGTGCGGGCCCTGCGCCTGCAGCGGGCGATAGCCGCCATGCGCGAACAGCGCCGGATGCGCGCCGCGCAGGTGCAGCAGCTGCGCGGTCAGCCAGGCCTTGATGTGGCCGCTGTGCCAGTCGCGCAGCAGCGCCGACGCTGCGGTGTCGTCGTGCAGCCAGGCCTGGCGCAGTGCGTAATCCACCGGGCGGCGGTTGTCCGGATCGACCAGCGACAGGTCCCAGCCTTCGCTGCCCTGGTACAGGTCGGGCACGCCAGGCACGCTCAGCCGCAGCGTGGTCTGCACCAGGCTGTTGAGCGCGCCGGCCGGGGCCAGCGCGGCCGCGGCCTGCGCCAGCGCCTCGCGCAGCGGCGCGCCGGCCGGCGCCAGCAGCGCCGCGTCCAGCAGCGCGCGCGCGCCGCGTTCGTAGGCTTCGTCCGGCCAGGTCCAGTAGGTGCGCAGCTTGGCTTCGCGTGCGGCCTTCAGCTGCCAGGCGCCGATGCGCTCGGCGTAGTCGGCCAGGCCGGCGGCATCGTCGCTGGCCAGTTCCAGCGGCCAGGCGGCGACCAGCATCTGCCACAGCATCAGCACGTCGCCGGGCAGCGGCGTGGCGCTACCGGCGGGCAGCAGGTCGGCGGACAAGGCCTGCAAACGCGCCACCTGTTCGGCCCACCACGGCGCCTGCGCACTGAGCACGGCCAGGCGCATGCGCACGTCTTCGCCGCGCTTGTGGTCGTGGGTGGCGGTGGCCAGCAGCGCGCGCGGGTGCTGCTGCGCGCGTGCGGCATTGGCGGCGTGGAAATCTTTCGGCGCCCACGCGAACACGTCCGGGTCGCTGCCGACCTCGTTGCGCGACAGCAGCACGCCGTGGCGGTAGAACGCGGTGTCCTCGACCGACTTGGCATTGAGCGGCGCCGACAGCTGCTCGATGCGCCGGCGCACGATGCGCCGCAGCGCGATCTGCGCCTTGCCGGTGCCGCGGCCGTCGCGGCTCCAGCGCTCGATCGCGTCGATCGCCGCGCACACCCGCGGCTCGGCACCATTGCGCGCACGCTGCGCGGCCTGGGCCAGGCGCGCCGCATCGGCTTCGTCCAGGCCATCGGGGCCGGCGTAGGTGCGGTACACCTCGAAGTGCCGCAATAGCGCCATCAGCCCGCGCGCCAGCATCTGCGGGCTGAACTCGCGGGTGGCCGGGTCCAGGTGCGCGGCGGCGGCCAGCGCCTGCACGGTGCGCACGAACTCGGTCTGCAGCGAACCTTGCAGGATCTCGTCGCGCGCGGCGCGCTGCTCCTGGCCGAAGTCGCCGCTGCGGCCGGTCTCGCGGCGCCACAGCGCGGTCAGCGGCGCGGCGCCGGCCGGGTCGTGCAGCACGCCGGCGACCTGGTCCATGAAGTCGTAGCCGGTGCTGCCGTCGCACGGCCAGTCGCTGCGCAGGGTTTCCTGCGGCGCCAGGATCTTCTCGATGTACAGCGCGATGCCGCCAGCGGCGATGCCGCGGCGGCGCCCGGCACGGTCCAGCTGCGCGCGCAACCGCTGCACGTAGCCGGTGGGATCGGCCAGGCCATCGACGTGATCCACGCGCACGCCGTCCAGGTGGCCTTCGGCGACCAGCCGCAGCGGCAGTTCGTGCACCGCGGCGAACACCTCGTTCTGCTCCACGCGCAGCGCCGCCAGCGAGGTGATGTCGAAGAAGCGGCGGTAGTTGAGCATGTCGTTGCCGACCCGCCACCACGCCAGCCGGTAGCACTGGCGTTCGATCAGCCGATGCAGCGCGTCGTCGCCCAGCCGCGCGGCGTCGTTGAGCCGTGCCGCCCAGGCCTGGCGCGCGGCCGGCGGATCCTGGGCCACGGCGCCTTCCAGGCGGATCGGGAAGCGCTGGTCGTGGTGCTCCAGCTGCACCTCGCCGTCCTCGGCCACGCGCAGCTGCAGCGCGCCTTCGCTCAGCGCCTGCGCATAGCTGCGGTCCAGCACCGGCAGCCACAGCTTGCCGTCGCGGCCGGGCGCGCGCCAGTCGATGTCGAACCAGCCGGCGTGGCGGCTGCGCCGGCCATGCTTGAGCACGTCCCACCACCACGGATTGGCCGCGTGCGCCGCCATGTGGTTGGGCACGATGTCCAGGATCAGGCCCATGCCGTGCGCGCGCGCGCGCTCGGACAGCTGCAGCAGCGCCGGTTCGCCGCCGAGTTCGGGATTGACCTGGCGCGGATCGGTGACGTCGTAGCCGTGCGTGGAGCCCGGCACCGCGGTACCGATCGGCGACAGGTACAGATGGCTGATGCCCAGGCCGGCGTAGTAGGGCACCTGCGCGGCGGCGTCGAGCAGGGTGAAGCCGGCGTGCAATTGCAGGCGCGCGGTGGCGCGCAGCGGGGTGAAGCTCATGCGTCGGTTCCTTGCGCGGGGGAGGCGTTGCGGCGCGCGCGCGCGAACGCCTCCAGACGGGTGTCGAGCGGTGCGCCGGCGGCCGCGGTGTCCGCCGCTGGCAAGCGCCGGCGCCAGTTCGGGTGGCCATCGACGGTGCCGGGCAGATTGGGTTGCTGGTCCAGGCCCAGCGCGTCCTCGGCCGGCACCAGTGCCAGCGGCGAGGGCGTGGCGGCGACGAAGCGCAGCGCGTCCAGTTCCGGGTCCTGCGCCTGCGGCAGCGCCGCGGCGACCGCGGCGTCCATGCGCGCCACGTCGGCGCTGCGGGTCAGGTGGTCGGCGCGTTGTTGCGCGGCATCGGACAGCTGCAGGCGGCGGCGCCAGTCGATGTCCTCGCCGCGGCGCCAGCCGCGCAGCGTCGGCAGGTCGTGGGTGGTGGTGGTGGCGATGGCATCGCCGCGCCATTGCGCCGGCGCCAGGAACGCGCCCTTGGCGTCGCGGGTGAACAGCAACACATCGATGCCCATCACTCCGCGCTGCGACAGTTCGGCGCGGATGCCGTCCGGCACCACGCCCAGGTCTTCGCCGATCACGATCGCGCGGTGCCGCCACGATTCCAGCGCCAGCAGGCGCAGCAGGTCGTGCAGCGGATAACGCAGGTATACGCCGTCGGCCGAACTGGCGCCGCGCGGGATCGTCCACAGCCGCAGCAGGCCGAGGATGTGGTCGATGCGCACGCCGCCGCGGTCGCGCATCACCGCACGCAGCAGTTCGATGAAGGGCGCGAAGCCGCTGGCGCGCAGTCCGGTCGGCGAATAGCCGCCGATGCCCCAGGCCTGGCCGTCGCCGTTGAACGCATCCGGCGGTGCGCCCAGTTCCAGCCCGGCCAGCACCGCCTGCGGCCAGGCCGCGGCCTCGGCGCCGCCGGGATCGAAGCCCACCGCCAGGTCGGCGATCAGGCCGATGCCCATGCCGGCAGCGCGCGCCTGCCGCTGCACGCCGGCCCAACTGAGCGCGGCCAGCCACTGCGCGAAGCTGTGCAAGGCTGGATCGGCATCGCCGAAATCGCGCGCGGCGAAGGCGGCGTAGTCGCGCAGCACGGCGCCGCGTTCGTGCTGGAACGCAGCGAAATCCGTGTGCGGCGCGGCGTCGGCCTGAGCGAAATCGGCATGCAGCTGGCGCAGCCACTGCCACTTCGCCGCGGCCGAGGCCGGCCAGTCGATCAGCGCGCGCGTCTGCGCGTCGGCGAAGGCCTGTTCCAGCCCGGCCGCCTGCATGGCGCGCTGCGCTGCCGCGGCGCCAAGCACGCGTGCCGGGGCGGCCTGCAGCGGATCCAGGAAGCGGCGATCGCCCGGCGAATACGGGCTGTAGTGCGTGCCGATCGGCCGCGCCGCATGCACCGGACTCAGCGCGATCGCATCGCCGCCGGCACGCGCGATGCGCTCGGCCCAGGCGGCGACGCCGTCCGCATCGCCGATGCCGGCGTCGCCTGGGCCTTGCGCCGAATACACCTGCAGCGACAGGCCCCAGCGCCGCGGCGCATCCTCGCCGACCGCGTCGGCCACGCCGTAGCAACGCGCCGGCGCCACCGCCAGCGTGGTGTGGCGGTCGCCGTGCTGCAGGGTCCAGTAGCCGTGGGCATCCAACGCGGCGACGCGGCCCCGCGCATCGAAGCGGCCGTCGCGACTGCTGCCGTCCTCGTGCTCGAGCCGGTACGCCGCGCCCGGCGTGCCGCCGGCGTCGATCGGCGTGCCGACGTCGGCGGTCAGCAGCGGCGCGGCGCTGCCGCCGCCGGCCTGCAGCTGGCGCAGGCTGTCGCGGCAGGCGGCGTCATCGTGCGCGTCCAGGCCGAGCGCGCCGAGCACGCTGCGCAGCGTGTCCGGGCCGACCGTCCGCGGCGTGTCGGATGCGTCGATCCAGTCGACCAGCAGGCCGGCGGCGGACGCCAGGGTGTGCAGGGGTGTATCGGTCATGAGCGAGTCGGGGCCGCGGCAATGAGGAAAGAAGGACGCACAGCCGTCGCCGTGCGCGCGGCGCACCTGTCAGCCAGGCGCACGCTCGCGGGCGACGAACGGAATGGGCAGCTTGCCGGAAGCGCTGTCGCGATGGCGTCGCGACAGCCCGCGCTCACGTTGCGGAACCGGCTCGGTAGCGGGCGACGAAGGCGTTCGGCGGCAGCTGCGCCGGATCGTCGCCAGCGTTTTCGGCATGCACCGTCACGCCGGGCAGATCCAGCGCCACCGGCGTGTCGCCGAAGTTCGCGGCCACGTGCCACTCGCCGTTGCCCAGGTTCCAGCCGGCGGCCACCGCTTTCGGCCCCAGCGTGCGCGCGCCTATCGCGCGCGCCTGGGGCAACGCCGGCACCAGGTGCTGGCGGCGCAACGCCATCAGCGCCACGAACCAGTCGCGCCAGCGCGCGCCGTCGCCATGGGTGGCATCGCTGATGTCGGCGATGGAGGCTTCGAACGTGCTCGGCGCGTTCGGGTCGGGAATGGTCGCGCGCTGCGCGGGATCGGCGAACGCGGCGAAATGCGCGAACTCGCGGCGCCGGCCTTCGCGCACCGCCTCGTCCAGCGGCGGCGCGAAGTCGGTGAAGAACAGGAACGGGGTGCGGCTACCCCACGGCTCGCCCATGAAGAACAATGGGATCATCGGGGTCAGCGCGGTCAGCGCCAGCGCCGCGCGCAGCGCCGGTTCGGACACCTGGGTGATCAGCCGGTCGCCGCGCGCGCGGTTGCCGATCTGGTCGTGGTTCTGCGCGAAGATCACGAACTTGTGCGGCGGCAGCTGCGCGCTCGGCTCGCCGCGCGCATGCCCGCGGTGGTCGGCCTGGCCCTGGTAGGCGAAGCCTTCGCCCAGCACCCGCGCCAGGTGCTGCGCCGGCGCATCGGCGAAGCCTGCGTAGTAGCCCTCGTCCTCGCCGGTCAACAGCACGTGCAGGCTGTTGTGGAAATCGTCGTCCCATTGCGCGTTGTAGCCGCGCTCCAGCACGCCGGCCTGGTTGGCCTCGTTTTCCAGCACCAGGTGCACGTGGCGCCCGGCCGGCACGCTGGCCGCGATCGCCTCGCGCAGCGTGTCCAGGAACGCGTTCGGCACGATCGCGTGCACCGCGTCCAGGCGCAGGCCGTCGAATCGGTATTCGTGCAGCCACATCAGCGCGTTGTCGATGAAGTAGCGCTGCACCGGCGCGAGCCGGAAGTCGATCGCCGCGCCCCACGGGGTCGGCGCGTCTTCGCGAAAGAACGCCGAGGCGTACTGGCCGAGGTAATTGCCATCCGGGCCGAAGTGGTTGTAGACCACGTCCAGGAACACGCTCAGGCCCAGGCCGTGCGCCTCGTCGATCAGCGCCTTGAGTTCGTCCGGATGGCCGTAGGCCGCGGCCGGCGCGTACGGCAGCACGCCGTCGTAGCCCCAGTTGTGGCGGCCGGGGAACGCGGCCAGCGGCATCAGTTCGATCGCGGTGACGCCCAGCGCCGCCAGCGTGCGTAACTGCGCGCGCAGCCCGGCGTAGCCGCCGCAGGCACCCACGTGCAGTTCGTAGAACACCGTTTCCGCCCACGGCCGGCCGCGCCAGGCGTCGTGCTGCCAGCGATAGCCGTCGCTGGCCAGCACCGCGCTGGCGCCGTGCACGCCGTCGGGCTGCCAGCGCGAGGCCGGGTCCGGCACTGGTTCGCCGCCGTCGATCGCGTAGCGGTAGCGGGTGCCGGCGGCGCAGGCCACGGTCGCGGTGAAATAGCCGTCCGCGGCCGCGGCCAGGGGCTGCCGTGTGCCGTCGTCGAACACGATGTCGACGCTGCTCGCGTCCGGCGCCCACAACACGAAGCCGACCTTGCCGTCGGCGGTGGGCCAGGCGCCCTGGCGCAGCGCCGTGGGCGAAGCGGTGGCGGCGTTGCCGGTCGGCGTTGCGCTCGTTGCGATATTCACGTCAATGCTCCGCTTGCAACCAGAGGGTGGACAGCGGCGGCAAGGTCAGCGCCAGCGATTGCGCATGCCCGTGCATCGGCTGCGCGACGCTGCGCAAGGCGCCGCCGTTGCCCTGGTTGGAGCCGCCGTAATGGCCGCTGTCGGTGTTGAGGATTTCGCGCCACAGCCCGCCGCGCGGCACGCCGAGGCGGTAGTCGTGGTGCACGTTCGGGGTGAAGTTGCTCACCGCCAGCAGCGGCGGCGCGCCGCCGGCGCGATCGTGGCGGACGAAAGCGAACACGCTGTTGCGGTGGTCGTCGGCCACGCTCCATTCGAAGCCTTCCGCTGCGCGGTCGCTGCGGTACAGCGCCGGCAATGCGCGCAGCTGGCGGTTGAGGTCGCCGACCAACCGCGCCACGCCGCGGTGCTCCGGGCGCTGCGCCTGCGCCCAGTCCAGCGCGCGGTCGTGGTCCCATTCCTGCCACTGCCCGAACTCGCCGCCCATGAACAGCAGCTTGCGTCCCGGGTGCGCCCACATGAAGGCCAGATAGGCACGCAGGTTGGCGAAGCGCTGCCAGGTGTCGCCGGGCATCTTCGCCAGCAGCGACCCCTTGCCGTGCACCACTTCGTCGTGCGACAGCGGCAGCACGAAGTGCTCGGAGAACGCGTAGACCAGGCCGAAGCTCATCTCGCTGTGGTGGTGCTGGCGGTGGATCGGGTCGCGCCGCATGTAGCTCAGCGTGTCGTGCATCCAGCCCATGTTCCACTTGTGGCTGAAACCCAGCCCGCCCTGTTCGGGCGGTGCGGTCACGCCCGGCCAGGCGGTGGATTCCTCGGCGATCACCCGCACCCCGGGGAAGCGTTGCGCGATCTCGGCGTTGAGCCGGCGCAGGAACGCGATCGCCTCCAGGTTCTCGCGCCCGCCCTGGGCGTTGGGCACCCATTCGCCCTCGTTGCGGCCGTAATCGCGGTACAGCATCGCCGCCACCGCATCCACGCGCAGGCCGTCGACGTGGAAGCGCTCGATCCATTCCAGCGCGCTGCCGATCAGGTAGGCGACCACTTCGGCGCGGCCGTAGTTGTAGATCAGCGTGTTCCACTCGCGATGCACGCCTTCGCGCGGATCGGCGTGTTCGTACAGCGCGGTGCCGTCGAAGCGCTGCAGGCCGTGCGCGTCGTCGGGAAAGTGCGCGCCGACCCAGTCCAGGATCACCCCGATCCCGGCCTGGTGGCAGGCATCGACGAAGCGCGCGAAACCGTCCGCGTCGCCATGCCGCGCGGTCGGCGCGAACAGGCCTAGCGGCTGGTAGCCCCAGGAGCCGCCGAACGGATATTCGGTGATCGGCAGCAGTTCGATATGGGTGAAGCCCAGTTCCTGCACGTACGGGATCAGCTGCGCGGCCAGCGCGTCCCACTGCAGCGGCTGGCCGTGCGCGTCGTGGCGCCAGGAGCCGGCGTGCAGCTCGTAGATGCTCATCGGCTGCGCGGCGCCGGCGCGCGTTTCGCGCTGCGCCAGCCAGGCCGAATCGTGCCAGGCGAAGTCGGCGGCGCTCGGCACCACCGAGGCGGTATCCGGCGCGCGCGTGCTGTGGCGGGCGACCGGGTCGGCCTTGCGCGGCAGCGGCGTGCCGTCGGCGTCCAGGATCTCGTATTGGTAGTGCTCGCCGCCGCGCAGCCCCGGCACGAACAGTTCCCAGACGCCGGCCTGGCGATGCAGACGCAGCGGATGGCGGCGGCCGTCCCAGCCGTTGAAGTCGCCGACCAGCGCGACCCGCCGCGCATGCGGCGCCCACACCGCGAAGCGCACCCCGTCGACCGTGCCGATACGGGTGTGGTGCGCGCCCAGCGCGGTGCGCAGCGCGGCGCCATCGCCCTCGGCCATGCCTTGCAGCCAGGCCTCGTCCAGCACCGGGCCGAACGCGTACGGATCGTCGATTTCCTGCACCGCGTCCGGCCACACGATGCGCAGCCGATAGGCTGTCGTGGTCTTCAGTTCGCCTTCGAATACGCCCTCGGCCTCCGGGTGCGCGCGCATCCGCGCCACCAGTTTGCCGTTGCCGTCGAGCAGGCCCAGCGCATCGGCGCCTGGCACCAGCGCGCGCACCCGGAGCACGCCGTCGTCGCCGGCGTGCGGGCCAAGCCAGGCGAACGCATCCGCTGCCTCGCCGCGCGCCAGCGCCTGCAGGGCGAGGCGTTCGCGCTCGTCGTTCGCCGCTTCCAGCGGCGCGTCCCACACCGGGATCGCGTCCGGCGCCTGTTCCCGTTCGCTCATGCCACCGCCGGCGACAGCGGAGCAGTGCGGTCGTACAGGGCCATGTACTTGCGCCCGGCCAGATCCCAACCGCTGGGCCGCAGCATCGCCGCGCGGCGCATCGCCTGCAGCAGACCGGGCAGGCGGAAGGTGCGGAACACCCGCTGCAGGCAGCGGCGCAGGCCATCGGCGGACGGCTCCTCGAACAGGAAGCCGGTCACGCCATCATCCACGGTATCGATCAGGCCGCCGGTGGCGTGCGCGATCGGCAGGCTGCCGAAACGCTGCGCGTACATCTGGCTCAGCCCGCAGGGTTCGAAGCGCGACGGCATCAACAGGAAGTCCGAACCGGCGAACATGCGCCGCGCCAGGCGCTCCTCGAAGCCGATATGGGCGCCGACATGGCCGGGGAAGCGCCGCGCCAGCGCAGCCACCGCCTGCTCGATCTGCGGCTCGCCGCCGCCGATCACCACGATCTGGCCGCCGGCGGCGACGATCTGCGGCGCCACCTCGCAGATCATGTCCAGGCCTTTCTGGTGCACCAGCCGCGACACCACCGCGAACAGCGGGCCGTCGCTGTCGATCAGGCCGAACGCGCGGCGCACCTGGGCCGCGTTCTCGCGCTTGCCCTGGACCTGGTCGATGCCGAAATGGGTATGCAGGTGATCGTCGGTCCGCGGGTCCCAGCTGGCGTCGATGCCGTTGACGATGCCGCTGAGGCGGCCGCTGGCGGCATGCCGTGCAAGCAGCGTGTCCAGGCCGCAACCCTGCGCCGGGCCGGTGATCTGCGCGGCGTAGCTGACGCTGACCGTGTTGACGTGGTCGGCGTGGACGATGCCGGCGCGCAGGAACGACATCTGCCCGTAGAACTCCAGGTCCTGCAGGCCGTTGTCGGGAATGCCTAGCGCGTTGGCCATCGCGTACGGGAACAGGCCCTGGTAGGCAAGATTGTGGATGGTCAGCAGGCACGGCGTGCGCCCGCCGGACCAGCGCACGTAGGCGGCGGCCAGCGCGCACGGCCAGTCGTTGAGATGCAGCAGGTCCGGATTCCAGTCCAGCCCGGCGCGGCCGCCGGCGATCTGCGCGGCGGCATGCGACAGCGTGGCGAAGCGCAGCGCGTTGTCTTCCCAGTCGCGGCCTTCGCTGGACACGTAGGGCGAACCCTGGCGCTCGAACAGCTGTGGGCACAGCAGCACGTACACGCACAGGCCGTCGGGGCGGTCCGCGCGGCCCAGCGCGCAGGCCGGCAACCCGGCGTGCGCGGCGATGTGGCCGACGATCTCCAGCGGACCGGTCTTGCGCAGCACCGCCGGGTAGCCAGGGATCAGCACGCGGATGTCGCAGCTGCCGCGCAGCGCGCGCGGCAGCGCTGCGGCGACGTCGCCCAAGCCGCCGGCCTTGATGAAGTCGGCCATTTCCGAGGTCACGAACAGGCTGGCGCGGCGCGGCGCCGGCTGCAGCTTGACGGTGACTTCAGCGGTGCGGATGAAGCGTCCGCGCGCATCGCGGTGGCGGCGCCGGGGCGCGCGCAGGACCGGGTGGGTGTCGCGTTGTCTATCGGGCAGATCGGCGGGCGGGGGAGGCGACATTGGCGATTCCGTCGGGGAGGGGGGGACGGGCACACGGAAAACGACTGCCGTCGCGTGTCCGCAGCGGGCGCGCGACGTGAAACCGGAAAAAAGAGGGGCAGCAGAACCCAGTGGGTCAGCGCCTCTTCAGTAATGTACGAACGCAGCGATAAAAGGGGCGTGAAGCGCGTGGCTTGTCTACGCTGCGCCCGCCGCGTTACCGCATAGTGATTTCGCCGCAATACAGTGGGTTAGACCCGCACAGCCGATGAACCGTTTAGTTTCCTTTCCGGTGCCGCCGTCCGCCACGCCGCCCGGCATGAATGCGCAGGTTGCGCTGTCTTCATCGGGCCTGTGCTGCAATGCCGGCATGAACCAACCGGACCCAAGGATGCGACGTGAGCTCGACGGCTTCGTATTGGATGCCGTCCTCGCCGCGGCGCCGGACGGCGTGCTGCTGCCGCAGATCCGCATCTCGGACGCGCAGGGCGCGGTGTTGAGCCGGCATGCGTTCGATGGCGTGTACTTCGGCGATGTTCGCGCGGGGGAGCACTTCGTCGCCGAACGTCTGGCGGCGATCCGTTCGGCGCAGTATGGGAAATTGGTGTTCGGCTGAGCTGCGGCGTGCTGTCCGCAGCACCGGCTCAGGCCGTGCATCGGCCTTCCGTCAGTGCGCTGGCTGCAGGCGCTGCAGCGCCGCCAGCAAGCCGGCATGGCTGTAGGGTTTGGGCAGGAAGCCGGTATGCGTCGGCAGCGCGGCGGTGTCGGGATGCTTCATGCCGGAGGTGAGCAGGGCCGGGATCGTGACCGCGCGCCGGCGCAGCTCGCGCACCATGGTCACGCCGTCGCAGCCGGGCATCTGCACGTCGCTGAAGATCAGGTCCACATCGGGATCCTGTTCGAGCAAGGCGAGCGCCTCGCGGGCGGTGCCGGCGGACAAGACCCGATAGCCGTCGGCGTCGAGCATCATCCGAGCCAGTTCGCGAATCGTCTGGTCATCCTCAACCAAAAGAATGGTGGTGAGGGCGCAAGTGCCACGCATAATGCTGATACCGCCGCGTTTTCAATACCGGCAGCTTCACGATTCAGCAGTGAAGCGCTGGTGACGCTGCGGTGATGCCGATATGCTCGACCCACTCATCGCGAGACCCCGCTTGTCCACTCACGTCCGCTATCGACAGATCGTCGAACTCTCGCACGACTGCATCAAGGAGATCGGCCGCGACGGTGTCGTGCGTTCGATCAACACGCGCGGTCTGCGCCTGCTCGGTGCGGCCGAGCCCAAGCATGTCGTCGGCCGCGCCTGGCAGGATCTGTGGCCGGAGGAGATGCGGCCGCTCGCGGAAGCGGCGTTCGCCGCGGCCTTGCGCAACGAGCAATACGAATTCTGGGCGCAGCGCGAAACCTTCGACGGCCGGCCACGCTGGTGGCACGTGCAGGCCAGCCCGCTGACCAACGTCGATGCCGAAGTGGAAAGCGTGCTGGTGATCAGCCGCGACGTCACCCAGCATCGCCAGATCGAGGAGGCCCTGCGCACCCTGGGCGATCTGCCGCAGGCCGGCGCCGGCGCACCGGCGCAGGTCGTCGGCGAGATGCTGGGACAGCAGTTGCAGGCCGAGCACATCGAGCTGCGCGGGCAGCTGGACATCGCCCTGGCCGCGCAGCGCGTCGCCGAGCGGGCCATGACCCAGGCGCAGAAAGGCGAGGCGATCGGGCAGATGCTGGCCGGCATCGTGCACGACTTCAACAACATGCTGCAGACCGCGATGACCTCGGTGAGCATGGTCGCCGAGCATCCGCAGCGCTTGCAGCCGGACCAGCGCAAGCTGCTCGGCATCGCCGGCGAGGCGCTGCAACACGGCGCGCGGATGACCCGGCGCCTGCTCGGCTTCGCGCGTGCGCACCCGGTCAAGCCGCAGTGGCTGGATCTGTGCGAGGTGGTCGCGCATATGCAGCCGCTGCTGGCGCAGGCCTTGGGCGGCGAAATGAAGCTGCAACTGACCAGCCTGGCCGGCGGCGCCACCACCTATGCCGACCGCAGCTCGGTCGAGCAGGCGGTGCTGAACCTGGCCTTGAACGCACGCGACGCCTGCCAACCCGGCGACGTGGTGTCGATCCGCTGCGGCAGCCTGCAGGTACCGCCGGGGCAGGCGGCGGCGATGCGCCAGCCGGGCCGCTACGTGACCCTGTCGGTCAGCGATCAGGGCGAGGGCATGTCCGAGGACACCAAGTCGCGGCTGTTCGAGGCCTATTTCACCACCAAGCCCGAGGGCAAGGGCACCGGCCTGGGCCTGGCCCAGGTCTACGGGCTGGTGCGCCAGGCCGGCGGCTTCGTCGACGTGGACTCCGAACTGGGGCGCGGTACCACCATCACCCTGGCGTTCCCGTACGTCGCCGAAGCGCCGCCAGGCGAGGGCAGCGACAGCGCCGCGCTGCCGGCGCCGGCCTGAGCTTCCCCGCCTCAGCGCGCCGGCAGGCGCTCGCTCAGGCTGACCGCGAACGCCTCGTGCAGCAGCCGCAATGCGCGCTGCTGCCGCGCTGCGCCGAACGTGGCGCAACACGACGGCGGCATCTGCACCTGGAACTCGCGCATCCGCGCATCGACCGCCGTCGCCAGCAGGCAGGCGTCGGTGGCCACGCCGGTGACCACAATGCGGGTGACGTGCAACTGCGCCAACAGGATCTGCAACGCCGAGTCCAGGAACGCCGAGTGCTTGGGCTTGAGCACGTAGTAGTCCTGCGGTTGCGGCGCCAGCAGTTCGGCGATCTTCGCGCCGCGCTGCGCCGGATCGGCGCACAGCCGCCACAGGCCTTCGAAATCGGTCTGCCAGTCGGCGAAGTTGTCGTTGGCGAACAGCACCGGCCAGCCGCGGCGATGGAACCGCGCGCGCAGCGCCGCGATGCGCTCCGCCACCGGCAGCGCCGCCCTGGCCAGGCGCGCACCGTCGGGGAAATCGAAGCGGCTGATCATGTCCACGATCAGCAGGGCCGGCCGGTTCATGGCGCCCGCCCGCGCTGCAGGCGCCGCCGCTTCAGCGTCTGCAGCAGCTGTCCGGCCACGGCGGTCAGCAGCACCAGCGTATTGGTGGTCACGAACACGTAATTGCGCAGCGCCAGGCTGTAGACGACGAACAGCAACGAAGCGCCGATCTGGCCGGCGAACAGCCAGGCCGACACCGCCTGCAGGTCGGGCGCGCGCCACTGCGTGTGGATCTGCCGCAGCAGCGTCGCCACCAGCAGCAGTGTCGCCGCCCAGCCGATCAGGTCCATCGGGTTCATGCGGGCCTCCCGCGCGGGCGTGTTGCTGCGCCCTGCCGCAGCGATTGCGTAGCGCCGCGATAGCTGCGCGGCCGGGCGGCCCGGCCTGCGGCCGGCATCGCTGTCTGAAATGAGGGACGCATCTGCACTGCCTCCTGCGGACCGCTTCCCATGTTCTCCGGGCGCGGTGAAACGCCGGTGAGCGGTATTTGTGCATGCGGTGAAACGCGGATCGGCGCCGGAATGGCTGAACGAACCTGCCGGCGGCAGCGTCGCCGCGCGCTTGGCCATCTTCGCGAAAGCTTACTATTTAAGGTTTACAGTGGCGGCCGTATTTTGCCCGCCGACAGGAGAGAACGTGGGTACGAGTGGGAATCACCGCAAGACGGCGCCGGTAGCGGCGCCAGGATCCGCCGCGTTGCGCGCTTGCGCGGACGCATCGCCGCGTCGTGGCGCTGCCCGACGAGGCTGGCGGAACGCATGAGCATGGTCGCCCCCACACCGACCCTGCCCGATTCCGTTGTGCTCGATGCCGGCCACGCGGTGCTGCCGCCCGAGGCGCCGTTGCCGATGCCGGTGCAATCGCTGCGCCAGGGCAAATTGCGCAACAAGCGCCTGCCCAGCACCCCGCCCGGCATGTTCTGGCGGCGGCTGTACGTGTTCGGCAGCACTGCGCTGATGACCGCCTACGCCAGCGTGCTGATCGGCAAGGTGCTGCTGATCGGCGGGGTCAGCGTGCTCGAAGCCTGCCTGATGGCGCTGTTCATTCCCCTGTTCGCGTGGATCGCGTTTTCGTTCGTCAGCGCGCTGGCCGGATTCGTGACCCTGGTGTTCGGCGGCGGGCGCAAGCTCGGCATCGATCCGGACGCGCCGCTGCCGTTGGTGCGCAGCCGCACCGCTTTGCTGATGCCCACCTACAACGAAGATCCGCACCGGTTGATGGCCGGGCTGCAGGCGATCTACGAATCGGTCGAGGCCACCGGCCAGATCGCGCACTTCGATTTCTTCATCCTCAGCGACACCACGCGCGCCGCGGTCGGCGCCGAGGAAGAGCAGGTCTACGCCGAACTGGTCGAACGCACCGGCGGCCAGGGCCGCATCTACTACCGGCGCCGCGCCGACAACGCCGAGCGCAAGGCCGGCAACATCGCCGACTGGGTGCGCCGCTTCGGCGGCGCCTACCCGCAGATGCTGATCCTGGACGCCGACAGCCTGATGACCGGCGAAACCATCGTGCGCTTGGTCGCGGGCATGGAAGACCATCCCGACGTCGGCCTGATCCAGACCTTGCCGGAAGTGGTCAACGGAAACAGCCTGTTCGCGCGCATGCAGCAGTTCGGCGGCCGCGTCTACGGACCGGTAATCGCCTACGGCGTGGCCTGGTGGCACGGTTCGGAGAGCAACTACTGGGGCCACAACGCGGTGATGCGCACCCAGGCCTTCGCCGAACAGGCCGGCCTGCCGGCGCTGCCGGGGCGCAAGCCGTTTGGCGGCCACGTGCTCAGCCACGATTTCGTCGAGGCCGCGCTGATGCGCCGCGGCGGCTGGGCCACGCACATGGTGCCGTACCTGCAGGGCAGCTACGAAGAGGGCCCGCCGACGCTGACCGACCTGCTGGTGCGCGACCGCCGCTGGTGCCAGGGCAACCTGCAGCACTCCAAGGTGGTGTTCGCGCGCGGCCTGCACTGGATCAGCCGCATGCACATGATGATCGGCATCGGCCATTACTTCACCGCGCCGATGTGGGGCCTGCTGATGCTGATCGGCATTGCGATCCCGCTGCAGAGCGATGGTTTCGACCTGGTCGCCAAGGTGGTGTCACCGTTCTCGCCGGCGCGCTACTGGCACCAGCAGGACTCGACCCGGGTGTTCTGGGTGTTCGCGGTGACCATGTTCGTGCTGCTGGCGCCGAAGGTGCTGGGCTACTTCGCCATGCTGCTCAAATCCGAGGAGCGGCGCGGCTGCGGCGGTGCGCTGCGCGCGCTGCTGAGCATGCTGCTGGAAACCGTGCTGGCGGCGCTGATGGCGCCGGTGGTGATGTACGTGCAGTCGCGCGGCGTGGCCGAGGTGCTGGCGGGCAAGGACTCGGGCTGGGACGCGCAGCAGCGCGACGACGGCCGCCTGTCGTGGCTGGCGCTGGCGCGCAGCTACGGTGGGCTCAGCGCGTTCGGGCTGCTGATGGGCGGGATGGCCTACGTGGTGTCGCCGTCGCTGGCGATGTGGATGGCGCCGGTGGTGATCGGCATGGCGCTGGCGATTCCGGTGGTCGCGGTGAGTTCCTCGCGCGCGGCCGGGCTGTGGCTGCGCCAGCTGCGCATCCTGGCCATTCCCGAAGAGCAGAAGCCGCCGGCGGTGCTGCTGCGCGCGGGCGAATTGCGCCGCGCCGCCGCCGCCCGCCGCGCTGACGGCTGACGCGGCAGGCATAATGCGCCCCATCTCGATGGGGACCGCGCGCATGCTGGAAACAGTGGAACACGAAACCGCCGCTTCGCCGGCATGGACCGTGCTGTGGTTGCACGGACTCGGCGCCGACGGCCACGACTTCGCGCCGCTGGTGCCGGAGTTGCTGCGGCCGGGCTGGCCGGCGTTGCGCTTCGTGTTTCCGCATGCGCCGGTGCGTGCGGTGACGATCAACAACGGCGTGCGCATGCGCGCCTGGTACGACATCGTCAGCCCGGATTTCTCCAATCGCGCCGACAGCGCCGGCGTCGCCGCGTCGGTCGCCCAGGTCGAGGAATTGATCGCGCGCGAACATGTGCGCGGCGTGCCCGCCGAGCGCCTGCTGCTGGCAGGTTTCTCGCAGGGCGGTGCGATCACGCTGGCGACGGGACTGCGCCGCGAACGGCCGCTGGCCGGGTTGATCGCCCTGTCCACCTACCTGCCGGAGGTGGCCGACGTGGCCCGCTGGCATGCGCCGGCGGCGCTGTCGCAGCCGCTGTTCATGGCCCACGGCCAGGGCGATCCGGTAATCCCGCAGCCCTATGCCGAGCAGACCGCGCAGGCGCTGCAGGCGCTGGGTATGCCGGTGCAGTGGCAGCGCTATCCGATGGCGCACCAGGTCTGCGCCGAGGAGATCGCGGATCTGCAAGACTGGATGAGCGCGCGCTTCGCCGCTGGCTGAGGCGCGACCGCGGCGCCGGGCTGCGCGCCGGTCCCGCGGCGACAGGTGCTGCGGCGCGGATGACGGCCCGCCAGCGGCAGGGCTACTATGCGGCGAGACCGCGCTCCAGCGCACTGAGGTGACGTACGTGAAGGTGGTGATCGCCGACGACGAACCCCTGGCACGCGAGCGCTTGCGCGCGCTGCTGGCCGAGCATGCCGGCGTCGAGGTGGTGGCCGAGGCCGGCAATGGCCTGGAAACGCTGCGCGCCTGCGCCGAGTTGCGTCCGGATCTGGTGCTGCTGGACATCGCCATGCCCGGCGTCGACGGGTTGGAGACCGCGCGCCACCTGGCCAGCTTCGAGCCGCGCCCGGCGGTGGTGTTCTGCACCGCCTACGACGCGCACGCGCTGTCCGCATTCGAGGCCGCGGCGATCGACTACCTGATGAAGCCGGTACGCGCCGAGCGGCTGGCGGCCGCGCTGGAGCGCGCGCGCACCTTCATGGCCGGCCGCGGCAGCGCCGCGGCGGTGTCGTCGGCGCAGCGCCGCAGCCATCTGTGCGCGCGCCTGCGCGGCAGCCTGCGGCTGATCGCGGTCGACGACATCCACTACCTGCAGGCCGAGGAAAAGTACGTGGTGGTGCATCACGCGCGCGGCGAGGACCTGATCGAGGAGTCGCTGAAGTCGCTGGAAGAGGAGTTCGCCGAGCGCTTCGTGCGCATCCACCGCAACTGCCTGGTCGCGCGCCACGAACTGGTCGAGCTGCGGCGTCTCGGCGAGGGCCAGGTGCATGCGGTGCTGCGCCATGGCAAGCAGCCGCTGGAGGTGAGCCGGCGCTGCGTGGCGCAGCTGCGGCAGGAGATCCGCCATCTTTGAAAGCAGGGATTGGGGATTCGGGATGAGTGGCCGGTCGGCTTTGGGATTTGGGATGACCGGTGACCGGGCGTGCGCCTGTGCAAGCGCGGCGATCGGCCGCGCCCGTGGGCCTTCGCGGTAGCGGCCGGTGGCGGCGCTTTCCGCGATAATGGGCGCATGAAGATCCTGCGCATCGCTACCCGCAAGAGTCCGCTCGCCCTGTGGCAGAGCGAACATGTCGCCGAACGCCTGCGCCAGGCGCACCCGCAGCTGGACGTGGTGCTGGTGCCGATGAGCACCCGCGGCGACGAAGTGCTGGACCGTTCGCTGGCGGCGATCGGCGGCAAGGGCCTGTTCCTGAAGGAGCTGGAGCTGGCGATGCTGCGCGGCGAGGCCGACTGCGCGGTGCATTCGCTGAAGGACGTGCCGATGGAGCTGGACCCGCCGTTCGTGCTGCCGGCGATCCTGGCCCGCGCCGATCCGGCCGACGCGCTGATCTCCAATCTGTATGCGTCGCTGGAGGCGCTGCCGCTGGGCGCGCGGGTGGGCACTTCGTCGCTGCGCCGGCAGGCGCAACTGCGCGCGCGGCGCCCGGACCTGCAGTTGCTGGACCTGCGCGGCAACGTCAACACGCGCCTGGCCAAGCTCGACAACGGCGGCTACGACGGCATCGTGCTGGCCTGCGCCGGCTTGCAGCGGCTGGGCCTGGAGGCGCGCATCACCCAGCGCCTGCAGGCGCCGGACTGGCTGCCGGCGCCGGCGCAGGGCGCCATCGCGGTGGAATGCCGCGGCGACGACGCGGCCGCGTTGGGCCTGTTCGCCGCGCTCGACGACGCCGCCACCCGCAGCTGCGTGGAGGCCGAGCGGGCGATGAACCGCGCGCTGCACGGCAGTTGCCACGTGCCGGTGGCCGCGTTCGCGCACTGGCAGGGCGAAGATCTGCTGCTGCAGGGCATGGTCGGCGGCGTCGCCGACGGGCGACTGGTGCGTGCCGACCTGCAGCGCAGCGCGCAGGACCCGCAGGCGCTGGGCGAGGCGGTGGCCGAAGCGCTGCTCGGCGCCGGCGCCCGCGAACTGCTGGACGCCGCGCTGCCGGCCTGAGCGCAGGCCGGCACCAATCCGCTAGCCAACCTGTAGGAGCGGCTTCAGCCGCGACAGGCACCATCGGTAAAGCCTGTCGCGGCTGAAGCCGCTCCTACAGAAACGTGGTCAGCGCGAAACGCGCGAGTCGAATGGCAGGCTCAAGCGGCGCCTGCCGTTACGAATCCCGACTCCCCAATCCCCAATCCCGGCCTCACTTGAACTTGTAGACCACATTCATCGTAGCCAGCGTATCGGTCTTCTTCTTGTCGTCGCTGACATCGCTGTTGTGGCGCGCCTGCCAGCCGGCCTTCAGCGCCAGCCGCGAGTTCATGCTGACCGAGATGCCCAGGTCGTTCTGCGCGAAGGTGTTGTAGGAGCCGGATTCGACCAGCAGGGTATTGGCCAGCTCGGTGTTCTCGGTCAGGCCGTACTTGAAGTCGACCAGGCCGCGGCCGATCAGCCCGGTTTCGGTGCGGTCCTCTTCCACGTCGTGGGCGCGGCGCACGCCGGGGCCGATCTGCACGTCCAGGCTGCGGTGGTCGCCATCCATGATCCGCGTGCCGTAGCCGATGCCGATCGTGGCCAGGCGGTCGTAGGTAGCGAAATCGTCGCGCTCGTAGCGCAGCGAGGCGGTCAGCTGGCGGTGCTCGCCCAACTGCAGCGCGCTGCCGGCGCTGCCGGTGTAGCGGTTGGAGGTGGTCTGGCGCACGCGCTCGGTGCTGCCGTCGTCGTTGGTATTGGTGTACTCGGCGCTGGCGCGCAAGGCGAACAGGTCGATGCTGTGGATCCAGTCGCCGTCCAGGTACTGGCCCTTGAGCCGGCCGTTGAAACTCTCGTTGGAACTGTTGCCGCGCGAGGAGGAGAGTCCCAGCTCGCCGGAGCCGCTCCACGGTGAACTGCCCGGTTCCGCCGGCGGGGCGGGCACATCGGCGGCCAGGGCCGTGGAGGTGCACAGCAGCAACAAGGTGATGGCGGATACTACGGTGGCGCAGCGGGGCATGGCTTTACTCTCCGGTTGAGGACGCAGCCTTCGGCTAACGAAATGGAAACGATTTCATCATACCGGATCTACATGACGCCCCGGCCGCCACCCGGCCCCGGCTTCATCGTCGGTTCGGCCGCGCCGCCGCGGTTCGGGCGCGCGAGCGGCCGCGGCGCGTTTTTCCGCCACGGACTTCGGACATAATCGGGGCCATGGACCGCTACGAACGCATCAATGCTCTGCACCGGCTGCTCAAGTCCGCCCGCTATCCGGTGACGGTGGCGCGGCTGCAGGACGAATTGAGCTGCTCCCGCGCCACCGTCTACCGCGACCTGGCGTTCCTGCGCGATGCGCTGATGGCCCCGGTCGAGGGCGACGGCGAGGCCGGGTTCCGCTACGAGTCCGGCGAGAGCGACCGCTTCGAACTGCCCGGGCTGTGGCTCAGCTCCGAAGAGCTGCACGCGCTGCTGGCCTCGCAGCAGTTGCTGGCGCGGACCGGCGGCGGGGTGCTGTCCTCGGTGCTGGCGCCGCTGCAGCAGCGCATCGAGAGCCTGCTGGCGGCGCAGGCCGGGGCCACCCACTGGCCGGTGGAACGGGTGCGGGTGATTCCGCACCGCGGGCGCAAGCTCGACGAGGCCAGTTTCCGCACCGTCGCCTCGGCGGTGCTGGAGCGCAAGCGGCTGTCGTTCGACTACCGCGCGCGCTCCACCGACGAATCGACCAAGCGCACGGTGTCGCCGCAGCGCATCACCCACTACCGCGACAACTGGTACCTGGACGCCTGGGACCACGGCCGCGACGCGGTGCGCAGCTTCGCCGTGGACCGCATCAACCATGCGCGGCTGCTCGACCAGGTGGCGCAGGACGTGGCGGACGAGGAACTGGATTCGCAGCTGGCGGCCAGCTACGGGATCTTCTCCGGCGCGCCCAAGGGCTGGGCGACGATCGTGTTCAGTCCCAAGGCGGCGCGCTGGGTCGCCGACGAGCACTGGCATTCCAAGCAGCAGGGGCGCTTCCTGGCCGACGGCCGCTACGAACTGAAGGTGCCGTACAGCGTCTCGCGCGAGCTGCTGATGGACGTGCTGCACTACGGGTCGGACGCGGAAATCGTCGAGCCGCGTTCGCTGCGCGAACAGGCCAAGTCGCTGCTGTCGCTGGCGCTGAGCAACTACAGCGACGACTGAGGCGTTCGCGCCGCCGCTGCCGTCGTTTTTTTGTAGGAGCGGCTTCAGCCGCGACAGGCATTATCGATAGCTGATACCGCCTGTCGCGGCTGAAGCCGCTCCTACAGTGTGTCCGGCGGGTTGCCGCCGCTCAGGATGGCGCCGATGTTGCTCTCGATCCAGTCCACCAGCGCCTGCACATGCGTCGCCGCGTCTTCGCCCAGCGGGGTCAGCGCATATTCCACATGCGGCGGGACCACCGGATAGGCGGTGCGTTGCACCAGGCCATCGGCTTCCAGCGCCTGCAGGGTCTGCGACAGCATCTTCTCGCTGACCCCTTCGAGCTTGCGGCGCAGGTCGCCGAAACGATGCGTGCCCTTGCGCAGCGCCACCAGCACCAGCACGCCCCAGCGGCTGGTCACATGGCTGAGGACGGCGCGCGAGGGGCAGTGCTGCGCGAACACCTGGCCGCGGGTGGGATCCGTGGTGGGGACGCGCGGCGCAGTGCCGGGGATGTCGGACGGAACGCTGGCCAATCGGTGCACCTGTCTGGGGGACGGACCAGCCCGATCATACGGGGGCCGGCTGGCGCCTCGCTGAGCGGCAGGCGATGGCGGTGCAACCTATTCGGTGATCGGCGACACGCCTCAGGGCTTGCTCGGCACTTCGAAACCGAGCTTGCCGACCTGGTCGCGGCGCTGCGCCACGCGCTTGAGCTTGTCCACCTTGACCCCGTAATCGTGGTCCAGCTTGCCGACCAGCTCGCGATACTGCTTGTAGTCCATGTCCGGCGTGCGCGAGAACACCCAGGCCAGATCGCGGCCCGGATAGTCGATCAGCGCCCAGGAATAGTCCGGCGCCACTTCGAGGATGCGGTATTTGGTCGGGACCACGGCGAAGAACCAGGTGGTCCAGCGGCGGTCGCCGCTGCCTTCCTTGACCGTGGCGCGCGAGGTGACTTCCTTGACCGGTTCGTCGAAGCCTTCGCGGTACTGGTAGCGCACGCCGATCTTGCCGTCTTCCTTGAGCGTGTACTCGTCGCTGCTGGCGACATGGCCGCGCTCGGCGAAATAGGGCACGTGGGCGATCACGTACCAGCGGCCCATGAAGCGCTGCAGGTCGATCGGCGGCTGCGAGGGCTCTTGCTCCGGGGATTTCGCCCGCGCCGCCGGCAGGGGAACGGCCATGCCGAGCAGCAGCACGGAGGCGAACAGGGAAAGCAGGCGCATAGGGCAAGGATCCGGGGCTTGAAGAGACACGCTACCCAGTATCGGGCGAAAGTGATGTCAATAGTGGGTCGCAGCCGTTGAGATGGCCGCGCGGCAGACTGCACGCCTCAGCCCTGCTCCGGAGTCGCCGCCATGCCGATCGCCCGTTCGTCCCGCCCCGCTCACGCCCCGCACCCCGCCCTGCGTCGCCTGGTGCGGCAGGCGCTGCTCGCCGGCCTGGCCCTAGTGCTGGTGTGGCCGGCGGCGCGCGGCTACAGCGAATGGCTGGGCTGGCGGCCGCTGTGGCTGCTGGGCATGCCGCTGAGCGCGTGGTGGGCACTGCACCGCTTCCCGCTGCCGCTGCGGCCGTTGCGGCGGGTCCTGGCGCGGGTGCGGCCACGGGTGCAGGCGCGGCGCCGGCGTGCGCCGGCCTGGCGGGTCAGCCGCGCAGCCTGACCTTCGGCAGGGGAGGGCCGCGGCCCTGCGTGCTACGGTTCCGGGCTGTTCTCCTGGACGTGACCCATGCCCTCTCTTGCCCATGCCTGCCTGCTCGCCGGACTGATCGTCTCCGGCACCGCCGCGGCGAAGGAAACCGCGATGCCCCAAGATTCCTATGCCTGGCTAGAAGACGTCACCGGCGCCAAGCCGCTGGACTGGGTCAAGGCGCAGAACGCCAAGACCGAGGCGCGGCTGACCGCGCAGCCGGGTTTCCAGGCGCGCGAGGCCGGCATCCGCGAAGTGCTGGACTCCGACGCGAAGATCCCGGCGGTGCAGAAGATCGGCCCGTACTACTACAACCTGTGGAAGGACCGCGAGCACGAGCGCGGCCTGTGGCGGCGCACTACCCTGGACGAATACCGCAAGCCCGAGCCGAAGTGGGAGACGGTGCTGGACCTGGATGCGCTGAACAAGGCCGAGGGAGAGAACTGGGTGTGGCATGGCGCCGACTGCCTGCGCCCGGACTACCGCCGCTGCCTGATCGCGCTGTCGCGCGGCGGCGCCGATGCCGACGTCACCCGCGAGTTCGACCTGGGTTCCAAGCAATGGGTGAAGGACGGCTTCTTCCGCCCCGAGGCCAAGGGCGGCCTGGGCTGGATCGACGCCGATACCGTCTACCTCTACACCGATTTCGGCGCCGGCTCGCTGACCAGCTCGGGCTATCCGCGCGTAGTCAAGCAGTGGAAGCGCGGCACCCCGCTGCAGAGCGCGAGCCTGGTCTACGAAGGCAAGCCGGAAGACATGTACATCGCCGCGATGCACGACGACACGCCCGGCTACGAGCGCGATTTCGTCAGCCGCACGCTGGCCTTCTATAACGACGAGATGTACCTGCGCGGCGCCGACGGCCGCCTGCGCAAGATCGACGTGCCCAACTCGGCCAGCAAGCGCGTGCACCGCGAATGGCTGACCCTGCAGTTGCGCGATCCGTGGACCGTGGACGGCACCACCTATCCCGCCGGTGCGCTGCTGGCCGCCAGGTTCGACGACTTCATGGCCGGCAAGCGCGCGTTCCGGGTATTGTTCACGCCGACCGACAGCACCTCGCTGGAGGGATTCGCGTGGACCAAGTCGACGCTGGTGCTGAACGTGCTGGACGACGTCAAGAGCCGGCTATGGGTGCTGACTCCGGGCGACGGCGAGTGGGCGCGCGCGCCGTTCCCGGTCGGCGACCTGGCCTTCGGCAGCATCAGCGTCGATGCGGTCGATGCCGACGAGAACGATCAGGTGTGGCTGACCTCCACCGATTTCCTGACCCCGACCACGCTGATGCTGGCCGACGTGCAGCGCGGCCCGCAGAGCATCGAGACGCTGAAGGCGATGCCGAGCTTCTTCGATGCGTCCAAGGACGCGATCGAGCAGCACTTCGCCGTGTCCAAGGACGGCACCAAGGTCCCGTACTTCCTGGTCCGGCCGAAGCAGCTCAAGCTGGACGGCAGCCATCCGACGCTGCTGTACGCCTACGGCGGCTTCGAGGTCTCGATGACCCCGTTCTATTCCGGCGGCCTCGGCCGCGCCTGGCTCGACCAGGGCGGCGTGTACGCGCTGGCCAACATCCGCGGCGGCGGCGAGTACGGCCCGCGCTGGCACCAGGCGGCGCTGAAGCAGAACCGGCACAAGGCCTACGAGGACATGGCGGCGGTGGCGCAGGACCTGGCCGCGCGCAAGATCACCTCGGCCAAGCACCTGGGCGTGCAGGGCGGCAGCAACGGCGGGCTGATGGCCGGCAACATGCTGGTGCAGTACCCGCAGCTGTTCGGTGCGGTGGTGGTGCAGGTGCCGCTGCTGGACATGAAGCGCTACAGCCACTTGCTGGCCGGCGCTTCGTGGATGGCCGAGTACGGCAATCCGGACACTGACGATTGGACCTACATCCAGTCCTTCTCCCCATACCACTTGTTCGATCCGAAGAAGACCTATCCGCCGGTGATCTTCCTGACTTCCACCCGCGACGACCGGGTGCATCCGGGCCATGCGCGCAAGATGGCGGCGAAGATGATCGACGCCGGCAAGGACGTGAGCTATTACGAGAACACCGAAGGCGGCCACGGCGGGGCGGCCAACAATGCGCAGGCTGCGCATATGCAGGCGCTGGCGTATGGGTTTCTGTGGGAGCGGCTGAAGGATTGAAGGCTCGGTAGCGGACGGCCGCAGCGATGCGGCCGCCCCGCTGCGAGCGTTTGCAGTTCTAGCAAGGCGGGGGTAACTCCAGGGCCTGAGCAACGGCAAAGGCTTGAGCAACAGCAAAGGCTTTCGCGCCCTTGGCGCAAGTCACTTTTGTCTTGGCAAAAGTAACCAAAACCGCTGTCGTCGACGCGATCCGATGCGATAAAGCCGCATCGGTTCCCTGCGCTCCTCGGCACAAGCGGCACGGCGCCAAACTCGCTTCGCTCAAACAAGGGCGCCTCTTCGGCCGCTTGCGCCTGCGGTGCTCGGCTCGCTTTAAGGCGAAGACAATCAAAAGCCAGAGCCAGAGCCAGAGCCAGAGCCAGAGCCACAGCCACAGCCACAGCCACAGCCACAGCCACAGCAAAAACCAAAGCCAAAGCCAAGACGGCGTTGGCTACGCGATGTGGCCTTTGGCGATCTTTCGCCTGGTTTCGGTCTGCAAGGTGATTGCGATCGGCAGCGCCTGAAGCGCTTACGGTTCGGGGTGGCGATTCCAACGTTCCAGCCCGCGGGCAATGCGTGCCACCGCTTCCTGCAGCCGCGGCAGGCTCTGCGTGTAGGCGATGCGTACGTGTTGGCGCGCGCGGTGATGGCCGAAGTCCACGCCGGGGGTGAATGCCACGTGCTCGGTTTCCAGGAAATGCGCGCAGAACGCCTGCGCGTCGTCGGTGAAGGCGCTCACGTCGGCGTACAGGTAGAACGCGCCCTGCGGTTCCACTTCGATGCGGAAGCCGAGTGCGCGCAGCGCCGGCAGCAGGTAGTCGCGGCGCTGGCCGAATTCGGCGCGGCGCGCTTCCAGGATCTGCAGGGTTTCCGGCAGGAAACAGGCCAGCGCCGCATGCTGGGCGATGCTTGAGGCGCTGATGTACAGGTTCTGCGCCAGCTTCTCCAGCGACGGCACCGCCGCGCGCGGCGCCACCAGCCAGCCCAGGCGCCAGCCGGTCATGCCGAAGTATTTGGAGAAGCTGTTGAGCACATAGGCGCCGTCGTCGACCTCGAGCACGCTGGGCGCGTCGATGCCGTAGCTGAGGCCGTGGTAGATCTCGTCGACCACCAGGTGGCCGCCGCGTGCCTGCAGGGCCTGCGCCAGCGCGGCCAGTTCGGCGCGGTCCAGCAGGGTGCCGGTCGGGTTGGCCGGCGAGGCGACCAATGCGCCGACGCTGTCGGCGTTCCAGTGCGCGTCCAGCAAGGCCGGGGTCAACTGGTAGCGGCTGTCCGGGCCGACCGGCACCAGCTGCGCCGCGCCTTCGACCAGGCGCAGGAAATGCCGGTTGCACGGATAGCCGGGGTCGGCCATCAGCCAGCGCTTGCCCGGGTCGACCAGCAGCGCGCTGGCCAGCAGCAACGCGCCGGAACCGCCGGGGGTGATCATGATCCGCGCCGGGTCCAGGTCCACGTCGTGGCGTTGCCGGTAGAAGCCGGCCAGCGCCTCGCGCAGCGCCGGCAGCCCGCGCGCGGCGGTGTAGCGGGTGTGGCCGGCCGCGAGCGCGGCCTGGCCGGCGGCGACGATCGGCGCGGCGGTGGTGAAATCCGGTTCGCCGATCTCCAGGTGGATCACGTCGTGACCGGCGTGTTCCAGTTCGTTGGCGCGGGCCAGCAGCGCCATCACGTGGAACGGTTCGATGTCGCGGCTGCGCTGGCTGTAGGCGGGCAGCGCCTGCGGCGCGGGACGGGATTCGGTCGGAAGCGGGTTCATGGCCCGATGATAGAGGAGCGCGGCGCACGAAATCGTTGCGCGCTTGCCAGGATGCGGCGTTGCGCGGAGACTCGGCCGGCATCGTGCGGCGCCACGCCGCATGCCTGCCGTCTCCCGGCCCGGGCGGCGCGTCCTCAGTTGCGTTACTGCCGCCGGAGCCCCATTAGATGCATCACCGTTCCCTGCTAGCGAGCTTTCTGCTGCTCATGACCGCGCCCTTCGCTTCCGCTCTCGCCACCGACGCCACCCCGCCGCATCCGGCCAAGCAGCCGCACACGGTCAAAGCGCCGTTCGGCGCCACCCGCCAGGACGACTATTACTGGCTGCGCGACGACAAGCGCGAAAACCCGCAGATGCTGGCCTATCTCAACGCCGAGAATGCCTACGCCGACCAGGTGCTGAAGCCGCTCAAGCCGCTGGAAGACACGCTGTACAAGGAGATCGTCGGCCGCATCAAGCAGGACGACAGCAGCGTGCCGTACCGCGAGCGCGGCTACTGGTACTACACCCGCTTCGAGAGCGGCAAGGACTATCCGGTACACGCGCGGCGCAAGGGCAGCATGCAGGCGGCGGAGGAAATCCTGCTCGACGTCAACGCGATGGCCGCGGACAAGGGCTATTTCAGCCTGGGCGATGCGGTGGTCAGCCAGGACAACCGCATCCTGGCCTGGACCGAGGACGACGTCGGCCGCCGCCAGTACGTGGTGCGCTTCAAGAACCTGGACACCGGCGAACTCTACGCCGACCGCGTGCCGGGCGTGTCGCCAGACGTGGTCTGGGCGGACGACAACAAGACCCTGTTCTACGTCGAGAACGACCCGGAAACCCTGCTCACCGTGCGCGTCAAGAAGCATGTGCTGGGCACGCCGGCGGCGCAGGACGCGCTGGTCTACGAGGAGAAGGACGACAGCTTCTACATGGGCCTGGGCCGCAGCCGCGACGACAAGTACATCCTCATCGGCGTGGAGAGCACGGTGGCCTCCGAGCAGCGCTACGCGCCGGCCGCCGACCCGCAGCATTTCACGGTGCTGGCGCCGCGCGAGCGCGACGTCGAGTACAGCGCCGACCATTTCGACGGGCGCTGGGTGATCCGCACCAACTGGAAGGCCAAGAACTACGCGCTGATGACCGCGCCCGACGGCGCCACCAAGCGTTCGCAATGGCAGGCCTGGCTGCCCTACGACGAGAAGGTGTTCATCGACGGCTTCGAGCTGTTCGACGGCTACACCGCCATCGCCGAGCGTTCCGATGGCCTGGAGCGGATCCGCCTGCACTTCGCCGACGGCAAGGAGGATTACGTCAAGGCCGACGAGCCGGCGTATTCGATGGGCCTGTCGGTCAATCCCGAGGCGGACACGCCGTGGCTGCGCTACAGCTACACCTCGCTGACCACGCCGGCCACCACCTACGAACTCAACACCCGCACCGGCGAGCGCAAGCTGCTCAAGCAGCAGCCGGTGATCGGCTACGACGCCGACAAGTTCCAGACCGAGCGCGTGTGGGTGACTGCGCGCGACGGGGTCAAGGTGCCGGTGTCGCTGGTGTACAAGAAGGGCTTCAAGAAGGATGGTACGGCGGCGCTGTACCAGTACGCCTACGGCAGCTACGGCATGTCCACCGATCCCAACTTCAACCTGCCGGTGGTCAGCCTGCTCGACCGCGGGGTGGTCTACGCCATCGCGCATATCCGCGGCGGCCAGGAGATGGGCCGCGACTGGTACGACCAGGGCAAGCTGCTGCACAAGAAGAACACCTTCACCGACTTCATCGACGTCACCCGCGGCCTGGTCAAGCTGGGCTATGCGGCGCCGGACCGCGTCGCCGCGGCCGGCGGCAGCGCCGGCGGCCTGCTGATGGGCGCGGTGGCGAACATGGCGCCGCAGGATTACCGGGTGCTGGTGGCGCAGGTGCCGTTCGTCGACGTGGTCACCACCATGCTCGACCCGAGCATTCCGCTGACCACCAACGAATACGACGAGTGGGGCAATCCGGAGCAGAAGCAGTACTACGACTACATGCTCGGCTATTCGCCGTACGACAACGTCGCGCGCCAGGCGTATCCGGCGCTGTTCGTCGGCACCGGCCTGTGGGATTCGCAGGTGCAGTACTGGGAGCCGGCCAAGTGGGTGGCCAAGCTGCGCGACGACAACACCGGCACCCACCCGATCGTGTTCCGGGTCAACATGGAAGCCGGCCACGGCGGCAAGTCCGGGCGTTTCCGCCGCTACCGCGAACAGGCCGAGTCGTACGCGTTCATGCTCGACCAATTGGGTGTGGAGCAGGCGGCGAAGTAAGAGGATTGGCGTGGTGTTCTGTCGCGGCTGAAGCCGCTCCTACAGTGCACCCGGCCCGCTTCCTGTAGGAGCGGCTTCAGCCGCGACAGATTCCGAAGTCGCTGACTGACGGATCCCGCATCGCGACTGAAGTCGCTCCCACAAGGAGGCGGTGCGCCGCATGCCGGCTGAGTGCACTGTGGGAGGGACTTCAGTCCCGACTGCACGAAGCCCGGCAAGCACGTCGCTCCGCTGCTCGCAAACGAACTCGCCCGCGCAAGCGGCGAGCGCCGAGGATGCATATCCCGCGTCGCCGTCCAGCCGCGGCTTTATCATGCGCCGATGGAACCCCCTTCCCGTTTCCGCTGGGCCTGGTGGCTGCTGGCCTATGTCAGCCTGGCCACGGGCATCGTCGGCATCTTCGTGCCGGGCTTGCCGACCACGGTGTTCGTGCTGATTTCGGCCTATGCCGCCTCGCGCGGCTCCGAGCGCCTGCGCCGGCGGTTGCTGGAGGATCCGCGTTTCGGCGCCAGCATCCGCGACTGGGAAGCGCACGGCGCGGTCAGCCGCCGCGGCAAGTGGATGGCCACGCTGACCATGGCGGTGTGCGCGCTGGTGCTGCTGTTGTTCGTGCACAAGCCGTGGGTGCAGGTGGTGGCGATCGGCTGCATGAGCTGCGTGGCGCTGTGGCTGTGGCTGCGCCCGGAGCCGCCGCCGCGCGAGTGAAGCGGGATCGCGCGTCTGCATCGGCCCCGGCATCGCTGGCGCAGCGTGGCAGGCGGCACAGCCGGTTCATGCCCTTCTGGCTATACTCGGCGCATGAGCACATCGTTCCGTCATCCGATCCGTATCGCCCTGTTCGGCGCCGCCCTGCTGGCGCTGTCCGGGTGCGGCAACAAGGGCCCGCTGGTGATGCCGCAGAAGCCGGTACCGGTGGAAGCCGCACCGGCCGCCGCGCCCGATGCGACGCCGCCCGCCACCACCGATCCGGCCGGCCAGGCGCAGCCGGTCGATGGCCAGCAGAAGCCGACCGACGACACCAGCACCACGCCCACCGATGGGAATGAGTGAGGCCAGCGTCGCGGCGCGCCTGCGCTTTTCCAAGATGCAGGGCGCGGGCAACGATTTCGTGGTGCTCGACCTGCGCGACGGCACCCCGCCGCCGGACGCCGCGCTGGCGGTGCGCCTGGCCGACCGCCATTTCGGCGTCGGCTGCGACCAGCTGCTGACCATCGAGGCGCCGCGCAGCGCGGACGCGGTGGCCAGCTACCGCATCTGGAATACCGACGGCAGCCTGGCCGGGCAGTGCGGCAACGGCGCGCGCTGCGTCGCCGCCTGGCTGGTGCGCGACGGCGCCGCTGGCAGCGACCCCTTCGTCATCGACAGTCCGTTCGCCTCGCATCGCATCGAACGCGGCGCCGACGGCCAGTTCGCGGTGGCGATGGGCGTGCCGCGCTTCGCTCCGGAGGACGTGCCGCTGATCGGCTTCCCGCGCATGCGCGAGGAGTATGTGCTGCCGCTGCAAGGCGGCAGCGTGCGCTTCGGCGCGGTGTCGATGGGCAATCCGCATGCGGTGCTGGAAGTGGGCCTGGTCGATGCGGCGCCGCTCGAGCGGCTGGGGCCGTTGCTGCAGCAGCACGCGTCGTTTCCCGATTCGGTCAATGTCGGCTTCGCCCAGGTGATCGACCGCGGCCATGTGCGCCTGCGCGTGTACGAGCGCGGCGTCGGCGAGACCCTGGCCTGCGGCAGCGGCGCCTGCGCGGCCGCGGCGGTGCTGATCCAGCGCGGCCGCGTGGACCGCGACGTGCGCGTGGTGCTGCCCGGCGGCGAGCTACGCATCCGCTGGCCGCACGACACGGCGCCGGTGGTGATGTCCGGGCCGGCCGCATTCGTTTTCGATGGGGAGTGGATCCGATGAGCGAGACCCAGGACAAGATCGGCGCGCACGAAATCGCCGCATGGCTGCGCCGTCATCCGGCGTTCCTGAAACAGTTCCCCGACCTGGCGCTGACCCTGGTGGTGCCGCGCGACGACGGCCCGACCGCGTCGCTGGCGAGTTACCAGCTGGAAGTGCTGCGCGACAAGAACCGCGAGCTGTCGCGGCGCCTGTCCGAGCTGGCCGGCAATGCCCAGGTCAACGAGCGCCTGGCGGTGCGCACCCACCAGCTGACCCTGGCGCTGATGCGCCAGACCAGCGCTGCCGACAGCGTGCGCGCGATGGCCGCTTCGCTGCAGGAGGATTTCCAGGGCGACCTGGTCAGCATCGTGCTGCTGCGCCCGCTGCCCGGGCTGGAACAGGCGCCGTGGCTGCAGATCCTGGCGCAGGACGATCCGCGGCTGGCGCCGTTCCGTGACTGCCTGCAGGACGGCGAGCCGATCTGCGGCCGCCTGCAGCCGGAGAAGCAGGCGCTGCTGTACGCCGAGCGCATCGAGGAAGTGCAGTCCACCGCGCTGCTGCCGCTGCCGGGCGTGGGCCTGCTCGCGGTCGGCAGCCGCGATCCGAACCGCTTCTATCCCGGCATGGGCACTTTGTTCCTGCGCATGATGGGCGAGTCGCTGACGGTGGCGCTGCAGCGCTTCGCATGAGCGTCGGGACTCGGGACTCGGGACTCGGGACTCGGAAAAAGCGCGCCGATGCGTCCGCGGTCGATGCCGAATCCCCAATCCCGAATCCCCAATCCCGGTTCCTCAGCTATCTGCAAGTCGAACGGCGCATGTCCGCGCACACGCTGGACGCCTACCGCCGCGACCTCGCTGCGCTGGCGGCATGGGCGGCGGACAATGCCGGCGCCGACATCGCCGCGCTCGGCGCCGAGCAGCTGCGCCATTTCATCGCCGCCGAGCACCGCCGCGGGCTGTCGCCGAAGAGCCTGCAGCGGCGCCTGTCGGCGTGCCGCAGTTTCTATGCCTGGTTGCTCAAGCACGGCCAGATCGCCGCCAGCCCGGCCGCCGCGCTGCGTGCGCCGAAGGCGCCGCGCAAGCTGCCGCAGGTGCTGGACGCGGACGAGGCGGTGCGCCTGGTCGAAGTGCCGACCGACGTGCCGCTGGGCCTGCGCGACCGCGCGCTGCTGGAACTGTTCTATTCCTCCGGGCTGCGCCTGAGCGAGCTGTGCGCGCTGCGCTGGCGCGATCTGGATTTCGCCAGCGGCCTGGTGCGCGTGCTCGGCAAGGGCAACAAACAGCGGCTGGTACCGGTCGGCTCGCACGCGCGCAAGGCGCTGCTGGAATGGCAGGCGGAAACCAAGGCGGCGGCCGAGGCGCCGGTGTTCCCGGGCCGCGGCGGCGCGCCGATCGGCGCGCGCGCGGTGCAGATCCGGATCAAGCAGCTGGCCGGGCGCCAGGGCCTGTTCAAGCACGTGCACCCGCACATGCTGCGGCACAGCTTCGCCAGCCACATCCTCGAATCCTCCGGCGACCTGCGCGGCGTGCAGGAATTGCTCGGCCACGCCGACATCGCCACCACGCAGATCTACACCCACCTGGATTTCCAGCACCTGGCCAAGGTCTACGACGCCGCGCATCCGCGCGCCAAGCGCAAGTCCTGACCGGCCGAACGCAGACGGCGCGGCGGTACGTTCGCGCGCGCTTGTTCTGG
The DNA here is from genome assembly GCF_014236835.1 of Xanthomonas sp. SS. Lineage (NCBI taxonomy): Bacteria > Pseudomonadati > Pseudomonadota > Gammaproteobacteria > Lysobacterales > Lysobacteraceae > Xanthomonas > Xanthomonas sp. SS. Next base: position 839,404 of record NZ_CP051190.1, read on the forward strand.
ATCAAGGCGCGCGTCGCTGCTGGCGCGGACACTGTCCGCCGAACGTGCAGCGAGGCAGGCCGATGGCGAAACCTTTCCCGTTGAAACCCGCGCATCCCGAGCGGATCTGCTGGGGCTGCGACCGCTACTGCGCGGCGGACGATCTTGCCTGCGGCAACGGTTCGGGACGGGTCATGCATCCGATCGAGATGCAGGGCGAGGACTGGTACCTGCTGTGGGGCATCGAACCGGAGCCGCAGCGCCCGAGTCGCGCCAAGATGGCCAACGGCCGACCAGCGGACGCTTGAACGGGCGGCGGCATGCCCCCACACCTGAAGAATCGCTCAGGAGGCCGCATGGACCCCAGTCAGAATCCCAACGTTTTCCACGCCACCACGATCCTGTCGGTGCGCCGCAACGGCCATGTCGCCGTGGCCGGCGATGGTCAGGTGACGCTGGGCCATACCGTGATGAAGGGCAATGCGCGCAAGGTGCGCCGGCTCGGCCGCGACGGCCAGGTGCTGGCCGGTTTCGCCGGTGCCGCCGCCGATGCCTTCACCCTGTTCGAACTGTTCGAGGCCAAGCTCGAGAAACACGGCCAGCTGACCCGCGCAGCGGTGGAGCTGGCCAAGGACTGGCGCACCGAACGCCGCCTGGGCAAGCTCGAGGCGTTGCTGGCGGTGGCCGACAAGGAGACCTCGCTGATCATCAGCGGCACCGGCGACGTGATCGAGCCGGAGGACGGCATCATCGCCATCGGCTCCGGCGGTTCCTACGCGCTGTCGGCGGCGCGCGCGCTGCTCGGCCACACCGAACTGGACGCCAAGACCATCGCGGTCGAGGCGCTGAACATCGCCGGCGACATCTGCATCTATACCAATCGCAACGTGGTGGTCGAAGAGCTGTGATTCGGCATTCGGGATTGGGGATTCGCGAAAGCGCTCCTTTCCCTGTGCCCGGACACGCATCGATCGTTCCCATTCCGCTTCTACCAATCCCGAATCCCCAATGCCCAATCCCGACACCTCAACCATGACCCCGCGCGAAATCGTGCAGGAGCTGGACCGCCACATCGTCGGCCAGCACGACGCCAAGCGCGCGGTGGCGATCGCGCTGCGCAACCGCTGGCGGCGCATGCAGCTGCCCGATGCGCTGCGCAACGAAGTGATGCCCAAGAACATCCTGATGATCGGCCCCACCGGCGTCGGCAAGACCGAAATCGCGCGGCGCCTGGCGACGCTGGCCAATGCGCCGTTCGTCAAGGTCGAGGCGACGCGCTTCACCGAGGTCGGCTACGTCGGCAAGGACGTGGAGCAGATCGTGCGCGACCTGGCCGACACCGCGGTCAAGCTGTATCGCGAGCAGGCCAAGGTGCGCGTGCGCACGCAGGCCGAGGAACGCGCCGAAGACCGCATCCTCGACGCGCTGCTGCCGCGGCGCAGCGCCGGCATCGGCTTCGATCCGGAAGCCGCGCGCAACGAGCCCTCGGCGCAGGACAACGACACCCGCAGCAAGTTCCGGCGCATGCTGCGCGCCGGCGAACTGGACGAGCGCGAGATCGAGCTGGACGTGGCGGTCAACGTCAGCATGGACATCATGACCCCGCCGGGCATGGAGGAAATGGGCCAGCAGCTGCGGCAGATGTTCTCCAACCTGGGCGGCAGCAAGTCGCAGTCGCGCAAGCTGACGATCAAGGCGGCGCGGCCGCTGCTGATCGAGGAAGAGGCCGGCAAGCTGGTCAACGAGGAAGACGTGCGCGCCGCGGCGATCGAGGCCTGCGAGCAGCACGGCATCGTGTTCATCGACGAGATCGACAAGGTCGCCAAGCGCGGCGAGGCGGGATCGTCCGGCGGCGACGTGTCGCGCGAAGGCGTGCAGCGCGACCTGCTGCCGCTGGTCGAAGGCTCCAACGTCAGCACCAAGTACGGCACGGTCAAGACCGACCATATTCTGTTCATCGCCTCCGGCGCGTTCCACCTGGCCAAGCCCAGCGACCTGATCCCTGAGCTGCAGGGCCGCTTCCCGATCCGGGTCGAGCTGTCCGCGCTGTCCAAAGACGATTTCATCCGCATCCTCACCGAGCCGAAGGCGGCGCTGAGCAAACAGTACGAAGCGCTGCTGCTGACCGAAGGCGTGACCCTGAGCTTCACCGAGGATGCGATCGACCGCCTCGCCGAGATCGCGTTCCTGGTCAACGAGCGCCAGGAGAACATCGGCGCGCGGCGCCTGCACACGGTGCTCGAGCGCCTGCTCGATACCTTGAGCTTTGAGGCGCCGGATCGCGACGGGCAGAGCGTCGTGGTCGATGCCGCCTACGTCAACACGCACCTGGGTGAGCTGGTGCAGGATCCGGATCTGAGTCGTTACATCCTGTAACTCCGGGCTGCCGACTGGGCGCAGGCGAGCCTGCGCCGCAGTGCGCACAAATATTTGCTTGCGGTCGGTAAAGTTGTGGGAGCGACTTCAGTCCCGACGCTATTCACTATCGCGATGCCTGCGGCTTCGACGATTACCGCAGAAGCCGCAGGCACGCGCTCCGGGAGCGGGCGCTCACGCCAGGCGCGACAGCACGCTGACGGTGGGCTTGGCCAGATTGAGCGTGTAGAAGTGCAGCGACGGCGCGCCGCCGGCGAGCAGGCGTTCGCACAGCGCCGCGACCAGGTCGGCGCCGAACTCGCGGATCGCGTCGGCATCGTCGCCCAGGGCCTGCATGCGCTTGCCGATCCAGCGCGGGATCTCCGCGCCGCATTGCTCGGAGAAACGCCGCAGCTGGCTGAAATTGGAGATCGGCATGATCCCCGGCACGATCGGGATCTGCACGCCGAGCTTGCGCACCGCATCGACGAAATGGAAATACGCGTCGGCGTTGTAGAAGTACTGGGTGATCGCGCCATCGGCGCCGGCGTCGACCTTGGCCTTGAAGTGGCGCAGGTCGCTCAGTGCGTCGCTGGCCTGCGGGTGCGTCTCCGGATACGCACCGACCTCCAGATGGAAGGCGTCGCCGTGCTCGGCGCGGATGAAGGCGATCAGGTCCGCGGCGTAGCGCAGGTCGCCGGGGTGGCCCATGCCCGAGGGCAGATCACCGCGCAGCGCGACCAGGCGCCGGCAGCCGATCGCGCGGTACAGCTTGAGCAGCTCGCGGATCTCTTCGCGGCTGCCGCCGACGCAGGACAGATGCGGCGCCGCATCGAAGCCGTGGTGCTGCTTGAGGTGGCGCACCGTCTCGGAGGTGTAGCTCAGCGTCGAGCCGCCAGCGCCGAAGGTGCACGACACGTACTCCGGTGCGTAGGTCTTCAGGCGCGCGGCGGTGCGGTCCAGCTGCGCACGCTGTTCGTCGGTCTTGGGCGGGTAGAACTCGAAACTGATGGCGGTCATGGGCGCGGCGCGTCAGGTGATTGACAGAGTATATCTCTTCATCCGGATGGATGTGCGGTCAAAGCCGGTCCCGGTTGTCCGCCGGCCGGCGCGAGCTGCGGCACAGCTGCGCGGCAGCGGACGCCGCCACACGGCTACGCAAGGCGCGCCAGGATCAGCGCTTCCACATCCGCGCCTGCCGCGGCGGCAGGTTGAAGGTGTAGCTGCTGCTGGAAATGCGCACCACGCTGCCCGAGCCGAGCGCGTCGCTGTAGTCCACGTTCCAGCGCAGCACGCTGCCGCTCATCGCCACCGTGGCGTTGACCGCGGTGCCGCACTTGTTGATGCCGACGATGCCCAGGTCGCCGCGGCGGAACAGCAGGTGGCAGGCGTCGTGCGACAGCACCTGCATGTCGCTGCCCTGCGCTGCGTTGTGGAAACCGATCATGCGCTTGAGGTCGTCGCGCTGATAGGCGTCCACCCAGCGGTTGTCGCCGCTCTCGTTGTTGTCCGAGTACACCATCGGCACGCCGCCGTTGCGGCCGAGCAGATAGGCGTAGGCCAGGGTCTCGTCGACCGGGTCGAGGATCGCGTAGCGGAAGCCGGCGTTGTTCGGGATGTCGTGGGTAACCGCGAAGGTCACCGCGCGCGCGCGCGGCAGGGCCTGGCCGTAGGCGCCCGGATCGACCAGCAGCTCCATGCTGCCGCCGTAGGCGAAGGCGTTGCGGATCGAGTTGAACAGCGGGAAATCGTAGGCCGCATGCGGCGTCGCCTGCAGGTAGGGCGCCAGGAACTGGTCGTAGTCGGCATTGCCGGCGCCGCCGCCGGTGATGACTTCGCCGAACACGTGCACGCCGGAACGGATGCCCGAATCCAGCACGCGGTTGAGGTGGTCGAAGGTCATGTGCTTGGCCGCGTCGATGCGGAAGCCGGTGACGCCCAGCGCCTTCAATGCCTGCAGATAGTTGCGTTCCTGCTGCACCCCCCAGTCGTTGCCGACCAGGTCGGGCAGGCCCGGATCGCTGCCGCCGCCGCAGATGCGGTAGGTACGAACCTGGTAGGCGTCGCTGTAGTCGGTGATGCATTGCGCCGGGCCGAAATCGCCGCCACTGAGGAAATTCACTGACAGGTCGCCGAACAGCCGCAGCGATGCGTAACGCGACGGATCGGCGGCGTACTGCGACAGCACCGCGCTGCCCGGATAGTTCAGGTCCGAACGCGTCGCCGCCTCGTTGGCCATGTGGTTGAGGACCACGTCGGCATAGGTTTCCACGCCGACATCGGCCAGCGCCTGCACCATGCTGGCGAAGTCCTCGGTGTCGCCGAGCGGGTTGTCGATCACGCGCATGTCCTGTGGCTGGTAGCGCGCCCACCAGGCGCTGCCCTGCGAGCGATACGCCGGCGCCACCATCACCTTGCGATAGCCGGCGGCGGCGATCTGCGCCGCGCGCGCTTCCACGGTGGCGTAGGGCCAGTTGAACGCGTGCAGGATGACATCGGCCTGGGCGCTGGCGGTGACCAGGGTCAGCAGCAGGCCGACGAGGAACAGGCGCCAGCGGTGCGGGCGCGGTGGGACGATCGGAGCGGCGGGCAGGTCGCGCATCACACGGGTCTCCTTGGTGGAAGTGCGCAGGCGAAGCGTCTGCGCGTGTGGGCTGCATCCCGCGGCGGCAGCGGCGCAGGGAGGCAGCGGTGAGCGATGCTAAGCGCGCATCGCGGCGCAACATGGGTGCGCTACATACGTATTCATTGTAGTGCCGGTCGAAAGCGGGATCGGTATCCGGTTCTCTGGTGTCGGCTGCGCGTGATGGCGCTGCGTTTCTTCGTGGCCTGTTAGGCAGGCGGATAGGTTTGCGTGCTGTCCGGCGAATGCAGTGCGCTGTTCCCGATGGGTCGCGCCGCACATCGCGGCAAGCTTGGAGATGCGATTGACTGCATGCATTCGGTCGCACGCGTGGTCCTTGGCGGTCGCGCGGCATGTTGCGATCGATGCGGCGCCGGCGGCCACGCACGTCAACGCAGACGTGCGTTGTCTCCCGCGCCGATCCACGCTGCGCTGCGCAAGGCAACCAGGTTTTTCCGATGCTAAAGTCACTCGCATCACCTTTACACGTGGACTGCACCATGACACTCGATGCCTTCTATCCCATCGGTACGCCCGGCACGCCATGGGGGCCGGCGGAAAAAGCGGCCTGGCTCTCGCGGCAGCGCCGGCAGCGCAGCTACCAGGCGGACGTCGTGGCGGCGATCGAGCGCCTGAGTGAGCGTTGGGATGTCGTCGAATACGGCGTGCTGGCGTATGCCGAAGACCGTTATCCGCTGCTGGTGCTGCGTAGCCGCGGATGGGACGACACGCTGCCGTGCATGCTGGTGACTGGTGGCGTGCATGGCTACGAAACCAGCGGCGTGCATGGCGCGCTGCAGTTCGCCGAAGGCCACGCGGGCGAGTACGCCGGGCGTGCCAACCTGCTGGTGGCGCCGTGCGTGAGTGCATGGGCCTACGAACGGATCCATCGCTGGAACGCGGACGCGATCGATCCGAACCGGTCGTTCCGCGACGGCAGCCCGGCGCAGGAATCGGCGGCGCTGCTGCGGCTCGTCGCGCCGCTGCGTGGGCGGATTGCGATGCACATCGACCTGCACGAGACCACCGACAGCGACGAGTCCGAATTCCGGCCGGCGCTGGCCGCGCGCGACGGTGTCGCCTACGAGCCCGATGGCATTCCGGACGGTTTCTACCTGGTCGACGACAGCGAGAACCCGCAGCCGGCGTTCCAGCAGGCGGTGATCGCGGCGGTGGAGCAGGTGACGCATATCGCGCCGGCCGATGCCGAGGGCAAGATCATCGGCTCGCCGGTGGTGGCGCATGGCGTCATCCGCTACCCGATGAAGAAGCTTGGGTTGTGCGCGGGCATCAGCGACGCGCGCTACACCACGACCACCGAGGTCTACCCCGACAGTCCCAGCGCCACGCCCGAGCAGTGCAATGCCGCACAGGTGGCGGCGGTTCGTGCCGCGATCGACTACGCGTTGGCGCATCCGTAGCCGGTGCCGCCTGCGTGATGGAATGCGCGGTGGTTTGTTCGTGCGGGATGCGCGCCGGGCAGTGCAGTACTGGCCCGCGTCGATGCCAAGTCCGACACCGCCCCATGACGGTCTTCTGTTCTTCATAGCAGGGGTTTCAACCCCGACGTCTTGCCGATAAAGCGTCGCAGTTGAAACTCCTCCTGCAGAAGCACGGGCAAAAATGCGGTGGCGATCGGAATCGATGCCTTGCCGACCGCCGCATGGCCATGCAGTTGTCCACGGTGTCCATCGCCTGCCGAGCACGCTACGCTAGCTCGCTCCTCGTGCCCGCAGCCGCCATGTCCATCGTCCTTACCCCCTTCGCCCGTACCCGCCTGTTCCCGCGCGACGCGCGCCGCAACGCGATCCAGGACTGCACGCCGGAACAGTTCGAGCGCCAGCTCAACGACGCCACGCCGCTGCGGGTGCTGGACGGCTACGCGCCGTTCTGCAAGTTGCACGTGCATCCCAACTGGACGTCCACCCGCTGCCTGACGGTGCCGATCACCGAGGCCAATCGCCACCTGCTGCGCTCCGGCTACGAAGCGCGCAGCAGGGAGGAACTGCCGGTGCTGGTGCGCTGGTTCGAAGGCGTCGAGCCGGCGGTCGCCGCGTACCTGCTGCCGATCCTCTACAGCCGCGAGCAATTGGCGCGCGAGGGCGCACCGATCGAGGCCGAATGGGGGGTGGTCGGCTGCCTCTATACCGCCGAGCCGCAGGAGATCCCGATGGCGCCGATCACCATGCTGCGCAACGCGCTGGGTGTGGAGGAAGGCGGCTCGGGTGTGGCGCTGGACCGCGAGGCGTACCGGCGCAGCGTGGCGTTCTGGGAGCGCAATGCGAACTGGCGGCCGTAGCCGCGTAGCGGCGTCGCCTTAGCGAGCGAGTGCCCGATTGCAGCGTGACCCGCCGTCGACGGGCGCGAGCTCGTCGTTTGCGCTCTCAGCGCAGCACGGGATTCGCCCAGACCACCAGCGGCGGCAACGCGCCGGCCGGCACTGCGTCGGCAGCGGCGACCAACTCGAGCACGCCGACGTTGCCGATCGGCAGTTCGACGGCCAGTGCCGCATCGCCGCTGCGCATCGGCGCGCTTTCGTACAGGAGCCTGGCGTCGCCGTAGATGCGGAACACGGTGGTGCCGGTGCCGCGCGCGGCGCTTTCCTGCAGCCCGAGCGATGTGCTGAACCTGGAGAACTCGCCGCGGGTGAGGATCTCCAGGCGCGAGTCGGCATGGGCGCCGATGCCGTATGCGTATGCGCTGCCGGCGATCTTCAGCGGCTGGCCATAGGGCGTGACATCGGCGCGCGGGGTGCCGGAGGCGGCGTCCAGCGCGGTGGCGTAGGTCGGCAGGCCGTCGGCGGCTACATGGATGCGCCCGGTCATTTCGCTCAGCAGCGTCGCGTCCGCTTCCACCGGCGCGCCCTTGACCTTGAGCATCACTGCTGCATGCGGCGCCAGGGCATAGCGCAGCGGGCCCTGATGCGACGGCAGGTCGCGGCGGCGCCACAGATCGCGCACCGCCAATGGCGTGCCCGCGGCCAGCTTCATCTGTCGCGCATCGACCTGCGCCACGGCCGCGGTGTCGCCGCGATTGAACAGCAGCACGGCGCGTTCGCCGCGCGCCGACAGCGGCTTGACCAGCACCTGCACCGGCGCAGCGTCGACCACCAGCGTAGCCTGGTTGCCGGCCGCATCCTGGTTGACCGCGATCACCTCGGGATTGCGCAACAGTTCGATCAGCGGATCCGGTGCGCGGGTCAGGTCGAACCCCAGCAGCAGCGGTGCGGACAGCATCGCCCACAGCGAGAAATGGGTGCGCGCTTCGGTCAGGTGCGCGGCGTCGAACGCGCCCAGGCCGACCGCCAGCATGTCCGGATCGTTCCAGCGGCCCGGGCCGGCGTACAGTTCGCGCCGCGAGGCCGAATCGAAGTTGTGCAGCATGCTGTCCCAGGTCGGCTCGATGTCCGGGCTGGTGCGCCACAGGTGGCCGTAGCTGCCGCCCCAGTCGCGCACGCCGGCCTCGCCCCAGGGGCAGATCGACAGCACGTAGTCGTTGTCGGGATTCAACGCGGCCAGCAGCCGGCCGATGCGCGCGTAGTGCGTTTCCACCGCATCGCGGTCGCTGCGCACGGCTTCGCCGCGCACGATCAGCGGGCGCAACGCGCGCTGGCCGGATTCGCGCACCGGCACGCTGTCGGCGGCGAAGTCGGCCAGGCCGCAGGCGTCCACCTTCAGGTAGTCGAAGCCCCAGTTCTGGAACATGGTCTTCAGGTCCGAGGCTTCGAAGCCCTGCAAGCCGATCTCGCGCTCGGCCACGCTGCCCACCGGCAGGTTGGGGCTGGTGCGGTCGAACGCCTGCGAGCAGGCGTTGCGTCCGGCGTCGGTGTACAGGCCGGCCTTGAAGCCGCGGGCATGCAATCCATCTGTCCAGGCACGGAAGCTGGTGCCGCCGTCGCCGGTGCTGGCGATGGGAAACATGGAGGTGCGGATGGCGATCTCGCCGCTGGCGCGGCGCTGCAACCACCAGCCGTCGTCGATGTTGATATAGCGGTAGCCGGCCTGCTGCAGGCCGCGGCGCTGGATGGCGTCGACCACCGACAGGATCCGCGCCTGGTCGACGTCGGTGCGGAAGGCGTTCCACGGATTCCAGCCCATCGGTGGGGTAGCGGCCGCGCCGTGGCCGTACACGCTGAAGCGGCCGCTGGGTTGCAGGGCGTCGTGGCGCTGCGCAGCGCTCGCGGCGACGGCGGTGGTGCAGAGCAGGGCGGCCAGCAGCGGGCGTTTCATCGGCGTGTCCTTGGCGGGCGCGGTCGGCGTCCGCGGCGATGCTTCAGCGGGAGGGAATGGCGGCCAGTTGCCGCGCGTAGAGCGCGGCCCCGTAGTGCGGGGCGTGCAAGGGCGCGCGCAGTTCGAAATCGCGAGCGGCCGCGTCCAGCGCCAGCCGCAACGGGCGCATCAACAGCTCGCCGGCGCTGAACGCGCCACCGGAATACGACACCGGCACCGGCTCGCCGGCTGCGAATCCGAGCGCGCCGCGCAGCGCCACCGCGATCGCCGCCAGTTCCTGGCCTGCGCGCTCGAAGATCGCCGTGGCCACCGCGTCGCCCGCCTGCGCGGCGCGCGAGACCAACGGCGACAGCCTGGCCAAGTCGCCGCGGCTGCCGACGCCTTCGCCGTAGACGTGCGCGCAGATGTCCAGGTCGTGCGCGCCCAGTTGGAAATGCTCGCGCAGCAGCGCATGCAGCGGACCGCGCGGCAGGCGCCCGTCGCTCATGCGCGAGAACGCGTTCAGGCCCTGCATCGCGATCCAGTAGGCCGAGCCTTCGTCGGAGAACGCCTCGCCCCAGCCGCCGCAGCGCGCGGCGGCGGCGCCGCGCCGGCCGTAGCCCATCGAGCCGGTGCCGGCGATGATGTTGATGCCGTCGGCGCAGGCCAGCGAACCGGCCCAGCCGCACACCATGTCGTTGTCGCAGGCGTAGCGGTCGTGGCCCAGCACCTGTGCCGGAATGCCCTGCAGCGCGGCGGTGGCGCGGCTGTCCTCGCCGTAGGCGGGCAGCCCGAAGAAGGCCTGCGCGACATCGGCCGGGACGCGCTGCAACTGGCCGAGGACCTGGCCGATGCCGTCCGCCAAGGTGTCGCGCACGCCGTCCAGGCCCACCTGCGGGTGATAGGTGGCGCCCAGCTGCGCCTCGGCCAGCAGCGCGCCGCTGGCGTCGATCGCGGCGAAGCGGGTCTTGCTGCCGCCGCCGTCGACGCCGAGGTAGAGCGCTGCGCTCATGCGTCCAACGCGTACAGACGTACGCCCTGTACGACGCGGTTGACCACCCCGGACGGATTCGGATTGTCCGGGGTCACGCCCATCGCGCGCGCGGTCAGGAACGCGAACAGCTGCGCGGCGGCGATGTACGGCCACAGCAGGTCAGCGTCCGCGGCCGCGTGCATGCCGGCAACCGCGAGCGTGTCCGCCTCCAGGCCCGGGCGCGGCTGCGCGGTGATCTCGACGATGCGTGCGGCGCAGCCATCGCGGCGCAGTTCGTCGAGCAGGTCGTGATCGTAGCGGCGCGTATAGGGATCGTTGGACACGAACACCAGCACCAGCGTGCGCGCGTTGACGAAGGTCTTCGGCCCGTGGCGAAACCCCAGCGGCGAGTCGTAGCAGGTGGCCACCGCACCGTTAGTGAGTTCGCCGAGCTTGAGCGTGGCCTCGCGCGCCAGGCCTTGCAGCAGGCCGCTGCCCAGGTACACCACGCGCTCGAAGCCGCCGCGCGCGAGCGTTTCCAGCAACGGCCGCGCGTGCAGCAGCACCGCGTCGACGGCGCGGCCGATCGGGCCGATGCGGGCATCGAGCGCACCGGCCGGCAGCAGTGCCGCCAGGGTCGCGTACATCATGCAGCTGAAGCTGGAGGTCATCGCGAAGCTGACGTCGTGGGTTTCCTGCGGCAGCAGCAGGGTCATGGCCCTGGCCACCGGCGCGCGCGCCAGCGCGCCGTCGCGGTTGCAGGTCACTACCAGGTGGCGCACGTCGGCGACCAGCGCTTCGGCCAGGTCCACCGCGGCCAGGCTCTCGGGGCTGTTGCCGGAGCGGCCGAAGGAGATCAGCAGCAGCGGCTGCGCCGGGTCCAGGTACAGCTGCGGCGCGCAGACGATGTCGGTGGTGGGCACCGCGTCCACGCGCGCGGCCAGCACGCGGTCCAGCAGCGGCGCCAGGCACTGGCCGATGTAGGCGGAGGTGCCCGCGCCGGTAAGGATCACCCGCGCGCGCGGGTCGTCGGCGATCGGTGCGGCGAAGGCCTGCAGCTGCGCATGCAGTTCGGCGACCAGCGCGTGGGTGCGTTCGAGCATGCGCGGCTGCTGCGCGATCTCGCGCGCGGTCCACAGCGCGCCGCTCGCGTGCAGTTCGGATTCGGCAATGCCGAGGGCATCAGGAGGGGTCATGGGCATGGCATGCATGGTGATAGTCGTCGAGAACGGCACTGACGTGGGCCATGACCAGGGACTGCGGATCGCGCGTCGCGGTCCCGGTACGGATGGCGTGCAATGCGTGGGGGAGATACTGGCCGAGGAGCGGCAGTGGCGGCGGATCGGCGCGCAGGTTGTCGAACAGGCGCATGCGCGCCTGCTCGATCTGCGCATCCGGCCAGTAGTAGCGGATGCGGTCGCTGAGGCTGTATTGCAGGTCGATGGCCAGGCCGCGGCCCTGCCCGTGGTAATAGCGCTGCCAGTGGCCGGGGGCGGCCCGCATGCGGCGCACGGTCACCTCGCGCAGGTTGGCGCGCTGGGTGGCGTCGATCCATTCGCGTTCGATGGCGTCCAGCGCCCACAGCGCTTCGCGCAGGGCAAAGGTCAAGCCGGGGCCGACCTTGAGGATGGCGAAGTGGTCGCGCACCAGCGCGTCCAGCGCCGCGCGCGTCTGGTAGTCGGTGGAGTGCGCTTCGAACACCATGCCCGGCACGGCGGTCACCGCCTGGCTCAGGTCGCGCGCCTTGCCGCTGTCGTAGTCGATGACGGCGTGATGGTCGAATTCCACGCCCGGTTGCACTACCGAGGCGATGACCCGGGCCCAGGCATCGCCCAGCCCGGCCTGCGCGAACGCGCTGCGGTGCGCTTCGATGGTGGCCAGCGCCGCGTCCGGCGTGGTCAGCGCCAGGCCGTCGATCGCTTCGGTGGCGCCGCCGGGCACCGGCACTTCGGTGCCGATCACGTACACCGGCGCTTCGCCGCCCGCCTGCGCCCACGCGTCTTCGGCGGCGCGGCACAGGCGCACCGCGCGGCGCACGATCTCCGCTTCGGGCAGCGGCTCGGGATCGTCGCTGCAGGCCATCGAGCAGTCCAGGTGGATCTTGCGGAAACCGGCGGCGACGTATGCGGCCACCATGACCTCGGCCTTGTCCATCGCTGCGGCGGCGTCCAGCGCCGTCCACGGGTTGGGACCGAGATGGTCGCCGCCCAGCGCGATGCGGCCGCGCTCGAAGCCGACCCGGTCGGCGATGGCGTACACGAACGCGACGAAGTCGGCCGGGCGCATGCCGGTGTAGCCGCCGTCCTGGTTGACCTGGTTGCAGGTCGCCTCGAACAGCACCAGCGGCTGGCCGTTGCGCTGCGCATGGCGCAGCCCGGCTTCGACGACGAGGGGATGGGCCGAGCAGATCGAGGTCACGCCGATGGCGTGGCCTTGCCGATGCCGCGCGATCAGGTCGAGCAGAGCGTGCATGGAAAATCCAGTCAGGGGGAAGAGGGCGGTGGCGGCGCGCGCTCGGGTTCGAGCACCAGCAGCAGCGAGGCGACCAGCGCCAGCACCAGGCCGATCGCCTTCAGCGGCCCCGGCACGATGCCGGCGAACAGCAGCGCCAGCACTGCGGTGACCAGCGGTGCGCCGGCATTGCTCAGCGGCGCCACGACCATGGCCTTGCCGTAGCGGAAGGCGTAGACCAGGGTCACCGCGCCCACCGCGTTGAGCAGCTGGATGGCGGCGGTCATCCACGGCCCGTCTAGCCCGGTGTTGATCGGCTGCCGCCAGTCGGTCATCGCCAGCGCCACCGGCGCCAGCAGCAGGGCGCCGAGCGTCATGTAGGCGAAGATGCTTTCCGCGCGCACGCTGTCGTTGGCCAGCTTCATGAAGAACGCCTGCACGCCCCACGCCAGCATGATCAGCAGCGACTGCAGGAACCAGCCCAGCCCGCCGCCGCTACCGCGGCCGAACGACAGGTCCAGCAGGGGCAGGGCGAGCAGCGCCAGCACGATGCCCAGCGTGCCCTGCCAGCCGGTACGCTCGCGCAGCAGCAGGAACGACAGCGCGATGGTCGCCACCGGCGACAGCGAGATGATCGGGAACACGAAGTACGCCGGGCCGATGGTCAGCGTGTGGAACAGCAGCATCTGCCCGCCGGCGCCGAGCAGGCCGATGGTCAGGCCGTAGCCGATCGCCCTGGGCGAGCGCTCCAGTTGCCAGCCGTTGCGCCACAGCAGGTACAGCGCCGGCGGCAGCATGGTCAGCGCCCACACGCAGTACACCAGCGTGTCGGGGAAGCCGTGCGCCGCCGACAGCGGCGACAGCGCGCCCCAGAATCCCCACAGCACCACCGTGGTCAGGGCGAAGACCAGCCAGGGCCGGCGCCGCGCGGCGTACGTCGGTGCCGCGCTCATGCCGGATCCCTGGCCGGCGTGGCCTGCAGGAACAGGAAGCGCTCGAAGCGCGCGGGCAGGAACGCGTGCGCGGCATCGACCACGCCGAGGTCGCGTTCGTTGAACAGATCGCGCACCTGCCAGCGGCCCGGCGCCAGGCCGCGCAGCTCGACCTTGCCGTCCCACTGCGGCGCATAGAACGTGTAGTACTGCGCGCCGTCCTTGCCGATCGCATGCGCTTCGGGCTTGTCGAAACCGATGTCGTACAGCGTGCCCAGGTACTCGCCCTTGGGCAGCATGTGGGTCTTGTACAGGTCCACCCACTTGCGCCACAGCGCTTCGCGCTCGGGCGTCAGCACGAAACCGCCCGGCGGCAGCGGCACCGACGGATGCTCGGTGTCCTTGGGCCAGGTGAACTTGCTGGAGATCACCGCGCCGACGCCGACGCTGGAGGCGAAATCGTCGCGGTTGTCCGACAGTTCCACATGGTCGCCGGCGTAGCTGCTGCGCGCGCCGATCAGCGCCTTGATCGACTTGCCCTTGCTGCGCACCTGCCACGACGACAGCGGGTCCGAGGACGGGTACTGGTCGGTGGCCGGCAGGTTGTGGAACGCGAACGCGGTGCCGCACGGGCACAGTTCCACCACCGCCTGCGGATTGGCCTGGTGCGCGGCGCGATAGATCGCCTCCCAGAACTTGGCCAGGCCTTCGACCGAATCGTTCGGGCTGGCGTGGTGGTGCGCGGGGTTGTAGCAGGGCGCGACGGCGTTGAGATGCTGGCCGTCGAGCTTGATGCCTTCGAAGCCCCAGTCGCCGATGGCCTTCTTCACCAGCGCCACGTAGAAGTCGATGGTCGGCTGGTAGGCCGGGCACTGGGTCAGCGCGTTCCACCAGGTCACGGTCTGGAAGGCGCCTTCCTTGTCCAGCAGCAGCATGTCCACGTGCTCGTGCAGCACGTCGCTGCCGGGGTCGGCGGCCAGCGGCGCCAGCCACAGGCGCGGGCGCATGCCGTGCTTGCGCACTTCGGCGGTGAACGCGCGCATGTCGGCATCGCCGCGCGGGAACTTGCGCCGGTCGATCTTCCAGTCGCCTTCGTTGGTCTGCCAGCCGTCGTCCAGCACCGCCCATTCGAAGCCGAGCTCGCGTGCCTTGGGCAGCGTGGCGAAGATCTGCTGCACGTTGAAATCGCGCTCGTAGCCCCAGGCGCACCAGATCGGCGCGAACGCCGAATCCGGCGGGCGCGGGCCCTCGATGCCCTCGGCGCGCATGAACGCCTGGTATTGCTGCAGCGGGGCGAAGAAATCGCCGCTGTGCACCGCCAGCAGGGTGCGCTCGGTGACCAGTTCCTGGCCGGGCGCCAGCGTCGTCGCCTGCGCCGATTCGATCGCGATCGCGGCGCCCGCGGCGGTGCGGCGCACCGGCATGTCCAGCGGCCGCGGCACCAGTTCGACGTGGCCCACGGCGATGCCGACGTCGCGGCGCCAGAGATTGGCCACAGGCGTGCCGCCGCCGTAGTCGGAGGAATCCATCGCCAGCGTGTTGCGCTGCGCGAAGCCGTCGCCGAGCGGTTGCACCCAATCGCGGCGGTCGGTGTGGGTGGCGCCGGAGAAACTCCAGAAGCCGCCGGCCACGGCCGGCAGTTCGTGCGCGCCGTTGCGCCAGCCGGCCACTTGCAACGCGGTGGTGCCCAGGTTGCGATAGCGCACCTGCAGCAGCGCCAGGCCGGGCAGCGCGTCGAACAGGCTCACCGCTACCTGCTTCTCCACGCTGGCCTTGGCCGCGCGCCCGGTGAACACGGTCTGCCGGCCGCGGCCATGGCGCGGATCGTCCAGCGCATGCGTTTGCTGGCCGGTCAGCGCGAAATCGGTGAGTTCGCTGCCGTCGGCCAGCAGCAGCGCTTCGCTGGGCTGGTAGGCAGTCAGCGCCTTGCCGCGCGAGGACAGCCGCGTGTGCATGCGCCGATCGAAGGCGAGGGACAGCACTGCATCGGCGATTACCGGTTTGCCGTCGGCGGCGGTCGCATCGACGGCTTCGGCCGAGCGCGCCCAGGGCGCCACGCTCCATGCGGCAGCGCCGGCCACGCTGCCGACGACGTACTTCAAGACACTGCGGCGTCCAATCGGGGACATGGGCAACGGGTCCGGTGGCGTTGCCCGCATTCTGCGCGCGCCCCGACGATTGATGCAAGCGTTTTGTTTCGTTATGTTGCTACTTGTTTCGATGACGCGAGGTGGAGTGATGAAGACCGTCCTGATCCTGTTCGGCGTCCCGCTGGCCATCGCGCTGTTGGGCGGCGTGCCGGCAGCGCATGCGCAACCCGACGCGAAAGGCGCCAGCGCAGCCGACGTGCCGTATGCGATGGCCGATTTCGCCAAGGTCCGCAAGTACGACGCGCATGTCCACGCCAACCGCGCCGACCGCGCCTTCCTCGAACAGGCGCGCGCCGACAACTTCGAACTGCTCTCGATCAACGTCGACTATCCGGATTTCCCCAGCATCGAGCGGCAGCACCGCGCTGCGCTGATCCTGGCCAAGGCCGATCCGGCGCGCTTCCATTGGGCGGCGACGTTTTCGATGCGCGGCTATGCCACGCCCGGCTGGCACGAGCGCGTCGAGGCCGGCCTCGACCAGGCGGTGCGCGAAGGCGCGCGCGCGGTGAAGGTGTGGAAGAACATCGGCATGGTGGAGAAGGACGCGCAGGGCAAGCTGATCATGCTCGACGATCCCGGCCTGGCGCCGGTCGCCGAGCACATCCGCGCACTGGGCGTGCCGCTGATCGCGCACCAGGGCGAGCCCTACAACTGCTGGCTGCCGCTGCAGCAGATGACCACCAACAACGACCGCGAGTATTTCGCCAAGCATCCGCAATACCACATGTACCTGCACCCGGAGATGCCCTCGCATGCCGCGCTGATGGCCGCGCGCGACCGCTTCGTCGGCGCGCATCCGCAGTTGCGGGTGGTCGGCGCGCACATGGCCAGCCTCGAATACGATGTCGATCGGCTGGCGGACTTCCTTGACCGCTTCCCCAACGCCACGGTCGACCTGGCCGCGCGCATGAGCCAGGTGCAGTACCAGTCCAACCGCGACCGGGCCAAGGTGCGCGACTTCTTCGTCCGCTACCAGGACCGCTTGCTGTACGGCACCGACCTGACCTATGCGCCGGGCGCCGATCCGGCGCAGTTCCGCGCCGAAGCGCACGGCGTGTGGCAATCGGACTGGCGCTATCTGGCCACCGACGAAACCCAGCGCGTTGCCGTGCTGGAGGCCAACGTGCGCGGCCTGGCGCTGCCGCGCGCGGTGATCGACAAGATCTACTACAGCAATGCGGTGCGCGAATTCGCCGCGGCCAAGACCGCGGCGCAATAGGCCGCGATCAGGCGCGTACCAGGTCCACGCCCAGCGCCTGGCAGGCCTGGGCGACGTCTTCCGGCGCGCCGGTGTCGGTGATCAGCGCGTCCAGCTCCGACACCGGGATGATCCGGTGCAGGCAGATCTTGCCGAACTTGGAGCTGTCGGTGATGGCGATGACCGCGCGCGCGGCCTCCACCATCTTGCGGTTGAGCATCGCCTCGGGCTCGTAGTGGGTGGTGATGCCGCGCTCCAGGTCGAAGCCGTCCACGCCCAGGAACAGCAGGTCCACGTGCAGCGCGTCCAGCGCTTCGACCGTCAGCCCGCCATAGAAGGCCATGTTCTTGCGCCGCAGTTCGCCGCCCAGCATCACCAGGTTGATGTGGGTCTTGGGGCTGAGCGCGGTCAGCACGCCGAAGTCGTTGGTGACCACGGTCACGTCGATGTCCGGCAACGCTTCGGCCAGCTGGATCGCGGTGGTGCCCGAATCGATGGCGATGGTGTTGCCCGGCTGCACCATCGCCGCCGCGCGCCGGCCGATGCGGCGCTTTTCCTCCAGGTGCACGGTGCGCTTGGCGTCGTAATGCGGTTCGGCCGGCACGGCGTTGACCGCGCTGCTGTCGATGCCGCCGCCGTAGGCGCGCGCCATGACCCCGCGTTCGGCCAGGTAGCGCAGATCCTTGCGCACCGTCTGCAGGCTCACCCCGAACTGCTGCGCCAGGGCGGACACCTGCACGCTGCCGTGCTGGCGGACCAATTCGCTGATCTGGAGACGGCGCTGGCTGGTGTCACGGGTGACGGACATAGGGGGCTCCTTGCAAACGGTCCAGAGTATGCGACAGTTCGTTACATTTCGCTATTGATACAAAACGAAACATGATATAGGCTCGGTTTCGTTGCTTTTCATCTGGCCCCCGCACCGCCGTCCTACGCCCGCCAGCCCAGGAGACCGCCCGTGAACGCCGTTCGTCCGCATCGCCACAGCCTGTTCCATGCCATCGCCCTTGCCCTGCTGATGCCGGCCACGGCTTGGTCCCAGGACGCCGTACCGGTCTCGCCGCAGGTGCAGCCGGCGCCGGGCAGCGCCACCAGCAGCAACGCCGAGGCAAGCCAGAATCCGGTCGACCTGGAGACGATCCAGGTCACCGGCGTGCGCGCCGCCCTGGCGCGTTCCACCGAACTCAAGCGCGACGCGGCGACGGTGCAGGATTCGATCAGCGCGCTGGAGCTGGGCCGTTTCCCGGACGACAACGTGGCCGATTCGCTCAGCCACATCACCGGCGTGTCCATCACCCGCACCGCCGGCGGCGAAGGGCAGAAGGTCAGCGTGCGCGGACTCGGCCCGGAATACACGCTCACCACCTTCAACGGCCGCATCCTGGCCACCGACGGCGCCGGGCGCGATTTCGCCTACGACGTGCTGCCGGCCGACGTGATCAGTGGCGCCGACGTGGTCAAGGGCGCGCAATCGGTGCTGACCGAAGGCGCGATCGGCGGCCTGATCAACCTGCGCTCGGCCAGCCCGTTCGACCAGAAGGGCCAGCACGCGATCGTCCGCGCCGAAGGCGACCGCAACCAGATGTCCGAACTCAACGGCCGCAAGCTGTCGGCGGCCTACAGCAACACTTTTCTCGACGACACGTTCGGCGTGCTGCTGGGCGTGGTCTACGCCGAGCGCAAGGACCGCACCGACATCGCCGGCAACGACGGCGGCTGGACCCGCAATCCCGACCCGAGCGACCCGAGCTGGGGCGGCAACGCCTGGGGCGGCAATATCGATCCCAACGGCAATGGCCAGCTGGATCCAGACGAATACGGGCTGATCGCGCCGGGCCAGTTCCGCGTCGGCTCGATCCTGGAGGACAAGAAGCGCCGCGCCTTCTCCGGCAAGTTCGAGTGGCGGCCGAACGACGACGTGCGCATCGTCGTCGACGGGCTCAAGACCCGCCTCGATTCGCCGCAGGTGTCCTACCAGCAGTCGTACTACCCGTTGTTCGCGCCGGGACGCTGGTCCGACATCACCGTGCAGAACGGCATCGTCACCGGCCTCACCCTGGACAACCCGGATCCAGAGCTGCGCATGAATCCGGAGATCCTCAACCAGACCGAGCACCGGGTGGTCGACACCGACCTGTACGGCATCAACGGGCAATGGAAGGCCAGCGACAGCCTGACCCTGACCGGCGACCTGTACCGCTCCACCTCCAAGCGCTATTCCGGCGGCCAGGACACCTACGTGGTGCTGCGCATGAACCAGCCCAACACCACCCGCATCACCCTCGGCCGCAACGCCGTGCCCAACGTCACCGCCAGTTTCGACGACGGTCGCGACCTCGCCACCGGCCTGGCCAACGGCCAGTTCACCGACACCGACTTCAACACGCATTACATGGAACTGCGCGGCGACAACATCGCCGACGAGATCACCGGCGGCACTATCGGCGGCAAGTTGTACGTCGGCCAGTGGGGCGTGGACAACCTGCATTTCGGGGTGACCCGCACCGAGCGCAGCAAGCGCCGCGACCTGATCAACAACACCCTCAACGGCGGCGCCGACTACTATTCCGGCGACAACGCGATCAACGTCGGCGCGCTGGGCGGCAATGTGCTCGATCACACCTTCGCCCTGCCGCATTTCATGGACAAGGTGGGGTCCACGTTCCCGCGCACGTTCCTGGCCTTCGACGTGCCCAACTATCTTGCGCAGTTGCGGGCCTACGACGGCAACCCGCGCCCGGACGGCAGCACCTACGACTACGCGCTGGCCGCGCCGCAGTGGAACCCGCTGGAAAGCTACCGGGTCGAGGAGAAGACCAACGCCTTCTACGTGCAGGCCGACCTGTCCGGCGAGCGCTGGAACGCCGATGTCGGCGTGCGCCTGGTCAAAACCCGCACCCGCGCGCAGGCCTGGGACGCGAAGATCCTCAGCATCACCGAGAACGGCGCGTTCAACTACACCGCCGAATACGCCGAGCCGACCGCGATCGTGCAGGACGGCGACTACACCTTCGTGCTGCCGTCGGGCAACTTCACCTGGCGCTTCAGCGACGACCTGCTGCTGCGCGCGGGCGCGGCCAAGACCATGGCGCGCCCCTCGGTGGACAAGCTGGCGCCGACCAACACCACCGCCAGCGTGTCCTGGGGCGAGTTCACCCAGATCTACGGCGGCAACGTCAACCTCAAGCCCTACAGCGCCAAGCAGGGCGACCTGTCGTTGGAGTGGTATTTCGCCGAACAGTCCATCGCCAACGTGGCGGTGTTCTACAAGCGCATCGAAAACCAGATCACCACCAGCTGGGAGCCGAACCAGGACATCGGCGTGCCGGGCCACCTGTTCAACGTGATGCGGCCGATCAACGGCGACTACGCCAAGGTCCGCGGCATCGAGGCCGGCCTGCAGCATTTCTGGGACAACGGCCTGGGCTTCCGCGCGCAGTACACCCGCAACTGGTCGCGCAGCTGGGTCAACGGCGAGGAGCGCCCGCTGGAAGGCATCGCGCCGTCGGTGTACTCGCTCGGGGTGATGTACGAGAAGGGGCCGTGGTCGATCGGCGCCACCGCCGACCACACCGACGGTTTCGTCACCGCGGTCAACGTGCTGGGCGCCGGCTACAACGAACAGGCCGACAAGATCACCTGGCTGACCGCGCACGTGTCCTACGAAGTCAACGACATGCTGAGCCTCAGCCTGGAAGGCCAGAACCTGCTGGACGACGAGCAGACCTACAGCATCAACGGCAACCCGCTGCTCTCGCAGGGCTACTCCCGCTATGGCCGCGCCTTCACCCTGGGCCTGAGCCTGCGGTTCTGAGCATCAGTCTGCGGCTCTGAGCATCAGTCTGCGGCTCTGAGCATCCGCCCAGAGGACCATGCCTTAGCCCCTCTCCCACCGGGAGAGGGGTTGGGGTGAGGGTACGGCCCCAAGCGCATTGCTGGACACGCTCAAGCGTTCCCTCTTCAGCTCGCACCCGCAACGGCTAGGGCCGAGCAGCCGGCGAGGTTTCAATATGAGCCCTTCCGCTTGCATGAGCCCTTCCGCTTGGCGTCAGGTAGCCAGAGTTGCCAACTCAATATGGTGGTGTCAATTCAACGGGCGCATCCATCGATTCCAGAAAATCTCTTTCCGAAATAAAGCGGGCGCCTGAGCGGAGCCGGCCATGCCGTGTGACGAGCGTATCGTCAACGTGCAGCCCGTACTCTTGCCATCAAGCGGTCCCGTCGCCGATCCAGGCGCGACCTGTCGCTCAGGTACAGGCCAGGCGACCAGAGAATCGCAACGACCGTGGCCGCTTCGGGCTCGGACAGCGCACTCAACGGTTTCGCGTACAGCCGCTGCGACAGCTGGCTGAGGCCAAGGCCCGAGCCGTTGTAGGACAAGGTGGTGTATAGCGCCACGATCTCGTCCTGCGACAGGTGCAGCCAGACCAGTCGATCCCAGAGCACCGTGCGCGCATGCCAGGCGAGCATGCCTCCATCGCGCGGTACATCCAGGCGCGCCAGCAGCATGCGGGCGACGGCCGCGGTAGGCGGATAGTCGGCTTGGTGCGACGCAAGGATATAGCGGCGAATCAGTACCGGCGGATTACGATCCTGCGCTGGAGCGCGCTTGAGGAGCGCCTGGATCTCCGCTCGGCGCGGCTGGAACGCCACCATGTCGTAGCAGGCGAATGCGGCAATCGCAATCAGCAAGAGCGCCGTGACTGCGGTTAATGCCGAGGCTGCGATGCGTTTCATGGGATGTCACTCATCGGACCCGTACCGGGTTGAGGGCGCCTGGCTTGCATGGGCGGTTTTGACCGCAGAGCAGGGGGGTTACGCTGCCTGCTCAATCCGCGCAGAGCATGCGCACCCGTCCATCTTCGATGTATTTGTAGCAGCTGAAGTTTGCTACCCATTCCGAGCAACTGCCGATCGCTTTGGCACCCAACGGCAGGTTTTTCGCGACCAGGCAGCTTCCCTGGCAGTGCAGGCTGTCGGTGCATATCTTGAATGCATCGGTCGTCTTCACCGCGCAGGATTTCGGACTGCCGGGCAAGCCCTGCTCCGACCAGAATTGCCCGGCTGCCTTGCATGCGGACTCGGTCGACGGAATGGCGGGTTTCTCGGCCAATGGAATATCCGTCAGTTGTTTGTGCTGCAGGTTCCTGGCGCAGCCTAGCGAAAGCAGAAGCATGACGAGGCATGGCAATGACCACGTCATGAGCGCTGGTCGTCGATTGCTGTTGGGGATGCGCATGGGTGAAGGACTGAGTAGACCTTCAGGCCATCGCGACGCTCTGTCTGCATCGCTTCCGCGTCTGATCATGACGGTCCTATCCATGGATGTATGCGGGGCGATGCTATCGCTCGCCTCCATGAAGCACAAGCGACCACTGGTCGGTGGAGCTCGTCGTCTGCGTCATGGTCGGATGTCTCTAGGTCGCCCTGGTTACCAACAAAAAACGGGCGCCTTTCGGCGCCCGTTCTACTTATTAGCTCTTCGCGTCCGGCGGACAAACCCGCCGACCACTCAGTACCGGTAATGCTCCGGCTTGTACGGACCGTCGACCGAGACGCCGAGGTAGGCGGCCTGGTCGTCGCTGAGCGTGGTCAGCTTCACGCCGATCTTTTCCAGGTGCAGGCGCGCCACTTCTTCGTCCAGCTTCTTCGGCAGGCGGTAGACCTGCTTCTCGTAGCTGTCCTTGTTCTGCCACAGGTCGATCTGCGCCAGGGTCTGGTTGGCGAAGCTGTTGGACATCACGAAGCTGGGGTGGCCGGTGGCGCAGCCCAGGTTGACCAGACGGCCTTCGGCCAGCAGGAAGATCGCGTTGCCGTTCGGGAACACGAACTTGTCCACCTGCGGCTTGATGTTGATCTTCTGCACGCCGGGGTACTTGTACAGCGCCTCGACCTGGATCTCGTTGTCGAAGTGGCCGATGTTGCAGACGATGGCCTGGTCCTTCATCTGCGTCAGGTGCTCGATGCGGATGATGTCCTTGTTGCCGGTGGTGGTGACGTAGATGTCGGCCTGGCCCAGGCTGTCTTCGACGGTGTTGACCTCGAAGCCTTCCATCGCAGCCTGCAGCGCGCAGATCGGGTCGATCTCGGTGACGATGACGCGGGCGCCGTAGGCGCGCAGGCTGTGCGCCGAGCCCTTGCCGACGTCGCCGTAGCCGCAGACCACGGCGACCTTGCCGGCCAGCATCACGTCCATCGCGCGCTTGAGGCCGTCGGCCAGCGACTCGCGGCAGCCGTACAGGTTGTCGAACTTGCTCTTGGTCACCGAGTCGTTGACGTTGATCGACGGCACCAGCAGGGTGCCGGCCTCGGCCAGCTGGTACAGGCGGTGCACGCCGGTGGTGGTCTCTTCGGACACGCCCTTCCAGTCCTTGACCACGCGGGTCCAGTAGCCGGGGCGCTCGACCGCCACGCGCTTGAGCAGGTCCTTGATCACCTGCTCTTCGTGCGAGGAGGCGGGTTCGTCTACCCACTTGGAGCCGTTCTCCAGCTCGTAACCCTTGTGGATCAGCAGGGTGACGTCGCCGCCGTCGTCCACCACCAGCTCCGGGCCGGTCTGGGTGCCGTCGGCCAGGGTGAAGGTCAGCGCGTCGAGGGTGCAGTCCCAGTATTCCTCCAGGCTCTCGCCCTTCCAGGCGAACACGGGGGTGCCGGTGACGGCGATCGCCGCGGCGGCGTGGTCCTGGGTGGAGAAGATGTTGCACGAGGCCCAGCGCACGTCGGCGCCGATGTCCTTCAGCGTCTCGATCAGCACCGCGGTCTGGATGGTCATGTGCAGCGAGCCGGTCACGCGCACGCCGGCCAGCGGCTTGGCGGTGGCGTACTGGCGGCGGATCGACATCAGGCCCGGCATCTCGTGCTCGGCGATGTCCAGCTCCTTGCGGCCCCAATCGGCCAGGGAGATGTCGGCGACCTTGTAGTCGCCCTCGGTGGAAAAGCTCTTGCGTACAGCGTTCATCGGTAATGCTCCGGTCAATGGCGAGAAAACTCGCGAAGGTCCGGGCGCCGTTGTCGCTCAAGCCTGCCGCCGAGCCTGGCCGGGTCTGCAGGCGGAAAGCCTCGCATCGACACGGTCGCAGCGCCCCTCGGCGGAGGGATAACCAATTATAGCGGCTGCGATGTGAGGTGCTTGAATGGGGGCGCTGCGGCCTGGGACGCGGCGCACGCCGGTCATCCGGCGACGGCCCGCACCGGGGTCTCGCCCTTCGGCCGGGGAGCCAAGCGGCCTGCGTTGCCGAGGATGCCTGGCATCTGCAGGGCGGCTTCAGTCGCGAGGCTTCTGGCTTGGCGTCGTCGCGACCGAAGTCGCTCCCACCAGTCCTGGTGACCTTGCACGGCGGGGCGATGGTTCGCTATGAAACCGTTACCACGCCCGGCGAGGGACTAATACTTTTGGGTTAGTCTTGCGGCGCCCCCACAGCCGAGCCATGCGTTTCCGATGAACGAGTACCGCAGCAGCATCGTATTTGCCACGCCCGATATCCCCTTGCGCGACGACGTGCGCCGACTGGGGGCGCTGGTGGGCGACCTGCTCGCCGAGCAGGTGTCTGCGGAGTTCCTCGACGAGATCGAAACCGTTCGCACCACCGCGATCGCGCGCCGCGAGAGCGATGCACCGCCGTCGTCGCTGAGCGAGCAGCTGTACGGCCGCACGCCGCGCGATGCCGAGGCGCTGGTGCGTGCCTTCAGTACGTACTTCCAGGTGGTCAACATCGCCGAACGCGTGCACCGCATCCGCCGCCGCCGCGACTACCAGCGCAACAGCGCCGATACGCCGCAGCCGGACGGCCTGCACGATGCGCTGCGCCGGCTCAAGGCGCAGGGGGTGAGCGCGCAGGAACTGGGCCAATGGCTGCCGCGCATCGACGTGGAGCCGGTGTTCACCGCGCACCCGACCGAAGCGGTGCGCCGCGCGCTGCTGGAGAAAGAACAGCTGATGGTCGCCAGCCTGGTCGACAACCTCGACGGCATGCGCACCCCCGGCGAGCGCGCCACCGATGCGGCGCGTTTCCGCATGGCGCTGACCGCCTCGTGGCAGACCGCCGATTCCTCGCCGGTGCGGCCGACGGTGGAAGACGAGCGCGAGCACGTCGGCTTCTACCTGACCCAGGTGCTGTACCGGGTGATCCCGGTGATGTACGAGACCCTGGAGCACGCGATCGAGGAGACCTACGGCGAGCCGGTGCCGCTGCCGCGGTTGCTGCGTTTCGGCACCTGGGTCGGCGGCGACATGGACGGCAATCCGAACGTGGATGCCGGCACCATCACCGCCACGCTCGACGCGCAACGCCGCGCGGTGCTGGACCGTTATCTGAAGGAGCTGTGGCAGCTGGCCAGCCTGCTCAGCCAATCGACCACGCTGGTGGCGGTCAGCGATGCGCTGCTGGCGCAGCTGGAACGCTACCGGCAGCTGCTGCCTGAGGCCGCGGCGCACTCGCGGCCGCGCCATGCCGACATGCCGTACCGCCTGCTCAACGACCTGATGCGCGCGCGCCTGCAGGCGACGCTGGACGACGCGCCGGGCGCCTATGCCGCACCGGCCGAGCTGGAGCAGGACCTGCAGTTGATCCTCGACAGCCTGCAGGCCAACAAGGGCCTGCACGCCGGCTGGTTCGCGGTGCGCCGGCTGCTGTGGCGGGTGCGCAGTTTCGGCTTCCACCTGGCGCGGCTGGACGTGCGCCAGGAGTCCAGCGTGCATGCGCGCGCGGTCGCCGCGGCGCTGGGCGAGGACGATTGGGATGCGCGTTCGGCGCAGGACCGCGCCAGCGTGCTCGGCGCCTATGCCGGCGGCGAGCAGACCCTGCCCGCAGCGCCCGAGGATGCCGGCAACGCGCGCCTGGACGCGGTGTTCGCCGCGCTCGCCGATGCGCGCGCACGCCACGGCGCCGATGCGCTGGGCAGCTACATCATCAGCATGGCGCACAACCGCGCCGACGTGCTGACCGTACTCGCCCTGGCGCGGCGCGGCGGCCTGGTCGATGCGCAAGGCGCGGTGCCGCTGGACATCGTGCCGCTGTTCGAGACCGTGGACGACCTGCGCGGCGGCACCGACACGCTGCGCGACCTGCTCGCCGACCCGGTCTACCGCCGTCACCTGGCCGCGCGCAACGACGTGCAGATGGTGATGCTCGGCTATTCGGACAGCGGCAAGGACGGCGGCATCGCCGCCTCGCGCTGGGGCCTGCAACGCGCGCAGGTGGAACTGCTGGATGCGGCCGCCGACCTCGGCATCCGCCTTACCTTCTTCCATGGCCGCGGCGGTTCCATCGTGCGCGGCGGCGGCAAGACCACGCGCGCACTGGAAGCGGCGCCGCGCGGCAGCGTCGATGGCCGCCTGCGGGTGACCGAGCAGGGCGAAGTGATCCATCGCAAGTACGGCATCCGCGCGCTGGCGCTGCGTTCGCTGGAGCAGATGACCGGCGCGGTGCTGCTGTCGAGCATGCGTCCGCGCGCGGCGGACGCGCGCGAAGAGGCGTGGCGGCCGGTGATGGACATCGTCGCCGAGCACAGCACCCGCGCCTACCGCAGCTTCGTCGGCGATGCCGAATTCATGCGCTATTTCCGCCTGGCCACGCCGATCGACGTGATCGAACGGATGACCCTGGGCTCGCGGCCGTCGCGGCGGCTGGGCCAGGACGCGGCGCTGGACAACCTGCGCGCGATCCCGTGGGTGTTCGCGTGGAGCCAGGCGCGTGCGGTGATCCCGGGCTGGTACGGCGTCGGCAGCGGCCTGCGCGCGGCGGTGGAAGCGGGCCATGAGGACACGCTGCGCGAGATGGCCGCCGATTGGCCGTTCTTCCGCACCTTCCTCGACGACATCGCCATGGTGCTGTCCAAGGGCGACCTCAACATCGCCGAGATGTTCTCGCGCCTGGCCGGGCCGCTGCACGAGCGCTTCTTCCCGCGCATCCGCGACGAACTGGCGCTGACCAAGGGCTGGGTGAAGACGCTGACCGGGCAGGCGTCGCTGCTGCAGCACGACCCGCGGCTGGCGTTGTCGATCCGCCTGCGCAATCCCTACATCGATCCGATCAGCGTGTTGCAGGTGGACCTGCTGCAGCGCTGGCGGGCCACCGACGGCGAGGACGAGGACCTGCTGCGGGCGTTGGTGGCCTGCGTCAACGGCGTCTCGCAGGGCGTGCAGAACACCGGCTGACGGTCGCCGCGTGGGCCCCCCGCAACGGCGCTTGCCGCAGCGTTGCCGGGGGTGCCGGACGCGGTCCGGCCAACGCGGCGCTTGCAAGCGGACAAAATTGTCCGATAATCTGCGGCATGGAGATGCGACCCGATGCCGCCCAACGCCGCCGCCTGCTGCTCGACGCGGCCGACGAAGTGTTCTGCGAGCACGGCGTGCTGGCGCCGCTGGAGTTGGTGGTCGAGCGCTCCGGCTTGGGCCGGGCCACGCTGTACCGCAATTTCGCCGATCGCACCGACCTGATGATCGCGCTCCTGCAGCGCGCCCTGGATGGGCTGGAAGGCTGCGCGCGCGATATCGGCGAGCGCCCCGACGGCCTGTTCCTGCTGCTGCGCGATGTCGCCGAGCACATCGCGATGTCCGCGCCGCTGGCCGACTATTGGCGCTCGATGCCGCGCGACCATCCGCAGATCGAAGTGGCGCATGCGCGGCTGATGGCGATCTTGCTGCCGTTCCTGCAGCGCGCCACCGATGCCGGCCTGTGCCGCCCGGGCCTGGACGGCGACGACCTCAGCCTGTTGCTGGACATGCTCGGCGCCTGCCAGCGTGGCAGCGACGAAGCCGAACGCAAGGCCCTGGCGCTGCGCGGTTGCCGGCTGCTGTGCCATGCGCTGGCCACGCCCGCGGCGGCGGCGACGCTATGAGCCTGCGTCGCGGGCGAGGGCAGGGCCGCGCTGCCGCCGCGATCGCCGCGCGCAAGGCCCCGCAACGGCGCTGGCCGGCACGCCTGCTGCGCGCCATGGTGGCGCTGGCGATCGTGCTGGCCAGCGTCTGGGGCGGTCTGTTCCTGGCCTACCTGCCGCATACCGGCAATCTGGTGCGCTACGCCTCGGCGCTGCTGTGGCTGGCGATGGGCGGCGCCGCACTGTGGGGCCTGCGCCATCCGCGCGAGTACCGCGTGCTGCCGTGGATCTTCGCCGTTGCCTGCGCCGGCCTGGTGTTCGGCTGGTCGCAGTTGCTGCCCGAGCAGAACCGCGACTGGGCCGACGACGTGGCGCAGCCGCTGCAGCCGCAGGTCGATGGCCACCTCGTCACCCTGCACAACGTGCGCAATTTCGCCTGGCGCAGCGACAGCGACTACACGCCGCGCTGGGAAACCCGCCAGTACGACCTGGACCGGCTGGTCTCGGCGGACCTGGCGCTGTCCTACTGGATGGGCCCGGCGATCGCCCACACCCTGGTCTCGTTCGGCTTCGACGACGGCCGCCGGGTAGTGTTCTCGCTGGAGATCCGCAGGGAACGCGGCGAATCGTTCTCCGCGCTGGCCGGGTTCTTCCGCAATTTCGAACAGGCGATGATCGCCGCCGACGAGCGCGACATCCTCGCGGTGCGCAGCAACGTGCGCGGCGAAGACGTCTACCTGTACCGGCTGAACATTCCGCGCGCGCAGCTGCGCCAGCTGTTCATGGGCTACGTGGCGCGCGCGCAGCAGCTGCAGCGCACGCCGAAGTTCTATAACACCGCCACCAGCAACTGCACCACCATCGTGTTCGAGCTGGTGCGCAAGTTCGAACCGCAACTGCCGCTGGACTACCGCTTGTTGCTGTCCGGCTACCTGCCGTCGTACGTGTACGCGCAGCACGGCTTCGTGCCTGGCTACGCGCTGGCCACGCTGCAGGCGCGCGGGCGCATCGGCGAGCGCGCGCGCCAGGCCGGCACCGGCGCCGATTTTTCGCAGCGTATCCGCGAAGGCATCCCCGGCGAAGAACCGTCCGGAGTACCCCGCTGATGCGCGCGGCATACGCGATGCGGCAGCTGGCGGCGCGTGCGCTGCTGGCCGTGGGCCTGCTCGCCGGGTCCGGTTGCGCCATGGTCACCGTGCAGTCGCGCGCGGCCGGCGATTACATCGCCACCAAGCGTGGCGACGTGCTCAGCACCGGCGAACTCAGCGACGCCAGCCAGGAAACGCTGCGCGTGGTCGCGATCGAGCGCAAGCCCTGCGAGGCCGACATCCCCGTCTGCGCCGCGCAACTGCGCACGGTGCAGGGGCTGGACGAGGAACGCCGCCTGGCGACGTTGTCGGAGCTGTGGTTGCGTGCGGCGACGACGCGTACGCCGAAGGGGACCGTCGCGCTCGACGATGCGGCCTTGCAGGCATGGCTGGAAACCGCGCGCTACGCCTATGCCTACCTGTTCTATACCGAACGCCCGGCCAGCGCGCGCGCCTTCGAAGACCGGCAGACCCAGGTGCGCGACTACTACAACTACGCGGTGCAGCACGTGGCCGGCGCGCTGTTCGAACGTTGGCGCGCGCGCAGCGCCAGCGGCGAATTGCGCGACGACGACACGCTGCCCGCCGCCGGCTGGCAGGTGCGCGCGGAGCTGGACAGTTTCCGCCTGCCGGGCGGGGTGGCGCGGCCGAATGCGATGGTGCCTGCCGCCTCGCTGCGTTTCGACGGCCTGCGCAGCACCTATCGCCGCGATGGCTTCGGCGCCGAGCTGGTGGCGGAGGTGTCGCCGGCGCAGGTCGGCGATCCGACCGCGATCATGGCTGTCGCGAAGCCAGGGCAAGCGGTCGCCGACACCGCCGGCTACAGCGAACTTTCGTACGCGCCGACCACCGTGCTGCTGCGCTTCGAAGGCGACAGCCTGGCGCAGGTGCTGGACACGCGTAGCTTGGTGATCGCGCCCTACGATCCGTATCGCGACAACGAGGTCGTGGTGCACGGCCAGCGGCTGCCGCTGGCGGCCAATTTCACTGCCGCCTACGGCCTGTGGCTGGCGCGTTCGGGATTCGCCAAGCAGTCGTTGCGCTCGATGCTGGGGCGCGAACACGGCATCGAGCAGCCGCACCTGTACCTGATGCAGCCCTACGACCCGAACCGGCGCATCGTGCTGATGCTGCACGGCCTGGGCAGCAGTCCCGAAGCCTGGGTCAACGTCGCCAACGAGATCATGGGCGACGAGCAACTGCGCCGCCACTACCAGATCTGGCAGGTCTACTACCCGACCAACATGCCGATCGCCTGGAACCGCGCGCAGATCGAAACCTTGCTGCAGCAGACCCTGCACGATTTCGATCCGCAGGGGCAGGCGCCGGCCTCGCGGCACATGGTGCTGATCGGCCACAGCATGGGCGGAGTGATCGCGCGGCTGCTGGTCAGCAACTCCGGCGAGCGCATCTGGAACGACCTGCTCGCCGGCCGCGACCTGAGCGGCGAGCGCGGCGCGCGGATCCGCGAGCGCCTGCAGCCGCTGTTGCGCTTCGCGCCGCTGCCGCAGGTGGACCGCGTCATCTTCATCGCCGCGCCGCACCGCGGCACCTCGTTCGCCGAGGGCCGCATCGGCCGTCTGGTCGGCGGGCTGATCCGCCTGCCGGTGACCTTGCTGCAGCGTTTCACCGAAGTGATGCAGGACATGGCCGACCAGGACGGCGCGCCGCAGCGCCTGCCCAACGGCATCGACAACCTGCGCGATACCGACCCGTTCGTGCGTGCGGCCGCCGAGCTGCCGATTTCGCCAGCCGTGCGCTACAACTCGATCATCGCCCGGCGCGACCCGGCGGTGCCGCTGGCCGTCGCCGACGACGGGCTGGTGCCGTACCGCAGCGCGCATCTGGATGGCGCCGAATCGGAACTGGTGATCACCTCCGGGCACAGCGTGCAGGAGACGCCGCAGGCGATCCTGGAGATCCGCCGCATCCTGCATGCGCAGATCGCATCGGAGTGATGCCGTCGGAGCCGATGCGCCTCCTTGTGGGAGCGACTTCAGGGCACCTCGAACAACCATAGTTTCATCACTATGAGCCGCGAGTACGCAGCAGCAGCGTGTCTTGAGGACGACTTCAGTGCATTGCCGGCTTGCTGAATGGCATTGATGTGCCAGGTAAGGCGGCCGTCGGCCGCCTTACCTGATCACGCCGGCACGATGCCGCGATGCTGCAGCCGCGCCAGCCGCATCAGGTTGTGACTGGCGACCTTCAACCCGATCACCACCCTAGCCCGTGCCAACCCGATGGTGCGCAGGTATTTACCGCCCTGCTGCGCCAGCCGCGCGAACGGGTGTTCGCCGAACACCCGGTCCTTGGCAAGCCGCCGGTTGCGGCGCTGTTCGGCCGCGCTTAGCGGCTTGCGCGCCTGGCCCTGGTGCTGAATGGCGGCTCGATAGCCGCGTTGCGTCAGATCGGCCTCCCGCGATGCGTCGGCATAGC
This sequence comes from Xanthomonas sp. SS, assembly GCF_014236835.1. NCBI lineage: Bacteria > Pseudomonadati > Pseudomonadota > Gammaproteobacteria > Lysobacterales > Lysobacteraceae > Xanthomonas > Xanthomonas sp. SS. The sequence goes on from NZ_CP051190.1 coordinate 870,618, forward strand.
CACTGTCGGCCCACACCGTGCGTCCGTGATTGCTGGGGTCCAGCACGTCCTCGAAGTGTCGGCTGTCATGCACGTTGGCTGCGCTCACCGCATGTCGGCGGATGAAGCCCCAACGCCGATCGGTGCTGGCGTGCAGCTTGTAGCCGTAATGCGCCTTGCCGTGCTTGCGCGTCCAACGCGCTTGCACATCCTTCTGCGCGCGCTTGGCGTCGCTCCAGTCTTGGCCTACCTCGCCACCCTGCTTGATCTGTGCGTTCTCCTCGCGCGTGTTGCGTTGGATCGGGGCGCTGACGATGCTCGCATCGATGATCTGACCGCCACGCGCAATGAATCCCGCCCGCTGCAATTGCACGCCGACCGCTGCGCTGATGTCGCCCATCACATCCTGCGCCTTGAGCCGCTCGCGCCACACCCAGATCGTCTTGGCGTCAGGCACCTTGCCGCTGTGTTCCAGTCCAAGGAACTGCTGGAAACTGCGCCGATCCAGCACCTGGTACTCCAGCGCATCGTCAGAGAGGTTGTACAGCTGCTGCAACAACAACAGTTTGATCATGAGCTCTGTCGGCCAGGCCGGACGGCCCCCGCGCGTGCCGGTGCCCAAGGACAGCTTCGCATCGACGGCTTGGGCAATCGTTGCGAAATCGATATGGCGAGACAACACCGCCAGCGGGTCGCCTATCTGCTGGCGCTTGGCTTCGCGTTCGTGTCCGGCAAACAGGCTGATCATCGCGGGGCCTCGGCTCTCTCTTCTGACCATATGATGCCAAAGAAGGAGGTTTTTAGAGGTGCCCTTCAGTCGCGACGCGCACTACCGTTAGAACTCGCCGCGACTGTCCAGGTGCATTGTAGGAGCGGCTTCAGCCGCGACAGTCTCCATCGCCGTCAGGCCCGCCGCTTCGTTCGTCGCGGCTGAAGCCGCTCCTACAGTGGCGTTTATGGTGCGCCGGATGCCAGCGGCAAGGCGCCGCAGCCATGCGCTCCTGCAATACGCACGTATATGCATCACCGGCGTATCGCATTCCGTTCACCTATGAACTCCGTCACGCGTCTGTAAACATCGACGCACACACTGCGCCGCAGTTGTTAACGGGCCGTCAGTTCGCACGGCTCAGCTCCGACACGGAACTCCCCCCAGATGTTCGCCCAGTTGCCGGCTGCACGCCGGCGATACGGGCAGTGCTTTGCCTTCTCCGGCCGCGGCGTCGCCGCGTGCCGGGACACCACCCCACGTCCTGATGGAATGTCCATGAACCACGCATCGCACCGCGCCAGGCCGCACCGGCTTGCCGGATCCATCGCCCTGGCCCTGAGCCTGGCCCTCGCCGCCGCCGCCCATGCCGAAGACCCGGCGCAGCAGCAGGCGCAGAACAACGCCGGCGACGACACCGCGCCGGCCGCCGCCAAAGGCAACGCGCAGACCCTGTCGACCGTGACCGTCGCGGCGAACCGCTACACCGCCGCCGACATGCAGATGGCGGCCAGCAACACCGCCAACGTGCTGTCTGCCGACGACCTGAAGTACACCGCCGTGCACAACATCGCCGAGGCGCTGGGCCTGCTGCCGGGCGTCAACGTGGTCAACACCGGACAGTCGTATTTCGGCGGCGTCGACGGCGCCGCGCGCGGCGAGGGCATGTTCGCCTCGGTGCGCGGCCTCAACGCCGAATACAACGTCAACCTGATCAACGGCGTCAACGTCGCCCAGGGCATGCCGTACAGCCGCAGCGTGCAGCTGAGCCTGCTGCCGCCGTCCGGCCTGCAGACCATCGTGTTGAACAAGACCTCGACCGCGGCGATGGACGGCGATGCGATCGGCGGCACCATCGACTACCGCACTCCCAGCGGCTTCGACTACAGCGACGCGATCGGCGGCAGCATCACCGCCAGCGGACGCATGGAAAGCCGCGCCCGCGACTACGACGAGAGCGGCCTGGGCAAGGGCGCGGCCGGCGAGTTCCATGCCAAGTTCGGCAGCGAGCACCAGTTCGGCATCTATGCCAGCGCCTACTACGACGAGCGCCACTATGTGAACAGCGAAGTGGCCAGCGCTTCCGCTGCGCGCAACGACGGTTCGTGGGAATTCGCCCGCACCACCGCCAAGGGCGCACTGGCGTCCGGCTACGACGCGGAAGATTCGCTGCAGTCCACCGGCACCAACATCGGCTATTCCGGCGGCGACACCAAGCGCTACGGCGGCAACGTCTCCTTCGATTGGCATGTGGATCCGAGCCTGCAGCTGTATGCGCGGGCGACCTACGCCTACGCCAAGACCGAGCAGAACACCGGCTACACGCAGTTCGTGCCGGCCAGCGTCAGCTACACCCAGATCGGCAGCACCGGCGTGTACCAGCCGCAGATCGACCGCGTCGCGGTGCGCTACTGGTACGAAACCAACCCGGAAGTGGCCGACATCGCCACGTTCCAGTTCGGCGCCGACAAGCAGCTCGGCAACTGGACGCTGTCGCCGAACCTGTTCTACGGTTACGGCGACAACGATCGCCCGGACCACATCGAAGTCTCCGCGCGCGTGGATCAATACACTTCCACCCAGTTTCCGTACGGCGCCAACAGCTTCATCGGCTACGACAGCGAAGGCTTCCCGGTGCCGCAGCTGACCGCCGCGATGCAGAACCAGGCCGGCGACATCGGCAGCCTGTACGCGCGCCGCCACGGCCAGCTGACCAAGTCCTACAGCGGGCAGAAAAAGGGTGGCGCCAAGTTCGACGCGCGCTACGACTTCGACGAGGGCGCGCTGAGCAGCCTGCAGTTCGGCGTGAAGTACGTGGACAGCTCGCGCGAATACACCTCGCGCGACTGGACCACCGGCAAGTTCACCGACGGCACCCTGCTGGAGAACAGCGGCCTGGTCAGCGGCAGCTACGACTCGGTGTATCCGGGCAAGTACGACTACCCGACGGTCAAGCTGAGCAACTCGGCGCTGAAGGCTTCGATCGCCAAGTATCTGACCGCGGACAGCTTCGATACCTGCGGCAGCCTGGCGATCAACAACCAGAACTGCGCGACCATGCGCGGCACCGAGGCAGTGGCCGCGGCGTATGCGATGGCCACGTTCAAGACCGGCGACCTGGAAATCATCCCCGGCGTGCGCTTCGAACAGACCCGTATCCGCAATACCTACTGGACGATGCCCAAGGACAGCGGCGGCAACGAGCTGGCCGGCTACTTCCAGAACAACCACACCAGCTACGACGTGCCGCTGCCCAGCGTGTTCCTGAACTACCGCCCCGGCAATGCCAACGCGGTGTACCGCGCCTCGGTGTGGACCAGTTACACGCGCCCGGCGTTCGTGCAGCTCGGCGGCGGCTCCAACTACGACGTGTCCAGTGACGGCAAGACCACCATCACCGAAGGCAATCCCGATCTGAAGCCGATCAAGGCGGTCAACGTCGACGTCTCCGGCGAATGGGACAACGGCGTCGGCGGCCACGCGATGCTGGCGGGCTACTACAAGCGCCTGTCGGACTACATCTACGAGAACGGTTCGGACGCGGCCAATGCCGGCACCAACACCGACGCCAGCGGCGTGCGCTACGTGCGTCCGCAGAACGGCGGCGACGGCAAGGTGCTGGGCGTGGAAGCGGCGGTGCGGCAGACCCTGCAGGGCATGCCGGCACCGCTGGACGGCTTCGGCATCGGCGCCAACGTCACCCGCCAGTCCACCCGCGTCGACCTGGGCATGGCCGGCTTCCACGACGAGCGCATCCAGAACGCGCCGGACCTGATGGCCAATGCCGAGCTGTTCTACGAGAAGGGGCCGCTGTCGGTGAACCTGAGCTACCACTACTCGGGCGAATACGTGTCGGCCTACGACTACCTGGACCAGGGCGCCAGCTGGGACGATATGTGGGTGAAGCCGATCACCCGCGTCGACCTGCATGTGGGTTACGCGGTGAACGAGCACCTGCGCGCCGACCTGTCGGTGGCCAATCTGACCAATCGCCTGAGCTACTGGGCGCACGTCGGCCGCAACAGCACCGCGATCTCGGACATCGTCGATGCCGGGCGCACCAGCCTGCTGACTGTGAAGTACACGTTCTGAGCCGGCGGCCTGATACATGCCGGTTTCCCTCGCGCGTCGCGGCATGTCGCCGCGACGCGTGTCGGCGTGCATGCAGTTAACCGACGCGTTGTACGGGCGCATGATGGCCGGCGCGCGCAACCGGTAGTGGCGTTGGATGTGCAGCGGATCGGCAGCGATGACGCCACCGGTGCGTCTTCCCTGCAACGGCTTGGCGACCGATTCGCCAGCGCTGCGGTCTTGCGCTGCAATCGGATCGGCATGCCCGGCGATGCGTGTGGTGCAACGAGTGACTTCTTTTTCTCCTTTTTCCTGGATCGACGATGAGCAAGCGGATGCGTTGGATGCTGTTGGTAGCGCTGGCGGCGACCGCCGGCGCGCAGGCGCGGCCTGCACGCGAAGCGTCTGCGCCGCAATTGCAGGTCGAGCAGGTGGTGATGCTGTTCCGCCACGGCGTGCGTGCGCCGCTGGACGGCGAGGCCGCGGCGGCGGCATTGGCCGACCGTCCGTGGCCGGTGTGGAACACGCCGGAGAGCCTGCTCACCGCGCACGGCCGCGTGGCCGTGCAGCTGAGCGGCGACTACACCCGGCAATGGCTGGTCCGCGACGGCGTGCTGCCGGCCGCCGGCTGCCCTGCCGACGGCGCGGTCAGCGTCTACGCCAACACCGACCAGCGCACCATCGCCAGCGCGCAGATCCTGGCCGAGACGCTGGCCCCGGGCTGCGGGCTGCAGGCCGGGCACCAGCCGCAAGGTAGCGACGATCCGCTGTTCCGTCCGGTCGAGGCCGGTGCGGTGGACTTCGACGCGGACGCCGCGGTGGCGTCGATCCAGCGTCAGACCGGCGGCCCGGGCGCGGTGCTCGCGCCGTACGCGAAGGAACTGCGCACGATGCAGCAGATCCTCGGCTGCAGCGCCAAGGACTGCGATTCCGCGAAGATGCCGTCGTCGCTGAGTGCCGGCGCCAACGGCCGCGGCATCGCCATGCACGGTCCGCTGGACCTGACTTCCGGCACCGCCGAGGTGTTCATCCTGCAATACGCCGAAGGCCTGCCGCTGGACCAGGTGGGCTGGGGCCGCGCCACCCGCGAACGCATCGGCGTGGTGTCGCGGCTGCATGCGTTGCTGTTCGAGATCTACGCGCGGCCGCAGTACATGGCCGCGCGCGCCGGCGCGCCGCTGGCGCGGCGGGTACTGGACACGCTGGGCGTGGCGGATGCGCCGAAGCTGAGCGTGCTGGTCGCCAGCGATACCCATATCGCCTCGCTCAGCGGCTTGCTCGACCTGCACTTCCATCTGCCCGGCTTCGGCCAGGACGATTCGCCGCCGGGCGGCGCGCTGGTGCTCGAGCAACTGCGCGACGCGCGCAGCGGCCAGCGCTACGTGCGCCTGCGCTACCAGGCGCAATCGCTGGACCAGCTGCGCGCGCTGACCCCACTGAGCTTGCGCAAGCCGCCGCTGTTGCAGACCTTGCACGTGCCCGGCTGCAGCGCCCCCAAGACCCAGCTGTGCACGCTGCCGCAGTTCCAGAAGGTATTGCAGGAAGCGTTGCAGCGACGCGGCTGAGCTGGCGCCGCTGCGGCGGGTGCCTGCGCTGCGCTGACGCTGGCATGAGGCGTATCGGGTGACGGCATACCGCGCGGTCGCCACCGCCTGTGTAGGAGCGGCTTCAGCCGCGACCGGGGCATTCCCGGTGACGCCCGGTCGCGGCTGAAGCCGCTCCTACAACGGCGTGATTGCCGACCCCGATCGCGCTCAGAACTTGAAGTGCAGCGTGGCCATGTAACGGCGGCCGTTCTTGTAGCGCCCGGCCGGGTGGTCCTTGTCGCCCAGGTACTGGAAGTACTCTTCGTCCAGCAGGTTCTGCGCGTCCACCTGCAGCGACCACTGGTCGCTGATCGCATAGCCGATGCTCGCGCCCAGGTCGGTGTAGTCGTCGACGCTGGCCGGCGCGGCGCCGGCGACGTAGCCGCCGGCCAGATAGCTGTCGCGCCAGTTCAGGCCGATACGCGCGTTCCACGGCCCCTTCTCGTAGTACGGGCTGAAGGCCACGCTGTTGCGCGACTGGTAGGGCAGGCGGTCGCCGGTGTTGTTCTCGCCGTTGGCATAGGTGTAGTTGGCGGTGAGGCCGAAGCCGCTGCTGCCGAACGGCTGCTGGTAGGCGAGGGTGAAGCCCTTGACCTTGCCGTCGCCGGCGTTGCGCGGGCGCTGGATGCTGTAGTCGCAATAGCCGTCGGCGCTGCAGCCGTTGCTGCCCAGCATCTGCGCCCAGGTCTGCGGCGAGGTGTCGCGGATCGAATTGTATTGGCGCTCGATCGTGGCCGAGGTGTCGATGTAGTTGTCGATCTTCTTGTAGAACAGCGACCACGCCACCACCGCCTGCTGCGCGAAGTAGTACTCGGCCGACAGGTTGAAGTTCCACGATTCGTAAGGCGACAGCGCCGCGTTGCCGCCGCTGCCGGTGAGCGTGGTGTCGTTCAAGAAGGTGTTGTTGACCATCTGGTTGTACGGTGCCCACGCGATCACCTTGCCCGCGGCGAAGCGGAACACCCAGTCGGTGTCGGTGTCGTAGGCCAGGTTCAACGACGGCAGCAGGAAGTGTTCCTTGCGGGTGCGGGTCTGCCATTTGCTGTCCAAGTCGTCCAGCGTCGGCGTGCCGCTGTAGACGAAGCCGCTGCCTTCGGTCTTGGAATCCACGTAGCGCACGCCGAGGTTGCCGCGCAGGCCGCCGTTGGAGAAGTTCAGCTGCACGTAGGCGGCATTGTTGGTCTGCTGCAGTGCCCAGCTGTTGTTGAGGTAGCTGGCCGGGTCGGGATTGGCGTAGTCCACCGGGCTGTTGCGGATCCAGTCGATGACGTTGCCGCGTCCGGCCTGCACATGCCGGCCCTGATCGGGATAGAAGCCCTGGATGTCGGTCAGGCCGATCGTGCCCACGTCGGCCAGGGTGCCGGGGGTGACGCCGCCGTACACGTTCAAGGTGAAGTCTTCGTCGTGCTTGCCCTGGCGCACGCCGAACAGCAACTGGTTGAACACGCTGTCGAACTGCAGGTTGAAATCCAGTTGCCCGTAGCGGTCCTTGCTGTGCGTGGCGAAGATGCCGTTGTTGCCGAACCAGCCGCCGGCCGAACCCCAGTTGGCCGGGTCGCGCGCGCCGGCTGCATCGTCGAAGCGGATGCCGCGCTGCAGGTCCCAGCTGAAGCCGCCGTTGTAGAACGGTTCGATGAAGTATTGCGACAGGTCCTTGTTGTCCGACTTGCTCTGGCCGATCTGGCCGCTCATGCCCCAGCCTTCGCCGCGGAACGCGCCGCGCAGGTCGATGCCCTTGGTGACGACTTCCGATTGGCGCACGTTGTTGTCGTAGATCACCGTGCCGCCGCCGGCATTGGCGTTGGCGCTGGAATGGCCGCTGCCGACCACGCCGTTGCGCACGCTGCCGAGCGCGTCCACCGCGTCGATGGTGCCCTGGTTCCAGGTCAGGAAGCTGTACATCGACTGGTTGTAGTTGTCGAAGTTCTCCTTGATGTACAGGCCGCTGAGGTTGAACTCCAGCGCATCGCTGGGCTTGAGCTGCAGGTTGACCACGGCGCTGTCGCGCTTGCGGTCCTGCTGGAACCAGGCCGCGTTGACCGAGTTGGGCACGTCGGCATCGGCCGGCACGCCGCCGGCGTTGCCGAAGGTCGCGGCCTTGGCGTAGCCGAACACCTCCATGCCCTGGCGATCGACGCGCTCCTCGTAGTGCTGCGCGGACACCGCGATGCCGAAGGTCTGCTGCGGGTTCTTCCAGCTGTACAGCAGCGAGGCGTTGGGCTTGCCCTCGCTGGCCTGCTGGCTGTAGCTGTAGCCGACCGAGCCGGCGATCTCGTTGGCCTTCAGGTCCAGCGGCTGCCGGCTGTGCATCAGCACGGTGCCGCCGAGGCTGCCTTCGACCAACCGCGCCTCGGAGGATTTGACGATCTCCGCCCGGCCCAGGATCTGCGGCGACAGCAGGGTGTAGTCGAAGCCGCGGTTGGGCTGCTCGCCGTACAGCCAGATCGCCTGCGCCACCGGGTGGCCATCCAGGAACGACAGGTTGAGGCTGGGGTCGGTGCCATCGATGCTGACCCGTTCGCCCTGGCCGAAGCGGCGGTCGATGGTGACGCCGGGAATCTGCGCGAACGCTTCGGCGACGTTGGTGCTGGGGAACTTGCCGATGTCCTCGGCGGTGATCGCTTCGGACACGGTGACGTTGTTGCGCTTGGTGTCCAGCGATTTTTCCAGGCTGGCGCGGATGCCCACGACCTGGACCGCGTCCAGGTCGGTGGCGTCGCCACTGGCTTGCTGCGCCTGCGCGGAAAAGGCCAGGGTGGCGAGGATTGCTGCGGACAAGACGGAATGGCGGTATTGCATGATGTCTCTCCTCATCATTCAATGGGTCGACGCGGCGCGCGAGCGTTGCGCTGCGTGCCGGCTCTGCCTGTTGCCTTACTGCCTGCGGTGCTGATGCCTGCTGTGCTGCTGCGTGCGGTGATGCGGGGTGTGGCTGGCTGGAATCTTCCCGCCCGAGGGCGGCCGGTTCTTTCGCTTATGCGTGCAATGCCAGGCGCAGCGTTCTGCCGTGGTACGGGACGCGGTGCGTCGAGCTGTCGAGTTGGAAACAATGCGGATGGGGCGGGGTGGCGCTGGCCAGGGCGATGCCGGCCGCTGCGGCGTGCAGCGGTACCGGCGCGCCGACCTCAATGGCGAACAGGGCGCGCAACGGCGTCGGGTGTTGCAACGGCGTGCCGAGTGCGGCACACGATTCGTGCGTACGGACCATTGCGATCACATGCCTCCCATGCCCCGCTTTTGCGCCGCGTATGCGCGGCCCCACCCCCGTGTGTGCCGATTCTTACGAGGCTATGACAACGATGTCAAGTCTTGTCCGGAAAATTCGTCTGGTGCTGGTTTCGCGCTGCGTCACCCAGGCCTGCGCTTGGCCGCGGTCGCCTGGAAACGCTGAAAGACAGCTGCATCAACGGGTTATGCCGATCGCCGGGACGGCGGCGGCGGCGCGCAAATGAGAACGCGGCGCAATCATGTCGCGACGCACAAAATTGGTCTCATTCGTAGAATTGGTGCGTCATAGGTATCGTGACAACGATACGTGAAATTGAACCCATACAAAATATTTTAAATCTTCAAGTGTCTGATAATAAATGATATTTTTAGAAATCAGCGACAAGTCCAGACGCCATTTGCCGATTGTGCGTATTGCGGCGTTGACACAATCTTTCTAAGACCATAAGAATCGAGGCGCCTGGAATTGGTCTTTGCCAATTCGGGTCGATCAGCCAGCAGCATGCAATCGCCCGCTCCGGGGTAGGGACGGGGACGCGCCTTCCGCAACACGAGGCGCAGCAACAGACAGCACGTTCCATCGACTCCGTGCCCGCACGGACGGCATCGCCCTGCGCGTCGCGTCGGGCGCAATGGAGGGTGCTGCCTGCCGATCGCTGCCGCTGGATGTCAGACGTGCCGTGCCGACCAGCCATCAACCAGGATTAGCCCAATGCCACATGCCGCCCGCTCCCGTCCGCACTGTTGTTCCATGTCCGTCCTCGCCAGCGCCATCGCGTTCGGCCTGCTCAGTGCCGGAGCGCAGGCGCAGCAAGCGCCCGCATCCGATGCGATCTCCGAGCTCGACACGGTCACCGTCACCAGCTCCTACCAGAAGAGCCTGATCACCGCGCTGGACAACAAGCGCGAAGACGCGCGCATGACCGACGGCATCTCCTCCGAGGACATCGGCAAGTTCCCGGCCGAGAACATCGCCGAGGCGATCCAGCGCATTCCCGGCGTGCAGATCTCCACCATCAACGGCCGCGGTTCGACCATCAGCATCCGCGGCCTGGGCCCGCAGTATTCGGCCACCACGATCAACGGCCAGACCATCAAGAGCGCCGATTTCACCGACGGTTTCCGCTACGACATCATCCAGCCGGAAGTGGCCGCGGCGATCGAGGTGATCAAGTCGCCGTCGGCGGACATGGATGCCGGCGGGCTGTCGGGCACGGTCAACATCGAGACCACCAAGCCGCTGGACTACAAGGAGCGCAAGCTGCTGCTGTCGGCGAAGGAGCAGTACTCCGAATTCGCCGGTGGCGCGCCGACGCCGAAGGCGGTGCTCACCTACATCGACCAGTTCCAGCTCGCCGATGGCGGCCAACTGGGCGTGTTCGTCAACGCCGGCTACCAGAAGCTCAAGGACCGTGCCGACTACCTGTGGATCGACCGCTGGTTCACCCAGGACACCGACGACGGCACCTTGTACATCCCGCGCCGTCCGCGCTACCGCTCGATCGAGCGCGAGACCGACCGCAAGATGCTCACCGCCGGCCTGCAGTGGAAACCGAACGACCGGCTGGAGATGAACCTGACTGCGCTGTACTCGCAGGACAAGACCGACAACGACATGAACCAGTTGGTCTATTCCTTCGAACGCAATTCCCTGAACGTGCTGGAGACCGACGGCCTGACCGCGACCAAGGTATCGGCGTCCAACTACTGGCTGGAGAACAACCGCCAGCTCGAGCGCCACGATCTCACCTCGCAGCTGCTGACCTGGGACGCGAAGTGGAAGGGCGATGCGTGGACCTTCAGCGGCGTGGCCAACTACACCGAAGGCAAGACCGACGAGGACGAGCGCGCGGTGATCCTCGGCCGCAAGCCGTCGGCGACGTTGTTCGACATGTCCAACCCCGGCGCGATCTCGCTGACCACCGATGCCGACGCCAACGACGCCAGCGCCTGGAACCAGGCCAACCTGGTGCGCGACGAATACCCCAACGGCGCGATCACCAAGCTCAGCAACAAGGAATGGTCGCTGCAGTTCGATGCCGAGCGCTACGTCGGCGCCGGCTTCCTGGACTCGGTGAAGTTCGGCACCAAGTTCCGCCGCGAAACCTTCGACCGCAACGTCTGGCGCCGCGATTTCCTGTACCTGATCAACTCCGGTGCGGTGTCCGGCTACGCGATGTTCCCGGAACTGTCGGCGGCCAGTTCCAGCGTCAGCAACTTCCTCGACGGCAACCTGGCCTCGCAGGCCGACTGGGTGGCGCCGGACGTGTACGCCTACGCCGAGGCGCTGGCCGCCTCCGGCATCACCGTGCCGGTGCTGTTCGCGCCGCAGGCCAGCTACCACATCCGCAACGACATCTTCTCCGCCTACGCGTTGGCCAAGATCGACACCGAACTGGGCAGCATGCGCCTGCGCGGCAATGTCGGCGTGCGCTACGAGAACACCAAGCGCACCACCGACACCTACCTGACCACCGCCTCGCAGTACAGCGAGGATGCCAACGAAGTGGTCGGCACCGAGCGCGCGCCGTACGACTACCACAACTGGTTGCCGAGCCTGAACCTGGTGCTGGACATGCGCGAGGACCTGCTGCTGCGCTTCGCCGCCGGCAAGGTGCTGGTGCGGCCGATCCTGGACAGCAATACCGCCATCGCCAGCACCTTCTCCTCGGGCAGCAACACCGGCGGCACCACCACCTACGACGTGTCGCTGGGCCAGACCGACCTGAAGGCGCTGACCGCCAACCAGGCCGACCTCAGCCTGGAGTGGTACTACGGCCAAGGCGGCGGCCTGACCCTGGCCGGCTTCTGGAAGCAGGTCAAGAACGGCACCTTCAACAGCATCGTGTGTCCGACCACGTTCAACGGTACGGCGCTTTCCAGCAACAGCTCCGGCGATTGCGTGGACGGCAGCGGCAACATCTACGAGATCACCGCTACCCGGAACGATCCGAGCAAGGTCAAGATCAAGGGCTACGAGCTGGGCTGGACGCAGTCGTTCGATGCGTGGCTGCCGATCCAGGGCTTCGGCCTGACCGCCAACTTCACCCGGGTACTCCCGCAGCGCGACACCGACTTCCAGATCCGCAACCTGTCGGAGAAGACCTGGAACGCCACCGGCTACTGGGAGAACGCGATGTTCTCCGCGCGGCTGTCGCTGAACCACCGCAGCGAGTACGAGCAGGACAGCAGCGACAGCTTCTTCGCCCGCGAAGGCCACACCATGAAGGCGCGCACCCAGCTCGACGCGGTGCTCGGCTATCAGGCCACCGACAAGCTCAGCTTCCAGCTCGGCGGACTCAACCTGACCGACAAGAAGGAAGAGGCGTACAAGGACATCAGCGACCGCTGGCAGATGACCGGCGTCACCGGCCGCAGCTTCTACGTGTCGATGCAGTGGGACATCCTGTGACGGCGGTGCGGTCGCTTGCAGGCTAGTCCGCAGCCTGCCCGGCGCCGCGCTGGCGCCGGGCATGGCAACGTGGCCTCTCCCGATCGCATTCACAGGTTCTAGGGCAAGCGCATGCAACGACGAGAATTCCTGGCGGGCGGCGCGGGCGCCGGCCTGCTGCTGGCGGCGCCGCAGTTGAGCTGGGCGGGCAGCGCGGCGGATGCCGGCATGGCCGGCACCGTCACCGGCACCGGCACTGCCGCAGCGGCGGTACCGGCGCTGACGCTGGCGGTCGATCCCGGCCTGTTGTGCCTGGACGAAGGCTGGCGCTTCCACGAAGGCGACATCCCGTTTCCGCCGGTCGTCGGGCAGGACGCCAGCTACGACAACGCCAAGGCCGGCAAGGCCTGGGGCGCGGCTGCGGGCGATTTCGACGACAGCCAATGGCGGCAACTGCGGCTGCCGCACGATTTCGCCATCGAGCAACCGATCGAGGCCAGCGCCAACGTGGCGCAGGGCTATCGCCGCCGCGGCATCGCCTGGTACCGGCGCAGCCTGCGGCTGGACGAGGCGCAGCGCGGCAAGGCGTTGGAGCTGCGGTTCGACGGCATTTCCAGCCGTGCCACGGTGTGGGTCAACGGTTTGCTGATGGCGCGCAGCTGGAGCGGCTACGACGGCTTCGCCATCGATCTGAGCGCGATCGCGCGCTACGGCCAGGATCTCAACAGCATCGCGGTGCGTGTGGATGCCGAGGCGATGGACGGCTGGTGGTACGAAGGCGCGGGCATCTACCGGCACACCTGGCTGGCGGTGCGCGATGCGCTGCATATCGTCGGCGATGGCGTGCACGCGGTGCCGCGGATCGGCGACGACGAACGTTGGACGCTGCCGGTTGCGGTCACCGTCGCCAATACTGGCGAACAGGTCGACGCGGCGCTGCTGGAGGTGGCGCTGTACGACGCGCACGGCACGCTGATGGCGCAGGGCAGCAGTGCGCTGCAGGTCGGCGCGCTGGCGCAGGCGGTGGCGAAGGTCGAACTGCAGGTGCAGCAGCCGCAGCGCTGGGACGTGGCCGCGCCGCATCTGTACCGGGTCGTGGCGGTGCTGCGCAGCGGCGGCCGCGAGCGCGACCGCCGCGAATGCGCGATCGGTTTTCGCACGCTGCGCTTCGATGCGCAGCAGGGCTTCTTCCTCAACGAACGGCCGCTGAAGATCAAGGGCGCCTGCCTGCACCAGGACCATGCCGGGGTCGGCGTGGCGGTGCCCGACAGCCTGCTGGAGTTCCGCATCCGCCGGCTCAAGCAGCTGGGCTGCAATGCGATCCGCCTGCACCATGCGGTGGCCAGCGAACTGCTCGACGTGTGCGATCGCCTGGGCATGCTGGTGATGGCCGAGAACCGGGTGTTCAATCCGGCGCCGGATTACGCCGCGCAATTGCGCTGGCTGGTGCGTCGCGACCGCAACCGCGCCTGCGTGTTCCTGTGGTCGGTGTTCAACGAGGAACCGATGCAGGGCACCGTCGCCGGCTACCAGATGGTGCGCCGCGCGGTGGCGCTGGTGCGCGAGCTGGACGACAGCCGCCCGGTGACCGCGGCGATGAACGACGGCATGCTGACCCAGCGCAATGCCGCCGATGCGGTGGATGTGGTCGGCTTCAACTACCGCCAGTTCAACTACGACCGGGTGCGCGCGGCGATGCCGCACAAGCCGCTGCTGTCCAGCGAGGACACCAGCGCGTTCCAGACCCGCGGCGCCTGGTTCACCGACATGGAGGCGCACGTCATCGCCGAGGACGATTCGGTGGCCGCGCCGTGGGGCAACACCCATCGCACGTCCTGGAAGCTGATCGACCAGCGTCCGTATCTGGCCGGCGGTTTCGTCTGGACCGGTTTCGACTACCGCGGCGAGCCGACTCCGTTCGAATGGCCGTCGGTGTCCTCGTTCTTCGGCATCATGGATCTGTGCGGTTTTCCGAAAGGCGCCTACTGGCTGCGCCAGGCGCAGTGGATCGACGATGCGCCGGTGCTGCAGCTGCTGCCGCACTGGAACTGGCCGGGCCGCGAGGGCACGCCGATCAAGGTGATGGCGTTCTGCAATGCGCAGCAGGTGGAGCTGTGGCTCAACGGGCAGTCGCAGGGGCGGCAGGCGGTGGACCGGATCGAGATGAACGCCTGGCAGGTGACGTACGCGCCGGGCGTGCTGGAGGCGGTGGCCTATCGCGATGGTCGCGAAGTGGCGCGGCAGCGGGTGCAGACGGTCGGCGCGCCGGTCGCGCTGCGGCTGACCGCGGACCGCGCGCGGATGCGTGGCGACGGCCGCGATGCGCAACCGATCACCCTGGAAGCGGTGGACGCGCAGGGCCGCCACGTGCCGTTCGCCGATGCGCAGATCGCGCTGCAGGTCGAAGGCGGGCGCCTGCTCGGCGTCGGCAATGGCGACCCGAATCGACATGCGGCCGACAACGTGCCGCAGGTGCAGTTGTTCAACGGCTTGGCGCAGGCCATCGTCGAGGCCGGCAGCGGCCAGCGCCGGCTGCGCATCGAGGCGCGCGCGCCGGGCCTGCGGGCTGCGCAGGTCACGATCGGTCTGGATGCGGTGGCGGTGCGGCCGTCGCTGCCGCCGGCCGCCGCGGCGATGGTGGTGCCCGGCTGGCGGCGCACGCTGCCGTTCGCGGCGCCGCCGGATCCGGCGCTGCCGCGCGCGCCCAACGACAACAACAGCTGGAGCTTCTGTCAGCCGGGCAACCTGGAAACGCGCGCCGAGCGCGATGGTTATGTGCTGTACCGCACCGCATTCACGCCGTGGGCCGGGATCCAGCAGCGCGGCGGCGTGCTGCGGCTGGGTCGCGCGACCGGCGCGGCGCAGGTGTATCTGGACCGGAAACTGGTTGCCCGCGTGGCCGCGGGGCAGCATGCGCAACTGCGCTTGCCGCCTGCGGACGGCGAACGCGTGCTGGCGGTGGTGATGCAGGTGACGGCCGGAATGCCTTTCGGCTTCGACGATGTCGCGATAGTGGAGTATTGACCGAATGAAGCGAGTTTTCCGCCATGCCTTCCCGCACGCGCGCGCCTGGATGCGCGTCGTGCGTGCGTTTCCGATTTCCGGGCAAGCCGTGTTGCTGCTGGCCTGCATGCTGCTGGCGCCGGCCGCGGTTGCGGCGCCAGTTCAGGACACGCAGGCTGACGCCGCACGCGGCGTGCTGCTGCGCACGCTCGGCCCGCGCGCCGCCGCGCTGACCCTGCAACGGCAGCCGCGAGGCAACGGCAACGACTGGTACCAGATCGCCGCCGAGGCCGGCACGCTGCGCGTGTCCGGCTCCTCGGAAGTGGCGCTGGCGCATGGCGCGTACAGCTATCTGCAATCGATCGGCGCCGCCTCGGTGAGCTGGGAGGGTAGCCGGGTCGCGCTGCCTGCTGCCTATGCCGATTTCAACGGGCAGCGCGTGGTCACCCCGTTCGCCTACCGCGCCTATCTCAACGTGTGCACCTACGGCTACACCACGCCGTGGTGGGACTGGGCGCGCTGGGAGCGCGAGATCGACTGGATGGCGCTGCACGGCATCGACATGCCGCTGGCGATGGAAGGCCAGGACTACGTGTGGCAGGCGCTGTGGCGCGAGTTTGGGGTGAGCGACGCGGATCTGTCGCAGTATTTCTCCGGCCCGGCGTTTGCGCCGTGGCAGCGCATGGGCAACATCGAAGGCTACGACGCGCCGCTGCCGCAGCAGTGGATCGAGGACAAGCACGCGCTGCAGCTGCGCATCCTGCAGCGCATGCGCGCGCTGGGCATGAAGCCGGTGCTGCCGGCCTTCGCCGGCTACGTGCCGAAGGCGTTCGCGCAGGCGCATCCGCAGGCGCGCATCTACCGCATGCGCGCCTGGGAAGGCTTCCACGAAACCTATTGGCTGGATCCGGCCGATCCGTTGTTCGCCAAGATCGCGCAGCGTTTCATCCAGCTCTACGACCGCACCTACGGCAAGGGCACCTATTACCTGGCTGATGCATTCAACGAAATGCTGCCGCCGATCGCCGCCGACGGCAGCGACGCTCGCCTGGCCAGCTACGGCGACAGCACCGCCAACACCGCCAAGACTGCGCCGCCCGAGGTGTCGCCGGCGCAGCGCGACAAGCGCCTGGCCGATTACGGCCGCGCGCTGTACGAATCGATCCATCGCGCCAATCCCGACGCGGTGTGGGTGATGCAGGGCTGGCTGTTCGGCGCCGACCGCCATTTCTGGACGCCGCAGGCGATCGCCGCGTTCCTGCGCGAGGTGCCCAACGACAAGCTGCTGGTGCTGGACATCGGCAACGATCGCTACCCGGGCACCTGGAAGCTCTCCGACGCGTTCGACGGCAAGCAGTGGATCTACGGCTACGTGCACAACTACGGCGGCAGCAATCCGGTGTACGGCGACCTGGCGTTCTATCGCGACGACCTGCGCGGGCTGCTCGCCGACAAGGACAAGCAGCAACTGGTCGGCTTCGGCGCGTTCCCCGAAGGCCTGCACAACAACTCGGTGGTCTACGAGTACATGTACGCGCTGGCCTGGGGCGGACAGGAGCGTTCGCTGCAGGACTGGCTCGGCGACTACACCCGCGCCCGCTACGGGCACAGCTCGCCGGCATTGCGCGCGGCCTGGGACGATCTGCAGGCCTCGGTGCTGTCCACGCGCTACTGGACGCCGCGCTGGTGGCGCAGCCGGGCCGGCGCCTACCTGCTGTTCAAGCGGCCGACGCTGGACATCGGCGAATTCGAAGGCGCACCCGGCGATCCGCCGCGCCTGTGCCGCGCGCTGGATCAATTGCTGGCGCTGGCGCCGGAGTACGCCGACGCGCCGCTGTACCGCTACGACCTGGTCGACTTCGCCCGCCACTACGCCACCGGCCGCGTGGACGCGCAGTTGCAGCAGGCGGTGGCCGCCTACAAGCGCGGCGACGTCGCCGCCGGCGATGCCGCCTTCGCCCGCGTGCAGGCGGCGGTGCAGCAGCTCGACGGCCTGGTCGGTGGCCAGCAGGAAACCCTGTCGAGCTGGCTCGGCGATGCCGAAGGCTATGCGAAGACGCCGCAGGACGCGGCCTACTACCGGCGCGACGCCAAGGCGCAGGTCAGCGTATGGGGCGGCGAGGGCAATCTCGGCGACTACGCGTCCAAGGCCTGGCAGGGCATGTACGCCGACTACTACCTGCCCCGCTGGGCGCTGGCGATGCAGGCGTTGCGCGACGCCGCCGTCAGCGGCGGCAGCGTGGACGAGGCAGCGTTACAGCAGCGATTGCGCGCATGGGAGCAGGCCTGGGTGAAGCGGGACACTCCATACACGCGACAAGCGCCGGCCGACCCGGTCGCCGCGGTGCGCACCCTGCTGCAACAGGTGGATGCCCGATGAGCGCCGCTTCCGTGAGCATCCCCGCCATGGCGCCGTCGCGCGAACGCTTCCTGTCGCTGGACGTGTTCCGCGGCCTGACCATCTTCCTGATGATCCTGGTCAACACGCCCGGTGCCGGCGCCGATGCGTTCGTGCAGCTGCGGCATACGCCGTGGTTCGGTTTCACCGCCGCCGACCTGGTGTTCCCGTCGTTCCTGTTCGCGGTCGGCAACGCGATGAGCTTCGCGCTGGACCGCGGCCAACCGCTCGGCGCGTTCCTGCGCCGGGTCGGCAAGCGCAGCGCGCTGATCTTCCTGCTCGGCTTCCTGATGTACTGGTTTCCGTTCGTGCACCAGGGCGCCGACGGCAGCTGGAGCTTCACCGCGATCGACCAGACCCGGGTGCCGGGCGTGTTGCAGCGCATTGCGCTGTGCTACGCGCTGGGGGCACTGCTGTGCCGCTGGCTGCCGCCGCGCGGGCTGCTGGCCGCCTGTGTCGCGCTGCTGCTTGGCTACTGGGCGGTGCTGTACCTGTGGGGCCAGCCGGGCGCGGAACTGAGCAAGCTCGGCAACGCCGGCACGCGCCTGGACCTGTGGCTGCTGGATCCGGCGCAGCTGTACCGCAAGGACGGCGGCTTCGATCCGGAAGGCCTGCTCGGCACGCTGCCGGCCACGGTCAATGTCATCGCCGGCTACCTGACCGGCCTGTACGTGCGCCGTGTCGGCAAGCAGGCGCGCACGGTGCGCTGGCTGCTGCTGGCCGGCATCGCGCTGACCGTGCTGGCCCTGGCTTGGCAGCCGTGGTTCCCGCTGGCCAAGAAGCTGTGGACCAGTTCGTTCGTGCTGCTGACCGTGGGCCTGGACCTGTTGCTGCTGGGTGCGCTGCTGTGGGCGATCGAGGTACGCCAGTGGCGGGCCGGCAGCGGCTTCTTCACCGTGCTCGGGCGCAATCCGTTGGCGATCTACCTGTTCTCCGAACTGTTCGTCATCAGCCTGCGGCTGGTTCCGGCCGGCGCCAGTGGAATGGACCTGTACCAATGGGTGGGCATCGCGGTGTTCCAGCGGCTGCTGCCGGGACCCTGGGGCAGCCTGGCCTGTGCCCTGGCCTACACCCTGCTGTGCTGGGCAATGGGCTGGTGGATGGACCGGCGGCGGCTGTACCTGCGGCTCTGACCCGGCGTGCACAGGCCGCAGATTGGTACTATATTGGACATAATGAATCCATACGGTCCGGAGGGAGCACGATGACCAAGCCCAAGCCGGAAGCCGACCCCAGACTGGCAGGCCTGGCCGTGGACCCGAGCGCGCCGACCCCGCTGTACCTGCAGCTGGCCAGCAAGCTGGTCGAGGCGATCAAGGGCGGCCAATGGAAGCCCGGCGAGGCTCTGCCTGCCGAGCGTCAGCTGTGCGAGCAACTGCAGGTGTCGCGGGTGACCCTGCGCCAGGCGGTGGACGCGCTGGTCGAACAGGGCCTGGTCTCGCGCCGGCAGGGCGCCGGCACCTTCATCACCTCGCACATCCAGCACCAGCTCAGTGGTCTGGCCAGCTTCAGCGAGACCCTGCGCATGAAGGGCCTGGAACCGGGCACGCGCTGGCTGGAGCGGCGCGTGCGCCCGGCGCACGGCGAAGAGATCCTGCGCCTGGGCCTGTCGCCCGATACCGTGGTGGCGTCGCTGACCCGCCTGCGCAGCGCCGACGGCCGGGTCATGGCCTACGAGAAAGCGGTGCTGCCGCAGCGCACCGTGCCCGATCCGCTGGCCATCGGCGATTCGCTGTACGCCTACCTGGACGCGCAGGGCACCCCGGTGGTGCGCGCGCTGCAGTACTTCCGTGCGATCAACCTGCCGGCGCGGCTGGCCGGGCACCTGGGCATGAAGGAAGGCGAGGCGATCCTGCACGTGGTGCGGGTCGGCTACACACGCGACGGCAGCGCGATCGAGCTGACCGACACCTATTGCCACAACGACTATTACGACTTCGTCGCCGAACTGCGACGCTGATCGACCGACCCACGCGCTTCCGGAGCCCGCCCGCCCATGACCACCGCACGGCCTGCCAGTCCCTTCGCCTCGATCGCCATCGTCGGGCTGCTGTTCTTCATCATCGGCTTCTTCACCTGGATCAACGGCCCGCTGATCACCTTCGTGCGGCTGGCGTTCGACCTCAACGAGGTCAACGCGTTCCTGGTGCTGATGGTGTTCTACCTGTCGTACTTCTTCCTGGCGCTGCCGTCGTCGTGGATCCTCAAGCGCACCGGCATGAAGAAAGGCCTGGCGCTGAGCCTGGTGGTGATGGCGGTGGGCGCGGCGGCGTTCGGCCAGTTCGCCACGCAGCGTTTCTATGCAGGCGCGCTGACCGGTCTGTTCGTGATCGGCAGCGGCCTGGCCCTGCTGCAGACCGCGATCAACCCGTACATCAGTATCCTCGGCCCGATCGAGAGCGCGGCGCGGCGCATCGCGATGATGGGC
Source organism: Xanthomonas sp. SS (assembly GCF_014236835.1). Lineage (NCBI taxonomy): Bacteria > Pseudomonadati > Pseudomonadota > Gammaproteobacteria > Lysobacterales > Lysobacteraceae > Xanthomonas > Xanthomonas sp. SS. The sequence goes on from NZ_CP051190.1 coordinate 890,691, forward strand.
ATCTGCAACAAGATCGCCGGCATCCTGGCGCCGTTCCTGATCGGCACGCTGGTGCTGCACGGCGTCGGCGACCTGGCCACGCAGGTGCAGGCCGCCGATCCGGTGGCCAAGGAAGCGCTGCTCACCGCGTTCGCCGCCAAGATCCACCTGCCGTACCTGGTGATGGCCGGCGTGCTGGTGGTGGTGGCGATCGGCGTGCTGTTCTCGCCGCTGCCGGAACTGAAGGCGTCGGAAGTCAACGCCACGCCGGTCGGCGCCGGCAGCACCGCGCAGAAGACCAGCATCTTCCAGTTCCCGCACCTGTGGCTGGGCGTGCTGTGCCTGTTCGTGTACGTGGGCGTGGAAGTGATGGCCGGCGATGCGATCGGCACCTACGGCAACGGTTTCCACCTGCCGCTGGACGAGACCAAGCTGTTCACCTCCTATACCCTGGCGGCGATGCTGGCCGGCTACGTGGCCGGCCTGCTGCTGATCCCGACGCTGATCTTGCAGGCGCGCTACCTGAGCGTGTCGGCAGTGCTGGGCGTGCTGTTCTCGGCCGGTGCCTACTTCACCCATGGCTACGTGTCGGTGGGTTTCGTCGCCGCGCTCGGCTTCGCCAACGCGATGATGTGGCCGGCGATCTTCCCGCTTGCGATCAAGGGCCTGGGCCGCCACACCGAGATCGGTTCGGCCTTGCTGGTGATGGGCATCGCCGGCGGCGCGATCATCCCGCAGCTGTTCGCGGTGCTGAAGCAGCACTTCGACTTCCAGCTGGTGTTCCTGCTGCTGATGGTGCCGTGCTACCTGTACATCCTGTTCTATTCCCTGGTCGGCCACCGCGCCGGTCAAGCCTCCGCCCGCGCGTGATCGCGCATCATGGGCGTACTTCCCGACGTGCAGGACCGCAGTATGCGTAGACCCACCATCAAAGATGTCGCCGAGCGGGCGCGGGTATCGTTGAAGACCGTGTCGCGGGTCATCAACAACGAACCGTCGGTGATGCAGGCCACGCGCGCGCGCGTGCTGCACGCCATCGCCGAGCTGGACTACGAACCGGATCCGTCGGCGCGCAACCTGCGCAGCGGCACCCCGTTCGTGATCGGGCTGGTGTACGACAACCCCAACCCGTACCACATCATCGGCGTGCAGAACGGCGTGCTGGCGGCGTGCCGCGAGACCGGCTTCGGCCTGCAGATCCATCCTTGCGATTCGACCTCGCCGATGCTGGCCGAGGAACTGGCCGAATGGACCCAGCGCTCGCGCCTGGCCGGGCTGGTGCTGACCGCGCCGATGTCCGAGCGCGCCGAACTGGTCGCGGCGCTGACCGCGCGCGGGATCAAGACCGTGCGCATCATCGCCGCCACCGAAGATCCGAAAGACGGCCCCTGCGTCTACGTCGACGACCGCGATGCCGCCTACGAGGTCACCGAACACCTGATCCAGCTCGGCCACCAACGCATCGGCTTCCTGTGGGGCGGCACTTCGCACCGCTCCAGCGGCGAGCGCTACGCCGGCTACGAGGCGGCGCTGAAGGACTACGGCATCACCCTGGACAAGCACCTGGTGGTGCCCGGCGACTACACTTTCGACGACGGCTTCCGCGGCGCGCGTCGGTTGCTGGCGCTGCGCGAGCCGCCGACCGCGATCTTCGGTTCCAACGACGAGATCGCCGCTGGCGTGCTGGCCGCGGCCAAGTCGGCGGGCATGAACGTGCCTTACGACCTGTCCATCGCCGGCTTCGAGGACAGCCCGTTCTCGCGCCAGTCGTGGCCGGCGCTGACCACCGCCAAGCAGGCTACCGAAGACATCGCGCGCCACGCCGCCCGGCTGCTGATCAGCCAGCTGCGCAGCGACGCCTACGAAGACCATCCGGCGCCGATGCACAACCAAGGCTTCGTGCCGCAGCTGGTGGTGCGCGGCTCCACCGCGCCGATGCAGCCGCATTCCCGCCGCTCTCCTTCCCCCGATCCCACATGACCCTGCCCATGGCACTGCCCACCGAAACCGAAACCCTGATGTTCCGCGAAGCCGCGGAAACCGCCGATGTCGTCGCCGCGCAGTTCGCGCGCAACCATGCCGTGGTCAGCGCGCTGGCCGCTTCGCTGCGCGCCGATCCGCCGCCGTTCGTGGTCACCTGCGCGCGCGGCAGTTCCGACCATGCCGCGACCTACGCCAAGTACCTGTTCGAGACCCAGCTCGGCGTGGTCACCGCCTCGGCCTCGCCGTCGGTGGGCTCGGTGTACGCCTCGCCGCTGCAGTTGCGCGGCGCGCTGTACGTGGTGATCTCGCAGTCCGGCAAAAGTCCGGACCTGCTGCGCAACGCCGAGGCCGCCAAGGCCGCCGGCGCGCGCGTGGTGGCGCTGGTCAACGTCGAGGATTCGCCGCTGGCGCAGCTGGCCGACACGGTGATCGCACTCGGCGCCGGCCCCGAGAAGAGCGTGGCCGCGACCAAGAGCTACCTGGCCTCGCTGGCGGCGATCCTGCAGCTCGGCGCGCACTGGAAGAACGATGCGACGCTGCTTGCCGCGCTCGACGCGCTGCCGCAGGCGCTGCGCGCCGCGTGGCAGGCCGATTGGCGCCCGCTCACCGACGGCCTGGTCGATGCGCACAACCTGTTCGTGCTGGGCCGCGGCCTGGGCCTGGCCGCGGCGCAGGAAGCGGCGTTGAAGTTCAAGGAAACCTGCGGCTTGCATGCCGAGGCCTACAGCTCGGCGGAAGTGAAGCACGGGCCGATGGCGCTGGTCGGCCCCGGCTTCCCGGTGCTGGCCTTCGCCCAGCCGGACGAAACCGGCGCCGGCACCAGCAGCCTGGCCGAGGAATTCCGCGGCCGCGGTGCGCAGGTGTGGCTGGCCAGCGCCGACGGCGATCTGCCGCTGGTCGCCGCGCCGCATCCGGTGTGTGCGCCGCTGCTGACCATCCAGAGTTTCTACCGCGCGATCAACGCGCTGGCGCTGCGCCGCGGCTACAACCCGGACCTGCCGCCGCATCTGAACAAAGTGACGGAGACGGTGTAATGACGACGACGGCGCTGCGCAATGCGCGTGTGCTCGGTGCGGACGGATTCCTCGATGGCGTGAGCGTGCTGCTGCAGGACGGGCGCATCGCCGCGCTGCTCGACGACGGCGACGCGCGCGTGGCTGCGGCGACGACGCAGCTGGACCTGGGCGGCGGCACGCTGCTGCCGGGTTTCATCGATGTGCAGGTCAACGGCGGCGGCGGCGTGCTTTTCAACAACAGCACCGACGTCGAGGCGCTGCGCCGCATCGGCCAGGCGCATCGCCGCTACGGCACCACCGGCTACCTGCCGACGCTGATCAGCGACGATGTCGAAGTAATGCGCGCGGCGATCGCCGCGACCCGCCAGGCCATCGCCGAGGGCGTGCCGGGCGTGCTCGGCATCCACCTGGAAGGGCCGTACCTGGCGCCGGCGCGCAAGGGCACCCACAACGTGGACAAGTTCCGCGTGCCCGACGCCGCCGAACTGGCGCTGGCAACCTCGCTGGACAACGGCGTCACCCTGATCACGCTGGCGCCGGAACGGCTGCCGGTCGACAGCATCCGCGCGCTGGCCGCTGCCGGCGCGCGCGTGTTCGCCGGCCACACCGCCGGCAGCTACGACGAGATCCGTGCCGGCCTGGAGGCGGGGGTGTGCGGCTTCACCCATCTGTACAACGCGATGTCGCCGCTGCAGGGACGCGATCCCGGCGCGGTCGGCGCGGCGCTGGAAGACCGTCACGCCTGGTGTGGGCTGATCGTCGACGGCGTGCACGTGCATCCGGCCAGCCTGCGCGTGGCGCTGGCGGCCAAGCCGCGCGGCACGCTGTTCCTGGTCACCGACGCGATGCCAATGGTCGGCGCCGACAGCCCCAGCTTCGACCTGTACGGCGAAACCATCACCGAGGTGGACGGCGTTGTGCGCAACGCCGCCGGCGCGCTTGCCGGTTCGGCGCTGGACATGGCCAGCGCGGTCCGCAACAGCGTGCAGTGGCTGGGCGTGAGCCTGGACGAAGCCGCGCGCATGGCTTCGCTGTATCCGGCGCAATGCCTGGGCCTGGACGACCGCTACGGCCGCATCGCGCCCGGCTACCAGGCCGACCTGGTGCTGCTCGACGAAGCGCTGCAGGTGCGGCAGACCTGGATCGCGGGGGCGGTGGAATAATCGGCGGCGTTGCCGATCGTGCGCCGCGCGCGTCCGCCCTCGCGCAAGCGCGTGGCGTTCGTCGCCGGCGTGCCGACGATTTCGATCCAGTTGTGGGAGCGACTTCAGTCGCGACGCGCTGCACCGTGAATGCCGATCGCACCCAAGCGAAAAGCCCTCTAGCCTGAGCCGATGCCTACCGCCGGTTCCGACCTGTTCGCCTTGCCGCCGCACGACGGCCTGCACCGGCTGACGTTGCGCGACGGCCGCGACGCGATCTGCAAACGCCGCCGCGCGATGCCGGCCGATTTCTTCGCTGCCGAAGTGCGCGGCCTGGACGCACTGCGCGCTGCGGGTGGCCTGCGCATGCCGCAGGTGTATGCGCAAGGCGAGGACTGGCTGCTGCTCGAAGACCTGGGCACGACAGCACCGCATCCGCACTTCGCCCGGCTCGCCGGCGAGGGCCTGGCAAGTCAGCACCGCGTACGCGGCGGCCACTTCGGTTTCGACCACGATGGCTACATCGGCGACAGCCCGCAGGACAACCGAACCGACAGCGATGGGCATCGGTTCTTCGTCGAACGGCGGCTGCGCCCGCAGGCGGAGTGCGCGCTGCGCAACGCAGTCCTGGTCTCCGCCGACATGGCGCGCCTAGAACGGCTGTATGCGCGCCTGCCGCAGCTGATCCCGGCGCAGCCACCGGTGCTGCTGCACGGCGATCTATGGCAGGGCAACCTGCACTGCGCCGGCGACGGCCTGCCGGCGCTGATCGACGCCGGCGCGGCGCACTACGGCTGGGCCGAGGCCGAATTGGCGATGCTGACGCTGTTCGGTGAACCCGATCCGCAACTGCTGCGCAACTACGCCGAGCACGCGCCATTGGCGAACGACTGGCGCGAACGCGCGCCGCTGTACAACCTCTACCACCTGCTCAATCACCTCAACCTGTTCGGTGGTGGCTATCTGCAAATGGTGCGTGCAGTGCTGGCGCGGTATTGATGGCCGTGGTGCGTGCGGCTGGCGAATTCGACCAAGACATCTGCGACGGCGGTTTGTTGTAGGAGCGGCTTCAGCCGCGACAGATATCCCGAGCGACCTGTTGCCGATCGAGATCGCCGACGACCTGTCGCGGCTGAAGCCGCTCCTACAGGATTTTCAGAATCATGGAACGAGCGCCTGGGCCAAGCTGCGAGATATGTGTGGCGTGAGGCCCGGCCGCGTCAGTCCGCAGGCGTGCCGCGCGCCGCCGCGATCGCCTTGATCCGCGCCTTCGCCAGCGCCTCGCCGATCTGCGGGCCGCTCAGGCCTTGCGCGGCCAGGTCGCGGGCGTTGACCGCCAGCGCCGCGGCGTGCAGGCGTTGCAGTTCGCGGCCCTGCGGGTAATCTGCGTCCTCGCTGCCGAGGCGGCCGCGCTTGTCGGCTTCGCACACCAGTGCCAGCTGCGCGATGCGTTCGGGCTTGCGGAAGCCGTCGCAGCGCTGCAGCAGTTCGTGCACGGTGCGGTCGCGCAGTTCGGCCAGGCGATGCACGTTCAAATGCTCGCGGCAGGCGATCTCGGCCAGCTGGCGATGTTCCTGCGGCAGTTTCAGGCGTTCGCACAGCGCACGCAGCGGGCCCACGCCGCGCTGCTCGTGCATCACGTGCTTCGGCCATTCCGCTTCCGGCGTCAGCGCCTTGCCCAGGTCGTGGGTCAGCGCGGCGAAGCCGATCAGCGCATCGCCCGGCGCCAGCCGCGCGGCCATGTCGCTGACCAGTTCCTGGTGGTGGCCGGTATCGATCTCGGGATGGTATTCGGCGCGCTGCGGCACGCCGTACAGCGCGTCCAGTTCCGGCAGCACGCTGCGCAGCGCGTCGGCGTCGTGCAGCGTGCGCAGGAATGCCGACGGCTGCGCCGAGGCCAGGCTGCGGCGCAATTCCTGCCACACGCGCTCGGGCACCAGCGTGTCCAGTTCGCCGCTGGCCGCCATCTCGCGCATCAGCGCCAGCGTTTCCGGCGCCACGCTGAAGCCGAGCGGCGCCAGCCGTGCCATGAAGCGCGCCGCGCGCAGCACGCGCAACGGGTCTTCGCCGAAGGCCGGGCCGATGTGGCGCAGCACGCGCTGTTCGATGTCGCGCACGCCGCCGTACGGATCCACCAGCGCGCCGCTGTCCTCGTCGCGGGCGATCGCGTTGATGGTGAAGTCGCGCCGCTGCAGGTCTTCTTCCAGCGTCACCGACGGGTCGGCGTCGACCACGAAGCCGTGGTAGCCGCGTCCGGACTTGCGCTCGGTACGCGCCAGCGCGTATTCCTCGCCGCTGTGCGGATGCAGGAACACCGGGAAATCGCGGCCGACCTGTTTGTAACCCTGGTCCAGCATCTGCTGCGGCGTGGCGCCGACCACGACCCAGTCGCGGTCGCCGGGCGGCTGCCCGAGCAGGCTGTCGCGGACGGCGCCGCCGACGAGATAGATGTTCATTGGGGGCCGGGAATGGGGAATCGGGAATCGGGAATGGTAAAAGCAGGTTCGCTTGGCCGGATGCCACCGGGGCGTGTGGATGCTAGGCCCGGCACGATCTCGCGCGGTGCGCCGTTGCGATTCCCCATTCTCTATTCCCGATTCCCAGCCGCGGCGGCAGCCGCGGCCCCACACACGAACTTCTTGCGCGGCGCGTCCAGCTTGCCGAGCATGCGGTCGCTGACCGGTAGCGCGTCGCCGTTGAGGCGCCAATCGTAGATCACGCTGAAGGCGAGGATGCGCGCGACGTACTCGCGGGTTTCCTTGTAGCTGATGGTCTCGATCCAGAAGTCGGCATCGTGACCGGGGCGCTGGGTCTGCCAGCGCGCGGCCGGGCCGGGGCCGGCGTTGTAGGCGGCGATGGTCAGGTAGGGCAGGCCGTAGGTGTTCAACAGCTGGCGCAGGTAGGCGGTGCCGATGGCGATGTTGGTGTCCGGGTCGTACAGGCTGGCCGCGCCGCCGTAACCGGCCAGGCCGAGGTTCCTGGCCACGCTGGCGCCGGTGGCCGGCAGCACCTGCATCAGGCCCATCGCATTGGCCGGCGAACGCGCGTTCGGATTGAAGATGCTCTCGGCGCGGATCTCGGCGGCGACCCAGGCCGGGTCGATCGCGTTCCTGCCTGCTTCGCGGCGGATGCTGGCGTCGTGGTGCAGCGGGAAGCGCAGCGAATACAGGCGCTGCTCGTCGGGCAGCTTGCCCAGCGCGAACACCGCGCGGTCGAACCAGCCGTTGTCGCGCGCCACTTCCACCGCGATGCGCCGCTGGGTGTCGTCGAAGCGGGTCAGCGCGTCGTTCCATTCGGCCACGGCCCATGCCGCGCGGTCGATCTTGAACAGTTCCAGCGCGCGCACCAGCGCCGGATCGCGGGCCACCGCGGCCTGCGCCTGCGCGCTGTCGTTGGGTTCCCACGGGCACAGCGCGTAGGGCTGCTTGAGCCGGTCGGCCGCCATGAAGCCGTGGAAGGTGGCGGACTTGGCGGCCTCGCGGTACAGCCGCTGCGCCTCGCCGGCATTGCCGGTCTTCTCCGCCAGCCGCGCCTCGAAATACTGCCAGCGCGAATCGTTGCGCTGCGCCGGCGCCATCTTGCGGATCGCCGCCAGCGCCGCCGGCCAGTCGCCGCGCGCCATCGCCTCGCGCGTGCGCCACTCGTGCAGGCGTTCGTCGTAGGCGGACTCGGGTACCGCGTTGAGCCGGCGCGCCGAATCCGGGCCGTACGAGGCCACCGTCCACAACGCGATCTGGTACAGCACCTCGCCGCGCTGCGCTTCGCTCAGCTGCAGCGCCTGGGCGAATTGCGGCAACTGCCGCTCGGCCGCGTCCGGATCGGTCTTGGCCAGTTTCTCCAGCCCGTCCACCGCCACCTTGCGGCTGCGTTCGGTCTTCGGCCAGGTCAGTGCGCGCGTATGCACTGCGTCCAGAAACGCCGCGTAGTCGTTGGCCAGGGCCAGCTCGGCGGCCGGCAGGCCGCGCGCGGCGCTGCGCATCACCGCCGGCTGCTGCGCATCGGCCGCCGCTTCCACGCGCGTCCAGCGCAACGCATCGGTCATGCCGCCGCGCGCCTGCAGCACCGCGAACACCGCGTCGCAGGCATCGGGCAGCGACTTGCCGCTGCTGCGCCACAGCGCCTGCGCCTCGTCGATCCATTGCGCATCGGCGCGGCCGGTGGCCTGGCGCGCGTTGAGCTGGGCGCAGCGCAGGCCGGTGTTGTCGGTGGGCTTCCAGTTGGCCAGCAGCGCCGGCCAATCCTGGCGCCGCGCCAGCGCCGGCAGCCACAGCGTGCGGAAGCTCTCGGCCACCGGCTGCCCGGCATAGCGTTTGAGGAAATCCTGCGCCTGCGCATCGGAGACGCGGTCGATGGTGCGGCGCAGGTTGGCGTATTCGAGCCAGCCGTACAGCGGGTGCTGCTTGAACGCGGCCGCTTGCGCGGGATCGAACTGGCCGCGCTCGGCGGCGTCGATCGCCGCGCGCAGCGCAGGACGCTGGGCGTCCAGGGTCTGGGCGAGGGCAGGGGCGGGGCCGCACAACGCGGCGGCGAGCAGCAGGAGAGACGTGCGCAATTTCATGCGCGGGACTATACCGAACGCCGATGAATCGGCGCGGCAAGGGTGCTGCGGCGACGGCGATGCGGGCGCAGCGGATAGGGAGATGCAGAGGTTGCGCTGTGGCCCGCCGCAGGCTGCGCAGCACTGTCTGGCGCGGCGTGGGCGCTGGTTGGAGCAGGCGTCATCTGTGCTTGGCGTGCCGATGCATTGGGCTGCCGCCAGCGTTTTGCTTGCCGCACGCTTGGTGCTGCCTCGATCCGTGTCCGCCCCCAACCGTCGAAGGCCGCGATGCGGTGTCGCGACCGTGCGCACTGTCGCGATGCGTGCGGCCATGTCGCACGCATGGTCCGCGCCACGGCCGCGCCGGCAACAACACCGCGCAGGTGTTCCCCGCACCTCGCGTAACCGGCCGGCGCGATCCGCATGCCGCACGCCGTTGGCTTCCACCATGTCCCGGCACTCGTTCGCCTGGCGCGCGCTGTCCCGCGCCGGCCGTGATGCGAGTCCTGATCGACTGTCGCTATGTCTACGAAATCGTCCAGTCGGTCCACGACTGTCCGAATCGCGGTCCGATTGCTTGCTTAGGGTTTACGTTTTGTTTACAAGGTAGGCCACGCCGTCGCGGTGCAGGGGGTCGCAGCGGCCGACCCACATCCTTTCTGGAGAGAGAGACGGATGAATTGCCTGCACCGCCATCCTTTGGTTTTCGCGGTTTCCTTGTCCTTGCTGGCCGGTTCGCCCGCGCTGGCGATCGCCCAGCAGGCCGCGCCCGCTGCCCCCGAATCCGCCACCACCCTGGACAGCGTCCAGGTCACCGGCACGCGCATCCGCAAGGCCGAGTTGGAGGGCCAGGTGCCGGTGCAGACGTTGAGCCGCGCCGACATCGAACGCACCGGCCTGACCTCGATCGGCGACGTGCTGCAGGAACTGACCGCCTCCGGCTCGGCGTTGAACACCAAGTTCAACTCCTCCGGCAACTTCGGTTTCCCGCCCGACGGCAGCGGCGTCGGCGCCGGCTCGGCGCAGGTGGACCTGCGCCATCTGGGCGCCAAGCGCGTGCTGGTGCTGGTCGACGGCATGCGCTGGGTCAACGAGTCCTCGGCGTCCGGCGTGGGCGCGGCCACCGACCTCAACACCATTCCGCTGGCCATCGTCGAGCGCATCGAGGTGCTGGAAGATGGCGCCTCGTCGCTGTACGGCTCCGACGCGATCGCCGGCGTGGTCAACATCATCACCCGGCGCAAGTTCGACGGCGGCCAGGTCACGCTGAACTACGGCCAGTTCGACAAGGGCGACGGCGCCAGCAAGGGCGTGGACCTGGCCTGGGGCCACAGCACCGAACGCACCAGCCTGTTCCTCGGCGCCAGCTACACCAAACAGGATCCGATCTACGCGCGCGACCGCAAGCAGTCGCTGTATCCGGTGCCCGGCACCGGGCTCAGCTTCGGCAGCTCGGCCACCCCGGACGGCCGTTTCATCTTCGTCGATCCGATCACCGGCGCCGAGCAGGACCTGACCCCGAACAGCGGCGCCGGCGCCCCGACCTACGACGGCAGCGCCGGCTGCACGCGCAGCGACGGCTACCACTGCTTCGGCACCAGCGACCGCTATAACTTCGCCGCTTCCAACCTGTTGCTGACCCCGTCCGAGCGCAAGGGCGTGTTCGGCCAGTTCCGCTACTTCTTCAACGACGACGTGCAGTGGTACCTGAAAGTACTCGGCAACCGCCGCGAGTCGACCAACCAGGCCGGGCCGGAGCCGATCTTCCTCGGCCCCGATGCCGGCACCGGCAATCCGCTGGCCGACAACATCGTCATTTCCGCGGCCAATCCGTACAACCCGTTCGGCTTCGACCTGGATTCGTCCAGCAACCTGATCATGATCGGGCGGCGGCCGGTGGAAGGCGGCGCGCGCGTGTTCGAGCAGCGCGTGGACACCCAGTACGTCGGCACCGGCTTCATCGGCAGTTTCGAGAGCGCCGACCGCACCTGGTTCTGGGACGTCAACGGCGCCTACAGCAAGAACAAGGCCGAGCAGACCAACTACGGCAGCTACAACATCTACAACATCAACCTGGCGCTGGGCGACCCGGCGGCCTGTGCGGCGGTGGCCGGCTGCGTGCCGCTGGACATCTTCGGCGGCGCCGGCAGCATCACCCCGGAGATGCTGCGCTGGATCCAGCCGGTGGTGCGCGACCGCAGCCAGAACGAGCTGACCCAGTTCACCGCCAACCTCAGCAGCGACCTGTTCACCCTGCCGGCCGGCGCGGTGTCCTTCGCCACCGGCGTGGAATACCGCAAGTACGAAGGCTGGTACCAGCCCGATCCGCTGACCGTGATCGGCCACTACAACGGCGTGCCGTCGTTGCCGACCGAGGGCAGCTATAACGTCAAGGAGGCCTACCTCGAACTGAGCGTGCCGATCTTCGCCGACTCGCCGCTGGGCGACAAACTGGACCTGAGCCTGGCCGGGCGGTATTCGGATTACTCCACCTTCGGCGGCGAGTTCACCCCGAAGTACGGCCTGCGCTGGCAGGTGTCGCCGGACTTCGTGTTGCGCACCAGCTATGCCGAAGGCTTCCGCGCGCCGACCATCGGCGAACTGTACGGCTCGGCCGCGCGCGCCGACCTGACCCTGTCCGATCCATGCTCGATCGGCCTGGGCGGCACCGCGCCGCGCGGCAGCGCAGCGAACTGCGCCGCGCTCGGCGTGCCGGCCGGCTACCAGCAGGCCAACTCGCAGATCTCGGTGACCACCGGCGGCAACCGCGCGCTGGAACCGGAGAAGGCGCGCAGCTTCAGTGCCGGCTTCGTGTGGAGCCCGTGGTTCGCCAGCAACGTACCGTGGTCGGACCGCTTCGACGTCGAGGTGACCTTCTACCGCCACGACATCGACGGCGCGATCCAGGCGATCAACGCGCAGACCCAGCTCGACCTGTGCGTGGACACGCTGGACGCGACCTATTGCGACGGCATCACCCGCGCCTCCACCGGCGGCATCAACGGCTTCAACAACCGGCTTACCAACCTCGGCTCGATCAAGACCGACGGCTGGGACGTGGATCTGTTCTGGACCTCGCCGCAGACCGCGGCCGGGCGCCTCAAGATCGGCTGGCAGAACACCTTCGTCACCCGCTACGTCGCCACCGGCGCCGCCGGCCAGGTGCAGCCGCAGGAACCGGGCGTGGAAGTGGTGGACAGCTCGATCCCGGAGTGGACCAGCAATTTGACCCTGGACTGGTCGTTGAACCGCTGGAACGCCTCGTGGACGGTGCGGCACATTTCCGAACTGACCGAGCAGTGCGGCGACGCGGTGGCGTTCCCGGTGTGCAGCAACCAGACCGCCGGCACCAACACGCTGGACGCGATCACCTACCACGACGTGCAACTGGGCTACCGCTTCGACTGGATGAAAGGCCTGACCGTCAGCGGCGGCGTCAACAACGTCTTCGACAAGGATCCGCCGATCTGCCTGTCGTGCTCGCTCAACGGCTACGACGCGTCGACCTACGACATCCCGGGCGGCCGTTATCTATATGTGCGTGCGGATCTGAAGTTCTAGGCGCTTGCGCTTCGCCTGAAGCCGAATGTGGGAGCGATTCTTGGTGGCCTAGGCCATCCAGAGTCGCTCCCACAATTCCTTGCGAGTCGCCGCATTTCTGTAGGAGCGGCTTCAGCCGCGACCGGGCGTTACCGGTAACGCCCGGTCGCGGCTGAAGCCGCTCCTACAGGGACGCCTCCGCCGCAGCACAGCGAATGCATGCCGCACAGGAAACCCAGCAGCTGGCTAGCGCAGCATCCCCTGCGGCACTTCGATCTCGGTCGCCACCGCCAGGTGGTCGGAGAACGCCGCCGGTAGCGCGCGCTGTTCGTTGCAGCGCAGGCCGTCGCTGACCAGGATGTGGTCGATCGCGCGCTGCGGGCGCCAGCTGGGGAAGGTCGGCACCACGCAGCCCGGCGGTTGCAGCCGGGTGCGCTTGTACAGGGCCTGCATTTCGGGCCGGTCGGCGACACAGTTGAAGTCGCCCATCAGCACCGCGTTGGGATGGTCGGACAGCAGTTCGGCGATGAACGCCAACTGCGAGGCGCGCGAGTTGGCGCCCAGCGATAGATGCGCCACCGCGATCGCCAATCCTTCCGCGCCGTCGCCGAACTTGGCCAGCAGCACGCCGCGCCCGCCGAGCCGGCCGGGCAGGGGATGGTCCTGCACTTCGACCGGCTCCAGCCGGCTGAGCAGGCCGTTGGCGCTGGAGGCCACGCCGCCCATGCGCCGGTTCGGCTGGTGGCTCCAGTAGTTGAAGCCGGCGCGCTCGGCCAGGTAGTGGGTCTGGTTGGTGAAGCCCGAGCGCAGGCTGCCCGGATCGCTTTCCTGCAGGCCGACGATGTCGTGCGCGCGGGCCAGCTGCGCGATCGCATCCAGGCTGCTGCGCTTGCTTCCCGCCGGCAGCGCATGCGACCAGCTGCGGGTCACGTAATCGCTGTAGCGGCGCGTGCTGGAGCCGGCCTGGATATTGGCGGTGAGCACGCGCAGCGTGCGGGTGGCGGGGGCAGTCACGGCAGAGCGGCCTGGTGGGAGCGGGAGCTTACTTGGCCAGCGCCGCACGCTCGCGCGCGATCAGGTGATCGGCGATGCGCAGGATGTCGTTGTAGTCCTTGCCCTTGATCAGGTACTTGCCGTTGACGATCAGCGACGGCGTGCCGGTGATGCCGCTGCGCATGGCGAATTGCTTGGCGCGGCTGGTCTTGGTGCTGACCGCGAAGCTACCCATGGTGTCGGCGAACTGCTTGGCGTCCACCCCGTACTTGGCGTAGAAGCCGGCGATGTCCTCAACCGAGTCCTTGCCGCGCTCGCCCTTGAGGGTCTCGTCGACGTGGATCGCCTTGTACAGCGCCTCGTGGGTCTTTTCCTGCACGCCCAGCGTCTCGGCAGCGTAGAACGCGCGCGCATAGTCGTCCCAGGGGCCACCGAACATCGCCGGCACGTAGACGAAGTGCACATCCGACGGCAGGCCGGCCTTCCACGGGCCGATCAGCGGCTGGAAGCGCGCGCAGGCCGGGCACACGTAGCCGAACACTTCGGCCACTTCGATCTTGCCATTGGTCGGCTGGAACGGCTGGCCGCCCGCGATATCGACATAGTCGGTGCCGGCGACCGGCTCGGCCCCGCTCGGCGCACGCGCCGAGACCGGCGCGGCAGGCGCATCGGCGGCAGGCTGCGCAGCGGCATCGGTAGCCGGGGTGGAGGCGGTGTCGGCAGTGGCGGCCGGTGCGGTGTCGCTGGCGGCGGGCGCTGCCGGCGCTGCGGCAGGCGCGTCGGCGGCCGGGGCGACGGTGTCGGCAGAGCCGTCCTGGGCCTTGCATGCGACCAGGATCGGCAGCAGGGCCATCAGGGTCAGGGCGAAGCGGGTCTTCATCGGCGACATCTCCAGCAGGATGGGGGGCAGAACGCCGGCCGCGCCGAAACGCGCGGCAGGCAACCCCGGCATGATGCCATGGCGTGGATGAAGCGCCGTGGTGCGGGTTAGTGCGGGATTACTTGCCCGCGCGCTCGCGGGCGACCAGCGCATCGGCGATGCGCAGCATGTCCGGGAAATTCTTGCCCTTGACCAGGTACTTGCCGTTGACCACCAGCGCCGGGGTACCGGGGATCTCGCTGCGCGCGGCGAAGTCGCGCGCGGCCTTGACCTGCGCGGCCACCTGCGGGCTGCTGTAGGCGGCGACGAAGTCCTGAGGCTTGACGCCGTACGCGGCGTAGAACGCGGCCAGCTCTTCCGGCGCCACGTTCTGTACCGGCACGCTGTGCTTGTCGTGGATCGCCTCGAACAGGTCGTGGTGGCTGCGGGTCTGCACGCCCAGCTTCTGCGCGGCATAGAAGGCGCTGGCGAAGCTGTCCCAGAAACCGCCGAACGCGGCCGGCACCAGGGTCACCCGCACGTCCTTGCCCTGCTTGCGCGTCCACTCTTCCAGGATCGGCTCGAAGTGCGCGCAGTGCGGGCAGGTGTAGCCGAACACCTCCACCACTTCGATCTTGCCGGCCAGCGGCGCGAACGGCTGCGGCTTGGCGATCAACGCGTAGTCCTCGCCTTCGACCAGGGCGGCGGTCTTGGGCTGCGCGCAGGCGCTCAGCGGCAACAAGGTGAGCAGGCACAGCAGCAGGCGGGGCAGACGGTTCATGCGATCTCCATGGCAAAAAACGAACGCCGGTCGTGACGACCGGCGCGAGGGGGAAGCGGTCCGGCGCCGCGACGGCGGCGCACGCTCAGGATTGTTGCGCAGGCGCCGCCTGTTGCGGCGCGGCCGCTGCCGGTGCGGCCTGCGCCGCGGCCGCGTCGTCGGCGCGGTCGTGCAGGCCTTGCAGATAACTGCCCAGCGCCTTCATCTCCTGCTCGGTCAAGGGCTTGGCCACCTGCGCCATGATCTTGAACAGGGTCTGGTCGCGTTCCTGGGTGGTGCCGGACTGGTACTCCTGCAGGCGCCGCGCCACGTAGTCGGCGTGCTGGCCGCCCAGGTGCGGATACGCCGGGCCGGGGTTGCCGGCGCCGGTGGGGCCGTGGCAGGCCATGCAGGCCGGAATCCCGCGCGCCGGATCGCCGCCGCGGTACAGCTGCTGCCCGACCTCGTAGAACTTCATGCCGGCGTACGGGCCTTCGCTGACCACCGCGTCGTCGGCGATGCCGGCACCGGCCTTCTGCGTGGCGAAGTAGGCGCCGATATCGCGCATGTCCTGCGCGCTCAGCGGCTGCACGAACGGCAGCATCGCCGCCACCGCGCCGGAGGTGCGCTCGCCGTGCGCGATCAAGGCCATCTGCCGCGAACTGTAGCGTTCGCTCTGGCCGGCGATGCGCGGATACATCGCCAGCGCCGGGTTGCCGTCGGCGCCATGGCAGGCGGCGCAGGCCGCGGCCTTGGCCTGGCCGGCCTTGGGATCGCCCCAGGCGACTTTGCCGACGTCGCCTTCCAGCGGTGCGGTGCGCACCGGCGCGTTGTCGGGAATGGGAACCACCGAGGTCTGCGCGAACGCGACCGCGATGGAAATTGCTAGACCGGCAAAGGCAAGAACGCGAGCGTGGCGCATTAGCTGAAGCTCCGTGTGACCCGACCCGCGGCTGCCAGGTCGGCCACCGCACTCGCGCGATTATCCCTGTGCGGCGCCCTGCCGGTCAACGAACCCCGCCCGGAGCGGCGGACGTGCGATCCTAGCGCCATGTCGCTCCTCATCGAACGTGCCCAATACCTGCTTTCCGCCCACAATCCCCGGCAGCTGCCGGAGGACGGGGGCTGGGAGGTGGCCTTCGCCGGCCGCTCCAACGCCGGCAAATCCAGCGCGCTGAACGCGCTCACCCGGCAGAACGCGCTGGCGCGCGTGTCCAAGACCCCCGGCCGCACCCAGCAGCTGGTGTTCTTCCAGATCCAGCCCGAGCGCTATCTGGTGGACCTGCCCGGCTACGGCTACGCCAAGGTGCCGCTGGAACTGCAGGCGCATTGGCAGTCGTTCATCGACAAGTATTTCCGCACCCGCGATGCCCTGCGCGGCTTGGTGGTGGTAATGGACATCCGCCACCCGCTGAAGGATTACGACCGGCAGATGCTCGGTTACGCGGTGCAGCGTGGATTGCCGGCGCATGCGCTGCTGACCAAGGCCGACAAGCTCGGCCGCGGCCAGCAGGCGCAGGCGCTGCAGCAGGTGCGCAAGGACCTGTCCAGTTCCTTCGGCGACACGGTCAGCGTGCAGCTGTTTTCCGGCGAGACCCGCCAGGGCGTGGACGAGGCGCGCGCCATCGTCGGCGGCTGGCTGGGGCTGGACACGGAGCCGACCGCCGCGGAATGAGCGCGGCGGCGCCGGACCTCCGGTGTCTTCGTGCATGCGCTGCTTGCGATCGATCGCGAATAGCGGACGCGGTCGTCTTGTCTGCGTTGGCATGCATCGCATGCACGATGCCGGGCGCTCGCAGTGGCGGATGCGGGTACGGGCGCAGCCTCGTGCACTCGAACTCCGCGAGACGCTTCGCGCCGGACCCTCACCCCAACCCCTCTCCCGGTGGGAGAGGGGCTAGTCGGTTGTCCCTTCTCCCACCGGGAGAAGGTGCCCCGCAGGGGCGGATGAGGGTCCGGGCGCAGCCTCGCGCACCCAACTTTGCGAGACGCTTTCGCGCCTTACCCTCACCCCAACCCCTCTCCCGAGGGGAGAGGGGCTAGCGGCTGTTCCCTTCTCCCGTCGGGAGAAGGTGCCCCGCAGGGGCGGATGAGGGTCCGGGCGCAGCCGCGTGCCCCCAACTTTGCGAGTCGCTTTCGCGCCTTACCCTCACCCCAACCCCTCTCCCGAGGGGAGAGGGGCTAGTCGGCTGTTCCTTCTCCCCTCGGGAGAAGGTGCCCCGCAGGGGCGGATGAGGGTACGGGCGCAGCCTCGTGCACCCAACTCTGCGAGTCGCTTTCGCGCCGTACCCTCATCCCAACCCCTCTCTCCCACGGGACTTCCTTCGGTCGCCGAGGAGAGAGAGGCACAGGCGCACCGCGGCTGTTCTTCCTTCTCCCACCGAAAGCAGGCCGCCCTCAAGGCATGGCCGGCAACGGCGCGAACTCGGCCGGGACCCAGGCGAACGCGTCGCCGTCGCGGCGCACGTGGCCCAGGCCCGGGAACGGCAGATGCGCGCCGGCCACCCACCAGCCGCCGTCGGCGGCCTGGGCCATGGTCCGCTTGCGCGCGGCGATCGCCGCGGCGCGGTCGCTGTCGGCCTCGTACGACGCCTGCGGTTGCGCGAACTGCACCGCGTGGTAGTGCACCAGATCGCCCCACACCAGCAACTGCTGGCCGCTGCCGCCATCGAAGCGATAGGACACGTGGCCGGGCGTATGCCCATGCGTATCCAGCGCCACCGCGCCGCCGGGCAACGCATCGCCGGGGCGGAAGCGGCGCAGCCGGTCTTTGGCCTGGTACGGCGCCGCCGCCGCGCGCGCCAGCGGGAACGCGAACTTCAGCATCTGCGGTGCGCTCGCCTCGCTGGCCGGATCCAGCCAGTACGCGGCATCAGCCGCGCTCAGCCACACCGTGGCGTTGGGGTAGGCGGCCTGTCCCTGCGCATCGAGCAGGCCGCACATGTGGTCGGGATGCGCGTGAGTCAGCAGCACGTCGTCCACCTGCGCCGGCGCATAGCCGGCCGCGCGCAGGTTCGCCAGCACCTGGCCCAGGCCGGGGCCGAAGCAGGCGGCGGTGCCGGTATCGACCAAGGTCAGGTGCGTGCCGTCCTGGATCAGGTAGGCGTTGACCGCGGTCTGCAGCCCCTTCTCGGTTTCCGGTACGTAGCGGTGGTCGAGCAGGCGCGCGATCGCGTCGCTGTCCAGATTGGACAACTGCGCGCGCGGCAGCGGCACCGTGCCGTCGAACAGCGCGGTGACGCGCAGCCTGCCGATCGCCTGGCGGTACACGCCGGGGACTTGCTGGACGGGCGCGGCCGGCGCGGCGGCATGGGCGGACGGCGGCAGCGGCAAGGCGATCACGGCGGCCAGCGCCAGCAAGGCCAGCGGGCGCGATAGGGAAACAGGCATCGAGAGTTCCAGCGGAAGCGGCATTCGCCGCGGTGCCTGCATGCTGCGCGGACGGCGCTGCGCGATTCGCTCATTCGGCTGCGCGCGGCGCTCGCTGGGTTGCGAACGGGTTCTAGTTGCCGATGCTCGCCGGATCCAGGCCGTAGCGCTGCTGGAAGCGCTGGCTGAAGCTGCGCGTGGAACGATAGCCGGCGCGTGCGGCCACCGTCTTCAGCGGCCAGCGGGTGGTGTAGAGCAGTTCCATCGCATGCGCCAGGCGCGCGTCGGTGATCAGTTCGCGCAACGACGTGCGCTCGCCGGCCAGGTGCCGGCGCAAAGTGGCGCCGCTCAGGCCGAGGCTGTCTTCCAGATCGCGCGATCGCCACGCGCGCTGCGGCTGGGCCGCGATCAAGTCGCGTACCTGCGCGGCGATGCTCGGGGCCGGCGGCAACAGCAAGCCGCCATGGCCTCGGCGGCAGAATGCGACCACCAGCGACGCCAGCGCCAGCCTGGCTTCGGTGTAGTGGCCGTCCTGCAGCGCCTGCCGCCACTGCAGCAGCGCGCTGCCGAACTCGACCGTGCGCAGCCGCGCCAGTTCCTCGCCGGCGGCCGGCAACGGTTCGTTCCACAGCGTGCGCGCGGCGGTCAGCGCTTCTTCGCACAACGGGATCACCGCGCTCAGATAGATGCCGCTGTGCGGGTCGGGGATATTCACTACGTCGATGCGGCAGCGCCGGGTGACCAGGAACAGATCGCCCGGCGCGAATTCCAGCGTCTGTGTCGCCGTGCGCACCTGCTTGCGGCCTTGCAGCAGGATCGCCAGCTGCGGCCGCGGAATGGCGACCGAGCTTGCGCCGTGTTCGCGGCGCGCGGTGATGCAGGCATAGCCTTCGGCGCGCTCGCACTCCGCCAGCGTCGCCAGTTGCGCGAGCAGCAGGAATTCGGGGTCGTGGGTGTCGGCCATCGTTGGCGATGCTACCGCAGTGCGCAGCGCCGCATGCGCGGCGTCGGCGCGCGATGCGGTCCGCGGTCGGCGCATTTCCGATCAGAAGCGGTCGCGGCCGAAGGCGATTCTAGGGCACCTCTAATAACCTCAATCCGAGAATTGCACGCTAGACACATCAATCACTTGCGAGTGCTTAGACAGAGCTTTTGGGGGTTATTAGAGGTGCCCTCTAGTCGCGACGGTGGTGTCGCCCTGGCGTTACGCGTCGCCGCCGCTTGATCGAGGCGGCCAGGCTCGCTGCCGTGCCGGAAAGGAATCGCCCTGGTCCAGGCTGCGCAGCGTCGGATCAGACTTGTACGCCGAACAGGCGGCCGGCCGCGCCGGTGGCGAGCATCGCCGCCGCGCCCCAGAACACCACGCGCGCCGCGCCGCGTGCACCGGAGGCGCCGCCGGCGCGTGCCGCCAAGGCGCCGGTCAGCGACAGCCCGAGCAGCGTCGCCGCGACCGTCACCCACACCTGGCGCCCGGCCGGCGCCAGCAGCGCGGCCAGGATCGGCAGTGCCGCGCCGCAGCAGAACGCGGCCGCCGATGCCAGCGCGGCCTGCAGCGGCCGCGCGCGCAGGGTCTCGGTGATGCCCAGTTCGTCGCGCGCATGCGCACCCAGCGCATCGTGCGCGGTCAGCTGCTCGGCGACCTGCCGCGCCAGCGCCGCGTCCAGCCCGCGCTGGCGGTAGATCCCGGCCAGTTCTTCCAACTCGCTGTGCGGATCCTCGCGCAGTTCGCGGCGCTCGATCGCCAGGTCGGCGCGTTCGGTGTCCACCTGCGACTGCACCGAGACGTATTCGCCGGCGGCCATCGACATCGCGCCGGCGACCAGGCCGGCGATACCGGTCGCCAGCACCGCCGGCGCGGGCGCGCCGCTGCTGGCCACACCGACCACCAGCCCGGCCACCGACAGGATGCCGTCGTTGGCGCCGAGCACCGCGGCGCGCAGCCAGCCGGCGCGATCGGCGCGATGCAGTTCGGAATGGGCGGGGCGCATCGGAGGCCTGCATGGCGGAGAACAGGCCTGCAGCCTAGCCGAGGGCGGCGCGGCCGGCGGTGCTGCGTCTCACTCTCGCCGGCGCCGACCGGGCGGATCCGTGGAATGCTGCAGCACCGCTGGTAGCGATGTGGGCTTGGCGCCGGTCACGTTATAGTGCGGGCCTTGCGAGGCGGGCGTTCCATCCCCACATCGCCTCATCTTCCGTGCGAGCCTGCCCTTGTCGAGCCCAAGCCACGTTGCCGAAACGCCGATCACCGACCGCAACGAACTGGTCGAGGTGTTGGCCTCCGGAGAAAAGCCCGAAGCGCAGTGGCGCATCGGCACCGAACACGAGAAGTTCGGCTTCCGCCTGGACGACCTGCGCCCGCCGACCTTCGAAGGCGAGCGCGGCATCGAGGCCCTGCTCACCGGCCTGACCCGCTTCGGCTGGGAGCCGGTGCGCGAAGGCGGGCACACCATCGCGCTGCTGCGCGACGGCGCCTCGGTGACGCTGGAACCGGCCGGGCAGCTGGAGCTGTCGGGTGCGCCGCTGGAAACCATCCACGACACCTGCGTGGAAGTGGGCAGCCACCTCAACGAGGTCAAGCAGGTCGCCGACGAGTTGCGCCTGGGCTTCCTCGGCATGGGCTTCCAGCCGAAGTGGCGCCGCGACGAGATGCCGTGGATGCCCAAGGGCCGCTACCAGATCATGAAGAACTACATGCCCAAGGTCGGTTCGCTCGGCCTGGACATGATGACCCGCACCTGCACGGTGCAGGTCAACCTGGACTACGCCAGCGAAGCGGACATGATCAAGAAGTTCCGCGTGTCGCTGGCGCTGCAGCCGATCGTCACCGCGCTGTTCGCCGACTCGCCGTTCACCGAGGGCAAGCCCAACGGCTACCTCAGCTACCGCTCGCATATCTGGACCGACACCGACGCCGACCGCACCGGCATGCTCGACTTCGTGTTCGAAGATGGGTTCGGCTACGAGCGCTACGTCGACTACCTGCTCGACGTGCCGATGTACTTCTCCTACCGCGACGGCACCTACGTCGACGCCAGCGGGCAGAGCTTCCGCGACTTCATGCAGGGCAAGCTGCCGGCGTTGCCGGGCGCGCTGCCGACGCTGCGCGACTGGTCCGATCACATGACCACCGCGTTCCCGGAAGTGCGGCTGAAGAAATACCTGGAAATGCGCGGCGCCGACGCCGGCCCGTGGGGCCGGCTGTGCGCGCTGTCGGCGTACTGGGTCGGCCTGTTGTACGACGATGCCGCACTGGACGCAGCCTGGGACTTGGTCAAGGATTTCAGCCTGGTCGAACGCCACGCGCTGCGCGACGGCGTGCCGAAGCAGGCGCTGAAGCTGCCGTTCCGCAACGGCACCGTGCAGGACCTCGCCGCCGAGTCGGTGAAGATCGCCCTGAACGGCCTGCGCCGCCGCGCCCGTTTGAACGGCGACGGCCAGGACGAATCGCGCTTCCTGGAACCGCTGGTGGAGATCCTGCACGCCGGCGAGACCGCGGCCGAGCGCAAGCTGGCGCTGTATCACGGGGCTTGGCAGGAAAACGTCGATCCGGTATTCACTGAGTTCGCTTACTGATCGGAGACCGCCGGCTGCGTTCGATGCGGTCGCTGTCCTGCGCGTCGCTGCCTGCTCTGCGGAGCGGCTTGGATCGCAACATCGCGAGATAAGCGCCTCAAGCGCGCCGGCCTGTCCTCGGGAGCGTGGGTCGCCGTCACGAACGGGTCGCGCCTCGCGCCGATAGAATTGCCTGCAGGCCATCCGGTAAGTCGTTGATATAGGAACGGCTTTTTTCCAGGCCGCCATCGATGGTGGATACTCGGCGCAAGACCGCTTGGCGGTCCAACAATAGTCAGGCAGGCCATGGAAGATCGATTGGGACCCGAGGAGCAAGTGTTGCGACGTGCTGTAGGTGAGGTCCTGCATTACATATGGGATCCGATCGGCGTATCCGGATCGGTGCAGGCCAGGGACGAGTACGACGGGTATATCGATCATGTCTGTGGCCTACTTTGGGACGGCGCTGACGCCATTCAAATCTCAAAGCACCTTGTGCAACTGGCCGACCAGAATATGGGCCTTCCCGACACGCAAGACCGCTCGGATTTGGCGGCGCGTAAGTTGCTCGAATGGCGGGATGCTGTGACGCGCTAGCATGCCCAGCAG
Organism: Xanthomonas sp. SS; assembly: GCF_014236835.1. NCBI lineage: Bacteria > Pseudomonadati > Pseudomonadota > Gammaproteobacteria > Lysobacterales > Lysobacteraceae > Xanthomonas > Xanthomonas sp. SS. The sequence continues at coordinate 913,030 of NZ_CP051190.1, forward strand.
TTCATTCAAACGAATCCGCCTTGCGGGCTGCTTAATTTTGGTGTCAGGTGCCATGCCCAAATTTCGTGTAATTGTCGGTGCCAGTATCTGCATCGCACTCGCCATCACCGCGTGCAAGCCGCAGCAAGAGGAGCAGATCCGTGCTCCACGAGCGTCCACTTCCGATGATTCGGCTGCCCGCGCGCCGGCTCGGCCAAGCTTGCCTGCCGATGCCCGTGCCATCATTGCGGCCAGCCGAGAAAGAATGTCCTTGGGAGAGATCTACGATCCCAAGTACTACACCATCGCCTATCCGGGCGGAGATGTCGCCAACGACCGTGGCGTCTGCACCGATGTCGTCATTCGCGCCTACAGGCATCTCGGGATCGATTTTCAGCAGTTGATCCATGAGGACATGCGTCGGAATTTTTCGGCGTATCCGCAGCTTTGGGGAAGCCAATCGACCGACAGCAACATCGATCATCGGCGGGTGCCCAACATCGAGCGGTTCCTGGCCCGCGAGGGTGCATCGCTGCCGATCAGCGACCGTGCCGTGGACTATCGTCCCGGCGACTTGGTGACGTGGCGGCTGGCTGGCGGATTGCCCCACATCGGAATCGTCTCGGATCGCCATGCGCCAAGCAGCGACCGTCTCCTGATACTCCACAATATTGGTGCCGGCACTGCTGAAGACGACATCCTCTTCGCCTATAAGATAGTAGGCCATTTTCGCTACTTTCCCGATGACGCCTAACAATTCTCAAACCGATGCCGCTTTGCGGCGCGGCCTAATTCAGGCGTTGGACCTGCCAGAAAGCTTTATGGAAGTGAAAATCGTCGAGTTCTCCGAAACCGCCGTGGCCGCGGTTGAGCATTACGGGCCGCCAGAGTTGGAGTACGAGAGCTCCAAGCATCTGATCCTGTGGCGTATACGCAACGGCATTTCACCTCAGCTTGCCCGCACGTTTGGAGTTCATCACACTGACCCTGCTCGCGTTGCTCCCGAGAAGCACCGTGTCGACTTCTGTGTGTCGTACAACGGCACGATCGAGCCGAACGAAGAAGGGGTGGTGGCCAAGGTCATTCCCCGCCTTCGTTGCGCGTTCGCGCGGCATTTGGGCTCTCGCCGGCATAACGCCACCGCCGAATACCTCGGTCGCGCTTGGCTTCCGAACAGCGGCGAGGTCAGCGGAGCGTTTCCCATCTTTTTCCACTACGTCAACGTCGGTCCGGATGTTCAAGAGCATGAAATGATCACGGATGTGTATCTCCCACTCGGGCCAGCCGCCAAGGCCTAACAAGTTGTTCAGGTCGACGCCGCTTTGCGGCGCTGCGTAACTCGGACACCAGGCTTCATGAAAATTTTCAGAAATCTATTCTCCAAAGGCGCTGCGGAACCGCGCCACGCGTTCCCGGAGGACATGGTCCGTGAAGCAAAAGCCAATCCGGGCGGATGGGTGTACGAGATTTCAAGTCGGTACGACCCGAATGGCGCAGTTCCGCCTCACGCAATCAAGGGCGCCTGGCGCGTGGATGACCGTGGCGAGATCGTTCCTGGGAGCTACACATCTAATCCCAACTTCCGGTCGGAGGCGTAGTGTTTCCAGTCACGCTCACGTGCATCGCGTGGTTCGGTGTGGCGTCCGACACGTCATTCAAGCCGAAGCTGCGTCGCGGCTCGGCCTAATTCAGGCGATGTGCAATGGAAAAGCTACGAAGGCTTGCGGCGGCTCTTGCCCTGCTGGCGGGGACCATCGCGGCGTTGCTTGGGGCTTTCCAGATGGTTCGCGTTCTAACGGCCATTGTCGATCCGCCAGAGGGCGTGTTTGAGCCGTTAGTACCACTGAGCGTAGGCGTCGGAATGTTGTTGGTGGGTGTCTGCCTGGTCAGGGCCGGGCGCGCGTTGCGACACTGATTGGTTGGCCTCTCCTGGCCTGGAGTCCTGCAATCCATCGAGGAGGGTTCATATGAGTCTCAAGCGTCTCGTTCCAATGCAGCCCGTTGCAAGCATGCCGGCGAGCGTCGAGTTCTACGAGAAGCTCGGCTCTCGGTTGAGAGCCGGAACGACGACTGGGGCTGGGCCATGCCTTATTGTGGCGAATGCCGGCTCATGGTCGATCAATCCATCAATCTTCATCCAGACATTCCCCGGATTTCTGTCATCTATCTCTATACGGAGAACTTGCAGGATTTCCACAGGCGTGCGTGCAAGAACGGCCTGGACGTCCCGGATGCAGACAAGACGTTCTGCGACATGACCGAGTTTCGGATTGAGGATCCGGACGGCAATCGCCTCTGGATTGGACAAGACAAGTGACCCCCCGGACAATCCGTTCAAGCCGAGGCTGCTTATGGCGCGGTCCAACTCGGGTATTGGGCTCAGGCGCTGAGGATATCAAGGATTCTGTGGAATCATGACGATTACTGACTTTCTGATAATGGACGCGTACGGCATCGTGATCGCTGCTGATTCCGATGGCGACCATCTAGCCTTTTGCTGCATGCAATGTGGTTACCCGATAGTGGCTGTGGCGCTGGATAGCCAGCGGGGAAGTGATGAAGATCATCCCGCTAGCTGCAGGGGTTGCGACACTCAGTATTTCTTGGATGTCCGGCCACACGCGAAAAAGCTCTACATTCATCAATTGGACGCAGAAACCTGATGGTCTATTCAGGCCGAAGCCGCTTCGCGGCTCGGCTTGATTCAGGCGCCAAAGCCCTCAAGGCCGATGATTTTTGCCGTGTGCACGGTATCGGGGGTGGGGGAGCGCACGCTTGCTGGAACTGCAACGGAGCCTGGGTATCGGCTCGTGCATCCTGTCGCGCCGATGTTGCACCACACTCCGTGGCCCCGTAATGCTGTCGCTGTCTTAGACAGCCGCCGCCTGGCACGGCAACTCCACACACACCCGCAACCCGCCTTCGGAGCGGTTGGTCAGGGTGATTTCGCCGCCGTGGGCGAGCGCGATGCTGTGCGCCACCGACAGGCCCAGGCCGATGCCGCCGGTGTCGCGGTTGCGCGAGTTCTCGCCGCGGAAGAACGGCAGGAACAGCTGCTCGTGTTGGGCCGGGTCGATGCCGGGGCCGTCGTCGTCGATCCACAGCACGCAGTCGGCGCCGTCGCGGTGCAGTTGCAGGCGCGCGCGCTTGCCGTACTTCAATGCGTTCTCCAGCAGGTTCATCACCATGCGCCGCAGCGATAACGGATCGCCATCGAGGGTGATGGCCTGGCCAGCGACGAAGCTCGCCTCGGCGCCGGTGTCGCTGGCATCGTCGACCACGCTCTCCACCAACAGGCGGAAATCCAGCGGTGCGCGGGTGCCGCGGCGGCTGTCGTTGTGGATGAAGTCCAGCGCGGCGGAGATCATCGCCTTCATCTCGTCGATGTCGGCGATGGTCTTGTCGCGCAGCGGCGGCTGCAGGCCTTCCAGGCGGAACGCCAGGCGCGCCAGCGGGGTGCGCAGGTCGTGGGCGATCGCCGCGACCATGTGCGTGCGCTCGTTGATCAGGCGGTTCAGGCGCGCCTGCATGGCGTTGAACGAGTCAGCGGCCTGCACGATTTCGCTGGGGCCGCTGCGCTGCAGCGGCTCCGCATCGGGATTGCGGCCGAGCCGGTCGGCGGCTTCGGCGAAGCGCTTGATCGGTGCGGCCAACGCGCGCGAGAACCACCACGCCAGCGGCAGCATCGCCAGCAGGCCGGCGACGAACAGCAGCGCGACCTGGGTCTTGAACGCGGTGGAGAAGCGTCGCGGCGGCGATACCACGCTGCGCCAGCGGCCGTCGGGCTGCTGCAGTGCGGCGGTGAAGCCGCCCAGCAGCGGCGACGCCGGGGCCAGCCCGCGCTCGCGCCAGCGCGAGCCTGCCGCGCGCATCGCGGTTCCGAACGCGGAAGGATTGGCTTCGCCCGGTGGTGCCGGTGGCGGCTGTTGCGCGTCGGCTGCGCTGTCGAAGGACGCCTGCGGCGGCGCGCCGGGATCGGCGAACGGCGGCGGGCCATCGTGCAGGAAGCGCGCGTCGCCGGGCGGTCCGGAGCGCGAGCGCAGGCGATTGCCGTCTTGCGGCGAGAAATTCGGGTTGGGCAGCTTCTCGTCGCTGCTGCGGTAGAAGCGCACCCGCTCCGGCGCCACGTCCAGCCAATTGGTGAGCATGAACTCGGCGAAGCGGTCGCGCACCTGTCCCGGCGCCGGCAGCGGCGCCTGCCTGGAGTCGTGCACCTTCAACGTCTGCGTGCCGGCCGGCATCTTGGTGGTCAGCAGCGCGATCACTTCCGGCGGGTGCACCGGCATCTCGTAGACCGGCGTGCGCAGCACCAGCAGGGCGATGCCGATCAGCTGTGCGGTCAGCAGGGCGGCCAGCAGCAGCAGGAAGGTGCGGGCGAAGATCGAGACGCCGCGGCGGCCCCGCTGCTTGGGCGCGCTCATAGCCGGGCGACGCTCGGCAGCAGCATGTAGCCCTCGTTGCGCACGGTGCGGATCAGTTCGGTCTGCACGCGTTCGTTGATCTTGCGCCGCAGGCGGCTGATCTGGCTGTCGATGGCGCGGTCGTAGACTTCGGTGTCGCGGCCGCGCGCGTAGTCGAGCAACTGGTCGCGGCTGAGCACCCGCTGCGGATGCTCGACGAAGGTGCGCAGCAGGGCGAATTCGCCGTCGGAGAGGTTGATGAAGATGCCGGTGGGATCGCGCAGGTCGCGGCGGATCACGTCCAGCCGCCAGCCAGCGAATTCGTAGACGTTGCCGCGCGCTTCCGGCGGCAGTGATGCCGCTTGGCTGCGGCGCAGCAGCGCGCGCACCCGCGCCAGCAGTTCGCGCGGATTGCATGGCTTGGCCAGATAGTCGTCGGCGCCCACTTCCAGGCCGATGATGCGGTCGGTGTCGCTGCCCAGCGCGCTGAGCATGATCACCGCCGGCGCACCGCGCTCGCTGGCCAGCTGCCGGGCGGCGCTGAGGCCGTCTTCGCCGGGCATCATCACGTCCAGGATCACCAGGTCGGGCTGGCGTATCGCCATCAGCCGGCGCATGTCCGCGACATTCTCGGCAGCTTCCACCTGGTAGCCGTGCTCTTGCAGGAACTCGCTGATGAGCCGGCGCAGATCGGGGTCGTCGTCGACTACCAGAATGAAGGATTGCATATCCATGGTCTTGAAGGGCGGCCGCTCGGAGTACAGCCAGTCTAGACGCGGCCGCTGCCGCCGGTAACTGGTGCGGGCAGGCCGTCGCTGCCGGAAGCAAGCGGGCGCATGATCGCGGCGCCATGATAGGGAGTGGCGACGGTGGCCTCATGGCGGGTTTGTGTCGTATTCAGCCATGCGTTGACACAAAACGCTGACGCGCCGGTGCCTCGCAGCCGACCATGGCGGCATCAAGCCGGCGTCAGCGGGCGTCAGCGGGCGTCGGCATTGCCGCGCGCCTCGATCGCGCACCGCTATTTCTGCCATAACGACGCGGCTTTCGCGGCGCGCTTCCAGGCCGGGGTGCTGACCGAGTCGGCGCCTGCCAAGGCGGCCGATGCGGCGCGTCGCTGCCATGAGCTTTCCGACGCCGGCGCAGTGTCTGCGGTTGCGCCGCAGTCGGCGGCCGAGCGGCGCTGCGCTGCGTGCGCCGTGCTCGGCAAGCGCGCTTTCCCACGTGTCGCGCGGCGACAACGGCACGCGATATCGGCATGAAACGATGCCGTACGTGGATGCATTGGCGAGCGTGTCGCGGGGAGCGGGCGCGGCGCCGTCGGCGCACCGCGTCCATTGCTTATTTTCACCACCCCGCCATCAGGAGGAGGCATGCCTAGCATGACATCGCATCGAGTCGCCAAAGGGGCGCTGACCCTAGCGTTGAGTGCCGCGCTGAGCGGCTGTGTCACCGTCTGTGTCGGTGGCCCCGCCGCGCAGCCGCCGCCGCCGGATGGCGGGCCGCATCACGGCCCCGGTCACGGAGTGGACGGGGAACCGGACCACGATCAGCCGCCGCCGCGCGACCCGGCGTTCGAGGCCGCGGTGCAGTCCTGTGCGCGCGAGCTCGGGCTGCCGCTGCCGCCGCATGGACGTCCGCCGGGTCCGCCGCCGGCCGCTGCCGGCGCGGACGACGCCCCGGCCGCTGCGGCCACGCGGGCGCCAGGCCCCAAGCAGGACCCGGCGATGCGCGCCAATTTCGCCAAGCTCGACGCCTGCCTGCGCGGCAAGGGCGTGGCCCCGCCACCGTGGCGCGGGCCGCCGCAGGACGGCGCCGCGCCTTCCCCGGCCGCGCCGCCTGCCCAACGCTGAGTCCTGCGGCCCGGTGCCGCATGCCCGCGTCGTCCCGATCCGGGACGGCGGGGGCGTTTTCTTTTTCGGGCAGGGGAATATACTGTCCCCCAGTATAGTTCCCAGGTCCCGCATGCCGCATACGCCCCACGAGAAGAAACGCGTCCTGGCCCGCATCCGCCGCGTGCGCGGACAGACCGAGGCGCTGGAGCGCGCGCTGGAAGGCGGCGCCGATTGCGCCGCGGTGCTGCAGCAGATCGCCGCGATCCGCGGCGCGGTCAACGGCCTGATGTCGGAAGTGATGCAGGCGCATATCCGCGAAGAATTCGGCCACGCCGCCGCCTCGGACACGCAGCGCGCCGCGCGCGTGCGCGAGATGGGCATGCTGGTCCGTTCCTACCTCAAGTGATCCCGAACCCCACGACCCAACCCGTTCTTCCAGGAGAAACCTCATGAAATCCCGTGCCGCCGTCGCTTTCGAAGCCGGCCAGCCGCTGCAGATCGTGGAGATCGACGTCGAACCGCCGCGCCAGGGCGAGGTGCTGGTCCGCATCACCCACACCGGCGTCTGCCATACCGATGCGTTCACGCTGTCCGGCGACGATCCGGAAGGCATCTTTCCCGCCGTGCTTGGCCATGAAGGCGGCGGCATCGTCGAGGCGATCGGCGAGGGCGTGACCAGCGTCAAGGTCGGCGACCACGTGATCCCGCTGTACACGGCCGAATGCCGCAAGTGCAAGTTCTGCCTGTCGGGCAAGACCAACCTGTGCCAGGCCGTGCGCGCCACCCAGGGCAAGGGCCTGATGCCCGACGGCACCACCCGCTTCTCCTACAACGGCCAGCCGATCTTCCACTACATGGGCTGCAGCACCTTCAGCGAATACACCGTGGTGCCGGAGATCTCGCTGGCGGTGGTGAACCCGGAGGCGCCGCTGGAGAAGGTGTGCCTGCTCGGCTGCGGCGTCACCACCGGTATCGGCGCGGTGCACAACACCGCCAAGGTCAAGCCGGGCGACTCGGTGGCCGTGTTCGGCCTGGGCGGCATCGGCCTGGCGGTGATCCAGGGTGCGGTGCAGGCCAAGGCCGGGCGCATCCTGGCCATCGACACCAACCCGGGCAAGTTCGATCTGGCGCGCAGCATGGGCGCCACCGATTGCATCAACCCGAAGGACTACGACAAGCCGATCCAGGAAGTCATCGTCGAGCTGACCGACGGCGGCGTGGATTTCAGCTTCGAGTGCATCGGCAACGTGCACGTGATGCGTTCGGCGCTGGAGTGCTGCCACAAGGGCTGGGGCGAGAGCGTCATCATCGGCGTGGCCGGCGCCGGCCAGGAGATCAGCACGCGTCCGTTCCAGCTGGTCACCGGCCGCGTGTGGCGCGGCAGCGCGTTCGGCGGCGTCAAGGGCCGCACCCAATTGCCGGGCATGGTGGAGCAGGCGATGCATGGCGAGATCGATCTGGATCCGTTCATCACCCACACCATGCCGCTGGAAGAGATCAACGAAGCCTTCCACCTGATGCACGAAGGCAAGTCGATCCGCACCGTGATCCATTTCTGACCTGACGGTCAGTCCGGCGCGCGGCCGATTCCGCGCATGCAGGTACGCGACAAACCCGGGAGGGGCATGATGAGTACCGTAACGATTCATCCGTCGGTGGACGGTGGTGTGCGCGCAGGCGCAGAGAATTTCCAGGGCGGCACGCTGGAATGCCACTGCGCCAGCGACAAGGTCACCGTGGACGTGGGAGCGCAGACCGCGCACAACCACGCCTGCGGCTGCACCAAGTGCTGGAAGCCGAAAGGGGCGACCTTCTCGGTGGTGGCGGTGGTGGGCCGCGACAAGGTCAAGGTCACCGCGCACGAAGAGAAGCTGAAGGTCGTCGACGACAGCGCGACGATCCGGCGCCATGCCTGCACCGGCTGCGGCGTGCACCTGTACGGGCGCATCGAGAACACCGAGCATCCGTTCTATGGCCTGGACTTCGTGCATACCGAGCTGTCGCCGCAGCAGGGTTGGTCGGCGCCGGGCTTTGCGGCGTTCGTGTCCTCGATCATCGAGAGCGGCACCCGCCCGGAAGCGATGGACGGCGTGCGCAGCCGGCTGCGCGAGCTGAAGTTGGAGCCGTACGACTGCCTGTCGCCGGCGTTGATGGACGCGATCTCCACCCACGTCGCGCGCAAGAACGGCGTGCTGCAGTAAAGCCTGTCGCTTCCCGCGGCGTGCCGCCCTGGCGGCGCGTTGCGGCGGCGTCTCCGGAGGCGGCCGGCGTTTGCCCGGCCGCCTCCCCCCTCTTCGGGATCCCTTTCATGGAACGCATCGAACACCATGCCTGCTGCGGCGGCTGGCAGGACGTCTATCGCCACGACTCGGCCGTGCTCGGCTGCACGATGAACGTGGCCGTGTACCTGCCGCCGCAGGCCGAACACGCCACGCTGCCGGTGCTGTACTGGCTCAGCGGGCTCACCTGTACCGAGCAGAATTTCATCACCAAGGCCGGCGCGCAGCGCTACGCCGCCGAGCACGGGGTGATCCTGGTCGCGCCGGACACCAGCCCGCGCGGCGACGACGTCGCCGATGCCGAAGGCTACGACCTGGGCAAGGGCGCCGGTTTCTACGTCAACGCCACCCGCGAGCCGTGGGCCAAGCACTACCGCATGTACGACTACATAGTGCAGGAGCTGCCCGCGTTGATCGAGGCGCAGTTCCCGCACAACGGGCGGCGCGCGATCAGCGGCCACTCGATGGGCGGCCACGGCGCACTGGTAATCGCGCTGAAGAATCCGGGCCGCTATCGCAGCGTGTCGGCGTTCTCGCCGATCGTGGCGCCGTCGCAGGTGCCGTGGGGCGAGAAGGCATTTTCGGCGTATCTCGGCGACGACCGCGCCAGCTGGAAGGCCTACGACGCCACCGCGCTCATCGCCGAGGCCAGCGAGCGCCTGCCGTTGCTGATCGACCAGGGCGGCGGCGACGAGTTCCTCGACAAGCAGTTGCAGCCGCAGTTGCTGCAGGCCGCGGCCGATGCCGCCGGCTACCCGCTGACGCTGCGCGTGCAGCCCGGCTACGACCACAGCTACTACTTCATCGGCAGCTTCATCGGCGAGCACATCGCCCATCACGCGCGCGCGCTGCAGGGTTGAGTGCGCGTTGCGGCGGCGCACGGGCGTGCCGGGCGCCGGCGGTTGCATGCGCCAGTGCAGCGTGCTCCGCGTTGGAGGCGATGGCGAGATGCATGCCGGGCATCATTGTGGGAGCGACTTCAGTCGCGACGGGCTCTACCCGGTAAGGCCCGTCGCGACTGAAGTCGCTCCTACAAGGTTGCATTGCCTGTAAGTAGATAGAGAACTGCGCTGGCACCGTGTTGCGGTGCCGCTGGCATGCCGGCACTGGCCGGCTCCCGCCACCACCGGACCATCGCGATCGCTTCCGCACGATGACGGCGCAATGGCAGTTGCATGTCGATTCCACTCGGGTAGCGGCGCCGCTCGTAAACAAATACACGACGCATCGTCCAATGCGCGGTTGTGCGATTGCCGTCGCGTCGGCTGAGACGGCGCGACGCTAGATTCCTCGGCCTTCGCCATCGTGTCGTCAGGGACTGGAGTCGCGTCATGCTCGCTTGCCGAAAACCTGCATCGTTGTTCTCGCGGCAGCGCTGGCGCAGTCCGCTCAGCGCGCTGGCCATGCTCGCCTGTACCTTGTTCGGCGCTTGCGCGGCGCTGGCGATCGGCGCGGCGACGGTGTAGCGAGGCGGAGCGGATCGATGCGGATTCGCAGCACCGCTCTCCTGGCTGTCGCCAGGCCTGGGAATGGCGCTGGTCACGATTGGATGGGTCGCGGCAGGTGAGTCTCGCGGCGACAGGTTTGGCTGCTTGCGACGGGACGAGAAAAACGCCGCGTCGTTCGAGCGCCTCGCGTGTTTGCCGCGGTGGCGATGGCGTCTATTCAATGGCGGCCGCCGCCGTAGGGTGCGCCATCTTCGGTACTCCAATGCGATCTTCGGCACGATGACCCTGCGCGCCGTACGCACGGCGGCCTCCAATCGCGCTAACTGGCAGCTTGGCGACCGGCGACCGGCCGACGCCTCAGTGCGGCAGCCGCGCGGCCAGCTTGCCCAGCCGCCGCATCGCGCTTTCCAGGGTCTCGCTCCACGGCTGGCCGCAGGTCAGGCGCAGGTGGTCGGCGTAGTCGCCGCGGCTGGAATACAGGTGCCCGGGCGAAGTGCCGATACCTGCGGCCAGCGCCGCCTCGAACAAGGCCTGGCCGCTGCCGCCGTCGGCCAGTTGCAGCCACAGCGACAGCCCGCCGGCGGGATCGCCGACCCGGGTACCGGCCGGCCAATGCCGCACGATCGCCTCGCGCAGGCGCTGGCCGTTGTCGGCGAGGGTGCGGCGCAGCTTGCGCAGGTGCCGTTCCAGGTCGTGCTGCGCCAGGTAGTCGGCCAGCGCCAGCTGCGGCAGGCTGGCGCCGCCGACGGTGGAGAAGTACTTGGCGCGGACCAGCGCGTCGGTCCATTCGCCGCCGAGCAACCAGCCCACGCGCAGGCCCGGCGCCAGCACCTTGGAGAACGAGCCGCAGGTGATCACGTTGCCGTGCGTATCGAAGTGGCGCAGCGGACGCGGGCGCTGCCCGGACCAATCCAGCTCGCCGTAGATGTCGTCCTCGATCACCACCGTGCCGTGGCGTGCGCAGCTGTCGAGCAGGGCGCGCTTGGCGCTGTCGGGGGTGAGGCTACCGAGCGGATTGTTGAAGTTGGGCACCAGCACCGCCGCGCGCGCCGGGGTGCGTTGCAGCAGCGCGTCCAGGCGCGCGGCGTCGATGCCGTGGCCGGCGCGGGTGGGCACTTCCAGCACCTTCAACCGTAGCGCCGCGACCGCCTGCAGGATGCCGTGGTAGGTCGGCGTTTCCACCAGCACCACGTCGCCGGGTGCGGTCAGCGTGCGCAGCGCCAGGCTGATCGCCTCCATCGCGCCGGCGGTCACCACCACTTCGTCCGCCGCCACCGTGGTGGCGCAGTGCGCGTAGCGCTGCGCGATCTGCCGGCGCAGCGCGGCGTGGCCTTGCGGCGGTGCGTAGTCGAGTGCGACCGTGCGATGGCGGCGCAGCTGCCGCGCCAGCGCGGCGGCGAGGTGTGCGGCCGGCAGCAGCGCCGGCGCCGGAGTGGCGGTGTGCAGCGGGACCAGGTCGGAGCGCGCGAGCATGTCGAGCACGCCTTGCAGCGCCGGGTTGTCGACCATGCCCGGGGTGCGCCGCCGAATCGGCGGCGGCAGCGGCGGCAATGACTCCGTTGCAGTGCGTACGAAATAGCCCGAGCGCGGCCGCGCCTGCACCCGTCCTTCGCGTTCCAGCTGCAGGCAGGCCTGCACCGCGGTGGCGGTGCTGATGCCGTGGTTGGCGGCCAGTTGCCGGATCGACGGCAGGCGCTCGCCGGCGCGCAGCGTGCCGCGCGCTATCTGCTCGCGCAGCTGCAGGGCGAGCGATTCGTACAAGAGCATGCGGGCGCCTCATCTGTATCGGTCCATTTACAGCGTATCTGAATCTGTACCGGTCGGGTGCTGCGCTGCAGACTGGTCCTGTGCCGGCCACCGCGTCGGCGTTTCTTCATTCCTTGCGAGGCCGGCCATGCCGCTTTCCGTGTTCATCGTCGATGCCTTCACCACGGTCCGCTTCAAGGGCAATCCCGCCGCGGTGGTGCCGCTGCAGGCCTGGCTGCCGGATGCGCTGATGCAGGCCATCGCCAGCGAGAACAACCTGTCGGAGACCGCGTTCTTCGTGCGCGATGCCGATGGCGTGTTCGCGATCCGCTGGTTCTCGCCGCTGAAGGAAGTCGGTTTCTGCGGCCATGCGACGCTGGCCAGTGCGTTCGTGATCGCCACCCAGCAACTCGCCCCGTTCCCGCTGCGCTTGCGGGCGGCCGCGGTCGGCGAACTCGGTGTGGAGCGGCTCGCCGACGGCAGCTTCGAGATGCGCTTTCCGAATCAGGCGCCGGCCCTGTTGGCGTCGGTACCGCAGGCCTTGCTCGACGCCTTGTCGATCGCGCCGCAGGCGGTCTACGCAAACCGGCAGGCATACATCGCGGTGTACGCGGACGAGCGCCAGGTGCGCGAGGTGGTGCCGGATCTGGCGCGAATGCTGGCGCTGGCGCCGCGCGATGTCACGGTGACTGCGCCCGGCAGCGGCCACGATTTCGTGTCGCGCTATTTCTGGCCGGCCAATGGCGGTGCCGAGGACCCGGTGACCGGCTCCATCCATGCCGCGCTGGCGCCGTTGTGGGCGCAGGCGCTGGGCAAGGCGCAGCTGACCGCGCTGCAGGCCTCGGCGCGTGGCGGCGAGCTCGGGTGCCGGGTCGAGGCGCAGTACGTGTATGTCCGCGGCAGCGCGGTGCAGTACCTGCACGGGACGATCGCCTTGTGAGCGCGGCCGTCGCCGTTCCCGCCGGCGCCACGCGGCGCGCGCTGTGGCAGTTGTTGCTGGCCGAAGTGCTGATCGGCTCGGTCGGCGTGTTCGTGCACGAGAGCGGGCAGGACCCGGTGACCGCGGTGTTCTACCGCTGCCTGTTCGGCGCGTTGTTCCTCACTGTGTGCGGGCTGCTCGGCGGCCAGCTGCGCGGGCTGTGGCGCGAGCGCCGGCTGCTGCGCGACGCCGCGATCAGCGGTGTGCTGCTGGTGCTGAACTGGGTGGCGCTGTTCGCCGGCATGGCGCGCTCGTCGATCGGCGTGGCGACGATGGTCTATCACGTGTTTCCGTTCGTGATGCTGATCCTGGCCGCGATGCTGCAAGGCGAGCGCACGCGCCGCAGCGACCTGGGCTGGACGCTGCTGGCCTTCGTCGGCGTGGCCTGTTCGGCGGATCCGGCGCGGCTGTGGCATACCGCCGATCGCGGCTACCTGCTCGGCATCGCGCTGACCTTGCTGGCGGCGCTGCTGTGCGGCGCGTCGCTGTTGATGTCGCGGCGCATTAGCCGCGAGCGGCCGCTGGCGGTGGTGACGGTGCAGTGCTGGGTAGGCACGCTGCTGCTGGCGGGATTTTCCAGCGGCAGCGCACTGCATCCGGGCATGCACTGGCTGTGGCTGGCCGGCTTGGGGGTGATCCACAGCGGCATCGTCTACGTGCTGTTCTACTCGTCCTACCGGAACTTGCACGTGGCGACGATCGCGATCCTGGCGTTCGTGTACCCGCTGGTCACCTTGCTGCTGGACTTCCTGCTGTACGGCCACCGGCTGGTGCCGGTGCAATGGCTGGGCCTGGCGCTGATCGTGCTCGGCACACTGGCGGTGAACCTGAAATGGCGTTGGCCGCAGCGCACTGTAGGCGCGGCGGCAGGCGGCGTAGTGCCCTAGATGCTCATTGCAGTCGGCGAAGCGTTGTAGGAGCGGCTTCAGCCGCGACAGACTTTTTCAGCAAGGCCTGTCGCGACTGAAGTCGCTCCCACAGGTGTCATCGCCTGCACCAAGGCTGATCTATCCGATCCACGTCGTCGCGGGCATGCGGCGACGCGCTCAACGCACGTTGCGCAATTCCCAGCCGCTGCCGGCGAGCAGGCGCATGCGTTGCTTGAGGATGTCGCCGGGAATGCTGGTGGTGGCGACCAGGTCGATGCGCAGGTCGTCCTGCTTGCCGCTGACCGTGGCGGCCGGATCGACCACACCCAGTGACGGATCCACGTCGTCCGGTTCCGGCTGCAGCGCGCGCCAGCGCTCGAACCAGGCCGGGCTGCTCAAGGCCTGCTGCAACTGCTCGGCGAAGGCGTCGGCGCCGTTGGCGCTGAAGCTGAGCGAGGGTTCGCTGCCGCGCGCGCGGGCGGGGTCGGGCAAGCTGATCGAGTAGGTCACGGCCATGGCGGTTCCTCTGTGGAGCGATGCGGCGCAGCCTAGCAGGCGGCGTCGTGAGTGGGCTGTCTACACCGGAGACGTTGTAGGAGCGGCTTCAGCCGCGACAAGCTGCGGATAGAACCTGTCGCGGCTGAAGCCGCTCCTACAACAAGCAACAAGCTTCGCCCCCAATGCCTAGGCGAACGCATGCGGCCCATCGGCGAAACCCAGGGTGAGTGCGCCCTTGCCGACGTTGACCATGCCGGTCAGGCTCATCACGCTTTCCAGCACTTCCACCGCGTGCGCCGCGCAGACCTGGCGCAGCGCCGCGTAGCCGGGCAGGGCGCGCAGTTCGCTCAGCTCGCCGCCGTAGCTCAGGCACAGCGTCGGCGTCATCAGTCCGGCGGCGACGCGCTTGCCGACGAACTCGAACAGCTTCTGCACCGCGGCGTCGAAGCCCTTGATCTTGGCCACCGGCGCGGTGTCGCCGCGATAGCCGTGCAGCACCGGCTTGATGTCCAGCGCGGTGCCGAGCGCGGCGCTGATCAGGCCGACGCTGCGGTCGCCCTTGCTGCGCGCGCGGGCGCGCATGTAGTACAGGTCGCGGGTGATCATGTAGCCGTGCACGTTGCCGGCCAGTTCCTCCAGCCGTTCGCGGATCGCCTGCACGCTGGCCCCGGCCGCGCGCAACCGCACCGCTTCCACCGCGGTCACCGCCTGCGCGGCGAACAGGTTCTGCGTGTCGATCACCCGCAGCGCGAACGGCGAGGTATGCCCGGCGGCCTGGCGGATCGGCTTGTATTCGTTGAGGATGGCGAAGCTGGCCTGCAGCGCATGCTGGTGGATCGGGCTGCGGGTCTTGGTGATGGTCATGCAGAACACGTGGTCGTAGTCGATCACCAGCCGGCTCAGGAACAGCTCACGGATCTGCGCGACGCTGAACGGAATGGTCTCCGCTTCGGCACCGTGCTCGGCCACGTGCGCATGCAGGAAGCTGAGCGTGGCTTCCTCGTCGCGATGGTCGGCCAGCACCGCCTCGCCGATGCGCACGCTGATCGGCAGCAACACGATGTTGTTGTCTGCGATGTAGTCCTGCGGCAAGTCGCAGGCAGAATCCACCACGATCCCGATACGCATCTGGCCCCCTCCGGCGTTGCGCCTCGTCAGTACCGGCTAGGTTAGCGCAGACGCCTGGCGACGTCGCGGCCGGCTCAGCCGCCGCGCTGCACGGCGACCGGCAGCGCCGCCAGGCGCGCCATCTCGCCGCGCTGCAGCAGCTGCGGATCGGCCAGCAGCGCCTGCATCAGCGGGTGCGCATCGTTGCCCCAGAGCAAGGTCTCGCCGATCTGCAGCGTCGGCACGCCGAACACGCCGGCGGCGATGGCCTGTTCGGTATTGGCGCGCAACTGCGCCTTGACCTGCGGATCGCCGACGGCGGCGGCCGCATCGGCGATGCCCAGCGCCTGCGCCACCGGCGCCAGTGCTGCAGCATCGTCGCCGGCGTGGCCGTCGCGCCACAGCCAATCGAACAGCGCGTCGATCGCCTGCGGCGTGCTGCCGGCGGCGATGCACAGCCGCAGCGCGGCCAGCGGGTTGAACGGATGCGCCGGCGGAAACCGCAGCGGCACGCTTTCCTGCTGCGCCTGCCACTGCACGAACTGGTAGGTGAAGCTGCGTTTGTGCGGAATCTCCGCCGGTCCGCGCGTGTGCAGATGCTGCAGCACCGCGCCGAACACGATCGGCACCGGTTCGATCCGCGCGAACTCGGGCAGCGCCTTGAGCTTGTGCCAATGCAGATAGGAAAACGGCGAAACGAAATCGAAATACCAGCGCAGGCGCATGAGCGGGCTCCGGTCGGGGATGCGCCAGCTTACTCGCCTGCCGGCATGCGGCGCAGCGTGTTGCACTGCGGCGCATGCCGCGTTCGTGCACGTGTTGCAACCGGCACGCTGGACGCTGCGGTAGACAATGCGTTGCCGCCGATCTCGACGGCGTGTGGGAACTGGGAACGTGCGCACGCTGTACGCCTCGATCGCGTGGCGCTATTGCCGCAGCGCATGCCGCTTGACGTTCTTCGCATAGCTCGCGCCGCGCGGGGCTTGCTAGCGTCCGCCGCGACAGCACCTCCGCTGCCGTGCCTGCCGACCTCCTGGGAGAAACCGAACATGCATGATGTCCAGATCGCTCCGATCGCCGCACCGCAGCTGCGCGATGCCGTGCCACGCGCGCGCTTGCGCCGGCGCCTGCTGCAGGCGTTGTTCGCCGTGTCGTGCCTGGCGGCCGCGCCGTTGGCCCTGGCCGGGCCTTACAAGATCTTCGGCAACCACTATGCGTGGGTCAACAATTTCAACGATCCCAACAATGGCATCCAGGGCACCTTCGGCACCGGCAGCACGCCGGAGCTGAGGGTCACCTTCAATTTCGCCAACTCCAGTCTGTACGGGTATCCGGCGATCGTGCGCGGCTGGCACTACGACTGGAACCCGACCAGCGATACCTTGTTCCCGCGGCAGGTGTCGTCGCTGAGCACGATCCCGGTCAAGTTCAACTACAGCGCCGGCGGCAGCAACCTGGGCGGCGATTTCGCCTACGACCTGTTCTTCCGCCACGACACCAGCAAGGGCGTGCCGCAGCTGGAAGTGATGATCTGGGGCGGGCACAACTCCTGGCCGATCGGCACGCTCAGCGCCAGCAACGTGATCAGCGCCGGCGGCTATACCTTCGACCTGTGGGAAGGCAACAACAGCGCCGCCGGCTACTACGTCTACACGTTCATCCCGCACGGCACCGCCGGCCAGCCCAACCTGCCTACCAGCGGCAACCTCAACGTCGACGTCAAGCCGTTCCTGAACTGGCTGCAGGCCAACCGCAGCAAGGACGGCCGCTACAGCAACGCGCTGTACCTGCACGTGGTCGAGGCCGGCTTCGAGGTGGTGCGCGGCAACGGCTGGGCCAAGGTCAGCGCGACCATCGACGCGCATTGAGTTGCGCGCCGCAGCGACGGCCAGGCCGGGCCGTCGCCGCCATGGCGGGACATTTCCGGCATCGATGCTGGCGCGCCGGCAATAGCCGGCGCCAGCGCGGCAAGCGGAGCGGACCGGAGCGCCGCACTTGTCGTCGCGGCGGAACCGCGGACGCTTGCAGAGCAGCAGCCGGGCCACGCTGCGTGTCGCGACGTCATGCGTCGCGGCACGCACCGCCTGTACCGCTCGCGCGCTACTGCGTATACGCCCGCGGCAGCGCGCCGGCCTGCTTCATGTAGCGGTCGCGCAGTTCGGTCTGGCGTGAACGCATCGGCATCGCGCGGCCGCCCAGCCAGACCTGCTCGGCGTAGTGGGCCACGTCCAGCGGATCGCCTTCCCACAGCACCAGGTCGGCGAGCTTGCCGGGGGCGATGCTGCCCAGCCTGTCGCCCACGCCCAGCGCCTCGGCCGGGACCCGGGTCAGGCCGGCCAGGCCGTCTTCCCAGGGCAGGCCGTGCGCCACCGCGTTGCCGGCCAGCTGGCGCTGCTTGCGCGCGTTGTGCGAGCCGTCGCCGCCCTGGGTGAAGCTCACCGCGACGCCGGCCGCGTGCAGGCGCGCGGCGTTCTCCAGGGTGGCGCCGATCTGGTCGAAGCTGGCCGGCAGGTCGTCCAGTGCGTTGACGAACACCGGCACCTGCGCCCTGGCCAGTTCCGGCGCCAGCTTCCACGCCTCGTCGCCGCCGGCGATGGCGATGCGCACCTTCTCGCGTTGCGCCCAGCGCAGCAGCTGGCGGATGTCGGCGGCGCGGTTCACCGCCACCACGATGCGTCCCTGGCCGGCCAGGTACCTGGCCAGCACGGCGCGCCCGGCCGGGGTCAGCAAGGCATGCGGCGAGTCGGCCGGCATGCGTCCGCGCGCTTCGGCCACCAACTGGTCGAGCAGCATCCACTGCGCGGCGCGCGACTTGCCGCTCAGTTCCAGCGCGTCGCTGCCCAGGCGCACGTACAGCGCGCGCGGGCCGATCGGGTCGGCGCCGCCGTCCAGGCGCATCACCGCGCCCTGGCCGGCGATGAAGGCGCCGCCGCTGTTGGCGCCGAGCGCGGTGAAGCCGATGCCCTCCACGCGCGCGACCGGGATCAGCACCGAATCCGGGTTGTAGGCCAGGGTCACGTCGAACTCCGGGCGCATCGGCTGGTCGTGCGGCAGGCTCAGCGCGCTGTCCACAGTGGAGGACTCGCCGGACACTTCCTCGATGCCGATCTCGGTGATGCCGCCGAACAGCGCGGGAGTCAGCGGGCGGCCCTTGGCCTCGATCACCGCGACCCCGGCCGGTGCCGACAAGCCGCTGCCGACCGCGCGGATGGTGCCGCCCTGGACCAGCACGTCGGCGTTCTGCAGGGTGCCGCGGGCGCTGGCGGTATGCACGGTGGCGCCGCGGATCAGCACGTCCTGGGCGAACGCGGGCGCGCTGCCCAGGGTCAGACAGGCCGCGATGAGCAGGCGTTGCGCCAGACGGCGCGAGGGCGGAGCGGAGCGGCTCATGGGGCAGCCTCCTGGCCGAGCATGAAGTCGGAAGTGGGTTGCAGGCGGCGGTCGGCGCGGTCGTAGACCTGCGCGCCGTCGATGTAGACCTTCTCGGCCAGCGCGTAGGAACTGAACGGGCTGCCGTTCCACACCACCACGTCGGCCATCTTGCCCGGCTCCAGCGAGCCGGTCTGCTTTTCGATGCCCAGCGCCTTGGCCGGATTGCTGGTCAGCCAGCGGATCGCGCGCTCGGGTGCGATGGCGATGCCGGCACGGCGCCCGGCGGCCATCGCCTTGGCCGCTTCCTGGTTGAGCCGCTGGATGCCTTCCTCCGAATCCGAATGCACGATGGCGCAGCCGTTGGCCGGGCGATCGACCAGCGCGATGTTCTCCTGGATGCCGTCGAAGGCCTCCATCTTGAAGCCCCACCAGTCCGCCCACAGCGCGCCGCAGACGTTTTCCTGGGCCAGCCGGTCGGCGATCTTGTAGGCCTCCACGCCGTGGTGGAAGGCGGCGATCTTGAAGCCGAATTCCTTGGCCAGGTCGAGCATGGTGGTCATCTCGTCGGCGCGGTAGCAGTGGATGTGCACGCGGATGTCGCCGTTGATCGCGCCGGCCAGGGTGTCCAGCTTCAGGTCGCGCTTGCCGCCGCTGTCGCCGGAACTGTCGTTGTCGCCGGCGCCGCGGCTCCACCAATGGCGCTTTTCCGGCGCCTTCTTCTTCGGCGCGTTCTTGCGCAGGTATTCGCTGGCGTCGATGAACGCGGCGCGGTAGCCGGCCACGTTGCCCATGCGCGTGGCCGGGCCGCCTTTCTCGCCATACACGCGCTTGGGGTTCTCGCCGCAGGCCATCTTCAGGCCCCACGGCGCGCCGGGGAACTTCATCGCCTGGTAGGTGGTGGCCGGCACGTTCTTCAGGGTCACGCCGCGGCCGCCGACCAGGTTGGCCGATCCGGGCAGCACCTGCAGCGAGGTGACGCCGCCGGCCAGCGCGGTGCCGAAGCCCGGATCCTGCGGCCAGATCGAATGCTCGGCCCAGACGTTGGGCGTCACCGGCGCGGTCATCTCGTTGCCGTCGCTGTGCGCGCTGACGCCAGGGCTGGCGTACACGCCCAGGTGCGAGTGCACGTCGATGATGCCGGGCGTGACCCACTTGCCGTGGCCGTCGATGCGGGTGACGTTGGCCGGGGCGGCGAGCGCGCGGCCCACCGCCTGCACGCGGCCGTCCTGCAGCAGCACGTCGGCATCGTCCAGGCGCTCGCCGGTGCCGGTGAGCACGGTGGCGTGTTCGATCAGCACCGGCGTGGAGGCCAGCGGCCGGTAGGTGCTGGGGTAAGGGTCTTCGACGAAGCGCGAGGCGGCCGCGGCAGGGCCGCACAGCGCCACGCCCAGGCAGGCGAGCAACAGATGACGCATCAGATTTTCCCCGGATGTTTGGCTGCAGCGTTGGCGCCGCTTGCGCACGCTAGCCCGAGCCGGCGCGCTTGCCAAGTGCGGGCGGCGGCCGCCGCGCGCCGGCGCCACCGCGGCGCACACCGCATGCCGACGCCGGATCGGGTATAGAGGCCGATTGCCGACCGATGGAAATGCGATGACCGAGATCCTGCCCTGCGATGTCGTGGAGTTCTGGCGCAGCGCCGGCCGCGAACGCTGGTTCGCCGCCAACGACTCGTTCGATGCGAACGTCCGCCAGAATTTGCTGGACGCGCATCACGCCGCGGCGCGGGACGAGTACGCGGCGTGGATGGGCAGCGCCGAGGGAGCGCTGGCGCTGCTGCTGTTGCTCGACCAGGTGCCGCGCAACGCCTTCCGCGGCAGCGCGCACGCCTACGCCACCGATGGCCTGGCGCGGCGCTACGCGCAATGGGCGTTGGCGGCCGGCTTCGACCAGCAGGTCGAGCCGGGGTTGCGCATGTTCTTCTACCTGCCGTACGAACACGCCGAGGATCCGGGCCTGCAGCGCGAGGCGGTGGAGCTGTTCAGCGCGCTCGGCGATGCCGACAGCCTGCAGTGGGCCACGCAGCACGAGGACATCATCCAGCGCTTCGGCCGCTTCCCGCATCGCAATGCGGCGCTGGGGCGGGAGAGCACGCAGGACGAGCAGCGGTTCCTGGACGAGGGCGGTTTCGCCGGTTGAGGGGCGCGCCGACGTTTGCGCTGTTGTAGGAGCGGCTCCAGCCGCGACAGGGTTTATCCGGAGAGTCTGTCGCGGCTGAAGCCGCTCCTACAGTGCAGCGCCGAGCGTTTTCGCGCTCAGCAGCCGCCGACCAGGTCGTCGCTGCGCCATTGGCCATCGACCAGGTGCAGCAGCCAGAACCCGTAGGTCTCGTAGCCGCTGTGCTGGATCAGGAAATCGACCGTGCCGTCGGCATCGAGATCGGCGAACTGCAGCAGTGCATAGTTGTCCTTGCGCCCTTCGCAATCGTCGCAGCCGTAGTCGGCGAGGATCTTGCGCATGCGCCAACCGCTGTCGCCGCGTTCCAGCACCGCCAGCAGGGTGGTCAGCTTGGGTGAGGCGCCGTCCGCGTTCGCTGCCGGCGCCGGGTCGTAGACGCTGGCGGTGACCAGCGCCACGTCGTGCCCTGGTTGCTTGGCATCGGCGATCACGGTCAGTGCCGGCTTCTCGTCGGCCGGCGCCGCGGCCAGATGCGCCAGCAGCCGCTTCAGCGCCGCGGCAGGCAGGCGCTTGCGCACCGACGGATCGTTGCCGACCACCTGCAACAGCGCACGCCGCTGCGTGGCATCCAGATCGTGGCGGGTGAAGCGCTGGCCGGGATTGAGGTCGAACGAGGCGAGCAGGGCATCGTGCGCGAAGGTGGCGCCATGCGCGGTCTTCAGGCGCACGCGCAGGTCGCCGCCGCACATAGTGTTGTCGTCGACCGAGAACGCCAGCGGCGTCGCCATGCCGTCCTCGGCGCCTTTGTCGAACACCCGCAGCGGCTTTTTCAGCCCGCGCCAGGCGCCCAGTTCGGCTTCTTCCGACGGCGCGCCGCGCACCGGGATATAGCTCATCACCTTCGCCTCGTCCGAGACCGGGGTGACGTAGATCACCGTCTGCGGCGCCGGTGCGGTTGGTGCGGCGACGGCAGGCAGGGCGGCGAGGCCGATCAGTGCTGCGGTCCAGCGTTTCAGTGTGCGTGCCATGGCTTGCTTCCTCCCCGGAAGCGCAAAAACCGTATCGCAAAAAAAGCGGGCGACCCGCTGGATCGCCCGCCGTGATGTCGCTGTATCGCGTGCTGCTGGCTCAGTACTTGGCCACGCTGCTGTCCACGTCATTGGCCCAGGCATCGATGCCGCCGACCACGTTGTGCACGCGGCTGAAGCCGAGTGCGCGAAACTGCTCGGAGGCCTGCGCGCTGCGCCCGCCGTGGTGGCACAGGAACGCCAATGCGGTGTCCTTCGGCAGCGCTTCCAGCTGCGCGCGCTGGTCGCCGTCCAGGGTGCGGAACGGCACGTTCACCGAGGCGATCGCGCGCTCTTCCGGCGGGCGCACGTCCACCAGGATCAGGCCGCCGGCGCGCACCTGGTCGTCGGCGTCGCGCACGCTCAGCTCTTGCACCGGCTTGGGCGCGTTCGGGTTGTCGATCGCCAGGCCGCGGCCGCGCAGGTCGTCGACCCAGTCGATGGTGATGCCTTCGGCGCGGCGCGCGCTGGCCAGGTCGAACTGCACGCGCAGGCCGTTGGACTCGGCGGCGATGGCGTTGGGGTCGGTCGGGGCCAGCTGGAAGTTCGGCTGGAACTGCGCATCGATCGCCAGCGCCAGGGTCGCGCCCGGGGCATCGGCCAGCGCGCCGCGCAGCATGTCCGCGGCGGCGTCGGTGATGGTGATCGAGGGCGGGGTGCGGTCCGGCGCCTGCACACCGAGCAGTTCGCTCAGCTCGCCGCTGCCGGCCATCTGCAGGATGATGTCGCTGCCGCCGACCAGTTCGCCGTCCACGTACAGCTGCGGGATCGTCGGCCAGTCGCCGTAGGCCTTGATGCCTTCGCGGATGTCCTGGTCGGCCAGCACGTTGACGTGGGCGAAGTCGACGCCCAGTTCGTTCAGCGCACCCACCGCCTTGGCGGAGAAGCCGCACTGCGGCATGCTCGGCTGGCCTTTCATGAACAGCACGACGCGGTTGGAATTGAGCAGCGTTTCGATGCGGGAACGCAGGGCGGGATCGAGGGACATGGCAGTGATTTCGGTCGCTGAGTCGGACCGGTCATTCTACGCCGCATGGCATCATGGGGCATGACAGTTCCGGAAACGCTGCATCGCATCCCCCGTCACCCCTACCGCTGGTTGCCTGTGGCGCTGGCCTCGCAGGTGCTGGTCGCGGCGATCTGGTGGCACTGGGGCTGGCGGGTCGGGCTGCCGGCGCTGCTGGCCTCGCATGCGGCCCTGGTGCTGCCGGTGTTCCTGCCGCGGGCCTGGCTGTACGCCCCGGTGCTCAGCCGCCTGCCCGGCACCGCCCCGCGGGTGTGGCTGACCATCGACGACGGCCCTTCCGACGACACCGCGCCGCTGCTGGACCTGCTCGACCGCCACCAGGCCAAGGCCACCTTCTTCCTGGTCGGCGTGCGCGCTGCTGCCCGCCCGGAACTGGTGCGCGAGATCCTGCGCCGCGGCCACGGCATCGGCAACCACAGCCACACCCACCCGCAGGCCTGGTTCTGGGCGCTGGGGCCGCGGCGCATGGCGCGCGAGATCGGCCAGGCGCAGCAGGCGCTGGGCGCCATCGCCGGCACCGCGCCGCGCTGGTACCGCTCGGTGGTAGGCATGACCAACCCCTTCGTCGCCGCGCCGCTGCGCGCACATGGCCTGACCCGGGTCGCCTGGAGCGCGCGCGGCTTCGACGGCGTGAACTGCGATCCCGCCGCAACCGTGGCGCGCATCGCGCGCGATCTGACCCCCGGTGCGATCGTGCTGCTGCACGAAGGCGCGGCGCACGGGCACAACCTGGCGATCGTGGAAGGCGTGTTGCAGGCGATGCGCGACAAAGGCTTGGTCAGCACACTGCCGGGCTAGCGCGCCTGCACGATTGGTATGCCCCGGCCGCAAACGTGCTGGTCTGTCTGCACTGTAGTCCCTGTGAATCGCGACGCAAGCGAGCAGCTCGCGTTCGCGCCGGGCTCAGCTGCCCTGGATGAGTCCGAACACGATCAGCGCGGCGACGCCGACCAGGGTCGCGATCGCAAAGATCAGGCCGAGCACGCCGTACAGCTTCCTGCGGTCGCGCTGGAACAGGCTGCCGATGCCGAGCGCGGCGGCGGCCAACTCGGCGAACACGCCGACCATCATCGCCATGCCGACCAGCATCGCCAGCGGCGAGTCTTCGTCCAGGCTGTCGGGCTGGGAATAGACCAGCGCCGCGCAGACGCCGATCAGCACGAGCGTCAGCACCGCGGCGATCAGGCTGACCGCGAACGAGGCGATGCCGAGGCCGGAATAGGGAGGAAGCGTTGGGGATGTCATGGGGACTCCGAGGGGGGACAGGATCGTTCCGGCGCCGATGCGCGCAGGAGAGCGTGATGCGGTTTGCGCGCGCGGCGCTTGCCGCGTCGGCATGCGTTGCCATGGCAGCGATCGCGGATGTGGATCCGGCTCGGCAGGTCGGCGCGTTCGCACTGAATGAGCGGTGCGCTACACATTGCCGAAGCTTGCATTTCCATCCGTGGAATCCAAGCGGCGCTATCGATGCGCCAGCGACGGCGCGGCAGTATAGACGTCACGCGCCTCGCCAGTTGCCGGTGACCGTGGAAATGCGGTGCGGACTCGAGCTGCAATACGTGCACGCAACCGATGCACAGCGTTTCCGCGTCGCCAGGCGTCTGGCGACGGCAGTGCATGCAATGTCGAAATGGCGCTGCTTGGTGTATTCCCAGGCGTAAAGGCGCGTGGCCAGCCGCGTCAACGCAGTTCGGCCACGATCAGCCAGTTGTTGAACGGCGTGTTGCCGTACAGCGGCGCGAACGTGGCGCGCAGCCCGGCGTCGCCGAGCTGGGCTTCCAGGCTGTCGCGGGTCGGATAGCACTTGGGCACTTCCTGCATCCAGCCGGCCAGGTGCGCGAGCACGTCGGTGACGCGGCTGGTGCGGCCGCGGCCGCTGGCATCGCCCAGGGCACTGCGGATCACCAGCTTGGCGCCAGGGCCGAGCATCTTCGCCACGCTGCGGATCAGGTTGGCCTGCATGGCGGCGTCCAGGTACTGCAGCACGTCCAGGATCGCCACGCTGCCGCTGTGCTCAGGCCAGGCCTGGCCGAGATCGACCACGTCGAAGCGGGTGTCGTGCAGTTCGCTGCGCGCGGCGATGCGGAGCGCCCGGCGGATCTTGGACGCGTCGATGTCAACGCCGAGGTAGCGCTGCCGCTGGCCGTCGGCGCGCAGCGCATGCGCGAGCAGGCCCAGCCCGCAGCCCAGGTCCATGATCGGCGCGTCGGTGCCGCGCAGCGCGGCGAGCACGCCGGGATAGAGCGGATCGGTGCGCAGCTTGGTGCGGGTGTAGTAGTAGTCGTAGCGGTTGCCGAGCGGATGCGTCGGCAGGAAGGCGCGGGCGATGGCCAGGGCCTGCGGGCGGGTCATGGGCTGGATGGTGCTGGCGTCGCGCAATGTCGGTCCTTGGCAGCGGGGCGTCGTACTCCGCTAGGCTAACGCATCGCGCGCCGCAGGCAACAGCAGGCCGGTCCAGCGCGCATACATCGCCGCTGATGGATGCAGGCCGTCGGCGGCGAGCATCGCGGCGCTGCCGCCGCCATCGCGGCTGGCCGCGGTGATGTCGACGAAGCGCACCGCACGCGCCTGGCAGCAGGCCTGCGCGGCCGCGTTGAACGCATCGATCTGCGTGCCGATGCGCACCGGATCGTGTTCGGGCGTTTGCGCGAACGCGGTCACGCCCCAGTCCGGGATCGATACCGCCAGTACTCGCCGCGGCTGGCCGTCGGCAAAGCCGATCGCGCGTTGCAGCAGCGTGGCGAACTGCGCGCGGTACTCGTCGAGCGCGCGCCCGCGGTACTGGTTGTTGACCCCGATCAACAGCGTCACCAGCGCGAACGGCCCCTGCGGCGCGACGGCATCGATGCCGGCAGCGAGTTCGTCGGTGGTCCAGCCGGTGGTGGCGACGATCTGCGGATCGGCGATGGCAATGCCGTCATGGCGCAGCGCCGCGGCCAGTTGCAGCGGCCAGCGCCCGGCGTCGGCCACGCCTTCGCCGATGGTGTAGGAATCGCCCAGCGCCAGATAGCGCAGCGGGGCATGCTGGAGCGTGGCGAAGCTGGCCTGGCTCATCGCGACGGCACCGAAGACGACCGGGTCACCGGCACCGGAAATCGCAGCAACGCCTCAACGCTTGCCCATTCCCGATTCCCCATTCTCGATTCACCGCCCCCCAGCCACGCTGCGCTGCTTCAGCGGCACCACCTTGGTCGCCGCGTCGGCGCGGCGCGCCAGCACCCGGTCGATGCGCGCGAACACCTCGCGCATCACCGCCGCTTCCGGCAACAGGGTCACGCGGAAATGGTGGCGGTAGGGCACGTTGAAGCTGGAACCGGGCACCACCAGCACGCCCTCGTCGTTCATCAGCTCCAGCGCGAAATCGTGGTCGTCGAAATTGCGCGCGGCCGCGCCGACCACTGCCGGGAACGCGTACAGCGCGCCGGCCGGCTGCACCAGCGACAAGTGCTCGCTGGCCGCACACGCCTCGATCACCGCGCGGCGGGTTTCGTACAGGCGCCCGCCCGGCGCGCACAGCGGCGAGATCGTATCCGGGCCGTTGACCGCGGCGTCGATCGCGTACTGGCCCGGCACGTTCGCGCACAGCCGCAGCGCGCCGAGCAGATCCATCGCGTTGCGGAATTCGGTGACGCGCTCGGCGGCGCCGGACAGCAGCGCCCAGCCCACCCGCCAGCCGCAGGCGCGGTGCACCTTGCTCAGGCCGCCGAAACTGATGCACGGGTGCTCGCCGGCCAGCGGCGCGACCGGCACGAAGTCGGCGCCGTCGTACAGCACCTGGTCGTAGATCTCGTCGACCATCAGCAGCAGGTTGTGCTTGGCCGCGATCGCCACGATCTTCTCCAGCAGTTCGCGCGAATAGCTGGCGCCGCTGGGATTGTTCGGGTTGATCAGCACGATGGCGCGGGTGCGCGAGGACACCAGCGTCTCGATCTCCACCGGATCGGGCTGGAAGCCGTTCTCCGGCGCGCAGCGGTAGTACACCGGGCGGCCATCGTTGAGGATGGTGGCGGCCGACCACAGCGGATAGTCGGGCGAGGGCACCAGCACTTCGTCGCCGGGATTGAGCAGGGCGCGCAGCGACAGGTCGATCAGCTCGCTGACCCCGTTGCCGATGAAGATGCGGTCCGGATGCGCGTCCGGGTGCTGGCGCCGCGCATAGGCCGCGGCGATCGCCTCGCGCGCCTCCGGCAGGCCCTGCTGGTGGGTATAGGGATCGGTGCGGCCCATGTCGTCGGCGATCGCGCGCTGCAGGTGCTCCGGCGCGCGGAACCCGAACGCGCCGGGATTGCCGATATTGAGCTTGATCAGCTTGCGCCCCTGCGCCTCCAACTCCCGGGCTCGCCGCGCCAGTTCGCCGCGGATTTCGTAGCGGACTTCGGACAGGCGTTCGCGGATCGCGAGCGGCTTGATCGGCAGGGTGGGCATCGCATAGGCCGGTGGGGGCGTGGAACCGGCATGGTAACGGAAATGTGACATGGCGGCCGGGCCGGGGCCCGCACCGTCTAGAATCCGCCCATGACTTCCCCACAGATCGACTTCGACGCGCTGCGCCCCATCGGCTGGCCCTGGCCTGGCATGCCGGAAGAACCGGCCTGGCTGGCGGCGATGGCCGCGCATCCGCTGGCGCGGCCGGCGCGGGTCAGCGAGCAGCATCGCACCGGCTACGTGGTGGCCGATGCGGTGGATGCCGGCTTCAAGGTCGAGTCGCTGCCGGAATGGCAGCGGCCGCGCTTCCCCAGCCACGAGCGCGCCGCGGTCGGCGACTGGGTGCTGCTGGAGGACGACAAGCGCATCGTCGCGCTGCTGCCGCGGCGCACCGCGATCAAGCGCGGCGCGGCCGGCGAGCACTATCACCAGCAGGTGATCGCGGCCAACATCGATACGGTGTTCATCGTCTGCGGCCTGGATGCGGACTTCAATCCGCGGCGCATCGAGCGCTACCTGCTGCTGGTCGGCGGCGGCGGCGCCGAGCCGGTGGTGATCCTGACCAAGGCCGACCTCACCGAATACGCCGACGATGCGTTGGCGGTGCTGGAGGAGTTGGCTGCGCAGTCGATCCCGCTGCTGACCGTCAACGCCAAGGACCCCGACAGCGTGGCGGCGCTGCGGCCGTGGCTGGGCGCCGGGCGCACCGCGGTGCTGGTCGGCTCCTCCGGCGCCGGCAAGTCCACCCTCACCAACACCTTGCTCGGGGTGGAGAAGATGCGCACCGCGGCAGTGCGCGAGAACGATTCGCGCGGCCGCCACACCACCACCCATCGGGCGCTGCTGCCGCTGCCGTCCGGCGCCTGCCTGATCGACACCCCGGGCATGCGCGAGCTCAAGCCCACCGGCGAAGAAGACCTGGCCGAGGGCGGGTTCGCCGACATCGAGGCGCTGGCCGCGCAGTGCCGCTTCAACGATTGCGCGCACCAGGCCGAACCGGGCTGTGCGGTGCAGGCGGCGATCGAGCGCGGCGACATCGAGGAGGCGCGGCTGGCCAACTACATGAAGCTGCGCGAGGAAGTCGCCGGCGCCGCCAGCAAGCTGGCGCAGCGCCAGGCGCAGAACGCAGACGCTGCCAGATCGGGCCGGCCCGGCGCGGGCAAGCCCGGCGGCAAGCGGCCGCCGCCGCGCAACCAGCGCCGCTGAGCGGCCGCGCCCGCCCGCCACGCTCGCGATGACCGCGATGACCGCGCTGCCTGCCGAGATCCTGCACCACGCCGCGCTGGACGCGCGCCTGGTCAAGGCGGTGCGCGGCATCCGCCTGCTGGCGCTGGCGAGCTGGCCGGCGGCGGTGCAGGCGCCGTTCCTGGACAGCGTGGCGCGCGGCCAGCCGCAGCTGCCGCAGGTGCAGTACCCGCGGCTGGATTTCGCCGACATGCGCCGCGAGCTGGCGGCGATCGCGCAGGCGGCCGATCCGACGCATCCGCTGGGCGCGTATCTGCAAGCCTCCGCGCATAGCTGGGACCTGGCCGCGGCGTTGCTGGAGTCGCTGGGCACACCGGCGGTCGGCACGTACTCGGCGCAGCTGTTCGGCGTGCCCGAGGATCCGATGCCCGGGCATGGCCCGACCACCCGCGATGCCGCGCGCCATTTCATCCATATCGCGCAGGACCTGGACCGCGAACTGCTATCGGCCGAAGAACAGGTGCCGGTGTCGGCGACGGCGCTGCGCCTGCTGTTGCAACGCGATCTGGACGAATTCTTCGGTGCGCGGGTGATCGCGGTGGAACTGGATCCGGAGCTGCTGGCCAAGGCCGCGGCAGGCGCGCACCGCATCCGCCTGCGCACCGGCGCCTCGTTCAGCGACTACGATCGCGCGCAGCTGTTCCACCATGAGGCGCTGGTGCATTCGCTGACCGCGCTCAACGGTCGCGAGCAGGCGCACCTGCCGAGCCTGGCCTTGTCGTCGCCGCGGGTCACCGCCACGCAGGAGGGCCTGGCGACCTTCGCCGAGCAGATCACCGGCAGCATCGACATCGCGCGCATGAAGCGGATCAGCCTGCGCATCGAGGCGATCGCGCTGGCGCGCGGCGGTGCCGATTTCATTGAGGTGTTCCGTTATTTCGATGCAGCCGGGCAGTCGCCGGCGGAGAGTTTTTCCTCGGCGCAGCGCGTGTTCCGCGGCGTGCCGACTGGCGGCGGTGCCGCTTTCACCAAGGACACGGTGTATCTGCGTGGGCTGGTCTCGGTGCACACCTTCTTCCGCCAGGCCTTGCAGCGCGATCGCCTGCCGCTGTGCCGCTGGTTGTTCGCCGGCAAGATGGCGCTGGAGGACGTGGCCGCGTTCGCGCCGTTGTTCGAGGCCGGCGTGCTGGCGTCGCCGCGCTGGTTGCCGAACTGGGTCGCGCGCGCCAGCGGCCTGGCCGGGATGCTGGCGTTCTCGCTGTTCGCCAACCGCATCCGCATGGATCAGCTGGACGGCGCCGAAGGCGCCTGAACGCCAGCGCGCCGCGCTCACCCGCCGCGAATGCATGCGTGCCGATACTGCGCGCCTGGCCTGCAGCGCATGGCCGCCATTTCCACGCAAACAAGGGACATTCACATGAAAATTCTGATGGTGCTGACCTCGCACGACCGCCTCGGCGACACCGGCCACAAGACCGGCTTCTGGCTGGAGGAATTCGCCGCGCCGTACTACGTGTTCAAGGACGCTGGCGCCGAGATCACGCTGGCTTCGCCCAAGGGTGGGCAACCGCCGCTGGACCCGAAGAGCGACGCGGCCGATGCGCAGACCGCGGCCACGCAGCGCTTCAAGGCCGATGCGGACGCGCAGCGGCAGCTGGCGAGCACGCGGCCGCTGGCCGACGTGCAGATGGCCGACTACGACAGCGTGTTCTATCCCGGCGGCCACGGCCCGCTGTGGGATCTGGCCGAGGACCGCACGTCGATCGCGCTGATCGAGGCGTTCGAGCGTGCCGGCAAGCCGATCGGCTTCGTCTGCCACGCGCCGGGCGCGCTGCGCCGGGTCACCGCCGCCGATGGCGCGCCGCTGGTCAAGGGCCGCCGCGTCACCGGTTTCACCAATGGTGAAGAGGCTGCGGTCGGTTTGACCGAGGTGGTGCCGTTCCTGATCGAGGACGAGTTCCAGCGCCTCGGCGGACTGTACGAGAAGGGCGCCGACTGGGGCGTGCACGTGGTGGTGGACGGCAAACTGGTCACCGGCCAGAACCCGGCTTCGTCCGAGGAGGCGGCGAAGGCCTTGCTGGGATTGTTGGGCAAGTGAGTGTCTGTGGCGCGCGTTTTTTGGCGGATGCCGGGCGCGTGTCGCAATGCTGGCTCAAGGACTAGGCAAGACGCGCCGGCTTGCCTTCTGTAGGAGGGATTTCGGTCCCGACCGTTTTCGGGATCGACCCGTTGCGGATTCGTGCGTCGCGACTGAAGTCGCTCCCACAAGTGCGCTTTGCCGCGCAGGCATCGCTGCTTTGTGTTGGAGGGACTTCAGTCCCGACTGCATCGGAGCCGGATCGCGGCTGCGGCTCCGTGCGTCCGCGGTCCAATCCTCGAAAGCGCTGCTTCCGTGCAGCGCTTTCGCGAGTCCGCGGCGTCGGCAGGGCGTACTCCGCGCTCAGCCGCGCCGCCACCAGCGCAGGCCGTAGGCCGGCAAGCTGCCATCCCATTCCTGCAGCGTGGCCGCGTCGGGTCCGCCGTCGGCGATGACCTGCCATTCGCCAGTGCCCAATGCGCTGCGGTCCATCGCCACCGGTTGCGCACTGAAATTGTAGGCCGCGACGAAGTCTGCGCCGCGCGCGATCCCGAGCAAGGCCGGATCGCCCAGCGGCAACGCCCGCAGCGGTTGCCCGGCAGCCAACGCAGCGGTCGCCGCACGCGCGGCGATCAGCCGCCGCAGGCGGGTGTAGACCTGGCCGGAAAGGCTGGCTTGGTCGTCGCGCCTAGCGACGCGCTCCCAGTCCATCGCCGGACGGTGCAGCCAACGCCCTTCGTGGCGGCGCAGCGGATCGCCGCGATAGTCTGCGTCGTTGCCCAGCGCCAGTTCGTCGCCCATGTACAGCAGCGGGATGCCGGGCATCGCCAGCGCTACCGCGTACAACAGCAGCAGGCGCCGGATCGCCAGTTCCAGGGCTGCGGCGTCGCCGGTGGCCAGCGCCGCTTCGATGCCGACCAGCGCGGCGCTCATGCCGTTGCTGCCGTGCACGCCGTCGCCGCTGCTCTGGAACGCTTCGCCGCGCGCGTAGCTGCCCGGCACGCCGCCGGCGAAGAAACGTGCGGCGTGCGCGATGTCGAACGGCGCAGTGTGCTCGCCGCCGGCCGCTTCGCGCTGCAGCACGTTCCAGCCGATGTCGTCGTGGCAGCGCACGTAGCTCAGCCACGCGCAGGCCGGCGGCAACGCCGGCGTCTGTGCGATCGCGCCCTGCACGATGTCGCCGCGCTGCGCGGCCAGCGCCACCCAGCCGGCGGCCATCAGCGTGCTGTGGTAGGCCAGCTGGCATTCGTGGCCGCGCGCGTTGCCGTCGCCGAAGTAGGGCGGCAGCTGCGCCATCGGCACGATCGCCTCGGCCTTCAGCAGCACCGCCGGCGCGGCGATGTCGGTGAGTGCGCGCAACGCCTGCAGGATCGTGTGCGCCTCGGGCTGGTTCATGCAGTCGCTGCCTTCGCGCTTCCACAGGTAGGCGGTGGAATCCAGCCGGAACACTTCCACGCCCAGGTTGGCCAACTGCAGCAGGGCCAAGGCCATCTCGCCGAACACCGCCGGGTTGCTCCAGTCCAGGTCCCATTGATACGGGTAGAACGTGGTCCACAGCCAGGCCTGGGCGTCCTCGACCCAGGTGAAGTTGCCCGGCGCGGTGTGCGGGAACACTTCGCCCAGGGTGCGTTCGTAGCGGTCGGGCAGGTCGCGGTCGGCGAAGTGGTGGTAGTAGTCCAGGTAGCGCGCGTCGCCCTGTTTGGCGGCCAGCGCCCAGGGATGGTCGTCGGCGGTGTGGTTGAGCACGAAGTCGGCGCACAGGCTGATGCCGGCGCCGCGCAGGCGCGTGGTCAGGGCGACCAGGTCGGCGTTGTCGCCGAGCCGTGGCTCGACCTGGCCGTAGTCGCTGACCGCGAAGCCGCCGTCGTTGTCGCCGTCGCGCATGCGCAGGAACGGCAGCAGGTGCAGGTAGCGCACGCCCAGTTCCTGCAGGTAGGGCGCGCGTTCGCCGACCCCGGCCAGGGTGCCGGCGAAGCGGTCGGCGTAGGCGCTGTAGCCGAGCATCGACGGCTCGCCGAACCAGTCCGGCGCGCGCGCCGCATCCAGTTCGGCCAGTGCCGGCGGGCGCGCGCGGATCGTGGCGGCGACCGCATCGAGCCAGCGCGGTAGCCATTGCGCGTAGTGCGGATGCTCGCCGTACAGGGCCTGCAGGGCGGCGAACAGGCGTGGGCCATGGGCGCCGTAGCGCGCGTGCGCGCCGGGCTGTGCGGCCAGTGCCGCCTGCATGCCTGCGTGATCGAAGAGAGGAAAAGCGGTGTTCATGATGGGCCGCGCCCGGGAGCCGGGCGCGACGGGCTCCTTGGGTCAGAAATCGTAGCGCACACCGACGCTGGCGGTACGGCCGGGGATGGAGCGGGCACGGATGATGGCATTGTCCGGAATGCTCGCGTCCTCGGCCTCGGTCAGGCCGAAGGCGTCGAACAGGTTGTTGACGTTCAGCGACAGCGTCAGCGCATCGCTGACGCGGTAGTTGCCGAACAGGTTCACCTGCGTGTAGCCAGGCATCTTCAACTGGTTGCTGTCCTGGGTGTAGGCCGAGCTGGTGCCGATCGCGTTGATCCCCACCTCGTAGCGCTCGCCGCGGTAGCTGGGAGTCAGTTGCCAGACGAACCTGGCCTGGCGGCGCGGCGTGTGGCCTGCGTTGGCCGGGGTGATCTGGTCCTTGTCGATGGTCGCATCGGTCCAGGTCGCGCCGCCGTTGATGGCGAAGCCGCCGCTGCGGTAGGCCGCTTCCAGCTCCAGCCCGTGCGCCTTGTAGGTGCGGTTGAAGAAGCGCTGGCTGGTGGCCTCGTAGTTCTGTTCCTGGGTGCGCGCGGCGAAGGCGGTGGCGAACACGCTCAGGCCGCCGGCGCGCCACTTCAGGCCGCCCTCGAGCTGCTTGACGAAGTTCACCGCTTCGTCGGAGGACACCGAGCCGTCGTCGCGCACCACGCCGAACAGCAGGCGGTCGGCGTTGGCGCGCGCGCCGCGGCTGTAGCGGGCGAATGCGGCCAGATCGTCGTTGAGCATGTAGTTGCCGCCGAGCGAGTACGACAGGTAGTTCCAGTCGTAGTCCACCGGCTTGCGGTTGGCGTAGTCGATCGTCGCCACGCTGCGCTCCGGCGCCTGAATCACGCCGTCGCCATCGACATCGAGATTGTCGACCAGCAGCCCGCCGGCGGTGTCGCCGCGTGCCTTGCCCATGTCGTAGCGCACGCTGGCGTCCACGCTCAACGGTCCCTGGTCCCAGCCCAGCGCCACGTACGGCGCGTTGATGGTGTAGCGCACGTCGTAGTGGCGGGTGTTGTCGGTACCCCAGTAGGGCACGCCGTAGGCGTACAGGCCGTTCTGCGAGAGCAGGCTGCCGCCGGCGGCCACCACGTCGAGCAGGCGCGAACGGCTGGACACCGACTGCACGTAGGAATTCCAGGTCCAGTCCATGTCGATGACCTGGCGCGAGCTGTACAGGCCGGCCTTGAGATTGACGTTGCCGCCAGTGCCGTTGCCGAAGTCGCGCGCCAGGCTCAGGTCGTTGACCGCGTTGCCGAGGTCGTTGATGCGGGTGTTGAACAGGTGGGTGCGCACCGCCTGGCCGCTGTAGGGTTGGCCGTCGGCATCGCGCAGCGTGGCGCCGACGCCGCCGATCTCCGCCGCCAGGTTGGCGGCGTCGGCCACCTCGGCCGGGAACGGCGAGACGAAGCGGCCGGAGGTGTCGGCGATGCGGAACTTGTCGGTCAGGGTCCAGCCGCCGCCGATGTCGAACTGCGCCTCGGCGCCGATCGCGCGCGACACTGGGTGCATGCCGTCGCCGAGTTCGACGCGGGTGAGCCGGTTGCTGCCGTCCAGGCTGTTGCTGCTGCGGAAATACGGGCTGTACAGGGTGTCGCTGCCCGGGTCGAAGCTGCCCACATCGTGGAAGTGCGGCGAACCGTCGCTGCCGCTGACCAGGGTCGGCACCGGGGTGTAGGCGGCGGCGCGGTCGTTGAGGTACTTGGCGTAGACGCGCACGTAGCCGTTGTCGAACAGCCGGGTCAGGTTGGCCTTGAGCTGGCCGCCCTTGTCGGTGGCGTAGCCGGCGTCGCGCACGCCGTCGCCGCGGCGGTAGTAGCCGCCGACGTTGAACTGCCAGTGCTCGGCGAACGGTGCGCCGTAGTCGAAGTCCAGGCGCGTGTTGTCGAAGCGGCCGAGGCCGCGGCTGAGGCCGACGCTGCCGCCGGCGGTGTCGCCGGTCTTGCTGATGAAGTTGATGATGCCGCCGGGCGAGTTGCTGGCGAAGGTCGAGGCCGAGCCGCCGCGGATCGCCTCGATGCGCTCCAGGCTGTAGTCGGCGCGCAGGAAGATGTCGGCGTTGCCGAAGGCGATGTCGCCGAATTCCAGCACCGGCAGTCCGTCTTCCTGCAACTGCAGGAACTTGGCGCCGCCGGAGGCCACCGGCAGGCCGCGCACCGCGATGTTGGCGTTGCCTTCGCCGCCGCTGGATTCGGAACGGATGCCGGGGATGTTGCGGAAGATCTCGGCGGTCGAGCGCGGCGCGGATTGCTCGATGGCTTCGGCGCCGACGGTGCTGACCGACACGCTGGATTTGAGCTTGCTCTTGGCGCTGGCGGTGCCGGTCACGAACACCGAATCCAGGCTGACCACGTCGGCCTGCGCGGGACCGGGCTGGGCGGCAGGCGCGGCCGCGTCCTGAGCGAAGGCGGCCGGGGCGGCCAGGGCCGCGGCGACGGCCCAGGCCAGGGTATGCAGGCGGATCGAAGGGTGGTGCATCGCTATCTCTCCCGAAGCGAGGGGTGACGCGGGTAGGGCCGGCATGCGGCGTGCGACGGCGTGGACCGGCGCGGCGCCCATGCCGGACAGGCGGTGGGGTGGCGCAGTGATACGGCCTTTTGCAATCGATTGCAATTTTATCTTTTAAAAATTGCGGGAGTCGCTGTAGAAAATGTTTGAACGCGGCTTTTTTCGAGAAAATCATGGTGCAATGCAGCGTTACAAACGATTGCATAAATCCCAACATCCGCTCCGCCGCCGTGGCGCGCCGCCCGCGGCGTCCTCGGCTTCTTCCTGTCAGGCTGATGCCCATGCGCTCCGATCGCCCCTTGCTTCCGCTGTCGCGCGTGCTGGCGCTCAACGCCGGTTTCTTCGGCGTGCAGTACAGCTTCGGTCTGCAGCAGAGCAACATGAGCCCGATCTACAACTACCTGGGCGCCGATCACGCCAGCCTGCCGTACCTGTGGCTGGCCGGGCCGATCACCGGGCTGGTGCTGCAGCCGGTGGTCGGCGCGCTGAGCGATCGCACCGTCACCCGCTGGGGCCGGCGCATGCCGTACATGCTGGTCGGCGCGCTGGTGTGCAGCCTGTGCTTGCTGCTGATGCCCTTCAGCGTGGCGCTATGGATGGCGGTGAGCCTGCTGTGGATGCTGGACGCGGCCAACAACGTGGCGATGGAGCCGTATCGCGCACTGGTCAGCGACGTATTGGCGCCGCGCCAGCGCCCGCTCGGCTATCTCACCCAGAGCGCGTTCACCGGCTTGGGCCAGACCCTGGCCTACGTGACCCCGCCGCTGCTGGTGTGGTTCGGCATGAACCAGGACGCGGCCAATGCGCACCATATTCCCTACGTCACCATCGCCGCGTTCGCGATCGGCGCGGGCTTCTCCGCGGCCTCGATCCTGCTCACCGCGCGCAGCGTGCGCGAGCCGGTGCTGCCGCCGCTGGAACTGGAGCGCCTGCGCGCTGCGCCAGTGGGGCCGCTGGCAACGCTGCGCGAGATCGCCGATGCAGTGCGGCACATGCCGCCGACGATGAAGCAGATGGCGCTGGTGATGCTGTTCCAGTGGTACGCGATGTTCTGCTACTGGCAGTACATCGTGCTGTCGCTGTCGACCACGCTGTTCGGCACCACCGAGCCGGATTCGCACGGCTTCCGCGAAGCCGGGCTGGTCAACGGCCAGATCGGCGGCTTCTACAACTTCGTCGCCTTCGTCGCCGCGTTCGCGATGGTACCGGTGGCGCGCCGTGTCGGCCCCAAGGCCACGCATGCGGCGTGCCTGCTCGCCGCCGGCATCGGCATGTGCCTGCTGCCCACGATCCACGACCGCTGGCTGCTGCTGTTGCCGATGATCGGCATCGGCCTGGCCTGGGCGAGCATGATGGGCAATCCGTACCTGATGCTGGCCGACAGCATCCCGCCCGAGCGCACCGGCGTGTACATGGGTTTGTTCAATCTGTTCATCGTGCTGCCGATGCTGATCCAGATCGTGACCCTGCCGCTGTACTACGACGCCTTGCTGCACGGCGACCCACGCAACGTGATCCGCCTGGCCGGCGCGCTGATGCTGATGGCGGCGGTGGCGATGCTGTTGGTGAGGCAGGGCCGGGATTCGGGATTCGGGATTGGGGATTTGCAAAAGCGCAGCGCTGCGCGTTGAAGTTCGCGGGTCGGGATTAAAAAACCGGTCGGCTAGCGCCGCCTCAGTTCGCACATCCGCTCTTGCGAATCCCCAATCCCGAATCCCCAATCCCGGCCTCAAGCCGAATCACGCACCACCAGGCTAACCGCCAGTTCCACCGATTGCAGCGGTTGCCCGTCGATCAGGCCGAGCACGCCGTCCACCAGCAGCCTCGCCGCCTGCGCCAGGTCCTGGCGCACCGTGGTCAGCGGCGGCTGGCTGTAGGTGGCCAGCGGGATGTCGTCGAAGCCGACCAGCGAGATGTCCTGCGGCACGCGGTGGCCGGCTTCGGTCAGCGCGCGGATCGCGCCCAGCGCGATCACGTCGGAGGCGGCGAACACCGCGTCGGGCGGATCGGCCTTCTTCAACATTGCCCGCGTCAGGCGATAGGCGTCCTCGCTGAGAAAGTGGCTGCGCGCATGCAGCCGCGGATCGAACTCCAGGCCGTGGCGCTCGAGCATGCGCCGGTAGCCGGCGAAGCGCGGCGCCACCTCCGGCAGTTGTTCGTCGCCGAGAAAAGCGATGCGGCGGCGGCCGATCTCGATCAGGTGCGCGGTGGCCAGCTCGCCGCCGCGCAGGTTGTCGCTGCCGATGCTGACGTAGGCCTGGCCGTCGATGCGGCTGCCCCACACCACCATCGGCAGGCCGCCGCGCGCGGCGGCGTCGAGCGCGGCATGCTCGGAACTCTGCCCGAGCATGATCACGCCGTCGGCGCGGCTGCCGTGCGCCAGGTCTTCGACCCAATGGTCCTGGTGCCGGTCCAGCTTGGACAGCAGCATGCTGTATCCGCGCGAAGTCAGCGCGTCGGCGAGCAGCGCCAGCATGGTCATCATGAACGGGTCCGACAGCGGCTGTTCGTGCGCGTGCATCAGCGGCACCGCGACGCAGACGATGTTGGAGCGCCGCGAGCGCAGGCTGCGCGCGGCCAGATCGACGCGATAACCGGCCTCGCTGGCCAGTTGCTTGATATAGGCGCGGGTGCGCTGGGCGACCACCGGGTTGTCGGCCAGCGCGCGCGAGACGGTGGATTCGGACACGCCGGCCATGCGCGCGATGTCGGCCATCTGCAGGCGCGCGCCTGGCGCGGTGCGGTCGGGTTTGTCGGACATGCGGTGTCGGCGCTGGCGCAGGGAGCGGAATCGGCAGTGTATGCCAGCCGCTGCGATGCCAGCGCCAACCCGTGAGGCGGTGCCGGCCTAGCCCATGTGCAAGCCGCCGTTGACCGCGTAGTCGGCACCGGTGACGTAGGCCGCTTCGTCGGAGGTCAGCCAGCCGCACAGCGCGGCCACTTCCTCGGGCTTGCCGAGCCGGCGCAGCGGCACCGAGGTCGCCAGGCGGTCGAGCACGTCCGGCGGAAAGCTGCTGATCGCCGCGCTTGCGATGTAGCCGGGCGATACCGTGTTGACGGTGACCCCGCGCGAGGCCACTTCCTGCGCCAGCGCGCGGCTGAAGCCCTGCATCGCCGCCTTGGCGGTGGCGTAGTTGATTTGCCCGATCTGGCCCTTCTGCGCGCTGACCGCGCCGATGTTGACGATGCGTCCCCAGCCGCGCGCGGTCATGCCGTCCACCACCTGCTTGGTGATGTTGAACAGCGAGTTGAGATTGCTGGCGATCACCGCCTGCCAATCCTCGCGGCTCATCTGCCGGAACAGGGTGTCGCGGCTGCCGCCGGCGTTGTTGACCAGCACGTCGATCTCGCCGACCTCGGCCTTGACCTTGGCGAACGCGGCGACGGTGGAGTCCCAGTCGGTGGCGTTGCCTTCGGAGGCGACAAAGTCGAAGCCCAGTTCGCGCTGCTCGCGCAGCCACGCCGACTTGCGCGGCGAATTGGGGCCGCAGCCGGCGACCACGGTATGTCCGTTGCGCGCCAGCTTCTGGCAGATCGCGGTGCCGATGCTGCCCATGCCGCTGGTGACGTAGGCGATTCGTAGCGTCATGCAAGAACTCCTTCGGAGTTGGGATTCGGGAGTGGGGATTCGGGATTGGACAAGCGGAACGGGCCTGGGCTGTTACGAATCCCGAATCCCGAATTCCCAATCCCGGGCGGCGGTCAGCGCGCCAGCGGAAAGAGGCCGAACAACAAGCCGCCGCCCATCAACAGCAACGACACCAGCACCGCCCACTTGATGGTGAAGCGCTGGTGGTCGGCGAAATCGACCTTGGCCAGGCCGACCAGCAGATAGGTCGATGGCACCAGCGGGCTGAGCAGGTGCACCGGCTGCCCGGCCAGCGAGGCGCGCGCCATTTCCACCGGGGTGATGCCGTAGTGGCTGGCCGCTTCGGACAAAATCGGCAGCACGCCGAAGTAGAACGCGTCGTTGGACATGAAGAAAGTGAACGGCATGCTGGCGAGCGCGGTGATCACCGCCAGGTACGGACCCCAGGCATCGGGAATCACTGCCAGGAAGCTGCGCGACATCGCTTCGACCATGCCGGTGTTGGAGAGAATGCCGGTGAACACGCCGGCGGCGAAGATCAGCGACACCACCGACAGCACGTTGCCGGCGTGGTTGACCAGGCGCCGGCGCTGTTCGGCCAGGTTCGGATAGTTGATCAGCAGCGCCAGCGCGAAGCCGATCATGAACAGCACCGGCATCGGCAGCACGCCGACCACCAGCGCCGCCATCAGCGCCAGGGTCAGTACCAGGTTCACCCACAGCAGCTTCGGCCGCTTGATGTCCTCGGCGTCTTCCACGGTCGGCAGCGCGTCGCCGTCGTCGGCCACGCTGCTGTCCATCCAGGTGTCGCCCGGCAGCGCGGCCACGCCGAGCCGGCGCCGCTCCTGCATGCCCAGATACCAGGCCAGCAGCAGGATGCCGGCGATCGCCAGCGCCATCGCCGGCACCAGCGGCACGAACACGTCGGCCGGGTCCACGTGCAGCGCGGTGGCCGCGCGCGCGGTCGGCCCGCCCCACGGGGTCAGGTTCATCACCCCGCCGGCGAGGATGGTCACGCAGGTCAGGTTCAGCGCGTTCATGCCGATGCGCCGGTACAGCGGCAGCATCGCCGACACGGTGATCATGTAGGTGGTGGAGCCGTCGCCGTCGAGCGAGATCAGCAGCGCCAGCACCGCGGTGCCGACCACGATCTTCATCGGGTCGCCCTTGACCAGGCGCAGGATGCGCCGCACCAGCGGATCGAACAGGCCGGCGTCGATCATCACCCCGAAGTACAGGATCGCGAACATCAGCATCACGCCGGTCGGCGCGATCTTCTTGATCCCTTCCAGCATCATCTCGTTGATGCCGGTGCCGAAGCCGCCGGCCAGCGCGAAGGCGATCGGCACGATGATCAAGGCGACCAGCGGCGACAGCCGCTTGCTCATGATCAGGTACATGAAGGTGATGACCATTCCGAAACCGAGCGCGGTCAGCATGGGAGTTCCTTGGGTGGTACGGGGGAAAGAGGCGTTGCTGCTGTTTTGTAGGAGCGGCTTCAGCCGCGACAGGATCTTTCCGGTACCGACCTGTCGCGGCTGAAGCCGCTCCTACAGAAGTGCGGGAGACTCAGAAGTCGTACTGAAAGCGCCCGGTGATCGCGCGGGTATGGTCGAGCGTGGTGCCGGCCAGGTGGTCGCGGTTGCGGCTGTCGATCAGGTTCAGCATCAGGCGCAGGTTCGGCTTGAGATACCAGTTGCCGGCCAGCGTCCACGACGCGGTGGACGCATCGAGGAAGTCCGCCTGGCCGTCCAGGTGCTGCGTGCCCCACATGCGGTCGTAGCGCAGCGCCAGTTCGAACGCGCCGCGCGGGTTGTTGACCTGCTTGATGCGGGTGAAGCGCCCGGTCTTGCTGTCGTAGCGACGCGATTCGCCGGTCGCGAACCAGCTGACGAAGCCATAGGCGGACATCACCTGCGCACGCTGCGCGCCATCGTCGAACAGGCCGCCGCTGAATTCGCTCTGCCACGACAGCGGGCCGCGCACCTGCGCGTACTCCAGCGACCACTTGTCCACGTCGGTATCGCGGCCGTCGGCGAAGCGCGCCAGGGTGATGCGGCTGTCGTCGGACAGATGCCCGGCCGGGCGCGGGCGGATGCTCAAAGCCGGCGCGCCGTTGGCGCCGGGATGGTCGTAGCGCTCGTGCGCCAGCGACAGGCCCAGGTGCAGCACGTCGCCATCGCGCGCGCCCGGCGCCCAGGTGCCGCGGCCGCCGAACGCATCGCCCTTGATGTTGGACACGTCGATGCTTTCCAGGCTGTAGACGCTGGCGGCCCAGGTGTAGTCCTTGCCGGCCGCCTGCCACGACACCGCCTTGCGGTACAGCGGCGCCAGCGTGCTGGCCGCGCCGCTGCGCTCCAGGAACTGGCCGAAGTTGGAGCCGGTGCGGTCGTCCAGCGAGAAATACTGCTTGAACTGGCCGACGCTCAGCGTGCCCGCGTCGAATTTGCGGGTCAGGTAGACGTCCTTGGCCTCGATGCCCTTGCCGTTGAAATCGTCCTGCAGCCCGGCGAAATCGCCTTCGACCTTGTAGCCGAAGCCGAAGAACTTGCCGGACACATCGATCCACAGCCGGCGGATCTCGGTGTCGTCGGGGTTGGGCGTGCCGCGCTGGTCGTTGTCGAACTGGGCGAAGTCCCAGTGCAGGCGGCCGCCGATCTCGGCAGTGACCGGGCCGTCGTCGTCGCCATCGGCGGCCTGCGCCAGGGCGGGCAGGGACAACACAGCGCAGGCGCAAGCGCCGCACAGGCTCAATTTCTTCAGGTTCACGTACCCTCCCAGGTGCGCGCAGCGCGTCGATGAGTCGGTAGCCCGCAGCGGAAGGCGCAGGCCAGCGTGGCTGCAGCCTAGTGCGGCGTAGCTGTCATCGACCTGTCGGTGGAGGGCCGGGATTGGGGATTCGGGATTGGGGATTCGTAAGAACACCGCGCGTCGCTGTTTCCTTTGGCGAAGGCGCGGTAGCATCCGCCGGCCGAATCGCTTTTGCGAATCCCCAATCCCGAATCCCGAATCCCAATGCGCCTTCTGCTAGTCGAGGACAACGCCGATCTGGCCGATGCGATCGTGCGGCGCATGCGCCGCAGCGGGCATGCGGTGGACTGGCAGAGCGATGGGCTGGGCGCGGCCAGCGTGCTGCGCTACCAGAGTTTCGACCTGGTGGTGTTGGATATCGGCCTGCCCGGGATGGATGGGCTGCGCGTGCTGGCCGGGCTGCGCGAGCGCGGCGATACCACGCCGGTGCTGATGCTGACCGCGCGCGACGGCATCGAGGACCGGGTGCAGGCGCTGGACGTGGGCGCCGACGATTACCTGGGCAAGCCGTTCGATTTCCGCGAGTTCGAGGCGCGTTGCCGGGTGCTGCTGCGGCGCAACCGCGGCAACGCCAGCGAGGTGGTGCAGCTGGGTGGCTTCGCCTTCGACAACGCCGCGCATACCGTCAGCCTGGACGG
Organism: Xanthomonas sp. SS; assembly: GCF_014236835.1. Classification (NCBI taxonomy): domain Bacteria; kingdom Pseudomonadati; phylum Pseudomonadota; class Gammaproteobacteria; order Lysobacterales; family Lysobacteraceae; genus Xanthomonas; species Xanthomonas sp. SS. The sequence continues at coordinate 955,252 of NZ_CP051190.1, forward strand.
TGCGCCGATCGAGCTGCCCAATCGCGAATACCGCCTGCTGGAGATCCTGATCGGGCGGATCGGCCAGGTGGTGGGCAAGGACGAGATCGGCAACGGGCTGTTCGGTTTCGACGACGAGGCCGGGCCGAACGCGATCGAGCTGTATGTCGGACGGCTGCGCAAGAAGCTGGTCGGCGCGCCGCTGCGCATCGTCACCGTGCGCGGGGTCGGCTACAAGCTGGAAGCGGCCGAGGTCGAAGCGTCGCCGGCGCCACCGCAGGATGCAGGCGGCGATGGCTGAGGCCGCGCTGCCGGCACCGTCGATCCGGCGCACGCTGCTGCTGTACCTGGGCGCGCTGTCGCTGCTCGGCGCGGTGGCGCTGTTCTTCGCCGCGCGCGATTACGGCCAGCGTGCGGCCAACCGTTCCTACGATCACCTGCTGGTGTCCTCGGCGCTGTCGATCGTCGATTCGGTGGCGCTGGCCGATGGGCAATGGCAAGTGGACCTGCCGTATGCGGCGCTGGACCTGTTGGCGATGGCGCCGGAGGACCGGGTGTTCTACCGCGTGTTCGATGCGCGCGGGCGCACCATCACCGGCTACGACGATCTGCCGAAGGCGCCGTCGCTGCCGCGTGCCAGCACCGCGCCGCGATTGTTCGACGCGTTCTACAGCGGCGAGCAGGTGCGCTTCGCGGTGGTGGCGCGGCGGGTGTCGTCGGCCGCGGCGCAGGACGAGGTGTGGGTGCAGGTCGGGCAGACCCGGCGCGCGCGCGAAGCGCTGGCGCAGGATGTGGTGCTGCACGCGCTGGTCGCGATCGCGGTGCTGTCGCTGCTGTCGCTGGCGCTGGTGTGGCTGGGGGTGTATCGCGCGTTGCGTCCGCTGCACCGGATCGAGCGCGACTTGTCGCGGCGCGAACCCTCGGAACTGAAGCCGCTGGCGGTGGCGGCGCCGCAGGAAATGCACCAGATGGTGGCGGCGTTGAACCGCTTCATGGCGCGCCTGGCGAGCAGCAACGAGACCTTGCGCGCGTTCATGGCCGAGGCCGCGCACCAGATGCGCACGCCGCTGGCCGCGTTGCGCGCGCAGGCGCAGCTGGCGCTGGACGACGACGATCCGCGCGATATGCGCCGCAGCCTGGAGGCGATCGAGCGCAACGCCACGCACATGAGCCGGCTGCTCAACCAATTGCTCAGCGACGCCAGCGTGATCCACCGCGCCAACCTGCAGCGCTACGCCAGCGTGGACCTGGCCGAGGTCGTGCACCAGGCGCTGCACGAAGCGCTGCCGCAGTCGCAGCCGCGGCCGCGCGTGCAGCTGGCCATCGCCAGCGAGCCGGCGATGGTGCGCGGCGACGCGCTGCTGCTGCGCGAGGCGATCAAGAACCTGATCGACAACGCCGGCAAGTACGGCGGCGACGGTGCGCTGCAAGTAGCGTTGACCTGCGAAGCGCGCGATTGCGTGGTGACTGTGGCCGATCACGGCCCCGGCATCGCCGCCGCCGACGCCGAGCGCGTGTTCGAACGCTTCGCGCGCGGCGAGGGCGCGGCCGCCGGCGGCGCCGGACTCGGCCTGGCGATCGTCAAGCGCGTGGTCGACAGCCACGGCGGGCGCATCGATCTGTCCAACCGCGTCGGCGGCGGCCTGATCGCCAGCCTGCGCCTGCCCAGGTTGCATCCATGATTCCACTTCGATCGCTTCGCGCCACGCTGTTGCTGCTGGGCTGCCTGCTGTTCCACGACGCGCTGGCCGCACCCGGCGACATCCGCCGCTTCCCGGCGCAGGGCGGCGCCGAGGCGCAACTGTGCATCCAGGGGTCCACCGACATCGAGGTGTTCGCCGCAGTGATCGGCGACTACCAGCGGCTGCATCCGCGTACCGAGGTGGTGTACCAGGACGTGATCGCCTGGGACATGTACCAGCGCTACCTGCATCCGCAGCCGGGCGCGCGCTGCGCCGACCTGCTGATCAGCGCCAGCATGGACCTGCAGACCAAGCTGGTGAACGACGGCCACGCGCTCGCGCACCGTTCGCCGCAGACCGAGGCGCTGCCGGCGTGGGCGCAATGGCGGCACGAGGCGTTCGGAATCAGCTACGAGCCGGTGGCGATCGTCTACAACAAGGCGCGGCTGCCGGCGGCGCAGGTGCCGCGCACGCGTCGCCAGTTGCTGGAGCTGCTGCGCGCGCCGGGCATGCCGCTGCGCGGCAGGATCGGCACCTACGACGTGGAGCGCAGCGGGGTGGGCTATCTGTTCGCGACCCAGGACGGGCAGATCGGCAGCATGTCCGGCGCGTTGCTGGCGGCGATGGGCGACAACCAGGTGGTGCTGGAAGAACGTACCGGCGTGCTGCTGGACCGGGTCAGCCGCGGCGAACTGCTGCTGGCCTACAACGTGCTCGGGTCCTACGCGCAGGCGCGGATCGACGCCGGCGCGCCGCTGGCGATCGTGCAGCCGGAGGACTACACCTTGGTCGCGCTGCGCACGGCCGTCATTCCGCGCGATACGCCGCATGCGGCCGAGGCGCGCCGGTTCCTCGACTATCTGCTGTCGCCGCGCGGGCAGCAGGTGCTGTCGCGCGAAGCGCGGCTCAAGCCGATCCTGCCGGGCGCCAGTGGCAGCGGCGGCGCGGCGCCGGCGGCGACGCCGGCGTTCCGCCCGATCGCGCTGGGGCCGGGCTTGCTGGTGTACCTGGACGCGCTCAAGCGCCGCCAGTTCCTGGATGCCTGGCGCAGCAGCATGCGCCGCCATCCGCCGCGCTGAACGCGCCTAGGCGGACGCCGGCGCTCAACGCGCGAAGTGCGGCGGCTGCGCGGTGGAGTGCACGATGCGCACGCTGTCGCCGAGCTGTTCGGGCGCGCCGCCGGCAAGCAAGGCTTGCACGCGCGGCCGGTCCGGCGCCGCGCCGGCGCCCAGCCCCACCCAGGCGTTCTTGCCGGCGCCCTTGGCCGCGTACAGGCAGCGATCGGCCAGGCCCACGCTCTGCTCCCAGTCGCCCAGCGCCGGCCACGCCGCCACCAGCGGCCACGGCGCGAAACCGATCGAGCAGGTCAGGGTCAGTTCGCGCTGCTCTAGCGCGAAACGCTGCGCGGCCACCGCCGCGCGCAGGCGCTCGGCCAGCGCCTCGGCGGCGCCGTCGCGAGGCAGGCGGGTGACCAGCACGAATTCCTCGCCGCCCCAGCGCACCAGCAGGTCGCGCTCGCCGCACAGCGCGCGCAGGCTGTCGGCGCAGTGCACCAGCGCGGTGTCGCCGGCCTGGTGGCCGTAGTCGTCGTTGATGCGCTTGAAGTTGTCGATGTCGATCATGAAGAAATACAGCGCATCGGCGCTGCTGCCGGCATCGAGTTGCGCGCGCAGCGCGGGACATTCGCGGGCCAGCCAATCCTGCAGTTCGCGGCGGTTGGAGACCCGGGTCAGCGGATCCAGGCGGGTGGCCGCTTCCAGTTGCGCATTGCTCTGCAGCAGTTGCTGGTTGGCGCGCTCCAGCTGCCGCGTGCGCTCGGCGACGGTGAGGTTCAGCAGTTCCACCATGTCGCGCTCGCGGTTGACCGTGCGGCGCACGCGCTGCGCGCCCAGGCCGAGCAGCAGCAGGCCCAGCAGCGCATAGCCGGCATACGCCAGCGGATGCCGCCATGGCGGCGGCCGCACCTCGATCTGCAGCGTGCGCGCGGCGCCGAACTGGCCGTCGCGCCCGGCCGCCTGCAGTTCCAGCGTGTAGCGGTCCGGCGGCAGATGGCTGACCGAGAATTCGCTGTGCGCGGTCTGCGGATAGATCCAGCCCTTGTGCAGGCCGTCGACCCGGTAGCGCAGCCGCGCCGTGCCCGGCGCGGTGAAGTCGATCGCGGTCATGCCCAGGGTGAACACGTTGTCGCGATAGTCCAGCGCGATGTCGTGCGCATACACCACGTCGGTCTCGGTCTGCCGCTTGCCGTCGTGGCTGCCTTCGCTGGCGTCGAGCACGCGCAGGTCGGTCAGCACCGCGCGTGCCGGGTGGCTGCGCAACGGCAGCTTGTGCGGGTCGATCACGTCCACGCCCTGCGTGCCGCCGAAATACAGCAGCCCGCGGCTGTCGCGGTAGCCCTGGCCGCTGTTGTATTCCTGGTTCTGCAGGCCGTCGCGGCTGCCCAGGTTCTGCACGATGCGGGTGGCCGGATCGAGCACGCTCAGGCCGTTGTTGGTGCTCAGCCACAGCCGTCCCTGCGGATCCGGCAGGATGGTGTAGATGACGTTGCTGCTCAGGCCTTCGCGGTCGGTGTAGCGCACCGCGAGGTCGCGCTTCAGGTCCACCGCATACAGCCCGCCGGAGAACGTGCCCACCCACAGCACGCCGTCCTTTTCGTACAGCGCCCACACCGACGGATACAGGCCGGCGCCGCCGGGGCGGTAGGGCTCGGCCGGCCGGTCGCCGCGTATCCGCCACAGGCCGCAGTCGTTGCAGCCGATCCACAGCGTGCCCTGGGTGTCGCGGTACACCCGGGTCAGCATGCGCCCGGCCAGCGGCGCCCAGCGCGGATCGTCCTGCACGCGGCCGTCGACCACCCGGGTCAGCCCGCGGCGCGTGGCCACCCACAGCGTGTCGCCCTCGCGCAGCAGGCCGTTGACGTGCGCATCGGCCAGCCCGTCCACGCGTGCCAGCGCGCCGTTTTCGTCCAGGCGCCACAGGCCGTGGCGGGTGCCCAGCCACCAGTGGCGGCCGTCGCCCTCGATAGCCCGCACCATGCGCGTGTCCAGCGCGGCCGGGACCTGCCAGGACGCGCGGCCGCGCTCGCGCAGCAACAACCCCTGGTCGGTGCCGATCAGCATGCGCGCGCCGTCGCGCCAGATGCTGCGCACGCTGGGACTGGGCCAGGCATGGGTGTCGCTGAGGTCTTCCTCGTCGTTGCGGATTACCGCCGACATCGGCCGCACCCGGTACAGGCCGGCGGTGTAGGTGCCGATCCACCAGGTGCCGTTGCCGTCCTGGTAGAACCGGGTAATCGCGCTTTGCGGCGGCACGTCGAAGCTGAGCCGCCGCGGCGTCGCCGCGTCCTTGTCCAGCTGCGTCACCGTGCCATTGGTAGAGCCGACCAGCACCCGCCCGTCGGCCAGGCGGATCAGCGCGCTGAGATCGCTGTGCGCGGTCAGCAGTTGCTGCGTGCTCCAGTGCGCGAGCGTGGTGCCTCGCGCATCGAGCTTGAACAGCCCGGCGCTGGCCGAGGCCAGCCACAGCCCCTCCGGCCCGGATTGCAGGCCCACGCATTCGTCGATGCCGGGCGGTGCGGGCAGCGCCTGGCGCGCGTTCGCGTCGAGCAGCCACAGCCGGCAGCGCCGGTCCAGCGCCACCGCGCGCTTGCCGTCGGGCATCCAAGTCAGGCCGACCACCGGCGCATCGCCGCCCAGCGGCAGCACCCGGCTCAGCGCCGCGTCGACGCGGTCGATGCCGTGCTCGGTGCCGAGCCAGGCGCCGCCGCGCGGATCGATCAGGATGTTGGTGATCCGGTTGTGCGACAGGCCGTCGGTCACGCCCAGCCGATGCCGCTTCCAGGTGGCCAGGTCGATCACCTCCAGGCCGGCGTCGTTGCTGCCCAGCCACAGGCGGGTGCCGCGGGCTTCGAAGGCGAGGCTGTCGATGCTGCTGCTGAGCAGGCTTTGCCGGTCGCTGGCGTTGAGCTCGTGCCGGTAGACGCGGAACAGATGGCCGTCGAAGCGGTTCAGGCCCTCCTGCGTGGCGACCCACAGGAAGCCCTGGTCGTCGCTCTGCAGCGCGGTGATGGTGAGCTGCGACAGCCCGTCGTCCAGGCCGAAGTGCTCCAGGCTGCTCGGCAGATCCGTGTCGTCGCCATTGCTGGTGGCGGTCGCCGCGGCCGTCGCGGCCACGCTCGCGCCTGGCGCCAGCAGCGCCGCCAGCAGCGCGCAGCGGCACCCGGTCGGGCGCAGGCTGCGCAGCAGGGTCGAAAGGGTCCGGATCACGCCTCGCTATCGGCCGCCGGTGCTGCGGCTTGAATGCCGCCACTGCCGGGGGCGGGGCGATTCCTGGCGCAGGACCGGCACGGTGGCGGCCGCGCATGCCAGACTGTAGGCATGGATGCGCCCACGATTCTGGTCGCCGACGACCATCCCCTGTTCCGCGCCGCGGTGCTGCACGCGCTGCGCCAGGCCTTGCCGCGCGCGCGGGTGACCGAGGCGTCCAGCGCCGCCACGCTGGATGCCGCGCTGGCCGCGCAGGCGCACGTCGACCTGGTCCTGCTGGATCTGGCGATGCCTGGCGCGCGCGGCTTCTCGGCGCTGCTGCACGTGCGCGGCGAACGTCCGGAGGTGCCGGTGGTGGTGATCTCCTCCAACGACCACCCGCGGGTGATCCGCCGCGCGCAGCAGTTCGGCGCGGCCGGCTTCATCCCCAAGTCCTCGCCGGCCGAGACCATCGGCATCGCGGTGGCGGCGGTGCTCGACGGCGGCACCTGGTTTCCGCCGCTGACCGCCGCGCGCTCGGAAGCCGACGCGCAACTGGCCGCGCGCCTGGCGCAGCTGACCCCGCAGCAGTTCCGCGTGCTGCTGTGCTTGGCCGACGGCCTGCTCAACAAGCAGATCGCCTACGAACTGGGCCTGGCCGAGAACACGGTGAAGGTGCATGTGACCGCGATCCTGAAAAAGCTCGAATGCCACAGCCGCACCCAGGCCGCGGTGCTGGTCAAGGCGCTGGAGCCGGAAGGCGAGGCCTGAACCCCGCGCGGGGTTCGGCCAAGCGATGGGCCGGGAGCGTTTTCCGCCGCGCCCGGATACGCGATGCTATGCACTGGCGCCCGCGCTTCCTGCGGGCGGAAAGGACCCCCGGACCATGCCTATCCGCAACGAGCAGATCGCCTACTACCCGTTCCTGCAGGAAATGCTGGACGACGATTATTTCCCTTCCTTCCTGGTCGGCAAAGGCCAGAAGATCCTGCTGCGGCTGTGCGAGGCGATCGAGACGCAGGCACCACCGGACCTGCCGGCGCTGTACCGGCTCACCCATGCCGCCACCGAGGAATTCAACGCGCTGGCGTTGGAATTCGAAGCGCACGACAGCGAGATCGAGACCGCCGCGCGCGACAACATCGGCGTGGATTTCCTGTATATCGCCAAGACCTACGGCTTCGATGCCGCCGATGCCGAGGAGTTGATCGCGCCGCGCGAGTGGTGAGCGGGCGGTGGTGGATCGGGCGTCGGGGTCCGTGCACGGCGGCTGTTCCCTTCTCCCCTCGGGAGAAGGTGGCCCGAAGGGCCGGATGAGGGTACGTGCGCAGCCTCGCGCACCCAAACTCCGCGAGACGCTGCGCGCCGGACCCTCACCCCAACCCCTCTCCCGACGGGAGAGGGGCTAGTCGGCTGCTTCCTTCTCCCCTCGGGAGAAGGTGGCCCGCAGGGCCGGATGAGGGTACGGGCGCAGCCTCGTGCACCCAAACTCCGCGAGACGCTTCGCGCCTTACCCTCACCCCAACCCCTCTCCCGATGGGAGAGGGGCTAGTCGGCTGTCCCTTCTCCCCTCGGGAGAAGGTGCCCCGCAGGGGCGGATGAGGGTACGTGCGCAGCCTCGCGCACCCAAACTCCGCGAGATGCTTCGCGCCGGACCCTCACCCCAACCGGGAGAGGGGCTAGTCGGCTGTTCCTTCTCCCATCGGGAGAAGGTGCCCCGCAAGGGCGGATGAGGGTCCGGGCGCAGCCTCGCGCACCCAACTCCGCGAGACGCTTCGCGCCGGACCCTCACCCCAACCCCTCTCCCGATGGGAGAGGGGCTAAGGCATGCCGCGGCTGCTCCCTTTCGCCTTCTGCGAAAGGGGCTCAACCGCGCCGCAACAGCATCTGCGTCATCAGCGCGCGCAGCGCCGGCGCGCGCACCGGCTTGGACAGGAAGCCCCAGCCGTGTTCCTGCGCCAGCGCGCGCAGCGCCGGGTCCGGTTCGGCGGTGACCAGGATCACCCGCGGTTCGGCGTTCCAGCGCCCGCACAGTTGCGCGAACAAGGCCGGGCCGTCGCGCTCGCCCATGCGCACGTCCAGCAGCACCAGCTCCGGCGCCTGCGCCGGCTGCGCCGCGGCCAGTGCCTCCTCCGGCCCGGCGGCCAGTTCCACCCGGCAGGCCCAGCGTTCCAGCAGCGCGCGGCTGGCCTCGCAGACGCGCGGGTCGTCGTCGATGCACCACACCCGGCAGCCATGCAGGATCGGGTCGTCGCCGTTGTCGCTGGCCACCGCGGTCGGCGCCTGCGCCTGCGCCGCGGCGGCGGCGTCGCCCAGCGCCACGGTGACCGCGAACACGCTGCCGCGGCCAAGCTGCGAGCGCAGGCCGATGCGGTGCCCGAGCAGGCGGCCGATGCGCTCCACGATCGCCAGCCCCAGCCCGGCGCCGCGGTCGTGGGCGACGCCGTCGCCGAGGCGGCGGAACTCTTCGAAGATCTCCTGCTGCAGCGCCTCGGGGATGCCCGGGCCTTGGTCGTGGACCTCGATGCGCAGGCTGTCGCCGTCGCGGCGGCAGCCGAGCAGCACGCGGCCGCGCGGGGTGTAGCGCACCGCGTTGGACAGGAAGTTCTGCAGGATGCGCCGCAGCAGGGTCTCGTCGCTGCGCACCGCGGCGCGCGTGGGCACGTAGTCCAGATGCAGGCCACGGTCTTCGGCGACGATGCCGAACTCGTGCGCCAAGGTCTGCAGCAGTGGCCCCAGCGCGAAGTCGCGCACCTGCGTCTTCAGCGTGCCCGCTTCCAGCCGCGAGATGTCCAGCAGGCTGTTGAGGATCGCGTCCTGCGCGACCAGCGCGTTGTCGACATGGTCGGCGATCTGTCGCGCGTCGTCGTCGTGCAGCTTGCCGCGCAAGGCGGACACGAACATGCGCGCGGCGTTGAGCGGTTGCAGCAGGTCGTGCACCGCCGAGGCGACGAAGCGGGTCTTGTAGCGATTGGCGTTCTCGGCCTCGCGCTTGGCGTCGGCCAGGTCGCGGGTGCGCTCGGCGACGCGGTGCTCCAGCGCGTCGGCCAACGAACGCAGTTCGCGCGCGGCGTTCTTGTAGCTGGTGATGTCGGCATAGCTGGTGACGAAGCCGCCGTCGGGCAGCGGATTGCCGCGGATTTCGAGCACTGTGCCGTCGTCCTTCTCGCTCTCGCGCATGTGCGGGCGGCCGCTGCGCAGATGGTCGAGGCGGCGTTGGATCGCCGCCTCCACCGGGCCGGGGCCGAGCAGGCCGCGGCGCGCGTTGTAGCGGAACACGTCCTCGATCGGGCGGCCGATGCGGATCAGCTCCGGCGGGAACCGGAAGATCTCTAGGTAGCGCGAATTCCACGCCACCAGGCGCAGCTGCGCATCGATGATCACCACGCCCTGCGGCAGATGCTCCAGGCTGCGGCTGAGGCCGGTATCGGCCTGTTGCGCGGCCTGCACCACGCCATCCTGCGCGGTCCGCAATTCCTGCGCATGTTGTTGCAGCAGCGACTCCAGTTCGCGCCGGCTGCGCTGGCGCAGCCGCGCCAGGCGCTGGCGTTGCTGGAACAGCAGGCCCAGGAACACCAGCGCCAGCCAGATGCCGGCCGCGGCCAGCGCGGCGGCGCGGCCGGCGGCGCGGCTGCCGCCGATGTCGTGCAGCAGGTGCAGGCGCCAGCCGCTTTCCGGCAGCGCCATGCTCTGCCACAGCAGCGGCGCGCGCTGCGCAGGCGCGTCGATGCGCATCACCTGGCCGCCGTCGTCCAGCGTGGCCAGGCTGCGCCGCTGCGCCGGCAGCAAGGTCTGCCGCGCGTATTGGCGGGTGGCCAGCAGCTCGTCGCGTTCGTGGGCGCTGAGCGGCTGCAGCTGGCGGTAGCGCCAGGCGTCGCGGCTGGACAGAAACACCACGCCATGGCGATCGCTGACCAGCACCACGTCGGGCACGCGCAGCCATTCGCGTTCCAGCGCGGCGAGTTCGATCTTGATCACGATCACGCCGAGGGTGTGCCCGGCCTCGTCGCGGATCGCCTGCGACAGGAAATAGCCGGGCACGCCGGTGGTCATGCCGATGCCGTAGAAACGTCCGCTGCCCTGCGCCAGCGCCTGCTTCACGTAGGGGCGGAAACTGTAGTCGGCGCCGACGTTGCTGCTGGCCAGGCGCCAGTTGCTGGCGGCCACCGCCACGCCGTCGGCATCGATCAGGGTCAGCGTCGAGGAGCGGGTGACGTCGTTGGCGCGTTCCAGCTTCAGGTTCAGCCGCTGGTGCGCGGCCGGGTCCAGCGGCCCGGTCAATGCCTCGCGCAGTTCCGGATCCAGTGCCAGCACCTGCGGCAGCGTGCGGTAGCGGTCGATGCGCTGCTGCAGGGTCTGTGCGTACAGCTCCAGCTGCTGGCGCAGTTGCCGGCTCTCGGCGCGCAGCGCGCGCTGTTCGGCGAAATGCCCGGCCGACAGCATCGCCAACGCCATGCCGCCGAGGGCGGCAAGCAGCAGCAGGGCGAAGCGGCGATAGCGCAGGGCGGGATACATGCGGCGGAGTGGCGCGGTCGGGACGGTATCCTGCCAGCTTAGCGGCAGCGGCACGCGTGCTGGTGGCGATGCGTTCCGCGGAAGGTTGCGCTAGGCGTTCCCGCTGTGTCGCGGCGAGCGCGCAAGCGGCCGATGCAGCCGGATCGCCGAATGCACAACGGCAGCGCCGGCCCGTGTGCAAAGGGCCGTCGCTGCCGTCGCGTGTCTTCGTTGCGAACGCACCTCGATCGGCAGTGCCGATCGAGATGCGGATCAGGACCTGCCGATCAGAACTGCACCTGCGCGCGCAGGTCGATCGAGTCCGGCTTGGTGTGCACGCCGGCGCGCTCGGCATCGGCGCGCACGTAGTTGGCCTGGAACTTGAAGTGGCTGGTCAGGTACCAGTTGGCGCCCACGGTCCAGTCGTGCTGGCGGCCGCCGAGCACGCTGCCGTCGTCCAGATCCAGGCGGCTGTAGCGCAGCAGCACTTCGACCGCGCCGTAGGCATTGGCCGGCTTGACGTTGGCCACGTTGCCGGCGCTGTACGGGCGCGACTCGCCGGTCAGCACGTAGCTGGCGAACACGTACTGGCCGTCGGCGGTGTAGTCCGGGCGACCGTTGTCGCGGGTGACCTCGGCGCGCAACGCTTCGCCCTGCATCGAGAACGGACCCTTGATCCAGATTCCCTCCAGGCCGGTGCGGCGCACCTGGTCGGCATCGACCAGGGTGCCCGAATCGACCAGGCGCACGTCGGTCAGGCCGGCTTCCGGACGCGCACGCAGGCGCACGCGCGGGCTGAAGCTCACGTCCAGGCCGTTGTGGTAGCCGCGCGGGCTTTCCTGCGAATACGCCAGGCCCAGGTGCAGCACGTCGCCGTCGGCCTTGAACGGGGTCCACACGCCGCGCACCGCCTGGGTGGTGCCGGGGTTGTCGCCCTGCAGGTCCTTGCCGCCGTACGCGCCGGCCTGCAGCAGGTACTGCGGACGCTCGAAGGTCCACTCCACGCCGGTGCGGCGGCCCTGGTAGATCGCCTGGATCGGCAGCGCGGTTTCCAGGAAGCTGTCGGCGCGCGAACTGGTCACGCCTTCCAGGCCGACCGGCACCTTGATGTAGCCCAGCCGCACCTTGCCGTAGTCGCTGCCGAACAGCGCCTTGGTCTCGAAGCGGAAGAACACGTCCAGCCACAGCTTGGACTGGAAGTCGAAGTACACCATCGCGTCGTACACGCCCTTCTTCTTCAGCGTGGCGCCGAATTCCTTGCGGCGGAACGCGTTGTCGTCTTCCAGGCGCGCGTCGTCGTCGGAGAAGTTGTTCCAGTCGTAGCCGTAGTTGCCGGTCACGGCCAGTTCGGTGCCGTCGCTGAAGGCGACCTTGGTCGGCCAATCGTCGAACCCGCTGGCGGCAGCGGCGGGAGCGGCGGCGGTCAGGCACAGCGCAGCGAAGAGAAGGGTATGGCGCATGATGTGATGTCTTCTTGATGAGGAAAAAAGCGCGCCGGCACTCGACAGACGGGACGGCAAGGCTTGCGCGGGCGGTGCAGCGTGATGCCGACCACGACGTTCCCTCGGCCGTGGTGCGGGGCGCAGCGCCGGAACAACGAGCCGCCCGCATGCAATAGCGGACGCATCCGGCGGTTCTTTACAGCGGTGTTGCGATCCTGCGACGGCGCATCGCCCCTGAATACGCATGCGACGCCGGCAGCGCCGGCGGCAGATCGGCAGGCGACGCGGCATCGGCGGGCATTTACCTGGCCGGCATCGCGCGTCGCACCTCCCTCCCGTGAGCGTGCCGGAACACTGTAACTGCCTCGGCGGCGTCGCGAACAGGGGACTAGTACCAATAGGTTATCTGCTTAGAAGCGGGCGCCGCGTACAAAGGCAGCATTCCGCGACCTGCGTCGGGTTGCCGGTCTACATCCGCTCCGGAGCGCTCACATGCATATCCCCGCTTCCCCTGCCGGCCCCGCGCCGCGTCCTGTGCCGTTCTATAGGCATACGTACGTCCAGGTGCTGGTCGCCATCGTCATCGGTGCCTTGCTCGGCCATCTGGAGCCGTCCTGGGGCACCCAGCTCAAGCCGCTGGCCGACGCGTTCATCAAGCTGGTGAAGATGATCATCGCGCCGGTGATCTTCCTGACCATCGTCACCGGCATCGCCGGCATGACCCAGCTGAAGACGGTGGGCCGCGTCTTCGTCAAGGCGATGGTGTACTTCCTGTTCTTCTCCACGCTGGCGCTGGTGGTCGGCATGATCGTCGCGCACGTGGTGCAGCCCGGCGCGGGCATGAACGTCAATCTGGCGACGCTGGACCAGAGCAAGGTCGCCAGCTACGTGCAGAAGTCGCACGACCTGACCCTGGTCGGCTTCTTGATGGACATCATTCCCAATTCTCTGATCGGCGCGTTCACTGGCGACCAGGTGGTCAACGGCAAGTTGGCCGGCCCCAATGTGCTGCAGGTGCTGTTCGTCGCCGTGCTGTTTGGCGTGTCGCTGGCCCTGGTCGGCGAGCGCGGCAAGCCGGTGCTGAACCTGCTGGAGGCGCTGATCGCGCCGGTGTTCAAGCTGGTGCACATCCTGATGAAGACCGCGCCGATCGGCGCGCTGGGCGCTATCGCCTACACCATCGGCGAACACGGCCTGCATTCGCTGGTGCAGCTGGCCTGGCTGGTCGGTTCGTTCTACGTCACGTCCTTGCTGTTCGTGTTGGTGATCCTCGGCGCCGTGGCGTACCTGTGCGGGTTCTCGATCTTCAAGCTGATCCGCTATCTGAAGGCGGAGTTGTTGCTGGTGCTGGGCACGTCCTCGTCCGAATCAGCGCTGCCGTCGTTGATGGAGAAGATGGAAAAGGCCGGTTGCGAGAAGTCGGTGGTCGGGCTGGTGGTGCCCACCGGCTATTCGTTCAACCTGGACGGCACCAACATCTACATGACCCTGGCGGCGCTGTTCATCGCCCAGGCCACCAACACCGAACTGACCCTGTGGCACCAGATCACGCTGTTGCTGGTGGCGATGCTCAGCTCCAAGGGTGCCGCGGGCGTGACCGGCGCCGGCTTCATCACCCTGGCGGCGACGCTGGCCGTGGTGCCGGAAGTGCCGGTGGCCGGCATGGCGCTGATCCTGGGCGTGGACCGCTTCATGAGCGAGTGCCGTTCGCTGACCAACTTCATGGGCAACGCGGTGGCCACGGTGGTGGTCTCGCGCTGGGAGAACGCGCTGGACCGCGATCGCCTGCGTCTGGCGCTGGACGGCGAGGTCATGCCGCTGCCGGCGGTGACGGCCGAACCGCTCGCTGCCCGCTGATCTGCTGCAGCGTACGACGCGCCGGCATTGCCGGCGCGTCGCTTTTTTTCAGGTGCCGGCGCGCGCGGCGACAGCCGCCAGACAGGACCGGCCATGGCCGCGGAGAGTAGAATTCCAAGCCTCCGCGCCTTTCGACAAAAGAAGCCCTCGATGTCAAACGACGATTTCAAACAGGCCGCCCTCGACTATCACCGCCAGCAGCCGCCGGGCAAGATCAAGGTCGCGGCGACCAAGCCGATGCTGACCCAGCGCGACCTGTCGCTGGCCTATTCGCCAGGCGTGGCGTTCGCCTGCGAAGCGATCGTCGCCGATCCGCAACAGGCCAGCGAGCTGACCGCGCGCGGCAACCTGGTCGCGGTGATCAGCAACGGCACCGCGGTGCTGGGCCTGGGCAACATCGGCCCGCTGGCGTCCAAGCCGGTGATGGAAGGCAAGGGCGTGCTGTTCCAGAAGTTCGCCGGCATCGACGTGTTCGACATCGAGATCAACGAGAACGATCCGGACAAGCTGGTCGACATCATCGCCAGTCTGGAGCCGACCTTCGGCGGCATCAACCTGGAAGACATCAAGGCGCCGGAGTGCTTCATCGTCGAGCGCAAGCTGCGCGAGCGGATGAACATCCCGGTGTTCCACGACGACCAGCACGGCACCGCGATCATCGTCGGCGCCGCGGTGCTCAACGCGCTGGTCGTCACCGGCAAGAAGATCGAGGACGTCAAGCTCGCCACCACCGGCATGGGCGCGGCGGGCATCTCCTGCGTCAACATGCTGGTCTCGCTGGGCCTGAAGCCGGAGAACATCCTGGCGCTGGACCGCGACGGCGTGATCCATACCGGCCGCACCGATCTGGATCCGGACAAGCAGCGCTACGCGCGCGACACCGACAAGCGCACCCTGGCCGAGATCGTCGAGGGCGCGGACATCTTCCTCGGCCTGTCGGCCGCCGGCATCCTCAAGCCGGAGATGGTGGCGACGATGGCGGCGCAGCCGGTGATTTTCGCGCTGGCCAATCCCAATCCGGAAATCACCCCGGAGGCGGCCAAGGCGGTGCGCCCGGACGCGATCATCGGCACCGGCCGTTCGGACTACCCGAACCAGATCAACAACGTGCTGTGCTTCCCGTACCTGTTCCGCGGCGCGCTCGACGTCGGCGCCACCGGCATCAACGAGGCGATGAAGATCGCCTGCGTCAAGGCGATCGCGGCGATGGCGCGGCGCGAGGCCTCCGACCTGGGTGCGGCCTACGGCGGCGAGACCCCGAGCTTCGGCCCCGATTACCTGATCCCGCGGCCGCTGGACCCGCGTCTGCTGGTTGAGCTGTCCTCGGCGGTGGCGCAGGCGGCGATGGACTCGGGCGTGGCCACGCGCCCGATCGCCGACATGGAGGCCTACCGCGACAAGCTCGGCCAGTTCGTCTACCGCACCAGCCTGATGATGAAGCCGGTCTACGACCGCGCCCGCGCCGACAAGCAGCGTGTGGTCTATGCCGAGGGCGAAGAGGAAGTGGTGCTGCGCGCGGTGCAGAGCGTGATCGACGAAGGCCTGGCGTTCCCGATCCTGATCGGCCGTCCGGACGTGATCGAGGCGCGCATCCAGCGCCTGGGCCTGCGCATCACCGCCGGCGTGGACTTCGAGATCACCAACATCCACGACGATCCGCGCTTCAACGACTACTGGCAGTACTACCACTCGTTGACCGAGCGCCGCGGCGTCACCGTCACCGCGGCCAAGGAACTGATGCGTTCGCGGCCGACGCTGATCGCCGCGGTGATGGTCGCGCGCGGCGAAGCCGACGCGCTGCTCACCGGCGTGGTCGGCCGCTTCCACAAGAAGCTCGGCTACGCGCGCAGCGTGATTCCGCTGGAACCGCGGGTCAGCTCGACCTCGGCGATGACCGGGGTGATCAACCAATTGGGCGCGTTCTTCTTCCTGGACACGCACGTGCAGGAAGATCCGAGCGTGGAGCAGATCGTCGAGGCCACGCTGCAGGCCGCATTCCGACTCAGGCTGTTCGGCATCGAGCCGAATATCGCGCTGCTGTCGCATTCCAACTTCGGCAGCCACGACTCGCGCGACGCGCTGAAGATGCGCCAGGTGCGCGAGGCGCTGCTCAAGCGCAAGCCCGAGCTCAACATCGACGGCGAGATGCAGGGCGACACCGCCTGGGACGAAGCGCTGCGCAAGCAGATCATGCCCAACAGCACCTTGAAGGGCCGCGCCAACCTGTTCGTGCTGCCGAACCTGGAAGCGGCCAACATCGCCTACAACCTGGTGCGCGTGTTCACCGACGGCGTGGCGATCGGCCCGATCCTGATGGGCATCTCCAAGCCGGTGCACATCCTCACCACCAGCGCCACTTCGCGCCGGGTGATGAACATGACCGCGATCGCCGCGGTCGATGCGCAGATCCGCAAGCAGCTGGAAGCGGAGAAGAGCGCGCCGTAAGCAAGCGCTTCGGCGCGTTCGGTACGCATGCGCGCAGCCGCTGATGGCTGCGCGTTTCGCTGCAGTCGTCCGGATCGGTTGGTGTATGTACGGCGGGCTGCCTGCAGCGCGTCCCTATGTCATTGCGTCGGACTTGCCCGATTCCCCGCCGAGATCACCGATCCGGCGATGGGTCGCAAGGCGCGCACGCGCTTCGCAGATGACCGAGTGAAGCAGCGGGGTCTGGTGGACCAGGCCTGAGGCGGGTCGAAGTCAAAGCAGGCTGGTTTGGCGCCTGGCCACGGAATGCCGTGAACGCTAAAAGCAGGCGCGATCAAAGCGTGGCGCGTGAACGATTTAGGAGTTGCCGCGCAAAAACCTGCCGCAAGATGCGCAAAAGCACGACGCCATGCGGCGCCCGCCAACGCGTTTGCGCAGGATCGAACGTGGCGCCACAGCGGGCGCCGCAGCGCGCTCAGGCCAGGCGCTTGCCTACCGGCAGCGGCAGGCTTTCGTGGTCGCCCTGGTTCAGCTTGGACGGCTTGCCGGTCAACAGCACATAGGCATCGACGCCGGTAAGTTCGGCAATCTTCAGCAAATGCCGGGCATTGGGAACGGAACGATTGTTCTCCCAGTGACCCAGGGTGCTATGCGCCACGCCCAGCAAGGCCGCCAGTTCGCGCAGCGTGAAACCGGCATTGCGCCGCGCCTGCATCAATCGCACACCTATATCCACGGGACACCTCAGAGCGGCATGGTTGCGCCGCGTCCCCCGAGCATAGTGGATGTCATCGCTTGGCATCAAGCCGACAGGAAAGGACAAACTCGGGACAGGACCGGCGCCGCGTTCCCCGGCCCGGCGCGCGCCTGGGGCGGGCTGCTAGAATTCCCCGTCTCCTCCCGCCGTGTCCCATCGCCATGAGCCATATCGCCACCGCGCCCGCCAATGCAGAGAAGCGCTACACCGTGCACCGCGCCGACCTGCCGCTGAGCTGCCCGACCCCGGAGATGGCGTTGTGGAACTCGCATCCGCGGGTCTATCTGCCGGTGGACGAAGAACCCAGCCACGAGGCCCAGTGCCCCTACTGCGGCGCGGTCTTCGTGCTGGTCGACTGACCGCCGGGTCGATGCACCGCCTGACCGTGGTGCAGCTGCTGCCGGCGCTGGAGTCCGGCGGCGTCGAACGCTCCACCCTGGAAATCGCCGCGGCGCTGGTCGCGGCCGGGCATCGCGCGCTGGTGGTGTCGGCCGGCGGCCGCCTGCTGCCGGCGCTGGCCGCGACCGGCGCCGAGCACATCGCGCTGGACATCGGCCGCAAGTCGCTGCTGAGCCTGCGCCATGTGCCGACGCTGCGGCGCCTGTTCGTTCGCGAGCGAGTGGACATCGTGCATGCGCGCTCGCGGCTGCCGGCCTGGCTGGGGTGGCACGCGCTGCGCGGGTTGCCGGCGGCGCAGCGGCCGCGCTTCGTCACCACCGTGCACGGACTCAATTCGCCCAGCCGCTACAGCGCGATCATGGCCCGCGGCGAGCGCGCGATCTGCGTGTCGGCCACGGTCCGCGACTACGTGCTGCGCCACTACCCGCAGACCGACCCGGCGCGGCTGCGGGTGATCCCGCGCGGTATCGACCCGGCGCAGTTCCCGCGCCGGGCGCAGCCCGATCCGGCCGCGCGCGCCTGGGCCGCGAGCGAGGCGCCGGCCACCGCCGGCAGCGGCCCGCTGCTGCTGTTGCCCGGCCGCGGCACCCGCCTCAAGGGCCACGCCGATGCACTGCGCTTGCTCGCCGCGCTGCGCACCGAGGGCAGCGATGCGCGGCTGTGGTTGCCCGGCGCGCGCGAAGCCGGGCGCGAGGCCTACCTGCAGGAGTTGGAAGCCGAGGCCGCCGTGCTGGGCATCGCCGACGCGATCGCGTTCACCGCGCCCACCGCGCGCATCGCCGAGGCCTATGCCGCCAGCGATCTGGTGCTGCAGCTGTCGCGCAAGCCGGAAGCGTTCGGCCGCACCGTGGTCGAGGCGCTGGCGGTGGGACGGCCGGTGCTGGGCTGGGCGCACGGCGGCGCCGGCGAACTGCTGGCGCAGCTGCAGCCGTCCGGTGCGGTTCCCGCGTTCGATCCGGCGGCCCTGCACGCGGCGGCGGCGCGCCTGCTGGCGCAACCGCCGGCACCGCCGGCGCAGATCCCCTACACGCTGCAGGCGATGCAGCACGCGACCCTGGCGGTGTATGACGAACTCCGGCGCTGATTCCTCCCTGCTCGCGCCGCTGACGTCGGCGCGCAGCGAACGCTGGGCCCCGGTCTGGGTGCTGGCGTTCGTGGCGCTGTGGCCGGCGCCCGGCCTGGCCGCGGGCGTGCTCGCGCTGGGCGCGCTGGCGACCCTGGCGCGGCTGCTGCACAGCCGCTTCCGCGGCGGCGCCAGCCTGCTCAGCGGCCCGGCGTGGGCGCTGACCACGCTGCTGTTCCTGAGCTACTGGTTGCCGCAGCCGCTGTCGGCGCTGGATGCGGTGGACGTGCCGCTGGCGCTGCGCGAATCGGCGGTGGACCTGCGCTTCCTGCCGTTCCTGTGGCTGGTGGCGATGGCGGTGGCGACGCCGCGCGGCCGCCGCACCACCTTCAACGGGCTGGCGATCATCGCCGCGATCTGGACCGTGGATGCGCTGGCGCAGGCGCTGTGCGGCACCAGCCCGCTGTTCTGGTCGATGGACCAGCTGAAGTGGGCGATCAACCACCACGGCCTGTGCACGCCGCAGGAAATCGCGCTGGCCGACCGCCTTAGCGGCGTGTTCGGCCCGTGCAACCTCAAGTTCGGCCAGGTGCTGGCCAGCCTGTCGCCGTTCCTGCTGTTCGCGGCCGGGCGCCGCGGCGGCGCCTGGGGCTGGCTGCTCGCCGCGGCGGCGGTGGGGGTGGTGCTGGTGCTGGCCGGGTCGCGCGCGTCGTGGATCACCTACGCCCTGGTGCTGCTGCTGTCGGGCTGGCGCCTGCTGGGCCTGCGCCGGATGCTGGCGCTGGGCGTGGCCGCGGTGCTGGTCGCCGGCGTGCTCGGCGCGCTCTCGCCGCAGGTGCGCGAACGCTTCGCGCGCACCACGCTGGCGCTGAGCGGGCGCCCGGCCGACGTGAACGCGGCGCTGGCCGGGCGCACCCAGATCTGGGACGCCTCGTGGTGCATGATCCGCCAGCATCCACTCAACGGCGTCGGCGTGCGCGGCTTCCGCGAGGCCTATGTGGCCTGCGACCCGGATCCGGCGCATGGCGGCGCCTGGGGCCGCGAGCCGGCCTTCCACGCCCACCAGATCGTGCTCGAAGTGCTCAGCGAGACCGGCGTGATCGGCTTGCTGCTGTGGCTGGCCGGCGCCGCGCAGGCGTGGCGCGCCTGGCACTACGCCTCGCCACAGGCGCGCGAACGGGCACGGCCGGCGATGCTGGCGTTGCTGGTGACGGTGTTCCCGTTCAACACCCACCTGGCGTTCTATTCGTCGTTCTGGGGCTCGCTGGCGCTGATGCTGGTCGGCCTGTATGCCGGTGCGCTGCTGGCCGAGGAGCGCGACGCCGAGGGCGCTGCAGGAACTCTATAGTCCCTCTCCCACCGGCGACCGAAGGAAGTCCCGTGGGAGAGAGGGGTTGGGGTGAGGGTCCGGCGCGCAAGCGACTCGCGGAGTTGGGTGCACGAGGCTTCGCCCGTACCCTCATCCGCCCCTGCGGGGCACCTTCTCCCGATGGGAGAAGGGAGCAGCGCTAGCCCCTCTCCCACCGGGAGAGGGGTTGGGGTGAGGGTCCGGCGCGAAAGCGACTCGCGGAGTTGGGTGCACGAGGCTGCGCCCGTACCCTCATCCGCCCCTTCGGGGCACCTTCTCCCGATGGGAGAAGGGAGAAGCCGGTAGCCCCTCTCCCGTCGGGAGAGGGGTTGGGGTGAGGATGCGGCGCGAAAGCGACTCGCGGAGTTGGGTGCACGAGGCTGCGCTCGTACCCTCATCCGCCCCTTCGGGGCACCTTCTCCCGATGGGAGAAGGGAGCAGCGCTAGCCCCTCTCCCGTCGGGAGAGGGGTTGGGGTGAGGGTACGGCGCGAAGCGTCTCGTGGATCTGAGCGCGAGGCCGCACCCGTACCTACATCTCGCTCAATCGCGCTCGTAGAACGTACTGCGGCCGCCGGGCTGGCGCTTGAAGCGGCGGTGGATCCACAGGTATTGCGCCGGCGCTTCGCGCACCATGGCCTCGATCGCGGCATTGACCCGCGCGGTGTCGGCGACCATGTCCTGCGACGGGAAATCCTTGAGCGGCGGGGCGATGCGCAGCACGTAGTCGGCGCCTTCGCGGCGGTGGAAGTACGGCACCACCGCGCAGCCGGTCAGCCGCGCCAACTGGTGGGTGGCGGTGATGGTGGAGGCGGGCATGCCGAAGAACGGCACGAACACCGTGTCCTTGCCGCGCATGTCCTGGTCCGGCGCGTACCACAGGAAGCCGCCGCGCTTGAGGTGGCGCACGCTGCCGCGCAGGTCCTCGTTGGCGAACATGGCGATGGCGTAGCGCAGGCGGCCGCGCTTGACCGCCCATTCGAACACCGGGTTGCGGTGGCGGCGGTACATGCCGGCCAGCGGCACGTACTGGCACAGCAGCCGGCCGCACATCTCCAGGGTCATGAAATGGCCCGACACCAGCAGCACGCCGCGCCCCTGCGCCTGCAGCGCGCGTAGGTGCTCCAGGCCCTCGATGCGGGTGCGGCGGCGGATCGGGCCGATGCTGCCCCACCATGCGCGCGCGAACTCGAACACGCCCACGCCCAGCGCATCGAAGCTGTCGTGCAGCAGGCGCGTGCGCCAGGCCTCGCCCTGTTCGGGGAAGCACAGCTTCAGGTTGACCTCGGCGGCATGGCGGCGGCTGCTGGCCAGGCGCAACGCGATCCAGCCGACGCCGCGGCCGAGCGCGCGTTGCAGCAGCCAGGGCAGCCGCGCGATGGCCACGGCGATGCCGAGCAGCAGCCAGGTCGGCCAGTGCCGCGGCGAGCGCGGCGGCGGCGTGGCGGTGGTGGCGGCGGACGGAAGAGCGGGGGTTGGATCGGACATGCGCCAAGTTTAGCCGGGAGCGGGCAGCGCGGCATTGGCGCGGCACGGCGGCGTCTCCGCTTGGTGACCACGGTCGCGATGTCTGCCGCCTGCGCGACGCAACCCGCTATGCTTTCGCGATGCGCAACGATTTCATCGAACGGCTGCTGCGCGGCCTGTACTCGACCGTGCTGTACATGCTGCTGCCGGTCACCGTCTATCACCTGGTCTGGCGCGGGTTCCGCGTGCGCCAATACTTCCAGCGCTGGGACGAGCGCTACGCCTCGTATCCGCAGGCGCGCGGGCGGCCGCGGGTGTGGCTGCACGCGGTGTCGGTGGGTGAGGTCAACGCCGCCGCACCGGTGGTCAACGCGCTGCGCGCGCAGCGCCCGGACATCCGCTGGGTGATCACCACCATCACCCCGACCGGATCGGAGCGGGTGCGTGCGCTGTGGGGCGATGCGCTGGACCACGTCTACCTGCCGTACGACGTGCCCGGCAGCGTCGGCCGCTTCCTGCAGCATTTCCGCCCGAGCCTGGCGCTGATCCTGGAAACCGAGCTGTGGCCGAACATGCTGTTCGGCTGCCGCGACCGCGATATCCCGGTCTACGTGCTCAACGCGCGGCTGTCGGCGCGCTCGCTGCGCGGCTACCGCCTGCTGCGGCCGTTGATCGGGCGCGCGCTGCGCACGGTCACCTGCGTGGCCGCGCAGTCGCAGGCCGATGCCGAACGCTTCATCGAACTCGGTGCCAATCCGCAGCAGGTACGCGCGCTGGGCAACCTGAAGTTCGACATCGCCGTGCCCGCGCAGTTGCCGCAGTTCGTCGCCGCGTTCGGCGAACGCGTGGCGGCGACCCGGCCGGTGTGGATCGCCGCCAGCACCCACGAGGGCGAGGAGGCGGCGGTGATCGAGATGCACCGGCAACTGCGCCGGCACTGGCCGGACCTGCTGCTGCTGTGGGCGCCACGCCATCCCGAGCGTTTCGCCAAGGTCGAGGCGCTGGCGCGCGACCAGGGCTGGCGCGTGGCCACGCGCCGTCAGCAGCAGTGGCCCGGCGCCGAGGACAGCGTGTTCGTGATCGATACGCTGGGCGAATTGATGATGTTCTACGCCTGCGCCCAGGTCGCCTTCGTCGGCGGCAGCCTGCAGCCGATCGGCGGGCACAACCTGCTGGAGCCGGCCGCGGTCGGCACGCCGTCAGTGAGCGGGCCGCACCTGCACAACTTCGCCGAGATCTCGCGGCGCATGCGCGAGGCCGGCGCGGTGGCGATCTGCGAAGACGCCGCAGGGGTCTGTGCGGCGCTGCACGAATTGCTCGGCGACGCGGCCGCGCGCGCGCGCATGGCCGAAGCCGGCTGCGCGCTGGTCGCCAACGGCCGCGGCGCGCTGCAGCGCGCGCTGCAACTGATCGCCGAGCATCTGCCGCCGCTGGCGCACGACGCGCCGGCGAACGAGTAGCGCGGTTTCGACGCGGGCATTGCAGTTGGCTGCGCGTTGTAGGAGCGGCTTCAGCCGCGACAGGATCTATCGGTAACGCCGTCGCGGCTGAAGCCGCTCCTACAAGTGGCATCCTGATCTCGATCGGAAGTCCCTGGCGCCATCAGGCGTTCCTTCCACCCTTACGCCGTCCCCAAGCAAAAACGGCGGACCCGAAGGCCCGCCGTTCGCGGTAGCGCAGTTGCCGGCGCAGCGTTACTGCGTGCTGCTGGCGGAATTGAGCTTGGATTCGGCGCTCTGCGTCAGCAGCGCGTTGATCGACTGCACTTCGGCCACGTCCAGCGAGCCCAGCGCCTGGCTCAGCAGCAGGCGGTTCTGCAGGAAGTTGTAGCGCGACTGCGCGTAGTTCAGCTGCGCCTGGTACAGGGTGCGCTGGTTCTGCACCACGTCCAGCACGGTGCGCGTGCCCACTTCCAGGCCGACCTGCGAGGCGTCGTACGCGGCCTGTGCCGAGACCACCGCCAGGCGCCGCGCCTCGATTTCGCTGATGCCGGCGACGACGGTCTGGTAGGCGTTGCGGGTATTGCGGTCGAGCGCGCGCTTCTGCTGCTCGAATGTGTCCTGGGCGATGTCGCGCTGCGACAGCGCCTGGCGCACCGCCGACTGGGTCGCGCCGCCGGCGAAGATCGGGATGTTCAAGGTCAGGCCGATGACGTTGCTGTCGCTGCGCGGCGAGTTGCTGCCGGACACGCCGTCGCCCCAGCTCGCATCGCGGCCGACGCTGGCCGACAGGTTCAGCGTCGGCAGGTGGCCGGCGCGGGCGGTGGAGACGTTGTCTTCGGCTTGCTGCACTTGGTACTGGTAGGCGCGCAGCGACGGGTTCTTGTCCAGCGCCGAGGCGATCAGGCTGTCGATGTTGCCGCTGTCGGCCGGCAGCTGCGGACGGAAGTCCTCCGGCAGGCTGCGCAGGTCGTGCACCGGCTGCCCGGTGATCTCGGTCAGCGCCTGATACAGGTCTTGCAGCGAGTTGCGCGCGGTGATCGTGTCGGCGCGCGCCTGGTCGTATTCGGCGCGCGCTTCGTGCACGTCGGTGATCGGCGCCAGGCCCACTTCCAGGCGCTTGTCGGCATAGTCGAACTGCTTCTTGGCGGCGGCTTCGTTGGTTTCCGCGGCGACCAGCGACTCGATCGCGACCAGCACGTTGAAGTAGGCCGCCGAGGTGCGCACGATCAGGTCGTCGTTGGCCGATGCCAGCGTGTAGTCGGCGGCCAGGCTGCGTGCCTTCTGCGCGCGCAAGGTGGAGAACTGGGCGAAGTTGACCAGCGTCTGCTGGCCCTGGATCGCGTAGCTGCGGCTCTTGCCGGTGCCGGCCAGTTCGCCGGTGCCGCGCTCGATCTCGTTGTGGCTGCGCTGCAGCGAGGCGGAGCCGTTGATCTGCGGCAGCAGCGCCGCGCGCGCCTGCACCGCGCCTTCCTTTTCGTACAGCCGGTTCGATTCCGCGCTGGCCAGCTGCGGGTCGCTATTGCGGGCCATTTCGTAGACTTGCAGCAGGTCCGTGGCGTTGGCGGCCAGCGGAAACAGCGCGGCGGCCAGCGCCAGAACGAGGGATCGGCGGATCATTGCGGCTTCCTTGATGGATCAGAATGTGAACTGGGGGACTGGCGCGGCGCCACGCAGGTAGTACGCCAGGTCGGTTTCGAACAGCGATTCCACGCGCGGCGCACCGGCATCGGCGTGGACCAGCACCGCGTCCATCACCGGGGCGCGGCCGCGGACCGCGAACAGGCGACCGCCGGGCCGCAGCCAGGCCAGGAACTGCGCCGGGATCTCGGTGACCGCGGCGGTGACGCAGACCACGTCGAAGCGGCGCTCGCTGTGCCAGCCGAACGCGTCGGCGGTCTCGATGCGCACGTTGCTGCCCAGCCCGGCGGCATCCAGGTTGGCGCGCGCGGCGGCGGCCAGCGCCGGCTCGATCTCCAGGCTGACCACCTCGCGGCCGAGCTCGCCCAGGCAGGCGCTGATGAAGCCGCTGCCGGTGCCGATCTCCAGCACGTCCTCGCCCGGTTGCAGGTCCAGCGCCTGCAGCATGCGCCCTTCGATCACCGGCTTCATCATGTACTGGCCGTGCCCCAGCGGGATTTCCAGATCGGCATAGGCCACCGCGCGGTGGCTTTGCGGCACGAAGGTCTCGCGCGGCAGCCGCGCCAGCACGTCGAGCACGCGCAGGTCGAGCACGTCCCAGGGACGCACCTGCTGTTCAACCATCGTTTCGCGGGCTTGGGAATAGTCGATCGTCATCTGGGGCATCCAACGCGGTGGGTCGCGCATTTTAGCCGGCGCGGGGGCCGTGCGTATGCTGCAGCATCGCCGCAGCGGTGCCGCCGCGCGCAGTGCCGGAAGTCATCGGGCCGCCCGGCCGGCGCGGACTCAGCGCGCCGCATAGGCGCGCAGGAAGAAATCCACGCTGGCCTCGACATGGGCCTGGATCCGCGCCCGGCTGGGGTCGCGGCACAGGCCGCACATCATCAGCGAGTGCAGTTCACCCTTGATCAGGCAGAAGAACTGGGAGGCGGCCAGGCCCAGGTCGGCAATCTCCAGCTCGCCCGCCGCCACGTGCGCCTGCAGCAACTGAGCCAGATCCTGCTGGGTGCGTTTGGGACCGGCATTCCAGAACATCTCGCGCACATGCTCGTCGCCGGTGCCGGGGGCGAGCATCATGCGGTGGGTGGCCATCGCCGCCTCGCTGCTGATCATCGCGAAGAAGGCCAGGCCGATCTCCACCAACTGGGCGCGCAGCGGGCCTTTCAGCGCATGCCCGAACAGGTCGTCGGGCAGCAGCGCCTGGCACTGCGCGCGCACCGCCTCGGCGAACAGGGTCTCCTTGTCGCCGTAATGGCTGTAGACGGTGAGCTTGGATACCCCGGCGCGGGCGGCGATGCCGTCCATGCTGACCCCGCCGAAGCCCAGCTCGGTGAACATGTGCTTGGCCGCGTCCAGGATCGCCGCACGCTTGCCCATGTCCTTCGGACGGCCCGGTCCGGCGGCGCGGGAAGAGGCTTTGGGGGAGAGAACGGGTTTGCTGACCATGACGGCAATACTAGACCAGTCGGTTCGATATTTATACTACACCGTTAAGTTCACTATTCAGGATGTCAGCCGTGCCGGCCGCCGATCGAACGGATCGGTGCGCCTGGCATTGGGCTGAGCGGCGTCATGGACTGCCGCCGTTCGGCAATGTGAGGAACGTCCTGACATCGGCGGCGAACATGTAGTGATAAATTGGCTTCTCGTGCGGTTTGGAGACCGCGTGCTGCCGAGGGCATGATTCGGGAAGCAATGGAGCAGGGGGACCGGCGTCACACAACCATCGGCAGCGCGTCTGCGCTGCGCCGACGCCTGCGCGGGCGCATCGGTTTGTTCCTGATGCTGCTGTGCGCCTGCTGCGCGGCAGGGTCCGCTGTGGCCCAGGCAACGCTGCCGGTGACCGCGCGCAGCATCACCGACCGGCCGACGGTGGTGCGCTGGACGATGGACGAAGGCCTGCCGCACAACCTGGTGCATGCGCTGGCGCAGGACCGCGACGGCTTGCTCTGGATCGGCACCTGGGAAGGCGTGGCGCGCTTCGATGGCCGCGCCTTCACCGTGTTCGACCGGCAGAACACCCCGGGCATGGAGATGTCCGGCGTGTTCGCGATCGTGCCCGAACGCGACGGCGGGGTGCTGGTCGGCACCGCCTACGACGGCGTATTTCGCTACGCGGGCGGCACCTGGGAGCATCTGGGCGATGCGCTTGCGCAGCGGCTGCAGGTGGCGTCGATGCTGCGCGCCCGCGACGGTGCGTTGTGGGTCGGCAGCGAGGACGGCTTGTTCCGGATCGAGGCCGATGGCCGCCTGAGCGCGGCCGGCGCCGCCGCCGGGCTGCCGAAGACGCGGGTGGCGGCGTTGCTGCAGCAGGCCGATGGCAGCGTGCTGGTCGGCACGGCGCACGGATTGTTCCGCCTCGACCCGGCCACGGGCCGCGCGCGGCGTTGGGGCCGCACGGAGGCGATGCGCACGGCGCCGATACGGCGGCTGAGCCGCGACCGCGACGGCGGGTTGTTGGTCGCCGGCGACGCCGGCGTGTTCTGGCTGCACGCCGACGGCGCGCTGCAGTGGTTGCGCCAGGGCCAGCGCGTGGATGCCGCATTGCAGGATCGCCAGGGCCAGTTGTGGACCAGCCTGTCCAGCGGCCAGTTGCTGCGGCGTTCGTCGAGCGGGGTCAGCGAGGAGATGCTGTCGATCTCCGGCGTGGTCAGTCCGGCGCTGATCGAGGACCGCGAAGGCCTGATCTGGGCCGGCAGCACCGACGGCCTGTTCCGCGTCGCTATGGGCGATGCCGGCGGCCTGACCCGGCACGACGGTCTCGGCGGCGACTACGTGCGCGTGGTGCAGCAGAGCGCCGATGGCGCGGTCTGGATCGGCCATGCCGCCGGCCTCGATCGCTGGCAGCACGGCCGCATCGCCACGTTGCGCATCGCCGCCGCCGGCCGCGATCCGTCGGTGCTGGCGCTGGTCGCGGCCAACGATGGCGGCATGTGGGTCGGTACCTACAACCAGGGAGTCCTGTTGCTGGCGCCCGACGGTGCGGTCCGGCAACGGCTCGGCGTCGAGGCCGGCATTCCTCAGGCCATGGTGCGGGCGTTGTTGCAGGATGCGGACGGCGGGCTGTGGGTCGGCAGCAATGCCGGCCTGGCCTATCGCAACCGTGGCCGCACCCGCCTGTACACCCTGGCCGACGGGCTGCCGGCGCTGCAGGTGCAGGCGCTGTACCGCGATCGCGCCGGCGTGCTGTGGATCGGCACCAGCGACGGCATCGCGGCGCTGTCGGCCGACGGCACGCTGCGCCGCTGGCCGGCCGGCGCCGCGTTCCCCGCGCATAACGCGTTCGATTTCCTGGAGGACGTCGACGGCGCGCTGTGGATCGCCAGCGACCGCGGCCTGCTGTGCCTGCGCAACGGCCGCTTCCGCATCTACGACCATCGCGTCGGGCTGCCGCGCGACAAGCTGTTCCGGGTCATCGACGATGGCAAGGGGCATCTGTGGGTGACCAGCAACCAGGGCGTGTTCCGCATCGCCCGCGACAGCATCGCGCAACTGGATGCCGGCCGTCGCGCGCAGTTGGCGGTGGACGTGGTCGATCGCAGCGACGGCATGCCCGGCAGCCAGGGTAACGGCAGCAGCGCGCCGGCCGGCTGGCTGAGCCGCGACGGCACCTTGCTGATCCCGACCTCCGCCGGCCTGGCGCTGATCGACCCGGCGCTGCCCAGCCGGCATTCGCTGCGCGCACCGGCGGTGGTGATCGAGCGGCTGCAGGTCGATGGCCGCGAGCAGCCGTTGCGCGCCGAGTACCGATTGCCCGGCAGCGTCGGCCGGCTCAGCGTCGACTACGCCGGACTGAGCTTCCGCTCGCCGGACAAGATGCGCTACCGCTATCGCCTGCATGGCTTCGATCGGCAGTGGATCGAGGCCGGCAGCAGCGAGGAGGCGGTCTATACCAACCTGCCGCCTGGCGACTACCGGCTGGAAGTGCAGGCGACCACCAACGCGATGGACTGGTCGCGCAGCGATCTGGTCGGGCGCGCTTCGCTGCAGTTGGACGTGGTGCCGCCGTTCTGGCAGCGCGGTCCGTTCGTGGTGATCGCGGCGATCGCGTTCAGCGGCCTGCTGCTGTGGTGGTACCGCGGCCGCAGCAATCGCTACCTGCGCCGCCAGCGCCGGCTCAACCGCATCATCGCCGAGCGCACCCACGAACTGCGCGCGAAAAACCTGGCGCTGAAGCTGGCCGATTTCGAACGCGAGGAGCTGGTGCGCAAGCTCGCCTACCAGGCCGGCCACGACGCGCTGACCGGTCTGCCGAACCGGCGCACCGCCGATCCGCACCTGACCGCGGCGCTGGAGCATGCACGGGCCACGCAAACGCCGCTGTGCGTGGCGCTGCTAGACATCGACAACTTCAAGCGGATCAACGATCGCCACGGCCACGAGATCGGCGACGAAGTGCTGCGCCGGGTCGGCGAGGTGCTGCGCGCCACGCTCGGCGAACAGGCCTTCGCCGCGCGCCACGGCGGCGAGGAGTTCCTGCTGGTGCTGCCGGGACTGGACCGCGAACAGGCGCGGACGCGGCTGGACGATCTGCGTCGCCGCGTCGCCGCGATCGTGGTCCACGACGTCGATGGGCGCACCGTGCAGTGCACGGCCAGCGTCGGTTTCGCCTGCGTCAGCCCGGCGCTGCAGAGCCGGCGTGAATTGCTGGTGCTGGCCGACCAGCGCCTGTACCAAGCCAAGCACGAAGGCCGCGATCGGGTGATCGGCTAGGGCGCAAAGCGCAGGTGCACCCATGTAGGAGTCAACTGTCATGCAGCAGCAATGGCAGGAGGTGCGTACGGTGCTCGATCGCGCGCGATGGCATTGAGCCAGCGCAGGTATTTGTGCATGCAGGCCACGATGGCGACCTTGGCGGGTTTGCCTGCGGCGGTCAGGCGGGCGTAGGTGTGTGCCAGCGGGGAGCCGGTGCGGATCGAGGCCCAGGTGGCCATGTACAGCACCCGCCGCACGTCGGCGCGTCCGCCCTGGATGCGGCGTTGGCCGCGCCAGCGGCCGCTATCGCGATTGAACGGCGCCAGCCCGACTAGGGCGACGATCTTGCGCGCAGGCACGGTGCCCAGTTCGGGAAGCCGCGCGGCCAGGGTGGCGCGCAGGATCGGACCGAGCCCGGGCAGTTTGGGCAGATCAGAGCAGGCCGCCCCCGCCCGTGCGATCTGTCGGGACACCTCACGGATACGCTGCTGCAGCAGCGCGATCACCTGGAGCCACTGGTCGCGCACCGCCTCGCAGGTCACGTGCTCCAGGCACCGGCGCTGCGCATCGCGCTGGGCAACCAGGGTGCTGCGCAGGTGAAGCAGTTCGCGCAGCGCCTGCAGCGGTGCAGGGAGCACCGCGGTGGGCTGGGCGTGGATGCACTGGGCCGCCATCGCCAGCAAGCGCGCATCCAGGGCATCGGTCTTGGCCTTGAGGCCCAACGCGTGCGCCAGCGCCCGGGGGCGATGGGCAGGCAGCCGGACCGCGGGCAGGCCGGCCTGCGTCAGCGCCTGCAGCACGGTCTGTTCGTAGCCGCCGCTGGCTTCCAGCACGATCCGCTCGCATCCCATCGCGGCCAGGCGTTCGGCCAGGCAGGCGCGCCCCTCGGGTGTATTGGCCTGGGTCCAGGCCCACCCGTCCGGCAAGACATGCATGGCCAGTTCGGCCTTGGAAACATCGATCCCGACAAAACGCTGCATGGACATAGACGTTCTCCGCAGTAGACTCAGGGACGAGAGATCTCCTGCCGATGCCCATGCTTGTAGGTTCGAGCTCGCAGCTCAGGCAACTGTTCGGGCTTTGGGGGCAGGAGAATCGGAGTGCGGCGGCCCTGACTCCTACTCGTGCTCATGAGGCACTGCGACTTAGCGGCCTGCCGCACTCCGCTCTCACCTCAACGATATACCCGCGTTAGACACAAGCGGCTTCAGCCGCGACACACAGCACGGCGAGCCTGCGGCGCGGAATCCTGTCGGGGCTGAAGCCCCTCCTACAGGAGCGATCCGCGCCGCCCGATGCGCGAGCGTTCGGCCGCTGCCTACCCGCGCAGCGGCCGAACGCAGTGACCAATCCCACTACCTACTCCTGAATCTCGGCCGGCACCGATCCATGCGCCTGCAACTGCTCCACCACCGCGCGCGCGGCCGCGTTGGTGGAAATGCCATGGCCGGGGGCGGCGAGGTCGGCGGTGAAGGCGTGCGCGTTGAGCGCGGCGTCCACGGCCTGCTCGATCGCCTCGGCTTCCGCGTCCAGGCCCAGCGAATGGCGCAGCAGCAGCGCGGCGCTGAGGATGGTGGCGTAGGGATTGGCGATGCCCTTGCCGGCGATGTCCGGGGCCGAGCCGTGGATCGGCTCGTACAGGCCGATGCGGCCTTCGCCCAGCGACGCCGACGGCAGCAGCCCCAGCGAACCGGCGAGCATCGACGCCTCGTCGGTGAGGATGTCGCCGAACATGTTCTCGGTGACGATCACGTCGTACTCGCGCGGCTTGGCCAGCAGGTGCATGGCCATCGAATCGACCAGCTGGTGCTCCAGGCGCACGTCCGGGAATTCGTCGCGGCCGATGCGCGTGGCCACGTCGCGCCACAGCCGCGAGGTCTCCAGCACGTTGGCCTTGTCCACCGAGGTGACGTGGTTGCGGCGCTGCTGGGCCAGGCGGAACGCGCTGCGCAGCACCCGCTCGATCTCCTCGACGCTGTAGCGGCACAGGTCGCTGGCGTCGGTGGCGGTGCGGGTCTTGTCGCCGAAATAGATGCCGCCGGTCAGCTCGCGCACCACCACGATGTCCACGCCGGTGAGCAGGTGCGGCTTGATCGGCGAGGCGTCCAGCGCCGCCGGATGCGGCTTGACCGGGCGCAGGTTGGCGAACAGGCCCAGGCCGCGGCGGATCGCCAGCAGGCCTTGCTCGGGGCGGATCTTGGCGTTGGGATCGGACCACTTCGGCCCGCCGACCGCGCCCAGCAGCACCGCGTCGGCCTGCTGGCAGGCGGCCAGCGTCGCCGCCGGTAGCGGCTCGCCGTGGCGGTCGATGGCGATGCCGCCGATGTCGTGCTCGTGGAACTCGAACGTGTGCTGGTAGCGGCGGGCGATGGTGCGCAGCACCGAGACCGCGGCGGCGGCGACTTCGGGGCCGATGCCGTCGCCGGGCAGGACGACGATGTCAGCGTGCATGGGTGGTCTCGTACTGTTCGATGGCGGGTTGGCGCAGCAGCAGGTAGCCGAGTTCGTCGACGCCTTCGAGCAGGCAGGTCTGCGAGAACTCGTCGAGCGGGAACGGATAGACGCGGCCGTCGGGCGTGCGCAGTTCGCGCGCGGCCACGTCCACGGTCAGCGCGTCGTCCGGGCGCTGCATCAGGGTCTGCACGTCGGCCTCGTCCAGCACGATCGGCAGCAGCCCGTTCTTGAGGCTGTTGTTGCGGAAGATGTCGGCGATCTCGCTGCTGACGATGGCGCGCAGGCCCAGGTCGGTCAGCGCCCACGGCGCGTGTTCGCGCGAGGAGCCGCAGCCGAAGTTGCGCCCGGCCAGCAGGATCTGGCGGCCGGCGTTCTGCGGCTGGTTGAACGCGAATTCCGGGTTCGGCGTGCCGTCGGCCTGCCAGCGCCAATCGTTGAACGCGTTGCGGCCGAGGCCGGCGCGCTCGGTGGTGGACAGGAACCGCGCCGGGATGATCTGGTCGGTGTCGATGTTGGTCTGGCGCAGCACCACGCTGGCCGAGGTGAGGGCGGCGAATCCGGCCATCAGCAGGTCTCCTGTGACACGGTGGCGGTGGCGTCGGGCAGCGTCGCCGGCGGCAGCGCCGGAGTGGGGACGTGCGGCGGCAGCAGCGGCTTGCCGCGATGGGCGAAGGCGCGGGTAGTGGCGGCGACGAAGGTCAGCGTGGCCGCGAGCGCGGCGATGTGCGGCACCATCACGCGACCTCCGCGAACAGCGTGCGCGGGTCGCTGACCTTGCCGTTCACCGCGGCCCAGGCCGCGGTCATCGGCGACGCCAGCAAGGTGCGCGAGCCGGGACCCTGGCGGCCTTCGAAATTGCGGTTGCTGGTGCTCACCGCCAGTTGCCCCGGCGCGACCAGGTCGCCGTTCATCGCGATGCACATCGAGCAGCCGGATTCGCGCCACTCGGCGCCGGCCGCGCGCACCACCTCGTGGATGCCCTCGGCCTCGGCCTGGCGCTTGACGATCTCCGAGCCCGGCACCACCAGCATGCGCACGTTCGGCGCGACGCGGCGGCCGCGCAGCACCTGCGCCACTTCGCGCATGTCGCTGAGCCGGCCGTTGGTGCACGAGCCGACGAACACCACGTCCACCGGGGTGCCGATCAGCGCGTGGCCCGATTCGAAGTGCATGTAGTCCAGGCCCTTCTGCGCGGCCGCGTCCTGCGCCGCCGGAATCGGCACGTCCACCGCGATCGCGGTGCCCGGGTGGGTGCCCCAGGTCAGGGTCGGGCGGATCTCGCGCGCGTCGATGCGCACGTCCACGTCGAAGCGCGCGCCCGGATCGCTGCGCAGCTGCGACCAGCGCTGCACCGCGGCGTCGAACTCAGCACCCTTGGGCCCGCGCGGCGTGTTCGCCATCCAGTCGAAGGTGATCTGGTCCGGCGCGACCATGCCGGCGCGCGCGCCGGCCTCGATCGACATGTTGCACAGGGTCATGCGCTGCTCCATGTCCATCGCCTCGATGGTGGAGCCGCGGTACTCGAGCACGTGGCCGGTGCCGCCGTTGACCCCGATCACGCCGATGATGTGCAGGATCACGTCCTTGGCGCCGACGCCCGGCGCCAGCGGCCCGTCGACGGTGATCGACATGGTCTTGGCCTTGCGTTGCAGCAGGCATTGCGTGGCCAGCACGTAGCCGACCTCGCTGGTGCCGATGCCGAACGCCAATGCCCCGAAAGCGCCATGCGTGGAGGTGTGGCTGTCGCCGCAGACGATGGTCATGCCGGGCTGGGTGAAGCCCTGCTCGGGCGCGATCACGTGCACGATGCCGCGGTTGTCCGAGGCCATGTCGAACAGCTCGATGCCGTAGTCGGCGCAGTTGCGCGCGAGCATGTCCACCTGCGCTTCGGAGGCCTTGGTGTAGTACGGCAGCTTGCCGTCGGCGCCGCGCGGCAGGGTCGGCGTGGAATGGTCCATCGTCGCCTTGGTGCGGTCGGGACGGCGCGGCGCCAGCCCGCGCGCCTTCAGTTCGGTGAACGCCTGCGGCGAGGTCACCTCGTGGATCAGGTGCAGGTCGATGTACAGCACCGCCGGGGCGGTGCCGCTTTCGGGGACGACGACATGTGCGTCCCACAGTTTGTCGTACAGGGTGCGGGGGGCTGGGTTCATTACCGATAACCTTGCGTGGGTCTGGAACGTGCGGGCTCAGGCGTCGGCCTGGGCCGGTACCATGGCGTGGAAGCGCAGGCGGACGTAGTCGGCGCTCCAGCGGCCGCGATCGTCGCACAGCGTTGGCGTCAGCAATGCGACGGCAGTAGCGAGAACGTCCTGCCGTGTCGTGGCGTTCAGGCCGACCAGAAACGGGTCGGCGAAGGTGCGCAGCCAGCCGGCCATGCCGGTCGGCAGCGGCGTGGGCCGCGGCAGCAACGCGATCTGCAGCACTTGGAATCCATGCGCCTGCAGGCGCTGCGCATAGGCGTCGGCGCTGGGGAAGAACCAGGCGAACGCTGTTGCCGGCGCGCCATGCAGGCGCAGCGCCGCATGCAGCGCGGTGACGATCGCCGCCACGTTGCCGTGGCCGCCGAATTCGCCGACGAAGCGACCGCCCGGACGCAGCGCGCGGCGCACGCCGCCGAGCACGAGGTCCGGCTCGCGCATCCAGTGCAGTGCGGCATTGCTGAACACCGCATCGAAACGCTGCTCGAACGCCAGCGCATGGCCATCCAGCACCTGCGCGTCCACGCCGCGTGCGCGTGCGGCGTCGACCAGTTCGGGCGATGCGTCCACGCCGAGCACCTCGGCGCCGCTGGCCGCCAGTTTGGCGGTCAGCACGCCGTCGCCGCAGCCCAGGTCGAGGATCCGCTCGCCCGGCTGTGGTGCCAGCAGCTCCAGTACCGGCGTGCCCAGTGCCGGCACGAAGCCGGCATCGTCGGCATAGCCCTGCGCGTTCCAGCGTTGGCCGGCGGCGGGCACGATGGTTGCGCTCATGTGCTCAGGCGGCCGCGGTGGCGGCGCTGGCATGCGCGCCCTGGCGCTGGCGCAGCACGCGGTTGGCCACGTCCAGCCAGGCCAGCGCGCTGGCCTCGATGATGTCGCGGCTGGTGCCGCTGCCGTCGTATTCGATCTCGCCGTGGCGCACGCTGAGGTTGGCTTCGCCGCGCGCGTCGGCGCCGATGCCGACGCTGTGCACCTGGTAGCTGTCCAGGGTCAGCTGCACGCCGGTGGCCGCGGCCAGCGCGGCGAACAGCGCATCCACCGGGCCGTCGCCTTCGGCGCGCTCGCTGACCCGCTGGCCGTCCGGATCGGACAGCTCGACCTGCGCGCTGGCGCGCTGGCCGCGGTCGCTGACGGTCATCGACGACAGCCGGTAGCCCTGGCTTTCCGGCGCGTCCTGCATCATCGCCTGCAGGTCGGAGTCGTTGACCACGCGCTGCTGCTCGCACAGCGCCTTGAACGCCTCGAACGCCAGGTTCAGTTCGGCCTCTTCCAGCACGTAGCCCAGCGCGCGCAGGCGCTGCTCGACCGCGGCGCGGCCGCTGTGGCGGCCCAGCACCATCTGCGAGGATTCCCAGCCCACGTCTTCCGGACGCATGATCTCGTAGGTGCCGCGGTGGCGCAGCATGCCGTGCTGGTGGATGCCCGACTCGTGGGCGAAGGCGTTGCCGCCGACGATCGCCTTGTTGCGCTGCACCGGCATGCCGACCAGCCGCTGCAGCAGCTGCGAGCTGGCGACGATGCGCTGGGTGTTGATCGCGGTGTCGATCTCGTAGAACGCGTTGCGCACCTTCAGCGCCATCGCGATCTCTTCCAGTGCGCAGTTGCCGGCGCGCTCGCCGATGCCATTGATGGTGCATTCCACCTGCCGCGCGCCGCCTTCCACCGCGGCCAGCGAGTTGGCCACGGCCAGGCCCAGGTCGTTGTGGCAGTGGGTGCTGAAGATCACCCGCTCGGCGCCGGGCACGCTGGCGATCAGCCGCGCGAACATGCCGCGGATCTCTTCCGGCGTGGTGAAGCCGACCGTGTCGGGCAGGTTGATGGTGGTGGCGCCGGCGGCGATCGCCACCGCGGTCACTTCGGCCAGGAAGTCTTCCTCGGTGCGGGTCGCGTCCTCGGCCGAGAACTCCACGTCGTCCACGTACTGGCGCGCCAGCGACACGTGTTTGCGCACCGATTCCAGCACCTGCTCGCGGCTCATCCGCAGCTTGTGCTCGCGGTGCAGCGGGCTGGTCGACAGGAACACGTGCAGGCGCGGCTTGGCCGCCGCCTCCAGCGCGCGCGCGGAGGTCTCGATGTCGGTGGCCAGGCAGCGCGACAGCACCGCCAGGGTCGGCTCGCGCAGTTCGCGGCCGATCAGCGCCATCGCCTCGCGGTCGGATTGCGAACTGGCCGGGAAGCCGGTCTCGATGATGTCCACGCCCAGCTCGGCCAGGGCGCGCGCCATGACCAGCTTCTGCGGCGGGGTCATGCTGCAGCCGGGGGATTGCTCGCCGTCGCGCAGGGTGGTGTCGAAAATGCGGATGCGGGGGGTCTGGGAAGAAGGAGAAGTGTTCACCAGATGGTTTCCTCTACGGCGGCGGTGGCTGGCGGATGGGAGAGCGAAGACGCGGGGCGAGCGGGAGCGGGCGGGGCGGCGGCACGTTGGTTGCGAAGTCGCTCGGCATTGCGGCGGCGCGGCTTGCGTGGCGCGCGTGGGCGCACCTCCGACAGCAGTGTCGCCAGCACGCCGGCGTCGATGTTGCCACCGGACACCACCGCGCATTTGCGCTTGCCGGAGACGCGGCGCCCGGCCGCCAGGGCCAGCGCGCCGGCGCCCTCGGCGATGACGTGCTCCTCCAGCGCCAGGCGGACCAGCGTTTCGCGCAGTTCCGCCTCGCGCACGATCACCACGTCGTCGAGCAGGCTGGCGCACAGCCGGCGGGTGATGAACCCGGGGATTTTAACCTTGACGCCGTCGGCCAGGGTGGGCACCGGGTCGATCGCGCGGATATCGCCGCGGATCGCCCGCGCCATCGAATCCACGCCCTCGACCTGCGCGCCGACGATGCGCACGCCCTGCGAGCGCAGCGCCAGGGCCACGCCGGAGGCCAGGCCGCCGCCGCCGATCGGCACGATCACCACGTCCGGGGCGTGCGCGGCCAGCTCGATGCCGACCGTGCCCTGGCCGGCGATCACGTCCGGGTCGTCGAACGCGGACAGGAAGCGGTAGCCGTTCTGCTCGGCCAGTTCGCGGGCGAAGGCGTAGGCTTCGTCGTAGCTGTCGCCGTGCTGGCGCACGGTGGCGCCCCAATGGGCGACGCCGGCGATCTTGGTCTGCGGCGCGCCGTGCGGCATCACCGTGATCGCCTGCACACCCAGGCGGTGCGCGGCCCAGGCCACGCCCTGCGCATGGTTGCCGGCCGAGGCGCAGATGATGGTGCGCTCGTCGCCGCGCTCCAGCCCGGCCAGCAGCGCATTCAGCGCGCCGCGCACCTTGTAGGAGCCGGTGCGCTGCAGGTTCTCCAGCTTCAGCCACACGCCGAAACGCTCGGCGTAGTGCACCGGCGTCGGCGGCAGGTAGCGGCGCAGCCGCGCCTGCGCGGCCAGCACGTCGGCGACGCTGACCGCTACGTCGCCTACGTCGGGCTCCTGCAGGGCGGGGCGGCCGGTGTCAGGCATGAAGGGGCCGGGATTGGGGATTGGGGAGTAGGGATTCGACATGCGAATCCTGTGCCCGAAGAAGCGACCTCCGTGGAAGAAGACTCCTCCGCATCGTCGCCCGGCCCTGCCGCGCAGCCGGCATGAAGCCCGAGACCATGGAGCTGCAAGCGCAGCCTCCGAATCCCGAATCCCGAATCCCGAATCCCGGCTTCATCATGGCGCTACATCCAGCGCAGTCACCCGTACCGACTCGCAGTCGTACACCTTCTCCATCTGCAGGCGCAGGCTCTCGCCGGGGCGAATGCCGTCCACCACCATCTGCAGGTGCCAGCGGCCGGCATCGTCGGGCGCAGACGCGCCGCTGATCGACAGCGGCGCGAAGCCGCGCCGCTCGGCCATGCCGATCGCGCGCAGCAGCGCGCCTTCGGCCGGCTTCAGCACCAGGTCAAGCTGGTATCGCATGGGGGATCTCCTGGCGCTGGGTCGCGGGGTTGCTCTCCAGCATGGTGCTGTTGGCGGTATTCGGCGGCACCAGCGGCCACACGTTGGCGCGCGCGTCGATCGCCACGTGCAGCAGGGCCGGACCCGGCTGCGCCAGCAGTTCGGCCAGGCCGTCCTCGACCTGGCCGCGCGCGGTGATGCGCTTGGCCGGGATGCCGAACACCTGCGCCAACGCGGCGAAGTCCGGGTTGTCGGACAGGTCGATCTCGCTGTAGCGCTCGGCGAAGAACAGCTCCTGCCACTGCCGCACCATGCCCAGCGAACTGTTGTCCAGCAGCACGATCTTCACCGGCAGCTTGCAGCGCGCGATGGTGACCAGCTCCTGCACGTTCATCATGAAACTGCCGTCGCCGCTGACCAGCACCACGGTGCGCTCGGGGCAGGCGAACTGCGCGCCCATCGCCGCCGGCAGGCCGAAGCCCATCGTGCCCAGCGCGCCGCTGGTCAGGTGGTTGCGCGGATGGTTGAAGCGGCAATGCTGGGCCACCCACATCTGGTGCTGGCCGACGTCGCAGGCGATCACGGTGTCGGCCGGGGCCAGCTCGCTCAGCCGCTTCAGCAGGCCGGGCGCGTAGATGTCGTCGCCCGGCGCGTCGTAGCGGGCGCCGAACTTTTCGCGATGGCCGATGCAGCGCGTGTGCCATGCCTCGCAGGTGCTGGTCGCCGCGCTCAGCGCGCGCAGCGCTTCGGCCACGTCGCCGGGCACGGCGATGTCGGCATGG
This sequence comes from Xanthomonas sp. SS, assembly GCF_014236835.1. NCBI lineage: Bacteria > Pseudomonadati > Pseudomonadota > Gammaproteobacteria > Lysobacterales > Lysobacteraceae > Xanthomonas > Xanthomonas sp. SS. The sequence continues at coordinate 993,476 of NZ_CP051190.1, forward strand.
CGCAGCTTGGAGATCTCGCAGGCGTCGGCATCCAGGTGGATGACCCGCGCGAACGGGGCGAACTCGGCCAGCTTGCCGGTGGCGCGGTCGTCGAAGCGCGCGCCGACCACGATCAGCAGGTCCGACTCCTGTACCGCCATGTTGGCGGCGCGGGTGCCGTGCATGCCGAGCATGCCCAGGTAGTGCGGATGCCCGTGCGGCAGCGCGCCCAGCCCGCGCAGGGTCAGCACGGTGGGAATGCGGGTGGTGTCGACGAACTGGCGGAACGCGTCCACCGCATCGGCCAGGGCGATGCCGCCGCCGCCGTAGATCACCGGCTTGTCGGCGCCGGCGATCGCCGCCAGCGCTTCGGCCAGGGCCGCGGCGTGCGGCGCCGGCGGGGTCGGCACCGCGGCCGGCACGTGGTCGGGCAGGTGCGAGGCATCGCCCAACTGCACGTCCTTGGGCAGATCGATCAGCACCGGCCCCGGACGCCCTTCGCGGGCGATGCGGAACGCGTCGCGCACCACCTGCGGCAGGTCGTCCACGCGGCGCACCAGGAAGCTGTGCTTGACAATCGGCAGGGTCAGCCCGAACACGTCCAGTTCCTGGAACGCGTCGGTGCCCAGCAGCGGCGTGGCGACCTGCCCGGTCAGGCAGATCATCGGCACCGAGTCCAGCATCGCGTCGGCGATGCCGGTGACCAGGTTGGAGGCGCCCGGGCCGGACGTGGCGACGCAGACCCCGACCCGCCCGCTGGCGCGGGCGTAGCCGTTGGCGGCCAGCGCCGCGCCCTGCTCGTGGCGGACCAGGATGTGCTTGAGCTGGCTGTCTACCAGCGCGTCGTAGAACGGCATGATGGTGCCGCCCGGATAGCCGAACAGCGTGTCCACGCCTTCGGCTTCCAGGGCCTGCGTCAGCCAGCGCGCGCCGTTGCGGGGCGTGCCGTGAGCGGAGGAGTTCATACGGTGGCGACCTTTCGGTAAAAGCGGGTGGGGGAGCCGCGGTTACGCGGCTTGCTGGCCGGTCGCGGCCGGCTTGGCGGCCGCGGCGTCGCCGTTCAGCCAGACCATCTTGGCGCGCAGCTGCTTGCCGACCACTTCGATCGGGTGCTCCAGGTCGGCCTGCTTGAACTTGTTGTAGTTCGGCAGGCCGGCTTCGTATTCGGCGACCCAGTTCTTGGTGAAGGTGCCGTTCTGGATGTCGGTCAGCACGTCGCGCATGCGCTCCTTGGTGGCCGCGTCGATGACCCGCGGGCCGCTGACGTAGTCGCCGTACTGCGCGGTCTCGGAGACGAACTCGAGCATGCGGGTGATGCCGCCTTCGTAGAACAGGTCCACGATCAGCTTCAGTTCGTGCAGCACTTCGTAGTAGGCGATTTCCGGCTGGTAGCCGGCTTCCACCAGCACTTCGAAGCCGGCCTGGACCAGCGACGAGGCGCCGCCGCACAGCACCGCCTGCTCGCCGAACAGGTCGGTCTCGGTCTCTTCCTTGAAGGTGGTCTTGATCAGGTTGGCGCGCGCGCCGCCCAGGCCGGCGGCGTACTCGAGCGCGAACTGCTCGGCCTTACCGCTCTTGTCCTGGTACACCGCCCAGATGCACGGCACGCCGCGGCCGATCTCGTACTCGCGGCGCACCAGCGCGCCCGGGCCCTTCGGCGCGACCAGCACCACGTCCAGGTCGGCGCGCGGCTTGATCATGTCGAAATGCACGTTCAGGCCGTGCGCGAACAGCAGGCAGGCGCCCTGTTTCATGTTCGGCGCCAGCACCTCGTCGTACAGCTTCTTCTGCACCATGTCCGGGGTCAGCACCGCGACCAGGTCGGCGTCCTTGACCGCCTCGGCGGGGCTCTTCACCACGAAGCCGTCGGCCTGCGCCTTGGCTTCGGTCGGGCCGCCCGCGCGCAGGCCGACGGTGACGTCGAAGCCGGACTCGCGCAGGTTCAGCGCGTGCGCGCGGCCCTGGCTGCCGTAACCGACGATGGCGATCTTGGTGGTGGGCTGGGCGGAACTGGTCATGGGGCGAATGTCCTCGGAACGGTGTGGGTAGGAAGGGAAACGTGTGTTTCGCGGTTACTAAAATGAAAAACCCCGCGCCGTTGCCGGTGCGGGGTCTGATCGAATCCAGGCTGCTTGTCGCTTACACGCCGGTTCGTCCCGCACTTGTGGGCGAGGTAATAAGCACGAGTACGAGGAGCGACGCGGCGGCGTCCGCGCGCAGCGCGGCGGGCAGGCGAGTCGGCTTCGGGCTGGTGTGGCGATGCAACATGCAGCGAGATAAACATGGCCTTTGCGGGGCTGTCAACCCTGTGGCCGGCGCAAAACAGCGAATGTGCCGAAAGCCGCACCAGCACAGCATCGTTACGCCTGAAACGGTGCGCCGGCGCAGCGAATGCACGTCCGATTGCGCGGAAAATCGGCGTCTTCCGCGCCTGCCACGCGGCGTCAACAGGCGGTCGCCATCCTGCGGTAATCTGGCGCGGCTGCCACGGCCCGGCCGTTGCCGGCCACCTTCAATCACTCCCGTTCGACGATCCGGCGCATGCATTCCGAACCTCTTCCCGTGGCTGTCGCCCCGCGCAAGCCCTCCGCGTCGGCCGTGGCCGAGAGCGAGCAGGTCACCGGCCTGCTGCAGCGCTGGCGCAGCGGCGATGCGCAGGCCGAAGCGCAATTGCTGGAACTGGTCTATGCCGCGCTGCGCGAGATGGCCGCCGCGCGCATGGCGGCGCGCCAGGGCGATGCCTTGCTGCAGCCGACCGCGCTGGTCCACGAAGCCCTGCTGCGCATGCTCGACGCCGACGTGGAGTACCGCGACCGGGTGCATTTCTTCGCCCTGGCCTCGCTGAAGATGCGCGCGGTGCTGGTCGACTACGCGCGCGCCAACCTGGCCGCCAAGCGCGGCGGCGGGGCAATGATGATGACCCTGTCGCATGCCGACCGCGACGGCGCCGCGCCCAGCGAGGAATACCAGGTGCTGGCGCTGCACCAGTCGCTGCAGCGCTTCGCCGGTTTCGACCCGCGCGCGGCGCATGCGGTGGAGCTGGCCTATTTCGGCGGCATGACCCACGACGAGATCGCCTGCCTGCTCGAGGTGTCGGTGCCGACCGTCGAGCGCGACCTGCGCATCGCCCGCGCCTGGCTCAAGCGCGAACTCAGCGCCGATCCGGGCCGCCCGTGAGCGACGAACGCTGGCAACAGGTGCGCCAGCTGTTCGAATCGGTCTGCGACCTGCCGCCGGCGCAGTGGCAGCCGACCCTGCAGCGGCTCAGCCAGGATCCGGCGCTGGTGCAGGAGGCGCTGGCCCTGCTCGCCGCGCAGACCGTGCAGTTGCAGCAGTTGGCCGCACCGTTGCGGGCGCTGGCCGGACGCATGGCTGCGCCGGAACTGGGCGTGGGCGACCGGCTCGGCCCGTGGCGGCTGACCCGCTTCCTGGCCAGCGGCGGCATGGGCAGCGTGTTCGTCGCCGAGCGCGCGGACGAGCAATATCAGCGGCAGGTGGCGGTGAAACTGCTGCGCGGCCTGCCCGACGCGCTGACCGCGCAGCGGCTGGCGGCCGAGCGACAGATCCTGGCCAGCCTGCAGCATCCCAACATCGCGCGCCTGTACGACGGCGGCGCCACTCCGGGCGGGCAGCCGTACCTGGTGATGGAGTACGTCGACGGCGTCGCTCTGGACCGCTACCTGCAGGCGCAAGCGCCGGACCTGCCGGCGCGGCTGCAACTGTTCCTGCGCATCTGCCGCGCGGTGCAGGCGGCGCACCAGCGCCTGGTGCTGCATTGCGACCTGAAGCCGGGCAACGTGCTGGTGCGCGCCGACGGCGAGCCGGTGCTGCTGGACTTCGGCATCGCCCGGCTGCAGGACGCGGCCGACGGCGCCGAGCGCGGCCGCTTCTGCACGCCGCCCTATGCCAGCCCGGAGCTGCTGGCCGGGCAGCCGGTGGGCGTGGCCGGCGACGTCTACAGCCTGGGCGTGATGCTGATCGAAGTGCTGTCCGCGCAGCGCCTGCCGGCGCACGCCGGGACCGGTGCGGCCTGCCCCCCGCCCAGCGCGCTGGCGCAGCTGCCGGCGTTGCGCCGGCAGCTGCGCGGCGACCTCGACGCGATCGCGGCCAAAGCCTGCGCGCAGGATCCGGCGCAGCGCTACGCCAACGTCGCCGAGCTGGCCGCCGATCTGCAGCGCCATCTCGGCCATCGCCCGGTGCAGGCGCGCCGCGGCGGTCGCCGCTATGCGCTGGTCCGCCTGCTGCGCCGGCGCTGGCGCGAAAGCGCGGTGGCCGCGGCGGTGCTGCTGCTCAGCGCCGGCTTCATGTGGCGCCTGCTGGAGACCCGCGCGCAGGCGCAGCACGAAGCGGCGATCGCACTGCAGGTCAGCCAGTTCATGACCGATGCGTTCGATGCCGCCGACCCGCGCAGCCGCGGCGCCCAGGGCACCGCGACGATCAGCGCGCAGCAGGTGCTGGACCGTTCCGCCGCGCAACTCGACCGGGGCCTGGCGCAATCGCCGGCGGTGCGCGCGCGGCTGCGCGCCACGCTCGGCCGCGCCTACATGAACCTGGGCCAGGAAACGCGTGCCGAGGTGTTGCTGCGCCAGGCCGCGCGCGAACTGCGCAGCGCACAGGTGGGCGAACCGGCGTCGGCGTCGCAGGCGCTCAGCGACCTCGCAGTGCTGCTGTACAACCAGGATCGCGGCGCTGCGGCGCTGGCGGCGGCCACCGAGGCGCTGCGCCTGGCCGAACCCGGCGAAGAGCGCGACGCGCTGGCCAAGGCGACCAATGCGATGGGCCTGGCCTTGAGCCGGGTCGGCCGCGCCGACGAGGCCGTGGCGATGCTGCAGCGCTCGCTGGCGCTGCGCATGCAGCCGGGCGTGAAGACCGACGGCGGCCCCTCCACGGCGATGCACAACCTGGGCCAGGTGTTCAATGCCAAGGGCGACCTGGTGCAGGCCGAGCACTGGTACCGGCGTGCGCTGGCGTTGAAACAGCGCGAATTCGGCGCGCGCAGCGTCGACTACCTGCACAGCGCCGAAGGCCTGGCCAAGACGCTGGCGGCGCGCGGCGCCTTGCCGGCGGCGAGCGCGCTGATGCAGCGCAACCTGGAGCTGTCGCGCGCGCTGTACGGCGCGCGCAGTCCGCTGCTGGCCGATGCGGAAAACGAACTGGCGTCGGTGTACCAGGATGCCGGCGATTTCGCTGCGGCACGGGTGCACTATCTGCAGGCGCTGGCGATGTTGCCGGCGCTGGGCCTGTCGCAAAGCGTCGACCATGCGCGCTATCTCAACAACCTGGCCACGCTGGAGGAATCGCGCGGCGATCTGCCGACGGCCGAGAAGTTGTATCGGCAATCCTGGCAGATCCGCCGGCAGGCGCTGGATGCGGACAACCCGATGACGCTCAACGCCGAGGGCAACCTGGGCCGCATGCTGATGCGCCAGGGCCAGCTGGGCGAAGCCGAGCCGCTGTTGCGGCATGCCTACGAGGGCATGGCGCGGCTGTATCCCGCCGATCATCCGCGGCAACTGGTGCAGCGCCTGAGCCAGGTGGAACTGCGCATGCGCAGCGGCGAACTGGCGCGTGCGCAGCGCGAGTTGGACGCGCTCCGGCCGGCGGCCGGCTGGCCGTCGACGCAACTGCAGCGACGGCGCGACATGTTGGCCGCGGAGTTGGCGCAGCGCGCCGGCGACAGCGCCGCGGCGCTGAGCGGCTGGGAACGGGTGGTGCAGGCGAACCAGGCCGAACTGGGCAGCGCGGCGGTGCCCACGGCGATGGCGCGGGTGTCGCTGGCCGAAGCGCTGCTGGCCCTTGACCGGCGCGACGAAGCGCGCGCGCAACTGCAACAGGCGCGTCCGGTGCTGGTCGCGCAGCTGGCGCCGCAGGCCGAGTTGCTGCGGCGCCTGGATGCCGGGCAACAGACGCTGGCGTTGCGCTGAGTGTCTGCGCGTCGGATGCAGCGCCGCGACGCTGTCGTCATCGCGCTGCATCGGGCTCGCTCCAGATGCGCCTGCGCCGCCGCAGCTGCGCGCGCGGCTCCGCTCGGGTAGGGTGGCGCGGTATCCGCTGCGGGGAATGCGCATGTCCGTTTCGAAGTTTTCCTTGGCCTGCCTGGCGCTTGCGCTGGGCCTGCCGTCACTGGCCGCTGCGGCCGACCGCGTCACCGGCCAGGCGTTCGCCACGCGCTCGGAAGTGATCGCGCCGCACGCGATGGCCGCCACCTCGCAGCCGCTGGCCACGCAGATCGCGCTGGACACGATGCAGGCGGGCGGGTCGGCGGTGGATGCGGCGATCGCCGCCAACGCCGCGCTCGGCTTGATGGAGCCGACCGGCAACGGCGTCGGCGGCGACCTGTTCGCGATCGTGTGGGATCCGAAGACGCACAAGCTCTATGGCTACAACGGTTCGGGCCGTTCGCCCAAGTCGCTGACGCTGGCCGAGTTCCAGCGCCGCGGGCTGAAGGACATTCCGCCGACCGGGCCGCTGCCGGTCTCGGTACCCGGCGCGGTGGACGGCTGGTTCGCGCTGCACGAACGCTTCGGACGCAGGCCGATGGCGCAGAACCTGGCGCCGGCGATCCGCTACGCGCGCGAAGGCCACCCGGTGGCCGAGACCATCGCCTACTACTGGGACCGCTCGGTGCCGCGGCTGTCGCAGTATCCCGGCTTCAAGGAGCAGTTCACCATCGACGGCCATGCGCCGCGCAAGGGCGAACTGTGGAAGAACCCGAACCTGGCCAATACGCTGCAGCAGATCGCCGACGGCGGCCGCGACGCGTTCTACAAGGGGCCGATCGCACGCACCATCGATGCCTATTTCAAGGCCAATGGCGGCTTCCTCAGCTACGACGACCTGGCCAGCCACCATGGCGAATGGGTCGAGCCGGTCAGCAGCAACTATCGCGGCTACGACGTGTGGGAGTTGCCGCCCAACAGCCAGGGCATCGCCGCGCTGCAGATGCTCAACATCCTGGAGGGCTACGACTTCTCCAGGATTTCGTTCGGCTCGGCCGAGCACATCCATCTGTTCACCGAGGCCAAGAAACTGGCCTTCGCCGACCGCGCGCGCTTCTACGCCGATCCGGCGTTCCAGCCGGCACCGCTGGCGCGGCTGATCTCCAAGGACTATGCCGCGCAGCGTCGCGCGCTGATCTCGATGGACAAGGCCTTGAAGGAAGTGCAGCCGGGCACGCCCAAGCAACTGGAAGAGGGCGACACCATCTACCTCACCGTGGCCGATGCCGACGGCATGATGGTGTCGCTGATCCAGTCCAACTACCGCGGCATGGGCAGCGGCATGGCGCCGCCGGGTCTGGGCTTCATCCTGCAGGACCGCGGCGAGATGTTCGTGCTGAAGAAGGATCATCCCAACGGCTACGCGCCGGGCAAGCGCCCGTTCCAGACCATCATCCCGGCGTTCGTGACCAAGGACGGCAAGCCGTGGCTGAGCTTCGGCGTGATGGGCGGGGCGATGCAGCCGCAGGGCCACGTGCAGATCGTGATGAACCTGATCGATTTCCACATGAACCTGCAGGAAGCCGGCGACGCGCCGCGGATCCAGCACGAAGGATCCACCGAGCCGACCGGGCAGGCCACGGCGATGAGCGACGGCGGCGAGCTGAATCTGGAAACCGGCTTTTCCTACGACGCGATCCGCGCGCTGATGCGCAAGGGCCACCGCGTGATCTTCGCCGACGGCCCATATGGCGGTTACCAGGCGATCCTCCGCGACCCGGCCAGCGGCGTGTACTACGGCGCCTCGGAAAGCCGCAAGGACGGGCAGGCCGCCGGCTACTGAGCCTGCGCCGCGGCGGTGCCGCGGCCGGCGCGCGTGCGGTGATCGGCGCGTTGCCGCCGTACGCGCGCCGGTGCTGCCGCCTGCGCGCTCACTCCTGCGCTTGCGCGCGCCCAGCCTCGGTGCGGGTCTGTTCCTGCGCCGCTTGTTCGCGCGCGATCCAGGCCTCGATCATGTGCCTGGCGCGTCGATCGCGTCGGCGTTCCCGCGTGTGCTCGGCGTCCAGCACGCGATAGAGCGACACGATCACCAGCACCATCAGTACCGCGAACGGCAGCGCGGCGATGGTGATCATGCCCTGCAGCGCGTCCAGGCCCCCGGCCAGCAACAGCACTGCCGCGATCAGCGCCACCGCCACGCCCCACACCAGCTTGCGCGCCAGCGGCGGATCGCCGGCCTCGTCGGTGGACATGCTGGCCAGCACCAGCACCGCCGAATCGGCCGAACTGACGAAGAAAATCGTCAGCAACAGCAATGCCACGCTGGACAGCAGCAATGAACCAGGCAGGCTGTCGAACAGGGTGAACAGCACCGTCTCGTAGCCGTTGCCCAGCGCCTGCAGCATGTCGACGTGGCCGAACAGCTGTGCCCACAGCGCGGCGCCGCCGAACACCGAGAACCATACGAAGCCGAGCAGGGTGGGAGCCAGTACCACGCCCACCACGAACTCGCGGATGCTGCGCCCGCGCGAGACGCGGGCGATGAACGCACCGACGAATGGCGCCCAGGCGATCCACCAGGCCCAATAGAAAATGGTCCATTCGGCCACCCATTTGCTGCCGGAGAACGGCGACATGCGCAGGCTCATCGTCACCAATTGGTTGAGATAGGAACCCAGCGTGGTGGTGAAGGTGTCGAAGATGAAGCCGGTCGGGCCCAGCACCAGCACCGCGGCCAGCAGCAGCGCGGCCAACGCCAGGTTGAAGTTGGACAGCCACTTGATGCCGCGCTCCACGCCGCTGGCGGTGGAGGCCATGTACAGCACGAAAGCCACGGCGATGATGGCAATCTGCACGGGGATGCTCGCCTGCACGCCGAACACGCGGTGCAGGCCGGCGGCGATCTGGATCGTGCCGAAGCCTAGCGTGGTGGCGACGCCGATCGCGGTGGCCACCACCGCGGCGATGTTCACCGCCTGCCCGATCCAGCCGCGATGATGGCGGCCGATGACCGGCTGCAGCATGTCGCTGACCAGCCCACGGCCGTTGCGGTTGTACTGGAACCAGGCCATCGCCAGGCCGATCAACGCATAGATCGCCCAGGGATGCAGGCCCCAGTGGAAGAACGCGTAGCGCATCGAGGCGCGCGCCGCCTCCATGCTTTGCGGCGCCAACCCTTCCGGCGGTTTGAGGAAGTGCGAGATCGGCTCGGCCGCGCCCCAGAACACCAGGCCGATGCCCATGCCGGCGGCGAACAGCATCGACAGCCAGCTGGCGCGCGAGAAGTCCGGCTCGGCGTCTTCGCCGCCGATGCGCAGATGGCCGAAGCGGCCGAAGGCCAGATACAGCATGAAGGCCAAGGTCAGGAATACCACCAGCAAATACATCCAGCCGGCGCCGCGGATGACCTGGGCCAGCGCCGCTTGCACCACGTCGTCGAACGGGCCGGGCGCGAGGCCCGCTATCAGCACCAGCAAGGCCACCAGCGCGATGGAAATACGGAACACCATGCAGCAGCGTCTCCGGGCAAGGAAGCGAGAGGGAGCGTGCCGGCCTTGCGGCGATGCGCAACACAGGTGGCACGCAGCGGTTGCCGTCTGGAATCGCTGCAGCAGCGGCGAAAGGCAATCGCGAACGAAGCGGCAACGATACCGGGCGCATCGTCACGGTACCGTTATGGTGCGCTTCGGCCCGCGCTGCAATCGTGCGGAGCCAGGGTTCTTTCCCGCAGGCACGCCAAGCCAGGGGCCGCGCAGCCGGATCCGTTGCATTGCGCGCATTCGACGCTGGTTCCCTTCACGATGCTGTCCGCGTCCATCGGCTGTGATCCTCGCCGTTGCGGCGCGGCCGCAGGCGACTGAATCCGCAAGAGCCCGGACATGACGCCGATCCCGGTTGTGCGTGTACTCGCTCAGGTTGCACGGCGGCGGCCGATACCATGGCGGAAGAATTCCTGGAGGGGAAGACGATGTCGTTGTTCACACGCGGTCCGAACGCCGATGCCGGACATGCCGCGGCCTTGCCGGACGCACCGGTGGCGCTGCTGCGATTGGACCCGCAAGGCCGGGTCTGTGCCGCCAATCGCGCCGCGCTGGACCTGCTCGGGGTGCACACCGAGGGCTTGCTCGGCGAACCCAGCGAAGCGGTGTGGGGCCTGCCGTTGGCGTCGCTGGCCGATACGGAGGGCAGTTGGTTGGCACCCGGCGCCGATCCGGCGCGGCGCGTGCGCTACCAGCGCGATCGCGACGGGGAAGGTTGGCTGCTGTCGCTGCCGCATCCTGAAACCGCCGCGCTGCTGCGCGACGTCGCCCTGCTCGGCGCCGGTCAGGCGCAAGGCGCCATCAGCCCGGCGCTGCAGGCACTGGCGCAGCAGCTGCAGGCCGGTGCGCAGGCGCAGGCCTTGCTCGACCGGGTCGGCGAGCGTCTGACCGGGTGCGATCTGGATCTGGGGCTGAGCACGCCGCTGTCCGCGCAGGAAACCGAGGCGATGGCCGGGCGGCGCCTGTCGGCCGGCTTCGGCAATCTGGCCGAGGCGATCCGCCAGGCGGTGGCGCTGTCGCTGCAGATCGCCGCCGACGTGCCGCACGTGGTCGCCGAGAACGACGAGCTGGCGCAGCAATCGCAGACCCAGATGGAGGCGCTGCAGACGGTGGTGGCGACCACCCGGCGGCTGCTGCAGGGGCTGCACGAGATGGACCAGGAACTGCGCGCGGTGATCGCGGTGGCGGCCAGCGCCGACGACAGCGCACGCCAGGGCGCGGAAGCGGCGCGCGCGCTGGGCCAGGCGATGCGCGAGGTGGAGCGGCGCTCGGCGCGCGCCACCGAAGTCATCGAGGTGATCGACGCGGTCGCGTTCCAGACCAACATCCTGTCGATCAACGCCAGCATCGAGGCGGTGCATGCCGGCGCCGCCGGGCGCGGCTTCGCCGTGGTCGCCAGCGAGATCCGGCGCCTGGCCGAACGCGCCGCCGCCGCCGCGCGCGACGTGCGCGTCATCATCGGCGAGACCGGCAGCGCCCTGCACGACAGTGCCGCCTCGGCGCAGCGCACCGAGCAGGTGCTCGGCGGCATCGGCCAGTTGCTCGGCCGCGCCAGTGCGGCGATGGAAACCGTGGCCACCCGCGTCGCTGCGCAAGGCGAAGAGATCGGCGGCATCGATCGCGCGGTCGAGCACGTGGTCGGGCTCAGCCGCAGCAACCTGGAGCATGTCGCGCGCGTGGTCGAGCGCAGCGCGGCGCTGGCCGCGGGCAGCACCACGCTGCATGACTGCGTGGGCCTGTTCCGCTTGCCGGCCGATCCGATGCAGCAGCCGCGGCACGCGCGCATCCGCGAACTGGCGACGGCGGCCGCCAGCAGGATCGGGCAGGCGCTGGCCGATGCGGTCGCGCGCGGCCGCATCGGCGAGGACGCGCTGTTTTCCACCGACTACACGCCGATCGCGGGCATCGATCCACCCAAGTACCGCACCACCTTCGATGCGTTGTGCGACGAACTGCTGCCGCCGCTGCAGGAACCGCTGCTGGCCGCGCATCCATGGATCGTGTTCGCGATCTGCGCCAATCCGGACGGTTATGTGCCCACCCACAACCTGCGCTTCAGCCAGCCGCTGAGCGGCGACCGTGCCCGCGATCTGGTCGGCAACCGCACCAAGCGCATGTTCACCGATCGGGTCGGGCGCAGCGTCGGTCGCCATACCCAGCCCTATCTGTTGCAGGTGTATCGGCGCGACACCGGGCAGATCCTGTTCGACCTATCGGTGCCGGTGTACGTGCGCGGCCGCCACTGGGGCGGACTGCGCGTGGCCTACGTGCTGGAATGAGCGTCGCGGCGGACGCCGCACAAAAAAACGCCACCGGGGTAAGCCGGCGGCAGGGAGAGAGAGACGTCGTTCTTGTGGGGCCCAGGCTAGGCGCGGTATGTCGCCGGGGTTTGCCGCAATGGCGTGCGCGCGTGCCGGCGCTGACAAGAAGCGGGTCCGGTTGTGCGCCGATTCAGCTGCGCGCGGTTGGCTGCGGCCGCAGAAACGGGTCTAATGGGCGCAGAAGCGGGGGTACCGCCGGCGCAGGCCGCGGTTGAGACAGTCCCTTCGAACCTGATCCGGTTGATACCGGCGTAGGGAAGCTTCGCAAGCCCGGTCCATGCGCTTTTTGCGCCGGTCCGTGCCGCGCCGCCGCTTCGTCCGTGATGCGAGTTCGCTCGCAACCGCCCGCACTCGCTGCAGGCTCTCAGAAATAGGACGAATGCCGATGAATGCCGTACCCAGCCCGTTGCTGCAGCAGGCCGATACCCTGTCCGAGTCGGTGACCCGGCCGATCCCCGGTTCGCGCAAGATCTTCGTGCCAGGCTCGCGTCCGGACCTGCGCGTGCCGATGCGCGAGATCCAGCTGACCCGCACCCCGACCCTGTTCGGCGGCGAAGACAATCCGCCGGTCACCGTGTACGACACCTCCGGGCCGTATACCGATCCGGACGCGAGCATCGACCTGCGCGCCGGCCTGACGCCGCTGCGCGCGCGCTGGATCGAAGAGCGCGGCGACACCGCCGCGCTGGAACAACTCAGCTCCGATTTCGGCCGCGGCCGCGAGCACAACGCGCGGCTGGACGCGGTGCGCTTCCCGGCCCGGCACCTGCCGCGGCGCGCGCTGGCCGGTGCCAACGTCACCCAGATGCACTACGCGCGGCGCGGCATCGTCACTCCGGAGATGGAGTTCGTGGCGATCCGCGAGAACCAGCGGCTGGAGGCGGTGCGCGATGCGCTGCTGCGCCAGCAGCATCCCGGCGAGGCGTTCGGCGCCAGCATCCAGCACGTCATCACCCCCGAGTTCGTGCGCGACGAGATCGCCCGCGGCCGCGCCATCCTGCCCAACAACATCAACCATCCGGAAAGCGAGCCGATGATCATCGGCCGCAATTTCCTGACCAAGATCAACGCCAACATCGGCAACAGCGCGCTCAGCTCGGGCATCGCCGAGGAAGTGGAGAAGCTGGTGTGGTCGATCCGCTGGGGCGGCGACACGGTGATGGACCTGTCCACCGGCAAGCACATCCACGAGACCCGCGAGTGGATCATCCGCAACGCGCCGGTGCCGATCGGCACGGTGCCGATCTACCAGGCGCTGGAGAAGGTCGATGGCCGCGCCGAGGAACTGACCTGGGAGATCTTCCGCGACACGCTGATCGAGCAGGCCGAGCAGGGCGTGGACTACTTCACCATTCACGCCGGGGTGCTGCTGCGCTACGTGCCGCTGACCGCCAAACGCGTCACCGGCATCGTCTCGCGCGGCGGCTCGATCCTGGCCAAGTGGTGCCTGGCGCATCACAAGGAGAACTTCCTCTACACCCACTTCGAGGACATCTGCGAGATCATGAAGGCCTACGACGTGGCCTTCTCGCTGGGCGACGGGCTGCGCCCGGGCTGCATCGCCGATGCCAACGACGCGGCGCAGTTCGGCGAGCTGGAAACGCTGGGCGAACTGACCAAGCTGGCGTGGAAGCACGACGTGCAGACCATGATCGAAGGCCCCGGCCACGTGCCGATGCAGTTGATCAAGGAGAACATGGACAAGCAGCTGCGCGAATGCGGCGAGGCGCCGTTCTACACGCTGGGGCCGCTGACCACCGACATCGCGCCCGGCTACGACCACATCACCTCGGCGATCGGCGCGGCGATGATCGGCTGGTTCGGCACCGCGATGCTGTGCTACGTGACGCCCAAGGAGCACCTGGGCCTGCCCAACCGGCAGGACGTGCGCGACGGCATCATGGCCTACAAGATTGCCGCGCACGCGGCCGACCTGGCCAAGGGACATCCGGGCGCGCAGGTGCGCGACAACGCGCTGTCCAAGGCGCGCTTCGAATTCCGCTGGGACGACCAGTTCCATCTCGGCCTGGACCCGGAAAAGGCCAAGGAATTCCACGACGAGACGCTGCCCAAGGACGCGCACAAGCTGGCGCACTTCTGTTCGATGTGCGGCCCGCATTTCTGCTCGATGAAGATTACCCAGGACGTGCGCGACTACGCCGCCGAGCACGGCGTCGGCGAGACCGACGCGCTGCACGCCGGCATGGCCGAGAAATCGGCGCAATTCCTGGATGCCGGCGCCGAGGTCTATCGGCAGGAATAGGCCGGGGGATCGTCCCGCCGCCGTGGCGTGCGCTTGTCTATGATGCGCGCACGCCACTTCCGGAATTCCGCATGCTCCGCTACGCGCTCGCCTTGCGCCGCCACCCGTCCGCGTTGCTGCTGGGCGTGCAATTGCTGGGCCTGCTGCTGTATCCGCTGATGGAAGACACCGCCGCCGGGCGCGCGCTGTTCGGCGCGTTCGGCATCGTGGTGCTGGGCCTGGCGCTGTGGGTGGTCAACCGCAGCCCGTCGGTGCTGTGGATCGCCTGGTGCCTGGCGCTGCCGTCGGTGGTGCTGTCGATCGCCGCGGCGCTGTGTCACAGCCCGCAGCTCGGCGCGTTCGCGCAACTGCTGGAAAGCCTGCTGTATTTCTATACCGCGGCCAGCCTGATCGCCTACATGCTGCAGGACCACGAGGTCACTCGCGACGAACTGTACGCGGCCGGCGCGACCTTCACCTTGCTGGCATGGGCGTTCGCCTTCGCATTCTCGGTGTGCCAGCAGTGGCTGCCGGGCAGCTTCATCGGCGCGCAGACGACGCAGTCGCCGCGGACCTGGATGGAGCTGCTGTATCTGAGTTTCAGCGTGCTGTCCGGGGTCGGCCTCAGCGACGTGCTGCCGGTGCTGCCGCTGGCGCGTTCGCTGGTGATGCTCGAACAGTTCGCCGGGGTGATGTATATCGCCCTGGTGGTGTCGCGGCTGATTGGGCTCAGCGTCACACGCAAAACCAAAGCCTGAACAATCGCTAAAAAAAACGCGCCAACTGGCGCGTAATCTTGCAACGTTTATGTGAGTTTCGTCGGCGGAGAGAGAGCCTGTAGTGCTTCGCCGCGGTTGGCGGCGGCAACGACTAGGGTAGAATTTGTCGGCATCGCCACGCCTGGCCGCATTCGTCGCATTGGTTTGCCGAATCTGCCCGTTGACGCCATACGGCGCCACTTTTGCCGTGACGTGGTTCCCACTCCATCGCAGATCGTCGTCGCCTTAGTCGCATGTCCTCGTCATCCTCCGCCACTCCACTGCTTCCGGAACGGTTGCAGGTCGGCGATTGCCTGGTGCTGCTGTCGCTGCGCGAAGTGCATGCGCCGCGCGCGCGGCGACCGCAGCGGCTCACGCCCAAGGCGATGGGCGTGCTGCGCGTGCTGTTGGCGCAGCCGGGACAGGTGGTGGAGCGCGAGACCTTGCTGGCCCAGGTGTGGCCGGACACGCAGCCGACCAACGATGTGGTGACCCAGGCCATCACCCAATTGCGCAAGGCGTTTACTGCCGGTGCGAAGGGCGACGCGCCGGCCTATATCGAGACGCTGGCCAAGACCGGTTATCGCCTGGTGGCGCCGGTGCAGGCGCTGGCGGACATGGAGGCCGATGCCGGCGCGCCGGCGGCTGCTGCGGCGAGCAAGGACCTGCGCGCCGATGCCGATGCCGACGTCGCGGTGCCGGCGGTCGCCGACGCAGCGCCGTCGCCGGCCGCGGTGGTGCCTGCGCCGCCGTCGCGCCGTTTGCAGGCGCTGCTGGCGGCCGCCGCGGGCGCCGGCCTGATGTTGCTGGCGATGCTGGTCTGGTGGCTGCCGCGGGGCGGCCAGGACCCGGCCGGCAGCGAGCAGGAGCGGGTGGTCGGCAGCCCGGAGCGGCCGTACCGATTGATCACCACCATGCCGGGCTTCGAGGTGGAGCCGGCGTTGTCGCCGGATGGTGCGCAGGTGGCGTATGCCGCCGGGATCGAGGGCCGCGCAGGGACGCAACTGCTGGTGCAGGCGACCGGCCGTGCGGCCGGCGGCGTGCCGCCGCGCTCGCTGGGCGTGCCGGGCAAGGGCTATTCCGACAGGTTGCCGGCCTGGTCGCCGGATGGCCGCCGCATCGCCTTTGCCCGGCTGGGGCCGGAGGGTCAGTGCCAGGTGCTGCTGGTGGCCGCCGACAAGCCTGGCGTGACGCGCGAAGCGACCCGCTGCGACGGCACCGAGCTGCTCAGTTTCGACTGGACGCCGGACGGGCGCGGCCTGCTGTTCGGCAGCATGACCGGGCGCCAGCCCAGCCGCGGGATCCGCGTACTGGATCTGGCCAGCGGGCACTGGCGTGCGCTGCCCTACACGCTCGGAGCGGGCGATTTCGACTACGCGCCGCGTTATTCGCCCGATGGCCAGTGGATCGCCTTCGTGCGCAACCCGCAGATGGGCGGCCTGTGGCGGATGCCGGCCGGCGGCGGCCGCGCCGAGCCGCTGACCCGCGAGTTCGCCGAGATCCGTGGCTGGGACTGGACCCAGGACAGCCGCGGCCTGGTGTTCGGGCGCCGGGTCGACAGCGAGACGCGCCTGTATCGGCTGGATACCGCCTCGCAGCGCCTGCGCGACCTGGACCTGGGCGACGCGCAGTCGCCGACCCTGTCGCGCGACGGCGAACGGCTCGCGTTCGTGCACCGGCGTCCGCAGTTCGCGCTGTATCGCATCTCCGCCGCGGACCGCCAGGGCAACCGCGAGAGCCAGCGCCTGTTCGCCTCCACCGGGCGCGACAGCCAGCCGGTGATCGCGCCCGACGGCCGCCAACTGGTCTTCACCTCCGACCGTTCCGGCAGTTTCGCGCTGTGGTGGGGCGACGTGACCCGGCCGCAGTCGCTGCGCCTGATCGAGGGCGTGCGCCCGGAAACCGGGCAGGCGCCGGCCTGGTCGGCCGACAGCCAGTCGCTGCTGGTCAGCGGCCGCGATGCGCAGGGACGCTCGGCGATCTACGAAGTGCGGCCGCAGTCGGGCAGCGTCGTGCCCTTGCCGGTGCCTTCCGGCGAACCGCTGCAGGCGGCGTACACCGCCGATCCGGCGCAGCTGCTGGTGCTGCTCGGCGAGAACGGCCGCACCCGGCTGCAGTTGTACGACCGGCGCAGCCTACCGTGGCGGCGGCTGGCGGC
Source organism: Xanthomonas sp. SS (assembly GCF_014236835.1). NCBI lineage: Bacteria > Pseudomonadati > Pseudomonadota > Gammaproteobacteria > Lysobacterales > Lysobacteraceae > Xanthomonas > Xanthomonas sp. SS. The sequence continues at coordinate 1,010,412 of NZ_CP051190.1, forward strand.
GCTGGACGATGTCTCGCAGCTGCGCGTGGACCCGGACAGCGGGCGCGTGCTGTTCACTCGCCTGGCGCGCAGCGGCCTGTGGCGCGCCGACGCGACCCTGGACCCGGCCAGCGTGGCGGCAGTCGACGCGGCGGTGCCGTCGCTGTGGCGCTACCGCACCTGGGCGCTGGGTGCGGGCGGCGAGGTGCGCTATCTGTTCCCGACCGGCGAGTGCGCCAGCCGGCTGGCGCGGATCGGCGGCGGCCTCGGCGACAGCGCATGCCTGGACCGCGACCGGCTCAGTTCGGCCAATGGCTTCAGCATCGATCGGCGCAGCGGCGACGTGTATGCGGCGCTGGCGGTGGAGGATGGCAGCGACATCGGCTTCATGCGCATGCCCGAGAGCACCGGCTGGTTCTCGGTGATCGCCTCCAAGTGGTTGCTGCATAAGGGAAAGTGAGCATCGTAAGTTGTTCGTGACCGCTTCGTGCCGATTTCGGACAAACATCGCCACATCGTCCTGACCCTGCCGCCACATCCGGCAACACTGCGCGCCGGTTCAAGCAAAGCGGGTGCATCGGATGCGACAAGTCTTCCTGGCCGATCGTGGGCAGCAACGGATCCTGGATAACGAGGACGCGCCCACCGGCTCGGCCTGCCTGGGCGCGGCGCGCCTGGGTAGCCTGCAGGCCTCGGCCGCCGCGTTCACGGTCTGGATCCAACTGCGCGGCAGCGCCTGGATCGAAGCCAAGGAAGGCCGCTTCGAACTGCAGCGCGGTCAGTGGCTGGCCTTCGAGCGCGATTCGCGGCCGCTGGTGCAGGCCGATCGCGACGGCTTGTGCATCGGCCTCAGCCTGGACGCCGACGCATTGAAGGCGCTTGGGCGGATGGCCGATGCGACCCTGTATGCCGGCCGCGGCGTGCTGCCGCCGCGCGAAGCGCGGATCGCGCTGCGGCTGTGGCGGCAGGCGGCGGCGCGGCCGGGCGATGTGCTGGCGATGCGTCCGGTGTTGCTGCACCTGGCCTCGATGCAGGGCGAGTTGTCGCACCGCGTGCAGCGTTGCCCCGGGCGTTCGCGGGTGCGCAAGCGCCAGGTGTTCGGGCGCATGCAGCGCGCGCATCTGTATCTGGAAGGGCACCGCGACCGCGTGGTGCGGATCAGCGAACTGGCCGAACTGACCAACTTCTCCAGTTGGTATCTGTCCAAGACTTTCCAATGCCTGTACGAGGAAAGCCCGCAGGCGCTGTCGGCGCGCCTGCGCCTGGAGCGCGCCGCGGACCTGCTGCGCGACACGGCGATGATGATCGGCGAGGTCGCCGCGGCCAGCGGCTTCGACAACTGTTGCAGCTTCGCCCGCGCCTTTCGTGCGCGCTTCGGCGTATCCGCTTCGCAATATCGGCAGGCGGCGACCGTGCCGCCAGAGTCGGCAAAGTCTGCGAACGGCCCCAGCAAAGCGCCGGTGCTCACCGGAACGTAACGTGCCCAGGGCGCTTAACACGCCCCTAACGTTACCCCTGGAGAGATGAATGAACCTTCGCACTTCCGCAGTGCGGCTGGGCCTGTTGCCCGCCAGCATCGCGATCGCGTTGACGCCGGCTATCGCCGGCGCGCAAGAAGCCACCGCTACCGATAGCAATCCGACCAACCTCGACCGTATCGAGGTCACCGGTTCGCGCATCCGTCAGGCCAGCTCGGAAACCGCGCAGCCGGTAATCGCGCTGCAGCGCGCCGACATCGAGAAGCAGGGCTACACCAGCGTCGCCGATATCGTGCAGAACCTGTCGGCCACCGGTTCGCCGGCGATCAGCCGCGCCGATGCGTTGTCCTCGGGCGAAGAAGTCGGCGGCCAGTACGTCGATCTGCGTAACCTCGGCCCGCAGCGCACCCTGGTGCTGCTGGACGGCAAGCGCATGGGCGTCAGCTCCGGCGGCTACACCGATCTGGCCTCGATCCCGACCTCGATGGTCGAGCGCGTGGAAGTGCTGACCGACGGCGCGTCGGCGCTGTACGGCTCCGACGCCATCGCCGGCGTGATCAACGTGATCACCCGCAAGAACTTCGATGGTCTGGAAGCCAGCGCCTACGTCGGCCAGTACGGCCAGGGCGACGGCCACAAGGAAACCTACAACTTCGTCTACGGCGCCAGCAACGACCGCGGTTCGCTGACCCTCGGCGCCGAGTACAGCAAGGAAGATCCGGTCTACGCCAAGGATCGCGATTACAGCGCGTCGCCGAACGGCTACTTCCACCCGGTTCCGACCGCCGATGCCTCCAACGGCTGGAGCGCGATCAGCGAGAAGGGTGTGCTGCTCGACGCGGACGGCAACATGTATTCGCTGAATCCGGGCGGCAACCCGCGCAACTTCGCCGACTACCACGACTTCAGCAACGCCGATCTGTCCAACCCGAGCCAGCAGATGTTCCTGCAGACCGGGATCGAGCGCCGCTCGGTGTTCGCCAACGGCAACTTCGATTTCACCGACAACGTCCGTGGTACTGCCAGCGTGCTGTACACCGAGCGCGAGACGCTGCAGCAGGTCGCCGGCTATCCGTACCGTTCGGTGGCGTTCGACAGCCCGCTGTCGGGTGAGAGCTACTTCAATCCGCTGCCGGGCCAGGACGTCGATTTCATGCGCCGTACCTGGGAAGTGCCGCGCCAGACCCGTTCCGAGCTGAACACCTTCCGCTTCAGCGGCGGGCTCGAAGGTTCGTTCCAGCTGGGCGACAATTACTGGGATTGGGACGTCGGCTACGTCTACAACCGCAACAAGGGCACCAAGACCGGTACCGGCAACCTGTTCGTTCCGAACGTGCAGAACGCGGTCGGCCCGTCGTTCCTGGACAGCGATGGCGTGGTCAAGTGCGGCTCTGCCGGCAACGTGATCGCCGGTTGCATGCCGTGGAACCCCCTGCTGCCGAACGGTACCGCCGGTGCCGGCTCGCTGGCCGATCCGGCGCTGCAGGCGTATCTGTTCCTGCCGTCGCACGACACCTCGATGAGCACCACCAAGGTGTACAGCGCCAACCTCAGCGGCACCATCATGGCGCTGCCGGCCGGCGACCTGGCGATGGCCGCAGGCGTCGAGCACCGCAGCGAAGACGCGCGCTACGATCCCGACGCCCTGCTGCAGTCCGGCCTGAGCACCGACCTGGCCGGCGCGCCGACCCGCGGCGGTTACTCGCTGGACGAGGTGTACCTGGAGTTCAACATCCCGGTGCTGGCCGACATGCCCTTCGCCAAGGAACTGTCGTTCGACGTGGCCGGTCGTTACTCGGACTACAACACCTTCGGCGACACCACCAACAGCAAGTTCGGCCTGAAGTGGAAGCCGATCGACGACCTGCTGGTGCGCGGCACCTACGCCACCGGCTTCCGTGCGCCGACCGTGTCCGACCTGTACGGCGGCACCTCGCAGACCTTCGACTCCTACACCGATCCGTGCGACACCCTGTTCGGTGCCGCGACCCGCAACGCGGGCGTGGCCACGCGCTGCGGCGGTACGGTGCCGGCGAACTTCCGCCAGGAAGCCTCCGGCGGCGTGGATGCCAGTGGTCCCGGGTCGCAGTCGAACTACGCGTACCTGTCCGGCTCCAACCCGGAGCTGCTGCCGGAAACCTCCAAGACCTACACGCTGGGCCTGGTCTACAGCCCGAGCTACGTGAACGGCCTGGACATCAGCCTGGACTGGTGGAAGATCCGCATCGACAACGTCATCGCTGCCGAATCGGTCACCTCCATCCTCAACCAGTGCTACGTGCAGAACATCGGCGCGGCCTGCGACCGTTTCGTGCGTGATGCCACCAGCGGCCAGGTCATCGACGTGACCCGTACCCTGATCAACGGCGGCTACCAGGAAACCGCCGGCTACGATCTGGGCGTGCGCTACCGTCTGAGCGACACCGGCTTCGGCAACTTCGTGTTCGACTGGAAGACCACCTACGTGGACTACCAGGAATACAAGCGCGACAACGAGTCTGAAACGCCGATCGAGCAGCACAATGGCTGGGGCAGCAGCGACTGGGGTTCCAACTTCCGCGTCCGTTCCAACTTGAACGTGGATTGGAGCTACGGCAGCTTCGGCGTCAACTGGGGTGTGCGTTACTACTCCGGTCTGCGCGAGGCTTGCACGTACGATCTGGGTGGCGGTTCGGAGTGCAACGAGCCGGGCTTCACCTCCGCGTACACGCTGGAGCAGCCGTCGCGCACAGTCGGTTCCAACACGTTCCACGATGTGCAGATCCGCTACAACGCGCCGTGGGATGCCACCGTGTCGTTGGGTGCCAACAACGTGTTCAATCACCAGGGCCCGATCATGTACAGCCAGCCCAACTCGAACTTCTCGTACAACGGAAGCTTCGACATCGGCCGCATGCTCTACATGAAGTACACCCAGCGCTTCTGATCCATCGGCGTCTGAGTAACAAAAAAGGACGGGCCGCAAGGCCCGTCTTTTTTTGCTTTCGGCGCACATCGAATGCGGCGGCGGCGAGAGGTTGAGCGGTGAGCGAGGAGGGCGGCGGTTTTTTTGTGGGAGCGACTTCAGTCGCGACGGACACTACCGATAACGCGTCGCGATTGATGGCCCGACGCCACCCGGAATGACTCCCGCAAGAAAGGCCGCAGCGCCGGTGTCCCGCTATCGCTGCGGCGAATGGTCATGGCGGCAGTGTCGGACACGAGGGGGGGCGAAGACAGCGAAGCTGAGCCGATGTGTCTACTTGGATGGTCTGTGTCGATGACGCATCGCCGGAATTGCCGGCAAGCCGCCGGCGTCAGCGCCGCGTGGGGCACTGCTCATTCCTTTCGATACGATGCGCGATGGGGTCGGCTCTCACGTGAGAGCCGCTTTCCCATCAACTTCCCGCGCCGCGAGGGCAGCGCGGCCGCGGCTAGGCCGAGGTCAGCCCCATCAGGTTGTCCGCCTGTTCGCGCCAGGTCGGCAGCTTGTTCAGCGTGCCGGTCTTGGCCAGGTAGTCCTCATCGATCTCCGAGCCGCTGGCCAGCGCCATCGCCACGTGCACCGCGCCGGTGACCCAGAAGCTGCGGGTACTGGAACGCTGCGGCTCGCGGTGGAACGCCACCGCTTCGATGATCGGCATCGGCAGGCCCCACAGGCCGAGCAGGTAGGCGCCCGCCTCGGCATGACCGGGACGTTCGTCGTCGCCTTCGACGGCAGGCTCGCGCTCGTTGCGGATGCCCGGCAGCAGCAGGCCGATGTCGGCCAGCAGCGCGGCGGTCGCGCCCAGTTCGGCGCTGGAGGACGGCAGCATCTTCGACGCCAGCTTCGACGCCAGCAGCGAGCGCTGCTGCAGCGCGTTGCGTTCGGCATTGGACAGCCCCTGCACCGAGAACACTTCGCTGGCCAGGACCAGGTCGCGCAAGGTGGCGATGCCCAGCCGCGTGACGGCGGTGCGCAGGTCGGAAATCGTGCGGCCGTTGGAGAAGTACGCCGAATTGCACAGCTGCAGCACCTTGGCCGCGATCGCCGGATCGGCCGAGACCAGCTTGGCCAGGTCGGCGGCGTTGCTGCCGTCGTCCTGTTCCAGCGCATGCATCAGACTCAGGTACAGGTGCGGCGGCGAGGGCAGCTTCTCGATGCGGCCGATGCTGGCGCGCAGCCGGGGATCGCCCAGCAGCTCCTGCAGTTCCTCGATGCTGGTGACCGCCTCGAGCAGCATTTCCGGCGACAGCGGCAGCGGCAGGAAGCGATGCGCCACGCCGATGATGCGCGCCGGCGGCGCGCGGTTGCTCTGCTCGGCGTCGATCAGCGCGATGCGGATGGTTTCCGGACTCAGCGTGCGGATCTGGCCGAGCAGGGTGGCCGTGGTCAGGTCCGGCAGCGCCGGCGCGGCGATCACCGCATCCAGCTGCACGGTCGCGGCGGCGGCGATGGCGGCATTGCCGTCGGTCACGGTCTGGACCTGCCAGTCCTCGCCCAATTCGCGGATGTATGCGGTGACTTCGGCCGGCAGGCTCGCCTCGTCGCCGACGAACAGGATACGCAAGAGACTACCCCCCAAGAGGGGCCGGTTCACGCTCGACCGGCCCGGACATTCGTTCAGCAATGTACTCTAAACCCCGGAATACGGCAGCGTCCGTATTCGTAAAACGTGAAGCGAGTCAGCCACGGCGGGCGATCCCCCCCGCCGCGGCGTCGGTTCGTCAGGTCAGGCGCCGGCCTTGTAGCGCTCGACCGCGTCCAGCAGGATCTGCTTGGCCTCGGCGGCGTTGCCCCAGCCGTCCAGCTTGACCCACTTGCCCTTCTCCAGATCCTTGTAGTGCTCGAAGAAGTGGCCGATGCGCTCCATCCAGTGGCCCGACACCTGGGCGATGTCCTCGATGTGGCCGTAGCCCTCGAACACCTTCGCTACCGGCACCGCCAGGATCTTCTCGTCGCTGCCGGCCTCGTCGCTCATCTTGAGCACGCCGACCGGGCGACAACGCACCACGCAGCCGGGCACCAGCGGCAGCGGCAGCACCACCAGCACGTCGGCCGGGTCGCCGTCGCCGCACAGGGTGTTGGGCACGTAGCCGTAGTTGCAGGGATAGCGCATCGGCGTGGAAAGGATGCGGTCGACGAAGATCGCGCCGCTGGCCTTGTCCACTTCGTACTTGACCGGCTCCGAATCCTTGGGGATTTCGATGACGACGTTGATTTCTTCCGGGAGATTCTTGCCGGAGGTGACCAGTTCCAGACCCATGCGCTAGCTCCAGTGGAGTGGCTTCAAAGAGGCCTGCATTCTAGTCGGTTGGCTGTTGCAATGCAGCGTGGGCGGCTCAGCCTATTCCTACAAGGCTTTCGGACTCCGTACCGCTGCGCATGGGCAGGTTTCCGATAGTGCCATTCGCTCTCCCGGGAGACGCTGTGTCCACAGTCCACCCAAGGAGCAAGACGATGAAAGGAATCCGGTATTCGATGGGCCCGCTGCTGGCGGTCGTGTTGCTGGCCTGTGGCGCATCCCACGCACAGGCGCAGCAGCAGGTCTACGTGGATGCGGTCGACTATCCCACCGCGGGCGCGGGCTGGGAGGCGTTCGACGACCTGGAGCGGCGTCTGGCCGAGGACTTCGACCAGAGTTGCGGCGACACCTTCTGCGAGGGCGAGTACAGCGACTACCAGCCGCTGCGCTACCGCTGCTCGGTACGCCAACGCGATGGGGCGATCGGGCAGTGCGTGTGGACCTTCGGTGCCAGCGAGGCCAGCATCGACCCGGCCACCGGCCAGGTGCAGGTGGATGCGAAGCTGTGGCAGTGCCCCACGCCGTTGCTGCCGCAGACCCGGCTGGTGGCGCTGTACCAGGCGCTGGCCGGGGAGCATCCGTTGTTCGCGCCGCTGCCGCACAGCCAGCGCAGCGTCAACGACGGCTTGATCGATTGCCTGTAGTCGCGCTGCGTGCGGCCCGGCGCCGGCGGATCGCCAGCGCCGGTGCCGGGCGCGTGCCGCTACAGCAGCGGCACCATCAGGAGGGCGACGATGTTGATGATCTTGATCAGCGGATTGATCGCCGGGCCGGCGGTGTCCTTGTACGGATCGCCGACGGTGTCGCCGGTGACCGCTGCCTTGTGCGCCTCGCTGCCCTTGCCGCCGAAGTGGCCGTCCTCGATGTACTTCTTGGCGTTGTCCCAGGCGCCGCCGCCGGTGGTCATCGAAATCGCCACGAACAGCCCGGTGACGATGGTGCCGATCAGCAGGCCGCCGAGCGCGCGCGGGCCGAGCAGCAGCCCGACCACCACCGGCACCGCCACCGGCAGCAGCGACGGCACGATCATTTCGCGGATCGCCGAACGGGTCAGCATGTCCACCGCGCGGTCGTACTGCGGCTTGCCGGTGCCTTCCATGATGCCGGGGATCTCGCGGAACTGGCGCCGCACCTCCTCGACCACGGCGCCAGCGGCGCGGCCCACCGCCTCCATCGCCATCGCGCCGAAAAGGTACGGGATCAGGCCGCCGAGCAGCAGGCCGATGATCACCGTGTGGTCGGACAGGTCGAAAGCGAAGGTTTCGCCCGGATGCGCGGCGCGCAGGTTGTGCGTGTAGTCGGCGAACAGCACCAGGGCGGCCAGCGCGGCCGAACCGATCGCATAGCCCTTGGTCACCGCCTTGGTGGTGTTTCCGACCGCGTCCAGCGGGTCGGTCACCGCGCGCACTTCCGGCGGCAGCTCGGCCATCTCGGCGATGCCGCCGGCGTTGTCGGTGATCGGCCCGTAGGCGTCCAGCGCGACGATCATGCCGGCCATCGACAGCATCGCCGTGGCAGCGATGGCGATGCCGTACAGGCCCGACAGCGCGAACGCGCCCCAGATCGCCGCGCACACCGCGATCACCGGCAGTGCGGTCGATTTCATCGAGATGCCGAGCCCGGCGATGATGTTGGTGCCGTGGCCGGTGGTCGAGGCCTGCGCCACGTGCTGCACCGGCTTGTACTGGGTACCGGTGTAGTACTCGGTGATCCACACGATCAAGCCGGTCAGCACCAGGCCGATCAGGGCGCAGCCGTAGAGCTTGGTCGCGCCAGCGGCGGTGTCGCCCATCAGTTGCTGGGTCACCGGCCAGAACGCCGCCGCGGCCAGCAGCGCGGACACGATCACGCCCTTGTACAGCGCGCCCATGATCGAGCCGCCGGGACGCACGCGCACGAAGAAGGTGCCGACGATCGAGGCGACGATCGACACCCCGCCGAGCACCAGCGGATACAGCACCGCGTTGCGCCCGGCCTCGGCCGCCATCAGTCCGCCGAGCAGCATGGTGGCGATGACGGTGACCGCGTAGGTCTCGAACAGGTCCGCGGCCATGCCCGCGCAGTCGCCGACGTTGTCGCCGACGTTGTCGGCGATCACCGCCGGGTTGCGCGGATCGTCCTCGGGGATGCCGGCCTCGACCTTGCCGACCAGGTCCGCGCCGACGTCGGCGCCCTTGGTGAAGATGCCGCCGCCCAGGCGCGCGAAGATCGAGATCAGCGAACTGCCGAAGGCCAGGCCGACCAGCGCGTGCAGGCTTTCCTCGACGCTGCGTCCCAGCCATTGCAGCACACCGTAGTAGCCTGCCACGCCGATCAGGCCCAGCCCGACCACCAGCATGCCGGTGATCGCGCCGCCGCGGAACGCCACGTCCATCGCCGGCCCCAGCCCGCGCCGTGCCGCCTCGGCGGTGCGCACGTTGGCGCGCACCGACAGGTTCATGCCGATGTAGCCGGCCACGCCGGACAGTACCGCGCCGATCGCGAAGCCCCCGGCGGTGTACCAGCTCAGGAAGAACCCGACCAGCAGCAACAGCGCCACGCCGGCGATGGCGATGGTCTGGTATTGGCGGTTGAGGTAGGCGCGTGCGCCTTCCTGAATCGCATCGGCGATCTGCCGCATGCGTTCGTTGCCGGCGGGCTGCGCCAGGATCCAGCGTGTGGACACGATGCCATAGAGTATTGCCAAGGCCGCGCACGCCAGTGCCACGGTGACCGCATATCGTTCCAGCATGACCCCTCCCAAGGATGTGGATGACGCCCAAGCGGTGGGACGTACAACGGGATCACACCTAAAGGAGTCTGAGGCATGCAACGACTCCGCGGCCGCAATGCGCCGGTGGTGCGTATCGCAATGTTCGACCTGGCTTGAACCGGGCCGAGTATGCGCCCGGGTTCTGCCCATCGCCAGCGTTGGGCGCCTACGCTGTCTTGGCGCCGCGTTCAGTCGGCGCGTGGCAGCGTTGCGCATCGCTTCCAAGGAGCAAGCCCATGCAATCGACCATCACGGCGCGGCTGCGCGCACTCGCTTCGACCCTGGCGCTGGGCCTTTGCGCCTGCGCGCCGCTGGCGGCGCTGGCCGCCGATCCGGTCCCGGAACTGCAGCGCCAGCCCGGTGCCGCGCAGGCGGTGGGCGTGGTGCACACGATCCGGCAGATCCCCGAAGCCTGTGTGCGCTTCGAAGGCGTCTACACCGGCGATGCGGCGCAGCCCTACAAGTTTTCCGCGGTGCGCAGCAGCCCCACCTGCCAGCCGCGCGCCAAACTGGTGGAGTTCGACCAGGCCAAGCCCAGCGAAGCGACCGGGTGGAAGTTCAACGATGTGATCCGCGTGCCCAGCGCCGCCTGTCCGTCGCAGCAGGCGGTGGTGCGGGTGTGGCGCAAGCCGGTGGCGACCAAGGCGGATCTCGACGGCCAGGGCCAGTCGCGGATCTATCTGGAAGAGGCGAAGAAGCAGGCGGCAACCGGCGCGATCGCGCAGGTGCCGCAGTTCGCCGCGCAGATGACGCTGGAAGGCAAGGACTGCCGCTGAGCCGGTGCGCGTAAGCGCATTCCTTGCGGAATGCAGCCGCTGCGCGACTGTTCGTGCAGCGGAGCCGATGCGTTGCATGGACATCGCGCGGCCGGGCACGTTTCCTGTCTGACGCGATGCGCTTGCATGCTCGCGCCGTTCGCCGTTCGCCGTTCGCCATCCGCGCTCAGCCCGGCCAGCGGCTGCCCGAAATGCATTTTTTCTCAGCCGTGAACGCGCGTTGCCGTGCGCCGCCGCCAGTTTTTAATCGAACGTATAGGCCACGCGAACCGCGCAGCGTTATCGCGCTAGCGACAGTCCTGCCCGCCGCCGGCGCAGCCATTCGTCGGCAACGTCGCCCATGTTCTTGGGCGCGCCGTCCTTGATCCACGCCATGAAGGTCCGATCGAACTTGAACTCGGCTCCGCACGCACCGGCCAGGAACCGGCGCACGGCCTGGGTATTGCGGTAGGTCTCGTCCACCGGCGTTGCGCGGGTGATCGGACCGTTGTGCCAATCGACGTCCATTCTGGTTCCTTGTCGTCGGTTTGCAGGGCGGATGCCGGTTGGCGTGCGCTAGCGTAACCGCATCCTTCGCCGTGAATCCGCCGCGCCTGTTCGCCTGGACAAAAATTCTCCAATGCGGCAAGCGCGTTCTCGCCAGGCGCTTCAGGAAATCGAGGACGCCGGACGCGGTTTCCGGAAGCTCAGCCACAGGCCGGAAAGCAGGAAGTAGAGGCCGCCGAAGCCAGCGTAGGGCGCGAGCTGGGCGAGGGTGGGCGTGGCGCCGAACGACTGGACGACGAAGAACACGCCGGCGAGCGCCGATTGGGCGCCACTGATCATCATGAAGACCTGGCCGCCGAGCTTGCGGCGGCGGATGCCGACGGCGAGCTGGAACAGTCCCGCGAGCAACGCCCATGCGCCGAAGACCAGGACACCGCCCGCGTTGCCATGCAGCGCGAATGCGACCGCCATGGCGACGGCAGTGACGGCACTGACCAGCGCGTTGAACGTCTGCCCCGGGTTGGCACGGAGTCCGCCGCTGCGCCGCGCATCCATAACGTTCGCGAGCGCGTCCCAGGCTGGGTAAATCACCATGAGTGTTCCGGCGAGCGCCGCGGATCCCGGCGAGGAAAGCAGGACCGCGGCGATCCAGGCGAAGGCGACGCCGGCGCGCAGGAGGTAGAAATTGCGAAGTGCGTTCATGGGACATCCTTGGGAAGAGGATTAAACCTACTAGTTGGTAGGTAAATAGTCAATGCGCTCGTGAGGCAGCTTGATTTAAGGCCGTGCAGGACTGGATGGGTCGAGTGGCTACCTACCAGGTGGTAGAATTCAGCCATGACGACGCAGCAGAAACTCATCGATTCGGCCCGCTACCTGATCCAAACCCGGGGCTACAACGGCTTCAGCTACGCTGACGTCGCCGAACAGGTGCAGGTGCGCAAGGCGAGCATCCACCACCATTTTCCTGCCAAGGCCGATCTGGCGCGGGCGGTCGTGGAGGAATCCCGCGCCCTGATCGTTGCGCAGACCCGGATGCTGGAGAGCGGCGCCTTCGACCCCGAGCAGCAACTCGGCTTCTATACCGGCTACTGGGAGCGATGCATCGCCGACGCGTCCGCGCCTTTTTGTGTCGCCGGCATGCTCGCCAGCGAATTGCCCACACTGCCCGACGATCTGGCCGAGCATGTGCGCGCGCATTTCCGCGACCTGTCGAACTGGCTGGAAATCGTGCTGACCAAGGGCGCGCAACTGGGCCGGTTCCAGCTGCAAGGCTCCGCCCGCCTGGAGGCGGAAGCGTTCATGTCGATCGTGTACGGCGCGATGCTCACCGCACGCGCCTATGGCGAACCGAAGGTGTTCGCGGAGATCGTCCAAAGCGGGCTGAAGAAGCTTCTGCGCCCGCCAGGATGATCCGCCGCTCGGCGCTCAACCGGCGCCGCGCGCCGGGTACAGGATGGCGGGCGTTGAGGGACCAGGCCGCAGCGAGAGCGGCACTGTGCCGGCGGCCACGACCGAAGCACGCTGGAAGCCGAGTCCCGAGTCCCGAGTCCCGAGTCCCGACACCAGCGCCACGCCTCACCCCTCCCAGGCGGGCAGCTTCTTATTCACCGCCACATTCTTCAGCGCCACGTACTTCGGCAGGCCGTCGCTGCGGTCGTAGGGCGGATAGGCCTCGCCGCGGATCAGCGGCTGCAGGTAGCGGCGCGCCTTCTCGGTGATGCCGAACCCGTCCTTGCGCAGGAACGCCGGCGGCATCTTCTTCTCGTGGTTGGCGATCTTGCTAAGCGGCGCGGCTTCGATCTTCCAGCGGTACGGCGCATCGCTGCTGCGCACGATCACCGGCATCACCGCGTTCATGCCCTTCAGCGCAAACTGCACCGCCGCCTTGCCGGCCGCCTGCGCCTGCTCCCAGTCGGTCTTTGAGGCGATGTGGCGGGCCGAGCGCTGCAGGTAGTCGGGCAGGGTCCAGTGCACCTTGTAGCCGAGTTCGGCCTTGACCTTGCCGGCCAGGTACGAGGCCACGCCGCCGAGCTGGCTGTGGCCGAACGCGTCGGTGCCGCCGCCGGCATCGGCGACGAAGCGCCCGTCGGCGGTCTGGATGCCTTCGCTGGCCACGACCACGCACCAGCCGACCTTGTCCACCACCTTGCGCACCTGCGCCAGGAATGCGGCTTCGTCGTAGGCGCGTTCGGGGAACAGGATGATCTGCGGCGCGTCGTCGGGCGACTGCGCGGCCAGTCCGGCCGCGGCGGCCAGCCAGCCGGCGTGGCGGCCCATCGCTTCGTAGACAAAAACCTTGGTCGAGGTCTCGGCCATCGCCGCCACGTCCAGCGCCGCTTCGCGCACCGACACCGCGGTGTACTTGGCGGCCGAGCCGAAGCCGGGGCAGGTGTCGGTGACCGCCAGGTCGTTGTCGATGGTCTTGGGCACGCCGATGCAGTGCAGCGGATAGCCGAACGCGTCGGCCAGCTGCGACACCTTCCACGCCGTGTCGGCCGAATCGTTGCCGCCGTTGTAGAGGAAATAGCGCACGTCGTGCGCCTGCAACACCTGCAGCAGGCGCTCGTACTTGGCGCGGTCGGCCTCCAGCGACTTGAGCTTGTAGCGGCAGGAGCCGAACGCGCCGCCGGGCGTATGGGCCAGCGCGCGGATCGCGGCGGCCGACTCTTTGGAAGTGTCGATCAGCTCCTCGCGCAGCGCGCCGAGGATGCCGTTGCGCGCGGCCAGGACCTTGACCTTGCGTGCGCGCGCCTCGCCGATCACGGCGGCGGCGCTGGCGTTGATGACGGCGGTGACGCCGCCGGACTGGGCATACAGCAAGGTGCCTTGGGCCATGGTCGGGACTCGCTCCTGGGGTGGGGACATTGCCGGGACATTGCCCGGATGCGTTAAGCTGGGGGCCTTGCGGTACAGCGCAGGCGTGGCCCCCGAGTCTAACGCCGCCGGCCGCGCACGGTAATTTCCTCGAGGAGTCAGGTTGATGCGATTGGTTCTGTTGGGACCGCCCGGATCGGGCAAGGGCACGCAGGCGAGCCGCCTGAAGGACAAGCTGCAGATACCGCACATTTCCACCGGCGATCTGCTGCGCGCCGAAGTCGCCGCCGGCACCCCGCTGGGCGTGCAGGCCAAGGAAGTGATGGCGCGCGGCGACCTGGTTTCCGACGACATCCTGCTCGGCATGCTCGAATCGCGCCTCGGCCGCGACGACGTCGCCAACGGTTTCATCCTCGACGGCTATCCGCGCAACCTGGCCCAGGCCTCGGCGCTGGACGAACTGCTGGCCAAGATCGGCCAGCCGCTGGACGCGGTGGTGCAGCTGGACGTGGCCACCGAACTGCTGGTCGAGCGCATCGCCGGCCGCGCCAAGGCCGAAGGCCGCGAAGACGACAACCCCGAGTCGGTGCGCAAGCGCCTGCAGGTGTACAACGATTCGACCGCGCCGGTGATCGGTTTCTACGACAAGCGCGGCACCCTGGCGCGCGTGGACGGCGTCGGCTCGTTGGACGAAGTGCTGGCACGCATCCTGGCATCGATCGGCCGCTGAGGCGGCCCTGCGTCGAGCGGCCGCCTTGCTGCGGCGCTCGACGCGACCCATGGAGCTGACGGTCTCGCCTCATCCGCTGCGCTTCTTCGCAGGCCTGAGTCCGTCGCGCTCGCTTCACCGTAGGAGGGGCTTCAGCCCCGACGGTTTCCGAAGTCCCAAGGGACTTGCAGCCTGTTCGCTGGGTGCACTGTGGGAGGGACTTCAGTCCCGACGCATTATTGCGCCGTCGGAAAGCGCGCCGCTTCGCTCGTCGCGGCTGAAGCCGCTCCTACAGGGACTTGCGACAAGCTAACTGGGTGCACTGTGGGAGGGACTTCAGTCCCGACGCATTGCGCTGGCGGAAAGCACGCCGCTTCGCTCGTCGCGGCTGAAGCCGCTCCTGCAGGGACTTGCGGCAAGCTGACTCGGTGCACTGTGGGAAGGACTTCAGTCCCGACGCATTGCGCTGCCGGAAAGCACGCTGCTTCGCTCGTCGCGGCTGAAGCCGCTCCTACAGGGACTTGCGGCAAGCTAACTGGGTGCACTGTGGGAGGACTTCGGTCCCGACGCATTGCGCCGCTGGAACGCGTGCCGCTTCGCTCGTCGCGGCTGAAGCCGCTCCTACAGGGGCTTGCGGCAAGCTAACTGAGTGCACTGTGGGAGGGACTTCGGTCCCGACGCATTGCGCCGCCGGAACGCGTGCCGCTTCGCTCGTCGCGGCTGAAGCCGCTCCTACAGGGACTTGCGGCAAGCTAACTGGGTGCACTGTAGGAGGGGCTTCAGCCCCGACAGGCTGTGTCCGAAGTCTGCACCTCACACTTCGCTTGTCGCGGTCGAAACCGCTCCTGCACGGGATAGGACGTAAGGCTCGCGTGTACGGGGTGCGCGCAGGGTTCAAGCCCGCCAGGCGTCGACCCAACTCCGGCTGCCGCGCGTCCGCGCCACGCGGTTGGCGAGCCGCTTTCTGCGCAAGATCCAACCGCATCCGCCGTCAACAGTGGCACGGCAAATCCATGCCTCCCGCCACGCGTGGACGCGGGCGGGAGGCCGGAACCGTTAGGTGCCAGCGAACGGGCTTGCTCAGAGCCCCACAACATGAGCTCCCTTGGGGATGGCCTCTTGGGGAGTAGGACCGTAGGGGGTTGCGGCTGGCTCGTTCATTTTCGATGTTGGCTCCCGACTTGCCTATCGGGAAC
This sequence comes from Xanthomonas sp. SS, assembly GCF_014236835.1. Lineage (NCBI taxonomy): Bacteria > Pseudomonadati > Pseudomonadota > Gammaproteobacteria > Lysobacterales > Lysobacteraceae > Xanthomonas > Xanthomonas sp. SS. The sequence goes on from NZ_CP051190.1 coordinate 1,025,869, forward strand.
TTTCTTCAGGGGGTGTGGGGGATTTCCTACTTGACGTCGTCGCCGTTTCGAGGGAAGAGCTGGGCAGCTTGCCCTTCGATGGCGCCGCACCGCGGGCCGGCAGCCGCATCGTGCCGGTTTGCGCGCGTCGGGGGATCGGCGACAATCGCGGCATGAGCAAGATCCATATTCTCGGCATCGCCGGTACGTTCATGGGCGGTGTCGCCGCGCTGGCGCGCGAACTCGGTGATGAGGTCGAAGGCAGCGACCAGGCGATCTATCCGCCGATGTCCACGCAGCTGGAGCACCTGGGCATCGCGCTGAAGCAGGGTTACCTGCCCGAGCACATCGGCGCCGACTGCGCGCAGGTGATCGTCGGCAATGCACTGTCGCGCGGCAATGCCGCGGTCGAGGCGGTGCTGGATTCCGGCCGTGCCTACACCTCCGGCGCGCAGTGGCTGAGCGAGCGGGTGCTGCCCGGGCGCGACACGCTGGCGGTGGCCGGCACCCACGGCAAGACCACCACGACCAGCATCCTGACCTGGCTGCTGCAGGCGGCCGGCCGCGAGCCGGGGTTCCTGATCGGCGGCGTGGCCGAGGATTTCGGCGTGTCCGCGCGTTTGGGCGGCAAGGCATCGTCACCCGGCGGTGCGCAACGCGATCCGGGCGTAGAAGCCGTCGCTGCGCGCGAGCACGCAGCGGTCGCCACCGGCGCGCATGCGCGCGTCGGCGAAACCGCCGCCGCGGAAGCGCGGCCGCTGTTCGTGGTCGAGGCCGACGAGTACGACACCGCGTTCTTCGACAAGCGCAGCAAGTTCGTGCACTACCGGCCGCTGGTGGCGATCCTCAACAACCTCGAATACGACCACGCCGACATCTTCCCCGACGTCGCCGCGATCCAGCGCCAGTTCCACCATCTGGTGCGCACCGTGCCGCGGCGTGGACGGCTGATCGTCAACGGCGAGGACGCGCATCTGCGCGAGGTGCTGGCGATGGGCTGCTGGACGCCGGTGGAACGCTTCGGGTTCGATCCGGCGTTCGAATGGAGCGCGCGCCCGATTGCCGCCGACGGCAGCCATTTCGCTGTCTTGCACCATGGCCAGGAACTGGGCCAAGTGCGCTGGCCGCTGCTCGGCCGCCACAACGTGATGAACGCGCTGGCGGCGCTGGCCGCGGCGCATGCGGTCGGCGTGGCGCCGGCGCAGGTGATGCCGGCGCTGGCGCAGTTCCGCAGCGTCAAGCGGCGCCTGGAAGTGCTTGGGCAAGCGCAGGGCATTACCGTCTACGACGACTTCGCGCATCACCCCACCGCGATCCGCACCACCCTGGAAGGGCTGCGCGCGAAAGTGGGCGCGGTGCGCATCGTGGTGGCGATGGAGCCGCGCAGCAATTCGATGCGGCTGGGTGCGCATGCCGAGGCGCTGGCGCCGGCGCTGGACGCGGCCGATGCGGTGGTGTTCCTGCAGCGGCCGGAACTTGCCTGGGACGCCGGCAAGGTGATCGCCGCGGTACGCGGCCAGGCCTGTGCCGCCGCGGACGTGGACGCGCTGCTGGCGGCGCTGCAGGCGCAGGCGCGCGCCGGCGACCATGTGGTGTTCATGTCCAACGGCGGCTTCGACGGCGCGCCGCGGCGTTTCCTGGCGGCGCTGCAATGAGTGTCATGCTGTGCGCCGGAGCGCCCACATGAGCGAGGAGCGCAGCACGCTGGCGCTGTTCCCGCTGCATGCGGTGCTGCTGCCGGGTGCGTCGATCAAGCTGCGCGTGTTCGAACGCCGCTACCTGGACATGGTGCGCGACTGCGGTCGCAGCGGCAGCGGCTTCGGCGTGTGCCTGATTCTGGAGGGCGCCGAGACCGGCGTCCCGGCCGTGCCGGCGGCGTACGGTACCGAGGCGCGCATCGTCGATTTCGATGTCGGCGCCGACGGCGTGCTGGTGCTGAGTCTGCGCGGCGAACGCCGCTTCCACGTGTTGCGCAGCCGGGTCCGCGACAACGGCCTGGTGGTCGGCGACGTGCACTGGCGCGAGCCGGACGAGGACGACGAGTTGCGGCCGCAGCACGCGCTGTTGTCGACGGTGCTGGACAGCATCCTGGACCAGGCCGCCGACGTATATCCGGTGGTCGGTCCGCGTCTGCTCGACCAGGCCGCCTGGGTCGGCTGGCGCCTGGCCGAACTGTTGCCGCTGGACGAGCGCCAGCGCCTGGCGCTGCTGCAGGAAGACGATCCGCACGAGCGGCTGGAGCAGTTGCTCGGCTGGATTCCCTGAGGGCCGGGTGGGATTCGCAATGGGTGTCGGCGTGGCATGTGCGGCGAATGGCCATGCGTCTGCTGGACGCGGATGCTCCAGGCATGATCGAGCGTTTGTAGGAGCGGCTTCAGCCGCGACCTGAGCCATCAGCGACGGGGCATCGTTCCGCAGCATGGCGCCAGACTGGTGGGCGCGATACGAGGTAGCCATGAACCATCGGTCGCGCCAGGTTTTGCCGGCAATGTCTGTTGCGACTGACGCACTCCTCCATTGCTCCGCTACACGTTCCGCTGGCGGTGAACAGCTGAAGTGAACTTGCGTTATTGGGCCGCGGCCGGTGCCTCGCCCTCGCTGCGCACCAGCAATACCGGCACATCCGACGGGCGATGCATGTCCTTGCGGGTGGGCAGTGCGCGCAGCGCGTCGGTGACCGCGTTGAGTGCGGGATCGGCGCCGCGCAGCGGGCGCCACAGGCCGATCAGGTTGAAGTGGCGTTCGTAGCGCAGGCTCTGCGCGCTGCCCAGCCACAGCGGCACGTTGCCCGGTTGCAGCCGCGCCGGGGCCGGCCACAGGCGCAAGGCATAGAGTTCGCCGGGGCGCGGGCCGCGGCGCAGCATCAACAGCGATTCCACTCGGGTGTCCAGCGTCGCCGGCAGCACCGGGACGCGTTCGGCCTGGGTCTTGTAGTCGAGCAACTGCAGCGCCTGCTGCCAGCCGGCCTGCGGCTGCACGCGCCAGCCGGCGGCTTCGAGCTGGCGCTGCAGCGGCGCCAGCGGTCCGGCCACCTGCAGGTCCAGCGGCCAGCGCTGGTCGTCGTCGAACTCGTTGCGCCGCGACGGCAGCAGCCGCCACTCGTCCTGCCACCACGCGCTGGCGGTCAGGTCCATCAGCACCGGCGGCGGCGGTTCGAACTTGGCCAGCTTGCGTTCCAGATCGCGCGGCGCGTACCACAGCGCCGCGGCCACGAAGCCGCCATAGAACAGCCAGGCCAGCGGCTTCATCCAGAACGCGCGGTTGAAGCGGCGGCGGTAGGCGATGCCCAGGACCAGCAGCCAGAAGATGCCGAACAGCATGCCGCCGACCACGTCGCTGAGCCAATGCGCGCCCAGGTACAGGCGGGCGAAGCCGATCAGGGTCACCACCACGCCCGACAGCAGGTATGGCCACACCCGCGAGCGCCCGGGCAGTTCGCGCGCGATCAGCACGGCGAAGAAGCCAAAGCTGATCGTGGCCATGGTCACCGCCACCGAGGGAAAGCCGAAGCCGCTGCTGGCCGCCGGCGGGCGCACCACGTGCACGGTGGTGCCGAGCAGCTTGGTCAGGGCCAGGCCGAAGGCCAGTGCCGCCAGCCAGTGCGCCGCGGCCATCCAGCGCTGGCGCCAGATCAGGTAGACCAGGCCCAGCGTGGTGGCCGGCACCAATACCTGCCAGTCGCCGAGCGAGGCCAGCGCGGTCATCGGGTAGTCGGCCAGCGGATTGCGCAGCGCCAGCATCAGGTCGTGCACCGCCAGGTCCAGCCGCAGCGGCTCGCCGTGGCCGACCACCACCATAAGCAGCGCGAACCAGCCCCAGCCCAGCGCCAGCAGCATCACCGCCAGCATCGCCAGCGGCACCGACTCGCGCCGTTGCGGGTCGAACACCGCGATCGAGTAGCGGCCCAGCACCGGGTGCCGGCGCGACCAGTCCAGGCCGCGCGCCAGCAGCGCATCCATGTGCCCGGCCGACCAGCGATAGCCGTACAGCACGATCGCCCACACCAGGCCCAGCGCCAGCACCAGCAGGCCCAGCACCAGGAACAGGCGCCCGGCGACCGCGGCCACCGCGTCGTAGGCCTGGCCGAGCAGCCAGCCCGGGCCCAGGAACAGCAGCGCCCAGGTCACCGCGGCGACGCCGCTGGCGACGAAGTAGCGGCGCAGCGGCATCTTCATCATGCCCGCCACGGCCGGCACGAACGGGCGGATCGCGCCGACGTAGCGCGCCACCAGGATGCTCTTGAAGGCATTGCGGCGGAACATCGCCTCGCCGCGGTCCAGCAGCTGCGGATAGCGCCGGAACGGCCAGTAGTTGCGCAGCTGGTGGCCCCAGCGATGGCCGACCCAGTAGCTGAGCGCGTCGCCAGCCAGCGCGCCGAGGGCGGCGCTGACCACGGCGTACGGGCCGGAGATCTGGCCCAGCCCGATCAGCACGCCGATCGCGAACAGCAGCGGCAGCGCCGGCACGATGGTGCCCAGCACGATGACCGCGTCGCAGAACGCGATGCCGAAGATGACCGCGCCGGCCAGGAGGGGATGTGCTGCGACCCACTCCAGCGTGGCGTCGATCCAGGATGAATTCATGGGAAGGATTATAGGTGGGCAAGGATGGCGATCCGCTTAAACTGGCGTGATGACACGCGCGCCGGCCGCTACCACCCAGATCCTCAAGTCCGACAGCTTCGGCCGCATCCTGCTGGTACGCGAGGCCGAGGGCCACGGCGAGCGCGTGTTCGTGCGCCGCGACCTGACCGCCGCGCCATGGTGGCTGCGCCTGCCGGCCTGGTGGCTGGCGCGGCGCGAGGCGCTGGCGTTGCGGCAGCTTGCGGGCATGGCGGCGACGCCGCAGCTGCGCGGCTGGGACGGCACCTTCCTGGACCGCAGCTACCTGGCCGGCGATGCGATGTACCAGCGTCCGCCGCGCGGCGACCTGGCCTACTTCCGCGCCGCACGGCGCCTGCTGCAGCAGGTGCACCGGCGCGGCGTGGCGCACAACGATCTGGCCAAGGAAGCGAATTGGCTGGTGCTGGAGGACGGCAGTCCGGCGTTGATCGACTTCCAGCTGGCGGTGCGCGGCGCGCCGCGTTCGCGCTGGATGCGGCTGCTGGCGCGCGAGGACCTGCGCCACCTGCTCAAGCACAAGCGCATGTACTGCCGGCAGGCGCTGACCCCGGTCGAACTGCGCCTGCTCAAGCGCCACTCCTGGGTGCGCGAACTGTGGTTCGCCACCGGCAAGCCGGTCTACCGCTTCGTGACCCGGCGCATTCTGAAGTGGGAAGACAACGAGGGGCAGGGGCCGAAGCCCTGAGAGGCCGGGATTCGGGATTGGGGATTCGGGATTGGTAAGGCGCATGGCTGTGTCTGGGGCTGTCCTGGCGGGGACGACAAAGGCGCTAAGCTGCGGCGAATCTCCAATCCCGAATCCCCAATCCCATGACGTTGCAAGGCAAAACCCTGTTCATCACCGGCGCCTCGCGCGGGATCGGTCTGGCGATCGCGCTGCGTGCGGCGCGCGACGGCGCCAATGTGGCGATCGCGGCCAAGTCGGCGGTGCCCAATCCGAAGTTGCCCGGCACCATCCACAGCGCGGCGGCGGCGGTCGAGGCGGTCGGCGGCCGCGCGCTCGCGCTGAAGTGCGACATCCGCGAGGAGGAGCAGGTGCGCGCGGCGGTGGCGGCGACGGTCGATGCGTTCGGCGGCATCGACATCCTGGTCAACAACGCCAGCGCGATCTGGCTGCGCGGCGCGCTGGACACGCCGATGAAGCGTTTCGACCTGATGCAGCAGGTCAATGCGCGCGGCAGTTTCCTGTGCGCGCAGGCCTGTCTGCCGCACCTGCTGCGCAGCGCCAATCCGCACATCCTGACCCTGGCGCCGCCGCCGTCGCTGGATCCGAAGTGGTGGGCGCCGCATACCGGCTACACGCTGGCGAAGATGGGCATGAGCTTCGTGACCCTGGGCCTGGCCGGCGAATTCGGCCCGCAGGGCGTGGCGGTCAATGCGCTGTGGCCGCGCACGCTGATCGCCACCGAAGCGCTGAACATGATCCCAGGCGTCGATGCGGGCAACGGCCGGCGTCCGGAGATCATGGCCGATGCGGCGCATGCGGTGCTGACGCGCACCGCGGCCGGGTTCCATGGCCAGTTCCTGATCGACGACGAAGTGCTGGCCGCGACCGGAGTGATCGACCTGTCCGGCTACGCGCTGGATCCGGCGCAGCCGTTGTTGCCGGATCTGTTCCTGGATTGAGCGGGGCAGGCGCCGGCCGGTGCAGCGACAGTGCGTCCGTCGCGCCGCCTGCTTCAGGAGGGGCTTCAGCTCCGAACCTGACCGCAGACTGGAAACTTTCATTGGTCGCGGCAGGCTGATTTCTCTGCAGGATGTGCGGCCGAGGATTGGGCGCAACGTGGAGGTTTGATGCGAAAACGCTGCTGTCTTCTGGATGTTGGCAACTCCACACAGCAGCGATCTTCCGTAGCAATGGCGGAAATTTAATAACTAAAGGTGAATTAAATATTTCACCATTGCCCGCTATGCTTTCCCGACCTTCCTCCGACCCTCGCTCATGCCCGCTCCCGTCGCCGTCTCGCTGCCGCGCGCTTCCCGCTCCGTCCATGCCACGCATGCCGATCTGAGCGACAACGAGCGGCGCATGCTCGACAGCCTGCGCCTGTTCGGCACCGTCACCCGCGCCGACCTCAGCCGCATCACCGGATTGACCGTGCAATCGGCGGTGCGCCTGATCGACGGCCTGGCCGAACGCGGGCTGGTGCTGATCGGCGCCTCGCTGGCGCATGGCGGCCGCGGCAAGCCGGGTGCGGCGATCGCGCTCAATCCCGCGCACGGTCATACCGTCGGCTACTCGATCGCCACCGACGCGCTGTCGCTGGCGCTGCTGGATTTCAGCGGCCAGGTTCGCGCCACCGCCGAGCACCGATTGCGTTCGACCGAGCCGGCGGCCTTGCTGGCGCAGTTGCGCGAGGCCGACGCGGCGCTGCTGGCCGCGGCCGGGCGCGGACTCGGGCCGCGGCTGGGCGCGGGCGTGGCGATGACCGGCTTCTTCGTCGAGGGTGCCGAGCGCATGAATCCGCCCGATCCGCTGCGCGCGCTGGGCGAGCTGTCGATCGGCGACTGGCTGGCTGACGCGCTGGGCCTGCCGGTGTGGGTGGACAACGACGGCAGCGTCGCCGCGGTCGGCGAGAGCCTGCTCGGGGTCGGCCGCCAGTACCGCGATTTCGCCTATCTGTATTTCAGCTACGGTCTCGGCGGCGGCGTGGTGATCGACGGCGCCGTCCTGCGCGGTGCGCACGGCAATGCCGGCGAGTTCGCCGGCATGCTGCCGGGGCCGGGCCTGGAGCGCGGCACGCTGGAACTGCTGCGGCAGATGTTGATCGAGGATGGGGTGATGCTGGCCGACGTCAGCGCGCTGGTGGCGGCCTACGATCCGTCCTGGCCGACGATCGAGCGCTGGATCGCGCGCGCGGTGCCGGGCCTGTCGCTGATCGTCTCGGCGATCAGTGCGGTCTTCGATCCGCAGGCGGTGGTGTTCGGCGGGCGCCTGCCGCGCGATCTGGCGTTGCGCCTGATCCCGCAGCTGCGCGTCGACAACCAGCCGCGGCGCGGCCAGGCGCGGCCGTTGCCGGTGCTGCTGCCGGCCGCGGCGATGGCCGACGCAAGCGCGGTTGGCGCGGCCACGCTGCCGTTGAAGGCCTGTTATTTCCGCTGAAAGGCGTGGTGCACGGCGGCCGTGCCTGCGGCTTGCCCGCGTCTGCACGCGGCGGGCGCTACCCTATGCGCCTGTACAAGGACTTCGCTGTCGCGCCCCGTGTGGCGGCAGCGGCCGCGAGTCGCGGCGGTCCTGCCCGTTTCCCCCATCCATTGGAGTTGTCGCGATGAAATACCTGCATGCCATGATCCGCGTCCACGATCTGGAGAAGACCAGCAAATTCTTCACCGAAGGCCTTGGCCTGAGCGAGACCCGGCGCATCGAGAACGAAGCCGGCAAGTTCACACTGGTGTACTTCGGCGCGCCGCAGAACCCGGAGGCCGAAGTCGAGCTGACCTACAACTGGGGCTCGGACGAGGACTACGGCAGCGCCCGCAACTTCGGCCACCTGGCGTTCGAGGTCGACGACATCTATGCGCTGTGCGCGCATCTGCAAGCACAGGGCATCGTCATCAACCGACCGCCGCGCGACGGGCGCATGGCCTTCGTGCGCAGCCCGGACCTGATCTCGATCGAGCTGCTGCAGAAGGGCGAGGCGCTGGCCCCGGCCGAGCCGTGGGCATCGATGCCCAATACCGGCGTGTGGTGAGGAATCAAGGCGCGGTATCGGGCAACGCCTGGCCGCAGCCCCGGCAATAGCCGGCGCTGCGGTCATGGCCTTGCAGGCCGCAGCGCGCGCAGCTGCGTTGATCCGGCGCGCGGCTGCGGTCGACGTCGCGCAGGCTGTTGGCCAGTTCGGCGGTATAGATGCCGGTGGGCACGGCGATGATGCTGTAGCCGATCAGGATCAGCACCGAGGTGATGGCGCGGCCCAGCGGCGTGAGCGGCGCGATGTCGCCGAAACCGACCGTGGCCATGGTCACGACCGCCCAGTACATAGCGGTAGGGATGCTGGTGAAACCGTTGGCCGGCCCTTCCACCACGTACATCAGCGCACCGAAGATCACCACCAGGGTGATCACGGTGAACAGGAACACGAATACCTTGCGCCGGCTGCGCCATAGCGCGTCGACCAGCAGGCTGCTTTCCTCCACGTAGCGGGTCAGCTTGAGGATGCGGAACAGCCGCAGCACCCGCAGCACGCGCACCACCAAGAGCGTCTGCGCGCCGGGCAGCAGGAACGAGATGTAGGTGGGCAGGGTCGAGAGCAGGTCGATCACGCCCCAGAAGCTCAGCGCATAGCGCAGCGGCCGCTTCACCGTCATCAGTCGCAACGCGTACTCGGCGGTGAACAGCGCAGTGAACGCCCATTCCAGCACGTACATGGAGCCGGCGTAGCGCGCATGCAGCGCCGGCACGCTGTCGGCCATGATCACCGCGACGCTGGCCACGATCGCCGCGACCAGCAGCAGATCGAAATTGCGCGAAGGCCGGGTGTCGTGCCGATAGATGATGTCGAACCAGCGCCGCCGCCAGCCGTGCTCGGTCGCCGGGGCGAGTTGGGGATCCAGGAAAAGTCGCATCCGCGCATGCTAACCCGCCCTTGTTTCGGCGGGCGCGTGCTTGCGCGCGCTGGCGAAGGACCTGGGGCGTCTGCCGAGCGTCGCCCCCGATCGATCCTGCTGCGGCTGGTAGTGCGCTGGTGGATTCGTGTTCCTGGCCGTGCGCCGCCGCGGCGGCTGCGCGCGTGGGTCCGTTCGCGCCGGCCGCCACGCCGCGCAGCGGTCTTATACTCGTGTGCTGTCCCCCCCAGGAATCCTTTCGATGACCGCTTCCTCCGCCGCGGATCTGATGGCCCTCGGCCAGCACTATTACCTGCCGATCTACCGTCCGCGCCAACTGGTGCTGGAGCGGGGCCAGGGCGCCAAGGTGTGGGACAGCGAAGGCCGCGACTACATCGACCTGTCCGCCGGCATCGCGGTGTGCGGGCTCGGCCACAACGATCCTGACCTGACGGCGGCGCTGATCGAGCAGGCCGGCAAGCTGTGGCACACCAGCAACGTGTTCTACAGCGAGCCGCCGCTGCGCCTGGCCGAGGAACTGGTCGCCGCCTCGCGCTTCGCGCGCAAGGTGTTCCTGTGCAACTCCGGCAGCGAGGCCAACGAGGCGGCGATCAAGCTGGTACGCAAGTGGGCCGCCAGCCAGGGCCGCGCGCCGGACCGGCGGGTCATCGTCACCTTCCGCGGCAGCTTCCACGGCCGCACCCTGGCCGCGGTCACCGCCACCGCGCAGCCCAAGTACCAGGAAGGCTACGAGCCGCTGCCCGGCGGTTTCCGCTATGTGGATTTCAACGACATCGTGCAGCTGGAAACGGCGATGGCCGCCGGCGACGTGGCCGCGGTGATGCTCGAGCCGGTGCAGGGCGAGGGCGGGGTGATGCCGGCCGCGCCGGGGTTCCTGGCGCAGGTGCGCGCGCTGTGCGACCACCATGGCGCGCTGCTGCTGCTGGACGAGATCCAGTGCGGCATGGGCCGCACCGGCACGCTGTTCGCGCACTGGCAGGACGAGGTGACGCCGGACATCGTGACGCTGGCCAAGGCGCTGGGCGGCGGTTTCCCGATCGGCGCGCTGCTGGCCGGGCCGAAGGTGGCCGAGACGATGCAGTTCGGTGCGCATGGCAGTACGTTCGGCGGCAATCCGCTGGCCGCGGCGGTGGCGCGGGTGGCGCTGCGCAAGCTGGGGTCGGCGCCGATCGCGGCGAACGTGTCGCGGCAGGCGGCGGCGCTGCGGCAGGGGTTGGCCGCGCTCAACGATGAGTTCGCGCTGTTTTCGCAGGTGCGTGGGCGTGGCTTGATGCTGGGCGCGGTGTTGAATCAGGCGCATGCGGGGCAGGCTGGGGCGATCCTCGATCATGCCGCTGCGCAGGGGTTGTTGACGTTGCAGGCCGGGCCGGATGTGTTGCGCTTCGTGCCTTCGTTGAATATTACGGATCAGGAAGTGGGTGAGGGGTTGAAGCGGTTGCGGGTGGCGTTGCAGGCTTATGTCGGTAAGCGTTGAGGCGAATTGCTGTGTGGGTGTCGGTTGGCTTTTGATGCAACGGCAACGGCAACGGCAACGGCAATAGCAGAAGCAAAAGGCAATAACAGAAGCAAAGCTTTCGCCTTGCGGCGAGTTACTTTTCTTTGCTTGTGCAAAGAAAAGTAACCAAAAGAAAACACACCCTGCCTGCGCGCCCTCCGCGCTGCGCGCTCCGGGTCCGCGAATAGGCCGGGATTCGCGGAAGGGGCATCCTGCCCCTGCCGCGAACGGCGCACATCCATGTGCGCCGCCCCTTCGGGGTTTTTCCCGACCTATTCGCCGCTACGGAAGGGAACCCGGTAAAGCAAAGCCACGGCAACAGCAGAATCAACAGCAACAAGCGCAGCAACAACCGCAGCAACAGCAACAGCAACAGCAGGAATGGCCGCGAGCGTAGTGGCGGCTGCAGCGGACGCGGTTTCTGTCGGCGGTAGGCGCGTCGTCTAGCCCAGCCCGTGCCGCGCAAGTGCGCGGCGTAGGGCGCGTGCGCCGCTGGCGGTTTCGGCGGGCATGCCGATCGCGCGGGCGCCGCGGACGTTGACGAACAGGTCGTCGATGAACAAGGCGTGCCGCGCGGCGACGCCGAAATGGTCGAGCGCGCGGCGGTAGACCTCGGCCTGCGGTTTGCGTCCGCCGAGTGCGCCGCTGCACAGGACGCGCCCGCGCAGCAGCGGGAACAGGGTCGGCACGATCTGCGGGATCGCCTGGGCCATCAGTGCGCCGTTGTTGGTCAGCACGCCGATGTCGATCCTGTCGGCCAGCGCCAGCACGCGTTCGATCACGCCGGGATCGCCGCGACTGCCGGCCACGCGTGCGGCGATCCAGTCGGCTTCGTCCACATGCGCGCCCAACCCTTCGCCTAGCCGGTGCAGATAGGCGGCGGTGGCGATGTCGCCGCCGTCGTAGGCGGTTTCCAGTCCGGAGGCGAACAGGGCCTCCCGTACCCGCGCCGGATCGCAGCCGCAGTGGGCGGCCAGGTGTGCGATGCGTGCCGTCCGCGAGTAGGTCGCCAGCACGCCGTCGAAGTCGAGCAGCAGCAATGTCGGGACAGGATGGATCAACGCGGCCACCGCGTCTGGCGCTGCACGCAACGGCGCGGATGGGGCATGGGTCGGGTCCGAAGTGTCGGCGGCCGAGATTAACCCACTCGCCGCGGCGATGAGCGCCACTACCCGCGCCGTGATGCCCGTCCGCTCGCGCCCACCCGCTCGCTGCGCACCTACCCGTCGGATCCGGCCGCCTGGCGTCGTGCGCTGGCTATGGTCCCTGCACGCCGCGATCGCGGCGCCGCCGGTCGGGGAGCCGGTGCGCATCCGCGCCACATCCACGTCATCTCGGGGGTCTTGGACATGAGCAAGCGTTTGAACGCCGATGGTCTGGCGGAATCGGTATGCAGGGGATTGCGCAACGCACGTCACGGCCACGGGCTGGCCACGCTGACACTGCTGCTGGCCGGTGCGCAGGCGCTGCCGACGCTGGCGGAAGAGCCGGGTGGCGAGGCCAAGACGCTGGACGCGATCACCGTCATCTCCACCGGCACGCGCAAGACCAACATGGCGGTGACCGACAGCCCGGCGCCGATCCAGTTGGTGAGCGCGGACATGCTCAAGCAGTCGGCCGCGCCCGACCTGATCAACGCCATCGCCAACCAGGTGCCGTCGTACAACGCCAACCAGACCGGCAACGACATGGCGAGCCAGACGCTCACCGCGAGCCTGCGCAACCTGTCGCCCAACCACACGCTGGTGCTGGTCAACGGCAAGCGCCGCCACATCACCTCCAACGTCAACACCACCACCGGTGCGGCTTCGGCCGATCTGTCGTTCATCCCGGCCGCGGCGATCGATCACGTCGAAGTGCTGACCGACGGCGCCGCCGCGCTGTACGGTTCGGACGCGATCGCCGGCGTCATCAACATCATCCTCAAGAAGAACCACGACGGCGGCGAAGTGGACGCCGGTTACGCAGGCTACAAGGATGGCGGCGGCGGCACCGATGCGTGGGGCGCCAATATCGGCTTCGGCAGCGACGCGGCGTATTTCAGCCTCAGCGCCGAGGTCGAGAACCGCAAGACCGTGTACCGGCTCGGCTCGTACAGCTACGCCGACTGCGTGGCCAACTACGCCGACTGCTCGGCGGTGAATCCGGACATGGCCGATTTCCTGGCCGACGACGTCGAGGGCATGACCCTCAACGGGCGCTTCCCCAACGTCAACGCCTGGCTCAATCCGCCGGAAGTGCACCGCAAGGCGCTGTTCTTCAATTCGGGTGTGGTGCTCAGCGACACCCTGGAGTTCTACGCGTTCGGCAGCTACGGCAAGAAGACCGCGCAGTCGGAGGAGAACTACCGCCGTCCCAGCCAGGACGGCGGCTACGTCGATCCGGCGAGCGGCGAGGTCAGCCACAAGTATCCGCTGGGCTTTAATCCGTCCGAGGCCTCCGACGAGGTGGACTACGAGCTGAGCGCCGGGCTGAAGGGCGTGCTGGCCGATTGGTCCTGGGATTTCTCCAGCAGCTACGGCAAGAACGAGATGGACGTGTACACGCTGAACTCGATGAATTTCAGCCTGTGGCAGGACTACGGTTATTCGCCGGAGGATTTCTACGACGGCAGTTTCTGGGCCAGCCAGTGGACCACCAACGTCAACGCCACGCACGATTTCGACATCGGCCTGTCGCAGCCGCTGACCTTCAACGCCGGCGTCGAATACCGCCGCGACCAGTACGGCATCGATCCGGGCGATCCGACCTCGTACTACGGCGCCGGCGCGTCCTCGTTCCCCGGCTACAACCCGTTGTTCAACACCGGCTCCTACAGCCGCCACAGCTACGCCGCGTACGCCGACGTGGTGTTCAATCCGACCGAGAAGTGGCTGCTGGACGTGGCCGGGCGCTACGAGGACTACAGCGACTTCGGCAGCAAGGTGGTGGGCAAGCTGACCACGCGCTTCGACCTCACCGACACGTTCGCGGTACGCGGCACCGCCAGCACCGGGTTCCGCGCGCCGACCCTGCAGGAAGGCTATTACTCGGCGGTGCAGGTCGGCCCGACCAGCGCCACCCCGACCCTGCAGCCCAACAGCGCGGCGGCGGCGGCGCTTGGCTTCGGCAGCCTGAAGCCGGAGACCAGCACCAACTACAGCCTCGGCTTCGTGTTCCGGCCGATGCCCAACTTCGACAGCACGCTGGATTTCTACCGCATCACCATTTCCGACCGCATCGGCGTCGGCACCTTCGAATATTCCAAGGCCGGCCAGCCGGGCGACACCAACGGCGACGGCACGCCCGACGCCGCCTACAACGCCGCGCTGGGCCAGGCGCTGGTCGATTTCGGCTACCTCGGCGGCATCGATCCGGCCGCGCCGGGCGGCTCGCTCGACGCCAGCGCGCGGCAGGACATCTCGGTGGCGATCTTCAACAATGCGCTCAAGACCCGCAGCACCGGCGTGGACTGGGTGACCAACTACATCACCGAGTTCGACTGGGGCTCGATCGACTGGATGCTGGCGGCCAACTACAACAAGACCGAGGTGCTCAGCGCCAAGCCGGCACCGGAGGTGCTCGGCGGCGCCACCATGTACAGCGCGGCGACGCTGATCAACCTGGAGAACAACGCGCCCAAGTACCGGGTCAACCTGGGCGCCACGTTCAACGTCGGCAAGTTCAGCCTGCGCGTGACCGAGGCGGTCTACGGCCCGCAATACCAACTGGTGGCGCCGTACGACGAGTGGAACGGCGACATCTTCCCCGACAGCGTGCTGAGCCAGCTCGACGTGGTCGACGTCAACGGTGCGCCGTACTACAAGCACAAGATCGGCACGATGGCGCTGACCAATGTCGAACTGACGTTCCGGCCCACCGAGCAGCTGACCGTCAGCGTCGGCGGCGACAACGTGTTCAACAAATACCCCGACAAGGTGCCGGCAGCGGCGTACGACTACCTGGAGAAGAACTATCTCAGCTACTACAACTCGCCGTACCTGACCGGCAGCCCGGTCGGCTACTTCGGCGCGCGCTACTACGCCAAGCTGACCTACCGCTTCTGAGCTGTCGAGCCCCTCTCCCCCCCGGGAGAGGGGTTGGGGTGAGGGTCCGTCCGCTCGCGCTGCACGATGCCCACAGATCGAACCGTGCATCGCAACGGCCGCGCTCCTACCCGCTCCATCGCGACCTACCCGCCGCACGCAGCCTGCGCCGCCGTCGCGGCGGCTATGGTCGATCCGCAATCCGTGAGGCGATATCGACGATGCAAGCACCAACCAGGGCCGCCATGACCCGCCGCCAATTGCTCGCCAGGATCGGCTTGGCCGGTGGCGGCGCGATGATGTACCAGGCGATGCACAGCCTGGGCATGGCCGCCGAATCGCGTTTCAACGGCGTGCCGCGGCTGGACGGCGACGCCAAGGGCGCCTCGGTGCTGGTGCTCGGCGCCGGCCTGGCCGGGATGACCGCCGCCTACGAATTACGCAAGGCCGGCTATCGCGTGCAGGTGATCGAGTACAACGCGCGTCCCGGCGGCCGCAACTGGACGCTGCGCGGCGGCGATCGCTACACCGAGCTGGGCGGCTTCGAGCAGCAGTGCGGGTTCGACGAGGGTATGTACCTCAATCCCGGCCCGTGGCGCATCCCGCACCATCACAAGGCGGTGCTGTCCTACTGCAAGCAATTCGGGGTGGCGCTGGAACCGTTCGTGCAGGTCAATTTCAACGCCTTGCTGCACAGCCGCGCCGGGTTCGGCGGCAAGCCGCAGCGCTTCCGCGACATCGACGCCGACTACAAGGGGCACGTGGCCGAACTGCTGGCCAAGAGCACCCGGCAGGGTGCGCTGGACGCGCAGGTGCAGCGCGAGGACCAGGAGATCCTGCTCGAGTCGCTGCGCAACTGGGGCGCGCTGGACAAGGACTTCGGCTACGTCAAGGGCCGTGAGAGCAGCGAACGCCGCGGCTTCGCCAAATATCCCGGCGGCGGCCTGTCCGGCAAGCCGCAATTCTCCGAACCGTTCAGCACCCAGGACATCCTGCGCTCGCGGCTGTGGGCCACGCTGGCGGCGGGCAACAACTACGAAATGCAGACCGCGATGTTCCAGCCGGTCGGCGGCATGGACCAGATCGGCAAGGCGTTCGCGCGCGAACTCGGCGACGCGATCCGCTACAACGCGCGGGTCACCCGCATCGACCAGGACGCGCACGGGGTCAGCGTCGCCTACCAGGACGGCGACGGCGCCGAGCAACTGGCGAAAGCCGACTGGTGCGTGTGCACGATCCCGTTGTCGATCCTCAGCCGCATTCCGCTCGCGGTAGGCGAGAAGATGGCCACCGCGATCGGCCAGGTGCCGTACGCGGCGTCGGTGAAGGTGGGGCTGCAATTCAAGCGCCGTTTCTGGGAAGAGGACGAGGCGATCTACGGCGGCATCAGCTACACCGACCTGCCAATCACCCTGATCAGCTATCCGAGCACCGGCTTCCAGAGCGCCGGCAAGGGCGTGCTGCTCGGCGCCTACGTGTGGGGACTGGAGGCGTTCGAGTTCACCTCGATGACGCCGCAGCAGCGCGTGGCCAAGGCGGTGGAGTACGGCACGCACTTGCATCCGCAGTATCCGC
Organism: Xanthomonas sp. SS; assembly: GCF_014236835.1. Classification (NCBI taxonomy): domain Bacteria; kingdom Pseudomonadati; phylum Pseudomonadota; class Gammaproteobacteria; order Lysobacterales; family Lysobacteraceae; genus Xanthomonas; species Xanthomonas sp. SS. Next base: position 1,042,131 of record NZ_CP051190.1, read on the forward strand.
GCGAATTCGACAACGGCATCGCTGTGGGCTGGCACCGGGTGCCGTTCACCCATGGCTGCTTCGGCATGTGGAGCGACGCCGCGCGCGCCGAGCATTACGAAAACCTGTGCCAGATCGATGGCCGCATCGCACTCGCCGGCGAACACGCCTCGTACATTCCGGCCTGGCAGGAAGGGGCCATCACCTCGGCGCTGGATGCGATCGAGCGCCTGCATCGCCGCGTCGTCAATGGAGCCCGCGTATGAAGCTCGATCGTCATTGGGTGCTCGCCGCAGCGGTCGCTGCCGGGGTGCTGGCACTGATGCTGCCGCCGGCGATCGGCCCGGCCGCGGCGCAGAGTTCCGATGCCACGCCGCTGTATCCGCAGGCCGCGTTCGCCACCGCCTCCGGCGCCACCGTGTACGCGGCGATCTGCCAGAGCTGCCACATGCCCGGCGGGCAGGGCGCGCGCGGCGGCGGCGAGTATCCGCCGCTGGCCGGCAACCCCAAGGTGGCGGCGGCGCCGTACGTGGCGATGATGGTGCTCGACGGCCGCGGCGGCATGCCCGGTTTCGCCGGCATGCTCAACGACCAGCAGGTCGCCGAGGTCGTGCACTACGTGCGCAGCCAGTTCGGCAACGACTATCCCGGCAAGCTCAGCGCCGACGAGGTGCGCACGCTGCGGCACTGAGCCGGTACCGTTTCACTCTCTTTTCGACCGCGAGGAGTTTCGCATGCGCCGTTCGTTCGTTTCCCGCCCGCTCCGTGCCGGCCTGTGCGCCGCGCTGTGGTTGCCCGCCCTGGCCGGCGCCGCCGAGATCGTGCGCCACAAGATTCCCAACAGCGATTTTCCGATTTCCGCGGCGGTGGAGATCCCGGCCGGCAAGACCACGGTCTATCTCAGCGGCGCGGTGCCGCGGCCGATCGATGCCAGCGCGCCGAAGGATTCGCCTGCCGCCTACGGCGACACCAAGGCGCAGACCGTCAGCGTGCTGTCGCAGATCGAGGCGCAGCTGCAAGGCATGGGTCTGGGCATGCGCGACGTGGTCAAGATGCAGGCGTTCCTGGTCGGCGATCCGGCGCTGGGCGGGAAGATGGATTTCGCCGGTTTCATGGAGGGCTACCGGCAGTTCTTCGGCACGCCCGCGCAGCCCAATCTGCCGTCGCGCTCGGCGTTCCAGATCGCCGCGCTGGGCAATCCGCTGTACCGCATCGAGATCGAAGTGGTCGCGGTGCGTCCGTAGGTTCTTCGCCCTGTCTTCCAAGGAGTCCGTCATGCAGCAGCCGTCGCGTTCGCGCCGCACGTTCCTCAAGGATTCGGCGCTGGTCGCCGCGGCCGGCCTCGGCGCGCCGTGGTTGGCGCAGGCCGCGCCCGGCGCGGTGCAGGCGACCAATGCCGAGCTGGCGCCGGTGCTGATCAACGCCAACGAATATCCCGGCGGCCCGTCGCCGGCCGCGCAGCGCGCGATCGCGGCGATCGCGTCCAGCGGCGGCCGCTACCTGGGCGAGCTGCAGCTGGAATTGCTGCAGACCCTGGCCGACCAGCTCGGCGTGGGCATCGATCACCTGATGGCCTACGCCGGTTCCACCGAGCCGCTGGACTACAGCATGCTGGCGTTCACCTCGCCCAGCGCGTCGCTGGTCACCGCCGATCCCACCTTCGAATCCGGCTGGCGCGCCGCTGCGCGCAACGGCGCCAAGGTGATCAAGGTGATCAAGGTGCCGCTGCGCACGGACGACGCGCACGACGTGCAGGCGATGTGCGCCGCCGACGCCAACGCCGGGGTGCTCTACATCTGCAACCCGAACAATCCCACAGGTTCGGTGACCGCACGCAAGGACCTGGACTACGCGCTGGCGCACAAGCCCAAGGGCAGCGTGCTGGTGGTCGACGAGGCGTATCTGCATTTTTCCGACAGCGCCAGCAGCATGGTCGATCGCGTCGCCGCCGGCGACGACGTGATCGTGCTGCGCACCTTCTCCAAGCTCTACGGCATGGCCGGTATCCGCCTGGGCTATGCGGTGGCACGGCCGGAGCTGTTGGCCAAGCTCAAGTTCTACAGCGTCAACAGCCTGCCGGTGACCGCGGTCGCCGCCGGCCTTGCCAGCCTGCGCGATCCGGCGCTGGTGCCGCAGCGGCGCGCGCTCAACAGCGCCATCCGCGACGACGTGGTGCGCTGGCTCGGCGCGCAGGGCCATGCGTGCACGGCGTCGGAAAGCAATTGCTTCATGGTCGACGTGAAGCGCCCGGCGCAGGAGTTCATGGACGCGATGGCGACCTGGGGCGTGTTCGTCGGCCGCAGCTGGAAATTGTGGCCGAACCGTTCGCGCATCACCATCGGTACCGCGGCGGAGATGGCACGGTTCAAGCGCGCGTTCGCGCAGGTTGCCGCCGGCAAGCGCGGGCCGTTGCCGGTGCCGCCGCCACGGATGGCGCTGCACGATCCGTTGCACGGATTCTTCCGCAACGCCTAGCGCTGCCTGCGCCGGATGCTGCAGTGCACGAGGGCTTGTCGTTGACAAACATTTGCGCAAAGGCAGACAGTCATGGCGACGCCGCTGCGCGCGTAGCGCGTGCTGGCGAGGTTCGCGTTGCTGTGCCATCCCCATTGCCAAGGAGTCCGTCTTGAAAGCGAAGTCGCTGTCCCCCTTACTGGTCCTCGCCGCGCTCGCGTTCGCGCCGGCTGCCTGGGCCAAGACCTGTGCGGTGACCATCACCGGCACCGACCAGATGTCCTTCGACCAGCCGCAGATCAAGGTCGCCGCCGACTGCACCGAAGTGGCGCTGACGCTCAAGCACAGCGGCAAGCTCACGGCCGCGGTGATGGGCCACAACTGGGTGCTGGCCAAGACACCGGACTTCCAGGCGGTGGCCAATGCCGGCACCAGTTCCAGCCTGGCCGACAACTACCTGCCGAAGAACGACGCGCGGATCATCGCGCACACCAAGGTGATCGGCGCCGGGCAGTCGGACACGGTCAAGTTCTCCACCGCCAAGCTGAGCAAGGGCGGCGACTACACGTTCTTCTGCTCGTTCCCGGGGCACTGGGCGATGATGAAGGGCAAGTTCGTGTTCGGCTGAGCGGCCGCGGTTGCGCTGCAGGTGGCGATCAGCGATCTGCAGCGCCTTTCGAACAGGATGGCGCCGCAGGCTTCGGCCTGCGTCAGCGCCGACTCAATTGTAGGAGCGGCTTCAGCCGCGACCTGGCTTTCCCGGTAAAACCCGGTCGCGGCTGAAGCCGCTCCTACAGGATCGCGAGGACGCTCGCGATTGCGGGATCGCACTCAGTCCAGTGCGGCATCCGGCGGCGCCATGCGCTGCAGCAGGCCGCGTTGCAGCGCGCTGGCCAGTGCGGCTTCGCGGGTGCCGGCTTCCAGTTTGCGGTACAGGTTCTTCAGGTGGAACTTGACCGTGTTTTCCGACAGCGCCAGGCGTCGCGCGATCTGCTTGTTCGCGTCGCCCTGCGCCAGCAGCGCCAGTACTTCCAGTTCGCGTTCGCTGAACAGGTCGGTGCCGCTGTCCTGGTCGTGGCGCAGCTTGTCCAGCAGCGCCTGGATGGTCATCGCCAGCGTGGTGTTCGGCGCGGCCTGCGGATCCTGCTGGCGCGCCATGCGCAGCAGCGCCTTGCCCGGCACGCCCAGTTCCAGCAGGCATTGCCAGGCCTGGGTGCTGGCCACGTGCTGCAGCGCGTGGCGCAGATAGGGCAGGGCGGCGGCGGATTCGCCGCGGTCGTGCAGCACCAGCGCGATGCGCGCGCGCACCCGCGCCAGCTGCACCTGGTTGTCGGCGGCCATGCAGGCCGCCTCCACGCCTTGCAGTACCGCCAGCGCGGCGCGGGTGCGTCCGCCCAGGCGGTGCCAGCGGGCCAGGGCGAAGCCGAGCGCGGCGAGAAAGCGCCAGTCCTGTGGCTGGCCCAGCGCGTGCGCGAACCGCGCTTCGCCGCCGGTGCGCGCGACCAGCACGTCGATCGCCGGCGACGGCGGCTGGTCGAGCAGCACGTGCAGCCGCCAGGCCAGCGCCAGGTCGGCGAGCCGGCCCAGGTGCCGCGCGTGCGCGATGCGGTCGATGTGGTCGAGCAGTTCCAGCGCTGCGCGGCCGCTGCGGTCGTGCTGCCGCGCCAGCACCAGCGCGGTCTCGTAGCCGGCGGCATAGATGTCTAGCCAGCCGTCGTGCTGCTCCAGGAAACCCAGCGCCGGCTGCAGGCAGTCGGCGGCCTCGTCGTAGCGGCCGTGTTCGCATTGCAGCTGCGCCAGCAGGCATTGGCTGACCGCCTGCAGGGTGGGATCGAGCTGCTGCTGGCGCTGGGCGATGGCCAGCGCCTGGCGGCAGGTGGCCTCGGCCCGCTCCAATTGGCCACGGTAGTAGTGGCTCTGCGCCAGGTGGATCAGCGCATAGCTGGCGCCGACCTCGCTGCCGCTGGCCTGCATCGCGCTGCCGGCCAGTTGCGCATAGCGCTCGGCGCCGGCGAAATCGGCGCGGCCCAGCGCGGTGGTGGCGCAGATACACCACAGCGTGCCGCGGCCCAGGCTGTCGTCCTCGTCCAGCGCCGCCGCCTGCGCGGCGATCTGCGCCAGTCCGCGCGGGTTGGCGCAGACCTGGTCGAGCAGGTCGCGCAGCAACGCCACCACCACCGTGTAGTCGCGCTCGAACGGCGCGCGTACCTGCTCGGGAAAATCGCGGAAGCGTTCCAGCAGGGTCTGCGCGTGCGCGAACTCGCCCAGCTTCATGTGCAGGTAGGCCTGGGTCAGGTTCAGCGCCGGCCGCTCGCCGATGCTGCTGCGCGGGAAGCGGCGCAGCAGCGCGCGGATCGGCGCGGTGCCGTGGCGCAGCAGCAACTGCCAGGTGCCGGCGCGGGCGATGCAGTCGGCGGCGCTGTCGATCGCGCCGCCGCGCACCGCATGCCGCACCGCTTCGGGCAACTGCCCGTGCGCGTCGAACCAGTGCGCGGCGCGCCGGTGCAATTGCGGCGCCAGTCCGGGCGTGTCGCGCTCCAACTGCTGGTACAGATAATCGGCGAACAGCGGATGGAAGCGGAACCATTCGTGCTCGCCGTCCAGCGCCACCAGCAGGCCCTGGAAGTGCGCCAGCCGCTCCAGCAGGCGGCCGCTGTCGTCGCGCTCGCGCACCGCGTCGGCGAGCGCGGCGTTGAACCGTTCCAGCGGAGAGAGCTGCAGCAGCAACGCACGCAAGGCCGGATCCAGGTCGTTGAGCACCTGCTCGGCCAGATAGGCCGCCAGCTCGGCGGTGCGTCCGGAGAACCGGCCCAGATCGTCGCGGCGGCGTTCGTCGCCGCCCAACCATAGCCCGGCCAGTTGCAGCGCGACCGCCCAGCCCTCTGTCTGCCGGCGCAGCTGGCGGGCCATCGCCGCCGGCACCTGCGGTCCCAGCAGCGCCAGCGTCTCGGCGTCGTCCAGCGCGAGTTCGCGGGCGCCGATGCGTTCCAGCTGGCCCTGCAGCGCCCAGCGCGCCAACGGCAGCGCCGGCGCGCGCCGGGTCGCCAGCAGCAGGTGCAATTGGCCGCCGGCGTGTTCGACCAACCGCGTCACCACCTCGTCGAGCGCGCTGGCGTGGCCGCGGTCGTAGTCGTCGAGGATCACCAGCAGGCGCCGCGGCGCGGCACGGATCGCGCGGATCAGCACCGGCAGCGTGCACGCCACCTCCAGGTCCTGGCCCTGCTGCTGCAGCGCGGCCTGCAAGGACGCGCCGAGGTCGATCCCGGCGCCGCGCGCGGCCAGCGCCAGGTAGGCGAGGAAGCGTCCGGGATCGGCGTCTTCCTCGTCCAGCGACAGCCACGCCACCGCGGCCTCGCCGCGCTCGCGCAGGCGCTGGTGCCATTGCCCGAGCAAGGTGGTCTTGCCGAAGCCGGGCGGCGCCAGCAACAGGGTCAGCGGCAGCTCGGCGGCGCGGTCCAGGTGCTGCAGCAAGGCCTCGCGCGGCACCGCGGCCACGCGCGAGCGCGGCGGCGCCAGTTTGTCGGCCAGCACCCAGTCGGGCATGGCGGGACTGTCGTGCACGGCCGCAGGAAAACGCGGATTCAACAGCGTGACAGGCTTAAGCATGTCGCCATGAGTGTCTGCAGCGGTCGCCCTCGCGCCCTCTGGCGGTTCGGGTGACGGTACGGAGTCGGACGCGTGCCGGCTTGCCACGCAGATCGCGGAAAGCTCGGGTGCGGCGCCGATTCCACGGGCCCCCGCCCTGATGCCGTCCGTTGGCCGTGAACGTTGAACTTATGACACGGCCGCGACAAAAGCAAAGTCGCGACCGGCTGCTCAGTTTTCGTTCAGCCGGCGGCGACCACGCCGAATGCCTCGCGCGCCGCGGCCAGTGTGGCTTCCAGCACGCCTTGGTCGTGCGCGCTGGACAGGAAGCCGGCCTCGTACGCCGACGGCGCCAGGAACACGCCGCGCTCCAGCATGGCGTGGAAGAAGCGGTTGAACGCGGCGGTGTCGCAGGCGGTGGCCTGGGCGTAGGTCTCCACCTTCTGCGTGGTGAAGAACAGCCCGAACATCGCCCCGACCCGGTTGGTGGTGACCGCCACGCCGGCGCTGGCGGCGGCCTGCTCCAGCCCGGCGCACAGCGCGGCGGTCGCCGCATCCAGGCGCTGGTGGAAGCCCGGCGCCTGCACCAGCTCCAGCATCGCCAGGCCGGCGGCCATCGCCACCGGATTGCCGCTGAGCGTGCCGGCCTGGTAGATCGGCCCGGACGGGGCGATCTGCCGCATCAGTTCGGCACGGCCGCCGTAGGCGCCGACCGGCATGCCGCCGCCGATGATCTTGCCGAAGGTGGTCAGGTCCGGCACCACGCCGTAGTGCGCCTGCGCGCCGCCCAGGGCGACGCGGAAACCGGTCATCACCTCGTCGAAGATCAGCAGCGCGCCATGCCGCGTGCACAGCGCACGCAGGTGCTGCAGGTAGCCGTCGCGCGGCGGGATGCAATTGGCGTTGCCGACCACCGGCTCGATGATGACCGCGGCGATCTCGCTGCCGATCTCGTCGAACAGCGCGGTGGCGCCGTCGAAGTCGTTGTAGCTCAGGGTGGCGGTGAGTTCGCTCAGGCCCGTCGGCACGCCCGGCGAGGTCGGCACGCCCAGGGTCAGCATGCCGCTGCCGGCCTTGACCAGGAACGAGTCGCCGTGGCCGTGGTAGCAGCCTTCGAACTTGACGATGCGGCTGCGCCCGGTGGCGCCGCGCGCCAGGCGCACCGCCGACAGCGTGGCCTCGGTACCGGAATTGACCATGCGCACCATCTCGCACGAGGGCACCAGGCGGGTGATGGTCTCGGCCATCGTCACCTCGGCTGGGCACGGCGCGCCGAACGACAGGCCGTCGCCGATCGCGCGCTGCACCGCCTCGCGCACCGCCGGGTGGTTGTGCCCGGCGATCATCGGGCCCCACGAGCCGACATAGTCGATGTAGCGGTTGCCGTCCACGTCGTACAGGTAGGGGCCGTCGGCGCGCTGCACGAAGAACGGTTCGCCGCCCACCGACTTGAAGGCGCGGACCGGCGAGTTGACGCCGCCGGGGATCAGCGATTGCGCCTGGGCGAAGAGGGCGTGCGAGCGGGCATGGTGCATGGGCGGGAATCCTTGGCGGGCTGGCCGGGCCGGTGGGCCGGGCGCGAAGCGATGCCGCCTATTGTCGCGGCTGCCGCCTGCACGTGCCATGTCGCCCGGGCTTGGGCCGCGTACCTACCCGCCCGCCGCGCACCTACCCGCCGCGACCGGCTCCGCCGTGTGATCCGCTGCCTAGTATCGGAACGTCCAGGGGCGCACGGCCCGATCGCCGACAGCGAGCGGCCGTGCGATGGGCGGAGTTTGCACAGGGTTCGCGGGGCGCGCCATCGGCCATTGGCGTCGCACCTGCATTTTTCGTTGGGTTGCCAACGATCTTCATCTTCGGGGAGAGAGCATGCACCGTACGATCCGCAAGAGCGCCTTGGCGCTCGCGTTGGCGCTTGCCGCCGGCAATGGCTATGCGCAGTCCACCACCGGCAGCATCGTCGGCAGCGTGCCGCCCGGCGCCGGCGAAAGCAGCGTGCTGATCACCAACACCAGCGGCTTCAGCCGCGAGGTCAAGGTGGACGAACGCGGCCGCTACGCGCAGGGCAATCTGCCGCTGGGCACCTACACGGTCACGCTCAAGCGCGACGGCCAGGTGGTGGAGACGCGCGAGAACATCAGCCTGGTGGTCGGCGCCGGCACCGAAGTCGGCTTCGGCGGCCCAGCGCAGACGCTGGATGCGGTGAACGTGGTGGCCGGCAACGTGGCCAGGATCGACGTGGCCAGCGTCGACAGCCGCACCGTGATCACCGCCGAGCAACTGGCGGTGCTGCCGCTGGGCCGCAGCGCCGAGGCCATCGCCTTGCTGGCGCCGGGCGTGGTCGCCAACAGCGGCGGCTACGACAACGGCCCGCTCGGCGGTTCGCTGGCCAGCTTCGGCGGCTCGGCGGCGAGCGAGAACGCGTATTACCTCAACGGCTTCAACACCACCGATCCGGCCAGCAGCCTGGGCGGGCTGACCCTGCCGTACGGCGCGATCGACCAGCAGGAAATCTTCACCGGCGGCTACGGCGCGCAATACGGCCGTTCCAACGGCGGCGTGATCAGCCAGGTCGGCAAGCGCGGCAGCAACGACTGGCACTTCGGCGCGGCGGTGATCTGGCAGCCGGACAGCCTCAGCGCCCGGCAGAGCGACCTGTATTTCCGCAAGGACAGCGTGTACTGGGATCCGAACAACGCCAAGTACACCGCCGGCAACTACATGCCGCTGAGCGAGACCAAGGCCGATCAGACCACCTACAGCGCCTACCTCGGCGGCCCGCTGGTGCAGGACCGGTTGTTCTTCTTCCTGGCGCTGGAGCAGGTCGATTCCAGCGGCACCCGCGTCGCCGATGCGCGCGTCACCTCCGGCGGCATCTCCGGTTCGCCGTGGACCCGCTACGACTACAAGCAGACCCGCGCCTACGCCAAGATCGACTGGCAGATCAGCGACAACCACCTGCTCGAATTCACCGGCGCGCAGGACAAGGCGCGCACCAACGGCAACATCTACGGCTACGACTACGTCAACCGCGAGGTCGGCAGCTACAAGGGCCGCGAAGGCAAGAACGAGTTCGGCCCGACCCTGTTTCTGGGCAAGTACACCGGCTATTTCGGCGACAACCTCACCTTGACCGCGCTGTACGGCAAGGAGCGCCTGCCCAACAAGCTCACCGCGATCGGCTACGACGCCGGCAACGGTCCGTTCCTCAACAGTGTCGCCAACCAGAATCCGGCCTATACCGGCGGCACCGCGATCGGCAATGCGCAGACGGTGGTCTCGATCACCGATCCGGACCGCGAGTACAAGAAGGACAACCTGCGCCTGAATCTCAACTGGCGGCTCGGCGCGCACAGCATCGATGTCGGCATCGACAACCAGAAGAGCGAGGCGATCAACATCGGCTCGTACAAGTCCGGCCCAGGCTATGCCTGGACCTACGGCTACACCCCGGACCCGTACGGCCTCAACAGCGGCGGCCAGGTCAGCGGCTCGGTGGCCGAGGACGGCAGCATCGGCGTGCCCAGCCCGGGCCTGGCCGATCCCACCTACGGCAGCGGCGGCTACTACGTCACCCAGGACATCGACACCAACCTGTATTCCTACGACGCCAAGCAGACCGCGTACTACGTCGAAGACCATTGGCAGGCCACCGACAGATTGATGCTCTCGCTCGGCGTGCGCAACGACAGCTTCACCAACTACACCCCGTTCGGCCAGGCCTACATCGAGCTGAAGAACCAGTGGGCGCCGCGGCTGGGCTTCAGCTGGGACGTCCACGGCGATTCCAGCCTGAAGGTGTACGGCAACATCGGCCGCTACTACCTCGGCCTGCCGCTGTCGCCGGCGGGCCTGTTCACCCCCGCGGTGTCCACCAGCACCTACTACACCTACAGCGGCATCAACACCGACGGCACGCCGATCCTGGCCACCCAGCTGGCACCGCCGGTGTCGGCCAATTCGCGCTTCGGCCGCCTCGCCGACGTGCGCACCGCGGTGGTCGAGGACATCAAGGGGGAGAACCAGGACGAGGTCATTCTCGGCTTCACCACGGTGTTGCCGAACGACTGGGTGTTCGGCGTGCGGGGCACCCACCGCCGGCTCAACGACGGCATCGACGACACCAACCTGGACAACTCCAACGCGGGCCTGGTGGCGGCGGCGGCCGCGGCGGGCGTGGACATCGACTGGACCAAGAACGCCAGCGCGGCGCTGGTCAATCCGGGCAAGACCAATACCTACCGGGTGGTCGGGACCGACGGCCAGGTGCACGCGTTGACCGTGACCCGCGAGCAGGGCGGCTACCCCGAATTCAAGCGCCGCTATTCGGCGCTGGAATTCAACCTGGAGCGTCCGTTCGACGGCCGCTGGTACACCAAGATGAGCTACGTGTGGTCGCACAGTTACGGCACCACCGAAGGCCAGCTGCGTTCGGACCTGTGGCGCACCGGCGGCGCGCTGGGCAGCTACCAGGGCCAGGCGGCGACCTCGACCACGCAGAGCTGGGACCATGCGGCGCTGATGGAGAACTTCAACGGCAACCAGTCCAACGACCGCCGCCATCAGCTGAAGGCGTACGGCTTCTATCAGCTGACCGAGGAGTGGGGCACGTCCGCGAACCTGAGCCTGATTTCCGGCGCGCCACGGCCGTGCCTGGGCTATTACTACGGCAGCAACTACGACGCCGGCGACCGCGATCCGGCCGGCTATGCCAATCCCAGTATCACCGGCGGTCCGTACCACTTCTGCTACAACCCGGCCACCGGCACCGGCGAGGCGTCGCCGCCGGGATCGCACGGCAATCTGAGCTGGGTGGCGCAGCTCGACCTGGGCCTGACCTACAAGCCGAAGTTCGCCGAAGGCAAACTGGCGCTGAGCCTGGACGTGTTCAACGTCACCAACCGGCAAACGGTGACCAACGTCTATCCGTTCTCCGAATTGAACCCGGGCGAAGTCAATCCGCTATGGAACCAGGCGGTGGCCTACCAAGCGCCGCGCTCGGCCCGGGTGACGCTGAGCTACGACTTCTGAGCGCGCATGGTTCTAAAGCCCCTCTCCCATCGGGAGAGGGGTTGGGGTGAGGGTACGGCGCGAAGCGCCTCGCGGAGTTTGGTGCACGAGGCTTCGCCCGTACCCTCATCCGCCCCTGCGGGGCACCTTCTCCCGATGGGAGAAGGGAAGAGCCGCTAGCCCCTCTCCCACCGGGAGAGGGGTTGGGGTGAGGGTACGGCGCGAAGCGCCTCGCGGAGTTTGGGGCACGAGGCTTTGCCGTACCCTCATCCGGCCCTGCGGGCCACCTTCTCCCGAGGGGAAACAGCCGCGGCTCAGTCGAAGCAGGCGCGGTAGGCGGCCAGTGCTGCGCGCGGATCCTCGGCGTCGAACACGCCGCTGATCACCGCCAGCAGGTCGGCGCCGGCGGCGACCAGGGCGTGGCCGTTGTCGGGGGTCACCCCGCCGATCGCCACCCGTGGCAATCCCAGCGCCGCGGCATCGCGCAGCAGGCCGGGGTCGGCGCGGCGCGTGGTCACTTTGCTGCGGGTGGGGAAGAACGCGCCGAAGGCAACATAGCTGGCGCCGGCCGCAGCGGCGGCGCGGGCCAGGGCGAGGTCGTCGTAGCACGAGGCGCCGATCAGTGCGTCGGCACCAAGCGCTGCGCGTGCGGCAGCCAGGTCGCCGTCGTCTTCGCCCAGGTGCACGCCGGCGGCGCCGACCGCCTGCGCCAGGGCTACATCGTCGTTGACGATCAGCGGCACCCCGGCCTGCGCGCACAGTGCCTGCAGCGCCGTCGCCTGGGCCAGGCGCTGCGCCGCGTTGGCGCGCTTGTTGCGGTACTGCAGCCAGGTCGGGCCGTAGCCGAGCAGCGGCGCCACGCGCGCCAGCAGGCGCGCGCCGTCGGCCTCGTCGGGCGTGATCAGGTAGACGCCGCGGGGCGGCGGTGATGCATTCATGGAGGAGCCTTCCGGTGTGCAGGCGACGGTGGGACAATGCCCCTCCGTTCGGCCCGTAGACCCGCGATTATCCAATGAGCGATGCCACTGCCACCACCTACCGCGCCTGGATGTGCGTCGTCTGCGGCTTCATCTACAAGGAAATCGACGGCCTGCCGGAAGAGGGCATCGCCCCCGGCACCCGCTGGGAAGACGTGCCCGACACCTGGACCTGCCCGGACTGCGGCGTGACCAAGGACGATTTCGAGATGGTGGAGATGGACTGATTGAAGGCCGGGATTTGGGATTCGGCATTGGGGATTCGCAAAAGCGGCCTCGGCGGTTATCCGGCGATTGCTTCGGCCTGTAGGAGTGGCTTTAGTTCCGGCGCATGCCGATAAACCAGGTCGGAGTTGAACCGTCCCACAGGACGCGGCGAATCCGCAGCCACCGCCGAACCGGCTTTTGCGAATCCCTAATCCCAAATCCCCAATCCCAGCCCTCAATGCATCCGCTGCGCGCGCGCGCTCAGTTCCACCAGGCGTTCGCGGATCGGCAGCACGTCGTTGGCTTCCGGGTTCAGTTGCAGGTAGCGGCCCAGGTCGCGGCGCGCGCCGGGGACGTAGTCCATCTGCAGGTAGGCCAGGCCGCGGTCGCGCAGGGCTTCGGGCTGGTCGGGCATCAGTTTGAGTACGCGGTCGGCGCTGCGGGCGGCGCGGTCCCATTCGTCGCGTTCGGCGTAGACGCCGTGCAGGTTGCGCAGCACCCGGGTCAGGATCGCGCGGTGCGGCGCCGGGTCCAGGATCTGCAGCAGCGCGCGATCGTCCGGGGTCTCGCCGCCCAGGTGTGGACGCGCGCGTTCGCGCAGCTCTTCCACCGCCAGCGGGCGGCCGCCGTTGAACGGGTCCATCACCAGCAGGCCGTCGTCCACCGGCAGGCGCACCAGGAAGTGCCCGGGGAAGGACACGCCGTCGAGCGGGATGTCCAGCCGCCGCGCCACTTCCATCTGCACCAGCGCCAGCGAGATCGGATTGCCGAGGCGGCGCTCGAAGACCTCGTTCATGTAGCTGTTGCGCGGGTCGTAGTACTCGTCGTGGTTGCCGCTGTAGCCGAGTTCTTCGAACAGGTGGCGGTTGATCGCGGCCATCTTCAGCGGCCACGGCTCGACCATCGCCACTTCGTGGCGCAGGTGCTCGGCGTGGTTCTGCGCCAGCGTGTCGTAGTGCTCGGCATCCAGTTCCGGATACTCGTCGCGGGCGATCAGCAGCGCGGTGGCCAGCAGCGGCAGCGCATCGTCGTCCAGCGCGGCCAGGGTGTTCCAGCTCGGCAATGTCAGTCGGTCGACCATGACCCAAGACTGGCCGCAAAGTGCGACGCGATCAAGTCCGGGGGTTCCCGACAGCGGTGTCGGGTTCAGCGCCACAGCGGCGGCGCTTTTCCCGACGCCGGCGCGGTTCAGCGGGCCTTGGGAATGCCCGGGTCGAAGCTCAGTTCGGCGCCGTCCTGCAGCTTGAGCTGCGCGGCCTGGCCGGCGTTGAGTTCCAGCACGTAGCGCGCCGGGGCGTTGCTGGGATACGGCGGGCAGGCGTTGCCGGCCGAGCACGGCGGCACGTCGCGCTGCTGCGCCACCAGCTTGCGCTGGGTGTCGAAGTACAGGATGTCCAGCGCGATCTTGGTGTTCTTCATCCAGTACGCCTGCGGTTCCTCGCGGTCGTGGATGAACAGCATGCCGTGGTCGGCGTCCATCTGGTCGCGGAACATCAGCCCGCGCGCGCGGGTCGCATCGTCCTGGGCCAGCTCGACCTGGTAGCGGTGCCCGGCCAGTTCCACCCAATGGCCACCGGCGCTGGCGCAGCCGCTGAGGGTCAGCAGGACGAGGACGAACAGGGCGCGGAACAGGGACATGGCGGTGCCGGGGAAGGTGGGATCAGCGCGCACCTTGTTGCATGGTGGGTGGCGAGTCAATAGAGCCGGGATTCGGGATTGGGGATTGGGGATTCGTAAGAGCGGGAAGCTGCGGCCGGAGGTGCTTTCGGCTTTTGCGAATCCCCAATCCCGGCTCAACAGCCGAAGGCTGTTCATCCCGAATCCCCGCGCGTCCTACAGGATGCGCGGCGGCTCGCCACCGACGATCACCACGTCGGCCGGGCGGCGCGCGAACAGGCCGACGCAGACCACGCCGGGGATCTGGTTCAGTTCGCGCTCCAGCGCCACCGGATCGGTGATGCTGAGGTTGTGTACGTCGAGCACCACGTTGCCGTTGTCGGTGACCACGCCGTCGCGCCAGACCGGCTGGCCGCCGGTGCGCGCCAGGATCTCGCGCGCGACCAGGCTGCGCGCCATCGGGATCACCTCGATCGGCAGCGGGAACGCGCCCAGCGTCCGCACCTGCTTGCTCGGGTCGATGATGCACACGAAGCGCTCGCTGGCCTCGGCGATGATCTTCTCGCGGGTCAGCGCGGCGCCGCCGCCCTTGATCAGGCAGCGGTTCGGATCGCACTCGTCGGCGCCGTCCACGTACAGCGACAGGTTGCCGGTGTGGTTCAGTTCCAGCACCTCGATGCCGTGCTGGCGCAAGCGCGCGCTGCTCTGCTCGGAGCTGGACACCGCGCCCTTGATGCGATGGCCGATGCGGCCCAGCGCATCGATGAAGTAGGCCACGGTGGAGCCGGTGCCGACGCCGACGATCATGCCGTCTTCGACGTATTCGATGGCTTTTTCGGCGGCCAGGCGCTTGCTTTCGGACATTGGTAAGGGCTCGGGATTGGTGATTCGGGATTGGAGATTCGTGAAAAACAGGGCGGGCAGGGCAGGAGACGAATCCCCAATGCCCAATCCCAAATCCCGGCTACTCAAGCGCCAACAGCAGCTTCCACTGCGCGGCGCTGACCGGGAACACCGACAGGCGGTTGCCGCGCGCGGTCAGCGGGAAGCCGTCGCCGAGCGCGTCGGCATGCTGCTTGATCTCGTCCAGCGCGATGGTGCGCGCGAGCTTGCGCTCGAAGGCGACGTCCACCAGATACCAGCGCGGCTGTTCGCGGGTGGCTTTGGGGTCGTGGTAGTCGGATTTGGGGTCGAACTGGGTCATGTCCGGATACGCTGCGCTGGCCACCGTGGCCGTGCCGACGATGCCGGGCACCTTGCAGTTGGAGTGATAGAACAGGATGCCGTCGCCGAGCTTCATGCCGTCGCGCATGAAGTTGCGCGCCTGGTAGTTGCGCACCCCGTTCCAGGGTTCGCTGCCGACCCGCTGCAGGTCGTCGATCGAGAAGGCGTCCGGTTCGGACTTCATCAGCCAGTAGCGCTTGCGTGCGGTCATGCGGGGAGATCGGTCGCGGTCAGGAGAGTGAGGGAGTCGGTGCAGACCGCATCCAGCGCCACGTCCCAGGCGGCGATGGGCAGCGCGTCGACCTGCTGCACGGCGAACGCGGCGCCGACCAGCCAGGGCGGAGGCGTTTGCCGCTGGCGAAATGCGAAGCTGCGATCATACCAGCCGCCCCCCATGCCCAGGCGTCCGCCGCCGGCGTCGAAGCCGACCAGCGGCGCCACCACCAGCGCCATCTGCTCCGGCGCCAGCGTCGCCTCGGCGGCGACGTCGGGTTCGGGAATGCCGTAGCGGTTGGCGGTCAGCGGCTGCCCCGGGCGCCACGGCGCGAAACGCAGGGTCTTGCCGCTGAGCACCGGCAGGCAGTACTGCACGCTGGCCGGCAGGCTCAATTGCCAGCGGTGCAGCGCGATCTCCCCGTCCATCGCCCAATAGCCGGCGACGTGGCCGTGCCGTGGCGCGAACGGCAAGTCCAGCAAGCGCTGCGCCAGCGCATCGGCGGCGGCCAGGCGCGCGGCTGCGGGGAGCGCGCGGCGGCGCGCGCGCAGTTGCTGGCGCAGGAGGTCGCGGTCGTCGGGAGTCATCGGGCAGGCGCGGGAAGGGACGGCGCTATTGTCGGTGCCGGCGCGTGGACTGGCTAGGGCGTTGCCGCCGAAGCGGCGTCACGCGTAGATCGCCACCGTCTGCCGGCCCGACAGCACCAGTTGCCCGGCTTCGTCCCAGATCTGCATGTCCTGCAGCGAGTAGCCGTCGGCGGCGTGCTGGCTGGCCGAGCGCAGCAGGAACCAGTCGCCGGCCGCGGCCGGCTGCGGGAAATCCAGGGTCCAGGTCATCGAGCTGACCGGCGCCGGTTCGGTGAAGCAGGCCATCGCCGCCGGCGGCAGGCTGTCGCCGAGCGCGACCAGGGCCAGGCTCGGATCCACGCCCGCGCTATCAAGATGGCGCACCCAGACCATCAGTTCCGGGCTGGCGGCGCCGGACACCGGCAGGGCGCCGCCGGCCAGGCGCATCTCGAAGTTGCCTACGAACGCCGGAGTAATCGCACTGGTGGCGATCGGCACTGCGGCATCCGGCCCGCACACCGCGGGCCGTGCAGGCATGAAGTCGTGGGCGATGCGGCTGGGGCGCGGCTGCGCGAACAGCAGCGCCGCGCGCAGCGCGAGCTGCGTGCCGGCCAGGCAATCGACCGCGATCGAGGTGGCGGACTTGCCCTGGCGCAGCGGCTGCGCTTGGAAACGCAAGGTGGCGTCGGTGGGGCCGACGAACCAGATATGCGCCGACTTCAGCGGCGGCAGCGCGGACGGCGCGGCGCGCAGCGCGGTCTGCAGCGCCAGCGCCGCGGACAGGCCACCGAAGGCGGTGCGTCCCTGCAACCAGCTGGCAGGCACGTCGAACCCGGCGTTCGGGTCGAAGCGGTCGATGATCTGGGCGAGCGAGGGCATGCGGCGTCTCCTGGAAGGGCGCGACAGTATCCCAGGCTTGCGCCGGCGGCTGGTCGGTGCAGGGTTGCGTGCGCTGCATGGAGGCCAGCGGCGGCGCGGATGCAATGCGTCGTCGGGCGCGGCGCACGCGGACGCACAAAAGGAAACGGCGCCTTGCGGCGCCGTTTCCGGGATATTGCATTCTCCGCCGTAGACGATGCGTGCGAAACGACCTTGAACCCGGGGTTCAAGTGGGATAGCTGGGGAACCATCGGGCTTCCCGCTACAAGGCGGACCTGCACACCCGATTCCGTCGCCATCCCGTGGTCGTAATTAAGGGACAAGGCGAATGTTTGCACACGCTGTCGTTTACAGCAGAGAACGCAAACGAAGTATAGCGCCGTCGCCGCGCTTGGCTAGTCCGTTCGTCGGTCGCGCGGTACGGCGCAATTCACGTTGATGATCGAAATGCGAGGCGGGTATCAACGCGCCGTATCGACCACGCCGTCGAGCCGGCGATTGAGGTCGGCGAGCGTGCGCGCCATCTCATGATCGCGCCGCGCCTGCTCGTCGCGCAGTTGCTGCAGTTCGTGCGCCAGGTTCAGCGCGGCCAGCACCGCGACCCGGTCCACCGCAGCCATGCGGTTGCTGCCGCGTACCTCGCGCATCTTCGCGTCGAGCAGGCGCGCGGCGGCGAGCAGGCTGTCGCGTTCTTCGGCCTCGACGCCGACGGTGTATTCGCGGTCCAGGATGCGGACGCTGACCGGTTCGCTCACGTGTGCTGCTCCAGCGACTTGAGCCGGGTGATCATCGCCTCGACCCGCGAGCGCGCCTGCTCGTTCTTGGTCAGCAACTGCGAGCGCTCGCCGATCAACTGCTCCTGCTGCTGGCGCAGGCTGCGGTTCTCGTCGGTGAGGCGCTGGCAACGCTCGACCAGCGTCTCCACGCGTGTGGCGAGGGTGCGAAGCTGGGCGAGGGCGTCGGGGCTGTCCATGGCGCCCACGATAGGCATGCGTCCGAGCGGCGGTCAAGACGCCAGCGGAGGGCGCGACGGCCGCCGCTCAGGCGGGCAGCAGCAGCGGCTGCCGCAGCAACTGCAGGCAGGCGTCCGGTTCCAGTGCCGGCGCGACCAGATGGCCCTGGATCTCGTCGCAGCCGTGCTGGCGCAGGAACGCCAGCTGGCCGGGCAGCTCCACGCCTTCGGCGACCACTTTCAGGGTCAGCGAGTGGCCCATCGCGATGATGGTGCTGGTGATCGCCTCGTCGTCCGGATCGCGGGTCAGGTCGCCGATGAATTCCTGGTCGATCTTCAAGGTATTGATCGGCAAGCGCTTCAGGTAGGCCAGCGACGAATAGCCGGTGCCGAAGTCGTCGATCGCCAGGGCCAGGCCCAGGGCGCGGCAGGCATGCAGGGTGGCGGCGTTCTTGCCGACCTGCGACATCACCACGCTTTCGGTGAGTTCCAGCTCGACGTTGGCGGCCGGGACCCCGGTCTCGGCCAGGATCCGCGCCATCAACGCCGGCAGGTCGCCGCGCTCGAGCTGGATCGCCGAGACGTTGACCGACATGCACAGGTCGGTCAGGCCCAGCTGGCGCCAGTCGCGCAGCGTGCTGCAGGCCTGGCGCAGCACCCATTCGCCGATCTCCAGGATCAGCCCGGTTTCTTCGGCCAGGGGGATGAACTGGCTCGGCGAGACCGTGCCGAAATCGGCGCTGTGCCAGCGCAGCAGCGCTTCCACGCCGACCACGCGCTGCTCGCGCAGCGAATAGCGCGGCTGGTAGACCAGCTTCAGCTCCTGGTCGAACGGGATCTTGCGCAGGCTGCTGGCCAGCGTGGCGCGGTGGCGGGTGGCCTCGTCCATGCGCGCCGAATAGACCTGCACGTTGCGGCGCCCGGCGGCCTTGGCCTGGTACATCGCGGTGTCGGCGTGCTTGAGCAGTTCGCTGGGCAGCAATGCGTGCTGCGGGAACAGCGAGATGCCGATCGACGAGGAGATCGCCACTTCGCGGCGGTCCTCCAGTTGCAGCGGCGCATCGAACGCGGCCAGCACGCGCGTGGCGACGGCTTCGGCCTCGGCCTGATCGGCGATGTCCTCCACCACCACGGTGAATTCGTCGCCGGCCAGGCGCGCGACCGTGTGCTGCGGGCCCACCGCCTGCTGCAGGCGTTCGGCGACCGCGCGCAGCACCCGGTCGCCGACCGCGTGGCCGAGCGAATCGTTGATGTCCTTGAACCGGTCCAGGTCCAGGAACAGCACCGCCACCGAACTGCCCTGGCGCCGCGCACGCACGATCGAACGCGCCAGCCGCTCGGACAGCAGTGCGCGGTTGGGCAGGCTGGTCAGCGTGTCGTAGTTGGCCAGGTAGCGCAGTTCCTGCTCGGCGCGCTTCTGGTCGGTGATGTCTTCCAGCACCACCACGTGGAAGCTGTGCCGGCCGTCGGCGTCGCCGACCGTGTTGCGGCGCACGTGGCAGAGGATTTCCAGGCCGTCCTTGCGCCGTTTCCAGGCATCGCCGCGCCAGGAGCGGCCGTGCTCGAGCGACGGCGCGGCGGGCACGTCGGGCGCATGGTCGAGCAGGGTCATCGGCTGGCCCAGCACCTCGCGTTCGCTGTAGCCGGTGATGCGGGTGAAGGCCGGATTGACCGAGATGAAGCGCAGGTCTTCGTCCAGCACCGCGACCGCCTCGCTCATGCTGCGCAGCACTTCGCTGGCGATGCGCCGTTCCAGGTCGGCCTGGCGGTGCGAGGTGATGTCGCGCGCGGTGCCGGCGAGCCGGCGCGGCTTGCCGGCGGCGTCGTAGTCGACCACGCGGCCGCGCACCCGCGCCCACAGCCACACGCCGTCGCCGGCCAGGTCCACCCGGTACTCGGCCACGTAGACCGGTGTCAGGCCCTGCAGGTGTTCGCGCAGCGCGCGCTCGGCCTGCGGCACGTCGTCGGGGTGGATGCGCAGCGGATCGTCCTCGCGGATCACCATGGTGATCTCCTGCGCGTGCGGCGCCGCTTCGTCGGCGCGCATGCGGCGCAGCTTGCGTTGCTGCAGGTCGTAGTCCCAGAAGTGCTCGCCGGAGGCCCACAGCGCCAGCTTCAGGTGGCGGTCGCGCTGCTGCAACTGCTGCTGGCGTTTCTGCTGTTGCTGCATGCGCCGCCGCCAGTGCAGCGCCTGCAGCGCGGAAACCACCGCGGCCACCGCCAGGATCGCCGCTGCGGCGGCCCAGCCCCAGCGCCAGTCCGTTCCGGCATATCCGGCAATTCCCGCAGCGACGTGCTCGATCGACATGGCGGGAAGAGGGCTTCGGTCAGGAAAGGGGGTGGTGGAGTGTAGGCGCCCGCCGGAAGCCTTAACAAGCAGCGCGACACATGCGGATTGCTACACTGCGCAGTCCCGCTCCGCCGCTGGCCCCGACTCTCGGTGGCGAGCGCACAACAGGCCTTGCGTCCATGATCGAACTTCCTAGCGCCGACGACGTCACCCAAGCCAGCCAGCAACTGGGCCTGGCCGCGTCGGCGGCCGAACTCCACGGTGCGTTGTGCGGCTGGCTGGCCGGTGGCGGCGCCGACCTGGCAGCGTGGCCGGCCGCGGTGCTGGCCGATGCCGGCATCGCCACGCCGCGCAGCGGCGACGTGCTCGACCGGCTGCGCGAGGCCACCGCCGCGCAGCTGGAGGACCGAGATTTCGCCTTCGACCTGGTCCTGGCCGATGCCGGCGCGCCGCTGTCCGAGCGCGCCGATGCCCTGTTCGACTGGTGCCGCGGCTTTCTCGGCGGTTTCGGCCTGGCCGCCGGGGCCAAGCCGCCGTTGTCGGAAGAAGGCGAAGAATCGCTGCAGGACCTGGCGCGGCTGGCCCAGGCCAGCACCGACGATTTCGACAGCGCCGACGAGGACGAGGACGCGCTGGCCGAGATCGAGGAATTCGTGCGCGTGGCCGCGCTGCTGCTGCACAGCGACTGCGTGCTCGGCCCGCGCCATCGGCAACGCCTGAACTGAGCGATGAAGCGACTCACCGGCATCGGCGCGGGCGAATACGCGCGTCGGCGCAAACAGTTGATGGACATGGCTGGCGACCACGCCATCCTGGTGCTGCCGAGCGCACCGGAGCGGGTGCGCAGCCACGACACCCATTACCCGTACCGGCAGGATTCGGACTTTTGGTACCTGTGCGGTTTCCCCGAGCCGGAGGCGGTGCTGGTGCTGGTGCCTGGGCGCAAGCACGGCGAGGCGCTGCTGTTCTGCCGCGAGCGCGATCCCGAGCGCGAGGCCTGGGACGGCCCGCGCGAAGGCCAGGAAGGCGCGGTGGAACGCTACGGCATGGACGATGCGTACCCGATCGAGGACCTCGACGAGATCCTGCCGGGGCTGCTGGAAGGCCGCTCGCGGGTCTACTACCACTTCGGCCGCGACGTCGATTTCGACCTCAAGCTGATCGGCTGGGTCAATCGGGTGCGCGAGCAGGTGCGGCATGGCGCGCAGCCGCCGCACGAGTTCCTGGAACTGGGCCACCTGCTGCACGAGCAGCGCCTGTTCAAGTCGCGCGACGAGATCGCGCTGATGCAGGTCGCCGCCGACCTCAGCGTGGCTGCGCATCGCGCGGCGATGCGGCTGGCACGGCCGGGCATCCACGAATACCAGTTGCAAGCCGAGATCGAACGCGAGTTCCGCGCCGGCGACGCCTGGCCCGCCTACGGCAGCATCGTCGGCAGCGGCGCCAACGCCTGCGTGCTGCATTACCGCGCCAACGCCGCGCGCCTGCGCGACGGCGACCTGGTGCTGGTCGACGCCGGCGCCGAGTACCGCGGCTACGCCGCCGACATCACCCGCACCTTCCCGGTCAGCGGCCGCTTCAGCGCCGAGCAGCGCGCGCTGCACGAGCTGGTCGGCGCCGCGCATGCGGCGGCGCTGGCGCAGGCGCGGCCGGGCGTGGCCTACGAGGCCGGGCACCTGGCGGCGGTGCAGACCCTCACCGAAGGCCTGCTGCGGCTGGGCCTGCTCAAGGGCACGCTGGAGCAGAACCTGGCCGATGGCGACTACCGGCGTTTCTATCGGCACAAAACCGGGCACTGGCTCGGCCTGGACGTGCACGACGTCGGCGACTACAAGCTGGCCGGCGCCTCGCGCCTGCTCGAGCCGGGCATGGTCTTCACCATCGAACCGGGGCTGTACATCGCCGCCGACGACAAACAGGTGGAGCCGCGCTGGCGCGGCATCGGCATCCGCACCGAAGACGACGTGCTGATCACCGACGACGGCCACCGCGTGCTGACCGCCGCGCTGGCGCGCAGCGCCGAGGAGATCGAGGCGGTGATGGCGGGGAATGGGGAGTAGCCCACCGGGATCGAGAAGGACAACGGCGACAGGCCGCGTGTGATGGCCGCCAACCCGCGAATGCCGCAGGCGATCGCGATGGCCTGTACGGGCGCGGTGCGCGATCGCCTACTCCTGATTCCCGGCGCCTTTCGCGCTTCCCGTTCTCGTCTTCGCGGTTGCGGATCGCGTGCGCCAGGCCGAGAAACGTTCCTGCATGCCGATCACGAACACGAAGAACGCCGGCACGAAGAACACCGCCAGCAAGGTGCCGCTGACCATGCCGCCGAATACGCCGGTGCCGATCGCATGCTGCGTTTCGGCGCTGGCGCCCGAGGCCAGCATCAGCGGCACCACGCCCAGCGCGAATGCCAGCGAGGTCATCAGGATCGGGCGCAGGCGCAGGCGCGCGGCATTCACCACCGCCTCGGCCAGGCCCTGGCCCCCGACGTGCAACTGCCGGGCGAACTCCACGATCAGGATCGCGTTCTTGGCCGACAGGCCGATGATGGTGATCATGCCGACCTTGAAGAACACATCGTTCGGCAGGCCGCGCAGCATGACCGCCGCCACCGTGCCGAGCAGCCCGAGCGGCACCACCAGCATCACCGACAGCGGAATCGACCAGCTCTCGTACAGCGCCGCCAGCACCAGGAACACCACCAGCGCCGACAGCAGGGTCAGCATCGGCGCCTGCGTCGCCGACTGGCGTTCCTGCAGGGATTGACCGGTCCAGGCCACGGCGAAACCCGGCGGCAGCTGCGCCGCCAGGCGTTCCATCTCGGCCATCGCGTCGCCGCTGGAGACGCCGGGTGCCGCGCCGCCGGCGATGCGCACAGCGGGAAAGCCCTGGAAGCGCATCAGTTGCTGCGGCGAGTCGATCCACGACGGCGCCACCACTTCGCGCAGCGGCAGCATGCCGCCGGAGGCGGTGCGCACGCGCAGCGCCAGCACGTCGTCCAGCTGCATGCGCGCCGGCGCGTCGGCCTGCACGATCACCTGCTGCATGCGCCCGGCGTTGGGGAAGTCGTTGACGTACAGCGAGCCCATCGCCGCCGACAGGGTCGCGCTGACCGTGCCGAACGACAGGCCCATCGCTTCGGCCTTGTGCCGGTCGATCTGCAGCTGGATGCTCTTTCCCGGCGGCATGCCGTCGGGATAGACGTCGCCGACCAGCTTGCTGCGCGCGGCCAGTTCCAGCAGCCGCGCCTGCGCGGCCATGAGCGCGGCGTCGCCGCGGTTGCCGCGGTCCTGCAGGAACAGGGTGAAGCCCGAGGACGTGCCCAGTTCGTCGATCGCCGGTGGCATCAGGCTCATCACCGTGCCTTCGGCGATGCCGTGCATGGCCTGCTGGGCCAGCGCCGCTTCCTGGTTCGCGCTGGCGCCGCCGCGTTCGTCCCAGTCCTTGAGCATGGTGAAGGCCATTGCCGCGTTCGGCCCCGCGCCGGCGAAGCTGAAGCCCTGGATGACCAGGTTCGAGGCCAGCGCCGGGCGCGTTGCGACATGCGCCTCGAAGGCCTTCACCACATCGAGCGTGCGCTCGCTGGTGGCGCCGGTTGGCAGTTGGATGGAGGTCATGAAATAGCCCTGGTCCTCTTCCGGCAGGAACGAAGACGGCAGCTGGCGCGCCGCGAACACCAGCGCGACGCAGACCACGCAGAACGCCGCCATCATGCGTCCGCTGTGCCGGATCATACGCGCCACACGCGCCGCGTAACCGCAGGTCAGGCGCTCGAAGCGGCAATTGAAGGCGCCGAAGAAGCCGCGTTTCTCGTGGTGGCCGGGCTGCGGCGGACGCAGCAGCGTCGCGCATAGCGCCGGGGTCAGGGTCAGCGCCAGGAACGCCGAGAACAGGATCGAGACCGCCATCGACAAGGTGAACTGCTTGTAGATCACGCCGACCGAGCCGGCCGCGAACGCCATTGGAATGAACACCGCGGTCAGCACCAGGGTGATGCCGACCACCGCGCCGGTGATCTCCCGCATCGCCTTGGACGTGGCGTCCCTGGGCGAGAGCCCTTCGCTGGCCATCAGCCGTTCGACGTTCTCCACCACCACGATGGCATCGTCGACGATGATGCCGATCGCCAGCACCATGCCGAACATGGTCAGCACGTTGATGGAGAACCCGGCCAGCAGCAACACTGCGAACGTGCCGAGCAGCGCGATGGGCGCGACGATCGCCGGAATCAGCGTATAGCGGACGTTCTGCAGGAACAGGTACATCACCAGGAACACCAGCAGCATCGCTTCGAGCAGCGTGTGCAGCACCTTCTCGATAGAGATCTTCACGAACGGCGCGGTGTTGAACGGGATAGAGTAGGCCATCCCGGTCGGCATGCTGGCGGACAGTTCGTCGAGCCTGTCCTGTACCGCCTGCGCGGTCCGCACCGCGTTGGCGCCGGGCGAAAGCTGGATGGCGGCGCTGGTCGCAGCCGCGCCGTTCTCACGGTTGGAGAACGCGTAGGATTGCGCGCCCAGTTCCACGCGCGCCACATCGCCGAGCACGACCCT
Organism: Xanthomonas sp. SS; assembly: GCF_014236835.1. Taxonomy (NCBI): domain Bacteria; kingdom Pseudomonadati; phylum Pseudomonadota; class Gammaproteobacteria; order Lysobacterales; family Lysobacteraceae; genus Xanthomonas; species Xanthomonas sp. SS. Next base: position 1,066,638 of record NZ_CP051190.1, read on the forward strand.
GGCGCCGTCGGCGCTGGCGCGCAGCACGATCGCGGCGAACTGCTCCGGCGTGGACAGCTGCCCGACGACGGTCAGCGGCACGGTCAGGCGCTGGCCGGGCAGGGTCGGTTCGTCGCCGATGCGGCCCGGCGCGATCTGCGCGTTCTGCTGTTCGATCGCTTGCGCCAGGTCGGTCATCGCCAGCCCGTAGGCGACCAGCTTGTCCGGATCCACCCACACGCGCATGGCCTGCTCGGCGCCGAACAGCTGCACGCGGCCGACGCCGTCGATCCGGCGCAGCTCCTGCACGATGTTGCGCGCCATGTAGTCGTTGAGCGCGACCTCGTCGTAGCGGCCGTCGCGCGAGGTCATGCCGATCAGCATCAGGAAGCCGGAGGCGGCCGACTCCACCTGCAGGCCGCTTTGCCGCACCGCCTGCGGTAGGCGCGGCTCCACCGCCTTGATCCGGTTCTGCACGTCCACCTGCGCCAGCTCCGGATCGGTGCCCGGTTTGAAGGTCGCGGTGATCTGCGCGGTGCCGGAGGTATCCACCGAGGACTCGAAGTACAGCAGATTCTTGACCCCGGCCAGTTCGCGTTCGACCAGGCCGACCACCGAGTCGTTCATCGTCTGCGGCGTGGCGCCGGGATAGCTCGCGTACAAGGTCACCGACGGCGGCGCCACCGAGGGATAGCGCGCGACCGGCAGTTGCCCGATGGCGATGGCGCCGAACAGCACGATGAACAACGCGATCACCCACGCGAACACCGGACGCTCGATGAAGAACTGGGGCATGCTCGGTTCCTCCCGCTCAGCGCGCGCTTGCGGCGGTGGCCGCGCTGGCCGGACCACGCCATGGGCGGGCGGTGACCGCCGCTCCGGCGCTCAGGCGTTCGATGCCCTCGATGACCACCCGCTGCCCCGCGTGCAGGCCGGAGGCGATGCGGTAGCGGCGTTCGACCAGTTCACCCAGTTCGACCGAGGCGCTGTGTGCGCGTCCGTGCGCATCCACGATCCACACGTACGCCTGCGCGCCGATCCGGGTGACCGCCTGCTGGGGAACGGTGAGCGCCTGCGCATAGCTGGCCCGCGGCACCCGCGCGCGCACGTACATCCCGGGCAGCAACCGCCGCTGCGGGTTGTCGACCAGGATGCGCAACAGCACGTCGCCGGTGCTGGCGTCGACGTCGATGCCGGAGAACAGCACGCGCCCGCTCACGCCGGAGGGCCGCCCGCTGCGATCGAGGATCTGCGCGGGCAGGCCGTGGTCGCCGGCCGCCTGCGCGCCCGGCGCGTCGCCAAGCGGGTCCAGCGCGGTCGCCGGCTGGCGCACGTCGACGTAGACCTGGTCGATCTGCTGGACCACGGCCAGCGGCGCACTGTCGGTCGGCGCGACCAGCGCGCCCTCGGTGAGCAGCGCCTGGTCGATGCGCCCGGAGATCGGCGCATCGACCCGCGCGAACGCCAGGTCCAGGCGCCGCCGCGCCAGCGTCGCGCGCGCTTCGGCCACGTCGGCCGCGGCCTGGTCGCGTTGCGCCACCGCGTCGTCGTACGTCTGCCGGCTGACCATGTCGGATTGCACCAGGCGCTCGAGCCGTGCGACCTGCCCGCTGGCGCGCGCTAGCGCGGCCTGCGTGCGTTGCAGCGCCGCCGCAGCGCTGTCGACCTCGGCCTTGAACGGGGCCGGGTTGATCTGGAACAGCGCCTCGCCGCGTTTCACTTCTGCGCCCTGTTCGAAGAAACGCCTTTGCACGATGCCGCCGACCTGCGGCCGGATCTGTGCGCTGCGCACCGCGGAGATCCGCCCCGGCAGGTCCACGCTCGCGGTCACCTGCTCCGGGCGCAGGGTCAGCACCGTGACCTGCGCCGGAGGCGGTGCGGCCGCGTCCTGCCCATCCGTTCCGCAGCCGGCCAGCGCCAGCGCGGCCAGGCCGGCCGTCGCCAGGTTTCGGTACCACTGTCGCATGCACATGCCTCACGAGCCTCGATGGTGTCGCCGCGCCGCGCGTGCGGCGGAAGTGCGAAGCGAGGAGCGTGACAGGCGATGGTTGCGGCGTTTTCGATGCAGTGTGGAGATATGATGGAGACCCATCGACCATCCAGCGTCGAAGCATTCCAGCGTCCACATGTCCGCCTCCGCCTCAGGCCCGTCTCCGGTGCCCGCGTCTGCCGCTCTCGTCCTGATCGCCGAAGACGAGCGCGAGATCGCCGAGATCCTGGCGGCGTATCTCGCGCGCAGCGGGTTGCGCACGGCGCACGCGGCCGATGGCCGTGAAGCGCTTGCCATGCATCTGGCCCTGGATCCGGATCTGGTTCTGCTGGATGTGCAGATGCCCGGCGTGGACGGGTGGAAGGTGCTTGCGGAGTTGCGTCATCGCGGCCACACCCCGGTCATCATGCTCACCGCGCTCGACCACGACATCGACAAACTGATGGGCCTGCGCCTGGGCGCCGACGACTACGTCGTGAAGCCGTTCAATCCGGCCGAAGTGGTGGCGCGCGTGCAGGCGGTGCTGCGGCGGATCCAGGCCAGCGGCGCGCCCGAAGCGCGCGCGCTGCGGGTGGGTGCGTTCCATCTCGATCTGGACCAGCACGATGCCAGCGTGCGGGTCGGCGAGCGGCGCCACACGCTGGACCTGACCCTGACCGAGTTCAAGATCCTGAGCCGGCTGATGCGCGCGCCCAGGCGCGTGTTCAGTCGCGCCGAGCTGTTGAGCGCCTGTCTGCCCGAGGGCGACAGCCAGGAACGCACGGTCGACAGCCACATCAGCAAACTGCGCAAGAAACTCGAGGCCCTCGGCGTGCAGGGCACGCCGGTCAGCGTGCGCGGCGTCGGCTACCGGTTCGGGCACGGCGCGTGAGCCAGGAACCGGGGCTGCGCCGACAGGTCGTGCTGTCGCTGGGCGTGCTGGCGCTGGGGATCATCCTGCTGTCGGTGGTCGGCTCCTATGTGTTCTATGCGCTGGCCGTGGCGTATCTGCCGGGCAGCATTTCCGAAACCTGGATGCCGTCCCGGGTCGAGCTGGCATGGATCGTCTGCACCGCGGTGGCGGCGCTGGCGGTGGCCATGCTGGTGGCCGTGCGCCTGTCGCGCCGCATCCTGATGCCGCTGAACTCGGTGGCGCACAGCCTGCGCGAGATCGCCCAGGGCAACCTGCAGGCGCGCGCGGCGATGGACGAACATGCGCTGGGCGAGACCGCGCAACTGGTGCGCGACTTCAACACGATGGCCGAACGCCTGCAGCGCATGACCCGCGAACGCGAGTTCTGGAACGCGGCCATCGCCCATGAGCTGCGCACGCCGGTCACCATCCTGCGCGGGCGCCTGCAGGGCTTGGCGGAAGGGGTGTTCGTGCCCGAAGTGGAGACGTTCCAGGGGCTGCTGCGCCAGGTCGAGGGGTTGAGCAGGCTGATCGAGGATCTGCGTGTGCTCAGCCTCAACGACAGCGGCCATCTGGAACTGCACCTTGCGCCGGCCGACCTGGCGCAGGAACTGTCCGCCGTCGTCCACGCCTTCGCCGGCGGCCTGGCCGCGCGCGGCTTCGTGCTGCAGGTGGAGCTGGATCCGCGGATGCAGGTCGTGTGCGATGCGGTGCGCATCCGCCAGGCCTTGATGGCCTTGCTGCAGAACGCGCTCGCGTACGCCGAACCCGGCGCGTTGCGGGTGCGTGCAGGCAACCGAGGCGGCATGTGCGAGCTGAGCGTGGAGGACGACGGCCCCGGCATCGATGCGGACGTCGCTGCGCGCGTGTTCGAGGCCTTCCGCCGCGGCGATCCTTCGCGCTCGCGCAAGAGCGGCGGCAGCGGCCTGGGCCTGGCCGTGGTCAAGGCCATCGCCGTGGCGCATGGCGGCGATGCGATCTGCCGGCCCTCGGGCACCGGTGGCACCAACTTTCTGCTCCGCTGGCCGTTGCCGGCGGGCGAACCGGCCCCGCTGCCGGGCGTGTGATTCGCGCGGCAGGCCGGGGTCTGCGCGCGTCGCTGCTCAGGGTGCCGGAGTGCCGCTCTCGCCGACCGGTGCGGACGCAGGCGCAGTGCGCGCGGTCCGCCACGGCAGCATGCGCGCGAGCACGTCGTCGCGGCGCACCCAGTGGTGGAACAGCGCTGCGGCAACGTGCAGCGCGACCACCAGCCACGCGATCCATTTGCCGATGAAGTGATGCACGACATCGATGGGCGCCTCGAACGCTTCCCAGCTGAGCGCGAAGCGCTGGCTGATCCACGCGAACAGCCGGGTCTCGTTGAACCCGGTGACGCTGAACAGGCCGAAGTCGGTATCGGCGCCGGTGCCCACGTAGCCGGTCAGCGGCATGACGATCAGCAGGGCGTACAGGCCCCAGTGCGCCGCATGCGCGAGCCGGTGTTCCAGCGGCGATCCCGGCGGATCGTCCGGCTGCACGTCCAGCCAGCGCCACAGCAGCCGCGGCAGCACCAGGAAGCCGACCAGCAGGCCGAGCACCCAGTGCAGGTTGAGCACCGGCAAGGACGCGTCGGAGGTGTCGTCCATGAACCAGATGACGTAGTAGACGACCACGTAGGCGCCGATGAACGCGGCGGCGGTGGTCCAGTGGAACAGTTTGGCGACGAAGCCGAAGCGGTTTGCGGTGGTGCGCCATTGCATGAGGGGAATTCCTGGCAGCGTGCGGGATGCGATCGTTCAGCGGGCGAGCAGGCTGCCGAGCAGCCGTTCCAGGCTGTCGAGCGCGTCGGCCAGGCGCGCCTGCTGATCGCCCTCCGGTTCGGCGATCCAGAACGAGGCTTCGGTGATGGCGCCGTAGAGCATGCGCGCCATCACCCCGCCATGCAGCGGCGCCACCGTGCCGGCGGCGATCAGGGTCTCGATCGAGGCCTGCAATGCGTCGATCCCTACCGACTGGGCGGCCGGCGGGACGTCGCCGAACACGGCGCGCGCGTCCTGCAGGATGATGCGGCGGATCTCCGGTTCCAGCGCCAGTTCCAGATAGGTGCGGCAGCGGCGGCGAAACCCTTCCCACGGCGAGGGCGCCGCGTCCGACACGGCCTGCAGACGTTCGCCGACCTCGGCCTCGATCTGCTCGATGACGGCGGTCAGCAGGCCTTCCTTGCCATTGAAGTGGTGGTAGAGCGCCCCGCGGGTCAGGCCTACCGCGGCAGTGAAGTCGTCCATCGAGGTGTGCGCGAAACCTTGCGCGGCGAACGCGCGCCGCGCCGCCGTCAGCAGTTTGGCGCGGGTCTCCTCGATCATCTCGGTGCGGGAACGACGACGTTGCATGCGGTGGCCAGTTGACATACGCGACGCATGCTATTTTCATACGTCGCGTATGTCAATGCGGCTGCGCGCACGCCGCTAGCGGACCGGAAGCGGCGGTTCGAAGTGGCCAGGATGCGCGCTGATCCATGGCGCTGCGTGCCGCTCGCCATGGCTTTGGCAGCAGGCGTTGTTGCTAATCCCGAATCCCGGCTGCCGTCAGGCCGCCGCGGCGAACGCCGGCCGCGTCAGGTTCTCCGGTTCGCCGTCGGTGCAGGCCACCTCATCTTCGATGCGGATGCCGCCGTAGGGCTTGAACTGCTCGACCCGGTTCCAGTCCACGCTGGCGGCATGGCCGTTCTGCTTGACCTCGTCCAGCAGCATGTCGATGAAGTACACGCCCGGTTCGATCGTCACCACCATGCCTGGTTCGAGCACGCGGGTCATGCGCAGGTAGGGATGGCCGGCGGGGCGTTCGATGCGGCCGCCGCGGTCGCTGGCGGCGAAGCCGGCCACGTCATGCACCTGCAGGCCGATCGGATGGCCGAGGCCGTGCGGGAAGAACGCAGCGCTGACGCCGGTGGCCAGCGCGGCTTCCGGCGACACGGTGATCACGCCGAAGTCCTTGAGCACGCCCATCAGCGCCAGGTGCGCGTCGAGGTGCAATTGCTTGTAATCCACGCCGGCGCGCACGCCCTGGCCCATGCGGATCTGCGCGGCGTCGACCGCGTCGATCAGCGCCTGGAACTCGCTGCCGGTGTCGGCGGCGTAGCTGCGGGTGATGTCGCTGGCGTAGCCGTGCGCGGAGGCGCCGGCGTCGATCAGGAAACTGCGCCGCTGCGCCGGCGCCTGCCGATCCAGTTCGGTGTAGTGCAACACCGCGCCGTGCTCGTTCAGCGCAATGATGTTCCCGTACGGCAAGTCGTTGGCGTCCTGGCCCACCGCGCTGCAATACGCCATGTGGATTTCGAACTCGCTGCGGCCGTCGCGGAACGCGGCTTCGGCGGCGCGGTGGCCGCGCACCGCCAGGTGCTGCGCCTGGCGCATGAGCGCCAGTTCGTAGGCGGTCTTGTAGGCGCGGTGGTACTCCAGGTACTGAACCACCGCTTCGGGATTGTTCGGTACGTAGTCGCCCAGCGCGCTCTGCGCTTCGCCGAGGATCGCGCAGCGCGCGGCCGGTCCCGGCAGCAGCGCCAGCGCCTCTTCCGGGCTGCGGATGACGTGGATGTCGCAATGCTCGACCCACCAGCCGTTCGGTGCGGCCGGCACCACGTGCCAGTAGTCGCGCGGCTGGTGGAAGATCAGCTGCGGGCGGCGCCTCGGGGTGTAGACCAGCCAGCTGTTCGGCACCTTGGTCAGTGGCAGCCACGCCTTGAACTGCGGGTTCACCGCGTACGGATAGTCGCGATCGTCGAACAGCTGGTAGTGCAGGCTGCCGCTGGGCACGAGCAGATGGTCGAAGCCGCCGCGCGCCAGCGCCGTGTCGGCGCGTTGCGCCAGCGTGCGCAGGTGGTCGGCGTACAGGGCGCTGGGGTCTTGCTGGATCATGGCGGCGGCTCGGTCGGCGATGCGGAAAGGCAGGCGCCAAGTTTGCCGCAAACGGCACGCACGCGTTGACGCACCGCGTGCCTGTGCATGGCATGCGGCTATGCGCAGGCGTAGCCGAAAAGCGGCAGGCGTTGCCACGCCGGCCGATCTTCTTCTGTCTTGTGCAGGCGATGAAACTGTAGGAGCGGCTTCAGCCGCGACAGACTCCATCGAGAGTGTCTGTCGCGGCTGAAGCCGCTCCTACAGGGGGCGCCGGCGATGCTGCCGGCGCGCTACCCGGCCGGGCCGGCGTTGATCCATTGCCGCAGCAGCTCGCGATGCGCCGGCGAGATGGTCAGGAAGCGGAAGCCGGCCCAGGCCTGGCCCGGCGCCTGCGCGCGTTCGCTCCACAACAGGTGCACGCCGACGTCGATCTGCGCCTCGCGGCCGAGTTGCGGCAGCGCGAAGCGCAACTGGTACAGCGCGTCCTCGTGCAGCGGCACCGAGGCCAGCAGCAGCATGCCGCTCTCGGAGAGGTTGCCGAGCCGGCCGACCACCGCGTCTTCCATCATGTCCAGCACCGGCACCATGTCCGGGACCTGGCGGCGCGGCGAACGGCGGGCTTCGGCGATCATGCGTCCTCCAGGGTGTCGGCGGGGACCGGCGCGCCGGCGAGAGTGCGCAAGGCGCGCACGGTGGCATGCCAGGCGCGGTCGATCAGGCGCGCGCGGTCCTCGGTGACGATCCGCGCCTGGCTCTGCGCCAGCAGCCGCGACAGCGCATCCAGCGAGTACTCGGCGGTCTTGTGTCCGCGCTGGTTGACGAACAGGGCGCGGTCGGTGATCGGGCTGTACCAGGACAGGCGCTGCCGTTTCAGGTCGCCCTGCTGGTTGGTCACGAATTCGAACCAGGTGCCGAACGGCAGGCTGCGCAGCCGCGCATAGGCCGCTTGCTCGGCTTCGTTGCGCGGCGCCAGCAGCGGCCGCTCGCCATCCTCGCCCTGGTCGCCGAGGCGGGTGCGCGCCTTCAATTTGGCGCTGAGTTCGGTGCGCGAGGTCAGCGTGTCGCCGCCGCCGGGGGTGGACAGGCGCCGCGCGATCGCCTCGGCTTCGTCCTGGTGGTAGCCCACCTGCAGCAGGGCGCTGCGCACTTCGCCGGCCAGGTCCGGATCGGGCTCGCCGCCGCTGGCGCGGCAGGTGACCTCGGCGATGCACTGGCTCAGCTGCTTGCGATCGCGCCATGCATCGGAGTCTTCGCCCTGGCGCAGCAGGGTCAGGGTCAGCACATCGGACCAGGCCTGGTTCAACAGCGCCTGCACGAACTTGGGCGGCTCCCAGGTCCGGCACAGCGCTTCCAGCGTGGAGCTGGCCAATTCCTTGGCCACCTCCAGCCGCTCCTTGCCGCGCGCGGCCTCGATATGGCGGCGCTCGGCGATCTCGGCCTTGTGCGCCAGTGCGCGGTACTGCGCCAGGATGTCCTGGTGGGCCTGCTCGAAGACCTGCTCGTCGCCCTCGTATTCCTCGACCACCCGGTCGACGGTCTGGTTCAACTTCAGCAGCAACTGCGGATCGGTGTCCTCTTCGCTGAGCCAGGTGGCGCCGGACTCGGCGACCGCATTGAGCAGCTCGCGCGCCGGGTGCTGGCTGCGCACGAAGAACGCGCTGTCCTGCAGCGCGGCGCGCACCAGCGGCACCTGCAGGCGCTCCAGCAGGTCGGCGGCTGGCGCATCGCTGCGCACTTCGCGTTCGATTTCCGCGTACAGCAGGCCGAGCAGGTCGAAGGTGTCGGCATCCTGCGGCGCCAGCGCCGCCTGCGGGCCATGTTCGCTGCGCAGCGTGGCCAGCAGCGCCGCCTGCACGTCGCGCATCTGGCGGCGCCCGCGCAGGCCGGCCAGGGCGCTATGCGCCGGCGGCTGCGCCTGCAGTTCGCCCAAGGCCTGCAGCAGCGATGCGGTGGGCACGGCGGGGGCATTGGCCTGGGCGGAGGCGCTCGCCGCGCCGCTTGCGGCGGCGCGCGGGGCCGGCATCGTGGCGTTGCCGGATGACGCAGGCATCGCTGTCGCTGCGGCAGCGTGGACGGCGCCTGCGGGAGCGGTACCGGTGGTCGCGGCCGGCGCCGTCGCACGGTCGCGTGCCGCAGCGAGCAGCTGGCGCAGCGTGGCCAGGTCGGTCGGTGCGTTGTCGGGCGCGGCCGATGCGGCGCTTGCTGCCGTTGCGGCGTTGGCCGCGGTCGGTGGCGGCAGCGGGGGCGCTGCGCTGGGCGGGGCTTCGCCGCCGGCGGCACCGGGGCCCGGGCCGGACCAGCCGCCGGGCGCCGCCTGTCCGGACCAACCGGTGGCCGGGCGCGTGGCCGAGGACGGGCGCGCCACGCCGCGGTTGCCGGCGGCCGCGGCGGGCGCGTTCGTCGGCCGCGCCACGTAGGGCAGGTAGACCAGGCCGGGCAGCACGCCGGCGTGCGCCAGCAGCACGTTGGCGCGTTCCACCATCTCGCCGTAGCGGACCAGCGCCTGGCGTTCGAAGGCGCGGTACAGGGTCAGCTGCGCGTCCAGCCCCAGGCGCAGTTCCTCGCCGGCCTCGCGCAGGATCCGGCACAGCAGGTGCGGCCCCAACGGCGTGTGCTCGGCTTCGAACGCCGGCCGCGCGGCGAGCACGCCGAAGCGCTGGCCGAGCAGTTGCAGCGGGGTGCTGGCCCGCGCCGCCTCGCGCCGGGCGATGTCGTGCAGGACGATGTCGCGGTCGATGTCCACGTCGGCGACCAGGGTCAGCATCTGCATCGCCGCGCTGGCCTTGTCCTGGCGCAGCAGGCCGACCGGGGCGAGCGGCAGCCGCAGCGTGGCCAGGGCCGCTTCCAGCTGCGCTTTGTAGAACGGCGCAAAGCGCTCGCGGCGCGCCCGCAGGCCCTGCAGTTCCTGGTAGATGTCCTCCTGCAGCTGGCTGTTGCGCGCGCGTTCGGCCTGGTCGAACAGCTCGCGTTCCAGCTCGCTCAGGGTCGACTGCAACGGCGCTTCCAGCGTCTGCCACACCAGGCCGGTCAGCGCCTCCAGGATGTCGCGCACGCGCGTGGGCAGGGCGGCGCTAGCGAGCGTCGCCGGGCTTGCCGACGGAATGGCAGACAATGACATCCTGTGATCGCCGTTTGATTTCCGGGGTCCGGTATGTAACACGTTTCTGGCGGCGCAACCATGTTGGCGGCGGCCTGGCGCAGCATTTCAGAGCATGAACAGGGCGACCACGTCGTTGGTGAAGCGCCGTCCCAGTTCGGTCGGCAGCGCATGCCCGGATTCCACCTGCAGCCAGCCCCGCGCCTGCGCCTGGGCCAGCGCCGGAGCGATCGTCTCCGGTTCCAGGCCGGTGCGCACGGCGAAGTCGCGCAACGCGAACCCCTGGTTCAGGCGCAGCGCATTGAGCATGTATTCGAACGGACGCCGCTCGGCGCCGATCCAGTCGTCGCCGCCGATCGCCGCCGGGGTGCCGGCGGCGGCCAGGAACGCCTGCGGATGCTTGGTCTTCCAGCGCCGCAGGATGCTCTGCTCGGCGCCGGAGCTGATCTTGCCGTGGGCGCCGGCGCCGATGCCCAGATAGTCGCCGAACTTCCAGTAGTTGAGGTTGTGCGCGCACTGGTAGCCGTCGCGGGCGTAGGCGCTGACTTCGTACTGGGCGTAGCCGGCCGCGGCCAGCAGCGCCTGGCAGTGCTCCTGCATGTCCCAGGCGTCGTCGTCCTCGGGAATGCCCTGCGGCGGGCGCGCGGCGAACACCGTGTTCGGTTCCAGGGTCAGCTGGTAATGGCTGATGTGGGTGGGCTGCAGCGCCAGCGCGCGCGCGATGTCGGTTTCCGCCCCGGCCAGGGTCTGCTGCGGCAGTGCGTACATCAGGTCCAGGTTGAGGTTGGCGTAGCCGGCGTCCTGCGCCAGCTTCACCGCGCGCTCGGCATCGGCGCTGTCGTGGATGCGGCCCAGGCGCTGCAGCGCGGCGTCGTCGAAGCTCTGGATGCCGAAGCTGAGCCGGTTGACCCCGGCCGCCAGGTAGCGGTCGAAGCGCCCGTGTTCGGCGGTGCCCGGGTTGGTCTCCAGGGTGATTTCCAGGTTCGGCGCGAAGCGCAGGCGCGCGCTGGCCGCCTGCAGAAAACGGTCGATCGCCTCGGCCGGGAACAGGCTGGGGGTGCCGCCGCCGAAGAACACGGTCTGTACGGTGCGGCCCCAGACCAGCGGCAGGTCCTGGTCCAGATCGCGGATCAGCGCGTCCACGTAGTCGTCGAACGGCAGCGCGCCCTTGGCCGCATGCGAGTTGAAATCGCAGTACGGGCATTTGCGCACGCACCAGGGCAGGTGCACGTACAGCGACAGCGGGGGCGGGATCAGCGGCGGCATCAGGCGGGCAGTGTAGGGCGGTGGGCTGGCGCGGCGGCGTATGCGCGCCGCTGTGGCGGGGACTGCGTCTTGAAAGCGACCGGCTGCGCCGGCGCAGCGGCCGCTACAGCGACGCCAGCCGCTGCTTCAGCAGCGCCAGCGCCTGGCCGCGGTGGCTGATCCGGTTCTTCAGCGCCAGCGGCATCTGCGCCGCGCTCTGGCCGTGGTCCGGATCGAAGAACACCGGATCGTAGCCATGGCCGCCGTCGCCGGCGCGCGCATGCAGGATGCGCCCGCGCCAGCTGCCTTCCACCAGCAGCGGTTGCGGGTCTTCGGCATGCCGCAGCAATACCAGCACGCAATAGAAATGCGCGGTGCGCTGCGCGTCGGGGACGTCGCGCAGTGCGTGCAGCAGCTTGTCGATGTTGGCCGCGGCATTGCCGTGTTCGCCGGCGTAGCGCGCCGAGTACAGCCCGGGCGCGCCGCGCAGCGCGTCCACGCAGATGCCCGAGTCGTCGGCCAGCGCCGGCAGGCCGGTGACCTGGGCGGCGTGGCGCGCCTTCAGCAGCGCGTTCTCGACGAAGGTCAGGCCGGTCTCGTCGGCATCGCGCACGCCGAGCGTGGACTGCGCGACCAGGTCGATGCCGGCGCCGTCGAGCAGCGCATGCAGTTCTTCGAGTTTGCCGGCATTGCTGCTGGCCAGGACCAGGGTCTTCATTGCTTGGGTTCCAGCAGGTCCCACTTGGTGCCGTACAGGTCGCGGAACACCGCGACCGTGCCATAGGGTTCCGCGCGCGGGGATTCGAGGAACTCCACGCCCTGCGCCAGCATTGCGGCGTGGTCGCGGGCGAAATCGTCGGTGTACAGGAAGTGGTCCACGCGCCCGCCGGTCTGGTCGCCGATCCGCGCGCGCTGCGCGGCGTCGCCGGGTTCGGCCAGCAGCAGCGCGGCATCGTCGCTGCCGCCCGGGCCGACCACCACCCAGCGCTTGCCGTCGCCGAGCGCCACGTCCTGCAGCAGGGCGAAGCCGAGCTTGCCGGTGTACCAGGCGATCGCCGCGTCGTAGTCGGCCACGACCAGCGTGGTCAGCGCGATCCGCCGCTTCACCGTGCCAGTGCCTCGCGCTGGGCGGCAAGCAGTTGGCCGATGCCGGTTTCGGCCAATGCCAGCAGCGCATCCAGTTCGTCGCGGCGGAACGCGTGGCCTTCGGCGGTGCCCTGGATTTCGATGAAGCCGCCACCGTCGTTCATCACCACGTTCATGTCGGTGTCGCAGTCGCTGTCCTCGGCGTAGTCCAGATCCAGCACCGGCGTGCCGCGGTAGACGCCGACCGAGACCGCGGCGACCGCGCCGAGCACCACCGGCTTCTTCAGGTCGCCGCGCTTCTGCAGCCAGTTCACCGCGTCCATCAGCGCCACGTAGGCGCCGGTGATGGCCGCGGTGCGGGTGCCGCCGTCGGCCTGCAGCACGTCGCAGTCCAGCGTGATGGTGCGCTCGCCCAGTGCATTGCGGTCCACGCAGGCGCGCAGCGCGCGCCCGATCAGGCGCTGGATTTCCAGCGTGCGCCCGCCCTGCTTGCCGCGCGCGGCCTCGCGGTCGGAGCGCGAATGGGTGGCGCGCGGCAGCATGCCGTATTCGGCGGTGACCCAGCCTTCGCCCTTGCCGCGCAGGAAGCCCGGCACCCGGTTCTCTACGCTGGCGGTGCAGAGCACGCGGGTGTCGCCGAAGCTGACCAGCACCGAGCCTTCGGCGTGACGGGTGAAGGCGCGTTCGATGCGCACCGGGCGCAGTTGATCGGCCGTGCGGCCACTGGGACGGGAAAAGGACATGGGGATCGATCCGGAGGTGTCGTGAGGGCCGGGCGCGGCAGCGGGCCGGGCCGTGGGAGCTGAGAGGCGCTAGGTTACCATTCGCGCTTTGCACGCACCGGAACAGCACATGATCCGCAGCATGACCGCCTTCGCCGGTGCCGAGCGCATCACTCCCTGGGGCACGCTGGGCTGCGAACTGCGCTCGGTCAACCACCGTTTCCTGGAAGTGGGCGTGCGCCTGCCGGAAGAGCTGCGCGCGCTGGAGCCGCAGTTGCGCGAGCGCCTGGCCGCCCGCGTCAGCCGCGGCAAGCTGGACCTGATGCTGCGCCTGCGCGCGCCCGACGCCGCGCAGTCGCTGGCGGTGAACGAGCCGCTGGTCGAGCAGCTGGCGGTGCTCGCGCAGCGGCTCGGCGCGCGCTTCCCGCAGCTGCAGGTGCAGTTCGCCGACCTGCTGCAGCTGCCCGGCGTGCTGCAGGGCCAGGCGGTCGATCCGGCCGCGCTGCAGGCGCAGGCGCTGGAGCTGCTGGATGAAGTGGTTTCCGAGTTCGTCGCCGCGCGCGAGCGCGAGGGCGGCAAGCTGGCCGCGGCCATCGTCGAGCGGGTCGATGCGGTCGAGCGCGTCGCCGCCGAGGTGAAGCAGCTGATCCCGGCCATCCGCGAGGGCCAGCGGACCAAGCTGGCCGCGCGCCTGGCCGACCTGCCGCATCCGGTCGATCCGGGCCGTGCCGAGCAGGAACTGGTGCTGTGGCTGCAGAAACTCGACGTGGACGAGGAACTGGACCGGCTCGACAGTCACATCAAGGAGATCCGCCGCGTGCTGCGCCAGCCCGAGCCGGCCGGCCGCCGCCTGGATTTCCTGATGCAGGAATTCAACCGCGAGGCCAACACCCTGGGCTCCAAGTCGGTGGACAGCCGCACCTCCAACGCGGCGGTGGAGCTGAAGGTGCTGATCGACCAAATCCGCGAGCAGGTGCAGAACCTGGAATAGCCGGGAACAGGGAATCGGGAATGGGGAATGGCCAAAGCGGTTACGATTCACCCGCGGCGCTGCTTGGCGCTGTTCCCATTCCCCATTCCCGGTTCTCCATTCCCACTCACATGCGCGGCACTCTCTATATCGTTGCGGCGCCTTCCGGCGCCGGCAAGAGCAGCATCGTCAACGCCACGTTGGCGCGCGATCCGCAGATCGCGCTGTCGATCTCGTTCACCTCGCGCGCGCCGCGGCCGGGCGAGCGCCATGCCGAGCACTACCACTTCGTGTCCGCCGACGAGTTCCAGGGCATGATCGATGCCGGCGACTTCTTCGAGTACGCCCGCGTCCACGGCGACTGGAAGGGCACCGCGCGGCAATCGGTGGAGCCGCAGCTGGCCGCCGGCCACGACGTGCTGCTGGAGATCGACTGGCAGGGCGCGCGCCAGGTGCGGGCCAAGGTGCCCGACGCGGTCAGCGTGTTCATCCTGCCGCCGTCGCGGGCGGCGCTGGAGCAGCGCATGCGCAAGCGCGGCCAGGACAGCGAGGCGGTGATCGCGCAGCGGCTGGCGGCGGCGCGCGAGGAGATGTCGCACTACGCCGACTTCGACTACGTGATCGTCAACGAGGACTTCGACACCGCGGTGGGCGAGATGTGCGCGATCTTCGTCGCCAGCCGCCTGCGGCGCCTGCCGCAACAGCAGCGGCATGCCGATCTGATCGCCGCGCTGCTCGATCAGGATCAGGCAACTGGCTGATTCCAAAGGAAACTGAATAACGGCCGGTTGATTTCAGCCGGCCCGCGCCCTACAATCGCTGCCCTTTCCCTCATTCGAGCGCGTGGCCGTCACCGGCCCGCCGGGAGCCCGCATGGCCCGCATCACCGTAGAAGATTGCCTGGAAGTCGTTAACAACCGTTTCGAACTGGTCATGATGGCGTCCAAGCGCGCCCGCCAGCTCGCCAACGGCGTGCAGGCCACCCTCGACAACACCGAATCGGCCGACAAGCCGACGGTGCTGGCGCTGCGCGAGATCGCCGCGCGCAAGATCGACAACGCGCTGATCGACGAAGTCGAGAAGTCCGAGCGCGAGCGTGCCGAGCGCGAAGCGCTGGAGTGGGCCGCGGCCGAGGTCGTCGCCGACGAAGACATGTCCAAGAACGACGACTGACCGCGTCACCGCGCTCGGAACGTCTGCCGAACAGCCCGCATCCGCGGGCTGTTTCGTTTTGCGGGTTTGCCGTCCTCGCGCCGCTGGCATAGTCTTCGCGCATGAACCCAGGCCCTTCTGCCCAGGTCGCCACCGCCGCGCCATCGCCGGCCAACGAGGCGATCCCCGACTACGTTCTGCAACTCGAACGCAGCGCCAGCTATCTGCCGGCCGAGCAGATCCCGCTGCTGCGGCGCGCGTGGGAAGTGGGCGCGGCCGCGCATGCCGGGCAGACCCGTAAGTCCGGCGAGCCCTACATCACCCATCCGGTGGCGGTGGCCGGCGTGCTGGCCGAGCTCGGCCTGGACGTGGAGGCGCTGATCGCGGCGATCCTGCACGACACCATCGAAGACACGCCACTGACCCGCGCCGAACTGGCCGCCGAATTCGGCGAGGCGGTGGCCGAACTGGTCGATGGCGTCACCAAGCTGGACAAGCTGAAGTTCCGCGACCGCCAGGAAGCGGCGGCCGAGAGCTTCCGCAAGATGCTGCTGGCGATGTCGCGCGACCTGCGCGTGATCATGATCAAGCTCGCCGACCGCCTGCACAACATGCGCACGCTCGGCGCGCAGAGCGCCGAGGCGCGCAGCCGCATCGCCCGCGAGACGCTGGAGATCTACGCGCCGATCGCGCAGCGCCTGGGCATGAGCCTGATGAAGTCCGAGCTGCAGAACCTCGGCTTCCGCGCGCTGCATCCGTGGCGCCACGCGATCATCGAAAAGCACATCCGCAGCCAGCCGGTGGTGCGCCGCGAATCGATGGCGCAGGTGGAGGTGCAGCTGTCGCAGCGGCTGGCCAAGGAAGGGCTGGAGCACCGCCTGGTCAGCCGGATCAAGACCCCGTGGAGCATCTACAACAAGATGCGCGACGAGAACAAATCCTTCGACCAGGTGATGGACGTGTTCGGCTTCCGCCTGGTGGTACGCGGGGTGCCGGACTGCTACCACGCGCTGGGCGCGGTGCACGCCACGTTCAAGCCGCTGGACGCGCGCTTCCGCGACTTCATCGCCATTCCCAAGGCCAACGGCTACCAGTCGCTGCACACGGTGCTGTTCGGTCCCTACGGCTCGCCCATCGAAGTGCAGATCCGCACCGAGGAAATGGACCTGATCGCCGAGCGCGGCGTGGCCGCGCACTGGACCTACAAGTTCGGCGGCGAGTCGCCCAACAGCGCGCAGAGCCGCGCGCATGCGTGGATCGTCGAATTGATCGAGTCGCAGCGCGCCGCCGGTTCGTCGCTGGAATTCCTCGACAACGTCAAGGTCGACCTGTTCCCGGACGAGGTCTACCTGTTCACACCCAAGGGCAAGATCCTGGCGCTGCCGCGCAATTCCACCGCGCTGGATTTCGCCTATGCGGTGCATACCGACGTCGGCAACCGCGCGGTGGCGTCGCGGGTGGACAAGAAGCTGGTGCCGCTGCGCACCAAGCTGGTCAGCGGGCAGACCGTGGAAGTGATTACCGCGCGTTCGGCCACGCCCAAGCCGCAGTGGCTGGAGTTCGTGGTCAGCAGCAAGGCGCGCACCGCGATCCGCCATCAGCTCAAGCAACTCGAGCACGAGGACGCGGTGCAGCTCGGCCACCGCATGCTCGACCGCGCGCTGGAGGCGATGGACAGTGCGCTGGAGCGGCTGCCGAAGGGGCGCCTGGACTCGTTCCTCAGCGAGCACCGCTATCCGCGTCTGGAGGCGCTGCTGGCCGACATCGCGCTGGGCAACTGGATGCCGAATCAGGCCGCGCAGGCGCTGATGGCCTATGCGGAACTGCGCGGCGGCGGCTTGTCCAAGCATTCGCAGGAAAAGATCCTGATCAACGGCACCGAGCGCGGCGTGGTCAGCTTCGCCAACTGCTGCCAGCCGATTCCCGGCGACGAGATCATGGGTTACCACACCGCCGGCAAGGGCATCGTCGTGCACCGGCTGGATTGCCCGAACCTGGCCGAACTGCGCAAGTCGCCGGAGCGCTGGGTGCCGATCGGCTGGGACACCAGCGTCATCGGCGACTACGACACCGCATTGGTGGTGGACGTGGAGAACCGCACCGGCGTGCTGGCGCAGCTGGCCGCGGCGATCGCGCAGAGCCAGTCCAACATCGAGCGGGTGGACTACCTGGATCGCGACTTCAACGCCGCGGTGCTGCGCTTCAACATCCAGGTGCGCGACCGCAACCACCTGGCCGAAGTGATGCGCCGGTTGCGGCGGTTGACGGCGGTGCAGAGTGTGCGGCGCCAGTAGTGGTGGGGCCGGGATTGGGGATTCGCAAGTGCGCGCCAGCTGCGCTTTTGTAGGAGGGGCTTCAGCCCCGACACCTTGCTGATAAAGCGTCGGGGCTGAAGTCCCTCCCGCAGAAAGCGTTTGCGCCGCAGCGCGCAAAAAGCGCCTTTTTGCATCAAGCCGCTTGACAGCGATTTGCCTCGGAGCAGCATCCTGCCGTCCCGAGTCCCGAGTCCCGAGTCCCGAGTCCCGAGTCCCGAGTCCCGAGTCCCGAGTCCCGAGTCCCGAGTCCCGAGTCCCGAGTCCCGAGTAAAATACCCATTCCCTTTTCCGTTGGAGCCGCCATGTCCCGCCAGATCATCCACACCGAGCAGGCGCCGGCCGCGATCGGCCCGTATTCGCAGGCGGTGCGTGCCGGCAACACCGTGTACTTCTCCGGCCAGATCCCGCTGGACCCCGCCACCGGTGAGGTCGTGCCGGGCGATATCGGCGCGCAGGCGCGCCGCGCCTTCGACAACCTCAAGGCGGTGGCCGAGGCGGCCGGCGGTTCGCTCGACCGGATCGTGCGGCTGGGCCTGTACCTGACCGATCTGTCGCAGTTCGCCCAGGTCAATGCGGTGATGCAGGACTATTTCCAGGCGCCGTTCCCCGCGCGTTCCACCATCGAAGTGTCCGGCCTGCCGAAGGGCGTCGGCTTCGAGGTCGATGCGGTGATGGTGCTCGACTGACCCTCGCCCGTGCCGCGCGTGCAGGTTCCGGCGCCGGCGCTGTCGGCGGCAGGCGAGGCGCCGTTGTCGGCGCTGCCGGGCGTCGGCCCGAAGGTCGCCGAGAAGTTCGCCGCGCGCGGCCTGCTGACCCTGCAGGACCTGTGGCTGCACCTGCCGCTGCGCTATGAGGACCGCACCCGGCTGACCCCGGTGGCGGCGCTGCAGCCGGGCGTCCCGGCGCAGGTCGAAGTGCGGGTGGAGGCGGTGGATCGCGGCTTCCGCTACCGGCCGATGCTGCGCGTGGCGGTGGCCGACGACTCGCGCGCCACCCTGGTGCTGCGCTTCTTCCAGTTCCGCGCCGCGCAGGTGGCGCAGTTCGCGGTGGGCGCGCGGCTGCGCGCGTTCGGCACGCCCAAGCCGGGCCAGCACGGCCTGGAGATCGTGCATCCGAGTTACCAGATCCTCGCTGGCGATGACCTCGCAGGTCTGGACGACAGCCTCGACCCGGTGTATCCGGCGGTCGAAGGCATCGGCCCGGCGACCCTGCGCAAGCTGATCGGGCAGGCGCTGGACCGGCTGCCCGACGAAGCGTCGCTGGAACTGTTGCCGGCCGCGATGCTGGCCGAACTGGGGCTGCCGTCGCTGCGCAGTGCGCTGCTGATCGCGCACCGGCCGCCGCCGCAGGCCGACCTGGGCGCGCTCGCCGCCGGCCTGCATCCGGCGCAGCAGCGGCTGGCGCTGGAAGAATTGCTTGCCCACCATCTGAGCCTGCGCCGCCAGCGCATCGCGCTGCAGCGGCAGCGTTCGCCGTCGTTGCGCGGGCGCGGCCTGCTGGCCAAACGCCTGCAGCAGTCGTTGCCGTTCCAGCTCACCGGCGCGCAGCAGCGGGTGTTCGCGCAGATCCGCGCCGACCTGGAAAAGCCCTCGCCGATGCTGCGCCTGGTGCAGGGCGACGTCGGCAGCGGCAAGACCGTGGTCGCGGCGCTGGCGGCGATGCTGGCGGTGGACAAGGGCAAGCAGGCGGCGCTGGCGGCGCCGACCGAGCTGCTCGCCGAACAGCACCTGGCGAACCTGCGCGCCTGGCTGGAGCCGCTGGGCATCCGCGTCGCCTGGCTGGCCGGCAAGGTCACCGGCAAGGCGCGCGCCGCGGTGCTGGCGCAGATCGCCTCGGGCGAGGCGCAGGTGGTGGTCGGCACGCATGCGCTGATGCAGGCGGCGGTGGCGTTCCACGACCTGGCCCTGGCCATCGTCGACGAGCAGCACCGCTTCGGCGTGCACCAGCGCCTGGCGTTGCGCGACAAGGGCGCCACCGGCGCCGGCGTGCCGCACCAGCTGGTGATGACCGCCACCCCGATCCCGCGCACGCTGGCGATGGCCGCGTACGCGGACCTGGACGTGTCGGCGATCGACGAGCTGCCGCCCGGGCGCACCCCGGTGCAGACCATCGTGCTCAGTGCCGAGCGCCGCCCGGAGCTGGTGCAGCGCATCCGCGTGGCCTGCGCCGAAGGCCGCCAGGCGTACTGGGTGTGCACCCTGATCGACGAGGCCGAGGACAGCGACAAGCCGGCGCAGGGGCAGAGTGGCGGCGCGGGCAACCGCATCGATGCCAGTGCCGCGCAGGCCACCTACGAAGCCTTGTCGGCGCAACTGCCGGAGTTGAAGGTGGGGCTGGTGCACGGGCGCATGAAGGGCGCCGAGAAGCAGGCGGCGATGCGCGCGTTCAAGCAGGGCGAGATCGACCTGCTGGTCGCCACCACGGTCATCGAGGTCGGCGTCGACGTGCCCAATGCCTCGCTGATGATCATCGAGAACGCCGAGCGGCTGGGCCTGGCGCAGCTGCACCAGTTGCGCGGCCGGGTCGGGCGCGGCGCGGCCGCGTCGAGCTGCGTGCTGATGTACCAGGCGCCGTTGTCGGCGATGGCGCGGCAGCGGTTGCAGACCATGCGCCAGACCAACGACGGCTTCGTCATCGCCGAGAAGGACCTGGAACTGCGCGGCCCCGGCGAATTGCTCGGCACCCGCCAGACCGGCCTGGCCGCGTTCCGCGTCGCCGACCTGGCGCGCGATGCAGGCCTGCTGCCGCGGGTGCATGCGCTGGCCGAACGGCTGCTGGCCGAATCGCCGGGGCTGGCCGATCGCATCGTCGCGCGCTGGGTCGGCGGCGCGGCGCGGTTCGCGGGGGCGTAGCCGTGGCTGGCGCCACGGCTGGGATTCGGGATTCGGGATTGGGGATGCGCCAGAGCCGTGGAAGCCCCGGCTTTCCACGGCCGCGCCGCGGTGCCAGACTCGGCGGCCGAACGGACTGACGAAGAATCACGCATGAGCGACAAGATTCCCCTGCTGATCGACACCGATCCCGGCGTGGACGATGCCCTGGCCCTGCTGATGGCCTTCGCCGACGAGCGCCACGACGTGGTCGGCCTGACCATCGCCGCCGGCAACGTCGGCCTGCAGCACACCGTGCGCAATGCGCTGAAGCTGTGCGAAGTGGCCGGGCGCGAGGACGTGCCGGTGTTCGCCGGCTGCGCCGATCCGCTGCTGCATCCGGCGGTGGACGCCGCCCACGTGCACGGCCTGGACGGTTTCGGCGATGTCGGCCTGGCGCCGGCGGCGCGCGGCGCCGAGTTCGAGCATGCGGCGCTGGCGATCCTGCGCCTGTCGCACCAGTACGCCGGTGCGCTGTTGCTGGTCGCGCTCGGCCCGCTGACCAACATCGCGCTGGCGCTGAAGCTGGATCCGACCCTGCCGCAGCGGGTACGCCGCTTCGTGGTGATGGGCGGGGCGATCACCTGCCACGGCAACATCACCCCGGCCGCCGAGTTCAACATCGCCTTCGATCCGGAAGCGGCGCACATCGTGTTTTCCGGGTTCCCGCACATCGAGGTCGCCGACTGGGAGGCCACCGTCGCGCATGGCCTGCCGCACCGCGAGGTCGAGCAGTGGCTGGCCGCGGACGCCGACAAGGCACGCTTCTACGAGGAGATCTCGCGCAAGACCCGGCTGTGGTCGGAGGATTCGCGCGGCGAGCACTGGTATGCCGCCGATGCGCTGGCGATGGCCTGGGCGCTGCAGCCCGAGGGTGCGCTGGAGGTGCAGTCGCGGCCGCTGCAGGTCGAACTGGCCGGGGTCCACAGCCGCGGCGCCACCCTGGTCGACTGGAACCGCCAGCTCGGCCTGGCCGACAACGCGACCATGCTGATCCGCTACGACCAGACCCGTTTCCAGGCGCTGGCGTGCGCGGCGGTCGGCGCCGGTTGAGCCGGGCAGGGGCGGCGGCCCGGGCGCGGGCCGCCGTGGTCGGGGCCGCTGCGTCCACGCTTCGGCGGCGGACGTGAATTCGGCGCAAGTTGTTCTTGCGTGCAGGCCGGGTGAGTTGCTATAGTTTCCCTCTTGTCCAGCAGCCCCCTACGGTGCGAGCCCATGAAGGCCGACATCCATCCCAAGTACCACAACGTCGTGTTTCACGACGTCACCTCCGATTTCAAGATCCTGACCCGTTCGACCATGTCCTCGAAGGACAAGGTCAAGTGGGAGGACGGCGAAGAATATCCGCTGGTCAAGGTCGAAATTTCCTCGGCTTCGCACCCGTTCTATACGGGCAAGCACAAGGTCATCGATACCAGCGGCCGCATCGACAAGTTCCAGAAGCGCTACGCGCGCTGATCGAGCGGTCGAAGTGATAAAGAAGGCCGCGCCCTGCGCGGCCTTCTTTTTTTGGCGTCCCCGATGCATCGATTCCCGGCCGTGATGCCGGCGTAGATTCTCCCGTCCTGGCGGCGGCGAGGATGCAACGCTGTGTCGCCGCCGCGCCCTCGCTCTACGACTTCAGTACGAGCGACTACTCAAATGTTGCTGTGCGATAATGGCGCGATCCGTGGTAATTGCCGTGGACTTCCTTCACGCGTCTGTTCGCAAAGCACGGACAGGCGCCTTCCACTGAGGAGCGCACACTGTGTCCGATCTTGATCAGGTCACGCTGAATGCCGGCGACAAGTCGGTCGTTCTGCCGGTACTCAAACCCACCTTGGGCAACGATTGCGTCGACATTTCCAAGTTGACCAAAGAAACCGGTCTGTTCACCTACGACTCGGGCTTCACCGCGACCGCCAGCTGCAAGTCGGCGATCACCTACATCGACGGCGACAACGGCGTGCTGCTGTACCGCGGCTACCCGATCGAGCAGCTGGCCGAGAAGTCCAACTTCCTCGAAGTGGCCTACCTGCTGATGAACGGCGAGCTGCCCACCGCCGACGAATTCAAGACCTTCGACCACGAAGTGACGCATCACACGATGATGCATGAGTCGCTGAAGAACTTCCTCGGCGGCTTCCGCCACGACGCGCACCCGATGGCGATGATGGCCGGCACCGTGGCCTCGCTGTCGGCGTTCTACCACGACACGCTGGACCTCAACGATCCGGAACAGCGGCGCCTGGCCGCGATCCGCCTGATCGCCAAGGTGCCGACGATCGCCGCCGCGGCGCACCGCTATTCGATCGGCTGGCCGATCCGCTACCCGCGCAACAACCTCGGCTACGTCGACCGCTTCCTGCACATGATGTTCGAAGTGCCGAGCGAGCAGCTGGAGATGAATCCGGTCGTGGCCAAGGCGCTGGACCTGCTGTTCATCCTGCACGCCGACCATGAGCAGAACGCCTCGACCTCGACCGTGCGTCTGGTCGGTTCCACCGGCGCCAATCCGTACGCTTCCGTCGCCGCGGGCATCACCGCGCTGTGGGGCCCGGCGCACGGCGGCGCCAACGAAGCCGTGCTGAAGATGCTGGAAGAGATCGGCACCGCCGACAACGTCGAGAGCGCCGTGGCCAAGGCCAAGGACAAGAACTCGAGCTTCCGCCTGATGGGCTTCGGCCACCGCGTCTACAAGAACTTCGATCCGCGCGCCAAGATCATCCGCGAGATGACCCACAAGGTGCTGGGCGAACTGGGCGTCAACGATCCGCTGCTGGAAGTGGCGCTGAAGCTGGAAGAGGCCGCGCTGAAGGACGACTACTTCGTGCAGCGCAAGCTGTACCCGAACGTCGACTTCTACTCGGGCATCATCTACAAGGCGCTGAACATTCCGGTGGAGATGTTCACCGTGATGTTCGCCATCGCGCGCACCGCGGGTTGGGTGTCGCATTGGCTGGAACAGCAGGTCGATCCGGAAATGAAGATCGGCCGTCCGCGCCAGATCTACACCGGCTACGACAAGCGCGACTACAAGGCCGACGGCCAGCGCTGAGTGCGCTGCCGCTGTTCTGTCGCAATCGAACGCCCCGCTTTGCGGGGCGTTTTTTATGGGCTGACCACAGGGCGGCTGCCTTTCCAGAGGCCTCGCGTCGCGGCTGATGATCTTAGGCCGCCCCGAGTCGCTCCCACAAACATGTATGCATTCACCGCGCTGAAGCGCTTTTCATGTGGGAAGGGTTTCAGTCCCGACAGTATCTGCAGCCGGAAGGTCTGCCGCTTCGTTCGTCGCGGCTGAAGCCGCTCCTACAGAGACTCGCGGCCAACTCACTGGATGCACCGTGGGAGGGACTTCAGTCCCGACGCTTTTCCGCAGCCGCGCCGCGACGCTGGCCGGATTCGGAATTCGAATTCATTGCCGAGAAGCCCGCTAATGCTCGGCCGGCACTTCGATCTGCGCCACCAGCGCATGGCTGTCGGCGTCGTGCATGCGCGCGATGCCGTCGAGGTCGAGCAGGTAGAAGTGGCCGCGGTCGGTCAGGAAATGCCAGGCCAGCACCTGGCTGCCGTTGTGTTGGTGGCTGGGGTCGCCGGCGGTGATGCGGTCCAGCGTGTGCCCGCTGTCGGCGCACAGGCGGCGGATCAGTTTCATGTAGCGCGGCTCGTTTTGCAGCGCTGCGGCGATGCGTTCGAGGCGATCGGGCAGGGCGGCGCCACGGCGCTCGACCTCGGCCTGCATCTGCTCGATCGACAGCGCCACCAACCGCGGATGCGCGCGCAGCCAGGCCGAATTCAGGGCGATCAGGTCTTCCTCTTCGGCCAGCGCGAAGAACGCATCGCCATGCCGGTCGAGCGCGTCACGCGCGGGGTTGTCGCCGAAGTAGTCGCCGTCCATGAATGCCTGCAGCGTGTCCTCGTCCATCTGTTCGAGCAGCGCGCGGCTGGCCGCGTACAGCGCTGCATGCCGCGGCGCCTGCATCGCCTGCAGGCCGCGCCCGACCTGGTCCAGTACCAGCGGATCGGCGTTGCAGTTGTAGACGAACTGGGCGAAGCCGCCGTTTTCTACCTGCGCCACGTAGAAGTCGACGTAGTAGCTGCACATCGCATCGGCGGCGATCTCGTCCGGACGCAGCCACTGGTCGAGCTGGGCGTTGATGAAGCTGATGTTGGACTGGATCGGCGCGTACGCGTCGTCGCTAGCGAGACTGTTGCGCGAGACGACGATGGCGTCGGGCGGAATGGCGGGCATGCAGCGGGGTCCGTTGGCGGAAAGGAAAAGGAATCGGTGCGCCGGGCGCGGCGCGCGCGGGCGCTCAGCGGCGCTGCTGATAGTCGGCGATGTCCTGTTCGGTCAGCAGCTGTCGCAGCTGGCTTTCCGAGGCGCGCCGCATCGGCTTCTCGTCGACCTGCGACAGCGGCGCCTGGCGCAGCGCGTCGTAGGGCAGCACGGTCAGGTCGAAGGTCAGCTCTTCGGCGGCGAACAGCCACACCGGGAAGTCCTCGCTGCGTTCGCGGTCCAGGCGCAGCCGGCGCGTGCGCGATTCGGCCGGGATCCGGTGTTCTTCGAGGAAGCGCGCCACCGCGTCGGCGTCGTCGCTGTGCAGGTGCAACTGCACCGGGCTGTTGCCATCGGCGGTGCCGTCGTGCACCGGGCCGACCAGGCGCGGCGCGAAGCCATGCAGGAAGTCCATCGCGCGCAACGCGGCCTCGCGGCGCAGGCGCAGGCCGCCGGCGTGGTCGGGTCCGGCGAACAGGCGCTGGTACTCGCGCAGCGCATCCTCGATCTCGCGGTTGCGCGGCAGCGAGGCGTCGTCGTGGATGCCGAGCCGCTCGGCGGCCTTCAGCTTGGCCTGGTGGAAGTCGCGGATGCCGCCTTCGGCCATCAGCCGGGCGGCTTCGTGGGCCAGCCGGCGGCGGCGTTCGTGCGTGCGGGTCTGGGCATGTTGCCGAGCGTGGTGCATGGGGCCGCCTCCCTCAAAGCCTGCCCCGACTGTACAACAGGGCGGTGACATCGGCATGCAGCGCGATCGACGCGCCGGACAGCCGCTGCAGTCCGCTCGACCGACCTCGGCGAAGCGGCATCCGCCCCGTGGCGATCCCGCCAGCCATCGCCGCCTCGGCACCGGGACCCGCCGCGTCCCGAGTCCCCGGTCCCGAGTCCCGAACGTCGATCAGAAAATATCGAACGCCGCGTCGTCGGTCTTCTGGTCCTGCAGGCCGTAGTCGAACTCCTGGATGCGATCCATGTCCTCGACCTTGACCCACTCGGTGGCACCGTTGAGCGTGGCCTGGACCATGCCGGCCGGCGGGTCGTTGCTGGCGATGGGCTTGTCCTTCAGCGCCACGCGCATGTAGTCGATCCAGATCGGCAGCGCCGCCTTGCCGCCGTACTCGCGGTAGCCGAGCGAACGGAAATCGTCGCGGCCGACCCACACGGTGGTCACGTACGGGCCGCCGAAGCCGGAGAACCAGGCGTCGCGGTGGTCGTTGGTGGAGCCGGTCTTGCCGCCAATGTCCGCGCGCCCCAGTACCTTGGCCGGCGTGCCGGTACCGCGCTGGACCACGTCGCGCATCATCGAGACCAACTGGTAGGCGGTGCGCTCGTCGATCGCGCGCGGCGCCACCTTGGCCTCGGGATCGGTCGCCGGCGCAGTCTCGGCCGGGGTCGCTGCGGCGGTGGCCGCAGGCTTGGGTGCCGGCGGCGGCGCCGCACTGCCGAAGTTGAAGCCGTCGACGACCTGGCTGGCCGGAGTGGCGACACCGCCGACGCTGCCGCAGCTGCGGCAGGCGGTGGGCGGATGCTCCTGGAACAGCACGTTGCCGTCGCGGTCGGTGACCTTGTCGATGATCCAGGTGTCCACCCGCGAGCCGCCGTTGGCGAACACCGCATAGCCGCGCGCCACCGACAGCGGGGTCAGCGAGGCGGTGCCCAGCGACATCGACAGGTTGGGCGGCAGCTCGGCCTCCTGGAAGCCGAACTGGCTGATGTACTTGCGCGCGAAGTCCACGCCGATGCTGTCGAGCAGGCGCACCGAAACCAGGTTGCGCGACTGCACCAGCGCCTCGCGCAGGCGCATCGGGCCACGGAAGCCGCCGCCGTCGTTCTGCGGCGACCAGGTCTTGCCGCGGCGGTCGCGGAACACCACCGGCGCATCGAGCACGATCGAGGCCGGATTGAAGCCCTTCTCGAACGCGGCCGCGTACAGGAACGGCTTGAAGCTGGAACCCGGCTGGCGCCGCGCCTGGGTGGCGCGGTTGAACTTGTTGCCGGCATAGCTGAAGCCGCCGACCAGGGCGCGCAGCGCGCCGTTGTTGGCGTCCAGCGAGACCAGCGCCGACTGCCCGCGCGGCAGTTGGGTGACTTCCCACTCGCCTGGCTTGTCGCCGGCCTGGATCCGCACCAGGTCGCCGCGCTTGAGCAAGGTGGCGGGGCTGCGCCCGGTCCAGCGGCTGGACGCGACCGGCAGTACCAGTTCGCTCTTGTTGGCCAGCACCACGCTGGCGCTGCCGTCGCTGCCGGTGGCGGCGACGATGCTCGGCAGCATCCCGCCCTGCGCGTTAATGCCGGCCAGGTGGCTGGCCAGCGCGGCCGCGTCGGCATCGGCGGCGACGTCGAAATGCTTCTCCACGCCATTCCAGCCATGGCGGCGGTCGTAGATCACCAGGCCCTGGCGCACCGCGTGGTTGGCCGCGGCCTGCAGCTCGGGGTCGATGGTGGTGGTGACGTGGTAGCCCTTGTCGAGCACGTCGCCGCCGAAGCGGGCGATCATTTCCTGGCGCACCAGCTCGGCCACGTAGGGCGACTCGACCTCGACCGGGCGCTCGTGCGGGGTCGCATGCATCGGCACCGCCTTGGCCGCGTCGGCCTCGGCCTGGGTGACGAAGCCCAGCGCGGCCATGCGGCTGAGCACGTAGTTGTCGCGGCGCTGCTTGGCGCGCTCGGGGTTGCTGATCGGGTTGCCGCTGGACGGGAACTTGGGAATGCTGGACAGCGAGGCCATCTCGTCCAGGCTCAGTTCGTTGAGCTTCTTGCCGTAGTAGTACTCGGCCGCGGCGGCGACGCCGTAGGCGCGGTTACCGAAGAAGCTCTTGTTGAGGTACAGCTCGAAGATCTCGTCCTTGCTCAGTTCGGCCTCGATCTTGCGCGCCAGCAGGATCTCGGCCAGCTTGCGGGTATAGCTGTATTCGGAGCTCAGGAAGAACTGGCGGGCGACCTGCTGGGTGATGGTCGAACCACCCGGCACGCGCTTGTCGCTGGTGGTGGCGAGCAGCCATACCGCGCGGGCGATGCCTTTGTAGTCGACCCCGCCGTGCTGGTAGAAGCGCGCGTCCTCGGTGGCCAGGAACGCCTGCTTCAGCCGCTCCGGCACGTCCTTCATGGTGATCGGATAGCGCCGGGTCTCGCCGAACAGGGCCATCAGCTTGCCGTCGCTGGCATAGACGTACATGGGCTCCTGCAGCTCCACCTGACGCAGCGTCTGCACGTCGGGAAGCTTGGAGGAAACGACGTAATACAGCCCGCCGGCGGCGGCTGCTCCGATCAGGGCGAGGACAACGAACGTGACCAGCGCCCAGCGCAGCCAACGACGAAAACGGGGCATCGAGAGAGATTCCGATTGCAGATTTCTTGGGCGCAGAGTATAGAGTACGCCGGGGAAAGGCTGGGGCCGATTCCGGGGATGCGACCGGTTTGCTGCCATGGGATACGTTGTGACGTAGGTCGCGACATGTCTGCGGCGGTTGCCATTTGCAAAAAATTTGTTATTAATGCGTGGGCGCAGCATTGCCGTCCAAGTGCCCGTCGGCAGGGGAAAATCCGTGGGGCTTATTCCAAAGAGTCAGCAACCGCTGATCGGTATCGACATCAGTTCGACCGCGGTCAAGCTGTTGCAGCTGTCCCGTAGCGGCAACCGGTTCCGCGTAGAGCACTACGCCGTGGAACCCTTGCCGCCCAACGCCGTGGTCGAGAAGAACATCGTCGAGGTCGAGGCCGTGGGCGAGGCGATCCGCCGCGCCGTGACCCGTTCCGGCACCCGCGCCAAGCATGCCGCCGCGGCGGTGGCCGGCTCGGCGGTGATCACCAAGCTGATCCCGATGCCGGCCGAGCTCGACGAGAACGAGTTGGAAGCGCAGGTCGAGCTGGAGGCGGTCAACTACATCCCGTACCCGATCGACGAAGTGAACCTGGACTTCGAGGTGCTGGGGATCATCCCCAACAATCCGGAAATGGTGCAGGTGCTGCTGGCCGCGTCGCGCTCGGAGAACGTCGAGCTGCGCCAATCGGCGCTGGAACTCGGCGGCCTGGTCGCCAAGGTCATGGACGTGGAGGCCTTCGCGGTCGAGAACGCGTTCGCGTTGGTCGCCAGCGAGCTGCCGGTGGCCGCCGACGGCGTCGTCGCCCTGGTCGACATCGGCGCCACCATGACCACGCTCAACGTGCTGCGCGGCGGACGCAGCCTGTACAGCCGCGAACAGGTGTTCGGCGGCAAGCAGCTGACCGACGAAGTGATGCGCCGCTACGGCCTGACCTACGAGGAAGCCGGCATGGCCAAGCGCCAGGGCGGGCTGCCGGAAAGCTACGAGATCGAGGTGCTGGAGCCGTTCAAGGAAGCCACGGTGCAGCAGATCAGCCGCCTGCTGCAGTTCTTCTACGCCGGCAGCGAATTCAATCGGGTCGACCATATCGTGCTGGCCGGCGGTTGCGCGGCGCTGGCCGGGCTGCCGGAGATGGTCGAGGAACAACTGGGTGTGGCGACCGTGGTCGCCAACCCGCTGGCGCAGATGACCCTGGGGCCGAAGGTCCAGGCGCATGCGCTGGCCCAGGACGCACCGGCGCTGATGATCGCCACCGGCCTGGCTCTGAGGAGCTTCGACTGATGGCAAAAATCAATCTGCTGCCCTGGCGGGCGGAGCGGCGCAAGCAGCGCGAGCGCGAGTTCTACGCGATGCTGGGCTTTGCCGCACTGGCCGGCGTGCTGCTGGCGCTGCTGATCTGGTTCTACTACGACCGCCAGATCACCGGGCAGAACGAGCGCAATGCCTACCTGCAGACCGAGATCGACAAGGTCAAGGCGCAGAACAAGGAAATCGACAAGCTCGACGAGCAGAAGCGGCGCCTGCTGGCGCGCAAGCGGGTCATCGAGGAACTGCAGGCCAAGCGCTCGCAGATGGTGCACCTGTTCGATTCGCTGGTGCGCACGATCCCCGACGGCGTTGTGCTGACTGCGGTCAAGCAGGAAGGCGACATCCTGACCCTGGAAGGGCGCTCGCAATCCAATGCGCGGGTCAGCGCCTACATGCGTAACCTCGAGGGCTCGGGCTGGATGACCAATCCGGAGCTGTCGGTGATCGAGGCCAAGGCGCAGGAGAAGGAGGTCAAGGGGCCGATCGTCGACGCCAAGGCCTTGCCCTACGTGTTCACCCTCAAGGTCAAGCTGCCGGTGCCGGGCGATGCCGCGGACGCCATGCCTGACGCTGCCGCGCCGGTGCCAGGCGCGCCTGCCGCAGCTCCGGCTCCGGGCGCCGCCGCCGCGCCGGCACCCGCTGCCGTTCCCGCGCCTGCTGCACCGACCGCACCCGCGCCGCCGGCCGCCGCGCCGACGACGCCAGCTGCCACGCCAGCGCAACAGGGACCGGCGTCATGAGCAAGAAATTCAACGTAAAAGACCTGGACTTCAACAATCTCGGCAACTGGCCGCAGCAGGCCAAGATCGGCTTCTGCGTGCTGGTCACGCTGTTCATCCTGATCCTGTCCTGGTTCCTGCTGCTCAGCGACAAGCGCGACGAGCTGGGAACGTTGGAGCAGAAGGAAACCGAACTGCGCGCTTCGTTCGAGAAGGAGCAGAGCCGTGCGGTCAATCTCGAGCCGCTGAGGCAGCAGCTGGCGCAGATGGAGCAGGTGCTGCAACAGATGCTGCGGCAGCTGCCGAGCAAGACCGAAATGCCGGACCTGATCATCGACATCTCGCAGACAGCGTTGTCCAGCGGCCTGGCCAACGAACTGTTCCAGCCGGGCCCGGAGTCGCCGAAGGAGTTCTACGCGGAGAAGCCGATCGCGCTGCGCATGGTCGGCAGCTATCACCAGTTCGGCGCCTTCGTCAGCGGCGTGGCGTCGCTGCCGCGGGTGGTGATCCTGACCATGCACGACATCAATCTCAAGCCCAAGGACAAGAAGGTCGGCATCACCGCGCGCGGCGAGCTGGAGCTGTCCGGCACGGTCAAGACCTACCGCTATCTCGACGACAAGGAGATGGCGGACCAGGAAAAGGCGGCGGCTGCGGCGAAGAAGGGTTCCAAGCAAGGCGGTGGCGCATGAAGCGGCGGACCAGGGCATTCAAGTGCTTGGCGGGGCTGGCGCTGGTGGCGCTACTCGGCGGTTGTGGTCGTAGCGTGACCAATGGCCCGGGCGAAACGTCGAACCTGGAGAACTGGGTCAAGGAAGTGCGCGCGCGGCCAGCGCAGCCGCTGGAGCCGCTGCCGGTGATGCAGCAGTTCGAGACCTTCGAATATGCGGCGCAGGGCCTGCGCGATCCGTTCAGCGACGCCTGGACGAGTCCGGACGGCAACAACGGGCTGCGTCCGGATCCGAACCGGCGCAAGGAGCCGCTGGAGCAGTTCCCGCTGGACGGCCTGAAGATGGTCGGCACGCTGGGCAACGGCGCGGGCCTGGTGGCGCTGGTGATGGCGCCGGACAAGGTGACGTATCGGGTCCGTCCCGGCATCTACATGGGGCAGAGCGATGGCCGCGTGACCGGGGTGCACGAGGATCGCATCGATTTGATTGAACTGGTGCCGGATGGCGCTGGCGGTTGGCTGGAACGTCCGGCCGCCGTGGCGCTGGACGATCAATGATTGATTATGGGGATAGCACGATGACTTTTTCCAAAGCCCTGAGCCTGCGTCCCATCCGGCGCCACGCGACGGTGCGGCTACGCGCATTGGGGTTGGCGGCGCTGCTGGGGAGTTCGGCCGCGATGGGCGCGGCGCTGGCGGCAACGCCTGCGGCGGGTCCGGCGCAGGCGACAGCGCAGGCACCGGCCAAGCTCACGGTGTCGAAGATCGACTTCAAGCGCGGCGACGGCGATGCGGGGCGGCTGATCCTGCACTTCAGCGGCGCCGGCGCCAGTCCCGACCTGCGCACCCAGGGCAACAACGTGGTGGTCGATGTCGGCAACGCCGCGTTGCCGGCGGAGCTGCAGCATCCGCTCAACGTCACCGATTTCGCCACCCCGGTGCAGCGCATCGATGCCAAGCCGTACGCCGGCGGCGCGCAGCTGGTGCTCAGCACCAACGGCGCGTTCGAGTCGATGGCCTACCAGTCCGGGAACGAGTACGTGGTGGAGATTTCGCCGCGGACCTCGGCGCCGGCGGTGGGCGCGGTCAGCGCGGCCACGGTCAGCCAGGCGGCGGCGCAGGTCGCCGCGCGCGGCTATAGCGGCCGCCCGGTGACGTTCAACTTCCAGGACGTGCCGGTGCGCACCGTGCTGCAGCTGATCGCCG
Source organism: Xanthomonas sp. SS (assembly GCF_014236835.1). Taxonomy (NCBI): domain Bacteria; kingdom Pseudomonadati; phylum Pseudomonadota; class Gammaproteobacteria; order Lysobacterales; family Lysobacteraceae; genus Xanthomonas; species Xanthomonas sp. SS. The sequence continues at coordinate 1,098,312 of NZ_CP051190.1, forward strand.
AGGAATCCAATCTCAACATCGTCGCCTCCGACACCGTGCAGGGCAGCGTCACCCTGCGCCTGGTCAACGTGCCGTGGGACCAGGCGCTGGACATCGTGCTGCGCGCCAAGGGCCTGGACAAGCGCCGCGACGGCGCCGTGGTCTGGGTCGCGCCGCAGCAGGAGCTGGCCAAGTTCGAGCAGGACAAGGAAGACGCGCGGATCGCGATCGAGAACCGCGAGGACCTGAGCACCGACTACATCCAGATCAACTACCACAGCGCCAGCACGATCTTCAAAGCGCTGACCGAGGCCAAGGGCATCGGCGGCGGCTCCGGTGGTGGCGGTGGCGGTGGCGGTGGCGGTAGCAGCCAGACCGACAACGGCTTCCTGTCGCCGCGCGGGCGCATCGTCGCCGACGAGCGCACCAACACGTTGATGATCAGCGACATCCCGAAGAAGATCGCGCAGATGCGTGAGCTGATCAATGTCATCGACCGCCCGATCGACCAGGTGCTGATCGAGGGCCGCATCGTCATCGCGACCGATACTTTCGCCCGCGATCTGGGCGCCAAGTTCGGCATCGGCGGGACCAAGGCCTATGGTGGCAACACCGCGACTATCGGCAGCGGCGCGACCGGTGGCAATACTTCTGCCACGCGTGGGCTCAATGTCGATCTGGGTGGCAATACCTTTACTACTCCGGCAACGCTGCCGGGCTTGGCCTATACATTGCTTGGGTCGAATTTCAACCTCGATCTGGAGCTGTCGGCGCTGCAGGAGGAAGGTCGTGGCGAAGTCATCTCCAATCCGCGCATCGTGACCTCGAATCAGCGCGAGGCGGTGATCAAGCAAGGCAAGGAAATCGCCTACGTCACCATCACCGGCGGTACCGGCGGCACGGCGGCGACGCCGAACGTGCAGTTCAAGGAAGTGCTGCTGGAGCTGAAGGTCACCCCGACCATCACCGATGACAGCCGCGTGTTCCTGAACATGAACGTGAAGAAGGACGAGGTGGACCATTACGTGACGCTCAAAGACTACGGCACCGTTCCGGAAATCAACCGCCGCGAAATCAATACGGCGGTGCTGGTGGACGACGGCCAGACCGTGGTGATCGGCGGCGTGTACGAGTTCACCGACCGCAACAGCATTTCCAAGGTGCCCTTCCTGGGCGACATCCCGTTCCTGGGCAATCTGTTCAAGAAGCGCGGCCGCAGCAAAAGCAAAGCCGAGCTGTTGATCTTCGTGACACCAAAAGTTATGCGAGTCGCTAAAAAATCTTAATTTCTAATTAATGATTTCAAAAGGAGATTTTAAGGCAAAGGGAGTTGTTGACCGATTTCTGGATTTTCTATTTTTCTGGCTTGTGTTTTTGGGTTGGAGCCTGAGGTTTCTCAACACTTTTCACGTCATGAACCACATGTTTTGGCTGGCCTCGGGTGATAACTGGCGTAGCGTGTGGAGCATGGCGTGAAGAGGCCGTCCCAACCATCTGAGCCTCAAGGCTTCTTGGCTAGCCGCATCAGGTAATACACTCTAGGCCGAATCAACATTCATCCGATACATTTTTTGAATGGAGAAGAAGCAACAGGCACGGCGCCCTAGGCCGAATCGACATTCATCCGCTACATTTTGTGGATGGAAAAGAAGCAACAGGCGCGGCGTCCCAGCCGTTACGAATTGAGTCAAACCCAGTGGGAGCGGATCGAAGATCTGCTCCCGGGCAAAGCCGGTGATCCAGGGCGCACGGCGCGCGACAATCGCTTGTTCGTCAATGCGGTGCTGTGGGTCTTGCGCTCTGGCGCGCGCTGGAGCGACCTGCCGCCACGTTACGGCGCCTACAAAAGCGTGCATAAGCGATTTACGCGCTGGGCCGCCAAAGGCGTGTGGGAACAGGTCTTCCAGGCATTGATCCGGGATCGAAGTAACGAGTACCTGATGATCGACAGCAGCATCGTCCGGGCGCACGCACAGGCGGCGACCGGAAACGGGGGGAGCTGGACTCGGCTCTGGGGCGCTCCCGAGGAGGTCTGAGTACCAAGATTCACTTGGCGGCGGATGGTCAGGGCCGGCCGCTGCGCTTCGTGCTGACCGGCGGGCAGCGCAACGACATCACCCAGGCCCGGGCGTTGTTGGCCGGCTTCAGCCCTCGGTATGTGCTGGCGGACAAGGGCTACGACAGTCGGGAATTGGTGGAGCTGATCCGGGCAAAAGGCGCAGAGCCGGTCATTCCACCGCGCAGTTGCCAGCAGCCACGGTTTTACGACCGCACACGTTACCGGCAACGCAATTGCATTGAGCGCTGCTTTGCCAGGCTCAAGCAGTTCCGACGCATCGCAACCCGATTCGATCGCAAACCCTCGCACTTTCTGGCATTCCTCTACCTCGCCCCGATCCCGCTATGGCTGCCTTGAATGTCGATTCGGCCTAGGGTCGGGGGCCATCCCCGATGCCGTTCATACGTGGATCGGCAGCGAACACAAAGCGATGCTCGACCATTTCGCCATCCTCCCCAAGAGGCACTTCGATCATCGAATAGGCAGGCGTTCCCCCGGCAGGCGAAAGAGCCTGCTGGAAGCGGAGATATTGTTCTTTACCAACGTCACCGTATGTTCTGATCGAACCAACGCAGATGCTCAAGCCACAGCCGAATTTGTCGATTGATATTGATTCACCGTCGCTTAGAGCATTCTTAAGCGCTTGATCGTAAATCTCAGTCATGTGAGAGGCTTCCAGGTCCCTTTCTGACTGCCACAGAACATCCTGCATGTAGCTATCGAAATGCTTGCCCTGAAGCATCTTTGCGGCCTGGTTGTACGAAATCTTCCCGCCCATCAACAGAGTTCTCTCAAATTTGAGAGTCAATGCGATGTTAATGCCACGACCTGACGACGTTGGCTCACCAAAGCCGCTTGGACTGACCGGATCTAAAGATGTAGGAACGCTACGGGAAGGCATGGGCGCCGGGCCTTGGGCAACGGTGGATTCTCTTCTCGACACGGCAACGAGAGAGGGCGCCTCCTTGTGCCTGAAGAAGTACAACCCGGTTAGTATCATTACTCCCGCAACAGCTCCTCCCCAATAGCGTCCCTTACCCACTTAACCTCCGTGACCGTCGTCGCTGGGAGCAGTAGCCCATGTCAGCCATTCTGGAATTTACAACTCTTAGATTGAGTCATAAAGTTCTTTTGCACGCTCTGTCGGTAACTAGGAGAGCGCCACTTGCTTGAGAAATCAGCGCCCAAAGTCTTGGCCTAATGCTGGAGAAACTCCCGCGCTTCCAATTATCTGTATAAATGAGGTCTCTATCACGGTAATTGCTGCCCGCGAAGACCTATTGACAGACCAGGAGCGCAGTCGCAGTATACGCCACTATCGAGGCTGCGGTAGGTCCTCATGAAGAACCAATCATTAAGCATCAGTCATTGGATTTCCTTCATGCATGCTCTCTATCTAAAAATCATTGGAAGATTTTTCACCCCGGGAGTAAAAGATGAAGAGTCAAATAATTTTCTGCTCACTTGCAATACTGATCTCTGGTCTTCTAGCGGCTGGTTCGGCAAGGGCAGTCACTCAGACCATCACTGCTAGCGCGCGCAACGGCGGCTCCACCAATGGCACGGCCGCAGTTTCAACAGCCTCTACAGTTACGTGCATCCAGGCCTCGGGCGGAGGGGACACCAGCCGATGCAGCATCCAGGCGCCAGGTTGGACAGGCGCGTTAACCGCTGGCCAGTCCATCGGCACAACCGGCGCTGGCACCGTAGTCCTCAATTGTAGCGGCGTGTATGCTGCCAACGGCGGGGGGCTAACTTGCAGTGCAAAAGTCGAGGATACTGTTTGCACTTCGTCTCAATCGCTTACAGCAACTGCCAGATCGGGTCAAACAAGTAGAGGCTTTGCCCCGATCAAAAATGCATCCACTGTTACTTGCACGCAGGCATCTGGTGGCGAGTTCGGCACAACCTGTGGAATTATCGCCCCAGGGTTTACTGGTGTTGTTGTTCCTGTTGGGCAGTCGGTCACAGCTACCGGAGCAGGCACTGTTAGCCTCGGCTGCAACGGATCGTATTCCGCCAATGGCGGTGGCTTGACGTGCGCCGCAACTATTTCTCAGACTTGCCCCTGATGGCGCTTGGGCAGGACGTAAAGAAGGGGCCGTTTGGCCCCTTCTTCGTCGCTTTTCAATCTGTAGATGCCAGAGGGCTGACAGGAAACCAGAACTTTAGGCTTGTTTGGCCCTGCCCTTGTTCAAAGGGACAGCTGCCCCGCTACATGTATGATTCTCAACGACTAAGCGACTGGCACACCAGCCGTGCTGGTATCGAGACGGGAGAAGCATCTGCTTCTCCCGTCCTCGTTTGTGCCGGCGGATGAGGCAAATCTGAATTTGCGGCCGATTGTTGCGCACGACGCAGAACCATTTCACCGCCGATGGGTCAAACTCGGCACATGAACACCACGCCCTCCAGCTTCGATCCCACTCCCGTCGCGCCCGAGCAGCAGCGCCTGCACGCGGCGTTCCTTGCCCTGCGCGACGGCCTGTCCGAAACCATCGTCGGCCAGTCCGCGTTGGTGGAGCGCTTGCTGATCGCGCTGCTCGCCGATGGACACCTGCTGGTCGAAGGCGCGCCGGGCCTGGCCAAGACCACCGCGATCCGCGCGCTGGCCGCGCGGCTGGAAGCGGACTTCGCCCGTGTCCAGTTCACCCCGGACCTGTTGCCGGCCGACCTGACCGGGACCGAGGTATGGCGTCCGCAGGAAAGCCGCTTCGAGTTCCTGCCCGGGCCGATCTTCCATCCGATCCTGCTCGCCGACGAGATCAACCGCGCGCCGGCCAAGGTGCAGTCGGCGTTGTTGGAAGCCATGGGCGAGCGCCAGGTCACCGTCGGCCGGCACACCTATGCGCTGCCGAAGCTGTTCCTGGTGATGGCGACGCAGAACCCGATCGAGCAGGAAGGCACGTTCCCGCTGCCGGAAGCGCAGCTGGACCGGTTCCTGATGCACGTGCGGATCGGCTATCCGGAGGCCGCCGCCGAGGCCGAGATCCTGCGCCTGGCGCGCGAGCGCGCACGCGAAACCCTGGACCACGGCGAAGCGCCGCCGCCGCGGATGCCACTGGACGACGTGTTCGCCGCGCGCCGTGCGGTGCTGTCGCTGCACATGGCGCCGCCGCTGGAGCGCTATCTGATCGAACTGGTGCTGGCCTCGCGCGACGCCAGCGGCTACGACCCGGCATTGGCGCGGCGCATCGCCTGGGGCGCGAGCCCGCGCGGCTCGATCGCGCTGGAGCGTTGCGCGCGCGCACGTGCCTGGCTGGCGGGACGCGATTTCGTGACCCCGGACGACGTGCGTGCGGTGGCGCCGGACGTGTTGCGCCATCGCGTGCTGCCCAGCTACGAGGCCACCGCCGAGGGCTGGGACGGCGATCGTCTGGTCGCCGCGCTGCTGGACAAGGTGCCGCCGCCTTGAGCGGGCGGCAGGGCGAATCCGCGCGGCCGCAGCGCCTCAGCACGCCGGCGTATCGCGCCGCCGTGCAGCCAGTGCGCGGCAGCGTGGCGCAGGCGGGGTAAGCGACGATGGTGGTGCAGGTGACGCCTCCGCAGACGCCACGCGCCGATGCCGCGACCGGCGCGGACGGCGTGCGGCCGACCCTGGCCGAGTTGGTGGCGCTGCGCGCGGCAGTGGCGCGGGTGCCGCCGCCGCGGCGCGGGCGCCATGGCCTCAGCGGCAGTGCGCCGGCGGCGCTGCGCGGTCGCGGCATGGAGTACGCCGAGTCGCGCGAATACGTGGCCGGCGACGACGTGCGCCACATCGACTGGCGGCTCACCGCGCGCAGCGGGCGCACCCATACCAAGCTGTTCCAGGCCGAGCGCGAGCGGCTCAGCCTGATCGTGGCCGATACCGCACCGACGCTGTATTTCGGCACCCGCGTGCGCTTCAAGTCGGTGCAGGCGGCGCGTGCGGGGGCGGTGGCGGCGTGGACCGCACAGCGCCAGGGCGACCGCCTGGCCGCCTTGCGCGGCAGCCGCAGCGAGGCGCCGGTACCGCCGGCGGCCGGGCCGCGCGGCGCGTTGCGCGTGCTCGACGCGCTGGCGCGCTGGTACGCGCAACCGCCGCAGGACGATGCCGGCCTCGGCGTGGCGCTGGAACACGCGGCCAAGCTGCTGCGGCCGGGCTCGCGGCTGGTGGTGCTGGCCGATCCGGCCAGCGCGCATGCGATTCCGGCGGCGCGCTGGGCCGGGTTGGCGCTGCACAACGATGTGGTGTTGCTGCTGTTGGCCGACGCGCTGGAACTGCAGCCGCCGCGGGCGGCGCTGCCGTTCTGGGCCGGCGGGCGCCGGGTGGAAATCGATTTGCAGGCGGCCAGCGCGCAACAGCGCTGGCACGAACAATTCGTCGCGCCGCTGGAAACGCTGGCGGCCGAGCTGCCCGGCCGCGGCGTGCAGGTGCGCGTGCTGCGCAGCGATGCGGCCAGCGAATCCTGGCTGCTGCCGGTGCCCGGCGGGAGCGCGCCGCGATGACGCCGCAACAGCTGCCGTTGCGCGATGTGCATCTGCCGCCGGCGCCACCATGGTGGCCGCCGGCGCCGGGCTGGTTGCTGCTCGGCGCAGCGCTGTTGTTGGCGCTGGGTGTGGCGCTCGGCCTGTGGGCCTGGCGGCGCGCGCGCCTGCGCCGCTGGCAGCGCCAGTTCGATGCGGCGCTCGGCAGCGGCGCTGCGCCGGCGCAAGTGGCCGCGGTGTCGGAACTGCTGCGCCGTGCGGCGCGGCGGCGCGACCCGTCCGCGGCCGCATTGCAGGGCGAGCCATGGCTGCGCTTCCTCGACGGCGGCAAGCGCCAGGACTTCTCTGCGGGACCCGGCCGCGTGCTGCTCGATGGCGGCTATCGGCGCGACCTGGAGCATGCGCAACTGCAGGCGCTGCTGCCGCTGGCGCGGCGCCGCTTCCTCGAGCTGATGGGCGGGCGCCGCGCATGATGGCGATGGGCACGCTCTCGCAGCACTGGCAAAACCTCAGCGATCTGCTCGCCGGGTTCGCCTGGCCATGGATGTGGCTGGCGATGCCGTTGCCGCTGCTGGCGCGCCTGCTGCTGCCGGCGCAGCGCGGTAACGCGCCGGCCTTGCGCGTGCCGTATGGCGCGCAGCTGCAGGCGGTGGCGGCTGCAGCTGCGCGCGGCGGCCTGTGGCGGGTCGGCCTGTGGCTGACATGGCTGGCCTGGTTCTGCCTGTGCGGTGCGGCGGCGCGGCCGCTGCAATTGGGCGAGCCGATCTCGCCGCCGCAGCAGGCGCGGCAACTGATGCTGGCGGTGGATCTGTCCGGCAGCATGAGCGAGCCGGACATGACCCTGGGCGGACGCGTGGTGGACCGACTGACCGCGGCCAAGGCGGTGCTGGCCGACTTCCTCGATCGCCGCGACGGCGACCGCATCGGCCTGCTGGTATTCGGCCAGCAGGCGTATGCGCTGACCCCGCTGACCGCCGACCTGGCGACGGTGCGCGATCAGTTGCGCGACAGCGTGGTCGGCCTGGCCGGACGCGAGACCGCGCTCGGCGACGCGATCGCGCTGTCGGTCAAGCGCCTGCGCGAGCAACCGCAGGGCGACCGGGTGCTGATCGTGCTGACCGATGGCGTCAACACCGCCGGCGTGCTGGAACCGAGCAAGGCGGCGGAACTGGCCAAAGCCGAACACGTTCGCGTCTACACCATCGCCTTCGGCGGTGCCGGCGGCTATTCGCTGTTCGGCTTGCCGATGCCCGGTGGCGGTGGCGACGACCAGGTCGACGAGGACACCTTGCGCAAGATCGCGCAGGACACCGGCGGGCGTTTCTTCCGCGCCCGCGACACCGAGCAACTGGTCTCGATCTATGCCGAGCTGGAGCGCCTGGAACCGGTGCGTTCGGCCGGTCCGGCGGTGCGCCCGCGGATCGAGCGTTATGCGTGGCCGCTGGGCGCGGCGCTGCTGCTGGGACTGATCGCCTTCGTGTGGCCGTGGAGGCGGCAATGAACGCCGTGCTCGGCTTCCTGGAGGCGTTGCATCTGCTGCGTCCGCAGTGGCTGTGGGCGTTGGCGTTGCTGCCGGTGCTGGGCTGGAGCTGGCTGCGCCGGCGCCGGCGCAGCAACGTGTGGCGGCACGCGGTGGACGCGCACCTGCTGCCGCACCTGCTGGCGAAGGAGGACGGGCGGCAATCGCTGTCCGGGTTGTGGCTGGCCGCGCTCGGCTACGTGCTCGCGGTCGTGGCGTTGTCCGGGCCGAGCTGGCGCCAGGAACAGCAGCCGCTGTGGCAGTCGCGCACGCCGCTGGTGATCGCGCTGGATCTGTCGCCGCGGATCGAGGCCGGCGACCTGCCGCCGTCGCGATTGCTGCAGGCGCGCGCCAAGCTGGCGACGCTGCTGCGCGAGCGTGCCGGCGGCGAAGTCGCGTTGCTGGCCTACGCCGGCGAACCTTACACCGTGGCGCCGTTGACCGACGACGCGGCCAACGTCGCCCTGTTCCTGGACGCGCTGTCGCCGCAGGTGATGCCGGCGCCTGGACAGCGCAGCGACCTGGCCATCGATTGGGCGGCACAGCTGCTGCGCCAGGCCGGGTTCACCCGCGGCGACATCCTGCTGCTCAGCGACCAGGCCGACGCGCAGGCGCAGCAGGCCGCGGCGCGCGCGGCCGGGCAGGGTTACCGGGTGTCGGTGCTGGGAGTGGGAACTGCGCAGGGCGCGGCCTATCGCGACGGTCAAGGCGGCGTCGGCCACGCGCAGCTGGATGCCGGTTCGCTGCAAGCGCTGGCGAGCGCCGGCAACGGCCGCTACGCCGCGCTGACGCCCACCGATGCCGATCTGCGCGGCCTGGGCGTGCTGCAACCGGCGCAGCAGCAGGACGCGACAGCCGCCGGCGAGCACAGCGGCCGGGTCTGGCTGGACCAGGGCTACTGGTTGCTGCCGCCGCTATTGCTGCTGGCCCTGTTCGCGTTCCGCCGTCGCGGTGGCGCTGCGTTGCTGCTGGTGTTGCTGCTGCCGTTGGCGATGCCGCTGCCGGCGCATGCGGCGGCGGCTGAGGCGGTCGCCGGCGATTGGTGGCGGCGTCCCGACCAGGTGCGCCAGCAGCGCCTGGATGCGGGCGTGCAGGCCTACCGCAAGGGCGATTTCGCCGCCGCGCAGCAACAGTTCGAAGGCATCGACAGCGACCAGGGCTGGTACAACCTGGGCAATGCATTGGCCCGCCAGGGCCGCTACGACGAGGCGATCGACGCCTACGACAAGGCGTTGCGGCAGCATCCGCAGATGCCCGATGCGATCGCCAACCGCGCCGCAGTCGATGCCGCGCGCAAGCGCCAGTCCGGGCAAAACGGCTCCGCGCAGAACAAGCCGGGACAGCAGGGCAAGGACCAAGCGCAGCAGAACCAGAAGGGCCAGCCGCAATCGGGCGCCGGCGGCGCGCCCAAGGGCCAGGACCCGTCGCAGGCCAAGGCGCCGGCGCCGGCGGATGCGCAAGGCCAGCCAGGGCAGAAGAATGCGCAGTCGCAGGCGGGGACCAAGCAGAAGGATGCGTCGCCGCCGGGACCACCGAAGCCGGGCGATGCGCAGGCGCAGCAGCAGGCCGACGCGGCGCAGCGCCAGCAGATGCAACAGGCGATGGCGCAGCAGGGCGCGGCAGGCAAGGAGGCGGCCGCACGCGCTGCCGCCGCTGCCGCGGAAACCCCGCAGCAGCGCGAACAGCGCCAGGCGGTGGAGGCATGGCTGCGGCGGGTGCCGGACGATCCGGGCAACCTGCTGCGCGCCAAATTCAAGCTCGAACACGAACGCAGGCAGCGGGAAGGACCATGATCGAACGCAAGCAACGCCGCTGGCGCGGGGGCGTGTCCGCGATGCGGATGCGATCGGCACTGCTGACGGTGTGGGCAGCGTTGCTGCTGACCGCGCTGACGCTGCCGGCCACGGCCGCCACCCGTGCCTGGCTGGACCGCGACAGCATCGGCGCCGGCGAGAGCGTCACCCTCAACATCGAGACCGACCAGGGCCTGGCGGCGCCGGAGTACGCGCCGCTGCGCGCGCAGTTCGCGCTCAGCGACGAGGTCAACAGCCGGCAGATGCAGATGGTCAACGGCCAGGTCATCGCCAAGTCGCTGTTCGGCGTGGCGCTGACCCCGCGCGACACCGGCACGATCGACATCCCGTCGTTGCGGGTGGGCAACGAGCGCACCGCGCCGCTGCGGCTGCAGGTCGCCGCGGCCGCGCCGGCGCCGGCCGGCAGCACCCGCGCCGGCGATCCGGCGCAACTCGGCAATGCCGACGTGTTCGTGCAGACCGTGGCCGACGACGCGCAGCCGTATGTGCAGCAGAGCGTGGGCGTGGTGGTGCGGCTGTACCTGGGCGTGCCGCTGACCTCGGGCGAACTGGATCTGGATCCGCCGGCCGGCGCCGCGCTGCAGCGCATCGGCGACGATGTGCAGAGCCGGCGCGAAATCGACGGACGCATGTTCACCATCGTCGAGCGCCGCTACCTGCTGGTGCCCGAGCGCAGCGGGCCGTTGACGCTGCCCGGCGCGCGCTTCCGCGGCCGCGGCCCCAGCGGCTTCTTCGACGATTATTTCGGCCGCGGCGGCGACCTCAGCGCGCGCAGTGCGGCGCAGACCCTGCAGGTGCGCGCGCAACCGGCCAATGCGCCGCAGCCGTGGCTGCCGCTGCACGACCTGCGCCTGCGCTACACCGCCACGCCGCAGCGTGCGGCGGTGGGCGAGGCGGCCGACATCGTGGTCGAGGCCAGCGCGCGCGGCGCCACCCAGGCGCAGTTTCCGGAGCTGCCGACGCCAAGTGTGGATGGCGCGCAGGTGTTCGCCGAGCCGCCGCAGTTCGATGAGAAGTTCGTCGACGGCAGCCCGCAACTGAAGATCACCCGGCGCTACTCGATCGTGCCGCAAACCGCGGGGCCGTTGCGGGTCAGCGGGCTGCGCGTGCCGTGGTGGGACGTGGCGGCCGGCAGCGCGCGCGAGGCCAGCTTGCCCGATCTGGACCTGCAGGTGCTGCCCGGGCGTGCCGCACCCGCTGCGCCTGCGGCGCCGGCCAGCGCAGCGGCGCCGAGCGTGGACACGGCGCCGGCCGGCAATGCGGTGACGCCGACTCACGCAGTGTCCGGATGGCGCGGGTCGTTGCCGCTATGGATGGCGCTCGCCGCGCTGTTCGCGCTGCTGTGGCTGGCGACGCTGGTGTGGGCTTGGCGCCGCGGCCGCAACCGCGGTGCGCCTGCACCGGCCGGCGCATACGCTGCGCCGGCTGCGGTGGGGGCTGCGCCACGCGCGCGCTACGGCCTGCCCGACCTGCGCAAGGCGCTGGATGCCGGCGGCCTGGACGAGGTCGCCGCGATCCTGTGCGCGCAGGCCGGCGTCGCCGACCTCGATGCCCTGCTGACCCGCCTGGACGATCCCGCGCAACGCGAAGCGGTGCTGCGCCTGCAACGCGCGCGCTGGGGCGGTGCCGGCGATGTGCCCGGCGCGCGCGCCGCGCTGCGCCAGGCGTTCTGGGCCGGGCCGCGTTGGCGCGATACGCCGCGCAAGCATGGCAAGGACGAGCTGCCGCCGCTGTATCCGCGCGACGCGTAAGGCGTTTCTCGCGGACAAGATAATCTGGCGCGAGGTAGCGCCTGGCTGCACGCCTTGGCGCCCGGCGACGTTGGTGTCGGTGATTTCCCGCATGCCGCCGCGGCACGGGCGCCAGTCTCGCGCCTGCGCTCGCCGCCTCGTGCGGCACGCCACGGCCGAGATGGCGCTGGTACGCGGCAACTACGACCGCTATGCAAGCGCCCCGCTAACGGCCCTGGGCACAGCGGCGGTGGATGCGCTCTGGTCCGCCGGCCGCTCGCGTGCTGCCACCGTCCGCAGACCCCATCCCACGCCATGTGCTGGCCAGTCACGTGCGCCCGTCCGCGGTGCTGCGGGGCCGCGCGCGACGCCGTGCGTTAGCCGTGCTTCGGCATCGCCCCCGCAGCCGACGCTGCTGCCGGGGTTCGGCTTCTTCACCGGCACCGCCCACGTTGAAGTCTGATACGGCGCAGCGGCTGTTCGCCTTGGAGGGCGGGCCGGTCTCGCCGGCACCGCCCGTCCGCGTCCAAGGAGATGATTCGAACATGGCTGTTGTCGGCCATTGCCTCGATCCGACGTCCTGCGTCTATGCCGGATGCGAGCGTTGATGGCTTGTAAGCGGCAAGGCGCGCTCATCAGCTACGGTAGGGCAAGGCGCCAAATTTCAATACCGGGTGATGACCGAATGGTCCGACCAAAGAACACCCACTTTCAGCATGCCTTCCTGCCTGACTGGCCCCAGCACCCAAGTGTTGGGATCATTGCCGGCTGCGATGTGCCGCAGGTCCATGGCCTCGGTCTGGGCAAATACCCCGTCCACCCGGTAATCGTTCAAATCCCAGCTGGCTTTCAGCTGTTCCGGCAGGCCTTCGTTGTAAGCCTGGACCATGTTCGCGAGGTTTTGACGGGTGATGCAGGTGTGGTAGAAACGCTCTTCGTTGAGCGGGACCCGGCCGATGACGGAATCGTCCGAACCAGGCGCTTTCGTCGTGAATAGACCATTCTCCTTGGCCAGCGAATACATGTAGCGGCCTACTTCGGCGTTGCCCCAGCCTTCACCGGTGCCTTCGTTCCGGTTGGCCCAAAGTTTGATCGTCAAGTTGATGTTCTTGCCCAGCCTGGTGTCCTGGATGAAGACCGAAAAGTAGCTTTGCACCTTGGGGTCGCTCTCTCCGGAGAAGTAGGTCACCTTGTGCCGCGCCGCAAAGCACACTCGACTATTGGGTCCAAAGGACCAGTTGTGGATCTGGTTGTTGTCCAGCGAGCCCCCGAATGCGCCGTCCATCTTGTAGTCGACAGCGCCGTCATGCGCGTAGGTATTCAAGAATACGCCCGCCTTGCCTCCTCCCATGTTGAAGCTCGTACTGCCATAGTGGGTGGCATTGAAGCTGGCTTGATTCGCCGCTTGTACAGGTGCGCCGGCCTGAGTGAAGGCATTCACGTCCCACAGTGCGTGCAGCGGAAAGTCCACCGCGCTGCCGTGACCTTCATTGAATAGATAGTAGCCCTTGGGTTGGTGCGCCTTGCCCGCCAACCCGCCTGCCCACTCGGTACCGGATGCGCGTTGCCAGATTTCATTCTCGGCCTTCGCCGTCGTTGCTGTGCCAGTCAAGGCGGCGGTAGCCAACGTCAGGGCGAACAGAGTCTTCTTCATGGGTTTCCTTTCTTTGTGCCGATATTGGCGTCGAGCGAAATGCTCGAGGGGACTGATTCCAGTGCTGTCCCCGCGCTTCAATTTAGCTATCCAGCAATGCCGGAAATAAGATTTCCGGCACAATAAAAAGATTCGGCTGCCAATTATTCCAAGCCGTGTGCCAGTTTCTAGTTGCAGCATGGCCGATACGCCCAGCTATGGCCGCATCTCTGCGTACGGGGCACGGTTGGCGGCATGTGCGATGCACTGCTGATCGCCGGCTGCGCCTCCAGCGATGGTCGCTGCGATCGAGGAATTACGTCGAATCGCCTCGCTGCGACCTGCTCCCAAAGAGGTACGCCCTGCGCTTGCACAGGTTGCGCGAGTTCTCGGCGAATGTCTGCTGGACGATGCAGGACGCGTAGTGGATGTAGTTCGGCAGCGAGCGCGGACGGCGCCGCGGGTCCAGCGGCAGGCGCGGTTATCGTGCGTCCAGGCCAACTACGCGCCACGTTACCGGCATGCCTTCGGCGCGAAGCACTGCGTGTGACGGTAGAGCGCGGGGCTGCGCGGAAGATCGACGCGGCAAGAGCGGGATGGTGAGGCCGGTCGGCATCGCGCATTTCTGCGTGGTGGACGACGTGACCACGCTCTAGGGCACGGATCGGCATGCCACCGCGCCTGTGCGCGCCTCGCTCGCCGCCCGCGCACGCTTGCGGGCCACCGGTGCGGGTTTGTTAAGCTCGCGGTTCTTTCCTGCAAGGCACACACCATGACCGACACCCCCGTGAAGGCCAAGACCGGCATGCCTTTGCATTGGAAAATGGCGATCGGCTTCGCTTTCGGGCTGGTGTTCGGCCTGGCCGTGCACATGAGCGTGGGCGGCGATGCGGCCTGGGTGCAGGCGTTGACCACGTACCTGACCACGCCGTTGTCCAAGCTGTTCCTCAGCCTGATCTTCATGCTGATCGTGCCGCTGCTGTTCTCGGCGCTGGTGATGGGCATTTCCGAGATGGGCGACATCCGCGCGCTGGGCCGGATCGGCTGGAAGACGCTCGGCTATACGGTGGTGCTGTCCGGCATCGCCGTGCTGCTCGGGCTGGTGCTGGTCAACGTGCTCAAGCCGGGCATCGGCGTGGACCACGCACTGGCGCAGCAACTGCTGCAGCAGAACGCGGAGCGTGCCGCGCAGATCGTCGACCAGAGCAAGCAGCAGCCGCGCGGGATGGACATGCTGCTGTCGATCGTGCCCGACAACGTGGTCGCCGCCGCCTCCAGCAACGGCGCGATCCTGTCGCTGATGTTCTTCGCGGTGATGTTCGGCGTGGGCATGGTGCTCAGCGACGACGCCAAGGTGGCGACGCTGCGGCGCGGCATCGAAGGCGTGTTCGAGATCTCGATGACCCTGATCGGGCTGGTGATCCGCCTGGCGCCGTACGCGGTGGCCTGCTTCATGTTCAACCTGGCGGCGCTGTTCGGCTTCGAACTGTTGATCCGCCTCGGTGCCTACGTCGGCGTGGTGGTGCTGGCGCTGGGCCTGCACATGGTGGTGACCTACGGGCTGGCGGTGAAGTTGGCCGGGCGCTCGCCGCTGGCGTTCTTCCGCGCCACCCGCGAGGCCACGGTGATGGCGTTCTCCACCGCCTCCAGCAACGCCACCTTGCCCACCGCGCTGCGCGTGGCCGACGAGATGGGCCTGCCGAGCAAGGTGTCGCGCTTCGTGCTGACCGTCGGCGCCACTGCCAACCAGAACGGCACCGCGCTGTTCGAGGGCGTCACCGTGATCTTCCTCGCCCAGTTCTTCGGCGTGGAGCTGAGCATCGCGCAGCAGTTCATGGTGATGCTGGTGTGCATCCTCGGCGGCATCGGCACCGCCGGCGTGCCGTCCGGCTCGCTGCCGGTGGTGGCGCTGATCTGCGCGATGGTCGGGGTGGACCCGGTTGGCATCGGCATGATCCTGGGCGTCAACCATTTCCTGGACATGTGCCGCACGGCGCTGAACGTGACCGGCGACCTGGCGCTGACCACCCTGGTGGCGAAGGGCGAAGGCAACGACGCCGCGCCACGGGCGGCTGCAATCGGCTGATCGGCCTAGTGCGGCGGCGTCCGAGGCCGCCGCCGTCGCGCGTCCAGGTCCGGTGACTGTCCTGCGCTTCGGGCTGTGGGACAATGGTGGACCCGACGCCCCCGCGCCCGTTCCCTGTCCAATAGAACTCACATGACCACGCCTACTCGCCGCCAGCTCGCCAACGCGATCCGCTTCCTCGCCGCCGATGCGGTCGAGGCCGCCAAGTCCGGCCATCCCGGCATGCCGATGGGCATGGCCGACATCGCCGAAGTGCTGTGGAACGACTTCCTCAGCCACAATCCGAACAATCCGAAGTGGTTCAACCGCGACCGCTTCGTGCTCTCCAACGGCCACGGTTCGATGCTGCAGTACGCGCTGCTGCACCTGTCCGGCTACGACCTGCCGCTGGAGCAGCTGAAGCGTTTCCGCCAGCTTCACAGCAAGACCGCCGGCCACCCCGAGCGCAGCGAGACCCCCGGGGTGGAGACCACCACCGGCCCGCTCGGCCAGGGCTTCGCCAACGCGGTCGGTTTCGCGCTGGCCGAGAAGCTGCTGGCGCAGCGCTACAACCGCCCCGAGCACCAGATCGTCGACCACCGCACCTGGGTGTTCATGGGCGACGGCTGCATGATGGAAGGCATCTCGCACGAAGCCGCCTCGCTGGCCGGCACCTGGGGCCTGGGCAAACTGGTCGCGTTCTGGGACAACAACCATATCTCCATCGACGGCAACACCGCCGGCTGGTTCAGCGACAACACCCCGGCGCGGTTCGAGGCCTATGGCTGGCACGTGCTGCGCGATGTCGACGGCCAGGATGCCGACGCGATCAAGGCCGCGATCGAGGCCGCCATCGGCGAGAGCGACAAGCCGACCCTGATCTGCTGCCGCACCACCATCGGCTTCGGTGCGCCGAGCAAGGCCGGCAAGGAATCCTCGCACGGCGCGCCGCTGGGCAAGGACGAACTGGAAGGCGCGCGCAAGGCGCTGGACTGGCCGTACGGCCCGTTCGAGATCCCGCAGGAGATCTACGACGGCTGGCGCGCCGGTGGCGCCGGCACGCTGCGCCAGGCCGAGTGGGAGCAGGCGTTCGACAAGTACGCCAAGCAGTTCCCGGCCGAAGCCGCGGAGCTGACCCGCCGTTCGCACGGCGAACTGCCGGAGGACTTCATCGCCCAGGCCGACGCCTACATCGCCAAGCAGGCGAGCGAAGCGCAGACCATCGCCTCGCGCAAGGCCTCGCAGATGGCGATCGAGGCGTTCGCGCCGCTGCTGCCGGAACTGGTCGGCGGCTCGGCCGACCTGGCGCATTCCAACCTGACCCTGTGGAAGGCCAGCAAGTCGGTCGCCACCGACGACCCGAACGCCAACTACGTGTACTACGGCGTGCGCGAGTTCGGCATGACCGCGATTGCCAATGGTCTTGCGCTGCACGGCGGCTTCATCCCGTTCGACGCCACCTTCCTGGTGTTCAGCGACTACGCGCGCAACGGCGTGCGCATGAGCGCGTTGAACCCGGCGCATGCGATCCACGTCTACACCCACGATTCGATCGGCCTGGGCGAAGACGGCCCGACCCATCAGCCGGTGGAACACCTGGCCTCGCTGCGCTACATCCCCAACAACGACGTGTGGCGCCCGTGCGACACCGTCGAGTCGGCGGTGAGCTGGAAGGCCGCGATCACCCGCCAGGACGGCCCGAGCTGCCTGGTGTTCAGCCGCCAGAACCTGCCGTTCCAGGCGCGCAGCGACACGCAGATCAAGCAGATCGAACGCGGCGGCTACGTGCTGGCCGATGCCGAGGGCGGCGCGCCGGACGTGATCCTGATCGGCACCGGTTCGGAAGTGGGCCTGGCCGTTGAGGCGAAGAAGGTGCTGGATGCCGCGGGCCTGAAGACTCGCGTGGTGTCGATGCCCTCGACCGACGTGTTCGACCGCCAGGACGCGGCCTATCGCGAATCGGTGCTGCCGAACGCGGTGCGCAAGCGCGTGGCGGTGGAAGCCGGCGTCACCGGTTTCTGGCGCAAGTACGTGGGCCTGGACGGTGCGGTGGTCGGCATCGACACGTTCGGCGCCTCTGCACCGGCCGACGAGCTGTACAAGTACTTCGAGATCACCGCCGAGCACGTGGTCGCGGCGGCGAAGGCGTTGTAACGCGGCGTCTTCCGCGGTACGGAAAAGGCCGGCGCAGCCGACCTTTTTCTTGTGTGCGTGCTTGCGTTGTCGCGGTGTAGTGGCGCGGCTTCTGTAGGAGCGGCTTTAGCCGCGACAGGCATTGTCGGTAACGCGGGTCGCGGCTAAAGCCGCTCCTACAAGGGATCTATGCGCCAATCGGGCGCGGCCGCGTTTCAGCTGCGCTTGCGCGGCTTGCCGCGCGTCGGCTTCTTGCCGATGGCGCCGCCGGGCTTCTGTTGCGTCGCGAGAACGTCATGGTCGTGCATCTGCTGCAGCCACGACAGCGCGTCGACGTAGGCCAGGAAATGCTGCAGATAGCCCGGCGACAGGGTGCGCATCAGCGCCAGCGCGCGGTGCACCAGCACGCCGGAATTCAGCGGGCCGGCATCGGCAGGGGCATGCTGCAGCGATTGCCGCAGCTGGCTGCGGCTGCGCAACTCGGTCCACAGTCTGCGCGCATCATCGAGTGCGGGCAGTGGCTGCGCAGGCTGCGGCGGCATGGCATTTGCCGCGCCACTCGCGCTACTCGCGTGATTCGCGTCATGCGCGTCATGCGCGGTGCCGCCGGCGAACCGCTGCAGCAGTTCGCCGAGCGGGCTGCGCGCGGTCGCGGCATCGGCGACGACGGCGACGGCGACAGCCTCGCTGTCGGTATCGATAGCGTCATGGGCATCGACGTCGGCGGTCGTCGCGGCCGACATCCTGGCCAGGTCCGCGGCATAGGCGTCGAGCAGCACGGACAGTTTCTGCTCGAGCAGGCGCCGCGCTTGGCCATGATGCGCATCGACGCGCCGCGCCAGCGCTTCGATGAAGCGGAAGCGCAGCGGATCCATGCGCTCGGCGTGTCGCTGCCGCCATGCGCCGAGCAATTCGCTCGCGGATGTCGCGTTATCGCGCATGCGCTCGCGCGGCAGAGGTGGACAGCTTCGGCAGCGGCGCCATTTCCACGCGCCGGTTGCTGGCGCGTCCGGCTTCGTCGGTGTTCGGGCTGACCGGTTGCTGCGCGCCGAACGCGGCGGCGAACACCGCGTCGGCCGGCACGCCTTCGTCGATCAGCGCACGGGTCACGGTCAGCGCGCGCTGCGCCGACAGTTCCCAGTTGTCGGCGAATTGGCGGTTGCTGTCGCGCACCTGGCGGTCGTCGGTGAAGCCGCTGACCATCAGGATCTCGCCGCGCGCCTTGAGGTAACCGGCCAGCGGCGCGGCCAGGCTCTTGAGCACCTCGCGTCCCTCCGGCTGCAACTGGTCGGAATTGAGCGCGAACAGCACGCTGCCGCGGATGCCGATGCGGCCATCGACCAGGGTCACCCGGCCTGCCGCCAGCGGCGCGGCCAGCGCCTGTTCCAGGGTCTTGCGTTGCCGCGCCTCGGCCTGCCGTTGCCGGACTTCCTCGTCCAACTTGTTCGACAGCTGCAGTTGCACGCCGATCACGCCGATCAGGATCAGCACGAACGCACCCAGCAACACCGACATCAGGTCGCCGAACACGGCCCAGATCGGCGCGCCTGATTCGGCGTCGATTTCCAGCTCGTCGCTCATGCCGCTTCGGCCCCGCCGTCGGCGTGCTGGCCGGGCAGCTGGCGCAATTCCTCGATGATCTGCTTCTGCGACAGCATGCTCAGGTCGATGACTTCGCGCGCCTGGGCCACGTAATAGGCCAGTTGCTCGTCGCTGCGCGCGAGCGACTTGTCCAGCGCCTGCTCGATGCCCTGCAGGCGCTCCAGCAGTGCCGCGTTCGATTGCCCGAACGCCTCCACCGCGCCGCCGAATGCATCACCCAGACTCGCCACCTCGGTGGCCCCGACCGCGACCTGCGCGGCGACCGATTCGAGCTTGCCGGTCTCCGCTTCGATGTGGTCGGTGAAGCGGGTGCCGACGCGTTCGAGCAGGTCGGCCGAGGTGGTGACCAGGGCGTCCACCGCGGTACGTTGCTCGGTGGAGGCGTGGTTCACCGCGTCGAGCAAGGTGTGCAGCGTGTCCAGCAGGCGGCTGCGCTCTTCCAGCATGGCGGTGTCGCGGACCATGCTCTCGGAGAGTTTCTGGCGCAGTTCGGCGACGACATCGGCGGCGGCCTTGGGCGCTTCCGAGGCGGTCTGCACCAGGCGCGAGATCTCGGCGATGGTCTCGCTGGCATGCGCCTGGGTCTGCGCCGCGATCGCGCCTGCGGTGCGTTCGAGGGTGTCGCAGATGTCCTGCTGGCGCTGCGCGATGCGCTCGCCGTTGCGCTCCCAGTCCGCGTTCAAGCCGGCGACCATCGCGGCGAACGTGTCGGTCCACGTGGCCAGGCGCGCGTGGTCGCGCGCTTGCAGCGCGTCCTGCGATTGTTCGTGGGAATGCTGCATGGCCTCGACCAGCGCCGCCGCGCGTTGCTCCAGCGTCGCCGCGGCCGCGTCCAGCGCCTGCGCGTTGCGCTTGGCCAGGGCGGCGTTGACGTCCTCCTGGCGCGACAGCGCATCGCCCCAGGCCTGCTTGGCGCCATCGGCGGTGGCGTCGAGGCGTACCGAGATCGCGTCCAGCGCCTGTGCGTTACGTTCCGCCAACTGCGCGTTGATCGCTTCCTGGCGCGACAGCGCATCGCTCCAGGCCTGCTTGGCGCCATCCGCCGTGGCATCCAGGCGCACCGAGATGGCATCCAGCGCCTGCGCGTTGCGCTCCGCCAATTGCGCGTTGATCTCTTGCTGGCGCGACAGCGCATCGTTCCAGGCCTGCTTGGCGCCATCCGCAGTGGCGTCCAGGCGCGCCGACACGGCATCCAGCACGCCGTTCGAGCGCGTCGCGAAGCTGTCGCCGAAGCCTTCCAGCGCGCTGCGCAGATCCTGGACCAGCGCCTGGTTGGTATCGCGCTGGCCGGCCAGTGCGGCATCCCACGCCTGTGCGGCGCGCGCGGCGGCGTTCTCGAAGCCGCTGGCCAGGCCGTCCAGCTGGCGCTGCACGGCCTGGCCGACGTGCTCGTGCAGCGTGGCGGTTTCGCGCGCCAGACCGTCCAGGGTGGCCTGCATCACCGGCTGCAGTGCCGCGCCGAGCGCGCGCGCGTTCTCCGCGACGCCGGCCTGCAGCGACTGCTCCACCGCGCCGGCCAGGCGCGTGTAGGCGGCCTCGGTCCTGGCGTGGAAGGCGTCCTGGTTGCTGGCCAGGCGTTCGCCGCTGGCCGCGCCCTGTTGCTCGATGCCGGCTGCCATCGCCTGCAGCCGGTCGATCAAGGCCGGCATCAATTCGGTCTGCCGCTGCAGCAGCTTGAACGCTTCGCTGCGCTGGAACGCCTGCGAATGGACGTGCAGCGTGGTCGCGATGGCCAGGTCGAGCGCTTGCACCGCCTGCAGCCGCTCGCGCCGGCAAAGTGCGGCGAGCAAGCCGAGCATCGCCGAGCTGGCCACGCCGGCGATGGAGGTGCCGAACGCGAAGCCCAGGCCCTTGACCGGTGCGGCCAGCGAGTCGCGGATGGCCTGCAGGTCGGTCGCGCTTTCCAGCGCCAGGCCGGTACCGCGCAGGGTCGCCATCATGCCCAGGAAGGTGCCGAGCATGCCCAGCAGGACCAGCAGGCCGACCAGGTACGGGGTCAGCCCCGGCGCCGGCAAGGCCACGCGCTCGCCGTCGATGCGCAGGCGCACCGCGTTGCGCAGGCTCGGATCCAGGCGTTGCAGCCAGCCGCCCAGGTCGGACCGCGCCGCCTCCGCGTCGTCCACGGCATGGACCAGCGTGACCGTGGCCTGCTGGTAGCGGTACAGCTCCAGCGCGCCGGCCACGTAGCACGCGCCGATCAGCAGCGCGAAGGAGACGCCTAGCGGATTGTTGCCGAGGTAGCCCACGCCGATCCAGCACACGGCGGCGAGGCCGGCCAGGAACACGACGGAATTGAAGAAGTTCTTGAACATGATGTCTCGGTCAGCGGGGGCGCAGCGCTGCGAGCAGCGCGTCGATGGGATGGAAGCGGACGTCCAGCTCGGCGCGCAGCACGTTGCGCATGTCCTGGCGGAACACGTCCAGCCAGGCGTTGGCGGTCGGTGCCTGAGCGGTGTCCGCCGTGTGCGTATCGGCCGCCGCGGCGGGCTCGGTGTCGCGCAGGCGTTCGAAATGCTGTTGCAGCAGCGCCGGCACGGCCGCCAGCAGGGTCTGTTCGCGCGGACTCAGGGTCAGCTCCATGACCGCATCCACGTCCGCCAGCCGCGCCATGTCGGCCGACGTGCGCGCCAGTGTGTCGCGCAGCTGGCCACGCAGGCGGCCGGTCGCGGTCAGCATCGAGCGCTGCAGCGCCAGGTAGCGCTGGCGGAACGGCGCATAGTCGAGCGGCGCGTTCGCGTCGGCGGCGTGGCCAGGCCGGGGGCCTTGCTTGCCGGCGTCCGCGGCGGTGTCGCTGGAAATCGCCTCCTCCAGCGCGCTGCGCACGCGCGCGCACTCGTGTGCGTCGACGCCCTCGAACGGCGCGTCGGCGTCGATGGCGGTCGGCCTGCCGTCCAGCGCCCTGGACACGGCCACGGCACGCGTCCAGTCGATCCATTGGCCGAGCCGGTCGGCCAGCGCGGGGCTGGACGGCGCGATGTCGGCGTCGGTGAGACGTGCGAGGAGGCGAATGAACGCCGGGCCCGGGACAGGCGGCCGTGGAAGAGCTTTCGCCATTGCTTCTGGGTAAAACCGGGAATTTTACACGCGAATGACATGGCGGGCCGGCCGGCGACCCCGGCGGCGGCCCGAAAGCCGGCTCACCGGTCCGGTGCGGTTCAAGCTGCGGTTTTTCGATTGCCGCCGGCAATGGCGCAGAGCGCCTTGCGTGGGCGTACTGCGGGAGCGGCTGCGCAGGCAAGCGTCGGTGGGGCGGAGGCCTGCGTTTCAAGGCGTTCGGCCATCGGCGGATCCAGACACGATGCGGACGTGCCTGCGCTCGCGCAGCCTGTGGAGACGCAACTTCAGGCCGCGCCTGCGCCTACAACCGCTGCTCGCCGCGCAGCAGCGGATACGGATTGAGCGATTCGCCCTTCCACCACTGCTTTTCCGGGCCCAGCCGGTGGATCTCGAAATGCAGGTGCGGCGCGCCGGGATCGGCATTGCCGGTGCTGCCGACATAGCCGAGCACCTGGCCGCGGCGGATCGTCTGTTTCTCCGCCAGTCCATCCGCGTAGCGCTGCAGGTGCGCGTAATAGTAGGCGTAGCGGCCGCTGGGTTCGAACTGGTACACGGTGAGGCCGCCGCGTTCGCTGTCGAACAGCTTCTCCACGCTGCCGTCGGCTACCGCCAGCACCGGCGTGCCGGCCGGCGCCAGGATGTCGATCGCGTCGTGGCGGCGGCCCTGGCTGCGCGCGTCGGTGAAGGTGTCCTGCAACTGGTCGCGGCGCACGCCTTGTACCGGGATCAGCAGGTCATCGGAAGCGTTCGCCGGCGCAGCCGCGGGGGCCTCTGCGGCCGCGGCAGGCTGCGCCGCCGGTGCGGCGTCCGTCGCCACGGGGGCAGGCACCAGGGTAAGCGCCTCCCGCTGCGCCGGCGCCGTTGCCGGCGCTGCGGCGGGCGACATCGCCGGCGTGGCCGCCGCATCGTCGGCATGGGCAGCGCTGGGGCGCACCTGCACGCCGGCGCGCAGCACCCAGTAGCCGAGCGCTACCGCCATCACCAGCGCCGCCAGGCTGAGCAGGGTCTTCATCCGCTCACTCCTGCATCGTCACCGGCACCGATGCGTTCACCGCAGCGGCCACGGTCAGCGCATCCCAGTTGGTCAGGCGCACGCAGCCATGCGATTGCGCCTTGCCGACCCGCGCCGGATCCGGCGTGCCATGCAGGCCGTAGTGGTCCTTGGACAGATCGATCCACACCTCGCCGACCGGATTGTTCGGGCCTGCGGCCAGTGTGGCCTTCTTGTCGGACTTGTCGGCGTCCCAGAACAGCTTGGGGTTGTAGTGGAAGGTCGGCTGCCGCACCACGCCCTTGATCTTCCAATCGCCGATCGGCAGCGGGTCGTGCTCGCTGCCGGTGGATGCGGGGAACTGGGCCAGGATCGCGCCGCCGGCGTCGAGCAGGCGCACGGTGGAGTCGGATTTGTCGACCACCAGCTTGGCCGCCTTCGGCAGCGCGGCGGTGCCGAGCACGTTCGGCACCTGCACGCTGCCGCCGGCCTGGCTGAAGTCGACCGACGGGTTGAGCGCGCGCAACAGCGCAGGCGCGGAGTGGAAGCGTTCGCCCAGACGCTCTTCCACCGATTCGTAGCCCAGCGCCGGCAGCTTGGCTTTCTCCGCGGTGTCCTCGGGAATCTTGGGGAACGGGCCGGCGACGTCCTCGGCGGTGAGCGTGTAGGCGACCAGCGCGGGCGCGGCGTCCTGCGCCAGCGCCTGCCAGGTGGCGTCGTCGAGTTCGCCGTTTGCGGTCAGCCCGCGCGCCTGCTGGAAGCCGGAGACGGCGCGGCGCTGGTTGGAGCCTGGCTGGCCGTCGATCTCGCCCGGGGAGAAGTGCGCGCGGTCCAGCAGCACTTGCGCGTGCAGCGGCGAACGCTCGCCGCTGTCCGGGGCTGCGCTGGAGGCCGCGGCCTTGGCGGGCGGTTGCGCCGATGCGTTGCCGACTGCGCTTGCGAGCAGCACGGCAAGGCAGGTAAGTGGAAGCGATAGGCGGGACATCGGCGACTCCGGCATGAATTCCCGCCACCATGCCTAAGCGCCGCGACTAGCCAGCGTGAAATGACTGGCTGTCCGCTGACCGAAGCGCGGCCGGCACTGCCGGGCCGCGCATCCGTCGCCTTCGAGATCGAAGGCGCGAGGCCTCCGGCGCGATACGCCGGAGGCAGGCAGCGCTCAGTAGGTGTAGCCCAGCGTCAGCATGTACACCCGGCCGGTCTCGACATAGGCGCCGTCGGCGCCGGGATCGTAGGCCATGTAGCGCGTGGACTTGCCCTGGGTCTCGTAGAACGTGGCCGCATTGAGCAGGTTCTTGGCCGACACGCCCACGTCGATGCCGTGCGGCAGGTGGTAGGTGGCGTTCAAGTCCAGCGACTTCACCGGCTGCAGGTAGTAGTTGAGTCGGTCGCTGGTCAGGCCGAGCAGTTGCAGGCCGGTGTAGTTGTAGCTCAGGTCCGCACGCAGCTTGGTGTCGTCGTAGAACAGGTCCAGGTTGTAGATGCGCTCCGGTGCGCGCGGCAACCAGGTGTTTTCCGGCTGGTCGGCGCGCTTGCTGTCGGCCGAGCTGTGCTGCAGGGTGAGGTTGGCGGTGGCGCCGAAATTGCCCCAGAAACCGGGCAGATCCTGCAGGCGCTTGCTCAGCGCCAACTCCACGCCGTAGAGCTTGGCGGTGCCGCCGTTCTGCGGCATGGTCACCGGCACGCCGTTCTCGAACGTGGTGCCGGTGGGAACCAGGCCGCCGAGCGTGTTGTCGTTGCTGGTGGCCGACTGCGAGGTGTAGACGAAGCCGGTGATGCGCTTGTAGTAGGCCGCCGCGCTGAGCACGCCGCCGTGGGCGTCGTAGAACTCCGCGGACAGGTCGGCGTTGTCGGCCTTGCTCGGATTGAGGTCGGGATTGGGCTTGGAAATGCCGATGACCGTGTTGTTGGGGTCGATGGTGTAGACCGTCTCGCCGGAAATCAGGCCGAACGCCGGGCGGCTGAAGCTGCGCCGCAGCGAGGCGCGGTAGACGGTGAGGTCGTCCGGGCGATAGTTGAGGCTGATGCCCGGCAGCACCTCGCCGTAGGTGCGGCCGTTGCCGACGAACTGGCCATTGACGCCATCGCCGCTGGATTGCCAGGAATCGGCCGAGTAGCGGGTCAGTTCGTAGCGCACACCGGGCAGCACGGTCACCTCGCCGACGTGCAGCGTGGCCATCGCATAGCCGGAATAGATCGCTTCGGTGCTGGAGGTGGTGTTGGCGTTGTAGTCGTTGGCGGTGTAGACGCCGGCGCCCTTGGGATCGTCGATGTACTTGTAGGGCACGGCCTGCGCCAGCATCCAGCTGCGGTCCAGGATCTTGAACGGGCCGGCATAGTGGCCATCGAAGGCGCCGTAGGTCACCCGCCCCGGGATCGCGCTCAGCGGCGGGCCGCCGGCGGTGGGGAAGGCGTAGTTGGGGCCGCCGAAGTAGGGGCCGTTGGAGACGAAGTTGCCGTCCTTGTGGAAGAACGGATGGTCGTAGGCGCCGCGGTCGGCGTGGTCGGCCGACAGCCCGACCTTGACGCTGTCCAGCACGCTGTCGTCCACCCGGTAGGTGATGTCGGTATGCGCATTGATCCGGTTGTCGTGGCTGCCGGCATCATGGCCCTGCACCTTCCACAGCAAGGACGAGTCCAGGTTGTAGAAGTAATTCTTCAGCGCGTCGGAGCTGGGGCCGATGCCCGGATAGGTCGGATCGCTGAGGTCGAAGGCGAAGCTGCCGGGGGTGAAGCCGTACAGGCTGGCCGAGACGTAGTCCGGCCGGCTGCGGGTGCCGCGGCCGAACGAGGTGCCGTAGTCGAATTGCAGGCGGTCCAGCGTGGTCGTGCCGCCCAGTTGCAGCGTGGCCAGTTTTTCGCCGATGTCGTGCGTGTTGAAGTAGCCGCCGCGCACCGCCGTGGGCTGGTTCAAATAGGTTTCCAGGCGCGCGCTGGACTGGTCCTGCTGCCCGCTGACATCGTAACTGCCGTAGATGGCGCGGGCGTACAGCTTGCTGTGCTCGCCCTGCCAGTCGAACGCGAGATTGGCGCCATAGCGCTCGATCTGGCTGGTGTAGACGCTGTACTTGTAGCGGGTGCTGACCAATGGCCCCACGTCGCGCAGATCGACGGCATTGGCCTGCGCCGGATCGACCGGGACGTATTTGCTGTTGGGCGCCGGCGCCTGCGCCATGTTGTTGTTCTTGCCGTAGTAAGCGGCGACGTAGAGGCCGAAGGCCTGGTTGTCGCCGAACTTCCAGGCCAGTTCCTGTTGCAGCGTGCCGCCCTTGTCCTTGCCGCCCAGGTCCGAGGCCAGCGCGTTGAACTGGCCCTGCGCGGTGGTCTTGCCGTAGAAATCGCCGTTGAAGTCGAACGCGCTGGGGGTGCGCATATCGATCGCGCCACCGATCGCGTCGCCGGGCATGTCCGGCGTCGGCGCCTTGGACACCTGCACCGACTGGATGCCGAACGGGGCCAGCATGTTCAACGAGATCGCACGGGTCGACGAATCGGTTTCGGGCATGCCGAAGCCGTTGAGGGTGTAGGCGTTGTAGCTGGCGTCCATGCCGCGGATGCTGACGTAGGCGTTCTCGCCGGTGGTGGCCTGGCCCAGGTGCATGTCGCTGTAGGCCGACAACCCCGGCATGTGCGCGAGCACGTCGGCGATGCCGGCCGAGGGAATCGCGTCGATCTGCTCCTTGTCCATCACGCTGTTGACGCTGGCGGACAGGCGTTGTTCGTTGATCGAACCGGGCGCGGGCGCCTGGTCGGCCTGCACGTTGACCGAGTCCAGCGTGGTGGGGGTACGTGGGCTCGCGTCCTCCGCGAAGGCGGGTGCGCAGAACGTCAGGGCGATACTGATGGCGTAGGTCAGGCGGCTGATGGAACGGAAGGACGGCATGCAGAGAACTCGCGGTTGGTGAGCTTGGGTACCCTGGCCCCGGCTAAGCGGGCGCAGGCGATTGCATCGCCCATGCGTTCCATTGCGACAGGTGTGTGGAGGTGGTGCGGTACGAACGGCGCGAGCGGCGCCGATTCAATGCGTCAGATCGGTGCCGTCGCAGCGTGCGTTCGGGAATTGCGGATTGCAGCGCGCGGCCGCGTCGCCATCGAAACGCACCACGTAGCCGGAAGCGGCCGGCTCGCGGTCGGGGAAATCGGTGCTGAGCAGCTGTGCGCCGCTGGCGAGCATGCCGTCGCGGCGCGTGGTGTCGTTGCTTGCCGGTTCTTTCAGGTCCGCATCGGTGCGGGTGCGCACCAGATATCCCGCTTTCACCAGGCGCGCGATCTCTTCGGCGCTGCCGTCGTTGCGCTCGGTGAAGGCGGCATCGTCTTCGCCGGGAATGGCATTGGTGAAGCACACGCGGCCGCGCAACGACGCATGACCGGGCAAGTAGTGCCGGCCCACCGAATGCTGGTCGAGCAGGAACACGATCTTGCCGCGCGCCTCGTCCAGGGATGGCCAGCCATGTTCGAGGATCGCGGCATTGAGCGTGGCTGCGCTGCCGCGCACCTGGTCGGGACTCAGGTACTCGCCGCGCCGGAATACCGAGCGGATTTCCGCATCCAGCGCGTCCATCGCCTTGGCATCGAAGGGTTCGGGCTGCACGGTCGGGAACGCCAACTGCAACGGCGACTCCTCGGTTTCCAGCAGCACGAATATCGGCAGATGGCGCGGATGCCGCTTGGACCAGGCGCTCACTTCCTGCAGGCAGGCGATGAGCGGCTGGCAGGTGCTGCGCTGGTCAAGATCCTGCACATGCATGACCTTGAATCCCGGCTTTTCCATCACGCCGGGCGCGGCGTGGGCCGGCGCCGGCGGCAGTCCGGCCTTGGCGATCTGCTCGGCGATCGCCGGATGCGCATAGCGGCCGCCCTCGGCGTCGGCATAGATATCCAGTTCGATCTGCCTGACGCCGTCGTCGAACTGCTGCGTCAGCGGCGGATGGCGGTAGTCCAGCTTGGCGAACACCGCCGGATTGGTCTGCTTCCACAGTGCCGCTTCGCTGGGCGCGAAACCGGCGTGGTAGCTATTGTGGCTGCCGATGTACTGCAGCTCGTTGAGCCGCGGCGCGGCATGCAATGCGAGCGGGACGATCGTCAACAGGCCGAGCAGGACGCGTCGGAGACGGTGCAGGCGCGCGGCAGGCGGCAGAGCGGGGCAGGCCGTTTCCAGCGCCGGGGATACAGGTGAACAGGGGCGCATGCGGCAAAGCCGAAGAACGTGGTGCGATCATCATCGCGGGTCAGCTTGACGCGCATCTTTCCAAACTATTGCTGCATTGCGTCATTCAGTGCGACCGCAACGCGGCAAGCGACAGACTGCGACGGAAATTGCGATGCGGCGACCTCGGCGCTGGCCGGGGCGCAGACTCGCCGTGCCGTTTCGCCGCGCCGCTGCGGCTAGGTTCTCAGGGCGACCTGGTCTGGCGCAGGGCGTAGGCCAGCAGACGCGCTTCCACGCGCTCACCGATACTGCGCGGCGCCTCCAGCGCCATGCGTTGCAGGCTGGCCGGATCGCCGGGCTCGCGCGACAGCAGCGCGCGTGCGACGGTGGCCAGCTTCGTGCCGGTGCTGGCGGTATTGCGCTTGAGCCAGGCCAGCGCGCGCAGCAGGCGCTGTTCGACCTCGGTGAAATCGCTGCCCAGCGGATAGTCGGGCAGGGTGCCGTCGGCGCGGAACGGGGCCAGCGCGGCGCGCACGCGTTCGGCGCGGTTGCGCTGCCAGTGCGGCCGCACGAAGGCGTCGGGGCACAGCTTGCCGGCCTGTTTGGCTTCGGCCAGCAGCGCAGGCTGGAACGCCGCATCGGCGATGCCGATCATCCCGACGATGCAGTCTTCGTCGGTCATGCTGCGCAGGTCGGCGATGCCGTATTCGTTGAGATAGATGTCGCGCAGGTGGCGCGGGATCGTGGTGTGGCCGTAGTTCCAGCGCACGTTGGAGTGCAGCGCGGGCGCTTCGCCGCGGATGGCGCGGAACATCAGCACGCTGCGCGCGTCGTCCAGCGCGTGCGCCATCGCCACGAAGTTGTACTGGCCGCCGACCCCGGACACCACGCGGCCGTCGTCCAGCGCATCGGACACCGCCGCGCCCAGCGCGGTGGCCATCATGCACGAGTTGAAGAAGCGCGCCTCGCGGCGTTGCAGGCGGCGCAGGCGCTCGTCGCCGTACAGCTGGTTGATCGCGCTGATGCGGTGCATGCCGATGCCGGCGAGCGCCTCCGGCGCCATCTCGCGCAGCCAGGCGTAGAACTCGGGCGAGCCGAGGTAGAACGCGCCCTGCAGGTATTCGCCGTCGCGCTGCAGCCGCGCCTGGTCGCCGGCATCGGCGCTGCCATCGGCCACGCGCTGCATCAGCTCCGCGTCGTCGAGTACCTTGCGCTGGATCACGCCGCACTGGACCAACTGGCGGAAGCCTTCGTTGAGCATCTCGCTGCAGCCGAACAGGCCGATCGAAAACGGCGCGAGTCCGCCGCATTCCTGTACCGCGGGGTGTGCTGCCAGTTCCGGATCCAGCGCCGCCAGCACCTGCCGGTAGCGCGCGTTGTCGGTGTGCCGCAGCACCAGTGCGTGGCACAGCGCATCTGCCAGGGTGCCGATGCCGATCTGCAGCGTGCCGCCGTCGCGCACCAGCGTGCTCGCATACAGCCCGATGGCGTAGTCGGCATCGGCCACCGGTTGCCGCGGCAGTCCGAACAGGCGCGGATACGGGCCCGGCGGGGTCACCACCACGTCGAAGAACGATGGCTCCACCGCCGCGCTGCCACCGATCCAAGGCAGCTGCGGATCGACCTCGGCGACCAGCAGCGGCCGCGGCAGGCCGCGCCGGCGCACCGCGTCCAGCGTGTCCTGGGTGATGTCGTTGTTGCACGAGAACGACAGGCGGGTGCTATCGGGTTCGCGCGCCACCTTCTGCACGATCAGGTTAGGCGCGCGCTGCGCCACCGCATCGGCCGCATGCGTGTAGTTGAGGCTGGTGTAGTTGCGCTGCGCCTGCGTCGAGCGCAGCAGCGCGCCGG
Organism: Xanthomonas sp. SS; assembly: GCF_014236835.1. Classification (NCBI taxonomy): domain Bacteria; kingdom Pseudomonadati; phylum Pseudomonadota; class Gammaproteobacteria; order Lysobacterales; family Lysobacteraceae; genus Xanthomonas; species Xanthomonas sp. SS. The sequence goes on from NZ_CP051190.1 coordinate 1,128,340, forward strand.
ATTGCATGTAGAACTCTTCCACCTGGATATGCGCCGGCAGCGCATCGCGCTGCAGGGCCTGCACGTACCTGAGCTGGGGGAAATCGTCGCCGAAATGGCGCTGCACGAACGGGCGCAGGAAGCGGCCTTCCAGCCCGCCGCCGGGCGCCGGCGCGTTCAGCGACAGCGCGGTGTAGAGCTGCATCGGCCGCTGCGGATCGGCGGCGACCCGGTCGTACAGCGCGTTGAGCAGGCGGTGCGGCTTGCCGATGCCCAGCGGCGCGCCGATGCGCAGTGGGCCGGGGATGCGCTGCAGGATCAACTCGACAGCGGCGTCGAGGTCTTCGAGGGAGTCGGTCATAGCGGCATAGCTTAGGCGAGCGCCGCAATCGCGTGTTTCCGCGGTTGGCGAAAGCGCTTGACAACGGATTCGATTACTCATGTAATCGATAAAAATTACAGGCGTAAACGATATGTCGATCAGCGATGCCGAAGCCGTTGTGATGGAGGTGCTGTGGAACCGGAGCCCGCTCGGTGCCGAGGAGGTGTTCGCGGCCCTATCCGGGCATGGCGGCTGGGCCGAACCCACGGTCAAGACCTTGCTCAATCGGCTGCTCAACAAGGGCGCGATCCGCGCCGACAAACAGGGCCGCCGCTATCTGTACGCGCCGCTGCTGCAGCGCGAACAGTGGGTGCAGCAACAGAGCGAAGGCCTGCTCGAACGCCTGTTCGGCGGCCGCGTCGCGCCGCTGGTGGCGCACTTCAGCGAACGCGGCAAGCTCAGCGACGCCGATATCGCCGAACTCAAACGACTGATCCAGGAGCTGGACGATGAGCGTTGAAACCTTCGTAGCGGGGATGTGGGCCACGGCGCTGTCCGGCAGTGTGGCGATCGTGTTGGCGTTGGCGCTGCGTGCGCCGTTGCGGCGCGCGTTCGGTGCCGGCGTCGCCTACGCGGTATGGGGTGTGGTGCCGTTGGCCATGCTCGCCGTACTGCTGCCTGGCGACGTGCGTCCGGCGCTGCCGGCGGCATTGGCGATGCCGCAGGTCTGGGTCGGGCTGCCGCAGGAATCCGCTGGCGCTGCCGGTGCGATGACGCTGGCGAGCAGCCATGCCGCCCTGTGGATGGCTGCCCTCTGGCTGCTTGGCGCGGCGGCGATGGCCGCCGCGTTGTGGCGGCAGCAGCAGCGCTATCGGCATAGCCTGGGCCAGCTGTCGCCCGGCACAGATGGGGTGCTGTACGCACAACATGCCTTGCACGGTCCGTTGGTGCTCGGCGCTTGGCGCCCGCGGGTGGTGCTGCCGATGGATTTCGCGCAGCGCTATCCGCCCGCGCAGGCGCAACTGGTGCTGGCCCACGAGCGCATGCACATCGCCCGCGGCGACACCCGCCATAACCTGTTGCTGGCGGCCTTGCGCTGTGCCTACTGGTTCAACCCCTTGCTGCACTGGGCCGCGGCGCGGTTCCGCTTCGACCAGGAACTGGCCTGCGATGCGGCGGTGCTGGCACGGCATCCTGCCTCGCGCCGCAGCTACGCCGAAGCGATGCTGCAGACCCAACTGGATGCGACTGCATTGCCGGTGGGCTGCCATTGGCAGGCCGGGCAGACCCTGCGGCAGCGGATCGGCATGCTGCAGCGGCCGACCGTGCGCGGCTGGCGGCGGCGTGCGGGCATCGCCGTGGTGGCGATGGCGACGCTGTGCGGCGGCGGCGCGGCATGGGCGTTGCAACCGCTGCCGGCATCCGCGCTGGCGGGAAGCGGCATTGCGCCTGCGCTGGCGGATGCGCAAGCGCCGGATGCAGGCGCGCTGGCGGGGACCACTACCGCCGCGGGCGCAGCGCCGGCCGATACTGGAACGCGCTTGCCCATGCTGCTCGCTTCGACAGCCGATGCTGCGACCACATCCGCCAAGCGCGCCACCGTGGATGCCAAGCCAATGGCCATGCCGCCACCGGCCTATCCGCGCGACGCACTGCGCGAGGGCGCCTCGGGAAAACTGTCGCTGTTGGTGAGCGTGGATGCGGCCGGCGCCGTCAGCGATGTGCAGTTGCTTGATCGTGGTACGGGCAATGTGGCGCTGGACCAGGCGGCGATTGCCGCCGCCAGGAAGTGGCGCTTCGTTCCGGCGCAGAAGCAGGGACGGACGGTGGCGTCGCGGTTGAAGATACCGGTCAACTTCGAATCCGGGAGGGAGCCTGTGGATGCGCCATCGGGGGTCCCCAATGCATCGAACTATCGCTGGTATCTGGTGGATACGGAGGCGGATGATGCGCCTGAGCAAACCTGCGACGTTGTCTCTGTCGATGGGCAAGGGCCGACCCGGCGCGTGTATTGCGGCATGTCCATCAAGACGGCCAAGTGATGAGCCTGCGCAGGATCTGCCTGGCCAGCCTGTGCCTGTGCCTGGCCGGCTGCGCCAGCCAGCCGCCGCGCGGGCAGACCCAGCGGCTGGATTCCGTGGACCAGCGCTTGCTTGCGCCACGCGGCGATGGCGCCCTGGGCGGCGCCATCGCCGCCTACACGATGCAGCCGCAGCAGGTGTTCCGCATGCCGCAGCCGCTGGACGCGGCGACGCCGCAACTGCCGGCCGACTCGCCGCGGCGCACGCTGGCACCGACCACGGTGTGCGTGCGGGTGGTCCTGTCCGCGCAAGGCGCGGTACAGCGCAGCGAGTCCTTGCACGATCGCGAGGAATGCCGTGCCGGTACGCTGGCGGACAACGCCGATCTGCTGCAAGCGGTGCAGCAGGAGGTCGCGCGCTGGCGCTTCGTGCCCGCGGCGATCTGCACCTATGCCGATCCGGCGCAGCGGCCGGCAGTGGAGGGACGCTGCGACGATGCGGTGTCGGTGGAAGAGGTGCCGGTGACGCTGGCCTACGCGTTCACCTTCGAGGTGCGCGAGGGCAAGGCCAGCGTGCAGGCCGGGCGCGTGGGCGGTCGAAGTGCGCGTTGAGTGTTTGATGCCGCACCGTGAGCGCCGGAAAGTATTTCTCTGACGATTGACGATTGACGATTGAGGGTTACGGAAGCGATCGGTTAGTTTCTGGCCATCGATTGCGATAGGCGTCGCCACAGAGTCTGTCGCGACTGAAGTCGCTCCTACAAGGGCGGTATCTCTCAGGGGCATGTGGCAGCAGGATCGCTGCCGCGCGTTGTCTTCGCCGCTACAGCATCTCCGGCTTGAACAGGCGCCGCCGCGAGACCTCCGCGCCGGACAGCATGAACTTGCCGTCGCCACGGTAGTGCACAGTCTTGGGCAGTTTCGGCGACGTGGCGACATGTGCCTTGACCACCTCCCAGACGAACAGGTTGTGCCTGGCGATCTGGCGGCCGTCGTGCAGGCGGCACTCGAAGCTCGCATAGCACTCGGCGATCGACGGCGCATCGACGTGCGTGCCGGCCACCGCGGTCAGGCCGAAGTGGGCGAACTTGTCGAGTTGCGCGCCGCTGCTGTTGCCGATGCCGACCACGGTGTCGAGCAGGTCCGCGGTCGGTAGATTGATCGTGCATTGCTTGCTGCGCCGGACCAGTTCGAAGCTGTGGTTGGCGCTGGAGATGCAGCAGGCGATCAGCGACGGCGAGAACTCCAGCACCATGTGCCAGCCCATGGTCATGATGTCGCGCTGCCCTTTCCATGCCGAACCTACCAGCACCACCGGGCCGGGTTCCAGAAACCGACGCACCTGGTCGAGCGGGAAATCGTGCTTGCGGTAGCGGCGCATGGCGGCGGCCTCGCTTCGTTGCGATGGCGCATAGTCTGGCCATCGGCGGTGAACGCGGCGTCGGCGCGCTACTCCAGCCGATGGATCGCGTCGGCGATGCGTTCCACTTCCTCGGCCTGATGGCTGACGTAGAGCATCGGCAGCCGCACTTCGTCGCGCACGCGCTGCAGGTACGGGATCAGTTCGCTGCGGCGTTGCGCGTCCAGCGCCGACAGCGGTTCGTCGAACAGCAGGATCGCCGGCTGCGACAGCAATGCGCGGCCGATCGCCACGCGCTGCGCCTCGCCGCCGGACAGGTTGCCCGGGCGCCGCGCCAGCAGGGGCGCGATGCCGAGCAGCTCCACCACCGCATCGAAGCCGAAGCGCTCGGCCTGGCCGCGGCCGTGGCGGCCGTAGCCGAGGTTGCGGCGTACGTCCATGTGCGGGAACAATCGCGCGTCCTGGAATACGTAGCCGATGCGGCGGCGGTGGGTGGGCACGTCGATGCCGGCGGCGCTGTCGTAGAGCACGCGCTCGTCGATGGCGATGCGTCCGCTGCGCGGCCGCAACACGCCGGCGATGGCGTTGAGCATGCTGGTCTTGCCGGCGCCGGACGGGCCGACCAGCGCGACCACGCGCGCCGTTTCCTCGACCCGCAAGCGGCGCTGGAAGCGGCCGCGCTGCACTTCGATATCGATGCTCAGCATCGGCGCATGCTCGCGTCACGTTGCGAATGCGGCGCGCCATGGACACGCGTCGCGGGCCGATCGCGCGCAGCGTTGCGGAGCCGGCTCACGCGTCCGCCTCCGGACCGCGCTGGCGCCGCACCAGCCATTCGGACAGCAGCAACGCGGCCAGCGAGATCGCCAGGGCCACTGCCGCCAGCCGCCAGATGCCCGCTTCGCCGCCGGGCACCTGCAGCAGGCCGTAGATCGCCGACGACAGGGTCTGGGTTTCCCCGGGAATGTTCGACACGAAGGTGATGGTGGCGCCGAATTCGCCCAGCGCCTTGGCGAAGGCGAGCGCGGTCCCGGCGACCAGTCCGGGCCAGGCCAGCGGCAGGGTGATGCTGAAGAACACCCGCCATGGCCCGGCGCCGAGCGTGGCCGCGGCCGCCTCCAGGCGGCGGTCGGTGGATTCCAGCGCCATGCGGATCGCGCGTACCATCAGCGGGAATCCCATCACCGCGCTGGCCAGCGCCGCGCCGGTCCAACGGAACGCGAACTGCACGCCCAGGTGCTCGAGCAGCCAGGCGCCGACCGGCCCCTGCGTGCCGAACACGATCAGCAGCGCATAGCCGGTGACGATCGGCGGCATCACCAGCGGCAGGTGCAGCAACGCATCCAGCAGCGCCTTGCCGGGGAAACGGCGCCGCGCCAGCAGCCAGCCGCAGGCCACGCCGAACGGCAGGCTGCCCAGCGCCGCGACCAGCGCGACCTTGACGCTGAGCGCGATCGCGGTGAGTTCTTGCGGCGTGAATGCGAACAACGGCGATGGCTCAGTGCGCGAGCGAGAAACCGCGGCGCTGGAAGATCGCCTGCGCCGGCGGCGTACTCAGCCAGCGCACGAAATCGGCCGCGGCCGGATGCTTGCCGGCGCGCAGCGCCGCCACCGGATACACGATCGGCGCGTGGCTGTCGGCCGGGAACACCGCCACCACCCGCACCTTCGGTTCGGCCTTGGCGTCGGAGCCGTAGACGATGCCCAATGGCGCCTCGCCGCGCGCGACCAGCATCAGCGCGGCGCGCACGCTTTCCGATTCGGCCAGGCGCGCCTGCACGCCGTCCCACTGGCCGAGTGTCTGCAGCGCGGCGCGCGCGTACTTGCCGGCCGGCACGCTGGTGGTCTGGCCGACCGCAAGGCGGCCCTGCGCCCCGAGCGCGGCGGCGAGCGTGCCGGGTCTGCGCAGATCGACCTTGGCGGCGCTCGCCACCGGCGCGACCAGCACCAGCGTGTTGCCGAGCAGGTTGCGGCGCTGTGCCGGATCGACCAGCTGGCGCTGCTGCAGATAGTCCATCCACTCCAGGTCGGCGGAGAAGAACACGTCCGCCGGCGCGCCTTGTTCCACCTGCCGCGCCAGCGCCGAGCTGGCCGCGTACGACACCTGCACCGGCGTGCCGCTGGAGCGCTGGTAGGCAACCGTGGCCTCGTCCAGGGATTCCTTCAGGCTGGCCGCGGCGAATACGGTCAGCGGCGTCTGCGCCCAGGCCGGCGGCGCGGCCATGGCAACGGTGAGCGAGAGCAGGCACAGCAGGCTGCGTAGCGAACGGGACATGGGGCGCTCCGAGGAATCAGGGGACGGGCGGCGATCGGCTGGACCTGGCGCAGTGGCGCGCAGGCCGCTGCGATGGCAGCGCGATCGTGCGCGGTACGCCCGCATCCTACCGTCTTCAGCGCGGCGCGGCGTGCAGGTCGTCGGTGCGGCCGGCCTGGATGTTGGCGCGTACCGACGTTTGCATCAGCCGCGGCTGCGCCAGGGTCGCGTCGCGCGCCTGCCGCAACGCGACGAACTCGGCTTCGCCGATGCCGTCGCGCACGTGGATGTTGTCGCGACGCTGCGCGCCGATGCTGGTTTCGCAGGCGACCGCGCGGCCGCCGGCACCGTAGTCGTGGCAGACGAACACGCGGGTGGCGGCCGGCAGCGCGTACAGCCTGTGGATCGAACGGAACAGCGTGGCCGCGTCGCCGCCGGGGAAATCGCAGCGTGCCGTGCCGCTGTCGGGCATGAACAGTGAATCGCCGGGAAACAGCGCATCGCCGATCAGGTAGGCAATGCTGTCGTCGGTATGTCCGGGCACCGCGATCACCTGCGCCTGCAGCGCGCCGATCGCGAAACGCTCGCCGTCGGCGAACAGGTGGTCGAAGCCGCAGCGCGTGTCGCCGGCGTCCTCGGCCAGGCCGAACTGCGGCGCGAAGCGCGCGCGCACCGCGCGGATGCCGGCGCCGATCGCCAGCGTCGCCTGCGGCCAGCGTCGCTTGAACCACTGCGCGGCGGAGACGTGGTCGGCGTGGGCGTGGGTTTCCAGGATCCAGCGCAGTTGCAGGCCGTGTGCGGACAGCAGCTCGGCCAGGCCCTGCACCGGCGCCTCGCGCAGGGTGAAGGTGTCCGCATCGACGTCCAGCACCGGATCGATCACCGCGGCGTCGAAGCCGTCTTCGACCAGATAGCTCCAGGTGCCGGAACCGGCGTGGTGGAAGGGGTGGACGTTGGGAATCTGGCTCATGGGCCTGCCTTGGCGGGAGAGGAAGCGCCGGCGCTGCAATAGATGCCGTGCAAGGTATCGAGGATGCGCTGCGCCGGGCCGGGGACCAGCGAATAGTAGATGGTCTGCCCGTCGCGGCGGGTCTGCACCAGGCCGTCCTCGCGCAGCACCGCCAGGTGCTGCGACAGCGCCGATTGGCTCAGGTCCAGGCGCGTGTTGAGTTCGCCCACCGAGTGTTCGTGGTCCACCAGCAGGCACAGCAACAGCAGCCGCTTTTCGTTGCCGAGCGCCTTCAGCAGGCGCGCGGCTTCGCCGGCATGCGCACGCATCGCCGCAGGATCCATCGCGGGTTGCAGGCGGCGGGCCATCGGACTCAGAAGGCGACCGGCAGGCCGGCAGCGGTCCAGCCAAGGAAGCCGCCGTTCAACGAGCGCACCGCGCTGTAGCCGAGTTGCTGCAGGCTCAGCGCGGCCAGCGTGGAACGGCCGCCGCTGGAGCAGTACAGCAGGATCGGCTGGTCGCGCCGGGCCAGCGCCGGATCGGCGTCGAGGCGGAATTCGAGGATGCCGCGCGGAATGTTGATCGCGTTGGGCAGGTGGCCGACGGCGAACTCGCCGGGTTCGCGCACGTCGATGATCCATTCGCCGGGCAGCGGCGTGGCGGCGGCGTCGGTATCGACTTCTTGGATCTGCGGGCGCGCCCTGTCGACCAGGGCTTGTGCGGAGGAATGGGGCATTGGGGGGCTCCGGTGGATGAACGGCGCTCATAATATCAGTTGACTCTAATATAAGAAAGTTCTAATTTATCTCGCAGCCAGCGAAGGTTCGCTGGCGCCGACCGGGTTCGGTCGAACCCTCGTCCCGGAGTCCTGCGTGAAACCGTTTATCCTCTCGATCACGCTGGCCGCGAGCCTGTCGCTAGCGGCGTGCCGCCACGAATCCGCCTCGCCGATGCCGCCGCCGCTGCCCGCGCTGCAGACCGATCCGGTGGCGTTCGCCGATTCCGCCGCGCGCGCCTGGGATGGCGTGGTCGCCGCGGTGGAGCATGCCGACCTGTCGGTGCAGACCGACGGGCGCGTGCGCGAGGTGGCGGTTGACGTCGACGATCGCGTCGTCGCCGGCCAGGTGCTGCTGCGGCTCAGCGCGGTGGAGCAGCGCGCCAGCGTGGACAGCGCGCAGGCGCAGCTGCGTTCGGCCGCGGCCAGCGCCGACGAGGCCGAGGCCAGCTACCGCCGCTACGCCGCGCTGGCCGGCGCGCAGTACGTGTCGCGGGCGCAACTGGACCAGGCCCGGGCCACCCGCGATGCCGCGGTCGCGGCGCGCCAGTCCGCCGCCGCGCAACTGGCGCAGGCGCGGCAGCCGGCCGACTACACGGTGATCCGCGCGCCGTTCGCCGGCGTGGTCAGCGCGCGCCAGGTGCAGCCCGGCGAAGCGGTGGCGACCGGCCAGGCGCTGCTGTCGCTGTACGCGCCTGGCACGCAGCGCATCGACGTGCAGGTGCCGCAGTCCGACGCCGCCGCGATCCGCGCCGCGCCACGCGCGCAGGTGCGGCTGGACGACGGCCGCATGCTGACGGTGGCGCAGGTGGTGGTGTTCCCCACCGCCGATCCGAACAGCCATAGCGTGACCGTGCGCGTGCCGTTGCCCGCGCTGCTGCCGGCACCGGCGCCGGGCACGACCGCCAAGGTCGCGTTCGCGCTGCCCACCGATGGCGCAGACGCAAGCGCGGCCACGCTGTGGATGCCGCGCGCGGCGTTGCTGCAGCGTGGCGAACTCAGCGCGGCCTATGTGCTCGCCGCCGGCACGCTGAGCCTGCGCCAGCTGCGCGTGGGCCGGCAGGAGCCGCAGCGGGTCGAGGTGCTGGCCGGATTGCGCGCCGGCGAGCGCGTGGCGCGCGATCCGGTCGCCGCCGGGCAGGCGCTGGCCGCGCAGCGGCGCGCGCTGGCGGAGCGCTGAGATGGCGGCGCGACTGGGTGTGTCCGGGCGGCTGGCGGCGGCGTTCCAGGCCAATCCGCTGACTCCGTTGCTGGCGCTGCTGGGCCTGCTGCTGGGCCTGGCCGCGGTGGCGATCACCCCGCGCGAGGAAGAGCCGCAGATCGACGTGACCATGGCCACCGTGTCGGTGGCCTTCGCCGGCGCCGATGCGCGCGAAGTGGAGCAGCTGCTGAGCACGCCGCTGGAGCAGAAGCTGGCCGAGATCGAAGGGGTCAAGCACGTTTACTCGGTCAGCCGCCCGGGGCAGGCGCTGCTGACCGTCGAGTTCCAGGTCGGGGTGCCGCGCCAGGCGGCGCTGGTGCGCCTGTACAACCAGGTGTATTCGAACCTGGATGCGTTGCCGCAGGGCATGGGCGTGGGCACGCCGCTGATCAAGCCCAAAGGCATCGACGACGTGCCGGTGATGGCGGTGACGTTGTGGAGCGACGATCCGCAGCGCAGCGCGGTGGACCTGGGCGAGGTCGCGCACACGCTGGAAACCGAGCTCAAGCGCATTCCCGGCACGCGCGACATCTACAGCATCGGCGCGCCGCAGCGGGTGTTGGCGCTGACCCTGGATCCGGCGCGGCTGGCCGCCTATGGCCTGACCGTGTCCGACCTGAGCCAGTCGCTGCAGGCGGCCAATGCGGTGCGCCAGCTCGGCGAGCGCATCGGCGGCGGCCGCGCGGTACCGGTCGCTGCCGGTACCTTCCTGGCCGATGCGGACACGGTGGCGGCGCTGGTGATCGGTGTGCACGACGGCCAGCCGCTGCATCTGCGCGACGTGGCGCAGGTGCGCGCCGGCGCCGACTTGCCCAGCAGCTATGTCTGGTACGGCGCGCCGGCAGCCCGCGGCGGTCCGGCGCAGGGCCGCGCGCCGGCGGTGACCCTCGCCATCGCCAAGCAGCCCGGCAGCGATGCCGCCGCGATCACCCGCGCGGTCGCCGCGCGCCTGCAGCAGCTGCGCGGCGAAACGATCCCGCAAGGCGTGCACGCCGAGGTGACCCGCGACTACGGCGCCAGCGCCGACGCCAAGGCCGCCAAGCTGATCCACAAGCTGGTGTTCGCGACCGGCTCGGTGGTGCTGCTGGTGCTGTTCGCGCTGGGCTGGCGCGAGGCCGTCGTGGTCGGCAGCGCGGTGGTGCTGACCCTGGCGCTGACCCTGTTCGCGTCGTGGGCGATGGGCTTCACCCTCAACCGGGTGTCGCTGTTCGCGCTGATCTTCTCGATCGGCATCCTGGTCGACGACGCCATCGTGGTGGTGGAGAACATCCACCGGCACATGCGCGCCGGCGGCAAGACGTTGCGCGAGGCGATCCCGCCAGCGGTGGACGAGGTTGGCGGGCCGACCATCCTCGCCACCTTCACCGTGATTGCGGCGCTGATGCCGATGGCCTTCGTCAGCGGCTTGATGGGGCCATACATGCGGCCGATCCCGATCAACGCCTCGGTCGGCATGCTGCTGTCGCTGGCGATCGCGCTGATCGTGACCCCATGGCTGTCGCTGAAGCTGCTGGCGCGGCATGCGCCGGCGGTAGCCGATGCCGCTGCCGACAGCGCGACGGCGTCCGCATCGCCGCGCCTGCAGCGCTTCTTCTCGCGCTTGCTGCATCCCTTCCTCGCCCCCGAGCGCGGCGCGCGGCGGCGCGGCTGGCTGTTCGCCGTCATCGCCGCGCTGCTGGTGCTGGCGGTGTCGCTGGTCGGGCTGCAATGGGTGGTGATGAAGATGCTGCCGTTCGACGACAAATCCGAACTGCAGATCGTGGTCGATCTGCCCGAAGGCAGCACCCTGCAGGACACCGATGCGCTGCTGGTCGAACTGTCCGGCGTGCTCGACCGCACCGCGGACGTGCACGACTACCAGGGCTATGCCGGCACCTCGGCGCCGGTCAATTTCAACGGTCTGGTGCGCCAGTACTACCTGCGCAGCGGCAACAACGTCGGCGAACTGCAGGTGAACCTGGTCGACAAACACCTGCGCACGCGGCAGAGCCACGCCATCGCGCGCGCGTTGCGTCCCGAACTGGCGGCGATCGCACGCCGCCATGGCGCGGCGCTGAAGGTGGTGGAGGTGCCGCCGGGTCCGCCGGTGCTGGCGCCGTTGGTCGCCGAGGTATACGGCCCGGATTACGCGCGCAGCCGCCAGCTGGCACTGGCGTTGCAGCAGCGCTTCCTGCGCACGCCGAACGTGGTCGATGTGGATACCAGCGTGGAAAGCGCCGCGACGCGCGAGGTGATCGTGGTCGATCGGGGGCGCGCGGCGCGGCTGGGCGTGAGCCAATCGGCGATCGCCGATGCGCTGGCGACGTCGGTGCAGGGCGTGGATGCGACCTGGCTGCACGATGGCGCCTCCAAGTACCCGCAACCGGTGCGCCTGCGCCTGGCCGCGGCCGACCAGGCCGGCGTCGCGCGCATGTTGGCGCTGCATGTGCGCGGCGGCGACGGCCAACTGGTGGCGTTGTCGGAGCTGGTCGCAGTGCAACGCTTGCCCTGGGACGGTGCGATCTCGCACAAGGATCTGCGGCCGGTGGTGTACGTCACCGGCGACGAGGCCGGGCGCCTGGACAGCCCGCTGTACGGCATGTTCGACCTGGTCGGGCAACTGCGCCGACAGCGCGTCGGCGGGCAGGCGGTGGCGCAGTATTTCATCGCGCAACCGCTCGACAGCGGCGACTTCGCGGTCAAGTGGGATGGCGAGTGGCAGATCACCTACGAGACCTTCCGCGACATGGGCATCGCCTACGCGGTCGGCCTGCTGCTGATCTATCTGCTGGTGGTGGCGCAGTTCCGCAGCTATCTGGTGCCGCTGGTGATCATGGCGCCGATTCCGCTGACGGTGATCGGGGTGCTGCCAGGGCACGCGCTGCTCGGCGCGCAGTTCACCGCTACCAGCATGATCGGCATGATCGCGCTGGCCGGCATCATCGTGCGCAATTCGATCCTGCTGGTGGACTTCATCCGCCAGGCGCTGGCTCAGGGCCGCAGCGCCGAGCAGGCGGTGGTGGAGGCCTGCGCGGTGCGCGCGCCGCCGATCGTGCTGACCGGGCTGGCGGCGATGCTGGGCGCCTTCTTCATCCTCGACGATCCGATCTTCAACGGCCTGGCGGTGTCGCTGATCTTCGGCATCCTGGTCAGTACCGCGCTGACCCTGCTGGTGATCCCGCTGCTGTACTACCCGCTGGCGCGCCGCGCTGCCAAGCCGGCGTGAGCGGAATGCGCATGCGCGTCCACGCCGTCTTTGCGCCGCCGGCGTAGAGTCGGCGTTCCCGTTGTCCACGTCAGTGGAGACCTGCATGAGGAGTTCTGCATGAGCATCGGCGATCCGATCCGCGTCACCCTCGAACAGGAGGCGGATTTCGCGTTCCGCATCCAGTTCGACGAAACCGATCTGGCGCCGTAGCTGGGCGACGAGACCGCACCGCTGGGCCACGAGCGCGGGCCGAACCCTTCGCGCATCCCGTTGGCCAGCATCGCCAATTGCCTGGCGGCGAGCCTGCTGTTCGCGATGCGCAAGTTCAAGAACGATCCGGTCGGCGTGGTCGCGCACATCACCGCCACGCCGATGCGCAACGCGGAAGGGTTCTGGCGCATTCCGCAGGCATCGGTGGAGTTGCAATTGCCCGACGGCAACCAGTACTACGCGCCATCCGGACGACGCACGCAGGCTGCGGCTTCGTTGCAGTAGTTAAGAAAAACGTCAGGGGCATGAAGCGCTCCTGTTAGTCGGACACGAGCTACAGCGGAATGCGAAGAGGCTCCGTCCGATCGCCGGATGCATGACGAGTGTCGGAAGCGATCCCAGAATCGGTCGAAACTCTGCCGTTTTCACGACTTTCTAACGAAAGCCGGCGTAGCCGTCGATTGGCGTGGCTGGCATGGGATAGCAATTGCCGATCACGCTGCTAAGGATCATTCAACCAACAACGGAGATTGTTATGAAAAATCTAGCCGTTCTGAGTTTGGTGTTGCTGGTTTCGGCCCCCGCGGTGAACACGGCTGTAGCAAAGGAAGCTACATTCGAGAAGTTGAACAAGAAAGCCAGCTTCATACATGGCGACAATCTGGTGACAAACGTTCTACCGGAAAGGGGTGCGTCGGCTGACGACCGTCTGCAGTCACCGCAGCAGAAGGCCGCCGGGCTGAGTGCTGTCATGGTCACCCGCAATGGCGACTTGTACGAATCCAGGATGGATCCGGAAGATGTCGCCATTTTCGAACAGGCCATCATGGACTTGCAGATGCTTGGCCGCACATCCACGACGTTCAGCACGCCTCCGAGGCTTCCAGCTTTCTACGGAAGCAGTCGCGTCAATCCCAATGTCGTTATCGGCACCGACGACCGGGTGCAAGTGTCGAATACCGTGGCGTCTCCGTACTGGCATATCGGTCGTATCGGAATCGGTTGTACCGGTACGCTGATTACGCCGAAACATGTCCTCACCGCGGGGCACTGTGTATCCAACGGAGCGGGTACTTTTTATTCCAGCTTGGATTTCACCACGGCGCAGAACGGTAGCTATCAGCCTTGGGGGACGACCACATGGTCGAGGGCCATCACCACGTCGGCATGGCACAACAGCGCGGACAGCAACTACGATTACGCGCTGATCGTGCTGAGCACGGCTCCGCATGGCGGTAACTCCGGCTGGGGCGTGTATTCGGGAGGTGCGCATACCATCACCGGTTATCCGGGTGACAAACCTCTGGGTACGATGTGGACGCATTCCGGGTCGGTATCGACCAGTGGTTCTTACAGGCTTTGCTATACCATCGATACCTCCGGCGGGAACAGCGGAAGCGGGATTGCAAGCGACGGCGGGGTCAATGTCCGCGGGATCCATACTACGGGATCGTCCAGTCAGAACTGTGGAACGAGGCTGACCAGCACCGTCTACAATACGCTTCAAAACTGGATCGCTACGTACCCGTGACTGCTCATTGACGCTGACTTGAAGTAACACGAACGTGGTGCGCCGCATGGCCGGCGCACCACGTTTTCGCGGCGTATCGGCCAACGCGCGAGGAGGCAAATATGAAAACGGTTTTTATTGCAGCGCTGATGCTGTTGGCAGGCTGCGGCCTCGACCGTACACAGCCGACCAAGAATCAAGAGCCGTTGGAGCGCGCGCTGATCATCGGCAGTGCAGAATCTCCGGACCCAGTGCTGGTCAAGGTCATGGAGTTGGAAAAAAGCGGTGTAGTGGAAGATGTCGTCGTGCACGAATCCTTTCCCGTGCAGATCCGCTTGCGCGCACCACAGAAAGTAATCGACGAGCTCAATGGAATCCCTCGGTCCGGCAAGTTGCGTTAGCGGTAGCCGACTTTACGAGGGATACTTAATCGACTCATCCGCATTTCGGGGGACTGGCATGGCAGTAGGCGACGCGCTAGAGATGAATTGGCTGGCGTCTTGCTCTCGTTCGGTTGACGTCGTCGGAACGACGAACCCAGGCCGCAGCCGCCATGCCCACCACCCGCATCGCCGGCCGCATCCATGCACCGCGCGCGGCGCCGCCCATCGCGCATTGATCGATTCCGACGCTGTCGCGACGTGGACGGTCCCCGGCGGCGTGACCAGCGAGGTCCATGTCTTCGAAGCGCGCGAGCAGGGGCGGTGCCGCATCTCGCTCACCTATACGGTCAAGGACGCGCACGGCACTGTGCTGCTGGGCGACAAGAGCATCGAGGCCGGCGCGTGAGCGATCCGCTGCACATCGCCTGCCCGCACTGCCAGGCATTGAACAGGGTGCCGGGCGAACGCCTGGCGGCGGCGCCGCAATGCGGGCGTTGCCATCGTGCGCTGTTCGTCGGCGCGCCGGTCGCATTGAGCGCGGACACCTTCGCCGCCCATGCCGAGCGCAGCGACATTCCGCTGCTGGTGGATTTCTGGGCGCCGTGGTGCGGTCCGTGCCGGACCATGGCGCCGCAGTTCGAGACCGCCGCCGCGCAACTGGAGCCGCGCATGCGCCTGGGCAAGCTGGACACCGAGGCGCAGCCGGCGCTGGCGGCGCGCTTCGGCATCCGCAGCATTCCGACCCTGGCCTTGCTGCGGCATGGCCGCGAGCTGGTGCGGCACAGCGGTGCGATCGGTGTGGCCGACATCGTGCGCTGGGCGCGGGCGAACGCGGGTTAGGCGTCCCCTGTCAGGCGCCGAATTCCTATTGCGTTCCTGTAGGAGCGGCTTCAGCCGCGACAGGATCTATCGGTAAGACCTGTCGCGGCTGATGGCCCGAGGCCACCCGGAGCCGCTCCTACAAAAAGCAGATGGAGCAGATGCCGCGCGTTACTTCCCCAGCGCCGCGTTCAGCGTCGCCGCCAGATCCGCGCCGGCCTGGCGCAGCTGCGCTTCGGCGACCAGGCGCCAGGTCGTCACGTAGTCGGCCGGCAGCTTGGCGCCGGGCGGGTAGAAGCCCGGGCGCAGCATGATCTTGCACGAGGCTTCGGCCCAGGCCGCGGCCGGCGGCGGCAGCGCGCTGCCGGCAGGCGAGGGTGGCGGCAGCGGTTGTGCCTGCAATTGCGCCAGGTAATGCGCCTCGTCCAGGCCGCGGCTGCGCAGCAGGCCGCTGTCCCACAGCGAATGCAGGTTGCTGCCTTTGCCCTCGAACTGGATCTGGAACGTGTTGGCGCCCTTGTCGTGGGCGTAGCCGGCGTGCAGCGGCTGCTGGATGTCGCCGGCGAAATGCACCACGAACTTCAGCGCCTGGGTGCGCGCCGCCTGCGGTTGGTTGCGGTCGGCAAGGATCGAGGCCTGGCGGCGCAGCGCCTCGACCACGCACTGGCCGTCGGGGCAGTCGCGGGTCTGTTCGTAGTGGCAATCGTTCTCGCCGAGGTTGACGTAGTGCCAGGGGCCGGAGCGCTTGCCCATGTCCGGGTCGCTTTCGCGCAATTGGTCGGCCCAGTTGGCGACGCCGGCCAGGGTCGGCTCGGGTTCGCCCTGCAGCAACTGCTGCACCTGCGCACGGGCCTGCGGAGTGAGTCGGGCATCGGCGAGATCGGCGACCAGGCGATGGCCCAGCGGACCCCAGGCGAAGGCGGCGGACGGCGCGGCGGCCAGTGCCGCGGTGAGCGCGGCGGACACGAAGAGAGAGGATTTCATCCGAGAATTCTAGCCGGCGCCGATGACGTTGCCATGGCCGCGTCATCGTGCCGTTGCGCAACCGCTAAGCCTCGCCCGTGCGGACGCGGCTGCGGGCCCTGCGGATCAGAAATACAGCAGGTAGGCCAGGCCGTAGGTGATGGGGTCGAGCTTGGCCTTGCCGAGCGTGCCGCTGTCCACTTCCACGTCGCTGCGCATGCTGGTCCAGCGCGCGTCCACGCGCAGCGCGCTGCGCTCGCCGATGGCGAAATCCACGCCGGCATGCACGGCCGGGCCGACGCTGTCCTTGAACTTGACGTCGTCGCGGGAGAACGCGCCCTTGCCGTCGGCGCCCAGGAAGGTGGTGTAGTTGAGGCCCACGCCGACGAACGGGGAAATGTCGCCGTTGCCGTTGAAGTGGTACTGCAGCGAGACCGTCGGCGACAGCGCCCAGGCGCTGCCGATATCGCCGCCCTGTTCCAGGCCGATCTTCTGCTGCCCGACCAGGGTCTGGATCTCCACGCCGAGGTTGCCGCGGAAGAAGTATTCGTAGCTGAACGAGAGCGCTGGCGTGGTGTCGGCGCTGAAACGCTGGTCGGTGCCGTCCAGCGTGCCGTTCGAAGAGCCGGGCACCATGCCGTGGATGCCGTAGCTGGTGGTGTAGTGGCCGGCCGACTGCGCCGCGGCGGGCAGGGCGATGGCAGCGAGGGCGGCGACGGCGAGACGGCGGAACAGGCGTGGCTTCATTGGGGACCCCGGTGGACGGCGAATGGGCGGATGCGAATCCCAGTGTCGGCCCGGCGGCGACCGATCCACATCCTTGTGGAGCGTAGTCTGCCAGAGAAGCGCGGCGCCCGCGCAGCCTCAGAACTTCATCACGTAGGCCAGGCCATACACCAGCGGATCGATGTTCGCGGTGCCCATGCTGGCGCCGTCGACCTTGACCTTGCTGTCGATGTCGGCCCAGCGCAGGTCCACCCGCAGCGCCGACTTGTCGGTGAGCGCGACGTCCACGCCGACGTGCGCGGCCAGTCCCCAGGAATCCTCCAGCTTCAGCTTGGTGCCGGCCAGCGCGCCGGTGCTGTCCTCGCTGAAGAAGGTGGTGTAGTTGATGCCGGCGCCGACGAACGGGGAGACCTTGCCGGCGCTGTTGAAGTGGTACTGCAGCGAGACCACCGGCGGCAGCTGCTTGGTGCTGCCGACCTTGCCGACGCCCTTGACCACGATGTCGTGCTTGAACGGCAGCGCGGCCAGCACTTCGATGCCCAGGTCCTGGTGCACGAAGTATTCGAAGGTGACGGTCGGCTTGATGTCGCTGCCGATGCTAAGCGGCAGGGTGCCGCCGGCCAGCTTGCCGTTGTCGGACTTCGGGTTGACCTGGTGGGCGCCGATGCCCACGGTCCAGTCGCCCTGTGACTGCGCCAGCGCCGGCAGGGCGCACAGCGCGAGGGCGACGGCCAGGCCGGACAGCAGAAGGGGGGAGGTCTTGCGCATGATGGGTGTCTCGTTTGGGTGTGGGCGCAGTGTCCCGCCGGCATCGCCGCGCCGCCTTGATCCTGATCAAAAGCGCGTGCCCGGCGCGATGCGGCCGGCCTGATAGAATGCTCGCCCCCTTCCATCCGCCGCGTCAGGCGCGGCCGCAGGAGCTACTGAAATGGCAATCAAGGTTGGCATCAACGGTTTCGGTCGCATCGGACGCAACGTGCTGCGCTCGGCGGTACAGAATTTCGGCAGCGACATCGAGATCGTCGCCATCAACGACCTGCTCGAGCCCGACTACCTGGCGTACATGCTGCAGTACGATTCGGTGCACGGCCGCTTCGACGGCGAAGTGTCGGTCGACGGCAATCACCTGGTGGTCAACGGCAAGAAGATCCGCCTGACCCAGGAACGCGATCCGGCGGCGCTGAAGTGGGACGAGGTCGGCGCCGAGGTGGTGATCGAATCCACCGGCCTGTTCCTGACCAAGGACACCGCGCAGAAGCACATCGACGCCGGCGCCAAGAAGGTGATCCTGTCGGCCCCGTCCAAGGACGACACGCCGATGTTCGTGTACGGCGTCAACCACGCCACCTATGCCGGCCAGGCGATCGTCTCCAACGCCAGCTGCACCACCAACTGCCTGGCGCCGCTGGCCAAGGTGATCAACGACAAGTGGGGCATCAAGCGCGGCCTGATGACCACCGTGCACGCCGCCACCGCCACGCAGAAGACTGTGGACGGCCCCAGCAACAAGGACTGGCGCGGCGGCCGCGGCATCCTGGAGAACATCATTCCGTCCAGCACCGGCGCGGCCAAGGCCGTGGGTGTGGTGATCCCGGAGTTGAACAAGAAGCTGACCGGCATGAGCTTCCGCGTGCCGACCTCGGACGTGTCGGTGGTCGACCTGACCGTGGAACTGGAAAAGCCGGCCACCTACGCCGAGATCTGCGCCGAAGTGAAGGCGCAGAGCGAAGGCGCGCTGAAGGGCATCCTCGGCTACACCGAGGACAAGGTGGTGGCTACCGACTTCCGCGGCGACGCGCGCACCTCGATCTTCGACGCCGACGCCGGCATCGCCCTGGACAGCACCTTCGTCAAGCTGGTGTCCTGGTACGACAACGAGTGGGGCTATTCCAACAAGTGTCTGGAAATGGTCAAGGTGGTAGCGAAGTAAACCGCGTCGCAGCGTCCTGCCCCATCCGAAATCCACGGTTTCGCCGGAAATTTCGGCAGTGCAATGCCGGCGGTCGCGTCCGGCGTTGCGCTGGAGGTTCAACGCAAAAAGGAGCGCGAAATGCGCTCCTTTTTGTTTGCCATATGCTGAAAAATCTCGGTCAGGGCATCGCCTGCCGGTAGCGCCTGAGCGTGGCGACGCACTCCTGCGCCACGCGGCGTTCGCTTGGCTACAGTGCGTTTTTGGACTCGTTGCTCTCGCTCTGGTCGTAATCGGTGACCACGCCTTTGGAGTCAAAGTCGATCGACAGGTAGTAGTCCTTGACGTTGCGCGCGCCGACGCCATGTTTCTGCGCTTCATTCACTGCGGAGCCGGTGTAGGCGCCAGGCAGCATCGACCTTAATACTCCGGTCACCGTCTTGCGGGCTTTTTCACCATGCGATTCCCCGGGGTCGTAACTCCACCTGTTTTCGTACCCGCCATTCTTCGCGGAAGTTTTGTGGACATAGGTCGGCTCGCCATAGATGGCGCGCACTTCTTCTCTGGTTGTCTTGCCCAGGACCAGATTCTTCTTCACCGCCTCACTGGTGTAGAGGCTCGGGTCGCCCACCTTTTCGGCGAACGCCGGAGCAGCGAAGGAGGTGGCCAGCAGGGCCGAGATGCAAAGCGTGCGAAAGGGTTTCATGGTCATGTCCGTTTACCTTGTGATTGCGTCTGAATTTCCAAATTCCATCCATACCATGCTGACACACCCGCATTCGGCGCGCATCAGCGATGCGCGCCGAGCTTAGGCATGCCGAAACGGCACCGTCAATACGCTACTTGCGGCCATGCGCATTCATGCGGGTCGATGCGCGCTGCATGGCGCACGGGCTTGCCGGACAGCGCCCGCATCATGCGAGTCTGGAGGACAACTGCAAGGTCGAAGAGCGTCTTGTGATGGGATGCGCTCTTTTCGGCATCGGTTGCCCAGGGATGGTAGCCAAAGGAGCGGCGTGCGAGGTGTTGGCTTCTGCACAGGGCGTACCGCCGAGCCACCTGCCGTGCGGCCAGCGCGCTGACGACCCGGCGGTATCGCGTCACCGCTGGCGGCATGCGTGCATGTGGGCGCTGCGGATCGCCGCGATCACGCCGCGCCGCGCTTGCCTGCCGCCGGGGCCGTGTCCAGTGCCGCGAGCATGTTGGCGCGGCACGCCGCGAGGATCTCGTCCGCCAGCGGCGAATCGTCCGGGCAGGCGCGGGACATGACGATCGCGCCTAGCGCGTGCGCCAGCATGTCCAGGCGCGCGGCGCGCGCATCGGCGGGGCTGGCGCCGGTCGCTGCGGCGTCCCCGGACTCCATGGTCGCCAGCATGGCTTCGACACCGTCCGCGAACGCGGACCGCACCGTTTCCGGCTCGCGTGCGGCATCGCCGCCCAGCGCGGCCATGGTGCAACCCGCCGCGCGGGCATCGCGGTGCGCGCGCGACACGTAGCGGCGGACGAATTCCGGCGCGTCGACCCCGTCCACCAGCATCACGGTCTGCGCGATCCCGCATGTCGTCGCCTCCGCCATCAGGTCGGCCTTGGACGGGAAGTGCTTGTAGAAACCGCCGTGGGTGAAACCGGCGGCGGCCATCAGATCGGCGACGCCGATGCCCTCGTAGCCGCGCTCGCGAAACAGCGCGGACGCGGTTTCGACGATATGCGCCCGGTTCGCCTGCGCCTGCGCCTTGCTGACCTTCATCGTGGATGCCCTCCAGCGTCGCTTTTTCAGGCGCAAGGATACATTGATGCCAGTCATCATCAAAATATTGAAAAATAAGATTACGATCATCATCATTAAGTGGCTTGCTTCGAAGCGCCGGTTGCGCCCAGCGCGCCGCCGCCGCACCACCGGCCATGCCCTCGTGGCCGCACCTTCCCTTTGACCCGAAGAGACCACTCGCATGAGCACTACCTCCACCGTCCTCATCACCGGCGCCTCCAGCGGCATCGGCGCCGTCTACGCGCAGCGCTTCGCCCAGCGCGGCCACGACCTGGTGCTGGTCGCACGCGACAACGCGCGCCTGGACGCGCTGGCCGCGCGCCTGCGCGCGGAACACCAGGTCGCGGTCGACGTGCTGCAGGCCGACCTGACCGCACAGGCCGACCTGGCCGCGGTCGAAGCGCGCCTGCGCGACGACGCGCGCATCGGCATCCTCATCAACAACGCCGGCATGGCCCAGTCGGGCGGTTTCGCCGAGCAGACGGCGGACGGCGTCGAACGCCTGCTTGCCCTCAACACCACCGCACTGACCCGGCTGGCGCTGGCGATCGCGCCGCGTCTGGCGCAGTCCGGCAGCGGCGCGATCGTCAATATCGGCTCGGTGGTCGGCCTGGCGCCGGAATTCGGCATGACCGTGTACGGCGCGAGCAAGGCCTTCGTGCTGTTCCTGTCGCAGGGCATGAGCCTGGAGCTGGCGCCCAAGGGCGTGTACGTGCAGGCGGTGCTTCCGGCGGCCACCCGCACCGAGATCTGGGAGCGCGCGGGCATCGACGTCAACACGCTGCCCGAGGTGATGGATGTGGAAGAGCTGGTCGATGCGGCGCTGATCGGTTTCGATCGCCGCGAGCTGGTCACCATTCCGCCGCTGCACGACGCCGACCGCTGGGACGCGCTCGACGGCGCCCGGCAAGCGCTGCTGGGCAGCATCCGCCAGGCCAATGCCGCGCAACGCTACCGGCCGGCGGCCTGAAGCCTGCAACCCTGCATCTGGCGCGATCGAGGCGATCATCATGCAAACGCAACGCGATAGCTGGGTGCTGATCAGCGGCGCATCGAGCGGATTCGGCGAGGAGTTCGCCAGGCAGTACGCGGCGCGCGGCCACAGGCTGATCCTGGTCGCGCGGCGCCTGGACCGGCTCGATGCGCTGGCGCAGGCGTTGCGGCAACGGCACGGTGTCGAGGTCCTCGTCGAGCAGGTGGACCTGTCGCAGATCGCGGCAGTGCGCGGGCTACACGCCGGCCTGCACACGCGTGGCATCGAGGTCGAGGTGCTGATCAACAATGCCGGGCATGGACTGCAGGGGCCGTTCCTGGATGGCGACCTGGAGCCGGCGTTGTCGATGATCCAGCTGGACATCGCCAGCCTGACCGCGATGACCCACCTGTTCGGCCAGGACATGCGCCGGCGCCGATGCGGCAAGATCCTGCAGGTGGCCAGTCTGCTGGCCTACCAGGGCGTGGAAAACTTCGCGGTGTATTCGGCCGCGAAGGCCTACGTGCTGCGCCTGGGCGAGGCGCTGCATCGCGAGTTCGCGCGCGATGGCGTCACCGTCGCCACGCTGTGCCCGGGATTGACCGACACCGGCTTCGCGCGCGTGGCCCAACAGCGGATCACGCCGCAGTTGAACGCCTTGATGATGCAGACCCCGCCGGTGGTGCGCGCCGGCATGCGCGCGCTGGATGCCGGCCGCATCAGCGTGGTGCCCGGGCTGATCAACAAATTGAATGCGGCCTTCATGTGGGCGACGCCGCGCTGGATCCACCAGGCCGTGCTGTCGCGCATCCTCAACCGGTGACCGCCATGCGCCCGGGTTTCCGTTCGCTGTCGGCCCTGGCCTCGCTGCTGTTCCTGGCGATCGCCTGCACCTGGATGTTCTCGCCGGACACGATGCTGGCGAACTGGGACATCGTCGCCTCGCCATCGGCCGAGCTGATGGCGCGACGCGGGGCCGCGCTGTATGCGGGCCTGAGCGTGATGTTGTTCATGGCGCGCGGCGCGGCGCCATCGCCGGCGCGTTCAGCGCTGGTGGCGGGCTTGGTCACCGCCTGTTCCTTGCTGGCGGCGCTGGGCATCGGCGAACTGGCCAGCGGGCACGCGGGCCGCGGGATCCTGGTCGCGGTCGTGCTCGAAATCGTCTTCGTTCTCGCATTCGTTTTCGTCAGGGAAACATCATGAAAGCGTTCTTCATCGAAGGCTACGGCAACAGGCATCCGGGCCGGATCGGCGAACTGCCCGAACCGGAGGTGCGCGACGACGAGGTGCTGGTCGAGGTGCATGCCGCCGGCGTCAATTTGCTCGACGCGAAGATTCGCAAGGGCGAGTTCAAGCTGATCCTGCCGTACCGCTTTCCGCTGGTGCTGGGCAACGACGTGGCCGGCGTGGTGCTGCGGGTCGGGGCCGGCGTGCGCCGCTTCAAGCCGGGCGACGCGGTGTATGCGCGTCCCGACCAGACGCGCATCGGCAGCTTCGCCGAACGCATCGCGGTCAAGGAAAGCGCGCTGGCATTGAAGCCTGCCAACCTCGGCATGGAAGAAGCCGCCTCGGTTCCGTTGGTCGCGCTGACCGCGTGGCAGGCGCTGGTCGAGACGGCACGGCTGCGGAAGGGCCAGAAGGTGCTGATCCATGCCGGCTCCGGCGGCGTCGGCAGCATCGCCATCCAGCTCGCCAAGCACCTCGGGGCCTTCGTCGCGACCACCACCGGCACCGACAATGTCGCCTGGGTGAAGGCGCTGGGCGCCGACCTGGTGATCGACTACCGGACGCAGGACTTCGCGACCGTCGTGCACGGCTACGACGTGGTCCTGAACAGCCTGGGCAGCGACGTGCTGGAAAAATCCCTGCGCGTGCTGAAACCCGGCGGCACGCTCATTTCCATCTCCGGCCCGCCGGACCCGGACTTCGCCGTGCGACAGGGACTGGCGTGGCCGCTGCGGCAGGCGATCCGTCTGCTGAGCGGAGGCATCCGCAGGAAGGCCAAGCGGCACGGCGTCAGCTATGCCTTCCTGTTCATGACCGCCAACGGCGAGCAGTTGCGCGAGATCGGCGCGCTGATCGAGGCCGGCAGCATCAGGCCGGTGATGGATCGGGTGTTCCCGCTGGAGGAAACCGCGCAGGCCCTGGCCTGTGTCGAGAGCGGACGCGCCAAGGGCAAGGTGGTGATCAGGGTCGGCCAGCGCTGAGCGTTGGCCGACCCGCGCGCGCCTCGCGCTACAGCGCCTGCAGAATCAGCGAATGCCAGCCGGTGCGATAGGTTTCGTAGCCGGGCGAGGCCGCATGCGCGATGCAGTGCGGGCGCCCGTTGAGGTCGCTCAGCACGGCGCCGCGCGGCTGCTTGAACAGCGCGTCGCGGCCCTGGAATTCGATCCGCTCCTGCAGCATGCGTCCGGCCGAGTCGGCCAGGACCTGGCCGCGCTGGTCGACGATGCAGACCCGGCTGCGGCCCCATTCCTGCTCCGACAGCGGCGTGCGCTGCACCACCGTCTGCGCCAGCGCGTCCCAGCGGAACACGATGCCGAGCACGCCCAGCACGCGGCCGTCGACGCGGCCGCCGTCGCGCACCGTGCACGAGTACACCAGCACGCGTTCGCCATCGGCCAGGGTGCTGGCATGCACGTCCTGGAAGCCGAATTCCTCGCCGCTGCGGGTGCGCGTGGCGTCTTCGAACCACGCCTGCCCGGACACGTCGCTGCCGGCCGAGGCGTACTGCTGCGGCCGGCCGTTGGCGAGGATGCGGCCGTCGGTGCCGGCCAGCACCAGGTCGAAGTAGACGGTGTACGAATCCAGGATCTGGCCCATGCGCCGCGACGCGTAGGCGAGTTCTTCGTCGCCGCGGCCGGGACGCGCGGCGGCGACGATGGCCGCGTCGGTCGCCCACCAACGCACGTCGCAGCTGCGTTCGTAGAGGTTGCGGTCGATCAGGTCGATATTGCTCAGCGCCAGTTCGCTCAGGCGCGTGCGGCGCACGTCGTCTTCCAGTCGCTGCAGGGTGTGGCGCATGTCGGCGCTGGTGCTGGCGGCGACCTTGTCCAGATCCTGGGTGGCATCGGCGACGCGCCGCGACAGCACGTCCATTTCCTGCGCGATGACGCTGAAGCCGCGCCCGGCCTGGCCGATCCGGGCCGATTCGATGCGGGCATTCATCGAGATCACGTGGGTGGTGCGGTTGATCTCGTCGATGCGCTGCAACGACTGGCGCAGCTGTCCGAGCAGTTGATCGGACAGGCCGACCACGGAGCGGATATGGTCGTCGATGCCCGCTTCGGTGGGTTTGGCTGGCAGGTTCATTGGCGCTGTCGGTGGGAGGGGAGGGAACAGCGGACGCAACGTGGGATAAGGGAGGTAGCGGCCGCGAATGCATCGGCTTTAGCGCCGATTGCGCTGGCCTGCGTTGCCGGAATGCGTTGCCGCGCCTGGCTTGCACCGCTGCCGGCGCGGCCGCGGCAAGGCCGAACTCGTCTACCATCTGCCCCAGGACCGGCGCCGTCGGACCATTGGTACGCGCCCAGCGCCGTGCCGGCTTGGGCATGGAGTGCGGATGGAAGGCTTGATCGTGTTGGCGGTGGTGGCGGTACTGGCGGTACCGATCCTGATGATCATGATGCTGGTGGCGCTGGCGGGCGTGCGCCGGCGCGTGGCGGTGCTGGAACTGCAACTGGCGCAACTGCGAGGCGCCGCGCCGCGGGCGGCGCAGGCCGATGTCGGGTTCGCTGCCGACGCCGATACCGATACCGAAGCCGAATTCAATGCCGGGTTCGAGGACCGCGCTGCGGCCGAGGGTCCGTTCTTCGTCACCGCGCCTGTCGCCACCGCACCCGCAGCGACCACGCCACCGCCGCTTCCGCCGCAGTTCGCAACCCGCGCATCGGCGGTGCGCGACGTTGCGGACACGGATGCCGACATGGGCGTTGCGCCAGCGCCCGAGACCTACGTGCCGCAGGGCCCAGGCCCGATCGAGCGGCTGCTGGCCGGCACCAAGCGCTGGTTCACCGAAGGCAACGTGCCGGTCAAGATCGGCATGCTGGTGCTGCTGGCCGGCGTCGCCGCGCTGCTGAAGTACGCCGGCGACCAGGGCTGGCTGCGCATGCCGATCGAACTGCGCTACGCCGGCATCGCCGCCGCGGCGCTGGCCGGCCTGGGCTTCGGCTGGCGCCAGCGCGAACGCAAGCGCAGCTTCGCGCTGGCCTTGCAGGGCGGTGCGATCGGCGTGTTGCTGCTGACCGTGTTCGCCGCGTTCAAGCTGTCCGGGCTGATTCCGGCCGGCGCCGCGTTCGCGCTGAGCATCGTGCTGGTGGCCAGCATGTGCGTGCTGGCGGTGTTGCAGGAATCGCGCACGCTGGCGGTACTGGCCACGCTGGCCGGGTTCCTGGCGCCGATCTGGCTGTCCACCGGCAGCGGCAACCATGTCGGCCTGTTCTCCTATTACGCGGTCTTGAACGCGGCGGTGTTCGCGATCGCCTGGTACCGGCCGTGGCGGGTACTCAATCTGCTCGGGTTCGGCTTCACCTTCGGCATCGGCACGCTGTGGGGCGTACTGCAGTACCAGCCGTCAAAGTTCGCCAGCACCGAGCCGTTCCTGCTGCTGTTCTTCGCCTTTTACCTGCTGATCCCGATCCTGTACGCGCGGCGCCAGCCGGCCACGCGCGGCAACCTGGTCGACGGCAGCCTGGTGTTCGGCACGCCGCTGGTCGCGTTCTCGCTGCAGGCCGGGCTGCTGCGCGGCGAGGGCCTGCCGCTGGCGCTGTGCGCGCTGGGCCTGGCGGCGGTGTATGCGTTGCTGGCCGCGGCGCTGATCCGGCGCGAACGCTTCGCGGTGCTCGGCCAGGCCTATGCGCTGCTGGCGGTGGGCTTCGCCACGCTGGCGGTGCCGCTGGCGCTGTCCGCGCGCGCCACCGCCAGCATCTTCGCGCTGGAAGGCGCGGCGCTGGTGTGGCTGGGACTGCGCCAGCAGCGCTGGTTGCCGCAGTTCACCGGCGCCGGCCTGCAACTGGCCGCGGCGATCGGTTTCGTGCTCGGGCTGGACGTGGCCTGGCACGACGTCCATGCGCTGGCCAATGCCACCTTCATGAGCGGCGCGTTGCTGGCCCTGGCCGGTCTCGCCAGCGCCTGGAGCTATCGCCGTGCCGGCGCCGACACGCCGGCGCTGGCCTATTACCTGTGGGGCCTGGCGTGGTGGTGCGGGATCGGCGTCGCCGAGATCGAACGCTTCGTCGCGGCCGCGGCGCAGGCCGACCTGTTGCTGGCGTTCGTCGCGCTCAGCGGCTGGCTGGCCGCCGAGGCGCAGCGCCGCTGGCCGGCGCGCGCGCTGGCCGCGACCACGCTCGGCGGGCTGCTGCTGGCGCTGCCGCTGGCAGTGCTGCAGGCGGACGCGCACGGCCAGCCGTTCGCCGGGCATGGCGCCTGGGCGTGGACGCTGTTCGCGGTGCTCGGCGTGCGCAGCCTGATCTGCCTGCGCGGCAGCGGCGGCTGGGTGGCGCGCGCGGCGCAATTCGCCTGGTGGCTGGTGTGGCCGTCGGTGCTGTCGATGCTCGGCCTCTGGCTGGCGCAGCGCTTCGCCCTGGCCGAGGGCTGGCAGTGGGCATTGCTGCTGGCGCCATGGCTGGCGGCGGCGGCGTTGTCGCTGCTGCGCTGGCCGTGGCTGGCGGCGCCGCTGGGTGAGGATTTCGACCGTTGCCGCACGGCGCTGCAGGGCAGCTATTTCGGCCTGCTCGGCCTGGCCTGGCTGTGGACGCTGTGCGTGCCCGGCGCCAGCGCGCCGCTGCCGTGGGTGCCGCTGCTCAATCCGCTGGAACTGAGCCAGTTGCTGGTGGTGGCGCTGGCCGCGCGCTGGCTGTGGTCGGCGACCGCGCCGGCCCTGTTGCGTGCGCAGCGCCTGCAACTGCTGGCCGCTGCCGGATTCCTGTGGGTCACCAGCGTGACCCTGCATGCGGTGCACTACTGGGCGCCGGTGCCGTGGGCGTCGCTGTTGTCCGCCGGCGTGGCGCAGACCAGCCTGACCGTGGTGTGGAGCGTGCTCGGCGTACTGGGCTGGGTGCTCGGCTCGCGCCGCGGCCAGCGCGGCCTGTGGCTGGCCGGTGCGCTGCTGATGGCGGTGGTGCTGGGCAAGCTGCTGCTGGTGGATCGCGGCAACCTCGGCAATGTCGCCGGCATCGCCTCGTTCATCGCCTACGGCCTGCTGTGCACCGTGGTCGGCTATTTCGCGCCGGCGCCGCCGCGCGCCATCGAACCGGCCGAGGAGGCCCATCCATGAAACGCCTGATCATTCCGGCCGTGCTGCTGGCATTGCTGCCGGTGGCTGCCTTCGCCGCCAGCCAGCGCGACGACTACGTGCAGCAATGGCCGCTGACCCTGCAGGATCCGGCCGCCGGCGCCTACCGCGTGCAACTCGACGATGCGGTGTACCGCAGCGCGCACCTGGCCTCGCTGGGCGACGTGGAGGTGTTCAACGCGGCCGGCGATCCGCTGCCGTCGGCGCTGTTCGCGGCCGAACTGGCCGAGACCACGCCGCGCCGGCAGCCGCTGCCTTGGTTCCCGCTGCCGGCCGTGGCCGGTGGCGGTGCGGACAACCTGGAGCTGATCGCCGAGCGCGATACCGACGGCAGCGTGCGCCGCATCCGCACCCGCATCGCCAGCAGCGCCACGGCCAGCGCCGAAGCCGGTTGGTTGATCGATGCCAGCGCGCTGCGCGAGCCGTTGCGCGCGCTGTCGCTGCAGTGGGCGGCCGATGCGCAGCCGCGGCAGGCGCGCTACCGGGTCGAGGCCAGCGACGATCTGCGCGACTGGGAACTGCTGGTGCCGGAGGCGACCCTGGTCGACCTGGCCAACCAGGGCAAGCGCCTGCAGCAATTGCGCATCGCCATCGATCGCCAGGTGCGCTACCTGCGGCTGCTGCCGTTGTCCTCGCCGCCGCTGCCGACGCTGACCGGGGTGGAGGCCGAACTGGCGCCGGCGCCGGTCGCCGCCGACTGGCACTGGCAGCAACTGGATGCGCTGCAGGCCGATCCGGCGCAGCACAGCTTCGACTTCGTATCGCCCGGCCGCTATCCGGTCGCGCAGCTCGACATCGCGCTGCCCGGCAACAGCGCGATCGAATGGCGCGTGCAGAGCCGCGACAGCGCCGAGGCGCCGTGGCAGGACCGGGCCGGGCCGTGGGTGGCCTACCAGGTCGGCGCCGGCGCCAGCCGCTCGCCGCCGCAGGCGCTGACCCAGCCGGTGCGCGACCGCTACTGGCGGCTGCTGGCCACGCAGGATCCGGGCCGGCAGCGGCCGGCGCTGCGCCTGGGCTACCAGCCGGAAACATTGATCTTCCTGGCGCAGGGCATGCCGCCCTACGCGCTGGCCGCCGGCAGCGCGCGCACCCAGCGCGCTGCCGCGCCGTTGGCGACCACGTTGCAGGCCCTGCGCGCGCAACGCGGCCCGCAATGGACGCCGGCCACCGCCACGCTTGGCGCGGCGGTGCCGCTGGCCGGCGCCGCCGCGCTGCAGGCGCCGGCGACGCCACGCGACTGGAAGACCTGGCTGCTGTGGGCGCTGCTGGTCGGCGGCGCGCTGATCGTGGTCGGTTTCGCCTTCAGCCTGTTGCGCAAGCCGGCCGCGCCCGGCGCGGGCTGATCGGCTCGGTACCGCCACGCCACGCGCCCGTCGCGGCGTGGCCACCTCTGTGCGCGCGTGGTTTTGCCCGCGCCGCAGCGCTGCGGCCGCACGCTGCGCGATGTCTCGATTTGCCGCTGCGCGGCCGACGCCGGACAATGCCCGTCTCGGCACCGCCCGCGCGCGCTGGCGCCAGCGTGCCTGCAGCGGAGGTTCCGATCGCCGCGCCTATGCTGCGCACGGCCTCCTCTTTCCTCAGCAACCCCACGATAGCGAGCAACCGACAATGCCCATCCTGCGAATGACCGATCTCGACCTGTCCGGCAAGCGTGTGCTGATCCGGCAGGACCTCAACGTGCCGATCGACGACAACGGCCAGATCACGTCCGAGCAGCGCATCCTGGCCTCGGTGCCGACGCTGCGCCACGCGCTCGAGCAGGGCGCGGCGGTGATGGTGACCTCGCACCTGGGCCGGCCCAAGGAAGGCGTGTGGACGCAGGCCGATTCGCTGGCGCCGGTCGCCGCGCGGCTGACCGCGCTGCTCGGCACCGAGGTGCCGCTGCTGCGCGATTGGGTCGACGGCGTGGACGTGCAGCCGGGCCAGATCGTGCTGCTGGAGAATTGCCGCATGAACGTCGGCGAGGGCAAGGACGACGAGGCGTTGTCGCAGAAATATGCGGCGCTGTGCGACGTGTTCGTGATGGATGCGTTCGGCACCGCGCACCGCGCGCAGGCGTCCACCCACGGCGTGATCAGGTTCGCCCCGATCGCGGCCGGCGGCCCGCTGCTGATGGCCGAGCTGGACGCGCTGGCCAAGGCGCTGGAGCACCCGGCCAAGCCGCTGCTGGCGATCGTCGCCGGCAGCAAGGTCTCGACCAAGCTGGAGCTGCTGTCGAACCTGGTCAACAAGGTCGAGCAGCTGATCGTCGGCGGCGGCATCGCCAACACCTTCATCGCCGCGGCCGGCTATCCGGTCGGCAAGTCGCTGTGCGAGCCGGACCTGCTCGACACCGCGCGCAAGATCGTCGCCGACGCCAATGCGCGCGGCGCGGCGATCCCGCTGCCCACCGACGTGGTGGTGGCCAAGCAGTTCCTGCCCGACGCCGAAGCCACGGTGAAGGCGCTGGCCGAGGTCGCCGACGACGACCTGATCCTGGACATCGGCCCGCAGACCGCCGCGCACTACGCTGAGTTGATCGCCAAGGCCGGCACCGTGGTCTGGAACGGCCCGGTCGGGGTGTTTGAGTTCGATGCGTTCGGCCACGGCACCGAAACCCTGGCGCGCGCCATCGCCGCCTCGCCGGCGTTCTCCATCGCCGGCGGCGGCGACACCCTGGCCGCGGTCGACAAGTACGGCATCGCCGAGCAGGTGAGCTACATCTCCACCGGCGGCGGCGCGTTCCTGGAGTTCCTGGAAGGCAAGACCCTGCCGGCGGTGGCGGCGCTGCAGGCGCGCGGCGCGTGAGCGCGAACACCCTGTTCTTCGACCTGGACGGAACCCTGGTCGATTCGGAGGCCGGCATCGTCGGTAGCATCCGCCACGCGTTCGCCGAACTCGGGCGCGCGGCGCCCGAGCCGCAGCAACTGCGCGCCTGGATCGGGCCGCCGTTGCGCGACAGCTTCAACGACTACTTCCCCGGCGACCCGCCGCTGGTCGAGCAGGCGCTGTCCCTGTACCGCGAGCGCTACGACGCGCAGGGCTGGCGCGAGCACACCGTGTTCCCGGAGATCGGCGCGGCAGTTGAGGCATTGGCCGCGGCCGGCCATCGCTTCGCGGTGGTGACCTCGAAGAACGAGCGCTTCGCCCGGCGCATCGTCCAGACGCTGCCGTTCGCCGCGCATTTCGAGGAGATCGTCGGCGCCAGCGACGACGGCCAGCGCCGCTTCAAGCCGGACCTGATCGCCGAGGCCTTGCGGCGGCTGTCGCTGCAGCCGGCGCAGTGCGTGATGATCGGCGACCGGCGCATGGACATCGAGGGCGCCAACCACCACGGCATGCGCAGCATCGGCGTGCTGTGGGGCTTCGGCGACGCGGCGGAACTGCGCCAGGCCGGCGCCAGCGCGTTGGCGCAGGTGCCGGCGCAGTTGCCTGGCTTGGTTGCTTGACGGCGGGGATTCGGGATTGGGGATTCGGGATTCGTAAAAGCGGGTCCTGTTGCCGAATCCGCGCATTCGCGTCATTGCCGGTTCCAGGTGCGCTGCCCGGCCTGCGTCGCGTGCGCCGGGCGCAGCGCCAGACCACTGCGTGGCGTGTGTGTCCGGCGGTTGGCGGCTTCGCCTGACAGGGCCGGCAACAGCGCAAGAGAGCTGAGCCTGGGCTTGCCTGGCATGGCGCCCGCGCCAGGGCTGGGCGCGGGCGAGGCAGCGCTGGCGCGGCTTCGAGTCCGCATACTGTCCCGCACTGTCTGCAAGACATGCATGAATCCGCGGTCGCCTATGTCGATTCGCCATCCTGCGGTAGCGGCGCCTGTGCTAGTTTTGACGGCTTTTCCAGGGAACGACGTCTCATGATCGAACGCCAGCGCCGCACCAAGATTCTCGCCACCCTCGGCCCGGCCACGGATCCGCCCGGCGTGCTCGAGGACCTGTTCCGCGCCGGCGTCAACGTCGTGCGCCTGAATTTCTCCCACGGCGACCCGTCTGGCCAGGCCAAGCGCGCCGCCGAAGTGCGCGCCGCCGCGCAGCGCGTGGGCAGCGAAGTGGGCATCCTCGCCGACCTGCCGGGGCCGAAGATCCGCATCGAGCGCTTCGCCGCCGGCAAGGTGGCGCTGAAGGCCGGCGCGCGCTTCGACCTGGTCGCCGATCCCAACGCGCCGGCCGGCGACGAGCACCAGGTCGGCGTCAGCTACCTGGGCCTGCCCAACGACGTCAAGCCGGGCGACGTGCTGCTGCTCGACGACGGCCTGCTGCAGTTGCAGGTGGTCGAAGTCGACGGCGCGCGCATCGTCAACACCGTGCTCAACGACGGCATGCTGTCCGACCGCAAGGGCCTGAACAAGCAGGGCGGCGGCCTGTCGCTGGGTGCGCTGACCGAGCGCGACAAGGAACTGATCGGCATCGTCGCCAAGATCGGCGTGGACTTCATCGCGGTGTCGTTCTGCCGCAACGCGCAGGACATGCACGACGCGCGCCGCATCGCCCGCGAACACGGCTGCGAGGCCGCGCTGGTGTCCAAGATCGAGCGCACCGAGGCGATCGAGAACCTGAGCGAGATCGTCGAGGCCAGCGACGTGGTGATGGTCGCGCGCGGCGACCTGGGCGTGGAGATCGGCGATGCCGAACTGCCGGGCCTGCAGAAGAAGATCATTCGCGAGTCGCTGGCGCAGAACAAGGTGGTGATCACCGCCACGCAGATGCTGCAGTCGATGGTCGAGAACCCGATCCCGACCCGCGCCGAGGTGCTGGACGTGGCCAACGCGGTGATCGACGGTACCGACGCGGTGATGCTGTCGGCCGAGACCGCCGCCGGCGCCTACCCGGTCAAGGCGGTGCAGGCGATGGCGCGCATCTGCCTGGGCGCCGAGCGCCAGTTCGAGATGGACACCGACTTCGAGGCCGCGCAGCGCAACCTCGAGCGCGCCGACCAGGCGATCGCGATGGCGACGATGTTCCTGTCCGAGCACATCGGCCTGAGCGGCGTGGTCACCCTGACCGAATCCGGCGGCACCCCGCGCTTCCTGTCGCGGTTCCGTTCGAAGATGCCGATCTACGCGTTCACCCGCCACGACGGCGCGCGCCGCGGCATGGCGATGATGCGCGGCGTGTTCCCGATCAACTTCGACAGCCGCGGCCTGACCCCGCGCGAAGCGGCACGTGCGGCGATCCGCCTGCTGGTCGAGGCCGAGCGCATGGGCCCCGGCGACCGCGTAGTGTTCACCAGTGGCGAGCACATGGAAACGCACGGTGCGACCAACACCCTGCGCCTGCTCGAAGTCGGCCCCGACGGCCGCGCCAGCGGCCTGGGCGAGCTGTAGCCGCAACCGCGCCGCCAACGCCGGACCACGACCGCGCGCTGCGTCTGCAGCGCGCGGTTTTTTTTGCCTGTCCGGCGGGCGCTGCCGGTCGCCTGCCGCTGCGCGCGAATGCGCATGCGGTCGCGGATTGCGTCTACCGGATGGAAACGGTTGCAGGCATTCCGTGAAGGAATCGGTAGCGTTTGCCGCGATATACTTCGGGTTTCCCCCCGTGCCATAGGAATTCCATGAGCATCGAACAGCTTGCCGAAACCGCACAGGCGATGGTCGCCCCGGGCAAGGGCATCATCGCGATCGACGAATCCACCAGCACGATCGCCAAGCGCTTCGCCAGCGTCGGCATCGAGAATGTCGAGGAGAACCGCCGCGCGTATCGCGAGCTGCTGCTGACCACGCCGAAGCTGAGCGAGCACATCTCCGGCGCGATCCTGTACGACGAGACCATCCGCCAGAAGACCAAGGACGGCGTGCCGTTCCCGAAGTACATGGCCGAGCACGGCATCATTCCCGGGATCAAGGTCGACAAGGGCACGCATCCGCTGGCGGGCATGCCCGGCGAGCTGATCACCGAAGGCCTGGACGGCCTGCGCGCGCGCCTGGAGGAGTACTACAAGCTCGGCGCGCGCTTCGCCAAGTGGCGCGCGGTGATCACCATCGGCGAGGACATCCCGTCGGGCGTGTGCATCGAGACCAACGCCCACGCGCTGGCGCGCTATGCGGCGCTGTGCCAGGAGCAGGGCCTGGTGCCGATGGTGGAGCCGGAAGTGCTGATGGACGGCAACCACGACATCGAGACCTGCTACGAAGTCACCGAAGCCACGCTGCGTTCGCTGTTCGGCGCGCTGTACGAGCAGAACGTGGTGCTGGAAGGCACCATCCTGAAGGCCTCGATGGTCATCGCCGGCAAGGACTGCGACGAGCAGGCCAGCGTCGAGGAAGTGGCCGAATCCACCGTGATGTGCCTGAAGAGCACCGTGCCGGCGATCCTGCCGGGCATCGTGTTCCTGTCCGGCGGGCAGACCGACGAGCAGTCCACCGCGCATCTCAATGCGATGAACCAGATCGGCACCCTGCCGTGGCCGCTGAGCTTCTCCTACGGCCGCGCGATGCAGCAGGCCGCGCTGAAGCTGTGGGCGCAGGACATGAAGGGCAACTTCGCCAAGGCGCAGCAGGTGGTCTACGACCGCGCCAAGGAAAACGGCCTGGCCGCCCTGGGCAAGTGGCAGGACTGAGGTCCGGCTAGAAGCGCACGAAAAACGCCGGCATCGCCGGCGTTTTTCGTTCTGTATCCCTTCTCCCGACGGGAGAAGGTGCCCCGAAGGGGCGGATGAGGGTACGGGGGCGTAGCCCCTAATGAAGCCGGTTAGCAACGCTACCGCAAACCGCACACCCCAAACTCAAGGCCTCAAAGCAGCCGGCGCATGAAACCGGTAACCGCTATTACGCAGCGTCTTCACCGGCAGCGGCCGCCCACTGATCTCCTCCACCCGCCGCCGCAGCCGGTACATCTGCGTGTCCAGCCGGCGCCGATCGTGGTCGAGGAAGTTCGCACCGAGCGCCTCGGCGATTTCGCGGTGGCCCACGCTTTCGCCGGCGCGGCTCATCAGGCACTTGAGCACCAGCAGATCCTGATGCGAGAGCGGAACCGACGGCGCGTCGGGCACGTTCAGGCGTGCGGCACCCAGCTCCAGCATCCAGCAGGCGTTTTGCAGGCCCAGGCGCCGGCCGAGCGCGGCCAGGGTCGCGGCCAGTTCGTCCAGATCGGCGCCTTTGCCCAGGTAATGGTCGGCGCCGATGTCGAGGCCGGCGACGCGATCGCGGCTGGTGTTGCGCGCACTGAACACCACGATGCCGAGCCGTTGCGCGCCTTGCCGCAGTTCGCCGATCAGGTCCAGGCCGCTGCCGTCGGGCAGTCCGACGTCGATCACCGCCAGGCCATGGCGCAGCGGATCGAACCGTTGCCAGAATTCCCCGACGTTGGCCGCGCACGTCGTGGCGTAGCCGAGATCCTCGAGGAATTCGCCGAGCTCCTCGCGCAGCACGGGCTCGTCTTCAAGCAGGATCACCTCGCCCATCGCGGCAAACTCTTGGTGCATCATTGGTCGCTGTGACTCAACCGGGTTCGGCGATCGTGCGGTGTGGCAAATGATGGCGAGGTGTTTTCGCTGGTTTGTGGGCGCATGGCTGTGCTGGGGCGCGATGGCCTGTGTCGCGGCGCAACCGGGATGGGCGCCGCCTGAAAAGTTGTCGCTGACCGCCGCGGCCGAGCATCTGGATGCGAGCGGATACCTGCAGCGCCTGGACGATCCGCAAGGCCGGCTGGATGCCCGCCAGGCCGCGGCAGCGTCCGGCTGGACCCCACTGCCTGCCAGCCTCAATGCCGGGTTCACCGCCAACACCGTGTGGCTGCGCGTTCCGCTGCACGTGGACAGTGTAGCGTCCGCGGGCTGGATGCTGCGACTGAGCAATGCCGTCATCGACGATGCGCAGGCCTACGCCAGCGTCGACGGCGGCGCTTGGCAAGCGTTGGGCCATAGCGGCGAGAACGTCCGCCGCCACGATTGGCCGGTGGACTACCGCAGCCCGGTGTTCCAGTTCGCGCCGTCGCGTCCCGGCGACTACGTGATCCTGCTGCGGCTGCAGAGCAAGAACGCGCTGGTCACCCGTCTCGATATCTGGCAGCGGCTGCCGTTCGACAACCAGTCGCGGCGCGAGGGGCTGCAGTTCGGCCTGTACTTCGGCTTCTACCTGCTGCTGATCTGCGTGCATCTGCTGTTCTGGAGCGTGACGCGTGCGCCGATGAGCGGCCTGTTCGTCGCCTACCTCGGCGGCTGCGTGCTCAACGAGGCCATGTCGATCGGCCTGGTGCAGCAGGTGACGGGAGTGCCGGTGCAGTGGAGCGACCGCCTGCTGGGGATCAGCATCGCCTGCAGCCTGCCGGTGGGCTTCCAGATCGCGAGCAGGCAGTTGCACCTGCGCGCCCTGTATCCGCGGTTCGCGCGCTGGTCCATCCGTTTCCTGTGCGGTGCCGCGCTGGTCTGTGCCGCGCTGGTCGCGACGGGGCACTACGCGCTGGGCATGCAGCCGGTGCAGGTGCTGGCCTTGCTCGGCATCGCGGTGCTGACGGTGCTGGCGCTGCGCCTGCTGTGGCAACGCTATCCGCCCGCGGTGTTGTTCGCGCTCGCCTTCTTCCCGTTCTACCTGGGGGTGATGCTCGGATTCCTGCGCAATCTGGGGCTGGTCCCGGTGAATGCATGGACCCAGTACGCCACCACCGTCGGCACCATGCTGCACATGACCGTGATGAGTTTTTTGGTCATTGGTCGCTACGAACGTCGGCGGCGCATCCGCGAGCGGCGCCACGCCAATGCCGCGGCGGAACTGGCGCGCAGGCATGGCATGCAGTTGGAACGCGAAGTCGCGTTGCGCACCGTCGAACTGCACGGCGAGATCCGCAGGCGGCAACGCCTGGAGGACGAACTGCGCGCCTCGTTGCAAACCGAACGCCGGGTGATGCAGGAGCAGGGCGAATTCGTGGCGATGGTGTCGCACGAGTTCCGCACGCCGCTGGCGGTCATCATGACCTCGGCGCAGCAACTGGCGCGCAAGCTGGAGGGGCCGATAGAGCGCAACCGCGCGCGCTGCGTCAACATCCATGGCGCGGCGCAGCGGCTGCTGGCACTGGTGGACGAATACCTCGGCGCCGACCGCATGGACGCGACCACTGCGGAACTGCGGCTGCAGCCTTGCGCGCTGCGCGATCTGCTGGACGCGGTGTGTCGTGACTTCCCGCCGCAGCGCGTGGTCTGCGCATACGAGAGCGACGACGACAGCCTGGTCACCGACAGCGGACTGTTGCGCGTGGCCTTGCGCAATCTGATCGCCAATGCCGATCGCCATAGCCCGCCGGGCGAGCCGATTCGCATCCGCGTGCGCGGGCATGGCGAAGCGCTGCGGGTGGAGATCGCCAATGCGGGCGAGCGCATCGCCGCCGCCGATCGGCAGCGGCTGTTCCAGAAATACTACCGGGGCGAGAACGCCAGGAATACGCCAGGCGCCGGACTCGGCCTGTACCTGGTGCGCAGGATCGCCGAGCGCCTCGGCGGTTGGGTGGGGCTGGCCGGTGACACTGCCGACGCGCCGGTCTGCTTTGTCCTGCTGTTGCCGCGGCGTCCGCATGCGCAGATCGAGCCGTTACCGCCAGCGTTCGATTCCTGATCCTGCAGCGCACGCGATCGCGCGCGCGGATTCCGCGGCGTGCGGCGCGGATATTCAAGTTGCCCACGATGCCGGACCCACGCGCCGAATTGCCGCGCGGGAATGGCGTGCCTGTTCGCTCGGCCTTGGCTGTTCGGCGCAGACCGCCGCCATTCGCGATGCGGGAATGGCGGCGGCTCGGCCGCGCGACGCCTCGGCGAGGCGTCGCAGCCGATGGCGGTTACTGCTGGATGATGCAGGCTTCCGCGGGCGCGGCGGACGTGCCCTGGTTGCAGGCGAGTGCGGGGACGCGAACGCCGCCATCGACGATCAGGATGGAGTCGGTCGCGGCCGTGGCGCTGCTGCCGCTTGCGGCCTGGGCGCTCGCCGCCAGCTCCCTGGCGGTCTCGTCGTTGCCGGTGCCGGAAGTGCCGGTTTGCGCAGTCGCCGAGACCGAACTGTTGATCGCTTGCACCGTCGCATTTTCCAACTGAATGCCGGTGCCGGGACCGGGACCGGGGCCGGTATCGCCGCCGGGCAGCACGCTCAACAGGCCATCGACATAGCTGACGGTGTAGTTGGACAGCCCCGCACCGGTGGCGCCGGACGCGCTGATCGCGTACTTGCCGACCGCGGCGCTGGCGGCCGAACCGCCACTGCTCAGGCCGACGCCGGAGACCGTGTCGCCATTGCGCAAACCGGACACGGTGTAGCCGGTCAGGTTGATGCTGCTGCCGAAGGTCTTGCTGGCATCGGTGGCGACGATGCGCAGCGTCGCCGGATCGACCGTCAGGCTGCCATCGACATAGCTGATGACGTAGTTGGACAGTCCCGTGCCGCTGGCGCCGGAGGCGCCGATGGCGTACGTGCCGACCCCGGCGGTGGCGGCCGCGCCGCCGCTGCTCAGGTTGACGCCGGAAACCGCGTCGCCACCGATCAGGCCGGACACGCTGTAGCCGTTGAGGCTGGCGGTGTTGCCGTAGGTCTTGCCGGCGTTGCTGGCGGTCACCGTCAGGCTCGCCGGGGTGATGGTGATGCTGCCGGTTGCCGTGTAGGCGATGTCGTAGCCCTGCTGGGTGGAGTACAGCCCGCTCACGGCGATGCCGCCATTGCCGGTGGTGTAGGTTCCCGCGTTCTTGCCGGCGGTCGCGTAGGTCAACGACGAACCGAGCAGCAGGTTGCTGTTGGGGTTGCCGCCCACCGTGTAGTTGGACGTGGTGCCGCTGGCGCCGGTGCCGTCGTAGGTCTTGTCCACGCCGGAGACAGTGGCGGTGACCGTGAGCGACTTCAGGAAACCGCGCAGCAACGGCGACGTATGGCCCTCGTACATGCGCCAGGTCAGGCCGGTCCCGCCCTTGTCGTCGATGTTCCAGCCGGCAGCGGTGAAGGTGGACAACGTGGTCAGCTGGTTCCAGCTCTTGCCGCCGCTGTAGCCGTCGATGTTGCCGCCGGCATTGCCGGCCAGGTTCAGGCCGGCATTGATCGCATTGCCGTTGGCATCGGTGGTGGCGAAGAAGCTGGCGACGATGGTGCCGTTGGAATTGGAGCCGACCAGGCCGCCGACCGCATTGCTGCCGGTCACGCTGCCGGTGGCATAGGAGTCGCGCAGGGTGTTGTTGTAGTTGACGCCCACCAGGCCGCCGACATACGCGCTGCCCGAGACATTGCCGCTGGCGTAGGTGTTGGCGATGGTGCCGTTGTAGTTGTAGCCGGCCAGCCCGGCGACATACATGTCGCCGGTCGCGGTGCCGGTGGCGTAGGCGGTGGCGATGCTGCCTTCGTCGTTGTAGCCGACCAGTCCGCCGATGTAATCGTCGCCGGAGACATTGCCCATCGCGTAGACCGTGTTGACGCTGGCCGAATCGTTGTAGCCGACCAGGCCGCCGACATAGCTTCCGCCCGACACGTTGCCGCTGGCGTAGGCCGATTCGATGCTGCCGCCGGACAGGCTGCCGACCAAGCCGCCGGTGTCGTAGGTGGTGCCGGTCACGGCGCCGGTCGCATAGACGTTGCCGATCGTGGTGCTGGAACTGCGGCCGACCAAACCGCCGACGCTCTTGGTTCCGGATACGTGTCCGCTGGCGTAGGCATTGTGGATGCTGCTGGACGCGGCGAGGCCGACCAGGCCGCCGGCGCTCGCGGTGGTGGCGGTGATGTCGCCGGTGGCGTGCGCGTTCTGGATGTTGCTCTGGGTCGCGCTGCCGATGAGGCCGCCGACGTTGTTGCCGGTGGACGAACTGGTGCTGGTCACGTTGCCGCTGGCGCGCACATCGTCGTACGTGCCCAGATAGTCGTTGCCGACCAGGCCGCCGACGGTGCTGCCGCCGGACACCGTGCTCGTCGAGGACGAGGCGGACACCGATCCGGCGTTGTTGCTGCCGATCAGGCCGCCGACGTAGTTGCCGCTGTAGGCGCCGCCGCTGGCGACCACGCTGCCTGCGGTCTGCGCGCCGGAGATCGCGCCGCCGTCGTTGTAGCCGACCAGGCCGCCGACGAAGTTGCCGGTGCCGGCCACGCTGCCCGCGGCGGAGACGCCGCTGAGGGTGCTGGCGTTCTGGCCGACCAGGCCGCCGACATAGGCCAGGCCCGCGATGCTGCTGCCAGTCAGCGCGAGATTGCGGATCGCGCTGCCGCTGCCGGTCACGCCGAACAGACCGACACTGTTTTCGGCGCCGCGGGCGATGCTCAGGCCGCTCACCGTGTGGCCGTATCCGTTCAAGCTGCCGGTGAAGGCGCGCGTGGCATCGCCGACCGGATCGAAGCCGGCGCTGCTCCACATGCCGCTGGCGTTGCTGCCGGAGGTGGTGCTGGCATCGATGTCGGTGGCCACGGTGTAGCTGGCCGCCAGGTTGTAGGCCATCAACTGCAACTGGTGGGCGTTGCCGATGGCGGTGCTGTACTCGCTGGCCAGGAACGGACGGGTCTGCCCCTCGATCATGATCCAGGCCGCCTGCCCGTTGCCGTCGGCGGCGACGTAGACATCGCTGCTGCCGTTGAGCAGCGACCAGGTGCCCAGCGCGCCGTAGCTGGCATGGGCATAGCGGCTGCCGCCGGTGACGCTGGCGACGTTGGCGGAGGTCGAGTTCTCGAAGTTCTGGCCGATCGCGCTGGCCTGCCCGGAACTGCCCGCGTCCCAGTAGGCGTTGGTGAGGCTCGAGTTGTTGCGGTGGTAGCCGACCAGGGCGCCGGCCACTGCGGTCCCGCCGTTGGTGCCGGTGACCAGGCCGGTGGCGTAGACGTTGTCGAGCGTCGCCTGGTAGGTGTAGCCGACCAGGCCGCCCACCTCCGACGTCGCGGTCACGTTGCCGGTGGCGTAGGCGTTGTCGATCGAGGTGCCGACCATCTGCCCAGCCAGGCCGCCTGCGTTGTTGCTGGTCGCCGACACGTTGCCGGAGGCGTAGACATGATCGAGGGGGCCGTTGGTATAGCCGACCAGGCCGCCGATATAGGACACGCCCGAGACGTTGCCGGTGGCGTAGGCATCGCTGATCGCGCCGGTGTTGTAGCCGATCAGGCCGCCGGCGAACAGGACGGTGCCGGTGACGTTGCCGGTCGCGTAGGAATTGCGGATGGTGCCGCCGTTGTAGCCGACCAGCCCGCCGTAGTAGCCCGCGTTCGAACTGACATTGCTGCCCGAGTGAGAGGCGATGACGGTGCCGTCGGGGTTGTAGCCGACCAGCCCGCCGACATAGTTGTTGCCGCTGACGCTGCCCGTGGCGTAGACGTTGCTGATCGTCGCCCTGCTGCTGCCGACCAGGGCGCCGACATAGTTGCTGCCGGTGACGCTGGCGTTGACCAGGCCCAGGTCGCGGATGGTCGCGACGCCGACGTAGCCGAACAGGCCGACGTAGTTGTTCCCCGAGTTGATGCTCAGGTTGCTGATGGTGTGGCCCAGGCCGGTGAAGGTGCCGGAGAACTCGCCGGAGGCCGTGCGGGCGATGATCGGCGACCCGTAGGTGGTGCCGCTGGCGTCCAAGTCCGCGGCCAGGGCGTAGTTGCCGGTATTGCTTATCACGTTCTGCAAATCGTCCATGGAGCGCAGCAGGGTGTAGGCATCGCCATTGATGCTCAGCTGGGCGTTGCTGCCGCTGAGCGTGACCGGCGTTTTGACCCGGTAGTCGCTGCCGCTGGCGGCGGCGCCGTTGGCGGTATAGCCGCCGTAATTCAGCACCAGGCCGGCGTTGTTGCCGGTGGCGGTGATGGCGGCATTGAGGTTGATGTCGTTGTAGGCATCCAGGGTCAGCGTGGA
Source organism: Xanthomonas sp. SS (assembly GCF_014236835.1). Lineage (NCBI taxonomy): Bacteria > Pseudomonadati > Pseudomonadota > Gammaproteobacteria > Lysobacterales > Lysobacteraceae > Xanthomonas > Xanthomonas sp. SS. The sequence goes on from NZ_CP051190.1 coordinate 1,169,682, forward strand.
ATTTCCGCCCCAGCTGATCGCCGAATTCACGTTGATGTCGCCGCTGCCGCTGCTCACGGTGCCGGGGCCGCTGGCGGTGGTGCTGGTGGTGATCAGGGTGACGTTGGTGCCGCCGTCCAGCGTGCTGCCGATGGTGCCGGCCGCGGCGCTGTCCACGGTCAGGTCTTCCGGATCCACCAGCCAGGTGCCGGCGCTGCCGCCGCCGGCCGCCTTGGCGCCGACCGCGATGCCGCCGAAGTCCACGTGGTGGCCGCTAGTCTCGATGCTGCCGCCGTCGCCGCTGCCGGCGGCATTGGCGCGCAGGCTGCCGTGTACCGCGGTGTCGCCGTTGGACCAGACCACGATCGAGCCGCCGTCGCCGTGCGCGGTGGCGCTGGCGTCGAGCACGCTGCCGCTGCCGACCGTGGCCGAGCTGGCCTGCAGCAGGTGCTCGCCGCCCTGGTAGCCGCCGCCGATGCGGATGCTGCCGCCTGCGTTGGTGCCGCGCGCATCGATGCTGCCGTCGACCGCCACGTTGGCGTCCGACAGCAGCTGCACGCTGCCGCCGTCGCTGCCGGAGACGTCGATGCTGCCGCTGCTGGCCACTCCGCCGCCGCTGGCGACCAGTCGGATGCTGCCGCCGGAGGTATCAATGGCGGACGCTTCGAGCGCGCCGGTGTTGTTGACCAGCAGTTCGGACAGGCCGGTGCTGGCCGCCTGCAGCAGGATCTGCCCGCCGCCGGCGGTGAGCGTGCCGCTGTTCTCCACGGCCGCGCCGGTGCCGCTCGCCGTCTGGGTGGAGGCGGCGAGCAGCTGCAGGCCGATCGCGCCGGCTGCGTCCATGGTCACCTGGACCTGGTCGGCGGAGAGCAGGCGAATGGCGCCGCCGTTGGCGCTGATCGTGCCGCTGTTGGCGACATGGTTGCCGACCAGGTTGACCGAACCGCCGTCGCGCGCGGTGATCTGGCCGTGGTTGATCACGCTGGCGGCTGCGGCATCGCCGCGGCCGAGCAGGTAGCCGTCGCCGTCGTCGTCGGCCAGGCCCAGCGAGCTGGCGACCAGACCGCCGACATTCACCTGGGCGTGGCGGCCGAACAGGATGCCGGCCGAGTTGATCAGGAACACGTTGCCGTTGGCGCGCAGGCTGCCGTTGATGGTGCTGGCGCCATGGCTGGCGTCGATCAGGTTCAGCGCCACCGCCGAGCTGGAGGGCTGGGCGAACACCACGCTGGCGTCCTTGCCGATGTTGAAGCTGTTCCAGTTGAGCACGGCCTTGGCCGCGTTCTGGTCGATGGTCAGGGTGCTGCCGTGCTGCGACACGCTGGCGCCGGTGGCGCTGGACAGCGAGGGCAGGCCGCTGGCGTGCGCAGGCGCGGCCAGCGCCCAGGCCAGGGCGAACGGCAGCAGCGGCGCCAGCAGGCGCTTGGCGCCGGAGGTGCCGCCGCCGGCGTGGCCGGCGGCGACTTCGGAAGCGACCTGGAGCACGCCGAGATTGCGGTTGAAGACGAGGCGGTAAATGCGGTTCATGGCGTTCCCCAAATCAGAAAGTGAGGCCGAAGCGGGCCCAGTAACGTACGTTCTTGCCGTCGGCCGGCTCGGTGCCGCCGGTCGGCTTGGCCGCGGCCAGGTCGAACGACAGGCCCTGCCAGTGGGGAAGGCGGAAGTTCAGGCCGACGCCGGGTCCCTGGAAAGTGGTGACGGCGTCGTACACGGCACGGTTGGCCCCGTTGGGATAGACCCGGCCGTAGTCGTAGAACACGCTGGCGGTCAGCAGTTCGCCCCAGGGGCGACCGCCGAACGGCGAGGCGGTGCCGGCGAAGCCCGGCGCGTCGACCTGGTATTCCAGGCTGGAGTCGAAGCCGCGGTCGCCCAGCGCGCCGCCGAGCGCGAAGGCGCGCACGCTGGTCGGGCCGCCGAGCGAGAACTGCTCCAGCGGCGTGAGCGCATCGTCGCTGTATTGGCCGTTGAGGCGCAGTTGCAGTCGCTGGGTGGCGGTCAGGCCCTGCAGGCGGGTGTAGGCCAGGCGCGCGACCAGGAAGTGGCGGTCGTGCTGCGCGTACAGGTAGTCGGTGCGCTGCGAGTCGTCGTCCAGCGCGCTGCGCACGCTGAGCTGCAGCGCGTCGATCGCATGCCGCTGGCGGTCGTCATGGCGGAAGGCCGCGCCGAGTTCGACCACGTCGAACTTCTGTTTGGACAGCAGCACGCCAAGGCCCTGGATGCGCGAGCTTTCCTGGATCAGGTGCAGCCAGGTCTGCATGCGCCAGGCGTCGGTGTTGCGGAACTTCCAGTCCAGGCCCAGCGATTTCTGCTGGGTCGGCCCCTGGATGCCCAGCGCGGCGAAGGCGCCGGTGTCCAGATTGATCAGGCTGCGGGTGTAGGCGGCGTTGACGCTCAGGCCGTCGACGTCGGCGATCGGCACCTGGTAGGCGAAACTGCCTTGCCAGTTGTTGGCCGGATCCAGCGCATAGGCGTAGCTGGCGGAGAGGTGGTCGCCGAGGCCGAGCGGATTGTTCCAGTCCACGCCGAGCTGGGCACGGTAGCGGCCGATGCTCTCGGTGCCGTAGTTGCTGGCGCCGACGCTGACCTGCAGCGGGCGGTCCTCGGTGGCCTGGATCACCACGTCGGTCTCGCCCAGCTGCGCGCCGGGCTTGAGCACCGAGGTGACGGACACGCCGGGCAGGTCGCGTGCGTAGAGCAGCGCCGACTGCAGGTCCTGCTGGCGCAGGATCTGGCCCTGCAGGGCCAGCGCGGGGCTGGCGATCAGGCGCTCGTCGTAGCGGCGCGTGCCTTCGACGGTGATCTTGCCGACGCGGCCTTCGGCGACGCGGATCTCGACGCTGTGGTCGGCGCCGATGGTCTGCACCGGCAGGTAGGCGCGCGCGACCAGGAAGCCGGCCTGGCGATAGGCCTGGGTCAAGGCATCGGCGATCTGCTGCAACTGGGCGAAGCTGAGCTGGGCCGGCAGAGCCTGGCCGCCGAGTTCGCGCAGGCGCGCATCGGCCAGCGCCTGCAGGCGCTGCGGGCTGATGTCCTGGCGCGGATGGTCGCCGACGCCGGTCACGCGGATGGCCTGGACGGCGATGGGCGCCGCCGCTGCGGCAGGCGTACCGGTTGGGACGGCACCCGCGTCCTGGGCGAAGGCGGCGGGGCAGGCCATGACCAAGGCCAGGCTGGTCGCCCAGGGCAGGGCGAACCGGGCTTTCGCCAGCGCACTCGGACGTGGCCGACGGCAAGAGGTCTTGGTCATGATGAAGTAAAAATAGTGTGAAGTTGGCGCAATGTAGCGCCGCCACTGCAGGCCAATCTGAGCAAATCTGAGCGCGCCCTCGTGCCGGCCGTCACACCCTGACAGGGTGTGGGGGAAATCCCTACAGCGGATGCTTCAGGTCGTCGCCTGCGTAGCAGGGCTGGATGCACGGGCGAGGCGTTGGCGACGTCCGCGCGAGCGGCGGAGTATCGCAGCAACGCTATGCGTCGTGGGTTGCCTGCAGGCCGTGTCGCTGGTGTACGCCAACTGCCGCGGTGCGCACGCCAGGCCTTGGCGCGGGCGTCATTGTAGGCTCGCCGCTCGGGTACTGCATGCCTGTCCGGTGCCGAGTCTTTCGGCGGCCGCGACGCGCGCGGCCTGGGTGGGATGCTCGGCAGGACACTCCAGAACTAATCGCAGCAACACGGCTGGGTGCAAGCCAAGCCCGATGAGCGCGATGCCGCCCATCGGATGCAGCGGCGCGAATGCGGCTCAGGCCACTTGCGTCTGCGCCGCCTGCAGCAACGACACCTGCATCAGCGCTTGCTGGTAGGCCTTGTAGGCCGCATCGCCGTAGGCGACCAGGATCACCCGCTTCGGCACCGCATGCGCACGCTGCCAGGCGGTGGTTTCGGCCACCGCGATGCGCGCGGCCTGGTGCAGCGGATAGCCGTAGACTCCGCAGCTGATCGCCGGGAACGCCACCGAGTGCAGCCCCATCTGTTCGGCCAGGCGCAGCGAGCGCCAATAGCAGTTGGCCAGCAGCGCCGGTTCGTCGTGGGCGCCGTCGCGCCACACCGGGCCGACGGTGTGCAGCACATGGCGTGCCTTGAGCCGGTAGCCGGCGGTGGCGCGAACCTCACCGACCGGGCAGCGCACGCCGGGCTTGAGTTCCGGAAGCCGCAGGCATTCGTCCAGCAGCTGCGGACCAGCGGCGCGATGGATCGCCCCATCCACGCCGCCGCCGCCGAGCAGGGATTCGTTGGCGGCGTTGACGATGGCGTCCACGTCCAGTTCGGTGATGTCGCCTTGCCAGATTTCGATCTTCATGCCGGGATCTTTATGGGATTCCAATGACGGAAACGTGATGAACGTGGAGTTCGCGCCGCTGCGCTGCAACGGCGGCTTAACTGGCGAGCGGCAAGACTGCAGCGTCTTCATCTCAGCGCCTGCGACATGAACCGGACCCAGCCGTCACCCGCCATCGCCGAGGCCCTGGCGCGTGGCGAGATCATCAAGGCAATCAAGCTGTTGCGCGCGCAGAGCGGCATGGACCTGCGCAGCGCCAAGCTGCAGGTGGACGCGTGGCTGCAGGCCGGTGCGGCGCAGACGGTCGCGGAGATGCTCGGCCGGCATGCCGGCGCCAGCCAGACCTCGGCCGGGGCATCGATGGGAGCGGAGACGGACCGGCTGCCGCCGGCGGCGTTGCTGGCGCTGGGCCAGGGGCAACTGCTGCAGGCGATCAAGCTGACCCGCGAGCAGCATCCAGGTATGGGCCTGCGCGAGGCCAAGGAATTGGTCGAGCGTTACCGCGACCGCAACGCACCGCGTGCAGGCACGCCACCGACCGTGGCCGGCGGCGATCGCCCCGGCGCGTGGCTGTGGGGCGTGCTCCTGCTGCTGGTGGCCGCTGCTGCGGCGTTCTGGTGGCTGCGCGGCTAGCGGATTGTTCTGCGAACTGTTTGCAGGTTGTGAGAGCGATCAAGGTAGTGAGATCCAAGGCTTGCCGAGGCGAGCGCAGTTGCGCTCCAACGCGACGCCATCCGATTCGCCGTGCGGCGCTGCCTACAGCCAGCGCCGCACCTGCGCGCAATAGCGGTCATAGGCGCTGCCGAAGCGCTCGCGCAAGCGCGCCTCCTCGAACGGGATCACCACGCGCTGCAAGGCGAGCAACGGCAACGGCAGCAGCAGGAGCGCCCACGGCCAGCCGATCTGCACGCACAGGCCGGCGTAGCTCAGCACCAGGCTCAGGTACATCGGGTTGCGCGTGTAGCGGTACGGGCCGCGCAGCACCAGATGGGACGGGTCGCGTTCGGGCAGCACGGCGGTGCGCCGTTGCACGAACATTGCCAGGCACAGCAGCGACAGCAGCAGCCCGGCGACGGCGACCACGCCACCGGCCAGTTGCATCCAGGCCAGCGCACGGCCTTGCGGCAGCGGCAGGGTCAATGCGCGCTGCAGCCATGCGCCGATCAGCATCGCGGCAATGAAATGCGCGGGCGACGTGGTGCGCACCAGCAGCGGGATACGCGGGTACCGGTCCTGCCGCTGGCTGCTTGCTTGATCGCTCAACGCTACTTCTCCCGTCCCCTAGGCTCAGTGCAGCGCCACTGTAACGCGCCGCAGGTCAGGCAGGGAGCGCGCCATCGTTCGCCGCCGCGCTGCGATCAGTCCGCCGGCGGCGCGCGCTGCAGGCGTCGTGCGCCAACGCGCGGGCTGTGCAGCGCTGGCGCAATGGTGTTCACTTGGCCCGCTGCACACGCGTTGCCTTCCTCCTCCTTCCAATACGCATTCCATGCCCGATCCGACATCCGCTTCCGCTGCTTCCCTCGCACCGCGCCGCCGCGTCATCCTCGAAGACGACATCGACGGCTTCACTCCCGCGCAGCTGCTGTTGCTGCAATCGCCGGAGGTCGAGGTGCTCGGCATCTCGGTGGTCAGCGGCAACATCTGGCGCGACGAGGCGCTGGCGCATACGCGCCGCCTGCTGGAAATCGCCGGCCGCGGCGAGGTGCCGGTGCTGCCCGGGCCGGTGCATCCGCTGCTCAACAGCGAGCTGGCCACCGAGCGCTGGGAAGCGTTGTACGGCAAGCTGCTGTGGAAGGGCGCGTGGACCAGGCAATGGATCGAGCACGACACCGTGCAGAGTTCGCCGCGCTACCACGCGCACGACGTGGTGCCGGACCTGGCGCTGGGCAATCCGTCGGTGGTGCAGGCGGCCAGCGAGCCGGCGGCGTTGTTCATGATCCGCAAGGTGCGCGAATTTCCCGGCGAAGTCAGCATCGTCGCCACCGGCCCGTTGACCAATCTGGCGCTGGCGCAGCGGCTGGATCCGCAGTTCGCGTCGCTGGCGAAGGAGCTGGTGTACATGGGCGGCAGCCTCAACCCGCGGCAGCGCCGCGACAGCGTGTCGGCGCGGCAGTTCGCGCGCGAGTTCGTCAATTCGCCGCGGCGCGAGTTCAATATCCGCTGGGATCCGGAAGCGGCGAGCATCGTGATGCGCTCGCCGTGGCGCAGGATGGTGATGGTGCCGGTGGACCCGTCCACCGCCACCGAACTGACCCCGCAGTTGCTCGCGCGGATGAGCGCCGCCGACACGCCGATCGGCCATGCGCTGCGCCGGCGCGAGCCGGGCTTTCCGCTGTGGGACGAACTGGCCACGGCGCTGTGGCTGCAGCCGCAGCTGGCGACGGTCAGCGAGACGCTATACATCGATACCAACACCGAGTTCGGCCCCGGCTACGGCGACATCCTGTCGTGGGCGCCGGGCTACCAGCCGGGCCTCGGCGAACAGGCGCAGCAGGTGGTGCGCGAGGTCGACGTGGACGCGATCGAACGCCTGTTGGTGGAACGCCTGACCGCGCCGCAACCGCCGGCGCTGGGCGTGCCGTTGCCGGACTGACGGTAGCGCGGCGCCGGCAGCGTGCACGGCGTTTCCGACGCAGGCGCGCTCCCGTGCCAGGTCGCGCCGTTCCGTCCGCCGACGATTCCGCTTGTGCGCCGCGCTGCCGGCGCGCCGGCAGGCCGATGCGCGGCCGCGCTTGCGCGATCCGCTCGCCGCAGGCGACCCTGCAACCGCGGCGAAGGTTGGCCGGCTCCCCTCATCGAGAGACAAGCGTCATGCAGATTCCCACGACGTGGCACGCCGGCATCCAGCGCAACACCGAGTTGCTGCTCGGCTACGCCCAACTGCTGCAGGCGTTCGAAGCGCCGTCCGCGCCGCCGGTCGCGGACGGCGGCGGAGCGGTCGCCGCGATGGTCGCCGCCACGCGCACGGATGGCGCGGCCGCGCAGCGGCACGCGCGGCAGGCGCTGGCGCAGATCGAACGCGAAAATCCGCGCTTGTGCGCGGTGACGCGAGCGCTGCCGGCGCGTGCCGAGGCCGATGCGGCGCGCGTGCAGGCGGCGCTGGCCGGCGGCGGCGATGGCGGTGCGCTGGCCGGGGTGCCGTTCGTGGTCAAGGACCTGTTCGATGTCGCCGGTCTGGCGACCACCGCCGGCGCCGCGTTGCGCGCCGAGCTGCCGCCGGCCACGCACGATGCGGCGGTGGTGCGGCGCCTGGCCGACGCCGGCGCGGTGCTGGTCGGCACCGCCAACATGGACGAATTCGCCTACGGCTTCGCCACGGTCAATGCGCATTACGGCACCACGGCCAATCCGCACGATCCGCAGCGCTTGGCCGGCGGGTCTTCGGGCGGCTCGGCGGCGGCGGTGGCGGCGCGCTGGGTGCCGTTCGCGCTGGGCTCGGACACCAACGGCTCGATCCGTGTGCCGGCGGCGCTGTGCGGCGTGTACGGCCTGCGCCCGAGTCACGGCAGCCTGGAGATGGACGGCGTGTTCCCGTTCGTCGAGGCCTTCGACGTGGTCGGGCCGTTCGCGACCACGGTCGCCGACCTGCGCGCGGTGTACGCGGCGATGCGCGGGCACGAACCGGCGCCGGTGGACACCGCCGCGTTGCGCGTGGCGCGCCTGGGCGGCTGGTTCCAGCGCAACCTCGATCCGGAACTGGAGGCCGGCCTGGCCGCGCTGCATGCCGCGCTCGGCGGCAATGCGTTGCGCGAACTGCCGCAGGCCGAACGCGCGCGCGCCGCGGCGTTCGTGATGACTGCGGCCGAAGGCGGCTACCGCCATCGGCAGGCACTGGCCGCGCACGGCGAGCGCTTCGATCCGGCCACCCGCGAGCGCCTGCTCGCCGGCCTGCAATTGCCCGCGGCCGCCATCGCCGATGCGCAGCGGTTCGGCGCGTGGTTCGCCGGCGCGATGCAGCGCCTGTGGGACGAGGTCGATGTACTGCTGGCGCCGGCCACGCCGTGTGCGGCGCCGCGCATCGATCAGGAGACGATCCAGATCGACGGCAAGGCGGTGTCGGCGCGCGCCAACCTCGGCATCTTCACCCAGCCGCTGGGCCTGGCGCGTTGCCCGGTGCTGGCCGCGCCGCTGTACCGTCCCGGACGCCTGCCGCTGGGCGTTCAACTGATCGCCGCGCCGGGGCGCGAGGACCGCCTGTTCGCGCTCGCCGCGCAATTGGAACGCGACGGTTTGATCGGTTCCACGCCGCCGTCGCTGGAGCCGCGCTGATGCTGCACACCTTGCGTTCCCGGCGCGGCATGGTGGTCGCGCCGCATCACCTGGCCGCGCAGGCCGGGCGCGATGTGCTGCGCGACGGCGGCACCGCGGTGGAGGCCGCGGTGGCGACCGCGGCCTGCCTGGCGGTGGTCTATCCGCACATGACCGGCATCGGCGGCGACGGCTTCTGGCTGATCGCCGAAGCCGATGGCCGCGTGCATGCAATCGATGCCTGCGGTCGCGCCGCGCAGGCCGCCACGCTGCAGCACTACGCCGGACAGGCGGCGATTCCCTGGCGTGGTCCGGGCGCGGCCAACACGGTCGCCGGCACCGTGTCCGGCTGGGCGCTGGCGCTGCAACGCAGCGACGCGCAGCTGCCGCTGTCGCGCCTGTTCGAGGACGCCGTCCATCATGCCGCGGCGGGCATGCCGGTCACCCTCGGCGGTGCCGCCATCGCCGCGGCCAAGGGCGCCGAACTGCGCGAGCAGCCCGGCGCCTATGCGGCGATCTTCGAAGCCGCCGGTCGTCCGTTGCGCGAAGGCGAACTGCTGCGCCAGCCGCAGCTGGCCGCCACCCTGCAACGCCTGGCCGCGGCCGGCCTGGACGATTTCTACCGCGGCGCGCTGGCGGCCGACATCGCCGCCGACCTGCAGGCCTTGGGCAGTCCGCTGCGCGCCGGCGATCTGGCCGCGCACCGCGCCGAGGCCAGCGTGCCGCTGTCGGTGGCGATCGCCGGTGCGCGCCTGTACAACCACGCGCCGCCGACCCAGGGCCTGGCCTCGCTGCTGATCCTGGCGCTGTTCGACCGCCTGGCCGCCGACCAGGCCGACGGCTACGCGCATCTGCATGGGCTGATCGAGGCGACCAAGCAGGCGTTCCTGGTGCGCGACGCGCACGTCGGCGACCCGGCCTGGATGACCCTGGATGCGCAAGCGCTGCTCGACGATGCCGGCGCGCTCGACGCGATGGCCGCGCGCATCGATCCCGCGCGCGCGCTGCCTTGGCCGCAGCCCTCACAGGCCGGCGACACCGTGTGGTTCGGCGCGATCGACGGCGCCGGCCGCGCGGTCAGCTGCATCCAGTCCACCTATTTCGAATTCGGTTCCGGGCTGGTGCTGCCGCGCAGCGGCATCGTCTGGCAGAACCGCGGCTGCAGTTTCCGCCTCGCCGCCGACGGTTGGAACGCGCTGGCGCCTGGGCGCAAGCCGTTCCACACGCTCAATCCGGCGCTGGCGCGTTTCGAGGACGGCCGGCTCATGGCCTACGGCACCATGGGCGGCGAAGGCCAGCCGCAGACCCAGGCGGCGCTGTTCAGCCGCTATGCGCGCTTCGGCATGCCGTTGCAGCAGGCGCTCAGCGCGCCGCGCTGGCTGCTCGGCCGCACCTGGGGCGAGGACAGCACCACGTTGAAACTGGAAGACCGCTTCGATCCGGCGGTGGTCCGCGCACTGCGCGCCGCCGGCCACGCGGTCGAACTGCTGCCGGCCTACAGCGCGGTGATGGGCCATGCCGGCGCGCTGGTGCGCGAGGCCGACGGCACCCTGTGCGGCGCCAGCGATCCGCGCAGCGATGGCGCGGTGGCGGGCTGGTAGCGCTCGCTGCCTGCAGCTTGCGATGGCAATGAACCACGACAGCCAATCCCTCGCGCGTGCCAGAGCGCTGGTGGACGCGGCGATGCGCGATCCGGAGCGTTGGTCCGCCCATCTCGCGCAGGCCGAGGCGCTGCTCATGGCCGCAGCGGCATCGGCGCCGGACGATAGCGCGGTGCTCACCTGCCTGGGCGCGGTGTTGTGCGATCTGGCGAAGTACCGCGAGGCCGCCGAGGCGCTGCAGCGCGCGGTGCGCCTGCGCTCTGACGATCGCAACACCTATTTCAATCTCGGCGTCGCGCTGCTCAACAGCGGCAAGCGCCGCCAGGCCATGCAGCGCTTCCGGCAGGCGGCGTCGCGGCGTGCGTCGGCGGCGACCTGGGAAGCGTATTTCGATCCTCAGGCGCAATGAAGCGCCATGCGCACGATGCAGGCGAAGCACAAGACGAGCGCAGGCGGCGCCAGCGGCGACGCTTCCGTACCATGGCAGTCGCGCGACGACGCAGCCGCTTCCACGCCGAGCGTCAGGCCCCACAGGAACCGATGCCGCCATGCCGACCTTCTCCCGCTTCACCCGCTATTTCATGGAAGTGGCGCATTGGCGCAGCATCCGCCGCGCCTCCGAGGCGCTGCATGTGTCGGCGTCGGCGATCGACCGGCAGATCCTCAAGGCCGAGCAGGAGCTGGGTGTGCAGTTGTTCGAGCGCCTGCCGAGCGGCTTGCGCCTGACCAGCGCCGGCGAGTTGCTGCTGGTCGATGTGCGGCGCTGGGAGAAGAGCTATCAACGCACGCTGGAGCAGTTCGACGAACTGAAGGGCCTGCGCCGCGGCCATGTCGAGATCGCGATGATCGATGCGTTAAGCGAGGGCATCGTGGTCGATGCGCTGGCGCAACTGATCGACGAACATCCGGGCCTGACCTTCGGCCTGCAGACCGAGGACAACCAGAAGGTGGCCGACAAGGTCATCGCCGCGGAGGTGGACTTCGGCCTGCTGCTGGACCCGGTCAGCGGCATCGACCTGGAGGTGGTCGCCTTCGCCGAGATCCCGCTGGGCATCTGCATGCCGGTGGGGCATCCGCTCAGCGGCAGGGCCAGCCTGCAGTTGAACGAAGTGCTCGACGACCATCGCCTGCTGCTGCCGGCCGCGCCGCTGATCGTCAACGAACACGCCAAGGTGGTGTACCAGCGCCAGCACATCGACACGCGCCGCTGCATCCGCTGCAACGACGTGCGCACGCTGCGCGCGCTGGTGCGGCAGGGCGTGGGCGTGGGCCTGCTGTCGCAACTGGACGTGCTGGCGGACCTGGCCGAGGGGCGGCTGGCGTTCGTGCCCTTGCGCGAAGGCCTGGCCAAGCCGATGACGCTGTCGCTGTGCGTGGCCCCGCAGCGGCAGCTGTCCAGAGCCGCGCAGACCATGCTCAAGGCGCTTGCGCCGCGGGTGGAAGCCATCCTGGAACCGCGCTAACCGAGCCGGCCGCAAGCCGTCGAGGTTGAAACCCCCACCTGCAAGCGCACCGCCAGCCACGACCTCCCTGTAGGAGCGGCTTCAGCCGCGACAACTTCCAACCGGCGCCAGTCAAGGCCCGTCTCGAAAGCGCACGAAGCAGCACGCACAACCTCCTTCGCACGCGAATGAGCACGCAGCCCGCGTCGGCGTTGCATTTTTTGCACTGCCCGCACGCGAAAACGGTGTTTGCCGGCTTTCGGCACGCTTCGTATAGTGCTTTTACCCCGGCAAAGCTGCGATTCCTCGGAAATAAGCTTTTGAATTGAAAGAACTTCCTTGGGCGCGCCAGACCCACGCCACGGCTCGCACCGATCGCCCGTCCCGCTCCGCCCGTCTTCCAAGCGAACCCAGCCATGCGCGACACCTCGCCACATCCGGGCCGCGACGGCGGCCGCACCTGAGCCGGCAGCGGCCATGCTGATGCCGGCTAGCGTTCCTGGCCTGCGCGCGGTGGCACGCTGCGACGCGCTCGGCGTGGCGCCCTACAGCGACACTGCGGACGGCCTGTTCCGCGGCTGGCTGAGTCCGGCGCATCGCGCCAGCGTGGCGGCCGTGGCCGCGTGGATGGGCGAGGCTGGCCTGCATCCCCACATCGATCCGGCCGGCAACCTGCTCGGCCGCTACGAGGGCGTCGCCGCGCAGGCGCCGGCGCTGCTGATCGGCAGTCACCTGGACAGCGTGCGCGACGCCGGCCGCTACGACGGCCCGCTCGGGGTGATGCTCGGCATCGAATGCGTGGCCGCGCTGCACGCGCAGGGCCGCCGGCTGCCGTTCGCGATCGAGGTGATCGCGTTCGGCGATGAGGAAGGTTCGCGCTTCCCGGCCTCGATGCTGAGCAGCCGCGCCGTCGCCGGCACCCTGGACCCGGCGGCGCTGCAGGTGGCCGACGGCGACGGCGTGACGCTGGCCGATGCGCTGGCCGTCTGGGGCCTGGACATCGCCCTGCTGCCGAGCGCGGCGCGCGCGCCGCACAGCGTGCTGGCCTATCTGGAAGCGCATATCGAACAAGGGCCGGTGCTGGAGGCCGAAGGCCTGGCGCTGGGCGCGGTCACCGGCATCGCCGCGCAGCGGCGCTACCGCGCGCTGCTGGTCGGCCGCGCCGGCCATGCCGGCACCACGCGCATGGACCTGCGCGCCGATGCGCTGGCCGCCGCCGCCGAATGCGTGCTGGCGGTGGAACAGGTGGCGCGCAGCGGTCCTGCGGATCTGGTGGCCACGGTCGGGCGCCTGCAGGTGGCGCCGGGTGCGGTCAACGTGGTGCCGGGGCGGGTCGAGTTCTCGATCGACGTGCGCGCCGGCGACGATGCCGTGCGCGATGCGGCGGCCGCGGCGATCGCGCAGCGCCTGCACGCCATCGCCGCCGCGCGCGGCGTGCAGCTGGAGCTGCAGTGCGTGCAGGACCTGCCGGCCAGTCCCTGCGACCCGCGCCTGGTCGCCGCGCTGGACACGGCGATCGCCGCGCAGGGCCTGGCGCCGCGGCGGCTGGTGTCCGGCGCCGGCCACGACGCGATGGTGATGGCGGCGCTGTGCCCGACCGCGATGCTGTTCCTGCGCTGCGCCGGCGGCGTCAGCCACCATCCTGCCGAACATGTGGATCCCGCCGATGCCGACGTGGCGGTGGCGGCGATGCTGCACTTCATCGATACCTTGGGAGACACCCTTGTCCGTTGACCCGCTGCACGCCGACCTGTTCGGCGAAATCGATCCGCCGCAACGCCTGCTGATGGGACCGGGCCCGGTCAATGCGCATCCGCGCGTGCTGCGCGCGATGTCCGCGGACCTGCTCGGCCAGTTCGATCCGGAAATGACCGGCTACATGAACCAGGTGATGGCGCTGTACCGGCCATTGTTCGGGACCGAGAACCGCTGGACCTTCCTGGTCGACGGCACCGCGCGCGCCGGCATCGAGGCGGCGCTGGTGTCGCTGGTGGCGCCGGGCGATCGCGTGCTGGTGCTGAACTTCGGCCGTTTCGGGCTGCTGCTGGGCGAGATCCTCGGCCGCATCGGCGCGGTGGTCGAGAGCGTGGATGCGCCGTGGGGCGAGGTGGTGCCGATGGCGGCGGTGGCCGACGCGATCGAACGCGTCGCGCCGAAGCTGGTCGCCTGCGTGCACGGCGATACCTCGACCACGATGGCGCAGCCGCTGGACGGCCTCGGCGCGCTGTGCCGCGCCGCCGGCGCGCTGTCCTACGTCGATGCCACCGCGACCATCGGCGGTATGCGCATCGCCAGCGATGCCTGGGGCGTGGACGTGGTCACCGGCGGCCTGCAGAAGTGCCTGGGCGGGCCGTCCGGCTCGGCGCCGATCACCGTGTCCGCGCGCGCCGCCGAGACGATCTTCGCGCGCCGCCACGTCGAGCGCGGCATCGTCCGCGACGACATCGCCAACGGCAGCGGCATGCGCATCGGCTCGAATTATTTCGACCTGGCGATGGTCATGGACTACTGGTCGGACAAGCGCCTCAACCACCATACCGAAGCCACCAGCATGCTGTACGCGGCGCGCGAGTGCGCGCGCGTGGCGCTGCAGGAAGGCCTGCCCGCGCGCTTCGCCCGGCACGCCGCGGCCGGCCGCGCAGTCGCCGCCGGCGTGCGTGCGCTGGGACTGCAGGTGTTCGGCGACGACCGCTACCGCATGGCCAACGTCACCGGCGTGGCGATTCCCGCCGGCATCGATGGCGAGGCGGTACGGCGGCGCATGCGTGAGGATTTCGAGATCGAGATCGGCACCGCGTTCGGACCGCTGCAGGGCAAGCTGTGGCGGATCGGCGCGATGGGCTACAACGCGATGAAGCACAAGGTGCTGATCACCCTGGGCGCGCTGGAAGCGGTGCTGCGCGCCGAAGGCTATGCCTGCACGCCGGGCGCCGGGGTGGATGCGGCGCTGGCCGCCTGGCACGCCGACGGAGCGCAGGGATGAGTACGGCGCGCGACCTGGTCGGCTACGGCGCGCAGCCGCCGGACCCGCAGTGGCCGGGTGGCGCGCGGGTGGCGCTGCAGTTCGTGATCAATTACGAGGAAGGCGCCGAGAACGGCGTGCTCAACGGCGATGCCGGCTCGGAGGCGTTCCTGTCGGAGATGGTCGGCGCGCACAGCCAGCCGGGCGCACGCGCGATGGCGATGGAGAGCCTGTACGAATACGGCAGCCGCGCCGGCTTTTGGCGGCTGCAGCGGCTGTTCGCCGCACGCGGCGTGCCGGTCACGGTGTTCGGCGTGGCGCAGGCGCTGGCCGCCAATCCCGAGGCGGTGCAGGCGATGCGCGACGCCGATTGGGAGATCGCCAGCCACGGCTTGCGCTGGATCGATTACCAGCAGGTACCGGAGGCGACCGAACGCGCGCATATCGCCGCGGCGATCGCGTTGCACACGCAAGTCGCCGGGACGCGTCCGCTGGGCTGGTACCAGGGCCGTACCAGTCCCAACACCGCACGCCTGGTGGCCGAGGAGGGCGGCTTCGTCTACGACGCCGACAGCTACGCCGACGACCTGCCGTACTACGATCGCCGCCACGGCCGCGCGCAGTTGGTGGTGCCGTACACGCTGGACGCCAACGACATGAAGTTCGTCGCCTACAACGGCTTCGCCGACGGCGAACCGTTCTTCCGCTACCTGCGCGACAGTTTCGAGCAACTGTGCGCCGAAGGCGGGCGGATGATGTCGGTGGGCCTGCATGGGCGCATCGCCGGACGCCCGGCGCGCGCGCTGGCGCTGGCCCGTTTCGTCGATCATGCGCTGGCCAGCGGCCAGGCCTGGATCGCGCGGCGCATCGACATCGCCCGCCACTGGCAGCAGGTGCACCCGGCATGATCGTCGATGCGCCCGAGGTGCTGGCCGAGGTGCAGGCAGCGTTCGCCGCCTACGAGCGTGCGCTGATGGCCGACGACGTCGCCGCGCTGGACCGGCTGTTCCACGATGCGCCGACCACGGTGCGCTACGGCGTCGGCGAGACGCTGTACGGCGCCGAGGCGATCCGCGCGTTCCGCCAGGGTCGCGGCGGGTCGCCGCAGCGGCAGCTGTTGCGCGTGCAGATCGTCGCCTATGGGCGCGATTTCGCCACCGCCGATGCCGAGTTCCTGCGCGAAGGCGCCACCCGCCGTGGCCGCCAGAGCCAGAGCTGGGTGCGCTTCGCCGACGGCTGGAAGGTGGTGTCGGCGCACGTGTCGCTGCAGGGCGAGCACGCATGAACGCCGCCGACTGGAATGCGCTGCCTTCTGCCGAGTTCGTCGCACGCCTGCACGCGCTGTTCGAGCACTCGCCGTGGGTGGTCGAACGGGCCGCGGCGCGGCGCCCGTTCGCCGATCTGCATGCCGGCCTGCTGCAGGTGCTGCATGCGGCCAGCGCCGACGAGCAACTGGCGCTGATCCGCGCGCATCCGGAACTGGCCGGCAAGGCCGCGATCGACGGCAGCCTGACCGCGGCCTCGGCCGCCGAGCAGGCGCAGGCCGGGCTGGACCGGCTCACTGCCGAGGAGTTCGCGCGATTCCATGCGCTCAATGCGGCCTACCGCGCGCGCTTCGATTTCCCGTTCGTGATCTGCGTGCGGCTGACCGACAAGGCCGGGATACTCGCGGCGATGCAGGCGCGGCTGGCGAACGCGCGCGAGGCCGAGATCGCCACCGCGCTCGACGAGATCGGCAAGATCGTGCGCTTGCGCCTGGAGGCCTTGCGGTGAGCGCCAAGGCCGGCGGCTTGCAAGCGCTGTCGGCGCAGGTCGCGCGCGAGCTGCAGTGGCTCGGCCATGGCGGCCCCGACTGGACCCGCCCGCAGCGGCACGGCGCCGAACATGTCTACGACGTGGTCGTCGTCGGCGGCGGGCAGAGCGGGCTGGGCGCGGCGTTCGGGCTGCTGCGCGAGCGCATCTCCAACCTGTTGGTGATCGACGAGAATCCGCCCGGCCAGGAAGGCCCGTGGGTCACCTACGCGCGCATGGTCACCCTGCGCACGCCGAAGGAACTGAGCGCGTTGGACTTCGGCATGCCGTCGCTGACCTTCCGCGCCTACTGGGAAGCGCGCCACGGTGCGGCCGCCTGGGACGCGCTGGGCAAGATCGCGCGCGCCGACTGGATGGACTACCTGCGCTGGTACCGCGAGGTGCTCGGCCTGCCGGTGCGCAACCAGGCGCGGCTGCTGCGCATCGAACCGCTGCCGGCGCAGCGCCTGCAGCGGCTGCACCTGGCCGGCGGCGACAGCCTGCTCGCGCGCAAGGTGGTGCTGGCGACCGGGATCCAGGGCGGCGGGCAATGGCACGTGCCGCCGCTGGTGGCGCAGACGCTGCCGCGCTCGCGTTACGCGCACACCTCCGAGGCGATCGACTACGCGGCCCTGGCCGGGCGCCGCATCGGCATCCTCGGCGGCGGCGCCTCGGCCTTCGACAACGCCCAGCACGCGCTGGCCGCAGGCGTCGGCGAAGTGCACGTGTTCCTGCGCCGCGCCGAACTGCCGCGGATCAATCCGATCCGGCACATGGAGCGCAGCGGCATCATCCCGCGCTTCGCCGCGCTGCCCGACGCCGACAAGTACGCGATGATGGCCAGCTTCTTCCGGCACAACCAGCCGCCGACCAACGACACCTTCGAGCGCGCGGCGGCCTGGCCCAATTTCCGCCTGCATCTGGGCAGCCCTTGGCAGCACGTGACCGAAGACGCCGACGGCGTGGCCGTGACCACGCCGCACGCGCGCCTGCAGTTCGATTTCGTGGTGCTGTCGACCGGCCTGGTCACCGATCCGGCGCTGCGCCCGGAACTGGCCGCGGTAGCCGACGGTATCGTGCGCTGGTCGGATCGCTACCGACCGCCGCAAGGGCAGGGCGTGCCGCTGCTCGACGCGCACCCCTATCTGGGGCCTGGCTTCGAACTGCTGCCGCGCACGCCCGCGCATGCGCCGGCGCTGCATGGGTTGTTCGCGTTCAACTATTCGGCGCTGCTGAGCCTGGGCCTGTCGGCGGCGGCGCTGTCCGGTCTCAAGCACGCGTTGCCGCGGCTGGTGAAGGCGGTCGCCGACCAGTTGTTCCTGGACGAGCGCGAGGCGATCGTCGGCGCCTACCTGGACTACGCCGAACCCGAATTCGTCGGCCAATGGCCGTTGCCGCAAGCGGAGGAATGCGTCGGATGAGCACGCTATCGACCCATGTGCTGGACCTGAGCCGCGGCGTGCCCGCTGCCGGCGTCGCGGTGCGCCTGTTCGCCGGCGAGACGCTGCTGCACGCCGGCGTCACCGATGCCGATGGGCGCTGTCCGGCGCTGCGCGAACTGCGTCTGGCGACGCGATGCTATCGGCTGGAATTCGACGTGGCCGACTACTTTCGCGGCCAGGGCGTGGTCTTGCCCGAGCCGCCGTTCGTGGATGTGGTGCCGATCGCGTTCGGTCTGGCCGCTGCCGCGCACTGCCACGTGCCGCTGCTGGTCTCGCCGTTCGGCTATTCCACCTACCGGGGCAGTTGAGATGGACGCGGTGCGGTTCCTGCTGGATGGGCAAGTGCTGGAACTGGAAGCGGTGGACCCGACCGCCAGCGTGCTCGATCTGCTGCGCTACCGGCTCGGCCGTACCGGCAGCAAGGAAGGCTGCGCCGAAGGCGATTGCGGCGCGTGCACGGTGCTGGTCGGCGAACTGGCCGGTGCCGAGGGCGACGAGCGGGTGCGCTGGCGCGCGCTCAACGCCTGCATCCTGTTCGTGCCGATGCTCGACAGCAAGGCGCTGCTGACCGTGGAGAGCCTTGCTACCGGGGGTGCACTGCATCCGCTGCAGGAAGAACTGGTGCAGCGCCATGGATCGCAGTGCGGCTTCTGCACGCCAGGGTTCGTAATGTCGCTGTACGCGCGCAGCATCGGTGCGCTGGGCACCGAGCAGGCGGCGCTGGCCGACGTGATCGCCGGCAACCTGTGCCGCTGCACCGGCTATGGCCCGATCCTGGAGGCTGGCGCGGCGGTGCCGGTGGCGCCGCGCGACGACGCGGCCACGCTCGCCGGCTTGCGCGCGCTGCGCCGCCAGACCGCGTTGCTGCAGACGCATGCCGATGCGACCGCCGGCCGCGTGCGCCGCAGCACGGCCCCGCGCAGCGCCGACGCATTGGCCGCGTTGCTGCTGGAACGTCCCGACGCGCGCCTAGTCGCCGGCGCCACCGATGTCGGCCTGTGGGTGGCCAAGCAGCAGCGCGTGCTCGACGATGTGGTGTTCATCGGCGACATCCCCGAGCTGCGCGACTTGCACGACACGCCCGACGGCCTGCACATCGGCGCTTGCGTGCGCTACAGCGAAGCGCACGCCGCGCTGGCCGCGTTGCACCCGGCGCTGGGCGAACTTGTGCGGCGCATCGGCGGGACCCAGGTGCGCAACGCCGGCACCATCGGCGGCAACATCGCCAACGGCTCGCCGATCGGCGACATGCCGCCGGCGCTGATCGCGCTCGGCGCCACCCTGACGCTGCGCCGTGGCGATGCGCGACGGACCTTGCCGCTGGAGGAGTTTTTCCTGGCTTACGGCCGCCAGGCACGGCAGCCGGGCGAATTCGTCGAAAGCGTGTACGTGCCGCGCCCGCCGCCCGCCACGCTGTACCGCGTGGACAAGCTCAGCAAGCGCTTCGACAGCGACATCTCCGCGGTCTGCGGCGCGTTCGCGCTGCGCATCGACGATGGCGCGGTGACGCAGGCGCGGATCGCCTTCGGCGGCATGGCCGGCATTCCGCAGCGTGCGCGTGGCGCCGAACAGGCCTTGCTCGGCCAGCCATGGAGCGAGGTAACGGTCGAAGCCGCCGCGGCCACGCTGGCGCAGGACTTCAGCCCGCTCAGCGATGCGCGCGGCTCGGCGGCGTATCGGCTGGCGGTCGCCGCCAACCTGCTGCGGCGGCTGTGGATCGGGCACGCGCATCTGCACGAACCGCTGTCGGTGCTGGCACTGGAACTGGTCGATGGCTGACGGGCCGGCCGCCAGCGACGCGGCGTTGCCGCAGGTGCACCGTTCGTTGCGCCACGACAGCGCGCAGGCGCATGTCAGCGGCCAGGCGCGCTATATCGACGATCTGCCGGAGCCGCCGGGCCTGCTGCATCTGGCGTTCGGCCTGAGCGAACACGCGCATGCGCGCTTGCTGCACGTGGATCTGGCGCCGGTGCGCGCGGCGCCCGGGGTGGTGGCGGTGTTCGCCGCCGCCGATATTCCGGGCGAGAACAACGTCGCTCCGGTCGCGCACGACGACCCGCTGTTCGCCCGCGACGAAGCGCTCTATCACGGCCAGCCGCTGTTCGTCGTCGCCGCCGACAGCCATGCCGCGGCACGGCGCGCCGCGCGGCTGGCGCTGGTCGAATACGCGCCGCTGCCGGCGCTGCTCAGCATCGCCCAGGCGCGTGCCGCCGGCGCGGTGCTGGAGCCTGCGCAGCGCATGGCGCGCGGCGGCGATGTCGATGCCGCCCTGGCCGCGGCGCCGCGGCAGTGCAGCGGCGCGCTGGAGATCGGCGGGCAGGAGCATTTCTATCTGGAAGGGCAGGTTGCGCTGGCCTTGCCCGGCGAGCAGGGGCAGCTGCATGTGCTGTCCTCGACCCAGCACCCGAGCGAGGTGCAGCACCTGATCGCGGAACTGCTCGGGCTGAGCAGCGCCGACGTGACCGTGGAAGTGCGGCGCATGGGCGGCGCGTTCGGCGGCAAGGAGACCCAGGCGGCGGCGCCGGCCGCGGCCTGCGCGCTGGTCGCCGCACTGACCGGGCGCCCGGCCAAGCTGCGCTACGACCGCGACGACGACATGCGCATCACCGGCAAGCGTCACGACTTCGTGGTCGACTACCGCGCCGGCTTCGACGACGACGGCCGCATCCTGGCGCTGCGCCTGGAACTGGCTTCGCGCTGCGGCGCCACCACCGACCTGTCGCTGGCGATCAACGACCGCGCGATGTTCCATGCCGACAACTGCTACTGGCTGCCGGTGGTGGAGATCGTCTCGCACCGACTGCGCACGCATACCGTGTCCAACACCGCGTTCCGTGGTTTCGGCGGGCCGCAGGGCATGCTGGCGATCGAGCGGGTGCTGGACGCGGTCGCCGCCGCGCTCGGCCGCGATGCGCTGGCGGTGCGCCGCATCAACCTGTACGCGGCGCCGGATCGCAACGTCACCCCGTACGGCATGACCGTGGAGGACAACGTCGCGCCGGCGCTGATCGAGGAACTAGCCGCGCATGCCGACTACGCCGCGCGGCAATCGGCGGTCGCCGCGTTCAACGCGCGCCACCGCGTGTTGAAGAAAGGCCTGGCGCTGACCCCGGTGAAGTTCGGCATCAGCTTCACCACCAGTCACCTCAACCAGGCCGGCGCGCTGGTGCTGGTCTATGCCGACGGCTCGGTGCAGCTCAACCATGGCGGCACCGAGATGGGCCAGGGGCTGATGATCAAGGTCGCGCAGATCGTCGCCGACGTGTTCGGCATCGATGTCGAGCGCGTGCGCATCACCGCCACGCGCACCGACAAGGTGCCCAACACCTCGGCCACTGCGGCGTCCTCGGGCACCGATCTCAATGGCATGGCCGCCTACAACGCCGCCAGCGAGATTCGTGCACGCCTGGCCGCGCTGGCCGCCGAGCGCGGCGGCGTGGCGCCGGCGCAGGTGCGTTTCGCCGCCGGCAAGGTCATCGCCGGCAGCCTGGAGCTGGAGTTCGGCGCGTTGTGCCGGCAGGCGCACATGGCGCGCATCTCGCTGGCCGCCAGCGGCTACTACGCCACGCCGAAGATCCACTACGACCGCGCCAGCCACCGCGG
Organism: Xanthomonas sp. SS; assembly: GCF_014236835.1. Lineage (NCBI taxonomy): Bacteria > Pseudomonadati > Pseudomonadota > Gammaproteobacteria > Lysobacterales > Lysobacteraceae > Xanthomonas > Xanthomonas sp. SS. The sequence continues at coordinate 1,191,026 of NZ_CP051190.1, forward strand.
CCGCCCGTTCTACTACTTCGCCTACGGCGCGGCGCTGAGCGAAGTGGTGATCGACACGCTGACCGGCGAGCACAAGGTGCTGGCGGTGGACGTGCTGCACGACGTCGGCCGCTCGCTCAATCCGGCGATCGACCTGGGCCAGATCGAGGGCGGCTTCGTCCAGGGCATGGGCTGGCTGACCACCGAGGAACTGGTCTACGACGCGCACGGCCGGTTGCTGACGCATGCGCCCTCTACCTACAAGATTCCCACCGCCAGCGATCGCCCGGCGCGGATGGACATCCGCCTGTGGCAGGCCGGCCGCAACAGCGAGGCGACCATCCACCGTTCCAAGGCGGTCGGCGAACCGCCGTTGATGCTGGCGATCTCGGTGTTCTCGGCGCTGACCCAGGCGGTGGCCGCGGCGGCGCCGGGCGCGGGGCTGCCGGCGCTGGATGCGCCGGCCACGCCGGAGCGGATCCTGGCCGCGATCGCGGCACGGCGCGCCGATGCGCGCTGACTGGAGCCTGCAGGCCGAAGCGGCACTGGCGCGCGGCGCGACCGCGCTGGTCACGGTGCTGGCCACCGCCGGCTCGACCCCGCGCGAGGCCGGCACGCGCATGCTGGTGAGCGCCGACGGCAGCATCGGCACCATCGGAGGCGGCGTGCTCGAGTGGCGCACCTGCGCGCTGGCGCGCGAACTCCTCGCGCAGCCGCCGGGCAGCTGGCAGGTACAGGACTACACGCTGGGCGCGGCCGCGCCTGCGCGCGCTGTGCGCTGCAGCGGCAGGTGCGGCGAATGCGCGGCGCAGGCCCAGACCGACGACCTGCTCGGCCAGTGCTGCGGCGGCCGCGTGCGCCTGCTGCTGGAACGGCTGGACCCGGTGCGCAGCGACTGGCTGCGGCAGGCGACGCTGGGCCGCACGCTGCTGACCCGGCTGCGGCTCGGCAGGCTCGAACACCGCATCGGCGATGCGCCGCCGCAAGCGCTGTCGCTGCGTGCACCGGCGCCCGTGGCCGGCGCCTTGCTGGCACAGGCAATCGGCCCGCGGTGCACGCCGCTGTATCTGTTCGGTGCCGGTCATGTCGGCATCGCCATCGCGCGGGCGTTGCACGGCCTGCCGTTCGCGCTGACCTGGTCCGATCCGCGCGCCGACCTGGCCGCTGCCGCCGGCGCGGAGCATCTACAGGAAACGGCATTGCTCGCGCGTGCCGCGGCGGCGCCGGCCGATGCGATGCTGCTGATCCTGACCCACGACCACGCGCTGGACTATCGGCTCACTTCGGCGGCGCTGAGCGGCCAGGCCGGCTTCGTCGGCCTGATCGGCTCGGCGTCCAAGCGCGCGCGGTTCCTGTCGCGGCTGCGCCACGACGGCCTGGGCGCGGCCTCGCAGGCGCGGCTGACCTGCCCAATCGGTCTGCCCGGCATCGACGGCAAGGCACCGGCGGTGATCGCACTGGCGGTGGCCGCGCAGTTGTTGCTGCGTGCGTCGGCGCTGGACGCGCAGCGTCCGCAGGCGGAGGACGCCGCATCGCTGCCGCAGCGATCCGCGCTCGCCGCGCGCTGACATCGCCATCGTGGAAGCGGTGCTGCATGGCCTCGGGCGATCAGTCACAACGAGAGAAGTGTGAGAGGTTCATACGTCGGACACAGCCTGTCGGGGCTGAAGCCCCTCCTACAGTGCACTCAGTTGGCTCGCCGCAAGTCCCTGTAAGAGCGGCTTCAGCCGCGACGAGCGAAGCGGCGCGCTTTCCGACGGCGCAATGCGTCGGGACTGAAGTCCCTCCCACAGTGCACCCGGTTGGCTCGCCCCAAGTCCCTTTAGGAGCAGTTTCAGCCGCGACGAGCGGAGTGGGGAAGTCCAGGCTTCGGAAACAGCCTGTCGGGGCTGAAGCACCCTCCTACAGTGCACCAGCTGGCTCGCCGCAAGTCCCTGTAGATACCGTCTTCCCTGCTAACAGGCAAGAGCCTTTTCAGGATCGAAGTGCGTCCGTGATTTGAGGACGCCGTAGGCGATATGCAGCAGCTTGCGCATGGCGGCGCAGATGATCTGCTTGTTGGCTTTGCCGCGCTCGCGCAGGCGTTGCTTGAGCGCCCGGACAATCGGATTGTGGGTCATGGCGACCAGCGCGGGCATGTAGAGTCCGGCACGCAGGCGAGGTGAGCCGGTGCGGGAGATGCAGACCTGGCCCTGGCGCTTGCCCGACTCCTGCAGTCGCGGGTTCAGGCCCGCAAACGCCGTCACCGCCGCGGCATCGGCGAAGCGGGCCACATCGCCCAGCTCGGCCAGCATCAATGCCGCGCTGGTGTCGGCAATGCCGTCGATGCTCACCAGCAGTTCGCGCTGTCCGCGCAAGGTCGGATCCTGGTCGATATGGTCCTCGATCGCCCGTTCGATCTCGGCAATGCGGACCTGCAGATCGGCAATATGCGTGTGCAAGGAGTCCTGCACGGCGGACCCGGCCACGTCCAGACGGTTGCGCTCCATCTGCAGCATCTGCTGCAGATCGCCGCGACGGCGTACCAGCGCCTTGAGCTGCTTGAGTGTCGGCGGATCGGGCTGCCAGGGCCGTAGCTGCTCTTGGTGGCGTGCGCCGTAGCTGGCGATCAGCTTGGCATCGCTGCGGTCGGTCTTGACCCGGGTCAGCTGGCTGCGCGCATACAGCGCCGTTTGCGCTGGGTTGAGGACACAGACGCGGTAGCCGAGCGCATACACGAACTCCGCCAGGGCCTCGTGGTAAACGCCGGTGGCCTCCATCACGATCCAGCTATCGGCCTGCGCATGGGTCTGTAGCCACGTCTGCAGTGCCTGAAAGCCCTTCTGCTCGTTGGGGAGCTTGGCCTTGGTGCGGTGCTTGCCGTTGGCCAGTTCGATGGCCAGGTCGAAACTGCATTTGGCGACGTCGATACCGACGACTAGGAGCATGAAGAATCCTCCATCGTAGGGTGAAGGCGATCATCGCTGCGCCCGGTCCTGCCTTGTGGATGCGAGTTCACGCCAAGGGCGGACTCTGGATACCGTTCGGACACCGATGGGCCAGCATGTGGAGGGCGCGAGCCGATCTACAGCACAAGCTCGAAGCTTCAGGAGCGACTGGACTTCCCGCACCTCCTCCGATGATCAGTCGGAAGACATAACGCCATAGGAGCGCTATGTCCAGATACAAGGAGCGGCTTCAGCCGCGACGAGCGAAGCGACGCGCTTTCCGGCGGCGCAATGCGTCGGGACTGAAGTCCCTTCCACAGTGCACCCAGTTGGCTCGCCCCAAGTCCCTTTAGGAGCAGTTTCAGCCGCGACGAGCGGAGTGGGGAAGTCCAGACTTCGGACACAGCCTGTCGGGGCTGAAGCCCCTCCTACAGTGCACCCAGTTGGCTCGCCGCAAGTCCCTGTAGGAGCGGCTTCAGCCGCGACGAGCGAAGTGGTGTGCTTTCCGGTGGCACAACGCGTCGGGACTGAAGTCCCTCCCACAAGTGCATCCTGCTCACGCGCCGCAAGTGCGTGTCGAAGCGGCTGCATTCCCGCGTCGCCATGGCGCTTACGGCAGCCCGGCCAGCCAGTCGTCGTCGGAGCCTTCGTTGATGTCGGCGAACAGCGGGGTGGAGAAGTAGCGTTCGCCGGTGTCGGGCAGCATCGCCAGGATCACCGAGCCGGGGGCCGCGGTCTCGGCCACGCGCAGCGCGGTGGCCACGGTGCCGCCGCCGGAGATGCCGGTGAAGATGCCTTCCTCGGCGGCAAGACGGCGCGAGACGGAGATCGCGTCGGTGTCCTCCACGCTCAGCACTTCGTCGTAGACCTCGCGGTTGAGCACCTCGGGCACGAAGTCCGGGGTCCAGCCCTGGATCTTGTGCGGCTTCCACTCCTGGCCCTGCAGCAGGGCCGCGCCGGCCGGCTCGGTGGCGGTGATGCGGACGTCCGGACGGGCAACGCGCAGCACTTCGCCGACGCCGGTGAGGGTGCCGCCGGTGCCCCAGCCGCTGACGAAATGGTCGAGCCGGCGGCCGGCGAAGTCGCGCAGGATTTCCGCGGCGGTGGTGCTGCGGTGGTAGGCCGGGTTGGCCGGGTTGGCGAACTGGCGGGCCAGGAACCAGCCATGCTGCTGGGCCAGTTCCTCGGCCTTGCGCACCATGCCGCTGCCGCGCTCGGCGGCCGGGGTCAGGATCACCTTGGCGCCGTACGCGCGCATCAGCTTGCGGCGCTCGATCGAGAAGGTCTCCACCATCGTCGCCACGAACTTGTAGCCGCGCGCGGCGGCGACCATCGCCAGGGCCACGCCGGTGTTGCCGGAGGTGGCTTCGACGATGGTGTCGCCGGGCTTGAGCAGGCCCTTGGCCTCGGCGTCGAGCACGATCGCCAGCGCCAGCCGGTCCTTGACCGAACCGCCGGGATTGAACGCCTCGACCTTGACGTACAGTTCGACCTGCGCGGGCGGCAGGCGATGCAGCTTGACGATCGGGGTGTGGCCGATGGTGTCGAGGATGTTGTCGTAGATGGCCATGCGCAGGGTCTCCGGAAAAGGGATGCGGGTCAGGCGGCGTGGGCCAGGGTAGGCACGGCCGGCTTCGGGAAAGGTGAGGGCGGCGCGGTCAGCGGCGCGGCGCCGAACCAGTGCAGGGTGCTCGCCAGCGCGGCCACCTCACCCAGGATCAGCAGCGCCGGCGAACGCACCTGGTGCGCGCGGGCGGTGTCGGGCAGGTCGGCCAGGGTGCCGACCACCACCCGCTGCTGCGGGCGCGAGCCGTTTTCCACCAGGGCGAACGGGGTGTCGGCGGCGCGGCCGGCGCGCAGCAGGCGTTCGCGCACCGTATCCAGTCCGGCCACGCCCATGTACACCGCCAGGGTCTGCCGTTCCTGCGCCAGCGCGGCCCAGTCCAGCGTGTCGAACGATTCCTTGCAATGCGCGGTGGCCAGGCGTAGCGACTGCGCGTGCTCGCGATGGGTCAGCGGGATGCCGGCGTAGGCCGCGCAGGCCAGCGCCGCGGTGATGCCCGGCACCACCGCGTAGGGCACGCCGTGCGCGCGCAGGTATTCCAGTTCCTCGCCGCCGCGGCCGAACACGAACGGATCGCCGCCCTTCAGCCGCACCACGCGGCGCCCGCGCCGCGCGTGTTCCAGCATCAGCGCGTGGATCTGCTCCTGGCGCACGCTGTGGCCGCTGGCCGACTTGCCGACTTCGATCCGCTCGGCAGTGCCCGGCAGCAGCTCCAGGATCGCGGCGCTGACCAGGCGGTCGTGCAGCACCACGTCGGCATTGCGCAGCGCGTGCAGCGCGTTGAGCGTCAGCAGGCCGGGATCGCCGGGGCCGGCCCCGACCAGGGTCACCGTGCCGGGACGGATCGCTTGCGCCTGCGCTGCGGCGGCGGATGCGCCGATGCCGTCGCCGGCGCCGTCAGTCGACGGCGTGGCTGCGACCGTACCGGCTGTGCCGAATGCGTCCTGCGCCAGCACCCGCTGCGCGGCGGCGGCCTGCAGCGCCTGCCGGTTCAGCGCGTCGTCGTCGCTGGCGGCGACCAGATACCACACCGCGTCCAGCCAGGCGCCATCGAAGCGGCCGCGCAGCCACTGGACGCGTCCGGCATCAGCCCAGGCCTGCAGCGCCGGCGTCAGTGCCGGTGCACCCAGTCGCGGCAGAGCGCCAGCCGCGAGCAGCGCCTGCACCTGACGCTCGGCGGTGGCACCACCGCCGACCACCAGCACGGGCCGCTCGCACAGGTCCGGATACAACGCAATCGGGGCAGGGCTCACGGCGGTCGCAACGCAGGAAGGAGGTGGGAGGAGTGACCGTAGCGCCGGCTTATAGCCTCCGGAAATGACTTCATGCCTCTACCAGATAGCTTTCGGTTATAAGGTGAGAGGCCCATTTCCACTACAGTCGTGGCTGCTCCCGCCAGGCGGCGCCTCGCCCTCGCTCCGATGACGCTGACCCAACTCCGCTACCTCGTCGCCATCGCCGATGCCGATCTCAACATCACCCTGGCCGCGGCGCGCGTGCACGCCACCCAGCCGGGGCTGTCCAAGCAGCTCAAGCAACTGGAGGACGAACTCGGTTTCCTGCTGTTCGTGCGCAAGGGTCGAAGCCTAGAGATGGTGACCCCGGCCGGCCGCGAAGTGATCGAGCGCGCCCGCGCGGTGCTGGCCGAGGCCAACAACATCCGCACCTACGCCGCCAACCAGCGCCGCGAGAGCCAGGGCCAGCTGACCCTGACCACCACCCACACCCAGGCGCGCTTCGTGCTGCCGCCGGCGGTGGCGCAGATCAAGCTGGCGTATCCGCAGGTCAGCGTGCACCTGCAGCAGGCCGCCGAGAGTGCGGCGCTGGACCTGCTCAGCCAGGGCGATGCGGATATCGCCATCGTCAGCACCGCCGGCAGCGAGCCGGGCGCCGGCATCGCGGTGCCGCTGTACCGCTGGCGGCGGCTGGTGCTGGTGCCGCGCGGGCATGCGCTGGACGTGCCCAAGCGGGTGCCGGACATGGCCGCGCTGGCGGTGCAGCCGCTGATCAGCTACGAATCCTCCACCCGCTCCGGCTCCTCGCTGCAGCGCGCCTTCGCCCGGCTCGGGCTGGAGCCGAGCATCGCCCTGACCGCGCTCGACGCCGACCTGATCAAGACCTACGTGCGCGCCGGCCTCGGCGTCGGCCTGCTCGCGGAAATGGCGGTGCATGCCGGCGACACCGACCTGCGCGCCTGGCCGGCGCCGCCGGAGATCCCCGAGTGCATCGCCTGGGCGGTGCTGCCGCGCGACCGCGTGCTGCGCGACTACGCGCTGGAACTGGTGCATGTGCTGGCGCCGCAGATCGACACCCGCGACCTGCGCCGGGTCATGGAAGGCAACCAGGAACCGGACTGGCCGACCCCGCCGAGCTGGGAAGAGCTGACCCAGACCATCACCAGCTGAGCGGCGGCGCGGCGGCGTCTTCGCCGCGCCTGGCGCTGGCCGCTCCGGTCGGATGGCATCCGCAGCGGCGATCGCCGACGGCGCTGCGCGAACGGCGCGCTCGTCGCTGCGCGCGGATGCCGCGCCGTCAGGGCTTGCCATTGCCATCGTGGCGCGCGGCCGCTACGGTGCGCGCTCTTTTACCCAACACAAGGATGTCCATGCACCCCGTCCTCCAGCAGAACCTGTTCTTCGTCAAGGAGCAGGTCGGCATGTTCAAGGCCGCCAACAACTACGACGTGTTCGATCCGCAGAGCAACCAGCAGGTGCTCGAGTGCCGCGAGCCGAACCTGGGCGTGTTCACCAAGATCTTCCGGTTCACCGACTACAAGCGCATGACCCCGTTCCAGGTCGAAGTGCGCACGCCGAACGGGCAGAAGGTGCTGACGGTCAAGCGCGGGTTTTCGCTGTTCCTGTCCAAGGTCGAGGTGCTCGACGAGCACGATCGCCTGGTCGGCTCCTTCAGCCAGAAGTTCTTCTCCATCGGCGGCAAGTTCGACGTGCTCGATGCGCGCGAGAAACTGGTATGCACGCTGCGCGGCAAGTGGACCAGCTGGGATTTCCGCTTCGTGCAGGGCGAGCGCGAACTGGCGCGTGTATCCAAGAAGTGGGCCGGGCTGGGCAAGGAGCTGTTCACCTCGGCCGACAACTACATGCTCGCGATCGACAATGCGGTGCCGGCCGAGGACGACGTGCGCATCCTGATCATGGCCGCGGTGCTGTGCATCGACATGGTGCTGAAGGAATAACCCGCAGTGCCGCGCGCGCTACGGCGCGCGCGGTGCGGCCGCGCTCAGGCGTTGGCCGCGCTCGCCAGCGGCAGGGTCACCGAGAAGCGGCTGCCCTGGCCCGGGCGGCTGCGCACTTCGACGCTGCAGCCCAGCGTTTCGGCAGTGCGGCGCACGATCCACAGCCCCAGGCCGAGGCCTTCGCTGCGCGGATCGGCCTGGCGAAAGGCCTGGAACAGGTGGCGCAGGCTGTCGCCGTCCATGCCGATGCCGCTGTCGATGATCTCCACCAGCACCTGGTCTCGGCGGCGTCGGCAGCCGATCAGCACCGAGCCGTGCCCGGTGTATTTGACCGCGTTGCCGAGCAGGTTGCCGAGCAACGTGGCCAGCAGCGTGGCATGGCTGCGCACGCGCAGCGTGGTCGGCACGTAGCGCAGCCGCAGTCCCTTGGCCGCGGCCTGCGGCCGCCAGGTGTCCAGGATCGGGCCGAGCAGGTCGGCCAGGGCGACGTCGCGCAGCACCGGCAGGCTGTGCTCGCCGCCGGCGACCGCGCTGGCGGCGAGTTCGTCCAGGCCGGCGGCGACCTGGTTCAGCGCCTTGCGCGCTTCGTCCAGCGGCACGCCGCTGACCGCGTCGAGCTGGCGCTGGACCTTGGCCAGCGCGTAGGAGGCGGTGCGCAATGGCGTCTTCAGGTCGTGGCCGGCGATGGCCAGCAGGCGGCTGCGGTAGTGGTTGGATTCCTGCGCCAGGGCCAGCGCCTTGCGCAGTTCCAGCTGCGCCATCGCCTGCCGCGCCAGCGCGCGCAGCGCTTCGATCTGCTCGTAAGTCAACTGCCGCGCGCGCCGGTCGAGCACGCAGACCGTGCCCAGCGGCAGGCCGTCGGAGGTCTTCAGCAAGGCACCGGCATAGAAGTGCAGGCGCTCTGCGCCGGTGACCAGCGGATTGGAGGCGAAGCGCGGATCCTCGCGCGTATCCGGTACCAGCAGCAGGTCGTCCTCGAGCAGCGCATGCGCGCAGATCGAGGTGGCCAGCGGCGTCTCCCTGGCGCCCAGGCCGATCTCGCTCTTGAACCACTGCCGCTCGCTGTCGATCAGGTTGACCACCGCGATCGGGGTCTGGCAGATCATCGCGGCCAGGCGGGTGATGTCGTCGAAGGCCGGCTCGCGCGGCGTGTCCAGGATCGCGTAGCTATGCAGCGCGTCCAGGCGCAGCGTTTCGTTGCCGGGCTTGGCGGCGCAATAGACCGGGCCGGCAGCGGATGCGACGGAAGACATGCGAACGGCTCGGCGGCGGTAAGTCGCTCAGTCTAGGGTACCGGGCACACATCTCGACGACGCCGTCTTCACGTCGGCGCAACGACCGCAGGCGGTGCCGCGCCCGATGCCGCGGCCAGGGAGTCGGTGCCCGGCCGGCGTTCGCTGTAGCGGTCGACCAGGTACGGCGCCAGGTCGCGGGTGAGCAGGGTGAACTTGAGCAGTTCCTCCATCACGTCCACCAGCCGGTCGTAATAGGGCGAGGGGCGCATCCGTCCGGGCGTGTCGAATTCCTGCCAGGCCTTGGCCACCGACGACTGGTTGGGGATGGTCAGCAGGCGCATCCAGCGGCCGAGCACGCGCATCTGGTTGAGCGCATTGAACGACTGCGAACCGCCGGACACCTGCAGCAGCGCCAGGGTCTTGCCCTGGGTGGGGCGCAGCGCGCCCTGGCTGAGCGGGATCCAGTCAATCTGCGCCTTGAGCACGCCGCTCATCGCGCCGTGCCGTTCGGGAGAAGACCAGACCATGCCCTCGCTCCACAGGGTCAGCTCACGCAGTTCCTGCACTTTCGCATCGCTGTCGGGGGCGGCGTCGGGCAGTGGCAAGCCGCTCGGATCGAACAGGCGCGTGTCCGCGCCCATCGCCTGCAGCAGTCGCGCCGCTTCCAGCGCCAGCAGCTTGCTGTAGGAACGCTCGCGCAAGGAGCCGTACAGCAGCAGGATGCGCGGCAGATGCGTGGCACGGGCGGCGCCCAGCGCCAGCGGATCCGGGCGCACGAACGCGGCCGGGTCCAGGTTCGGCAGCTCGGACAGGTCAACCGACACGGCGGCCGTCCGCGTCGATCAGGGGTGCGCCGTCTTCCTTGGCGAAGGCGCCGCGCTGCGGCGAGGGCAGGATCTCCAGCACCGTTTCCGACGGCCGGCACAGGCGCGTGCCCAGCGCGGTAACCACGATCGGCCGGTTGAGCAGGATCGGGTGCTGCAGCATCGCGTCGAGCAGTGCGTCGTCGCTCAGCGTGGGGTCGTCCAGGCCCAGTTCGGCGTAGGGCGTGCCTTTCTGCCGGATCGCCTCGCGCAGCGGGATGCCCAGCGCCGCGATCAGTGCCTGCAGGGTGGCGCGGTCCGGCGGGGTCTTCAGGTATTCGACCACGGTCGGTTCCGCGCCGCTGTTGCGGATCAGTCCGAGGACATTGCGCGAGGTGCCGCAGGCGGGGTTGTGGTAGATCGTGATGGCGCTCATCGGGGGACTCGGTGCGACAAGGGGGGGCCGCGCTATGGCGTGTGCGCGGCGGCGGGTGCTGCAGCGTCGGTGGAACAGGCGCCGTTGCCGCAGCAGTTCTCGGTCAGGAAGCCGATCAGCGCGTACATGCGTGCGTAGTCGGCGCGTAACCGGATCACCCGGCCCTGGCGTTCGTCGGCGATCAGGCCGGCGCCGCGCAGCACGTGCAGGTGTGCGGTCAGCGTGGCTGCGGGCAGCCCCAGTGCGGCGCGCAATTCGCCCACCGCCATGCCGTCCGGCCCGGCCTGGACCAGCGCACGGTAGGCGGCCAGGCGGTGCCCGTGGGCGAGCGCGCGCAGGGCGGAAACGGTGCTGTCGGCGTTCATCGTTTCGATAATTCCAGAAATTACGAAATGAGGCAAGCGACTGCAGTCAGGTTGCGGCCGGCATGTGGCGTGCTGTGCCCTGTCGGGTGGGACGCGGGGAGCTAGCGTGCGTCGAGCCTCGCGTGGCATGCGGCAGGCGGGGTTGCTTCGAAGGCGCCATCCGGTTCGTTCACGCTTCGCGCGCCGCTGCAATGCGGACGAATCAATTGCGGATGACCAAGCCAGCGGATGGAGGACCGTAGCTGGCCTTGGTGCCCACGGCCGGCGGATGTTCCGCGTGCCGGAAGATGCGCGCTTATGTCGCGTTGGCGTGCCGCGAGGTCTCGACTAGACTGCCGCGGTGATCCGTCGCCGCCAGCCAACGTCGTTCTGGGCAACGCTCGCCATGCTGGCGATCGTGCTGATGCTGGCTGCGCCGTTGCTGAGCCGCTGGCAGCAGGCGCGCTCCGGCGACTGGGCCGCTGCCGCGGCCGGGGCGCTGTGCACCAGCAGCGGCCTGCAATCGGTGCTTGCGTTGCCTGCGGTGTCGTCGCCTGCCCACGCCGGCGCCCATGACGGCGGCGGCATGGCGCACGAACAGGCATGCGATTACTGCCTGCTGGCCGCGCGCCTGCTGCCTTTGCTGGCTGTGCTGTTGCTGGTGTTGCCGTGGTTGCGCCCGCACGCGCCGCTGGCCGCGCCGCGCGCGCCGGTGGTGGACTCTGGCGTCTGGCGCGCTCACGCCGCACGCGGGCCTCCTTTGTTCTCCTGAAACACGAACGGCTGTTCTTTCGTGCCGTGGCATCGCCGCGGTACGTCTTCGTGCTGATGGAGCCATCGATGATCCGTTTCTTTTCCCTGCCGCGGATGGCGGCGTACAGCTGCGTGTGTCTCGCGGCCAGCGTGACCGCGCCGACGCGCGCGGCCGATAGCGGCGTGCAACCTCCCCCCGGCGATTCCGCCCTCACCCTGGGCAAGGTCCAGGTCAGCGCCGATCCGCTGTCCTTGCCGACCGCGCGCAGCGTCCTGAGTTCCGTGGACATCCTCGGCGGCGACCTGCTGCAGGACCAGCACGTGGACTACAGCTGGGAGCTACTGATGCGCGCGCCCGGGGTGCAGGTCACCCAGTTCAAGATGGGTACCGACGCCGGCCGCTTCTCGTTCCGCGGCTTCAACGGCGAAGGCCGGGTCAACGCGGTCAAGCTGCTGATCGACGGCATTCCCAGCAACGACAACGCCGGCGGCATGCCGTACCTGGATGCGGTGTTTCCGCTGGACATCGCCGCGATCGAGATCGTGCGCGGCACCAACGATCCGCGCTACGGCTTGAACGCCATCGCCGGCAATGTCGATGTGCTGACCCGCAGCGGCGGCAACGACGGCCGCGCCAGCGTCACCGCCGGCAGCTTCGGCACGCGCGAGGTGCAGGCCAGTCAGGGCATCGAGCGCGGCGGCTGGAGCCAGAACTACTTCGCCGCGTGGCGCGACGGCGACGGCTACCGCGACCATGCCGACGCGCGCAAGCGCGCCTTCGCCGGCAAGTGGTTCTACACCGCGCCGGACGCCACCTGGCGCGCCGGGCTCAGTGCGCGCTATTACCGCAACGCAGCGCTGGAGGCGGGCTATCTGGACTACGCCAGTGCGCAACGCGCGCCGCGCAGTTCGCCGGACTATGCGCGCGACGACCGCAGCGAACGCCAGACCGGGCAGGTGAGCCTGCATCTGGATGCGCAACTGGCCGATGCCGTGCAGGGCAGCGCCAAGCTGTACTGGAATCGCTACCAGAACCAGCGCTGGGTGCGCTTCACCGAAGCCGGCGCGCAGCAGGAACGCGATACCGACGAAACCCAGCGCGGTTTCCTGGCCAAGGCCAGCTGGCGTCCCGAGGTGGACTGGGCGACGTCGTTCGCGCTGGAAGGCGGCATCGACGGGCAATGGCAGGACAACACGTCGCAGCGCTATCGCACCGTGGCGCGGGTGCGCACCGCGCCGTTGCGCGACTGGGATTTCGATCTGGACACGCGCGGCGCCTATGTGCAGGCGGTGATCCGCCCGTTCGAGCGCCTGCAACTGGTGCCGGGCTACCGCGTGGACTGGGTCGATGGCAGCTTCCTGGATCGCCTTGGTGGTGCGCGCTACCCGGCCTACGCCTATGGCGCGATCAAGCAGCCCAAGCTCAGCGCAGTGTTCGCGCTGACCGCGCAGACCAGTGCTTACGCCAACATCGGCCGCACCTTCCAGATCGGCAGCGGCAACGGTGCTTATCGCAGCCAGCCCGGCAACCTGGCACCGTCGTACAACGACGGCTGGGAAGCCGGATTGAAGTTCGCCGACGCCAAGCGCCTGAATGCGCGCATCGCCTATTGGGAGCAGCGCGCCTCCGACGAGGTGGCGACCATCCTCGGCGTCGACGGCACGGTCGGCACCGGCGAGGTCGGCAACGTCGGCAAGACCCTGCGCCGCGGCTGGGACGCGCAGCTGAACCTGCGTCCGGACGAGCGCTGGACGCTGTGGCTGGCGTATTCGCGGCAGCGCGCGCTGATCGTCACGCCCGACCCGAGCGCGCCGGCCACGCGCGGCAAGGAGATCGAGAACGTGCCGCACTACCTGGCCAGCGCCGGTATCGACTGGCAGGCCACGCCGCGGCTGAAGCTGTCGGCCTGGGGCAATGCGCAGGGCGATTACTACGTGGAGCGCAGCAATACGCTGGGGCGCTACGGCGGTTACGCGCTGGCCAACGTCGGCGCGAGCTGGGCGTGGCGCGCGCAGCGCGAACTGTCGCTGCAGCTGAAGAACCTGACCGACCGTCACTACGTCTACGCCTGGTACGACAGCGGCTCCTCCGGCTATTCGCCGGGCGACGGCCGCGCGCTGTACGCCAGCCTCAGCTGGGGCTGGTGATGGCCATGCCGAACCCGGCAGCGGCGCCGCCGGCGCGCTTCTACCGCGCCGTGTGGCGCTGGCATTTCTACGCGGGCCTGTTGGTGTTGCCGTTGCTGGCGTGGCTGGCGCTGACCGGTGCCGCCTTCGTCTACCAGCAGCCGATCGATGGCTACTTCCATCGTGCGTTGAAGACGGTCGCGGTGCCGGCACAAGCGCAGGCTGTGGCGCCGCAGCGCTTGCTCGCCGCTGCGTTGGCGGCGCAACCGGGACAGGCGCTGCGCTACACCACACCCGCGCAGCGCGACGCGTCGGCAGAAGTGACCGTGGGCACCGCCGATGGACGTCGCGCGGTGGTGTACGTGGATCCGTACCGGGCGCGGGTGCTGGGCAGCTTGCCCGAGCACGGCACCGTGGCGTGGACGATCCGGCGCCTGCACAGCCTCGCCCTGGTCGGGCCATGGGCCAGCGCGCTGATCGAAGTGGCCGCCGGCTGGGCGATCCTGCTGGTGCTGACCGGTGCGTATCTGTGGTGGCCGCGCGGCCGCGGCGGCGGCGTCACCACGGTGCGCGGCCGGCCGCCGCAGCGCGTGTTCTGGCGCGATACGCATGCGCTGACCGGCAGCGTGGTCGGCGCGATGCTGCTGTTCCTGGCGCTGACCGGGATGCCGTGGTCGTGGTTCTGGGGCGCGCAGGTCAACCGTCTCGCCAATGGCCACCACTATGGCTATCCGGCTGGCTTGCGCGTGGACGTGCCGATGTCCACGCAGCGCCTGAGCGACGCAGAGGTGCCGGCCTGGTCGCTGCGCCAGGCGCGGTTGCCGCAGTCGCAGCTGCCGCAGACTGCATCGATGCCGATGCCGATGCCGATGCCCGTGGCGGCGGATGCGGATGGGCCTTCGGCATCGAACGTGGCAGACAACGGCCATGATGCGCATGCGGAGCATGCCGCGCATGGCGGCATGGCGATGGATGCCATGGATGCGATGGCGCCGGAGCCCGGTGCGATCGGCCTGGACGCGGCGGTAGCGCGGTTCCAGGCGCGGGGGATCGCCGCCGGCTACAGCGTGGCGCTGCCGCGCGGCGCGCGCGGCGTCTACACCGCATCGGTGTATCCGCCGGACCTGGCGCAGCAGCGGGTGATCCACCTCGACCAGTACAGCGGCAAGGTGCTGCTGGACATGCGCTACGCCGATTACGGGCCCATGGCGAAGGTCTTGGAATGGGGCATCAACGTGCACCTGGGGCAGCAATACGGTACGTTCAATCAGCTGCTGCTGATCGTCTCGTGTCTTGGCATCCTGCTGTTGTGCGTCAGCGCGGGGCTGATGTGGTGGAAGCGGCGCCCGGCCGGCGGATTGGGCGTGCCGCCGCTGCCGGCGGACCGGCGCACCTTGCGCGGCGTGCTGGTGTTGCTGGCGATCGGCGGCGTGCTGTTCCCGCTGGTCGGGGTGTCGTTGTTGCTGATGTTGGCGCTGGATTGGTGGTGGGTACTGCGGCGGGAGTGAGGCGGTGTTGTTTGGGCACGAGTGGCTCGCGGCCAACACGTTTGATGCACTGTGGGAGGGCTTCGGTCACGATGGCATCGGAAATCCGGGGCGTTCCTCGTTCCGCTCGTCACGACTGAAGTCGCTCCCACAAGGGGCTTGCGGTCAGCTTACCCGGTGCCCTGTGGAAGGGACTTCAGTCTTGACGGTATCCGAAGTGGGAAGGTTCACCGCTTCGTTCGTCGCGGCTGAAGCCGCTCCTACAGGGGAGGCTGCGTGAGGTGCCTCTGGGTGCACTGTAGGAGGGACTTCAGTCCCGACTGTGTCCGAAGCCGGGATATTCGTCGCTTCGTTTGTCGCGGTTGAAACCGCTCCTATAAAAAAGCTTGCGCGGGTCCGCCGAAGACCCGCGGCGCGCCCGCTTCAGATGTCCTCGTGGATGCCGCACTCGCGCTTGAGGCCGAAGAAGCGGGTGTCTTCCTCGCGCATGCCCGGTTCCCAGCGGCGCGTGGTGTGGAAGTCGCCGATCGACACGTAGCCTTCTTCCCACAGCGGGTGGTAGGGCAGGCCGTGCTGCTGCATGTACTGCCACAGGTCGCGGTCGCTCCAGTCGGCGATCGGGTTGATCTTGTAGCGCTCGCCACGCTTCTGCACGAACGGAGTCTGCGCGCGGCTATCGGACTGGCTGCGGCGCAGGCCAGTGAACCAGGTGCCGACCTTCAGTTCGTCCAGCGCGCGGCGCATCGGCTCGACCTTGCGCAGGTTGTTGTACTGCTCGATGCCGACCATGCCCTGTTCCCACAGGCGGCCATGCCGCGCTTCCATCCACGCGCGGCTGACCAGCGGCCGGTACACCTTGAGGTTGAGCTTGAGCTTGTCGGTGAGCGCGTCGGCGAAACGGTAGGTCTCGGCGAACAGGTAGCCGGTGTCGATCAGGATCACCGGGATCTCCGGCAACTGCTGGGTCAGCAGGTGCAGCGTCGCCGCCGACTGCGCACCGAAGCTCGACGACAGCGCGGCCTCGGCCGGCCCGTGTTCGAGCGCCCAGGCCACGCGCTGCACCGCGCTCATCGGCGCCAGCAGCGCGTTGACCGCATCGAGGTCCCAAGCCGTCGCCGGCGCATTGGCGGAATCGTGGTGGGCGGAGGCGGGCAGGGCGCTCATGCGTGCAGTTCCGAAGGAATGAGATGGCGGTGGGTGGGGTAGCCGGGCAGCGCGACCAGGCCGCTGCGGTGCAGGAAGTCGCCGAAGCCCTCGTCGGCGTCGCGTTCGCTGGCGTAGCGCGCGAACAGCGGATCCAGCGCGTCGAGGATTTCCGGCTCGCCGATGTTTTCGCGGTACAGCGTGTTCAGGCGCTGGCCGCGGTGATCGGCGCCGAGCATCAGGTTGTAGCGGCCGGGCGCCTTGCCGACCAGCGCGATCTCGGCCAGATACGGCCGCGAGCAGCCGTTCGGGCAACCGGAGATGCGCAGCAGGATCGGCGCCTCGCGCAGCCCGTGCCGCTCCAGCAACGGTTCCAGCTTGCCGGCGAAGTCGGGCAGATAGCGCTCGGCCTCGGCCATCGCCAGGCCGCAGGTCGGCAGCGCCACGCAGGCCATCGCCGCGCGCGCCAGCGCGGTGCGCGCCTGGTTGCCGGTGTCCAGCGCATGCGCGCGCACCAGGGTGTCGATCGCCTCGCGCTGCGCAGCCGGAATTCCGGCGATGACCAGGTTCTGGTTGGATGTCATGCGGAAATGCGCGCCATCGCCGTCGCGCTGCAGCAGGTCGGCGATCTCGCGCAGGCCGCTGAGATGGCGCGCGCCATCGTCATGGTCGGCGATGCGCCCGGCCGGCAGCGACAGGGTCAGGTGCGCGCGGCCGTCCTCGCCGTCGCTCCAGCCGTAGCGGTCGCCGTTGTGCTCGAACGCGAACGCGCCGGTCGGCTGCAGCGCGATGCCGGCGCGGCGCTGGATCTCGGCGACGACGACCTCCAGGCCATGGTCGTCGATGGTGTACTTGAAGCGCGCGCGCTTGCGCACGGTGCGGTTGCCGAGATCGCGCTGGGTGGTGACCACCGCGGTGGCGACATCGAGCAACTGCTCGCGCGCGATGAAACCGATCACGTTGGCCACGCGCGGGTAGGTCTCGGCGTCGCCGTGGCTGGCGCCCATGCCGCCGCCGATGCTGACGTTGTAGCCAGCCAGTTCGCCGTCCGCGCCGAGCACACCGATGAAGCCCAGGTCGTTGGCGAACACGTCCACGTCGTTGATCGGCGGCAGCGCGAAGCCGATCTTGAACTTGCGCGGCAGGTATTTTTCGCCGTAGATCGGTTCGTTTTCCTGGCCGCTGCCGACCACCTGCTCTTCGTCCAGCCAGATCTCGTAGTAGGCGCGGGTATTGGGCAGCAGGTGTTCGGACACGCGCGCCGCATCGGCGTACAGCGTGGCGTGCGCGCGCGAGGCCAGCGGGTTGGCGGCGACCTGCACATTGCGGTTGACGTCGCCGCAGGCGGCCAGGGTATCGATCAGCGCGGCGTTGATCGCCTGCATCGTCGCCTTCAGTTCGCGCTTGATTACGCCATGGAACTGGAACGCCTGGCGCGTGGTGACGCGCAGCGAGTGGTTGCCGTAGGTGGTGGCGATGGCGTCGAGCTTGAGCCACTGCTCAGGCGTGATCACCCCGCCCGGCGTGCGCGTGCGGATCATGAACTGATAGGCCGGTTCGAGCTTCTGCCGGCGGCGCTCGTCGCGCAGGTCGCGATCGTCCTGCTGGTAGCTGCCGTGGTACTTGATCAGCGTCTGATCGTCCTCGCGCAGCGCCCCGGTGACCGGATCGGCCAGGCTCTGCAGCAGCGACCCACGCAGGCGGCGGCTTTCGGCCTTGATGTCTTCGACGGAGTGGCTCATGGCAGCAGGGATTCGTGATTTGGGATTCGGGATTGGCAAAGCAGACCGACGGGTGAGCACAGCAAAGGATCGCAACACTCCAGAAATGCGCTCTTGCGAATCCCCAATCCCGAATCCCCAATCCCGGCTTCAATACACATCGCGCGCATACCGCCCCTCCCGCTGCAGCGAAGTGAGGTAGGCCGCTGCGTCTTCGGCACTGCGCGCGCCGTGTTCGACCACGATCTGCTGCAGCGTGGCGTGCACGTCCTTGCCCATGCCGATCGCGCCGCACACGTACAGGTGCGCGCCGTTCTGCAGCCAGTCGTAGACGTCGCGGCCGTGTTCGCGCAGGCGCTGCTGCACGTACACCTTGTCCGGCACGTTGCCGTCGCGCAGCGGTTGCACGTCGCGCGAGAACGCCAGGTCCAGGCGCTGCAGTTCGCCGCTGCGCAGCGCCTGCTGCCACTCGGCCTGGTACAGGAAGTCCTGGTTGAAGTGGCGGGCGCCGAAGAACAGCCAGTTGCGGCCGCCGGCACCGCTCTCGGCGCGTTCCTGTACGAAGCCGCGGAACGGCGCCACGCCGGTGCCGGGACCGATCATCAGGATGTCGCGGCTGGGGTCGGCCGGCACCCGGAAGCGTTCGTTGGGTTCGATGTAGACCGGGGCGCTGTCGCCTTCGGCCAGGGCGGCCAGAAAGCCGCTGGCCGCGCCGCCATGGGCGTGGCCGTGCGCCCGGTAGTCCAGCACATCCACGGCGAGATGGACTTCGTCGCCGACCCGCTTGCGGCTGGAGGCGATCGAATACAGGCGCGGGGCCAGGGGCCGCAGCGCCTCCAGCAGCGCACTATGGTCCCAATCCGCCGGCCAGCGTCGCAGCACGTCGATCACTTGGTGATCGGCCAGCAACGCCGCCAGACCGGCGGTCTGGGTAGGATCGAGCAGCTGTTCCAGCGCGGTTGCGGCTGAGCGGCGGGCGACCGCGGCCAGGAACGGCCGCGAGGCCCGGGTCAGTTCGCGATGCGCGGCGAGCCACTCGTGCAGGGGCAGAGTCTCCGCATCGACGGTGACGTCGGCATGACCGTCGAGTCGCGTCGCCGTCAAAATGGCCTCGATCAGCGCCGGCGGATTGCGGTGGCGGATGCCCAGCGCGTCGCCAGGCTCGTAGTGCAGGCCGCTGCCGGCCAGCGACAGCTCCAGGTGGCGCACGTCCTTGTCGGCGACGCCATGCGCGGCATAGCGCGGACCCTTGAAATCGCGGCCGCTGATGCGCTGGTTGGCCAGCACCTCGGCGGCGAACGGGCGCTCGTGGTTCCAGGCGGCCGCGGCGGCGCTGCGCAGCGGGGTCACCGTCGCCGACGGCGCGGCCGCGCTCTTCAGCAGCTCGCGCGCCTGCGCCAGCGCCTGCGTGCGCCACGGCGCGGCCACGCTGTCGATGTCCAGGTCGGCCTCGCCCAGCGGCAGTAGCCGCTGCGCGCCGAGTTCGGCCAGGCGCGCATCGATGCGCTTGCCGATGCCGCAGAAGTCGGCGTAGCTGGAATCGCCCAGGCCGAGCACCGCGTACTTCAGCTCGGGCAACTTGGGCGCGCGGCGGCCTTGCAGGAACTCGACCAGGCCGATCGCGTCGTCCGGCGGATCGCCTTCGCCCTGGGTGCTGATGACCACGTACAGCAGGCGCTCGCTGGCCAGTTCGCGGGTCGGGTAGGCATCGGCACGCAGCAGGCGGACCGTCAGCCCGGCGGCCTCGGCATCGGCCGCCAGTTGTTCGGCGGCGCGGCGGGCGTTGCCGGTCTGGCTGCCGTAGACGATGCTCAGCCGCTGCGCGCTGTGGCTGGCCGCCGCGCCACCCGGCAACACCGCCAGCGACGGCGGCGCATGGCCCTGGCCCTGGGCCAGGCCGGCGGCATAGCCGGACAGCCACCACAGGCTGGCCGCATCCAGCCCCTCCACCGTCCGCGCCAGCAGCGCCTTGCGCTCGTCGGGCAAGGGGCTGGGCGGCAACGCGGGCGAGGCGGCGGTCATGACCGGTCCGGGTGGGAAGAAGGGATGACCGATGTTAGGGATTCGTTGCGCGGGGCAGAAAGGAGCAGGGGTTATCGGCTTATGCCCCCCGCTTATTTCAGTGCCTGCCCGGCCCATCACACACTGCCGGCCCCGGTCGCCCCGGTCGCCCCGGTCGCCCCAGGCGCCGCGGGCACTGTTACCCTCGGCACGCCCCTTCCCATGAGCCTTGCGTTGTCCCCGATGCGTTCTTCCGCCCTGTCCCACCTCGACCGGCTCGAGGCCGAAAGCGTCCATATCCTGCGCGAGGTGGCCGCCGAGTTTCGCAATCCGGTGCTGCTGTATTCGGTCGGCAAGGACAGTTCGGTGCTGCTGCACCTGCTGCTGAAGGCGTTCGCGCCGGCGCCGCCGCCAATCCCGCTGCTGCACGTGGACACGCGCTGGAAGTTCCGCGAGATGATCGCGTTCCGCGACCGCCGCGCCGCCGAGACCAGGGTGGACCTGCGCGTGCACATCAATCCCGACGGCATCGCCCAGGACATCGGCCCGTTCACCCACGGCGCGACCGTGCATACCGACGTGATGAAGACCCAGGGCCTGAAGCAGGCGCTGGACCAGGGCAGGTTCGATGCGGCGATCGGCGGCGCGCGCCGCGACGAGGAGAAGGCGCGGGCCAAGGAGCGGGTGTTCTCGTTCCGCAACGACAAGCATCGCTGGGACCCGAAGAACCAGCGTCCCGAGCTGTGGAATCTGTACAACGCCCGGGTCCATGCCGGTGAGAGCGTGCGCGTGTTCCCGCTGTCCAACTGGACCGAATTGGATATCTGGCTGTACATCTACCGCGAATCGATTCCGGTGGTACCGCTGTATTTCGCCGCCGAACGCCCGGTGGTGGAGCGCGACGGCGCGCTGATCCTGGTGGACGACGCACGGCTGCCGCTGCGCGAGGGCGAGGTGCCGCAGCTGCGGCAGGTGCGCTTCCGCACGCTGGGCTGCTATCCGCTGACCGGCGCGGTCGAGTCGCAGGCCGACACGCTGGAAAAGATCATCGCCGAGATGCTGCTGACCACCACCTCGGAGCGGCAGGGACGGGTGATCGACCAGGATCCGGGCGCGTCGATGGAGAAGAAGAAGTTGGAAGGGTATTTCTGATGGGCCGGGATTCGGGATTCGGGATTGGGGATTCGCAAGAGCGGCGCGTCGCGGCGAACGCGGTAGCGGGAGGGGACGCCGTTGCGAATCCCCAATCCCGACTCCCCAATCCCGGCGGCGACGCAGTCGCCGCCTACCTGCAGCAACACGAACACAAGCCACTGCTGCGCTTCATCACCTGCGGCAGCGTCGACGACGGCAAGAGCACGCTGATCGGGCGCCTGCTGTACGACAGCAAGCGCCTGTTCGACGACCAACTCGCCGCGCTCAGCGCCGACAGCAAGCGCCATGGCACCCGCGGCGGCGAGATCGACTACGCGCTGCTGCTCGACGGCCTGGCCGCCGAGCGCGAGCAGGGCATCACCATCGACGTGGCCTACCGCTACTTCGATACGGACAAGCGCAAGTTCATCGTCGCCGATTGCCCCGGCCACGAGCAGTACACCCGCAACATGGCCACCGGCGCTTCCACCGCCGACGTGGCGGTGGTGCTGGTCGATGCGCGCAAGGGCCTGCTGACCCAGACCCACCGCCACAGTTACATCGTCTCGCTGCTGGGCATCCGCCACGTGGTGCTGGCGGTCAACAAGATGGACCTGGTCGATTTCGACCAGACCAGCTTCGATGCGATCGTCGCCAGTTACCGCGCGCTGGCCGCGCAACTGGGCATCGCGCAGGTGCAATGCATCCCGTTGTCGGCGCTGGACGGCGACAACCTGTCGCAGCGGTCGGCGCGCACGCCGTGGTACGGCGGTCCGGCCTTGCTCGAATACCTGGAAGGCCTGGACCTGGCCGCGCGCGATGCCGACAGCGGCCTGCGCCTGCCGGTGCAATGGGTCAATCGCCCGAACCAGCAGTTCCGCGGTTTCGCCGGCACGCTCGCGGCCGGCCAGGTGCGGCCGGGCGATGCGGTGGTGGTGCTGCCCTCGGCGCGCCGCTCCACCGTCGCCAGGGTGCTCGACGGCAACGGCGACGTGGACCAGGCCGTGGCCGGGCAGGCGGTGACGCTGACCCTGGCCGACGAGATCGACATCAGCCGCGGCGACGTGATCGCCGCCGCCGACGACCCGCCGGAAGTGGCCGACCAGTTCGCCGCGCATGTGCTGTGGATGGACGATGCCGCGCTGCTGCCGGGGCGCCCGTACTGGCTGAAGCTCGGCACCCGCACGGTGTCGGCCAGCGTCAGCGAGATCAAGCACCGCATCGACGTCAACACGCAGGAGCGGCTGGCGGCCAAGCGCCTGGAATTGAACGAGGTCGGCTACTGCAACCTGTCGCTGGACGAGTCGATCGTGTTCGAGCCGTACGCGCGCAACCGTGCGCTCGGCGGCTTCATCCTGATCGACCGGCAGAGCAACGCCACCGTCGCCGCCGGCACGCTGGATTTCGCGCTGCGCCGCGCCGGCAACGTGCACTGGCAGCACCTGGACGTGGACCGCGCCGCGCGCGCGCGGATCAAGGGACAGGCGCCGAAGGTGCTGTGGTTCACCGGCCTGTCCGGCGCCGGCAAGTCCACCGTCGCCAACCTGGTCGACAAGCGCCTGCATGCGCTCGGCTATCACACCTTCATCCTCGACGGCGACAACGTGCGGCACGGGCTGAACCGCGATCTGGGCTTCACCGACGAGGACCGGGTGGAGAACATCCGCCGCGTCGCCGAGGTGGCGCGCCTGATGGCTGACGCCGGGCTGATCGTGCTGGTCAGCTTCATCTCGCCGTTCCGTGCCGAACGGCGCATGGCGCGCGAGCGCTTCGCCGCGGGCGAATTCGTCGAGGTGTTCGTCGACGTGCCATTGCACGTGGCCGAGGCGCGCGACGTGAAGGGGCTGTACGCCAAGGCCCGCGCCGGGCAGATCCCCAACTTCACCGGCATCGATTCGCCGTACGAGGCGCCGGAGCAGCCGGAACTGCACCTGCGCGCCGACGGCGACAACGCCGAGGCGCTGGCGGCGCAGGTGCTGGGGTGGCTGGACGCGCACGACTGAGCGCGGACGCCGCCTCTCGGCGGCTCCAGCCGTGCATGCTGCCGCACGCTGGCCTGCGCGGCGGGAGTTGCCTGCGGCCGCTCCGGTGCGCATCCTATGCGTGCAGGGAGGCGGTGTGGATCCAGGGGCACCCTGGGGCCGAATTCTTGCGGCAACGTTCAGGGGGAACGTGTGGATCCGAAGATGCAGGCCTTGCTGGCCAAGACGAATGTCACCGAGCTGGTCGCGCCAGTAGCGGTGGAAGAGGTGACTCACCAGCCGGTGCGGCCCGAGCCGCCGCCAGCGCAGCGGCCGCTGTATTCCACGGCCGATCCGTTCCAGTACCACCTCGCTACGACCGAGATCGTGGGCAAGCTGCAGGACCGTAAGACCAAGCCGGCAGTGCGGGCGTTCGGCTGGCTGGTGTTCGGCGTGCCGATGGCGCTGTTCGGGCTGATGCTGTTGCAACTGGTCTGGTACGACGCCGCGCTGCATGCCTGGAAGATCCCGCACACCGTCGGCGACGCGCTACGCACGCTGTTCGGGACCGCTTCTGCGCTGGCATTCATCGTGGCGTACCCGTATTTCACCCGTCGCCGCGGTTCCGCCGCCGGCTGATGCATGCGGCGCGTATGCGCGCCGCGTCGCTACTGCTGAGGCTGGCAAGGCGAAGCGGCGCTGGTTGGCGTACGGCCCGTCACGGTTACGCCGCTGGTCGCCGGCGGTCGGCATCAATGCGCGCCGGGTTGCGCCTGGGTCAGCCGCTGCGGCGCGCGCCGCGGCGCTTGCAGCGCCTGCACGAACTGCGCGGCGATCACCGCGCCGGCGAAGTGGCGCTGCACGAACTGGCGGCCGGCCTGTCCCATGCGCTGGCGGCGCTGCGCATCGCACATGCGCAGGATCGCGTCGCGCCAGGCGCGCACGTCGCCCGGTGGCAGCAGTTCGCCGCTGACGTCTGCATCCAGCGTTTCCGCCACGCCGCCGACGCGGCTGGCGAGCACCGGCACTTCGCTGGCCTGCGCTTCCACCGAGACCCGGCCGAAGGTTTCCGGCGCCAGCGAGGGAAACGCCAGCATCGACATCGCGTTGTAGTAGGGCGTAGCGTCGTTGACCCAGCCGACGAAGCGGTGCCGTGTGGCCGTGGCCTGGCCACCGGCCTGCGCGTGCAGGCGCGCCGCATCCGGGCCGTCGCCCAGCCACAGGCAGTGCAGCGCCGGTTCGATCGCCATCGCCGTGGACGCCGCCTCCAGCAACGGAAAGATGCCCTTGCCGTGCTGCAGGCGGCCGCTGTAGCCGATCACGATTGCGTTCTCGGGCAGGTCGAGCAGGGCGCGCATCTCGCGGCCGCGGCGCGGGTCCGGACGCAGGTTGCCCATGTTCACCGGGTTGTACAGCACCTGTACCAGCGCCTCCGGCACGCCGCGGTCCAGGTAGGCCTGCCGCGCATAGCGCGACACCGCGAAGAAGCGCGAGGCCAGGCGCGGGATCGCATAGCCGGAGAAGGCGCGCATCGCCGGCGCGCGGTGCCGGAACAGCGCCACGCGGATGCCGAGCGCGCGGCCGACCAGCAGCAACGGCCAGTATTCCTTGCCGAAATTGCCGACCAGCCAGTCCGGTTGCAGGCGCCGCGCCAGGCGCAGCAGCGGCGCGTAGCCGGCCGGATCCAGCGCGTTGCGGAAGTGGCCGAAGTGCACGCCGACCCCGCTGCGTTGCAATTCCTCGGCGATCAGCCCGCCTTGGCAGGCGATCACCTCGACGCGATGGCCGGCGCCGGCCAGCGCCTGCGCCAACGCCACGAAGTGCGTCGCCGCGCCGGTGTTCTCGGGATTGGTGCCGACGAACAGGAACTTCATGCGCGCCGATCCTCGTAGCCGGTCAAGGCACGCAGCGCGAACTGCGGCAGCAGGTGATGCCGCGCCACCTGGATGCGCGGATAGCGCCAGGGATCGGAGCCAGGCACGGCACGGCCGCGGCGGGTGGTGGTCGCGGCGACATAGCCGGCCTCCTGCACGGTCGCGGCGACGCGCGCGTCCACGTCGCCGTATGGGTAGCAGAACTGGGTGACCGGCTCGCCGAGCCGATCTTCCAGCTCGCGTTTGCAGCCGCCGATCTCCTCGCGCAACTCGGCATCGCTGCACGCGGTCAGTCGCGGATGCGAGCGGGTGTGCGCGCCGATCTCCATGCCGCCGCGGCGCCATTGGCGCAGTTCGGCCAGGCTCATCAGCGGCTTTTCGATGCCGAGCTTGCGCGCATCCCAGGTGTTGTGGCGGCCGATGCTGCCGCTGACCGCGTACACGGTGGCGCTGAAGCCCAGGCGTTGCAGTACCGGCAGCGCCGCATGCAGGTTGTCGAGGTAGCCGTCGTCCAGGGTGACCACCGCGATCCGGCCGTGGCGTTCGCCGCGCAGGTAGGGCATGGCGTCGGACATCGACACACCGCGGTAGCCCAGCCGCTGCAGCAGGCGCATCTGCCGTGCGAAACGCGCAGGCCTGACGTACAGGCTGCGGTACACCTGCAGCTGCCGTGGCGCCTGCGCGATGTTGTGGTACATGAAGATCGGAATACGTGCCGCAGCGGGGGAGGTCGCGGAATGCATCGGGACGGCTCGGGACGATCGCGGAAGGAGGGACGCGTTGCATTAGCGCGCGCGAACCTTTCGGCGGCCTGTCGTGTGCGCCGGCATCGAGTCAGCGCGTGGCAAGACGCACCGCGGCGGCGCATCGTTGCGCTCGTTTGTCGTTGCGCGGTTCTGCGCGGCGCGCACATGCCGCGCGGGAATCGGTGATGCTGCAGGTGAGCGCGATCGCCGGGTATGCTCGGCTGCCGATCTGCAGGAGTGCGGCCTATGTCCGATGACCCCAACGCCATGGCGTGGCGCGCACTGCGGCTGAGCATCGACGGGATGCAGCTGCGCCGCTGGCGCGGCGACGATCTCGACGCGCTGCTGCGGCATGCCGACGATGCGCAGGTGGTGCGCGGCCTCAGCGAGCGGTTTCCGCATCCCTACACCCGTGCCGACGGCGAGGCGTTCCTGGGCGGACGCGTGGTGGACCTGGCGCATCCGGTGCTGGCGATCGAGATCGATGGTGAGGCCTGCGGCAGCATCGGCCTGCGTCCCGGCCGCGGCGAGCGCGCGCACGTCGCCGAGCTGGGCTATTGGCTGGGGCGCCGCCACTGGGGGCAGGGACGGATGACGCGGATCGTCTCCACGTACTTGGACTGGGCGGTCCCCGCGCTTGGGCTGCTGCGCATCGAGACCAGCGTGCTGGACAGCAATCCGGCGTCGATGCGGGTGCTGGAAAAGAATGGCTTCGCGCGCGAAGGCGTACGCCGCAGCGCACTGCGCAAGCTCGGCCGCTTGCACGATTTGCACTTGTTCGGCCGCATACAGGCGCCTTAGTGGGGGTGCCGTACCGCCGCCGGCAATGATGGACGCCTGGATGCGGGTTTTCCGGCTCGCTATGCGGCTGGCGAGGGCGCATGGGCGTGACCACGGGTGCCAGACGCTCTAGGGTCGGCGCGCGTCGCCCGCGCGACGCGGAGGCTTCTGTGGCGGGCGATCGCGTGCGGACAGTGAGCCGGTGCGCCTGTCGAGATGGCTGGGAGTGTCACTTGCGCCCGTCGCATGACGGTTCAGTGCTGTCCGTTGTTGCGGTGTCGCGCGACTTCAAGCGAACACGGCGTTGCCGCCTGCGGCGAGCGCGGCCGTGGCATTTGTCTACGGTTTGTTTCGCATGGGCGTGACGCCAGTTGCGAAGTCGTCGTGACGATATCTCGATTTGCGGAAGTTGTGCTGAATTATCGCGTTTCAAGGCGTATTCGGCCAATCCTTCATTTCGCGCTTCCGCCACGCTTCGCCGCGCCGGCCATGTGCGCGCTCAGCGACGAGGACATGCATGGCCGTTGCGACCGCGACACCTCCTCTGGCAACCGCCGGTTGTCGAAACAATGACTTTTCAACGGAGAGAACATAATGAAGAACACACGTCTGACCTGGTCCGGCCTTATCTGCCTCGCGGGCTTGTCTTGCGCGAGCCTGGCGATGGCCGACAACGCGCGACACGGCATGGGCGCAATGCTGCCGAAGCTGCGGCAGCCGGTGACCATGCCCGAGATGAGCGCCGCGAACATCGCGTCGGCACCGCCGAGCAGCGTCGACCTGAGCCGCTGGGCGGTGGCGATCGGCGATCAGGGCGCTGTCAACTCATGCGTGGGGTGGACCGTCGCCCACGACCTCGCCGGTTGGTATGCCAATTTCAATGGCAAAAGCGTCAACCTGTTCGCCCCGATGTACGTCTATTCCCAGATAAACGGCGGCGTCGACGAGGGGGCTGATCCGATGGACGCGTTTCGTCTCTCGGTCAAGCAGGGGATCGACACCGAGCAGGACTATTTCCAGGGCAACTACGACTGGAACGATCTGCCGACCGACGCCGAGCGCGCGAATGCGGCAAGATTCAAGCCGCAGTTGTTCAAGGACTATACCGTGCTGTTCTCCGACGGCAACGCCAACGGCGGCAGTGCGCTCAGCAACGCGCTGAAGGTGGCGCTGGCGAATCGTCAGCCGGTCGCGATCAGCTTTCCGGTGCGCCCCGGATTCGACAATATGTCTCCCAGCAATCCGGTCGATCGAGACAGCAGCGGCACGATCCGGGGCTATCATGAAGTTCTCGCGGTCGGCTACAACGCCGATGGATTGCTCATCCAGAACCACTGGGGCACGCAGTGGGGCAACAAGGGCTACGGCATCCTCGCCTGGAGCGTGGTGGAGCACGATATCGATCAGGCAATCGTCGCCACAGCGAATCATTGAAGTGAATGCCACGGCTGGTGCATTGCGCACCGGAGCACCGTGCTGAGTACACGCTGTGCATGCGGGATGCGGAAGGATCGGCGCAGGCACGATCCTTCCGTCCGGCCGGTCATGCCGGAGCCGTGATCGGGGGCGTTCCTGCGCTGTCTCGCCGGTTTGGTGAGCGTTCGTGCGGCGGTCTGCCGCGAGCACGATTCCTATCCCGTCTCTCCGCGGCATGCGCATGTGGCCGGATCGCGCGAGCTGGTTGAGTGCCAGGCACGCTTCGGACGCACGAGGATGCGGCGGCGGCCTATGCGCAGCTCGCACTGGCACGGTAGCGCCCGCTCACCGCGTGCACCTCTGGAGCGAGATACGTTTCGCAGTCAGCACCGATTCATGCACAATCGAGCCAGCCCCCGCTCGCGGGGCGTCCTTCTTGTGCTTCGGGGAACTGCGTGGAATCGATCATCACTGCATTGAATGGCTTGATCTGGAGCAAGGCGCTGATCTTCATGTGCCTGGCGGCCGGCCTGTACTTCACCATCCGCACCCGCTTCATGCAGGTGCGCGGCTTCGCCGAGATGCTGCGGCTGACCATCGGCGGGCAGAAATCCGATGCCGGCGTGTCCTCGTTCCAGGCGCTGGCGATGTCGATGGCCGGGCGCATCGGCATCGGCAACATCGCCGGCGTGGCCACCGCCATCGCCTTCGGCGGGCCGGGGGCGATCTTCTGGATGTGGGTGATGGGCTTCTTCGGCGCCTCCACCTCGTACATCGAATCGACCCTGGCGCAGATCTACAAGGTCAAGGACGCCGACGGGCGCTACCGCGGCGGCCCGGCGTACTACATCGAAAAGGCGATGGGGCTGAAGTGGTACGCGCTGCTGTTCGCGCTCGCCACCATCGTCGCCACCGGCTTCCTGATGCCCGGGGTGCAGGCCAACGCGATCGCCGACAGCGTGGTCAACGCCTGCCGCGGCGGTCCGCTGTGCGGCCCGCTCGACGGACTGTGGATGGGGTTGCCGGCGGTGCAGGCGCTGAAGCTGGGCATCGGCGTGACGGTGGCGCTGTTGCTGGCGGTGATCATCTTCGGCGGGGTCAAGCGCATCGCCAACTTCGCCGAGATCGTGGTGCCGTTCATGGCGCTGGGCTACATCCTGATGGCGGTGGTGGTGATGGTGCTCAACGCCGAGCGGGTGCCGGAGATGTTCTCGATCATCTTCCGCAGCGCGTTCGGCTCGCACGCCGCGTTCGGCGCGCTGCTGGGGCTGGCGGTGGAATGGGGCGTCAAGCGCGGCATCTACGCCAACGAGGCCGGTCAGGGCACCGGCCCGCATGCGGCGGCCGCGGCCGAGGTCTCGCATCCTGCCAAGCAGGGCTACGTGCAGGCCTTCGCGATCTACTTCGACACGATGATGGTGTGCACCGCGACCGCGTTCCTGATCCTGGCCACCGGCAAGTACAACGTGTATGCGCCGGGCGGCGGCGAGCCGCTGTTCTCCGGCCTGCGCGGCGTGCAGGAAGGCCCGGGCTATGCGCAGGCCGCGGTGGACGCGATCCTGCCCGGCTGGGGCGCCGGCTTCGTGGCGCTGGCGCTGTTCTTCTTCGCCTTCACCACGATCATGGCCTATTACTACATGGCCGAGACCAACCTCAACTACATCAACGGCAACCGCCGCCGTCCGCTCAGCGTGCTGGTGCTGCGGCTGGGCATCCTCGGCATGGTGGTGTTCGGCGCGTTCCACGACGCCAAGCTGGCGTGGTCGCTGGGCGACATCGGCGTGGGCCTGATGGCCTGGCTCAACATCATCGCCATCCTGATCCTGCAGAAGCCGGCGCTGCTGGCGCTGCGCGACTACGAGCGGCAGAAGAAGGCCGGCCTGGATCCGGTGTTCGATCCGCTGCCGTTGGGCATCAAGAACGCCGATCTATGGCGCGAGCGGCTGGTGCCGCCGGCGCCGCGCGGCGAATGATCGCCACGCGGCAGTAGGTGCCGTGATGACACGCTGCCGGCCTGTGGCCGGCAGCGGTGTCTTGCCCTCGGGACAGGGCGCGATCAGTAGAAGATCGTCGCCGAGGTGGAGGTGGTCTGCACATCGTAGTTGCACTGCACGTCCAGGCCGGAACTGTCGCTGTACGAAACCCATGCCGGCGACGGAACGCGTCCCAGTTTGTAGTCGTACACGCCGATCGAGTTGAAGGTGATGCGACCGTCGGGCGGATACTGGTCGCAACTGTCCACCGAGTACACCTCCAGCGCGCCACCCATCACCAGGTGCGTATTCGAATTGATGTCGTAGGTGGTGCTGAGCCGGACGCTCCTGCCGCTGGTGATGTTGCGTGTGTCGACGTTCCAGTTCGCGCAGGGCCTGCCGTTGTTGCAGGTGGCGTAGGTGTCGCCCACGATCTGGTCGCCGGCTTTGGCCGGAATGAAATCGCTGGACCACACCATGCCATTCTGGCAGCAGTTCCAACTGCTCAGATCCCAGGTGTTGCTGTCGCCGCGGTAGCCCAGCACCGGTTGCAGGATCGTCGGATCGTCGCTCTGCATGCCCGGGAAGAAGTACACCGTCTGATGCGCCACGTTGGTCGGATTCTGCGGCACTTTCCAGCTCGCGACGATGCGGCCCATCTTGGCGCCGGTCACGTCGATAGCCGACTGGACCCAGTCGTGCGTGATCGGTGGCGGCACCGCGCCGCGTGCGCTGGACGCTGTCAGCGCGGCGCTGCTGCGGACCTGCCGACCATCGCTGCCGCGGCCGTCGGGCCGCACCCGCGCGCCGCTGGGAGTGAAGTTGTCCTGGCTACAGGCCTGCGTCTGTTCGCGCACGCCATTGACGTGTTGCAGGCTGCCGTCCTCGAGGATGCGCTCGCCGCTGTGGACTTGGCGGACGCAGGCCGGCGCGAAGTAGCCGAACGGGGTCGCGACGTAGTCGTCCGGGATGCCGGCCGGCTTGTGCATTGCGCTCATGCTGCCGACTCGCGCGAGCCGGGCATCCGGCGCGCCGTCCTGGGTCGCCGCCGACGCGGCGCCGGCCACGCCGAGCAGGGAGAGCAGCATCAATGCGGTGGTGGAACAACGACGCAGTGTCCAGCTTGCGTTGCGGACAGAGGATTTCATTGGGATCGCCTTGTGATGATGAGGCAGAGAGGATTGTTGTGGGATCCCGTTCGGCTCGCTGCATCCGCCTGCACTGAAGCGGTGGTGTCGATGTCGAGGCGATGGTGTCCCGCGATGCGAAGCCGGGTGTTGCGGTCGTGGTTATGGTCGATAGCGTTGTCCGTTGTCGTGCCGAGGTGCGGCGACGATGTGCCTTGCCGCAGCGGCGTGATTGTGAGAATTCGTCGCCTATCGCCGCGAATGCGGCATGGTGCCGGGCAACGGCGAACGGCTTCACGGTCTCAGTCGGGCCGCTATTCCTCTTCTCGGCGCGCTGGGTAGACAATCGATGCGCCGCCGCCGGAAGCCGCCGCCGCGACGGGCGGAAATGCCGGGCCGGACTCCGCGGTCGAACCCCGCTGCGCAGGTTTTGGTCGCGCGAACGACGCCAACCGCACCTACAGGGCAGGGATGAGCGAAAATCACCGGGTCGCGCCGGTACGGTGCGTTGCCATTGCGGTCCAGGAGACCTTTCCCATGCGTCATGACCTTTCTTTCCCGCGCCTTGCCGCCGCATGCGCTGCGCTGCCGAGCGTGCCGCGATGAACAGTCCCTGGGGCAAGAGCCCGCGCGGCCCGCGTCCGCCCGCGCCGCCCGAACGCGCCGCGCCGGTGCCGCGCGCGGCCGACGCCAACCGCGGCGAGCTGCGCCTGTACGGTCTCAACGCGGTGCGCGCGGTGTACGCGCGCCGGCCCGAGGCGATCCGCAAGCTGTACCTGGCCGAGGCGCGGATTCCCGCGCTGCAGCCGTTGCTCAAGTGGTGCGCGGCCAATCGCGTCGGCTACCGGGTGGTGGAGGAGGCCGATCTGAACAAGCTCGCGGCCAGCGCGCACCACGAAGGCGTGGTCGCCGACGTGCTGCGCGCCGAACCGCTGCCGCTGGCGGCGTGGCTGCAGGGGCTGGCGCCGGGTCCGGCGCTGGCGTTGTGGCTGGACGGCGTGGGCAACCCGCACAACTTCGGAGCGATCCTGCGCTCGGCCGCGCATTTCGGCGCCGCGGCGATCCTGCTGCCTGACACCGCGACGCTGGCCCTGTCCGGCGCTGCCACGCGCGTGGCCGAAGGCGGCGCCGAGGCGCTGCCGCTGGTGCGGCTGCCGCCGACGGAACAGGCGCTGGCGCAATTGCGCGCGGCCGGCTTCGCGCTGGCGGCGACGCTGGTCGACGGCGGCGACGACGTGTTCGCCGCCGCGCTGCCGCCGCGCCTGGTGTACGTGATGGGGGCCGAGAGCGAGGGCATGGACCGCGACTTCGCCCAGGCCTGCGAACTGCGCCTGTCGATCCCTGGCAGCGGCGCGGTGGAAAGCCTCAACGTCGCCGCCGCCACCGCGGTGCTGCTCGGCGCCTGGCGCAGCCGCGTCGCGGCGTCGGGAGCCGCGCGGTGAAGCCGGCGCTGCTGTGCCTGCTGCTGGGCCTCGCACCGCTGGCGAATGCGCGCCAGGCGCCCGCCGCCGCCGTGCCTGCGCCGCAGGTGACGCTGGCCGCGGGCAGCGTGCGCGGCCAGGTCCAGGCCGACGGCAGCTTGCTGTTCCGCGCGATCCCGTTCGCCGCCCCGCCGACCGGCGCGAACCGGTGGCGGCCGCCGCAGCCGCCGGCGCGTTGGCGCGGCGTGCGCGACGCCAGCCAGCCGGCGCCGACCTGCGCGCAGCCGGCGATCGGCTGGAACAATGCGCTGGCGCAGCGCTCCAGCGAAGATTGCCTGTACGTGGAAGTGCAGACGCCGCGCCTGGACCCGGCGGCGAAACAGCCGGTGATGGTGTGGATCCACGGCGGCGCCAACGTCGCCGGCGGTGCCGACGTGTTGCCGTCGTCGCTGGCGCAGCAGGGCGTGGTGCTGGTCACCGTGCAATACCGGTTGGGCGTGTTCGGCTTCCTGTCGCTGCCCGAGCTGAGCGCCGAGTCCGCACGCCATGCCTCCGGCAACTACGCCCTGCTCGACCAGATCGCGGCGCTGCGCTGGGTGCGCGACAACATCGCCCGCTTCGGCGGCGACCCGGCGCAGGTGACCATCTTCGGCCAATCGGCCGGCGCACAGAACGTGGGCCTGCTGCAGCTGTCGCCGCTGTCGAAAGGGCTGTTCCGCGCGGCGATCGAACAGAGCGGCACCGCCGGCTTCGGCCTGCCGGCGCGCAGCCTGGGCGAGAACGAGGCGCTCGGCGCGGCGATCGCGCAGCGTGCCGGGATCGGCGCGACGCAGCGCCTGCCGGCATTGCGGCGCTTGCCGTTCGCGCAGTTGTTGAAGGCGGCGCAGGGCGTCGACGTGCCGGCATTGGACGACGACGGCTACATCTGGCTGCAGGCGATCGTCGATGGCCAGGTGCTGCCGCGCGCACCGGCGGCGCTGCTGGCCGACGGCGCGCAGCAGCGGGTGCCGCTGCTGCTCGGCAGCGTGGCGCAGGAACTGACCTATGGCGGCGCTGATGGCGCCGAGGCGCGGCTGCGTCGCGATTATCCAGCCCGTGCCGCGCAGGTGCTGGCGCCGTATCGCGACGCGGCGGCCGAGCCCGATCCGCGCTATGGCGATGCGGCGGTGCGGTTGGCCACCGACCTGACCTTCCGCTGCCCAGCGCTGGCGGTGGCGCGCGCGCAGGCGCGGCAGGGCGTGCCGGTGTGGCACTACGAGTTCGACCTGGCCGCGCCCGGCGGCCGCGTGACCCACAGTGCCGAGCTGCCGTTCGTGTTCAAGGGCCTGCCGATCGGCCAGCCGCCGCTGAACCTGCAGCGCTACTGGGCCGCGTTCGCGCGCAGCGGCGATCCGAACGTCGCCGGCCTGCCGCGCTGGCCGGCGTTCGCGCCGACCCAGGCATCGCTGCGCTTCGACCAGGACGGCGCGCAGGCAGTGACAGGTTTGCGTAGCGAGGTGTGCGCGCTGCTCGATCTGCCGTAGGCGAGATTGCCGCTGCTGCTCATAGCGGCTTGCCGTCGGGGCGGTCCGCCGTGGCCCTTTAATGCGGGTTGCGGCGCCGTGGCCCGATCGCGATGCGTGCGGATCAGATGCAGTTGGATCGCTGCACAACTGGAGTCGACTGTGCCTTGAGCATTTTCGACCCGGATATTCGCAGTCGACCGAATCTTGTGAGCGACGTCAGTCGCGACGAGCGAAGCGGTGGAGGTGCCGCGACCGGACAGTGTCGGGACTGAAGTCCCTCCCACAGTGCACCCAGCGGGCGTCCCGCAAGGTCCTGTAGGAGCGGCTTCAGCCGCGACCAACGAAGTCGGGAACCCTGGCGGTTTTGCTTTTCTGTCGCGGCTGAAGCCGCTCCTACAGTGCACCCTGTGAGCAATCCGCAAGTTTGTTGTGGGACTTCAGTCGCGACGGGCTTTACCAGGAAAGCGCATCGCGACTGATGGCCCGAAGCCACCTGCCGTCGCGCCTACGACGTGCGTCGCCTTTAAACACAGCGAAGAAAAGCGCTAGCCCGCCGCCTGCGGCAATGCCGGGTCCGCCGGCGGCGCGGTCGAGCCGCGGGTCACCAGCGTGTACTTCATCACCTGGTGGATGCCGCGGTTGGGCAGGCCGTCGCGGCGTTGGCGGATCTCGCCGAGCAGCAACGCGACCGCGGCGCGGCCCATTGCGGTGACGGGCTGGTGGATGGTGGTCAGCTCGGGCCAGATCGTGGTCGCCACCGGGGTGTCGTCGAAGCCGGCGATCGACAGGTCCTCGGGCACGCGCAGGCGCAGGCCGTAGGCGATGGCGACCGCGGCGGCGGCCATGTCGTCGTTGCTGCACAGCAGCGCGGTCGGGCGCGGCGCGGCGTGCAGCAGCGCGGTCGCGGCGACCAGCCCGGAGCGATAGGTGAACAGGCCTTCGGCCACGCGCGTGTCGGCGACCGGCAGTCCGGCCGCGGCCATGGTGTCGAAGAACGCGCGGCTGCGCAGCGCGCTCGGGGTGTGCTTGGGATCGCCGCTGATGAAGCCGATGTCGCGATGGCCGAGTTCGATCAGGTGCCGGGTGATCGCGCAGGCGGCCTGGTAGTCGTCGATGCGCACCGAACTGACGCCCTGCATCGGCGTGCCGGTGGCCACGGCCACGACCGGGATGCCGCGCGCGTCCAGTTCCTCGATGGTCTGCCGCGAATCGCACAGCGGCGGCGGCAGGATCACCCCGTCCACGCCGGCGTCGAGCAGGCGCTCGGTGGCGGCGCGCTGGCTGCCCATGTCGTCGCTTTTTTCCACCAGCACCTGGCTGCCGTCCAGGCTGCTCTGCTCGAGGATGCCGAGCATGAACTGGTTGAGATAGGCCGCGCTGGGATTGCTGTACAGCACGCCGATCCGCGCCAGGCTGGCGGTGCGCAGCGAACGCCCGGCCAGGTTGGGACGGTAGCCGAGCGTCTTGATCGAGGCCTCGACGCGCTCGCGCATCGCCGCGCCCACGCGCGGGTGGCGGTTGATCACGCGTGAGGCGGTCATCGGCGAGACGCCCGCGTGCCGCGCCACATCCAGCAGCGTCACCGCGGAGCCTGCACGACCTTGCCGTTTGCCCATCGTGGGTCCTGGCGATGCTGCGAAAGAGGGAAAGCCTGCGCGCATCCCCGCGGCAGGCCAGCCAGCTTACTCCTTGGGCGGTTCCACTGTCTTGGCCTGGCTGCCGAAGCCGCCGTCGGCCTCCGCGGCCAGGTAGGCGAACACCGCGTAGGCGGCGACGTTCTGCGCCAGCGCCTTGGGGTCGATCTTGTCCAGGGTGTCATCGGCGGTGTGGTGCAGATCGAAGTAGTCGCTGCCGTCCTGCGCCAGCCACGCCCAGGCGGCGCCCTTGGCCGCGAGCGGGCCCACGTCGGGGCCGGGGCCGCCGGTGTCGGGCGCGTAGGCGATGCCGAGCGGCGCCAGCGCCTCGGCGATCTGCCGGGTCGCCTCGCGCGAGCCCGCCGCATCGCCCGAGCCGGTGTTGAACGCATAGATGCGGCCGGCGCCGAAGTCGCTCTCGGCGGCGATCTGGTGCAGCGCCACGTCCTTGGCATGCGCCTGCGCATAGGCCTTGCCGCCGTACAGCCCCTGCTCCTCGTTGGCGAAGGCCACCACGCGGATCGTGCGCTTGGGCGCGCGCTTGAGCTGGCCGATCAGGTGCCCGGCGGCCATGCTGATGCCGACGCCGGCCCCGTCGTCGATCGCCCCAGTGCCCAGGTCCCACGAATCCAGGTGGCCGCCGATCACCACCACTTCCTTGGGCTTGCTGCGCCCGGTGATCTCGCCGATCACGTTGTACGAGGTGGCCTGGCCGTCCCAGCCGCAGTCCAGCGCCAGGCGCAGCCGCACCGGGCCGCGCGCGACCAGCCGCGCCAGCTGGTTGGCGTCGGGCACCGCCAGCGCCGCCGCCGGCACCGGGGTCAGGCCCTCGTCGAACCGGGTGATGCCGGTATGCGGCACGCGGTGCGAATCGGTGCCGGCCGAGCGCATCACGAAGCCGATCGCGCCCTTGCGGATCGCCTCCGATGGCCCCTTGCTGCGCACCGCGCCGCCGTTGCCGTAGTCCTTGCCATCGCGCGCCTTGACCATCTGGTAATCGACGAAGGCGATCTTGCCGCGCAGCGAACCGGCGGGTGCGGCCTGCAGCGCGGCCAGATCGGCGAAGCGCACCACGTCGGCCTCGACCGTGCCGGCCGGGCTGCCGCCCAGCGCAGTGACGCTCAGCGGCTGCGCATTGGCGCCGAGCACTTGCGCGTGTTCGCTGCGCCGCTCCCATTTCGGGAACGTCACCGGCTCGGTCCACACCTTGTCGAAGCCCAGCGCCTTGAACTTGGCGGTGGCCCACGCGACCGCGCGCGCATCGGCCTCGCTGCCGGCCATGCGCGGGCCGACTTCGGTGGTCAGCGATTCGACCACCTTCCAACCGGTGTCGTCGGCCAGCGCCTGCTCGCGCAGCGTGGCGGCGGTGGACAGCGCCGCATCCGGGATGCGGGTGGTCTCGGCCGCGGCGGCGGACGCGGCAGCGAGCATGGCGGCGATGACGACGGCAAGACGGCGCATGGAGGACTCCGCGACAGGGGGAACCACGAGCTTAGCAGCGCGTGGCGCGCCTGCGCACGGCACTTACTGCGGGGTGGCGTCGTTCTTCAACGCATCGCGGATCTCGCGCAGCAGCAGCACTTCCTCGCTCGGCGCCTTGGGCGCAGGCGGTTCCTTGCGCGCGATGCGGTTGATCGCCTTGACCACCATGAAGATGGCAAAGGCCACGATCACGAACTGGAGGATGGTGTTGAGGAAATCGCCGACGCCGATCACCACCGGCGGCACTTCCTTGCCGGCCGCGTCCACCGTCGCCGCCTTCAGCGTCCACGCCCAGCGCGAGAAATCCACGCCGCCGGCAAGCATGCCGATCGGCGGCATGATGATCTTCTCCACCAGCGCGGTGACGATCTTGCCGAACGCGGCGCCGAGCACCACGCCGACCGCCAGGTCCAGCACGTTGCCGCGCATGGCGAATTCCTTGAACTCGCGGATCATGCCCATTGGAGCTTCCTCGAACGTTGCGCGGGCCTGTCGCCGCGGTGCAAGCCTAGCGCAATCGCCGTCGTCCGCGGATCACGCTGCGCAACGCAGCCGCGCGTTCGCTCACGCGACGATCGTGCCGTGGCGCTCGGCGACGTTCTCCAGCCGCGCGCTGAAACGATCGCCGGGTTGCAGTGCGGCCACGCCGGCCGGCGTGCCCATGAACACCAGGTCGCCGGCGCGCAGCGCGAACAGCTTGGACAGTTCGTGCAGGATCTCCGGCACGTTCCAGATCATCTGGTCGAGCAGCGATTGCTGGCGCACCTGGCCGTTGACCTCCAGCGACAGGTTCAACGCCTCCAGCGCGCCGACTTCGCCGGCCGGGATCAGTTCGCTGATCGGCGCGGAATGGTCGAAGCCCTTGGCGATGTCCCACGGCAGGCCCTTGGCCTTGGCCGCGGCCTGCAGATCGCGGCGGGTCAGGTCCAGGCCGACGCCATAGGCCAGCACCAGCGACGCCGCATCCTCGACGCCGAGCACGCCGGCCGGCGCATCCTGGCCGAGCGCTACCACCAGCTCCACTTCGTGGTGCAGGTCCTGGGTCGCGGACGGGTAGGGAATGGATTCGCTGCCGATCACCAGCGCATCGGCCGGCTTCATGAAGAACGTCGGCTGGCCGCGCTCGGCCTTGGAGGCCGGAGCGCTGGCACCCATCTCGCGTGCATGGTCGGCGAAATTGCGACCCACGCAATAGATGCGATGCACCGGAAACAGCCCCAGCCCACGCACGGGCACGCGCGGAGCTTCGGCAGCGGCGAAAAGGTCTTTCATGGGCACGCATCCAGAGAAGAACGGGATGCGGCAGTTTAGCGCGTCAGGTTCGACCCGACTCCGGCAGGCGTGCGGATGTCGCTTTCACGAATCCCCAATCCCAACTCCCCAATCCCGGCTTTACAACGGCAACGCCGGCTTGCGCAACACGCGGTACTCGCCATCGACCACATGCTGGCGCGCCGCGGACGGGCGCTTGCCGCGCTGGCTCAGCAGCTTCATCGCGATGCCGCCGAGGATCATCGCCGCACCGACGAACACGCTGACGAACACCAGCCCGGCGAGGATCGCCAGGCCCAGCAAGCCGACGGCCAGTTTCACCAGCGGATGGCGCGGCTTGCGCGGCGCGAAGACATGCCGGAACTGATCGAAATTGAAAGCGCGTACACGCATGGCAGAAGTCTGTGTCAGTTGGAACCGAGGGCGCAGTATCGACGCAGTCTTCTGTGACGGAGTGAAAAGTTCGTTAAGCGAAAAATTAACACTTGCCCGGTCAATGTGTTGCATGTCGTCGCCAGGTGAAGCGCGATGCGGGCGCGAACCGCGGACATGCAAGAATGGCGGCCCTTTCCGCGTTGCCGCCGTTTCCCATGACCGAGTCATCTTCCGCCGTGCTGGCGCAACTGGAGCAGATCGAGTCTGGCAGCCTGGTCGAAGCCGAGGCCTCGATTGGCGGCGAGATCGAATCGCTGCTGCTGTACCGCGACGGCGACGGCGTGCGCGCCTGGTTGAACGTGTGCCCGCATGCGGGACGGCGGCTCGACTGGGCGCCGGGGCAGTTCCTGAAGAGCCGCGAAGGGCACGTGGTCTGCGCCGCGCACGGCGCCACGTTCGAATTGCAGCACGGCAGCTGCGTGTCCGGGCCGTGCCGCGGCCAGAGCCTGCTCGCGGTGCCGGTAGCGGTGCGCGAGGGTCAGGTGTTCCTGGCGTGAGTGGTGCCTAGAACGCGCCCCACCAGGCCATCGACATCAGGTTGACCATCAGCACCACCACCGAGGTGTAGATCAGCGACAGCGGCGCGCCAACGCGCCACAGTTCGCGCGGCTGGTAGTTGGCCGGGCCGGTGATCATCGAGATCACCGGGTTGGACGCGGTCATCAGGTTGTTGGACGCCGACAGCGCCACGATCAGCGCGAACGCGGTGGGATTGCCGCCGGCGGCCAGCGCCAGGTTGACCGCGATCGGCACCATCACGATGGTCGCGCCGACGTGGCTGATGACCAGCGAGAACGCGGTGGTCAGCAGCGCCAGCGCGATCTCCAGCGCCCACACCGGCACGCCCTCGGGTAGCCGCGCGATGGTGTGGCCGGCGACCCAGGCCGCCGCGCCGCTGCTGTCCATCGCCCAGCCCAGCGGGATCAGCCCGGCCATCATGAAGATGGTCTTCCAGTTGATCGAGGCGTAGGCCTCGTCCATGCGCAGCACGCCGGTCAGCAGCATGCCGGCCACGCCGGTCATCAGGGTCAGCGCCACCGGCAGCTTGCTGGTCAGCGCGATCAGGATGGTCAGGGCGAAGATCGTCATCGCGATCTTGAACTTGTGCGGACGGTGCTCGCCCTTCGGATAGTCGGTGACGACGACGAAGTCGCGGCTCTCCGAGGCCTGCGCCAGGTCCTGCCAGATGCTGTGGAACACCAGCATGTCGCCGGCGCGCAGCGGCACCTTGCGCACGTCCTCGCGGATCACCTGCTTGTCGCGGTTGATCGCCAGCAGGCTGATCCCGGCCTGCTTGCGCAGGCGCAGCTCGGCCGCGCTCTTGCCGATGAAGCGCGAGGTCGGCGGGATCACCGCCTCGGAGATGCCGGCGCGGCTGGGATTGAACAGGTCGCCGAGGTTGCGCAGCCGCGAGGACAGACGCAGGAACTGGTTCTGCGCGAAATCGGCGACCTGCTGCCGCGCGCCCATCACCCCGAGCACGCTGCCGACCCAGATGCGCATGTCCGCCGGCGGCGCCAGGCGGGTGTCGTTGCCAGTCTTCAATGCGAGCAGCAGCGGCGCGTCGTGCACCGTCTCGGCCTCGCCCAGGGTCATGCCGACCAGCGGGCTGTCGGCGCTGACGATCAGCTCGAACACGTCGCCTTCGATGCCGTAGGTGCGTGCGAAGTAGCTCTCGGTGCGCGCCGGGGTGACCCCGTTGTTGATCAGCTGTTCTTCTTCCATCAGCGTGCGGTCGCCGCGCACGCGGAAGTAGATCAGCGAGGCCAGCAGCAGCGCCACGCCGATCGGCAGCGGCGCGAACATGCGCAGCGGCTCGATCGTGGCCATGCCCGAGGGCAGGTTGTTGTTGGCCGACTGCAGCAGGTCGTTGAGCAGGATCAGCGGCGAGTTGCCGACCATGGTCAGCGCGCCGCCCATCACGATCGCCGCGGCGATCGGCAGCAGCAGGCGCTGCAGGGTCAGCCCGGTGCGCGCGGCCAGGCGCGAGGCCACCGGCAGGTACAGCGCCATCACCGAGGGGTTCTGCATGAACGAGGAATTGAGCCCGGCGATGCCGGTGGTCAGCAGCATCAGCCGCTCTTCCACGCCGTGCGCGCGGCGCAGCAGCCACGACGCCAGCCGGTTCAGCGCGCCGGTGCGCTCCAGCCCGGCGCCGAGGATGGTGGTGGCGATGATGCTCATCACCGCGTTGCCGGAGAAGCCGCTGAACAACTCTTCCGGCGCGATCAGCCCGGTGACGCCGAGCACCACCAGCACCACCAGCGCGACCACGTCGGCGCGGATGCGCTCGAACACGAACATCGCCATCGTGAAGCCGACCAGCCCGAGCACGAGCTTCATATCGGTGGTCAGCGTCAGCGCGGTGTCCATGGGCGGCCGGGATTGGGGATTGGGGATTCGGGATTAGCTAACGGCGGGAATCGGAGCCGGCCGCGGCAATGGCGTGCCGTGGATGCATCCCGTCCGGAGGGTGGCGGCTTCGCTCTTCATCCCTAATCCCGAATCCCCAATCCCGGCTTGTCGTACAGCAAATCCCACACCCCATGGCCCAGCTTCTGGCCGCGGGTCTCGAAATGGGTCTGCGGGCGCCAGTCCGGGCGCGGCACGTGGCCGCGCGGGCCGGCGCGGTTGACCAGGCCGGCGGTGGCATCGAGCACGTCCCACATCTGCTCGGCGTAGTCGGCCCAGTCGGTGGCCGCGTGCAGGCGGCCGCCGTCGCGCAGCTTGCGCACCAGCAGCGCGGCGAAGGCCGGCTGCAGCAGGCGGCGCTTGTTGTGGCGTTTCTTGTGCCACGGGTCGGGGAAATAGATGCGCACTTCGTCGAGCGCGCCGTCGGCGATCTCGTGCTCCAGCACTTCCACCGCGTCGTGGTGGTACAGGCGCACGTGCTCGCTGCCGTCGGCGGCCAGCGCGTTCAGCACGCGGCCCACGCCGGGCGCGTGCACTTCGATGCCGATGTAGTCGCGGGCCGGATCGTGGCGTGCGGCGAAGCGCAGCGCCTCGCCGTTGCCGAAGCCGATCTCCAGCACCTTGGGCGCGGTGCGGCCGAAGGTGGCGTCGAGATCGCGCGGCTGGCCGCTGTAGTCCAGGCCGAAGCGCGGCCACAGCTCGTCGAACGCGCGCTGCTGGGCAGGCGTGAAGCGGCCCTGGCGCAGCACGAAGCTGCGTACCTGGCGGCGGCCTTCCTCGATGGTGAAGGGCTTGGGCGGGGTCTTGGCGCCGGCGCTGGAGAACGGATCGGTCATGCGCGCGGCCTCAGCCGATCAGCCCGTCGACCGGCGACGACGCACTGGCGTAGCGCTTGCGCGGGATGCGCCCGGCCAGGAACGCCTCGCGCCCGGCCTCGACCGCCTTGCGCATCGCGCTGGCCATCAGCACCGGGTTGCGCGCGCCGGCGATGGCGGTGTTCATCAGTACGCCGTCGCAGCCCAGTTCCATCGCGATCGCCGCGTCCGAGGCGGTGCCGACGCCGGCGTCGACGATGATCGGCACGTTGGCGTTTTCGATGATCTCCAGCAGGTTATAGCGGTTCTGGATGCCCAGCCCGGAGCCGATCGGCGCGGCCAGCGGCATCACCGCCACGCAGCCGATCTCTTCCAGGCGCTTGGCCAGGATCGGGTCGTCGCTGGTATAGACCATTACCTCGAAGCCGTCGGCGACCAGGATCTCGGCGGCCTTCAGGGTCTGCACCACGTCCGGGAACAGGGTGCGCTGGTCGCCGAGCACCTCCAGCTTGGTCAGGTTGTGGCCGTCGAGCAGTTCGCGCGCCAGGCGGCAGGTGCGCACCGCGTCCTCGGCGCTGTAGCAGCCGGCGGTGTTGGGCAGGATGGTGTAGCGCTCCGGCGGCAGCACGTCGAGCAGGTTGGGCTCGCCCGGGTTCTGGCCGATGTTGGAGCGGCGGATCGCCAGGGTAACGATTTCGGCGCCGGCGGCCTCGGTGGCCTGCCGGGTCTGTTCCAGATCGGCGAACTTGCCGGTGCCGGTGAGCAGGCGCGAACGGTAGGGCTTGCCGGCGATCACCAGCGCGTCGTGGGGGGCATGAGCGTTCATCGCCGGATTATCGCCCATCGCACCCGGCGCTGCCGAGTCGGACACCGCGCGGAATTCAGCCGCCGCCCAGCGCGTGCACGATCTCGACCCGGTCGCCGTCGCGCAGCGCGTGCTCGGCATGCGCGCCGCGCGGCACGATCGCGCCGTTGACCTCGACCGCGACGCGGCGCTGCGCCAGCCCTTCCTCGAGCAGCAGGGCGGCGACGGTGGTGTGGGGCTGCAGCGGGCGGACCTGACCGTTCAATTCGATGTTCATGTCATCATTGTGCAGTGCGTGCCGTCTGGCGCGCGATGTATTGCGGCAGTGCAACGTGAGCGTGAGGGGCAGAGGTGAAATCATGCCTGCCATGCGGCTGCGTATGTTCTGGCCGTGCCCCGAGTCACCTTCATTATCGCCCGGGAGGGCATCCATGACTTCGTCCATCCGTCCACTCCGCTCGCTGCTGGCCGCCGCGATCGTGCTCGCCGCTGCGCCCGCGTTCGCGCAACAGACCTATAGCCGCACCGTGTTCTTCGGCGACAGCCTGACCGACGCCGGCTACTACCGGCCGCTGCTGCCGGCCTCGGCGCAGGCGGTGACCGGCCAGTTCACGACCAATCCGGACTGGGTCTGGGCGCAGTACATCGCCGACTACTACCACACCGACGGCCACGCCAACGGCAACGGCCAGATCGGCGACAACTACGCGGCCGGCAATGCCCGCGTCGGCGTGGCCAACCCCAGCGCGCTGGGCGTGGCGCCGTCGCTGGCGACGCAGACCAGCAACTACCTGTCCGCCAACGGCGGCAAGGCCGACCCGAACGCGCTGTACAGCGTGTGGGGCGGCGCCAACGACCTGCTCGCGGTCGCGGCCGGCGCACCGGCCCAGGCCACGATCGGCAACTCGGTGGCCGCGCAGGTGGGCATCGTCGCCAACCTGCAGAACGCCGGCGCACGCTACGTCATGGTCACCACCATCCCCGATGTGGGCCTCACCCCGCGCTTCCGCGCCGGCGGCGCCACGACGATGGCACAGGGCACCGCGCTGGCCGGCAGCTACAACAGCGCGCTGTTCGCCGGGCTGAAGAGCGCCGGGCTGCAGGTGATTCCAGTGGATACCTTCCACCTGTTGCAGGAAGTGATCGCCAGCCCGTCCACCTACGGTTTCAGCAACTCCACCGGCACCGCCTGCCAGCCGCAGATCACCGCGCAGTCGCTGACCTGCAACCCGACCAGCTACGTCAGCGCCGACGCCGCCGACAGCTACGTGTTCGCCGATGGCATCCATCCCACCGGCCGCACTCACGAGCTGCTCGCGCAGTACGCGCTGTCGATCCTGGAAGGCCCGCGCCTGCAGCAGGTGCTGAGCCACTCGGCCGAGGTCACCGGCCGCTCGCGCGCCGACCAGGTCGCCTGGCACGTCGATGGCCGCCCGGAAGCGGACGGCATGCGTTGGTGGGGCAACCTGCGCGGCGACATGCAGCGCTATTCGCACGGCGACCTGTACGACGGCCTGGCCCCGGCCGGCCTGTTCGGCGTGGACTGGTCGCGCGGCGAGTGGGTGTTCGGCGGCTTCGGCGGCTTCGGCCGCGTGGATGCCGACTTCGGCAACCGCGGCGGCGACTACACCCAGGACGACAGCACCCTGGGCGGCTTCGCCGGCTGGTATGGCGAGCACGCCTGGGTCAACGCGCAGGTCAGCTACAGCTGGCTGAGCTACGACGTCAAGCGCAAGGTCAATCTGGCGGCGGCCACCATCGAGCACAACGGCTCGCCGGACGGCAGCAACCTGACCGCGGCACTGCAGGGCGGCTACGAGTTCGGCGAGGGCGCGTTCAAGCACGGCCCGGTGGCCGCGGCGATCTGGCAGAAGGTCAAGCTCGACGGCTACACCGAGAGCAACCCGAACTCCAGCGCGCTGGGCTATTACGACCAGGACGTCGAGTCGCTGGTCGGCCGCGTCGGCTGGAAGGCCAGCCTCGACGCCGGCGCGGTGAAGCCGTACCTGCAGGCGACCTACGACCACGAGTTCAAGAAGGGCGAGCAGGCCACCGCGTGGCTGCAGACCATGCCCGACCTGGGCGCCTACGCGGTGCCGGGCCTGGCCATCGACCGCAACTACGCCTCGGTGGTGCTGGGCGCGCGGACCAAGGTGTGGGGCCTGGAGAGCAATGTCGGCATCGCCGCCACCACCAGCCAGAGCCGCGCGCACGACACCTCGCTGTTCGTGAACTTCGGCGGCAGCTTCTAAGCACGGCATCGCTGCTGCCTGTCGTGCCCGGCCATGCGCCGGGCACGACGGGGACAGCACACCCAGCGACATCGAAAACGCCGCACTGTAGGAGCGGCTTCAGCCGCGACGCTTTACCGATAAGGCGTCGTGGCTGAAGCCGCTCCCACAAAAATCCCATCTGCAAGTATCGGCATTGCGATAGCGTGGGTGCTGGTGCACCATCGCTGCCGCTGGGTCACACCGATTTCTTGCGCAA
The DNA here is from genome assembly GCF_014236835.1 of Xanthomonas sp. SS. Lineage (NCBI taxonomy): Bacteria > Pseudomonadati > Pseudomonadota > Gammaproteobacteria > Lysobacterales > Lysobacteraceae > Xanthomonas > Xanthomonas sp. SS. The sequence goes on from NZ_CP051190.1 coordinate 1,236,021, forward strand.
CCGCCGGCCCACCGAATAGACTGCATCGGCGACGCGGGCGTAGCTCAATGGTAGAGCTGTAGCTTCCCAAGCTACTGACGAGGGTTCGATTCCCTTCGCCCGCTCCAGTCGTTGCAAGGCACTCGGCAAATCTGCGCGCTCCGCAATTCGCTGCCAGGCGCGCCCTTGGAACCTAACTTCGTTTCGCACTCGGATCTCGGTCGTATTGATCGATGAATGCCTGCGCTGGGCCTGCGCATCGCGCATGTCTTGAGCCGAATCCGCTTGTTCGTGCCCGATCTTCCCAGTGGGCAGCCCGGCTTGGCCGCGAGAAGCTGGCGGCTTGAGCGTTTTCCTGGTCTGGCTGCGTGCCGCATCGATTACGGGCCTCGAATACGTCGTCAATGGCGGCACAGTGCCAGCGCCCACCGCCTCGTGCTTTCGAAGGCGTTCTCGATCACAGGAAGCCGGCCTGCATTCCACACTGGTGCTCCGGCGTGTCGCGGGATGCGCGCCGCAACTGGCGAGCGCTCGCGCTCAGGACTGCGTAGCGATCGCGAACTCGTCGAGCTGGCGCTGCGACATGCTGCTGTTGTTGAGTATCACCACCGTTTCGCGCGTGTCCAGGCGGTGCGCGAGCAGCGAGCGATAGCCGGCGGTGTTGCCGGTTTCCCAGGCATAGGTGCGGCGCTTGCCCTGTAGCGTCAGCGTCTTCACTCGGCCGCCGAGCGCATATTCCTCCGGCATTTCCACCGTGTTGAGTTGGTGCAGCGACGCTGGCGACAGAAAGCCCTTGTCGTAGACGCGGTGCGCGGCCTGCATCAGGTCCTGTGCATTGCTGAAATACCCGCCCGCCGCGGCGATGAAGCCTGGCCGGTCGTAGGTGCGACGCTCGGGCGGCGACAGCGTCCGATAGGAGGGCACCGTGGTCGGCGCGGTCGCGATCGCGGGACCGGTGCCGGTATGGTGCAGCTCCAGCGGGTCCAGGACCAGGCTGCGGATCGCGTCCACGAAGAGCATGTCGGCGACCGCTTCGACGATGGCGTAGACGACGATCCAGTTGGCGAAGATGTAGTCGAACTTCGCGCCCGGCTCGAACGCGAGGTCGGCGCTGGCGAACCGGCGTACCGCCTCGGCGGCCGGCAGCTCGAGCGTCAGCAGCGATGGATCGGCCTTGGCGGCCGGGCCGTACTGCTCGGTCAGGCCGCTGCTGTTGGACAGCAGGCGCCGCAGGTTGATGCGGGCGCCGGTGTCGGCACGATAGTCTGGCAGCCAGGCGGTGATCGGCCGGTCGAGGTCGAGCCTGCGCCGTTCGACCAGGCGCAGCACCGCCAGCGTCGTGAGCCATTTGGAGATCGAGGCGATGCCGTAGACGTCGTCGAGCTTCGCCGGCCGCTGCGCTTCCACGTCCACGATGCCGAAGGGCCGCGCGTAGGCGACCTTGCCGCCGCGGGCGAGCAGGACCACGCCCTGGAAGGCGTTCGCCTTCGCCCACGTGTCGATGATGGCGGGCGCGTCCTTCGCGGCCGCCGATGCGCGGCCAGGCAACGCGGCCAGCAGCAGCGCCGCACCGGAAGCGGCCAGGAAGGATCGCCGCGGTATCGGCGCAATGATGGGGGCATCGCTCATGGCATCGTCTCCGGATGATCGGTGCCGGCGAAGCACGCTGCGCCGGACGCGACAGTTACTGGCGTCCATGGCGCCAATCGCGCTGCTGCGAGCGGCGCTGTCAGCCAGGCGATGGCGCCAAACATGATGGCAGTACGGGCACCCACTTCCATTCGGTTCCCCTCATCCGGTCTCGGTCCAGCGCAGTAAGCCGACGATGCGCCGATGGCCAAGAGCATAACCGGACCATGGCGCGCGTCGTTGCCCTGCGCGTCCGCCGCGGCGCGGCCTGTCAAACCCGCTTCATCTGCGGCGCCTACGCTGGCCGGTCAGTGAGCGCATGCTCGTCGCCGGTTTCTCCCCCATGGTCGAACACAGTCGTCGCCGTTTCCTCGCCAGTGCATCGCTGGCCCTAGGTGCGGGGGCGGTCATGCCGCTGCTGCCCGGCGCCATTCGCAGCGCGCTGGCGGTGCCGCCGGCGCGGGTCACGGGTACCGTGCAGGACGTGCAGCACGTGGTGATCCTGATGCAGGAGAACCGCTCGTTCGACCATTACTTTGGGTGCCTGCGCGGGGTCCGCGGCTTCGGCGATCCAAGACCGCTGCAGCTACCCAGTGGACGCCCGGTCTGGTACCAGCCCGAGGCTGGCGCCAGCGATCGCTATGTGTTGCCGTTCCGACTAAACGGCAATACCAGCAGCGCGCAGTCGATGGAGGGCCTCGACCACCACTGGAAGGGCTCGCACGAGACCTGGAAACACCACGACGCGTGGATCGCGCAGAAGACGGCGATGACCATGGGCCACTTCCAGCGCGAGGACCTGCCGTTCTACTACGCGCTGGCCGACGCCTTCACCATCTGCGACGGCTACCACGCCTCGCTGTTCGGCCCGACCAATCCCAATCGCATGTACATGTTCACCGGCACCAGCGGCCTGAGCCTGGGCAACGATGGCGAGCAGGCGGTGAACAACCTCGACGACGGTAACTGGACCGCCGACATGGCGCGCGACAATCCCGCGTTTCCGGGCTACACGTGGACCACTTATTCCGAACGCCTGCAGCAGGCCGGGGTCAGCTGGCAGGTGTACCAGGAATTCGACAACTACGGCGACAACAGCCACCCGTACTTCGCCAATTTCCGCAATCTCGACCGCAGTTCGCCGTTGTACCAGCGCGGGCGCGCGATCGTGCCGGGGTCCACCGCCGACAACGCCAAGGCCTCGCGCGGCGAGCACCTGATCGCGGCGTTCGAACGCGACGTGCGCAGCGGCAACCTGCCGCAGGTGTCGTGGATCGTGGCGCCGTACCTGCTCAGCGAGCATCCTCAGGGCACGCCGGCGTATGGCGAATCGCTGAGCGCGCGCCTGCTGGAGACGCTGGCGGCTTCGCCGGAGGTCTGGTCCAAGACCGTATTCCTGATCAACTACGACGAGAACGACGGCTTCTTCGACCACGTGCCGCCGGCGCTGCCGGCGACCGATCCGGCCATCGGCGCCAGCAACGTGGATCTGCGCGGCGAGAACTATCACGGCGTTCCGGTCGGCCTCGGTCCGCGCGTGCCGATGCTGGTGGTGTCGCCGTGGAGCCGCGGCGGCTGGGTCGATTCGCAGGTGTTCGACCACACTTCGGTGATCCGTTTCCTGGAGCGCCGCTTCGGCGTCGCCGAGCCCAACATCGGTCCGTGGCGCCGCGCGATCGCCGGCGACTTGACCTCGGCGCTGGATTTCGCCGGGCACGACGACGCCCGCGTCGCCTTGCCGGACACCCGCGACTTCATCGCCCGGGTCGATGCGACCGCGGCCTTGCCGGTGCCGAAGCGACCCGAGCAGCAGGCCTTGCCGGTGCAAGAGCCGGGCCAGCGCCCGGCGCGCGCGCTGCCTTACGATTTCGACGTGCGCTTGCAGGCGGGAGCGCAGAAACCGACGTTGCGCATGGCCAACCGCAGCAGCGTCGGCGTCGCGCTGAACGCCTATGCCGATGGCGGCAGCGCCGGCCCGTGGTTCTACACGATCGCGGCGGGCAGCGAGTTGCAGGATGCGCGCGACTGGCTCGGCGCGGCTACCGATCCCGGTTACGCGTTGCGCGTGCATGGCCCCAATGGGTTCCTGCGCGAGTTTCATGGCGATGGCGTGAACGATGTCGGGCTGCAGGCCGATGCCGACTACGACGCCGTGAGCCAATGCCTGCTGTTGGAGCTGCGCAATGCCGGTGCGCAGGCGTGCCGGCTACAGATCCGCGATGGCTATCGCGATAGGGCGGAGCAGGCGCTTGAACTCGCGGCCGGCGCACGTCAGCTGCTGCGTTTTCCCTTGGCGGCGCAGCATCATTGGTACGACCTGGAGATCGCGAGTGCGTCCATGCCGCAGTGGCGGCGGCGCCTGGCCGGGCATATCGAGACCGGCCGTCCGAGCATGAGCGATCCGGCGATCGGCCGCGCTGTCGCCGGTTAGCCTCGGTCCATTCAATAAGGCGGCGGCCAGGCCGTGTGTCGCGGCTGAAGCCGCTCCTACAAGGGCGCAGTGTCTGGCTCTTGTGGTGCTGCGCTTGCTCTCCGGTACCCATTCAACACTGCGGCGTCCAACGCCGTTGGTCGCGGCTGAAACCGCTCCTACAAGAGCGCGCGGTGCGTTGGCTCTTGTAGGAGCGGCTTCAGCCGCGACCGATGTCGCCGTCGGCGCGACCTCCAACATCACCACGCACAATCGAAAAAGTCGCCAGATGGCGGCTTCATGCGTGCGATTTTGCAGCGCTCAAACGCAAGGCGCCGCCGCTGCTTCCGCAACGGCGGCGCGATCGCCTTCCCTGGCGAGGCGTCAACTCAGAACTTGCCACTGAAGGTGACGAAGAACTGCCGCGGCGCGCCGGCCATCAGCGTCTGGTTGTAGCCGTTCGGATCGGAGACCACGTAGCCGTTGGTGCCGACGGTGGCGAAGTAGCGCTTGTCGAGCAGATTGGTGACGTTGGCGCTCAGGCCCAGGTTCTGGAACATGCCGACTTCGCCGAAGTCGTAGCCCGCGCTCAGGTCGAAGCGCCAGTAGCTCGGCACCGACGAGTCGTTGAGGTAGCTGATGTAGCGGCGGCCGGTGTACTTGCCGTCCAGCGCCGCATGCCAGCCGGCGTTCTCGTAGGCCAGGCTGCTGGAGAACATCCATTCCGGAATGCCGACCACCCGCTTGCCCGAGGTCGGCACCACGCCGCTGTTGAGGGAATTGCCCTGGTAGGCGGAATCGAGGTAATTGTCCTGGTAGGTGGAGTCGTCGTAAGACAGCGAGTTGAGCCAGCGCAGCTGCGCGATCGGACGCCACATCACCGCCAGATCGGCGCCCTGGCTACGTACCGAGCCGACGTTGTTGAGCGTGGCCGCGCAGGTCTGGATCGCGGTGCACGGCGACGTCACCAGCAGGCGGTCGTCGAAGGTGGTGTGGTACAGCGCCAGCGATGCCTCGACGGCATCGCCGCGCACGCGGTAGCCCAGTTCGTAGGTCTGCGCGGTCTCCGGCTCCAGCGAGCTCTTGATCGCGTCGAATGCCGCCTGCGATTCCTGGAACGGAGTGAAGCCGAAGCCGGCCATGTTCTTGTTGTAGGACGCGTAGATTTCCTGGTGCTCGTCGAGCTTGTAGTTCACGCCCACCTGCGGCAGCAGGTCCGAATCGGCCTTGATCTCGCCGACCGCGTACGAGGTGGTCGGCACCAGCGACTGCGAGGTGGTGTCCACCTGCAGCTTCTTGGCGCCGAAGTTCACGGTCAGGCGGTCGTCGAGCAGGCGCAGCGTGTCCTGCGCGTAGAACATGCGCGTGTCGGTTTCGTAGTGCTGGGAGAAACCGCGCGCGAACCGGGTGCCGGCCTTGTTGAAGTAGAACAGATCGGTGAACGGGCCATCGAGCAGGAAGTAGTTACGCTCCTGCACGGTCTTGGCGTTCTGGTACCAGCCGCCGATCTCGATCTCGTTGCCGGCGACGGTGAAGTTCAGCGACGCGGTGACGCCATGCCGGTTGAGGCGATAGTCGGTGGTGCGCATCGACAGCGGTACCGTGGCCGAGGACGCCAGGTACGGCGTGGTCCATTGACCTTCGCCATTGTTGTCGTGGTAGTAGCCGGTCAGGTTCAGCGTGGCGTTGCCGCCCAGGTTGAACGCGCCGCTGAGCGCGGCCAGGTTGTCGTCGCGCAGGCCGGCGCCGGAGTAATAGGTGGCGTCGGCCTTGCCGTAGTCGGCGGGCAGGGCGTTCAACGACGCCGGGTAGCTGCCGTTGCCGTTGAGCGCGTTGGCGATCTGCACCGCACTGTTCCAGTCCGGCATCAGGTAGTCCCAGTTCCAACCCAGCGCTTTCTGCGAGGTCAGCGACAGGTCCATGATGTCGTATTCCTTGCGCTTGGAGCTGTCCAGGAACAGGCTGACGCGGTTGCCGTCGCCCCACTGGTACAGCGCCTTGACGTTGGCCTGGTTGTACTCGTTGTTGCCGTAGCCTTTCCACTTGTCCACTTCGCCGTGCACGATCGAGGTGTACATCGAGAAGCCGTTGATGTCGCCGATGTCGCCGCGCAGGTAGGTGCGGCGGGTGGAATCGGAGCCGAAGGTCTGGCTGAAGCGGATGCCCGGCGTGGCGTCCGGATCGTCGGAGTAGTAGCGCACGGTGCCGCCGAGGTTGCTGCTCGAGGCGGTGCCCAGTGCGCCGGCGCCCTGCGACAGCTCCACCGAGCCGACATTCTCGGAGATGATCGCGCGGGTCACCTGCAGGCCGTCGCTGACGCCGTAGTTCATGGTGCCCAGCGGCACGCCGTCCAGGGTGAAGCCGAGGCGGCTCTGGTCGAAACCGTGCAGGGTGATCGCGGTCGACCACTCGTAGGAACCCCACGCATCGGCCGACTGGAACTGCACGCCGGGCAGCTTGTCCAGCACCTTCAGCGCGCTGGTGCCGGGCGCGGTGATGCCGATGTCCTCGCGGGTGATGCGCTGCACCTGGCGGGTGGTGCCGGTGGACACCACGGTGATCGCATCGAGCATCGTCGCATCGCTGCTGCCGTTGGTGGCCGTGGCATCGGCGTCGGCCGGTGCGGTCTCGGCCAGCGCGGCAAAGGCCGGCAGCGCGGACGCGACGGCGAGCACCAGCGCATGCAGGCGCAAGGATCTGGAGGTGGGGGTCATCGAAATTCACCAATAAAATAGGGGGAGGCGTCGGGGCCTGGCGTGCGATGCGTGACAGCCAACACACGGCCTTGCGGCCCGCTCGCCACGATGCAACGGTTTTGTGAACGTTTCGGGGCGGTTCCGTGTCGTCTGTGGGACAGCGTGTCTGCAGATGCCGGCGGCCGAGCGGGCATGCCAACGCCGGTCACGCGCCGCCGCCACGTTCGCGCGCGAGCTATCCGGCATGGCGCCGGCCCCGCAGCGCCGATGGCGCAACGTATGATGCCGAGCCAGCCACCGCCGTCGCGCCTCGATGAAGCTCGCCATCCTGTCCCGCAACACCAAGTTGTATTCGACGCGGCGCCTGGTCGAGGCCGGCCGCGAGCGCGGGCATACGGTGCGCGTGCTCGACCCGCTGCGCTGCTACATGCGCATCGCGGCCGGTGCCTTCACCATGCATTACAAGGGCAAGCCGATCACCGGCTACGACGCGGTGATCCCGCGCATCGGCAACTCCGTCACCCGTTACGGCACCGCGGTGCTGCGCCAGCTGGAGATGATGGGCGTACGTACGCCCAACCCGTCCGACGCGATCCTGCGCGCCCGCGACAAGCTGCGCGCGCACCAGTTGCTGGCGGCCAAGGGCATCGACATGCCGATGACCGTGTTCGGCGACAACCCCGACGACACCGGCGATCTGCTGTCGATGCTGGGCCCGCCGCCGCATGTGGTGAAGTTGAACGAAGGCACCCAGGGCACCGGCGTGATCCTCACCGAGAAGACCAGCGCCTCGCGCGGGGTGGTCGAGGCGTTGCGCGGCCTGTATGCCAATTTCCTGGTGCAGGAGTTCATCGGCGAGGCCGAAGGGGCCGACCTGCGCTGCTTCGTGGTCGGCAATCAGGTGGTCGCGGCGATGCGCCGGCAGGCGCCGGAGGGGGACTTCCGCTCCAACCTGCATGTCGGCGGCAGCGCGCAGTTGGCGGTTGCCAGCCGTGGCGAGCAAGAGGTGGCGGTGCGCTCGGCCAAGGCCCTGGGCCTGGGCGTGGCCGGGGTCGACCTGATCCGCTCGCGGCGCGGCCCGCTGGTGCTGGAAGTCAACTCCACCCCCGGCCTGGAAGGGATCGAGGCGGTCTGCGGGCTGGACATCGCCGGCAAGGTCATCGAGCATCTCGAAGCCAGTCTGATTCGAAAGAAATCAGTTACTTAGAGCGATGTTCCGCCCTTCGTTCTGGCTTAACGCGGGTTTAATTCCTGCCTGCGTATGCTTCGTCGGACCGCAGCTCTGCCCTCCTCAGCAGGAACGGTAATCGGGATATATCTTTCGGCCCAAGCGGCCTTGCCGCTTGGGTCTTTTTCTTTGCGCGGGGCATTGCTGTCGGCACAACCCCGAGCCTGAGTCGTACGCAACTTGCGGCCCCGTTCGCGGGGCGGCTACATTGTGATTCACACCACCAATCGCATAGGGGACGGGGATGAAGAAGGTGATCGGTTTGATGCTGGGGATGGCGCTCGCGTGCAGTGCGGCGGCGGCACCGAAAGGTGAGGCGCCCATGAACGTGAAGAAATCGTTCGCACAGCAACTCAGTACAATTCGCCAGCAGTTGGACGATGGCAAGACCTACTCCGAACTCAGCGCAGAAAATCGCAGCAAGGTGGAAGCCGCGCTGTCGCGCATGGCGACGGTGCTCAATTCCCATCCCGACGTCGATACGCTGCGCGAGGAAGACAAGGTGGTGCTGTTCAACGATCAGGAAACGGTCAACACGCTGCTGTCCAAGGCGTCGTCGGACAGCCGGATGATCTGCAGGCGCGAAGCGGTCCTCGGATCGCTGCGTACCACAACGCAATGCAAGACCGTGGCGGAACGCCGCCGCGACAACGAGGATGCGCAGGAATTGATGCGGCGCAATCCAACTGGCAAGTACGACTGACGGGGTAAATGTTGGTGCGAATTCTAGTGATCGAAGACAACAGCGATATCGCTGCCAACCTGGGCGACTACCTCGAAGACCGCGGGCACACGGTGGATTTCGCCGCCGATGGCGTCACCGGCCTGCATTTGGCGGTAGTGCACGAATTCGATGCCATCGTGCTCGACCTCAACCTGCCGGGCATGGACGGCATCGAAGTGTGCCGCAAGCTGCGCAACGAAGCGCGCAAACAGACCCCGGTGCTGATGCTCACCGCCCGCGATTCGCTGGACAACAAGCTGGCAGGCTTCGATTCCGGCGCCGACGACTACCTGATCAAGCCGTTCGCGCTGCAGGAAGTGGAAGTGCGGCTCAACGCGCTGTCGCGCCGCGGCAAGGGCGTGCACACCCGCGTGCTGGAGACCGGCGACCTGGAATACAACCTGGACACGCTGGAAGTGCGGCGCCAGGGCAAGCTGCTGCAGCTCAACCCGACCGCGTTGAAGATCCTGCAGGCGCTGATGGAGGCCTCGCCTGCGGTAGTGACCCGGCAGGAACTGGAAACCCGCGTGTGGGGCGAAGAGCTGCCGGATTCGGACTCGTTGCGCGTGCATATCCACGGCCTGCGCGCGGTGGTCGACAAGCCGTTCGAGGTGCCGATGATCCAGACCCGCCACGGCATCGGCTACCGCATCGCCGCGCCCGATGCCTGAAGCTGGAGAGTTGCCGCGGGGGGTGCGGCGGCGCGGACGCTACCGCCGCCGCCTGCGCAGCCGCATCATCCTGTCCTTCGTGCTGTTGGGCTTCGGCCTGACCGCACTGTTCGCGTTCGCCACCAACTGGGCGCGCGCGCGGGTGGAGAACCAGCTCGTCGAAGTGGTGTTGAACCGCAACATCGACGAGTACTCGCACCGGTATTTTTCCGAACCCTCCAAGAATCCCAATCCCGATCTGCCGGTGCAACAGATGGTCGGCCGGGTGGTCAAGAGCGACCGTTTCGAGGCGCTCAAGCGCGAGCAGCCGGAGTGGTACAACTTCTCCGACGGCATCCACACCGTCTCCGGGCGCGACGAATCGGGCAAGCCGTTCTCCTACAAGATCGCCGTGCGCAAGACGCCGGAGGTGTGGTTCTTCCTCGCCTACGACATGACCCAGACCATCCAGGGCGAGGTGCAGCTCAATCGCACCCTGATCCTGTCGGTACTGGTGTTCAGCGCGCTGTCGCTGGTGATCGGCTGGTGGTCGGCGTCGCGGGTAATGCGCCCGGTCTCCGATCTGGCTGCGCGGCTGCGCGCCTATCGCGGCAGCAGCGATCCCAAGCCGCTGGCGCCGCATTTCCCCGACGACGAAGTCGGCCAGCTGGCCGAAGCGCTGGACGACTATTCGGGCCGGCTCACCGAAGTCGTGCAGCGCGACCGCGAGTTCAACGCCGACGTCAGCCACGAACTGCGTACGCCGCTGGCGGTGATCCGCGGCGCCACCGAACTGCTGCTGACCCGTCCCAATCTCGACGAGAAGGTGTTGCAGCGCCTGCAGCGCATCCAGCGCGCCGAACAGCAATGCAGCGACCTGATCGGCTCGCTGCTGCTGCTGTCGCGCAACGAGCGTGGGCAGGGCAGCAGCAACGTGGCCAAGGTCGCCGAGCAGCTGATCGAATCGCACCGCGCGCAGCTGGGCGGCAAGCCGTTGCAACTGTTGCTGGAAGGCGAGCGCAACCTGACCATCGACGCACCGGAGTCGGCGCTGTCGGTGGCGCTGGGCAACCTGATCGGTAACGCGGTCAAGTACACCCAGGAAGGCCAGGTGGTGGTGCGGGTGCTGAGCGATGCGGTGCAGGTGATCGACTCCGGCCCAGGCCTCAGCGCGGAAGACGCCGCCAAACTGTTCCAGCGCGGCTATCGCGGCACCCATGCCGGACACTCGCAGGGCGGCGGCATCGGCCTGTCGATCGTCAGCCGCCTGTGCGATCTGTACGGCTGGCAGGTCAACGTGCGCCCGGGCGTGTCCAAGGGCGTGGTGGCGACGCTGTGGTTCAGGCCGGCGGCGGGGTGAGGTAGGCTTCGCAGGACCAGTCCGCGGCGTGCTTGGGGGCTTGCTGCCGCCGCACTTGATGCAGATAGATCTAAGGACTCCGATTGGCCTTGGGGTATCAGCTCCGACTTTGTCCGAAGCCGTCGGGTAGACCGCTTCGCTCGTCGCGACTGAAGTCGCTCCCAAAAGCGCTCGCGGTCATCTCGCTGGGTGCACTGTGGGAGGGGCTTCAGCCCCGACGCTCGCAAGGCCTACCGATCGGAACGGCCTAAGCGATCTTCGCCGCCGCCAACGCGCGATAACGCCGATCCAGCGCATCCACCGCGTCCTGCAGCCGCTCGGCGTCGCCATCGTTCGCCACCACATCGTCGGCGATCGCCAGCCGCGCCGCGCGCGTGGCCTGCGCCGCAATCATCCGCTGCGCCAACTCGGCGGTGATGCCGTCGCGCTGCATCAGGCGCGCATGCTGCAACGCTTCTGGCGCATCGACCACCACGATCCGGTCAAGCCACGGATACGCGACGCGCGCACCTATCTCGGTCAACAACGGGATCGCCGCCACGGCATAGGGGCTGGCGGCCTCGCGGCATGCCTGCTGCATCAGCGTGCGAATCGCCGGGTGCGTGATCGCCTCCAGGTCGCGGCGTGCCACTGGATCTTCGAAGATGTGTTGGCGCAACGCGGCGCGATCGAGGCTGCCATCCTCGCGCAGAACCTGCGTGCCGAAACGAACCACGATCTGCGCCAGCGCCGGATGCCCGGGCGCGACCACCGCGCGGGCGGCTACGTCGGCATCGGCCACGACGATGCCCTTGCCCTCGAAGCGGCGGCTCAGCTCGCTCTTGCCCGAGGCCACGCCGCCGGTGAGGCCGACGATGAAATCGCTCACCGCGCCGCTCCGCTCAGCGCAGCCCGGACCAGCGCATGTAGGTATCGATGATTTCCGTGCCCCAGAAGAACACGATCCAGCCGGCGATGGCCAGATACGGCCCGAACGGAATGGGCGTGGCCCGGTCGCGGCCCTTGGCCGCCAGCCAGATCGAGCCGAGCACCGCGCCGACCAGCGAGGAGATCAGGATCGTCGGCAGGATGCCCTTCAGTCCGCACCAGGCGCCGATGGCCGCCAGCAGCTTGAAGTCGCCATGGCCCATGCCTTCCTTGCCGGTGATCTGCTTGAACAGCCACCACACCGACCACAGCGACACATAGCCGACCGCCGCGCCGAGCAGCGCCGGCTTGGCCGGCATGTACAGATTGTCCATGCTGCCGACCAGGCCGAGCCACATCAGCGGCAAGGTCAGCTGGTCCGGCAGCAAGCGAGTGCGCAGGTCGATCCCCGACATCGCGACCAGGAAACAACTGAACACGATCGCGCCGAACCCCTGCCAACCGAAGCCGAAGCGCCAGACGCTGGCGACCACCAGCAGGCTGGTCAGCATCTCCACCAGCGGGTACTGGATCGAGATCGGTGCATGGCAATGCCGGCACTTGCCGCGCAAGGCCAGCCAGCTGAACAGCGGGATGTTCTCGTACCAGGACAGCTTGTGCTTGCAGTGCGGGCAGTGCGACGGCTCGACCACGATCCCGGGCGGTGGCGGATCGTAGATGTCCGGCAGCTCCAGGATCTCGCGCGAATCGCGCTTCCACTGCCACTCCATGCGCTTGGGCAGGCGCAGGATCACCACATTGAGGAAACTGCCTACCAGCAAGCCCAGCCCCGCCGCGGCGGGAAAGCCGAGGCCGGGGTGTTGATCGAGAAATGCCATTAATGCTTATCCAACGACGGAGGCCAGCTTGAAGATGGGCAGATACATGCCGATCACCATGCCGCCGACGATGGTACCAATGAACACCATGATCAGCGGCTCGATCAGGCTGCTCAACGCATCCACCGCATTGTTCACTTCCTGCTCGTAGTACTCGGCCACCTTGAACAGCATCGCATCCAGTGCACCGGCCTCTTCGCCGATGGCGGTCATCTGGATGACCATGTGCGGAAACAGGTTGGCCTGCTTCATCGCCACGTTGACGGGGTAGCCCACCGACACGTCGTCGCGCATGCGCAGCACGACTTTCTCGTAGACGCTGTTGCCAGTGGCGCCGGCAACGATGTCTAGCGCCTCCACCAGGGGGACGCCGGCGCGGAAAGTCACGCCTAGAGTCCGCGAAAAGCGCGCAATCGAGCTGTTGTGCATGATCTGGCCGATGATCGGTACCTTCAGAATCAACCGGTCCATGCCGTGCTGCATCGATGGCGAGCGCTTGTAGGAGAAGATAAAGCCGGCGATGCTGCCAACCAGGATGATCAGCACGATCCACCAGTACGAGACCATGAACCGCGACGCGGCCACGATCATCTGGGTGAACGCCGGCAATTCCGCGCCAAACCCCTTGAATACGTCCTCGAACTGCGGGACTACCCACACCAACAGGATCGAACTGACCAGCAGGGCGACTGCCATGACCATGGCGGGGTAGAACAAGGCTTTCTTGATCTTGCCCTTCAGTGCTTCGATGTTTTCCTTATAAGCCGCAACCGTCTCCAGTACTGTTTCGAGTACACCGGCACCTTCGCCTGCCTTGACCAAATTGCGATAGAGCTCATCGAACTGGACCGGGTGCTTGCTGATCGCCTCATAGAGCGACGAGCCGCCTTCGATGTCGGTACGGACCTGATCCACCATCTTTTTCATGCGGGGGTTCTTATGCCCGCTGCCGATGATCTCCAGCGATCCCACGATGGGGACGCCGGACTTCATCATGGTCGCCATCTGGCGACTAAAGAAAGCAATGTCCTTGGGGGTGATCTTGCTGCCAGTAGAGCCGAACAGAGGTTTGGGCTTCGGCTTGACCACCGAAGGCGTGATGCCTTGGCGGCGCAACTCGGCACGCAACAGATTGGCGTTCCTGGCGGTCTGCTCGCCCTTCATCTTGATGCCGCGCTTGTCCGTCCCCTCCCAGACGAACGGCACCTGCTGGCTGGTATTGCGCGCGATGGGTTCTTTGGGTACTGCGCTACGAGTTGCGGACATCAGATGGGCTCCCCGTCCAGCCATCCCCAGGCGGACATGTAGGCATGGTATCGGTTTCCTTAGCGTCTGGCATCCGTGCCGTGTGGCCAAACTGTGTCGCCGGGGACGTGGGAGCCAAAATTCCGTCGAAGTGACGTTGTGCGTCACTTTATGACATGTCCGGGCACAGGGGAAAGCGCGTCGCAAATCTCTTATTTGCCCATGTCGGGCAGAATTCAATGAGGCATCATGCGCTCCGGGGAGCATAGGGTGGGCGTGAGGAGGTTGGCACGCAGCCTGCTTGTATCACCCGCACGTGGCGCTCTGCCGCGCGGCGTCCGAGGGGGTAAAACGCCCTGCGGGCGGAGTGTCTGCCAACTTAAACACCATCTCTAGGGGATTTACTATGAAGAAGCAGCAGGGCTTTACTCTGATCGAACTGATGATCGTGGTCGCGATCATCGCCATCCTGGCCGCCATCGCGCTGCCGGCTTACCAGAACTACGTCGCCAAGTCGCAGGTCGCCGCTGGTCTCGCTGAAATCACCCCCGGCAAAACGCAGTTCGAAGTGATGGTCAACGACGGTAAGGTCGCCACCATCACCCCCGATCTGATCGGCCTGAAGACCTCCGATCGCTGCACTGTTACCGTGAATGCTACGGAAACCGGCAGCATCACGTGCACCTTGGTGAATTCCAGCCCGAAGGTGAACAATGCAACCATAGTCTGGACCCGTGCTGCTGACGGTACCTGGGCTTGCAGCACGACGGTCAGTGACAAGGCCAAGTGGGCGCCGGCTACTTGCCAGGGCTAAAGCTTAGGCAGTGGTAGAAAAAGCCCCGCAATTGCGGGGCTTTTTTTTGGCACGCAATTTGTAGGGTAATGTGCAGGGGGGACATCAAATGCGCACAAAAGGCTTTACATTGGTCGAAATAATGATCGTTTTAGCGATCGTGGCCGTTTTGGCTGCCATCGCGATCCCGATCTACCAAAACTTCGTAGCCAAGGCGCAATTGACCACAGCGCTTGCGGAGATCGAGCCGGGCCGCTCGATGGTCGAAACTGCTCTGGCAGATGCTGCCGACCCGGCGTTGGTGACTGCCGACTACATTGGGCTTTCAGCCGCTACTGCGCGCTGTGCAAGTATTTTGGTTTCATTGAATGCAGATGGCCAGGCCACGCTGAGTTGCGATGTGATTGGTGGGAGTGTAGTGAATGGGAGAACCCTCTCCCTTCAACGTACAACCGCAGGTGTTTGGGAGTGCGACGCCTCCGCTTTCGACGCAAGATATCGCCCGAGCGGTTGCGAATGAAGCTACTCTAATGAAAGATTTCTAAGGGTTGTTAGCGATGAATGTAGCGACTTCTGCCAATCTCGTCGGCATCACCGGCATCGCGCGCCGCCTGGTTCAGGACGGCGCGCTGGAGGAAGCGGTCGCGCGCACCGCCATGGCGCATGCCGCCGAGGCCAAGATCCCGCTGCCGCAGTGGTTCTCCGAGAAGAAGCTGGTCACCGCGGCGCAGCTGGCTGCCGCCAACGCGGTGGAGTTCGGCATGCCGTTGCTGGATGTCTCGGTGTTCGACGCCAACCAGAGCGCGATCAAGCTGGTCAGCGAGGAGTTGCTGCAGAAGCATCAGGTGCTGCCGCTGTTCAAGCGCGGCAACCGGCTGTTCGTCGGGGTCAGCAATCCGACCCAGACCCGGGCGCTGGACGACATCAAGTTCCATACCAATCTGACGGTGGAGCCGATCCTGGTCGACGAGGACCAGATCCGGCGCACGCTGGAGCAGTGGCAGGCGCGCAACGATACGATCGGCAATTCGCTGGGCGGCGACGACGAGGGCATGGACAACCTCGAGGTCGGGGCCGGCGACGAGGACATGGGCGGCGGCGGCGATACCGGCGTCGATGCCAAGGGCGACGATACGCCGGTGGTCAAGTTCGTGAACAAGATGCTGGTCGACGCGATCCGTCGCGGCGCCTCGGACATCCACTTCGAGCCGTACGAGGACGACTATCGGGTGCGCTTGCGCATCGATGGCCTGCTCAAGAGCGTGGCCAAGGCGCCGGTCAAGCTCAACCAGCGCATCGCGGCGCGGTTGAAGGTGATGTCGCAGTTGGACATCGCCGAGAAGCGCGTGCCGCAGGACGGGCGCATCAAGCTCAACCTGTCCAAGAGCAAGCAGATCGACTTCCGCGTCAGCACGCTGCCGACGCTGTTCGGTGAGAAGATCGTGCTGCGTATCCTCGACGGCAGCGCGGCCAAGCTGGGCATCGACAAGCTCGGCTATGAGGAAGAGCAACAGAAGCTGTTCCTGGACGCGATCCACAAGCCGTATGGCATGGTGCTGGTGACCGGCCCGACCGGTTCGGGCAAGACGGTGTCGCTGTACACCGCGCTGGGCATCCTCAACGACGATACCCGCAACATTTCCACCGCCGAAGACCCGGTGGAAATCCGCCTGCCCGGGGTCAACCAGGTGCAGCAGAACAACAAGCGCGGCATGACCTTCGCCGTGGCGCTGCGTTCGTTCCTGCGCCAGGATCCGGACATCATCATGGTCGGCGAAATCCGCGACCTGGAGACTGCCGAGATCGCGATCAAGGCGGCGCAGACCGGCCACATGGTGCTGTCCACGCTGCACACCAACGATGCGCCGCAGACCATCGCGCGCCTGATGAACATGGGCATCGCGCCGTACAACATCACCAGCTCGGTGACGCTGGTGATCGCGCAGCGCCTGGCGCGGCGGCTATGCAACAACTGCAAGCGGCTGGCCCCGGCCATGCCGGAGAACGCGCTGTTGAAGGAAGGCTTCACCGAGGCCGAAATCGCCGCCGGCATCCAGCTGTACGAGGCGGTGGGCTGCGACGAATGCACCGAGGGCTACAAGGGCCGCACCGGCATCTATCAGGTGATGCCGATGAACGACGAGATCGCGGCGATCGTACTGCAGGGCGGCAACGCGATGGACATCGCCGATGCGGCGCAGAAGATCGGGGTCAAGGACCTGCGCCAGTCGGCGCTGATCAAGGCGCGCGCCGGCATCACCAGCTTGGCCGAGATCAATCGCGTCACCAAGGACTGAAAGGCCGGGATTCGGCATTCGGGATTGGGGATTCGTAAGAGCGGAGCTGCGGCTCCCCCATCCCCGATCCGGCTTCTACCAGGCCGAATTAGCAGAGGAATGGGGCGTCGTGGCTTTTACGAATCCCAATCCCAACTCCCCAATCCCCGCTCCTCTACTCCATCCCCAACTTCTTGAGCTTGTAGCGCAGCGCACGAAACGTGATGCCGAGCTGGGCCGCGGTGCGGGTCTTGTTCCAGCGGTTCTCTTCCAGCGCCTTCTGGATCGCGGCGCGCTCGAGTTGCTCGATGTAGGAGGGCAGGGCGGAGGAGGTCGGGTCGATGTCGACCACGCCGGGCGGCAGCGCGGGAGCGGCTTCGGCCGCGGCGCGGGCGCTATTGCCGGGCTGCGGCAGGTGCAGGTCGGCGGCGCTGATCTGGTCGTCTTCGGCCATCGCCAGGGCGCGTTCGAGGATGTTCTCCAATTCGCGCACGTTGCCAGGGAACGCGTAGCGGTTCAGCGCGTCCAGTGCCGACGGCGACAGCAGCGGAGTGACCCGGCCGTGGCTCTTGGCCAGCCGCGCCAGGATCGCCGCGGCCAGTTGCGGCAGGTCGCCGCCGCGGTCGCGCAGCGGCGGCACGCGCAGTTCGATCACGTTGATGCGGTAGTACAGGTCGTGGCGGAAGCGGCCGTCGGCGACCAGGTCGGCCAGGTCCTTGTGCGTGGCCGAGAGGATGCGCACGTCGGTCGGCACTTCGATCGAGGCACCGACCGGGCGCACCGACTTCTCCTGGATCGCGCGCAGCAGCTTGACCTGCATCGGCAGCGGCAGCTCGGCCACTTCGTCGAGGAACAGGGTGCCGCCGTGCGCGGCCTGGAACAGGCCGGCCTGGTCGGCATGGGCGCCGGTGAAGCTGCCCTTCTTGTGGCCGAAGAACTCGCTTTCCATCAGTTCGGCCGGGATCGCGCCGCAGTTGACCGGCACGAACGGCCCGGCCGCGCGCGCGCCCTGTTCGTGGATGGTGCGCGCGACCAGTTCCTTGCCGACCCCGGACTCGCCGAGGATGTAGACCGGCGCCTGGCTGCGCGCGACCTTGGCGATGGTGGCGCGCAGCACGTCCATCGCCGCCGAGGCGCCGAGCAGGCGACTGGCCTGCTCCGGCGGCGGCGCCGGCGGCGCAGCGCGTTCGTTGTTGTTGAGCTCCAGCGCGTGCCTGACCAGGCCGCGCAGCACGTGCAGGTCCACCGGCTTGCTGACGAAGTCGAAGGCGCCCGCCTTCAGCGCTTCCACCGCCAGGTCCATGCTGCCGAAGGCGGTGATCATCGCCACCGGCGTGCGCGGGTAGTGGCGGGCGATCTCGCTGACCAGTTCGATGCCATTGCCGTCGGGCAGGCGCATGTCGGTGATGCACAGGTCGTAGGGATTGCTGGCCAGCAGTTCGCGGGCTTCGGCGAGGTTGGCGGCGGTGCTGATGCGCAGCCCCATCCTGCCCAGGGTCAGCACCAGCAGCTCGCGGATGTCGCGTTCGTCGTCGACGACCAGGGCGCTTCGGGTTTCGTTCATGTGCGGAAAAGATAGCCCAGGTGCGGGGGTAGCGCCAAATTATCGACGCGACCGGGTCTTGGTGACGTGCGTCTCAACCGGAGAGCATGGTGTGCGGACCAGGCAGGACGACGCGGAAGCAGGCGCCGCCGGCCGGCACCGGGACGTACTCCAGGCGGGCCTGGTTGGCCCGGCACAGTTCGCGGGCGATATACAGGCCCAGCCCGGTGCCGTGCTCGGAGGTGGTGAAGAACGGGCGGAACAGCTGCGCGGCGACCGCTTCGGGAATGCCGGGACCGCGGTCCATCACGTCGACGATCGCGTTGCGCTCCTGCACCGCCACGCGCAGCCGCACCCTTGCTGGTTCCTCCATCACCCGGCCGTACTTGAGCGCGTTGTGCACCAGCGCGCTGAGGATCTGGTGCAGGTGCTTGGGATCGACCAGCGCGTGCACCGGCTGCGGAGCGAGGATGGCCTCCAGGCTGTCGGTCTCGATCGACAGGGTCTGCCGGTATTCGAGCACGAAGCGGCGCACGAACACGCCCAGGTCCAGGTTCTCCGGATTGGAGCGCTCGCGCCGGGCCAGCCCCAGCACGCTTTCGACGATGCCGTTGGTGCGCTGGCACTGCATATGGATGATCTGCAGCAGGCGGCGGTCGGCATCGCCGATCGCCGGCGACTCCTCGAGCAGCTGCGAGGCGTAGCTGATCGCGGCCAGCGGGTTGCGGATCTCATGCGCCAGGCTGGCCGAGAAGCGGCCCAGCGCCGACAGGGTCAGCGATTCGGCGCGCCGCGACACCACGGTCGCATCGTCCAGGAACACCAGGGTCAGGTCGCCTTCCATCAGCAGCCGGGCGAAGCGCGGCTGCACCTCGGGCTGGTCCGGCGACAGCTGCAGCGGGGTCTCTTCCTGGTTCCAGCCGTTGCGCCAGCGTTGCAGCCGCCTGCCCAGCTCGGGCGCGGCGCTGAGCAGGTCCAGGCGGCCGCTGGCGCTGTTGCCGTCGGCGTCGCCGAGCAGGGCCGAGGCGGCCTCGTTGGCCAGGGTGACGCGGTTCTGGGCGTCCACCACCAGCACCCCGGTGCGCATGCGGCGGATGATCAACTCGTTGATTTCGTAGAGATTGGCCACTTCGGCACCGCGCCGGTCGGCCAGCGTCTGGCTGCTGCGCGCGCGCTGCCCGATCTGGTAGCAGATGTAGGACACCGCCAGGTAGCTGGTGGCGAACATGGCCAGTTCGGCCAGGCTGCGGGTGCTCTCGCCGCCGTCCAGCGAGGTCCACAGGTATTCCAGCAGGGTTGCCGCAGCGGCGGTCAGGGCGACGCCGAAGCCGTAGCGCAGCGGCAGCAGCATCGCCGCGGCGGCGACATTGAACAGCAGCATCATCGCGATGCCGGCGCTGGCCGCCGGCAGCGCGTGCGCGGCCAGGGTGGCGGCGGCGATGTCCGCGGTCGCGCTGCAGAACACGATCGGGATCAGGTGGCGTTCGTTGCGGCCCCACAGCAGGAGCAGCAGCGCCACCAGCAGGTAGGCGCCGGCCAGCCCGGTCGCCAGTTGCGGGAAGCGCGGCGCGCCGACCAGCACGCTCAACGGGCTGAACACCAGCGCGGCGATCAGTCCGGCCACCAGCACCCGGTACAGCGCGAAGAAATACAGTTCGCGGCGCGGGATGGATTCGATGCGGTCGATGAGCGAGGCGCTTGTGGGCAAGCCGGACTCCAGCCAGGCGACGGACGGCGCGAGTATAGGCGTCGCGCCGGGGAATGCGATGGCAGGGGCGTACCGGTGGCGGCCGGCGCATGGCCGGGGACGGGCTGCTAACTACCGCCCGAGCCGTGTTGCGACCTCGCAGGGCAGGGTCTGCAGGGCCGCCCGCGGCGGCGCCCGGACCGGCGCTTTTGCGCCGCCGCCCAGGGTCGGCCACAATATGCGGCCCGTCCGTACCATTCCGGCCGCCCTTCCAGGCCCGGATCGCTGCGGGACGGTCGTTCCTCTTCCCACGGTGACGCATGAATTTCCACGAATACCAGGCGAAACAACTGTTTGCCGACTACGGCATCCCGGTCCCGGCCGGACGCGTCGCGTCCACGCCCGAAGAAGCTGTCGAAGCGGCCAATGCCTTGGGCAATGGCCCCTGGATGGTCAAGGCCCAGATCCACGCGGGCGGCCGCGGCAAGGCCGGCGGCGTGAAGTTCTGCAAGACCACCGACGACGTCAAGGCCGCTGCGGCCAAGATGCTCGGCACCTCGATGGAAACCTACCAGTCCGCTGGCGTGGCCCTGCCGATCAGCCTGGTGCTGGTCACCGAGGCCGGCGAGATCGCCAAGGAACTGTACCTGTCGGTGCTGGTAGACCGCGGCACCCAGTCGATCACCTACATCGCCTCGTCGGAAGGCGGCGTGGACATCGAGCAGGTCGCAGCCGAGACCCCCGAGAAGATCCAGACCCTCAACGTCAACTTTGTCGAAGGCCTGCAGCCCTATCAGGCGCGCGAGATCGGCTTCAAGCTCGGCCTCAACGCCAAGCAGGCCAACCAGCTGGCCAAGATCATGGGCGGCCTGTACACCCTGTTCAACGAAAAGGACCTGGCGCTGGTCGAACTGAACCCGCTGGCGATCCTGGACAGCGGCGACCTGTACGCGCTCGACGGCAAGGTCAACTCCGACGACAACGCCACCTTCCGCCACAAGGATCTGGCCGCCATGCGCGACAAGACCCAGGAAGACGAGGCCGAAGTGCGCGCCAGCGAGTACGACCTGAACTACGTGACCATGGACGGCAACATCGGCTGCATGGTCAACGGCGCCGGCCTGGCCATGGCCACCATGGACGTGATCGCGCTCAACGGCGGTTCGCCGGCCAACTTCCTGGATGTCGGCGGCGGCGCCACCAAGGAACGCGTGACCGAGGCGTTCAAGCTGATCCTGTCCTCGGACAAGGTCAAGGCGATCTTCGTCAACATCTTCGGCGGCATCGTCCGCTGCGACATGATCGCCGAGGGCATCATCGCCGCGGTCAAGGAAGTGGACGTCAAGGTGCCGGTGGTGGTGCGTCTGGAAGGCACCAACGTCGAGGCGGGCAAGAAGCTGCTGGCCGAATCCGGCCTGGCCATCACCCCGGCCGACGACATCAACGATGGCGCCAAGAAGGTCGTCGCAGCCGTCGCTGCCTGACGCATTCCTGGTTCGGGACGGAGCCATCTTGCCCCCTTGAGTCAAGGGGGCGGCAGCGCCGCGCAGCGGCGTTGCGGGGGTTGTGGAAGTACGCCTGAGCGGCGTTTCGCATCGCGAAATGCCGCATCGTTCCGAAGCCGACCAAATAGCAGAACTCTCAAGGACTCAAACGAATGTCTGTTTTGATCAACAAGAATACGAAGGTCATCGTGCAGGGCTTTACCGGCCAGCAGGGGACTTTCCACGCGACCCAGATGGTCGAGTACGGCACCCAGGTGGTCGGCGGCGTGACCCCGGGCAAGGGCGGCACCACCCACATCAACCTGCCGGTGTTCAACACCGTGCGCGAAGCGGTCGACGCCACCGGCGCCGATGCGTCGGTGATCTACGTGCCGCCGCCGTTCGCGGCCGACGCGATCCTGGAAGCGGCCTCGGCCGGCATCAAGGTCATCGTCTGCATCACCGAAGGCATCCCGGTGCTGGACATGCTGCGGGTCAAGAACGTGCTGAAGTCGCACCCGGACGTGACCCTGATCGGGCCGAACTGCCCCGGCGTGATCACCCCGGGCGAGTGCAAGATCGGCATCATGCCGGGCCACATCCACATGCCGGGCAAGATCGGCATCGTGTCGCGCTCGGGCACGCTGACCTATGAAGCCGTGAAGCAGACCACCGCTGCCGGCCTGGGCCAGTCCACCGTCATCGGCATCGGTGGCGACCCGATCAACGGCCTGAACTTCGTCGACTGCCTCAAGCTGTTCAACGAAGACCCGCAGACCCAGGGCATCATCATGGTCGGCGAGATCGGCGGCGACGCCGAGGAAGCCGGTGCCGAGTACATCAAGGCCCACGTCAAGAAGCCGGTCGTCGGTTTCATCGCCGGCGCCTCGGCCCCTCCGGGCAAGCGCATGGGCCACGCCGGTGCGATCGCCTCGGGCGGTTCGGGCACCGCTGCCGGCAAGTTCGCGGCGATGGAAGCCGCCGGCGTCAAGACCGTCCGCTCGCCGGGCGACCTGGGCGCGGCGATCGCTTCGCTGGTGAAGTAAGCGACACGGCGGTTGCGGCCTGCGGCGCTCAGGTGCCGCATGCTGCGACTGTTCGCTGGCGGCAATGCCGGTCGGCGTCGAACGGGGCCTCGCGAAAGCGGGGCCCTTTTTTTGTGCCGGCGTTTTTCGGTGGCGCAGCGTTTGGCGGGGGGCGCCACTAGCTTTCAGTTGGGCGGGGCTTCGCCTCCGTACCCTCACCCCAACCCCTCTCTCCCACGGGACTTCCTTCGGTCGCCGGGGGGAGAGGGGCTTGAGGCTGCAGACATTTGCGCGTGGTGTGCGGCGCTGCACTTGGCCGTATGTGTCCGCGCACCAGTCGTCCCTGAGGGACCGCCACTGGTCACTGCCGTGGCTGCCGCCGTCCCTTGGCCGCGGCGGGCGGAGGGGCGCTACGCATACTTGCCGCTCCTTCAAGCGATGACAGGAGCGGTACCGGTGAGCAGCAGATGGCGGGCAGCGATGTGTGGTGCGGGACTGGCGCTCGGCGTCGGCGGGATCTGCGCGGCGGCGCCGGGCGACTGGCCCAGCTATGCCGGCGCGCCCGGCGGCGGCCAGCATTCGCCGTTGACCCAGATCACCCCGGACAACGTGGGACGGCTGCGCATCGCCTGGTCGTTCCGGACCGGCGAACTCGGCGTGGGCCTGCCGGATCCGGAACGGCGCCGCTTCGAGGCCAACCCGCTGGTGCTGGGCGGGCGCATGTACCTGGTCACCGGCACCGGCATCGCCTTCGCGCTGGATGCGGCCAGTGGCCGCGAACTGTGGTCGTTCGACGCCAAGGTGTCGCGCGGCAAGCACTACAGCGATCCGGCCTCGCGCGGGGTGAGTTTCTGGCGCGACACGCAGGCCGCGGCAGGCGCGTGCCGCGAGCGCATCGTGTTCGGCACCCTGGATGCGCGGCTGATCGCGCTGGACGCCGCCGACGGCCGGCCCTGCGCCGGGTTCGGCGCTGCCGGCACGATCGACCTGCATGCCGGCATCGACGTGCACGACAGGCCCAGCGATGATTGGGCCAACTATGCGGTGACCTCGCCGCCGGTGGTGGCGGACGATGTGCTAGTGGTGGGCAGCTCGATCGGCGACAACCGCGGGCATGCGCTGGAGCAGGGCGTGGTGCGCGGCTACGACGCGCGCAGCGGGCGCGAGTTGTGGCGCTGGGATCCGGTGCCGCGCGATCCGGCCGCCGCGGCCGCGGCCGGCTGGCAGCCGCAGCAGGCCGCCACGGTCGGTGGCGGCAACGCTTGGGCGCCGCTGGCGGTGGATCCGGCGCTGGGGCTGGTGTACGTGCCGACCGGCTCGGCCAGTCCCGATTACTACGGCGGCGAGCGGCTCGGCGACAACCGCGATGCGAATTCGCTGGTCGCGCTGGACCTGCACAGCGGCCGCCGGGTGTGGGCGCAGCAACTGGTGCATCACGACCTGTGGGACTACGACCTGGCCTCGCAGCCGGTACTGACGACGGTGCAGACCGCGCATGGGCCGCGCGAGGCGGTGCTGCAGGCGACCAAGACCGGCTTCCTGTTCGCCTTCGACCGCCGCGACGGCAGCCCGGTATTCCCGATCAGCGAAGTGCCGGTGTCGGCGACCGACGTGCCTGGCGAGCGCATCTCGCCGACCCAGCCGATGCCCGAGCCGGCGTTGCGCCTGGCCCGGCACACGCCGCTGACCGCCGCCGATGCCTGGGGGGCGACGCCGGGCGCGCGCCGCGAATGCGAGGCGCTGATCGCCGGGCTGCGTTCGGAAGGCCTGTTCACCCCGCCCAGCGTGCGCGGCACGATCGCGTTGCCGGGCTGGGCCGGTGGCGTGAACTGGGGCGGCATCGCGGTGGACCCGCAGCGCCAACTGGCGATCATGCCGGTGTCGGACCTGCCGATGCAGGTGGCGCTGATCCCGCGCGAACGTTTCAGCGAGGCCGATCACGCGCGGCATCCCGACCAGCAGTTCAACGACATGCAAGGCACGCCGTACTACATGCGCCGCGGCATGCTGGGTTCGTCGCGCGGCATTCCCTGCGTCAAGCCGCCGTGGGGGCGGCTGGTGGCGGTGGACCTGCGCACCCGCAAGATCGCCTGGGAACGCCCGCTCGGCACGCTGGAAGAGCGGCTGCCGTGGCTGCCGCTGGACGTGGGCACGCCGCTGCTCGGCGGCGCGGTGACCACCGCCAGCGGGCTGACCTTCATCGCCGCGGCTGCCGACTCGCGTCTGCGCGCGCTCGACAGCGCCAGCGGCAAGACCCTGTGGGACGTCAAGCTGCCGGCCGGCGGTCAGGCCACGCCGTCGGTCTATGCGGTGGACGGCAAGCAGTACGTGGTGATCGCCGCCGGCGGCCGCGAGGGCATGGGCACGATGGGCGATTACGTGGTCGCCTATACGCTCGACGGCGAGGGCAAGGAGGTGGTGTTCCAGCACGGTGTGGCCGCGCGCATGGCGACGCTGGGCCTCGTCGCGCTGGCGCTGCTCGCGGGCGTGGTGGCGCTATGGCGGCGCTGGCGTCGGCGGCGCCGTGCGCGGGCTGGCAGTCGTGGCAACGGATGAAGCGATGCGCGCCGTACGGCTCCTTGTAGGAGCGGCTTCAGCCGCGACGCGGAGTCTGTCAGTGACCGGCTTCGGAGCCAGTCGGGACTGAGGTCCCTCCTGCAGTGCACCCAGCCGGCACTCGACATGCCCCTCCTTGTAGGAGCGGCTTCAGCCGCGACGCGCGGTCCGTCCGCGACCGGCTCGGGAACCTGTCGGGACTGAAGTCCCTCCCACAGTGCACCCAGCCGGCACTCGGCATGTCGCTCGTTGTAGGAGCAGCGGCTTCAGCCGCGACGCGCGGTCTGTCCGCGAACGGTTTGGAAATCTGTCGGGACTGAAGTCCCTCCTACAGTGCACCCAGCGGGCATTCGACATGCTGCTCCTTGTAGGAGCGGCTTCAGCCGCGACGTGGGGTCCGTCCGCGAGCGGCTTGGGAATCTGTCGGGACTAAAGTCCCTCCTACAGTGCACCCATCCTGCGAAGGGCACAACGTGAGGCGGGCGAGCCGGATCGTCGGCCGCGGTGCGGCGCTACACTGCGCATTGCCGTCGTGCGCATGTGTCGGCTCCGCTGCTGCTGGCGTCGCGCCGTCGGCGGCTGGCATCGGCGCGGCCGCCGCGCTTTTCCCCCTCCCGCTTCTGCAAGGTTGTCCATGTTTTCTTCCCTTCGCATCGCCATGGCCCAGTTCGATTTTCCGGTCGGCGCCGTGGCCCAGAACACCGATCGCATCATCGCGATGATCGACGAGGCCCGGGACGAGTACGGCGCCGACATCGTGCTGTTCCCGGAACTGGCGGTCAGCGGCTATCCGCCGGAGGACCTGTTGCTGCGGCCCGGCTTCCTCGCCGATTGCGAACTGGCGGTGCAGCGCATCGCGGTGCGCGTGCACGGCATCGTGGCGGTGGTCGGCTGGCCGCAGAGCGCCGGCAGCGTGGTCTACAACGCGGCCAGCGTGCTGCGCGGCGGGCAGATCGAAACTACCTACCGCAAGCGCGAACTGCCCAACTACGCGGTGTTCGACGAGCGCCGCTATTTCGATGTCGATCCAGACGGCGGCAGCTGCGTGTTCGAGGTCAAGGGCACCCAGGTCGGCCTGGTGATCTGCGAGGACCTGTGGTTTCCCGAGCCGCTGGCCGATACCGCACGCCACGGCGCCGAACTGGTGCTGGTGCCCAACGCCTCGCCCTACGAGCGCGGCAAGCATGCGCAGCGCGACGCGCTGCTGGCCGAGCGCACCCGCGAGACCGGCGTGGCGCTGGCCTATCTCAACGTCGTCGGCGGCCAGGATGCGCTGGTGTTCGACGGCGCCTCGGTGGTCGCCGACGGCGACGGCAGCGTGCATCCGGCCGCGGCGGCGTTCACCGACCAATGGCTGGTGGTGGACTACGCGACGCAGACGCGTGCGTTCACCCCGTTGCGCTGGATCGACGACGGCGACGAGAGCATGGATGCGCTGGCCTGGCGCGCGGTGGTGCGCGGGTTGCGCGATTACTGCGGCAAGAACCGGTTTTCCAAGGTGTGGCTGGGCCTGTCCGGCGGCATCGATTCGGCGCTGGTGCTGGCGATGGCGGTGGACGCGCTGGGCGCGGACAACGTCACCGCGGTGCGGCTGCCGTCGCGCTACACGGCCGACATGTCCAACGACCTGGCCGACGAGCAATGCCGCGCGCTGGGCGTGAAACTGGAGACGGTGGCGATCGAGCCGGCGTTCGAGGGCCTGCTGCAGGCGCTGGGTCCGTTGTTCGCAGGCACCCAGCCCGATGTCACCGAAGAGAACCTGCAGTCGCGCAGCCGCGGCGTGATCCTGATGGCGCTGGCCAACAAGTTCGGCGGGCTGCTGCTGACCACCGGCAACAAGAGCGAGTACGCGGTCGGCTACGCCACTATCTATGGCGACATGTGCGGGGGCTATGCGCCGCTGAAGGACCTGTACAAGACCGAGGTGTTCGGGCTGGCGAAATGGCGCAACACGGTCGGCGGCGCGCCGGTGATTCCGCCGGCGGTGATCGCGCGGCCGCCGTCGGCGGAGCTGCGCGCCAACCAGACCGACCAGGATTCGCTGCCGCCGTACGACGTGCTCGACGGCATCCTGTATCGCTACGTCGACCAGGAGGAATCGCGCGACGAGATCGTCGCCGCCGGCTACGCCGCCGAGGTGGTCGATCACGTGGTGCGGCTGGTGCGCATCACCGAATGGAAGCGGCACCAGGCCGCGCCGGGGCCGAAGGTGTCGCGCCGCGCGTTCGGGCGCGAACGGCGTTATCCGATCACCAATGGGTATCATCAGGGCTAGCCAGGGCGGCGCGGCGGCCACGCGGCGTCTCTTGGTGGGGGGCGGATCGGCTGCGGTGGGTGTCGGTCGCGGCTGAAGCCGCTCCTACAGGGGGCGGCAGGGAGGCGGCCAACGCGTCTGCCTCGGTGGTCCGTGCCGGGCGGCGCGCTACCGGTTCGCGCGAATGCGCTTGCCAATCCCGACTCCCGATTCCCCAATCCCGGTTCTTCAAACCGCCTGCAGCAACCGCAACCCGAACGCATCGTCCTGCGCGTTCCAGCCGTGGCTGACGCGCAGGCCGGCGGCCGCGGCCATTTCGCCGAAGCTCTGGTCGCTGTACTTGTGGCTGTATTCGACCTGCATCGCTTCGCCGGCGGCGAAGTCGAAGCGGTGTCCGGCCACGTGCACCTGTTGTGCGCGCTGGCTGACCAGGAAGGTCTCGATGCGCTGGCGCTCGCGCGCGTACACCGCGTGGTGGCGAAACTGCGCCAGGTCGAAATCGCTGCCGATCTCGCGGTTGAGGCGGCGCAGCAGGTTCAAGGTGAACTCGGCGGTGACGCCGGCCGCGTCGTTGTAGGCCGCTTCCAACACCGCAGGATCCTTGTCCAGATCGATGCCGATCAGCGCGCAGCCGTCGTGGTGCATGGTTTCGCGCATCGAGCGCAGCAGCTGGATGCCGTCGTCACGGGTGAAGTTGCCCAGCGTGGAGCCGGGAAAGAACACCAGGGTGCGGCGCGCGCTGCGCTGCGGCGCCGGCAGCGCTACCGGTGCGGTGAAGTCGGCGCAGACCGGCAGCATCTGGATGCGCGGGAAGCGCTCGGCCAGGCGCGCGGTGCTGGACATCAGCATGTCGCGCGAGATCTCGATCGGGGTGTAGGCTACCGGCTCGCGCAGGCCTTCCAGCAGCAATTCGGTCTTGCGCCCGCTGCCGCTGCCCAGCTCCACCACGTGCGCACCTAGGCCCACCGCCTGCGCGATCGACGGCATCCGCGCTTCCAGCAGAGCCAGCTCGGTGCGGGTCAGGTAGTACTCGGGCTGGCGGGTGATCGCTTCGAACAGGCGCGAGCCTTCGGCGTCGTAGAAATACTTGGACGGCAATTGCTTGGGACTGCGCGACAGCCCGGCGATCGCGTCGGCGGCGATGTCGTCCGGTTGCGGATGCAGGTCGGTGAGCGCAGCTTCGGTCAGTGCGCGGGCGGTCGCAGCGTTCATGCGGGATCCTTGGCCAGGCGTACGCCGGCGAATTGCCAGCGCGCATCGGAGGGAAAGAAGTTGCGGTAGCTGGCGCGGATGTGGTCGTGCGGCGTCGCGCAGCTGCCGCCACGCAACACCCACTGCGCGTTCATGAATTTGCCGTTGTATTCGCCCAGCGCGCCCGACCACGGGCGGAAGCCGGGGTAGGCCAAGTAGGCGCTGCCGGTCCATTCCCAGACATCGCCGAACAACTGCTGCAGGCCGGCCTCGCCCTGCGCGGCGGACTGCGGATGCAGCGTGTCGGCATCGACGAAATTGCCGTCGATGGCCACACCGGTGGCGGCCTGTTCCCATTCGGCTTCGGTCGGCAGCCGGGCGCCGGCCCAGCGCGCGTAGGCGTCGGCTTCGAACAGGCTGATGTGGCAGACCGGCGCATGCGGATCGCGCTCGCGCCAGCCGCCCAGGGTGAACTCGCGCACGCCGTCGGCATGCCAGTACAGCGGCCGCTGCCAGTCCTCGGCGTTGCGCCGCGCCCAGCCATCGCTGAGCCACAGGGCGACGTTGAGGTAGCCGCCGTCGGCGATGAACTGCGCGTACTCGGCATTGCTCACCGGACGGCTGGCCAGCGCATGCGCCGGCACCAGCACGCGGTGCCGCGGCGACTCGTTGTCGTAGGCGAAGGCCGCGTGCGCCGGCCAGCCGGGCGCGCCGATCTCGCACAGCTGTTCGTCGCGCTGGATCCAGCGCAAGGTTCGCGCCGGCGCGTGCGCCATGGCCAGGTCGTCGCGATAGGCCGGGGCCAGCGGGTTGCTCCAGAACGCGTGCTTGATGTCGGTCAGCAGCAGCTCCTGATGCTGCTGCTCGTGGTGCAGGCCCAGTTCCAGCACCTGCAGCGTCTGCGCCGACAGGTCGCCGGCCTGCAGCCGCGCCAGCACCCGCGCCTCGACCTCGGCGCGGTAGTCGCGCACCTGCGCCATGGACGGGCGCGACAGCACGCCGCGGCGCGGCCGCGCATGCATCGGGCCGACGCTCTGGTAGTAGCTGTTGAACAGGTAGTCCCACTGCGGATCGATTGCGCGGTAGTCCGTGTCGGCGGCCAGCACGAAGCGTTCGAAGAACCAGGTGGTATGCGCCAGATGCCATTTCGCCGGACTGGCGTCGTCCATGCTCTGCACCATCGCGTCTTCCTCGCTCAGCGGCGCGGCGAGCAGGCTGGTGTGCTGGCGCACGCTGCGGAAACGCGTCGCCAGCGGCACGCTGGACGCTGCGGGCGAGGGGGATGCCGCCGGGGAGGTCGCTTGCATCCGGCAAGCTTAGGGGAAGACCGTGAACATGCCGTCATGCGTGGTGGAACGTCGCGTTACGCTAGCGCCTGTTCATGCGATGGGAGCCTTCCTCTCCCGATCGCGCCAACCGGCCCGACCGCACATGTCCACGCCAGACCCATCCCACGCATTCATGCCCGCATCCGCGGCCGGCGCCGCCGCGCCGGCCGGCTTGCTCGACCTCGCCGAGGCGGCGCAGGCCTTCGTCCTCCCCGAGGGAGTGCGCTATCTGGATACCGCCAGCAAGGGCCCGCGGCTGGCCAGCGTGCTTGCCGCCGGACAGGCGGCGCTGGCCGCTTCGATCGCGCCGTGGACGCTGTCGTTCGACGCCTGGCGCGCGCAGATCGAGACCCTGCGCGGCCTGGCCGCCGCCACGCTGTTCGAAGGCGACGTCGACGGCTTGGCGATGCTGCCCTCGGCCGCCTACGGCCTGGCCACCGCGGCGCGGCAATTGCCGCTGGCGGCCGGTGACGCGGTGCTGCTGCTCGACGGCCAGTTCCCGTCGAACCTGTTGCTGTGGCAGCAGCGCTGCGCCGAGACCGGCGCGCACCTGGCGGTGGTGCGGCGCGGGCCGCAACAGGACTGGACCGAAGCGGTGCTGGCGGCCTTGGACGCTGAGCCGCGGGTGCGCATTGCGACACTGCCCAATGCCTACTGGCGCGACGGCGCGCTGCTGGACCTGGACCGCATCGCCGCGCGCGTGCATGCGGCGGACGCGGCGCTGGTGCTGGACCTGAGCCAGAGCCTGGGCGTGCTGCCGGCGCGGCTGGCGGCGTGGCGGCCGGACTTCGTAGTGGCGGTCGGGCACAAGTGGCTGCTGGGGCCGATGGGGCTGGCTTGGTTGTGGGCGGCGCCGCATTGGCGCGCGCAGGGCGTGCCGATCGAACACCATTGGCAGGCCCGCGATCCCGGCGCCGACTGGAATTTCCCGGTCGAGGCGCCGCCGCCGTTCCGCACCGGCGCGCGCCGCTTCGATGCCGGCGGCGTGGCCGAGCCGCTACGGCTGGCGATGGCTACTGCGGCGCTGCAGCAGCTGCAGCATTGGCAGCCGGAACGGATCGCGGCGCGGCTGGGCGCACTCGGTGCGGCGTTCGAGGATGAGTTGCAGGCGCAAGGTGCCGGCGATTGGACCGTGCCTGGACATGCGCCGCACCTTGGCGCGCTGCGTCCGCCTGCAGCGGCGATGCAGGGGTTGCTGCCCTGGCTGCAGCGCGCGCAGGTGATCTGCACGCATCGCCACGGTGCGTTGCGCATCGCGCCGTACCTGCAGCTGACGCCGGAGGCGATGCGTGGGCTGGCGCGCGAGATGGTCGCTGCGGCGCGCGGGTGAGCGGTGGCTTTGATCGTTTCTGGAAGAATTTTTGGCTAGCCTGCTGGGTGAACTGTAGGAGGGGCTTCAGCTCCGACAGATAGCCGAAACCACGCGAGTTCCAACTTTGTTCGTCGCGACTGAAGTCGCTCCCACAGGGAGTTTGCGGTGGGCTTGTTGGGTTGCACTGGGGCGAAGGTTTTTCAGCCCCGACAGTGACCGGCCTGGGCAGGTCTGTCACTTCGTTCGTCGCGGCTGAAGCCGCTCCTACAGGGACTGCGGTGCCTGATGGTGCACTTGTAGGAGGGGCTTCAGCCCCGACAGATAGCCAAAACCACGCGGGTTCCGACTTCGCTCGTCGCGACTGAAGTCGCTCCCACAGAGGCTTGCAGTGGGCTTGATGGGGTGCGCTGGGGTGGAGGTTTTTCAGCCCCGACAGTGACCGCCTGGGCAGGTCTGTCACTTCGTTCGTCGCGGCTGAAGCCGCTCCTACAGGGACTGCGGTGCCTGATGATGCACTTGTAGGAGGGGCTTCAGCCCCGACAGATAGCTGAAACCACGCGGGTTCCGACTCCGCTCGTCGTGGCTGAAGCCGCTCCTACAGGGACTGCGGTGCCTGATGGTGCACTTGTAGGAGGGGCTTCAGCCCCGATAGATAGCTGAAACCACGCGGGTTCCGACTCCGCTGGTCGCGGCTGAAGCCGCTCCTACAGGGGGCCTGCGGCGAGTCGGCTGGGTGCACTGTGGGAGGGACTTCAGTCCCCACGGGTTCCGAAGCCGATGGCTCGTCGGTGCCATGGTGTGATCGATGGCCGAGCGCACGAGTGCTTTCGCTGTCGCGCCGATGAGCGGCGCCTGGACGCGCCGGCCTCAGCGCCGCGCCGCCAGGCGCAGGCCGCGCGGGGTCAGCCAGCGCTCCAGGCCCTCGAACAGCGCCTGCACCAGCAGCGCCAGCGCTGCCGCCGGCACCGCGCCTTCCAGGATCAGGCCGATGTCGTCCAGGCGGATGCCGGTGAGGATCGGCTGGCCGTAGCCGCCGGCGCCGATCAGCGCGCCCAAGGTGGCGGTGCCGACGTTGATCACCGCCGCGGTCTTGATCCCGGCCAGGATGGTGCGCAAGGCCAGCGGCAGTTCGATCCGCCACAGCCGGGTGCCCGGCGGCAGGCCGATCGCCGCGGCGGTCTCGCGCAACTCGCGGGCGATGCCGGTCAGGCCGGCATGGGTGTTGCGCACGATCGGCAGCAGGCTGTACAGGAACAGCGCGGCGATCGCCGGTTTGGCACCGATGCCGAACAGCGGGATCATGAACACGAACACCGCCAGCGACGGCAGCGTCTGCAATACCCCGGTCAGCGACAGCACCACCTGGCCGAGCCGCGGCCGATAGGCGGCGAGAATGCCCAGTGGCAGCGCCACCAGCAGGGCCAGGCCCAGCGACAGGCCGACCAGCGCCAGGTGTTCGCGCGTGCGTTGCAGCAGGCGCGTCAGCCTGGTGTCCTGCGCCGGCGCGGCGATGCCCAGCCAGCGCGCGGCGATCGCGCTTTCGGCGCGC
Source organism: Xanthomonas sp. SS (assembly GCF_014236835.1). NCBI lineage: Bacteria > Pseudomonadati > Pseudomonadota > Gammaproteobacteria > Lysobacterales > Lysobacteraceae > Xanthomonas > Xanthomonas sp. SS. Next base: position 1,268,685 of record NZ_CP051190.1, read on the forward strand.
TTGTCCAGCTTCGCCTCGGCATTGAGCCGTTGCATCGTCGCCGCGTCGATGCGCCCGCCCAGGCCATCCAGCGCCTGCACGAAGCGCGGCGCGCGCTGCGCCAGGTCGCTGCGATACAGGAACACCGCGGCGTAGCGCGGAAAGTAGCGGTGGTCGTCCTGCAGCACCAGCAGGTCGTGCGCCGGGATCTCGGCGTCGGTGCTGTACAGGTCGGTGAGGTCGATCGCGCCGCTGTCCAGCGCGCGGTAGGCCAGGTCGTGGTCCAGCCCGGTCGGCGTCTGCGGCAGCCGGTAGGCATCGCGCACCCCCGGCCAGCCGTCGGCGCGCGACACGAACTCGTTGCTGAGCCCGAGCTTCAGCGACGGATGCGCGGCCAGGTCGGAGATGCGGGCGATGCCCAGCGCCTGCGCGCGCTGCCGGCGCATGCCGAACGCGTAGGTGTTGTCGAAGCCCAGCGGCGCGCTCATCGCCAGGCCGCGCTGGGCCAGGGCGCGGCGCAGCGCGGCATCGTCGGCATCGGGCAGTTGCAGCAGTTCCGTGGCCAGGGTGCCGGTGTATTCGGCATAGGCGTCGATCGAGCCCTGCTCCAGCGCGCGCCACAGGATGCGGGTGCCGCCGAGCTGGCGTCGGTGTTCGACCTCCACTCCGGCCTGGCGTCCGGCGCCGGCGGCGATCTCGCCGAGCACCACCGCCTCGGTGAAGTTCTTCGAGCCGACCACCACCTTCTCCGGCGCCGCCGCAGCGCTGCCGGCGAGCAGGGCGAGCGCCGCCGCGAGCACGAGCAGCGCGGCAACGCGGCGTCGCATCGAGGCCATCACCGCGCATCCTCCAGCGTGCGCTGCGCGTGCAGGAACTGGCCGACGAACGGCTCCGCGGGCGCATCCAGCAGATCGCGCACGCTGCCTTCCTGCACGACGTGGCCGTTGCGCATCAGCACCAGGGTGTCGCCCAGGTAGGCGGCCTCGGCGACGTCGTGGGTCACCAGCACCACGGTCTTGCCGAGCAGCGCGAACAGTTCGCGCATCTGCGTCTGCAGTTCGTGGCGCACGATCGGGTCGAGCGCGCCCAGCGGTTCGTCCAGCAGCAGCACCGGCGGGTCCAGCAGCAGCGCGCGGATCAGGCCCACGCGCTGGCGCTGGCCGCCTGACAGTTCGGCCGGATAGCGCGCCAGCAAGGCCTCGGGCAGGCGGCACAGCGAGGCCAGCTCGTGCAGCCGCGCGTCGATCCGCGGCCGCGCCCAGCCCAGGGTCTGCGCAAGCAGGGCGGCGTTGTCGCGCGCGCTCAGGTGCGGGAACAGCCCGCCTTCCTGGATCACGTAGCCGATGCGGCGGCGCTGCGCCAACAAGGTGTCCCGGCGCAGCGGTTCGCCTTGGAAGCGCACCTCGCCGGTGTCCGGCCATTCCAGCCCGAGCAGCATGCGCAACACGCTGGACTTGCCGGCGCCGCTGGGCCCGATCAGCGCGGTGGTGCGGCCCGGGGCGATGCGCAGATCGACCCGGTCCAGCGCAAGTGCGTCGCCGTAGCGGCGGGTGACCCGATGCAGTTCGAACATGCGCCCAAGCATAGCCGGGCCGCGGCGCATGGCGCGCGAAGGCAGCGCGCGGCTGGCGCGCTCAATCGGCGAAATCGGTCAGCAGCTGCAACGTCGGCTTCGGCCGCGCCAGGTCGTACATCAGCCCGAAGTGGCTTTCCACGCCCTGCAGATTGGTCTGGTCGAGCAGTTCGTAGAGATTGATCTCGGCGACCACGTCGGCGTAGTCGCTCTGCAGCGTGCGCACGATCTGCGCCACGCTGTCGTAGCAGGCGCCGTCGCCGGCATGGCCGCCGTCGCTGTTGCCGGCGTAGACCTCGGCGCAGTTGACCTCGTTGAAGAACACCTTGCCGCCGTACTTCTGCGCCGCGCCGCGCATCTGCCCCAGGTACAGGTCCATCCAGTAACCGCGATCGTGGTGGAACGGGTAGTAGTGGAAGCTGATGTGGTCGAAATCGAAACCCGAGGCCTTGGCCATGTCCAGGAACCACAGCGAGCCGCGGCGGTCGCCGGGGCAGCGCGCGGTCGCCGAATGGTCGTCGCTGTTGCAGGCGGTGATGTTGATGGTGAATTCCAGGCCGGCGCCGAGTTCGTCGGAGGCCTGTTTCATGCCGCGGTACATCGCGGTCATCGCATCGATGCGCGCCTGCGCGCCGTCGCGGCTGTAGTCCTGCTCGTTGCCGATCTCCCACAGCTTGATGTCGGCGGCATAGCGCCGCGCCAGCTGGTAGCCGATCTCGCGCGACATCGGGTACACCATCGGCCGCAAGGCGATGCGGTACTGGCGCGACAGCGCCACCAGCCGGTCGAGCACGGCGAAGTTGCGCGGGTCCACGTCGAAGCGGTAGCTGCGCAGATTGCGCCGGTCGAGCAACTGGAACACCGCCTCGGCTTGGCTCAGCGGATAGGCGGGGCGGTCGTCGTGGCCGTTGATCCCGAACACGATGGCCGGCGCGGCGGCGCTGCGCTCGGCGGCGCCGGCGGGCAGGGCGCCGGCGGCGAGTGCGACTAACAGGAGTAGCAGTGGGGCGGACAAGCGGGGCATGGCGCGTCTCCTGGCAGGGCCGGCGAGCGCTGTGGCGACGGGCGGTGCCGTGGGGACACAGCGGCGGCGGGTGGGTCGGTCGAGCCTAGCAAGCGGCGGTTGCGCTCGGCGCGCAGCGGCTGGGCGCTGCACCACAGATCGCGCCACTGGTGTCGGCCTGCGCCAGTGGCCGGGGGCGCATGTCCAGGCCGCTGTCGCTGGCGGCTGCCCGGACAGCCGCGGTCCTGCCTGGACGCAGGCGGCGCAGCCGGGCCGGCGACCGCGCGCCGGCATGCCTTGGCGGCCAAACGAAAAAGGGGCCTCACGGCCCCTGTTTTCTTGCACCCGGCAGGCTGGCTCAGTTGGCCATCTGCGAGTTGGACTGCCCGGTGGAGGCGGACTTCTCGCCGGCGAACGGGTTCAGCTTGCGGATCATCCACGGGTACTTCGGCCAATGGCCGGTCAGCCACGGATGCTTGGGATCGTTGAGTTCCAGCACCCGGCGCGCGTCGTCGGCCAGCGGCTTGTTGCCCAGGTGGGTGTAGGCGTCGGCCAGCACCGCCACCGCGTCGTACTGGTAGGCGCTCTGCGGGTAGGTTTCCAGCAGGTAGGTGGCGCGGCCGGCGGCCGACACCCAGGCGTTGCGGCGCAGGTAGTACAGCGCGTTGTCCAGCTCGTGCTGGGCGAACACGTTGCGCAGCGCGATCATGCGCTGGCGCGCGTCGGCGGCGTAGCGGCTGTTCGGATAGCGCTCGGCGACGATGTTGAAGTCGGCGTAGGCCTGCTGCGGCGTGGACAGGTCGCGGCGGCTCGGGTCCAGCGACCACACCCGGCGCAGGAACACCGTGTCGCGGTTGGAGTTGGACAACCCGCGCAGGTAGTACATGTAGGAGATGTTGCGGTGGGTCGGGTAGGTGCGGATGAAGCGGTCGATGCTGGACACCGCGTCGTCGTGCTTGCCGGCCTTGTACTGGGCGTAGGCGGACTCGATCATCGCCTGTTCGGTGTACTGGCCGTAGGGGTATTGCGCGATCAGGCGCTTGAAGCTGCCTTCGGCGCCGGCCCAGTTGCCGGTCTGCATCTGCGTGTGCGCCTTCTGGTACAGCTGTTCCACCGGCATCCCTTCTTCGGGATTCTTGTTCTTCTGGCGGTGGCAACCCGTTGCCACGACGACCATGACCAGCATCAGGGCGATGAAACGGACGTGCGCGGAGAGCGGGACGGAGCGTCGGATCATGGGTTCGGGCAGGACACGTCAGGAATACGAAGGGGCGATGATAGCCTAGTGGCCTGTCCGGCGACTGACTATGGCCGCCGCGACCCTCCCTTTCCGACGTAGCCGTGCCCTTTTCATGCCCAATACCCTCCCGGACACCCCTGAGGACGCCGTCTCCGACGGCCCGCGCCAGGCGCGCGTGCCCGATCACGCCGCCGGCCGCCGCTTCGACGCGGTCCTGGCCGAGCTGTTTCCCGAATTCTCGCGTTCGCGCCTGGCCGAATGGATCAAGTCCGGCGACGCGCTGCTGGACGGCGCCCAGGCGCGGCCGCGCGACGCCCTGCGCGGCGGTGAGATCGCCAGCCTGCATGCGGTGCTGGAGACCCAGACCCATGCGCTGCCGGAGGACATCCCGCTGGAGGTGCTGTACGAGGACGACCAGGTCATCGTGCTGAACAAGCCGGCCGGGCTGGTCGTACATCCGGGCGCCGGCAACCCCAGCGGCACCCTGGTCAACGCCCTGCTGTACTTCGATCCGTCGCTGGCGTCGCTGCCGCGCGCCGGCATCGTGCACCGCCTGGACAAGGACACTAGCGGCGCCATGGTGGTGGCGCGGACCCTGCCGGCGCACACCTCGCTGGTGGCGCAGCTGTCGGCGCGCGACGTGCACCGCCAGTACCTGGCGGTGGTGGCCGGGCCGCTGGTCTCCGGCGGCACCGCCAATGCGCCGATCGACCGCCACCCGCGCGACCGCCTGCGCATGGCGGTGCGCGAGGACGGCCGCGACGCGGTCACCCATTACCGGCTGCGCGAGCGCTTCCGCGCGCATACCGCGCTGGAATGCCGCCTGGAGACCGGGCGTACCCACCAGATCCGCGTGCACATGGCGCATCTGAAGCACCCGATCATCGGCGATCCGCTGTACGGCGGCCCGCTGAAACTGCCCAAGGGCGCGACCGAGGAGCTGATCGCCGAATTGCGCGGTTTCAAGCGCCAGGCGCTGCATGCCGAGACGCTGGAGTTCAAGCACCCCACCCACGGCGAGCCGGTGCGCGCCACCGCCGCGGTGCCGGCCGACCTGCTGCGCCTGCTGGCCGCGCTGCGCGTCGATTCGCGGCTGGCCGCCGAGCAGGCGCGGCGCTGAGCATGGCGCCGGTAGGCGAGGGCAGGCCGGACGCCTTGCAGCCATTCCCGAGCGGACCTGCTTGGAAACGGGCGACACGACTTGGCGTGCCGGTGCAAAAGGCGGCCGCGCGTGGCTGGCGTAGTGGTTTCCGCTACGCCCGCGCAGCAGTCGTAGCGCGGGCGGTCGCCGCCGGGAGCGCGCCGCTGCGCCTGATCGCGGCGATTGCCGGCGCTGCCCCGACGCGGGCCGAACGCGCATGACCGACTTCGCCCTCGCCGCCGACTGGCCGGCATCGCCGCGGGTGCGTGCGCTGACCACGCTGCGCACCGGGGCCGGGACGTCGTCGCCGCCGTTCGACCGTTTCAACCTGGGCAACCGCAGCGCAGCCGACGGCGACGATCCGGCCACGGTGCAGCGCAACCGCGACGAACTCGCCGCGCGCCTGGCGCTGCCGTCGCCGCCGCACTGGCTGCGGCAGGTGCACGGGGTGCAGGTGCTGCGCTTCGAGCGGCCGCCCGCCGCGGCCGGCATTGATGCTGAGCCGACCGCCGATGCCGCGGTCACCGCGGTGCCCGGGGTGGTGCTGGCGATCCTGACCGCCGATTGCCTGCCGGTGACCTTCGCTGCCCGCGACGGCAGCGAAGTCGGCGCCGCGCATGCCGGCTGGCAGGGCTTGGCTGGCGGCGTGCTGGAAGCCACCGTCGCCGCCCTGCGCACGTCACCGGCGCAGTTGCAGGCCTGGCTGGGCCCGGCCGCCGGGCCGCAGGCGTACGAGATCGGCGAGAACGTGCGCGATGCCTTCCTCGGCCACGATCCGGCCGCGGCCAGCGCCTTCGTCGCCACCCGCCCCGGACACTGGCGGGTGGACCTGTATGCGCTGGCGCGGCAACGCCTGGCCGCCGCGGGGATCGACCCGGCGCAGGTGCACGGCGGCGGCCTGTGCACGATTTCCGACCCGCAGCGCTTCTTTTCTTATCGGCGCGACCGCCGCAGCGGGCGCATGGCGACGCTGGCGTGGATCGCGCACTGAGTACGCCGCTGTTCGCGCAGCTGCTGGGGCCGGCGTTCGCGCGGCTGCCGCCGGCGCTGCGCACGTTGCATTCGGTGCCGCAGCGGCAGCGCTACCGCGGCCAGGCCGAAGTGCGCCGCGGCCGGCATCCGTTGCTGCCGCTGTGCGCGTGGTTGGCGCGCCTGCCGCCGGCCAGCGCCACGCTGCCGATCGAGGTGACCTTCAGCGCCGACGCGCAGGGCGAGCGCTGGCAGCGCCGTTTCGGCACGCACGCGATGCCGTCGCGGCTATGGCTGCAGGACGGTCGGCTGCGCGAGCGCCTGGGCGCGGTCGAATTCGAATTCGCGCTGCGCGTGGACGGGGCCGCGATCGTCTGGAGCGCCGCGCGCGCCTGGGCGTTCGGCGTGTTGCCGCTGCCGCGGCGCTGGCTGGCCGGCGTGCATTGCCGCGAAAGCGAGCGCGACGGCCGCTATGCGTTTCTGGTCGAGGTGGCACTGCCGTGGATCGGCCCGTTCATCCGTTACGAGGGCTGGCTTGAGCCGGCCTGATCCCGCGCGCGACGCGGTGCCCGCGGCGGGCGCTGACAGCGCGATCGTGGTGTTCGACGGGGTATGCCTGCTGTGCAGCCGCTGGGTACGCTTCCTGCTGCGCTTCGACCGCCGCGGCCGCTACCGGTTCGCGTCGATCCAATCGGCCAGCGGCCGCGCATTGCTGGTCGGCAACGGGCTGGATCCGGACGACCCGCTGTCGTTCCTGTTGCTGACGCCGCAGCGTGCGTTGACCGATTCGGACGCGGCGATCGGCGTGATCGCCGGCCTCGGCGGCGCATGGCGCGTCGCGGCGGTGTTGCTTCTGTTGCCGCGACGCTGGCGCGATGCCGGCTATCGGGTGCTGGCGCGCAACCGCTACCGCTGGTTCGGTACTTCGACGCAGTGCTTCCTGCCCGATCCGGAGCAGCGGTCGCGGTTTCTGGAGTGAGCGGCGTGCGGCCGCTGCGGGTCTAGCTGCGCGACGTCGCGTCTGGACCCGCTTGCCGCATACGCCCCAGCTCAGCGGGCGCCGCGCAGCAGCGGGGTGACCTTGCCACCGCCCGGCTGCGCGCGATTGGTTTCGATCCGGAACACCGCCACCGCGGTGGCCAGGCCGCCGGCCTGTTCTTCCATGCTGCGCGCCGCGGCGGTGGCTTCTTCCACCAACGCGGCATTGCGCTGGGTCACTTCGTCCAGTTGCATCACCGTGCGGTTGACCTGCTCGATGCCGCTGGATTGTTCGGCGCTGGCGGCGCTGATCTCGCCGATCAGCCCGGTCACGCGCTGCACCGAGCCGACGATCTCGTGCATGGTGGCGCCGGCGCGGTTCACCAGCCCCGAGCCCAGCGTCACCTTGTTCGTGGAGTCCTCGATCAGGTGCTTGATCTCCTTGGCCGCATCCGCCGAGCGCTGCGCCAGCGAGCGCACTTCCGAGGCGACCACGGCGAAACCGCGGCCCTGCTCGCCGGCGCGAGCGGCCTCGACTGCGGCGTTGAGCGCGAGGATGTTGGTCTGGAACGCGATCCCGTCGATGACGCTGATGATCTCGCCGATGCGCCGCGACGAGGTGCTGATCGCGCTCATGGTGGCGACCACCTCGTCCATCACCTTGCCGCCGGACTGGGCGATCTCGCCGGTGCCGTGCACCAGGCCGTTGGCCTGCTGCGCGTTGTCGGCGTTCTGCTTCACCGCCGAGGTCAGTTCCTCCATCGAGCTGGCGGCTTCCTCCAGGCTGGCCGCCTGCTGCTCGGTGCGGTCGGACAGGTCGGTGTTGCCGGCGGCGATTTCCATCGCCGCGCGGCGGATCGCCTCGACCGCGCCCTGGATGCCGACGATGATCTCGGTCAGCTTGGCCACGGTGCGGTTGGTGTCCTCGCGCAACTGCGCGAACACGCCCTGCGCGTCGCCGTCGACGCGATGGGTGAGATCGCCTTCGGCCAGCGCCGCCAGCGCGCTGGCCAATGCCGCCAGGTTGCTCTCCACCGAATCGGAGATGCGGTTGACGCCTTCGGCCAGCGACTTGAGCACGCCATCCATCGACGCGGTATCCAGGCGGCGGCTGAAGTCGCCATGCGCGGCGGCGTCGATCACCGCGGTCAGCGCCTGCTCGGCATTGACCTGCGCGGTCACCTCTTCCCACTGCGCGATGGTGCCCAGGCGTACGCCGTCGGCGCCGGTGATCGGGCTGTAGACGAAGTCGATCTGGCGGCCGAAGAACGGCGCGCGCACGCGCTTGGAACCGGTCAGCGCGCGCATGCGGTCGATCGCGGCTTGGCTGTCCGGATAGATGTCGCCGATGCTGCCGCCGACGAACTGCTCGGCGCTGAATTCGGGGCGGAAGCTCTGCACGTCGGGCTCGATCGCGCGCAGCATCTGCAGCAGCTTGCGGTTGGCGAAGTGCACGCGGCCGTCGTCGTCGGCGATGCGGACCATGGTGTCCAGGTCGTCCAGCGCCTGGAGCACGAAGCGGCCGCGGCGTAGTTCAGCCTCGGTCTCGGCCTGGCGTGCGGCCAGCCGCGCCTGCGCCGTCTGTATCGCGCGCAGCAGCGCGGCGTCGGCCGCGTCGCCGGCGGGTTCGAGGCGTTGCTCGAAGCGGCCTTCGCCCAGCGCCTGCACCGCCTGCAGCGCGCGCTGCGACGGCGCCGCGCGCCGCGTGCCGGCCCAGGACAGCGCCGCCACCAGCAGCGCCGCGGCGGCCAGCGCCGGCGCCAGACGCGCCAGCGCCGGCCCGTTCGGCCCGAGCTGGCGGCCGAGGTGCAACGCGTACAACGCCATTGCCAACAGGCCCAGCGCATAGGCCAGGGCGAACAGCAAGGCGCGCGGGGGCAGGCGCGAGCCGCCGATTGGGCGAGGGGATGCGGCGTCTGGCAAGGTCATGGCGGCTACCGGCTGGAGAGATCGGCGCAATTCGTGCGCGTCGAAAAATAGATGAATGTGCCTTCCAGTATCGGCCGGCAGGGTCTCGGGCTTGACCGCGGTAAAGACCGCTCGTCGGAAATATCGCGCCTGAATAGGCGAGATAGGTCGCTGAAAACACTGTATTTTTTGCTGCAGTGCAATAGACCGCCCGGCGACGGCTGCGCCCGCAACGCGGACATGCGCGAACGCGCCGCCGCTGGCTGGCAGCGCTCCGGGCACAAAAAAACCGGCCGTCTTGCGACGGCCGGTCGGGTCCAGCGGAAGCGGGCCGACGTTACTTCGCCGGCGCGGCGTCCGGCAGGGTCCAGGCGATCACGCTGTCGCCGGGCTTGGTTTCCATGCGGTCGTGGCCGCCGATCGCGGCGACGATGTACTGCTTGCCGTTCACCGTATAGCTCAGCGGCGCGGCCTGCGGGCCGGCCGGCACCCGCACTTCCCACAGCAGCTTGCCGGTCTGGGTGTCGTAGCCGCGCAGGAAGTTGTCCAGCGCCGCGCCGATGAAGGTGACGCCGCCGCCGGTGGCTAGCGAGCCGCTGTTGTTCGGCGTGCCCAGCTCGAACTTCATCTTCGACGGGATGCCCATCGGGCCCTGGTCGTAGCCGGTGCCCAGCGGACGCCGCCAGATCACCTGCTGGGTGCGCAGGTCCACGCCGGAGACGTAGCCCCATGGCGGGGCGATGCATGGCGTGTTCAGCGGCGACATCCACGGTTCCTTGCGCGCGCCGTAGGCCAGGCCTTCCTGCGCCATGTAGCCGGGGGTCTTGCTCTTGCCGTTGAACACCGAGACCACGCCCAGTGCGTTCATCTCCTGCCGCGGGTAGACGTGTTCGGTGTAAGGCAGGCGGTTGCTGTTCATCACCATGATGCCGCGCTGCAGGTCCACCGATACGCCGCCCCAGTTGATGCCGCCGTGGTTGCCGGTGAACGACAGCGATCCCTGCAGGCTGGGCGGGGTGAACATGCCTTCGTAGCGCAGCTGCTTGAACTGGATGCGGCAGGCCAACTGGTCAAACGGGGTGATGCCCCAGGCGTCGGATTCGACGATGGTCTCGTAGCCCTTGCTCGGCGCGCCGACGGTGTTGGGCATGCCCGGCGACACCGGCTGGGTCTTGGCGGTCCAGTCGCCGTGGTCGGTGCCCTGCGGCACCGGCAGTTGCTGCACCGGCATGATCGGCTTGCCGGTCTCGCGATCGAGCACGAACACCTGGCCGGACTTGGTCGCCTGGATCACCGCCGGGCGCGTGCCGCCGCCGGGAACCGGGAAATCGACCAGGTTCGGCTGCGGGCCGATGTCGTAGTCCCACAGGTCGTGGTTGACCGTGCGGAAGTGCCAGCGCTCCTTGCCGGTGGCCGCATCCACGGCGACCAGCGAGGCGGTGTATTCCTCTTCCTGCGGGGTGCGGCCCTTGCCGAAGAAGTCGCCGGAGGCGTTGCCGGTGGGCAGGTAGACCAGGCCCAGTTCGTCGTCGGCGGCCATCAGCGACCACACGTTCGGGGTCGAACGGGTATAGGTCTGACCGGCCGGCGCCGCGGCGTCGATGGACGGATTGCCCAGGTCCCAGGCCCAGCGCAGCTGGCCGCTGATCGCGTCGAAGGCGCGCACCACGCCGGACGGCGCATCGCGTTCCTGGCCGTCGCGGACCTGGCCGGTCGGCTGGATCACCACGCCGCGCATCACCACCGGCGGCGAGGTCGGGCCGACGAAGCCGGGCTTGGTGTTGCCGGTGTCCTTGTTCAGATCCACATAGCCGTGGTCGCCGAAGCTCTCGCACAGCTTGCCGGTGGCGGCGTCGAGCGCGCCCAGGCGGCCATCGACCATCGGCCAGAAGATGCGCTTGGCGCATTCGGCGACCGGGGTGGTGGCCTCGAAATAGGACACGCCGCGGCAGGTGGTGGCGGCGACGCCGGCCATCGCCTTGGGGTTGGTCTTGGGATCGAAGCGCCAGCGCTCCTTGCCGGTGCTGGCCTCCACCGCGATCACCTTCTGCGTCGGGGTGCAGATGTAGACCAGGTCGCCGACCTTCAGCGGGGTGTTCTGGAACGCGTAGCCGAGCTTGGAGCCGGCGGGCTTGAGGTCGCCGGTATGGAATTCCCAGGCGATCTTCAGGTCCTTGACGTTGTCCGGGGTGATCTGCGCGCCGGGGCTGTAGTGGTTGGACAGGTTGGAGCCGGCGTAGGCGGTCCAGTTGCCGGCGTCGTGGTTGGCGGCGACGTTGCCGTCGGGGCTGCTCACCGTGGTGCGGCTGAAGGCGGCCTGCGGGCGTTGCGCGGCCAGCGCGGGGTCGGCCAGTTCGACGGTGCGCGGGAAGAACAGCGGCACGAACACCAGCAGCGCGCCGAGGACCGGCAGCACGCCGGTGACCAGTGCATACCCCAGCCCGGACAGCGGCGCCAGGCGCCGGCGCGCGACCTTCCAGAACGGCAACAGCAGCAGGCCCAGCACCGAGATCATCGCCAGACGCGGGATCAGCGCCCAGCCGTCCAGGCCGACTTCGGCCAGCGCCCAGGCGATGGTCGCGGCCAGGGTCAGGCCGAACAGCCACAGCCCGGCGCGGCGGCCGAGCGCCAGCAGCACGCCGGACACGGCCAGCGCCAGACCGGCCAGCAGGTAGTACCAGGAGCCGCCGGCGGCGACGAGTTGGCCGCCCATCGCGGCCAGGGCGGCGCCGATCAGGGCGATGACCACGGCATAGGCGACGAACAGCCAGCTGCCGGGTCCGTGTTTCGGAGAATGAGCGTTCATGGAATAGGGTCTGCAGAAGATCCGGCGGCGCCATGCTGGCGCAGGGAGATCGTGGAGGGGATCGAGCGCTGGTTCGGCTGCATCGGCGGCGACCTGGCGCTCAACGAGCACGCCACGCGCCCCTCCCAGGGTTCCGATGCGCGGCGTATGGGAAGCAATTTTAAAGGGATCCGCGTGGGCGTTCCGTGACCGCGCAGAAACCTGCGTTCTGCATGCGGTGGCGTGCCTGCCGCGAGCGGCGACAACCGCCGTGGCAGGCGCGGATCAGCGTCGCTCCAGCGCCTGCAGATAGCGCTGCCGCCACACGCCGATGTCGTTCTTGCGCAGGTGCTCCATCATCGTCTGCCAGCGTTCGATGCGCTTGGCCTTGGGCAGCGAGGCAGCGGTGGCGATCGCATCGGCGACGCCGTCCAGGTCGTGCGGATTGACCAGCAGCGCTTCCTTCAGTTCGTCGGCGGCGCCGGCCAGCAGCGACAGCACCAGCACGCCGGGATTCTCCGGGTCCTGTGCGGCCACGTATTCCTTGGCCACCAGGTTCATGCCGTCGCGCAGCGGCGTCACCAGGCCGACCTGGGCGGCGCGGTAGAAGCCGGTCAGGGTGGCGTGGGTGAAGTTGCGGTTGACGTAGCGCAGCGGCGTCCAGTCCGGCTCGGCGTGGCCGCCGTTGATGTGCCCGGCGATCTGTTCGAGCTGGTTGCGCAACTGCTTGTATTCGGTGACGTCGCCGCGCGAGACCGGGGCGATCTGCAGATAGGTCAGGCTGCCGCGCTGGTCCGGATGCCGCTCCAGGTAGCGCTCGAAGCCGAGGAAGCGTTCGGGCAGGCCCTTGGAGTAGTCCAGCCGGTCCACGCCGATCGCCAGTTGGCGATCGCGCAGGCTGTTGCGCAGGTCGCGCACCGCCGGCTTGGCCACCGCCGCGCGCGCCTGCTGCGCGATCAGTTCGGTGTCGATGCCGATCGGGAATTTCTCGGCGCGGAAGCGGCGCCCGCCCGGCGCTTCCAGCACGCCGTCCTTGATCACCTTGCCGCCGCCGAACAGGCGCACGTAGGCCTGGAAGCGGTCCACGTCGCGCTGGGTCTGGAAGCCGACCAGGTCGTAGGCGTAGAAGCCGGAGAACAGCCGCGCATGGTCGGGCAGGGCCTGGATCAGGTCGGCCGAGGGGAACGGCACGTGCAGGAAGAAGCCGATGCGGCAGCCGATGCCGCGCTCGCGCAGCAGCGAGGCCAGCGGGATCAGGTGATAGTCGTGGATCCACACCGTGTCGTCTTCGCGCAGCAGCGGCGCCAGCTTCTCGGCGAACATCGCGTTGACCCGGCGGTAGCCCTCGCGGGTGGCGCGGTCGTAGTCGACCAGGTCCAGGCGGAAATGCAGCAGCGGCCACAGCGTGCGGTTGGCGAAGCCGTTGTAGTACGCGTCCAGATCGGCGCGATTGAGGTCCATGGTGACGAAGCGGATGTCGCCCTGGGTCTGCTCGTGCATCGCGCCGCTGTCGCCGCGCACGGTCTTGCCGCTCCAGCCGAACCACACCCCGCCGCGTTCCTTCAACGCGGCGAGCAAGCCCACCGCCAGGCCGCCGGCGCGGTTCTCGCCGGGCAGGGCCACGCGGTTGGATACCACTACGAGTCTGCTCATGAAGCCTCCTGCCAGCTGCGCGACAATCGCATCGCGGCGATGATCAACCCGACATGCGAGTAGGTCTGCGGGAAATTGCCCCAGGCCTCGCCGTTGTCGAAGGCTAGATCCTCCGACAGCAAGCCCAGGTGATTGCGGCGCGCGAGGATGCGCTCGAACAGCTCGCGCGCTTCGTCCTTGCGCCCGATCGCGGCGAGCGCGTCGATGTACCAGAACGTACAGATTGTGAAGCTGGTTTCCGGCGCGCCGAAATCGTCCGGCGCCACGTAGCGGTACAGCGCGTCGCCGTGCTTGAGGTCGCGGCCGATCGCCTCGACCGTGGCGACGAAGCGCGCATCGTCCGGGGCGATGAAGCCGATGTCGGCCAGCAACAGCAGCGAGGCGTCCAGGCGATGGCCGTTGAAGGTGTCGGTGAAGTGGCCGCGCTCGGCGCTCCACGACTCGGCCAGCACCCGCGCGTGGATGCGGTCGGCGCGTTCGCGCCAGTACGCCACGCGTTCGTCCAGGCCCAGCCGCGCGGCGATCTTGGCCAGGCGGTCGCAGGCGGCCCAGCACATCGCGCTGGTGTAGGTGTGCACCTCGGCGCGGCCGCGGAATTCCCACAGCCCGGCGTCGGGGACGTCGTGCAGCGCGAACGCGTGTTCGCCCAGCGGTTCCAGGCGCAGGAAGGTGTCCTTGTCGCCGGGATCCTTCAGGCGCAGGTCGAAGAACAGTTGCGTGGACGCCAGCACCACGCTGCCGTACACGTCGTGCTGCTTCTGGATCCAGGCCAGGTTGCCGCGCCGCACCGGGCCCATGCCGCGGTAGCCGGCCAGCGACGGCACTTCGTGTTCTTCCAGCGCCGCCTCGAAGCCGATGCCGTACAGCGGCTGCAGGCTACCGTCGGTGGTGGCGATGTTGAAGATGTAGCCGAGGAACTGCTCCATGGTGCGGGTGGCGCCGAGCCGGTTCAGCGCGCGCACCACGAAGGCGGCGTCGCGCAGCCAGCAATAGCGGTAGTCCCAATTGCGCGGGGTGTCCGGCGCTTCGGGGATGGAGGTGGTCATCGCCGCGATGATCGCGCCACTGTCCTCGTACTGGCATAGCTTCAGGGTGATCGCGCTGCGGATCACCGCGTCCTGCCAGTCCAGCGGCACCGACAGGTAGCGCACCCACTCGCGCCAGTATTCCTCGGTGCGTTCCTGCGCTTCCTGGATGTAGCCGGTCAGCGAACGGGTCAGCGATTCGTCCACGCCGAGCATCAGGTTGACCGGGTGACTGAGCACGAACGGCAGTTCGTCGCGGATGAAGCGCACCGGCACGTCGGTGGTCAGGCGCAGGGTGAAATCCGGCAGCAGCCAGCGCACGTGGTTGCTGCCCCAGGTGCTTTCCGGCTTGCGCGCGCCCCAGTCGGCCAGCGGCCGCGCCAGCACGCGGATGCGCGGGTTGCCGGACAGCGGCCGCACCTGGCGGATGATGCTGACCGGGCGGTAGAAGCGGCCGTTGTTGCGCCAGCGCGGCGCGAAGTCGATCACTTCCACCGCGCCGCCGTGCGCGTCGCGCAGCACGGTGCGCAGGATCGCGGTGTTGGCCAGGTAGTGCTGTTCGCTGTCGGCGAAATCCTCCAGCTCGATGCTGAAATCGCCGCCGTCGTGGTCGCGCGGGGACAGCAGCGCGCAGAACGCTGGGTCACCGTCGAACGCCGGCAGGCAACTCCACACCACGCGGGCCTGCTTGTCGACCAGCGCGCCGAAACTGCCATTGCCGATCACGCCGAGGTCGAGAGTGGGGGAGCTCATGGAGGAAGCGGATCCTTGTGCGCGGTCGGGGAGGGGGCGAAGCGGGGCGTTGCCGCTGGGCGCGGTACTCATGCGGCGTTGTCGCGCAACCAGGCGTGTACGCCGTGCGGATCGGGCAAGGCGTACGTCGCCGCGCTGTGGTCGCGCGTACCGACCAGCACGCTCCAGCCGCCGGCGGCATTGGCCGCGGCGAAGCCGAATTCGTCGGTGAGGTCGTCGCCGACGAACACCGGGCGGCGGCCCTGGAATGGCGGCTGCTGCAGCAGCGCGGTCAGCGCCAGGCCCTTGTCGCTGCCCTCGGGCACGAACTCGACCACGTGGTCGCCGGGCTGCAGGCGGTAGCCGGGCAGCGCCTCGATCTGTGACTGGGCGAAGGCCAAGACCTGCGCGCCGGCTTCCGGCGCGGCGCGCCAGTGCAGCGCCAGGCTGGCGCCCTTGTCTTCGACCAGCACGCCGGGATGTGCCTGGCGCAGGTGCGCGGCGCGTTGGTGTAGGCCGTGCAGCCATTGCGAGGTATCGGCCGGCATCGCTGCGCGGGCATTGATGTCGCTGCGCAGTTCATGGCCGTGCAGGCCGGCGGCCGGCAGGCGCAGGGGCGCGAACAGCGCGTCCAACTGCGCCAGCGGGCGGCCGCTGACCAGTGCCAGCGCGCCATGCAGGCGGTCGCTGATGCGGCCGATCGCCTCGCGCACCTCGGGCAGCAGGTGCACGCCGTCGGGACGATCGGCGAATTCGATGAGGGTGCCGTCCACGTCCAGGAACAATGCGCAGGCATCGTCCAGGCGCGGCGGCGGCGGTCGGAGGGGGAGCGCGTCTGCCATCCGTTCATGATGAACGAGACAGCGTTAGGGCCAGGTGGAGTGGCCGGGATTGGGGGAGTGGCAGGGGCGAACGCGTGCCCAACTCGTGCCGACCTTGCAGGACGAAGAAGCGCACCCGCCCGCCGAACTGGAGGAGCAGGACTGCCTGGGCGTCATCCAGTCAAGCACCGACCAGGCTGCGACCGAAGCCAATCGCTATGACGACTGCCGAGACATCCGGCCTGGGCATTCCCAAATAAGTTTCATGCGGACTGTAATGCCGTGCTTCCCGGCTTGGGCGCAAATTGCACTTAGTAGGAAGACCGCTGCACGATTCCCAAATGAAGCGTCTGCGCACCCCGATTTCGCTGCACTGTTAACACTTGCATTCTGTGCGCTTCTCTAAATGGCTTGTCGCTCGCTTTCAGCGACAGCCGATGTCTTCTGCTTCCAAGCCGGCATGCCGCGCCTGGTGTGAGCGGCATGCCAGGCGCGATGACCAGGCCGCAAGCGTCCATGCCATCGCGCCAACCCGCAGCTTCTATCGGCTGCCTTGGGTCGTCTCCCGTCGTAGACAAATTGAAATTTCCGAGCCCATTCCAATTGTTTGCAGAAGTGCTCGCTAGTAGCGTTTTTCCGCCGGTTTGGCTGTCAGTCTGGCCGCTGCATGGCCAAGTTGGATAGTGGCTAATTTATTCCAACTCGTAGAGAAGGAGTTCTTATGAAATGGCAATTGACTGTCGCCTGTATGGTGTTGGGCCTCGGTATTTTTTTGGGCGATTCCGCCTCGTCGCAGGCGGCCCAGGTCGGCGATGGCGCCGCCGAGGATGTGGCCGCGCAGCTCAGCAGCAACTATAACGAGCAACAGAAAATCCTTCGAAAAAATGCTCCAGTGCATTCAGCGGCACAGCTTGCCGCGTACCTAGCTGGGCCCAAGAGCAGCGATTCGCCGCTCGATTCGCTTTCTCCCGCAGCGCGTGCGCGTTTCGTCGACTCGCTCAAGTTCAACGAAGGCGGCGTCACGTCGTTCTACTACGCCGACATCGAGTCGGAGCTGACCGGCAGCCAGGCATACGCGCTGTTGTCGCTGTTCGGCTTGCAGGGGACGCTGCAATTCATGCCGAACATCCGGGTCGACAGCGACAGCGACCGGGAGATCATGCGCGCCTTCGGTAGCGGCACGCCGGGCATTCCGCTCCCTGAGGACCATAACGACTACTGGTGCAGCGGCCGCGCCACCTGCTCGCGCAATATCGGTTCAATTTGCACGGGTAACTGCTGATGCGATTTGCAGCATGCGTTGGTGCCGCCATCTTCTGGGTGGCGGTGCTTTTCGCGTCCGCTGTATCCGCTGCGCCTGGGGATGCGCCTGCCGATACACTGTATGGGCAGTTGGCCGACTTGAACGCACAACTGCGTGGCGAGACCGGACAATCGCGCGGCGATGCGGTGGTGCGCCTCTATCGCCGGCTGACCGCCGATGTTCATCCGTGCACTCAGGCGGCGGCTGGCGATTTCAACAACGATGATCTCTTCAGGGCAACGGCGTTCGCGGAACTGTATTCCCTCGATGCCGCCGACGTCGACGCACTGGGCTGCCTGTATCGCAAATTGGCGGCTGCCGGCGTTTCGACCAACTGGCATGCGCAAGCCTATGCTGGCGCACTGGCGACCGTCTCGCGCTATGCCGAAGCCAACGCACTGCGTCAGCGTGCCGCGGCGCCAGGCTTGCCGGTGTTGCCGCAGTTGAAGGTTTCTTGGGCCGATGCCCGCCAGGGCTGGCGCATGCTTTCGATACAGGATCGTCTGCATGCACAGGTGCAGGCATGGAATCCGGACGCCCACCGTGCGCATATCGTTGCCGTGGTCCATCCGGCTTGCGCCTTCTCGGTCCGTGCCTTGTCGGAGATAGACCAGCGAGCGGAACTGCATTGGCTGCGCGACAATGTGCTGTTGGTCGTGCCGCCAGATGCATCGCTGCCACTCGACGGCATCCTTGCCTGGAACACGGCGCATCCGCGCCTGCCGATGCACCCAATGTACTTGCGTGCGGACTGGAAGGCCTTGGCCAGTCTGGATACGCCGACCTTCTACGTGGTTCGCGACGGACAGGTGCTCGAGTCTTTCGAGGGATGGCCGAACCCGGCAGGCGTGGCTGCGTTGCAGGCAGCCGTGTCGCGCTGACGGCGACACGGCTGTCAGCGCGCGATAGGGTCCGCGGCTGCGGCAACCGGCATGGAGAGCGGAAGCCAACATGCCGCTTTGCCGGATCCCCGGCGCTCACGTCGACGTATTACCCGCCGACGTGAGGCGCTCTTGCGAATCCCCAATCCCCAATCCCACCTTCGTCAGAAGGTAAACCGCACCCGCCCATAGTAATAAGCGCCATTGCTGCCGACCGGCGACAGCACGTCGTAGGGCAGGTTGCCGAAGTAGTAGATGTCGGTGTTGGAGCGGTCGGAGTAGTTGTCGGTGAGGTTCTGCCCGCCCAGCGCCACGCTCCACTGCGCGGTGATGTGGTACTCGACCTCGGCGTCGAGTTGCCACTCGGCGCCGTAGGTCTGCCGCGGCACGAAGCCGCCGCCGAAGTCGAACACGCGGGTGGCGCTGCCGTAGCGGCTGACCCGGGTCTGTAGCGCCCAGCGGTCGTTGTTCCAGTTCACCGCGAACTGGGCGCGGGTGCGCGGCGCGGCGTCGGTCAGGGTGTTGCTCTCCTCCACGCCGAACAGCACGTAGTCCGGATTCAGCGCCAGCAGCTGCGGCGGCGTGGCGACCAGGTTCTTCAGTTCGGTCTTGGCGTAGCTCCAGGTGCCGGTCAGCTGCAGTTGGCCGTCGCCCAGCGCCTGCCGCCAGTTGCTGACCAGTTCCGCACCGCGGGTGCGGGTGTCGGCGGCGTTGACGAAGAAGCTGGCGCTCTGCAGGCCGGTGACGCCGAAGTTTTGCGCCACGAATGCGGTCAAGGCATCGCCGCCGATGTCTTCGGATAGCGCGATGCGGTCGTCGATGTCGATCTGGAACAGGTCCAGCGACAGGTCGAAGTGCGGACCGATACGGCTGGTGAAGCCCAGGCTGTAGTTGACCGACTTCTCCGGCTTCAGTTCCTTCGCGCCCAGCGCCTGCGCGATCGGGTTGTTGACCGACAGCAGCCGGCCCTGCAGCAACTGGCCGGCCGCGTCGTAGCCGCTGGAGGTGGCTTCGTAGCCGATCTGGCTCAGCGACGGGGCGTGGAAGTTGTTGGAGATCGCGCCGCGCAGCGCGAACGCCGGCACGAACTCGTAGCGCGCGGCCAGCTTGCCGGTCAGTTCGCCGCCGAAATCCTGGTAGTGCTCGTAGCGCGCGGCCAGGTCGGTGGAGAACTTGTCGCCGAACTGGCTGGACACGCTGGCGTAGGCGCTGGCGACGTTGCGCGACAGGTCGGCGGCATCCTGCGGGGTCAGTCCGCCGCCGGCCTGGGCGCCGGTGGGGCGATCGGTGTAGGCGCCGGCGGCGTAGCTGGCCGGGTCGCCGGGACGGGTGCGGTAGTGCTCGCGGCGGAATTCCACGCCGCTGCCGACGGTGTGGGTGGCGCCGGCGGCGTCGAAGCTGCGGCTCAAGTCGAGGTTGGCCACGCTCTGTTCGAAGGCGTAGTCGCCGGTCTTGAAGCGGGTCGGGCTGCCCGGGCCGAGCGAGGCGTTGAGCGAATTCTTCAACCGGTAGGTGAAGTCGTTGCGGCCGTAGTCGAAACTCGCGTCGTAGGCCCACTCGCCCCATTGCCCGCGCGCGCCGACCACGCTCTGGATGTCGCGGTTCTCGCCCAGCGACACCGGGCGGTAGCCGTTCGGGTAGATCTCGGTCCAGTTGGCGTCGCTGTCGGGATAGCGGAAGTAGTTTGCGCCCTGCGTGTCGCGCTGGTTGTAGGTGCCGAAGAAATAGAACTCGCTGCTCTGGCCGAACGGCAGCTTGCCGTTGATCCAGGCGTTGAGGTCCTTGCTGGCGCCGTCGCCGAGCACGTAGTTGCGCTTGCCGGCCAGGGCCAGGTTGGCCGGCGTCTGCGCCTCGAACGGCGGGATCTGGTCGTAGCCGGCGCGGTTGGTGCCCTCGCGGTTCTTCAATTCCAGGCCGACCTTGAAGAAGCCGCCGTCGTCGCCGAGGCGGGTGCCGACCTTGGCGCTGGCGTAGCCGGTCTGGCCGTCGGTGACGGTGCGGTCGATCGGCTTCACGTCGGTGTGGTTGGCGCCGAAGCTGGCCTCCAGCGCGCCGCTGTCCGGATCGTCGTCGAGGATCACGTTGATCACCCCGGCCACCGCGTCCGAGCCGTACTGCGCGCCGGCGCCGTCGCGCAGCACTTCGATGCGCTTGATCGCGCTGATCGGGATCGAGTTGAAGTCCACCGGGGTGGTGCCCTTGCCGATCTTGCTGTCGGTGTTGACCAGCGCCGAGGTGTGGCGGCGCTTGCCGTTGACCAGCACCAGCACCTGGTCGGGCGAGAGCCCGCGCAGCTGTGCGGCGCGGATGTGGTCGGCGCCGCCGGAGTTGGACTGGCGCGGGAAGTTGAACGACGGCAGCAGCGCCTGCAGCGCGCTGCCCAGTTCGCCGTTGACCACGCCGGCCTTGCGGATGTCCTCGGCGCTGAGCACGTCCACCGGCGCGGTGGACTCGAGCACGGTGCGGCCGCTGGCGCGGGTACCGGTGACGATCACCGTGTCCAGATTGGTCGCGGTGCCGGGATCGGCTTGCTGGGCCAGGGCGGGGGCCGACAGGGCCAGTGCGATGGCCAGGCTCAGCGGGCGGGCGAACGGATACGACATGGGGGCTCTCTCCTGCGGTGACGCAAAGACCGCTGCAGCGGTCGTCCGTGCCGCGCAGGCGGAATAAAATTCGGGTACATCCATCCGGATGAAGCGATATATTATCTTATCGTTAACGTGGCGGCGAGCCGTCCGTGCCACCGCGTTCGGCATGAGCTGATGCCCGGCGGTTATCGGGCGCGCGCTGCCGCGGTCGCCTACCATCGCGTCCTTCCGTTCCGTTTCCGAGACTTGCCGATGCTGCTGCGTGCCCCCTTGCTTGCCGTGTTCCTGGCCCTGACCGCCTGCGCCAGCGTGGCGCCGTCCGCTTCCACCGCGCCGGCCAAGGTCGCTGCCGCCATGCAGGGCGATGCCGCGCGACCGGCGCAGGCCAGCGGCTGGGTGCGCAGCGAGCTGTACTTCGGCGTCGGCGAGGAGAGCGGCCCGGCCGATCGCCCGCAGGCCGAGCCGATCAGCGAGGCGCAATGGCGCGCGTTCCTGGACAAGCAGGTCACCCCGCGTTTCCCCGATGGCCTGACCGTGTTCGACGCCTACGGGCAGTGGCTGTTCCGCGGCGCCAAGGAGCCGAACCGGCTCAGCACCAAGGTGCTGGTGATCCTGCACGAGGACACGCCGCAGCGCCGCGCCGACATCGAAGCGATCCGGCTGGCGTGGAAGCAGGCGACCGGGCACCAGTCGGTGCTGTGGGCGCGCTCGCCGGTGGAGGTGTCGTTTTGAAGCTGGGATTCGGGATTGGGGATTGGGGATTCGGAACAGCGGGGCGGTGACGTTTTCGATCCGCCGGGACGATCTGTCTGGTGAGGCGGTGCGCGCGTTGCTCGCGTATCACCTGCAGCAGATGCATGCGCAGTCGCCGCCGGGCAGCGTGTATGCGCTGGACCTGTCCGGATTGCAGCGTCCGGATGTGACCGTGTGGAGCGCCTGGCGCGGCGAGGCGTTGGCCGCGGTCGGTGCGTTGCGCGTGCTCGACGACGGCGGCGGCGAACTGAAGTCGATGCGCACCCATCCGGATTTCCTGCGCCAGGGCGCGGCTGCGGCGCTGCTGGAGCACATCGTGGCCGCCGCGCGCGCCGCCGGCCTGCACCGGCTGAGCCTGGAGACTGGCAGCGGCGCGGCGTTCGAGGCGGCGCTGGGCCTGTACCGGCGACGCGGCTTCCGCAATGGATCGGCGTTCGCTGATTACGTGCCGAGCGCGTTCAACCAGTTCCTGCATCTGACGCTGTAGCCGCGTCGCACGCGCGCAGGCCGGGATGCTGCATCCCTGTTCGCGCGCCAATCCGCAAGCGCCGCTTCCATTACCATCCATCGATCCCTCACCAAGCCATCGCCCGCATGCCCAGCACTGCTCCTGTTTCGTCGCGCCCGCGCTGGTTCGTCGCCGGCGACCTCAACGGTTTCTTCGGCCTGGTGGTCGACAACCTGTCGATCCTCGGCTTCATCACCCTGGCCTTGGTCGGCCTGTTCCAGTTCCCGGCCGAGGTGATCTATACGCGGATGATTCCCGGCACCGCGTTCGGCGTGCTGATCGGCAACCTGCTGTACACCTGGATGGCGCGCCGGCTGGCCGCACGCAGCGGGCGCAGCGACGTCACCGCGATGCCGCTGGGCCTGGACGCGCCGACCAGCATCGGCATGGCGCTGCTGGTGCTCGGCCCGGCGTTCGTGCGCTACAAGCAGCAGGGCCTGGACCCGCAGGCCGCGGCGCTCGCCACCTGGCACCTGGGCATGGCCGCGCTGGTGGTGATGGGCCTGCTGAAGACCGTGCTGTCGTTCTTTGGCGACGCGGTGACCCGCGCGCTGCCGCGGGCGGCGCTGCTCGGCTCGATCGCCGGCATCGCGCTGGTACTGATGGGCTTCCTGCCGCTGCTGGAAACGCTGCGCGCGCCGCTGGTCGGGCTGGTGGTGCTGGGCCTGCTGCTGTACGTGCTGATCGCCAAGGGCCGGCTGCCGTATGGCCTGCCGGGCGTGCCGCTGGCGCTGGTGCTGGGCACCGCGCTGTACTACTGGTCGAACGCGGCCGGTTTCGGCATTCCCGGCTACCAGGCGCCGCAGTGGGTGGCGCCGCAACTGGTGTTGCCGTGGCCGAGCCTGGGGTTCGTCGCCGGCCTGGCCGACACCGTGCCGTTGCTGCCGCTGTTGCTGCCGTTCGGCCTGCTGATGGTGGTGGGCGGCATCAACGTCAGCGAAAGCGCGCGTGCCGCCGGCGACGACTACCGTACCCGCGACATCCTGCTGGTCGAGGCCTGCTCGACCCTGGTCGCCGGCGTCTGCGGCGGCGTCGCCCAGACCACGCCCTACATCGGCCAGCCGGCGTACAAGCACATGGGCGCGCGCAGCGGCTATACGCTGCTGACCGGACTGTTCATCGGCCTGGGCGGCATGCTCGGGCTGGTCGCCGGGCTGGTGCAGTGGCTGCCGCTGGCGGTGCTGGCGCCGATCATCGTGTACGTGGCCATCGACATCACCACCCAGGCGTTCCAGGCCACGCCCAAGCGCCATGCCGGGGCGATGGTGCTGGGCTTCCTGCCGTCGGTGGCCTATCTGCTGGCGATCAAGGCGCCGGGCTGGATCCCGGCGGACAAGCTGGCCGCGCTGACCACCACGCTCGACGGCCACGGATTGCCGGAACTGGCGGTGATCTTCACCCTGGGCAACGGCTTCATCATCACCGCGATGCTGTGGACCGCGGCGGTCGCGGCGATGGTCGATGGGCGCCTGCGCCGCGCGGCGGTGTTCCTGCTGGTGGCGGCCGCGCTGACGTTGTTCGGGCTGATCCATTCGGTGGATCAGCGCGGCGGCATCTACCTGCCGTGGACGCTGAACGGCCTGCCCAAGCTGATCGCCTGGCAGTTCGTCGGCGGCTACGTGGCGCTGGCCGCACTGCTCGGCCTGCTGTCGCTGCAGAAGCCGCGCGCGGTGCTGGTGGACTGAGCGTTCCGCGACCGGCATGCTCGTCCACCCAAACGCAACACGGACGTCGCCCATGACCCCACGATTCCATTCTCTGGTTGGCCTTGCCCTGGCGACCCTGCTGCTGGCGCCGGCCGCGTCGGCCGCCTCCTTCGATTGCGCCAAGGCGGCCAGTCCGATCGAGCGGCTGCTGTGCAGCGACGCGACCCTGGGCCACCAGGACGAGCAACTGGCCAACGGCTACGCCGCACTGCTGCAGAGCGCGCCGCGTGCCGAGGTCGCATCGCTGCGCAGCGCGCAGCGCGCCTGGCTCACGCAGCGCAACGCGTGCCTACAGCAGGCGCGGCCGGCGGCCTGTGTGCAGCGCGCCCTGCAAGTGCGGATGCAGCAGTTCGACACACAGACCGCCGCACAGGCGGCACGCCTGGACCGCATCGTCGCCGGTATCCCGGCCGCACCGGGGGCCGCCGCCGCGCAGCTGCGCGACTACGACGGCGGGCTGGCCTCGGCGTGGCTGGTCTATCTGCAGCGCTTCGAGCCCGGCGCCGGTGTGAGTGCCGATGAAGCGCGCAAACGCTATGCCAGTGCCGCCGCCGCGTTGCGCGCACAGGACGATTTTGCCGCATCGCTGCTGGACGATATCCGCAAGGATCCCAAGGAACCGGCGGGCAAGGCCGAGTTGATTCTGCTGCGCAACTGGATCGAACTCAGCGGCTACGACGGGCTGTCGCGGCCGTACGTGCATTGCTTCGTATTCGTACGCCAGGGCGAACTGGCTTACGCGGCGATGGGGCCGTTGTACGGCTCCACCCGCGACGGCAGCGCGCCGCTGTGCGCGCCACAGGGCGGCCTGTTCGATCTGCCTGCCTGGAAGCAGTTGCAGGCGGCGTTCGAGCCGGCGATCGGCAATGCCTCGCAGAACGCCGGCACGATCCGCTTCGCCAGCTATGCGGGGTGGAGCGCGCAGGAGCTGCGTGCGACGCTGTCGCCGCTGGATTTCCTGCAGGCCGCGAAGGTGCCGTTGGCGGCCGATCCGGCGCCGGCCATCGGCGCCATGCACGACGACAAGCTGTGGCCGTCCGCTGCGCGCAAGGCCGCGCTGGCGGCATTGCCGGCCGCGCGCGCCGCGACCGCGGCGTGGCTGCGGCAACACAAGGGGCTGCCGCCCAAACAAGCCGATGCCGTCGCCGCAGCGATCGTCGCCGACTGGGCCGGCTTGCGGCTAGGATTCATCGACGAAAATACGCAGGATCAGTAGCGTGCAGGCAGCGACGGGGTGTGCGCAGCGGTCGGCCGACACGGCGCCGCTGACGTCGCTGCGCCGGGCCTGGCTTAACGCAGCCGCACTCGCTGCGGAACCTCGGCGGCTGCGGCGGGTCACAGCCCTGTGTTCCCGACGAGACCTGGATGCCGATGCAAACCCAACAATCGCGCTGGCCTTGGGTGCTGGTGGCGTTCGCGGTGCTGGCCGCCGCGGCGTGGCTGTTCCGCGACAATCTGCGCGGGCTGATGCCGCCTTCCGCGCCATCGTCCGCCGCCACGGCGCCGGCTCCTGCAGCGAGCGCGGCGCCGCCCGCGCCCGTGGCGGCACCGGCAGCATCGCCGCCGCCGATCCAGCATCCGATCGATCCCGCCGCCGCGGCCGATGCGGCGATCCCGGCGCTGGCCGACAGCGATGCGGCGGCGTGGGCCGAACTGGCGACGCTGGCCGGCAGCGACGCGCCGCTGGCGCTGTTGATCCGCGACCACTTGATCCAGCGTGCGGTGACGATGATCGATAACCTGCCGCAGCGCCGCGTCGCTGCGCGCACCCTGGCGCTGAAGCCGGTGCCCGGGCAACTGCAGATCAGCACCGATGCCGCCGGCACCAGCGCCATCGCCGAGGCCAACGCGCAACGCTACGCCCCGTACGTGCAGGCCTTCACCCAGGCCGATGCCGGCGCGATGGTGGCCGCGTACCGGCGCTTCTATCCCTTGTTTCAGCAGGCGTATGTGGAGCTGGGCTATTCCAAGGGCTATTTCAACGACCGCCTGGTGCAGGTGATCGACCATCTGCTGCAGGCGCCGGTGCCGGCAACGCCGCCGGCGGTGGTCGCCGATGCGCGCACCGGCAAGTACCGCTTCGTCGATCCGGCGCTGGAGTCGCTGTCGGTCGGACAGAAGGCGCTGCTGCGCCTGGGGCCGACGCAGGCCGAGGTGGTGCGCAAGCAACTGCAGGCGATCCGTGTGGCGTTGGTGCGGACCTGAGGGCTGTTGGCTCGATAGGCACACGCCTTGCCGGTGGCAACACTGGACCGCAGCGACGATGCGGCTGACATGCGCGCACCAGCGGGCACCCCAGGCCCCATGTAGGAGCGGCTTCAGCCGCGACGAACGCAGCCTGTAAGCCGGCCGATTCCGGAAACGGTCGGGGCTGAAGCCCCTCCTACAGTGCACCCGGCCAGCGCACGCACAGCTCGTGTAGGAGCGGCTTCAGCCGCGACGAACGCAGCCTGTAAGCCGGCCGATTCCGGAAACGGTCGGGGCTGAAGTCCCTCCTACAGTGCATCCGGCCAGCGCGTGCTCAGATCCTGTAGGAGCGGCTTCAGCCGCGACAAACGAAGACGGCAACCGCATGCCGTCGACCAAGTGTCGATGCCGAAGGCCTGCAGTCATCACCCATCCAGCTCCGGATAACGCCGGAAAATCCCGTTGTCGTTGAACGGCAGGCGCCGCTCCGACGCCAGATACGCGGCGATGGCCGGGCGTTCGGACACGCGCTGCTGCAGCGCGCGCAGTTGCGGCAGCTTCGGCGAGAGCTTCTTCATCGCGCTGGGGAACGCGTAGTCCAGTCCGCTCATCAGCTGGAACAGCGACAGATCCACGTAGGAATGCTCGCGCAATGCATGGCGCCCGCCGCCCTGGCTCATGACCTGTTCGAAATAGCCGAGGAACTTGGGCAGCCGCTGCCTGCGCAGGTCCTCGGCGCGGCGCCGCGCCTCCGGCTTCTGGTCTTCGTAGTACAGCGCGCTGCCGATGGGATGGTGGCTGTCGTGGATCTCGGTCACCAGGTCGGCGATGGTCAGCTGCAATTGCAGCGCCTGCATGCGCCGCGACTCGCTGTCCGGCACCAGCCCCAGCGAGGGACCCAGGTAGTGCAGGATGTTGGCGACCTGCGCGATCACCAGCCGCCCGGCCTTCAGGAACGGCGGCGCGAACGGCCGCGCGCCCGGCTGCTCGCCGTCGAGAAAGGGCTGCAGCACCGCGTCGCCTTCCTCGCGGGCGACGTCGCGGTAGGCCGCGCCGGCATCCTCCAGCGCCAGTCGCACGAACTCGCCGCGGCCCTGGATGCCGGTCCAGTAGTAGAGGTCGTAGTGCATTGCGGCTCCTGTGCGGGAAGGTTCGAACGCCGAGGGTAGGGGCTGTAGCGGTAGCGGCGTGTGACCGTGCTGCGACTGGGCCAGGGAACCGCGCGCAGGATTAGGGTGCTGTGCCGGCCAGCGGCCCCGGCATGGCACGCGCGCATCGCAGCCGTCGCAGCGCACGGCGCGGAGCCCTTCGCCATGCGGTCCGCCAGGCGGCGCAGACGTATACAGACAGCCCCGCGGCCTTGAAACATGCCGCGCCAACCGCATTTGACTAGCATGCCGGCGCGGCCGGCCCCCTTTCCAGAGGAACTTCCCGATGCGGATGGACAAGCTCACGTCGCGTTTCCAGCAGGCGCTGGCCGACGCCCAGTCGCTGGCCGTGGGCCGCGACCACACCATCGTCGAGCCGGTGCACGTCTTCACCGCGCTGCTCGACCAGTCCGGCGGCAGCACCCGGCCGCTGCTGGCGCAGGCCGGCGTCAACGTGCCGGTGCTGCGCGAGCGGCTGGGCGAGGCGCTGGACAAGCTGCCCAAGGTCAGCGGTCAGCCCGGCAACCTGTCGATCGGCAACGATCTGAGCCGGCTGCTCAACCAGACCGACAAGCTGGCGCAGCAGCACAACGACCAGTTCATCGCCAGCGAGTGGTTCGTGCTGGCCGCGGCCGACGATGCCGGCGCGCTGGGCCTGGCGCTGCGCGCCGCCGGCGCCGACAAGAAGAAGCTCGAAGCGGCCATCGACAAGCTGCGCGGCGGCGAGACGGTGCAGTCTGAAGGCGCCGAAGACCAGCGCCAGGCGCTGGAGAAATACACCATCGACCTCACCGCGCGTGCCGAGAGCGGCAAGCTGGATCCGGTGATCGGCCGCGACGAGGAAATCCGCCGCACCATCCAGGTGTTGCAGCGGCGCACCAAGAACAACCCGGTGCTGATCGGCGAACCCGGCGTCGGCAAGACCGCCATCGTCGAGGGCCTGGCCCAGCGCATCGTCAACGGCGAAGTGCCCGAAGGCCTGCGCGGCCGCCGCGTGCTGTCGCTGGACATGGGCGCGCTGATCGCCGGCGCCAAGTTCCGCGGCGAGTTCGAGGAGCGGCTGAAGGGCGTGCTCAACGACCTGTCCAAGACCGAAGGCCAGGTCATCCTGTTCATCGACGAACTGCACACCATGGTCGGCGCCGGCAAGGCCGACGGCGCGATGGACGCGGGCAACATGCTCAAGCCGGCGCTGGCGCGCGGCGAGCTGCACTGCATCGGCGCCACCACGCTGGACGAGTACCGCAAGTACATCGAAAAGGACGCGGCGCTGGAGCGGCGCTTCCAGAAGGTGTTCGTCGGCGAGCCGACGGTGGAGGACACCATCGCGATCCTGCGCGGACTGAAAGAGCGCTACGCGGTACACCACGGCGTGGAGATCACCGACCCGGCGATCGTCGCCGCGGCCACGCTGTCCAACCGCTACATTGCCGACCGCCAGCTGCCGGACAAGGCCATCGACCTGATGGACGAGGCCGCCAGCCGCATCCGCATGGAGATCGACTCCAAGCCCGAGGAACTGGACCGCCTGGAGCGGCGCCTGATCCAGCTCAAGATCCAGCGCGAGATGCTGAAGAAGGAAAAGGACGAGGCCTCGCGGCAGCGTCTGGCCGATCTGGAAAGCGACATCGACAAGCTCGAGCGCGAGTTCTCCGACCTCGACGAAGTGTGGCGCTCGGAGAAGGCCACCTTGCAGGGCGCGACCAGGATCAAGGAGCAGATCGAGCAGGCGCGGGTCGAGCTGGAAGCGGCGCAGCGCCGCCAGGACTACGCCAAGATGAGCGAGATCCAGTACGGCCTGCTGCCGAACCTGGAGAAGCAGCTGGCCGCGGCCGGCGATGCCGAGCATCACGATTTCAAGCTGGTGCAGGACCGCGTTACCGCCGAGGAGATCGCCGAGGTGGTGTCGCGCTGGACCGGCATTCCGGTCAACCGCATGCTCGAGGGCGAGCGCGACAAGCTGCTGCGCATGGAGGACGAACTGCACCGGCGCGTGGTCGGCCAGGAAGAGGCGATCAAAGTGGTGTCCGATGCGGTGCGACGCTCGCGCGCCGGCCTGTCCGATCCGAACCGGCCCAGCGGCTCGTTCCTGTTCCTGGGCCCGACCGGCGTCGGCAAGACCGAGTTGTGCAAGGCGTTGGCCGAGTTCCTGTTCGACAGCAGCGAGGCGATGATCCGCATCGACATGAGCGAGTTCATGGAGAAGCATTCGGTGGCGCGGCTGATCGGCGCGCCTCCGGGCTACGTCGGCTACGAGGAAGGCGGCTACCTGACCGAGGCGGTGCGGCGCCGGCCGTATTCGCTGATCCTGCTCGACGAGGTGGAGAAGGCGCACAGCGACGTGTTCAACATCCTGCTGCAGGTGCTCGACGACGGGCGCCTCACCGACGGCCAGGGCCGCACCGTGGACTTCCGCAACACCGTCATCGTGATGACCTCGAACCTGGGCTCGCACCAGATCCAGGAACTGAGCGGCGACGGCTCGGCCGAGGCCTACACGCAGATGAAGGCGGCGGTGATGGGCGTGGTGCAGGCGCATTTCCGCCCGGAGTTCATCAACCGCCTGGACGACATCGTGGTGTTCCATCCGCTGGACAAGGCGCAGATCAAGTCGATCGCGCGCATCCAACTGGGTGGTCTGGACAAGCGCCTGGCCGAGCGCGGGCTGAAGATCGAACTCAGCGACCGCGCGCTGGAACTGCTCGGCAACGTCGGCTTCGATCCGGTATACGGCGCGCGGCCACTGAAGCGCGCGATCCAGTCGCAGCTGGAGAACCCGTTGGCGCAGCAGATCCTGTCCGGGCAGTTCCTCAGCGGCGATACCATCCATGTCGGCGCCGAAGGTGGGCGCCTGACGTTCGAGAAGACCTGAGGCACGGCGAAGCGCTGTTTCGCTCCCTCGCCGTCAGGTCCGCGAAGTCGACGCCGGCCATCATTCCGGCGTCGGCTTGCTGCAGGTAGCGGTACGTGGTGCCTATTTTTCCAGGGACAGCGTGATTTCCGCCACGCACGCCGCCTCGGGATGGGCGCGTTGTTCGACGAACCGTCCCTGCAGGCTCGCTTCGACGGCAACGTTGCCGCGCTGGAAGCTGGCGCTGACGCCGTAGTCGGATTCCGCAAACTGCCCGCTGGGCGGCTCCAGGGAGTCGTACTGTTTGGAGAATCCGGCAGCGGCGAGCTTTTCCGCCAATTGGCCGAGCCGCAACGGGCATGCCTGGCCCATGTCGCGATAGCGGTATCCCGGCTCGTCATCCGCAAACACCGGGGCGTCCTCGTGCGAACTGATGGACAGCGCGAGCGACGCCTGTTCTGGCGTGTAGGTCGCTTCGAGCCTTTGCTGAAACGTTGAGCCCGGCGCGTCCACGGATGCGAAGAAGACGCTGCCGACCGGTTGCGGCGGCGAGGGATTCCACGGCTCGGCGCGTGCGGGCGGCAGCACGCCAGGAAAGAAATCGACGTCGAAGCGATCGCACAGATGGGCGAACTTCAAGGCCGCCTCGTCGCCGGCGATCACCTCGTCGAGCACGCCGAGATAGCGTTGGGTCAGGACCTGCGCGGAAACGCCGGCGCCGGACGCGTGATCGGCAGCATGCCGTCGCTGCGGCGTCTCGCAATTGGCTGGCTGGCTCCATTGCTCCATGACGTAGGACGGCGGCGCAGCCCGCGTGAACGCCGGCAGGACCAGGAGCAGCAGCGAGAACGAGCGGATGGCGGCGTGTTTCATCGGGGAGCTTCCTGCGTGCGGACCAGCCAATGATACGAGGCGCTTGCACACCGCCGCATCGGCGCCACTGCTCAGTCGCACAAGCGCCCGGGTCGAACGCGCTGACAACCCAGCGGCATGGCCTCATAACCGCAGGTTTGCATTCCGTGCCGCGCAGGGCGCTATCGTCTCGGCTCCTCTTGCCGAGACCCGCCCATGTCCGACCCGAACTGGAAGCTGGAAACCATCGCCGTACATGGCGGCTACCGCCCCGATCCGACCACGCGCGCGGTGGCGGTGCCGATCTACCAGACCGTGGCCTATGCCTTCGATGACACCCAGCACGGCGCCGACCTGTTCGACCTGAAGGTGCAGGGCAACATCTACAGCCGCATTATGAATCCCACCACCGACGTGCTGGAGCAGCGCATCGCCGCGCTGGAAGGCGGCATCGGCGCGCTGGCGGTGGCCTCCGGGCAGGCCGCGGTGACCTATGCGATCCAGACCATCGCCGAGGCCGGCGACAACATCGTCTCCTCCAGCGCGCTGTACGGCGGCACCTACAACCTGTTCGCGCATACGCTGCCGCTGTCGGGCATCGAAACCCGCTTCGCCGACTACCGCGATCCCGGCGCGTTCGCCGGGCTGATCGACGCGCGCACCAAGGCGATCTTCGTCGAGTCGATCGGCAATCCGCGCGGCAACGTCACCGACCTGGAAGCGGTCGCCGCGATCGCGCATGCGCACGGCGTGCCGCTGATCGTCGACAACACGGTGCCCACGCCGTACCTGCTGCGGCCGATCGACTTCGGCGCCGACATCGTGGTGCATTCGCTGACCAAGTACCTGGGTGGGCACGGCACCAGCCTGGGCGGGGCGATCGTGGACTCGGGCAAGTTCCCGTGGGCGGCGCATGCGCAGCGCTTCCGCCGCCTCAACGAACCGGACGTCAGCTACCACGGCGTGGTCTATACCGAGGCGCTGGGCGAGGCGGCCTACATCGGCCGCGCGCGGGTGGTGCCGTTGCGCAACACCGGCGCGGCGCTGTCGCCGTTCAACGCGTTCCAGATCCTGCAGGGCATCGAGACGCTGCCGCTGCGCATGGACCGGATCAACCAGAACACGCTGGCGGTAGCCCGGCACCTGCAGAGCGAGGCCAAGGTGGAGTGGGTGAACTATGTCGGCTTGCCCGGGCATCCGGAGCATGCGCTGGCGCAGAAATACCTGCGCGGACACGGCTCGGGCGTGCTCACCTTCGGACTGCGCGGCGGCCGCGCCGCTGGTGCGCGCTTCCTCGACGCGCTGCAGCTGTTCACCCGGCTGGTGAACATCGGCGATGCGAAATCGCTGGCCACGCATCCGGCCTCGACTACGCACCGGCAGCTGTCGCCAGAGGAACTGGAACGCAGCGGGGTCAGCGAGGACACGGTGCGGCTGTCGGTCGGCATCGAGCATATCGACGATCTGCTCGCCGACCTGCGGCAGGCGCTGGCGCAGGCCTGATCCCGGCCCGCTCCATGGCGGCAGCGGCGACGTGGACGCCGCCGCCTGGAGGATCGCTCCCGACAGCGTGCACCCGCGCGCGGACAGCCAGGCGAAAGGATCGGCCGCCACGCTAAGGCGTGTCGTCCATCCTCGAGCGGGTCGCGTCGGGGTTTGGCAGGCCGTCGGCGGGCGGTGCGCGGCGTAGCGCCAGACTGGGCGGTCGGGTCGCGCCGCGCGCCGCCAGACGGTGGCCTGCCAAGTCCACGCCGCAGCTCCGTTGTCGGCGCGCTCTGCGCGGGGATGGACGACACGCCCAGATGCCCGGCAGCCGCGCCGGCGTCGTCGTGTCCGCAGGCCAGGAGCCGTCGTCATGTTGTCCATCGCGCATACCTGGTCTGTCGTCGTCGCCGCGGTGGCCGAGCATGCGGTGGCGCCGCTGCTGGCGGCGTTGCACCTGACCGGACTCAGCGACGATCCGCGCGAGATCGCCGCCTCGTTGCTGATCGCGGCCTTGCAGCTGTGCATCATCGGCCTGCTGTTGCGCCCGCTGGAAAGCCTGTGGCCGGCCGAGCGCTGGGAGCATCGGCGCCTGGCCAGGATCGATTTCCACTACACCTGGCTGATGCTGGTCGGCGTGTTCCCGCTGTTCTCGTTGCTGATCCTGACCCCGCTGGCCAATGCGCTGGGCGGTGCCGATGCGAGCGCCGCGTCGGCGCCTGCCTCCGGCCTGCGCCACGCCTGGCCATGGCTGGACCGGCATCCGCTGGCGCTGTTCGCGCTGTACTACCTGACCTACGACTTTACCTACTACTGGATGCACCGCGTGCAGCACTGGCTGCCGTGGTGGTGGGCGATGCACAGCATGCACCACAGCCAGCGCCAGCTCAGTTGCTGGGCCAACGATCGCAGCAACTACCTGGACGGCGCGCTGCAATCGTTCGTGCTGGCCGCGGTGGGCGTGGCGTTCGGCATCGCCGCCGACGAGTTCGCCTGGCTGATGCTGCTCGGCGAACTGGTGCAGAACCTGTCGCACGCCAATGTGCGCTTCGGGTTCGGGCCGGTGCTGGACAAGCTCCTGGTCGATCCGCGCTTCCACCGCCTGCACCACATGCGCGTGGATCCGCAGCGGCCGAACCTGCACAACTGCAATTTCGGCCAGGTGTTCGCATTCTGGGACGTGCTGTTCGGCACCGCGTTGTACGGCGAGCCATTGCGTCCCACCGGGGTCGGCGATCCGATGGTGGACCGCGACAACGAATTGGGCCTG
This sequence comes from Xanthomonas sp. SS, assembly GCF_014236835.1. Lineage (NCBI taxonomy): Bacteria > Pseudomonadati > Pseudomonadota > Gammaproteobacteria > Lysobacterales > Lysobacteraceae > Xanthomonas > Xanthomonas sp. SS. Next base: position 1,302,021 of record NZ_CP051190.1, read on the forward strand.
GTCGCGCTGCAACTGGAGGGGTTGAAGCGGTTCTGGGGCGCGGTGCGCCGGCGTGCCGGATGGCGGCCGGGCGAGGTCGCCTTCAGCGAGGACTACGTGCCGATCCCGGTCGAGCACGTTCCGGTCGAGCATGTCGCGGTCGATCGCGCGACGGTGCAGATCGACCGCGTCGCGTCAGCGGGCCGCGTCGCCGATCCTGCGGCTTAGCATTGGCAGACGCTGGACGCGGCCTGTTCGCAGGCCGCATCCACGGCGCATGCGCCGGCCGATCACGATTTCTTCAGACAGCCGCTCATGAAGGTCTTGCGCGCGTCGCCCTGCAGTTTCTGCGTGGCCGCCTTGGCATTGCAGTCCTTCATCCGCTGCTGCGAGGCGTTGCCCGATGCCGGCGCCGCACTGCCGCCGCTGAGGCAGGCTTTCTGCGCGGTCTTGTAGTCGTCGCCTTTCTTGCCCTTGTTCTGCGCCGAGCACTGGGCCATCAGCGATTGCTGCGCGGTCTGCGGCTTGGCCGCGGCGTCGGCCAGCAGCGGCATGGCGCTCACGCTCAGCAGCAGGCACATGGCGAGGGAAATGGAACGGGTCATGGCGGTGTTCCGGTCGGGTGGTGCGCGCATCCTGCGCCCGCGGCGCTGACCGAACCGTGACACTGCTCACGGGCTGGCTGGGGGGGCGGCCCGAACTGGCGCTCGAACCGTCGTAGCCGAGCGCGCCCGCCACGTCGATGAGGCAGCCAGCCGTTCCAGCCTGCGGCAGAGGCGCTGCGGTCATCGGCCGCCGCGCTTCTGCCGCCAAGTCGCAATCAAACCTGCGCGAACCCGCCATCCACGAACACTTCGCTTCCCGTCATGAAGCTGCTCTCGTCCGATGCCAGGAACAACGCGGTCGCCGCTACTTCCTCCGCCCGGCCAATCCGGCCCAACGGCAGCTGCGCGATCATGCCGTCGACGATCGCCTGCTGCTGGCCGGTGCCGGACAGCGCGAGGTCCAGGCCCGGCGTGGAGATCGGCCCGGGCGACAGCACGTTGACGCGAATGCCGGTGCCTTTCAGGTCCAACGCCCAGCTCCTGGCGAAATTGCGCAGCGCGGCCTTGGTGGCGCTGTACACGCTGAATGCCGGGGTGCCCATGGTGCCGGTGGTCGAGCCGGTCAGGATCACCGAACCGCCGGCGCGCATCAGCGGCAACGCCTTTTGCACGGTGAACAGCGTGCCTTTGACGTTGATGCCGAAGGTGCGATCGAAGGAGTCTTCGGTGATCGAGCCGAGCGGCTGGAAGTCGCCCAGCCCCGCATTGGCGAACAGCACGTCGATGCGGCCCTTGTCGGCTTCGACCTGGGCGAAGACGCGGTCCAGATCGTCCAGCTTCGAAATGTCGCCTTGAATGGCGATGGCGTCGGCACCGATCAGGCGCAGTGCCTTGTCCAGTTCGTCCTGCCGGCGTCCCACGATGACGACCTGTGCGCCTTCGGCCGCAAAGCGCACCGCGCTTGCCAGACCGATGCCGCTGTTGCCGCCGGTGACCACTGCGATCTTGCCGTTGAGCCTGCCCATGATGCGCTCCAGAGAATGTCGAGGCGCAACTGTAGATATGGGCTATTCTTTTGAATAGTATGCACCATAAGGTAAGTACCTTCGGAGCGATCGGATCATGGCCAACACCACCTTCAATTGCGGTCTCGAGGCGGCCCTGGCCGTGATCGGTGGCAAGTGGAAGCCGCTGGTTCTCTACAATCTGGCGAAGAACGTGCACCGCTACGGCGAATTGCGCCGCGCCATCGGCGGCGTGACCGACAAGGTGCTGATCCAGCAACTCAAGGAGCTGGAGCGCGACGAAGTGGTTGCGCGCATCGACTTCCAGGAAATCCCGCCCAAGGTCGAGTATTCGCTGACCCCGTTCGGGCAATCCCTGGCGGAAGCGATGGCAGGTCTGTGCGTGTGGGGCACCGAACACATGCAGACGGTCGAGCGCATCAGCCAACGCCGCGCGTCCGTCGTTTCCAAAGCTCGATCCGCTGCCTGATCCTGCGGACCAGCCGTGCAGGGCGGTGGCGTCGGCCGGCCCGGCAGCGCGTGCGACGCCGATGCGCCGCGGCTTCGCTCTCGCCAGCGGCGCCGCTAGCGGAAGAACTGGCTCGGCGGCTGGCCGAACTGGCGCTTGAACATCGCGGTGAACGCGCTGGGGCTGTCGTAGCCGAGTTCGACCGCCACGTCGATGATGCGGTCGCCGGCGGCCAGCCGTTCCAGCCCGCGCAGCAGGCGCAGTTGCTGCCGCCACTGGCCGAAGCTCATCTGCAACTCGCGCCGGCACAGGCGCTGGATGGTCTTGACGTCCACGCCCAGCCGCGCCGCCCAGGCGTGCAGGGTGGTGGTATCGGCGGGGTCGGCATCGAGCGTGGCAGCGATGCGCAGCAGGCGCGGATCGTGCGCTTGCGGCAGGTGCAGCGGCAGCGCCGGCAGGGCATGCAGCTCGTCCAGGATCAGCCGCATCAGGCGCCCGTCGCGCGATTCGGCGGCATGGTCCCAGGGCACGCTGGCGGCGCTGCGGATCAGCGCTTCCAGTAGCGGTTCCACCGCCATGACCGTGGGCTGCGTGGGCATGCCGGCGATCGCGCCGGGGCGGATGTACAGGCTGCGCATCGCCAGCGTGCCGACGCAGCGCACGCTGTGCACGGTGCCGGCCGGCATCCACAGCGCGCGGGTGCTCGGCACCACCCAGTGACCCTGGCCGGAACGCACCACCATCAGCCCGTGCAGCGCATAGACCAACTGGTGGCGCGCATGCCGGTGCGGGGCGATGGCGGTCTCGCTGGGATAGTCGGTGGCCTTGCACACCACGTCGGCGGGCGCATCGTCGATGCTCCGCGCGGGCGGCGGCGCGGCGCCGGCGCTGGCCATGTCCTTTTCTCGACGAGTGGTGGGCATGTTGCGCAGGAAGGTCGAAGCGGGCCAGCCTACCATGCGCGCCGTGCCCCCACTGCCCGGTCCGCCATGTCGAGTTTGCGTCCTGCCGCCGTCCCCGTTCCTGCCGCCGCCGCGCCCCGCCCGGTGGTGACCGGCGTCCTCGCCGCGATCACCTCCTCGCACCTGATCAACGACATGATGCAGTCGCTGATTCTGGCGCTGTACCCGGTGCTGAAAGGCCAGTTCCAGCTCAGCTTCGCCCAGGTCGGGCTGATCACGCTGACCTACCAGCTCACCGCCTCGCTGTTCCAGCCGCTGATCGGCTTGCGCACCGATCGCCGCCCGGCGCCGTACTCGCTGCCGCTGGGCATGACCTCGACCCTGTGCGGCCTGTTGCTGCTGGCGTACGCGCCGAGCTTCGCGATGGTGCTGCTGGCTGCGGCGCTGGTCGGGATCGGCTCGGCGATCTTCCATCCGGAATCCTCGCGCATCGCGCGGTTGGCCTCGGGCGGGCGGCATGGGCTGGCGCAATCGGTGTTCCAGGTCGGCGGCAATACCGGCACCGCGCTGGGGCCGCTGATCGCCGCGGCGGTGATCGTGCCCAACGGCCGCCACAGCGTGGCCTGGTTCGGCGCCGCGGCGCTGCTCGGCATCGCCCTGCTGTCCTACGTCGGCCGCTGGTACGCGCTGCACCTGCAGGCGGTGCGCGCCGCGCCGCGGCCGGTCGCCACGGCGCCGGCACTGCCGCGCAAGACCGTGCTGCGGATCATGGCGATCCTGCTGCTGCTGATCTTCTCCAAGTATTTCTATATCGCCGGGCTGAGCAGCTATTACACGTTCTACCTGATCCAGCGCTTCGGGGTGTCGGTGCAGAGCGCGCAGCTGCACCTGTTCGCGTTCCTGCTGGCCTCGGCGCTGGGCACGCTGATCGGTGGTCCGGTCGGCGACCGGATCGGGCGCAAGCCGGTGATCTGGGTGTCGATCCTGGGCGTGGCGCCGTTCGCGCTGGCGCTGCCGTACGTCGGCCTGCATGCGGCGACCGCGCTGACCGTGCTGATCGGCTTCGTGCTGTCCTCGGCGTTCTCGGCGATCCTGGTGTACGCGCAGGAAATGATGCCCGGCCGCATCGGCACCATCTCCGGGCTGTTCTTCGGCTTCGCCTTCGGCATGGGCGGGCTGGGCGCGGCGGTGCTCGGCTTGCTCGCCGACCGCGAGGGCATCGTGTTCGTGTACCAGGCGATGTCCTATCTGCCGCTGCTGGGCATCGTCGCGGCGCTGCTGCCGAGCCGGCGTCCGCTGCCGGCGCAGGCGCACTAGGCGCAGCCCGCAGCGGGGCGACCGTGCTGGGCGATCGGCGCAAGATCGGGAACGCGCGGCGCCGCGCCGCGCGGCACACTGGCCCGACCTTGCGGAGAGCGGCCATGCACCAGACCCGGATGTCTTCCCAGCAGCGCGGCATCGAACGCGCGCTCGCACACCTGCAGCAGCGCGTGCAGGCGCGCGCGGCCTTGCCCGACCTGGCCGAGCTGGCGGCAGTGGCGCATCAGTCGCCGTTCCACTTCCATCGCGTCTATCGGGCCATGACGGGCGAAACCGTCGGCCGCACCGTGACCCGGCTGCGCCTGCTGCATGCATTGCGGTTGCTCGCCGACACCGCCTCGATCACCGAGATCGCGCTGGCCGTGGGCTACGAGACGCCGCAAGCGCTGGCACGCAGTTTCCGCAATGCGCTCGACGCCAGCCCCAGCCAGCTGCGCGCCGATCCGGCGGCGCTGGCCGCGCGAACGCAGGCGTTGGCGCAGCCGTCGCGGCAGACCGCGGATGCGCCGCCGGCACCGTTGCAGATCGCCGTGCAGACCCTGGCGCCGTTCGAGGTGGTGGTGCTGCGCCGGCGTGGCGCCTTCGATGCGCTGGATGCCGGCTTCGGCCGCCTGTTCGCCTGGGCGCAGCGCGCCGGCGTGGCCGAGCGGCTGCAGGCGCTGGTCGGCATTCCGCTCAGCGACCATCGCGATGTGCCCGCGCGCGCGCACGTATTCGAGTGCGCGATGGGTTTCGACGCCGCGGTGTCGCCGCCGGCGCCGTTCGCGCGGCGCACGCTGGGCGGCGGCGACTACGCGCTGCTGCGCCAGGTCGGCAGCTACGCGCAGCTGGAGGACGCGCTGGATCGGGTATTGGCCGACTGGCTGCCGGACAGCGGCTATGCGTTGCGCGATGCGCCGCTGCACTATCTGTATCTGGACGATCCGGAAGCGGTGGCCGAAGCCGAACTGCGCGCCGACATCTGCGTGCCGGTGCAGCGCGACGCCAGCTAGCCCACCGCGTCCACGAACAGCATCTGCGGCGGCGGGTGCATCAGGAACTGCTGGTGCGAGATGTTCCAGGCATAGGCGCCCGCCAGCGGGAACGCCAGGCAGTCGCCGGGCGCCAGGGCCGCGACCGGTTGCGCGCGCGCCAGCACGTCCTTGGGCGTGCACAGCTGGCCGACCAGGGTCACCCGTGTGCCGCGCAGCACCGGTGGTTGCGTGCCGCGCAGCACCAGGAACGGATGGTCGTGAGCTTGCGCGGCTGGGGTACGGAAGTGATGGGTGCCGCCACGGCCGATGGCGAAAAATTCGCCATGGCTGCGTTTGATGTCGAGCACCTCCATCAGGTACCAGCCGCAGCTCGCGCTGACGTAGCGGCCCGGCTCCAGGCGCAAGCGCAGGCCGTCGCCATGCGTGCGCAGTAGCGCCGGCAGGCCGGCGCAGAATCCGGTCCAGTCGAACGAGGCCGCCGCATCGGCGTAGTTCACGCCGAAGCCGCCGCCGGCGTTCACCGTCAGCGCACCCAGCGCGTAAGCCTGGCGCCAGCCCTGCACGGTCTGCAGGTAGCCGGCGACCAGGCGCAGCTGCGCCTGCGCGTCGCACTGGTGCGACATCAGGTGGAAGTGGAAGCCGGCGAGCTGCAGCGCCGGGGCGTCGCGCAGCAGCTGCATCGCCGCCTCCAGATCCAGTGCATCCAGCCCGAACGGCGAGGGCCGCCCGCCCATCACCAGGCGCGTGTCCTGCATGCCGGGTACGGCGATGTTCATGCGCAGGAACACCGCCACGCGACGTCCGGCCTGCGCGGCGATGCGCGCCAGCCGCTGCAGTTCGCCCAGGCTCTCCACGTGCAGCGTGCATTCGCGCAATGCCACTGCCAGCTGCAGTTCGGTGTCGAGCTTGCCGGGGCCGCCGAACAGCAGCGGCCGCCCCGGCTGGTGGTCGTGCAGCCACTGCAGTTCGCCGCCGGACGCCGCCTCGAAGCCGTCCACCGATGGTGCCAGCGTGCGCAACAGCGGCGGCTCGGCATTGGCCTTGGCCGCGTAGTACAGCTCGCACTCGGCGGGCAGCTGCGCGCGCATCGCTTCGGCATGGCGGCGCAGCGCCGCCAGGTCGTAGACGTAGGCGCACACTGGCCCGTCGGCACGTTCGCGCAACTGCGCCAGCGTCGCCGCCAGCGGCGCCGGATCGATGCGCAGGCTCATGCCGCGGCCTGCCGTTGCGCCGGCATGACGATCGGATTGGGCAGCAGGGTGTAGTCGGCATGGCGGTCGGCGCGTTGCAACAGGCGCAGGCGCAGGTTGTTCTTGGCCGGCAGCGGCGCGCCATCGAGCAGCGCCTGCAGTGCCGGTTGCGGGCCGTGGCGCTGCTGCCAGGCCTGGGCGATGTCGCCGACGATGCGCCACAGCTGCCGCTCGCGGCGGTCGTGGCCGTCGGCCAGATGGAAGATCGCCTCGGCCAGGTTGTTGACCAGCGCGCAGTAGGCGATCCGGTTCCAGCCCTGTTCGGCGCTGTAGTACAGCGACTGCCGCGCGGTTTCGGACATGCCGTGCAGACGCGCGGCCGGCCAGCGCGCCGGCAGCAGCTTGGTGCCTTCCAGGTCGCGGATCCAGACCCGCGCCGGCAAGCCGTCCGCGCAGCCGATCACGGTGTTCTGCAGGTGCGGCTCGAGCACGATGCCGTAGTCGAACCACGCGCTCCAGACGCCGTCCAGCAGCAGCCGCGCATAGGCATGGAACCAGGCCGCGGTGGCCGCATCCAGGCTGCCGTAGCGCCGTGCCAGCGCCTGCAGCGGCGCGGCGCAAGCGGCATCGCCGCGCGCGTCGCGGGTGAACAGCGCGCCGGCCACCTGCGGTTGGAAGCGCAGCCGTTGCGGCGCGGGGATGGCCTGCCGGTAGAGCATGCCGAAGCTTTCGCCGAGGTCGCGGCAGGCGTGCGCATCGCCGCCCAGCGCCGAGAAGTCCAGGTCGGTGGCGGCCGGTTCCAGCAACACCTGGAAGCCCGGCACGCGCTGCGCCAGGTCGCGCCAGGCCGGCGCCAGCAGGCGGGTCAGCGCGACCGCGCTTTCCAGTTCGTACCAGGCGTTCTTGCGCACGCAGTTGGTCAGGCGCACATGCACCGACAGCTTGAGGAAGTAGTCCAGTTCGGCGTGGTAGAGCGTGCGCACCGACGAGGTCGGGCGCAGCGCCAGGCCGCGTTCGCCCAGCGGTTCGATCCAGCCGCGCGCCTGCGCCTGGCGCAGCAGCGGATGCGCGAGCACGCGCTCGGCTTCCCACGGGTGGCACGGATACAGATCCGCTGCACCGCCGGCCTGCGCAAGGGTGGCGCGCACGTTCTGGCCCTGCGCGCGGTACAGGCGCGGATCGATGCGGAACCAGAACAGCGGGAAGCGGCTGCGCGCTTCCGGCGCGCAGGCCAGCACCTGCGCCAGCGGCACGCCTTCGCGGCTCTTCGGCGTCGGGTGCAGCGCGTGTCCCCACAGCATCGATTGCTCGGCATCGATCATCGCCTCGCCGCTGGGTGCGGCGGCGTCGGCGCAGCGCAGCAGCTGTGCGGTCACCGCGATGCTGTTGTCGCTCTGCGCGAGCAGTTCGGCGTTGAACGCTTCGCCGTCGGCCAGTTCCTGCAGCAACAGGCGCACCAGCGCCGTCGCGTCCAGGCAGTGCCATGGCTGTCCGTTGGCTTTCAGGTACGGCGCCGAGTCGAAACGACAGCGGCCAAGCGTGTCGGCCTGGGCCAGGCGGATGCACAACACCGCGCCGGAAGGCAGGTGCAGGCGCAGCCAGCGCTCGCCGGCGCTGGCGATGCCGGGGCGGTCCAGGCCGCGGTAATCGAAGTCGGCCTGGCCGCGGCCGATCGCCACTTCGCGCAGGTAGCAATTGAGCCAGCAGGTGATCGCCTGCGCTTGCGCCAGGCTGTCGTACCACGGGTCGTGCAGCGGTTCATGCGTCGCGAGCGGGGACATGCGCGGTTCTCCGGACGGAAGTGAGCGATAAGGCCGGCGCCAGCGCCAGCAGGGCCGCGGCGGTCGCGGCGAGGAACGGCACGGCCAGGCCGTGGCCTTGCACCAGGACGCCGGCGAGCGCGCCGCCGGCCACGCCGGCGTATTTGCCGAATGCGTCGAAGCGGCCGAACAACTGCCCGGCGGCGTGCGCGCTGGCGATGTCGGCCAGGCTGCGGTTGAGTCCGCGCAGCGCCATCCACATGCCCACGCCGAACAGCAGGCGCGCGGCGATCAGCCATGCCGGCGCATGCAGCAGCGCTTGCAGCAGGCAGGCCAGCGCGAACAGCGCCAGCCCGGCCGGCAGCGGCGAGGCACGGTGTTCGCTGCCGCGCCAGCACGGCAACAGCACCAGGTAGACCAGGTGCGGCAGGCTGTACAGCAGGCCCGCCGCGGCCGCGTTGCCGATGCCCTGCGCCTGCGCGTAGGGCAGGAAATACGGAAACGTCACCACCATCGCGAAGCAGAACAGGAATTGCGTGCTCCACAGCGCCCAGCGCTGGCGGCGGCTGGCGTCGTCGTGCGCATCGCTGGCCGTTGCCGCCGCGGCATGGCGTGGCCGCGGCGGATCGGCGGGCAGTCGCCAGCTCAGCGCGAAGGCGAGCAGCGGCAGCAGCGCCAGATAGCGATACAGCGATTGCGCCGGACCCAGCGCGCTGGCCAGGCCGAGCAGCGCCGGCGCGGTGACCATCGCCAGCCGCGCCGAGAACTGGGTCCAGTCCAGCGCGCGCGCCAGCGGCCCAGTCCGCGCCTGCGTGGTCAGATAGGCATTGGTCGCGGCCAGCGAACCGCCGCAGGCGCCTTGCACCATCAGCCCGGCCACCAGCCAGCCAAGGTCGGGCGCGAAGCCGGCCATCGCGAAGCCCAGCGCCAGGCCCAACTGCGCGCGCAGCAGCGAGCGCTTGCGTCCGTAACGGTCGGCCAGCCGGCCCCAGGCGCTGGCGGTGAGCGCGGTGCACAGCGTCGGCAGCACGTACAGCACGCCGCTCCAGCCGATCGCCGCGCCCGGCGCCAGCTGGTGCAGCACCTGCGGCAGGAACAGCGGCATGCCCAGCGCGGTGAACGCGGCCAGGTAGTGCGCGGCCAGCACCGGGCCGAGCACGCGCTTCATCGCGATGCTCCGTGCGCGAACGCCGCCTGTGCCGGTATCGCGACAGTGGGCATTGCCGCGGCGTCGATCTCCTCGCGCAACAGATTGGGCGCGCTGTCGCCGTAGAACTTGTTGATGTCGGCGGCGCCGGTGATCTGCTTGCCGAGCAGGCTGCCGGCGCTGAGCAGGTACTTCACCGGCAGCCGCGGCGCCGCCAGCAGCGCTTGCGCCGGCGCGGTATCGATGCCTTCGGCCTGCAGCTCGCGCAGCGTGCCGTGCAGGCGCGCGCGCAGTTGCGCGTACAGCGGCGCGCGCAACGCGGGCCGTGCTTCGGCCAGGCCTTCCAGCACCGCCTGCAGGTCCAGTTGCAGGATGATGGTGCAGAACATGCGCGCCAGCGCGGCCTCGTCTTCCACCGCGATGCGCACGTCGCGCGGCGGTCCGAGTTGCGCCAATTCCGGCCGCTGCGCATACAGCCGCGGCAACTTCACCCGCGCCGCATCGTTGTCCTTCAGCAGCAGCCGCGGCGCGCGGCCGGGCGCGTAGATCATCACGCTGTTCTGCTGGTTGGCTTCCAGCGCGATGCCGTAGCGCAGCCACAGCCGCAGGTGCACCTGACACATCAGCGCGAGGTAGGCGTCCCACCACGCGTGCAGGTCGCCGCCATGGAAGCGTTCGGCCAGGTGCAGGGCCAGCGGGCGGCCGTCCGGCAGCGGCGCGCACAGGCCGGCGACCGGCACCAGCGTCGCTTCCGGCAAGGGCGGATAGCGGCGCAGCAGATAGGCCAGGTGGCGCGCCTCGCCGACCTGGCCGGCGTGGGATTCGTCCACGTGCAGGTAACGTTCGTCCAGGGCCGGATCGTGCGCGGCGATGGCGCGCAGCACGCGTTCGAACCAGTGCCCGTCGTACAGCGTGGAGGGCTTGATCAGGCGCAGGTTGAGCGCGCCCAGACTGCGCATCGGCATCGGCAGTTTGAGGTGATGGTCGGGATGGTCCAGCGGGATGACGGTGCGTACTGACAGCGACGGGCGCACCTGCAGCCATGGCTGCGGTGCGGCGATGGCGCCGTCGGGCAGCGCGAAGTCGGCTTCGCCCAGGCGCGCGAAGGTCAACGGGTGCAGCGGCCAGGCGATATGGCTGGTGTCCAGCGCCGGCGCCAGGCCAAGCTGGCTTGGGCGCGGCCAGAACGCCGGCGGCGGCGTGGTCTGCGCCACCGCGGCCGCCGGCAGCGCCAGCCAGCGCAGCGCGAAGCACGGCGCGAACTCGGGCGCATGGTGCGGTAGTTGCGCGTCGTCCAGTCCGACCTTGGCGCGTGCGGTCGGATAGAACGGATGGTCGCGATGGCTGGCCAGCTGTTCGCAGCGGTAGGCGCGTTCGTGCGCATCGGCTGCGTCCAGCGCGGAGGCCAGCAGCGGGCGCTGTTGCGTGTAGGCCTGCCGCGCCAGCGCACGCTGGCGCACGGCGCACTCCGCTTCGTCGGCATAGGCGCGATGCAGGCGCTGCGTGTCCGCGTCCAGCCCGGCGCTCATCCGTGCCAGCCAGGTGGCGGCGCCGGATTCGAAGGCGATGCGCTCGCCATCGCGCAGCAGCCAGCCGTCGCTGCAGGCGCTGAGCTCCTGCAGGTAGCCGCGGCGCTGCAGCGGCAGCCACAGTTCGCCATCGGGCAGGTGCGCGATGCGCCACCACAGCGCGTTCGGCAGTGGCGCCGGCCAGGCCGCCAGCAGCGCCGGCGACGGCGTGGCTGCGGCGCCGCGGCTGACGATGCCGCGCAGGTCTTCGCGCAGGCAGGCGTCGATGATGCGCAGCTCGACGTAGCGGCGGTCGTCGTCGTGATTCATCGCTGGGCTCCTGCGCTGCTCTCGATCCGCCACTGCAGCGGCGCCTCGGCCGCGGCCAGCGCGAGCGGCAGGTCGGATGCGGCGTCGGCGAGCACATCCAGCGCGCCCAGGTAGTCCTTGTTGGAGTGGCTCAGGCGGATGCTGTCGCCGGGTTGCCGCAGGCGTCGGTAGCGCGCTTCCCAGCGTACGTCGTCGCAGGCCTGGTCGTCGCTGGCCATGGCCAGGGTGCCTTCGGCGTCGGCGACGTAGTAGCGCACCAGCGCGTGTGCGCGTTGCGCGCGCAGGGTCGGCAGCGGCTGTCCCAGGTGCAGGCCGAGCACGCTGTCGAACCAGCGTCCGCCGAACATGCGGTCGAGCAGGAATTCGCGGCCGTCGCCGATGCTGCGGTAGTTGATCTCGACCAGCACCGGCCCGTCGGCGGTGAGGATGAATTCGCTGTGGCAGGCGCCGAAACCGATGCCGAACGCCTGCAACTGCGCCAACGCCTGGCGCAGCGCCGGCGTCTCGGCATCGCCGCGCCAGTTGGCTTCGCATTCGACGAAGTGCGGCGGCGCCGATAGGCGCACGTCGAAGCCGCCCAGCGCCTGCAGGCGCTGCCCGTCGCCGAGCGTTTCCACGGTGAACAACGGCCCTTGCAGCACGCTCTCCAGCAACACGCTGCGCTGCGGATGGCGCTGCCAGAAATCGTCCAGATAGGCCAGCAGCGCGGCGGCGTCGGCGCAGTGGCGCACATCCAGGCTGGCCACGCCTTCGCGCGGCTTGGCGATCAACGGCCACGGCGCCTGCGCCGGTAGCGCGGCACCCGGCGCCAGACTGCAGAACCACGGCGCCGGCAGGCCGCGCGCGCGCAGCCGCTGGCGCATCGCGGCCTTGTTCTTGGCGGCATAGCAGATCTGCCAGTCCTTGCCCGGCAGGTCCAGCGCGGCGGCGACCAGCGCGGCGCTGGTCTGCAGATGATCGCTGTTGCTGAACACCGCGCGCGGTTGCACTTGCAGGGTGCTGAGCAGGTCGAGCACGCCGAGCGGATTGAACACGTCGCACTCCAGGATCTGCAACGGCACCGCGGGTGGATGCCGGCGGAAGTGCGCCAGGTGGTCGTGGCGGTGGTCGCTCAGCAGCAGCACCGGCACGCCCAGGCGCTGCGCGGCGGGGACGAAGCCATCGGTCACCGCCGGATGGCAGACGTGGCTCAGGATCAGCAGGGGAGCGTCATGCGGGGTCATGATCGGTTCTCGTTCGGAAGACGGGGATGGACGCACGCGACGGCGCGCGCGGCCGCGATCTGCGGACACGGGGAGCACAAGGCCGCGGCTGCGGCGCCAAAGGGACTGCCTGGCGCACGCATCGGGCGCGCGCTGGGTGCGTGGCGAACGCGGCCGCGTTCGCCTTGAAGGCCCGCGTCTCCCGCGGGCGGCGGCGCGCCAGGAGGCGCGCGGTGTTGCGAACGCTACCGTCGTCGTTCGACGGCAGCGGCGATCAGAAGCGGTATTCCAGGCCGAGGGTGACGCTGCGGCCCGGCGCCGGCTGCCGGCCCCACGGACTGGTGTCGATGCCGCGGTACCAGTACTTGCGGTCGAACAGGTTGTTCACTGCCAACGAGGCGCTGAGCTTGCCGCTGTCGCGCTCGCTGAGCACCTGGCTCAGCTGCGCGTTCCAGACCCAGTACGCCGGCAATTCGCCGACCGAGCCGATCGCATTTTCCTGCACGCTGTTGGCGGCATCGCTGAAGGCGCGGCTGAAGTAATAGCTGGACACTGCGACCGTGGTGTGACCGGGCTGGTAGGACGCGCCGAGCGTGAGCTGGTTACGCGAGGTGTAGGGCACCAGCTTGCCGTCGTAGGCGCCCGATTCCTGGCGTGCATCCAAATAGGCGTAACCGGCGTTGAGGGTCAGCGCACGCAGCTGCGCCGGACTCCATTGCAGTTCCACCTCCCCGCCCTGGTGGCGGGTCTTGCCAAGGTTGCGGTAGGTGCGGGTGGTGTTGTCGAGCTGGATCTGCTGGTCGAAATCGATCAGGTAGCCGCCGAACTGCACGCGGGTGCGGTCGTTGGGCTGGTAGCGTGCGCCGGCCTCGTAGTTCCAGGCCAGTTCGGCGTCTAGATTGTCGCCGAAGATGATCTGGGTGACCTGCGGCGCGCGCAGGGAGCGCTGCCCGTCGGCGTACAGGTACCACTGCGGCGTGGCCTGGAAGCCCAGGGTCAGGCCGGGCAACACATCGCTGGTCTTGTTGCGCGTGCTGGCACCGCTGGCGAGGTTGTAATAGCGCGCATCCACCCGCTCGTAGCGCAGCCCGGGGGTGATGGTGACGCGGTCGTCGGCCAGCCCGATCGCATCGCTGACGTAAGCGGCGGCGCCGCGGTCCTTGAAGCGCCAGTCGCGCACCAGGGTGTACAGCCCGTCGCTCAGCCGCGTGTTGCCGACCAGGAAGTCGATGTCCTCGCTGATCGCGCGCGCGCCGACGGTCCACTGCTGGCTCACCGCACCGGAGTCCATCTTCCAGCTCAGCCGCGGCTCGCTGCCGTAGACCTTGAAATCGCGCGGCGCGCTCTGTCGCAATTGCGGCGGCAGATCCGCACGCCAGGTCTCGCTGGACGCCGAGCGCATGCCGACGACGAAGTTGCGGCTGCTGCGCGCGCTGAAGTTGCTCCAGTCCAGGCGCAGGTCCTGGAAGGGCCCCAGGTCGCCGAAGTCCTGTTGGTAGACCAGCGAGGCGCGCGTGGTGCGGCCGGTGAATGCGTCCAGCGGCCGTGTCGACTGGCGCGGGTCGCGCAGATAGTCGGCGGTCGACAAGGCGCCGGCCATGTCCATGTCGGCCACGTAGCGCTGCACGCTGGCCTTGAGCAGCTTGTCCGGCGCCAGCCACCATTCGGCGCGCAGGCGCAGGTTCTTGATGTCGGTGTCGCTGTGCTCGCGCCAGTACTCGCCCTTGGTCCAGTTCGCGTCCAGTTGCAGGCCGAACGTATCGCTGGCGTAGCCGCCCGTGCTGATCGCGGTGTCGCCCAGGTAGTGCCCGGCGCCGCCGGCGGTGACTTTTTGTCCCAGCGTGGTGGTCCAGGTCGTGGGGATGTCCGGACTGATCAGGTTGATCACGCCGCCGACGTTGTTGGGGCCGTACTGCACCGCCGCGCCGCCGCGCACGATGTCGATGCGGTCGACCTGGTTCAGGCCGACCGGGAACAGCGACAGGCTGGTCTGCCCGTACGGCGCCAGGGCCAGCGGAATGCCGTCCTCGAGCACCTGCACACGGCCGCTGCGGCTTTCGTACAGGCCGCGCAGCATGATCTGCGGCAGCGCGCCGGTGCCGGTCTCGTCGAACACCTTGATCCCGGGCACGCGCTGCAGCGCGTCGTCCAGCGAGCGGTTGGCGCCGTTGCGCAGCTGCGCGCTGTCGATCACCTGGCGGCTGCCGGCGTAATGCTGCACGTCCTGCACGGTGGAGCGGCCGAGCAGGCTGCCCTGCACCTGCACGGTATCCAACTGGCGGATCCGCGCCGCCGCGTCCTGTGGGTCCTGCGCTTCCTGGGCGATGGCCGCGGACGGCGCGAGCAGGGCGAGGCCGACGGCGAGGGTCAGCAACGAGGGGGAAAGCGAAACGATCAAGGCGAAGACTCCGGAGAAAGAAAGATCAAGGCGCGCGCAGGTCGGCGGCGTGCTGGCGCAGCGCGGATTGCAGCAGCGCGCGGTCTTCGCCGGCGAACAGCCACTGCAGGTCCGCCTGCGCCAGCCAGTGCCGGCGTTGTGCCGCGTCGCGCGGATTGGGGCAGAACGGGATGCCGGCGTCGCGGCAGGCCGCGGCGATCGCCAGCAGCTGCGCCCACACCTGCGGATGGGTCGGTTGCGGGCCGACGCCCAGGTCCAGCGCCAGATCGAGCGCGCCCTCCATCACCAGCGACACCCCCGGTACCTGCAGGATCTGCGGCAGGGCGCGCACGCCGGCGGCGCTTTCGATCATCGGCACCACCCGCAGCGTGTGCCGGGTGCGTTCGATGTAGTCGGCCAGCGCGAGGCTGCCGAAGCCGGTGACGCGGCCGCCGCAGATGCCGCGCCGGCCGTGCGGCGGAAAATGCGCGGCAGCGACCGCGCGCTCGGCCTGCTCCGCGCTGTCCAGCCCGGCCAGCACCACGCCGCGCGCGCCGGCGTCGAGCACCCGGCCGATCAGCTTGGCGTCGACCTCGGGCACGCGCACCCAGGCTTCGCAGCCGCCCAGTTCGCAGGCGCGGATCGCGTGTTCCAGTTCCGCCGGCGAGCGCAGCACGTGCTCCAGGTCGAGCACCGCGAAGTCGTAGCCGAGGTGGCCGAACATCTCGCACAGCAACGGGCTGGGCACCGAATTGAGCAACCCGATCTTGCAAGCCATGGGGGTGGGCGAGCGGGGCTGGGAAGGGGCTGCAATCCTGGCTTAAACGATAATGATTATCAAGTAGGTCTTGTGCCGCTGCCGCTGCATTCGTGTAGACGCTTTTTGTGCGCGCCGACATGCGTGCGGCACGCCGCGCCGCGCGGATGCCCGCGCGGGTCTTCTTCAAACGAACGGCGTGCGCGTTTCAGCCCGGCGCGGTGCGCATGGCGCGGTATGGCGGCGTCGCCATCACCATCTCGGCCAGCGAATAGGCCAGTTCGCGCTCGGCCATCACCGTGCCGTCGGCGCCGTGTTCGAGCAGATGCTTGACCTCGGCATCGCTGTGCGCGCGCGCCAGCAGGGTCAGCCCCGGATTCAGCGCGCGCAGCTTGGCCAGCGCCTCGCCGGCCTCCAGCGGCTGCGGGATCGCCAGGATCGCGATCTTGGCCTTTTCCGGATGCGCCTCGGCCAGCACCCGGTCGGCGGCGGCGCTGCCGCGGATGCCGGGAATGCCGTCGGCATGCGCGCGTTCCACGTGCTCGCGGTTGTCGTCGATCACCAGCACCGGCACGCCGCGTTCGCGCAGCACCGCGGCCAGGGTGCTGCCGACCCGGCCGTAGCCGATCACGATGGCGTGGTCGACCAGATCCAGCGACGGCCCCGGCGGCAGTTCCACCTCCAGCGTCACCGGCGCTTCCACCGCCTGTCGGGCCTGCCAGCGGTCCAGCCAGGTGAACAGCAGCGGGTTGGCGATGATCGACAGCAGCGCACCGGCCAGGATCAGGTCGCGCCCGGTCTCGGGCAGGATCGCCAGGCTCACCCCGAGCCCGGCCAGGATGAAGGAGAACTCGCCGATCTGCGCCAGGCTGGTGGAGATGGTCAGGGCGATGCCGGTGGGATGGCCAAACGCGCGCACGATCACGAATGCGGCCAGCGACTTGCCGACGGTGATGGTCAGGAACGTGGCCAGCACCTGCCACGGATGCTCGAGCAGGATGTGCGGGTCGAACAGCATGCCGACCGAGACGAAGAACAG
Source organism: Xanthomonas sp. SS (assembly GCF_014236835.1). Taxonomy (NCBI): domain Bacteria; kingdom Pseudomonadati; phylum Pseudomonadota; class Gammaproteobacteria; order Lysobacterales; family Lysobacteraceae; genus Xanthomonas; species Xanthomonas sp. SS. The sequence goes on from NZ_CP051190.1 coordinate 1,318,524, forward strand.
CACCGCGAACGCATCGCGCAGCGGCAGCGAATCGCTGGCCGCCTTGTGGCTGAGCTCCGATTCCTTCAGCAGCATGCCGGCGAAGAACGCGCCCAGTGCGAACGACACTCCGAACAGGGTGGCCGAGCCGAACGCCACGCCCAGCGCGATCGCCAGCACCGACAGCGTGAACAACTCGCGCGAGCCGGTCGCGGCGACCTTCTCCAGCACCCACGGGATCGCGCGGCGCCCGACCACCAGCATCACCACCACGAACGCGGCCATCTTCAGCAGGGTGATGCCCAGCGCACCGAGGATCGCGCCGGTGCCGGCGCCCTTGCCGCCGAGCGCGTCGGCCAATGCCGGCAGCAGCACCAGCGCCAGCACCATCACCAGATCCTCGACGATCAGCCAGCCCACCGCGATGCGTCCGCGCAGGGTTTCCAGCAAGCGCCGTTCCTCCATCGCGCGCAGCAGCACCACGGTGCTGGCCACCGACAGCGCCAGGCCGAACACGAGCCCGTGCAGGGTCGGCCAGCCCATGCTCCAGGCCAGCCCCCAGCCGAGCAGGGTGGCGACCGCGATCTGCGCCAGCGCGCCGGGGATCGCGATCCACTTCACTTCCATCAGATCTTCGAGCGAGAAATGCAGGCCCACGCCGAACATCAGCAGCATCACCCCCAGTTCCGACAACTGGTTGGCCAACGCCTGGTCGGCGACGAAGCCGGGAGTGAACGGGCCGACGCAGATGCCGGCCACCAGATAGCCGACCAGCGGCGAGAGCTTGATGCGGTGGGCGAGGGCGCCGAGGACGAAGGCGAGGGCGAGCCCGACCGCGATGATGTCGATGAGACTGGTGTCGTGATGCATGCAGATTCGCGGAACAAGATTGCAAGGAGTGTGGCCGATGCGGCTTTTATCGGCAAATCAGGGCGTTGGCTTCATGCGGGGGCGATGCTTGTCGGGCGCTTCATGACGCGGTGACCGGATTCGCGTCATGCAACCGATTTGCGCATCGGAAGGCCGCTCCTGGTTATCGAGCGACGATGTCGCACGACCGTGCCTGGGGGGGGGGGCGGTAGCCAGCACGATCTGCGCTGCACGAGGGCGATGCAGAGCGTGTCAGGCAAGGTCGGGTCGGGCGGCTTCGGCTAGACATGCGTCGCGTTCCCATTTCCCCGCGTTCCGCCGCCTCTGCCGAGAGTCGGCCGCTCCGTCTGATTCTAGTCAAGCCGCGCCGCTCCGACAAAACACCGACATCGCGATACCGCGCCAATGCAGGCGCTCGCGTCATACGCTGCAAGCCCAATGGTGGCGGCACTCTCACGCCCGCGTGATACGCGAAACCGGCAAAATTGCGCGGGTCTGGGGTCGCGTCGAATGAGATGCCGGTCCCAGCATCTCCGAAATCCCCGCAAACCCCCGCCGCGCAAGGCGTTGCCGCCGTATTGCACCGCGCAAACTGTCTACTGTGCGCGCTTGCGCCGTGCTGTATGTTTGCGCCAATTGGGCACCCCCTGCCAAGGATCAAGGTGGCATGGCTACACTGAAAAAATTCGCTGGCGGCATCCTTCTGAGCGCGGTCTATTGCGCGCTCTACGTGTTCGTCTGGCACTGGTCGATGGACCAATGGTTCCTTCCGGCTGGCGTGCGCGCGGCGGCATTGCTGTTCCTGCCGTACCGGTTCTGGCCCTATGTGTTCCTGGGCGATGCCGCCGCGTTGTTGACGATGCGCTTGCCGATGGCCAACCACAACGGGGTCAGCGAGCTATGGGCGTACCTGAGTCCGTTCCTGGCGGCGCCGTTGTTCGCGTTGCTGCCATGGGCTTTTCGCAACCGTTTTCCCGCTTCGTCGGCGGTGCAGCGCTGGTTGCCGTTGCTCGCGCTGGGCTTGGGACTGTGGGGCTTGCTGGTCAACAAGGCGGTCAACGCGATGTTGGACGGGCCTGCCGCCTTCCTCACCCTGGAAACCAGCGTCAGGTACTGGATCGGTAGCTATCTGGGCATCCTGATGTTCTTCCTGCCGACCTTGCTGTGGCTGCATCGCAAGGCCGACAAATCCTTGTCCAGAAAATTGCTGCGCGACTCGGCGATCGCGGTCCTCGCCGTGGCCGGCATCTTTGCGCTGGCGATGCGGACACCGGGGTTGCTGCACCAGTTCATCCTGCTCATGTTGTTGGTACCGGGCGCCTGGCTCACGCTGTCGTATGGCTGGCGTGGATCGGCGGTCGGCGTGGTGCTGGCCAATCTGGCGGTCGCGATGTCGCTGCCGCGCTCGAACTATGCGGGTGCCTACGACCAGCAGACGTTCGACGTGCAGATGCTGATCGCGTTCGCGGCGACCCTGCTGTTCGTGCTGGGGGTGAAGATTTCCAGCGCCTTCCGCCAGGCGCGGCACTTCGGCTATGCCGAGCAGCAGGCGCTGCAGGTGGCGCAGGCCAGCTACATGTCGGCCGAGCGCACGCTGCGCAACCGGGTGATCGAGTACACCGATATCCATACCCACCTCAACAAGCTGCGCCGCGACATCGCTTCCTCGCTGAAAGAGCGCGGCCATTACGCTGCGGCCATGGAAATGAACCGCACCGGGGTGATCCAGGCGCAGCTGATGGACGACTACGTCGCCGCGCTGTATCCGCTGGACATCGAAACCCACGGGTTATACGGCGCACTGAGTTCCATCGCCTTCGCCAATGCCTGCGACACCGAGGTGGAGACGCGGTTGCGCGGCGAATCGCGGCAGGTGTCGATCGGCCTGCAGTTGGCGGCATACCGCTGCGTGCTCAATGCGATGGAGGTGCTGCCCAGCGGCAGCCGCCATCGGATCGCGGCGCGGGTGTGGAAAGCGCGTGGCCGGCGCGGTCTGGTAGTGACGATCGCCGCCGATCCGCAGCTGCTGGTCGCCAGGAACGCAGCGGACAAGCGCGTGGACGAGATCGAGTGGGAGTTGGCGAGCCGGCTGAAAGCCCACGACGGCACCTGTCGGCGCCGCCATGAGCTGAAGATCAGCTTCCTTGTCTCCGAACCGTCGGAGCGGCGCCCCGTCACTTCTTGATGGTGACGGTCCACGCGTCGCCGCTGGTGGTGCTGGCTCGTTGCACGGTGAAGTAGCGCGCATCGTAGACCACGGTGCCGCGACTCTGGTCCAGTGCTTCGACGATGCTGACCCGATCCACGTCCTTGCCCATCGGCGTCACCCAGGCGGTGTTTTCAATGCGTCCGATCGCGCCACGCACCTGCCCATTCGCGTCGTTGATCTGCAGGTAGGTCACCCCGTTGCGCTCGAACTGGTAGATGCTCACGGTCGCGTTCGCCGACAGATCGGTTGCGGCCGGTGCACTTTCGCCGAAGCCTTGCCTGGCGATCTGGCTACCGCCCCCGGTGGGGCAGCAGCTCTGCGCATGAGCGGCTGTTGCAAACGCCGAGCACAGCAAGATGCCCGACGCCAGCGCCGCGATTTTCGACATATTCCATTCCATAGCTTTTCCTTCCCCTGCTAAGGGTCTATCGCCTGCCGTTCAGGCGGTTCCACCTTACGCGAGTCGCAGAGGCCAGCTGTTGACAAATATGCGGTAGATACACGGCGTGCAGCGATATGCCGTTGATAGTTTAGGGATTGCACGATTGTCTACAGAAGTAACTTCCTGCAGTTCTTGATTTGTGCTATTCGCTAACGTTAATCGGTAGCCGTTGTGTGCCGATTAACTGGCGATCGCCGCCTGCGCGTGGCACACCATAAAAAAGCCCCGGCGGACCGGGGCTTTTTTCGCATCGGTCAGCGCCGCGCGCGCATCACCATTTGTAGTTGACGTTGGCGTAGGCGAGTGCGCCGTTGAACCCGAACGGCGAGGAGGTGCTGTAAGGCAGGTAGGTGCGGGTACCGGCGCCGGCACGCGACTGGTCGGGATATTCGTTGAGCACGTTGTCGCCGCCGATGGTGAAGTCCCAGTTGCCCAGCTTGTAGCTGGCGGCCAGATCCAGCGTCCACTTCGCCGCATAGGTCTGGTCGGCCGCGGCGGTGGTGCCGAAGTCGGTGAACTCGCCCCAGCGCGTGGCGGTGGCGGTGAACGTCCAGTTGCCCGGCGCCCAGACGCTGCTCAGGAAGAACTTGTCGCGCGGCGCGCCCTTGGTGATGCGGCCGATCTCGGCGCGGCCGATGCGCACCGCGGTCGGGTCGATCGCCTCCAGCACCGCCGGGTTTTCGGCGATCTTCTCGATCTCGGTCTTGTTGTAGTTGTAGCCGGCGGTCAGGTCCAGATTGCTGTCGCTCAATGCGATCTTGTAGGTGCCGACCGCGTCGATGCCCTGGGTCTTGGTGTCGATCGCGTTGGTGAAGTAGCGGCCGCCGCCGATGCCGGCATAACCGTTGGCCTGCAGGTAGTTGCGCACCGCGGTGGAGGTCAGGTTTTCCGACAGCACGATGCGGTCGTCGATGTCGATGCGATAGGCGTCGACGGTGACGTACAGCGCATCGACCGGCTGCAGTACCAGGCCCAGGCCGTAGTTCTTCGACTTCTCCGCCTTCAGCGGTTCGGCGCCGAGCGCGACCGCGGCCGGATTGTCGGTGCGGAAGGTGCCGATCTCGAACGGCGTGGCGGTGATGCTGCCGTCGGGCTGGGTGACGTTGATGAAGTTGGTGGCGATGGACTGGAAATACTGCTGTTGCAGCGACGGCGCGCGGAACCCGGTGGAGGCGGTGGCGCGCAGCGCGATCTTGTCGGTGAACGCGTAGCGCAGCGACAGCTTGCCGGTGCTGGTGTCGCCGAAATCGCTGTAGTTCTCGTAGCGCCCAGCCAGGCCGGCGGAGAACTTGTCGGTGATGTCGCCTTCCAGGTCCACGTAGGCCGAGTAGCTGTTGCGGTCGTAGTGGCCGGAGTCGCTGGGCTTGAAGCCGGCGAACACCTGCGCGCCCGGCAGCAGGCTGCCGTTGGCCGACGGCACGCCGCCGTTGACGTAGGAGGCCGCATCGCCCGGCGATTCGTTGAACTTCTCGCCGCGCCACTCGCCGCCGAAGGCCAGCGTGACCGGATAGGCCAGGCCAACCTCCAACGATTTGGTGAAGTCGGCATTGAGCAGGTTCTGGGTGACTTCCAGGGTGCCGGCATAGAAATCGGTCGGACTGGTGGTGCCCAGGCTGTTGTTGAGGCTGTTCTTGACCTCGAAGCTGAGGTTGTTGCGGCCGTAGTTGTAGCTGATGTCGATGCCCAGCCCGCCCTCGGTGCTGGCCTTGAAGCCGCCGACCCAGGACACGTCCTTGCTGACGTTGTAGATCTGCGGCAGGAAGCCGCCGGGATAGATCTCCGGGCGGTTGCGGTTGTCGCCGGACCAGCGGAAGTAGCCGTTGGACAGCACTTCGCGGCGGCTGAGCATGCCGTAGGAATAGAAGGTCAGGTACTCGGCCGGGCTGTACTGGCCGTTGTAGGAGAACGCGCCCTGGTCGATGTCCGGGTCGCCGTAGCGCTGCTGCACTTCGCCCTGGTACGGCTTGGCGCGGTCGGTCTGGTCCTGGTGGCCGGCCTGCGCGGCGAAATGCACGCTGCCGTTCTCGCCGAACTTGACCCCGGCGTCGCCGGACAACTGGTACTGCTCGCCGTCGCCGGCGCTGTACTTGCCGTAGCGCGCGGCGATGCTGCCGCCTTCGCCGCTGCCCTTGAGCACGATGTTGATGACCCCGGCGATGGCGTCGGAGCCGTATTGCGCCGAGGCGCCGTCGCGCAGCACTTCGATGCGTTCGACCGCGGCGATCGGAATGGTGTTGAGGTCGGCCGGCGACGAGCCGCGGCCCTGCGCACCATTGAGGTTGACCAGCGCGGTGGTGTGGTAGCGCTTGCCGTTGACCAGCACCAGCACCTGGTCGGGCGAAAGTCCGCGCAGCTGCGCCGGGCGCACCGCGTCGGAGCCGTCGGTGATCGCCGGGCGCGGGAAGTTCAGCGACGGCACCGCGCGTGACAGCGCGGTGGCCAGTTCGGTGGTACCGGTGGACTGCAGCATTTCCGGCGAGATGATGTCGATCGGCGAGGCCGATTCGGCGACGGTGCGGTCGGCCACGCGGGTGCCGGTGACGATCACGGTATCCAGCGTTTGTGCGCTGGAGGAGGAACTCTGCGCGAGCGCAGGCGCGGCGGATGTGGCCAGGGCGAGGGCGACGGCAGTGGCGAGAGGGCTGAACGTGCGGGTCATTGGCGGGACGGCTCCAGGATGGGGGAAGAGTCGGCGCCGCCGCATTCGCCATCACCCCCTCCCGGGTGTTGCGCATATGGCGAATGTTGCGGCTGCGGCCATGGGTTACCGGCATATGTCGGGTGTGTCAATGTTCTGTTAAACCCGTGCGCGTGGTTGCATTTGCAACGACCGCTGCGGCACTTGCGGCAGAATCGATGCCGCCTTTTATCGAGGTCGTAGACAAAAACGAAGGCCCCGCGTTGCGGGGCCTTTGGGGTGTGGTCCAGTTCACGGATCGCGCCGCATGCAGCGACGCGACCCCCGCGATCACCAGCGGTAGTTGATCCGCCCATATACGTAGGCGCCGTTGAAACCGTACGGCGAGTAGTTGCTGTAGGGCAGCATGCCGTAGGTGGAGTTGACCAGATTGGTGGTCTTGTCCGGGTACTGGTCGAGCAGGTTGTCGGCGCCCAGGGTCAGTGTCCAGTTGTCGCTGGGCTTGAAGCTGGCCGAGGCGTCCACCACCCAGCTCGCGTCGTAGGTCTGGTCGCGCGCGGCGCTGGCCGAGTTGCGCACGGTGAAATCGCCGTAGCGGGTGGCGGCCAGGTTGAGGTCCCAATGCTGCAGCTTCCAGGTGCCGCTGAGGATGATCTTGTCCTTCGGGAAGCTGTCCTCCAGGCGCCCGATCTCGTCGCGGCCCAGGGTGGTCTGGGTCGAGCCGATGTCCACCAGCGCCTGCGGCTGCTCCACCGCATGGGTGATCTCGGTCTTGCTGTAGCCGTAGCTGGCGGTGAGGTCCAGCGAGCTGGCCGCGAACGGGATCGTGTAGGTGCCGACCAGGTCGACGCCGCGGGTGCGGGTGTCGGCCGCATTGCTGAAGTAGCGCACGCTGGTGACGTTGGAATAGCCCAGGCTCTGCAACTGCGCGAGCACGGCGGCGTCGTTGAGGTTGGAGGACAGCAGGATGCGGTCGTCGATCTTGATCTGGTACGCGTCCAGGGTCACGTACAGGCGCTCGACCGGCTGCAGCACCAGGCCCAGGCTGTAGGACAGCGAGGTCTCCGCCTTCAGCGGCGCGGCGCCCAGCGCCTGGGCCACGGCGCTGTCCACCGGGAAGGTGCCCGATTCGAAGAAGCTGCCGTTGATGTAGCTGCTGGTCACCGCCTGGTACTGCTGCTGCGCCAGCGACGGCGCGCGGAAGCCGCTGGCCACGGTGCCGCGCAGGGCGACCTTGTCGGTGAACGCGTAGCGCGCCGACAGCTTGCCCGAGCTCTTGCTGCCGAAGTCCGAGTAGTCCTCGTAGCGGCCGGTGAGGCCGGCGGAGAACTTGTCGGTGAAGTCGGCTTCCAGCCCGGCGTAGACCGCGTAGTTGTGGCGGTCCGAATGCACGGCATTGGCCGGCGAGAAGCCGGCGAAGCCCTGCGCGCCGCCGGTGGTGCCGGTGTAGGAGGCCAGTTCGCCCGGCGACTGGTTCCACTTCTCCTGGCGGTATTCGGCGCCGAAGGACAGCGTCACCGGATAGGCCAGACCCCATTCCAGCGGCTGGGTGAAATCGGCATTGACGATGTTCTGGGTGTACTCCAGCGCGCCGTCGTGGAAGCTGCTCGGGCTGTCGCTGCCGAGGCTGTAGTTGATGCTGTTGCGGGTGTTGAAGTCGATCTTGTTGTAGCCGTAGTTGTAGCTCACGTCCCAGCCGAAGCCGCCTTCGGTGCTGCCCTTGAGCCCGGCCACCAGCGAGCGGTCCTTGGAGTACTGCTCGATCTCCGGCACGTAACCGTCGGGGTAGGTCTGCGCCAGCAGCGCGCTCTGCCCGTTGTGGTTGCGCGAGCGGTAGAACGCGAACGAGGTGATGTCGCGGTTGCTGGCGATGGCGGTGGCGTAGCCGGTGACGCGGTCGCTGAAGCGGAACTCGCCGTTGGCCGAGACCGCGGTCGCATCGACCTGCGGATCGCCGTAGACGAAGGTGGTTTCGCCGATGCCCGGGTAGTTGCCGGTGTTCGGCGCGCTGCCCTGGTACGGGCCGGCGCGGTTGGTTTCGTCCTGCTGGCTGATCTGGCCGGCCACATGCAGGCTGCCGCGGCCGTCGCCGAAGCCGACCCCGGTATCGCCGGAGAGCTGCGACTTGGCGCCGTCGCCGGCCGAGTACTGGCCGTGGTCGATCGCCAGGCTGCCGCCTTCGCTCGAGCCCTTCAGCACGATGTTGATCACCCCGGCGATGGCGTCGGAGCCGTACTGCGCCGAGGCGCCGTCGCGCAGCACTTCCACGCGCTCGATCGCCGCGATCGGGATCGCGTTGATGTCCACCGCCGAGGCGCCGCGGCCGATGCTGCCGTTGACGTTGATCTGTGCGGACGTGTGGCGGCGCTTGCCGTTGACCAGCACCAGCACCTGGTCCGGCGACAGCCCGCGCAGCTGCGCCGGACGGATGCCGCTGGTGCCGTCGGTCAGCGCCGGGCGCGGGAAGTTCAGCGAGGGCAGCACGCGCGACAGCGCGGTGGCCAGCTCGGAGGTGCCGGTGGACTGCAGCGCTTCGCTGCTGATGATGTCGATCGGCGACTGCGACTCGGCCACGGTGCGGTCGCTGACCCGGGTGCCGGTGACGATGACGGTGTCGAGCGTGCTCGGGGTGGCGGTGGTGGTCTGGGCCAGCACCGGAGGGGCGGCGAGGGCGGCGAGCACGGCGCTCGCCAACAGGGACAAAGGACGGTTCATGGAAAACTCCAACAGATGCCGAAACGGCAAAGGGGGGCGGTCGCTGTGCGACGCCGGCCATGCGGGCCTGCCCCGGGGATCGTTATTATTATTTAACAATCGCGCCGCAGCGCAGCATGTCTCAGCATGTTCTTATGCTTTTCGGTTCTAAGTGGAATGGCGGCTCGCCCCAATGGCACAGGCCGCCCGCGCCCTGCGGCGGAGCGGCCTGTGCCGGGTGCGGCAGTACGGCTGGCCTGGAGGTTGCCTAGAAGCGGTAGCTCACCCGGCCGAACCAGTAGCGGCCATTGAAGCCGAACGGGGATAGCGACGAGTACTGCAGGCCGCTGGGGCGGTCTTCGTAGATGTTGTTCGGTGCCGACCGGGTCGGGTACTGGTTGGTGAGGTTGTCCGCGCCGACGCTGAAGGTGAGGTCGCGCCAGGTGTAGCTGGTGGACACGTTCAACAGCCAGCGTGCGGCGAAGCTCTGGTCCTGGCTACCGTCGGCGTTGTCGCCGCGGCGGGTGACCGCGCCGTAGCGGGTGGCGTCGCCGCGCACGCTCCAGCCGGCGCGGTTCCATTCGGCACTGAGCACGTACTTGGTGCGCGGGGTGGCATCGGTCAGCAGGCCCTGGCTGGCGCGCCGGAAGTTGGGATCGGAGACTTCCAGGATCTCGGTCTTGTTGTAGTTGGCGCTGAGGCTCAGGTTGAGCGTGCCGGCCTGCTCCAGATCGAGCAGATAGTTGTTCACCCAGTCGACGCCGCGGGTACGGGTGGTGGCGCCGTTGACGAAGAACTGCACCGCGGTGACCTGCCCGATCGGCACCTCCAGCGACAGCTGGTCCGAATACAGGATCTGGTCCCAGATGCGGATCTGGTACAGGTCCAGGGTGGAGCTGAAGGCGGTGCCGGCCTGCCATACCGCGCCGATGCTGTAGTTGCTGGATTTTTCCGGGGTCAGCGGCTTGGCGCCGAGCGCGATGGCCACCGGGTCGGAGGTGCGGTAGGTGCCGATCTGGGTCAGTTGCCCGTTCTGCAGCAGGGTCACCACCGAGGCGTAGTTCTGCTGCGCCAGCGAGGGCGCGCGGAAGCCATTGGAGACGGTGCCGCGCAGGGCGAAGGCGTCGCTGAGCTGGTAGCGCGCCGACAGCTTGCCGGAGCGGGTGGAGCCGGCATCGCTGTAGTCCTCGTAGCGCGCGGCCAGGCCGCCGGAGAGTTTCTCGGTCAGGTCGGCCTCCAGGTCGGCATAGACCGCCTTGCTGTGCCGCTCGAAGTCGCCGGCCACCGCCGGCGACAGGCCCGGGAACACCTGCGAGCCGCCCGGATAGGCACTGCCGGTGTCGGGGTTGAGCGTGGTCGGGTCGAAGAAATACGAGTCCGGCGAGCCGGCGTTGACCGCGTACTTGTCCTGCCGGTATTCGGCACCGAAGGCCAGGTTGACCGGATAGGCCAGGCCCCAGTCGAAGGACTTGCTGAAGTCCGCATTGAGCACGCCCTGCCGGTTGCGGAAACCGCCGGCATTGAAGCGGGTGGGCGAGGCACCGGTGGTCCAGTACAGATTGGTGTTGATGGTGTTGAGCAGGTTGAAGGTCACGTCGTTCTCGCCGTAGTCGGCGGAGACGTCCCAGGTCCAGTCGCTGTCGGTGCTGCCCTTGAGGCCGAGCACCGCGGCGCGGTCGTTGGACGGGTTGTAGATCTGCGGCAGGAAGCCGTTGGGGTAGATCGCCTGCACGTTGCGGTCGCTGTTGTCCCAGGCGCGGTAGTAGCCGTTGGACACCACCTCGCGGCGGCTGAAGTTGGCGTAGCCGTACAGGTCGATGCGCGGGGTCAGCGCATAGCCGAAGCTGAGCAGGCCCTGGTAGGTCTTGACCGCGGGGTCGCCGTAGCGCTGGTACGGAATGCCGCTGGGATTGTCGGCGCCGGCCACGGTGGTGGCCTTGTCGGCGTTCTCGGCGCGGTTGGTGTTCATGGCGTTCTGGTAGTTCCAGGACAGCCGCACCCAGCCGGGCGCTTCGCCGTCGTTCGCACCGCCGAAGGCCAGGCCGTACGAGCCGTCCACGCCGTTCTGCGCGCCGTCGCCCTTGTCCATGATGCCGCCGTTGACCGAGACGCTGTTGCTGCCGGGCTTGGCGCCGTGCTTGAGCACGATGTTGATCACCCCGGCGATCGCATCGGACCCGTACTGCGCCGAGGCGCCGTCGCGCAGCACCTCGATGCGCGCGATCGCCGACATCGGGATCGAATTGAGATCGGCGGGCGCCGAGCCGCGGCCGACCGACGGGTTGTAGTTGACCAGCGAGGTGGTGTGGTAGCGCTTGCCGTCCACCAGCACCAGCACCGCGTCGGGGGACAGGCCGCGCAGGGTCGCCGGGCGCAGTGCGTCGTTGCCGTCGTTGATCGCCGGGCGTGGGAAATTCAGCGATGGCAGCAGTTTGCCCAGGGCGCTGCCCAGGTCGCTGGCGCCGGTCGCCTGCAGCGATTCGGGGCCGATGATGTCGATCGGCGATTGCGACTCGGCCACCGTGCGGTCGGCGATGCGGGTGCCGGTGACGATGATGTTGTCCAGGGTCTTGGGTGCCTGGTCTTGCTGGGCGAAGCCGGTGCCGGAGGCGAGGGCGAGCAGGATGGCGCTGGCCAGGGGGAGCGGGCGGTGCTTCATCGTACGGAGACTCCAGTGGCTGGGGGAATGGCGTGGGTCTGAGTGCCCGGAGGGCAGGTGCGGCATGCTGCAGTGCAGCAATGAATCGCCCCGATTGAAATATTTTTTTCATCTGGCCGCGTATACAAAAACGGTATTGGATCCAGTTGCCGGGTGCCGGACGGGTCCCGATCCGAGGCCCGCGCAGCGGGGTCCGATGGCCGGCCGCGGCCCGGATCCGGGGTGGGCCATCCGGGACGAAGCGGATACACTGCCGCCTCGAACGTCGAGTGCCCCCCATCCCGTGATTTCCCTCAGAAACTTCGCCATGCGCCGCGGCGAGCGGCTGCTGTTGTCCAACGTCGATCTGACCCTGCATGCCGGCTACCGCGTCGGCGTGGTCGGGCGCAACGGCACCGGCAAGTCCAGCCTGTTCGCGGCGATCCGCGGCGAGCTGGAGGCGGACAAGGGCGATGTGGAACTGCCCGGCAAGCTGCGCACCGCCAGCGTCGCCCAGGAAACCCCGTCGCTGCCGGATCCGGCGCTGGACTTCGTGCTCGGCGGCGATACCGAGGTGGCCGCGGCGCTGCAGGCCGAGGCCGATGCACTGGCCGCGGAGGATTGGGAGGCGGTCGCCGCGGCGCACGTGCGCCTGGAAGAGGTCGGCGGCTACGACGGCACCGCGCGTGCCGGCAAGCTGCTGCACGGCCTGGGCTTCCCGGCGGCGACGCATTCGCGCCCGGTCAAGGACTTCTCCGGCGGCTGGCGGGTGCGGCTGAACCTGGCACGGGCGCTGATGATGCCCTCGGACCTGCTGCTGCTCGACGAGCCGACCAACCATTTGGACATGGACGCAGTGCTGTGGCTGGAGCAGTGGCTGCTGAAGTACCCGGGCACGCTGCTGCTGATCAGCCATGACCGCGAATTCCTCGACAACGTCGCCACCCACACCCTGCATTTGCACGGCGGCGGCGCCAAGCTGTACGTCGGCGGCTATACCGATTTCGAGCGCCAGCGCACCGAGCAGCTGCGCCAGCAACAGATCGCGCACGACAAGGAACAGGCCGAGCGCGCCCACCTGCAGAGCTTCATCGACCGCTTCAAGGCCCAGGCCAGCAAGGCCAGCCAGGCGCAGAGCCGGATGAAGCGGCTGGCGAAGATGGCCGGCACCGAGGCGGTGCGCGCCGAGCGCGAGTTCCGCATCGAGTTCGCCCAGCCCAACCGCCTGCCGCATTCGCTGATCCGGCTCAACCATGCCGACTGCGGCTACGGCAGCGAGGTGATCCTGCGCCAGGCCGGGTTCGGCCTGGAGGCGGGCGACCGCATCGGCCTGCTCGGCCCCAACGGCGCCGGCAAGTCGACCCTGGTCAAGAGCCTGGTCGGCGAGATCCCGCTGCTCAGCGGCGAGCGCAGCGCGCATCCGGACCTGCGCATCGGTTACTTCGCCCAGCACACGGTGGAGTCGCTGCACGAAGGGCAGTCGCCGATCGACCATTTCCGCGAGATCTCGCCGGACGCGTCGATCCAGGCGTTCCGCGATTTCCTCGGCAAGTGGAATTTCCCCGGCGACCGCGCGTTCGAAGTGGTGGACGGCTTCTCCGGCGGCGAGCGCGCGCGCCTGGCGCTGTCGCTGATCGCCTGGCAGCAGCCGAACGTGCTGTTGCTCGACGAGCCGACCAACCACCTGGACCTGGAGATGCGCGAGGCGCTGGCCGAGGCCTTGAGCGATTTCGAGGGCGCGATCGTGATGGTCTCGCACGACCGCCACCTGATCGGCCTGGTCTGCGACACCTTCTGGCGCGTGGCCGACGGCGTGGTCGAGCCGTTCGCCGGCGACCTGGACGAATACGCGGCGTGGCTGCGCAGCCGCCCGGCCGCGCAGGGCACCAAGCAGAAGATGGCCGAGGTCGCGCCGACTCCGCCGCCGCCGGTCAAGCCGCTGCCGGCGAAGAAACCGCCGAACCCGCACAAGCTGGCTGCCGCCGAAAAGCGCGTCGGCGAGCTGGAAGCGGCGCTGGCCGAACTCGACCGCCAGCTGGCCGATCCCAAGCACTACGCCGATGCGGAGAAGATGGCGGTGCTCGGCCGCGATCGCGAAGCCACCGCGCAGCAGCTGGCGCAGGCCGAACAGGGCTGGATGGAGTTGATCGAGGGCGCATAGCGCGCCGCGCCTATGTTGCGATCGCAGGCGCAGTCCGTTGCGATGCTGTGTGCCCAAGCGCGTTCATGCCGACGCCGATAAGCTTGTGCCGATGACAGCGAACGGGGCCAGCCAACCATGATCAGCGGCATCATCAGCGTGGACGACTATCTTGTCGCGCAACGCTTGCACCACGGGCGCCTGTTCCGGCGTGCATTGATGCTGATGGCGGTGCTGCTGCTTGTCGGGATGCCGCTCTTGCTATTCGGTAGCCCCGATTCCATCCGAAGTCTGATCGGCGGCGTGCTGGTCGGCATGGGCGGCGGCGGTCTGATCGGCTTTCCCTTGCTGTACAAGTGGAAAATACCGCGCAAGGTGCGGCGCCTGCATGCGCAGCAGGCGACGCTGCGGCATGTCATCACCTATGCCTGGGACGAGGATGGCTTGGAGGTGTCGTGGTCGGGTGGACGGGCGCGCCGTTCCTGGGCCGATTTCATCCGCTATCGCGAGAGCCCGCAGGTGTTGCTGCTGTATCACAACGACATGTTGTTCGACATGGTGCCCACCTCCTGGTTCGTCGATGCCGCCCAGCGCGAGGCGTTTCGGCGGTTGGCGTCGCGGGCGGGAAACGGCGCTGCCCGCGCGGTGTAGCGACCGCTACGCATGAGCCTGGGGCGGACGCGAACGGCGATGCCGCGTGGCTGATGCACGACGATCGTCTACGACATGGCCAGAACGCCTGGCCAGGAAGCCAGGCGCCTACTTCACGCTTGCCGGCTTCACGCTTGCCGGCACGATGCCGGCGTGCTTCGGCCTGGCTCAGGCGGCGGCGCTGGCCACCACCAGCAGGCCGCCGGCGATGGCGGCCCAGTCCAGCGGCGTACGCGAGCGCAGGCCGCGCAGCGACGGGCGTGCCGTCGGCGTCGGCCGCAAGCCGGCCTTGATCCCCATCAAGGCCAAGCCGGCCGCGCTCAGCGCCCAATGCCATTCGCTCGCGCCGCTGCGCAGGAAATAGGCCAGGTGCAGCACGCACAGGCAGGCCAGCACGGCGGCCAGGACGATGTCGCGCGAAACCAGGGCCGGACGAGCGGCCATGACGAAACGGTTCATTGCGTGTTCCCCCCAAGAAACAGGATTGCCTTCCCCAGGCACACATTACGACTGCGACTCTGATCATAGTTCTGCTTCTGGATGGTCGCCAAGCGGCAGTGCACAAATTCTTCACATCTCTTGGCCTGTGTGCCGTGCGCCTCCCGGTCTCCATGCCGGTGCGGCGTCTACCAGGTGCGGCGGCGGGGCTGAAGTCTTGTGCGATGGCCGGAACCGGCCCCGGTATGCGTTGAATCATGAGATGTGGACGTGGGGACGGGTGCCGGTGGATGCGCTGCACTGGCGGCGGCCTCTGGAGGCGACTCAAGGAGAACGGCATGAACCGAGTCATGGCAACGACACTGCTGTTCGCGTTGCTGGCCGGCTGCGCCAGTTACGGCCAGCAACGGACGCAGCGGGCGAGCTGCCGAGAGGTCTCGCCCCTGGCCAGCGAATGCAAGGCGGCGGAATTCATCGTGCTGGATGGGGATGGCACGGCGCCAGCGCCGGCGCCGGCGCTGGCCTTCGTCGAGTTCGACCAGAAGGGCGTGCCCTACGATCCAGCGTCGATCGACAACGTCATCGACAAGATCGCCGCGAGCGCCGCGCAGCCGCCGCAACGCCTGCTGCTGGTCGTGTTCATCCACGGCTGGAACCACAACGCGGCGCAGAGCGACGGCAACGTCATCGCCTTCAAGGCCTTCCTGCGCCAGCTGCAGGCGCAGGAACAGGTGCTGGCGGTGGGCAAGCGGCGTGCGGTGGTCGGCGTCTACCTGGGTTGGCAGGCCAAGGCTTCGGACAACAGCTTGCTCGAATTGCTCTCGTACCGGGACAAGAAGGAGTTGGGGCTGACCACTGGCGTGGAGGGCGTGCGCGGCGTGCTGGCGCGCCTGGCCGAGTTGCGCCGCGCCGCGCCGGAGAGCCGCCTGGTGCTGATCGGGCACAGCTTCGGCGGCGGCGTGTTGTTCGCCGCAGTCAAGGACCGCATCGTCGCCGCCGTCGGCGATCCGCAGGCGCGTCGGCAGACGGCGTATGGCGATCTGGTGATCCTGCTCAATCCAGCGATCGAGGCCGAACAGTTCGTCGCGCTGCACCAGGCTGTCGCGCAGACGACGTTCCGTGCGTGCGAGCCGCTGGCGATGGCCAGCTTCACTTCCGAGGCCGATACCGCGCTGTCCGGCGAATTCCCGCGCGGCATGCGTCTGTTCTACCCGCAGCGGCTGGCGGCGGCGAGCGCGGACCAGGCCGCATTGATCACCACCGCGTACGGCTTGTATCCGCCGTTCTCGCGCTATCGGCTGCGCGTGCTGCCGGGAGCGACAGTGCAGACCGCGCTGACCCCGGCGGCGTTCACCGCGGCGGCACGGACCTGGGGCGGCTTCAGGGCCGGCACCGGCGCATTCGCGCTGGGCGGGATCGAATTGGCGTCCAGTGCGGCACAAGCGCCGCAACCCTGGGTGCCGCTGTTGAACGTGCGCGTGGACAAGGCGCTGATCCAGGAGCACAACGCGATCTGGGATCCCAGGTTCGCCTATTTCATCCGCGGCCTGGTCGGCATGGAATTCGCCAAGGGCGACGCTTGCCGCTGAGCCTGCGGCGCGCGCGACATCGATCGTGTGCGGGCCGTCGCGCGCTGGCATCGTGGCGCACGGCCGAGCTTTCCGTGCGCGCTTCGCTCAGCTTGCCGCGTGCTGTCGCTCGGCCAGCAGCCATTCGCGCAGGCGCCGGCCGGCCTCGCTTTCCGCGCGCGAGCGTAGCCGGGTGAGCCAGTAGCGGCCGGCGTCGATGCGGGTCGGGAACGGCGCCAGCAGGCGTCCGGCGTCCAGGTCCTGGGCGAACAGGCGCAGCGGCAGCAAGGCCACGCCGGCGCCCGCCGCCGCGGCGCTGGCCAGGGTCAGCGACGAATCACAGATCGGTCCGCTGGCGACCACTTCCGGCGCGCCGGCGGCCTGCAGCCAGCGCGCCCATTCGTCCAGCCGGTAGGAGCGCAGCAGCGGCACGCCGCCCAGGTCGGCCGGCACGCGCAACGATCGCGCCAGCGCCGGCGCGCACACCGGCGCGAACGGCGCGTCCAGGATCGGCGTGGCGCACTGCCCCTGCCAGTCGCCGTCGCCGAAGCGGATCGCCAGGTCCAGGCCTTCGCCGGCCAGATCGACCCGGTTGTTGTGGGTGTGCACGCGCAGTTCGATGTCCGCATGCGCGGCGTGGAAGGCGTCCAGCCGCGGCAGCAGCCAGCCCACCGCGAAGGTGCCGACCACGCCGATGCTCAGCGTCTCGCGGTAGTGGCCGCCGGAGAAGCGCTGTAGGGTGGCGGCGATGCGGTCGAAGGCCTCGGTCAGTACCGGGTGCAGGCGCTGGCCTTCGTCGGTCAGGGCCACGCCGCGCGGCAGGCGCTGGAACAGGACCACGCCCAGGCGCGCTTCCAGTTGCTTGATCTGGTGGCTGAGCGCGGCCTGGGTCACGCACAGCTCGGCGGCGGCGCGGGTCAGGTTCTGGTGCCGTGCGGCGGCTTCGAAGGCACGCAGGGCGTTCAGCGGCAGCTGTGGGCGGATCATCGTGCGCCATTAGTTATTTTCATGATTGCGATTGAATAACCTCGCTGGTGGGCCGCGGTCAAGCTGCGCATGATCGACGCTTCAGACGGAGGTGGACGATGCTGGCGAGACGACGATTCCTGCAGGGCATGGGGCTGGCGGCGGCCGCGCTGGCGGTGGCGGCGGTGGACGCGAAAGCGCCGAAAAACCAGGCGGCGACGCTGGCGCAGCGGCTGGCCGGGATCGAACGGCGCACGGGCGGACGGCTCGGCGTGACCCTGCTCGACGGCAGCGGCGCAGTGCTCGGCGGGCAACGCCAGGACGAGCGCTTCCCGATGTGCAGCACCTTCAAATTTGTATTGGCGGCCGCGGTGCTGCAGCGGGTCGATCGCGGCGAACTGAGCCTGCAACAACCGGTACAGATCCGCGCCGCGGATATGCTGGCGCACGCGCCGGTCACCGAGCGCCATGTCGGCGGCGCGCTGAGCGTGGCCGAGCTGTGCCGGGCGACGATGATCTTCAGCGACAACCCGGCGGCCAACCTGCTGTTCCCGCTGGTCGGCGACCCGCCCGGGTTGACCCGTTTCCTGCGCGGACTCGGCGATCCGGTGACTCGCAGCGACCGCCACGAGCCGGAGATGAACCGGTTCGCCGCCGACGACCCGCGCGATACCACCACGCCGGCGGCGATGGCCGCGACCCTGCGCACGCTGTTGCTCGGCGATGCGTTGCGGCCGGCTTCGCGCGAGCAGCTGACCGCGTGGCTGATCGACAACCGCACCGGCGGCGACTGCCTGCGCGCCGGCCTGCCGCCTGGCTGGAAGATCGGCGACAAGACCGGCAGCAACGGCACCGACACTCGCAACGACATCGCCATCGTGTGGCCGCCGGGCCGGCGCACGCCATTGCTGCTGACCGCCTATCTCAATGGCGCCAAGGTCGATGACGCCGCACGCGACGCGGCACTGAAGGCGGTGGCGGTTGCGGTGCGAGAGACGCTCGCGGGTTGAGCGTTGCGGCGCCGCTATGCCGCACGCGTTCGCGGCGTATCCACCGCGCGCTCGGTAACTGTCGTGGCCCAGCGGATGTCCGCCGATGGCTGGCGGCATCGCGCATTCCCAGCTGGGCGCGGCAGCCGCGCACGCATTACAGATCACGACATCCAGGCGCATGCGCTGCCAGGCCTGCAATCGGACGCATCGCGTTTTCCACGCATCGCATCCACTCCTCTCCCATCCTCGCCATCCACTGGACCACTGCCAATGCGTAATCCGCTTCTTTTTGCAGTCGCAGCCGCCGCGCTTGTGCTCGCTCACGCACCGGCGCAGGCGGAGATCTGGCAACCAGCGCCGGGCCATGTGCAGGTGCCGATCTGGCCTGGCAAGGTTCCCAATGCGTTGCCGCATCCGAAGCCGGAATCGGTCGGTCCAGGCGAAGGGCACACGTGGTGGGCCAGGGCCAACGATGTCAGCCAGCCGACGATGACGGTGTATGCGCCTGCGGGCCGCAACACCGGCGCGGCGGTGGTGGTGTTTCCCGGCGGCGGCTATCAGGTCCTGGCGATGGATCTGGAAGGCACCGAGATCTGCGATTGGCTGACATCGCGTGGCATCACCTGCGTGTTGCTGAAGTACCGCGTGCCGAATTCGGGGCCGACCTGGGTCAACGGCAGCCGCTACTACCCGAAAGTGCAGACCGCGCTGCAGGACGCGCAGCGCACGCTCGGACTGGTGCGCCTGCATGCGGCGGAGTGGGGGATCGATGCGCACAAGATCGGCGTGATCGGGTTTTCCGCGGGCGGGCACCTGGTCGCCGCGGCCAGCACGCATTTCGCAAAGCGCACGTATGCGGCGGTGGACGCCGCGGATGCGGAGAGTTGCCGCCCGGACTTCGCCATCGCCGTCTATCCCGGCCACCTGTGGGCGCACGAGGACGAGGATCGTGCCGAGCGCGATCCGACTCACTTGGAGCTGCGGCCGGACATCACCGTGACCGCCGACACGCCGCCGACCTTCCTGCTGCAGGCCGAGGACGACGAGGTGGATGGCGTCACGCAATCGTTGGCCTACTACGTCGCGCTCAAGCAGGCCGGGGTGCCGACGGAAATGCATCTGTATGCGCAGGGCGGCCATGCGTTCGGGCTGCGGCCGAGCACGTTGCCGATCGCGCAATGGCCACGGCTGGTGGAAACGTGGCTGGGGACCATCGGCGTGCTGGACGCGGTTGCGGCGCACTGAGCGACGCTGCATTGCTGGCGGGGCATGCTCCACACGCAGAATCCCGCCTTGCGCGCCGCCATTGCGCTGCGCAAGGCGGCTCGCTCAGCCGAGCGCGCCGATCGCGATCGGGTCGTCCTGATAAAGCCGCGCCGGCCCGCCCATCGCCGGATCGGTGACGCCGGGTTTTCCGGTTTCCACACGCCCGGCCAGACGCTGGCGCGCGCCGTCCTGGATCAACCACAGGTCATACCAGCCGCCGCTCGGCGCGGCGCTCCAACTGCGCCGCTGTTCGGTGCCGGGCGCCAGCGTCACGCTGTCGTGCGGTTGCGCCTGCGCATAGGCGCCGGGCTGCAGTTCCACGCGCAGCGTGCGGTTGCCCGGGTTGCGCAGCAGCAGGCACAAGGCGTGCGGATCGCGCGCGTCCTGGGCGATCTCGGCCTGCAGTGGCGCAGCGTCGAGGTCGCCGCGGTAATGGCGGTGGAAGCCGTTGGGGCCGAGCAGCCACAGGTCGTAGCGGCCGTCGTAAGTGGTCCAGGTGGCGTCCAGCGTGGCGCCGGCACCGAGCGTGTAGCGACGCGGAATCGCGGCCAGGTCGTAGCGGTCGTAGACGTGCAGCACCGCGGCGGCGCCGGCATTGGCCATGCGCAGCAGCACTTCGCCGCGTGCGTCCACGTGCTGCAGTTGCACCGTCGGGCGATACGGCAACGCGCGCGAGCGGCGCACGCCGAACGGCTGCTGCGGCGCCTGCACGGTGGCCGGCAGCGGCGGCAGTACGTGCTCGTGCAAAGCGGCCGCACGCGTGGCGGCGGCGCTGACGTCGGGCAGCGCGGCGAAGAACGGGCGCGTATCGGCCTGGCGGAAATCGAAGGCATCGACCAGGTCGCCGCAGACCGCGCGGCGCCACGGCGTCAGCCCGCTAGCGGCGACGCCGAAGCGGCGTTCCAGCAGGCGCAGCACCGAGGTGTGGTCGTAGACCTGCGAATCGATCCAGCCGCCGCGGCTCCACGGCGAGATCACGTACATCGGCACCCGCGGGCCCAGTCCGTAGGGCCGGCCGCGCAGTTCGGGCAGATCGGCCTTTTCGTCGCCCGGCGCGGGGTGCAGGTGGTATTCGCCGTCGGTGCTCACCGTCGAGGCGCCGGCCCAGCCGCCGGCCGCGGCGGGGTCGGGCGAGGGCGGCGCCGGCGGCGGCACATGGTCGAAGAAGCCGTCGTTCTCGTCGAACATTAGCAGCAGTGCGGTGCGCGACCAGACCTTCGGATCGGCGGTGAGCGCATCCAGCACGCGCGCGGTGTAGGCCGCGCCCTGCGCGGGGCTGGACGGATCCGGATGCTCGCTGCCGGCGGCGTCGGCGATGATGAAGCTCACCGCCGGCAGCCGCGCGCCGAGCACGTCCTCGCGCAGTTGCGCCAGCGTGCGCGTGCCGACACCGCGTTCGCGCAGTTGCGGATCGTGTCCGGGCGCGTCGCGCCAAGCGGCGCGAAACGGGGCGAAGCCGGCCAGCGGGTTGTCGGTGAAGTTGTCGGCCATGTCCTGGTAGATCTGCCAGGACACGCCGGCCTTCTGCAGCGCTTCCACGTAGCTGGGCCAGCGGTAGTCGTCGGCATGCCCGCCCAGTTCGGGGAAGTTGTCGTGCGAGTTGGCGATCACCGGCCCGCCGGCGCGCGCCTGCGCATCGTTCTGTCCGGTCCACAGGAACACGCGGTTGGGATTGGTGCCGGCCTGGATCGCGCAGTGGTAGGCGTCGCACAGGGTGAAGGCCTCGGCCAGCGCGAACTGGAACGGCAGGTCGTCGCGTTCGAAGTGGGCCAGCGCATGATCGTGCTTGGCTGCGGCCCAGCGGCCCATGCGGCCATGGTCCCAGGCCTGCTGCGCGTTCGGCCAGGTGTGCGGGGTGCCCTGCACGCGCATGCTGCGGAAATCGCGTGCGGTGTGCAGCGGGAACGGCGTCAGCAACCGGCTGCCGTCTTCGCTGGGTTGCAGCCACACGTTGCGCGGGGCGATGCCGGGCAACGGCGGCGCCGGGATCGGGAAGCGGTCGCCGAAGCCGCGTGCGCCGGCGAAGCTGCCGAAGTAGTGGTCGAAGGCGCGGTTCTCCTGCATCAGGATCACCACGTGCTGCAGGTCCTGCAGGGTGCCGCTGCGCACGTCCGGGGCGATCGCGGCGGCGCGGGCGATGCTGGGCGGCAACAGCGCGGCGGCGGCGCCGGCGACGCCGGCATGGAGCAGGCGGCGGCGGGGAAGATCGGTCATGGCGCGGGCACCGGCAGGACATGAAAAGAGGGCTCGCCGGCGGCACCAGGCCGCCGGCGAGGACGCAGCATGGCGGCTGCGCGATTACAGATCCAGCGTCAGGGTCAGGCCGACCGTGCGCGGTGCGGCGATGAACGCGCTGTCGCTGCCGTCCACGCCTTCCAGGTAGCGCTTGTCGGCGAGGTTGCTGACGTTGAGGTCCAGCTTCAGGCCCTGCAGCTGCGCCGACAGCTGCGACAGGCTCAGGCCCAGGTGCGCGTCGAAGGTGGTGACGCCGTCCAGGCTGTTGCTGTTGGACGCATCCAGGTAGCGCTTGCCGAGGTAGTGCCCGGAGATGCCGAACGCCCAGGCCTGGCCCTGCCAGTCGGCCGAGGCCACCAAGGTGTTGCGTGGCTGGCCGATCACCTGCGAGCCGGGGGTGATCTCCAATGCCGTGTCGCGCGCCGCGTCGCCGCTGCCCAGGTAGGTCGCCTTGTTGAAGGTGTAGGCGCCGTTGACCCGCCAGCCGTTGTCCCAGCCGTAGCCCAGCGCCGCTTCCACGCCGCGCGCATGCACGCCGCCGAAATTCTCGTAGACGCCGTCGGTCTCGCCGAGATAATCGATGCCGCTGACGAAGTTGGCCGGCACGTAGACGATGCGGTTGTCGAAGCGGATGTCGTACACGGTGACGCTGCCGGTCAGCGGCCAGCGGCTCATGCGCAGGCCCAGCTCGATGTTGTCGGCGGTCTCCGGCTTGACCCGGCTCAGCGCCACCGGGTCGGTCTCGCCGAGTACGCCGGAGGGAATCGCGGCGAAGTTCTGCGAGTAGCCGGCGAAGGCTTCCAGGCCCTTCACCGGGGTGGTCCAGGTCAGGCCGGCGGAGAACAGCGGATCGGAATGCGAGTCCGACTCGACGTGTTCGCTGTCGCCGATGCGGCGGTCGCGGGTCTGGTCGACGAAGAACTGCTTGACGCCCACGCGCCAGGCGAAGTTGCCGTAGCGCATCACGTCTTCCGCGTAGTACATGCGCTCGTCGGTGTCGTAGTTGTCCTTGAACTGCACCCAGTACGGCACGTGGTCGAAGGCGATGTTGCTGCCGACATCGAGCAAGCGGTGCCAGTCGCGGGTGACGCTGCGCTGGTATTTTTCCAGCCACACGCCGCTGCGCACGGTGTTGTCGATCGCGCCCAGGTCGGTGCGCCATTCTGCATCGGCGGTGAAGCCGGCGCGGTCGTTGTCGTAGTGGCTGTGACGGTAGGACTGCACCGCCTGCGAGCCAGCCGGGTAGCAGGCCGCATTCGACTCGGCCGGCACCGTCGCGCTGCCGCTGCAGCCGGCCAGCATCGTCGCCGCCGCGCCGGTGGGGGTGACGAAGTAGATCTTGCCCAGGTCGCTGCCGCCGTAGACGGTGCGTCCGCCGGTGTATTCGGATTCGGGCTTGCCGCTGCCGTCGTCGGTCACGTCCACCAGGTACGGCGGGATCCAGTCGCCGCGGCCTTCCATGCGGTGCGCGTAGCCGGCGAGGGTGGCCTTGAAGCCATTGCCGCCGTCGAACGCGCCGCGCAGGTAGCCGAAGGTGTTCTTGCGCAGCGCGCGCGAGCCGGAACGGTAGTTCTGGTCCAGATATGGAATGCCGGTGAGGGTGCCGGTCAGCAGGTCGTGCTCGGGATCGCGCGCGAACTGCTCGGGGGTGACGCTGCTGTACTCGGATTCGTCGGCGTCGTCGTAGGACAGGTAGCCGCTGAGCTTCCACGCGCCCAGGTCGCTGTCGAACTTGCCGGCGAGATGATCGCGGGTAGTGTGGCCGCTGCCGTCGATCCAATCGGTGTTGCTGCTGTGCGAGGCGCTGATCCAGGCCTTGCTGCTGCCGATCAGGCCGGTGTCGTAGCGCGCGTAGTACTTGCGCGCATCGTTGTCGCCGATGCCCACTGCCATGCGCACGCGCTGCGCATCGAGCGGTTCGCCGGTCAGGTAGTTGAGCGTGCCGCCCAGCGCTTCGTTGGAGCGCGACGCGATGTCGGCCGTGCCCTGGCTGACTTCGACCGTTTCCAGATCCAGCGTGTCGATGAAGCGGTTGGCCTTGGAGCCGCCGCCATAGGCCGAGCCGCCGTTGGGCAGGCCGTCGATGGTGGTGCCGATCTGCTGCGTATCGCGGTTGCTGACGAAGCCGCGCATGCTGATCTGCGTGCCCCAGTCGGAGGAGCCGAACGCATCGGCCTCGGTCACGATCACCCCGGGCAGTTCGTTGAGCACGTCGTTGACGCTGCCCATCGCGAACTGGCGGTCCAGCATCTCCTTGCTGACGCTGGTCTTGGCGTAGGTGGTGGCTTGGCCGACGACCTGCACCTGGTCCAGGGTTGAGACCTGCGCATCGGCATCGGCATCGGCGGCGGGAGCGCTGGCGTCGTTGGCGGCCTGGGCGTGGGCGACCATCGCCGACAGTAGCAGGGCGAGTGTCGTGCGCCGCGGAGCACGGAAACTTTTCGGAAAATTCATCAAGGGTGAACGCTTGTGTGGGGGCTGTGATGGTGTCGACACATGGTTGCGTGTGTGTGACTGCCTGTTTGCGGCAGGCGCCATTTAGTGCGCGTATCCGAAAGACGGCATAAGCGGTGCGCGTACTCGTGGCGAGGGGAGCGGGCACGCATCGTCGCTGCCGATGCAGCCGGCGCCACGCGGGCCTTGCCGCCTGCGCGCACGGCAGGTCGGGGCAGGTGCCGGTGCTGGCGCCGGTGCGCCGTAACGGCACTCACGCACGCCGCGCGGCATCATTGGCGCCGCTGCCGCCGGTGGCCCCCCTCGATGGACGCACTGCCCGATGAGCCACGAACTGATCTACCTGCTGCTGATCTTTGCCCTGCTGGTGATCCCGCGCGCGCTGCAACGCTTCAAGCTGCCGGCGCCGCTGACCTGCCTGCTGTTCGGCATCGTCGCGATGCTGGCGATGGGCGAGCGCGCGCACGATGCGGTGATCGCGCTGCTGGCCACGCTCGGCATCTCCTCGCTGTTCCTGTTCGCCGGGCTGGAGGTGGACCCGAAGGCGTTGCGCCGCGGGCTGTGGCCGCTGCTGCTACATCTGCTGGTGCGCGGCGGCACCTTGGTCGGGGTCGGCTGGCTGGCCTGGCGCTACGCCGCGCTGCCGTGGCAGGCGGCCGGATTGCTGGCGCTTGCCCTGCTGACCCCGTCCACCGGCTTCATCATCGATTCGCTGGGCCGGCTCGGGCTCAGCGAGGATGAGCGCTTCTGGGTCACCAGCAAGGCCATCGCCGGCGAATTGCTGGCGCTGGCGGCGTTGTTCGTGATCCTGCAGGCCGGCGATCCCTGGCGGATGGGCTTGTCCAGTCTGGCCTTGCTGGCGATGCTGGTCGGCCTGCCGCTGCTGTTCGTGGCGCTGGGACGCTGGGTGGCGCCGCAGGCGCCCGGGTCGGAGTTCTCGCTGCTGGTGATGGTCGGGCTGATCGCCGCCTACATCACCTATTCGCTGGGCGTGTACTACTTGGTCGGCGCGTTCATCGCCGGGCTGGTCGCGCGCCTGCTGCGCCAGCGCATGCCGCTGCTGGCCTCCGACGAGAACCTGCACGCGGTGCGCCTGTTCGCCTCGTTCTTCGTGCCGTTCTACTTCTTCAATGCCGGCACCAAGGTGCCGAGCGGGGCATTGAGCCTGCAGGCGCTGGGACTGGGCCTGGCGCTGACCGCGTGCGTGCTGCCGTTGCGCATCGGTATCGTCTGGCTGCAGCGGCGGTTGCTGTTCGGCGAGGACGCGCGCAGCAGCCTGCGGGTGTCGCTGGCGCTGGCGCCGACCCTGATCTTCACCCTGGTGCTGGCCGCGATCCTGCGAGAGCGCTTCGCCATCGCCGATGCGCTGTTCGGCGCGCTGCTGCTGTATGCGGCGCTGAGCACGCTGCTGCCGTCGCTGTTGTTGCGCATGCCGTTCGACGTGGACCCGGTCGAGGCCGCGCCGCTGCCGGCGGCACCGGCCCAAAGCCTGCTCGAGGCGCCGGCTGCAGAAGATCCTGCGGCAGCCCCAGTCGATCCGCCGCGGCCGGGGTTGCCGCAGCCGGCCGTTTGAGCTGCCCGCGGTTCCAGAGCCCGCGCGGCGGCGTCGCGGCCGACTGGAGAATGCAGGCCCGGGCGCCAGGCGCCGGTATCGCTTGAAAGCCGGCGCCCGGGCCCCATACTGGCTGCCTCCGTTCCTTTCGCGTTTTTGCCGCCATGCCGATCTATGCCTTCCAATGCGCCGAGTGCGGTCACAGCTTCGACCGCCTGCAGAAACTGTCCGATCCCGATCCCGAGGCCTGTCCGTCGTGCGGCGCTCCCGCGATCAAGCGCCAGCTGACCGCGCCGTCGTTCCGCCTGTCCGGCAGCGGCTGGTACGAGACCGACTTCAAGAAGGACGGCGACAAGAAGCGCAACCTGGCCGAATCCGGCAGCGGCAGCGCCGGCGAGGCCAAGCCGGCCGCCGCGGCCGCCTCCACCGACAGCGCGGCCAAGCCTGCCGCAGCACCTGCGGCCACGCCGGCACCGGCCGCCAAGCCCGCTGCCACCTGAGCGCGGCGTCCCGGAGCGGGGCGTCCCGAATTGGGGCTTCCCGGGGCGGGGCGTCCCGAAAATGCGAACGGCCCGGAGTCGCCTCCGGGCCGTTCGCGTTTCTGCCTGAGATCTTAGCGGGCGCCGAAGCGGGCCCGGCAGCCTTCCTTGACCCACACCGCATTGCCCTCGTAGCCCCAGTTGCGGCCTTCGACGCAGGTGGTGCCGGACAACTGCTGGATCACCGCCGGGCGGCCCTGGCGGCGGTCCCAGGCGCAACTGCGCAGGCGCTTGTCGTCGCTGCTGCAGGTCACCGAGTAATCGCTGCCGGACGGCGGGCGCCCCGGACCCCAGCCGCCACCGCCACCGCCCCTGCCTTCGGCGAACTCGCCGCGGCAGCCATCGTCCACCCACACCGCGCCGTCGCGCTGGCCCCAGCTGCGGCCTTCGATGCAGCGGGTGTCGGACAGCTGCCGCACCAGCACCGCATTGCGCCAGCCGGTGTTGCAGACGCGCTGGCGCTGGTCCTGGCTCTCGCAGCGGATGGTGCCGCCCGGGCCGGGACCTGGGCCAGGACCCGGCCCGGGGCCGCCGCCGTCGCCCCAACCACCGCGACCTTCGGCGAAGCGGCCGCGGCAGCCGCGGTCCACCCACACCACGCCGGGGCCGGAGCCCCAGGTCTGGCCCTCGATGCACGGCGAATCCGACAACGCGCCGACCAGCCGCGCGCGGCCGCGGAACGGCGTCGCGCACTGGCGGCGCTTGCGGTCGTTGCTGGAGCAGGCGATGGTCTGCGCGTTGAAGCCAGGCTGCGGCCGCCACTGGCCGCTGCTGCCGCGCAGCGAGGTGGAGATGTCCTGCTGGATGCGGCCGAAGCCCCAGCCGCGGTCGACCTGGTCCAGGTAGAACTCCAACTGGTCGTCGGGGATCTGCCGTCCGCGGGTCTGGTCGGCGTATTCGCGCTCGATCACCCGCACCCGGCTCGGCACCGACAGCTGCCGCAGGTCCTCCGGCGCATAGGCGCGCGCGCTCTGCGCGGCCACCGGCCCGCTGGCCAAGGCCAGCCCGGCCACCAACAACCAACCGCTCAGTTGCTTCAACATTGGGTCCCCTCCGACGCCCGTGACTGTGGGCGGACTATAGCCTCACGGAAACTTAAGGCCAGGTGAGTTGCGGCCGGATTTGCCCGGGCCGGCGCCGCGCCGCAGAATATCCGGCTTGCCGGCGCGTTCTGCGCCGGCGGCCCCACCTTGGAGTTTGCGATGCGTACCCACTTCTGCGGCCTGGTCGACGAGACCCTGATCGGCCAAACCGTCACCCTGGCCGGCTGGACCGATGTCGCCCGCAATCTCGGCGGGGTCTGCTTCATCGACCTGCGCGACCACGAGGGCATCGTGCAGGTGACGGTGGAGCCGGAGAGAGCGGAGGTGTTCGCGGTCGCCGCCTCGCTGGGCTACGAGGACGTGCTGCAGGTGGAAGGCGTGGTGCGCGCGCGGCACGCGGTCAACGACAAGCTGCGCAGCGGCAAGGTCGAGGTGATCGCCACCCGCATCACCATCCTCAACAAGGCCGCGCCGCTGCCGTTCCATGCGCACGAGAACCCGGGCGAGGAAACCCGCCTGAAGTACCGCTACCTGGATCTGCGCCGCCCGGAGATGCAGCGCATGCAGCGCACCCGCATCAAGCTGGTGCAGGGGCTGCGCCGCTACCTGGACGAGCGCGGCTTCCAGGACATCGAAACCCCGATCCTGACCAAGGCCACCCCGGAAGGCGCGCGCGACTTCCTGGTGCCGGCGCGCATGCATCCGGGCGAGTTCTACGCCTTGCCGCAGAGCCCGCAGCTGTTCAAGCAGATCCTGATGGTGGCCGGCTTCGACCGCTACTACCAGATCGCGCGCTGCTTCCGCGACGAGGCGCTGCGCGCCGACCGCCAGCTCGAGTTCACCCAGCTCGACATGGAGTTCGCGTTCGTGCGCGAACGCGACGTGCAGGACGCGGTGGAACAGATGATCCGCCACATCTTCAAGGAAGTAGTGGACGTGGAGCTCGCTGCCGAATTCCCGCGCATGACCTGGGCCGAGGCGATGCGCCGCTTCGGCTCGGACAAGCCGGACCTGCGTATCGGCCTGGAACTGGTCGACGTGGCCGAGCTGGTCAAGTCCAGCGAGTTCCCGGTGTTCACCGCTGCTGCCAACGATGTCGACGGCCGCGTCGCCGCGCTGCGCATTCCTGGCGGCGCCACGCTGTCGCGCAAGCAGATCGACGACTACGCCGCGCACGCGGCCAAGTACGGCGCCAAGGGGCTGGCCTACATCAAGTTGTCGGAGACCGGCGAAATCAGCTCGCCGATCGCCAAGTTCTTTTCCGAAGAAGCTTTCGCCGCATTGGTCGCGCACGTCGGCGCCGGCAACGGCGACATCGTGTTCTTCGGCGCCGGCGGCTACAACAAGGTCTCCGACTTCATGGGCGCGCTGCGCTTGAAGGCCGGCAAGGACTTCGGCCTGGTCGCGCAGGGCTGGGCGCCGCTGTGGGTCACCGATTTTCCGATGTTCGAATGGGACGATGAAGCGCAGCGCTACGTCGCCCTGCATCACCCCTTCACCGCGCCGGCGGTGGACGACATCGCGCAGCTGCGCACGCATGCCAGGACCGCGGTGTCGCGCGGCTACGACATGGTGCTCAACGGCAACGAGATCGGCGGCGGCTCGATCCGTATCCACCGCCCGGAAATGCAGAGTGCGGTGTTCGAACTGCTCGGCATCGGCGCCGAGGAAGCGCGCGCCAAGTTCGGCTTCCTGCTCGACGCGCTGAACTACGGCGCGCCGCCGCACGGTGGCATCGCCTTCGGCATCGACCGCATCGCCGCGCTGATGGCCGGCACCGAATCGATCCGCGATGTGATCCCGTTCCCCAAGACCACCGGCGCGCAGGACCTGATGACCGACGCGCCGTCGCCGATCGCCGACGCGCAGCTGGCCGAAGTGCACGTGCAGGTGCGCGCCAAGCCGGTGCAGGGCTGAGCGATGGCATTGGCGATCCGCCAAGCCACGCCGGACGACGCCGCCACGCTGGCTGCGCTGGCCGCGGCCACTTTTACGGAAACGTTCGGCCACCTGTATTCGCCGGAAGACCTGCACGGGTTTCTCGACGAGCACTACACCGCGGCGCGGCAGCGCACGATCCTGCAGCATCCCGACTACGCGATCTGGCTGCTGGAAGACGACGGCGTGGCGGTGGGCCATGCCGCGGCCGGCCCCTGCGGCCTGCCGCATGCCGAGGTGCAGCCCGGCGACGGCGAACTGAAACGGCTGTATCTGCTGCGTTCGCACCAGAACAGCGGCTGGGGCAGCCGCCTGTTCGAAACCGCGCTGGCCTGGCTGGAACGCGAAGGCCCGCGCACGCTGTGGATCGGCGTGTGGTCGGAAAACTTCGGCGCGCAGCGCTTCTACGCGCGCTACGGCTTCGAGAAGGTCGGCACCTACGAATTCCCGGTCGGGCAGACCCGCGACCTGGAGTTCATCCTGCGTCGCGTGCCGCAGACGGCGTAGTCCACGTGGCGTGCCGAGTGCATGGCCGAACGGGCAGGGCTGGTGGCGGGACGCAGTAAACTGGCCACTCCTCCGTCCCTGACAGGAGATCGCCATGTCGCGACTGATGAAATGCGCCGCCGCCTTGCTGCCGCTGCTGGCCGCGTGCGCGCCAACCGCTTCATTGCAATCGGCGAGTAGCGGGCCGGCGGTGCAGGGCGATGGCCGCTGCCAGGCCGAGCCGGTGGCGTGGGCGGTCGGTCAGGTCGCGACCGAGGCGACCCTGGCGCGGGTCCGCCAGGAGAGCGGCGCCGGCCAGCTGCGGCCGATCGCCCCCGGCCAGGCCACGACACGCGACCTGCGCCCGGACCGGCTCAACGTGTTCGTGGATGCGTCCAATGCCATCGTCCGCATCACCTGTGGCTGAGGCCGGGCGCACGCTTGCCGCGGACGCCGCGGTCGACCCCTTGCCGCAGGTCCTGTTGCTGCATGGGATCTGGAACGGCCGCGTCTGGCTCGGGCCGCTGGCCTGGCGCCTGCGCCGCGATGGTTTCCGGGTCGCCAGCTTCGGCTATTCGACCGCGTTCGGCGGCGCCGAGGCGGCGCTGCCGCGGTTGCAGCAGCGGATCCAGCGCCTGGCGCAGCAGGGGCCGGTGGCGCTGGTCGGGCACAGCCTGGGCGGGCTGATCGCGCTGCAGGCCTTGCGCCAGGCGCCGCAGTTGCCGGTGACCCGGGTGGTGTGCCTGGGCGCGCCGTTGGCCGGCAGCGCGGTGGCGCAGACGCTGCTGCGACGCGGCCTCGGCGTGGCTCTCGGGCGCAGCGCGGCCTTGCTGCAGCAGGGTCTCGGACACTGGGACGGTCGCGCCGCGGTCGGCATGGTGGCCGGCAGCGTCGCGTTGGGGCTGGGCAACCGCATCGCCGCGCTCGGGCCGGAATCGGACGGCACCGTGGCCCTGGCCGAGACCCGCGTGCCGGGCCTGCACGACCATTGCCTGGTGCGCGCCAGCCATAGCGGCCTGCTGTTCTCGCCGCTGGCCGCGCGCCAGACCGCCGCGTTCCTGCGCCACGGCCGCTTCGCCGCCTGAGCGGGGCGCGTCGCCGATGCGGGCGCGGCGGCGCAATCGAGTAAAATCCGCCGCTTGTCCTTACTGATGTCCGGAACGCCCCATGGGTAGAGGCCCCTCGATCGAAGCCCGCAAGAACGCATCCGATGCGAAGCGCGGCAAGATTTTCACCAAGATCATCCGCGAGATCGGCGTCGCCGCGCGCGCCGGCGGCGGCGACCCGTCCAACAACCCGCGCCTGCGCGTGGCGATGGACAAGGGTCTGGCCTCGAACATGTCCAAGGACGTGATCGAGCGCGCGATCAAGAAAGCCACCGGCGAGCTGGAAGGGGTGGAGTACGAGGAGATCCGCTACGAGGGCTATGCGCCGGGCGGGATTGCGGTGATCGTCGATTGCCTGACCGACAACCGCGTGCGCACCGTGGCCGACGTGCGCCACGCCTTCAGCAAGTGCGGCGGCAACATGGGTACCGAAGGCTCTGTGGCGTTCATGTTCAAGCGCCTGGGCGTGCTCAGCTTCGCCGCCGGTGCCGACGAGGAAACCATCACCGAAGCGGCGATCGAGGCCGGCGCCGACGACATCGTGGTGTATCCGGAGGACGGCGCGATCGACGTGCTGACCTCGGCGGACGCGTTCCACGCGGTCAAGGACGCGATGCAGGCCGCCGGCCTGGCCGCCGACCACGCCGAGCTCAGCTTCCGTGCCGACAACGACATCGCGGTGGAAGGCGATACCGCGCTGCAGGTGCGCAAGCTGCTGGACATGCTGGAAGACCTGGACGATGTGCAGGCGGTCTATTCCAATGCCGATCAGTCCGCGTTGAGTGGCGGCTGATATGGCGACGGCCGGGACTCGGGACCCGGGACTCGGGACTCGGAACAGCGAGTCGACGGGGCCCGACGGATCGCCGGCGCCCCGGGGCGTACCCGCGCAAGCCGGCCGTGTCGCCAGCGCTTCGAGTCCCGCAAAAGTCCGCATCCTCGGCATCGATCCGGGCTCGCAGCGCACCGGCGTGGGCATCATCGACATCGACGGCAGCGGTCGCACCACCCATGTCCACCACGCGCCGCTGCTGTTGCTCGGCGAGGGCGACTTCTCGCAGCGGCTGAAGCGCCTGCTGCACGGGCTGGGCGCGCTGATCGAGGAATACCAGCCGCAGGAAGTGGCGATCGAGCGGGTGTTCATGGGCAAGAGCGCCGACGCGGCGCTGAAGCTCGGCCACGCGCGCGGCGCGGCGATCTGCGCGGTGGTGCTGCGCGACCTGCCGGTGCACGAGTACGCGGCCAAGGAGATCAAGCTGGCCATCGTCGGCAAGGGTGCGGCCGAGAAGCAGCAGGTGCAACATATGGTCGGTTTGATGCTGAGCCTGACCGGAAAACTGCAGGCCGACGCCGCCGATGCGCTGGCGGTGGCCATCACCCATGCCCACGTGCGCGCCACCGCGCAGCGCCTGGGCGTCAGTACGCAACAGGCTTGGAGCAGGAAATGAGTGGAGCAGGGATTCGGGATTCGGGATTCGGGATTCGTAAGAGCGGGGTGCCTGCGCCTGCGCGCGGCTGTACCCAATCCCCAATCCCCAATCCCCAATCCCGGCGCCTCGCACGAGGCGCCCAATGATCGGCCGTCTGCGCGGCATCCTCGCCTACAAGCAGCCGCCGTGGCTGGTGATCGACGTGGGCGGGGTCGGCTATGAGCTGGAGGCGCCGATGAGCACCTTCTACGACCTGCCCGACGTCGGCCGCGACGTGATCCTGTTCACCCACTACGCGCAGAAGGAAGACAGCGTGTCGCTGTACGGCTTCCTGCGCGAGGGCGAGCGGCGCCTGTTCCGCGACGTGCAGCGGGTCACCGGGATCGGCGCCAAGATCGCGCTGGCGGTGCTGTCCGGGGTCAGCGTGGACGAGTTCGCGCGCATGGTCACCAGCGCCGACGTCACCGCGCTGACCCGCATCCCAGGCATCGGCAAGAAGACCGCCGAGCGCATGGTGGTGGAGCTGCGCGACCGTGCCGCGGACTTCAGCGGCGGCGCGCCGGTCACCGGCCAGCTCGGCACCGATGCGGTGTCCGAGGCCACCGTGGCGCTGCAGCAGCTCGGTTACAAGCCGGCCGAAGCGGCGAAGATGGCGCGCGATGCCGCCGCCGACGGCGACGAGGTCGCCAGCGTGATCCGCAAGGCCTTGCAGGCCGCGTTGCGCTGACCGCGCGCCGTACCTCCTTCTTCACGCCTCGCGGCGCTAACCTGATCCCCACATGTCCACCACTCCCGCTCCGTCCCCCGGCTCCGGCCATTCGGCCGATGCCTCGCATGGAAAAGCCGGCTTTGCGCTGATCATCGGCGCCATCGGCGTGGTGTTCGGCGACATCGGCACCAGCCCGCTGTACACGCTCAAGGAAGCGTTCTCGCCGCACTACGGCCTGAGCAGCGACCACGACACCGTGCTCGGCGTGCTGTCGCTGGCGTTCTGGTCGCTGATGATCGTGGTCACGCTGAAGTACGTCACCATCATCATGCGCGCCGACAACGAGGGCGAGGGCGGCATCATGGCGCTGATGGCGCTGACCCAGCGCACCATGCGCAAGGGCTCGCGCTCGGCCTACGTGGTCGGCATCCTCGGCATCTTCGGCGCCTCGCTGTTCTTCGGCGACGGCGTGATCACTCCGGCGATCTCGGTGCTGGGCGCGGTCGAAGGCCTGGAGGTGGCCGCGCCGGGGCTGCACGCGTTCATCGTGCCGATCACCGTGGTGGTGCTGGTGATCCTGTTCCTGGGCCAGCGCTTCGGCACCGAGAAGGTCGGCAAGGTGTTCGGCCCGATCACCTGCCTGTGGTTCCTGTCGCTGGCGGCGATCGGCATCTGGAACATCGTCGACGCGCCGGAAGTGCTGAAGGCGTTCAATCCGTGGTGGGCGATCCGCTTCTTCCTCGACCACGGCTGGCACGGGGTGTGGATCCTGGGCGCGGTGGTGCTGGCGGTGACCGGCGGCGAGGCGCTGTACGCGGACATGGGCCACTTCGGCGCGCGCCCGATCCGCCATGCCTGGTACTTCTTCGTGCTGCCGTGCCTGGTGCTGAACTACCTGGGGCAGGGCGCGCTGGTGCTCAAGCATCCGTCGGCGCTGAAGAACCCGTTCTTCGAGGCGGTGCCCGGCTGGGCGCTGTATCCGATGATCGTGCTGGCCACGCTGGCGGCGGTGATCGCCTCGCAGGCGGTGATCACCGGCGCGTTCTCGATCGCGCGCCAGGCGATGCAGCTGGGCTACATCCCGCGCATGCTGATCAAGCACACCTCGCACGACACCATCGGCCAGATCTACATCCCCGGCATCAACTGGCTGCTGATGGTGATGGTGATCGCGCTGGTGCTGATCTTCCGCAGTTCCACCAACCTGGCGGTGGCCTACGGCATCTCGGTGTCGGCGACGATGCTGATCGACACCCTGCTGCTGGCGCTGGTGGCGCGCGCGCTGTGGCCGCGCTGGCGCAACTGGGTGCTGCCGCTGTGCGTGGTGTTCTTCGTCATCGACGCCGCGTTCCTGATCGCCAACGGCGCCAAGCTGCTGCAGGGCGCCTGGTTCCCGGTGGCGCTGGGCATCGTGATGTTCACCATGATGCGCACCTGGCGCCGCGGCCGCGAGCTGTTGCGCGAAGAGATCCGCAAGGACGGCATCCAGATCGACAGCTTCCTGCCCGGGCTGATGCTGGCGCCGCCGGTGCGCGTGCCGGGCACCGCGGTGTTCCTGACCGCCGACGCGACCGTGGTGCCGCATGCGCTGATGCACAACCTCAAGCACAACAAGGTGCTGCACGAGCGCAACGTGTTCCTGACCGTGGAGACCTTGCCGGTGCCGTATGCCTCGGCCAAGCAGCGGCTGAAGATGGACGCCATCGGCGACGAGTTCTACCGGGTGATCGTGCGCTTCGGCTTCATGGAAACGCCCGACGTGCCGCTGGCGCTGATGCGCTCCTGCGACCAGGGCGGCATCTACTTCGACCCGATGGACACCACCTATTTCGCCAGCCGCGAGACCATCGTCGCCAGCGCCAACCGCGGCATGCCGATCTGGCGCGACAAGCTGTTCGCGGTCATGCACCGCAACGCCGCCCCGGCCACCGGATTCTTCCGCATCCCCGGCAACCGGCTGGTGGAGCTGGGGGCGCAGGTGGAGATCTGAAGCCGCCTGCGGCGGCCGGGATTGGGGATTGGAGATTCGGGATTGGTCAAGGCCATAGCGCCGAAGCCGTCCTGCAGTCGATACTATTGCGCTACCAATCCCGAATCTCGATTCCCCAATCCCGGCTCTAAATGGACCGCATCATCGCCAGCAGCGCCACCCGCGAAGACGACGCGGTCGAGGCCAGCATCCGGCCCAAGCGGCTGGCCGACTACCTCGGCCAGCAGCCGGTGCGCGAGCAGCTGTCGATCTATATCGAAGCGGCCAAGGCACGCGGCGAGGCGATGGACCATGTGCTGATCTTCGGGCCGCCGGGCCTGGGCAAGACCACGCTCAGTCATGTCATCGCCAACGAGCTGGGGGTCAACCTGCGCGCGACCTCGGGCCCGGTGATCGAGAAGGCCGGCGACCTGGCGGCGCTGCTGACCAACCTGCAGCCGCACGACGTGTTGTTCGTGGACGAGATCCACCGCCTGTCGCCGGTGGTCGAGGAAGTGCTGTATCCGGCGATGGAAGACTTCCAGATCGACATCATGATCGGCGAGGGCCCGGCCGCGCGCTCGATCAAGATCGACCTGCCGCCGTTCACCCTGATCGGCGCCACCACCCGCGCCGGCCTGCTGACCGCGCCGCTGCGCGACCGCTTCGGTATCGTGCAGCGCCTGGCGTTCTATACCCCGGAAGAACTGGGCAAGATCGTGCGCCGTTCCGCCGCCATCCTCGGCATCGCCTGCGACGCCGACGGCTGCGCGGAGATCGCGCGGCGCGCGCGCGGCACCCCGCGCATCGCCAACCGGCTGCTGCGGCGGGTCCGCGATTTCGCCCAGGTCCGCGCCGGCGGGCTGATCGACCTGGCCGTCGCGCAGGCGGCGATGCAGATGCTCGGGGTCGACCCGGAAGGCTTCGACGACCTGGATCGGCGCCTGCTGCGCACCATCATCGACTACTTCGACGGCGGCCCGGTCGGGGTCGAGTCGCTGGCCGCCTCGCTGTCGGAAGAGCGCGGCACCCTGGAAGACGTGATCGAGCCCTACCTGATCCAGCAGGGCTACCTGATCCGCACCGCGCGCGGGCGCATGGCGACCAACAAGGCATATCTGCACTTGGGCTTGCCGCCCAAGCGGGATTCGGGAATGGGGATTGGGGATATGGGGGCGCTGTTTTGACCGCGAGCCATCAGGACCCGCCTTTGCTCGGCGAATCCCCAATCCCGAATCCCGAATCCCAGCCTCTATTCAGTTGGCCGACACGCATCTACTGGGAAGATACCGACGCCGGTGGCGTGGTCTACCATGCACGCTACGTCGCCTTTCTGGAGCGGGCGCGCACGGAGTGGCTGCGCGCGCTGGGCTACGGACAGGAACGCCTGCGCCTGCAGCACGATCTGGTGTTCGCGGTGCGCGCGATGCAACTCGACTTCCTGCGCCCGGCCCACCTGGACGATACGCTGCAGGTCGGCGTCGCGCTGACCCAGTGCAAGCGCGCCAGCCTGCTGTTCGCGCAGTCGATCCATCGCGACGGCGAGTTGCTGTTGCGCGCGCAGGTGAAGGTGGCGGCGCTGGGCGCCGGCAGTTTCCGCCCGCGCGGCATGGACGACGCGTTGTACGACATTTTGAAAGCTCTCGAAATCACTGAAGCAGCATTACTGAGGAACGACGGATGATCGCATTGCTCCTGGCCCTGCAGGACACGGTGGCGGAGGCGCTACCGCAGGACGTGACCCAGACCGCCGCGCAGGCCGTCGCCAGCACCGCCGCCCATGGCGGCATCAACTACCTGGATCTGCTGATCAAGGCCAGCCTGCCGGTCAAGGTGATCGTGCTGCTGCTGCTGCTCGGCTCGCTGATCAGCTGGGTGATCATTTTCCGCAAGGCGCGGGTGTTCAAGCAGGCCAACCGCGACGCGGACGACTTCGAGAACCGCTTCTGGTCCGGCACCGACCTGACCAAGCTCTACGCCGGGGCGGCCGACCGCAACCGCGTGGTCGGCGGGCTGGAGGCGATCTTCGAGGCCGGTTTCCGCGAATTCACCCGCCTGCGCGACAAGCGCAAGCTCGACGCACGCATCCAGCTGGAAGGCGCGCAGCGGGCGATGCGCGCCACCTATGCGCGCGAAGTGGACCGCCTGGAGCGCAATCTGGAACTGCTCGCCAACATCGGTTCCACCGCGCCGTACGTCGGCCTGGTGGGCACCGTGTTCGGCATCATGGTGACCATGCACGACATGCTCAACAGCGGCCAGCAGGCGGGCATCGCCGCGGTCGCGCCGGGCATTTCCGAGGCGCTGTTCGCCACCGCCATCGGCCTGTTCGTGGCGATCCCGGCGGTGTGGGCGTACAACCGCTTCACCACCCGGGTCGAGCGGATGGCGGTGCGCTTCGAGACCTTCTCCGAAGAGTTCAGCTCCATCCTGCAGCGCCAGGCCAGCGGCGACTGAGCGCCGCCGCGCGCTCCGCCCACGACCCCAGGATTCCCGCATGACTGCCGCCATTTCCCGCCGCAAACGCCGCAAGCTCAAGTCCGAGATCAACGTCGTGCCGTACATCGACGTGATGCTGGTGCTGCTGATCATCTTCATGGTCACCGCGCCGCTGCTCAGCCTGAGCGTGGACGTGGACCTGCCCGATTCCACCGCGCGCTCGGTGGAAAGCAAGAAGGACCCGGTGATCGTCAGCGTCGACGCCGAGGGCCGCTACACGCTGACCCTGCAGGACGGCAAGCCGGAGAAGATCGGCGCGCCGGAACTGAAGGCGAAGATGCAGGCCTTCGTCAGCCAGAACAAGGATGTGCCGGTGTTCGTCGCCGCGCCCGGCAATTCCAACTACCAGCTGGTCATGGACACCATGGTCATGCTGCAGCAGGCCGGCGTTCCCAAGGTGGGCCTGATGAGCCAGCCCGGTACCAATGCACGCTGAAGCCGATTCCCGACCGCCCCGCGAACAGGACAGCGACCAGGGCCTGATCGTCGGCGTGCTCCTCGCGCTGGCCGTGCACGTGCTGCTCGGGCTGCTGTTCTTCCTTGCCTGGTGGTGGTCGCCGGTGCGCGAGGTGGAGCCGGCGGCGGGTTCGCCGATGGTCGAGGCCTCGCTGGTCGTGTCGGCCGCCGACGTGCGTTCGGCGCAGAAGGCGGTGCAGGATGCGCCCAAGCCCCTGCCCGAACCGCTGCCCGAACCGGTCAAGGACGTCGCCGAGGACGACACCGTGCCGCCGCCGCAACCGGTGCCCGTGCCCAAGCCGCAGCAGGCGCCGACCGAGCAGCAGCAGAAAGCGCAGGACTTCATCCCGGTGCCGGACAAGGTCGACCAGGACCGCGCCAGCCGCACCGCGATCTCGCAGGAAAAAGAGAAGCAGGAGCAGGAAGCCAAGCGCCGCCAGGAGCAGATCGACCTGACCGAGCAGAAGCGCCAGCAGGAGGCCGAGCAGAAGCAGCGCCTGGCCGCGCAGCAGGAAGAGGAGCGGCAGAAGAAGATCGCCGACATCCGCAAGCAGCGCGAGCAGGCCGATCGCGAAGCCAAGCTGGCCGAGCAGAAGCTGCGTCAGTTGGCCGACGTGCGCGCCAAGCAGGCCTCGGCCACCGCCGCGTCCACGCCGCAGGCCGCGCCCGGGCAGAACGGCACCAATACCGACCTGTCGGCCAAGTACGCCGCGGCGATCCAGCAGGCGGTGCTGAGCCAGTGGGTGCGCCCGGATTCGGTGCCGCTGGGGCAGAAGTGCAAGATCGCGATCAAGCAGATCGTCGGCGGGCAGGTGATCGAGGCCAAGGTCAGCCCCGACTGTCCCTACGACGAAGCGGGCCGACGCTCGATCGAGGCCGCGGTGCTGCGGGCGCAGCCGCTGCCGTACCGGGGCTTCGAATCGGTGTTCGCGCGCGACCTGACCTTCAACTTCACTGCGCAGGATCGCTGAGAAGCCGGGATTCGGGATTGGGGATTCGGGATGCGTACGCCCCTGTCCCGGGTCCAAAAAGCCCGCGTCTGGGCCTGGCGAGGTCCGGGAACTCCCCGGGCGGCGGTGCGATAGGCGATAATCCACGCTTCCTGCCATCGGCTTCACACCTCGATGGTTCATGATTGCGAATACGTTCACCCGCGCATTGCTATCTCTTGCGCCTTCCCGAGTACCGCTGAGCGACCCATGAAGAAACTGCCGCGCTGGCTTGCCGTCCTGACTGCCCTGTTGCTCCCCTTGGCCGCCTCCGCTCAGGACAAGGGCCTGGAAATCGACATCGTCGGCGGCAACGCGTCGGCGACCCCGATCACCGTCGTGCCGATGCCCTACCAGGGTTCGGCGGCCGCACCGTCCACCGACGTGTCCGCGGTGGTCCGCGCCGACCTGGACCGTTCCGGCCAGTTCCGCAACCTGCCCGAGGCGCAGATCGTCGAGCGCCCGACCCGCGGCAGCGAAGTGCAGTACGCCACCTGGCGCGCGCTGAAGCAGGATTACCTGGTCGCCGGCCGGGTGATGGATGCCGGCGAGGGCACCTACCGGGTCGAGTACGAACTGTTCAACGTGGCCAAGGGCGAGCGCATGCTCGGCCTGGCGATGACCGCGCGCGCCAGCGCGATGCGCGACGTGGCGCACCAGATGGCCGATGCGATCTACGAGAAGATCACCGGCGTGCGCGGCGCGTTCTGGACCCGCATCGCCTACGTCACCGCCAGCGGCAAGGGCGGCGCCATGCGCTATGCGCTGATGGTCGCCGACTCCGACGGCTACAACCCGCAGACCATCGTGCGCTCGGCCGAACCGCTGCTGTCGCCGAACTGGAGCCCGGACGGCAAGAAGCTGGCCTACGTGAGCTTCGAGCGCGGCAACTCCTCGATCTACCTGCAGGACATCTCCACCGGCGCCCGCCAGCTGGTGTCCAGCTTCCGTGGCATCAACGGCGCGCCCTCGTTCTCGCCGGACGGCCGCAAGCTGGCCCTGGCGCTGTCGCGCAGCGGCAACCCGGAGATCTACGTGATGGACCTGGGCAGCAAGCAGCTGACCCAACTGACCAACCACTTCGGCATCGACACCGAGCCGACCTGGGCGCCGGACGGCAGCAGCATCTACTTCACCTCCGATCGCGGCGGCCGGCCGCAGATCTACCAGGTGGCGGCGACCGGCGGCAGCGCCAACCGGGTGACCTTCCAGGGCAACTACAACGCCACCGCCAGCGTGTCCTTCGACGGCAACAAGATCGCCGTCGCCCAGGGCAGTGGCAACACCTACAAGATCGCAATGATGGACCGCAGCCTGGGTTCGCCGCGCTGGAGCACATTGTCTACGGGGTCGCTGGACGAATCGCCGAGCTTCGCCCCGAACGCCAGCATGGTCCTGTACGCCGCCCGCGAAGGCGGGCGAGGGGTGCTTTACGCGGTCTCGGCCGATGCCCGCGTGCGCCAGCGCCTGGTCCTGGCCGACGGCGACGTGCGCGAGCCGTCGTGGTCGCCGTATCGGACTGCGCGTTGACACGTAAGTTTGATGTTAATATTTCGCTGCGTTGAACCCCCTTTCGGCTCAGGAGCCATATAGGTATCCCCATGAACAAGACCACCCGCGTACTGCTTGTTTCGCTGTTGTCCGTTGCAGCTCTGGCCGGCTGCTCCAAGAAGGTCAAGGAAGTTCCCCAGACCGACACCACCGGCACCACCGGTTCCACCACCCCGACCGGCCCGTCGACCTCCGGCCTGTACGGCCCGGGCGATCTGGATACCGATGCTTGCCTGCGCCAGCGCGTGGTCTACTTCGATCTGGACCAGGACTCGCTGAAGCCGGAGTTCCAGGCGATCATGGCCTGCCACGCGAAGTACCTGCGTGACCGTCCGTCCTCGCGCATCACCCTGCAGGGCAATGCCGACGAGCGCGGTGCGCGCGAGTACAACATGGGCCTGGGCGAGCGTCGTGGCAACGCCGTGTCTTCGGCGCTGCAGGCTGCCGGCGGTTCGGCTGCGCAGCTGACCGTGGTCAGCTACGGCGAAGAGCGTCCGGTGTGCACCGAGTCGGGCGAGTCCTGCTGGTCGCAGAACCGCCGCGTCGAGATCGTGTACACGGCTCAGTAATAGATGCGTATCGGTGTCCTCACATCGATGATCGTCGCGGCGGCCCTGGTGGCCGCCGCGCCGGCTCATGCGCAGCGCGCAAGTCTTGCCGATCGCGTGTCCGCGCTCGAGCAGCAGGCAATGAACACCCAGGGCAACACCGACATGCTGAACCAGCTCAACCAGCTGCGGACGCAGGTGCAGTCGCTGGAAGCCACGATCGAGCAGTTGCAGCACGATAACGAACAACTCAAGCAGCGCGCCAAGGACCAGTATCTGGACCTGGACGGCCGCCTGAACCGGATCGAGGGTGGCGCGACGCCGCCGTTGCCGCCGGCTGGGGCTGCCGCACCCGCCGCTTCCGCACCCGCTGCCAAGCCGGCTGCCGCCGTTTCCGAACGGCCGCCGTCGGTGCATGGCGACGCCGGCACGCTCGCCGCCAGCGGCGACGAGCGCACCAGCTACAACGTCGCCTTTGATGCGCTGAAGGCCGGCAAATACGCCGACTCGGCGAATCTGTTCCAGAGCTTTCTCGAGCTGTACCCGAACGGCGTCTACGCCCCCAATGCCTTGTATTGGCTGGGCGAGAGCTATTACGCCACCAAGAATTTCCCGCTGGCCGAGGCGCAGTTCCGCGACCTGATCGGCCGCTACCCGACCCACGACAAGGCCTCCGGCGCCCTGCTCAAGCTGGGCCTGTCCCAGTACGGCGAAGGCCGCGCCCAGGATGCCGAGCAGACCCTCCAGCAGGTGATCAGCCAGTATCCGGGATCGGATGCCGCGCGCACCGCGCAGGACCGCCTGCAGTCGATCCGCATCGGCCAGCAGCTGCGCTGAGCCCCCGAACGCTGCCGCCATCGTCGCGGGGGCATACTTTCCCGCCATGGCCGCCGTTCCCAGCGATATCGTACAAAGCCCGCTGCCGCGCCTGAAGCTGACGGAGATCTTCCTGTCGCTGCAGGGAGAGGCCGAGAGCGCCGGCTGGCCGACCGTGTTCGTGCGCCTGACCGGCTGCCCGCTGCGCTGCAGCTATTGCGACACCGCCTACGCCTTCCATGGCGGCCAGTGGTGGGACATCGATGCGATCCTGGCCGAAGTGGCGCGGCATGGCGTGCGCCATGTCTGCGTGACCGGCGGCGAGCCGCTGGCGCAGAAGCGCTGCCTGCGCCTGCTCGAGCAGCTGTGCGACGCCGGCTACGACGTATCGCTGGAAACCTCCGGCGCGCTGGACATCGCCGAAGTGGACCCGCGTGTATCGCGGGTGCTCGACATCAAGACCCCGGCCTCGCAGGAAGCGCATCGCAACCGCTGGGAGAACCTGCCGCTGCTGACCGCCCGCGACCAGATCAAGTTCGTGCTGTGCGGTCGCGCCGACTACGACTGGGCGCGCGCGATCGTCGCCGAACACCGCCTGC
This sequence comes from Xanthomonas sp. SS, assembly GCF_014236835.1. Classification (NCBI taxonomy): domain Bacteria; kingdom Pseudomonadati; phylum Pseudomonadota; class Gammaproteobacteria; order Lysobacterales; family Lysobacteraceae; genus Xanthomonas; species Xanthomonas sp. SS. The sequence continues at coordinate 1,360,934 of NZ_CP051190.1, forward strand.
ACGAGCGCTGCACCGTATGGTTCTCGCCGAGCAAGAGCGAACTGGCGCCGCGCGACCTGGCCGACTGGATCGTCGCCGACCGCCTGCCGGTGCGCTTCCAGATGCAGTTGCACAAGCTGCTGTGGAACGACGAGCCGGGCCGGTAAGAAGCCGGGATTGGGCATTCGGGATTGGGGATTCGCAGAAGCCCTCGCCGACGTCCGATCGCGTGCTGTAGCTTTTGCAAATCCCCAATCTCCAATCCCAAATCCCGGCCCCCCAATGAAAAACGCCGTCGTCCTACTCTCAGGTGGCATGGATTCCGCCGTCGTCGTCGCCATCGCCCGCGAGCAGGGCTATGCCGTGCATGCGCTGAGCGTCCGCTATGGGCAGCGGCATACCTCCGAACTGGACGCGGCCACGCGCGTGGCCGCCGCGCTCGGCGCGGTGGCGCACAAGACCGTCAACGTCGACCTGCGCAGCATCGGCGGCTCCGCGTTGACCGACGACATCGAGGTGCCGGACGCCGGCGGCGAGGGCATCCCGGTGACCTACGTGCCGGCGCGCAACACCATCATGCTGTCGGTGGCGCTGGGCTGGGCCGAGGTGCTGGGCGCGGCGGACATCTTCTGCGGCGTCAACGCGGTGGACTATTCCGGTTACCCCGACTGCCGTCCCGAGTTCATCGACGCGTTCCAGACCCTGGCCAACCTGGCGACCAAGGCCGGCGTCGAAGGCGCCGGCCTGCGCGTGCACGCGCCGCTGCAGCGCATGAGCAAGGCCGACATCGTGCGCGAAGGCGAGCGTCTGGGCGTGGATTTCGGCCTCACCGTGTCCTGCTACCGCGCCGATGCCGACGGCCGCGCCTGCGGCCACTGCGACGCCTGCCGCCTGCGCGCCGCCGGCTTCGCCGATGCCGGCGTGGCCGACCCGACCCGCTACGCCTGATTTCGCGTTGACGCGGGGCTGGGGTAGAATACGCACCCCGGCGCAAGGCCGGGGTGTTGTTTTGGGCCGTTAGCTCAGTCGGTAGAGCAGAAGACTTTTAATCTTTTGGTCGATGGTTCGAATCCATCACGGCCCACCAATTCGATCAGCGATTCAAGCGTCGTCTTCGCTGGTTTCGCCACCGCCTCTTGAAATCACGCCTGAAAACGCTGGCGGTGAACGGGCACGCGGAACTTTGGTTGCCGCAGTGAGTGCAGCGCCGGAAATACGTCGAGCAAATCCGCAGGCAGCTTTCGTTAGTCGAAGCCTCTTTGCCGTGCATCCAGACGCCTGACCGCAAGTCACTGTGCGAAAGGCTTCGGTCGCGACACATGCAGCAACTGAGCATGTCCTCGGTTCAAGCGCGTTGCCGGTCGCCCTGCATGCCGCGCGCCGCCGTGCGCAGCGCCTGGCCGATGTGCTGCAGCACGCTTGAGCGCACCGCCGCGTGCTGCCAATACAGCGGCACGTCGAGCCAGCGCTGCGGATCGATGACGACGATCCGCTTCTCGCGCAATCCGGACGTGAGCATCTGCTCGGGGGCGAGGCACCATCCGAGGCCGCGCGCGGCGGCTTCGACGAAGCCGGTCGAGGTCGGCAGGTAGTGGATCGGCGGGCTCAGGCGGGTGCGGGTGATGCGCCGCACGAAGCGGGCCTGCAGCGCATCCTTGCGGTTGAACACCATCATCGGTGCCTGTGCCAGCGCGGCCGCTGTGAATCCTGCGGCGAAGTGGCGCGCGACGAACGCCGGCGAGGCGATCGCGTGGTAGCGCATGCTGCCCAGGGCATGCACGTTGCAGCCCTGCAGCGGCTTGCTCGCGGACGTGACCGCACCGAGCACAGTGCCGTTGCGCAGCAGTTCCAGCGTGTGGTCCTGGTCGTCCACGTGCACGTCGAACAGGAAACCGTGCGCGTCGTGCAGGGCCGACAGCGCGGCGAGAAACCAGGTCTGCAGCGAGTCGTCGTTGACCGCGATCGCGATGCTGCGCGCGGGTCCGGCGTCGGCCGCGCTCGGCCGGAAATCGGCCATCGCCTCGGCCTCCAGCGCCTGCATCGGCCGCACCCGGCGCAGCAGCGCTTCGCCTGCAGGCGTCGGCCGGCAGGGCGACTGGCGCACCACCAGCACCTGCCCGAGGCGGTCCTCGAGCGCCTTGATTCGTTGCGAGATCGCCGACGGCGTCAGCGACAGCCGGCGCGCGGCGGCCTCGAAGCTGCCTTCGTCGAGCACGGCGGCGAATGCCGACAGTTGCGGATGAAGCAGGTCCATGCATTCGGCCGATTAGAATTTCTTCATAGCCTACAGAATATTTAGTTTGGCTAATCACCCTGCCCAGGCCAGCATGCGCTTCCCGCAGTCCTGGCCATCCTCATGATTCTCGAAGCATCGCTTGCCGGCTTCATCGCCGGTGCCGGCTTGATCGTCGCGATCGGCGCGCAGAACGCGTTCGTCCTGCGCCAGGGCTTGCAGCGGCAGCAGGTGGGCATGGTGGTGGCGGTCTGCGCAGTCGGGGATATCGCCTTGATCGTGCTCGGGGTCGCCGGCATCGGCGCGCTGGTGCAGCAATGGCCCGCACTGCTGCAGGTGCTGCGCTATGCAGGCGCGGCCTTCCTCGGCGTCTACGGCCTGATGGCGGCGCAACGCGCATGGCGCGGTGCCGGCGCATTGAAGGCGCAGGGCGAGACGCCGGCGAACTGGCGCCGCGTGCTGCTGACCTGCCTGGGCTTCACGTTTCTCAACCCGCACGTGTATCTCGATACGATGGTCCTGCTCGGCAGCCTGTCCACCCGCTATCCGGGCGCGCTGCGCTGGGCGTTCGCGTGCGGCGCCTGCCTGGCGAGCGTGGCCTGGTTCTGCAGCCTGGGCTATGGCGCGCGATTGCTGCAGCCGCTGTTCCGCAAGCCCGGCGCATGGCGGGTGTTGGACGCCTGCATCGCGGTGTTCATGCTGGTGCTCTGCCTATTGCTGCTGCTGCGACCGCTCGGCTGACGCGCTCGGCCGCAATGCGAGGTACTGCAACGGCACGCGCCGGGTGCGGTTACGCCAGCGGCAAGCAGCCGCAAGCCAAGCGCCGGCCACGCGTGGTCGCTACGCGGAGGCGGGCGCGCTCCTGAGCATCCCGGCCAGGCTTTCGCTCAGGATCATTTGCAGGTGCATGCGCTTGAGTTCCACGCCCATCATCATCAGTTGCAGGCCGGCGCACATCGCCGCGACCGCGTAGACGCGCGCCTGGAATTCCTGCTCGCTGCCGTTCCAGCTGCCGTGTTCGCGCAACAGCCGCTTGAGCATGTTGCCGAGATGTTCGACCAGGGAGACGGCCAGACGCCGCGCATACGCGGTCAGCTCGGGGTCGCGCGCGGCGGCCAGGTCCATTTCCAGGTTGAACCTCAACCGCCGCTCGTCGACCTCGGACAGCAGCCATTCTTCCAGCGTGCCGGCGATGAAGTCGGTCGCGTCCAGGTGCGGCGGCCGTTCGGTCGTCCACATCGCGCGCAGCGACCTCTCGTAGCTGCGCTCCATCAGCGCCCGCACCAATCCGCGCCTGTCGCCGAAGCGCCGGCGCAATGCGCTGCAGGAGACGTCGCTGGTCTCGGCGATCAGTTCGAAGGTGGTCGCGCCGACACCCTTGTCGGCGATGCACTGTTCGGCCGCGTCCAACGCGGCGTCGTAGCGGCGTTGCTCGCGTTCCCTGGCGCTGCGCAGGTCAACGAGGTTGGACATGGAGATCGATCCTGGACGGGAATGTACATGGTGACGCGGTTGTGCCGTTGGCGCCATGCCGGACCAGCGCGAGTGCGGAGTTGCGCTACGGGGACGACGGCGGCCGAATCATGTCTTCGCGTATAATAATCATTCTCGTTAATGGGCGGCGCCTGGATGGTGCCGTCTCGTGCCCAAGGACCCGTTGATGCGTTTGCCGCTTTCCCTGTTCGCCGCGATGTTGCCGGCGACGGCCGCCATTCCCGATGCCCGGGCGCAGTCGCCCGCCACGCAAACGCTGGACGCCGTGGTCGTCAGTGCATCGCGTACCGACCAACCCGCGGACACGGCGCCGCAGACCGTGGTGGTGATCGACCAGCAGGAGATCGCCCAGCAGCTCAGCATCAGCAGCAATTCGTCGGATCTGCTGTCCAGCCTGCTGCCGTCGTATACGCCCAGCCGCGGCAAGATGAACGGCAGCGGCGAGACCTTGCGCGGACGCACGCCGCTGATCCTGGTCGATGGCATCCCGCAGTCCAATCCGCTGCGCCCGACCGGGCGCGAAGCGCACACCATCGACTATGCGATGGTCGAGCGCATCGAGGTGATCCAGGGCGCCAACGCGATGAATGGCCTGGGCGCTACCGGCGGCACCATCAACCTGGTCACGCGCCGCCCGCAGCCGGGCACGCTCAACCAGCATGTCGAGGTGCAGGCCACCGTGCCGACCACCGACGTCGACGCCGAGACCACTAGCTACAGGACCAGCTACCGCATCGACGGGCGCCGCGACAAGCTCGACTACCTGCTCGCGGTCGGCTACGAGGACCAGGGCCTGTACCTGGACGGCGACGGGCGCGCGATCGGCACCGACGTGACCCAGGGCGATCTGATGGCCACGCGCGCCTACGACGTGCACGCCAAGCTGGGCTACTGGATCGACGACCGGCAGGAACTGCAGTTCAGTTCAAACCGCTACCGGATCAAGTCCAAGGCCGAGTACCTCGGCGTGGCCGGCGATCGCGATCTCGGCATCCCGACTACGTCGGTGCGCGGCCGGCCCGAAGGCACGCCGCCGTGGAACGACGTATGGACCACCGGCCTGTCCTATGCCCATCACGACCTGGCGGGCATGGAACTGAAGGCGATGGTGTTCAACCAGGAATTCGAAGGCCTGTTCGGCGCCGACAACTCGGCGACCTTCCAGGATCCGCGTATCGCGCCCAACGGCACGCTGTACGACCAGTCGCGTTCGGTCGCGTCCAAGTGGGGGTCCAAGACCAGTCTCGGCAAGGACGACCTGTTCGACGGCCGGCTCAAGCTCACCGGCGGCTTCGACACCCTGTGGGACAGCGGCAAGCAGGACCTGTACGGCACCGGCCGCACCTATGTGCCCGAGTCGGAGTACCGCGACCTGGCCGCGTTCCTGCAGGGCGAATACCGGCTGCTGCCGCAGCTGACCGTGCATGGCGGCGTGCGCCACGAAGACGCGAAGCTGAGCATCGACAGCTACCAGACCCTGGCCCGCTACAACCGGGTGCAGGTGCAGGGCGGCAGCCTGTCCTTCGCCGAGACGCTGTACAACGCCGGCGCGGTGCTGGCGCCGAGCGAGCGCTTCAATGTCTTCGCCAGCTATTCCGAAGGCTTCGGCATGCCCGACGTGGGCCGTGTGCTGCGCTCGATCAACACGCCCGGCACCAGCGTCGCCAGCCTGAGCGCGCTGCAGCCGGTGCTGACCCGCAATATCGAACTGGGCACGCGCCTACGCGGCGCGGCGTGGGATGTCGATGTCGGCGTGTTCCAGTCGCGCTCGGACTACGGCACCCGCGTGATCGCGGTGGACGGCGCGTTCCAGATGGCGCGGGAGAAGACCCGCATCGAGGGCGTGGACGCCAGCGCCAAGTACCGGCTCAACGAGCGGCAGCGCCTCGGCCTGGCCTATGCGTACACGCGCGGGCGCTACGACAGCGACGGCAATGGCAGCCTGGACGCGCATCTGGACGGGCTGAACATCGCGCCCAACCGGGTCATCGGCAGTTGGTCGTCGCAATGGACGCCGCGGCTGTCCAGCTTCGTGCAGGCGCAATACGCGTTCAGCCGCAGCTTCGACGATCCGCAAAAGCGCTTCAGCGGCTACGCGCTGGTCGATGCGGCGCTGAACTACCGGCTGCGCCAGGGCGAACTGCGCCTGGCCGTGGCCAACCTGCTCGATCGCCAGTACATCACCTACTACTCGCAGAGCGCGCTGGTCGAACCGGACCGCTACTTCGCCGGGCGCGGGCGCACGCTGACGGTGGGCTACAGCCTGGATTTCTGATCTGCGTGGCGGCTGCTGCGCGGCGCAGGCGCGGAATGTGCGGGGTTCGTGTGTTGCTGCTGGCACGTCGCGACGTGCTTTGGTCTGGCGACGGATGCGGGATGCGGCGGAAGTGGACGTTCCGCCTGCCGATCCTGCCCCAGCGAATTCTCTTGCGCGTCGCGACGCTGGAGCCTGGCTTGGCGCACACGCTGGCTGGCGCGCGTGCCGAATCGTTGGTTGCCTATGGACCTCGGCGTGACGGGTGCGTGCTCGCGCGATGCTGGCGCAAGCACATAGCCTCTACTGCGTAGTGGCTGGCTAGCGGCTACCAGCCGCCGTAGGGATAGCCATAGCCGCCGCGGCCGTAATAGCCGCCATGGCCTTCGCTCTGGCCGACGCTGATGCTGATGCCGACTTCGCGCGGCTTGCCGTCGTCGTTGTAGTAGGTCTTGCACAGGTTGAGGTTGGCGGCCTGGTAGTTGCTGTTGCCGCCGCGCGAGGAATAGCCGAAGCCGGTGGCGACGCTGCCGTGCACGTCGCCCTTGCAGCGGTCGGCGCGCGCCTGCTCGGCCTCGGCCAGGGCCTGTGTGGCCGCCGCCTTCTGCGCCGAAGCCGAGGTGCCGCTGGTGTCGCCGTAGTAGGCGCCGGGCGGATCGGCCTTGTACACCGGGTCGGTGCCGTAGGTGATCGGCTGCTGCGGCACGCTCAGGTCCAGCGCGCGCTTGGCCGCTTCGCTGTCGCTGCTGCCGGAACCGCCGTCGGCGGAGGTTTGCGCCATTGCCGGGCCGGCGAGCAGGGCGCAGGCAAGCAGAAGGGATCGTTTCATCGGACGTACGCCAAGGAAAGAGGGACTGGATGGCGGCAGCCGCCGCTGCGCGCCGCCATGAGCCGACGCTATCAATATCACGTTGAACCCGGCCTGTCGGCGCCGGGGAATTTTCTTGCCGGCGCCGGCCATCTTTCGCGATGCGGCGGCAAGCGCCGTCTTCCGCCTACTGCCGCTAGCCCTGCTGCAGCACGATATCGACCAACTGCTGGCCGTAGCGGGCCAGTTTGGTGCCGCCGATGCCGCCGACATGGGCCAGTTCGTCCAGGCTGGTCGGGCGCTGTTCGGCGATATTGCGCAGGGTGCTGTCGTGGAAGATCACGAACGCCGGCACGTTCTGCTCCTTGGCCAGGCCGGCGCGCAGGTCGCGCAGCGCGTTGAACAGGCTCAGGTCCTGCGGCTGCACCGGCACGCCGGTGCGCGGGCTGCCGCTGCGGTCGCCGCGTTCGCGGCCGCGGCTGGGCGCCTCGCGGCGCATCATGATCTGGCGTTCGCCCTTGAGCACCTGGCGGCTGGCGTCGGTCAGGCGCAGCCCGCCGTAGGCGTCGCTGTCCACTTCCAGCAGCCCGGTGGCGACCAGCTGCCGGAACACGCCGCGCCAGGCGCGCGCGTCCAGGTCCTTGCCGATGCCGTAGGTGCTGAGCTGGTCGTGGCCGAACTGCTTGATCTTCTCGCCGTCGCTGCCGCGCAGGATGTCGATCAGGTGGCCGACGCCGAAGCGCTGGCCGCTGCGGTAGACGCAGCTCAGCGCCTTCTGCACGGCCACGGTGGCGTCCCAGGCCGCGGCCGGGGTCAGGCAGTTGTCGCAGTTGCCGCAGGGCTGCGGATAGGTCTCGCCGAAGCCGGCCAGCAGCACCTGGCGGCGGCATTGCATCGATTCGCAATAGCCCAGCAACTGGTCGAGCTTGCGCCGCTCCACCCGCTTGCGGTCTTCGCCGGCTTCGCCCTTTTCGATCATCTGCTTGAGCAGCACCACGTCGCCCAGGCCGTAGCACAGCCAGGCCTCGGCGGCTTCGCCGTCGCGCCCGGCGCGGCCGGTTTCCTGGTAGTAGCCTTCCAGCGACTTGGGCAGATCGGTATGCGCGACGAAGCGCACGTCCGGCTTGTCGATGCCCATGCCGAAGGCGATGGTGGCGCACATCACGATGCCGTCCTCGCGCAGGAAGCGGCGCTGGTTGGCGGCACGCACCTCGGCCGGCAGGCCGGCGTGGTAGGGCAGGGCGTTGAGTCCTTCCTTGGCCAGGAACTCGGCGGTCTCCTCGACCTTGCGCCGCGACATGCAGTAGACGATGCCGGCGCTGCCGCGGTGCACGCGCAGGAAATCCAGCAACTGGCGCTTGCTGTTGTCCTTCTGCACCACGGTGTAGCGGATGTTGGGACGGTCGAAGGAGCTGACAAAGTGGCGCGCCTGGGTCAGGTCCAGGCGTTCGGCGATCTCGCGCTGGGTCGGCGGATCGGCGGTGGCGGTCAGGGCGATGCGCGGGATCTGCGGCCAGCGCTCGTGCAGCACGGTGAGCTGCCGGTACTCGGGGCGGAAATCGTGGCCCCATTGCGACACGCAGTGCGCCTCGTCGATCGCGAACAGGGCGATGCGGCTGCGTTCGAGCAGCGACAGGAAGCGCGGGGTCAGCAGGCGTTCGGGAGCGACGTACAGCAGGTCCAGCTCGCCGGCCAGCAGCTCGCGCTCGACCCGCTGCGCGGTTTCGCCGTCCAGCGTGGAATTGAGGTATTCGGCGCGCACGCCGAGCTGGCGCAGCGCTTCGACCTGGTCCTGCATCAGCGCGATCAGCGGCGAGATGACGATGCCGGTGCCGTCGCGCAGCAGCGAGGGGATCTGGTAGCACAGCGACTTGCCGCCGCCGGTGGGCATCAGCACCAGCGCGTCCTGGCCGGCAGCGACGTGTTCGACGATGTCCTGCTGTGGACCGCGGAACTGGTCGTAGCCGAACACGCGGCCGAGTACGGAATGGGCGGAAGATTGCATGCGCCTAGGATACCGCGTAGGTCAAGCGCGGCAGTGCGCCGCTGCCACGCAGCGCGATGTCAGGCGCCAGCGGCCGCGTGCGTAGGCATCGACCGACGCGCGCGGCGCCTGCCGATGAAGTGGCCGATCAGCAGCACCGGCAACGCGACCAGCAGCGCCACCGAGCAGGCCAGCACCGGCGCGATCATCGCCAGCACTTGCGCGGTATCGTCGGCGTCGTATCCGCGCGCCCGCACCGCCATCGCCACCAGGCCCAGGCCGCTCAGCAGCACCAGCAGCGCCAGTGCGGTCATCTTCGGCACGCTGCGCTGCTGCGGCTGGCAGCAGTCCACTGCCAGGGCCAGGGCGACGCACGCGGCCCATACCCCGGCGAACCAGTTCAGCGCGGGGACGAGAAAACTGATGCTGTAGCCGATCGCGGTGAGCACGGCGAGCAACAACGCGACCAGGCCATGTCCGCTATTGGTGGGCACGCCCGAGTCGCCGAGCTGCCACAACGCATAAAAGCCGGCGGCCAAGCCAGCCGCGATAGCGACGACGCATCCCAGCACGATGGCCAGCAGCGGGCGACGCAGCGAGGGATACGCAGCACTCATCGAACGTCCATGTGGGCGGGCCGCGACCCTGGTGCGTCAGTATGCAGGATGTACGTGAGGCAGGAGGCCTCTTGCGCAGAAGCTTCCAGCGTGCAAGCCCCCTTGAGTCAAGGGGGCGCGCCGACAGGCGCGGGGTTGTGGCAGGCGAGTGAGCAGGGGCCCAAAGTTTCGCCATCGGCGAAACTTTGGGTAAGCCCGCCAGGGGGCGAAGCCCCAGGGCTTATTGCAGCAGCGACCGCAGCATCCACGCGTACTTCTCGTGGGTCTGCAGGCGCTGGGTCAGCATGTCCACCGACGGGTCGTCGCCGGCATCGTCGGCGGTCTTGAGCGCCTTGCGCGCGGTGCGGCACAGCGCCTCGTTGCCGACCACCAGCTGGCGCACCATCTCGCGCCAGTCGGCGCTGTCGCTCAGGCCCGGCTCTTCCGGGATCGAGGTCAGCGCGGCGAATTCCTTGTACGAACCCGGCGCGTTGAAGCCCAGCGCGCGGATGCGCTCGGCGACGTCGTCCAGCGCCGCCCACTGCTCGGTGTACTGGGTCTCGAACATCAGGTGCAGCGAGTTGAACATCGACCCGGTCACGTTCCAGTGGAAGTTGTGGGTCTTCAGGTACAGCGTGAACGCGTCGGCCATGAAGTGCGACAGGCCGTCGGCGATCTTCTTGCGGTCGCCGCCACTGATCCCGATATCGATGTTGGGCGCGGACGGCGCCAGCGCCGCCAGCGGCGTGGTGGACGCGGCCTGCTTGGCGGGGCTCTTGGTCTTGCCGGGGGTCTTGCTCTTGGCCATCAGGGAATCCTCTTGAGGGGTTGGGAACGATATGGCGTCACAATAGACAGACTAAAGCATGCGCTGTTATTCAAAGTTCAACGGCACCCGATTGATGAGCACTATCGAAAAACACCTGGCCACCCGCCTGCGCGAGCGCCGCGACGCGATCGACGGGGCGCTGACCCGCGACCGCGGCCGCCTGTTCGGCCTATGGTCGCGCTGGCAGGCCGCGCCCGGCAATCCCGCATTGGAGGCAGCGTTCGAGCAGGCGCTGGGCCAATCGCGGGCGCGCTGCGAGGCGCGTGCGGCAGCGGCGCCGGCGATCACCCTGGACGAGCAGTTGCCGATCGCGCGCGAGGCCGAGCGCATCGTGGCGCTGATCCGCGCACACCAGGTGGTGGTCATCGCCGGCGAGACCGGTTCGGGCAAGACCACGCAGCTGCCGAAGCTGTGCCTGGCCGCAGGCCGCGGCGCCGCCGGCATGATCGGCTGCACCCAGCCGCGGCGCATCGCCGCGCGCGCGGTGGCCGCGCGCGTGGCCGAGGAGCTGCGCACGCCGGTGGGCGGCGCGGTGGGCTTCCAGGTGCGCTTCAACGACCGGGTCGGCGAGGAGACCCGGATCAAGTTCATGACCGACGGCATCCTGCTGGCCGAGATCGCCAGCGATCGCTGGCTGTCCAGCTACGACACGATCATCGTCGACGAGGCGCACGAGCGCAGCCTCAACATCGATTTCCTGCTCGGCTACCTCAAGCAGCTGCTGCGCAAGCGTCCGGAGCTGAAGGTGATCGTGACCTCGGCGACGATCGACACCGCGCGCTTCGCCGAGCATTTCGACGGCGCGCCGGTGATCAGCGTCGAGGGCCGCACGTTCCCGGTGGAAGTGCGCTACCGGCCGCTGGAAGAGCCGGGATTGGAGAGTGGGGATTCGGGATTGGCAGAAGCGCGAGAAGGCCAACGTTCGCCGCGAACGGCCGTTGCGACTCCCGACTCCCGACTCCCCAATCCCGGCCTCACCGTCAACGATGCGATCGTGGCGGCGGTGGACGAGATCACCCGGCTCGACCCGCGCGGCGACGTGTTGCTGTTCCTGCCCGGCGAGCGCGAGATCCGCGATGCGCACCAGGCGCTGGAGCGGCGCAAGTACCGCGAGACCGAAGTGCTGCCGCTGTACGCGCGGCTGTCCAACAGCGACCAGGACCGGGTGTTCAATCCCGGCCCGCGGCGGCGCCTGGTGCTGGCCACCAACGTCGCCGAGACCTCGCTGACGGTGCCGCGGATCCGCTACGTGGTCGATCCCGGCTATGCGCGGGTCAAGCGCTACAGCCCTCGGCAGAAGCTGGACCGGCTGCACATCGAACCGATCTCGCAGGCCAGCGCCAACCAGCGCAAGGGCCGCTGCGGGCGCGTGGCCGAGGGCATCTGCTACCGGCTGTACGCCGAGGCCGATTTCCAGGCGCGGCCGGAGTTCACCGATCCGGAGATCCGCCGTTCCAGCCTGGCCGGGGTGATCCTGCGCATGCTGCAACTGGGCCTGGGGCGGATCGAGGACTTCCCGTTCCTGGAGCCGCCGGACGAGCGCGCGGTGGCCGACGGCTGGCAGCAGCTGGTGGAACTGGGCGCGGTCGGCGAGCCCGACCGCCATGGGCTGCGCAAGCTGACCGAGATCGGCCGCAAGATGGCGCGGCTGCCGGTGGACGTGAAGCTGGCGCGGATGCTGGTGGCCGCGCAGCAGCACGGCTGCCTGCGGCCGATGCTGGTGATCGCCGCGTTCCTGGGCATCCAGGACCCGCGCGAGCGCCCGCCGGAAGCGCGCGAGGCGGCCGATAACGCGCACGCCAGGTTCGCCGATGCGCGCTCGGAATTCGTCGGCATCCTGCGCCTGTGGGACGGCTACCGGCAGGCGCACGAGGAGTTGACCCAGTCCAAGTTGCGCGACTGGTGCGGGCGCAACTTCCTCGGTTTCCTGCGCATGCGCGAATGGCGCGAACTGCATCGCCAACTGCACCTGCTGTGCGAGGAACTGGGCTGGAGCGAGGAGCCGGCGGCGGCCTCGCTGCTGCCGTTGCTGGCCGGCGCCGCGTCGCCGCCGCCCACCCGCGATGCCGAGACCAACGCGCGCACCACGCGTGGGCAACTGCATCGCGCCGCGCGGCTGGCGCGCGAAGGGCGCAGCGAGCCGGCGGCGGTTGCGCCAGTCGCTCCCGCGCCCGCGCCGCCACCCGTCAGCGAAACCGACGACGCGCCACGTGCCAGCGAGCGCGAGCGCGCCGCCGCCTACCAGGCGCTGCACCGCGCGCTGCTCGCCGGCCTGCCGACGCAGGTCGGCCATCGCACCGAGAAGGGCGATTTCCTGGCGCCGCGGCAGCGCCGCTTCCTGCTGTTCCCCGGCTCCACGCTTGCCCGCAAGCCGCCGCCGTGGGTGCTGCCGGCCACGCTGCTGGACACGCAGAAGGTGTGGGGCATGACCAACGCCGCGGTCGAGCCGGACTGGGTCATCGCCGAGCTGCCGCACCTGCTGGCGCGCAAGCATTTCGACCCGCATTGGTCGCGCGCGCAGGGGCAGGTGCTGGCGTCGGAGCAGATCAGTCTGTTCGGGCTGGTGCTGGCGCCGAAGAAGCCGGTGCATTACGGCCGCATCGACCCGCCCGGCGCGCACGAGCTGTTCGTGCGCCAGGGCCTGGTGCCGGGCGAGATCAACACCCGTGCCAGTTTCGTCGCCGACAACCAGAAAGTGTTGGCGCAGGCGCACGAGGAAGAAGCCAAGCTGCGCCGCGCCGGCATCGTCGCCGACGAGGACTGGCAGGCGCGCTGGTACCTGGACCGGATTCCCGGCGAAATCCACTCGGCCGTCGGCCTGGACGCGTGGTGGAAGGCGCTGCCGCCGGAGCAGCGGCGCGCGCTGCACTGGTCGCTGACCGATCTGCTGCCGGGCGAAGGCAGCGAGGCCGACCGCTATCCGAAGTATTTCGCGCTGGGCGACGCGCGGCTGGCGCTGCATTACAAATTCGAACCCGGTGCGGCCGACGACGGGGTGACCCTGGAGGTGCCGCTGCACCTGCTCAATGCGCTGGATGCGGCGCGGCTGTCGTGGCTGGCGCCGGGCTTCGTCGCCGACAAGGCCGCGGCGCTGATCCGCAGCCTGCCCAAGGCGTTGCGCCGCAACTACGTGCCGGCGCCGGACTTCGCCCGCGCCTTCTACGAGGCGTTCCCGCAGCCCAGCGCCGACGACATGCGCGGCGAGCTGGCGCGCTTCCTGCAACGTGCCACCGGCGCGGCGCTGAGCGCGCTGGACTTCGACGAAAGCGCGCTGGAACCACACCTGCGCATGAACCTGCGATTGCGCGACGACGCCGGCAAGGTGCTGGCCGAAGCGCGCGACCTGGACGCGTTGCGCGCGCGCTTCGGCGACCGCGCCGGGCAGGCGTTCGCCGCCCGCGCCGGGCGCGAGATGGCCGCGGACGGGCTGCGCGAGTTCCCGTCCGCGCCGATCCCGCTGCAGGTACCGGGCGAAGCGGGGGTGCCGGCGTATCCGGCGCTGGTGGACGAAGGCGAGGCGGCGGCGCTGCGCATCTTCGCCGACCGTGCGCAGGCCGAGGCGGCGCATCCGCGCGGCGTGCGCCGCTTGCTGGAAATTGCGCTGGCCGACAAGGTCAAGCAGGCGCGCAAGCAGCTGCCGGTGTCGCCGAAGACCGGGCTGCTGTATGCGGCGATCGAGTCGCAGGAGCGCTTGCGCGGCGATCTGGTCGATGCGGCGTTGAATGCCTTGCTCGAAGATGGCCTGGATGCGATCCGCGACCCGGGCAGCTTCGCCCAGCGCCGCGATGCCGCCGGCAAGCAGTTGTTCGGCGAGGCGATGGAGCGGTTGAAGCTGGCCGAGGCGATCATGGGCGCGGCGGCGGAACTGAAACCGCAGCTGGAATCGCCGCTGATGGGCTGGGCCAGCGGCAACCTCGACGACCTGCGCGCGCAGCTGGCGGCGCTGGTGCATCCGGGCTTCCTGCGCGAAACGCCGGCGACCGCGCTGGCGCAGTTCCCGCGCTACCTGCGCGCGATGATCCTGCGCGCCGAACGCGCCAAGCGCGATCCGGCGCGCGACCAGGCGCGGATGCTGGAACTCAAGCCGTTCGTGGATGCGCTGGCCGCTGCCGCCGCGGCCGGGCGCAGCGCCGACCCGCAGTGGCAGGCACTGCGCTGGGACCTGGAGGAATTGCGCGTGTCGCTGTTCGCGCAGGAACTGGGCGCCAAGCCGGGGATCTCGGCGAAGAAGCTGGCGCAGAGAGTTACGGCGTTGAGGTGAGACTCGGGACTCGGGACTCGGGACTCGGGACTCGGGACGACAGGATGATGTTCCTGCGCAAATCGCTGTCAAGCGATTTGATGAAAAAAGTGCCGCTTTCTTTGAAGAAAAAGCGACTTTTCTAGCTGTGGATCATTCGCTTTTCTGTAGGAGCGGCTTCAGCCGCGACGCGTTATCGGTAAAGCGTCGCGGCTGAAGCCGCTCCTACAGAAAAGCAAACATGCGGCGCACTTGCGAAAATCCCGAGTCCCGAGTCTCCGATCAATCATCCACCCGCTCGCCCATCAGCTCGCGCTGGCGCTTGTCCAGCTCCTCGGCGTAACGCTTGCGTACGAAGCTCTCGGTCAGCACGCCGAGGACCTTGCCGTCGGCGTCGACCACCGCCAGTTCGTCGCTCTGGGTCAGGTCGAACTGGCGCATCGCGGTGACCACGTCGGTCTCGGCGCGTAGCGCCACGTCGCGGTTGCCGGCGTAGTCGGCAATGGCCGCGTCGGCGTTCACGCCATCGGCGTAGGCCGCGGCCAGCGTCACCAGCCCGGCGTAGTGGCCGTGTTCGTCTTCCAGCACCACGCGCACGCCCGAGCCGAGCGGGAAACGGCGGCGGAACTCGGCCACCGAGGTGCCGGCGGCGAGCGGGTGCACGTCCTGGCGCATCATCCGCCCGGCGCTCAGGTGCTTGACCCAGCCTACGTCGCGCGCGCTCTTGATGGTCTCGCCGCGCAGGTGCAGGCGCCAGGTCGAGAACGAATAGCCGAATACCTGGCGCACGATGGTGTTGGCCACCAGCACCGCCACCATCACCGCGCTGGCCAGCACGAAATCGTGGGTGCCCTCGAGCACCAGCATCGCCATCGTCATCGGCGCGCCGACCACCGCCGCAGCCAGCGCGGCCATGCCTGCCAGCGACGCGGCGGTGCCGTCGACCAGGGCCATGCCGGTGCCCAGGTTCAACAGTCCGGCGAACAGGCCGCCGACCAGCGAGCCCATGAACAGCGAGGCGAAGAACAGGCCGCCGCGGAAGCCGAAACCCAGGGAAATGCCTGAAGCCAGGCACTTGAGCAGCAACAGCACGCCCAGCCAGCGCAGCGAGGTCGGGCTGGTCAGGTCCAGGTGCAGCGCGCCGTGCCCGGAGGAGAGCACCTGCGGAGTGATCAGCGCCAGCGGGATCAGCATCAGGCCGCCGGCCACCGGCCGCGCCCAGCGCGGCAGCGGGCTGCGGTTGACCGCCTGCTCGATCGCGGTGACCAGGCGCATCACCGCCACCGCCAGCAGCGCGCAGATCACGCCGAGCAGCGCGTACAGCACGTAGTCGCGCGCTTCCAGCGCGGACGCCGCCGAAGCCGGCAGCAGATACGGCTGCACGCCGGCGGCCTGGGCCACGAACACCGCGCCCAGCGAGGCCACCGCCACCGGCGCCAGCGCCGATGGCGAATACGCGCCGATCACGATCTCGAATGCGTAGAACGCGCCGGCCAGCGGCGCGCCGAACGCGGCGGCGATGGCCGCGCCGGCGCCGGCGCCGACCAGGGTGCGGATGTCGGCGCGGCGCAGGCGCAGGATCCGCCCCAGGTGCGAGCCGCTGCCCGCGCCCATCTGCGTGTACGCCGCCTCCAGCCCGACCGAGGCGCCGCAGCCGTTGGACAGCAGGGTCTGCGCGGACACGATCAGGTTGTCGCGCATCGACATGCGCCCGCCGTACAGCGCATTGGCTTCGACCGCATCGATCAACTGGCGCTTGCGCGCGCGTGCGGCCATGCCGAGCAGGCCGACCAGCAACCCGCCCAGCGGCAGCACCAGCAACTGGCCCAGGCTCAGTTCGGGCATCGCGCTGAGCCGGGCATCCACGTCCAGGCCGTACAGCCAGGCCTGCGCGCCGTGCGCCAGGCCGCTCTGCAGCAGGGTCAGCAGGCCGGCGACCAGGCCGACCAGCAGGGCCAGCGCGATGAACCAGACATCGCTGGCGCGGAAGCGCCGGCGCAGCGCGTCGGCGAGGCTGTGCGAGGCGTCGGCCAGGCCAAGCCGCGGATGCTGGCGTACGTTCACGGCACGCGCCTTACTTGACGCGGCGCACCTTGGCCTGGGTGTTGTAGTTATCGACCTGCATGTACCACACGCCGGCGATGCCCGGCTTGATCCGCACCTTGGGCGCACTGCGGCGCACGCTGCTCAGGCTGGCGGACTCGGTCTGCTCCCATTCCTGGCCGTTGGCCAGCACGTAGCGGCGGCCCTTGGAGAAGCCGGTGAATTCGCCGACCAGGGTGCTTTCGATCGGCTCCTGGCTGCCGAAGTCGAAGAAGCCGCGGTTCTTCACGATCACTTCCTGGCGGCCTTCTTCCTTGGCTTTCTCCAGCGCCACCGCGGTCTCCTTGGCGACCTTGCCCTGCAGCCAGTCGTTCAGTGCGGTCAGTTCCTGCGGCGACAGCTTGTCCAGCCCGGCGGCCTTGAACTCCTGCGCCGACATCTGCGTCTGCAGGTCGCCGGCGACGGTGCGCTGGGCGGCGGCGGGAGCGGCGGACACGGCGAGCGCCGCGCACAGGACCAGGGGAGTGAGGCGCGCAAGCAGCATGGCGGGATCCGGGCAGTGGGATGCGGGGTAGTGTAGTCGCAAGCCGCACCGCCGGTGCCGGGTGCGTGGCGGCGCGCCGTCATGCCGGGTTGCGCGCCATCCACGCCGCCGTCGATCGCCGCTGGCGCAGGCGGACAGGGCGATCCGACGCTCAGCCAGTGTTTGGCTCGGTGGCGGCGTGCGGCCGCGCCGGACGCCGGTACACGAATTCCGGCGCCGCGCCGGCCGCCTCGCGCTGGGCCAGCGCCTGCAGGTCGGCATGCTCCGGCGCGCGCTCGCAGACCGGGTCCAGCGTGGCCGCGTCGCCGCTCAGCGCCAGCGCCTGGCAGCGGCAGCCGCCCCAGTCGATTTCGCGTTTCGGACAGCCCTGGCACACCTCCGGCATCCACGCCGTGCCGCGGTAGCGGGCGAACGCCTCGCCGTCCTGCCAGATCGCCGCCAGCGGACGCTCGCGCAGGTTTTCGAACACCATGTCCGGCAGGGTCTCGGCGGCGTGGCAGGGCAGCACGTCGCCGCGGGGAGAGATGTTGACGAAGCGCTGGCCCCAACCGCCCATGCACGCCTTGGGCCGGTGCGCGTAATAGTCGGGGGTGACGAAGTCGATGGTCAGCCGCTCGCGCAGCCGTTCGCGCGCCGCGGTCACCGCGACCACGGTGGCGTCGATCTGCGCGCGGCTGGGCATCAGCGCGGCGCGGTTGCGCAGGCCCCAGCCGTAGTACTGGGTGTGGGCCACTTCCAGGCGTTCGGCGCCCAGTTCCAGCGCCAGCTCGATCATCGCCGGCACCCGTTCGGCGTTGTGGCGGTGGATCACCGCGTTGATCGTCAGCGGCAGGCCGAGCGCGGTGACCGCGGCGGCGAAGGCGCGCTTCTTGGCCAGGCTGTCGCGGTAGCCGGCGATGAAGTCGGCGCCGGCGGCGTCGGCGTCCTGCACGCTCAGTTGCACGTGTTCCAGCCCGGCGGCGGCCAGTTGCGCCAGCATCGGCGCGCCACCAGCCACGCCGGAGGTGATCAGATTGCTGTACAGGCCCAGCCCGCGCGCATGCGCGACCAGCTCCGGCAGGTCCTTGCGCAGCATCGGTTCGCCGCCGGAGAAATGCGCCTGCAGCACGCCCATCGCCGCGGCCTGGTCCAGCGCCGAGCGCCAGCCGGCGGTGTCCATCTCCTCGCGCAGGGCGGCCAGGGCGATCGGGTTGGAGCAGTACGGGCAGGCCAGCGGGCAGCGGTGGGTCAGCTCGAGCAGCAGCGACAGCGGAGGCGGCACGGTCGCGTTCATGCGCGCAGCAGGCGCTTGCCGTGCAGGTCCGCGGCCAGTTCGAGCACGTCGCGCTCGACCTCGGCCGGATCGGCATCGAACTCCGCGGCCAGTTCCGCGGCGATCGCCGCCAGCGAGCGCGCGCCGTCGCAGCGCGACACGATCGCATGCGCGATCTCGTCCAGTTCGACCACTCGTTCCGGCGCCAGCAGCACCCATTGCGCGCGGGTGCGGTCGTGCTGCAGGCGCACGCCGGCCGCCAATCGCGGGCAGCTGTCGGGCGCCAAGGCGCTCATGCCGCCGCCTGCGCCGGGATGGCGACGAACGCGTCCGGCCAGGCCACGCCGGGTTGCACGTAGGCGAAGTGCAGCGCGTCCAGCTGCGACCACAGCACGCCGCACTTGAAGCGCAGCGCGTCCTGCACCAGTTGCTGCTTTTCCACCGTGTCGGCGTGGCGCTTGACGTAGTCCAGGGCGAAGTCCGAATCGCGCGGCGCCTCGTGCAGGCGGTGTTCGAAATACGCCAGCGCCTCGCGCGAGACGAAATCGTAGTGCTGCAGCATGCCGGCGACGCGGCGGCCGATGATGCCCGGCGCGAACAGCTCGGTCAGCGACGAGGCGATCGCCTCCAGCAGGCTCTTCTCGCGCACGAAGTGCAGGTAGGCCTGCACCGCGAAGCGGGTGCCGGGCAGCAGCGCGCGGCCGGATTGCACCAGCTCGCGGTCCAGGCCCAGCGCGTCGGTCAGGTGCAGCCAGCGCGCGATGCCGCCTTCGCCCTCGGCGCTGCCGTCGTGGTCGACGATGCGCTGGCGCCAGATCCGGCGCAGCGCCGGATCGTCCATCCGCGCCAGGATCGCCGCGTCCTTCAACGGGATACAGCGCTGGTATTCGTAGCGGTTCAGCGCCCAGGCCTGGACCTGGCCGCGTTCGAGCCGGCCGCTGTGCAGCAGCGCGTGGAACGGATGCTGGTCGTGGTACAGGCGCGCGCCGATCGCGCGCAGTTCCGCTTCCAGCTGCTCGGGGCTCAGCAATGCGTTCACGGGCGGATGCTCGCAGGTGGAGTGTTCACAGGGTGATGGCCATGCCGTCGTGGGCGACGTCCCAGCCGTGCGCGGCCACCGCCGCGCGCTCGGCCGAGCCGGCGTCGAGGATCGGGTTGGTGGTGTTGATGTGGATGAAGACCTTGCGTGCCACGTCCAGGTCGGCGAACGCACTCAGCGTGCCGGCCTCGCCGTCGATGCTGAGGTGGCCCATGCGCTGGCCGGTCTTGGCGCTGACCCCGAGCTGCACCAGTTCGTCGTCGCGCCACAGGGTGCCGTCGAAGAACACCAGTTCGGCGCCGCGCAGGCGCGTCCGCAGCGCGTCGGTCACGGCTGCGCAGCCGGGAATGTAATGGAAGCGATGGCGGCCATCGTCGATGGTCAGCCCCAGGGTCTCCTCGTCGGAGCCGGCCAGGTCGCCGCTGTGGCGGCTTTCCATGAACAACGGCACCTTGCCCGGCACCGCGAACGGGGTCACCTGCAGGCCGAGCAACGACAGCGGCGTGTCCAGGGCGAAGGCATGGCGCTGCACGTAGGCCGGGTGCAGCGCGTCGAAGATCGGATTCTGCGCCAGCAGGTCGAGCACGCGGCCGCTGGCATGCAGGTCGAAGCGCTGGCTTTCGCGCATCGACAGCAGCCCGGCGATATGGTCGATCTCGCCGCTGGTCAGCAGCACGGCTTCGATCGGGGAATGGCGCAGGTCGCGTTGCGGCCACAGCGCCGGGGTCGCCAGCAGTTGCTGGCGGAAATCGGGGGAGGCGTTGATCAACAGCCAGCGCTGGTTGTCGGCGCTGACCGCGATGCTGGCCTGGGTACGACGTTGGGCACCCGCAAGCTGTTGCCATGCCCGCAGGCTCGCGGGTGTGTGGCAGTTCCATTGCGGGTGCCCGCCGCCGGCCGCCGATCCCAATACGATGAGGTGCATCCGGCCTCCGTCTACGGCGCCTGGCCGGTCACACATCGTCTCGGGAACGGGGCGTCACGCGATCAAAGCTCGCCGGAGGCGTAACAGTTGATTTCCGCACCGACGCAGATTTCGCGGATCACAGGCTTGTTCCACTTCTTCATGGGCGTTCCTCTTCGGGTGGGATCACAGGGCGACGACGGCGACATCGGTTTCAGCGGAGCGCGGCGTCGGTTTCGAGAATAGGCTTGCCCTTTACGGGTGATGTGAAATTTCCGGTAAGGCCGGCCAAGTCGCAAGCCGGTCACAATGAGCTTCCGGTGCGTATGCGGTCGCGGCGGTCCGCGTGGCGCGCAATTGTGGGCAGGCGCGCAAGCGCGCTAGTGTAGGCAGCACCGCTTCGTCACGACCATCCGTCCTTGAATCACTCTCCCCATCCCGGCCTGGAGGCGCTGCTGCAGCGTCCGGCCGCCGCTGCGCTGGCGCCCGCGCTGCGCGAGGCACTGCTGCAGGCCTGGCAGGCGCAGCCGGAACAGACCGCGCGCGCGCCATGGCCGGTGCTGGCCGATACGCTGGACGCGCTGGCGCTGCTGTCCGCCGACGAAGCGGCGCTGCTGGCCGCGCTGCTGTTCGACCTGCCCGGCTTGCGCGCGCAGCTGGCGCAATTGCCGGTGGCGCCGCCGGCGCGGGCGCAGGCGGTGGTCGGCCTGCTCGACGGCCAGGACGCGGCCGACCAGGTCTGGGCGCTGCACGCCGGGCGCGAGGCCGGGCGCAATAGCGAAGGCCTGCGCCGGCTGCTGCTGTCGATCGTGCAGGACCTGCGCGTGGTGCCGATCCTGCTGGCGCGGCAGCTGGCGAAGATGCGCGTGGCCGACAAGCTGCCCGAAGCGCAGCGCCGCGCGCTGGCGCAGCTGACCCGCGACATCCACGCGCCGCTGGCCAACCGGCTGGGCATCTGGCAGCTGAAATGGGAACTGGAGGACCTGGCGTTCCGCCATCTGGAGCCGGACACCTACCGGCGCATCGCGCGCGAGGTGGACGAGAGCCGGGTGGCGCGCGAGCGCTACATCGAAACGGTCAAGAAGCTCCTGTCCAAGGCGCTGGGCGAGCAGGGCCTGCAGGCGGAGATCAGCGGCCGGCCCAAGCACATCTACAGCATCTGGCGGAAGATGCAGAAGAAGCGGCTGGCCTTCGACCAACTGTACGACCTGCGCGCGGTGCGGGTGATGGTCGACGACGTCGCCGCCTGCTACGCCGCGCTGGGCGTGGTGCACGCGCTGTGGGCGCCGGTGCCCAGCGAGTTCGACGACTACATCGCCCGGCCCAAGGCCAACGACTACCGCTCGCTGCACACCGCCGTGGTCGGCCCGGAAGGGCGCACGATCGAGGTGCAGATCCGTACCCACGAGATGCACGCGCAGGCCGAGCTGGGCGTGGCCGCGCACTGGAAGTACAAGGAAGGCGGCAAGGGCGCGGAGAAGGCGTTCGACCGCAAGATCACCTGGATGCGGCAGCTGCTGGAGCAGTCGCAGGACGGCGAGCAGGGCGGGCTGGCCGGCGCGCTCGACGCCGAACTGGTCGAGGACCGGGTGTATGCGCTGACTCCGATGGGCGAGGTGATCGACCTGCCGCAGGGCGCCACGCCGCTGGATTTCGCCTACCACGTGCACACCATGGTCGGGCACCGCTGCCGCGGCGCCAAGGTCAACAACCGCATCGTGCCGCTGACCCACAAGCTGCGCAGCGGCGACCGCGTCGAGATCCTGACCGGCAAGGAGGCCGAGCCGCGCCGCGACTGGCTGCTGCCGGCCAACGGCTACCTGGCCAGCGGCCGCTCGCGCGACAAGGTGCGCGCCTGGTTCCACAAGCTCGACCGCGCGCGCAACGTGCAAGCCGGCAAGGACCTGCTCGAGCGCGAACTCAAGCGCCTGGGCCTGCAGCATGCCGATCTGCTGCCAGCGGCGAAGAAGTTCCATGCCGACGGCATCGAGGAGCTGTACATCCAGGTCGCGCTGGGCGACGTCGGCCCCAGCCAGGTCGGCCGCGCCCTGCACGAGGCCGAACGCGCCGCGGCGCAGCCGTCCGCGCCGGCGCTGCCGCGGCCGACCGCGCGCCGCAGCGGCCTGGCCAAGTCCAAGTTCACCGTGCAGGGCGTGGGCAACCTGCTGGTGCAGCTGGCGCGCTGCTGCCAGCCGGTGGCCGGCGAGCCGATCGCCGGCTACCTGACCCGCACCCGCGGCGTCACCGTGCACCGCGTCGATTGCGCGTCCTTCGCCCGGCTCGCCGCCAGCAACCCGCAACGGGTGCTGCCGGTGGAGTGGGGCCAGGCCGGCGGCGGCTACGAGGTGGACGTGCTGGTGCGGGCGATGGACCGGCGCTGGCTGCTCAAGGACATCACCAACCTGATCGCGCAGGAGGACGCGCACGTGCTGGAGATCAACAGCGACAACGTGCGCGACAGCGGCCGCACCCAGTTGCGGCTGCGGCTGAAGGTCGGCGACTACGGGCAGCTGTCCACCTTGCTCGGCAAGCTCGACGCGCTGCCCGGGGTGGACGAGGCGCGGCGCCTGGGTTGACCCGGGCCACGCGCTGCGTGCGCATGCATGGTCTTGCCATGCACGCACGCTAAGCTTGCGCGGTGAGCAAGCCGCCAGATCAGATCAAGGACGAACGCCGGCGCCCGCAACGGTCGGTGCCGCTGTGGCGCGACCGTCGTGTCTGGCGTTGGGCGCTGGCGGCCTTGCTGCTGGTGGCGATGACCCTGGTGGTGTTCCGCCGCCCGCTGGCCGATCTGCTGTGGCCGGAAACGCGTATCCAGCAACTGCTCGACCAGGGCAACGCCGCATTGCGCGCCGGCCGCCTCAGCGCGGCCGACGGCAGCGGCGCGCGCGAGCGCTACGAGGCGGCGCTGGCGCTGGACGGCGACCGCCTGCAGGCGCGGGCCGGGCTGGCCGCGACCGGCCGCGCCGCGCTCGGCCAGGCGCGTGCGGCGCTGGCCGCCGGGCGCTATGCGCAGGTGCGCTCGGCGTTGGCGCTGGCGCGCGCGCTGCAGGTACCGCGCGCCGATGCCGATCGCATCGACGCCGCCTTGCGTCAGCGCGAGGCCGCGCATGCCGGGCTCGACCAATTGCTGCAAAAGGCGGCGCAGGCCCAGCGCGAGGGCCGCCTGGACGGCACGCCCGACGCGGCGCTGCCGCTGTACCGGCAGGTGCTGGAGTTCGCCCCGGAACGGACCGAGGCGCTGGAAGGTCGCGAGGATGCCTTGTCGGAATTGCTGCAGCGCGCGCAGGCGGCGCTGGCGCGTGGCGACGTGGCGGCGGCCGCGGCGCTGGTGGACAGCGCCCGCGACTACGACCCTGGGCACGTCGACCTGCCGGCGGCGCAGGCGGCGCTCAATCGCGCACTGGAAGCCTTGCAGCGCGAAGCCGATGCCGCGCTGCGCCGGCAGCGGCCGGACGCCGCGGCGCGCGCCCTGGCCAAGCTGCGCGCCGCGGCCCCCGATGCCGCCGGCGCGCGCGATGGCGAGGAACGCGTGGCCGCGGCATATGCGGCGCAGGCCACGCGCGCCGCTGCCGATTTCCGTTTCGCCGAGGCCGAGCGCGCGCTGCAGAAGGGGCAGGCGATAGCGCCCGACAACCGTGCGCTGGCCGACGCGCGGCAGGCGCTGACGCGTGCGCGGCAGAGCCAGGCCACGCTGCACTCGCCGCTGTCGCCTGCCGCGCGCGCGCGGCGTCTGCAGGCGTTGCTGACCGAGCTGCAGGCGGCCGAGGCGCGCGGCGACTGGCTGACCCCGCCCGGCAGCAGTGCCTACGACGCGCTGCAAGCGGCGCAGGTGCTGGCGCCACGCGATGTGCGCGTGCGCAGTGCCGAGCAGCGCGTGCTGGCGGCGCTGCGGCGCTGCTTCGACGACGAGTTGCGCGGCAATCGGGTGCTGGCGGCGAGCGCGTGCTATGACGCCTGGCATGCGCTGGCGCCGGGCGGCAACGGCGTGGCCGCGGCACGCCGGCGCCTGGCGCAGCGCTGGCTCGCGGTCGGCGACGAGCGCCTGAGCGCCGGCGATGCCGACTTCGCGCGCGAAGCCCTGCGCCGCGCCCGCGCGATCGATCCGGGCACGCCGGAACTGGCCGCGTTCGAGCATCGCTTACGTAGTCTGTCGCCTGGGCGTTGAGCGGTTTTGTGTCGCGCCCGACCTTGCAGGAGGCTCCAGTGCCAGCGACGCCGAAGCTTGCTGTTTCTGTCGCGGTTGATTACCCGAGAACGCCGCAACCGCTCCTGCAGAAGCTGGCCGGCATACTGCTTGCGCTTCTTCGGACGCAATCCGAAACCGTTGGATCCACCGCTTCGTTTGTCGCGGCTGAAGCCGCTCCTACAGTGCACCCAGCAAGTTCGCGGCAAGCTTCTGTAGGAGCGGCTTCAGCCGCGACGGGTTACCGGGAAGAGCATCGTGTCGATGACCCAATGTCCGCCAGAGCCGCTGCTGTTCGCCCTGCCGGGGGCGCCAACGAATCGCAGTCTTCCTAGTCCAGAAACACCTGCCGCACCGTGGCGCGCGCCGCGTCCAGCGAGAAGTGCGTGGCAATGTTGCGCAGGCCTTTGGCCGCCAGCGTGTTCCACAGCGCTTCGTCGGTGTACAGCTGCGCCAGCGCGGCGACGAACTGCGGGGCGGTCTCGGCGATCAGCACGTCCTCGCCGTGGCGCAGGTGCATGCCCTCCACCGCGCAGGGCGTGGCCACCACCGGTTGCCCGTGCGCCATGCTCAGGTTGACCTTGCCCTTGACCCCGGCGCCGAAGCGCAGCGGCGCCACCGCGATGCGGATCTCGTCCATGTAGGCGACGATGTCCGGCACGTAGCCGTGCAGTTCCACTCCGGGCGTGGCGGCGCCGAGACGGCGGATGTCGTCGGGCATGTCGGCGCCGATGCAGTGGAAGCGCAGGTCCGGCAGCAGCGCGCGCAGCGGCGGGAACACCTCCTGCAGGAACCAGCGCACTGCATCCACGTTCGGCGCATGGCGGAAGCCGCCGACGAACACCAGGTCGCGGCGCTGCGCCCACGGCCGGCCCGGTCCGGCCACTTCGTGCAGATTGGAGATCAGCGCGGTGCGCACCTGCGGCGCTTCGCGCTGCAGCTGTTCGCGCTCGACGTTGCTGACCAGCACGGTGACATCGACCTGGGCCATCACTTCTAGCTCGCGCGCGCGGGTGCGTTCGGCCTCGCGCAGCAGCCGTGCGTCGCCGGCCAGCTCGGCGCCGCGGCGCTCGCGCAGGTAGTGCAGATCGACGGTATCGAACAGCCGCCGCGCCTGCGGCGCGAAGCGGCGCAGCAGCGGCAGGCAGGCGTGGGCGACATGGTGGCGTACCAGCAGCACCGCATGGAAGCGTGCGCCGTGCTGCTGCAGGAATCCGCTCACGCTCTTCAGGTACGGCGCGTACCACACCTCCACGCCGAGCCGCTGCAGCGCCTCGCTGTGGCGGCTGGCGTACTCGCGGCCGCTGGGCACGAACACCACGTGCGCGCCTTCCTGCAGCAGCAGGCGGATCAGGTTGAGCTGGCGCAGCGAGGCCGAGTCGCGGTCCGGCTGCGGCACCGCCTCGTCGAGGATCAGCACCTGGCGCTGCCGCCGGTGCAGTTGCGCCGGGGTCGGCGTGGTCCCCGGCGGCAGCTGTTGCGCCAGCACATCGGCCCATTTGGCCGCGAACACGCCGCGGTTGCGCACCTGATAGGCCTTGATGCCGCTGCCGGTATCGGTGCCGTTGCTGGTGCCCTCGTCGTGCACCACTTGGCTGGCCGGCTGCAGCAGGGTGCGCAGTCCGGCCTTGCGCACGGCGAAGGCGAGGTCGGTGTCTTCGTAGTAGGCCGGCAGGTAGCGCGTGTCGAAGCCGCCCAACGCCAGGAAGCGTTCGCGCTCGATCGCCAGCGCCGCGCCAGCGCCGTAATCGATGTCGCGCAGGTAGGCGTAGCGCGGATCGTCCGGCGATTCGAAGCGGCCGTAGCTCCAGGCGCTGCCATCGGCGAAGACCACGCCGCCGGCTTCCTGCAGGCGCCCGTCCGGGTACAGCAGTTGCGCGGTGACCAGGCCGGCCTGCGGCACCTGCGCGAAGGTGTCCAGCAGCGCATCCAGCCAGCCCGGCTGCGGCACCGTGTCGTTGTTGAGGAACACCAGGTAGCGGCCGCGTGCGCGCGCCGCGCCGTCGTTGCAGGTGGCGATGAAGCCGCCGTTCTGGCTGCGCACGTGGTAGTGCAGGCCCTGGAGTTGCGGCAGCCAGTGCACGGTCTCGTCGCTGCTGCCGTCGTCGATCACCAGGATCTCGCAGGCCGCCGCCGGCGGGTGCGCGGCCAGAGCGCGCAGGCAGGCGAGGGTATGCGCGACGTGGTTGTAGACCGGGATCACGATGCTGACCAGCGGCGCGTCGCTGGCCGGCACGGCGAAGGCGGCGAACGGCTGCGGCGCGACCGCGAACAGCGTGCGCCGCGGCGGCGGCAACGGCTGCGCATGCACCCGCAGCCGTTGCCAGGTGCTGCGCCAGCCGCGCGCGCGCAGGCTGGCCAGGCCGCGCCGCAGCAGGCCGGCAAAACGGTTCAGGGCGTAGCGCAGGTTCGCCCAGGACATCGACATCCGTTGCAACTCCAGCTTAAACAAATGGGACCCCGCGCCGCGCTGCCTGCTGGCCTGCGCTAGACTCGCCGGAATTTACATTCTCGCATCCCCGTGCCACGACGCTACGACGACAACGACACCGACGATCAGGACACCGACGATCTCGACAGCGGCGCCTCGCCCTGGCGCCGGCGCCTGCTCACCTGGGGGCTAGCCGCCACCGCGCTGGGCCTGGGCTTCCTGATCCCGTACACGGTCTATCTGAACAAACAGGTGACGCAGCGCTTCGGCGAACTGCGCTGGCAGATTCCGACCCGGGTCTACGCCCGCCCGCTGGGGCTGGCGCCGGACACGGCGATGGATGCGCAGACGCTGAAGACCGAACTTGACGCGGCCAGCTACCGCGAGGATGCCGGTGCGCAGCGCCCCGGCACCTACCAGCAGGACGGCAGCCGCTTCGTCATCGCCAGCCGCGGCTACATCGACGTGGACGGCCGGGTCGCGCCCAAGCGCGTGGAAGTGAGCCTGTCCGGCGGCCGCGTGGCGGCGCTGCGCGATGCGCAGACGCGCAAGTCGCTGACCGCCGCACGGCTGGATCCGGCGCGCATCGCCACCTTGTACGGGCAGAAACAGGAAGAGCGGCGACTGGTGCGGGTGGACGAAGTGCCCGAGCTGCTGGTCACCGGCCTGCAGGCGGTGGAAGACCGCGACTTCAACTACCACCACGGCATCGACCTCAGCGGCATGGTGCGCGCGGCGTGGGTGATGGTGCGCTCCGGCGGCAAGAGCCGGCAGGGCGCCAGCACCCTGACCCAGCAGCTGGCGCGCAGCGGCCTGCTCGGCATCGGTAAGGAACAGACGCTCACCCGCAAGTTCAACGAGATCCTGTACGCGCTGATCATGGAAGCGCGCTACGACAAGCGCACCATCCTCGAGGCCTATCTGAACCAGGTCTACCTGGGCCAGCGCGGCAGCCAGGCGATCCACGGCGTGGCTTCGGGCGCGGAATTCTGGTTCGGGCGCGAGCTGGATTCGCTGCCGCCGGAGCAGGTGGCGTTGCTGATCGGCCTGGTCAAGGGGCCGTCCTACTACGATCCGCGGCGCTTCCCCGAGCGCGCGATGGACCGGCGCAATTTCGTGCTCGGCAAGCTGCGCGAGAGCGAGCTGATCGACGAGCCCACCTACCGCAAGGCGCTGGCCGCGCCGTTGGGCGTGCCGGCCAATCCGGGACTGGTCGCGGCCAACCGCTTCCCGGCCTACGTGGACCTGGTGCGCCGCCAGCTGGCGCGCGACTACCCGGAAAGCGCGCTGCAGGGCGCCGGATTGAGCGTGCTGACCGGCATGTCGCCGTCGGCGCAGGCCTATGCCGAAGGCGCGGTGACCCGCACCCTCACCGCGCTGGAAACCAACAAGAAGCGCCCGCCGCTGCAGGCCGGGCTGGTGCTGACCGACACCCACAACGGCGACGTGCTGGCGGTGGTCGGCAGCCGCGACGTGTCGCAGCCCGGCTTCAATCGCGCGATCGAGGCGCAGCGCCAGGTCGGCTCGCTGCTCAAGCCGTTCGTGTACCTGCTGGCGCTGGCGCAGCCGGACCACTACTCGCTGGCCAGTTGGGTCGACGATTCGCCGGTGACGGTGCAGCTCAGCCGCGGCAAGCGCTGGACCCCGGGCAATTCCGACAACCGCAGCCACGGCACGGTACGCGTGGTCGATGCGCTGGCGCATTCGTACAACCAGGCCACGGTGCGGATCGGCATGCAGGTCGGGCCGGAGCGGGTGGCGCAGCTGATCAAGGTGCTGGCCGGGCTCGAGGCCGAGAACAATCCGTCGCTGATCCTGGGCGCGACCGACCAGAGCCCGTACGCGATGACCCAGCTGTACCAGTTCCTCGCCTCCGGCGGCGAGATCCAGCCGCTGCACGCGGTGCGCGGCGTGCTCGATCCGCAGGGCAAGCTGCTCAAGCGCTACGACAAGGCTCCGGCGCCGGCGCAGGAAGGCGATTCGGTCGCCGCCAACTTGGTCGGGCTGGCGCTGCAGCAGGTGGTCAGCAACGGCACCGCGCGGCAGCTGCTCGGCGACGGCCTGGGCAAGCTGACCCCGGCCGGCAAGACCGGCACCAGCAACGATGGCGTGGACAGCTGGTACGCCGGCTACACCGGCGATCATCTGGCGGTGATCTGGATCGGCAACGACCAGAACAAGCAGACCGGCCTGTACGGCGCCACCGGCGCGATGCGGGTGTGGTCGGGCATCTTCGCGCGGCTGCCGAGTTCGCCGTTGAAGGTGCAGGGCAAGGGCATCGACTGGCAATGGATGGACCCGGCCGGCAGCAACAGCACCGATCCCAGCTGCCCCGGCGCGCGCCAGTTCCCGTTCGTGGTCGGCTTCGCCCCGGCGTTTGCGCCGTGCGCGCCGCCGCAGGCGCTGCCCGAAGAAGGCCAGCCCGCCGCCGAGGGCGAGCAGAGCCGTGGCGGCGGCTGGCGCAGCTGGTTCGGCCTGGACAAGAAGAAAGAAACGCCGCCCGCCGACGCGGCGTCCACCCCTCCGGCGCAATGATCCACGGATGCCTGCCATGACCCGATACGCCCCCACCGTCGCCATCGCCGCGCTCAGCCTGCTGCTGGCCTCCTGCGTCAGCGCGCCGCCGCCGCCCCCGCCGCCGCCGGTGGACACCACCACCCCGGCGCAGCGCGTCGCCGCGATCGATGCCAGCGGCGGTGCCGACGACACCGAACTGAGCGTGCAGCCGTTGCGCGATCCGCAGGTCGAGGACCTGCGCGACAGCGCCAAGCGCAAGCGCGCGGCCGGCGACCTGGCCGGCGCCGCGGCGGCGCTGGACCAGGCCCTGCAACTGGTGCCGGAAGATCCGGCGCTGCTGCAGGACCGCGCCGAACTGGCCTTGCTGCTGAAGGACGACGCCGGCGCCGAGGCCTTCGCCAAGCGCGCCGTCGACCTGGGCTCGCAGACCGGCCCGCTGTGCCGGCGCCACTGGGCCACCATCGAGCAATCGCGGCTGGCCCGCGGGCAGAAGGAGAACGCGGCGTCCGCGCATGCGCATATCGAGGGCTGCACGGTGGCGGGGATCAAGCGGTATTGATGAGCCGGGATTGGGGATTGGGGATTCGGGATTGGTAGAAGCGACGGCGGTTCGGTTGTTTGTGGCGGGCCGATATCGCCGCTTCGGTGGGCGCACTAAATAGCGAAACCGACGTGCCGCTCTAACGAATCCCCAATCCCGAATCCCCAATCCCGGCCCCCAATGTCCCTCGCCCACGCCAGCACCGAAGCGCTCAGCGAAGGCGGTGCGCTCGCCCGCCAGCTGGATGCGTTCGTGCCGCGGGCGGCGCAGCTGCGGTTGACCGCGGCCATCGCCGAGGCGTTCGAGCAGCGCGACGTGCTGCTCGCCGAGGCCGGTACCGGCACCGGCAAGACCTATGCGTATCTGGTGCCGGCGCTGCTGTCGGGATTGAAGACCATCGTCTCCACCGGCACCCGCGCGCTGCAGGACCAGCTCTACCACCGCGACCTGCCGCGGGTGCGCGCGGCGCTGGGTGTGGGCCTCAACAGCGCACTGCTGAAGGGCCGCGCCAACTATCTGTGCAAGTACCGGCTGGAGCAGGCCAAGGGCGAGCCGCGCTTCACCTCGCGCGAGCAGATCGCGCAGTTCCAGCGCATCGTCGCCTGGGGCGGGCGCACCCGCTTCGGCGACATCGCCGAGCTGGAGGCGCTGCCCGACGATTCGCCGCTGCTGCCGATGGTCACCTCGACCATGGACAACTGCCTGGGCACCGAATGCCCGTTCTGGGGCGAGTGTTTCGTGGTGCAGGCGCGGCAGCGCGCGCAGGCCGCCGACGTGGTGGTGGTCAACCATCATCTGCTGCTGGCCGACCTGGCGCTGAAGCAGGAAGGCTTCGGCGAGATCCTGCCCGGCGCGCAGGTCTTCGTCATCGACGAGGCGCATCAATTGCCGGAACTGGCGGCGAACTTCTTCGGCGAGAGCTTCGGCATGCGTCCGCTGCAGGAGCTGGCGCGCGACTGCCTGGCCGAGAGTCGCCACGTCGCCGGTGCGCTGGCCAGCCTGCAGGCGCCGGTGCAGGCGCTGGAGCAGGCCTTGCGCGAACTGCGCGCGGCGATGGAAGGCTTGCCCACCCGCGGCACGCAATGGCGGCTGCTGGCCAAGCCGCAGGTGCGCGACGGTTTCGATGCGCTGCTGGCGGAACTGGCGCGGCTGCAGGAGAGCCTGGCGGCGCTGCGCGAGGCCTCGCCTGGTTTCGACGCCTGCGCGGCGCGCGCGCAGGAGATGCGCGCGCGCCTGGGCCACTGGCTCGGCGACGACGCGCCGATCGCCGATTTCGACGCCGAGCCGGAACCGCCGTCCAACGATGTGCTGTGGTACGAACTGAGCGCGCGCGGCTTCCGCTGCCAGCGCACGCCGCTGGATGTGTCCGGCCCGTTGCGCCTGCATCGCGAGAAGTCACACGCGGCCTGGGTGTTCACCTCGGCGACGCTGGCGGTGAAGGGCGATTTCGAGCACATCGCCACGCGCCTGGGCCTGAGCGATCCGATGACCCTGCTGCAGCCCAGCCCGTTCGACTGGGCGCGGCAGGCGCTGTGCTATCTGCCGGCGCTGCCGGATCCGAACGCGCGCGGTTTCGGGACCGCCTTGATCGCCGCGCTGCATCCGGTGCTGCAGGCCTCGCAGGGCCGCGCCTTCCTGCTGTTCGCCTCGCACCGCGCCTTGCGCGAAGCCGCCGAGGCGTTACGCGACGGGCCATGGCCCCTGTTCGTGCAGGGCGAGGCGCCGCGCGCGAGCCTGCTGCAGCGTTTCCGCGAGTCCGGCAACGGCGTGCTGCTCGGCTCGGCCAGCTTCCGCGAAGGCGTGGACGTGGTCGGCGATGCGCTGAGCGTGGTGGTGATCGACAAGCTGCCGTTCGCCGCGCCGGACGATCCGGTGTTCGAGGCGCGGCTGGACGCGATCCGCCGCGACGGCGGCAACCCGTTCCGCGACGAACAGCTGCCGCAGGCGGTGATCGCGCTGAAGCAGGGCGTGGGCCGGCTGATCCGCAGCGAGACCGACCGCGGCGTGCTGGTGCTGTGCGATCCGCGCCTACTGTCCAAATCCTACGGCCGCACCTTCCTGGAATCGCTGCCGCCGTTCGCGCGCACCCGCGATGTCGAGGACGTGCGCCAGTTCTTCGGCGCCGGCGCCGCCGCGCCGGTGGATAATCACGAACACGTCGCGTCGTCGCCGTTCGACTAGCCGGCGCACGGCATCCGCTTTTGCTCATCGCTGCGCTTTTTCGAATCCCCAATCCCGAATCCCCAATCCCGGCCCCAATGAAAATCCTCGCCTTCGAAACCGCCACAGAAGCCCTCTCCGTCGCCGTGCATGTCGATGGCAAGGTCCTGGAGCGCTTCGAGCTCGCGCCGCGCCGGCATGCCGAGCTGGCGCTGCCGTGGGCCGAGCAGTTGCTGGCCGAAGCCGGCATCGCCCGCAGCCAACTCGATGCCATCGCCTTCGGCCGCGGCCCCGGCGCGTTCACCGGCGTGCGCCTGGCGATCGCGCTGGCGCAGGGCATCGCGCTGGCGCTGGACCTGCCAGTGTTGCCGGTGTCCACCTTGCATGCGCTGGCCTTGCGCGCGCCGGCCGACGCGCCGCAGGTGCTGGCCGCAATCGACGCGCGCATGGGCGAGATCTATGCGGCGGCGTTCGTGCGCGATGCCGATGGCCTGCGCGCGCTGACGCCCGAGCAGGTGCTGATCCCGGACGCGTTCGTGCTGCCGCAGACGGACGCGCCCTGGCACGGCGTCGGCACCGGTTTCGCCGCCATCGACGCGACGCTGCAGCGGCGCTTGCATGCGCAGTTGCGCAGCGTCGATGCGCAGGCCTTGCCGCATGCCGCCGACGTGCTGACCCTGGCGCTGGCCGCCCATGCGCGCGGCGAAGCGATCGCGCCGGAGCGCGCCGAGCCGGCCTATCTGCGCGACAACGTCGCGCTGACCCTGGCCGAGCAGCAGGCGCAGCGGGCCGTACGATGAGCGCGGCCGAGAGCGAACGCGCGCGTTTCCGCGGCTGCCTGCTGGGCCTGGCGGTCGGCGATGCAGTGGGGACAACGCTGGAATTCAAGGCGCCCGGCAGCTTCGCCCCGATCGACGACATGGTGGGCGGCGGTCCGTTCGAGCTGCAGCCGGGGCAGTGGACCGACGACACCTCGATGGCGCTGTGCCTGGCGCACAGCCTGCTGTACCGCGAAGGGTTCGACGCCGCGGACCAGATGAACCGCTATTGCAACTGGTACCGCCATGGCTACCTGAGCAGTACCGGTGCGTGTTTCGACATCGGCAACACCGTGCGCCAGGCGCTGGAGCGTTATCTGGACGGCGGCCCGGCGTTCAGCGGCAGCGACGACCCGCGCGCGGCCGGCAACGGCTCGCTGATGCGGCTGGCGCCGGTGGCGATGTACTACGCGCATCGCCCCTCAGTGTTGGCCGAGCGCGCGGCGGACAGTTCGCGCACCACCCATGCCGCCGCCGAGGCGCTGGATGCCTGCCGCCTGTTCGCGTTGCAGTTGCGCGCGGCCATGCTCGGCGGCGATCGCATACAGGTGCTGCAGGCGCCGGATGTGGCGCTGGACACGCCGGCGCTGCGCGCGCTGGCCGTGCGCGAGCATGCCGCGGTGCCTGCAACGCAGATTCGCGGTACCGGCTACGTGGTCGATGCGCTGTCGGCGGCGCTGTGGTGTTTCGCGACCACCGAGTGCTTCGCCGATGCGGTATTGCGCGCGGCCAACCTCGGCGACGATGCCGACACCACCGCGGCGATCTGCGGCCAGCTGGCCGGCGCCTTCTACGGCATCGACGGCATTCCCGCCGCCTGGCGCGCGCGTGTGCAGGACGCGGCGGAGATCGTGGCGCTGGCCGATCGCCTGCACCAGGCCAGCGTGGCGGAATGAACGCATGCGGGGAGGCCGGCGATGGCTCGCCGGCCTCCCCGCGTTGCGACCGCGCAGTCGCGGTCAGTAGTCGTAGCTGACGCTCAACCGCAGCGAACGCGGTGCCTGACGCAGCAGCGCCGCGCCGTACACCGGATCGCTGTTGCCCGGATCCGTTTCCGAATACGGGTACTTCCACAGCGTGGCCTGGCCGTTGAAGGCGTTGAACACGTCCAGGTTGAAGGCCAGCTTGTGGTCGGCGTAGGCCGGCCGCCACGACACCCCGAGATCGAGCTGCTTCAGCCACGGCAGGCGGCCCTGGCTGCCCGGAGGCGCCGCTTGGCCCTGGTAGTAGTGGTAGGCGATGCCGTAGCCGGACGGGTCGCTCTGGTCGGCGCCGTACGAACCCAACGCACTGAACGGCGTGCCGGACACCAGCTTCAGATTGGCCGACACCAGCCATTCGGGAGTGAACTGGTAATAGCCGTAGAACTTGAACTGATGGGTATGGTCGTTGCTCTGCGGGCCGTTGGTGTGTTCCATCAGCTGCGCGTAGTCCCAGGCCTGGGTGGTGGACACCGCGGTCTGGCCGATGCCCGACAGCAGCTGGCCTTCGGTGGTGCCGTAGCTGCGCGACCAGGTGTAGTCGAAGCGCCCGTACCAGCGCTGGTCGAACGGATGCTCCAGCGACAGGTTGAGCCCGTAGTAGTTGCGCTTGAACTTGGGAAAGCCGAGTTCGGCATTGCTCAGCGGCACGCTGACGTAGTTGCCCGAGGTGTCCACCAGGGTGAAGGTGTTGGACTTGCCCGGATTGATCAGCCAGCAGCTGACCGGATTGCTGTCCAGGGTCACCGAATGCCCTTGCGCCGCTGCTGCGGCGAACACCGTGTCGCTGTCGCAGTAGTCGTCCACGCCGCTGCGCAACACGCGGTAAGTGCCCTTGGCGCCGTAGACCCAGCTGTCGCCCCAGGCCTTGGTGAAGCCGAGGATGAACTCGTCCTGGAACGAGGGCTTGATGCCCTGCGTGGCCACGGTCTTGGCATCGGGCAGGATGCCGTAGTTGTTGTTGGAGGAGACCGCGCCGGAGATCTGGGTCAGGTCGGTGGGGTAGCCGTTGCCGTCGATGCCGCCGTAGGTGTAGTAGGTCGAGGTCGCCAGGGTCGCGCCGGCGGCATTGAATGCCGGATTCAGCGGCAGCGCCAGGTAGTAGCGGCCGGCGTTGCCGTAGACCTTGAAGCGCGCGTCGCCGTCGACGTCCCAGCTGAAGCCCAGGCGCGGCGCCCACTGCCCGCTGGTCTGCTTGATGTAGGCGTCGCCATCGCGGTTGTAGTTGGTGAACTGGTCCAGGCGCAGGCCGAGGCTGAGCAGGAAGCGGTCGCTGACCTGCCAGTTGTCCTCGATGTACTGCGCGCGCTGCACCGCGCGCACCGAGGCCAGGGCGCTGTAGACGTAGCGGCGCACGTAGTAGCCGTCCTCGCCGTTGGCGTAGCCGCCGGTGGCCGGCACGCCGAGTCCGGTGTTGATCGGTATGTTCGGGTTGGACTGGCCGTAGATCCACTGGTACCCGTCGCCCGAGGCCACCGAGCCGCGGTTGAGCGCGCGCGCGTTCTGGTTGTCGATGCCGACGGTGATGCTGTGCTCGCCGATGACGTAGTTCAGGTCCAGCCGCAGGTTGTCGGTGCGGTTGCCGCGGTCGGGATCGATCAGCAGCGCGGTGGTCTGTGCGTTGGTGATCGGGGTGCCGCCGGTGTAGGCCGGATTCTGGAACGAGGTGCCGCTGAGGTAAGTCAGCCCACTGTTGTAGTTGGGGTTGCCGGTGTAGTCGTCGGTGCGCTGCTTGCCGTACTGGGCGCTGAAGGTCAGGCGGTCGGTGAGGTAGCCGGTGTACTTGGCGGTCCACAGGTCGCCGCCGGTCTTGGTGGTGTCGGCGCTGCCGCGCAGGTCGCCGATGTCGTGGCCGCTGTACTCGTAGTACTTGCCGCGGGTGATGTAGCGGCTGGAGGCGCCGGTGATCTCCAGCAACTGGTTGTCGCTGATGTTCCAGTCGAGCTTGGCGTACCAGCTCGGCCGGCGATAGTGATAGTCGTAGTAATACTCGCCTGGGGTGGTCTCGCGTGCACCGTAGAACCTGTCGCCGTCCTGGCGCTGCAGTTCGTAGGAGCCGAAGAAGAACAGCTTGTCCTGGATCAGCGGGCCGCCCGCGTACAGGCTCTGCGTGCTGAGCGTGGAACTGCTCTTGCTGTCCGGCCGGTACAGGCTGCCGTCGCCAGGCGCGTAGACGTCCTTCTGCGAGGAGCGCAGGCCGTCCGGTTCCCACGTCGCCTGTCCGCCGAAATGCCATTCGTTGCTGCCGCGCTTGCCGACCGCGTTGATCACGCCGCCGTCGGAACGCCCGTACTTGGCGCTGTAGCCGCCGGTGTAGACCTCCAACTGGTCGATGCTGCCGTAGGGCAGGGTCAGCCCGCCCAGCCCGCGCAGCGGGTCAGTGGTGTTGAAGCCGTTGATGTAATAGGCGTTCTCCGCGGCCGAGGAGCCGCCGAAGCTGAGCAGTTGCGCGCCGGTCGGACCGGTATAGGTGCCGCTGCCGCTGTTGCCGGCCACGCCGGGCGCCAGCTGCGCGATCGCCTCGGCCGAGCGTCCCAGCGGCAGCCGCTGCAACTGTTCTGCGTTGATCACCGTGCGCGAGTCGACGCTGCTGACGTCGATCGCGGCGGCGGCGCGGTCGGCGCTGACGGTGACCCCGGTCAGGCTGGTGACCGCGGCGAAGGAGACGTCGGTGACCGCGCCGACGGTCAGGCCCACGCCCTCGCGGCTGCCGAGCACGGCGTCGTCGGCACCCTTGGCGACGACGGTGTAGGTGCCCAGCGGCAGCTGGCCGATGCTGTAGCGGCCGCGCGCATCGACCGCGACTTCGCGGCTGAGGCCGCTGTCGCTGCGCACCTGCACGCGTTGCGCGTTGGCCGGCGCCTGGCCGGCGACGGTGCCGGTGGTGGACTGGGCCAGGGCGGCCGGCGCAGCGAGGGCGGCGCTCAGCGCCAGCGCGAGCAGGGCGGGCCTGCGAAGGAGGAGGGACTTTTTCATGGAGGAGGCGGCTCGGGTGGTGGGGGCGGGGATGCGCCGCGCCGGCTTCCGAGTCACTCGTCCTTGGCGATGCGGTGTGCGCGGTAACGTTCCCCGCCACCATTAACCTTAATGTGATGCCTATTCAGAAATGCCGCGTCGTTATGTCGGTGGCACGAATGGTTATCTCGATCTGTGCTGTGGGCGTACATGCGGTGCCGTGAGGGCAACTCCTTCTCCCGTCGGGAGAAGGTGCCCCGAAGGGGCGGATGAGGGTACGGGGCGCAGCCTCGAAATGTTCAGTGCCGTCAGGCGGTCCGTGGCGGCCTTACCCTCACCCCAACCCCTCTCCCGATGGGAGAGGGGCTCGGTTTGTCCCTTCTCCCGTCGGGAGAAGGTGCCCCGCAGGGGCGGATGAGGGTACGGGCGCAGCCTCGAAATGTTCGGCGGCGCCAGGCGAGCCGTGGTGGCCGTACCCTCACCCCAACCCCTCTCTCCCACGGGGACTCCCTTCGGTCGCCGGTGGGAGAGGGGCTCGATTTGTTCCTTCTCCCGTCGGGAGAAGGTGCCCCGCAGGGGCGGATGAGGGTACGGGCGAAGCCTCGAAATGTTCATTGCCGCCAGGCGGTCCGTGGCGGCCGGACCCTCACCCCAACCCCTCTCCCGATGGGAGAGGGGCTCGATTTGTCCCTTCTCCCGTCGGGAGAAGGTGCCCCGAAGGGGCGGATGAGGGTACGGCGAAGCCTCGAAACGTTCGGTGCCGCCGAGCAATCCGTGCTGACCGTACCCTCACCCCAACCCCTCTCCCGATGGGAGAGGGGCTTGTCGCCGCGCGCGCTCAGCGGTCGTCGCGTAGCGTGCCGCCGGGCAGGAACACCCAGGTACGGGTGACCTGCAGGATGTCGATGTTGTCTTCGGTATGCGGCAGTGGCGGGAACGGTTGCGCCAGTTGCACCACCCGCATCGCCGCGGCGTCGAGCATCGGCACCCCGCTGGAGCGCAGGATGCGGCTGCTCTCGATGCTGCCGTCGCGGCGCACGCCGACGCTGATCACCACCTGGCCGCCCAGCCGCTGCCGGCGCGCCTCGTCGGGATAGTTGAGGTTGCCGACGCGCTCGGCGCGGTCGACCCAGGCGCGCAAATAATTGGCGTAGGCGTATTCGCGGGTGCTGGCCGAGACGAACTTGCGGTTCGGGCGCTTGGCGTACTGCTCCGACCGCAGGTGCACTTCGGCGGCCAGGCGCGCCATCTCCGCATCGCGCTGCTCGCGCTGCGCATCCACCGGCTGCGTCGGGGCGTCGGTGCGCGGCTGGGTCTGCGCTGCCGGCTGCGGCTGCTCGCCGCGCGCGCTGCTGACCACGCGCGGGGTCGGCTCGGGTGCCGCCGCCGCGGTCTGCGCGCGCAGCGCCTGCGGCGCCAGGCCGTCGTGCTGCTGCGGCACGATGCCGGGCTGGCTGTCGCGCGGGCGCTGCGCCTTGTCGTGGTCGCCGCCGCCCTGCTGGTTGGCCTGGGCCAGGAAATCGGCCTGCTTCGGCGTCAGCGGGGTGCTGGTCTGGCTGAAGATCACGTCCAGGGTGGGTATCAGCGGCGCGTCGTCGTCGATCGCGAAGCCCACCCCCAGGATCAGCAGGCCGTGCACGATCAGCGACAGCACCAGGGTGGCGCTGAGCCGGTCGCGCTCGCCGATGCGCGGCGCGGGCGTCGCGGCGGCCGCGCTCATCGCGCCGGGTAGGCCTCGATCGCGTCGAACAGCAGCCCGGCGATGTTCAGCCCGAACTGCGCGTCCAGTTCGCGCACGCAGGTCGGGCTGGTGACGTTGACCTCGGTCAGGAAATCGCCGATCACGTCCAGGCCGACGAAGCGCATGCCGCGCCGTTTCATCTCCGGGCCGACCTGGGCGGCGATCCAGCGGTCGCGCTCGCTCAGCGGGCGGCCTTCGCCGCGGCCGCCGGCGGCCAGGTTGCCGCGGAATTCGTCGCCCTGCGGGATCCGCGCCAGGCAGTAGTCCACCGGCACCCCATCCACCAGCAGGATGCGCTTGTCGCCGGCGCTGATGTCGGGAATGAAGCGCTGCGCCAGGGCCAGCGTGCGGCCGCCGTCGGTCAGCGTCTCCAGGATCACGTTGAGGTTGGGGTCGCCGGTGCCGCTGCGGAAGATCGAACGCCCGCCCATGCCGTCCAGCGGCTTCAGCACCGCCTGGCCGTGTTCGAGCACGAACGCCTTCAGCGCGGCCGCGTCGCGGCTGACCAGGGTCGGCGGGCAGCATTGCGGGAACAGCTGCGCAGCCAGCTTCTCGTTGAAGTCGCGCAGGCCCTGCGGGTCGTTGACCACCTGCGCGCCGGCGCGCTGGGCCACGCTCAGCACGTGGGTGTCGTACAGGAATTCCGAATCGAACGGCGGGTCCTTGCGCATCAGCACCACCTGCCCGGTACCGAACGCCAGCTCGGCGAACGCGCCCAGTTCGAACCAGCCGCTCTTGTCGTCGCGCACCTGCAGCGGCGCGGCCTGGGCCAGCGCGCGGCCTTCGCGCAGCGACAGCCCGCCGGGACGCACGTAGTGCAAGCGGTGCCCGCGGCGCTGCGCTTCCAGCAACATCGCGAAGGTAGTGTCTTTGGCAATCTTGATGCTGGCGATGGGATCCATCACCACGATGACATCGAACGACATGGCGTTACCCGGGGGACTGATCGGAGGATGGTAGCGGGTCGGCGGCGGGGGTGCGCAAGGGCCGCGGCACGGGGCCGTGCGGTGACCTGCGGCGGCAATCAAACTGTGACATAGTTAGCGCTGGAAAGTGACACAAAGCAGAGCCGTGGCGGCGGCCTTGACAGTCCGAGCGGGTCTTGGGATACATGTCGTTTCGCAGCGACGTCGGAACCGATGAAGCGTCGCGCGCCTGGGGGCAAGTGAATGAGTGAAAACACGACTGCGGGTGGGGAACTCGCAGGACTGAGGGTCATGGTGATCGATGACTCGAAGACGATCCGCCGTACTGCCGAAACGCTGTTGAAGCGCGAGGGATGCGAGGTGGTCACCGCCACCGACGGCTTCGAGGCCTTGGCCAAGATCGCCGATCAGCAACCGCAGATCATCTTCGTGGACATCATGATGCCGCGGCTGGACGGCTATCAGACCTGCGCGCTGATCAAGGGCAACCAGCTGTTCAAGGCGACGCCGGTGATCATGCTGTCCTCCAAGGACGGCCTGTTCGACAAGGCGCGCGGGCGCATCGTCGGTTCCGAGCAGTACCTCACCAAACCCTTCACACGCGAAGAACTGCTGGGCGCGATCCGTACATACGTCAACGCCTGACCAGGGGGAAAGGCACCATGGCTCGAATCTTGTTGATCGAGGACTCACCGACCGACCGGGCGGTGTTTACGCAGTGGCTGGAAAAAGCCGGGCACGAGGTGCTCGCCACCGACAACGCCGAGGACGGGCTGAAGATCGTCCGCGAGCAGGCGCCGAGCCTGGTGCTGATGGACGTGGTGCTGCCGGGGATGAGCGGCTTCCAGGCCACCCGCGCGCTGTCGCGCGACGAAGCCACCCGGCACATCCCGGTGCTGATCATCAGCACCAAGAGCATGGAGACCGACAAGGTCTGGGGCATGCGCCAGGGCGCCACCGACTACATCGTCAAGCCGCCGCGCGAAGACGAGCTGATCGCCCGCATCAACCAGCTGGTCGGCTGACGTGCGTTCGCCCTTCGACATCCTCGAGGCCTACGAGCAGCGCAGCCTGGCGCACGCGGTGCAGATGCCCGAGCGCGAATTCGACGAGGACATCTGGCGCGGCGTCGGTTTCCGCGTCGGCAATCGCCATCTGGTGTCCGACTTCCGCGAGGTGGTGGAAATCGTGCGCATGCCGCCGATCATCCCGGTGCCGGGCGCGCAGCCGTGGCTGCTGGGCGTGGGCAACCTGCGCGGCAACCTGTTTCCGGTAGTCGATTTGAAGCAGTTCATGGAAGGCCAGCGTACTTCGCTGCTGGAAGGCCAGCGCGTGCTGATCATGCGCCAGAGCGGCGGCGACGTGGCGCTGACCATCGACGAGCTGTTCGGCCAGCGCAGCTTCGCCGAATCGCAGGCGGTGGAACCCGGCGAACTGGCGCAGGGCCGCTACGCGCACTTCGTCGACCGCGCGTTCCGCGGCGACACCCACGACTGGGGCGTGTTCTCGCTGTCGCTGCTGTCGCGTACACCCGAATTCCGTCAAGCCGCCGCCTGAGCGCGCGGCCTGCCTTCGCATCGAAGATCGAGGTCGAATCATGAGTACTGCACCGGACGCCCCCAAGGCCAGCAAGCTTGGCAGCATGGGGACGAGTTTCTGGCTGGGCCTGTTGGCGCTGTCGCTGATCGTGTTCGGCGCCAATACCGGCGTGGCCACCTGGCAGGGCAACCGCCTGGCCGGCGCCAGCACCGGCGCGGCCGACCTGCAGGTGCTGTCGCAGCAGCTGGCCAACCAGGGGCGCGATGCGGTCTCCGGCAACGCGGCCACCTACAAGCAATTCAAGCAGACCAAGGCGCGGGTGGAGAGCACCGTCGCCGCGCTCAACGCGCGCTACGCCAACGAGACCGGCATCGCCGGCCCGCTGGAGGAACTCAACCGCACCTGGACCCCGCTGGGCAAGAACGCGCAGCAGGTGGTGGACAGCGAGCCGGCGGTGCTGGCGCTGGCCGGCAACGCCGAACGCTTCGTCGGCGGCGTGCCGCAGCTGCAGGCGCAGTTGAACGAGGTGGTGCGCGCGATGACGGTCGGCGGCGCGCCCGCCGCGCAGATCTACAACACCCTGCAACAGGTGGTGGTGGCCGGCACCATGGCCCGCCGCGTCACCGAGATGCGGGCGGGCGGCAGCGGCGCGGCCAGCGCCGGCGATGCGCTGGCGCGCGACTCGGTGGTGTTCGGGCAGATGCTCGAAGGCCTGCGCAACGGCAACGAGGAACTGGGCATCGCGCCGGTGCGCAACGCCGCCGCGCTGGCCGCGCTGGAGCAGTCGCAGGCGCAGTGGGCGGAAATGAAGAAGGACCTGGACGCGTTGCTGGCCAGCTCGCGCAGCCTGTTCGCCGCGCAGTCCTCGGCCGCGGCGCTGACCGCCGGCTCGGACAAGATGCTCGACGACAGCAAGAAGCTGTTCGACGCGTTCTCCGCGTTCGGCTCCACCCGCGACACCCGCCTGTTCCCGAATTTCTGGCTGGGCGTGGTATCCGGCCTGCTGGCGCTGCTGTCGATCATCGGTTTCGTCTGGACCTCGGTGCGCAGCCGCACCCGCGACCAGGAAATCCGTTACCAGACCCAGGTCGAATACAACAGCCGCAACCAGCAGGCGATCATGCGCCTGCTCGACGAAATCAGTTCGCTCGGCGAAGGCGACCTGACCGTCAAGGCCTCGGTCACCGAGGACATGACCGGCGCCATCGCCGACGCGATCAACTACGCGGTCGACGAGCTGCGCCACCTGGTCACCACGATCAACGACACCTCGGCCAAGGTCGCCATCTCCACCGAGGAAACCCAGGCCACCGCGCTGCAGCTGGCCGAGGCCGCCGGCCACCAGGCCGAGCAGATCGGTTCGGCGTCCGAGCGCATCAACGAAATCGCCGCCAGCATCGAGCAGGTCTCGCGCAACTCCAGCGAGTCGGCCGAAGTGGCGCAGCGCTCGGTGGTGATCGCCGCCGAGGGCGCCGGCGTGGTCCGCGAGACCATCCAGGGCATGGACCAGATCCGCGACCAGATCCAGGAAACCTCCAAGCGCATCAAGCGCCTGGGCGAATCGACCCAGGAGATCGGCTCGATCGTCGAACTGATCAACGACATTTCCGAGCAGACCAACATCCTGGCGCTCAACGCCGCGGTGCAGGCGGCCTCGGCGGGCGAGGCCGGCCGAGGCTTCGCGCTGGTCGCCGACGAAGTGCAGCGCCTGGCCGAACGCACCTCCGGCGCCACGCGCCGGATCGAAGGCCTGGTGCAGACGATTCAGGCCGATACCAACGAAGCGGTCAGCTCGATGGAGCAGACCACCTCCGAAGTGGTGTCCGGCGCGCGCCTGGCCGAAGACGCCGGCACCGCGCTGACCGAGATCGAGCGCGTCTCCAACGCGCTCAACAACCTCATCAAGAACATCTCCATCGCCGCGCACCAGCAGTCCGCCGCGGCGACCGACATCACCCAGACGATGGACGTGATCCGCCGCATCACCGGACAGACCTCGCAGGGTGCCGGCCAGACCGCCGAATCGATCGGACGGCTGGCGCAGCTGGCGGCGGATCTGCGGCGCTCGGTCGCCGACTTCAAGCTGCCGGCGTGAGCGGATCGGAACAGGGTGGAAGGAAAGCGCACATGACGTACCGTGAACACTCCCTGCTCACCGCCGCCGCGCTGGCGACGCGCGGCGCGTGGCCGTCCGCGGGAGCGCCGCGATGAGCGCGCTGCGCGATGCGATGAGCCATGCCGCCCTGGGCTGGGTCAAGCCGGAGCTGGACGAGACCCTGCGCCAGGTGCGCGGGGAGATCGAATACTTCGTCGAGGACCCGGCCGACACCAGCCGCATGCGCTTCTGCGCCGGCTACCTGCACCAAGTGCAGGGCACCTTGCGCATGGTCGAACTGTACGCGCCGGCGATGGTCGCCGAAGAACTGGAACTGCTGGCCATCGCCGTGCAGAACGGCCAGGTGCCCGACCGCGACGAGGCCTGCGCCACGCTGATGCGCGGCACCGTGCTGCTGCCCGATTATCTGGAGCGTCTGCAGGACGGCCATCGCGACATCCCGATCGTGCTGCTGCCGCTGCTCAACGAAATACGCGCCTCGCGCGGCGAGCCGGGGCTGAGCGAAGGCGCGCTGTTCGCGCTGTCGCCCGACGCCAGCGCCGCCACCGAGGCCGAGCTGGACCATGCCCGTGGCAGCCTCAGCGGCCGCAACCGCGAACTGCTCGACACCGTCGGCACCGCGATCAAGGAAGAACTGCTGCGGGTCAAGGACGCGCTCGACCTGCACCTGCGCACCGGCGGCGACGTCGCCGCGCTGCA
The DNA here is from genome assembly GCF_014236835.1 of Xanthomonas sp. SS. Classification (NCBI taxonomy): domain Bacteria; kingdom Pseudomonadati; phylum Pseudomonadota; class Gammaproteobacteria; order Lysobacterales; family Lysobacteraceae; genus Xanthomonas; species Xanthomonas sp. SS. The sequence goes on from NZ_CP051190.1 coordinate 1,404,742, forward strand.
GACCCAGGTGGACGAACTGGGCAGCGTCGCCGACACCCTGGGCGTGATGGGCCTGGGCGTGGCCCGCGGCGTGGTGGTGCAGCAGCGCGATGCGCTGCGCAGCATCGTCGAGGGCGAGCGCCAGGCCGACGAGGGCCTGTTGCTGGATATCGCCGGCGCGCTGCTGTACGTGGATGCCTCGCTCGACGACCAGGTCGCCTATCTCGGCGCCAGCGCCGGCATCCACGACGATGCCAGCGCCGCCGAGGCGCGGCGCACGGTGGAAGTGCTGGCGCACGAGGCGATCGCCAATTTCGCCGCTGCGCGCGAGCATTTCGTCGCCTTCATCGAGACCAACTGGGAACACGAGCGCCTGACCGAAGTGCCGCGCCTGCTCGGCGAGGTCGCCGGCGCGCTGCGCATGCTGGAACTGCCGCAACCGGCCGATTACCTGGAAGGTGTGCGCCGCTACGTGGCCACCGAACTGATCGGCAAGCGCCGCGTGCCCAGCGGGCGCCAGCTGGACACGCTGGCCGATGCGATGGCCAGCCTGGAGTATTACCTGGAAGCGCTGCGCGAGCGCCGCCCGGGCCGCGAGGAAATCCTCGACATCACCCGCACCAGCCTGGAAACGCTGCGCTACTGGCCGTTGCCCAGCGAGGTGCCGGCGCCGCAGGGCGTGGTGCCGCAGGCGGCCGATGCGCCGTCGCTCGCGCCCGTGGCGGAGCTGGATGCCGCGTCGGCCGACGACGTGGCCGATGTGCCGAGGACGGTGTCCGCGCCGCCGCCGGTGCCGTCCTGGGATCTGGCGCCGGTCGCTGACGCGCCGATCGCCGCGAGTGTGCCGCCGCCGCTGCCGGGCGAGACGCTGCAGGCGCCGCAGTGGACGTTGCACGAAGACACCGACGTCGTCGCGAACGCCGAGGCTGCCGAGCGCATCGACGCCGAGCCGTCCGTCGCGGCGGCCGATGCTGCGGACAACGCCGATGCGTCCGTCGTCGCCTCGTCGCCGATCAGCTTCGATCCGGTCGCCGCCGAACAGGAAGAATGGTCGACCACCGTCGAGCCGCTGCAGATCAGCACCGACACGCTGGCGTTGGAAGGCGATGCGTCGCGTTGGGAGAGTGCCGAAGCGTCGCCCGAGCAGGCCGTCGCGCCTGGCGAGGTTGCGCCCGCGATCGACCAAGCGCCTGCCAACTACGGTTTCGACCCGGTGGCCGCCGAATACGCCGAACTCGAAGCCGCCGCCGCGCACGACGATCCGGCCCTGGTCGTCGTCGACGCCCCGGTGGCCGCACCCACCGACAACGTCCACGACGATGTACTGGTGATCGAACTGGAGGATGCGCCGGCCTTCGCCGATGCCGCGTCCGACGAGGTCCACAGCATCGCGTGGGACGAAACGCCGGCGACCTTGGCCGACGACGACAGCGACGCGGTCGCCGAGCCCGCCACGCCGACCATCGACCTTTCGTCGAGCGATACCGTGTTCGTGGCCGAGGCCGAGAGCGACACAGCCCCGCACGCGGATGCCGGCGAAACCGAGCATACCGACGCCGATGCAGGCGCCGAACAGAGTCCGTTCGTGGACCTGGCCTGGCCGGAGCCGACCCCGGAGCCGGAAGCGCCGGCGCCCGGCGTGCACAAGGCCAGCATCCAGCCGATCGAACTGGATGCCGCGTCGGCGGCATTCCTCGCCGAACTCGACGCCGCTGCCGCACAGTTCGATGTCGCCGCGCCCGCCGCTAGCGAGTCCGCCAGCGCGGCCGAGCCTGATGCCGAGCACGCGCAAGCGCCAGCCGAGGCGCCCGTGCCGGTCGCCATCGATGGCGGCTTCGTGGACGACGGTGGCGAGATCGACGCCGACATCCGCGAGGTGTTCCTCGAGGAATTCGACGAGGAACTGGTCAACCTCGGCACCCTGCTGCCGGCATGGCGCGCCTCGCCGAATCACCTGGAAAGCCTGCGTCCGATCCGGCGCGTGTTCCACACCCTCAAGGGCAGCGGCCGGCTGGTCGGCGCGCGCGTACTCGGCGAGTTCAGCTGGAAGATCGAGGGCATGCTCAATCGCGTGCTCGATGGCACCCGCGTAGCCAGCCCGGCCGTGGTGACCATGGTCGAACTGGCCTACGAGGTGTTGCCGCAGCTCAACGCCGCATTGCGCGGGCACGGCGTCATCCATGCCGATCTGGACGCGATCCAGGCCGTCGCCGACCGAATCGCGGCAGGCGAGGACGCCTACTATTTCGCCGCCGCGCCGGCCCCGGCCGTTGCCGCGCCGCGCGCCGGCACGCCGGCCTCGGTGGACAGCGTGCTGCGCGAGATCCTCGAAGCCGAGGTCGGCACGCACCTGGAGACGGTCCGCGACTGGCTGCAGCATGCGCCGCAGCCGGCCACCGAGGCGCTGCTGCGCGCGGTGCACACGATGAGCGGCGCGTTCGCGATGACCGACGTGCCGGAAATCACCGACGTCACCGGCCCGGCCGAGAGCTACGTCAAGCGCCTGCTGGCCGCCGCCGTGGTGCCTGACGCCGACGGCGTGCGTGCGCTCGACGACGCCGCGCAGGCCATCGCCGCCACCATCGAGGAACTGCAGGCGCCGTCGCCGGTGATCCCGCCGTTCACCGAACTGGCGCAGCGCCTGCAGGCCCTGGTCGCCACGCTGCCGGAAGTGCAGTGGCCTTCGATCGCGCACGACGAAGAAGACGAGGACGAACCGCAGCCGCACGCCGATGCCGGGCTGGACGCGCAGTTGCTGCAGGCGGTGGAACTCACCTCGGCCGACGACCTGTCGGCGTACCTGGGCGATGCCCGCCATCTCGAAGCGGCCGGCAGCACCAATGCGGATCACGCCGCCGCCGCGCCTGTCGCCGAAAGCGCCGATGCCGATGCCTCGGTGGCGCCTGCAGCCGACGCGCCATCGGCATTCGATGCCGCGCATCCGCATGTGCCGAGCGAAGAAGTTGCCGACGACATGGGATCGTCGGCGCCTGCGTTCGACGTACACGACGCATCCGCCCACGACGAGCGCGACAGTGCCGCATCCGACGTTGCATACGATGCGGACGGCGCAGCAGAGGAAGCGGACGCGGTCGCCGCCGCGCCAGCCGACAGCGAACCTGTCGCGATCGACGCCGACGAGCAGGCACTGCTGGCGCAGGACGGCAAGCTCGACGAATTGACCGTCGAGGCGCCGCTGGCAGAGGAGCGCGTGCCGGCGGACAGCGAGCTGCCGCCGCCTGTGGAAGCGACGGTCGAGACGCAGGAGCAGGACGTAGCGGCCGACGAGGGCGCGACGCACGACGAAACTCATCACGACGAGCACCAGGAAGACCCGCAAGGCGCGCACGACCAAGCCGGGCACACCGAAGGCGAGCCGGTCGAAGGCGAGCACGACCAGGGCGAGCACGACCAGGAGCGCGATCCGCAGGGGTATGCGTTCAACGCAGAGCCGGTGCAGCCGTCCACGCATTGGCACGGCAGCGAGCCGGTGTCGGCGAACGACGATGCCGAGCCGCTGCCCGTGGCGGACGACGCGGCGGCGCATGCCGACACCGCGGCGCACGCGCACGACGACGTGGATGCCGCAGCGCAATCGCAGCACGAGACCATCGACCAGAACGTCGATGGCCACGCCGCGCAGGCCGACATCGAAACGCATCCGGCCGACGCCGAAGCGGTCGAGGCGACCGACGCGCACGATCACGCGCCGACGCCGCACGCCGAAGATGCCGCACCCGAATCTGCCGATGCGGAAGCGGACGCAGCGCTCGGCGCAACGGCCGACATCGAACACACGCATTCGACCGACACCGCCGACGCGCCAGAGCACCATGCCGGGCACGAAGGCGACACCGGTTCCGACCCGGCACCGGTCGAAGCGCCGCATGCCCACGAGACGCACGCCGACGACCCGCAAACCAGCGACATTGCCGACTTCACATCGGACAACGCCGAACATGCGGGCGACGCGGTGCACCCCGCGGACACGGATGCCGAGCCGGCACACGCCCAAATCACCGAGCCGTCCGACACCGCGACTGACGACGCGGATCACGTGCCCGCCGACGTCGCCGACGCGCCGTCGTTCGCCGAATCCACCCAGCACGACACCGCCTCGGCCGAATCCGTCGACCTGGCCGCGGTCGACCTCGGCCCGCTGGACTTCGCCGATCTGGACCGCGAACTGGTCGATATCTTCGTCGAGGAAGGCAAGGACCTGCTCGACCATTGCGACCGCCTGATCGCCGAGCTCCGCGCCGCGCCGCAGGACCGCGACGCGCTCGCCGGCCTGCAGCGCGACCTGCACACGCTGAAGGGCGGCGCGCGCATGGCCGGGGTCAACCCGATCGGCGACCTCGGCCACGGCATCGAATCGCTGCTGGAGGCGGTGGCCGCCAACCGCACCGAACTCGATCGCAGCGACGTGCAATTGCTCGAACGCGGGTTCGACCGCCTGCATCAGTTGCTCACCCTCACCGGCAACCACCGCGCGGTGGCGATGCCGTTCGATCTGATCGGCCGCTTCGACGCGCGCGCCCACGGCCGCAGCCTGCCGTTCGCCGCTGACGGCATCGACACTGCTGCCAATACCGAGACCGATGCGGATGTGGCGGCGATGATCCAGGCCGCGGTCGATCCGGAGTCGGTGCCCGCACCGGCGCCGGCGCCGCTGTCGGCACCGCTGCCGGTGGACGGCACGCTCGACGAAGAGTCGATGATCGCGCGGCCGATGCAGGAACAGGTGCGCGTGCGCGCCGACCTGCTGGACCGCCTGGTCAATCACGCCGGCGAAGTGGCGATCTACCGCTCGCGGCTGGAACAGCAGCTCGGCGCATTCCGTGGCGCGATGTCCGAACTGGATCGCACCAATGCGCGACTGCGCGACCAGCTGCGCCGCCTGGACCTGGAAACCGAAGCGCAGATCGTCGCCCGCTACCAGCGCGAACAGGACCAGACCCAGCAGAGCTTCGATCCGCTGGAACTGGACCGCTTCTCCACGCTGCAGCAGCTCAGCCGCGCGCTGAACGAATCGGCGGCCGACTTGGGCGGCCTGCAAGGCGTGCTCGACGACCTGGCGCGGCAGTACGACGGTTTGCTGCAACAGCAGTCGCGCGTGAGTTCGGAACTGCAGGACGGACTGATGCGCGCGCGCATGGTGCCGTTCGACGGCCTGGTGCCGCGGCTGCGCCGCGTGGTGCGGCAGGCCGCCAGCGAGACCGGCAAGCAGGTGCATCTGACCCTGGAAGGCACCCACGGCGAACTCGACCGCAACGTGCTCGACCGCATGATCGCGCCGCTGGAACACATGCTGCGCAACTCGGTCGCGCACGGCCTGGAAACGCCCGAACAACGCCGCGCCGCGGGCAAGGCGGAGGAGGGCAGCATCGCCATCCGGCTGCGCCGCGAAGGCTCGGAAATCGTGCTGGAAGTGGCCGACGACGGCGCTGGCCTCAATCGCGACGCGATCCGCCACCGCGCCGAACAGCGCGGCCTGATCGCGATCGGCGCCGCGCTGTCCGACGAAGAACTGGATTCGCTGATCTTCGCTCCCGGCTTCAGCACCTACGACCAGGTCAGCCAGCTGGCCGGCCGCGGCGTGGGCATGGACGTGGTGCGCAACGAAGTGCGCCAGCTCGGCGGCTCGGTGGATATCCACTCGGTGTGGGGGCAGGGCGTCACCTTCACCCTGCGCCTGCCGCAGACGCTGGCGGTCACGCAGGCAGTATTCGTGCAGATCGGCGAGACCACCTTCGCCGTGCCGGTGGCCTCGGTCAGCGGCATCGGCCGCATCAGCCGCGAGCGTTTCGAAGCGGCCGACGGCGGTTACCACTACAGCGGCGAGGAATTCGCGCTGCACGACCTCGGCTCGCTGGTCGGCCAGGCACCGGCACGCGCCGAAGGCCAGGCGCAGGTGCCGCTGCTGCTGGTGCGCGCCGGCGACCTGCGTGCCGCGGTGGCGATCGACCAGGTGCTCGGCAACCGCGAAATCGTGGTCAAGCCGGTCGGCCTGCAGATCGCTTCGGTGCCCGGCATCTACGGCGCCACCATCACCGGCGATGGCCGCGTGGTGGTGATCCTGGACGTCGCCCCGCTGGTGCGCCGCTACCTGGCGCAGCCGGCGCGGCCGGTGGTGGAAGCGGCGCCGACCGAACAGCGGCGCGTGCCGCTGGTGATGGTGGTCGACGATTCACTGACCATGCGCAAGGTCACCGGCCGCGTGCTGGAACGCCACAACTTCGACGTAATCGTCGCCCGCGACGGCATCGAGGCGCTGGAGCGTCTGGACGAACGCGTCCCCGACCTGATGCTGCTGGATATCGAGATGCCGCGCATGGATGGCTACGAACTGGCGACCGCGATGCGCGCCGACCCCCGCTACAAATCGGTGCCGATCGTGATGATCACCTCGCGCAGCGGCGAAAAGCACCGCCAGCGCGCCTTCGAGATCGGCGTGCAGCGCTACCTGGGCAAGCCTTACCAAGAGTTGGATCTGATGCGCAACGTGTACGACCTGCTGGGGATCGCCCGTGTTCGCGAATGACGGCGCCGCCAGCGGTACCCCGGTCGCATTGCTGGCGCGTCCCGGTCAGGCGCGCGAGCGCCTGCGCGAGGCGCTGCACCAGGTCGGCGCGTCGATCGTGCTCGAGGACGACCCCGGCGCGATCGATGCGCAGACCCTGGCCGACGCCGCGCCCGATGCGGTGCTGATCGCGCTGGAACCGGCGATCGAGGACGCATTGGAACGGCTGGATGCGGCGCTGGACCTGCCCGGCCTCACCGTGATCTTCGACGAGGCCGAACTGGCCGCGCGCCGCGAGGGCTGGGAAGCGCAGCGCTGGGCGCGGCACCTGGCGGCCAAGCTGCAAGGCCACCAGGACGTGCTGCCGCCGGGGCGCGAAACCGACACTGGTTTGCAGCCCGAACCGGGCCTGCCGGCCACCCCGGCGCAACTGCACGAAGGCGCGCCGATCGGCTTCCACGTCGAGGAAGCGGCCAGTTTCGCCACCACCGTGCCCGGCGACAGCTTCTATGCCTGGCAGCCGCCAGCCGATGTCGCGCCCGGGTTCGAGGATCTGCAGTTCTCGCACGATCAGATCGCTGCCGGCGATGTGGCCACGCCTGCTGCGGTCTCCGCAACAGTGACGGCGACCGAGGCGGCATCCGCCGCTGCACCGGCCAGCGCACCGCCGCCGCTGCCGGCCAGCGCCTGGTCGCTGGTGGACGACGACGCGCCGCTGGTGGTGCAGGCGCGCGCGCCGCTGAGCCAGATGCAGATTTCCACCGAAGGCCTGTCGCTGGTCGCGCTGGATTCCGAGGAAGAGCCCACCACCGAGAATGCCGCCGCGGCAGTCACGGTCGCGCAGGGCGCGGTGCTGGTGATGGCCGGCATCGGCGGTCCCGATGCCATCCGCCGCCTGCTCGCCGCATTGCCGGCGGATTTCCCGCAACCGCTGTTGGTGCAGTTGCGCCTGGACGGCGGCCGCTACGGCAACCTGGTCAAGCAGATCGCGCGCGTGTCCGCGTTGCCGGTGGTGCTGGCCGAAGCCGGCCAGGCGGTCGGCGTCGGCAACGTCTACATCCTGCCCGACGACGTCGGCGTGCGCAGCGGCGAAACCGCCGGCCTGCGTTTCGTCGCCCAGCAGGCCGGCGCCTCGGTGGTCGGCGGTTTGCCGGCCGCGCACAGCGCCGTGCTGCTGCTCAGCGGCAGCGACCCGCAGCAGGTCGAAGAAGTTCTCGCGCTCGCCGCACAAGGCGCCTGGGTCGCCGGCCAGACCGGCGACGGCTGCTACGACCCGGCTGCCGCCGCACAGCTGATCAGCCACGGCCACCCCAGCGGCGATCCCGTGCAGCTGGCGCAGGCCTTGTCCGCGCGATGGGGCGGCTGAGCCGCCGCCCGCGCGTTTTTCCCGGTTCCAGGACGACGTAATCCATGAGCAGCTACGCCAGCAACGACGAAATCCGCGGAGTCCTGATCCAGGCCGGCAGCGAGCGGGCGCTGCTGCCCAACGCCACCGTCGCCGAAGTGATGTCGCGCGTGCCGGTCGAACCGCTGCCCGACGCCCCGCACTGGCTGCTCGGCCAGATCGCCTGGTACGGCTGGAAGGTCCCGCTGCTCTCGTTCGCCCGCCTCACCGGCCTGGGCAGCGAAACCGTCGCCTCCAACAACAAGATCGTCGTGCTGAAGGCGTTGGGCGGCAACCCCGACCTGCCGTACTTCGCCCTGATCACCCAATCCTTCCCGCAACTGATCTCGGTTCCGCGCGATGGTTTGCTTGCTGACGCCTCCGAAGAAACCCTGCCCGCTGGTGTGCATATGCGCGTGCTGCTGGGTGAGCAGAGTGCGCTGCTGCCGGATATGGAGGCGATCGAGGGGATGATTGGGGAGCGGTTTTCGGTTGGGTGAATTTAACCGGCTTATTGTAGTTTCAAGTTATGTGTGTCGCGCTTTGGCTGCGAAAGTTAAGTGGATTAATTGGTTTTTGTCACATCGGTAATTAACTGGAATAGGCGCCTTTGAGGCGCAAAAAGGAATTGAGATGCGTGACGGTCTGCTCCGGTTTTTTGCGGCATCAATGCTTGTCTTGAGTGCTTTTGCGCCGAAAGCAATGGCCATTGAGCCGTCGAGATACTGCTATGAATCAGTATGCTTCAATAGTTTGGAGGGGGCCGAGGCAGAAATGCGTTCTCAATACGCATATGGTCAATACATGCGTCGTGAAGGAACCTATGTAGATGATGTAAATGGGATAAAAAGATTCAGCTATCGATATACAGCCCCCGATAGGCCTCCGATTTATTTCAGCGCTCCCGGCTATTTTGTTGGAGGGTGGGGGTATGAAGCAATTCCTGGGTTTTGTCAAGAAAGTTCAGGTATAACAGGGGCCTGTGCCGATGAAGCCGAAGCGGTGCAAAGTTTCGAGGCTTATTTTGAGAGAACTTATTCTAACTGCCAATTTACAAACATTCGCATTGAAGGTGAGTATGGTAACCCCTTCGTGCGTAGTTATGCCTCGGGAAATACAGGTCGATTGGACTTTTTGACCCCGGAAGGTCGATGGTTGAAGCATACAATTTTTTGTCCGGAATGGGATGATCCAACGCCTTCGCCTAGAGAATACCAGCTTATAAAAACCCAATACTACATTTGTCCGACCGGTATGTGGCCGATATGGGGCTTTAATCCGCCTTACAATGACTCTGGCAACCCTGATTATATTGCCATATGGCCCAATTTATGTACTGCTGGGCAGAACGTAGCATGGATCCGTGGCTCTGTGGATACAGGCATTAGTCAGACCAAGTCTTGCCCCGCGAATGAAAATCCGTGCTTCCCAGCCACTGGCGATAAGTTTCGCAAAGAAGAAGATTTTGAATTTGGTGGGAAAGCTTTTTCTCGTTATTATCATTCCCTTAAGCAAGTTCAATTAAATAATGCTGTTGGAACAGGCTGGACGCATAGCTATGTCGAGCAAATTGGTTTGGCTGGAGGAATATCACCTTATCTCCTGAGTGAAGAGGGGTATTACGAATCCTTTAAAAAGGTTGGGGAGGGCATATACCGTGGGCAGCGAAATTATTCCGATCTTCTTTCTAGGCGCCCTGATGGTGGCTGGATACGTACTACCGGCGATGGTGAGCGACGGATTTATGGCCCGACCGGGATGTTGCAAGAAGTGCTCTCTGTCACTTCTTCAATTCATGACATTACCCTGTCTTATGACTCAGTAGGGCGTCTTGCCGCGGCCACTGAAAAAACTGGTCGACAATTAAAATTCATCTACGACTCTTACGGAAAACTTATTTCTGTTAACGTTGATGATGATGCATTGGCTTTCTATCTGTACGATGCGAGCGATAATTTGACGCAGGTGAGATATATAGATGGCACTCAGCGAGCCTACCTTTACAACGAATCAGGCGCAGCTCCTGCTGATCGTCTAAATCTGTTGACTGGGATTAGCGAAAATGGCACTCGATATGCGTCTTTTGCATATGACACTGATGGTCACGTTGTCAGTAGCTCTTTGGAGGCTGATAGACCTGTCGATACAACTGCAATATCGTATTCAAGTGGTATCGCTTCTGTAACCAAGCCTTTAGGAAGTGTTTACCAATATACGCTAGGGGATGGTAGTTTTAAACAAGTTATAGCTATTGCAGGTCCGAACGGGTCAGATGCTAGAAGTTATAGTGAGGAGGGGCGCCTACTTCAATTCATAGATAGAAACGGGACTGTTAATGCTTTTTCGTATGAGGATGCGCCCGATGGGTCGGCTTCTTTGACGACTATTGATGCAGTGGGTGCTTCTTCAGAAAGAAAGACCATCCTCATTCGAGGAGAAAATAATTTGATTTCTGAGCGGCGAGTTTTGCAGTCGGGGACGCCGGTTTCATTAATTAAATATGTGTATGATAGTGATGGAATGCAAGTATTCGAATGTCGGATAGACCCCAGTAGTGCTCCTGCTTTATCCTATGTTTGCGGTAGCGGTGCAACTCCTCCATTAGGTGTTCGGCAGAGCGCTTTTACTTATTGCACTGCTTCGGATATTGCCGGTGCTGGTTCGCTATGCCCATTTGCGGGGCTGTTAAAGCAGGTGAATGGTACGAGGGATGGGACATTAGATACTATTAAATATGCGTATTATGGCTCGGATGCTCCAGAGTGCTCATCTGTAGCCACTCTGTGTATATACCGCAAAGGCGATCTATGGAAGGTCACCAATGCTTTGGGCCAGGTGACCGAATACCTGTCCTACGACGGCGCCGGCCGCGTGCTGTCGATCAAGGACGCCAACGGCACCATCACCGATTACACCTACCATCCGCGCGGCTGGCTGACCGCCAGCAAGGTCCGCGGCGCCGATGACGCCAGCGAGAGCGACGACCGCATCACCCTGATCGACTACTGGCCGACCGGGCTGGTCAAGCAGGTGACGCAGCCGGACGGCGCGTTCACCGTCTTCACCTACGACGCGGCGCACCGCCTGACCGATATCGCCGACAACGCCGGCAACACCCTGCACTACATGCTGGACAATGCCGGCAACCGGGTCAAGGAAGACACCAAGGACGCAGCGGGCACGCTCAAGCGCACGCTGTCGCGGGTCTACAACCAGCTCGGCCAGTTGGCCACGCAGGCCACCGCCAGCGGCGACCCGACCGACTTCGGCTACGACGCCAACGGCAACACCACCGGCGTCACCGATGCGCTCGGGCACAAGACGCAAAACGACTACGACCCGCTCAACCGCCTGGCGCGCACGCTGCAGGACGTGGGTGGCATCAATGCTGAGACCAAGTTCAGCTACGACGCACTCGACAACCTGACCAAGGTCACCGACCCCAAGGGCCTGGACACCACCTACGCCTACAACGGCCTGGGCGATCTGACCAGGCTCACCAGCCCGGACACCGGCGTCACCACGTATACCTACGACAGCGCCGGCAACCGCGCCACGCAGACCGATGCGCGCAACATCAAAACCACCTATAGCTACGACGCGCTGAACCGGCTGACCAAGGTCGCGTATCCAACCACCAGCCTCAACGTCACCTATACCTATGACGTGAGCCAGACCACCTGCGCCAGCGGCGAGACCTACGCGGTCGGCCGCTTGGCCCGGATGCAGGACACCACCGGCACCACCGACTACTGCTACGACCGCTTCGGCGATCTGGTGCGCAAGGTGCAGACCACCAACGGCAAGGTGTTCGTGCTGCGCTATGCCTACACCAAGGCCGGCCAGCTGAGCCGGCTGACCTATCCCGACGGCGCGGCGGTGGATTACGTGCGCAATGCCCAGGGCCAGACCACGGAAGTGGGCGTGACCCCGGCGGGCGGCCCGCGGCAGGTGTTGCTGGGCAATGCGACCTATTACCCGTTCGGCCCGGTGGCGAGCTGGTCCTACGGCAACGGCCGCCCGATGCAGCGCGTGCTGGACCAGGACTACCGCCCGCTGGCGATCAGCGACACGCGCAGCGACGGCCTGAGCACCGGCTTCGCCTTCGATCCGGCCGGCAACCTCAGCGCCCTGACCGCCGCCGGCAACACCGCACCGGTGGTCAGCCTGGACTACGATGCACTGGGTCGTCTGACCGCGTTCAAGGACGGCCCGACCGGCACGGTGATCGACGGCTACAGCTACGACGCCACCGGCAACCGGCTCAGCGCCAAGGTCAACACCACCACGCAGAGCTACACGTACCCGACCACCAACCACCGCCTGAGCGCGGTGGCCGGCACCGCCCGTGCCTACGACGCGATCGGCAACACGCTCTCCATCGGCGGCACGGCGCAGGAGTTTGCCTACGACGCCACGGGCCGGATGAGCCAGGCCAAGCGCGCGGGCACGGTGGTGATGAAGTACGGCTACAACGGCCGCGGCGAACAGGTGCGTCGGGTGGACAAGACCAACACCTACACGTTGTACGACGAGAGCGGACACTGGTTGGGCAACTACGACGCCAACGGCGCGTCGCTGCAGCAAGCGATCTGGCTGGACGACCTGCCGGTGGGCGTACTGGCCAAGAACAGCCTGCGCTACGTGCAGCCCGACCATCTGGGGACGCCGCGCGCAGTGATCGACCCGGTGCGCGACGTTGCGATTTGGAAATGGGACCTCAAGGGCGAAGCCTTCGGCAACACCCCACCGGACCAAGACCCAGACAAGGACGGCACCGCGTTCGTGTTCGACATGCGCTTCCCGGGGCAGCGCTACGATGCGGCGACGGGGTTCAACCAGAACTACTTCCGGGACTACGACCCCGGGACCGGGCGGTATGGGCAGAGTGATCCCATTGGGTTAGAGGGCGGCTTCAGCACTTACTCATATGTTGAGGCTGCACCATTTCGCTATAGCGATATCTTCGGCCTTGTAAAGCATACTTCTGGTCGCTGGATAGATTGCGGAAAAGGCTGCAGGATAAGGATAGATTTTACATACGATGAGAAGACAGGAAGAAAGGCAAGGCACTTGCATTGGGAGTGCAAAGGTGCGGAGGGGGAGTGTGGTGAATATGGTGGAGAATCTCATGGCGGAACATGGGATGATGCTCCTAAATCCATTAAAGAATGTGCTCTAAGGAACGGTTTCTCAGGGCAGTCAGTCACTAATGAAAATTACTCTCCCATGGTTCAATCGCCGGAAATTAGCGCTGGTGCAAAAGCTGCAATTTATGTTGGTGGGGCTGTTATAATAATATTTAGTGCCTTAACGGGAGCGGGAAGCTGATGGAGATTGATTTTCTAGAATTGGATCTGCATGATGCGATAATCGATCGTGTGTCATTTGAATTTGGTGATTGTTCGATCGAGGTTGGGTTGCGTTATTATAAATCTTCTTCCAGTAAAGAGAGGAGTGTTGGTAAAATAGTGTTTATTGGAGTTGCTTTCTCCTCCTGTTCCATGGATTTTTTGGGAATAATTAATAATTCAAGGTCTGGAAATATTAATTCTTGGGTGCCTACGGCCGCAGGCGGTGGTGCGTATTTTTATTTTGTGGATGGGTGTCTTCAGATTAAATCAGATGAAATAAAGTTTTTTGTTGAAGAGTGATTTCTGTCTGGGACCTATGATCTGTGGCGGATAGTGCTTTACGGACGGGTAGGGGCCGCAATGGAGATTGCGTTGAGGGTTTCTGATAAATCTTTCGATGAATTAATGGCATTGTTTTTTTGTGAAATATCAGATGATGACGATTTCTACGATATTGTCGCTGTTCAGCTGGCGGCAGGATATCGGCAGCAATTGGAAATGATGCTAGACAGTCTTTCTGTCAAACGGCTGCGTGCAGGAATATGTGGCTTGGGAATAATTTCTTCTGCCGAAAGTGATTCATTTATAAAAAAATTCATCAGCCATGATGAGCCTTTGATAGTCGCTGCTGCTATTGACGGACTCAGGCTTATTGGTGCTGCGGATTGGTCTGCAGTTTCGTGGCAGCTGCAGCATCCTTCTCCGTTTGTTCGCGGCGCTACCCTTCGCTTTGCAAAAGACAGGCTGGGTGAAGAAGCTTTGCCTTTGTTGTTGCGTGGGCTTCATGATGAAGACGCGATCGTGCGAGAAAATGCAATTGATGAGTTGGATGGGCTTATTTCGTCTAATAGTGCTTATCTCATAAGTCCTTATCTTGATGACCCCTCAGCCCATGTTAGGCAGGCAGCCAAGTCTCTATTGGACTCTATTGACTGACAAAGTGAAGATCATTAGTCGGCTATTGGCCGCACTGTGATCGGATGCTGGTAGATGGATCGTCCTGCGGCAGCCATGGATGTAGTTGATCTGCGTCTGACTCGCCACGGGCAATTCGATGACGCATCACCCATTCAATCCCACCCCGCTCTGCCGCATGATGCAAGGCCAACCGCGCGCGCTTTGCGCTGCGCCATCCTTCCCCGCGCCGGAGCCACCCAATGCACCAACGCCGCCACTTCCTCAAGACCGCCGCCTTCGGCGCCCTCGCCACCGGCCTAGCTGCCGCGTTGCCGCGCGCACGAGCCGCCACCAGCGACGGCATCGCGCCGCTGCCGCGCGGCGCGGCGCGGGTGATCTCGACCTGGGACTTCGGGATCGCGGCGAACCAGGCGGCGTGGCAGGTGTTGTCGCGCGGTGGTGCGGCGCTGGATGCAGTGGAGGCCGGGGTACGGGTGCCGGAGGCTGACCCCGACAATCCGACGGTGGGGTTGGGCGGCTATCCCGATCGCGATGGGCGGGTCACGCTCGATGCCTGCATCATGGATCACACCGGCGGCTGCGGGTCGGTGGCGGCGCTGGAGGACATCGTGCATGCGATCTCGGTGGCGCGGCGGGTGATGGAGAAGACGCCGCACGTCATGTTGGTCGGCGACGGTGCGCTGCAGTTCGCGCTGGCGCAGGGCTTCGAACGCACCAATCTGCTCACGCCATCGTCGGAGAAGGCGTGGAAGGAGTGGCTGAAGAAATCGGAGTACAAGCCGGAAGCGAACATCGAGAACCGCGCCTACCAGAAGGGCACGCTGCCCGGTGGCAAGGATAACCACGACACCATCGGCATGCTGGCGCTGGACGCGCACGGCAATCTGTCCGGGGCCTGCACCACCAGCGGCATGGCGTGGAAGATGCACGGGCGGGTCGGCGACAGTCCGATCATCGGTGCCGGTCTTTACGTCGACAACGAAGTGGGCGGCGCGACCTCGACCGGCGTCGGTGAGGAGGTGATCCGCAATGTCGGCAGTTTCGCGGTGGTGGAGATGATGCGCCAGGGCAAGAGCCCGGCCGAGGCCTGCCGCGAGGTGGTGATGCGCATCGTGCGGCGCAAGCCGCAGTTGACTCGCGACCTGCAGGTTGGCTTCCTGGCGATGAACAAGCGCGGCGAGGTCGGCGCGTTCGCGATCCAGCCCGGTTTCAGTTACGCGGTCTGCGATGCGCAGCGGCAGGATCTGTTGCTGCCGGGGCAGAGCCATTTCGCGAAGCCGGCCGCATGAGCCAGGCCGTGCCGATGGGACTCGAAGTGGCCGCCGATTCGATCGGTTCGGCGCTGGCGGCGCAGGCCGGCGGGGCGAAGCGGGTGGAGCTGTGCGGCGGCCTGGACGGCGGCGGGCTGACGCCGTCGTTCGGCACGCTTGCTGTGCTGCGCGATCGCTTGACCATTCCGTTGTACGTGCTGATCCGCCCGCGGGTCGGCGATTTCGTGTTCGACGCGGCGGAAGTGGAGGCGATGCGCCGCGACGTGGAGCAGTGCGTGCGATTGGGGTGCGACGGGGTGGTGCTGGGGGCGCTGGATCCGGCTGGGGACGTGGATATTGCGACGATGCGGGTGTTGATTGCGGCGGCTGGGTCGCTCGGGGTTACTTTTCACCGCGCCATCGATGTCAGCGCCGATCCGCGGAGTGCGTTGGAGGATGCGATCGCGCTGGGTTGCGAGCGGGTGCTGACCTCGGGTGCGCGCGAGACGGCGGAGGAGGGCGCTGCGCTGATCGCCGAACTGGTGAAGCAGGCCGGCACGCGCTTGAGCGTGATGCCGGGGTCGGGGGTATCCGATACCAATCTGGCGCGGCTGCGTGCGCTGACCGGCGCGCGCGAGTTCCATGGGTCGGCGCGTGGGCCGCTGGCGTCGCGGGCGCTGATGCCGCATCCGCATGTGCGCAGCCTGGGTGGGGATCGCATGCAGACCGATGTGGAGCGGGTGCGGCGGATGGTGGCGTTGCTGGCGGAGTAGTCGGGCGCTGGTGGTTTGTGGGCGGGAGTGATTCGCCCGTAGCGACCGAATGGGGCGGAGCGATCTGGTTGCCGCCGATATGCGGGTTGCAGTCAGCGTCCGCGACATTGCAGGAGGAGCTTCCGCACCGACCGATCATCAAACCGGTGGGGTGACAGGCTCCGTTCGTCGCGACTGAAGTCGCTCCCACAGGGACTTGCGACCGGGCTGCTGTGTGCATTGTGGGACGAGCATCAGCCCCAACTGGTTGCCGAAGTCTGCTGCCTCGTCGTGGTCTGTGTCGCGGTTGAAACCGCTCCTACAGGGAAGCTTGCGATTGGCTGGCTGGGTGCACTGTAGGAGGGGCTTCAGCCCCGACAGACGGCTGCCGGAGCCTGCTATTTCGTCGCGGTCTGTGTCGCGGTTGAAACCGCTCCTACAAGGAAGTTTGCGGTTAGCTGGCTGGGTGCCCGCGCGAACAACCTCACTCCTTGCCGCCCGACTGCGCCGCGGCCGCGCTCAACCGCTTCGGGTCCAGCACCACGTGCTTGATGCGGGTGCGTTTCCAGGTGTAGCTGATGTGCACCAGGCCGTCGCGGGTCTGGATCACTGCCGGATAGGAGAATTCGTCCTTGGCGCTGTCTTCCAGGGTCAGCACGCGGGTCCAGTGGCTGCCGTCGGCGGACAAGGCGACTGCCAGGGTGCCGCGGCCGTCCCACCAGTCCTTGCCGGCTTCGGTGGGGTTGTAGACCAGCAGCGAGCGGCCGTCGGCCAGCACCACGGCGTCGGTGCCGGAGTTGGGGTTGGCCAGGTCGAGCAGGGTCATCGGCCCCCAACTGCGCCCGTGGTCGTGCGACCAGGTGCTGAACACGTGGTTCTGCTGGCTGCGGCCCACCGCCTGCACGCTGCCGTCCGCGTGCACCAGCACGCTGGGCTGGATCGCGCCGATTCGCGCCGGGTCGTTCAAGGCCGGGCCGCGGGTCCAGTGCGCGCCGTTGTCGTCGGACCACTCCATGTGCGCGACCCAGCCGGCGTCCTCGCTGCTGCTCGGGCTCAGGATGCGGCCGTCGGCCAGTTGCACCGGCTTGTTCTTGATCGGGCCGAGGATGCCCTCGGGCAGGCGCTCGGGCGCAGACCAATGCGCACCGCCATCGCCGGAGGTGATCTGCATGCCCCACCAGCGTTTCGGGTCCGGGCCGACCTTGTAGAACAGCCGCAGCGGTCCCTTTGCCGGCTGGAACAGCACCGGGTTCCAGGCCGGCAACGGCGCGCCCTGCGGCTGCTTGCCGTCGGCCACGCGCTGCGCCGGCTGCCAACCATGCGCGTCGCGCCGTGCGACCCAGATGCCGACATCGTCGGCGCCCTCGTGGCGCCCGCCGAACCACGCGGCGAGCAGGCCGTCGCGGGTTTCCAGCAGGGTCGATGCATGGCACTGCGCGGTCGGCGCCGCGGCGTTGACGAATTCGCTGTAGACGATCGGCGAGGGCGGGCCGAGCGTGGGCGTGGTCGGCGCAGGCGCGGCGATCGCGCGCACGGCGAACAGCGACAGGAGCGGGAGCAGCGTTGGGTACATCATGGTGGTCCGGTCCTGTGCCGGCTGTGAGAATACCAATTTATCATCAATTTAATACCAAATTCTGAAGGTGCTGGCAGCAAACAGTTGCCCGACGACTGCGAGGAACTGCTCCGTCCAACTGCGCGCTCGCTCCGATCCGCTGGCTGGCCCCGCCCGTCTGCGCCACGCATAGGCCGCGCCCCAGTCGTCCGCCGGGCGCGCCTTTTTCACATCGCGACGAAGGCGGCGTTTAGGACAGTGTCGCCGAGCATCGCGCGATGCCCGCCGCGCGCTGCGCGGACAAGGCATGTGCGAGCCGATGGCGGCGTGTTCCCAAACGGAGAATCGCCATGGTCAGCAGGGCAGGTGGAAACCGCTCCCGTTTCCGATCGGCATGGACACGTTGCAGGATTCGGCGCCGCGCGCGTCTGCGTCAGGCATGGTGCGTGGCGCTGGCGTGCATTGCAGTGATGCTGGCGCCGTCGTGGGATACGCGTGCGCAGCCGCTGCCGGCCATGGCCGAGGTTTACCGCGATCCATTGCGGATCGTCCGCGAGCCGCCGATCACGACGCGGCATCCCGGCGCGCCGCTGGCGCCGACCAGGCGCGACGATTCGATCGATGCGCTGCAACGTGTCGCGCTCGCTGCCGGCCGTTCCCGCTCGCGCTGCGCTGCGGACTTCGAGCGATCTGGCTTTCATTCTCGTCCCTAAGCGGCGGATGCCGCCGTCTCTTCCCAAAGGAACCGCCATGGCCTATTTCAAGCTCGCCGAACAAACCCAGCTGACCCGCTACGTCTGCGATTACCACAGCCACTTCACCGGCATCCTGCCGACCCAGCGCAAGCAGGACGACGCGGCCGGTCCGTCGCTGGCGCAGTTGCTGGCGCAGCGCTTCTATCCCAACCATGCGCACAGCCTGGCCAAGGGCGAGCTGCTGCTGTTCGACTATGCGCTGGCGCTGATGACCGATCCGGCCAGCAATCCGTTCGCACGGCTGCTGCGCAAGGCCAATCGCGCCGAGTACGAGCGCGCCGAGTGCGTGGCGGAAAATCTGTACATCGCCTGCCAGGTGCTGGCGGCCAACGCGGGCTATCTGCAGGAAGAACTGGCCCTGCCGCCGCAGTCGCCGGCGCTGTATGCGCTGGTCGGCCGCGAGATCGTCGCCCCGGCGCTGGCTTCGGCGGCGGGACCGAACGCGCGCTTGCGCGAGCTTGTGCGCTACTTCAACAACAAGCTGTACAGCGCCAGCAAGTACACCCCGTTCGACGATGCCTACAAGCTGCGCGGGAATTTCGTGAAGCAGCTGTGCCAGGGCGACCCGGCCCGCTATGGCAGCTGGAGCGAAACGCAGCAGGCCGACTACCGGCTGTGGGTGACCGCGACCTTCGACTACCTGCGCGAGGACGGCGTGCTGCTGACCCAGAGCGCGGCCACCGAGGACGAGATCCCGCAGCTGGCCGCGCTCGCGCAGCAGTACAACGCGCAATACGGCACCGACTACCGCCTGCTGGTGCACACGCCGCACCAGTACATGCCCGATGGCGCGCTGACCAAGTATCTGACCGACAAGGTCAAGCCGTTGCTGGCCGGGCCGGGCGACGGCTACGCGACCATCGTCGGGCTGGATCTGCTGGGCGCGGAGAACAAGGTCGGCAACTACGGCGAGCTGTTCGCCTGGTTGCAGGCCAATGCCGATGCGTTGCGCGGCAACTTCGGCAGCGGCGACGGTACGCGGGCGCTGCGCGCGATCGTGCACATCCATTGCGGCGAGGGCAGCGGCTTCGGCGCGGAGAACCGCTCGCTTACCGGCTACTACATCCATCAGGCGGGCGAGCCGGACCAGGCGTTCTACTCGGCGCTGTCCGCGCATGTGCTCGATGCCTGGAACGCGGCGCAGGCCAAGCGCCGCGACACGCCGCGCGGCACGCGTGGGACCGCCACGCCGCAGGGCCTGTTCGAGGAACTGTTCACCAATACCGCGTTCGGCCATGCCGGGCACGTGCTGCGCCGTTTCGACATCAATGCGCCGTTGTCGCGCGAGCTAGCCGGCTACCACGCCAAACGCAACGTGATGGCGCTGAGCGAGGCGCTGGACCAGCCATCGGCGCCTTCCGCGCCCGACTTCTACAGCGCCTTGGTGCAGGACAATCCGCTGTACGCGTTCCGTCTCGGCCACGACTACTACTACCGCAGCTACATGGTGTCGCGCTATCCGTGGCTGGCCTTCGACACCAACCTGGGCAGCAACGCGATCACCGGCGCCTCGGCGCTGTTCGATTCGGTGCAGGGCTACCGGCTCAATCGCGGCTATCGGCATCTGGACGGCTACATCGATACCGACGTGCTCGCGGCGGTCGGCAACGCGGTGCTGAGCATGGAGGCGCAGGGGCTGAGCCGCGCGCAGGTCGCCACCTTCATCGGCCTCAGCCGGCCCGAGGATCTGGCCGCGACGCTGCAGCAGAACCGGGCCGCGCTGCAGCCGCTACTGACCGACGCGCTGGCGCCGATCCACGATCCGGCGCAGGACGATTTCATGTTCGACACATACTGCAAGCTGACCCTGTACTGCGCCGGCGACGACCCATCCGCCGCCTCGCGCTATCAGGCGATGGTGCGCAGCTTGCTGGTGTTCCAGAACTGGCGCTCCTATCTGCTCGGCGCCGATGGCCAGGGCGTGGAGCATACCGGCGTGCAGCACGAGTAC
Organism: Xanthomonas sp. SS; assembly: GCF_014236835.1. NCBI lineage: Bacteria > Pseudomonadati > Pseudomonadota > Gammaproteobacteria > Lysobacterales > Lysobacteraceae > Xanthomonas > Xanthomonas sp. SS. Next base: position 1,425,163 of record NZ_CP051190.1, read on the forward strand.
CTGCGCATGCTGGTGCTGCTGATCTACACGCTGCTGCCGAACAACCAGAACGATCTGCAGGTGGACCTGTTGCAGACCGTGGCCGCGCTGCTGCGCAAGCTCGCGCTCGGCTACTGGCGGGCGACCATCGGCCAGCCGGGCATGCTCGAGGTCAACGCCGATCCGCTGGGCCTGGAATCGCTGGATGGCTTCAAAGGTCCCGCCTCGGTGGTCGTGGTGCGGCGCACGCCGCCCGCCAAGCCGTGACCTCCGGGCAAGGGGACAGTGCGATGGACGAGATCACCGAGTACCTGTGGCAAGAGCAATTGGCGCGACCGCCGGCCGTGGCGGCAGACACGCCGCAGTCGGACGCCGCCGCGGCGGCGCCGTCGCAGTCGCCAGTGCCACCGCCGACTGAGCCCGAGCAGCCTTACCAGCCCAATCTGGAGCAGCTGCTGCGTGCATTGAGCAATCCCGACGTGCGCGAGGCCTTGGTCAAGCTGCTGCAGCCTCGCTGATCCACGCCGCCACGTTCCGATCCGGGCCTGACTGCACGCGCAGCAGGCCCTTCTTTTTTGCATTCGCGCGCGGCAAGGAAAACACGGCCGCTGCGGCGCACGCGCGGATGCATTCGTAGACAAAGCAACGCGGCGTGCCGCATGTGGCGCGGTCGGCCGCCGATGCGGCGTGGCGTTGTCACCCAGGGAACAGCTATTGCTTGCGGGCCCCGCAGAGACTCGTTGCACAAGGGACTTCGGGAGTGCGTGCGATGGATGTGGCAACGGGGAAAGAAGAAGGGGATGCCGGCCGTTTCGCCAGGGCCGACGAACTGTTTACCCGGGCATGGCGCAACGCCTTGCCGGATTTGCGCAGGCGTGCGTTGCGGCTGGCCAACGGGCGCATGGATGCGGCGGAAGACCTGCTGTCGGATACCGCGGTGAAGGCGCTGCTGTTCATGCGCCGCTCGCCGGAGGCGATGACCGATGCGCAGGGATTCCTGTTCGTGGTGCTGCGCCACGTGTTCCTGGACGCGGTCAGGCGTCGTCGTGGCGGCGAGCCGCTGGATCGGCAACACGAGGCGCACGACGTGGACACGGTGGCCGACCAGGGCATGACCACGCTGCAGCGCGCCGAGTTGAGCGATCAGATGGAACGCGTGGTCGCCGCGGTGGCGGCGCTGACCCGCGAACAGCGGCGCCTGTTCGGCTACCGCTTCGTCGAGGAATTGCCGTATCCGGTGATCGCCAATCTGCTCAGCATCAACCAGCCGCTGGTGCGCAAGCGCGTGGAGTTGCTGCGCAAGCGCCTGCGCCTGGCGCTGGTGGCGGAGTGAGCGCGCACGGCCACGGTTTCACAAGCCGCCCACGGCGGCGTTTTCATTCAACGCCGGGCCGGCGCGGGCTGCGGCATCGCGGGTGCTGCGGCTGACCCACGGCTCGTCCGTGACAACCGCAGCGCCTCCCGGCAGGCGACTTACGAAGGAACAGGTTCATGGCAGACAACACGCTCGTCAATTCGCAGATCACCGATGCGGTCACCCAGACCAACGTCAAGGTGGTGGCCGAGGCGCCCGCCCAGGCGATCGCCTCGCTGTACCAGGTCTCCAGCCACTCCACCGGGCTGGCGTTGCAGAACGCGGTGTACAGCCAGCAGGCGCTCAACCAGATCTCCACCGCGGTGGTGTCCAAGGCGGTGGCGCTGATCATGGCGATCGGCGAGAAGTGACGCGGTCCGCATAGCGCCGGGCGATACCGCGGCGTCGTTCCATCCTTCAGGAGAGTGGCATGTGGCCTTTCAACAGCAAGACCAACCCGCCGCCAGCGGCCGCCGCAGCGCCGGTGCCCGCGGCAGCGTTGCCGGCGACAGGTGCTGCGGTGGTATCCGGCGCACCGGCAGCGAGCGCTGTGACGACAGGCGCGCCAGCGCCGACAGTGGACGGCGCAGTGCCATCCGCGCCCGCCGCATCCGCATCCGAATCCACCGCTGCTGCTAGCGCGACCGCTGAGGTGGTGCCTGCCGCCGCATCGACGGCTGCGCCGACGGAAAGCGCTGGCATCGCCGATGCAGGCGGTGCCGGCGCGGCATCCGCATCGAACGCCGCGGACACCACAGCGGCCAGCGCAGGTAGCGCTGCGGCTGCCCCGGTCAGCGATGGCGCGTCGTCGTCGCCGGCAACATCGACCTCGCCACCGCCACCGCCACCGCCGCCACCAACGCCACCGCCATCCATGCTGAGGACGTTCAACGCGCGCATGCTGGAACAGTCCTCCATGCCGACGCCGGCCAGCGATGCGCTCAACAGCAAGATCGTGCAGGCGGTTCGGCTCACCAATGCCGAAACGATGGCGTACGCGCCGTCGCAGATCGTGATCGGTTCGGACATGCTGATCAGCCAGGCGGCCGGTCTGGTCGCACAGTCGGCGGCGGTCTATTTCGACGGCGTCAGCAAGATGGCGCTGGCCAGCCAGGGCGTGCTGATCAAGCAGATGACCGAGAACCTTGCCGAGAACAAGCTCGAGCAGGCCGCCGAGGATGCGCTGGGCGTGCTGGCGACCGATGTGCTGGTCGGCGCAGCAGCGGCGGTGGCGGCCGCGGCCGGCGCGCTGGAAGCGGAGTCGGCCAGTTTCGCCATCGACAAGATCGACCAGAGCATCGCCAAGTACGCCGACCTGATGCGCGGGCGCAAGTCGGCCAGTAGCTGAGCGCGCGCACCGCGCGAGACATCCGCCATCGGGAGCCACCATGCAGGACACCCCAGAATCCGAACTCGATCCCCTGTACGGCTTCGCTCAGCGCTGGCTCGGGCGCGAACTGAGTCCGGTCGAACGCGTGCAGTTGCAGGCGTTCGCGCAATCGGCCAATGCAGCGCAGAGCAAGCCGTCGGCCAAGGCGCGGGAGATGTCGAAATCGCTGATCGACGCGGAGCGCCAACGCGTGGACGGCTTGATCGCGCAGATGATGCACGGCATGCAGGACGCTGCGCGCGGCGTCGAACTGGCCGACGGCGCCAGCGGGCAGGCGGTGCTCGATGCCGTCGCTGCCGCGCCGTCGCTGGACGCGCTGCGTCCGAGCCGGCTGCGGCAGCCGCAGAGCGGCGAGACCATCGGCACTCAGCTGCTGGTGGCGCAGATCGCCGATCGCCTGGGCAACCTGGTGAGCAAGGAAGTGCAGGCTTGCTTCGATCGCGAGTTCGGCAATCTGGCGCAACAGATGCAGGCGGTGGTGGACGCGGCGCGCGCGGCCGGATTGGTCGCTGCGTCGCCGTCGGCGGAGACGGGCGAAAGTACGCCGGCAGCGCCCGCTCCGGGCTGATCCATCCGAACGCGCATGGCCGTGCATGTCCGCTTTTCCGGCGGATGTGCGCGGCCGTGCGCGTTTGCGTATCTGCGGTGCGGCAGTGCTGCGGTATGTGCTGCGCAATTCGTGCGGAATGCGCTTGCGTGCGTATCTGCCGCAGCAGTGGCGATACGACGATGGCCGCCGCGCTCGATGGTGCACAGGTCGGCACTGCTTGGGCTGCACCGAATGCAATGCTTCGGTGGCCGCCTGCGGGCATCGCATGTGTCTTTGCAGCAGTCGCCATGGCGCCAAGCGCACGTGGCGATACCTGGGCGTCGCGAGGCAGCCGGTGCAGTCGCCAAAGCGGCGGTGTCGCAGGCCACGCAGTTCGATCGCACTACTGCCGCCGCCGCCGATCCGGCGCGACAGTGCGCACGCGGTTGCCGATGCCCACCGGCCTGCACCAAACCTGGCAGAACAGCGAGACAAGTGCGGCGCCTGCTTTCACAGCCCCTGCACTGCGCCGTTTTCAGTGATCGTACGGCGTGGGCCGTACGCCAACCCAGGAGCGAACACATGGCATTTCCAACCGCCGTCAACGACCAGATCACCGATGCGGTCACCCAGTCCAACGTCAAGGTCATCGGCGAAGCGCCGGCCTTTGCGATGGCGTCGATCTACCAGAGCATGGCGCACTCGACCGGCATCCTGTTCGAGAACGCCGTCTCGGCGCAGCAGCAGCAGAACACCCTGGCCCAGGCTGCGGCCAACCAGGGCGTGATGCAGATCTACAGCCTGGATACCACCGCCGCCGCCGGCGCCACCGAGAAGGTCGCGCAGACCGGTGTCTCCGACAACCTCACCAGCCTGCTGACCGTGCTCCACGCGTTCACCAATAAGTAAGCGTCGGCCCGCTTGCCGTCGCCGTAGCGCGGCGACGGTAGCGCGGAGCGCGAGCCTGCTATTCCTTTCCTATCGAGGAGCGTTTCATGGCTTATCCCACCGCAGTCAACAACCAGATCACCGATGCCGTCACCCAGTCCAACGTCAAGGTCATCGGCGAGGCGCCGGCCTTCGCCATGGGCTCGATCTACCAGAGCCTGGCGCACTCCAGCGGCATCCTGTACGAAAACGCGGTCGCCTCCCAGCAGCAGCAGAACACGCTGGCGCAGGCGGCCAACAACCAGGGCGTGATGCAGATCTACAGCCTGGATACCACCGCCGCGGCGGGGGCGTCGGAGAAGATCGGGCAGACCGGCGTGTCCGACAACCTCACCAGCCTGATGACCGTGCTGCAGGCGTTCAAGGGCGGCACGCCGACGGGTCTCTGAGCCGGCGCTGGCCGGCATCCGGAACGGCGTAGCGCTCGGTTGCGCCGTTCCTTCTGCGCCGTGTCGATACCGCCGCGCCTGGGCGCGCGGGGCAGCGGCACGCAGCGGCAGCGCCACCGTGCTGCTTTCCATCAATCATGACCCGTCAAGGCCGGCCTGCGTCGCGGTTGCCGCCATGGCCGGGCACGTCGATGCCGGGTGCCGCGCAATGCGGGGCCCGAAAAGGGGGGCTATGGACGTTCTTGCAGTCGCCGCGCCGATGGCCGAAGACATCGGCGATCCGATCCACGGCAGTGTCGGCCTGCAGTCGCATGCAACGGACGATGGCTACCGCTCGCTGCTGGAGCGGTCGATGCTGTTTCAAGGATTGCCTGGCGGACTGCTCGACCATCTCCTCGACCACGCCAGCGAATGCGAGTTGGCGCCCGGCGCCGTGCTGTTCTTCAAGCACGACCCGAGCAGTTTCGTCGGCGTGCTGGTGCGTGGACGCCTGTACAAGGTGCTGTATGGCCCCGATGGGCAGGAGCTGATCGTCGGCACCATCGAACCGGGTGGGTTGGTGGACGAGGCCGCACTGCTCGAACCGCACGGGCGCAGCTTCACCGCCATCGCCTTCGGCGCCAGCACCGTGCTGAAGCTGTCGCGCCGGCATTTCGCGCCACTGATGGAATCGCCGTTGCTGCGGCAACGCATCGAAGCGCTGCTGCGCCTGCGCCTGCGGCAGACGCTGGATAGCCTGGAAAGCATGTGCCTGCACCGGCTGGAAGTGCGCCTGGCGCGCTACGTGCTGCGCCAGCTGGAGGTGCAGGAGTGGCAGCGCGGCGGCAGCTGCGCGATCGCGCTGCCGCCCAACCAGAGCATCCTGGCGGCGATGCTCAACGTCAGCCGCTCCAAGCTCAATGCGCAGCTGCAGCAATGGAAGCGCAGCGGCCTGGTCAGCCGCCGCCGCAACCTGCTGCGCATCCACGACCTCGACGCATTGCGCGCCAAGGCATACCTGCACGCCAACGCGCCGCCGCGCACGCCGGCCTGGCACGGCGAGGACGGACTGCGGCCGGCCCCGTGCCTGCCGTTGTTGCCTTGCAGCGGCTAGCGCATCGCCGATGCACAGCCCCCCTGTAGGAGCGGCTTCAGCCGCAACAGATTGCCTCAATAGCGAAATGCCGTTTGCTCGATCGAACGATTCGACGGCTCGTCACTGCTCGTCCTCTGGCCGCAAAGGCGTGTGGACCCAATCAAATGCGGTCAGGACTTCTGCAGCCAGAGCATCGAACTCTTCACGATAGTGATGCTCGTGTAGTGCGGGGATCTGGAGATCGCCAGGAACAAAACCGAGCGACATGAGTTTGGAAGAGAGCCGATCGATTGGTCCGTAGCCGAAGAGTTGGTTGTGTCTGTCCCAGACCAGCGTGGCCTTGTCGCCTGGAGAGTGTGCCCAAAGATCGAAGCGGGCGTCGCCAGACAGAAATGGGCCAAACCGAGCGAGAAAGTCGTTGACTTGAGCGAGCGTCAGGGACCGGCTTTGATAGCGACCCGGTCGAGCTTCGCCGCGCGGTGTATGGAGTACATAGAGTAGAGAATACGGCGGCTCCAGGCATCCGACCATGTGTCCAAACAAAGAAGGATCGCCGCCAGGAACGCCAGCGACGATGCATTCGCCGACGGCAAAGACCGCCTGGTGCGAGTGGGCGACCCAGTTGCCATCGACAAGGTGTCCGAGACGGTACATGCGTGGTCTATTCCTGATCGAGCCTCACCAAGAAGTGGCGTCTAGAGTTGTTGCCATGACAGCTGCGATATGTTTCATGTGCACCGGATGCTTGGTTAAGTCGCGCCGCGGGTGCGGTTTGGGTGGCTAGGTCGTCAGTCGAGGCCTGCGCCTAACAGCCTGCCAATACGTTTGGATGTGACCACCATGATGATGCCGACAAACAAGTAACAACCATCGGCCGCAAAGAGATGCGCCGTCATGGCTCTGGTAGTCAGGCCTGCAAGTTTCTCAACGCCAAAGAAGATAAAGCTAAGTACCATCAAGCCAGCCAGGCCTGCGCCAACCATCCTGATCAGCAGGGCGGCCAATTTTTGATACTCGGTCATCTCTAGCGCCACGCCAGCCAGGCTGCAATTTCACTATGGCGCACTGCTATCTGACTCTGTCCGCGCATCACGCGAACAACTCCACGGCGGCATCGCTCCACTCATGCCCATGCAGCCCCCAGGGAGTGTTTTCCGGCGCGGGCGGGAATCCAGTGCGGCAATAGCCGCGCTTCGCTTCGAAATCGAAGATCGCATGCGGATAGTCGTTGATCAGCAGTACCACCTTCTTGCTGTCCTGGGACCAGCCGATCTTCACTTCGGAAGGCGTCTCCCTGTCGGCGACGTCGGCAGCGTTGTAGATGTGCAGCGCGTCCTGGATCGGGTTGTCATCCGCCGACGGGTCGACCGCATAGAAATAGCCAGTGTCGCCGTCGTCCTCGAAGACGGCCACGAACGGCTGTTCGGGCGCCTGCGCCTCGACGACCAGGGCGGTGCCGACGATCAGTTCGCTTTCGGCGGTGAGGGTGATTGGCATGTTCGTTCGCTCAGGTGTTGGACAAGGCAGCGCTATCGCTCAGCGCCTGTAAGATTATTTACACCGCCGGTCCTCCACGACCGGGGACATCTTGATTGCGCTGCGTCGCTTCCTGCGCAAGCTGCTGCTCCTGGTGCTTGTTGAACGCCAGCGATTGCTGCGACGTTTCCTGCAACGAGGGCACGGGTTCGTTGGTATTGACCGAGGCCCTGAAGCCCGGTGTGGTCCCCGTCACCCATAACGTGTCCCCCGCCAGTCGTACGCCATCGATCTTGCCGGCGTCGGTCATGCCCTCCTTTTTGCTCAGCAGCATGGCGTGGGCGACATGGTCGTCCGCGATATGGGGTGGCGTGCCATCCCTGAGCTTCGCGAAGAGCGCCTGATCGTTCGGGGGCAGTTGCCCGAGGGGCGAAGCCTGCTTGTCGGTGTGCTCGGTAGCGGCGGATGTCGGTGAGCCGTGCGCCGGCAGGGATGCGTGTGGCAGGGGTTCCTCTGGTTTGGTCCCGCTTGGGATCGCCGGGTCTTTGCCTTGCAGTGCCGGCTTTTCTGCCTGCTTGATGTCTTCCGCGGTGGTGATCGCTTTGGGCACCATCTTGCTGTCGGACAGGAAGCCGTCGCGGCCATCGTCCATCATCGTCACGATCGCGCTGTTCGGCCCCGGGCGGCCGGTCTTGGGGTCGGGCTGCAGCATCAGGGAATACGGCTTGCCGGCATCCAGACCGTCGTGGGCGTGAGTGCGGGAGACGGCGGCCGTGGCGGCGTCGATCTCCGCTTCGGTTCGCGCAATCCCGGCGTTGGCGTAGGCGCCGGCCACCATGCCGCGCATCGTCGTGGCTTTCGGCAGCGTCGGATTGGCCTGCGCTTCGGCCGCCATGGCGGCGTATTCCTGCAACCCGGCCTGCTGGCTGCGATGCACTTCGTTCAATTCGTCGCGGACGTTGCCCTGGGCCTGGTTGGTGCCGTAGATCATGCCCGGCGTCGCCCACTCGCCATTGGCGCCACGGGTGTAGGTGTGGCCATCGGACGCCTGCAGGGAGTCGGTCTGCGCGCTGGCGTGCTTCACCGCGGCCGGCATGTCGCCGTGCTGGTGCCAGCCGAACTGGTTGTAGGCCACTTCGTAGCGGCCAGCGATCGCGGCCGGCGTGTTGGCCGCGTTCTGGGCGATGATCAATTTCGAGGCCTGGTCCAGCTCGGCCGCGCGTTGCGGGGTAGCGGTTTCGGCATGGGTAACCTTCATGCCGTGCTCGATGTATTGGTCGACGACCGTCCGCGACCAGGTGTGGGTCTGCGGATTGCGGTTCCAGTGTCCTTCCCCGTCCAGGCTGGGGGCTTCGCCTTTGCCCGATGGGATGGAGTAGGGGTTCTGCGGCTGCGACAGATTCGCCAGTCCCAATTCGTAGGACGCGTTGGCAGACTTGTAGTTCAGTTGGTTGGCCAGCACGTCGCCGGCCACGTATCTGACTTTGCTGTAGGTGGCGCTTCCGCTTTCCGGCGATGCTGTGGTCGTGGCCTTGATCTGTTGCGTCTCCGCCACCCGCGACCAGGTGCCTTTCGGATCGTTGGGATCGCGGCTCCATTCGTTGCCGTCCCGGTCCTTCTGGGTGAAGACGCTGTCGATATCCTTCTGCTGCGCCCATTTCTCGCCCAAGAAGGCACCGCCGACGCCACCAGCCACGCCGCCGATCGCCGACGTGACAAGGGCGCCCGGGCCGCTCGGCGAGCCACCCGCCAGGCCGTATCCGGCGCCAGCCAGGAAGCCGACGGCGATGCCGCCACCGATGCCGCCGACGTTGCGGCCGACGAAATGAGTTTTTGCCGACTCCGCACCTGTCGCGTTGCCCTGCGCTTCCAGCTTCACCACTTGATGGCCGGTGGTGGAGAAGTCGTACGCCAGCGCGGCCACCGCGATCACCGTCCCGCCTTTCGCCAACATGCCGGGACGCAGGCCCTTGGACGCCGCCACCGCTTCACCGGTGATGGCCGCTTCTCCCACCGACGCCGCAGGCGCGCCGAATCCGGTGGGCGCCCGGGTCAGGCCCGCGTTTGCCAGTTCGGCGGCGGGCGGGAATTTGGCGGCATCTGCGCCTAGGGTTGCGGCGGCCTCGCGCGAAATCGTGACCCTGGTGATCTTTGGATCAGCGTTCTCGGGCGACACGAAGATGCCCTTGGGCACTGCCTCTACGAACTGCGCCTGTACCTTGGGCAGCACGGCATCGGCCCCGCCTTGGGCGTAGGTGGCTTTTAACTCGCCTATTGGCTGCCCGCCCAAGGTCCTGACGTTGGGATTCTCCAGGATGGCTGGCAGTTCCACCTTGCCGAAGACACGCTCGATGTTGGCGTTTGTGGCGACTACCTTAATGTCGCCGCGCAGCGAGCCTGCGAATTCATGCGACGCTTCGCCCCAAAGGGAGCCTTCCAATGACGTCGCGCTCCTGGCGACAGCCTTGGGATTGCCATACAGAAAATCACCAGCGGACTTCCCGGCCTGCTCAAGACTTTGGCCCTGTCCTTTGAAGAGGCGCTCTGCCGCATCGTGGATGGCGGTTTCGACCTGCTTGTCGCCAAGGAATTGCGCCCGTGGCGTGTTGTTGATGATGGGCTCGCCTGTCTTGCCCGCAAGCTCTTTGGCGATCGTCTCGGACGATACCTCGCCGACCGGGCGGCTATAGAGGATGCCTCCCTCACCTATGGCTTTGGCGGGATATTGGCGTGCGACCGCCTGGATTTCCTCCAGCGATTGGGCTCTTCTGATCTGCTCGATCTGCTTGGAGTAGTCGTCGCTCATGTCGCGGCTCCATCATCGGCAACTAGAATCCAGCCATCCCTGAAAAGGACTTGCCCCATGAAATGGGCGTCCGGATACTCGTTTAGAAGGGATGGCCTATTTGGATAGCGGATCCCGGCAGCGATCAGTTGAGCTATCAGGGTATGGATGATGCTCGCCTCTGTTGCCGCGAAGATCCGACACGTCCTCCCCCGCATCGGCATTCCGATGTCGCCGTCGCGGCCATAGCCAAACGAGACCACTTCGATGTTGAAGTCGTTGCCATTGGGCAGGAACGCCCTTTGGATTTCGCCGAAGTATTCTTCGCCATCCACCTCGATCGCGAATGTCTCATGACGCTGTTCATCCATGATGCCGCGCACACCGCCCGAAAATCTGGCGCGCCCTTCCGGGAATTGCAGCCAATCGAAGGTGGAGTGGTTGGATAAGTCCATGTCTAGTGCTCCATGTTGGATCATCGGAAATTACAACGTTGCGCGGGCTTCAAGTTGTCGGTCTGGTCAAGCGGTTCGCTTGATGCCTGGCCGACGAAGCCCTGCGCTCCGAGTCGGCGATAGCTTCTGCCATCACAGTGAGGATTTCAAGAAAGGCGCCTATGGCTGCGATCAGGGGGTGATTCGATCATCCTTGACTAAGGCCCAGTCCTTGCTGAAGCTCACTTGGCCCATAAAGTGGGCGTTCGGATATTCCGTCAACAGAGATGGCCTGTCCGAAAATTGAATGCCAGCAGCGATCAATTGAACTGTGAGTGCCTGAATGTCGCTTGCCTGTGTTGCCGTGAAGACGCGGCATGTTCTCCCCTGCATCGGCATTCCTATGTCGCCGCGGCGGCCGTAGCCAAACGAGACGATTTCGATGTTGTAGTCATTGCCATTGGGCAGGAATACGTTTTTAACTTCGCCGAAGTACTCTTCGCCATCCACCTCGACGGCGAACGTCTCATGGCCCTGTTCATCCATGATGCCGCGGACCAGGCCAGAAAATCTGGCGCGCCCCTCCGGGAATTGCACCCACTCGAAGGTGGGATGGTCATGTAAGTCCATGCTTGTTGCTCCTGTCGGGCGAAGGGTAGGGGGCTAGGGATCAATTGCCTCCGTCCCCTTTTGTTCTACAGCCGGTCACCACCTCGCCTGGGTCGCCTGGCCCCAACTCACCGCAGCAGGCCGACCACGAAGTCCAGCAGCGCCCGCGTCTTGGCCGGGACGTGGTGTCTCGTGGGGTAGTAGGCGTGCAGTGGAAAGCGCTCGTCCTGCCAATCAGGGAACAAGGGCACGAGCTTGTTGCCGGCGAGGTAACTCTCGGCGCCCAGCTCGAACAGCTGGGCGATGCCGTGGCCAGCCAGGCAGGTGCTGTAGAGGGTGCCGGCATCGTTGACAGTCAAGGCGCCACGGGCCGCGACGGTGAGCTTTCGCCGGCGCTGGTGGAATTCCCAGGGGAATGGTCGACCAGTGATCGAGTCACGAAACAGGATGCACCGGTGGTGAGCTGTCTCGAGTTCGCGAGGATCGGTCGGCCGCCCGTAGCGTCGGAGATAGGACGGCGACGCGACGGTCAGCACCCGTGTATCGAGCAACTTGCGGGACACCAACGACGAGGGTTGCGGAAAACCAAAACGGATCGCCAGGTCGAACCCGTCGGTCACCATGTCGCCAAGGTCATCCCGGCTGCGCAGTTCCACCTCGAGATCCGGATGACTGTCCAGAAAGGCGCCCAGCATGGGTCCAAGGACCAGCCGGGAAAAGAATGGGTCGATGTTGACGCGCAGCCGACCGCGTACCGCGGCAGTGCCTCCCGCCGCGCTGCTGGTGGCCTCTTCGAGCGCACCGACCAATGGCATGACCTGCTCGTAGAAACGGCGCCCCTCGTCCGTCAAACGCACGGACCGGGTGCTGCGCTCGAAGACACGGATGCCCAGCCTGCTTTCGAGTCGCGCCACGGCCCGGCTGACGCCGGATTGGGACATGTCAAGCGCTTCCCCGGCCCGGCTGAAGCTGGCCATGTCGACGACGGCTGCCATGACGTCGAGGCCTTCGAGCAGTTGCGGGTCGAACATTGCCATTGATGACTGCCGCGCATGAACAAGATTCCTCCCATGCTATCGCCTTTCGCGGAGTTCGTATCCAGACTTCCGCTCAACGCTACGCACCCCGCGTGGCATCAGGAGAACACCATGTTTGTCATCACCGGAGTGACCGGCCAGGTCGGTGGTCAGATCGCTAGAGCGTTGCTGACCGAAGGCGTTTCCGTGCGCGCCGTTCTGCGGGACGCGACCAAGGCGTCGACGTGGGCCAGTCTCGGTTGCGAGACGGCATTGGCCGCGATGGACGACGCCGCGGCGTTGGCGGACGCATTCGCTGGGGCCGAAGCCGTGTTCGTGCTCTTGCCGCCCGTGTTCGATCCGGCGCCGGGCTACGCCGAAACCCGGGCCAATGTCGCAGCGCTGGTCACGGCACTGCAGCAGGTACGGCCGCAGCGTGTGGTGGCGCTTTCCACCATCGGCGCCCAGGCGAGGCAAGACAGTTTGCTGGTCCAGTTGCAGATCATGGAACGCGCCTTTGAAGCGCTGCCCATGCCGGTCGCCTTTCTGCGCGCCGCGTGGTTCATGGAGAACACCGCGTGGGACATCGACGGTGCGCGCTCGCTTGGTGTCGTGTCGAGCTTCCTGCAGCCGCTGGACAAGCAGGTGCCCATGGTGGCGACGGCAGACGTCGCCGCGATGGCGGTTCGGATGCTGCGCGAGGTCTGGGAGGGACGCCGGGTGGTCGAGTTGGAAGGGCCGCGCCGCATCACGCCGTTGGCGCTGGCCGCCGCCTTGGGCCGGGTGCTCGGGCGCGATGTCGTGGCGCAGCCGGTACCGCGGGCGACCTGGGACGCGCTTTTCCGCTCACAAGGCATGGCCAACCCAGAGCCGCGCATCCGGATGCTGGACGGTTTCAACGATGACTGGATCGAATTCGAAGTCGGCTGTGAGGCATCGCTGAAGGGCACGACGGAACTCGAGACGGTGTTGCGGGGCCTTGTCTCGGCGAGCGCCTGATGCGCCAGGAACAAAGGGGGCGCAGGTAATTAAGCGACCAAATCCCATGGGTTGCCGTGGTAGTGCCTGACGGCATGCGCGGTAGGCGACGAGCAGGTTTGGATCTTTCCCATCGTCATGTGAGTTGCCATGCGGAGTCGGCGGCGCATGGAGCTTCCAGGCATTCCGATGCATGTCGTCCAGCGTGGGGTCAATTCTCCTGGACGACGAAGATCGACATGGCTATCGCGGTCTGCTGTGCCACGTGTGTGAGCGCTTTGGCATGCGGGCACGCAATGGTGGACAGATACCCGTCAATTCCCTTTGACATTTTTGACAAAATACATCGCTTTGTCGGCATGTTCGAGAAGCTGATGCTCGTCATTGCCGTGCTCAGGATAGTGCGCGATCCCAATGCTCAGCGCGATGTTCAAGCTGTGGCCGTCCAGAATAAAGGGATGATCGAATGCGTCGCGAATTTTTTCCGACACCCGCGTTACGTTCTCCGGTGAAGAGGTGCCGCGGAGCAGAACAACAAACTCATCGCCACCGACGCGAGAAACGGTATCCGATTCGCGAATGCATTGCTTCAGGCGTACGGCGACCTCTTTCAGCAATAGATCTCCGATGCGGTGACCCAGTGCATCGTTCACCTCTTTGAATTTATCCAGATCAAGATAGAGCAAAGACAGTTGCCCCTGCTCTCGTCGTGCCGCTGACAACGCAACTTTCAGGCGATCGTGCAAAAAGACGCGGTTGGGAAGCGTGGTCAGCTGATCGTACTGCGCCATATATTGCAGTCGAACTTGCATTTGCTGGCGCTCGATGGCGGTGGCAATTTGAGTCGAGACGAACTGCAGCAGTTCCTGATCCTGTTCGCTGTAGCAGACACCACCCGGATAGCTTTTGACCATGAGCAGGCCAATTGTCCCTTTATGCGATTTGAGCGGAACACTCAGCCAGCAGAAAGGATTCATCCCAAAGGAGAGGCGCAGCAACTTCAGGCGATCAACCATCGTCCCAGGTGTCAGCAGCAGCGGCTGGCCGGTATGAATAATCTCGGCGTAGAGCGACCCGGGGATCAGGTTGAAAGGCTCCGGCGTTTGCAGGTGCTCATCCACATGATAGGGGAAGCTGAGTTGGTCGGTTTCATCGTCGTAGAGCGCCACGGAGAAATTATCTGCGGGCAGGAGTGTGCCGACGATCTGATGGATGCGTTGGAATAACTTGAGAAGATCTTCCGCGGTTTGCGCTGCTTCGGAAATGGAGTAGAGCGCAGACTGCAAGGATTCGGATCGCTTGCGTTCGGTGATATCGCGCGCAACCCCAATACGCAACTGATCGGCCGGCGACCAGCGCGCTGACCACATGATGTGGACGACTTTCCCAGTCTTGTGCAAGTACCGGTTCTCGAAATGCAGCTGAGGCTGGCCTGCCATCACCGCCACCAGAGAGTTGCGAGTCAGTTCGCGATCTTCGGGCAGCATCATGTCGAACATGTTCTTGCCGATCATTTCCTTCGGCGTATACCCGAAAATTCGCTCGCACGAAGCGCTCGCAAAGACGACGTGGGCTTCAAAATCCACCGCAAAAACGGCATCCATCATAAGATCAATAAAGCTGGCTGACGGCGCGTGGGGGTTGGGTTCCATGAAGAATTATAAGGCCTGAATGGCTAGGAAAACCGGGACAGAGTGCGCTTGTCGTGCCCGGTGCAGGAGGTTGCTGGGGTGCTTCGTTTGGGGGTACGGCACTGGCTCCAGCTCAAAGCGGAGGACCGCATATGCCATGCCAGTCCCAGCTGGATCTCCCCGGTGTCGCCCCCGGTGTCTCATGGGAAATTACATGCTGACCCTAGCCGTGTCAGTCCTTGCTGGCTACGCTCACCACCAGTTCGCCGTTGCGCACCTGCACGCGTAGCGTGCTGCCGATGGTAAAGGCCAGTTCCTCCATCCAGAGGCCGACCAGGCGCAGACTGGGCGTACGCTTGCCGCTGGCGGAGTGGCCACAGCCAACGGTGCACGTCTGCGGCGGGCGCGGGCGGCGGGGCGCACGTGGCGGGCGGGTCAGTTCGGCGACGAGGAAGGGTTAGCCGTCTCGTTGCATGCAAATTCATTCCGTAGCAGCACGCGCGATTTATAGATTCTCATGTAGTGACCTTCGACGTTGATCTCACCGCGGGTAAACCTTATCAAAGAGCTCAACAGGCCATGGTGCGAGTAGCTTAGCCAACTCTGGACCCGGCGAGACGGACTGAACACTGGAATACATGACGGCGTCGCCGTAAGGAACGCGTAGGCAGATCGCGAGTTTCTCTCTTTCGTCATTGACATACAGCCACCAATCTTCATCGCCGCCAAAAGTACGTGTACTGTCGGTCTCGACGTGTAATGGATTTCCGAGGTGCGAGCGCAGTGCCTCACGCTCGACCCCTCTTGCCCACCCCAATACCCAGAGTAGCGGTGCGTCGGGCTTGCTGTCTTCAATCAGCATGGGGGAAAGGGACATGACGGCTAACGCCTGAGTTAAGCCGGCCCAAAGCGGGCCGGCGACTGCGTGCCAGCGTAGCGTAGGCTTGAAGGTGCTGCCACGCTTTGGGCTGGGTTTGAACGAATTGTCAGATCGCACTGGCCAATTCTGGCTCTTGAAGCTAGAGAGCCAGTGCTCGTAGTTCTCTCTGGGTGGCATTAGTCCTGATTGCCGCGGGCTGTAACCGGGGGTCGGGTTCACTGGCCCCGTTCCTGTCCTGGCATGGCCTGAGTCGCGGCGAGCGCGTGTTCTGTCGCCCTGCGGATGCGCTGTGCGCGGGACGGTAGCCGGCAAGGCGCGGAGTCCTTTGGGCGTGGTAGCAGAAGCAGAGGCACAACGGCGACGTTGCGTGCCGGCTTTTCGTCTGCCCAGGCCTGCGATCAGCAACCCCTATGCTCAACGCGCGAACGGGTGCTTTAATGCCGGAGCCGCCATCGGCTTTACCTTACTGGAGCAAGCACCTTGAACGTTCACCGATTTTTTGTCGTCGCTCTGTCCGCTTGCCTGACCACTGTGCCCGCGCTCGCTGCCGCCGCGACGCAGGCGCCCGTCGCCCCTGCGAAAGTGATGATGCTTGGCTCGTTCCACTTCGAAAATCCGGGGCGGGACATGGTGAAGTTCAAGGTCTCCGACGTGATGTCGAAAGACAATCAGGCCTACCTCGCGGGCCTTGCCGCGCGGCTCGCCGCGTTCCGCCCTACCGACGTGCTGGTGGAATGCGATCCATCCGAGCAGGCGAACTACGACGCCGCTTTTGCTCGCTACCGCGACGGTCAGTCGACTCTGCCGGCTAACGAAACCCACCAAATCGGCTTCCGCGTCGCCAAAGCCTCAGGGATTGCGCGAGTAACGTGCTTCGACGAAGGTAAAGTCGGCTGGGAAGCCGATCCGATGTTCGATTACATCAAGGCGAACGACCCGGCAATGCAGGCGACGATGGATGCCACGTTCAAGGCTCTTTCCGAGCGCGCCGACCGCGAGCAATCGACGTTGCCGCTGGCCGAGCTGCTGCGCCTGACGAACGATCCCGCGCGCGACCGCGAAAACAAGAATCTCTACATCAGCACCAATGCAGTGGATGCCGGTGGCAGCTTTGTCGGTGCCGACGCGGCGGCCAGTTGGTGGCACCGCAACTTCCGCATGTACGCCAACGTGCAGAAGGCCGCGCAACCCGGCCACCGCTTGCTGGTGATTGCTGGATCCGGCCATACAGCGATCCTCAAGGACCTGTTGGCGATCGACATGCAGCGCACTGCCGAGGACGTGAACGGGTATCTGGCGCCGTAAGTCGACCTGGCGTTAAGGACAGCAGCGGGGCTCAACAGTGGGGCCAGAAGAAATATGTGCTCTAAATTGATATTTCCTCTGGCCCGTTGTTGGCGATCCTCATTGGTGTGGCAACCGTGAAGATGCGCCATGCGCGCGCTTTTGCAAGCCAACGCCGCTGCACAATGTTGATTGCCAAGAACTAAAGCTGGGGAAGCCTCAGACTCTGCGCCCTGTGTTTCCAGTTTCATCCCCCGACACCGACTACGCCGACCTCCAGCCATGACCAAAGTTCTGATCCTCAGCGTAAGCGCCGGCAATGGCCACGTGCGCGCAGCACAGGCGCTTGCTGCCGCCGCAGCCTCTCTCGCTCCCTCGTGCACGGCTGTACATATCGACACCATGGCCCATGTGTCAGGGGCGTTCCGCCGTATCTACACCGAGTGGTACATCCAGCTCGTGAATCGCGCGCCCGAACTCTGGTCGTATCTGCATCAGCGCAGCGACGTCACGCCGCATCACGCGGCGTCGCAGCGCTTGCGCCGCAGCATTGAGCGGCTGAGCACCGGCGCGCTGCTGCGCGAGATTCGAAACGCGAAGCCCGATGCCGTGATTTGCACCCACTTCCTGCCGGCCGAGTTGCTGATGCGCGAACGCAGAAACGCTGGCCTCGACTACCCCGTCTGGTTGCAGATCACCGACTACGACCTGCACAACATGTGGCTCGTTCCCGAGATGACCGGCTACCTGGCGGCGAACGAAGAGGTCGCGTTCCGGCTTCGCGCACGGGGCATTCCGGCCGAGCGGGTGCACGTCACAGGAATCCCGGTGATGCCGGCATTCTCGAAGCCCGACGCACCGACGCTGGAGCACGATGCGTGCGCGGCTGCCCTGGGTCTGGACCCATCGCGTTCCACGCTTCTGATGGCCTCAGGCGGCGCTGGCGTTGGCGATCTTGCGAGCATGGTCGAACGTGCCCTGGGCATGGCAAGCGATTTCCAGGTGATCGCCGTGGCGGGCCGCAATGCCGAAACGCACGCCAGACTGGCGGCGCTGGCGCTTCGCCATCCGGGCAGGATGATTGCGGTGGGCTTCACCGACGAGATGCACAAGCTCATGGCAGCTGCCGATCTGGTCGTCACCAAGCCTGGCGGCCTCACCGTGTCCGAATGCCTGGCGCTGGGCAAGCCAATGCTGCTGATCTCGCCAATCCCTGGCCAAGAAGAACACAACGCCGGCTTCCTGATGGAAGAAGGCGCAGCATGGCTGGCCTACGATGCCATTGGCCTTGACTACAAGGTCGAACGGCTGATGGCCGATCGGCCGAAATTGCGAACCATGGCCGCGTGCAGCCTTGCGCTCGGCAAGCCCCAGGCAGCAGCAACGGTGCTTCAACGTGTGCTGCAGAGCATGCCGCATGATGCGGGCCGTAGATAGAGTGCCCATCCGCGGCACACTCGTTTAACGGTGTCAGGTTCACTTAGGAAGTCAGCATGACCCCGTTACTACTGTGTTGCGTTGACCGGTTGAATCCACCGCCGGTAGCGGACATTGCCCAGCGTCTACTTCCGACTTGGCATCGCCAGCGCCGTCCGCGTTCATTCCTGTTCTCTTATCTGGCGTTCAAGCTCTAGGCGCCGAGCCTGTAGCCAGGCGACGTGGCGATAAGCCCGGACGAGAACCGCCACCGCAAGAACGAGCATCCCGACACCTACCGCCGCGGCCGCGTAGAAGGTCGCGCTACCCGTGGCGACGGTCATTCCCAGTGCACCGGCGGCAAACACCGCGGTGAAAGCCACTGCCATCCAACCTGCCACGATGCGGTGATTGGCCAGCAGAGGCCTGCGCTGCCGCAGTACCCAGAGCGCATAGGCCACCCAGCAGGAGCCAATGCACAGCATGACGACAAGCGCGGCCTGGGTGCGATCCGACAATGCCGGTTCGGTTGCCAGCAGTGCGCCCAGCAACACGCACATCATTAGTGCCGCCAGCAACAACGCCATGTGGCCATATCGCGACCGCGGAGAAAGCAGGCGTGATGTCAGTTGCTGCAACTCCGTATCGAGGGAGATCGACGAAGACTTATTGATCATGGGTAGAGTCCTCCAGAAGGATTTGTTTGCGTAGCAGCGTTCTTGCGCGGAACAGCCGCGATTTGACGGTACCGACCGGGATGCCGAGGGCATCTGCGATGTCGACCAGCGAAAGTTCTTCCAGATAGAACAGCGTCAACACTTCGCGCTCGACGATCGGCAGCAATGCCAGGTTGGTCGTCAGCGTCCGCTCGAGATCCTCATCAGCGCCGCTATCGTCGATAGATGCGATCTCATCTACATCGATGCCGGTATCCACTGGCATGGCATAGCGGGTTCGCAGGCGATCCATGAACGTGCGATGCGCGATCCCGAACAGCCAAGGACGGAATTGCGCAGCTTCCCCGCAGCCTCGCGATGCCCTGTATGACGCGCAACCAGACGTCCTGGGTCAGATCGTTGGCCAGTTCCGGGTCATTGCCTAGCTTCAGCGCATACCGATGCAACGAGCCTGACCAGCGGCGAATAAGATCGTCGAAGGCCGCGCGCTCACCCAGCTGACAGCGGACCACCAGCAACTGATCGGCACGCTGGCGGTTGGTGGTGTCTCGCTCCAATTCCTGATTCTCCTTCACTCGTCGCCAAGGTAGTCGGGGAACGGGGGAAAAGGTTCATTGGGCGCTGTTCAGCTGCCTCCATGTTCGACCATGGGGGTCCGAACGTTCCTGGTTGGAAAACCAGAATCTGGCGCTGTCAATGGCGCTTTCGACCCAAAGCGGGCATCGGCATCTCCAACCGGTCATCCGGTTTTCGAGCTTCAGGGGCAGGTTCACCTATCGGTTGAGTGGGATGCTTTGCGCGGGCGGTGTGCTGGCCTGATGCCTGCGAAGCGCTGGGTCTTGGCTTGGACCATAGCCTGGAAAGTGCTGGTGCCGAGCGCGCGTTGCTGTTGCAGGTAGGCGCGGATGGCGTCCACCTCCTCCGGGGCCAGGGTTTCGTGCAGTAGGCTGCGGTAGGCGTGGCTGCGTTGGGAGGCATCGGCGCCAAGTGCCAGGAAGGCGGGATGTGGATGCAGGGCCGAATGGGTCCTCAGGCCGAGATTTGCCTGGCAACTGGACCAGCGATAACGCGCCGGGTCGTCCATGATTGCTGCACGCACGGGGTTTAGCTCGATATAGCGGTAGCAGCGCAGCACATAGTCCTCGCTGTCGACTAGGCACGCCTTGTAGCGTCCCTCCCACAGCGTGCCGCTCCTGTCGTGGCGTCCATTGAATAAGGAAACATAATTGCGGCCAAGTCGCTGCATCAGGCGCGCAACACCCTGAGCCGTTTTCGGGGTAAGCAGCAGATGGACGTGGTTGTCCATCAGGACGTAGGCATGCAGCGTGCAGTCGCAGTGGTGTAGGGCATCGCGCAGCAGCTGCAGGTAGCGCAGCCGATCACCGTCATCCAAAAAGCAAGGCAGGCGGTTGTTCCCGCGCTGGACCACATGCTGCGGAATGCCAGGAATGGTGATACGAGGGAGTCGGGCCATGCGATCCAGCGTCGCCTTTCTCGATGGTCAGCGCAGTCCGAACAGGTCTCGCCCCGTGATCGGAAGACACCATGTCTGCGCATCGGAAAAGTCAACCTGGTCCCGTTACTCCCTCCTGAATTTTTAGGGCCTGAGCGCTAGTAGTGAAAAGATGATGCTGAACATGATGCACATCGTGATGTGCTGGCTGATTACCCGCAGAACTTCGGTATGGCCAATAGATTTTTGATCCAGAACAGACCTCGCATATCCCTTGATCTGAAGGAGGAGAGAGAGATTCATCGCATACAGCGCAGGAACTACCCAGAAGTACCGTGCAAGGCGTGGGTCGTGCCACAAGAGCAACAAGCCAGCAGCCATGATCAGGTAGCCAATGCAAGAGGCAAAGAACTGCCTGACCTTTCCTAGCCGGTCCCACGCGTCTTGCAGTGAGCGGAGTTTCGCGATCTTTGCCTGATTTCCCGCAGCACGAGAAATGAAAGCGGGCGAATCCACTCTGATGAAGCAACCAATAAAAAAGATGGTACCCATGAGGGTGCATACAAGTCCTAGAGCCAGAATCATGGATTAATTTTTCCTGGGATGTCACGTTTGATTAAGAGTCGGGTCATTGCCACGCCCGCTTAAAGCCAAGGGTTGGTCTCATCGTGCGAAAAGTACCACGAAATATATTATGTTTCCATGCGGTCTTCTTGCCAATGGGGCGCTCAACGGCCTCATGCCCGCTATGCTGGAAACTATGAGTGAGAATTTGTAGATTTTTGAAAGTGCACTCTAACCTTGTTTTCTGAACAGGTCTCGCCAAGCGATTGGAAGACACCGTGTCCGCGCATTGGAAAAGTTAACCTGACCCCGTTATTGCCGGCAGCGATGATGTCGCCATGCGCGGCGATGGTGCGGATCAGGCCGTCGAGCGCATCGGCCTAGTCGAGCGTGATGCCGAAGACAAAGCGGTTGCACGCCATCTCAGCGATCCTCCGGTGCGTGGTGGGCGATGGCCGCGTCAGTCCTTGCTGGCCACGCTCACCACCAGTTCGCCGTTGCGCACCTGCACGCGCAGCGTACTGCCGATGGCAAAGCCCAGTTCCTCCATCCAGCGGCCGCCCAGGCGCAGCGCGGGCATGCGCTTGCCGCTGGCGGAGTGGCCGCAGCCCACGGTGCATGTCTGCGGCGGGCGTGGGCGGCGGGGTGCGCGTGGCGGGCGGGCCAGCTCGGCGGCGATGGCGGCCGCGGCGTCTTCAACCGACATCATCGGCGTGAATGGTGGCTCGATGTAACGCAGGAATCCGGCCGGCTCGGGCGCGGGAACGGGCTTCGGTTGGCGCGTTGCACGTTTGCGGGCAGGCGGGGTGCGGGGAGTGTGGGGCGGGATGACGGTGGACGCATGGCACAGCCTCCTTGGCAGACAGGAACCCGCGCCGAACGGCGACGGGATGTCGGGAGGTTAGAAACCGCACAGAGCCGGCGGGCTTATTTCCCCGAAGGGTGTTGTATTCGCCGCCCTCCCGACGCAGACAGCGCGTCGGAGTGTGCCTGCGAACAGGCACAAAAAACCCACCGGTTTGACGGAGGTGGGTGCCGCTCTGTGAGGAGTTTCTACGCTCCTTGGAGGGGATGGTGCTACTGGTTTTTTAGGATGTCAACTGGGTTGGGACGTGGCGCTGGATGCGGTTTGTAAGTGGTACTGCCCCCTCGCTATCCGAACGTGCACGGGGACGTGCTGCCGCATGTCGTGCATGTGGCCGGCTGAGGGGCTGCTAGGGAATTAATTGTCCACGTCCCATTCCGCTCAACGCCCCATTCGCTCAAATTGAGGCTATCGTAGAAGGTAGAAATAGGGGGGGGTATGAGCGTTCAATACACCTGCGCGAGATTTTGGCGATGCGCCTTACAGGTCAACCCTGTCGGCTACAACGGCACCTATAGGGGGAGCGACCACGGGCTGGATGAAAGCGGCTACAACCAAGCACTGCTTCGAAAATGCCTCGAACTGGGCATCACGGTTGTTGGCCTTGCTGACCACGGCAGCGTGGCCAGCGTTGACGCTTTGCGTCAGGTGTTGCAGTCGCAAGGAATCGTGGTTTTTCCCGGCTTCGAGATCGCCTCCAACGACAAGACTCATTACGTCTGCCTCTTCCCTGAGGACACCGACTAACGGGGTCAGGTTCACTTATCGGTTGAGCTGGATGCTTTGCGCGGACGGTATGCGGGCCTAATGCCTGCGAAGCACTGGGTCTTGGCTTGGACCTTGTAACGGGTCAGGTTCACTTAGGAAGTCAACCTGACCGCGTTATTGTCGTTAGTCTTCATTGCACATCAAGGGTCAGCGGCGTCTCCAAGATTGTGGAAATAAATCCATTGATCGTTTCTTGGCCTCCGCCGAGATTGTTATAGACCCCGACAACTCGAGGTACTACGGTGATTTTCCCGTCGTATATCTTCGCTTTGATTGCACCAATGGCCATCAGGGCATTTTGAATTGTCGTTGGATTTATTTCACTCGGAATCGGTATCAGCGGCGAGATTCCTTCTCCGCTTAGGCCGAGGGATTGGATAACCAACGTTCCAGATATCTGCTTTGCTTGGGCGGCTACGCCTAATGCAAACAAATTTCCAAGATCAACACTTCCTTCTTTTACTGTGACGTTGGCAGTGAGTCGCAACCCGACACCCACGTAAACAGGCACTACAACATCTGGATTGGGCTCTGTGGTTAGTGCAACGGAAACTCTTTTGCCATCCGCCATGGGCGTTTTCTTTACCCCAAATGATTTTGTTGTGAATTTCGTGTAGTCAAGAATAACAACATAGTTGTTGCCTGCTACCCCTGCTGTAGCTGATCCAAACGAAATGCCGGCCTTTCCATCAAGTTGACCAATAGCTAACCGCATCGTCTCGTCGGGAAGGGCTTCCAGTCTCTTTTCTCGCGTGGCGGTTGCCGGTGAAACCGTAACTGGCAGCGAGTCAATTGGGTTATATCCATAGCTTTGTGCCGGCCCCCCGGGGTTGGCTGGAATAGTAAATGAAGTGCAGCCACTTAGCGCCACGGCTATGAGGCAAATAATTGAAAGATTCTTTCGCATGAGACTCTCCTTGATTGTGAAAGCCAATGTCCGAGTTAAGCAGGCCTGCGAAGCGGCTTTCGCTTGAATGGAAGACTAACGGGACCAGGTTCACTTAGCGGTTGAGTTGGATGCTTTGCGCAGGCGGTGTGCGGGCCTGATGCCTGCGAAACGCTGGGTATTGGCTTGCCGTGTGACGAGTGAGATTCACTTAGGAAGTCAACCTGACCCCGTTTCTGGTCCATCTTTGGCGGCTAGAATATTTAGTCGATCGCGCATGGAACGTAGTCTCGCTTTCAGATCACCTAACGTAAGGACGGAAAGCGTAAGCATTGCAAGCAGTAACGCCACCAAATATGGCATCTCCTCTGGGCGTAACTCTGTTGGACTTATGCTCTTCGGAGTTGGGCTGAGGGTATAGGCGACGAACGCTACTGCGACGCAAGAAGCCATTGCAACCGGTCTAGCAATGGAGACCGCTCGCGACGTCTCGATGTCTTTCATACCCACCACTCGCGCGGCCGGTTCATAACGGCCCTTAGAGTCACGAACCAAGGCGCGGCAGAGGAATGTATCACCAGGATTCAGCAAACACCTTTCAATCTGAAGTTCTCGGCCCTGTGAGCTTGTTGCCACGACCAGACCCTTGGGGGATGGCTCGGATATCTCGGCGTGCAAAACGGCTGCACCCTCTTCAAATATGAGAGTAACTGGACGCTCAAACTCTTCAGCAGTTATAGGCTGATTCCCGCTGTTGGTTATGCGGACAACGATGACAGAGGCGCTCTCTAGAACGTCTCCATTGAACTTAACCTCGAGCCCTTCGATTTTTTCAGTGCCGATTGTGACTAGCGGAACGCGAGCAACACGCTCAATCAGAAGACGCTTCCTTGGCCGCTGCAAGGCGTAAACCCAAAATGTCGCGCCGATAGCGATGAGCGCTAAGACTGCCCCAACAAAAGTCCAGATGCTATCCCGTAGTAGCTCGTGCATAGATTGAGGATTTCTTGATTCATTGAATGAGCAGTGAGTGAATACGCGTAACGTCTGAATTAAGCCGCGCCGCGAATCGGCGTCGGCTTGAATGAATTGTTAGCCCGCATCAGTGTCGTTACCAGCCGGATGCTCCTTGTTGGCGCCCGCGGCAGCAAAGACAACAATTTTTGCAAGCTGGTTAACTTGATCTTGCAGTTCGGCAATCTTTTCCGGTGGGTCGCCCGCCTCGATGGCATCTCTTTTTGCGACCATTGCATGGGCCAAAAACTCTCCGGCAGGCTCCGCTGCGTTCTTGAACTTGCTGGGTGGGCCAGGGCGCCTCACTATCGCTTGGGCGAACCGACCCTTTAGTGCATAGAGGAGAAAGAGCGTCGCCTCCTCAAAGGTCGCTCTAGGATTACTCCTATCTGCCAATGGGGTTATGAACTCGTGGAGCTTTTCAAGCTCTAGTACGTCAGGAACTCGACGGGGTGGCACCAACTCTTTGGGCGGTGCCAATTCCCGGCAGCGATCAGCGATGTGTGTACTGTTGAAGCTAATGTCTTTAGCCAGGTGCGCGAACTCGTTTCTGATCTTTGCTACAAGTGAAAGACGCTTCCTTTCTGAGTCGTCGATTAGTCCAAGCATGAAGGCGATCTTGACCCGGGCCATATACGACCCAAGTTCCTGTCCAGGCGCAAAGACGTCAAATCCGGGAGCGTGGTCCACGACCATAACGGCCGCAAGAAGCGTGCAGAGTGCGTCATCCAGAGCCGCAGCCGCGACAATTGCCGCGGCACGGTCGCTGGAGCCCGCAAATTCTGCATCTAAGACTTCAAGAGCGGTCATGTGTGCGCGGGCTAACTACTATTCGGCGACGAAATGGTGTGTAAAACAGGTGCGTAGCGCATCGATACCACTACTTTTCGGGGCAGCATGCATCCCAAATTCGATCTTCCGCCATTCCCGCTGTCGCATAATTCTTACATCTAACCCCACGGCCATTCCCGGTGCATCCCCGCACGAGTCTGACGCTAACACTTGTTGACGATCGTCACAAGTTAAAGGCCGCTCGGCGTAACCGCCGGCGGCCTTAATTTGTAGACAAGTTGTTTGATCCCGCGCCATCCCGACTTTGCCGGATGGCGCGTTCCCCGGATAACTCAGTTACCCGGCGCACTCCAAACCTGCCCCTTAACCCCACGCACGCTCGCATCCGCCGCGCCATCCAGATCGAACACAATCACGCTGTTCTCGCCTTTGCGCTGCATCGGCGCCGGAAAATACAACGCCCGCTGCGGCCCGATGTTCCAATGCCGGCCAAGGTTATGGCCGTTGGCCCAGGCGAAGCCTTTGCCGAAGGCCTGCATGTCCAGGAAGGTGTCGGCGGGCGTGCCGATCTTGACGGTGCCGCGGTGGAAGGCGGGGCCGTCGACCTTGGCGGTGGTCCAGCCGGTGAGTTTGCTCGGGTCGTCCATCGGCAGCGGGAAGGTCTGCCAGCCGGTCAGCGGCTTGCCGTCGAGCAGCACGGGGTCGACCAGGCCGGCGCGGCCGTCGGGCAGGTGGGCGCCGTAGTTGATGCGGCCGCCGTTCTCCAACAGCACGTCCACGGTGTGGGGGCCGGCGGGGATGTCCACGTCCACGGCCACTTGCTGCAGGCGGCGCTCGGCGCTGCCGGCCAACTTACGATCCACGTAGACGCGGGCGTAGTCGCGCACCTCGCCCAGGTACAGGCTGCCCTTGCGCGGGCCGGTGACGGTGGTGCGGTAGAGGATGTAGCCGTAGGCCTGGCCGTAGCGCTCCATCGGTTGCGGGGTGTCGGTGGTGGCGGCCGGCGCGGGCAGGTTGTCCCACAGCGAGGCGGATTCGCGCAGCGGGGTGGCCGGCAGTTCGGCGAAGCGGATCGGCTTGGGCAGGGCCGGCGGCTGCACGCCGGTGACGCGGGTGATGGCGTCGCGGAACAGGGCGAACTTGGGCGTGGGGCGGCCGGCTTCGTCCAGTACGGCGTCGTAGTCGTAGCTGGTGGTCTGCGGGGCGTAGTGGTCGCTGGCGTTCTTCTGGAAGTTGGCGCCGTTCATGAAGCCGAAGCTGGTGCCGCCGACGAACATGTAGATGTTCGCGGAATGGCCCTGGCGCAGGATCCATTCGAATTCGCTGGCCTGCTTGTTGGCGTCGGTGTTGGCGTGCTTGTCGCCCCACTGGTCGAACCAGCCGGCCCAGTATTCGCCCACCATCTGCGGTTGGCCGGGGCGGAACTTGGCCAGGCTCTGGAACGCTTTCTCGGCTTCGCCGGGGCCGAAGTTCACCACGGCCAGGGTGTCGGGCAGGGTGCCGTTGGCGAGCACGTCAGCGCCGTCGGCGGTGAACAGCAGGGCCTTGTCGAAGCCGGCCTTGACGAACATGGCGCGGTTGGCCTGCATGTAGACGTGGTCGTCGTCGTAGGAGCCGTATTCGTTCTCGACCTGCACGGCGATGATGGGGCCGCCGTTGTGGTTGAGCTTGGGCTTGACCTGCGCGGCGACGGCGTCGAGGTAGGCCTGGCTGGCGGCGAGGAAGCGCGGGTCCTGGCTGCGCACGCGCATGCCCGGTTCGGCGAACAGCCAGGCCGGGTAGCCGCCGGCTTCCCATTCGGCGCACACGTAGGGGCCGGGACGCAGGATGACGTTGAGGCCTTGCGCGGCGGCTTCGTCGATGAAGGCGGCCAGGTCGTTGTTGCCGCTGAAGTCGAACTGGCCCTGGCGCGGTTCGACCAGGTTCCAGAACACGTAGGTCTCCACGGTGTTCAGGCCCATGGCGCGCGCTTTCTGCAGGCGGTCCTTCCAGTAGGCGCGCGGGATACGCTGGAAGTGGATGGCGCCGGAAATGATCTGGTAGGGCTTGCCGTCGCGGGTGAAGTGTTCGCCCTGGGTGGCGAAGGCGGGCCAGGGCGTCGCTGCGTGCGTCGGCTGTGCGGATGCCGGGAGGGAGAGCAGGAGCGACAGGGCAAGGGCGGACAGGGAGCTGCGCAGCATGTGGGGGTCTCTGGCGGTGGTGAGGTTGGGCTTTTTTGTAGGAGCGGCTTTAGCCGCGACCGTGCGTTGCCGGTGGGTTTTGGTCGCGGCTGAAGCCGCTCCTACAGAGAGCTTGGGGGGCTCAAACGAACGAGGGCGGCAGGTCTTCCTTGGCTGCGCCGAATGCCGGATTCGGCTTCGGGCCCATCTCCAGTTCCAGGGTGCCGCCAGCGGCTAGGTCGGCGTGGCGCAGCCAGCTGCGGGTGTACGGCTTGCCGTTCCAGCGGGCGCGCTGGATGTAGACGTTGGCGGCGCTGTTGCCGTGGGCGACGACGCTGAGGGTGCGGCCGTTGCCGACATCGACGTCGGCGCGCTTGAACAGCGGGCTGCCGAGCACGTAGGTGGCGCTGACCGGGTCCACGGCGTAGAAGCCCAGGGCGCTGAGCACGAACCAGGCGCTCATCTGCCCGCAGTCCTCGTTACCGGACAGGCCGTTGCGCGCGTCGTGGTATTGCTCGCGCAGCAGCCTCCGCACCATGGCCTGGGTCTTGTACGGCTGCCCGGCGTAGGCGAACAGGTAGGCCACGTGGTGGCTGGGTTCGTTACCGTGCGCGTACTGGCCGACCATGCCGTCGATGTCCGGCGGCGCGTCGGCCGGCAGTTCGGAGCTGGTGGAGAACAGTTCGTCGAGCTTGGCGACGAAGCCGTCGCGGCCGCCGAACAGGTCCATGTAGCCGTACAGGTCGTGCTGGTTGAGGAAGGTGGCCTGCCAGGCGTTGGACTCGGTGAAGTCGCGCCATTTCGCCATGTGGCCCATCGCGCGCGGATCGAACGGGGCGGCCCAGTCGCCGTTGCTCAGCCGCGGCTGCACGAAGCCGCTTTTGCGGTTGAACACGTTGCGGTAATTGCGCGAGCGTTCGCGCAGGGCGCTTGCCTCCTTGGTGGCGCCGGCGGCCTGCGCCAGGTGCGCCACCGCCCAGTCGTCGTAGGCGTATTCGAGGGTGCGGCTGACCGCTTCGTCGACGGTGTCGCTGGGGATGTAGCCGCGCTTGCGGTACTCGTCCAGGCCGTGCGTGGTGTCGTCCATGGCGCGCTTGCGGTAGGCCGGCCAGGCGGCGGCGTAGTCGATGCCGGTGAAGCCCTTGGCGTGCGCTTCGGCCAGCACCACGGCGGAGTGGTAGCCGATCATGCAGCCGGTTTCGACGCCTTGCAGCGGCCAGATGCCGACGCCGTCCGGGCATTCGTTGGCGCCGCGCACCAGGCACTGCACCAGGTCGGGCACGCGTTCGGGTTGCACCAATGTCAGCAACGGGTGCAGTGCGCGGTAGGTGTCCCACAGCGAGTAGGTGCTGTAGTTGTGATAGCCGGCGGGCGCCTGGTGCACCTTCAGGTCCATGCCGCGGTAGCGGCCATCGGTGTCGCTGAACAGGGTCGGCGCGAGCAGGCTGTGGTACAGGCCGGTGTAGAAGATGCGCTGCTGCGCGTCGTCGTCGCTGTCGATGCGCACGCGCGCCAGTTCCTTCTCCCACGCGGCCACGGCGGCGGCGTGCACGCGCGCGAAATCGAAGTCGGGCAGTTCGGCGTCGAGATTGGCCAGGGCGTTGTCGGCGCTGACCGCGGAGATGCCGACCTTGACCAGCAGCGGCGCGTCGGCGGCGTCGGGGTAGTGCAGCGCCACCTTCAGGTGGGTGCCGTCGGCTTGGTGCGCGTTGGCGGCCAGCGGCTGGTCTTCGGAATAGAGCTGGGCCTTGGCGAACGGCCGCGACAGGCGCATGGCGAAGTAGAGGTAGCGGCCGGTCGCCCACTGGTACACGCGGCGCCCGCCGGTCAGGGTGCGCGCATCGACGATGCGCAGTTGCGCGTCGCTGACCCGGGTCGCGATCTCCGGCTTGTCCTGCATGCCGTGGCACAGGTCCAGCAGCAGATGCGCCGGCTTGCCCTTGGGGAAGTGGTAGCGGTGCAGGCCGGCGCGTGCGGTGGCGGTCAGCTCGGCGTGCACGCCGCTGTCCTTCAGGCGCACCCGGTAGTAGCCGGGCGAGGCGGCTTCGTCGGCGTGGTCGTAGCGCGAGCGGTAGCCGGCGTCCGGATCTTCCAGCGTGCCGGGGACCAGCTTGACGTCGCCGGTGGCGGGGACGACCAGGAAATCGAGCAGGTCGCCGACGCCGGTGCCGGACAGGTGGGTGTGCGAGAAGCCCATGATCGAGCCGTCGGACTCGTGGTAGCCGGAGCACGAATCCCACACCGCGTTGTAGGTGTCCGGGCTCAGCTGCACCATGCCGAACGGCAGCGTGGCGCCGGGGAAGGTGTGGCCGTGGCCGCCGGTGCCGATGAACACGTCGACGTGGCGGGTGAGCGCGGCCTTGGCGCGCGCATCGGCGGGCAGCGCATAGCTGCCGGCGCGCGCTTGCGCCAGGCGGGCGATGCCGCTGCTGCCGAACAGGGCCAGGGCGATGGCGCCCTGCAGGAAACCG
This sequence comes from Xanthomonas sp. SS, assembly GCF_014236835.1. Taxonomy (NCBI): domain Bacteria; kingdom Pseudomonadati; phylum Pseudomonadota; class Gammaproteobacteria; order Lysobacterales; family Lysobacteraceae; genus Xanthomonas; species Xanthomonas sp. SS. Next base: position 1,454,985 of record NZ_CP051190.1, read on the forward strand.
CGTCGTGTGGCCATGGTGCTGTCCTCGGGGTGTGCAGCGGAGAGGGATGGTGTTTCTGTAGGAGCGGCTTCAGCCGCGACCTTGGCGTTGCCGGTAAGACTCGGTCGCGGCTGAAGCCGCTCCTACAGGGGGCGGTCAGGGGGTGGGGGTGGTCAGGCTTTCAATAGGTGCGGTTTGCGCTGGTGCAGGTCGACGATCAGTTCGCCGAACAAGGTGTTGGCCCAGGCGAACCAGTCGCGGGTGAATTTGCTCGGGTCGTCCTTGTCGAAGGCTTCGTGCATGAAGCCGCTGCCGGCGTCGGTGCTCTTCAGCCAGGCCAGGCATTGGCGGATCTGCGCGTCGTCGTCGCTGGCCAGTGCGTACTGCATGATCGACATCGGCCAGATCGTGCCCATGCCGCTGTGCGGGCTGCCCACGCCCTCGGCGGCGCGGCCGCGGTAGAAGTACGGGTTGCGCTCGCTCCACGCCAGCTGGCGGGTGCGCAGGAACAGCGGATCGCGGCGGTCGCAGCAGCCCAGGTAGGCCAGGCTCAGCAGGCCCGGCGCGTTGGCGTCGTCGATGAACAGCTGGTTGCCGTAGCCGTCCACTTCGTAGGCCCAGAACGGCTGCCCATCGGCATCGCGCATCTGCCCGAATTTGCGCGTGGCCGTCTCGACTTCGTCGGCCAGCGCGCGGCATTCGCCGGCGAAGGCGGCATCGTGGTGCAGCGCTTCGCTCATCGTCGCCAGCTGCCGCAGCGAGGTCACCGCGAACAGGTTGGCCGGCACGAACAGCGGATACAGGCAGGCGTCGTCGGACGGGCGGAACATCGAGTGGATCATGCCGTTGGGCTTGGTCGGCTGGCCGTAGCCTTCCAGCACCAGGGTCTCGGTGGCCAGCGGCGAGGGGCGCTGGAAATTGTAGGGGCCGCGGTCGTGCAGGCGCTGCTGCTCGCGGAAGGTCTTGACCACCACGTGCATCGCCGCGCGCCAGTCGTCGTCGAACGGGGCGGCGTCGCCGCTGGCGCGCCAGTATTCGTGCGCCAGCCGGATCGGGTAGCACAGCGAATCCACTTCCCACTTGCGCTCGCCGACGCCGGGCTTCATCTCGGTGATGTCGGCCACCGACCATTTCAGGCGCTGGCTCTTGCCGTCGGGCAGGAACGCATTGGCGTAGGGGTCGAGCTGGATGCAGGCGGCCTGGCGCTGGATCAGGCCATGGAACATGCGCCGCAGCGCCGGGTCGCGTTTGGCCAGCGGCACGTACGGATGCACCTGCGCGGAGGAATCGCGCAGCCACAGCGCCTCGATGTCGCCGGTGATGACGAAGGTGTCCGGCTTGCCGTTGCGGGTGCCGATTTCCACGGTGGTGTCGAGCGTGTTCGGATAGCAGTTCTCGAACAGCCAGGCCAGGCGCGGATCGCCGATGCCGGCTTTGACCGTGCGCAGGTGCTTTTCCACCGCGGCGCTGACGAAGCGCCGTTGCGCCGGCGCTGGGCGCTTGCTGGGCAAGCCGGCCGCGGATGCGCCGGACGCGGCGAAGCCGGGCACGGCGCTGGCGAGCAGGCCGGCGCCGGCGGCGCTGCCGAGCAACTGGAGGACATCGCGGCGGGAAGGCATGGGTGACTCCTGGTCTGGTTTATACGGGTGAGCGCATTGCTTTGCTTTTCTGTAGGAGCGGCTTCAGCCGCGACCGGGTGTTACCGGTGAGTCCCGGTCGCGGCTGAAGCCGCTCCTACAGGGGCTCATGTTTCGATCACCGCGGGATGGGCACGCTGCCCTGGATCGAAAACGCGGCCGCGTCGCCGGGCGCCCCGGTGCCGGGTTGGCCGCCGCCGACGAAGATGCGGTAGTCGCCGGGCTGCACCGCGCGCTGGCCGGCGCGATCGACGTCGCTCAGCTGCCGCGGCGCCAGCTCGAAACTCACCTCGCGCGACTCGCCCGGCTGCAGCGTCACCCGCTGGAAGCCGACCAGACTGCGCAGCGGCGATTGCGCGCGTTGCGGGTATTCCAGGTACACCTGCACCACCTCGTCGCCGGCACGCGTGCCGCTGTTGCGCACCTGTGTGCTCACTCGCAGGTTGGCGCCGGCCTGCAGCGTCGTGGTCGACAGCTGCGGCGCGGCGTAGGCGAAGCTGGTGTAGCTCAGCCCGCTGCCGAACGCGAACAGCGGCTCGCCCTTGAAGTAGCGGTAGGTGCGGCCCTTCATGTCGTAGCTGACGTAGGCCGGCAGGTCCTTGGTGGAGCGGTAGAAGGTGACCGGCAGGCGGCCGCCCGGGTTGACGTCGCCAGCCAGCGCCTGCGCGATCGCGGTGCCGCCGGACTGCCCCGGATACCACGCCGCGACGATCGCATCGGCATGCTGCTTGGCCCAGTTCAACGCCACCGCGCTGCCGCTCATCAGCACCACCACGAGCGGCTTGCCGCTGGCCTTGGCGCGCTCCAGCAGCGCCTGCTGCGCCGCGGGCAAGGCGAGGTCGTTGCGGTCGCCGCCGTCGAAGCCGGGCACGTCGATGCGCAGTTCCTCGCCTTCCACGTCCGGCGACAGGCCGACGAAGGCGACCACCGCATCGGCCTGCGCGACCGCGCGTTCGGCCTCGGCCAGTTGCGGCGCGGCCGGCGCCAGCCATTCCAAGCGCAGGCCCTGGTCCTGGCCGCGGTGCTCCAGTTCCAGGCGGATGCGGCGCGGGCGCGTGTCGTCGAAGTGCAGCACGGTCTCGACGTTGCGGCCGTCGGCGTTGTGCATGCCGGCCGGCAGGTGCTTGTCTTCGGCGTTGCCGGCGACGACCAGCTTGTCGTCGATGTACAGCCGCACCGGATCGTGGCCGGTGCAATCGAAGCAGCGCGCCACGCGCACCGCCAGGGTGTAGTCGCCCGGTCCGGGCGGCAGCAGTTCGCCGCTCCAGCGCACCGAGTAGCGGTCCTTGTCCACGCCCTTGGCCGGCGCCACCTGGTCCCAGTTGAAGCTGACCACGCGGTCCTGGCGTTGCGTGCGCGGATTGCCGGCCAGATCGACGTTATCGAAATACTCGCCACGCAGGCCGGGCTTGCCGTCGCTGCGCAGGGCGGTCTCGGGGATCATGCCGGGCACGCCGGCGGCGAGCGGCGCGCCTTGCGCGTAGCTCACGTTCGCGGCGCCGAAGCGTTCGCGCAGGCCCAGCAGCGGCGTCACCGGCGCGGCCGAGGTGCCCTGGTAATTGGCTTCCAGCGCGGCCAGCGCGTCGGCATTGGGGCCGATCACCGCTAGCCGCAAGCCCGGCTTCAGCGGCAGGGTGGCGTTGCGGTTCTGCAGCAGCACCAGCGATTGCTGCGCGGCCTGCAGCGCCAGTGCGCGGTGTGCGGCGCTGTCCACGTCCTTGGCGCCCAGCCGCGCGTACGGGTCCTTGCGCTGCGGCTGCAGTTCGCCGAGCCGGTAGCGCGCCGCGAACAGCCGCACCAGCGACCGGTCGAGCAGGGCTTCGTCGGCGTCGCCGCGCTCGATCGCCTGGCCCAGTTCGGCATAGGCGTGGCCGCAGTTGAGGTCGTGGCCGGCCTTGAGCGCGGCGGCGGACGAGCCGGCGTTGTCGGCGCGGAAATAATGGAACTGGGTCATGTCGTCGAGCGCGTCGCAGTCGGAGACGACGAAGCCCTTGAAGCCCCAGTCGCCCCGCAGGCGGCCGTTGAGCAGCCAGTCGGCGGCGCAGGCCGGGGTGCCGTGCAAGGAGTTGTAGGCGCACATCACCGAGCCGGCACGGCCGTCGACGATGGCGGCGCGGAACGCGGGGGTGTAGGTCGCTTCCAGGTCGCGCGGCGACACGTCCACGTCGAAGCCGTGGCGGCCGGGTTCCGGGCCGCTGTGCACGGCGATGTGCTTGGGCGTGGCGATGGTGCGCGGGTGGCTGAGGTCGTCGCCCTGCAGGCCGTGGATGAAGCCCACCGCCAGCTGCCCGGTGAGGTAGGGATCCTCGCCGTAGGTCTCCATGCCGCGGCCCCAGCGCGGGTCGCGGAAGATGTTGATGTTGGGCGACCAGATGGTCAGCCCGGCGTAGCGCGGGTGGTCCTTGCCGGGGCGGCCGGCGAGATTGAACTTGGCGCGCGCTTCGGTCGAGGTGACCGTGCCGACCTGCTCGAGCAGGGCGGTGTTCCAGGTGGCGGCCAGGCCGATCGCCTGCGGGAACACGGTGGCGTAGCCGTTGCGGGCGATGCCGTGCAGGCCTTCGCTCCACCATTCGTAGGCCGGCACGCCCAGGCGCGGAATCGCCGGCGCATCGTTCATCGCCTGCGCGACCTTTTCCTCGCGCGTCATCTTCGCCACCAGCGCGGCGGCGCGGTCCTCGGCGTCGTCGGCATGCGCAAGCGGCGCAGCGGCCAATCCAAGCACATACAGCCCCCGCAAAATCCCCTGTAGGAGCGGCTTCAGCCGCGACCGCGCAGTGTCCGCATCGCGTCGCGCGCTATCGCTCATGGTTCCCCGGATTTCCTTGTGCAGTGTCGGTGCCATCCGCATCACTTCGCCTCCGCCGGCTCGGGCGGCGACCCGGTGAGGGTTTCTGCCAGATCGCGCACCTGCAAGGCGCTGCGCAACTGCTCCAGCGTCGCGTTGCTGCGCACGTGCACGGTCAGCGGCTCGCCGGGCAACAAGTCGAACGCATTGTCGGACAGCGTGGCATCCAGATCGCCGAACGCCAGCCACACCTCGCGCGCCAGCGTGGCGCTGGTCAGGGTCAGCGCGTAACCGTCGCCATCGGCGCGCAGTTCGCTGCGGATGTCGGGGCTGGGCAGATGCAGGTTCTTGGCCGCGTCGAAGAACACCAGGTTGCGCGACAGCACGCGCGCGCCGTCGAGCAGCTCGAATACCGCGACACTGCGCTTGGGATCGGCGCGGCGCAGTAGCTGCGCATCGCTGAAACTGCCCACGCGCACGCTGGACAGCGGCGCCAGGGTCACCGGTTTCTCGCTCTTGCTCAGCACCTTGCCGGACACATCCATCACCCGCATGCGCCAGCGCGCGGCCAGCGGCACGGTGCGGTCGGAGACCAGCGTCACCTCGGTCTGGCCCTTGTCGTTGCGCAGCGCGGCGATCAGCTCCGGCGCGTAGAAGCGCTTGGCGTGGTAGTGCAGCGCCTTCCAGCGGCCGAAGTAGTCCAGGCTGGACCAGGACGCGCCCGGCCACACGTCGTTGAGCTGCCAGTACAGCGTTCCCATAGACTGCGGCCGCGACGCGCGCAGGTGCTCGGCGGCCAGGGCGATGCCTTCGGCCTGCATCAGCTGGCTCAGGTAGACGAAGCTCTCGAAATCCTTGGGCTCACCGAATTCGCGGCGGATGTACAGCAGCAGGCGCTGGTTGCCGTTGCCCTTGTCGAACTTCTGGTGCGCGCGCATCACCGGCGATTCCGGCTGCAGGTCGCCGGGTTCGGCGAAGGCGCGGATGGTGCGCATCTCCGGGAACGACTGCAGGCCGTACTCGGACATGAAACGCGGGGTCACGTTGAGGTATTCGGTGACCGGCAGCGCCGGACCGCCCCAGACTTTCCAGTAGTGCATGTCGCCGTCGTCGGGCTGGTCGGCGGCGCCGTCGAAATCGGTGCCGGGCGAGGTCGCCCAGTACGGGGTGTCGCTGTCGTACTTGCTCACCGCCTCGCGCAGCACGGTGCCGAACAGCGTGGTCATGCCGCGTTCGATGCGGCTGCGTTCTTCCGGATCGATCGACTGCTTGAACTTGACCCGGTCGCCCCAGTTTTCCCAGCCGGTCTGCACTTCGTTGTTGCCGCACCAGATCACGATGCTGGGGTGGTCGCCCAGGCGCTTGACCTGCGCTTCGGCCTCGGCGCGGGTGTTTTCGCGGAACGCCACGTCGTAGGGCGGGATCGCGCCGCCGAACATGAAGTCCTGCCAGATCATGATGCCCAGGCGGTCGGCGTCCTCGTAGAAGCTGTCCGGCTGGTAGTGGCCGCCGCCCCACATGCGCAGCATGTTCATGTTGGCGTCGCGCGCCGATTGCAGGATGCCGCGCATGCGCGCCGCATCGACCCGGCTGGGGAAGCTGTCGAACGGGATCAGGTTGGCGCCCTTGGCGAACACCGGGATGCCGTTGACCACGATCGCGAAACCCTTGCCCCACTTGTCCTGGTCGCGGCGCAGTTCGACGCTGCGCAAACCGGTGACGCGCTCGGTGGCGTAGCTGTCGCCGCCGGCGTCGCGGATGCGCGCCTTGAACGTATACAGATCCTGCTTGCCATAACCGGACGGGAACCAGCGCTGCGGCTTGGCGATGCGCACCGGCACGGTGAGCGTGTTGCTGCCGGGATCGAGCACCGCCTTCTGGCTCAGCTGCGCCACGCGCTGGCCGTCGGGGCCGAGCACGTCCAGCTCCAGCTGCACCTCGCCGCTGCGGCCGGCCTGCACCTCCAGTTGCGCGAGCAGTTGCGCCGCGTCCGCATCGACGCGTTGCTGGGCGATGTGCAGGCCTTCCACGCGCAGCGCGTCCCAGGCTTCCACGCGCACGTCCTGCCAGATGCCGGCGGTGACGATGCGCGGGCCCCAGTCCCAGCCGAAGGTGTAGGGCGCCTTGCGCACGTAGGTGGAGCTGTGGCGGGCGACGGGTTCGTCGCCGAACGCCGAGTCGTAGGCGCCGGGCAGCGCGTACGGCTGCTTGGCCAGCCATGGCTGGAGCTTCTTGATCGGCGAGTACAGCCGCACTTCCAGCACGTTGTCGCCGCGCTTGAGCAGCGGCTTGGCGTCCACCCGCCACTGCCGGAACATGTTGTCGGCGGCGAGCAGTTTCTTGCCGTTGAGGTAGACCTCGGCGAAGGTGTCCAGACCGTCGAACACCAGCTCCACGTGCTCGCGCGCGAGCAGCGCGGCGTCGGCCTTGAAGCGGGTCTGGTATTGCCAGTCGCTCAGGCCCGCCCACTGGATCTTGGCCTCGTTGTCGCGATAGAACGGATCGGGCACTACCCCGGCCGCGATCAGGTCGGTCTGCACCGTGCCCGGCACCTGCGCCGGCAGCCACTGCGCGGCCTTCGGGAATTCCTTGGCGCGCACCTCGCCCGGCGCCAACCGCACCTGCCAGCCCTGTTGCAGCGGCAGCGTCGTCGGCACCGCGGCCTGGCCCATCGTGGGCAGGCCCAGCGCCAGCAGCAGCCCGAGCCGGGCGGGAAGGCACAGGTGCGGCGCGGAACGGTAACTGCGGTGCGGCTGGGTCATGCGTGGGTCTCCAGGGTCAACGCGCGGCGGCGGGGGGCGCCTGCGCGGTGGTTTCGATCAGGTGGACGGCGCCGATGGCGTAGTACGGGCCGTTGATGCGGGCGGTCGAGCGCAGGCACAGGTCGTGCGTGCCGGTCTGCTTGGGCAGCGGCGCTTCCAGCGAGAACTGCTCGCCCAGCGCCTTGCCGCCCGGCAGCGGGATCCGCGCCAGCAGCTTGCCCTTGCAGTCGCCCAGGCGCACTTCCAGTTCGCCGTGCGCGGTCTTGGCCGGGTACTGCTTGACCTTGACCTGCTCGTGCGCCAGCCCGTAATTGCGCGCCAGCCGCGCGGCATCGATGCGGATGCGGGCGATGCCGTCCAGGCGCGCGTCGGCGTAGCGCCAGCAACCGCTGAACAGGTCGATGTTGAACACCGGCGTGTCCTTGCCCGACATGTCCGGCAGCAGCGGCACGCGCAGGCCCAGGCTGCCGTCGGCGCAGGAACTCAGGCCCTGGGTGTCGCGGCTGAGCAGGCCGGGGCGGTCGAGGATGCGGGTACGCGGCGCGGCCAGCACGCTGCCGTCGTCGGCGAAGGTGGCCGCGCGCACGGTGACCGGCAGGGTCACGTCGAACGGCTTGTCGTAACGCGGCGAATCGGCGGTGGGCTCGCTGCCGTCGGTGGTGTAGCGGAAGCTGCCGAACTTGGCCTGGTTGCCGAGCGCGATGCTGGCCTTGCCGCTGTCCAGCGCGGCGTTGTCGCCGCCCTGGATGGCGATGTCCGGCGCGAACGCGCCGTCGCCGTAGTCGATGCCCAGCGCGCGGTAGCGGTTGAGCTGCGCCGGCAGGCGCTGCAGGAAGCCGTCCCAGCCGCGCGCCGCCGGCGGCGACCACGCCGCCTCGGCCAGCGCGCCAAGGCGCGGGAACAGCGCGTGGTCGATATGCCAGGCCGAGGGAATGTATTCGGCCCACAGCGCGGCCTGCGCGCCGAGCACGTGCTTGGCTTCCTCGGCGTTGAGCGCGGCCGGGACCGGATCGAACTCGTAGACCTTCTGCAGCGGCAGTACCGCCAGCCGGCCGTTGGGCTCGTCGTTGCGCGCGCTCTGCAGGTTGTCCAGGTACAGCCAGCCGGCCGGCACCAGCACCACGTCGTGGCCCTGCTTGGCCGCGGCCACTGCGCCATCGACGCCGCGCCACGACATCACCGATGCGCTGGCCGGCAGGCCGCCTTCCAGGATCTCGTCCCAGCCGATCAGGCGCCGGTCGTGCTTGGTCAGGTAGTCGGACAGCTGCTGGTTGAACCAGCCCTGCATCGCGTGCGCGTCCTTGACCCCGAGCTTGCGCATCTGCGCGCGCACGGCGGGCGAACGCTCCCACTGGTCCTTGACCGCTTCGTCGCCGCCGATGTGGATGTACTGCGAAGGGAACAGCTGCAGCACTTCGTCGAGCACGCCCTGAATGAAGGTCATGCTCTTTTCGTCGGTATTGAACAGGTAGGGATTGACCCCCCAGTCCACCGACACCTTCGGCCGCTGCCGGGTCACGCCGACCAGTTCCGGGTACGCCGCCACCGCCGCCTGCGCATGCCCGGGCATGTCCAGCTCCGGCACGATGGTGACGTGCCGCGCGGCGGCGTAGGCCACCAGGTCGCGGATCTGGTCCTGGGTGTAGAAGCCGCCGTAGCTTTCCGGCACGCCTTGCGTGCCGGCGCCAGGCGGGGTGCGCCAGGCGCCGATCTCGGTGAGCTTGGGATAGCGCTTGATCTCGATGCGCCAGCCCTGGTCGTCGGTCAGGTGCAGGTGCAGCACGTTGAGCTTGTGCTCGGCCATCGCGTCGATGACGTGCTTGACCGTGTCCGGGCTATGGAAATGGCGGGCCACGTCGAGCAGCAGGCCGCGCCAGCCGAAGCGCGGCCAGTCGCGGATCTTGACCTCGGGCACGTCCACTTCGCCCTTGCCGGCATCGGGGGTGAGCAGCTGCCAGGCGCTCATCGCGCCGTAGAACAGGCCGCGCTCGTCGCGCGCCTGGATCAGCATGGTGCTGCCGTCCACGTCCAGCCCGTAGCCTTCCGGCGCTTCCACCGGGGCGTTGGGGTTCATCTGCAGGCGGATGGCGCCATTGGCCGGAATGGTCTCGGCGCGCACCTCCAGCGACAGGCCGCGGGTCTTTTCCAGCAGCGCGGCCAGTTGCCGGGCCACGCGCATGGCCGCGTCGTCGTCGGTCGGCACCGACAGGGTGCTGCCGGTGCCGATGGTCAGCGTGGCGCTGCCGCGCTTGGCCTGCGCCGGTGCCGGAATCAGCGGCAACGGCGCGGTGCTGACCGGTTTCGGCGCAACCGGTGCGGGTGCAGCGGCGGGCTTGGCGGTGTCCGCCGCGGCGGGGGCCTTGCGGTCGCAGCCGCTCAGTACGGCAACGAGGGCGAACAGGGCAAGCCCCAGCCACGTGGTGCGGGACGCCGCCGCGGCGCCCGCCGGGGCGGTCGTCGGGCGGTGTGGCGTGCGCTGGCGTGCACCTGCTGCAATCATTCGGTCTACCTCGTGCTGTGCGGACGCCTATCGTAGTGGATCGGCGCGTAACGGATCAGCGCGATGCGGTCGGCAGCTCGTCCCACACCTTCGGATCCTCGGCGCCCAGCACCCAGCAGCTGAAGCCTTCCAGGCCGTATTGCTTGACCATGTCGTAGCGCGCGCGGAAGCTGCGCGCATCCGGGCGGAACACCCACTCGCGCATGTCGTCGCGGTAGAAATAGAACCACGACTCCTGCTCCTGCGCATCCCACTGCACGGTGGCGTTCTGCTCGATCGCCAGCGGGAAGGACTCGTCGGCGTCGATGTAGGTCGCCGAGATGTTCGACGCTTCGGTGCCGTCTTCCTTCACCGGGTTGCCGGTGTACCAGCGGTAGCCGTAGGTGGCGATGCCCAGCGACAGCTTTTCCTTCGGCACCTGGGTCAGCGCGTAGTCCAGGTGCTTCTTCATCCACACCATGCCGTCGACCGGGCCGGGCGTGGTCCAGCGGGTGTGCTGGTCGTAGGTCATCAGGCTGACCAGATCGACCGCCTGGCCGAGCGCCTTCAGGTCGTAGGCGCCGCGCCAGTATTCCCACATCCACTTGGAGAACTGCCCGCCTTCGGCGTAGCCCGGCGCGTTCGGCACCACCGCCACCGACATCTTGAAGCCGGCCTTGTGCAGCGCGTCGGCGGTCTGCTTGACCATCAGCGTGTAGGCGTCGCGGTCGGTCCAGGCGATGTTCTCGAAATCGAACTGGAAGCCGTAGTAGCCGTTCTTTTTGCCGTGGATCAGCAGCGAGCCGATCATGCGCTTCTTCGCATCCTCGTCGTGCATCAGCTTGTGGAAGCCTTCGCGGCCGGTGGTCATCGACAGGATCGGCATCACCCGCAGCTGCTTGCGCTTGGCGATGTCGTAGATGTACGCGTTGGGGGTGCCGTTGACCAGGCCGTTCTGGTCTACGCCGTACCAGGTCGGCACCACCACGTCGATCTTGTCGACGTTGGCCAGGAACGAGTTGGTCGATTTCTGCGTGCTCATCAGATAGAACAGCGCGGTCGGGTTCTTGGCCATGGCGGGGGTACAGACCATGGCCAGGGCAAGCAGCAGCCCTGCGAATCGCTTCATCATCGGGGGAATATCCGTCAGCGGGTGGAAGTGGGGGAGGGCAGGTCGATGCGGAACACGTAGGCGTGTTCGCCGGCCGGCTTGGCCGGCAGGGTCAGGTGCAGGCCGTCGGCGCGCTGTTCGAACGGCACCTTCTTGCCGGTGGCGAGCAGGGTCACGCCGCGCACGCCGTCGGCGGGCGTGAGCGAGCGGATCACCGCCTTGCCGCCGGCCGGCCAGCCCAGCTCGATCGCGTACAGCGCGCCGTGGCCGGTGGTGAAGCGGAAATCCTCGGCGGTGTACGGCTTGGTCTTGGTGTCCTGGAAGGTGCCGCCGACCACTTCGGTCGGGCCCTCGCCATAGGTGCGCCACGGCTGGCTGTCGTAGATCGCCTCGCCATTGGTCTTCAGCCACTTGCCGATCGACAGCAGGATGTCGCGTTCGGTATCGGGGATCGAGCCGTCGGCGCGCGGACCGATGTTGAGCATCAGGTTGCCGTTCTTGCTGACCACGTCCACCAGCATGTGCACGATGAAGGTCGGGGTCTTGTAGGTGTCGTTCTCCACGTAGCCCCACGAGGCGTTGCTGACCGAGGTGTCGGTCTGCCAGTGGGTCGGATGGATGCCGGTGAGCTGGCCACGCTCGATGTCCAGCGTGCCGGCGCCTTCCGGGAACGCGCCGAGCTTGTAGTTCACCACCACCCCGTCGCCGCGCGCGGCGCCGTGGTTGTAGTAGTACGACAGCATGGTTGGCAAGGTGCTGCGGAAGGTCGGGTGCGCGATCCACCAGTCGAAATAGATCAGCTCCGGGTCATAGCGGTCGATCAGCTCGGTGGTGCGCGCCAGCCAGTCGTCCAGCCACGCCTGCGACACCGGCGTCCAGTCGTTGACGACGTCGGCATCGTCCTTGCCCGGCAAGCGGATCTGCGCCGGGCCGTACAGGCCGGCGTAGCGCGGATCGTTGACGTCCGAGTCGAAGGTGCGGCCGCCGTCGAAGAACCAGTTGTGCTCGGCGCGGTGCGAGGACAGGCCGAAATGCAGGCCTTCGGCGCGGATCGCCTTGGACAGCTCGCCGATCACGTCGCGCTTGGGACCCATCTTGCTCGCGGTCCAGTCCGACAGCTGCGAGTCGTACATCGCGAAGCCGTCGTGATGTTCGGCCACCGGCACCACGTAGCGCGCGCCGGCTTCGCGGAACAGCTTGGCCCAGCCCTGCGGGTCGAACTTGGGCGCGGTGAACAGCGGGATCAGGTCCTTGTAGCCGAAGGTGGACTGCGCGCCGTACTTTTCACGATGGTGCGCGTAGTCCTGGCTGTCCTTGGCATCGGGTTGGTACATGTTGCGCGAGTACCACTCGTTGCCGAAGGCCGGCACCGAGAACACGCCCCAGTGGATGAAGATGCCGAACTTGGCGTTGTCGTACCAGCCGGGCGAACGGTAGTTCTTCAGCGAGGTCCAGTCCGGGCGGAACGGTCCCTTGCGCGCGCCGGCGTCGGCTTCGCGCACCAGCCGCGCGCGTTCGGGCGCGTACTTGGCGGTGGCCTGCAGCCACTGCTGGTCGATCTGTTCGGGACTGAGGGTGGTGGCGGTGGGCGCGGTCGGCGACGGCGCATCCGCGGCGCAGGCGGGCATGGCCGCCAACGCGAGAATGAGGGAAAAGCTGCTTGCCAGAGTCTTGCGTACAGCTCCGGCGTGGCGGGATCGGTCCGCGCGCAGGCGGGTCTCGGACGTCATGGAACTGCACTCCTCTGTAGAAAACGCGATGCCGGCGCAAACGAAACGCCGGGCAAAAAAAGGGCGCGCCACCGTGGAGGGTCGGTGGCGCGCCAGTCCTACATCAGAACTTGAAGTTCAGCTGCGCCTGGTAGCCGCGGCCGTTCTTGTACATGCCGATCGGCGCGTACTTGACCTCGTTGTACCAGTAGTACGTGGAGTCGAGCAGGTTGGTGGCGCTGACGCTGACGCTCATCCAGTCGTTGATCTCGTACGAGGCGGTCAGGTCGAGCTGCTTGTACTCGTCGGTGAACACGTTCGAGTCCAGGCGGCCGATCTGGGTGAAGTACTTGGAGCGGTAGCTGTAGTTGACCCGCACCATCCACGGACCGTTTTCCCAGTACGGGATCACGTTGTAGGTGTTGCGCGACAGGTACGGCAGGTTCAGGCCGTCCTCGGAGCTGGACTCGGCGTAGGTGTAGTTCGCCTGCAGGCCGAAGCCGTAGCCGAACGCCTGCTGGTAGTTCAGCGACGCGCCCTTGACCTTGGCGCCGGTGGCGTTGATCGGGCGGGTCACGCTGTACGGCTGGTTGACGATGCCGTTGGTCGGGTCGCTGAGGATCTCCGTGGTCGTGGTGCTGACGATGTAGGAGCTGATGTCGCGATAGAACACTTCGGCCGACAGCATGCTGGACGGAGCGAAGTACCATTCGGCGGCCAGATCGTAGTTGGTCGACTCGTACGGCTTCAGGTCCGGGTTGCCGCCGCTGGCGGTCAGGTCGCCGCTGGTGCTGTTGAGCGAGAACGAACCGGCCAGGTCGCTGTAGCGCGGGCGTGCCATCACCTTGGCCGCGGAGAAGCGCAGCACCTTGGTGTCGTCCAGGTCATAGGCGATGTTGAAGCTGGGCAGCGGCTTCTTGTACTCGTTGCTGACCTGCTGGAAGGCGTAGGTCGTGCCGCCATCGCTGGTCTGGTAGTACTGCGACTTGTCCTTGGTGTCGGCGTAGCGCAGGCCGACGTTGCCGCGGAACTTGCCGGCTTCGAAGTTCATCTGCGCGTACAGGTCGCTGGTGATTTCCTTGACGTCGTAGATCTGGCCGAACTTGGGCGTCAGCGCCGCCTGCGGCAACCCCTTCAGATAGTCCAGCACCGAGTTGAGGTTGGCGGTCGGCCAGTTGACCAGGTCGCCGCTTGCGCCCAGGCCGTCGTACAGGCCGCCCGGCGTGGTGCCCGGGTTGAAGCCGGTCAGCAGCACGTCCTGGTTGGCGAAGATCGCGTTGCCGCGCGAGTTCTGGCCGTTGTCGTGGTTGATGTACTTGTAGCCCACCAGCACCTTGTTGAACGGGCCCCATTGCAGATCGCGGGCCGCATCGAACTGGAAGTACTTTTCCTTGTCCTCGGTGGTGGTGTACTCGAGGCCGCCGGCCTGCTGGCCGGAGGCCAGGCCCCAGTTGGAGGCGCTGTTGTTGTCGTAGGTGACGCCGGTGTGGCTGCCGTCGTAGTTGAAGTTGTAGCCGCCGTCCTGCAGCAGGAACTTCATCAGGTACTCGGGGTTCTTGCCGCCGGTGGCCTTGGTGGTGCCGGCCTGGGTGGTGAACACCCAGTTGTCGCCGTACCAGTCGTGGCGCAGGTTCACGCTCTTGGTGGTGACGGTGCTTTCGCGATAGTTGGTGTCGAGCTGGGCGTAGGGCTGGCCGGCGGCGCCGTCGGTGACGGTGCCGGAGCTGATGTAGCCGTTCTGCACGTTGGCGCTGGTGACCTTCTTCAGATCGTCGTTGCAGGCCGGGCAGACGTAGCGCGATTCGCTGAAGTTGTTGTACTTGCCCTTGATGTAGATGCCGGTCAGGTTGAACTCGTTCTGCTCGTTCGGCTTCCACTGCAGCGCGCCCTGCAGGCCATTGCGCTCGCGGGTCTGCTGGAAGTAGGCGCTGTTGATGCCGGCCGGCACCTTGGCAGTAGCAACGTTACCACCGTCGCCCGTGATATTGGCGGTGGCGGGGATATTGGCGCCGGTGGTGTAGCCGAAGAACTCGATGCCGGCGCGCGAGATGTCCTGCTTGTCGTGGGTGGCGGAGATCAACGCGCCGAAGGTCTCGTCGTCGTTCTTCCAGCTCCACAGCGCCGAGCCGCGCGGGTTGCCTTCTTCCGAGCGGTCGTTGTAGTTGTAGCCGACCGAGCCGCGGATGGTGTTCTTCGGCAGGTCCAGCGGCTTGCGGGTGTGCACGATCACGGTGCCGCCGATCGAGCCTTCGTCGATGCGCGCTTCCGGGGTCTTGTAGACCTCCATCAGGCCGATGATTTCCGGCGACAGCAGGGTGTAGTTGAAGGTACGGCCGCTGGTGTCGGACGGGTTGCCGCCCCAGTCGCCCGAAGCGATGGTCTGGCCGTTGAGCAGCACGCGGTTCAGCGCCGGATCGGTGCCGTTGATGCTGACCTTTTCGCCTTCGCCGAACTGGCGGTCCACGCTGATGCCCGGCAGGTGCGCCAGCGACTCGGCGGCATTGGTGTCCGGGAACTTGCCGATGTCCTCGGCGCTGATCGCGTCGACGATGGAGTTGGCCGAGCGCTTGACCGCCTGGCTCTTCTCCAGCGAGGCGCGGTAGCCGGTGACGGTGATGGTGTCCAGTTCCTGGACGTTCTTCGACTCTGCGCCGGAAGCGGGTGCTTCCTGCGCCATAGCATTACCGGACAGGTACAGCGCGGCCATGATGCTGATGGCTAACGTGGTGGTGCGGCTATTCATTGGCTAAACCTCTGGGTTAGTACATGGGCATGAGGTGCCAACCGATGTTCCGGCGTGCTGGCCGCTGCCCGGCCTGTTGATTGCGCGGCACCTTGCGGTGGTTGCGCGTATCGCGTTTCGGTGCGCGTCGTCCGGTCGTTGACGCGGAAGTAGCCGGCCGGCGGCACCGAGGGCGCCGGTCCTTCCTTGTTTCCTGTTGAGTGACAACCAAATCCAGCAAAACCGTGCAAGGTGCAGTTGCCTGATGCGCGGGCGGGAGTCCCCCCGTTCCGTGCACCGGCGTTGGAGCCGTTTGCCTTCGTTGCGGGCCGCGGCCAGCGAACCTGCTGGCGCGGCCCTGCCAGGCACTGGATCGCGATGCACCGCTGTCCCGTGTCCCTGAACGAGGCGTGTCTTGAAGATGTAAAACTTGTATGCGACCGAGTCTGGTATAGCGTTGACAGCGTTGTCAACACTTACTTCACGGTATTTTGACAATTCTCGGCACGGATGCGACGGCAGGTGTCGAAGATGAACCGGCTTAGTTTCCTGTACGCTGCGTAGGTACTTGTGCGGGAAAGGAAATCCACGCTGAGAACAAGGCCGGGTGGCGCGTTCGCGACTGCCTGCGCGCTGGGCTGCGACGCGCAACAGCACGACCTGCATCCCAGAATTTGTGCGTTGCGGCGAATTTTCGCACGCCGTTTGCACCGGCTTTCGGGCGTTCCATCGGCAATGTCGGTGTCCTGTCGGAATAGCGCGACGAATCGGCCGCGATGGCTTATCGTGGAAGCAGTGACGGTAGAGCGACATTTGGGTGAATTTCATCTTGACAACGTTGTCAAGGTGGTCTGAAACTCGATCGATCAACAGGCCCCATCGGCTGCGCCCTGTGGGGCGCAACGGGAGAATACGTGTCCGCAAGCAGTTCACCAGTGGCAGCGGCCGGACCGCGCGCCGAGCCTTTCATCGCCGCCGACGTCGGCGGTACCCATGTGCGTATCGGCCTGGTGTCGCGCGGCGATGCCAGCGACAGCGTGCAGACGGTCAAGGTGCTGGACTATCGCAAGTACCGCTGCGCCGACTATCCGGGCCTGACCGAGATCATCGGCGAGTTCCTGTCCGGCGTGCCGGGTCCGGCGCCGACCCGTGGCGTGATCGCCAGCGCCGGCTATGCGCTGGAAGACGGCAGGGTGATCACCACCAACCTGCCGTGGAGCCTGTCGCCGCCGGAGATCCGCGAGCGACTGGGCATGCAGGCGCTGCACCTGGTCAACGATTTCGAAGCGGTGGCCTATGCGGCCTCGTCGATGGATGCCAGCGAAGTGTTGCATCTGACCGGCCCGCGCAAGGCGCAGCGCGGACCGGCGCTGGTCATCGGCCCGGGCACCGGGCTCGGCGCGGCGGTGTGGATTCCGACCAATGGCGGCGCCGTCGTGCTGGCCACCGAAGCCGGACACGCGGCCCTGCCGATCGGCAGCGAACTGGAGATGGCGATCGCGCAGCGGCTGTTGCGCACGCGCAGCTATGTGCCGGTGGAACACCTGCTGTCCGGCCCCGGTCTGCTCAATCTCTATAAGGTGTTGTGCGAGCTGCACGATGTCGCGCCGGCGCATGCCGCGCCCAGCGAGGTCACCGCGGCGGCGCTGGCCGGCAACGATCCGCTGGCGCACGAAGCGCTGTCGGCGTTCTGCGGCCTGCTCGGCAGCGTGGTCGGCGACATGGCGCTGCTGTACGGCATCCAGAGCGGCATCTACCTGGCCGGCGGCTTCCTGCCGCAGATCGGCGAGTTCCTGGCCGCCAGCAGCTTCGTCGAGCGCTATTTGAACAAGGGCGCGATGCGCCCGGCGCTGGAGCAGATCCCGGTGAAGCTGGTGGAGCACGGCCAGCTCGGAGTGATCGGCGCGGCGAACTGGTTCCTGCAGCAGCAGCGCTAGCGCTCGCGGCGCGCGGGCTGCGTTGGCGAGATGGGAACATGGAATCGCGGCGCGCGGCGTGTCGGGGATCGTCCGTCGCCGCTGAAAGGACCCTGGAGAACCTCGCGTCCGGAATCGGTGCGATACGGCATCATCGGCATTGCCGTTCTCCTGTCGCGGCTGAAGCCGCTCCTACAGGAGCGAGCGGTGCGGCTTCTGTAGGAGCGGCTTCAGCCGCGACAGAAAGTCGAAGCGGTCGCGAAGCCGCCGGTAGCGACCGCAAGCGCCGTCGCAGCGACGTTCGCTGGTGCCGCGATGACGAGCCCGCGGAGCGCCGATGCCTGCGACAACAGCGGCGGCCCGTGCGGCCGCCGCCATCGCCGCGGTTATAGCGTGAAGTGCACGCTGAGCATGTAGCCGCGCCCGTTCTTGTACAGATAGTAGGGCTGGCTCTCCTGGCCGACGTAGCTGTAGTAGGTCTCGTCGAGCAGGTTGGTGCCTTCCAGCTGCAGCTTGACCTTGTCGGTGATGGCGTAGGACACCGACGCATCGAGCTGGGTGAAGTCGTCGGTCATCTGGTTCGCGCCCAGGCGCCCGATCTGGGTGAAGTAGGCCGAGCGCCAGCCCAGGGTCAGCCGCGCCTCCCATGGCCCTTTCTCGAAGTAGGGGCTGAGGTTGTAGCTGTTCTTGGAGTTGTACGGCAGGTTGTAGTCGCCCTGGGTATCGGCCTTGGAGTAGGTGTAGTTCGCCGCCACGCCGAAGCCGCCGCCGAGTTCCTGCTGGTAGCTCAGCGACACGCCCTTGACCTTGGCTGCGCCGGAATTCTGCGGCAGCGTCACCTCGTAGATGTCCTCGCGGTTGTAGGTGTTGTTGTGCAGCGGTTGCTGCACCAGGGTCTGCAGGATGTAGTTGGAGATGTCGCGGTAGAACAGCTCGCCGGCAAGCACGCTGTTGGGCGCGAAATACCATTCCAGCGATGCGCCGTAGTTGGTGGAGCGGTACGGATCCAGCGCCGGATTGCCGCTGCTGGCGGTGAGCTTGTTGTCGTCGGCGTTGACGTAGGGGGTGAGGTCGGCATAGCGCGGCCGCGCGATCACCTTGGCTGCGGCCACGCGCAGGATCAGCGCATCGGACAGGTCGTAGGCGAAATTTAGCGACGGCAGCCATTCGCCGTAGGACTTGTTGTAGCGCAGCGGCGCGTAGGCGCTGCCGTCGTACTGGTAGCCGCCGATCGCGTCGCGGGTGTTGACGTAGCGCACGCCGATGTTGCCGCGGTAGTTGTAGCCGGAAAAATCCGCCTGCAGATACGCGGCGCGGTTGCGCTCGACCACGTCGAAGCTGCTGCCGTAGCTGGGCGCGAGCGTGTCGCTGCCGGGCAGGCCGCCGACGTAGTCCACCAGCGCGCCAGGGCTTTGCCGCGGCCAATGGCGCATGTCGTCGCTGACCGACAGGCCGTCCAGATAGCCGCCGGGCGTGCCGCCGCCATAGACCGCGGCCAGCGTGGTGTTCGGGTCGGCGGGGAAGCTGTCGTAGTACATGTCCTGCGCGGTGCTGTGGCGCGTGGCCTTGACCCCGGCGCGCAGCTTGGTGATCGGCCCCCAGGCCACGTCGTGGTCGAAGTCCAGTTGCGCGTAGCGTTCCTTGTCCAGGTTTGGATAGCGGTTGACGGTGGCGCCCAGCACCGACATCGCGTCCAGCGCCGATGGCGGCACTGCGTAGTCCACGCCGACGTTGCGGTGATCGATGGCGTAGTCGTAGCCGCCGTTGCCGCGGAAGGTGAGGCCGTAGATGCGATCGGCGCCGCCGGCCGAGCGGGTCGCGCCGACCTGGCCGGAGACGTTCCAGCCATCGCCGTGCCAGTCGCCGCGCAGGGTGTTGCTGCTGGTCTTGACCGTGGTCTTGCGCACGTACGAATCGAGGATGGTTTCGGCGTTGTTGCCGTAGGCGCCGGAGGTGGCGATGCCGTCGGTCACGTCCAGTGCGGTGGCGTTGGCCGGCACGAAGTTGGCATAGCGGCTCTGGTTGACGTTGTCGAAGGTTTCCTCGACGTAAAGGCCGGTGTAGGTCAGCTCGAAGGCGTCGTTCGGCTTCCACTGCAGCGAGCCGGTGACGCCATCGCGCTTGCGGGTCTGGGTGAACAGCGCGCTGTTGATCGCGGTGGGGTAGACCCCTTGCTTGCCGGCGGCGACCGCATCGGGGAAGCCGGCGCCCTGGATGTCGCTGTAACCGAAGATCTCCACGCCGTCGCGGCGCAGCGAGCGCTCCGAATGCATCACCGAGCCGAGCACGCCGAGCGTGCCGGCGTCGTTCTTCCAGTTGTATAGCAGCGAGGCGTTGGGCTTGCCGTCTTCGGCGCGGTCGTTGTAGCCGTAGCTGACGCTGCCGGTCAGCAGATTCTTTTCCAGTTCCAGCGGCTTGCGCGTGTGCAGGATCACGGTGCCGCCCAGGCTGCCTTCGTCGATGCTGGCCTGCGGGCTCTTGTAGACCTCGGCGCTGCCGATCACTTCCGGCGCCAGCAGCGAGTAGTTGAACGAGCGGCTGTCCGGATTGTTCGGATCGCCGCCCCAACTGGTGGAGGCGATACTCTGGCCGTTGAGCAGCACCCGGTTCAGCGCCGGATCGGTGCCGAGGATCGAGACCTTCTCGCCCTCGCCGAACTGGCGATCGACGCTGACCCCGGGCAGGTGCGACAGCGATTCGGCGACGTTGGCGGCGGGAAACTTGCCGACGTCCTCGGCCGAGATCGCATCAACGATCGCATCGGCATTGCGCTTGATGTTGAGCGATTTCTGCAGGCTGGCGCGGTAGCCGGTGACCTTGACCGCATCCAGTTCCTGTACCGCCGCGGGCGCGGCTTGGTCGCTGGCGGCGGTGCCGCTGTCGGTCGCGGGCGCTGTCGCGGCGTCGTTCTGTGGCGGGGGGACTTGCTGGGCGAAGACGCTGGCCGGTGCGGCCAGCGCCGCGGCGATGGCGAAGGCCAGGGGAGCGAGGCGGGTGTGGTTCAAGCGGGCGGTCTCCGAAAGGTGCGCAGGACGCGAAAGGCCCGCCGGCGTGGCGGCAGGCAAGTGATGCCCTCGGCCCGGATGCGGCGCGATGGGCGAATGGAAAACAAAGGCGAGGCGTGCATGCCGCCGAGCGGCGGAGACGGCGTGTCGGCATCGGCGCTGGTTTGCGTGCCGGCGCGCGTGCCGCACATGGGCGCGGCAGCGGCGGATGGCGCACGCGGCTGCGCGTGCGTGGGTTGTGCGGACCGGCGGCCATGCGCTGGCGGGCCGTGTCGTTCGTTGCGCCGGTTCAAGCCGGAAGCACCCCGCGCGATGGCTCAGGAGCGCCGACTGTGTCGCGCTTGTCCTTCGTTGTCAACGCGCGTTGCGGTTAAATAATCGCTAAGAAAAGTGCTGTTTTAAAGGTGAAATCGACAATTCGCGCGGCTTCGGTAGCACCGTCGCAGCACGCCTTCGGTCAACGATGTCTACGCGATTGCGTGCGCCGGTTCACAGGTCGCCGCAGCGCGCCTGCAATGCCGCGATCGCGGCCAGGCCGGCGGTCTCGGTGCGCAGGATGCGCGGTCCCAGGCGCAGGCCGGCGAAGCCGGCGGCGTGCAGCGCGGCGCGGTCGCGCGGCGACCAGCCGCCCTCCGGGCCGATCGCGATCGTCGCCGCGTTGCCGGCGATGTCCAGCGTGCGCAGCCGGTGTTCGCCTTGCGGATCGAGAGTGAGCTTCAGCTGCGTGCCGGTCACCGTAGCGGCGGCGTCGGCCAGCGCCAGCGGCGCGGCCAGGCTGGGCACGCGCGCGCGGCCGGACTGTTCGCAGGCCGAGATCACCACGCTGCGCCAGTGCGCCACGCGCTTGTCGGTGCGCGCCGCATCCAGCTTCACCTCGGTGCGCTCGGCCCAGACCGGCACGATCGCAGCCACGCCCAGTTCGGTCGCCTTCTGCAGGATCAGGTCCATCTTCTCGCCGCGCGCCACGCCCTGCAGCAGGGTGATCGCCAGTGGCGATTCGTTGTCCGCCGGCTGCGCCGCGCCGATCCGCGCGCTGGCGCCGCGCTTGCCCACCTGCAGCAGTTCGGCGTCGTAGTCGCAGCCGTCGCCGTTGAACAGCACGCAGCGGTCGCCTTCGCGCAGCCGCAGCACGCGCAGCAGATGCCCGGCGACGTCCTCGGGCAGCACCACGTCCTCGCCTTCGCGCAGCGGCAACTCGACATGGCAGCGGGTCAGGCGCATGCCACGGCCTCGTCGATCGCGGCCAGGGTGGTCTCGGCGAGCAACGCCAGCTGCGCGTCGTCCACGCAATACGGCGGCATCCAGTACAGCACGTCGCCCAGCGGGCGCAGCACCACGCCGCGCTGCAGGGCGGCACGGTACGCGCACAGGCCGACCCGCGCGCCGGCCGCGAACGGGGTGCGCTTGTCGCCGTTGCGGGTCAGTTCGAACGCCACCACCATTCCGGCCTGGCGCACGTCGGCCACGTGCGGATGGTCGTTGAACGGTGCCGACAGCGCGCGCATGGTTTCGGCGGTGCTGCGGTTGCGCGCGAGCACGTCGTCCTGCTGGAAGATCCGCAGGCTGGCCAGCGCGGCGGCGCACGCCAGCGGATTGCCGGTATAGCTGTGCGAGTGCAGGAAGGCGCGTTCGCGGCTGTCGTCGAGGAAGGCGTCATATAAGTGTTGCGTGGCCAGCACCGCCGACAGCGGCAGGAAGCCGCCGGTCAGGCCCTTGGATAGGCACAGCAGGTCCGGCATCACCCCGGCCTGCTCGCACGCGAACAGGGTGCCGGTGCGGCCGAAGCCGGTGGCGATCTCGTCGGCGATCAGGAACGCGCCGTTGGCGTCGCACAGCTCGCGCGCGCGGCGCAGATAGGCCGGGTCGTGCATGCGCATGCCGCCGGCGCACTGCAGGCGCGGCTCCAGGATCACCGCGCAGATTTCGCCCGGATGGCGGTCGAACAGGTCGGCCAGCGCATCGGCGGCGGCATCGGCGCGCTGTCGTGCGCTCTGCCCCGGCGCGGCCAGGTAGGCGTCGGGCGAGGGCGCGAACAGCGCTTCGCACAGCAGCGGCGCGTACACCCGCCGGTACAGCGGGATGTCGCCGACCGCCAACGCGCCGATGGTTTCGCCGTGGTAGCCGTTCTCCAGCGCGACGAAGCGGGTGCGGCGGGTCTCGCCGCGGTTGTGGAAATAGTGGAACGCCATCTTCAGCGCCACTTCGACCCCGGCCGAGCCGTTGTCGGCGTAGAACACCTTGGCCAGCGGCGCGCGCCCGTCCTGGCGCGGCGCCAGCGCCAGCAGCTGCTCGGCCAGTTCCACCGCAGGCGCGTGGCTGAAGCCGGCCAGCATCACCTGTTCCAGCTGGGTGGCCTGCGCGGCGATGGCCGCGGCGATGCGCGGCTCGCTGTGGCCGAACAGATTGGTCCACCAGCTGCTCACCGCATCCAGGTAGCGGTTGCCTTCGTGATCGATCAGCCAGGCGCCTTCGCCGCGCGCGATCGGCAGCAGCGGCAGGGTGTCCGGATGCTCGCGCATCTGCGTGCAGGGGTGCCACAGCACCGCAAGGTCGCGTTGCCGCCAGGCGGCGGCAGTCTGTGATGCGGTCAGGTCTGTTAGCATTTCGCGCTCATGAACAGGTTCTTCGCTCCGTGCATTCTATCGGTCGACGCTGCAAAGCGCCGCGGGGTGCCGGCGTGAGCCGTCCGTTGCCGATCATTCACGCGCTGCGCGAGCGCGGCGAGTCGGCCATGGAGCGCAAGGTCGAAGAGCTGGACCTGGAGTTCAGCAACGGCGAACGGCGCGTATTCCACCGGCTCAAATCCCCGGGCCACGGCGCGGTGGTGGTGGTGCCGATGCTGGATGCGCAGACCGTGCTGCTGGTGCGCGAGTACGCCGCCGGCGTGCATCGCTACGAACTGGGCCTGGTCAAGGGCCGCATCGATGCCGGCGAGACGCCGCTGCAGGCGGCCGACCGCGAACTCAAGGAAGAGGCCGGCTACGGCGCCCGGCAACTGCAGGTGCTGCGCGCGATGACCCTGGCGCCCACGTATATGAGCCACCAGTCCTGGCTGGTGCTCGCGCAAGATCTCTATCCCGAAAAACTTGCCGGCGACGAGCCGGAGGAACTAGAAGTGGTGCCCTGGAAACTGGCTGAACTGGATCAACTGATGTTGCGTGAGGATTTTTCCGAAGGGCGTTCGCTGGCGGCGCTGTTCATCGCCCGCGAGTGGCTGGGTCGTAGCGGATGATCCGCATCACCGCAGACCTGCGCGAAACCGTCATCGCCATCGCCATCGACGCCGCCGCGGCGATCATGGCCGTCTACGCCACCGGCTTCGAGGTCGAGCACAAGGCCGACGCCAGCCCGCTGACCCAGGCCGACCTAGCCGCGCACCGGATCATCGTCGAAGGCCTGGAACGGCTGACCCCCGACCTGCCGGTGCTGTCCGAGGAATCGGCGCACATTCCATGGGACGTGCGCGAGCACTGGACCAGCTACTGGCTGGTGGACCCGCTCGACGGCACCCGCGAATTCGTCAAGCGCAACGGCGAGTTCAGCGTCAACATCGCGCTGATCCACCAGGGCGCGCCGGTGTTCGGCGTGGTCCAGGCGCCGGTCGATGGCCGCGTCTGGCACGCGGTGCGCGGCGAGCAGGCGTACCGGCGCGACGGTTTCCGCGACACCGCGCTGAACACGCGGCGTCCGGCTAGCGCGCCGCTGCGGGTGGCGGCCAGCCGCTCGCACCGCGATCCGCGCACCGACGCGCTGCTGCTGCGCATGGGCGAGACCGAGGTGATCGCGCAGGGTTCGTCGCTGAAGTTCTGCCGCATCGCCGACGGCGAGCTGGACGTGTACCCGCGCTTCGGCCCGACCTCCGAATGGGATACCGCCGCCGGCCAGTGCGTGCTGCAGGCGGCCGGCGGCACCCTGCTCGCCGCCGATACCGGTAAGCCGTTCCGCTACAACCGCCGCGAATCGCTGCTCAACGGCGATTTCCTGGCGCTGGGCGATCCCACGCTGCCGTGGCGCAGCTGGCTGGGCTGAGCGGACGCTGCCGCCGGCAACGGCGGTGACCTGCGAGCGGCGTCGCGGCTGACGCCGCCGCAATGCGCGCCTTCGGCAACCAGGCGCGATGACGGCGTCGTGGCCATGCGCCGCAGGACGGTCGCATGCGCCGCATCGCCGCTCGCCATGCCGCCGGCCGCTCATCGTGCGGGTCGCTCTGCCACACTAACCGGCAGGCGGCGCCGTTGCCGTCGCATCGGAACCCGCACGTGACCGCAGCCCGCTACGACCTTCCCGCCCTGCTCGAGATCATGGCGCGCCTGCGCGATCGCGAGCATGGCTGCCCCTGGGACCTGGAGCAGGATTTCGCCAGCATCGCCGCGTACACGATCGAAGAGGCGTACGAAGTCGCCGACGCGATCGACCGCAACGACCTGGGCGAGCTGAAGGACGAACTCGGCGACCTGCTGCTGCAGGTGGTGTTCCATGCGCAGATGGCGCGCGAGCAGGGCGCCTTCGGCTTCGACGATGTGGTGACCGCGATCTGCGACAAGATGGTGCGCCGGCACCCGCATGTGTTCGGCGACAGCCAGGTCGCCGACGCCGAGCAGCAGACGCTGAGCTGGGAGCAGATCAAGCGCGACGAGCGCGCCGCGGCCGGCAAGACCGACAGTTCGGCGCTGGCCGGGATCGCCCGCGGCCTGCCGGAATGGCAGCGCGCGGTGAAGCTGCAGGCGCGCGCGGCGCGGATCGGTTTCGACTGGCCAGGGCCGGAGCCGGTGCTGGAAAAACTGCAGGAAGAACTGGAAGAAGTGCGTGCGGAATTCGCGCGCGGCGCGGTGCAGGACAACCAGGCGCGGCTGCAGGACGAGATCGGCGATCTGCTGTTCGTCTGCGCCAATCTCGCGCGCCACGCCCAGGTCGATGTCGGTGCTGCGCTGCGCCATGCCAACCAGAAATTCGAACGCCGTTTCCGCGCGATGGAGCAGCTGGCGCAGCACGACGGCAGCGCGCTGGAGGGTCTGTCGCTGCAGCAGCAGGAGGCGTACTGGCAGCGCGCCAAGCGCCAGGAGCGCGACGCGGCGCAATGAAGACGCTGCTGCTGTTCGTGCTGACCGCGCTGGCCGAGATCGTCGGCTGCTATCTGCCATACCTGTGGCTGCGCGAGCAGGGCAGCGCATGGCTGTTGCTGCCGGCGGGCGCCAGCCTGGCCGCGTTCGTGTGGCTGCTAAGCCTGCATCCGGAAGCCAGCGGCCGCGTCTACGCCGCGTACGGCGGCGTCTACATCGCGGTGGCGCTGCTGTGGCTGTGGGCGGTGCAATCGGTCCGACCCACGCGCTGGGACCTGCTCGGCGCCGGCCTGTGCCTGCTTGGCATGGCGGTAATCATGTTCGCGCCGCGGCAGGCCTGACGCACGCGCAGCGCGCGCGATCGGCGCCTGTCGTGCGTCGCGATCTTCCAGCGCGATGGCGGCGAACCGTGCCGAGAGGCGACGCTCGCATGTCGCAGGCGGCGCTTGGCGATGCCGCGTGTGACCACGCTGGAGGCGTTCGCTGGCAGCGGCGGGCCGGCCGCGCAAGCGCCGACACCCCTTCTTTAATGCGGGTACCAACGCGGCGTATGCTAGCTGCCTGCGTTGCCTCGGGAGGGCCACCGCATGCGGCGTTTCGCCAGCTTCCGCGAGTTCTATCCATTCTATTTGAGCGAGCACCGGCATCCGCTGTCGCGCCGGCTGCATTTCGTCGGCAGCGTCGCGGTGCTGCTGGCGGTGCTGCTGGCGATCTGCACAGGACAGCCGCGTTGGCTGTGGATCGCGCCGCTGTGCGGCTACGGCTGCGCCTGGATCGGGCATTTCTTCTTCGAGAAGAACCGCCCGGCCACCTTCCGCCACCCGCTGTACTCGTTCGCCGGCGACTGGGTCATGTTCAAGGACATGCTGCTCGGGCGCATCCGCTGGTAGCCGGCGCCGTCCCGGGCGCTCGCTATACTCGCTGGATAGACCCTTTCGGTTAAATGGAGCAAATCGATGCCGTCCACCTATTTCCTCGCGCTGGTGATCCTGGTCGCAGGCGTGATCGTGCTGTTCAAGACCGTGCGCATGGTGCCGCAGGGATTCCAGTGGACGGTGGAGCGCTTCGGCCGCTACACCCACACCCTGTCGCCCGGCCTGCACTTCCTGATTCCGGTGGTCTACGGCCTGGGCCGCAAGGTCAACATGATGGAGCAGGTGCTGGACGTGCCCAGCCAGGACGTGATCACCAAGGACAACGCGGTGGTGCGGGTGGACGGGGTGGTGTTCTTCCAGGTGCTGGACGCGGCCAAGGCCGCCTATGAAGTGTCGAACCTGGAGATCGCCACGATCGCGCTGGTGCAGACCAACATCCGTACCGTGATCGGCTCGATGGACCTGGACGAATCGCTGAGCCAGCGCGAGACGATCAACGCGCAGCTGCTCAACGTAGTCGACCATGCGACCAATCCGTGGGGCATCAAGGTCACCCGCATCGAGATCCGCGACATCCAGCCGCCGCGCGACCTGATCGATTCGATGGCGCGGCAGATGAAGGCCGAGCGCGAGAAGCGCGCGCAGATCCTCGAGGCGGAGGGCTCGCGGCAGTCGGAAATTCTGCGCGCCGAGGGCGAGAAGCAGGCCGCGGTGCTGGAGGCCGAAGGCCGCAAGGAAGCCGCATTCCGCGACGCCGAGGCGCGTGAGCGCCTGGCCGAGGCCGAAGCGCGCGCCACCACGATGGTGTCCAAGGCGATCGCCGAGGGCGACGTGCAGGCGATCAACTACTTCATCGCGCAGAAGTACGTGGAGGCGTTCAAGGAACTGGCCACCGCGCCGAACCAGAAGTTCGTGCTGATGCCGATGGAGTCCAGCGGCATCATCGGCTCGATCGCCGGCATCGGCGAACTGGCGCGCGAGGCGCTGAGCAAGCAGCAGTCCGCGCCGCCGGCGGTACCGCGCGGCATGCCGCCGCGCAGCGGAGTCTGAGCGATGCGCGCGGAGGTGGTGGCGTGGGGTGCGCTGACCCTGCTGCTGTTCGCGGCCGAGGCATTGGCGCCGGGCGCGTTCATGCTGTGGATGGGCTTCGCCGCCGCGGCGGTGTTTGTGGCCGTGCTGGTGCTGCCGGGCATCCCGCTGCTGCTGCAGATCGGTGCGTTCGTGGTGCTCAGCTTCGTCTCCATCCAGATCTACCGCACCTGGTTCCGCGGCCGCGACCGGGTCAGCGACCGGCCGTTGCTCAACCGCCGCGCCGAACAGTTGATCGGCCGGGTGGTGACGCTGGACCAGCCGATCCAGGCCGGCCGCGGCCGCGCCAAGGTCGACGACGCGTTCTGGGTGGTCGGCGGCCCCGACCTGCCGGCCGGCAGCGCGGTGCGCATCGTCGGAGTGGATGGCATGACGTTGCTGGTGCAGCCGGAGTAAGGCCGGGATTGGGGATTCGGAATTTGGAGGCTACCGTGCGTGCGCGGCATCTCCGCATGCTGCATGCATCCGTTGTAGGAGCGGCTTCAGCCGCGACACAATCTCTGATTCTGATAATGCCTGTCGCGGCTGAAGCCGCTCCTACAACGGCGTGCCTTCGGGCTGGATCGTATGCGGCCGCCCCGAATCCCCCAATCCCGAATCTCCAATCCCGGCCGCTCGGCGGCGATAATGGGCGACTTTCCCTCACGGACCCGCGCCATGACCCAGAAGACCATCCTCAACGACAGCCATCGCGCCCTCGGCGCCAAGATGGTCGACTTCGGCGGCTGGGACATGCCGATCCACTACGGCTCGCAGATCGACGAGCACCATCAGGTGCGCCGCGACGCCGGCATGTTCGACGTCAGCCACATGACCGTGGTCGACCTGCACGGCACGCAGGTGCGCGGGTTCCTGCGCCACCTGCTGGCCAATTCGGTGGACAAGCTGAAGCTGCCGGGCAAGGCGCTGTACACCTGCATGCTCAACCCGCAGGGCGGGGTGATCGACGACCTGATCGTCTACTACATGTCCGACACCTTCTTCCGCCTGGTGGTCAACGCCGCCACGCGCAGCAAGGACCTGGCCTGGATCGGCGAGCAGGCGCAGAAGTTCGGCGTGGAGGTGCGCGAGCGCGAGGACTTCGCGATGATCGCGGTGCAGGGCCCGAATGCGCGCGCCAAGGCGATCGGCCTGCTGCGCGAGGACGATCGCGCCGCGGTGCAGAAGCTGGGCCGCTTCGCCGCGTTCGAGGCGGTGTCGAGCGACGGCGTGGCGCTGTTCGTCGCGCGCACCGGCTACACCGGCGAGGACGGTTTCGAGATCGTGCTGCCGCAGGAGCAGGCGGTGGCGTTCTGGAACGCGCTGCTGGAAGCGGGGGTCAAGCCGGCCGGGCTGGGCGCGCGCGACACGCTGCGCCTGGAGGCCGGCATGAACCTGTACGGGCAGGACATGGACGACAGCGTGTCGCCGTACGAGGCCGCGCTGGCCTGGACCGTGGCGCTGGACGAGGGCCGCGTGTTCATCGGCCGCGACGTGCTCGAAGCGCAGAAGGCCAACGGCGCGCCGCGGCAGATGATCGGCCTGGTGATGGACGACAAGGGCGTGCTTCGCCACGGCCAGAAGGTGCTCACCGCGCAGGGCGACGGCGAGATCCTGTCCGGCACGTTCTCGCCGACGCTGGGCAAGGCGATCGCGTTCGCGCGCGTGCCGGCCGGCGAACCCGGGCAGGTGCGGGTGGACATCCGCGGCAAGGAAGTGCCGGTGCGCGTGGTCAAGTTCCCGTTCGTGCGCGAAGGCCAGGTCCAGCCCGGTGTCCTCGAGTGAACCGGCCGCCGCCGCAATGCGCCCGCGACGTCGTTGCGGAGCATCCGGTTCGCTACACTAGCCACCCATCCCCGATACCGTCTTTTTCCGGAGCAGCCCCATGAGCGAGATCCCTGGCGACCTCAAATTCCTCAAGTCCCATGAATGGGCGCGCGTCGAAGGCAACGGTCGCGTCACCGTCGGCATCTCCGAGCATGCCCAGGGCCTGCTCGGCGACCTGGTTTACGTCGAGCTGCCCAACGTCGGCGACGACGTCGTCGCCGGCAACGGCGTGGCCGTGGTCGAGTCGGTCAAGGCCGCCTCGGACGTGTACAGCCCGCTCACCGGCAAGGTGGTCGAGGTCAATGCCGCACTCAGCGACAAGCCGGAGACGATCAACGAGGACGCCTACGGCGAAGGCTGGATCTTCGTGCTGGAGATCGCCGATCCGGAGCAGTTGAACGAACTGCTGACCCCGGACGACTACGCCGAGCTGCTCGAGGAAGACGGCCACTGAGCCGAGCTCCACTTCGCGACAGCCGAACCGGCCGCCTTGTGCGGCCGGTTTTCGTTTGCGCCGCACAAAAGAAAGCGGCAGCAGGAAGCGGAGCGCGCTTTCGGTAGTGCGGAGGTTTGCCGATCGGGCGATCGGCATCTCTCTGAGTGGCCGACATAGCGGCGATCGGGTTTGACGCAGGCGGCGGATGCGTCAGGCCAGGGCGAGGATGCCGGCCGCGCCGCACGCATCGATGCGCACGACGTGGTCGCCACGTGGCGGAAAGCGACGCCGCTGCAGCGGCAGCGGGACGCGGCGAACCGCGCGTCGGTTTTTTGGCAGTGACGGTGATGTGCATCGCAGTCGGGCGCCGCGGGCGAGGCGTCTGCCGATCGCGGCAGCGCTCGCTGCGCTGCGGCCAGCGTCGGCCAGACGCGTCGCGTTCGTCCGGTCGGATGTGTTCGTCGTGGCGCGCATGCGCAGTGCTGCGGGTCGGTCGAGGCGAACATGCACGCCGCTGGCGGACGCGGTGGCGAGCGCAAACGCGACGCGCCCGGTCGCTCGTGCGTGATGTGCCGGTGAGGAGCATGCGCAGACATGCGGACGCTACAACGGCATCGTCGTCGTCGCCGCGATGCAGTGCGAGGCGCCGCGCACGCGCGCTCGCAAGCGCCGAACAGCGCGAAAAAGTTTGCGCAGTTTTGCGCATTTGCTCTTGTGCGATGCCGGAACGGCGCATGCCGCGAAAAGTTTTTTTCAGCTCGCGGACAGGCTCGCGTATGCGCGCCGGGATGCCGCTGGCGCCGCGCGCGGCAGCGCGCGAAATGGCCGGTCGCATCGGCGTGTTGCAAAAAAGCGCGGGAATTACCGCTGTTTTTGTTTGCGCCGAAGTTTCGCCGCGGGTTTCGCAACGGCTGTTGTCGAGGTCCGGCGGCTGCCGATCGCGACGATCGATGAGGTCGCGGCACGCAACGCCTGAAAAAAAATTGCGTAGAACTGTTGACAGTAAAAAAAAGCGTGATTAGGTTTCGCCCAGCAGACGTTGCTGCGCAAGCGAGTGAATCGGATCGACATCAGAACGCGAAGCACAACTTGGACCTCCACCAGGAACCTGACGATGGTGGATCAGGTGTCGCTTCCCTCCGAGAAACGCAACGTCTCCCCTGGCACGACACCCGTATCGAGCTTCGATACGGGTGTTTCTGTATCCGACCCGGCCCGCACTACGCGCCGGCGGATCCTGCAGGCGGACCATCGCCGCGGGTTTGCTTTAACTGGGCGTTTTCAATCCATAGTTCACTGACGAGGAGCCATCCCATGGCCACGAAAAAAGCTGCGAAAAAGAAGCCGGCCGCTAAGAAAGCGGTCAAGAAGACTGCCGCCAAGAAGCCGGCAGCGAAGAAGGTCTCGGTAAAGAAGGCGGTCAAGAAGGTCGCCAAGAAAGTCGCCAAGAAGGTCGCCAAGGTGAAGAAGGCCATCAAGAAGGCCACCGCCAAGAAGACCACCGCGAAGAAGGCGGTAAAGAAGACCGCGAAGAAGGCGACCGCCAAGAAGGCCGCCACCAAGAAGACCGCGAAGAAGGCCACCGCGAAGAAGGCGGTAAAGAAGACCGCGAAGAAGGCCGTCGCCAAGAAGGCGGTAAAGAAGTCGGCTGCCAAGAAGCCGGCCGCGAAGAAGGCTGTCGCCAAGAAGGCCGTCGCGAAGAAGAAGCCGGTTGCCCGCAAGAAGAAGACCGCTCCGGTCGCGCTGCCGGCAACGCCCGCGCCGCTGATCTGATCTGATCCATCCCGATAGCCGTACCTAGAGCTCTCTCCCCGGTGCCCAGCGGGGAGGGAGCTTTTTTATGGGCGTCCGCTTGCCGTCGCCGTGGGGAGCTGCTTGCCATGGCGCCTAGGTGCCACGCACCTGCCGCCCATCTGCCACCGACGTGTCGCCTGCATGTTGGCTAGTCCTCAAGCCGGCGGTGTTGCCGCCATCGCGCTCTGTCGCCGCCTGGCGCGTGCCTGATCTGTACTGAATTCCGACTGCGCTGCAGCCGACGATGCTGCGCGAGTTCGCCAAGCGGTTGTCTCACTGCCGCAGACGACGTGGTCGACGATGCCGCTCGGTCCTCCTGCGCGCGAGGGCATTCGGCGGCGCTGCCATGTCGCACTGGGAGCCTCTGCGTTTTCAAACCCATCCGCGCCGTGCTTCACGTGCCCGTTGCTGCGCTGGCGGCGCCTGTGCGAGCGCGAGAGGGTGGATGCTGTGACTTGCTGGCAAACCCATCGCTGCAGTGCCGACTTGCCGTGCGGCCTGGTTGACTGATCCTGCTTCTCCACCGGGACCACGCGCCGCTTTCCGGGGAAGGTGGTGCGCAGGGTCGGGTCAGGCGGCGTGCGTAGTGATGGGTCCTGTGGCGAGGTGAGGTGCATCGCCATGAGTACTCATGGCCGTGAGGCTGCCTAGAACCTTGCAGCAACTTGTTGCCGCGAGACTCGCCCGAACCCTCGCAGCAACTTCCTGTCGCTAGGCTTCGCCTGGACTCTCGCAAAACCTCTTGTCGCGAGGCTTCGCCCGTACCCTCACCCCAACCCCTCTCCCGATGGGAGAGGGGCTTTATTCGCTTGATGGACTTGTACGCGAGTGTCGGCAGCTGATCCGACGGCTGGTTGTCTTGGTGACAGACGACGGCCAAATCGCCAGTGACTTGTCGATCGATGGCTTCAAGCAGCGCTTCGACGTGGCGGAGCCGCTACCGCGCGCCGCCCCCTGTAGGAGCGGCTTCAGCCGCGACCCTAGCGCCTGGATTCCATCAACGTCGGATCAGGGCGCAATTGCTGGCTTGCGCAACCCAGTAGATTTTGTCGCGCTGAAGCCCAGTTCCCGCGAAGCCACCACGCAAACAGCAGAAAGGCGGCTCGCGCCGCCTTCCGCCGACTCCATCAGCAGACCGCCCGCGTCAGTGCGGCGACGCGGTCGACTTTGACGCGGAGGCGCCCTTCTTGTCCTTCGGATCCGGACGCTCGGCCATCATGTTGTCGCTGCCGAAGTCGGTGTCCACGTCCAGCCAGCGCTGCGTCGGCAGGCCGATCGCGCGGTCGAGGATGGTCGGCAGCAGGCCGGAGGGCAGGCCGCTCTCGCCGTTCCACAGGATCGCCACGCCCAGGTCGCGTTCGGGCACCAGCGCGACCAAGCCGCGATAGCCCTGCACCGCGCCGGCATGGAACACCACCTGGTGGCCGGAGTAATCGAAGATGCGCCAGCCCAGCGCGTAGCTGGCCGAGTTGACCCGCTCGCGGCGCCAGCCCGAGCGCATCTCGCCGGGCGTGGTGATCAGCGGCGCGTGCAGCGTGGCCAGCAGCGGCGCCGGCAACACGTCCGGACGGTGCCCGGTCTGCGCGATCAGCCACTGCGCCATGTCGCTGATGCTGGCGTTGACGCCGGCGGCCGGGGCCAGCCGGTAGTAGGTGGGCTTGGGCATCAGCGACACCCAGCCGTTGCGGCTGCGCACGTGCGGACGCGCCCAGCGCGGGCTGGCCTGGATCCCGGCCAGGCCCATGCTGGCGTCGTTCATGCCCAGCGGCTTGAAGATGCGGCGCTCCACCGACTGCTCGTAGAAGCTGCCGGAGGCGGCGAACACCACGTCGCCGATCAGGCTGAAGGCGACGTTCTGGTAGGCGTAGCAGTCGCCCGGCGCGCACTTGAGCGGCGCGTAGGCGAGCTTGTGGCTGAGCGTGTAGTAGTCGGTATTGGATTCGACGTCGCGGTCGTAGGCGTTGTAGGTCAGGCCGACGCGATGGCTGAGCAGGTCGGCCACGTTCAACTGGCCGGTGGCGACCGGATCGCTGAGCTGGAAGCCGGGCACGTAGTCGACGACCTTGCTGTCCCAGCGCAGCGTGCCGTCGTTGACCAGCAGGCCGGCCATGGTGCCGGCGAAGGCCTTGGACAGCGAGGCCAGGCGGAACACGGTGTGCGCATCGACCGGCTCGGGGCGGTTGACGTCGGTGACGCCGTAGCCGCGCGCGCTGATCACCTGGCCGTTGTGCACGATCGCCACCGCCAGGCCGGGCACGCGTTCGCCGTAGGTGAGCTGCTCGGCCATCGCTTCCAGGCTGGCGACATCGAAGTCCCTGGCCAGCGGCAGCACCTTGCTGTCCGGCAGCGACGCGCGGTACGGCAGCGGCTGGGTCGGCGAGGTGTAGCGCGTGGCTTCGGTGTAGATCGGCGGCGGCAGCGGCTGCGAGGGCGCCGGCGTCTGCGCGGTGGAGGACATTGCAAAGGGCAGCAATACCCCGAGCATCCCGGTTGCCACCGGTCGAAGGAGCCGGTGCCTGCTGTTCTGTTTCATCGCGCGTGTGGCCTGTGAGGTGCTGCCGAAACCGATTCTAGCGCCGCTTTTCGCCATTGCACAAACCGGGAGAAGATGAATGGGCATCGTCTTGATCCTGCTGGTGATTTTGCCGGGCCGACAAGGCCGGCAAGGCGGCGTCCGGAGCGGTTGCCGCAACGGCGCGGCAGGTGCCTGAAACGCATGCAATCGATGTGCCGAAGCCGCTGCGCTCGCCGCGGACAGGCTGAACCGTTGCCGGCGCAGTGACGGCGCGGTAGCGCTGCGGGATCATGGCGCATGCCCGATCCCGACCTTTCCTCGATCCCCGCCGCGCGTACCGCGCCTGCCGCCGCGACCTGGCTGGGCCTGGCCTTCGTGCTGGTCTGGTGCACCGGCTACATCGCTGGCAAGCAGGTGGTGGCGCATGCGGCGCCGTTCACCGCGCTGCTGTGGCGCTTCGGCCTGACCGCGTTGTGCTTCGCGCTGGCCGCCGGTCCCGCACGCTTGAAGGCGCTGCCGTGGCAGGAACTGGCGCGCAGCGCGGTGGCCGGGGTGCTGATGCTGGCCTTGCAGTTCGGCGGGGTCTACGCCGCCTTCGCGCTGGGCACCGGTTCCGGCGTGGCCGCGCTGGTGATCGGGGCGATGCCGCTGCTGGTGGCCTGGGCCAGTCCATGGTGGGGCGGCCAGCGCTTGCGCGCCGCGCAGTGGCTGGGCATGGCGCTGGGTTTCGCCGGCGTCGCCACGGTCGCCGCCGACCGTATCGACGGGGCGACGCCGTGGGGCGGCTGGCTGGCCTTGCTGGTGGGCCTGTTCGGCATCGCCGCCGGCACCCTGTACCAGAAGCGGCATGCCGCGCAGCTCGACCTGCGCGTCGGGCTGGCGGTGCAGAACGCGGCGGCGACGCTGGTGCTGCTGCCGCTGGCGGCGTGGGAAGGCTTCCGCTTCCAGGCCAGCGGCGGTTTCGTCGCGGCGATGGCGTGGCTGGTGCTGGTCAATTCGATCGGCGGCTTCGCGTTGCTGTTCCTGCTGTTGCGGCGCGGCGCCGCCACCCAGGTGGCGAGCCTGTTCTTCCTGATGCCACCGGTGACCGCGGTGTTCGGCCACGTGCTGCTCGGCGAGCACCTGACCGCACTGAAGCTGTGCGGCTTCGCGCTGGCGGCGCTGGGCGTGTGGCTGGCGGGCCGCGCGCGGTGAAGCGCGGGTAGGCCGCCCGCCCGCTGCGCCGGCCGCGCCTCAGCCGTCGCGCAGCGCGCTGTGGCCGCGGATCAGGTCGGCGGCGCGCTCGGCGATCATCATCGTCGGGCCGTTGGTGTTGCCGCTGACCAGGCGCGGCATCACCGATGCATCGACCACGCGCAGGCCTTCCAGCCCGCGCAGGCGCAGCTGCGGATCGACCACGGACCACGCATCGTTGCCCATGCGGCAGGTGCCGATCGGGTGGTAGATGGTCTCGGCCTTGGCGCGGATGTAGGCGACCAGGCCGGCTTCGTCCAGGTCGTCGCGTGCCGGCAGCAGCGGCGCGCCGCGCCAGGGATCGAACGCCGGCTGCTGCAGGATGCGCCGCGCCAGGCGCGCGCATTCCACCAGCATGCGCAGGTCGAAGCCGTCTGGATCGCTGAGGTAGTTCGCCTGGATCCGCGCCGGCGTGCGCGGGTCGGCGTCGTTGAGCGACAGGCGGCCGCGGCTGCGCGGCTGCAGGTGGCAGGCGTGCAGGGTGAAGCCGTCGCCGGGCAGCCGGTTGCGGCCGTGGTCGTCGAGCATCGCCGGCACGAAATGCAGCTGGATGTCGGCGCGCGCATCCGGCGCCAGCGGCGAGCGGATGAAGCCGCCGGCCTCGGCGATGTTGCTGCTGCCGGCGCCGCGGTGGCCGCGCAGGAAATAGTCGAAGGCGATCTTCAACTGGTTGCGGCGGTCGTAGCTGATGCCCGGGCGGGTGCGGTACAGCGTGCACACGTCCAGATGGTCCTGCAGGTTGGCGCCGATCTGCGGCTGGTCCAGGCGCACGGTGATGCCATGGCGCTGCAGTTCGTCGGCCGGGCCGATGCCCGAGAGCATCAGCAATTGCGGCGAG
Organism: Xanthomonas sp. SS; assembly: GCF_014236835.1. Classification (NCBI taxonomy): domain Bacteria; kingdom Pseudomonadati; phylum Pseudomonadota; class Gammaproteobacteria; order Lysobacterales; family Lysobacteraceae; genus Xanthomonas; species Xanthomonas sp. SS. The sequence continues at coordinate 1,490,736 of NZ_CP051190.1, forward strand.
TTCACCGCGCCGGCGCTGAGCAGCACTTCGCGCGCGGCCCGCGCCTGCACTTCGGCTCCGCGTTGCGCGTAGGCCACGCCGACCACGCGTTCGCCCTCGACCAGCAAGCGCAACACCAGCGCGTCGGTGATCACCTGCAGGTTGGCGCGCGCCTGCGCCGGCGCCAGGTAGGCGACCGCCGCCGAGCAGCGCGCGCCGTCCTTCTGGGTGACCTGGTACAGGCCCACGCCCTGTTGCTGCGGGCCGTTGAAATCGCGGTTGTGGGCGAAACCGGCCTGCTCTCCGGCAGCGATGAACACGTCCGAAAGCGGGTTGTGGTAGCGCAGATCGGACACGTGCAGCGGCCCGTCGTCGCCGTGCAGCGCATCGCCGCCGCGGCTGTTGCGTTCGCTGCGCCGGAAATACGGCAACACGCCCTGCCAGTCCCAACCCTCGGCGCCGGCGGCGGCCCAGTCGTCGTAGTCGGCGGGCACGCCGCGCACGTAGCACATCGCATTGATCGAACTGGAGCCGCCCAGCACCTTGCCGCGCGGCCACCACAGGCGCCGATCGTTCAAGGCCGGCTCCGGCGCGGTGAGGTAGTTCCAGTTGATGCGGCGGTTGCCGGCCAGTCGCGCCAGGCCGGCCGGCATGTGGATGAAGGGATTGCGGTCGCGCGGCCCGGCCTCGATCAGCAGCACCTTGCAATCGCGATCCTCGCTGAGCCGGTTGGCCAACACGCAGCCTGCCGAGCCTGCGCCGATGATGATGTAGTCGTACACCCGCGGTCCCCCTGTTTCGTGGCGCCGACGCTAGTCGCCGTGGATAGAGCATATGCTCGGCCGCGCCGCGGGGTGCAGACGCCGCGATGCACATGGGTCTGCGCGTGTCGGCGACGCTGGCGATGTTGCAGTGCATCGGCTACCGTGCGCGCAACCACACGGCGAACGGCGGGCCGATGCAAGCGGAAAACAAGCGCGTCCAGACCGGCGAGCTGCGCGCGGTGCTGCTGTCCTTCGTCTACTTCTTCTGCGTGCTGGCGGCGTACTACGTGATCCGGCCGGTGCGCGAACAGCTGTCGGCCGCGGTGGGCTCGACCCAGCTGCCCTGGTTCTTCATGGCCACCTTCGTCGCCACCTTGCTGCTGACCCCGCTGTTCGCGTGGATGGCGGCGCGCTGGCCACGGCGGATCGTGGTGCCGGCGGTGTACGTGTTCTTTGCGCTGTGCCTGCTCGGCTTCGTGCCGCTGTTCAGCGGCTACGGCGGGCTCAGTCCGCGTGCGCTGGGCATCGTGTTCTTCGTCTGGGTCAGCGTGTTCAACCTGTTCGTGGTGTCGGTGTTCTGGAGTTTCATGGCCGACATCTGGAGCAACGAACAGGCGCGGCGGCTGTTCCCGTTGATCGGCCTGGGCGGCACCGCCGGTGCGGTGGCCGGCCCGCTGCTGACCCGTGGCTTGGTCGGCGTGATCGGCGTGGCGCCGCTGCTGGTGGTGTCGGCGGCGCTGCTGGGCGTGGCGCTGGTGTGCGTGATCCTGCTCGGGCGCTGGGCGCGGGTGCATGGCGCGCGCCGCCACGACGTCGGCCACGAGGCGGCGGTCGGCGGCGGCATGTTCGACGGCCTCAAGCAGATCCTGGCCAATCCGTTCATGCGCGGCATGGCGCTGCTGATGCTGCTGGGCGATTGCATCGGCACGGTCGGCTACATGCTGATGATCGATTACTCCGGCGCCACCTTCCACGACGCGGTCGAGCGCACCCAGTTCGCGGCCAACATCGACACGCTGACCAACGTGTTGCAGGTCGCGGTGCAGATAACCGTGACCCGCTGGCTGCTGATGAAGAAGGGCGCCGGCGCGGTGATCGCGCTGTGGGCGCTGGTCAGCGTGGGCACGCTGGTGGCCACCGCGTTGTCGCCCGATCCGTATGCCTTGGCGGTGTGGATCGTGCCCTGGGTGGTGCTGCCGCTGGTGATCACCCGTTCGCTGACCTACGGCATGGTCGGGCCGGCGCGCGAATCGCTGTACACGCGGGTGCCGCGGCAGCTGCGCTACCAGGGCAAGAATGCGGTGGATACGGCGGTGTGGCGCGCCGGCGACGTGGCCGTGGCCTCGGCAATGAACGGCCTGCGTGCGCTGGGCATGGGCGTGCCCGGTTTCGCCGCGTTTGCCGCGCTGGCGGCGACGGTCTCCGGCGTCATCGGTTGGCGCCTGGCACGTGCGGTCGAAAGCGCCGCGCCCGCTGCAGCGGCAGAGATGCCCCCGACGCGCTGAGCCTGCGCGCAGCAGGCCGCGCGGCCGCGGTGCCGGCCGCTGCGGCAACCGCTATGCTGTGCATCCTCTTTCGCCGATGGACGCGCGCATGACCCTGCTGGCCTCGATCCTGGTATGCCTGGTGGCCTTGCTGCACGTCTACATCCTGGTGCTGGAGATGTTCCTGTGGACCCGGCCGCTGGGCATGAAGGTGTTCCGCAACACGCCGGACAAGGCGCAGCTGACCAAGGTGCTGGCCGCCAACCAGGGCCTGTACAACGGCTTCCTTGCCGCCGGCCTAGGCTGGGGCGCGGCGACGCAGCGCGTGGACGTGATGCTGTTCTTCCTGGGCTGCGTGGTCGTGGCCGGCCTGTACGGCGCGTGGAGCGTCAGCCGCCGCATCCTGTTCGTGCAGGCGCTGCCGGCGGCGCTGGCGATCGCGGCGGTGCTGCTGGCCTATTGAGCCGGCTGCGTGAGCCGGCTGCGCGCCGGCATCGCGGTGCGGCGTCAGCCGTTCGCCGCCTTCGCGCGCGGCGACACCCACATGGCGATGCTGGCGAAGAACACCACCTGTTCGCGCGCGTCGCGGATCTCCACGCTGACCGGCAGTTCGTAGCCGCTGTCGGCGGCCACGATCGCCACGTCCGGCGTCGCCACCGCGTGCATCGTGCCGTTGGCCTTGCTGCGGTATTCGACGCGCATGCCTTTCGGGATCCAGCGCATCGACGGCGGCAGGCTGGCATCGACCATGACCCCGCCGGCCAACTCGGCCAGGTTGCACAGCGCGATCGCATGCACGGTGCCAATGTGGTTGCTGACCCGCCGCCGATGCGCGATGTGCGCCTCGCAGCGGCCCGGCTGCAACACGGTGATGCGCGGGGCGATGCTGGCGAAGTAGGGCGCCTTGAAGCAGACCGCGCGCGCGAACAGCCACTGCCCACCCGGCCAGCGTTGCATACGTTGGTACAGCGACAGCAATCGGCTCATGGTGTGTCCCTCAAATGACGACGGCGGACCGAAGTCCGCCGTCGTGGTGAGCGTGTTACCGAGTGGGTCTCAGGCCGCTTCGCGCGAATGGTCGTCGCCGGCCGTGGCGCGGTGGTAGTAGCTGGCCGAGCGCAGCTCGTCGGCGTCGAAATCGTCCACGCTGATCGTGTCCATGGTGATCTCGCGCAGTTCCTCCAGCTGGCGGCGCTCGTCGGCCGACAGCACGCCTTCGCGCACCGCCTCGTCCAGCTGCGAGGCGAAGTCCAGCGCCTCGATGCCCTTGCTCTTGAGCGCCTTCAGGAACTTGCGCTCGACCGGCTCGGCCAGCACCGCCTTGGTCAGGTAGCTGGCGATGCGGCCGCCCGGGTTGTTCTCGCACGGGGTCAGGAACACGCCCTGGCCGAGGCGGTCGCGGGCTTCGTTCGGCGTCATCAGCAGCGCGGCGACGCGGTGGCCCAGGCGGTCGCCCGGGGCTTCGGCGCGGCGGCCCCACGGGAAGATCAGCGCCCACATCAGCCAGCCCACCGGACGGATCGGGAAGTTGCGCAGCGCCGCCGACAGCGCCAGTTCGATCTTGTGCACGCTGTCGTGGAACGCCCATGCCAGCAGCGGCTGGTCGGTCGCCGGCGCGCCGTCGTCGTGGTAGCGCTTGAGCATCGCGCTGGTCATGTAGATGTGGCTCAGCACGTCGCCCAGGCGGCCGGACAGCGATTCCTTGAACTTCAGCTTGCCGCCGAGCATCAGCATCGACACGTCGGCCATCAGCGCCAGGTTCGCCGAATAGCGGTCCAGCTTGCGGAAGAAGCGGCGGGTGTAGGCGTCGCCGGGCGCGGCGCCGATGCGTGCGGCGGTCAGGCCGAACCACAGCGAGCGCACCGCGTTGGAGATCGCGAAGCCGATATGGCCGAACAGGTTGCGGTCGAACTCGTCGACGCCGGCCTTGTGGTCCGGATTGCCGGCGGCCTTCATTTCCTTCATCACCCACGGATGGCACAGGATCGCGCCCTGGCCGAAGATCAGCAGGCTGCGGGTCATGATGTTGGCGCCTTCCACGGTGATCGCGATCGGCGCGGCCTGCCAACTGCGGCCGGCGAAGTTGCGCGGGCCGAGGATGATGCCCTTGCCGCCGACCACGTCCATCACGTCGCTGATGACTTCGCGGCTCATCGTGGTGCAGTGGTACTTGGCGATCGCCGACGGCACCGACGGCACGTCGCCGCGGTCCACCGCCGCGGCGGTCGCCTGCGCCAGCGCACTGATCGCATAGGCCTTGCCGCCGATCCGCGCCAGCGCCTCTTCCACGCCCTCAAAGCGGCCGACCGACAGGCCGAACTGCTTGCGGATGCGCGCGTAGGCGCCGGTGACGATCGCGCCGTACTTGGCGCCGCCGCTGGCGGTGGAGGGCAGGGTGATCGAACGGCCGACGGCCAGGCACTCGTTGAGCATGTTCCAGCCCTTGCCGACCATGTCCACGCCGCCGATCAGCTGGCTGAGCGGGATGAACACCTCACGGCCGTGGATCGGGCCGTTCTGGAACGGCGAGTTCAGCGGGAAGTGGCGGCGGCCGATCTCCACGCCGGGGGTTTCGCGCGGCAGCAGCGCCAGGGTGATGCCGATGTCCTTGGTGTCGCCGATCAGGCCTTCAGGGTCGTACATGCGGAACGCCAGGCCGACCAGCGTCGCCACCGGCGCCAGGGTGATGTAGCGCTTGTCGAAGGTCAGCTTGACGCCGAGCACATTGGCGCCGTTCCACTCGCCCTTGCAGACGATGCCGTAGTCGGGAATCGAGGTCGCGTCGGAGCCGGCGAACGGGCCGGTCAGGCCGAAGCATGGCACTTCCTGACCCACTGCCAGACGCGGCAGGTAATAGTCCTTCTGTTCCTTGGAACCGTAGTGCAGCAGCAGTTCGCCCGGGCCCAGCGAGTTGGGCACGCCGACGGTGGAGCTGACAACGCTCGAGACCGAGGCGATCTTCTGGATCACCTTGTGGTGGGCCAGCGCGGAGAAACCCAGGCCGCCGTATTCCTTGGGAATGATCATGCCGAAGAACTTGTGCTTCTTGACGAAGCTCCACAGCTCCGGCGGCAGGTCGGCATGGACGTGGGTGATTTCCCAATCGTTGGTCATCCGGCACAGCTCTTCCACCGGGCCGTCGAGGAAGGCCTGCTCCTCGGCGGTCAGCTGCGGCTTCGGATAGTCGAGCAGCTTCTGCCAGTCCGGGTCGCCGGTGAACAGTTCGCCTTCGAAGCCGACCGAGCCGGTTTCCAGCGCGATCCGCTCGGTCTGCGACAGCGGCGGCAGCACCTTGCGGAACACCTTCAGCATCGGCGCGGTGAGCAGCGGCTTGCGCACGAACGGCAACAGCAGCGGCACCGCGACCAGCGCCAGCAGCACGGCGGCGACGATGGTGGCGACGTGGTGGGCGCCGAGCAGCCAGCATGCGACCAGCAGCGTGGCGCTCAGCGCGGCCCAGACGGCGAGCCGCATGCGGTGATAGGCGGCGAAGGCGCCTGCCAGCAACAACACGAGGAAGGGTGCGACGATGCTCATGGGCTTGCTCCGGGGACTTGCTCGGTGACGGCGGACGGTGCGCCGGCGTTAGCCGGTGGCAGTGCATCCAGATAATGCAACACAGTGGCGGTAAACGCGGCGTTGTCGTCGCCGGCCAGCATATGCGTGGCCTCGGGAAGGTGCACATGCTGCGCATGCGGCACCAACGACAGGAATTCTTCGATGGTCTGCGGCGTGACCAGATCGCTGCGCCCGCCGCTGATCAGCAGCACCGGGCAGTGCACCTTGCGCGCGGCCTGCGCGATCGCGTCCTGGTGCTGCTCGCCGTCGCGCGCCAGCTCCTCGACCAGGCGCGGGTCCCAGTGCCAGTACCAGCGGCCGTCGGCGTGCCGACGCAGGACGCTGCGCAGCGCGTCGGGCGACTTGCGCGCGCGCTGCGGCAGATAGGCGGCGATGGCATCGCCGGCGTCGTCCAGCGTGGCGAAGCCGTGCGGATGCGCGGTCATGAAGGCGAGGATGCGTTCGACCCCGGCCGGTTGCCAGCGCGGGGTGATGTCGACCAGCACCATCGCCCGGAACAGGCCCGGCCAGCGCGCCTCGGCCATCAGCCCGAACAGTCCGCCCATCGAGGCGGCGACCAGCACCGGCGCCGGCGCCATTTCGCCGGCGACCACGATCAGGTCGTCGGTGAACTGTTCGCCGCGGTAGGGCAGGGCGGCGGGATTGCGGGTGGAGTCGCCATGGCCGCGCGCGTCGTAGGCGACGCTGCGATAGCCGTGAGCCTGCAATGCCGCGGCGCTGGCCATCCAGGCGTGCCGGGTCTGCCCGAAACCGTGCGCGAACAACAGGCTGCCCGCAGCGCCCGGCTCGGTGACAGTCGCGGCCAGCTGCATGTCGTCCGCGCCAGCGAGCAGGGCGGAGGCCGCAATCGGCATGCTGGAAGGAGAGGAAACCATACGAGCTAGTATGGATGAGCCGGCGGCGATGTCAATACGATGCAGTATGGAAACGAAAAGCCAATGCTGCCGGGCATTTGCGTGCGATTCATCGAGGGCACATACTGCAACCGACTTCCCCGTATGGTTAAATCGACGGATGAACAATGCCTCCGTGTCTACCACCGACGATGCCGCCGCTCCCAGCGGTGGCCGCAACAACCGACTCAGCGCCGAAGATTGGGCGCAGGCCGCACTGGACCTGATCGCCGAACAGGGCGTCAACTCGGTAGCGGTGGAACCGCTGGCACGGCGTCTGGGCGTGACCAAGGGCAGCTTCTACTGGCACTTCCCCTCGCGCGATGCGTTGCTGCAGGCGGCGCTGGAGCGCTGGGAACTGGTCGAGCAGCAACAGGTGTTCGGCAGCCTGGAAGAGGTGCCGGATCCGCGCACCCGGTTGCGCGCGCTGTTCCAGCTGGTCGCGCACGAGGTCAAGCCGCACATCATCTACAGCGAATTGCTGAAGGCGCTGGACCATCCGGCGGTGCGTCCGGTCATCGACCGGGTCTCGCAGCGGCGCATGGAGTACCTGATCGCCTCGTTCCGCCAGGCCGGCCTCAGCCGCACCGATGCCCAGCACCGCGCCCGCCTGGCCTACGCGGCCTACGTCGGTTTCCTGCAGTTGTCGCTGCAGTTGCACCAGCCCAAGCAGGCGCGCGAGGAGTTCGAGGCCTATGTCGAACACGTGATCGTGACCCTGATCCCCGGCTGATGTTCCAGGAACTGACCCGCTCCAGCGTGCACGAGCAAGTGCGCCGGCATCTCGCCCAGGGCGACTATCGGCGTGCCGATGCGCTGTGCGAACAGGTACTGGCCACGGCGGCGGACGATGTGACGCTGCGGCGCATGCACGCGACGCTGCTGACGGAGAGCGGCGAGATCGCGCGCGCGGCCGAGGCCTGGGCGCTAGTTGTCGCCGCCGAACCGAACCTGGAGGCGTGCAGCCGGCTGGGCATCTGCCTGGCCCACCTGGGCGAGCATGCGCAGGCGTTGCCGGCGTTCGAACAGGCCTTGCGGCTGTCGGCGGACGCGTTCCTGGTGCGGCTGTGCTACGCCGAGAGCCTGGATGCAGTGGGACGCGGCGACGACGCCTTGCCGATGTACTTCGCCGCGGTGCATGCCGCGCAGGCCAAGGGCCGCTGGCTCAATCAGCACAGCACCGCGCCGGAGTTGCGGCCGCGGGTGATCGCGGCGATGGCGCGGATCGACCAGGGACGGCACGCCTTGTTCGCGGCGGCGGTACAGCCGCTGATCGACCGTTTCGGCGAAGCGGCGCTGCGCCGGGTGACGGCCGCGCTGCGGATCTATCTGGGGCTGCAGCCGCGCCCTGCCGACGACGGCCAGCGCCCCACCTTCCTGTATGTGCCCGATCTGGATCCCTCGCCGTATCTGGACGCGTCGCGTTTCCCCTGGTACGCGCGGCTGCAGGCCGCCACCGAGGGCATCTGCAACGAACTGCGGCAGGTGCTGGCCTCGCGCCAGGCGGTGCAACCGTTCCTGGATTTCAGCAACGGCGCCACGCCGCAGGACTACCTCAGCGCCAAGCACGGCGATGGCGCCTGGGATGCCTATTTCTTCTACCGGCACGGCGTTGCGCATGCCGAGAACCTGCAGCGTTGCCCGGTCACCACGGCGGCGCTGGCGCATGTGCCGTTGACCAAGATCGATCTGCACGCGCCGGAGGTGCTGTTCTCGATCCTGGCGCCAGGCACCACGATCAAGCCGCACTACGGGGTCAGCAACTCGCGCGTTGTCACCCATCTGCCGCTGATCGTGCCGCCGGAGTGCGCGCTGGAGGTCGCCGGCATCACCCACCACTGGCAAGTCGGGCAGCTGGTCACCTTCAACGACACCTGCCTGCACCAGGCCTGGAACCACAGCGAGCAGCTGCGGGTGGTGATGATCCTGGACACTTGGCATCCGGACCTGGAAGAGGCCGAGACGCTGGCGCTGCGGCAGCTGATCGAGACGATCGGCGCGTTCAACCTGCGCGCGGGCCTGTAGCCGGCGCAGCCGTCCAGCCGCGTGCGGCCCGGTTCGCGCACGCACTACCGGGCCGGCGCGTGCCGCTCAGCGCTTGAACATCAGGTAGGTGGACAGGATGTACTTGTCGTTGGAGACCGGCGGATTGCCGACGTGCTGGTACATCCAGTAAGGCGGGAACATCAGCAGCCTGCCGGTGCGCGGCACGGTCTCCACGTCCAGGTCGCAGAAGCGCGTGGTGCCGCCTTCGGCGACGTCGTTGAGGTACCACAGGAACACCAGGTAGCGTTCGGACACCTCGTCGATCGAATCGAAGTGCGGCTGGAAACGGTCGCTGCCGCCGACCTGGTATTTCTTCAGGATCAGCCGGTCGATGGTGGGGCGGTACGGGATCGACAGGGTCAGCCCGAGGTCCTGGTTGTAGCGCGCCAGGTAGTGCTCGATCTTGTCCAGGAAGAATCCCAGGAACGCCGGGTCGGCGAGCTTGCCGACATCCAGTTCGGTCCAGTTGCTGTCGCCGAGCACCGCACGGCTGTTGCTGCCGTTGCGCTGGTGATGCGCGCGCGAGGCCTCGAAGCCGTCGATCAGCTGGCGGCAGAACGCCTCGGGCAGCGCATCGTCGTAGCTGCGGATGTAGTCGCTCAGCGCTTTCATGGCGCAGGCATCTCCAGGTCGTAGTTCCAATGCGCGGCCACCGGTTGCAGGATCGGCAGCGCGCCGGCCAGCCACGGCGCGTAGGCGTGCCAGCGGTCCACCGCGCGCCGGTTCACCGGTTCCACCACCTGCGAATAGCTGGGCGTGCTGATGTAGCCCTTGCGCGCGGCGTGCTCGCTGAAGCCGGCCAGGAATTCGGGTTGCGCGATGCCGAGGAAGCCGCCGATGCGCTGCACCTGCGCGGGGAAATCGGCAACCGTTTCCTCGTACTTGAGGACCAACAGGTCCGGCTGCAGCAGCGCCTGATGGTGGATCCAGAAACGCATCGCGTTGACGTAGCTCTTGGCCAGGCGCTCCAGGCTGGAGCACAGCACCATGAACGCCGGGGAGCGGAAGTTCTGCATGTAGCAGCTCAGCAGCACGTCGCAAGGGTGGCGCAGGGCGAGGATGATCTTGGCGTTCGGGAACAGGCGCACGATCATCGGCAGGCGCAGCATGTTGAGCGGATTCTTGTCGACCAACTGCTGGCCCGGCGCCAGCGCGATGACCTTGGCGATCTCCGACCAGTACACCTGGCGCATCGCCTCCACCTGCGCCGCGTCCAGCGCGCCCAGATCGTAGGGGTAGCGCTTGCCCTGCGCTTCCATCCACTCGATGCAGCGCTGCAAGGTGGCGCGTTCGTCCATCGATGCGTAACCCGGGTGCGCGTCGAGCATCTGCTCGAGCATGGTGGTGCCCGAGCGCGGGAAGCCGACGATGAACACCGGCGAGGCGTCGCTGCCGGGCGCATCGCCGCGCGCGTCGGCATAGCGCGCCTGTGCGTCGTCCAGCCACAGGCTGGAGACCTGCAGCGGTTCTTCGTTGGAGTAGGCGATCTCCGGCACGCTATCGGCTGCGAGCTTGAAGTGGATGGCGTGCGCTTTCTCCAGCATGGCCATCGCGGCGGCGGGATGGCCTTGCTTGTCCTCGATGCCGGCGAGCGCGAAATAGGCGATGGCCTGGACCTGGATTTGCGGCTGCAGCTCTAGCAGGTTCTCGATTGCATGGCGTGCCGCGGCATAGTCCTTGCGGCGCTGCGCCAGCGACGCTTCCAGTTGCAGGATCTCCACGCGCGTCTGCCGGTCGTGCTGTTGCTGCGGCATGGATGCGGCCTGCGCCAACAGCGCAGTGGCCTGCTCGACGCGGTTGGTGCGTTCGTGCAACTGCGCCAGGCGGATGACGTTGGACAGCGACGGGGCCTGTCCGGGCCGGCTCTGCGTGAGCAGCGCTTCGGCTTCGTCGGTCCGGCCGACCTGGATCAAGGCGGTGGCCAGTTCCTCGCGCAGGTTGTCCGGCAGTTGCGGCCAGATCGCCGGCGGCGGCAGCAACGCCGCCGCGCGCTGGGCGTCGCCGCACTCGAAGCAGGCGATCGCGGCATAGATGCGTGCCTCGGGCTGGCTGGGGTCCAGGTCCACGGCATCCAGAAATCGGTGGCGGGCATGGGCGATGTCACCCTTGTCCAGCAATACCAGGCCGTAATCGACCAGGTAGTGATATGTCTGCGGCGCAAGCGCCAGGGCTTGCCGATAGGCGTGTTCGGCCGGGGCGTGCTCGCCGAGCGTACGCAGGGTCAGGCCGAGATTGGCCCAATGCGCGGATTCGTGCGGCTGCAGTTCGGTCAATCGCTGGTAGATGGAGGCAGCGCCGGCGGTATCGCCCGCATGCTGCAGCGACATCGCCAACAGCGTGTTCCAGGAAGGATCGCCAGGAGCGTTGGCCAGCGCCTTGTGACAGAGGTCGGCGGCCATGTCGGCCTGACCCTGGTCGATCAATTGGATGGCGTATTGCAGTTGCGGTGAGTTCATTCGGATCTGCCAATGAAAAGGGCCGCGCGAATGGTTCGCGCGGCCCCGTCTTCAAATCAAGAGCGTCGTTGCCGTGCTCAGAAGTTCATGCTGTAGCGAGCCCACAGGTAGCGGCCCACAGTGTCGAAGCTGTTGACGTCCGTGTTCGCGTTGAGCACGTTGTTCTGGTACATCATCGGCGGCTGCTTGTCGAACACGTTGTCCAGGCCCACTTCCACCTTCGAATTGAACCACGGCAGCGCGTAATTCATGCTGACGCTGTGCAGGAAGTAAGAGCCGAAGTTGGTCACAACACCACAATACTGAGGTGCGTTTACGGGGTCGCAAGCAGCGTCAGAACTCTGAATGTTGAAAGGACCAACGTAACGGATACGCCAGCTAGCGCCCAGATCGCCCTTCTGCCAATTGACGAACAAGCGGCCGCGCACCCGCGAATACAGGCCGTAGCTCTTGTTATAGGTGCCGGCGATGTGAGTCACGTCGCCACTCGGATCAGCCGGATTGGTCTTGTTATCGTAGCGTGCGATATAGGTGCCATCCAGGCCGAAGGTGTAGCTACCCGACGCGGTATCCGGCAGGCGGTAGCGCAGCGCCAGATCCCAACCCTTGGTGTCCAGGCGGCCCAGGTTGACGATGGGTTCGCGGATGAAGTTGACCTGGCCATCCGAGAAGCGGTTGATGAAACCGCAGAAGGGGCTGTTGCCGTCGGCGTAACAGATGTCGGTCACGATCTGCGCATCCGCACGGTTGATCGTGTCGTTCAGATACAGGCGCCAGTAGTCAAGGCTGGCAGAGAAGCCCGGGAGCCATTCCGGGTCATACACGACGCCCCAGTCGAACGATTTGCCTTGTTCCGGCTTGAGATCGAAGCCGGCAGCCGCCGAGCCAGACCACACGCCATTGCTCTGCGAGTTCGGGGGAGGCGCGATGCCAGTGCCGGGGATCGCCGTCGCACCGGTGGGCGCGCCGCATGCGGCTTCGTGGTCGCGTGGCGCGCCCGCGGCGCCATAGCCCGTGCACTTGTCGGCGAGGTTCGGCGCATCACCGCTCGGACCTGCATACAGGTTGTCGATGGTCGGGGCGCGGAACACTTCGGCCACCGTGCCGCGCAGCAGCAGGTTCTCGATCGGGCGCCACTCCAGCTGGATCTTGCTGTTGGTGGTGTTGCCGAAGGTGTTGTAGTCCGAATAGCGCGTACCCAGGGTCAGCGCCAGCAGGTGCGCGAACGGGACTTCCGACAACAGCGGGACGTACAGTTCGCCGTAGACTTCCTTGACGTTGTACTTGCCGCTCAGCGGGGTGCCGCAGGCCTCTTGCGAGATGAAGCAGCTGCCGTCCGGATTGGCGAGCGCAATGTAGTCCACCGAGTTCTTCTGGTACTCCTCGCGCCAGGAGACGCCGACCGCCAGCTGCGCGGCGCCGGCCGGCAGCGTGAACAGCTCGCCGTTGGCATTGGCTTCGAAGCTGCGCATCTGGTACGTGGTGGAGTAGGTCGGACGCGCTTCGTAATCCTTCAGCGTCGAGATCGTCTGCGGATCGTTGATGTTGAAGATGTTGAGCGGGGTACAGCCGGAAATCACATTGCCGGCGCTGCCGCACTTGACCACGCCATCGGTGTCCTGGAACGACGGGCCCAGCGCGTCGCGCAGGCCGGCGTAGTACACATAGCCGTAGCTGGTGTTCTCGCGGGTGTAGTGGCCGTAGTTCATCGCCGCGTCCCACTTCCAGGACGTGTCGCCGACGAAGCCTTCCAGGCCGGCGACGACTTGGTCGGTGACGGTGCTGTAGTAAGAACGGCGCTGGCCCAGCGAGGTGAAGCGGGTCAGGAACGATTGGCCGCCCGCATTGGCGCTGAACTCGGTGCCGAAGGGGTTGTAATAGTTGTCGGCAGAAATCACCACCTTGTCGTTGCGGGCATCGAAGGGCAACGCGGCGATGGCGAAGTTCGAGCTGGTCTTGTTGTGGTAGACCTGGGCAAACGCGTTGATGCTGTCGGTGATCTGGTAGTTGGCCAGAAAGAACGCATTGGTGCGCTCCTGCGGCGTCATGATCAGGTTGGTGGCCTGATAGTTGAAGGCGTCGCGCGAACCGGAATAGCAGCGGTAATCGCCTTGCGACGCGCCGCTGGCGCCCGGGGTCAGAGTGACGGAGCCGCAGCCGTATTGCGTGGCCAGGGCGGGGGGCAGTGAGATACGCCCGCCGGGGGTGCGGCTGGAGCCGAGAACAGTCACCGAGCCGCTGTACAGGTAGGTGGCGTCCTTGGAGTACTTGCGGTTCGCCGAGGAGATGCCGTCGAACTTGTTGTAGTTCAGGCCCGCCATGATGTTGCCGCGGTCGCCGACCTGGCCGAAGGTGATCGAGCCGCCGTTGCGCGCGCCGTCGCTCAGGTGGGTGGCCTGGCCGTAGTCGACGCTGACCGAGAGACCTTCGAAGTCCTTGCGCATGATGAAGTTGACCACGCCGGCGACGGCATCGGAGCCGTACACGGCCGAGGCGCCGCTGGTCAGCACTTCGATGCGCTCCACCGCGCTGGCGGGGATCGAGTTGACGTCGTTGTTGGCGACGCGGCGGCCGTTGACCAGCAGCAGCGTGCGCTCATCGCCCAGGCCGCGCAGGTCGACCGTGGACTTGCCGTCGCCGCCGCCGTTGTTGACCGCCGGGGAGGCGGGTGCGCCGGACATCGCCGGCAGCTCCTGCACCAGTTCGCCGAGGGTCAGCTTGCCGGTCTGCTCGATCGCGGCGCGATCGATCACCACCACCGGGCTGGCGGTTTCGGTCTCGACGCGGGCAACGCGCGAGCCGGTCACCTGGATCGTGTCCAGGGTCTTGGAGGGGTCGCTGGAAGAGCTGTCCTGGGCAACCGCTGCGCCCGTGCTGAGCAGGGCGGTGGTGCCAGCGGCGAGCGCGAACGTGATGGCGTCGCGCAGGCGATGGGTCTTGCAATTCATTGGCTCTCTCTCCGAATGAGATGTGGTGTCAACTGAAGGTTGTCCAGCGGTGGCGTCGAAAGGCGACGCCAAAATCCGCAGGGTGAACCGATAGTAACTGCGTCTTCAGAGAAATTAAAGAGTTGTTAATAAGATCGACATAAGTGTGATGCAAGTATCACTAATTTGCTCCCGCCGGACAAAAAAAAAGCCCCACAAGGGGGCGTTTTTCCGCAGCAACTCCTTTTCCGAACAAGGAGTTGCTGGTTACAAGTCCTGTTCGTAGCGCACGTAGGGGATGGTGCCTTCCTCGGTGCTGATGTTGTTCGGGGCGAACGGGTTCTTGCCGCGGGTGATCACGTTCTCGGCGCCGACGGTCAGCTGGCCGCTCCACGGAGTGCGCCAGGTCAGGCCCACGCCGAGCCCGGACCACTTGCCCGGCTGGCCCGGCGCGTCGACGACGCGGCCGATGACGTTGGCGCTGAACGAGCCGTAGCCGCCGCCGATGCTCAGGCTCTTGCTGTCCCATTGGTCGACCAGCGCCTGCGAGGCATCGGCGATCGGGACCAAGCGCGCACGCGCATAGGTGCCGCCGATCGAGACGAAGCCTTCGCGGCCGATGTTCTGCTGCGCGAACACGGTCAGGTCGTTCTGCTCCATGCGCAGCGCGGGCGTCTTGTTGGGTCCCGCCAGCCACGCCGGCATGTTCTCGCGGCCAGTGCCTGCCGACAGCGACACGCGCCCGCCGGGGCGGTTGAAGGTGGTGGTCGCGGCAACGTGGTGGCCGACATCGTTGTCTTCGTCGCCGAGGCTGGCAAGCATGCAATGGCTGGCCAGCCCGCTGATGCTGCTGCCGCTGGCGCTGTTGCACAGCAGGCCAAGCGAGTCGCCGGAGGACAGGCCGAAGGCGGCGTCGAGCGAGTTGCGGCCGAAGTGCCAGCGCGCGCCGGCCGCCTGTTCGCCGGTCGGCTCCAGGTACAGCAGCGCCTCGACCTTGCCGCTGCCCTTGTTCCAGATCGGCAGCACGGTGCGGTCCGCGGGCTTGCTCTGCGCATGCGCGCCCGTGGTCGCCGCAAGGGCGATCAGCAGGGCAAGTGGCAGGCGCAGTAGGGCTCGCATCGGCAGTGTGTGACTCTCGGGCGGGGACTAAAGTTCCCGCCGTTCAGGGTGAACGATACTAGTGGGTTTATGTTTCTTTAACAAGTCGAGCTCCCCGGTCCTAGCCCTCGCCCCTGGCTATTGCAAGCGCTCCGAGGGCGCCGGTTCAGCCGAGGTTACGGCGAACAATACGCCGAATTCCGTCAAGGGGAAGTCATAGTGTCGGCCGCAGAACTCGCACCGTATCTCAACTTGGCCGGTTGCCTCGGCGGCGGCGCGCGCTTCTTCCTCACCCAGCGAGCGCAGCATGGCCGCCACCCGCTCGCGCGAGCAGGAGCAGCCGAAGCGCAGCGGCTTGGTGCCCAGCAGCTCCGGCGCTTCCTCGTGGAACAGCCGGTGCAGCAGGGTTTCGGCCGGCAGGGCCAGCAGTTCGGCTTCGCTTACCGTCTCGAACAAGGCGCCGGCGCGGTTCCAGCCGTCCTCGTCGCCGCTGTCCCCGGGCAGTTTCTGCAGCAGCAGGCCGGCCGCCTGGTGGCCGTCGGCGGCCAGGATCAGTCGCGTCGGCAATTGTTCGGACTGGCGGAAATAGTCTTCGAAGGCCTCGCCCAGTTCGGCCGCCGACAGCGCCACCAGGCTCTGGTAGCGCTGCGGCTCGCGCGGGTCCAGGCCGGGATTTTCGATGGTGATCGCCAGCAGCGCGCCGTCGCCGAGCGCGCGCAGGTCGCGCGGGGCGTCGCTGCCCTCGCCCAACTGGACGATGCCGCGCAGGGTGCCGGCCGCGGTGCATTCGGCGAACAGGGTGCGCAGCGCGCCCTGGCTGCGCAGTTGCACCGACAGGCGCCCGTCGACCTTGGTGTGGCCGGTGAACAGGGCCGCGGCGACGCAGGCCTCGCCCAGCAACTCGGTCGCCGCGGCGGGATAGCTGGCCGGCGCGAGGATGTCGCGCCAGGTGGACTCCAGGCGCACGTGCACGCCGCGCACGCCGGCGCTGGGCAGCAGGAAGCGGGTCAGGTGATCGTGATCGGAAGAACTCATCGCGGCCTCGCTGCGCATGGGAAGATGGCGACCGCAGGATAGTGGGTCATCTCGGTGGACAAAGTCGAAGAAGGCATAGCAATGGGGGCGCCGCGGGGCGTTGCAAGTGGCGCGGCGGTGCCGCGGCGCAGGCGTTGGCTGCGCTGGCTGCTGGCGGCGCCGCTGTTGTTCGCGCTGGCGAGCACGTCGCAGGTGATCATGCTGCGCTTCGTCGATCCACCGTTCTCGGCGATGATGCTCGAGCGCCAACTCGGCGCCTGGGGCGAGGGCGACTGGTCGTTCCGCGTCGCCTACGACTGGCGCGACAGCGCGCAGATCGCCCCGAGCCTGCCGATTTCGCTGGTGGCCGCCGAGGACCAGCGTTTCCCGAGTCACCACGGCTTCGATCTGGAGGCGATCGAGAAGGCGCGCGACCACAATGCGCGCGGCGGGCGCCTGCGCGGCGCCAGCACGATCAGCCAGCAGGTGGCCAAGAACGTGTTCCTGTGGCAGGGCCGCAGCTGGCTGCGCAAGGGCTTGGAGGCCTGGTACACGGTGCTGATCGAGGCGCTGTGGTCGAAGCAGCGGATCCTGGAGGTGTATGCCAACGTCGCCGAGTTCGGCGACGGGGTGTACGGCGCGCAGGCGGCGGCGCGCAGTTTCTGGGGCAAGGATGCGGCGCAACTGAGTCCGGCGCAGAGCGCGCTGCTGGCGGCGGTGCTGCCGGCGCCGCAGCGCTACGCCGCCGCGCGCCCGGGGCCGTACGTACAGCGCCGCGCCAACTGGATCCAGCGGCAGACCCGGCAGCTCGGCGGCCCTGCCTATCTGCAGTAGCCTTAGGAACATTTGAGCTACTGCGCGTGCGACGTTGGCCGCGATACGGCGTTTTGTAGCGGATGCGCTGCGTTTAGCCCCTCTCCCATCGGGAGAGGGGTTGGGGTGAGGGTACGGCGCGAAGCGTCTCGCGGATTTGAGTATGCGAGGCTTCGCCCGTACCCTCATCCGCCCCTGCGCGCCACCTTCCCCAAAAAGGGGGCCATGGTCCCGAGGGGAGAAGGAACAGCCGTTGCCGGTGGGAGGAGGGAGCGACTCCGGATTCTCTTCATGCGGCGCACTGCCGCTGGTGAACGCGCAGGCCGCTCCGTACCATCGGCACATGGAACCCGAGCGCCTGACCGTCGTCGTCACTGCCTTCAACGAGGCGCAGACCCTGCCGCTGCTGCAGCCGCGGATCCTCGCCGCGCTCGATGGCCTGGACGATGTGGAGGGGCGGGTGCTGTATGTGGACGACGGCAGCCGCGATGCGACCTGGGAGGTGATCCTGGCGCTGGCCGCGGCCGATCCGCGAATCGGGGCGCTGCGCCTGTCGCGCAATTTCGGCAAGGAGCTGGCGCTGACCGCAGGCCTGGATTTCGTCGAGCGCGGCGCGGCGATGCTGCTGGACGCCGACGGCCAGGATCCGCCGGAGCTGATCGGGGAATTCGTCGCGCAGTGGCGCGCCGGCTACGACGACATCTACGGAACCCGCATCGCGCGCGACGGCGAAGGCTGGCTCAAGCGCGGCACCGCGTCGCTGTTCTACCGGGTGATCGGGCGCCTGTCGAAGACACCGATTCCGGCCGACACCGGCGATTTCCGCCTGCTGTCGCCGCGCGCGCTCTCCGCGTTGGCGCAGTTGCGCGAGCGCCATCGTTTCATGAAGGGCCTGTTCGGCTGGGTCGGTTTCCGCCAGATGGCGTTGCCGTACCGGCGCGCGCCGCGCCTGGCCGGGCGCAGCAAGTTCGGCCTGTGGCGGTTGTGGAACTTCGCGCTGGAAGGCATCACCAGTTTTTCCACCGCGCCGCTGCGGGTGGCGACCTATCTGGGTCTGGCGACCGCGGTGGCCGCGTTCGTGTTCGGCACCTGGATCGTGATCAAGGCGGCGCTGTGGGGCGATCCGGTCGCCGGCTGGCCGACGATGATGGCGGTGATCCTGTTCCTGGGCGGCGCGCAGCTGATCGCGCTGGGCCTGATCGGCGAATACCTGGGCCGGCTGTACGAGGAATCCAAGCAGCGGCCGCTGTATCTGGTCGACACCTGGCGTGCACCGGGCGGAGGAGTATCCTCGGCCGTACGATCAAGCGAACCGGGAGGCAGCGATGCGTACGGTACGACAGTTGTTGGGCGACAAGGGCGGTGAGATCCACGCGGTGTCGCCGGATGCGGCGGTGGTCGATGCGCTGCGGCTGATGGCCGACAAGGGCATCGGCGCAGTGCTGGTGATGCAGGACGGGCGTCTGGCCGGCATCCTCTCCGAGCGCGACTATGCGCGCAAGGTGGTGCTGCAGGACCGCTCTTCGGCGACCACGCCGGTGCGCGACATCATGAGCGCGAAGGTATACACGGTGGACCCGTCGCAGAGCGTGCAGCAATGCATGGAGCTGATGACCGGCCAGCGCATCCGCCATCTGCCGGTGGTGCAGGCCGGCGCGGTGGTCGGGGTGATCTCGATCGGCGACCTGGTCAAGGCGGTGATCGAGGAACAGCAGCAGGAACTCGATCAGCTGCAGCGATACATCACTAGCTAGCCGGGATTCGGGATTTGGGATTTGGGATTCGTAAAAGCAGAAGCCGGCTGACGTGCTTTTGACTTTTCGAATCCCCAATCCCGGCTTTCCACAGCCGAATGGCTGGTCATCCCCAATCCCGGCTACTTGGCATAATGCCCGCCGCAATCGGCGTCCTTGCCTGGGCCGGTTTCCAGCGTGGCGAGCAGGGCGGCCGGCGGGGCGATGCTGCCCAGCGCCAGGGCGATCGCGCCGCGCATGCCCAGGGCCTTGAAGTCGGGGCGGAAGGTCGGATCCTTGAAGGTGCCGCCGACGCGCAGCGGCGAGCGCAGCGACAGGATGCTGCGGTCCTTCGGGCGCGCCTTCAGCAGCAGGTCCAGTTTCTCGTCGCCCAGGTCGATGTCGCCGCTGCCGATCAGCAACGTGTCGGTGCTGTCGAAGGCCAGTGCGCGCGACTGCATCAGCCCGTCCCTGACCGCGAAATCGCCGAACGCGCAGCGCACCGGAATCTCGCGGTCCTTGGTGACCAGGAATTTCAGCGATTCGGCGATGTCCAGTCCGGCCAGTTCCATGATCAGGTTGCTGATGTGGCCCTTGCCCATGCCGATGGCGACGCTGCCGTCGGCGCTGCCGAGCATCTGCGCGATTGAGTTGCCGGTTCCGGCGAGCGCGATCTCGCCGCCGATCGCGCCGGAGGCTTCCTTGGCCAGCTGCCCGTCCGGGAACAGCTTTTCCAGCCGCATGCCGCGCACCGAGATCTGCGCGCGGGTGGCGATGGTGGGCTTGCGCGCGTCCATGCGGATGTCGGAGCGGATGTTGCCGCCGGCCACGCCGAAGTCGAGCGGCTGCAGCAGCAGCACGCCGTCGTTGAGCTTCAGGTGCGCGTCCATGTCGTCCAGCGGCAGCGTCTGCGCGTTGATCCGCTGCGCTTTCCAGCGCACGTCGGCGTCCATCGCGCGCAGCTTGCCGAGGTCGTACGGGGTGGAGGGCAGCACCTTGCTGTCGGCGGCGAGCTTGGCCGCCTGCGCCTTCTGTTCGGCATTGGCGGTTTCGCCGGCGCCAGTGCGCGGCGGCGCGCCGACGAAGCCGGCCAGGTCGTCGAAGTCCAGGCGCCGCGAACGCAGGTCGGCGCGCAGGAACGGGCGTTGCCCGGCGGTGTCGATCTGCACGGTGCCGGCCAGGTCGCTGTCGCCGGCGCGGCCGCTGAATTCTTCGTAGCGCCAGATTTCGCCGTTGCGCTTGAGCCGGCCGTCGAGTTGGTACGGCGGGGTGGAGGGAATGGCGATGCCGAGCAGCGGATACAGGTGTTGCATGTCGGTACCGGCCAGGCTCAGCTGCAGGTCGAACACGCGCAGCTGGAACGGATTGGTCAACGTGCCGCGCATGTGCGCGCGGGTGCTGCCGGCGCTGCCGCGCAGGTCGATCTTGAACGGATGGTCGCTTTCGCTCAGTTCCAGCGGCGAGGCGGTGCTGCCCTTGAGCGTGAACGGGTTGCCGCGCCAGCGGCCATCGCCGGCGACCGCGATCGGCGGTGCGGCGTCGCCGCGGCGGCGCTGCGAGGTCAGGCTGTCCACGCTGACGTCGATGTCGGTGCGACCGGGGATGTCCTGGAAACGCAGCCGTCCCTGCTGCACCAGCATGCGGCCCAAGACCACCTGCGTCCCGCCATCGTTGCTGCCGAAGTTCCAGTTGCCCGGTTGCCCGTTCGGTCCGGTCTCGAGCAGCAGGTTCGGCTGGGTCAGGCGGATCTCCGGAATGCGCACCTTGCCGCGCAGCAACGGCCACAGCGACAGGTCGATCTCGGCACGCTGCGCGCTGGCCATCTGCGCTTGTTTCGACCAGTCCGCGTTGGCGAAGCGCAGGCGATCGCCGCGGATGGTGACGGTGCTGCCGAGGTCGACGTCGAGATTGCCGTCGATGTGGAATGCGCGGCCGGTCTTGGCCTGCACGGCGCGCTCCACCGGGCCTTTGAACCAGTTCCAGTCGAATATCAGAATGACGACCAGCAGCACCAGCACCAGTGCGCCGAGGACCAGCGGCCAACGCCGCAAGCGGCCGTCGGGGCGGCGCCAGGGCCAGGAACGGCGCCGGCCACGTGACACAGAAGTGGGTTCGCGATCCATCTCGCCATACTAGGCGGCGTGCGTGCACAGGGTGCGAAAGGGTGCCCTCCAGCAAACCGGTCTACAGCACTTGCCCGGTCACCGCGACGAAATGGCAGACGCTGCCGGCGAGCACGAACAGGTGCCAGATCGCATGGAAGTAGCGCACCGTGTCGCGCTGGTAGAAGTAGGTGCCCAGCGTGTAGAACAGGCCGCCGGCCAGCAGCCAGCACAGGGTCGGCACATCGACCGAGTGCAGCAGCGGCTCGATCGCCACCACGATCAGCCAGCCCATGGCCAGGTAGAGGATGGTCGACAGCAGCCGGAAGCGGCCGGTGAAGAACAGCTTGAAGATCACCCCGGCCAGGGCGATGGTCCAGATCGCTGCGAACAGGCCCCAGCCCCAGGGGCCGCGCAGGCCGATCAGGGTGAACGGCGTGTAGGTGCCGGCGATCAGCACGTAGATCGCGCAGTGGTCCAGCACCTGCAGCCGCGCCTTGGCGCCGGGATGCGGAATGGCGTGATAAAGCGTGGAGGCGGTGTACAGCAGCAGCAAGGCGACCCCGAACACGATGGCGCCGGCCAGTTGCCAGCCGTCGCCGTAGATCGCGGCCAGGGTGATGAGCACCGAGCTGCCGGCCAGTGCGGCGACTGCGCCCAGGCCGTGGGTCAGCGCGCTGGCGAGTTCGTCGCGCCAGTCCGTCGAAGGCGGCGCGTCTGCGTTCATGAGCGAAGAGCGCGGGTCTGCTTCCATGGCCCGAAACGGTACCGCAATTGCGAGCGGTTCGCATCCGTTGCGATGCAGCAATTGGCGCGCGGTTCACGCCGCGCGCTTGCGGCGTCAGTTTCTGGCGTCAGTCGAGCGCGACGCTGTGCGCGTGCTCGCGGGTCGCGGCGAAGCGCACGTCCGGCGCGCGTTCCTGCGCCAACTGCAGGTTGACCCGGGTCGGCGCCAGGTAGACCAGCTCGCCGGCGCCGTCGATGCCGAGGTTCATCGCGTTCTTCTCGCGGAATTCCTCCAGCTTCTTGGCGTTGTCGCAGTGCACCCAGCGCGCGGTGACCACGCCGACCGGCTCGAAGCTGGCATCCACGCCGTATTCGTCCTTGAGCCGGTAGGCGACCACTTCGAACTGCAGCACGCCGACCGCGCCCAGGATCAGGTCGTTGCTCATCAGCGGGCGGAAGAACTGGGTGGCGCCTTCCTCGGACAGCTGCGCCAGGCCCTTCTGAAGTTGCTTGAGCTTGAGCGGGTCGCGCAGCCGCGCGCGGCGGAACAGTTCCGGGGCGAAGTTGGGAATGCCGGTGAACGACAGCGCCTCGCCCTCGGTGAAGGTGTCGCCGATGGAGATGGTGCCGTGGTTGTGGATGCCGATGACGTCGCCGGGGTAGGCTTCGGCGGCGATCTCGCGGTCGCTGGCCATGAAGGTCAGCGCGTTGGCCAGCTTGGTGTCCTTGCCGGTGCGCACATGCAGGGTCTTCATGCCGGCGCTGAAGCGGCCCGAGCAGATGCGCATGAACGCGACCCGGTCGCGGTGCTGCGGATCCATGTTGGCCTGGATCTTGAACACGAAACCGGTCAGCTTTTCCTCGGTCGGCTGCACCGGGCGGCCGGTGGTGGCATGCGCCTGCGGCGGCGGCGCATGCTCGGCGAAGAAGTCCAGCAACGGCTGCACGCCGAAGTTGTTGACGCCGGAGCCGAAGAACACCGGGGTCTGCTTGCCGGCGCGGTAGGCGTCCAGGTCGAACGCATGGCTGGCGCCCTGCACCAGCTCCAGTTCCTCGCGCAGTTCGGCCAGCATCTGCGCGCCGATCCGCTCGGCCAGGCCGGGCGCGTCCAGCGACGGGAAGATGGTCGAGTCCTGGCGGGTGAAGTTGCGGCCCTGTTCGTACAGATGCACTTCGCCGCTGATCAGGTGCACCACGCCCTTCAGGCGCTGGCCCATGCCGATCGGCCAGGTCACCGGCGCGCACTGGATGCCGAGCACGGTCTCCACTTCGTCGAGCAGGTCGATCGGTTCCTTGCCTTCGCGGTCGAGCTTGTTGATGAAGGTCATGATCGGCGTGTCGCGCAGCCGGCACACTTCCATCAGCTTGATGGTGCGTTCTTCCACGCCCTTGGCCACGTCGATCACCATCAGCGCCGAGTCCACCGCGGTCAGCACGCGGTAGGTGTCCTCGCCGAAGTCGGCGTGGCCGGGGGTGTCGAGCAGGTTGATGATCTTGCCTTCGTACGGGAACTGCATCACCGACGAGGTCACCGAGATGCCGCGCTCCTTTTCCAGCGCCATCCAGTCGGAGGTCGCATGGCGCGCGGCCTTGCGGCCCTTGACCGAACCGGCCATCTGGATCGCACCGCCGAACAGCAGCAGCTTTTCGGTCAGCGTGGTCTTGCCGGCGTCGGGGTGGGAAATGATGGCGAAGGTGCGGCGGCGCGCAGCTTCCTGGGCAACATCGGACATGGCAACGGCGCCCACTGGGCGATCACGGCTACAGGGAAGAGCGCAATTATAGCGCCGCGGCGCCGGGCACGGGTCGCGCGCCGTCCGCGGCGTCCTCGCTGCGCGGCAATTTGAGTTCGCCGAGCGCGCCGGCCATGCGGAACGGGATCGACGCCAGGCGCATGCCGCGGTTGACCTGTACCGCGAAGTGCAGGTGCGGCGCGGTGCTCAGGCCGGTGTTGCCGGACAGCGCGAGGCGTTGTCCGGCGGCGACGCGCTGGCCTGCATGCACCGCCACGCCGTGCGGCGCCAGGTGCGCATACAGCGCCATGCTGCCGTCGGCGTGCAGAATGCGCACGAAGTTGGCGCGGCCGCCGAAGGTCTCGCGGTCCAGTCCGGCCTCGGCGAAACCCGCTTCCACCTGCATCACAGTGCCGGCGCGCGCGGCCAGGACCGGGGTGCCTTCGGCCAGGGCGAAATCCAGCGCGTAGTAGTTCTGCGCGTCGTGGTGGCTGAAGTGGCCGCCCGCGCCCTGGTCCACGCGCACCGGCGCCGCAGCAAACGGCAACTGGTACAAGGCGTCCTGCGGTTTGGCGGCCGGGTCGCCGGGTACGGCCTCCAGCACCAGGTCGAACGGGCTGGCGTAGCGCGGGTCGCTGGCGTACAGCCGCGACAGCAGGGCGCTGCCGCGGGCAGGCAGCATCGCGCGCAGCGGCAGTGCCGGGACCGCGGCGAGGTTGTCGGCGTGGCGGGAGCGCAGTTGCACCTGCAGCGGCCCGTCCAGGCGGTTGTCGGCCCAGGCCTGTTGCCGTGGAGCTTGGCCATCCAGGCGCAACTGCGCCAGCGGCAGCTCGGCGCTCGCCGGCGTCGGCGGCGGTTCGGGCGCCGCAGCGCGCTGCGGATCGGCCACGTGGTCGCCGTAGTGGGCGATGCCGTTGGCGTCCTTCCACGCATATAGCGTTCCGGCTGCGCCTGGGGTGGACGCGACACCCAGCGCACAGGCGATCAGCAGCGGCCAGCGCGGCGCGGCGCGGAACGCAGCGACGTCGTGGACGGTGGCGGGGGCCGGGCACTGGCCGGGCATCGGAGCTCCTGGCGCCGGCGTGGGGGAGCGCCGTGGCGGTGCGGAGTATGCGGCAGTCGCGATCCCGGCTTCCTTATATCGCTCCATCCGAATAAAGAGATTTGACATCGCCGAAAAACGCTGGCATCGTGGGGTCACCATCGAGACCGGCGGAGGGACAGGCCCTTTGATGCCGGGGCAGCCAGCGGACGCGCAAGCGACCGTGTAGGTGCCAAATCCTGCGGGGACCACCGCGTCCGCCGAAAGATGGTTCGATTCGTGCCTTCCGCACGTCGAACGCGAGCTCCGCGAAGCTCGATGGCCGTTCCTCCCCGGATACCGCCATGAGCCTCGTGAATACGCCAAACCGCCCCCTTGCTGTGAATGTGCCGCTGGACCGCTATGCCGCCGCCGTTGCGCCGGCCGCCGATGGCGTGATCGCGATGCGCGGCGAAGTGGCGGTGGCGCTGCCGCTGCGCCACGCCGGCGTGCAGCTGTTGCGCCTGCGCTACGAACTGAGCGGCCCGGTGGACGCGCCGGTGGTGTTCGTCGCTGGCGGCATCTCCGCGCATCGCCATCTCGCCGCCAACGCGAGCTTCCCCGACAAGGGCTGGGCCGAAGGCCTGGTCGGGCCGGGGCGGGCGCTGGACCCGAGCCAGCGGCGGCTGCTGGCATACGATTTCATCGGCGCCGACGGCAGCCTGGACGCGCCGATCGACAGCGCCGATCAGGCCGATGCGATCGCCGCGCTGCTGGATGCGCTGGGCATCGCCCAACTGCACGGCTTCGTCGGCTATTCCTACGGCGCGCTGGTCGGACTGCAACTGGCGGTGCGGCATCCGCAGCGCTTGCTGAAGCTGGTCGCGGTCAGCGGCGCGCACCGCGCGCATCCGTATGCTGCGGCGTGGCGCGCGCTGCAGCGCCGCGCGGTGGCGCTGGGCCAGTTGCAGTGCGCCGAGAGCCACGGGCTGTCGCTGGCGCGGCAGTTCGCGATGCTCAGCTACCGCACCCCGGAAGAGTTCGGCGAGCGCTTCGATGCGCCGCCGGAAGTGATCAACGGCCGCGTCCGCGTCGCCGCCGAGGACTACCTGGATGCCGCCGGCGCGCAGTACGTGGCGCGCACCCAGGTCAACGCCTATCTGCGCCTGTCCGAATCCATCGACCTGCACCGCATCGACCCGGCCGCCGTCGCCGTGCCCACCGTGGTGGTCGCGGTCGAAGGCGACCGCCTGGTGCCGCTGGCCGACCTGGTCACCCTGGTCGAAGGGCTGGGCCCGCGCGGCAGCCTGCGCGTGCTGCGTTCGCCGTACGGCCACGACGCCTTCCTGAAAGAAACCGACCGCATCGACGCGATCCTCGCCACCGCCCTTCGCCCCACCGGAGCTACCGCATGAGCACTGCCCACGACAACGATCTGCCCTGTAGCGCCGCCACCGCCGCGGTGCGCGCCGGCATCGATCGCGATACCGCCTACGGTGCGGTGACCCCGCCGATCGTGCTGTCGTCGAACTTCAGCTTCGACGGCTTCGGCAACAAGCGCCAGTACGACTACACCCGTAGCGGCAATCCGACCCGCGACCTGCTCGGCGAAGCGCTGGCGGAGCTGGAAGGCGGCGCCGGCGGCGTGATCACCGCCACCGGCATGGGCGCGATCAACCTGGTGCTGAACGCGCTGCTGCAGCCGGGCGACAAGCTGGTGGTGCCGCACGACGCGTACGGCGGCAGCTGGCGCCTGTTCAACGCGCTGGCCAAGAAGGGCCATTTCGAGCTGATCACCGCCGACCTGACCGACCCGCGCTCGCTGGCCGATGCGCTGGCGCAGTCGCCGCAGCTGGTGCTGATCGAAACTCCGTCCAATCCGCTGCTGCGCATCACCGATCTGCGCTTCGTCATCGATGCCGCGCACAAGGCCGGCGCGCTGGCGGTGGTCGACAACACCTTCCTGTCGCCGGCGCTGCAGAAGCCCATCGCCTTCGGCGCCGATCTGGTCATCCATTCCACCACCAAGTACGTCAATGGCCACAGCGACGTGGTCGGCGGCGCGGTGATCGCCGCCACCGCCGAACTGCACCAGCAGTTGGTGTGGTGGGCCAACGCGCTGGGCCTGACCGGGTCGCCGTTCGATGCGTTCCTGACCCTGCGCGGCCTGCGCACGCTGGATGCGCGGCTGCGCGTGCACCAGGAAAATGCGCAGGCGGTGGTGGCGCTGCTCGACGGGCATGCCGCGGTCAACCAGGTCTATTACCCGGGCCTGGCCACGCATCCGGGGCATGCGGTGGCGGCGCGGCAGCAGACCGGTTTCGGCGCGATGATCAGCTTCGAGCTGGCCGGCGGCGAGGCCGAGGTGCGCGCCTTCGTCGATGGCCTGCGCTATTTCACCCTGGCCGAGTCGCTGGGCGGGGTGGAGAGCCTGATTGCGCATCCGGCGTCGATGACGCACGCGGCGATGACTGCCGAAGCGCGCGCCAACGCCGGCATCAGCGATGGCCTGCTGCGGTTGTCGGTAGGCATCGAGTCCAGCGAGGACCTGATCGCCGACCTGCAGGCCGGTCTGCTGCGTGCGCAGCAGGCGGGCGAGGCGGTGGCGCGCAAACGGGTGGACGCGTGAACAGCAGCGTCGCTGACGCAATAGCGCCGGCGCCGGCGCGGGCGGCCGATGCCGCACTGCCGCGGCTCGGTCTGCTCGGTACCGGCACGGTCGGACGCGCCTTCGTCGCGCGCTACCAGGTGTTGCAGCAGCGTCGCCCGGGCTTGCCGGCGTTCGCCTGGCTGGCCAATTCGCGCATCCTGCAGGAATGCGGGCAAGCACCGGCGCAGGCACTGGCCGTAGCCAATGCCGCCGCGCGTGGCGACAGCGCGCCGCAACCGGCCGACCTGCGTGCCGGCGACATCGTGGTCGATGCCACCGCCAGCGAAGCGGTGGCGCAGCGGCATGCCGAGTGGCTGTCGCGCGGGGTGCATGTGGTGACCGCGAACAAGCTCGGCCAGGGCGCGGCGTTGGCGCGCGCCGAACAGATTCATGCCGCGCGGCATGCCGCCGGCGCGCACTACGGCGACAGCGCCACGGTCGGCGCGGGCCTGCCGTTGCTGAGCAGCCTGCGCGCGCTGTCTGCCGGCGGCGACCATATCCACGCGGTGGAAGGCGTGCTGTCCGGCTCGATGGCGTGGCTGCTGCATCGCTACGACGGCAGCCGCGCGTTCTCCGACTGCGTGCGCGAGGCCGCAGCGGCGGGCTATACCGAGCCGGATCCGCGCGAGGACCTGTCCGGCGAGGACGTGCGCCGCAAGCTGCTGATCCTGGCGCGCGCGGCCGGGCTGTCGCTGCGCGCCGAGCAGGTGCAGGTCGATTCGCTGCTGCCGGCGGCGCTGGCCGCGGCGGCACCGCGCGACGTGGATGCGGCGTTGTCGGCGCTGGATGCGCCGCTGGCGGCGCGTTTGGCGCAGGCGCGCGCGAACGGTGCCTGCCTGCGTTTCGTCGGCCGCTTCGATGCGCATGGCGCGTCGGTGGGACTGCGTGAACTGCCGATGGCGCATCCGTTGGCCAGCGGCGCCGGCACCGACAACCGCGTCGCCATCCACAGCGACCGCTACCTGCAGCAGCCGTTGCTGATCCAGGGGCCGGGCGCCGGTGCCGAAGTGACCGCGGCGGCCTTGCTCGACGACGTGCTGCGCATCGCGGTGCGCTGAGGCGCCGGCATCCGCTGCGCCGCTACGGCGCCGCGTTCGGTGCGGCGCTCGGCGCGGCCAGCGCCTGCAGCAGCGCGGCGTTGAAGCGTTGCGGCGCTTCGACCTGCGGCGAGTGGCCCAGGTCGGCGAATTCGACCAGCGTCGCGCCGGGAATCGCCGCCGCGGCACGCTTGCCCAGCGCCGGATAGTCGCCCAGGGTCCTGGCCAGCGCCGGCGGCGCCAGGTCCTTGCCAATCGCGGTGCGGTCGCGCTGGCCGATGAACAGCGTGGTCGGCACGCGGAGTTGCGCGAACTGCTGCACCACCGGCTGGTTGAACACCATGTCCGAGGTCAGCGCCTGGTTCCAGGCCACGCGTTCGTGGCCGGGGCCGGCATACAGCCCAGCCTGCATCGTCACCCAGCGGTCGTACTCGGGCTTCCAGTGCCCGCCGTAGTAGACGTTCTGCTGGTACTGCTTGATCGAAGCGGCATCGGTCTTGCGTTCCTTCGCGTACCAGTCGTCGACGCTGCGCCACGGCACCCCGGCCGCCTTCCAGTCCTCCAGCCCGATCGGGTTGACCAGCAGCAGCCGGCTCACGTCCTGCGGATACTGCAGGGCGTAATGCGCGGCGAGCATGCCGCCCATCGAATGGCCGACGAACACCGCCCGGGTGACCCCGGCGTGTTGCAGCAGCGCATGGGTGTTGGCCGCCAGTTGTGCGAAGGAGAACTGGTAGGCCTGCGGCTTGCTCGACTTGCAGAAGCCGATCTGGTCCGGCGCGATCACCCGGTAGCCTGCGGCGACCAGCGCGGCGATCGCCGACTCCCAGGTCGCCGCGCAGAAGTTCTTGCCGTGCAGCAGCACGACCGTTTGGCCGTTCGGCGTGCCGGTCGCGGCCACGTCCAGGTAGGCCATCTGCAACGGCTGGCGCTGCGAGGCGAAGTCGTAGCGCGCGACCGGATACGGATAGTCGAAGCCTTCCAATTGCGCGCCATAGCGCGGCGCGGGCGTGGCGGCGTGGCAGGGCGGCAGCAGGAGCGCGGCGGCGAGCGCGGCAAGGAGCGAGTGTCGGCGCATGCGGGCTGGAGCGAGTGCGGGGATGCCGCGACTCTAGCCCGGGCCATGCACGGGCCGCGTCAACGCGCTTCAGCAGCGCGAGTGCACCAGGTTCAGGCAGGCGTGGTGCTGCATGCGCTCGGCCGGCTCCTGCAGTGCCGCCAACACCTGCTCGGCCTGCGTGCCCAGCACCGGCCGGTACGCGGCCCAGCCGTTGCGACCCTTGGCCTTGGCCTGGTACAGCGCGCGGTCGGCGAGGATCAGCAGCTGCTCCCAGCCCAGGCGGCTGTCGGGATCGTGCACGAACGGAAATTCGGCCAGGCCGATCGAGCAGGTGACCTGGCTGTGGCGGCCGTGCTCGAGCGCGAAGCTGTGCGCGGCGATCGAGCGGCACAGGCGCTCGGCGGCCACGGTCAGGTTCTCGCGCGGCGCCGAGCGCAGCACCAGCAGGAATTCCTCGCCGCCCCAGCGCACCACGTAGTCGCTTTCGCGGGTCAGCTTGACCAGCAGCTGCGCCATCTGCTGCAGCACCGCGTCGCCGGTGTGGTGGCCACCGCTGTCGTTGATCGCCTTGAAATGGTCGATGTCGATCAGCGCGAACAGCATGCCCGAGGACAGCATGTCCTGGTCGTTGGCGGCCATGCGCCGGTACAGCGCGATGTCGCTGGGGATGTGCAGCGACAGGTAGCGGCGATTGCGCAGTTGGGTCAGGTCGTCGGTGAAGCTGGCTTCCTGCAGGCGCTGGTTGGCCGCCTGCAGCGCCTCGGTGCGTTGGCGCACCTGCCGTTCCAGCGTCGCGCGCTGGCGCTGGTTGACCACGCGCGCGATGCCAAGCAGCGCCAGCGCCAGCGCCAGCACGCCCAACCCCAGCAGCAGCTTGTAGAACAGCGTCTCCTGGAAGCGCAGCCGGATCCGCAGCGGCAACCGCGCCGGCGCCTGCGCCCAGACGCCGGCGTTGTTGCTGCCGCTGACCTCGAACACATAGTCGCCGCCGGGCAGGTTGGTATAGCTGGCCACGCGCTGGCGGATGTCGTCCAGGCTGCGCCACTGGGTGTCGTAGCCGACCAGGCGGTAGCGCAGTTCCACGTTCTCCGGGGCCTGGAACGAGGCCGCGGTGAACTCGAAATCCAGGTCGCGCGCCTGCGCCGGCAGCGGCGTGTCGCGCAGCGCCTGCGGCGCCATCCAGCGACCCTGCGCGCGGATCCTTTCCACCACCGGCTGCGGCGCGACCGGATTCTTGACGATGCCGGCGGTGTCCATGGTCACCACGCCGTCGCGGCTGGGCAGCCACAGCGTGCCGTTGTCGATGAAGCCCTTGCCGTTGCCGGCGCCGTTGCAGCACAGGCCCTGCACGCCGCCGTGGCGCTGGCCGCGCTCGTTGAGCAGCAGTTCGGCCTGCAGTGGCGTGCTCGGCACCTCGATGCGCTTGAGCAGGCTCGCCAGCGGCATCCGGTATACGCCGCGCAGGCCGGCCACCCACAGGCTGCCATGGCCGTCGTCGGCGATGAAGAACGCGGCGTTGGCCGGCAGCCCGTCGTGTTCGTCGAACATGGTCCAGCGCTTGCCGTCGAACACCCACAGCTGGTCGGACAGGGTGCCGATCACCCACTGCCCGCCGGGCAGTTCGTGGATCGCGGTGACGTCGGCGTCGGCCAGTGCCGAGCCGGCCTCGGCGAGCGGCAGCAGGCGTTCGCCGCGCAGTTCGTACAGGCCGGCCTGGGAGCCGATCAGCAGGCGGCCGGCGCGGGTTTCGTGGATCAGGCGCACGCGCGGGTCGCGCAGGCCCTCGTCGTTGCCGTAGCGCTGCAGGCGCGCGCCGTCGCTGCGGAACAGGCCATCGCTGGTGGCGAACCACAGCCGCTGCGCGCGATCGCGGACGATGCCGCTGACCTGCAGTTCGTGCAGGGGTGCCAGCAGCGGCGGCTCGCTGGCGCGCCCGTCGCGGTACAGCAGCGCGCCGCGGCGGGTGCCGATCCACAGTTGGCCGGGTTCGGCGAGCAGGGTGTAGGGAACATCGGCGGGCAGTTGCTCGCGGCGCAGCACCTGCTGATAGCGGCCGGCGCGCAGCCGCTCCAGGCCGTTGCCGGTGCCGACCCACAGCGAGCCATCGGGATCGCGCGCCAGTGTCCACACCAGCGGGTCGCTCAGGCCTTCGTAGCTGCTGTAGCGACGGGTCCAGCCGTTCCACAGCCGGGTCGCGCCCTTCCAGCGGCTGCCCAGCCACAGGTTGCGCTCGCGGTCCTCGAAGATCGCGCTGGCGCCGGCGTCCTGGTCGCTTTCCGTGTATCGCTCGACGATGTCGCCGTCGCGCACGCGCAGCAGATAGCCGGGCAGGCCCACCCACAGGTTGCCGTCGCTGTCCTGGAACAGCGCTTCCACCGCGCGCCGGGTCACCGCCGGGTCGCCAGGCAGCCGCTGCCAGCGGCCGTCGCGGCGGAACAGCAGGCCGTCGCGGCTGCCGGCCCACAGCCGTCCCTGCGCGTCCAGCAGTTGCCGCACCGGCGCGGCGTGCGCGTCGGCCGGCAGCGGCAGCGGTTCCTCGTCGCCTTCGGCAAAGCGCAGCACGGCGCCGCGCGTGCCGACCCACAACTCGCCGCCGCGCGGCAGCAGCGCATAGGCGCCGTCGGCGATGCGATGACGCAGGCGCAGGCTGTCGCCGACCACGGCGTAGACGCCGTCCTGCGCGGCGACCAGCACCGTGCCTTGCGCGTCGACCGCGATCGCTTCGATGTTCAGCAGCGCGGCTTGCGGATCCTGCGGCAGCAGGTTGCTGAAGCGGCCGTCGCGGTAGCGCGACAGGCCGCGGTAGGTGCCGATCCACAGGTCGCCGCGCGGGTCCACCTGCAGGGCCTTGATCCACGGGCCAGGCAGGTTGGCCGGGGCTTTCTCGCCGAAGGTGGTCATGCGCACGCCGTCGAAGCGCGCCAGCCCGCCCATCGTGCCGATCCACAGATAGCCCTGCCGGTCCTGCGCGAAGGCCTGCACGCTCAGCTGCGGCAGCCCTTGTTCCAGGCCCCAGCCTTGGCGTTCGTAGTGGTTGAACTGCTTGTCCGGCTGCAACGCGGCCGCCGTCGGCACGAGCGAGATCCACGCTGCAAAGAGCATGGCCAGCTTTAGCGCACAGGTGCACCAGGAAGCGGGGTGGGACTGCAAGGGCATTCCAGTGCCGGCTCGGCGGATCGTCAGTGTCGCTATCGGCGCAGGCGCGCCGATCTTTATCCGTACCGCAACAAAAGCCTGCGCGGCGTCGTCGATCGCGACGGCCGCAAGGCCTGTCATCCAGGCAGGACCGACCCGCGGGGCGCGGTGGCGCGCAGCCCATGCCGCGTCGCCGTGCCGGCGTTGCGCTCGGTCCGACTGCGCGCGCCGACGTGGCCCAGGCATGCGCCGCAGCGGTACGATCCGCTCGGACATGGACGGCACGCCGGCAGCATCATCTCAGCACTCGATCACGTTCACTGCGAGCCCGCCGCGGCTGGTTTCCTTGTACTTGTCCTGCATGTCGCGGCCGGTGTCGCGCATGGTCCGGATCACCTTGTCCAGCGATACCTTGTGCTTGCCGTCGCCGCGCATGGCCATGCGGCTGGCGTTGATCGCCTTCACCGCGCCCATCGCATTGCGCTCGATGCACGGGATCTGCACCAGCCCGCCGATCGGGTCGCAGGTCAGGCCGAGGTTGTGTTCCATGCCGATCTCTGCGGCGTTCTCGATCTGCCCCGGCTTGCCGCCGAGCGCGGCGACCAGGCCGCCGGCGGCCATCGA
Source organism: Xanthomonas sp. SS (assembly GCF_014236835.1). Classification (NCBI taxonomy): domain Bacteria; kingdom Pseudomonadati; phylum Pseudomonadota; class Gammaproteobacteria; order Lysobacterales; family Lysobacteraceae; genus Xanthomonas; species Xanthomonas sp. SS. Next base: position 1,523,610 of record NZ_CP051190.1, read on the forward strand.
GCAGGCCACGCCGACTTCGCCCTGGCAACCGACTTCGGCGCCGGAGATGGAGGCGTTTTCCTTGTACAGGATGCCGATCGCCGCGGCGGTCAACAGGAAGTCGAAGATGCGCTGCTCGTCGCTGCCCGGGCAGAAACGGTCGAAGTAGTGCAGCACCGACGGAATGATCCCGGCGGCGCCGTTGGTCGGTGCGGTGACCACGCGCCCGCCGGCGGCGTTCTCTTCGTTGACCGCCAGTGCGTACAGGTTGACCCAGTCCAGCGTGGTCAGCGGATCGCGCATCGCCGCTTCCGGCTTGGACGACAGCTCGCGGTACAGCGCCGGCGCGCGGCGCGATACGTGCAGGCCGCCGGGCAGCGTGCCTTCCTCGCGGATGCCGCGCGCCACGCAGGCCTGCATCGCGTTCCACAGTTCGCGCAGGCCGTCGCGGATCTCGTCCTCGCTGCGCCAGCACTTCTCGTTCTCGAACATCAGCGCGGCGATGCTCAGGCCGCTGCGCGCGGCCTGCGCCAGCAGCTCGTCGCCGCTCTTGAACGGGTACGGCAGCGGCGTTTCGTCGGCGACGATGCGGTCGTCGGCAGCGTCGTCCTGGTTGACCACGAAGCCGCCGCCGACCGAGTAGTAGTCGCGCGTGGCGATCACTTCGTCGTCGGCGGCGTAGGCGGTGAAGCGCATGCCGTTGGTGTGGTATGGCAGCTTCTGGCGCTTGTTCAGCGCCAGGTCGCGCTTCTCGTCGAAGGCGATGCTGTGCTGGCCCATCAGGTTGATACGCTTGCTGCCGCGGATGCGCTCCAGCGTGCTCGGAATGATGTCCGGGTCGATCAGGTTCGGACGCTGGCCTTCCAGGCCCAGCAGCACCGCCTTGTCGGTGCCGTGGCCGCGCCCGGTCAGTGCCAGCGAGCCGAACACTTCGGCGCGGATCCGCACCACCTCGCCGAGCCGGCCCGGATCCAGCAGCCAGCGGTGCACGAAGCGCTCGGCCGCACGCATCGGCCCCACGGTGTGCGAGGAACTCGGCCCGATGCCGATCTTGAACAGGTCGAAGGTGCTGACAGCCATACGTGCCGGAGAGGTGGAAGGCCAAAGACCGTCTATTCTATGCCCCTGGCGCATTGCGCACGCCCGCAACGCAGCATCGGAGCCGCGGCCATGTCCCTGACCCTGTACCAGCGCGACGACTGCCACCTGTGCGACCAGGCCCTGCTGGTCTTGGCGCAGGCGCGCGTGGGCGACCTGGAAAGCGTTTTCATCGACGGCGACCCGGCATTGGAGGCGCGCTACGGCGAGCGGGTGCCGGTGCTGCGCGACGCCGGCGGGCGCGAGCTGGGGTGGCCGTTCGATGTGCGTCGGGTGGCGGACTGGCTGACGCTGCAGGACTGAGCAGTTCCGATTCAAGCGGCGCGCAGGCGACGCGCTGCGGCGATGATCCGCAGTCGAGCGATTCCGCGTTGCGGCGAAGCTACGCCTTGCGATCGGCCTGTTGCCAGACGGCAGACGCGACGCCGTGCAGATCCTCGCTTGCTGGCGATGCGTGCGCTTGCCATGCGAAATAGCAGATCACCGTGCCGTCGCTGTCCGGGCGGGGGCGCCGAATGCATGCAGGCCTTGCGCAATACGCGCAGCGAGGCCAGGTTTCGCGGGTACGCGGTGGCGATAGCGTGCTGCAGGCCCAGTTCCTGCCACGCATCGGCCAAAGGCATGCGCCTCGCCGCGCGCTGCGCCCGTCCAGGCACAAAAAAAGCGGCGGACCCGACGAGGGAATCCGCCGCCCAGTGGCCGCGTGCCGCAGCGGCCGGTGGCGAATCACTTCGCCTTGAACACGACCTTGGTGCTGATCGCGGTTTCGTTGGGAATGGTCTTGGTATCGGCCCAGTCGCCGCCGCCGACGCCGAAGTCCAGGCGCTTGACGGTGGCCTTGCCGGCCAGCACCGGCTGCGCGCCGGGGGTCCAGGTGAAGGTCAGGGTCACCGGCTTGTACACGCCGCGCAGTTCCAGAATGCCGTCGGCGGCGTACTGGTTGTTGCCCAGCGAACGGAACTTGTCGGCGCGGTAGTGGGCGGTGGCGAACTTGGCCACGTTGAAGAAGTCAGGTCCCTGCAAAGTGGAGTCGCGGTCGCCATTGCCGCTCTTGGCGCCGGCCAGCGGAATCGCCACGTCGAGCTTGGCGCTGGCCAGGTTGGCCGGGTCGAAGCTGAGCTTGGTGTCGAAGCCGGGGAACTGGCCGGTGAACACTTCGCCGTCGTACTTGCTGGCGAACACCAGGCTCGAGCCCGGCGCCTGCACGTAATCGGCGGCGAACGCGGGGGCGGCGGCGAGCATCGCCACCAGGCTGGCGGCAACGGCGGCGGGGGAGGCGAAACGGGACGACATGATGGAACTCCTCAGGATTTGGGGGTTAGCCAGCCGCGCGGCAACATCCGCGCCAGGGTGGCATCGCGTTGGAACAGGTGGTGGTAGAAGGCGGCGCCGGCATGCGCCAGCACCACCGCGATCAGGATCCAGAAGCCCCATTCGTGCAGCGCATGCGACAGGTCGCGCAGGTGCGCGTCGGGCGCGCTGAGCTTGGGCACGGCGACCAGGCCGAACCAGCGGAACGGACGCAGGCCGCTGGTCGAGTCGTACAGCCAGCCGGACAGCGGCATGGCGAAGATCAGCACGTACAGCAGCACATGGGTGGCGCTGGCGATGCGTTCCTGCCAGCTAGGCGTGCCCGGCACCGGCTTGGGCGCGCCGGCATACAGGCGCCAGCCCAGGCGCGCGATCACCAGCGCCAGCACGGTCAGGCCGAGCGACTTGTGCGCGGTGTACACCCAGAAGTACTTGGGCGTCTTCGGCAGCTCGCCCATGGTCAGGCCGACCACGCCCAGCAGCAGGATCAAGGCGGCGATCAGCCAATGCAGGGTCTGGCTGACGCCGCCCCAACGCTCGGCGGTGTTCTTGGCGGTCATGGCGTGGGTTCCTGGCTGGGGCTGGGCGGCGGAGTGGGGGTGTCGGCGGCGGGCGTATCCGCCGGCGGCGGGTCGGCGTCGGCGCGGCCGTCGCGGGTGGCCTCGGCCTCGATGCGCAGTTCGACCGTGGCGCCGATCACCGACGGCCAGGCGGCGATGCCGAAGTCGGCGCGCTGCAGCGTGGTGGTGGCGGAAAAGCCCACGGTGCGGCGGAACGGCGGCAGCGGATGCCGCTTCAGCGCGTTGAGGGTCACGTCCAGCGCGATCTCGCGGCTGACCCCGTGCAGGGTCAGCGTGCCGAACACCTTGGCGTGGGTGGCGTCGATCGGTTCGATCCGGGTGGAGACGAAGCGCGCCTCGGGGAAATGCTCGCCGTCGACCAGGTTGTGCGCCAGCGCGGCGCGGTTCCATTTGTCGTCGCCCAGGTCCAGGCGCTGCAGCGGCACCCGCGCGTCCAGCCGCGCGCTGCGCCAGTCGTCCGGGTCGAACACCAGCGTGCCGGTGCTGCCGGACACGGTGCCCAGCGCCTTGGAGAAGCCGGCGTGCTCGATCGCGAACAGCACGCGGGTGTGCACCGGGTCCAGCGCGTACTGCGCCGGGGCGGCCAGTGCGGCGGTCGGCAGGGTCAGCAGCAGGGCGATCAGGCAGCGCTGGAGCATGGGTGGGCCAGGCAGAAGGAGTAGCCGGGATTCTAGGCGCAGTCCGTGGCGCTTGCGCCAGCGCGCGGCGCAATGGTTCGTTGCGTGACGCGGCGGGTGGGATTTTGCGGCCCCCCGCGGTATAAGAACGCTGCCGCATCAAGGCGGCACGGAGCGGTCGCGCTGTCTGCGGCCGGCCCCGGCAGTGCGCCGGTGTTCATCCGCCGCCGATCGTTCACTGCCGCCGGAGCCGATGTCGATGCAAATTCCATGTCCTCGACGCCTGCGCCGCGGCTGGACGCTCGCCTGGCTGCTGCTGTTGCTGGCCGGTTGCTGCGCCAGTGCGCTGGCGGCGGTGCCGGAGCTGCCGCGGTTCCGCGTGCTGGGCGCCGAGCATGGGCTGCCGTCCAGCGAGATCTCGCGGCTGGCGCTGGACCGCGACGGCTACCTGTGGATCGCCAGCGGCGATGGCCTGGCCCGCTACGACGGGCGCGAATTCCGCATCTGGCGCCACGACCCGGACGATCCGCAGTCGCTGCGCTGCAACTACGTGCAGGAACTGCACATCGATGCGCGCAACCGGGTGTGGGTCGCCTGCGAAGGCGGTGGCCTGAGCATGCTCGATGTCGCGCGCCGCGGGTTCCGCCATTTCAACATGGCCACGCAACCGGCGATGCGCAGCGACGAGGTGTTCGCGATCGCCAGCCGCGGCGACGAGGTAGTGTTCGGCACCTATGCCGGCGGGCTGTATCGGGTGCCCGCGGACGGGCGCGTGCAGCGCATCCAGGCCGGCGACAGCGAGGTCGATGCGATGCTCGACGGCGCGATCGTCGGCCTGGGCTTCGATGCGGCCGGGGTGCTGTGGATCGGCACCTTCAAGGGCATGGTGCGCTACGACGGCAAGCGCGCCAGCGCCTACCGCCTGCCCGGTCCCACGGATGCGCCGCAGAAGGTCGCGGCGGTGATCGCGCTGTCCGACGGCCTGTGGGTCAGCACCAACAGCGAGCTGTACCGGCTTGGCCACGATGGCCGCTGGCAGCGTGCCGACTGGACCGGCGCGTTGCAGCGCGGGGTGCTGTGCATGGCCGAGGACGGCAACGGCGGCTATTGGCTCGGCAACGGCCAGGGGCTGTGGCACAAGCCGGCCGACGGCGCGTTGCGGCGCATCGCCGAGGGCGAGGCGGCGGTGGCCGGCGCCAACGTGGTTGTGAGCATGCTGCGCGACAAGGAGGGCGGACTGTGGGTGTCGTTGCCGACCCGCGGCCTGGGCTACCTGCGCCCGGGCTGGCGGCGGCTGGCGGTGCTGGGGCCGGCGCACGGCCTGGCGCCGGACCTGTATGCCGGCCTGGCGCCGGCCCGCGACGGCGGCGTGTGGCTGGCCGGGACCGGTGGCAATGTGTACCGGCTGCAGCCGGCCAGCGGCGAGCTGAGCAAGCCGCAGTGGACACCCAGCCTGCCCGGCGTGCGCGTGCTGTCGGTACTGGAAGACACGGCCGGCGACCTGTGGCTGGGCAGCAGCGCCCAGCTGCTGCGCGGCCCTGCTCAAGGCGGCGCGCTGAAAAGCTGGGGGCGTGCGTCGGCGGCCGACGCGACCCCCGACATCGGCGTCAACAGCTGGTTGCGCCAGCGCGCCGACGGCACCTTGTGGGTGGCCGCGCCCGGGTTCGGCGTGCAGGTGCGCGCGCTCGCCGACGGCCACGTGCTGGACAACATCCACGGTCCGCAACGCGGCCTGGCCGCCGCCGCCGATATCGCTGCGTTCGACCTGGCGCCGGACGGCACGCCGTGGCTGGCCGCCGAGCGCTTGCACTATTGGGATACCGCCGCCGGGCAGTTCCGCGCCCCGCCGGAGTTCGCCGGCGAACGGGTGCAGTCGTTCGCCTTCGCCGATGCGCAGACCCTGTGGCTGCATCGCCTGTCCGGGCTCGAGCTGTGGCGCCGCGAGGGCGGGCACTGGCAGCAGGCGCATCGCTATGCGGCGGCCGAAGGCGTACCGCCGACCGAGTCGCAGGGCCTGGTCGTCGATCAGCAGGGACGCGCCTGGCTGGGTACGCGCCGCGGCCTGTTCCGGATCGATCCGCGGCACACGCCCGCGGTACGCGCGTTCGGCACCCGCAACGGATTGAGCAGCCAGGAAGTGGTCAAGCGCGGGCTGTTGATGGCGGCCGACGGGGTGCTGGTGGCGGCCGCCGCCGATGGCAGCGTGGCGCTGCTGGATACGCGGCTGCCGGACCCGCCGCAGGTGCCGCTGACGCTGAGCGTGGAGAGCGTGCAGGTGCGCCGCGGCGAGCGGCTGCTGGCGCTGCCGGTGAGCGGCGGTTTCGCCCTGCAGCCGGACGATCGCGATCTGCGCGTGGTGGCGCGGCTGCTGTCGTTCGTCGATCCGGAAGGCATCGTCTACCGTTTCCGCCTGCCCGGCTACGATCGCGACTGGGTCGCGGTCGGCGCCACCGGCGAGCGCACGCTGCCGCAGTTGCCGGCCGGCGCGCAGGTGCTCGAAGTACAGGCGCGCACCCGCAACGGCGCCTGGTCGCCGACGCTGCGGCTGCCGTTCCGGGTGTATCCGCCGTGGTGGCGCAGCGTCTGGGGCATCGCCGGGCTGCTCGCCGCCGCCGCGCTGCTGGTGCTGGCCTCACTGCGCGCCTACCGCCGCCGCCTGCGCCGCCAGCATTCCTGGCAACTGGCGCTGCACAAGCAGGAAGTGGCCGAGCAGGCGTCGCTGGCCAAGACCCGTTTCCTGGCCACGCTGGGGCACGAGGTGCGCACGCCGATGACCGGCGTGCTGGGCATGAGCGAACTGCTGCTGGCCACGCCGCTGGATCCCAAGCAGCGCGGCTATACCGAATCGATCCGCCGCGCCGGCACGCACCTGCTGCACCTGGTCAACGATGCGCTGGACCTGGCGCGGATCGAGGCCGGGCGCCTGCAACTGGACCTGCAGCCGTTCGCGTTGCAGGCGCTGATCGCCGACGTGGTGAACCTGATGGCGCCGCTGGCGCAGGCGCGCGGCCTGCGCTTCGAATGCCACGACACCTTGCCGGGCGCGGTGACGGTCAACGGCGACGCGGTGCGGGTGCGGCAGATCCTGCTCAATCTGATCGGCAATGCGATCAAGTTCACCGCCAGCGGTTCGGTGACCTTGCACGTGTCGCCGCTGCACAGCGGACACGGGCTGTGCGTGGAGGTCGCCGACACCGGCCCGGGCATCAGCGCCGAGCAGCAGGCGCGGCTGTTCCAGCGTTTCGAGCAGGGCGAAGGCCCGCGCACCGCCGCCCGCTACGGCGGCAGCGGTCTGGGTCTGGCGATCAGCCAGGAACTGGCGATGGCGATGGGCGGGCGCATCCAGGTCGACAGCCGGCTCGGGCACGGCGCGCGCTTCCGGGTGACGCTGCCGCTGCGCTGGCAGGCGCGGCCTGCCGAGGCGGCGACGGTGGTGCCGTTGCCGGCGCGGGTCCAGGCGCCGCTGCGGATCCTGCTGGTCGAGGACGAACCGACCGTGGCCCAGGTGATGGCCGAACTGCTGCGCAGCCGCGGCCATCATGTGGCCTGCGCGGCGCATGGCCTGGAAGCGTTGACCGAAGTGACCCAGGGCACGTTCGACCTGGGCCTGCTGGACCTGGACCTGCCGGCGCTGGACGGCCTGGCGCTGGCGCGGCAATTGCGCGCGCTCGGCTACGACTTCCCGCTGATCGCGGTCACCGCGCGTTCCGACGGCGAGGCCGAGGCCGCCGCCAAGGCGGCCGGTTTCGCCTGCTTCGTGCGTAAGCCAGTCACCGGCGACATGTTGGCCGAGGCGATCGGGGCAGTGATGGATGTTGAAGCCGGGACTCGGGACGCGGGACCGGGGACGCGCGAAGCGTAAAGTCTCGCCGGACGGCGCAGTGGATTCGCAGGCAACGCGTGCGACGCTTCGAGTCCCGAGTCCCGAGTCCCGAGTCCCGAGTCCCGCGCCCACCATCCGTCTGTTGCCAGCGGCGGCGCTTATCGCCGACGATGGCGGCGGGCATCGGGGGACACGGCGCCCATGCACAAGGGGACGAGGATGCGGTCGAGACGGATCTTGGGATGGCTACTGCTGCTGTGGTCGACGGCGCTCGTGGCGGCGGTGCCGCCGACCCCGCAGCCGCGCCAGTTGACCGTGGCCGACGGGTTGCCGTCCAACAGCATCAACGGCTTCGCCGAAGACCAGCTCGGCTACCTGTGGCTGGCCAGCAGCGACGGCCTGGCGCGCTTCGACGGGCGCGGCTACCGCATCTGGCGGATCGAGGACGGGCTGCGCGACAACAAGATCTGGACCGTGCACGTGGATGCGCAGAACCGGGTCTGGTTCGGCACCCAGAACGCTGGCCTGGGCATGCTCTCGGCCGACCGGCGCACGTTCCGCTATTACGACCGCAGTAACTACCCACAGATCGGCGGCGCCACGGTCTGGGCGATCGCGTCCACTCCCGACGGCAGCCTCTGGTTCGGCACCGCCAACGGCGGCCTGGACCGGCTGCAGGCGGACGGCAAACTGAGCCGCTACATGCCGATGCCGGGCGACGAGCGCAGCCTGCCATCGCCGGTGGTGACCTCGCTGGCGACTACGCCCGACGGCACGCTGTGGGTGGGGACGCGCGGCGGCGTGGCGCGCTGGACCGGGCACGATTTCGAACGGCTGCCGGCCTCGGCGCTGCCGCGGCCGGAAGTGCAGGGCCTGACCCCCGAGCGCGACGGCTCGCTGTGGGTGGCCAGCCAGGGCGGTGTGCGCCTGCTGCGCACCGACGGCAGCGCGGTGGCGCCGTACTGGCGCAACATGCCGAGCGAGAGCGTGCTGGGGATGCTGGTCCACGACCGCCACGGCAATCGCTGGTTCGACACCATGGACGGCCTGGGCCGCGAGGGCGATGTCGGGCAGATCCGCAACGTGCCGCTGTACAGCAATTCCGCGCATGGCTTGGTCAAGCCCAATTGGTCGCTGGCGTTCGAGGACCGCGAAGGCGATCTGTGGTTCGCCAGCTTCAATGCCGGCCTGTGGTATCTGCCGGCCAACTGGCGGCAGTTCTCGGTGCTGTCGTACCGGGTCGACGATCCGGACTCGATGGGCAATCCCTACGTCATGGCGACTGCCGCATCGCGCGATGGCGGGGTCTGGTTGACGGGCACGCGCGGCATGCTGGACAAGCTGGATCCCGGCACCGGTGCGGTGCGCCACCACATCACCGCGCTGTTCGGCCGCGAATGGTCGCGCGTGCTGGGCGAGGATGCGCAGGGCCGGGTGTGGGCGGCGGCCGCGGCGACGGTGTTGCGTTACGACCCGGTCAGCGGCGAGGTGCGGCGCTGGGGCAAGCAGGATGGCGCCGATGCGCCGATACCCGGTGAAATCGACCGGCTGGTGCTCAGCGGCGACGGCCGCCTGTGGTTGTTCGGCGAGTTCGGCGGCGCCCAGGTCCGCGACCTGGACGGGCACGTGCTGCGCAACATCGCCCCGGGCGCCGACGGGCTGCCGTCGGAGCTGACCGTGGACGATGCCCGGCCGGGCCCGCTGGGCCAGCCCTGGGTGCTCGGCCAATACGGGGTGCTGGCCTGGGACGCGACCAGCGAGCGCTTCGTGCCGGTGCCGGGCGCGCCGACGCGGCCGCTGAGCGCCTTCACCATCACCGACGGCAACGTGGTGTGGCTGGCCAGCCTCGGCCGCCTGGAACGCTATCTGTGGGACGGCGAGCGGCTGAGCCTGCTCGACCGCATCGACGCCGAGCAGGAGTTCCCGTCGCTGGCGCCGAACGGCATCGTGGTCGATGCCAGCGGCGTGGCCTGGTTGAGCAGCGTGCGCGGCCTGATCCGGGTCGATCCGGCGAGCAAGGCGATACGCTCCTACGGCGTGCGCGACGGCCTGCCCAACCAGGAATTCCGCGCCCAGACCCTGATCCAGGCGCGCAGCGGGCAGATCCTCGGCGGCACCCCGGACGGGGTGGTGCTGTTCGAGCCGTCGCAGGTGGTGCCGTCGCGGCGGCAGCCGCCGCTGGTGATCGAACGCATCGGCGTGCGCCGCGGCGAGCGCGCGCTGGATCTGCTGCATGCCGGCAGCATCGCGCTGCAGGAAGGCGACCGCGACCTGCATGTGGTCGCGCGCCTGCTGTCGTTCTCCGACACCGACGCCAACACCTACCGGTTCCGGCTCAGCGGCTACGACCCGGACTGGGTGGATGTCGGCGCTAGCGGCGAGCGCCTGTTCTCGCGGCTGCCATCGGGCCACTACACCCTGGAAATGCAGGCGCGCACCGCCGACAAGGTGTGGTCGAAGGTGACCACGCTGCGCTTTCGCGTGTTGCCGCCGTGGTGGCGCAGCCCCTGGGGCATGGCCGGGCTGGCCTTGCTGGCGCTGCTGGCATTGTGGCTGGCGTCCTATCTGTACCGGCGGCGCCTGCGCCGGCGCAATGCCTGGCAACTGGCGCTGCACAAGCAGGAGCTGGCCGAGCAGGCCTCGCTGGCCAAGACCCGCTTCCTAGCCACGCTGGGCCACGAGGTGCGCACGCCGATGACCGGCGTGTTGGGCATGAGCGAACTGCTGCTGGCCACGCCGCTGGATCCCAAGCAGCGCGGCTATACCGACTCGATCCGCCGCGCCGGTGCGCACCTGCTGCGCCTGGTCAACGATGCGCTGGACCTGGCGCGGATCGAGGCCGGCCGCTTGGAACTGGACCAGCAGCCGTTCGACCTGATCCAGCTGATCGGCGAACTGGAGGCGATGATGGCGCCGATGGCGCACAGCCGCGGCCTGGCCTTCGCCCTGGACAACGCGATGCCCGCGGCGGTGACCGCCAGCGGCGATGCGACCCGGGTGCGGCAGATCCTGCTGAACCTGCTCAACAACGCGATCAAGTTCACCGATCACGGCGGGGTGACGCTGCGCGTCGCGCCGCTGCACGACAGCCGAGGTGTGCGTTTCGAGGTCGCCGATACCGGCCCGGGCATCAACGCCGAGCAGCAGGCGCGGCTGTTCCAACGCTTCGAACAGGCCGACGGCCCGCGCACCGCCGCCCGCTACGGCGGCAGTGGCCTGGGCCTGGCGATCTGCCAGGAACTGGCGGTGGCGATGGGCGGCCGCGTGGAACTGCACAGCAAGCTCGGCGTCGGCACCCGCTTCATCGTCGACCTGCCGCTGCCGTGGACCCCGCAAGCGCTGCATCCGGCTGCACGCAGCGAACGCGAGGCCCTGGCGGCGACGCAGCCGCTGCGCATCCTGCTGGTCGAGGACGACCCCACTGTTGCCGAAGTCGTCAGTGGCCTGCTCAGCGCGCGCGGGCACCACATCACCCATGCCGCGCATGCGCTGGCGGCGCTGACCGAAGCGGCCGGCAACCGCTTCGACGTGGCTTTGCTGGACCTGGACCTGCCCGGCCTGGACGGCCTGGCGCTGGCGCGGCAGCTGCGCGTGTTCGGCTACGAGATGCCGCTGATCGCAGTCACCGCCCGCGCCGACGCCGACGCCGAACCGCAGGCCCGCGCGGCCGGCTTCGACGGCTTCCTGCGCAAGCCGGTGACGGGAGACATGCTGGCCGAGGCGATCGAGGCAGTGCTTGGGGGCCGGGAATAGGGAATGGAGAAACGGGAATAGGGAAAAGCAGGGCGCCGCGAGCGTGTAGTGTCAGAGGCGAGGGAGGCAGATTTTGTTTTTCGATTCCCCATTCCCGATTCTCCATTCCCAGCCTCCCAGCTATTCAGCCACTTCCTCCACCTTGTCCGGATGCGGCCGCGTATCCGGCAGTTGCCAGAAGATCAGGGTCGAGGTCAGGGTGATCGCGCCGACGCAGACGAAGGTCGCGTGCAGCGCGGCGGTGGCGCCGTGGCTGTCGCCGAGGTGGTCGTTGAAGGCCGCCAGCAGGCTGCCCGCGGCGGCGGCGCCGAAGCCGGTGGCCAGCATCATCACCATCGACAGCAGGCTGTTGCCGGCGCTGGCCTGGTCGCGGTCCAGGTCGCGCAGGGTCACTGTGTTCATGACCGTGAACTGCAACGAATTGACCGCGCCGAACAGCGCGAGCTGCAACAGCCGCCAGCCCAGCGGCTGGCCGGCGTCGAACAGCATGAAGCTGGCCATCGCCACGCCGACCAGCACGGTGTTGGTCATCAGCACCCGGCGATAGCCGTAGCGCTCCACCAGTTTCACCGCTGCGCGCTTGGCGGCCATGCCGGCCAGCGCCACCGGGATCATCATCAGGCCCGCGCGCATCGGACTCATGCCCAGGCCGACCTGCAGCAGCAGCGGGATCAGGAACGGCATGCTGCCGCTGCCCACGCGCGCGAACAGGTTGCCGAGGATGCCGATGCGGAAACTGATCACCTTGAACAGGTGCAGCGGGAACAGCGCCGCCGGCGCGTTGGCCGCGTGCAGCCAGTAGCCGATCAGCGCGGCCAGGCCGGCGATGGCCAGCAGCATCACGAACGCATGGCGCAGGCCCAGCTCGGAAATCCCGTCCAGCGCCAGCGACAGCGCGATCATGCCGAACGCCAGCATCGCGTAGCCGATCAGGTCGAAGCGGGTGCGCTGCTCGCCGTGGAAATCCGGCATCACCTTCAGCGCCGCGGCGAAGCCGATCGCGCCGATCGGCAGGTTGATCAGGAACACCCAGTGCCACGACGCCACCTGCACCAGCCAGCCGCCGAGGGTCGGCCCGACCAGCGGCCCGATCAGCGCCGGGATCGCGATGAAGCTCATCGCGCTCAGGAACTGCTCGCGCGACACCGAGCGCATCACCGCCAGGCGCCCAACCGGCAGCAGCATCGCCCCGCCGATGCCTTGCAGCACGCGCGCGGCGACCAGGTAGGGCAGGCGCGGCGCCGCCGCGCACAGCAGCGAGCCGAGGGTGAACAGCACGATCGCGGCCAGGAAGGTGCGGCGCGTGCCGTAGCGGTCGGCGATCCAGCCCGAGGCGGGAATGAACATCGCCACCGCCAGCGCATAGCTGAACACCACCGACTGCATCTGCAGCGGGCTTTCGCCCAGGCTGCGCGCCATCGCCGGCAGCGCGGTGTTGACGATGGTCGCGTCCAGCATCTGCATGAAGATGGCCAGCGACACCAGCCACAGCAGCGGCCGGAAACTGCGGTAGTTCGGAACGGAGATCGGATCGGGGGAGGGCGCGGACATCGGCACGCACGGCAACGCGAGGGGTGCATAGGATCGCGCAGATCGCGTGGCGGCGTCGTGCAGCAGCGGGCGGTTGTGGTGTGCGGCGAACACGGCAGTCTTGCTGCGATGGCGGATCGAGGCGTGTCGCGCGGGGTGCTGTCTTCGGTTCTGCCGGGGGACTTCAGTACCAAAGTTGTCCGAACCCGTCGGGTCCACTGCTTCGTTCGTCGCGGCTGAAGCCGCTCCTACAGGAGCTTGCGGCGAGTTGGCTGGGTGCACAGGGGCTTCAGCACCGACCGATGCCCGCAGTCGTCGGGTCCACCACTTCGTTCGTCGCGGCTGAAGCCGCTCCTACAGGGGACTTGCGGCAAGCCGGCTGGGTGCACTGTAGGAGGGGCTTCAGCCCCGACCGGTGTCCGCAGCGGTCGGGTTCACCACTTCGTTCGTCGCGGCTGAAGCCGCTCCTACAGGAGCTTGCAGCAAGCCGGCTGGGTGCACTGTGGGAGGGACTTCAGTCCCGACTGCAGGATGGCCGAAGCGCGTGTTGCGCCACTTCTCGCATCCGAGGGACGCAAGGCGCCCAGCGGGTGCGCCGGCTCGGTGTGCGGCGCTATGCCTGCCCGCGACGGCTGTGCCGCTGCACGGCGGCGACCAGGGCGCCGACGTGCTCGGGCTGCATGTCCGGCGACAGCCCGTGGCCGAGGTTGAACACGTGGCCGTCCGCCGAGCCGTTGCCGTCGGCATAGCTGCGCAGCACGCGTTGCACCTCACGTTCGATCGCCGCCGGCGACCCGTACAGCGTCGCCGGGTCCAGATTGCCCTGCAACGCGACGCGGCCGCCGGTGCGGCGCGCGGCATCGGCCAGGTCGATGGTCCAGTCCACGCCCAGGCCTTCGGCGCCGGAGGCGGCCAGTTCTTCCAGATACGGTGCGTTGCCCTTGCCGAACAGGATCAGCGGGGTGCGCTCGGCGCCGTCACCGCGCGGCAGTTCGCGGGCGATGCGCTGCAGGTAGGGCAGCGAGAACTCGCGGTACATCGCCGGGCTGAGCACGCCGCCCCAGGTGTCGAATACCTGCAGAGCCTGCGCGCCGGCCGCGCGCTGCGCCGCCAGGTAGGCGATCACCGCGTCGGTGTTGACCGACAGCAACTGGTGCAGCGCCGCCGGTTCGTTCAAGGCCAGCGCCTTGATCCGCGCGTAGTTGTCGCTGCCGCCGCCCTCGACCATGTAGCAGGCCAAGGTCCACGGGCTGCCGGAGAAGCCGATCAGCGGCACGCTGCCGTCCAGTTCGCGGCGGATCACCCGCACCGCGTCCATCACGTAGCGCAGCTCGGTCTCCATGTCCGGCACGCCGAGCCGGGCGATCGCCGCCGCGTCGCGCACCGGGTGCTTGAACTTCGGGCCTTCGCCTTCGACGAAATACAGCTCCAGGCCCATCGCATCGGGGATGGTGAGGATGTCGGAGAACAGGATCGCCGCGTCCAGCGGGAACCGTGCCAGCGGCTGCAGGGTCACTTCGCAGGCCAGGTCCGGCGTCTTGGCCATGGCCAGGAAGCTGCCGGCGCGGGCGCGGGTGGCGCGGTACTCGGGCAGGTAGCGCCCGGCCTGGCGCATCAGCCACACGGGGGTCTGGTCCACGGGCTCGCGGCGCAGGGCGCGCAGCAGACGGTCGTTCTTGAGCATGGGGGTTTCCTTAGCGCGGGGCGTCGGCGCCGCGAATGAACATGACCTGGAAGCCGCGCTTGATTTGCGCATCGCGGGCTTTCTCGAAGGCGGCGTGGGCCTCGTCCTGCAGCAGGTATTGCTCGCGCTTGAGCTGCGCGCGGCCGCCGATCTGGCCGCTCTCGCGCAACAGTTCCCAGCTGCCGAACAGGTCCGGTTGCAGGGTCAGCTGGATGTAGCGGGGCGGCTCGTTGCCGCCGGGGCGTTGCTGTAGGAAGACGCGCATGGGCCGATTGTACCCATCGCAGGTCGCCGCGGCGTCGGCGCCGGCCGCGCGTTAGGGGATGGGCAGGGAAGCGGGTTGCGCGTTTGGGCCATGGTCGGCGGGTGGCCGCGGCCGCAGGCGGGACGCGTGCATGTGCTGGCGCGTTGAACCATGGACGACGCGCGACGTCCCGGGGCGAGCGCGTCTTGGCGCAGGCCGGCGCCCCGGGCACCGTGCAGGGCACGCGCACATGCTGGCTGGGTGCACTGGTGGGGAGGGGCTTCGGTCCCGACGCTGTCAGACGTCGTCAGGGCCATCACTTCGCTCGTCGCGACTGAAATCGCCCCCACAGGGACTTGCGGCGAGCCGGCCGCCGAGGTCGGATGGATGCCTCGGCGCGGCAGGCTGTGCTACGCCGCGGCCCGCACTGCGGCGTCCAGCACCGCCAGCACCGCGGCCTCGTCCACGTCCGGCACCACCTCGGCCCGGCCGATGCCGCGCCACAGCACCAGCCGCAGGCGCCCGGCGATGTTCTTCTTGTCCAGCCGCATCCGCGCCAGCAGGGCGTGCGGCGCCAGTCCGGCCGGCAGCGCGGTGGGCAGGCCGTAGTCGGCCAGCAGCGCGCGCAGCCGTTCGCTGTCCTGCGCCGTGGACATACCCAGCTGCGCCGACAGTTCGGCCGCCAGCACCATGCCCACCGCCACCGCTTCGCCGTGGTTGAGGTTGGCGTTGCCGGGCGCGCCGTAGCCCTGTTCGGTCTCGATCGCGTGGCCGAAGGTGTGGCCGAGGTTGAGCAGGGCGCGCTCGCCCTTCTCCAGCGGGTCGCGGGCCACGATCTCGGCCTTGTGTTCGCAGCTGCGCGCGATCGCCTGCGCCAGCGCGGCCGGTTCGGCGCCCAGCAGCGCATGGCGTTCGGCGTGCAGCCATTCGAAGAACAGCGGGTCGCGGATCGCGCCGTACTTGATCACCTCGGCCAGGCCGGCGCGCAGTTCGCGCGGCGGCAGGCTGCGCAGGGTGGCGGTGTCGGCCAGTACCGCGCGCGGCGGATGGAACGCGCCGACCAGGTTCTTGCCCTGGGCGATGTCCACCGCGGTCTTGCCGCCGACCGAGGAATCGACCATCGCCAGCAGCGTGGTCGGCAGCTGCACGCAGTCCACCCCGCGCATCCAGCACGCGGCGGCGAAGCCGGCCAGGTCGCCGACCACGCCGCCGCCCAGCGCCAGTACGCAGGCGTCGCGGGTGGCGCCGAGTTCGGCCAGCGCGGCGATCGCCGCGCCGAAATTGTCCAGGGTCTTGGAGGCCTCGCCGGCGGGGATGGTGAAGGCGCCGATCCGCAACTCCGGGCGCGCCGTCAGCAGCGCCTGGCGCACCTGGGCGGCGTACAGCGGGGCCACGTTGCTGTCGCTGAGCAGCAGCACATGGCGGCCGCGCACGTGCTCGGCCAGGCGCGCGCCGTCGTCGAGCAGGCCGGGGCCGATGCGGATGGTGTAGGCCGGGTCGCCTTCGACCGCGACGCTGCGTTGGGGAACAGTCATGCAATGGGGTCCGGAAGTTTCCACGACGCGGCCAGGCGCACGACCAGCTGCGCGGTGGCTTCGGCGGGATTGAGGTGGTCGGTGTCCAGGATCAGGTCGGCGACTTCGCGGTACAGCGGCTCGCGCACCGCGTGCAGCTCGTGCAGCACCCGTTCGCGGTCGCCACGCTGCAGCAGCGGGCGGCTGCGGTCGCGTTGCAGGCGCTGCAGCTGCGAGGCCACGCTGACCCGCAGGTAGACCACGAAGCCGTGCTCGCGCATCTCGTGGCGGCTGTCGGCGTCGAGCACGGCGCCGCCGCCGGTGGAAATGAGGTGGCCGGGGGTGCTGAGCACGCTTTCCAGGACGCTGCGCTCGTGCTCGCGGAAGCCGGCTTCGCCGGCATGCTCGAACAGCGAGGCGATGCTCGCGCCGGTGCGTTCGACGATGGCCTGGTCGCTATCGACGAAGACAAGGCTGAAGCGCTCGGCCAGGCGGCGGCCGATGACGCTCTTGCCGGCTCCCATCGGGCCGACCAGCACGAGATTGGGGGCGGGATTCATCCGCCGATGCTAGCAGACGCGCCGCGTGCGCAGGCCAGTCGCGCATGCTTGCACGCATTGCGCCGAGTGCATGCCGTGGCGCTTGCGGCGCGAGCGCGCCTCGGCGCTGGCCGGCGCGTCTCCGCCTAGCGCGGCGTTGGCGGCCAGTCAGCTGGGACGCACGCATGACGGTCGCGTTGCGCGTCCGCGCAGCCTACGCACGGCATGTGCCGCACGGTGCTGTGGGCCGCGGCCGCGGCTGGCGTGCACAAGACCGATCGCGACGCCAGGTCCAGGCCAACAAGGACCGCCACCAAGGCAGCCCCGCGCTGCCGCGTGCGTCGCGCCGTGCATGGCGCGACAATGGGGCATCGTCTGCCGAGTGCTTGCCGCCATGCCCGATCTCTACGCCGAAGCCCTGTCCACGTTCGCCGACCTGTTCGCGGAGGCGCGGACCAGCGACGAGGCCGAATACAACGCCATGGTCGTGGCCTCGGCCACGCTGGAGGCGCGCCCATCCTCGCGGGTGGTGCTGCTGAAGTCCTACGACGCGCGCGGCTTCGTGTTCTACACCCACCTGGACAGCCAGAAGGGCCGCGAGCTGCAGGCCAACCCGCAGGCCTCGCTGCTGTTCCTGTGGCGGCGCATGCGCGAGGACGGCGTGCAGGTGCGCATCGACGGCGAGGTGCAACTGGTCGCCGCGGCCGAGGCCGATGCGTATTTCGCCTCGCGCCCGCGCATGAGCCAGATCGGCGCGTGGGCGTCGGCGCAGTCGCGCACCTTGCAGTCGCGCGAGGAATTCGAAGAGCGCGTGGCCAAGGCCGAGGCCAGCTTCGAAGGCCGCGAGGTGCCGCGTCCGGACGGCTGGGGCGGGTTCCGCGTGGTGCCGCGCAGCTTCGAGTTCTGGTACGGCGGCAAGTACCGCCTGCACGAGCGCTGGCACTACGCCGCCGACGCCGCCGGCCACTGGTCCAAGCGGATGCTGTTCCCGTGACCAAGGAGTTTTCGATACGCGCCGCCGCTGCCGCCGACCTGCGCGCCTGGGCGGCGCTGCGGATGGCGCTGTGGCCGGACGAGCGCGATGCCTTCGGCGGAGTGGCCGAAGCGCTGCAGCGTGAGGACGCGGCCAATTTCCTGGCCTTCGCCGGCGACGGTCAGGCGATCGGGTTCGCCGACGTCACCCTGCGCCAGGACTACGTCAACGGTACCGACAGTTCGCCGGTGGGGTTTCTGGAAGGCTGGTACGTGGCGCCGGAATGGCGCGGCCACGGCATCGGCCGCGCGCTGCTGCGCGAGGTGCGCGAGTGGACCCGCGCGCAGGGCTGCAGCGAGCTGGCCTCCGATGCGCTGATCGACGATGCCGCGGCGCAGGCCGCGCACCATGCGTGCGGATTCGAGGAAACCGAGCGCGTGGTGTATTTCCGCATGCCGGTCGAGGACTGACATGGGTCCGCAGCGCATCGTCTGCCTGACCGAGGAGCCCACCGAGACGCTGTACGCGCTCGGCGAGCAGGCGCGCATCGTCGGCATCAGCGGCTTCACCGTGCGTCCGCCGCAGGCGCGCCGCGACAAGCCCAAGGTCAGCGCCTTCACCAGCGCCAAGATCGGCGAGATCCTCAAGCTGCAGCCGGATCTGGCGATCGGCTTTTCCGACATCCAGGCCGAGATCGCCGCCGAGCTGGTGCGCAACGGCGTGGAAGTGTGGATCGCCAACCACCGCAGCGTCGACGGCATCCTCGACTACGTCCGCCGGCTCGGCGCGCTGGTCGGCGTCGGGGCGCGTGCCGAGGCCTACGCCGACGAGCTGCAGCGCGGGCTGGACATGCTCGCGGCGCAGGCGGCGGCGCTGCCGCGGCGGCCGAAGGTGTATTTCGAGGAATGGGACGAGCCGATCATCACCGGCATCCGCTGGGTCGCCGAACTGGTGCGCATCGCCGGCGGCGACGACGTGTTTCCGGAGCTGTCGGTGGAACCGCTGGCCAAGGCGCGGATCCTGGCCAACGGCGACGAAGTGGTGCGGCGCGCGCCGGACATCATCCTCGGCTCGTGGTGCGGCAAGCGCTTCCGCCCGGAGCGCGTGGCCGCACGGCCGGGCTGGGCGGCGATCCCGGCGGTGCGCGACGGCCAGCTGTTCGAGATCAAGTCGCCGCTGATCCTGCAGCCCGGCCCGGCGGCATTGACCGACGGTGTACGCGCGATCGCCGCCATCGTGCAGGCCTGGGCGCAGCGCCAGTAGCCGCGCCCGCGCAGTTCAGCGCGGCGCCGTCGGCTGGGTGCGCCCGGCGATGCCCAGGCCGAGCAGCGCCAGCAGCGCCGCCACCGCGAAGGTGGACAGGTACGCGGCAACCACCGACCGGGTCAGCAACGCCGCGAACAGCGAGCCGCCCACCGCCAGCGTGGTCGCCACCGCGATCGCCTCGCTCAGTTGCAGCGCCGAACTGTTCTTGCCCTGTTCGGCCGGCGGCGACAGGGTCAGGGTCAGCACCGACAGGGTCGGATAGATCAGGCCCATGCCCAGGCCGGTGGCGGTCCAGCCGCCGATCGCGATCGCCGCGGGCAGCGCCGGCCACAGCGCCAGCGCGGTGATCGCCACGCCCAGCGTCATCAGGGCACAGCCCACGCGCAGCCGCCGCAGGCGGGTGCCGTCGCGGCCATAGTGGCCCTGGTACCAGGAGCCGGCGAACCAGCCCAGCGCGCCGACGCTCAACGCCACCCCGGCCCAGGTCGGCGACAGCCCGCGTTCGCGCGACAGCAGCAGCGGCAGGAACGCCTCGCAGCCGAAGAACGCCGAGCCGGCGATGCCGCGCAGCGCGATCACGCTGGGCAGCCCGCGTGCCGCGCGCAGGGTGCCCCGCGGCAGCAGCCGCCACGCGCAGGCCAGCAGCAGTGCCAGCGCCGGCAGTACCGTGGCCGCCGCCCAGGCGCCGCGCTGCTGGCCGCCCAGGTACAGCAGGCAGATCCCGGCCGCGGCGCCGATCGACCACAGCAACGACGCCGCACTGGAACGTGTCGCCGTCGCCACGCGCGGCAGGCTGCGCAATGCCGGCTGCAGCAGCGCCGCCGACGGCAGCGCCAGCAGCGGCACCGCCAGGAACACCCAGCGCCAGCCGACGTGTTCGACGATCAGCCCGCTGATGCTCGGCCCGATCAGCGACGGCACCACCCAGCCTGCGGAGAACGCGGCGAAGATGCGCGGCCGCAGCGCCTGCGGGTACAGCCGCGCGACCAGCACATACAGCGCCACCGAGATCGCGCCGGCGCCCAGGCCCTGCACCAGCCGCCCGGCCAGTAGCATCGGCATCGACAGCGCGAAGCCGGCCAGCAGCAGGCCGCACACGAAGCACAGCAGGCCGGCCCACAGCGGCGCCGCCGGACCGCGCAGATCGCTCCAGCGCCCGGCCACGGTCATGCCGATCGCGCTGGTGGCCAGGGTGCCGCCGAACGCCAGCGCGTACAGCCGCAAGCCGTCCAGCTCGCGCGCCACGGTCGGCATCGCGGTGGCCACCGCCAGCGCTTCGAAGGCGATCAGCGAGACCAGCGCGACCATGCCCAGCGTGGTCGCGCGATAGCGCGGTGCCAGTACCGAATCGGCGCCGGACGCTGCGGTTGCCGCGGCATCCGGCAACGCCGGTGCGGCGCCATGGGGCTCGTTGCTGGAAGGTGTGGCGTGATTCATCGAAAAGCCTCGTGCGGTGCAAGCAGGCTACCAGCGCACGCTTGCGCGGCGGGAAGCGGACGCGCAGCATGCAACCTCAACCGGACTCGAGGTCAAGCGATGCACGAGGAACTGAGCGTGGGGCAGGTGGCCGAGCGCAGCGGCGTGGCGGTGTCCGCGCTGCATTTCTACGAGAAGAAGGGCCTGATCCACAGCCTACGCACCGCCGGCAACCAGCGCCGCTATGCGCGCGACGTGCTGCGCCGGCTGGCGGTGATCCGCGTCGCGCAGCGCGTCGGCGTGCCGCTGGACAGCATCAAGGCCGCGTTCGCGCAGTTGCCCGATGCGCGCACGCCCACGCGCGCGGAGTGGGCGCGGATGTCGGCGGCCTGGCGCCAGGAGCTGGACGCACGCATCCTGCAACTGACCCAGTTGCGCCACCAGCTCACCGATTGCATCGGCTGCGGCTGCCTGTCGCTGCGCCGCTGCCGCTTGAGCAATCCTGCCGATGCACTGGGCGCGCAGGGCGAAGGGCCGCAGCGCTGGACATCGCCCTGAGCACGCCGATGCTGGGCGCCACGTCACGTCACGGCGGAAGCGATGCGATGAAGGTGGCGGTGTACAGCGCGCGACGCTACGACGTGAAGTTGCCGGTGCAGGCCAATGCCGCATGGTCATGATCTGTTGTTCGTGCAGGATGCGCTGAGCGTGGTGCCGTTGGCTGCCGGCGCCTGATGTCGTTTCCGAACGTCATCGTCACCGGCCACCAGCGTTCTTCACCGAAGAGGTGATCGGCCAGATCATGGCGGCTGGACAACATCGGCGCCTTCGAACGCGGCGCGCCGGTGCCGAACCCGATTCCGTTGCCGCTCCCGCCCGGCGCCGCAGACGGCGGCGGTTGAAGCGAAACCGCGCTAGAAGCTGCGGCTGAAGCGCACCGTGCCCGCGCCATCGGCGCTGCGCACGTCCACCACGAAATTCAGCTGATCGTGCTCGCTGGTGCGCACCGTGCCGACATAGTCGGTATAGGCGTCGGTGACCGCTTCGCGCAAGGCGATGGGTTGCCGGCGGCCGCTCAGGTCGGCGGCCACGGCACGCACCTCGCCGGTGGCCGGCAGTTCTTCGCCGCTCTGCACGCGGCGCAGCGCGATCATCACCAGGGCGGTATCGGCGGCGCGCACGATGCCGTAGCGGCGCGCCACGCTGTCGCTCATCGCCAGCGTCGGCAGTGCGTTGTAGTGCACCCGCAGCGCACCCAGATCGGCCTGTGCGGGCGTGGCCGCGACCAGCGTGGCGGGGCGCGGCGCGTCCTGCGCCGAGCAGGCGGCCAGGGCCAGGCACAACAGCACGATGGCAGGCAGGCGACGCATCATCGGCGACTCCGGGTCAGTCGTTGGCGGCGGACAGGGCGCGGCCGCGTGCGGCGGCGGCAGCGATGGCGGTGGCGGTCAGCGCTTCGAAGCCGCCGGCCTGGAAGGTCTCGATCGCGGCCTGGGTGGTGCCGTTGGGCGAGGTCACCCGCCGCCGCAGCTCGCTCGGCGCCTCGCCGGATTCGGTGAGCATGCGCGCCGCGCCGAGCACGGTCTGCAGCACCAGCGTGCGCGCCGCGGCGGCCGGCAGGCCCTGGGCGATGCCGGCCGCTTCCATCGCTTCGGCGAGCAGGAACACGTAGGCCGGACCGCTGCCGGAGACCGCGGTGACCGCATCGATCAACGCCTCGTCCTCGACCCAGACGGTGACGCCGGCGGCGGCCAGCAAGCGTTCGGCCTGAAGCTTCCGTTCGGCGCTGGTCTGCGCGTTGGCGAACAGGCCGGTGACCCCGGCGCCGAGCAGTGCCGGCGTGTTCGGCATCGCCCGCACCACCGCATGCGCGCCGCCCAGCCAGCGGTCCAACTGCAGCGCGGTGATGCCGGCGGCGATGGACAGCAGCAGCGGCCGCTGCGCCGCGGCCAGCGCGCTCAGTTCGCCGCACACGCTGCGCAGCACCTGCGGCTTGACCGCGAATACCCACAACGGCGCGCCGTCGGCTGCCTCGGCCGCCGCGGCCACGGCGTGCACGCCATAGTCCGCCACCAGCGCTTCGCGCAGTGCCGGTACCGGCTCGGCGACGCGGATCGTGTCCGCTGCGATGCCCTGGCGGACCAGCCCGGCGATCAGGCTGCGGGCCATGTTGCCGCCACCGATGAAGGCGATGTCGGCGCTGGGGGAGCCGGAGCGGGTAGAGGGCATGGACAGGCACCGAGAACGCGAGGAGCCCCTATGGTAGCGGCTGCGTCGCGCGCCGGCAGTGCGGCCGCCGTCGGCCGTCGAGCGGGCTTAGGGCGGCGTCTGCCGAGAGGTCCGCGCTGGCGACAGGCCGCATCGCCAGCGCGGCTGGCTCAGTTGGCCTCGGTGAAGGTGATCGACGGCGTGGATCCGCCGGCGGCGGAACAGCTGCCCAGGTTCAAGTTGTTGGTTTCGCCGGTGGTGCCGGCATTGGCGGCGCAGATCGGTGCGGCGGTGGAACCGTTGGTGGCGGCCACCTTGACCGTGATCGACGAGCCGGTGTTGAAATTCGCGCTCGAACCGCCGGCATTGCCGACCACGTTGAACTCGGACAGCTTCCACACCGTCGCCAGTTTGACCACGCTGTCCTTGGCGCTCATGCTGTAGGCGGTGTTGCCGTTGGCGAAGGTGATGGTGTCGTTGCCGTTGGCCGTCGCCGAGCCGGTCAGCTTCAGGTTGGCCAATTGCGTCGCGGGCACGTCGGGGGCGCTGACCGCATTGCTGTTGCGGTAGCAGTCCGTGCCGCCATCGCTGAGCCAGCCGCTCGGGCAGCTGGAACCGTAGCCGATCAGCCAGTACTGCATGAACACCGCCGCTTCGCCCTGGGTCTCGTAGTCGGTCGCGTACACGAACTGCTGCCAGACCGTGCAGCCGGAATGCCCGTTGCAGACGCTGGTGGTGCCGTCGTAGTTGGAGTTGATCTGCAGCGAATACTCGTTGGGTCCGAGAATGCCGCCGCCGCCGAAGGCGGCCACGCCGACGCCCTTTTCGGAGGTGACGCCGCTGACCTGGGGGAAGCTGCCGACGGTCTTGCTGATCAGGCTGCTGGACTGCAGGGCGTAGTCGTAGCCGTTGCCGGTGGTTTGCGACGCACCCCAGTGGACGCGGTGCGGGATCGGGTGGATGTGCCGGGTCAAGGTCTTGCAGGTGTCCGCTTGCCAGTTCGTGTTGGGGTAGGTGGCGTGGAAACAGCCTTCCGCGGGGGTCGGCAGGTGCGCCATGGTGTCGCGCCACGTGGTGCGCGCGCTGGCTTCGGCAGGCGTCATCAGCGGATCGTCCGCACTCCACGCGCCTGTCGCCAACGGCGCCGCCATCGCGGCCGGGACCTGCAGAAAACCGGCAACACAAGCAGCAAGCAACAATCTGGTCGATGCATCCATTTGGTTGACCTCGTACGTGCCGATCGCATTCGGCGATGGACGGCGGAGAGCCCGCTGTCGCCGCCATGGGAGCGGAGTTTTCCGAGTCAGAACCTTGACCGACTTAACGGTTGCACATGCCGTCTATGCATGAGGCTTGCTTCAAGCGGAAACACTATGGTTTTCAAGCGTTTGAGCTACGACATATTTCCGATGTCGCTTAATCGCGTTTGAATATTTCGTAGACAAGCATTCGGCTGCGCCTGCCGCTGCCACCTCTTGCCCGGTTGCGCGGCGTTGTCAGGGCGTGGCGTGCGACGCGCGGCTGCCGAACAGCGCGGTGCCGATGCGGACCATGGTCGCGCCGTCGGCGATCGCCGCGGCGAAGTCGCCGCTCATGCCCATCGACAGCGTGTCGGCGTCGGGGTGCCGCGCTTGCAGGCCGTCGAGCAGGGTGCGCATGCGTTGGAACGCCGCCCGCCGCCGCGCCTGTTCGGGAAACGGCGCCGGGATCGCCATCAGCCCGCGCAGGCGCAGCGTCGGCTGCGCGGCGACGGCCGCGGCCAGCGCGTCCACCGCGTCGGGGGCGCAGCCGTGCTTGCTGGTCTCGTCGTCGATGTTGACCTGGATCAGCACGTTCAGCGGCGGCCGCTGCGCCGGGCGGTAGCGGCCCAGGGCGGCGACCAGCTTGATCCGGTCCACGCTCTGCACCCAGTCGAACAACGCGGCGGCCTGTTCGGCCTTGTTCGACTGCAGGTGGCCGATCAGGTGCCATTGCAACTGCAGCGGCGCCAGTTCGGCGATCTTGCCGGCCGCCTCCTGCACGTAGTTTTCGCCGAACGCGCGTTGCCCCTGCGCGGCCAGGGCCGCGATCGCCGCGACCGGTTGGGTCTTGGACACGGCCAGCAGGTGCGCCGGCGGGCGCTGCGCGGCGGCCGCGGCGCGGTCCATGTCCAGGCGGATCTGCTGCAGGGGGGAGAGGGGCACGGGCGGCGCTTCTGGCAACGGGGAAGGGCGCTATACTGCCGCCCGGGGAATCATCCTTCCAGTCGCAGCCCAAGGGGAAAAGCAGCGTATGGATATCGCTGAACTATTGGCGTTCTCGGTCAAGAACAAGGCATCCGACCTGCACCTGTCCGCCGGCCTGCCGCCGATGATCCGGGTCGATGGCGACGTGCGCCGCATCAACATCCCGGCGCTAGACCACAAACAGGTGCACGCGCTGGTGTACGACATCATGTCGGACAAGCAGCGCCGCGACTACGAAGAGTTCCTCGAAGTCGACTTCTCGTTCGAGATTCCCAGCCTGGCGCGCTTCCGCGTCAACGCGTTCAACCAGAACCGCGGCGCCGGCGCGGTGTTCCGCACCATTCCCTCGGAAGTGCTGACCCTGGAAGACCTGGGCTGCCCGCCGATCTTCCGCCAGCTGATCGACCAGCCGCAGGGCCTGATCCTGGTCACCGGGCCGACCGGCTCGGGCAAGTCGACCACGCTCGCCGGCATGATCGACTACATCAACAAGAACGAATACGGCCACATCCTCACCGTCGAGGATCCGATCGAATTCGTGCACACCTCGCAGAAGTGCCTGATCAACCAGCGCGAAGTGCACCGCGACACGCACGGCTTCAACGAGGCGCTGCGCTCGGCGCTGCGCGAAGACCCGGACATCATCCTGGTCGGCGAGTTGCGCGACCTGGAAACCATCCGCCTGGCGCTGACCGCTGCGGAAACCGGGCACCTGGTGTTTGGCACCCTGCACACCAGCTCGGCGGCCAAGACCATCGACCGCATCATCGACGTGTTCCCGGCCGGCGAAAAGCCGATGGTGCGCTCGATGCTGTCCGAATCGCTGCGCGCGGTGATCTCGCAGGCACTGCTGAAGAAGGTCGGCGGCGGTCGCACCGCGGCCTGGGAGATCATGGTCGGCACCCCGGCGATCCGCAACCTGATCCGCGAGGACAAGGTGGCGCAGATGTATTCGGCGATCCAGACCGGCCAGCAGACCGGCATGCAGACCCTGGACCAGCACCTGCAGGACCTGGTCAAGCGCAGCCTGATCACCCGCAACCAGGCGCGCGAGTATGCCAAGGACAAGCGTGTGTTCGAGTAGCCGGGATTGGGGATTCGGGATTGGGGATTGGCAGGGCAACTCGCCAGCCCGGTTCTTGCGAATCCCGAATCCCCAATCCCCAATCCCGGAGTTCAAGCCATGAGCACCATCGACTTCACCTCGTTCCTGAAACTGATGGCGCACCAGAAGGCGTCGGATCTGTTCATCACTTCGGGCATGCCGCCGGCGATCAAGGTGCACGGCAAGATCACCCCGATCACGCAGACGCCGCTGACCTCGCAGCAGAGCCGCGACCTGGTGCTGAACGTGATGACTCCGGCGCAGCGCGAGGAGTTCGAGAAGACCCACGAGTGCAACTTCGCCATCGGCGTGGCCGGGGTCGGGCGCTTCCGCGTCAGCTGCTTCTACCAGCGCAACCAGGTCGGCATGGTGCTGCGCCGGATCGAGACGCGCATTCCCACCGTCGACGAGCTGAACCTGCCGCCGGTGATCAAGACCCTGGCGATGACCAAGCGCGGCATCATCATCTTCGTCGGCGCCACCGGCACCGGCAAGTCGACCTCGTTGGCGGCGATGATCGGCTACCGCAACCAGAATTCCACCGGCCACATCATCACCATCGAAGACCCGATCGAGTTCGTGCACAAGCACGAGGGCTGCATCATCACCCAGCGCGAAGTCGGCATCGACACCGACAGCTGGGAGAACGCGCTGAAGAACACTCTGCGCCAGGCGCCGGACGTGATCATGATCGGCGAGGTGCGCACCCGCGAAGGCATGGACCACGCGATCTCCTTCGCCGAAACCGGCCACCTGGTGCTGTGCACCCTGCACGCCAACAACGCCAACCAGGCGATGGACCGCATCATCAACTTCTTCCCCGAGGACCGCCGCAGCCAGCTGCTGATGGATCTGTCGCTGAACATGCGCGGCGTGGTCGCCCAGCAGCTGATTCCCACCCCCGACGGCAAGGGCCGGCGCGTGGCGATGGAGATCATGCTCGGCACGCCGCTGGTGCAGGACTACATCCGCGAGGGCGAGATCCACAAGCTCAAGGACGTGATGAAGGAATCCACCAACCTGGGCATGAAGACCTTCGACCAGAGCCTGTTCGAGCTGTACCAGGCCGGCGAGATCAGCTACGAAGACGCGCTGCGCCACGCCGACTCGCAGAACGAAGTGCGCCTGCGCATCAAGCTCGCCCAGGGCGGCGACGCCAAGACCCTGGCGCAGGGCATGGACGGGGTGGAGATCGCCGAGGTGCGCTGAGCCGGCCTGGCCGGCGATCGGGAGTGCAGGCGCAGGGCACGATGACACGGAGTCGACGTGATCCCGGTTATATCCAGTTCGTCAACCGGTGTCGTGTTTTCAGCCACATGCTCGCGGGGTCCATCGAGGACTCTTCAACCAAAGGGAAGGAGTCTGCGTGAACGACGCGCCTGAAGTGCTCTGGTCCACGCAGCCGCATGCCGGCTACTACATCAATTCGGTGGCGGTGTCCGGCGATGGCCATGTCATCGCCGCCGGCACCTTCTTCCACGACTATGGCGGCGGGTCGCAGAGTGCCGGGCTGGACGCCGTGCCCGTCGCCCAGCGCAAGATTTTCGAACGCATCGACCCTGCCGCCACGCGCAGCGATGTGCGCGGCAACCAGGACGGGACCTTCGGCACCTACGCCTGGGATCGTACCGGCCAGCCGCTGCTGGCGAAGGAATTCGACGGCTGGCAGGGCGTGTATTGGGTCGATGTCGCGGCGAACGGCAGTACCGTCGCCAGTTGCGGCTGGAGGAGCCAGAATCCGTACGCGGGCTTCATCGGTGCCTGGTCGGTGCCCGGCGGCGAAGAGCTGCTGTCGTATCCGCTGACTGGGGGCCGCGGCAACATGGTGTCGCTGGATGGGCGCGGGCTGACCTTGCTGGCCGGTGCCGATCAGGGCTATCTGTTCTGCCGCACCGGCGCCGCCGCAACCTTCCCCGCGCCTGTGTACATCACGCTGAGCGCTGCCGGCGACACCGTCGTCGCCACGGGCCTCTCCATCGACGGCAGCACCGGGCTGGTGGCCAGCTACCACGGCGAGATCATCCTGTTCTCGATCGCGTCCGGACAACCGACGGCGCTGGCGCGCTGGCAGTTGCCCAATGGCGCCTACACCCATGTCGCGGCGCTGTCCGGCGATGGGCTCAGGGCCTATGCCGGCGCCGGCGACGGCACGCTGTACGCGTTCGACGTGGCCGCGTTCCAGCGCACGCCCGCGCCGGCCTGGAGCGTGGCGGCACCGGGGGGCGTGAAGACCATCTACGGGCTGGCCTGCGATGCCGCCGGAGACAAGGTCGCGATCGCCGGCAACCTCACGCAGGGCGGCATCGTCGCCGTGTTCGCCGATACCGGCAGCGCGGCCCAGCCGCAGTGGACGGCGTCCAGCCAGTACTCGCCCAACTGCCTGGCATTCGACCCTGGCGGGCGCTGGTTGGGGCTGGCCGATGGCCACCCCGACGGCACGCCTGGCGGGTTTACCCTGTGGGATGCGAGCGATGGCGCGCTGCAATGGAACTGGGCCGCGGGCAACATGAGCTGGCCGATCCGTCTGAGCGGCGATGCGTCGGTGGTGGTGGGCGGCAGCGACGACAGCTCGGTCACCGCGTTCGTCGGCCCCGGTTCGGCCACCGCCCGGAGCCGGCCGGAGGCGGATGGATGACAGGCTGGGACGCCGAGGCGCCGTTCCGCACGCGCGCCGCGGCGCCGCGCCGTCCCGGCGCGCTGCTGGTGTTGTCGGTGGCGCTGGTGGCGGCGTGGTTGGCGGGCTTCGAGTTGGCACGGGTCCTGGGATATCAGACGCATGCCAGCCTGTGGTTCCCGCCGGTGGCGGTGACGTTGGCCGCCTTCATGGTGCTGGGCTGGCGCGGTGCGCCGGCGATCGCCATCGCGTGCGTGCTGGCCACGCTGCTCAGCTTCTATCGCACCACCGGCCACACGGTCGTCCCCGATCGGGCGGTCCTGCAGTACGCGCTGCTGTTCACCGCGCAACATTTCTGCATCTGGGGCGGCCTGGCCTGGCTGCTGCGCCGGGTCGGCCAAGGGATGTCCTCGACCAGCCTGCCGCGCGCGGTCACCTACTTCATCCTGGGCGGCGGAGTGGCCTCGCTGCTGTCTGCCTGCCTGGGCGGCGCGGGTCTGGTCGTCACCGGCGCCATCGACCTGCCGACCATGTTCTCCCAGTCGATCCCGTGGGCGATCGGCGACTACGCCGGTCTGCTGGCGCTCGGCCCGCTGGCGATCCTCGCGCTACTGCGTCTGGCCGAGTCCCTGCAGATCGCGCCGCGGCCTGGCATCCCGCGCTTGTCGGGGATGATCGCGCCGAGCGGAAGCGCCGCGGGCTATGTGGTCAAGCTGGGGCTCCTGCTCGGCATCACCCTGGCGGTGATGTGGCTCGCGGCCGCGTTGCCGCGACAGCCGGCGGTGGTCTTCGCGTTGTTCGTGGTGGTGGTGATCCAGTTGTGGATCGTGCATACCCACGGGATGCTGCAGGCGCTGGTGGCGATCGCCGCCTTCAGTCTGCTGATCGCGCTGGCCACGCCGCTGCTGCGGCTCGAGGCGCAGGCGCTCGCGCTGCAGTTCGCCATGATCAGCCTGGCGGCGAACAGCTACTTCGGTTTGGCCGTCCCCGGGCTCTACGCCGACAACACGCGGCTGCGCCATGCGCTGGTGCGCGATCCGGTGACCGGGGCGCTGTCGCGGACGGGATTCCTGGAGCAGGTGCTCAACGATCTGCAACTGGCCGCGCAGGAGCCACGTCCGTTGGCGGTGATCGTCGCCGACATGGACAACCTCAAGGCGATCAACGACCAGTTCGGACACGCCGCCGGCGATGCGGCCTTGCGTGCTTTCGTCAAGCGGTGCCGGAGCTGTCTGCGGTCGGGCCAGTTGCTTGGGCGCCGCGGGGGCGACGAGTTCGCGCTGTACCTGCCGCTGACCACGCCGGAGAAGGCGCGCGGGCTCACCGATGCGCTGCGTGGGGCGCTTGCCAAGCCCGGCGAGGACGACGGGTTCGCGACCGGGCTGTCGGCCAGCTTCGGCCTGGCCCTGTGCAACCGGCGGGATCTGGACGCGGAGGCGCTGGAGGAACTTCTCGAACGCGCCGATGCGGAGATGTACGCGGACAAGCGGCAGCGCCGCGCCTTCGCTCGCTGACCGCGGTCGACGCGGCGCGATTCGACAAACGCATCGGCCGAGTGCCACGCATGCAAATAGACAACCCCTATGCCGTCCCCGCCGCCGCGCTGCCTGATGCCGCGCCCGCGATGGCCCCTGCCACTGATCCCCTGTCCACGCTGTTCGCGCCGTCGGCGGCCAAGCTGGCGCTGCTGTGCGCCACCACCTTCGGCTGGTACGCGCTGTACTGGTTCTACCGCAATTGGCAGGCGATCCGCCTGATCTCCGGCCGCCGGCGCATCTCGCCGGTGTGGCGCTCGGTGTTCTCGCTGATCTGGATCTTCGCCTGTTTCCGCACGCTCGATCGCTTGATCGGCGCGCATCGTCGCGCGGCGCTGGGTTGGTGGGGGCCGGCCTTGGTCTACGTCGGGTTGAGCCTGCTGTCGGCATGGCCGTCGCGGTTGTCGTTCCTGGCACTGTTGTCGTGGACGCCGCTGCTCGCGATCAACCATCGCCTGGTCCGCTTCAAGCGAGCGCGCGGCTTGCCGGAACGTCCACAGGAGCGGTTCACCGCGTGGACGTGGGGATGGCTGGCGATCGCTGCCCCATTCCTTGCGTTGGCGATCTTTGTGCTGATGTTCAACGTTCTGCTGCAGCAACCGATTCATGTGAACTTGCCGGCACCGCGCTGAGCGGCATCCCGGGGTGGCGGCGCAGCGCCGGTCCAGGCATGCGCTCGCGATCCGCGGACGAAGTTTCATATGCAACCACCGCCCGGCTTGGTGTCTAATACCGCACCCCGCGTCGTGCCTATTCCCCGTGAGCCTCCCCGATTCCGATCTGCGTCCGGACCTGGACCCTTTGCCCGACGACGGCACCGTCGTCACCTCCGGGCCGTTGACGCCGCCTGCCGATTCGGCCGGCACCGCGCTCGATGCGCAGGCGCTGCGGCACAGCGTGGCCGAAGACATCCAGGGCATGCTGCTGGCGACGCTGGTGGCCTCGCTGGGCCTGGCGGTGTTCGCCAAGGGCGGGCTGATGATCGGCGGCATGGCCGGGGTGGCGTTCCTGCTGCACTACGCGCTGGGCTGGAACTTCGGCCTGATGTTCGTGCTGGTGAACCTGCCGTTCTACTGGTTGTCGGTGCGGCGCATGGGCTGGGAATTCACCCTGAAGACCTTCGCCGCGGTCGCCGCCTGCGGAGTGCTGACCGATCTGCTGCCGCGCTGGGCGCAGTATTCGGCGATGACGCCGCTGTATTCGGCGCTGGTCGGCGGCGCGCTGGTCGGGCTGGCGATCCTGTTCTTCATCCGCCACCGCGCCAGCCTCGGCGGCGTCGGCATCCTGGCGGTCTACCTGCAGCGCAGCCGCGGCTGGAGCGCGGGCAAGGTGCAGATGAGTTTCGACGGGGCGCTGATGCTGATCGCGTTCTTCGTGCTGGCGCCGCAGCAGGTGCTGTACTCGGCGATCGGTGCGGTGGTGCTGAGCCTGGTGCTGATGTTCAACCACCGCTCCGGGCGCTACATGGGCGTGTGAGCGCAGGCCGCGGCGCCTGCTGCTTGGTGTGTTCGGCGCAATGCGTATCGCCGCGTCGAACGGCCAGGGCGGATGCCGAGGCTGTTCGATGCTTCGTAACGATGCACCGCTTGCCTGCACGTCGCAGCCGTTTCGCAAAAAAAGCGCGCGTCAGGCGGATTCCATCGATGCGCACTGCATGCCGCACGACCACGCCACCGATCCAGCGACTGCCGCCATGCGGCCGTGGTCCGCGTGCAGCGATCGGCCGTGGACGCAACTGTCTACGGGATATCCCGCGTGTCTACGAAATGGCCTTGTCGGCGCGTTCGTCGTCGGCGCATGCTGGCTGCGCAGGCGAGGGGCAATACGCGCGAATGACGTGACGCGATCCACGGGAGTCATCGTGCCTGCGAAGGGGAAACCGATCTAGATCTTCCAGCGCTTGCCGGTTCGGCATCGCGAGCTGCTGCATGGCCGCGCGCCGTCATGGAAGTGGCGTTTTCAGCTGTCTTTCGAGCACTGAAGGAGAATGCGATGAAGCGTGCGATAGGGTTCGCGGCGTTTGTCTGTGTCTTGGTCGCGGCGTGTTCGGCCGTGAATCCCGGACCCGGTCCCGGTCCGGGTCCGGGACTGCAACAGGGCAGTGGCGGCGTGCTGCCGACCAAGCCTGGATCTGTCGCCAGCGCCTGCGTGCCGCCCGGGTCGCCGAATTCGAACTGGTTTCCGCACGCAAACACCCCGGCGCCGGATTCGATGGATTTCGGTTCCAACAGCACCAATTGCGACTTCCACATCTGGTCGTGGAATGCGTTCCTGTGGCTGACCCAGGATGTGGGCGGGCAGCCGCGTTTCCTGACCATGACCACCGACGGCGTCGGCGGTGTCGCCGACGGCGTGCTGGACCCGTTGATCGGCCGCGCGCAGCAGGCGCGCACCGTGGAGCTGATCGATCAGGCGGGGCCGGACGGGGTGCTGGTGGATCGCAACGGACGCGCGGTCTATTACTCGATCCACTCCAACGACGTCTTCGGCCAGTTCATCGCCAACAACGGCTTGCAGGACCCCAAGAAGCTGCGCGCATTCAATCCCGACACGGCCTTTCCCGTGAACAGCATGACCCTGAAGGCGGCGTGGAGGGTGGTGCAGCCGGGCGAGGACGTGTCCACGTTCTATACCCGCCAGGCGCAGATCGCGAAGCTGGGCATGCGCAAGGGCAAGATCGTCGCTACCGGCGACACCGAGACCCAGACCGTGGCGCTGGTCGGCTTCCACATCGGCGGCACGGTCAACGGCCATCCGGAAATGATCTGGGCCACCTTCGAACACCAGGCCAATGCGCCGGACCTGCCGCAGCCGATGGAGAAGATGCAGCCGAACGACATCGTCTCCGGCAAGGACTGGACGTTCTATCAGGCCAATACCCCGCTGAAGCAGTGCAACCTCAACGCGGCCGGTTCCGGTGCGCTGACCTTGAACGCGCAGACGCAGACCCTGAGCCCGGTCACCCAGGTGTGCCGCATGGTGCCGTACGGCGGGGAGAAGCCGTGCCCACCCGGGGCGACGGACTGCAACATCCCCAACATCATGTCGATGAACACCTCGGTGCAGAGCCAGTTGAACGATGTGTGGAAGAACTACTTCGAGGTCGGCGCGATCTGGTTCAACCAGCTGGACGCGCTGCAGCCCAACTGCACCTTCCAGCCCGGCTCGTCCCTGGAGTGCGTGCCGCCGGATAAAACATCGCCGCTGCTCACCGGCTCGATGCGCCTGTCCAATTCCACCATCGAGACCTTCACCCAGGTGCAGAGCACGCAGGACAACTGCTTCGCCTGCCACAACACCACCCAGGTGATTTCGCCCGATCCGCGCGCGCAGTCGTTGCCGGGGCTGAATGTCAACCTCAGTCATGTGGTGATCAACGACTACTTCCAGGCGCAGTTGCCGCAGAAGGCGCCACCGGCGCCGCGGCCGGCCGCGCAGCGCTGATGCGCGCCATTCCATTCGGATCAGGAGCAAATCATCATGTCCAGCAACGTGTTTCGAGTGCATCCGGCGATCGGCATCGGCCGCGTCGGCGATAGCCAGGAGTTCTATCTGGCGCCAGTGACCGCGGCCGGCGCGCGCGGCGCCGACGGTCTGATGGGCGGGTTGCCGGTGCAGCCCGGCACCGAGTCCACGCCGATCACCGCCGACCAGTTCCGCGATGCCGACGGCAACGTCAAGCGCCAGGCCGCGCGTTTCCACATCTACGCCTATCCCAGCGGCAGTTCCGGCACCTACCCCAACGGTGGCGGCACGCGCGTGGATGTGGGCAGCACGATCGACGGCAGGACGGTCAAGGACATCGTCTGGACCGTGCATCTGGCCAACAAGAAACTCAATAACTATTCGACGGTGAGCAAGGGCAATCTGTTCATCGGCATCGAGGCGTATCCGCCTTCGTCGCAGAGCCCGCTGCAGCTGCGCAATCCGGATTATGCGGGCACCAGCGATCCCCACGATCCGACCCGCCTGCGCCAGTTGGTCATCGATCCCGGCCCGCGCGCGATCAGCGCCGCCAGTGGGACCGGTAAGCTCGTCGACTTCGACAAGTCCACAGCGGCCAGCTACGCCGATGCGTCCGGCAGCATCCAGACGGTGGATTATCCGAAGAGCTTTCCTGACGATTTCCATCAGCTGCACCAACCGCTCGGTCCGATCGACTCGCTGGGCGAGCTGCACGTGGAGCAGGGCGGCGGGCTGATCGTCG
Organism: Xanthomonas sp. SS; assembly: GCF_014236835.1. Classification (NCBI taxonomy): domain Bacteria; kingdom Pseudomonadati; phylum Pseudomonadota; class Gammaproteobacteria; order Lysobacterales; family Lysobacteraceae; genus Xanthomonas; species Xanthomonas sp. SS. Next base: position 1,557,832 of record NZ_CP051190.1, read on the forward strand.
CCGGCGGTTTCGCCAGGACGGTGGCGGTGGTGCAGAACGGACAATGGCCGCCGTTGAACGACGCGACCGAAAACGGCCTGTGGTTCGACGACGCCGCCGACGGCCCGGTCAACGCGGTGCTGCTGTTCGACGACGGCTCCAGCGCGAGCGTGCAAGGCGCTTGGTACGTCACTGGCGATCCCGGCTATGCGCCGCAGACTCGCAACGTGGTCTCGACCTGGGACGACGTCTACGACGTATGGGTGCGCCAGCTGGCGCTGGTGCCGTCGCTGTACGCGGGTGGCGGCTTCGTCGCCAGCTACCTCCCGTCCTTCAGCGACGACATCCAGCCGATCTTCCATGCGGCGATGCTGCAGCGCTGGAACACCAACCTGCCGTCCGGCGCGATCCGCGGCCACGACATGATCGGCGCGATCACCCCCAGCGACGATCCCACCGTCAAGATCCCCAACCTGAAGACGCTGATTCGCGACCCGGACTCGGCAGCCGACATCAAGACCGGCTCGCCGATGATGCCGCTGTCGCTCGGCGATGCGGCCAAGAGTTTTTTGACCGTCAGCCCGACCCAGTACTTCCTGCTCGGCCAGTGGCACAACAAGACCTACGCGCAAGGCGCCGGGCCGGCGCTGGGGCCGGGCGAGACGCTGGATCGCATTACCTTGGAGAACTGCCTGGGCGGCCGCTACAGCCCGGGCATCGAGGTGTCGTTCCCGATCCGCGACGTCAACCTCTATGTGCAGGACTGGCAGGCACAGGATTGCGGGCCGTTCCGGGTGCGCCAGGCACCGCTGGACTACAGCAAGGCGACGCCTGGCGCGCCGTTCCTGAGCTTCGGCTACGTGCCGCTGCAGACCCAGCCGGTGGAGCCGGGCGACATCTCAAAGTTCATGTCGGTGCCCTGGCACACCGACTACAACTCATGCGCCACCCATCTGCCCGATCCCAATCCGGGCGTGAACAACACCTTGTTCTGGTCATGGCCGGCCGAACGGCCGTTTGCGGTGTATCCGGTCTCGCTGTGCACCTTCGATCCGCGGGACCTGACCTGGAGCGTGGGCCAGCAGGTGTATTCGGTCCGCGGTACCGGCACCGACAGCGATTACCCAGCGCAAGTGGGGCGCTTCCAGCAGTACCAGGATTTCGTCGACAACTGGGCCAAGGTCGGCTTCGTGATCAGCGGCGCGCATATTCCGGCCGCCGACGGCAAGCCCGCCTATCCCGCGAATATCTTCCTGGAAGTGCAGAGCCTGTTCGACATCGGCAGCGACTACGTGGCGCCGTGGCCGATGGCGGACATTCCCAAGTACACGCCGCCCAAGCCCTGATCGCAGGCATGGCAGCACGCACGTTGGCGAGCGGCTGCGCGGCGAGCGACCGCCACGCCGTGGCGATCGTCGGCGGCGGCGCCGCCGGCTGCGCCACCGCACTCGCGCTGGCCGCGCACGGGATTGAGGATGCGGTGGTCATCGATCTCGGCCGCGCGCCCGGCTGGCGGCTGGGCGAGGCGATGCCGCCGACCAGCGCGGCGGTGCTGCAGCGCCTGGGCGTGTGGGACGCGTTCCGGGCGCAGGCGCCCTTGCCCTCGGCCGGCAGCTGCGCGAGCTGGGGCAAGCCCGAGCTGGGCTACAACGATTTCATCGTCGCCGGGCAGGGCAAGGGCTGGCATGTGGACCGCAGCGCCTTCGACGCGATGCTGGCCGCTGCGGTGCCCGCGCGTGGCGGCACGTCGCTGCGCGGCCTGCGCTTGTGCGGCATCGGCCGCTGTGAGGACGGCGGCTACCTGCTGGAACTGCGCGGCGAGGACGGACGCCGTCGCCAGTTGGCGGCCGGATTCCTGGTCGATGCCAGCGGCATCGCCGCGGCCGCGGTGCGGCGCCTGGGCGTGGCCCGCAACGAAGTCGATTGCCTGGGGTTCGTCGCGGCCATGGTCGCGCTGCAGCGCCCCGAGGCGATCCCGTCGCAGGCCTTGCTGGAGGCCTGCCACGACGGCTGGTGGTATGCGGCCAAGCTGCCGGGCAAGCGCATGGTGGTGGCGCTGGCGGTGGAGCCTGCGCGGCAACGCCATTACCGCGATGCCGCGGTGTGGCTGGCCGCGGCCAAGGACACACAGCACGTTGCGCGCTGGCTGCAGCAGGGCGAGGCGACCTTGCCGGACAACGGCGGCTTGCTGGCGGCCTTGGCGCCTGCGGCGATCCTGAGCCGCGTGGTCGGTGAGCGCTGGCTGGCGGTGGGCGACGCGGCCAGCGCCTACGACCCGCTCGCCGCGCAGGGCATCGTCAAGGCCTTGCAGGACGGCGAGGCCGCCGGACAGGCGCTGGCGCAACATCTGCACGGCGCGGGGCCGGCGGCGCTGGCGAGCTACCAGGATCGCGTATTCGCGCGCTTCACCGAGCACCTGCGCGTGCGCCGCTCGCTGTATGCGCGCGAACGGCGCTGGCCGCAGTCGCCGTTCTGGCAGGCGCGCCTGTCGCGGTGATGGTGCGCGTTTTCCTCGATTGCCTGGCCGAAGCGCAGCCCGTGCCCGGCGCGACCGCGCAGCGGCGAATCGCTCAGTCCTCTTCGGCTGCGTCCAGCGGCTGCGCACGATCCGGACACGGCGTCGGCACGCCCAGCCGCTGCGCCAGGCGCCGCGCATCGAACGGCGCATGCACCTTCATGTCGTTGTCGAAGTAGCAATACACGTCGCGACGCGTACGCCGCGCGGCGGCCGGGCCTGCGCGTTGCGCCGCGGCCGGCTCGCCGCCGCGGTGCCAGGCGTCGATCCGTTCGGCCCAGGTGTCCAGCGCCTTGTCGCTGTAGCCGCTGGCATACAACTGCGCGTCGCCGTGCAGGCGCAGGTACAGGAAATCGGCGGTCACGTCCTCCAGGTATGGCCACTTGCCGGCGGTGTCGGCCTGCACCAGGGCGACGCGGTGCTTGCGCAGCAGCGCGATCGCCGCGGGCGTGGCGAAGCTGGGGTGGCGCACCTCCAGCGCATGGCGCAGGCGCCGGTTGCGGTCGATATGCAGCAGGCTGCGCTCGCGCATGCGTGCGGTGTCGCGCTTGCCGGCCAGGGCCAGCGCGGCCTCGCTGGTGCGCGGCAGCAGCGACAGGAAATCGTCCAGCAGCGCGTGGTCGAAGGCCAGCGACGGCGGCAGCTGCCACAGCAGCGGTCCCAGCTTTGGCCCCAGCCCGAGCAGGCCTGAGGCGAAGAAGTTGGCCAGCGGCTGCTCGCAATCGCGCAGCCGTTTCAGGTGGGTGACGAAACGCGGACCCTTGACCGCGAACACGAAGCCGCGCGGCGTCGCGTCGTGCCAGGCGGCGTAGCTCTTCGGTGTCTGCAGCGAGTAGAACGAGCCGTTGAGTTCGACCGAGCGGAAGCAGCGCGAGGCGTATTCGAGTTCGCGCCGCTGCACCAGGTCGGGCGGATAGAACACGCCGCGCCACCGCGGGTAGCGCCAGCCGGAGATGCCGATACGCAGGCTCATGCGCCGACCATGCCGGTGGCGGCGTGCAAGCGCCGTGCATGCCATGGCAAGGCCGCGTCGACCGTGGCCGGCGCGGCGCAAGACGCTCAGCCGGCGGCGTTCATTGCCCAGCCGGCGTAGCCGCGATCACTGCGACGCCGGCGCGCTCGCGCACGGACAGCAACGGCACGGCCACCGCCTGCTGGCCGGGCGCGGCGTACAGCCACAGCGCGCAGCAGGCGGCGTAGGAGGTCAGGTAGCTGCTGCGGAAGGCGACGATGCTGGCGCTGTAGCAGTCCGATCCGTGCCGCAGGCGCAGGTCGGCGACGTAGTCGAAGGTGTAGTGGCCGGCATCGCGCCACGGCCATTGCGCGCGTTCCTCGGGATCTTCGATCCCGGACGGCACCGGGCAGCGCGCGTTCGGGTCCGGGCTGCGTTGCCGGCCCTGCGCATCGAAGCCGAGGCGCTGCAATTCCCGCTCCGCGACCGCGCGCAGCTGCGGGTGCTGCGCCAGCCAGCGCGCCGCGTCCTGGTCCTCGGGCGTGGTCTGCGCCGGATCTGGCGACGGCGCCAGCGTATGCCGGTAGCGGTAGCGCACCTGCAGCACGCGCGGGCTGTTGCGCTCGCCGGGCAGCGGCGACAGCGGGCGTGACAGGGTCAGCGTGTCCTGGAAATAGTCGCCGTCGCGATAGGCCGCATAGCTGCGGCCGTCGATGCGCAGCCAGTACAGGGCCTGGTCGCTGCCGCGGCCGTTGATGCTGAACGCGGCCGTCGCCGGTTCCGCGTCGGCTGCGGGGTGGGGCGGGGCGAGGAAACCGTGCGCGGCGTCGCGGCGCAGCACCGCGATCTCGGTGAACAGGCCGGTGCCGCCGACATAGGCCGTGTCCAACAGGTCGCGTTGCCCGTCTTCGTCCAGGTCGAGCAGGGTGTAGTGGTGGTTGCCGCTTTCGGAGACGTCGTCCTGCACCGTGCTCGCGGCACCCAGGTACGTGCGCAACGCCTGCCATTCGGCGGCGGTGACACCGGCCGGTTGCATGGGCGGCGGCGCCGCGGCGCCGTCCGCACCCACCGTGGCGATGTCGAAGCTCAGGCCGGTGCTGTCCGCGTGGCGCTGCAGCACCGTGTCGATCGGGGTGGGATCGGTGGTCGGTTCGGCCTCGATCTCGCGGCGCAGTTGTTCCAGCACCTGCGGCAGCGTCGTCGTCGCGGTATCGGCCGCACGCGCCTGCGCCGCGCTGAAGGCGGCCAGCGCAAGCAGCGTTGCCGCCGCCCACGATGTCGGCCGTGCCCGTCGTGTCCACTGCGATGCGGCGTCTGCGACGCACGCATGCGCATGCGCCGCAGAACGGTTCACGCGCTGCGCATCCATGCCGGATCCAGCCGCGCGATGCGCGCGAAGGCCGGACAGTCCTCGCGGTGCGCGCCGCGCAGATAGCCCAGGCTCATCAGGAACTCGCCGGTGATCTCGCCGCCGGTGAAGCGGAAGGTGCGCTTGAACAGCTTGATCCATTCGGCCTTGTCGCGCGGATGGTGCGCGTCCAGCCAGGCGGCGAAACCGCCATGCGAGGCGCGCAGGCCCTGGATCACCTGCGCGTTGTGGATCGCCGCGTGCACCTTGAGCCGGTTGCGGACGATGCCGGGGTCGGCGAGCAGGCGCAGCACGTCCGCCTCGCCGTAGCCGGCGACCGTGTCCACATCGAACCCGGCGTAGGCGGCACGGAAGCCGGCGCGCTTCTTCAGCATCAACTCCCAGCTCAGCCCGGCCTGGTTGATCTCCAGCACCAGCCGCTCGAACAGGTCGGATTCGGCGCGCTGCGGAACGCCGTATTCGTCGTCGTGGTAGGGGCCGTGCAGCGCGTGGCCGGGGGCGATGTCGCAATAGCTGGTCATGTCGGGCGGATTCCGTCAGTCGTCCTGGTCGTGTTCGGGGGAAACTTCGGCGCGCTGCGCATCGGGCAAGGTCAGGTCCGGCCAGCGTCGCGGCGCCAATTCCAGCTTGCCGGCGCGCAATGCGTCGAACGCCGCGCCCGGGCGATTGACGTCGCTGGGCGAGAAATGCACCCGTGCCACGTCCTGCCAGCGGTCCTGGCGGTGCGCATGGATCCGGCATTCCATGCCGAAGTTGTCGCTGTCGTTGCACAGCAGCGCCTCGCCGCTGCCGTCGCCGTCGAGGTCGCGCACCAGCAGCACGCAGCGGTCCTCGCGCTGGCGGCAGCCGCCGTCTTGCAGGGTGCCGGCGAGCAGCGCCTGCCACCATCCATCGCCGGGATCGGCGCTGCCCGTGGCGAGCGGGATGTGCTGGCGCAATTCGGCCGGCGCGGCGATGCGCTCTTGCGTGCGCTTCCCGCCGCTGCCGTCGCCGTCGTCGTCGCCCCAGCGCTGCGTGCGTTGCAGGATGCGTTGCAGCCGTTCGTGCTGCGCCGGGTCCTCGGCAAAGCCTGGCGCGTCGCGCAGCGACTGCGCCGCCTGGTAACCGCGGCGGCCGCTGTCGAAACGCAGGTAGTACAGATCCACGTCCGCGGCCGCGGTGCGGCCGTCGGCGAAGCGCTGCAACTGGCTGCCGACCACGATGCGGTACGGGTCCAGCAGCGGCGAACTGGTGGCCAGCGCCAGCGCGATCACCACCCAGGACATGACCCGGTTGACCGGCGCCAGCGGCCGCAGCCAGCGTCCGTCCGGGCGTAGCACCGCCCACGCATAGCCGAACGCGTAGCCGCAGGCCACCACCGCCACCAGCACGCCGTTGAAGCGCTCCGCGCTCCAGCCGTACTGGTCGATGCGCAGCCACAGCGCGTACAACGCCAGCAGCGCGTACAGCGACAGGCTCAGCAGGCCGGCGTCGATCAGCCGCTGCAGCCATTGCGGATAGGGCGCGGTGGCGGTGCCGTCCTGGTAGACCGCATTGACGAACACCACCAGGGCCGCCACCAGCGCGATCAGGATCTTCGCCGCGGCGCGGGTTTCCCACAGCGGCTGCAGCCCGGTGAACGGCAGGCTCAGCGCGAACAGCACCGCCACGAACGCCAGCAACGGCAGCAGCCCGGTGCAGATCGCAAACAGGATCTGCCGCATCACCTGCACCGCGCGCTGCTGGGTGCGGCCGATCAGCAGGCCCAGGCCGAACATGATGCCGGTGGCGAGGTAGGCGAACGCGCTCTGGCGGAACAGCTCGCGGAAGAACTCCAGCTTCACCAGCGCGAACAGCGCGCCCCACAGCCACAGCACCAGCCAGCAGATGCCGACGAACAGCCAGGCCAGGGCCAGGGTCAGCGCGTTCTGCCAGGCATGTTCGAACAATTCGCGGTACGGTGCCTGCCAGTGGCCATGCTGCAGCCGGCACTGCAGCCACGGCAGCAGCACGAACATGCCCAGCGCGATGGCCATGCCGAACGGCACCAGCACTTCCTCGCTGCGCAGCCCGGGCGCGCCGGTGGCGCTCCATGCGGCCCAGGCCGACAGCGCCGCCACCAGCAGCGCCACGGCGATCGCGTGCTGCCACAGGCGCAATTCGCCCAGGCGCCGCACCGACAGCAGGGTCAGCGTCGGCACGGTCAGCACCAGGGTGTACCAGCACACCCGGCCGCCCAGCGCCGCGAACGGCCACCACCCGGCATCGGCGCCACGCTGGGCCAGGTACAGCAGCGCGCCCTGCAGCAGCGCCACCAGGACGATGAAGGCGCGGGTCTGGCGCGGCAGATCGGGGGCGGTTTCCATGCGAGACAGCATCCTTGGCGGCGCGGCGGTGCGCGATCGGGGCGATTATGGCAGTCCGCTCCGGCCCGGCGCAGCGCCGGCGCGGGAGGGACGATAGAATGGGGCCATGTCCGCTTTGCCTACCCCCCTGGCCAACCAACTGCTGATCGCGCTGCCGGCGCTGTCCGATCCCAATTTCGCCCGCGGCGTGGCCCTGATCTGCCAGCACGACGCCAACGGCGCGATGGGCGTGCTGGTCAACCGCGCCTCCGAATACACGCTGGGCGAAGTACTGGCGCAGATGGGCATCGACACCATCGACGACGCCCTGCGCGAGCAGGTGGTGCTCAGCGGCGGGCCGGTGCATCCGGAACGCGGCTTCGTGATCCACGACGGCGAACGCGCCTGGGATTCGAGCCTGGCGTTCGGCGACGGCCTGTTCCTGACCACCTCGCGCGACGTGCTCGAAGCGATGGCGCGCGGCGACGGTCCGCGCAACGCGGTGGTCGCGCTGGGCTGCGCCGGCTGGGGCGCCGGCCAGCTCGAATACGAACTGGGCGAGAACAGCTGGCTGACCGCGCCGGCCGATGCCGAACTGCTGTTCGAGCTGCCGCTGGAGCGGCGCTGGCAGACCGCCGCCGGCCGCATCGGCGTGGACCTGTTCCGCCTCACCGACTACAGCGGGCATGCCTGAGCCCGGCGCACCCGCTGCGGACAGCGCCGCTGCCGGCACCATTCGCCGCGACGGCACCGTGCTCGGTTTCGACGTCGGCAATCGCCGCATCGGCGTGGCCGTGGGCAGCAGTTTCGGCAGCGGCGCGCGCGCCCTGGCCGTGGTCGATGTGCATGCGCAGGGGCCGGACTGGCCGGCGCTGGACCGCCTGTACGCCGAATGGCGCCCGCACGGCCTGGTGGTCGGCGATCCGCTGACCCTGGAAGGCGCCGACCAACCCAACCGCAAGCGCGCGCATGCCTTCGCCCGCGAACTCGGCGCCCGTTATAAGGTGCCGGTGGTGCTGGTCGACGAGCGCTCCAGTTCGGTCGAGGCGGCCAAGCGCTTCGCCGTAGACCGCGCCGCAGGCCGCAAGCGCCGCCGCGACGCCGCCGCGCTGGATGCGGTGGCCGCTGCGGTGATCATCGAGCGCTGGCTGGCCGCGCCCGACGACGCCACTCCCATTTCCTGATCCCCTGCCCGGACCCGCCATGACTGACCCGCAACTCGATTCGAACGGGCGCCTGCGCCATCTGCTGACCCTGGAAGGCCTGCCGCGCGCGACCTTGCTGCAATTGCTGGACCGCGCCGGGCAGATCCGCGACGCGGCGGTAGGCCGGGTCGGCAAGCGCAACGTGCTGGCCGGCACCGCGGTGTGCACGCTGTTCTTCGAACCGTCCACGCGCACCCGCAGCTCGTTCCAACTGGCCGCGCAGCGGCTCGGCGCAGACGTGCTGAACTTCGATGCCTCGACCTCGTCCACGCGCAAGGGCGAGACCGCGCGCGACACGCTGAAGAACCTGGAAGCGATGGGCGTGCGCGGCTTCGTCGTGCGCCATCCCGAAGACGGCGCGGTCGAGCGCCTGGCCGAGGCGGCCGGCGAGGGCACCGCGCTGATCAACGCCGGCGATGGCCGCAGCGCGCATCCCACCCAGGGTCTGCTCGACATGCTGACCCTGCGCCACGCCAAGGGCGGCGATTTCTCCAAGCTCAAGCTGGTCATCGTCGGCGACGTCAAGCACTCGCGCGTGGCGCGTTCGGACCTGCACGCACTGCGCACGCTCGGCGCCGGCGAAGTGCGCGTGTGCGGCCCGCAGGCGCTGCTGCCCGACGACGGCACCCTGGACGGCTGCGTGGTCGGCGACGACTTCGACGCCATGCTCGACGGCGTGGACGCGGTGATGATGCTGCGCCTGCAGCGCGAGCGCATGGAGGAAGGCCTGGTGTCCTCGCTGGAGGGCTACCACGCGCAGTACGGCCTCACCGCCGAACGCCTGCGCCGCGCCGCGCCGGGCGCGGTGGTGCTGCATCCGGGCCCGATCAACCGCGGCGTGGAAATCACCGACGAGGTCGCCGACGGCCCGCAGTCGTGCGTGCTGCGTCAGGTCGCCAACGGCGTGGCGGTGCGCATGGCGGTGCTGGAGACGTTGTTGGGGTGAGGCGTGGGGTGTGCGGTGGCCGTCACTCCGGCTCGGATGCCTTGCTTGCGCCGATGAGGTATCGCTCCGCTCGTCGCGGCTGAAGCCGCTCCTACAGTGAGCCCAGCCGGTTCCCTGCAGGTTCGTGTAGGAGCGGCTTCAGCCGCGACGAACGCAAGCGACGGACCACCCGCCTGCGCTGAATGTCCACACCGACGACCACGCCGACCGGCACATCCACGCCACGCCGTTTCGGCCTACCATCGGGGGCGATCCTCCCCACGGACGCCCCACATGATCCATGTCCTGCGCCGCGCCGGCTTCGCCGCGGCTTGCGCTTCCCTCGTCGCCTTCGCCCAGGCCAGCGCCGCCGCGCCGGCCGCTGCCGCGCCCGCCGGCGGCTACGATCCGCTGGCCCTGTTCGCGCCGCTGCAACTGCCGCAGCCGGCCAACGCCTATCGCAGCGGCGGCGGCGTGCCCGGGCCGCTGTACTGGCAGAACCGCGCCGACTACGACCTGCACGCCAGCATCGATCCGGCCACGCGCACGCTCAGCGGCCAGGAAACCATCACCTACAGCAACCGCAGCCCGGACACGCTGGACGTGCTGTGGCTGCAGCTGGACCAGAACATCTACCGCGCCGACGCGCGCGCTCGCGGCGTGCGCCCGGCGCGGGCGGAGCGCCCGCCGGCGCCGTCCAGCGACGGCTACCGCATCGCCAAGGTGGAAGTGGAGCAGGGCGGCAAGCGCTTGCCGGCCAACTTCCTGGTCGACGACACGCGCATGCGCGTGGACCTGCCGCAACCGCTGGCCGGCGCCGGCAAGGCGCTGAAGCTGCATATCGACTACGCCTACACGGTGCCCGGCACCTGGGGCGGGCGCACCGCGGTCACCCCGACCGGCGACGGCGACATCTACGAGATCGCGCAGTGGTATCCGCGCATGGCGGTGTACGACGACCAGCGCGGCTGGGACACGCAGCCCTACCTGGGCGCGGAGTTCTACCTGGAATACGGCGATTTCGACTACGCGGTGACGGTACCGTGGAACTACCTGGTCGCCGGCTCCGGCGAGCTGGTGAACCCGGCGCAGGTGCTGACCGCCACGCAGCGCCAGCGCCTGGCCCAGGCCGCGGCCAGCGACCGCACCGTGGCGATCCGCAGCGCCGCCGAAATCGGCGACGCGGCCAGCCGGCCCACCGCCAGCGGCACCCAGACCTGGCGCTTCCACATGGCGCATACCCGCGACGTGGCTTTCGCCGCCTCGCCGGCGTTCGTCTGGGACGCCGCGCGCATCAATCTGCCCGACGGCAAGCATGCGCTGGCGATGTCGGTGTATCCGCGCGAAGGCGTCGGCGCCGACAAGTGGGACCGCTCCACCGAGTTCGTCAAGGCGTCGATCGAGCATTTCTCGCAGTGGTACCCGTATCCGTGGCCGGCGGCGGTGAACCTCGGCGGCCACGGCGCCGGCATGGAGTATCCGGGCATCGTCTTCGACGACATGCACGACGGCGGCAAGGACCTGTTCTGGATCACCGCGCACGAACTGGGCCACGGCTGGTTCCCGATGATCGTCGGCTCCAACGAGCGCCGCTACGCGTTCATGGACGAGGGCTTCAACACCTTCATCGACGTCTACGCCTCCGATGCAATCAACCACGGCGAATTCGCGCCCAAGCGCGACAGCGAATACGCGCCCAAGGGCGGCAACCCGGTCGACGAGATCCTGCCGCTGCTGGCCGATGCGCAGGCGCCGAACCTGCTCGACCGCGCCGACGCCACCAGCGAGACCTATCGGCATTCGCTGACCTACTTCAAGGGCGCGCTGGGCCTGGTGCTGCTGCGCGAACAGATCCTCGGCCCGGCGCGCTTCGACCCGGCGTTCCGCAAGTACATCGCCACCTGGGCGTACAAGCATCCCACGCCCTCGGATTTCTTCCGGCTGATGGAAAGCGAATCCGGCGAGGACCTGGCGTGGTGGTGGCGCGGTTGGTATCTCAACAACTGGCAGCTGGACATGGGCGTGCGTGCGGCCAGCTATGTCGAACACGATCCGGCCAAGGGCCTGCTGGTGACCTTGCAGAGCCGGCAGAAGCTGGTGATGCCGGCGACGCTGCGCATCGACTTCGCCGACGGCAGCCACCTCGACCAGCGCGTGCCGGTGGAGACCTGGATCCAGCAGACCCAGCCGCAGGTCCGCGTGCCGAGCACGCAGAAGGTGCTGCACGTGACCCTGGATCCAGAGCACAAACTGCCCGACGCCGATCGCGGCGACAACGAGATCGACGCGGTGAGCTGAGTCCGCGGGCTGCGCGGCGCGTGGCGGCTGCGCGTCGCTTGCGCGATGTCGCCGGCGCGGCGATAGTGCCGCGCCGCACGCGCCCGCGTGCGTTCGCACGCAGGGAGAAGGATCTTGCCAACCCGTATCGGCGCCGCCGTCGCGATCGCTGCATGTAGTGCCGTAGCGCCGAGCAGAATGGCGCGCGTTGCGCTGGCCATGCGCATGCGCCGGATCCACGCGATGGCGCCGCCACGCGCACGCCTGTTGCGGCGATGGCACGGCGCCGCGTCGCGCCTGGCAGCGCTGCTGTGCCTGCTGGCGGCCGCGCCACTGGCCAGCGCCTGGCATCCGCAATACCCGCCCTGGGCCGGCACGCCGCCGAGCGCGGCATGCAAGGTCCAGGCGTTGGAGCCGGCCGATGGCGGCAAGATGCGCTGGGACGGGATCACGACCTATCGCCATGCCGGTCTCCGCCTGCAGCTCGACTTCACCGACATGCCGATGTTGCAACTGTTCGATGCGCAGGATCGCGCCCTGGTCGCGCCGGTCGCCTTGGGCGGCTCGCCGATGGGGTTCCACGGCGTGGAAACGGCGGATCTCAACCACGACCGGCGGCCGGATTTCATCGTCACCCTCGGCAGCGGCGGGGTCGGCCTGGCCGGCGGCAACGCCTGGCGCCGGGTGCTGCTGTCCGACGGCGAGGGCTACCGCTCGATCGACGTGGAGACCCACGAACCCGGCGCCGACGACTACCGGACACTACCGCAGCGTGCCGGCTGCGGACTGCTGCAACTGGTGCCGGTCTGGGCCGATGCGTCGTTGACCCGCGACCGCAAGCCGCACCTTTTCTGGGTCTATCGCCTGTTGCGTTTCGAGCATGGGCGCGCCGCATACGCCGACGCGCGCCTGCCCGGCTTGCCCAAGTGGATTCTCTACACCGCGCGGCCGCACAACAGCCGCGCCACCGCGCTGCTCGGCGCCACACAGAAGCGCGCGTCGTGGGCGGCGCGCGAGCACGGCAGGATCACGCCGGCACCGGCCGGCCCGTAGCATTCCCGATCGGCCGCACGGTCGTTGCGACGACGCTCGACCGGCGTCGCCTGCGCCGGTGCATGCTGCACGCGCAACATCGGCTGCATGTGTGGCAGATGCGCCAATGGCGCGCGAATGTCTCCGCCGCGAAGCGAGCGCGTTTGGCGGGCGGCGCCGGGCGTCGTGCCGATGACGCTGCATCGCGGTTCTTCGCCGTCTTCGGCACGCCTGCAACGTCGCGCGCGAGTGCGTTGCAGGCGCCTGTCTTCGCCTGTCGTTGTCTGTCTCCCTCTGTCCGTTCGTGTCTGTTCCGCATGTCTTGCGGCGCGATCGTAGGTGCGGATCTAGCTTCCCGCTTTGGCCGATTGCGCCGGCCCCTGCGCCAGGCGAAGACTGCGCCCGGCCCCCACGCCCCGTGCCATCGCCCATCGCATCCGCGAGGGCGCAGGCATCTATCGCTGCAAGATGGGAGAGTCTGATGAACATCCAGCCGCTCAAGGGCGCGCTCGCGCTTGCCCTGGTTTTCTGCGTATCGCCGGCCGTCGCCGGCCCGGTCGGCTACGGCGCCGCCACCACCGGCGGCGGCAACGCGATTCCGATCAACGTCGCCACGATGGAGGCGATGCAGGCCGCGATCAATAATTATTCCGGCAGCGGCGGCCTGGTGCTGAACTACACCGGCCAGTTCAACTTCGCCAGCATCGGCAACGTCTGCGCGCAGTGGCAGTTGCCGGCCAAGACCGTGCAGATCAAGAACAAGAGCAACATCACCATCAAGGGCGCCAACGGTTCCTCGGCGAACTTCGGCCTGTGGGTGGGGGGCAATGCGCACAACATCATCATCCGCAACATGACCATCGGCCTGCTGCCCGGCGGCGAGGACGCCGACTCGATCTCGCTGGAAGGCAATTCCAGTGGCGAGCCGTCCAATATCTGGATCGACCACAACACCGTGTTCGCCTCGCTGACCAAGTGCTCCGGCGCCGGCGACGCCTCTTTCGACGGTGGCATCGACATGAAGAAGGGCGCCCACCACGTCACCGTGTCGTACAACTACGTGCACGACTACCAGAAGGTCGCGCTCAACGGCTACAGCGACAACGACACCAAGAACGCCGCCGCGCGCACCACCTATCACCACAACCGCTTCGAGAACGTGGAATCGCGGCTGCCGCTGCAACGCCGCGGGCTGAGCCACATCTACAACAACTACTTCAACAACGTGCTCACCTCCGGCATCAACGTGCGCATGGGCGGGATCGCGCTGATCGAGGCCAACTACTTCGAGAACGCGAAGAACCCGGTGACCTCGCGCGACAGCAGCGAGATCGGCTACTGGGACCTGATCAACAACTACGTCGGCGGCGGCATCACCTGGAGCGTGCCGGACAGCACCAGCAAGCCCTACGCCAACGCCACGACCTGGATCTCGTCGACGACGTTCCCGCAGCCGATCGGCTACGTCTATACCGCGATCCCGGCGGCGCAGGTCAAGGCCAAGGTCATCGCCACCGCCGGCGCGGGCACCAACCTGGCCGAGTAGGCCATCCGACTGCCGTGCGTCCGCCCCGGCGTGGTCCGGAGCGGACGCCGGCCGTCCATCCGCGTGCGCACCGGGCATGCGACGCAAGCGGCGTGTGCACCGATCCGCACCGCATCGGCCGCTCGGCCTGAGCTAGATCCCGAAGGGCATGCGGGTCGCAACGACCCGCCACTGCGTACCGCGACCCGTCGCCGTGCGCCGGCCAGACGCATTTTTCACACGGATTTCATCGATCCGGTCGCGTCGCGGCCGCTGCGCCGGCCTGCCTACACACGCCGCTCACCTGTATGAGGGCGTTCAATAAAATATGCGCAATTGCGCATCAAGAATCCGCGGCGGTCGCCGTTACTTGGCCCAAGCACCGACGCTTGCGTTGCGCAAAACTGTCTCGAAATTGAAATATCAGGCTTGGCGCTCGCGCTGCGCCGAGGCTTTTCCGCCTTTCGATTTCGTGCCCGGTTCCGCACCTGCCAGGCCGTGGCGCCTTTCCATTCCATTCCCCCAGTAGGTACCTCCATGATCGGATTCCTCCAGCGCTACAACGTCGGTACGCGACTCTCCGCGGCCTTCGGCGTGCTCATCCTGCTTTCCTGCGCGCTCGTCGTCGCCGGGTTGATGACCCTGGCGCAGGCGCGCGAACGCATGGATAGCATCGTCAAGCGCAACATGACCTTCCTCGAATACACCAGCGCGATGCGCGAGGCCAGTTCGGTCATCGCGGTCAACCTGCGCAATATCGTCCTGCCGACCACGCAGGAAGAGAACATCCAGTTCGCCCAGCGCATCGACGAGCAGCGGCAGAAATACAGCGAGGTCCACGACAAGCTCTACGCGGTTCCGGTGACCGATGCCACCGGCGCGGAGATGCGCAGGCAGATCGATCTCGGTTACGAACGCTCGCGCGCCGCCAACCAGCAAGTGCTGGATCTGGGCATGAACGACAAGTCCGACGAGGCGCTGCAGGTGCTGATGAAGCAGGCCGCGCCGGCCACCCAGCAGTGGCAGGACGCGATCAACGCGTATTCGGAGCGCCAGCGCCAGCGCGGCGCGAAGGCTTTTGACGACGCCAATGCGGCAATGGACCATGGCCGCGCCATGCTGATCGGCGGTGGCGTCGCGGTGGTGCTGGTCAGCGTGCTGCTGGCCTGGCTGATCACTCGCAGCCTCACCGTGCCGCTGAGCCGCGCCACGCGCGCCGCCGAGGCGATCGCGCGCGGCGATCTGGACAACGACGTGCAGACCCAGGCCAGCGACGAGACCGGGCGCCTGCTGGGCGCGATGCATGGCATGCAGCAGCAACTGCGCAGCCTGATCGCCGCGCAGCTGGACATGGCCAAGCGCCACGACGCCGGCCAGATCAGTTTCCGCATGGACGCCTCGGCGTTCCCGGGCGACTACGGGCGCATGGCGGCGGAAACCAATGCCGTGGTCGGCTCGCATATCGAGGTCAAGCTGAAGCTGGCGCAGATCATGGGCCGCTACGCGATCGGCGACCTCAGCCAGGACATGGACCGTCTGCCCGGCGAAAAGGCGGTGCTGACCCAGACCATGGACGAGGTGAAGGCCAACCTGTCGGCGATGAACGGCCAGATCAAGCAGCTGGCGCAGTCCGCCGCCGACGGCGACTTCAGCGCCCGCGGCGATGCGGACAGTTTCCAGTTCGACTTCCGGGTCATGGTCGAGAGTCTCAACCAGTTGATGACTACTGCCGACGGCAACCTGCAGTCCCTGTCGGCCTTGCTGCAATCCATCGCCGCCGGCGACCTGACCGCGCGCATGCACGGCGAGTTCCGCGGCGTGTTCGCACAGATGCGTGACGACGCCAACGCCACTGCCGAGCAGCTGTCGGAGATCGTCAGCCGGATCAAGCATTCGGCGGTGTCGATCAATGCCGCGGCCAGCGAGATCGCGACCGGCAACGACGACCTGTCGCGCCGCACCGAACAGCAAGCGGCCAGCCTGGAGGAAACCGCCGCCTCGATGGAGGAATTGACCTCCACCGTGAAGCAGAACGCCGATCACGCGCGCCAGGCCAACCAACTCGCGGCCGGTGCCGCGACGGTGGCGTCGGAAGGCGGTGAGGTGGTCGGCCAGGTGGTCAGCACGATGAGCGGGATCGAGGCGTCCTCGAAGAAGATCGCCGACATCATCAGCGTCATCGACGGCATCGCCTTCCAGACCAACATCCTGGCGCTCAACGCGGCGGTGGAAGCGGCGCGGGCCGGCGAACAGGGCCGCGGCTTCGCCGTGGTCGCCTCGGAAGTGCGCACCCTGGCGCAGCGTTCGGCCAGCGCGGCCAAGGAGATCAAGGAACTGATCGACGACTCGGTAAGCCGTGTCGCCGAAGGCTCGGCGCTGGTCGGCCAGGCCGGCAAGACCATGCACGAGATCGTGTCCTCGGTGCAGCGCGTCACCGACATCATGAGCGAGATCTCCGCTGCCTCGCAGGAGCAGTACGCCGGCATCGAGCAGGTCAACCAGACCGTGACCCAGATGGACGAGAGCACGCAGCAGAATGCGGCCCTGGTGGAAGAGGCCAGCGCCGCGGCGCGGTCGATGGAACAGCAGGCGACCGAACTGGCACAGGCAGTGGCCCTGTTCAAACTGGAAGAGAACGCCGCGCCGGTGCGCCAGCCGGTCCTGGCGATGGCGCCGAAGCCGAAGAGCTACGCCCGTCCGGCGCCGGCGCCGACCGCTGCGCGTCGCCTGCAATCGGCCGCCGCCATGGCCACCGACAAGGATTGGCAGGAGTTCTGATCCCGAGCAGCGCCGCAACCGCTTCAGATGGCTGCATCGCGAGGGCGTCCTGAGCAGCGAGGAACTGGAGCAGCGTCTGCAGCAGGTGGATGCCCGCGATCCGGCACTGCTGGTGGTGCAACAGGTCTTGTCGGGCAACCAGCTGCCCTGAGCCGGCGGCGCTCGCCGATGCGGACGTCCATACCGCACGCCGCTGCATGGAGGTGCAGTAGCGTCCGCCATCCCCGTAGCGCCGGTGCGCCTGTTTCGTCCAGTCGGGCACACGGTTACCGAGCGCGCGCACGGCTCGTTCGCATGTGGACGCTTGCGCGCGCAACGAAAACGCCGCGGCCGTCGCCGGCCGCGGCGCTATGGTGCAGGTGAGGCCGATTACTGCGGCGCGCTCGGTGCCTTGGTGCGCGGGAGCACGTACGAGGTGATGTACTCGCCGTTGGAGCCGTAGACCACGACGATCATCTGGGTGGCGTCCTGGTAAACCACGGTGGCGCTGCACGGGCAGCTCGCGGCGGCGGTGACCATGCCGAGCGGGCGGTCTTTCTCGTCGTTGACGACGATCAGCTGCTCTTCGGCGGCCAAGCCGATCGGCAGGCGCGATTGGGCGCCCGGGGTGAGCGCGAGCACGGTGATCACTTCGTCCTTCGACGAGTTGACCTGGGCGAAGGTCAGCCCGGACTTCTCGAACGTGTAGACCTTGAACAGCGGCGACAGGCTGACGTTTTTCTTGCCGGCCGGGACGCGTTCGCCCAGGCCTTGGATCGTGTCGTTGGCTTCCAGCTTCTGCCCGGTGGCATGGGTCTGCGCCGCGGTGAATGCGACGGCCAGAACGGCCAGGGTCAACAGGGGTTTGATCATGGTGTCTCTCCTTGTCTTGATGCAGCGGACCGTTGCGCTCGGGCCGGGCGGCAGCCGTGGTCCTTTCCGGCCGAACCGCTCGGTGCAGGCCATCTCCTGGCCTGCCATCACACGTGCGGACGGAGCCGTACATGGCGACCGGCGTAGCGCCTTTGGGCGGCGCTACGTCGGTCGCCGGGCCACGCTTCCGACTCGACGCTTTGTTCAGTATTTCTGACGTTAGTATCGCTGTCAATATCTAAAATCAACGACATGCGACGCGCTTGGCGAAATATCGATGTTTCGTATCTCCGAACCTCGTGTGTCGTCTCTCTGTCGCGCAGGAGTTTTGTATTCCAGAACTTCGCGGTGTCGCCTACGGGCCGTGCATGCCGCGCCCCGTTTGCGCGTGCGCAGGCTGGTCGAGAAGGGACCTGGGAGGCGAAGGGCAGGGCGGCGGGCACGCGTCCGGTGGCCAGCGACGCTGCGGCCGCTGGACGCGCCAGCGCGTCGCGGTGGCGCGGGGGCGGCCGCCGCTCGTCAGTGAGGACGCTGCGCCGCACGCTCGGTGCCGCTGAGCGGAGACCTTGCTGATCTCTCGTCGGCTGCGGGTCTGAAGACCCGGCGCGATCCGCTCAGGATCGGTTGACGCGCGGCGGCGAGCACGGCGCTATCGCGACGCGGTATCGTGTCGGGATTCCTGCCAATCGACGAACCCGATGCCGCATCCGTCCATGCCTCCCGGTCCCGCCGCCCCGTCCGCCGCGCCTGCGTTGCGCCATGCGCTGAAGCCGCGGCAACTGATCATGATGGGGCTGGGCAGCGCGATCGGCGCCGGCCTGTTCCTGGGGTCGGGCGTGGGCGTGCACGCGGCCGGGCCGGCGGTGCTGATTTCCTACCTGGTCGCCGGCGCGCTGGTGATCATCGTGATGAACGCGCTGGGCGAGATGGCCGCGGCCAAGCCGGCCAGCGGCGCGTTCTCGGTGTATGCCGCCGATGCGATGGGCGCCACCGCCGGCGCGACGGTGGGCTGGTTGTGGTGGCTGCAGCTGGTGATCGTGATCGCCGCCGAGGCGGTGGGCGCGGCCGGCCTGTTGGCGACGGTGTGGCCGGCGTTGCCGGTGCCGCTGGTCGCGGTGGTGTTCATGGCTGCCTTCACCGCGATCAACCTGCTCGGCGTGCGCAATTTCGGCGAGTTCGAATTCTGGTTCGCGATCCTCAAGGTGGTGGCGATCGTCGGCTTCATCCTGGTCGGCGTAGCGCTGCTGGCCGGCTGGTTGCCGAACGTGCCTGCGCCGGGCTGGTCCAACGTCACCGGCAACGGCGGTTTCGCGCCCAAGGGGCTGGCCGGCATCGGCGCGGCGCTGCTGGTGGTGGTGTTCGCCTTCGGCGGCACCGAGATCGTGGCGGTGGCCGCGGCCGAAACCGCCGACCCGGAGCGCAGCATCGCGCGCGCGATCCGCACCGTGGCCTGGCGCATCCTGGTGTTCTACATCGGCTCGCTGAGCGTGATCATCGCGGTGGTGCCGTGGCAGAGCGAGGCGCTGAGTTCGCCGTTTGCGGCGGTGCTGCAGGCGGCCAAGATTCCCGGCGCGGCCACCGGCATCACCCTGATCGCGGTGATCGCGCTGCTGTCGGCGCTCAACGCCAATCTGTACGGCGCCTCGCGGATGATCTTTTCGCTGGCGCAGCGCGGCGAAGCGCCGCGCGCGCTGGCCTTCACCAACGGCCAGCAGGTGCCGCTGCTGGCGGTGCTGTCCAGCGTGCTGTTCGGCTTCGTCGCCGCGGTGCTGGAATTGCTGTATCCGAATCGGGTGCTGCCGACGCTGCTGAACATCGTTGGCGCGACCTGCCTGCTGGTGTGGACGATCTCGCTGCTGTCGCAGCTGATCCTGCGCGCGCGCGCCGATCGCGCCGGCACGCGCCTGCCGTTCCGCATGCGCGGCTATCCGGTGCTGACCGTTCTGGCGCTGGCGATCCTGGCGCTGATCTTCGGCCTGCTGGTGGCCTCGCCCGACACCCGCGCGCAATTCCTGTCGATGGCCGCGCTGACCGCCGCGATCGCGCTGATCAGCGGCGTGGCGCGACGCCTGCGCGCGCAGCGGGCAGGGTAGGGCACCGCGCTTCCTGTAGGAGCGGCTTCAGCCGCGACCGGAAGGTGGGCAATGCGATTAGGCCCGCACTGCACGGAGTTTTTTCGGGAACGCAAAGCCCTCTACTCACGTTCGTCGCGGCTGAAGCCGCTCCTACACGAAAGCGGTAGCGGCTCAGCCCAGCAACAAGCGCGCGCCCAGCGCGCACAGCAGCGCCGGCGGCATCACCAGCGCGCCGACTTTCAGGAAGCGCCAGAAGCCCACGTCCTCGCCTTCGCGGCGGATCGCGGTCAGCCACAGGATGGTGGCCAGCGAGCCGGTGATCGACAGGTTCGGGCCCAGGTCCACGCCGATCAGCAGCGCGTCGACCACCAACTGCGGCGGATGCGCCTGGGCGATGGTGGTGCTGGCGATCAATCCGGCCGGCAGGTTGTTCATTAGATTGGAGGCGAACGCCAGCAGCGTGCCGGCCGCGCCGGCGGTGGTCACCGGCGACTGCGCGGCGGCGGCGGACAGCGTCTGCGCGAGCCAGGCGATGACCCCGGTGCGCGACAACGCCTCGACCAGCACGAACAGGCCGGCCACCAGCGGCAGCACCGCCCACGACACCGCCTTGGCCAGCGGCAGCGGCGACTGCCGTCCGCCCAGGCACACCGCCGCTAGCGTGGCCACGCCGGCCAGGCAGGTGGGCAGGCCCAGCTCCAGGCCCAGCGCGGAGACACCAACCAGCAGCGCCGCGGTGGCGAGGATGCCGGCCAGCGCGAAGGCGCCGCCGCGGCTCAGCGGCACCGTGTCCACGCGTTCGGCGCAGCGCCCGCGCAGGTCCTTGCGCTCGGCCCAGTACAGCATGCCGAAGGTGACCCCGATCGCCAGCAGCGACGGCAGCGCGAAGGCGGCCATCCATGCGCCCAGGGTCGGCATGGTGCCGCCGTACAGCACCAGGTTGGCGGGATTGGAGATCGGCAGCACGAAGCTGGCGGCGTTGGCGATCAGCGCGCAGGCGAACAGCAGCGGCAGCGGCTTGGCTCCGGCCTTGCGCGCGGCCGCGTACACCGCCGGGGTCAGCACCACCGCGGTGGCGTCGTTGGACAGGAACGCGGTGACCACGATGCCGACCCCGAACACCAGCGCGAACAGGCGCCGCGGCGAGCCCTTGGCCAGGTTCACCGCATGCATCGCCACCCAGTCGAACAGGCCTTCGGCACGCGCGGTTTCCGACAGCAGCATCATCCCGATCAGGAACAGGTAGACGTCGTAGCCTTTCAGCACCGCGTGCCAGGCATCGACGCCGGGCATCAGGCCCAGGACCATCAACAGCGCCGCGCCGCCCACCGCCCACAGCGCTTCGGGCAGCTTGAACGGCCGCGTGATCACCCCGGCCGTGGCCAGCGCGCAGATGCTCCAGGTGGCGAGGTTCGCCGTGTGTCCGCTTAGCATGATCATGCCGCCGTCGCGGCGGGTGCGGCCGGGCAGGGCGCATGCGCGCGGCCGTCGGCGAGGGCGGTGGCGCGGACTGCGGCGGATGCGTGGGGAAGGACGGACATGGCGGCAGTCGGCGCGCGGATCGGCGAGAAAGAACGGCCGGCAAGGATAGCAAGCCGCTCGCCGCCGGCCTGGCGTTCAAGCCTGCTTCGCGGAGCGTGCGCGCGTTTGCGTTCAGCGGCGAGGCGGCAGCGAAGCGCGAACGCCAACCAGCGAGTGCCAGTGCCATGGCTGCGCCGCGGCTATGCGTTGCACGCGGCGACCGCCCAGGCATGTTTCTGCCGGTCTCAGAAAAGCAGGCAGCACGACTGCGGATGCGCTGCGAGTGCGCGTTGCAGGCAGCGCTCGACCAAGCCGCGCTTCTGCCGATTCCCCATTCCCTTTTCCCGATTCCCGCTACCGCACGTGCCGATCGATCCAGCGCTGCAGGAACTCGCTCAGGCTCAGCTTGGTCGGCGGCGCCAGACCGGCGCTGCGCGCGAAACCGGCCGCGGCCTGCGCGAAATCCTGTTTCGCCCGCCGCGTCGCCTGTTGCGCCGCGGCCTGCTGCTGGCGCAGCTGCACCAGGTGCAGCGACGGCCGCCCGGGCGGCGCGAACTTCTGGTCGCGGCGCAGCGCATCGGCGGACAGGGTGGTGGCGTGCGCGGCATGCGACAGCGCCTGCCTGGCCTTCAGCAGGTGCAGCAGCCATTGCCCGGTCTCGCTGAGCTGCCAGGGCGCGGCCGGATCGGACGTGGCGATCAGCAACGGCGGGATCGCGGCATCGGCGAGGCCCGCGGCGCTCGCGTCCAGGCGCTGTAGCCGTTCGAGGAAGTCGGCCTGTGCGAAGGCGGTGTCGGTTGCCATGGGCGGCCCGGGAAGAAACGAGCGCGGACTGTACGCGGTTTTCGCGCGTGGGTGATGCTGCGCCGTTGAGGGGTGCGCAGTATCGGCGCGTGCACATTCGCGGCGGGCGCGCGCGCCGCGGCGTTATTCATTCGTCTTCGGCGCTATCGGCTGGCTGTCGCTGCTGTCTTTCCTTCGCCTGGCTCAGCGCCGGCAGCGTCGGGCGCATTATTTCCGGTGCGGACGCTGCCGCGCGTGTGGGATGGGTTCGGTCGCGGCTGAAGCCGCTCCTACAAGGGGATGGGCCGGAACGCGCCGGTTCTGGCGCCGCTCAGCTGCCGCCGGTCGCGGCTTCCGGCGCCGCGTCGGCGGTGTCGCCGCCGCGCTTCTGCGCGAACAGCCATTGCCACATCTTCGGGTCGCGGTAGGTGGCGTCCCAGGCGTTGTGGTTGCCTTCCGGGTATTCGGTGTACTGCACGTCGGCATCCAGGTTCTTGAACGCGCGGTAGATCTTGCGGTCGTCGTGCGGCAGCACCACGTCGTCCTCGGCGCCATGGAACATCCACACCGGAATCCGCTGCAGGCGTTCGGCCAGCGCGGTGTAGGGGTCGGGCAGTTCCGCCACCGGGGTCACCACCAGGTATTCGCGGTCCTCGTGCGGGGACAGGATCGCGCCGCACACCGGCACCAGCGCGGCGAAACGCTGCGGCTGCTGCAGCGCGATTTCCCACGTGCCGTAGCCGCCCATCGACATGCCGGTCAGGTAGGTGCGCTGCGGATCGCCGTTGAATTCGGCGCTGGCCGCGTCCAGCGCCTGCAGCGCCATGGTCGCGTTGACCCCGTTCCACTCCTGCTCGTCCGGTACCTGCGGCATCACCACCAGCGCCGGGAAGTCGCCCAGGTGGCGGCGCAGGTACGGACCCACGCCGGAGTCGGCCTGCTGCTTGCCGTCGCTGCCGCGCTCGCCGGAGCCGTGCAGGAACAGCACCACCGGCACCGGTCCCTGGCGGTGCGGCGGCGCCGGCACGAACACCTGGTAGCGGTACAGGCGGCCGTCCACGGTCAATTGGCGGGACACGAAATGGCCGGTGGCCGGGTCGCTGGGCAGGCTGCTGCAACCGACCATCGACAGGCACAGCAACATCAGCAACGAACGCATGGACATGGGCGGCCCTCGGCGGTGGAGATCCCCAGTATCGGTGTCCAGGCGCTTCGGGGACAGCGCGGCGTGCGGTCGGGGCCGGCGCCGGACATGCGCCAGTCAGGCGCCGCCCGCGCGGCGTTCAGCCTGTCGCGGGCGTCCGGCACGCGGCGGCGAGAGAGCCGACACATGTGCGCGCGCGGGCGATGCGGCGGCGTTCGCGGCAATGCGCATGCCGCGTAGATCGGTCTACAGCAGCACCAGCGTGGCCAGGCCGAGGAAGCTGAGGAAGCCCATCACGTCGGTCAGGGTGGTCAGGATCACGCCGCCGGCCAGCGCCGGATCGAAGCCCAGGCGCTTGAGCGTCAGCGGCACCAGCACGCCGCCGAGCGCGGCGGTGAGCAGGTTGATGGTCAGCGCCGAGCCGATCACCAGCGACAGCAGCGGCTGCTTGAACCACGCCAGCACGATCAGGCCCAGGCCGATGCCCAGCGCCAGGCCGTTGATCAGCGCCACTGCCAGTTCCTTGCGCAGCAGCACGGTGACGTTGGACGCGCCGATCTGGCCCAGCGCCAGGCCGCGCACCATCAGCGCCAGCACCTGGGTGCCGGCGTTGCCGCCCATGCCGGCCACGATCGGCATCAGCGCGGCCAGCGCCACCAGCTTGGAGATGGTGCCCTCGAACTGGCTGACCACGCTGGAGGCGATGAACGCGGTGCCGAGGTTGATGGTCAGCCACAGCAGGCGGCGCCGGAACGCGCGCCGCACCGGGCTGAACATGTCCTCGTCCTCGTCCAGGCCGGCGGCGCTCATCGCCTGGTGCTCGGCCTGGTCGCGGATGATGTCGACCACGTCGTCGATGGTGATGCGGCCGAGCAGGATGTTGTTGTCGTCCACCACCGGCGCGGAGATCCAGTCGTGGTCGGAGAATTGCCGCGCGACCTCGTCGGCGCCTTCGCCCACGTCGATGGCCGGCTGTTCGTCGTCGATCAGCCGGTTGATCGGGGTGGAATCCTCGTGGGTGACCAGCGCGGCCAGCGACACCCGGCCCAGGTACTGGTGGCGGCGGCTGACCACGAACAGGTGATCGGTGTGGTCCGGCAGTTCGCCGCGCAGGCGCAGGTAGCGCAGCACCACGTCGACGTTGACGTCGGCGCGCACGGTGACCACGTCCGGGTTCATCAGGCGCCCGGCGCTGTCCTCGGGATAGGACAGCACCTGTTCCAGGCGCTCGCGGTTCTCGCGGTCCATCGACTTGAGCACTTCGTCGATGACCGTGTCGGGCAGATCCTCGACCAGGTTGGCCAGATCGTCGATGTCGAGGTCTTCGACCGCGGCGATGATTTCGTCCGGGTCCATGTCCGCGAGCAGGCTTTCGCGCACTTCCTCGCCGACGTGCAGCAGCACCTCGCCGTCGTCTTCCGGATCGACCAGGCCCCACACCACCACGCGCTTGCCGGGCGGCAGCGACTCGAGCAGGTTGCCGATCTCGGCCGGCGCCAGCGTATTGACCAGCCGCCGCACCGGGCCCAGGCGCCCGCTGTCCAGCGCATCGGACAGCAAACGCAGCTGCCGCGCGGTCTTGTCGTGGCGGACGGCATCGGCCATGCGCTGCTCCTGAAAGTGGAAGGCCGCGCGCCGAAGGCGGGCGGTCGGTCAGATGTTCATCGCAACATTATCGCCTGCATGTTGCGGGAAGCACAGCGGGCAGGGATTGGGGAGTCGGGATGACCAGCCATTCGGCTGTGGAAAAGCGGGGATTCGCAAGTGCGCGGCTTCTGCGCTCTTCTGTAGAGGGGCTTCAGCCCCGACGCGCTACCGGTAAGGCGTCGGGGCTGAAACCCCTCCTACAGAGAAGCGGCAGGTTGGTGATTTTTTCAGCAGGTCGCTTGGCGGTGGCTGTGAGCGGTCAGCATCACCGAATCCCCAATCCCCAATCCCGGCTCTCAACCCAGCCAGCGCTCGATGCCCTTGCGGTCGCGCGCCTGCAGCAGCTTGGCGCCGCGCAGGCGCAGCGCCTGCAGATCGGTGTCGCGGATCACCCGGCGCACTTCCAGCATCGTCGCCGGGTGCAGGCTGAACTCGCGCAGGCCCAGCGCCAGCAGGATCGGGGTCAGCGCCGGGTCGCCGGCGATCTCGCCGCATACCGCCACCGGCTTGGCGTGCGCCTGACCGGTGGCGATGACCTGCGCGATCAGGCGCAGCACCGCCGGGTGCAGCGGCGAATACAGCTCGCCCAGCGCTTCGTTGTTGCGATCGGCGGCGAGCAGGTACTGCACCAGGTCGTTGGTGCCGATCGACAGGAAGTCGATGGCGTCGATGAAGGTGTCCAGCGCGATCGCCGCGGCCGGCACCTCGATCATCGCGCCGATCTGCACCTGTTCGGCGATGGCGTGGCCCTCGCGGCGCAGCTGCGCGGCGATGCGCTTGAGATGCCGGCGCATCGCCATGATCTCCTCGCGCGCGCTGATCATCGGCAGCAGCACGCGCACCGGGCCGTAGCCTGAGGCGCGCAGGATCGCGCGCAGTTGCGTGTCCGAGACCTTCGGCCGGGCCAGCGACAGGCGCACGCCGCGCAGGCCCAGCGCCGGGTTCTGCTCGTTGCTCATGGTCAGGCCGGTGCGATCGGCCTTGTCCGCGCCCAGGTCCAGGGTGCGGATGGTCACCGGCCGCCCGCTCATGCCGAGCACCGCGTCGCGGTAGGTGCGGAACTGTTCCTCCTCGTCGGGCAGCGCATCGCGCTGCAGGAACAGGAATTCGGTGCGGTACAGGCCCAGGCCGTCGGCGCCGAGCGCATGCGCGCGGGCCACGTCGTCGCGCGACTCGGCATTGGCCAGCAGCACGATATCGACCCCGTCCAGGGTGCGGCTGGGCTTGGAGCGCAGCTTGCCGAGGCCGCGTTGCAGCTTGGCCTGGTCGCGCACGCGGGTCCGGTAGTCGCGCAGGTCGTCGGGCGTGGGCTCGACGATCACCGCGCCCTGCACGCCGTCGACGATCAGCACGTCGCCGTCGTTGATCTTCTGCAGCGCATCGGCGACGCCGACCACCAGCGGCAGGTGCAGGCTGCGCGCCAGGATCGCGCTGTGCGACAGCGCGCTGCCGGCGCTGGTGACGATGCCGACCACGCCCTGCGCCTGCAGTTGCGCCAGTTCCGACGGCGCCACGTTCTCGCACACCAGGATCTCGCCGGCCAGGCCGGCGCTGTCGGGCTGGCGCTTCTGCAGGAACGCGTGGATGCGCCCGATCACATGGTCCAGATCGTCCATGCGACTTTTCAGGTAGGCGTCTTCCATGTCGTCGAACACGGTCGCCAGGCGGTCGCGTTGCAGGCGCAAGGCGTAGTCGGCGCTGTAGCGGCCGGTGCGGATCAGTTCGTCCAGGCCATGCAGCAGTTCCGGGTCGTCGAGCAGCAGCGCGTGCAGGTCGAGGAACTCGCCGACCTCCTTGGCCAGCGCGCCGTGCAGGCGCTGGCGCAGGCCGTGCATTTCCTCGCGCGCGGCGTTCACCGCCAGGTGCAGGCGTTCCAGTTCCTCGGGCACCTGCGCTGCGCCGATGCGTTGTTCGGCCACGTCCAGCGCATGCGGCAGGCGCACGCGCGCGCGGCCCAGCGCGTTGCCGCGCGAGGCGCCATGGCCGGCGATGCGCAGGCTCACCGCGCGCACCCGCGTCGGCGCGGCGGCGTGGTCGCGAACGGCGGCCGGCGCCGCATGCTCAGCTGTCCTCGTCGAAGCGCCGCTCGAACAGGCCGACCACGGCCTCCAGCGCGTCGGCTTCGTCGGCGCCGTCCACCCGCACCGTCACCGGCGTGCCCTGCGCGGCGGCCAGCAGCATCACGCCCATGATGCTCTTGGCGTTGACCTCGCGGCCCTTGGCGGCCAGCGTGGCGTTGCACCGGAACGAGGACAGCGTCTGCACCAGCTTGGCGGTCGCGCGCGCATGCAGGCCCAGTCGGTTGGATACGATGAGTTCGCGTTCAAGCATCGTCGATCACCACTCCATTGCGCGAGCCAGCGGCCGCGGTCGCGGGCAACTGGTCCAGCCCCTGTTCGGGGTAATTCATGATCCGCAGCAGCATCGGCAGGCTCAGCGCCGAGACGCGCCGTACCGGCGTGCCGAGGCGGGCGAGTTTCGTCGCCAGGTTGCTCGGGCTGGCGCCATACAGATCGGTGACGACCAGCACGCCGTCGCCGTCGTCGACCCGCCGCAACGCCGCCGATGCCTGCGGCAGCAGCGCGTCCAGATCGGCATCGAGCGGAACTTCGAACGCTTCGGTTTTCAGCGGCAACTGCCGCAACAGTCCGGTGGCCACGCTCAACAGCGACGCGCCCACACCGGGATGAGTAATCAGGAGAATGCCACAGGCCATGGGAGAACGTTAACAGGTCGGGCAGGGCGCAGGGAATGGTTGGAAGGCCGGGATTGGGGATTCGGGATTGGGGATTCGCAAGAGCCAGAGCCGCTCCCGCTTTTGCCAATCCCTAATCCCGAATCCCCAATCCCGGCCCCTCAGTCCTGCTCGCGATGGAACGTCGCCACTTCCGGCCAGCCCTGCTCGCGCGCGTGGCGGGCCAGGCGTTCGGCCAGGTAGACGGAGCGGTGCTTGCCGCCGGTGCAGCCGAAGGCGATGGTGACGTAGCTGCGGGTGTCGTTGCGCAGCCGTGGCAGCCAGGTGTCGAGCAGGTCGACGATCTGCGCGGTGTACCGCTGCACGTCCGGCTGCGCGTCCAGGTAGTCGCGCACGCCGCTGTCGCGGCCGGTCAGCGGCCGCAGTTCCGGATCCCAGTGCGGATTGGGCAGCACCCGCGCGTCGAACACGAAGTCGGCTTCGGCCGGCACGCCGCGCCTGTAGGCGAAGGACTCGAACAGCAGCGACAGGCTGTTTTCGTTGGTCAGCGCGAACTCGGTGGTCACCCGCCGGCGCAGCTGGTGCACGTTGAGCGTGCTGGTGTCGATCACCGCGTCGGCCTCGCGGCGCAGCGGCTCGGTGAGCGCGCGCTCGCGCTCGATCGCCTCGGGCAGCGACAGGCCCAGGTGCGAGAGCGGATGCCGACGGCGGGTGTCGGCGTAGCGCTTGATCAGCGCTTCGTCGGTGGCGTCGAAGAACAGCAGCCGCGCGTCCAGGCCGAACTGCGCCACCGCCTCGCGCCAGCGCGACAGCTGCGCCAGGTCGCTGTGGCGGCTGCGCACGTCGATGCCCACCGCCAGCTTGCCGGGGCCGACGTCGTCGCGCACCAGGCTCTTGACGAAGGCCGGCAGCAGTTCCACCGGCAGGTTGTCGACGCAGTAGTAGTCCAGGTCCTCGAAGGTCTTCAGCGCCACCGATTTGCCGGAGCCGGACAGGCCGCTGACGATCACCAGGGTGGAGGTGTTCGCCACCGCGTTCATGGCGTGCGCCGTTCGAGCAGGTTGCTGTGGCGGGCGATGAACATCGCCGCCGGGTCGATGCCCTTAGTGCGCAGGATGTGCAGGCGCGTGGCGGCCTCGGTCAGCACCGCCAGGTTGCGCCCGGGCATCACCGGCAGGGTGATCAGCGGCACGTCCAGGTCCAGCACGTGGCGGGTGCCGGAATCGCCGGTCAGGCGCTCGTAGCCATGCGGGGTCGGTTCGGTCATGGGCCGGGTCAGGTGCACGATCAGGCGAAGATACTTGTTCTTCTTTACAGCGGTGTCGCCGAACATGTCGCGCACGTTGAGCACGCCCAGGCCGCGCACTTCCAGCAGGTCCTGCAGCAGTTCCGGACAGGTGCCGTCGAGCACGTCTGGGGCGATCTGGGTGAACTCGGGGGCGTCGTCGGCGACCAGCCGATGGCCGCGGCTGAGCAGTTCCAGCGCCAGCTCGCTCTTGCCGGAGCCGGCCTCGCCGGTGATCAGCACGCCGATCGAGTAGATCTCCATGAACACCCCGTGCAGGATCACCCGCGGCGCCAGCGTGCGCGCCAGGTGATAGGAGAGGTGGTTGAGCAGTTCGTGGCCGCGCTTGGGCGAGCCCCACAGCGGCGTGTCGGATTCGTCGGCGGCCGCGCGCAGGTCTTCCGGGCACGACTGGTTCTTGGTGATCACCAGCGCCAGCGGCCGCACCTGCACGATCTTCTCGATGGTCTCCCAGCGCTGGCGCGAATCCAGCGAATCCAGCCAGGCCAGTTCCTCGGTGCCGAGGATCTGCACCTTGTTCGGGTAGATCGTATTGAGATAGCCGGCCAGCGATGGGCGCCGCGACACCGCGTTGCCGGCTTCCAGCTCGCGGTGTTCGCCCTTCTGCCCGCCCAGCCAGCGCAGGTTGAGCCGATCGCGTTGCTGGTCGAACAGTTCGCGGGCGGTGATGCTGGTGTTCATGCTCATGCGGCGCTGGCCTGGGGCGCGCCGCCGAGCAGGTCGTGCAGCGCGGCAGCGTCGGGGGCGCGGCGCAGGGCCTCGCGGAAGCCGTCGTCGGAGAACTGTTCGGCCAGTTCCGACAACAGCATCAGGTGTTGGTGGGTGTAGTGCGCCGGCACGGCCATCGCGAAGATCAGATCGACCTGCGTGCCGTGGCCGTCGAAGTCGATCGGCTGGTCCAGCCGCAACAAGGCGCCACGCGGTGCGTCGAGATGCGGGGCGCGGCCATGCGGGATGGCGATGCCATGGCCGATGGCGGTGCTGCCGAGCTGTTCGCGCTCGCGCAGGCTGGCGAAGAGTTCGTCGAAGCCGGCTTGCGGACAGGCCAGCAGGCTGGCAGCCGTACGCAGCAGGGTGTCGCGATCGGCGGCCGGCAGCACCTGGGTGCGGACGGCCGCTAATAGCTCGGTCAGAGGCATGGATCGGTCAATGGCATGGCAGGAGCAACGTGTGCGGGATCACACGATATTGTCGCGCACCTCGGCGGCGTGGTGGTCCTGTTTCTTTTCCTTGTGCTTGATGATCAGCCGGTCGAGCTTGTCGGCGAGCAGGTCGATCGCCGCGTACATGGTCTGCGCGCTGGCATCGGCGTGCAGGGTGCGGCCGGGAACGTTGACGGTGGCTTCGACGTGGTGGTCGGGCTTGCGCAGCGCCAGCTGGGCGCGGACCTCGATGGTTTCCTCGTAATGCCGCTTCAGCCGCTGCAGCTTGGTCTCCACGTACTCGCGCAAGGCGGGGGTGACTTCGATCTGCTGGCCGTAGGTCTCGATACGCATCGGATACTCCTTGGTTCGGGATTCACCTTATGAACCATTGCCGCCTGCCGCCGATGCATCAACCGATGCGAACGCGTTCGTGGGAAGCGGAAATGTTCATGGCCTCACGATACTTCGCAACCGTGCGCCGCGCTACAGGCACGCCGGCGGCTTTCAGCAGGTCGGCCAGCTTGGCGTCAGAAAGCGGCTTGCGCGGGTTCTCGG
This sequence comes from Xanthomonas sp. SS, assembly GCF_014236835.1. Taxonomy (NCBI): domain Bacteria; kingdom Pseudomonadati; phylum Pseudomonadota; class Gammaproteobacteria; order Lysobacterales; family Lysobacteraceae; genus Xanthomonas; species Xanthomonas sp. SS. Next base: position 1,588,436 of record NZ_CP051190.1, read on the forward strand.
CCTCGATCAGGCGCCGGATCATCGCCTGAATGGCGGTGCTGGAGGCTTCGCCGCCGCTGTCGGTGTCGATGCCCGAGGCGAAGAAGGCGCGCAGCGGGATGGTGCCGCGCGGGGTGCGCACGTACTTGCGGGCGATGGCGCGGGAGATGGTGCTCTCGTGCAGACCCAGTTCGCCGGCGATCTCGCGCAGGGTCAGCGGGCGCAGCGCCTGTTCGCCGAATTCGAGGAAGCCGGCCTGCTGGCGCAGCAGGCAGCGGGTCACCTTGAGCAGGGTCTCGCCGCGCGCCTCCAGGCTCTTCAGCAGCCAGCGCGCTTCCTGCAGCTGGCCGCGCAGGTAGCCGGCGTCGCTTTCGCCGCACTGGCGGATCAGCTGTTCGTAGCCGCGGTGGATGGTGACCTTGGGCCGCGCATGCCCGGCCAGGGCCGCATGCCAGACGCCGCGCTGGCGCCAGATCACGCAGTCCGGCACCACGTAGGTGTCGGCGCTGAGTTCGCCGACCTGCTTGCCCGGGCGCGGGTCCAGCGAGCGCAGCAGAGCGACCGCGGTCTCCACCGCCGAGGCCGGGCGCTTGAGTTCGTGGGCGATGCCGGCGATGCCGCTGCGCGGCAGCTTTTCCAGCGGGCCATTGGCAATCGTGCGCGCCAGCTCAAGCCCGGGCGTGTCCGCGGGCAGTACGTCCAACTGCAGGTTCAGGCATTCGCCCAGCGTGCGCGCGGCGATGCCGACCGGGTCGAAGCGCTGGATCTGGTGCAGCACGGTGAGGATTTCCTCCTCTTCGGCGACGATGTCCGGCTGCAAGGTCTCGGCGATCGTGGCCAGCGGTTCGCGCAGGTAGCCGTCGTCGTCGAGCGCATCGATCAACGCCGCGCCGATGCTGCGGTCGCGCGGCGACAGGTGCGACAGGTGCAACTGCCACAGCAGGTGATCGATCAGCGTATCGGGTTCGGCGACGCGCTCGGCGGCGCTGCCCATGTCGTCATCGTCGTCGAAGGAGCCGCCGCTGCCGCTGCTCCAGGCCGGCTCGGCATCGGACCAGTCGTCGCCGTCGTGCTGCGGCACGTTGTCCAGCGTATCGCCGGCCGGCGGCGCGACCTCGGCCTCGCCTTCGGCGCGGCCGGCACCGGCCACATCGAGCGTGGGTGCGGCGTCTTCGGTCCATTCCAGCAGCGGATTGCTCTCCACCGCCTCGGCGATCTCCACTTCCAGCTCGGCGCTGGACATCTGCAACAGCTTGATCGCCTGCCGCAACTGCGGCGTCATGACCAGATGCTGTCCCAGCGATGTCTGCAGCCGTGCTTTCATGCCTGTGCCGAACGGGAAGGGGCGTGGCGCAACGCCCGCGCGGTCAGAGCCTGAAGGTTTCCCCGAGGTAGACACGGCGGACTTCGCTATTGGCCAGCAGCGCTTCCGGCACCCCCTGCGCCAACACGCTGCCTTCGTTGAGGATATACGCCCGGTCGCAGATTCCCAAGGTTTCGCGCACGTTGTGGTCGGTGATGAGCACGCCGATGCCGCGTTGCTTGAGGTGGGTGACGATGCGCTGGATTTCGCCGACCGAGATCGGATCGACGCCGGCGAAGGGCTCGTCGAGCAGCATCATCCGCGGTTTGGCGGCCAGCGCGCGGGCGATCTCGCAGCGGCGGCGCTCGCCGCCGGACAAGCTGGCGCCGAGCTGCTCGGCGACGTGGCCGATCTGCAGTTCGTCCAGCAGCGAGGACAGTTCGCGCTCGCGGCCGGCGTCGTCCAGATCTTCGCGCAGTTCCAGCACCAGGCGGATGTTGTCGGCCACGCTGAGCTTGCGGAACACCGACGGCTCCTGCGGCAGGTAGCCCACGCCGAGCTTGGCGCGCTTGTACATCGGCAGCGCGGTGATGTCGTTGCCGTCGAGCACGATGCGCCCGGCATCGGCCTCGACCAGGCCGACGATCATGTAGAAGCAGGTGGTCTTGCCGGCGCCGTTGGGGCCGAGCAGGCCGACCACTTCGCCCGCCTCCAGGGTCAGCGCGAACTCGCGCACGACCTCGCGCTGCTTGTAGCGCTTGCGCAGGCCTTCGGCGAGCAGCATCACTGGCCTCCTTGCTTGGCCGGCGTGGTGGGCTTGGCCGGCGTCGCGGCGGGCTTGGCGGCCGGCTTGGCGCCAGCGGCAGGGGCGCCGGCCGGCGCCGCGTTCTTCGGCTGGATCACCGTGTGCACGCGGGTGCCGTCGCCGCCGCCCTGCATGTCGCCGGTCTTGGTGTTGTAGACCATGCGCTGGCCGGCATTGGTGCCCTTGGGCGAGGTCATGCGGTAGTTGCCGGTCAGCACCACGGTATCGGTGCCGACCTTGTAGTCGATGTTGTCGGCCACGGCATCCATCGGCGAGCCGTCGTCCAGTTCCTGCTTCAGCGTGGCCTGCTTGCCGACTAGCACGACGCGGTCGATGTCGCCGTCCTTGCGGAACAGGTCGGCGGTGTCGGCATGGATTTCGAGCGTGCCCTGGATGATGACGACATTGCCCGTGTAACGGATCTTGCCGTTGTCGTCGAGCATGTTGCCGCTCTGGCTGGCGGAGGTGATATCCATCGGCTGATTGCGATCGGACGACTTGGCCATCGCCAGTGCGGGCAGCAGCAGGGCGAGCAGCGCGAGCTTAGCGGGCAGCGTTCGGTTCATAGCGGGTCTTGACCTGTGAAAGGAGCTTGTACTGCCGGGACTTCAAGTCGACCTCGAAGCCGACGCCGGACTGCATCATACCGGGCCGGGTCATGGTGACCGGTTCGGCGGTGCGCGCGGTGCTGGTCTGCGGGAAGACGTCCAGGCTCTGGGTACGGAAGGTGGTGGGCGGGATGCTGGGCACCTTGGGACTGTCGCCGGCGACGTCGCCGCGCAGGCGCAGTTCGTTGCCGTCGGCGCTGACCCAGCCGGTCTTGCTGCGCATTTCCCAGTGCTGGCCATTAGCGTCCGGCATCAGGAACAGCGGGGTTTCGATCGCCATGGTCTGGTCGGCGCGGCTGCGTTCCATCTGCGGCGCGCGCAGGGTCATCGACTCCTTGCCCTGCTTGTCCAGCGCGACGATCTGGAAATCGTGCGCGATATAGTCCGAGCGCGCCTCGGCGTCGGTGGTCGGCACCCGCTTGCTGCGCTGCTGCCAGGCCGACCAGCCGCTGACCAGGGCCGCGACCAGCAACAGGCCGCCGAGAACGGTGCGCCAGTTCATGCGCCATGCTCCTGCAGCAGCGAAGGGACGTGGCCTTGCGCGGCCAGCAGCACGTCGCACAGCTCGCGCGCGGCGCCTTCGCCGCCGCGGGCGCGGGTCAGCCAGTGCACGTGCTCGGCGGTCCACGGATGCGCATTGGCCGGGGCCACCGCCAGGCCGACCACGCGCAGCGGCGCCAGATCCGGCAGGTCGTCGCCCATGAAGCACACCTGGTCCAGGCTCAGCCCGCGTTCGTCGCACAGCGCCTGCACACCGGCGCGCTTGTCCTTGACCCCGATCTGCACCAGCAGCCCCAGTTCCTGGCCGCGCTTCTCCGCGGCCAGGCTGGGCCGCGCGGTGATCAGCGCCACCTCGATGCCGTGCCGGCGCAGCTGCACCAAACCCTGGCCATCGAGCACGTTGAACGCCTTGCTCTCGTTGCCGTCGCGGTCGTAGTACAGGCGGCCGTCGGTCAGCGTGCCGTCCACGTCGAAGCACGCCAGGCGGATGCGCGCGGCGCGGTCAATCAGGTCGGCGGGAAGGTCGGCCAGCGGGGAATAGGGCATGGTTCGCTATATCGGGGCGGGAAGGCCGGCTTTCCAGCAGGCCAGGGCCAGCGGCGCAGGGCGCCGGCAGGCAGTGAACAAGTTCAGGCTGTTAAACCACTCTGGCGCGCAACAGGTCGTGAATGTTGAGCGCGCCGACCGCGCGGCCGTCGCCGTCGACCACGATCAAGCCGTTGATCTTGTGGGTTTCCATCAGCCGTGCGGCCTCGGCGGCGAGCTGGTCGGCGCCGATCGTGCGCGGCTGCCTGGTCATCACGTCGGCGATGCGGGTCTGGCGCACGTCCAGCGGGCTGTCCAGGGTGCGCCGCAGGTCGCCGTCGGTGAACAGGCCGAGCAGGCGGCCCTCGCCGTCGACCACCGCGGTCATGCCCAGGCGCTTGCGGCTCATCTCCACCAGCGCCTCGCTGAGGCTGGCGTCCGCGCCCACGCTCGGCAGTTCGTCGCCGCCGTGCATCACGTCGGTGATGTGCAGCAACAGGCGCCGGCCCAGGCTGCCGGCCGGGTGCGAGCGGGCGAAGTCGTCGGCGGTGAAGCCGCGCGCGTCCAGCAGCGCCACCGCCAGCGCATCGCCCAGCGCCAGCGAGGCGGTGGTGCTGGAGGTCGGCGCCAGGTCCAGCGGGCAGGCCTCGGCCGGGACGCTGACGTCCAGGTGCAGGTCGGCCTCGCGCGCCAGGGTGGACTGGGCGCGGCCGGTCATCGCGATCACCGCGTTGCCCTGGCGCTTGAGCACCGGCAGCAGCATCAGGATCTCGTCGGACTCGCCGGAATAGGACAGCGCCAGGACCACGTCGGCATCGGTGATCATGCCCAGGTCGCCGTGCCCGGCCTCGCCCGGATGCACATAGAACGCCGGGGTGCCGGTGGAGGCGAGGGTCGCGGCGATCTTGCGCGCCACGTGCCCGGACTTGCCCATGCCGGTGGCGACCACGCGCCCGCGCGAGCCCAGGATCAGCCGGCAGGCGGCGGCGAACTCGGCGCCGATGCGCGCGCCCACCGCGCCCAGCGCGGCCTGCTCGATCTCGACCACGCGGCGGCCGCTGGCGACCAGGCTGGCGTCGTCGATCGCAGCGGGGGACAGGGGCGATACAGCCATGCGGATGCCGGTCGGAGGGTAGAATGGCCGATCATTTTATATAGGAAAGCCCGTTGGACGCCGAAACCATCCGTAAACTGATCGAGGCCGGCCTGCCTGGCGCGCGCGTGCAGGTGCAGGGCGACGATGGCGTGCATTTCGAGGCCACCGTGGTCAGCGAGGCCTTCGCCGGCAAGCTGCCGCTGGCCCGCCACCGCATGGTCTACGCGACGCTGGGCGAGCTGATGGGCGGGGCGATCCACGCGCTGGCGCTGACCACGCTGACTCCCGACCAGGCCGGCTGAGCCGCGCTTTCGTTCCTTTCTCTTCGAATTCCGATCCCCCGAGACCCATGGCCAAAATCGTAGTGACCGGCGGCAATGCGCTGCACGGTGAAGTGAACATTTCCGGCGCCAAGAACGCGGTGCTGCCGATCCTGTGCGCGACCCTGCTGGCCGATGCGCCGGTGGAGATCACCAACGTGCCGCAGCTGCACGACGTGATCACCACGGTGAAGCTGCTCGGCGAACTGGGCGCCGAAGTCACCATCGACGAAGGCACCCTGGCGCGCGGCAGCGCGATCACCGTCGATCCGCGCAAGGTCGACCAGCACGTCGCGCCGTACGAGTTGGTGCGCACCATGCGCGCCTCGATCCTGGTGCTGGGCCCGCTGCTGGCCAAGTTCGGCGCGGCCGAAGTGTCGCTGCCCGGCGGCTGCGCGATCGGCTCGCGGCCGGTGGACCAGCACATCAAGGGCCTGCAGGCGTTGGGCGCGGAGATCAGCGTCGAGAACGGCTACATCAAGGCGACCAGCAATGGGCGGCTGAAGGGCGGCCGCTACGTGTTCGACATGGTCAGCGTCACCGGCACCGAGAACGTGCTGATGGCCGCGACCCTGGCCGACGGCACCACCGTGCTGGAGAACGCGGCGATGGAGCCGGAAGTCACCGACCTGGCCGACTGCCTGATCGCGCTCGGCGCGAAGATCGAAGGCGCCGGCACCTCGCGCATCGTGGTGCATGGCGTGGAACGCCTGTCCGGCGGCCGCCACGCGGTGCTGCCCGACCGCATCGAGACCGGCACCTTCCTGGTCGCCGCGGCGATGACCGGCGGCAGCGTCACCGTGCGCCGCGCGCGCGCCGACACGCTCGACGCGGTGCTCGACAAGCTGAGCGAGGCCGGCGCCACCATCGAGACCGGCCCGGACTGGATCCGCCTGGACATGCACGGCAAGCGTCCGCGCGCGGTCAGCCTGACCACCGCGCCGTACCCGGCGTTCCCGACCGACATGCAGGCGCAATTCATGGCGCTCAACTGCGTGGCCGACGGCGTCGGCGTGATCAACGAGACGATCTTCGAAAACCGCTTCATGCACGTCAACGAGCTGCTGCGCCTGGGCGCGGACATCCAGGTCGAAGGCCATACCGCGATCGTGCGCGGCAACGAGCGGCTCAGCGGCGCGCCGGTGATGGCCACCGACCTGCGCGCCTCGGCCTCGCTGATCCTGGCCGGGCTGGTCGCCGACGGCGACACCACCATCGACCGCATCTACCACCTGGACCGTGGCTACGAGAACATCGAGGAGAAGCTGGGGGCGCTGGGCGCGTCCATCCGGCGCATCGCATGATCCTCAAGGGCCGCTTTACCCGCCGGCGCAAGGTGCTGCTGGCGGTGGTGATCCTGGTGCTGGCCTGGGTCGGCTACGCCTGGTATGCCGGCATCGCCATCACCCAGGGCATCGAACAGCGCGACATGGACTGGAACGGCGACGGCCAGGTCAGCCGCAGCGAGATCGCGCAGGCGTTCTATGCGGTCGGCGTGACCCGTACCCAGGACGGCCCACGCCAATGCAGCACCTTCTACTGGCGCAACAGCGGCGCGCAGATCCGCGTGGACTGCCGCACCACGTTCGCGCCGGCCGCGGACGCCAAGAAGCCAGCTGCCGACGCGAAGAAGTAAGTCGGCGGGCGTGTAGGCGCCGTCTCGTCTGCCCAGCTGCGCAGGCATGCGCCCGTCGGCGTCCGCTGCGCGCGGTGCCTGGTGAGGCGAGGCTTACAGGCGCTTCGCTGCCAATGGCTGCAGCGAAGCGTGCCGCTGTCGAGCGGACAACAAAAGGGCGGACCGACCGGTCCGCCCTTTTTTGTGGCAGCGTCTCCGCGAAATGCGGCCGCCGCGTGCGTTACCGAGCGATCAGTGCAGCGTCTTGATGGTCAGGTCCAGCGCGTCCTGGCCGTTCTCGCGCTGCAGGATGCGCACCGGCACCGGCATGTCCGGCACGATCCAGGCGATGATTTCCTTGGAGCCGTCGCTGCGGCTGACCTTGGTCGCCTGCTCGCTCTTGCCGTTGACGGTGATGGTTTCCTTGCCGGCCACCTTGTAGGTCATCGGCTTGGCGCGGCCCTCGTCGACCATGCGGTAGCTGGGGGTCTTGCCGGCGTTGACGTCGCGCGCGATCGCCAGGTTGATCAGCAGCGCGTCCATGTCGCCGGGCTGCAGCTTCACCGGGCCGCGGCGGTCGGGCTTGACGTCGCCGGCCCAGGTCGCCTGCGCGGTGCTCCAGTCGTAATTGGCGGTCACCGCCTTCTTCTTGATCAGGAACAGCGAGCGGTCGTCGCTGCTGAGCGGGCGCAGCTGCCCGCCCTTTTCCTCGAACACGGTGCTCTGGCTCAGGTCGGCGACCTGGTTCTTGATCGACAGGCTGTAGCGCCAGCGGTTGTTGCCTTCGCTGGCCAGGGTCATCAAGCCGTTGGCCTGCATGCCCATGTAGCTGGCCTGGTAGTCCGCCTTGAACGGCTCCAGCGCCAGGGCGGGCAGGCTGGCCAGCGCCAGCAGGGCGGCGGCGACGGCGGACAGCGGGCGGGCGATGCGTGTCATGGTCAGACTCCTTGGTATTCGGTCAGGCGCAGGTCGATGCGGTCTTCGCCGTCTTCGCGCTGCAGGATGCGCACCGGCGTCGGCACGCCGTTGGCGATCCACAGAATGGTCTCATTCTTGCCGCCGTTGGTGCGCGACACGCGCAGCGCGTCGTAGCTGATGTCGCCGACCTGCACCGTCTCGGTCTGCTCGGCGGCGTGGTAGATGTGTTCGCGGACCCGGCCGACATCGACGAAGCGGTAGGTCATGGTCTTGCCCGGCTGCGCGTCGCGCATGATCGACAGGTTGATCAGCAGCGCGCTCTGGTCGCCGGGTTGCAGCGGGATCGGCTGCTGCCGGTCCTTCTTCAGGTCGCCGTCCCAGCGCGCCACGCCCTTGCTCCAGTCGTAGACGCCGGTGACCTTCTTGCCGAAGAACATCGCCTTCTTCACCGTGCTCTGGCTCTGCGGCACGTAGCGCCCGTCCTGGGTGCGGAACACCGTGCTCTGCTCGATGTTCAGGCCGAGGATGCTGGCGAAGCCGCTGCGGCCCTGCACGCCCAGGTCCACGCGCCATTCGTCGCCACTGCCGTGGCTGACTTCCATGCGCGCATCGCCGGCCTGCTTGCCCTTGTACAGCGCCTGGTAGGTGGCCACGAACGGTTGCAACGGCGGCGCCGTCCACGGCGCGGCCTGCAGCCCGGGGGCGGCGGCCGCTGCGGGAGCTGCAGGCGCGGTCGGCGCTTGCGCGGGAGGCGTCGGCGCGGCCGTCTGCGGCGGGGGCGCCTGCGCCAGCACGCCGACGGCCGGCGCCAGCAGGCCGAGGCAGGCCACGGCTAGAACAGCGAACTGACGCGGAAGGGGCTTCATGGGATCGGCTGCAAGGGAAGGGGGTTGGGGCGCGGATGCGCCGCAGCGGGATTAAATAAGCTGCGGCGTATTCAGGGAATCAGCGTGCCCTGGCAATCTAGGCGCAGCGGACTAAACCGGCACTGACCGTCGAGCCAGACGCTGCCATCCCGTTCAGCCAGGCGTCCGGCCGCGGCCAATTGCAGCACCGCGCACAGCAACTGGTGCTCGCGCGGCAGCAGGCGTTGCGCCAGGTCCTCCGCGCGGTCGCCGGCCTGCACCGGCACCCGCGCCTGCGCGATCACCGCGCCGGCGTCCAGTTCCGGCACCACGAAGTGCACGCTGGCGCCGTGTTCGGTGTCGCCGGCCGCCAGCGCCAGCGCATGCGTGTGCAGGCCGCGGTACTTGGGCAGCAGCGAGGGGTGGATGTTGAGCAGGCGGCCGGCGAAGCGCTGCACGAAGCCGGCGCCGAGGATGCGCATGTAGCCGGCGCAGACGATCCAGTCCGGCTGCACGGCGGCGACCGCGTCGCCCAGCGCCTGGTCGAATGCGGCGCGGTCGGGGAAGCCGTTCGGCGCCGCCGACCAGCGCTGCGCCGGCGCCACCTTGGCCAGCGCCGGCGCCTGTGCGCGGTCGCTGAACACCCCGACCACCTGCGCGTCCAGCGCGCCGGCGGCGATCGCATCGAGCAGGGCCTGCAGGTTGGAGCCGCGGCCGGAGACCAGCACCGCCAGGCGGATTGTCATCGGCGCGGGTCCCGAAACAGCGCGGCGCAGGCCGGGCGCTGCAGCGCCAGCAGGGTCCACACCCCCAGCGCGGTGCCCAGCGGGAAACCGAAACAGCCCAGCGTCGCGGCGGCCTTGCACAGCGTCAGCTGGCGCCGCCGGCGCAGCGCCAACGCGGCGGCCACGTTCGCCAGCAGCATCACCAGCCCCAGCGCCAGCATCACCGAGAACATGACGATCACCGCCTGGCCGTTGCTCGCGTCGTGGGCGCTTTGCCCGGCCGCGGTCTTGGCCGCTTCGTAGTGGATGCCGAAGGCCAGGAAGCCGCCCAGGAACAGGACCGACAGGCCTTGCAGCCACGCCATCACCGCGTACAGGGTCGCCAGGGTGCGGACATCCGATTCGGCGCGCAGGGACGCCATCCGATCCAGGTCCGGGGTGGGCAGGGGCGGGGGCAGCGACATCGTGCGGTCTCTAGCGCGTCAGTGGGATGGGGTGGCCGGCGCGCCGCCACGGCCAGGCGCTGGCGCAGCCCAGGGTGGCCAGCAGCATGTCCATGTGCGCATCCCACGGATCGCCCTGCTGGCCGTTGTAGGACTCGGCCTGCTCGGGCGACAGCAGCAGCGCGATCAGCCATTCCAGCCATTCGTAGAGCAGGCTGGCGCACATGATCGCCATCGTCGCCAGCACGAACGCCTGCCGCGGCGAAAGCGCCGGCCAGCGCTGCCGCGCGTACTCGCGCAGCGCCGGCGCGAAGCACACTCCGAACAGCAGGTGGATCAGCCGGTCGGTGTGGTTGCGCTGCCAGCCGAACGCGGCATTCGGCGACCAACCGCCGCTCAGCGTGCGCAGCCACTGGTCGTAGGGCACGTTGGAATACAGCCAGTGCGCGGCGATGTTGTGCACGCTGATGAAGGCGCAGATCGCGGCGAAGTGCGCGCTGCGCAGCGGCCAGCGGCGGTCGTGCCAGACCAGCCAGACGATGCCCAGCACCGCCAGCGAACTGTGCATCGCCTGTTCCGCCGGCCACAGCGGATGCACCCAGCTGGCGGCGAACACCGCCAGGGTCAGCGCCAGCCAGGCGCGTTTGCCCGCCGCCATGCGGCTCAGCCGATGTGCACGCGTTCGCCGGCGCCGGCCGCCACCACCGCGCCGATCTGCCAATGCGCCAGACCCAGCGTGTCCAGGCTGCGCTCCAGCGCGGCGACCTGGTCGGGCGCGGCCACCAGCACGAAGCCGATGCCGCAGTTGAAGGTGCGCCACATCTCGCTGTCGGCGACCGCGCCTTCGCGCTGCAGCCACTCGAACACCGGCGGCAGGGTCCAGGCGCTGGCGCGGATGTCCAGGCCCAGGCCGTCGGGGATGACGCGGATGATGTTCTCGGTCAGGCCGCCGCCGGTGATGTGCGCCATCGCGTGGATGCCGTCGGCGTGCTCGCCGCGCAGCAGCGACAGGATCGGCTTGACGTACAGCGCGGTCGGCGCCATCAGCGCGTCGGCCAGGGTGGTGCCGCCGAGCTGCAGTTCGGCCGGGCGCCCGGCGCGGTCGTAGATGCGGCGGATCAGCGAATAGCCGTTGGAGTGCGGGCCGGAGGAGGCGATGCCGATCAGCACGTCGCCCTGGCGCACCTTGGCGCCGTCGAGCAGCTGCGACTTCTCCACCGCGCCGACGGTGAAGCCGGCCAGGTCGTACTCGCCCGGCGGGTACATGTCGGGCATTTCCGCGGTCTCGCCGCCGATCAGCGCGCAGCCGGCCAGTTCGCAGCCGCGGGCGATGCCGCCGACCACCGCCACCGTGGTCTCCACGTCGAGCTTGCCGGTGGCGAAGTAGTCCAGGAAGAACAGCGGCTCGGCGCCCTGCACCAGCACGTCGTTGACGCACATGCCGACCAGGTCGATGCCGATGCTGTCGTGCCGGCCCAGCTGTTGCGCCAGCTTCAGCTTGGTGCCGACGCCGTCGGTGCCGGACACCAGGACCGGCTCACGGTACTTGCCGGACAGGTCGAACAGCGCGCCGAAACCGCCCAGCCCGCCCATCACCTCGGGGCGGAAACTGCGCTTGACCAAGGGTTTAATGCGTTCGACGACGGCATTGCCGGCATCGATGTCGACGCCGGCGTCGCGGTAGGTCAACGGGGCGGCGGCGGGGGTCTTGGGAGTGGTCACGGGCGGTGGCGTCGGCGGAAAGACGGCGATTTTAACAGGCCGCATTGGCGCTACGCCCGCATTCGGGCAACAATTCGCCCCGGATACGCCGAGCAATGGAACCTTCGATGCGCCGCAGCCTTGCCTTACTCCTGTCTTTCGCGCTGTGCCTGCCCGCCGCGGCCGCCCTGGCCCAGGCCGGTCTGCGCACCGAAGGCGACGTCGCCGGCGCGCAGAGCCCCTACGACGCCGAGGTGCCGGTCAACAGCCAGAGCGAGGCCGACCGCAATGGCGCGGTGGCGCGCGCGCTGGGCGTGGTGCTCGGCAAGATCTCCGGCGACCGCGCGGTAATGTCGCGCCCGGGGGTGACCCAGGCGCTGCGCAACGCCAAGAACTTCGTCGACAGCTACGACTACCGCCAGGACCAGGGCACCTCGCCGAGCGGCGCGCCGACCTTCCGCACCACCCTGATCGCGCGCTTCCGGCAGAGCGACGTCGACGGCCTGGCCGCGGCGCTGGGCCTGCCGCTGTGGCCGCAGCCGCGGCCCAAGCCGGTGCTGTGGCTGGCGATCGACGACGGCAGCGGCCCGCGCCTAGTCGGCGTGCAGCAGTCCAATGCCGCGCGCAGCGCGCTGGACCGCGCGATCGAGCGCGGCTACCGGCTCGGCCTGCCCACCGGCAGCGCCGCCGAGCAGGCGCTGGTCGGCGCGATCTGGCGCCAGGACACCGCCGCGGTGGCCAGCGCCTCGTCGCGCTACAGCCCGCCGATGCAACTGATCGGCAAGCTGTACCGCGGCAAGTCCGGCGGCTGGACCGCCGACTGGGTGTTCGTCGACAGCGGCAAGACGCTGTCCAGCTGGTCGGCCAGCGACGCCGACGCGCGCCGCGCGATCGCTGCCGGCGCCGACGGTGCCGCCGACGCGCTGGTCAAGCGCTACGCCAAGGCGTCCAGCACCGGCCCGGCCGGCGTGTACCGGGTGGTGATCAGCGGCATCCGCAGCGCCGACGACTACCTGCGCGTGTCCGCGGCGCTGCAGAACACCTCGGTGGTGCGGCGCATCGTGCCGATCCAGGCCAGCGGCGACCGCCTGGAACTGGACCTGGACCTGCTCAGCGGCGTGTCCGGCCTGAACCGCATGCTCGGCGCCGACAGCCCGCTGCAGCCGGTGACGGTGCCGGTCGAGGGTGGGCCGATCATCCTCAACACCGAGCGCACGGAGTACCGGCTCAAATGACGCTGTCCCCCGAAGCGGAAATCGCCCAGTTCCTGCGCCGCCTGAAATGGGCCGCGGTGATCCTGGGCGTGCTGTGGGTGATAGCGCTGCTGGCGCCGATTCTGACCCCGTTCGTGCTGGCGCTGCTGCTGGGCTGGCTCGGCGATCCGCTGGTCGATCGCCTGGAGCGCGCCGGCCGTTCGCGCAACATGGCAGTCACCCTGGTGTTCGTGCTGATGGTGCTGTTGCTGGTGCTGGCGCTGCTGATCCTGGTGCCGATGCTGGAACGGCAGATCGTCACCTTCATCGACGTGCTGCCGCAGGCGCGCGACTGGTTCACCGGCACCGCAATCCCCTGGGCCGAGCAGAAGACCGGGCTGCAGCTGATGGCGTGGCTGGATCCGGAGCGGCTGATCGAATGGATCCGCGGCCACTGGCAGCAGGCCGGCGGCGTCGCCGCGACCTTCTTCGGCTATCTGTCGCGCTCGGGCTTCGCCATGGTCACCTGGGTGGTGAACCTGGTGCTGCTGCCGATCCTGACCTTCTACTTCCTGCGCGACTGGGACATCCTGGTCGAGCGCGTGGCCGCGACCATCCCGCGCAACCACGTCGCCACCGTCGGCCGCCTGGCGCGGCAGTCCAACGACGTGCTGGGCGCGTTCATCCGCGGCCAGTTCCTGGTGATGCTGGCGCTGGGAGTGATCTACGCCGGCGGGCTGAGCCTGATCGGGCTCAACCTGGGCCTGCTGATCGGCATCGTCGCCGGCCTGATCAGCTTCATCCCGTATCTGGGCGCGACCACCGGCATCCTGCTGGCGATCCTGGCGGCGCTGGTGCAGTCCAAGGGCTTCGACCTGCAACTGATGATCCTGGTCGGCGTGGTGTTCACCGTCGGCCAGTTGCTGGAAAGCTACGTGCTGACCCCGCGCATCGTCGGCGACAAGATCGGCCTGCACCCGGTGGCGGTGATCTTCGCGGTGATGGCCGGCGGCCAGCTGTTCGGCTTCCTCGGCATGCTGCTGGCGCTGCCGGTGGCGGCGGTGGCCAACGTGCTGCTGCACTACCTGCACGAGCAGTACCGGCAGAGCGAGCTGTATGCCGGCGACAAGTCGGCGATCCTGCTCGATGGCAGCGCCGAGCGCGCGCCGCTGATCGAACTGCCGCCGCGTAGCTCCGACCAGCCGTGAGCGTGCCGCAGCTGCCGTTGGCGTTGCGCTATCCGCCGGAGCAGCGCTTCGACCGCTATGTCGGCGCCCCGGCCGGGTTGCTGGCGCAATTGCAGGCCGTCGCCGACGGCAGCGACGTGGACTGGATCTACCTGTCCGGCCCCGCCGGCACCGGCAAGACCCATCTGGCGCTGGCGCTGTGCGCGGCCGCCGAGCAGGCCGGGCGCAGTGCCGCCTACCTGCCGCTGCAGGCCGCATCCGGGCGCCTGCGCGACGCGCTGGAAGCGCTGGAAGGCCGCGACCTGGTCGCGCTGGACGGGCTGGAGGCGATCGCCGGGCAGCGCGAGGACGAAGTGGCGCTGTTCGATTTCCACAACCGCGCGCGCAGCGCCGGCGTGACCCTGCTGTACACCGCGCAGGCGATGCCCGACGGCCTGGCGCTAACCTTGCCCGACCTGCGCTCGCGGCTGGCGCAATGCACGCGCATCGCGCTGTCGCCGCTGGACGATGCCGGCCGTGCCGCGGTGCTGCGCGAGCGCGCGCAACGCCGCGGGCTGGTGCTGGAAGATGCGGCGATCGACTGGCTGCTGACCCATGCCGGCCGCGACCTGGCCGGCCTGGTCGCGCTGCTGGAGCGCCTGGACCGCGAATCGCTGGCGGCGCAGCGGCGGGTCACGGTGCCGTTCTTGCGGCGGGTGTTGGAGGGGCCGGGATTGGGGATTGGGGATTCGGGATTCGGCAGCAGCTGAGTTCAAGCAGCCTGTTTGCGCCCAGCGCGCGGGGTGCGCAATCGAATTCGGTTTGGGAAATCCTGCTGCCAGCCGCGGCAGGCGCGTGTCGGCGTGCTCAGCTTTTGCCGAATCCCGAATCCCCAATCCCCAATCCCGGCACGCGACCCAGCTCGCCATCCAACTCTGCCAGTCGCTGCGGCGTCCCCACATCGGTCCACCGGCCGCGATGGTGCAGGCCGTGGATGCGGCCGGCGGCCATGTGCGCACGCAGGATCGGCGCCAGTGCGAAGCGCGGCGGCGTGGCGTGGTCGGCAATCGGCGTGGCGAATGCCGCCTGCCAGTCGCGCAGCAGCTCCGGCCGATAGACGCCCACGCCGGCGTAGGTCAGCAGCGGCGCGCCGTCGCTGCGCAGCGTGGTATCGGCATGCAGCGCGAAATCGCCGTGCGCGGCGTAGGCCGGCGGATCGACCAGCGCCAGTTGCGCCAGTCCGGCCGGTTGCGGCGTCAGCTGCGCGAAATCGAAATCGGTCCAGATGTCGCCGTTGACCAGCAGGAACGGCGACGGCCCCAGCAGCGGCAACGCGTGCAGCATGCCGCCGCCGGTCTCCAGCGGCGTGGCGCCTTCGTAGGAATAGGCGATGCGCAGGCCGAACGCGCTGCCGTCGCCGAGCGCCTGCGGGAACTGCTCGGCCAGCCACGAGGTGTTGATCACCACCTCGCGCACGCCCAACGCCGCCAGCTTGCGCAGGTGCCAGACAATCAAGGGCGTGCCGCCCACCGCCAGCAACGGTTTGGGCGTGCGTTCGGTCAGCGGGCGCATGCGCTCGCCGAAACCGGCGGCGAAGATCAGCGCCTTCATGCGCCGGCCGCCGCGCGCTGCGCCAGCGCCGGCTTGATCCGCGCCTGCAGCAGCTGCGCCAGCGGTTGCAACTGCGGGTGCCGCGGCAACACCTCGTCGAGGTAGCCGATGAAGCGCGGCACGTTGTCCAGGTACCAGGTCTTGCCGTCGCGGTAGTTCAGCCGCGCGAAGATGCCCAGGTTCTTCAGGTGCCGCTGCACGCCCATCCAGTCCGCATCGCGCAGGAACTGCGCCAGCGGCGGCAGCGCGATCCCGGCCTGCAGCGCACGCGCGTGGTAGCACGCCAGCCAGGTATCGACCCGCGCCAGCGGCCAGCTCACCGTGGTGTCCTTGAACAGGCTGATCGGGTCGTAGGCGACCGGGCCGAGCACGCAGTCCTGGAAATCCAGCACCGCCGGGCCGTCGGCCACCGGCATCAGGTTGCGCGGCATGAAGTCGCGGTGCACCAGCACCCGCGGCTGCGCCAGCGCATTGTCCA
The DNA here is from genome assembly GCF_014236835.1 of Xanthomonas sp. SS. NCBI lineage: Bacteria > Pseudomonadati > Pseudomonadota > Gammaproteobacteria > Lysobacterales > Lysobacteraceae > Xanthomonas > Xanthomonas sp. SS. The sequence continues at coordinate 1,604,268 of NZ_CP051190.1, forward strand.
TCAAGCGGCGCTGCACCAGTTCGAGCGCATCGAGCTCGGCGCAGTCCAATGCCAGGCCCAGGTGCCGGCGCAGGAACCACTTTTCGAACAAGCCGGCATCGCGCTGCAGCAGCGCCTCGCCGAACACGCCCAGGTCCGGCGGCGGTGCGATCGTCTGCAGCCGCAGCAGTTGCCCGAGTGCGGCATCGAAGTGGGCATCGGCCGAGGCGACGTCCAGCGTCTGCGCCAGGGTCGGTCCGCCAAGATCCTCCAGCAGCAGGAAGCCGGCCTCCGCGTCCTGCGCCAGGATCGCCGGCACGCGAACGCCGCCTTGCTGCAGCAACGCGTGCATACGCAACCACGGGCGCACGTCCTCCAGGCCCGGCGGTGAATCCATCAGCACGCGGCTGGCGCCGGTGCCGTGGCTGCGCCAGTAGCTGCGCCAGCCGGCGTCGATCGACGCGCGCTGCAGCGTCGCCTGCGCATCGCCCAATGCGGCGCGCGCCCATTGCTGGCGTTGTGCGGCGCGCAGGTCCGGCGCGTCGGGAAGATCTGTGCTGGAACTCATCGGGACGCTGCGGCGGACATTGGCCGCACAGCGTAAACGTGCGGCGTCGGCATGGCGAGCCGTGCCGGCGCCGCGGTGCGGCGTCAGCGTTTGCCGAGGAACAGCCGCAGCAGCGCGAGCAGGGCGATGGCGCCGAGCAGCGCGCCAAGGAAGCCGGCCGGCTCGCCGCGGCTGTACCAGCCCATGTAGTGGCCGAACCAGCCGGCCACCAGCGCGCCGGCGATGCCGAGCAGTACGGTGAACAGGCAGCCGGAGCGGCCGCCGCTCGGACCCAGGAAGCGCGCCAGCAGGCCGACCACGAAGCCGACCAGGATGACGTACAGCCAGCTGTCGCTGCCGAACAGGTTGTGCATGGGAGCGTACCGAAACGTGGAAGTGAAGCGGATCGTGCCAGATTCGCCCGCCACGCGGCGTGGATGCAGGCGCGGCCGGCGATGTCCTTTAAGCGGCCATGCAGGCGCGGCTCGCGCGCACGCGGTGGCGACGCACCAACGCGGGCAGGGCTCGCAGCTTGGCGGCCGTCGTCGCCGACGGCCGCCGCAGGCTCAGCAGCAGCCGTGCCCGCCGTGCTGCTCGCCGCCGGCCACCGCGGCGCTGCCGGTGGTCTCGCCGCGCACGCTGGCGGCATGGTGCTCGGCGATCACCTTCGACACGCAGGCGGTGACCCGCTTGCCCATCGGGATGTGCAGGAACTCGTTCGGCCCGTGCGCGTTGGAATGCGGTCCGAGCACGCCGGTGATCATGAACTGCGCGCCGGGGAACTTCTCGCCGAGCATGCCCATGAACGGGATCGAGCCGCCTTCGCCCATGTACATCGCCGGCTTGCCGAACGCCGCCTGCGAGGCGGCCTCGATCGCCTCGGTCAGCCACGGCGACTGCGCCGGCGCGTTCCAGCCCGAGGACGACTTCTCCAGCGCCAGCGACACCTCGGCGCCGTACGGCGGATCGCGCAGCAGCACGTCCTTCAGCAGTTCGCCGGCGCGCTTGCCGTCCAGCGTCGGCGGCAGGCGCAGCGACAGCTTCACCGCAGTCTCCGGGCGCAGCACGTTGCCGGCCGAGGCCAGCGGCGGCAGGCCGTCGGCGCCGGTCACCGACAGGGCCGGGCGCCAGGTGCGGTTGAGCACCAGTTCGGTGAGATCCTCGTTCATCGGGGTCATCCCCGGCAGGAACGGGAACTTGCTGTAGACCTCGTCGCCGAGCACCTCGGCGACCTTGCTGGCCTGCGCCAGGCGTTCTTCCGGAATCTCCGAATACAGGCCCTCGATCTTGATCCTGCCGGTGGCCTCGTCCTCCAGCCGCGACAGCAGGTCGCGCAGCACGCGGAAGCTGGACGGCACCACGCCGGACGCATCGCCCGAATGCACGCCTTCGCTGAGCACCTTGACGCTGAAGTTGCCGCCGGCCAGGCCGCGCAGCGAGGTCGTGCACCACAACTGCTCGTAGTTGCCGCAGCCCGAATCCAGGCACACCACCAGCGACGGCTTGCCGATGCGCTCGGCCAGGTGGTCGACGTAGGCGGGCAGGTCGTAGCTGCCCGATTCCTCGCAGGCCTCGATCAGCACCACGCAGCGCGCGTGCGGGATGCCCTGGTCCTGCAGGGCCAGGATCGCGGCCAGCGAGCCGAACAGCGCATAGCCGTCGTCGGCGCCGCCGCGGCCGTACAGGCGGTCGCCCTTGAGCACCGGCGTCCACGGACCCAGGTCGTCGTCCCAGCCGGTCATCTCCGGCTGCTTGTCCAGGTGCCCGTACAGCAGCACCGTGTCCGCGCCGGTCTCCGCGCCGGTGGCCGGCACTTCCAGATAGATCAGCGGCGTGCGCCCTTCCAGCTGCACCACCTCGACCACCAGGCCCGGGATGGCCTGCGCGCGCGCCCAGCGCTCCATCAGCCGCACCGCATCGTCCATATAGCCGTGGGCGACCCAATCGGCGTCGAACATCGGCGATTTGTTGGGGATGCGGATGTAATCGACCAGCTGCGGGACGATGTCGTCGTCCCACTTCTCGCTCAGGAAACGGTCGATCTTGGCATTGTCCATCGTGGAACTCCGGGATTTGTCGCAAAAGAGGTGGCCACCATTCTACGCCGCGGTCCCCGTGTAGGGTTTTTCCTACACGTTGACGCGCCGTTTACCTGCTGTTTGGAAAGGGCGTTGGCGATAGGCTGTACCCATGTGGCGAGGGATGCTTTCGACACCGGCAGGAGAGGCCGGTGAAGTCCCCATCCAAGTCACAAGGAGTGTTGCCATGCAGTCTTTTATCGTGGTCCTGAAGTCTCTGGTCCTGGCGTTGCTGCTGACCGGTTCCGCGCTCGCCGCGGACAAGGTCAACATCAACTCCGCTAGTGCAGCGGAAATCGACCGGGTGTTGTTGAACGTGGGTGCCTCCAAGGCACAGGCGATCGTCGACTACAGACAGGCGCACGGCCCCTTCAAAAGCGTCGAGGACCTGACGCAGGTGAAGGGAATCGGACTCAAGACGGTCGAACGGAACCACGACCGGATCGAAGTGGGAGCCACGAAGGCGACCACGCCGACGGCAGCCAGGACGGCAGCCGCCAAGCCGGTGGAAAGGCGTTAAACGGATTTAAGGATTAAACGGATTTAAAAGCATTCAAGGGATTTGAAAGGACAGAGGATACGGCTGGCGCAGGACGCGCGGTCGCGACCTCGCTGAGCAGGACGCTCAGCGGGGGAGGCAGGAAGCCGACAAGGACGTACATCGTCGCCCGGTGTTGCACAGTGAAGTGCAGCCGGGCGACGTTTTTTGTGGGCGAAGGTTTTTGTCGGGCGCTTCGCGCCGGTCGGCTCGCCGCGATTCGGTACTCCTGCTGCCGGCGGCTGTCCCTGCTGCAGACAGCTGCCATGGCGGCGGGCGCATGGGCAAGGTGCGGTCGCACGCGCGTCCGACTGGCTCCTGGAACCATGAGGCGCTGCGCGTCGTACCCTCACCCCAACCCCTCTCCCGGTGGGAGAGGGGCCAGGTTGTTCCTTCTCCCGTCGGGACCATGGCCCCCTTTTCGGGGGAAGGTGGCCCGCAGGGCCGGATGAGGGTACGGGCCCAGCCTCTCGCGCCCGCACACAAGCATCCTACCTGCCCAATAGCCACGATCCCGCAGCGCCACGCATGGTCGCCTCGCTGCGACTTGCGCTGGCGCGCCGATGTGTCTTGCGCCGGCGCGACTCGCCGATGTCGCAGAACGGGCGATGGCCGTCGCGATTCTCGAAAGGTCGCGTCGCAGGCCAGTTGCCGCATTTCCCTGGAGCTGCAAAACTTCCGGTTCCGGCTGGCGTTTGCCAGCACCATTCGTACTTGCTGACGGCCGGGATAGGCGCGGGAAACCGCAGATGCCTGCCGCTGTCGCGGCATCCGGCAGCGCCGCCGGATCGTGCAGAATGCGCCGATGGACTGGTGCAACATGCTTTCGCGGGTGATCCCCGCCAACGACTACCGCCGCGAGCGCTGGCGCAACGGACTGGGTTGGACGCGGGAGATCCTGCGCCTGCCGCAACCGGACAGCGATGACTGGCTGCTGCGCCTGTCGATCGCGGAGATCGAGCAGGACGCGGCCTTTTCCAGTTTCCCCGGCATCGATCGCGAACTGGTGCTGCTGCACGGCGCCGGCCTGCGCCTGCGCTTCGACGACGGCGCCGTGCATCTGCTCGAACCGCCGTACGCGCGGCTGCGCTTCGCCGGCGAGCGGCCGCTGCGCGGCGAACTGCTCGACGGCCCCACCCACGACTTCAACCTGATGTGGCGTCGTGATCGCCTGCGCACGCAACTGCTGCATCGGCCGCTGGTCGGGCCGATGCTGTTCTTCGCCGACCCGCAAATCTGTTGGGTCGTTCATCTTCTGGCAGGGCAGGCGCAGTTCGATGCCGACTGCGGATTGCCGCCGCTGGCCGCCGGCGACAGCGCCTGGTTGGCCGCCAACACCAGGCAGCGCTTCGCTTTGAGCGGTGGCGGCGAGTTGCTGGCGATCCGCATCGAACCGCTGGCGACGCCCGCCGACTGAGCTTTCGGCGCCACGCGCGTGGCTCTTGCGGGGTTGCCGCCGACCGCGTCCAATGCGCGAACGCGGCTATCCCGGAGCCGTGGACCGGAACGAACAGGTGGCCTCGGATAACAGCAGGTGGTTGGCGAAAGTATTGGTAGTGGACGACGACGCGGCCTTGCGCGACCGGATTCGCGATTATCTGGCCCGTTTCAACTTGCAGACCCACGATGCCGAAAGCGGCGTACAACTGTATGCGCAGCTGGCGGCCGATCGCTATGACGCGGTGCTGCTCAATGCCGGCCTCGGCGGCGGCGAAGGACTGAACCTGTGTCGGCAGCTGCGCGACCGCGGCGGCATCGCGATCGTGATGATGGCCGACCAGGCCGAGCCGGTGGATCGGGTGATCGGCCTGGATCTGGGCGCGGACGACTATTTGAGCCGTCCACTGGACCTGCGCGAACTGGTGGCGCGGCTCAACGCGGTGTTGCGGCGTACGCGTGCGGCGCCGCCGCCAGCGCCGGCGCAGGACGGCGCGTGGCAGGTCGATGCCTATCGGCACCAGGCGGTCGCGCCGGATGGCCGTGCGATCCCGTTGTCGCCCAGCGAATTGCGCTTGATGGCGGTGTTCCTCGAGCAGACCGGCAACGTGCTCAGCCGCGAGGACCTGCGGGCGGCGATCGGCGACAGCGACGGCAGCGTTCCCCAGGGCGGTCGCGGCATCGATCTGCAGGTCTCGCGGCTGCGGCAGAAGCTGGGCGACGACCCGCTGGTGCCGCAATGGATCCGCACCGTGCGCGGCAAGGGTTACCTGTTCGAGCCGCATCGGTTGGGAATGCCTGCAGCGCGCTGATCCCGTGCCGCGTTGCAGGCGGCATGGAGATCGGTTCAATTGTGCCTGCACGCCGGGCATCGCCGATTCGCGTGTCAGTTGCAGGCACCGCTCGCGATGCACCGCGCATGGCCGCGCCTATGTGGCCGGCGCGATGACACTGCCGGCGCGCGCGCCCGGCACGCGTTCGACCAGCGGCTGCCTCGCGCCGCACCGTATCGTCGGTCGCGGCTGCAATGTGATTTTTATCGCGTGTTTCAGTGTCGATACAAAGTCGATATCTTGCTGACAAACCCTGCATCGACACTGCCTGCGTCGGGTTGCCGCGTCGGCGCAGCCACGACCGCAGCGATGGCTGCGTTCCACGACTGCACTTCATGACCACAGGGGGTCAGCATGATCAGCAGCATCAGCAGTGGCGGTTCGGCCTACGCCGTCGGCCGCACCAGTACCGCCAGCAGTGCGCTCGCGCAGCCAGCGCAGGCGGAGCAGCAGAATCCGCTGCAGCAAATGTTCAAGAGTATCGACAGCGACAGCGACGGCAGCCTCAGCAGTTCCGAGCTGAGCGCGGCGCTGAAGTCCAGCGACAGTGATGGCGACAGCAGCTCGAGCATCGATATCGACGGCTTGCTCAGCATACTCGACCAGGATGGCGGCGGTACCGTCAGCGAAAGCGAGTTCGCCAAGGCATTGGCGCCGCCGCGCCATGGAGGCGGCGACAAGGTGAATGCCGAGTCGATCCTCAACAGCCTGGATACCAACGGCGACGGCACCATCAGCAGCGAGGAGTTGCGCGCGGCCAGCCAGGGCAGCGACAGCAGCGACCTGTTCGCCACGCTCGACAGCGACCAGGATGGGGGAATCAGCCTGCAGGAGCTGAAGGAGGGCACGCGCCCGATGGGACCGCCGCCGCCGCGGGATACGCAGGGTAGCGACGCTGCCAGCGCCGGTACCGGCAGTTCCACCGCCAGCTCGGGTTCCAGTGCCAGCAGCGACAGCGGCGCGCAGGATGCCTATGCCTTGCTGGCCAAGTTGGCGTCGAACCAATACCGCAGCTTCGCCAGCGGTGCCAGCGCATCGAGTTCGTTCTCCGTCGCCGCTTGATCGAGGCGGTCCGCCGGGGGGGGGGGGCCGTCCGCCCCGTCGTGAGCGGCTGGCGCACGGCGCACTTGTTCCGCTACGTGCCGACGCAGCGCAAGGATCATCCAGGCAGATGCCGCACGAGAGCGGTGCGCGCATGCATATCTCCTGCGTGTCGCCGCGGCAGGCCTTCGTACGAAGATCTGCGGTTATCCGTCGGCGCTGCCGACCTGACGGGTGCGACTGTTCCTGCACATCGGAGCGCAGTGGATTGATGGCGTACAGCCGCTTCCGCGCTTACGTCGACAGGTCGTGTTCGGCTCGTGCGTCGTTCAGCGCGCGGCGCACGCCGCTGGCGTGCTGCGCCGGCGCCGTGTCCGACAACGTGCATCGCAGGCGATCGACCGATCCCACGCTCCATGCAGTTCAGCGCTGGCCACGGCTCACAACGGGAACATCTGCAAGGCGATCTGTTCCCATGTGTCGCGCGGTCCGCTGACCGGAACCTGCTGCATGCAAAAGCCGAGGTCCGAATCGGGCCTGATCAAGGAGGTGGCCATGAGCTGGCGGCGCAGGGTTGGCGCATCGTAGCCGTCGAGCAGGCCGTAGGCATCGAGCAGCGCCTTCACCAGGATCGGGTCGCCTTGCGCCATGAAGATCAGCGGTGTCAGCAACTCGAACAGATCGCACTGGCCGACGATCGCATCGCCGAAATCGAGCAATCCACTGAGGGTCCACTTTCCCTGAATGTCGTGCGCCATCAAATTCCAGGGATGGATGTCCATGTGGATGAAGCGCGTCTGCGCGGGTGGCGAAAAATCGCCCGCCGCCTCGATGTAGGGCAGGACTTGCGCCAGCAGATGCGCGGGCATCGCGTTGCGCCGATGCCGCGCGAGGCAGTCGCAGATCAGCGTGGCGATGTAGTGCCGCCACTCCACCCGGATCGCGATGTCGGCATCGAACGCGACGCTGCGCAGTTCGCGCAGCAGCGTTCCCACCTGCAGCATGATCGAACGCTTCTGGCCGACATCCAGCGCCGGCCAGACATCGGCCAGCGAGGATCCGGGCAGGCGGCTGCAGATCACGAACACCCAATTGTCGACCACGCCGCCGCCGATGAGACGCGGCGTCTGCAGCGACAATTTGCCGTCCAGCAACGGCGCGACGAGGCGTTCCTTTTCGCCTTGCCGGCGCCAGTTGGGCGGCACCAATTTGACGATCACCGCGTCGCCAAGCTGGAACAAGGCATTGGCGCCTTCCGGGATCCGCTTCCAGTCATCGCCCGGCAAGCGAAACGCCTGCCGAAGCCGATTCAATACCGGCATCCAGTAGCTTAATGGCGCGGTCTCGATGAGCTCGCAGGACTGCGCAATGCTGGGATGTTCGGGCAAACAGGCGATGGAGATTTTCATTTCCGAAGGTGCTGGCGTTGCGCCCGCGATCATACGCCGGCACGCTTGCGGCCGCCGGCCGCGCAGGCTTTGGCGCTTTCGCATGTGTCGTGCATCGTGCAGGAAAGCAGTCTGCGAGATCGCGTCATCCCATCGTCGGTGGTGGGATGACACGCGCGTGGCGAACCATCGCACTCACTTGGTGAAGCGCGGACGCCAACCGTCGGAGCGTAGGTGCATGCGATGGAGCTTCACCAAGTAGCTGAGCGCGACCATTGCCGCGGCGAAGTCCGCGCCGCACCGATGCCCAGCGCCCGACGCGGACCGAATGCGCCGGCAACTTCAGCCGACGATGGGCGCACTATTTGCGTCGCGTCCACTCCGGCGGCCAGACGCAGCGCCATGACCCGTCTACGCAACGTAGGTTAGAGAGTTGCATCAGACTGCCGGTCGGCCTTGTCGGGGTCAGGTGGATACGGCAAGGGCGCAGGCAGGCCGCGTGAGTCGCGGCCACGCGTGGCCGCGCCTGGTTTGCATCGCTCCAACGCCGGCGCAAGCCCAGGCGTCAGTACACGTCGCGCCGATAGCGCCCTTCCAGCAGCAGGGTTTCCTTGCCCAGCCGCCCCAGCACCTCCTCCAGCACCGCGTCCACGCCGGGGGCCATGCCGCGCAGGCTGCCGCAGACGTAGATCGCCGCGCCTTGCGCGACCCAGTCGCGCAGGTCCGCTGCGGCCGCGCGCAGCGCATCCTGCACGTAGCGGTGCGCGCCGGCATCGCGCGAGAACACCGCATCCAGCCGCTGCAGCGCGCCGTGCGCCAGCCAGGTGCGCAGTTCCTCGCCGTAGTGGTCGTCGTGCGCGGCATGGCGTTCGCCGTACAGTAGCCAGGTGCGGGACGCGCCGGCGTCGATGCGGGCGCGCAGGTGCGCGCGCAGGCCGGCGATGCCGGTGCCGTTGCCGATCAGGATCAGCGGCCGCGCCGGATCGGCCGGCGGATGGAAGTTCGGATTCGGGCGCAGCCGCAGGGCGATCTCGGCGCCGATCGGCGCGGTGTCGCATAGCCAGCCGCTGCCCAGGCCGGGCGTGCCGTCCGCGTGCAGCGCGCGGCGCAGCAGCAGGCGCAGCGCGCCGTCGCTGGGCATCGAGGCGATCGAGTATTCGCGATGCGGTAGCGGCTGCAGGCGCGCGGCCACGGCTGCGGGCGCAGTGCCGGCGACCTGGTCCGGCTCCGGCAGGTGGCTGCGCGCCAGCAATGCGGCCAGCGTCGTCGGCGCCTGGCCGGGGCGCTGCAGCGTCGCGGTGCCGTCCAGGCCGCTGGCCTGCAGCCAGGTCTGCACCACGGCGTCGCCATGGCACGGGCCGATCTCGGCCAGGTCGCCGGCCTGCCACGCAGGCAGTGCGCCGTCGGCAGGCAGCAGCGCCAGTTCGAACACCGCGCCACCGACACTGCCGGGATTGCACAGGCGCCGCTGCTGCAACTGCCAGCGCTGGTAGGCCGGCGGACTCCAGTCGGGTTGCTCGCTGCTGCCGGCGAGCTGGCCGAGCAATTGCTGCCAATGGCGCAGCGCGGCGTCGTCGGCGTTGTCCACGTCGATGCGGTCGAACAGCGGATGCGCGCCGTGCTGGCGCAGCCAGGCATCGAGCTGGCGGCCGAACGCGCAGAAGTGGTCGTAGCGGCGATCGCCCAGCGCCAGCAGCGCGTAGCCCAGTTGCGGCAAGGCCGGCGACTGCGCCATCGTCTTGCGCAGGAACGGCAGCGCGTGGTCGGGCGGATCGCCTTCGCCGCTGGTGCTGACCACGAACAGCGCCTGCGTCGCGCCGGCCAGCTCGGCCGCGGTGACGTTCTGCAAGGGCAATACGCGCACCGGCTGGCCCGCCGCGCGCAATGCCGCGGCACTGCGCAGCGCCAGTTGCTGGGCGAAGCCGGTCTGGCTGGCCCAGGCCAGCAGCAGCGGCGCTTCGTCCTGCTTGCCCGCGCGCGGCGCGCCGCGGCGGCCGCGCCACCACAGCCAAAGGCAGGCTGCCGCGTAGGCGGCCGTTGCCAGCGCCGCGTAGAGAATGCGCTGCTGCGATGGCGCGCCGTTCCACCATGGCTGCGGATGCAGCCGCAGCAGCGCATAGCCGATCGCGCCCAGCAGCGCGAACGTCGCCACGTGCCCGACGGCATTCCAGTTGCGTTGCGACCGCGGCCGGGTCATGCGTCGAGCAGCGCGGCGAAGGCGCTGCTGAGCCGCTCCTGCACGCGTTCGCCATCGCGCAGCAGGAAGCGTGCCGCCAGCCGTTCGCGCTCGGCGCAGGCCAGGCCGGCGTCGGCGCCGAGCACGCTCAGCGCGGTGGCCCAGGCATCGGCCTGCATCGCATCGGCGGCGACCACGCTGACTGCCGCCAGCGATGCCGCGATCGGCGTGCCGCTGCGCGGATCCAGGGTATGGCTGTAGCGCTGGCCGTCCTGTTCGAAGCGGTGCCAGCGATCGCCCGAGGTGGCGACCGCGCGGCCGTCCAGCGCCAGCACCCGCGGCGGCGTCGCCGCCTGGGCGTCCTCGTCCGGCGCCGATTCCACCAGCACCCGCCACGGCTGCCCATCGGGCTTGCGGCCATAGCCATAGAGTTCGCCGCCGACCTCGACCAGCGCGCTGGCCACGCCCTGCGCCTGCAGTGCGCGCACCGCCAGATCCACGCCGTAACCCTTGGCGATCGCCGAAAGATCCAGGCGCAGGCCGCCGGGCTGGCGCAACGTGGCGCCGTTCTCGTCCAGCACGAGTTGCCGCCAATCGCCGGCGGCGCGCGCCTGGCGCAACGCCTCCGCATCGGGCACGCGCTGGCTGCCTGCGTCGGCGCCGAAGCCCCACAGGCCCAGCACCGCGCCGATCGTCGGATCGAACGCGCCGTCGCTGCGCCGCGCGATGTCCAGCGCGCAACGCAGCACCTCGGCGAACGCCGCGGGCAGCGCGTGCACGCTGCCGGCGGCGGCGCGGTTGTAGCGGCCGATGTCCGAGTCCGCTTCCCAGGTGCTCATCTGCGCGACCACCTGGTCCAGCTGCGCCTGGATCGCCGCGTGCAGCGGATGCAGATCGCGGCGGCGGCGCAGCACCAGCTTCGCGCTCCAGGTCGTGCCCATGCTGCGACCGCCGAGCGTGGCGATCTCGGTCTCGGCATCGACATCGGCCTGGGGCGCGAGCGGCGCGTTCATGCCGCTACGTGCCGCCATGCGCAGGGCGTGCGCGCTGTCGCCGTCACTGCGGCAGCACTTCCAGCGTCGCCACGTAGCTGAGTCGGCGCTGTTTGGCCTGCGGCATCGAGGTCTTGGTGTCCTCGCTGGTGGTTTCCAGCCAGTACATGCCCGCTTCCGGCCAGGTCACGCTGAAGCTGCCCTGCGCGTCAGTGGTGAGCTTCAGTTCGTCCTGCGCGTTGCGATAGCGGGTGCCGCCGCGCACGATCTCCACGTCCAGCCCGGGCGCCGGCTTGCCGTCGATGTGCAGCTTGAAGGTGGCCTTCTCGCCAGCGAACAGGTCGTTGGGATGGGTCACCGGCACCAGTTCCAGGCCGCGGCCGCTGGGCTTGAGCGCGGTCTGGTTGGGTGCGCCGTTGGTGACGAAGGTTTCCACCCGGCCCAGCGACTGCGACACCTGCAGATCCTTCGCGCCCTTCGGCACTTCGCTGGCGAAGCTGGCGGCGTTGCCGCGCCAGCGCTTGCGCTGGCCGTTCTCGTTCCAGTTGGCGAACAGGCCGTCGTTGACCAGGGCCAGGCGGTAGGTGCCGGTCTGCGCCAGCTCCACGTCGAACACGCTGCGGTACTTGCCGGTGGCCGGGTTCTGCGGCTGCACGACGCTGCCGTCGGGCGCGGTGATGACCAGGTTGTCCAGGCGCAGCGGCACGTGGTTGAAGTAGAACAGGTCGTTGGACACCGCCGCATCGACGGTGATCCACGGCTTCTCGCCGGCGAGCACGGTCTGCGACGGTTGCAGCCAGGCCTTGTGGGCGAGGGCGGAGAACGGCAGCACCGCGGCGATGGCCAATGCCAGCACGAAAGAACGCTTCATGGACTTGCTCCTTGCGAGGAAAGAGGGAATCACGGCTTGGCGCTCAGGCGCACCGCGCCCAGTTCGCTGCTGCCTTGTGCGCTGCCGGTTATGCCGGCCTTGGCCGGCCACGCGAACGGGATCTTCAGCAGCTCGCGGCCGCCGACTTCGCGCGCGGCTTCGACCACCAGCGTGTACTGGCCCGGCGCCAGGCCCTTGAGCTGCTGCGCGTCGGTGAACGCCAGCGCGTGTTTGCCGGCCGGGCGGGTCGGGCCGCTGACGCCGTCCACCGGCATCTGCAGCGTGCGCCCGCTGCGTCGCCACCACTGGCGCAGGTCCGGCAGCCACTTGGTGCCGTGGCCTTCGGCGGTGTCCTTGGATTGGTACCAGACCGCCAGGTTGCGCGCGACCTGCTGGTCGGCGCCTTCCACCCAGATCGCGACATAGGGGCGGTGATATTCGGCGACGTTGAGCTTGGGAATCTCCACGTCCAGTTCCAGCGTGGCCGCATACGCGGGCATCGACAGCAGGCCGCTCAGGGCGATGGTCAGGGTGACGCGCATGCGAGGCTCCATGAAGTGAAAGAGGTGGATCGGATCAGTGGATCAGCAGCAGTGCGATCAGCAGCGGAATCAGCAGGCCCAGCCCAACCAGCGGCCAGGTCATGCGCCGCTGCCGCGCATGCAACTGCAGCAGGAACAGGCCGGTGATGCAGAACACCAGGCAGGCCACCGCGAACAGATCGATGAACCAGCCCCACGCCGGGCCGGTATTGCGGCCCTTGTGCAGGTCGTTGAAGTAGGAGATCCAGCCGCGGTCGGTGCGTTCGTATTCGACCGCGCCGCTGCCGCGATCGATGCTCAGCCAGGCATCGCTGCCGGGGCCGGGCAGCGCCAGGTACACCTCGTCGGTCGACCACTCGGCCGCTTGCCGGCCCAGGCTCAACGCCAGTTCGCGTTCCAGCCAGGCCGACACCGGCCGCGGCAGCGGCGCGTCGCCATCGGCGCGGCCGCCGAGCCGCTGCAGCAACGCGGCCGGCAGCTGCGCCGTGCGATTGAGCACCTGCGGTTTGGCCTCGATGCGCGCGGCATGGTTGAGGGTCAGCCCGGTGGCGGCGAACACCAGCATGCCGATCAGGCACAGCGCCGAGCTGATCCAGTGCCACTGGTGCAGCGTGCGCAGCCAGAAACCGCGGCGCTGCTGCGCCGTGGCCAGATCGGGGGAGGAGGAGTCGGACAACGCGGCGGTCGAATCGAAGTAGGGCGGAATGCATTCTACATAAATGAGAATTAGTCGCAATTGCGACGATGCTGCCGCCGCGTGCGTGGCCCGGCAATGGTCGGGCTCCACCCTCCAACGCGGCGGCGCCGTCGGCGTTGACCGCCCGGGTCAGGTCTCGGACCAGTCGCGCAACAGGTTGTGGTAGACGTTGCTCAGCCGCAGCAGCGCCCCGGCGTCGGCCTTGCTTGCGGTCAGCGCCTGGATCGCCGTGTCCAGTTCGAACAGCAACTGCCGCCGGCTGGCGTCGCGTACCAGGCTCTGCACCCAGAAGAATGAGGCCACGCGCGCGCCGCGGGTGACCGGGAGCACCCGATGCAGGCTGCTGGACGGATACAGGATCAGGTCGCCGGCCGGCAGCTTCACTTCGTGCTCGCCGTAGGTGTCGCTGATGACCAGTTCGCCGCCGTCGTACTCCTCCGGTTCGCTCAGGAACAGGGTGCAGGACAGATCGGTGCGCAAGGTCAGCGCCGGCTGCGTGGCGCTGGCGGCCTGGGTCATCACCGCGCCATCGACATGGAAACCGTACTCGCCGCCGCCCTCGTAGCGATTGAAGCGCGGCGGGATCGTGCGCAGCGGCAGCGCGGCGGCGAAATACAGCGGGCTGCGCGCCAGCGCGCTGAGCACCGCCTGGCCGAGCTCGTGCTTCAGCGGCGAGGCGTCGGGCAACTGCAGGTTGCGTTTGACCTGCGCGCCCTGGGCGCCGACCGTCTCGCGGCCGTCGGTCCAGTCGGCGCCGGCTAGCGCCTGGCGGAAGCGCGCGACTTCGTCGGCGCCGAGAATATCGGGAATGTGCAGCAGCATGGGGCGCTCCGGCAGCGGCCGCCTTCGGCTGAAGGCGGCCGCTGCGCATGGATGGACGAAGCGGCGGTCAGAACTTGATTTCGGCGCTCAGCATCGCCGAGCGCGGCGCGCCCGGCGTGTAGCGGAAGCCGCTCTTGTTGATGGCCGCGACGTAGTCCTTGTCGAACACGTTGTACACGTTCAGGCGCAGGTTGAAGTGGTCGTTGATCGGGTAGCTCACGATCGCGTCCCATACCGTATACGACTTCACCAAGGCCGGCGTGCCCACCGCGCCGTCGGTACCGCGCTTCATCTCGCCTGAGTAGCGGGCGCCGCCGCCGACGGTCAGGCCGAACGGCAGGGTATAGGTGGTCCACGCGGTGAACGCGCTGTCCGGGGTGTAGGCCAGGTCCATGCTGCCGTCCTGCGACACCTTGGCGCCTTGCTTCACCTGCGCGTCGAGCTTGGTGTAGCCGGTGGAGATCGACCAGTTGTCGCTGAGCTTGCCGACCGCCGACAGCTCCACGCCCTGCACCTGCTTCTCGCCGGTCTGGTAGTACAGCCCATCGCTGCCCTGCGCGATCTCGTTGCTGACGTCGGTGCGGAACAGCGCCATGGTCACGAACAGGTTGTCGTCCAGGAAGTTCCACTTCGTGCCGACTTCGGCGGTCTTGGCCTTCTGCGGGTCGAAGCTGGGATTGTTGGCGTTGTTGGCCGACGCGCTCAGTTCCAGCGCGCTGCCGCCGGGAGGCTGCTGCGAGATCGCGTAGTTGGCGTACAGGCTGATGTTGTCGGCCGCCTTGTAGACCGCGCCGAGCTTCCAGCTGAACAGCGTATCGGACACGTCGTCGTCCACGCCGACCGCGGTGGTGCAGGGCACGGCGGTGGAGGTGGCGGTGGTGCAGGTCAGGCTGTTGAAGTCGGTCTTGTAGTGGTCGGCGCGCACGCCGGCGGTGACCAGGAAGCTGTCGCCGAACTTCAGCGTGTCGAAGGCGTAGGCCGAAAACGTGGTGGTGGTGCCCTTGCTGTGCGCGCCGTTGCGCGCGGTGAACAGCGGCGTGGTGTTCCAGTCCGGGGCGTAGACGTTGGCCGGGTTGGCGGCCAGCCAAGCGGCGCGGTTGACGATGTTGTGGCCCCAGCTCTGCAGCTCCTCGCGCGCGGCTTCCACGCCGGTGCTGAGGTTGTGCTGCACTGCGCCGGTGGCGAAGTCCACGCGCAGGTTCAGCTGGTCGGTGAGGATGGTGTACTCCTGGTCCTTGAACGTGGGCAGGCTGCGCGCCACCGTCCAGGTCGAGGTGTCGGCGGGGTTCGGCGTGCGCAGGTTGGCGGTGTTGGGCATGAACGCGAACAGCAGGTAGTCCTGTTCGTTGCGGCCCCAGCGCGCGGTGTTGGTCAGCTTGACCGTATCGGAGAAGTCGTGCTCGAAGCGGAACGTCGCCATCTTCGCGGTCACGTCGTCGTGGTCGTAGCGGGTGCCGTAGAAGTTCTCGCTGTCCACGCGCGGCGCGTTGGTCAGCCACGGACGCGCGGGATCGGGCGAGGTGTAGCCGGGCAGGCCTAAGGTCGGCACGCCGCCGTCGGGCACGTTGTCCTGTTTCACGTACAGCAGGTCGAGGTAGTAGCGGGTGTCGCTGCCGAGGCCGAATACCAGCGACGAGGCCAGGCCCCAGCGCTTGTTGTTGACGTGGTCGCGGCCGATCGCATCGCTGTCCTGGCCCATCACGTTCAGCCGCAGCGCGCTGCTGGCGCCCAGCGCCTGGTTCCAGTCCGCGGTCACGCGGCGCTGGTTGTCGCTACCGCCGGACAGCGTGCCGCTGACCGCATCGGTCAGGTGCGCCTGCTTGGTCACCAGGTTGATCGCGCCGGTCGGCGCGCTGCGGCCGTTGTCGGTGCCGGCCGGGCCCTTCTCGACTTCGATCTGCTCGATGTTGAACACATCGCGCGAGATCGAGCCCAGGTCGCGCACGCCGTCGACGAAGATGCTGCTGGAGCTGTCGAAGCCGCGCATGTAGATCGCATCGCCGGTGGTGGTGTTGCCGTTCTCGCCGACGTAGAAGGTGCCCACGCCCGGGCTGTTGCGCAGCGCTTCGGTCAGCGTGGTGGCGCCCTGCTCGTTGAACAGGTCCTTGCTGATCACGTTGATGGTCTGCGGGGTGTCGATCAGCGGCTGGGTGAACTTGGGCGAGTCAGGCGCTTCCACCAGGTAGCGCTTGGCGCGCTGCGCTTCCACGTCGACCTTGCCCAGGGTGGTGGGCTGGTCGGCGGCCGCTGCATCGGCGGCGAGCGCCGGAGAGGACAGCAGGCTCAGGCCGCTCAGCAGTGCGGCGGCGGTGAGGGTCTGCGCGGAGACCTGGCGGGAAACGGCGTGCTTGCGGCTCTTGATCGGGGAGGTCATGGAGGGTTCGGCTATGCAGGATGGAAGGGCGGTCCGCCGCGCACGCCGTCGCCGTGTCCGCGAGGACAGGGACGTGCGTGCGAAGGTCGGAGGATGGCCGGATGGACCGGCTGCCGCTGGCCGCTTAACGCGGACATCACATCTATTTCCGCGCAAATGCGAATTATTTGCAATAGCTTTCGTGACAATGCATTACATGGCGGTCCGCGGCGCCGTTCCCCCGGACCGCCGTGCCCGCATCTTGTTCTGCAGTAGATATTTGAAAAATAAAGCTTTTCGGGGCGAGCGCAACAGGGCGCTCAGTCGCGGTCGTCGCGGGTCCAGAGTCCGCCGTGTTCGGACTTCACCGGGAACTTGGGCACCGGGCTGTAGGCCGGTGCGCACAACGGGCGGCCGTCGCGGATGTCGAAACGGGCACCGTGCAGCAGGCATTCGATGCTGCCCGCGGCGGCATCGAAGGTGCCGGGGGACAGCTCGTAGTCCTCGTGGCTGCAGCGGTCCTCCAGCGCGTAGAACGTGCCGTCGAGGTTGAACACCACGATCGGGGTGGCGGTGACCTCGTCCCACACCGTCGCGGTCTCGCCCGGCAGCAGTGCGCCGTCGGCGCAGACGAAGGTCCAGGTCTCGCTCATGCGGCGCCGCCCAGCGGCTTTTCCAGCAGCTCGAAACGCAGGTCGTCGCGCTTGGGTGCGCCGAAGCGTGCGTCGCCGTAGGGGAAGGGCTTCTTGATTCCGGTGCGGCGGTAGCCGCGGCGCTCGTAGAACGCGATCAGTTCCTCGCGCGCGTCGATCACCGTCATCTGCATCACCGGCAGCTGCCATTCCTCCCAGGCGATGCGCTCGGCCTCGGCCAGCACGGTCTTGCCCAGGCCGCCGCCCTGCGCCTGCGGCTGCACCGAGAACATGCCGAAATAGCCGGCGCCGTCGTCGTCGGCGATGTGCGCGCAGGCGATCAGCTCGCCGTCGCGCTCGGCCAGCAGCACCAGGCTGCGCGGACGCAGGATGTCGGCGCGCAACACCTCGCGGTCGATGCGGTTGCCGTCGAGCAGGTCGGCCTCGGTGGTCCAGCCGACGCGGCTGCTGTCGCCGCGATAGGCCGAGGTGACCAGGGCTGAGATGGCGTCGATGTCGGCGACGGTGGCGGTGCGGAAGGTGAGGGTGTGCATGGGGGGATTTTAGGCTGGGAAGCCGGGAATGGGGAATGGAGAATCGGGAATCGAGAGCGTGCGCTCACTGCGTTGGCCGGGCGTAGCCCGCGCGCTGAGCGCTTTGCCGATTCTCGATTCCCCACTCCCGATTCCCTGCTTACATCAACAGCTTGCGCACCTTCAGCAACGCCGCCACGAAGCGCTCGATCTCGGCGTGGGTGTTGTAGAACGCCAGCGAGGCGCGGCAGGTCGCGGCGACGCCGTAGAACTGCAGCAGCGGATGCGCGCAGTGCTGGCCGGAACGGATCGCCACGCCTTCCAGGTCCAGCAGCGTGGCCAGGTCATGGGCGTGCGCGCCTTCGACCAGGAACGACACCACCGCGGCCTTGCCCGGCGCGGTGCCGAAGATGCGCAGGCCGTCGATCTTCTGCAGTTCCTCGGTGAAATGCGCCAGCAGTTCGGTCTCGCGCGCTTCCACGTGCTGCAGGCCCAGTGCGCTCAGGTAGTCCACCGCCGCGCCCAGGCCGACGAAGCCGGCGATGTTCGGGGTGCCGGCCTCGAACTTGTGCGGCGGATCGTTGAACACGGTGCCGTCGAAGCTGACTTCCTTGATCATCTCGCCGCCGCCGATGAACGGTGGCATCGCCTGCAGGTGCTCGCGCCGCGCCCACAGCGCGCCGGTGCCGGTGGGGCCGCACATCTTGTGCCCGGTGATGGCGTAGAAGTCGCAGCCGATCGCGGCCACGTCCAGGGCGCGGTGCGGCGCGGCCTGCGAGCCGTCGATGACGCTGACGATGCCGCGCTTGCGCGCCTCGCGGCAGATCTCGCGCACCGGATTGACCGTGCCCAGCACGTTGGAGACGTGGGTCAGCGCCAGCAGCTTCACGTCCGGTGTCATCGCCTTGCGCAGCGCGTCCAGGTCCAGCGCGCCGTCGGCGGTGATCTCGGCGACCTTGATGGTGGCGCCGGTGCGCTGCGCGACCAGTTGCCACGGCACGATGTTGGCGTGGTGCTCCATCCGCGACACCAGGATGCTGTCGCCGGCCTTGAGCCGCGGCAGCGCCCACGAGTAGGCCACCAGGTTGATCGCGAAGGTGGTGCCGCTGCACAGCACCAGTTCGTCGGCGCGCACGTTGAGGAAGCGCGCCAGCTTGTTGCGCGCACCCTCGTAGGCATCGGTGGCCTCGGTGCCGAGCGCATGCACCGCGCGGCTGACGTTGGCGTTGTAGCGGCGGTAGAACTCGTCCAGCGCCGCGATCACCTGCAGCGGCTTCTGCCCGGTGTTGGCGTTGTCGAAATAGATCAGCGGCTTGCCGTGCACCTGCCGCATCAGCAGCGGGAAATCGCTGCGGACCTTGTCCCAGTCCGGCGCCTGCTGCGGCGCCGTGGCGTGCGGGGCCGCGCTGCTCATGCCACGCCCGCGGCGGCCAGCGCCTGATCCAGGCGTGCGACCAGGAACTCGCTCAGCCCCGCATCCAGCACGCGCAGCGGTTCGCGGCAGAACGCGGCGGTCAGCAGTTGCTGCGCGCGCTCGCGCGGCAACCCGCGCGAACGCAGGTAGAACAGCGCATTGGCGTCGAGCTGGCCGACGGTGGCGCCGTGCGCGGCCTTGACCTCGTCGGCGTCGATCACCAGCACCGGCTGGGTGTCGATCTCGGCGTCGGCGGACAGCAGCAGGTTCTTGTTCGACAGGTTGGCGTCGCTGCCGTCGGCACCTTGGCGGATGTGGATGCCGCCATGGAACACCACCCGGCTGCGCGCCGCGGCCACGCCGCGCCACAGCAGTTCGCAGGCGGTGTCGCGGGCGATGTGCTCGATGCCCAGGCGGGTGTCGATCTGGCGGCGGCCGTTGCCGAGCAGCACGCCGTTGGCGACCAGCCGCGCGTTGTCGCCTTCCAGGCGCACGTTGAGCTCGTGCCGCGACAGCGCGCCGCCCAGCTCCAGGTCGATGCGCCGGTACTGCGCGTCGCGCGCCAGCACCGCGTCGGTGCGCAGCAGCGCGGTGACGCCGGACGCGTCCGCCTGCACCCGCGCGTGGGTCAGCTGCGCGCCGGCGGCCAGGTGCACGTGCGCCAGGGTGTTGCTCAGGTGCGCGGCCTCGCCCAGGTGCAGGTGATGCTCGACCAGCGACAGCGCCGCGTCCTGGCGCAATTCGATCAGGTGGCGATGGTGCCAGGCATGGTCGCCGGCGCCGGCGGTGGACACGAACACCAGGTGCAGCGGCAGCGCGACCTGCACGCCGGCATCCACGCGCAGCACGCTGCCTTCGTCGGCCAGTGCGGCATTGAGCTGGGCGAACACTTCGTCGCTGCGCTCGAAGCGGCGGCCGAGGAAGCGCATCGCGTCGTCGCCGCTGCGCAGGATCGTGGACAGGCGCTGCAGCTCGACCCCGGCCGGCAGGCCGGCCAGGTCCGACAGCGCATCGCTGGCGCGGCCGTTGACGAACACCAGCCGCGGCGCGGGAATGCCGTCGACGATGGCCGCATCCACGGCCGGCGCCGCGCCCGGCGCCTGGCTGAAGCTGCGCCGCTCCAGCGCACGCAGCGAGGTGTATTTCCACGCCTCGCTGCGCGGGCCGGGCAGGCCGTCGCGCAGCGCCTGTTCCAGCGGCGCGCGGCGCGCGCCGTCGCCGTGGAAGGCGGCGGCCAGGGAGTCGAGCAGGGCGCTCATCGGACCGTCGCCTCCGGCGCCACACGGTCCTTCAACCATGCGTAGCCGTGCGCTTCCAGTTCCAGCGCCAGTTCCGGGCCGCCGCTCTGCACGATGCGGCCGTCGGCCAGCACGTGCACCACGTCTGGCTTGATGTAGTCGAGCAGGCGCTGGTAATGGGTGATGACCAGGAACGCGCGCTCGGGCGAGCGCAGCGCGTTGACGCCTTCGGCGACGGTCTTCAGCGCATCGATGTCCAGGCCGCTGTCGGTCTCGTCGAGGATCGCCAGCTTCGGCTCCAGCACCGCCAGCTGGAAGATCTCGTTGCGCTTCTTCTCGCCGCCGGAGAAACCTTCGTTGACGCCGCGGTGCAGCAGCTCGTCCTTCAGATGCAGCACGGCGAGCTTCTGCCGCACCAGCTTCAGGAACTGCATCGAATCCAGTTCGGCCTCGCCGCGCGCCTTGCGCTGCGCGTTGAGCGCGGCGCGCAGGAAGTAGGTGTTGTTGACCCCGGGGATTTCCACCGGGTACTGGAACGCCAGGAACAGGCCGGCGGCGGCGCGTTCTTCCGGTTCCAGCTCGAGCAGGTCGCGGTCTTCGAAGCGCACGCTGCCCTGGGTCACCTCGTAGCCCTCGCGGCCGGCGAGGATATTGCCCAGCGTGGATTTGCCGGCGCCGTTGGGACCCATGATGGCGTGCACCTGGCCGGGCTGCACCTGCAGCGACAGGCCCTTGAGGATGTCCTTGCCGGCGACGGAAGCGTGGAGGTTTTCGATAGTGAGCATGCAGATGGTCCGTCAGAATTCTTGTGTAGCCCCTCTCCCGCCGGGAGAGGGGTTGGGGTGAGGGTACGGCGCGAAGCGTCTCGTGGAGTTTGGGGGCGCGAGACTTCGCACGTACCCTCATCCGGCGCTTCGCGCCACCTTCTCCCAATGGGAGAAGGGTGCTGTCGTCAGCCGACCGAGCCTTCCAGGCTCACTTCCAGCAGCTTCTTGGCTTCCACCGCGAATTCCATCGGCAGTTCGCGGAACACCTGCTTGCAGAAGCCGTCGACGATCATCGACACCGCGTTTTCCTGGTCGATGCCGCGGGCGCGGCAATAGAACAGCTGGTCGTCGCTGATCTTGGAGGTGGTGGCCTCGTGCTCGACCGTGGCGGTGGGGTGCTTGACCTCGATGTACGGAAAGGTGTGCGCGCCGCACTGCTTGCCGATCAGCAGCGAATCGCACTGGGTGTAGTTGCGCGCGCCCTCGGCGCTGCGCTCCACCTTGACCAGGCCGCGGTAGGTGTTCTGACCGCGGCCGGCGCTGATGCCCTTGCTGACGATCTTGCTCTTGGTGCGCTTGCCGATATGGATCATCTTGGTGCCGGTATCGGCCTGCTGGCGGTGATGGGTCAGCGCCACCGAATGGAACTCGCCGACCGAATCGTCGCCGAGCAGCACGCAGGAGGGATACTTCCAGGTGATCGCCGAGCCGGTCTCGACCTGGGTCCAGGTGATCTTGCTGCGCGCGCCGCGGCATTCGCCACGCTTGGTCACGAAGTTGTAGATGCCGCCGACGCCGTTCTCGTCGCCCGGGTACCAGTTCTGCACGGTCGAATACTTGATCTCCGCGTCTTCCAGCACCACCAGCTCGACCACCGCCGCATGCAGCTGGTTTTCGTCGCGCATCGGCGCGGTGCAGCCTTCCAGGTAGGACACGTAGGCCTTGTCCTCGCACACGATCAAGGTGCGCTCGAACTGGCCGGTGTGGCCGGCGTTGATGCGGAAATAGGTGCTCAGCTCCATCGGGCAGCGCACGCCCTTGGGGATGAACACGAAGCTGCCGTCGGAGAACACCGCCGAATTGAGCGCGGCGAAGTAGTTGTCGCCGACCGGCACCACGCTGCCCAGGTACTGCTTGACGATCTCCGGATGCTCCTTGATCGCCTCGGACATCGAGCAGAAGATCACGCCCTTCTCGGCCAGTTCCTTGCGGAAAGTGGTGCCGACCGAGACCGAGTCGAACACCGCGTCCACCGCCACGCCGGCCAGCTTGGCGCGCTCGTGCAGCGGCACGCCGAGCTTGTCGTAGGTGTCCAGCAGCTCCTTGGGCACGTCGTCCAGCGAGGCGTACTTGGGACCCTTCGGCGCGGAGTAGTAGCTCAGCGCCTGGAAATCGATCGGCGCGATATTGAGCTTGGCCCAGTGCGGCATCGGCATCTTCAACCAGTGCCGGTAGGCGGCCAGGCGCCACTCGGTCATCCACTCCGGCTCGTCTTTCTTGACGGACAGGGCGCGCACGACGTCTTCGTTCAAGCCGGGCAGGAACGAATCGGATTCGATGTCGGTAATGAAGCCGGCGTCGTAGCGACGTCCCAGCCGTTCCAGGATTTCAGCGTTTTCGGTGGCCATGGGGGCTGCCTACAGGTCAGGTGGTCGCGAAACGCACGGCGATCGGACGCCGTCTGGTTTCGCCGGAAGAGGGAAGCGGGTGCAGCATCTGCGCCAGGGTCACGCCGCGCAGGGCATCGGCGACCACGTCGTTGATCAGCCGCCAGTTGGAACGCACGCCGCATTTCTGTGCGATGCTGCACTGGCTTTCCTGGTGGCTGCATTCGGTGATGGCCAGCGGGCCTTCCATCGCCTCGACGATCTGGATCAGGGTGATGGCGTCGGCCGGGCGCGCCAGCCGGTAGCCGCCGTGCACGCCGCGCAGGCCTTCGACCAGTCCGGCCTGGGCCAGCGGCTTGAGCAGCTTGCTGACGGTGGGCGGCTCCAGTCCGGACTGTTCGGCCAGTTCGGTCGCGCTCAGCACCTCGCCGGGACGCGCGGCGAGCACGGTCAGCACGACGGTGGCGTAATCGGTCAACTTGGTGACGCGGAGCATGGGGCAACAGCCGGAATTCAATGCGGACCGAAATTGTACGCTTTTGCGGCGGCGGCGTCCAAGCCGCGCGTTCATGTTTTTCGCTATCGCTGCGATCGTTGCCGCCAACAGCCGCGGTGCCGCTGCCGGCGCGATCCGAAGGGGCTTGGGATCGCCGCCGATGTGCGCCAGAATCAGCACTTTCCCGTTCCGGACCGCCGCATGCCCCGCAAGATCGCCGCCCGCAAGTCCCGCATCCATGGCAATGGCGTGTTCGCCGTGCTGCCGCTCAAGAAAGGCGAGCGGGTCATCGAGTACAAGGGCCGCCGCCGCACCCATGCCGAAGTGGACCGCGACGAGGCCGGCGATGTCGAGACCGGACACACCTTCCTGTTCACCCTCAGCGACGACTATGTGATCGACGCCAACTACGAGGGCAACGACGCGCGCTGGATCAACCACAGCTGCGCGCCGAACTGCGAGGCGGTGATCATCGAGGCCGAGGGCGACGACCGGCGCCTGGACAAGGTGGTGATCGAGACGCTGCGCGCGATCAAGCCTGGTGAGGAGCTGACCTACAACTACGGCATCACCCTGGGCGAACGGCATACGCCGCGGCTGAAGAAGATCTGGGAATGCCGCTGCGGATCCAAGAACTGCACCGGGACCATGCTGCAGCCCAAGCGCTGAGCGCGCGCCTGCACGTGGCCTAGACGCGCGGCTCACGACGCTGCAACCGCGGCGCTCCTAGGGTGATTCTCCCCCTGTAGAGGAGTTTCCCATGAGCACAGCATCTTCCCTGTCCGGCAAGCGCGTCGCGGTCCTGGCCACCGACGGCTTCGAACAGTCCGAGTTGCAGGAGCCCAAGCGCCTGCTGGAATCGTGGGGCGCGCAGGTCGATGTGATCGCGCCCGGCGATGCCTCCAGCATCCGCGGCTGGAACAAGAAGGACTGGGGCGACAACGTCCCGGTCGACAAGCGCCTGGCCCAGGCCGATGCCGGCGACTACGACGCGCTGGTGCTGCCGGGCGGGGTGATCAATCCGGACAACCTGCGCACCGAAGCCTCCGCGATCCGCCTCATCCAGTCGTTCGCCAGCGCCGGCAAGCCGGTCGCGGCGATCTGCCACGGCCCCTGGCTGCTGGCCGAAAGCGGCCTGGTGCGCGACAAACAGGTGACCTCGTGGCCATCGGTGAAAACCGACCTGAGCAATGCCGGCGGACGCTGGCAGGACGCGGAAGTGGTGGTGGACGGCAACCTGATCACCAGCCGCAAGCCGGACGACATTCCCGCGTTCGCCGCGGCGGTGGCCAAGGCGCTGGGCTGAGTTCGGCACCCAGCGTGCGCAACGAGAAACGGCGGCCTGTGGGCCGCCGTTTTTCTGTAGGAGGGGCTTGAGCCCCGACCGGGTAATGCAACAGTCGGATCGATCGAATCGGGAAAGTGTCGCGGCTGAAGCCGCTCCTACAGTGCGCCCAGTGGGCAGGCCGCAGTTCCTGTAGGAGCGGCTTCAGCCGCGACGGGCGGCATCCGGCGCCTGACGCTGTCCCACTACCGGTTAGGTTGCGGCATAACGCCCTGTCGATCGTCGCGGCTAAGACGCCTTGCGCGACTCGCAGCGAAAGCATTGCGCAATTCTTTCCTCGCGCTGATCCGAGGCGCGCAGCGTCATCGCATCACTTGCCTCAGCGCAGGATCACTGCCCCGACAGCGCACCGGCCGGCACCAGCTTGCCGATGTCCTGGTTGAAGTGCACCACCAGCTTGCCGTTCTCCACCGCCGCCGATTCGATCTGCACATTGCCCATCACCCCGGCCAGCGCCGGATCCAGCTTGTAGATCGGTTCCTTGCGCGCGTAGTCGTTCAGCCACACGTTGAGCAGTTCGCGGGTGTTGGCGTCGAGCTTGCCGCCGTTGGCGGCCGGGCGGAAGTCGTCGATGGTCGGCGATTGCAGGTGGAAGCCCTGGGTCTGCTGCTCGTAGCGCAGCCCGCTGGTCAGCAGCACCGTGCCCAGCGGGGTCGGCGCACCGCCGCCGGTGGCCATGCTCAGGTCGAACTGCATTTTCAGCCGGTCGCCCGGCGGCAGCGACAGCTTGGGATCGCGGATGGTCATCTTCACCAGGCCGCCGAGCGCCTTGTGCGTCTGCGGGAAGCTGCCGTCCAGGTACTGCTGCACATCGGCGGCGCCGACACTGACCTGTTTGCCCTGGATCATCGGCTCGGCCTGCAGGTGTGTAGCGGCAACGAGGGTCAACAGCGCGGCGGCGCGCAAGGTCAGCAGGCGGAGCTTCATGGGAGGTGGTGCCTTGGCGGAATCAGGGGTTCAACATAACCGCAGCCGGTGAATGCGCGATTAGCGGAACAGGGAAGTGGAGCGGTTCGACCCGTGGAGACGCATGGGCCGGATCGTCTTACGCGGCGGTCGGCGCCAGCCGCGCCAGGATCGCATCCAGTGCCGGACGCAGCGGCGCCAACAAGGCCTGCGCCTCGCTGTCGCTGCGCTCGCCGAGTCCGCGCAGCAGCTGCGTGCCGATGGTCAGTGCGGCGCGCTCGTCGCCATGCAGGCCGGGATGGCGTTGCGCCGCTTCGAGCAGGCGCATCCAGTCCTGCCGGCAGCGGGCCTCGAATTCGATGGTGCAGCGGCCTTGGCATTGCAGCCCGTCGGCCTCGATCGGCGTGACGGTGATGCGGTAGCGTTGGGAGGCGGTCATGGGCGTGCGCACAGCGGGTCGGTCGATCCAAGATAGGCGCCGTGCGCCGCTATCACGAGAGGGATGGCCGCGACGCTCTGTTCTAGCGCGCGCCATCAAGCATTGGATACCACCAGTTGTGCCGAAGGCGGCGGACGCGCGGTTTGGGCCTTGGCGGCTGCCGATCAGCACTACGCGGCGTGGATCGGATCGTTTGGTGAAGCGCGTCGCCATGCCCATCGGCAAACGGTCGGCCAGACCCGGTGCGGATTATTTGGACGCGATGCTGCGCCCCGTCGCGACCGTTCAGCGCGCCGCGCGCAGCAGTGGCAGCGGATCGTAGGCGCCGCCCTCGGCATAGACGCCGTAGTGCAGATGCGGTGGCGTGCCGCGCGCGTTGCCGCTGTCGCCGACCGTACCGAGCGGATCGCCGGCCTCGACCAGGTCGCCGACCTGCAGTTCCGGCGCCCAGTCCTGCAGATGCGCATAGTAATGGCGTTGCCGGGCGGGACCCATCACCCACACCTGGCGGCCGCCGAGGCCGTGCTCGGCGACGGCGACGACGATGCCGCGGGTGGCCGACAGCACCGGGGTGCCGCGCTTGGCGAAGATGTCTACGCCGGCGTGCTGGCGATCGCGGCCGCGTGGCGCGCCGAAGGTGGCCGCGACGCGGCGCGGGTCCACGCCTTGCACCGGCATGCGCAGCGCGGTCGGCGGCGGCTGCCGCGCCAGTTCCCAGCCGGCCCGCGCGCGCAGCGCCCACGGTTGCTGCCAGGCCCAGGCCAACGCCAGCGCCGTGCAGGCCAGCGCCGCCAAGCGCAGCAGCCAACGGCGCAGCGTCCGCGCAGGCGAGGGCGCTGCCGTCGGCATCGCCTCAGCCAATCTGCGTGCCGGCCTGCTTCTGCAACTGCTGCTTCAACGCGTCGTCGATGCCGAGCTGGCGCGCCAGTTCGTCCAGGTAGCTGCGTTCCATGAAGCTCTGCTCGTCGGCGGCGAGCAGGCTGGCCAGGTACATCTCCGAGGCGATCTCCGGCGTGGTCGCGGCCTGCGCCACCTCGGCCGGATCCAGCGGCTTCTCCAGTTCGGCATGCAGCCAGAGCTGCACGTCCTCGTCGCCGTTGAGGCGGGTGAACTCGCCTTCGATCAGTTCGCGTTCGCGGGTGTCGATGTGGCCGTCGGCCTTGGCCGCGGCGACCAGCGCGCGCAGGATCGCCTGGCTGTGCTGTTCCACTTCCAGCGGCGGTAGCCGGTCCAGCGTCTGCGGTTCCTCCGGCGCGACGGCACCGAGTTGCTGGCGCTTGTAGTCGCCGTACGCGCGATAGGCCATCACCCCGAGCGCGGCCAGGCCGCCATAGGTCGCCAGCTTGCGCGTGGTGCGGTTCTTGCCCAGCAGCAGGCCGAGCGCGCCGCCGCTCAGGGCGCCCTTGCCGAAGTCGGCGTTGAGCATGCCGCCGAGGCCGCCGCTGTTGGCGGAGGATCCCGCGGAGGCGGACGTGCCGGTCTTGGCCATGGCCTGGCCGGCGGCGCCCTGCGCCGATTGCAGCAGTTGGTCGAGAAAGCCCTGTAGCTTCATGCACGCATTCCTGTCGAGTGGTGCCACAGGTATAGCGGGCATCGCCTTAGCTGCCTGTCAATCCGGCTGCGGGCGGTGGCGAGCGCGCAAAAAAACGAGACGGCGCAGGCCGTCTCGTCAGGTGTACTTGCCTGGGTCAGGCGACGCTGCTCAGAGCGCGGCGTCCTTGAGCTTCTTCAGCGGGCGCACCTTCAGCTTGGTGGTGGCCGGCTTGGCGGCGAACCACTGCTCTTCCTTGGTGAACGGGTTGATGCCCTTGCGCTTCGGCTTGGCCGGCACGCTGACGGCGGTGATCTTGAGCAGGCCCGGCAGGGTGAACGAACCGGCGCCCTTCTTGCTGACCGAGCCGGCCACGGCGTGCTCGAGCGAGGCCATCACCGCGCGCACGTCCTTGGCGACGACGCCGCTGGCTTCGACGATGTGGGCGACCAGCGCGGACTTGCTCAGCGCTTCCTTGATCGGCTTGGGAGCGGCCGGCTTGGCGGCGGTCTTGGTGGCTACTTTCTTCGCTGCCTTTTTCGGGGCAGCCTTTTTCGCGGTCTTTGCCATGATGTCCTGATTCCGTAAACGATAGGTGGTTGGGTCGCGCCGACCCCGTCGGCATGGCGAAATGTAGGGCATGTGCTACTCCGCGCCAATAGGCAAACCGCAAAAAGACGCGGAAAACGCCTCGCACCGGGTTTTTTTGCGCCGCAATGGCGGATTTGGACCGGGAAAACGGTGGCGCGCTGCCGCTCGGCGCCGCGTTGAAGCGTTCATGCCGAGTCGCGATCGGGCATCGCCGCCGCCACGCCGCCGCGATCGGTAATGCTGGAATCCAGTGCGCAGGCGGCTGCCCGGACCGGTCCGGCGGACAGCGATCTCGCTCGCCGCGTCGCCGTCTGTTTCCGATGCGCGCGGCCGAGCGCGTGCGTTTCGGAGGTGGCGCGGCCGCTGCCGTGGAGGCGCAGGCTTGCGCCGCGAGAACGTCGCCAGCGATGCCCGAAAGTGCGCCGCCCGCGACGTGCATTGCGCCGCACAAGGCCATAACGCGCGCTGCTCTATCGTGCCTCCCTCATTCACCACGGGAGTACCGCATGGGCATTTCGCGTCACGCCACCGCGCATTGGGAAGGCGATCTGAAGAGCGGCAAGGGCCAGCTGAGCACGCCGCAGAGCGGTCTGCTGGAGAACACCCGCTATGCCTTCAGCAGCCGCTTCGGCGACGAGAAGGGCACCAACCCGGAAGAGCTGATCGCCGCCGCGCATGCCGGCTGCTTCACCATGGCGCTGTCGGCCAAGCTCAGCGAGGCGGGCTTCCCGCCGACCTCGCTGGACACGCGCGCCGAGGTCGATCTATCGATGGAAGGCGGTCCGCAGTTGTCGCAGATCCGGCTCAAGGTCAAGGCCGTGGTCCCGAACATCGAGGCGGCGCAGTTCCGTGCGCTGGCCGACGACGCCAAGCAGAACTGTCCGGTGTCCAAGGCGCTGAGCGCCGTGCCGATCAGCCTGGAAGCGGAGCTGGGTTGAGCGTCGGGCCTGGCGCGCCGCCAGGCCTTTTCCCCAATAGACGGTCAGGCCACGCCGGCTACCGGCTCGCGTGGTCTGGCCGTTTGCCGTTGCATGGGAACGGTTCCAGTCGCGATAAGCGCGAGCCCCTGCTGCCGTGCCAGCTGTCGCCGCGCTAAACAGGCGCCGCCGACCGGTCCCAATTCAGTCTTGTTTCACCGGCACGGACCGAGCATGCGGTTGCGCGATCCACGCGCCTGGAATCTTCGACATGAACAAGCTCTCGACCCGTCTTCTGACCGCCGCGCTCGCCGTGGGCGTGGTCGGCTCCGCCGCTGCGCAGGACTACGGCCGCTACGATGGCTATCGCGATCGCGGCTACGCGAATAGTGGCACCTACGATTACGCCCGTGTGGTCCGTGCCGATCCGATCATCGTGCCGGTGCGCGGCCCGCGCGAAACCACCGAGCGTTGCTACGAGCGCCCGGCCTCGGATGGCTATGTCGAAAACGGCTACCGCAACGACGGCTACTACAGTAACGGCTACCGCGGCAGCGACGGCGGGCGCAGCGCGGCCACGGTGGTCGGCGGCATCGCCGGTGCGCTGCTGGGCAGCCGCGTCGGCGGCGGCAACGGCCGCTTCGTCGGCACCGCGGTCGGCACCATGGTCGGCGGCCTGGCCGGGCGCTCGATCTACGACAGCAATGCCCGCACCACGGTGCAGACCGGCTCGGTCAGCGTGTGCGAACCGGTCGCCTACCGCAGCGAAAGCTACGACCGTGTGGACGGCTACGACGTGACCTACGAATACGGCGGCCGCTATTACCACACGCGTAGCGCGGAGCGTCCGGGCGACCGCATCCGGGTGCGCGTGGACGTGCTGCCCGACTGAACGATGCGGACGCTTCGCTGAGGCGTCCAAGGGCGTCGGCTGCCAGCGTCGCTACGCTGGCGGCCGACGACGATTCTTCAGGCCGCCCGTTCAGGCCGCTGCAGCCAGTGGCTATTGGTCTGACACTCAGCGCCAGTCGATGCGTCCGTCGATCACCGTCTGTACCTGGCCGCCGGACCAGACCTCGCCGGTGCTGTCCACGCTCAGGGTCAGCAAGGCATCGTGGCCGACCTCGCGGCCCTGGCTGACCACGTAGCGGCCGTCGCGGCCGGGCAGTGCGCTGCGGTGGTCCAGCCACGCGGCGAGCACGGCGTTGGCGGCGCCGGATGCGGCATCCTCGAACCGGCGGCCATTGCCGACGAACGCACGCACCGCCAGCTGATACGTCTGTTGGTCGGCCCGCGCGTAGGCGAACACGCCCATGCTGGCGGTGCTTTCGGCCAAGGCGGCGATCGCCTCCCACTCCGGCGCCAGGCTGCGCAACGCGGCCTCGTCGGCGATTTCGACCAGCCACCAGCAGCGGCCGCCATCCATGCGCACCGGCGGTTGCGCACCCAGCGTCCAGCCGGCCAGCGCCGCGGCCAGGCGTGGATCGGCGGCGTCGGCGATCTCCGCGACCTGCGCGCGCGGGGTGCGGATGGCGATGCTGCGCACGCCGCCGTCCACGTTCACGCGCAACGGCAGCAGTCCGGCGATGCCTTCCTGGACCAGTACGCCGTCCTTAGGCGTGGCGATGCCTGCCTCCAGCACCGCATGCGCGGTGCCGACGCTGGGATGGCCGGCGAACGGCACTTCCTTCTGCGGACTGAACATGCGGATGCCGTAGCTGGCGTCCGGTTGTGTCGCCGGAAACACGAAGGTGGTCTCCGGCAGCCGCGTCCAGCGCGCGATCGCCTGCATCGCCGCCGCGTCCAGGCCTTGCGCATCCAGCACCACCGCCAGCGGATTGCCGGCGCCGGGGCGCGGGGAGAACACATCCAGTTGCAGGAAACGGCGCGTGGTCATGGCGGGGCGCTTGAAGGTGGGGGCGCGCAGCTTAGCAATCGAAACGTAAACACGATGCTGGGCCGGCGCATGCGGGCTTGGCCGGCAAGCGCCAGGAGCGCTGCGCTTGGCATAGAATCGCAGGTTCCGCCCGGCGTTCCGGGCCTCTTTCCCTCCACCAGACCCCACACACGAAATGTCCTCTTCCCCCCCTGTCGATCGTTGGATCGTCCTCAAGTTCGGCGGCACCTCGGTGTCGCGTCGTCATCGCTGGGACACGATCGGGACGCTGGCGAAAAAACGCGCCGACGAGACCGGGGCGCGGGTGCTGGTGGTGGTGTCGGCGCTGTCGGGGGTCACCAACGAACTGACCGCGATCGCCGACGGCAGCGCCGACAGCGCGCAGCGCGTGGCCGCGCTGGAGCAGCGCCACCGCGACTTCCTGGGCGAACTGGAACTGGATGTGGACAGCGTGCTCGGCGAGCGCCTGGCGGCGCTGCGCGGATTGCTCGACGACCCGCGCGCGGCGAGCCGCACGCTGGACTGGCAGGCCGAGGTGCTGGGCCAGGGCGAGTTGCTGTCGTCCACGCTGGGCGCGGCCTACCTGCGCGCCAGCGGCCTGGATTTCGGCTGGATGGATGCGCGCCAGTGGCTGGACGCGCTGCCGCCGCAGCCGAACCAGAGCGAGTGGTCCAAGCGCCTGTCGGTGTCGTGCCAGTGGCAGTCCGACAGCGCCTGGCGCGAACGCTTCGTCGCCCAGCCGGCGCGAATGCTGATCACCCAGGGCTTCATTTCGCGGCACCAGGACGGCGGCACCGCGATCCTCGGCCGTGGCGGCTCGGACACCTCGGCGGCGTACTTCGGCGCGCTGCTCGGCGCCAGCCGGGTGGAGATCTGGACCGACGTGCCGGGCATGTTCAGCGCCAATCCGCGCGAAGTGCCGGACGCGCGCCTGCTGACCCGGCTGGACTATTACGAGGCGCAGGAAATCGCCACCACCGGCGCCAAGGTGCTGCATCCGCGCTCGATCAAGCCGTGCCGCGACGGCGGCGTGCCGATGGCGATCCTGGACACCGAGCGCCCCGAGTTGCCCGGCACCAGCATCGACGGCAACGCGCGCACCGTGCCCGGGGTCAAGGCGATCAGTCGCCGCAACGGCATCGTGCTGGTGTCGATGGAAGGCATCGGCATGTGGCAGCAGGTCGGCTTCCTGGCCGACGTGTTCGCGCGCTTCGCCAAGCACGGGCTGTCGGTGGACCTGATTGGTTCGGCCGAGACCAACGTCACCGTGTCGCTGGACCCGAGCGAGAACCTGGTCAACACCGACGTGCTGGCGGCGCTGTCGGCCGACCTGGCGGAGATCTGCCGGGTCAAGATCATCGTGCCGTGCGCGGCGATCACCCTGGTCGGACGCGGCATGCGCTCGCTGCTGCACAAGCTTTCGGACGTGTGGGCCACGTTCGGCAAGGAGCGCGTGCACATGATCTCGCAGTCGTCCAACGATCTGAACCTGACCTTCGTCATCGACGAGGCCGACGCCGAGGGCCTGTTGCCGATCCTGCACGCCGAGCTGATCGACAGCGGCGCGATGCCGGTGGAAGAAACCGAGGTGTTCGGCCTGCGCTGGCGCGAGATCACCGGCAGCGTGCGTGCGCGGCCGACGCCGTGGTGGCACGCCGAGCGCGAGCACCTGCTGCGCCTGGCCGAGGCCGGCACGCCGCGCTATGTCTACCATCTGCCGACCCTGCGCGAGCGCGCCCGCGCGCTCAAGGCGATCGCCCCGATCGACCAGCGCTATTACGCGATCAAGGCCAATTCGCATCCGGCGCTGCTCGAGGCGCTGGTCGCCGAGGACTTCGGCCTGGAATGCGTGTCGCACGGCGAACTGCGCCGGGTGTTCGACACCTTGCCGGAGTTGTCGCCGCGGCGCGTGCTGTTCACTCCCAGCTTCGCGCCGAAGGCCGAGTACGAAGCCGCGTTCGCGCTGGGCGTGACCGTCACCGTGGACAACGTCGAACTGCTGCAGCGCTGGCCGGAGCTGTTCCGCGGCCGCAACCTGTGGCTGCGCATCGACCTGGGCCATGGCGACGGCCACCACGAGAAGGTCAACACCGGCGGCAAGGCCTCCAAGTTCGGTCTGTCGGCGACGCGGGTGGACGAATTCGTCGAAGTCGCGCGCACCCTGGAGATCCGCATCGTCGGCGTGCATGCGCACCTGGGCAGCGGCGTGGAAACCGCGCAGCACTGGCGGCGCATGTGCGACGAACTGGCCGGTTTCGCGCGCCGCATCGGCAGCGTGGAAGTCATCGACATCGGCGGCGGCCTGCCGATCGCGTACAGCGCTGACGACGAGCCGTTCGATCTCGACGCCTGGGCGCAGGGCCTGGCCGAGGTCAAAGCGGTGCACCCGGCGTTCCGCCTGGCGATCGAACCGGGCCGCTACCTGGTCGCCGAATGCGGCGTGCTGCTGACCCGGGCCACCCAGGTGATCGAGAAGGACGGCATCCGCCGCGTCGGCCTGGATGCGGGCATGAACGCGCTGGTGCGCCCGGCGCTGTACGACGCCTGGCACGACGTGGCCAACCTGAGCCGCCTGGACCGCGAGGCCGATGCGGTGTTCGACGTGGTCGGGCCGATCTGCGAATCCAGCGACGTCTTCGGCAAGCGCCGCCGCCTGCCCGCCGCCACCGCGGCCGACGACGTGATGCTGATCGCCGACGCCGGCGCCTACGGCTACGCGATGGCCAGTACCTATAACCAGCGCGAGCTGCCGCGGGAGGACGTGATCGATGCGCCCGCAGGCTGAGTTCATTGCGCTCAGCGCCGTCGCCGGCGGCGCGGCGATCATGTTGGCCACCGCGGCCGATCGGGCGGGCACGAGCCTGCCGTTGCAGTGGGCCGACAGCATCAAATGGCTGGCGCCTGCGCTGATCGCGGCAGGCGCCGGTGCGTGGTTGGCATGGCGCTGGCAACGCCGCTGGCCTGCCGGCCGTGCGGGCGCGATGGCATTGCGCACGCTGCTGCTGGGCGCGTGCAGTTATGTGCCGGCGCTGACGTTGTATCTCGTGGTGGTGTTCGTGACGTCCGCCGATGCCACGCAGAGGAGCTCGAACTGGGAGCTGTTTCCGCTGGCGTTCCTGCTCGGTTGCCTGCCATGGCTATGGGCGGCGTTGCCGTTTTCCATGATCGAATTTTTCCTGTGCCGACGCTACTTGCGTCGCACGCGCGTTCTTGCAGGTAGTCCATGACCGCTTTCGACAAACAGCAGATCACCACCTTCCGCTTCGTGCGCTGTACGTTCGACGCCGATAGCGGCGTCGCGCGCCTGGTCTATGCCTTCGACCAGGGCCCGGAACTGGTGGAGACGATCACCGTGCCCGGCGCGCCGTTCGTGCTGGACGCTGCGCGCGCGCAGGCGCTGCAGCGCGCGCTGCGCCTGCTGCATCTGATCGCCGGGGTCAGCTACTACAAGGCCGCGGTGCCGCCGCAGATCGCCATCGACGACTACGCGATCGACGCCGAGACCGCCGCGCTGCTGGACAGCGTGTACCTGCACGGGCTGGGCGAATTCGCCTACCGCAACGGCCTGGACCTGCGCGAGCGGATTCGGTTTCCGGCGACCGCGGGCAACGAGCAGGACGCTGCGGCGCTGGGCTTGCGCGCGCACGCGCTGGTCGCGATCGGCGGCGGCAAGGATTCGCTGGTCAGCATCGAGGCGCTGCGTGCCGCCGGCGTGGAGCAGACCGTAGCCTGGATCGGCGGCTCGCAGCTGATCCGCGCCTGCGCCGAGCGCACCGCACTGCCGACCTTGAACATCGGCCGCGCGCTGGCGCCGGAGCTGTTCGAACTGAACCGGCAGGGCGCGTGGAACGGGCATATCCCGGTGACCGCGGTGAACTCGGCGATCCTGGTGTTCGCCGCATTGCTGCAGGACGCGGGCCAGGTGGTGTTTTCCAACGAGCACTCGGCCAGCTACGGCAGCCAGATCGCCGGCACCGGCGAGGTCAACCACCAGTGGTCCAAGGGCTGGGCCTTCGAGCAGGCGTTCGGCGCGCAGGTGCAGCGCTACGTGGCCGCGGACCTGCACTACTACTCGCTGCTGCGCCCGCTGTCGGAATTGGCAGTGGCGCGGCAGTTCGCCAAGAACGACCACTACGACGCGCATTTCTCCAGCTGCAACCGCAACTTCCACATCCTCGGCGAGCGCCCGGCGCACCGTTGGTGCGGGGTGTGCCCGAAGTGCCATTTCGTGTTCCTGGCGCTGGCGCCGTTCATGCCGAAGACGCGGCTGGTGCGGATATTCGGCCGCAACCTGCTCGACGATGCGGCGCAGGCGCCGGGCTTCGACGCGCTGCTGGAATTCCAGGACCACAAGCCGTTCGAATGCGTCGGCGAGGGCCGCGAATCGCGCGCGGCGATGGCCACGCTGGCGGCGCGCGCGGAATGGAAGGAAGACGCGCTGGTGGCGCGTTTCATCCGCGAGATTCAGCCGCAGCTGGAGGCCGGCGACCTGCGCGTGGAACCGCTGCTGGCGCTGGACACGCAGCACCGCATTCCGGCCGAGCTGTGGGAACGCGTGCGTGCGAATTTCGCAGCTTGAGGGGTTGCGCGTCGCACTGTGGGGCTGGGGCCGCGAGGGTCGGGCGGCTTATGCCGCGGTGCGTGGCCGGGAATCGGGAATCGGGAATGGGGAATCGGCGGCGGCATTGCCGCTGACGGTGTTCTGTTCGGCCGACGAAGTGCCGGCACTTGTCGCGCTCGGCGACCAAGCGCTGCGTGTGGAGACCGAGGCCAGCGCCGAGCGGCTGGCGGCATTCGACGTAGTGATCAAGTCGCCCGGGATCAGCCCGTATCGGCCCGAGGCGCAAGCCGCCGCTGCGCAAGGCACGCGCTTCATCGGCGGTACCGCGCTGTGGTTCGCCGAACGTGCGGGCGCCGACGGCGTGGTGCCGGGCAGCGTCTGCATCACCGGCACCAAGGGCAAGAGCACCAGCACCGCGCTGCTGGCGCACCTGTTGCGCGCCGGCGGCCACCGCACCGGCCTGGTCGGCAACATCGGCCTGCCGCTGCTGGAAGTACTGGCGCCGCCGCAGCCGCCGCAGTACTGGGCGATCGAACTGTCCAGCTACCAGACCGGCGACGTGGCGCGCAGCGGTGCGCGGCCGCAGCTGGCGCTGGTGCTGAACCTGTTCCCGGAACATCTGGACTGGCACGGCAGCCAGGCACGCTATGTCGAAGACAAGCTGGCGCTGGTGACCCAGGCGCGGCCGCGCATCGCCCTGCTCAATGCCGCCGATCCGCAGCTGGCGGCGCTGGCGCTGCCCGACAGCGAGGTGCGTTGGTTCAATCGCGAAGACGGCTGGCACATGCGCGGCGATGTCGTGCATCGCGGCGAGGTGGCGGTGTTCGACAGCGCGCACGTGCCGCTGCCGGGCCGGCACAACCGCGGCAACCTGTGCGCGGTGCTGGCCGCGATCGAGGCCCTGGGCCTGGACGCGGCGGCGCTGGCGCCGGCCGCGGCGGATTTCCGGCCGTTGCCGAACCGGCTGCAGACCCTGGGCGAGCGCGACGGCGTGGCCTATGTCAACGACTCGATCAGCACCACGCCGCACGCCACGCTGGCGGCGCTGGAGTGTTTCCGCGGGCGCCGCATCGCGCTGCTGGTCGGCGGCCACGACCGCGGCCTGGACTGGCAGGACTTCGCCAAGGCGATGCGCCAGGGGGCGCCGCTGGAGATCGTCACCATGGGCAGCAACGGTCCGCGCATCCACGCGCTGCTGGCGCCGCTGGCCGCCGCTGGCGGCTTCGGCCTGCACGCCGCCGCGGACCTGCCGGCAGCGGTGGCATTGGCGCGCTCGGCGCTGGGCGAGGGCGGCGGTGTGGTGCTGCTGTCGCCGGGCGCGCCCAGCTTCGGCGCCTACCGCGACTACGTGGCGCGCGGCCGCCATTTCGCCGAACTGGCCGGATTCGATCCTGACGCGATCAGCGCGATTCCCGGGCTGGGCATCGCCTGAGCTGTTTGCTCCTGCATCGAACCGGCATGCGCGCCGCTGACCAGACGCCGTGGCTGGAGCATTTCGATCGAGATGACGCTGTCTGTGGGAGCGACTTCAGTCGCGACGGGCTTTATCGGTAAGGTCCGTCGCGACTGATGGCCCGAGGCCACCCGGAGTCGCACCAACAGGTGTGCAAATCGCCGAAAGAAAACGTTCTAGACTGCCGGCTGGTCCCAATGGGAGAGACGCGATGCGCATTCGTTCGATACGCTGGATCGGCCTGCTGGGCCTGGCCTTGGCGCTGCCGTTGCCGGCGCTGGCCGCGATGCAGGCCAAGCCGGTGGAATGGAAGGTCGGCAAGGACAGCTTCAGCGGCGTGCTGGTCTACGACGATGCCGACCACGACAAGCGCCCGGGCCTGGTGATGGTGCCGAACTGGCGCGGCGTCAACGCCTCGGCGATCGAAAAAGCCAAGCAGCTCGCCGGCGACGATTACGTGGTGCTGCTGGCCGACGTCTACGGCAAGGGCAAGCGCCCGGCCAACGATGCCGAGGCCGGGCAGTTCGCCGGTGCGCTGAAGAAGGACCCGGCGACGCTGCGCGCGCGTGCATTGAAGGCGGTCGAGGTGCTGAAGGCGCAGGCCGGCAAGGCGCCGCTGGACGCTGCACGGATCGGCGCGGTCGGCTTCTGCTTCGGCGGCACGACGGTGCTGGAACTGGTCCGCGCCGGCGCGCCGCTGGCGGGCGTGGTCAGCCTGCACGGCGGCCTGGCCACGCCGTCACCGGCGGCCGCGGGGAGCGCGAAGACGCCGCTGCTGGTGCTCAACGGCGCCGACGACAAGAGCGTGAGCCGCGACGACATCGCCGCCTTCGAGCAGGAAATGAACGGCGCCGGCGCCGATTGGCAGTTCGTCAACTTCAGCGGCGCGGTGCATTGCTTCGCCGAGGCCGATGCCAACAGCCCGCCGGGTTGCCAATACAACCCGCGCGCGGCGAAGCGTGCCTTTCGCATGCTGCACGATTTCTTTGATGAGCGATGGGATTAGGGATTCGGGATTGGGGATTCGCAAAAGCGGCAGGTCTGCGCTTTACGAATCCCAACCCTGTCAGGGCACGCGCGCGCGTCGGATCAGCGCTTAAGTTCGACTGCGGAGCACGCGTTTCGGAACCATGGGGATTTGCAGAAGCCGCATCGCCGCTTCTGCGAATCCCCAATCCCGAATCCCCGCTTTCCACAGCCGAATGGCTGGTCATCCCGTCCGACGCGCACAGCGCGCCGGATCAATGCCTACGTTCGACCGCGTAACGCGCCAACCCGCGCAGCGCGGCCACGGCCTCGCTTTCCGGCAGACCGTCCAGCGCGCGTTCGGCGGCGGCGGCGTATTCGGCGGCGCGGCGCCGGCTGTAGTCGAGCCCGCCGCTGGCCTGGATCGCCGCCAGCACTTCCGGCATCGCGTCGGCATCGCCTTGTTCGACGATATGGCGCAGGCGCTGGCGGGTCGCGTCGTCGGCGTGCGCCATTGCGTGGATCAGCGGCAGGGTGGCCTTGCCTTCGGCCAGGTCGTCGCCCAGGTTCTTGCCCAGGTCGGCGGCGTCGGCGGTGTAGTCGAGCACGTCGTCGGCGATCTGGAACGCATAGCCCAGGTGCATGCCGTAGTCGTACAGGCGCTGCTGCACCTCTTCGGACGCGCCCGAGGCCATCGCCCCGAGCCGGGTGCCGGCGGCGAACAGCACCGCGGTCTTGCGCTCGATCACGCGCAGGTAGGCGGCCTCGTCGGTATCCGGATTGTGCACGTGCAACAGCTGCAGCACCTCGCCCTCGGCGATGCGGTTGGTGGTGTCGGCGAGCAGCCGCATCACCTGCATGCTGTCCAGCTCGACCATCAGCTGGAAGCTGCGCGAGTACAGGAAATCGCCGACCAGCACGCTGGGCGCGTTGCCCCACAGCGCGTTGGCGGTGCTGCGGCCGCGGCGCAGGTCCGATTCGTCGACCACGTCGTCGTGCAGCAGGGTCGAGGTGTGGATGAATTCCACGATCACCGCCAACTGGTGGTGCACCGGCCCGCCGCCGGCGCAGGCGCGCCCGGCCAGCATCACCAGCATCGGCCGCAGGCGCTTGCCGCCTGCAGAGACGATGTGCTCGGCGATCTGGTTGATCAGCACCACGTCCGAGGCCAGACGGCGGCGGATCAGGGCATCGGCGGCGCTCATGTCGGGCGCGGCCAGCGCCTGGATCTGAGGCAGCCCCAGGGCGGGGCGGAGGTCTTCGGCGAGGCTCATGCGGTCGGACTAGGGGGAATGCAGGGATTATAGGCCACCCCGGCGAGGGCTCGCCTGACGCCTGAACCAGGGGAAGGCTGATATCCGCCGCCAGCCCGGTATAATTCACTGTCTGTGCCCGTTTCCGAGCGGGCGACCCTATCCGACATGCCCGCGCCCGAGCGGGTTCACCACCCCGAACGGAAGAATTCCATGGCCCGCGGCATCAATAAAGTCATCCTCGTCGGCAACCTCGGCAACGACCCCGACACCAAGTACACCCAGGCCGGCATGGCGATCACCCGCATCAGCCTGGCCACCACCAGCGTGCGCAAGGACAAGGACGGCAACCAGCAGGAGCGCACCGAATGGCACCGCGTGGTGTTCTTCGGCAAGCTCGGCGAGATCGCCGGCGAGTACCTGCGCAAGGGCAGCTCGGTCTACGTCGAAGGCTCGATCCGCTACGACAAGTACACCGGCCAGGACGGCGTGGAGAAGTACTCCACCGACATCGTCGCCGACGAGATGCAGATGCTGGGCGGTCGCGAAGGCGGCGGCGGTGGTGGTGCCGGCATGGGCGGCGATCGCCCGCAGCGTGCGGCCGCACCGCGCCAGGAACGCCCGAACCAGGGCGGCGGCGGGCAGGGCGGCGGTGGCCAGGACTACGCGCCGCGCCGCCAGCAGCCGGCGCCGCAGCAGTCCGCGCCGATGGACGATTTCGCGGACGACGATATCCCGTTCTGAGAATACCTTTGCATAGATGTAAACAAAGGCTCTTGGCGCGTTTGCCAAGGGCCTTTTTTAATTGTTAACGTTTCGGTCACGATCAGGTCTATCATTCACTGCAGGTGGCCCAGGATCGTGCCTTCAAGGGTATGTGCCTGCAGGTCTGGTACGCGGACGACCACGCCGAGGCGTTGCTGTACCGACAAGCCGCGCAGTATGAGAGCGGCACTACGGAGGCGCCCATCAAGTTCCCTGCCGACATCGGCGTGATTGCAGGGGAGCAGCGCAAGATGGAGTCAGGGGCGATCGTCCGGATGGATGCGCTCTCGTCCGTACATCATGGCCCTTGGGTACTGGTGGCGGTGGCTTGCCGGCACTACAGGATACCGTTCCCCTAGCAACTGTGGATGCCATTCTTGGTTGCCAGGCAGGGGATGCAGACGCCCGACCAAGACGCAACGACTGCATAACCGGCTTGGACTGATGCGATTTTTGCAGGTCTTGGGAGCGGGCGTGGCTTTCCCTAGTAAGGACGGCGGCAGAGGAGGCGCATCGGTAGCCTTCAGCCACTGCCCGTCACCTTCCGTCGCATGGGGACCAGCCGGGAACTTTCGGTGAAGATGGTTCTGGAGCATAGTCGCGCCACGCCCGGCTAGCGGTCGCATCGGCGGTCGCGCTCATCGACTTCGTAGCCGACACCTACCGACACCGAGAGGCGACGAAGGGCGAGGGGGGCGCCGGGATGAAAACCGGGCGGCGATGAGCATGTCCTTGCATAGTTCCGCGCCCTCGCACACCACCGCGTGCAGTGCCATACTTAAGCCAGCTCAGTCATGGAAAGGCATAGCTCTTGATGAAGACACGGACTCTCCCCGCAATGTTTCTCGTACTGGTTGCAGCAGTTGCCTGCGATCACGTCGACAAGCCGCACTTACAGCCGGGAGTTGCTTCCATCTCGCTGCAGTCGCTGACAGTTGGCAGCAACAAGGCGCGGGATGGAGTTCTTACGCAGCCGATCACTGTGCTGGACGCGCTGACCATTGAGGTCGCGTTGAATTCCGCTTCGCCGGCAGATGCCGATCCGATCAAAGCGCGATTCATCAACTTGGCAACTGGCCAAGTAGCTTCCACTGGGTCCGGTGCCGTCGCCGACAAGCGAGCTACATTGACTCTGACCCCCAAGGGCCGTCGGGAATGGGAACCAGGACGTTACTTGCTTGAAGTAAGTCTAGGCAGCTCTTTGTTGGGGACGCGTGACATCGACATCTCTGCGTCAGCGCCTGCAGGTTGATCCTCCGTAGAAATCGCGCGCAGGAACGCTGTCAGCTGCCTCTGTTCGGTCACCGTCAGGTTCACGGCCCGGCCGCGCCCAAGGCTGCGGTAGTAGATTTCACGCTCTACCGCCTTCTCCAGCGTGGCCACACTTCCATCGTGCATGTATGGCGCGGTAAGCGCGACATTACGCAAGCTGGGGGTGCGGAACGCGCCCAGGTCGGCCGGCCTGCGCGTCACCACGAAGCGACCCAATTCGGCGATCTCCCGCTCGGAGAGCACCAGGGTACCCAGCGGTTGATTGATGCGCCTGGCCTGTTCCAACCGGCCTAGTAGTGCAGCGACATCGCCAGCAATCTGCTCAAAACCGACGCCGGCATGATGGAACTTCTGATCGGTAAAGGTAGCTGGGCTGCCAGCAAGTAGGTGACACTCCGTACAGGCCGCCTTGCCAGTGAAGAGTGCGAGACCAGCACGCTCATCTGCGTCTAGCAGTGACGGCTCTCCAATGCTTCTGTCGTAACGCGTCGGCTGACGTGGCAGGGCGCGCAGGTACTGCGTCAGACCTTCTGCGACGGCCGATTGGTCTAGCTGATTTCCATCAGCATATTTGGCATAGCGTGGCTGCGCGTTGATCCGCGCCAACAGCATACGCACGTCCGCCAGCCCCATCTCCTGCGAATTGGTGAACGCCTGCAGCGCTACTACCTTGAGATGGCGCTCCCGGCCATCCCAGAACAGCGTTGAGTAGACAGTGGCATCGGCCAGATCAGGCGCGTTTCGCGTGCTTACCCGGCCGTGCACGCCTACCGAGACCTCGCGGCCGTCGGTGAATGATTTGGCGGGGACGTGGCAGTCCGCACAGCTGACCGCACCATTAGCACTCAAGCTTCGATCAAAGAAAAGTTCGCGCCCTAGTGCAACCGTGGCCGCGTCACCCTGCGCGCCTGGAAGCCGTGCGGCTCGCTCGCATCCGGCCAATCCAGTTGCGGAAAAAATTGTGACTGCGGTAGCAAAAAATAATCTGAACTTCATTTTCCGCCACGCGCTCCATCGCTGTTGATGTTATTGCTTGACACACAAGATCGCATTATGCAAAAAATATTGAAGCTAAAGAACTGCCAACGGAAGGCATGCTGGGCCAGGCAATCTGGCCTACGTGCTGATGCTCAACAGTGCGCAAAAGCAGATGGGGCCAAAGGATATGGACGTTCCGCAACACCGCGTCGTACGACGTGCCGGTTGGCTCTATGCGCTTCTCGGCATTTCCATCATTGATTTCAGCATTGCGCGTCGCATCGGGTTGCGCATTGCTGGGTTCATCGCCCTGCTCGTGGGGAGCGAATCGGCATTGGCTGCTGCCTATGTCTATGACGCCAACGGGCGGCTGATCGCGGTCACCAATGAAGCGGGCGATACAGCGCGCTATCACTATGATGCCCTGGGGAACATTACCCGCGTCCAGCGCCTGCCATCGGGTGCGCTCGCCATCTTCGATTTCGCGCCGCGCCAGGGCGGCGCCGGTGACAGGGTCACGCTGAGAGGGCTGGGCTTCAGCGCAACGCCGGCGCAGAACGTCGTTCGCTTCAATGGCGTGGTTGCCGAAGTGGTCACCGCTAGCACAGGCAGCTTGACCACCATCGTTCCAGCAGCCGCCACAACTGGAGTGCTGACTGTCACCGTAGGCAATCAATCCGCCAGCAGCGATGTCCCGTTCGTTGTCGAAGCCCAACCCCGCGCGCCCCTCATTACCGCCGTCAGCCCGCATATCACCTCGGTCGGGGCTGCCCTCACCATCAGCGGACAGTCGCTGCTGCCGCTTGCTGGGCAGACCAGCGCTCGCCTTGGCCTTGCGCCGCTTCTCCTTAGCCAGGCCAGTAACTCAACACTGCAGGCCGAAGTTCCTGGTGGTGCGAGTAGTGGCCGGATTAGGGTCACTACACCCTACGGCAGCGCTATCAGCGCAGACGACGTGCTTGTCGTGCCTGCGGGAATTGATGACGTGGCCATTGGTACGGCGAAACGCTTGGCCATCGACGGGCAGCTCAACGATCTTTCGACGGACTCTGCGGGGAAAAGCGTAGCGATCCTGTTCGAGGCGCAAGGCGGTGACTACATCAGTGCGCAGTTCTCCGAGCTGACCAGCGAGCTGAACTATGCCCTGTATGGCATCGGCAACAAACGCCTCGCCACGGGGACGGTCTCAGCCAACGCGCCGAGCTTCCATATGCCCGCGCTGAAGTCAGCCGGGACTCATCTGCTGGTGTTGACCCCCAAGGCAGGCCCGCTGACGTGGAAGTTGCAACTCGAGCGGTCCGCCGTTCTGGAAATCGACGGCACCGTTCAGGATGTAAGCACAAGCATCGCAGGGCAGAGTCGCAGGCTGGTCTTCGATGCACGCAAAGGTATGCCACTTGGCTTGGGACTTGCGGAAAAAACAGGGCCTCCCGCATGGGGTTCGGCTACGGTGACCGTGCAAGGGCCAGACGGAGGCCAAGCAGGATTCCAGCAGTGCGCGCAAGCGAACAATGGATGCAGTCTCAATCTTTCCGCATTGAATACGGGTAGACACGCGGTTCTCGTCACGCCCGCAGCCTCTGGAACCCGCCTTCTTGCGTTCCAGGCGGCTCTGTCAACCGATGCGCAACACACCCTGGCGCGCGGTACGCCACTAGCCCTTTCCCTTCCGCGCGCAGGCCAGAACGCTAGGCTGAGCTTCACTGGAGCCGC
The DNA here is from genome assembly GCF_014236835.1 of Xanthomonas sp. SS. Classification (NCBI taxonomy): domain Bacteria; kingdom Pseudomonadati; phylum Pseudomonadota; class Gammaproteobacteria; order Lysobacterales; family Lysobacteraceae; genus Xanthomonas; species Xanthomonas sp. SS. Next base: position 1,647,836 of record NZ_CP051190.1, read on the forward strand.
AGGCGAAGTGCTCGGCCTGCTGATTGCAGGACAAGCCACCCTACCTGCCGGCCGCAGCGTCTATTACCGCGTCAACCGCCCAGACGGAACGCTCTGGAAGTCTGTCGCAGCCTCAAGCGGACTGGTGCTGAACCTGGCACTCCCTGTCACCGGCACCTATGACGTCTTCGTCGACGCCGGATACGGTGAAACACTTGCCACGGAGGTGCTGCTGCGCGGCAGCGAGGGAAGCCCTGTCATCGGCGGCGCCACGTCGACACATGTGGCGGCACGCGCGGGTGAGGCGGCGTACTTCCAGATCACTGCGTCGTCCGGCGACTCCCTCGGCCTGGGCATCAGCAATCTGACGATTGCCAACGGCAGTGGCGCGGCTGTGAACGTATACCGGCCCAACGGCACGTTGCTGGCCAACACCACTTGCCATGCAGCGAATGCCGGCTGCGATCTCAACCTGTCCTCGCTGGAGGACGGCGTGCATGGCGTGGAGGTGGTGCCGCTGGATCCGGCGCAGACCATGCAGTTCGACGCCACGGTCTCCCGTGACCTCGCGGTGAACATGGTCCGAGCAACTCCGACTTCCCTGAGCTTGCCGCGCCATGGACAAAACGCGCGCCTGGCATTCACCGCCGCGGCAAATGAAGTCATCGCGCTCAAGATTACCGCCCAGACCACGCAACCGTCTGGTGCCGGCGTGTACTTCCGCGCACTCCGCCCAGATGGTGTGACCGTCACCTCTGGCTACGCCGCAGGCGACAAGACGCTGCTGATCGACACCAGCGTTGCCGGAACCTATCAGATCTTCGTCGACCCCGAGAACGGTGCGACCGCGGCTGCGACGCTGACTCTGGAAGCAGGCGTGCTAGGTCAAATGGAACTGGATGGCAGCATCGGCGAGTACGAGAGCGCCGCAGGCAAGGACGTGTCCTTCGCCATCAACGCGGTAGCCGGCAAACATCTCGGGTTCGGCATCAGTCACTTGAGCGTGAACAGTGGCACGTACGTGCGTATCTACGCCTATACGCCGAGCGGCGCCAGCGTTGGAAACGAAACGTACTGCTACGTGAGCAACGGCGGCTGCGACGTCCAGCTCTACAACCCGGTCAGCGGCACCTACAGCATCGTGATGCGGCCGGTGAGCAGCACGCAAACGATGAAGTTCAGGGCAACCCTGTCATCCGCGTTGCGCTCGACGCTATCCCGCGATGTCCCCTTCAATCTAAGCTTGGACCGGCGTGGCCAGGACGCGCTGATGACCTTCAGTGGGGTCGCCGGCGAAACGGTGGCGCTGCAGATTGCCGGCCAGTCGAGCCTGCCTGCGGGCAGGACGGTGGCCTACCGGGTCTACAAGCCCAGCGAACGCCGCAGCAGCTATCACATCGCCAGCATTGCGCCGGAGACCGGTGGTGCCCTCAACATTCGTTTACCGGAGAATGGCGAGTACTGGGTGTACGCCGATCCTCAGTTTGGCGCAGCCGCAGCGGCGAGGATCACTCTGTCCACAGGCAGCACCAGCGGATTGGTGCTGGATGGTGCGTCGGCGGCATTCATCGCTGACCAGCCAGCGCAGACGGCGCACTATAGCTTTAACGCAATCGCCGGGCAGCACATGGGCTTTGCGGTCAGCGACCTGGGCGTCTCCGATGGAACGTATGTGCGCATCTACGCCTATGGGCCCAACGGCAACAGTATCGAGGATGATTCGTACTGCTATGTGGAGCGCGGCGGCTGTGATGTGGATATCTACAATCCCGTCGCCGGCAGCTATAGCGTGGTGGTCGTGCCATCGGTCGCCGGACAGCGCATGCAGTTCACCGCCACGCTGTCCAGTAGCGCTCCTGTCGCGCTAGCCGCTGACACCCCGACAATGCTGCAGCTGTCTCGGCGGGGCCAGGATGGAATGCTGACCTTCAATGGCAGCCAGGGCGAAACCGTTGGCTTGCAGATTGCGGGCCAAGCGAGCGCTCCTGCTGGCAACACAGTGCGCTATCGGATCTACAAACCGAGCGAGCGCCGGCCGAGCTACCAGTTTGCCGACATCACTCCTCTCAATGGCGGGGCGCTGAACATGTCGCTGCCTGAGACCGGAACCTATTGGATATGGGCAGATCCAGACAACGGTGCCACCGCAAGTGCCCAGATCACGCTCTCCACGGGAACCACCAGCGGGCTGGTCCAGAACGGCGGCGCGGCGGGAGTGGAGACCATCTTGCCCGGCCAGACCGCGTACTTCCGCTTCAATGCAACAGCCGGCCAGCACCTCGGTTTCGGTCTGAGCGACCTGGTCGTGAGCAGTGGAACGCTGGTGCGCATCTACGCCTATGCGCCGAACGGCAACAACATTCAGGACGACTCGTATTGCTACGTCGCCGACGGTGGCTGCGACATCGACATCTACAACCCCGTCACGGGCACCTACAGCGTCATGGTCGTGCCCGAACACGGCGATCAAGCGATGCAGTTCAATGCAACGCTCTCGTCCAGCGCGGGTGTCACCCTGGAGCGCGATGTTCCGGCAGTGCTTGATCTGACGCGCCGCGGCCAGGATGGTCTGATGACGTTCAACGGAACCCAGGGCGAGAATCTCGCTTTCCTGGTCGCTGGCCAGACGACCGTACCTGGAGATCGCCAGGTGACCTATCGGGTCTTCAAGCCAAGCGATCGTCGGCCTAGCTACTACATTCACTCCTTCAACGCCCAGACCGGCGGATCGGTGAACATGGTACTGCCGGAGACGGGGACCTATTGGATCTTGGCAGATCCGATCAAAGGCGCCACCAGCCGCTCGCACGTAACGCTGTCCACAGGTACGGTCAGCGGCATGGAGCGCGATGGTGCAGTGGTCCAGTTCGCATCCACACACCCAGGGCAATCAGCCCACTTCCGCTTCAACGCGACAGCGGGCCAACACCTCGGATTCGCTGTCAGCGATCTGACCGTAAGTACGAACAACTATGTGCGCATAGATGCGTATGCTCCAAATGGCAACGGCATCGCCGATACATCCTATTGCTATGTGGCCGATGGCGGCTGCGACATCGATATCTACAATCCTGTAGCCGGGACATACAGCATCATCGTGTCCGCCGCGGAACCCGGTCAGACCATGCAGTTCAAAGCGGGGTTGAGCAGCAGCGCTGGCCCTGCACTGGCACGCGACACACCGTTGAACCTGCAATTGGATCGTCGTGGAAAAGATGCGGTCATGACCTTTGCTGGCAACGCGGGAGAGTCGGTGGCGCTTCTTGTCGCCGGCCAATCTACTGTTCCTGCAGGGAAGATGGTCCGTTACCGCGTCTACAAGCCTAGTGAGCGGCGACGCTCCTACGAACTCGATGTCATCACGCCCATAACAGGGGGATCGACCAATCTGATCCTTACAGAGTCGGGGACCTACTGGCTGTGGGCGGACCCCGACAATGGCGCAACCACCAACGCACGGGTGACGTTGTCCACCGGGAATGCGAATCCGCTTGTGCAGGATGGATCGCCAACTCAGTTTGCCTCGACCCAAGCGGGTCAATCGGCACACTTCCGCTTCCCGGCGACAGCCGGTGCTCACCTGGGCTTTGCCATCAGTGGCCTAAGCCTGAGTGAAGGCAGCTATGTACGGGTGTACGCCTATTCGCCCACTGGTACCGGCATCGCCGACACGTCTTACTGCTATGTCAGTGACGGCGGCTGCGACATCGATTTCTATAACACGGTTGCTGGCGATTACAGCATCTTGGTGCAACCCACCACGACCGGACAAACCATGCAGTTCACTGCAACGTTGTCCTCCAATGCTGGGGTCGCCCTCCAGCGCGGTGTCGTGGCGCCCCTGCCGCTTTCGCGCCGTGGTCAGGATGGTCTGCTGACCTTTACCGGCACCCAAGGCGAGAAAGTCACCCTGCAGGTCGCCGCGCAAGTCACACAGCCTGCTGGTGGCCGTGTCGTCTACAGCGTGTTCAAGCCTAGTGACAGGCGTCGTGGTTACGCGATAAGCACCACCGGCCAAACCACTGCAGGCAACTTAAACGTGACATTGCCAGAGACGGGAACGTACTGGATTCTGGTCGACCCGGATCTTGGCCGGTCAGCCAGTGCCAATGTTTCCGTCTCGACCTCGCCCTAAGCGCCGTCAGCGAAGAGATCAACGACTATGAAGAATGGAATCTACAAGGTACAGGCAGTCAGCCGCATGCGCTCCAAGGTCTTCGTGGTGGGGATGCTGCTGGGAGCGCTGTCGATGGTCGGCTCGCTGTGGCATCTGGAAGTGGGTTTGCTGCCCGCTGCTCAGGCCAGCGCGGCGGAAAGCGCCCTGGGCGACGTTATGCAGCCGTTGGCGGCACTAGCGCAACGCGTGCAGCTGAAGGATGGTCGCTGGCTGCAACTGAACGCCGCCGGCACGCAGCTTCGAAAAGAGGGGGCGGGTGCAACTCCGTCGGACAAAGCGCTGGATCTGCCGGAAGTTCGCATCAACCCCAGCTTGACGCTACTGCCGAGTGGTCGCGTGTTGATCTGGGGCGGTACCGACGGTCACGGTACCTTGCGACGCGATGGGCTCTGGTATGACCCTACGCTGGACGCGCTTTCAGTTGCCAACGACCTGACGCTGTCTCCGCGTGCAGGCCACACCGCAACGGTGCTGACGGACGGTAGTGTACTGTTCGCCGGCGGCGACACCGCGTCGGCAGGCATGCCTGCCGAGCTTTGGGATGAACGCAGGAACCGCGCGTTGGCGCTTGCCGACGAGACCAGCATCGCGCGCCGTGGTCATACGGCGCTGCTGCAGAGTGACGGGCAGGTGCGCATTGCCGGTGGCGTCGATCGCCACGGAACACGTCAGGAAACAGATCTGGTCTACAGCCAGAACGGCGGGCGATTCTCCAATGCACTGTCGCAGCAAGACCATCTTCCAGCCGGACTGGCTGGCTCGATCCCGGCCCAGGGAGCCAAGGACGTGCTGCCGTCCCAGCGTTTGTCGGTACGCTTCGCGCAACCCGTCAACATGGCCGATTTTTCCACGTCGTCGGTCACCTTGATCGGCCCCGGCGGCACTACCCCCATCGAGGTCATGCCGGCCGAAGGCGGCCGGCTGCTGTTCGTCTCGCCGAAACGGTCGCTGTTCCCCGCCTCCCACTACACCCTCATGGTTGACGGTGTGCGTACCCGGGAAGGAAAGCCACAGCCGCTGGTGGCGATCGACTTCAGCACCGCCGCCCTTGACGCCGCTGGAAGCGCCACCGAGACCGCAGATACTGCAACAGAGCCGGAGAGTGAGCGAGTCACCACCGGGGATGCGCGTCATCGGAGTGGCTGCGATCAGACGGGAAGCGCCGCTCAGCCCTGTCGCGCGCACGGCTTTGTCGACAATGGCATCTGGTACCCCGGCCGTGACAACACCGATAGTCGGTGGCGCATCTACAGCGATGAGAAGCGCGTCGAGTTGGCCGGATACTCGGCCATCATGGCCGCGCGCTACAAACTGACCGCGCTGCGCGGCCGCGTGGTCCGCGTGGACCAGATGCCGGTCGCCAATGTCGAGGTCAGCATCGGCAGCATCACGACCCGAACCAATGCCGACGGCTGGTTCGCCCTGTTCGACTTGCCCCAGGGCCATCAGGAGCTGTACGTCGACGGCAGCACCGCCAATGTCGGCGCTGACCAGTATGGGCAGTTCGTGGTCGGCGTGGACATCAAGCCCGGTCGCCTCAACGAATTGCCGTACCTGATGCACCTGCCCAAGATCAGCGCTCGGGACAAGGTGCGCATCGCCTCCCCGCTGAAGCAGGACCTGGTCATCGGCCATCCGGACATCCCGGGGCTGGAGCTGCACATACCCAAAGGCACGGTCATTCATGACCGCAAGGGGCGACTGGTCAACGAGATCGCGATCGTGCCGACGCCGGTCAACAGGGCGCCATTCCCGGTGATGGAAAACCATCCCATGGCGTTCACGGTCGAGCCCGGTGCATCTCAGGTGCGCGGGCTGGATCCCGACGCGCGCAATGGCATCCGTGTCTACTACCCGAACTACGACAATTACAGGAAGGGAACCGAAGCCGACTTCTGGATTTACGATCCAACCGATGGCTGGCGGGTGTACGGGCGCGGCACGGTTTCCAAGGACGGACGCCATTTCGTGCCGGAACAGGGCGTCGCCCTGCACGAAACCATGGGCGGCATGTACAGCGTTCCTGGGGGAAATGGCGCAAGCGAGCCCAACCTGGCCGCGGACAACTCCGGGCAATGCGGCTGCAGCGGCGATGCTGCCGTCGCCGGCGATCCGGTCGACCTGAAGACCGGCGAGTTCACCCACGCCGAGACCGACCTCTCCATCGACGATATCGTGCCCATTACCGTGGGGCGCAATTATCGGCCCAACGATCTCAAGCGCGGCGTCTTCGGCATTGGCATGTCGTGGAATTGGGGCTACACCCTCAATCGCCCCAGTACCGCCAACTACGACGTCCTGGAACTGGTGCAGCCCAATGGCTCATCGTTGCGGTTCGACAGGATTTCCGGCACCGGCAACCAGGGCGAGTGGCGGCAGGCCGGCTCCAATACCCGCTTCGCCGGCGCGTTGATCAAGACCGTCTACGACTCGGATCCGACCCAGCCCTGGGGGCGAGCGTTCCTGCTCACCCTGCGTGACGGTTCCCGGATGCAGTTCTCCAGTTGGAACGACATCCGCGTGCGCTGGATCGAGGATCGTCACGGCAACCGCACGTCGCTGCTCTACAACGCAGGCCTGATATCGGAGATCATCTCGCCCAGCGGCCGCTCCGTCGCCATCGCCTACGACGGCAGCAATCGCATCAAGACACTGCGCGACCATACTGGCCGCGAGTGGTCGTACAGCTACGACAGCAACGGCCTGCTCTCGAAGGCAACGTATCCGGATGCGACGTTCCGCCAGTACACGTTCCAGACGCGTGTTCAGAACGGAGCCATGGCTCAGCACCGCATCGAGTCGATCACGAATCAGCGCGGGCATCGCCTGCTGCTCAACCGCTTCGAGACGGTCAATGGCGTTTCGACCGGGCGGGTGATCAAGCAGACCCAGGCCGATGGCGGCGAGATCAGCATCGACTACGCCCACGTCGACAACGGGGTGACCGGCACGCTGGTTACCGAGGTTGATGGCAGCAAGCGCAGGATTGTATTCGCCGATGGCACCCCTTACCCGGTCTCGGAGACACTGGCGTATGGGACTGCGGAAGCGCAGACCTTCACCTACGAGCGCAACAGCAACGGCCAGCTGATTCGCAGCACCGACCCGCTGGGACGAAAGACCGAGTACAGCTACAACGCGGACGGCCAGACCACACAGATCATAGCGATGGCGGGCACAGCGAAGGCCCGGACCCTCAGCATGACGTACAACGCCGATGGCGACCTGACGTCCATCACCGACCCGCTGAACAGGGTCACGCGGCTGGGCTACCAGAACCGCTGCCTGAGTTCGGTGACCGATACGCTCAATCGCACCGCGCTCTATCGCTGCAACGCCGCTGGCCAGATGATCAGCGCCACCGATCCACTGCAACGGACACTACAGCTCCACTACGACGGATTCGACTTGGTCGGGGTTACCGATACCCTGGGGCGTCGCACCAACTATCGCATCGATTCCCTGGGACGCGTGGTCGCAACAGAAGACCCGCAGGGCAACGTCGTCCGCCGCGAGTACGACGTGATGGGGCGGGTCAAGAAGCTGGTCGACGCGCATGGCATGGCATTGGAGTACGGCTTCGATGCCAACGGCAATGTCGCCGCTGTGTTGCTGCCCAACGGCAATGGGATCACCTACACCTACGATAGCCGCGACCGTCCTTTGACCCGTACCGATGCGACTGGAAAGGGCGAGCAGTGGACGTACGACCTGGCTGATCGCGTCACCAGCCACATCGACAGGCTGCAGCGCGCTGTCGTCAACACATACGACGTGTTGGGACGACCGAAGACCACCACCTTCCAGGATGGCACCAAGGCCACCTATACATATGACGCCGGCAATCGCCTGCGTGCGCTTACGGACACTGGCGCGGTAGGCACACTGAGCTGGGACTACGACGACTTCGATGCGGTCATTGCCGAATCCGGCCCGCAGGGAACCGTCGGGTACGCCTACGACGGTGTCGGCCGTCGCAAGGAAATGCGTGCAGGTGCGCAGGCCCAAGTCATCTATACCTATGACGATGGCGACCGCCTGCGGCAGCTGGACCAAGGGATGGAGAGGGTCCAGTTCGACTACGACGATGTCGACCGTCTGGGGACCTTGACGCTGCCCAATGGCGTCGAGGCCGTACACGGCTACGATGAAGGCAACCAGCTGACCAGCCTGGCCTGGCAGAAGCCCAGCAAGCCGGCGATCGGTACCTTGAGCTTCGACTATGACCGCAACGGACAGGTCGTCAGCCAGAGCGGCAGCTTTGCCAGCCAGGTCTTGCCCGCGGCAACAACGAGCACAAGCAGCTTCGACGACGCCAATCGTCAGCTGACGCACAACGGTCGCACGCTGACCTACGACGACAACGGCAACCTCATCGGCGATGGGGTGCGCAGCTATGTCTGGAACGTCCGCAACCAGTTGGTGGAGATCCGTGAAGGGACCAGCACCATCGCTGCATTCGGCTATGACCCGCTCGGCCGGCGAGTCGCACGGACCGAAGGAGGCGTTGCCACCCAGTACCTGTACGACGGGCAGAACGCGGTGCAGGAAGCGGTCGGCAACAACGCCAATCCGATCCTGACCGGACTCGGCGTCGATCAACGTTTTGCTCGCAACGGCGCGGGCGGTCGAACCTACTACCTGACCGACCATCTGGGCAGCACGCGCGGGCTGACCAACGCGTCCGGCGATCTTCTCGAGCGCTACGACTACACCCCCTACGGGCAATTGCAGAACGCACCAAGTGGCTCCACCAACCCGTATCGCTATACCGGCAGAGAGGAGGACGAAAGCGGGCTCTACTACTATCGGGCGCGCTACTACAGCCCGGAAATGGGCCGCTTCATCAGCGAGGACTCCTACGGCTTCGCCTCCGGCGATGCGAACTTCTACGCCTACGCACTGGGCAACCCGATCAGCTACAACGATCCTTCGGGGCATATTGCTTGGTTTGTATTGGTTCCACTGATTTGGGGCGGAATTGAAGTCGCAATTTCCCTGTACGACGCATATGACACAGGGAGAACGCTGCTCGATCCCTGCGAAACCACCGAAGCCAAGGTGATCGCTGCTGTTGGATTCGGTGTGGGCCTTTTCGCACCAGGGGGCGGTTACGGCTCGGGCTCAAAGAAGGTCTATCAATATGCGCTTCGAGCAAAAGCAGATGGCTGGTATCCTGTTATGACCAGGGGAAGTAAGAGCCCAACTTCGCAAGTCTGGCTATCCGAAGGTGAAGTGTGGAAATTTGGTACGACTCAGAATCCGAATAAAAGGTATCCTAAGCAATATCTGCAAGGCATTGGAACCGGTGGTGTCGATATGGTGAAGGAGTTTGACGGGACTAGGTCCCAGGCGCTAATGCTTGAGCAAATGAAGATCGATAACTTCCATTTTCAGAATGGCCAACTCCCGCCAGGAAATAAGGTTAGAAGGTAGGTTGAGATGAAGCTAGATTTTACGGCCGACTACGACTGGGAGGCGCGGATTGATAGGATCAAAAGTCACTACGCGCGCAATGCTGATGATTTTACCCATCGATCTTACGGCAGTGAGGTGGCCACAGTGTCTCTACTTTTCATGTGCCGCGATCCGTCCATAAAATTTAAACGAAGAGTTCGGTTTTTTTCTAAAAGCGCGGAGTTTTATACCGACGTCATGTTGGATCTGCCAACCATCGTCCCGCTTTCGATGAAGGAGAAAATGCACTACGTTTCCTGTGAGCTTCTTCAGCAGCTGTCAGAACAGTTGAACAAACGAAAGTTCAAGGACTTTGATCATGCTCGGTTTCTCAACGATCTAGAGAAATGGCTCGAGGGAATTGAAGAGCGCTATGACGGCCAGACGTCGGGACCTTGGCGTTATGCGTCGGGCGAAGAGGTTGAGCAATGAACGCAATTGAGATCGGCCTTTCCTTGATGCCGTGTCCATGCTGCGGAAATCTAACGATTGAAGAGCCCGGGCAATATGAGATTTGTCCAGTATGTCAATGGGAGGATGATCCAGTTCAATCAAGCGATCCAGGATACTCTGGTGGAGCCAACGAATTGTGTCTTAATCAAGTCAGGATCCACTGGGGATTGAATAATTTAGATGTATAATCTCGGGCTAAGGATTTTGTGGCCGTTGGTTTATCTCGGGTGCCAATAAGGCTAGTGGCGAAATTGCAGTGAAGGAGGTTTATAAAATCTGAATATGAGGTAGGTCGTGAAAGCTGACGATTTCGTATCAGCAATTGAGACGTACGTGCTTGAGTCTGCCGTAGATGACACGATTTCCCTTCTCAAGCATCCGCCCGGACGCAAGGTTGCTCCTGATGTGGCGGCGCGCTCCGAATGGTTCAACAGCTTGTCTGATGCAGAGGCCGAATTGGTGCGCGCAGTCATCCACGATGCAGCGCACTCAGCGATCTTCGGATTTTTTGCGGTACTTGACCGTGCGCGTGTTATCGATGATGAGAAAGGGGTCTTCGAGCTCTACTATGTCGGTCAGAAGAAGACTTTGTTGAATCCACCTGACATTGCTCTGCACGAATTACTTCAGTGAGGAAAGAACGTACGGAGGCATGTTGCCGCTCATTTGAACTAGAGAAATCAAGCGCAACGACAGAGATGCGGGCTGCTGATGCTGGACTCTATTAGCAAATACAAGGTTTAAGAAATCGGCAGTCGCCTCCTGGACGATAAATGCGCCACCTAACTCATCTGGACGTAGGAGCCAATCTTGCTGCTGGTCGTGATGTTGAGCAGTTGCTATCCGAGCGACATGAGATGAATAAACTCGTAATTTGCTATATCTCCATGAGAGAAATAAAATCAGATGGTTGGGGGAGTCCGCCCCAAACGGAAGTGGTGCTGCCACTTCGGCTGACGCTGGCGTGGTCGGCGGCGCTCTGGCGAGTCCGCGTGTCTATTGCCGTGCTACCTCCTGGTTTGGCTGGATGGCCCTCGCGAACGCGCCTTCCGCGGGTGGCTGAAAGGGTCGTGATGCCTCGTATCCAGGCACGGCAAGAATGCTGAAGCGGGCGAGATAGGTCGTTGGCGGGAAACGTATGCTTGTAGGAGCACTACCAAGTGGCTAGCAGCCCAACAAAAATGTAAACAACTTTGGTTGGTACGCAAGGTTGTTTACACTTGTTGGATCCCGGTAAAGGCCAAGCCGTTGCCTGTCAATGCTTTTCCATGCTTGTTTACACTGTTGATACACACAACCGTTCTAGAGGATACCTTTGCGTAGATGTAAACAAAGGCTCTTGGCGCGTTTGCCAAGGGCCTTTTTTAATTGTTAACGTTTTCCTGAGGGCTGTTGGGGCACTCACAGGAGCACGAGCATGCTCATGCCCGTAGCCACGAGCGAACTTCCGAGCATGAACACGATTGTCCCAGCCTGTGAACCACGCTCAGGCGGGCAGTGCATCGGGGGCTGGAAGACTCTAACGTCGGCGTGGCTGTGCTCGCAAGATTAGAGGACGTTATCGGGGTAGGGTGGAGGTCCGCTGATGCCGTGACGGCATCTCTCCTTCAGGCTCGCCGGCGAGCGCGGCACTCGGATGTCAAAACGCGCTCAGGACCTATTGCGTGACCTCGCTGTTGACCGAGGTCGCGGCCAGCGCCGCCAGCCGTCGAATCGCCACGACGAACGCATGGGTAGGCCGGCTCCACGACGAGCGGGTGTCACGATCGCGATGCGCGAGGCGCAGCACGTGCTCGTAGACTCCCCGCCACACGGCCTTCGCCTTCGTCCGAGGCACTCTCGAACTGACGCATTAGTTTGTCATCGGCCAGTTCCGGCTCAGTCAGGAAAGCATCGGCCAAGCGACCTGGAAGTCATGTGCGATTTTTGCTCAGTTCGGAATCGCACTCGATCTCGACCAGGAAATCCAGTCGGGGCAGGTGCGCCGCCAGCGGACGCACGAAGGGCCTGACCCAACGCTGCTTCGAGTGGTCAACAGCCCACAGCACAGGCCGTTACGTCCATCCTTGGTTGCCAGATGCGTGTTAACGCCTCATCTACGTCAGGTGCACATCTGAAAAATGTGATGAGAACCACATTATTTGTGAACGCACGCTGTACGTTCGTGGGGTTATCATCGTCTGGCGGGGAAGACGTTTACGGGGAACGTTTTCCATGCCGACCGCTTGCTTCGCTGCAGGAAGCGCCGGCATCGGCGCAGTGCGATCCGTTCGCGCTCGCCACCGTCGCACGTCAATCGGTTCACAGCGAACGTACAGGCCATACGCACATCCGTTTCCGCCTTTTGAGGGGCGAGCCGGGCCGGCGCTGGACGTGGCTGGTCCGTGAACCGAATGCGCCAAACGATGCCGATTGCTGCGGTTCAGCTAGGGAAAGGCTGGGGAAAATCGTGTTGAAGCAATACCCGTTAACGTTGCGATTCGTGTTGTTCATCGTTGTTCCATTGCTGGCGCTGGCCGCCTGGGGAATCTCGCACCTCAGTTCCAGCCTGCCGCAGCAGGACGGTACGCTTGCCGTCACCGGACTGCGCGCGCCCGTGGAGATCCATCGCGACTCCGCGGGTGTTCCGAGCATCGTCGCAAGCAACGACCGCGACGCTTTTTTCGCCCTCGGCTATGCGCATGCGCAGGACCGCATGTGGCAGCTCGAGCTGCAACGACGCATCGCCAGCGGCCGCTTGAGCGAAGTCTTCGGCAAGGACAGCATCGATCAAGACATCTGGTTCCGGACGTTGGGGCTGCAAAGCTCGGCGCGCGAGGCGTGGAAGGCGTTGAGTCCGCAGGCGCGCGATTCGCTGCAGGCCTATGCGGACGGGGTCAACGCCTGGCTCGCGGGACATCCGAGCTTGCCGCTGGAGTTCTCTGCGATGGCGATCAAGCCCGAGCCCTGGTCGGTGTACGACTCGCTGGCCTGGATCAAGGTGTTCGCGCTCAATCTTGGCGGCAACTATCGCCAGGAAGTCGAGCACATGCTGGCGCGGCAGATGCTCGACCCGCACAAGTTCGCCGCGTTGTACCCGAATCTCCACGCGGAACCACCTATACCGGCGCCGCTCGCGGCCGCCTCGGTCGGCATGTCGCTGCAACGCATGGCGGATTTCCAAGAGAAACTGGAGCGCGATTTCGGCCTCGGCGGACGCTACGTAGGCAGCAATGCCTGGGCCGTGTCCGGTCACCTCACCGGCAACGGTGCGGCGATGCTGGCGAACGATCCGCACCTGGGCCTGCAGATACCCTCGCTCTGGTACATGGCGGCGATCAAGGGCGACCGCATCGATGCGCGCGGTGCGACCATCGTCGGCTTGCCGGTGGTGATCTTCGGCCGCAACCAGCACATCGCCTGGGGCGGCACCAATTCCATGGCGGACGTGCAGGACCTGTACTTCGAGGAGGCCGATCCTGACGACGCGAACCGCTATCGTACCGAGAACGGGTGGGAAGGCTTCAAGAGCACGACCGAGCTGATCGCCGTCCGCCAGGATTTTCCCGCCTTGCTCAGCCCCAAGCTGCGGCCGCTGCGCATCCAGGTCCGCAGCACGCGTCACGGCCCGGTGGTGAGCGATCTGTTCAAGGTGTTCGATGCGCCGGTGTCGATGCGGTGGACCGCGCTGGACACGGACGATACCTCCTACGAAGCGTTCTATCGGCTCAATTACGCAGAGGACTGGAGCGGCTTCCGCCACGCGCTGGCACCGTTGGTCGCGCCGGCGCTGAACCTGCTCTATGCCGACGATACCGGCAACATCGGGATGCTCACCGCCGGACGCATTCCGATCCGCACGGCCGGTGGCGGCGACGTGCCCGTCTCCGGCTGGGACGGAGGCCATGCATGGCGTGGCTACATCGCCCCGGAGGCGATGCCGAGCCGCTATAACCCGCCCAGTGGCGTGCTGGTGTCGGCGAACGAAAAATTCTTCGACTCCGATTACCCCTATCCAATCAATGGCGAATGGGCGCCGCCGGACCGCGCGCGCAGGATCGAGCACCTGCTTCTGGCCCTGAAGGACAAAGGCGGCGCGTTGACGCCACAGGCCATGGGCCGCATCCAGACCGACACGGTAAGCGAGCCGGCGCGGCGCCTGCTGGCGCGCATGCTGCGCCTGCAGCCTTCCAACGACCAGCAACGCAGGGCATTCGCGCTCCTGCGGACGTGGAACGGCGACATGTCGCGCGACAGCCGCGCGGCCAGCATCTTCAATGCGTGGGTGCAAACCCTCCGCCGCGAGTTGATGGCCGACGAGCTGGGCGGCAGCTGGAACCGGGAAACCCAGAACCGCTACGTCAAGAGCGTGGCGGGCGACGTCGACCTGGACACCCTGGGCGCGATGCTGGTGGACGGGCCGGACAGCTGGTGCCAGAACCTCGATACACCGGAACCCGATACCTGCGACGAGGTGCTCGACAGCTCGCTCAACGACGCCCTTTGGGAGCTTCTGAAGATGACCGGCGATTCATCCATGGACGATTGGGCGTGGGGCAAGTTACACGCCACGGTCTACAAGCACACGCCTTTCAGTAGCATCAACGTGCTGCGCAGCGTCTTCGAGCGCAGCATCGCCAGCGGCGGTTCGCCGGATACGGTCAACGTGGCGTCCTATCGCTACGATCGCGCAGGACGCTTCACTCAGGATTTCGGCGCCGGTTTCCGTCAGGTCATGGCGTTGGGCGGGAAGGGCGGCGCGCACCTGTACATAAACTCGACGGGCCAGTCGGGAAATGTCGTCAGTGCCCACTACGACGACATGGTCGAGCCCTTCCGCGACGGGGTGCTGCGCGCCTGGCCGTCCGCCTCCGCCGGCCAGGCGCTGCGCCTGACGCCGGCCTCCCCCGGCCACGTCCAGGATCCACGATGAAACTGTTGGGCACCTTCGCCAGGCGCGCGCCGAACCGGGTATTCCTGTCCATCGTGCTCGGCGCGCTGGCTGGCGTCAGCTACGCGCTGATCATCCCGTTGGTGCTCAGTGCCATCGACCCGGGCAAGGACCGGTTCGCCAAAGTCGATCCTGACATCGCGGTGTTCTTCGTCTGGCAGGTATCCAATTACCGCTATGCCGTGCTGTTCGTGCTGGTCTGCCTGCTGATCCTGGTCGCGCGCACCGCCTCGCAGGTCATCCTCACGCGCATCTCGATGGACGTCACCACCGATCTGCGCACCCGCATGTACCGCCGCATTTCCAGCGCGCCGATCGCCGATCTCGAGCGCGTCGGCATGCCGCGGCTGATCGCGTCGATCACCGCCGATGTCCCCGTGATCATCGCCGGCGCGCGCCTGCTGCCGGAACTGCTGACCAATGGCGTCACCCTGGTCGGCATGCTCGGCTTCCTGCTGTACCTGAATGCGGGTGTGTTCTGGTTCGTGCTGGGCTGTATCGGTTTCGGCGTGGTGACCTATCAGGTGCCGATGATGATCGGGCGCCGCTACCTGGTGCGTGCGCGGCGCAATCTCGACGACCTGCACGAGGCGATACGCGGCTTGGTCCACGGCGCCAAGGAACTCAAGCTCAACCGCGACAAGCGCGTGGATTACTTTGATTGGGTGTTGGCCCATAACGAGACGCGGGTTCGCGAAACGGCCAAGACCGGGCACTCGATCATGGGCGTGGCGGTGAACTACGGCGGACTGATCGTCTTCTTCGTGATCGGCGCGGTCAGCTTCGTGTTCGTCAACCATCATGCGATCGACAGCCAGGAGCTGAGCGGGGTGATCATGGCGCTGCTGTACGTCACCGGGCCGGTAGGCGCGCTGCTCAATTTCATTCCGCAGTTCACCACCGCGCAGATCGCGCTGAAGCGCTTCAACGAGCTGTTCGACCGCATTCCCGAGGAGTCGATCGACCATGCCGCGCCCAAGCGCAGCGGCTGGTCGACCCTGCGCCTGGAAGGCGTGACCTACCACTATCCGAATCGCGCCGACGACAGCGGTTTCGCCGTCGGACCCCTGGATCTGGAAATACGCCGCGGCGAGATCACTTTCATCGTCGGCGGCAACGGTTCGGGAAAGTCCACCCTGAGTAAGCTCGTCACGCTGCACTACCTGCCTGACGGGGGCAGCATCTACTTCGACGGCGAGCGCGTGGACCAGGACAACATCTCCGGCTTTCGCTGCGGCATCGCCGCGATCTATTCCGACTACTTCCTGTTCGACCGCCCGCTGGGGGTCGACCCCGCGCAGGCGCGCCCGCAAGTCGAAGAGTACCTGCGCGAGTTCGCCCTGGACCACAAGGTGCGCTTCGAGCATGGACGCTTCTCCACGCTGGCGCTGTCGGATGGGCAGAAGCGCCGCCTGGCGCTGGTGGTGGCGATGATCGAGGACGCCGAGATGTATCTGTTCGACGAATGGGCCGCCGATCAGGACCCTGCATTCAAGGGCGTGTTCTATAACCGCATCCTTCCCGATCTCAAGGCGCGCGGCAAGGCGGTCGTGGCGATATCGCACGACGACCGCTATTTCCACTTGGCCGATCAGATGATCGTGATGCGCGACGGAGTCGCGGTGCGCGACGATGCGCTCGCGCCCACCGTGGCGCCCGAGTCGCTGCTGGCCGCGCCATAAGGAAAGACAGGACAGTCTCATGATGAGAGCCGCATTCGCCGAATTTCCGCTGACGCTCGCGCAGTCGGATATCTATCTGGACCAGCAACGGTTCCCGGCCGACCCGATCTACAACATCGGCGGCTACATCCGGATGCAGGAAATCGACCTGGCGCGGCTGCGCGATGCGCACCGCAGGCTCGTGCTCGACAACGAGGCGTTCGGCCTGCGCATGCGCGCTGGCCGCGACGGCGTGGTGCAGTACGTCTCGGCGCAGCGAAACGCGGAACTGCCGGAGTTCGATTTTTCCGCGTTCGCCGATCCTGAGGCCGAGGCGCGGGCGTGGATGCAGGAGCGCTTCCAGCACGCGTTCGATTTGCACGACAGCGAGCTCTACCTCGCCTGCGTGTTGCGGGTTTCTTCGCGGCAGCACTGGTACTGCGTGATCGCGCACCACTTGATGATCGACGGTTGGGGCTACGCCAATCTGGCTCATTGCCTGGCGGGCCACTACCGCGGCGAGAGCCAGGCGCCGTCGCTGCAATGGCGCGAAGTGGCGAACGATGACCAGGAGTATGTGGCCGGCGCACGCTACGTTGCGGACCGGGACTATTGGGCGGCACGCATCGGTGCGGTACCCGATCCGTTGCTGCCGCCATACCATCGCCGGCGTTTTGCCGTCGAACGCGCGACGCCGAGCGGACGCGAGACCACGGTTGTGCCGCTTGCGGACTACGCGCGGCTGGCGGATCTGGCCGCGCATTATCGGGTTGGGTTGCCGCAATTGCTGCTCGGCGCGTTCGCGTTGTGCGTATCACGCCTGGCCGACAGCGAGGAGGCGGTCATCGGCCTGCCGGTGCACAATCGTCGCGGCCACGCGCAGAAGCGAGCCATCGGCGTGTTCACCGGGATGCTTCCCCTAGCGTTGCACCTGCCGAACGACACCACTTTCGCCGCGCTGTTGCAGACGCTCGCGGAGCGGCAGCGCAGCGACTACCGGCGCCAGCGCTATCCGATCGGCCACCTCGGCCGCGACCTGGGCATCGCCGGCAGCGGTCGTAGCCTGTTCGACGCCAGTTTCAACTACCTCAAGCTCGACAGCCGCTTCGAGGTCGCCGGACGAACCGCGGAGATCTACTACCTCAGCCATGGCTATAGCCAGGCGCCGTTGGCGCTCACGGTATGGGAGTACGGCCATTCGCAACCGGTCGAGTTCCATTTCGACCACAACCTAGCGTACCTGGACGCGGTGGAGGCGCGCATGTTCGCGGCGCGGTTCCACGCGGTGCTGCGGCAGCTGCTCGAGACGCCCGGGATCGCCCTGGACGACATCGTGGCGATGACCGAAGGCGAGGCGACGCGCTGCGCGGGTCTGGCACTCGGCCCACCCGCGAGCGTCGCCGGCTTCGCCTATGCGCACCAACTCTTCCAGGACTATGCATTGCGCCGGCCCGAAGCGGTCGCAGTGGTCGACGACCAGCGCAGCGTGTCCTACGGCGAACTCGAGCGTCGTGCCAATCGCCTGGCGCGCACGTTGCGCGACTATGGCGTGCGCCCGGACGACCGTGTCGCGCTTTGCGGCGAACGCGACTGGACCTTGATGCTCGGCGTGCTGGGCATTCTCAAGGCGGGCGGCGCCTACCTGCCGATTGATCCGTCGCAGCCGGATGCGCGCATCGCCGCAATACTGGCGGACGCGATGCCGGTGCTGTGCCTGACCAGTACGGCGCTACGCGAACGGATCGGGGGTATCTGCGCCAGCCCATTGCTGGCCCTGGATGCGTGGGTCGACGACGCGATGCAGGAGGCGGACGAGGGGCTGGATCCCGACGCAATCGGTCTGGACCCCGGACATCTGGCCTATGTCATCTACACCTCCGGTTCGAGTGGAACACCCAAAGGCGTCATGCTGGAGCACGCCAGCCTGGCGCACCTGACCCAGTCCCTGCGCGACGTGTACGGCCTCGGCGCGGATGATCGCGTGCTGCAGTTCTCGTCGATCGCTTTCGACGCCGCGACCTGGGACTGGGCGCGCGCGTTCGCCGCAGGGGCGACGTTGTACATCTGTCCGGAGGACGCGCGCAGTTCCGGCGAAGGCCTGGGCCGCTACCTTCTGCAACACGGCATCACCCATGCCTTGATCCCGCCTGCCGCGTTGGCCCATCTGGACACCGCGCCCGGCTATGCGCTGCGTTCGTTGATCATTGGCGGCGACGTGTGCGATGCACGGCTGGCGGATGCTTGGACGCGCAAGTGCCGGCTGTTCAACGCCTACGGCCCGACAGAAGCGACGGTGGTGGTCAGCCAGGCGGAATTGACCCCGGGGACACAGGTGACGATCGGTTCGGCACTGCCGGGCTATGCGTTGCAGGTGGTCGATCGCGCCGGTCGGCTCGCGGCGATCGGCGCGCCGGGCGAGCTGTGGATCGCCGGTCCGGGCCTGGCGCGGGGCTACCTCGGGCGTGCGGACCTCACCGCCGCGCGCTTTGGCGAGGGCCGCGGCGCATTGGCCGGGCAACGCTGGTATCGCAGCGGCGACCGCGTCCGTCGCAACGCCGACGGCGCGCTCGAATTTCTTGGGCGTGTCGACGCACAGGTCAAGATCCGCGGGTTTCGTATCGAGCCGGGCGAGGTCGAGTCCGCCTTGCATCGCTGCGAGCAGCTGGCGTCCGCGTTCGTCGGTGCGGTGGGCGAGGGCGCGGGCAAGCGCCTAGTCGCCTGGATCGTCGCTGCGGCGGACAACGCCTTGGACGATGCGGCGCTGTTTGCGGCGCTGCGTACGACCCTGCGGCGCGATCTGCCCGAGTACATGATCCCGACGGCTTGGGTGAGGCTGGAACGGATGCCCCTGAATACCAGCGGCAAGGTCGACCGGAGGGCGCTCCCCATGCCTCCCGCCGTCGACGCCGACGTGGAAAATACGCCCGACACCGAAACCGAGCGGCGCATCGAAAGGTTGTGGTGCGAAGTACTGGGAATCCCGCGCGCGGATGTCGATCGCGATTTCTTCGCGCTCGGCGGTCATTCGTTGCTGGCTGCGCGTCTGGCGGTGGCGCTCAGCGAGGAGTTCGGCCGCAGTTGCGCGCTGCGCGACGTGTTCGAGCACCGCAGCATTCGCCAGCAGGTGCTTCACCTGGAGCACGCCGCAGCGGCATCCGCGGCGATTGTGCCCGCGCCTGCCGGGACGCCGCTGCCGCTGTCGTTCCAGCAGCGGCGCCTGTGGCTGACCGACCGCATCGAGGGAGCCGGCGCGCATTACAACATTCCGGCGGCCATGCGCTTACTGGGCGAGCTGGACCGGGGCGCGCTGGCCGCGGCCCTGCAGGCCGTCGCCCAGCATCATGCGGTACTGCGCACGGTCTACGCCGAGCATGACGGCGAGCCCGTCCAGACGATCCTGCCGCGCGCCATCGTGCCGCGTATCGTCGATGCTTCCACCACCCCGGAACACGCACGCCACGCTACGTCCCTCGCGTACTGGCGAACCGAGGCGTCAACCCCCTTCGATCTGGCCGCGGACCTGCCGCTGCGCGTGGTATTGGTGGCGTTCGCGCCACGCGACCACACGCTGTTGCTGACCCTCCATCACATCGCCGCCGATGGCTGGTCGATCGAGATCCTGGTGCGCGAACTTGGAGCTGCATATGCGGCGGCAATGCGCTGCGAAGATCCGCGCACGGCCTTGCTCGCTCCGAGCGTGCAGTACGCCGACTATGCCGTCTGGCAACGGCGCACGCTCACCGATGAGGCGCTGGCGGCGTCGCTGGATTTCTGGAGCGGAGCCTTGCATGGCGCGCCGCCATTGCATGCGCTGCCGCTGGATCGGCTGCGGGCGCCGCAGCCCGACGCGTTCGGCCATCATTTCGTCACTCCTATCGCACCATCCGCCGCGGCAGCGTTGCGTGGACTGGCGCAGGCGCACGATGCCACCGTGTTCATGGCGCTGCGCGCGGCGCTGGTGGCGTTGCTGTGGCGATGGAGCGGAGAGACCGACCTGATGGTCGGCGTGCCCGTCGCCGGTCGCGACCGGCCCGAGGTCGCGCCGCTGATCGGCTTCTTCGTCAACACCTTGGCGCTGCGCAGCGACGTCTCCGGCGACCCCACCTTCACCGAATTGCTGGTGCGCAGCAGAGAGGAGGTACTGTCCGCGTTCGCGCACCAGCTGTTGCCGTTCGATCACTTGGTTCACGCGCTGGCGCCGGCTCGGGTTCCCGGAGCCGCGCCGCTGTACCAGATCATGCTGTCGTTCGGCGCCGAGCCGCTTCCGGCGCTCGAACTCTCCGGTGTGGACGTACTGCGGTACGGGGGCGACGCACAGCTGATCCCGTTGAACGTCGATCTGGATGTCGCGGTCGAACGTGACGGAGACAGCTATGCGGTCCGTTGGCATTACCGGGCCGATTTGTTCGATGCGGCCAGCGTAGAGCGATTGGCCTGCGCTTTTCATCGGTTGCTGGAGGCCGCCGTGGCGAGTCCGCAGCAGCGGATCGGCGCGTTGCCGCTGCTTGGCGTCGGCGATGCCGCCGTGCTCGATGCCTGGGAAGGAACCGGCTGCGCCGCCGCCGACAGTTGGGCGCACGAGCGCATCGCCGCGCAGGCCATGCGTGCCGGCACGCATCCCGCGCTGGTCGATGGCGGTGTCGCGCTCGACTACGCCACGCTGGACGCCCAGGCCAACCGCCTAGCCCAGTGGCTGCGGGCGCGCGGTATTGGCGAGGGCGCCTGCATCGGCGTGTGCCTGGCGCGCGGCTGGCGCCAGCCGCTGGCGGCGCTGGCGGTCCTGAAGGCGGGGGCGGCCTATGTGCCGCTGGATCCGGTGACTCCGCAGGCACGCCTGCGCGATGCGGTCGTGGATGCCGGCATCGCGGTGGTGCTGAGCACGTCCGATCTGGCGGCGGAACTCGACCTCGGCGCCGTGGAAATGGCACTGCTCGATGCGCCGGGGATCGCGGCTGAACTGGAGGCGATGCCGGCGCAAGCGCCGCCGCTCGTCGTCACCGCTGCGACGCCGGCCTACGTGATCTTCACCTCCGGCTCCAGCGGCCGTCCCAAGGGCGTGGTCGTCGGCCATGGGGCGCTCGCCGCGTATCTGGACGGATTGCAGACACAGTGCAACGTCGGGCCCGCGGACAGGTTGCTGCAGTTCGCCTCGTTCGGTTTCGACGTCTATGTCGAAGAGTGCTTCATGGCCTTGTGCCATGGCGCGACCCTGGTGCTGCGCGACGAGGAGACGCTCGCCGACGGCGAGCGCTTCTGCTCCTGGGTGATGCGCCACCGCATCAGCGTGCTGAACCTGCCGACCGCGTTCTGGCACACGTTGGTGGAGACGCTGTCGCCCGAGGTCGCGCGCATGGCCGCGGACGTGCGCCTGTGCATGATCGGCGGCGAGGCGGCGCAGCCGGGCAAGATCCTTCGCTGGAACGCGCTCATGCCGCCCACGCTGCGGCTCCTGAATGGATATGGCCCTACCGAGGCGACGGTGACCGCCACGGTGGCGGACCTGGCGGACTTCGATGCGGCCAGCGCAGCGGTGCCGATCGGGCGGCCGTTGCCGCACGTGCGCTGCCGGGTGCTGGGAACGGCGCGCGAACGGGTACCGGTCGGCGTGGCCGGCGAGCTGTATCTGGGGGGCGCCAGCCTGGCGCTCGGCTACTTGCGGCAAGAGGCGCTCACCGCCGAACGCTTCGTGCAGTTGGACGGCGAGCGTTGGTACCGCAGCGGGGACCGGGTGCGCTGGCGCAACGACGGGCAGCTGGAGTTCCTGGGGCGGCTGGACGACCAGGTGAAGCTGCGCGGGTTCCGGATCGAGCTCGGCGAAATCCGCCTTCGTCTCGAAGCCCAGGCCGGCGTCGCGTCCGCGTTCGTGCAGGTGCTCGACTGCGGCGGCGAGCCTCGCCTGGCGGCTTGGGTGGTTCCCACCGCTCCGGTCGCCGACATCGCCTCGTTCGCCGCCGAGCTGCGGCATCGCCTTGGCCTGAGCTTGCCCGGCTACATGGTGCCATGGCAGATCGTGCCGATCGATGCGTTCCCGTTGACGCCCAGCGGCAAGGTCGATGCGCGCGCATTGCCGGAGCCGGCCGTCGGACAGGCGGACTTTGTCGCGCCGTCAACCGACACCGAGCGGGTCGTCGCGCAGGTGTGGAGCGAGCTGCTCGGCGGCGGGCCGATCAGCGCGGACGACGATTTTTTCGAGCTTGGCGGGCATTCATTGCTGGCGATGCGTGTCGTCGGCCAGCTCAGCCGGGCGCTGCGCAAGCGGGTGGGCGTGCGCACGTTATTCGAGCATCCCAGTGTACGCCGCCTGGCGGCCTGTCTGGACGCAATGGCGACGACCGAGGCGGTCGCCATCGTCCCGGTCGAACGCGGCGGTTTGCTGCCGCTGTCTTCGGCGCAAGAACAACTGTGGTTCCTGGCGCAGCTGGCGCCCGACTCGACGGCCTATCACATGTCCACCGCGCTGCGCCTGCATGGGGCAATGTGCGGCGATGCGTTGCGGGCGGCGTTCGCGGCGGTGGTGGCGCGGCACGAGGCGCTGCGAACGGTGTTCGTCGATGTCGACGGCATTCC
This sequence comes from Xanthomonas sp. SS, assembly GCF_014236835.1. Lineage (NCBI taxonomy): Bacteria > Pseudomonadati > Pseudomonadota > Gammaproteobacteria > Lysobacterales > Lysobacteraceae > Xanthomonas > Xanthomonas sp. SS. Next base: position 1,671,060 of record NZ_CP051190.1, read on the forward strand.
GATGCAGGCGATCCGCGACGACGCGGACTCGGCCTTGTCCTGGACCGAGATCGCCGGCGCCGACGGCGCGGCGCTCGAAGCGGCAATGCGGACGCAGGCCTGCACACCGTTCGATCTCGGAGGCGATGCGCTGCTGCGCGTATGCCTGGCGCGCGAAGCGGAGGACCGCCACGTGCTGCTGGTAAGCGTTCACCATATCGTGTTCGACGGCTGGTCGATGGCTGTGCTGATGGATGAGGTGGCGGCTTGCTATACGGCGCTGCGCGAGGGACGCACGGCGCCGTTGCCACCGTTGTCGATCCAGTACGCCGACTATGCGGTCTGGCAGAGAGCGCAAGCGGACGCGGCGCACGATGCTTGCGCTGACTACTGGACGCGCACGCTGGAGGGCGCTCCGCGCTTGCTCGAGTTGCCGACCGACCGCCCGCGGCCGGCGCGACAGGTGCTGGCCGGCGACCGCGTCCCCATCGTCCTGGACGCAGGGCTGACGGCGGCATTGAGGGCGCTGGGCAGGCGCCGCGGCGCGACCTTGTTCACCACCTTGCTGGCTGGATGGGCCACGCTGATGGCACGCCTGAGTGGGCAGGAGGACTTGGTGCTCGGCATCGCCAGCGCCAACCGCGAACGTGAGGAGGTCCAAGGCCTGATCGGATTTTTCGTCAATTCCCTGGCGTTGCGCCTCGATGCCTTGAGCACTCTCACCGTCGCGCAATGGATCGACCAGACCCAGACACGTGTACTGGAGGCGCAGTCGCAGCAGGCGTTGCCATTCGACCGTGTGGTCCAGCGCGTGGCGCCCACGCGCAACCTGACCCACAGCCCCGTGTTCCAAGCGTTCTTCGCCTGGCAGGATGGCGATGTCGCCGACCTGAGCTTGCCGGGGATGCGGGTGGAGCCGATGGCGAGCGGCGAGGTGGTCGAAGCCAAGTTCGATCTCTCGCTGGCATTGCACGAAACCGCCGGGGGCGGTGTCGAAGGCGTCCTGGAATACGCCATGGCCTTGTTCGACCGCGAGACCGTACAGCGTTTCGTGGCGTGCTGGCGCACCTTGTTGCGCGCGATGGCGGATGGCGATGCGCTGGAGTTGGCCGAGCTGCCGCTGTTGGACGATGCCCAACGCCTGTGCCTGTTGCGCGATTGGTCGGGCCGGATTCTGCCTTACGCCGACGACGAGAAACTCGAGCAACGTTTCGACCGTATCGCCGCATCGATGCCGGACGCGATCGCCATCGTCGAAGGCGAGCGCAACTGGCGCTACGCCGAACTCGCCGCGCACTCGCGCTCGTTGGCCCGGCGCTTGCGCGCGCATGGAATCGTGGCGGGCGATCGGGTGGCGATCGAAGCGCCGCGCTCGGCGCTGCTGGTAGCGGCGCAGATCGCAGCGCTACGCTGCGGTGCGATCTATGTCCCGCTGGATCCGAACGTCCCGCAGGCGCGGCGCGACTTCATGCTCGATGACAGCGCGGCCAGGGTGTTGCTCGTGCCGACCGGCGAGGCCGACGAACTCGAACTGCGCCCGTTGGCGCATGCGTCGCAGGCCATGCCGGGCGAGGGCGTGGATGCGGTCGCCTACGTGATGTACACCTCCGGGTCCACCGGCAGGCCCAAAGGCGTGGCCGTGACGCACCGGGGCGTCCGTCGCCTGGTGGTCGACGGCGGCTACGGCGATTTCAGCGCTTCGGACCGCGTGGCGTTTGCCGCGAATCCGGCCTTCGATGCCAGCACCCTGGAGGTGTGGATGCCGCTATGCAATGGCGGCCGCCTCGTGATCGTCGATCAAGACACGCTGCTGGAGCCGCTGCGGCTGGCCGCGTTGTTGGAGCGCGAAGCGGTGACCGTGCTGTGGATGACGGTAGGCCTGTTCAACCACTATGCCGAAGAGATCGGTGCCGCATTGGGACGGCTGCGCGTGTTGATGATCGGCGGCGACGCGCTGGACTCGGCGATCGTGGCGCGCTTTTTGGCTTCGCATCCGCAGGTGCGCCTGTTCAACGGCTATGGCCCGACCGAGACCACGACGTTCGCATTGACCTATCCCGTCGTCTCGGCCTCGCCCGGACAGCGTATCCCTATCGGCCTGCCGATCCGCAATACCCGTATCTACGTGCTCGATGCGCGGCGCGAACCGGTGCCGGTGGGCGTGGTAGGCGAACTGTACATCGGCGGCGACGGCGTGGCTGCCTGCTATCTCAATCTTCCTGAACTGACCGCCGAACGTTTCCTGCCCGATCCTTTCCTCGGAGACCGCAGCCGCATGTATCGCAGCGGCGACCGGGTGCGCTGGCGCAACGACGGCACGGTGGAATTCATCGGGCGTACGGACCGGCAGGTGAAGATCCGCGGCTTCCGCGTCGAACTGGGCGAGATCGAAGCCTGCATCGGCGAACATCCAGGGGTGCGCGATGCCATCGTCGTGGCGCAGCAGGGCGCGAGCGGACGCACGTTGGCGGCGTATGTCGTATTCGATGCCTCGCTGTCGGGCGTGGACGCGGCGACGACGCTGCACGCACATCTCGCTGCTCGCATGCCGGACTACATGCTGCCGCAAGGCATCGTCGCGCTCGAGCGCTTCCCGCTGACCGCCAACGGCAAGGTCGACGTACGCGCACTGCCGCAGCTTACAGGTGCCGATGGCGGCCTCCACATTGCGCCGGCCACTCGGACCGAACAGGCGCTGGCCGAGATCTGGCAGCGCCTGCTCGGGCGCGAACGCGTCGGACGCAGCGACAACTTCTTCGTGCTCGGCGGCCATTCCCTGCTGGCCACGCGCGTGGCGGCCGAGATCGGGCGGCGCATGGGGGTGAAGACGCCGGTACGCATGCTGTTCGAGCTCCCGGAGTTGCACGCGCTTGCCGCCTGGGTCGATGCCAAGGTGGCGACGGACGCCATGCCGATCGCCAAGGTCGACCGCGCCGGTAGGCTGCCGTTGTCTTCGGCGCAGGAACGGCTCTGGTTCCTGGCGCAGCTCGAGCCGGAATCGACGGCCTACCACGTTCCCTTGGGGCTGCGCTTGCGCGGCGAGCTGGATCGTGCTGCGTTGCGCATGGCACTGGAGCGCGTGGTCGCGCGGCACGATGCCTTGCGTACCGTGTTCGTCGATGTCGACGGTACGCCCGCGCAGGTAGTGACCGCGGCCGGATCCGCAGCATTCGACTGGGAGTATCTCGACGCCCGTGATACGGGCGACGCCACCGCGCACCTCGCCGTCTCGGCCCAGAAGGCCTTCGACCTGGCCCATGGCCCGCTGTTGCGCGCCTGCCTGGTACGGGAGGCGGACACGCGCTATGCACTGCGGGTAACGGTGCATCACATCGTCTTCGACGGTTGGTCCGTGGGCCTGCTGATCGACGAGATCGCGACGCAGTACACCGCGTTGCGCGCGGGTGGCGCCGACCTCTTGCCGCCGTTGCCGATCCAGTATGTCGATTACGCCGCTTGGCAACGCGCACAACGCGAAGGACCGCAACAGCGCGTAAACGCGGAGTATTGGCGTCGCGCGCTCGCCGGCGCGCCCGGCCTGCTGGAGCTGCCCACCGACAGGCCGCGCCCGATGCAGCAGTCCTTCGCCGGCCAAACCCTGCCGTTCGTCTTCGATACGGAGTTGACGTCCGCGCTGAAGGTGCTGGGCATGCGTCGCGGCACCACCTTGTTCACAGTCGTGCTGGCCAGCTGGACGGCATTGCTGGCGCGCCTGAGCGGACAGCAGGACCTGGTGGTCGGCATCGCCAGCGCGAATCGCGGGCACGAGGACGTCCACGGCCTGATCGGACTGTTCGTCAACTCGATGGCGCTGCGTTTCGACCTGTCCTGCACGCCAACGGTGGCGGCCTGGATCGAGCAGGTGCGCACCCGCCTGCTCGAGGCCCAGGCGCATCAGGATCTGCCGTTCGATCGCGTGGTCGACCTGGTCGCCCCCACGCGCAGCCCGGCCCACAGTCCCTTGTTCCAGGCCTTCTTCGCCTGGGAGGACAGCAGTGCCGTCGATCTGTCATTGCCTGGGCTGCAGGTCGAGGCGTTGGCCGAGGATGTGGACGGGGAGGCCATGTTCGATCTCAGTGCGGCGCTTGGAGAGGTCGACGGCCGCATCGTCGGCGCACTGGAATATGCGACCGCGTTGTTCGACCGGCGGACGATCGAACGTATTGTGGTCATGTGGCGCCGCCTGGCGCGCGCCATGGCCGAGGACGAACTGTGCGCGCTGTCGGTATTGCCGTTGCTGGACGACACGGATTTGTCCGTGCTGCAGTCCTGGGAAGGCCGAGGGCACGCCGGCGGCGGCGACTGGGCGCACGAGCGCATCGCCGCGCAGGCCATGCGCGCCGGCGCGCATCCAGCGTTGGTCGATGGCGAGGTGGTGCTCGACTACGCCACGCTGGAGACCCAGGCCAACCGCCTGGCGCAGTGGCTGCGGGCGCGCGGTATTGGCGAGGGCGCCTGCGTTGGCGTGTGTCTGGCGCGTAGCTGGCGCCAGCCGCTGGCGGCGCTGGCGGTCCTCAAGGCGGGTGCGGCCTATGTGCCGCTGGATCCTGCACATCCACAGGTACGCCTGCGCGATGCGGTCGAGGACGCTTGCATTGGCGTAGTGCTGAGCACGTCCGATCTGGCGGCGGAACTCGACTTGGGCGGTGTGGAAATGGCGCTGCTGGATGCGCCGGGGATTGCGGCTGAACTGGAGGCGGCGCCGGCGCATGCGCCGCCGCTCGTCGTCAGCGGTGTGACGCCGGCCTACGTGATCTTCACTTCCGGCTCCAGCGGCCGTCCCAAGGGCGTGGTCGTCGGCCATGGGGCGCTCGCCGCGTACCTCGACGGATTGCAGGCACAGTGCAATATCGGACCTGCGGACAGGTTGCTGCAGTTCGCCTCGTTCGGTTTCGATGCGTACATCGAAGAATGCTTCATGGCTCTGTGCCACGGCGCGACCCTGGTGCTGCGCGACGAGGAGACGATCACCGACGGCGAGCGCTTCTGGTCCTGGGTCCTGCGCCACCGCATCAGCGTGCTGAACCTGCCGACCGCGTTCTGGCATGTCCTGGTGGAAACGCTGCCCCCTGCAGTGGCGGAGATGGCCGCGGGCGTGCGCCTTTGCGTGATCGGCGGCGAGGCGGCGCAGGCGGCGAAGGTGCTGCGCTGGAATGCGGCCATGCCGCTTGCCCTGCGGCTATTGAACACCTATGGCCCTACCGAAGCGACGGTGACCGCCACGGCAGTGGATCTGACGACTTTCGATGCGGCCAGCGCAGCGGTACCGATCGGGCGGCCGTTGCCGCACGTGCGCTGCCGGGTGCTGGGAACGGCGCGCGAACGGGTGCCGGTCGGCGTGGCCGGCGAGCTGTATCTGGGGGGCGCCAGCCTGGCGCTCGGCTATTTGCGGCAAGAGGCGCTCACCGCCGAACGCTTCGTGCAGTTGGACGGCGAGCGTTGGTACCGCAGCGGGGACCGGGTGCGCTGGCGCAACGACGGGCAGTTGGAGTTCCTGGGACGGCTGGACGACCAGGTGAAGCTGCGCGGGTTCCGGATCGAGCTGGGGGAGATCGAGAGCCGGCTGCATGCCGAGGGTTCGGTACGCGAGGCGGTGGTGGTGGTGCGCGGGGAGGCGGCGCAGGCGCGGCTGGTGGCGTACGTGACGCAGGCTTCGGAGGTGGCGCAGGCGCAGGCGTGGATCGACGAGCTGCAGGCGGCGCTGGCGTCGTCCCTGCCGGGCTACATGCAGCCGTCGGCGTACGTGGTGCTGGAGGCGCTGCCGCTGACGGTGAACGGGAAGGTGGACAAGGGCGCGCTGCCGGAGCCGGTGCACGCGCGCGGGGAGGAGGAGGAAGCGCCGTCGACCGAGACCGAACGGGCGCTGGCGCAGATCTGGAGCGGCATCCTCGGGCACGCGGACATCGGCGTCACCGCCAACTTCTTCGCACTGGGCGGTCACTCGCTGCTGGCCACGCGGATCGTGAGCGAGATCGGGCGAGCGCTGGGCAAGCAGGTGCCGGTGCGGGCGCTGTTCGAGCAGCCGACGCTGCGGGGCTTGGCGCAGTACGTGGAGCGTCAGGCGCGCAGCGGCTATGCGCCGATCCCGAAGGTGCCGCGCGTGGATGCACTGCCGTTGTCGTTCGCGCAGCAGCGGCTGTGGTTCATCGACCGTCTGGAGGGCGGCAGCACGCAGTACAACATGCCGGTGGCGCTGCGGCTGCGCGGCGGGCTGTCGGTGGTGGCGCTGGGCCAGGCGTTGGCGGGGTTGCTGGCGCGGCACGAGGTGCTGCGCACGGTGTACCGGGAGGTGGACGGCACGCCGTGGCAGGTGATCCAGGCGCAGGCGCAGGTGCCGTTGGCGCACGAGGACCTGAGCGCGTTGCCGGCGGAGGCGCAGGACGCGGCGGTGCAGGCCTGGGTGCAGCGGGAGGCGGGTCAGGGGTTCGACCTGGCGCACGAGCCGATGCTGCGGTGCCGGGTGCTGCGGCTGGAGGCCGAGGAGCACGCGGTGCTGTTCACGCTGCACCACATTGCCAGCGACGGCTGGTCGATGGGAGTGCTGGTGCGCGAGTTCGTGGCGCTGTATGCGGGTGCGCTGCGCGGGGAGGCGGCGGCGCTGGCGCCGCTGCCGGTGCAGTACGCGGACTATGCGGCGTGGCAGCGGGAGCGGTTGCAGGGGGCGTCGCTGGAGGCGGCGCTGGGGTACTGGCGGGAGCGGTTGCAGGGCCTGCCGGCGGTGCACGGGCTGCCGCTGGACCGGCCGCGCCCGGCGCGGCAGGCCTACGCGTCGGACTCGGTGGATCGGCTGCTGTCGCCCGTGTTGCTGCAAATGTGCAAGGACTTCGCTGCCGCGCATGACGCCACACTCTTCATGGTGCTGGAAGCGGCATTGGCGGCGCTGATCGCTCGTTGGAGCGGCGAGCACGACGTCGCAATCGGCACGCCGATCTCCGGGCGCGCCCACCAGGAACTCGAACCGCTGATCGGCTTCTTCATCAACACCGTGGTTCTGCGCAACGACCTGTCTGGCGACCCCGACTTCCAGACGCTGCTCGCGCGTACGCGCCGCACCGCGCTCGACACCTATGCGCACGATATCCCGTTCGAATTGATCGTCGATGAAATCAAGCCAGAGCGCAGCCTGGCCTACAATCCGCTTTGCCAGATCAAATTCATGCTGCAACACGGGGAGTCCGAAGCGCTGGCGCTTCCCGATGCGCAGGTCGACGTGATCGATGGCCTCTCCGGCAGCATCCGTTTCGACTTCGACCTCAATGCAGTCGATACCGACGACGGGTTGCAGCTGTACTGGAGCTACCAAACAGCGCTGTTCGATCGCGAGACGCTCGAACGCATGGCGCATGGCTATGAATGCCTGCTTGCGGCTGCGTTGCGCGAACCGGGCAAGCCGTTCAACCAGCTTCCGCTGCAGGATGAAAGCTTGCGCGAGCAGTTGCTGACGCAGGGCCGTGGCCCGCACAGCGAGCGCGGCCGCGAACAGCCGTTGATCCGGCAACTGCAGGCGCAGGCGCAGGCGACGCCGGAGGCGGTGGCGGTGCGCTGCGGAGCGGCGCAGATGACCTATCGCGAGCTGGACCGGGCGTCCAACCGGCTGGCGCAGGCCTTGGCCGAGCAGGGGGTGGGGCTGGGCGCGCGGGTGGGGGTGGCGCTGGAACGGTCGTTGCCGCTGCTGGTGGCGCTGCTGGGCGTGATGAAGAGCGGTGCGGCGTATGTGCCGGTGGATGCGCAGCAGGCGCCGGCGCGGGTGCAGGCGATCCTGGAGGATGCCGAGGTGGCGCTGGTGCTGGGAACGGGGGCGGCGTTGGCCGGCACGTCGGTCCAGGTCCTGGCCATGGACGGGGCCGCGGAGGCCTCGTGGCTGTCGGCGTACCCGGACGCGGCACCGGCGGTGGCGCTGGAGGCCACGCACAGCGCGTACGTGCTGTACACCTCCGGTTCGACCGGGGTGCCCAAGGGCGTGGAGGTGCTGCAGCGCGGGCTGACCGACTACTGCGCCTTCGCGCGAGGGAACTACTACGCCGAGCATCTGGCCGGTGCGCTGGTGGCGACCTCGCCGGCGTTCGACCTGACGGTGCCGAGCTTGTACGTGCCGTTGCTGGCGGGCGGGTGCGTGACGCTGCTGGCGGAGGCGGACGCCATGGCGGGCCTGGCGGCGGCGTTGGAAGCGGCGTCGGCGCCGGGGTGGTTGCTGCGCCTGACGCCCTCGCACGTGCAGGGGCTGCTGGCGTTGTCGGATGCGCAGCCGCGGCCGGGAGCGCATGTGTTCGTGGTGGGCGGGGAGGCGTTCGCGGCGGAGTTGGCGCAGGCGCTGCGGGCGAAGTACCCGCAGGCGCAGGTGTACAACCACTACGGTCCGACCGAGGCGGTGGTGGGGAGCAGCTGGTATGCGGTAGACGGCCAGGCGCCGTGCAGCGGGATGCTGCCGATCGGCCGGGCGATGGAGAACACGACGCTGTACGTGCTGGACGCGCGGATGGGGCTGCAGCCGGCGGGGGTGGCGGGGGAGCTGTACATCGGCGGGTGGGGGGTGGCGAAGGGCTATGTGAAGCGGGAGGCGTTGACGGCCGAGCGGTTCGTGGCCAGTCCGTTCGTGGCGGGGGAGCGGTTGTACCGCAGCGGGGACCGGGTGCGCTGGCGCAACGACGGGCAGCTGGAGTTCCTGGGGCGTCTGGACGACCAGGTGAAGCTGCGCGGGTTCCGGATCGAGCTGGGGGAGATCGAGAGCCGGCTGCATGCCGAGGGTTCGGTACGCGAGGCGGTGGTGGTGGTGCGCGGGGAGGGGGTGCAGGCGCGGCTGGTGGCGTACGTGACGCCGGCTTCGGAGGTGGTGCAGGCGCAGGCGTGGATCGAGACGCTGCAGGCGGCGCTGGCGTCGTCCCTGCCGGGCTACATGCAGCCGTCGGCGTACGTGGTGCTGGAGGCGCTGCCGCTGACGGTGAACGGGAAGGTGGACAAGGGCGCGCTGCCGGAGCCGGTGCACGCACGCGGGGAGGAGGAGGAAGCGCCGTCGACCGAGACCGAACGGGCGCTGGCGCAGATCTGGAGCGGCATCCTCGGGCACGCGGACATCGGCGTCACCGCCAACTTCTTCGCACTGGGCGGTCACTCGCTGCTGGCCACGCGGATCGTGAGCGAGATCGGGCGAGCGCTGGGCAAGCAGGTGCCGGTGCGGGCGCTGTTCGAGCAGCCGACGCTGCGGGGCTTGGCGCAGTACGTGGAGCGTCAGGCGCGCAGCGGCTATGCGCCGATCCCGAAGGTGCCGCGCGTGGATGCACTGCCGTTGTCGTTCGCGCAGCAGCGGCTGTGGTTCATCGACCGTCTGGAGGGCGGCAGCACGCAGTACAACATGCCGGTGGCGCTGCGGCTGCGCGGCGGGCTGTCGGTGGTGGCGCTGGGCCAGGCGTTGGCGGGGTTGCTGGCGCGGCACGAGGTGCTGCGCACGGTGTACCGGGAGGTGGACGGCACGCCGTGGCAGGTGATCCAGGCGCAGGCGCAGGTGCCGTTGGCGCACGAGGACCTGAGCGCGTTGCCGGCGGAGGCGCAGGACGCGGCGGTGCAGGCCTGGGTGCAGCGGGAGGCGGGTCAGGGGTTCGACCTGGCGCACGAGCCGATGCTGCGGTGCCGGGTGCTGCGGCTGGAGGCCGAGGAGCACGCGGTGCTGTTCACGCTGCACCACATTGCCAGCGACGGCTGGTCGATGGGAGTGCTGGTGCGCGAGTTCGTGGCGCTGTATGCGGGTGCGCTGCGCGGGGAGGCGGCGGCGCTGGCGCCGCTGCCGGTGCAGTACGCGGACTATGCGGCGTGGCAGCGGGAGCGGTTGCAGGGGGCGTCGCTGGAGGCGGCGCTGGGGTACTGGCGGGAGCGGTTGCAGGGCCTGCCGGCGGTGCACGGGCTGCCGCTGGACCGGCCGCGCCCGGCGCGGCAGGACTTTGCCGGCGGGCGGATCGAGCAGGGGATCGCAGCGGCGACGCTGGCGGGCCTGCAGGCGCTGGCGCAGCGGCACGATGCGAGCCTGTTCATGGTGCTGGAGGCAGCGTTGGCATGGTTGCTGGCCCGCTGGAGCGGGGAGCGGGACATCGTCATCGGCACGCCGATCGCCGGGCGGGTGCACCCGGACGTGGAGCCGCTGATCGGGTTCTTCGTGAACACGCTGGTGCTGCGCACGCAGCTGAGCGGGGAGGAGACGTTCGAGGGGCTGCTGGCGACGACGCGGGAGCGGGTGCTGGAGGCGTACACGCACCAGGAGATCCCGTTCGAGATGCTGGTGGACGAGCTCAAGCCGGTGCGCAGCCTGAGCCATGCGCCGTTGTTCCAGGTGTTGCTGTCGATGCGCAACACCGAGCAGGTGGCCTTGACGCTGCCGGGGCTGGAAGTGTCCTCGCTGGGCGAGGGGTATGAGCAGGCGAAGTTCGACCTGCAGCTGGCGGTGCAGGAGACGGGGGAGGGACTGCGGTTGGTCTGGGGCTATGCGACGCGCCTGTTCGAGGCGGCGAGCATCGACCGGCTGGCGCAGGCGTATGCGCAATTGCTGGCGCAGATCGTCGTGCAGCCGGACGCGCCGTTGGCCACGCTGCCGCTGATCGAAGAGAGCGAGCGCGCGATGTTGGCGGAGTGGAATGCGAACCAGCGACCTCTCCCCGATGCGGGGTTCCATCGGTTGTTCGCGCGGCAGGCGACAGCCACGCCCGATGCGATCGCCGTGCGCTGTGGCCCGGCTCACCTGACGTATCGCGAGCTGGACGAGGCTTCCAGCCGGCTGGCGCACGATCTCCGTAACCTCGGAGTGGATCGCGGCGCCTTGGTCGCCCTGTGCCTGGAGCGAAGCATCGATCTGCCGCTGGCGATCCTCGGCGTGCTGAAGGCCGGCGCGGCGTGGCTGCCGCTGGATCCGGCCTATCCCGATGCGCATCTGCAGTATGTGCTTGGAGACAGCGCAACACCGTTCGTGCTCGGGCACGCGGCAACGGCGGAGCGTCTATCGGCGCTCGGCGTGCCGGCGCGGATGCTGGATGCGCAGGAAATCTCGCGCTGGCCGCGGACCGCTCCCGAGGTTCCGGGCGAGTCGACGGCGGATCTGGCCTATGCGATCTATACCTCGGGCAGCACAGGTCGCCCCAAGGGGGTGCTGATCGAACACAGGTCGCTGTCGAACCTGGCGCTGAATCTCGGACCCGATGGTATCGCCGACGGCGTTCTCCACGGCTGTTGGGCCTTGGTCGGCTCGCATGCCTTCGATGGCTCGATCAAGGGGCTGATGCAGCTGGCGTGGGGCGGTTCCGTGCTGATCGTGCCGGAAGCCGTGAAGACCGATCCGGCGATGCTGCGCGCGCTCTTGCGATCGCAGCCGGTGGTCCTGATGGATTGCACGCCGTCGTTGCTGGAGTCCTGGCTGGCGGCGGGGCTGGAGGATTGCCTGCCGAACCTGGTGATCGGCGGCGAAGCGATTTCTTCCGGGCTGTGGCGCGAACTGGTCGCCTGGCAATCGCGTACGGGGCGCAAGGCGATCAACGTCTACGGCCCGACGGAATGCTGCGTGGACGCGACCTGGAGCGCAGTCCTGGGCGAGGCGCCGACGATCGGCCGCAATCTGGTCAATGTCGAGTGCCGCGTGCTGTCGCCTGCCGGTGCGCAGCAGCCGATCGGGGTACCCGGCGAGCTGTATATCGGCGGAGTGGGAGTGGGCCGCGGCTATCACCGCCACCCCGAGCTCACCGCCGAACGCTTTGTGCAGTTGGACGGCGAGCGTTGGTACCGCAGCGGGGACCGGGTGCGCTGGCGCAACGACGGGCAGCTGGAGTTCCTGGGACGGCTGGACGACCAGGTGAAGCTGCGCGGTTTCCGGATCGAGCTGGGGGAGATCGAGAGCCGGCTGCATGCCGAGGGTTCGGTACGCGAGGCGGTGGTGGTGGTGCGCGGGGAGGGGGTGCAGGCGCGGCTGGTGGCGTACGTGACGCCGGCCGCTGGAGAGGCGGCGGAGGCGTGGATCGACGAGCTGCAGGCGGCGCTGGCGTCGTCCCTGCCGGGCTACATGCAGCCGTCGGCGTACGTGGTGCTGGAGGCGCTGCCGCTGACGGTGAACGGGAAGGTGGACAAGGGCGCGCTGCCGGAGCCGGTGCATGTGCGCGGGGAGGAGGAGGAAGCGCCGTCGACCGAGACCGAACGGGCGCTGGCGCAGATCTGGAGCGGCATCCTCGGGCACGCGGACATCGGCGTCACCGCCAACTTCTTCGCACTGGGCGGTCACTCGCTGCTGGCCACGCGGATCGTGAGCGAGATCGGGCGAGCGCTGGGCAAGCAGGTGCCGGTGCGGGCGCTGTTCGAGCAGCCGACGCTGCGGGGCTTGGCGCAGTACGTGGAGCGTCAGGCGCGCAGCGGCTATGCGCCGATCCCGAAGGTGCCGCGCGTGGATGCACTGCCGTTGTCGTTCGCGCAGCAGCGGCTGTGGTTCATCGACCGTCTGGAGGGCGGCAGCACGCAGTACAACATGCCGGTGGCGCTGCGGCTGCGCGGCGGGCTGTCGGTGGTGGCGCTGGGCCAGGCGTTGGCGGGGTTGCTGGCGCGGCACGAGGTGCTGCGCACGGTGTACCGGGAGGTGGACGGCACGCCGTGGCAGGTGATCCAGGCGCAGGCGCAGGTGCCGTTGGCGCACGAGGACCTGAGCGCGTTGCCGGCGGAGGCGCAGGACGCGGCGGTGCAGGCCTGGGTGCAGCGGGAGGCGGGTCAGGGGTTCGACCTGGCGCACGAGCCGATGCTGCGGTGCCGGGTGCTGCGGCTGGAGGCCGAGGAGCACGCGGTGCTGTTCACGCTGCACCACATTGCCAGCGACGGCTGGTCGATGGGAGTGCTGGTGCGCGAGTTCGTGGCGCTGTATGCGGGTGCGCTGCGCGGGGAGGCGGCGGCGCTGGCGCCGCTGCCGGTGCAGTACGCGGACTATGCGGCGTGGCAGCGGGAGCGGTTGCAGGGGGCGTCGCTGGAGGCGGCGCTGGGGTACTGGCGGGAGCGGTTGCAGGGCCTGCCGGCGGTGCACGGGCTGCCGCTGGACCGGCCGCGCCCGGCGCGGCAGGACTTTGCCGGCGGGCGGATCGAGCAGGGGATCGCAGCGGCGACGCTGGCGGGCCTGCAGGCGCTGGCGCAGCGGCACGATGCGAGCCTGTTCATGGTGCTGGAGGCAGCGTTGGCATGGTTGCTGGCCCGCTGGAGCGGGGAGCGGGACATCGTCATCGGCACGCCGATCGCCGGGCGGGTGCACCCGGACGTGGAGCCGCTGATCGGGTTCTTCGTGAACACGCTGGTGCTGCGCACGCAGCTGAGCGGGGAGGAGACGTTCGAGGGGCTGCTGGCGACGACGCGGGAGCGGGTGCTGGAGGCGTACACGCACCAGGAGATCCCGTTCGAGATGCTGGTGGACGAGCTCAAGCCGGTGCGCAGCCTGAGCCATGCGCCGTTGTTCCAGGTGTTGCTGTCGATGCGCAACACCGAGCAGGTGGCCTTGACGCTGCCGGGGCTGGAAGTGTCCTCGCTGGGCGAGGGGTATGAGCAGGCGAAGTTCGACCTGCAGCTGGCGGTGCAGGAGACGGGGGAGGGACTGCGGTTGGTCTGGGGCTATGCGACGCGCCTGTTCGAGGCGGCGAGCATCGACCGGCTGGCGCAGGCGTATGCGCAATTGCTGGCGCAGATCGTCGTGCAGCCGGACGCGCCGTTGGCCACGCTGCCGCTGATCGAAGAGAGCGAGCGCGCGATGTTGGCGGAGTGGAATGCGAACCAGCGACCTCTCCCCGATGCGGGGTTCCATCGGTTGTTCGCGCGGCAGGCGACAGCCACGCCCGATGCGATCGCCGTGCGCTGTGGCCCGGCTCACCTGACGTATCGCGAGCTGGACGAGGCTTCCAGCCGGCTGGCGCACGATCTCCGTAACCTCGGAGTGGATCGCGGCGCCTTGGTCGCCCTGTGCCTGGAGCGAAGCATCGATCTGCCGCTGGCGATCCTCGGCGTGCTGAAGGCCGGCGCGGCGTGGCTGCCGCTGGATCCGGCCTATCCCGATGCGCATCTGCAGTATGTGCTTGGAGACAGCGCAACACCGTTCGTGCTCGGGCACGCGGCAACGGCGGAGCGTCTATCGGCGCTCGGCGTGCCGGCGCGGATGCTGGATGCGCAGGAAATCTCGCGCTGGCCGCGGACCGCTCCCGAGGTTCCGGGCGAGTCGACGGCGGATCTGGCCTATGCGATCTATACCTCGGGCAGCACAGGTCGCCCCAAGGGGGTGCTGATCGAACACAGGTCGCTGTCGAACCTGGCGCTGAATCTCGGACCCGATGGTATCGCCGACGGCGTTCTCCACGGCTGTTGGGCCTTGGTCGGCTCGCATGCCTTCGATGGCTCGATCAAGGGGCTGATGCAGCTGGCGTGGGGCGGTTCCGTGCTGATCGTGCCGGAAGCCGTGAAGACCGATCCGGCGATGCTGCGCGCGCTCTTGCGATCGCAGCCGGTGGTCCTGATGGATTGCACGCCGTCGTTGCTGGAGTCCTGGCTGGCGGCGGGGCTGGAGGATTGCCTGCCGAACCTGGTGATCGGCGGCGAAGCGATTTCTTCCGGGCTGTGGCGCGAACTGGTCGCCTGGCAATCGCGTACGGGGCGCAAGGCGATCAACGTCTACGGCCCGACGGAATGCTGCGTGGACGCGACCTGGAGCGCAGTCCTGGGCGAGGCGCCGACGATCGGCCGCAATCTGGTCAATGTCGAGTGCCGCGTGCTGTCGCCTGCCGGTGCGCAGCAGCCGATCGGGGTACCCGGCGAGCTGTATATCGGCGGAGTGGGAGTGGGCCGCGGCTATCACCGCCACCCCGAGCTCACCGCCGAACGCTTTGTGCAGTTGGACGGCGAGCGTTGGTACCGCAGCGGGGACCGGGTGCGCTGGCGCAACGACGGGCAGCTGGAGTTCCTGGGGCGTCTGGACGACCAGGTGAAGCTGCGCGGGTTCCGGATCGAGCTGGGGGAGATCGAGAGCCGGCTGCATGCCGAGGGTTCGGTACGCGAGGCGGTGGTGGTGGTGCGCGGGGAGGGGGTGCAGGCGCGGCTGGTGGCGTACGTGACGCCGGCTTCGGAGGTGGTGCAGGCGCAGGCGTGGATCGAGACGCTGCAGGCGGCGCTGGCGTCGTCCCTGCCGGGCTACATGCAGCCGTCGGCGTACGTGGTGCTGGAGGCGCTGCCGCTGACGGTGAACGGGAAGGTGGACAAGGGCGCGCTGCCGGAGCCGGTGCATGTGCGCGGGGAGGAGGAGGAAGCGCCGTCGACCGAGACCGAACGGGCGTTGGCGCAGATCTGGAGCGACGTCCTCGGGCACGCGGACATCAGCGTCACCGCCAGCTTCTTCGATCTCGGCGGCCATTCGTTGCTAGCGACGAGGCTGATCAATGCTGTCCAGCGTCGCATGGAGATGGAAGTGTCGATCCGCCTGTTGTTCGAGCGTTCCGACATTCGCAGCGTGGCCGCATTGATCGATGCGGAACGGTTGCGCAGACGCAATCGCGACATGGCGATGGAAGCAGGCAACCAAGTGGAAACGGAGTGGTGATATGACGATCCTGACTGTCGTCCAGGCCTTGAACGAGCTCGGCATCTTCCCGTACGTGGAGGACGGCAAGCTCAAGACGCGCTCCGATGCGCCCATTTCCGACTCGGGAGCCATCGCCCTGATCCGTGCCCATCGCGAGGAGCTGATCGAATTCCTTGCCGGAGCGGCGGAAGGGATCAGGCAGACGACGCCGATCCTGCCGATCTCCAATCGTGCATCGCCTGCACCGCTTTCCTTCGCGCAGCAGCGGCTGTGGTTCATCCACCAGCTCGAGGGCGGCAGTTCCCAATACAACATCAATATCAACCTGGTGCTGCGTGGTGCGCTGGACATGGATGCGCTGCGTCGCACGATCGACACGATCGTCGCCAGGCACGAGACCCTGCGTACCCGCTTCATCCAGGATACCGGGGGCGATATTGTGCAGTTGCCTGCCGCCGCAGGGCCGGTGCCGGTCACCTTGATCGAACTGGGCGCGCTGCCCGAGCAGGCGCGTTGGGAGGCGGTGGCCGAGCAAAGCCGCGCCGAGTCGGCGCGCAGTTTCGACCTGGGCGAGCCTCCGCTGTTGCGGGCGACGGTACTGCGTGTGCGCGCGGACGAACATGTGGTGCTGTTCGTGACCCACCACATCGCCTCCGACGGCTGGTCGAAGGACGTGCTGGTCGAGGAGTTTTGCCAGCTGTACGCCGCGTTCCATGCCGGTAGCGAGAATCCGCTGCCGGAGTTGCCGGTCCAGTACCGGGACTATGCCGCATGGCAGCGCCATGAACTGTCCGGAAAGGCACTGGAGACGCAACTGTCGTGGTGGACGGCGCGGCTGGCAGGCCTGCCCCCGGTCCATGCGTTGCCGCTGTCGTGGCCACGGCCTGCGCAGCAGCGTTTCCACGGCGGCATGCTGCGCGTGGATGTCCCTGCTGCCACCGCGCGCAAGGCGCGCGCCTGGTGCGCCACCAAGGGCATGACGCCGTTCGTGCTGATGCACGCCACGTTCGCGCTGTTGCTGGCGCGGCTGGGCGGGGAGGACGACGTCGCCGTGGGTACGCCGGTGTCCGGGCGCGTGCATCCGGATCTGGAGCATCTGGTCGGCTTCTTCATCAACACCCTGGTGCTGAGGACGCGCCTCGATCCGGCGCAAGGATTCGGCAATTACGTGGATGCCAGCAAGCGCGAGGTTCTCGAGGCCTTCAACCACCAGACCCTTCCATTCGAGCTGTTGGTCGACGCGATCAATCCCGAGCGCAGCCTGAGCTACAGCCCGTTGTTCCAGTTGTTGTTCTCCTACCATAGCGGCACGGCACGCGAGATCGTCCTGCCGGGGCTGGAAGTCGACTCGCTGGACCAGGCCGGCAACACCAACCAGTTCGATATGGAATTCAACATCGCCGACGACGGCGACGGCATGCAGCTGGGCATTTCCTACAACCGAACGCTGTTCGAGACAGGCATGATCGCGCAGCTCGCGTCGAGCTTCTGCGTTCTGCTCGATGCAGCGCTGGACATGCCCGACTGCCCTGTAGCGGACCTGCCGCTCCTGGATGAGGTCGAGCGCTCGCGCATGCTCGATCGGAACCGCACCGATGTGGCACTCGCGCATGGCGGATGCATGCATGAGCGACTGTCCGCGATCGCCGCCGCCCACGCGGATCGGCCAGCAGTCGTCGCCGCCGAGGGGGAGCTCGACTTCCAGGCGCTGGATCGCGCCGGCAACCGCCTCGCGCACTATCTGGTCGAGCGGGGCGTACGGCCCGGCGACCGTGTCGGCATCTGCCTGCGGCGTTCGCTGGACCTGCCGGTGGCGCTGCTCGCGGTTCTCAAGGCCGGCGGTGCCTACGTGCCGATTGCGCCGGATACGCCGCAGAACCGTCTCTCGCACATGATCGAGGACGCTGGCATCCGTCTGGTACTCACCCACTCCGAGCTGTGGGATGCGCTCTCCTTCGGCGACAGCGACGCCATTCCGATGGATGTCGTCGGGCCGGTACTGGACACGCAGTCCGGGCACGCGCCTGCGCTGGCGGTCGATGCCGATGCCGTCGCCTACGTCCTGTACACGTCAGGTTCGACCGGCCAGCCCAAGGGCGTGGCGGTGCCGCACCGTGCGCTGACGAATTACCTGGACTACGCCGCACGCCACTATCTCGGCGGCGGCGTCGCTGCCGGCGTGGTCGCGACACCGTTCGCGTTCGACGCCACGGTGACGACCTTGATCGCACCGTGGTGCGCCGGCTTGCCGGTTTGTCTGCTCGACGACGAGAATGAAACCGCGCTGGAGCAATTGCTGGAGTACGCGGCGCGCCCGCAACCGCTGCTGTTCAAGCTGACACCAGCGCACCTGGATGCGCTGGCGCATCTGTCGCCAGGGCCGGTCGCGGATACGGCGCACCTGCTGGTGGTCGGTGGCGAACAGCTGGTGGCGCGCGTGCTCGAGCGTTTCCGCGCGCGCGTGCTGCCGAACGCCATCGTGGTGAACGAATACGGTCCGACCGAGGCCACGGTCGGCTGTAGCACCTTCGTCTCGCGCCCGCACAACGACCTGTCCGGCGCCGAAGCCGTCCCGATCGGCTGCCCGATCCAGAACACCAGGCTCTACGTGCTCGACGCGCATGCGCAGCCGGTGCCGGACGGCGTGACGGGCGAGCTGTACATCGGTGGCACGGGCGTGGCCCTCGGCTACCTGAATCAGGAGGCATTGACCCGGGCGAGCTTCCTGGCCGATCCATTCGCCGGCCAGGGCCGCATGTACCGCACCGGCGACCTGGTGCGCTGGCGCCGCGATGGAGAGCTGGAATTCGTCGGCCGTGCCGATGGCCAGGTCAAGCTCAACGGCTTCCGCATTGAGCCGGGCGAGATCGAAGCGGCCCTGCTGGCGCAGGCCGCGGTGGACAATGCGTGCGCCGTGGTGCATGCCGACGGCGCGGGCAGCAAGCGGTTGGTAGCCTATGTGGTGCCCTGCGGGAAACCGCCTGGCGCCGAGCACGACGAGAGCGAACTCGAGCGCTGGCGCTACCAGCGCGTGCGCGAACTGCGCGAGGCGATGCGCCGCAGCCTGCCGGAATACATGCTGCCTGCCGCGTATGTGCTGCTGGAGGCGCTGCCGCTGACGGCGAACGGCAAAGTCGACCGAGCGGCGTTGCCTGCGCCGGCGAGCGACGATTTCGACAAAGAGACCTTCACCGCAGCGAGTACCGCGACCGAAACGGCGCTGCTGGATATCTGGCGCCACGTGCTGAGACTGGAGATGATCGGCATCGACGATCACTTCTTCCGTATCGGAGGGCACTCGCTGCTGGCCACGCGTGTGGTCGGGGAAATCGCCGAACGCCTGCGCCGGCGCGTGCAGGTACGCAGCATGTTCGAACATCCCACAGTGCGCGGGCTGGCTGCCCATATCGACGCGCAGGCGGATGTGGACTATCGTCCGATCGAGCCGGTTGCGCACGACGGCGTCCTTCCGCTCTCCTACGGACAACAGCGGCTCTGGTTCATCGACCAGTTCAGCGGCGGCAGTCGCCAGTATCACATCTCCTCGGCGCTGCGCCTGAAGGGGCCGCTCGACCGCAATGCCTTGCAAGGCGCACTGGACGCGATCGTCGCGCGCCATGAGGTATTGCGTAGCCGCTTCGTGTCGGCATCCGGGACGGCGTCGCAGATCGTCGACCCTCCGGCACCGGTGCGGATGCATGCGCTCGATCTCGCGGCCGCGCCGCAGGACCGACGCGAGGCACGGATGGCGGCCATGATCGCCGAAGGCGCCGCAGCGCCGTTCGACCTGTCCGCCGATCCGATGCTGCGGATGATGCTGGTACGGATGGCGGAGGACGAGCACGTGCTGGGCCTGACCATGCACCACATCGCCTCCGACGGCTGGTCGACCGGCGTTCTGATCCGCGAGTTCACCCAACTGTACGCGGCATTCGCCCGCGGAGAGCGGCCAGCCTTGCCGCCACTGGCGATCCAGTACGGCGACTTCGTGCATTGGCAGCGGCGTGCGCTATCGCGCGAGGCGCTGCGGCCGCATCTGGAATACTGGAAGCAGCAGCTTGCCGATTTGCCGCGTCTCCATCGCCTGCCGCTCGATCGTGCGCGCCCACCGCTCCAGGACTACGCCGGCGCCGCGGTGGAGCGTTGCATCGATGTCGAGCTGTCGCGGGCGCTGCGCGACCTGTCCATCCAGCACAGCGTGAGCATGTTCATGCTGCTGCGTGCCGCGTTTGCGTTGCTGATCTCGCGCTGGAGCGGCGAGGAAGATGTCGCGATCGCCTCGCCATCGGCCGGCCGTACCCGCCGCGAACTGGAACCGTTGGTCGGATTCTTCATCAACAGCCTGATATTGCGCACCGACCTGTCGGGGAACGAAGGATTCGGCGCACTTCTCAGGCAGGTCCGGCGCTCTACGCTCGATGCGTTCGCGCACCAGGTCGTGCCGTTCGACATGTTGGTCGACGAACTCAAGCCTGAGCGCAGCCTCAACCACGCGCCGCTGGCCCAGATCAGCTTCACTCTGCACAACTTGGAAGATGCCGTACTGCAGTTGCCGGACCTGGAAATCTCGCGCGTGGACGACGGCGCTCCCGTCGCCCGCTACGACATCGAATTGCACGTCTTCGAGATCGACGGCGAACTGCACACGCGCTGGATCTATGCCACGAGCCTGTTCGATGCATCCACCATCGAGCGCCTGGCCGATAGCTTCACGGTGCTGCTTCGTGCGGTCGCCAGCGACCCGGACCAACCGACCATGACACTGCCGCTGCTGCCAGCGCACGACGCGGTGGCGCTCGCGCACTGGTCGCGGCCACGTGCCGAGGCGCTGCCGCAGGCGTGCGCGCAGCACCTGTTCGAGGCCCACGCCGAACGAGCCCCGCAGGCGTTGGCGGTAGCGTTCGAACGGCAGCGCGTGCGCTACGGGGAACTGAACGTGGTGGCCAATCAGGTGGCGCACTGGCTGCGTGCGCAGGGCGTGGTGCGCGGCGATCGCATCGGCCTGTGCGTGGAGCGCTCGCCGGAGATGTTGGTGGGATTGCTCGGCATCCTCAAGGCCGGCGCGGCCTATGTGCCGATGGACCCGACGCATCCGCAGGAAAGGCTGGAAGCGATGCTGGACGCGGCCAAGGTCGAATTGGTATTGACCCAACAGAGCGTGCTGGAGACCCAGCCGATGCTGGGCGAACGCACGGTGTTGCCGTTGGATGCGGACCTGCGCGAGCTGCTGCTTTCGGCATTTTCCGGCGACAACCCGGAGGCGAGCGAGGTCGGCGCCGGCCCGGACGATGCGGCTTACGCGATCTTCACCTCAGGCTCCACCGGGGTTCCCAAGGGGGTGCTCAACACGCATCGCGGAATGGTGAACCTCGCCACATACCAGCGGCGCGAGTTCGGCCTGGACGCAGACAGTCGCGTGATGACGTTCGCCTCCATCGGTTTCGACGGCGCGGTGTTCGAATGGCTGATGGCCCTGGCCAGCGGCGCCAGCCTGCACATCTGCCTTGAGGAAGACCGCAAGTCGCCCGAGCGCCTGGCCCAGTTCCTCGTCGCCGAGCGCATCACCCATGGCTGGATACCGCCCGCACTGCTGGCGCAGGTCCCGCTGGACCGCGACTACGCGTTGCGCGTACTCATCGTCGCCGGCGAAGCCTGCGAGGAACGCCTGGCGTGGCGGTGGGCGGAGCGCTGCCGTGTGGTGAATTCCTATGGCCCCTCGGAAGCCACGGTGGCCGCCACCCACGCCGATATCGTCCCGGGACGGCCGATCGTGCTCGGTCGCGCGCTTCCGAACGTGGAGTTGCGTGTGGTCAATGGGGCAGGCCAGCCACAACCGGTCGGTGTCGCCGGGGAGCTGATGCTCGGCGGCGCGGGGCTGGCGATCGGCTATCTCGGCCTGCCCGAATTGACCGCCGAGCGCTTTCTGGCGCATCCGGATGGCGACGGCCGCCTGTACCGCACCGGCGACTTGGCGCGGTGGAACGAGCGCGGCGAGTTGCAATTCCTTGGCCGGGTCGACGACCAGGTCAAGATCCGCGGCTTTCGCATCGAGCTCGGCGACGTCCAGACCCATTTGCTCGCGCACGCCTTGGTGCGCGAGGCCGTGGCGGTCGTGCGGGAAGACACTGGCGATCCGCGCTTGGCGGCTTACGTGGTCTGGGCCGACGGTGCCGACAGCGACGAAGAGGCGCTGCTGGCAAGGGTGCTGCGCGAGCATATGAAGGGTCGCGTGCCGGACTACATGGTGCCGGCGGCCTTCGTGGTGCTGCCCACGATTCCGTTGACCCGCAACGGCAAAGTCGACAGGCGCCGGCTGCCCAGGCCCAACTACGAAGCACAGCAGGTTTATGTGGCGCCCAGCGGCGACGTCGAGATCCGATTGGCGCAGATCTGGCAGCAGGTGCTGCGTGTCGAAAAGATCGGGGCGAACGACAACTTCTTCGAGATCGGAGGCGATTCGATCCTGTCGATCCAGGTCGTGTCCCGTGCCAACCAGGCCGGAATCGCGGTCACCACCAAGCAGCTTTTCGAGGCGCAGACCGTCGCCGAACTGGCGAAGTTGGCGGCGACCGCGACCGCGCCGCAGGTGAGCGCACCGCAGGAGCCGGTGCGGGGCGCGCTGCCGCTGTTGCCCATCCATCACCTATTCCTGGGTGCCGAGTCGCGCGATCTCCATCACTACAATCAGGCGGTGCTGCTGATGACGCCGCAGGACTTCGCCGACGACGCGCTCGCGGCCGTGGTCGAGGCACTGTACCTGCGTCACGACGCGCTGCGCCTGCGCTTCGGCGACGAAACCGGCCAGTGGTTGGCCACGCATGCGCCGCTAGATGCGGCGATGGTCGCCGACAGCTGCATCGTCGAGGCCCTGCCCGAGGCAGGCGCCGATTTCGACGACCACTTGGCAGCGCGTTGCACGCATTGGCAACGCGCCTTCGACCTCGGCGCCGGTCCATTGCTGCGTGCGGTGTATTTCCGAGCGCATGATGCGCGGCCCGGTCGCCTGCTCCTGGTCGTGCACCATATCGTCGTCGATGGCGTGTCCTGGCGAATCCTGCTTTCCGATCTGGACCGCGCCTACGGGCAGCGCCGCGCCGGGCAGTCCATCGAGCTCGACGCCAAGACGTCGTCGTTCAAGCAATGGGGCGAGGCAATGTCGCACTACGCGACATCGCAGGCCCTGGATGCCGAGCGCGGCTTCTGGCTGCGCCAGGCCGCGCTCGTGGTGCCGCCGTTGCCCGTGGACCGCCGCATCGACGGCTTCGGCGAAATCGCGAGCACGCGCACGCTCGCCGTCGGCCTCGACGAGGCGCAGACGCAGGCGCTGCTGCACCGCTGCAACGCGGCCTACCGCACCCGGATCAACGAACTGCTGCTGGCCGGGGTCTATCTCGGCATGCGTGCCTGGACCGGCGAAACCGCGCTGCGCATCCGCCTGGAAGGTCACGGCCGCGAACCCTTGTTCGACCATCTCAACACCAGCTCGACCGTGGGCTGGTTCACCAGCGTGTACCCGCTGACGCTGAGCGTGCCGCACGACGACACCGGCGCGACGATCAAGGCGGTCAAGGAGCAGTACCGCAGGATTTCTAACAATGGCATCGGTTACGGCGCGCTGCGCCATCTCGCCCGCGACGCCGAGTTGCTTGCCTGCGACGTCACCGAGCCGGAACTGGAATTCAACTACCTCGGCCAGTTCGACCATGTGCTGAACCAGGACACCCTGTTCCAGCCGGCCGCCGAAGGCGTGGGCGAGAAGATCTCCGGCCGCCGCCGCCGCATGCACCAGATCGGACTGTCCGGCAAGGTGTTCGGCGGATGCCTGAACTTCGTGCTCGACTACAGCGACGCGCAGTACGACGTGGCGACGATGCAGCGGTTGGCGACCCTGATCGGTGATGGCTGGAAACGCGTGATCACGCATTGCGTTCAGCGCGAAACCGCGGGCTTCACGCCGTCCGACTTCCCGCTGGCCAGCATCGGCCAGGATCGGCTGGATGGGTGGTGCGCGCGCTATCCATTGCTAGCGCGGCTGTATCCGGCCACGCCGATGCAGGTCGGCCTGCACTTTGAGAGCCAGATCGATCCGTCGACCTATGTCGTGCAGACGGCGTTGACCTTCCGTGGCACGCTCGATCGCCACGCGTTCCGCCGCGCCTGGCAAGGCGTGGTGCAACGGCACGACATCCTGCGAACCGCCTTCCTCGACGACGGGGAGGAGGCGCTGCACCAACTGGTGTCCGCGCAGGCCGAGCTGCCGTGGCACGAAGAGGACTGGCGCTCGCTTGTGCCGCACGAGCAGGAAACCCGCCTGGAGGCATACCGCCTGCGCGACCGTGAGCGGGGCTTCGACTTCGCGAGCGCGCCGCTGATGCGCATTGCCGTATTCCAGTTGGCCGACGACTGCAGTCAGGTGCTGTGGACGACCCATCACATCATCGTCGATGGATGGAGCAGCCCGCTGATCCAGCGCGACGTGATCGCCCTGTACCAGGCCGCCGTCGAGGGCCGTGCAGCCGCGCTGCCCGAGCCGGAGCCGTATGAGCGCTATATCGCCTGGCTGCAGCGGCAGGACGTCGCGGCCGCGCGCGCGCGATGGCGCGAACTGCTCGGCGAAGTCGAGGGATGCACGCCATTGGCCGCGTTGCGTCAGGATCCCGACGGCGACGCTGTCCCGCGCGAGTTCATGCTCGAACTCGGCCAGGCCGAGACCGCCGCGCTGCATCGCCTGGCGCAGGCATGCAGAGTCACGCCGAACACGGTCGTGCAGTGGGCCTGGGCCTATCTGCTGCATCGTTACAGCGGGGCGTCGCAAGTGGTGTTCGGCGCCACCATTTCCGGCCGTCGGCCGGAGGTGGACGGCATCGAGGACATGGTCGGCCTGTTCATCAACACCGTGCCGGTGCCGGTGGCATTTGCGCCGGATCTGGCCCTGGCCGACGCGTTGAACGCATTGCAGCGCGATTTCCAGGCGTGCAGCGATCACGGCTACCTGCCGCTGGCGGATATCCAGCGCCTGTCGGGATTACCGGCGGGCGTGGCCTTGTTCGACAGCCTGTTGGTGTTCGAGAACCTCGCGATCGATGCCGGCGCCGAAGCCGAGGCGATGGGGGCGGCGCTGCAGCTGGAGTTCGCCGCAAGCCAACGCCGCACGCAGTACGCGATGACCCTGATCGTCACGCTGGACGAGCGCCTGCGCGTGCGGATGGGCTATCGCGCCGATCAGCTCGACGATGCCGTCGTCGCGCGCATGGCGCAGCATTTTGCGGCGGTGCTGGCCGCGCTGCCGGCGCTGGCGGAGGATCGTGCGGCGGCGCCGGTGCTGCTGGATGCACAGGAGCAACGTCGCCTGGCGGCATGGCAGGCGCCCGTGCGCGCCTATGCGCAGGAGGCAACCATCCACGGCCTGTTCGAAGCCTGCGTCGACCGCCATCCCGACGCCGTCGCCCTGGTTCATGGCGAGCAGCGCATGCGCTACGGAGAGCTGGAGCATCACGCGAACCGTCTGGCACGGCATTTGCTGTCGCGTGGGATCGGACGCGACCAGGCGGTGGCCCTGCTGGTCGAGCGCAGCCCCTGCTACGTGATCGGCTTGCTCGGCATCCTGAAGGCAGGGGCCGCCTATCTGCCGATCGATGCCGAAGCGCCGGCCGAGCGCATCGCGGCGATGCTGCGCGTCAGCGACGTGCGGTGTGTGCTGGCGATGCGAACACTGGCGGACAAGGTCGCGCACCGCGGCATCGACGTGGTGTTGCTGGACGATGCGCCTGCGCTTGCTGCGCAGTCCGAGGCGCGCCCGGACGTCGCCGCGCGCATCGACGATCTGGCCTTCGTCATGCACACCTCCGGGTCCACCGGGGTGCCGAAAGGCGTGCAGTTGAGCCATCGCACCATCGTCAACCTGATGACGTCGCTGGCAGCGCGCCATCCGATGCTGGCCGAACCGGCGCCGAGCCTGCAGTTCGCCGCGATCGGCTTCGACATGTCGCTTTACGAGGTCGCCGGGGCGCTGTTCAACGGCGGCCCGCTGGTGCTGCTGGAAGAGGACGACCGCCTCGATACGCGTCGCCTGCTGGAGGTGATGCGTCGCGAACGCATCGCGCGCGCCTACCTGCCGACCGCGATGATCGACCATTTCGCGCAGACTGCGCTCGACAGCGGGGTCGAATTGCCCGATCTGAGATGCTTGCAAGCGGCCGGCGAGCAGTTGGTGGTGTCGAACGCGCTGCGCACCTGGGCTGCGCGCAGCGGTTGCATGCTGCTCAATCTGTACGGCCCCACCGAGAGCCACGTCGTCAGCGAGCACGCGCTCGACGGCGATCCCGCTGCCTGGCCGGCATTGCCGCCCATCGGCGCGCCAATCGACAATGTGGTCCTGCATATCCTAGATGCGGCATCGCAGCCGGCGCCGATCGGTGTCGTCGGCGAGCTCTACATCGGTGGCGATGGCCTGGCGCGCGGCTACGCCGGACGCGCCGACCTGACCGACGAGCGCTTCATCACCGTGCAGTTCGGCCAGGGTTGCGCTCAACGCCTGTACCGCACCGGCGACCTGGCGCGCTGGCGCACCGACGGCCGGATCGAGTATCTCGGCCGTGCCGATCGCCAGGTCAAGGTGCGCGGGTTCCGCATCGAGCCTGGCGAAATCGAGGCGCGCCTGTGCGACCACGCCGACGTATCCAAGGCGTTGGTGACCACGGCCGGCGAGGGCGCCGATCGCCAGTTGCTGGCCTACGTCGCCGCGGGCGCGGCGGACGAGACGGTGCTGGTGCCCGAACTGCGTGCGCTGCTGCAACGCCATCTTCCGCATTTCATGCTGCCTTCGGCGTTCGTGGTGCTGCCCGTACTGCCATTGACGGCCAATGGCAAGGTGGACCGGCGTGCGTTGCCTTTGCCCAAGCGGATCGGTGCCCTGGCCCGCGTCGAACCCGCGACCGCCACCGAGCGCCGGCTCGCTGCGATCTGGGAGCAATTGCTGGGACAACAATCGATCGGCGCGACGGAGCGCTTCTTCGATCTGGGCGGCCACTCGCTGTTGGCGATGCGAATGCTGTCGAAGGTCGCCTCAGAGTTCGGCTGCACCCTGAAGATCAAGGATGTATTCGCTTACCAGACGGTAGCGCTGCTGGCGCAGCTGATCGATGCCCTGACCGCAGGGCTTGCCGACGCGAATGCAAACGCCCCTGAGCGTGACGACGAAACGCTCGAAGAAACGGAGTGGTGACACGGATGGGTATCGCTGAACTGTTGCATCTCTTGCGCACGAACAGGATCGCCATCTCGGCGGCAGGCGGACGACTCAAGACCGCGGCGCCGAAGAATGCGATCACCGCCGAGCTCGCAGAATTGATCCGCAGCCACCGGACGCAGCTGCTCGAATTCCTGGAGCGTGCGTCCGAACAGACCGATGCCCCGGAACGGATCGTTCCGGCGCCGGCCATGCGCGCCTATCCGCTGTCGTTCCCGCAGCAGCGTCTGTGGTTCATCGATCGGCTGCAGGGCGGAAGCGCGCAGTACAACATTCCGATTGCCTTGCGCATGATCGGGCAGTTGGAGATCGGTGCGCTGCAGTCTGCCCTGGACGGCATCGTGGCCCGCCATGCGGTACTGCGCACGCGCTTCGAGGAACGCGACGGCGAACCCTTGCAGGTCGTCGATCCGCCGAGCGGGGTAGCGATCGACACGCTTGATCTTTCGCTGCTGGACGCCGAGCAGCGCGAGCGCCGCATCCATGTCTTGGCCGATGAGGAGGTCGACCGCAGTTTCGTTCTCGCAACCGATCCGATGCTGCGTTGCAAGCTGATCCGAGAGGCGGCCGATCGCCACGTGGTCTTGTTCACCATGCACCACATCGCCAGCGACGGCTGGTCGATGGGCGTGTTGGTACGCGAGTTCGCTGCGTTGTACTCGGCATGCCTGGGCGGCGTCGAGAAGGCCTTGCCGCCGCTGCCGATCCAGTATTTCGACTACGCCTACTGGCAACGCCGGGTGCGCGGCGAAGCCGCTTTCGAGCGGGATCTGGCCTATTGGCAACGCCGGCTGGCCGGTGCGCCGACCCTGCATGCCTTGCCGTTGGACCGACCGCGCCCGATGCAACCCAGCTCCAGCGCACAGCGCCTGTCGGTCGGCATCGCGCCCGCCGAGGCGGATGCGCTGCGCGGGTTGGCGCAGCGCTGCGATGCCACGCTGTTCATGGTGTTGCAGACGGCGCTGGCGTTGCTGATCGCACGCTGGAGCGGAACGTACGACATCGTGATCGGCACGCCGGTGTCCGGGCGCCCGCACCAGGAAGTCGAGCCCTTGATCGGTTTCTTCATCAATACCATCGCGTGCCGGATCGACGTGTCCGGCGATCCGACGGTGGAAGCGCTGATCGGACGCGTGCGTTCCGAGGTGCTGGAAGATTTCGCGCATCAGCAGTTGCCTTTCGATCTGCTCATCGACGCGCTCAGGCCCGAACGCAGCCTGGCCTACAACCCGATCTGCCAGATCAAGTTCGTGTTGCAGAACCACGAATCCACAACCCTCTCCTTGCCTGGATTGACGCTCGAGCCGGTGGCGCGCGGAGTGGAACGGGTGCGCTTCGATCTGGACCTGACCGTCGCCGAATCTGCCGAAGGACTGCACCTGAGCTGGACCTGGAAAGAGGCACTGTTCGAGCGAAGCAGCGTCGAACGCATGGCGCACGCGTACGGGCATGTCTTGCGGCAGATCGTCGAGCGCCCGCAAGCGCTGCTGTCGGCGCTGTGCTGGCAGGACGCAGCGGCGCAGGCGCAGTTGCTGACGCAGGGCCGTGGCCCGCACAGCGAGCGCGGCCGCGAACAGCCGTTGATCCGGCAACTGCAGGCGCAGGCGCAGGCGACGCCGGAGGCGGTGGCGGTGCGCTGCGGAGCGGCGCAGATGACCTATCGCGAGCTGGACCGGGCGTCCAACCGGCTGGCGCAGGCCTTGGCCGAGCAGGGGGTGGGGCTGGGCGCGCGGGTGGGGGTGGCGCTGGAACGGTCGTTGCCGCTGCTGGTGGCGCTGCTGGGCGTGATGAAGAGCGGTGCGGCGTATGTGCCGGTGGATGCGCAGCAGGCGCCGGCGCGGGTGCAGGCGATCCTGGAGGATGCCGAGGTGGCGCTGGTGCTGGGAACGGGGGCGGCGTTGGCCGGCACGTCGGTCCAGGTCCTGGCCATGGACGGGGCCGCGGAGGCCTCGTGGCTGTCGGCGTACCCGGACGCGGCACCGGCGGTGGCGCTGGAGGCCACGCACAGCGCGTACGTGCTGTACACCTCCGGTTCGACCGGGGTGCCCAAGGGCGTGGAGGTGCTGCAGCGCGGGCTGACCGACTACTGCGCCTTCGCGCGAGGGAACTACTACGCCGAGCATCTGGCCGGTGCGCTGGTGGCGACCTCGCCGGCGTTCGACCTGACGGTGCCGAGCTTGTACGTGCCGTTGCTGGCGGGCGGGTGCGTGACGCTGCTGGCGGAGGCGGACGCCATGGCGGGCCTGGCGGCGGCGTTGGAAGCGGCGTCGGCGCCGGGGTGGTTGCTGCGCCTGACGCCCTCGCACGTGCAGGGGCTGCTGGCGTTGTCGGATGCGCAGCCGCGGCCGGGAGCGCATGTGTTCGTGGTGGGCGGGGAGGCGTTCGCGGCGGAGTTGGCGCAGGCGCTGCGGGCGAAGTACCCGCAGGCGCAGGTGTACAACCACTACGGTCCGACCGAGGCGGTGGTGGGGAGCAGCTGGTATGCGGTAGACGGCCAGGCGCCGTGCAGCGGGATGCTGCCGATCGGCCGGGCGATGGAGAACACGACGCTGTACGTGCTGGACGCGCGGATGGGGCTGCAGCCGGCGGGGGTGGCGGGGGAGCTGTACA
Organism: Xanthomonas sp. SS; assembly: GCF_014236835.1. Lineage (NCBI taxonomy): Bacteria > Pseudomonadati > Pseudomonadota > Gammaproteobacteria > Lysobacterales > Lysobacteraceae > Xanthomonas > Xanthomonas sp. SS. The sequence goes on from NZ_CP051190.1 coordinate 1,700,453, forward strand.
TCGGCGGGTGGGGGGTGGCGAAGGGCTATGTGAAGCGGGAGGCGTTGACGGCCGAGCGGTTCGTGGCCAGTCCGTTCGTGGCGGGGGAGCGGTTGTACCGCAGCGGGGACCGGGTGCGCTGGCGCAACGACGGGCAGCTGGAGTTCCTGGGGCGTCTGGACGACCAGGTGAAGCTGCGCGGGTTCCGGATCGAGCTGGGGGAGATCGAGAGCCGGCTGCATGCCGAGGGTTCGGTACGCGAGGCGGTGGTGGTGGTGCGCGGGGAGGGGGTGCAGGCGCGGCTGGTGGCGTACGTGACGCCGGCTTCGGAGGTGGTGCAGGCGCAGGCGTGGATCGAGACGCTGCAGGCGGCGCTGGCGTCGTCCCTGCCGGGCTACATGCAGCCGTCGGCGTACGTGGTGCTGGAGGCGCTGCCGCTGACGGTGAACGGGAAGGTGGACAAGGGCGCGCTGCCGGAGCCGGTGCACGCACGCGGGGAGGAGGAGGAAGCGCCGTCGACCGAGACCGAACGGGCGCTGGCGCAGATCTGGAGCGGCATCCTCGGGCACGCGGACATCGGCGTCACCGCCAACTTCTTCGCACTGGGCGGTCACTCGCTGCTGGCCACGCGGATCGTGAGCGAGATCGGGCGAGCGCTGGGCAAGCAGGTGCCGGTGCGGGCGCTGTTCGAGCAGCCGACGCTGCGGGGCTTGGCGCAGTACGTGGAGCGTCAGGCGCGCAGCGGCTATGCGCCGATCCCGAAGGTGCCGCGCGTGGATGCACTGCCGTTGTCGTTCGCGCAGCAGCGGCTGTGGTTCATCGACCGTCTGGAGGGCGGCAGCACGCAGTACAACATGCCGGTGGCGCTGCGGCTGCGCGGCGGGCTGTCGGTGGTGGCGCTGGGCCAGGCGTTGGCGGGGTTGCTGGCGCGGCACGAGGTGCTGCGCACGGTGTACCGGGAGGTGGACGGCACGCCGTGGCAGGTGATCCAGGCGCAGGCGCAGGTGCCGTTGGCGCACGAGGACCTGAGCGCGTTGCCGGCGGAGGCGCAGGACGCGGCGGTGCAGGCCTGGGTGCAGCGGGAGGCGGGTCAGGGGTTCGACCTGGCGCACGAGCCGATGCTGCGGTGCCGGGTGCTGCGGCTGGAGGCCGAGGAGCACGCGGTGCTGTTCACGCTGCACCACATTGCCAGCGACGGCTGGTCGATGGGAGTGCTGGTGCGCGAGTTCGTGGCGCTGTATGCGGGTGCGCTGCGCGGGGAGGCGGCGGCGCTGGCGCCGCTGCCGGTGCAGTACGCGGACTATGCGGCGTGGCAGCGGGAGCGGTTGCAGGGGGCGTCGCTGGAGGCGGCGCTGGGGTACTGGCGGGAGCGGTTGCAGGGCCTGCCGGCGGTGCACGGGCTGCCGCTGGACCGGCCGCGCCCGGCGCGGCAGGACTTTGCCGGCGGGCGGATCGAGCAGGGGATCGCAGCGGCGACGCTGGCGGGCCTGCAGGCGCTGGCGCAGCGGCACGATGCGAGCCTGTTCATGGTGCTGGAGGCAGCGTTGGCATGGTTGCTGGCCCGCTGGAGCGGGGAGCGGGACATCGTCATCGGCACGCCGATCGCCGGGCGGGTGCACCCGGACGTGGAGCCGCTGATCGGGTTCTTCGTGAACACGCTGGTGCTGCGCACGCAGCTGAGCGGGGAGGAGACGTTCGAGGGGCTGCTGGCGACGACGCGGGAGCGGGTGCTGGAGGCGTACACGCACCAGGAGATCCCGTTCGAGATGCTGGTGGACGAGCTCAAGCCGGTGCGCAGCCTGAGCCATGCGCCGTTGTTCCAGGTGTTGCTGTCGATGCGCAACACCGAGCAGGTGGCCTTGACGCTGCCGGGGCTGGAAGTGTCCTCGCTGGGCGAGGGGTATGAGCAGGCGAAGTTCGACCTGCAGCTGGCGGTGCAGGAGACGGGGGAGGGACTGCGGTTGGTCTGGGGCTATGCGACGCGCCTGTTCGAGGCGGCGAGCATCGACCGGCTGGCGCAGGCGTATGCGCAATTGCTGGCGCAGATCGTCGTGCAGCCGGACGCGCCGTTGGCCGCCCTTTGCTGGCAGGACGCAGCGGCGCAGGCGCAGTTGCTGGCGCAGGGCCGTGGCCCGCACAGCGAGCGCGGCCGCGAACAGCCGTTGATCCGGCAACTGCAGGCGCAGGCACAGGCGACACCGGAGGCGGTGGCGGTACGCTGCGGGGCGGCGCAGTTGACCTATCGCGAGCTGGACCGGGCGTCCAACCGGCTGGCGCAGGCCTTGGCCGAGCAGGGGGTGGGGCTGGGCGCGCGGGTGGGGGTGGCGCTGGAACGGTCGTTGCCGCTGCTGGTGGCGCTGCTGGGCGTGATGAAGAGCGGTGCGGCGTATGTGCCGGTGGATGCGCAGCAGGCGCCGGCGCGGGTGCAGGCGATCCTGGAGGATGCCGAGGTGGCGCTGGTGCTGGGAACGGGGGCGGCGTTGGCCGGCACGTCGGTCCAGGTCCTGGCCATGGACGGGGCCGCGGAGGCCTCGTGGCTGTCGGCGTACCCGGACGCGGCACCGGCGGTGGCGCTGGAGGCCACGCACAGCGCGTACGTGCTGTACACCTCCGGTTCGACCGGGGTGCCCAAGGGCGTGGAGGTGCTGCAGCGCGGGCTGACCGACTACTGCGCCTTCGCGCGAGGGAACTACTACGCCGAGCATCTGGCCGGTGCGCTGGTGGCGACCTCGCCGGCGTTCGACCTGACGGTGCCGAGCTTGTACGTGCCGTTGCTGGCGGGCGGGTGCGTGACGCTGCTGGCGGAGGCGGACGCCATGGCGGGCCTGGCGGCGGCGTTGGAAGCGGCGTCGGCGCCGGGGTGGTTGCTGCGCCTGACGCCCTCGCACGTGCAGGGGCTGCTGGCGTTGTCGGATGCGCAGCCGCGGCCGGGAGCGCATGTGTTCGTGGTGGGCGGGGAGGCGTTCGCGGCGGAGTTGGCGCAGGCGCTGCGGGCGAAGTACCCGCAGGCGCAGGTGTACAACCACTACGGTCCGACCGAGGCGGTGGTGGGGAGCAGCTGGTATGCGGTAGACGGCCAGGCGCCGTGCAGCGGGATGCTGCCGATCGGCCGGGCGATGGAGAACACGACGCTGTACGTGCTGGACGCGCGGATGGGGCTGCAGCCGGCGGGGGTGGCGGGGGAGCTGTACATCGGCGGGTGGGGGGTGGCGAAGGGCTATGTGAAGCGGGAGGCGTTGACGGCCGAGCGGTTCGTGGCCAGTCCGTTCGTGGCGGGGGAGCGGTTGTACCGCAGCGGGGACCGGGTACGCTGGCGCAACGACGGGCAGCTGGAGTTCCTGGGGCGGCTGGACGACCAGGTGAAGCTGCGCGGGTTCCGGATCGAGCTGGGGGAGATCGAGAGCCGGCTGCATGCCGAGGGTTCGGTACGCGAGGCGGTGGTGGTGGTGCGCGGGGAGGCGGCGCAGGCGCGGCTGGTGGCGTACGTGACGCCGGCTTCGGAGGTGGCGCAGGCGCAGGCGTGGATCGAGACGCTGCAGGCGGCGCTGGCGGCGTCCCTGCCGGGCTACATGCAGCCGTCGGCGTACGTGGTGCTGGAGGCGCTGCCGCTGACGGTGAACGGGAAGGTGGACAAGGGCGCGCTGCCGGAGCCGGTGCATGTGCGCGGGGAGGAGGAGGAAGCGCCGTCGACCGAGACCGAACGGGCGTTGGCGCAGATCTGGGAGCAGGTTCTGCGACTGCCAGGCATCGGCGTGCACGACAATTTCTTCGAGATCGGCGGCGACTCAATCCTGTCGATTCAGATCGTCGCGCGCGCCAATCAGGCCGGGATCGGCATCACCACCCGGCAACTGTTCGAAGCCCAGACCATCGCGCAACTTGCGCGCTGCGCCGAACAGGCGGTGGAGCGCGCCTCGCAGGCCCCGCAGGGTCCCGTCCAGGGCGAACTGGCGCTGCTGCCGATCCAGAAACAATTCCTGGCCGAGGGCGGTCCCGGACTGCATCACTACAACCAGGCCCTGCTGCTGCGCGTGCCGCACGCGATGCAAACCGCCGATCTGCGTCGCATGATCGAGGCGCTGTACTGGCGCCACGATGCGCTGCGCCTGCGCTTCAGCCAGATCAACGGCGACTGGCATGCCGACCATGCTCCGCTCGACGCAGACACCCTCTTGCGCGCCTGCGTGACGGAAGGACTGCCAGAGCGTTCCGAAGAGGTGGCCGCATGCGTCGAAGAGCGCTGCGCCTACTGGCAATCGGCTTTCGACCTGGGCGAAGGCCCGCTGTTGCGTGCGGTCCATTTCCGCGGCGGCGGCACCGCACGTCTGTTGCTGGTGGCCCACCATGTCGTCATCGACGGCGTCTCGTGGCGCATCCTGCTGGCGGACCTGGAACGGGCCTACCGCCAGGTGGAGCGCGGCGAGCAGATCGCGCTCGCGCCCAAGACGACGTCGCTGCAGCAATGGGGACAGGCGCTGGCCGCTTACGCGCACAGCGACGCATTGCTCGCCGAACGCGAATACTGGCTTTCCCAATGCCAGCAGTCCATCGCCTCACTGCCGAGCGACCGCGCCGGGAGCGGCAATGGCTCCGTGGCCACGGCCGCCTATGTGCGGCTGGCGCTTTCCGCCGAGGACACCCAGGCGCTTCTCGCTCGATCCAATGCCGCATATCGCACCCAGATCAATGAACTCCTGCTCGCCGCGGTCGCGCTGGGGGTGCGTCGCTGGAGCGGCGCAGCAGGCGTGCGCGTCGCGCTGGAAAGCCATGGACGCAGCGGTCCGTTCGAACGTCTCGATACCACCCAGACCGTCGGCTGGTTCACCACCCACTATCCCTTGGCGCTGTGCTGCGAGCATGCCGAGGTCGGTGCGACGATCAAGGCGGTCAAGGAGCATTATCGCGCTGTGCCGTACCACGGCATCGGCTACGGTGTGCTGCGCCATCTCGCCGAAGACGCCGAACTGATCGCCGCCGAGGTGGGCAAGCGTCCCGAACTGACGTTCAACTACCTGGGACAGACGGACCGGGCTACCGACGCGGAGACGTTCCTCGAGATCGCCGAAGAGTCGATGGGACGCACCGTCAGCACATTGCGCGAGCGGCGCCATCCATTGACGTTGCGCGGCATGGTCGCGGGCGGACAACTGAGCTTCACCCTGGAATACAGCAACGAACGCTACGAAGCGGCGACCATCGCCGCATTCGCCGGGCACATCGAGCAGGCGCTGCGTGAGATCGTGGCGCATTGCGCGGGCAGGGAAAACGTCGAGTGCACGCCTTCCGACTTCCCGCTGGCGCAGGTCGCGCAGGCGCAACTCGACACGCTGCAGGCGGCGTATCCGCAGATGCTGCGGCTGTATCCGGCTACCCCGATGCAGCAGGGCCTGCATTTCCATACCAAGCTCGATCCCTCGGCCTATGTCGGCCAGACCTTCCCTGTGCTCAAGGGCGCTTTGGACGCGGTCCGGTTCCGCGCGGCGTGGCAGGCGCTTGTCGATCGGCACGACGTGTTCCGCACCGCCTTCGTCGACGAGGACGAGCGGCTGCTGCAACTGGTGTCCGCCCAGGCCACGTTGCCCTGGCACGAAGAGGACTGGCGCGACCTGCCCGCCGAGGAGCAGGATGCGCGGTTCGAGGCCTATCGCGAGTTGGACCGGGCACGCAGCTTCGACTTCCGGCAGGCGCCGCTGATGCGATGCGCGCTGTTCCGGCTGGGCGCGGACAGGCATCGCCTGCTGTGGACGCACCACCACATGCTCTCGGACGGCTGGTCGCTGCCCATCCTCTACAAGGAGGTGATGAGCCTCTACCAAGGGCTTGTGGACGGTAGCGACGCGCAACTCGCGCCGGCGCCGGCCTACGAACGCTACGTCGAGTGGCTGTCGCGGCAGGACCACGACGCGGCGGTCGGTTTCTGGCAGGAACAGTTGCGGACCGTGGAAGCGCCGACGCCGCTGGCCATCGACCGCTTGCCGGCCGAACACGACAGCGGACAACGCGAGCGCAGCCTGAGCTTGGACGAGGCGGCCAGCGAGCGCCTGTTCGCGCTCGCCCGCAAGCAACGAATCACCCTCAACACCGTGATACAGCTAGCGTGGGCCTGCGTGTTGCATCGCTACAGCGGCGAGGACGAGGTGGTGTTCGGCGCGACGATCTCCGGCCGACCGGCCGAGGTCGTCGGTGTGGAAACGATGGTCGGCCTGTTCATCAACAGCATCCCGGTACGCGTACCGTTGGGCGAGCCGCAGCTTGTGCGCGATGCGCTGGCAACGCTGCAGGCGCGCTTCGAGGCGGCCACCTCCTACGGCTACCTCTCGCTGGCGGAGATCCAGCGGCAGTCCGGGGTTACCGCTGGCATGCCGCTGTTCGACAGCCTCCTGGTGATCGGCAACTATCCGATCGAAGCGGCGATGGATGCGCGATCGGGCGAGGCCGGGCTCAGCATCGAGAGCAAGGGCCGCCGCGAGGAAACCGGATACCGGTTGGCTTTCAACATCAATCTGCGCCAGCGCATCCATCTGCAGTGCGCGTATCGGGCCGAACAGTTCGCCGACGCGACCATCGAGCGGATGCTGCACCATTTCCGCGAAGTACTGGTCACGATGCCGGATGCGCTCGATGCGGATGTGCGCAGCCTGGATCCGATGACCGATGCGGAACGCGCTGAGCGCGTCGCCTGGAATCTGCGTCCAGCGGACTATCCCCGCGATCAGTGCATCCATGCGCTGGTCGAAGCGCAAGCGGCGTTGCGTCCGGAAGCGATAGCCGCCACCTTCGGTGCAGACAGCGTGTGCTACGGCGAGTTGAACCGCCAGGCCAACCGCGTCGCGCATTACCTGCGCGGGCAGGGCGTGAGCACCGACACCCTGGTGGGCCTGTGCGTGGAACGCTCGGTGGAAATGCTGATCGGCATGCTCGGCATCCTCAAGGCCGGCGGCGCCTATGTGCCGCTGGATCCGGACTATCCGGAGGATCGCATCGCTTTCATGCTTGCGGATTCAGGGGTCGAGATCGTATTGGTCACCAGCGACCTGATGCAGGCACTGCCGGTATTCGACGACCATGCCGTGCTGCCGCTCGACGCAGGCCTGCGCGAGGGGTTGCTGGCGGGCTGTCCAGATACCGACCCCGCACGCGAGGCGGTCGGCGCACACGGCGGATCGCTGGCGTACATGATCTATACCTCAGGTTCGACCGGAACGCCGAAAGGCGCGCTGATCGAGCATCGCAGCATCGTGCGCCTGGTGCATCGCCCGGACTACGTGAGCTTGGACGCGGGCGGCGTGATGGCGCAGGCCTCCAATAGTTCGTTCGACGCCGCCACCTTCGAGATCTGGGGGGCGCTGGCCAACGGCATGCGCCTGCAGTTCGTCGCGAAAGACGTACTGCTCGACCCGAATGCCCTGGCGCGGAGCCTGGTGCGGACCGGCATCACCACGATGTTCGTCACCACCGCGATCCTCAACCAGATGTCGATCGCCAACCCGTCCGGATTCGCGCCGCTGCATTGCCTGCTGTTCGGCGGCGAAGGCGTGGACGTCGAAGCGGTGGGGCGAGTGCTCGATGCCGGCAAGCCCGGCCGCCTGGTCCATGTCTACGGCCCGACCGAGAACACCACGTTCAGTACCGCCTACGAAATCCGCGAGCGCCGCAGCGATACCTATCCGATCGGCAGGGCGATTTCCGGCAGCACCCAGCATGTACTGGGCCGCAATCTGCGACCGCTGCCTTGCGGAGTGATCGGCGAGCTCTATCTGGGCGGCGACGGCGTGGGCCGCGGCTACCACCGCCGTCCCGAGCTGAGCGCCGAGCGCTTTCTCGCCGGCGCCGGGTCCGATGCCGGTCGGTGCTACAAGACAGGCGACCTGGTACGCCAGCTGCCGGGGGGCGACATCGTCTTCGTCGGCCGCGTCGACGATCAGGTCAAGGTGCGCGGCTTCCGCATTGAACTGGGCGAGATCCAAACGCACCTGTTGGCCCACGACGCCATCCGCGACACGGTCGTGGTGGCGCGACGCGACGGCGAGACGACGCGGCTGGTCGCCTACGTGGTCGCCCATCCAGGCAACGAGCCGGTCAACGAGCTGCTGCTGGCGAAGGAACTGCGCGCCCATCTCAAGCGCCTGCTGCCTGACTACATGGTGCCGGCTGCATTCGTCGCGATGGATGAACTGCCGCTCAATCGCAATGGCAAGGTCGACAGGCAGCGCTTGCCCGAACCCGACTACCAGTACCAGTCGCAACACACCTATCTGCCGCCGCGCACGGACGCCGAGCAGGCGTTGGCCGCGATCTGGCAGCAGGTATTGCGTATCGACCAGATCGGCGTCCAGGACAACTTCTTCGAGATAGGCGGCGATTCGATCCTGCTCATCCAGGTGGTTTCGCGCGCCAACCATGCCGGATTGCGCATCAGTACCCGGCAGTTGTTCCAGAACCAGACCATCGCCGAACTGGCAGCCGCGATGGAGACCGAGGACGCGCACACCGTGCTGGTGTCTCAGGCGCCTGTGGAAGGCCCGATGCCGCTGTTGCCTGTGCAGCGAATGTTCCTGGAAGGAGAGGCGCTTGATCGCCACCATTTCAATCAGGCGATGCTGCTGGAGACGCCTCCGGATTTCGACGCGACCACGCTGGCTGCCGTGCTGGAAGCGCTGTACCTGCGCCACGACGCACTGCGCCTGCGCTTCGTGCAGAACACCGATGGCTGGGAGGCGGTCCATGCCCCGTTCGATCCAGCGATGGCGAGGGCCAGCGCGGCGATCGAGCTGCCGGTGGCGGGCGTTCCCTGGGCCGAACACGTGTCGGCGCGCTGCGCCGAGTGGCAGCGCCGTTTCCATCTTGCGGACGGTCCGTTGTTGCGCGCGGTCTACTTCCCGCCCGAACGCGCCGGTGATGCCGGTCGCTTGCTGCTGGCGGCGCACCACATCGTGGTGGACGGCGTGTCCTGGCGCATTCTGCTGGGCGACCTGGAACTCGGCTACGCGCAGCATGCGCGCGGCGACGCGGTGGCGCTTGCGCCCAAGACCTCGTCGTTGCAGCAATGGGGACGCGCTCTGGGAGAGTACGCGCGCAGCGAAACGCTGTTGCGGGAACGCGACTACTGGCTGGCGAACGCGTGCGCTGGCGGCTTGGCCACCGACGCGACGGTCGCGCAGGCGGCGGGTCCAGGGACCATCGCGACCAACCGCAGCGTGTTGTTGGGCCTGTCCAGCGAAGATACGCGGGCATTGCACCAGCAGTGCAACGCGGCCTACCGCACCCGCATCAACGAACTGCTGCTGGCCGCGGTGTACCTGGGTGTGCGCCGCTGGAACGGCCGTCGCGAACTGTGCTTGCGCCTGGAGGGGCACGGCCGCGAAGCCCTGTTCGACGAACTCGATCTCACCCAGACCGTCGGCTGGTTCACAAGCGTCTTTCCGGTAGTGCTGGACGTGGACGGCGACGGCGTCGCGGATGCGATCAAGTCGGTGAAGGAGCGCTACCGCGCCATTCCGCGCAATGGCATCGGTTATGGGGTACTGCGTTACGTCGCCGGTGACGTCGCGCTGCGCGAGGCCGCTGGCGATCAAACCGATGCGCTGCTGTTCAACTACCTGGGCCAATTCGACCAGATACTCAACGATAAGAGCCATTTCGGCCCCGCCCGGGAATCGATCGGCCCGCAGACCAGCCTGGCGCGGCAGCGCTCGGCACTTCTTGCGCTCAGCGGAAAGACCTTCGCCGGACAGTTGCAATTCACCCTGTCCTACAGCAGCGAACGCTACGAAGAAGCCTCCATGCGCGCGCTCGCCGCCGGCATCGAACAGGCGCTGGTGGAAGTGGTGCGCCATTGTCAGCGGCCTGGCGTCGGCGCCTGGACGCCTTCGGACTTCCCGCTGGCGCGGATCGACCAGCAGCGCCTGGACGCGCTGCACGCACGCCATCCCGAGCTGTCGCGGCTGTACCCGGCCACGTCGATGCAGGCCGGCATGTTGTACGAGAGCCTGCTCGACAGTGCGGCCTACGTGGTGCAGAACTTCCCGGTACTGCGCGGCAGCCTGGACCTGGCGGCATTCCGCCACGCCTGGCAGCAAGTGGTGATGCGCCACGACGCGTTCCGTACCGCCTTCGTGGGCGGGACCGACGATCTGCAGCAACTGGTGCTGAGCGCCGCGCCGCTGTCCTGGCACGAGGAAGACTGGCGCGGCCTGCCTGAGCCGGAACAGCGCCTCCGTTTCGACGCCTACCGCCAGGAGGATCGGTGTCGCGGCTTCGACTTCGAACGTCCGCCACTGATGCGCATCGCGGTATTCCGCCTCGGCGAGGGCCGGTATCAGCTGTTGTGGTCGTTGCACCACATCCTGCTCGATGGCTGGTGCTTGCCGCTGGTCTACCGCGACGTGATCGAGTTCTACCGCGCCTATGTGCAAGGCCGTGCCGCCGTGTTGCCCGTTGCGCCGGCATACGAGCGCTACATCGCCTGGTTGCTGGACTCGGATGTGGAGCGGGCGCGCGACCACTGGCATGGCGTGCTCAAGGAAATCGACGCGCCGACCCCCCTGGTGATCGACCGCCTGCCGGTGGGGGGCGGCCATGGCCAGCGCGAATACGCGTTCGAACTGGACGAGGCGCAGACGCAGACACTGCAGGCATACGCCAAGGCGCATCGCACCACGGTCAACACCCTGCTGCAGTGGGCCTGGGCCTATTTGCTGCATCGCTACAGCGCCGAACCGGAGGTCGTGTTCGGCGCAACCATCTCCGGGCGTGCGGGACAGGTGCCAGGAGTGGAGGAGATGATCGGGTTGTTCATCAACACCATTCCGGTGAAGGTCGGATTCGGGCCTGGACAGACGATCGGCGATGCGCTGGCGGCGCTGCATGCCGACTTCCAGTCCGGCAGCGAGTACGGCTATCTGTCGCTGCCGGAAATCCGCCGCCAGTCGCGCGTCAAGCAGGGCGTGCAGCTGTTCGATAGCCTGCTGGTATTCGAGAACTATCCGCTCGACGCGGTGACGGGCGATGCCGCCGCGTCCGCGGACGCGCAACTGCAGATCGAGGAGCCGGGCAACAGCGAGGCCACCACGTTCAAGCTGACGCTCGTCGCCGCGCATACCCGGACCCTGCGGGTGAAGTTCGGCTATCGCGCAGAACGCTTCAACGACGCCGCGATCGCGCGCATGGCGGGGCATCTGGGCCGGATCCTGGTGCAGATGACACGGCCGGGATGCACCCCGGCCGACATCGACCTGCTGGCGCCGGAGGAGCGGGGGCAGCTGGCGTCGTGGAACGACACCGACGCGCCTTATCCCGACACCGCCTGCATCCACGAGCTGATCCAGAGCCAGGTCGGGCGTAGCCCGGGCGCGATTGCCGTCGAATTCGGCGAAGACAGCATCACCTATGCCGAGCTCGACGCGCGCGCCAACCGTCTTGCTCACGCCCTGATCGCCGAGGGCGTCGCGCCCGACGCGATCGTCGGCATCTGCATGACCCGCTCGGTGGAGCTGGTCGTCGCCATCCTGGGCGTGCTCAAGGCCGGCGGCGCCTACCTGCCGCTGGATCCGAACTACCCGCGGACGCGGCTGGACTACATGCTGCGCGATTCCGGCGCACGTATCGTCCTCACCTTCGCCGAGCTGGCGCAAACATTGCCCGCCGATGCGGCGAAGATCCTGGCGCTGGACGCCGAAACGGTGCAATCGGTGCTCCTGGCGCAGTCCGCGGACGCTCCCGGGATGCGCAGCCGTGGTCTCGGCCCCCAGCATCTCGCCTACGCGATCTACACCTCGGGCTCGACCGGCGAGCCGAAGGGCGTGCTGAACGAACATGGGGCGTTGGTCAATCGCTTGCATTGGATGCAGGCGGCCTATGCGCTGGACGCGAACGACCGCGTGCTGCAGAAGACCCCCTACAGCTTCGACGTGTCGGTCTGGGAGTTCCTGTGGCCGTTGATGGCGGGCGCACGGCTGGTGGTGCTGGCGCCGGATGCGCATGCCGACCCGGCAGCATTGCACGCAGCGATCCGCCGGCACGGCATCACCACGCTGCACTTCGTGCCCTCGATGCTGAGCACCTTGCTGGCCAATGCCGATTGGGCCTCCTGCGACAGCGTGCGCCAGGTGATCTGCAGCGGCGAAGCGCTCGGCTCGGAGCTTGCCGCCCGCTTCTTCGCCACCGGCACGCGCGCTCGGTTGCACAATCTCTACGGTCCTACCGAAGCGGCGATCGACGTGAGTTTTTGGGAGTGTCGGCCTGAGCACGATGCGACGACCGTGCCGATCGGGCGGCCCATCCACAACATCCGTCTGCACGTACTGGACGCCCACGGGCGTCCGCAGCCGGTGGGCGTCGCCGGCGAGTTGCACATCGGCGGGGTCGGCCTGGCGCGCGGCTATTGCAACAAACCCGAACTGACGCGCGAGCGTTTCGTCTTCGGCACCGCTGGCGCCGTGGCGGACACGCGCCTGTACCGTACCGGCGACCTCGCACGGCGGTTGCCCGATGGCACGCTCGACTTCCTCGGGCGGATCGACCATCAAGTCAAGATCCGCGGTCTGAGGATCGAGCTGGGCGAGATCGAGGCATTGCTGTGCCGGCAGGACGACGTCACCGACGCCGTGGTGACGGTGCGCGGCGCGGGCGAGGACGCATCCCTCGTGGCCTACGTGGGTACGCCAGCGGCACGGGAGGCGCAGGACGGCGTCGCGGTCGCGGAGCGATTGCGGACCGCCCTGCGCGCGGCCGTTCCAGACTATATGGTGCCCTCGGCCTTCGTCGTGCTCGAACGCCTGCCGCTGAGCGCGAACGGGAAGATCGATCGCAAGGCGCTGCCGGAGCCTGGCGTGGCGCCGGGCCAGGTATGGACCAGCGCGCAGACGCCGACCGAGGAGGCGATCGCCGGCATCTGGCGCACGCTGCTGCGACTCGAGGATGTCGATGTGCTGACCGGCTTCTTCGAACTCGGTGGCCATTCGCTGCTGGCGGTGCGAATGATCGGCGAGGTGCGCGAGCGTTTCGCCATCCACATCGCCATCCGCGACGTGTTCGAGCGCACCACCGTGCGGGCGCTGGCCGATTTCGTGGACGAACAGCTGCGTCGCGAAGCGCTCCGGCGCGAACTGACGCTCGATCTCGCCGACAGCGGCGACCAGGAGTTCATCGAACTATGAGCGTCATCGATGTCTTGCAGGAATGCCGCGACGCCGGCATTCGCATCGCCGCCAGGGATGGCAAACTCCTAGTGGGCGACGCCCAGAGCCGGCTCAGCCCGGACTTGCGCCGGCGCCTGGCCGAGCACAAATCCGAGATCCTGGCGTATCTCGATGCGTCCGAACCGGCGCCGGTGCCGCGCATCGTGCACCATCCGGATGTCGCCGAACATCCGCTTTCGTACGCGCAAAGGCGGCTCTGGTTCCTTCACCAACTCGATCCCGGCAGTGTGGAATACAATCTTTCGCTCGCGCTGCGCGTGCGCGGCCGCCTGGAGACGGACGCGCTGAACGCAGCGCTCGATGCGATCGTCGCGCGCCATGCGGTGCTGCGCACCGGGTTCGCCGAGCGCGACGGCGAACCGCTGCAGGTGGTGTACCCGCATCGCCGCTTGCGCGTGGGCACGCGCGACCTGGCCGCACTCGAACCCGAGGCGCGCCAGCGCGAGGCGTTGCGCATCGCGCGCGAGGAGGCAAGGGCGCCGTTCGATCTGCTCGGCCAGGCGCCGATGCTGCGTTGCACGCTGTTGCGCCTGGGGGACGAAGAACACGCGATCGTGCTGACGATGCACCACATCGCCACCGACGGTTGGTCAATGGGCGTGCTGGTGAAGGAATTCATGGCGCACTACGCCGCGGCCGTCCAAGGCGGCAGCGCGGGGCTGCCCCCGCTGGCGATCCAGTACGGCGACTATGCCCGCTGGCAGCACGCGGCACGGGCGAGCGGCATGCTGCGCGAGTCCATGGATTACTGGGCAGCGCGCCTGGCCGGCCTCCCGGAAGTGCACGACCTGCCGCTGGACCATCCGCGCCCGCCACGGCAGCGATTCACCGCGCAACGCCACCATCAGCTGCTCGGCCGCACCGCGCTGGATGCCGCAAAACGCCTGGCCAAGGATTCGGGGGCGACCCTGTTCATGGTGCTGCAGTCCGCGTTCGCGCATCTGCTGTCGCGCTGGAGCGGCCAGCGCGAGATCGTGATCGGTACCCCGACCGCTGGCCGCGACCAGCCGGAAACCGCGCCGCTGATCGGTTTCTTCAACAATACGGTGATTTGCCGTTTCGACATCGAGCCGGGTGCCGATGCGCGAGGTCTGATCGCGCACGGCAGAACGGTTGCGCTTGACGCCTTCACCCATCAGCAGGTGCCGTTCGACCTGCTGGTGGAAACGTTCCGTCCGCGCCGCAGCCTCGCCTACAACCCGCTGTGCCAGATCAAGTTCGTGCTGCAGAATCACGATGGCGGCGCGCTGGAACTGCCAGGACTGCGCTTCGAACCGCTGGCGCCGGGGGGCGAGCATGTGCACTTCGACCTCGACCTCACTGCGACCGAACGCGAAGACGGGTTGCACCTGGGGTGGACCTTCAAGGACGAATTGTTCGAACCCGCAAGCGTCGAGCGCATGGCAGGCGCCTATGCGCGCCTGCTGCACGCGATGTGCGACGCACCCGGGCTCGCGCTGGACCGGATCGGCCTGGCCGATCCGGTCGGCACCAGGGAGCTGCTGGCGCTGGGTCGCGGACCGACTGCCGAACAAGGGCGCCACGCCACGCTCGTGCATGCCTTCGAATGTACCGCCCGGGACGTCCCCGAATGCATCGCCGTCCGCTGCGGCGAACGGAGTCTGACCTACCGCGAACTCGACCTGCGCGCAAACCGCTTGGCGCACGCCCTGATCGAGCAGGGGATGGGTAGCGGCGACCGCGTCGGTGTGCGCCTTGGGCGCTCGATCGAACTGCTGATCGGACTGCTGGCGACGCACAAGGCCGGCGCTGCCTATGTGCCGCTCGATGGCCGGCAGAGCGCGACGCAGCTGCACAGCCTCGTCGAGAATGCGCAGTTGCGCGTCGTCCTGCACCACAGCGCCGATCCAGTGCATGCCGCAGGCGTCGATACCGTGTTCATGGATGGCGCCGACAGCGATCCGCGCTGGCTGGAGGGCTACCCCTGCGTTCGTCCCGGCGTGCAGGTGACGCTGGACGACAGCGCCTATGTCCTCTATACGTCCGGCTCGACCGGCATGCCCAAGGGCGTGGAGGTGACACATCGCGGGATGGTCGACTACTGCGCGTTCGCACGCGCGGGCTACTACGCCGCGGGGTTGTCGGGCTCGTTCGTCGCCACCTCGCCGGCGTTCGACCTGACCTTGCCGACGCTGTTCGTGCCGCTGCTGGCGGGCGACAGCGTCGAAATGCTGGCCGAGGACGACGCTCTGTCCGCGCTCGCCGCGCGGCTTGCCGCTGCCGACTGCGACAACCGCCTGCTGCGGCTGACCCCATCGCATGTGCAGGGCCTGCTATATCTGCTGGACGAAGTGCCGCTGCCGCAAGCGCACTCCTTCGTGATCGGCGGCGAGCGCTTCGCGGTGGAAACCGCGCGAGCGCTGCAGGCGCGCTTCCCGGCAGCGCGGATA
Source organism: Xanthomonas sp. SS (assembly GCF_014236835.1). NCBI lineage: Bacteria > Pseudomonadati > Pseudomonadota > Gammaproteobacteria > Lysobacterales > Lysobacteraceae > Xanthomonas > Xanthomonas sp. SS. Next base: position 1,716,042 of record NZ_CP051190.1, read on the forward strand.
TACAACCACTATGGCCCCACCGAAACCGTGGTCGGCTGTTGCTGGTACGACGTCAGCGCCAACCTCGGGGCCCTGGCGAGGACGGTTCCCATCGGCCGCCCGATGGACAACACCGTGCTCTACGTGCTGGATGCCGCGCTGCAACCGGTGCCGCTTGGCGTTCCAGGAGAGCTGTACATCGGCGGCGCGGGCGTGGCCCGCGGCTATCTCGGGCAGCCGGGCCTGACCGCCGAGCGCTTCCTGGAGGATCCGTTCGCCGCCGCCGAACGGGTCTACCGCAGCGGCGATCGTGTGCGTTGGCGCGCAGACGGGCAGTTGGAATTTCTCGGCCGTGCCGACGACCAGGTCAAGCTGCGCGGCTTCCGTATCGAACTCGGCGAGATCGAGCATCATCTGGCCGGCGCGCCGGGCGTGCGCCGCGCGGCTGTACGGCTGATCGGCGAGGGCGAGACCGCTCGCATCGTCGGCTACGTCGAGCCGACGTTCGCCGCCGAAGGCATCGCCGGGCTGCGTGCGGCGCTTGCGCACGCGCTGCCGGCCTACATGCTGCCGACAGCGATCGTGGCGCTGGACGCACTGCCGTTGACGGTCAACGGGAAAGTCGACCGCAGGGCATTGCCGGTGCCGGCGGAGGACGATGGCACGGCCGTAAGCGAAGCGCCGACCACCGACACCGAGCGACGCATGGCCGCGCTGTGGCAGCGCATCCTGAAGCGCGAACGCATTGACCGCGGAGCCAACTTCTTCGCGATGGGCGGCCACTCGCTGCTGGCCACGCGCCTGGTCGGCGAGATTGCGCGCGAGTTCGGCAAGCCCCTGCCGGTGCGCGCCGTCTTCGAGCACAGCACGTTGCAGGAGCTGGCTGCGCACCTGGACGCGCAAGCGCACACGCCCGGGCAGAGTATTTCAGTGGTCAAGCGCGGCGTGCCGCTGCCGCTGTCGTTCGCACAGCAACGCCTGTGGTTCGTCGATCGCCTGGAGGGCGGCAGCGCACAGTTCAACATGCCGAGCGCGCTGCGCCTGAGCGGCGCCTTCGAGCCGGCGCTGTTCCAGCGCGCCCTCGATGCGTTGGTCGAGCGCCACGAGATCCTGCGGACCGTCTACATTGAGCACGAAGACGGACCCGTCCAGCAGATCCTTGCCGCGTCGGCCTCGCCACTGACGGTGCATGATCTGCGCGAGTTGGAGGATGTCGCACGCGAGGCCCGCGTGCAGGCGTTGAGGCGCGAGGAGGCCGTGCGGCCGTTCGATCTGGCGACCGACCCCGTGCTGCGCTGCGCGCTGCTGCGTCTGCGCGAGAACGAAACGGTGGTGCTGCTCACCGTGCACCACATCGCGTCCGATGGCTGGTCCAACGGCGTGCTCGCTCGCGAACTGGTGGAACTCTATGGCGCGTTCCGCGACGGACGCGCCCCGGCGCTGGCGCCGCTGCCCGTGCAATATGCGGATTACGCGCTCTGGCAGCGCCACCGGCTGCAGGGCGGGGGCATGCGCGCAGATCTGGACTATTGGCGGCAGCGCCTGGCCGGAATTCCCTGGCTGCACAGCCTGCCGCTGGACCGGCCGCGCCCTGCGCAGCAGGACTTCTCCGGCAAGGTGCATCTGCAGTTCCTCGATGCCGGCGATACCGCAGCGCTGCGCGCCTTCTGCGCGCAGCGCGGCATCACCCTGTTCGTGTTGATGCGCGCCATCTTCTCCATGCTGATCGGGCGCGCCAGCCGCGAACAGGACATCGTGCTCGGCACCCCGGTGGCGGGCCGCGTGCACCGGGACCTGGAAGGATTGATCGGCCTTTTCGTGAACACGCTGGTGCTGCGGACCGAGCTCGATGGCAATCCGCCGTTCGATGCATTGCTCGAACACTGCCGCCGCGATTCGCTGGAGGCCTATGCGCACCAGGAGATCCCGTTCGAGACCCTGGTCGACGAGCTCAAGCCGGCGCGCAGCCTGAGCTACAACCCGTTGGTCCAGATCCTGCTCAACGTGTTCGAGTCGGTGCAGGACGATCCATCGGCCGTGGAGGGAATGGCGGCGAGCGCGGTCGGCTCGGAGGCGCCTGAATCGCTGTCCAAGGCGGACATGACCCTGTACGTGCGCCACTGCGATGACCGCCTGTTGCTGAAGTGGTCGTATCGCTCCTCGCTGTTCGAGGCCGCCACCGTGCAACGCCTCGACGCCGGCTTCTGCGAACTGCTGCGCCAGGCGATCGCCGCGCCGCAATCGCGCATCCTCGACTACGCACTGCTCTCGGAAGCCGGCCGGCGCGCCACCGTCGCACAGGCCGCGCCGACGCCGCGCGACTATGACGCGGCGCTGCTGCACGAGCGCGTTCACGCGCATGCCCAGGCCATGCCGGACGCGACGGCATTGATGCACGGACATGACCGGATCGACTACGCCACGCTCGATGCCCGAGCGCGATCCTTGGCGTCGGAACTGCAGGGGCTGGGTATTGCCGCGGGCGCAACGGTCGGCATCCTTGCCGACCGCGGTATCGACTATGCGGTGGCGGTAATGTCCTGCCTCAATGCCGGCATGGTCTACCTGCCGCTGGCGGCGGATCTGCCCCAGGCACGAATCGACTACATGCTGCGCGACGCCGAGGCCCGCGCGGTGCTGGTCCAGCCGCGCTTGCGCGAACGTGCCGACGGCATCGTCCCGGTGATCGCGCTCGGGGCGCGCAGCAGCCCGGCGTCCGAGTCTGCGACAGAACTTCCGCGCCTGCAGGCCGGCGATGGCGCGCACCTGTTGTTCACCTCCGGTTCCACCGGCCAGCCCAAGAGCGTGCTCGGTACCCATGGGGCGTTGCGCAACCGCGTGGCGTGGATGCTCGAAGCGTTCCCGTTCGCAGAAGACGAAGTCTGCTGCCTGATCACCAGCACGGCCTTCGTGCGCGCGGTGTGGGAGCTCGCGGTCCCGCTGGCCGCCGGGCGCCCGCTGCTGATCGTCGACGCGCAGACAGTGTCCGACCTGGCCGCGTTCGCGCACCTGCTCGCGGAGCACAGGGTGACGCGGATCGTCACCGCGCCGTCGTTGGCGCGTGCGCTGACCGAGCTGCCTGAGGCGGCGACGCTGCTGTCGGGACTGCGCTACTGGTTCGTCAGCGGCGAGCCGCTTCGCCCGGGCATCGCCAGGCGCATACGGTCGATGCTGCCGGGGGTCGTGCTGTGCAACCTGTACGGATCGACGGAGACGATGTCGGACGTCAGCTTCCACGTCGTGGGCGACGACGAACCGCGCGGCAGCATTCCCATCGGCAAGCCGATCGCCAACAGCGCGTTGTTGGTCCTGGACGAGCACTTGCGCCCGGTGCCGCCGGGCATGCCCGGCGAGATCTGCGTGGCTGGCGCCAACCTCGCGGTGGGCTATCCCGGGCGCGCGACACTCACCGCCGACAAGTTCGTTCGCCACGACTTCGGTATGGCGTTCGGCGAGCGCCTCTACCGCACCGGCGACCTCGGACGCGTGCTCGCCGACGGCGCCATCGAATGCCTGGGCCGTCTGGACCATCAGGTCAAGGTGCGTGGCTACCGTATCGAGTTGGGCGAAATCGAGGCCAGCCTGTTGCGCAGTACGCGGGTCAAGGACGCGGTGGTGACGGTGCATGGCGGCGGCGAGGAGGGAAGGCTGGTCGCCTATCTGGTGGCGCAGACGGCCGGCGAAGACGTGGCGGCCGCGGTCCGAGCCGAATTGCGCGCATGGCTGCCCGAGTACATGCAGCCGAGCGCCTACGTGGTGATGGAGCGCCTGCCGTTGACGGCCAACGGCAAGGTCGACCGCCGCTCGCTGCCGGCGCCGGAGCCGGCAGCGGGCGCTTATGCGCCCGCCCGCACGCCGACCGAGTCCACCGTCGCGCAGGTGTGGTGCGAGTTGCTCAAGCTCGCGCGGGTCGGGAGCGGGGACAACTTCTTCGAGATCGGCGGGCATTCGCTGTTGGCGACGCGCATGGCCAGCGCCTTGTCCGCGCGGACCGGCAAAGCCGTGTCGGTACGGATGGTGTTCGAGGCGCCGGTGCTCGCCGACATCGCGCAGCGCATCGACGCACAGACCGAGGCGGCGCAGGCACCGATCCCGCGCGCATCGCGCTCAGGCGGGATTCCGTTGTCGCTGGCGCAACAACGGCTATGGTTCGTCAGTCGCTTCGAAGGCGGCACCCAATACAACCTGCCGACATCGCTGCGGATCGTCGGCGAGCTGGATACCGCGGCGCTGCAGAGTGCGCTCGACGCGCTGGTCGCGCGCCACGAGGTGTTGCGGACGACCTATGCCGAACGCGACGGTGACGCGGTCCAGATCGTGCATCCGCCTGCGCCGGTCTCGATCACGGCCATCGATCTGTCGCGGCTCGACGATGCGCATCGCGCCGAGGAACTGCAGCGTTTGAGCCGCGACGACGCGCGCATGCCCTTCGACCTTGGCAGTGGATCGGTGCTGCGCTGCACCTTGATCGCGCTCGCGCCGCAGGAACATGCGCTGCTGTTCACCGTGCACCATATCGCCTCCGATGGCTGGTCGAAGGGCTTGCTGGTCCGCGAATTCGTCGCGGTCTATGCCGCCCAGGCCCGCGGCGAGGCGGCGAGCTTGACGCCGCTGGATGTGCAATACGCGGACTATGCCGCGTGGCAGCGTTCGCCGGAACAGGCGCGGGCCATCGCCGGGGACCTGGACTATTGGAAGGGGCAACTGGCGCAGCTGCCGCAGGTGCATGCCTTGCCGCTCGATAGGACACGCCCGGCGCGCCAGGACTATCGCGCCGGAAAGGTGGTGCGCCGGATGCAGCGCCCGGAGCTTGAACGACTGCGCCGCCTCGCCCTTGACCATGACGCCACCTTGTTCATGGCGCTGCAGGCGGGATTGGCCCTGCTGCTCGGCCGCTGGAGCGGCGAGACGGACGTGGTGATCGGCTCGCCGGTGGCCGGCCGCACGCGGCGGGAGCTTGAACCGTTGATCGGATTCTTCATCAACAGCCTGGCGTTGCGGTTCGATCTATCGGGCAACCCCGACGTGCATACGCTGCTCGCGCGCGCGCGCCGGACCGTGCTCGATGCGTTCGCGCACCAGAGCGCCTCGTTCGAGATGCTGGTGGAAACCCTGCGGCCGGAACGCCACCTCAGCCATGCGCCGCTGTTCCAGGTGGTACTGGCGCTGCAGAACCACGAGCGCGGCACGCTCAGCCTGCCCGGGCTGGCGATCACCGCGTTGTCCAACGACACTCACAGCATCGATCTCGATCTGCACGTGGCCGTGACCGAGGACGAATACGGCTTGCAGTTCCGCTGGCTATACGCAACCAGCCTGTTCGACGCCGCCACCATCGAGCGCATGGCCGAAAGCTATCTCGCCGTGCTCGCTGCGATGGCCGAGGCGCCGGACCAGCCGGCGATGGCGCTGCCGCTGCTGCCGGAAAGCGACCGCCTGGCGATCGCGCAGTGGGCGGTTCCGCAGTTGCAGGAATTGCCCGACGTCTGCGCGCATGTCCTGTTCGAACAACAGGTGGCGGCCGATCCGCAGGCGATCGCCGCGACCTTCGAAGGCGAGTGCATCAGCTACAGCGCGCTCAACGCCCAAGCCAACCGTGTCGCGCACTGGCTGCGCGGCGAGGGCGTGGGGCCAGGGCAGCGAGTCGGCCTGTGCGTCGAGCGCTCGCTCGACATGCTCGTGGGCGTGCTCGGCATCCTCAAGTCGGGCGCGGCTTATCTGCCTGTGGACCCGGCCTACCCGCAGGAGCGGGTGGAAGCGATGCTCGTGGACGGCGAGGTGGAGCATGTCCTGGCCCATGCCAGCGTGCTGGAGGCGTTGGCGCTCCTGGCCGAACGCACCTTGCTGTTGCTGGATGCCGAGTTGCGCACGCCGCTGATGGCGGGGTATCCGCAGACCGATCCGACCGATACCGGAGTCGATCCCGCGCATGCGGCCTACGCGGTCTTCACCTCCGGCTCGACCGGCGTGCCGAAGGGCGTGCTCAACACCCATCGCGGACTGGTCAATCTTGCGCTGTACCAGCGCCAGGCACTGGCGGTCGGGCCCGCCAGCCGGGTGCTGGCATTCGGCTCGATCAGCTTCGATGGCGGCGTATTCGAATGGTTGCTGGCATTGGCCCATGGCGGCAGCCTGCACATCTGCAGCGAGGACGACCGCCATTCGGTGCAGCGCCTGTCGGCCTTGCTGGTACGAGAGCGCATCACCCACGCGGCCATTCCGCCGGCGTTGCTGGCGCAGATGCCGCTCGAGCGCGACTACGCATTGCAGCTGTTGATCGTCGCCGGCGAAGCCTGCGACGAAGGTCTCGCCTGGCGCTGGGCCGAGCGCTGCCGCGTGGTCAATTCCTATGGCCCATCGGAAGCGGCGGTGGCCGCCACGCATGCGGAGATCGTACCCCAGTCCCCGGTTACCCTCGGCCGTGCGCTGCCCAACGTCGAGGCGCACGTGTTCAATGCATGCGGCCAGCCGCAGCCGCTGGGGGTGCCCGGCGAGCTCCACTTGGGCGGCGCCGGCCTGGCGCTGGGCTATCTCGGACGCCCTGCCTTGACGGCCGAACGTTTCATGCCACATCCGGAAGGCAGCGGCCGCTTATACCGCACAGGCGATCTCGTGCGCTGGCTGCCGGGCGGCGAGTTGCAGTTCCTCGGCCGTGCCGACGACCAGGTCAAGATCCGCGGCTTCCGCGTCGAGCTGGGCGAAGTCGCACAGCATCTGCTCGCGCACCCACGGGTGCGCGAGGCGGTCGCGATCGTGCGCGACGAAACCGGCGATGCGCGCCTGGTCGCCTACGTCGTGCCGGCGGGCGACGCCTGGGCGCATGCCGGGCGCGAATTGCGCGAGCACATGCGCGCTCGGGTTCCGGACTACCTGGTGCCGGTGGCTGTCATGGTCATGGAGGCGCTGCCGCTGAACCGCAACGGCAAGGTGGACAAGGCGGCCCTGCCGCAGCCCGATTACGCCGCAAAGCAAGAGTTCATCGCACCCGACGGCGACACCGCGCAACGCGTGGCGTCGATCTGGCAACGGGTCCTCAAGCAGGAGCGGATCAGTGCGGAAAGCAATTTCTTCGAGATAGGCGGCCATTCGCTGCTGGCGACCCAAGTGATCAGCCACGTCGCCGAGGAATTCGGCCGCGATATCCCGATCCGCGCCGTGTTCGAACACCCCACCATCGCCGGCTTCGCCCGCCACGTCGATGCCGTCGCGAACCGCGATGCACCGCCAACCATCGTCGCAACGGTGCGCGACCGTCCATTGCCGCTGTCGTTCTCGCAGCAACGGCTTTGGTTCATCGACCGGCTGGGCGGTGGCAGCGCGCAGTACAACATGCGTTTCGGCGTGCGCCTGACCGGAACGCTCGACGACCACGCCGTGCAACAGGCCATCGACGCGATCATCGCGCGCCATGAGGTCCTGCGCACCACCTTCGCCATCCAGGATGGCGAATCGGTGCAGATCGTGCATCCGCCTTCGCCGCAGGCCATCGGCTACCACGACCTTTCCCCTCTGGCGGATGAGGCGCGCGAGGCGGCGTTGGACCGGATCGTGCGCGCGGAGGCCGCGCGTGGGTTCGACCTGACCGCAGACCCGATGCTGCGCTGCACCTTGGTCCGCCTCGACGATGCCGGCCATGCGCTGCTGCTGTCCACGCACCACATCGCCTCCGACGGCTGGTCGATGAACGTTCTTGGCAGGGAATTCGCCGCGTTGTACGCGGGATTCCGTTGCGGCGAGCCGGTCGCCTTGGCGCCGCTGAGGGTCCAGTACGGCGACTACGCCAGTTGGCAGCGCGGTGTGCTGGAGCACAGCGGCGCACTGCGGACGCAACTCGACTATTGGCACGCCGCGTTGGCCGGCCTGCCGCCGGTGCACGCGCTACCGCTGGACAAGCCGCGGCCCCCGCTGCAGCAGTTCGACGGCGACCATGTCGCCCGGCGCCTGGATGCATCGTCGCTGAAACGCTTGAAGCAACTCGCACTCGACAACCAGGCGAGCCTGTTCATGGTGCTGCAGTCGGCGCTGGCGGTATTGATCGGGCGCTGGAGCGGGGAGACCGACATCGTGATCGGCACCCCGGTCGCCGGACGCACGCAGAGGGCACTGGAACCGCTGATCGGCTTCTTCATCAATAGCCTGGTATTGCGCACCGACCTCTCCGGCGATCCCGGCTTCCTCGACGTGGTGCGACGCGCCCGGACGACGATCCTGGACGCATACGCGCACCAGGATGTGCCGTTCGAGATGCTGGTGGAGACCCTGCGTCCGGAGCGCTCTCTCAGCCATTCGCCGCTGTATCAGATCAGCTTCACCTTGCACAACCACGAGGAAAGCCAGTTCGTTCTGCCCGGCCTGGACCTGAGCCCGCTACGCAGCGATGCGCAGCAATGTCGCTACGACCTCGAGTTGCACATGACCGAGACGGACGCTGGCATCCACATCCGCTGGGTGTACGCGACCGGTCTGTTCGAGCGGGACACGATCGAGCGCATGGCCGACGCGTTCCAGGTACTGGTGGCACATTTGCTCGACGCGCCGGGAACCTCGGTGAATGCGCTGCCGCTGCTCGACGACGAGGCGCGCGCGGCGCTGCTGCCCAGGCTTGGCGACATCCCGCACGGCTGTCCGGCAGACCTGCCGTTGCACCGCCTGTTCGAGGCACGCGCCGCCGAGCAGCCGGACGCCGTGGCAGTGACGTTTGGCGATTCCCGGTGGAGCTACGGCGAACTCAACCGGCGCGCGAATCGTGTCGCGCATGGCTTGATCGCCATGGGCATCAAGCCGGACGACCGCGTCGCGCTGTGCGCGCCGCGCGGTCCGCACCTGCTGGCCGGCCTGCTCGGCATTCTGAAGGCGGGCGGGGCATACGTGCCGCTGGATCCGGCGTATCCGCAGGAGCGACTGCACTGGCTGATCCTGGACAGCATGCCGGTGGCGCTGGTCGCCGCCCAGGGGCCCGGCCATTCGTTACCGCCAACCATGGTGGCCAGGCTGGATCTGCACGACGAAGCCGGACTCGCGCGCCATGCCGAGGACAACCCGAACGTGCCCGGGCTCGATGCAGGGCACCTGGCGTACGTGATCTATACCTCCGGTTCCACCGGCACCCCCAAGGGCGTCCAGGTGGAGCACCGCCAGGTCTCGCGCCTGCTCGCTGCGACCGAGGACCATTTCCGGTTCGGTGCAGACGAGACCTGGAGCCTGTTCCATTCCTTCGCGTTCGATTTCTCGGTCTGGGAAATCTGGGGGGCGCTGGCCTATGGCGGGCGCCTGGTCGTGGTGTCGGACGAGTGCGCCAAGTCCCCGGACGATTTCTACGCCTTGCTGTGCCGCGAACGCGTCACGATGTTGAACCAGACGCCGAGCGCATTCCGCCAACTGAGCGTGGCCCAGGCCTGCAGCGGGCAAACGCATTTCCTGCGTACGGTGATCTTTGGCGGCGAAGCGCTGGATCCGAAGACGCTCGGTCCCTGGGCCGAACGCAACGACATCGGCCGAACCAGGCTGGTCAACATGTATGGGATCACCGAAACCACGGTGCACGTCACGCTTCGCGACCTGCGCCTGGAGGACATCTTCGGCCGGGGGGGCAGCGTGATAGGGCGGCCGATTCCGGGCATGCATGTCTACATCCTCGATCCACGGATGCAGCCGACCCCGATCGGCGTCGCCGGTGAAATATACGTGGGCGGCAGCGGTGTCGCGCGCGGCTACCTGAATCGCGAGGAGTTGAACGCGCAGCGGTTCGTCCGCAACCCATTCGATGCGTCCGGAACGCACGGGCGGCTATACCGCAGCGGCGACCTCGCCAGATGGACCGCGGCAGGGGAGATCGACTACCTGGGCCGCAACGATTTCCAGGTAAAGATCCGCGGATTCCGCATCGAACTGGGAGAGATCGAAGCACGCCTGGCGCGTATGCCGGAAGTCCGCGAGGTGACGGTGTTGGCGCGCGAGGATGGGCCCGGAGAAAAACGCTTGGTCGCCTACGTCGTGGCCGAAGCCGGCGCTACGGTCGACATATCGCTGCTGCGCCAGACGTTGATCGAAGAGCTGCCAGACTATATGGTACCGAAGGCATTCGTGGCGCTCGCCGCGTTGCCGCTGACGGGAAATGGAAAGCTCGATCGGCGCGCCTTGCCGGTACCGGATCGTGCCGACGTCACACTGCGTGACTACGCGGAACCGGTCACCGACACCGAGCGTGCGATCTCGAAACTATGGACGGACTTGATGAACCTGCCGTGCGTCAGCCGCTTTGACGATTTCTTCGAACTGGGAGGGCATTCGGTCCTCGCGATCAGACTGATGGCGATGCTGTCGGAACAGTTCCAGGTCAGGCTGCACATCCGCGACCTGTTCCGCCATCCGCTTCTTGTCGATCTGGCCCGGCATGTGGACGATGTCTTGGTTCGCGGTGACAGCGACTGGGACCCGTTGGTGCAGCTGGATGCCACGCCTGGCGTCCCCTTGCTTTACTGCGTCCCCGCCGCCGGCCTCACCGCGGTTGCGTACCGACCGTTGGCCAAGGCATTGCAGGGACGGCTCGCGCTGCGGGTCTTCGAACCTTGCGGCACGGACGGGGCGATGCCGCCAAGTCGTTCCATGGAGGAGACGGTCGCGCTGAACCTGCGGGCCTTGCTTGCCTGCCAGCCGCAGGGACCGTACCTGCTGGCTGGCCATTCCTATGGAGGCGCCGTCGCCTTCGAGATGGCGCGCCTGCTCGAGATGCGCGGTCACCAGGTGCAACTGACGCTGATCGATAGCGGTGTCTACCTGCGCGAGGCCCAATGCGCCGAACATTCGCTGGGCGGCTACCTGGCACGCATGCTTGGAGCCAATGCGGAGGACGTTCAGCCTATGCAGGGATTCGACGACGAGCAGCGATTGCATGCCTTCTTCTTGCAACGCTTGCAACAGCAAGGCGTCGCCGTGGCTCCGCAGGTAGCCGTGCCGCGCGGGTTGCTGGACGTGTTCCGGGCGCAGTTGGCGATCCACCGCCACTACGGCCCGAGCGGGCGTTTCGGCGGACCGGTGGTTTCGATTCTGGCGCGCGAGGGTGCGATCGCGCGCCTGCCGTCTGGCGAACTGGCCGAGCACTATGGCGCATATGCGGCTGCGCAGGTCGAGATGCACGTTGCCGAGGGCGGGCATCTGTCGTTGTTGTCGGCCGATCACGCGCCAGGTCTGGCGGACCTGATCGCAGCCCGGCAGGCGGACCGACGCATCCAGCACGAGCTGCCGGTATGAGCTCGAACAAGCGCCTTTTCCGTTTCGCCTTGCGCGTCGTGCAAGCGCCGCCGGTCGGGGACACCGGCGGGGACATCCCTCACTTCCACACGCGTCGCCGATCCAGGCAGCCAATCACCAGGTGAACCACAAGCATGGATATTGCAAGAAAGTCTAGCGGCACCAAGCAATGGTTCCGCAAGCGGTGGGTGTGGGGCGTCGCCGCCGCGCTGGTGGTGGTGGTCGTTCTCACCCGAACCGGGTTCGGCAGCGCTGCGTACTCGGTGGACAAGGATGACGTCGTGATCGGCACGGTGCAGCGCGGCGACTTCTCGGTCCAGGTCCGCGGCATCGGCGTGCTGGTGCCCAAGGACATCCACCTGTTGGCCGTGAATGTGGACGGCCTGGTCGAACGCATCAACGTCGAGGCCGGCGCGGCGGTCAAGAAAGGCGATGTCGTTGCCATCCTGAGCAATCCGCGCCTGAACGAGCAGCTGCTGCAGGCGCAATGGGAAATCGATGCCCAGATAAAGCAGAACCGCGCGGCCGAATCGATGTTGCGCTCGCAGCTGGCCGACCTGCGCTCGGAGGCGAAGAACGCGGAACTCGACTATCTCAGCGTCAAGGTCAAGTACGACGCCGAGAAGAAGCTGGTCGAACAGAAGATCGTGTCCCGCATCACCGCCGAGCAATCCAGGATCGTGATGGAGCAGAACTTCCACAAGATCGAAGCGCAGACCGAACGGGTGAAGCGCATGCAGGAAAGCCTGGCGGCGACGACCGAGGCCAATGTCTCGGTCGTCTCGAAGCTGGAGAAATCCAAGGACCTCATTCAGCAGCAAATCGACGACCTGACCATCCGTGCCGGCATCGACGGCGTGGTGCAGCAGATGTCGCTGCAGCTCGGGCAGCGGGTGACCGCAGGCACCCAGGCCGGCCAGATCGCCCGCCAGGATGACCTGGTCGCCCTGCTCGACGTGCAGGACTTCCAGATCAACGACGTCGCGCTCCAGCAAACGGTGGTGGTCGATACCCGCACCAGCAAGATTCCCGGCCGGGTGGCGCGCATCGCGCCGTCGGCGACCAACGGTGTGGTCAAGGTCGAAGTCGTGCTGACCGGCAAGATGCCGCCGGAGGCCCGTCCCGACCTGAGCGTGGAAGGCATCATCGACATCGAGAAGAAGCGCAACGCGCTATTCGTCGAACGCCCGCCTTTCGCCAAGAGCCAGGGGAAGGTCGAGCTATACCGACTCGATGGCAGCGAGGCCTCGCGCCGCTCGGTGCAGTTCGGACGCGCATCGACGCGCTATATCGAAGTGCTGGGCGGGCTGCAGCCGGGCGATCAGGTCATCGTGTCCGACTCGTCGGCTTGGAGCAGCCACGACAAGATCTCGGTCAAGTAGGCGGAATCAGCCATGTCTGACAGCGAACCGCTCATCCAGCTGCAGGGCTTGCGCAAATCCTTCTTCACCGACGAGGTGGAGACGCGCGCCCTGGACCACATCGACCTTACCGTCAGGCGCGGGGAATATGTGGCGTTCTCCGGGCCGTCCGGTTGCGGCAAGTCCACGCTGCTGTCGCTGCTGGGGCTGCTCGACGCGCCGACCGCCGGACGCTACCTGCTCGGTGAGCATGACGTATCCACCATCGGTCGCGACGAACGCGCGCGCATCCGCAACCGCGAAATCGGATTCGTGTTCCAGTCGTTCAATCTGATCAGCGACATGACCGTCTCGGAAAATGTCGCATTGCCGCTGTCCTATCGCCGCGACCTCGGCGCCCATGAGGTCGCGACGATGGTGGAACGCGCGTTGCACCGGGTCGACATGTCGCATCGGGCGAAACACTTCCCCTCGCAGCTTTCCGGGGGTCAGCAGCAACGCGTGGCCGTCGCGCGGGCGGTGGTGGCCAGCCCGCTGCTGATCCTGGCCGACGAGCCGACAGGCAACCTCGACTCGAAGAACGCCGAAACGGTGACAGGACTTCTGGAAGGCCTGCACGCGGAAGGATCCACGATCTGCCTGGTCACCCACAATCCGGAATACGCTGCGCGGGCGAGCCGCCAGGTCGATCTTCTGGATGGACGGATCCTCTCCGATTCGGCGGCGCGGGCCGCAGGCTGAGGACCCGAATGTCCTTCCTCTCCGACCTGCGCTATGCCTTGCGTCTTTTGCTGAAGACGCCGCAGTTCACGCTGTTGACCGTGCTCGTGCTGGCCGGCGGCCTGGCGATCAGCATCTATACCTATTCGGTGCTGAACACCATGATGTACAAGGCGCTGCCGATCCCGGCCAGCGAGACCATGGTCAGGGTGCTCGGCAAGAAGGACGGCCGGACCGCCTTGATCGACGCATTCGAGCTCGCGCAATTGCGCCACACGCGCTCGCTCGGCGGGGTCGCGGCATACCAGACCGGCCGCTCGGTGATCAGCGAACTCGATGCCAGCCGCAGCGTGAAGGCGACCTTCGCCGAGTGGAGCATCTTCCAGTTCGCGCGCACGCAGCCCGCGCTAGGGAGGGGCTTTCTGCCGGAAGACGCTGTGTCCGGAGCCGAGCCGGTGGCGGTGATCGGGCACAAGATATGGCGCTCGGTGTACGGCGCCGATCCGGACATCGTGGACAAGGTGGTGGAGATCAACGGACGCGCCACGCGGATCGTGGGGGTGATGCCGAAGGGTTTCATGTTCCCCATCAGTTCCGAGATCTGGCTGCCGCTCACGCAGCGCGAGCTCAATCCGACGACCTATGGCGTGTCCTCGTTCAACGCCTACGCGCGCCTGCGCCCGGATGTCTCGCGCAACGAAGCCGAGGCCGACCTGACCACGCTGCTGCGCGCCACCTACGAGAACTATCCGCGCCGGGAAGGCGACGATGCGCTGCTGGACGACATCCGCGTGGACACCTTCCAGTCCGCGCAGACCGGTCCGGAAGGCGCCTTCGTCTTCGCAGTGCTCAACGTGGTGTCGATCTTCATTCTGCTGCTGGCCTGCGTCAACGTCGGCAACATGCTGCTGGCGCGTACCAACGAGCGCATCCGCGAAATCGCCGTGCGCGTCGCATTGGGCGCGCCACGCACGCGCCTGGTTCTGCAGATGATGATGGAAAGTGCGCTGATCTGCGTGATCGGCGGCGTCCTGGCGCTGGCGCTTGCGGGTTGGGCATTGAGCGCGAGCAACCAGTTCCTCGCCTCAACCTTCCAGGGTGACCTGCCGTTCTGGTGGGACTGGGGCCTGGACACCGGCGCGGTGCTGTCGGCACTGGGCTTCGTGTGCCTGGCCATCTTCCTGGTTTCGGTGATCCCGACCTGGAGCGCGACCAACATCAGTTCCAGCGCGCTGTTGCGCGACGGCACCCGCGGCTCGCAAGGACGGCGCAGCGGACGCGTATCGCGGATCCTGGTGATCGTCGAGATCGTGCTGATTTCCGTGGTGATGGTGATCGGCAGCGTCATGGCGATCGTCGCCTATCATGCGGCGCGTATCGATTTCGGCATCGACACCACCAACCTGTTGAACATGCCGGTGGAGCTGACGGGCGAGTCCTACAACACTCCGCAGAAGCAGCTTCAGTTCTACGAGCGGCTGATCGCCGATCTGCGCCACAATCCCGAGATCGAGACCGCAGGCGTGCTGCAGGAAGTCGGGCAGGTGCGCTTCGGCGTGGATGGAACCGAGTATCCGCGCGAAAGCGACTATCCCAAAGCCACGCTGGTCGTCGCGTCGGAGGCCCGGCAGCCGATCGGGGTACGCCTGATCGAAGGGCGTTACTTCGACACTCGCGACAACGCGACCGGCTTGAAGACCGTTGTGGTGAGCGCCAGCATGGCCAAGGCGCAGTGGCCGGTATCGGGGGCGCTGGGCCAACGCGTGCGCATCATGCAGCAGGGTGTGGAGCCGGTCGACCGCATCGTGATCGGGGTGGTGAGCGATGCCCGTCGGGGCGACCTGCTCAAGACCACATCGAGCAGCTTCGCCTCGCTGTATGTGCCGCTGCCGCAGGTGCCGCTGCAGGAAGCCGCCGTACTGATCCGGCACTACGGCAACGTCGATGCGGCGCGCAGTGCCATCTATCGGACTGTCGCCGGCATAGATCCCTACATGGCGCCGGCCAGAATCACCAGCTACGAAGAAGTGCTGCGCCAGCTGACCCTGATGGCAACCACGATGACGGACTTGTTCGTGCGCTGCGGCATCTTCGCCATGCTGCTGGCGATGACCGGTATCTATGGATTGAGCAGCAACGCCGTAGTGCAGCGTACCAACGAGATCGGCCTGCGCCGCGCCATCGGCGCGCGCGACCGCGACATCATCGCGCTGTTCCTGAAGCAGGGCGCTAGACAACTGGGAGTGGGTCTGGCGATCAGCCTGTTGCTCTCCGCGGCGATCCTGCTCGCGGTGTCGAGGTTCGTCACGGTGGGACCATGGGTGCTCGTATCGATCGGGCTGGGCGTGGCCGCCTGCGTCTCGGCGCTGGTGCTGGTGGCGATCTTTATCGCCACGCGCCGTGCCGTGTTGTACGAGCCGGGGGCGGCGCTGCGCTACGAATGACGGCGCCTCGGGCGTCGTGACGGTGTGCTGTTGCAGAGCCGCGATCCGCGGCAGACGAGCGAAATGGACGCCGCCGGCCGGGACCGGCGCCATAGGGAGAGAGGGGCAATGACAAGATTGGCAGACATCGGCATCGAAGATCTGCAGGATGTGCAGGGCACGCCCCTGCTTTTGAACGTGGCAGGCGAGGGCGTGCGCGCGACCGAGTGGGCCGCGGAGAATCGCGGGCATGTCGAACGATTGCTGATGGAGAACGGCGCGTTGCTGATACGCGGATTGACCTTCGTGGGCAGCCAGCAATTCGGCACCGCCTTGTCGACGCTGTTCGGCGAAGACCTGATCCAGTACGTCTACAGGTCCACGCCGAGGACCGAGCTGCGCGGCAATGTGTATACCGCGACCGAGTACCATCCGGACCAGGTCATTCCGCAGCACAACGAGAATTCGTACTCGAACAGGTGGGCGATGCGCCTGGGCTTCCTGTGCACCATCCCCTCGCAGACCGGAGGCGCCACGCCGATCTGCGACAGCCGCAAGGTCTATGCGCAGATGCCCGATGCGCTACGCGACCGTTTCGAGCGCAACGGGGTGATGTACGTACGCAACTATTCCGAAATCGACGTGCCTTGGACGGAGGTGTTCCAGACCAGCGACCGGGCGGACGTGGAGGCGTTCTGCCAAGCCAACCAACTGGCGTTCGAGTGGCTGGAGGACGGGCTGCGCACCTGCCAGATCAACCAGGCGTCCGCCGTCCATCCGGACAGCGGCGACAAGGTCTGGTTCAACCAGGCACACCTGTTTCACTTCACCAATCTGGACCCCGAGATCCGCGAAGCGCTGCTGACCACCATGGGCGAGCGGCGCCTACCGCGCAACACCTACTATGGCGACGGTTCTCCCATCGACATTGGAGCCCTGGACACGGTGCGTGCGCTCTACGAGCGCAATGCGATCCGTTTCGATTGGCAGCGCAACGATCTCTTGTTACTCGACAACATGCTGTATTCGCATGGTCGCGAGACCTATTCGGGCAACCGCCAGGTACTGGTCGGAATGGCGCGCGTGCACGGCACCGAAGGCGGCCGGTCCGAAGGGGCCGTGCTATGAAGAGTCCCTGGTTCATCCGTTTTCCGGCAGGGCCGCGCGTGAGTATGCGTTTGTTCTGCTTTCCCTATGCCGGTGGTCATGGGCACCTTTTCCGCGGCTGGCCTGCGCGAATGCCGCATTCGGTACAGGTGATCGGGATCCAGGCGCCGGGCAAGGGCGCGCGCGTGCTGGAAACGCCTCATGCCTCACTCGATGGCCTGGTGGACGACCTGCTCGACGCGATCCTGCCATTGCTGGCGGAAGGCCCATTCTGCTTCTTTGGCCACAGCAACGGCGCCATGGTCGCGTTCCAGCTGGCGAGCCGCCTGCAATCGCTTGGCTTGCCGGTTCCCGAGCGCCTGCTGCTCTCGGCCAGTCCCGCACCATGGACGCGGATCTTCGCCCGACCTTATTCGGCGATGGACAATGCCGAGTTCAAGCAGGTGCTGCGCGAGCTGGAGGGCACCCCGGCTGCGCTCTTCGACGACAGCGAGTTGTTCGAGCTGATGCTGCCGGGGCTGCGCGCGGACTTCGCGCTGGCCGAAAGCTATCGCCACGCCCCGGAGTTGATGCTGCGGATGCCCGTCACGGTGTTCTACGGAGCGACCGACGGGATCGAGTGGGAGAGGATCCAGGCCTGGCAGGAGCGTTTCTGCGACCCTGTCGAATTCCGGGAGATCGCGGGCGGGCATTTCTTCATCCACACGCACGAGGAATTGCTCGTGCATGAAGTGATGGGCCGCTTCGGGCAGCATCCGAGCGCCTGGGGCAGGGCGATCGCCTAGTTCGGCGATTTGGATCGACGACATGCATCCGGTCGGCGCCGCCGGCCTCCAGTAGCGAAGGAAAAGCGAGAGAAATGGACACCGAAACCCGATTGTACCTGCGCGAAGACGTGTATTTCGAACCCTTGGTCAACCAATGGTATGCCTGGCCTTATCTGCTGCCGCCGGTCACTGGCGCTCGCCACATGGTCAACACGCATCGCCGGATCATGAGTTCGTTCGTGAAGAACTACAAACTGCACATCATGGCGGTGAATCAGCCCGGCATGGCCGGTGCCGAGTTCCTGGACTGCAACGAAGACCAGGTCGACGACATCAAAGCCTTGGTCGCCCGCATCGACGAACAGCACGCGGATCTGGTAGAACTGTCCGACGCGGTTCGCCAGCTCGACGAATTGCTTCGCACGCATACCTCCGGCGAATCGATCGAGTACCTGTATGCGCAGGTGCCGCCGCCGTTGAAGGGCTATGTCGAGATCTTCATGGACCTTGAGCATCACCCTTCATACCGCCTGCTGGAAAGCCTTCTGTACAAGAGCCCGTACTACAAGCCGTCGTTGCAGAGCATTGCCTTCGGCATCCTCGGCGAACGCGGAGACCGCCCGTTCGTGCTGAGCACGCCGCGCCTGCCCACCGCCGACAGCCTGCACGTGGAAGTGGACTACAACGACCCGCTACTGGACGCGGTGTTTGCAGCACGGACGCAGCCGCTAACGGAATCCGCGCTGGATGCTTTGTTCGCCGGCAAGACTGTCTCCGGCGGACTGCACTATCGCAAGCTGTTCACCGAGACGCCCCCCGGGCACCGCAACCAGCCAGTGGAATCCGGCGTTCGCCTGCAGTATCTCGGGCATGCCGGATTCCTGCTGCAGACCTCGCAGGTGTCGATCGTCGTGGATCCCGTCATCGCGTCGCGCGGTGCGGACTTCTCCGACGAAGTCATCAGTTTCAGCCAATTGCCCGACCGCATCGACTACGTCTGCATCACCCACAACCATCAGGACCACGCCAATCTCGAATCGCTGCTGCAGCTTCGGCACAAGATCGGCAAGATCCTGGTGCCCAAGAACAACGGCGGCACCCTGTCGGACCCATCGCTGCGCCTGTTGCTCAAGCAGTTCGGCTTCGATGTCATGGAGATGGACGACATGGACGAGTTGCCGGTGCCTGGCGGGCGCATCGTCAGCGTGCCCTTCCTCGGCGAACACGGCGATCTCAACGTGCGCTCCAAGACGGCCTGGTTCTACGAATTGCTCGGCAAGAAGATCTTCATGGGAGCCGATTCGTCCAATCTGGACCCGAGCATGTACCGCCATATCGGCCGCTGGCTTGGCGAGATGGACGTGATGGCGATCGGCATGGAATGCGTCGGCGCCCCCTACACCTGGCTGTACGGCGCCCTGCACACCAAGCTGGTGAGCAAGAAGATCAAGGAATCGCGGCGCCTGAACGGATCCGACTTCGCACAGGCCTACGAGATCGCGGAGATCTTCAAGCCTTCGCAGATCTACCTGTATGCATTGGGCATGGAGCCTTGGTACAAGTACTTCATGGGCCTGGACTACGACGAATCGTCCGAGCAGATCGTGCAGACCGGCAAGATGCTGGACGCCTGCCGTGACAAGCAGATTCCTGCCGAGCGCCTGTACGGGAAAATGACTCTGGAACTCGCCGGCACCTGAAGTTCGCGTGCCCGTGCGCCTTGGGGAGGAACCGGGTCATCAGATTGGATACCAGGAAAATGCCGGGACGCAGAGAGCCGGCATTCGACGATTTTCGGTGCAGGTATGGCAGGTCACCTGTTATTTCCCGAAAACGATGTTCAGTTTGGCTCCGTCATGCTCGAATGGACATCACCTCTGGAAAGGGAAGGCCTTTCACAAAAAGATGTCCGTTCTCGATTTGTTAGAACTGTATCAAGGTTGCTGTACTTTGAGCGTTTTTCAATTGGTTGAAGCTATCCACTGGAACAGTAGGACGGGCATGTCAAACCCGGAGCAGCGCTATAACTGACATCCATTTGGATCTCATCCCGGATGAAAAGTAATGGCTCCGGTGTAGCCGCCCTCACGATTAGGCAAATTTGACGTTCGCGGCAAGCCGCGACTCTACGTTAGCGGGTGGATTATGGCAGCGTTCGTGCATTGCGCTCGCAGGCAGTTTAGGGTCCACGCCAGGATTCGCTCTCAGACTCCCTGCCGAGGGACTACTCGACTTCCCGGCGACAGGCCTGGTGTTGTATGGGTAGGTTTCTGGATTCGAAGGCTTCACCGCCACCGGCGGCGCGCTGAAGGAACCTGATCAACCTGATCGGGTGTCGACAGAATTCGACGGAGGCGGTTTAGGCGTCGTTCGGGTGGATTCGATCGGCCCGGAGGAAGATCAGGGTGGCTAGCGCGCGCGACGTCCTTCGGGAGCTGTGGGTTCATTCCTTGTGTTTGTACACGCCCGCGTCGGACGCGCTGGACTAGGCGCGGGCCGCGGGCGAGCTTCTGGTCGCCTGAAATGGCGAGCGCTTCTTGTACCCGCGCTTTCAGTGGAACGCAGAGGGGCAGCCCCTGGACAAGCCAGGATCTGATTGCGGCGCTGCCACGAGAGAGGGGCAATTCGTTGGGTGCGGACGCCGTATGTGGATGTTTGCCCCGGATATCCTGGGCGGAAGCTGGCACCTTTTGCCAGTTAACGTGCCAGATACTCCAGAATATCGCAGCGCAAGATCGCTGATCCGAATGATCTCAGCGTCTATTTTAGTAGGCGTGCCGCGGGATTGTCCTGCGCAGCACCCGTCTGGAAGTACTCAATAACGCTAGCCACCGAGCGGTGCTCGGTCATAGCCATCAATGCAGGCAGCGTCACCCCTTGCTTACCGGCCTCGGTGACAAATGCCGATCGTAGGCTATGCGCCCCGAAGTCTCCCTCCAGCCCTGCCAGCTTTGCCCGGCGCTTCACAATCGCCGCCACCGAGCCTGGGAGCAGAGCAGGGTCGACACACCCACCGAGGTGTCTGACCTGATTTCGCAAGGCGCGCCCTCTCATATGTGTAAACAACTTTCAGCCGTTGGCGGTAGTTATTTACATCTGGAGCCGGAGTGTGAGGCGGATACTTTTGTCTAGCAAGGACCTCGTAAGCTTCTTTATATCTTTGGTAAACACAACCCTTCTGAGCGACACCTGTTGCACGTGTTGATAAAGATCTTGAAGAGAGCCCCCGTTTTTACGGGGCTTTTCTTTTGCGCAATGAGTTTTCATGGCAAACAGCGAATCGACGCGCCATCGCTTGGATGGACGCGCAGGTCGCCATCGTGACGTGTCAAAGGCGCACTCATCCCGCGCGCATTCGTAGTTCGCGGGCTGCCATCCCCGCCTTTCCGCTGCACACGCGGTAGTCCATCTCCTTGCGCCGCCCGAACTCCATCTCCCGCCCTGCAGTGGCTGGCGCGACGCGCGTTGTGCCTTGCAGCATAGGTTTTCGTGCACTGCGTCTTGCAAAAAAACGATTGCCTACTTTATGGTGCAATCGATTGCATCACGGCAAATCTTCAGCGTTTGAGACCGGTTGGGAGGCCGGAAAGCGAATGTCTATCCATTCGATCGGACCGGCGCCGGCCCCGGGGTTCACGCGGCGCGATGCGCTGCGCGTCGCTGTCGCCGGGAGCCTCGGCCTGGGCGCTGCGAGCATGCTGCCTGCGTTTGTCGCCGCCGCTGCCGCGCCGCATAAGGGCAACCTGAAGCATTCCGTCGCGCGCTGGACGTTTCCGCAGCAGTCGATCGCCCAGCTTTGCCAGACCGTGAAGGGCATCGGTTTCGCCGCCATCGATCTGGTCGGGCCGGCGGATTGGCCGACGCTGAAGGCCAATGGCGTGTACAGCGCGATGTGCAACGGCGCGGAGATGGGCCTGGACAAGGGCTTCGCCGGTAGCCAGTTCCACGACCAGCTGGTCGAGCGCTACACGCGGCACATCGACCTGGTGGCCGATGCCGGCTATCGCAACCTCATCTGTTTTTCCGGCAATCGCAACGGCATGGATCCCCAGGAAGGGATGGCCAATGCCGAAGCGGGACTCAAGCGCATCCTCGGGCATGCGGAGCAGCGCGGGGTCGTGCTGGTGATGGAGCTGCTGAACTCCAAGGTCGATCATCCCGACTACCTGTGCGACCACTCCGCATGGGGCGTGGAGCTGTGCCGGCGGATCGGCTCGGAGCATTTCGGCCTGCTGTACGACATCTACCACATGCAGATCATGGAGGGCGACGTCATCGCCACCATCGGCAAGCATCACGCTTGCTTCAAGCATTACCACACCGCGGGCGTGCCTGGCCGGCACGAGATCGGAGACGATCAGGAACTCCACTATCCCGCCATCTGTCGCGCGATCCGCGCGACCGGTTTCGATGGCTATCTGGCGCAGGAATTCATTCCTACTGCGCCGGATCCCGTTGGCTCGCTGCGCGAGGCGATCCGCCTGTGCGACGTCTGAAACGCTATCCACCCAGGTGAAGTAGAACCCATGGCAGACAATCATTACGACGCCATCGTCGTTGGCTCGGGAATCAGTGGCGGTTGGGCGGCGAAGGAGCTGGCCGAGAAGGGCCTCAAGGTCCTGATGCTGGAACGCGGACGCAACATCGAGCACGTCAAGGACTATGTCAACGCGATGAAGGAGGTGTGGGATTTCCCGCACCACAACCGGCCGACCCAGGCGATGCAGGCCGACTATCCGGTGTTGCGGCGCGACTACGGCCTGGTCGAGAACCTGCAGGGCATGTGGGCCAACGAAAAGGAATCGCCCTACACCGAGACCAAGCGCTTCGACTGGTACCGCGGCTATCACGTGGGCGGTCGCTCGCTGATGTGGGGACGGCAGAGCTATCGCCTGTCGGACCTGGATTTCCAGGCGAACCTCAAGGACGGCATCGCCACCGATTGGCCGATCCGCTACGCCGATATCGCGCCCTGGTACGACTACGTGGAGAAGTTCGCCGGCATCGCCGGCACGCGCGAGGGCCTGGACGTGTTGCCCGACGGCGAGTTCCTGCCGCCGATCCCGTTGAACATCGTCGAGAAGGACGTGGCCGCGCGGATCAAGAAGGCCTTTGGCGGGACCAGGCACCTGATCCACTCGCGCACCGCGAACATCACCGAGCCCAAGGTCGAGCAGGGCCGCGTCAACTGCCAGTATCGCAACAAGTGCATCCTGGGCTGTCCCTACGGCGCCTACTTCTCGACCCAGTCGGCGACGCTGCCGGCGGCGATGAAGACCGGCAACCTGACCTTGCGGCCGTTCTCGATCGTCAAGGAAGTGCTCTACGACAAGGACCGCAAGCGTGCGCGCGGCGTGGAGATCATCGATGCCGAGAGCGGACAGACCTACCAGTACACGGCCAACGTCATCTTCCTCAATGCGTCCTCCTTCAACTCGAGCTGGCTGCTGATGAACTCGGCCACCGATGTCTGGGAAGGCGGGCTGGGCTCTTCATCCGGCGAGCTTGGGCACAACGTGATGGACCATCATTTCGGCGCCGGCGCCTCCGGTCGGGTCGAGGGCTACGAAGACAAGTACTACTTCGGACGTCGTCCCTGCGGCTTCTACATTCCCCGTTTCCGCAACGTCGCCGCGGACAGGCGCGGCTACCTGCGCGGGTTCGGCTACCAGGGCGGCGCCAGCCGCACCGGCTGGTCGCGCGAGATCGCAGAACTGAACATCGGCGCCGACCTGAAGGACGCGCTGACCCTGCCGGGCGACTGGCGCATCGGCATGACCGGATTCGGCGAAATGCTGCCTCACCACGACAATACGATTCGCCTGGACCCGCAGCGCAAGGACAAATGGGGGCTGCCGGTGCTGGCGATGGACGTGTCCATGCGCGCGAACGAAAAGGCCATGCGCAAGGACATGGCCGCCGATGCCGCGGAGATGCTGGAGGCCGCCGGCGTGAAGGATGTGAAAATGCACGATGACGACTACGCCCCGGGCAAGGGCATCCACGAGATGGGCACCGCGCGCATGGGCCGTGACCGCAAGAATTCCGTGCTGAACCAGCACAACCAGGTCTGGGACGCGCCCAACGTCTACGTGACCGATGGCGCCTGCATGACCTCCAGCGCCTGCGTGAATCCCTCGCTGACCTACATGGCGCTGACCGCACGGGCAGCGGACCACGCGGTGCGCGAGTTGAAAGCGGGGAACCTGTGATGGAACGCCGCGAACTGCTGAAGATGATCGTCGCCGCCACGGGTACGGCCATGATCGGCCTGCCCGCGCTGGGCCTTGCACAGGCGCCGGCCGAGGGGGCGAACAACGCCTTCTCCGCGGCCGAGGTCGGCACGCTGGACGAGATCGCCGAGACCATCCTGCCGCGGACCGCAACGCCGGGGGCGAAGGACGCCGGCGTCGGCTTGTTCATGGCGCAATTCGTCACCGATTGCTACACCGCCCAGCAGCAGGCGACGTTCCGCGCCGGCCTGGCCGAGATCGACAAACGCGCCGGCGGCCGATTCGTGTCGCTCGCGCCGCAGGCGCGCACCGAGCTGCTGCGCGCCCTGGATGCGGAAGCCAGGAAACACGTCGTTGCAATGACCGATACCGGCACCGCCAAAGTGGCGGACGCGATGCCGCATCACTTCACGATGATCAAGCAGCTGGCCATCTTCAGCTTCTTCACCTCGAAGGTTGCCGCGACCGACGTGCTGCGCTACGTCGCCGTGCCGGGTCGCTACGACGGCGACCTGGCCTATGCCCCCGGTACGCCCGCCTGGGCGACCAACTGATGGACCGCAGCGACTCGCCCATGCGCCACTTCCCCGGAAACACGATGACCAGACCCCTCCTGATGGCGGCCTGCCTGCTGACCACGGCGCCTGCGTTCGCGCAGGCCAGCGGCGACCCGTCGCGCGATCCGGCGCAGACCGAAGTGTGGAAGCCGGTGCCCGCGATCGTGGCCACGCCCGCGGGCGCTGCGCCCTCCGACGCGATCGTGCTGTTCGATGGCAAGGATCTCTCGGCCTGGGAGTCGGAGCAGGGCGGACGCGTGCCCTGGAGCGTCGCCGACGGTGCGCTGACCGTGGTTCCGGGAAGCAAGGGCATTCGGACCAAGCAGCGCTTCTGCGACATTCAGCTGCATGTCGAGTGGCGCACGCCCACCGCGACCGGCGGTTTCGAAGGCCAGCAGCGGGGCAACAGCGGCATCTTCCTGCAGGAACTGTACGAGCTGCAGGTGCTCGACAGCTACAACAACCCGACCTATGTCAACGGCCAGGCCGGCTCGATCTACAAGCAGGCAATTCCGCTGGTGAATGCCTCGCGGGCGCCGGGCCAGTGGCAGGCCTACGACATCATCTGGAAGGCGCCGCGCTTCTCGCAGGGAGGCGGGCTTACTTCACCCGCCCGCATCACCGTGCTGCACAACGGCGTGCTGGTGCAGGACGACACCGTCCTGTCGGGCAAGACCGAGTACATCGGCGCGCCTTCGTACGCGCCGCATGCGTGCGCGCCGATCTCCCTGCAGGAGCACGATTCCAAGGTCAGCTACCGCAACATCTGGGTGCGCGAGCTGTAGTGCCGGCGCGCAGCCGGCGCCTGCGCCCTATTGCGCCAGGAAGCTGGCGATGTTGTCGAGATCCTGTTGCGACAGCTGCGGAAAGGGCGGCATCAACCCGCCGCCCTTGCTGATCTTCTCCTTGATCTGCGCCGATTCCAGCCGCTTGCCCACGTCGGTGAGCGCGGGGAACGCGCCTGGAATGCCCGCGCGATCGGCGCCGTGGCAGGCCGTGCAGTTAGTGGCATAGAGCTGCGCGCCGGCCGCAGGGTCGTCCTTGGACCACGCCGTGGTCGCAAGCGTCGCCCCCAGTAGAACCAAGGCCGCTGTCAGGATCGTTTTCAAGCGGGGCTCCTTCGCGTGCTAGCGCTGTGTGCTTGCGGGCAGGTGTGCACGCAGGTAGTCCGCGCCGGTCTGGACGACCGTGGCCGGATCGCGCGGACGGTCGTGCTCGATGATGTACCAACGCACGCCGGCACTCGCCGCGTCAGGCAGGATCGCGTTCCAGTCGAGCACGCCCTGGCCCACGGCGGCGAAGCCGCCCTCGTCCTCGGCCTGGCCTTTCGGTGCATTGTCCTTGGCGTGTACCGCGAACATGCGGCCCTTGAACTTGCCCAGCATCACCGCCGGGTCGTAGCCCGCGCGCGCGACCCAGGCCAGGTCCAGCTCGGTCTGCAGATCGGGGCCGGCCGCGGCGAACAGCAGTTCCAGGCCGGTCTTGCCATTGAAGTCGACCAGTTCGAAATCGTGGTTGTGGTAGGCCAGGCGCATGCCCTTGGCCCGCACCCGCTTCGAGAGTTGGCCCAGTTCCTTGCCCAATGCGGTCCAGCCCGCGGCATCGGTCGGCCGATCCTTCTGGTCCAGGTAAGGCACTACCAGCGTGGTGTTGCCGATCGATCGGTTGAAGGCGACTGCGGCGTCCAGGTCCTTGCGCAGATCGGCCAGTTGCACGTGCGACGAGATCGCCTTGATCGAATACTTGTCCAGCAGTTGCTTGAGTTCCACCGCGCTGACGTTCTGCGTGCCGACCGTTTCCACCGCGCCCACGCCCGCGTCGTGGACGATCTTCAGCTGTTGCTCGAGCGAGCCGGCGTTGCGCAGCGAGTACATCTGCACCGCGATCGGCTGTTTCGGGCCAGCGGCGTCGCGTGCAAAGGCGGGCAGGGCGACGAGCAGCAGCAGTGCGAGGGTCGCGGTCCTGCGTGTAGGTGTGTTCATCAAGAAATCCTCCCGAGATTCAATCGATGGATGTCCAGGCGCGCGTCCTGGCCGATGTGATGACGCGATCGACGATCAGCGCCGAGCGCACCCCGTCTTCGAAGGTGGGCAGGCCTTCCGGCCGCTCGCCTTCGATGGCGCGATAGGTGTCGGCGACAAACGCCTCGAAGCAATCGCCGTAGCCCTGCGCGTGCCCGGCCGGCAGCACCGCCAGCCGGCGTTGTTCGGCACTGCCGGCACCCGGCCCGCGCACGAAGACTTCTTCGCGCTGGTCGGGCAGGCCGATCCACAACCGTTCCGCGTTCTCCTGATCGAACGCCACGCTGGCCCTGGCGCCATCGATCTCGAACCAGAGGCGATTGCGGCGTCCCGCCGAGACCTGGCTGACCGTCAACGACGCCAGCGTGCCGGCGCCGGTTCTGAACATCGCCGCGGCCACGTCCTCGCTCGAGACCGCCTGCATCGCGCCGCCCGCCGCCGGCGTGGTGAAGCTCTGCCCGGTGAGGGCGCCGCGCTCGGCGATCACGGTGGCGAACGCTGCGCTGACCTCGACGAAACGCTCGCCGCCGACCCATTCCACCAGGTCGCACCAGTGCGAGCCGATATCGGCGAACACGCGCGAGGTGCCGCCCAGTGCCGGGTCCACGCGCCAGTTGTTGCTCGCAGGGTCCAGCAGCCAGTCCTGCAGGTAGCTGCCATGGATCAGGCGCAGCGGCCCCAGGTCGCCCTGCGCGATGCGTGCGCGCGCCTCGCGGACCACCGGGTGGTAGCGGTAGACGAAGGGCACCGTGGCGACCAGCCCGGTCGCGGCGGCCAATGCCGCCAATGCTTGGGCGTCCTGCAAGGTCGTGGCCAGCGGCTTCTCGCAGATCACGTGCTTGCCGGCTTGCAGCGCCGCCTGCGCCATGGCGCGGTGCAGATGGTTGGGCGTGCACACGTGCACGACCTGCACCTGCGGATCGGCGATCACGTCCTCGATGTCGCGATAGGCGCGCGGCACATTCCAGGACTGCGCCACGTCGCGTGCGCGTTGCGGGGAAGAGGCGGCGACGCCGCGGACCTCGGCACCGGCCAGTAGCGCCGCGCGACGATGCACGGCGCCGATCATGCCGGTGCCGACGATGGCGATTCCGAGCTTGCTCATCGGTGGGCTCTCAATGCGTGGAGGGCGCGGCCGCGACGACCGGCCGGTCGCGGAACAGCAGCAGGAAGGCGATCAGCACGACCAGCGCCACGCCTGCCGGGAACAGCCAGATCTGCTGCCAGTCCGGGCCCGCCGCCGTGGTGTAGTGCTCCACCACCGCGCCGGACAGGAACGTGCCGATCAACATGCCCACGCCGTACGTGGCCAGGGTGATGAAGCCCTGCGCGCTGCTGCGCGCGGCGGGGCCGGCATGCGCATCGGTGTAGATCTGGCCGGTGACGAAGAAGAAGTCGTAGCAGATGCCGTGCAGCACGATGCCGATCACCAGCAGGGAGAAGCCGCCGCCCGCATCGCCGAAGGCGAACATCGCGTAGCGCACTACCCACGCGGCCATGCCCACCGCCAGCATGGTTTTGACGCCAAGCCGCACGAACAGGAACGGCATGGCCAGCATCAGCAGCACTTCGGAAACCTGGCCCAGCGACTGCAGGCCGGCCGCGCCGCGCACGCCCAGATCGTTGAGATACGGGTTGGTGAAGTTGTAGTAGAACGCCAACGGGATGCAGATGGCGATGGATGCCAGGAAGAACACCAGGTAGGAGCGCGACTTCAGCAGCCGCAGCGAGTCCAGTCCCAGGACCTGCCCCAGCCCGGCGTCGCGCTGTTGCGCCAGCGGCGGTGTGTGCGGCAGGGTGAAGGCATACAGGCCCAGCGCCAGCGATGCCATCGCCGCCATCCGGAACGTCAGCTCGAGCCGGTGCGCCTGTTCCCAGCCTAGCCAGCCGATCAGCACGCCGGCCACGATCCAGCCGACGCTGCCCGCCACCCGCACCGGCGGGAACTGTTTTTCAGGCGATTGCATGTGCCGCATCGCCACGCTGTTGGCCAGGGCCAGCGTCGGCATGAACAGCAGCATGTACCCCATGACGCAGGCGGAGAACATGCCGAAGCTGGTCGCCGTGGACGCCAGCCACATGAGCACCGCGCCGGCGAGGTGCAGCACCGCGAGGATGCGCTGCGCCGCGAAGTAGCGATCCGCGATCAGGCCGACCAGGAACGGCGCCACGATGGCGCCGATGGACTGGCTGAGGAAGGCCGTCGCCACCTGACTCGCGCTGGCGTGCAGGGGGCCCTGCACCAGGTACGTGCCCAGGGTCACGAACCATGCCCCCCAGATGAAGAACTGCAGAAACATCATCGCGCCCAAGCGCGGCATGGTGTACGTCATGGCTTCCCCTCCCAGGGCGGTATCGGCTCAGGTCCCCAGCATGCGGCGCAGCGATTCCGGATCGGCGCCGCTGTCGGCGAAATCGTCGAAGGCGCGTTCGGTCACCCGGATGATGTGCTCGCGGATGAACGCGGCACCCTCGCGAGCGCCGTCTTCCGGATGCTTCAGGCAGCACTCCCACTCCAGCACCGCCCAGCCCGGGAAATCGTATTGCGCGAACTTCGAGAAGATCGCCTTGAAGTCGATCTGGCCATCGCCGAGCGAACGGAACCGTCCCGGACGATCGATCCAGTCCTGGTAGCCGGCATAGACGCCGCTGCGCGCACTGGGGCGATACTCCGCGTCCTTGACGTGGAAGATGCCGATGCGCGCGTGATACCGGTCGATGAAGCCGAGATAGTCCATCTGCTGTAGCAGCAGGTGGCTGGGGTCGTAGAGGATCTTGGCGCGCGGATGATGGTCGACCACCTCGAGGAAGCGCTCGAAGGTCGCGCCGTCGTGCAGGTCCTCGCCCGGATGGATCTCGAAGCACAGGTCCACGCCGCAGGCGTCGAAGGCGTCGAGGATGGGGCGCCAGCGGCGGCCGAGTTCGGCGAAGGCTGCTTCCACCAGCCCGGGCGGGCGTTGCGGCCAAGGGTAGAAATAAGGCCAGGCCAGTGCGCCGGAGAACGTGGCATGCGCCGTCAGCCCCAGGCGCTGGCTGGCCTTGGCGGCCAACAGCAGCTGCTCCACCGCCCAGGCCTGGCGAGCAGCGGGATCGCCGCGCTTGTCCGGCGGTGCGAAGCCGTCGAACAGCTCGTCGTAGGCGGGATGGACCGCGACCAGTTGCCCTTGCAGATGAGTGGATAGCTCGGTGATCTGCAGGCCGTGCCCGGCCAGCATGCCGGCGACGTCGTCGCAGTACGCCTGGCTCTGCGCGGCCTGGGCCAGATCGAACAGGTGGGGCGCGATGGTCGGTACTTGTACGCCAGAATAGCCCAGGCCCGCGGCCCACTCGGCCAGCGTGTCCAAGCGATCGAAGGGAGGTGTGTCGCCGATGAACTGCGCCAGGAACAGCGCCGGACCCTTGAGCGTCTTCAACGTGATTCGCCCTGATGCAATCGATTGCATTATCCTAGCATCGCCTCCCGCAAGACCCGTTGTGCACTGCACAGCAGAAAGAAGAGCTGACGTCATGGCCACCATTTACGACATCGCAAAGCACGTCGGCGTCTCCGCCGGCACGGTGTCGCGCGCGCTTTCGCGGCCGGAAAAAGTCCTGCCGGCCACGCGCACGCGCATCGAGCAGGCCGCCGCCGCGCTGGGCTATGTCCCCAACACGGTCGCCAGGACGCTCAAGACCCAGCGCAGCGGCAAGATCCTGGTCACCGTGCCGGACATCGCCAATCCATTCTTCGCGCAGATCCTGCAGGGCGCGGAGGAAGCGGCGCAGGCCGTCGGCTATGCGGTCCTGCTGGGCGATACCCAGCACCAGCCCGACCGCGAGGAGCGCTACGCTCAGATGCTCCGGCGCAACGAAGCGGACGGGCTGATCGTGCTGGGGCACCGCCTCCCGCCGACGGCGCGCGAGATCGTCAAGCAGTTGGGCACCGCCGCGCCGGTGGTCAACGGCTGCGAGTTCGACCCGGCGCTGGGCATCCCCAGCGTCCACATCGACAACGCGGCCGCCGCGCGCGCGGTGATGGAACACCTGTACGGACTGGGGCACGAGCGGATCGCCGTGGTGGGCGGCCCACCCGACAACCCCTTGCACCAGCAGCGACTGGAAGGGACCCGCGCCGCCGGCAAGGCGCGCGGCCGCCTGCGCAACCTGAGCGTGGTGCCGGGCGATTTCTCCGTGGAATCCGGGCATGCGGCAGCGATGGCGCTCTTGGCCCGCGCGCCGGTGCCGACCGCGATCTTCTGCTTCAGCGACCAGATGGCGCTGGGCGCCCTGGCGGCCTGCCGGGACCTGGGCTTGCGCGTGCCGGACGACCTTTCCATCGTCGGCTTCGACGACCTGGCGTCATCCAGCTACCTCACGCCGCCATTGACGACCATCCGCCAACCCATGCGCGAGATCGGTATCCGCGCAGTCAACCTGCTGCTCGCCATCATCGAAAATGTAGACGTACCGCTTCAGCAGACGCTGGATTTCCGGTTGATGTTGCGCGGGTCGACTGCTGCGCCGAGGGAGTAGGTGACGGCAGGGCGGAACGGGGTTGTTGGCGCAGTCCCCGATAGTGCAGTGGCGTGGCATCGCGAAACGCACTCGGCGCGAAGCATCGCGATGGCGCACGATCGCGCTCAGGCGCGCACGCGCTTGCGCGCCGCAGGTTTGCCGGCCGGGCGTGCCGCGACACTGGTCTTCTGCCGTGGCGCGGCGCCAAGCAGGAACTGCTCGACCGCGCGTTGCGCCATCTTGCGCACCAGCGCTGGCGCCAGCGGCGGCGGATCGCGCTGGTAGATGCGCACGTCCACTTCCGCGGTGAGCAGCGCCAGGAAGTGCAGGGCGGCGATGGTCGGATCGGTCTGGCGCAGTTCGCCGCGCGCCATCGCCGCTTCCAGCACCGCGGCCACCGCCACCACCGATTCGCTGGGACCGGCCTGGTAGAACAGCTGTCCGACCTCGGAGCGGCCGGCCTCGGCCACCACCATGCGGTAGACCGCGATGGCGACCGCATCGTTGCTCACCACCTGCAGCATGCATTCGCCGAAGCGCAGTAGCATCGCATGCAGGTCGCTCTTGCCGGGCAGGGGCGCCTGCAGGCGCCGGATCGCGTCGGACAGATGCACGGTCGCCGCGGCGCGGACCACCGCGCCGAACAGTTCCTGCTTGGACGCGAAATAGCCGTACAGGGTGGCCTTGGAGCCGCCCAGCCGTTTCGCCAGTTCGTTCATCGAGGCACGCTCGTAGCCCAGTTCCTGGAACAGTTGCGTCGCCGCCTCGACGATGGCCTCGCGTCGGGCCTCGGTCCGAACCTTCATTGCGTCTCCTAAAGTGAACCCAACTGTACATTTTTCTTGGTGGTGGGGAAATGTGCTTCCAGCCTCGAACCACGCAACGATTCGCCGGAGCCGGCGGGCGTGCCTGTGACAGTCGGCGCTGCGACCCGCAGCGATCCACAGTGGACCGAACGACCCTGTTGCACGCGGTCCTTGCGATGCGCGCGCATGACATCGGGCCTGGGCGGATCCTGGCCGGGCAGGTGTAGCGTTGTGCCCGGCGATTTTCTTGCGATGGTCGGCGCTGGCCCGCTTTCGCGAAGCGCGCGGCGTATTACACTTTCGCACGCAAGCCAAACCAACATGGATACAGGGGATCAGGATGAGCGGGAGATTGGGTGCAGTCGCGTTGTGCTGTGTGCTGGGGATGGGCATCGGAATGGGGAGCGCGCAGGCGCAGGTGGACCTGGCGCCGTTCCTGATGAAGGAACAGGTCGGCGAGCTGAAGCTGTCGCCGACCGGCGAGTATTACGCGGCCACCGTGCCGCTGGCGGACCGCACCGCGCTGGCGGTGATGCGTCGCTCCGACAACAAGATCGTCGGCAGTTTCTCGATGGAGAAGAACACCCATGTCTCCGATTTCGAGTGGGTCAACGATACGCGCGTGTTGTTCAATATGGACATCAAGATCGGGGCGATGGACGAGCCGCGTTCCACCGGCGAACTGTTCGCCATCAATGCCGACGGCAGTGCGGCCGAGCTGCTGGTGGGCCAGCGCGTCACCGGCAATGGCCCGGGCACGCTGATCCAGACCAAGAAGGTGGAGGACGTCATCGCGCACATGGTCGGCCGGTTGCCTGGCGACGACCGCAACGTGGTGATCCAGGTGCGTCCGTTCAGCGTCAACAAGGATCCGTATAGCCGCAGCGAGGTGCTGGACGTGTACAGCGGCCGGCGGCGGCCGCTGGTCGGCTCTCCGAAGGTGCGCAGGGCCGATTTCTACAGCGACGAGCAAGGCAAGGTGCGTTTTGCCTCGGGTGCCGATGCGGACAATGCCAGCAAGCTGTTCTACCGCGACGCGCAAGGCGGCGACTGGCGGCTGATCAACGACGAGAACCTCAGCCATCATGCCGAAGCGCCGATCGGCTTTTCCGAAGACGGGCGCACCGCGTATCTGCAGGTCGAGCAGGACAAGGGCAGCGACGCGATCGTGGCCTGGAACGTGGACAGCAACGAGCGCAAGGAGGTGGCACGCGATGCCCTGGCCGATCGGTACCGGGTCATGTATCGCCACGGCACCCGCATTCCGGTGGGAATCCAGGTGCTGGCCGACAAGCCGCGTAGCCTGTTCTTCGACCCGACTTCGCCCGAGGCCAAGACCCAGCGCTCGCTGGAGGCCGCGTTCCCGGGGCAGGCGGTCTTTGTGACCTCCAGCACCCGCGATGGCCGGCTCAACCTGGTGCAGGTGCAGTCCGGGCGCAATCCCGGCGAGTTCTACCTGTTTGACACCGTGGCGAAGAAGGCGGACTTCGCATTCGCCAGCCGTGCCGCGTTGCAGCCGCCGAAGCTGGCCGAGGTGCGGCCGATCGCATTGCAGGCGCGCGACGGCCTGCAGCTGCACGGCTTCGTGACCCTTCCTGCGGCGGCTGCGTCCGGCAAGGTGCCGATGGTGGTGATGCCGCATGGCGGCCCGTTCGGCGTGTTCGACGATGGCCTGTTCGATCAGGATGCGCAGATCCTGGCCAGCGCCGGTTATGCGGTACTGCAGGTCAACTATCGCGGTTCGGGCAACTACGGACGCGCTTTTCACCAGGCAGGTGGCGGGAAATGGGGCGGCGCGATGCAGGACGACGTGACCGATGCCACGCGTTGGGCGATCGCCCAGGGCATCGCTGATCCTGCGCGTATCTGCATGTACGGTGCCAGTTACGGCGCCTATGCGTCGCTGATGGGCGTGGCCAAGGAACCATCGCTGTACCGCTGCGCGGCCGGCTACGTCGGCGTCTACGACTTGCCGATGCTGTACGTCAGAGGCGACACCTACCAACGCGACTCCGATCAGACGTTTCTGCGCGAATGGGTGGGATCGAGCGCCGAACTGGCCGCGGTATCGCCGGTCAATCTCGCCGACAAGATCAAGGTGCCGGTGTTCCTCGCTGCCGGCGGCGAAGACGAGCGCGCACCGATCCAGCATTCGAAGAAGATGGAAGCGGCGCTGAAGAAGGCCGGCGTGCCGGTGGAGACGCTGTATGAGCCGACCGAGGGCCACGGCTTCTATACCGAAGAACACCGCCGTGAGTTCTATACCAAGCTGCTGGCGTTCCTGAGCCGCTCGCTGGGCGGTGCGCAGGCTGCGCCGGCGCCGGTGCGCTAGTCGCTGCGGGTGTCCTCGGTGCCGATGCGCTGCGAGCGCATCGGCGCCTGCAAGCCGCGAAAGCCAATCCGCGGCCCGACGCATGGTTGGGCCGCGCTTCGCACGTAGCGATGGCGGTGCCGAGGCTCAGCGCACTCCGTGCATCATCCGCCGCAGCAGCGGCGCGGCCAGGAAGGCCAGCACCGCGCAGCCCACGCCGATCCACAGCATCAGCCAGAACAGGTGCGCGTACTTGGCGGCGGCGTCGGCGATGTTCAGCGTTTCGCCTTCGGGCACGTCGATCGCGGCGAGCTTGCCGAACAGCGCGGCCAGCGCTTCGGAGAACGCCGTGGCCAGGAACCAGGTGCCCATCATCAGGCTGACCACGCGCGGCACCGCGAGCTGGGTCACCGCCGACAGCCCGACCGGCGACAGGCACATCTCGCCTGCTTCCAGCACCAGATAGGCCAGCACCAGCCACCACACGCTGGCCATCTGCCCGCTGACGCCGACCTGTTGCGCGGCCAGCGCCAGCGGCACGAACGACAATCCCGCCAACAACAGGCCCATGGCCGACTTGGCCGGCTTGGATGGCTCCAGGCCGCGCCGTTCCAGCCACGCCCACAGCGCGGCGAACAGCGGCGCCAGCAATACCAGGAACAGCGCGCCCAGGTAGGTCAGCGAACCGGCGGTCTGCGGCAGCACCAGGCAGTCGCGCACCAGGAGCAGCAGCATCAGAACGCTGACCGCGATGAACAGCAGGCGCGGCGCGGCCGACTGCGGATTGCGGTCGGACAGCGACGCCGCGGCGACGAAGCCCAGTGGCGCCAACAGCAACGAGGCGATCGACCACGGCAGCGGAGTGCCGCCGCGGATCACCAGCGACGGCACGATGTCCTTGGTCATCAGCCGGTCGGTGAAGGTGACCCAGGAACCGTAGGTCTGCTCGTACAGGGTGAAGTACACCAGCGCCATCGCGATCAGCACCATCAGCGCGATCATCTGCTGGCGCTGCACTGGTGTGCACTGGGTGCCGGTGAACCAGGCGAACCACAGCAGCACGGCGCCGAGCACCACCAGCATCAGCAGCAAGGCCAGCGAGATCTCGCCGCCCAGGCTGAAGGCGCCGTTGGCCGCGGCCCACATCAGCCAGGCCACCGGCAGCACGCCGAGTACCGCGACCAGATAGATCGCCCATTCGCGCGGCAGCCCGGCCACGCGCTGGCGCAGCAGCGCCGGTTGCGCCGGCTCGGCATGGCCGTGCAGGTATTTCTGGCCCCACAGGAACATGCCCAGGCCGAGCAGCATGCCGATCCCGGCGGCGCCGAAACCGTAGCGCCAGCCATAGGCTTCGCCGAGGAAGCCGCACACCAGCGAGGCGAACAGCGCGCCGAGGTTGATGCCGGCGTAGAACAGCGAGAAGCCGGAGTCGCGGCGCGGATCGTCCTGGGCATACAGCTTGCCGACGATGGTGGAGATGTTCGGCTTGAGGAAGCCAACGCCCATGATGATCAGCGCCAGCGACAGGTAGGTCACGCCCAGCGACGCGGTGTCGCGCACCACCACGCCGGCGACCCGAGTTGCGGCGTGGCCCTCGAAGGCCATGCCGACATGGCCGAGCACCAGCAGGATGCCGCCGAACACCACCGCCTTGCGCATGCCCAGCCAGCGATCGGCGAGCAGGCCGCCGATCACCGGCACGCAATACACCAGGCCGCCATAGGCGCCGAGCAGGTCGAGCCCGGCCTTGTCGCCGAACAGGTGGTACTTGGTCAGGTACAACAGCAGCAGCGCCTTCATCCCATAGAAGGAGAAGCGCTCCCACATCTCGGTGAAGAAACAGACGTAGACGCCCTTGGGATGGCCGAGGAAATCGTCGCGCGCGTCGCGGGCGGGGAGGGCGGTGGCGGACACGGCTGGCCTGGGGCGGGAAGGGCAGCGGCGGAGTATAGGCGTGCTGGCGGAGGTTGGTTGAGTCTGGGTAGCAGTTCCTTCTCCCCTCGGGAGAAGGTGCCCCGCAGGGGCGGATGAGGGTACGGGCGCAGCCTCGTGAGATCGACACGGTGCGAGGCTTCGCCCCGTACCCTCACCCCAACCCCTCTCCCGGTGGGAGAGGGGCTGACACCATCGGCCGCAGGGACGCCGCTGCATTTGCGAATCCCCAATCCCAAATCCCCAATCCCCGCCTCAAGGCATGTGCCACAAGCTGGGCGCCGGGATGCTGGACTTGCCCAGCCCCAGACGCTAGCGTGGAAAACGTTTTTGTCGTTTCAGGGGTAACCATGAACAACGCTGCTGCGCCGCGTCAGCTCACTTTCCGCGCGGTCGTGCTGGCGATCGTGCTGGCCGTCGTGCTGTCGGCCGCCAATGCCTACCTGGGGCTGTTCGCCGGCCTGACCATCGCCACCGCGATCCCGGCGGCGGTGGTGTCGATGGGCGTGCTGCGCCTGCTCGGCGGAGGCACCATCCTCGAGAACAACATCGTGCAGACCGGCGCCTCGGCCGGTTCGTCGATCGCGGCGGGGGTGATCTTCACCATCCCGGCGTTGGTGATCATGGGCTACTGGCCGGACTTCAAGTACTGGTGGGTGCTCGGCATCGCCGGCATGGGCGGCCTGCTTGGGGTGCTGTTCTCGGTGCCGCTGCGGCGCTCGATGATCGTCGAGGATCCGCTGCCGTTCCCCGAGGGCAAGGCCGCGGCCGAAGTGCTCAAGGCCGGCGAGAATCCCGGGCCGGGACTGAAGATCCTGGCGCTGTCGGCGACCATCGGTGGGCTGGTCAAGCTGGCCGCAGCCAGCGGCCTGAAAGTGATTCCCGACACCTGGGCGCAGGCCACCTACCTGGGCAGCAGCAAGCTGGTCGGCTACGTCGGCACCAACCTGTCGCCGGCGCTGCTCGGCGTCGGCTATATCGTCGGGCTCAACGTCGGCATCGTGGTGCTGTCCGGTTCGATCCTGTCCTGGCACATCGCCATTCCGCTGTACCAGCAGTTCTTCATGAACTCCGATCCGGCGCTGGCGCAGAGCCTGGCCACCGCGCCGGCGGCCGAGGCCGCGTTCGGCATCTGGGCGGCCAAGGTGCGCTACCTGGGCGTGGGCGCGATGCTGATCGGCGGCGTGTGGACGCTGTTCTCGCTGCGCAAGTCGCTGCTGTCCGGGGTCAAGAGCGGCTTCGCCGCCGCGCGCAAGAGCACCGCCGGCACGGTGGTGGCGGAAACCGACCGCGACCTGCCGATGAAGTGGATGCTGGTGGCGCTGCTGCTGTGCACGCTGCCGCTGCTGGGCCTGTACCAGGCGATCGTCGGGCAGTGGCACGTCAGCATCCCGATGACCTTGATCATGATCGTCGCCGGCTTCCTGTTCGTGTCGGTGTCCGGCTACCTGGCCGGCCTGATCGGTTCGTCGAACAATCCGGTCTCGGGCATCACCATCTCCACCATCCTGTTCGCCTCGGTGGTGCTGGTGCTGCTGCTCGGGCGCGACTCGCCGATCGGCGCGGTCGCCGCGATCATGATCGGCGCAGTGGTGTGCTGCGCTGCAGCGGTGGGCGGCGACAACCTGCAGGATCTGAAGGCCGGCTACTTGGTCGGCGCCACGCCGTGGAAGCAGCAGCTGATGCTGGCCATCGGCGCGTTCTCCTGCGCCTTGATCATGGCCCCGGTGCTGAACCTGCTGGCACAGGCCTACGGCATCGGCGCGGCGACGCCGGAGCATCCGAACTCGCTGGCCGCGCCGCAGGCGACGCTGATGGCCTCGGTGGCCAAGGGCCTGTTCGGCGGCGAACTGCCGTGGACGATGATCGCGATCGGCGCTGGCGTCGGCGCGGCGATCATCGCCCTGGACGAGTGGCTCAAGCGCACCGGCAAGCGCTTCCGCGTGCCGGTGCTGGCCGCGGCGATCGGCATCTACCTGCCGCTGGAACTGATGGTGCCGATCTTCCTCGGCGGGCTGATCACCTACCTGGTCGAGCGCTTCCACAAGATCCGCGCCGACGACGAGGAAGGCCGCGACCGCGTGCACCGTCCGGGCACGCTGTTCGCCGCCGGCCTGATCACCGGCGAGGCGCTGATGGGCATCGCCATCGCCGTGCCGATCGTGGTCTCCGGCCACGCCGACGTGCTGGCGCTGCCCGTGGCGTTCCATCTGAACCAGTGGTACGGCCTGGTCCTGCTCGCCTTCGTCGGCTGGCTGCTGTACCGCACCGGCAAGAAGGGCGAGCCGACCGCGCCGCTGCCGCCGTCGGCGTAGGCTCAGTCACCCGCCAAGCAATGCAAGAAGCCCGGCCCCGCGCCGGGCTTCTTGTTTGCAGCACCATCAAGCGATCAAACCCGCAGCCATATCGCTTTCACGAATCCCCAATCCCGAATCCCAAATCCCGGCCCCTCCATGACTTCATGCCTTTGCGCCACGCCCACCCGCGCGCCTACCATCGACGTTTTGCCGTATTCCGGAGACGCCCGATGACCTTGCGCTACGCCTTGCTGCCCCTGTGCCTGCTGACCGCGCTGCCTGCGCTGGCGGCGACCCGCGGTTTCGATGTCCGCGACATGGTGGCGCTGGACCGGGTGTCCTCGCCGCTGCTGACGCCCGATGGCGGCACGGTGATCTTCGCCAAGCGGCAGGTGGACAAGGCCAGCGACAAGGCCAGCACCGGGCTGTGGCTGCGCAACCTGCGCACCCGCGATGCGGCGCCGCCGAAGCGGCTGACCCCGGACGGCTGGAACGTCAATTCGCCGGAACTGTCGGCCGACGGCAAGACCGTGTACTTCCTCAGCGCCAAGTCCGGCCGCCAGCAGCTGTACGCGCTGCCGCTGGCCGGCGGCGCGCCGCGCCAGCTCACCGATTTCGCGCTGGATGTGGACAGCTACCGCATCGCGCCGCAGGGCGACCGCGTCGCCTTCAGCGCCGGCGTGTTCCAGGACTGCGGTTCCGACCTGGGCTGCACGCAGAAGCGGCTGGATGCGAAGAAGAACGCCAAGGCCAGCGGCGTGGTGTTCGACCAGTTGTTCGTGCGCCACTGGGACACCTGGAACGATGGCCGCCGCAACAGCCTGTTCGTGGCACCGCTGTCCGGCGACGCCAAGGCCAAGCCGGTGGTCGGCGCCTCGGCGATCAGTGCGACCCTGGCCGGCGATATTCCGTCCAAGCCGTTCGGCGGCAGCGAGGACTACACCTGGGCGCCGGACGGGCAGTCGCTGGTCGCCAGCGTGCGCGTGGCCGGGCGCGAGGAGCCGTGGTCCACCAACTTCGACCTGTACCGGCTGGACGCGGCGGGCAAGGCCGCGCCGGTCAACCTGACCGCGGCCAACCCGGCCTGGGACGCCGGCCCGGTGTTCTCCGCCGACGGCAAGACCCTGTACTACCGTGCGATGAAGCGCCCCGGTTTCGAGGCCGACCGCTTCGGCCTGATGGCGATGGACGTGGCCAGCGGCAAGACCCGCGAGATCGCGCCGCAGTGGGACCGCTCGGCCGGCGAGATCGTGCCCTCGGCCGACGGCGCCACCGTGTACACCACCGCCGACGACCTCGGCCAGCATCCGCTGTTCGCGGTGGATACCGCCAGCGGCAAGGTCCGCAGCGTGGTCGATGGCGGCAGCGTCGGCGCGCCGGTGCTGGCCGGCAGCACCCTGGCGTTCACCCGCAACAGCCTCAAGAGCGGCGACCAGGTGTTCGTCGCCGACGCCGATGGCCAGCATCCGCGCGCGATCACCGCCAGCGCCGGCGAACAGCTGCCGGACGTGGCCTTCGGCGACTACGAGCAGTTCCAGTTCAAGGGCTGGAACGGTGAGACCGTGCATGGCTACGTGGTCAAGCCGTACAACTACCAGCCCGGCAAGACCTACCCGGTCGCGTTCCTGATCCACGGCGGCCCGCAGGGCAGCTTCGGCAACGGCTGGAGCAACCGCTGGAATCCGCAGACCTACGCCGGCCAGGGCTACGCGGTGGTGATGATCGATTTCCACGGCTCCACCGGCTATGGCCAGGCGTTCACCGATGCGATCAGCCAGCACTGGGGCGACCGCCCGCTGGAAGACCTGCAGAAGGGCTGGGCCGCGGCGCAGCAGCAGTACAAGTTCCTCGACGGCGACAAGGCCTGCGCGCTCGGCGCCAGCTACGGCGGCTACATGGTGTACTGGATGGCCGGCAACTGGAACCAGCCGTGGAAGTGCCTGGTCGACCACGACGGCGTGTTCGACAACCGCACGATGGGCTACGCCACCGAGGAACTGTGGTTCAGCGAGTGGGAGAACGGCGGCACGCCGTGGCAGAACCCGGCCGGCTACGAGAAGTTCAACCCGGTGCTGCACGTGGACAAGTGGAAGGTGCCGATGCTGGTGATCCACGGCCAGCAGGATTTCCGCATCCCGGTGGAGCAGGGCCTGGCCGCGTTCAGCGCGCTGCAGCGCAAGGGCATCGAGTCGAAATTCCTGTACTTCCCGGACGAGAACCACTGGGTGCTGAAGCCGCAGAACAGCATCCTGTGGCACGACACGGTCAATGGTTGGTTGAAGCAGCATATCGGGGAATGAAATCGGGACTCGGGACTCGGGACTCGGGACTCGGGACTCGGGACTCGGGACTCGGGACTCGGGACTCGGGACTCGGGACTCGGGACTCGGGACTCGGGACTCGGGACTCGGGACTCGGGACGGGTCTCACGTATGAGTGAGCCATTCCATCCGCGATGTCGATCGATTGCGCGGCGCTCGAGTTCGCGCCGTTCGGCTGTGCTTCTACGAGTCCCGAGTCCCCCGTCCCGAGTCCCGGCTTCCCAATGATCCACAACGACATCGTCATCTTCGGCCTGATCGCGGCCACGCTCGGCGCGGTGTTCTGGACCGCGGCGCGGCCGCATGGATTCTGGAAGCGCTTCTACAGCGTGGTGCCGGCGCTGCTGCTGTGCTACCTGATTCCCGGCATCTACAACACCGTCGGGCTGATCGACGGGCAGCACAACCGCCTGTACGACCCGGTCGCGCGCGACGTGTTGCTGCCCGCGGCGTTGGTGCTGCTGACGCTCACCGTCGACCTGAAAGGCATCCTGCGCCTGGGGCCGAAGCTGGTGGCGATGTACCTGGGCGCGTCCTTCAGCATCATGCTCGGCGCGGTGGTCGCGTTCCAGCTGATGAAATGGCTGCACCCGGCCACGGTGGCCGGCGATACCTGGGCCGGCATGGCCGCACTGGCCGGCAGCTGGATCGGCGGCGGCGCCAACATGCTGGCGATGCGCGAAGTGTTCAACGTCGATGCCACCACCTTCGGCCAGTTCGCGGTGGTCGATGTCGGCGTCGGTTACGTGTGGATGGCCTTGCTGATCTTCCTCGCCCCGCGCGCGGCGGCGATCG
The DNA here is from genome assembly GCF_014236835.1 of Xanthomonas sp. SS. Lineage (NCBI taxonomy): Bacteria > Pseudomonadati > Pseudomonadota > Gammaproteobacteria > Lysobacterales > Lysobacteraceae > Xanthomonas > Xanthomonas sp. SS. Next base: position 1,757,416 of record NZ_CP051190.1, read on the forward strand.
ATGCGCGCAGCGGTGCCGACACCAGCGGCATCGACGATCTCAAACAGCGCATCGCGCAGTTCCAGGCGCAGCACGAACGCGTCGCCAGCCTGACCGACTTGATGCTGATCGTCGGCCTAGCGTTCGGTGCAGTTGGCCTGGCGCACGCGATCGCGGTGCCGACCGCGGCCTGGTTCGCGGCCAACGTCGCCTGGGCCAAGCAGTTCAGCCTCGGCTCGCCGTTCGTATGGGTGGTGGTGCTGTCGACCACGATCGGCCTGCTGCTCAGCTTCACCCGCGCGCGCACGTTGGAAGGCGCCGGTGCATCGCGTATCGGCTCGCTGCTGCTGTATTTCCTGATCGCCTGCATCGGCATGCAGATGGACCTGCTGGCGCTGTTCGACCGCCCGTGGATCTTCCTGCTCGGGCTGATCTGGCTGTGCGTGCACATCCTGCTGTTGCTGGCGCTGGGCAAATTGCTGCGGGTGCCGTTCTTCTATTTCGCGATCGGCTCGCAGAGCAACGTCGGCGGCCCGGCCTCGGCGCCGGTGGTGGCCGCGGCGTTTCATCCGGCGCTGGCGCCGGTCGGCGTGCTGCTGGGCACGATGGGCTATGCCACCGGCACCTATCTGGCGTACCTGGTCGGGATCACCTTGCGTGCGATGGCGGGCGCGCCGTAGTGCACCCTATGACCCTGTAGGAGCGGCTTCAGCCGCGACCGGGCTTTACCGATAGATCCTGTCGCGGCTGAAGCCGCTCCTACAGGGGATTGCGTGCGGCCTACTGCTGCAGCGCCACGCGCCGCTGCTGCTCTTCCTGCTGCGGCACGTTCGCCTGCAGGTTGTTCTGCTGCTGCAGCTGGCCGACGTTGGCCTGCGCCGGTTCGCTGGCCGCGGCCGCAGTCTGCACCTGGCTGCGCAGGTGCGCCGGATCGTCGGCGCGGCCCTGCACCGCGAACAGGCGGTCGCCGTCGCGGCTCGGTACCAACTGGTCGATCTGTTTCAGGCCATCGTGGCTGGCGTGCGCGGCGACGCTGGCGGCCGTATTGAGGAAAGCCGCGTCGTCGCGCAGGCCGAGCCGCTCGCGCTGACCGTCCAGTTGCACCACCGCATCGTTGAACAGGCGGCTGCCGGTCGGCAGCGCGCGTTCCTGGGTCTGCGCGTGGCTCTGCGATTCCAGTTCCTGCGCCTTGATCACCGAATCGATGCCGTGCAGGTCCAGCCGATGCTTGAGCATCATCCCCGGCACCAGGCGCTGGCCGAACGACAGCGGATCCGGGTCCGGCAGCTGGATCTGGTGGCCGGCGGCATCGGGCATCGCCCATTTCAGCGGGATGCTGTCTTCCTGCAGGTGGGTCAGCAGTTCGTTCTTGACGTGGTAGCCGCGGATCAATCCTTCCGAGGCATAGGCCTTGGCCGCGGATGCGTCCAAGCCTTCACGCTCCAGGGTGCGGTCGTTGACCCCGGCGGCGTTGTAGGTGACCGCCGGCACGTCGTTGACCATCGCCGAGGCCGCGGCCAGGCCGCCGCCGAGCGAATGCCCGGAGATCATCAGGTCCTGGCCGAACGCCTGCTTGGCCTGGCTGCCGAGTTGGATCGCCGAGGCGTACTGCGCATCGGCAAAGCCCAGGCCCTGGCCGATGTTGTGCTTCCAGTCCTTGCCTTCGTCGGTGCCGCAGAACGCCAGCACCACGTTGCCCTGTTGGTTGCGGTAGAACGCGGCGTCGAAGCCGCTCTTGGCGTCGTGCAGCATGCTCGGGTCGATGCCGGCGCGCTGCACCGCGCCGTCGTCCAGGCGGGCCCAGCCGTCGGGCAGCGCCGCGAAGCTTTCAGCGCCGCCGGCGCGGCGCTGGTCGGCCGTGCTGTAGAGATCCTGCAGCAGGGTGGGAAGTTGCGTGTCCACCGCCTGCGGCTGCTGGCCGCGAACGGCCTCGGCGAAGGGGGCGGACGCGGCGTTGTCGGGGAGATCGTTCTGGCTCATGCGCGGTTCCTTGCGTGTGTGCGAACAGCCGCCTCAGCGGGCCGCTTCCAGGGGGATGTCGTGGGTGCTCAACCAGTCGCGTACCGCGGCGCGTGTCTGCTGCGCGGTGCTGTTGAGCAGGCGCTCGGGCGTGGTGAAGAAATACGCCTGGAAGGTCTTCTGCTGCGCGTTGCGCAGGCCCGGATCGACCCCGGCTTGCAGCAGTTTCAGCACCCAAGGGTTGCCGGCGCTGCTCTGCGCGGCCAAGTGCAGCAGCGAGTTGCCGCTGGCATCGACCCGGTGCGGATCGGCGCCGGCCTGCAGCAGCAGCTGGATCTGCTCGTCGCGCTTGCTCTGCAGCGCGCGGAACAGCGGCGTCCAGTTGCCGCGCGGGCTGACCGGGTCTACCGGCGCGCCATGCTGCAGCAGGATCTTCAGGTATTGCGGATCCTTGGCCATCGCCGCCATGTGCACCACGGTTTCCTGGTCCATGCCCGGTTCGGCAGGATTGGCGCCGGCGTCCAGCAAGGCGCCGAGCGCGCGCGGCTGTTCGTTCCAGATCGCATATTCGAGCAGGGTGACGTTCTGGTCGCCGTGCGCGGACAAGTCCAGGCCGGGCGCGAGCGCGGCGATACGGGCGGCATCGCCGCGCGCGACGGCGGCGGCGATGTCGGCGAGATGGGGATCGCGGAACGCGACCGAGTGATCCTGCAGCGTAGCTGACATGGCAGATTGCTCCTTGGCGCCGGGCGAGGCGGCGCATGAGACCGAGATGGACATCGAGGTCGCAAGTGCGATCAGGGCGGGGAACTGCTTGCGCATGGAGGGCTCCTTTTCCTGTTCGCGTTCCTGTTGCCGGTGGCGACATTCCTTGCCACCTTCGCCGATGCTAGCAGCTGTCCGGCTCCGGTTCGGTAAGGTTTTGTTACAGGGCTGGCGCGATCCGCGTGGCGTGCCATGCGCGGTGGAACGTCGATTAACGCGAAACGACGGTTTGCGCCGAAAGCGGGGAGTGGCTCGATTGCGGCGAAGCGCACGCGTCAGTGCTGCCGCACGCAGGCGACGTACATGCGCAACTTGGCATAATGCCGATTTCCGCCGAGGCCCTTGCGATGACCGCGACCCCTTTCGACCTGCTGATCAGCGACTGCGACGGCGTGCTCGTCGACAGTGAGGTGCTGGCCGACCGGGTCATGTTCGACGCACTGGGCGCCTACGTGCCGCGGGCCGAGCTGGAGGCCTACCTGGCCGGCAGTTTCGGCCAGACCGCGCGCGAGATCGTGGAGCGGGTGCAGCGGCATTTCGCGGTGACCCTGCCGCCGGGCCTGTTCGAGGACATCCGCGAGCGTTCGGAAGCCTTGATCGCCGCCGAGGTGCAGCCGATCGACGGCGTCCGCGAGGCGCTGCTGGCGTTGCCGCTGCCGCTGGCGGTCGCCTCCAACAGCCTGCGCCACAGCGTGGTGGCGTCGGTGGCGCGCGCTGGGCTGAGCGAACGGGTGAACGGCCACATCTTCAGCGCCGACATGGTGGCGCGGCCGAAGCCGGCGCCGGACGTCTACCTGCTGGCCGCACACACGCTGGGTGCGGCGCCGCCGCGTTGCCTGGTGATCGAGGACAGCGTCACCGGCGCCAGTGCGGCGCTGGCCGCGGGCATGACCGTGATCGGTTTCACCGGCGCGGCGCATATCCCGCCGGGCCATGCCGACACGCTGCGCCAACTCGGCGTGGCCGCGGTGATGGAGCATATGCGGCAGTTGCCGCAGGTCTATGCGGAACTGGTGCGCGCGGCGGCGGCGTAGTTTCGATCGGGAGGTCGCGCTGCCGGGTGGCGGCGACGCACAAACGCAGAGTCGGGGCTGTCCGCTCGCTGGAGCCCTTGCGTAGCGTGGCGGACGGCGAGAGCGGCTGCGGACAACTTCGCGTCATCCGTGGTGCGCGTCTTCTTCGTGCTGCCTGTCGCGGCTGAAGCCGCTCCTACATGGGGTGGCGTGTGTTCAAAGCATGGCTGAGCGCATTCTCGCGCATCGAAGTGTCATGACATGCCCCGCAGCCGGGATGCCCTCAGGCGCCGCACTCCCGCCTTTGCCAATCCCCAATCCCGAATCCCAAATCCCGGCTTTTCAACAACAACGAAACCCACTCTTGCCGCCATACCGCGCTTCCTGGCGCTCGCGGAAGAAGGTCTTGTAGTCCATCGGTTGCCGGTCGGGATGTTTCTCCAGCACGTGGCGCACGTAGTTGTCGTAGTCGGGAATGCCGCAGCACAGCCGCGCGGTCTGCACCAGGCGCCGCCACAGCCGGCGGTGCGCCTGGTATTGCCCGACCGGAACCAGGTCGTTGCTCATCACACGTCCGCCATCTGGTGCGGCTGCAGCGCCACGTACGCGGTTTCCTTGTCGCTGCGCTGCGGGTTGCGGCGCGCGGCGAGGATGGTCTTGACCGAGTAGATCAGGATCGAGAACACCACGAACAGGAACAGCGCGGTCAGCCCGGTGTTGACGTAGGCGTTGGTGACGATCTGCTGCATCTGCGGCAGGGTCTTGGCCGGCGCGGTGATGGTCCCGCTGGCGATCGCGTCCTGGAACTTGTGCGCCTGCGCCAGGAAGCCCTGCGCCGGATTCGGGTCGAAGATCTTGATCAGCCCGGCGTAGGTGGTGCAGATCAGCAGCCACAGCGCCGGCACGATGGTGACCCAGGCGTAGCGGTCGCGCTTCATCTTGAACAGCACCACCGTACCCAGCATCAGCGCGATGCCGGCGAGCATCTGGTTGGAGATGCCGAACAGCGGCCACAGCGTACGGATGCCGCCGTACGGATCCTTGACTCCGGTGTACAGCAGGTAGCCCCACAACGCCACGCAGCCGCCGGTGGCGACGATGTTGGCGGCCCACGACTCGGTCCGCTTCAGCGCCGGCACGAAGTTGCCGAGCAGGTCCTGCAGCATGAAGCGTCCGGCGCGGGTGCCGGCATCGACCGCGGTGAGGATGAACAGCGCCTCGAACAGGATCGCGAAGTGGTACCAGAACGCCATCATGTCCTCGCCCGGCAGCAACTGGTGCAGGATTTGCGCGATGCCCACCGCCAGGGTCGGGGCGCCGCCGGCGCGGGCCAGGATGGTGGTCTCGCCGATGTCGCGGGCGGTGGCCTCGAGCACCTCGGGGGTGATCGCGAAGCCCCATTCGCTGACCTTGGCCGCGACCGCGACCACGTCGCTGCCGACCATCGAGGCCGGCGCGTTCATCGCGAAATACACGCCCGGCTCGATGATCGAGGCGGCGACCAGCGCCATCACCGCGACGAACGATTCCATCAGCATGCCGCCATAGCCGATGTAGCGCATGTGGCCTTCGTTGGCGAGTAGCTTGGGGGTGGTGCCGGAGGAGATCAGCGCATGGAAACCGGACACCGCGCCGCAGGCGATGGTGATGAACAGGAACGGGAAGATGCCGCCGGTCCACACCGGGCCCATGCCGTTGTGCGCGTACTGGGTCAGCGCCGGCATCTTCAGGTCGGGCATGACCACCAGGATGCCGATGGCCAGGGCGATGATGGTGCCGATCTTGAGGAAGGTGGACAGGTAGTCGCGCGGCGCCAGCAGCAGCCACACCGGCAGCACCGAGGCGACGAAGCCGTAGCCGATCAGCATCCAGGTGATCTGCACGTCGGTGAAGGTGAAGGCCGGACCCCAGGTCGGATCGGCGGCGACCTTGCCGCCGAACCAGATCGCGGCCAGCAGCAGGATCAGCCCGACCACCGAGATCTCGCCGATCTTGCCGGGGCGGATGTAGCGCATGTACACGCCCATCATGATCGCGATCGGCATCGTCGCGATCACCGTGAACATGCCCCACGGACTCTCCGCCAGCGCCTTGACCACCACCATCGCCAGCACCGCCAGGATGATGATCATGATCAGGAACGCGCCGAACAGGGCGATGGTGCCGGGCACCTGGCCCATCTCCTCGCGCACCAGGTCGCCGAGCGAGCGGCCGTTGCGGCGGCTGGACAGGAACAGCACCACGAAGTCCTGCACCGCGCCGGCGAACACCACGCCGACCACCAGCCACAGCAGCCCGGGCAGGTAGCCCATCTGTGCGGCGAGCACCGGGCCGACCAGCGGTCCGGCGCCGGCGATGGCGGCGAAGTGATGGCCGAACAGCACGTGCTTGTTGGTCGGCACGTAATCCAGGCCGTCGTTGTTGAGCACGGCGGGCGTGGCCCGGGTGGGATCCAGTTGCATCACCTTGGTGGCGATGAACAGGCTGTAGAAGCGGTAGGCGATCAGATAGATCGAGACCGCGGCGACCACGATCCACAGCGCGTTGATGTGTTCGCCGCGGCGCAGGGCGATGGTGCCCAGGCAGAACGCCGCCAGCACCGCGAGCGCAGCCCAGGCCAGTTTGGAAAACCCTTTCATGCAGATCGCTCCCCCACAAGATTCCCGCAAGGGTCGCCCCGATGGCCTGGGGGGTCAATGCCGGGACAGGCAATGGCCCTAGTACTTTGGTCGTAGACAATTGCCCCTCTCCCGCCGGGAGAGGGGGTGGGGGTGAGGGCACGAGGCGAAGTCCTCGCAAAACCAGCTTGCGCTAACGGACGCTGCACGAGGCTGCGCCCGACCCTCATCCGCCCCTGCGGGGGCACCTTCCCCCAAAAAGGGGGCCATGGTCCCGGTGGGAGAAGGAACAGCCGTAGCCCCTCTCCCATCGGGAGAAGGGTTGGGGTGAGGGTACGGTGCGAAGCGTCTCGTGGAGTTTGGGTGCACGAGGCTGCGCCTGGACCCTCATCCGCCCCTGTGGGGCACCTTCTCCCGAAAAGAGGGCCATGGTTCCGAGAGGAGAAGGGAGCAGCGGTCGGTCCGCCCCGCGATGGAACGATGGGTTGCGCGCATCGCGATTGGCCGCCGGCAGCGGCACGCCCATATTCCGTGCTTCACCAGGAGATCGCCTGCCATGACCGACACCCTCACCGCCGCCCCCGCGCGCATCGCGCGCACGATCCGTGGCCGCGCCACCGCCGACGGCGACGGGGTCAGGCTGACTCGCGTCATCGGCGGCGCCGAGCTGCCCGAGCTGGACCCGTTCCTGCTGCTCGACGAATTCGGCACCGACCGCGCCGAAGACTACATCGGCGGTTTCCCCAGCCATCCGCATCGCGGCTTCGAGACCGTCACCTACATGCTCGACGGGCGCATGCGGCACAAGGACAACCATGGCAACGAAGGCCTGCTGACCCCGGGCAGCGTGCAGTGGATGACCGCCGGTCGCGGCCTGGTGCATTCGGAGATGCCGGAACAGGAGTCCGGGCGCATGCGCGGCTTCCAGCTGTGGGTGAACCTGCCGGCGCGCGACAAGATGACCGCGCCGCGCTACCAGGAGTTCGCGCCCGAGCGCATCCCGCTGGCGCATCCGGCGCCTGGGGTGACGGTCAAGGTGATCGCCGGCGAGGTCGGCGACGTGCATGGGCCGATCGCGCAGCCGGCCACCGATCCGCTGTACCTCGACATCGCGCTGGATGCCGGCGCGCGCTGGGACTGCCTGCTGCCGGCCGGGCACAACGCGTTCGCCTACGCCTACGAAGGCGCCGCGACGCTGGGCGAGGGCGAGGCCGCGCGCGAGCTGCCGGCGCAGACCCTGGCCGTGCTCGGCGGCGGCGACCTGCTGCAGCTGCAGGCCGGAGCGGCGGGCGCGCGGCTGATCCTGGTCGCCGGCCGCCCGCTGCGCGAGCCGGTGGCGCGGCACGGGCCGTTCGTGATGAACACGCGCGAAGAACTGATGCAGGCCTTCGTGGATTTCCAGGAAGGACGGTTCTAGTGGCCTGGGGTGGCGGTCGCCAGCCCATGAAACCCCTGTAGGAGCGGCTTTAGCCGCGACAGACTCTACGGATAGAACCTGTCGCGGCTGAAGCCGCTCCTACAAGGGGTTTTTCCAGACTCAGCGATCCAGCGCCACGCTGGTCGGGCGCATGTCCAGTCCCTGCACCAGCGATTGCAGCGATTGCAGTTCCTGCACGTCGCCGGCATCGATCCAGACCTGGGCGTAGTGGTCCTTGCCCAGCTCGACCACGGTGACCCGGCGCGAGGCCAGGCCCGGCGCATCGACGCCGCCCAGGTCGGGCCGGTACCAATGCATGCTTTCGCCGGCGATGCTGCCTTTCTCTTCGCGCAGGTTGCGCGCCAGTGGGATGTTCGGGTCGCGCGAGGTCAGCATCATGCCGAGCACCTGGCGGCCGTCGGCGGCCGTCGCGCGGCACACGATGAAGCCCTTGTCGCTGCGCTCGCTCCACTGCAGCTTGGACTGCGGTGGCAGTTGCGGACAGTTCTGCGCCTGTTGCGCCATGGCCGTGGCCGCCGCCAGCACGGCAGGCAGGACCGACAGGCCGGTGAGCCAGTTTGCAACCCTCATTCGCGATGTCCCCATGCACCGTCGCGCCGCGACGGTATCGATCTTCAGCGCACGCCGACGCAGGCCGCACGGCACGTCACCCTCATTCCTTTGCGGGATCCGCGTGCAGTGCATACCCCTACGCAATGCGTGTCCCGGTGTGCGGCTGCAGTTGCCCCGGCCGCTGTCCCGAACCATAGCCCAGCTGGCGGCACTTGACAATTGGAATGCGGATCGAAATCCCACGATCTGGCGCTGGCGCGGGAGGCGCTCGCCTGAACGCGGTCAGCGGCCGCTCGCCGCTGCGGCGCCCGTGCCGCGTTGAAGCAGGGGATGCCGCGACGCCACGCGACACTGCGGCCGAATCAAGCCGATCGCGCCGGCAGGCGTTACTTGCTCGGTTCGGGCAGCGGGATGAATTCCTGGTCGTCGCCGGGGATCAGGCCGAAGCGGCCCTCTTGCCAGTCGCGCTTGGCCTGCTCGATGCGCTCGGTGGAGCTGGACACGAAGTTCCACCACAGGTGGCGCGGCCCATCCAGCGGCTCGCCGCCCATCAGCATCGCCTTCAGCGGGGTCTTGGCGCGCAGCCGGCCGCGCGCACCGGCTTCGGGCAGCACCAGGTAGCGCGCGGGAATGTCCACACCGTCCAGTTGCGCCTCGCCTTCCAGCACGTACAGCGAGCGCTGCACGTGGCCCGTGTCCAGGTCGATCTCCGCATCCGCGTCCAGGTCCAGCGCCACGTTCAGCGTGTCGGCGAACACCTTGACCGGCGATTCCTCGCCGTAGGCGCGGCCGGCGATCACTCGCAGCCACACCCCGTCGCGGCGCTGCTGCGGCAGGCTGGCGGCGGCGTGGTGGTAGAACGCCGGTGCGGTTTCCTCGGCCGACTTCGGCAGCGCGACCCAGGTCTGCATGCCGTGCAGCGGATGCGGCTGCGCGCGCAGCGGCGTGGGCGTGCGTTCGGAGTGGGCGATGCCGCGGCCGGCGGTCATCCAGTTGACGTCGCCGGCGCGGATCACCTGGTCCGAACCGAGTGTGTCGCGATGGCCGATTTCGCCGGACCACAGGAAGGTCACTGTGGCCAGGCCGATATGCGGATGCGGGCGCACGTCCACGCCGCGGCCGGGTTCGAAGATCGCCGGGCCCATGTGGTCGATGAACACGAACGGGCCGACGCTGCGCGCCTGCAGGCTGGGCACCGCGCGGCGCACTTCGAAGCCGCCGATGTCGTGGACGCGGGGAGCGATCAGGGTGGGCATGCGCGGCCTCGCGGAGCTGGGAACAAGGGGCACGAGCTTCGCATGCGCGATGGCGGAAGTGGGAGCGTTGCGGCAAGACGGACTGTCCCGGGCAGCGGTGTTTACTGCGCCGCATGGGGCGATGCCGCACAAGGCTGCGCCGGCGCCGCACCGCTAACGGCATGCGTAGTGGGTATGCCAGACAAGCGAAATCGCATAGTGCGAGAGGGCGCGCGTTTTTTGTCTGCAAATTTGTAACTTGCGGTGAAATTATCGACAGCGAACCGGAATAATCGGGCGCTGCCGGCCGGGACCGTCCTGGCCGCAGCGTTGCAGCGCGCTCGCTGCATCCGTCCCCCAACAAGCGAGAACAAGCTGATGATCCGTTCGTCGAAATCCAGCAACACCTTCACCGCCGTGCTGTCGATGGCGATGGCACTGGCGGCGTTTTACGCCATGCCGACACAGGCGCAAAGCGCCGACATCAACGTCCCCACCGTGATCATCAACTCCCTGTGGAGCGCCAAGGCGTTGATGGTGGTGGGCGGGCAGGGCAGCGGATGCTATCCGGTCAACAACGGCGGCCGCATCGCCGGCCCGACGCTGCGTACCAATATTCGTTACACCGTGATCGGTATGAGTTCGGCCGATTGTGCCGGCGGAACCGGCCTGGCCGGCGTCAACCGCCAATTCCTGGCGCGCGCACGCCCAGCCGGCATGTACATTCAGATCGTCAACGGCGGGATCAACGTCGGCAACCGCTAGCCGCCAGCGATACCTGTCGCCGGCCACGCGCGATCGCCGCGTGGCCGGCGGCATATCGCATCGCGCTGCTGCAGGCGGTGCTTGTCGCTGCCACGCCACGCAGGCTGCGTCCGACGCATCGATGCGTAGCGGCTCGATTCAGAACAACTGCCCGTTCTCGGCAGCCTGCACCGCCACCTCGCCACGGCGCGAGGCCAGCCGGTCGGCCAAGCGGGTCGGTTCCGGCAGCCGGTAGCCGCGCAGGTAGCGCAAGGTCCAGTCCAGCGCGCTGTCCACCGCGACGCGGTGGCCGGGCGAGACGATCAGCGGATTGCAGCGCGACTTGCTGCGCAGCGCCCAGCCGACGGTGTCGCCGCGGTGCACGATGGGGCTGCGGTCGCCGGCCTGCGGCCCGGGTTCGTCGTAGCGGCCAGCCAACAGCTTCTTGGCCACGCCGATGCTGGGCAGGCCGCTGATCACGCCGAAGTGCGCGGCGATGCCGAGCCGGCGCGGATGGGCGATGCCCTGGCCGTCGACGAACACCAGGTCCGGACGCTGCCGCAGCAGGGCCAGCGCGGCCAGCAGCGCCGGCAGTTCGCGAAAGCTAAGCAGTCCCGGCACGTAGGGCATCGAAGTCGGCACGCGGGCGATCTCGGCCTGCTGCGGTTGCAGGGTGTCGGCATCGATCAGCACGGCCGCGGCGCGGGTGATGCGGCCTTCGTCCTCGAAGCCGACGTCGAACCCGGCCAGCCAGCGTGGCGGGTCCGGCACCTCGTCGTGCAGCCGCACCTGCTTGGCCAGTGTGGCCTGCAGCGCCCGCGCCTGCACGATGCTGCCGTCCCAGTCGCCGAAGACCGTGTGCGAAGAAGTGTCCATGTGGCGATGATCGCGCGGTGGTCGTGGCTGTGGCGTGGAGGAGCTGGGAATGGGGAAACGGGAATGGGGAGTCGTTGAAGCAGGTTCCTGATCGATGTCTTGCGACGAGAGGTCGCGGTCTCGACAAGAGGGTGACGGTCGTCAGCGCCGATCCGCTTGCGTTCCGGCGTAGCGCCAGCCCGGCGCGCCTTGTAGGAGCGGCTTCAGCCGCGACAGATCGCCAGACGGCAAGGCGCGCTGGAACGCCAGGCCGTTTCCCATTCCCCATTCCCATTTGCCCATTCCCAGCCGTCACATCCCGCTACAATCCAGGGCCGCACGACCCACGCATCCCCCAACGGAGACCGTCGCAGTGACCCGCAAACTCGTACTGTTGCGCCATGGCCAGAGCCAGTGGAACCTGGATAACCGCTTCACCGGCTGGGTGGACGTGGAACTCACCGAACAAGGCCGCCAGGAAGCCGCCGCCGCCGGCCGCCTGCTGCGCGAGGAGGGGCTGCAGTTCGACGTGGCGCACACCTCGGTGCTCAAGCGCGCGATCCACACCCTGCAGGGCGCGCTGAATGAACTGGACCAGGACTGGTTGCCGGTGCACAAGAGCTGGCGCCTCAACGAACGCCACTACGGCGGCCTGCAGGGCCTGGACAAGGCCGAGACCGCGGCCAAGCACGGCGAGGAGCAGGTCAAGATCTGGCGCCGTTCCTACGACATCCCGCCGCCGCCGATGGACGCCGACGATCCGGGCCATCCGCTGCACGACCGCCGCTACGCCACGCTCGACCGCAACGCCCTGCCGGCCACCGAGTCGCTGGCGACCACGCTCGAGCGCGTGCTGCCGTACTGGCACGACGCGATCGCGCCGCAGCTGAAGGCCGGGCAGACCGTGCTGGTCACCGCGCACGGCAACTCGCTGCGCGCGCTGTACAAGTATTTGAACGGCGTCTCGCGCGAGGAAATCCTGGAACTCAATATCCCCACCGGCATCCCGCTGCTGTTCGAGCTGGACGACGAATTGAAGGTGCAGTCCTACCGCTATCTCGGCGATCAGGAAGCGGCGAAGAAGGCGGCCGAAGCGGTGGCCAACCAGGGCAAGGCCAAGTAACACGCTGGCGCTACGCCTCGCATCAAGGAGGATGGGATGTTCGCATTCAGCATCTGGCATTTCGTGATTCTGTTCGTCTTGCTGGCGGTGCCGGTGCTGGTGTTCGCGGCGGTGTGGCTGGCGATGCGCGCCGACCGGCGTGCGCAAGCGTCGCGTCGCGCCGCTGCGCCACCACCGCTGCCGCCCGCGGCATCGGTGGAAACGCGGTTGCGCGCGCTCGAGGCGTTGCGCGCGCAAGGTCTGGTCGACCAGGCGGAATACGAACGCCGGCGCCAGCAGATCCTCGCCGATCTGTAGGCGCGCGGCGCGGCGGCGCGCGACCTCAGTCGTTGCCGCTCGCGTCCACCCACACCCGCATCTCGCCTTCGCCGCGGTTGGCCCAGGCGAAGTAGGGCACGAAGGTCAGGGTCTGCGCCTGCCGCGACGGCGGCGGCGCGTCGTAGCGATACAGCGGCGAGGCGTCGGCCTGCGCGTCGTCGTGGCCGTGCAGGCGTTCGCCTTCGGCCTGCAGCAGCACCTGGCCGGCCAGCGTGCCGCTGCCGGGTTCGCTGCGGATCGCCGCGTCGGCGGGCAGGCGCAGCTGGTGCAGTTGCGTGCCGTTGTCGGCCTGCTCCAGGCAATAAACCAGCGGCCCGCGCTGCAGCGCGACCTTGCCGGCCAGATGGCGAACGCGCGGATGCCCGCTGACCCGCATCACCGGCATCGGCAGGTGCAGGTGCAGGGTGTCGCCGCGTTGCCAGCGCCGGCGCAGCACGCAGTAGCCGTGCTGCAGATGCGCCTCGATCGCCACCGCTTCGCCGTTGAGCCGCAGTTGCGGCGCGCGGCACCAGTCCGGCAGGCGCAGCGCCAGGGCGGCCTCGATCGGTGCCTCGCAATCCACGCTCAGTTCGACTTGCTCCTGCCACGGGTATTCGCCGCGCTGGCGCAGGGTCAGGGTCTGCCCGTCCACGTCGAACGCCGCATCGCTGCCGACGTACAGATTCACGTAGAGCGTGTCGTCGCGGCGGGTGTAGATGTAGTGGCCGAGCGAGGTCAGCACGCGGGCGATGTTCGGCGGGCAGCAGGCGCAGCCGAACCAGCGCTGGCGCACCGGCTTGACGTGGTCGAAGCCGTGGTTGCCGTGCACCGTGGGCGGATGCACTTCCAGCGGGTTGACGTAGAAGAAGTGGCGCCCGTCCAGGGCCATGCCGGCCAGCACGGTGTTGTACAGCGCACGCTCCATCACGTCGGCATAGCGGCTGTCCGGCGCCAGCTGCAGCATGCGGTTGGCGAACATCATCAGCCCGATCGAGGCGCAGCTCTCGTTGTAGGCGGTGTCGTTGGGCAGGTCATAGTCGACGCTGAAGGCCTCGCCGTAGCTCTGCGCGCCGATCGCGCCGGTGAGGTACAGCTGCCGCTGGGTGGTGTTCTGCCACAGCCGTTCGCAGGTCGCGCGCAGTTCGGCGTCGCCGCTGTGCCGCGCCAGGTGCGCCACGCCGGCGTACAGATAGACGAAGCGCACCGCGTGGCCGACCGCGGTGGTCTGCAGCGCGACCGGCACGTGCGCCTGGCTGTAGGCCTTGTCCTCGATCATCCACGCCGGCCCGTGGCCGCCCCAGAAGAAGCTGCGCCCGCGCTTTTCGTATTCCTCGTCGTAGTAGTGCGGCGCGGTGCCGCGCTGCTCGACGAAGTAGCGGGTCAGCGCCAGGTAGCGCGGTTCGCCGGTGGCCTCGTACAGGCGCATCAGCGCCAGTTCGATCTCCGGATGCCCGGGGTAGCCGTGCAACTGGTCCGGACCTGGGCCGAAGGTGGCGTCGATGTGGTCGGCGAGCCGGCACACGATGTCCAGCAGCGCGCGCTTACCGGTGGCCTGGTGGTAGGCGACGCCGGCCTCGATCATGTGTCCGGCGCAGTACAGCTCGTGGCATTCGGCCAGGTTGGTCCAGCGCTGCTCCGGCGCCTTCACCGTGAAATAGGTGTTGAGGTAGCCGTCGGCCTGCTGCGCGGCGCCGATCAGTTCGATGGTGGCGTCGGCATCGCGTTCCAGCGCCGGATCGGGATGCTGCGCGAGCAGGTAGGCCACCGCTTCCAGCCACTTGGCCACGTCGCTGTCCTGGAACACCATGCCGTAGAACGCGCCGTCGCTGCGCCCGGCGGCGATGCGGAAGTTCTCGATCGCGTGGCTGGGTTCGGCATCGGCGACGTTGTCGTTGAGGGCATCCCACTGGTACGGCAGCACCACCTCCTGCACCAGGCGCTGGTAGCGCTGCCAGAACGGGTCGGCGATGCGCAGGCGGTCGAGCGGGAGTTCGGGCGGCGGGGCGAGCGAAAGCGGCATGGAGGAGTCGATCCTGGGGAAGGAGAGAGGGAAGGGCGTCAGTGCGCCGGGCGCGCGGCCAGATCGGCGCCGATCTCGGCCAGCAGCGGCCGGCGCAGGCGGCAGCGGTAGATCACCGCGGCCAGCAGCAGGTGGATGCCCGCCGGAATCAGCGTTTCCAGCAGGGTGATCGCCTGCAGCGAGGCGGTGGTCTGGTGCTCGGCGCCGGCGCGGTAGCCCACGCGCACGAACAGGTAGCTGATCACCACCGCGCTCGAGGCCCAGGCCAGCTTGATGCAGAACAGGTTGAAGGCGAAGTTGATGCCGGAGGAACGGATGCGGTTCTTCCACGCGCCGTAGTCGTCGGCGAAGGCCATGATCGAGAAGTGCAGCGGCAGCGCGAAGCCCAGCACCAGGCAGTTGACGAAGATCAGCCCCAGCCACAGCGTCTGCTGCGCCGGCCCGGTGGGCATGCACCACTGCAGCACGCCCAGCGCGGCCAGCGCCAGGTTGGTGTGCAGGTACAGCGCCAGCGGATCGAAACGGCGGCACAGCGCGTTGACCACGATCGCGCCGAGCACCGTGGCCAGCGCCACCATCGCGAAGAACAGCGAGGTGTAGCCGGCGCCGCCGCCGAGCACGTAGCTGATGAAGTACAGATAGCCGCCGCCGCGGATGTTGAATACGTTGATCAGCAGGAACGACATCAGCAGCACCAGCCGCATCTGGTCGTTGCGCAACAGCCCGCGCAGGTGCTCGCCGATGCCAGCCTCGCCCAGCAGGCTGACCGGCACGCGCTCGCGCACGGCGAAGAAGCAGCACAGGAACATCGCCACCGCCAGCAGGCTGAGCAGGCCCACGCCGAGCTGGTAGCCGTGCGCGGTATCGCCATTGCCGAGCACCCGCACCAGCCACGGCAGCCCGACCGAGACCAGGAAGCCGGCGATGCCGCACAGCACGAAGCGCCACGACTGCGCCGACACCACTTCGCGGTGGTCGCTGGTCATGCTGTTGATCAGCGCGCAATACGGCACGTTGATCGCGGTGTAGCACAGCGACAGCAGGAAATAGCTGGCGAAGGCGTAGGCGACCTTGGCCGCGTAGCTCAGCTGTGGGGTGCTGAAGGTCAGCACGCAAGCGATGCCGATCGGCAAGGCGATCCACAGCTGCCAGCCGCGGAAGCGGCCCCAGCGGCTGCGGGTGCGGTCGGCGAGCAGGCCCATCAGCGGATCGGACACCGCATCGGCGATGCGCAGCACGGTGAACAGCGTCCCGACCAGCGCCGGGGTCAGGCCGAACACGTCGGTGTAGAAGAACGTCAGGAAGTTGGCGATCAGGCAGGTGACGATGGTGCCGCCGGCATCGCCCAGGCCATAGCCGAACTTTTCCAGGCGCGAGAGGCGGTGCGTGGCGGCCTGTTCGGCGCCTGCGGCAACGGGGCCAACGGCGGTCGCATTCAACGGGACGGTTCCTGGCGGGCGCGGGATGCGGCGCCACCGCAAAGTCGCATGCCGGCGGCATCGGGACAAGAGCCGGTGCGGTATAAAAACGGTACGATTCCGACCTGCGCGGCTACGGCGGCGCGTGCGGCAATGCCGCGCCTTATTTGCTGCAGTGCAGCGTGCCATTCTCGCGGGGAGACGCTTCCGACATGCTCGAACTCGCAGTCGCCTATCCGATCCGGGTCCAGAACGGCGGCCTGTTCATTTCCCGCGGGGTCGGCGCGCATCCGACGCGGGTGATCCAGTCCTACGAGCTGATCTTCGTCGAGCGCGGCACTTTGTCGATCCGCGAACAGGACGACGACTTCCATATCGGCCCCGGCGAGACGCTGATCCTGTGGCCGGGGCGCGAACACGCCGGCCTGGGCCGCTTCTCCGACGAGCTGCGGTTCTACTGGGTGCATTTCGAACTGGCGCCAACCGCCGTCGCCGCGGACGAGGCGACGCTGCTGTCGATGCCGCAACGCACTGCGATCCGCGATCCGGAGCGTTTCGTCGGCCTGTTCCGCTGGTTCCTCGGCGAGCAGGAAGAACGGCGCACGCTGCCGATGCTGGAGCCGATCGTGCTGTCGATGCTGCAATGCGTGGCCGGCGCCTGGCCCGATCCGCACGACTCCGATCGCGCCGGCGTGGCGCTGGCGTACCGCGCCAAGCAACTGATCGGCACCCAGTTCCACACCGCGCTCACCGCGTCCACGCTGGCCGCGCAGCTGCATTGCAATCCGGACTACCTGGGCCGCATCTACCGCCGCGCGTTCGGCACCACGCTGACCGAGGCGATCCATCGCCAGCGCATCGCCTTTGCCGAGAAACTGCTGCTGGTGAACACCTGCACCGTCGACGAAGTCGCGCAGCGCGCCGGTTTCAGCGATTGCGGCTATTTCCGCCGCATCTTCCGCCAACGCCTGGGCATGACCCCGACCGCGTATCGGCGCTTGTACTGCAAGGAGCACATCAACTCGGGGTGAGCGCGTTCGCGCAGCGGCCTACACAGGGCATTGCCTACACTGCGCCGATGTCACGGAGAGTCCGCAAGATGAAGAAGGCGCTGAAATGGAGCGGCATCGCCCTGGCCGCATTCGTGCTGGCCTCGCTGGCGGCGCTGTACGGCTACGGCCGCTTCGCCGACCGCGCGCAGGGGCCGGCCAGTCACGCCTTGCCGGCGACCGCGCTGCAGACCCCGATCGACCGGGTGGTGGCGCCGCTGACCGCCGCGCATCCTGGGCACAGCGGCATGGTGATCCTGCCCGACAACGTGGAGGCGTTCGCGGTGCGCGCGGCGGCCGCGCGCGCGGCCGGGCGCAGCCTGGATCTGCAGTACTACATCTGGCATGCGGATTTCACCGGCAACCTGCTCTACAACGAGCTGCTGCGCGCTGCCGACCGCGGCGTGCGGGTGCGCCTGCTGCTGGACGACATGAACGTGCACGGCAGCAATTCGGTGCTGGCCGCGCTGGACAGTCATCCGCTGATCGAGGTGCGGCTGTTCAATCCGACCCGCGCCCGCGAAGGCACGCTGATGCGCGGGGTGGAACTGGTGCTGCGCTTCTTCAGCGTCAACCGGCGCATGCACAACAAGGCCTGGATCGCCGATGGGCGCATGGCGGTGGTGGGCGGGCGCAACGTCGGCGACGAATACTTCGATGCGGCGCGCGACACCAATTTCATGGACACCGATGTGGCGGTGGTGGGGCCGGCGGTGGCGCAGGCCGCGCAGATCTTCGACGCCTACTGGAACAGCCGCACCGCGGTGCCGCTCGGCGCGCTGGTACAGGCCGAGCCGGAGGCGCTGCCCAGGCTGCGCGCCAGCATTGATGCCGGCCTGGGTTCGGCGCGGGCGCATCCCTACGTGCAGCGCCTGCGGCAGGCGCCCAGCGTGCGCAACCTGGTCGAGGGCGAGCGCCCGATCCACTGGAGCGCCGAGGCGTCGATCGTGTCCGACCCGCCGGAGAAGGCCGAGGGCGCGCCGCCGCGCGCGGACTGGATGACGCCGCGGCTGGTCGGCGAAATGGCGCGAGCGCAGCGCGAACTGGCGCTGATCTCGCCGTACTTCGTGCCGGGCGCGGAGGGCATGCGCTGGATCGGCCAGTTGCGCCAGCGCGGCGTCGCGGTCGGCGTGCTGACCAATTCGCTGGCGGCCAACGACGTGGTCGCGGTGCACGGCGGCTATGCCGGCTACCGGGTGCCGCTGCTGCGCCAGGGCGTGGCGCTGTTCGAACTCAAGCCGCAGGGCGATCCGGGCGGCAGCCTGTTCGGCTCCAGCGGCGCCAGCCTGCACACCAAGGCGTTCGTGGTCGATGGGCGCGAAGGCTTCATCGGCTCGTTCAATCTCGACCCGCGCTCGATGAATCTCAATACCGAGATGGGCCTGCTGTTCCGCGATCGCGCGGCGGCGGCCGAACTCGAGCGGCTGTACCGGACGAAGGTGTCGGCGCCGGTGAGCTATCGGCTGGCGCTGCAGGATGGGGCGGTGCGCTGGCACGATGCGGCGGCGCGGCCGCCAACGACCTGGGAGCGCGAGCCGGAGGCGGGGATCTGGCGGCGTGCCGCGGCGCGCGTGATCGGTTGGTTGCCGGTGGAGTCGCAGCTGTAGCGGCACGGACCGTAGCGAAATTGTAGGAGCGGCTTCAGCCGCGACAGGCACTACCGATGGAATCTGTCGCGGCTGAAGCCGCTCCTACAGGGATGGCATTTCGGCGGCGGCGAGCCGCGCTAGGTCAGCTGCTGCACGATCTCGCGCGCCATCGAGCCCAGCGGCAGGATCTTTTCCGCGCCGCCGCGCTTGATCGCTTCCTTGGGCATGCCGAACACGATGCTGCTCTGTTCGTCCTGGGCCACGGTACGCGCGCCGGCCTGGCGCATCTCCAGCAGGCCGACCGCGCCGTCGTCGCCCATGCCGGTCATGATGATGCCCAGCGCATTGGCGCCGGCGGCGCGCGCGGCGGAGCGGAACAGCACGTCCACCGACGGCCGGTGCCGGTTCACCGGCGGCCCGTCCACCACCTCGACGAAATACTGCGCGCCGCTGCGGCGCAGCAGCATGTGCTTGCCGCCGGGCGCGATCAGCGCGCGGCCCGGGACCACGCGGTCGTTGTTGGCCGCTTCCTTCACCGCGATCTGGCACAGGCTGTCCAGCCGCGCGGCGAACGCGGCGGTGAACTTCTCCGGCATGTGCTGGACGATGACGATGCCGGGGCTGACCCGCGGCAGCGCGGTCAGCACTTCCTCCAGCGCCTGGGTGCCGCCGGTGGAGGTGCCGATCGCGATCACCCGTTCGGTGGTCTGCGCCAACGGGCGCCCGCCCTGCGCCGGCAGGATCACGTCGGCGGTGTGCTTGACCTCCGCTTCCACCGGCGGCGCGGCGCTGCGCGCGGCCAGGCGCTTGACGTTGGCGCGCGCGGCGGTGCGCACCGTGGCGACGAGTTCCTCGGCCGAGTCGGTAAGGAATTGCTTCAGCCCGAGCTTGGGCTTGGTCACCACCGCCACCGCGCCGGCGGCCAGCGCGTCCATGGTCACCCGCGCGCCCTTTTCGGTGAGGGTGGAACAGATCACCACCGGGGTGGGGCGCTCGCTCATGATCTTGCGCAGGAAGGTGATGCCGTCCATCTTCGGCATTTCCACGTCCAGCACGATCACGTCCGGCCATTGCTGGCGCATCTTCTCGATCGCCAGCAGCGGATCGGCCGCCGCGGCGATCACCTCGATCCCGGGCGCGTCGTTGAGCACCGCCACCAGCACCTGGCGCACCACCGCCGAATCGTCGACCACCATGGCCTTGATCGTCGTCGTCATCGGTCGTTCCTTGTAGATGCAGCAGGGGCGCTCATGGCTTGCGGTAGACCGACGGCGCCACCTGCACGACTTCGTTGTTGACGTCGTTGAGGCTTTCCGAATGGCCGATGCAGAAGATGCCGCCGCGCTTGAGCGTGGACAGCACCCGCGCGACCACTTCGCGCTTGGTCTGGCCGTTGAAGTAGATCATCACGTTGCGCAGGAAGATCACATCGAACTGGCCGAGGTTGGGCAGCGACGCATTGAGGTTGGCGTGCAGGAAGCGCACGTTGTCGCGCAGCTTGCGGTCGATCAGCAGGCTGCCTTCGTATTCGCCGCGGCCTTTCAGGCAGTAGCGCTTGAGCAGGGCGGGCGGCATGTGCTCGATGCGCTGCAGCGGATAGTGGCCGGTGCGCGCCTTGGCCAGCACCCGGGTGCTGATGTCGGTGCCGACCACTTCGTAGGCGCGTCCCTGCAGCGTGTCGTCCAGCACCATCGCCATGCTGTAGGCCTCCTCGCCGGTGGAACTGGCCGCGCTCCAGATGCGGAACGGCGTGTTGCCCTTGTGCTCGCTGGCCAGCTTGCGCAGCAGGTCGAAGTGCTTGGGTTCGCGGAAGAAGTAGGTTTCGTTGGTGGTCAGCAGGTCGATCGCGGTCTGCACCTCGCCGCTGCCTTCGCGGCTTTCCAGCAGCTTCATGTACTGCGTGTAGGTCTGCAGCGAATGCGCCTTCAGGCGCTTGCCCAGGCGCCCGCACAGCATCGCCTTCTTGGCCGGGGAAATGGTGATGCCGGCGGCGTCGAAGATGAAGCGCTGGAACCTGCCGAATTCCTGCTCGGTGATGGTGTCGGTGCTGGTCATGGTGGTCCGGGAGTCAGTGGTGCGGCGCTTGCGCCGAGGTGGGGCCGTGTTCCTGCAGCCGGGTCTGGTGCTCGAGCAGCCACGTGGTCAGTGCGCCGCCGCCCATCGGCCGCGCCAGCAAATAGCCCTGGCCCAGGTCGCAACCCAGTTCCTGCAGCAATTGCCAGTCCTCGACCGTTTCGATGCCTTCGGCGACGGTGCTCAGGCCCAGCCGCTGGGCCATGCCCAGCGCCGATTCCAGCACGGTGCGCAGATTGCGGCTGCGGTGCGCGTCGTGCACGAAGATGCGGTCGATCTTCAGTTCGGTGAAGGGGATGCGGGTCAGCTGTTGCAGCGAGGAAAAGCCGGTGCCGTAGTCGTCCAGCGACAGGCCGAAGCCCTGCAGCCGCAGCCGCGCCAGCATGCCCAACGCGCTGGCCTCGACCAGCGAGCTTTCGGTGATCTCCAGGATCACGTCGGCCGGCACCAGTCCGTGGCGGCGCAGTTGCGTTTGCAGTTCGTCGAGCAGCCCGGGGTCCTGCAGCAGGCACGGCGACACGTTGATCGCCAGGGTCAGGCGGAAACCGGACTGCTTCCAGGTCGCCAGCCGCGCCATCGCCTGGTCGGCGACGCTGGCGGTCAGCGCATGGATCAGGCCTTCGCGTTCGGCCAGGGCGATGAAGCGGTCTGGCGCGATCTGCCCGTTCTGCGGATGCCGCCAGCGCGCCAGCGCTTCCACGCCGCTGACCTGGCCGCTGCGCATGTCCACCTTGGGCTGGTACGCCACTTCGATGTCGCCGCGACGCAGCGCCTCGTGCAGCATCGCCGCGTCGGTGGGATCGCCGGCGCCGGCGTCGTTGCGCGCGGCCGGCAGCGGCTGCGGGTGCGCCTGCAACGCCGCATCGAGTTCGGCCGCGCGCAGCGGCTTTTCCAGGCCGGCCAGCACCTGCAGGCCGCTGGCGCGGCCGACCTGCAGCACCGAGTCGATCAGCGCCGAGCCGCGTTGCGAGGCGACCACGATCGGCACGCGCACGTTGCAGCGGGCCAGCGCATCGAGCAGCTGTACGCCGTCCATGCCGGGCATTTCCAGATCCACGATCAACAGCCCCGGCGCCGGCCCCTGGCTCACCCGCGCCAACGCCGCATGGCCGTCCGGCACGCCCTCCACCGCCACCGCGCCCAGCCGCAGGCACAGCGCCAGCGCATGCTCGCGCTGGACATGGCTGTCGTCGACGACCAGGACCGTACCGAATTGGCTGAGCGTGGCGATTTCGGGGGCGAGCGACATGCGGATTCCGTCGGTGGGCAAGGTGGACGCGGCGCGAGGCGCCACGCCGCGCGGGAAACTCAGGCGGCCATGCCTTCCTCGGCAGCCGACTCGACGCCGGCCATGGCGACGAACTCCTGGGTGGACAGCGCCGCATCGGCATCGAGCAGGATCACGAAACGTTCGCCGACCTTGCCCATGCCGTGGATGAAATCGCGGCGGATGCCGGCGCCGAACGCGGGGGCCGGGGCGATGTCGGCGGCGGCGATCTCCAGCACTTCGCTGACCGCGTCCACCAGCAGCCCCAGCACCTGGCGCTCGTTGCCGTTGGCGACTTCGACGATGACGATGCAGGTGCGCTTGGTGACCTCGCTGGCGGCGCGGCCGAAGCGTTGCTGCAGGTCCACCACCGGCACCACCGCGCCGCGCAGGTTGATCACCCCGCGCAAGGCCGGCGGCATCATCGGCACGTCGGTCGGCGTGCGGTATTCGATGATTTCCTTGATGCCGAGGATGCCGACGCCGAACATCTCCTTGCCGAGCAGGAAGGTCAGGAACTGGTCGGGAGCGAGATCGGTGCCGCCGAACGGGACGGTGGATGCGTGAGCGTTCATGGCTGGTCCTCAGAAACTGTCGAAATTGGCTTCGTCCGGCGCAGCGCCGGCCAGCGCGAGCTGGCTGTCGGCGAAACGCACGAACGGCTTGCGCGCTGGGGCGCGGGCGGGCTGCGGCGGCTTGCGCGCGGCTGCGGTCGCGGTCGCCGCGCGGCGCGCCGGGGCCACGCCGGCGAGCTTGAAGAAGCTCATCAGCTGCTGCAGTTGCTCGGCCTGGCCGCTCATTTCCTCGGCGGTGGCGGCCAGCTCCTCGGAGTTGGATGCGGCCTGCTGGGTGGTCTGGTTGAGCTGGCCGACCGCGGTATTGATCTGGCTCACGCCCGAGGCCTGTTCCTCGGAGGCGGCGGTGATTTCCTGTACCAGGTCGGAGGTGCGCTTGATCGACGGCACCATCTGATCGAGCAGCTTGCCGGCGTTCTCGGCCAGTTCGACACTGGAGCCGGCGACGTCGCCGATCTCCTGCGCGGCGACCTGGCTGCGT
Source organism: Xanthomonas sp. SS (assembly GCF_014236835.1). Taxonomy (NCBI): domain Bacteria; kingdom Pseudomonadati; phylum Pseudomonadota; class Gammaproteobacteria; order Lysobacterales; family Lysobacteraceae; genus Xanthomonas; species Xanthomonas sp. SS. The sequence goes on from NZ_CP051190.1 coordinate 1,780,466, forward strand.
TCGGCCAGCTTGCGCACTTCCGCGGCAACGACCGCGAAGCCCTTGCCGTGCTCGCCGGCGCGCGCGGCTTCGATCGCCGCGTTCAGCGCCAGCAGGTTGGTCTGGTAGGCGATGTCGTCGATGATGCCGATCTTCTGCGCGATCTGCTTCATCGCCTGCACCGTGGCGCGGACCGATTCGCCGCCGTCCAGCGCCTGGCTGGAGGCCTTGCTGGCCATGCCGTCGGTGACCTTGGCGTTCTCGGTGTTCTGCGCGATCGAGGCGGTCATCTGCTCGATCGCGGCGCTGGTCTCCTCGACTCCGGCCGCCTGCTCGCTGGCCGCCTGGCTCAGCGACTGCGCGGTGGCGCTGACTTCCTCCGAGGCGCTGGCCAGCGCCTCGGCGCTGCCGTTGACCTCGCTGACCACCTGCGACAGGCGCGCGATGGTGTCGTTGACGTAGTTCTTCATCTCCGCGTAGGCGCCGTCGTAGCTCTTGTCGATGCTCTGGGTCAGGTCGCCATCGGACAGCGCACTCATCACCCGCACCACGTCCTGGATGCTGTTGCCGGTGGTGCCGACCAGGTCGTTCAGGCCCTGGCCCATCTCGCGCTGGAAACCGGCCAGGCCGTCCAGCGCGACCTGCTCGGAGAAGTCGCCGCGGTTGGCGGCCTGGACCACGCGGCGCTGGCCGTCGATGACCAGCTTCAGCCGCTCGACCATGCTGCGCATCGCATACAGCGCGCTGCCGTTGTCGTTGGCGCGTGTCCTGACGTCCAGGGCCAGATCGCCCTGCGCCACCTTGTTGGCGATCTCGGCCACGTAGGCCGGCTCGCCGCCGAGCAGGCGCATCAGCCCGCGCACGATGAACACCGAGATGCCGGCGCCGAGCAGCACGCATACCGCGAGCACCGCGACGATCCAGCTGCGCGCGCTGGCGTACAGCGCATCGCCCTGCGCGCTGGCGGCTTCGCCGCCCTTGACGTTGATCTCGACCAGCTTGTCCAGGGTCGCCGAGGAATCGTCGAACAGGGTCTGCTGGCGGCCGTTGAGCAGGGCCATCGCCTCGCTGGTCTTGAGCTCGCGCGACAGCTGCAGCACCTGCTTGTGCAGCGCCAGGTACTCGTCGAACTTGTGCGCGAAGTCGTCGTAGTCGGCCTTCTCCTCGGGCGAGGAAATCAGCTTGACGTAATGGTCGCGGTTGCTCGCGTAGTCGGCCAGGATCTTGTCCATGACCTGATCCAACTTGGCCATTTCCTCCGGGCGCTCGCTGACCACGTGCTGCAGCTCGGCCACGCGCAGGTCGGAGGTGTTGGTGTTCATCTGCTGGATGTAGCGGATGCTGGGCATCCAGTTCTCGGCCATGTCGGTCGAGGACTGGTTGACCTGGGCCAGCTTGTCGGTGGCGAACAGGCCCATGCCGAGCATCAACAGCAGCACCGAGGCGAAACCCAGGCCGATTCTTGTACCGATTTTCATGTTTGCAAACACGCGCGTGATCTCTTGAAGATGGAATGTGCGAGCGGTCCGGGCCCGCGCCGCGCGCCAGCTGTGCGGACGCAAGGCCGGACGCCGGGTTGGTTCAGAAGCTGTCGAAATGCAGTTCGTCCGGCGCCGTCACCAGCGCCAGCCCGGCCTCGCCGTAGCTGCGTGCCCGCGCCGGCGCCGCCGGCTTCCTGCCGGCGCGCGGCACCGCGACCGGCCGCCGCGGGGTCGCTGCCGCCTGGTTGGTGCGGAAGAAGCTCATCAGCTGCTGCAGTTGCTCGGCCTGGCCGCTCATCTCCTCGGCGGTGGCGGCCAGTTCCTCGGAATTGGACGCGGCCTGCTGCGTGGTCTGGTTGAGCTGGCCGACCGCGGCATTGATCTGGCCGACGCCGGAGGTCTGTTCCTCGGAGGCAGCGGTGATCTCCTGCACCAGGTCGGAAGTGCGCTTGATCGACGGCACCATCTGCTCGAGCAGCTTGCCGGCGTTCTCGGCCAGCTCGACGCTGGAGGTGGCGACGTCGCCGATCTCCTGCGCGGCGATCTGGCTGCGCTCGGCCAGCTTGCGCACTTCCGCGGCGACGACGGCGAAGCCCTTGCCGTGCTCGCCGGCACGTGCGGCCTCGATCGCCGCGTTCAGCGCCAGCAGGTTGGTCTGGTAGGCGATGTCGTCGATGATGCCGATCTTGTGCGCGATCTGTTTCATCGCCGCCACCGTGGAGCGCACCGCTTCGCCGCCTTCGATGGCTTCGCGCGCGGCCTTGGCCGCCATGCCGTCGGTGACCTTGGCGTTTTCGGTGTTCTGCGCGATCGAGGCGGTCATCTGCTCCAGCGAGGCGCTGGTTTCCTCCACGCCCGCGGCCTGCTCGCTGGCCGCCTGGCTCAGCGACTGCGCGGTGGCGCTGACTTCTTCCGAGGCGCTGGCCAGCGCCTCGGCGTTGATGTTGACCTCGCCGACCACCTGCGCCAGGCGCGCCACGGTGCCGTTGATGCTGTCGCACAGTTCCTTCAGCTGGCCGTGGCAGGCGACGTTGGCGGTGCGGGTCAGGTCGCCGTCCTCGATCGCCTTGAGCACCTGGCGCGCTTCGGTCAGCGGCCCGATCACCGTGTCCAGGGTCTGGTTGACGCCGTCGACGATGCGGCGGAAATCGCCCTGGTGCAGGCCGGCGTCGGCGCGCACCTCGAGACGGCCGGCGCCGGCGGCCTCGACCAGCAGGTTGGTGTCGCGGATCAGCGCGCGCAGGTTGCTGCGCACCTGCTCGATGGTGTCGTTGATGAACGCCTTCTTGCCAGGCAGCTGCGCCAGCGGCGCGTCAAAGTTGCCGCGGCCGAATTCGGCGACCACGCCCATCGCCAGCTTCTTGACCGCGATGTGGCCCACGACCATGCGATTGATGCCGTCGGCCATGCTGCGGAAATCGCCTTCGAAGCGCTGGCTGTCGATGGTCACATCGATGTCGCCGGCGTCGTGTTCGGCCGACATGTGGTTCATCTGCGCGATCAGCCCCAGCAGGTTGCGGCGCACCTGTTCGATGGTGTCGTTGATGAACGCCTTCTTGCCGGGGAAGCTCTCCAGCGGCGCCTGGAAATTGCCGCGGCCGAACTCGGCGACGCAGGCCATGGCCTTCCTCTTGCCCGCGATATGGCTGGCGACCATGCGGTTGATGCCCTCGGCGATGCTGCGGAAATCGCCTTCGAAGCGCTGGCTGTCGATGGTCACGTCGATGTCGCCGGCATCGTGCTCGCGCGACATGCGCCCGATCTCGTCGCCGATCTGGCGCACGCCGAACTGCACCTCGCGCAGCGCCAGCAGGATCTCGCAGGCCTGGTCGTTGCGCACCGTCGGCATCACCACCTCGAAATTGCCGCGGGCGAAGCGGGTCAGGGCGCTGGTGGCGATGCCCAGCGAGCGCGAGATCGCGTGCGCCACGTAGGCGAGCACCGCGCCGCCCAGCACCGCCGCGGCGATGGCCAGCGCCAGCACCTGGCCTGGCGGCAGCGCCAGCGCGAAGCCGGCCGCGCTGGCTGCCAACGGCAGCAGCACGGCGATGCAGCAGCCAGTCCATAGCTTGGAAGAGAGTGAGATGGCGTTGGACATCGCTGTGTACCTATCGGTGATGGGGTGGCGGGTCCCGGCCGTGTCGCGGCCGGTTCCGGGTGGGCTGGTACGGGGATCAGAAGGTTTCGAACGCGGTTTCGTCGAGCCGTGCCGCCGCAGGTGCAGCGCCGGCGAAGGCACGCAGGCGCGGCGCGCGCACCGGCGGTGCCGGGACGCGCCGCGGCAGCGGGGTAGGGGCGGACGCCGCGTTGGCGGGGCCGGTCCTGAAGAAGTTCATGAGCACCTGCAGTTGTTCGGCCTGGCTGCTGACTTCTTCGGCCGTGGCCGCCAGTTCTTCAGCGTTGGCTGCCGATTGCTGGGTGGTCTGGTTGAGCTGGACCACGGCGGTATTGATCTGGCCGACCCCGGAGGTCTGTTCCTCGGAGGCGGCGCTGATCTCCTGCACCAGGTCGGAGGTGCGGCGGATCGATGGCACCATCCCGTCGAGCAGGCGCCCGGCGCTTTCCGCCAGCTCCACGCTGGAACCGGCCACGTCGCCGATTTCGTGCGCGGCGATCTGGCTGCGCTCGGCCAGCTTGCGCACTTCCGCGGCCACGACGGCGAAGCCCTTGCCGTGCTCGCCGGCGCGCGCGGCCTCGATCGCCGCATTCAGCGCCAGCAGATTGGTCTGGTAGGCGATGTCGTCGATGATGCTGATCTTCCTGGCGATCTCCTTCATCGCGTTGACCGTGGCGCGCACCGCTTCGCCGCTCTCGGCGGCTTCGCGCGCGGCCTTGGCGGCCATGCCGTCGGTGACCTTGGCGTTTTCGGCGTTCTGCGAGATCGAGGCGGTCATCTGCTCCAGCGACGCGCTGGTCTCCTCCACGCCGGCCGCCTGTTCGCTGGCCGCCTGGCTCAGCGACTGCGCCGTGGCCGAGAGTTCCTCCGAGGCGCTGGCGAGCGTGACCGCATTGTTGTTGACCTCGTTAACGATGCCGGTGAGCTTGTCGATGGTGGCGTTGACGTAGCGTTGCATGTCGGCGAACGCGCCCTCGTAGCGGCCCTGCACCTTGCAGCTGAGGTCGCCGTCGGCGACCGCGCCCATCACCTTGATCACGTCGCCGACGCTGCGCAGGTTGCCGCGCGCCTGCTCGATGGTGTCGTTAATGAAGGCCTTCTTGCCGGGCAGTTGCGCCAGCGGCGCGTCGAAATTGCCGCGGCCGAATTCGGCGACCACGCCCATCGCCAGCTTCTTGACCGCGATGTGCGCGGCGACCATCTGGTTGATGCCGTTGCCCATCGCGCCGAAGTCGCCCTCGAACTTGGCGGTGTCGATGGCTGCGTCGATCTCGCCCTTGTCGTGCTCGGCGGACATGCGGTTGATCTCGGCGATCAGGTGCTTGAAGTTGCCGCGCACGTGTTCGACGGTGTCGTTGATGAAGGCCTTCTTGCCGGGCAGCTGCGCCAGCGGCGCGTCGAAGTTGCCGCGGCCGAATTCGGCGACCACGCCCAGCGCCAGCTTCTTGACCGCGATGTGCGCGGCCACCATCTGGTTGATGCCGTCGCCCATCGTGGCGAAGTCGCCCTCGCACCTGGCGGTGTCGATGACCACGTCGATCTCGCCCTTGTCGTGCTCGGCGGACATGCGGTTGATCTCGGCGATCAGCTGCTTGAAGTTGCCGCGCACGTGCTCGATGGTGTCGTTGATGAAGGCCTTCTTGCCGGGCAACTGCGCCAGCGGCGCGTCGAAGTTGCCGCGGCCGAACTCGGCGACCACGCCCAGCGCCAGCTTCTTGACCGCGATGTGTCCGCCGACCATGCGGTTGATGCCGTCGGCCATGCCGCGGAAATCGCCCTGGAACTGCGCGCTGTCGATGACCGCGTCGATCTCGCCGGCCTCGTGTTGGTCGGACATGCGCCGCATTTCCGCGATCAGCCCGGTCAGGTTGCGCCGCACCTGCTCGATGGTGTCGTTGATGAAGGCTTTCTTGCCCGGGAACGCGGCCAGCGGCGCGGCGAAGTTGCCGCGGCCGAATTCGGCCACGCAATCGATCGCCTGCTTGTTCACGCCGATGTGCCCGGCGACCATCGCGTTGATGCTCTGGGCCAGGTCGCGGTGGGTGCCGGGCCAGCGCGCCGGATCCATCGCCACCTCGCACTCGCCGGCGGCATGCGCGCTGGCCATGTGGCCGACGTCGGCGTGGAACTGGCGCAGGTCGGCCTGCGCGGTGCGCAGCAACTGCGTCACTTCGTTGTTGGCGGCGCCGGCTGCCGGCACGATCCGCTCCAGGTCGCCGCGCACCAGCGCGTCCAGCCCGGCGGTGGCCAGGTTCAGCGAGCGCGCCGCGGCGAGCACGGCCCAGCCCAGCACGCCGGCGCAGGCCAGCGTCGCGGCCGCGACCAGGGCCAGCGCGGCGCCCTGCGCGAGCGGCAGCAGCAGCGCCGTGGCGGCGGCAGCGGCGGGCAGGGCGACGGCGATGGCCGTCGTGATCAATAACGTGGTCGCGATCCGTGAGCGATAAGACATGGCAGCGGTTCCTGGCTAGCGTCTATGAATGGTGTGGGTGCGCGGCGGCACCCGCGGAGCGGCGTCAGGCCGCCAGCGAAGCGGTGGAAGGTTCGACTTGCGACAGCAGCGAGGGCACGTCCAGGATCAGCGCGACGCCGCCGCTGCCGAGGATGCTCGACCCGCTGATGCCCTTGACCCCGGCGAACACCTTGGCCAGCGGCTTGATCACGGTCTGCCATTCGCCCAGCAGCGTGTCCACCACCAGGCCGAAGCGCTGCGCGCCCTGGCGGATCACCACGATGCTCTCGCGCGCCGGCGGCGCGCCGGCGATGCCGAACAGCGAGCGCAGGCGCACGTACGGCAGCACCCCGCCGCGCAGGTCGATGTAGTCGCTCTGGTAGTTCGGCGCGAATTCCACGCATTCCTCGACCACGTCCAGCGGCACCACGAACACCGACTTGCCGACGCCGACCTGGAAACCGTTGATGATCGCCAGGGTCAGCGGCAGCCGCACCGAGATGGTGGTGCCCACGTCCTGCTGGCTGCTGATGTCCACGCTGCCGCGCAGCGCGGTGATGTTGCGCTTGACCACGTCCATGCCGACGCCGCGGCCGGACAGGTTGGTGACCTTCTCGGCGGTGGAGAAGCCCGGCTCGAAGATCAGCGCGAACACCTCGCGATCGGACAGGCTGCGACCGGGCTCGATCAAGCCGCGCTCCAGCGCCTTGGCCAGGATCCGCTCGCGATTCAAGCCGCCGCCGTCGTCGCTGATCTGGATGACCACGCTGCCCGAATCGTGGAACGCGTTGAGCCGCACCGTGCCGCGCACCGGCTTGCCGCGCGCCTGGCGCAGTTCGGCCGGTTCGATGCCGTGGTCCATCGCGTTGCGCACCAGGTGGGTCAGCGGATCGGCGATCTTTTCCACCACCGACTTATCCAGCTCGGTGTCCTCGCCGTTGACCACCAGCACGATGTCCTTGCCCAGTTCGCGCGCCACGTCGTGGACCACGCGATGGAAGCGGCTGAAGGTGCCGCCGATCTTGACCATGCGCAGCTGCAGCGCGCTCTCGCGCACGTCCTCGACCAGCCCGGCCAGGATCGAGGTGGATTCGAGCAGTTGCGCGTCGCCGGTGCGCTGGGCGTTGGCGCCGGTGCTGGCGACGGCGATGATCAGTTCGCCGACCAGGTCGATCATGCGGTCGAGCTTGTCGGCATCGACGCGGATCGAACCGCCTTCGCTGCGCGCGGCGAAGGGTGCCGCCACGGCCGCTGCGGCCTTGGCCGGCGCCGCCGGCAGGGCGGAGGCGGGTGCAGAGGGTGCCGCTGGCGCGGGCGCGGCCAGCACCGCCGCCGGCTCCGGACTGCCGAAGTTGGCGAAGTCGTCGGCGTGGCCGTGGCCGCCGGCCTCGGCCACCAGCAGCGGCAGCTCCAGGTTGGCGGCATCGCCGTGCGGATCCACCGCCACCACTTGCAGCTCGCAGTCGTCGCGGACGAATTCGAAGATGTCCTCGATCGCGGCCTGCTGCGCGTCGGAGCGCAGCAAAATATCGAAGCCCAGGTAGCAGGCTTCCGGGTCCAGTTCCGGCAGCGCCGGCACGCGCTCGTGGCGGGTGCGCACCGCCTCCAGCGTGCCCAGGCTGCGCAGGCAGCGGATCAGGTGCAGCGGCGAGTTGCCGAAGCGCAGCGCGTCGCTGAACAGCTGCAGCGAGATCCGCCAGTAGCCGGTCTGCGCCGCGGCGGTGGCCGCGACCGTGGTGGCGGCAGTCGCCGGCGCGGCGGCCGGTTGCAGATAGGTGTGCAGGCGCACCAGCAGCGGCTCGCCTTCGGCGGCGAGCACCGCTTCGTCGGCCTCGGCGCCGGCCGCCGCTTCCACCAGCGCGCGGATGTGGTCGCAGCACGCCAGCATCAGCTGGATCAGCTCCGAATCCAGCGCCACCGCGTGCTCGCGCACCAGGTCCAGCACGCTCTCCACCACGTGGGTGAAGCCCACCAGTTGCGCCAGGTCGAACAGCCCGCCGGAGCCCTTGATGGTGTGCGCGGCACGGAAGATGGCGTTGACCGCGTCCGGCCCGGCTTCGCCGCGTTCGGCTTCCAGCAGGTTGCGTTCCATGTCCTCGAGCAGGTCGCGGCTCTCGGCGATGAAGGTCTGCAGCAGTTGAGCGAAATTCATGAGCTGGCGCCGATCAGTGGAAGGTGTCGCTGGCGCCGGGCGCGAGCGTGTCGCGCAGGCCGAGCAGGTCGAGCGCGTCGGTGACCGGTGCGCTGCAGCCGTCGAGCTGGAACGGCCGGCCCAGCGCGCGCAGCGCGGCCTGGGTGGCGAGCAGCAGCTGGATGCCGGTGGCATCGATTTCGGTGACCGCCTGCAACTGCAGCTGCAGGCCGCCGGGGTGTTCCAGCGCCGGCAACAGCAGCGGCTTGAGTTCGCCGGCGCGGCGGATGGTCATGTCGCCATCCAGGCTCAGTTGCAGCGGCGGGGGCAGGGAGTCCGGGAGTTTCGAGCGCATGGGATGTCTCCGATTCGAGCAGGGGGAACGTCGAAATCCCGGCCGCGGCGCGGGTGCGAAACAAGCCGGTCGGGCTTGCTGTAAGCAGATATCGGCGCCTTTTCGGAATATTTAGGCCGAAAGACGCATTTGTCTCGCAAATCCTTGACAAGGATGAGCGGTTCAGTCTAGTGAGCGGCACCCCATTCCAGTTATGGGCGAGTGCCGTCCGCCACCACGAAATGGATGCATGCGCCGTGCCAGTACTGGGGTAGCGCTACCACAACAGAAAACGGCCGGGGAGGCCGGCCGTTTTTCGGAACGTTCGCGTTGTGCGCACCCGCGGTGCGCGACCGTCTGGATGCATGCCGCTGCGCGCAGGTGTCTTCTGCGCGCAGTTCAGGGCCTGGCGGTCAGCGCGGCGACAGCGCCGCCAGCAGGCCGCGTGCGGCGTTGAAGCGGTCCGCCGCTTCCGGCAGCGGCAGCTTCACCTTCAGCTTGTCCGGGCCGTCCATCGCGTACAGCTTGGGCTGCTTCTGGATCATCTGGATGATGGTCATCGGATCGATATTGGGCTTGGACTCGAACACGATGCGGCCGCCGTTCTCGCCAAGTTCCAGTTTGCGGATGCCCAGCGTGTTGGCCTGCAGCTTCAGCTCGGCGACCGCGAACAGGTGCTTCACCGCATCCGGTAGCAGGCCGAAGCGGTCGATCATCTCCACCTGCAGTTCGCGCAGCTGCTCGCTGTCGCGCGCGCTGGAGATGCGCTTGTACAGGGTCAGGCGGGTGTGCACGTCGGGCAGGTAGTCGTCCGGGATCAGCGCCGGCACATGCAGTTCCACCTCGGCGCCGCGCGCTTCCTCGCCGGCGTCCAGGTCCGGCAGCTTGCCCTGGCGGATGCTGCGCACCGCGCGTTCCAGCAGCTCGGTGTACAGGCTGAAGCCGACCTCGGCCATCTGCCCGCTCTGGTCCTCGCCGAGCAGTTCGCCGGCGCCGCGGATCTCCAGGTCGTGGGTGGCCAGGGTGAAGCCGGCACCGAGCTCGTCCATCGAGGCGATCGCGTCCAGCCGCTTCTGCGCATCGCCGGTGATGCTGCGCCGGTCCGGTACCAGCAGGTAAGCGTAGGCGCGGTGGTGCGAACGGCCGACGCGGCCGCGCAGCTGGTGCAGCTGGGCCAGGCCGAAGCGGTCGGCGCGGTTGATGACGATGGTGTTGGCGTTGGGGATGTCGATGCCCGATTCGATGATCGTGGTCGACAGCAGCACGTTGAAGCGCTGCTTCTGGAAATCCAGCATCACCCGTTCCAGCTCGCGCTCGGGCATCTGCCCGTGGGCGATGCCGATGCGCGCCTCGGGCACCAGCTCGCTCAGTTCGCGCTGCATGCGGCCGATGCTTTCCACGTCGTTGTGCAGGAAGTACAGCTGGCCGCCGCGCGCCAGCTCGCGCTGGAACGCCTCGCGCAGCAGCGCGTTGTCCCAGGCGGTGACGAAGGTCTGCACCGCCAGCCGGTTCGGCGGCGGGGTGGCGATGATCGACAGGTCGCGCAGCCCGGCCATGGCCATGTTCAGCGTGCGCGGGATCGGCGTGGCGGTGAGGGTGAGCAGGTGCACGTTGGCGCGCAGCGCCTTCAGCGCTTCCTTCTGGCGCACGCCGAAGCGCTGTTCCTCGTCGACCACGACCAGGCCCAGGTCCTTGAACTTCACGTCCGGTTGCAGCAGGCGGTGGGTGCCGATGATCACGTCGATGCCGCCGTCGGCGACCTTCTCCAGCTCGGCCTTGATCTCCTTGGCGCTTTTGAAGCGCGACAGCACTTCCACCCGCAGCGGCCAGTCGGCGAAGCGGTCGCGGAAGTTGCGGTAGTGCTGTTCGGCCAGCAGCGTGGTCGGCACCAGCACCGCCACTTGCTTGCCGGCGCTGGCCGCGGCGAACGCGGCGCGCACCGCGACCTCGGTCTTGCCGAAGCCGACGTCGCCGCAGACCACGCGGTCCATCGGTTGGCTGCTGCCCAGGTCGCGCAGGGTGGCCTCGATCGCGGCCAGCTGGTCGGTGGTCTCCTCGAACGGGAAGCCGGCCGCGAACGGTTCGTACATGGCCCGGTCCACCTGCAAGGCCAGGCCGGCGCGGGCGCGGCGCCGCGCCTGGATCTCCAGCAGTTCGGCGGCCACGTCGCGCACTTTCTCGGCGGCGCGGCGCTTGGCCTTGGTCCATTGTTCGCCGCCCAGCGAATGCAGCGGCGCGGTCTCGGCCGAGGCACCGGAGTAGCGGCTGATCAGGTGCAGCTGCGCGACCGGCACGTACAGGCGGTCGCCCTTGGCGTATTCGATCTCCAGGAACTCGCCGGGCATGCCGCCGGCATCGAGCACGATCAGCCCGCGGTAGCGGCCGACGCCGTGATCCTCGTGCACGATCGGCGCGCCTTCGGTCAGCTCGCCGAGGTCGCGGATGATCGCTTCCGGCTCGCGCCCGGCGCGGCGCGTGCGCCGCGGCTGGCCGGCGCGCTCGGGGAACAGCTGGCGCTCGGTGAGCACCGCGATGTGCGGATCGTCGAGGGCGAAGCCATCGTCCAGCGGTGCCACGGCGATGGCGAATGCAGCCGGCGCAGCATCGAGCCCGCCGGAGCCGAGCCCCTCTCCCTGCGGGAGAGGGGTTGGGGTGAGGGTGCGGCCGCTCGCGACCTGCTTTTTCTGCGCAGCTGTGGAAGACGCGGACGCTGACGAAGCAGCAGCCTTCTTCGATGAGGACGGCGCGAGCGCCGCACCCTCATCCGGCGCTTCGCGCCACCTTCTCCCGGGGGGGGAAGGGAGGAATGCGGCGAAGTTTGGGATCACCTCGGGCTTCAGCCCTGCCGCGGCCAGGACTTCCAGCAGCGCTTCGCGGCGGCCCGGCGAGTCGGCGGCGATCAGCACGCGGCCCGGGTAGCTGCCGAGGAAGCTCTTCAGCGCCTCGGCCGGAGCGGCGTCCTTGGCCGCCACCGGCAACGGCGGCAGCGGCTGGTCGCCCAGCGCCTGCGCCTCGTCGATGCGCGCGTGGTCGGCCGCCCAGACCTCGATGCGCGGCAGGCCGTTGAGCTTTTCGCGCAGCGTGTCCGGCGCCTGGTACAGCTCCTCGGGCGCCAGCAGCGGGCGCTCCACGTCGTGGCGGCGCTGCTCGTAGCGGTTCTGGGTCTGCGCCCAGAACGCATCGGCGGCGGCGCCCACGCCCGGCGCGAGCAGCGGCAGCACCGACTCGCCCAGATAGTCGAACAGGGTGGCGGTGGCATCGCGCGCCGCGGCGCCGGCGCCGCGCGTCTCCTGGAAGAACAGCGGCAGGTAGTATTCGATGCCCGACGGCGCCAGCCGCGCCTTCAGGTCCTGGTACAGCGCGCTGCGCCGGGTGTCCACGTCGAAGCGTTCGCGCAGCGTGGCCAGCACCCGCTCCACGCTGGCATCGTCCATCGGCACTTCGCGGCCGGGCAGCATCTTCACCGCCTGCACGTGGTCCAGCGAGCGCTGCGATTCCGGGTCGAAGGCGCGGATCGAGTCGATGTCCTCGTCCAGCAGTTCGATCCGCAACGGCGTGTCCGAGCCCATCGGGTACACGTCGAGCAGGCCGCCGCGCACCGCGAAATCGCCCGGGTCCATCACCTGCGGCACGTTGCGGTAGCCGGCGCTTTCCAGGCGGCGCTTTTCCGCCTCCAGGTCCAGGCGCTGGCCCACGTGCAGGTCGAAACTGCCGCCGACGATATAGCGCAACGGCGCCACGCGCTGCATCAGCGTCTGCACCGGCACCACCACGATGCCCTGTTTCAGCGTCGGCAGCCGGTGCAGCGCCGACAGGCGCTGGCTGACGATGTCCGGGTGCGGGCTGAACTGGTCGTAGGGCAGGGTTTCCCAATCCGGGAACGGCACCACCGGCAGGCTGCCGTCGCCGGCCAGCAGCGTGTGCAGGTCGGCCTCGATCTGGTGCGCGCTCTGGTTGTCGCGCGCGACCACCAGCAGCGGCCCGCGATGCGCCGCGGCGGCGCAGGCGATGTGCCAGGCCAGCGCGGTCGAGGACGCAGGGGCGCGCCAGAAGGCGCGGAGCTGGCCGGACTTGGGCAGCGGCGGAACGGGGAAGGAAAGAGGCGCCATTGACCGCTTAGTTTAGCAAGCTGGGATTGGGGAGTCGGGATTGGGGATTGGCCGCAAGCGTGCGCGGGGTGCGGCGCGGTCGCGTGGCCGGGCACAGCGGAGGCGGGCGGCGCAGGCTGTGGCTGCGTCCGCAGCACTGAGGGTGAGCCGCTGGGGCTCGCGAATCCATGAGCGGTTCGCGGTCTGCAGGTGGGTTATGCACCTCGCGGCGGCCCGAGCAGGGCCGCCCTCGCTCAGTTGCCCAGTTCCAGCACCACGCGCACCAGCCCCGGGGTGTCCGGATGCGGCATCGGCTGGAAGCCCAGCGATTCGGCCAGTTGCAGCATCGGCAGATTGCTTTCCAGCACATCGCCGTAGAGCCGGTCCAGGTACTTGCGCCGCGCCCACTTGACCAGCTTGCGCATCAGCTGCCGGCCCAGGCCCTGGCCGGCGACGAAGCTGCTGACCAGGATCGCGTATTCGGCCTCGCGGGTGCCGGGCGTGATCGCCGCGCGCGCCACTGCGCCGACCACCGCTTCGCCCGGCGGCAGCGGTTCGGCCGCGACCAGGGTCAGTTCGGTCTTCGGATTGGGATGGGTCAAGCGCTGCGCCATGTCCTCGGTCAGTTCCTGTACCGAATGCAGGAATCGTTCGCGGATCTCGGTCGGCCCGAGCAGGCTGAAGGCGCCTTGCAGCGGCGCGCTGTCTTCCGGCCGGATCGGCCGGATCAGCAGCTCGCGGCCGCTGGGCAAGGTGAAGTTTTCATGCCACGGAGGCATGCGGTTGCGGGTAGCCATTGCCGGATGATCCTCGACGAAGCCTGGATTCTCGCATTACCCGGGGCGGATGCCGTGAACGCAGCGCTCACCGCGTTTGCCTACCCTGTGCGGGGATTTTCGATAAGGATAGGCCATGTCCGGCAGCGGCGATTCGCGGCGCGCCATCTTCTTCGCGCTCGGCGCCAACCTGGCCATCGCCCTGGCCAAGGGCGCGGCGGCGCTGGCCACCGGCTCGGGCGCGATGCTGGCCGAGACCGTGCATTCGCTGGCCGACTGCGGCAACCAGCTGCTGTTGCTGCTGGGCATGCGCCAGGCCAAGCGCCCGGCCAGCGCCGAGTATCCACTGGGCTACGGCCGCGCGATCTACTTCTGGTCGTTCCTGGTGGCGGTGATGCTGTTCTGCATCGGCGGCATGTTTTCGGTGTACGAGGGCGTGCACAAACTGCTGCAGCCCGAGCCGTTGAGCAGTTGGGGCTGGGCGGTGGGCGTGCTGGGCTTTGCCCTCGTCGCCGAGGGCGTGTCGCTGCGCACCTGCCTGCAGGAGATCGCCAAGGTGCGCGGCGAGCGTTCGCTGTGGACCTGGTTCCGCGAAAGCCGCCAGGCCGAGCTGATCGTGATCTTCGGCGAGGACCTGGCGGCGCTGCTCGGCCTGGCGCTGGCCCTGGCCGCGGTGCTGTTGACCGTGCTGACCGGCAATCCGCTGTGGGACGCGCTGGGCACCATCGCCATCGGTGCGCTGCTGATCGTGGTCGCGGTGCTGGTGGCGATCGAGATCAAGGCGATGCTGATCGGGCAGAGCGTGGACCCGGCAATGCAGCGGCAATTGCATGCGTTCTTCCAGGCGCAACCGGAGATCGAGCGGGTGATCCACCTGATCGCGATGCAACTGGGCGAGGACGTGATGGTGTCGGTGCAGGCCACGCTGCGGCAGAAGCACGATGCGGCGGCGCTGCTGGCCGACATCACCCGCATCGAGCGCGGCCTGAAGCAGCAGTTCCCGGCGGTGCGCTGGAGCTTCTTCGAGCCGGAGCCGGGCGCCGCCGCGGCCGCTTCCGGCAGCTGAGCGGCATTGCTACAGTGGCGCCCGGTCCATCGCGGGCGACAACGGAATGAAGACCTCGAACGCTGTGCTGCTGTCCACCGTGATCACCCTGGCGCTGGTCGCGGTGCTGGGTGGGCTGATGCTGGGCGGCTTCTGGTGGCTCAAGCGCACGATGCAGGCGCCGCCGACGGTGGCGCCACCGTCCAGCGCCGCGCCCGCGGCGAAGGTGCCGGCCGATGCGGTGCTGGCGCCGTACCGGCAACGCCTGGATGCCACGCGCAAGCCGGTGGCGCAGCTGCGCCTGCAGCCGATGGCGCAGGACGATCGCCTGGCCAGCAAGGTCGGCGGCCGCCCGTACTGGACCGCGGACAAGGCCTACCCGCGCGACGCCCATGGCCAGCCGCTGGCGCTGCTGGCGCAGGTGGACCTGGCGAAGATGCCGCCGCTGCGCGGCTATCCCACCCAAGGCATGCTGCAGTTCTTCATCGGCAGCGACGATTTCTATGGCGCCAACCTCGACGGCGCCACCGACCTGGCTGCATTGAGCGCGCAACGCAATTTCCGCGTGGTGTATTGGCCGCGGCCGGAGGCGTCGGCGCGGCAGGCCGAGGTGCCGTTGCCGGCCGCCGACGCGCTGCCGTTCGATCCGGCGCATCCGCGGGCGATGCATTTCGCTGTCGGCGAGGAAAGCATCGGCACCAGCGACGTGCACTTCGAACAGGCGCTGGGCCGGCCGTTGGACGAGGTCACCGCTGCCTACGCCGGCCGCCACGCGCTGCCGCAGGACGACGTGGACGAGGCGCTGTACGACGCATTGAATCGCAGCGGGCACAAGCTCGGCGGCTATCCGGAGTTCACCCAGGAGGATCCGCGCACGCCGCAGGACGCGCAGGTCCTGCTGCTGCAGCTGGACAGCGACGACGCCATGATGTGGGGCGACAGCGGCATCGCCAACTTCTTCATCGATCCGGCCGACCTGCAGCGCGGCGATTTCAGCCGGGTCGCCTACAACTGGGATTGCTATTGACCGAGCGCCGTGTGTGACAGGCACGCGGTTGCGGCGTGGCGGGACGTCCCGCGCGCCGGCTCACTCCTCGCGCTTGAGCCACTCCAGGCGGCTGGAGGCGCCGGCCTCGCCCAGGTGCTGCTTCAGCGCCGGCAGCGCGCTGGCCAGCGCCTGCTCGAACTGCCACGGCGGATTGAGCAGCAGCATGCCGCTGCCGTTGAGCCGCAGCGGCGAATCGTCGGGGCGCACCTGCAGTTCGGCCAGCAGCACCGACTTGGCCGGCATCGCCGCGGCCTTGCGGAAGAACGGCTGCAGGCTGCGGCGCTGCTTGATCGGATACCACACCGCGCACATCGCCTGCGGCCAGCGGGTCAGGGTCTCGCGCAGCGCCGCGGCGATCAGCGGGTATTCGGCGTCCTGCGATTCGTAGGGCGGATCGATCAGCACCAGGCCGCGGCCGATCTTGGCCGCGCCGGCCTTCGGCGGCACGAACGCCTTGATCGCCGCATAGCCGTCGCCGGCATGCACCTGCACGCGGCGGTCGTTGGCGAACAGCGCCTTGAGTTCGGCCGCTTCCTCGGGCTGCAGTTCGCAGGCGGCGAGCCGGTCCTGTTCGCGCATGGCCTGGGCGACCAGCAGCGGCGAGCCGGGATAGGCGAGCAGGGCGCCCACCGGGTTGTCGGCCTGCACCGCGCGCAGGTAGCGCTCCAGCACCTCGGGCAAGGTGGGCAGGCCCATCAGCTTCAGCACCCCGGCCGCGGCCTCGCCGGTCTTGCGGCTCTCGCTGCCGGCGAACAGGTAGCGGCCGCGCCCGGCATGGGTGTCGAGCACGAAGAACGGGCTGTCCTTGCGCTTGAGCGCATCGATCAGCGCGAGCAGCACGGTGTGCTTGAGCGCGTCGGCATGGTTGCCGGCGTGGTAGGCGTGGCGATAGTTCATCGGCGCAGTGTACGGGTCGCACCGGCGCGGAGCCATGCCGGCACGCGTTGGGCGCCGCGGCGGTCGAGCGGGCAGGGCGGGTGTCGGTCCGCCTGCGCGGGGGCCTCGCGGCGGTGCCACCGCGCATCGCGTATGGTCGCGACCATCAGATTCCCTTAAGCCCGGCCCGCTATTTTTCCCCGATGCGCATCCTCCTGGTAGAAGACGATCTTTCGCTCGGCGACACCCTGCGCGGGTGGCTGAAGCTGGACGGCTACACCGTGGACTGGCTGACCCGTGGCGACGAGGCGCGCACCGCGCTGCAGGCGCAGCCCTACCAGTGCTTGCTGCTCGACCGCGGCCTGCCCGGGCTCGACGGCGACGCCTTGCTGCGCACGCTGCGCGCGGCGCGGGTGACCACGCCGGTGCTGATGATCACCGCGCGCGATGCGCTGGAAGACCGGGTGCAGGGCCTGGACCTGGGCGCCGACGACTATCTGGTCAAGCCGTTCGACCTGGAAGAGCTGTCGGCGCGCATTCGCGCCGCGTTGCGCCGTGGCGGCGGCGATCCCGCGGTGCTGCTGTCGCACGGCGAGGTGACGCTGGACCCGGTGGCCAAGCGCGTCACCCGCAACGGCGAGCCGGTGGCGTTGACCGCGCGCGAGTACGCGGTGCTGCATGCGCTGCTGGCGCGCAAGGGCCATATCGTCGGCCGCGACCAGCTCGAGGATGCGCTGTACGGCTGGGGCGAGGAAGTGGAGAGCAACGCGATCGAGGTACATATCTCGCACCTGCGCAAGAAGCTGGGCAGCGCGCTGATCGTCACGATCCGGCGCCAGGGCTACTGCCTGGGAGCGCCGCGATGAGGTGGCCGCGCTGGCGACGCGCCGCGGCGGCCGCGCCGCCGCCGGCGGATGCGCGCTATTCGCTGCGCCGGCGGCTGATCGCCACCACGCTGGGATCAAGCATCGCCTGCTGGCTGGTCAGCCTGGCGGTCATCGTCGGCGTGGCCTGGACCGAAACCAGCGACGTGTTCGACGATGCGCTGGAAGAAAGCGCGCGCCTGGTCGCGGCCTTCGGCCCCGGCCTGTTGCACGGCGATGCGCCGGCGGAGGACGGCGACGCGGCGGCGGACGCCGACGGCGGCGTGCGCCTGTACTACCAGATCGTCGATCGCCACGGCACGGTGCTGCGCCGCTCAGCCGACGTGCCGCGGCAGCCGTTCGTGCCGCCGAGTCAGGTGCATGGCGACGATGCCACGACCACCGTGCTGCACGCGCAGCGGCTGTGGCGCGTGCACGTGCTGCACGCACGCGCGCAGGATCTCTACGTGCAGGTCGCGCAGCCGCTGCAAGAACGCACCGAACTGCTCGAGGACATGGCCGAGAACCTGGTATGGCCGGCGCTGGCGCTGCTGGTGTTGCTGGCCGCGCTCAACTGGTGGGTGATCCGCCGCCAGCTGCGGCCGCTGGAGCGCCTGGCCGAGGACATCGGCCGGCAATCGCCGCAGGCGTTGACCGCGGTGTCCGCGGCCGGCCAGGCCGACGAGCTGCGTCCGATCGTGCAGGCGCTCAACGGCGTGCTCGCGCGGCTGGGCGAGGCGCTGCAGTCCGAGCGCCGCTTCACCGCCGATGCGGCGCACGAACTGCGCACACCGCTGGCCGGGCTGCGCATGAAGATCCAGCTGATGCAGCGCAGCCACGCCGCTACCCTGGACCCGGCGCAGCGCCAGGACCTGGCGACGCTGCGTGCCGACGTGGACCGCGCCACGGCGTTGGTGGACAACCTGCTGATGCTGGCGCGGCTGGATCCGCAGCAACCCGGCAGCCTGGCCTGCACGGCCGTGGCGTTGCCGGCGCTGGTCGATGCGGTGCTGGCCGACATCGCGCCGGCGGCGGCGACCAAGCGCATCGACGTGCACGTGGACATCGGCGTGGACACGGTCTGGGCGCATGCCGACTTGCTGCGCAGCGCGCTGCGCAACCTGCTCGACAACGCGGTGCGCTACGGCAAGGCGGAAGGCCAGGTGCGCATCGACGCCAGCGCGGTGCGCGGCGCCACGGGCGCGCCATCGGCGGTGCGCATCGTCGTGCGCGACGACGGCCCCGGCGTGGCACCAGGCGATCTGGCCCGGCTCACCCAGCGCTTCTTCCGCGTGCTGGGCAATGCCGGGCAGGGCAGCGGGCTGGGCCTGTCGCTGGTGGAGCGCATCGTCGCCCTGCACGGCGGGCAGTTGCGCCTGGACTCCGGCGGCGAGGGCATGGGCCTGGCGGTGCGCATCGAGTTACCGAAGCGCGAGCCGCCGGCGACCGGTTAGAACGCGGCTTGTAGCAATCGCAGCGCCGATCGCGTGCGTGCTCGCGCTGGGCGATCGACAGCGGCGGCATGTGCGATGCGCAACGCGAACCCGCCGAGCCAGGCGGCGCGTCGATTTGTGCGACATGCAAAGCCCTGGAGCGCGACATGTGCCGCCGCTGCGTGCGGCTCCCGATACCGCCAGCTGCCATGCGTGCCGTCGATGCCGCACCACGAGCATGCCGATCGACGCCGCTTCCGATCCAGGCGGTGCGCCTGAATCGCAGCCCGAGACATCAGATCCACTTCAGGTTCGCGCGTTCCAATGGCGTCCATGGCGATCGGCCATGACATCGACCCCAAGGAGCACTCCATGCGCAAGACCCTTCTTTCCACGTTTGCCGCCGCCATCGCCGTCCTCGCCAGCGGCCAGGCCGTCGCGCAATACACCGGCCCCAGCAGCGTGCCGGTGACCACGGTCAAGCAGTTGCTGGAGCAGGGCAAGGACGAGCAGCAGGTGGTGCTGCGCGGGAACATCGTGTCCCACGACGGCGGCGACCGCTATACCTTCCGCGACGCGACCGGCAGCGTGAAGGTCGAGATCGATGCGCACCGGCTGCCGGCCGGGCGGGCGTTCGACGACAAGGCGCAGGTCGAGCTGCTGGGCGAATTCGACAAGGACTTCCGTTCCGCCGAAGTCGAAGTGGACGAGGTGCGCTTCCTGCGCTGAGCCGGCGTCGCGTCGCAGTGTCGGCCGCGGCGCCGCGCTGCGGCCGGCCATGGCTGCGCGCGCGCTGGCGCCGGCGGCCGATGCCTGACCCGGATCGCCTGCGGCGCCGCGTTGCGGCGCGGCGGCCGCTGCACGCCGAACCCCGCTGCGGCTATGCTGCGCGCCATGTCCGCGTCCACCGCCCCGTGTGTCCTCGTTGTCGAGGACGAATCCGCCATCGCCGATACCGTGCTGTACGCCTTGCGCAGCGAGGGCTACCAGGTGCGGCACTGCCTGCTCGGGCGCGAGGCGCTGGCACAGGTGCGCGCCGGCGGCATCGACGTGGTGGTGCTGGATGTCGGCCTGCCCGACCTGGGCGGCTTCGAGGTGTGCCGCGAACTGCGCAGCTTCAGCCAGGTGCCGGTGATCTTCCTGACCGCACGCAACGACGAGATCGACCGCGTGCTCGGCCTGGAACTGGGCGCCGACGACTACATGGCCAAACCCTTCTCGCCACGCGAACTGGTCGCGCGGGTGCGTGCTCGGCTGCGGCGGCCGGCGCCTGCGGCGAGCGCGGAAGCGGAACCGGGCTGGCAGCGGCACGGTGAGTTCGCGATCGACCGCGACGGCCGCCGCATCCACTACGGCGACGCCGCCCTGGACCTGACCCGCTACGAATACGCGCTGCTGGCCGCGCTGCTGCAACGGCCGGGCGCCATCCTCAGCCGCGCGCAGCTGATGGACCGCGGCTGGGACAGCAGCGCCGACAGCGCCGACCGCACCGTGGACACCCACATCAAGACCCTGCGCGCCAAGCTGCGCGCGGCTGGCGCCGCGCACGACCCGATCCGCACCCATCGCGGCATCGGCTACGCGCTGGAGCAGTGAGATGCGGCTGGGGCTGAGGCTGTTCCTGGGCTTCTTCCTGATCGTCGGCGTCGCCGCGTTCTTCGTGATGCGGGTGTTCGTCAACGAGGTCAAGCCCGGCGTGCGCCAGGCGATGGAATCGACCCTGGTGGACGCGGCCAACGTGCTGGCGCAGATGGCGGCCACCGACCTCAAGGCCGGACGCATCGACAGCGGCGCCTTCGCCCGCGACCTCGGCGCGGCGCAGCGGCGCAATCCGCGCGCGATGGTGTGGCGCTTCCCCAAGCGCAGCGTCGATTACCGGGTCACCATCACCGACGCGGCCGGCGTGGTGGTGTTCGATTCGCGCGGCCAGGACCTGGGCCGCGACAACTCGCGTTGGAACGACGTCTACCGCACCCTGCGCGGCGAGTACGGCGCACGCTCCAGTGCCGAGGGCGACGGCGACCCCAACCACACGGTGATGCACGTGGCCGCGCCGATCTACGACCCGGACGACGCCCGGCGCCTGATCGGCGTGCTGACCCTGTCGCAGCCCAACCGCAGCATCGAGCCGTTCATCGTCGCCAGCCAGCGAAACATTCTGTTGCGCGGCGCGTGGCTGATCGGCATCTCCGCGCTGATCGGGCTGTTGATGACCTGGGGCCTGCTGCGCGGCATCGGCCGGCTCAACCGCTACGCGCAGGCGGTCAGCGCCGGCGAGCCGGTGCCGCCGCCGCCGCCGCGCCGCGACGAGATCGGCGATCTGGGCCGCGCGCTGGAGACGATGCGGCGCAAGCTCGAGGGCAAGGCCTATGTCGAGCAGTACGTGCAGTCGCTGACCCACGAGATGAAGAGTCCGCTGGCGGCGATCCGCGGCGCCGCCGAGCTGCTGCAGGAACCGTTGCCGGACGCGGAGCGGCAACGCTTCGTGCGCAACATCGCCGAGCAGCAGCAGCGCCTCACCGAAACCATCGACAAGCTGCTGGCGCTGGCCGAAGTGGAACAGCACGGCTGGCTGCAGCGGCGCGAGCGCATCGCGCTGGCGCCGCTGTTCGCGCAACTGGCCGAAGCGCTGGCGCCGCAGCTGCGCGCCAGCGGCGTGCAGTTGCAGGTGCAGGCACCGGAAGCGGAACTGGCGTTGGCCGGGGATCCCTATCTGCTGCGCCAGGCCCTGCACAATCTGCTCGACAACGCGATCGCGTTCTCGCCGGATGGCGGGGTCGTGGTGCTGCGCGCCGAGCGCGACGCTGACGCGCGCATCGCGCTGCTGGTGGAGGACGCAGGCCCCGGGGTCCCGGATTACGCGCTGGAGCGGGTATTCGAGCGCTTCTATTCGCTGGCGCGGCCGGCCACCGGGCAGCGCAGTTCGGGCCTGGGCCTGCCGTTCGTGCGCGAAGTGGCGCGGCTGCACGGTGGCGAGGCGAGCTTGCGCAACCGCGAGAGCGGCGGCGCGGTGGCGCGGCTGTCGCTGCCGGCGGCCTGAGCGGCGCCTGCATTCACTGCGGGATCGGATCCGGGGTGGCGCGGCCATCGGTTCCTGCGGCGTGGTTGACTGCAAGCGCTGGAGGCTTCGCTCGTCGCGACTGAAGTCGCTCCCACAAGGGACTTGCGGCCAACTCGCTGGATGGACTGTAGGAGGGGCTTCAGCCCCGACAGGCGGCTGGCAGCATTGCGCTTCCTGGCTTCCTCGTCGCGGCTGAAGCCGCTCCTACAGGGCTTTGGCCGGCTTGCTGGGTACACTGTGGGAGGGGCTTCAGCCCCGACGCTGTCCGCCGCCAATCTTGGTCCCCGCAGCGCTTGCGAGCAAACGCCTTGCGCGATGGCGTTTGCGATCCCGCCTGCCGCACGCCCACCCACTTCACACTCACTTCAAATTCGCCTCAAACCCCGCACACGCAGGCGCGGCACCCTGGCGTCCTCCATCACCGAGGACCGTCGATGAAATCCCTCAAGCTCGTTCTGCGATTCGCCACCATCGGCGGATTGATTCTGTTGCTGCTGATCCCGCTGCTGATGATCCGCGGCACCGTGCAAGACCGCCAGCGCTACCGCGACGAGGCGGTGGAACGCGTGTCGCAAAGCAAGGCCGGCGAACAGCGCCTGCTCGGCCCGTTGCGGGTGGTGCCGTGGACGCAGGTGCGCGATGTCGCGGTGGTCGATGCCGATGGCAAGCGCAGCGTCAAGCGCGAAACCGAAAACGGCTACGACGTGCAGACGCCGAGGCATCTGGCGATCAACGGCGAGCTGAAGCCGTCGCAGCGCAGCATCGGCCTGTTCAAGGTGCAGGTGTACAGCTGGCATGCGCGGCTCAAGGCGCAGTTCGACGATCTCGACTACGAAGCGGTCGAAGGCCGCAGCTATGGTCAGCCATATCTGGTGGTCGGCATCCAGGACGTGCGCGGGCTGGTCGGTACGCCCAATCTGCGCACCGACGGCAAGGCGCTGGCGCTGCAGCCGGGTTCGCTGGCGCTGGCCGGCCAATCCAAGGGCGTGCATGCGCTGCTGCCGGCGCTGGCCGATGCGCACCAGGGCAAGCTCACCGACCTGCACAGCGTGGAAATGGAATTCGTGCTCGACGGCACCCAGGGCCTGTCGATTGTGCCGGTCGGCGACGACAACCAGATCGCGCTGACCTCGCCGTGGCCGCACCCGCTGTTCGGCGGCCGCTTCCTGCCCAACGAGCGCCGCATCACCGAGCAAGGCTTCCAGGCCAGCTGGGCGCTGTCGTCGCTGGCCACCGGCGCGCAGGCGCAACTGTTCTCGGGCGGCGAGATCGATGCGCTGCGCGTGGACCTGGTCGATCCGGTCGACGTCTATACCCAGGCCGATCGCGCCAGCAAATACGGCATCCTGTTCGTGGTACTGACCTTCGTCGCCTTCGCCCTGTTCGAACTGATCAAGCGCCTGCCAATCCATCCGCTGCAATACCTGCTGGTCGGCCTGGCGCTGGCGATCTTCTTCCTGCTGCTGCTCAGCCTGTCCGAGCACATCCCGTTCTGGCAGGCGTACCTGGTCTCGGCAGTGGCCTGCATCGGCCTGCAGTTCTTCTACCTGTCCGGGGTATTGCGCAGCCGCGCCCGCGCCGCCGGCTTCGCCAGCATGCTCACCGTGCTGTACGGCGCGCTGTACGGATTGCTGGCCTCGGAAGACAACGCCTTGCTGATGGGCTCGCTGCTGCTGTTCGGCATCCTCGCCGCGATCATGTGGATCACCCGCAAGATCGACTGGTACGAACTCGGCGCGGCACTGCGCTGAACCGGCACGCGACCAGGACCCCGCCATGTCGGCACATACCCATCTGCATCGTCGCGTCCAGGCCCTGTTGCCGGACGCACTGGACACCCGCGGCCTGCACCGCGGCAATGCCGGCGCGGCGCTGGCGCGCAGCGCCCAGGCGGCGCTGGTCACCGCCGCCGACCGCGGCGGCGCGCTGTGGCTGCGGTTGAGCGAACGCAGCCGCGAGGCGCTGGCCACGCACGGTCTGGGGTTCCTGGCGGCGGCGTTGCAGGCCCGCGCCGCCTTGCCGGGCGAGGCCGAACCGTGGCGCTACTGCGCGTGGCGCGCCTTGCGCGGCGATTCGGCCTGGGCACCGGCCGGGCAGGGCGAGCAGCGCGCGCACGGACCAGGCTTCGTGACCTGGGAAGCGCAGGGGCGCGCACGGCTGCTGGTGCTGCCGGCACAGGCGGCGCTGCTGTGCCGCTGGTGGCGCTGAGGCGCGCGCCGGCATTGGCGAGAAAAGCGTTGTGCGCGCCGCCTAGGCCACGCCTGCTTGCGCGATAGGCCCGTTGGCGACATGCGCCGAATTGCGACGTCGGCGACAGACACGATCGCGCACTGGCATCGCGGCCACGCACGCCACCGCAGGACGCAATGACCGGGCAGGGACGCCCACCGCCAAGGACGGCGACATGCGTGGAGAGGCCAGACAGGCGCTATCGCGCAACGCTACAGCGGTATGGACGCCGCCGCAGGACGCAATGAATGGGCAGGGACGCCCACCGCCAAGGACGGCGACATGCGTGGAGAGGCCAGACAGGCGCTATCGCGCAACGCTACAGCGGTATGGATGCCGCCTCAGGACGCAATGAACGGACAGGGACGCCCCACCGCCAAGGATGGCGGCATGCGTGGATAGGCCGAACAGGCGCTATCGCGCAACGCAACAGCGGTCATGGACGCCGCCACAGGACGCAGCACCGGGCAGGACGCCCGCCGCCAGGGACGGCGCAGGAGCAACACCGACCAGGGCATCGCCAAGCCGGCAGCGCCACGGAAACGCCTGCGGTAGAGTTCACGGATGGACTCTCCGCTTCCCATCCAGCGCCTGCGCGGCGCGCAGATCGCCCCGTTCCTGGACGATGTCGCGCGGCTGCGCATCGCCGTGTTCCGCGACTGGCCGTATCTGTATGCCGGCGACCTGGACTACGAGCGCGACTACCTGTCCGCCTATGCCGCCTCGCCCGACAGCGTGTTCGTGCTGGCGCGCGACGGCGAGCGCGTAGTCGGCGCCTCCACCGGGCTGCCGCTGGCCGACGATGCCGAGGCATTCGGCGCGGCGTTCGCCGACAGCCCCATCGCGGTCACGGACGTGTTCTATTTCGGCGAATCGGTGCTGCTGCCCGCGTATCGCGGCCGCGGCGTCGGCCATGCCTTCTTCGATCATCGCCAAGCGCATGCGCGCGCGCTCGGCCGTTTCGCGCTGACCGCGTTCTGCGCGGTGGACCGCGATCCCGACGATCCGCGCCGCCCGCCCGGCTACCGCGGCAACGACGTGTTCTGGCACAAGCGCGGCTATGTGCGGCAGCCGTCGCTGCGCATGCAGCTGGCGTGGGACGAAATCGACCGCGGCGAGATCCTGCATACCCTGAGTTTCTGGACCCGCCCACTGGAGCCTGCCGCATGAAGATCGCCGTCGCCAAATACCCGATCGGCGCGCCGGTCGATTTCGCCGCCTTCGCCGACAAGCAGGCGGCCTTGATCGGCCAGGCCGCGCAGGCCGGCGCGCAGCTGGCGGTGCTGCCCGAATACCTGTCGCTGGAACTGGCCGCGACCTTCGCCGCGGCCGTGTCCGAGGACCTGCCGGCCTCGCTGGCGGCGATCCAGGCGTTGCACCCGCAGTATCTGGCGCTGTTCGCGCAGCTGGCGCAGCGGCATCGCCTGCATCTGGTCGCCGGCAGCTTCCTGCTGGCCAGCGGCGAGGGCCGCTACCGCAACCGCGCCTACTGGTTCGCGCCCGACGGCAGCCACGGCTGGCAGGACAAGCTGCAGCTGACCGGCTTCGAGAAGGCCACCGGCCTGATCGACGGCGGCGACGCGCTGAAGGTGTTCGCCGCGGGCGACGGCGTGCGCGCCGGCGTGGCGGTCTGCTACGACAGCGAATTCCCGCTGCCGGTGCGCGCCCAGTACGAGGCCGGCGCGCGGCTGCTGGTGGTGCCCAGTTGCACCGACACCGAGGCCGGCGCCACCCGCGTGCGCATCGGCTGCCTGGCGCGCGCGCTGGAGAACCGCATCTTCGTCGCGCAGTCGGTCACCGCCGGGCTGGCCGAGTGGAGTCCGGCGCTGGACGTGAACACCGGCGAGGCGGCGATCTACGCGCCGATGGACGCCGGCTTCCCGGCCGACGGCATCGTCGCGCAGACCCAGGGCGAGCAGGTCTGGGCGCTGGCGGAGCTGGATTTCGCCGCGTTCGAGGCCAGCCGCGCCCGTGCCCAGGTCGCCAACGATCGCGACTGGCGCGGTCAGCTGGCGCCGGCCATCGTGCGCGCGGAGCTGGGCGGCTTCGAGTAGCCGCCTGGTCGATCCATGCGCAGGCGCTGGGCTCGGCCGGCCGTCACCGCTGCCACGCCAGCGCCATCCGCCTGGTGCAGCGCCGCCGCTAGCGTGGCTTTGCGCCCAAAGCAGTCACCGACATACCGAACGGCGCTGAGCCAGCGGCCGCGCGCCGAGACCATGGCGAAGACCGCGCCGAACGAACGGCCTTCGCCATCCGCCACCGCCGCATGCGTTGCGCAACACACGCCATCCGAACGCACGATGCGCTCTGCTGTCGCCTCCGCTCCGCTACCCGGCTCATCGCCCCATGCCCAAGACTCTGCTGCCGCACGCCGTGCGCCTGGAATTCGCGCCCGGCGCGCTGGTCCACGCCAACCTGTCCGGCGCCGCCTTCACCGACGACTGGCTGTGGGTGGCCGGCGACGAAGCCTGCGCGGTCGATCGCCTGCACGCGCTGGCGCCGGTCGGCGGCGAGGCGCTGCGCTTCGGTGAAGGCCGCAGCTTCGCCCTCGGCGAACTGCTCGACCTGCCCGGCGACCACGACGAGGAGGCCGACCTGGAAGGCATGGCGCTGTCGCCCGGCTACCTGTGGGTGGTCGGCTCGCACGGCATGAAGCGCAAGAACGCCAAGCCCGATCGCGACGATGCCGCCAACGGCCAGCGCCTGGCCAAGCTCAAGCTCGACGCCAACCGGCGCCTGCTCGCCTGCCTGCCGATCGAGCGCGATGCCGACGGTGCGCCGCAGCTGGTCCGCGAAGCGGCCGACGGCCGCCGCGCGCTGCGGCTGAAGGGCGATGCCAAGCACAACCAGCTCACCGCACTGCTCGAAGACGATGCGCATTTCGGCGCCTATCTGAAGATTCCCGGCAAGGACAACGGCTTCGATATCGAAGGCATGGCGGTGGACGGCCAGCGCCTGCTGCTGGGCCTGCGCGGCCCGGTGCTGCGCGGCTGGGCCGGACTGCTGGAGATTGAGGTGGAGGCGCATCACGACCATCTGCGGCTGGTGCCGCTGGACGCGGAGGGCACCTTGCTGCGCAAGCATTTCCTGCAACTGGGCGGGCTGGGCGTGCGCGACCTGCATTTCCACGGCCAGGACCTGTACCTGCTGGCCGGCCCGACCATGGTGCTGAACGGCGAGATCCGCCTGTTCCGCTGGCCCGGCGCGCGCGCGGCGCTGACCGCCAACCGCGAGCCGGTGCGGTTCCAGCGCGAGCTGATCAAATCGCTGGCGCTGCCGCACGGCGAGGACAGCGATCGCGCCGAAGCGCTGTGCAACCTGCCGCCGGCGCTGTCCGGCGGCGTGCCGAGCTGGCTGGTGCTGTACGACGCGCCGGGACCGGCGCGCAGCGACGGCGAGTGCGTCGTGCACGGCGATCTGCTGCGCTAGCGCCTGCCCGAATCGTGGCCCGGGTGAATCGCCAGAGTTCAGGTCTTTTGTAGGAGCGGCTTCAGCCGCGACAGGCGTTGCCGGTAGTGCCTGTCGCGGCTGAAGCCGCTCCTACAATGGAAAAGCTTAGGCACGGCACCGCCTCCGGGCACCGTCGCGCACGGCGGGGTAAAATCGCCCGATTCCCGTTTGCTCCGAGTGTTCCATGGCCTGCCGCACCCGTTTCGCCCCCAGTCCCACCGGTTACCTGCACATCGGCGGCGCGCGTACCGCGCTGTACTGCTGGCTAGAGGCGCGCCACCGCGGCGGCGAGTTCGTGCTGCGCATCGAGGACACCGACCGCGAGCGCAGCACCCAGGCGGCGATCGACGCCATCCTGGAAGCGATGGACTGGCTCGGCCTGGATTACGACGAAGGCCCGGTCTACCAGACTCAGCGCATCGCCCGCTACCAGGAAGTGGCCGAACAGCTGCTCGCCGCCGGCAAGGCCTACTACGCCTACGAGACCCGCGAGGAACTCGACGCGATGCGCGAGGCGGCCATGGCCAAGCAGGAAAAGCCGCGCTACAACGGCGCCGCACGTGAGCAGAACCTGGCCTACCGCGACGACCCGAACCGGGTGATCCGCTTCAAGAACCCGGTCGGCGGCAGCGTGGTGTTCGACGACCTGATCAAGGGCCGCATCGAGATCGCCAACAGCGAACTCGACGACATGGTGATCTTCCGCCCCGACGGCTACCCCACCTACAACTTCGCGGTAGTGGTGGACGACTGGGACATGGGCATCACCGAAGTCATCCGCGGCGACGACCACATCAACAACACCCCGCGCCAGATCAACATCTACGAAGCGCTGGGCGCGCCGGTGCCGAAGTTCGCGCACATGCCGATGATCCTGGACGAGCAGGGCGCCAAGCTGTCCAAGCGCACCGGTGCGGCCGACGTGATGCAGTACAAGGACGCCGGCTACCTGCCGCATGCGCTGATCAACTACCTGGCGCGGCTGGGCTGGTCGCACGGCGACCAGGAACTGTTCGGCCGCCAGGAGCTGATCGACCTGTTCGACGTCAAGGACGTCAACTCCAAGGCCGCGCGGCTGGACATGGCCAAGCTCGGCTGGGTCAACCAGCATTATCTGAAGTCCGACGATCCGGCCACGATCGCGCCGCAGCTGGAGGACCAACTGGCCAAGCTCGGCATCGACCCGGCGACCGGCCCGGCCGCGGCCGACGTGGTGGTGGCGCTGCGCGAGCGCGTGCAGACGCTGAAGGAAATGGCCGAGAAGGCGGTGGTCTGGTACCGGCCGCTGGAGACCTATGACGAAGCGGCGGTGGCCAAGCACCTGAAGCCGGGCGCCGAACTGGCGCTGGGCAAGGCGCGCGAGCTGCTGGCCGCACTGGGCGAGTGGAGCGTGGACGGCGTGTCCGCCGCGCTGCACGACGCGGCCGCGGCGCTGGAGATCGGCATGGGCAAGGTGGCGCAGCCGCTGCGCGTGGCCATCACCGGCACCCAGGTCAGCCCCGATATCTCGCACACGGTGTACCTGGCCGGGCGCGAGCAGGCCTTGAAACGCATCGATGCCGCGCTCATCAAGATCCCAGCGGGAAGCTGATTCCCCGGAGAAGCCCATGTCCAGCAAGAAGACCGCCTGCACCGAGCCGCACCACCACGTCCACGACGCCGACGACTTCGTCAAGGTGGTGGAGCGGGTGAGCCGCGAACGCGGGCTGCGGCTGACCCCGATCCGCGCCAACGTGCTGCGCCTGATCGCCGAGGCGGGGCGGCCGGTGAAGGCCTACGACCTGCTGGAATGGGTGCGCGAGGGCAAGAGCGTGGGCGCCGATGCGCCGCCCACCGTGTACCGCGCGCTGGATTTCCTGATGGCCAACGGCTTCGTGCACAAGCTCGAGTCGGTCAACGCCTTCGTCGCCTGCCACCACCCCAGCAGCGCCCAGCACTCGGTGCCGTTCCTGATCTGCGATCGCTGCCACAGCGCGGTCGAACTGGAGGACCGCGACGTGGTCGCGCAGCTGGAACAGCGCGCCAAGGCGCTGGGCTTCCAGCCGCAGGCGCAGACCCTGGAAGTGCACGGGCTGTGCGCGCGCTGCGCGGGGTAGGGCGCTGCGCTTCCGGAAATGTTGTGCGGAGCTGCCCGCGACGCTGTGCGTCGTGCCGCCGCGCGCGGGCATACGGCCACGAAGCGCTGCCTGCCGATCGCCTGGGGCCTCGCCGCCGCCGCTGCAGTGGATCGCGGATGGCGTCGGCTGACGCAAGCAAACCGTTAGGGAACGCCGACTTGGTGTAGCGTCGGACGTTGCGATCCGACGCAGATTCGAGCCCTTGCACCGGCGTGCCGAGGATCCGCCGCCCGCCTCAGCCATGCTCCAGCACATCGCCGAAGCGCAGCCGCGTCCACGCTTCGGCCGCCGCTTGTGCGAGCGCAACCGAAACGCTGCTGCCCTCGGCCAGGGTGGTATCGCCGCGCGGATCGATGACTTCCCATTCCCAGGTCCGCGTCCGCTTGGGCAGCCACGCCGCGAGCAGCAGTGCAGGCAGCTCCGCGTTCCCGGTGACGACATCGCAGCGCCAGATCAACAGGTCCGCCAGCGTGTCGCGCTGCCAGCGCGGCCGCGCCGTGTCGTCCGCGTCGCGCATCGGCGCAGGACGCGCGCGCTGCAGCGGCGCGGCGAAGGCGTGCGCCTCGTGCGTGCCGGGAATCGGATAGGTCGTCTTGTGCATGCTCGCTTCCTCTGTGACAAAGAAGGCGTGCCGGGAGACCTGCGAGAGACCCCATCGGACACACCCGCATCGACCGGCGCTGCCGGTGGCTGGTGTCGCGGGTGCCCGATTGGCTGAGATGTCGCCGCTGGATGCGGCGACGGCCGGGCTACCATCCGGCCTGCTCTCTTTCGACCGCCGCAGCGTACCCATTCCAGGGTGCCGCGACAAGCGCTTTTTGTTGCCGCAAACTATTGTTTTTACTTGGGATATGTGAGCAATCGGCGCGCTGTCGGTGCGGTCGCTGGCTGCCCGGCGGAGCAGCCGCGGCGATGCCACCGCGGTCGAACGGCAAATCGCCGCAGGGCCGCCTGCGTGCGGCTAGGCTGCGGGTGCAGGCGACGTCTTCGCGCCCCACAGTGCGTAGAACAGCACGTACAACTCGCATGCGGCGGTCAGTAGGAAGGCCTGTTGCAGGCCGACGTGGTCGGCCAGCCAGCCCTGCACCACCACCAGCGCGCCGCCGGCGATGGCCATGATCAGCAGGCCGGAGCCTTCCTCGGTGAGCGGACCCAGGCCCTTGATGCCGAGGGTGAAGATGGTCGGGAACATGATCGAGTGGAACAGGCCCACCGCGATCAGCGACCACATCGCGACGTGGCCGGTGGTGAACACGGTCAGCAGCACCACCGCGAACGCGCCGATCGAGAACAGCGCCAGCACGGTTTCCGGCGCGATGCGGCGCATCAGCGCGCTGCCGGCGAAGCGCCCCACCATCATCCCGCCCCACAGCAGGAACAGGTAGTGCGAGGCCTGTTCGTGGGTGAGGTTGCCGATGTGCGGCTGCGATACGAAATTGATGAACAGGTTGGACACGCCGATCTCGGCGATCAGGTAGATGAAGATGGCCGGGATACCGAGCACCAGATTGCGATGCCGCCACAGCGAATGGCTGGCGCGCTGCGCGCCGGTGGCGCGCTGGGTGGCCTGGCCGAGCGCGGGCAACTTGAAGCGGGCGATGACCACCGCCAGCAGCACCAGCACCACGGCGACGATGAGGTAGGGCAACTGCACCGACTGCGCGTCGGCCAGGCGTTCGGCCTGGGTCAGCACCGCATCGCCCTTGGCGGTGCCCGAGGCCGAGCGGCCGAGGATCAGGTAACCGCCGAACAGCGGCGCCAGCGTGGTGCCGACCGAGTTGAACGCCTGCACCAGGTTGAGCCGCGCCGAGGCGGTGTCCGGGCTGCCGATCACCGCGACATAGGGATTGGCCGCGACCTGCAGCAAGGTGATGCCGCTGGCGATCACGAACAGCGAGCCGAGGGTGATGCCGTACGAGACCAGCCGCGCGGCCGCGATCATGCCAAGCGCGCCCAGCGCCATGATGCCCAGGCCGATCACCAGCGCGCGCTGATAGCCGATACGTTCGATCAGCTTGGCCGACGGCAGCGAGGCGAAGAAGTAAGCGATGAACCAGACCGACTCGATCAGCGTGGCCTGGGTATAGCTCAGCTCGAACACGCTGCGCAGGTGCGGCAGCAGCGTGTTGTTGATGACGGTGATGAAGCCCCACATGAAGAACAGCGAGGCCAGCAGCGACAGCGCGGCGCGGTAGGACGGCGCGTTGCCGGTGAGCGGTGCGGAGTGGGAAAGCGGAGCCGCCGGCCCCATCGGTCCTGCCATCGTGGGTGTGTCCTCTGCGCTGTTGCGGGGTCTGTCGTCGGGCACGCGCGGGCGTGTGCCTGCGCTGCAACAGCGCAGCTGTCGCGCGGGTTGCGGCGTTGTCGCGCAGGGCCGCAAACGATGTCGCGGCGCCAGCGCAGGGGCGAGGATAGGCGCCGCGCTTCGCGCACGACCAATGATTTAAATCGCGGCGGTTATACGGTTATTGCAATGCTGCACTGCAGCGGAGCGTCGTTCTGGCGGCTGTGTGGATGCGTCTTCTGCGACTGGTCGGCAGCGACTGGTTCGCCTGCCGCAACAGGCGCCGCGTTGCATTTCGCGGCCAACCTATGTGCTGTGGACGCGGTCGCAGGGCATGGGTGCACAGAGGCGCGCGTGGTGTCGCTGTGGTGCATGAGCGAAGAATGCGCGGACGGAGCGACGAGAACATGGCCGGCGAACCGCGGGAGTTATCTGCGACGATAGTCGTGGACGCCGAAGCAGGGCTTGCCATTCATGCGCGGCGGTCATGTGTATCGCGCGGCTTTGCTGCAACGCCGCCGGACGATTGATGAGCGGCGCTTATGGCGGCATGTACGCGTCATGGGCTAGTGCCGCCAGCGCTGCGCGCCTACAGTCGCTGCAGACGTCCATGCAAGGAGAATCTGATGAGCCTGTTCGCCACTGCCATGTCGCTGTCGATGATGGCCGCTGCGGTTCCCGACGATGACGCCAAGCCGATCAGGATCGCCCGTGCCGGCAGCACCGCGTCGGCGGTCGGTCCGGCGGCGTATTTCACCGGCACGGTGCGCATCGATGCGCCGTTCCAGGGCGAGGCGCCGGCGCGCGTCGGCGGCGCCACGGTCAGTTTCGAACCGGGCGCGCGCACGGCCTGGCACACCCATCCCTTGGGGCAGACCCTGATCGTCACCGCCGGCGTCGGCCATGTGCAGGAATGGGGCAAGCCGGCGCAGGAGATCCGCCCCGGCGACATCGTGTGGATTCCGCCGGGGGTCAAGCATTGGCACGGCGCCAGCGCGCAGGTGGCGATGACCCACATCGCCATCGCCGAAGCGGTGGACGGCTCGCCGGTGACCTGGCTGGAGCCGGTGTCGGAGAGTCAGTACCGCGGGGAGTGATAGGCGGGGCGTCTCGCCTGTCGATCTTGATGCCGGCCTCACGCGCTCAGCTGGGACTGCCGCCCAACCTTGTAGGAGCGGCTTCAGCCGCGACAGGCTCTATCGGTAATGCCTGTCGCGGCTGAAGCCGCTCCTACAGAGGCGCCTATTGGCGCTCCAGCTACGCTCCATAGCCGCCGAAGAACACCTGCAGCGCGCGCCGCGTCGCGTCGCGCAGGTATTCCGGCGACGGGTTCTTCAGTGCGCCGAACAGGCACGGCATCAGCGTTTCCGCTTCCAGCAGCCCGGCCAGGTGGCGGGCGGCGGTGGTCGGGTCGGCGCGGCGCAAGCGGCCCTGGTCCATCTGTGCCTGCAGGAACGTGCCGAGGCGGTGCATGCCCTGGTCGGGCCCGCTCTGGAAGAACAGCAGGCCGATGTCCGAGCGGCCGGAGACGCCGATGATGGTCTGCCACACCTGCAACGACTGCGCCGAGCACAGGAACGCCAGGGCGTCTTCGCCCAGGCGCTGCAACGCGGTCGGCAAATCGTCCTTGGACTGTTCCAGCGTGGCCAGGATCGGATCCATGAACTGTTCCGCGACGCTGTGCGCCACCGCCACGAACAACTCCTCCTTGGACGGGAAATAGCCGTACAGGGTGCGTTTGGAGCTTCCGGCGCGGGTGGCGATCTGGGTCATCGAGGCGCCCTCGAAGCCGGCCTCCAGGAACACCGCGGCCGCCGCTTCGACGATCGCTTCGCGTTTGGCTTCGGTCCTGACGCGCATCGCTGTGCCATGGGAGATGGCGCTTAAGTATACCGAGAGGGCAGAAATGATTGACGGCGCCGAATTGCGCGAATAGTATACCGAACCGTACCGTTTAGATTCTTTCAGCCTCCCTGCGTTCCCACCCGGAGATTCCCCCGTGCGTCCTGTCCTGTCCTCTCGTCTATCGCTGGCCCTGGCCGTGGCGGCCACCTCGCTGTTGAGCGCGTGCGGTTCGCCCCCGGGCGGTCCGCCGCCGCAGGAGGGCACGCCGGAGATGGGCGTGGTCACCGTCGCCACGCGGCCGGTCACCCTGACCACCGAGTTGCCGGGGCGCACGCTGCCGTACCTGATCGCCGACGTGCGGCCGCAGGTGAACGGCATCATCCAGGTGCGCAAGTTCCGCGAAGGCGGCGAGGTCAAGGCCGGCGAGACGCTGTACCAGATCGATCCGTCCAGCTACCGCGCCACCTACGACAGCTACGTGGCGGCGCTGGGCAAGGCCCAGGCCACGCTGCGCACCGCGCGGCTGAAGGCCGAGCGCTACCGCGAACTGGTCAAGGTGTCGGCGATCAGCAAGCAGGACAACGACGATGCCGACGCCGCACTGGGCCAGGCCGAGGCGGACGTCGCCGCGGCCAAGGCCAACGTGGAGAGCGCGCGCATCAACCTGGCCTATGCGCGGGTGGATGCGCCGATTTCCGGGCGCATCGGCAAGTCCAGCGTGACCGCCGGCGCGCTGGTCACCGCCAGCCAGTCGACCGCGCTGGCCACCATCCAGCAGTTGGACCCGATCTACGTCGATGTCACCCAGCCCAGCGCTTCGCTGCTGCGGCTCAGGCAGGCGCTGGCCAGCGGCGAGCTGGAAAAGGCCGACGCCACCGCGGCCAAGGTGAATCTGCTGCTGGAAGACGGCAGCGCGTATCCGCTGCAGGGCCGGCTGGAATTCTCCGATGTCACCGTCGACCAGAACACCGGCTCGATCACCTTGCGCGCTGTGTTCCCGAATCCGAACGCGGACCTGCTGCCCGGCATGTACGTGCGCGCGGTGCTGCAGGAAGGGGTGAAGGACGACGGCCTGCTGGTGCCGCAGCGCGCGGTGTCGCGCAACGGCGCCGGCAAGCCGACCGCGTACGTGGTCGGCAGCGACCACAAGCTGCAGCTGCGCGTGCTGGAGACCGACCGTGCGGTCGGCGACCAATGGCTGGTGCGCAGCGGGCTCAAGCCCGGCGAGCAACTGGTGGTCGAAGGCCAGTCGCGGGCGCAGCCCGGGGCGACGGTCAAGACCGTGCCGTGGCAGCCGAAGCCGGCCGCCGCGGGCGCGCCTGCTGCAGCCGCACCCGCCGCGGCCGCGCCGCGCGCGGCCAACTGAGGCGCTAGACCGTCATGGCACGTTTCTTCATCGATCGTCCGATCTTCGCCTGGGTGCTGGCCATCATCGTGATGCTGGCCGGCATCCTCTCCGTCGTTACCTTGCCCATCGCGCAATACCCGAGCATCGCCCCGCCCGCCGTGGCGATCACCGCCAACTATCCCGGCGCTTCGGCCAAGACCCTCGAGGACACCGTCACCCAGGTCATCGAGCAGAAGATGAAGGGTCTGGACCACCTGAGCTACATGGCCTCCACCAGCGAGTCCAGCGGCCAGGTCACCATCACCCTGACCTTCGACAACGGCACCGACCCGGACACCGCGCAGGTGCAGGTGCAGAACAAGCTGTCGCTGGCCACGCCGTTGCTGCCGCAGGAAGTGCAGCAGCAGGGCGTGACCGTGACCAAGTCGGCGACCAACTTCCTCAACGTGCTGGCCTTCACCTCCGAAGACGGCAGCATGAGCGATTCGGACCTGTCCGATTACGTGGCCGCCAACGTGCAGGAAGCGATCAGCCGCGTCGAAGGCGTCGGCGACACCACCCTGTTCGGTTCGCAGTATTCGATGCGGATCTGGCTGGACCCGAACAAGCTGAGCAACTTCAGCCTGACCCCGCTGGACGTGAAAACTGCGGTGCAGGCGCAGAACGCGCAGGTCTCGGCCGGCCAGCTCGGCGCGCTGCCGGCGGCCGCCAACCAGCAGCTCAACGCGACCATCACCGCGCAGACGCGGCTGAAGACCGCCGCCGAGTTCGAGGACATCCTGCTGCGCACGCAATCCGACGGTTCGCAGGTGCGCCTGCGCGACGTGGCGCGGATCGAGCTGGGCAGCGAGAGCTACAACACCGTCGGCCGCTACAACGGCAAGCCCGCCGCCGGCCTGGCGATCAAGCTCGCCACCGGCGCCAACGCGCTGGACACGGTCAAGGCGATCGACGCCAGCATGGCCGAGCAGGAGAAGTTCTTCCCGCCGGGCATGAAGGTGCAGAAGCCGTACGACACCACGCCGTTCGTGCGCATCTCGATCGAAGAGGTGGTGCGCACCCTGATCGAGGCGGTGGTGCTGGTATTCCTGGTGATGTACCTGTTCCTGCAGAACTTCCGCGCCACGCTGATCCCGACCATCGCCGTGCCGGTGGTGCTGCTGGGCACCTTCGGCGTGCTGGCCGTGTTCGGCTACACCATCAACACCCTGACCATGTTCGCGATGGTGCTGGCGATCGGCCTGCTGGTGGACGACGCGATCGTGGTGGTGGAGAACGTCGAGCGGGTGATGAACGAGGAGCAGCTGCCGCCGAAGGAAGCCACGCGCAAGTCGATGGGGCAGATCACCGGCGCGCTGGTCGGCGTGGCCCTGGTGCTGGCGGCGGTGTTCGTGCCGATGGCGTTCTTCGGCGGCTCCACCGGCGTGATCTATCGCCAGTTCTCGATCACCATCGTCGCGGCGATGACGCTGTCGGTGCTGGTGGCGATGGTGCTGACCCCGGCGCTGTGCGCGACCCTGCTCAAGCCGGCCAAGCAGCACGGCATGGCCACCACCGGCTTCTTCGGTTGGTTCAACCGCGTGTTCGACCGTGGCAACGGCCGCTACCAGGGCGCGGTGCGGCACATGCTGGGCAAGGGCTGGCGCTACATGATCGCCTACGCGGTGGTGCTGGCGCTGGTGGTGTTCGGCTTCATGAAACTGCCGGTCGGGTTCCTGCCGGACGAGGACCAGGGCACGCTGTTCGTGCTGGTGCAGTTGCCGCCGGGCGCCACTGCGGCGCGCACCGATGCGGTGATCCGTCAGGTCGAGCAGCATTTCCTGGTCGAGCAGAAGGACTCGGTCGCCGGCGTGTTCGCCGTGTCTGGTTTCAGTTTCGCCGGCAGCGGGCAGAACGTCGGCTTCGCCTTCGTCAAGCTGCGGCCGTGGGACGAGCGCACCGGCAAGGGCCAGAGCGTGACCGAAGTGGCGGGGAAGGCGGGCGCGTTCTTCGCCGGCATCCGCGACGCCAGGGTGTTCGCGTTCGCGCCGCCGGCGGTGTCGGAACTGGGCAATGCCACCGGCTTCGACCTGATGCTGCAGGACCGCGCCAATCTCGGCCACGACGCACTGATGCAGGCGCGCAACCAGTTGCTGGCCGAGTTGTCGCAGGACAAGCGGCTGGTCGCGGTGCGCCCGAACGGGCAGGAAGACACGCCCGAGTTCAGGCTGGACATCGATCCGCACAAGGCCGAAACGCTGGGCCTGTCGATTTCCGATATCAACAACACCTTCTCCAGCGCCTGGGGCAGCACCTACGTCAACGACTTCATCGACAAGGGCCGGGTCAAGAAGGTGATGCTGCAGGCCGATGCGCCGTACCGCATGCTGCCGGAGGACATCGACCGCTGGTACGTGCGCAACAGCGCCGGCACCATGGTCGCGTTCAATTCCTTCGCCAAGGCCAGCTGGACCACCGGTTCGCCGCGGCTGGAGCGCTACAACAGCGTGCCGTCGGTGGAGATCCTGGGCATGGCGCTGCCGGGCGCGGCGTCCAGCGGCGAGGCGCTGGCCATCGTCGAGGCCGCGGCGGCCAAGCTGCCGCCGGGCATCGGCTTCGAGTGGACCGGGCTGTCGCGGCAGGAGAAGGCGTCCAGCGGCCAGACCGGCATGCTGTACGGGCTGTCGATCCTGATCGTGTTCCTGTGCCTTGCCGCGCTGTACGAAAGCTGGGCGATTCCGTTCGCGGTGATCCTGGTGGTGCCGCTGGGCGTGTTCGGCGCGCTGCTCGGCGCGGTGCTGACCTGGAAGATGAACGACGTGTACTTCCAGGTCGGGCTGCTGACCACGATCGGCCTGGCCTGCAAGAACGCGATCCTGATCGTGGAGTTCGCCCGCGAACTGCACGAGGGCGGCAAGAGCTTGCTGGAGTCGGCGCTGGAAGCGGCGCGCATGCGCCTGCGGCCGATCCTGATGACCTCGATGGCGTTCATCCTCGGCGTGGTGCCGATGGTGCTGGGCAGCGGCGCCGGTGCCGGCGCGCAGCATGCGCTGGGCACCGCGGTGATCGGCGGCATGTTGTCGGGCACGGTGCTGGCGATCTTCTTCGTGCCGCTGTTCTTCGTGCTGGTGTGCGGCCTGTTCAAGCGCCGCGCCGGCAACCCCGACGACCCGTCCGCCGCGCGCGTCGCGGAAGGAGCCTGACATGTCCCGTTCGATCCTGACCCCGCTGGCGCTGGCGGTGTCCACCTTGCTTGCCGGCTGCAGCCTGATGCCGGCCTACGAACGCCCGGCGGCGCCGGTGCCGGCGCAGTTCGACGGCGCCGCCGCCGACAGCGGCGCGCAGACCGTCGCCGTTCCCGTCGCCGACATCGGCTGGCGCGCGGTGTTCACCGATCCCAGGCTGCAGCAGGTGATCGAGCTGGCGCTGGACAACAACCGCGACCTGCGCGTGGCCGCGCTCAACATCGACCAGGCCTGGGCGCAGTACCGCGTGCAGCGCGCCGACCTGGCGCCGGGCGTGGACCTGGGCGGCAGCGGCAACGGCTCGCGCACGCCGGGCGACCTGTCCGGCACCGGGCAACCGCTGGTGGCGCACAGCTACAGCGCCACGCTCGGCATCAGCGCCTACGAGCTGGATCTGTTCGGCCGCGTGCGCAGCCTCAAGGAACAGGCGCTGCAGCAATTCCTGTCCACCACCGAGGCGCAGCGCAGTACCCACATCAGCCTGATCGCGCAGGTCGCCACGGCCTATCTGACCCTGGCCGCCGACCAGGATCTGCTGCGCCTGGCGCAGGACACGCTGACCAGCCAGGGCGAGAGCTACCGGCTGCAGCAACGCAGTTTCGAACTGGGCGCGGCCTCGGCGCTGACCCTGCGGCAGGCGCAGACCACGGTGGAAAGCGCGCGGGTGGACGTGGAACGCTACACCGCGCAGGTGGCGCAGGATCGCAATGCGCTGCGCCTGCTGGCGGGCACGGAAGTGCCGAGCGCGCTGCTGCCGACCGCGCTGCCGGACAGCGCCAGCGCCGACGCCAACATCCTGGCCGGCATTCCGGCGGGGCTGCCGTCGGAACTGCTGCAGCGCCGCCCTGACATCCTGCAGGCCGAGCGCACCTTGCAGGCCGCCAACGCCAACATCGGCGCGGCGCGCGCCGCGTTCTATCCGAGCATCAGCCTGACCGCCTCGGCCGGCAGCGCTAGCGCCGGCCTGTCGGGCCTGTTCAAGGGCGGCTCGGGCAGCTGGAGCTTCGCGCCCAGCATCTCGTTGCCGATCTTCGACGGTGGCCGCAACCGCGCCAATCTCGATGTCGCCAAGGTGCAGCGCGACATCGACGTGGCCTCCTACGAGAAGGCGATCCAGACCGCGTTCCGCGAGGTCTCCGACGCGCTCGCCGAGCGCAGCACGCTGGGCCGCCAGCTGCAGGCGCAACAGGCGCTGGTGGACGCGTCCGCCGACAGCTACCGGCTGTCGCAGGCGCGCTTCGAACGCGGCGTGGACAGCTACCTCGGCGCGCTGGATGCGCAGCGCACGCTGTACAGCGCCGAGCAGACCCTGATCGACACGCGGCTGTCGCGCTTCACCAACCTGGTGACCTTCTACAAGGCGCTGGGCGGCGGCTGGGTGGAGATGGCCGCGTCCACGGACGCGACGGCCTCGACGGGGCGCTAGCGGTGCCGCGCCAGGTGTCCGCGCCGGCACCGGCGCGGCGGCGTGGCGAGCGGAGCGCGACGCGCGAAAAGCACGCCGCGATCCTGGACGCGGCGCGGCGGCTGTTCTCCCGCAATGGCTTCGACCACACCAACATGGACGCCATCGCCGCCTGCGCGGACGTGTCCAAGGCCACCGTCTATGCGCATTTCGCCAGCAAGGACGCGCTGTTCCAGGCCACGGTGGACGCGATGGCGAGCGAGATGCCGGATCGCTGGGATGCGCTGCTCGCCATCGGCGGGCCGCTGCAGCTGCGGCTGACGGCGGTGGCGCAGGACCTGATGGCGATGACCGCCGCGCCGATGCTGCAGGCCATCCAGCGCATGCTCGCGCTGTCCACGCAGGTGTCACAGCAGCGTGCCGAGACGTACTGGGACCTGTGTTTCGCGCGCTACGATCGTGCCATGCAGCGGTTGCTGCGTGCCGAGATCCGACAGGGCACGCTGGCGATCGCCGACGTGGCGCAGGCGTCAGCGCAGTTCTTCGCGCTGATCGCCAGCGCGTCGGCGTTGCGCGGCTTGCTGACCGGCGAGCCGGGCGCGCCGCAGCGGCCGGGCGCACGTTGCGTGGAAAGCGCGGTGGCGTTGTTCGTGCGCGGCTACCGCGCGCAGGCGAATCCTGCGCCGGCAACGCGCCGGCGCGTCGCCGCCAGGCCCTAGGCGGGCTGTGCGGCCGCCAGCGGTCGCTGTTCGCGGATCGGCAGATTGACCAGCGCCGCTGCCACGGCCAGGGCCATGTCGGCGTACCACATCCACTGGTAGTTGCCGAAACGCTCCAGCGCCACGCCGCCGAGCCAGGCGCCGAAGAAGCCGCCGATCTGGTGCGACAGCAGGGTCAGGCCGAACAGCGTGCCCAGGTAGCGCGGCCCGAACAGTTTGCCGATCAGGCCGGCGGTCGGCGGGACCGTCGCCAGCCAGGTGAAACCGAGCGCAGCGGCGAACAGGTAGAAGGTCAGCGGCGTCGGTGGCGCGAGCAGGTACAGGGCGATCAATACCGCGCGGCTGGCGTACATCGCCAGCAGCAGCCACTTCATGCGCAGGCGTTCGCCGAGCTTGCCGGCGATCAGGCTACCGGCGACGTTGAACAGGCCGATCAGCGCGATGGCGATGGCCGACACGCTGGGCGCCAGCCCGCACAACGCGATTTCTCCAGGCAGGTGGGTCACCAGAAACGCGATGTGCACGCCGCAGGTGAAAAAGCCCAGGTGCAGGCACCAATAGCTGCGGTCGCGCAGGGCGATGCGCAACTGCGCGCGCATGCCGCCGTCCGGCGCGGCCGCGATCGCCACCTGCGCCTGGCCCTTGCGGCGCAGCGGCCAGGCCAGCGGCAGGGTCAGCAGCGACAACGCGGCCATGCCGGTCATCGCCATCGCCCAACCTGCGGCGCCGATCATCCATTGCACCAGCGGCGCGAACAGGAACTGGCCGAGCGAGCCGCCGGCGTTGATCAGCCCGGCGGCGAACGAGCGCCGTTCCGGCGCGATGCGATGCGCGGTGGCGCCGATCAGCACCGAGAAGCTGCCGGCACCGGCGCCCGCCGCGGCGAGCAGGCCCAGGCTGACGATCAGGCCCCATTCGCTCGGCAACCAGGGCGCCAGGCCCAGACCCAGCGCCAGCAGCACCCCGCCCAGCCACAGCACCGGCAGTGGGCCGCGCTGGTCGGCGATGGCGCCGAAGACAGGCTGCACCGCGCCCCACACGAACTGGCCGACCGCCAGCGCGAAGCTGATCGCGGCGATGCCGACGCCGCTGCTGCGGTGGATCGGCTCGACGAACAGGCCGGTGGTCTGGCGCGCGCCCATGGTCAGCATCAGCGTCGCCGAGGCGATGATCAGCAGGCCCCAGTGGCGGCTGGCCTGCGCGTGCGGCGCCGCGGCGCTCATGCGGCGGCGTCCTCGCGCTCGGCGCACAGCGCGCGTTCCAGCTGACGCAGCTGGCGGTGCAGGGCGTCGATGGCCGCATCGCCGGCCAGCGCGTCGATGCGCGCCTGCGCGCGTTCCCAGTGCGGCAGCGCGCGCCTGAGCAGGCGCCGGCCGGCGGCGCTGACCACCACCAGCTTCTGCCGCGCATCGTCGCCGCGGCGTTGCTCGATCCAGCCGGCCGCCTGCATCGGCTTGAGATTGCGCGACAGCGTGCTGCGGTCCATGCCCAGGCGCTCGGCCAGCGCGCCGAGCTGCTGCGCGGTGCCGGCGCGGCGCAGGATCGAATACTCGTTCAGGCTCAGCCCCACCGCGCTTAGCTCGCGGTCGTAGACCTGCGAGGTACGCCGCGCGGCGCGGCGCAGCAGGAAACAGGTGCAGCGGCAGGGGGCGGTATCGTCCATGTTTCGCAAAGTACGTGCATATGCATGCAATTGGCAAGCGCCGGGTGGATGGGGAAGGCGACATGTCGCGGCCGTCTGCGGGCGACGCGGGCGCGGCATGCCCCGGTTGGTCCACGGCATGCGAACGGATGGCGCGGCTCGCGTGCAGCTGCAGCGGCGCCACGCTCGGCCCAGGCGCAACGACGCACGCGGGCGCGCGCTCGCGGGTCGCATGCATTGCTATGCTCTGCGACGCCTTGCGCTTGCCGGAGTGCCATCCCGATGCCGAACACACGCACCGCCTCTGTGCCGATCGCCGCCGC
The DNA here is from genome assembly GCF_014236835.1 of Xanthomonas sp. SS. Taxonomy (NCBI): domain Bacteria; kingdom Pseudomonadati; phylum Pseudomonadota; class Gammaproteobacteria; order Lysobacterales; family Lysobacteraceae; genus Xanthomonas; species Xanthomonas sp. SS. Next base: position 1,822,732 of record NZ_CP051190.1, read on the forward strand.
GCGGGCGCGTGCGCTGTGGCTGGATGCGCAGCGGCTGACCACCCCGGCGCCGTTCGGCGCGGGCGCCGAGGCGGTGCGGCAGGCCACCGCGCACCTGGGCTACGTGCAGATCGACACCATCCACGTGATCGAACGCAGCCACCACCACGTGCTGTACAGCCGCATTCCCGCCTATCGCAAGCAGGATCTGGAACAGGCGCAGGCGCAGGACAAGTCGGTGTTCGAATACTGGACGCATGCGCTGGCCTATGTGCCGATCGCCGACTACCGCATGTATGTGGCGCAGATGGCCCGCTACCGTGCCCAGGCGGACGCGGCCGGCAAGATCGATCCGGCCGACTACGCCAGGTTGCTGCGGCGCATCCGCAACGACGGGCCGTTGTCGATCCGCGATATCGACGACGACGTGCTGGTCGAGAAGACCCATCCGTGGGGCAGCCGCAAGCCGTCGCGCGCGGCGTTGCGCTACGGCTTCTTCAGCGGCGACCTGGTGGTCAGCCAGCGCAGCGGCATGCTCAAGACCTACGAGCTGGCCGCGCGCCATTTCGGCTGGAGCCGGCGCCCACGGCCGGCCAGCGACGTGCAGTACGCGCGCTATCTGTTGGAGCGCGCGCTGAGTGCGCAGGGCCTGGTCGGCGTGGATTCGATCTGCTACGGCGATGCCGGCGCCAAGCCCGCGGTGCGCGCGCTGATCGCTGCGGCGGTCGCCGCCAAACGCCTGGTCCCGGTGCATCTGCAGGGCCAGGAGCAGGCCGCGCTGTGGGCTGCGCCGGCGCTGCTGGAGCATGCGCCGCCGCTGCCGGACGATTCTCTCGCGCAGCTGCTGTCGCCGTTCGATCCGTTGCTGATCCAGCGCAAGCGGCTGCAGCAGTTCTTCGGCTACGAACATCGCTTCGAGGCCTACGTGCCGGCGCCGCAGCGGGTGCTCGGCTATTTCGCGCTGCCGGTGCTGGTCGGCGACCGCATCGTCGCGGCGCTGGATCTGAAGATGGATCGCCAGGCGGGCAGGCTACTGATCCAGAAATGGACCTGGCTGGTGCCGCAGCGGCCGGCGCTGAAGGTGGCGATCGATACGGCGCTGCAGCGCTTCGAGCGGTTTCATCTGCAATAGCGCAGGCGCTGCGCGCCCTGCCGCGCACGTCGTGGTTCGTGGTGCAGATCATGGAACCGTGCATCGCGCTGGACTTGCCGCGCTTGCTGCGTGCAGCGCGCAGCGGAACACCATGCTGGCCGCCGTGCAACTGCCGGCGCACACGCGTTGCGTGCGCCGGCGAGCGGATCAGGCCTTGAAGAAGGCCAGCAGATCCTGGTTGATCTCGTCCGGGTGGGTGGTGCACATGCCGTGCGGGTAGCCCTTGTAGACCTTCAGCGTGGCGTGCTTGACCAGCTTGGCCGACAGCAGCGCCGAGTCGGCGATCGGCACGATCTGGTCGTCGTCGCCGTGCAGGATCAGCACCGGCACGTCGATCTGCTTCAGGTCCTCGGTGAAGTCGGTTTCCGAGAACGCCTTGATGCAGTCGTAGTGGGCCTTGGCGCCGCCCATCATGCCCTGCCGCCACCAGTTGTCCATGGCGCCCTGCGAGATCTTGGCGCCGTCGCGGTTGTAGCCGTAGAACGGCACCGGCACCTCCTTGTAGAACTGCGCGCGGTTGGCCGCGAGCTGGGTGCGGAAGCCGTCGAACACGTCCATCGGCAGGCCGCCCGGGTTGTTTGCGGTCTTGAGCATGATCGGCGGCACCGCGCCGATCAGCACCGCCTTGGCCACGCGGCCGGCGCCGTGCTTGGCGACATAGCGCGCCACTTCGCCGCCGCCGGTGGAATGGCCGACGTGGATCGCGTTCTTCAGGTCCAGATGCTTGGCCAGCGCGGCCACGTCGGCGGCGTAGGTGTCCATGTCGTTGCCGTTCGCGGTCTGCGTGGAACGGCCATGGCCGCGACGGTCGTGGGCGATGACGCGGTAGCCCTGGGCGACGAAGAACAGCATCTGCGCGTCCCAGTCGTCGGCGCTGAGCGGCCAGCCGTGATGGAACACGATGGGCTGGCCGGTGCCCCAGTCCTTGTAGAAGATGTCGGTTCCGTCTTGCGTGGTGATGCTGGGCATGGTGGTGTCCTGATGGGCGTGCGGGCTGGCCGCAGGCGTGGGGGAAAGGCCGGTTCGGCCCGGTGCGGCGATGCCTGCCAGGGGCAGGGCGGTCAATGCGGCGGCGCCGAGCAGCAGGCGCCGCCTGACAGGATCGGCGATGCCGGTGTGCGTCGTGTGAGCGTCCATTGCAGTTCCCGCGTCGAAAGCAGCGATGCAGATGATGCGCGGCGCCGCGTAATGCCGATTGCATAATCCTGCTGGTTTGCCGCGCCACGCCGCGAGCATGCGCGGTGGCGCCATCGCGCTTTCGTCGCCGCCAAGTCACCTCGTCACCACAGGCCGCTGCTTAGGCTGTGGGTTCCCCCCAGCCTGCGCCGCCGCATGTCCGCTGCCAGACACTGTTTCCACGATGCCATCGCCGCCTGCCGTGCGCGCGCGCCTGCGGTGCTGGCGGTGGTGATGGCCACCGAAGGCTCCACCTACGCGCATGCCGGTGCGGTGGCGCTGTTCGGCGCCGACGGCGCGCAGCAGGGCTGGCTCAGCGGCGGTTGCCTGGAGCCGGAGATCGCGCGTTGCGCGGCGGCCGCGGCAGTGGCGGGCGAACTGGCCTGGATGGATATCGACACGCGCGACGACGAGGACCTGCTGTCCGGTTCGGCGGTGGGCTGCCGTGGCCGCCTGCATCTGGCCTTGCTGCCGTTGCGCGCCTTGCCCGGGTTCGACCGCCTGGCGCAGGCGTGGCTGCAGCGGCGCGGTGCGTTGCGCCTGGCGCTGGATGCCGACGGCGGCATCGTCGCGGCGGTGGCCGGCGAAACCTTGCAGTGGCGTTTGCGGTGCCAGGCGTGGGCTGGCGCGGCGGCTTGCAGCGGCCAGGTGCAGGTGCCGCCGCCGCCGCGGGTCAGCGTGTTCGGCGCCGGCCCGGAAACCGCCGTGCTGCTGCCGCTGCTGCGGCAACTGGGCTGGATGACCACGCTGGTGGAACAGCGTCCGCGCTGGGCGGCGCAGGCGGCGCTGGCCGACCAGGCCTTGGCGTGCACGCCGACCCGTGCGCTGGACGCTTGCGTCGACAGCGACGCGGCCTTGGTGATGCACCATCATTTCGAACTGGACCGTGAGGCGTTGGCGACGCTGGCGGCGAGCGCGATCCCGTTCCTGGGGCTGCTGGGGCCGGCGCGCCGGCGCGAGGACCTGTTCCGCCTGTTGCGCCCGCAGCAGCACGCGCAACTGTTGCCGCGGCTGCATTCGCCGATCGGGCTGCGCCTCGGCGGCAGCGGCGCGGAGGCGATCGCGCTGAGCATCGCCGCGCAATTGCAAGGCATCCGCGACGTGCAGCAGGTCAGCACCATTCACGAACCGAACCGTTGCAGCGTGACCCGCTTGTACGGCGGCGATGGCGCGTCGGCCGCGCTCGTGCCGTTGCGCGCCGACAGCGGCGCGCGGGGTGCGGCGCGATGAGCGATGCGCACGCCGCGCTGATTCTCGCCGCCGGTGCCAGCCGCCGCCTCGGCCATGCCAAGCAGGCGCTGACCCGCGATGGCGAGCCCTTGCTGCGGCGCGCGGCACGGCTGGCGCTGGCCTCGTCGCCGGCCCGCTGCGTGGTGGTGCTGGGTGCGCAGGCCGAGGCGCTGCGCCAGGCGCTGGACGACCTGCCGGTGGAGATCGTGGTCAATCGCGATTGGTCGACCGGCATGGGCGGCAGCCTGGCCTGCCTGCGCGCGGCGCTGCAGGGCGATGCGTCGATCACCCACAGCCTGGTGCTTGGCTGCGATCAGCCGGCGCTGGAGGCGGCGCACTTGCAGGATCTGCTGGCTGCGTCGCGGCGCGCCACCTCCGGTTGCGCGGTCAGCGCCTACGCCGGCGTGCGCGGCATGCCGGCGGTGGTGGCGCAGGCGTGCTGGCACGCGTTGCCGTTGGGCGGCGACCAGGGCCTGCGCGGGTTGTTCGAGGCGATGGCACCGGACAGCCTCGGCTGCATCGTCGCCCCGGCGCTGGCGCTGGACCTGGACACGCCGCAGGACGTGCAGGCCGCGGTGGAACGCGGCTGGTTGGATCCGTAAGCCACAGGGCAACCCGCCTTTGTAGGAGCGGCTTCAGCCGCGACCCGTTGCCTGATACGTCATGGTTGCCTGATACGTCATGTCGCGGCTGAAGCCGCTCCTACACGGCATGGGAGGGCAATGACATAAGCGGACGTCGCGAGGCCAACCGCGCGGCGCCTCGATGGCCGCTCAGCCGATCAGCTTGTCCGGCGTGATCGGCAGTTCGCGGATGCGCTTGCCGGTGGCATGGAACACGGCGTTGGCGATCGCGGCGGGAATGCCGACCATGCCCAGTTCGCCCATGCCCTTGACCCCTAGCGGGTTGACGATCTTGTCGTCTTCCTCGACGAACATGGTCTCGATCAGGTGCACGTCGGCGTTGACCGGCACGTGGTAGTCGGCCAGCGAGGCATTGAGCATGCGCCCGTAGCGATGGTCGACCTCGGTGCCTTCGCTGAGCGCCATGCCGATGCCCATCACCACGCCGCCGATCTCCTGGCTGTGCGAGGTCAACGGATTCATGATCTTGCCGCAGGCGGTGGCCTCGATGACCCGGGTCACCTGCACCATGCCGGTGTCCGGGTCGACCTTGACCTCGATGAACTGCGCGCCGTGCGCGGCGGTGGCGTACTTCTTGCGCTCGGCCGAAGGCTTGGACTCGTGCACCACTTCCAGTTCCTGCAAACCGTGCTGGCGCATCAGCTTGGCGACCTCCAGGCCGGCCTCGGGCTTGCCGGTCGGGCGCAGCTTGCCGTCGGCCAGTTCCACCGCATCCACGTCCAGCCCGCTGAACGCGGCTTGCCCGTCCTGCCTGGCCAGTTCCAGCAGCTTGCCGCGGATCTCGCGCGCGGCGCCGTGGATCGCGCTGCCGACACTGGCGGTGGTCCACGAGCCGCCCTGCGACGGCGCCTTCGGCAGGCGCGTGTCGCCGAGTTCGAACTGCACACGCTTGGCATCCAGGCCCAGGTATTCGGCGGCGATCAGGGTCATCACCGTGTAGGTGCCGGGGCCGATGTCGGCGGTGGCGCTACCGACCTGGGCGCTGCCGTCGGCCTTCAACACCACCCGTGCCAGCGCCGGCATCTGCATCGCCGCCCAGGTGCCGGTGGCCATGCCCCAGCCGACCAGCAGGCGGCCGTCGCGCATCGAGCGCGGCTCGGGCGTGCGCTTGCTCCAACCGAAGGTCTCGGCCGCGAGCGAATAGCATTCGCGCAAGGCCTTGCTCGAGAACGGCTTGCCGCTCTCCGGGTCGGTTTCGGCGTAGTTGGCCAGGCGCAATTGCAGTGGGTCCATCTTCAGCGCATAGGCCAGTTCGTCCATCGCGCACTCGATGCCGAACATCTGGCTGATGGTGCCGGGTGCGCGCATCGCCTGCGGCGTCGGCAGGTCGGTCTCCACCACCTCGAAGCGGTCCTCCACGTTGGGGCAGGCGTACAGCGAGCGCGCGTTGCGGAAGAAGGCCTCGTTGAACGCCTCGATGCGCGAGGTGTTGAGCACGTGCCGGTAGCGGATCGCCTGCAGCTTGCCGGCGGCGTCGGCGCCCAGCCCCAGTTCCACCCGGTAGTAGGGGCGGTAGCCGTGGCCGCTGAACATCTGTCGCCGCGTGTAGACGATCTTGACCGGGCGGCCGACCGCCTTGGACACCGCGCCGAGCAAAAAGGTGTAGTAGTTCGGGCGCAGGCACGAGCCGAACGCGCCGCCGACGAACAGCGACACCACGTTGACCCGCTCGATCGGAATGCCGAAGTAGCCGGCCAGCTGTTCGCGGTCCTGGTGCACGTTCTGGCTCTTGTTGACCACGGTCAGCGTGTCGCCGATCCAGTAGCCGATGCCGCCATGCGGTTCCATCGGGTTGTGGTGCTCGATCGGCATCGTGTACGCGGCTTCCACCTTGACCTTGGCCGCGGCGAACGCGGCGGCCGGGTTGCCGCGCGGCTTCGGCGATTCCTCCGGGGTGGGATCGTGCGCCTGACCGAGCAGCGCGTCGAAATCGGTGTGCGCGGTTTCGGCGGCGTAGTCCACCTGGATCAGCCGCGACGCATGCCGCGCCTGCTCGAAGGTGCTGGCGACCACCACCGCGATCGGTTGCGCGCTGAAATGGATGCGGTCGTCGACCAGCGCGCGGAACGACAGATCTTCGCCTTTCTTCTTGACCTCGTCGGACACCGGCTTGACCGAATTCAGATGGGTCAACACCTTGATCACCCCCGGCGCGGCCTCGGCAGCACGGGTGTCGATGCGCACGATGCGGCCCTTGGCGATGGTGCTGGTGAGGATGTAGCCGTGGGTCAGGTGCGGGATCTGGAATTCCGCCGCATAGCGCGCCTTGCCGGTGACCTTGGCGTAACCGTCGACGCGGCGCATTTCCTTGCCGATGTAGTTCATTGCGGGTTCTCCGGTTCGGTGCTCACGCGGCGTCGCTGCCGCTGGCGCGGTGCAGGGCGCGGATCATCGCGTGCGTGCCCATCGGCACCTTGTAGGCGTTGTGCGCCAGCGGGCGCGCGGCGGCCATCTCCGCCTGCGCGGCGGCGGCGAAGGCGGCTTCGCCGACGCGTTGCCCGACCAGCGCGCGTTCGGCGGCGTGCGCGCGCCACGGCTTGTGCGCCACCCCGCCCATCGCGATGCGCGCCTCGCGGATGCGCCCGTCCGGCTCCAGCGCCAGCGCCGCGGCCACCGAGATCAGCGCGAACGCGTAGCTGGCGCGGTCGCGCACCTTCAGGTAGTGGCTGTGCGCGGCGAAGCGTTGCGCCGGCAGGACGATCGACTCGATCAGCTCGCCGTGCGCCAGCTGGTTGTCCAGGTCGGCGCGGGCATCGGGCAGCAGGTGGAACTCGGCGAAGGGAATCTCGCGATGCGCGCCGGTCGGCGTGCGCACCTGCACCGTCGCATCCAGCGCGGCCAACGCCACGCACATGTCCGACGGATGTACCGCCACGCAGTGTTCGCTGTGGCCGAAGATCGCGTGGGTGCGGTTGAGTCCCTCGCGCGCGCCGCAGCCGCTGCCGGGGGTGCGCTTGTTGCAGGGCAGGGCGGTGTCGTAGAAATAGCCGCAACGGGTGCGCTGCAGCAGGTTGCCGCCGTTGGTCGCCATGTTGCGCAACTGCATCGTCGCTCCGGCCAGGATCGCCTGGCTCAGCAGCGGATAGCGCTGGCGCACCAGCGGATGGTTGGCGGTGTGGGTGTTGTTGGCCAGCGCGCCCAGGCGCAGGCCACCGTCGGCGGTTTCGGTAATCTCGGCCAGGCCCTTGAGCCGGGTCAGGTCGACGATCTCGTCGGCGCCGGTCACCCCTTCCTTCATCAGGTCGAGCAGGTTGGTGCCGCCGCCGAGGAAGCGCGCGTTCGGGTTGGCGGCGACACGGCGCACCGCGTCTTCCGGCGAGCTGGCGCGCCGGTAATCAAACGGCGTCATCGGCCACCTCCTTCGCCAGCTTCAGTGCGGTCAGTTCGGACTGGTCGACGTAGCGCCAGGTCAGCGCGCGTGGCGCGCCGCCGCTGTGCACGTCCTGGATCGCGGCGACGATCTTCGGATAGGCGCCGCAGCGGCAGATATTGCCGCTCATGCGTTCGCGCACTTCGGCGTCGCTGAGCTCGGTGACTGGCTGGCTGACGTCGGCGCTGACATGGCTGGCGTCGCCGCGCTTGATCTCGTTGAGCAGCGCCACCGCTGAGCAGATCTGCCCGGGCGTGCAATAGCCGCACTGGAAACCGTCGTGCTGCACGAACGCGGCCTGCATCGGATGCAGCCGTTCGCCGTCGGCCAGGCCTTCGATGGTGGTGATCTGCGTGTCTTCGGCCTGCGCCGCCAAGGTCAGGCAGGACAGGCGCCGCTCGCCGTCGACGATCACCGTGCAGGCGCCGCATTGGCCATGGTCGCAACCCTTCTTGGTGCCGGTCAGCGCCAGGTGTTCGCGCAGTGCGTCGAGCAGCGTGGTGCGCGGGTCCAGTTGCAAGGCGTGGCGCTGGCCGTTGACCTGCAGCACCACCGGCATCGCATTCTGCGGCGCGGCCGCACTGGGGGCCGGTGTGGCGAAGGCGGCGTCGCTGAACACGATCTGCCCGCCGGCGCTGCCCAGGCCGGCGGCCGACAGCAGGGCGAGAAATTCGCGCCGCGACAGGCCGCTGATCCCGAGCCGGCGCGCCAGCGCGGCCTCGTCGTCGCTCAGCCCGGCATCGTGCGGGGGTTCGGCGGCGCCGGGCGCGGCCTGGGAAGGATGGGGATCGTGCTGCATCGGTCTCTCCTGCCTGGGGACCGCCGCATCGCTGCGCGCTGGCGCAACAACGGATGCACGGTTCGACCTGGGTAGCGGTGCCGCCATCGTGGCACCGGCGCACGGGCGCGCTGGCACGCCCAAACCCGAGCATCGCAGCGGCGTCGCGAAGAGTTTGCGAAGGGCGGGTGGTGGGGTGGTGATGCGCGGCGTAGCCGCGGGCAGTATTTTGCTTTTCTGTAGGAGCGGCTTCAGCCGCGACAGGCGTTACCGATAGATCCTGTCGCGGCTGAAGCCGCTCCTACAACGGCGGGGCGATCGCAATTTCTGCGCAGGCGCTACCAGCGGTACGCCACCGACACCTGGTATTGGCGACCGGCGATCGGGCGGCCCATGAATACGCCGCCGGTGGCCGCGCCGGGCACGCGCACGTTGCCTTCGGTCAGGCCCAGTTCGTCGGTCACGTTGCTGCCGCTGGCGGTGACCTCCCAGTGCTCGCCGGCATGCAGGCTGGCGCCGACGTCGAGCATGTCGTAGGACGGCAGGCGCTGGCTGTTGGCCAGGTCGGCGTAGCGCTCGCCGATGTAGGAGTAGGTGGCGAACACGCGCAGGTCGCCGAACGGCAGCATCCAGTAATAGCTCGGGGTCAGCCGGAACTGGCGCTTGGGTTGGCGCATCACCTGGTTGCCGGTGTACTCGCGGTAGTTGCGGTACTTGGCGTCCAGCCACACCCCGGTGCCGGCCAGTTCGAAGCCGCCGAACGGACGGATCGCGCCTTCCACTTCCAGGCCGTAGGCGCGCGAATCGCCGACCGTGGTGAAGTTGCTGCCGTCGGCCAGGAACGCCTGGAACGGCGAGTTCTTGAAGGTGTTGTAGAACGCGGTCAGGTACAGGTCGTAGGCGGCCGCGCCGGACTTCAGGCCCAGTTCGTACTGGTCGATGTCCTGCACCTTGGTCTGCCCGTCGCGCAGGTTGTCGAAGCCCGGGAACTTGACCCCGGAATTGACCCGCGCGAATAGGCTGTTGTGCTCATCGAGCTTGAAGTTCAGGCCCGCGGTCCACGACAGCGCGTTGTCGTCCTGGTCGATGCGGCGCGCGCTCGGCAGCGAGATCGAGGTGGCGTTGTCGTACAGCGTGGCCGGATCGCCGTCCAGGTCCACGGTCGCGGTGTCGTGCACGGTGCCGGTGACGCGCTGGCGCTCGTAGCGAACGCCCAGGTCCAGGCGCAGGCGTTCGTCCAGTTCCCATTCGTCGGCGACGAACACTGCAGTGTTCTCGCCGTCGTAGTGCGCGCGCAGGGCGAAGAAGGCGGTGCTGGTGAAGCCGTCGCGGGTCGGCTGGCGGCCGTCGTCCAGGCTGACGTCGATGCGCCGCGCGTGGTTCTGCGCGGTCAGTAGCATGGTGTTGCCCAAATACCAGGTGTCGTTGGAGGAATACTTGGCGTAGTAGCTGCCCACCGTGAGCGTATTGCCGGCGAACAGTTCGCGGCTCAGGCGCAGATCGTTGGTGAAGGAATTCAGGCGCTTGTCCACCGACCACCAGCCGGCTTCCAGCACTTGCTGATTGGGATCGACCGCGCCGCCGCCGTTGCTGTAGCTGGCGCTGCCGGTGCTGCCGTAGCCGGCGATGAAATCGCCCAGGCGCTGCGGCGCATCGCCGGTGAACAGCGCGTAGGTCGGCGCGGTGCCGCCCATCACGCTGAAGCGGTCGGCGAGGGTCCAGTCGCCGAGTTGCCAGTTGAGTTCGCCGCCGAACACGTCGATGTTGACCCCGCGGCCGTCGGCCAGGTCGCGCTGCACGGTCTCGCCGTTCGGGCCGACCGGCAGGCTGACGTTGCGGAAATCGTTGCTGAGCAGGGTGCCGGTCTGCGCGTTCAGGCCGGGGAAGCTGGACAGGTCGCTGCCGTTGTTGCGCGACAGCAGCGGGATCGCGGTGTAGAAGGCGTTGTTGTCGTCGGTGTGGCGCGCGTAGAAGGTCAGGTCGCCGCTGTCCCAGCGCTTGCTCAGGGTGGCGCTGAACTGGCCGCCCTTGTCGGCGGAGAACTGCGGGTCGCGCACGCCGTCGGTCTCGCGGAAGAAGCCGCCGATGCTGTAGTACCAGCCATTGCCCATCGGCCCGCTGTTGAACAGATCGATGCGGCGCAGATTGTCGCTGCCGCCGGTGAGGCGCACGCTGCCCGCCGGCTCGTCCTGGCCCTGCTTCTGGATGAAGTTGGCGGTGATGCCGGCCTGGCCGTTGGAGAAGATCGGGCTGGAGCCGCCGCGCAGCACTTCCAGGCGCTCGACGGTGTCGTCGGTACGGAACAGCGTGGAGTTTTCCAGGAACGACAGCGTCGGCGGCGGGAACAGCGGCGAGCCGTCGAGCTGGAAGGTGACGAACGGCGCATCGCCTTCCGACGGCATGCCGCGCACGAAGATATTGGCGCCGGTGCCGCCGCCGCTGGGCTCGGCCCACACGCCGGGCACGATCTTCAGCAGGTCGGCGCTGCTCTGCGGCACCGCCTGCTGGATCTGTTCGGGCGTGGCGGTGGTGATCGAGAAACTGGCGTCGCGCTTGCGCAGGCCCTTGAAGCGCGCGGTGCCGCTGACCACCACGGTATCCAGGGTGGTGGCGTCGGATTGCGCGGCGGGTGCGGCGGATTGGACGGCGTCGTCGGGGGCGGTGGCGGTCTGCGCCAACGCGGTCGGCGCGAGCAGGATGGTGGCGATGGACAGCGGCAGCAGACGGAGCGGCAGGGCGGCTTTCATGAAGAATCTCTCCTTTCTTCATCCGAAAACGATGCGCCGGTATGCATAGCGGCTTACGCGTGCAGTGCGCGTCAAAGCAGGGCCGGCCGGCACAGCGCGATGCAGGGGACAGCGCGCGGCGCTCTTTGTAACGCCGTTGCGCGGGCAGGCCGTTGTGCAGCGCGGAAGATGCGACGTTTGCGTGACCGGTTGCGCAGGCCGGTCGCCAGCGCCGCGTGCGATTCGTCGTGCCGTGCGCAGCGCGATGCCAGCTGACCGCGCGCTCTAGATCGCGACCTACGTTCCTTGCCGCTGGCACATGGCGCAGCCGATCGCTGTACCGCGCAGTGACTGCATGCTTTCGCTGCAAGCGTGCCTATCGATCGGGTCTTCCTGCGCCGTCAAAAAAAAAGGCCGCCCGAAGGCGGCCTCCACTGACGCTCGGGAGGGGAGCCGCGTCAGAAGAACAGGCGCACGCCGAACGAGGCGTTGCGGCCGGGCAGCATCACGTCGTCCTTCAGGAACGAGGTGTGCACGCGCGCGTCCTGGTCGGTCAGGTTGTTGCCGTCCAGGAACACTTCCCAGGCGGTGGCGCCGGCATCGACGTGATAGGCCAGGTGCGCATCGACCAGCGTGTAGCCGTCGGTCGGGGTCTCGTTGACCGCCACCTTGTCCTGCTTCTGGTAGCGGGTGGCGCCGAGCGAGGCGCGCCAGTTGCTGGCGTCCCAGCGCAGCTGCGCGCCGTAGCGTGCCGGGGCGATGCGCGGCAGGTTGCCGCCGTCCTTCAGCCGCGCGCGCACGGTGTCGCCGAACACGCGCAGGTCCCAGGCGCCGCTGTCGTTGTCGGCCAGGTGGAAGGTGGCTTCGCCCTCGAAACCATGGAAGATCGCGTCGGCCTGGGTCCACTGGCGGATCGGCAGGAAGTCGTTGTCCTCCTCATGGAACCACTGCGCGCCGGTATCGACGATGTAGATGAAGTCGTCGTAGCGGTTGTAGTACGCCGCCACCTTGGCATCCACCCAGGTGTTCTTGAAGTTCAGTCCCAGCTCGGCCTGGTTGGCCTTCTCCGGCTTGAGGTCGGCGTCGCCGATCTCGTAGGCGAGGGTGGCGATGTGCGGGCCGTCGGCGAACAGTTCCTCTTCGGCCGGCGCGCGCTCGGCATGGTCGAGGTTGGCGGTCAGGCGCCACTGCTCGTTGAAGCGGAAGCCGCCGCTGAGCGAGAAGCTCTTCGGGGTGAAGTCGCGGTCCACGCCGGTGTCGGTCTCGTACTTGACCTTGTCCACGCGCGCGCCGACCTCGGCGGTGACACGTTCCCAGTTGTTGCGGGCCACGGCGAACACGCCGATGGCGCGGGTGTCGGTCTTCGGCACGAACGCCTCTTCGCCGATCGCCTGGAAAGTGGAGTCGCTGCCCTGCACGCCGAACGCGGTCTGCCAGCCGCCGCCGAAGGTGAAGGACGCTTCGACGCGGCCTTCGTTGGCGCGCTTGTCGAATACCGTGCCCACTTCCTCGCCCTCGAACTCGGTGTGGGTGTAGGCGGTGTGGCCGAAGCTGTAGCGCAGCGCGCTGCCGTCGCCCCAAGGATCGGTCAGCCCGCCCTTGAGCTCGTAGCGGTCCTGGTGCATGCGCAGCGATACGCCGCGCTCGCCGGCGGCCAGATCGCCGGGTTCGCCCGGGTTGCCGTAGTTGTCGCGGAAGCGCGAGGCCGATACGCCGACGAAGCCCCAGTCGCCGGCCAGCGAGGCGCCGACCGAACCGGTCTTGGTGTCCAGGAAGGAATTGGCCTGGCGGCCCTGCGGGGTGTCGTAGTCCTTCTGGTTGCGGTACACGCCGTCGGCGTGGATCGACAGGCCGCTGCCGTTGCCGGCATCGACCCGGAACATGTCGGTGTTGCCGTCCTTGTCGCCGCCGTCGAAGCGCACTTCGGCGCGGCCGTGCACGCCGTCCACCGGGGTTTCGGCGATGCGCCCGTCGACCACGTTGACCACGCCGCCGATCGCGCCGGAACCGTACAGCAGCGTGGACGGACCCTTCAGCACTTCGATCTGGTCGGCCAGGAACGATTCCACCGCCGGCGAGTGGTCCTGGCTGACGGTGGACACGTCCTGGGTGGACAGGCCGTCGCTGAGCACCGCCACGCGCGGGCCGTCCAGGCCGCGGATGATCGGCCGGCCCACGCCGGGGCCGAAGTTGGAACTCTGCACGCCGGGCAGGCTGGCCACGGTCTCGCCGACGCTGGCGCCGCGGTTCTCGTCCAGGCGCTCGCCGGCCAGCACGTCCACCGGCTGGCTCAGGTCGCCGGCGGCGTCGCGCAGCGGGCTGGCGGTGACCACCACCGCGTCCATGTCCTTCACGTGGCGGTCCTGCTTGCGGCCGTCGGCATGGCGGCTGTCGCTGGCCGGCGGCGTGGCGGCGTCCGTGGCCGGTGCATCGGCGGCCAGGGCCAAAGCGGGGCTGAGCAGGCCGCCCAGCGCCAGGGACAGGGCGGTGCGACGGAGCGAGCGGGAACGCGAGGAGGAGGACATAGACATACCGAATGGGAGGAAAAAAAGCGCCGCCAGGCGAGCGCGGGCGCTCGCGTTGCCGCGCTGAGGCGGCGACAGGCATGGCAATGGGGGGCGTGGCGACCCCCTGGTCGCCGGCCGGGTAATGTTATATTATTCTATAACGCAATCACCACTGTGCTGGAAGTCATGTCGCCTACCTCCGATCTGCGCGCACTGCTCGACCGCCTCGGCGCCACCGGTTCGCTGCTGTGCGCGGTGCATTGCGCGCTGCTGCCGCTGGCGCTGGCCGTGTTGCCTTCGTTGGGCCTGTCGGTATGGCTGGGCGACGGGGTGGAACGCACGCTGGTGCTGTTCGTGACCTGCCTGGGCCTGTTCAGCCTGGTCCTCGGCTACCGCCGGCATCGCGCCTGGCAGGCGCTGGGCCTGCTGCTGCTGGGTCTGCTGTCGCTGTGGGCCGGCATGCTGGTGCCGGCGCTGCACCACGCGGTGGCGCCGCACGCGGCGATCATGACCTTCGGCGGCACCCTGGTCGGGCTCGCGCACCTGCTCAACCTGCGGCTGAACCACGGCCACGTGCACGACGCCAGCTGCGCCCACTGAGCGCACGTGATAGGCTTGCCGCCCTTGCGCGAGGGCGCTGACCGCGTTGGCCTCGCCAAACCCGTGCACCGCGCGGGGATTTTCGCACACACATTCAGGAGTCGATGAGCATGGGTAAGGGTGACCGCAAGACCGCCAAGGGCAAGCGCTACAACGCCAGCTATGGCAATTCGCGCTCGCATAGCGTGAGCAAGGTGGCCGTGGGCGCCGCGTCGCCGGTCGCCAAGAAGTCGGTGGTCAAGACCCCGGCGGCGAAGAAGGCAGTGGCCAAGAAGACGGTCGCCAAGGCCGGCTGAGCCTCGGCTCCAGCGGTACGAAAGAACGCGGCGCTTGCGCCGCGTTTTTTTTGCCTCGAAAAAAACGCCGCAGCCCGCAGCCCCGCAGCCCCGCAGGGTGCAGCTTAAGCCCCTCTCCCCCCGGAAGTCCCTGTGGGAGAGAGGGGTTGGGGTGAGGGTCCGGCGCGAAGCGACTCGCGGAGTCGGCGCTCAGCGCGGCGGATCGTCCTCGCCGCTGTCGCCGGCCAGGTCGGCGGCCAGCGAGGTCGGTTCGGGTTCGGGTTCGGCGACGCTCGGCACCGGCAGCAACTGTTCCGCCAGCCCGCGATAGATCGGCGTGCGGCACACCAGCGCCGAGGCGCCGCGCGCGATCAGCACCGTGGCCAGGATCGGCAGCAGCATGTCGCTGCTGTCGGTCAGTTCCAGCGAGATCACCGCCGAGGTCAGTGGCGCCTGGGTGACCCCGGTCAGATAGGCGCACATGCCGAGCAGCACGAAGGTGCGCGGATCCACGTCCGGCATCAGCACCGCCAGGTTGTGGCCGACGCCGGCGCCGACCGCCAGCGCCGGCGAGAACAGGCCGCCGGGGATGCCGGCCACGTACGACACCAGGTTCGCCAGCAGCTTCATCAGCCCGAACTCGTGGCCGACGCTGGCGTGGCCCTGCACCAGGCTGCGCGCCTGCTCGTAGCCGGTGCCGAACGCGCCGTTGCCGAAGATCAGGCCCAGCGCGACCAGGGCCAGGCCGCAGGCCGCGGCCAGCAGCACCGGATGGCGGCCGCGCAGCGCGCCCAGCCAGCGCGGCTTGCCGGCCACGGTGGCCAGCACCATGCGGCTGAACGCGCCGCCGAGCAGGCCGGCGACCACTCCGCACAGCACGATCGCCAGCCACGCCCGGCCCAGCGGCAGCGCCGCGGATACCTTGCCGAAGTAGGTGTAGTTGCCGAGCAGGCCCAGCGAGATCACGCCGCCGACGATCACCGCGGTCAGCAAGGTGCCGGAGAAACGGTGTTCGAAACGGCCGCTCAGTTCCTCGATCGCGAACACCACGCCGGCCAGCGGCGTATTGAACGCCGCGGCGATGCCGGCGGCGCCGCCGGCCAGCAGGAAATGCGAGGCCTGGCGCGGATCGCGGAAACCGAACCAGCGCCCGAGCACGTACATCAGGCTGGCGCCGACGTGCACGGTCGGGCCTTCGCGCCCGACCGAGGCGCCGCCGAGCAAGGCCAAGGTGGTCAGCAGCAGCTTGCCGGCGGACACGCGCAGCGACAGGTTGGTCTGCCGGAACGCGTCGTCCGGCTGCTCCAGCGCGGCGATGACCTGCGGGATGCCGCTGCCGCGGGTGGGCCGCAACACGCCGTTGGTCAGCCAGGCGAGCAGCGCGAACACGCTCGGCGTCAGCAGCAGCGCCCACCACGGCGAGTGCGCGATGATGCGCTGGAACAGATGGAAGGCCGCGTCGCTGGCCTTGGCGAACACGATCGCGACCAGCGCCACCGCGACCGCGCCGCCCCACAGCACCGCGCGCTGTTTCCAGCTCTCGTGCGAGAGCAACGGGCGTAGACGATGGCGCATGCGCGGCGGCGGCACGGGATCGGGCGACTGCATGTGGGGATTGTCGCATGCGCGCCATCGCGCGGGCCTGTCGCCTCGTCCACATTCATGCACGGCGCGGTGTGCGGCGCTGCACCGCTGGGCATGTCGCCGCGCCGAACGCGGGCGGCCGCGACGGGTATCTGCAGTCGGCACTGTGGTCCAGGAGCGACGCGGGCCATCGGTCGCGACACGCTTTACCGGCAGGCGGCGGCATGACGGTAGCGCGATTGCGCCGCGGCGGTACGCGGCGATGCGGCAACCGATGACCAGGCGCCGCAGGCTGGCAAGGCCGCGCCCGGCTAGCGGCGCTTCAAGGCGCAGCGCTGCGACGCGGCGCTCAGCGCAATGCCGGCAGCAGCGCCTGCGGATCGCCGTCGTTGGGCGCGGCGGGAATTCCCAGCAGCCGGGTCAGCAGCGGATACACATCGACATTGTCGAACGGCGCCAGCGTGGCGCCCTGGCGGAACGCCGGGCCGCGCGCGATGAACACCGCGCGCATCGACGGCAGCGCCGGATCGTAGCCGTGCGAACCACGCAGGCCGGTCTGCGGCTTCTCCGCGGCGCGCTCGGCCGGCAGCGCGTCCCAGCCTTCGTGCATCTGGCACACGATCGGCGGGACGCGCGGATTGCTGCCGTAGCGCCAGCGCGCCGGCAGCTCGGCCTTGCGCCAGCAGTCGTACTGCGGATGCGCGCCGAGCAGCTTGGCTTCGACCCTGGCCTCCTGGCCGGGCCGCGGCGCGATGCCGACCGACTGGCCGTAGCTGACCACCTCGGCCTCTTGCATCGACACCATGTCCTCGACGATGACCACCTGCTGCGCCGGCACCGTCGCCATGCCGTGGTCGGAGACCACGATCAGGTTGGTGCGATCCAGTTGCCCGCGCCGGGCCAGCCCGTCGAGCAGGCGGCCGATCGCCGCGTCGACCTGTTCGATCGCGCGCGCGTACTGCGCCGATTGCGGGCCGAAGCCGTGGCCTGCCTCGTCGACCTGCTCGAAATACAGGGTCAGCAGCTGCGGCTGCGGCGCGCTGCGATCGTCCAGCCAGCCCAGCACCTGGTCGACCCGCGCGTTCGGCGCGACGTCTTTGTCGAAAGCCTGGCGGCGGCTCGGGCGCACGCCCTGGATCGCCGCTTCGTTGCCCGGCCAGGCCCAGCTCGCCGAGGGCAGGCCGGCCTTCTCGGCGCCGACCCAGATCGGTTCGCCGCCCCACCAGCGGCCATCGCCGACCGCGTCGCGGTCGCTGACCCGGAACGTGCCCAGCAGCGGGTCGTTCATGCTGTTGTGGACGATGCCGTGGTGGTCCGGACGCAGCCCGGTGACCAGGGTGTAGTGGTTGGGGAAGGTCAGCGACGGATAGGACGGCGTCATCCATCGCGCACGCACGCCCTCGCGCGCCAGCCGGCTGAGGTTCGGCGCGATGCCGCGATCGAGCATGTCCGCGCGCAGCGCGTCGATCGAGATCAGCAGCAGCAACGGCCGCTGCGCCTGGCTGGACGCGGCGTGCGGCGCGGTGGCCTTGGCAGTGGGAGAAGAGGGGGCGGAGGCGCAAGCGCCGAGCAGCAGCGCCGCGCAGGCGCTTGCCAGTCGTAGGGCGATGGAAGTCATCGGCGCATGATAAGACGCGTCCGGTGACCTGGCGAAGACATCGTGCGTGCCGCGCACGCACGATGGCCGACGCATTCGGGGTACAGCGATGCGTTTCGACGGTGGCAGCGGCAGCGTGCTGCCAAACGAAAAGCACGCACTCGCACAGCTGCCGACCGCAGCAGCCCCTCTCCCGCCGGGAGAGGGGTTGGGGTGAGGGTACGGCGCGAAGCGACTCGCTGAGTTTGGGTGCACGAGGCTGCGCCCGTACCCTCATCCGCCCCTGCGGGGCACCTTCTCCCGATGGGAGAAGGAACAGCAGCTAGCCCCTCTCCCACCGGGAGAGGGGTTGGGGTGAGGGTCCGGCGCGAAGCGTCTCGCTGAGTTCGGGTGCAGGAGGCTTCGCCCGGCCCCTTCGGGGCACCTTCTCCCGAGGGGAGAAGGTAGCTGCCGTAGCCCCTCTCCCCCCGCGAGAGGGGTTGGGGTGAGGGTATGGCGCGAAGCGACTCGCTGAGTTTGGGTGCACGAGGCTTCGCCCGTACCCCCATCCGCCCCTGCGGGGCACCTTCCCCCTGTAGGGAGAAGGGAGCGGTTGTCGGGCACCTCGCTGCCCTCATTCGCCTGTCGGCGCGCAAGAGCACCGCAGCTCAGTCGAACAACGACGCCATCCCGCCGTCCGCCTCGACGGCGCCACGCCGCTCCAGCGCCAGCAGCGCGGCCTTGGTCGGCAGGCCGCCGCCGAAGCCGGTCAGGGTGCCGTTGGCGCCGATCACGCGATGGCAGGGCAGCACGATCGGCAGCGGATTGCGGCCGTTGGCGGCGCCGACCGCGCGCACCGCACGCGGCTGCTCGATATGCCGCGCCAGCTGCGCGTAGCTCCAGGTCGCGCCGAACGGAATCTGCGCCAGCGCCTGCCACACGCGACACTGGAAGGCGGTGCCGCGCGGCGCCAGCGGCAGGTCGAAGCGGGTGCGTTCGCCGGCGAAATACGCCAGCAACTGCTCGCGCGCTGCGCGCACCGGCGCCGCGTCGCGGATCCAGTCGGCGCGCCCGCGCGCGTCGTAGCGGTTCTCCGGGAACAGGATGTGGCGCACGCCGTCGTCGCCGACGGCCACGGTCAGTTCGCCGATCGGGGTGGCGAAGGCGTCGTAGTACAGGCGTTGCTCAGTCATGGGGAGTCTCCTCGGGTGGATCGCCGGCCAGGTGCCACAGGTGCAGCACGGCATAGGCGCGCCATGGCCGCCAGGCCTGCGCGCGGGCGTCGGTGGCGCGTTCGCTCAGGCGCGCGCCGTCGGCGCCGAGCATGCGTTGCAGGACCAGGTCGCCGGCCGGGAACGCATCGGGCTGGCCGAGCGCGCGCAGCGCGATGTAGTGCGCGGTCCAGGCGCCGATGCCGGGCAGGGCGGTGGCGCGTTCGACGAACTCGGACAGGCGCTGGCCGGCGCGGAACTGCAGGCGTCCGTCCACCACCGCCGCGGCCAGCGCGCGGATCGTGGCGGCGCGCGAGCGCGGCAGGCCGATCGCCTCCAGCGGCGCGTCCAGCAGGTCCTGCGGCGCCGGGAACGCGCGGTCCAGGCCGGGCGCCTGGCCCGGTCGATACGCGCCGTGGCGCTCGACCAGGCGCGCGGCCAGGGTCGCCGCGCCGGCCACGCTGACCTGCTGGCCGAGCACCGCGCGCACCGCCACTTCGAAGCCGTCCCAGCCGCCGGGCACGCGCAGTCCCGGACGCCGCGCGATCGCGCGCGCCAGCAGCGGTTCGGCGCCGAGCGTGGCGTGCACCGCGCGCAGGTCGGCGTCCAGGTCGAAGATGCGGCGCACCCGCCGCACGATGTCGGGGATCGCGCGCGGATCGGCCGCGGCGATCTGCAGGCGCAATTCGTGGCGCTGCGGATCGGCCTCGACGCGGATCCTGGTGGAGGCATCGAGTGGGCCGAGCACGCGCTCGTAGCTGGCCTCGCCGATGCGCTCGATGCCGGGGATCGCGCGCTTGCGCAGGAATGCCAACATGGCCGCGAAATCCAGCGGCGGGCGGTAGCCCAGGCGCAGCAGCAGATCGCCGCCGGGCACCTCGGCGCGCTGTTTGCGGATCGCCGACGGCGGCATCCCGCAGCCCTCCAGGAACGCGGTGTTGAAGCGCCTCAGGCTGTTGAAACCGGCTGCCAACGCCACCTGGGTGATCGGCAGCGCGGTCTCGGTCAGCAATTGCTTGGCCAGCAGCAGGCGTCGCGTCGCATGCACCGCTGCCGGGGTGGCGCCGAGCTGGGCGACGAACACGCGCTGCAACTGGCGCGCGCTGAGTCCGACCTCGGCGGCGAGCCGTTCGACGCTGGCGTCCTGCAGCGCGCCCTCGGCGATCAGCGCCAGCGCACGCTGCACCGATTCCTCGCCCAGGTGCTGTTGCGCTTCCGGCGACAGTTCCGGCCGGCAGCGCAGGCAGGGGCGGTAGCCGGCCGCGGCCGCGGCGGCGGCACTGGGGTAGTAGCGCACGTTGCTGCGCTTGGGCGCCGGTGCCGGGCACACCGGCCGGCAGTAGATGCCGGTGCTGCGCACGGCGGTGAAGAACACCCCGTCGAAGCGCGCATCGCGGGACTGGCGGGCGCGGTCGTAGAGGTCGTGGTCGTCGAGCGTGATGTGCGGCATGCGGCCAGTCTAGTCCGCGCCGCTGCGCCCGACTCGCCGTTTTCGGACATGGATGCAGCGGCCCGGCGGGGTCCATGCGCACGCCCCCTGGCGGGAGGCCGGCGGTTTAGGCGCAGTTGGGAACCGAATGCGTATCGGCACTAGACTAGCGACGCGCATTTCGAAAGCGCCGTCTCTTCCTTCGCGGATGTCCTGCTTGCCTCTTCCGTCAAAAATCTGGTGGCTGTCGTTGTGCTGCGTCGGCCTGTTGTCGTGCCAGCAGGGCGCGCCATCCGCCGGCAGGACCGTGGCCGACAGCCCGCCAGGCGATGGCGAGCACATGGTGTCGGTCGGGACGCCGCCGCCCGCGCCGGCGCCGCGGCCTGCCACCACGCCCAAACCCGATCCCGACGTCTGGGAGCAGGCGGCGCTGGAGAACGGCGAGGCCTTCGTCAGCTGCGACACCGACTACGCGGCCGAGGCCGGCGACGGCGAGGCGCTGGCCGGGCTGGATCGGCCGACCATCGAGGCGGCGCTGGCGCCATGCCGCGAGCGCGGCCTGCTGCGGGTGCGCTACGAAGGCAAGATCAACGCCGGTTTCGCCGAGATGGTGCGGCGCCTGGCCGAGGTCGCCGCGCACGCCGGCATCGGCAAGCGCGTGCTGGACCTGGATTCCAGCGGCGGCCAGGTCGAGGCGGCGATCCGCGCCGGCGATGCGATCGGCGAGTCCGGCTGGACCATCTGGGTGCGCGAGGGCTCAATCTGCCATAGCGCCTGCGTGTTCGTGCTCGCCGCTGGCGACAACCGGCTGATCTCCGGCAAGGTCGGCATCCACCGCATGATGCGGATCAGTTCCACTGCCACCTCGCGCGCCGAGCTCAATCGCGAACTGCAGGAGGTCTACGGCAACGTCAAGGACTACCTGGAGCGCAACGGCGTGGCCGTGGCGGTGGCCGACCTGATGATGACCGTGCCCAACCGCAGCCTGCGCCTGCTCAGCAACGACGAACTCAAGCAGTACGGGCTGGACGGCACCAACGCGGTGCAGGACGACCTGGAGCGGATCAAGCAGCTGCGCAAGTGCGGCGACGATTTCGTGCGGCGCAAGGACGCGTTCCTGATCGCGTTCGACCACGAGTGCAAGGCCAAGGGCGTGGACCTGGAGTCGCTGACCGCCTGCGGCCAGGCGCTGAAGCAGCGCTTCGGCTTCCCCGACCAGGCCTGCCCGGCGGAGAGCCCGCTGTCGGAAATCGACGTGGCCACGCTGCCGCTGGCCTCGCCGGGCGCATAGCTGCGATCGCTCGGCAGCTTGTTCAGCCAGGGCATGCCTGGATGGGCGTGCAGTGCGGAGCCTATCCCCCCTGCGCGTGAAAGCGGCGGCGGATCCAATCGGCGTGCGCGTCCTGACGGCCTGCACGTGGCGGTAGTGGTAGGCCGAAGATGCATGCTGCGGTCGGCATGGAATCGCGCCAGGTGCTGCCGTAGCTCCGCTCGTGCGGTTCAAGCCTGCCGCTTACGCAACAACCTTCGGCCCGTGAGCCGCATGCACCAGCGCACACACCCCGAGCAGGTAGGGCATCAGCCAGGGGATCGCGGGGATGCCGACGATCATGCCGGGCATGGCGAACCAATCGTCGGGCAAGTCGGGATACTGGAGGCCGCGCACCATCAGCGCAACGACGGCGAGAGCGGCCACCGACGCGATGATTCCCGCCCATGCGGGCCGAAGCCAGCCCTGCCGTGCGAACGACAGTGCATAGAGCGCAGTGGAAACATACGTCATCAATCCTGCGAAGAAGAGCAGGACGTCCGCGGCATTGCCGAGCGGCGTGCCGTACAGCGGCAGATAGGCTGCGGGTTTATGCGCTTCGGACATTGTCCAGCCGATCATCAGCGCAGCCCAGACGAGTTGAATGAGTGCGGCAAACAGGCCGCTTGCCTGTCCCAGCGGTGCAAGCAGGCGATCGCCTGCAGCGTCGGCCAACGGCTCTTTGAGCAGGAACAGACCCGCACCAAGAACCGCAGCCGAGACAAAAAGAATGACGAACCGGACATGGTTCATTGCGAGATTCGAAGCGAACGGCGGACCGTAGCCCGGCATCAGCGTCAGTAGAGCCCAGGGCAGTATCAACAAGGTGCCGACAAGCGCGATCCGACGCCGGTGTTCATCCCCGGAGCGCCACGCCCGCAACAGCAGCGGCGCTGCCGCGATGGCCATCGCCAGGAGTTGGATGGCCGAAAGCGCAAGCGAGACCGGAATCGAATAGCGCGCGGGTTTTCCGAAAATGACGATAGCGGCGCACAGCGCCACAACCAGCACCGGGCCGCTCCAGCCGTTGCGTTTCGTCGTGATGGACATCGGCAATCCTCTACGGACAACGCAGCACGCGGCGATCGCCGCCATGCTGCATGTTGGAAATGTCGGCTTTCTCCCAGATCACCCCTGAGCGCTGTCGGACCGCTTGCCACTGCGGCCCAGCCATTCCCATGTATGGGTTCACGGCCTCGCGCCACTCTGGCACAAATGGGCTGGCGCGGGTATCCACAGCGCATCCACGCCGCGGACAGTGGCAGGGGCGGGCGGCATGGCGCGCCGAGGAGCGCCTGGCGGATCACCGGCAGGCTGGATTGCGGGGCGGCCCCGGGCTTCGGCTCGCCCGGGCCAGTCTTCCGTTGCGCCGGCCGGGCTTTCACGTCGCCGGCACCGCGCTGACGCTAGCGTCCGGGCCAATTCCCTGGAGGCGCCTGGCATGTCGGTCGGATCGAAGATGATGATGCGGCTGTACCTGCCCCCGGCCTTGCTGGTGGTGGGCGGTTTCCTGGTGGCGGAGCTGCTGCTGCATTTCGCCAGCGGCAGGTATGCGCAGGTGCTGGCGCGCACCGCCTCGCTGCTGAGCCTGGCCGCCTTGCTCGGCGGCACCGTGTGGGCGCTGTGGGCGAGCTGGCGCGCCTGGCATCGGCAGCGCTATGCGGTGCCGGTGAGCGCGGCCGCGCCAGGCGAGGAGCCGTGAGCGCCGCTGCGCGGGCGCACATGGCCGGCGTAGACTGCGGCCCCCGCCGTCACCGCGCCGCCTGAGCGATGCCCATGCCGTTGTCACTTCGCCTGTTCCCCGCGCTGCTGGGCGCTGCCGTGTTCGCTGCGGCGGCGCAGACCGCGCCGACGCAGAGCGTCCCTGCGCAATCCGCGCCGGCCCAGGCTGCGGCGCAGCCAGCGCCGCCCAAGCCCGCCGCCGCCAGACCCGCCGCGGCCAAGCATGCCGATCCTGCTGCGCCGGGCCCGCTGTCCAAGCAGGACGCGCAGATGGCGCAGGCCGGCCTGCGCGCCGCGCAGCTGGTCGATGCCGGACGCAGCGGCGAGCTGTGGGACGGCGCATCCGCGGTGGCCAAGAAGGCCGTCGCGCGCGATGCGTTCGTGCGCCAGGTCGATGCCGGCCGCGCACGGCTCGGCGCGCTGCTCGGTCGCGGCGTGGCCAGCGTGGCGCGGGTGCAGTACGCGGCCGGTTCGCAGGTGCCGCCGGGGGTCTACGTCAACGTCAGTTTCCCCAGCCGGTTCGCCAACGCGCCGCAACCGGTGCGCGAGCTGGTCTCACTGCGCCTGGACGAGGACAAGACCTGGCGCCTGGTCGGCTATCACGTCGGTCCGCCGAACTGACGCGCATGCGCGCGTCGCTCCCTAGTTTTCGCAACCGACCGAGGTGTCGATGAGTATCGAAATCCGCATGCTGGCCTGGGCGATCCTGCTCGGGATCGTGCAACTGCTGCTGGCCGCGGCGTTCGTCACCGCGCAGCGCGGCCTGAAGTGGAATGCCGGCGCGCGCGACGCGCAGCTGCCGCCGCCCTCCGGCGTGGCCGGGCGCCTGGACCGCGCGCTGCGCAACTTCCTGGAGACCTTCCCGTTCTTCGCCGCCGCGGCGCTGGCGGTGGTGGCGATGGGCAAGGGCAGTGCGCATACCGCGCTGGCGGCGCAGCTGTATTTCTGGGCGCGGCTGGCCTATGTGCCGTTGTACGCGGCGGGCGTGCCTTACTTGCGCAGCCTGGTCTGGGCGGTGTCGCTGTGGTCGATCCTGCAACTGGTGTGGGCGCTGTTCTGAGGCTGCGCGCATCGCGTCGCAAGCGCGACGCTGCGACCGTTTGCCGCAGCGCTGATCCAGATCAATGCCGCGCGCCGCGGCGGGTTTATGCTGGCTGCGTCCGAGACAGGAAGCGCAGCAATGCATGTGGATATCGCCATTGTCGGTGCCGGCCCCGCGGGCCTGTGTTTCGCCCGCTCGCTGGCCGGTAGCGGCCTGTCGCTGGCGCTGATCGAACCGCAGCCGCGCGCCGCGCTGGCCGAGGCCGCCTTCGATGGCCGCGAGATCGCGCTGACCCACGCCTCGCGCACGCTGCTGGAGCAACTGGACCTGTGGTCGCGGATCGATCCGGACGCGATCGCGCCGCTGCGCGATGCGCGGGTGATGAACGGCTCCTCGCCGTTCGCGCTGACCTTCGCCGCCAGCCAGGACCGCCGCGGCGACCTGGGCTGGCTGGTGCCCAACCACCTGATCCGCCGTGCCGCGTTCGCCGCGGTGCAGGCACAGCCGGGCCTGACCCTGCTCGACGGCGTCTCGGTGCAGGCGCTGCGTAGCGACGACAGCCAGGCGCAGCTGAGCCTGTCCAATGGCGAGGCACTGACTGCGCGCCTGGTGGTGGCCGCCGACAGCCGTTTCTCGACCACCCGGCGCATGCTCGGCATCGGCGCGCAGATGCGCGATTTCGGCCGCAGCATGCTGGTGTGCCGGGTCAGCCACGAACGCCCGCATCATCACACCGCGTGGGAGTGGTTCGGCTACGGCCAGACCCTGGCGCTGCTGCCGCTGCACGGCAACCAGGCCTCGGCGGTGCTGACCCTGCCGCCGGATCGCGCGCAGGCGCTGCTGGACATGGACGCCGCCGAGCTAGGCGCGGAGATCAGCGCGCGCTTCGAGCACCGGCTCGGCGCGATGACGCCGATCGTGCGGCCGCAGGCGTATCCGCTGGTCGCGGTGTACGCGCAACGCTTCGTCGGCAAGCGCTATGCGCTGATCGGCGACGCGGCGGTGGGCATGCATCCGGTGACCGCGCACGGCTTCAATTTCGGCCTGCAGAGCCAGGCGCGGCTGGCGCGCGCGCTGCACGCGGCCGCGGCACAGGGTCGCGACATCGCCGCGCCGGCCTTGCTGGCCGGCTACGAACGCGGCCATCGCCTGGCCACGCGCCCGCTGTACGAGGCGACCAGCGCGATCGCCGCGCTGTACACCGACGACCGCCTGCCGGCGCGCGCGCTGCGCAACGCGGCCTTGCGCGTGGCCGACAAGGTGGCGCCGTTCAAGCGCGCGATCGCCGCGCACCTGACCCAGCGTGCTGCGGTGGGTGTGCGCTGAGGCGTGGACGCCTGAGGGATGCTGGGAGACATAGCCGTTGCTCGGCGAGCTACGGCGACAGCCGCGCCGCCAAGCCAGTGCCACCGCGCAACGCTTCTTTCTCCTGCCTGCATGCACCCTGTAGGAGCGGCTTCAGCCGCGACAGGGCGTTACCAGAAAGTTCCGGTCGCGGCTGAAGCCGCTCCTACAAAAATCCGGCGCCAGCTGTAGTGATGGCATGGCCTATGGATCGGCACGCGAATGCTGGCTGTCCTATTCGCTTGGCGAAGTAATTGTGGGAGCGACTTCAGTCGCGACGGGCGTTACCGGTAGAGCTCGTCGCGACTGAAGTCGCTCCCACAAAAATGCAATCGCCCGAATGAAGGCAAGAAAAAAACCGCGCTAGCGCCGCGGCGTGCGGGCGAGGCGGCGTGCGTCCGCCTCGGCGATGAGGTGGGCGAAGGTGGCTTGCGCGTCGCCGCCGCGCTGCGCCGCTTCGATCGGTGCGATGGCCCAGGGGCAGTCGGCGTGGCGCAGGTGCAGGCGCCAGTCGCCGGCCCAGGCATCCAGCTCGTCCAGCCCCAGGAAGATCGCGCCGCCACGGTCGGCATGCCCGCCATGGATGGATTGCGCCAGGCACAGCGGCCGCGCTGCGGCCGGATCGATCAGCACTTCGTACACGTCATGCAGCGGATCGTCCGCCGACGGCGCGATGTTGCGCATGCCGATGCTGGTCAGCATGGCGCGGCTGCCGCGTCGTACCGCCGGGGAAGCGACGCGCAGGGCGCGCCGGCCACGCTCATGCCTTGCCGATCACCCGGATCTGCACGTCGTCCAGTTCGACCACCTGGCCCGCGCGGACCTTGCAGGCCTTGCGCACTTCGACTTCGCCGTCCACGCGCACCTGGCCTTCGCTGATCACGGTCTTGGCCGCGCCGCCGCTGTCGCACACGCCGGTCAGTTTCAGCAGGTGCTTGAGTTCGACATAGTCGCTTTCTAACTGGAGATCGATGGTCTGCATTGGGGGACGCTGTTCGGAAATCGGCGCCCATTGTCGGTCATTCGCGAAGGAAACGCTCGGACTTCGCGCTGCGCACGCCGCGCCGTACATCTTCGCGTGCACCGCAACGCAGCGGCTGCGCGCTCATTCGTGCCGAAAACGCTCCACCTCGTCGAGCAGGCCGCTGGCCCTGCGCAGGCTCGCTCCGCCCAGGCCGTCGTCGACGATGCGCCGCAGCCGCGGCTGCCCGGGATCGCGCGAACGGCGATACAGCCATGCGCTGCCGGCAAGCCCCGCCAGCCCGGCGCCGAGCCCGATCCACACCACGGCCTGCGCCCTTGCCAGCAGGTCGATGCCGGCGAGCGCGGCCAGCACCATCAGCACCGGCACCCACAGCAGCCACCACGACAGCCCGCAGACCACGCCGCTGCCGACGTACCAGCGCCGGGTGCGCGCGATCCGCTGCTGGATCTCCAGCACCGGCGCGCTGTAGTCGACCTGCAGCAGCCGGCCCAGCACGATGCCGGCCAGCGCCACGGTGACCACGCCATAGGCATGCACCGCCACGCCGGCGGTGATCAGGTGCGCCGGCAGCGCGCCGCCGCGGCTCCACAGCAGGCCGGCCAGGGCGATGCAGCACAGGCCGAACGGCAGCTGCAGCAGCTGGCCCCACAGCAGCGGGCGCAGGCTACGCTGCAGGTTGTGCTGCAGCAGCTGCTGCGCTTGCAGGCGGTCGTGGCGTTGCAGGCGCTGGTCCAGCGCCTGCCAGGCGTGTTTCAGTTCGTCGGGGTGCATGTCGAAGGTCCTGTGTGTGAGAGTCAGAGTTCGTCGCGGAGGCGTTGCTTGAGGCGGCCGATCTTGGTGGAGACGTTGCTTTCGCCGATGCCCAGGATCTCGGCGATCTCGCGCTGCGGGCGGTCGTCCAGGTACAGCAGCGCCAGCGCCCGTTCCAGCGCCGGCAGCTGCGCGATGAAGCGGTACAGGGCCTGTACCTGGCGCTCGCGTTCCGGGTCGGCGGCGTGCGGATCGGCTAGGTCCAGGTCCTCCAGCGGCAGCGTCTGCCGATGCGCGCGGCTGCGCCCGCGCAGGTCGCCGATCGCCACGTTCAGCGCGATCCGGTACAGCCAGGTGGAGAACGGCCGCTGCCGGTCGTAGCGGGGGAAGGCCCGCCAGGCCTGCGTGGCGATCTCCTGGATCAGGTCGGCACGGTCGTCCGGATCCCGGCAATAGCTGCCGGCCACTTTCGCGGCGATGCCGCGGTGCGCCTGGAACAGCGTGGCGAAGTCGGTTGGGGCCGGTGCGGCAGGGGTGGGGGCGTCGGGCATGGGGCGGGTCGCGGAAGGGTCTGCAAGGTGGTTCGCGGCAGGCTGGGGTTTCTCACGCCTGAACGGCTTCGTTCACCCGGTTTAGACATGCGGCCCGCCAAGGCGCACAATGCACTTCTTTGCGCCTGCCGGTTCTCTGCGGCGCCTCCGGAGTCTCCCATGTCCCAAGATACCCCCGCGCCGCTGCTGTTCGCAGATCTCGGCCTCTCGCCTGCTGTGATGAAAGCTGTCGCCGATGTCGGCTACGAGTCGCCGTCGCCGATCCAGGCCGCCACCATTCCCGCGCTGCTGACCGGCCGCGACCTGCTCGGCCAAGCCCAGACCGGCACCGGCAAGACCGCCGCGTTCGCGCTGCCGATCCTGTCGCGGCTGGACTTCAACCAGCGCAAGCCGCAGGCGCTGGTGCTGGCGCCGACCCGCGAGCTGGCGATCCAGGTCGCCGAGGCGTTCCATCGCTACGCCGGCGCGATCCCCGGCTTCCAGGTGTTGCCGGTGTACGGCGGCCAGCCCTACGTGCAGCAGCTGTCGGCGCTCAAGCGCGGCGTGCACGTGGTGGTGGGCACCCCGGGGCGGGTCATCGACCACCTCGAGCGCGGCACCCTGGATCTGTCGGAGCTGAAGACGCTGGTGCTCGACGAGGCCGACGAGATGCTGCGCATGGGCTTCATCGACGACGTCGAGGCGGTGCTGAAGAAGCTGCCGGCCTCGCGCCAGGTGGCGCTGTTCTCGGCGACCATGCCGACCGCGATCAAGCGCATCGCACAGACCTATCTGAACGATCCGGCCGAAGTCATCATCGCCTCCAAGACCACCACGTCGGCGAATGTCCGCCAGCGTTACTGGGCGGTCAGCGGCTTGCACAAGCTCGATGCGCTGACCCGCATCCTGGAAGTGGAGCCGTTCGACGCGATGATCGTGTTCGCGCGCACCAAGGCCGCCACCGACGAGCTGGCGCAGAAGCTGCAGGCGCGCGGCCTGGCCGCCGCGGCGATCAACGGCGACATCCAGCAGTCGCAGCGCGAGCGGGTGATCCAGCAGCTCAAGGACGGCAAGCTCGACATCCTGGTCGCCACCGACGTGGCCGCGCGCGGCCTGGACGTGGAGCGGATCAGCCACGTGCTGAACTACGACATTCCGTACGACACCGAAAGCTACGTGCACCGCATCGGCCGCACCGGCCGCGCCGGCCGCAGCGGCGAGGCGATCCTGTTCGTCAGCCCGCGCGAGAAGGGCATGCTGCGCGCGATCGAGCGCGCCACCCGGCAGCCGATCGAAGAGATGCAGCTGCCGAGCGTGGACGCGGTCAACGACCAGCGCGTGACCCGCTTCATGGAAAAGATCAGCGAGACCATCGCCGGCGGCGGCATCGACACCTACCGCGACCTGCTGCAGCGTTTCGAGACCGAGAAGAACGTGCCGATGGTCGAAGTGGCCGCGGCGCTGGCGCGCCTGCTGCAGGGCGACACGCCGCTGCTGCTGGCGCCGGAGCGCGCGCGTCCGCCGCAGGCCGAGCGCTTCGAGCGGCCCGGTGCCGAGCGCCGCGAGCGCGCCGACCGCGGCGAGCGCACGGAACGTCCGAAGTTCGAGCCGAAGTTCGACCGCGAAGCGCGCCCGCCGCGCCGCGACGAAGGCGAGCGCGCGCCGCCGCGTGCGCCGCGTCCCGCGCCGGCCGGGCACGGCCCCGACTACGACTACCAGCGCGACGTCGGCAGCTTCGAGGCCCCGCGCCGCGACAAGGCGCCCAAGGCGCCGCGCGGCGAGCCGGAAGTGGGTATGGAGACCTACCGCATCGAGGTCGGCCACCAGCACGGGGTCAAGCCGGCCAACATCGTCGGCGCGATCGCCAACGAGGCGGGCCTGGAGAGCAAGTACATCGGCCGCATCGACATCCACGACGACTATTCGGTGCTGGACCTGCCGGCGGACATGCCGCGCGAGCTGCTGACCCACCTGAAGAAGGTCTGGGTCTCGGGTCAGCAACTGCAGATGCGCAAGCTCGACGGCGACGACGCGGGCGCCAGCGCGCCGTTCAAGCCCAAGTTCGCGCGCGCCGCCGGCAAGCCCGGCGGCCGCCCGAACGCGGCCGGTCCGCGCCCGGCCGGCGCTGCCACCCGCATGGCCGACAAGGCCGGCGATCGCCCGCCGCGCAAGGGTCCGCCGAAGCGCTGAGGGGCCGGGATTGGGGATTCGGGAGTGGGGATTCGTCCCCGCTTCCGCTTTTCTGTCCCAACCTCGCTACTGCCTCGGATCGCAGTAGCCCGCTTTTGCGAATCCCCAATCCCGACTCCCGAATCCCCGCTCAATGTCCATCCGCCTCAACAAGCACATCGCCGAAACCGGCTACTGTTCGCGCCGCGAGGCCGACCGGCTGATCGCCGCGCGCCGCGTCACCGTCAACGGCATGCCGGGCGGGGTCGGTGCGGTGGTGGGCGAGGGCGACGAGGTGCAGGTCGACGGCCAGCCGCTGCGCGCGCGCGCCAAGCAGAAATCCGGCCGCCGCCACGTCTACATCGCGCTGAACAAGCCGGTCGGGGTGACCTGCACCACCGAGAGCGAGGTCAAGGGCAATATCGTCGATTTCGTAGGCCACGAGCAGCGCATCTTCCCGATCGGGCGCCTGGACAAGGAGTCCGAGGGCCTGATCCTGATGACCAGCAACGGCGACATCGTCAACGAGATCCTGCGCGCCGAGAACCGCCACCAGAAGGAATACCTGGTGGCGGTGAACAAGCCGGTCAGCGACGAATTCCTGCGCGGCATGGCGCGCGGCGTGCGCGTGCACAACGAGACCACGCTGCCGTGCCGCACCGCGCGGATCGCCAAGTTCGGCTTCCGCATCGTGCTCGAGCAGGGCCTGAACCGGCAGATCCGGTTGATGGCCGCCGCGTTCGACTACCGCGTCACCCAACTGCGCCGCGTGCGCATCGACAACATCAAGCTCGGCGCGCTGAAGCCGGGCCAGTGGCGCAACCTCACCGAGCAGGAACTGCGCGGCCTGCTGCCGCAGCGCCAGGACTGGTAATCCCCGGCCGCGCGGCCTTCACTGGCATCGGCGGCGATTTTGGCGATACTTGCCACGCATCCGCCGCCGGCCGCCCGCTCCCGTGATCAAGCCACGCAAGCCCGACAACGAAGCCGACCGCCTGCGCGCGCTGCATGCGTTGCAGATCCTGGATACCGAGCCGGAAGCGTCCTACGACGACCTGGTCGGCATCGCCGCCAGCCTGTGCGACACGCCGTCGGCGCTGATCTCGCTGGTCGACGACGAGCGCCAGTGGCTGAAATCGCAGCGCAACGTCACCTTGCTCAGCGCCACGCGCGACGACTCGTTCTGCGGCCACACCATCCTGACCCCGCAGCAGGTGATGGTGGTCAACGACGCCGCGGTGGATCCGCGCTTCGCGTTCAATCCGTTGGTCACCGAGGTCGGGGTGCGCTTCTACGCAGGCTCGCCGCTGGTGAACAGCGACGGGCTGGCGGTGGGCGCGCTGTGCGTGCTCGACCGCCGCCCGCGCACGCTCGAGCCGGAGCAGGTGGTGGCGCTGCAGGCGCTGTCGCGGCAGGTGATGCAGCTGATCGAGCTGCGCCGCACCAGCCATGCGCTGGCGCTGCAGTTGCACGCGCGCGACGGCTACGAGCAGCAGCTGGCGCAGTATCAGTCCACGCTGGAAACGCTCAACGCCGAACTGCTGCAACAGTCGCGCACCGATCCGTTGACCGGGCTGCTCAACCGGCGCGCGTTCGCCACCGCGCTGTTGGTCAACGCGGAGGCGGCGCGGTTCAGTCCCGCGCCGCTCAGCGTGGCCTTGCTCGACCTGGACTATTTCAAGCACATCAACGATCTGCATGGCCACGACAAGGGCGACGCGGTGCTGCTGGCGCTGGCGGACATGCTGCGTGCGCGGGCGCCGGCAGGCAGCCTGGTGGCGCGCTATGGCGGCGAAGAGTTCGCGGTGCTGATGCCGGGCCTGGATGCGGCCGAGGCCATGCACGAATGCGAGACCTTGCGCCAGGAGACCAGCCTGCTGCAGACCGGGGTGCCATTGACCGCCAGTTTCGGCGTCGCCACCTATCAGCCGGACGAGAGCGCCGAGCAGTTGCTCAAGCGCGCCGACCAGGCCCTGTACCGGGCCAAGCGCGCCGGCCGCGATTGCGTCTCGCTGGCGGAGTGAACCGCGCCGGCGGCGGCGTCACTCCAGCGCGTTCTTCGCTTCGGAGGTCGCCAGCAGTTCCGGGTGCCGCACTGGCTTGCCGCGGGTCAGCAGCGGGTGCAGGAACACCGCGCCCAGGATCACCGCCACGCCCAGGTAGAACAGCGCGGTGAGTTCCTTCTGCTCGTCCAGCAGCAGGATCGCGAACACGATCGCGTAGACCGGCTCCAGGTTGGTCACCAACTGCACCGCGTAAGCGCTGAGCCGGCGCAGCGCGACCAGCGCCAGGGCGAACGGCAGCAGCGTGCACAGCAGCGCCAGGGCGAGCAGCAGCAGGGTGTCGTGCAGGCTCGGCAGCACCAGCAACGGGCCGCTCAGCGCCGGCAGCACGAACGGCAGCAGCGGCGCCAGCAGCGTGAGGGTCAGGGTGCCGGCGCCCAGTTCCAGCGCGGTCACGGTCAGCGGGTCGGCATGATCGACCAGGCGCTTGTTGAGCGAGCCGAACGCGGCGACGAACAATGCCGAGACCGCACCGACCACGACGCCGGCGCGCATCCCGTCGGGCACGCCACCGACCACCAGCGCCACGCCCGGCAGCACCGCCAGGCCGAACACCAGTTCGCTGGGGCGGAACGGGCGCTTGGCCACCCACGGCTCGATCACCGCGGTGAACACCGGCGCCAGCGCGATGCAGGTCGCCGCCACCGAGGCGTTGGCCAGCTTGATCGCACCGTAGAAGGTCAACCAGTGCAGGCCGACTAGCGCGCCGACCACGGCGTAGCCGAGCGCCAGCTTCGGGGTCAGCGCGGCCAGCCCGCGCCACACCCGCGGCAGCAGCGCCAGCGCCGCCACCACCATCAGCATCCGCCACCACACCAGCGGCAGCGCCGGCAGGGTGATCAGCTTGCCGAGGATCGCGGTGATCCCCCACAGCAGCACGCAGAAGTGGATTTGCAGCTGGGCTTTGGTCGTGGGGTGTAGGGGCATGGCGCCTATTGTCGCGTAAACCGGCGGCGCGGCGGACGGCGTTGTCGCGGCAGATCCTGCAATCGCCTCGCCGTTGCCGCGTCAGTTGCCGGGCGGCGCGTGCCTGGCCCGTGCGCGCGCGTACAGCGCGGTCAGCAGCGGCACCAGCAGCGAGGTCACGATCACCGAGGTCGCCACCAGCGCGGTGGCGGCCGGGGCTGCCGCACGGAACTGCGGCGCCATCGCCGCGATCAGCGCGGGCGTCGCCACCGCGGCGCCGGCAGTGCTGGACGCGGCGATGCCGGCGCTGCCGCTGCCGCCGCCGAGCAGCCGATCGGCGAACAGCAACGGGACCCCGGTGACGACGACGACCAGCACCCCGAGCAGCACGCCGGGCACGCCGGCGCTGGCGATCACATGCAGATCCAGCGTATTGCCCAGTGCGAAGGCGAAGAACGGGATCAGCGCGGGCACCGCCGCGGCGAACAACGCGCGCAGCTGCGGATCCAGGTTGCCGAGCGCGAAACCCACCAGCAGCGGCAACACCGCGCCGAGGAACAGGCGCGGCTCGAACACCACGATGCCGGCGCTGCCGAGGATCAGCATGGTCATCAACGGGCCCGATTCCAGCGACATCAGCACCACCGCACCGGCTTCGCCGGGCTTGCCGTACTGCTGCATGAGCGAGGCGAACAGCCCGCCGTTGGTCATGTCCATCGCCGCGACCAGGGCCAGCACCGAGACGCCTTGCCAGCAGCCCTGCGCGATTCCCGCCGGCGGCAGCACCCGCGCCGCGAGCACCGCCACCAGCCAGGCCACGCCGAGCTTGGTCAGCAGCAGCACGCCCGACTGGCGCAGGATGCGGCCGCTGGCGTGCAGCTGGATCGAGGCGCCCATGCACAGGAACCACACCGCCAGGATCGGTACCACGCCGCCGATCAGGCCCTGACTGAACGAGCCGAGGAAGGCGCCAGCCTGCGGCCATGCGCTATGGCAGGCGGCGCCGAGCAGCAGCGGCACCAGCATCATGCCGCCTGGAATGCGTTCGAGCGTGTGCTTGATCTGCATCGGGATTGGAATGTCCACTCGGGAAAAAGGCGCATCCGGCGCCGGCCTGCGCCGGTGTCGTGTTGCGCTCCCGCTTGTACTGCAACTGCATTGCGCACAGGGTGTCGCGGCGCAGTGCCGTCTGTGCTGGGTTCAGTCGCGCGTCGCAGCCGCACCGTGCGCTCGGTCGCCTGTGCCGGTGGTCGCTCGCGCCGCTGCCGTTGCTCAGCGCTTGCCGAGTTCGGCCAGCAGTGCCATCGCCGCGGCCGGATTGCGTTCCTTGGCCGCGCTGATGAAATAGACGAACACCTCGCGCGGCTTGGCCTTGGCGGTCGGCGCGCCGGCATGCGGCAGCGCGTCCGGATCCTCGCCGCGGCGCCAGGCCTGCGCCTGCGCCGCCCAGGCGCGCAATTCCTTGGGTGCATAGCCGTGCGCCAGTTCGGCGCGGCTGCGCATCAGCCGCGCGTAGACGAAGTCGGCGCTGAGATCGGCGAAGGACGGGAAGTCGGGCGAATCGGTGAACACCGTGGCTACGCCGTGGCGGCGCACCAGCTCCAGCAGGCGTGGGCCGACGCAGGCCGGGTCGCGCACTTCCAGCACATGCCGCAGGCGGCGGCCATCGGCCTGCTGCGGCAGCAGTTCAAGGAACGCGGCCAGTTCGTCGAGGTCGAGCGTGCGGCCGTGCTCGAACTGCCAGACCAGCGGGCCGAGCTTGTCGCCGAGCGTGGCGATGCCGCCGATGAAGTCCTCGATCTGCGCGCCGGCCGCGGCCAGCTTGCGCATGCCGGTGATGCGCTTGGGCGCCTTGGCCGAGAACAGGAAATCGGCCGGTGCCTCGTCGCGCCAGCGCGCATAGGTATCCGGCTTCTGCGTGCCGTAGTAGGTGCCGTTGATCTCGATGCTGGTGACGTGGCGGCTGGCGTATTCCAGCTCGCGGCGCTGCACCAGTCCCTGCGGGTAGAACATGCCGCCGCGCCACGGCGCATAGGTCCAGCCGCCGATGCCGACGCGGATGCCGTCCGGCGCGGCCGGGGCGGAGTCGAAGAGATCGTTCATGGCAGTGCACGCCGGCGCGGACAGGGAGGCGAATTGTGCCGCAGGCCGCGCCTGCGTCGCGTGCATGGCCGCTGCGGCTGCCGCCGCGTTGGCGTCGCGCTACCATCCAGGCGCCGCCTACTGCCCGGACCGACCATGACCTGGACCACGCCCGATCTGTGCGACGACCATCCCGAGGTGCAGGTCGCCGAACCGCTGTTCCGCAGCTACGGCGGCCACGCCGCGTTCTGCGGGCAGATCGTCACCGTGCGCTGCTTCGAGGACAACTCGCGGGTGCGCGAACTGGCGGCCACGCCCGGCGCCGGCCGCGTCATCGTTGTCGATGGGCAGGGCTCGCTGCGCTGCGCGTTGCTCGGCGACCAGATCGCCGAGAACGCGGTACGCAACGGGTGGGCCGGGCTGTTGATCCACGGCGGCGTACGCGACGTGGAGGCGCTGGCGGCGCTGCCGCTGGGCGTGCAGGCGCTGGCCGCATGCCCGCGCAAGACCGAAAAACGCGGCCTCGGCGAGGTCGGTGTGCCGCTGCAGTTCGCCGGTGTGGCGTTCGTGCCCGGGCACTGGCTGTACGCCGATCGCAACGGCGTGCTGGTCGCCGCGCAGGCGCTGCGCGTGGCGTGAGCGTGTCTGCTCGGCAGGGCTAAGCACTGCCGAGCGGCTGCGTCACGCGCGCGGCACCCGCGCCGCTGCGGTACTCCCCGGCAGCCCGCGCCTGGCGGACGCGGCGCGGCTATGCAACGGAGATCCGGCTCGCGGCGGTCGCGCCGACCCGCGCGCGTTCGGCGTCCATGTCGGCCAGCGGCCGCACCTCGATGCTGCCGAAGCGCGACCACGGGAAGTGCTTGGCGATGCGTACCGCCTCGTCGTGGTCGCGCGCATTGATCAGGTTGAAGCCGGCGAGCAGTTCGCGGGTCTCGGCGAACGGGCCGTCGGTGATGCGTAGCTGGCCCTGGCGCGAGCGCAGGGTGCGGGCGCTGGCCACCGGCTGCAGTTGCTGCGCCAGCACCAGGGTGCCGTCGGCCTGCAGCGCATCGGCGTGCTGCAGGCAATCGCGCATCAGGCTGTCGTATTCCTCCGCGGGCAGGGCCTGCAGCAAGGACTCGTCGATGTAGATCAGCAGCAGGAATTGCATGGTGCGAGCGGCCAGCGGCGACAGGAGGCCCATGATCGCTCAGCGCGGCGCGGCCGCGTGTTGCGGCGCCGCATCCGATCGCCTCGAAATTTTTTGCGCAGGCCTGTCGATTTCCGTCTTCCCCGGGCGTCGTACCCAATGCACGGCCCGCCAGCGGCCGCACCCGGGAGGACACGATGAAAGTGATGGTATTGGTCAAGGCGAGCGCCGACTCCGAGACCGGGCGCTTGCCCAGCGAAGACGAGTGGCGGGCGATGGGCGCCTACAACGACCAGTTGGCCGAGGCCGGGATCCTGCTCGCCGCCGAAGGCCTGCAGCCCAGTTCGCGCGGCCGCCGCGTGCGTTTCGAGCCGCAGCGGCGGCAGGCGCTCGACGGTCCCTTCGCCGCCACGGGCGACTTGGTAGCCGGGTTCTGGCTATGGCAGGTGCGCTCGCTGGACGAGGCCACCGAGTGGCTCAAGCGCGCCCCGTTCGAGGCCGGCACCGAGGTCGAACTGCGCCCGCTGCTGGACCTGCAGGAACTGGGCGACGCCCTCCCTCCCGATCTGCTGCAGGCCCGACAGCGCCGCCTGCGCGCGTGCAATCCCGACTGAGCCACACCACCACCAACACCGCAAGGAGAGATCCCGATGAAACTGATTCCGTTCCTGAGCTTCGACGGCAGCACCCACGAGGCGATGGCGTTCTACGCGCAGGCCCTGGGCGGCAGCGTCGTGTCGGAAATGACCTATCGCGACATGCCGCCCAGCGACAGCATGGACGGCTGCGGCGAGATGCCGCCGGACACGCTCGACCAGGTCGCGCACAGCCAGCTCGAAGCCGGCGGCGCGGTGCTGATGGCCGCCGACAGCCACGCCGCGCAGGGCGCCGGCACCACCACCATCAACGTCGAGGTGGATTCGGTGGAGGAAGCCGAACGGGTGTTCGCCGCGCTGAGCGCAGGCGGCCAGGTCGGGATGCCGCTGGCCGAGACGTTCTGGGCGCAGCGCTGGGGCATGCTGGTCGATCGTTACGGCAAGCCGTGGATGGTCAACTGCATGAAACAGCCATGATTCCCGCTCCTTCCTGCCTATCTTCGCTCGAGAAACGCCGCCATGTCCGATACGCCGCAGATGATCTTCGTCAACCTCCCGGTCCGCGATCTGGAGGCCTCCAAGGCCTTCTTCGCGGCGCTGGGCTACGCCTTCAATCCGACCTTCACCGACCAGAATGCGGCCTGCATGATCGTCAGCGACAGCATCTTCGTGATGCTGCTGACCGAGACGTTCTTCGCCGGTTTCACCAGCAAGCCGATCAGCGATGCGCTGTGCGCACCGAGGTCATCACCGCGTTGTCGGCCACCAGCCGCGCCGCGGTCGACGCGCTACTGGAGAAAGCGCTGGCGGCCGGTGCGCGCGAGCCGCAAGCGCCGCGCGACTACGGTTTCATGTACCAGCGCGGCTTCGAGGATCCCGATGGCCATCTGTGGGAGATCGCGTATATGAGCGGCGCACCGGGCTGAGCGCGGTTGCCGCCGCGGCTTGTGCCACGGCGCATCCGGTGCTCTGATTCCGCGCATGGAGACCACGTTCGCGCAACGCCTGGAGATGGTCTGGCGCATGGAGGCGCCCGGCCTCATCGCGCGCCTGTCGCGGCTGCTCGGCGGCGATGTCGGCCGCGCCGAGGAACTGGTCCAGGACACCTGGCTGGCCGCGCTGGAGCGCTGGCCCGCGCAAGGCATTCCCGACAACCCCGGAGCGTGGCTGATGACCACCGCGCGCAATCGCGCCATCGACGTGCTGCGCCAACACCAGCGCATCGCCGGCCAGCACGCGCAGTGGGGCGAGGCGCTGCAGCCGCAGGCGCTGCCCGCGCCGGACGACAGCGACGCGCTGCAGGACGATATCGGCGACGACCTGCTGCGGCTGATGTTCGTGGCCTGCCATCCGCTGCTGCCGGCCGACGCGCGGGTGGCGCTGACCCTGCGCCTGCTCGGCGGCTTGAGCACCGAGGAGATCGCGCGCGCGTTCCTGCTGCCGGAGCCGACCATCGCCCAGCGCATCGTCCGCGCCAAGCGCACCCTGGCTCAGAAGCGGGTGCCGTTCGAAGTGCCGCGGCAGGCGGCGCTGCCGCAGCGGCTGGCCTCGGTGCTGGAGGTGATCTATCTGGTGTTCAACGAAGGCTACGCGGCCAGCGCCGGCGACGACTGGATGCGTCCGGCCCTGTGCGAGGAGGCGCTGCGGCTGGGCCGGGTGCTGGCGCATCGGTTGCCGGCGTGGCCGCAGGTGCAAGGGTTGCTGGCGCTGATGGAACTGCAGGCTTCGCGCAGCGCCGCGCGGGTGCGCGCCGACGGCAGCCCGGTGCTGTTGCCCGAGCAGGACCGGGCGCGCTGGGACTGGTTGCAGATCGCGCGCGGCCAGGACGCGCTGCGGCGCGCGCAGGCGCTGGGCGGCGACGACGACGCCTACGTGTTGCAGGCGGCCATCGCCGAATGCCATGCCTGCGCGCGGCGCGCCGAGGACACCGATTGGGCGCGGCTGGCGGCACTGTACGCGCGGCTGGCGCAGCTGCATCCCTCGCCGGTGGTGGAACTCAACCGCGCGGTCGCGGTGGCGCGCGCCGAGGGCGCGGCTGCGGCCTGGGCCTTGCTGCAGCCCTTGCGCGAAGATCCGCGGCTGCGCGACTACGCGCCGCTGGCGGCGGCCTGCGGCGATGTGCTGCAGCGCCTGGGCCGCACCGACGAGGCGCGCGCGGCCTTCGCGCAGGCCGCTGCGCTCAGCGCCAACGCGCGCGAGCGGCAGGCACTGCTGGCGCGGGCGGCGGCGCTGTAGCGCGGCACTGTCGCGCATGCCGCCGGCTGTCCTACACTCGGTGCTGCGCTGACGCGGGGTGGGGCGGTGCATGCGGCAGCGCTGCGGTGCTGACGATGTCTCGCCTCGCTGTCGGATCGCGCCGCGGTTTGACGGCCGGCATGTTGGCCGATGCCGCATGCGCCGCGCATGTATGCCGTGGCAAGGCGCCAGCTTGGTTCTTTTTCGGTATTTCTGCGAGGAGCGATGGATTTGAAGACGATGTCGATGGGCTGCGGACTGTTGTTGGCGATGACCGCCACCGCGCAGGCGCAGGCGCCCGCCCCAGTGGACGCCGCACTGCCGCCGGCGCTGCGGGACCTGGACGCGCGGGTCGAGCGCGTGCGCAAACAGTTCGACGTGCCCGGCATCGCCATCGCCATCGTCAAGGACGGGCAGGTGGTGCTGGAGCGCGGCTACGGCGTGCGCGAACTCGGCAAGCCCGAGCCGGTTGACGCGCAGACCCTGTTCGCGATCGCCTCCAACACCAAGGCGTTCACCGCCGCCTCGCTGTCGATCCTGGCCGACGAGGGCAAGCTGAAACTCGACGACCGGGTGATGGAGCACCTGCCATGGTTCCAGATGGCCGATCCCTACGTGACCCGCGAGATGCGCGTGCGCGACCTGCTCAGCCACCGCAGCGGACTGAGCCTGGGCGCCGGCGACCTGCTGTTCTGGCCGGCGACCAGCTACAGCAACGAGGAGGTGGTGCGGCGCCTGGCGCAAGTGCCGCTGAAGGGCGGCTTCCGCGACCGCTATGCCTACGACAACATCCTCTACGCGGTGGCACAGAAAGTGATCGAGCAGGTCTCCGGGCAGTCCTACGCCGAGTTCGTGCGCCAGCGTATCTTCGTGCCGGTGGGCATGAGCGGCGCGCGCATCAACAGCGATTACCTGCAACCCGGCGACCGCGCGGCGGTCGGCCATGCCAAGGCCGATTTCCGCGACCTGCGCCCGGTGCCGCCGCTGACCTGGTCGAACAATTCCGGCGCCGGCGGCATCTACGCCAGCGTGCACGACATGGCCAAGTGGATGCAGGTGCAGCTCGACGGCGGTCGCCTGCCGTCGGCCGACGGCCAGGAGCGGCGCCTGTTCAGCGCGCAGCGGCAGCAGGAGATGTGGCAGGTGATCACCCCGATCGCCATCGCCGAGCCGAGCGTGCCGCAGCTGCTGCCGGCCAAGCCGAACTTCGCCGGCTACGGCGAGGGCTGGAGCCTGAGCGACTACCGCGGGCACAAGCTGGTCTGGCACACCGGCGGCTGGCCGGGCATGGTGTCGCGGCTGACCCTGCTGCCGGAACAGAAACTGGGCGTGATCGTGCTGACCAACCAGGAAGTGGGCGCGGCGTTCAACGCGCTGACCCTGCAGGTGCTCGACGCCTACCTGGGCGCGCCGGCGACCGACTGGACCGCCGCCTATGCCGCCGCGGTGGCCAAGGCCGACACGAAGGCCGACGAGGACTGGAGCAAGCACCAGGCTGCGCGCGATGCCAAATCCAAACCGTCGCTGCCGCTGGCCGGTTACGCCGGCAGCTATCGCGATCCGTGGTACGGCGAGGTGGCGATCGTGCAGCGCGGCAAGCAGTTGGAACTGCGCTTCAGCAAGACCGCGCAGCTGGTCGGCACGCTGCAGCACTGGCAGCACGACACCTTCATCGTGCGCTGGCGCGACCGCTCGCTCAATGCCGATGCCTTCGTCAACTTCGCGCTGACCCCGGACGGCAAGGTGCGCGAGGTGCGCATGGAGGCGATCTCGCCGCTGACCGATTTCAGCTTCGATTTCCAGGATCTGCTGCTGACCCCGGTAGCCGCCGCATCGTGAGCGCGGCCATGCCGATGCTTTCGCACGCGCATCTGGGGGTGAACGACTTCCCGGCTGCGTTCGCGTTCTACGCGCCGCTGCTGCAGGCGCTGGGGTTGCAGCTGAAGTTCCGCGACGACGCGCGCGGCTGGGCCGGCTGGACCGCAGCGGACGCGCCGCGGCCGCTGCTGCTGATCGGCCGTGCCTTCGACGGCCAGCCGGCGACGCCGGGCAACGGGCAAATGCTCGCGCTGCAGGCGGCGAGCCGGGCGCAGGTGGACCGCTGCCACGCGCTGGCGCTGTCCCAGGGCGGACGCTGCGAAGGCGCGCCTGGGCTGCGCGCGCACTATCACCCGGACTACTACGGCGCTTACTTCCGCGACCTGGACGGCAACAAACTGTGCGTGTGCTGCCATGGCGCGGAATGAGTGCGGTGGTTGCGGCGATGCTGTGGGCCGCTGTCCGGTTAGGCGCGCCTCGTAGGAAAAAATCAAGCGTCGATCGCCATGCAATTTGTAGGAGCGGCTTCAGCCGCGACCAGAAGCCGCAAGGCCTCCGCCTTCTGCAGCAGTCGGGACTGAAGTCCCTCCCACAAGGATCCCGATCGGCCGCGCGGATGCCCTTCGACATGCGCAGCTTTTCTGTAGGAGCGGCTTCAGCCGCGACACCGAAGCCGGAAGGCCCCCGCCTTCGGCAACAGTCGGAACTGAAGTCCCTCCTACAAAAAGCCATATCGCGGCAGCACCGTTCCCACGGTTACTCGCGCAGCGGCAACCAGCCGCGACCGATCATCCGGCACCGGCACCACTATCACCGCGCACCAGCGCAAAGCCCTCGTCCAACCAACCGGTGACGCCGCCGATCATCAGCTTCACCGGGCGCTGCAGAGTCGCCAGGCGCAGCGCTGCCTTGTCGGCGCCGTTGCAATGCGGGCCGGCGCAATACACCACGAACAGGGTGTCGGCCGGATAGGCGGACAGCGTGCCCTGCACGAGCTTGGCGTGCGGCAGGTTGATCGCGCCGGGCAGGTGGCCTTGCGCATACAGCGCCGGGGAACGGACGTCGAGCAGGACGAAGCCGGCATCGGCGGCGGACAGCGCGGCGTGCACGTCCCAGCAATCGGTTTCCAGCGAGCGCTTGGCGGCGAAATGGCGCAGCGCGTCGGCGCTGGAGGCGGCAGGTGTCTGCAGCACGGGATTGTGCATTGGGGGTGTCCTCGGCATGGGAATGGCCAGTGTGCCGCCGACGACGCGACGGCTACACTGGCAGGATGGACGAACAACGGTCATTTCCTGCCAAGGCGAAAGCGCCGCCCTACGTGGTCGCATTGGCCTATCCGAACCTGTGCCTGTTCGAGTTCGGCATCGCCGCCGAGCTGTTCGGCCTGCAGCGGCCGGAACTGGGCATGCCCTGGTACCGCTTCGGCGTGGCGATGACCGCGCGCAAGGTGCACAGTGGCATCGGCGGGCTGCGGGTCGCCGCCGACGGCGGTCTGGAACTGTTGCGCAAGGCGCATACGATCGTGGTGCCGGGCTGGAGCGGGCCGGCGGTGTTGCCCGGCGCCGCCTTGAAGGCGGCCCTGTGCGCGGCGCATGCCCGCGGCGCGCGGCTGCTGTCGATCTGCTCGGGCGCGTTCCTGCTCGGCCATTGCGGGTTGCTCGACGGGCGCAGGGCGACCACGCACTGGCGTTACGCGCAACAGTTCCAGG
The DNA here is from genome assembly GCF_014236835.1 of Xanthomonas sp. SS. Taxonomy (NCBI): domain Bacteria; kingdom Pseudomonadati; phylum Pseudomonadota; class Gammaproteobacteria; order Lysobacterales; family Lysobacteraceae; genus Xanthomonas; species Xanthomonas sp. SS. The sequence continues at coordinate 1,865,359 of NZ_CP051190.1, forward strand.
ACCGCTTTCCGGCCAGCACCCTGGTCTGCGATGCGCTGTACGTGCAAGACGGTCGCATCGTGACCTCGGCCGGCAGCGCCGCGGGCATCGATGCCGGCCTGCATCTGATCCGCAGCGACTTCGGCACCGCCGTGGCCAATCGCGTGGCGCAGCGCCTGGTGATGCTGCCGCATCGCGAGGGCGGGCAACGCCAGTTCGTCGCCAGCCCGGTCGCCGCGCCGCGCAGCCATCCGTTCGACGGCGTGTTCGACTGGGCACGGCAGCAGTTGCACACCGGCATCGGCGCCGCGGACCTGGCCCGGGCGGCGGCGATGAGCGAGCGCAATTTCTACCGCCGTTTCAAGGCGGCGATCGGCACCACCCCGGCGCACTGGCTGCAGCAGGAGCGGGTGCGCGCGGCGAAAGCCTTGCTGGAGGACGGGCGGCTGGATCTGGAGCGGGTGGCCGCGGCCTGCGGCTTCGAGACGCTGGAGGCGTTCCGCGCCGCGTTCCGGCGCCATGTGGGCGTGGCGCCGTCGGTGTACCGCAGCGGCTTCGGGCGGTTCGCCTGAGGCCGAAACGCCTGCGCAATCCGCGCCGCCCGGCGCGAACGCACATGGCGAGGACACCGGCATCGGCTACGCTGCGCATCTTGCAAGAGGATGGTCCGCAATGTTCCGCTGGTTCGAGTCGCTGATTCCCGTATTCCCCGAGATCGATCCGCGCACGCCGCCGCGCGGCGTGTGGCGCTTCTACGCGTTCTACCTGCGCCCGGTGTGGCCGGTGTTCGCCGCCACGCTGGTGGCCGGGCTGCTGCTGGCGCTGGTCGAAGTGGCGATGTTCGATTTCCTCGCCCGCATCGTCGACCTGGTCGCGGAGGCGCCGGGGCCGGATTTCTTCGCGCGCCACCGCGACGAACTGCTGTGGATGGCCGCCATCACCCTGGTCGCGCGGCCGCTGCTGACCGGGCTGCACAACCTGCTGGTCAACCAGGCGATCATGCCCGGGCTCAGCAACCGCACGCGCTGGCTGATGCACAACTACGTGGTGCGGCAGAGCCTGAATTTCTTCCAGAACGATTTCGCCGGACGCATCGCCAACCGGGTCATGCAGACCGGCACTTCGCTGCGCGAATCGGCGGTGCAGATGGTCGATGCGCTGTGGTACATCCTGGTCTATACCGGCACCGCGCTGTACCTGTTCGCGCAGGCCGACGTGCGGCTGATGGTGCCGTTGCTGGCCTGGCTGGTCGCCTACACGGCGCTGATGGCGTACTTCGTGCCGCGCATGCAGCAGCGTGCGTGGATCGCCTCGGAGGCGCGTTCCAAGGCGATGGGCCGCATCGTCGACGGCTACACCAATATCGCCACGCTGAAGCTGTTCGCGCACGCCAAGCGCGAGGAGGCCTATGTGCGCGAGTCGATCCAGGAGCTGGCGGTCAAGCACCGCGGGCAGACGCGGATGACCACCGCCATGGATTTCTCGATCGCGGCATTGAACGGCTTCCTGATCGTGGGCACCTGCGCATTGGCGATGTGGCTGTGGAGCCAGGGCCGGATCAGCGTCGGCGCGATCACCCTGGCCACCGGGCTGGTGATCCGCATCCACAACATGTCCGGCTGGATCATGTGGGTGGTCAACGGCATCTTCGAGGACATCGGCACGGTGCAGGACGGCATGGAGAGCGTGGCCCAGCCGATCCAGGTGCAGGACCGCGCCGATGCGCAGGCGCTGCAGGTCAGCCGCGGCGAGGTGCGTTTCGAGCACATCCATTTCCACTACGGCAAGCGCGGCGGGGTCATCGCCGGGCTCGACCTGCAGGTGCGCCCGGGCGAGAAGATCGGTCTGGTCGGGCCGTCGGGCGCCGGCAAATCGACCTTGGTCAATGTGTTGCTGCGGCTGTACGACCTGGAGAGCGGGCGCATCCTGATCGATGGCCAGGACATCGCCACGGTGACCCAGGAAAGCCTGCGCGGGCAGATCGGTCTGGTCACCCAGGACACCTCGCTGCTGCACCGCTCGATCCGCGACAACCTGCTGTACGGCCGTCCCGACGCCAGCGAGGCGCAACTGCTGGCGGCGGTGCGCAAGGCGCGCGCCGACGGCTTCATCGACGCGCTGCGCGACGGCGAAGGCCGCAGCGGCTACGAGGCGCATGTCGGCGAACGCGGGGTCAAGCTGTCCGGCGGCCAGCGCCAGCGCATCGCTATCGCCCGCGTGCTGCTGAAGGACGCGCCGATCCTGGTGCTGGACGAAGCCACCTCGGCGCTGGACTCGGAAGTGGAGGCGGCGATCCAGGACAGCCTGGACGAATTGATGGCGGGCAAGACGGTGATCGCGATCGCGCACCGGCTCTCGACCATCGCTCGCATGGACCGGCTGGTGGTCATGGACCAGGGCGCAATTGTCGAAACCGGTACCCACGCCGAACTGGTCGCGCACGGCGGCCTGTACGCACGGCTGTGGGCGCGACAGACCGGCGGATTCGTCGGGGCGCGCTAGCGAGCGGCGTCAGCGCATTCGCGCTGTCGCCCCCACAGTTTGCTGCTGAGCGGCGTCATCGCATTCGCGCTAACGCCCCCACAGTTTGCTGCGCAAACCGTGGGCCCCGGCTCACCATCTTCCACATCCCCCGCGCCTGTCGGCGCGCCCCCCTTGAGCGGCGCCATCGCATGCGCGCTGTCGCCCCCACAGTTTGCTACGCAAACCGTGGGCCCCGGCTCACCATCTTCCAGATCCCCCGCGCCTATCGGCGCGCCCCCCTTGACTCAAGGGGGGCTTTTCTCCAGTTGGGTCGCGTGAGGTCATCGGGCGCGGTGGACCGCTTCTACGAATCCCCACTCCCGAATCCCAAATCCCGGCCCTTCATTGGATGGGTTCGTCCAGCATCAGCTCGCGCACGAAACGCACGGGCGGCGCGCCGTAGGACAGCACCTGGTCGTGGTAGGCCTTCAGGTCGAAGGTGTCGCCGAGCTTGGCCTGCATCGCTTTGCGCAGGTCCAGGTGTTCCTGCACGCCGACGAAGTAGGTCGGCAGCTGCGCCGAGGTCAGCTGCGCGCGCACCCACTTGCCTTCGGCTTCGCTCTGCTGCTGGAAGGTGTCGTGCACCATCAACCGCATGGCCTGTTCCTTGCTCCAGTTGTCCACGTGCACGCCCTGGTCCAGCAGCGCGTTGGCCAGGGTGCGCAGGTAGAACTTCAGCTGCACTAGGTGGAACAGCGGATCGTTGTCCAGGTAGCCCTGCTCCTGCATCATCCGCTCGGTGTACACCGCCCAGCCTTCGGCGAAGGTGCCGGAACGCAGCACGCCGCGCAGGGTCGAGGGGAACTTGGCCGAGTGCCAGCCTTCCACGTAATGGCCGGGCACGCCTTCGTGGATGCTCAGCAGGTGGATCATGCGGCCGTTGTATTCGCGCAGGAACGACTCGGCCTGCTGCGCGCTCCAGTCGTCGGGAATCGGCGACACCGCGTAGAAGGTCTTGAGGTTCTTGTCCAGCGGGCCGGGCGAGTCGCAGTACGCCACCGCCACGCCGCGCTGGAACTCCGGCATCAGGATGATGTCCACCGGCGCGTCGGGCAGGGTCAGCAGGTCCTTGGCGCGGACGAATTCGGTGGAGGAGGCCAGCGATGCCTTGGCGTCCTCGACCACCTTGTCGCGCGCCGGGTGCTGCGCGTAGGCCAGTTCCAGCGCTGCCTCGATCGCGGCCTGCTGCTGCGCGTCGCTCGGTGCATCGACCAGCGCCGGCGCATTCGGGCGGTCCTTGAGCACGGTGCGGGCGATGCCGTACATCTCCTCGCGCACGCGCTTGAGCTCGGCCTCGGCGCGCTGTTTGATCTCGGCGCGCGACAGCGAGGAGTTGAGCGCGAATTTCAGCTTCTGGTCGTATTTCTCCGCGCCGATGCGGAAATCGCCCTTGGCGTTGGGCACCAGGGTCTTGTCCAGCCAGGTCTGCTGTTCGGCCACCGCCTTCTTCAGCCCATCGATCGCCGCCTGCAGGCGCTGCGCGTCGGCGTCCGGCAGTTCCTTGACGTGCGGCGCGATGAAGGTATCGACGATGCTGAGGATGCCCTGGTTCTGCTTGGCCACGGTCTGCGCGTTGATCTGCGGCACTCGCGCCGGGTCCAGGTTCGCGCGTGCCTGCGCAAACAGCGCCGGGATCTTCTCCATGCGTGCGGTGGCGGACTTCAGCCGCTCCGGCAGCGGCGCGAATTCGCGCGCCATCAGCCCGTAGATCGCGCCGCCGGCCAGGCCGTTGTAGACCTGCGGATCCCAGGCCCAGCTCTGCGACACGTCGCTGTTCCAGATGTCCGATTGCAACTGGTTGCGCAGGATCGCCGCATCCACCTGGTTCTCACGCGAGAGCTTGGCCACCTGCAGCTTGTCCAGCTCGGCCAGCAGTTGCTTGCTCGCCTCCAGGCTCTTCTGCCGGCCGGCGGCGCTGAGATCGTCCAACTCGCTGTCGTAGCGGTGATCGCCGGTCTGGGTGGCGCCGACCGGGGACAGCTGCATCCAGGTGTCCACCGCGCGCTTGGACAGCGCGGCGAAGGCGGCGTCGGCGGCCGGGTCGGCGGCATCGGCGGCCGCGCCGGGCGTGGCGGTGGATGGCGCACTCGGCGCGTCGGCGGGTTTCTGGCAGCCGGCGAGGGCGGCGAGCAGGGCGGCAGCGAGCAGGTGCTTGCGCATCGGGTTTCCTGTGGTGGGTCGATTCCCAAGCATAGGCGGCCGCGGCGGCGCGCGCACCTGTCGTTGGATTATTCTGGCGCCTCTTCTTGGACGGGGGCGCAGGGATGAACTACACCGGCAGTTGCCATTGCGGGCGCATCGCATTCGAACTGGAAACCGAGGCGCCGATCGCCGAGGTCTACGACTGCAACTGCTCCATGTGCCGCCGCCGCGGCGGGCTGCTGTGGTTCGGCGCGCGCACGGCGCTGTCGCTGCGCAGCGCGTCGCAGGCCTTGGGCACGTATCGGTTCAATCGCCAGCACATCGACCATCACCATTGCCCGGACTGCGGCATCGCGCCGTTCAGCGAAGGTACCCATCCCAAGACCGGCGAGGCGACGGTGGCGGTCAACGTGCGCTGCCTGCCTGAGCTGGACCTGCGCGCGTTGCAGGTGCACAGCGTCGACGGAGCGAGCCTGTGAGGGCGCGCTTGCGGTACTGGTGGCTAGCTACCACGTTGTGGGAGCGACTTCAGTCGCGACGGGCTGTGCCGGGAAGGCCTGGCGCGACTGATGGCTTGAAGCCACCCGGAGTCGCTCCCGCAAGAAGCAGCATCGGCATCGTCTGTGCGCCCTTGGTGCTGATGCTGGCGCTCGCCGCGTGTTCCAAACACAGTACCGAAAGCGCGGCCGAGGCGTCCGCTGCCGCGCCGGCTGCCGCGCCGACCGTGGATGGACGCGCGGCGATGCTGGCGTACGAACACGAGGTGAGCGTGCAACTGCCGGCGACGCAGATCGAGGCGCGGCTGAAGCAGGCGCAGGACAGCTGCCTGAGCGGGCGATTCGGCGCCTGCAACGTGCTGTCGATGCAGCAGCGCGGCGGCGAGTATCCGCAGGCCACGCTGAGCGTGCGCATCGTGCCGGCGGGGGTGGAGCCGCTGATCGCGCAGGCCGGCAACGGCGGCGAGATCGGCAGCCGCAGCACCCATGCCGAGGATCTGGCGCAGGCGGTGCAGGACAACTCCGCGCTGCAGCAGCGCCTGCAGGCCGAACAGCGCCGTCTGCAGGAATTCCAGCAGCGCCGCGACCTAAGCGTCGCCGACATGATCAGCCTGTCGGCGAAGCTGGCCGAACTCGATACGCAGTTGCTGGCCGCCAGCCAGGAAGCGGCGCAGCATCGCCGGCGCATCGAGACGCAACAGCTGACCCTGCAGTTCGCCACGCCCGACGGCGAACGCAGCCGCAGCGAAATCGGCGAAGCCTTCGCCGACACCGGCTCGATCTTCGCCTCCGCCACCGCCTGGGCGATCCGTGCGATCGCGGCGCTGACGCCGTTCGTGCTGCTCGGCGCGGTGCTGTGGTGGCTGGTCGCCTGGTTGCGCCGTCGACGCAGGCGCGTCTAGGAAGCTGAAGTTCGCTAAGGTGCCACTTGTAGGAGCGGCTTCAGCCGCGACGGGCTCTACCGGTAAGGCCCGTCGCGGCTGAAGCCGCTCCTACAGTGCTTCGATAGCCGAGAGAGAAGGCGCTAGCCTTCGTCCTGCTCGAACTCCACGATCACTTCCAGGTCGAAGGCCAGCGCCTCCACCGCTTCGCGCACCTTCTGCGCGGTGGCGAGGTTGCCGGCCTCGATCTCGACCTCGTGGGTGCCTGGACCCTGGTCGTCGGGCAGTCCGGCCGAGCTGGAATCGTCGTCGTCCATGTGGCTCATCAGATCGTCGATTTCCTCGACGTGCTCGATGCCTTCCAGGCTGCCGAGCAGGTTGATGATGGCGCGGGCATCGTCTTCGCTGCCGGTGATGCGGATACGGAGCTGGGGCATGCGTCTTCCTCTGGGTAGGGGAAGGCAAGGCTAGGCAGGCGCCGGCTAAGACGAAGTGATGACGGCTCAGCGCGGCTGCGACGCGGCGCCGCCGAGCGCGGCCTGGTCCACCGTGCTTTCGTCGAACACCGGTGCCAGCAGCGCTTCGGCCGCGGCGCGCAGCATCGCCGGGGCGATGTAGTGGCGATGGCCGCGCGCGATCAGCGCCATGTACAGGCGGCCGAACCAGTTGCGGCAGGCCACGCGCGTGTCCAGGCTCAGTTCCACGCTGCCGTCCTCGGCGACGTCCACGCCCACGCAGCTGCGGAACACCAGGTGCCGGTCGTCTGCGCCGAGCAGCACCTGCGCACGCCGGTCGTGCGCGGCGTGCGCCTGGTCCAGCACCGGGAAGCGGCCGGCGAACAGGCGCTCGCGCTGCGGCGACAACAGCGAGGACACCGGACACCCCAGCGGCGAGGTGCGCAGCCGCAGCGGCGCGACCAGTGCGTTGCGGATCCGCATCAGCCAGGTCACGCCGAGCGGTCGACGCTGCATGAAGCCTTCCAGCAGCGTCGCCATCAACGCGTGCGCGCCGCGCTGGCGCAGCTGATGCGGCTGCAGGCGCAGGCGCACGCTGTCCTGGTGGTCGTGCACCTGCAGTGCGTCCCACAGCAGCGAGCCGGGCACCGGCTGCGGCACCGAGCGCACGGCCGCCAGGCGCGGCGCCAACGCGACGAAGCCGGGCGGATGCCGCCATGCGCCCAGCGCCTGGCGCAGGCGCCCGCTGCGCGCGCGCAGGTCCGCGCACCAGGCCAGCCGCCGGCTGCCGGGCGAAGCCGACAGCGACAGGCGCACGGTCGGCACCTGCATCGCCTGCGCCTGCGGCGACGCCAGCAGTGCGCTCACCGCGTGCGGCAGCACCTCGGTCAACGTGGCGATGTCGGCGGTGCCGGCCATGACCCGTTCGCGCACTTCCGCGCTCAGATCGCCGCCGGCCTCATCGCTGTGGCAGGACAGCGCGAAGAACGCCGGATGCGCCGCGTGCGCGCGCAGCGGCGCGAACTGGTGCCAGGTGCCGCCGCCGAAGCGCACGGTGAACAGGCAGTCGGCCGGCAGGTCGACGTGGCGCAACGCGGCCAGGAAATGCTGCGGATCCTGTTCGAGCTGCGCCATCGATGCGGTGCAGAAGCGCAGCTGCGCGCCGCCGCTGCCGGTGATCGCGGTGAACATGCGGTGCCCGGCGTGGCGATGGAAGGGATGCCCGTTCGCGCCGACCGCGAAGGAGAACAGCGACGTCGATTCGCCATTGGCGAAATCGGTGTCGGCCAGCCGTGCCGACGGTTCGTCCAGCGCATCGTGGAAGCTCGGGTGCGCGCGCTGGCGCACGCAGGCCTGGGCGATCAACGGGTCGCCGGCACCGGCGCCGAGCTGCGCGATCAGGGTCACTTCCACCGGCAGCCCGCCGCTGTACGAGGCCAGGCGCACGGAGGGAAAACCTGCCTGTGCGGCAGCGGTTTCGCGGAGCGGAGCGGTGGACATCGGCGGATTCCTTTTGGCCGGGGGCGGGACGGGTCAGGCGTTCTTCTTCGCCAGCTTGCGCGCTTCGCGCTTGAGCGGGCCGGCGGTGGGGCAGACCTCGAAGGCGAAGCCGCTGAGCGTGTTGACCAGGTTGTCGGGGGTCAGCCGGTACACCACGAACTGGCCGCGGCGCTCGCTCGACACCAGCCCGGCCGCTTCCAGCACCGACAGGTGCCGCGAGATCGCCGGCGCGCTCATCGCGAAGCGCTGCCCGATCTGCCCGGCAGTGAGTTCCTGCGCCGACAGGTAGGCCAGGATCTCGCGGCGCGGGCGGGAGGCGAGGGCTTCGAAGACGCGGTCGATGGACATCAGGGATTAGATAATTAACGAATTAGCTAATTAATGACGCATCGATGGCCGGGTGTCAAGCGTCGTGCGGGAACCCGATTCTCGGGCGATGGCTTTTTGTAGGAGCGGCTTCAGCCGCGACAGGCGTTACTGATAGATCCTGTCGCGGCTGAAGCCGCTCCTACAAGAGCGGGCAGTCAGACGCGAATCGCCCAAAAGCGGGCGCCAGGCGCGAATCGCTAGCTCGCCCTCGGCGGCAATCCGAGCAGCTCCGCCGGCAGCGCCGGCATCGGCGTGCGTTCATCCAGCGCCTCGCGCTTGAGCCAGTCGATGAACTGGCTGGCCGCCGGGCTGGGCAGGCGGTGGCTGGGATGCACGATGTAGTAGGAATAGCGCGCCTTCAGCGCCGGGCCGGGCAGGCGCACCAGTTCGTAGCGTTGCAGGTACGGCTGGGCGATGTGCTTGCGCGCCAGCACCGCGCCGACGCCATACACCGCCGCGCGCATCGCATCGGTGCTGTCGTTGAAGGTGTGCATCGGCGGCAATTCCACGCCGCGCACCGCGGCGGCGCGGAACCAGTCGCGCCAGCCCTGCGGCGACATGTCGGTGAGCAGCGGCAGCTGCGCGATCTGCTCGGGGCGGCGCAGCGTGGCCAGCTGCGGCAACGCCGGCGAGGCCACCGGGAACAGTTCGTCGTCCATCAGATGGTGCGAGGTCAGCCCCGGCCATGCGCCCTGGCCGTAGCGGATGCCCAGATCCGGTCCGCCGTCCTCGAAGCGCGAGAACGCCGCGTCGGTCTGGATGTCCAGGCGTACGTGCGGATGCGCCTGGCAGAAGCGCGGCAGCCGCGGCAGCAGCCAGCAGTAGGACAGCGAGCGCAAGGTGGTGATGCGCAGCGGCGCGGTGTCGGCCTGCGGGTGCAGGTTGCCGGCCACCGCGGCGATGTCGGCCAGCGCCGCGCTGGCCGCATCGGCCAGTTGCCGGCCCTCGGCGGTCAGCTTGACCCCGCGCGCATGGCGCTGGAACAGGGCCGCGCCGAGCAGCGCTTCCAGCTTGCGCACGTGGTGGCTGACCGCACTGGCGGTGAGGTGCAGTTCCTCCGCCGCATGGGCGAAGTTCTGGTGGCGTGCGGCGACGGCGAAGACGCCGAGCGCAGGCAGCAGGGCAGGACGCAGTTGCATGGCTGGACACGCGGCAGATTTGTGGCTCGCGACGATACTACGCGCTTGTGGGCGTTGCGACGGCGAGCGATCCTGGCAGCCATGCGCAAGATGCGGGGCCGGTGCGGCCCAGGTCGGTGCGCGCCCCGCTTCTGCCGCTGTTCGCGTTGCCAGTTGCCCGGCGGCAGCTGCGTCCGCGGCGGCAGCACGATCGGCGGCAGCGGACACGAGATGAACCCAGGAGACAACACGGTGAATGCAGCCAACCCCGCGTCCGGCGATCCCGCCGACGCCCTTCCGGCACCCGCGGTGCGCGACTGGCGCACGCCGCTGGAACTGCTGTTCCTGGGCATCGTCTGGGGCTGCTCGTTCCTGTTCATGCGCGTGGCGGCGCCGCAGTTCGGTGCCTATGCGCTGGTGGAACTGCGCCTGGCGCTGGGGGCGACGGTGCTGCTGCCGTTCCTGTGGATGGCGCGCGCGCGCTTTCCGCTGCGGCGCTGGCCGACGCTGGCGGCGATCGGGTTGCTCAATTCCGCGCTGCCGTTCCTGCTGTTCGCCTGGGGCGCGCAGCATGCGCCGGCGGCGATCGGCGCGATCTGCAACGCGATGACGGTGCTGTTCACCGCGTTGATCGCGTTCCTGTTCTTCGGCGAGAAGATCGGCGCGCGCCGTGCGGTGGCGCTGCTGATCGGCTTCGTCGGCATCGTGGTCCTGGCCACCGGCAAGTCGGCCGGGTTGAGCGTGGGGCCGGCGGCATTCGCCGGCGCCACCGCCTCGCTGCTGTACGGCATCGGCTACAGCCTGGTGAAGCGCTATATGAGCGACCTGCCGCCGGCCGCATCGGCCGCCTCCACCCTGGGCTGCAGCGCAGTGCTGCTGGCGCCGCTGGCCTGGACGCATTGGCCGGCCGCGCCGGTGCCGGCGCTGGCCTGGGCCTGCGCCGGCGCGCTGGGCGTGGTCTGCACCGGCCTCGCCTTCCTGATGTACTACCGGCTGATCCAGCGCATCGGCCCGGCGCGCGCGTCGACGGTGACCTACCTGGTCCCGGTGTTCGGTGCGTTGCTGTCCTGGTCGATCCTCGGCGAGCCGCTGACCTGGAGCATGCTGCTGGCCGGCGTGCTGATCCTGGGCAGCGTCGCTTTCAGCCAGCGCGCGCGTTGAAGGACCTATCGATGGCCGCTTCCCTGCTCGTATCGCAATTCGCCTACAAGGCCTGGGCCAACGCCGAGCTGCTGCAGGCGCTGGCGCAGATCGACGCGGCCGCGTATCCGGCGCAACGGCAGCGCGCGATCCGGCTGTTGAACCACACCTACGTCGTGGACCGGATCTTCGCCGCGCATCTGGACGGCGGCACGCATGCGTTCACGGCCAGCAACACGCCTGAGACGCCGGCGCTGGAAGCATTGCACGCGGCCGTCGCCGAATCCGACCGCTGGTATGCCGGTTATGTCGCCCAGCTCGATGCGGTCGCATTGCAGCAGTTGCTCGTATTCCGCTTCACCGACGGCGATGCCGGCCGCATGACCCGCGAGGAAATGCTGTTCCACGTGCTGGCGCACGGTGCCTATCACCGCGGCAACATCGCCATGTTGCTCAGCGACTGCGGGCTGGAGCAGCCGCGCGAGCTGTTCACCCGCTTCCTGCACGCAGTCGAACCCGAGCGCCGCGGCGCGACGCCAGTGGCCTGAGCGCCTGCGGACAACCAACGCAGGTCAGTCCGCTGGCGAGTTCGAGGGCGAACTACTGCGGCGGTGTGCGCACCGGCAGCGGCACGTTGCACAGGTCGATGTGCCCGGCCGGGCGCTTGTAGAAATCGTCCCTGCGGTTGCGCCGTGCTTCGGCCACGTCGCGGAAGGTCTGGGTGTCGGTGCGCAGCAACTGCAGCGGGGTGCGTTCGGCCTCGGGCAAGTCGCTGGCGAGCTTGATCGCGCGGATCGGCGTGCGCTGTTCGGGCTTGGCGTAGAAGCCCATCGGGTCCGGTCCGCGCGGAATCACGCTGAGCAGTTCCATGCCCTTGACCACGCGCCCGACCACGGTGATGTTGCGGTCCAACTGCCGCGGCGATTGCCCGGTGACCACATACAGTTCGGCACCGATGCTGCTGTCCTCGTCGTTGTTGCGGCCGGCGCCTAGGGTGCCGTAGCAGTGCGCCAGCCACGTCTTGCCGTCCTTGGGGTCGCGCGCGGCCGGGAAGCCGTCGACGAAGCCCACTTGCGGCGCCCAGCCGTCGCGGTCCGGCAGCGCCTGGAACGCGAGGCCCTTGGCGTCGCGCTGGAACTCGGCGGGCAGGTGCCGCTTGGCCGACCCCAGCGGCTTGGCCTTGTCCGCCTCCTCGCCGTCGGGATCGCCGAACTGCACCACGAAATTGTCCTGCGAGCGGTAGATGCTCAGGCCGTCCCAGAAGTGCTCGTGGGCCAGGGTGCGGATATTGCCGACATGCTGCGGTGCGAATGCCGGCGCCAGTTCGATGACGACGCGGCCGGTATCCAGGTCCAGATACAGGGTGTTGGCCGGGTCGAGCGTGCGCCAGTCACCAGGCTTGGACGCGTCCAGGATCTGCTGCGGACTGCGGTATGGCACTGCCGGCGCGGCCGCCAGTGCGCAGGCGGCGGACGACAGCAGTGCGAGGGCGAGCAGGGTGGGACGCAAGGGCATGGCGGCAGCCTGGAGGACGGTAGCCCGATTCTTACCCAGCCACCGTAGCCGCGCCAATGCCGCCGTTGCGTTGCCTGCCTTTATCTCAGCGCGCCGGTGCGCGTTGCGGGGCGTCCTGGGTCTCCTGCGCGGCAGCCATCGCGGGCTGCGCAGTCGCATTCAAGGCGTTGAGCTGGCGCAGGCTGTCCTGTAGCGGTGTGGCCGTGGCGACCTGCGCGTCCACGTAGGCGGTGCGCTTGTCGGCTCCCAGCGGGTCGCCCTGCACCGCGAACACGCGGCCGGCGTCGTTGCGCAGCACATGGTCGACCTGGGTCAGGCCTTCGCGCTTGGCCGCCAGCAGCAGATGGGTCGCCAGTTGCGGATCGGCCGGCGTCAACCGGGCGTCGATCATGCGCTGCATCGCGTGGTCCGGATGCGCCGGATCGCGGGGATCGGCTGGCGCGCTCGCGGCTGTTGCCCGCGTTGCGGCTGCTGCCTTCGGAGCGGCGTCGACGCCGGCGTCGATCCGGGTCAGCGCGCCGCTGAGCGCGCCATCGGCATCGGCGGCGACGTGGAACAGGCGTTCGCTCAGGCCGTACGGGGAATTGCCGAGATTGCGCGCCAGGCCGATCGCGAATTCCTCGTTGCTCATGCGGGCGTAGTCGCCGGCCCGCTCGCGATCGAACGGGCGCGCCTGTGCGGCTTGCGCGTACTGCTGGCGCAACGCGCCCATCTGCGCCTCGGAGAAGTTCAGGGTCACGTCCTGGCCGGCGGCGATGGCGTCGGCCGCGGTGTCCTTCCTGGCCAGCGCGGCATTGAGCAGTTGCGCCTGATTGGCGTCGACCTTGCCGAAGCCGAGCTGGTAGCGGCGCGCATCGAGGTGTTCGCTGCCGGCGGCATCGAACTGGCGAGTCAGGGTGAGCGGCACGTTGTCGGCGTACTGCAGTTTGCTGGCGACGGTGCTGCTGCCGTCGGCTTGGGTGGCACGTACGTTCTCGCCACTGTTGCGCTGCCCGCCCAGATCCAGGCTTACCGGCCCCAGCCCGAGTTTGGCGCGGGTCTGCGAACTCATGCTCAGGGTGTCGATCCGCTGCACGTCGCTGACCCCGGGCGCCTGTGCCGGCAGCTGGCCGCTGCCGAGGAAATCGCGGTAGGCGGCCTGCGCCTGCGGGTCGCGCAGATCGAAGGTGGCGGTGTGCATGCTGGCCTGGCCGAGCGCGTCCTGGCGGCCGAGCATGGCCTGCGCCACAGGCGTCTTCAGCCCGAGCATCTCGACGTGTTCGATCGCCGCGGTCGGTCCTGTGGCCACGCGCACGTGGTAGGCGTCCAGCCGCTCCGCGGCATAGCTGACGCCCGCCGCATCGGTGTGTTCGCTGCTGCTGGCGAAGTTGCGGAACGAGCTCTCCAGCGAGGTGCGGGCAAAGGCCTGGCCATCGAGCTTGACGCTGCCGCCGACCGGGATGGTGAGCGGATCGAACGGATTGACCGCACGCGCGGCCTCGACACCGGCATCGCCGGGCAGCTTGACGCTGTAGCGCGCGCGCTCGCCGAGCTGGGTCGTGCTGCTGACGCTCGCCGCGTTGCGGCCGGTGGTGGCGGCGTCGAGCTGGTGGCCCTGGCGGAATTCCATCTCCAGGCCGAACTCGGTTTTGCCGTCGGCAGTGCGCCGGCTGGCGCCCACGCTCTGGGTGGCGACAAGCCGGTGCTCGATCGGCCAGGTGCGCCCCAGTACGCGCGATTCGGTGTGCTCCGCGCTGACGCTGCCGTCGGCTGGATTCCACTTCAATGGACCGGCACTGCGACTGCTGCCGGCGCTGGCGAAGGTGGGATCCGTAGCCTGGGCGGGGGGCGTCGTTGAATTCATGCATTCCTCCTGGATAGCGCCTGACGGCGCAAGCGGCGCGGAGGATAGACGGGCCGATGTTGCCGATGCGTCAGGCGTTCGTTATGCCTGCCATGACTACCGGCACATTCGCTATACCCAACTCAACACTAGTATGCATTCCAACCTAGTGGGGGAGCGGTCATGGTCGAGCCGGATGCGCAGCTGAAGAAGTTCCAGAAGGAGCTGAGTGCGGGCACCGTGTCGCTCGCGCTGCTGGCGGTGCTGGCCGAGGCCAAGGAACCCCTGTACGGCTACCTGATCGCCAAGCGCCTGGAAAAAGTCGGCGAGGGCGTGCTCAGCGGCAAGCAGAGCGCGCTGTATCCGGTGCTGCGCAACCTGGAAGCGGCCGGGCTGCTGTCCAGCCATGTCGAACCGTCGGTGGCCGGGCCGCCGCGGCGCTACTACCGCATCACCGAACCCGGCCACGCCACCTTGCAGCAGTGGGCCGCGGCGTGGCGCGCCACTCGCGATTCCGTCGATTCCGTCCTGAAGGGGATTTCAGAATGAGCAGCGAACAACTCCAGGCGCGGCCGTTGCCGGCCACCATTCCCGACTACCTGGCGCAACTGCGCGCGGCGCTGGCCGGCGCCGATCCGGCGCTGGTCCAAGACGCGTTGTACGACGCGGAGGAATACCTGCGCGCCGAGCTGGCCGAGCAGGCCGGCAAGAGCGAGGCCGAGGTCATCGCCGAGGTGGCCGGCAGCTACGGCGCGCCGGAGGAGGTGGCTGCGATCTACCGCGACACCGAGGTCACGGTGAACCGCGCGCTGAAGCCGCCGGCGCCGCCCAAGCGCAAGTCGCTGCTCGGCCGCTTCTTCGGCGTGGCCGCCGATCCGCGCGCCTACGGCGCGTTCTTCTACATGCTGCTGTCGCTGGTCACCGGCATCTTCTACTTCACCTGGGTGACCACCGGGGTCAGCGTCTCGCTGGGCATGCTGGTGCTGATCATCGGCGTGCCGTTGCTGGTGCTGTTCTTTGGTTCGGTGCGGCTGCTGTCGCTAGTGGAAGGGCGCATCGTCGAGGTGTTGCTGGGCGAGCGCATGCCGCGGCGGCCGCTATACAGCGCGCCCGAGCAACCGTGGCTGCGGCGCATCGGACAGATGTTCACCGACGCGCGGACCTGGACCACGATGCTGTATTTCGTGCTGATGCTGCCGCTGGGAATCTTCTACTTCACCGTGTTCATCACGCTGCTGAGTACGGGATTGGCGCTCGCGGCGGCTCCGCTGGGATTTTTCCTGCCGCAGCAGTTCAACGTCATGTTCGTGGACTGGAACGTCACCGAAAGCGCGCCGTGGCTGCTGCCGCTGTGGAGTGCGCTGGGCATCGTGCTGCTGTTCGCCACGCTGCACCTGGCGCGTGGCATTGGCAAGTTGCACGGCATGCTGGCCAAGCACCTGCTGGTGCACAGCTCGGCGCAATGATCGTGTCGCCGCGGCCGGCTGCTGCCGGCCGCGAGCGGTACGCCGCTCAGCCGGCCTTGCGGCTGCCGCGGCGCTTGAGCGGGGTGACGTTGCCGCCCGGCGCCTGCGCGCTGGCGGATGCGTTGGCGGCGATGAACGCACGCACCTGCGGATAGACGATGTCGCGCCAGCGGCGGCCGCTGAAGATGCCGTAATGGCCGGCGCCTTCCACTTCCAGATGCTGGCGGCGGTGCGCGGCGATGCCGGTGCACAGGTCCTGCGCGGCGGCGGTCTGGCCCAGGCCGGAAATGTCGTCCAGTTCGCCTTCGATGCTGAGCAGCGCGGTGTCGCGGATCGCCGCCGGATCCACGCGCTCGCCGCCGATCACCCATTCCCCGCGCGGCAGCAGGAATTCCTGAAACACCACCCGGATCGTGTCCAGGTAGTAGGTCGCCGGCATGTCCAGCACCGCGTTGTATTCGTCGTAGAAGCGGCGGTGCGCCTCGGCGTCCTGCAGGTCGCCCTTGACCAAGTCGGCGTAGAAATCCCAGTGCGACATGAAGTGCCGGCTGGGGTTCATCGCCAGGAACCCGGTGTGCTGCAGGAAGCCCGGATACACCGCGCGTCCATGCCCCGGATACGCCTGCGGCACGGTGTGAATGACGTTGTGCTCGAACCACGACAGCGGATTGCGCGTGGCCAGGTTGTTGACCTGGGTGGGGCTGCGGCGCGCGTCGATCGGCCCGCCCATCATCACCAGCGAGCGCGGCGTGGTCTCGCCGCGTCCGGCCATCAGCGACACCGCGGCCAGCACCGGCACGGTCGGCTGGCACACGCTGATCACGTGCAGCTTGTCGGCGCCGATGTGGCGGATGAAGTCCTGCACGTAGTTGACGTAGTCGTCCAGGCCGAAGTCGCCGTCGCTCTGCGGCACCATGCGCGCGTCGATCCAGTCGGTGACGTAGACCTTGTGGTCGCGCAGCAGGGTGCGCACGGTATCGCGCAGCAGGGTGGCGTGGTGCCCGGACAGCGGCGCCACCACCAGCACGGCGGGCTGCTGCTTGAGCCCGGCCACGACCTTGGCGTCGTCGCTGAAGCGTTTGAAGCGCAGCAGGCGGCAGAACGGCTTGCGCAGCACTTCCTGCTCGACGATCGGCAGCGGGTGGCCGTCGACCTCGACATGGTCCAGCGCCCAGGCCGGCTTCTCGTAGTCCTTGCCGAGCCGGTGCAGCAGTTCGTTGGTGGCGGCCAGACGCTCGGCGCCCGGGAGCGTGGCCCACAGGCTATTGGCGTCGGAGAAGATCTTGGCGTTGGCCGCTGCCTGGTGGACCCAGGGGGCGAGCAGGTTGCGGGTCAGTTCGTGCCACTGGTAGAGCATGCCGGTGTTTCCATCCTGAGCGTATGCTGCCGTGCAGCATATCCTATCCGGTGTGGTTGCACCTTAATGGGGCACCAGACCAATCGTTTCCAGTGCCGCTGCATCCCCCGCCAGCGCTGGCGATAGCCAGCAATGACTGCCGACCGGGCGCAGCCCGAGTGCACCAAACTGGCGCCGGTACCAGCGCGCCGGACGCGGCTGGAAGCCGGCATGGTCGCCGTCGAAGTCGTCCTCGCTGGCGAAGGTCTCCAGGAACGCGACGCCGCCGCACAGTTCGGCCAGGCCCGGCAGGCCCTGGCGCAATTCGCGGTTGGGCACGTAGTGCAGCACGTCCGAACACACCAGCAGGTCCACCGGCGCGCACGGCCGCAGCCAGGCGAAATCGCCGAACCGTGCCGGGCGCAGGTCGCGATGGCGGCCGTAGCGCGCGATCGCATACGCGCTGCTGTCGAAGCCCAGGTAGCGCAGTTTCGGCCGCAGCTTCAGCAGCGGCGCACGCCAGGCGCCTTCGCCGCAGCCGATGTCGAGCACGCTGCGGATCGGCCGTTCCAGGTAGTACTCGGCCTGGGCCACGGCGAGCGCGACCTTGCGCGCCAGGCGCGCGTTGCCGCCGATATCGTCGCGGCGATACCAGCGCTGGAAATAGTCGGCGTCGTACTGTTTGTCCATGCGGGGTCGTGGTCCGTGCGGGGGCGATGCGAATCGGCGAAAATGGCGTGACATCCTACGCCAGCGACCCGGAGCCAGCGCATGCAACTCTATCTGTGGATCAAGTCCCTGCACCTGCTGTTCGTGGTCGCATGGATGGCGGCGGTGTTCTACCTGCCGCGGATCCTGGTCAACATCGCCGAGAGCGCGGGGCAGCCGGAGGTGCAGGCGCGGCTGGTGCTGATGGGGCGGCGCCTGTATCGCTTCGGCCACATGATGTTCGGCCTGGCCTTGCTGCTGGGGCTGACGTTGTGGCTGGGCTACAAGGTGCTGCCCGATTTCCCGACCATGGTCGCGCCCGGCCACAGCGGCTGGCTGCACGCCAAGCTGGGGCTGGTGGGGCTGCTGCTCGGCTACTACATCTTCAGCGGGCGCTGGCTCAAGGGCGTGGCGCAGGCGCGTGCGTTGCCGTCTTCGCGCGCGCTGCGCCTGTTCAACGAAGTGCCGGTGCTGGCGTTGCTGGTGGTGATCTGGTTGGTGTTGGCGAAGCCGTTTTGAGCGGGGATTCGGGATTGGGGATTCGGGATTGAAAATCCCGGTGCCGATTCTTCTCGGGCCGCTAGGCGTTGCGGCTGTCCAGTTGTTTTAGTTCGCTGCGGGCCAGGTCGATCCATTGGCGTTGGTCGCGCTGGTAGTAGCGCGGGGCCAGGCTGGAGCGCTTCAGCGCTTCGTTGAACACTTCGCGCGCGCGCTGCGACTGGCCGGCGCGTTGCAGCAGTTGCGCGTAGCGCACGCGCGCTTCTTCGCCGGGGTAGTCGTCGGCGAGCGCGGCGTACTCTTCCAGCGCCGCGTCGGTCTGGCCCAGCGCCTCGGTGGCGCGCGCGTAGAGCAGGTGGCCGTCGTGCGAGCGGAACTGCGGGTTGGCGGCGATCAGCCGGTCCAGCGTGGCTTTCACCGCGGCCGGCTGGTCCAGGCCGAACTGGGCCTTGGCCAGGCCCAGCAGCAGCCCCGGATCGTCGCGATGGATGCCGCGCAAGCCGCTCTCGAACACCTCGGCCGCCTGCGTGTAGTCGCCGTTGTCCAGGTGCACCTCGGCCAGTTGCCGGCGGTTGTCCACGGTGTCGGCCAGTTCCAGGCGATTGCCGGCGGTGCGCTTGTCGCGGTTCGGATCGAGCGTGGCGCCGACCTTGCGTAGGTGGCGGCGTGCGCGCGGATCGTTGCGCCATTCCGGCAGCAGTTCGGCGATCACGTAGATCAGGATCCCCAGATACGAAAAGATCAGCAGGATGAAGATCCAGTACAGCGGGCGGCCGCTGCGCACCACGTGCACGCAGCAGGCCAGCTGCAAGGCCAGCGACAGCAGGACGATGGGATTCATGGACAACGCTTCCTTGTGTCGCGATCAGGCCGCTTCGTACGCCCCGTAGCCGCGCAGGCGCTCGTAGCGCTTCTGCAGCAGTTGCTCGACCGGCAGCTTTTCCAGCGCGTCCAGTTCGTTGAGCAGCACCGCCTTCAGGCGCTTGGCCATCTGCGTGGGGTTGCGGTGCGCGCCGCCGATCGGCTCGCGCACCACCTTGTCGACCAGGCCCAGCGCGGACAGGCGCTTGGCGGTCAGGCCCAGTTGCTCGGCGGCGTCCTTGGCCTTGCCGGCGTCCTTCCACAGGATCGAGGCGCAGCCTTCCGGCGAGATCACCGAATAGGTGCCGTACTCCAGCATCAGCGTGCGGTCGCCGACGCCGATCGCCAGCGCGCCGCCGGAGCCGCCTTCGCCGATCACGGTGCAGATCACCGGCACTTTCAGTTCGGCCATCTCCAGCAGATTGCGCGCGATCGCCTCGCTCTGCCCGCGTTCTTCCGCGCCGATGCCCGGATAGGCGCCGGGGGTGTCGATGAAGGTCAGCAGCGGCAGCTTGAAGCGCTCGGCCAGCTTCATCAGCCGCAGCGCCTTGCGGTAGCCCTCCGGACGCGGCATGCCGAAGTTGCGCGCGACCTTGGTCTTGGTGTCGCGGCCCTTCTGGTGGCCGATGATGACCACCGGGCGCCCGTCGATGCGGCCCAGGCCGCCGACGATCGCCTTGTCGTCGGCGAACGCGCGGTCGCCGGCCAGTTCCTGGAATTCGTCGCAGAACACGTTGATGTAGTCCAGCGTGTACGGACGCTGCGGATGCCGCGCCAGCTGCGAGATCTGCCACGACGACAGGTCGCGGAAGATCTGCGCGGTGCGCACCCGCAGCTTGTCCTGCAGCGCGCGCACCTCGGTCTCGACGTTGACCGCCGGGCCGGTGCTGGCGTTGCGCAGTTCCTGGATCTTGGCTTCCAGATCGGCGATGGGTTGCTCGAAGTCGAGGTAGTTCGGATTCATTGGAGGCCGTCGTGAACGTAAGGGGCGCAGTTTAGCCGAACCGATGTCCGGCACCCGTACGGGGCCGTGCGGTTTGAGTGCCGGGATTGGGGATTCGGGATTGGGGATTCGTGGGAGCGGGATCCGCGCTGTCCGCAGCGGCAAGAGTTGCCCGGCTTTTTCGAATCCCGAATCCCCAATCCCAAATCCCGGCCGTTCAAGCCCACGGCGGGTTGTACTTGACCTTCACCGCGCGCACGCCCGGATCGGCGCGCAGGGTGTCCAGCAGTTGCGGGTCCACGCGCACCGCGTGGTTGCCGTTGAGGTCGAGCATGCCGGCGACGGCGCCGTGTTCGGATTGCAGCAGCAGGTCCAGGCGCAGCGGCGTCTTGCCGGGGCGGTGGCGCGCCAGCAGCGCGTCGATGCGCTGCCAGGTGCTGCGCTGGCGCAGATCCAGGCGCAGCGACAGGCGCTGCGCGTGGTGGGTGCAGATCTGTTCGTAGTCCCAGCACTGGCGGATGCGCATCGCATAGCCGCCGTTGAATTCGTCCTCGCGCACGCCGCCCTTGACGATCAGGATGCGGTCGCGGGTGAGCAGGTGGCCGAACTCGGCGATGGCGTCGGTGAACGCGCTGCACTCGACCCGGCCGCGGCCGTCCTCGAGTTGCACGAACACCTGGCTGTCGCCCTTGCGCCGCACGCCGACCACCTGGCCGGCGAGGATCGCGCTGGTTTCCGGGCGCCAGGCGCGTTTTTCGCCGTCGCCGCCACCGCCGCGCCCGCCGCCGAATTGCGCGCAGATCTTTTCCAGCGCGCTCAGGTCGCAGCCGACCAGCTCGCGCACTTCCTCGCGGTAGGGATCGAACGGATGGCCGCTGAGGTAGAAGCCCAGCGTCTCGCGCTCGCCGGTCAGCAACTGGCCCAGCGGCCATTCCTTGCTTTCCGACAGATCCAGGTGCAGCGCCGGGGCGCTGGTGTCGGCGCCGCCGAACAGCGAGTTCTGCCCGGAGGCGCGCTCGCGCGCCATCTGCTCGGTGGCCTTCATCACCTCCGGCAGCTGCAACATCAGCGTGGCGCGGTTGCTGCCCAGCCCGTCCATCGCGCCGGCGTTGATCAGCGCTTCCAGGGTGCGCTTGTTGAGCTTGGCCGATTCCACGCGGGTGCAGAAATCCAGCAGCGAGGCGTATTCGCCGCCGCGCTCGCGCTCGGCCACGATCGCCTCGCAGGCGCCGCGGCCCACGCCCTTGATCGCGCCCAGGCCGTACTGGATGGTGTCCGGCGTGGCCGCTTCGAACATGTACGCCGAGGCGTTGAGCCGCGGCGGCAGCACTGTCAGGCCGAGGTTGCGCACCTCGTCGAGGAAGCCGACCACCTTGTCGGTGTTGTCCATGTCCGAGGACAGCGTCGCGGCCATGAACTCGGCCGGGTAGTGCCGCTTCAGCCACGCGGTCTGATAGCTGACCAGCGCGTAGGCGGCGGCGTGCGACTTGTTGAAGCCGTAGCCGGCGAACTTCTCCATCAGGTCGAAGATTTCGTCGGCCTTGGCCTCGCCGACGCCGCCCTTGGCCGCGCCCTCGCGGAAGATCTCGCGGTGCTTGGCCATCTCCGCCGGCACTTTCTTGCCCATCGCGCGGCGCAACAGGTCGGCGCCGCCCAGCGAGTAGGCGCCGACGATCTGCGCCATCTGCATCACCTGCTCCTGGTACACCATGATGCCGTAGGTGTCTTTCAGGATCGCTTCGGTGCGCGGATCGGGGTAGATGATTTCCTGCTGGCCGTGCTTGCGCGCGTTGAAGTCCGGGATCAGGTCCATCGGGCCGGGGCGGTACAGCGACACCAGCGCGATCAGGTCTTCGAAGCGGTCGGGCTTGGCATCCTTCAGCAGCCGGCGCATGCCCGAGGATTCGAACTGGAACACCGCGCCGGTGTTGCCCGAGGCGAAGATGCCCTTGTAGGTGGGCGCGTCGTCGAGCGGGAGCGCGGTGATGTCCACCGGCGGGATGCCGGCGCGCGCATGGCGCACGTTGATCGCCTTCACCGCCCAGTCGATGATGGTCAGCGTGCGCAGGCCGAGGAAGTCGAACTTGACCAGGCCGACCTGCTCGACGTCGTCCTTGTCGAACTGGGTGACCGGGTTCTTGCCCAGGTTGTCGACGTCGTGTTCGGCGAACAGCGGGCAGAAGTCGGACAGCGGCGTCGGCGCGATGACCACGCCGCCGGCGTGCTTGCCGGCGTTGCGGGTCAGGTCCTCCAGCTGCCGCGCCAGATCCATCAGGTCGCGGACGTCGTCCTCGCTCTGGTAGCGCTGGATCAGCTCCGGCGAGGCCATCTCGCTGTCCTTGCCTTCGCCCATCGCGTCCTTCAGCGTGATGCCGAGGATGTTGGGGATCAGCTTGGCCACGCCGTCGACCAGGCCGTACGGGAAGCCGAGCACGCGGCCGCAGTCGCGCACCACCGCCTTGGCCGCCATGGTGCCGTAGGTGATGATCTGGCTGACCCGGTCGCGCCCGTACTTGCGCGCGACGTAGTCGATGACCTCGTCGCGGCGGTCCATGCAGAAGTCGATGTCGAAGTCGGGCATCGACACGCGTTCGGGATTGAGGAAGCGCTCGAACAGCAGGTTGTACGGCAGCGGATCCAGGTCGGTGATCTGCAGCGCCCACGCCACCAGCGAGCCGGCGCCGGAGCCGCGGCCCGGGCCGATCGGGATGCCCTGGTTCTTGCCCCACTGAATGAAGTCGGCCACGATCAGGAAGTAGCCGGGGAAGCCCATCTTGATGATCGTGTCCAGCTCGAACTCGAGCCGGTCGACGTAGTCCTGGCGGGTCTTGCCCGGCGCCAGCGGATTCTTCTCCAGGCGCGCGGCCAGGCCGTCGCGCGACTGGCTGCGGATCCAGCTGTCCAGGGTCTCGTTGTCGGGCACCGGATACGCGGGCAGGAAATAGGTGCCCAGCTGCATCTCGATGTTGCAGCGCTGCGCCAGCGCCAGGGTGTTGTCGAGCGCGTCGGGAATGTCGGCGAACAGCGCGGCCATTTCCTCCGACGACTTCAGGTATTGCTGGTCGCTGTAGTCGCGCGGGCGCTTGGGATCGTCGAGCACGCGGCCGGAGGAAATGCACACGCGCGCTTCGTGCGCGGCGAAGTCGCTGGCGTACAGGAAGCGCACGTCGTTGCTGGCCACCACCGGCAGGCCGCGGGTGCCGGCGGCGTGCAGCGCGAACTGGTTGAACGCTTCCTCGCCGTCGCGGCCGGTGCGGGTCAGTTCCAGGTGCAGGCCGTCGCCGAAGATGCGTTGCCAGTCGGCCAGTTGCTGCTCGGCCAGGTCGTGGCGACCTTCGCTGGCCAGGCGCCCGGCCAGGCTGTCGCGCCCGGCCAGCGCGAACAGGTTGTCGCTGCCGGTCTGCAGCCACTCCGGGCGGATCGCCACGCCGCCTTCGTTGCGTTGGCCTTCCAGCCAGGCACGGGTCAGCAGGCGCGACAGGCTCAGGTAGCCGTCGCGGTTGCGGCACAGCACGGTAAGCCGCCACGGCGTCTCGGCGGCGCTGTCGGCGATCATCAGGTCGGCGCCGGCGATCGGCTTGATGCCCACGCCTTCGGCGGCCTTGTAGAACTTGACCAGCGCGAACAGGTTGTTCAGGTCGGTGACCGCGAGCGCGGGCAACTCCAGTTCGACCGCACGGCTGAGCAGGTTGGCCTGCTTGGCTTTCTTCGGGTCGGCCTGATCCGGTTTCTCGGGCACACGGATGGTCGAATCCGCCAGCGAGAACTCGGTGTGGACGTGCAGATGAGCGAAGCGGGAAGTGGACATGCGGAACCAGAACGATGCCTGGGCAGGTTAGCGGCGAGGGCGGGGACGGGCAAGGCTTGACAGCCGGGATTCGGGAGTCGGGATTGGGGATTCGTCGCGGTCTCAGGCAGTGCTGCGCCGCGTACCGTCGCTGCAGATCCAGCTTGCACGTCTAAGCGAGTTGCAGTGACTCCATCGAATCCCGAATCTCCACTTCCGACTCCCGGCCCGCCAGCGCCATCCTGACCGGCGCGAAGCTGCGCCGATGCTGCGCGCATGGGCCGTGCGCGGCCAGCGCGGCCAGGTGCGCCGGGGTGGCGTAGCCCTTGTGCAGGTCGAAGCCGTAGTGCGGATGCTGTTCGTGCAGGCGTTGCATGATGCGGTCGCGAGTGACCTTGGCCACGATCGAGGCGGCCATGATCGCGCGGTCCAGGCCGTCGCCGCCGATCAGCGCCTCGGCGGCGCAGGGCAGGCCCTTGGGCACCCGGTTGCCGTCGATGCGCGCGAACCCTGCCACGTGCGCCACGCCTTCGACCGCACGGCGCATGCCCAGCATGGTGGCCTGGTAGATGTTCAGCCGGTCGATCTCCTCGGCCTCGATCAGCACCACCTGCCAGGCCAGCGCGCGCTCGACGATGCGCGCGTACAGCGTCTCGCGGCGCGCGGCGGTCAGCTGCTTGGAATCGTCCAGGCCGTTGATGCGGGTGCGCGCCGGATCGAACACCACCGCGGCCACCGCCACCGGCCCGGCCAGCGGCCCGCGCCCGGCTTCGTCGACGCCGGCGTAGAACAGCCGGGATTCGGCATTCGGGATTGGGGATTCGCAGAGCAGTTCCCGCTGCGGCGATGGGGGATCGGAGCGCTTCATGCCGTTGCTTGTCCCGAATCCCGAATCCCCACTCCCGAATCCCGGCCCCCAAGCAACTCGAGCACCGCGTCGGCCGCACGCGCCGAGGCGTCCTGGCGCAGCAACTGGTGCAGGCGCGCGTACTCGGGCTGCAGCGCGGCCACCGCCTGCGGGTCGCGCAGCCAGTGCAGCAGCGCGGCGGCGAGCGCGTCCGGGGTGCAGGCGTCTTGCATCAGTTCCGGCGCCAGGTCGAGGCCGGCGAGGATGTTGGGCAGCGCGTAGCGGTCGACCTTCAGCAGGCCCAGCGCCTTGACGATGCGGTAGGTCAGCGGCGCGACCTTGTAGCCGACCACCATCGGCCGCTTCACCAGCATCGCCTCCAGCGTCGCGGTGCCGGACGCCAGCAGCACCACGTCGGCGGCGAGCAGGGCGGTGCGGGCCTGGCCGTCGAGCAGGTGCGAATACACCACCGGCAACGCCGAGCGCGACAGCTGCTCGGCCAGCAAGGCCTTGCATGCGGGATTGGCCGCCGGCACCACCACGTGCGCGCCCGGCGTCTGCTGCAGTACCTGCCAGGCGGCGGCGAAGAAGGTATCGCCGAGCCGGCCGATCTCGCCCAGGCGGCTGCCCGGCAGCACCGCCAGCACGGTCGCGCCGGCCGGCAGGCCGAGTTCGGCGCGCGCCGCATCGCGATCCTCGTCCAGCGCGATCGCGTCGGCCATCGGGTGGCCGACGAAGCGCGCATCCACGCCATGCCTGGCGTAGATCGGCGGTTCCATCGGGAACAGGCACAGCACCCGGTCGGCGCTGGCGCCGATCTTGGCCGCGCGCCGCTCGCGCCAGGCCCACACCGACGGGCTCACGTAATGCACGGTGCGGATGCCGCGCTGCTTGAGCCAGCGCTCCACGCCGAGGTTGAAGTCGGGCGCATCGATGCCAACGAACACGTCCGGGCGCCAGTCCAGCAGGCGCTGGCGCAGCTCGCGGCGCAGTTTCAGCAGCCGCGGCAGATGCCGCAGCACCTCCATCAGTCCCATCACCGCCAGTTCGCTGGCATCGAACCAGGTCTGGCAACCGGCGTTGCGCATCGCATCGCCGCCGATGCCGGCGAATTCGGCATCCGGATAGCGCGCGCGCAGCGCCTCGATCAGCCCGGCGCCGAGCTGATCGCCGGAGGCTTCGCCGGCGACCAGGGCGATGCGCAGCTTGGCTGCTGCGCCGGGAATCGGGAATGGGGAATGGGGAATGGGTGAGGCAAGAGCGGGACCGTGGCCGGGCGGGCTACCGCTCTTCCCATTCCCCATTCCCGATTCCCCATTCCCGGCACTCATCGCAACAACGGCCGCTCGCTGGCTTCGATGAATTCCAGCATCGCGCGCACGTCCTCGCTGCTTTCGGCCAGCACCGCCAACTGCTGCTTGGCCTCGGCCAGCGGCAGGCCGGCCACGTACAGCGCGCGGTAGGCGCGCTTGATCGCGGCCAGGCGTTCGGTGTCGAAACCGCGGCGCTTGAGGCCTTCGCTGTTGATGCCGCGCGGGCGTCCCAGCGAGTTGCCGCCGACCATGGTGAACGGCGGCACGTCGCCATTGATCAGCGCGCCCATGCCGAGGAAGGCGTGATCGCCGATGCGGCAGAACTGGTGCGCGCCGGCGAAGCCGCTGATGATCACGTGGTCGCCGACTTCGACATGCCCGGCCAGGGTGGTGTTGTTGGAAAACACGCAATGGTCGCCGACCACGCAGTCGTGGGCGACGTGGGTGTAGGCCAGGAACCAGTTGTCGCTGCCGACGCGGGTGATGCCGCCGCCGTTGCCGGTGCCGCGGCTGACGGTGACGAACTCGCGGATCACGTTGCGGTCGCCGACCACCAGTTCGGTGCGTTCGCCGGCGAATTTCTTGTCCTGCGGATCGCCGCCCAGCGCGACGTGGCCGACCAGGTGGTTGCCGCGGCCGATCTTGGTCGGGCCGACGATGCTGCAGTGCGGGCCGATCACGCTGCCTTCGCCGATCTCGACCTCGGCGCCGATCAGGGTGAAGGCGCCGACGCGCACGTCCGCCGCCAGCGTCGCCGACGGGTCGATCACCGCGGTGGGATGGATGAGAGGGGCGTTGTCGCTCATTGCAGGTCTCCTGCCTGGCTCATTCGCGGGTGCCGGCGCACAGCACCTCGGCGCAGGCGACGACCTTGCCGTCCACCTTGGCTTCGCCGTAGTACACGGCCATGTTGCGGATCACCCGCTTGATCTGCACGTGCAGCTCGAGCACATCGCCGGGCACCACCTGGCTGCTGAAGCGGGCGTTGTCGACCTTGACCATGTAGAACAGCTTGGACTGCGCATCGCGGCCTAGCGCGAGCTGGGTCAGTATCCCGCCGGCCTGGGCCAGCGCCTCGATGATCAGCACGCCGGGCATGATCGGCTGGCCGGGGAAATGGCCCTGGAAGAACGGCTCGTTCACGCTGACGTTCTTGTGCGCGACGATCTTGCGGTTCTCGAAGTCGAGCGACACCACCTTGTCCACCAGCAGGAACGGGTAGCGGTGCGGGATCAACTTCTGGATCTGCAGGATGTCCGGCAGGGTCTGGTCGTGGCTCATTGCTTCTCCTTGCTTACAGACAGGATGCGACGGGCCAGGGCATCGAGCTGCTTGAAGCGCGCGGCGTTCTTGCGCCACGTGCGGTTGTCGGTCAACGGAGTGCCGGAGGAATATTCGCCCGGCTCATGGATGGAATTGCGCACCACCGACTTGCCGGTGATCACCACCTTGTCGCAGATTTCCAGGTGGCCGACCACGCCGACCGCGCCGCCGAGCATGCAGTAGCGGCCGATCTTGGCGCTGCCGGCGATGCCGGTGCAGCCGGCGATCGCGCTGTGCGCGCCGATGTGCACGTTGTGCGCGACCTGCACCAGGTTGTCCAGGCGCACGTCTTCCTCAAGCGTGGTGTCTTCCAGCGCGCCGCGATCGACGCAGGCGTTGGCGCCGATCTCGCAATCGTCGCCGATCGTCACGCCGCCGAGCTGCGGCACCTTGATCCAGTGGCCGGCGTCCATCGCCAGGCCGAAGCCATCGGCGCCGAGCACCGCGCCGGGATGGATGCGCACGCGCTTGCCCAGGCGCACGCGGGTGACCAGGGTGACGCGGGCGATCAGTTCGCAGCCGTCGCCGACCTGGCAATCGTCGCCGATCACGCAGCCCGGACCGATCACGCAGCCGTCGCCGATCACGCTGCGCGCGCCGATGCTGACGAAGGCGCCGATATGCGCGCCGGCGGCGATCTGCGCGCTGGGGTCGATGCTGGCGCTGGGATGGATGCCGGGCGGACGCGCCGGCGCCACGTCGAACAGCGCGGCGATCTTGGCGAAGGCGACGTACGGATCGCGCGCGATCAGCGCAGTGCCGCGCGCGGCTTCGGCATCGTCAGCGCGCAGCACCACCACCGCCGCGGCGCTGTCGGCGAGCTGCGCGCGATAGCGCGGATTGGCGAGGAAACTGAGCTGGCCGGGACCGGCATGCGCCAGCGTGGCGACGCCATGCACGGCGACCGCGCCGTCGCCATGCACCTGCAGGCCGAAGCGCTCGGCGATCTCGTGTGCGGTATGGGAAGGAGTATTCACGCAGCGATTCTACCGTGTGCCATCGGCACGGTCATGCTGCCCCTGCGAGCAGGCACCGCGGTCCGCGTCAGCCGCCGCCCGCCGATTGCAGAAAAGACCTGTCATGTCCAGGCCAAGATCGCAGCCAACTGACCGCAGACAAGCCCCCTTTAGTAAAGGGGGCGCGCCGACAGGCGCGGGGATTTGGAAGAAAACGAGCCGGGGCCCGCGATTCGCGCAGCGAATCGTGGGGCGTCAGCGCGAATGCGTTGACGCGCTCCCCCCTTTAGTAAAGGGGGCGCGCCGACAGGCGCGGGGATTTGGGAGAAGACGAGCCGGGGCCCGCGATTCGCGCAGCGAATCGTGGGGCGTCAGCGCGAACGCGATGACGCGCTCCCCCCTTTAGTAAAGGGGGCGCGCCGAAGGCGCGGGGATTTGGAAGGCCAAGCCCCCGGGCCCATGCTCCCGCGCAGCGGGAGCATGGGGCCACCAGGGCAGCGCCCTGGCGGCGGGTGGGCAGTTCCTAGAACTGCCCACCAAAGGTGAACTGCAGACGCTCGATCTCGTCGTTGTCTTCCTTCTTCAGCGGCAGCGCGTAGCTGATCGAGATCGGGCCGACCGGTGCGCGCCACAGCAACGCCACGCCGGTGGAGGCGCGCAGTTCGTTGGTCTTGTAGTTATCGACGCCGTTGAACACGTTGCCGACGTCGACGAACGCGGAGACGCGCGCCGAAGGGCTGTCGAACAGCTTCGGGAAGTACAGTTCCGCCGAGCCCACGGTCTTGAACGAGCCACCCAGCGGCTGCCCGCGGCTGTACGAGGCGGTGGCTTCCGAACGCGGACCGAGGGTGTTGTCCTCGAAGCCGCGCACCGAGTTGGTGCCGCCGGCGTAGAAGTTCTCGTAGAACGGCAGGCCCGACGCGGTGACCGTGCGGGTGGTGCCGTCGGCGTTGGTGATGGTGCGGCTGACGTCGCTGCCGTAGCTGTCGCCGTAGCCGAACTCGGCGCGGGTGTTGAGCACGATCGACGGGATGATCGGCCAGTACTTGGAGATCTGGTAGTTCAGCTTCCAGTACTCGACGGTGGAGCCGGGCAGGGTGGCTTCCAGGCCCACGCGCTGGTACATGCCGCGGGTCGGCATGAAGTAGTCGTTGCGGGTGTCGCGCGCCCAGCCCAGTTCGCTGCGCCAGGCGTGGAAGGTCTTCTGCCCGATCGCGTCGATGTAGTTGATGATCGCCTGCGGCGTGTAGCCGGGATAGGTGGTGATCTGGTTGCTGTCGATGCCGAACATCAGCGAGACGGTGTCGTTCTCGGTGATCGGCACGCCGAAGATCATCTGCGCCGCGCCGTTCTTGCTGTTGTACTGGGCGGTACCGAAGTCGGAGTAGTCCAGCTTGCGGTAGGAGATGTTGTAGCCCAGCGACACGCCGTCGTCGGTGAAGAACGGGTTGGTGTAGGAGAACGCGTAGCGCTCCTGGTAGCTGCTGCGCGAGGCGTCCACCGAGACGCGGTTGCCGCCGCCCAGGAAGTTGTTCTGCGACAGCTGGATCGAGGTGGTGACGCCGTAGGTCTGCGAATAGCCCAGGCCGAAGGTGAAGCTGCCCGAGGTGGTTTCCTTGACGCTGTAGACCACGTCGACCTTGTCGTTGCTGCCCGGCACCGGCGGCGTTTCCACGTCCACCGCTTCGAAGTAGCCCAGGCGCTGCAGGCGGACCTTGGAACGGTCGATCGCGGCCTGCGAGTACCAGCTGTTCTCGAACTGGCGCATCTCGCGGCGCAGCACTTCGTCGGAGGTGCGGGTGTTGCCCTTGAACACGATGCGGCGGACCGACACGCGCGGGCCCGGCACCACCTGCAGATTGATCGCGACGGTGCGCTTCTCGCGGTCGGTGGTGGGGACCGGGTTGACCTTGGCGAAGGCGTAGCCGATGTTGCTCAAGGTGTTGGTGATCGCGTCGGAGCTGAATTCCAGCAGCGCGCGCGAGAAGGTGTCGCCCGGCTTCGGGATCACCAGCTTCTCGACCTCTTCCTGCGGCAGCACGGTGTCGCCGGTGACCTTGATGTCGGAGATCTTGTACTGCTCGCCCTCGGTGATGCCGGCGGTCAGGTACATGTCGCGCTTGTCGGGGCTGATCGCCACCTGGGTGGAATCGACGCTGAAATCGACGTAGCCGCGGTCCAGGTACCAGGAGTTGAGTTTCTCCAGGTCGCCGGACAGCTTTTCCTTGGAGTACTGGTCGTCGCGGCGGTACCACGACAGCCAGTTGTGCTCGCGCGACTCCCAGTTCTCCAGGATGTCGTCGGTGGCGAACTTCTCGGTGCCGATCAGGTTGACGTGCTGGATCTTGGCGGCCTTGCCTTCCTTGATCGCGATCGCCACGTCGACCCGGTTGCGGTCCAGCGGGCTCACCGTCGGGGTGATCTCGACGTTGTACTTGCCGCGGTTGTTGTACTGGCGGGTCAGTTCCTGGGTCACCCGGTCCAGGCTCAGCCGGTCGAAGGTACCGCCCTCGGTCAGGCCGATGTCGGACAGGCCCTTGAGCAGCTCTTCGCTCTTGATGTCCTTGTTGCCGGTGACGGTCAGCTTGTTGATCGCCGGACGTTCCTTGACCGTGACCACCAGGATGTTGCCCTGGCGATCGACCTGCACGTCCTCGAAGAAGCCGGTGCGGTACAGCGCGCGGATCGCTTCGCCGACCTTGGCGTCGTCGACCGTGTCGCCGCGTTCCACCGGAAGATAGGTGAACACGGTGCCGGAGGAGATGCGTTGCAACCCGTCGACGCGGATGTCGCTGGCGGTGAAGGGCTCCGTCGCCTGGGCCAGAACCGGCAAGCTGAGGCTGGCGGCAAGGGCGAGGGCTAGCAGGCGGCGAGTGGGAAATCTCGTCATGTCACGTCCGGTAGAGGTCGATATCGTTGTTGCATGGGCGCCGGCGTAAGACGACGACAGCGGGGTCGAGTGGATCAGCATCGGGTTCATCGCAGGACCTGGCCGAAGATGTCGTTGTAAAACGCCAACCCCATCAGCCCGGCCAGCATCGTCAGACCGACGAACTGCCCCGCAGCCATGGCACGCTCGCTCAGCGGGCTGCCCTTGACCAACTCAATAAGGTAATACAGCAAGTGCCCGCCGTCCAAGATTGGAATCGGCAGCAGGTTCATGATCGCCAGGCTCAGCGACAGCAGCGCCAGGAAATACAGGAACCAGTCCGGCCCCTGCTGGGCCGAGACGTTGGCCACCTTGGCGATGGTGATCGGCCCGGACACGTTCTTGATCGAGGCCTGTCCGGTCAGCATGCGCCGGATCAGCCCCAGGGTATCCCCGGCCAGCTTGCCGGTTTCGCGGAACGCGACCGGGATCGCCGCCAGCGGGCCGTACTGCAGCTTGGCGTCGAACGCCGGCGGCGGGCGGTCCTCCTGGCCGAGGTCCACGCCCAGCGACAGGCCCTTCAGGCGCGGGTCCTTGCTGGGGGTGAGACGCACCTCCAGCGCCAGCCGTTCGCCGTTGCGCTCGACCTCGACCAGGCCGCTGCCGCCGTTCTTGGCCAGCGCCCGGACCTGCGGCGCAACCTGGTCGGCACCGGCGACCGCGGCGCCATCCACCGCCAGGATGAGGTCGCCGGGGCGCAGCACGCCATCGGCCGCCGAACCCGGGGTCACCTTGGCGACGATCGCCGGCTGCAGGCTGAACCGCCAGGTGAGGCCGGCCAGGCGCGGCACCTGCTGTTCGTCGAAGCCGGCAGGCAGCTGCGACAGGCGCAGCGTATGCACGCGGCTGGCGCCGTCGCGCGTGTCCTCGGTCTGGATGCGCACGTCGGCGGCGTCCATCGCCGCCACGGTCAGCTGCATGCTGGCATCGCTCCAGCTGGAGACCTCGCGCTTGCCGATGCGCACGATGCGCTCGCCAGGCTGCAGCCCGGCCTGCAGCGCCAGGCCCTCGGCGCGGCCGACCACCGCCGCGTAATCCTGCTTGCCAATCACGAACATCGCCCACAGCAGCGCCACGCACAGCACCAGATTGGCGATCGGGCCGGCGGCGACGATGGCGATGCGCTGCCACACGCTCTTGCTGTTGAAGGCCCGGTCGCGCTCGGCCGGGGCGACCTCGCCCTCGCGTTCGTCGAGCATCTTCACGTAGCCGCCCAGCGGAATCGCGGCGATCGCGAACTCCGTGCCGTGGCGGTCGTAGTACGACCACAGCGGCTTGCCGAAGCCCACCGAGAAGCGCAGCACCTTGACCCCGCAGCGGCGGGCGACCCAGAAGTGGCCGAACTCGTGGAAGGTCACCAGGATGCCCAGGCTGACGATCATCCACCAGACGGACCCGATGAAGTCACCCATGCGCGTGGCTCATAGGGGCGTGCGTGTCAGACATGGGCAGGCTGGCGGGCAATGGCGAGTTCGGTGATCTTGCGCGATTGCGCGTCCGCCGCCAGCAGCGCGTCCAGGGAGTCGGCCGCGCCCGCGGGCAGCACGGTCAGGGCGTTCTCGACCAGCGCAGGAATCGATAGGAAACCGATACGGCCCTGAAGAAAAGCTGAAACAGCCACTTCGTTGGCCGCATTCAGGATCGCCGGGGCGCTGCCGCCGACCTGCATCGCGCGCCAGGCCAGGCCCAGGCAGGGGAAGGCGTCCAGGTCCGCGGGTTCGAAGTCCAGGCGGCCATGGGCCAGCAGGTCAAGTCCGGCGACCCCGGATTCGATCCGCTGCGGCCAGCCCAAACCCACCGCCAGGGTGGTACGCATGTCCGGCAAACCCATCTGCGCCAAGGTGGAACCGTCGATGAACTCCACCAGCGAGTGCACCAGGCTCTGCGGGTGCACCAGCACCTCGATGCGCGAAGGCGGCAGCGCGAACAGGTGGTGCGCCTCGATCACTTCCAGGCCCTTGTTCATCAGGGTGGCCGAGTCGACCGAGATCTTCGGGCCCATCGACCACTTCGGATGCGCCACCGCCTGCGCCGGGGTCACGCCCTGCAGCCGGCTGCGGTCCCAGCCGCGGAACGGGCCGCCGGAAGCGGTCAGCAGCACCCGCCGCACTTCGGCGCCGGTCTGGCGCGAGCGCAGGCACTGGAAGATCGCGCTGTGTTCGCTGTCGATCGGGATGATTTCGGCGCCGGCCGCGGCGGCCGTGGCGGTGACCAGTTCGCCGGCCAGCACCAGCGATTCCTTGTTGGCCAGCAGCAGGCGCTTGCCGGCGCGGGCCGCGGCCAGGGTCGAGGCCAGGCCGGCGGCGCCGACGATGGCGGCGACCACGCTGTCGCAGGCGTCGCTGGCCACCAGTTGCTCCAGCGCGGCGGCGCCGGCATGCGCTTCGGTGCGCAACCCGGCGTCGCGCAGGCCGTCGCGCAGCGCCGGGTACAGGGCCGGGTCGGCGATCACCGCGTGCGCCGGCCGGTGCGCGGCGCACAGCGCCAGCAGCCCGGCGACGTTGCTGCCGGCGGCCAGCACGCTGGCGCGCAGCCGCTGCGGGTGGCGCGCGATCACGTCCAGCGCGGAGGCGCCGATCGAGCCGGTGGCGCCGAGCACGGCGATGGAGCGGACGGCGTCGGCCATGTTCAGAATCCGAAGATCTCTTTACCCAGCGCGAAGATCGGCAGCGCCGCCAGCACGCCGTCGACGCGGTCCAGCACGCCGCCATGGCCGGGGATCACGTTGCCCGAGTCCTTGGCACCGACATGGCGCTTGAGCAGGCTCTCGAACAGGTCGCCGACCACCGAGGCCAGCACGCTGACCGCGGCCACGATCAGCAGGCCGGGCAGCTGCGGCAGGGTGACCCCGGCCAGCCAGCCGAAGCCGGCGGCGCAGATCAGGCCGGCCAGCAGTCCGCCGATCAGGCCTTCGACGGTCTTGTTGGGGCTGATCCGCGGCGCCAGCTTGTGCTTGCCGAACTGGCGCCCGGCGAAATAGGCGCCGGAATCGGCGGCCCACACCGTGACCAGCGCGGTCAGCAGCCAGCGGTGCCCGTTCGGCTCGCTGGCATGGATCAGGCCCAGCGCGGCCCAGGCCGGGACGATCGCCAGGGTGCCGGCAGCGAGCTTGAACACCCGCGCGTAGGTGGCGTGGTCGGAGCCGAACTGGAAGAAGCGCAGCCACAGCAGCGCCACGCACCACCAGCCGACGCCGACCAGGGTGGTCAGCTGGAACAGCACCAGCGAGCCGGCCGAGGCCCACACCAGCAGCACCATCAGCAGCAGGTTCAGCACCAGCAGGATGGTGCGCGGCAAGGTGTCGTCGACCTCCGCCAGCTTCAGCCACTCCCACAGGCCGATCAGGAAGATCAGCGCGGCCAGGGCCGCCAGCCATTGCGTCGGCAGCAGCAGGATGGCGCAAATGGCCAGCGGGGCCATGATCAGCGCGGCGATGACACGGGTACGGGTCATGCGGATGTGTTCTCCGTCGCCGGGGCGACTTGCGCGCTGGTCAGGCCGAAACGCCGCTCGCGGCTGGCGTAGTCGTCCAGGGCTTGTTGCAGCACCTCGGCGCCGAACTCGGGCCAGAGGGTCTCGGTGAACCACAGTTCGGTGTAGGCCAGCTGCCACAGCAGGAAATTGCTGATGCGCACGTCGCCGCCGGTGCGGATGAACAGGTCCGGCGGCGGCAGGTCGGCCAGCGCCATGTGCGCCGACAGCATGTTCTCGTCGATCTGCTCGGGGCGCAGGCGTCCGGCCGCGACCTCTTCGGCCAGCGCCCGCGCGGCCTGCGCGATGTCCTGGCGGCCGCCATAGCTGGCCGCAATCGACAGGTGCAGGGCCTGGTTGTGCTCGGTGCCGGCTTCGGCCTGGGCCATGCGCTGGCGCAGCGACGGCGCGAAGCGCGAACGGTCGCCGATGAAGCGCACGCGCACGCCGCGCCGCTGCAGTTCCTCGACCTCGCGATCCAGCGCGTGCAGGAACAGCTTCATCAGCGCGTCCACTTCTTCCTGCGGCCGGCCCCAGTTCTCGCTGGAGAAGGCGAACAGGGTCAGCGCGGGGATGCCGCGCTCCAGGCAGAAGTCGATGGTGCGGTTGACCGCGCGCGCGCCGGCGCGGTGGCCGATCACGCGCGGCCGGCGGCGGCGCTGCGCCCAGCGGCCGTTGCCATCCATGATGATGGCGATGTGGCGGGGCAGGGACATGGAAGAGGGGTCCGAAGGCATGGCCGCGAGGCGCAGGCTCAGACCGCCATCAGTTCCTGTTCCTTGCCCTTGACCACGTCGTCGACGTCCTTGATCGCCTTGTCGGTCAGCTTCTGGATGTCATCCTCGGCGGCGCGGGCCTCGTCCTCGGTGACATTCTTGTCCTTCAGCAGATCCTTGATCTGTTGGTTGGCGTCGCGGCGGATGTTGCGGATCGCGACCTTGCTGTCCTCGCCTTCGCTATGCACGACCTTGGACAGCTCGCGGCGGCGTTCTTCGGTCAGCGCGGGCAGGTTGAGGCGGATGGTGGTGCCGGAGGTGTTCGGGGTCAGGCCCAGGTCCGAGGCCAGGATCGCCTTCTCCACCGCGCTGACCATCTGCTTTTCCCACGGGCTGATGGTCAGCGAGCGGGCATCGGCCACGGCCACGCTGGCGACCTGGCTCAGCGGCATTTCCGAGCCGTAGTAATTGACTTTCAGGTGTTCGACCAGAGCGGTCGAAGCGCGGCCGGTACGCACCTTGATGAGCGTATGGCGCAGCGCATCGATGCTCTTGGCCATGCGGGTCTGTGCGTCTTGTTTGATTTCGTTGAGCATCGCCGGTGTCCGTGCTGAATCTGAATCGGACGATTATAGCCTGCTGGGAATGGGGAATCGGGAATGGGGAATGGCAAAGGCAGTTCCCCAGCACGATTGACTCAACCGCGCGCCGCGGGGAAGTAGCCTCGCGTCGATGTTGCAGCGCGCAACGCTCTTGCGATTCCCCAATCCCCAATCCCGAATCCCGAATCCCGGCCTCTCAGCTACGTCCCTTGACCAGCGTCCCGATCTCCGCGCCATGCAGGATCTTCAGCAGCTCGCCGGGCTGGCCCATGTTGAAGATGCGCAGCGGCAGGTCGCTGTCGCGGGCCAGCGCGAAGGCGGCGGTGTCCATCACTTCCAGGTTGCGCGCGATCACTTCGTCGTAGGTCAGGCTGTCGAAGCGCACCGCATCGGCGTGCTTCTTCGGGTCCTTGTCGTACACGCCATCGACCTTGGTCGCCTTCAGCAGCAGGTCGGCGCCGATCTCGATCGCGCGCAGCGCCGCGCCGGAGTCGGTGGTGAAGAACGGATTGCCGGTGCCGGCGGCGAAGATCGCGATGCGGCCCTTTTCCAGGTGGCGGATCGCGCGGCGGCGGATGAAGTCCTCGCACACGTCGTTGATCTTGATCGCGCTCATCACCCGCACCTTGGCGCCGAGCTTTTCCAGCGCGTCCTGCATCGCCAGCGCGTTGATGACGGTGGCCAGCATGCCCATGTGGTCGCCGGTGACCCGGTCCATGCCGCCGGCGGCTAGGCCGGCGCCGCGGAAGATGTTGCCGCCGCCGATCACCAGCGCCACTTCCGCGCCGGCCTGCTGCGCCTCGATCACTTCATGCGCCAGGCGGTTGATGACCTTGGGGTCGATGCCGTAATCCCCATCCCCCATCAGCGCTTCGCCGGAAAGTTTCAACAGGATGCGGCGATAGGCGAGCTGGGACATGGTGACCTCGTG
Source organism: Xanthomonas sp. SS (assembly GCF_014236835.1). NCBI lineage: Bacteria > Pseudomonadati > Pseudomonadota > Gammaproteobacteria > Lysobacterales > Lysobacteraceae > Xanthomonas > Xanthomonas sp. SS. The sequence goes on from NZ_CP051190.1 coordinate 1,901,987, forward strand.
GGGGACGGGCAAACCACGAGATTCTAGCCGAAGCGCGGCGCGGAATCTGCCGCGCGCACGCGTGCGTGCAGTGGCCCGGTTCAGGCCAGGGTGTCGCGGAACGAGCGCGCGGTGACGCGGTTGCGGCCGCCGTGCTTGGAACTGTAGAGCATGTCGTCGGCGGCCTGCAGCAGTTCCTGTGCGGTGCCGAAGCGCTCGCGCCCGCCCTGGGTGGCGACGCCGGCGGAGAAGCTGATGTGCAGCGGCCCGCTTTGCAATTCGACCATCGGCCGCTGCGCGATCTCGATGAGAATGCGCCGGATCACGCTCAGTGCGGCCTCCTCGCTGGTGTTGGGCAGCAGCACCAGGAATTCCTCGCCGCCGAAGCGCGCCACGGTATCGCTGCCGCGCAACAGCGGCTGCAGGGCCTGGGCGAACGCGCGCAGCACCTGGTCGCCGATCAGGTGGCCATGGGCGTCGTTGATCTTCTTGAAGTCGTCCAGGTCGATGAAGGCGATCGACAGCGGCCAGTCGTGGCGGCTGGCCAGGTCGAACTGCTGGCTGAGCAGGATGTCCAGCTGGTGCCGGTTGTACACCCCGGTCAGCGCGTCGCGGCTGGCCTGCTCGGCCAGGCGCCGCGCGCGGTTCTCCGATTCGTCGGCCTGGTGCCGGGCGAGGGTGGCTTCCTGGATCTGCCGCAGGTTGCGCAGCACCATCAGTTCGCGGGCATGGCTGATGATCGCGTCGATCCGCTCCGGCTGCGCGATGCGCACGTCGAAGATCGGGCCGATGACCGGTAAGGCTTCGGCCATGCCGGCGATCACCTCGTCGAAGCGGCGGCTGTCCAGCTGCAGTTCGCGATAGGCGCGCTCCATCGCCAGACAGCGCGCGGCGTCGACGTCTGTGCTCAGCCAGATGTCGGCGACGCTGCCGGACAGCAGCACGCACTTGCCGAAGGTGTCCGGCGCCAGTTCGGTGCCGGCGCTGTGGCCGATGCTGCGCTGCAGGTAGCCGGGCAGCTTCCACTTCTGCGCCAGCCAGGCGCCGACCTCGGCGTGGTCGCAGCCGAGTCGCTCGCGCTCCATGGCGATCAGGGTCTCGCTGCCGCTGCCGCCGGCTTCGCGCAGCAGCGGCGCGTAGTCGTCGTGGCAGATGTGCAGCAGGGCCAGCGCGCCCATGTCCTGCAGCAGCCCGGCCAGCATCAGTTCTTCCTGCTTGCGCAGGCCCATGGCCTGGCCGAGCAGGCGGCTGGCCAGCGCCGACAGCACGCTGCGCCGCCAGACCCGTTCCTGCAGGTCGCCGGCACCGGCACCGTCGCGCAGGCTCTGCACCATCGAGAAGCCCAGCGCCAGGCTCAGCGCGGCGTTGAGCCCGAGCATGGTCAGCGCCTGGCCGAGGTTGTCGATGCGGCGCCGGCTGGCGTACAGCGGCGAATTGGCGATGCGCAGCATGCGCGCGCTCAGCGCCATGTCCATCGCGATGGTGTCGGCGGTGGTGGCCAGATCGACGTCCGGATCCTGGGCCAGGTCGATGATGCGCAGCGCAATCCCGGGCGGCGAGGGCAGGTTTCGGGAGTGAGCCAGGATGGCTTCGAGTTCAGGGCGCATGCGGTTCCGCGGGAAGTGTGATGGGGACAGCGATGCGTCCCTGCCCGCAGAGCGTACCACTGGCGAAAAAAAAGCCGCGACATGCGCGGCTTTTTTTCTGCGGACGGGCCGGACTCAGGCCAGGCCGGCCTGCTTCATCACTTCGGCGGCGTAGTCTTCCACCACCTTCTCGATGCCTTCGCCCACGGCCAGGCGCTGGAAACCGACCACGTCGGCGCCGGCGGCCTTGACCGCCTGCTCCACGCTCTGGTCGGTGTTCAGCACGTAGGGCTGGCCGTACAGGGTGACTTCGTTGACGATCTTGGCGATCTTGCCGCTGATGATCTTCTCCAGGATGTCGGCCGGCTTGGCCTTGTCCTTTTCCGACATCTTGGCCAGCTCGATTTCCTTTTCCTTGGCGACGAAGTCGGCCGGGACGTCGGATGCCTTCACGTGCGGCGGGTTCATCGCGGCGATGTGCATGGCGATGCCGCGGGCCAGCTCGATGTCGCCGCCCTTGATCTCGACCAGCACGCCGATGCGGCCGCCGTGCACATAGGCGGCGACGTTGTTGACGCTGTCGATGCGTGCCAGGCGGCGCACCTGCACGTTCTCACCGACCTTGGCGATGACCGCGGCGCGGGCTTCCTCGACGGTCTCGCCGCCGGGCAGCTTGGCGCTCTTCAGCGCTTCGGCATCAGCAGCGCCGGAGTTCAGCGCAGCCTGGGACACGGCTTCGGTGAAGGCCAGGAAGTTGTTGTCCTTGGCGACGAAGTCGGTCTCGGAGTTGATCTCGACCAGCACGGCCTTGCCGCCGTCCTGGGCCATCGCGATGCGGCCTTCGGCGGCGACGCGGTCGGCCTTCTTGTCGGCCTTGGCCAGGCCCGACTTGCGCAGCCACTCGGCGGCGTTGTCGATATGGCCGGCGTTCTCGGTGAGCGCCTTCTTGCATTCCATCATGCCGGCGCCGGTGCGCTCGCGCAGTTCCTTGACCAGGGAAGCGGTGATTTCCACGGGGTGACCTCACAAAAGGTGGGAAAGGGCCGGTTTGCGGCCGGCCGGGAATTCTGGGAAACGGGCGCTTGCGGCGCCCGCGGACCCGGGCGCGCAGCGCGCGCCGGGTGGCGACTGCGCATGCTCGCGCAATCGCATGGCGCGCCGATTACTCGGCGGCGGGAGCGGCGGCTTCTTCGGCCTTCTTGCCGTTCTTGCGCGGGCCGCGGCCCTTGTCGTCGCCGGCTTCGCTGCTGAACTCTTCCTCGCGCACGCTGGCGGCGTTCGGCGCGGCGGCCTTGCCTTCCAGCACGGCGTCGGCGGCGGCGCGGGCATACAGCTGCACGGCACGGATGGCGTCGTCGTTGCCCGGGATGGCGTAGTCCACCAGTTCCGGGTTGTAGTTGGTGTCGACCACCGCGATCACCGGGATGCCGAGCTTCTTGGCTTCCTTGATGGCGATGTCTTCATGGCCGATGTCGATGACGAACAGCGCGTCGGGCAGGCGGTTCATTTCCTTGATGCCGCCCAGCGAGGCCAGCAGCTTCTCGCGCTCGCGGCGCAGGGTCAGCACTTCGTGCTTGACCAGCTTGTCGAAGGTGCCGTCGGTTTCGGCCGCTTCCAGTTCCTTCAGGCGCGCCACCGACTGCTTGACGGTGCGGAAGTTGGTCAGCGTGCCGCCCAGCCAGCGCTGGGTCATGAACGGCTGGCCGCAACGCTCGGCTTCTTCCTTCACCGAGTCGCGGGCGCTGCGCTTGGTGCCCAGGAACAGGATGGTGCCGCGCTTCTGCGCGACGCTGGAGATGAAGTTCATCGCGTCGTTGAACAGCGGAACCGTCTTCTCGAGGTTGATGATGTGGATCTTGCCGCGCGCGCCGAAGATGTACGGCGCCATCTTGGGGTTCCAGTAGCGGGTCTGGTGGCCGAAGTGGACGCCGGCTTCCAGCATCTGACGCATGGTGACTTGGGGCATTGCAGTGACTCCTGATAGGGAACCGGCCGTGCGCGGGCAAGTAGGGTGAAGCCGCGCATGGACATGCAGGCCTGCGACGGCGTGCACGACGATTCCGGGGTTGGGCCTCCCTGCAGCCTCCGTGACCGAACTCCTCGCGGAGCACCCCGGCACGGGCGATGGCAGCAGGTGTGTATTCGCCGGTGCGTCCGGCGTGGACGGTTCGCTGGCCCTGGCGGGCGCAACAAAGCAGCGGAACTATAACGGGCTGCGGCCTTGCGCGCAAATGCGCGCCGGCCGGGTCATTCGGCCAGCAGCGGCTGCAGCTCGGCCTGGTTGTCGAGCCTGGCGGCGAAATGGCCACCGCGCGCGGTCCCGAACTCGACCGGCAACGGCCAGCGCTTCTGTTCCCCGGCCAGCACGTAGCCGGCCAGGTTGTGGAACAGGGTCAGCTGGCGCCCGTCGGCACCGACATGGCTCAGGTCGCTGAGCCGCGCGTGGGCCTTGCCGCGGTTGCGCACCTGCAGTTCGGGGCCGTAGGCGCCGGCGACCAGGCTGGCGCTGAGCGCGGCGGCCGGCGCGGTGCCGGACGGGGACAGGAACACCGGGGTGGAATAGCGCAGCAGCAGGCGCGGATCGGCGGCTGCGTCCGCGTCCGGGCGTTCTTCCAGCACCAGGCGGTAGGCGAGCTCGCCGTCGGTCGCGGCCGGCCCGGTAAGCACCACCCGCAGCAGCTGCCGCCCCTGCGCGGGGATGTCGATCAGGCGCGGGCTGACCTGGACATCGTCGGTCGCCTGCAATTGCTCCATGCCTTCTGCCTGGTGCCAACGGTACAGCTTGGCCTGCGCCTGCCAGGTCCGGTCCTGGGTATTGCTCAACCAGATCTCGGCGGTCTGGGCGCCGGGCGGGATTTGCACGATGGTCGGGCTGATGCGCACGCCGGCGGCCGCGGCCAGGCTCGGCAGCAGCGCCAGCAGCAGGCCGGCGATCCAACCGCTAGGGCGGCCGCTCACTTAGAACGCGACCGTGGCGTAGCGCGAATCCTGGCGCGGCAATCCTTCGGCCAGACTCAGGCTCAGCGCCAGCGCGTTGGGCGCGGCGATGCCATCGATGTTGACCTGGTAGGGCAGCGGGCGGCTGCAGGCCACCTGCGCGGCGGCCGCGCCCGGCTGGCTGCGGCCGGCGGTGTCGATCTCGCAGCTGCCCATCAGGCGGATGCCGACCCGGAACGCCGTGTTTTCGTTCGCGCCGGGATTCTGCGCCGCCGCGCTCGCGCAGACGGCGCACAGGCCAGCGAGCAGCAGCGATTGCATGAACGGGCTGGCGGTCATGATGGTGGTATTCCCAAGAGGATGCGACAGATAACGGCGTGCCGTGCAGCAACTTTACCGCGTCCGCGCCGACGTTTATCTCTCAGTAGGTCACAGTCACCTTGACCACGTCGCTGTAGCTGCCCGGGGCCGGGGTCTGCGGGGCTGGCACCTTGCCGTACAGGGTCAGCGACTGGGTGCTGCCGGTGCCGGTGCCGGTCTGGGTATCGCTGTTCAGGGTGCTGCCCCAGCGCTGGCTGCGCGCCGCGTCGCGGTACAACTCGTAGGTCAGGTACTGGCCGGCGGCATTGCGCATGCGCCGGAGGTTGCCGCTGGCGTACTGGCCGTTGTCCAGGCTGACCTGCCAGGCGGTGCGCCGGACGCAGTTCATGCTCAGCGCGGTGGTGTAGTTCAATGCGGTATCGACGAAGCCGGATTGGCTGCCGAAGTCCAGGTCGGCGATGCTGGCGATGGTGCAGACCGGGGCCACATTGGCCGAACTCACGAATGGGAACTGCACTGCGCTGCCGCCGCCCTTGCCGCCGGTGGTGCAGGAGGCGGGCAGGACCGCGGGGGTGCCGATCAACGGTTCGTCGTAGCGGTACTGCAGGTTGGTGAACACCCCGCTGAAGCTGTTCTGGTAAAGCCCGGTGGCGATCCCGCTCTGCAGCGGGACGCGCCCGTAGATGGTGTAGCTGGCGCTGCCGGTGCCCCCGGTCAGCAGCGATGAGTAGGTCAGGTCCACCTGCAGCGGCGTAGAGGCGTTCAGCGAACTGCCCCAGATCAGGCTGCGGGCGCTGTCGCGGTAAAACTGGAAGCCGAGGCTGTCGCTGAGCGGATTGAGCATGCGCCGCGCCGCGATGCCCAAGCCGCCGCCTTGCGCGCCCTCGCCGATGTTCAGGCACATGCGCACATAGATCGTGCCCAGGATGCTGAGCGCGCCGGTCTGGCAGGTGACCGTGATCTGCGCGCTGCTGTCGGTGGCGGCGCTGGTGGAGACGTTGCCGAAATCCAGCGCGGTGGTCACCGCCGTGCAGGTGGTGGTGGCGGCGGCCGGCGCGGGCGCCAGCGCCGCGGCCAGCGCCAGCAGCGCGCCGCACTGCCATGCGCGACGGATCACGGCGCCGGCCCTGCGCTGCAGCGCAGCGGCCCCAGGCGGGCCGGGCGCCGTTGCGGCGTGTATTCGATCGTGACCCTGCAGCTGCCTGCGGCCATGTCCACCTCCAGTTCGTTGCGGCCGAGTTTCAGCCCTTCCAGGTAGGCCTCGCCGTCGTAGCCGACCACCGCGGCGATGCCCGGGCCGCGCACCCGGCTGCCGACCGGCAGCGGCGCGTCGCGCGCATCGTGCAGTTGCACCAGGACGCCGTCGCTGCTGCGGATCGGGAAGTCCACCACCACGCCGGTGCGGTCGCGCGGCACCACGATCTGGTCGACCCGCTCCGGACGCATCTGCGGCGGCAGCTGCATCGGATCGATCGATACCTGGTTGTGCTGCCAGCCCATCAGCGGCGTGATCAGCAGGAAGCCGCGTGCGTCGGTGACCCCGATCGGGCGGTTTTCCAGCAGCACCGGCACGTCGGCGATGCCGCCGGTGGAAACCAGGGCGAAGGCCTGGTCGAGATCGCGGCTGGGGAACCAGCCGCCGCCGATCCAGGCCAGGCCGCCGGAGGCTTCGGCATACCCATAGGCCTGGCCGCCGTAGCTGGCCAGGCCGGCGGCATAGCGTGCGGTGTCGCCCCGCCAGGTGGCCTCGGCCAGACCGCCGGCGCTGTCCTGGCCGCTGCGCGCCTGCAGCCGCCAGCCGCTGCCGCCGTCGGCGGCGGCCGAGCGGCTGAGATCGGCCGCCACGCTCATGCGCTCGCCGACCCGCTGCAGCGCGACGCTGGCCTGGCGCGCGCCGCTGAGCGCGATCGACCAGCCCAGGTACATGCTGCGATCGCTGGCCTGGTCCAGATTCTGGTTGACGCTCAGGTTCAGCGAGGACTGCCACGGCAGCGCGCGGGTCCAGAACAGGCTGGCATAGCGCACGTCGCCGCTGTCCGGGTAGGACAGGCGCACATAGCTCATCGACACGTTGCCCACCTGCTCCCAGCTGACCCCGGCCAGCGCGCGTTCGCTGATCCGCGGCGGCGGCGCGCCGTATTGCGAAGCCACGTCGCGGTAGCCGCGCTGCGCGCGCTGGGTATCCATCGAGACGTTGAAGCGGCCGTTGTTCCAGCGGTAGCTGAGCGCGTACTGGCGGCCGCTCAGGCCATTGCCCTGGCTGTGCGCCAGCGACGCGCCGACCACCCCGGCCCGCGGCAGCAGCCAGATGCCGCCGGCGCCGGCGTTGCGGATGCCGGCGCCGGCCTCGGCATGGGCCTCGGCGGTGAAGCCGGCGCTGAGGCCGCGGCGCCAGCTGGCGCTGCCGACGGTGTCGCCGGCGTAGGCGAAGGCGTCGCTGCCATAGCCTTCGCGAACCCGGCCCAGCGCCAGCGACCAGTCGTCCAGGCCATCGGCGAGCAGGTCCTGGGTGGCATAGAACGGAAATTCGACCGAACGGCTGCGGCCGTAGGCGTCGGTGATCACCAACTGCGCGTTGCCGGCGCCGTCCACGCCGGGCGCGGCGGACAACTGGAACGGCCCGGCCGGCAACTCCGAGCCGTACTGGCGGATGCCGTTGACGTACAGGTCCACGCTCGAAGGCACCGTCACTTCGCCGAGGAATTCCGGCAGCGGGGTGGTCACGCGGTACGGCTGCAGGCCGAAATCGCGGCCCACGCGCACGCCGCCCAGGCGCAGCGTGCGGCTCCAGCTGGTACTGCTGCTGAGCGTGTCGCCGAGCACCACGCTGGTCATGCGGTCGGGCAGCGACCACTGCCACTGCGTGTCCAGGCGGATCGCCTGGCTGCGCCAGTCGCGCTGCGGTTCGCGGTAGAGGCGGGCGACGAAGGACTGCCGGAACATGCCCTGGCCGAGCAGGCCGTCGCCCAGGCCGAAGGCGCGCACTTCGCCGCTGGTGGTGAGATTGCTGGCGCTGCCCTGGCGGCTGGCGTACACGTCGTAGTCGAGCAGGGCGCCGGGCGAACTGGTTGCCGGCAGCGCCGGACCGCTGTCCTGCGCATCGATGCGGGTCAGCGGCACGTCGAGCAGCGCCACCGGCGCATCGATCGCCAGTTGCTGCAAGCCGCTGTCGTAGCGGTAGCGCACCCCGTCCAGGTCTTCCAGGGCGATCGCCGCGGCGTCGGCGTCGGCGCCGATGCGCAGGCCCAGCTGACGCAGCGTGGCCGCATCGGCGAGCATGCGCGCGCCGTCGCGTTCGAAGCGAAACAGTCCAGGCTTGCGGGTTTCGTTCAGGGTGACCTCCAGGTACAGCGTTTCCTGGTCCGGGGGCGGGCCGCTGGGCTGGGCGGCGGCGAGGTGTGCGGCGCTCGCCCACAGCGCCAGCAGCAGCTCAAGGAGCCTGTGCGTCCAGCGCGAGCGACTGAGCAATGGGCTCACCGTTGATCGTGGCCTTGAACGTGCCGTCGGCACGCACCAGCGCAGGAGGGAGCGGCCAGCGCTTGTGTTGGCCCGGCAGCACGTAGCCGGCCAGACCGTCGGCGATCGCGGCACGGGTGCCGTCGCTGGCGACGAAATGCAGGTCCACCAGCTGCGCGTGTTGGCTGCCCTGGTTGATGACCTCCAGCGCCGGCGCGGCGGCGTCGCGGATCAGCCGTGCCTGCAGGGCGGGAGCCGCGGCTGCTGCGGGCTTGACGAAGATGGGTACCGAGTAGCGCAGCACGAACTGCAGGCCGGACGCGTTGGCCGTGGCGTCCGCCGACGGCAGTTCGTCGACCAGCACGCGATAGGTGTCCTCGGTGGTCTTGGGCGCATCGTCCAGGCGGATGATGCGCACCAGTTGTCGCGAGTGCGGCGCCAGTTCCAGCATCGGCGGGCTGATCGCGATCTTGTCGCTGGGGTCGAGCAGGTCCTCGCCGTCCTGCTGGCGCCAGCGGAATACCCGTACCTGGGCCTGCAGCGGCGTGTCGCCGCTGTTGCTCAGCCACAGGCCCTGCGCCGACTGTTCCGCGGTCAACTGCACCGAGGTCGGTGCGACCTGCAGGCTGGCGGCCTGGGCTGCCAGGATCGCCGCCAGCCACAGCGCGGCGGTGATCGGCAAACGAAACACGAAAGGTCGGCGCAAGGGCATGGGAACGCTCCGGTTACCAGGTCACAGTGGCGGTGACGACGTCGCTGTACGAACCGGCAGGGTAGTTGGTGCTGGCGACCTGGCCGTAGACGACGAGCGGTTGCACTGCACCATTGCCGGTACCGGCCTGGGTGTCGTTGCCGATGGTCGAGCCCCAGTTCTGCGTGCGCGCCGAGTTGCGGTACAGGGCGTACGGCACGCGCGATGTATTGCCGGCGTCGGCGCTGCCCATGGTGCGCGAGGACACCGTCGCCCCGGAGCCGCTGCCGGCGTTGAGCGCGATGTTGTACGGCGTGCCCGAGGTGCAGCGCACGTTCAAGGTGCCGGTGCTGTTGATCGAGGTCTGGGTGGAGTTGACGCTGCCGAAATCGACGTCGGTTGGTGCGGTCTGGATGTCGCAGACGCTGGTGATCACGATCTTGACGTTGAAGGTGCGCGAGTCGGTCTGGGCGGAAGCCACGCCGGTCCCGGCGGCCAGCAACGCGGTGATGGCGAGTGCGCGATGGAGTGCTTGCATGAGGTGAGGCTCTTCGGAATGACGGAGTCCGTCGGTACCGAAGTCAATGCAAAGTGTGGGCCAGTGCACATTTTTTTGGATGTTTATCTAGTTTTCACGTGGGATGCGCATCCCTGTTTTGCGGGTTGACTTTTGTGAAGACGGCGGCCTTATGGACAGGCGACAAAAAATCGGCAGCGCGCATGGACGCGTTCAGGAAAGCCCCGAATGAGCGATAATGGTGGGTATGACCGTCAATCTGAAAACCCCCCAGGACATCGAGAAGATGCGCATCGCCGGCCGCCTGGCCGCCGAGGTGCTGGACATCATCGGGCCGCATGTGAAGCCCGGCGTGACCACCGCCGAGCTGGACCGCATCTGCCACGACCACATCGTCAACGTGCAGCAGGCGGTGCCGGCCAATGTCGGCTATCGCGGCTACCCGAAGACGGTGTGCAGCTCGGTGAACAACGTGATCTGCCACGGCATCCCCAACGAGAGCAAGGTCCTCAAGGACGGCGACATCGTCAATATCGACGTCACCGTGATCAAGGACGGCTGGCATGGCGACACCAGCCGCATGTACTACGTCGGCACCCCGTCGGTGATGGCGCGGCGCCTGGTCGAGGCCACCTACGAGGCGATGTGGCGCGGCATCCGCGCGGTGCGGCCGGGCGCCACGCTCGGCGACGTCGGCCACGCGATCCAGCAGTACGCCGAAGGCGAGCGTTTCAGCGTGGTGCGCGAGTACTGCGGCCACGGCATCGGCAAGGTCTACCACGACGAGCCGCAGGTGCTGCATTACGGCCGTCCCGGCGAAGGCCTGGTGCTGAAGCAGGGCATGACCTTCACCATCGAGCCGATGATCAACGAAGGCTCGCGCTACACCCGCGTGCTGCCGGACGGCTGGACCGTGGTGACCAAGGACCGCAAGCTGTCGGCGCAATGGGAGCACATGATCGCGGTCACCGAGGACGGCGTGGAAGTGCTGACCCTGTCGCCCGGCGGCCTCGGCGAGCCGTGAGCCTGTTGCCGGCCGGTACCGATGCCGGCATGCCCGACGCGGCCGCCGACGATGCCGATTGGGCCGCGGCGGCCCGGCAACTGCTTGGCCAGGCCGACGCGCGGCTGTGCAAGCGCTTCGACCAGGGCGACGACATCGACCGCCTGCTGGCGCTGCGCGCGCGCGCGCTGGACCAACTGATCAAGCATGCCTGGAACCGCTGCCTGCCGCGCGACGCCGGGCTGGCGCTGTACGCGGTCGGCGGCTACGGCCGCGGCGAGCTGTTCCCGCGCTCGGACATCGACCTGCTGGTGTTCGGCGAACCCGAGCGCCAGCGCGCCCACGAGCAGGCGCTGGCGCGGCTGTTCGCGCTGCTCTGGCATGCCGGCGTGCCGGTCAGCCATGCGGTGCGTTCGGCCGCGCAATGCACCACCGCCTGCGCCGACCAGACCGTGCTGACCGCGCTGATCGAGGCGCGCCCGCTGCTCGCCGATGCCGCCGCGCGCGCGGCGCTGGCCGCGGCGATCGCGCCGCAGCGGGTTTGGACGCCACGCGCGTTCTTCCTGGCCAAGCGCGAGGAACTGCAGACCCGCCACCAGCGTTTCGGCGACACCGCCGACAACCTGGAGCCGGACATCAAGGACGGCCCGGGTGGCCTGCGCGACCTGCACACGCTGGGCTGGATGGCGCTGCGCGCGTTCGGCGTGCGCGACCTGGAAGCGCTGGTTGGGCTCGGCCACGTCGGCAGCGACGAGGCCGCGGCGCTGCGCCGCGAGCGCCGCGAGCTGGCCCGCTTGCGCTACGGGCTGCACCTGGTCGCCAACCGCCCGGAGGAGCGCCTGCGCTTCGACTACCAGAAGACCCTGGCGCAGCGATTGGGCTTCTGCGACGACGCCGAGAGCCTGGGCGTGGAGAAGATGATGCAGCGCTTCTACCGCAGCGCGGCGATCGTGCGCCGGCTCAGCGACCGCCTGCTGCAGCGCTTCGAGGAACAGTTCGACGGCGAGGCGCAGCCGCAGCCGCTGGGCGCCGGTTTCTCGCTGCGCCGCGGCTACCTGGCGGCCGATGCCGAGAGCTGGCCGCAGGCCGATCCGGTGCAGGTGTTCGCGCTGTTCGCGATCTGGGCCGCGCATGGCGAGGTGCGCGGCCTGCATTCGCTGACCGCGCGCGCGCTGGCCGAGGCGCTGCCGCAGTTGCCCGCCTACGGCAGCGCCAGCGCGCTGGCGCGCGAGCGTTTCCTTGCCCTGCTGCGCGGCCCGCGCGCGGTGCAGACGCTGACCCGGATGGCGCGACTGGGCGTGCTCGGGCAATGGATCCCGGCGTTCGCGCAGGTCTCCGGGCGCATGCAGTTCGACCTGTTCCATGTGTACACGGTGGACCAGCACACGCTGATGGTGCTGAAGAACATCGCGGTGTTCGCCACTGCCCGCGCCGACGACCGTTTCTCGATCGCGCACGAGGTGTGGCCGCGGCTGCGGAAGCCGGAACTGCTGCTGCTGGCCGGGCTGTTCCACGACATCGCCAAGGGCCGCGGCGGCGACCATTCCGAACTCGGCGCGGTGGACGCGCGCGCGTTCTGCGCCGGCCACGGACTCAGCGCGGCCGATACCGACCTGGTGGTGTGGCTGGTCGAGCAGCACCTGCGCATGTCGGTGACCGCGCAGAAGCAGGACATCTCCGATGCGGACGTGATCCACCGCTTCGCCACCCTGGTCGGCGACCGCGAGCGCCTGGACTATCTGTACCTGCTGACCTGCGCCGACATCGCCGGCACCAGCCCCAAGCTGTGGAACGCGTGGAAGGACCGGCTGCTGGCCGACCTGTACTTCGCCGCGCGGCGCGCGCTGCGCGACGGCCTGGAGCATCCGCGCCCGGTCGCCGAGCGGGTGCAGGAGGCGCGCGAGGCCACGCGCGCGCTGATGCATATCCAGGGCCACGACGACGCGGTCATCGACCGCCAGTTCGCCGGCATGCCGGACGAGAGCTTCCTGCGCTTCCGCCCCGAGCAGTTGGCCTGGCAGGCCAGCTCGCTGATGGAAGTGGAACTGGGCGGCACCCTGGTCAAGGTGCGCCCGGTCACCCCCGACGACGACGCGCTGGAAGTGTTCGTGTATTCGCCCGACCGCGACGGCCTGTTCGCCGCGATCGTGATGACCCTGGACCGGCGCGGCTACGGCATCCACCGCGCACGCGTGCTCGACGCGCCGCACGAGGCGATCTTCGATACCTTCGAAGTGATGCCGGCCGATGCCTTCGCCAGCGGCGATACCGCACAGCTGGAAGCGGCGCTGCGCGAGGCGCTGTCCGGCGACCTGACCCGGCTGCGCCCGGCGCGGCGCGTGGTGCCGCGCCAACTGCGGCATTTCCGCTTCGCCCCGCGCATCGAATTCCGCGAGAGCGTGGACGGCCGCCGCACCCGCCTGAGCCTGGTCGCGCCGGACCGGCCCGGGCTGCTGGCGAACGTGGCGCAGGTGCTGCGCCGCCAGCAGCTGCGCGTGCACGACGCGCGCATCGCCACCTTCGGCGAGCGCGCCGAGGACGTGTTCCAGATCACCGACGAGCACAACCTGCCGTTGCCCGACTCCTCCCGCCAGGCGCTGCACGCCGCACTGCAGGCCTGCCTGGACCCCGATACCCCGCCTGGAGAATCCCGCTAATGGCCACCAAGAAGCCTGCCGCCGCCAAGAAGCCTGCTGCCAAGACCGCCGCCGCCAGCAAGACCGCCGCGAACAAGGCGGTTGCCAAGAAGTCCGTCGCCAGCGCTGCCGCCAAGCCGGTGGCCGCGCCGAAAGCGCCGGCCAAGCCGGTGCGCGCCAAACCGGCCGCTGCGCCCAGCGCCGACGAACTGAAGTTCACCATCGACAGCGCCTTCGAGCGCCGCGCCGCGCTGACCCTGGACGAGATCGAAGGCTCGACCCGGCCGGTGGTCAACCGCGTCATCGACGGCCTGGAATCGGGTGAGTTCCGCGTCGCCGAGCCCGACGGGCACGGCGGCTGGAAGGTCAACGAGTGGCTGAAGAAAGCGGTGCTGCTGTACTTCCGGGTCAACGAGATGGCGGTGGTCGACGCGCAGCCTGCGCCGTTCTGGGACAAGGTCGAGTCGCGCTTTGCCGGCTACCACGAGGCCGAGTTCCGCAAGGCCGGCGTGCGCGTGGTGCCGGGCGCGATCGCGCGCCGCGGCAGCTATTTCGGCAAGGACGTGGTGCTGATGCCGAGCTTCACCAACATCGGCGCGCACGTGGGCGAGGGCACCATGGTCGATACCTGGGCCACGGTGGGGTCGTGCGCGCAGATCGGCAAGCACTGCCACCTGTCCGGCGGCGCCGGCATCGGCGGCGTGCTCGAACCGCTGCAGGCCAGCCCGACCATCATCGAGGACCACTGCTTCATCGGCGCGCGTTCGGAAGTGGTGGAAGGCGTGGTGGTCGGCCACCACAGCGTGATCGGCATGGGCGTGTTCATCGGCCAGAGCACGCGCATCTACAACCGCGCCACCGGCGAAGTCTCCTACGGCTACGTGCCGCCGTACAGCGTGGTGGTGTCCGGCCAGTTGCCGTCCAAGGACGGCTCGCATTCGCTGTACTGCGCGGTGATCGTCAAGCAGGTCGATGCCAAGACCCGCAGCAAGACCAGCGTCAACGATTTGCTGCGCGGCCTGGCGGATTGACGTATTTCCTTCCCCCTCCGGGGGAAGGTGGCGCGAAGCGCCGGATGAGGGTACGGGCGCAGCTCGCGCACCGAAATACCGCGAGACGCTTTCGCGCCGTACCCTCACCCCAACCCCTCTCCCAGCGGGAGAGGGGCTCTATTCGCTTGATGGGACACTGCGATGACCACGTTGTACGGATTGAAGAACTGTGACACCTGCAAGAAAGCGACGAAGTGGCTGGACCGCTTCGGCGTGGCCTATGCGTTCGTCGATTACCGCGAACACAAGCCGAGCCCGGAGACCCTGGTCGCGTGGGCCGGCAAGGCCGGCGGCTTCGATGCGCTGATCAACAAATCCTCGACCACCTGGCGGCAACTGCCGGACAACAAGAAAACACCGGGGTCCGAGTCCGAATGGAAACTGCTGCTGCGCGAATACCCGCAACTGATCCGCCGCCCGCTGGTGGTCACCGCCGACGGCCAGCTCAGCCAGGGATTCTCGGACAACGGCTTCAAGCAGCGCTTCGGCGTGGGCTGAGCGTCGGTCGCGCATTTGCGCTCCCTGTAGGAGCGGCTTCAGTCGCGACCATGACCTCAGAACTCTGCCGGACCTGGATCGTTCGCAATGGATGGCGTGCGTGACACTCTTACATTTTGTCGCGGCTGAAGCCGCTCCTACAGTGATTTCCCACCATGTCCGACGTCGTTGACCTCACCTGCGAATTGATCGCCCGCCCGTCGGTGACCCCCGACGACGCCGGTTGCCAGGAGCTGATCGCGCAGCGGCTGGCGCGTGCCGGCTTCGCCATCGAGCGGCTGCGCTTCGGCCAGGTCGACAACCTGTGGGCCACGCACGGCAGCGGCGCGCCGGTGTTGGCGCTGCTCGGCCACACCGACGTGGTGCCGCCCGGACCGCGCGAGGCCTGGGCCAGCGATCCGTTCGTGCCGCAGATCCGCGACGGCGTGCTGTACGGACGCGGCGCCGCCGACATGAAGAGCGGGGTGGCCGCGTTCGTGGTCGCCGCCGAACGGTTCGTCGCCGCGCATCCGCAGCACCCCGGCACGCTGGCGCTGCTGCTGACTTCCGACGAGGAAGGCGACGCGCTGGACGGCGTGCGCAAGGTCGCCGAGACCTTCCGCGCGCGCGGCGAGCGCATCGACTGGTGCATCACCGGCGAGCCGTCGTCCAGCGAGCGGCTCGGCGACCTGCTGCGCGTCGGCCGCCGCGGTAGCCTGTCGGCCACGCTCGCGGTGCAGGGCGTGCAGGGCCACGTGGCGTATCCGCACAAGGCGCGCAACCCGATCCACCTCGCCGCGCCGGCGCTGGCGGAGCTGGTCGCGCGGCATTGGGACGACGGCTACGAAAGCTTCCCGCCGACCAGCCTGCAACTCTCCAACGTGCATGCCGGTACCGGCGCCAACAACGTGATCCCCGGCGACCTGCAGGTGGCCTTCAACCTGCGCTACAACCCGCACTGGGACGCGCCGCGGCTGGAAGCGGAGATCGCCGCGCTGCTCGACCGCCACGGCCTGGACTACACGCTGCGCTGGCATCGCAGCGGCGAGCCGTTCTACACTCCGGAAGGGCGCCTGCGCAGCGTCGCGCGCGAGGTGCTTGGGGAGTTCGCCGGCGCGGCGCCGGAAGAGAGCACCGGCGGCGGCACCTCCGATGCGCGCTTCATCGCGCCGCTGGGCGCGCAATGCATCGAGGTCGGTCCGGTCAACGCCAGCATCCACCAGGTGGACGAGCACGTGCGCGTCGCCGACCTGGAGGCGTTGCCGGCGCTGTACCTGCGTCTGATCGAACGGTTGCTGTCGTAACAGTTGCGCCGTTGCGCCGCCCGGGTTACGTTCGCCGCATGACCTCGCTGTCCGCCCTCCGCCCGATCCACGCCAACGGCCGCAATAATGCGCTGGCGAATAATCGTGCGCGGCCGATGCGGGTCTGCGACTAGGCGCTACCGAAACACCACGCCCAGTCTCCAGAAAACCCGCATCGGCCGATGCGGGTTTTTTTATGCGTGCAATCTTTCGACGCAGCGCGGTGCCGGCCGGCAACCGCTGCAGACCATCGCCGCAACGACCTGTTACCCCCACACACCATCCAGGAGCTTTTTCATGTGTTCGATCTTCGGCATCTTCGGCCTGCAACCGGGCGACGACCTGCAGGCGCTGCGCCGCCAGGCGCTGGATTGCTCGCAGCGGCAGCGCCATCGCGGTCCGGACTGGAGCGGCGTGTATGTCGACGACGGCGCGATCCTGGTGCATGAGCGCCTGGCCATCGTCGATCCGGCCGGCGGCTCGCAGCCGTTGCTCTCCGAAGACGGGCAACTGGCGCTGGCGGTCAACGGCGAGATCTACAACCACCGCGAACTGAAGCAGCAGCTTACCCAGCCGTACGCGTTCCAGACCGGTTCGGATTGCGAGGTGATCAATGCGCTGTACCGCGAGCAGACGCCGGCCGCGCTGCTCAACCGGCTCAACGGCATCTTCGCCTTCGCGCTGTGGGACAAGGCCGCTGGCCGCGTGCTGATCGCGCGCGATCCGATGGGCGTGTGCCCGCTGTACTGGGGCCACGACACCCAGGGCCGCTTGCGCGTGGCCTCGGAGATGAAGTCGCTAGCCGACAGCTGCGCCGACGTCGCCCAGTTCCCGCCCGGCCACTACTACGACAGCGTCAGCGGCGAACTGCAGCAGTACTACCGCAAGCCGTGGCGCGACTACGACGCCGTGCAGGGCGTGCAGGTGAGCAAGCAGGAACTGCGCGAGGCGTTCGAGCGCGCCGTGCACCGCCAGCTGATGACCGACGTGCCGTACGGCGTGCTGCTGTCCGGCGGGCTGGATTCGTCGCTGGTCGCGGCGGTGGCGGCGCGTTTCGCGCGCAAGCGCATCGAGGACAACGACCAGGCCGAAGCCTGGTGGCCGCGCCTGCACTCGTTCGCGATCGGCCTGAAGGGCTCGCCCGACCTGGCCGCCGCGGCGATCGCCGGCGAGTCGCTGGGCACCGTGCACCACGGCTTCGAATACACCTTCGAGGAAGGCCTGGACGCGCTGCCGGAAGTGATCCGGCACATCGAGACCTACGACGTCACCACCATCCGCGCGTCCACGCCGATGTTCCTGCTGGCGCGGCGGATCAAGGCGATGGGAGTGAAGATGGTGCTGTCCGGCGAGGGCAGCGACGAGATCTTCGGCGGCTATCTTTACTTCCACAAGGCGCCGAACGCGCGCGAATTCCACGAGGAGCTGATCCGCAAGCTCGACGCGCTGTACAACTACGACTGCCTGCGCGCCAACAAGTCGATGATGGCCTGGGGCGTGGAGCCGCGCGTGCCGTTCCTGGACGTGGAGTTCCTGGACGTGGCGATGCGCATGGACGCGCAGTACAAGATGATCGACAAGACCAGCGGCGGCGCGATCCGCATGGAAAAAGGCGTGCTGCGCGAGGCCTTCGAAGGCTATCTGCCCGATTCGATCCTGTGGCGGCAGAAGGAGCAGTTCAGCGACGGCGTCGGCTACGGCTGGATCGATGGGCTCAAGGCGCATGCGCAGGCGCAGGTCAGCGACCGCGAACTGGCCGCGGCCGACAAGCGCTTCCCGGTCAACCCGCCGCAGACCAAGGAAGCCTATTACTACCGCACGCTGTTCGAGCGCGCGTTCCCCACGCCGGCCGCGGCCGAGACCGTGCCCGGCGGCAAGTCGATCGCCTGTTCGTCGCCGGCGGCGATCGCGTGGGATGCGAGTTTCGCCAACGCCGCCGATCCCTCAGGGCGTGCGGTGGCCGGGGTACACGAGCAGGCGCTGGGATGAAGATGGCATGCGGGAAGTGCCTCGGTGCTTCCCGCGTCATGCCCTCACAGCTTTATTTCTTACGATGGTATGCGATGAGCCGAGGTGGTAA
The DNA here is from genome assembly GCF_014236835.1 of Xanthomonas sp. SS. Lineage (NCBI taxonomy): Bacteria > Pseudomonadati > Pseudomonadota > Gammaproteobacteria > Lysobacterales > Lysobacteraceae > Xanthomonas > Xanthomonas sp. SS. The sequence continues at coordinate 1,920,026 of NZ_CP051190.1, forward strand.
TTGCATCTGCATTATTGCTGGCGTTAGTAAAAAATCTGAAATCGAATTGGATATTGTTTCAAGACATCACTTTTAGCGTATTGTTTATCGATGTGATTAGTACTGCAATTAGAGATGTGTAGACGACTAAAACTGCCATCAATAGCGCTATAAATTTCTTCGGTTCTTCTATAAACAGCGTCTTTACTTTGCGATATAGGGCTGCCAGGGCATTCCAAATTCCGGGTGTTAGTCCGTTATCCTCCAGTGCATCGTTGGGCTCGTTCGCATTCGGCGACCTGGACTCCACGACGTTATCCAGGAATTGCCACATGTTCGCCAATATCGCAGTAATCAAAATCAGTATGAGTAGCCCGCACAGTACTGCCGCAAGCCATCCTTTGATGCTATGCGGATGTGCAGCATAAATAGAGCTCATGAAAATCGAAGCTGAGGTTAGAAGCACCTGTGGCGTCAGGTTGCGTAAGAACTCAAGAAAAGAACTGAGGTTGAAGAGGATCGGTGGTTTTGGCATGGTTTCGTCAAAGCATGGCTACTGAAGGCAAGCATATGTAAGCATCTTACGAACTGGAACTTTCGCGGAGGCTTCACTCGAAGCGCATGCAGCGCCCGTAGCGCTCCGGCTGGATGTCCACGCCGGAGGCGTCGGCCTGGTTGTTCTTGCGCCACAGGTTCTGGCGGAAGTCCGCGCCGCTGCAGTTGGCGGCGCGGTCCACGCCGATCGTGTAGGTGTAGGGGTTGCCCTGGAAGGTGTTGTTCTCGAAGGTGTTGTCCTGGCTCATGCTGTTGTCCCAGCACAGGATCTCCGGGGTGCGCTGGCGGATCGAGCAGGCCAGGTAGATGCCGGCGCCCTTGTTGCCGGTGAACTGGTTGCCGGCGAACAGGTTGCGCCGCGCATCGGCCAGGTACACGCCCTGGCTGCCGTTGCGTTCCAGGCGGTTGTTGCGGATCTCGCTGTCTTCCAGGTGCTCGGTGGTGATGCCGGCGGCGACGTTGTCGTGGATGTAGTTGTCGATCAGCTTGACCTTGGCGGTGCGGTTGAACGACACGCCGTCCCAGATCGCGCCGGACACGTCGTTGCGCTCGATCAGCAGGTCGCGGCTGTCGTACTCGCTGAGCAGGCAGGCGCTGCGGCACTTGCTCACGCGCAGCCCGGACAGGCGGATGTTCTGGCCGGCGCGCACCACCACCAGGCTGTTGCTCAGGTATGGGCGCTCGGGCATGAATTCCTTCTCGGCGCTGCCGCCGACGATCTGCAACTGCTCGACCACGACATCGCGGATCGGCCGCTGCGGGCGTTCGTTCTGGTAGTCGCCGACCACGATGACCGGCTGCTGCACGCCGTCCTGCATGCGCAGCACGGTGGCGTCGCCCTGGCCGCGCAGGCGCAGGCCGTCGCGCTGGATCGACAGCAGCTTGGTGACGTGGAAATCGCCGGCGGTCAGGCACACCGTGGCCGGCTTGCCGTCGTTGGGCACGCGGTCCACCGCGGCCTGCAGGTCGTCGCCCGGCTCGGCGCGCACGCTGCAGTCGGTGGCGGCGGAGGCGGGTGCGGCGGCCGTGGCGCAGCCGCTCGACAGGCAGGCAGCGAGCGGCAACAACAGGGCGAGCAGGGGACGGGCATTCATCGGATACAGGCTCCGCTTGGGGGGAGGAGGCGCCAGGACCGCAGGCGCCGCGCGCTGGGCGCGGCGGCAGGTCGGATCGCGTGGAGCGCATTGGCGCGACAAGGGGCTCATTGTCGCGCAGGTGGCCTTAATGTCAGCGTGTAGCGGGCCGGGCCGGGCAGGAACGGCGAGGCGCGGCCTTGCACCCAGTCGTCGTGGCCGGCACCCCAGAACGGCGACAGCGGATGCTCGCTCTGGCCGCCGGGCATGTGCGCGATGCCGTCGGCTTCGTGGCCGGGCGCGACCACCATGCGCTCGGAGGCGCCGAAGTCCGGACGCTGCACCCGCGGCATGTCGTTGTCGCCGGGCAAGGCCTCGGTCGGCATGCACAGCCAGCGCCGCAAGAATCCCGGCAGCGAGCGCGCCAGCGGATGGCAGATCGCGGCGGTGTTCTGCTCGCCCCAGCGGCGCTGCGGCAACGGCGCGTCCTGCTCGGGTTGGTCGCGGACCTCGGCGGCGGCGTCTTCCAGCAATGCCTGCCAGCTGGCGTAGCGGCGCGGCAGCAGATGCGGCGGTTGCTGCTGCAGCATCGGCCAGGCCACCGCTTCCAGCTGCGGCAGCGGCGGCATCGCGTAGTCGGCGCCCAGTTCGGCGCGGGCGGGGGCGATCAGGCCGTCGCGGATCCGGGTCAGCAGCGCCAGGCGCCAGGCGCGCACCAGCCGGTAACTCACCGAATCGGTGCTGGCGCGGCCCTCCCAATGCTTGCTGGCCTGGGCCAGCGCATGCAGCGCCGGGGTGGCGGCGCCGCCGTCGCGTTGCTGCAGCAACGTCCACCAGCGTTGCAACAGCAGCGCGCGATCGTCGAGCTGGATCGACAGCAATTGGCGTTCGTCCAGCCGCGGATGCAGGCGCAGGTCGTCGCGGATCTGCTGGGCGCGCGCGCCCAGCGCGTAGCCGCCATCGCCGAGCACGGCCAACTCGTCGCCGCCGACGACGCGCGCATTGGCGCTCCACAGTTGCCCGTCGGCAGGATCGATCCGTTGCGGCGAATGCGCCGTGGACACCGGCCACGGCGCGCAGCGCTGCGCTGCCGGCACCGCCGCGCTGACGTCGTGGACCAGGGCATCGCTGGGGCAGTTGGGTCCGCGCAGCGGCAAAGCACCGAGCACACGCCAGCCGATGCGCCCGGCGCTGTCGGCCAGCAGCATGTTCTGCGCCGGCGTGGCGATGTGCTGCGCGCTGGCGAAGCCGCTGGCCAGGGAATCGGCGCGAGCGAGGTCGGCCAGGCCCAGGTTCAGCGCGCCGGGCAACTGCGCCACCCAGCGTTGCGCCAGCGCGGTGCCGTCCGGCTCGTGCTTCAGGATCGGGCCGTACGCGGTGTCTTCCACGTCCAGCGTGACGTCCAGGCCGCCGGCCACCTCGATCCGTTCGCGGTGGTGGACGACCGCGGTGCAGCCGGGTTGCGGCGTGGCCGCGCAGGGCGTCAACCGGTACCAGTCGCTGGTGTCGGCGTAGCTGTTGGTGAAGCCCCAGGCGACGTGGCCGTTGCTGCCGACGATCACCGCCGGCAGGCCGGGCAGCGAAAAGCCGGTGACGTCCACGCGGCCGCCCGGCGCCTGCGCGTCGGCGTAGCGCAGGCGCACGCGGAACCACAGGCTGGGCGCGCCCAGCTGCAGATGCATGTCGTTGGCGACGATGGCGCGGCCGTCGGCGCTGCGGCTGCCGGCGATGGCCCAGTTGTTGCTGCCGGGTGCGGCATGGTCCGCGGTGCTGCCATCGCGCGGGGCGTCGGGCAGGGTGCGCAGGTCGACCTGGCTGGCATCGGGCAGCGTGGCGTCGCCGCGCGCCGGGGCATCCAGGGCCGCGTCCCAACTGCTGCCGTCGTGGCGCAGCAGCGCGAACAGCGGCGCCGGCAAGTGCTGTTGCAGGCGGTACAGCGACAGTTCGCGCTCGAGCTGGCGGCCTTGCAGATCGAAATACATCGCGTCGCCGGCCAGCATCGAGTCCACCGGTTGCCAGTCGCGCGGCGCCTTGACCAGCAGCAGGTAGGGCCACGGCCGCACCCGCAGCGCGTGCAGGCCGCGATTGACCCCGGCGCTGTAGGCCTGCAGCGCCGCGGCATGGCTGCCGCCGAAGCTGGCCAGTTGCGCGGCGGCGCGCGCGCGCAGGCGGTGCATGCGGCGATGCTTGTCCACTCCGAGCGTGGCGTTGCCGACCAGCTCCGACAGTTCGCCGGCCGCGGCGCGGCGCATCAGGTCCATCTGGAAGTAGCGTTCCTGCGCGTGCACGTAGCCGAGCGCACGCATCGCATCGGCCTCGCTGCCGGCGTCGATGGTGACCGTGCCCTGGGCGTCGCGCTGGATCCGCACCGGCGCCGCCAGTCCGTCCAGATCGACCTGGCCGTCGAGCGTGGCCAGGCTGCCGCGCAGCAGCAGCCATGTCGCCAACACCAGTCCGATCGCCAACACCGCCAGCCACAGCAGTCCCCGTTTCCACTTGCTCCGCATCCAAGCATCTCCGCCCGCCAATCCTGGATTCTAGACGCGACTGCGTGTCGTTCCTGCGTACATCCGGCGGGCGTTCGCGAGCGGTTGGGCCGAGGTCATCTTCGCTCGCGCCGCTGCACGCTCCGTGCCGATGGAAAATCGGGATGCTAATGATTCCGATTGGAACGCGGTGCGAGCGGCTCGGGCACTATGGCGGCCTTAGTTGAGACGGAGCCTGCCCCATGAAGGGACATCCTGAAGTTGTGCAATGCCTGATCGAGTTGCTGCGCGGCGAACTCGCCGCACGCGATCAATATTTCATCCACTCGCGGCGCTACGAGGACCAGGGCCTGCAGGCGCTGTACGCGCGGATCAACCACGAAATGGAAGAGGAGACCGAGCACGCCGACGCGCTGCTGCGGCGCATCCTGTTCCTGGAAGGCGACCCGGACATGCGTCCGCATGCGTTCGAACCGGGGCGCACGGTCGAAGAGATGCTGCAGAAGGACCTGAAGGTCGAATACGAAGTGCGCGCGAACCTGGCCGCCGGCATGAAGCTGTGCGAGGAGCACGGCGACTACGTCAGCCGCGACATCCTGCTCAAGCAGCTGCAGGACACCGAAGAAGACCACGCCTGGTGGCTGGAACAGCAGCTGGGCCTGATCAAGCGGCTGGGCATGGCGCTGTACCAGACCTCGAAGATTGGCGAAGGCGGCGTGTCCGGCAAGGACGCCTGAACCCAGCGTCCTCCTTGCTGGGCGCCCGCGAGGCGTCATGAAAGAAGTCGGTCGAGGCCGGCAGCAAGCGGGATGTCAGCGGGCAAGGAGCGCGCGCGCAACGCGATGCGCGCGCCGGCCCGAAAGGGGCTTAGGACTCGGCGAACTTGCCTTCGTCGAGGTCGGCGATCAGCGTGGGTCCGGTCGGCTTCCAGCCGAGCCTGGCCTGCGTCAACGCGCTCGAGGCCGGCATGTCGAGTTGCATGAACATCGCCATCCAGCCGAAATGCGCGGCCGCTTCGTCCGGCGCGATCGATACCACCGGCAGCTTCAGTGCGCGTCCGAGCGCCTCGGCGATCTCGCGGCTGGGGATGCCTTCCTCGCCGACCGCGTGATAGCGCGCGCCCGGCTGCGCTTTCTCGATCGCCATGCGGTAAAGCCGCACCGCGTCGGACAGATGGCCGGCCGCCCAGCGGTTGCTGCCTTCGCCGACATAGGCAACCACGCCCTTGTCGCGCGCGATGGCCGCCAGTGGCGAGATCAGCCCTTGCCGATACGGGTTGTGGACCTGCGGCAGCCGCATCACCGAGACATTGACGCTGGCCCCGAGCAAAGCGTTGCCGGCCTGCTCGGAGCCGATGCGCGGATTCGGGTGGCTGGCGTTGAAGACATCCTCGCTGGCCGGCTCACCGTGTTCGCCGCTGCCCACCCCGGTACCCGAGGTGATCAGCATCGGGCGATCGGAGCCCTTCAACGCCGAGCCGAGCGCCGCGATCGCGCGCTTGTCCTTCTCGCAGTTGGCGACGAAGTTGGCGAAATCGTGGTCGAAGGCCGTGTGGATCACGGCATCGGCCTGGGCGGCGCCACGACCCAGGCTGTCCGGATCCTCGAGCGTGCCGTGGTGGACCTCGGCGCCGGCCGCGCGTAGCGCCTGCGCACCTGCCTCCGAACGGGTCATGCCGAGCACGCGATGGCCGGCCTGAATCAGTTCGGGAACCAGGGCCGAGCCGATGAAACCGGTCGCGCCGGTCAGAAAGATACGCATGGTGCACTCCTTCGTGTCGTTGAGAGCGAACTCTCCGGCATCCGGTTATCCCGTTAAAGTAGTGACGTCATCGTAGTAAAGCGACTAACAGGCTTGCCATGAACTCCGGTCCCGCCCGTTCCCTGGGCGACTTCCTGCGCAGCCGGCGTACCCGGCTGGATCCCGCCAGCTTCGGCTTCTTGGGCCGCCGGCGCACGCCGGGGCTGCGCCGCGAGGAAGTCGCGCAGCGCGCCAACATCAGCCCGACCTGGTACACCTGGCTCGAACAGGGGCGCGGCGGTGCGCCGTCGGCGGAGGTGCTGGAGCGGATCGCAGGCGCGCTGCTGCTGACCGACGCCGAACGCGAACACCTGTTCATGGTCGGGCTGGGGCGACCGCCCGAGGTCCGTTACCGCTCGGTGGCGGGCGTCAGTTCGCGCCTGCAGCGCGTGCTCGATTCGCTGCAGTCGAGTCCGGCCATCGTCAAGACGCCGACCTGGGACGTGGTGGCCTGGAATCGCGCCGCGGCCGTGGTGTTGACCGACTACAGCCAGCTGCCGGTCGGCGGGCGCAACATCCTGCGCTTCCTGTTCGGCAATCCCGCCATGCGCGCCAAGCAGCACGACTGGGAGGCGGTGGCGCGCTTCGCGGTGGGGGCGTTTCGCGCCGATGTGGCGCGTGCAGGCATCGCGTCGGAGGTGGGAGAGCTGGTGGCCGAGCTGTGCGGGCTCAGCACCGAGTTCGAGGCGCTGTGGCACGAGAACGAGGTGTTGAGCCATGGCGAGGGCGATGGCGTGAAGCGTCTCAAGCATCCGTTGCTGGGCCCGATCGAGCTCGAATACTCGGCCTTCGCGGTGGACGGGCGGCCCGATCTGGGCATGATCGTCTACACGCCCGTCGATGCCGGCGTGGCCGCGCGGATTCACCAACTCGCGACCGCGCATGGCGCGGCCCCGGTCGCGCGCACGGACGCGGCGATGGGACCGGCATGAAATATCGAGTGCAACAAGAGGACGCGGCGCGCGCCCTGTCGCGCATGGCCGAGCCGGTCCCCAGGCCGTTGCCAGCGGGGAGCGCTTACTCCACCGCCAGGTCGTCCACCTTCTGCCAGCCGCGCGGCAGCAGGCCGCCGCGGCTGGCGCGCACGCCGAGGTAGGCGTCCAGGTCCTTGAACGACAGCGACATGGTGCGCTGCCCGCTCTTCACCAGCAGCGTGTTGCCCGGCGCGACCGCGGCGATCGCCACCACCCGCTCGGTGCCGAGCTTGGCCTTGGGGATGTCGATGATCTTGTTGCCCTTGCCCTTGTCCAGCTCGGGCAGGTCGGCGATCGGGAACGCCAGCAGGTGGCCGGCGCTGGTCACCGCGACGATGCGGTCGGTTTGCAGATTGCTCACCGACGCCGGCGTCAGCACCTTCGCGTTCGGGGTCAGGTTGAGCATCGCCTTGCCGGCCTTGTTGCGGCTGGTCAGGTTCTCGAAGCGGGTGACGAAGCCGTAGCCGTGCGAGGACGCCAGCACCAGCCGGCTGTCGTTCTCGCCGCTGGTCATGGCCTGGAACGAGGCGCCGGACGCGGGAGAGAAGCGTCCGGTCAGCGGCTCGCCGTTGCCGCGTGCCGACGGCAGCGAATGCGCCAGCGTGGAGTAGGCGCGGCCTTCCGAATCCAGGAACGCCACCTGCTGCGTGCTGCGCCCGCGCACCGCGGCCAGCAGGCTGTCGCCGTCGCGGTAGGACAGGCCGGCCGGGTCCACGTCGTGGCCCTTGGCCGCGCGGATCCAGCCCTTCTCCGACATCACGATGGTCATCGGCTCGCTCGGCACCAGTTCGGTCTCGTCGATCGCCTGCGCCGCGCCGCGCTGCACCAGCGGCGAACGCCGCGCGTCGCCGAACTTCTTGGCGTCGGCGACCAGCTCGTCCTTGATCATCTTCTTCAGCTTGGTCTTGCTGGCCAGCACCGCCTGCAGTTGTTCGCGCTCCTTGGCCAGCGCGTCCTGCTCGCCGCGGATTTTCATCTCTTCCAGCCGCGCCAACTGGCGCAGGCGGGTTTCCAGGATGTAGTCGGCCTGTTCCTCGCTGAGCGCGAAACGCGCGATCAGCGCAGGCTTCGGCTCGTCCTCGCTGCGGATGATGCGGATCACTTCGTCCAGGTTGAGGAACGCGACCAGCAGGCCTTCCAACAGGTGCAGGCGGCGCTCGACCTTCTCCAGGCGATGGTTGAGCCGGCGCACCACGGTGTCGCTGCGGAAGCGCAGCCATTCCTCCAGCAGGGTCTTGAGGTTCTTGACCTGCGGGCGGCCATCCAGGCCGATCACGTTGAGGTTGACCCGGTAGCTGCGCTCCAGGTCGGTGGTCACGAACAGGTGGTCCATCAGCTGCTCGGCGTCGACCCGGTTGGAGCGCGGCACCAGCACCACCCGTACCGGATTGGCGTGGTCGGACTCGTCGCGGATGTCTTCCAGCCACGGCAGCTTCTTGGCGCGCATCTGCTGCGCGATCTGCTCGATCACCTTCGACGGCGACACCTGGTAGGGCAGCGCGGTGATCACGATGTTGGCGTGTTCCTTCTGGAACGTGGCGCGCGCACGCACGCTGCCGTGGCCGGTCTCGTAGATCGCGCGCAGGTCGGCGGCGGGGGTGATGATCTCGGCGGTGGTCGGGTAGTCCGGGCCGCGCACGTGTTCGCACAGGTCGGTCACGCTGGCGTCGGGATCGTCGAGCAGGCGGATCAGCGCGCTGACGATCTCGTTGAGGTTGTGCGGCGGCACGTCGGTGGCCATGCCTACGGCGATGCCAGTGGTGCCGTTGAGCAGCAGGTGCGGCAGCCGCGCCGGCATCCAGGTCGGCTCGTCCATGGTGCCGTCGAAGTTCGGCGACCAGTCCACCGTGCCCTGGCCGAGTTCGCCGAGCAGCACTTCGGCGATCGGGGTCAGCTTGGATTCGGTGTAGCGCATCGCCGCGAACGACTTCGGGTCGTCGGTGGAGCCGAAGTTGCCCTGGCCCTCGATCAGCGGGTAGCGGTAGGAGAACGGCTGCGCCATCAGCACCAGCGCCTCGTAGCAGGCGCTGTCGCCATGCGGGTGGTACTTGCCGATCACGTCGCCGACGGTGCGCGCGGATTTCTTCGGCTTGGCCGTGGCGTTCAGGCCCAGCTCGCTCATCGCGTAGATGATGCGCCGCTGTACCGGTTTCAGGCCGTCGCCGAGGAACGGCAGGGCGCGGTCCAGCACCACGTACATGGAGTAGTCGAGGTAGGCGCGTTCGGCGTATTCGCGCAGCGGCAGCTGTTCGAAACCATGGAAGGCGGGGCGGGCGAGATCGGTCATGCGCAGGAAATACCTATAGGGGAACGCGGCGGCGGGCGCCGCAGGTCAGCCGGTCGATTATCCGGATGCGGCCGGCGATGCCAAGCCGCGCGTGCTGCCGGCGCGGCCGGTGCTGGCCAGGTAGCGGGCCGGAGGATGGCCGAAATGGCCGCGGAAGGCGGTGACGAAGGCGCTGGGGCTGCTGTAGCCGAGCCGGTGCGCGGCATCGGCGACGCTGGCGCCGTCGCTGAGCTGGCGCAGCGCTTCGGCCAGCCGCGCCTGCTGCCGCCAGCCGGCGAAGCCGAGCCCGGTCTCGTCGCGGAAATGCCGGCTCAGGCTGCGTGGCGACAATCCAGCCCAGCGCGCCCATTGCGCCAGCGAGCGATCGTCGGCGGGCGTGGCGAGCAATTGCCCGGCGATGCGCAGCAGGCGCCGGTCGCTGGGCATCGGCAGGTGCAGGCCCTGCAGCGGCGCTTTGCGCAACTCGTCCAGCAGCACTGCGCCGATCCGCTGCTGGTCCGCGTCCAGGGTCTCCGGAAGGTCCCACGAGGCCACCCGCAGCAGCAGTTCGCGCAGCAGGCCGTTGATGCCGATCACGCACGGGCGGTCGGGCAGGTCGGCGCAGACGGACGGCGCCACCAGCAGCACGTAGCCGCGCAACGGCCCGGAGATCTGCACCGTATGCAGCGCCTGCGGCGGCATCCAGCCGGCGCAACCGGGCGGCAGCGACCAGTGGCCGTGCTCGGTGCGGGTGCTCAGCAGGCCTTCTTCCACGCAGATCATCTGGCCGCGGACATGGCGGTGCCAGTCCACCTCGTGCTGCAGCGCGACCGGCTTGTGCGCCAGGAACGCGAGCAGCGACGGACCGTCGGCGCGCTCGAACCAGGCCTTTGCCCGCGGATCGAGCAGATGGGCCGGTTCGTGGACGGGCGGCGATGGCGACAATGGCGCGATTTCGATATTCATTGTCTCGATTGTAATACTTGGCCATGCCCGTGCGGGACTAGAGTGTGCGCTCGCCGGCGTTGCGTTGCTGCAACGCAGCATTTGTTTGTAGGTGCGATATTTCCTTGACATATATTTCCAAATGAAAATAATTAGCGCCCATGAACTGCGCTCCCTCCCTTCCCGGTCCACCGTCGTTCGGCCTGCTGCTGCGCCAGGTGCGCGACGGCCTGATGCGGCGCCTGGATGAGTCCATGGCCGAGCTCGAACTCGGCCTGGGCTTCAGCCACTACCTCGGCATGAAGGCGCTGGCCTACATGGCGCCGTGCACCGCAAACGAACTGGCCCAGGCCATCGACCAGAACCCCAGCGCGGTCACCCGCCTGCTGGACAAGCTCCAGGACCTGGGCTGGGTGCGCCGCGAAGCGCATGCGCAGGACCGCCGCGCGCTGCAGATCGTGCTCACCGACGAAGGCCGCGCGCTGTGGAAGCAGCTCAAGCGGCGCGGCGACGAGACCATCGCCAGCGCGCTGCGCGACCTCTCCGCCGACGAGCGCCAGCACCTCACCTCCTTGTTGACCCGCGTCCGCGACTCCCTCAATTCGCCGTGAATCCGCTTATGAACCTCTCCGCTTCGTCCCATCGCCTGCGCCCGTTCGCGGCCGCGGCACTCACCCTGGCGCTGGCCGCCTGCGCCAGCAGCCGTGGCCTGGAGCCGCAGGGCCGCCGGCTCGATGCCGACCAGCACCTGCAGGCCGGCAAGACCCTGGCCGCCGACCAGCTGGCGCCGGCTGCCTGGCCGCAGCAGGACTGGTGGAAGGCGCTGGGCGACCCGCAGCTCGACGCGCTGATCGCCGAGGCGCTGCAGGGCACGCCCAACCTGGAAGCGGCCGACGCGCGGCTGCGCCTGGCGCAGGCGCAGGCCGGTGCGGCCAATGCCGACCGCGGCGCCAAGCTGTCGCTGTCGGCCGGCTATACCGGGCTGCAGCTGCCCAAGGGCCTGGCCGGCGACGAGATCGGCGGCAAGTACATCCACAACGAGCAGGCGCTGCTGGACTTCAGCTACGGCTTCGACCTGTGGGGCGGCAAGCGCGCGGCCTGGGAAGCGGCGGTGGACCAGGCGCATGCGGCGCAGGTCGATGCGCAGGCCGCGCGCCTGGACCTGTCGGCCGGCGTGGCCCGCGCCTATGCGCAGCTCGGCTACGCCTGGCGCCTGTACGACCTGGCCGGCGAGGAGCTGGCGCGCTCGGACAACAGCCTGAAGCTGGTGCGGCAGCGCGTCGGCGCCGGCATCGACAGCAATCTGCAGCTGCGCCAGGCCGAGGCGCGGGTGCCGGCCGCGCGCCAGCAGCAGCAGGCGGCGCAGCAGCAGATCGACGAGGCGCGCACCGCGCTGGCGGCGCTGCTCGGCCGCGGCCCGGATCGCGGGCTCGAGATCGAACGCCCGCGTCCGCTCGACCCGGTGGCGGTGCAACTCCCGTCGGTGCTGCCCAGCGACCTGCTCGGGCGCCGCCCGGACGTGGTCGCCGCGCGCTGGCGGGTCGAGGCGGCGTCGCAGAGCATCGGCGCGGCCAAGGCGCAGTTCTATCCGACCATCAACCTGCTCGCGCTCGGCGGCGTCGCCGCGGCCAATCCCGCCGACCTGTTCAAGGGCGATGCACTGCTCGGCGTGTTCGCGCCGAGCGTGAGCCTGCCGCTGTTCGACAGCGGCCGCCTGCGCAGCCAGCTGGCCGAGCGCGATGCGCAATACGACCTGGCGGTGGCCACCTACAACCAGGCGCTGGTGGCGGCGCTGCGCGAGGTCGCCGACCAGGTCAACGCGGCGCGTTCGCTGGCGCAGCAGGCGCAACAGCAGGCGCAGGCGGTGGGCACCGCGCAGGCCGCCTTCGACCTGGCGCAGCAGCGCTACCGCGCCGGCATCGGCAACTACCTGGACGTGCTGAGCGTGCAGCAGCAGTTGCTTGAGGCGCAGCAACGCCTGGCCTCGCTGCAGTCCAACCAGATCCTGGTGTCGGTGCGCCTGAACCAGGCGCTGGGCGGCGGCTACGAAGTCACCTCCGCCGCCGATGCGCCATTGACCTCCTCCGCTTCCACGCATTCCTGAGACCGCTGCAATGAATCAGACAACGACCCCCGATTCCTCCGCTCCCGCCCCGAGCCGGCGCGGCATGCTGCTGCGCGGCCTGGCCGTGCTGGTGGTGCTGGTGCTGATCGCGCTGGCGATCTGGTACTTCGTCTCCGGCCGCTGGCACGAAGACACCGACGACGCCTATGTGCAGGGCAACCTGGTGCAGATCACGCCGATGGTGGCCGGCACCGTGGTCAGCATCGGCGCCGACGACGGCATGCGCGTGGAGCGCGGCCAGTTGCTGGTCAAACTCGATCCGGCCGACACCCAGGTCGCGCTGCAGCAGGCCGAGGCCAATCTGGCGCGCACCGTGCGCCAGGTGCGCGGCCTGTTCCGCAGCGTGCAAGGCGCGCAGGCCGAACTGTCGTCGCAGCAGGTGACCCTGCAGCGCGCCCGTGCCGACGTCGCCCGCCGCAGCAGCCTGGTCGCCACCGGCGCGATCTCCGCCGAGGAACTGGCGCATGCGCGCGACCAGCTGGCCGCCGCCGAAGCCGCGGTCAGCGGTTCGCGCGAGACGGTGGAGCGCAACCGCGCGCTGATCGACGACAACGGCGTGGCCCACCAGCCCGACGTGCAGGCCGCCGCCGCGCAGGTGCGCCAGGCGTTCCTCAACAATGCCCGCAGCGCGATCGTCGCGCCGGTGTCCGGCTATGTCGCGCGGCGTTCGGTGCAGGTCGGCCAGCGCGTGCAGCCCGGCACCGCGCTGATGGCGGTGGTGCCGCTGGAGCAGGTGTGGGTGGAAGCCAACTTCAAGGAAACCCAGCTCAAGCACATGCGCCTGGGCCAGCCGGTGGAACTGGAGTCGGACCTGTACGGCGGCGCGGTGCGCTACCAGGGCACGGTGCAGAGCCTGGGCCTGGGCACCGGTAGCGCGTTCTCGCTGCTGCCGGCGCAGAACGCCAGCGGCAACTGGATCAAGATCGTGCAGCGCGTGCCGGTGCGTATCGCCATCGATCCCAAGCAGCTGGCGCAGAACCCGCTGCGCATCGGCCTGTCGATGAAGGTGGACGTGAACCTGCACCAGCAGAACGGCGGCGTGCTGCCGACCAAGTTCGCCACCGGCACGCTGCTGGATACCGACGTCTATGCGCAGCAGTTGGGCCAGGCCGACGAGACCATCGCGCAGATCATCCACGCCAACCTGCCCGACGCCGCCAAGGCGAACTGAGTCCGGCCATGTCCAACCAAGCTGCCACTCCTGCCGCGCCCGGGGCTCCGGGCGCACCGGCCGCCGCGTTCCGCCCGCCCAGCGTGGCGTTGTGCACGGTGGGCCTGGCGATGGCCTCGTTCATGCAGGTGCTCGACACCACCATCGCCAACGTGTCGTTGCCGACCATCGCCGGCAACCTCGGCGCCAGTTCGCAGCAGGCGACCTGGGTCATCACCTCGTTCGCGGTCAGCAACGCGATCGCGCTGCCGCTGACCGGCTTTTTGAGCCGGCGCTTCGGCGAGACCAAACTGTTCGTGTGGGCCACGCTGTCCTTCACCATCGCCTCGCTGCTGTGCGGCCTGGCGCAGAGCATGGGCATGCTGGTGGTGTCGCGCGCGATCCAGGGCTTCGTGTGCGGGCCGATGTACCCGATCACGCAGAGCCTGCTGGTGTCGATCTACCCACGCGAGAAACGCGGGCAGGCGCTGGCGCTGCTGGCGATGATCACCGTGGTCGCGCCGATCGCCGGCCCGATCCTGGGCGGCTGGATCACCGACAACTACAGCTGGGAATGGATCTTCCTGATCAACGTGCCGCTGGGCATCATCGCCGCGATCGTGGTCGGCTCGCAGCTGCGCGACCGCCCGGAACCGACCGAGCGCCCGCGCATGGACTACGTCGGCCTGATCACCCTGATCATCGGCGTCGGCTGCCTGCAGCTGGTGCTGGACCTGGGCAACGACGAGGACTGGTTCAGCTCGACCAAGATCGTGGTGCTGGCCGCGATCTCGGTGGTGGCGCTGGCGGTGTTCCTGATCTGGGAGCTGACCGACAAGGATCCGATCGTCAACCTGCGCCTGTTCCGGCACCGCAACTTCCGCGCCGGCACCATGGCGCTGATCGTGGCCTACGCCGCGTTCTTCAGCGTGTCGCTGCTGATCCCGCAGTGGCTGCAGCGCGACATGGGCTACACCGCGATCTGGGCCGGCCTGGCCACCGCGCCGATCGGCATCCTGCCGGTGCTGATGACCCCGTTCGTCGGCAAGTACGCCTCGCGCTTCGACCTGCGCATGCTCGCCAGCATCGCCTTCATCTTCATGGCGGCGACCAGCTTCATGCGTTCGGACTTCAGCCTGCAGGTCGATTTCGCCCACGTGGCCGGGGTGCAGTTGCTGATGGGCGTGGGCGTGGCGCTGTTCTTCATGCCGGTGCTGCAGATCCTGCTGTCGGACCTGGACGGGCGCGAGATCGCGGCCGGTTCCGGCCTGGCCACGTTCCTGCGCACGCTGGGCGGCAGCTTCGCCGCCTCGCTGACCACCTACCTGTGGGCCAAGCGCACCCAGCTGCACCACGCGCACCTCACCGAGCACATCTCCACGTATACGCCGGGGATGCAGGAGCAGGTGCAGGCGATGGGGCAGGGCGATCTGCAGACCGGTGCTGCCTTCCTCAACAACACCATCAACCACCAGGCTTCGCAGATGGGCTTCAACGACATCTTCTACCTGCTGGGCTGGACGTTCCTGGGCATCATCTTCTTCCTGTGGCTGGCCAAGCCGCCGTTTTCCGGCGGTGGCGGGGCCGCTGCGGCGGGCGGTCACTGAGTCCGGCTTGCCGGCAACGACGAAACCCCGCCGCGTGCGGGGTTTCGTTTGTGCGGCGGATGCATGCGCGCTTGCCGCCGCGGCGACCGGCGGACCAGAATGCCGCTCCCTCGCACGTATCGGCAGGTTCGGACATGCAGCGTTTTCTGCGCGCCTTGTGGTCCCGCTCGGATTCCCCGCGGCCGCGCCGCGGCGCTGCACGCGCCCGGCAGCGTGCGGCGCTGTTGCTGTGTCTCGGCGCCCTCGGCGTCGCCAGCGTGCAGGCCGAGCCGAGCGTGGCGGCGATCACTCCGGCCGACCGCCTGCACGAAGCCTGGTGGGCGCAACGCCACCAGCAGGTGCTGGAGCAGGTGCGCGCGCATCCGGACACGCCGCTGCTGCTGATCGGCGACTCGATCACCCACAACTACGACAAGGCGAATGCGCCGGACGAGGATTTCCAGCCGACCTGGCAGACCTTCTACGGCAGCCGCGGCGCGCTCAACCTGGGCTTCAGCGGCGATGCCACCGAGCACGTGCTGTGGCGGCTGCAGCACGGCGAAGTGGATGGCCTGCAGCCCAAGGTCGCGATGCTGCTGATCGGCACCAACAACACCGGCCACGAACAGCAGAGCGCCGCCGATACCGTGCTCGGCATCGACGCGGTGGTGGCGACGCTGGAGCAGCGCCTGCCGAAGACGCGCATCCTGCTGCTCGGCCTGCTGCCCAGCGCCGGATCGGCGCAGAAGAGCGCGCGCGACACCGAGGTCAACCGTGCGCTGGCGGTGCGCTACGGCGACAATCCGCGCGTGGCCTATCTCGACATCGGCGCGGTGTTCCGCAAGGACGGCGCGCTCGACCAGGGCGCGCTCGACCAGAGCCTGTTCTACGACCCGCGGCTGCGTCCGCCGGGCGACGCCCTGCATCCGGACACGCGCGGCCAGCGGCGCATGGCCGAGGCGATCGAGCCGACCCTGGCGCGTTTGCTCGGCGAACCGCCGCGGGTGCCGCTGGCGGCGATGACCGAGATCAATCCCGCGCTGGTGCCGGTGCCGTGGCTGGAGCAGGATTCCTACGACTGGTACGCGCGCCACCACGCGGCGCTGGAGGCGGCGCGCGGGTTGCGTCCCGACGTGGTGATGCTCGGCGACTCGATCACCCACTTCTGGGGCGGGCCGCCGCAGGCCATCCGGGTCGGCGGCGCGCAGGCCTGGCAGCGCACCTTCGGCGCGGCCAAGGTGTTGAACCTGGGCTTCGGCTGGGATCGCACCCAGAACGTGCTGTGGCGGCTGCGGCAGGGCGAAGTGGACGGATTGGCGCCGCGCTGGGTGGTGATCAACATCGGCACCAACAACCTCACCGGTACCGAGAACGCGCGGGCCAGCACGCCGCAGGAAGCGGCCGATGGCGTGGCCGCGGTGGTCGCCGAGGTGCGCCAGCGGCTACCGCGCAGCAAGATCGTGCTGATGGGCATCCTGCCGCGCGGTTTCGCCGCCGACGCACCGCTGCGCGAGCCGATCGCGCAGACCAACCGCCTGCTCGCCGCGCGTTTCGGCCACGATCCGGCGGTGCGCTGGCTGGACATCGGCGCGCGCTTCCTGCAGCCCGACGGTCGCCTGCCGCAAACGCTGATGCCCGACAGCACCCATCCCAGCGAGGACGGTTACCGGATCTGGGGCGAGGCGCTGCGCGAGATCGGCGTCGGCGGTTGAAACCTGCAGGGACTGGCCAAGGTCAAGATCGACACTGTAGGAGCGGCTTCAGCCGCGACACGCGCTATCGGTAACGCGTGTCGCGGCTGAAGCCGCTCCTACAGGGGATGCCTTTTGGATGCGGCGCGCTCAGCCCTTGTCCGGCTTGAGCAGTTCCAGCACCGCTTCGCGGCGCCGCGCCGGCAGGTTGCGGTAGCGGGTCAGCAGCGCCTGTTCGTGGGTGTCGTGCGCCTGCAGCGCGTAGTCGGCCGGCAGGTCGTGCAGGCGTGCGCTGCCCTGGCCGCAGATCAGTTCGTCCAGCGAGCGCTTGAGCGCGCCGCGCAGGTTCGGCAACAGGCGGAAGCTCGGAGTCTCGCGATTGTTCTCCCACGCCGACACCGACGACTTGGTCACGCCCAGCGCGAAACCCAATTGTTCCTGGGTGAGCCCGGCGGCTTTCCTGGCTTCGCGCAACCGGTCGCCGAAGCTTTTCATCGCGGTGGGCCTTGCAGTTACGGGGCCTACCAAGATATGGAGCATCCGTAACCTTGTCGTACAGCCATGCTTGACTCTAGATGTTCGGAGATTCGATACTTTGGCGGTGCGGGCCACGCTGACGCGTGAGGGCGCGCACGGCGGACACGGACGACCGAGGAGTGCATGGTATTTCGCCTAGTTTCCATTGCCGTTGCAGCGGCGGCGCAATGGCGCCGCGTGGCGTTGTTTCCCCGGGCAGGCAGGGCCGCGGCGCGCGAACGTCGTGCGTCCGCAGCCGCGGCGGAGGGTGGGGCATGGCCACCTACGAAGTGAAGCTGCGCCGGGTGGCGCACCTGGAGCCGGCACTGTACGTGCTGGTCCACGCCGCCAACGCGTATCTGGCGGCGCGCGCCGCCGAGCGCCACAACCCGGGCTATCGGGCGTACATGGTCGCGGTGTGGGTGGACGGCGTGCGCGTGGACATCGGCGCGTTCCGCCCACCGGATCGTTGAGTGCGCGGCGGCTGATTGCGTGTGGGGCGGTGCCGTGCGGCTGCCAGGGCGTGATCGCGTACGTCGCGGGGATGCGGGCGCGGAATCCTGGTGAGTTAGTTCGCCGCTGCCGAGTGGCGGCATCGCCTGGCGCCGCAGGCAACAAAAAACCCGCCGGAGCGGGTTTTTGTTTACAACGCTTGCCGTATCGATGGTGCCCAGGAGAGGACTCGAACCTCCACGAAGTTGCCCCCGCTAGCACCTGAAGCTAGTGCGTCTACCAATTCCGCCACCTGGGCGATACAGGCGCGGAATTCTGCTGGCAGTGCAGGGGACTGTCAAGCAAGTTTTTGCGGGCGCGGCGCGGCGGCCATGCGACAGCGGCTGTCGCTCGTCGAATCGCTCACGCCACTGGCCGCGCATGCCGGACCATTGGCGGCATGACGCTTCGGTCGCGACACTGCGAACAGGAGTAGGGAATGTTGGCCGTACCGGCGATCGCGGAGGGACTGTGCGGCATCGACACTTCAGCGGCTGACCTTGGTGGAAGCGACTTCAGTCCTGACACGCCATTGCCGGCGGAGCGTTGCGACTGCGGCAGAACATCCACGCAGGCCTGCACGGAGGCCGTGCGCTGGCCGCGGCGCTGCACGAAGCATCGCGTCACGGCAGCAAACGGCAGGCAAAAAAAATCCCGCCGGAGCGGGTTTTTCTTTGCTGCTGTATCGAATGGTGCCCAGGAGAGGACTCGAACCTCCACGAAGTTGCCCCCGCTAGCACCTGAAGCTAGTGCGTCTACCAATTCCGCCACCTGGGCGATACAGGCCGAGAATTTTGTCGGTTGCGCGCGGCGCTGTCAAGCGGCGTTTTGCATGCGCGTTTCGGCGGTACGCGTGCCGTGCCTGCGGCGCACGTACCGCCTGCGGCGCATCAGCTGGCGGTGAAGCGCAGGCCCTGGTTGATCGCGCAGCGGTAGCCGAGCGTGGCGCCGTTCTGCTGGTAACCGGGCAGGGCGAACACGGCCATGCTGAAGTCGATGCGGCTGTCCGGGTGCACCTGGTAGCGCAGGAACTGCTGGATCGGCTTGCCGTCGCGGCCCACGGTGAAGTGCTCGTCGGCGAAGGACAGGGTGCCGTCTTCGGTCACCCGGTAGGCGCCGATGCGCAGGCCGCCGCGGGTCTGGGTCGGGGTGGCGCCGCCGGCACTGGGCGTGCACTGGCTCAGGTCGATCGCGACCGCGACCGAGGCGCCGCTCTCCAGCGAGCGTTCGATCTCGGCGAGCGAACCGAGCGGCGTGGCAGCGCCGGCTGGGTGGGCGAAGGCGAGCAGCGAGGCGGCGAGCAGCGAGAGGGGCAGGGACTTCATGCGGAACTCCGGAGCGTGGGGGAAGGGGCGGTGCGCCGCACGCACGCTAGCCCTTTGCGCTGCGCGGTCAACCGACAAAATCGCGTTCTCCTGGCTGCGTCACAGCGCTTGTTCGAAGCAGGTCCGTTCGCCCTGGCGCGGGTTTCGCGTCGTGTCCGGATCCGCGCCAAACATGCGGTTTTCTGCAGAATGCGCGGTGCTCGCGGATGCCGATGCCGCCACGCGGTTGCCGCGCGTGGTCCGGCGCCGCGCCGCGGCCTTGCAGGCGCCGCCGTCGCCATCGCATGCCGCAGGCGAATGCGCGTCGCCTGGCGTGGCGATCGGGGGATCGCGAAATGCGGGCTGCGTCTGGCGGTGGCGCGCGCCGCCGGACCGCGCGTCGCGCGCCGGCATTGACAAGGGCGCGCGCTGCCCGCAGAATTCGCCGCCTTCAGCGCCCAGATGGCGGAATTGGTAGACGCACTAGCTTCAGGTGCTAGCGGGGGCAACTTCGTGGAGGTTCGAGTCCTCTTCTGGGCACCACATGCAACACGCGGGAGCGCTGAACTCCCGCAACGACCGGCCCGCTGACGCGGGCCTCGTCGTTTCTGGGCCACTCCGCCGCCGGGTCCGGTCGCCGGTTTGCCTGTGTTGACGACCCAGCGAGTACCATGGGCGGATGACCAATAGAAAAACCAAGTCCGGCAAGCCCGGCAAATCCGCATCCAACGACACGCCCGCCAGCAAGGCCGGCGCCCCGGCGGCTCCGCCTCCGCCGAAGAAATCCAAGATGCCGTCGTGGATGCCCAGCCTCCCCAGTTTCCTGCGGCGCAGCCCCAAGCCGCCGTTGCAGCCGCTGCATCCGCCTGAGCCGGTGTCCGCACCGTCCTCGCGCAAGAAGCCGGCCGCTGCGGTGGCCGATCCGTTCGCCGCCCGCGAGGCCGAGCGCTATGCCGAGCCGATCGCTAGCCGCGAGGCGATCCTGCAGTTGCTGGACCGCTGCGACGGCCCGCAGACGCTGGAAGAACTCGCCGGCCAGCTCGGCCTGACCGAACCTTCGCGCATGGAGGCATTGAGCAAGCGCCTGGGCGCGATGCTGCGCGAGGCGCAACTGGTGCAGAACCGCCGCGGCGGCTACGCGCCGGTGCAGCAGACCAACCTGATCCCCGGTGTGGTGATCGCCAATCCCGACGGCTTCGGCTTCCTGCGTCCGGACGAGGGCGGCGACGACCTGTTCCTGCCGCCCTATGAAATGCGCAAGGTGCTGCATGGCGACCGCGCGCTGGCCAACGTCACCGGCATCGACCGCCGCGGCCGCCGCGAAGGCAGCATCGCGCGCGTGATCGAGCGCGGCCTGAGCCGGCTGATCGGCCGCTTCAGCATGGAAGGCGGCATCGCCTACGTGGTGCCGGACGACAAGCGCATCCAACGCAACATCCAGATCCCGACCGATGCGATGGGCGAGGCCCGCGACGGCCAGTTGGTGGTGTGCGAACTCACCTCCACCCCGGACGGGCGGCGCCCGCCGATCGGCAAGATCATCGCGGTGCTCGGCGACAAGCTGACGCCGTCGCTGGTGGTGGAAACCGCCATCCACGGCCGCGAGCTGCCGTACGAATTCCCGCAGGCGGTGCTCGACGAAGCCGCGGCGGTGCCGATGACGGTGGAGCCGGCCGCGATCAAGGGCCGCGTTGACCTGCGGCAGACCCCGCTGGTGACCATCGACGGCGCCGACGCCAAGGACTTCGACGACGCGGTGTTCTGCGAGCCGAACGCCGAAGGCTTCCGCCTGGTGGTGGCGATCGCCGACGTGTCGCACTACGTGCGTCCGGGCACGCCGCTGGACGTGGAAGCGATCCGCCGCGCGACCTCGGTGTATTTCCCCGGCTTCGTGGTGCCGATGCTGCCGGAGACGCTGTCCAACGGCATCTGTTCGCTCAATCCCAAGGTCGACCGCATGTGCTTCGTCTGCGACATGCAGATCGATCGCCAGGGCGAGGTGGCCGGCGCGCGCTTCTACGAGGCGGTGATGAATTCGCACGCGCGGCTCACCTACGACCAGGTGTGGCAGGCGGTGGGCGAGAAAGACGAGCAGGTGCGCAAGGACGTGGCCGCGGTGCTGCCGCAGATCGAGCGCCTGTACCAGCTGTTCCACGTGCTGGCCAAGGCGCGTTCGCGCCGCGGCGCGATCGAGTTCGAGACCTCGGAAGTGCGCTTCGTGCTCGACAACACCGGCGAAGTGACCCAGGCCGGGATGCTGGTGCGCAACGACGCGCACAAGCTGATCGAGGAATGCATGATTGCCGCCAACGTGGCCGCGGCGCGGCACCTGCTGGACGCGCGCATCCCGGCGCCGTACCGCGTGCACGAGCGGCCGCCGGAGTCCAAGTACGCTGACCTGCTGGAGTTCCTCAAGGAATTCAAGCTGAGCCTGCCGCCGTGGAGCAAGGTGGTGCCGGGCGACTACACCAAGCTGCTGAAGAAGGTGCGCGAGCGCCCCGACGCGGCCTTGCTGGAGTCGGTGCTGCTGCGCAGCCAGAGCATGGCGGTGTACTCGCCAGACAACGCCGGCCACTTCGGCCTGGCGCTGGAGGCGTACGCGCACTTCACCTCGCCGATCCGCCGCTATCCCGACCTGTTGGTGCACCGCGCGATCAAGTACGCGCTGACCCACGGCGCGCCGGACAAGTACCTGTATTCGCCGCGCGAGATGGCGGCGCTGGCGCTGCAGTGCTCCGAGCGTGAGCGCCGTGCCGACGAGGCCGAGCGCGAGGTCGACGAGCGCTACCGCGCGGCGTGGATGGAAAAGCACGTCGGCGGCCAGTTCGACGGCGTGGTCAGCGGCGTCACCAGCTTCGGTCTGTTCGTGGAGCTGGACCATTCCAAGGTCAACGGCCTGATCCACGTGACCCAGCTGCCGCAGGACTATTACCAGTTCGACGCGGTGCGCAAGACCCTGTCCGGCGAGCGCCGCGGCATGCAGTTCCGGCTCGGCGACCGGGTCCGCATCCTGGTGCTGAAGGCGAGCATGGAAGAGCGCAAGATCGACTTCCGCCTGGTGGTGGAAGGCGAGCCGCTGACCGACATGCCGCCGCCGCCGGAACGTGGGCAGCAGCAGCCGGCCAAGCGCAAGAAAAAGAAGTACTGACGGCGCAGGGTCGCGGCGGGCCGCCCAGCGGCCGCCGCGATCGCTGGCTCCTTGCGCGACGCGCAGGGGGCGCTTCCTGCGCGATGCGATTCGCAGCGGAGAGCAGATATGGACCACGACGACTACAGCGGCGGTTGCCAGTGCGGTGCGGTGCGCTTCCGGGTGCGCGGCCGGCTCGACGACGCCTCGATCTGCCATTGCCGGATGTGCCAGAAGGCGTTCGGCGCCTATTACGCGCCGCTGGTGTCCACGCGCGGCGCCGAGTTGGCGTGGACGCGTGGCGCGCCGAAGCATTTCCAGTCTTCCAATCTGGTGCGGCGCGGCTTCTGCGCCGACTGCGGCACGCCGCTGACCTACGAGGCGCCGGACGGCGTCGCCGTGGCCGCTGGCGCGTTCGACGATCCGGCGGCGCTGCCGCCGCGGATCCAGTACGGGCTGGAAGGCAAGCTGCCGTTCGTGGACGGCCTGCATCGGCTGCCGTCGATCCGTACCGAGGCCGATCTGGACGCGGCGCCGTTCCTGGCGCAACTGGTGTCTCACCAGCATCCGGACCACGACACCGAGCGTTGGCCGGGCTGAGCGGGCTGTCGCCGGAGCGCGCCGCACGCCGGTCCAGGGCCTGTTCCTTGGGGTTTTCGCCGCAGGCCTGCGTGGCACTGTGCAGTGCCGCCGTGTAGGCGTTCGGCGTGTTGCGGTGGTCGCGGTAGACGGCTTCTGTTCGTGCCGGGCGAGCGGGATTCCCGCGTGTGCCGTCTGCTCGGCGCCGCTGCGCGGCGGCTGCTCCGTCGGGTCCCGTAGCCCTGCTGCGCATGACGCGGATGCCCGGTCGGTGCGGTCATTCGGGCGCAGGCGATGTGACGTGGGCGCCGGCAACGCCTACCATTCCCGCTTTCCTTCCTCGCAGCCCCCCGCCTCATGAGCAAGCAGAACCAGTGGATCGTCGGCGTCAACGCCGTGGCCTCGTCGATCGAGAACGATGCCGACAACGTGCGCGAAGTGCTGATCGAGGCGGGCAGCAAGAACCCGCGGCTGGTGGAGATCGAGGAGAACGCGCGGCGCAAGGGCATCGAGGTGCGGCGGGTGAATACCCAGGCGCTGGACGGCGTCGGCGGCTCGGTGCGGCATCAGGGCGTGGCCGCGCGCTATGCGGCGGCGCGCACCTGGGGCGAGAACGAACTGGAAGGCTTGGTCGCCGCCGCCGAGGGCCGCGCGTTGCTGCTGGTGCTCGACGGGGTGCAGGATCCGCACAATCTGGGTGCCTGCCTGCGCAGCGCCGCCGCCGCCGGTGCGACCGCGGTGGTGATCCCGAAGGACAAGTCGGCGCCGGTCAACGCCACCGTGCGCAAGACCTCGGCCGGCGCCGCCGACCGCATTCCGATCGTGGCGGTGACCAACCTGGCGCGCTGCCTGCGCGACCTGCAGAAGCAGGGCGTGTGGATCTACGGCCTGGTGGGCGAGGCCGAGACCTCGCTGTACGCGCAGGACCTGCGCGGCAATGTGGCGCTGGTGCTGGGCGGCGAATCCGACGGCCTGCGCCGGCTGACCCGCGAGCACTGCGACGGCCTGGTCAAGATTCCGATGCCGGGCGACATCGAGAGCCTCAACGTGTCGGTGGCGACCGGCGTGACCCTGTTCGAGGCGGTGCGCCAGCGCATGGGGTGAGGCGCTGCACGCGCGCGCCCGAGTCACGGATGGTTTGCTGCACGAGCAAATGGATGCGCAGGCATGGCGCATTTGTAGGAGGGGCTTCAGCCCCGACCGAGGCCGACATCGTTCGGCTCTCCCGCTTCGTTGGTCGCGACTGAAGTCGCTCCTACAGTGGGTGCCGGATGTTTGGCTCGGTGTGCCTGGAAGCCTGCGTGCAATGGGCGGCGCCGCTGCGCCGCAGCTGAGCGCGGCACGCGCGTCCACCCGCGGCGGCGGATTTTTGCCTACCATGTGCGCTCTTCCCGTGTTCCGTTCCGGTAATGAGCCAGCATCGCCCCCGTCTCGCCGATCCTGGCCGGCCGCCGTGCCCCGGGGCATGGCGCCCATTGCCTCCTGGCAGCACCGACCCGCAGAGCCGCGCTGGCGTCTGCCCGGCGCGGCGTCATGGTGCGGCGGCGCCCGCCCGACTCGCTGGTTCAGCCCGCGCATGCGCAAGCCTCGTGCGACCCGCACGGGGAGCGATGGCATGCGCTAGCGCTCTCCAGGCCGGATCGACCTGGTGAGGGTGGTGGCGTCGAGGCATGCGGCGGCGGTCCGCCGCGCCGCGCATGCGTGGCTGCTGCTGGCGCTGTTCGCGCTGTCGCTCGGAATAGGCCCGGCCGCGGCCGCCGACCCGGCCGCGGCCGGGCCGCCGCCGCTGCGCGACTACGCCGTGGATGCGTGGACCTCGCGCAATGGCCTGCCGCACAACTCGCTGCGCGACCTGGCGCAGACCCCGGACGGACGCCTGTGGTTCGCCACCTGGGAAGGCCTGGTGCGCTACAACGGCCTGGACTTCGCGGTGATCGACCGCAGCACCCGTCCCGGCCTGCCCGACAACGGCGTCGGCGCGCTGTACGTCGGCCGCGACGGCGCACTGTGGCTCAGCGATTCGCGCGGCAACCTGGGCCGCTACGACCGCGCCGGCAACTGGCGCTTCTGGCGGCAGCCGCCGGGCTGGCCGCGCGCGCTGATCCACGCCATGACCGAGGACCGCCAGGGGCGGCTGTGGCTGCTGTTCGAAGGCAACGGCCTGGGCTGCCTGTGGCCGGACGGCCGCTTCGATTACCAGCCGGCACCGCCGGACCTGCCGCTGGCCAACAGCTTCCCGCGGATCGCCGTGGACGACCGCGGCCGGGTCTGGATCGGCAGCCTCGACGGCCTGCTGTACCGCGATACGCAGGGCGTGCTGCGGCGCGCGCCGCAATCGTTCGGACTGCCGCCCGGCCTGGCCTGGCCGTACCGCGACGCCGACGGCACGCTGTGGCTGGTCGCCGGCGAGAACGTGTACCGGCTGCAGGGCGAGCGCGCCGTGCTGGTGCAGCGCCTGCCGGGCTACGGCCACTTCACCGCGATGCTGCGCGACCACGATGGCGCATTGTGGCTGGGCACCGAGAACCAGGGCCTGCTGCGTATCGGCCGGCATGGCATCGAGCACATGGCGCCGGGCGAGGTGCTGCCCAACGGGCGCGTGGTGAGCCTGCTCGAAGACGCCGAGGGCAGCGTCTGGATCGGCGCCAACGGCGGCCTGTTCCGGCTGCGCGAAACCCTGTTCACCAGCTACACACGCCGCGACGGACTCAGCGGCGACTATGCGCGCGCGCTGCTGGAAGCGCCCGACGGCGCGCTGTGGATCGGCAGCGCCGCCGGCCTGGACCGGATGGCGGCGGACGGCAGCATCGCGCCGTCGGGCCTGCGCAACGCCGACGGCAGCGCGCCGTCGGTGCTGAGCCTGGCACGCGGCCGCGACGGCGACCTGTGGGTCGGTACCTACGCCGACGGCGTGTACCGGCTGCGCGACGGCCGCGTGCGCCGCCATTACGACAAGGGCGACGGCCTGCCCAGCGGCCACGTCCGCGCGATCAGCGTGGATGGCGCCGGCACGGTGTGGATCGGCACCCAGCGCGGCTTGGTGCGCATCGACGGTGAGCAGGCGCGCGTCGCCGACGTGCCAGGCTTGCCGCAGGGGCTGATCACCGCGCTGGCCAGCATCGACGGCGCGTTGTGGATCGGCTCGGTCGAAGGCGCCTCGGTACTGCGCGACGGCCGCGTGCAGCGGCTGCCGCTGGAACCGCTGGGCGGCGCGCGCAGCGTGTTCGGCTTCCAGGCGCTGGGCCGCGACGTGTGGATCTCAACCGACCGCGGCCTGCACCGTTATCGCGACGGCCGCCTGGCGCGGGTCGGGCTGGAGCAGGGCATGCCGGTGGACGCCGTGTTCCAGTTGGTCCGCGACCGCCTCGGCAACGTCTGGATCAGCAGCAACCGCGGTGTGCTGCGGACCAGCGCCGACGCGCTGGACGCGGTCGCCGACGGCCGCGCCGGCAGACTGCAGGTGAGCCGCTACAACGAGATCGACGGCATGGCCAATGCCCAGGGCAACGGCAGTTCCGGCCCATCGGAAATCGTGCGTGGCGACGGCAGCGTGTGGCTGGTCACCGCCGGCGGCATCAGCACGGTCGATCCGCGCCGGCTGCAACGCTTCCGCGAGCGCCTGCCGCCGCCGGCGGCGATCGAGAACGTGCTGCTGGATGGGCAGGCGTTCGACTGGCGGCGCCAGTCGCGCCTGCCGGGCGCCACGCGTATCACGGTGTCCTACGTCGGGCTCAGCTACCTGCTGCCCGAGCGCATCCGCTACCGCACCCGGCTCGACGGCCTGGACAAGGATTGGGTGGAACGCGGCCAGCAGCGCAGCGTCGAATTCATCGGCCTGCCGCCCGGCGACTACACCTTGCGCGTGGCCGCGGCGCATCCGGATGGCGCCTGGAGCGCGCGCGAGGCGGTCTGGCAGTTCAGCGTCGCCCCGCTGTGGTGGCAGCGCGGCAGCGTGCAGGCCGCTGCCGCGCTGGCGCTGCTGCTCGCGCTGGTGGCGCTGTACCGCTACCTGATCGCCCGCTACAAGCGGCGCAACCTGCGCCTGGAGCGGCTGGTCAAGCAGCGCACCGGCGCCTTGCAACTGCAGACCGAGCGGCTGCTGCGCGCCGACGCCGACAAGAGCCAGCTGCTGTCCGAACTGCAGGACCAGGCCGACGCGTTCGAGCGCCAGGCCCACGAGGACGCGCTGACCGGATTGCCGAACCGCCGTCATTTCGACGAAGTGCTGCTGCGCGAACTGCGCCGCGCACAGCGCGGCGGCAGTCCGCTGTGCCTGCTGGTGATCGACATCGATCGCTTCAAGCAGATCAACGACGGCTACTCGCACGCCACCGGCGATGCGGTGCTGCGCGAGGTCGGACAACTGTTGCTGAGCGCCTGCCGAGGCTCCGACCTGCCGGCCCGGCTGGGCGGCGAGGAATTCGTGGTGCTGCTCGGCGACACCCCGCTGGCCGACGCCGAGCGCATGGCCGCGCGCCTGCGCGACCTGTTCCACGCGCGCCTGCAGTGGGCCGACGCCCCGGCGCTGCGGGTGACCTTCAGCGCGGGCCTGGTCGCGTTGAGCGGGGAGGAAACGCCGAGTCAGCTGCTGCAGCGCGCGGACGTGGCGCTGTATCGGGCGAAGAGTGGGGGGCGGGATCGGATTTGTGTGGGGTGATGGTGGGCGCGCAGGTCGCGGGGCTGGACGCGATGAGCCGCCAAGCCCCGCGCCACAAGAATGTGCCTTGCGAGTTGGTTGCTTCTCATCTCGGCGTCTAGCGCCTAGGTTAAGTCTTCGGCCGACGTTAGGTCTGCCCAAACTGCTAGAACCAGTGGTTAGAGCTACTCGCTTCCGAAGTCGTATATGGCTCCTGAAATAACGTCATTCAGGAATTGCTTTTGCTCTTCTGTGACCAGCGATCGTGGCGTGTATCCATGCTTATCCGGAGGTGCGAGAAGGCGATCTTTTCTCTGTCTTGCCACCTCTGACAACGCTGATCGTTCTTCTGGAGTCATAGCGCCAAAGAAGGTAGGTAGGCACTCTTGGCACCTGACCGAATAGTCAAGGTCAATGACGTCCTCATTTTCGAAGAGGATCAGCCATATGTACTCAAATGCAACTTCTGCCAAGGTTTCCATGATCTTCACTGCCTGAGTCAAGCTGTGCCGAGAAGCAGCTTCGACTTGAATAAACTTTTAGCCGCGACGCAGGAAGTGGTGCGCATGCGCTGCCTGCCAAAGGCACGGCGGTTAGATGAGCAGTTGCCGGAATATGCGTCTGTCCGAGCGAGCCTCAACCGATCTGCGGTGCCGGCCACGCATTGGCGATCTTGCAGAACAGGCGGGCGGTCTGTTCGGTGTCGTAGACCGCGCTGTGCGCATCGGCAGCGTTCCAGTCGAAGCCGGCGGCCTGCACGGCGCGCGCCAGCACGGTCTGGCCGTAGGCGATGCCGGCCAGGGTCACGGTGTCGAACACGCTGAAGGGATGGAACGGGTTGCGCTTGTGGCCGCAGCGGGCCACGGTGGCATTGAGGAAGTTCAGGTCGAAATGGGCGTTGTGGCCGACCAGGATCGCGCGCTGGCAGCCGTACTTCTTCACCGCCGCGCGCACCGGCGCGAACACGTGGTCCAGCGCCTCGCGCTCGGGCTTGGCGAAGCGGAACGGGTGGTCGAGGATGATGCCGGTGACTTCCAGCGACTTCGGGTCGATGGCGGTACCGGGCGCCGGCACCACATGCGCGCTGGCGGTGGTGCCCGGGTACAGCTGGCCGGCATCGTCCATCTCGATCGGGACCACGGCGATCTCCAGCAGCGCATGCCGGTTCCAGTCGAAGCCGCCGGTCTCCACGTCCACCACCACCGGCAGATAGCCGCGGAAACGCCGCGACATCGGGGTGGCGGCGAGGGGCTGGGACGGGCTTTCGACGTGATCGTTCATGCGTGCAGGGTAGCAGAGCGCGGCTAAACCTCCGCCGCGACAGGGCGCGCGCGGGCTTGGCGAAGACGGAGCGGGTCAGGTGCGCGCCTTCGACACAGGCGCCGCGGCACGCGGCGAGACCAATTTCTGCAGATCGGTGGCACGACGTCCAGATCGAGGGGCGCCGTCGGCGAAGTGTTGTGGGAGCGACTTCAGTCGCGACGGGCGTTCCCTATAGGGCCTGTCGCGGCTGAAGCCGCTCCTACAGTGGCATGGTCGGTGGACCGAAATGCCGCCGTGCTTGGTTAACGCGTTGCGCACCTCAGGCCGACAGGCGGGTGCCGAGCACGCTGCCCTGTTGGCGCATGCGCTCGAGCAGCGCGGCACCGTCGTGCAGCAGCGCGTCCGGGTCCTGGTCGTGCTCGGCTGCCAGGCGCAGCAGCAGCGCGCGTCCGCTGTGCTCGCCGTCGCGCAGCCGCTCCACCAGCGCATGCGCCAGCGGCGCCAGTTCGGCGAAGCGCGCCTGGCCGTCGGCATCGCGCCGCGCCAGCAAGCAGGTCGCCTGCGCCGGCGCTTCGTCCGGTTGCCAGGCCGGGCCGATGCGCTGCACCGGCCAGCGATAGCGCAGCAGGCGCAGCCAGGGCGAGAGCTGCGCAATGCCGTCGAGCAGGTCGCCGTGCGGGTCGTGCGGCGGCAATGGGGCATCGTCGATCTGCACCTCCAGTTCGACCGTTTCGTAGTGCGCCAGTTCCGCCAACCATGGCCGTTGCGCATCCTCGCCGCGTTGCTGCAGAAAGCGTGCGAACTCGCCGCCGATGCGCGGGAACAGCGGCGTGCGCGCGCGGTGCTGGGCGCAGAACGCGCGCAGCAGCGCCTGCCATGCATCCTCGTCGAGAGTGGCGTGCAGCACCGGGAAATGCGATGCGAGCAGTTGCGCGATATTGTCGAAGAACAGCGCACGGTACACCGCCAGCCGTCGCGGCTCGATGTCCGGCGGCGGCGCGTGCCGCTGCGGATCGCGCAGGTGCAGGGCCAACGCGAACTGCTGCGCGTGCAGGGAGTCAGCCATGCGCCACTTGCGCCATCTGCGCTGCTTGCCCCGATATGGCCTGCGCCTGCGCGTCGCGGATGCGCTGCACCTCGTGCAGCAGCTCGGACAGCGGCGGGAACTGGCTGTCGCGCTCCAGCAGGGTCGGGCGCACTCCGTGCAGGCGGTAGGCGGCGTCGAGCAGATCCCACACGTCCGCGGCCACCGCCGCGCCGTGGGTGTCGATCTTCAGCGCGCTGGCGGCGTCGTCGCGATGCCCGGCGATGTGGTACGAGGCGATGCGCGCGCTCGGCATCGCGGCGAGGAAGGCGAGGGCGTCGTAACCGTGGTTGGCGGCGTTGACGCAGACGTTGTTGACGTCGAGCAGCAGGTCACAGTCGGCTTCGGCCAGGATCGCCGCAACGAACTCGGCTTCGCTCAACGCCTGGCCGGGCGCGGCGTAGTAGGACACGTTCTCCACCGCGATGCGCCGGCCCAGCGCATCCTGCGCCTGGGCGATACGCGCGCCGGCATGGCGCACCGCTTCATCGGTGAACGGCAGCGGCAGCAGTTCGTAGAGCTGGCCGTCGTCGGCGCTGTAGCTCAGGTGTTCGCTGTACAAGGCGACACGGTGCCGATCCAGGAATTGCCGGGTCTGCCGCAGCAGGTCCGCGTCCAGCGGCGCGATGCCGCCGAGCGACAGCGACAGGCCATGGCAGCTCAGAGGATGGCGCGCGGCCAGCGTGTCCAGCATCGCGCCCAGGCGGCCGCCGACGCCGATCCAGTTGTCCGGCGCGCACTCGAGAAAATCGAACGCGGCCGGCGCGGCCTGCAGCAGTTCCGGCAGCAGGCCGCGGCGCAGGCCGAGTCCGGCGCTGGCCGCGGCCAGGCTGCGCGGAGCGGAATCAGCCGCCGCCACCGCACTTGCCTTCGCCGCACTTGCCTTCGGCCATCGCCTTGTCGTCGTGCTGGGCCGTGGCGGCGGCGGACTTGTCCGGCTTGGCCGTGGCGGCTTGCTGCGCATGCGCACCGCAGCTGCCCTCGGCGGCCTTGTCGGTGCCGGCGGCATCCGCGGACTTGGACTTGGAGCTGGGCTGCGCCGGCACGTCGGTCGCTGCCTTCTCGGCGCTCGGCGGCGCCGCGGCCTGGGCGCCTAGCGCATAGCCCTGGGCCAGGTCGGTCATCGCCAGGGCGGAGGCGGACATGCCCAGGCCGCCGAGCAGGACGGCGCCGGCGAGGGCGGTGGACGGACGCGAGGGGATGGACATGCGGACTCTCCTGGCAGACGGATGTGGTGCCGACGTCGCCACGCTGGCGGTGTCCGCCAAGCGTACCCGCTGGCGCCGTCCGCCGCATGCGGCGTTGCGCCGTGCGCAACGAAAAGGCCCCGCCGAAGCGGGGCCTTCCGATCGCGCCTTGCGCTGCAGCCTCAGCGGCTGTTGGCGATGACGCTGCTGATCACGCTGGTGGCGACCTGTCGGGCGGTCGGTGGAGAACGGCTCCACGCGTTCCCACACACTAGGCGCCAGCAGGTGAATAGGCGTTTCCTGGCGATTCCATCATTTGCACGCGTCGCTATGTTTCGCCACGTATCGAATGCGTCGGAGCCGCTTGAATCCGGACTTCAGATGCCCGAGGTGCTGCTGGTTTCGTCGCGCTTGTCGCGCGGCGGCAGCGGCTGGTCGCCATGCACCAGGAACCACACGTTCTCGGCGATGTTGGTGGCGTGGTCGCCGATCCGCTCCAGGTTCTTGGCCATGAACAGCAGATGCGTGCACGGGGTGATGTTGCGCGGATCCTCCATCATGTAGGTCAGCAGTTCGCGGAACAGCGCGGTGTACTGCGCGTCCAGCAGCGCATCGCCCTGGCGGACCCGCAGCGCGGCGTCGGCGTCGTTGCTCCGGTAGGCGAGCAGCGCTTCGCGGACCTGCTGCGCGGCGAGCTTGCCGAGCTGGCGCAGGCCCAGCGTCTGCGGCATCGGCGGCGAGGTGTTCAGCGCGATCGAGCGCTTGGCCACGTTCGCCGCGTAGTCGCCGATGCGTTCGATGTCGGCCGGGATGCGCAGGCCGGCGAGGATCTCGCGCAGGTCGCGCGCCATCGGTCCACGCAGCGCCAGCCGCATCACGTCGCTGCTGATCGCATGCTCGAGCGCGTCGATCGCTTCGTCGTTGACCACGATGCGCAGCGCGGCGTTGTCGTCGCGGCGTTCGACCACGTCCAGGGCCGCTTCCAGCTGCGCCACCGCGGTCTCGCCCATGCGCACGATTTCCGCGGCGATGCGGTGCTGTTCTTCGTCGTAGCTCTTCACGATGTGCTCGTTCGGCTGGGTGTTCATGTCGTAGGTCCGTTGGTTTCGTTAGTGTCGCCGCGGCCGTCCTGGCGTCGCGGGGCTGGCGTCGGGCGTCTCAGCCGAAGCGGCCGGTGATGTAGTCTTCGGTCTGCTGCTTGCTGGGCTGCGAGAAGATGATCTCGGTGCGGTCGTGTTCGATCAGGTCGCCCAGGTACATGAAGGCGGTGTAGTCGGACACGCGCGCGGCCTGCTGCATGTTGTGGGTGACGATGACGATGGTGTAGTCGTTCTTCAGCTCTTCGACCAGTTGCTCGATGCGGCTGGTGGAAATCGGGTCCAGCGCCGAGGTCGGCTCGTCGAGCAGCAGCACGTCCGGGCGCAGGGCGACGGCGCGGGCGATGCACAGGCGCTGCTGCTGGCCGCCGGACAGGCCCAGCGCGCTCTGCCCGAGCTTGTCCTTGACCTCGTCCCACAGCGCGCCCTGGCGCAGCGCCTGCTCGACGCGATCGGTCATGTCCGCCTTGGACAGCTTCTCGTGGTGGCGGATGCCGTAGGCGACGTTCTCGAAGATGGTCATCGGGAACGGCACCGGCTTCTGGAACACCATGCCGACCTTGCTGCGCAGGCGGTTCATCGGGTACTTCGGCGACAGGATGTTCTCGCCGTCCAGCAGCACCTCGCCGCGCGCCTCCAGCTTCGGATACAGCGCATAGATGCGGTTGAAGATGCGCAGCAGGGTCGACTTGCCGCAACCGGACGGGCCGATCAACGCGGTGACGCGCTTTTCCGGCACCTCGATGTTGATGCCCTTCAGCGCGTGGTACTTGTCGTAGTAGAAGTCCAGGCCGCGCGCGGCCACCTTGACCGGCGATGGCGCCAGCGCGGTGTGTCCGGCGGGCATGGCGATGCGGTGCATCGGTGCGGTGTTGTGGTGATCGTTCATGGCCGGTTCCATAGGGGAATCAATCGTTGGAAGTCTTGTAGCGGCGCAGCAGGCCGCGCGCGCCGAGGCTGACCAGCAGCACGAACACGGTGAGCACCAGCGCGCCGGACCAGGCCAGCTGCTGCCAGCTCGGGTAGGGGCTGCCGGCGAAGGAGTTCATCACCACCGGCACGCTCGCCATCGGCTGCATCACGTTGTTGTTCCAGTACTGGTTGCCGAAGGCGGTGAACAGCAGCGGCGCGGTCTCGCCGCTGATGCGCGCCAGCGCCAGCAGCACGCCGGTGACGATGCCGGCCGAGGCGCTGCGGTACAGCACCTGCACCGTCACCTTCCACTGCGGGATACCCAGCGACAGCGCCGCTTCGCGCATCTGCGAAGGCACCAGGCGCAGCATTTCGTCGGTGGTGCGCACCACCACCGGCAGCACGATGAAAGCCAGCGACAGCGCGCCGGCCATCGCCGAGAAGCGCCCGCCGGTCTGCATCACGTACAGCGTGTACACGAACAGGCCGAGCACGATCGACGGCGCCGACAGCAGGATGTCGTTGACGAAGCGCACCACCTGGCCGGTCTTGCGCGCATTGCCGTATTCGGCCAGCCAGGTGCCGGCGGCCACGCCCAGCGGGGTGCCGATCAGCAGCGCCAGGCCACACATCACCGCGCTGCCGAAGAACGCATTGGCCAGGCCGCCTTCTTCGCCCGGCGGCGGGGTCATGCGGGTGAACAGGTCGATGTTGATGCCGGCGATGCCCTTGGACAGCAGGGTCCACAGGATCCAGCCCAGGAACGCTAGCCCGAACAGCGCGGTGAGGCAGGACAGCAGCAGCGCGAACACGTTGACCACGCGGCGGCGGTTGTACAGGCGGTCGGCGATGTCGGCGGCCATTTAGTTGCCCTCCCGGCGCGACAGTTGCTGCAGCATCAGGCGAGCGATCGCCAGCACCACGAAGGTCACGATGAACAGCACGAAGCCCAGCAGCAGCAGCGCCGAGCGGTAGGTTTCGGTGGCCTCGCCGAAGTCGTTGGCGATCAGCGCGGCGATGGTGGTGCCCGGTTCCAGCAGCGACGGCGACAGCCGCACCGTGTTGCCGACCACGAACGCCACCGCCATGGTCTCGCCGAGCGCGCGGCCCAGGCCCAGGAAGATGCCGCCGATCACCGCCGAGCGGGTGTAGGGCAGGACGATGTCCCAGCTCACTTCCCACTTGGTCGAACCCAGCGCGTAGGCCGATTCCTTCAGGCGCGTCGGCACGGTCAGGAACACTTCGCGCATCACCGAGGAGATGAACGGGATCACCATGATCGCCAGCACGAAGCCGGCGGTGAGCAGGCCGATGCCCAGTGGCGGGCCCTGGAACATCGGGCCGATCACCGGCAGCGTGCCGATGTGGTCGTTGAGCCACGGCGTGCCGTATTCGGTCATCACCGGCACCAGCACGAACAGGCCCCACATGCCGTAGATGATCGACGGGATGCCGGCCAGCAGCTCGATGGCGGTACCGATCGGGCCGCGCAGCCAGCGCGGCGACACTTCGGTGAGGAAGAACGCGATGCCGTAGCTCACCGGGACCGCGATCAGCATCGCGATCATGGCGGTGACCAGGGTGCCGTAGATCGGCGCCAGCGCGCCGTACTTGTTCTCGACCGGATTCCATTCGCTGGAATAGAAGAAGCTCAGGCCCTGCATCTGCAAGGCGTGGCGGCCGCCCCACAGCATCGACAGCGCCGCGCTGGCCAGGGCGATGAGGACGAAGACGACGGTGGCGGTGAGCGTCCAGCGGAACAGACGGTCGGCACGGGCGTCGCGCAGGTCGCGTCCGCTGGGCGCCGATATCGCTTCGGGAATGACAGTGGCGTTCATGGGCTCGGTGTTTGCCGGAGCGCGCGGTGGCGCGATCCGATCGTTGCCGCGGCGGCGGTGGCCGCGCGCGGTGGGTGGCTGCGTCGCTCCCGCGCAGGCGGGAACCCGAAAGTCCGGAATACGTCGTACCGATGCGGCGCCCGGCGCTGCCTGCAGCGACGCCGGGCGGGATTTAAGTGCGCGGCGCGTCCTGCCGCCGCGCACCTGCTTCCGCCGGCGAGGGCGGAAGCGGGGTGGCGCTTACTTGAACTCTTTGGCCCAGTACGCCTCGATCTGCTGCACCAGTTCCGGCGGCAGCGGCACGTAGTGCAGGTCGTTGGCCTGCGGCTGGCCCTTCTCGAACGCCCACTTGAAGAACTCCAGGGTCGCCTTGCTGCGCGCCGCATCCTTGGGCTGCTTGTGCATCAGCATGAAGTTGGTGGCGGTGATCGGCCACGCCTGCGCGCCGGCGGCGTTGGTGATGACCAGGTTGAAGTCCTTGGCGTTGGCCCAGTCGGCAGACGCGGCCGCCGCGGCGAAGCTTTCGGCGTTGGGCTGGACCCAGTTGCCGGCCGCATTCTGCAGCGAGGCGTACGGCATCTTGTTCTGCAGCGCGTAGGCCAGTTCGACGTAGCCGATCGAGCCCTTGATCTGCTGCACGTACGAGGCCACGCCTTCGTTGCCCTTGCCGCCGACGCCGCCCGGCCACTGTACCGAGGTGCCTTCGCCGACCTTGCTCTTCCACTCCGGGCTGACCTTGGACAGGTAGTTGGTGAAGTTGAAGCTGGTGCCAGAGCCGTCGGAGCGGTGCACCAGGTTGATCTTGGTGCTGGGCAGGGTGGTGCCCGGGTTCAGCGCGACGATCGCCGGATCGTTCCAGGTGGTGACCTTGCCGAGGAAGATGTCGGCCAGCACGCTGCCGGTCAGCTTCAGCTTGCCCGCTTCCATGCCGTCCATGTTGATCACCGGCACGACGCCCCCAATCGCCGACGGGAACTGGCCAAGGCCTGCGGCGGCCAGCTCGGCGCTGTCCAGCGGCTTGTCGGAGGAACCGAAATCGACCGTGCCGGCCTTGATCTGGGCGATGCCGCCGCCGGAGCCGATCGACTGGTAGTTGATCTTGTTGCCGGTGGCGGTGTGGTAGTCGGCCGACCACTTGGACACCAGCGGATAGATGAAGGACGCGCCGGCGCCGGAGATTTCCGCGGCGGTCTTGGCGCCGTCGGCCGGAGCGGCTGCGGGCGCACCACCTGCCGCATCGGCGGCACCCTGCGGCTTGTCGCCATTGCCCGGCTGGCAGGCAGTGACGGCGAAGGCGAGGGCCAGGGACAGAACGGCAAAGCGTGCCGGCTGCAATTTCATGGGGTCACTCCGTAGCGAAGAGGGCCGGAAGGTCCGGCGGATGTTCGCTATGAAATGATGTTTTTGTTACAGCCTCATGACGCCGCTGCCCGTGCGTGAAATTGGTCAAGGAAAACAACCGCTTCGCTCCCCTCTCCCGTCGGGAGAGGGGTCGGGGGTGAGGGTACGGGCGAAGCCACGCGCAGCTGGGCGGCTTCGCTGCGGCCGTACTTGCATCGTGTATCCGGCGGCGCCCATACATCCTGCGGCATCCGGGACCGCTTTGCCCTGCTGTATGTCTTGCGGTATCAGGCGCTGCTTCGCGTCCCGATCAGGCACCGCCTCGCGCCTACCCTCATCCGCCCTGCGGGCACCTTCTCCCAATGGGAAAGGGGGGGCGGCAGGGAGCCAGTGGGAGAAGAAATAAAAAACGCGGACCCCGTGAGGGGCCCGCGTCGGGTAACGATCGGCGGAGAGAGAGCCGATCAATACTTCAGGTTGGCGCTCCAGTAAGCGTCGATCTGCTTGACCAGCGCGTCCGGCAGCGGCACGTAGTCCAGCTGCTTGGCCTGGGCGTCGCCATTGGCGTAGACCCACTTGAAGAAGTCCTTGGTGGCCTTGGCGCTGGCCTGGTTCTTCGGCTGCTTGTGGACCAGGATGAAGTTGGTCGCGGTGATCGGCCACGAGGCCTCGCCCGGGGCGTTGGTCATCACCAGGTAGAAGTCCTTGGCGTTGGCCCAATCGGCGCTGGCGGCAGCGGCGGCGAAGCTCTCGTCGCTGGGCTGCACGAACTTGCCGGCGGCGTTCTTCATCGCGGTGTAGGCCATCTTGTTCTGCAGCGCATACGACAGCTCGACGTAGCCGATGCCGCCCTTGATCTGCTTGACGTAAGCGGCGACGCCTTCGTTGCCCTTGCCGCCGATGCCGACCGGCCACTGGACCGCGGTGCCTTCGCCGACCTTGCTCTTCCAGTCCGGGTTGACCTTGGACAGGTAGTTGGTGAAGTTGAAGCTGGTGCCCGAACCGTCGGAGCGGTGCACCACGGTGATCTTGGCGTCGGGCAGCTTCGCGCCCGGGTTCAGGGCGACGATCGCCGGGTCGTTCCAGGTCTTGACCTTGCCCAGGAAGATGTCGGCCAGGGTCTTGCCGTCCAGCTTCAGCGCGCCCGGGGCGATGCCCTGCACGTTGACCACCGGCACCACGCCGCCGATCACCGACGGGAACTGGGCCAGGCCGGATGCGGCCAGGTCGTCGGGCTTCAGCGGCGCATCGGAAGAACCGAAGTCGACCGTGGCCGCCTTGATCTGGGCGATACCGCCGCCGGAACCGATCGACTGGTAGTTGACCTTCTTGCCGGTGGCGGTGTTGTAGTCGGCCGACCACTTGGACATGACCGGATAGATGAACGAGGCGCCCGCGCCGGTGACATCGGCGGCGTTGGCGGCGAACACGAACGACGCGGCGACGGCGGCAGCCGCGACGCGGGATTTGAGCGAGAGGATCACGGAGGAAGCTCCTGAAGGGTGGTATGCGGGGCACCGCATGCGGGCATTACATAACCGTTCGATGACGGTGCCGGGGCTGGTACATGACGGAAACATGACGCTGCAGTGGAGCATGGCGCCGATGCAGCGCACGGCATGCGCCGCGCGCTGCATCGGGCCGCGGCGATTACCAGTAGAACTGCGCGCGCGCTTCGAGGATGTTCGGCTTGTCGCTGACGTTGCCGCGGGTGGTGCTGCTGTACTTGCTGCTGTCCACCATCACGTAGTTCAGCGCCAGCTTGAAGTTGGAACGCCAGTACCAGTTGGCGCCGACCGTCCAGGTGCTCATCTTGCCGCCAAGCACGCCGTCGACCAGCGGTGCGCCGACCGGACGCGCGATCAGGTCGCCGTCGTTCATATCGATGCTGTCGTAGCGCACGCCCAGCTGCCACATGCCGCTGGCCGGCTCGTTCGGCAGCGGGGTGGTCGGCACGCCGGCCTTGTAGCCCCAGGTCTCGCCGGTGATGTTCCACACGCCGCTGAGGTACCAGCCGTCGCTGCTGTAGTTGTCGCTGGAGCCGTAGCGCTCGACCTTGGCGTTGTAGTACTCGGCCTGGGTCTTGAACGGGCCGCTGACCCACATCGCTTCGCCGCCGATCACGCCGATGCGGTCGGTGTTGGTCAGGTTGCCGCTGTCGACCAGGCGCACCGAGGCCAGGTCGGCGTCCGGACGCGCGCGCAGGCGCAGCGTGTCGGCGTCGGTGTCGTAGTTCACGTAGCTCAGGCCGAAGTGCAGGATGTTGCCCGCCTCGTTGATCGGCGCGAAGGTGCCGCGCGCGCCGTAGCCGCTGCCGTGCGCCAGGTTGCGGCTCAGCTCGCGGCCGAACACGCTGCCGACCACGCTCCAGTTGTTGTCGCCGTAGCCGACCGCGCCGCCGAGCCGACGCGACACCGCGTAGGTGTTGGTGACCGAGGCCTTGGAGATGAAGTCGTTGTTCTTGGTGCTGGACAGTTCTTCCAGGCTGTTGGGCTGCTTGTACTGGCCGAGCTGCAGGAAGTTGTTGGCGTTGCCGCCGAACTTGTACTTGATGTTGTTGTCCAGGAACTTGCCGGTGCTGCGCACGGTGGTGCCGTTGTTGGCCGACTCGCGCAGGACGCTGGCATCGTAGCCGGCAACCCACTCGAAGTTGCCCGGGCCCTTGCCCTTGACCACCAGCTCGGCGCGGCGGATGCCGAACTCGGAGTTCTTGCCGTTGTTGCCGGTGGTGCCGTTGAGGTCCTGGAC
This sequence comes from Xanthomonas sp. SS, assembly GCF_014236835.1. NCBI lineage: Bacteria > Pseudomonadati > Pseudomonadota > Gammaproteobacteria > Lysobacterales > Lysobacteraceae > Xanthomonas > Xanthomonas sp. SS. The sequence continues at coordinate 1,958,780 of NZ_CP051190.1, forward strand.
GTCGTTGTCGTACCAGTTGCCGTCGGCCTGGACCAGGCCTTCGAAGGAGACTTCCGAACCGCCGATCACGTCGATGGCGATTTCGGCGTGCGCGGCAGGCGCGAACACGGCGGTGAGCACGGCTGCCGAGAGGAGGGTGCGAGACAGTTTCATGGGTTGCCTGGGCGGTGGGAAGATGCGCGCAGGCTAATATGTGAAGATTGCGTAAATGTGACAGTTGGTGGACGGTCGCCGCGCACGCCGCTGCACGCCACCGCGTCCTTTGCGCCATTGGACGCGCGCCATGTTGCGGTCCGATGGCGCGCAGATGAAACGCCGCATGCCGGTCGTGGCGCACGACGGACATCACAAAGCACGGCATCGTCTCGCCAGCGCGCCATCGATTGGCTCTTTTGTGCGCTGCACCACTTGTCGGTCGCGGACCCGCTGGGTAGCGTGGAGACATGAACTCGCATGCCCGCAAACGGATGCCGATCCTCGCCGCGCTGTTGCTGATCGCACTGCTGGCGCTGATGCCGGCGTTGCGCTCGGCGCCGACGGCAGCGCCGCCGACGCCGGCCGCCATCGGCCAGGCCGCTGCGCCGGACATGCAGGCGGCGGATGCGCAGGAAGACGCATCGCGCAGCAGTGCCGATCAACTCGCGTACGACGACACACCGGTGCTGCCGGCCGCGCCATGGCGGCCAGTGCGCATCGCGCCGACCTGGCCCGAGCCGGCGGCGTGGCACGGCGCCGGCACCCATCCGCAGCCGCGCCTGCGACCTCCCAGCGGCTGAGCTGGCGGATCCGATCCCGCTCGGCCGCTGGCCTTGGGATCGATCGCCGATCCAACTTCCACCGCCCGCCAGCGCCTGCGGCACTCGCAAAGTGCGCCCGCGCTTTGGCTCTCGCTCTCTGTTCCCCGTTCTGCGGCATCCGCCGCGGCGACGCCTTTCCCTTGTCCCGAGGTTCCCCCCATGGAAAGTCTGCTCGATGGTTTCCGCCACTTCCGCAAAGAGGTCTATCCGCGCCAGCGCGGCCTGTTCCGGCAACTGGCCGGCGGTCAGACCCCGCATACGCTGTTCATCACCTGCGCCGATTCGCGGGTGATGCCGGAACTGATGTTCGCCGCGCAGCCTGGCGAACTGTTCGTCTACCGCAATATCGGCAACGTGGTGCCGCCGTACTCGCAGCACGTCAGCGGCGTGGTCGCGGCGATCGAATACGCGGTGGCAGTGTTGCAGGTGAAGCACATCGTGGTCTGCGGCCACACCGACTGCGGCGCGATGAAGGCGGTGCTCAATCCCGACGCGCTGCAGGACGTGCCGAACGTGGCCGCCTGGCTCAAGCACACCGACAGCGCGCGCCAGGTCGCCGCGCAGCACGATCACGCCGGCCACCCCGAGGACGCGCTGCACTGCCTGACCGAGGAGAACGTGGTGTCGCAGCTGGACCACCTGCGCACCCAGCCGGTGGTGGCGGCGCGACTGGCACGCGGCGCGCTGCGCATCCATGGCTGGATCTACGACATCGCCCACGGCGAGATCCGCGCCTTCGACGCCGAGCAGGGCCGCTTCGTGCCGCTGCTGCCGGAAGAGGGCAAGCGTGCGCCCGAAGCCACCCCGCGCCCGCGTCTGGTGCCGGTCCTGCGCAACGTCGCGGTCTGAAGGAGTCGAACATGCGAACCATGACAGAACCCTCCCGCGCCGGCGCGTCCGCGCTCGCCGGCTACCTGCGCAACGGCGCGTTCGGCCGCGACCTGCTGGCCTCGGTGGTGGTGTTCCTGGTCGCGCTGCCGCTGTGCATGGGCATCGCCATCGCCTCGGGCATGCCGCCGGCCGCCGGCCTGATCACCGGCATCGTCGGCGGCCTGGTGGTCGGCATGATCGCCGGCTCGCCGCTGCAGGTCAGCGGCCCGGCCGCCGGCTTGGCCGTGCTGGTGTTCGAACTGGTCCGCCAGCATGGCGTGGCCGCGTTGGGGCCGGTGATCCTGCTGGCCGGCGCGATCCAGTTGATCGCCGGGCTGTGCCGGGCCGGGGTGTGGTTCCGCATGACCTCGCCGGCGGTGGTCGCCGGCATGCTCTCGGGCATCGGCATCCTGATCGTCGCCTCGCAATCGCACGTGCTGATGGATGCGGCGCCGAAGGCGCGCGGGCTGGAGAATTTCGCCGCCTTGCCGGCGGTGCTGTGGCAGGCGCTGGAGGCGGGCGTGGGTCGCGCCGCGCTGTTGGTCGGCCTGGGCACCATCGCGATCATGCTGGCCTGGGAGCGGCTGCGGCCGCAACCGCTGCGCTTCGTGCCCGGCGCCTTGCTGGCGGTGGTGGCGATGACCGCGCTGGTGCAGTTGCAGGGCATGGACGTGCGCAAGGTCGACGTGCCGGCCAACCTGTTCTCGGCGATCCAGACCCCGACCTTGGCCGAGATGCTCGGCGTGTTCGACGCGACGCTGCTGCTGTCGGCTTTCACCTTCGCCTTCATCGCCAGCGCCGAGACGCTTTTGTCGGCGGCCGCGGTGGACCGCATGCACGACGGCCCGCGCACCCACTACGACCGCGAACTCGCCGCGCAGGGCGTGGGCAACATGCTGTGCGGCTTTCTCGGCGCGTTGCCGATGACCGGGGTGATCGTGCGCAGCGCGGCCAACGTGCAGGCCGGCGCGGCCACGCGCATGTCCACCATCCTGCACGCCGGCTGGCTGCTGGTGTTCGCGCTGCTGCTGCCGTGGTTGCTGCGGATGACCCCGGTGGCGTGCCTGGCCGGCATCCTGGTCTACACCGGTCTGAAGATGGTCAAGCTCGGGCAGGTGCGCGACCTGGCCGCCTACGGCCGCGGCACCGCCGCGATCTACCTGGCGACCACCTTCGCCATCGTCGCCACCGACCTGCTCACCGGCGTGCTGATCGGTTTCGCGTTGTCGCTGTTGCGGCTGGCGCTGCAGCAGTCGCGGCTGAAGGTCGGCGTGCATGCGCACGAGGATGCAGGCAGTAGCGCCGCGGCCGGTGCCGGCAAGCTGCGCCTGTCGCTGGAGGGTTCGGCGACCTTCCTGCGCGTGCCGACGATGGCGCGGACCCTGGAGCGGCTACCGCCCAACACCGAGCTGCACCTGGACGTGGCGCGGCTGCATCACGTCGACCATGCCTGCCTGGAACTGCTGCGCGACTGGAGCCGCAACGCCGCCGCCCGCGGCTGCGCGCTGGTGGTGGACTGGAAGGAACTGGACCGGCGCGTGGAGGGGCAGCGCGCGGCGTAGCGGCGCGTCGTTCTGATGCGTGTCCACGGGAATCGTGCAGGAGTGGCTTCGGTCGCGACGAGTGCAGCTGTGGGCATTCGGCTTCGGACATTGTCGCGGCTGAAGCCGCTCCTACAGTGCACCCGGCCGGCTATTCGCAGGCCGTTGTAGGAGCGGCTTCAGCCGCGACGAGCGAAGCGGTGGATGTTCCGAACTGGCATGCGTCGGGACTGAAGTCCCTCCCACAAAGGGCCTTGCAGCTCGGCTGCGCTTGGGAAGCTTTTATGGGAGCGACTTCGGTCGCGACGAACGCCGCGATGGGTCTTCCGGCTGCGCGAGCTGTCGCGGCTGAAGCCGCTCCTACAGTGCACCCTTACGGCTATTCGCAGGCCGTTGTAGGAGCGGCTTCAGCCGCGACGAGCGAAGCGGCGGATGTTCCGAACTGGCATGCAGTCGGGACTGAAGCCCCTCCCACAAAAGGCCTTGCAGCTCGGCTGCGCTGGGGAAGCTTTTGTGGGAGCGGCTTCGGTCACGACGAACGCGGCGATGGGTCTTCCGGCTGCGCGAGCTGTCGCGGCTGAAGCCGCTCCTACAGTGCACACGGTCGCCTATTCGCAAGCCGTTGTAGGAGCGGCTTCAGCCGCGACGAGCGAAGCGGTGGATGTTCCGAATTGGCATGCGTCGGGACTGAAGTCCCTCCCACAAAGGGCCTTGCGGCTCGGCTGCGCTTGGGAAGCTTTTGTGGGAGCGGCTTCGGTCGCGACGAACGCGGCGATGGGTCTTCCGGCTGAGCGAGCTGTCGCGGCTGAAGCCGCGCCTATAGTGCACCCAGCCGGCTATCCGCAAGCCGTTGTAGGAGCGGCTTCAGCCGCGACGAACGGCTGAGCGGCGCTGCGACGGCTGCCGTTCGACAGCCTCACGCCGGCGTCTTGTCCTTGAACCGGCACAGGTCGCGGATCACGCAGCGCGGGCAGTCCGGCTTGCGCGCCTTGCACACGTAGCGGCCGTGCAGGATCAGCCAGTGGTGCGCATCGTGCAGGAACTGCGCCGGCACCCGCTTGAGCAGGCCGTCCTCGACCGCGCGCACGTCCTTGCCCGGGGCCAGGCCGGTGCGGTTGGCGACGCGGAAGATATGCGTGTCCACGGCGATGGTCGGCTCGCCGAAGGCGGTATTGAGCACCACGTTGGCGGTCTTGCGGCCGACCCCGGGCAAAGCCTCCAGCGCCGCGCGCTCGCGCGGCACGTCGCCGGCGTACTGCTCGACCAGGATGCGGCAGGTGGCGATCACGTTCTTGGCTTTCGCATTGAACAGGCCGATGGTGGAGATGTAGCGCTTCAGCCCATCCTCGCCCAGCGCCAGGATCGCTGCCGGCGTGTTCGCCACCGGATACAGGCGACGCGTGGCCTTGTTGACCCCGACATCGGTGGCCTGCGCCGACAGGATCACCGCGATCAGCAACTCGAACGGCGTGCTGTAGTCCAGCTCGGTGGTCGGCGTCGGGTTGAGTTCGGACAGGCGCGAGAACAGTTCGTGGATCTCGGGCTTGCTCAAGGTGGGCCCACGCCGCGGCGCGGCGACCGCGGCGCTCATTGCGGACCCCGCGCGGCGGCCTTGGCCTTGGCCCGCGCCAGGATCGCCGCCGCGGCCGGCGGCAGCGACGGCGCCGCGGCGGCGACGCTCGCTGGCGGCGCGCGCCGTGCCTCGCGCGCGGCGGCGCGGCGTGCCAGGCGTGCACTGCGCGCGCGGTAGCGTTCGCGCGCGGCCCAGGCCTCGCGCAGGCGCCGTTGCGCCGCCAGCAGCTGCGTGCGCAATTGCGGATGCGCCGGATCGAGCAGGTCGTCGTCGGCGGCGCCGACGTACTCCATCAGGCCGCCATCGAGCGCCGCGTCGAGATCGTCGTCTAGCACCCAGCGCAACAATTGCAGCGGCGAGGCGGGGGAGGGCTGGTCGGGCATCGGCACGCGCGGCTCAGCGATTGCGGAACAGCGGCGGGCGCCGCTCCAGAAACGCGCGCGTGCCTTCGCGCATGTCCTCGCTGGAGAACAGCAGGCCGAACTGCGCGGTCTCGTACTCGAGGCCTTGCTCGATCGCCGATTCGGCGCCGACCTGGATCGCGTCGAGGATGCCGCGCAACGCCAGCGGCGCGGCGCCGGCCAGTTGCCGCGCCAGCTGCAGCGTGGCCTCGTGCAGTTCGGCCGCAGGCACCACGCGGTTGACCAGGCCCAACTGCAGCGCGCGCGCCGCATCGATCGGGGTGCCGAGCAGGCACAGTTCCAACGCCGCGGCGCGGCCGGCCAGGCGTACCAGGCGCTGGGTGCCGCCGAAGCCGGGGATCAGCCCGAGGTTGATCTCCGGCTGGCCGAGGCGGGCGCTGTCGGCGGCCACGCGCAGGTGGCAGGCCATGGCCAGTTCCAGCCCGCCGCCGAGCGCGAACCCGTTGACCATCGCCAGCACCGGCTTGGACAGGCGCTCGATGCGGCGCATCAGGCGCTGGCCCAGTTGCGAGAAGTCGCGGCCCTGAACCGGTGTGAGTTCGTTCATTTCGGCGATATCGGCGCCGGCCACGAACGCCTTCTCGCCGGCGCCGGTCAGCACCACGATGCGGATCGCGGGGTCGGCCTCGGCTTCGGCGAAGGCGGCGTCCAGCGCCTGTAATGTTTGGCGATTCAACGCGTTGAGCTTGTCAGCGCGGTTGACGGTGACGATGCGGATCGCATCCTGGGTCGCGGTGACGACCGGCGTGCCGGACATGGCCATTCCTAAAGATGTAAAAAAAGAGTGAAGGGAACTCCGGCGGCGCTTCTTTGTCAGAGTTGCGTCGTCGGTAGCGGTTACGCGCCGCGGCGGCTATCCTAACGCGTCAACTCAGGCGGCACAGGCCGCTCTGTGCCACCACCCTGGAGAATTGTTTGATGAAGTTGCGTTCTATTGCGGTCGCCGTGGCGGCCCTAGCCCTGAGCGGCAATGCGTTCGCCCAGGACACCTCGTCCGAGAAGGGCAAGCTGAGCTATTACTTCGGTTACGACTACGGCAACAACCTTGCCGAACTGTCCGGCCGCGGCGAGCAGCTCGATATCAATGCGGTGGTGAAGGGCTTGCAGGATGCCTACGCCAAGAAGCAGCCGGCGGTCGCCGCCGACCAGCTGAAGCCGGCCGTCGAAGCGTTCCAGAAGCGCGAGCAGGCCCGTGCCCAGCAGGCCAAGGCCGACTACGAGAAGGCCGCTGCCGAGAACAAGACCAAGAGCGACCAGTTCATCGCGCAGAACAAGGCCAAGGCCGGCGTGCAGACGCTGCCCAGCGGCGTGCAGTACCGCGTGATCGAAGCCGGCAAGGGCGCCAAGCCGACCCAGGCCAGCACCGTGCAGCTGGAAGTGGCTGGTCCGTACCCGTTCGGCCAGCGCCCGGCGCAGGCGCGTCCGGCGCAGCAGATTCCGTCGATCAAGGTCAGCGAAGTCGAGATGCAGGCCATGCGCGACACACTGCTGCAGATGCCGGCCGGTTCCAAGTGGGAAGTGACCCTGCCGCCGGACAAGGCCTATGGCGCCGACCCGCGCACGCCGTTCCCGCCGAACGTGGCGGTGCAGTTCGAGATCAAGCTGATCAGCGTCAAGTAAGCGCGCTGTCCAGTGCATGACCATTGCGCCGGCGGCAACGCCGGCGCAATTTTTTTGCGGCACGGAAAGTGCCGCTGCCGGCGAATCGCGCTAGTCTGAGCAGGTGTCGAATCCGATGGATCCCGTCCCCCATGCGTTGCTCACGCCCTGCATCGGTCTGTGCACGCTCGACGCGCAGGGCTACTGCGCGGGCTGCCTGCGCAGCGGCGACGAGATCGCGCGCTGGCGTGGCATGAGCGACGCCGAGCGCCAGCGCTACATGCAGCAGATCTTGCCGGCGCGCGGCTGGTCGCCGACCCCAGGCCAGCGCCTGGCCGAACGCACACGGCTGCTGCGCGCGCTGCACCCGCTGCAGTTGCCGCCAGACGGCCCCGGCTGGAACCACCACGAACTGCACGATCTGCTGCCCGACGGCGTACTGGCCGAAGCGGCGGTGCTGGTCGGGTTGTTGCCGCGCGCCGACGGCACCCACGTGCTGCTGACCCGGCGTACCGACAGCCTGCGCCACCATGGCGGCCAGGTCAGTTTTCCCGGCGGCCGCATCGAAGCCGACGACGCCGATGCGGTGGCCGCGGCGATCCGCGAGAGCGAGGAAGAGATCGCGCTGTCCGCGGCGCAGGTGGAACCGCTGGGCTATCTCGATCCGTTCGTGACCATCAGCGGTTTCCGGGTGATGCCGGTGGTGGCCGCGATCGATCCGGCGTTCGTGCCGCAGCCGCATCCCGGCGAAGTGGCCGACGTGTTCGACGTGCCGCTGGCCTACCTGATGGCGCCGGACAACCTGCGCAGCATCGAGACCGATTACCGTGGACGGCCGCGGGTGGTGCTGGAATACGGCTGGCCGGGGCAGCGGATCTGGGGCGCGACCGCGGCGATCCTGCTCAACCTGCGCCGACGACTGGAGCAAACCGCATGAGCGAACCCATCCCCGAGTGGCAGCATCTGGTCGATGCGCCGGCGCTGGCCGCCGTGCTCGGCCACCCCGACCTGCGCATCGTGGATGCGCGTTTCGCCGCTGCCGCGCTAGCCGATCCGCAGGCCGCGCAGCTCGCGCGCCAGGCCTACGCGCAATCGCATCTGCCCGCTGCGGTGTACGCCGATCTCAACACCGATCTGTCCGACCTCGGCCGCCGCGGCCTGGGCCGGCATCCGTTGCCGGAGGCCGACGCGTTCGCGCAGACGCTCGGCCGCTGGGGCATCGCGCCGCACACCCAGGTGGTGGTCTACGACGCCGGCGACGGCAGCATGGCCGCCGCGCGGCTGTGGTGGATGCTGGGCCTGCTCGGGCATCGCCGCGTCGCCGTGCTCGACGGCGGCCTGGCCGAATGGCGCCGGCTCGGCCTGCCGGAAACCGATGCCGCCGCGACGCCTGCGCCGCTGCCGCCGTATCCGCAGCGCTTCGATGCCAGCCGTATCGCCGATGCCGAGGAAATCGCCTCGCGCCTGCACGAGGCGCCGGGCTGGTTGCTGGATGCGCGCGCCGCCGAGCGCTTCCGCGGCGAGGTCGAACCGATCGATCCGGTCGCCGGGCACGTGCCTGGCGCGATCAACCGCCCGCTGGGCCAGAACCTGCGCGATGGGCGCCTGCGCCCGCCGCAGGAACTGCGCGCCGAACTGGAGCCGCTGCTGCACGGGCGCGATCCGCGCGAGGTGGTGCTGATGTGCGGGTCGGGCGTGACCGCCTGCCATCTGCTGTTGGCGCTGGAGCATGCCGGCCTGCACGGTGCGCGCGTGTATGCCGGATCGTGGAGCGGCTGGATCGCCGATCCGGCGCGGCCGCGCGCCAGCGGCTAGCCGCCACAGCGAGACGCCGTGGCGCGGAGGAGACATGGGTGGCAAGTACAAGGGCTGAGGCGATGCGCTGGCGTGGGATGTGGATGCTGACGGCGGCGCTGAGCCTGGCCGGCTGCGGCGAGCGGCCGCGCGCAAACGGCGCCGATGCCTCGCCGCGCTCGCAGTCCGACGCGCATTACCGGATGGCGGTGGAACAGCGCCGCGCGCAACGCGTGGCGCGGCTGCGCGCGCCGGGCGGCTGGCTCAGCTATACCGGCTCCGGCCGGCTGCGCAGCGGCGTGCATCAGGTGGGCAGCGCCGCAGGCAACGACGTGCAGCTGCCGGCGGGCCCCGCGCACCTGGGCAGCCTGCGCATCGACGCCGATGCCGGCGTGGCGTTCGAAGCCGCCGCAGACGCCGCGCCGACGGTACGCGGGCAGCCGTTCCGCGCCGGTCGCCTCGGCACCGATGCGGCGCACGGCAGCGAGACCCGGCTGGCGCTGGGCGAGCAGGAGTTCTACGTGGTGCGCACCGGCAAGCTGTTCGGTTGGCGCTTCCGCGATCCGCATGCCGCTGCGCGCGGCAGCTTCCGCGGCATCGACTATTTCCCGATCGATCCGCGCTGGCGTGTGGTCGCCGATTGGCATCCGGCGCCGGCGCCGCGCGCGATCGTGCTGCTCACCTCGATCGGCACGCCGCAGCCGCTGGCGCTGGCCGGCAGTGCCGAGTTCACCGTCGACGGCCGCCGCTACCGCTTGCAGGCGTTGCGCGACGACGACGGCAAGCGGCTGTTCTTCCCGTTCACCGACCGCACCAGCGGCCGCGAGAGCTACGGCGGCACGCGCTATCTGTTCGTGGAGCCGCCGCAGGACGAGCGCATCGTGCTGGACTTCAACCTGGCGCAGAACCCGCCGTGCGCGTTCACCGTTCACGTGGTGTGCCCGTTGGCGCCGGTCGGCAATCGCCTGGAACTGGCGGTGACCGCGGGCGAGAAGAACTATGTCGGTCCGCGTTGAGCCTGTGGCGCCGGGGCGGGAAGGTGCGGTGGCATTGCTGCTGTTTTTGTAGGAGCGGCTTCAGCCGCGACATATGCCATCAGGGTGCCTGTCGCGGCTGAAGCCGCTCCTACACGAGGGGTACGGGGCGCGGTGTCAGCGGTCTGAAAGCGCATCTGCCGAAGGCGCATACGGCGTCAGCGCCACCGCCTCCAGCACCTGCGCCCACGGAAACATCGGGCCGGGATCGAGCTTGCGCTGCACCTGCAGCGCCGGATCGTCGCTGGCGCTCTCGCGGCTGCGGTCCAGCGCGTCGTGGCCGGCGATGTGGCGCAGTTGCGGCAACTGCGCCTGCAGCTGGTGCAGCAGCGCGATCAGCGCCTGGATCTGCGCCGGCGGATACGCTTCGTCCAGCGTCTGCTGGCGCGAATCCAGCCAATGCGGATAGCGGCCGCGGTTGACCAGTTCGATGCCCAGCGAGCGTGGGTTGTAGCCGCGCACGTGGTGCGCCACCCGCTGCAGCGGCACGTAGCGGTGCACGCTGCCGTCGCGGTCGATGTAGAAGTGGCCGCTGTTGCCGGTGCCGGATGGATACAGCACGCGTTCGCCGTAGGCGCGCGCGCTGGCCAGGTCGGGCAGTTCGGTGCAATGGATCACCGCCAGATCGATCGCGTCCAGCGTGCGCGCCTGCAGCCGTTCGACGTAGGGCAGGGGAGCATCGTGGATCGGCAACGGCGGGGTCTGCGACATGCGCGGATGCTAGCATTCGCCGATGACTCTGAATCCCGATAGCCCGCTGGCGACGCTGCTCGCCACGTTGCCGCGCACCGGACGCGTGGACTGGATAGGCCTGCGCCCGGCGCGCGACGTGCCGATGCTCGAAGTGGAGCAGGCGGTGGCGCACGCCGATGGCGGCCTGTTCGGCGATCGCTACGCCGGCCGCAACGGCATGCGCGGGCTGACCCTGATCCAGGCCGAACACCTGCCGGCGATCGCCGCATTGGCCGGCCATGCGCAGGTAGCGCCGGCGACGCTGCGGCGCAACCTGGTCGTCTCCGGCATCCCGCTGATCGCGCTGAAAGGCCGCCGTTTCCGCGTCGGCGACGTCGAGCTGGAAGGCATCGCGCCGTGCGATCCGTGCTCGCGCATGGAGCACGCGCTGGGCCCGGGCGGCTACAACGCGATGCGCGGCCATGGCGGCCTGTGCGCGCGGATCGTGCACGGCGGCACGCTGCGGCTCGGCGATGCGGTGGTGGCGCTGTGAGCCGCGGCCACTGCATTCTTGCGCACGGGTTCGAGAGCGGTCCGGACGCGATCAAGGTCGCGGCGCTGGCCGAGGTCGCGCAGCGCCTGGGCTGGAGCCACGAGCGTCCGGACTTCACCGACCTGGACGCGCGCCGCGAGGTCAGCCAACTCGGCGATGTGCCGGCGCGGCTGCAGCGCCTGCTCGCGTTGACCCAGGCCGCTGCGCAGCGCGGGCCGGTGGTGCTGGCCGGATCCAGCCTGGGCGCGTACATCGCCGCGCAGGTGTCGTTGCAGGTGCCGGTGCGCGGCCTGTTCCTGATGGTGCCGCCGACGCGGATGGGCTGGATGCCGGCGCTGGACGCGGCGTCGGTGCCGATCTCGATCGTGCATGCCTGGCACGACGAACTGATTCCCGCGGCCGAGGTGATCGCCTGGGCGCAGGCGCGCGCGGCGCGGCTGCTGCTGGTGGACGACATGCATCGGCTCGGCGGCCACGTCGAGACCGCGGCGCGCGCGTTCGCCGAATTGCTGGAAACGCTGTGAGCGGCATGTTCCGCGCAGCAGGCCGCATCGACTGGAGTCACCGATGGAACTGAACATCCGCGCCGAAACGGCCGCCGACCACGCCGCGATCGAGGCGCTGACCCTGGTCGCGTTCTTCCGCGTTGCGCACAGCCGCCACGACGAGCAGCAGATCATCGAACGGCTGCGCGCGGACGGCGCGCTGACCCTGTCGCTGGTGGTCGAGCACGACGGCTACATCGTCGGCCATGTGGCGGTGTCGCCAGTGCAGCTCTCCGATGGCAGCCGCGGTTGGTACGCGCTGGGGCCGCTGTCGGTGGGGCCGGGCCACCAGCGCCAGGGGCTGGGCACACGGCTGGTGCGCGAGGCGCTGGCGCAGCTGCAGGCGCTGGGCGCGGCCGGCTGCGTGGTGCTCGGCGAGCCTGCGTTCTACGCGCGTTTCGGCTTCGCGCCGGAACCGGGGCTGGTGCTGCCCGGGGTGCCGGCCGGGTACTTCCAGGCGATCGGTTTCGGCGACCGCCTGCCGCCGGTGGCCGAGGCCGACTACCACGACGCGTTCCTGGCCGGCGGCTGAGCGCCGCCGCCGCGTCGCTGCAGGGCCGCGCGCATGCGGGTTACCATCGTGGCTCAGTGTAGTTAGCCAGCCGAGGATGCCTCCGATGCGCCATTGATGCCGCCGTCTTCGACGGCCTTGTCCGTTCCTGCCGAATGCGGCGGGCGTGACCGGCATCCTTGGAGTTCCCATGACGCATCCGTGGCTCGCGCTGGACAGCGCGTCGTATGTCCTGCCCGACGGCAGGCCCTTGTTTTCCGCTCTCGATTTCGCGCTCGATGCGCGCCGCACCGGCCTGGTTGGCCGTAACGGCGTCGGCAAAAGCGTGTTCGCGCGCCTGCTCGCCGGCCAGCTGGCGCCCAGCGCCGGGCACTGCCGCCGGCATGGCCGTGTGCATTACCTGCCGCAGCAGATCGTGCGCGCCGCCGGCGATACGGTAGCGTCGCTGGCCGGGGTCGGCCCGGCGCTGGAGGCGCTGGCGCGGATCGAGGCCGGCAGCGCCGATCCGGCCGATTTCGATACGCTCGGCGAGCGCTGGGACATCGCCCAGCGACTGCAGGCCGAACTGGAGCTGTGCGGGCTCGGCCATGTGACCGCGCAGCGGTCGGCGGCCGAACTCAGCGGCGGCGAGGCGATGCGCGTGGCGCTGCTTGGCGCCTGGCTGTCCGACGCCGACGTGCTGATCCTGGACGAACCGAGCAACCATCTCGATCTTGCGCAGCGCCAGCAACTGCAGCAGCAACTGCAGCGCTGGCCGCACGGGCTGCTGGTGGTCAGCCACGATCGCGCGCTGCTGCAGGACATGCAGCGCATCGTGGAACTGTCGTCGCTGGGCCTGCGCGACTACGGCGGCGATTACGCGTTCTACGCGCAGTGCAAGGCGCAGCAGCAACAACAGGCGCTGGCCGAGCTGGAACGCCGCAAGCACGAACGCCGGCGTCACGGCGATGCGCTGCGCGAGCAGCAGGCGCGCCAGCAGCGGCGCAGCGCGCACGGCCGCCGCCAGGCGCAGGAGGCCAACCAGGCGCCGATCCTGCTCGGCGCGCAGAAGCAGCGCAGCGAACACAGCGCCGGCAAGCACCGGCAGCAAGCCGCCGACGCGCACGCGCGGCTGTCGGCGCAGGTGCGCGAGGCCGCGCGCGCGGTCGAGGCCGCGGCACCGGTTGCCTTGTTCGCGCCGATGCCGGCTGCGGCGGCCGGGCGCCGGGTCGCCGACCTGCGCGGCCTGCGGCTGCCGTACGCGCCGCCCGCGCGCGCCGCGCTGGACCTGTGCATCGGTGGCCGCCAGCGGATCGGCGTGATCGGGCCGAACGGCAGCGGCAAATCGACCCTGCTGCGGGTGCTGGACGGCCAATTGGCGCCACTGGCCGGGCGCTGCGCGGTGGAGGTGCCCAGCGCCTACCTGGACCAGGCGTTGCAGCTGCTGGATCCGGCACAGCCGCCACTGGCGCAGCTGCAGGCGGCCAATGCCGTGGCCGGCGTGGCCGCACTGCGCACGCGGCTGGCCTTGCTCGGCCTGGACGCGCAGCGCATCGGCGTGCCCAGCGGCCGGCTCAGCGGCGGCGAGCGCCTGAAGGCGGCGCTGGCCTGCGCGTTCTACCGCGATCCGCAGGCGCACCTGCTGCTGCTCGACGAGCCGGACAACCACCTGGACCTGGAAGCGCGCGAGGCGCTGCGGCTGGTGCTGTTGCAGTATCCGGGCGCGTTGCTGGTGGTGTCGCACGATGCGGCCTTCCTCGACGGCCTGCGCCTGGACACGCGCCTGCAGGCCGACCCGGACGGCTGGCGGCTGGCGCCATGGTGAGCGCGCGCCAACCGCCGTGGGCGGCAAGCGTGGGCATGGAGCGCGCCCCGGGCTGGTAATGGCGGGCGCGATGGCCGACCATTCGCGTCTTCCCGTCCGTTGCCGCCGCCCGCCCGCCGTGGGCCGCGCTGCCGCGATACGCGCGGGGCGGGCCTGGCGCCCGCCCGCGCATCCCTTCTTCTTCGTGTGGTCCGCATTCCCGTGAAATTCTTCGTCTCCTGCGCCAAGGGCCTGGAATACCTGCTCGTCGACGAGCTGCTCGCGCTCGGCGTCGCCAAAGCCACCGCCACCGTGTCCGGAGTCAACAGCGAGGGCGAGCTGCGCGATGCGCAGCGCGCGGTGCTGTGGTCGCGCCTGGCCAGCCGCGTGCTGTGGCCGTTGGACGAGTTCGACTGCCCCGACGAGACCGCACTGTATGCCGGCGTGGCGGCGCTGCCGTGGCGCGAGCACCTGACCTCGCAGCACACCCTGGCGGTGGACGCGCACGTGTCCGGCACCGCGATCACGCATGCGCGCTACGCTGCGCAGCGGGTCAAGGACGCAGTGGTGGACACGCTGCGCGGCGAAGGCCTGGAGCGGCCGTCGGTGGACGTGGAGGATCCGGACCTGCGCCTGAACCTGTCGCTGCGCAAGGGCCGCGCCACGCTGTCGGTGGACCTGGGCGGCGGCTCGCTGCACCGGCGCGGCTGGCGCCAGGTGCAGAACGCCGCGCCGCTGAAGGAGAACCTGGCCGCGGCGGTGCTGCTGCGCGGGCAATGGCCGCAGCTGTATGCGCAGGGCGGCGGCCTGCTGGATCCGATGTGCGGCAGCGGCACGCTGCTGATCGAAGGCGCGCTGATGGCCGCCGACGTGGCCCCGGGACTGCTGCGCGGCGATCTGGCCGCCGCGCGCCGTGGCGACGCCGGCCCGCTGCAATTCAGCGCCGCGCCGAGCCGCTGGCTGGGCTTCGACCAGGAGGCCTGGCGCACCCTGTTGACCGAGGCGCGGCAGCGCGAGGCGGCCGGCCGCGCCGCGTTGCAGCCGGTCATATACGGCGGCGACATCGATCCGCATGCGATCCGCGCCGCGCGCGAGAACGCGCAGGCGGCCGGGGTCGCCGCGGCGATCGTGTTCGAGGTGCGTGACGTCGCCGATCTGCGCACGCCGGCGCAGGCGCTGGGCACGGTGGTGTGCAATCCGCCGTACGACGAACGCCTGGCCGCCGATACCGCGCTGTACCGGCGCCTGGGCGAGGCGCTCAAGCGCGCGGTGCCGCAGTGGCGCGCCAGCCTGCTGTGCGGCAATGCCGACCTGGCCTACGCCACCGGCCTGCGCGCGGCCAAGAAATACCAGATGTTCAATGGCGCGCTGGAATGCCCGTTGATCGTCTGCGACCCGATCGCGGTGGCGCAGCGCGAACCGGCCGAGGCGCCGCGCGCGCTCAGCGACGGCGCGCAGATGGTCGCCAACCGGCTGCGCAAGAACTTGCGCAAGTTCAAGAACTGGCGCGCGCGCGAACGGGTCGGCTGTTTCCGCGCCTACGACGCCGACCTGCCCGAATACGCGGCGGCGATCGACGTGTACCAGGAAGACGGCGGCCAGGCGCGCACCTACCTGCACGTGCAGGAATACGCCGCGCCGGAGGAGATTCCCGACGCCGACGTGCGCCGCCGCCGCAACGAGTTGCTGGCCGCCGCGCGCGAGGTGTTCGAGGTCCCGGCCGAGCGGGTGGCGCTGAAGTCGCGCGAGCGCGGCAAGGGCGGCAGCAAGTACGGCCGTTTCGAGCAGCGCGGCGAGTTCCTGGTGGTGCGCGAACACGACGCGCTGCTGCGGGTGAACCTGTTCGATTACCTGGACACCGGCCTGTTCCTGGACCACCGCCCGCTGCGCGGGGCGATGGCGCAGCAGGCGCGCGGCAAGCGCTTCCTCAACCTGTTCTGCTACACCGGCGTGGCCAGCGTGCAGGCCGCGGTGGCCGGCGCCGATTCCACCACCAGCGTGGATCTGTCCGGCACCTATCTGCAGTGGTGCGCCGACAACCTGGGCTTCAACGGCAAGGGCGGCGCCCAGCATCGGCTGGTGCAGGCCGACGCGCTGACCTGGCTGGAGGCGGAGAAGAACCGCTACGACGTGATCTTCTGCGACCCGCCGACCTTCTCCAACTCTGCGCGCGCCGAGGATTTCGATCTGCAGCGCGAGCAAGTGCGGCTGCTGCGCGCGGCGGTGGCGCGGCTGATGCCGGAGGGCGTGCTGTACTTCTCCAACAATTTCCGCCGCTTCAAGCTGGACGAGGACGCGCTGGCCGAATTCGCCTCGTGCGAGGAGATCACCGCGCAGACCATCGCGCCGGATTTCGAGCGCAATCCGCGGATTCATCGTGCCTGGCGGCTGCAGCGGCGCTGAGGGCGGCGCGTTTTCGTCTTACTTCGTCGCTGTTGTAGGAGCGGCTTCAGCCGCGACAGGCTCTCCGGATAGAGTGTGTCGCGGCTGAAGCCGCTCCTACAATTGGTGTAGACGGAGCGCGTGCGCCTCAGCCGTCGCTGTGCTGCACCGATGCATGCGCGCTGGCGCGGTGCGGCACGTCGTCGCCCGGCTCGCGTTCGCTCCAGTAGTCCTGGATCTGCAGGATCTGCGGCAGGATCTCGGTGAACAGGCTGACCAGGCGCGGCTCGAACTGGGTGCCGGCCTGCTGCTGGAACATCGTCATCACCTTGGCCAGCGGCCAGGCGTCCTTGTACGGGCGCTGCGTGGTCAGCGCATCGAACACGTCGGCCACGGCCACGATCCGCGCCGACTCGGGAATGCGCTCGCCGGCCAGGCCGGCCGGGTAGCCGTTGCCGTCCCAGTGCTCGTGGTGGTGCAGCGCGACCTCGGCGGCGAGCCGGAACAGCGGCGCGCCGCTGCGGCTGAGGATGTCGTAGCCGATCTGTGGATGCCGCTTCATCACCGCCCATTCGTCCGCATCCAGCGGGCCGGGCTTCTTCAGGATCGCATCGGGGATGCCGATTTTGCCGGTGTCGTGCATCGGCGCGGCCTGCTCGAGCAGCTTGGCGTCCTCGCCCGACCAGCCGGCGGCCACCGCCAGCGCGCGGGCGTAGGCGGCCATCCGCCAGATATGGGTGCCGGTGTCCGAGTCGCTGTAGTGGCCGGCCATGCCCAGCATCTGGATCGCGTCGCGATGGCTGCTGGCCAGGCTGGCGGCGCTGACCAGCGACAGGTGGGTACGCACCCGCGCGCGCAGGATGCTCGGCGAATACGGCTTGGTGATGTAGTCCACGCCGCCAGCCTCGAAGCCGATGCTCTCGTCGGCGTCCTTGTCCTTGCCGGTGACGAAGATGATCGGGATCGGCGCGGTGCGCGGATCCTGTTTCAGGGTGCGGGCGATGGTGTAGCCGTCCAGGTCGGGCAGGTCGACGTCGAGCAGGATCAGCGCCGGGCGGTGCTTGACCACCGCGCGCAGCGCTTCGGCGCCGTTCTTGGCGAAGGTCAGCGCATAGTCCTCGCGCAGGATCTGGCGGATCAGCGCCAGATTGCTGGCTTCGTCGTCTACGCACAGGATGGGGGACTGGACCATCGTCGTTCCTTGTCGGGTGCATCCAACGGCAGCTGGATTGGATCTGCGCTGCGGATGCTATTGAATTGCATCGGCCTGCCAGCGCCTGACTTTAGCCTCGGCCTCGCGGAAGGAAAAGCTCTCGACCAACTGCTTCAGCTCTGTGGCCATCGCCGCGGGCAGCGAAGGCGCCAGGTCGTGCAGCACCCGCTCCACGCGGTCCGGGTCGTCGCTGTCCAGGGCCTGCAGCAGCTGCTGCAGCTGTTGCCGCAGCGGGACCGCGGCCGCGGCGCCATCGTCCGCGACGGGAACGGGGCCGGCCGGCGGCACCGGCGCCGGCAACGCCTCGGCTTCGGCGACGAAGCGCCGGATCGCTGTGGCAGTGGCGCTCATGGCGGTGCCCAGCGCCGCGATCGCGGCGTCGGCCTGGGCCGGCGCGTCGCCGAGCCGTTCTTCCAGCGCGGCGCTGGCGGCGACCAGCGCCGGCAGCGCCAGCGAGCCGGCCGAGCCGCGCAGCTTGTGCACGTAGGAGATCGCCGCCGCCGGCGCCTGCACGTCCAGCAGGGTCTGCAGCGTCGCCGCCGGATCGGGGTTGTCCTGCAGCAGTTTCAGCAGGTAACGCTGATAGGGCACGCGCTCGTTCCACAGGCGCTGCGCCTGCGCGGCGTCGAGCAACTGCGGATCGGCGTCGGGCCAGACCTCTCCGGCGGAGGAGGTCGGCAGCGGCTCCAGCGCCAGCGGCAAGCGCAGCGGCAGGAACTGGCGGATGATCGCGATCAGTTCCTCGACCTGGAACGGTTTGGCGATGAAGCCGTTCATGCCGCTGGACAGCGCCAGCTCCTGTTGCTGGCGATAGGCGCCGGCGGTCAGGGCGATCACCGGCAGGCCGGCCAGGCGCGGGTCCTCGCGCAGCAGGCGGGTGGCCTCGTAGCCGTCCAGGGTCGGCATCTGCACGTCCATCAGCACCAGGTGGAAGCGGCTGGGATCGCGCCGCAGCCGCTGCAGCGCCTGCTCGCCGTCGTGGGCCAGCTCCACCAGCGCGCCTTCGCCTTCGAGGATGCGCTGCGCGACCTCGCAATTGATCTCGCTGTCGTCCACCACCAGCAGCCGCGCGCCGGCCAGGCGCGGGGTGCCGTCGCCGCTGAGCAAGGGCGCCGGGCCGTCGCCGCGGCGCCGCGCCAGCAGCGTGGCGATGGTGCGGTACAGCGCCGAGGCGGTGACCGGCTTGGTCATCACCGCGTCCACGTCGCTGGGCGCGTAGTGCTGCTCTTCCAGCAGGCGGCGCTCGTAGGCGGTGACCATGACGATGATCGGCTGCCGGTCCGGCGCCGATTGCGCGCGGATGCGCTGCGCCACGCGCAGCCCGTCCAGGTCGGGCATGCGCCAGTCGAGCAGGATCACGTCGAAGCCCTCGCGTTCCGGGCCGGCCGCGGCGATCGCGTCGGTGCCGTTGGCCACCGCTTCCACCTGCCAACCGAAACCGCTGGCGATGCTGCTCAGGTTGCTGCGCACCAGGTCGTGGTCGTCGGCGATCAGCACCCGCCGCGCCTCCGGATGTTCGACCTCGGCGGCCGGCGCCGGCAGCACCGGGAAGCTGATCGCGAAATAGAAATCGCTGCCGCGGCCCGGCGTGCTCTGCACCTCGAGCTGGCCGCCCATCAGCTCCACCAGGCGCCGGCTGATGGTCAGGCCCAGGCCGCTGCCGCCGTAGCGGCGGCTGGTGGAGGTGTCGGCCTGCAGGAACGGCGAGAAGATCAGGCTCTGCTTGTCGCGCGCGATGCCGATGCCGGTGTCGCGCACCGAGAAGAACAGCTTGATCTTGCCCGCTTCGCCGCTGGGGAAGCTGCGCACCGACAGCGCCACTTCGCCCTGCTCGGTGAACTTGATGGCATTGCCCACCAGGTTGATCAGCACCTGGTTCAGCCGCAGCGCATCGCCGCGCAGCCAGCGGCAGCCGGCCGGCAGCGGTTCGACGATCATCTCCACCGGCTTGGCGCTGATCGCCGAGGTCATCAGCGTGGCGATGTTCTCCAGCAACTGGTTCAGGTCGAACGGTTCCGATTCCAGGTCGATGCGCCCGGATTCGATCTTGGAGAAGTCGAGGATGTCGTTGATGATCTCCAGCAGCGCGCGCGCCGACGCGTCGCTCTTCTGGATCATGTCCTTGGCCGCCTGCGGCAGTTCGCTGTGCTGCAGCAGGTACAGCATGCCCAGGATCGCGTTCATCGGCGTGCGGATCTCGTGGCTCATGTTGGCCAGGAAATCGCTCTTGGACTGGTTGGCGGTTTCCGCCGCGTCGATCGCCAGGCGCAGTTCGCGCTCGTGGCGCTTCTGTTCGGTCAGGTCCACCGCAATGCCCAGGTAGCCGATCACCTGATCGTTGTCGTCGCGCAGCGTGCTCAGCGTCAGCAGCACCGGGAACGGCCGGCCGTCCTTGCTGACGTAGGTCCATTCGCGGGTGTCGCTGCGCCCCAGCGTGGACAGCGCGGCCACCGATTCGAACGCCGGCGCCACCGCCATGCCCGATTGCGCGGCCATGCTTTCGGCGCGGCTGGCCAGTTGCTCCGGATCCAGGAACAGGCCGGTGGCCTTGCGCCCGATCATCTCGTGCGCGGGATAGCCGAGCATGGTTTCGGCGGCCGGGTTGAACAGGGTGATGGTGCCCTCCGGATCGGTGGCTACGATCGCGTAACCGGCGTTGGCCAGGATCGCGCGCTGCAGCGCCGAGTAGGTGACCAGTTCGCTGGTGCGCTGCGCCACCTGCTGTTCCAGGGTGGCGTTGAGCTCCAGCACGCGCGCTTCGGCACGCACCCGTTCGGACACGTCGTGCAGCAGGTGCGAGTGGCCGACCATGTCGCCGTCGTTGTCCAGGATAGGCGAGGCGCTGGCCAGCACGCTGACGCGCTGGCCGTCGCGATGGCGCAGTTCCCGCACCTGCGTGCCGTTGCCGGCGGCGTCGCGGATCTGGCTGCCGAGCAGCTCCTGCAACGGCTGGCCGATGGCCTGCGCCGCGGCGTAGCCGAAGATGCGCTCGGCGGCCGGATTCCAGTGGGTGATGCGGCCCTCCGGGTCCTCGGCCACGATCGCTTCGCTGGAACCGCCGACCAGGGCGGCCAGCTGGCTCTGCTCGCGCAGAATCAGGTCGCGGCGGTGGCGGCCGGTCAGGTACAGGTACAGCAGCGCGGCGAGCAGCACGGAGATGCCGCCGAACAGGCCGCCGGCCAGCAGCGGCGAGGTCTGGTTGAGCGAGCGCACGAAGGCCGGCGTCGCCTGCGCGCTGAGCAGCCAGCGGCGGCCGTAGATCGGCAGGCTGCGTTCGGCGCGCAGCCCGGTCGTCGGCGCCTGGGCGTCGCCGTCGCCGCGATAGAACGGCTGGGTGCCGTTTTCGCTGTCAGCCAGGGTCAGCAGCAGTTCGTGGGCGTGGTTGGGCGAGGCCACCAGCACCTCGGCGATGTTCAGCGGCGCATAGGCCCAGCCGGTGGTGGCCTGCCAGCGTTGTTCCGCGGTCTGCAACGGCAGGCCTTCGCGGTAGATCGGCAGCAACAGCAGGAAACCGCTGTTGCCGACTCCCGGCGTCTGCACTAGCCGGATCGGCGCGGTGATGGTCGGGTTGCCGGACCGCGCCGCGGCGATCGCCGCCGCGCGCCGCGCCGGCTCGGAGGCGATGTCGAACCCGAGCGCGGGATTGTTGACCCGCCGTGGCTGGATATACAGGATCACGAAGCGCTCGCCGTCATGCGGCGCCAGCTGGCGGATCTGCAGCGACGGCGCGCCGTCGTCGTGCGCCTGTTGCAGGAACGCGGCCTCGTCGGCGGGCGCCACCCGGCGGATATAGCCGAAGCCACGCACGCCGGGGAATTCGCGCTTGTACTCGCGCGAAGCGCTGTAGCGGTCGAAGCGATCGCGCGAGATATGGTCGCCGCCGGCGGCGATGACCGCGCCGCGCGCGCCGCGCAGGCCGTGTTCGTAGACATTCAGGCGTTGCTGCAGCTCGCCGGTGACGTGGGTGGTCAGTTGCTGGAAGCGGTCGCGGGCCTGCTGCTGGTTGCGCTCGTGCAGGCCGCGGGCGAGCAGCGCCGCGGCCAGCAACCCCAGCAGCAGCACCGCCAGCGCGGCGCCGAGCGCCGAGCGTGCAGGGCCGGCAGCGGGTGTCCAGCGGTTCTTCGACATGCGCCCCTTTCCTTTGGCGAACGCTGACGATGCTCAGGCATCTGCGTCCCTCCTGTCCGTACGGGATGGCTTTCACGATTGAAGCGACGGTCCTGCCCCGACCGCGCGTCCCACGCTAGCGCGATCGTTGTGGCTGCACCAGCCCCCGCGGCGTATTGCGGGAGCGACCGTCTACGACCTTCATGGAATCAGCGTGACGGCTGCGTGCAGCGCGACCCCGATCAGGCCGCCGACCAGGGTGCCGTTGAAACGGATGTACTGCAGGTCGCGGCCGACGCTCAATTCCAGCTGATCCACCAGATGGCGTTCGTCCCAGCCTTTCACGGTCTGCGCGATGTGCTCGGTGACGCCGCTGCGCAGGCGCTGGGTCAGCTTCTCCGCGCCGCCCAGCAGGTGCTGGTTGAGCGCATCGCGCAACGCGCTGTCCTGTGAAAGCGACTCGCCGAGCGCCCCCAGCGAGCGCTGCAAATGCTGCACCAGCACACCGTCGCTGCGCGACAGGTCCTCGCGCAGGCTGGCGTGGATCTGGTCCCACAGGCCTTGCACGTAGTCCTGCACGCCGGGATGCTCGATCAGCCGCTGCTTCATCGCCTGCAGCTTGTCGGCGGTGGCCGGGTCGCTGCGCAGGCGCTGCACGTAGCCGCCGAGCCAGCGCTCGTAGTCCTGGCGCAGCGGGTGCTGCGGTTGCGACAGCACGTCCTGCAGTTCGTCCAGCAGCGCATGCGCCAGGCGTTCGGCCAGGGTGTCGGCGATGCCTTCCACCGGCTTGACCCATTCCACCGTGCCGACCAGCTTGGGCCATTCGCGGCGCGCGTACTTGACGATCATCGCCGACACGCGCTGCTTCACCGTCGCATCGTCCAGGTGCCGGCCGAGCCGGGTCAGCGCTTCGTCGAGCAGGGCCTGGTGGCGGCCATCGGCGGTGAGCAGGCCGAGGATCTCGCCGGCGGTCGCGGCGGCGTTCCATTCGCGCAGGCGCGCCACCACGAAGCCATGGATGCGGCGCCGCACCGCGGCTTCGTCGAGCAGGTCCAGCGCCTGCAGCGCCCAGCCGCGCGCCAGGTCGGCCAGCTTGCCGGCCTGCGCCGGTTCGGCCAGCCACTGGCCCAGCCGCTTGGCCGGATCGAATGCGCTGAGCTTGGCCAGCAGCGCCGCCGGCTCCAGGAAATGGTCGCGCACGAACACCGCCAGGCTGTCGGCGATGCGCGCCTTGCCGTGCGGGATGATCGCGGTGTGCGGGATCGGCAGCCCCAGCGGATGGCGGAACAGCGCCACCACCGCGAACCAGTCGGCCAGCGCGCCGACCGTAGCCGCCTCGCAGAACGCGCCGATCCAGGCCCAGGCGCCGTGCATGCCCATGACGTGGCTGAGCAGGAAGCCGGCCAGCATCGCCAGCAACAACAGCGCGGCCAGCAGTTTCATGCGCCGCAGCTGCGCGCGGCGCGGATCGGGCGGCATCGACGGGTCGGAAGAAACGCTCATGCCGCCCAGTGTACGCAGCGCTGGGTTAGGGGGGATTTCATCGTGCGGGCGAGGCTGGCCGCGTGTCGCGTGGCGAGTACGTACGAACGAGTGTCATCGATGTGCGTGGCGTCTCCGTGGCACGCAGGCGGCGCACCTGTGGGAGGGACTTCAGTCCCGACGCGGTATCGCCGGAAAGCCTCGGGACGGAAGTTCCTCCTGCAGGCGCCACGCATTTGAGCGATGCGTGGCGGGCCGGTGCCGGATCACTCCTGCAATTGCGCGCGCAACGCGGCCACTTCCTCGCGCAGCGCCCGATTCTCGGCGTCGAGCTCGGCCACGCGCTGGCGCAGTGCGGCCAGTTCGGTGTCGCCGCGCATGGCGTCGCCATCGTCGTCCTGCTCGGTGGCCGGTGGGTCGCGCGGTTTGCGTTTGGATTCGCGGGCGCGCTTGGCCGCCTGCTTGAGTTCGTCCTTGCCGGCGATCGCCGCGGCGCGCTGTTCGTCCTCGGGCAGGCTGGCCACCGCGGCGGCGGCGTTGATCGAGATCGCGCCGGATTTCACCGCTTCCACCACCTCGGCGGTGGCCTGCTTCTGGATCTTCTCGATCTGCAGCACCTGGCTGTTGCTGAGCCGCGCGGCACGCGCCATGTCGGCGCGGCTCAGCGGCGCCGGCATCGCCTCGACGCTCGCGCCGTCCGCGCCGGCCGGCGCATCGGCCCAGGGCGCGGCATCGTCGTGCGCATCGCCGGTTGCGGCATCGGTGCCGTCGGCGGACTCCGCGGGCGGGGCGGCGGCGCGGCTGCGGCGCTCGGCCAGGATCTCGCGCTTGCGTAGCGCCAGCACGCCGCGCTGGAAATCGGACACGCTGCGCCGGCCCAGGTGTTGGTCGATCATCCACAGGTGCACGTCCTGCAGCGACTGGAAACGGGTGTTCTGCACGGTCTGGAACGGCAGCCCGTGTTTCTGGCAGATGCCGTAGCGGTTGTGCCCGTCGACCAGGATCTCGCCCCACAGCACCAGCGCATCGCGGCAACCTTCCGCGAGCAGGCTGCGCTCCAGCGCCGCGTATTCGTCGGCGGTGAGCGGATCGATGTAGGCCTTGAGGTCTTCTTTGACGACGATGTTCATCGGGGGCGCGGCACGGTGTTGCGAGGGGGCCGGCATTGTAGAGACTTGCGCGCGGTCGCGCCTGGCAGCATGCGTCGTTGACGCTGTCTCGGGGCGGGCACAGAATCCGCACGGCCTGGCGATCGGGGGATCGCGGCCCAGCCGACGGAGGCGCGACGATGATCTTGTGGGGCTGGGGCGAGCGCAACGTCGCCTGCGGCGTGGAAGAACGCGAGTTCTGCAAGAACTGCGACCAGGAGCAGGCGTTCGCGATGCGCCTGCAGTATTCCTATGGGCACTTCTACCATCTGTTCGGCTGGGTGCGCGAAAAGCAGTACCAGTTGGTGTGTCCGGTGTGCTGCCACGGCTGGTTGCTGAACCAGGCCAGCGCCGAGAGCAAGCTGCAGGCCGTGCCGATCCCGTTCCACCAGCGCTGGGGGTGGCTGGTGATGCTGGTGCTGGCGGTGCTGATCGCCGTGGCGGCGCTGCTGCACGGTGGCAGCGCCTAGCGGTCGCGCCAGGCTGCCGTCGTCAGCGCCGCGCCAGTTCTGCTGTAATGCGCGGCCCTGCCGCCGACACGTCGCCATGCCCGTTTCCGCAACCGGACGCCGCCGCCTGTGGTTGAGCGCTGCCATCGTGGCGACGATCGCCGCCGGATTGGCGTCGCGGCAGTTCCCCTGGTTGCTGCCGTCGTGGCTGGGCAAGTTTCCCGGCGATGCGCTGTGGGCGCTGATGGTCTACCTTGGCCTGGCGTGGCTGGCGCCGCGCGCGCGGCCGCTGCGGGTGGCGGCCGTGGCATTGGCCGTGTGCTGGCTGGTGGAAGCGTCTCAGTTGTACCGCGTGCCCTGGCTCGACGCGCTGCGCGCCACCACGCTCGGGCACCTGGCCTTGGGTTCCACGTTCGTGTGGCTGGACCTGCTCGCCTACGCGGTGGGCGTGGCTGTCGGCGCGGCGCTGGACCGGTGTTGCGCGCGCCGATGAACGCGGTCCAGGATCTGAGGAAAACCATCACCGACGTCCTGGCCGCCGGCTTCGCGACCCATGGGTTCGCGTTGAAGCGCGGCCGCTCGTTCGGGAAAGCCGGTGCCGATGGCCCTCTGCAACGTCAGCGCCAGGGACGGGGCCGGGAGCTGACGGAAAAATACGCGTCCCTGCAGCAGCGCGTCGCGGACCGCGAGGAACTCGCGCTGTGCTACAAGTACCTGAACCTCTGAGCGCGATCAGGAAGGCCGCTGCGCCAACGCGAAGCGGCCGCAGCGCTCAGTCGACCACTACTTCGCTGATCTGCATCACCGGGGTCAGGTCGGTGTAGTTCTTGATGTCGCCAAGGATCTCGTCGGCATGCGGGCCGAAGCCGGCCTGGAACGCTTCCACCGAGTCGCTGAAGATGTGGCACATGCCGACATAGGTCGGATCGGTGCCGGGGGCGCCGCCGGACAGGCCCTTGTCCACGGTGTAGCGCTTGCAGGCCGCGCCCATGCGCGCCTGCAGCAGCGGCATGTGCGTGTCGCGGTAGTAGGCGTGGTCGAAACGGGCGCCTGGCGTATACGGGTACATCACGCTGACCTTGATCATGGAGCGACTCCTGTGGCTGCGGCGGTAGGGTGTGCATGCTGCGTAAGTCGTGTCAGGCTACACCCTCGCGCTGTTATGCCCGTGCTGCGCTGCGGCGGCAACGCGCTGCTGGAAGATTTGCCGCCTCGGCAGTGCACCGTCACCGCGCCTCGCGTGTGGACGGCTCAGGCCCGAATGGATGCACCGGGACCCCGCTGCCGGGCTACATCGGCATTGATCAGCAAAGACAGAATGTCCCCATCACCGGTCCATCTCCGCCTCATGGCCAGGAGTTTCGGCAATGCCCCGGCGCTGCGGCCACCTGGGCCTGCGGTATGCCTCGACGATCGCATGTGTGCCGTGTCGTCTTGCGGCTGCGCGTCGTCGAAACGAAGACTCGCCCAAAATTTCGCGCGGGATCGAATCTGGCCAAGACGCAGCGCTGGCCCGAATGGTCAGGCGGCGTAGTCGAACGAACCGATGTGTCTCACCGAGGCGCCAGCGGGATGGTGCGGCTGGTTTGGCGCAAACACGCAGATCGCCGCATCCGCCACGATGCTGCCATCCACTTCGTGACACCATTGATCCCAGTACGAAGCGTCGGACAGCAGTTCGTTCAATGCTTCCGGACTTCCCGATGCGGCAATGACCGCCTCGATGCAAGCGGGTTCGCAACGGCTCAGCCCGATCTCGCGCATGAATGGCGACGCTACGCCGTCGCCATCCTCGGTATAGGTCCGATCGATGTAGCCTCGCAATTCTTCCATGGTGGCGAATCTGCCGCTGGATACGAAGACGTGAACGATGGGCATAGGGGCAATTTGCCGGGCGAACGAATCCGACCGTATCACGAGGCGCAGCCATCTGGCAGGGGAACGCGCTCGGTGATTCCGTCATGGCGTTCGTCGATGATTCCGGTACCTTCAGCGCGAACAAAAAAGTTCTTCGGCGTGGGGTGCGCTGTTAGCGCATCGTCGGCATCGCGAACTCGGCCTCGCGCGCCGCCGCCGGCCAGCGTGCGGTGATGGTCTTGAGCCGAGTGTAGAAGCGCACGCCGTCGGGGCCGTGCACGTGCAGCGGGCCGAACAGCGAGCGTTTCCAGCCGCCGAAGCTGTGGAACGCCATCGGCACCGGAATCGGCACGTTGATGCCGACCATGCCGGCCTGCACACGCCGGGCGAAGGCGCGCGCGGCGCCGCCGTCGCTGGTGAACACCGCCGCGCCGTTGCCGTATTCGTGCGCGTCGATCAGCTGCAGCGCGGCTTCGGCGTCGGCCACGCGGACCACGCACAGCACAGGGCCGAAGATCTCTTCGCGATAGATGCGCATGTCGGCGCGGACGTGGTCGAACAGGCTGCCGCCGAGGAAGAAGCCATCGGCCGCCGCCGGCGTTTGCACGTCGCGGCCGTCGACTACCAGCGTGGCGCCGTCGGCCACGCCGCTGTCGATGTAGCCGCGCACGCGCTCGCGGTGCGCGGCGCTGATCAGCGGGCCCATGTCCGGCTCGTCGGCGCCGGCACCGAGGGTCAGCGCGGCCACGCGTGGGGCAAGTTTGGCGACCAGCGTATCGGCGACCGCATCGCCGACGCACACCGCCACCGAGATCGCCATGCAGCGCTCGCCGGCCGAGCCGTAACCGGCGCCGAGCAGGGCGGACACGACGTCGTCCAGGTCGGCGTCGGGCAGCACCACCAGGTGATTCTTGGCCCCGCCCAGCGCCTGCACGCGCTTGCCCAGCGCGCCGCCGCGCGCGTACAGGTCGGCGGCGACCGGGGTGGAGCCGACGAAGCTCAGCGCCTGCACCTGCGGGTGCGCGAGCAGCGCGTCCACCGCCGGCTTGGCGCCGTGCACGACGTTGAACACGCCGTCCGGCAGGCCGGCCTCGTGCAGCCAGTCGGCCAGCAGCAGCGAGGCGGACGGATCGCGCTCGGACGGCTTGAGCACGAAGCTGTTGCCGCAGGCCAGCGCCACCGGCAGCATCCACAGCGGCACCATCGCCGGGAAATTGAACGGGGTGACGCCGGCGACCACGCCCAGCGGCGCGTACTCGCTCCACGAATCCACGCCGCGGCCGACATCGACCGAATGCTCGCCCTTGAGCAACTGCGGGATGCCGCAGGCGAATTCCACTACTTCCATGCCGCGGGTGACTTCGCCGCGCGCGTCGGACACCACCTTGCCGTGCTCGGCGCTGATGCAGCGGGCCAGGGTGTCGGCATGCCGTTCGAGCAGGTCGCGGAAGCGGAACATCACCCGCGCGCGCTGCAGCGGCGGGGTCGCGGCCCAGGCCGGGAACGCCTGCGCCGCGGCGGTCACCGCCATGTCGACCGCATGCGCGTCGCCCAGCGGCACGCGCCGCGCCACCGCGCCGCTGGCCGGGTCGAACACCTCGGCGTAGTCGCCGTTGCGGAAATCGACGCGGCGGCCGCCGATGTAGTGGGACAGTGTTTCGGTCATGGTCGGTGTTCCTCGAAGGAAAAGCTCAGCCCAGCGCATCCAGCGGCCGCACGAAATCCTCGCCCAGCGCCTGCGCCACTGCGCGGTGGGTGAGCTTGCCGGCGTGCACGTTGAGGCCATTGCGCAGGTCCTGGTCGTCGCGCAGCGCCTGCAGGCCGTGTTCGGCCAGCTGCAGCACGAACGGCAAGGTGGCGTTGGTCAGAGCGAAGGTGGAGGTGCGCGCCACGCCACCGGGCATGTTGGCCACGCAATAGTGGACGATGCCGTCGACCTCGTAGGTCGGCTGCTGGTGGGTGGTGGCATGGCTGGTCTCGAAGCAGCCGCCCTGGTCGATGGCCACGTCCACCAGCACCGAACCCGGCCGCAGCAGCGCCAGCTGCGCGCGCGACACCAGCTTGGGCGCGGCGGCGCCGGGGATCAGCACCGCGCCGATCACCAGGTCGGTGTGCGGCAGGCATTGCTCGATCGCGTCGCGGGTGGAGTACAGCGTGGTCAGCTGGTGGCCGTACAGTTCGTCCAGGTACTTGAGCCGTTCCAGCGAACGGTCCAGCACCGTCACCCGCGCATGCAGGCCCATCGCCATGCGCGCGGCGTTGATGCCGACCACGCCGCCGCCGATCACCAGCACTTCGGCCGGCTTGACCCCGGGCACGCCGCCGAGCAGCACGCCGGAGCCGCCTTGCGCCTTCTCCAGCGCGTGCGCGCCGGCCTGGATCGCCATGCGCCCGGCGACCTCGCTCATCGGCGCCAGCAGCGGCAAGCCGCCGTGGCCATCAGTGACGGTCTCGTAGGCGATCGCGGTGCAGCCGGAGCGCAGCAGCGCGCTGGCCTGGGCCGGATCCGGCGCCAGGTGCAGATAGGTGAACAGCAATTGCCCCGGGCGCAGCAGCGCGCATTCGTCCGGCTGCGGTTCCTTGACCTTGACGATCATGTCGGCCTGCGCGAACACGCTGGCCGCGTCGTCGGCCAGGCGCGCGCCGGCGCGTTCGTAGTCTGCATCGGTCAGGCCGATGGCCTGGCCGCCGTCGCGCTGCACCAGCACCTGGTGCCCGTGCAGCACCAGTTCGCGGACCCCGGCCGGGGTCAGCCCGATCCGGTATTCGTGGTTCTTGATCTCTTTCGGGACGCCGACCAGCATGAGCGGTTCTCCAGGCATGCGGCGCGCGTGGGGAGCGCGGAGCGGGTTGGGGTGAGGGCGGGGATCAGGGCGTGGTGCGGATCATGTCGGCGAGCACCGCGAAGATGCGGTCGATGTGCTCGCGCTCCACGATCAGCGGCGGCGATAGCGCGATGGTGTCGCCGGTGACGCGGATCAGCAGGCCGGCGTCGTGGAAGCAGCGCTCGAAGATCTCGTAGGCGCGCGCGCCGGGCGCATCCTTGCGCGGCGCCAGTTCGATCGCGCCGATCAGGCCGAAATTGCGGATGTCGATGACGTGCGGCAAGTCCTTCAGCGCATGGATCGCCTGCTGCCAGTAGCCGCCCAGTTCGATCGCCTTGTCGAACAGCTGCTCCTCCGCATAGGTGTCCAGCGTCGCCAGCGCGGCGGCGCAGGCCAGCGGATGGCCGGAATAGGTGTAGCCGTGGAACAGGTCGATGGCGCCGGCCGGGCCGTGCGCGAACGCATCGTGGATGGCGTGCGAGACGAACACCGCGCCCATCGGCACGCAGCCGTTGGTCAGTCCCTTGGCGGTCGTCATCAGGTCCGGGGTGACGCCGAAGCGCTGCGCGGCGAAGGCCTTGCCGACGCGGCCGAAGCCGGTGATCACCTCGTCGAAGATCAGCACGATGCCGTGCTTGTCGCAGAGCTGGCGGATGCGCTGCAGGTAGCCGAGCGGCGGCAGCACCACGCCGGCGGAGCCGGAGATCGGTTCGATGATCACCGCGGCGATGGTGGAGGCGTCGTGCAGCGCGACCAGCCGCTCCAGATCCTCGGCCAGTTCCACGCCGTGCTCGGGCAGCCCCTGCGAGAACGCGTTGCGCTCGATGTCCAGGGTATGCCGCAGGTGGTCCACGCCGGCCAGCAGCGGGCCGAACCACTTGCGGTTGTTGGGCAGCCCGCCGACCGAGATGCCGCCGAAGCCGACCCCGTGATAGCCCTTCTCGCGGCCGAGGAAGCGGGTGCGCTGGCCCTCGCCGCGGGCGCGGTGGTAGGCCAGCGCGATCTTCATCGCGGTATCGACCGACTCGGAACCGGAGTTGGTATAGAACACGTGGTCCAGGCCCGGCGGGGCGAGTTCGACCAGCCGTTCGGCTAGCACGAACGGCAGCGGCGAGCCCATCTGGAAGGTCGGCGCGAAGTCCAGCGTGGCGATCTGCCTGGACACCGCCTCGACGATGCGCGGCCGTGCGTGTCCGGCGTTGCAGCACCACAGCCCGGCGGTGCCGTCGAGGATCTGGCGCCCGTCCACGTCGCGGTAGTACATGCCCTCGGCCGAGGCCAGCAGCCGCGGCCGCGCCTTGAACTGGCGGTTGGCGGTGAACGGCATCCAGAACGCGTCCATGCCGTCCGGCGCCTGCGTGGCCTGGGCGGCGTAGCGATCGGCCAGCGCCTGGGAGGAGGGGGGCGACTCGGTACTCATCACAGGCTCCACGGGTGAGAGGTGTTGAAAAAACTTTACACCAACC
Organism: Xanthomonas sp. SS; assembly: GCF_014236835.1. Taxonomy (NCBI): domain Bacteria; kingdom Pseudomonadati; phylum Pseudomonadota; class Gammaproteobacteria; order Lysobacterales; family Lysobacteraceae; genus Xanthomonas; species Xanthomonas sp. SS. The sequence goes on from NZ_CP051190.1 coordinate 1,989,403, forward strand.
GGGCGCGCCGCGGCGGGCGGGCCTCCGTGCCGAGGCGCCGGCGCATCCGAGGCCGTGTCGCAGCCCGCTGCATGGCCCAGGGCAGCACGAAACGGCGCCACGACAGGTCGGTACAGGCGCAGCGGTGCGCGGGACAGGCAAATTGACCGCGAGGGCCGGCTGTGTAAAGTATCCGGCAACACCGCCAAGGCCCTCCTGATCACGCGATGGATATCGGCGCCCGCCTGCATCGGGTTCGCACCGCCCACGGATTGAGCCAGCGCGAGCTGGCCAAGCGGGTGGGCGTGACCAACAGCACCATCTCGCTGATCGAACAGAACAAGGTCAGCCCGTCGGTGAGTTCGCTGAAGAAGGTGCTGGACGGCATTCCGATCTCGTTGGCCGATTTCTTCACCCAGGACCTGCAGATCGGCCCGGCCGATGCGCCGTTCTATGCCGCCGACGAACTGCCCGACGTGGGCAGCGACGGCATCCACTACTACCTGGTCGGGCAACACCGCCCGCAGCGGCAGATGTGCATCCTGCGCGAGGTGATGCCGCCGGGCAGCGACACCGGCACCGCGATGCTGGTGCACGAAGGCGAGGAAGGCGGCGTGGTGGTGGCGGGCGAAGTGGAGATCACCGTCGGCACGCAGGTGCGCGTGCTGCGCGCCGGCGAGGGGTACTATTTCGAGAGCCGGGTGCCGCACCGGTTCCGCAACGTCGGCAGCGAGGCGGTGGTGATCGTCAGCGCCAACACCCCGGCCACGTTCTGAGCGCCGCCTGCGCCGCGGCGCGCGCGCCCGCCTCGCCACGACCGTACGACCCGCAGATCCGTTCCTTCCTACCGATCCGGAGCTTCCGATGACCGCACCCCGCACCCGCGACGCATGGCAGGCGATGGCCGACGCGCTGCACCTGCGCACCCAGGCCTTCATCGACGGACGCTACGTCGCGGCGGCCAGCGGCAAGACCTTCGACTGCATCAGCCCGATCGACGGCCGCGTGCTCGGCCAGGTCGCCGAGGGCGGTGCCGAGGACATCGAGCGCGCGGTCGCCGCGGCGCGACGCAGCTTCGATGCCGGGCACTGGTCGCAGGCCAGGCCGGCGCAGCGCAAGAAGACCCTGATCAAGCTGGCGCAGCTGGTCGAACAGCATGCCGACGAGCTGGCGCTGCTGGAGTCGCTGGACATGGGCAAGCCGGTGCGCGACGCGCGCAGCGTGGACGTGGCGGCCACGGTGCGCTGCCTGGCCTGGACCGGCGAGGCGCTGGACAAGCTCTACGGCGAGGTGGCGCCGACCGGGCAGGACGAGCTGGGCCTGATCACCCGCGAACCGCTGGGCGTGGTCGGCGCGATCGTGCCGTGGAATTTTCCGTTGCTGATGGCCGCGTGGAAGATCGCCCCGGCGCTGGCGGCGGGCAATTCGGTGGTGCTCAAGCCTTCGGAGAAATCGCCGTTGAGCGTGCTGCGCCTGGCCGAACTGGTGGCCGAAGCCGGCATCCCCGATGGCGTTTTCAACGTGGTGCCCGGTTTCGGCAAGAGCGCCGGCGAGCCGCTGGCGCTGCACATGGACGTGGACGGACTGGTGTTCACCGGGTCCACCGCGGTCGGCAAGCGCCTGCTGCAATGCGCCGGGCTGTCGAACATGAAACGCGCCTACATGGAATGCGGCGGCAAGAGTCCGAACCTGGTGTTCGCCGACGCGCCGGACCTGGAGCAGGCCGCGCAGGCCGCGGCCGGCGCGATCTTCTACAACCAGGGCGAGGTCTGCACCGCGGCGTCGCGGCTGCTGGTGGAGCGATCGATCAAGGACGACTTCGTCGCCCGCGTGGTCGCCGCGGGGCGCGCGCTGCAGCCGCGGCATCCGTTCGACGACGATGCGGCGATGGGCGCGCTGGTGGACGAGGCGCAGACCCATCGCGTGCTCGACTACATCGCGCGCGGCAACGAGGAAGGCGCGCGGCTGCTGCTCGGCGGCAAGCGCGTGGAGGTGGTCGCCGGCGGCTGCTACGTGGAACCGACCATCTTCGACGAGGTCGGCCACGAGCACACCATCGCCCGCGAGGAGATCTTCGGCCCGGTGCTGTCGGTGATCGCCTTCGACGACGAAGCGCACGCGTTGCGCATGGCCAACGACAGCGACTACGGCCTGGCCGCGGGCGTATGGACCCGCGACATCGGTCGCGCGCACCGGGTGGCGCGCAAGCTGCGCGCCGGCAGCGTGTGGGTGAACTACTGGGACGGCGGCGACATGACCGCCCCGTTCGGCGGCTACAAACAATCGGGCAATGGCCGCGACAAGTCGCTGCACGCGTTCGACAAGTACACCGAGATGAAGGCGACCTGGATCAATCTGGCGGTGTGAGCCGGGATTGGGAATTCGGGAATGGGGATGACCAGCCATTCGGCTGTGGAAAAGCGGGAATTCGCAAGTGCGTCGCACCTGCGCTGTTCTGTGGGAGGGGCTTCAGCCCCGACGCGTTACCGGTAACGCGTCGGGGCTGAAGCCCCTCCTACAGGAAGCGCTTGGCTAGAACCATAAAAAAGCTTTTTTAGACGTGGCATTTTTCCACAATCGCTTGACGGCGATTTGCCGCAGGACATCATCCCGAATCCCGATTCCCGAACTCAAACCCGCTCCACGCGGCAGGCGAAGCAGCCCTGGCGCGCATTGTGCAGATGCAGGTAGCGCACGCGCGGATCGGCGAAGGCCTGCACGATCGCCGCCGCGACGGTTTCGCCGGGATGCACGTCGGCGGCAAGCAGCATGTCGTCGGCGTCGTAGCCGCGCAGCGAGATCAAGCGCCTGCGGATCGCGTCGGGCACGTGGTCCGGTGCCAGCGTCGCAGTCTGCACGTGGCGGCGCACGTAGATCGGCCCGGCGGCGCGGTATGGCGTGTCGGCCGGCTGGTGCAGGTAGTGCAGCAGCAACAGTTCCTCGCCGGGTTGCGCGTCTTCCAGGCTGATCCGGCACGGGAAGCCCGGCGCCTGGTCGGCACGGACGCGGCGCGCGCCGTGCGCGTGCAACTGCGCATCGTCGAGTGCGAACAGCGGTGCGAACGGCGCGGCCGGCAGGCCGATGCAGACGAAGCTGGACATGTGCGCTCCAAGAGGCGATGGAGCGTATAGCGTGCCCGCCGTCGCGGCGTCGCGCTGGCCGGATTCGGACGTGACAGCGGCCGCCAGCCGGGGCTAAAAGACCCCGTCTGGCGCCGTCGCATGCGAGCGCCTCGATCGGGCACGAAGCCGGTTGCAGCCAACGCCGTGGCTACGCCCGGTCCGGCCGCGCAAGCGCGGGGGCAGGGCGTGCGCACCGGCTGCGTGCGGCCTCAGTCCGGCACGTACTCGGCAAAGGTGACCGGATGCTTGGGATCGGCGGCGTCCACCTTGTCCGCGGTCTTCTTCAACGCATCGGCGTCCGGCGCCGGATCCGAATTCAGCTGCCAGCTCTGGCGGATGCGTTTGTGGAACAGCCAGGTCTTGCGTTCGGGGTCGTAGCGGAAGGTGATGAAGTAGGTCCAGTGCTGGCCGCAGGAAACGCCGTTCTGCACGGTGAAGTAGCGGCCCTTGGCCGCGAACGGATCGTCGCTGTCGGTGAACGGATCGCACTGGCCGCCCTCGTCGCGCTTGAGCACCACGTGGTCGTTGCGCGCGGCCAGCCGGTAGTGGCCGTCGGCCTGCTGCACGAAGATCAGCAGCGGCCGTGCCGGCGCCGGTTCGCGCTCGGCTTCGCCGCGTTGCTGCAGCGCCACCAGATAGTCGGCGCGGCCGTCACCGTCGAGATCGGTGCGCAGCTGTTCCAGCGGCAGGTAGCCGGCCGGCAGCTGGCGCTGCACGTCGGCGGGCAGGTCGGCGGCGCGTGCGGCCTGCGTGGCGAACAGGCAAAGAGCGGCGGCAAGACCGTGGCGGAGCAACATGGACATCGTGGGGCCATCCAAAGCGAGGGGCGCAAAGCCTAACCGACCGCGCCCAGCTATGGGCGATCGACACTGCCCGGTCCAACTGACCTGCGCTGTGCGCAAGCGGCGGCGCGGCACTTCGCTTGCAGTCTGTTCGCACCCCGTGTCGCCAAGCACGCGGCAGGCGAGGTGCTGCGCCGCCGCATGCGTGCTTTGCCGCATCGCAGCAACAAACCGGCACGATCTCACGGCGTCGTGCACCCTGGCGGGTATGCTGTGCGAGTTGTGGTGTGGCCGTTTTTCCAGCGCGGAGCCCGCACCTCGGGCAGGCTGGCGGCGGGCCGCGCACTGGCGCAGGATAGGCCGTCCGCCACTGCCGGTCGGACTGGCGATTGAGGCGACCAGGCAGTTGGCATCTGGCTTGCAGTGCAGAAGGCGATCGTGTTGTTCCACTGAATGGGGGGCGTACACCATGTACTCGCGTGCGTCTTCCCGGCCCGGCGCCGTCGCGCGCGGTGTGCGCCGCCATCGCGACGGGCGTACCGCGCTCACCCAGGACCTGGTGGCGGCCGAGGTGCCGGTGGCGTTCGCCTACAACGGCGAACCGTTCGTGGTGATGATGGCGACCCCGGAAGACCTGCACGACTTCGCGTTGGGCTTCTCGCTCAGCGAAGGCATCGTCGAGGATCCGGCGCAGTTGCACGTCGCCAGCGTGGATACCTTTCTGGAAGGGGTTTCGCTGCAACTGCAGATCCCGCCCGCGCATGCCGCGGCCCTGCTGGCGCGACGCCGCAACCTGCACGGCCGCAGCGGCTGCGGGGTGTGCGGCAGCGAATCGATCGAGGCGGTGCTGCGCGCGCCGCGGTCGCTGCCGGCCGGCGCCGCGATCGCGCCGGCGGCGCTGGCGCGGGCGTTGCGCGAGCTGCGCCAGCAGCAACCGCTCAACGCGATCACCGGCGCCACCCACGCCGCGGGCTGGGCTCACGCCGATGGTTGCGTGCAGCTGGCACGCGAGGACGTCGGCCGGCACAACGCGCTGGACAAGCTGATCGGCGCGCTGGCCACGGCCGGCGTGGACCCGGCCAGCGGTTTCGCCGTGGTCACCAGCCGCGCCAGCTACGAGATGGCGATGAAGGCCGCGCAGGCCGGCATCCCGCTGCTGGCCGCCATTTCCGCACCTACCGCGCTGGCGATCGCGCTGGCCGACTCGGCCGGCCTGACCCTGATCGGTTTCGCCCGCGACCACGACTATGTCGTCTACAGCCATCCGCAGCGCCTGACCCAGGCCGAGCACGCCGGAGAGCCCGCATGAGCAAGAAAACCATCCAACCCTATACGCAGCCGGCCGGCGGTTGGGGCGCATTGCGTGCCGTCGCCACCCACCTGCTGCAGCAGGACGTGGCGGTGCAGGGCTCCAAGACCCTGCTGCACGTGAACCAGCCCGACGGCTTCGACTGTCCCGGCTGCGCCTGGCCCGACCGCGACCACACCTCGACCTTCGAGTTCTGCGAGAACGGCGCCAAGGCGGTGGCCGCCGAAGCCACCGCGCGCCGCGCCACGCCGGAGCTGTTCGCGCAGCACAGCGTGACGCAGCTGGCCAAGTACAGCGACTACTGGCTGGAAGGGCAGGGCCGGCTGACCCATCCGCTGCGCTACGACAGCGCCAGCGACCACTACGTGCCGGTGAGCTGGGACGAGGCGTTCGCGCTGATCGCCACGCACCTCAACGGCCTGGCCTCGCCGGACGAGGCGATCTTCTACACCTCCGGGCGCACCAGCAACGAGGCCGCGTTCCTGTACCAGCTGTTCGTGCGCGAGTTCGGCACCAACAACTTCCCCGACTGTTCGAACATGTGCCACGAGCCGTCGGGTACCGCGCTCAAGTCGCAGATCGGGGTCGGCAAGGGCACCGTGTCGTTGCACGATTTCGAGCTGGCCGACGCGATCTTCATCTTCGGCCAGAATCCCGGCACCAACCATCCGCGCATGCTCGGCGAGCTGCGCCAGGCGGCCAAGCGCGGCGCGGCGATCGTGTCGTTCAATCCGCTGCGCGAGCGCGGCCTGGAGAAGTTCGCCGATCCGCAGGACAAGCTGCAGATGCTGCACAACGGTTCGACGCGGATTTCGTCGGACTATTTCCAGCTGAAGATCGGCGGCGACCTGGCCGCGGTCAAGGGCATCATCAAGCACGTGCTGGAGCGCGATGCCGAGGCCGCGCGCGCGGCGCAACCGCGCCTGCTGGATCTGCCGTTCATCACCCAGCACACCGCCAACTTCGATGCCTTCGCCGCGGACGTGATCGCCGAGCCGTGGGCGACCATCGTCGAGGAGTCCGGGCTGAGCGAGGCCGAATTGCGCCACGCCGGCGAGATCTACCTGAAATCCGAACGGCTGATCGCCTGCTGGGGCATGGGCATCACCCAGCACAAGCATTCGGTGGCCACGATCCACATGATCGCCAACCTGCTGCTGCTGCGCGGCCATCTGGGCCGCCCCGGCGCCGGCGCCTGCCCGGTGCGCGGCCACAGCAACGTGCAGGGCGACCGCACGATGATGATCTACGAGAAGCCGCCGGCCGCGTTCCTGGACCGGCTGCAGCAGGTGTTCGGTTTCGATCCGCCGCGCGCGTCCGGGTTCGATACGGTCGGCGCGATCGAGGCGATGGGCGACGGTCGCGCCCGGACCTTCTTCGGCATGGGCGGCAACTTCGCCACCGCCACCCCCGACACCGACGCCACGCACCGCGCGCTGCGCCGCTGCGACCTCACCGTGCATGTGACCACCAAGCTCAACCGCAGCCACCTGGTGCACGGCCGCGACGCACTGATCCTGCCGTGCCTGGGTCGCACCGAGATCGACATCCAGGAGGGCGGGCCGCAGAGCGTCAGCGTCGAGGATTCGATGAGCATGGTGCACCTGTCGGCCGGCATCAATCCGCCGGCGTCGGCGGAACTGCTGTCGGAGCCGGCGATCGTCGCGCGCCTGGCCGAGGCCACGCTCGGCGCGCGCAGCGCGATCCGCTGGCGCTGGCTGGTGGCCGACTACGACCGCATCCGCGAGCTGATCGCGCAGGTGTTCGAGGATTTCTCCGATTTCAACACGCGGGTGCGGGTGCCCGGCGGCTTCCGCCTGTCCAACACCGCACGCGACCGCGTGTGGGACACGCCGGAAGGCCGCGCGGTGTTCAAGCCGCACGCGGTGCCCACCGACAATCCCATCCACCGCGCGCGCCGCCAGCGTCCCGAGCAAGTGGTGTTCACCCTGGCCACCACGCGCTCGCACGACCAGTACAACACCACCATCTACGGCCTGGACGACCGCTACCGCGGCGTGTTCGGCGAGCGCCGGGTGCTGTTCATCAACGCCGCCGACATCGCCGACCTGGGCCTGCAGGCCGGCGCCTGGGTGGACCTGGAAAGCCTCGGCGAGGACGGCGTGCAGCGCCAGGCCAAGCGTTTCCTGCTGGTCGAGTACAACATCCCGCGCGGCTGCCTGGCCGCGTACTACCCGGAAACCAACGGCCTGGTGCCGCTGTCCAGTTTCGCCGACGAGGCGCGCACGCCGACCTCCAAGTCGATCCCGGTGGTGGTGACCCCGCACCTGGCCGACGCCGCCGACGCGGCCCCGCGCGACATCGGCGTGGCGCTTGTCCGCTGATCCAGCGCTGACCCAGGCGCTGTTCGAGGCATTGGCGCCGGAGCCGGAGGGGGTCGCCCTGGCGCGGCTGTGCAAGCGCCTCGGCGTGCGCATGAGCGTGCTGCTGCGCACCCTGGCCTGGCTGGGCGAGGCCACCCTGGACGGGCGTGCGGGACCGGGCTGGATCCGGGTGGAGACGCGCGGCGAGCGCGAGGTGGCGGTGCTGACCGCCGCCGGCCGCGCGCAACTGCCGCGCTGAACGCCATGCGGCGTGGCGCTGCGGCGCCGCGGCCGATCTGCCAGAATCGGGCGGTTTTCCATCGATGCCGCTTCCATGACCGCTGCCGCGCTTCCCGCTTCGCCCGTCAATTCGCCGCGCCGCGTGCTGTTGGCCAGCCTGGTCGGCACCACCATCGAGTTCTTCGATTTCTACATCTACGCCACCGCCGCGGTGCTGGTGTTCCCGAAGCTGTTCTTCCCCGAGGGCGACGCCGACGCGGCGCGGCTGCAGTCGCTGGCCACGTTCGCGGTGGCGTTCGTGGCGCGGCCGGTCGGCTCGGCACTGTTCGGCCATTTCGGCGACCGCATCGGGCGCAAGGCGACGCTGGTGGCGGCGCTGCTGACCATGGGCCTGTCCACGGTGGTGATCGGCCTGTTGCCCGGCTACGCCAGCATCGGCATGTGGGCGCCGGCGCTGCTGGCGCTGTGCCGCTTCGGCCAGGGCCTGGGCCTGGGCGGCGAATGGGGCGGGGCGGTGTTGCTGGCCACCGAGAACGCGCCGCCGGGCAAGCGCGCCTGGTATGGCATGTTCCCGCAACTGGGCGCGCCGCTGGGTTTCCTGCTGTCCTCCGGGATCTTCCTGCTGCTCGGCGCGGTGCTCGACGATGCGCAGTTCATGCGCTGGGGCTGGCGCATCCCGTTCGTGGCCAGTGCGCTGCTGGTGGTGACCGGGCTGTGGGTGCGCCTGCGCATCCACGAAACCCCGGATTTCCAGAAGGCGCTGGAACGCAACGTGCGGGTGGCGCTGCCGATGTGGACGGTGCTGTCGCGGCACGCCGGCGCGCTGCTGCTCGGCACCTTGGGCGTGTTCGCGACCTTCATGCTGTTCTATCTGATGACGGTGTTCGCGCTGGGCTACGGCACCGCGGTGCTCGGCTATGGCCGCGAGCAGTTCCTGCTGCTGCAGATGGTCGGCATCCTGTTCTTCGCCGCCGGAATTCCGCTGTCGGCGCACTACGGCGACCGCTTCGGCACGCACCGCGCGATGATCGCGGCCGGCGTCGTCATCGTCCTGTTCGGGCTGGGCTTCGCGCCGCTGTTCAGCGCCGCGCATCCCTGGCAGCTGCTGGCGTTCCTGTCGCTGGGTTCGTTCTTCATGGGCCTGACCTACGGGCCGTGCGGCACCTTGCTGGCCGAGCTGTATCCGGTGCAGGTGCGTTACACCGGCGCCTCGATGTCGTTCAACCTGGCCGGCATCATCGGTGCGGCGCCGGCGCCGTACGTGGCCAGCTGGCTGGCCAAGCACTATGGCCTGCCATGGGTCGGCTACTACCTCAGTGCCGGCGCGGCGCTGAGCCTGCTGGCGCTGCTGGTGATCGGCGCCAGGCGCCGCTGAGGCGCACGCGCGCGTTCAGGCGGCGTGCTCGACCCGGTTGCGGCCGCCGGCCTTGGCCAGGTACAGGTGCTTGTCGGCCTCGGCCAGCAGCGGATGCAGCGCATCGCGGCGCGCGTCGCTGCTGCACACGCCGATGCTGATGGTGATGCGCAGGGTCTGCCCACCCGCCTGCACCTGCAGCGTATCGATGCGCTGGCGCAGGGTCTCGAAATAGGCGCCGGCCGCCGCCGTGTCCAGGCCCGGCACCAGCATGCAGAATTCCTCGCCGCCGAAGCGCGCCACCAGGTCCTGCGGGCGCGCATGCGCGGCCACCGTCGTCGCCACCGCGCGCAGCGCGTCGTCGCCGGCCTCGTGGCCCCAGCTGTCGTTGATGTGCTTGAAGTGGTCGATGTCGAGCATCGCCACGCTGACCGTGTCGCTGCGCGCCAGCCATTGCGGCAGCAGGCGCTGGCTCTGTTCCAGGAAATGCCGGCGGTTGGGCAGGCCGGTGAGGAAGTCGCGCGTGGCCAGGTCCTGCAGCGTGCCGATCAGTTCCAGCTGGTCCACGTTCTGCGATACGCGGCAGAAGAATTCCTCGCGCGAAAAGGGTTTACGCAGGAAATCGTTGGCGCCGTTCTTGAGGAAGCGCGGCACCAGCGACGGGTCGCCGTTGCCGGACAGGCCGATCACCGCCAGCTTGTCGCGGGCGCGGATCGCGCGCAGCCGGCGGGTGAATTCCACGCCTTCCATGCCCGGCATTTCCTGGTCCACCACCGCCAGGCGGATCGCCGGATTGGCTTCCACCGCCTTCAGTCCGGCAGCGCCGTCGGCGGCTTCCACCACCTGGTAGCCGTACATCGACAGCAGGCTCGCGGCGTAGGCGCGGGCCGAGCGCGAATCGTCCACCACCAGCGCGGCGATGCTGCGGTTGCGCGCCAGCCGCTGCACCAGCCAGGCCAGGTAATCGATGCTGCCCGGCGCGTTCTTCAATACGAAGTCGATGATCTGCTGGGTCAGCACGCGCTTGCGCAGGCTTTCGTCGTAGACCCCGCTGACCACCACCGTGGGCAGGCCGCGGGCGACGAAGAAATCCACCACCGTGTCGCGGTCGCCGTCGGCCAGCACCAGCCCGGTCAGGGCAAGGAACCAGGAGCCGCCGTCGTCCAGCGCGTGCGCCGCTTCGGCCAGGGTCGAAACCACGGTGACCGGCAGTTCCACCCGCTGCTCGATCGCCTCGCGCAGCAGGCCGGTGAACGTGCGCGAATTCTCCACCAGCAGGATGCGCTGCTGCGTAGCCGCGCTTTCGCTGGCGATCGGGTAGGCCGGCAACGGTTGCAGCATGCGAGCCGCGCAAGGCGCCCTTGGGGAGTAGACCTCAGTTAGCGGCCGTGCCGCCGGCAACTTTAGGCCGTCCGGCGGCGGGCGCACGCCGCCGGTGCGGCGCGCTCACCACAGCGCGTCGCGCAGCTTGTACCAGGACATCGCCGCCACCAGCAGCGGCGTGCGCAGCGCACGGCCGCCGGGGAACGGCGCGTGCGGAATCCTGGCGAACAGGTCCAGGCGCTGCGACTGCCCGGCGATGGCCGCGGCGATGGCGTCGCCGGCCAGGCCGGTGGCGGCCACGCCATGGCCGGAAAAGCCCTGCGCGAAGTACACGTTCGGGGTCAGCCGGCCCCAGTGCGGGGCGCGGTTGCGGGTGATGTCGACATAGCCGCCCCACACGTAGTCCAACTCGACCTGGCGCAGCTGCGGGAACACCCGGCGCATGCGCCGGGTCATCACCCCGCGCAGGCCCGGCGGCGGCAGCGAGGAGTAGCTGGCGCGGCCGCCGAACAGCAGGCGGTGGTCGCGGCTGAGGCGGAAATAGTCCAGCGCCCAGTTCACGTCGGCCACCGCCATGTCGTTGCCGATCAGCTCGTGGGCCAGCGCCGCGCCCAACGGCGCGCTGGCGCCGATGTAGGTGCCGACCGGCATGATCCGCGACTCCAGCTCCGGCGCGATGCCGCGCAGCCAGGCGTTGCCGGCCAGCACCGCGAAATCGGCCTGCACCTCGCCATGCGCGCTGCGCAGGATCGGCTGCGCGCCGCGTACCAGCGCGGTCACCGGCGAGTGCTCGTAGATGCGCACGCCGGCGGCCAGCGCCGCGCGTGCCAGCCCGTGCGCGTATTCGAGCGGATGCAGATGGCCGCTGGCCGGGTCGTACATCGCGCCCAGGTAACGCTCGCTGCGCAGGTGTTGGCGCAACTGGTCGCGGTCCCACCACTGCAGCGGATAGTCGTAGCGCTGCGCCATCTCGACGATACCGGCCTGCAACGCACGCACCTGGCGCGGCTTGATCGCCACGTGCGCATGACCGTCGCGCCAGTCGCAGGCGATGGCGTGGCGCTCGATGCGGTCGCGCAGCAGCCGCATGCCGTCGCGCGAGAAATCGAACAGCAGCCGCGCCTCGGCGTGGCCGAGCAGCGTTTCCAGCGTGTGCTGCTCGCAACCGTAGCCGACGATGGCCTGGCCGCCGTTGCGCCCGGACGCGCCCCAGCCCACGCGCTGCGCTTCCACGATCGCGACCTGGTAACCGGCCTCGGCCAGCGCCAGCGCCGCGCTCAACCCGGTATAGCCGGCGCCAAGGATGCACACGTCGGTCCGCACCTGGCCGCGCAGCGGCGGCTGCGGCGGCAGCGGGGTGGCGCTGTCGGTGTACCAGGAGCCGGGAATCGGGAGTCGGGAATCGGGAATCGTGGAAGAGCGGGTCATGGTGGCGAGTTGTGCGGAAGGGGGATCATGGGGTCAGCCTCCGGATGCTTGGCGTTTGCTTTTTCGATTCCCCATTCCCGATTCCCCATTCCCGGCTTTTCACACCGTGCGCAAATACCACCGGTAATCCAGATCGCTCACCTGCGCATGGAAATCCAGCATCTCGCGGTGTTTCTGCTGGCCGTAGACGTGGCGAAAGCGGGTGCCGAACCGGTCGGCGACGAAGTCGCTGGCGAGGAAGCCGGCGATCGCGCCGCGCCAGTCCGGATGGCGGATCTCGGTCTGTTCGTAGGCGTTGCCCTGCACCGGCGGGCCGGGGTCGAAGCCATGTTGCAGGCCGTGTTCGATGCCGGCCAGCACCGCCGCGGCGACCAGGTACGGATTGGCGTCGGCGCCGGCGATGCGGTGTTCGATGCGGGTATTGGCCGGATCGCTGTACGGCACCCGCATCGCCACGGTGCGGTTGTTGAAGCCCCAGCTGTCGTTGAGCGGCACGAACGCATTGGGCACGAAGCGGCGGTAGCTGTTGGCGTGCGGGGCGAACAGCAGCAGGCAGTCGTCGGCGCTGCGCTGCAGGCCGCCGATGGCGTGGCGCAGCGCGTCGGCCGGCGCCTGCGCGGTGCCGGCGAAGACGTTGTCGCCGGCTTCGTCGAGCAGGCTCACGTGCAGGTGCAGGCCGCTGCCGGACTGCGCGGCGAATGGCTTGGCCATGAAGCTGGCGAGCAGGCCCTGCTGCTGCGCGATCGCCTTGATCGCGCGCTTGAGCATCAGCGCGTCGTCGCAGGCGGCCAGCGCGTCGCCGCGGTGCTTGAGGTTGATCTCGAACTGGCCGGGCGCGTACTCGGCGACCGCGGTATCGGCGGGAATGCCCTGCGCGCGGCAGGCCTGCGCGACCGCGTCGGTGAAGCCGCGCTGGTCGTCCAGCTCCTGCATGTAATAGACCTGGGTGCTGTCGTTGCGCAGCCCGGTGTGCGCCTGCAGCGGCGGCTGCGGCCGGCCGTTGGCGTCGGCGCGCGGATCGAACAGGTAGAACTCCAGTTCCACCGCGATCACCGGGGTCAGCCCGCGCGCGCGCAGCCGCGCCAGCACCCGTGCCAGCACTTCGCGCGGCGCGAACTCCAGCGGGCTGCCAGCGTCGTCTTGCATCGCCAGCAGCAGCTGCGCCGAGGGCACCGGTGCCCACGGCACCGGCTGCAGCGTGCCGGGGACCGGGAAGCACAGCCGGTCCTCGTCGCCGATGTCGTAGCCCAGGCCGGTTTCCTCGACCGTATTGCCGGTGATGTCGGTGGCGATCAGCGACATCGGCAGGCACACGCCATCGCGATAGACCTTTTCCAGCGCGTCGCGGGTGATGCGCTTGCCGCGCAGCAGGCCATTGCTGTCCGGCAGCAGCAGGTCGATCTGTTCGCAGCCGGGGATGCGCTGCAGGGCTTGGGCGGCGTCCGGGGGCAGGGGCGGAGCGTCGTGGGTGCGGGTCATGAGGGCGGCCTGCGGGAGTGCGACGAGCTTAGCAGAGCCGGGTTCGCGTCAAGAATACTCAACAGGCGCGATGCGCCGGACGGGGAGTGCATGACGCGCGCTGTGTGGGCGTACCTGCTACTTCGTCCTGTAATAAAGCGCGCTGTGCCCGATGCGGCGCAGCCGGCATGCGCTCGTCGGTCGCTGTGCACCGTCGCGACGTGTTGTAAAAATAAAACGCCCGGGGTAACTTGCGGCGACGCCACACGAGTTCTTCGCATGGCTGTATCGCCACTGGTCGGCCTGTCGACCGATCGCAAGCTCATCGGCCAGCATCCGTTCCTGGCCGCTGGCGAAAAGTATCTGCGCGCCGCGGTCGATGGCGCCGGGGTGACGCCGGTGCTGCTGCCGTCGCTGCAGCCGCCGGTCGCGCCGTGCGACTGGCTGGCGCGGCTGGACGGCTTGCTGCTGACCGGTGCGGTCAGCAACATCGAACCGCATCACTACGGCGACGAACCCAGCTGGCTCGGCAATCCGCACGATCCGGCGCGCGACGCCAACATGCTGGATCTGATCCCGCAGGCGATCGCGCTCGGCCTGCCGATCCTGGCGATCTGCCGCGGCTTCCAGGAAGTCAACGTGGCCCTGGGCGGCAGCCTGCACCAGAAAGTGCATGCGGTGCCCGGGCTGTCCGATCATCGCGAGGACACCCAGGCGGCGCTGGATCTGCAGTACGCGCCGGTGCACGAGGTGACCCTGAGCGAGGGCGGCTGGCTGGCGGAAATCGCCGGCAGGGAGCGGGTGCGGGTCAACTCGCTGCACGGGCAGGGCGTGGCCCGGCTCGGCGGCGACCTGATCGTGGAGGCGCGCGCGCCGGACGGATTGATCGAGGCGTTCCGCGGTATCGGTCCCGGCTTCCTGCTGGGCGTACAGTGGCATCCGGAATGGCGCGTGCTCGACGACCCGTTCTATCTGGGCATCTTCCAATCCTTCGGCGATGCCTGTCGCCACTACGCGGCTCGCCGCACGCACTGAATCGAATTCCCCCATGGCCAGACCGCGCTCGCGCAAGAACACCCCCGAACAGCAGGAAAGCTCGCTGCGCCGTTGGCTGAAAGATCGCCACATCACCGAGGTCGAATGCCTGGTGCCGGACATCACCGGTAATGCGCGCGGCAAGATCATTCCCGCCGCCAAGTTCTCCCACGACTACGGCACGCGCCTGCCCGAGGGCATCTTCGCCACCACCGTCACCGGCGAGTATCCCGACGACTATTACGACCTGACCTCGCCGTCGGACTCGGACATGCAACTGCGCCCGGACCCGGACACGGTGCGGATGGTGCCGTGGGCCACCGACCCGACCGCGCAGGTGATCCACGACTGCTACACCAAGGACGGCCAGCCGCACGACCTGGCGCCGCGCAACGTGCTGCGCGGCGTGCTGCAGGCCTATGCGGAGCTCGGCCTGAAGCCGGTGGTCGCCCCGGAGCTGGAATTCTTCCTGGTGCAGAAGAACACCGATCCGGACTTCCCGCTGCTGCCGCCGGCCGGCCGTTCGGGGCGGCCGGAGACGGCGCGGCAGTCGTACTCGATCGACGCGGTCAACGAGTTCGATCCGATCCTGGATCTGATGTACGACTACTGCGACGCGATGGAACTGGACGTGGACACCTTGATCCACGAATCCGGCGCGGCGCAGCTGGAGGTCAACTTCACCCATTCCGATGCGCTGTCGCGCGCCGACCAGGTGTTCCTGTTCAAGCGCACGATGCGCGAGGCGGCGATGCGCCACGGCGTCTACGCCACGTTCCTAGCCAAGCCGATGGAGAACGAGCCGGGCAGTGCGATGCACATCCATCAGAGCCTGGTCGACAAGAACGGCAAGAACGTGTTCAGCGGACGCCGCGCCGGCGAGTACAGCCGCACCTTCGGGCATTACCTGGCCGGCCTGCAGAAGTACGTGCCGATGGCGATGGCGGTGCTGGCGCCGAACGTCAATTCCTACCGCCGGCTGATGTTCGGCGAGGTGTCGCCGAGCAATGTGCTGTGGGGCTTCGACAACCGCACCTGTGGGCTGCGGGTGCCGATCGACACGATCGAGAACATGCGGGTGGAGAGCCGCTTCGCCGGTTCCGACGCCAATCCGTATCTGGCGATGGCGGCGACGCTGGCCTGCGGGTTGCTGGGCATCCGCGAGAAGCTGGAGCCGACCGCGCCGATCAGCGGCAACGGCAAGGAGATGGGCTATCAGTTGCCGCGTTCGCTGGGCGAGGCGCTGGACGAGCTGGAGCGGTGCACGCCGCTGCAGGAGATGCTGGGACCGCGCTTCGTGCGCGCCTACATTTCGGTCAAGCGCAAGGAATACGAGACGTTCTTCCGGGTGATCAGTTCGTGGGAGCGGGAGTTCTTGTTGTTGAACGTGTGAGTTCGCTCTTGCTTGCGATGGCGTATCGAGAAGGCATGCAATTGCATGCTGTTGCTGTTGCTGTTGCTTTGCTTTTGATCTACCGGGTCCCCTCAGCGCGGCAGACCCGGCGGGCGAATACCCGAAGGGCGGCGCGCAGGATGCGCGACGTTTTTCGTTGGCACATGGATGTGCCATCGAAAAATGCCCGTCGGGGCTGCGGACCCGGAGCGCGTAGCGCGGAGGGCGCGCTGCGGGGTGTGCTTTCTTTTGGTTACTTTTCTTTGCACAAGCAAAGAAAAGTGACCCGCGCCAGCGGAAGCTGTTGCTCTCGCTTTGCTTGTAGGGCTTAAGCAGTAGCAACGCAGGAGCAGGAGCAGGAGCAAAGCTTTCGCCTTACGGCGAGTCACTTTTCTTTGCTCGCGCAAAGAAAAGTAACCAAAAGAAAGCGCGCCCTGCCTTGCGCCTTCCGCGCTGCGCGCTCCAGGTCCGCGTCCATAGCGGGGATTCGCGGAAGGGGCATCCTGCCCCTGCCGCGAACGGCGCACATCCATGTGCGCCGCCCCTCGGGGTTTTTCCCCGCCATGGCCGCCGCTGCGGAAGGGAACCCGGTAAGTCAAAAGCAATTGCAAAGGCAACAGCCAAAGCCAAAGCCAAAGCGACAGCAAGAGCAGGAATAGCAAGAGCAAGAAGAGCAGCAGCCACAACAACAGCGGTAGCAACAGGCACAGCCACGAGCATGGAGTGGACATGGATCGGATAGAGACGCGGGCCCTGCAGGATCTGGATGCGGCGCATCACCTGCACCCGTTCAACGACAACGCCGCGCTTGCACAGAAAGGCACGCGCATCCTTACCCGCGGCGACGGCGCCTATGTCTGGGATGCCGACGGCAACAAGCTGCTCGACGCCTTCGCCGGGCTGTGGTGCGTCAACGTCGGCTACGGGCGCAAGGAACTCGGCCAGGCCGCCGCGCGGCAGATGGAACAGCTGGCGTACTACAACAGCTTCTTCCAGTGCACCACCGAACCGACCATCCGCCTCGCCGCCAAACTCGCCGAACTCACCCCCGGCGACCTCGACCATGCCTTCTTCACCAACTCCGGCTCCGAGGCCAACGACACCATCCTGCGCCTGGTGCGGCACTTCTGGGCCGTGCAGGACCAGCCGCAGAAGAGCATCTTCATCGGCCGCCACGACGGCTACCACGGCACCACCATGGCTGGCGCCAGTCTCGGCGGCATGAAGGGCATGCACCGCCAGGGCGGGCTGCCCATTCCCGACATCCACCATATCGACCCGCCATACCCGTTCGGCGACGGCGGCGACATGGACCCGGAGGAATACGGCCTGCTGGCCGCGCGCCGGCTCGAGGACAAGATCCTGGAACTGGGGCCGCAGCGCGTGGCCGCGTTCATCGGCGAGCCGATCATGGGCGCGATCGGCGTCTACATCCCGCCGCGCAGCTACTGGCCGGAGATCGAACGCATCTGCCGCCGCTACGACGTGCTGCTGGTCGCCGACGAAGTGATCTGCGGTTTCGGCCGCACCGGCGAATGGTTCGGCGCGCAGCACTTCGGCTTCCAGCCGGACGTGATGACCATCGCCAAGGGCATCACCTCCGGCTACATCCCGCTCGGCGCGGCGATGTTCGGCAAGCGTGTGGCCACGGTGCTGAAGGAGCAGGGCGGCGAACTGGCGCACGGTTGCACCTATTCGGGGCATCCGGTGTGCGCGGCGGTGGCGCTGGAGAACCTGCGCCTGCTGCAGGACGAGGGCATCGTCGAACGCGCGCGCAGCGAGATCGCGCCGTACCTGGCGCAGCGCTGGGCCGAGCTGGGCGAGCACCGGCTGGTCGGCGAGGCGCGCATCGTCGGCATGATCGGCGCGCTGGAACTGGTGCCGGACAAGCCGCGCCGGCACTATTTCCCCGACCGCGGCAAGGTCGGCGCGCTGTGCCGCGACCATGCGCTGCGCCGTGGCCTGATCCTGCGCGCGACCAACGATGCGATGCTGCTGTCGCCGCCGCTGATCCTCAGCCGCGCCCAGGTCGACGAACTGTTCGACAAGACCTGGCTGGCGCTGGAGGACACCGCGCAGGCGCTGGGCAAATAGCCCGGCGCTGGTTAGTCTGGGCCGGCCAGTCTGGACCCCTCCGCGCGACGCCGCGGCGTGTATCTTCGATCTTCCCCATGGACCTGCGGAGACCTGCAATGAAGCTGCGACTGCTCACCCTTTCCCTTTCCGCGGCGCTGCTCGCCTCCTGTGGCGGTTCCGGCGGCGGCGAAGGCGGCAAGCCCGCGGCGGGCGAGGATCAGGTCCTCAACGTCTACAACTATTCGGACTACATCGCCGAGAACACCGTGCCCGCGTTCGAGAAGGCCAGCGGGGTCAAGGTCACCTACGACGTGTTCGACAGCGACGAGATGGTCGAGACCAAGTTGCTGGCCGGCGGCAGCGGCTACGACGTGGTGGTGCCGACGCTGAACTTCTTCGGCCGGCAGATCCAGGCCGGCGTGTTCCTGCCGCTGGACAAGAGCAAGATCCCGAACCTGGCCAACCTGGACCCGGAGATCATGCAGCGCATCGCGCAGCAGGATCCGGGCAACAAGTACGGCGTGCCGTACATGGTCGGCACCACCGGCATCGGCTACAACGTGGACAAGGTCAAAGCCGCGTTCGGCAGCACCGACATCGCCAACAGCTGGGACCTGGTGTTCAAGCCGGAAAACATCGCCAAGCTCAAGGATTGCGGCGTCACCATCCTCGACACGCCGTCGGACCTGATCCCGATCGCGCTGCACTACCAGGGCGAGGATCCGCACACCACCGATACCGCCAAGATCGAGAAGGCCGCGGCGCTGATCAAGAGCATCCGCCCGTACGTGCAGAACTTCCACTCCTCGCAGTACGTGACCTCGCTGGCCAACGGCAGCACCTGCCTGGCGGTGGGCTGGTCGGGCGACATCATCCAGGCGCGCGACCGCGCCGAGGAAGCCAAGAACGGCGTGAAGGTGGCCTATTCGATCCCGAAGGAAGGCGCGCCGCAGTGGTTCGACATGCTGGCGATCCCGAAGGATGCCAAGCATCCGGAGAACGCCTACAAATTCATCAACTACCTGCTGACGCCGGACGTGGCCGCGGCCAATTCCAACTTCATCCACTACGCCAATCCGGTGCCGAAGGCGACGCCGCTGGTGGATGCGGCGATCCGCAACGACCCGACCATCTACCCGCCGCCGGAGGTGGCGGCGAAGATGTTCACTTATTCGATCAACCCGCCCGA
Organism: Xanthomonas sp. SS; assembly: GCF_014236835.1. NCBI lineage: Bacteria > Pseudomonadati > Pseudomonadota > Gammaproteobacteria > Lysobacterales > Lysobacteraceae > Xanthomonas > Xanthomonas sp. SS. The sequence continues at coordinate 2,008,415 of NZ_CP051190.1, forward strand.
GGTGGACAAGCTGTATACCCGCCTGTGGACGGAGATCAAGACCGGCCGCTGAGCCGGTCGCGTCCGTGGTCCATGGCGCGGCGCTTCGGCGCGGCGCCTGCACGCAGTACGGCCGCGCCGCGCGCGGCCGCCAAAGGGGAGGACCACCGGGACGCGCGCCAGCGCGGCGTTCCGCCAACCGCTGCCCGCAACGGGCGGCATGGAGACGACGATGAAGCGGCGAGCGATAGCGGGGATGGTGGCGGTGCTGGGCCTGGCGGGCTGCGGCGGATCGGGCCAGGGGGACGGCGCGACGGATGCGGCCGACGCCGGCGAAGCGAAGCAGTTGAACGTCTACAACTGGTCGGACTACATCGCCGAAGGCACCGTGCCCGGCTTCGAGCGGCATAGCGGTGTCCACGTCACCTACGACGTGTTCGACAGCAACGAGGTGCTGGAAGCCAAGCTGCTGGCCGGCGGCAGCGGCTACGACGTGGTGGTGCCGTCGCTGAGTTTCCTCGGCAGGCAGATCCAGGCCGGCGTGTTCCTGCCGCTGGACAAGCGCAAGATCCCCAACCTGGCCAATCTGGACCCGGCGATGATGCAGCGCATCGCGCAACAGGATCCGGGCAACACCTACGCGGTGCCGTACCTGTGGGGCACCACCGGCATCGGCTACAACGTCGACAAGATCCAGGCCGCGTTCGGCACGACTGATGTGGTCGCCAGCTGGGACTTGGTGTTCAAGCCGGAGAACCTGGCCAAGCTCAAGGACTGCGGGGTGACCTTCCTCGACACCGCCTCGGAGATCGTGCCGACCGTGCTGCACTACCTGGGCGAGGACCCGAACAGCACCGACCCGAAGGTGATCGAGAAGGCCGCGGCCAAGCTCAAGGAAATCCGCCCGTACATCCAGAATTTCCATTCCTCGCAGTACATCGACGCGCTGGCCAAGGGCAGCACCTGCCTGGTGGTGGGCTGGTCCGGCGACATCCTGCAGGCGCGCGACCGCGCCGAGGAAGCCAAGAACGGCGTGCACATCGCCTATTCGATTCCGAAGGAGGGCGCGCTGCAGTTCTTCGACATGCTGGCCATTCCCAAGGACGCCAAGCATCCGGAGCAGGCCTACCAGTTCATCAACTACCTGCTGACCCCGGAAGTGGCCGCGGCCAACACCAACTTCGTCAGCTATCCGAATGCGGTGCCCAAGTCGCTGCCGCTGATCGATGCGGCGATCAGCGGCGACCGCACCATCTACCCACCGGCGGAGGTGCAGGCCAAGCTGTTCGCGTTGGCGGTGATGCCGCCGGAAGTGGACCGCCAGTACACGCGGTTGTGGACGGAGTTGAAGACTGGGCGCTGAGCGGCGTCGCAGCGAGTGATTCCCCTCTCCCGTCGGGAGAGGGGTAGGGGTGAGGGTACGGCGGGCCGAGAAGGCACGGAGATGCACGCTGTTGCCGTCAGGAAATCACGCGGTCGGATGCCATGGCCGGTACCCGGACCCTCATCCGCCCTTCGGGCACCTTCCCCCGAAAAGGGGGCCATGGTCCCGATGGGAGAAGGGAGGTGATGTTCCCCTCTCCCCCCGGGAGAGGGGTAGGGGTGAGGGTACGGCGCAAGCGCAAGGCCTGAACACCACGCTGCGCTCGATGCGCCCGCCCGCACACCATCGGCCATCGCTGTGTGGGCAAGGATCGGCATGGGGAGCCGCTCACGGCATACGCCTGAACGTCGCTGCCGACCGGCACTCACACAATCTGGACCCACCGGTACAGATACTTGTAAAGTCCGCCGTACGCCACCGTCTGGTAGGCGCGCCGCCTGGCAGTGCATCGCTGTCCCTGCACCGTCAAGCGCACCGGCGAGGATGGTCCCCACCCCCCAGGAACCTGCGACTTTGAGCACCCACGACCCAGATCCCACGCAGACGCAACGGCAGGCGGCTTCGGACGAGGCGCGTGCCGCGCCCGCCCAGGACGATGGCAAGGACGGCGGCAAGCAAGCCGACAAGCCGTCGCCGCTGAAGAATCCCAAGGTGAAATGGACGCTGCTGCTGATCGGCCTGGTTGTGCTGATCGGCCTGGTGGCGTGGCTGGTCTACTACCTGACCACCGGCCGCTACCTGCAGGAAACCAACAACGCCTATCTGCAGGCCGATGCGGTGGCGGTGGCGCCGCGGGTCAACGGCTACGTGACCGGCGTGTTCGTCGGCGACAACCAGACGGTCAAGGCCGGGCAGCCGCTGCTGCAGATCGACGAGCGCACCTACCGCGCCACCCAGCAGCAGGCGCAGGCGGTGGTCGCGGTGCGCCAGGCCGATATCGCCGCTGCCGAGGCCGGTCTGCAGGCGCAGCGCGCGACCCTGCTGCAGGCGCGCACCCAGGTCACCTCGGCCGCGGCCAGCCTGCGCTTCGCCCAGGGCGAGGCCAAGCGCTTCGCGCCGCTGGCCGCGTCCGGCGCCGATACCCACGAGCACTACGAGAGCATCGTCCACGACCGCGACCGCGCCCAGGCCCAGTACGACGCGGCCAAGGCGCAGGTGGTCGCTGCCGAGAGCCAGGTGCAGGGCGCCGGCGCGCAGCTGGACCAGGCCCGCGCCGGTCTGCAGCAGGCGCAGGCCGACGCCGACCAGGCGCAGGTGGCGATGGAGGACACGCGGCTGACCGCGCGCATCGACGGCCGCATCGGCGACAAGACCGTGCAGGTCGGCCAGTTCGTTGCCGCCGGCACCCGGCTGATGAGCGTGGTGCCGGTCGATGCGCTGTACCTGAGCGCCAATTTCAAGGAAACCCAGGTCGGGCTGATGCGGCCCGGGCAGCCGGCGCGGATCGAGGTCGATGCGCTGTCTGGGGTCGAACTGGACGGCGTGGTCGAGAGCATCGCGCCCGGCACCGGCTCGCAGTTCGCGCTGCTGCCGCCGGAGAACGCCACCGGCAACTTCACCAAGGTGGTGCAGCGGGTGCCGGTGCGGATCCGGCTCAAGGCCGGCACGGAGGCGCGCAAGGTGCTGGTGCCGGGCATGTCGGCGACGGTCACGGTGGATACGCGCGCGGCCAAGGACGCCAAGGAGCGGGTCGAGCAGGAAGGCGAGCAGGGCGAGGGCAGGCCGTGAACGAGGCCGCCGCTGCGCCGGCGGCGGGTGCCGGCGCACAGCAGAAGGCCGACGCCGGCGCGTGGCTGGCGGTCGCCGCCGGCACCATCGGCTCGTTCATGGCGACGCTGGACATCTCCATCGTCAACGCCGCGCTGCCCACCATCCAGGGCGAGGTCGGCGCCAGCGGCACCGAGGGCACCTGGATCTCCACCGCCTATCTGGTCGCCGAGATCGTGATGATCCCGCTGACCGGCTGGTTCGTGCGCACCCTGGGATTGCGCAACTTCCTGCTGATCTGCGCGCTGCTGTTCACCTTCTTCTCGGTGGTGTGCGGCCTGTCCAACAGCCTGACCATGATGATCCTGGGCCGCGTCGGCCAGGGCTTCGCCGGCGGCGCGCTGATCCCCACCGCGCTGACCATCGTCGCCACGCGCCTGCCGCCGGCGCAGCAGACCATGGGCACCGCGCTGTTCGGCATGACCGTGATCCTGGGACCGGTGATCGGGCCGCTGCTCGGCGGCTGGCTGACCGAGAACGTCAGCTGGCACTACGCGTTCTTCATCAACGTGCCGATCTGCGCCGGGCTGGTGGCGCTGTTGCTGCTCGGCCTGCCGCACGAGCGGATGAACCTGCGCGGGTTGCTCGACGCCGACTGGCTCGGCATCTTCGGGCTCACCGCCGGACTCGGCGCGCTGACCGTGGTGCTGGAGGAAGGCCAGCGCGAGCGTTGGTTCGAATCCTCCGAGATCGTGCTGCTGAGCCTGCTCTCGCTGGTCGGCTTCGTCGCCCTGGGCGCTTCGCAGTTCTTCAGCCGGCAGCCGGTGATCCGCCTGTCGATCCTGCTGCAGCGCAGCTTCAGTGCGGTGTTCGTGATGGTGATGGCGGTGGGCATGATCCTGTTCGGGGTCATGTACATGATCCCGCAGTTCCTGGCCACGATCTCCGGCTACAACACCGAGCAGTCCGGCTACGTGGTGCTGCTGTCCGGCCTGCCCACGGTGCTGTTGATGCCGCTGATGCCGAAGATGCTGATGCGCGTGGACGTGCGCATCCTGGTGATCGGCGGACTCAGCTGCTTCGCCGTCGCCTGCTTCGTCAACATGAGTCTCAGCGCCGATTCGGTCGGCATGCATTTCGTGATCGGCCAGTTGCTGCAGGGCTGCGGCCTGGCGCTGGCGATGATGTCGCTGAACCAGGCCGCCATCTCCTCGGTGCCGCCGGAGCTGGCCGGCGACGCGTCCGGGCTGTTCAATGCGGCGCGCAACATGGGCGGCTCGATCGGCCTGGCGCTGATCTCCACCTTCCAGGAGCGGCGCATGGTGTTCCACACGCAGATGATCGGCAGCGGCACCAGCGCCAATTCACCGCTGGCGCAGGATTACCTGCACGGCCTGGCCGCGCAGCTGCAGTCCGCTTCCGGCGCCGGCGCGGCGCTGCAGTCGGTGGCGCAGCTGGCGCGCATGGTGCAGCAGCAGGCGCTGGTGATGACCTACAACGACCTGTTCTGGATCTTCGGGGTGATCGTGGTATGCACGATTCCGCTGGGGTTGCTGCTCAAACCGCTGCCCAAGGGCAGTGCTCCGCTTGCGATGCATTGAGGATTCCATGGCTCAGCGTTTTTCCCGTGTGCTCGTCCCCGCCGCGCTGCCGCTGCTGCTGTCGGCGTGCGTGCTCGGCCCGAACTACGTGAAGCCGCCGCCGGTGGCCGCGGCGGCGCAGGCGCAGCCGCAGCTGCATCGCGCCGATGCGGTCGCCGCCGCGGCCGGCGTGGTGCCGGCGGCGCCGCCGCAGCGCTGGTGGGAGGCGCTGCAGGATCCGCAATTGAACAGTCTGGTCGAGCAGGCGCTGCAGAACAGCCCGAATCTGCGCGCCGCGCAGGCCAAGCTGCGCGCCTCGCGCGCGCTTGTGCAGCAGCGCCACGCCGAACAGCTGCCCAGCGTCGGCGCCAATGCCGCCTATCTCAACGCCAGGGCGCCGGACGCGCTGGTCGACGGCCTGGGCAGCGTCGCCGCCGGCAGCGGCCAGCAGCTGTCCATCGATCCGCATGCGCAGCTGTACAGCGTCGGCTTCGATGCGAGCTGGGAGCTGGATTTCTTCGGCCGCCGCCGCCGCGCCAGCGAAGGCGCACTGGCCGACGCGCAGGCCGACGAGGCCGAGCTGGCCGACACCCAGGTGCAACTGGCCGCCGAAGTGGGGCAGGCCTACCTGGGCTATCGCAGCACCCGCGAGCGCATCGCCATCGCCCAGCGCAATCTGGAGGCGGCGCGGCAGACCCTGCAGCTGACCCGGCAGCGCCGCGAGCGCGGCGCCGACGCCGACCTGCAGGTGGAACGCGCGCAGGCGCAGCTGCAGCAGCAGGAAGCGGTGTTGCCGGACCTGCAGGCGCAGGCGAAGGAGGCGCTGGACCAGTTGGCGCTGATGATCGGCCGCGAGCCGGGCGCGCTCGATGCCGCGCTGGCCGCGGACCGTCCATTGCCGAAGCTGCCGGCGGTGGTGCCGGTGGACGATGCAGGATCGTTGATCCGCCGCCGCCCCGACGTGCGCCGTGCCGAACGCCAGCTGGCGTCTTCTTCGGCGCAGATCGGGCAGGCGCTGAGCGCGTATTTCCCACAGGTGACCCTGCTCGGCAACATCGGCATGGCTGCGACCTCGCCGGGCGACCTCGGCAGCGATGCGATCAACAGCGTGGTCGCACCGTTCCTGCGCTGGTCGATCTTCGATTTCGGCGCGACCAAGGCCAAGGTCGCGCAGGCACGCGCCGGCAACGCCGCGCGCCTGGCCGCCTACGAAGGCACGGTGCTGGCGGCATTGCAGGACGCCAACAGCGCGCTGGCCCGGTTCGGCGCCGCGCGCCAGCAGGCGCTGGCCGCGGCCAAGGCCGAAGCCTCGGCGGACCGTTCCGCGGCGCTGCTGCAGCAGCGCTACGCGGCCGGCGCCTCGTCGCTGATCGATGCGCTGGACGTACAGCGCCAGCAGGCCTCGGCGCAGGACAGCGCAGTGCAGGCGCGCACCCAGGTGCTGCTGCGCTACGTGGCGCTGCAGAAGAGCCTGGGCCTGGGCTGGGCGCCGCCGCCAACGCAGACGCCGGCACCGGCACCGGCACCGGCACCGGCGCAATAAACGCCTGCGCCGCGGTATCGCCGATGCGGCAGCCGCGGCTACACTGAGGTCGGCCGCGCAATCCCGGCAGCATCGGCGAACGCGCGCCGCGGTGTCTTCCACGGGGAGCAACAGATGGCGTTGAGCGAAGCGAGATCCGACCTGCCGCCTGCCGCGATCGCGGCTGCGGCGGCGCCGCCGGCCAAGGGCAGCGGTTACCTGTCCATCGCCGGCCTGCGCAAGGAATTCGACGGTTTCGTCGCGCTCGACGACGTCGACCTGGATATCCGCAAGGGCGAGATCTTCGCGCTGCTCGGCGGCTCGGGCAGCGGCAAGTCCACGCTGCTGCGCTGCCTGGGCGGGTTCGAACAGCCCAGCCGCGGCCGCATCGTGCTCGACGGCCAGCCGCTGGACGGCCTGCCGCCATACGAGCGCCCGCTCAACATGATGTTCCAGTCCTACGCGCTGTTCCCGCACATGACCGTGGAGCAGAACATCGCCTTCGGCCTGAAGCAGGACGGCCTGTCGCGCGCGGCCATCGCCAAGCGCGTCGGCGAGATGCTGGAGCTGGTGCAACTGGGCAAGCTCGGCAAGCGCAAGCCGCACCAGCTTTCCGGCGGCCAGCAGCAGCGCGTGGCGCTGGCGCGTTCGCTGGCCAAGGGGCCGAAACTGCTGCTGCTGGACGAGCCGATGGGCGCGCTGGACAAGAAGCTGCGCTCGCAGATGCAGCTGGAGCTGGTCGGCATCATCGAAACCTCCGGGGTGACCTGCGTGATGGTCACCCACGACCAGGAGGAGGCGATGACCATGGCCACCCGCATCGCGCTGATGGATGCCGGCTGGATCCAGCAGGTCGGCACCCCGGACGAGATCTACGAGCAGCCGGCCAACCGCTTCGCCGCCGAGTTCATCGGTTCGGTGAACCTGATCGACGCGGTCATCGACGAGGACCTGCCGGACTACGTGACCCTGCGCACCGGCGCGTTTGCCGACAGCATCTACGTCGGCCACGGCATCACCGGCATCACCGGGCAGCCGGTGTCGTTCGCGGTGCGCCCGGAGAAGCTGGGCATCGGCAAGGACGCACCGGCGCAGGCGCACAACAAGGCGCAGGGCACGATCGAGGACATCGCCTATTTCGGCAGCCATTCGGTCTACCACGTGCGCCTGCCCAGCGGCTTCAAGCTGATGGCCAACTTCGCCAACCGGCAGCGCTGGGCCAGCGACAACCTGACCTGGGGCGATGCGGTGTGGGTGTGGTGGGGCGACAACGACGGCGTGGTGCTGACCGCATGAGCGCGCCTGCCGCTGCCGCGCCTGCCGCGCCGCCACGGCGCACGCTGCTGCAGCGCCTGCGCCAGCGGCACCTGCCGGGCGCGCGCTGGCTGGTGATCGCCGCGCCGTATCTGTGGCTGCTGCTGTTCTTCGCGATCCCGTTCCTGATCGTGCTGCGCATCTCCTTCGCCGAGCAGGCGATCAGCAGCCCGCCGTACAGTTCGCTGCTGGACTACAAGGACGGTGTGCTGACGCTGAAGTTCACCCTGCAGAACTACCTGGCGCTGGTGCGCGACAACCAATACATCGAAGCCTACTGGGGCTCGATCAAGATCGCCGGGATCTCCACTCTGTTGACCCTGTTGATCGGCTATCCGATGGCCTATGTGATTGCGCGCCTATCGCCGTCGGCGCGCAACATCGCGATGATGCTGGTGGTGCTGCCGTCGTGGACCTCGTTCCTGATCCGCGTCTACGCCTGGATCGGCATCCTCGACAGCAACGGCGTGCTCAACCGCGCGCTGCTGGCGCTGGGGCTGATCGAGCAGCCGCTGCGCATCCTGTACACGCCGATCGCCGCCTATATCGGCATCGTCTACTGCTATCTGCCGTTCATGGTGCTGCCGCTGTACGCCACGCTGGTGAAACAGGACCACCGCCTGCTCGAGGCCGCCTACGACCTGGGCGCGCGGCCATGGAAGGCGTTCGCGACCATCACCTTGCCCATGTCGCGCCCGGGCATCGTCGCCGGCTGCATGCTGGTGATGATCCCGGCGGTGGGCGAGTTCGTGATCCCGGAAATGCTCGGTGGGCCGGACACGCTGATGATCGGCCGGGTGCTGTGGGGCGAGTTCTTCAACAACCGCGACTGGCCGGCGGCGTCGGCGGTGGCGATCGCGATGCTGCTGTTGCTGATGGTGCCGATCCTGATTTTCAACCGCTACCAGCAACGCCAGCTTGCAGGCGGCCAGGCATGAGCGCGCTGCGCGGCGGGCGCGTGCTGCGCTGGACGGTGCTGACCGGCGGCTTCGCCTTCCTGTACCTGCCGATCCTGCTGTTGATGGTGTACTCGTTCAATTCCTCCAAGCTGGCCACGGTGTGGGCGGGGTTCTCCACCAAGTGGTACGGCGAACTGCTGCGCGACCGGCAGATCCTGCAGGCGGCGTGGATCAGCCTGAAGGTGGCGTTCTGGACCGCGACCGCATCGATGGTGATCGGCACGCTGGCGGCGATGGTGATGACCCGCTTCCGCCGCTTCCCCAGCAAGAGCCTGTTCGGCGCGTTGGTGACCGCGCCGCTGGTGATGCCGGAGGTGATCATCGGCCTGTCGATCATGATGATGCTGGTGTCGATGGGCGGGCTGATCGGCATCCCGCCCAAGGGCGTCACCGCGATCTGGGCCGCGCACGTCACCTTCACCCTGTCCTTCGTCACCGTGGTGGTGTCCTCGCGCCTGCAGGAGCTGGATCGTTCGCTGGAAGAGGCGGCGATGGACCTGGGCGCGAACCGGCTCAAGGTGTTCTTCCTGATCACCTTGCCGATCATCGCCCCGGCGCTGGTGTCCGGCTGGCTGCTGGCGTTCACCCTGTCGCTGGACGACGTGGTGATCGCCAACTTCGTCGCCGGGCCCAACTCGACCACGCTGCCGATGACCGTGTTCTCCTCGGTGCGGATGGGGCTGAAGCCGAAGATCAACGCACTGGCCACGCTGATGGTGCTGGCGGTGTCGATCGCGGCCTTCATCGGCTGGTGGCTGATGGCGCGCAGCGAGAAGCGCCGCCAGCGCGACATCCAGCTGGCGCTGCAGCAGGGCGGTTAGCGGGTGCCGCTTTTCTGTAGGAGCGGCTTCAGCCGCGACCGGGCGTTCCGGTAACACCCGGTCGCGGCTGAAGCCGCTCCTACAAAGGCTGCCGCCATCGCAGAACGCTGTGGTCCATCGCCTCGGCGCCATCGCCACGCCGCCGCAACCTTCGCGGCGCTAGGCTGGGCGGACTTTTTCCAGGAGTCCGTCGCGATGCCTTACGACACCGTCAATCCCGCCACCGGCCAGGTCGACTACAGCCTGGAGCTGATGGATGCCGCCGCCGTCGAGCAGCGCCTGGCCGCGTCCGCGCAGGCCTTCCCCGCGTGGGCAGAAACCCCGCTGCAGCAGCGCGGCGCGCTGTTGCGGCAGGTCGGCGTGCAGTTGCGCGCGCGCCGCGAGGAGATCCAGCGGCTGATGACTGCGGAGATGGGCAAGCTGCGCAAGGAGGCGCTGGCCGAGATCGACAAGTGCGCCGATGCCTGCGACTACTACGCCGAGCACGCCGCCGATTACCTGCGCGAGCAGCCGATCGCCACCGATGCGCAGCGCAGCTACGTGCGCTACGAGCCGCTGGGCTGCGTGCTGGCGGTGATGCCGTGGAACTTCCCGCTGTGGCAGGTGTTCCGCTTCCTGGCGCCGGCGCTGATGGCCGGCAACGTGGCGCTGCTCAAGCACGCCAGCAACGTGCCGCGTTGCGCCGATGCGATCCACGCCGCGCTGGCTGCCGCCGGTGTGCCGGCCGGCGTGTTCGACGTGCTGCACATCGACAACGACCAAGCCGCCGAGGTGCTGCGCGACGCGCGCATCGCCGCGGTGACCCTGACCGGCAGCGAGCGTGCCGGCCGCTCGATCGCCGCCAACGCCGGCGATCAGCTGAAGAAGTGCGTGATGGAACTCGGCGGCAGCGATGCCTTCGTGGTGCTGGACGACGCCGATCTGGACACCACGGTAGCCGCGGCGGTGAAGTCGCGCTTCGACAACGCCGGGCAGACCTGCATCGCGGCCAAGCGCTTCGTGGTGGTCGACGCCATCGCCGACGCCTTCGTGCGCCGCTTCGTTGCCGCCGCGGCCGAGCGCCGCCTCGGCGATCCGCAGGACGAAGCGACCACGCTGGCGCCGCTGGCGCGGCAGGACCTGCGCGACGAACTGCACAAGCAGGTGCAGGCCAGCATCGCCAAGGGCGCCACGCCGCTGCTCGGCGCCGCGCCCGATACGTCCACCCACGCCGGCTATCCGGCCTCGATCCTGGACCATGTGGTGCCAGGCATGCCGGCCTACGACGAAGAGTTGTTCGGCCCGGTCGCCGCGATCCTGCGCGTGGCCGACGAGGCCGAAGCGGTCCGCGTGGCCAACGACACCAGCTTCGGCCTGGGCGGCAGCGTGTGGAGCGCCGACCGCGCCCGCGGCGAGCGCGTCGCGCGCCAGCTGCAATGCGGCGCGGCCTTCGTCAACGCCATCGTCAAGAGCGACGTGCGCCTGCCGTTCGGCGGCATCAAGCGCTCCGGCTTCGGCCGCGAACTGGCCGAGCACGGCATTCATGAGTTCATGAATATCAAGTCGGTGTATGTGGGTTGAAAGCGGGATTCGGGAGTCGGGATGACCAGCCATTCGGCTGTGGAAAAGCGGGGATTCGTAACAGCGGATCCCGCTGGCTGAGCGAAACAGCGTCTTTCCAACGCTCCTATCGCAGCGCTTCAAACCTGGATCACCACGCCCTCTCTCAGATGGCCAGCTCAGCCGCTTTTGCGAATCCCAACATCCCCAATCCCGAATCCCGGCTCAAAGCCACCTTGCCCGCTTGAACGCCACATACAACCCCAGGCACACCGCAGCCACGCCGCCGATCATCAGCGGATAGGCCCAATGCCATTCCAGTTCCGGCATCTGCTTGAAGTTCATGCCGTACCAGCTGGTGATCAGGGTTGGCGCGGCCAGCAAGGCGGCCCAGGCGCCGAGGCGCTTGACCGTCTCGCCCTGGGCCAGGGTCACCAGCGACAGGTTCACGCTCAGCGCGGTGCCGAGCATCTCGCGCAAGGTGTCGATCGCTTCGTTGGTGCGCACCGCGTGGTCGAGCACGTCGCGCACGTACAGCCGCACTTCGTCGGGGATCAGCGGGCCGGGATTGCGCTTGAGGTGGGACAGCACGTCCTGCAGCGGCGCCACGCCCAGGCGCATCTGGTTGAGTTCGCGCTTGAGTTCGTACAGGCGGATCGCGGTGTCGCGCCGGTAGGCTTCGGCGAAGATGTCCTTTTCCAGGCGCTCCAGGCTTTGCCGGAATTCGTCCAGGATCGGCTGGTAGTTGTCGACGATGTAGTCCAGTACCGCGTACAGCGCGTAGGACGGGCCCAACTGCATCAGCGCCGCTTCGCGCTCCAGCCGCTCGCGCACCGGCGCGTACGGCAGCGAGGCGCCGTGGCGCACGGTCAGCAGGAAGCGCGCCCCGAGGAAGGCGTGGGTCTCGCCGTAGACGATGCGCTCGTCGATCACCTGCGCGGTGTGCACGGCCAGGAACAGCGAATTGCCGTAGGCCTCGACCTTGGGCCGCTGGTGCGCCATGCGCGTGTCTTCGATCGCCAGGTCGTGCAGCTGGAATTCTTCCTGCAGCTTCTGCAGCACGTGGTCGGCGGGTTCGTACATGCCGACCCAGACGAAGCCGTCGGGCGCGGCCAGCACGTCGCTGATCTGTTCCAGGGCGATGTCGTTGCGGCGGCCGTGGCCGTCGTAGTGCACGCAGTTGATGACGCAGGCGGGATTGGCGGGGACGGTGGCCATGGGCAGCAATGGTGTGCGGGCGGGATCAGCGCTGCAAGCGGCGCCGCGTGAACGCCCAGGCCAGCGCGGCGTGCACCGGCAGCAGCAGGGCGATCCACTGCAGGTTGAATTGCGGCTGCAGCATCGACAGCCAGTGGATCAGCAAGGCCGCGCCGGCCAATGCCACCACGGTCCACAGCGCGATGCCGAACCAGCGCCCGGGCTGGCGGCCGCGCAGCTGCGCGATGGCGCCGCCGACCAGCAGCAGGCACAGCGGATCGAGCAGCAGCAGGTTGCGATTGGCCCAGGCCGCACGGTGGTCGCTGAAGCCCCACAGGTACAGCAGCACGCCGCCGCCGAGCGCGCACAGCAGCCAGAACGGCAGCGCCAGCGCCGCCAGCCAGCGCGGCCGCCGCGCCAGCGCGACCACGCCGACCGCGACCAGCAGCCCGGCCAGCAGCCATGGCCACCAGTGCCGCGCCTGTTCACGCGGTTCCGGCGCCAGCCGCTGTGGCAGCAATTGTTGCCGTGCCTGCACCAGCGGGCGCCCGGCGCGGTTGCGTACTTCGCCCAGGCTCTCGGCCAGGCGCATCGGCACGAACGCCTCTTCCCAGCGCGACAGCGGCTTGTCGGCGAACGGCCCCAGGCCCAGGTCGAAGCCCAGCCACATCCACGGCGCCGGCGAGGCCAGGCGCACCGATTCGCTGCGATAGGTGTTGCCGCGCGAACGCCCCGACAGCTGCGCGTGCAGCGTGCCGTCCAGCGCGCGGTCCAGCGCATCGCGGACCATCGTGGCGCAGTTGGCGGTGTAGTAGTCGTAGCGGTAGCGCGCGTTTTCCGGCCGCGCGCGCCAGGCCAGCGCCTGCTGCAGCGCGCGCGCCTGCGCCGGCTCCATGTCCAGCCACTGGATGTCCACGCCGCGGCCGGCGTCGCGGTACTGCGCCAGGTCCTCCTGCAGCGGCAGGGCGACCAGGTAATACCTCATGTCGCCGGCGGCGAAGCGGCTGACGAAGTCAGGTTCGCTGGGGTCGAAGAAACCGAAGTTGTACGAGGTGGCCTGGCCGCTGCGCGGATCCACCACCACGATCGCATCGTGACCGAAGCGTTCGAAGAACACCTCGCCCGGCTGCATCGTGGCCACGCCGATGCGCGGCGCCGGTGCCGACGCGTCGTCGCCGGGCGCAGCTACAACAGGCGCAGCGGCGGAGGCGGGCGCCAATGCCGGCGGCGCGGCCAGGTCCGCGTCGCCGGCCTGCGCGAACGCCAGCGCCGCGCAGCAGGTCAGCAGCGTGCCCAGCAGCCATTGCGGCCAGCCGCGTGCCGGCCCGCGCGACAGCGCACGCGCGATCAAGCGTCTTCCTGCGGGTCGGGCGGCAGGATGGTGACGTGGAAGGCCTGCACCCGGCGCGCGTCGGCGCGCGCCACGCGGAACGCGAAGCGTCCCAGGGTCAGTTCCTCGCCGGTTTCCGGCAGGTGGCCGATGGCCTCGGTGACCAGGCCGCCGACGGTGTCGTAGTCGTCGTCGGAGAAGTCGGCGCCGAAGCGTTCGTTGAAATCCTCGATCGGGGTCAGCGCATCGACCACGTACTGGCCGTCGGCCTGCGCGGCGATCAGCGAGGCTTCGTCCTCGGCGTCGTCGTGCTCGTCGTCGATCTCGCCGACGATCTGCTCCAGCACGTCCTCGATGGTGACCAGCCCGGCGACGCCGCCGTATTCGTCGACCACGATCGCCATGTGGTTGCGCGAGAGCCGGAACTCCTTGAGCAGCACGTTGAGCTTCTTCGACTCGGGGATCAGCACCGCCGGGCGCAGCAGCTCGCGCACCGTGCCGGGACCGTGGTCGGCGACCACGCCGCGCAGCAGGTCCTTGGCCAGCAGGATGCCGAGGATGTCGTCCTTGTTCTCGCCATGCACCGGGAAGCGCGAATGGCCGGATTCGACCACCTGCTTCATCAGGTCGAGAAAGCGCGCTTCCGCCGACAGCGACACCATCTGCGAACGCGAGACCATCACATCGCCGACGGTGAGTTCGGACACCGACAGCGCGCCTTCCATCATGCGCAGGGTGTCGGCGGCGATCAGCCCGTCGTGCTGGGCGTCGCGCAGCACCTCGACCAGGTCGTCGCGGGTGTGCGGGTCGCCGGAGAAGACCGAGCTCAGGCGTTCCAGCCAGCCGCGGCGTTTTTCGTGGGTTTCCGGAGGGGAGCTACTAGAGTCGTCTTCTGACATGTTCTATGGATACGGCACCCGGTCTGCCGGGCGATGTGCGCAAGTCTAGCAGGGCCAATGGGACAGAGCCGCGACGCCGGCGGCGCTCGCGGCGGCACCCGCGGGGACGGGTTCAGCCGCCGCTGGCGGGCGTGCGCAGCGGGTCCGGCGCCGGCGGCGCGTCCGGGTCCTCCGGCAGGTCCAGGCTGTAGCTGCAACCGGCCAGGGTCTGGCCCGGATGCGACTTCACCGTGGACAGGCTGAGGATGATCGATTCGATCATCGGCTCGCCGGTCTTCGGATCGGCCACGTCGCGGCTGACCAGCTCGCGGCCGAACATCGCCTTGTCCGGCGTGTCCACCGCCGCTTCCAGCTGCAACTGCTTGGCCAGCGGGCGCGGATCGGGCAGGTCCAGGATCGCCATCACGCTGGCGCCGGCGACGGCGATGCGCGTGGTGCTGTGGCCGAACACCTGGATCGGCCGCACCAGTTCGTATTCGCTCATGAACGGGTTGGATTGCGGCAGCGGCCGCCAGCCCTGCGCGACGGCTTTCAGTGGATCGGCCAGCAGCGGCCCCAGCGCGGCGAAGTCGGCCACGCGCTGGCGGCATTCGAGCAGCGCCGGCAGGTCGATGGCGGGTGCAGGGGCGGGTGCGGGCGCAGGAGCGGCAGCAGCAGCGGCCGCAGCGGGCAGCGCGGCCGCGAGCGCGAACAGAAGCAACGATGGACGGATCAACGCGCTGGACCTCGGGCGGAAAAGCGGGGAGTCGCGGCGCAGCGGCCGCGCGGCAACGTTAGCGCCCGCGCCAGCGCTTGACCAGCCAGTGCCGCATGCTGGACACGGTGAGCAGCGCGCTGACCAGGTACAGCACGGACAGCGCAGCGAGCGTGCCGCCGCTGTCGAACTGGGTGTTCAAGTGGCGGCAGCACAGCCACGCGCCGATCGACAGCGGACACAGCAGCGCGACCCGTCCGGCCTGGGCGGCGACGCGCACAGGGCCGCCGACCCGCCCTTGCCGCCGGCGCAGGTAGAACCAGCGCCAGGCGCTGGGCGTGGTCGCCAGCACCAGCAGGGCGAGTGCGCCCAACCAGGGCAACAACGGCTCGGGCAGGCTACCGCTGCCGGCGAACAGCGGCGCCGGACGGATCAGGCCCAGATAGAGGTAGGCGGCCAGGCCGGCGCCCCACAGCACCACGGCGATGCGCTGCAGTCGCGCCGCGGCTTGGCCGGTTTGGTCCTGTGCGGGTTGTCCTGATTCGAGCATCCGTGTCCACCTCGACCGCTGTCGAAAAACGCGCCGCGTGCGGCAGGCCTCAGCGTTCCCCGGCGTAGGGGTCGCCCACGCCCAGGTCGGCCAGGATCTCACGCTCCAGTTGCTCCATCGCGTCGGCCTCCTTGTCGTCCTCGTGGTCCCAGCCCAGCAGGTGCAGCACGCCATGCACGGTCAGATGCGCGTAATGGGCGTTGAGCGGCTTGCCCTGTTCGGCGGCCTCGCGCGCCACCACCGGCGCGCAGATCACCAGGTCGCCGAGCAGCGGCAGCTTGACCCCCTTGGGCAGGCCTTCGGGCAGCTCGGCGGGGAAGCTGAGCACGTTCGTGGCGTAGTCCTTGCCGCGGTAGTGGTGGTTGAGCGAGCGGCCTTCCTTGTCGTCGACCAGGCGGATCGCCAGGTCGGCTTCGCGGATGCGGCCCTTCAGCGCGGCGGCCACCCATTTGCGGAAGCTCGCCGCCGCCGGCAACCCGGCGCGGGGCAGGGCGTAGCTGACGCCGACGTCGAGGTGGACCGGACCTTTGGTCATGGCGATACCGGCAATCAGAGCGGACAGGAGCCGACAGTATCGCGCGTGCGGCGCGTCACCGCGACTTCCAGACGGTGGCGTAGGCGATCTCGATCACGTCGTTTGCGTCGGCATGATGTTCGATGCCGGCATCCTTGGCCGAGCCATGGGAGTTGAAGCTCATGCGGGTGCTGGCTTGGCGGAGCAGTGCCACGGTGTTCTATTCGGCCAGCGCCGGATCATGCGGCCGGACCGGTCGCCTTGTCGGTGAAATCGCGCTTTTCGTAGGCGGTGACGATGCGCGCCACCAGCGGGTGGCGCACCACGTCGCGTGCCTCGAAGAAGGTGAAGCTGACGCCCTCGACCTCGTGCAGCACTTCGATCGCGTCGCGCAGGCCGGACTTGACGTGCTTGGGCAGGTCGATCTGGGTCAGGTCGCCGGTGACCACCGCGGTGGAGCCGAAGCCCAAGCGGGTCAGGAACATCTTCATCTGCTCGATGGTGGTGTTCTGCGCCTCGTCCAGGATCACGTAGGCGTCGTTGAGCGTGCGCCCGCGCATGTAGGCCAGCGGTGCGATCTCGATGACGTTCTTTTCCAGCAGCTTGATCACCTTCTCCACGCCGAGCATCTCGTACAGCGCGTCGTACAGCGGGCGCAGATAGGGATCCACTTTCTGGCTCAGGTCGCCGGGCAGGAAGCCGAGCTTCTCGCCGGCCTCCACCG
This sequence comes from Xanthomonas sp. SS, assembly GCF_014236835.1. NCBI lineage: Bacteria > Pseudomonadati > Pseudomonadota > Gammaproteobacteria > Lysobacterales > Lysobacteraceae > Xanthomonas > Xanthomonas sp. SS. The sequence goes on from NZ_CP051190.1 coordinate 2,025,128, forward strand.
CCGGGCGCACCAGGATCAGCCGCTGCACGCGCGATTCGTTCAGCGCCTCGACCGCGCTGGCCACTGCCAGGAAGGTCTTGCCGGTGCCGGCCGGGCCGACGCCGAAGTTGATGTCGTGGCTGGCGATCTGGTGCAGGTACTTGGCCTGGTTGGCGCCGCGGCCGCGCACGGTGCCGCGCTTGACCTTGATCGCCACTTCCTGCGGTTCGTAGGCGCGCTGCGCGACGCGGTCGACATTGGCCTGGTTGAGCCGCAGGTGGATGGCCTGGTCGTCGAACACCACGCTGTCGGCCTCGGCATACAGGGCCTGCAGCAAAATCTCGGCGGCGGCGACCGCGCTGGAAGGGCCAGTAATCCGGAACACGTTGCCGCGGTTGGAGATCTCCACGCCCAGGCGCAGTTCGATCTGGCGCAGGTGCGCGTCGAACGGCCCGGCCAGATTGGCCAGGCGTTCGGTGTCGGCGGGTTCCAGGGTGAAATCGCGTTGCGTGGGAATGGTCATTCGATGCGGACGCGGCGGGCGCGTGGCTACCGGCGTCGTTCAGGACAGGGAAGCGAAGCGTAGCGCGCGTGGTGGTGAAGGACCAGTCGCGTCCCGCGCGGACGAAGCGGCGCGCGCTGGTGGCGCGCGCTGCGCTCAGCCGGCGTCGACGAGCAGGCGCCCGCGCAAGGAATTGCTCAGCGCCTCGGTGATCGCCACCTCGACGAACTGGCCGACCAGGCGCGGATGCCCGGGGAAGTTCACCGAGCGCATGTTCTCGGTCTTGCCGGTCAGCTCGGCCGGGCTCTTTTTCGACGGGCCTTCGACCAGCACCGTCTGCACGCTGCCGACCATGTCGCGCGAAATCTGCAGCGAGTGCGCGTTGATGTGCGCCTGCAGCCGCGCCAGCCGCGCGTGCTTCACCGCGTCGGGCGTGCTGTCTTCCAGGTCCGCCGCCGGCGTGCCCGGGCGGCGCGAGTAGATGAAGGAGAAGCTCTGGTCGAAGCCCACGTCCTCGATCAGCTTCATGGTCTTGTCGAAGTCGGCGTCGGTCTCGCCGGGGAAGCCGACGATGAAGTCCGAACTGATCGAGATGTCCGGGCGCACCGCGCGCAGCTTGCGGATCTTCTGCTTGAATTCCAGCGCGGTGTAGCCGCGCTTCATCGCGCTGAGGATGCGGTCGCTGCCGGCCTGCACCGGCAAATGCAGGTAGTTGGCCAGCTGCGGCACGTCGCGATACGCATCGACCAGCGAGTCGCTGAACTCCAGCGGATGCGAGGTGGTGAAGCGGATGCGGCCGATGCCGTCGATCTGCGCGATGCTGCGGATCAGCAGGCCCAGGTCGGCGTACTGCGGCTCTTCCCCGGCCTCGGCGTCGGCGTACGGCCCGCGGTAGGCGTTGACGTTCTGGCCGAGCAGGTTGATCTCGCGCACGCCCTGCGCGGCCAGCTGCGCCACTTCCACCAGCACGTCCTCGAACGGCCGGCTGATCTCCTCGCCGCGGGTATAGGGCACCACGCAGAACGAGCAGTACTTGGAGCAGCCTTCCATGATCGACACGAATGCCGACGGGCCGTCGGCGCGCGGTTCCGGCAGGCGGTCGAACTTCTCGACCTCGGGGAAGCTGATGTCCACCTGCGACTTGCCCGATTCGCGCCGCGCGCGGATCAGCTCCGGCAGCCGGTGCAGGGTCTGCGGGCCGAACACCAGGTCCACGTAGGGCGCGCGCTTGACGATCGCCTCGCCCTCCTGCGACGCCACGCAGCCGCCGACGCCGATGATCACCGGCTTGCCGCCGGCCTTCAGCGCCTTCCAGCGGCCGAGCTGGCTGAACACCTTCTCCTGCGCCTTCTCGCGGATCGAGCAGGTGTTGACCAGCACCACGTCGGCTTCTTCGGGGTTGTCGGTCAGTTCCAGGCCCTCGGCGGCGGCGAGCACGTCGGCCATCTTGGCCGAGTCGTACTCGTTCATCTGGCAACCGTGGGTCTTGATGTACAGCTTGCCGCGCACCACCGCCGGCGCCGTCGGCCGGGTGGCAGGCAGCGGCAGCAGGGCAGGGGCGCTCGCGGCGGGAGCCGCGAGTGGCGAAACGGGGGCTGGCGTCCCGGGCATGGCGCTTACTCCAGACGGGTTGCGGGCGCGGCCGGCGATGGCCGCGATCAGCCGCGCATTGTATCGGCAACCGACACTGCCGCGGCGGGCGGCGGCGAACCGGCGCCGCGCAAGGCGTTTCGCGGCGGGACGGCCCGCCGCCGTCCCCGCGCCGGCACCGCGAGCGTCGCGCTGCCGCGGGAGGCGCCTCAGCGCACGTAAGGCGACTCGGCGTTCTCTTCCTGCTTGCGCTTCGCCTCGTCGTAGCGCTTCTGCGCTTCTTCGCCGCTCATCTGGTACTTGGGGGCGATGTGCGGCAGCAGCAGCTTGGCCCAGGCGGTAGTGATGCGGCTGCTCTCGGTGGGGCAGCGCTGGGCGCGATCCTCGGGCAGCATGCCGCTGGTCACCAGACGCAGGTACTTGCCCGGGTCGCGTCCGTACAGCATGCACATCAGGTTGTAGAAGCGCTGCTGGCCGAGCGAGTGCTCATCGGCGAAGTCGGCCGCGCCATACTGTTCCTTGGTGTTGAGCACGAAGAACAGCCCGGCCAGCCGCAGGTTCTCGGCCAGGTCGCCGGGCGACTCGTTGGGCGCCATGAACATCAGCATCAGCGAAGAGGCGAGCTGGTCGGCCGAATCCTCCTCGCGGCCGGTGCTGGGCAGGCTCAGCATGTCGATCAGCGCATGGCCGAATTCGTGCAGCATGATGAAACGGGTGTTCGCCAGCAGGAAACGTGCGCTGAAACTGTCGTCCTGGTTCTGCTCGCCCAGGCTGGCGCCGATCTTGGTCAGCATCTCCACCATTTCGTAGCACAGCACCAGCTCGTGCTTGGTCGGCGAATAGAAGGCGTTGGTCTGCTTGCACTCGGCGGTGATCAGGTGCAGCGGGCCGGGCAGCATCAACAGCCCGTCCATCGCGTTGACCTCGGGCAGGCGGTGCAGGATGTCGATCTTGACCGCGAAGTCGTACGCGTCCTGCAGCGCCGGATCGCGCGGCGGCACGTATTCGTAGGTGAACTTGACGCCCTCGGCCTTCGGCTCCTCGGCCGTCGCGTCCTTTGCCGCCTCCGGCTGCGGACCCTGCTGCGCATCGACCGCCTTGCCGGCTGCGGCGTCGGCGACCGCATCGGCGGAGGCGCCCTTGGCTGCGGGCTTGGCCGGCGGGGGCAGCGTCGCGGGCACGGCGGCGGCGGACTGTTGCCCCTTCCATGCGGTATAGGCCCAACCGCCGCCTACGGCGCACAGCGCCACGATCAAGATCGCGATGAGAGTCTTTTGCATGCGTTTCCTTCCTTGGTGACGGTGGCGGCCGGCGCTTCCCGGCTGAGCTGCGGCGAGATGGTACGGTGCCGATTGCCCGCTGGGAAGATGCCGCCGCGTCAGGCGCTGTCGGCGTCGATCGCCTGCGCGCGCTGCACCGCCGGCCGCGCCGCCATGCGTTCGACGTAGGCGCGGGTCGGCGCCGGCGGATCGACCAGGCCGAAGCCGATCATCCAGCCCAGCGCGCTGCCCCACAGCACGTCGGCCGCGGTACAGCGGTCGCCGAGCAGGTAGTTGCCGCGCGCCAGCTGGTCGTCGACCACGCCCATCACCGTGTCGCAGTCGGCGTACGGCGACATCGCCCGCGGCGGCGCTTCGCGCTTGAGCGCGCGGTCGATGATCGCCGGTTCGAACGCCGAGCCGTAGAACGCCAGCCAGCGCAGGTAGGGGCCGCGGCGCGGATCGCCCATCGCCGGGGCCAGTCCGGCTTCCGGGTATAGATCGGCCAGATATTGGTAGATCGCCACCTGCTCGGTGACCACCGCGCCGGCGTGGTCGATCGCCGGCACCTTGCCCATCGGGTTGATCGCCAGGTACTCCGGCGCCAACTGTTCGCCGCTGTCGAAGTCGATGCGTTCCAGCGCGTAATCGGCGCCCAGCTCCTCGAGCAGGATCAGCACGCCCTTGGAGCGGGATTTGGTGTTGTGGTACAGGGTCACATGGCGGTCGGCGATGGGCATGGCGGCTCTCCTCGTTGATCGAGCGCCCATGCTAGGCGCTATTGCGGACGGATTCTGTCCGCAATACCGTGCGCCATGGCTTCCCCCGCCTCCCGCACCTTGCGCCTGATCGGCTTGCTGCAGACCCGCCGGGTCTGGGCCGGTGCGGAGCTGGCCGAGCGCCTGGGCGTGGACCGGCGCAGCCTGCGCCGCGACATCGAGCGCCTGCGCGCCCTGGGCTACGCGGTGCAGGCCTCGTCCGGGGTCGGCGGCGGCTACCGGCTGGCGGCCGGGGCGCAGATGCTGCCGTTGCTGTTCGAGGACGACGAGGCGGTGACGGTCGCGGTGGCGCTGCGCGCGGCCGCGGCCAGCATGGGCGGCCTGGAGGACACCGCGCTGCGGGTGCTGGCCAAGCTCGACCCGCTGCTGCCGGCGCGGGTGCGGCAGCGCGCCGGGGCATTGCAGGCGGTCACCTTGTCGCTGGGCCAGGAGCCGGCGGCGGACACCCAGGTGCTGATCGGAATCGCCAGCGCCTGCCGCGATCGGCGCCTGCTCGGCTTCGGCTACTGCGACCATGCCGGACGCAGCAGCCAGCGCCTGATCGAGCCGCTGCGCCTGGTCAACTACGGGCGCCGCTGGTACCTGCTGGGCTGGGACCGCGACCGCGCCGACTGGCGCACGTTCCGCGCCGAGCGCATCGTGCCGCCGCTGCAGCCGGGCGAGACGATCGCGCTGCGCCTGCCGCCGCGCGATCCGGCGGCGATGGTGCGCGACGCGATCCAGCACAGCCCGCTGCCGCAGCAATTCGGGCTGAGCGTGCGCCTGCGCGGCAGCATGGCCGACCTGGGTCCGCGCATTCCGTCCTGGTGCGGAACCCTGCAGGCCGAGCAGGACGGTCATTGCCGGCTGACCATGCTGGCCGACACGCTGCCCTGGCTGGCGGCGCAACTGCTCACCCTGGGCGTGCCGTTCGCAGCGCTGCAGGCCGACGCGGCGGTGACCGCCGGGCTGCGCAGCGCGCTGGCCGACCTGCTGGCGCAGCTGCCGGCCACCGCCGAATGAGCCGGCCAGGCGCGAGGCGGGCCGGGTGGCGAAACGGGCGACCGGTCCCGCCGCCGCCGCCGCGCACTTGGCAAGCGCCGGCGAAGTTGGGACACTCGCCGCCATGAAGGGGATGGTGGGGCTTCTGGGGCTTGCAATCGCAACGCTGTCGGCAATGCCGGCCAGTGCGGGCACCCTATACAAGTGCATCGGCGGCGATGGCGTGCCCAGCTACGTCAGCAAGCGCGTGGCCGGTGCCAGCTGCAGCGTGGTCGGCAGCTATGCGCCCGACCGCCGCGCCGCACGCCCTGCGCCCGCAGTTGCCGCGGTCTCCGCCGAACGTGCGGCCAACCGCGGTGTCGTCACCCTGGCCGCGGCGCAGTCCGGCGCCCCGGCCACCATCATCAGCACGCCGGTCGCGGCCCCGGCGCCGGTCGCCGCCAGCGTGGCGCCGAAGAGCGTGGCGCCCGTGCCTGCGATGACCGGGACCGCGCCGCGGCGGGTGGTCAGCGGCCAGGTCTATTCCTATATGAAGGACGGGGTGCGCCACTACACCAGCGCGCGGCCGACCCAGGTCGCCAGCCTCGGCGCGGTTCGCACCATCCGCTACAGCTTCATCGAGACCTGCTACGCCTGCGCCAACCCTGGGCTGAACTTCGGTGCGGTGCGGCTGAACACCACCGCCTACCAGAGCGAGATCGCCGCCGCCGCGCGCGAGTACGGGGTCGACGAGGCGGTGGTGCGCGCGATCATCCACGCCGAGTCGGCCTACAACCCGATGGCGCTGAGCCGCGCCGGCGCGCAGGGCCTGATGCAGCTGATGCCGCCGACCGCGCGCCGCTTCGGGGTCAGCGATTCGTTCGATGCGTCGCAGAACATCCGCGGCGGCGTGCAGTACCTGGCCTGGCTGCTGAAGCGCTTCAACGGCAACCTGACCCTGGCCGCCGCCGGCTACAACGCCGGCGAAGGCGCGGTAGACAAACACGGCGGGGTGCCGCCGTACAGCGAGACCCAGCGCTACGTGCAGCGCGTCGGCCTGCTCGCCGACCGCTACCGCGGCGTGCTGGCGACGGCGCATTGATGCATTCTCTTGCCGTCGCGACGATGCATTGTCTGCGCGTTAAGGGTTCCGCTACACTGCAGTGGATTTTATGCGGTTCGACCCCCACCGAACCGCTGGCAGCCTAATGCTACCCAATCAAAAAATCGGAGTGCCGGATGGCCAACGATGGGGTCAACGATTCTGTTAATGCAGGACGCCGCCGCTTTCTCACCGCCACCACGGCGGTGGTGGGCGCGGTGGGTGCGGGTTTCGTCGCGGTTCCTTTCATCAAGTCCTGGAACCCCAGCGCAAAGGCCAAACTGGCCGGTGCGCCGGTCACCGCGGACATCAGCGCATTGCAGGAAGGCCAGCGCCTGATCATGGAGTGGCGCGGTCAGCCGATCTGGATCGTCAAGCGCTCCAAGGCGATCCTGGACGCGTTGCCGACGCTGGATGGGCGGCTCAAGGACCCCAAGTCCGAGGTCACCGACCAGCAGCCGGCCTACATCAAGGGCGAGGGCCGTTCGATCAAGCCCGACATCTCGGTGCTGGTCGGGCTGTGCACGCACCTGGGCTGTTCGCCGGAGATGGTCGCCGAGATCCGCCCCGAACCCTACGATCCGGAGTGGAAGGGCGGCTATTTCTGCCCCTGCCACAAGTCGCGCTTCGACATGGCCGGCCGTGTGTTCCAGGGCGTGCCCGCCCCGATCAACCTGCTGGTGCCCCCGCATCATTACCAGGACGACAACACGCTGATCATCGGCGTCGATCCCAGTTCGTCCGCGAAGGGGGCAGCGTAAGCCATGGCCGACAATCTCCTTACCCGCACCGCGGGCAACGTGTTCGACTGGGTCAACGAGCGCGCGCCGGGGCTGATGCCGTTCTACCGCAAGCATGTCGGCGAGTACTACGCGCCGAAGAACTTCAACATCTGGTACTACTTCGGTTCGCTGGCGATGGTGGTGCTGGTCAACCAGATCGTCACCGGCATCTTCCTGACGATGCACTACAAGACCAGCGCGGCCGAGGCGTTCAACTCGGTCGAGTACATCATGCGCGACGTCGAGTGGGGCTGGCTGATCCGCTACATGCACTCCACCGGCGCCTCGCTGTTCTTCATCGTGGTGTACCTGCACATGTTCCGCGGCCTGCTCTACGGCAGCTACAAGAAGCCGCGCGAGCTGGTGTGGATCCTCGGCATGCTGATCTACCTGGTGCTGATGGCCGAAGCGTTCATGGGCTACGTGCTGCCATGGGGGCAGATGTCGTTCTGGGGCGCCAAGGTGATCATCTCGCTGTTCGGCGCGATCCCGGTGATCGGCAACGGCCTGACAGAGTGGATCATGGGCGACTACCTGCCGTCCGATGCCACGCTCAACCGCTTCTTCGCGCTGCACGTGATCGCGCTGCCGCTGGTGCTGTTGCTGCTGGTGGTGCTGCACCTGGGCGCGCTGCACGAAGTCGGCTCCAACAACCCCGACGGCGTGGAGATCAAGAAGGGGCCCAAGGGCAACCGCTGGGATCCGAACAAGCCGGCCGACGGCATTCCGTTCCACCCGTACTACACGGTCAAGGACTTGGTCGGGGTCGGCTTCCTGCTGCTGATCGGCGCCTTCATCATCTTCTTCGTGCCCGCGTTCGGCGGCCTGTTCCTGGAGCACGACAACTTCACCGAGGCCAACCGCCTGGTCACGCCCGAACACATCAAGCCGGTGTGGTACTACACGCCGTACTACGCGATGTTGCGGGTGGTGCCGAACAAGCTCGGCGGCGTGCTGGTGATGTTCTCGGCGATCGCGATCCTGTTCCTGGTGCCGTGGCTGGACCGCGCCAAGGTCAAGTCGATCCGCTACCGCGGCTGGATATCCAGGGTGATGCTGGGCGTGCTGGCGGTGTGCTTCGTGTGGCTCGGGGTGATCGGCTCCGGTCCCGGTACCGATGCCAGCGAGACCATCATCGGCCGCGTGCTGACCGTGCTGTACTTCGGATTCTTCCTGACCATGCCGGTCTGGACCACGTTGGACCGGACCAAGCCGGTGCCGGAGCGGGTGACCACCCATGACTAAGCCCGTGATTGCCGTGCTGGCCTGCTCCGCGAGCGTCTCGTTGTTGTCCGCCATGAGCTACCTGCTGCCGTTGGGGCAGATCGTGTTCTGGGGCCGGCAGGCGCTCGGCTCCTTGTTCGGTGCGATGGCGGAGGGATCCCTATGAGCAAGCGCCTGATGTCCGTCCTGGCCTGCTTCGCCTCCGCGCTGCTGTTGTCCGCCTCGGCGCTGGCCGCCGAGGGCGGCGCTACCCAGCAGGCCGGCAACGACCTCGGCGACCGCGCCTCGCTGCAGCGCGGCGCCAAGCTGTTCATGAACTACTGCTCCGGCTGCCATTCGCTGAAATACCTGCGCTACTCGCGCATGGCCGAGGACCTGGGCCTGAGCGAGGACGAGGTGATGGCCAACCTCAACTTCACCGGCGCCAAGGTCGGCGAGCACATCGAGGCGGCGATGCCGCACGATGCGGCGACCAAGTGGTTCGGCAAGGCCCCGCCGGACCTGAGCCTGATCGCGCGCGTGCGCGGCACCGACTGGGTCTATACCTACCTCAAGTCGTTCTATCTGGACCAGTCGCGCCCGTTGGGCTGGAACAACAAGCTGTTCGCCAACGCCTCCATGCCCAATCCGCTGTGGGAGCTGCAGGGCCTGCAGCAGCCGATCTACGGCAAGGCCGAGCAGCCCGGCGTGGACAAGCCGGTGGAACGGCTGCAGCTGTCTTCGCCGGGCAGGGAGACGCCGGCGCAGTTTGACCAGACGGTCCGCGACATCAGCAACTTCCTCGAATACGCCGGCGAACCGGCCGCGCTGAAGCGGCAGAGCCTGGGAGTGTGGGTGGTGCTGTTCCTGGCGCTGCTGACCTTCCTCGCCTATCTGCTGAAGAAGGAATACTGGAAGGACGTGCATTGAGCGTCGGCCGCAATGCCGGCGCGTTGTCTGCATCGTTGCTGACCTGATCCCCTGTTCATCCTATTGGCTTTTGCGAGCGAGGGTTGCACACTCAGGGGCCGTGATGACCGTCAGCAGGGTGTTGGCGGCATCGATGCGGCCGGCGGATTCCGGTCGTCGGAGAGCCTTGAATGGCGGCGAGTGTGCGTATGCGAAATACCTTGACGTTGTTTTCTTCCACGGATGACGTGCTGTGCCACCGCGTCCGTCTGGTGCTCGCCGCAAAGGGCGTGACCTACGATTTCGTGGCGGTGGATCCGCAGAATCCTCCCGAAGACCTGATCGATCTCAATCCCTACCACTCGGTGCCGACGCTGGTCGAGCGCGAGCTGGTGCTGTACGCCGCCTCCGTGGTCAGCGAATACCTGGACGAGCGCTATCCGCATCCGCCGCTGATGCCGGTCGATCCGTTGTCGCGCGCGCGCCTGCGCCTGGCCATGCTGCGCATCGAGCACGACTGGGTGCCGCAGGTGCAGGCGATCCAGCTCGGCAACAAGGCCCAGGCCGAGGCCGGGCGCAAGCGGCTCAAGGAGCTGCTGACCGCGTCTGTGCCGCTGTTCAAGGCCAGCAAGTTCTTCCTCAATCCGGAAATGAGCCTGGCCGATTGCGCGATGGCGCCGATCATCTGGCGCCTGCAGGCGCTGGACATTCCGCTGCCCAAGGACGGCAAGGCGATCGAGGACTACGGCAACCGCATCTTCCGCAATCCCGGTTTCATCCGCAGCCTGACGGATCAGGAAAAGAAGCTGCGCGACCTGCCGGCCTGATGTTCCGGCCGCGCGTGGCGCATCCGGTTTTTCCCGCGTTGCGCCGGCGCCATTGCGTGCCGGCGCGTAGAATTGGCGCATGACCGACGATATTTCCCGCATGACCAGCCATCGCCCGTACCTGTTGCGGGCGCTGGTGGAGTGGATCAACGACAACGGCATGACCCCGCACATCCTGGTGGATGCGGGCTTGCCCAACGTGCAGGTGCCGCCGAGCGCGGTCAAGGACGGCCGGGTGGTGCTCAACATCGCCGAGCGCGCGGTGGTGCGGTTGCAGATCGACAACGACGGGGTCAGCTTCACCGCCCGCTTCGGCGGCGTCAGCTATCCGGTGCAGGTGCCGATGGCCGCGGTGCTGGCGGTGTACGCGCGCGAGACCGGGCAGGGCATGGCGCTGCCGGACGATATCCACGGCGCCACCGAGCCACCGGGCGACGACACCCCGCCGCCGCGTCCCAGCGGTTCCGACGATGGCAGCGGCGGCAAGCGCCCGCATCTGCGCGTGGTGAAGTAACGACGACGTGGGGTCCGCGCCGGCGCGAATGTTGCCGGCGTTACAGTTCGATTCGCTGTTGGCGTCGATGCCCGGCGGGTCGCGTCCAGCGTCAGGCGCTGCACACCATGCGCCGCTGTTCCCGCGCGCCAATCCCAGCTTGGATCGAGGCCCTGTAGGAGCGCCTTCAGGCGCGACCGACATCCATGCAAAACATCGTTGTCCGCCCTGCGAGAGAGCCCTTGCAGGGTGCGTCTTCGCGAACGACGACCCAGCGCCTCACTCGCGCGGCGCACGTCCTTCGTGCAGCGCCGTCACCGTGGCCACCGAGGGGCCGGTGAAGGCGATCAGCTGGTCGCCGAGCAGCACCAGGCGGCCGCTGTGGCGATCGACGCCATCGTAGGAATAATCGAAGCGGAAGGTCCGCTCGAAACCCAGCCAGCCGCTTGGCAGGCGCCGCAGGCGCAGACCGGTGCCGTGCACGCTCTGGTCTAGCCACTGCACATCGGCGGCCTTGCAGGCATTGCGGCCGAGGCTTTCGGCGCGTTCGGCGGCGGCGCGCGACGCGTTCCAGAACGCGAACACCGCGGCGCCGGCAATCATCAACAGGATCAGGCTAGGCATGCGTCACTGTAGCGAGACGCGGGGTGGAGCGGCAATGCTTGGGTCGGGACTCGGGACTCGGGATTCGGGATTCGGGATTCGAGGCCGGGGCCGGAATTCGAAGAAGCGCCGATTGCGAGCGCGAAGTTTTCGTGTGTGGCTCATGGCCTCTTGTAGGAGCGACTTCAGTCGCGACAGGCCTCACCGACAAAGCCCGCCGCAACCGATGACCCGAGGCGAGTCGGCATGGATCCTGAAGGCCGCAAACAGTCGATAGAACGCTACTGTCCCGGCTGCGGTTCGGTCGCTTGCGGTTGCGGCACGGGCGTCGCCGGCGCAGCGGCCGGTGCAGCTGGCGCCGCGTCGGATGCCGCCGGTGGCACCATCGGCGCAGTGGCCGGCAGCGGGACCTGCGGCGCGGCCGGATCCACGGCGGGAACGACGCCCGGCATCACTGGTGGCTGCAACTGCGCCTGCGGTTGCAACTTCAGCAGCGCCGCCCAGTCCTGGCGATTGAAGTCGCATAGCTCTTCGTGGCCGGGCGTGCACTCCAGGCCGGCACCGTCGTCGCCGACCTGGTCCTGCGCCAGCGGCGCCTCCAGTTGCAGGCGGCCGGCGCGGTCCAGCGGCAGCTTGCGCATGGTCACCGCGTTGAGCACGTTGCCGCCGATCAGGTACAGCGTGTGGTCGCCGCCGACGTTGGCCGCGATCACGATGTCGCAATGCGATTCCCACGGCAGCGCGCCGCCGCGTGCCAGCGCCTCGCGCAGCCCGGTCGCGCCCAGCGGCTGCTTGCGCCCGCGCAGGAAGCACAGCAGGTCGCCCGGCGCGGGTTTGTCCTGCTGCGGGTCGGCATAGCGGTAGGGCAGGCCGTCGGCACCGGCCTGGTAGGCGGCGCGGATGTAGTCGATGTGCCGCACCGAGGTATGGAAGCCGCTGACGCCGGCGCGCACCATCACCCAGGACACGAACGCCGCCGACCACGGGTTGTCGACGATGAACGCGCGGCAGTCCGCTTGCCGGTAGCGCGAACCGTCCAACTGCTGGCAACTGGCGGCGCCGTCGCTGCCGCCCATCGCGCCCAGCGTGCCGCTGTCGCGCCAATAGGCGGCCACACGCTGCCAGGCCTCGATGCCATGATCGGCGAGGTAGCTGCGCTCGGCCTCGGTCACGCGCAAGCCGGCGAGCCGGCCATCGCTGTCGATGAACGGCCGCCACCACAGGCGATGCTCGTTGCAGGCGGTGCGCACGATGGCGACGGCGGCGGGCGTCAGGCCGAAGCGCGGCGGCAGGTCGCACACCTCCGCGGCGGCCGCGCGGCCGGCGGGAAACAGGGCGGCGGCACACAACAACGCGAACCAGGGGCGGGCCATCGGCGAACTCGGTGAATAGGGGATGTCGTGCAGCGTCGCAGAGCGGCGTGGCCGCGGCCGTGAAGTCAGTGCGGCGGCGGTCCCAGCTTCAATGACAGATCTACCGCCTGTACGTGCTTGGTCAGCGCGCCGATGGAGATGCAGTCCACGCCGTCGGCGGCGATCGCGCGCACGCCGTCCAGATCGACGCCGCCGGAGACTTCCAGCGGAATCGCGCGATGGAACGGCGCCGCCGCGGCGATTGCCACCGCTTCTCGGCGCTGCGCCGCGTCGAAATCGTCGATCAGGATGCGGTCGCAGCCGACCGTCAAGGCTTCGCGCAGTTGCGCCAGCGTCTCCACCTCGACCACCAGCGGCAGGTCCGGCCACTGCACGCGCGCGGCCTGCACGGCCGCCGTCAGCGAGCCGGCGGCGTGGATGTGGTTTTCCTTCAGCATCACCGTGTCGTACAGGCCGACGCGGTGGTTGCTGCCGCCGCCGCAGCGCACCGCGTACTTCTGCGCCAGTCGCAGGCCGGGCAGGGTCTTGCGCGTGTCGAGGATGCGCGCGCCGGTGCCGGCGACCGCGGCCACATAGGCGGCGGTGGCGGTGGCGGTGGCGGACAGGGTCTGCAGGAAGTTCAGCGAGGCGCGCTCGGCGCTGACCAGCGCGCGGCTGCGCCCGTGCAGCAGCGCCAGCACCGTGCCGGCGACGACGCGGTCGCCTTCGGCGATGCGCCAGTCGATCCGCACCTGCGGGTCGAGTGCGCGGTGGCAGGCGTCGAACCAGGGCCGGCCGGCGATCACCGCGTCCTGCTTGCACAGCAGGTAGGCGCTGTCGGCGCGATCGGGCAGCAACGCGGCGGTGACGTCGCCGTTGCCGATGTCCTCGGCCAGCGCGCGCGCCACGTCGGCGTCGATCGATGCCTGCGCTGGCGGCTGCAGCGGCGCCGCGGCGCCGCTCATTTGCCGGGGAAGTCGGCGAGCTGGGCGGTGCCGATCGCTTCTTCGGCCAACAGCACCGGGATGCCGTCGTCGACGCGGAACAGCTGCTTGCGGTCGCGGGTGATCAGCGCCTCGCGCAGCGCTTGCGCCTGCGGACTGCCGTCGGCGCGCTGCACGCCGCCGGCGGCGATGGCGCGGTTCAGCGCCTCCAGCCCGCGCGCATCCAGCAGGGCCAGCGGTTGGCGGGTGTCGGGCGAGCACAGCAGGTCGAGCAGTTTGCGATCCATCCGGTCTTCGTCTTGCGTGGAAGACGGCTAGAATACGTCTTTAAGGCAGGGGACGGCCATGACCTCCAAGCAAACCGCGCCGCTCGTCGGCATCGTGATGGGTTCCCGCTCCGACTGGGAGACCATGCAGCATGCGGCGCAGAAACTCGATGCGCTGGGCGTGCCCTATGAAGTGAAGGTGGTGTCTGCGCACCGCACCCCGGACGTGCTGTTCGCCTATGCCGAAGCGGCCTCCAGCCGCGGCCTGCGCGCGATCGTGGCCGGCGCCGGCGGCGCGGCGCATCTGCCGGGCATGCTCGCGGCCAAGACCGCGGTGCCGGTGCTCGGCGTGCCGGTGCAGTCCAAGGCGCTGAACGGTCTGGATTCGCTACTGTCGATCGTGCAGATGCCGGCCGGCATCCCGGTGGCCACATTCGCGATCGGCAACGCCGGTGCGGCCAATGCCGCGCTGTTCGCCGCGGCGATGCTCGCCGCCGAGCACGCCGACATCGCCACCGCGCTGGACGATTTCCGCCAGCGCCAGACCGACGAGGTGATGGCCAAGGACGACCCGCGCCAATGAGCACCACTGTCGGAATCCTGGGCGGTGGCCAGCTGGCGCGGATGATGGCCGTGGCCGGCGCGCCGCTGGGCCTGCGCTTCGTGATGCTGGATACGGTGGCCGACGCCTGCGCCGGGCAGGTCGCGCCGCTGCAGGTCGGCGACTACCGCGACGAGGCGGCGCTGGCCGCGTTCGCGGCCAAGGTCGACGTGGCCACCTTCGATTTCGAGAACGTGCCGGCGGCCAGCGCCGAATGGCTTGCCGGGCAGGTGCCGGTGTTCCCGAACCCGCGCGCGCTGGCGGTGGCGCAGGACCGCCTGGCCGAGAAGACCCTGTTCCGCGAACTGGGTATCCCGGTGCCCGATTTCGCCGCGATCGACAGCCGCGCCGAACTGGACGCGGCGCTGGCGCAGATCGGCACCCCGTGCATTCTGAAGACCCGGCGCCTGGGCTACGACGGCAAGGGCCAGTTCCGGATCAAGTCCGCGGCCGACGCCGATGCGGCCTGGGCCGCGCTGGGCGCGCAGGCGGCTAGCGTGGGCCTGATCGTGGAAGCCTTCGTGCCGTTCCAACGCGAGATCAGCGTGGTCGCGGTGCGCGGCCGCGACGGCGAGTTCCGCACCTGGCCGCTGACCGAGAACTGGCATGTGCAGGGCGTGCTGTCGGCCAGCCTGGCACCGGCGCAGGCCGATGCCGCGCTGGCGCAGGCCGCCATCGCCCACGCGCAGGCGCTGGCCGAGCGGCTGCAGTACGTGGGCGTGTTCGCGCTGGAGCTGTTCTGCCACGACGGCGAACTGCTCGCCAACGAGATGGCGCCGCGGGTGCACAACTCTGGCCACTGGACCATCGAAGGCGCCGAGACCTCGCAGTTCCAGAACCACCTGCGTGCGGTGCTGGGCCTGCCGCTGGGCTCCACGCGCATGCTCGGCCATGCCTGCATGCTCAACTGGATCGGGCAGATGCCTGACGCCGCGCCGGTGCTGGCGCAGCCGGGCGGGCATTGGCACGACTACGGCAAGGAAGCGCGCGAGGGCCGCAAGGTCGGCCACGCCACGCTGCGCGAGGACTCGCCGGCGGCCCTGGCGCAGGCGCTGCAGACGGTTGGCGCGCAATTGCAGCGCGGCGACCAGGTCGCGCCGGTGATCGAGAGGCTGCGCGAAGGCTGAGCGGACTGGGAATGCCGCGCCCGGACTGCGCCTGGGGGCGGCCCGAAAGGGTGGCAACGCCCACGCGGCTACGTGTCAGCCGTCATTCGACCAATCCACGCGGCCGCAGGCCGGTCATCCCCAATCCCCAATCCCGGCCTCACCGCAGATTTGCCGCCACGAACTCCCAGTTCACCAGCTTCCAGAACGCTTCCAGGTAGCGCGTCCGGTCGCCGCGGTAATCGATGTAGTAGGCGTGCTCCCACAGGTCGCAGGCCAGCAGCGGGAGGTCCTCGCCGGTCAGCGGCGAGCCGGCGTTGACGGTAGCGAGCAACGCCAGCGTGGCGTCCGGGCGCTGCACCAGCCAGACCCAACCCGAACCGAACACGGCCAGCGCCATGCGTGCGAACTCGGCCTTGAAGCGGGCGACGTCGCCGAAGCTCTTGGCGATGCGCTCGGCCAGCTCGCCGCCCGGCTCGCCGCCGCCGCGCGGGCGCAGCCCGCGCCAGTAGAACTCGTGGTTCCAGACCTCGGCCGCGTGCTGGAACAGGCGGCCCTGGGTGCGGCGCACCAGATCCTGCAACGGCAGGTCGGCGAATTCGCTGCCGGCGATCTGCGCATTGAGGCGTTCCACCAGCGCGCGCTGGTGCTGGCCATGGTGCTGGTCCAGGGTCTCGGCGGACAGGTGCGGCGCCAGCGCCGCGCGGTCGTACGGCAGGGGAGCGAGTTCGATGGCCATGGATCCTCGGGAGCGGTTTCGGGAGCGCGTTTCGGTACTGCCGTGCGCAGGGCTTACACTATGCGGCTACGCGAAAGTCTAGCCGACCGCCGAGGTCCGTTTTTTCGCCCCAGCAGGAGAAATCCCCCATGCAGGTGATGGAGCGCATCCAGGCCGACGTCGAACACCACCCCATCGTGTTGTTCATGAAGGGCACGCCGCAGTACCCGATGTGCGGCTTTTCCAGTCGCGCGCTGCAGGCCTTGTTGGCCGCCGGCGCCGACCGGCTGCACACCGTCAACGTGCTCGACGAGCCCGAGATCCGCGCCAATCTGCCGCGCTATTCGAACTGGCCGACGTTCCCGCAACTGTTCATCCACGGCGAACTGATCGGCGGCTGCGACATCACCATGGAGCTGTTCGAATCCGGCGAGTTGCAGCGCATCGTGGCCGAGGCCTACCAGCCGTGACAGCGGAGGCGACGCCGCATGCGGGCGCGCTGGCGCAGCGTGTGGTGCTGGTGTGCGGCGCCGCCGGCGGGCTGGGCAGCGCCGCGGCCATGGCCTGCGCCCAGGCCGGCGCCACGGTGGTGCTGCTCGGGCACAAGCCGGCGCGCCTGAACCGGGTCTACGACGCGATCGCCGCCGTCGGCGCGCAACCGCTGCTGTATCCGCTGGACCTGCTCGGCGCCACGCCGGAAGACTATGCGACGCTGGCCGAACGGGTGCAGGCCGAGCTCGGGCGGCTGGACGGACTGCTGCACTGCGCCGCCGATTTCGTCGGCCTGACCCCGTTCGAACACGCCGACCCGGCGCAGTTCGCGCGCGCCATCCACGTCAACTTGACCGCCCCGGGCTGGCTGACCCAGGCCTGCCTGCCGCTGCTGAAGCAGGCGCCCGACGCGGCGATCGTGTTCGCGCTCGATGACCCGGCGCGTGTCGGCCAGGCCTACTGGGGCGGCTACGGCGTGGCCCAGCATGGCCGCCGCGGCCTGCTGGCGACCCTGCACGGCGAACTGGCCGCATCGACGGTGCGCGTGGCCGGGTTGCAACCCGGACCGATGCGCACCGCGCTGCGCGCACGCGCCTACACCCACCAGGAAGACTTCGAAGCGGTCGATCCGGCGCACTACGCCGCCGCCTGCGTGCAACTGCTGTCGTCCGCCGGCGCCGCGCACCGCGGCGCGATCTGGAATCCCCTGGCATGACCATCCTGTCGGCAGCCCTGCTGCTGTTCCTGATCCTCGATCCGCTGGGCAACATCCCGGTGTTCCTCAGCGTGCTCAAGCCGCTGCCGGCCAAGCGCCAGCGCGTGGTGTTGGCGCGCGAACTGCTGATCGCGCTGGGCGTGCTGATGGCGTTCCTGTGGGGCGGCAAGTACGCGCTGGAAGTGATGCACCTGCGCCAGGAATCGGTGGCGATCGCCGGCGGCATCGTGCTGTTCCTGATCGGCATCCGCATGATCTTCCCGCGCCCGGAAGGGTTGATGGGCGAGATTCCCGACGGCGAGCCGTTCATCGTGCCGCTGGCGATTCCGCTGGTGGCCGGGCCGTCGGGCATGGCCGCGGTGATGCTGATGGGCAGCAACGAACCCACCCGCCTGGGCGAATGGAGCCTGGCGCTGATCCTGGCCTGGATCGGCACCTCGGCGCTGCTGTTTGCCGGCACGCTGCTGTACAAGCTGCTCGGCATGCGCGTGCTGATCGCGGTCGAACGGCTGATGGGCATGCTGCTGGTGGCGATCTCGGTGCAGATGTTCCTGGACGGCCTAGGCGTCTATCTGAAGCTGCCGGTCGCCGGCTGAGCGGGCGACGCCGCCGCTCCCACGGCGTGTGTTCGCGCCGCGGTCCGCTGCGCCTGTGCCACGCCTGTCGATGCGCGCCAGTGCTGCGACATGCTGGGCGTTTGCGGCAATTCGATGACATGTGCGGCGCTTTTTTGTGCCGCCGTGTGTCGGTGCGTGGCGCCAGATTAAGTTCCTGTAAACGCCCGAGGCATACGCGGGCGAAATAGCCCGCCTACCGTAGCGCCTTCCGAAGCGGTGGGCGCGCGTGCGCCGTGTCCATGCCAATCGCGCCACCGCTCTCTGCCGCTCCCACGTTAGCCACAGAGGCGTTCGCCCGAT
This sequence comes from Xanthomonas sp. SS, assembly GCF_014236835.1. Classification (NCBI taxonomy): domain Bacteria; kingdom Pseudomonadati; phylum Pseudomonadota; class Gammaproteobacteria; order Lysobacterales; family Lysobacteraceae; genus Xanthomonas; species Xanthomonas sp. SS. Next base: position 2,043,227 of record NZ_CP051190.1, read on the forward strand.
GAAGTCCCGTTCCGCACACCGTATTTCCACTCTTTGCCTGGCGCTGGCGACCGCGCTTTCGGCGCATCCGGCCCTGGCCCAGGACGCCGGCGCCGACACTGCGGAGCAGCGTGTCACCGCCTCCAGTACTTCCAACACCACCGCCGCCTACGAGACCAAGCGCGTGCAGCAGCTGGACAAGGTCAACGTCAATGCCGACAAGAGCAGCTACGTGCTCGGCGGCGGCAACATGACCGTGCAGACCGCCAGCAAGGCGATTTCCACGGTGACCCGCGAGGCCATCGCGCAGGCGTCCGGCGGCAGCAACTTCACCCAGATGATCGATGCAATCCCGGGCGTGGACGCCGCCACCAGCGACGTGACAGGACTCAACAATGGCAACTACAGCCTGCGCGGCTTCGACTCCTCCGCGATCGGCATCACCGTCAATGGCGCGCCGGTGACCGACAGCGGCAGCTACTCGGTCTACGCCACCGAATACGGAGATGCCGAGAACTACAACGACATCACCGTCACCCAGGGCACGCCCAACGTGGACCAGCCGGAAATGGGCGCCACCGGCGGCCAGATCGCCTGGTCGACGATCGACCCGAGCCACACGTTCGGCGTGGACTTCACCCAGAGCTTCGGCAGCAACGACTATCGGCGCACCTTCGTGCGCGTGAACACCGGCGATACCGGCGCAGTGCGTTCGTGGGTGTCGTTCTCGACCAACAGCGCCGACAAGTGGAAGGGCAACGGCGACATGTCGGTCAACAAGATCGACGGCAAGAGCGTGTGGGACATCAGCCCCGGCAACTCGATCAGCGCCTCGTTCCAGTACAACCGCCAGTCCAATTACTCCTACAACACCGCCAGCAAGGCGCAGCTGGCCAGCGATTACGATTACGACTACAACGACACCTGGGGCGGCGGCAGCACGTCGGCCGACCAGTCCTACTGGAAGCTGCGGCGCAATCCGTACAAGAGCCTGCTGGCCAGCCTGGACGGCGAGTTCACCCTGAGCGACAGCCTGCGCCTGTCGGTGGTGCCGTACGTGTGGTGGGGCGACGGCGGCGGTTCCAGCGCCGCGTCGGTATATCCGTCCACCAGCAGCGGCAACGTCTATGGCTACTCCAGCGGCGTGAGCGGCAGTCGCGACGTCGACTACACCTATTCCTACTCCAGCACGGTGCGTCCGGGCGTGGTCGCCAAGTTCTTCCAGGACATCGGCATGGACCACAACCTGGTCTATGGCCTGTGGTACGACCGTTCGCGCAAGAGCCAGAACAACAGCATCGTCAAGACCGACCAGAGCACCGGCCAGGCCTGCGACATCTGGGCCGACAGCGACGATTGCTTCCTGACCTACGCCGATGGCCAGGTGCAGCAGAGCTACCGTACCTACACCGTCACCGACGTGCAGAAGTACTTCATCCAGGACAACTGGACCCCGGCCGACGACTGGGCGGTCAACTACGGCGTGTCCTGGATCCATGCCACGCGTAAGGGCCACAACTACCAGTGGCCGGATACCGCCAAGGAGATCGGCGTGGACTTCGACAACAGCTACAGCAAACTGCTGCCGGCCTTCGGCATCAAGTACGCGCCGGATAGCCGCAACCAGTTCTACTACGGCGTGGCCAAGACCTTCCGCGTACCGGCGACCAATTCGATTTCGGTGAACCTGTCGGCCGCGCAGGAGATTCCGGAGCCGGAATCGGCCTGGACCCACGACTTGGGCTGGCGCTACTACGGCGACCGCTTCTCGCTGTCGGCCATGCTGTACCAGAGCAACTACAGCAACAAGCAGATGTCCAGCTACGACCAGGCCACGGCGCTGACCACCTACATCTCGATCGGCAAGGTGCGCATGCGCGGCTTCAACAGCGAGGCCAGCTACAACATCACCGACAATCTCAAACTGTACGGCTCCTACACCTACACCCAGGCCAAGATCCTGAGCGACACCCTGGCGGTGGGCACGTCCAAGGGCATCTACGACTATGCGGTCGGTGGCAAGCAGCTGGCCAATACGCCGAAGAACCTGGCCAACCTGCGCCTGAGCTACAGCATCGGCGACTTCTGGGTCGCGCTGAAGGGCCGTTACTCCGGTTCGCGTTACGGCGACTACATGAACACCGAACGGGTAGGGGGCTACACCACCTTTGGCGCCGACGCCGGTTACGCGTTCGCCGACTGGGGCTGGCTGAAGAAGCCGTCGATCAAGCTCAATCTGTACAACCTGACCGACAAGCAGGCGGTCACTTGGGCCAGCACCACGCAGGTGTTGGCGGCTTCCGGCGCCAGCGAGTATCCGGACGTGGTGTCCACCGGCACCCCGTACTACTCCGTGTTGGAGCCGCGCGCGTTCGCGGTAACCTTCGGCGGTTCGTTCTGAGGAACGGCCGAGCCCCATACCGGGGCTGGAAACGGAAAGCAGTGCAAACGGCCGGGGCCTAGCCCCGGCCGTTTGCGTTTTTTGCGGGCTTGCTCCGCCGTCAGGCCGTGCCAAGCCCGCCACGGGACTGTTGCAGTGTGCGGATATCTGCATCGAATCCTTGTCGGGTCGTTGCCCATGGCTGCCCTCGCCAAGCCGTTTCCGGATCGGTCGGGTACCTGGGTGAGGGGCGCTCGCAGCACCATGCGGCGTGCCGGAGTGCGAGCCGCCACCGTCTCGGTTGCGGAGCCGGGCGGGCGACCGTTAGCCCGGCCACCAGTCATGGGACAGGCGAGATACGCGAGCGCCTGCGTATCACCGCCAGGCGGTCCGGAAACGGCGCTGATTGCTGTGTCCGCTCCCCTCGTGAGCCGACGATTCGAGCAAATCCTGCGCAGCCGACGCTACCGGCCAAACCATCGAGTATCTGCACTACCTGAGCCGGCGATGCGGGCCCCGAGGCATGCGCGGCGGTGTCACCCAGTGTCCTGCACCGACATGGGAACTGCGATCCATGTCGTGTCATGTCCGTCTATGCTGGTTTGTCACGTTTCGGCAACAAATCGGCCCTATGGTGTTAAACTCACGTTAACCCTTGCGGGGGATCCAGCAAGGGGGCACGAACCTCATTCCGCTGCCGTGCGTCGACCAAGGACGGCTAGCTATGCGCATTTCGTCAACTTCCATCGAGGCTATTGCAATGACTCAACCCCGCCGTCTCCGGATGTCCAAGCTCACCCTTGGCCTCGTTGCTGCGCTTGCCGCCGCCCCTGTGTTCGCCCAGAGCACCTCCGCCGGCGTCGGCGGTTTGGTCACCCACGATGGCCAGCCTGTGGTCGGCGCCGAAGTGACCATCACCCACGCCGAATCGGGCACGGTCAGCCGCGCCACCACGGACGCCAGCGGCCGCTACAACGCGCGCGGCCTGCGCGTCGGTGGCCCGTACACCATCACCATCACCAAGCCCGGCGAAGGCACCAAGACCGAAGACGGTGTGTACCTGAGCGTGAATCAGACCGCCAGCGTCAACGCCGCGCTGAGCGGCGACGTGACGACGCTGCAGACGGTGAACGCGGTTGCGGTCGCCGGCGGTTCCGACATGTTCAGCGCCACCAAGATGGGCGCGGGCACCAACGTCGGCCGCGAGCAGATCGAGTCGCTGCCGTCGGTCAACGGCAATATCCAGGACTACATGCGCCTGGATCCGCGCGTGGCCTTCGTCGATCGCGCGTCCGGCACCATCAGCGCCGGCGGCCTGAACCCGCGTTACAACTCGATCAATATCGACGGCGTCTCGGCCAGCGACACGTTCGGCCTGGAAGGCAACAACATGACCACCCGGCGCCAGCCGGTGTCGATGGAAGCCATCGAAGCGCTGGACGTCAACCTGTCCAACTACGACGTCAGCATCGCCAGCGCCGCCGGCGCCACCGTCAATGCGGTGACCAAGTCCGGTACCAACGAGTTCCATGGTTCGGTCTACGGCTACATGCGCGATGGCGACTGGTTCGGCGACAACCCGGACGGCAGCAAGTTCAACGGCTTCACCAAGGAAAAGACCTACGGCGCCACCTTCGGCGGCCCGATCGTCAAGGACAAGCTGTTCTTCTTCGCCAACTACGAAAAGTTCCAGCAGGACGCGCCTGGCCTCGACCTGGGCAGCACCGCGCTGGGCAAGGCCAACGCCAAGTACACCCTGGCGGACGTGGCGCGTGCGCAGCAGATCGCGCAAAACTACGGCTTCGACGCCGGTTCGCTCGACAGCAACGGCAATACCGATCTCGAGGAATACGCGCTCAAGCTCGACTGGAACATCAACGACAACCACCGCGCCAGCTTCCGCTACAGCAAGCTCGACCAGAGCAAGCTGCGCATCAACGGCGCCAGCAGCACCAGCCAGGCCTCGCTGAGCTCGTACTGGTACCAGCACGAGAAGACCGTCGAGAGCTACGTCGGCCAGCTGTTCAGTGACTGGTCCGAGAACTTCTCCACGGAGTTCAAGGCGTCTTACCGCGATTACTCCGCGATCCGCGTGGTGCCGACCGACGCCCCCAGCGTCGCGATCTACTTCGACGGCACCGTCGCCGCGCCGACCGGCGACGTGCTGTTCCTCGGCACCGAAACCAACTCGCAGGGCAACATCCTCACCACCAAGACCTGGAACTACTACGGCGCCGGCACCCTGACCCTCGGCAACCACGACCTGAAGTTCGGCGTCGACTACACCACCAACGACGTCTACAACCTGTTCGGCCGCAACAGCTGGGGCGTGTACACGTTCCTGGGCCTGGACAACTTCGCCAATGGCCGCTGGAGTTCCTACCAGCTCAACAGCGAGCGCACCCCGGGTTCGATCGCGGCCGACTACAAGAACGACAATCTCGGCCTGTTCATCCAGGACACCTGGTATGTCAACAACAACCTGACCCTGACCCTGGGCCTGCGCGGCGACCGCCCGGGCGTCAGTCCGGATCCGACCTATAACGCGGCCGCCCAGGCGTACTTCGGCTACGACAACAGCAAGGTGTTCGGCGGCGATTTCCTGATCCAGCCGCGCTTCGGCTTCAACTACACGTTCGACACCGACCGTCCGACCCAGTTGCGCGGTGGCGTGGGCCTGTTCCAGGGCGATGCGCCGCAGGTGTGGATCGGCAACAGCTACTCCAATACCGGGTTCAACTACAACGCCTACAGCTATACCGCCTATAACCCGGCGTTGCCGTTCAGCCCGAACAAGGACACGCAGCCGATTCCGACCGCGCCGGGTTCCGCCACCCAGGGCGTCAGCTTCGTCGGCAACGATTTCAAGCTGCCGTCGCTGTACAAGGCCAACCTCGCGCTCGACCACGAAACCCCGTGGTACGGCATCGTGGCGTCGGCCGAGTTGCTGGTGACCAAGGTCAAGAACGGCCTGTACTACAAGAGCCTGAACATCGGTCGGGTGAACAACCCGGGCGAGGACCCGGCCCCGGCCTACTACGGCCCGGATGGCCGTGCGCTGTACTGGAACCCGTCGCAGACCGGCCGCGCGTGGGCCGCCGGCAACAACCGCTACAACCGCAACGGCGCCTACAGCGACGTCTTCCTGATCGAGAACACCGACAAGGGCAAGACCCAGCAGTTCACCGTGTCGCTGTCCAAGCCGTTCAGCGAAGGCGGCGACTGGTCGTGGAACCTGGGCTACACCTATACCCACGCCACCGAAGTCGGTTCGCTGACCAGCTCCACCGCCAGCTCCGGCTGGGGCTATCAGTACGCCTTCAACGCCAACTCGGAAACCGAGAACACGTCGCGCTACGAGATCAAGGACCGTATCTCCGGTTCGCTGAACTGGAAGCACAAGTTCTTCAGCGACTATGAAACCCGCGTGGGCCTGGTGTACGAAGGCCGCAGCGGCCGTCCGTACAGCTACGTGTACAACGGCGACGCCAATGGCGACAGCCGTTCGACCAACGACCTGTTCTACGTGCCGAAGGGTCCGGGCGACGTGCTGTTCGGTAACCTCAGCAGCACCGGCGCGTTCACCGCCAACCCGGCGCTGGAGAAGCAGTTCTTCGATTGGCTGGCGCAGAATCCGCAGCTGGCCAAGTACGCGGGCAGCTACGCGCCGGCCAATGGCTTCCGGTCTTCCTGGATCAACACCTTCGACGTGCACATCAGCCAGCAGCTGCCGGGCTTCTTCAAGGGCCACAAGTCCGAGGTGTGGCTGGACATCCAGAATGTCGGCAACCTGCTGAACAAGAAGTGGGGCCAGATCTACGACTACGGCTTCTTCGCAGATGCGCGCGTGGCGAACCTGCAGGGCATCTACAACGGCAAGTACGTGTACAACACCCTGTACACCGACCAGCCGTCCGCCGCCAATGCCGATGCCGACGGTTTCAACACCGGCGTTTCGCAGTGGTCGCTGAACCTGGGCTTCCGTTACGAGTTCTGATCCGCTCGCAACCGCAGCGGTACAAGCGAACGGCCGGGGCAACCCGGCCGTTTTCTTTTGCGGGGGCTGACGCTAAAGTCGCCGTTGACGACAACGACAAGAATTCCGATATGACGACGAGCAATACGGCCGCGCGGGCGCTGCCGGTAGTGGACGCGCGGATCTACCCGCGCGGCGGCCTGGACATCCTCTCGCGCGCCGAAGTGGTGCGCCTGCGCGATGCCTCCAGCGGCGGCCTGCACGAACTGCTGCGGCGCTGCGCGCTGGCGGTGCTGACCAGCGGCAGCGCGTCCGACGATCCGCGCGCCGCGCGCGACCTGTATCCCGACTTCGACATACAGGTGGTCCAGCGCGACCGCGGCGCGCGCATCGACCTGTTCAATGCGCCGGCGATGGCCTTCGTGGACGGGGAGATCATCAACGGCGTGGCCGAACTGCTGTTCGCCGTGGTCCGCGACCTGGCCTACATGGCCATCGAACTCGGCCCGGACTCCGCCGCCGACCTCGAATCCAGCGAAGGCATCACCAGCGCCGTGTTCGGGCAGCTGCGCAACGCGCGCATCCTGCAACCGGCCGATCCGAACCTGGTGGTGTGCTGGGGCGGTCATTCGATTTCGCGCGACGAGTACCTGTACACCAAACAGGTCGGCTACGAGTTGGGCCTGCGCGGTCTGGACATCTGCACCGGCTGCGGTCCGGGTGCGATGAAGGGGCCGATGAAGGGCGCCACCATCGCCCATGCCAAGCAGCGCAAGCACGACAACCGCTACATCGGCGTCACCGAGCCGGGCATCATCGCCGCCGAGTCGCCGAACCCGATCGTCAACCACCTGGTGATCATGCCGGACATCGAGAAGCGCCTGGAGGCCTTCGTCCGCATCGGCCACGGCATCATCGTGTTCCCCGGCGGCGTCGGTACCGCCGAAGAGATCCTGTACCTGCTCGGCATCCTGCTGCGCGACGAGAACCGCGGCCTGCCGTTCCCGCTGATCCTGACCGGCCCGACCATCGCCGCGCCGTACTTCGAGCAGATCGACCGCTTCCTGCGCCTGACCCTGGGCGAGGCCGCCACCTCGCGCTACCAGATCATCGTCGGCGATCCGATCGCGGTGGCGCGCAAGATGGCCGAGGGCATCCAGGAAGTGCGCATGCACCGCAAGGAGCAGAAGGACGCGTTCTACTTCAACTGGTCGGTGGACATCCCGCTGGAATACCAGCGTCCGTTCGTGCCCACCCACGAGGCGATGGCCGCGCTCGACCTGCACCACGGGCGCCCGCCGCACGCACTGGCGGCGGACCTGCGCCGCGCCTTCTCCGGCATCGTCGCCGGCAACGTCAAGGAAGACGGCATGCGCCGCATCGAGGAGTACGGCCCGTTCGAGATCCACGGCGACGCGGACATGATGCAGGCCCTGGACGAACTGCTGCGCGCCTTCGTCGAGCAGCGCCGGATGAAGATTTCCGGGGAGTATCGGCCTTGTTATCGGGTCATGGCCTGAGTTCAATCCGGATCGTCGCCACGAACAGCGCGTTGTCCTCCAGGCCCGTGCTCAGGACGCCGCCCTGCATGCTTTCCAGGCGCGTGCGCAATGCCGACAAACCGACCCGGTGGCCACGACCCAGATGAGGCGTGGAACCGGCCGGGGGCAGCGTATTGCTGACCTCGATCTTCAGTCGGTTGTGAGTTTCGCCGATGGCGATGCGGATCTCGCCGCCATCGGGCGAGCATTCGATCCCATGATGCACTGCATTCTCGACCAGGGGTTGCAACGAAAGCCGCGGGACCCTGGCCTGCGGCAAGGGCGACGGTAGCTCCCAGTGCACGCGCAGGCGCGGTCCAAAACGAATGGCTTCGATGTCGAGGTAGCGCCTCGCCAGGTCGATTTCGTCGTCGAGGCTGACCAGGTCGGGCGTTGCCAGCGCGGCGCGGAACAGATCGGATAGATCCATCAGCAATTGTTCGACTTGCTGCGGTTGGCGATGCACCAGCATCACCGCGGTATTGAGCGTATTGAACAGGAAGTGCGGCTGCACGCGCGCGGTGAGCGCGTCGATTTCCGCCTGCTTGGCGCGTTCGACCAGTTGCTTGATGCGGATATGGTTGTTCAGTGCGGCCATGCCGAGCAGGCCGATCAGCAATGCGATGCCGGACAGCTGTAGCGAGAGCGTCAGCCATGCTGCGGTCGACAACTGCCAGTAGTCGCCGAACGCAGACAGGATCACCCAGCTGATCAACCAGGTCAGCAACTGCATCAGGCCAAGCGTCGCGGCAGTGATCAGCAGGATGCCTCTCCCGGCCAGGCTGCGGCGCAGCATCAGCAGACTAGCCAGGGTCAGCAATGCCACCCATTGGATGCCGAGCGATGCCAGGCCGAAATAGACCCAGCGGTTCCCCCCCGGGCCCTGGCTTGGGGTTAGCGCCAGGATGGCGGCGATGCATTCGCCGGCCATGACGATCCAGATCAGGGTGGATGGCTGCTTGAGCACCTGCAACTGGTCGTTCGAGTACGCGGGGGAGGGCATCGAGGGCGGGCGGAAGAGGGTAGACGCGCATCATGCCGGCAACGACGCCGGCCCGCACGATCCGTCCAGCCCCCGATATCCGCCATCCGTCGGCAATGGCTGGCGCGGCGGCGGTACACCCGTTAGCGTTCGCTTGGGGAAATTTGGGGAAACGATATGTGCGTTCCTGAGCAGCGTCGCCTTGCCGTATCGGGGCAGCGCGGGTTCACGCTGGTAGAGCTGATGGTCACGGTCGCGGTGTTGGCGATCATCATGGCATTGGCATTTCCGAGCTTCACCATGCTGATCCGTAGCAACCGGTTGACCAGCACCGCCAATGAGTTGGTCGCCGCCTTGCAGGCATCGCGCTCGGAGGCGGTCCGCCTGAACGGAGGGGTCAGTCTGTGCCGCAGCGACGACGGCAGCACCTGCGCCAGCGGCGGCGACTGGACCCATCTGCTGACGGTGACGCGCGACGGCACCGTGTTGCGGGCCACGACGCTGCGCACCGGCCTGTCTGTTTCCAGTTCGGCACTGGATGCGCTGGGTGACAAGGTTACGTTCAACGCCGACGGCATCGCTCGCGACAGCAGCGGTACGCCGCTGGCAATGGACATCACTGTCTGCATGCCGGTCACCAGTCCTTCCGACAACGTGCGCACTGTGTCTATGAGCGGGGGCAGTCGGGTTTCCATCGCGCGTAGTTCGAACGGCGGCCAATGTTCGGCCCAGCAGACCGCTCTTTGACAAGCAGAGGCGCTATGAAACGGTTTCACAGTGACAGGAACATTGCCGGCGTCACCCTCATCGAGGTGATGATTTCCGTGCTGATACTCGGAATCGGCATGCTCGGCGTTGCCGCGATGCAGACGACCGCGCTACGCAACAACCAGAGCGCGATGCAGCGCAGCCAGATCGTCATGCAGACCTACACCATCCTGGACGCGATGCGCGCCAACCGCGACGCCGCCCTGATCGGCGGCTACAACACCACGGGGATGCTCTGTACGGCGCCCACTGGTGGCAGCCTGATCGAGAATGACCAGGCCGCTTGGCTCGCTGGCCTGAAAGACGCCATCGGTGGTGATCCCGAAACGACATGCGGTTCCATCGCCTGCCTCGATGGCAATTGCGCAATCGGCGTCCAGTGGGACGACAGCCGTGCAAAAGACGCTTCCGCCAATGGCAGTGCCACGCAAAAGCTGGAAACGGTGACGCAGCTGTGAGAACCCTCTCCCTTCGCACTTCCCCGTCGCGCCAGTCCGGCTTCAATCTGGTCGAGTTGATGATCTCGATGCTGCTCGGCCTGCTGGTAGTTGGCGCGGCCGTCGGTATTTTCCTATCCAATCGCAAGACCTATGCAGCTACCGAAGGCCTCAGCCGTGTCCAGGAATCGGCTCGCATTGCCTTCGAGATGATGGCGCGGGACATCCGCGAGGCTGGCGGCAATCCTTGCGATTCCGGGCTGCCCGTGGCCAATGTGTTGTCCGACCCTACCGCCACTTGGTGGAAAGACTGGGCGCAGCCGCTGCAAGGGTTCGACAACAGCAGCCCGCCTGGCATCACGTCCAAGAGCGGCACCGATGCGATTCAGGTGCTGTCCGCAAGCACCGGCGGTGCCACCGTTACCGCGCATAACGCCGGCAGCCAAACCCTGACCCTCAACGCCGCCGCCCCCGATCTGCATGCCAATGCGGTGATGTTGCTATGCGACCGACAGCAAGTCGCGGTGCTGCAGGCCGATGGCGTGTCCGGCACCAGCGTGACCTACGTAAGCGGTTCCTTGAACGCATGCAATCGGTTGGGTCGCTTGCCCGGAGTCTGCGTTGCCGGTTCCAACAGTTACACCTACGAGATGAACTCCCTGCTGACCGAACTGCGCGCAGTGCGTTGGTATTTGGCGGACAACACACGTGGCGGCACGTCGCTGTACCAGGCCGTGGTCGGGCCGGGCGGTACCGTCACCTCCAACGAAATCACCGAAGGCGTCTCGAATCTGCAGTTCGAGTATCTATTGACTGGTGCGAGTGCCTATGTGGACGGCAGCGCAGGCTTGAACTGGGCCAACGTGGTGGCAGTCAAGGTCGTCATGACGGTCAATTCCGCGGATGCCGTCAGTAGCGACAATACGCCGCTGTCGCGCGAGGTGACGACGATCGTGAGCATCAGGAACAGGAATTCGTGAGCATGAATGCGCCCATCAATCGGCAATCCGGTATCTCCCTCATCATCGTATTGATGCTGTTGCTGGTCATGACCTTGCTGGGTCTGGCGGTGCTGCGCAGTACCCTGCTGGAAGAGCGCATGTCGTCCAACATGTACGACCGCAGCCTGGCATTCCAGGCGGCAGAAGGCGCGCTGCGCGATGCGGAAAAAGTCATCCAGGGCGCCGCGGCAAGCGGTAGTCCCGTGGGATTCAACTGTGCTTCGGGTACGACTGTATGTCCTGCCGTTCCGAGCAATACCTATACCGGGAACGTCAACGGGTGTGCCCTGGGTGCCCAGGAGTGCTGGGTGGACGCTGTCGTCACCCAAAAGCTTCAGGCCAGCGCCGCGCAGTACTACATCCAGTACATGGGGCAACGCACCAGCGAAGATCAGCTAGGGCTGGGGTCGAGCATCAACCAGAACCAGTACGGCGGTACTGGCGGTACCTCGCTCGAACACTACTACCGCATCATCGCGCGTAGCGCCAACCCCACCGCTGCAGGCGGGCGCGCGATCGTCGTGCTGCAAACCAACGTCACCGTCAAGTAAGGGCCTTCACCATGACCAGTCGAACAAAGAGTGCGACGCGCAAGGATTCGTTCCTCGCCATGGCGGCAGGTCTCCTGATCGGGACAATCGGTAGTGCTGGCGCAGACGTCGATGTGTCGCAGTCTCCGCTGTACGTGGGCAGTACGGTTCCGGGCAATCTGGCGATCGTGCCCTCTGTCGAGTTTCCTACCGTCATCAGCAAGGCGAACCTATCCGATACGTATTCGGCGACCTCCAAGTTCGTCGGCTACTTCGATTCGAAGAAGTGCTACAAATACAACTACAGCGCCACAGAGACTGATCGTTATTTCTATCCGGTCAGCAGTCTCGGCAATAGTCCGGCAAATTATTCATGTGCCGGAACGCAAGGCGCCTGGTCGGGCAATTTTCTCAACTGGGCGGCTACCCAGACCATCGATCCGTTTCGCTCGGCCTTGACCGGAGGCTATCGCGTACGCGATACCGCGACCGAGACGATTCTGGAGAAAGCGGTGGCAGACCGCGCCAGTACGCAGAACTTCCCGCGGCGCGTGATCACTAACAATGCCGCACTCATCACCGGCGGTACATCGGCGAGGTGGCAGAACCTGAACATGCGCATCGATGGGCTTGGCAACAAGATGCGATTCGGCTACGGCGCGACCACCGATACGGTGGTGGCATACGATCCTTCCGTCCATGCCTTGAACGGCAGTTACCTCAATCCGAACGGGACCGCGTGTACTGCCAAGGACAACAAGGGCTGCGTCCTGGATACCACGCTTACCTTTGAAGTGTCGGTTCGCGTCAAGGTATGTGTCAGCGGCTTTCTGGAAGACAACTGCGTCGCCTACCCGAATGGGGGATACAAGCCAGAGGGCTTGATTCAGCAATATGCGACCCGCATTCGCTACAGTATCTTCGGCTACAAGAACGTCGATGATAATGGTGTCGATACGGGCATTTTACGTGCCAAGCAGAAGTTTGTTGGCCCCTATAGCTACAATCCTGATCAGGGACGCCTCGTCAACACTGCGCGCGAATGGGATCCACAAACCGGTATCCTGTATCAAAATCCCGACTCTGCCGATGCCAACGCTACGACGGCCGTGGTCGGAAATGGCTATCCGATCGTTAATAGTGGCGTCATCAATTACCTGAATAAGTTCGGTCAGCTTAATACGGGCAAGAACGTCAAATCATACGATGATGTAAGTGAGCTCTATTACGCTGCAATTCGCTATTTCAAGCATCAGGGTGGCGTCGCTGCTTATTCTTCCCTCAGTGGGGATTCGCTCAGTAAATACAGGCAGGCAGATGGCTTCCCGGTGATTACCGCCTGGAATGATCCGATCTCTTACCGGTGTCAGGTCAATGTCATCCTGGGCATTGGCGATACAAATACGCACAACGACAAAAACCTGCCAGGCAATACTTCAAATTTGAATGGGGAGCCGACCCAGCCTGCCGAGGTGAGTCGCGACAACTCCGTCAACGTCATCACCAGAATGACCCAGATTTGGCGCAAGGAGGGGCAGACTGCGGCGAATGCGGCGACCAAGGCTTCGGCAAGTCAGTTCAATGGCGGCGGCAATTCGGCCTACATCGCGGCGCTCGCCTACGATGCGCATACCAAGGATATGCGGCCGGATACCGCAAGCGACGGATTTCCAGGCAAGCAGACGCTTTCTACCCATTGGGTGGACGTAGTGGAGTACGGCGACTACAAGTCGCCGAGTACCAATCAGTATTGGCTGACGGCCAAATACGGTGGTTTTCAGGTGCCCGCGGGCTACGATCCAGATACCAATTTAGACGCTTTGTCGGATGGCACTTGGTGGAATGGCACATCCTATGTCAACGGCACTAATACCTATAAGCAACCGGACAACTATTACCTCGCCGCCGATGCGGAAAAGATGATTACCAGCTTGCGCAAGGCATTCGAGCGCATCCTGGATGAAATGAAGGGTTCCGCCGCATCGTTGGCCAGCAACACGACCAAGCTTGAGTCGGGTGCTCGCACCTACCAGTCCGTCTTCTACAGCGGCACCTGGCGCGGCGATTTGATTGCGTACAATGTCAACCAGACCACAGGCGCGCTTACTCAGGCATGGAGCGCCAGTGGCCAGTTTCCGGCATGGAATACGCGAACCATCAAGTTTGCCAGCGATGCCACCACCCTTACGAATTTTGCCTCTGGCAATCTGACCGGTACGCCGCTGTCTTCGGCCACCCAGCAGCAAATCGACTACCTGCGTGGCGATCGCACCAACGAAAAGGCCAATGGCGGTACCCTGCGCACCCGCACCGGGCTGATGGGCGACATCGTCAATTCGCAACCGGTCTATGTGGGTTCGCCGAATGCGCGGCTTTACACCACTGCGACCTTTACCGGTGCCAGCGCCTACGCGTCGTTCGCCGCTGCCAAGGCGACGCGCACGCCCATGCTCTACGTGGGCGCCAACGACGGCATGTTGCATGGTTTCAACGCCAGCTCTGGCGCCGAGAAGTTCGCTTTCGTGCCGAAGGCAGCGATGACCGGGCTGCTGAACTACACCAGTTCCGACTATGAGCATCGCTACTACGTGGATGGGGAGCTGACCGTTTCCGACATCTACGACACGTCGTCTGCGAGCTGGCGGTCCGTTCTGATCGGAACCATGGGGCGCGGCGGCAAGGGCATGTTCGCGCTGGACGTTACCGATCCTGACAACATTTCCTTGCTGTGGGACAAGACTTCCACAGACCTCACTACGCTCGGCAACAATCTGGGCAAGCCGATCATCGGCCAGCTTGGCAACGGTCAGTGGTATGCAATGGTCGGCAATGGTCCCAATAGCAGCGGAGACTCTGCCGATCTGGTGTTGGTCAATATCCTGAGTGGCGTCTCGAGCAACATCTCGACCGGTGCGACTGGCGACAATGGCCTGTCTTCAGTGCTGGCCTGGTCTTCGAACAACGACTACATCGTCGATCGAATCTATGCCGGCGATTTGAACGGCAACTTGTGGCGTTTCGACATGGCCGGCGCGTCCGGCACGGCCACCCGACTGTTCACTGCGCAGTACGGTTCCAAGACCCAGCCGATCACGGCAGCGCCTACCGCGGCGAAGGACCCATCGACGGGATTGACCTGGGTTTTCTTCGGTACCGGCAAATACCTGTCCGATGGCGACCTTTCCAACAAGGACGTGCAGACTTGGTACGGCTTGATCGACCGTGGTAGCGCGATCGCTTCTGATCGCTCCACCTTGAACAAGGTCGATATCCAGGAACAGGGCACTGTGAACGGTTACACCGTGCGCGTCATCGAAGATCAGCCAAGTCCCGGCGTGGATGGGTGGTATATGGATTTGGTGCCGCCATCGGGAACTGCCGAGGGAGAGCGCATGGTCGTATCCAACTTCTTCCAGGGAACTGCCTTGATCGGTACCACGCGCATACCCGACTCGGGTGATGTCTGCAGTCCAAGCGGCAAGGGCTTCGTGATGGCGA
This sequence comes from Xanthomonas sp. SS, assembly GCF_014236835.1. Lineage (NCBI taxonomy): Bacteria > Pseudomonadati > Pseudomonadota > Gammaproteobacteria > Lysobacterales > Lysobacteraceae > Xanthomonas > Xanthomonas sp. SS. Next base: position 2,058,319 of record NZ_CP051190.1, read on the forward strand.
TCAATCCGTTCACGGGTGGGCGTATGCCGCAGTCGTTCTTCGACCTGGATGGCAGCGGTGGCTCCAGCACCGGTGATACGCTGAATGGCAAGCCCGCCTCCGGCATCGGGCTGGACAGCAGTCCCAATAGTCCCATCTTCATCGGCAATCAGATGCAGATCGGTCTGGACAACGCCAGTACGATCGGCATCGGCACCAATAGCAGCGCGCTCAGCATGAAGCGCGTGTCCTGGCGTGAACTTCTGAGGAACGATTGATGCGTCCCCTTCTTGGCAACCCGTCGCGGCAGCGCGGCTTCACCCTCATCGAAATCATGATCGTGGTGCTGATCGTGGGCATCCTGGCGGCCATCGCGTTCGCGAGCTACGAGTCCTATGTCGTGAAGTCGCGGCGCTCCGCCGCGGCGGTCTGTCTGCAGCAAGGGGCGCAGTTGGTGGAACGTTTCTATACGACCAATATGACCTACGTCGGTGCAACCGCGCCCACATGCGATGCGGATTTGGCGCAGTTCTACACGATCGCGTTCGATGGCACGCCGAGCGCAAGTGCTTTCAAGCTCACCGCAACCCCGAAGGGGAGGCAGCTGACGAAGGACACAAAGTGCGGCACCCTTGGGCTGGACCAGAAAGGCGCGCGAACGACGTCAACCGGCGCGCTTGAGACTGAATGCTGGTGACCCGGTTGCCAGCCTCGTGCTGACGGGGAAGAGGAGTGCCTAGCAACCCTCTTGCCATGCTCACGAGGCCTCTATACAATGCGCCTCCCCGCCCGAATAGCTCAGCCGGTTAGAGCACTTGACTGTTAATCAGGGGGTCGTTGGTTCGAGTCCAACTTCGGGCGCCAGAAATATCAAGGGCTTGCGGATCATCCGCAGGCCCTTTTTCTTTGTGCCGGGAAAATTTCCGGGAAATTTGCTTTTTCAGCTTTTCGCTTGGCAAGCCTGGCTTTCCGCCGCCTTGGCCAAGCGGGTCCGGCCTGCGTTGTTCACGATGACCTCAGCCATCAGGCGTCCCTTCCCGCAGATCCTGATGCTGAGGTTGCTGCCAGCACTGCGGCCGTCAGGAAGAAAGCGAACGACGTGCCTGCCGCTGTTCGAAATCACGGTCATGGAGGTCACCGCCGGTGCGGTTTCCAGGCCCAGAACGCTGCCCGGGTCGGTCGGTTGCGACTGCCGATCCAGGTCGCGGTAGGCCATCCATCCGTGGCTCCAGTCGTTGTCGGCGCGGCACCTCCCATCGCCATTCGATGGGCATACGCTGACTGGCACGCCGTAGCTGATGGCGCTGCTGCGGGCCAGGGCAAGTTGGGAGCTGAGCCGATAGCTGGTGACGGCCAGGCGTTGGCGCATCAGAAGGTCCTGGAAGGCCGGTATGCCGACCGCGGTCAGCACGCAGATCATCGCCATCACGATTGCCAACTGCAGCAATGTGTAGCCTTGAGCACTGGATTTCCGCATGGAAGCCGTCCTTCGATGGGGAGGGCTATCAGTCTCGGTCCCCTGGCATGGGGGCTTGAATGAGAGGGTTCACCGTTCCCATGTAAGGAATCTTCCCGGCGCTGCGTCAGCCGAGGTTCGCTCCACTCAAATTCATCTCGAGGCCCGTTCATGTCCGACCGTTTCCAACTCGTATCGCCGTACTCGCCCGCCGGCGACCAGCCGCAGGCGATCGAGAAGCTGGTGGCCGGCTTCGAGGCCGGGCTGGCCAAGCAGACCCTGCTCGGGGTGACCGGTTCGGGCAAGACCTACACCATCGCCAACGTGGTCGAGGCGATCCAGAAGCCGACCCTGGTGATGGCGCCGAACAAGACCCTGGCGGCGCAGCTGTACGGCGAGTTCAAGGCGTTCTTCCCGAACAACGCGGTCGAGTACTTCGTCAGCTATTACGACTATTACCAGCCAGAGGCCTATGTGCCGTCGTCGGATACCTTCATCGAGAAGGACAGTTCGATCAACGAGCACATCGAGCAGATGCGCCTGGCCGCGACCAAGACGCTGCTGTCGCGCCGCGACGCGCTGGTGGTGGCCACGGTATCGGCGATCTACGGCCTGGGTGCGCCGGAGGACTATCTGTCGCTGCGCCTGATCCTGTCGATCGGCGAGCATATCGAGCAGCGCCAGCTGATCAAGCACCTGACCGACCTGCAATACACCCGCAACGAATACGAACTGCACCGCGGCACGTTCCGCGTGCGCGGCGAAGTCATCGACGTGTTTCCCGCCGAGTCGGACAGCGAAGCGCTGCGCATCGAGCTGTTCGACGGCGATGTCGAGCAGTTGACCCTGTTCGATCCACTGACCGGCGAGACGCTGCGCAAGCTGCAGCGCTACACGGTCTATCCGAAGACCCACTACGCCACCACCCGCGAGCGCACGCTCAGCGCCGTGGACACGATCAAGATCGAGCTGAAGGAGCGGCTGGAGCAGCTGTACGCGCAGAACAAGCTGGTCGAAGCGCAGCGGCTGGCGCAGCGTACCCAGTTCGACCTGGAGATGATGGCCGAGGTCGGCTACTGCAACGGCATCGAGAACTACTCGCGGCATCTCACCGGCAAGGCCGCGGGCGAGCCGCCGCCGACCCTGTTCGACTACCTGCCGGCCGACGCGCTGCTGGTCGTGGATGAGTCGCACGTCACCGTTCCGCAAATCGGCGCGATGTACAAGGGCGACCGCTCGCGCAAGGAGACGCTGGTGGAGTTCGGCTTCCGCCTGCCATCGGCGCTGGACAACCGGCCGCTGCGCTTCGAGGAATGGGAGGCGCGCTCGCCGCGCAGTATCTATGTGTCGGCCACGCCCGGTCCGTACGAACTGCGCGAGTCGGCCGGCGAGATCACCGAACTGGTGGTGCGCCCGACCGGGCTGATCGATCCGGAGGTGGAGATCCGTCCGGTCGGCACCCAGGTCGACGACCTGTTGTCGGAGATCGGGCTACGCGTGGCGCTGGGCGATCGCGTGCTGGTCACCACGCTGACCAAGCGCATGTCCGAAAACCTCACCGAGTACCTGAGCGAACACGGGGTCAAGGTGCGCTACCTGCACTCGGACATCGACACGGTCGAGCGCGTGGAAATCATTCGCGACCTGCGCCTGGGCAAGTTCGACGTGCTGGTCGGCATCAATCTGCTGCGCGAGGGCCTGGACATGCCCGAGGTGTCGCTGGTGGCGATTCTGGATGCGGACAAGGAGGGCTTCCTGCGTTCCACCGGTTCGCTGATCCAGACCATCGGCCGCGCCGCGCGCAACCTGCGCGGCAAGGCGATCCTGTACGCGGACCGGATGACCCGTTCGATGCAGGCGGCGATCGACGAGACCGGGCGTCGCCGCGAGAAGCAGGTGGAGTACAACCTCGAGCACGGCATCACCCCGAAGTCGGTGGCGCGGCCGATCGTCGACATCCTGGAGGGCGCGCGCGCCGATGGCGCGGTCGAGACCAAGTCCGGCAAGGGCAAGGGACGCCGGGTGGCGGAAGAGCCGGCCGACTACCGCATGCTGGAGCCGGCCGAGGTCGCATCCCGGCTCAAGGCGCTGGAGCAGAAGATGTACCAGCACGCGCGCGACCTGGAGTTCGAGGACGCGGCGCGGGTGCGCGACCAGATCAAGAAGCTGCGCGACGCCAGCCTGGTCAGCTAGCCGCACGGCGGCTGGCCTGGTCCGCGCGGCTATTGTTCTTGGCCGCAAGGTGGGCTAAGATTCGCGCCCCTGCAGCGGTATGTCCGCAGCAGCGATGGGCGGTTAGCTCAGCGGTAGAGCACTACCTTGACATGGTAGGGGTCACAGGTTCGAACCCTGTACCGCCCACCACGACATGCAGGCAATGCACTCGTGGAACACGACAAGCCGGCGCCCGCCGGCTTTTTTGTTGCCTATCGTCCAGAGCAGAGCAGGGCGGTCGCGTACCGGCGGCGGGTGGCCCTGGCGCCCAGCTTGCTTTAGCATCCAGGCCGACGATCAGGCGAGGAGGCCGTACGCATGATGGAATATCATCATACGATTCAAGTCAAAGGACGCTACCAGCTGGTGGCGTTGACGCGCGAACCGGAATACAGCCCCGCCAACGTGGTGGGCTACACCGTGACCACCGAGGGTGGCGCACGCCTGGACTCGCGCGACATGTCCTGGGACGAGGCGCGGGTCTGGATGGATAACCTGGTCGAGCAGGACGGCGGCGGCGTCAGCGTCGAAAAAAAGCCGTCGAAGAGCAAGCCGAGTACCCGGCGCCGAAGCTAGAATAGTCGCCAAGGTGCATCAGGGAGGATAGGGGCTTGTCGAATCGTAAGATCGTTGCGGCTGTGGTCGTCGTCGCACTCACTGTCGTTGTCGGCTATTTCCTGTCCGGCTACATGGTGTTGCTGCTGCTCAAGCTGGACACGCGCCTGTTCGGGCTGGGCACCTATTACGAATACGTGCATGCCATCGGCTTGCCGCAGGTCGCGCCCTACGTCGGCAAGATCAAGTGGGCCGGCTACCTGGGCTTCGGCTTGCCTGGGCTGCTGTGCCTGCTGACCCTGTTCTTGATGTTCAAGCCGCGCAAGCAGGCCTTGCACGGCGACGCCCGTTTCGCCGGCGCCGCCGACCTGGCCAAGCACGGCCTGTTCAAGCAGAGCGGCAACGGCATCGTGGTCGGCAAGTTCCGCGGCAAGCTGGTGCGCCTGAGCGGCCAGCAGTTCGTCATCCTGGCCGCGCCCACCCGTTCCGGCAAGGGCGTCGGCGTGGTGATCCCGAACCTGCTCGAATACCAGGAATCGGTGGTGGTCCTGGACATCAAACAGGAAAACTTCGATCTCACCAGCGGCTGGCGCGCCAGCCAGGGACAGGAGGTGTTCCTGTTCAACCCGTTCGCCGAAGACCGGCGCACGCATCGCTGGAACCCGCTCAGCTATGTGTCCGATGATCCGGCGTTCCGCGTCTCCGACCTGATGAGCATCGCCGCGATGCTGTATCCGGATGGATCGGACGACCAGAAATTCTGGGTCAGCCAGGCGCGCAACGCATTCATGGCGTTCGCGCTGTACCTGTTCGAGAACTGGGACGACGAGCGCAACATCGGCTTCCCAGGTGGCCTGGGTACGCCGACGCTGGGGGCGATCTATCGTCTGTCCTCGGGCGACGGCAGCGATCTGAAGAAATACCTGAAGTCGCTGTCGGAACGGCGCTTCCTCAGCAGCAACGCCAAGTCGGCGTTCTCCAACATGCTGTCGCAGGCCGAGGAGACCTTCGCCTCGATCCTGGGAACGTTGAAGGAACCGCTCAATGCCTGGATCAACCCGGTGCTCGACGCGGCCACCAGCGACAACGACTTCCTGCTGACCGACCTGCGCAAGAAGAAGATGACCATCTACATCGGCATCCAGCCCAACAAGCTGGCCGAAAGCCGCCTGATCATCAACCTGTTCTTCAGCCAGATCATCAACCTCAACACCAAGGAACTGCCCAAGAGCAACCCGGCGTTGAAGTACCAGTGCCTGCTGCTGATGGACGAGTTCACTGCCATCGGCAAGGTCGACATCATCGCCTCGGCGGTGTCATACATGGCCGGCTACAATGTCCGCCTTCTGCCGATCATCCAGAGCATGGCTCAGTTGGACGCGACCTACGGCAAGGACGTGTCGCGCACCATCATCACGAACCATGCACTGCAGATCCTCTACGCTCCGCGCGAGCAGCAGGATGCCAACGACTACTCGGAGATGCTCGGCTACACCACCTTCCGCAAGCAGAACGTGACGCGCGGCAAGGATGTGACCCGCAGCGTGTCGGAAGAGAGGAGGGCGCTGATGCTGCCGCAGGAACTCAAGGCGATGGGGAACGATCATGAGGTGTTCCTGTACGAGGGCATCCCGCATCCTGTGAAGTGCGACAAGATCAAGTACTACAAGGACCGGCACTTCACCGCAAGGCTGAAGCCGAAGGTGGATGTGCCCATGCTTTCGTTGTGACATAGAGTGACGTAGTTGGCAAAATTATTGGGAATTTGGCTGGATTGAACGCTTTTTTTCCAAATGCTTGACGTGAGCATGGCGCTACGGCACATTCTCGCGATGCTGGTGCGGTGCAATTGGCAATAGGAACAGGGGCGTGGGTTCTCAGGACACACGCGAGGGTGACATGGAAAGTTTTCTGACAAATTCCGTTTTTCTCGGCGCTGAAAGCCTGTCCTCGGACGTCCTTCGTCCGCGGGAGCGCACGCGCGCGCCGGATTTGCGCGACCCCCGACTCTGTCACCAGGCTCTTGCGCCGGCTGTGCGTCGCGCCGTGCCGTCCCTGTGGCGAAACCTGCAGTTCTCAGACCGTCGGCCGTTTGCCGGCCGTCCATCAAAAAACGTTTCCGCAATTTAGAGGCTCGCGTGAAAAGAACGCATATGTTTCGGATGATCGCCACTCTGAGCGCCGTTGCGCTGCTGAGCGCCTGTGCCACCAGGCCGGCGCCTGATTTCCGCGGCAGGTGGAAGCCGGTCAACCGGTTCTCCGAGTCGACGATGGAGATCCCGCTGTATTCCTCGTACGTGTACCAGGCGGTGCCGATGGACGGCACCCTGAAGACGATGCTCGAGCGCTGGGCCAAGGACTCGAACATGCAGTTGAGCTACAGCATCCAGTCCGACTACACGCTCTATGCGCCGGTGGCCAAGATCAACACCACGAGCATCCAGCAGGCGGTCGCCGAACTCAGCGTGGTCTATGCGCAGGAAGGCGTCACCGTCTCCGCTGCCGGCAACCGCATTCTCGTGCAGCCATCGTCTTCGCTGAGCGGGACCGCGGCCCCGGCCGGCGACGGCAACGCGAAGTGACTTTACTTTCGGGGGCCATCCATGTGCCTCCGCAGCCACATTACGTAACCTGGTGAAGTCTGATGTTCGGTAAAAAACCAGTTGAGAGCGAAAGCGTCAACAAGGCGGTTGCAAAGGCTGTCAACTACGAGGTCAGCATCGCTGATCTGGCGCGGCGCAGCGAGCGCCGTGCCTGGTGGGTCGCGTTCGGCGCGATCGTCATGTGCCTGCTGCTGGGCGGTGGCTATTACTACATGCTGCCGTTGAAGGAGAAGACCCCGTACCTGGTGATGGCCGATGCCTACACCGGCACTGCAACGGTCGCAGTTCTGCAGAACACTGGCGATGTGCGCAACATCACTGCAAGCGAGGCGCTGGCCAGAAGCAATGTGTCGCGCTTCATCACCGCTCGCGAATCCTACGATTTCGAGATGATGGGGCTCAACGACTGGAACACCGTCTTTGCGATGTCGGAGAAAGATGGCGCGGTTGCCAACGAGTATCGGGCGCTGCATTCGCAGAACAATCCGTCGGCGCCTTATTTCATCTATGGCAAGGTCAGGTCCATTCGCGTAAACATCTTGAGCATCACCTTGCAGGGTGGCGCCGGTAAGCCCTATACCGGGGCCAATGTCCGCTTCCAGCGCAGCATCTACGACAAGAAGTCGGGGCAGACCACGCTGCTGGACAATCGGTTCGCGATCATGGGGTTCCGCTATAACGGCAATCTGGCCATGTCCGATAACCTGCGAGTAGAGAATCCACTGGGTTTTCAGGTGACCGATTACCGCGTCGACACGGACTATGCCTCGATTCCTGCACCGCCGCCGGCGGCGCTGCAGGCGCCGGCAGTGCAGGCGGCACCCGTCGGCCAGGCCATGCCCGCAGGCCAGCAGCAGGTCATGCCAGGTCAGGTGCCGGGCCAGCCGATGGCGCAACCTGGTGCGCCGGGTGTCAATGGAACGGTACCCGCTCAGCAGCAGGCTCCGGTAATGAACGCTGCCGGCGTGCCTGTGTATCCGGGCACACAGCCCACCCAGGCAGCGCCCGTGCCCAACGCTGCACCTCAGAACAATGGCAATGGAGCGAACGTTAGATGAGTTTCATGACTAAAAACGGCTCGGCGCGTCTGGCGCTGGCGGCCCTGGCTTTGGTTGCGCCGCTCGCGTCCGCTCAGGTTGTCCAGCAATACGAGTACGAAGCGGACAAGATCTACCAGGTGCGTACCGGACTCGGCATCACCACGCAGGTCGAGCTGAGTCCGAACGAAAAGATCCTCGATTACAGCACTGGTTTCACCAGTGGCTGGGAGTTGAGTCGTCGCGAGAACGTCTTCTATCTGAAGCCGAAGAACGTCGACGTCGACACCAATATGATGATCCGCACCGCGACCCATTCCTACATTCTGGAATTGAAGGTCGTGGCGACCGATTGGCAGCGGCTTGAGCAAGCCAAGCAGGCCGGCGTCCAGTACAAGGTGACCTTCGTCTATCCAAAGGACACCAGCTTCGCTGCTGCCAGCGAAGAAGTGAAGGACGAGTCGCAGATCGATACCAGGCTGTCCAAGGACAGGCACTACTACTTCGATTACGACTATTCGACGCGCTCGAAGCAGACCTGGATCGTGCCCAACAGCGTGTACGACGACGGCAAGTTCACCTATATCAAGATGGATCTCACCAGGTTCCCCACCGGCAATTTCCCGGCCGTGTTTGCGCGCGAAAAGGAAAATGACGAGGACTTCTTGGTCAACACGACGGTCGAGGGCAATACGCTGATCGTCCACGGGACCTATCCTTTCCTGGTTGTTCGCCACGGCAAGAACGTTGTCGGCTTGCGTAGGAATAAGCAAAAGTGAACTCAAACATACCTCCGTCTGACGAAAATAACGGCCACAACGAGGGCCAGCCTCCTCGTTCTCCGCAAGGCGGGGATGTGGGCAAGGAAAATCCCTACTTCGCCCGGCAACAACAAACGGCGGATCCCGATCTCGATGCCAACGAGCCGGTTCTGAGGTCCAGCGACCTGCAGAAGCTCAACCGGAAGGCGCTGCTGTTCCTGGGCGGCATCGCGTTGCTGCTGATCGTGGCCATTTTCTGGCTGGTCGGCGGAAACGACTCGAAAGAGCCGCCGCCGAAGCCGCGCCAGGAAGCTGTGGTGGCGCCTGCGCTTCCGCAGACAGCGGCGCCGTTGCCGGCCGAACCTGTGCCTTTGGCGCAGGAGCAGACCCTGCCGCCGTTGCCGCCGATGCCTACGGATAACGACATCCGTACCGCGCCTGCTGCGCAACAGGAACGCGGTCCGTCGCTGCTCGAGCGACGCATGGCGGGGATGCAGGATCCGGCGCAGGTAGGCGGCGGTCAGCAAGGGTTTGGCGGGATACTGCCTCCTGGCGCGCAGCAGCCCGGCGCCGGCCAGGGACAGGAACAGGAGACCTCGGCGAAGCCGATCGCCAACCCTGATGGCCTGCTGGTGCGCGGCACCTATATCCGGTGCGTGCTCGAGACGCGGATCATAAGCGATTTCGCGGGCTTCACCTCCTGCATCATCACCGAGCCGGTCTACTCCATCAACGGCAGGCGTTTGCTGTTGCCGAAGGGCTCCAAGCTGTTGGGTAAGTACGATTCGGTTGAACCGACCGGGCCGCGCATGGAGGTCATCTGGGATCGGATCACCACGCCCACCGGTATCGACGTGTCGCTGATGGGGCCTGGTATCGACAATCTCGGTAGCTCGGGTCATCCGGGCAAGTACAACGCGCATTGGGCCAGCCGTATCTCTTCCGCCCTGATGATCAGCATGCTCAGCGATGCGTTCAAATGGGCGGCAGCCGAAAATGGTCCGAAGACCACGACGGTCGGTCTCAACTCCGGCCTGGTGACCGAGCAGCCATTTGAGAGCAACACGGCGCGCGCGGTGCAGCGCATGGCCGACCAAGCGCTGGAGCGTTCGGGACGCCGTCCTGCCACGGTGACGATCAACCAAGGCACCGTGGTCAGCGTCTATGTCGCCAAAGACGTCGATTTCTCTGCCGTGCTCACCCGCTGACAGCGAAGAGACAATCCCGTGACGCTCGACGATTCACCGACCGCGCAGATATCTTCGGATTTCCTGGATTACCAGTACTCGGTGCTGGGCATCCTGGATTATCTGAATTCGCCGGAAGTGACGGAAATCTGCATCAACCGCCCCGGTGAGCTGTACTTGGAAACGCTGCGCGGTTGGCAGAAACTCGATATTCCGTCGCTGACCTTCGATCGTGCGCGCCAGTTCTGCACCGCGGTGGTCAACGAGAGCAATACGGGTCAGCGCATTACCGATACCGATCCGGTCGTGTCGCTTACGTTTCCGACCGGGCAGCGCGCGCAATTCGTCATCCCGCCTGCGTGCGACGCGGGCAAGGTGTCGATCACAATCCGGTTGCCGTCCAAGCACACCAAGACCCTGGAGCAGTACCAGGAGGACGGTTTCTTCAAGGAGATCCTCGAGCAGGAAGCGGGCATCGGCGAGCAGGATCACGAACTACTGGAACTGCGCAGGCAGCGCAATTATTCGGAGTTCTTCAAGAAGGCCGTGCTGTTCAAGAAGAACGTCGTCGTCGCCGGCGCCACCGGTAGCGGCAAGACCACGTTCATGAAGTCGCTTGTGAACCATATTCCCAACGAAGAGCGCCTGGTCACGATCGAGGACGCGCGCGAGTTGTTCATCAGCCAGCCCAATACCGTGCATTTGCTCTACTCGAAAGGTGGACAAAGTGCCAGTAACGTGACGGCGAAAAGCTGCATGGAGGCTTGCCTGCGGATGAAGCCCGATCGCATCATCCTGGCGGAGTTGCGTGGCGACGAATCGTTCTACTTCATCAGAAACTGCGCATCCGGCCATCCGGGTTCGATTACCAGTTGCCACGCAGGCAGCATCGGCCAGACCTGGGATCAGCTCGCGTTGATGGTCAAGGCATCGGCCGAGGGTTCGGGGCTTGAGTTCTCGGTGATCAAGCGCCTGCTGATGATGACGATCGATATCGTGGTGCATATTAAGTCGCATGCGGGGCGTCGCTATATCACGGGTATCGATTTCGATCCGGAACGGACCCTTCATGGAAGCAAGTGAATTTGTTCACGAAAGTGATTGCTGAAGCGATGTTGGATTGACTTTGATTTTCTCTTCAGACACTATTAATTTGCGTGATCTGCGGCTGTATGGTTCTCAGGCCAATAGTCGACGGATATAGGAGGAATGACGGCATGTTGCCAGGCATGGAACTACTGAGCTGTCCCGAAATGGCAGTTCCGGCTGAAGTGATGCAGCACGTCGTGCGCGTCGAATCGTCGCACAATCCGTTCGCGATCGGCGTCGTCGGTGGCCGCCTGGTGCGCCAACCGCAGAATCTCTCCGAGGCCGTCGCCACGGCACGGATGCTCGAAGACAAGGGTTACAATTTTTCTCTCGGCCTGGGCCAGGTCAACCGCTACAACCTGCTCAAGTATGGGCTCGATTCGTACGAGAAGGCGTTCAAGACCTGCCCCAACCTGCAGGCGGCCTCACGGATTCTGGCCGAGTGTTATGGCCGCTCCGGCGGCAACTGGGGCAAGTCCTTCAGCTGCTATTACTCGGGCAATTTCGAGACCGGCTACAAGCACGGCTATGTGCAGAAGGTTTACGCTTCCATCAATCAGGGCAGGGCGCTCGCCGTCGCGTCCGCCGATGCCATCGCTGTCGTGCCGAATGGCGCTGGCCGACCTGCCCAGGCCGCCAAGGCATCCGTCGTCCGTGAAATCGACTCGGTCGTCTCGCGCCGCATCGCAGGCGCCAACCAGCTTGCCAACGGTCTGGCTGCCCAGGTCCAACCTTATCCGGCTGCGGCTGCAGCGCCTGCTCAAGTGCATCCAGCAGCGCAGCTTTCCAGTGCAGCGTCGAATGCCTCCGCAGTGCGAATGGGTCAAGCGGCCGAAACCGATGCGGAACTGTATGTAATACGCCCTACAAGCGCCGGCAAAGGAGTGGCGGTGCCTGCTGGTGGCGGAGCCGATCCAGCTTCGCAAGCATCTGTGGCCAGGGGTTCGGCCCTTGGTGGTTCCGCAGAGCCGGCCGTCCCGAGCTTGAATTCGCCACCGCTGGCCCCCGGCGATGGCGCCTTTGTCTTCTAGCGTAGGGAAGCAGCACCGCCATGGGAATGGCGTTTCGATCACCACCCCTCTGTTCCAATCAGGAGATACACCATGATGTCTAAGAAGAGCGAAATGACCACGGGCGCCAAGATGGCCGGCATGGCCGCGCTGAAGGCCGCCATTTTCGTAGGTTCGTTGCTGGTCGCCGGTGCGGCGATGGCGACGGGCGCGACCGATTACGCCGGTACCGACGGCAAGGTCTGCGGCTTCCTCACCAAGACCAACAATCTGCTCAACATGGGCTCGATCGCGGTCGTGACCATCGCCGTCATCATCGCCGGCTACCAGATCGCGTTCGCGCACAAGCGCATTTCGGAGGTGGCGTCGATCCTGATCGGTGGCCTCATCATCGGAACCGCGGGACAACTGGCCAAAATGCTGATCGGCGATACCGGTTCCACCTGCTCGGCCACGACCATGAATCTCGTCCAGCAGGCGCTGCAGCACTATGCATAAAAACGTACTTTTCCGTGGCTGCACGCGCCCCGCCATGTTCATGGGGGTGCCCTACATCCCCTTTTTCATCGGCGCAGGTGGCGGCTTGCTGGCGGGAATGTACTTCGACCTTTGGTATCTGTTGTCGATCCCGGTGATTATCTTTGGGTTGCAGCAGATGACCAAGCGTGACGAGATGATATTCAGGATGCTTGGGCTGCGTTGGTTGTTCAGGATGCGTGTGCGCAACCTGCAGCGCTACTCCGGCGCCTGGGTGTTTTCTCCCAACGAATATCGGAGAAACGTGCCTGGCGCCAAGCGGTAAGTTCGGCATTGTGCCAGTGCCTGAACCCCATGCACGAACGAGTCGTTTCGTGCATGGGGTTGTTCGGTTTTACCGTGTTGCATAAATTTTTGTAGATAGGTAAGCGTTCGACTACTCCCGGTTCGTCCGAATTGGGCCTTGGCAAGACGAAATGGATTCAGAGTAATTCCCTATGTTCATCCCAGACAGTTCGATCAGCGAGTTCATTCCCGTCTCTACGCATGTAGCACCATCGGTGCTCAAGACGACGGGTGGGGACTACATGTTGACCTGGCATTTGGGCGGGCTGCCTTTCGTCGGCCGCGAAGAGTGGGAAATCGAGCACCGCCACAACACCTTCAACCGCATGCTTCAGACCTTGCGCGCTCCCGACTTCGCCAACGTGGCCTTCTGGGTGCACGACGTGCGGCGTCGCCGGCGCATCAAGTCTCGCGGCAAGTTTCAGCAGACGTTCAACCAAGAGTTGTCGGATCAGTACTACAGCGCGCTCTCGTCGCAGAAAATCATGCAGAACGAGCTGTATCTGACCATGCTGTATCGTCCGGTGGTCACCGGGAAGCGCTTGATGGAAAAGTCGGCCAACCTGGCCCAACTGCAGTCCGAGCAGGATCAGTCCGTTGCCAAGATCGTGGAGCTGGCCGGTAACGTCGAGGCCGTGCTCAAGGACTACTCGCCCTATCGGCTGAGCATGTACGAGGCCAGCAACGGCGTCGTCTTTTCCGAGGCGCTGGAATTCTTCGGCTATCTGATCAACCGGATCGACGAGCCGGTGCCGGTCCTGCAGGCGCCGGTGCCTGCATACCTGCCGGTGAGCAAGCATATGTTCGCCAACAAGACCGGCGACTTCGTCATCAAGACACCCGAAGGCACCAATCATTTCGGTGCCATCCTGAATATCAAGGAATACACGGACGGGACCTATCCCGGCATCCTGAATGGCTTGAAGTACCTGGATTTCGAGTACGTGGTGACCCATTCCTTCAGCCCGATGGGGCGTCACGACGCCTTGAAGGTGCTGGATCGGACCAAGGGCATGATGATCTCGTCCGGCGACAAGGCGGTCAGCCAGATCCATGAGCTGGACCTGGCGATGGATCAGCTGTCGTCGGGCAATTTCGTGCTCGGCGAGTACCACTTCACCATTGCGGTCTACGCCGACACCCAGGAGAAGCTGTCGCAACAGATCGCGACCACGCGCGCCGAACTGTCCAATGCCGGCTTCGTGTCTTCGAAGGAAGACCTGGCCATCGCCTCGTCGTTCTATTCGCAGCTTCCCGGCAACTGGCGCTATCGCACCCGTCTGGCGAACGTGAGTTCGCTGAACTTCCTCGGCCTGTCGCCGTTGCACAACTTCGCGCAGGGCAAGCGCGACAACAATCCGTGGGGCGATTGCGTCACCACGCTGCAGACTACCAACGGCCAGCCGTACTACTTCAATTTCCATGCCACGCACCCTGCGGAGAATTCGCTGGGCGAAAAGGCGATCGCCAATACGATGGTCATCGGCAAGTCCGGTACCGGCAAGACGGCATTGATCAACTTCCTGCTCAGCCAGGTGCAGAAGTTCGATCCGATCCCGACGATCTTCTTCTTCGACAAGGACCGCGGCGCCGAGATCTTCGTTCGCGCCTGTGGCGGTAATTATCTCGCGCTGGAGAATGGTCGCCCCACCGGCTTCAATCCGTTCCAGTGCGAGCGCAGCGAAGCCAACGTGCAGTTCCTGGCGGACCTGATCAAGGTGCTCGCAGGCAAGGCCGAGTACAGCTCGCGCGACGACGAAGACATCTTTCGTGCTGTCGAGGGCATGCTGGATACGCCGGTGCAGCTGCGCAGCATGACCAATTTCCGCAAGAGCCTGCCCAACATGGGCGACGACGGCCTCTATGCGCGCATGCGCAAATGGACCGCAGGCAACTCGCTGGGTTGGGTGTTCGACAATCCGGTCGATACCATCAACCTGGAAAAGGCCAGCATCATCGGCTTCGACTACACCGATGTCATCGACAACCCGGAAGTGCGCGTACCGGTGATCAACTACCTGTTGCACCGGCTTGAGGCACTGATCGACGGGCGTCCGCTGATCTACGTGATGGACGAGTTCTGGAAGATCCTGGACGGCAAGGGTGGTCTCAAGGAATTCGCCAAGAACAAGCAGAAGACCATCCGTAAGCAGAACGGCCTGGGCATCTTCGCCACCCAGAGTCCGGAAGATGCGTTGGCCAGCGATATTTCCGCGGCGCTGGTCGAGCAGACCGCCACGATGATCCTGCTGCCCAACCCGAATGCGAGCAAGGAAGACTACATGGAGGGCCTCAAGCTGACCGAGGCCGAGTACCAGGTGGTCGTCAATCTGGACGAGCGCTCGCGTTGCTTCCTGGTCAAGCAGGGCCATGGCTCGTCGGTATGCCAGCTCAACCTGCGCGGCATGGACGACGCGCTGTCGGTCATTTCGGCATCCACCGACAACATCGAGATCATGCACCAGGTGCTCGAGCAGAAAGCGGCCGAGCACGGGGTGACGCAGGATGACTTGCGGCCCGAGCAGTGGCTCAGCGAGTTCTATGCCAAGCGCAAGGGGTCGGGCAAGTCTGCCAATAGGCCTTCTGCATCCGACAGTAAGGGCACCGCGGCGCTCGCTTGATCGATGCATCCCTGAAAGATCGTTTCGTTCTACATGACTAGATGTGAGGTCTATATGGACAACAATATGAAATCCTTCGCTCGATTCCGTTTGCTGGCGATTGCTTGCGTTATGTTCGCGTTGGCGCCGTCGACCGCGTTCGCACAGTGGTGGGTGCAGGACGACGAGCAGATCAAACAGAACAAGGAAAACACCAAGACGCTCGACAAGAAGCTCGACAATATCCGCGAGGACAACCAGATCGGCCCCAAGCCCTCTGGGGATAAGCCCAGCGGCGAAGAGGTTGAGGCGCTGAAAGATGGCGATACCAAGCCGAAGAAAGTCGAGGATGACTACGGCATCGCCAACTGTGCAGGAACCCAGGGCACACCAGTCTCAGACGAGCAAAAGACCAACTGCGAGCTGATGCAGAAGACCAGGAACGCTCAGTACAACTACATGGTTGCCATGTACGAGATCACCACCAAGCGGCTGCAGCGTCTTCGCGATCTGGAGAAAGAGCGCAATAACATCGCAGAAAACGAGATCGGCAAGCTGGAGGACAACACCAACAAGCTGATCGCGCTCAAGACCTTGATGGATATCGACCGTCAGCAGATGGAATCTGCGATGTTCGCGTACGAGATCCGGCTCAAGTATCTGCAGAAAGAGCAGGCCGACCAGACCGACGCCGCGATGAAGGGCAAGAAGAAGAACCCGAACGGTTGGTTCAATGACTGGCCTGGTCCGATCGCCGACCTGGCCAAGGCATCTGTGGCGGGTATGGTGATGAAGGGAGCGCTCGAGGGTGTCAAGAGCAGCAAGCCGTCCGGGATGCAGACGCTGAGCCTCGAAAAGTGAAGCGAAACGGCTTGAGATATGTCGCTCGCTCATTGTGCATGGATGTGCCGCCCAAGCCCATCTCCGAATTGAACACAGGTTCGGGTGCCACTTCGCCCGCATGGAAGATCCAACATGTTTAACACGACCACCGGTTTTATGGATGCCGCACTTGGCGGGGCGCTCAGCTCCTTTCTTGGCAACATGGCCAACTATGCGTTCTTTTCGCTGATCAATGATTATTTGCGCGACGAGATCGACATCTTCCAATGGGCGCTTCTGCAGCGCACCACGATGTGGATGGGTGCCATCGCATTGACCGTGCTGACCTTGTGGATCCTGTTGCAGGGGTATCGCATCGCGACGGGCCAGGCGCGCGATTCGGCGATGGCGATGGTGGTGACAGCGCTGCGCGCCACGTTGATCATCGCCTTGGCAACCAGCATGGCGACTGGCTCCTCCAAGCTGTACTGGACGCTGACCGACGGACTGAGCAAGGAGATCACCCAGGTGGTCACTGGCGATGACGACAGTCCCTACGACAAGATCGACCAGAACCTTCTGCTCATGCAGACGGCATTGTCGAGTATCGATGCGTTGCAAGCGGCCGGCAACAAGGAGCAGGAGGACGACAAGACCCGCGCGCGCTGGTTCATGGGTCTGGGCATCGCCGGACCGGGCGTGGTCGCCGGCTCGATGCTGCTGCTGAACAAGATCGCGATGGCGCTGTTCATCGGTTTTGGGCCGCTGTTCATCATGTGTCTGCTATTCAATGCCACGAAGCAGCTCTTCAGCAAATGGCTGTACTACGGAATCGGTACGGTTTTTTCGTTGTCGGTATTGAGCGTGATGGTCGCGATCACCACCAAAGTGGTGGGAGCCGTGGCTTTGGCATTCGTTACCAAATGGGCTTCAAATGGTTGGAGCCTTTCCGGCGAGGGCATCAGCAGCATGTCGCTGCAGCAAGGAGGGTTAGGCTTGGTGATGACGACATTGGTTGTGACAGCGCCCCCGATGGCGGCAGCGTTCTTCCAAGGCGTGCTCGGCCAGTTCAGCCCGTACTCGGCGATGGGTGGTGGTGGTGGCGCGGTGCCGGCTGGGCCGGGTGGTTCCTTCGTCCCTCCGACTCCTCAGGCTCAAAATAACAATCTTTCAGAAGTGAGTTCTGGGCAACAGCAAGGGCAAGGTGCGCGAGTCGCTATGAATCCTTCCGCGACCGATTCAGGTTCTACTGGAGTTATGGGGGCTGCAAATCGACCTCGGAATCAAGATTTAGGTTGAATATATGAATAAGTTATGCTTTTTTTCAAATTCATTTTTGTTGGTAATAATTTCGTCAGTTAGCTTTTTTGCCAAAGCTCAAACAGCTTGTCCCACGGGCGTAACTCCTGGTAGTGCTCTCTGTGGACCTGGTCCTGCAGGTTATGTAGAACCGCCGCCTCCTACGCCATCTGGTGAGTGGGAGACGAAATGGGGAGCTGTTGCTAGTGATACGACCGGAACAGGCAACATCGGAGTTGCGGAAAAAAAGGAATCGAAAGAGGATGCGCTACAAGAGGCGCTGGCCCAATGCAAGTCTCTTGGTGGGGGGCAGTGCAAGGTCGACATGTGGTACGCAAATCAGTGCGCAGCTATCGCTTCTCCATACCAGAATGGTTCGCCCGCTAAGGGAAATCCGGCTTCGAGGTCTGGAAAGGACAGTTCTGTCGCGCAACAGGCGGCAAAATCTGCATGCATGAAGTATAATTCGTCTAATGTGGATAGTTGCGTAATTATATATTCTGGGTGCAGTCAGCCTGTTTTTCATAAATATTGATTTGGATGATGTCTTGTTTGCTGTGTTTCGATTTGCTGGGTGGGGCTTGGTAAATTGTAAAATATTTCTATGATTTATTTGTTTTTTGGAATTTCTAAATTATTCGCTATTATGAGATTTGGAACGGGTTGGTAGATTGAATTTTTTGAATGCTGTCTGCTTGATTTTAAGTGAAAGTCGCATCTCGTAGAATTACTTGATTTCACGCCACCTCGGTTGCATTGCCGGGCTCATCCATTAGCAGAATTAGCGCCTTGGTCTTTAGCCATCCTTTCGAGTGGCAGTGCCACTTGTGCTATTTGCCCAGTTGGTGGGTAGATGACATATTGGTTGGAATGAATAGCTGCTCCCGTAGCAAGTGGCACGAGCAGCGCCTTCAACTTCAATGGTGAAGACGTCAGCTATGGCCTTGCAGCAAAGAGAATTGGGCTTGGTAATGGCGACAATGGTTGTGCCGCGCCCCCGATGACGGCTGCGTTCTTCCATGGCGTGCTCGGCCAGTTCAGCCCGTACTCGGCGATGGGTGGTGGTGGCGCGGTGCCGGCAGGACCCGGCGGGTCTTATGTTCCACCCAGACCTTCTGATCCCACCGGGCAACAATCTGACAATGTGAATAGTAATCAGGGTGCACGCATTGCTGGTGGCGAAAATAATACGAATATTGGGCAGTCAGGATTTATGGGGGCAGCTAATCGTCCCAGGCAAGATCCAGCTGTTTGATTGTATAAGTTGACGTGAGGTTTTGGTTATGTGCCGCTTTCTTCCTCTAATTTTACTTTTTGTCTGGGGTGACGCCTTGTCGCAAACTGCTTGCCCCACTGGCGTCGCACCCGGAAGTGCTCAATGTGGCCCAACTCAATACTATGCTGAGCCGCCGCCGCCCACGCCATCGGGTGAATGGATTACCAAATATGGTGCTATTGCATCTGATATTGAAGGTATTGGGAATATAGGTGTCGCTGAAAAGAAAGGAAGTCAAGAGGCGGCAGAACGTGAAGCCATAGCGCAGTGTAAATCTTTGGGCTCCAAGGAATGCAAAGTTACACTTTGGTATGCTAATCAGTGTGCATCACTTGCTTCTCCCTATTCTGATAATCGCCCCGTTGCAGGCCTCACTTCTCCAGGCGTCGGAAGTACGTTAAAGGCATCGGCTAAAAATGCATTAAAGAGATGTGGGCAGAAAAATAAATCAAAAGAGTGCTCGGTGGTTTACTCGTCTTGTAGTGATCCTGTTTTTAGAAAGTATTAGTCTTGTCTTGCCGGGAGGTCCCGGGTGGAAATGGTTCCGTGCCGTTAATTTCCTGGCGTGGATCGTTCATTCGTTATTGAAAGTGCAGGATAAAAAATATTTTTCTGTTGGTGGCTTTGAAATTCGTTGCAAAACGAGCTGCAAATGGCTTGAGCTTCTTCGGGAACGGCATTGAAGCATCTCGCTGCAGCAAAAAGATTGCTTGGCGATGACGGCGCTGGTTGCTAGGCAGTATTTCGGGGCTAGTTTTTTGTGCCGGTTTCGGGCTTGCCTGTTACTACTTGATGGCATCAATTCAACGATCTTCTGTAGATGATGATATCTGATGTTCTTCGTGCTCGATCCTTAGTGGTGTGTGGATATTACGGCTGGTGTCGACAAAGTCCGTGCATGCCATTGGATGTGAATACGTATGCAGGAGTGACTGCAATTCGTGCGTCGACGTTACCCTAACGCGGCTTTCCGTGTGCCCACTGCACACGTGATCTCTGCCCGAAGGGGGGCGTTGCATGACTCAGGCTCCATGGTGGCGCGGTGCCGTCATCTATCAGATCTATCCGCGTAGTTTTCTCGATGCGAACGGCGATGGCATCGGCGATCTTCCCGGCATCGTGCGCAAGCTGGACTACATCGCATCGCTTGGCGTGGACGCGATCTGGATCTCGCCGTTCTTCAAGTCGCCGATGGCCGATTTCGGCTACGACATCGCCGACTATCGCGAGGTCGATCCGCTGTTCGGCACGATGGATGATTTCGATCGATTGCTGGCCAAGGCGCATGCGCTGGGTCTGAAGGTGATGATCGATCAGGTGCTCAGCCACACGTCGGTGGAGCATGCGTGGTTCAAGGAAAGCCGCCAAAGCCGCGACAATCCCAAGGCCGATTGGTATGTCTGGGCGGACGCGCGCGAGGATGGCACGCCGCCGAACAACTGGATGTCGATCTTCGGTGGTGTCGCCTGGCAGTGGGAGCCGCGTCGCGGCCAGTACTACCTGCACAACTTTCTGTCGTCGCAGCCAGACCTCAACTTCCACAACCCCGAGGTGCAGCAGGCCACGTTGGACAATGTCGAGTTCTGGCTTGCGCGCGGAGTCGACGGGTTCCGGCTGGATGCGATCAATTTCTGCTTCCACGATCCGTTGCTGCGGGACAATCCGCCAAAGCCTCTGGAGAAGCGGGTGGGGCGGGGCTTCAGTCCCGACAATCCGTATGCGTTCCAGTACCACTACTACAACAACACGCAGGCAGAGAATCTGCCGTTCCTGCAGAAGCTGCGCGGTCTGCTCGATCGCTATCCCGGAACGGTGAGCCTGGGCGAGATCTCGTCCGAGGATTCGCTCGCCACCACCGCCGAATACACGCGGGCCGGGCATCTGCACATGGGTTACAGCTTCGAACTGTTGACCGACGATTTCAGCGCACGCTACATCCGCGAGACGGTGTCGAGTCTCGAAGTGGCGATGACCGAAGGTTGGCCGTGCTGGGCGATTTCCAACCACGATGTGCAGCGTGCGGTGACGCGCTGGGGGCGGGGCACGCAGACGCCTGCGTTCGCGCGGCTGCTGATCGCGCTGCTGTGCTCGTTGCGCGGTTCGGTGTGCGTCTATCAAGGCGAGGAATTGGGCCTGGGCGAGGCCGAGGTGCCGTTCGAGGCCTTGCAGGATCCGTATGGCATCGCGTTCTGGCCGAGCTTCAAGGGCCGCGATGGATGTCGTACGCCGATGCCATGGGACGGCAGCGCGCAAGCGGGGTTCAGCGACGGGAAGCCGTGGCTGCCGGTGGCGCCAGTGCATCGCGCGCAGTCGGTGGCGGCGCAGTTGGCCGATCCGCATTCGGTGTTGATCGCGTTCCAGCAGTTCCAGGCCTGGCGCAAGCAGCATGCGGCTTTGCGCGAAGGCGATATCGTGTTCGTCGAGACCGCCGAGCCGGCGCTGATGTTCCAGCGCCGGCATGCGCAGCAGACGCTGCTGTTGGCGTTCAATCTGTCGGCGCAAGCCACCGACGTGGCGCTGCCCGAGGGGCAGTGGCGACAGCTGGCAGTACCTGGCATCGACCCAGGCAAGGTCGAGGGTGGCCTGCAGCTGCCGGGTTACGCGATGGTGTGCCTGGAAGGCATGTAACCTTCGCGGAATTCTCCAGTTCCGCTGCCTGCATGACAGGCAGCGTAAGCGCCGTTCTTCTTCCGGACGGCTGACGCTGTCGGGCTTGGGAGTGCAGATTTTCTCGCTGATGCAGACGTTCGCTTGTTTCCTGCATGTGGCTACGCGTGTTGTACGCGTGCCGCCTGCTGCGCGATTGCATATCCAAACCCGCATGGTGCCGTCATGGCAGCGCCCAGAGCGCGGGCAGGTTGCGAAGCATTGGCTTGTGCTGTCCTACGGTGCACAAGCCGTGGCTCTGACTGAAATGGTGCTTGTCCATGATCTATGGGCGAAAGCGGCTCTTGCGATGTATGCGCCCGTTTGTCGCGGACGACACCGACACTTGCACCGGCACGGCCGTGGCCGTTACGCGCGTGGTATGGGCAACGAATGGACGGCACTCGCCCGCGTCATTCATTGTTCGCGCGCCGGCATCGCCGGTTTGCTCAAGCTGGACTGGCGGGCCGATGCGTTTCGCCGTGCGCCGCAGCGCTGCGCATTGGACACAAAAAAGCCCGCCGACATCGCGCCGGCGGGCTTGCTGCAGGCACGGAGGGTTGGCCTAGAACTTGTAATTCACCCCGAGCACGTAGGTGCGGCCCCATTCGATGTATTCCAGCGGGCGATCCTTGGTCCCGGCATAGGTGCGGTACGGCGAGTTGCTCAGGTTGCTCGCCTGCAGCAGCAGGCTCAGGCCTTTCAGGCTGCTGAGGTCGCCGAAGGTGTAGCTGATCTGTGCGTCGGTGATGTTCTCGCCGACCACGTAGCGCAGGGTGCGGTTGCCGTTGAAGTTGCCGATCTCGCCGATGAAGTCCGAGCGCCGGCGCTGGCTGACGCGCGCTTCGAAGCCGTTGCGCTCGTAGTAGGCGGTGAGGTTGTAGACGCGCTTGGACAGGCCCGGCAGGCTGATCTCGCCCTCGCCCACGCTGGATGCGCTTTCCGGGTCGCGGATCTTGACGTCGCTGTCGTTGAAGGTCGCGCTGGCCTGGATGCCGAAGCCTTCGAGCGGGGCGAACAGCATCTCCAGCGGCAGCGAGGCAGTCAGTTCCAGGCCGCGCAGGGTGCCGCCCTTGCCGTTGAACGGGGCGCTGTAGGTGCCGGTGGTCTGCACTGGCGCCGAGCCCGGCGGCGGCACGTAGCCGGAGACCAGGTCGGAGAAGTCGTAATCGTCGCGGGTCTGGGTGTAGATGTAGCTCTTCAGGTCCTTGTAGAAGAACGCGGCCGCGACATAGGCCTTGGCGCCGAAGTACTTCTCGTAGGAGATGTCCAGGGCGTTGGCGCGCCACGGATCGAGCGTCGGATTGCCGCCGCTGGCGCCGGGCTTGCCGGTGGCATTGTCGACGCCGAATTCCAGCGAGGCGCGCAGCTGGTCCACGCGCGGACGCGCGACCTGCTTGGCCAGCGCGAAGCGCAGGGTCTGCTCGTGCGGGAACTGGAAGGCCAGATTCAAGCTCGGCAGCCAGTCGTTGTAGGTCTTGCCTTCGTCGATCGGCCGCACTTCGCTGCCGGCCGGCTGCGAGGCATCCCAGTAGTTCGCCTGCGACGACTGGTCGGCGTGCTGCAACTGCACGCCGATGTTGCCGCGCACTCCCACCGCGCCCCATTCGGTGTCGATGTTGGCGCGCATCCAGGCGGTGGTGATCTTCTCCTGCACGGTCCAGGCCTTGGAGACCAGGAACGAGGCGTCTTCGTTGGGATCGAACAGCATGTAGCGCGACACCGCCCCGGGCACGTTCCAGGCGGGGATGTAGCCGATGCCGGCGAAGCCGAGGTTCACCGGCGCGTACTGCAGGTCGGAGGCGATGGTGGTGTCGCCCTGCGCGCCGAGGGTGCTGTTGCCTTCGGGCTGGTGCTTTTCCTTCTCGCGGTTGGCGTAGTTCACGCCCACGTCCAGATCGGAGAACCAGCGCAGCGCTTCGGGCATCGGGAAGCTGGCCTGCAGGCGCGCGCCCTTCAGCACGTCCTCCACGCGCGGCGCCTTGCCGTAGCCGGAGCCGTAGATGGTGTTGGTGATGTACAGCGCGTCGGGATTGGAATAGTCCAGCCCGGGCGACAGCTGCGAGAAGTCGTTGTTGCGGTAGGCCAGGCCGACCGTATCCAGCTGCGGCATCGGCGTCAGCTGCAGGTTGTTCTCGAGGTTGAGTTCCTTGCGCGTGGCTTTGGAGTAGTTCACGTCGGTGATGATGCGCACGGCACCGGCATTGATCTCGTTGTTCCAGCCGAACGCGTCGATCTTGTCTTCGCGCTTGTTGTACATGCCGCGCACCAGCGGATAGACGCCGCTGGCGGTGCCGCCGGTGAAGGTGCCGTTGCCGTTGACCTGGGGGCCACTGATGGCCAGACCCGGGGTGTAGCCGCCGTTGTAGTTGCTGAGGTTGAGCTCGAACTGGTTGGCGGTGTCGATCTGCTCGGCTTCGGTGTGGAAGGCGTCGAGCGTGCTGGTCCAGGCATTGGAAGGACGGTACTGCAGGGTCGCCATCACGCCGTCGCGCTTGGAGTCGCCGGTGCGGCGCAGCGCCTTGATGCCGTCGGAGAAATAGGTGCCGGCGGCTACGCCCGGGCGCGCGCCGCTGTCGGTGTTCTGCGTGGTCCACGGTTCGTACAGGCCGACCTGGTTCTCCTGGATCGGCGTGTCGGTATGCGCATAGCCGATCGCCAGGCCGATGGTGCGATCGGCGAACTGGTCGATATAGCTGGCGCTGAAGCGGTTGCCGTAAGGATCGGTATCGGCGGCCTTGCCCAGCGAATTGCGCTGGTAGCGCCCGCCGATCGCGATCACCCGCTCGCCGAAGCTGAGCGGGCGCGCGGTCTGCATGTCCACCGTGCCCGACAGGCCCTGGCCGACCAGGCCGGCATCGGGGGTCTTGTAGACGGTGACGCCGCTGACCAGTTCGGACGGATACTGGTCGAATTCGACGCTGCGGTTGTCGCCGGTGCTCACCACCTCGCGGCCGTTCAGCAGGGTGGTGGAGAAGTCCGGCGACAGTCCGCGCACGCTGATGACCTGGGCGCGTCCCGCCACGCGCTGCGCGGCCAGGCCAGGCAGGCGCGCGAGCGATTCGGCGATGCTGACGTCGGGCAGCTTGCCGATGTCCTCGGCCGAGATCGCCTCGACAATGGACGTGGAGTCCTTCTTGATCGCGATCGCGCTCTCGATGCCGCGACGGATGCCGGTCACCTGGACTTTGTCCAGTTCTGTGACCGGATTATCTGTGGCTGAGGTGGCGGTGCCGGACTGCGTCTCGGACTGTGCGGCGGCCAGCATCGGCGTCATGGCGATGGCCAACGCCAGCGTCAGCGCATTGCGCTTGTGGTTCAACATTTTCCCCTCCCAGGCAATGTTGTCATGCAAGTTTTTCTGATCCGGCACAGTGGTCGGATATAGGGATCGCGCCGCCATTCTTCGGCGACACGACTGCGATGTATGGTAGACACCGCGATCCGCCGCGAACGCCGGCTGCATACGTATTCACTGGGTTTCATCGCATTGGAATCGATTCCACGGTGGCGATGTCGTGTGGCGGTAAAGCGCGAGCGTGTCGTGATCGTGAAGGCGGTGTGTGGGAATTTGCGGCGCAGTGCGCTGCGATGTGCGTGGAGGTGCGGGATGCAGGCGATGGCGGCAGTCCGACGCATGTGAATGAGCAGAGCGGATCTTGGAGAAAGACTCGGATACGAGCGCGACGAGCGCTATTGGCCAGGGCGGCAAGCGTTCGCGCGCAGCATGCTCGGCTAATGGAAAGGGCGGTGTTGCGCGGATGCGTCAGTCATCTGCGCGAGGCAGAGATTTTGCCCACCGCATGGGCGATTGCAGGCTGTTGAGCGGCTTCGGTCGTGGCGGGCATTGTCGGTAGTGCCTGTCGCGGCTGAAGCCGCTCCTACAGGTAACGTCATCCAGCGACTCGGCCCGGAGCGGGAATGCGCTAGCGCCGCGCCGCTGGATCGCCGTTGTCGGCGGCCGCTGCGTCCAGCGGCG
Source organism: Xanthomonas sp. SS (assembly GCF_014236835.1). Taxonomy (NCBI): domain Bacteria; kingdom Pseudomonadati; phylum Pseudomonadota; class Gammaproteobacteria; order Lysobacterales; family Lysobacteraceae; genus Xanthomonas; species Xanthomonas sp. SS. Next base: position 2,083,654 of record NZ_CP051190.1, read on the forward strand.
TGAAGCGGATCGCCTGGCCGCCGCCCGGTGCCAGCTTCAGTTCCAGGGAATCGCCGCTGCCGACCTCGCGTTGCTGGCGCACGAAGTCGAACGGGTTGTGCCGGTAGTCGGCGGCGTCGCCGTCGCGGTAGATCTCGGCGCGGTAGCGCACGCCCGGTTCCAGGAACGACAGCGACACCGGCAATACCCGGCCGTGTTCGTCGGTGATGCTGCCCAGGTACCAGTCGCGGCTGTGGCGGTCCTTGCGCACGATGGTCACATAGTCGCCGACTTCGCCGTCGAGGACGCGGCTGTCGTCCCAGTCCACCGCCACGTCCTCGATGAAGCGGAACGCGTCGCGGTGCTGCAGGTAGTGCTCGGGCAGGTCGGCGGCCATCTGGATCGGGCTGTAGATCGCCACGTATAGCGCCAGCTGCCGCGCCAGCGTGCTCGGGATCGGCTGGCCGTCGCGACCCTTCAGGCTGAGGATGCCCGGGGTGTAGTCCATCGGCCCGGCCAGCATCCGGGTGAAGACCAGGTTGACCTCGTGCTCGGGCGGGTTTGGCGGCTGCCCCCAGGCGTTGTATTCCATGCCGCGCGCGCCTTCGCGCGATAGCCAGTTGGGATAGGTGCGGCGCAGGCCGGTGTCCTTGATCGGCTCGTGCGCGTTGACCGACAGGTGCCGCGCCGCGGCTTCGCGCACCACCTTCAGGTGATGCTGCGCCATGAACTGGCCGTCGTGCCATTCGCGCCACAGCGGCCCGCCGGCCGGATTGCGCCGGTCCACCTGGCCGTCGTCGCAGACGTAGCCGGTCTTGAACGTGTCCACGCCCAGGCGTGCATACAGGTCCAGGGCGGCATCCAGCTGGTCTTCGTAGTGCTGCACCGCGCAGCCGGTCTCGTGGTGGCCGATCAGGTGCACGCCGCGCTTGGCGGCATAGGCGCTGAGCGCTTCGATGTCGAAATCCGGCGTGGGCCGGGTGAAATCGAAGCCGCCGCCGTTGCCGAACCATTCGCCGTTCCAGCCGGGATTCCAGCCCTCCACCAGCACGCCACGGAAGCCGTGCGCGGCGGCGAAGTCGATGTAGCGGCGGGTGTTGGCAGTGGTCGCGCCGTGCTTCGGCCCGGTCGCCCAGGTCTGCTGGTTCAGGTGCATCGACCACCACACGCCCACGTACTTGGCCGGATGCACCCAACTCACGTCGCCCAGCGCATTGGGTTCGTTGAGGTTGAGGATCAGGTTGGAGTCGACCAGGCCGCCGGCGTGGTCTGCGATCTGCACGGTGCGCCACGGCGTATCGAACGGCAGGCTGCGCTTGACCTTCCAGCCTTGCGCCGACGGCGACAGCTGCGCGTGCAGGCGCTGGCCGTCGCCGCGGCGCAGCCACATCCCGGCGTAATCGACCAGGGCCGCCTCGTGCAGGGCGATATGCAGCCCGTCGCGGCTGCGCAAGGTGATCGGCGTATGCGCCAGCGCGACCTGGTTCAGCGGCGTCTGCCGGTACAGGTATTCGTAGTGGATTGGCTCGCCGGCCGGGATCCACCAGGCGGTGGCCTCCTGCACGATGTCGAATTCGGTCAGTTCCTCGTCGATGATCGCCTCGCGCAGGCCCGCCTGCTGCGGGAAGCTGTAGCGGAAGCCGAGGCCGTCGTCGTAGACCCGGAACACGACCGCGAAGCGCCGCCGCAGTCCACTGCGCTCGCCCAGTTCCACGCGCAATTCGTTGTAGTGGTTGCGCACGTAGCGGCGCTCGCCCCACGGCTGCTCCCAGGTTTCGTCCACGCTGCGCGTGGCCTGCGCCAGCACCGCCAGGTCGCGGTCCAGGCGCCCGTCGCGCAGCTGGAAGCCCAGCCTGGATTCGCCGATCACGCTGTCGCCCAGGCGTTGCACGCGGTAGCTCGGCTTGCCGTCGTCCAACTGCAGTGCGACCTGCAACACCTTGCCCGGCGAGTCCACGCTGGCCACGGTCCTGGGTTCTGCGCGCAGCAACGGTGCGATGCACAACAGCGCGGCCGCGAGCAGCATCCGCAGGGGCGACGATGGCCGCGTGCTTGGCATGGCGTGAATCTGCGGCATATCCCCTCCCAAGGCGGCCGTTGCACCTGCGGCGACTATAGCGAGGCGCTGCGAGCGCGCTGCGGCCAAGGCGATGAATACGTATGCAGCTGCGCGCAGTGCGCTGCGGCGCGTCTACCATGTCCGCAGCGCTTCTCGAAGAGGCGGCGAGCGCGGTGCCGGCATGCCGGTGCGGCGAACCCACAATGCAGGCAAAGAGGGAGGGAGGCCGACGGGCGCGAGCCGGTCCGCCGCTTCGATGCTGAAGATGATCTGCTTGGCCGCCACCTTGGGTGCCGCGGTGTCGGCGTCTGCGTGGCAGACGTCGTTGCAATGGCGCGGCCAGACCGCGCAGGCCGTGGCCACCGCCGACGGCGGCTTCGTGCTGAGCTCGGCGCAGGGCACGCGCACGCTGGCGGCGCAGCCGCTGCGCAGCGACACCGCCAGCCCGCTGTTCGATGCGCTGTTCGCACTGGCGCAGCAGGAGTTGCGCGACGACCAAGTGGACGCGATCCGCGATCCGGCCTTCGATCACGGCAAGCCGCTGCCATGCGACTGCTACCAGACCGGCGAGCGCTGGCCCTACGTGTGGACCCGCGACGTCAGCTATGCCGCCGATCTGGCGCTGGCGCGGCTGGATCCGCAGCGCACGCGGCGCTCGCTGCGCTTCAAACTGTCGGCGATGCGCGGCGCGGATGCGCTGCCTGGGCTGTTCGTGGCCCAGGACACTGGCTCCGGCGGCAGCTGGCCGGTGAGCAGCGACCGCGTGGTCTGGTTCCTGGCCGCGCGGCACCTGCTCGACGACGCGCAGTTCGCCACCGACACCCGCGCCGCACTCGAGGCGACCCTGGCGCAGGACCGCGCATTCGCATTCGACCCGCGCATCGGTTTGTACCGCGGCGAGACCTCATTCCTGGACTGGCGCGAGCAGACCTATCCGGCCTGGACCCGCAACGACGTGCGCTTCATCGCCGAATCGTTCGCGCTGTCCACCAACGTGCTGCACTACCAGGCGCTGCGGCTGGGCGAGCGACTGGCGCGCGGACAGGGCGACAGCGCGGCGGCAGCGCGCTATGCCGGCTGGGCGGACGCGCTGAAGCAAGCGATCGCGCAGCGCTTCTGGCGCGAGGACCGCGGCACCTACGTCAGCTATCTCGGCAGCGCTGCGCATCCGGTGGCCTACGAAAGCTACGATCTGCTCGGGCTGTCGCTGGCGGTGCTGGCCGACGTGCTGCCGCGCGAACGCGCGCGCCAGGCGCTGGCGCGCTATCCGGCGGTCGAGGCCGGCAGTCCGGTGGTCTGGCCGCAGCAGCAGGACGTGCCGATCTACCACAACCGCGCGATCTGGCCGTTCGTCAGTGCCTACGCGCTGCGCGCGGCGCGGCATACCGACGACAGCGCGCGCATCGCCTTCGAAGTGCGCTCGCTGCTGCGCGGCGCCGCGCTGGCCGGCTCGAACATGGAGAACTACGAATTCCTGAGCCAGGCCGCGCATGCGGACGATGGCCCGCTCAGCGGGCCGGTGGTCAATTCGCCGCGGCAGCTGTGGTCGGTGGCCGGCTATCTGGCGATGGTGATCGAAGGCGTGTTCGGCGTCGAAGACGACGGCGGCGTGGCGCCGAAGCTGCCGGTGAGCCTGGTGCCGATGCTGTTCGGCGAGCGCGAGGAAATCGCGCTGCAGTTGCGCGAGCGGCGCATCGTGCTGCGGCGGCCTGCGCAATTGCATGGCGACCTGCTGGTGGCCGGCGACACGCGCACCCATGACGGCGTCACCACCGTGCAATTGGTCGCGCGCGACACGGCGAGTACGCCGGTGCCGCTGCTCGCGGCCGCCGATGCGTTCGCGCCGCTCGCGCCACCAGCGCCGCGCGTCGAGCGCGATGCGCAGGGCTGGCGCGTCGCGGCGGCCGCCGACACGGTGCTGTACGTCGATGGACAGCGTCGGCCAGGCGCTGCCGACGGCGCGCGCTTGCCGCTGCGCGAGCAGCTGCAATGCCTGAGCCTGACCCGGCGCGATGCGCACTGGGAATCGCTGCACAGCCCCAGCGTCTGCGTCGGCGACGTGGTCCGCCTGGCCGGTGGCGATGACTGGCGCTGGACCGCGCCGCGCGATGGCGAGTACCGGCTGAGCCTGCGCTACGTCAACGCGCATGGCCCGATCAACACAGGCGTCACCGCTGCGGTGAAACAGCTGCAACTGCAATGCGGCGATGCCGCGCCGCAGCGCATGCCGGTGGTGATGCCGCACAGCGTCGGCGAACAAGAGTCCACTGCCGCTGTGTTCGCGCTCAAGGCCGGGCAGGCGTGCCGCATCCGCCTGGCCCCTGCGGCCAACATGAGCGCGTTGCAGCACTTCGCGCGCTACACCGGCGGCCAGGGCGGCGCCGATGGCGTGGTCAATGCGGCGGATGTCGCCGCGCTGCTGATCGCGCCGGCCGGCGCCGTACAGGTGCGCCGATGAGTACGGCACCGCGCGCCAAGCCGGCGCTGTCGTTCTGGCAGATCTGGAACATGTGCTTCGGCTTCCTCGGCATCCAGTTCGGCTTCGCGCTGCAGAACGCCAATGCCAGCCGCATCTTCCAGACCCTGGGCGCGGACATGGAGCAGGTGCCGGGATTGTGGATCGCCGCGCCGCTGACTGGATTGATCGTGCAGCCGATCGTCGGCTATCTGTCCGACCGCACCTGGAACCGCTTCGGTCGGCGCCGCCCGTATTTCATGGTCGGCGCGCTGTTCACCACGCTGGCGCTGCTGGTGATGCCGAACTCGCCGGCGCTGTGGGTGGCGGCCGGCACGCTGTGGATCCTGGACGCGTCGATCAACATCTCGATGGAGCCGTTCCGCGCCTTTGTCGGCGACCAGCTGCCGCAACGCCAGCGCGCCAGCGGCTATGCGATGCAGAGTTTCTTCATCGGCGTCGGCGCGGTGGTGGCGAGCATGCTGCCGTGGCTGTTGGCGCAGTGGGGCGTGAGCAATACCGCCGCGCCCGGGCATGTGCCGGCGACGGTGCGCTACGCGTTCTACCTGGGCGGTGCGGTGCTGTTCCTGTCGATCGGCTGGACCGTGCTGCGCACGCGCGAGTATCCGCCCGAAACGCTGCACGCGTTCGACGACGCGCCGCCGTCGCACGCCGCCGAACACGCGACCACCATGCCGCGTTCGGATGCCGCCGCGGCGCTCTGGCTGCTGCTGGGCCTTGCCGGCGCGGCGGCGATCTTCTGGAGCGGCGGCGACCGCATGCTGTACGTGCTGGCAGGATTGTTCGCCGGCTACGGACTGCTGCAATGGCTGGCGCCGCGACTGCGGCCGGAGCACATGCTGGCCGCGATCATGCGCGACGTGCAGGCGATGCCGCAGGCGATGCGGCGCCTGGCCTGGGTGCAGTTCTTCTCGTGGTTCGCGCTGTTCGCGATGTGGATCTACACCACCGCGGCAGTGACGCAAACGCACTACGGCGCCACCGACACCACTTCCGCGGCGTACAACGACGGCGCGAACTGGGTGGGCGTGCTGTTCGGCGCCTACAACGGTTTCGCCGCGCTGGCGGCGATCGCCATTCCGCTGCTGGTGCGCGCGGTCGGCCTGCGCCTCAGCCACCTGCTCAACCTGTGCCTGGGCGCGGCTGGCTTGCTGTCGTTCCTGTGGATCCGCGATCCGCAGTGGCTGCTGCTGTCGATGCTCGGCGTCGGTTTCGCCTGGGCCTCGATCCTGTCGCTGCCGTATGCCTTGCTGTCCGACAGCGTGCCTGCTGCGAAGATGGGCGTGTACATGGGCATCTTCAATTTCTTCATCGTGATCCCGCAGCTGGTCGCGGTCAGCGTGCTGGGCTTCGTGCTCACCCACTGGCTCGGCGGCCGGCCGCTGTACGCGCTGGGCATCGGCGGCGTCAGCCTGCTGCTGGCGGCGCTGTGCGTGCTGCGGGTTCCCGCCGAACATGAGGCAAGGCAATGACCTATCGGATCTCGCTGCTGGCGCTGGCCTTGCTGGGCGCTGTCGCGCCACCGGCGCGTGCGCAGGCGGCGGCGGAGTACTACGGCACGCTGGAGCCGTTCGCCAGCGAGGCGGTGTACTTCGTGGTCACCGACCGCTTCGTCAACGGCGATCCCGGCAACGATCACCGCGACCAGGGCGGCGCGCACCGCACCTTCGACATCCCGCTGCCGGCACCGCCGGGTGAGAGCGACAACATCGGCTACCTGGGCGGCGACTTCAAGGGCGTGGTCGACAATGCCGGCTATCTCCGCGGCCTGGGCTTCGGCGCGGTGTGGATCACCCCGATCGTCGACAACCCCGACCAAGCGTTCACCGGCGGCAAGCCGATCAGCTGGGGCAGCAACCTGAGCGATCGCGGCAAGACCGGCTATCACGGCTACTGGGGCGTCAATTTTTACAAGCTGGACGAACACCTGCCCAGCGCGGGCCTGGATTTCGCCGGCTTCACCCAGGCGATGCATGCGCAGCGGCTGAAGGTGGTGCTGGACATCGTCGGCAACCATGGCTCGCCGGCGTACACGATGCCCAAGCGGCAGCCGATGTTCGGCCAGGTGTTCGATCGCGACGGCAAGCGCGTCGCCGATCACCAGAACCTGCCGCCGGCCAGGCTGGATCCGGTGCACAACCCGCTGCATGCGTTCTACAACACCGGCGGCGGCCTGGCTGAGCTGTCGGATTTCAACGAGCGCAATCCGGAGGTGATGGACTACCTGGTCGGAGCCTATTCGCAATGGCTGGGGCAGGGCGCCGACGCCTTCCGCATCGACACCATCGGCTGGATGCCGGACAGCTTCTGGCACGACTTCGTGCGTCGCATCCGCGCGCAGCGGCCGGGCATGTTCATGTTCGGCGAGGCCTTCGACTACGACGCGCGCAAGATCGCCGGGCACACCTGGGCGCGCAATGCCGGGGTCAGCGTGCTGGATTTCCCGTTGAAGCAGGCGCTGTCCACGGTGTTCGGGCATGCGCGCGGCGGCTTCGAGCAGTTGCAGGCGCCGCTGTACCTGGAGCGCGGCCCGTACGCGAATCCGTACGAGCTGATGACCTTCTACGACAACCACGACATGGCGCGGCTGGACGCCAGCGATGCCGGCTTCATCGATGCGCACAACTGGCTGTTCACCGCGCGCGGCATCCCGGTGATCTATTACGGCTCGGAAACCGGCTTCATGCGCGGCCGCGCCGAGCACGCCGGCAATCGCAATTATTTCGGCCAGGCGCGAGTGGACGCCGCGCCGCAGAGTCCGATCTTCGCGCCGTTGCAGCGCATCGCGCTGCTGCGGCAACGCACGCCGGCGCTGCAGCGTGGGCTGCAGCTCAACCTGCGCCTGTCCGGCGACGAGGCGGTGTTCTATCGGGTGTTCCAGCATGCGGGCAGCACTCAGACCGCGCTGGTACTGCTGAACAAGAGCGACGCGCCGAAGACGCTGGAAGTGCGGCGTTACCTGCAGCCGGGCACCTGGCGCGACGGCTTCGACGGCAGTGCGGTCGAGATCGTGGACGGTTTGCGCGCCGAGGTGCCGGCGCACGGCGTGCGCGTGTTCCTGTCCGATGCGCCGATCGTTCGCTCGGATCTGCGCGCACGGCTGGATTGGCTGATGGCGGTGAAGGACGGTGTGGAGCCGCCACTGTAGGAGCGGCTTCAGCCGCGACCGGGCATTACCGATCGCATCCGGTCGCGGCTGAAGCCGCTCCTACAAAAAAAAACGGGCGGTTACGCCGCCGCCGGCTGCGGCTCGGCCCACACGCTGTTCGGTTCGCCATGCCGTGCACGGCGCGCGGTTGCGCGTGCCAGCGCGGCGAAGCCCGCCGCCATCGCTACGGCCATGCCGTCGACCCAGAACAACGGCCATTGCCCGGCGGCGGCGCTGGTCCACATCCACCAGCCGCTGGCCAGGCCATGCGCCAGCGGGATCGCCGCGGTCACCGCGGCCGCGGTCCACAACAGTTCGCGCGCGGCCTGCGCCGGCGCGCGCAGCGCCGCCCACAGCGCGCACAGCGCCCAGCTGCCGAAGCAGGTCCAGCGCATGCCGGCATCCACCGCGTCAGGCGCAGCGCGTTCCAGCAGCTGCACCGCCACGAACGCCGCCGAGATCGCCACGCACAGGCCGATGCACACGCCGACCGTGGCCCGCGCCATGTTGATCTGCGCGCGGCCCTGCTGCGCCTGGCGGCGCTTGCGCCGCGACTCGATCCACAGCAGGTTGCCCGAATAGAACAGGAACGCGCCGCCGATGCCGAGCAGGAAGTACAGCCACGGCACCAGCGCATTGCCGTATTCGCCGAAATGCAGCGCGTAGGCCGAGGTCAGCGTGGCGTGGTTGGCGTCGCGGCGGCCGGGCAGCTGGGTGGCGATCACCTTGCCGCTGGCCGCGTCCAGCGCCACCGTTCCGGTCGGCCCCAGCGTGCCGGGCGACTCGCCGCTGATTTCCACCGTGGCGTTGCGGTCGCCGGCGTGCTGCAGCTTCATGTACACCGGCTCGAACTCGTGCAGCCCTTGCCGCCGCGCCTCGGCCACGGCGCGCGCGCTCCAGTCGGCCAGCGTGCCTACCGGCGCAGGCGTGCCGCTGGCGCTGCGCACCGGCGCGGTGTCCATCGCCACCGGCACCGCGTCCTGCACCTTGCCGTCGAAGACCAGCGGATTCAGCGCCGCCATCAGCACCAGCGACAGGCACAGCACCGCGCCGGTCACCGCGAACATCAGGTGCAGCGGCAGGCTCAGCACCCCGACCACGTTGTGCGCATCCAGCCAGAACTGCTTGAGATTGCGGCCCGGGCGCAGCGCGAACAGGTCCTTGAGCAGCTTCGGCAGATGGATGATCACCCCGGACACGATCGCCACCGCGTACAGCAGGCTGACGATGCCCATCAGATAGACGCCGGCCACCGGCAGGCCCAGCGTGTAGTGCAGTTCGTTGACCAGGGTGGCCAGGCCCGCCTGCGGCAGGTCCGGCCCGCCCTCCAGGTCGTCGAGCGTGGCCATCTGCCACACGCCCTCGGCATCGGGCCAGTAGATCAGCGCCTTGGGAAATTCGCCGCTGGGGAACAGCATGCCGAGCATCGGCTTGGCTTGCGGATGCCGCGCCAAGGTCGCGTCGAGCAGGCGCTGCGCATCGTCCACGGTCTGCACCGGCACCACCTGCTGCGATTGCCAGCGCGGCAGGTCGTGGTGGAACACGGTGATCGCGCCGGCATAGAAGGCGACGAACAAGGCGAAGCCGGCGATCAGGCCCATCCAGGTATGCAGCGCGGTGAAGGTGCGCAGCGTGGTGGCGTGCAGTTTCATGCGAATGTCCTCATTGCGCCCAGCCCAGGGCCTTCAGCGCCCACAGCAGGGCGAAGCCGGCCAGCGCCAGCGCGCTCAGCCAACTCCAGGCGCGGCGCCCGCTGGCGAAGCAATAGGCGCCGATCGCCACGCCCACCCACAGCGGCACGAACGCGATTAGCGCCGGGACCAGTGCCTGCTGCCAAGGCCCCGGCGGCAACCAGCAGACCAGGCCGGTCAGCGCGGTGGCCAGGAAGAAGCCGGGAATCAGCGCGGCCAGGCCGCGGCTCCACATCATCGCGGCCGGCTCCGCACGCCGTGGCCCGGATCGCCGCGCAGCGCGCCGATGGTCGGTACCAGCATCAGCGCCAGCATCCAGCTGGCGAGCATCGCGCACAGCCCGGCGCCGACGCCCAATTGCGCGATCCACGCCACCAGTGAGGCACCGGCCAGCGCCAGGCCCAGCCAGTTGCCGAACCGGCGCAGGCGCCGCAGCGGCGCCAGGCGGCAGTTCGGCGAGCCGGCGTACAGGGCCAGCGCGGACAGCGCCGCGCACACGGCGGCCAGGACGATCCCGGCAATGGCCGCGCTCATCGGGCGTCGATCCACGCGGCCGATCGCCCCTGCCTGCGCTTTGCGGCGGCTGCGGGCGGTACGGCGGAGGGCGGATGGGAAGCGGGGCGGGCAGGGGGCATCGGCATTCCAGGCGGCGGCATGCAGCCGCGGCAATCCGCGGCGCTCTCTCGCGGATGATAATCATTCTGCTTTCGTAAGGAAAACGCAGCCGGCGCGCGTGGGCCTGGCGGCCCGGGCGAATGCAGCGTCTGCGGCCGCGTCCGCGGGCCGGTCGGGGGATCAGCTGCGCAGCGAGGAGCCGCGCAGCGCCAGCGTCACCGGCAGGGTGCGGCTGGCGACCGGCTGCCCGGCGATCTGCGCCAGCAGGGTCTCGACCAGCACCGCGCCGGCCAGCTTGGTGTCCTGCTGCACGGTCGACAGCGCCGGCGCCACGCAGGCGGCGATCGGGATGTCGTCGAAGCCGGCCAGGGCCACGTCCTCGGGCACGCGCAGGCCGTGTTCGCGCAAGGCCTTCAGCGCGCCGATCGCGATCAGGTCGCTGGCGGCGAATACCGCATCGAAGCGTTCGCCGCCGCGCAACAGCGCCAGCGCCGCCTCGTAGCCGGATTGCTCGGTGGTGATCGCATCCAGTTGCAGGCCGGGAACGGTGTCCGATCCGGCCGCGCGCAGCGCTTGGGCGTGGCCGCGGTAGCGCTCCAGAAATTCGGGATAGTGGCTGGAGGCGTCGCCGAGGAAGGCGATGCGCCGGCAGCCCTGTTGCAGCAGATGCGCGGTGATGTCGTGGCCGCCCTGGAAGTTGTCGCTGCCGATCGACACCCCCGGCTGCCCGGGCAGCACCGCGCCCCAGCGCACGAAGTGGGTGCCTTGCTCGACCAGGTGCTGCAGCCGCTGCTGCGCCTGCAGATAGTCGCCATAGCCGAGCAGGATCAGGCCATCGGCCTTCTGGCTGTCGCCGTAGTCGGCACGCCAGTTGTCCGACAGCTGCTGGAACGACACCAGCAGGTCGTAGCCGTGGCGCGCGCAGGCGCGGGTGATCGAGCCCAGCATCGAGTGGAAGAACGGGTTGATCAGTGAGTCGTCGGTGGTCGGGTCTTCGAAGAACAGCAGCGCCAGCGTGCCGGCATTGCGCAGGCGCAGGCTGGAGGCGTGCTTGTCGACCTTGTAGTTCAGCTCGTTGGCGATCGCCAGGATCTTGCGCCGGGTCTGCTCGTTGACCGCCGGGCTGCCGCGCAGTGCGCGCGACACGGTGGGCTGCGATACGCCCGCCAGATAGGCGATATCGAGCGATGTGGCCTTGCCTTTGATGACGGCGCTCGCAGTGCAGGAAACAGCCCGAAGCATGCCATGGCGTACGGGAGAGCACTTGCTGCGGCGCAGCGTAGGCTCGGGATTCGGGATTCGGGATTCGGGATTCGGGATTCGGGATTCGGGATTCGTGGCGGCGCGGCGCGGCGTTGCCGACGGCGCGAATTCATAACTCCGCCAAATGGGTTACCATTTGCTGATTCTTAAATGCGGAACTACGGGTGGCCCGCGGCAACGCCGGCCGAGCGTGCGACATGAGCACTACCATCGCCCCAGCATGAACCCCCGTCCAAGGCTGTCCGAGCAGGCGCCCTTGTGGCGCCTTCTTTGTATCCCGCGCCTTGCGCCGCCGGCTTCCGGCGCGCCGCGGGAAACGCCCGACCCGCATCGCTTTCCTTCTTACTGACTCCCATGATCACGATCACGCTCCCCGACGGCCGCCGCCGCGAATTCGAACACCCCGTCAGTCCCATGGACGTGGCCCAGTCCATCGGCCCGGGCCTGGCCAAGGCGACCATCGCCGGCCAGGTCGACGGCCGCCTGGTCGACGCCTGCGACCTCATCGAGCACGACGCTAGCCTGCGCCTCATCACCGCCAAGGATGCCGAGGGCGTGGAGATCATCCGCCACTCCTGCGCGCACCTGGTCGGGCATGCGGTCAAGCAGCTGTATCCCGAGGTCAAGATGGTGATCGGCCCGGTCATCGCCGAGGGCTTCTACTACGACATCTACAGCGAGCGCCCGTTCACCCCCGAGGACATGGCGGCGATCGAAAAGCGCATGCAGGAACTGATCGCGCAGGATTACGACGTGGTCAAGAAGGTCACCCCGCGCGCCGAGGTGATCGAGCTGTTCCGCCAGCGCGGCGAGGACTACAAGCTGCGCCTGATCGAGGACATGGCCGACGACGTCACCGCGATGGGCCTGTACTACCACCAGGAATACGTGGACATGTGCCGCGGCCCGCACGTGCCCAACACGCGCTTCCTCAAGGCGTTCAAACTGACCCGCATCTCCGGCGCCTACTGGCGCGGCGATGCCAAGAACGAGCAGCTGCAGCGCATCTACGGCACCGCCTGGGCCGACAAGAAGCAACTGGACGCCTACATCCTGCGCATGGAGGAAGCGGACAAGCGCGACCATCGCAAGATCGGCAAGCAGCAGGGCCTGTTCCATCTGCAGGAAGAGGGTCCGGGCCTGGTGTTCTGGCATCCGAAGGGCTGGTCGATCTGGCAGGTGGTCGAGCAGTACATGCGCAAGGTGTACCGCGCCAGCGGCTACGGCGAGGTGCGCTGCCCGCAGATCCTGGACGTGTCGCTGTGGCAGAAGTCCGGCCACTGGGACAACTACCAGGACAACATGTTCTTCACCGAGTCGGAGAAGCGCACCTACGCGGTCAAGCCGATGAACTGCCCGGGCCACGTGCAGGTGTTCAACCAGGGCCTGCACAGCTACCGCGACCTGCCGATCCGCTACGGCGAGTTCGGCGCCTGCCACCGCAACGAGCCGTCCGGCGCGCTGCACGGCATCCTGCGCGTGCGCGGTTTCACCCAGGACGATGGGCACATCTTCTGCACCGAAGAGCAGATCGAGTCCGAGGTCACCGCCTTCCACCTGCAGGCGCTGAAGGTCTATGCGGATTTCGGCTTCTCCGACATTTCGGTGAAGCTGGCGCTGCGCCCGGACAAGCGCATCGGTACCGACGAATTTTGGGACCGCACCGAGGAGACGCTGCGCCGCGCGCTGCGCGCGGTGAACGTGGAATGGGAGGAACTGCCGGGCGAGGGTGCCTTCTACGCGCCCAAGATCGAGTACCACCTGAAGGATGCGATCGGCCGCACCTGGCAGCTGGGCACCATGCAGGTCGACTACTTCATGCCCGAGCGCCTCGGCGCCGAGTATGTGGACGAGCAGAGCCAGCGCCAAACCCCGGTCATGCTGCACCGGGCCATCGTCGGCTCGATGGAGCGGTTCATCGGCATCCTGATCGAACACCATGCCGGCGCGTTCCCGGCCTGGCTGTCGCCGGTGCAGGCAATGGTGATGAACATCACCGATGCCCAGGCCGACTATGTAGACAGTGTGCGGAAACTCCTTGCAAATCAAGGCTTCCGCATCGAGGCCGATTTGCGGAACGAAAAAATCGGCTATAAGATTCGCGAACACACGCTGCAGCGGGTGCCGTACCTGTTGGTGGCGGGCGACCGCGAGAAGGAAAACGGCGCCATTGCAGTGCGCACGCGATCGGGGGAGGATCTGGGAACCATGTCGGTTGCCGCCTTCGCCGAAAGGCTGATCGCCGAGCAACTGGCGTAAGACAACCCCGATGCGGGCGGAGCCTCCGCCCGCGTCGGTCCGATTCCCCTGGGAGATTGCAACATCAGTACCCCTGACAACAAACAGAACCGTAAGAACCAAGAGATCCGTGTCCCGCGCGTTCGCGTGATCGGCAAGGACGGCGAGATGGTCGGCGTGCTGACCCGCGACGAAGCGCTGGCGCTGGCCGAAGAGGATGGGCTCGACCTGGTCGAGATCCAGCCGCAGGCCGATCCGCCCGTCTGCAAGATCATGGACTTCGGCAAGTTCAAGTTCGAGCAGCAGAAGAAGGCGAACGAAGCCAAGAAGAAGACCAAGCAGGTCGAGATCAAGGAAATCAAGTTCCGTCCGGTTACGGACGAGGGCGATTACCAGATCAAGCTGCGCAACATGCGTCGCTTCCTCGAAGAGGGCGACAAGGTCAAGGTCAACATCCGTTTCCGTGGCCGCGAGATGAGCCACCAGGAACTCGGGCGCGAAATGGCGTCGCGGATCGAGGCCGACCTCGGCGAAGACATCGTCATCGAATCGCGTCCGCGCCTGGAAGGCCGGCAGATGGTGATGATGATCGCGCCGAAGAAGCGCTGACCGCAGCAGCTTGAGGATCGCGCCCCCGCCCATGTGCGGGAGCGCGGCCGCCGTCGGGCGCCTGCCGGCGCCTTTCGCGTTTTCCGATCGTCGCCGTGGCCATCAGATGGTGGACGCGCGTGGCTGCCCGCTGTCCGGGGGGTAAGCGCTCGCTGCACCCCTTAGGTGTCGCACGCAGGTCAGGGCCGGTATCCGTTTGAGGCAGCAGCGCACAGCGAGCGCTCCCTGTCCGATGGTGCGCAAGCACCCGCCGATGCCGCAGCCTTTCCGAATCCCGGCGCGCCAGCGCCCATACCGAAATACATGATTTGCAAGGCATTCCAAGCCCTGGCATAATGCGCGGCCCAGTGCATCGGGTTTGCCGTCAACGCGGCAATAGGACCCGCCCTGATTCTTTGAGGATCAAGGGCTTACAAGCCGGTACGGGCACGGACGGAAAGCGTGGCGCAGCCACCGCCCTGACCAGTGACAAAACACCATCAAGGACATTGCAATGCCCAAGATCAAGACCAACCGGGCGGCGGCCAAGCGTTTCCGCAAGACCGCCTCCGGCAAGTACAAGTGCGGCCACGCCAACCGTAGCCATATCCTCACCAAGAAAGCGACCAAGCGGAAGCGCAACCTGCGGCAGACGAATCATGTTCGTGCCGAGGACGCTGGCCGTCTTGACCGTATGCTGCCTTACCTCTGAGGACTGAACCATGGCTCGAGTAAAACGTGGCGTCCAGGCACGCCGTCGTCACAAGAAAGTTCTGAACCTGGCCAAGGGCTACTACAACGCCCGTCGCAAGGTCTTCCGCGTCGCCAAGCAGGCGGTGATCAAGGCGCAGCAGTACGCCTACATCGGCCGCAAGCAGAAGAAGCGCGTGTTCCGTTCGCTGTGGATCACCCGCATCAATGCGGCGGCCCGCATCAACGGCCTGAGCTACAGTCGTTTCATGAACGGCCTGCTCAAGGCTGGCATCACCCTGGATCGCAAGGTGCTGGCGGACATCGCCGTGCACGATGCGCAGGGCTTTGCCGCCTTGGCGGAGAAGGCGAAGGGCGCGCTGGCGGCATAAGTGCGAGTCCCTCGCAGGAGCCCGCACATCCATGTGCGGGTTTCCAACGAGGCGCCATCGCCAACATGCAGGGGAAGGGCGCGAGTCCTTCCCCTTTTTGCGTTTTGTGCATCCCGATATCGGGTTTTTCCCGTGATCGAGATTCTCCCGATCGCGGGGTACGGGTCGGGTGGTCGGCTGATATTGAGGCGCGAGTGCAATGAGTGAGATCGAATCCCTGAGTGGGCAGGCGCTGGCGGACATCGCCGCGGCGCACAGTCCCGAAGCGCTGGAGCAGCTGCGGGTCGCGCTGCTGGGCAAGAGCGGCAGCATCACCGCACAGCTGAAGCAGCTCGGCGCGTTGCCGCCGGAGCAGCGCAAGCTGGCCGGCGAGGCGATCAACCAGGCGCGCGACGCGGTCTCCGCGGCGCTGGCCGAACGCCGTGCGCTGCTGGAAGGCGCGGCGCTGGATGCGCGCCTGGCCGCCGAGCGCATCGACGTGACCCTGCCGGGCCGGCGCGGCGAGCGCGGCGGGCTGCATCCGGTCACGCGCACGCTGGAGCGCATCACCGAGATCTTCGCGCGGCTGGGCTATGAACTGTCCGATGGTCCGGAGATCGAGGACGACTGGCACAACTTCGAAGCGTTGAACTTCCCGCCGCACCATCCGGCGCGGGCGATGCACGACACCTTCTACTTCGGCGACGGTCGCCTGCTGCGCACCCATACCTCCGGCGTGCAGGTGCGCTACATGGGCGAGCATGCGCCGCCGCTGCGCATGATCGCCGCCGGCAAGGTCTACCGCAGCGACAGCGACCAGACCCACTCGCCGATGTTCCACCAGGTCGAAGGCCTGCTGGTCGACGAGCATTCCACCTTCGCCGACCTCAAGGGCACCTTGTCCGAGTTCGTGCGCGCGTTCTTCGAGCGCGACTTCGAGATGCGTTTCCGCCCCAGCTATTTCCCGTTCGTCGAACCCGGCGCGGAAGTGGACATCGCCTGGCAGCAGCCCGACGGCAGCACCCGCTGGCTGGAAGTGCTCGGCTGCGGCATGGTCCATCCGAACGTGCTGCGCAGCGTCGGCATCGATCCGGAGCGCTACACCGGCTTCGCCTTCGGCATGGGCGTGGAGCGCTTCGCGATGCTGCGCTACGGCGTCAACGACCTGCGCGCGTTCTTCGAGAACGATGTGCGGTTCCTCAGGCAGTTCGCCTGAGGGCTGGGAATCGGGAAACGGGAATCGGGAATGGGTAAAAGCAACGCCAAGACCCGTTTCTCGCATCCGTTTCTGATCCAGTAGACCGCTCTTTCGATTCCCCATTCCCCATTCTCGATTCCCGGCCCCTCAATGAAATTCAGCGAAAACTGGCTGCGTAGCCACGTCCCCATCCAGGCCACGCGCGATGAACTGGCCGCGACCCTGACCGCCATCGGTCTGGAGGTCGAAGAGGTCACGCCGCTCGGCGAATCGCTGCAGCAGGTGGTGGTGGCGCGCATCGTCGAAGCGACGCGGCACCCGGAGGCCGATCGGCTGCAGGTGTGCCAGGTCGATGCGGGGCAGGGCGGTTTGCTGCAGATCGTCTGCGGCGCGCCGAACGCGCGCGCCGGGCTGGTCGCGCCGCTGGCGCTGGTCGGCGCCCAGGTCGGCGGCATCGCGATCAAGGCGGCCAAGCTGCGCGGCGTGGAGTCCAACGGCATGCTGTGCTCGGCCAAGGAACTGGGTCTGGACAGCGATGCGTCGGGCCTGTTCGAACTGCCCGACGACGCGCCGATCGGCCAGGCGCTGAGCGACTACCTCGGTTTGCCCGACGCCAGCATCGAGATCAAGCTGACCCCGAACCGTGCCGATTGCTTCGGCGTGCGCGGCATCGCCTACGACGTGGCCGCGGCCTGCGCCAGCGAAGTGCTGCCGTTCGCGGCCGAGCCGGTCGCCGTTTCCAGCGAGCGCCGCCTCGAGGTGCGCCTGCAGGCGGGCGGCGATGCGCCGCGCTACTGCGGCCGCGTCGTCGAGGATCTCGACCCGGCGGCGAAGACGCCGCTGTGGATGGCCGAACGCCTGCGCCGCAGCGGCGTGCGCCCGGTGTCGCTGCTGGTCGATATCACCCAGTACGTGATGCTGGAACTTGGCCAGCCGATGCATGCCTTCGACCTGGAGACGCTGCACGGTCCGGTCGGCGTGCGCCGCGCGCGCGCCGGCGAGACGCTGAAACTGCTCGACGGCCGCGACGCGACGCTCGACGACGGCTTCCTGGCCGTTACCGACGGCGACCGCGTGGTCGCCCTGGCCGGCTTGATGGGCGGCCACGACACCCGCGTCACCGATGCGACCCGGCATGTATTCCTGGAGGCCGCGCACTTCGCGCCGGCGGCGATCATGGGCCGCGGCCGCAAGCTCGGCCTGCACACCGACGCCGGCCACCGCTTCGAACGCGGCGTGGACCCGGCGCTGCCGCGGCCGGCGCTGGAACTGGCGACGCGGCTGGTGCTGGAGCTGGCTGGCGGCCGCGCCGGCCCGGTGGTGGAGGCCGAGTTGCGCGAGCACCTGCCGACGCCGGCGCCGATCACGCTGCGCCGCGCGCGCATCGTGCGCGTGCTCGGCATCGAGATCGCCGACGCCGAAGTCGAGCGCATCCTGCGCGCGCTGGGCATGGAGGTCGTGGCAACCGGCAATGGCTGGCAGGTCACCGCGCCCAGCCGCCGCTTCGATGTCGCCCTGGAAGAGGACCTGATCGAGGAGCTGGCGCGCATCCACGGCTACGACCGCTTGCCGACCACGCTGCCGGGCGGCGCCTCGCGCATCGCCATGGGCAGCGAGACGCAGCTGGACGAACTGAGCGTGCGCCGCCAGCTGGTCGCGCGCGAGATGCTGGAAACCATCAACTACGCCTTCGTCGATGCGGCGCTGCTGGACCAGTGGGGACTGGATGAGCGGCGCGTGGCGCTGGCCAACCCGCTCAGCGCCGAACTGGCGGTGATGCGTCCGTCGCTGTTGCCCGGGCTGGTCGCGGCGCTGGGCCGCAACGTCGCCCGGCAGGCCGGGCGGGTGCGCCTGTTCGAGCTGGGCAAGGTGTTCGCGGCCGCGGCGACGGCCGGTGCTGCGCCAGCGGAGACGCAGCGGGTGGCGGCCGCGGTGTGCGGTGATGCCGAGGCGCTGCAGTGGGGCCTGCCGGCGCGCAAGGTCGACTTCCACGACCTGAAGGGCGACCTGGACGCACTGGCCAGCGCCGCCGGCGCGCGCCTGGACTACCGTCCGTCGGCGCTGCAGTTCGCGCATCCGACCCGTGCCGCCGACGTGTACCGCGATGGCGCGCGGATCGGCTGGATCGGCCAGCTGCATCCGCGCCTGCTGCAGGCCATGCAGATCGACGTGGAGGTGCTCGGCTTCGAGCTGGACTTGGCGCCGCTGGCGGCGCGCGCGCTGCCGCGGGCCGCCGAGCTGTCGCGGTTCCCGTCGGTCCGCCGCGACCTGGCCTTCCTGGTGCCGGAGGCGGTGGCCTGGTCGGCGCTGGCGAGCAGCGTGCGCGGCGCGGTCGGGCCGCTGCTGCGCGACGTGGTGCTGTTCGATCGTTACGTCGGGCCGGGGGTCGAGGCGGGTTTCAAGAGTCTCGCTATGGGCTTGATTTTGCAGGACAACTCGCGCACTCTGACGGATCGCGATGTGGATGCCGTGGTCGCCGATGCAGTGGCGGCGCTGGCGCGCGAACACGATGCGCGGATTCGCGGCTGAGACGTAGGGGATAGCAGGGCAATGGCGTTGACCAAAGCGGAAATGGCCGAACGGTTGTTCGACGAAGTTGGGCTGAACAAGCGCGAGGCCAAGGAATTCGTCGATGCTTTCTTCGATGTGCTGCGCGATGCGCTGGAGCAGGGACGGCAGGTGAAGCTGTCCGGTTTCGGCAACTTCGATCTGCGCCGCAAGAACCAACGGCCCGGTCGCAATCCCAAGACCGGCGAAGAAATCCCGATCTCGGCGCGGACGGTGGTGACCTTCCGCCCGGGACAGAAGCTCAAGGAGCGAGTGGAGGCTTATGCTGGACCCGGGCAGTAACCGCGAACTTCCGCCGATTCCGGCCAAGCGCTACTTCACCATCGGTGAGGTCAGCGAGCTGTGCGACGTCAAACCGCACGTGCTGCGCTACTGGGAAACCGAATTCCCCAGCCTGGAACCGGTCAAGCGCCGCGGCAACCGCCGCTACTACCAGCGCCACGACGTGCTGATGGTGCGGCAGATCCGCAGCCTGCTGTACGAACAGGGCTATACGATCGGCGGCGCGCGCTTGCGCCTGGAGGGCGAGGGCGCCAAGCAGGAGTCGGCGCTGAGCAACCAGATCATCAAGCAGGTGCGGCAGGAACTGGAAGAAGTGCTGCAGTTGCTGCGGCGCTGAGCGGCAACGGCGCAACCGGCTAGGAATGGCCGCGCCAATCCCGCTATAATCGCCAGCTCGCCGCAAGGCGTGACCGCCGCAACGGCGGATGTTTTTACCGGGGTATAGCGCAGCCTGGTAGCGCACTAGTCTGGGGGACTAGTGGTCGTCGGTTCAAATCCGGCTACCCCGACCATCTTCGAAGGCCCATGTCAGCGACATGGGCCTTTTTCGTTTTGCGGGGTTTGGGCGGCCTGTGCGGCTACAGGTACGCAGCCGGCAGCTGCGGGAATCCGCGGCAGGAAGTCGTCGTAATGAACGCCCATGCGGCGGTCGCCGATTGCCCGCTCAGCCGATGCCGGCCCGATACCGATAGGGCGGTCAGTTCGGTTCGGACGAAGGTGTAGACAAACGCATCCGCGTCGATGCGATGCCTGCCGGAGCCGCCGCAGGACCTGCGACGGCCAGGACGGAAATCCGGCAGAGAACTGCGGACGAGGGCCGTCAACGCCTTGACATGCGTCACGTTAACGTCGTGTATTTTGCGACGCGGCTTCGTTCGTCATGCTGAATATTCGGACATGTACTTGAATCCACGCGGTATAGCGTCAAAAAAATGCCGCAAGATGGCTTGGTGAGGACGGGTAGCTGTGCCATAGTGCACTGCAACACGAGGCTTCGCTGTTGGCCCGGGCAGTCGTCCCAGGCAGGAAATGACACTGCAATCGTCTTGCCCGACCGGTGATGGAGCGCTGGCCGGATAGAGGAGTGCGGCGTTCCCAAAACCACTCGACAGAGGGCGTCTGCATCACGCATGGGTAAACTCTCCGGTACGTTCAACTGGGCATTGTGTTTGGCCCTTTCTTGTCTGGTCTTCCTGTCTGGCTGCAGTAGCGCCGGGCCGAAGATGCTGACGGAATTGCCGCCAGGCGATCCGCTGGCCGCCTCCATGGGACAGCCGGAGTACCTGCTCGGCCCCGGCGATCTGCTGACGATCAAGGTATTCCAGGTGGACGACCTGGAGCGCCAGGTGCGGGTCGACAACGCGGGCCGCATCTCGCTGCCGCTGGTCGGCGACATCAAGGCCGCCGGGCTCAGCGCCAACGCCTTGCAGAAGGACATCACCGAACGCTACCGCAATGGCTATCTGCAGAATCCGCAGGTGTCGGTGCTGGTCGACGAATTCACCGGCAACCGGGTCACCGTCACCGGTGCGGTGGGCGAGCCGGGCATCTACCCGATCGCCGGCTCGGCGCTGACCCTGCAGCAGGCGCTGTCGCTGGGCAAGGGCGTCAGCGATGTGGCCAGCCGCGGCAACATCGTGGTGTTCCGCAACGTCGGCGGGCAGAAGATGCTGGCCCGTTTCGATCTGCGCGATATCCAGAAGGGCGCCTCGCCGGATCCTGAAATCTACGGCGGCGACATCGTCGTGGTGTACCGCTCCGATGCGCTCGTGGTGCTGCGCACCATGGTGCAGTTGACCCCGTTCGTCATGGTCTGGCGGGCATACCGATGAGTTCCTCGAGCATGCACACCCGTACCACCTCCTCGGCGCCGCTGAGCCCGGCCGACATCAGCCTGCTGGACTACTGGAACGCCCTGTACCGGCAGCGCTGGCTGATCGTCGGCATCACGGTGGCGGTCGTCGCGCTGGCGCTGCTGGTAACGTTATTGATGACGCCCAAGTACCGCGCCACCAGCGTGTTGCAGATCGAGCGCGAGTCCTTGAACGTCACCAACGTGGCCAACCTGATGCCGGTGGAATCGCCGCAGGATCGCGATTTCTACCAGACCCAGTACGAACTGCTCGGCAGCCGCTCGCTGGCCCGCGCGGTGATCCGCGAGGCCCGACTGACCCAGGACCCGGCGTTCAAGCCGCTGGTCGACGAGGCGCTGGAGAAGCTGCAGGGCAATGGCGATGGCCGTGCCCCGTCGCCGGAGGCGCGCGCCGCCGCCGCCGAGAACGCGCTGGTCGGCCCGGTGCTGGACGCGTTGACGATCGAGCCGGTGCGCGATTCGCGGCTGGTTCGGATCAACTTCGATTCGCCCGACCGGGTGCTGGCCACGCGCGTGGCCAACACCTACGCCAAGATGTTCATCGCCTCGACCCAGGAGCGGCGCCTGCAGGCGTCCTCGTTCGCCGCCAAGTACCTGTCCGAGCGGCTGGAGCAGCTGCGCGACAAGGTGGAAGAGTCGGAGAAGAACACGGTCGACTACTCCAGCAAGGAGCAGATCGTGTCGCTGGGCGACGACAAGCCGTCGCTGCCGACGCAGAACATGAGCGAGTTGAACGTGCGCCTGGCCGCCGCGCAGGATGCGCGGATCAAGGCCGAGTCGGCCTGGCGCCAGGCCGGGATCGGCGACGGCCTGGGCCTGCCGCAGGTGATCAGCAGCCCGCTGATCCAGAGCCTGCGCGCCGAGCAGGCCAAGCTGGCCGCCGACTATCAGCAGAAGCTGGCCACCTTCCAGCCCGGCTACCCGGAGATGCAGCGCCTGCAGAACCAGATCGCCGAGACCAAGCGCCAGATCGGCAATGAGATCGCCAACATCCGCAGCGGCCTGAAGAACGATTACGAAGCGGCGCGACAGCAGGAGACGCTGTTGTCCGAACGCATCTCCAGCCTGAAGAACGACGAGCTGGATCTGCAGACCCGCAGCATCCGCTACAACATGCTGCGGCGCGAAGCCGACACCAACCGCCAGCTCTACGACGCGCTGCTGCAGCGCTACAAGGAGATCGGCGTGGCCGGCAACGTCGGCACCAACAACGTGTCGATCGTCGACCGCGCCGATGTGCCGGGCAAGCCGAGTTCGCCGAAGACCTTGCTGAACCTGGCGCTGGCATTCGTGTTCGGCCTGTTCTCGGCGATCGCCATCGCCTTGATCCGCTATTTCCTGCGCGAAGCGCAGGCGGCCGCGGCATGAAGCGCGCGGCGCGACGCCTGCTGCGATGCGCCGTGACCGCGGTCGCGACCGATGCGACGACGCAGGCACATCGTCATGTTTCCTACGCAAATTCTTCAGAGAGGTGATACGTGGTTCAGCTAAGTACAGAGGTGTTCCATTATTTTCCTGACCGGTTGTACGCAGTCGCGGTTCTGTTGAAATAAACACGGGCTGCCGTGGACCTGGGGTCGGTGAGGAAGGCACCGCAGCGGTCCACTGGCAGATGAGATCGAGGCTCGCATACGTCGCATGTTCCCCCGCATGCCACCGACCGAGTTTGGATGGGAATCCCGACCATGCTTCTGGCAGACCTGAGTAGCGCCACCTATACAACTTCGTCCCCCCGCCTGCTGTCCAAATATGCAGCCGCCGCGGACATTCTGCTGCGCGTGTCGGATCTGACGGTTATCGTCGCCGGTGCGCTGCTGACCCACCGCCTGCTGTTCGGCAACTGGATGCCGGAGGCGTCCTACCGCGTCGCGATCGGCACCACGCTGCTGTACGCAGTGATCTGTTTCGCGCTGTTCCCGCTGTACCGCAGCTGGCGCGGCCGCGGCCTGATGCGCGAGATGATGGTGCTGAGCCTGGCCTGCGGCGGCGTGTTCGCGCTGTTCGCGGTGCATGCCTTCGTGGTCCAGTTCGGGCAGCAGGTCTCGCGGCTGTGGATCGGCCTGTGGTTCGCCACCAGCCTGGCTACGCTGCTGGTCTCGCGCACCATGGTGCGCGGCGTGCTCAACCACCTGCGCTCGGAAGGCGTGGACGTGCAGCGCGTGGTGGTGGTCGGCCTGCGCCATCCGGTGGTCAAGATCCACAACTACCTGAGCCGCAATCCCTGGGTGGGCATGCAACTGGTCGGCTATTTCAGCAGCGACTACGACCTGTCGGTGGCCGATCATCCAAAGAAGCTGCAGTGCCTGGGGGCCGGCACGCCGGAATCGCTGATCGACTACCTCAACAACAACGAGGTCGAGCAGGTGTGGATCTCGCTGCCGCTGGGCGAGCGCGATCACATCAAGCAGCTGCTGCAGCAGATGGACCGCTATCCGATCCAGGTCAGGCTGATCCCGGACCTGTTCGACTTCGGCATGCTCAACCAGTCCGGCGACCAGATCGGCAACGTGCCGGTGATCAACCTGCGCCAGGGCGGGGTGGACCGCAACACCTACTTCGTGGTTGCCAAGGCGCTGCAGGACAAGGTTGTGGCGCTGGCCGCGCTGGCGATGCTGTGGCCGGTGATGCTGGCGATCGCGGTGGGGGTGAAGCTGAGTTCGCCGGGTCCGGTGTTCTTCCGCCAGCGCCGCCATGGCCTGGGCGGGCGCGAGTTCTACATGTACAAGTTCCGCTCGATGCGCGTGCAGCAGGAGCCGAGCGACGTGGTGGTGCAGGCCAAGCGCGGCGACAGCCGGGTCACCCCGTTCGGCGCGTTCCTGCGCCGCAGCAGCCTGGACGAACTGCCGCAGCTGTTCAACGTGCTCGGCGGCAGCATGTCGGTGGTGGGGCCGCGTCCGCATGCGGCGCAGCACAACACCCACTACGAAAAGCTGATCAACCATTACATGCAGCGGCACTACGTCAAGCCGGGCATCACCGGCTGGGCCCAGGTCAACGGTTTCCGCGGCGAGACGCCGGAGCTGCGGACGATGAAGAAGCGCATCCAATACGATCTGGATTACATCCGGCGTTGGTCGCTGTGGCTGGATACGCGGATCATCGTGCTCACCGCAGTGAAGGTGCTCGGGCAGAAGACCGCCTACTGATGCGCCCGATGTACCGTTATCGCGCCGACCGTCCCCACTGCCGGCGCCGCCCCGTCGTCGCCGCCGTTGGCGGGGACGGCGGCGGCTGGGCCGGGTGCCGCAGCGCCATCGAGGTCGCTTGCCACAGTCCCGTGCGCGCTCGGCGTGCCGCCGTTGGTGCGTGGCGCCGGCCGTTGTCGCAACGCGTGGCGCGTCGCGTCGCGCAGCGAGGTGCCGCGTGCTGAACGCCGCCATCGCTGCGCCGCCGATGACGCTGCGCGAGCAGCGCCACAATCTTCTGATCGAGCTGGTGCTGCTGTTCGCCATCGGCTACAACTTCCTGCTCGCGGTGGTGAACGCCAAGGTGTTCCGGGTCAGCCCGGCGATGACCTATGTCGCGGAACTGGCGATCTACGGCGCCTGCTTCCTGATCGGCCTGTGGTCGCTGGATCGCAAGCGCACGGCGATGGTGTTCACCGGCATCGGCCTGCTGGCGCTGCTGATGCTGGTGCGGCTGTTCCTGGTCTGGTCGATCGACCCCAAGTTCTTCCGCGATGCGCTGATTCCGTTCGCGTTCCTGGTGCTGGGCGCGGCCTATACCGGTTCGCTGCCCAAACTTTTTCTGCGCATGGCGCTGATCGTGTCGCTGGTGGCGGCGTTCGAGCTGGCCTTGCCCAAGGTCTACGGCGACGTGGTCAACCCGAAGAGCTACTTCGTCAATGCGCGCGGCGCCAGCGCGTCGAGCTTCTGGAACCAGGACAGCAATCTGTTCGTCAGCGCGACCCGGCCCGGTGCACGCAACTTCCTGCCGTCCTCCAACCTGCCGCGCGCCTCTTCGGTGTTCATCGAGCCGGTGACGATGGGCAACTTCATCATCTTCTTCACCGCGATCCTGCTGACCTTCTGGCGCTGGATGCGGCCGGTGGGCATCGCCGCGTCGGTGGCGATGATCGGCTTCCTGATCGTGGCCTCGGACGGACGCCTGGCCGCCGGCACCTGCGTGATGATGGTGGCGCTGACCCCGCTGCTGCTGCGCATGGACCAGCGCCTGGGCTTCCTGATCTTCTTCGGCGTGTTGCTTGGCGCGTGGCTGATGGTGTGGGCGTCCGGCATCCAGAGCTATGAGGACACCACCCTGGGACGGGTGTTCTTCACCGTGTACTCGATCCGCAACATGACCGCCGAAGCGTGGCTGGGCCTGGATTTCGACACGCCGTACAAGTATTTCGACAGCGGCATCGCCTATTTCAT
Source organism: Xanthomonas sp. SS (assembly GCF_014236835.1). Taxonomy (NCBI): domain Bacteria; kingdom Pseudomonadati; phylum Pseudomonadota; class Gammaproteobacteria; order Lysobacterales; family Lysobacteraceae; genus Xanthomonas; species Xanthomonas sp. SS. The sequence continues at coordinate 2,109,069 of NZ_CP051190.1, forward strand.
CTCCTCGCAGTCGGTGGTGCTGGTGCTGGCGTTCCTGCTCGCCTATTCGTTCGCGATGCTGATGCGCACGATCGAGGGCCAGCTGTTCAAGAACCTGCTGATCTTCGCGTTCGCGTTGAGCCTGCTGGTCTCCAACGGCTACTTCTCGATCAAGACCGCGGCGCTGTGGTGGTTCGTCTGCGGCTGCCTGTGGCAGATGGTGCCGCGGCGCGCAGTGGCGGCTGCGTTGCCGCTGGCAACCGACACCACGCCGCGTGCGGCGGTGGCGACATGAGCGCCTCCACGCCTGCCCTGCAGACGGTGCTGGCCGAGCAGCCGGCGCGCAGCGGCGTGCGCGGTACGCGCGATGCGCGCATCGACGCGGCCAAGGCGCTGGCGATCCTGCTGGTGGTGTTCGGCCACGCCAAGGGCATCCCGCATGCCTATGTGATCCTGGCCTACAGCTTCCACGTGCCGATGTTCTTCGTGCTGTCCGGCTGGGTGGGCGAGGCGTTCGGCAAGCGGCCGCTGGGCATGGCGACCTGGACCAAGCTGGCGCGCAGCCTGTTGCTGCCGTATCTGGCGTTCTTCCTGGTCGCGTATGGCTATTGGATGCTGACCCGCAACATCGGTTCCAAGGCGCAGCTGTGGGGCGACCGGCCTTGGTGGGAACCGTTGCTGGGCCTGGTCAGCGGCATCGGCCCCAAGCTCTACGTGATGCCTGCGCTGTGGTTCCTGCCGGCCCTGTTCGTGACCACGCTGAGCTATCTGTACCTGCGCCGGCGCCTGTCGCTGGAAGTGCTGGCGGTGTTGTCGCTGCTGCTGGCCTGGGGCTGGGCGATCTGGTTCCCGACCCAGGATTACCGGCTTCCTTTTGCGCTGGATGTACTACCGGTGTCGCTGTGTTTCTTCGCGATCGGCGCGGCCGCAGCCAAGCGCAGCGGCCTGCTTCCGACCAGCCGCATGGGCAACGCGCTGGCGGCATTGCTGCTCGGCGCGGCGTGGTTCGCGATCGCCTGGAACAACGGCCGGGTGGACGTGAACATGATGAAGTTCGGCCATTCGCCGCTCGGCTTCCTCGCCGCCAGCCTGCTCGGCAGCGCGATGGCGCTGTGCGCAGCGCGGTTGGTGCAGGAGTGGGCGTGGGTGCAGTGGATCGGACGCAACACCTTGCTGATCCTGTGCACGCATACGCTGCTGTTCTCGGTCATGGCCGGCCTGGCCAGCCGTACCGGCCTGGTTCGCGGCGATGCCTGGGGGCCGGCTTGGGCGGTGTCGGTGAGCGTGGTGGCGGTACTCGCCAGCGTGCCGATGCGCGCGGTGATCGTGCGTGTGGCGCCGTGGATGATCGGGCTGCGGCGCGAGCCGGCAAGACAGGAGGCGAGCTGATGCCGCTATCGCAATGCTGTATGTGGTCTCGCGGGAGCGCGCAATGAAGGTGGTTCACGTCGTGCGCCAGTTCCATCCGTCGGTGGGCGGCATGGAAGAGGTCGTGCTCAACATCGCGCGCCGGCATCTGCAGCAGGGCCGCGACCAGATCGAGGTGGTCACCCTGGACCGGGTCTTCACCCGGCCGCAGGAACGGCTCGCGCAGCGCGATGCGTATCAGGGCGTGCCGATCGTGCGGCTACCGTTCCGCGGGTCCTCGCGTTATCCGCTGGCGCCGAAGGTGCTGGCCGCGCTGCGCGGCGCCGATCTGGTGCACGTGCACGGCATCGATTTCTTCTACGACTTCCTGGCCTTGACCCGGGTGCTGCACGGCACGCCGATGATCGTCTCCACCCATGGCGGCTTCTTCCACACCACCTATGCCTCGCGGCTGAAGATGCTGTGGTTCAAGACGCTGACCCGTGCCTCGGCCTGGGCCTACGCGCGGGTCGTGGCGACCAGCGAGAACGATGGCCAGGTGTTCTCGGCGGTGGTCGCGCCGCAGCGGCTGCGGGTGATCGAGAACGGCGTGGATGTGAGCAAGTTCGCCGGGCAGGGCAGCGCCACGCCGGGGCGCACGCTGATCTATTTCGGGCGCTGGTCGGTCAACAAGGGCTTGCTGGAAACGCTGGACCTGCTGCGCGCGCTGGCGGCGCAGGATCCTGCCTGGCAGCTGATCGTGGCCGGGCGCGAATACGACTTCACCCAGGCCGATCTGCTGCAGGCGATCGCCGAACGCGGCCTGCAGGACCGCGTGCAGCTGCGCGTGGCGCCGTCGCAGGAGGAACTGGCGCAGCTGCTCGGCAGCGCGCAGTACTTCGTGTGCCTGTCGCGTCACGAAGGCTTCGGCCTGGCCGCGGTCGAAGCGATGAGCGCCGGCCTGTTGCCGGTGCTGAGCGATATTCCGCCGTTCGCGCGGCTGGTGCGCGAATCGGCGCAAGGCGTGCTGCTGGATCCGGCCGATCCGCAGCGCGCCGCCGCCGCGGTACAAGCCTATGCCGCCGCCACCGACGCGACGTTCCCCGCGCAGCGGCAGGCGGCCATGGCCTATGCGCAGCGCTACGACTGGGAGCATGTGGTCGGCGCCTATCTGGACGAATACCGCGCGGTGCTGGGCAAGACGGAGGGCGCGCGATGAGCGGCGAACCGCGTTGCAGCGGCGATGCGCGCGTGCCGGGCCCGCCGGTCACCGTGCTGCTGTCGACCGAACGGCCGAGCGCGACCACCAATCCGTACCTGACCCAGTTGTACGCGGCATTGCCGCAGCAGGTGCAGTTGCGGTTCTTCTCGATGCGTGCGGCGCTGCTGTCGCGCTACGACGTGCTGCACGTGCACTGGCCGGAATACATGATGCGGCACCCCACCGCCGTGGGTACGCTGGCCAAGCAGGCGTGCATGGCGCTGTTGCTGCTGCGGCTCAAGCTCGGCGGCGTGCCGCTGGTGCGCACCCTGCACAACGTGGCCCCGCACGAGGACAAGGGCTGGCGCGAACGGCTGCTGCTGCGCTGGACCGATCGCCTGACCGCGCGCTGGATCCGCATCAACGCGACCACGCCGGAGCGTGCGCCGGCCACCGACACGATCCTGCACGGCCACTACCGCGACTGGTACGCGGCGATGCCGCAGCCGCCCCGGGTGCCGGGACGGCTGCTGCACTTCGGCCTGCTGCGCCCGTACAAGGGCGTGGAAACCCTGGTCGCGACGCTGCAGGCCTTGCCCGATCCGGCGCTGAGCCTGCGCATTGCCGGCAATCCGATCAATTCTGATATCCGCGCCGTGGTCGAACAGGCCTGCGCCGCCGATCCGCGGATCAGCGCGCGCCTGCAGTACGTGGAAGACGAGGTGCTGGCGCGCGAAGTCGGCGAGGCCGAACTGGTGGTGTTGCCGTATCGGCAGATGCACAACTCCGGCACGTTGCTGCTGGCCCTGTCGCTGGCGCGGCCGGTACTGGCCCCGTGGAACGAGGCCACGGCGGCGATCGCCGGCGAGGTCGGGCCGCAGTGGGTGCTGCTGTATCGCGGCGAGCTGGATGCCGCGCAGCTGGCCGACGCGTTGGCGCAGGCGCAGCGCCTGCCCGCCGACGCGGTGCCCGACCTGTCGCGGCGCGACTGGAGCGCGATCGGCGTGCAGCACTACCGCAGCTATCTGGATGCGCGCGGCGTGCGCAGCGAGGCACGGGCATGAGCACGACCGAAACCCCGGGTCCCGCCGCGCCGCCGGAGCGCAGCCTGGGTTCGCGCGCGGCCGGTGGCGCCGCGGTGACCATGGCCGGGCAGCTGGCGAAGATGGTGGTGCAGTTCGGCGGCATCGTGCTGCTGGCGCGCTTGCTGACGCCGTACGACTACGGCCTGATGGCGATGGTCACCGCGATCGTCGGCATGGCCGAGATCCTGCGCGACTTCGGCCTGTCCTCGGCCGCGATCCAGGCCAAGCACGTCAGCCGCGAGCAGCGCGACAACCTGTTCTGGATCAACAGCGGCATCGGCCTGGTGCTGGCGATCGTGGTGTTCCTGTCCTCGTCGTGGATCGCGCACTTCTATCGCGAACCGGCGTTGCTGGGCATCTCGCAGGCGCTGGCGGTGACCTTCCTGCTCAACGGCATGACCACCCAATACCGCGCGCATCTCAGCCGCGGGCTGCGCTTCGGCCAGGTGTCGTTGAGCGATGTGGGCGCGCAGGTGATGGGCCTGATCGCCGGCGTCGGCGTGGCCCTGGCCGGCTACGGCTACTGGGCGCTGGTCTGGCAGCAGGTGGTGCAGGCGCTGGTCAACCTGGCGATCGCCGGCGCCTGCGCGCGCTGGCTGCCGCGCGGCTATCGCCGCGACGCGCCGATGCGCGCGTTCCTGAGCTTCGGCTGGAACCTGATGGCCGCGCAGCTGCTCGGTTATGCCAGCCGCAACGTCGGCCAGGTGATCATCGGCCACCGCATCGGCGCCGAGGCGCTGGGCCTGTACAACCGCGCGTTCCAGCTGCTGATGATGCCGCTGAACCAGATCAATGCGCCGGCCACCTCGGTGGCGTTGCCGGTGCTGTCGCAGCTGCAGGACGATCCGCCGCGCTTCGGCAGCTTCCTGCTGCGCGGGCAGACGGTGATGGTGCATCTGATCGTGGCGCTGTTCTCCTGCGCCTGCGCGCTGGCGTTGCCGCTGATCGTGCTGGTGCTCGGCGAACAATGGCGCCCGGCGGTGCCGCTGTTCCAGGTGCTGACCCTCGGCGGCATCTTCCAGACCGCGTCCTACGCCACCTACTGGGTGTTCCTGGCGCATGGCCTGATGCGCGAACAGCTGGTGTATTCGGTGGTTGGGCGGGTGATGCTGATCGCCTGCATCTTCGCCGGCTCGGCCTGGGGCGTGATGGGCGTGACCGTCGGCTACACGCTGGGCCTGCTGGTGATGTGGCCGCTGTCGGTGATCTGGATCGCCAAGGTGGCGCCGCAGGTGCCGGCGCTGGAATTGTTCAACAACGGCCTGCGCGCGATCCTCGGCTACGGCGCGGCCGGCGTGGCGGCGTACTTCGCCGCGCAGCAGTGGGGCGGCAGTTCGCTGTGGCAGCAACTGGCGGTGGGCGGCGCGGCGATGGCGCTGGGCTGCGTGCTGGTGTTCGCGCTGTGGCCGGCGTTCCGCCGCGACGTGATGGCGATCCTCAACATGCGCACCTTGCTGCGCGATGCCAGGGCCAAACGATGACCCGCGATCCGGCGATTTTCCCGACAACCCTCTACCGCAAAGGAGCGATGGCATGAGCGATTCTTCCGCATCGGCGACGCTCGCCGCGGCACCGGCCGCGGCCCTTGCCGGACGCCCGCCGTGCTATCTGGTGCTGTCGGCGCACGACTACCGCACGCCGCGCCGCGCCAATATTCATTTCATCGCCGACGAACTGGCCAAGCGCGGCACCACGCGCTTCTTCTCGCTGCGCTACAGCCTGCTGTCGCGGATGAAGGGCGACCTGCGGCTGCCGCTGGACGCCACCGCCAACACCGTGGTCACCCACAACGGCGTGGACTGCTACCTGTGGCGCGCGCCCGTGCATCCGTTCAACACGCGGCGGCGCTGGCTGCGGCCGCTGGAAGACCTGATGTTCAAGCTGTACGCGGCCAAGCCGCCGGCCACGCTGCTGCGCTGGATGCAGGAAGCGGATGTGATCGTGTTCGAAAGCGGCATCGCGGTGGCCTTCATCGAGCTGGCGGCACGCATCAATCCGACCGCGCGCAAGGTCTACCGCGCCTCCGACGGCCTGAGCACGATCAACGTCGCCGATTTCATCGAGCGCGAGTTCGACCGCGTGGCGCCGAGCCTGGACGTGATCGCGCTGGTGTCGCCGGCGATGGCCGATGAGATTTCCAGCCGCCACAACGTGTTCCACGTCGGCCATGGCGTGGACCACAACCTGGACACACTCGGCGATCCGTCGCCGTACGGCGAGGGCATCCATGCGGTGGCGGTCGGTTCGATGCTGTTCGATCCGGACTTCTTCGTCGTCGCCAGCCGCGCCTTCCCGCAGGTCACCTTCCACGTGATCGGCTCGGGCATGGGCCGCGCGCCGGGCTACGGCGACAACGTGGTGGTGTACGGCGAGATGAAGCACGCCGAGACCATCGGCTACATCAAGCACGCACGCTTCGGCATCGCGCCCTATGCCTCGGAGCAGGTGCCGGTGTATCTGGCCGACAGCTCGATGAAGCTGCTGCAGTACGACTTCTTCGGGCTGCCCGCGGTGTGTCCGAACGCGGTGGTCGGCAGCTACCAATCGCGCTTCGGCTATACCCCGGGCGACGAGGCCTCGATCGTCGCGGCGATCGAGAAAGCGCTGCATGCGCCGCACGTGCGCCACCGCCAATGCCTGAGCTGGTCCGAGACCACCGACCGCGTCCTGGATCCGTCGGCCTATCCGGAAACCCGGCTTTTCGCAGGCGACCCCGCCTGACACGGAGCTTGCTCGCCCGCGAACGGCGTTCGCGTACACAAGGGAGGATTTCGCATTGTCCGCACTGCAAAAATGGATCGACTACGAAGAACGCCGCGCGCTGTTCTGGTGGAAGCCGAAGAACGGGGAGATCAACGTCGGCGATCACCTGTCCAAGATCATCGTGTCCAACGTGCTGGCGCAGCGCGACCGGACCCTGCTGGACAAGCGCGACAAGCGCAAGCGCCTGATCGCGATCGGCTCGGTGCTGCATTTCGCCGGCGATGGCGACACGGTGTGGGGCAGCGGCATCAACGGCAAGATCCCGGCCGACCGGCATCGCTTCCGCACGCTGGACGTGCGTGCCGTGCGCGGGCCCAAGACCCGCGCGTTCCTGCAGGAACGCGGGCTGCAGGTGCCGGAGATCTACGGCGACCCGGGACTGCTGATGCCGCTGTTCTTTCCGCTCGACGCGCTGGCGCCGCCGCCCACGCGGCAGCCGTTCCTGATCGTGCCGCACTTCAACGAGCCGTCGGACAAATACGCGCGCTACAAGGACCAACTGGTGCTGCCCAACCGGCAACCGGCCGGGTTCGTGCGGCAATTGCTGGCCGCCGAACTGGTGGTCTCCAGTTCCCTGCACGGCCTGATCCTGGCCGAAGCCTACGGCGTGCCATCGGTGTACCTGGACTGGGGCAACGGCGAGGACCGCTTCAAGTACGACGATTACTACTACGGCACCGGGCGCACGCAGTGGCATGCCGGCCACAGCGTCGAGGAGTGCCTGGCCCTGGGCGGCAACGCCCCGTTCGACCTGCATAGCGTGCAGCGCGGTCTCCTGGACAGCTTCCCCCATGACCTCTGGTGATGCGCATTCCGAGCCGCAGGAGGTGATGGCGCTGGGCGGCTATCCGATCCTGCGCACCACCGAAGCGGCCTTCGCGCACGCGCTGTTCCAGGCGCAGGCGCGCGGCGAGCAGCGCCAGGTGTTCTTCGCCAACACCAACTTCGTGGTGCAGTGCCAGGCGCTGCGCGAGCGCCTGCGTGCGCCGGGCGTGCGCATCGTCAACGACGGCATCGGCATGGACCTGGGCGCGCTGCTGGTGCACCGGCGCCGCTTCGCCGGCAACCTCAACGGCACCGACCTGATTCCGTACCTGTGCCGGCACAGCCGGCGGCCGCTGCGCTTCTTCCTGCTCGGCGGCCGTCCCGGCGTGGCCCAGACCGCCGCGCAGACCTTGCGGCAGACGCTGGGCCAGACCGTGGTCGGCACCTGCGACGGCTACGCCGAGTTCGCGGCCGCGGGCGCGGCACTAACCGAACGCATCAACGCCAGCGGCGCCGACGTGGTGCTGGTGGCGTTCGGCAATCCGCTGCAGGAAAGCTGGATCCTCGACCATGCCGCGCAGTTGGATGCGCGCTTGCTGTTCGGGGTCGGCGCGCTGCTGGATTTCCTGTCCGGCAACGCGCAGCGGGCGCCGGGCTGGGTGCGCCGACTGCACATGGAGTGGATGTACCGCCTGTTGCGCGAGCCGCGGCGCCTGCTCAAGCGCTACAGCTGGGACCTGCTGGTGTTCTTCGGGGTCTGCCTGCGCAACGGCCGGCGCCTGGGCTAGTCAGTCAAGGCGGGCCGGCACTCGCCGGCGCCCGCCAACCGCCGGAACGGCACGCGTCGGTGGTCTAGCCCAAGCCCGCCGACAGGCCCTAAACTGGGTCATGTCTACGAAATCGTCCATTCGTATCGCCACCTTGCTGCGCGACTTGTCGCTGCTGCCGCACCCGGAGGGCGGGCGTTATGCGCGCGTGCACACCTCCGCGCTGCAGGTCCAGCACGAGGGCGTCACGCGTCCGGCCTGCACTGCGATCCGCTTCCTGCTGGTGCGCGGCGAGTGCAGCGACTGGCACCGGATCGATGCCGACGAAACCTGGCAATGGGAGGAGGGCGGCGCGCTGGAACTGCTGAGCTTCGATCCGCAGCATGGCCTGCAGCGCTACCGGATGGACGCCAGCGAGCGCGGCGGCCTGCCATCGGTGGTGATCCCGGCCGGCAGCTGGCAAGCGGCGCGGCCGCTGGACGACTACAGCCTGGTGCGCTGCGTGGTGACGCCGGGATTCCTGTGGGAGCGCTTCGAGCTGCTGCCCGCCACCGATCCGCTGGCCGCCTACCTGCCCAAGCTGTCGGGCTGATATCTTCGCGCCGCGCCGGATCGTCGGCGCCGGTCAGAATTCCTGGAGAGTGTCGCGATGCGCTGGACGAGTGCGGTGAGAGGCGTGTGTGCGGCAATGCTGCTGGCGTTCGCGGGCCTGGCCGCCGCCGCGCATCCGCCGGTACCGCCGGCGCCGCCTGCCGCCGCGCCGGTGGTCGATCTGGAGGCGGTGCTGGTGACCGGCCAGCAGCCCGGTCCCGGGCTGTGGCAGGTGCGCCGCGGCGACCACGTGCTGTGGATCCTGGGCACGGTGTCGCCGTTGCCCAAGCGCATGCAGTGGGCGTCGGGCGAGGTGGAGCGGGTGATCGGCCAGTCGCAGCAGGTCATCGCGGCGCCGACGCTGTCGCTGTCCTCGAACCTTGGGTTGTTCCGCAGCATGCTGTTGCTGCCGTCGCTACTGAAGGCGCGGCGCAACCCGGACGACAAGACCCTGCAGCAGATACTGCCGGCCGACCTGTACGCGCAATGGTTGCCGCTGAAGGCGCGCTACCTGGGCCGCGACGCCAGCGTGGAAAAGTGGCGGCCGGTGTTCGCCGCGCAGGAGTTGTACGAGGCGGCGATGCGCAAGTCCGGGCTGAGCATGGCCAGCGTCGTGCAGCCGGTGATCGAGCGCGCGGCCAAGCGCGCCAAGGTGCCGATCGTGCCGGTGGTGGTGGAAGTGAAAGTGCCCGACGCCAAGCGCGCGCTGCAGGAATTCCGCGCGACGGCCTTGAACGACCGCAACTGCTTCGCGCGCACCCTGCAGGTCATCCAAAGCGACCTGGAAACGATGCGGCAGCGCGCCAATGCCTGGTCCGAGGGCGATCTCGACGCGCTCGGCAAGCTACCGGGCAACGACCAGTATCGGGTGTGCATGGACGCGGTCGGCGAGGCGGCGGTCGCGCGCAAGCTGGGCCTGGGCGATGTGCGCCAGCGGGCGCTGGGCAAATGGATGGAGGCGGCCGAGCGGGCGCTGGCGCAGAACCGCTCCAGCTTCGCGGTGCTGTCGATGCAGGGGTTGCAGGAGCCAGACGGTCCGCTGGACCGGCTGCGCGCACGCGGCTACGAGGTGATCGCGCCTTGAGTCCGGCACTGTGCGGCGCGCCGCTGGCCTGGCGACGCCGCACCACCTGAAGTGCCGAAGTGCGCCGCGCTCAGCCGGCGGCGCTACGCGCTGCGTTGGCGCTGGCCGCCAGCTGCGGCCAGCGCGCCAGGATCGCCGCGCGGATGCCGGCGGCGTCGATGCCGGCTTCGGCCAGCAACTGCTCGCGGCTGGCGTGGTGCTGGAACGCGTCGGGCAGGCCAAGGTGCAGCACCGGGCGCAGCACGCCTTCGGCATTGAGCAGTTCGGCCACGCCGGAACCGGCGCCGCCGGCCACCACGTTGTCCTCGATGGTCACGAAGCCGTCGTGGCTGCGGGCAAGCTCGAGCAGCAGCGCGCGGTCCAGCGGTTTGACGAAGCGCATGTTGACCACGCTCAGGCCCAGTTCGCGGCCGACCTGTTCGGCCGCGGCCACGGTCGCGCCGAACGCCAGCAGCGCCAGCGTGGCGCCCTGGACGCGGACCTGCGCCTTGCCGATCGGCAGCGTGTCCAGCGCCGTGCCGGGCGCCACGCCGGGGCCGGTGCCGCGCGGATAGCGCACCGCGGCCGGGCCGGCGTGCTGCAGTCCGGTGCTGAGCATCTGCCGGCACTCGGCCTCGTCGGCCGGGGCCATGACCACCATATGCGGCACGCAGCGCAGGAAGCTCAGGTCCAGGTTGCCGGCATGGGTGGCGCCGTCCGGGCCGACCACGCCGCCGCGGTCGATCGCGAACAGCACGTCGAGCTTCTGCACCGCCACGTCGTGCACCAACTGGTCGTAGCCGCGCTGCAGGAAGGTCGAATAGATCGCCACCACCGGCTTGGCACCCTGCGTGGCCATGCCCGCGGCCAGCGTCACCGCATGCTGCTCGGCGATCGCCACGTCGAAGTAGCGCTGCGGGTATTCCTTGCTGAAGCGCACCAGGCCTGAGCCTTCGCGCATCGCCGGGGTGATCGCCAGCAGCGCCGGTTCGGCGGCGGCCATGTCGCAGATCCATTCGCCGAACACGTCGGTATAGGTCGGCGCCTTGGCGCCCGGCTTGGACACCAGGCCTTTGCTGGGATCGAACGGGCCGACCGCGTGGTAGCCGATCTGGTCGCCTTCGGCCAGTTCGTAGCCCTTGCCCTTGGTGGTGATCACGTGCAGCAGCTGCGGACCCTTCAGCGTCTTCAGCGTCTTCAGCGCACCGATCAGCGCCGGCAGGTCGTGGCCGTCGATCGGCCCGGTGTAGTGGAAGCCCATCTCCTCGAACAGCGTGGAGGGCACGAACATGCCTTTCCAGTGCTCTTCCCAGCGGCGCACGAAACGCGCGGTGGGATTGCTCTTCTTGTCGCCGAGGATTTTCTTGCCGCCCTCGCGGATCGCATTGAGGGTCTTGCTGCCGCTCATCCGGCCGAGCATCTTGGTGACCCCGCCGACCGCTTCGGAGATCGACATGCGGTTGTCGTTGAGGATCACCAGCAGGTTCGGTTCCTGGCCCATGCCGCCGGCGTGGTTCAAGGCCTCGTAGGCCATGCCGGCGGTCATCGCGCCGTCGCCGATCACCGCCACCACCTTGCGCTCGTCACCGGCGCGCTGCAGCGCGATGGCCATGCCCAGCGCCGCGGAGATCGAGGTGGAGGAATGGCCGACGCCGAAGGTGTCGTACTCGCTCTCCTCGCGCTTGGGAAACGGCGCCACGCCGTCGGCCTGCTTGACCGAATGGATCTGGTCGCGGCGCCCGGTCAGGATCTTGTGCGGATAGGTCTGATGGCCGACGTCCCACACCAATTGGTCGACCGGGGTGTCGTAGAGATAGTGCAGGGCCACGGTGAGTTCGATCACGCCCAGACCGGCGCCGAAATGGCCGCCGCTCTTGCCGACGCACTCGATCAGGTAGGCGCGCAGTTCCTCCGCGATCGCCGGCAGCTCCGACTCCTCGAAGCGGCGCAGTTCGGCGGGGATCTGAATGCGCGAGAGGCGCGGATAGCGGGTGGGGTCGATCATCGGAATTCGGGTTCAGCGGACCGTCCATTTTCCTCTCCATTCCGGGCACGGGCAAGCAACCCGTTCAGTTGCGCACGGGCGCAGGTCACGCTGCAAGGCGGGTGCGGCAATCCGTCGCAGTGCGCGGCGCGTCGTGCGCCGGCCTGGAGGTCAGACCGAAAGCTTGGACCGCTTGGGCAATTGCGCCTTCAGGAACGACATCTGGTCGGCGAGGATGTTGCGGTTGGACAGGATCAGATGCTCGATCCAGCTCGGCCGGTACGGCACCGCCAGCAGCGGCATCGACGCCTGCTGCGGGGTGCGGTTGCCCTTGCGCGAGTTGCAGTGGAAACACGCGGTGACCACGTTTTCCCAGGTGTCGCGACCGCCCTTGGAGACCGGCAGCACGTGGTCGCGGGTCAGTTGCGGGCGGCTGAACTGTTGGCCGCAGTACAGGCACAGCTGCGCGTCGCGGGCGAACAGCGCGGTATTGGTCAGGGTGGGCGTGGGATCCAGCGCGCGCGAGCGGGCATGGCCGCGCGCGGCGATGATCGGATGCAGGTGCAGCACGCTGCGCTCGCCGCTGGCGCGCGACATGCCGCCGTGGATGTGCATGCACGGCTCGCCCAGGGTCCAGGCCACCGCGTCGCGCGCATACAAACAGGCCGCCGATTGCCAGTTGATCCAGTCCAGCACGCGGCCATGCGCGTCCAGCGACAGCAGTCGCACCGAAGGCAGATGGACGTGAACGGTGGGCGGCGGCAACGACGCGTCGCCGGCCGAAGCGGCGAAGGCTCCGGTATCGATCAGACCAAGCGTTGTTGTGTCTGTCTCCATCGGGAAAACAGCTTATACCCGATTGGTGACGATTTGTGTATCGAAGCGGGACGGATCCGCGCGACCGGCGCAGTGCGACGCCGGTCGCGCAGTGCGCGTTGCTCAGAAGTGCGCGTCGGCCATCGCCATCAGCGGTTCGGCACCGGCCTCGATCACCGCGGCGTGGGTCAGCGTGCGCGGCAGTAGCTTGGCGTAGTAGAAGCGCGCGGTCTCGCGCTTGGACTGCTTGAACGCTTCGCTCTGCGCCGAGGCATCCGCGGCGGCGACGCTGCGCGCCCACCAGTAGGCCAGCACCACGTAGCCGGAATAGAACACGTAGTCGTAGCTGGCCGCGCCCAGCTCGTCGGCATTGCCGGCGGCGCGCTGCAGGATGCGCTTGGTCAGCGCCGCCCATTCGCCGGTCTTCTCGCGCAGCGGGCCGGCGAACTCGGCCACGCTCGGGTTGTCCGCATGCTCGGCGAGGAAGGCCTCGATCTGCGCCAGGAACAGCTTCAGCCCCGCGCCCTGGCTGGACGCGGTCTTGCGCCCGATCAGGTCCAGCGCCTGGATGCCGGTGGTGCCTTCGTACAGCGTGGTGATGCGGGCATCGCGCGCCAGTTGCTCCATGCCGTGCTCGTGGATGTAGCCGTGGCCGCCGAAGCACTGCAGCGCGTGATAGGTGTTCTCCACGCCCCATTCGGTCTGGCAGGCCTTGGAGATCGGGGTCAGGAAACTGACCAGCACGTCGGCCTGCTCGCGCTCGGCCGGGTCCTGCGCATGGTGGGCGACGTCGATCAGGGTCGCGGCGTGCAGCGCCAGCAGACGGCTGCCTTCGGTCAGCGCCTTCACCGTCAGCAGCATGCGGCGCACGTCCGGGTGCACCAGGATCGGGTCGGCCGGCTTGTCCGGCAGCTTGGCGCCGGTCAGCGAACGCGACTGCAGGCGCTCGCGCGCATAGCGCAGCGCGTTCTGATAAGCGCGCTCGGACAGGCCGATGCCTTGCAGGCCGACGCCCAGCCGCGCCGTGTTCATCATCGTAAACATGGCCTGCAGGCCCTTGTGCGGCTGGCCGACCAGATAGCCCTGCGCGCCGTCGAAGTTCATCACGCAGGTGGCCGAGCCGTGGATGCCCATCTTGTGCTCGAGCGAGCCGCAGCGCACCGCGTTGCGTTCGCCGACGCTGCCGTCGCGGGCGACCTTGAACTTGGGCACCACCAGCAGCGAGATGCCCTTGGCCCCGGCCGGCGCATCCGGCAGCCGTGCCAGCACCAGATGCACGATGTTGTCGGTGAAATCGTGCTCGCCGGCGGTGATGAAGATCTTGGTGCCGCTGACCGACCAACTGCCGTCGGCATTGGGTTCGGCGCGGGTCTTGAGCAGGCCCAGGTCGGTGCCGCAGTGCGGCTCGGTCAGGCACATGGTGCCGGTCCAGCGGCCATCCACCAGCGGCTTCAGGAACACCTCCTGCTGCCAGGCCTCGCCATGCTGCTTCAGCGCCTCGACCGCGCCATGCGACAGCAGCGGGAAGTTGCCCCAGGCCAGGTTGGCGGCGTTGACCATTTCGTTGAGCGGCACGCCCAGGGTATGCGGCAGGCCCTGGCCGCCGAATTCGGTGGCCGCGGTCAGGCCGGTCCAGCCGCCCTCGGCGAACTGCCGGTAGGCCTCGCGGAAACCGGGGGCGGTGGTGACCGCGCCGGTGGCCGCGTCCAGCGTGCAGCCGTGCTCGTCGCCGACCCGGTTCAGCGGCGCCAGCACGCTGCCGGTGAAGCGCGCGGCTTCCTCCAGCACGGCGTCGACCACGTCGGTGGTGGCCTCGGCATAGCCGAGGCGGGCGAACAGCGCCTCCACCTGCAGCACGTCGTGCAACGCGAAGCGCAGGTCGGTCAGCGGGGCTTGGTAGGTGCTCATGCGGTCGCTCGGACAGGGGCCGCGGCGCGGCCGAGGTGCGCAGGATACTACGGCGTATGGATGTGGGGCCGGGATTCGGGATTGGAGATTCGGGATTCGTAACGGCGGTCGCGTGGTGTGGATGGATCGGGACTCGCTGTTAGCTTTTACGAATCCCCAATCTCCGAAGCGCTTCACAACGGCCGTAGGCCGGTCATCCCCAATCACGGCTCCCCACGCACCGTGACCGTCGCGGTCATGCCCGCGGCCAGGACCGTGTTCGGCGGCACGCTGGCCGGATCGATGCGCACCCGCACCGGCACCCGCTGCGCCAGGCGGATCCAGTTGAAGGTGGGGCTGACGTCGGCGAGCAGCGAGGCGCTGGTCGGGTTGTCGCTGTCGGCGATGCCGCGGGCGATGCCTTCGACCTTGCCGTGCAGCATCACCCCGCCGCTCATCAGGCGGATGTCGGCGCGGTCGCCGACGTGCAACCGCGGCAGCTTGGTTTCCTCGAAGTAGCCGTAGATCCACATCGCGTCGTCGCGCACCAGCGCCAGCCGCGCGCTGCCGGCCTGGGCGTAGTCGCCGACGCGCACGTCCAGATTGGTGATGTAGCCGTCGGCGGTGGCGCGCACCTGGGTGCGTTGCAGATCCAGTTCGGCCAGATCGACCGCGGCCTGCGCCTGCGCCACTGCCGCCAGTGCCTGCGCCTGGGCGGCGCTGGCCTGGCCGCGCACGGCGGCGGTGCGGTGCACGTCCGCCTGCGCCGAGCGCGCGGTGGCCTCGGCATCGGAACGGGCTTCGGCGGAGATCACCGACGCGGCGCGGGCACGGCGTTCGGCCTGCGCGCGGCGCATCTGGAATTCGGCCTCGCTGGCCGCCTGGCTGGCGGCCGCGGCGGAGATGCTGGCGCCGGCGGAGCGCGCCTGCGCCTGCGCCGCGGCCAGGTCGGCGCGGGCCTGCGCCAGGGCCAGCTCGAAGCGCCGCCGATCGACGCTGAACAGCACGTCGCCGCGCTTGACGTGCTGGTTGTCGGCCACCGCGACCGCATCGACCAGGCCGGACACGTCCGGGGCGATGCGCACCACCTCGGCACGCACGCGGCCGTCGCGGGTCCACGGCGACAGCATGTAGTGCCGCCACAGCGCGTGCGCGAGCAGGGCGGCGATCAGCACGATCGCGGCGGTCAGGGCGAAACGGATCAGGGCGGGCGTTGTTTTCATGGCGGGACTCACGGCAAGAGGAGCAGGCCGAGCGCGGCGAACACGCCGACGTACAGGGCCAGACGGAACAGCGGCGGATGCCAGGCGTAGCGATACAGCCCGGCGCGGCCGGCGAGCGCATCCACCGCCCAGGCGGCGAACAGCAGCGCCACCGCCAGCACCAGCAGGCCGGGCACGTACACGCCGGCGATCGAGATTTCAGCGGGCAGCGCCATCGGCGGCTCCTGGCGAGGTCGGGGCGGGCGCATGCCCGGCGGCGAGGGCGGCGAGCACCGAATCGGCATCGAGCAGCGCGCCGCGCAGCAGATGCAGGTGCTCGCGGGTGCGCTTCCAGCGCAGCGGCACCGCGCCGTCGCGACGGCTCGCCGCCAGCGCCGCATCGATGCACTGCAAGGCCAGCCGATGCCGTTCGGGCGAAGGCGCCAGATACAGCTCGGCCAGCGCCTGCACCGCAGCGTCCACCTCGTTGGACAGTGCGGCAGGCAACTCGCCTTCGGCGGCGTCGCGGCGCAACTCGACCAGGGTGCGCCCGGTCTCGTGCACCGACAGCGCCCAGCCCAACAGGTCGCGCAGCTCGTCGCTGCCCGGCGGGGTATGCGCGACGATCTGCTGGAACAGATCGCGGTTGACGCTTTCCAGGCGCAAATGCAGACCGGGCAGCGGCGCGCGTGCGGCCAGCGTGGTCTGCCGGCGCAGCTGTTCCAGCAGGCGCTGGCGATGCCAGCGCGTGCCGATCACCGGCGGCACGAACACGAACGCCACGCTCACCGCCAGCGTGCCCAGCAGCAGCGGCACCACGCTGTTGAAGGTGGTGACGGCGTTGAAGCTCGGCGTCGGCTGCACCGCCAGGATCGAGATGAAGGCCAGATTGGTGCCGGTAGCGAAGCCGAACAGCGCCGGCTTGGAGGCCAGGTACAGGGTCAGCAGCAGGAACGGCGCGGTACCGGCGACGAACAGGCCGTAGCCATCCATCTGCGGCAGCACCAGCAACTGGCAGACCGCGCCCAGCGCGGCGCCGAACACGAAGCCCTTGAACAGCGAGCGCGCCGCCGCCGGCGCGTTCGCGCTGGACGACAGGATCGCGCTCAACGCCACCGCCTGGAACACCGCGGTCGCGCCGCTGATCCAGCCGGCCTGGATCCACAGCCAGCACATCGCCGCCACCAGCAGTGCGCTGCGCAGCGCGGTCAGCGCGGCGGCCGCGTAGTCGTTGCCGCGCAGGAATACCGCGGTGTCGCCGCCGGCCTGCGGCGTGCGCCACTGTTGCGGGGCGACCAGCGCGGCCTCGGCGGCGACGTAGTCGTGCAACTCGCCGAAGAAGCGCCGCAGCAGCGACACGCCGGTATCGAAATCCTCATGGCGCGCGCTCGGCAGGGTGTCGCGCACCGCGGCGGCGCGCGCCGCCAGCGCATCGCGGCATTCGGCCAGCCGCCGCGCGGTCTCGGCGGTGCGCTCGCGGCCGCCGCGTTCGCTCAGCGCCGCCTTCAGTGGGCGGTACAGGCCGATCAGCGCCTCGGCGACATCGCCTTCGGCCTGGCGCAGCAGGCGGTTGATGTAGTGGTGCAGCGACTGGAAGCTGGTGGACACCGCCATGAAGCGCTGGTTGAGCAGGCGCAGGCGGCCGCTGCGCACGCGCGCCTCCGGGTCTTCGAACACCACCGAACTGCGCAGGTCCTCGATCTGCACCGCATCGCGGACGAAGCGCAGGTGCGCCTGTTCCATCGACGCCCGCGACAGCTGGCCGCCGGTGGCGTCGCGGACGAAATCCAGGAAGCCGTCGTAGGCGCGGCGCACGGTGTCGCGCAGGGTCTGGCGCAGGCGGCTGGGGAACACCACGTCGCTGATCACGCCGGTCACCAGCAGCCCCAGCAACACCTCGGTGACGCGCGCGGTGACCAGCGCGAACACGTTCTGCGGCTGGTTCACCGCCGGCAGCGCGATCAGCGCCACGGTGTAGCCGGACAGCACGAAGGCGTACGCCTTGAAGTTGCGGTACAGCAGCGCGCCGCCGGTGCACAGGCCGATCCAGATCGCCAGCACCAGCACGAACAACACCGGTTCCTGCGGGAACAGCGCCACCATCGCCAGCGCGGCGACGCTGCCGATCAGCGTGCCCAGCACGCGATAGAAACCCTTCGCGAACACCATGCCGGTCTGCCGGTGCATCACCACCACCACGGTGATCATCGCGGTCATCGGCGAGGACAGGTCCAGGCGCAGCGCGATCCAGCCGGCCAGGTAGATCGACAGCAGCGTGCGCAGCACGAACAGCCAGGCCTCGCCTTCGCCGCGCAGGGCATCGGCCAGCACGGTGCGCAACCGCGGCTGGGCTGCCGCGGCGGCGCTGGCTGCGACATCGGCGCCGCGCGCGCTCATGCGTCGCCTTCCACGCTGCGCAGCAGTTGCTTCAGCAAGGTTTCCAACTGCGCCAGTTCGGCGCTTTGCAGATGCTGCGTGTAACCGCGCAGCTGGGCGAATACGTCGGGCATGAACGCGGCGATCAGGCGTTCGCCCTCGGCGGTCAGGCGCAGCAGCAACATGCGCCGGTCCTCGGCGCTGGGGGTGCGCTGGATCAGGCCCTTGTCGACCAGGTGGCTGGTCAGGCGGGTGATGTTGGCCGACTTCTCGCTGGCCGCGTCGCTCAGCTGCGATGGGTTCAAGGTCCCGTCCGGGCTGGCGTCGATCATCATCAGCACGTTGTATTCGGAGTAGTTCAGGCCGTAGGCGCGCAGCATGTCGTTGCCCTGATCCAGGATCAGCTTGTGCAATAGCTTTATCAGGCGCACCACCATGGCCGCGTCACGAGGAAACCCCGGATGCTTTTGACCGGTGACGTCTAGGCGCTGTTCGGTGGCAGCGAAGCGGCTCATGACTGGCTAGGCATTTCGTACATATGTATATATTACATTTATGTATTAAATGCGCGGTAATGGCGGCTGAACGCGTGCTCCGAGGGACTGCGCTCTTGCGTCAGGGATTTGGGGCGACGGCAGCGGTCGCGAGGCGGCCCTAAGCAAGGAGAGCCTGCCAGCCCAGCAGCTGTGGGGTTGGCTGAAGCGCCGATCGACGGACGCGGCGTCGCTGCCCTAGGTCACAGCGGGCGCACGAAGCGGGGGCGGGACCGCGCCGTGTCGGCGCGGTGGAGTGCGGCTAGCGCAGGACGCCGTCCAGGCCAGGGGCGGGCGTGAGCATGTTGCGCGTATCGATCTCGAACGTGCGCTGCTTCTTCTCTTCCGGGGTGGCGTCGATGCTGCCCTTGAGCGTGTAATCGAGGCTGCGGCGGCCGGCCAGGGCATCGGCGACGGCGATGCGTGCGGCCGAACTCGGGCGCAGCGCGACGCTGACCACGTCCGCGGTTTCCGGTCCGATCGAGATTCCGGGCGCGAGCTGAAGGGTCCCGGCGGCTTCGCCGCCCACGCCCAGGTCCAGGCGCACGCGGTCGTAACGCATCGGGATGCTGCTGTAGTTCTGCAGGCGCAACTCCACCTTCCAACTGCCGTCCATGTTGACGGTGAGCTGCTGCAGGCTGGCCGCGGGGTCGGACACGCGCCGCACCATGCCATCGCCGCAGGCGGCCAGCAGTGCAGTGCACAACACGAGCAAGCCGAAGCGAAGCCGCTGACGCATGACCGGATTCCAGGACGTGAAGACCGGCGAAGAATACTACGGCGCCCAGGGACCCAGCGTGGCCAGCGCTGCTGCCGTCGCGCGCCGCCAGCAGCGAACCGCCAGCCACGCGTACCCTAGTGGCGCGGTTGCTCTGGAAGCCGCGCCGTCTCCAGCCCGGCATCGCGGCAGGCGCGCTCGTTGCTCAAGTGCTTCGCCGTTCCGCTGTCCCGGCGCTTCGACACGCTCAGGTGCTTCGACACGCTCGGGTGCGGTGCCGCTCCAATGCGACCGCGGCACGTCATCCGCTGCACTATTGCTTTGCGGGTCCGCAGGTCGGCGGCGCTCGCGGCTTCCGGGCGAAGGCGTTCGCGGCCAGCCTCACGGCAGGGCCGGCTGGCCGGTCACCCGGATCGGACGCACTACGGCAGTGTTATCGCTCCAACGGCGGACACCCCGGACCGGACCGCGTCGCGGTGTCCTCGGCGGCCTGGCCTATGACCATCACCAGCGGCATCCGTGCCCGTGCATAGGCCAGGCGCCGAGGACGCCCTCAGCATGCGCGACGGCGGAATCCGGGGCAGTCGGCGTGGGCCGCGTCGTCCGGTAGGAAAATTCCGAAATTCCGCACTTGCCCAATCCCGAGCGCATCGCTATGATGCGCGTCCCCGCACCGGTCCTGCCGCGTTGCGCAGTGGCCGAGTAGCTCAGTTGGTAGAGCAGGGGATTGAAAATCCCCGTGTCGGCGGTTCGATTCCGTCCTCGGCCACCATTCCATGAAAGGCCTGCAGAAATGCAGGCCTTTTTCTTTGCGCTGCCATGTCCCGCGCGACGCGATGACGGGCGTATCGCCGGGGAGGCCGCGCCCGGCCGATAGCAAGCAGGTCCGCGCTGCCGAGCGCCTGTGACAGGCCAGGCGAGTACACGCATTATGTGCCGACTTCCGCATTTGGAGCGGGCGTATTCATGCTATCGCCTGCGGCAGCAGTCGCGTTTACGCTCGTAGACAAGTGCGCAAATTCTCAGGTTTCCCGTGATGTAGCGCTCAACTATGTGGAGCCGATGTCGTAATCATGGGCACATGGTTAATCTGGGAGTGGGCCAATGCACAAGGAATTGACGCGGTTATGTGTAATGGCCCTTGCATTGGCGGTGGCCGGTGGCGCCAGCGCGGCGCCGACGCCTGACAAGCTGGATGCCTCCTACCAGCGCGGCCACGATCCAGGCGCGCCGTATATCGAACAGGTCGGCTCCGAGTGCGTGATGGTCAACGTGTACCTGGAGCAGCGCGACGGTGTCGCCCAGCAAGTCGTTCTGCGTGAGCCGGTGGAGTGCAGTAGCGGCAGCCAAGGCCAGGACCTTGCCGTGGCCGACCTTTCGCCCTAGCGCGTCGGCTGGCACGCGGGAGGCTTCCGTCTCCAGGCATTGCCGGCGCAGCGGGTGACGCCTGTTTCGTCAGGCGTAGCGTAGTTGGGTGCGTCGTGTTGCATGCGCTGCCGCCGCGCTTCGAGCGGACTACGTGATTCGTCCATTTCTTGCTTGCGTGACGCTGTCCTGCCGCCGCGGCGCGCACCGTCGCGTGTGGTGTCGTCATGGCATACCGCCGCAATGGCGGTTCGTCGCAGGCCTGCGCGAAGGCTGCGCTTTACATCGCCGCGCCGCTCCTGCATAAGGCTGGTCTTCTTCTTTTGCTGGATCGCTCGCATGCGTCTTCCATCGATCGCGATGCTACTGGCATGCCTGCTGTGCCTGGCGCTGCCGGCACGGGCCGCGCGACCGGTGACGTCGGTCGCCGAGTTCGATCTCGGTCGCTATGCCGGGCAGTGGCACGAAATCGCGCACCTGCCGGTGTCGTTCCAAAAGAAATGCGTCGCCGACATCACCGCCGCCTACGTGCTGCGCGACGACGGGCTGATCGGCGTGCGCAACGCCTGCCGCACCGTCAAGGGCGACCTGCTTGCCGCCGAAGGCGTGGCGCGGCGGGTGGCCGGCCATCCCGGGAGGCTGCAGGTGCGGTTCGCGCCGGATTGGCTGGCCTGGGTGCCGCTGGTCTGGGCCGACTACTGGGTGATCGCGCTGGATCCGGATTACCAGTGGGTGTTGATCGGCGAGCCGGACCGCAAGTATCTGTGGGTGCTGTCGCGTTCGCCGCGGATGCCGCGCGCGCTGTTCGAGCAGATCAAGGCCAGGGCAGTGGCGATGGGCTACGACCTGGATCCGTTGTTGGTCGTCGCGCCGCTGGATTGAGCGGCCTGCCGGTCTGCACGCAAGAGCGCCGCTAGCCGGCGAAGCAGGCGCGGGCCGCATCCAGCAGCCGCGCGCTGGCGCCGTCCCGCAGCAGTTGCCGCGGCGTCTGTCCGCCAAGCTGCGCGTGGCTGCCGTTGAGCCACTGCGACAGCGCGGCACGGTCGCCACCGCAGCCATTGCAGATGATGTAGATCGTCTCGCCGACATCGAGCAGGTGCTCGTTGCGCAACGTTGCCAACGTGTCTGCATCGCGCGCCAGCCAATCGAGCGCGCGTTGCGCGTCGTCGGTGGAGCTGTAGCTGGCGCCGATCAGGGACAGCGTATCGGTTGAGCGCGACAGCCGGCCGGCCTTGTCGCGCTCGGCGCGACGCATGCCTTGCAGCACCGCCTTGATACGTTGTTCGTTTGAGGCTGGTTGAGACATGGCAATGCACTGGCGGTGAGTAGCGGCCGACAGGTGTACCGCAGTCATTCTGTACGCAGCGTCACTTCGCCGTCGGCAAGCCGCGCGCGCAGGCGGTCGCCCGGCGCGACCTGCGCGGTCGAGCGCACCAGGGTGCCGTCGTCGACTCGGGTCAGGATCGCGTAGCCGCGCGTCACCGTGGCCAACGGGCTGACCGTCTCCAGCGCGCGGGCCAGCGCGCGCAGGCGTTGCGCATCGGCCTGCAGCTGCCGCGCCATCGCCGCCTGCGGGCGCCGGCCGAGCGCGAGCAGGCGCTCGTGCAGTGCGGCCAGTCGCCGTTGCGGCTGGGCTGCGCGCAATACCGCGGCGGCGTGGCGCAGGCGCGCGCCGCGGCGTTCGTGCTGTTGCCGCCACAACGCCAGCAAGCGGCGCGCGGCATCTTGCTGGCGCCGCTTCAGCATGTGCAGTTGCGCCTGCGGGCTCTGCGCCTGCAGCCGCAGCAAGGCGCGATCGGCGCGCTGCATCGCCTGGCGCAGGCGGTGCTGCTGCCACTGCAGCAGCCGTGCGTGCTGGGCGCGCAGGCGTGCGGCAAGGTCGCGCTGGTCGGGGGCGAGCAGTTCCGCGGCCACCGACGGCGTCGGCGCGCGCAGATCGGCGGCGAAGTCGGCCAGGGTCACGTCGGTCTCGTGGCCGACCGCCGACACCACCGGCGTGGCCGCGGCGGCGATCGCCCGCGCCAGGCGTTCGTCGTTGAACGCCCACAGGTCTTCCAGCGAGCCGCCGCCGCGGGTCAGCAGGATCGCGTCGTAGCGGCCGCTGGCATCGGCGCGCTGCAGCAGCGAGGTCAGTTGCGCGGCGGCGCTGTCGCCCTGCACCAGGCTCGGCAGGATGTCCACCTGCAACAACGGCAGGCGCCGGCCGAGCACGCTCAGCACGTCGCGCACCGCCGCGCCGCTGGGCGAGGTGATCACCGCCAGGCGGCGCACGAAGGCGGGCAGGGCACGTTTGCGCTCGCTGGCGAACAGGCCCTCGGCGGCGAGCCTGGCCTTGAGTTCCTCGAACGCGCGGCGCAGCGCGCCTTCGCCGGCTTCCTCCAGGTGATCGAGTACCAGTTGGTAGTCGCCGCGCGCCTCGTACAGGGTCAGCCGGCCGCGCGCGAGCACGCGCAGGCCTTCGCGCGGAACGAACTTCAGCCATTGGCTCTTCGGCTTGAACATCGCGCAGCGCACCTGTGCGCGCGCGTCCTTCAAAGTGAAGTACAGATGGCCGGACGAAGGCCGGGTGACGTTGCCCAGTTCGCCTTCCACCCAGGCCAGCGGAAACGCGCTTTCCAGCAGGTCGCGCGCCAGCGTGTTGAGCTGGCTGGGGCTGAGGATCTGGTCGTCGCGATCGGGCATGCGGGCGCTGCGTGGGCGTGTGGGCGCCTATCCTCGCACGTCGCCGTGAGCGGCCGGTCGCGGCACTGCGGCCTCGCCCGCAGACGCTCGGTCCGCATGCTGCGCCAGTGCCCATTGCACGTGCTCGCGCACCAGCGGCGAGGCATGCTGCGCGCGCGCGCCGAGCGCGGCCAGCACCTGCGGCGTGCTCGGTGCGTTGCCCAGCGCCACCGCCAGGTTGCGCAGCCAGCGCTCGTGGCCGCTGCGGCGGATCGCGCTGCCTTCGGTGCGGCGCAGGAACTCGTCCTCGTCCCAGGCGAACAGCTGCGCCAGCGTGGCCCGGTCGAGATCGTTGCGCGCGCGGAAATCGGGTTCGTCGCTGCGCTTGGCGAACTTGTTCCAGGGGCACACCAGCTGACAGTCGTCGCAGCCGAAGATGCGGTTGCCGATCGCCGGGCGCAGCTCTTCGGGGATCGCGCCGTCGTGCTCGATGGTCAGATAGGCGATGCAGCGGCGCGCGTCCAGCCGGTACGGTGCGACGATCGCCTGGGTAGGGCACACGTCGATGCAGCGCGTGCAGGTGCCACAGTGCGCGCTGGCCGGCGGATCGATCGGCAGCGGCAGGTCGACGTAGATTTCGCCGAGGAAGAACCAGGAGCCGCCGTTGCGGTCGATCAGGCAGGTGTGCTTGCCGATCCAGCCCAGGCCGGCGTCGCGCGCCAGGGCGCGCTCCAGCACCGGCGCCGAATCGACGAAGACGCGATGGCCGAACGGGCCGATCTCGGCCTGGATGCGCTCGGCCAGTTTCTGCAGGCGGTTGCGCATCAGCTTGTGATAGTCGCGGCCCAGCGCATAGCGGGCGACGTAGGCGCGCTCGCCATCGTGCAGCGTGTCCCAGGCCGAATCGTCGTCGTTGCGTCCGTAGTCCAGGCCGACCGAAATCACCCGCAGCGTGCCTGGAATCAATTCGGCCGGACGCGCGCGCTTGTCGCCATGTTGCGCCATCCATTGCATCGTGCCGTACAGGCCTTGCGCCAGCCAGTCGCGCAGATGCGCCTCGTCCTGTTGCAGCTCGATCCCGGCGATGCCACAGCGCTGGAAGCCGAACTCGCGCGACAACGCGCGGATGCGCGCGGCAACAGTGTGGGGATCGGCGGGGGCGACGCTGCTGGACATGGCGCAAGTATAGAATCTCGCGCATGTCCGACTCGTTCGATCTCTACGACACCGCCGCCGCGCGGCGCATCGATGCGCAGGCCACGGCCTTGCTCGGCGGCGACGGCTACACGCTGATGCAGCGTGCCGGCCAGGCCGCCTGGCAGGCGCTGCTGCAGCATTGGCCGCAGGCGCAGCGCATCCTGGTGGCCTGCGGCACCGGCAACAACGGGGGCGACGGGTATGTGCTGGCGCGGCTCGCGCATTGCGCCGGACGCCGCGTGCGCGTGCTGCATCTGCCTGGGCGGGGGCCGCAATCGGCGTTGGCGCAACGCGCCTGCACCGACTACATCGGCGTCGGCGGCCGGATCGAGGTGTTCGATGCGGCGCTGGATCCGGCCGACGTGGTCGTCGACGCGTTGCTCGGCATCGGCCTCAATCGCGCGCCCGACGCCGAACTGGCCGCGCTGCTCGGCGCGCTCGCCGGGCTTGGGGCGCCGGTGTTGGCGCTGGACGTGCCCAGCGGCGTGGACGCCGAACACGGCACCGTGCCAGGTGCCGCGTTGCAAGCAACGCTGACCGTGCAATTCATCGTCGCGCATGCCGGCTTGCATACCGGGGCGGCGCTGAACCATGTCGGCGCTACCGCACTGGTGACGCTGGAGGTGCCGGCCGCCGCGTTCGACGGCTGCGCGGCGCAGGCGCAGGCCTGGACCGGCGCGGCGCTGGCCGCGCGCCTGGCGCCGCGTCGGCGCGACAGCCACAAGGGCGATTCCGGGCATGTCCTGTGCATCGGCGGCAATCTCGGCAGCGGCGGTGCGGTCATGCTCGCTGCCGAATCGGCGTTGCGCAGCGGCGCCGGCCTGGTCAGCGTGGCGACCCGCACCGCGCATGTCGCGCCGCTGCTGGCGCGTTGTCCGGAGGCGATGACGCACGCGGTCGAGGACGGCGCGGCGCTGGCACCGCTGTTGCGCAGGGCGAGCGTGGTCGCGCTGGGTCCGGGATTGGGCCAGGACGAATGGGCGCAAGGCCTGTGGCGGCTGGCACTGGCCGCCGAACTGCCGTTGGTGATCGACGCCGATGCGCTGAACCTGCTGGCGCAGGCGCCGCGGGCGTTGCCGGATGCAGTGCTGACCCCGCACCCGGGCGAGGCCGGGCGCCTGCTCGGCATCGCCACCGCCGAAGTGCAGCGCGACCGCTTCGCCGCCGCCGCGGCGCTGGCCGAGCGCTACCAGGCGGTGGTGGTGCTGAAAGGTGCCGGCAGCATCGTCGCCGCGCCGGGGCGGGTTCCGCGCGTCATCGCCGCCGGCAATCCGGGCATGGCGGTCGGCGGCATGGGCGATCTGCTGACCGGGGTGATCGCGGCGCTGCGCGCGCAAGGCCTGGCGGCCTTCGAAGCGGCCAGCATCGGCGCGTTGCTGCATGCCGCCGCCGGGGATCGCGCCGCTGTCGCCGGCCAGCGCGGCCTGCTGCCGTCCGATCTGCTGCCGGCGCTGCGCCACCTGGCCAATCCGGACGCGAACCGATGATGCGGCTGCAACTGCAAGACAGCGACGCCACCGAGCGCCTGGGCCAGGTCCTGGCCGCCACGCGCCCGGCGCAGGCGATGGTGCATCTGCGCGGCGATCTCGGCGCTGGCAAGTCGACCCTGGCGCGGGCATTGCTGCGCGCGCTGGGCGTGCAGGGCGCGATCCGCAGTCCGACCTACACCTTGGTCGAGCGCTATCCGCTGGCCGATGGCGAGGCCTGGCACCTGGACCTGTATCGGATCGGTGCCGCCGGCGAACTGGATTTCCTCGGGCTGGACGAGGCATCGGCGACCCTGTGGCTGGTGGAATGGCCGGAGCGCGGCGGCGATGTACTGCCGCCTGCCGACCTGATCGTGGCCCTGGCGCTGCACGAAGACGGACGCGCCGTGCAACTGCAGGCCGGCACCGCGATCGGCGCGGCTTGGTTGTCGCAAATGGCGGAACGGGACGACTTGCGGAGTTTTTCTGCCGGCTGACACTAGGAAGTGCGGGCAGGTTATGGATTATTAAGGGAAAACCGCTTGTGTTTATGGCCGCGGGATGCTTGAATCGCCTCCATGCGCCTGGGGACCCGTTTTTTCGCCTGTTCCGCCATCGCCGCAGGCTGGTGCCTAGCGGCGCAGTCGGCGTTTGCCGGTCAGGTCCAGGCGGTTTCGGTCGGTAATGGCGCCACCGGCACGCGTGCCGAGATTCGGCTGCAGGGCAGCGGCGGCTTCACCACGCTGACCCTGGCCAATCCCAACCGGTTGGTTGTCGATCTGCCCGAATCCTCCGCTGCGCAGGGCCTGAAGCTGCCTGTGGGCAACGGCGTGGTCACGGCCGTACGTACCGGTCATCCGGTCCCCGGGACCTTGCGCATCGTGTTCGACCTGAGCAGCCCGGTGGTGGCGTTCAAACCGCAGATGCAGACCGTGGCCGGCAGTTCGGTGCTGGTGATCGAGTGGCCGGGCGATGCGGCGTCGGCCAAACCGGTGGCCAATGCCGGCAATGGCGTGGCGACGCCCGCGCCCACGGCCTCCGCGGCGCCCACCACAGTAGCGGTCGAACCCAAGCCGACGCCCGATCCGCGCCTGGAAGCGGCGCGCGCGACGGCGGCCCTGACCTCGTCGGTGGTGCAACGCGCAGCACCGGTACCGCCGCCGCCGACACCGGTACAGCAGGCACCCATACAGCAGGCACCGACGACGACCGCGGCGACTCGCCCGGGCGTCGTGCCGGCGCCGGCTGCTGCACCCGGCACCGCCGTTGCCTCGATGGCACCGACCGCGTCCGCGTCCGCCTCGGTCGGCGCCGCCGTGCCGGCGCAGCAGGGCGCCGTCGCCGCAGCGTCGATGCCCGATCGGCCCGACGCGGCCAGCATCGACGATGCGGCCGCCGCCGCCGCCGCCGAGGTGCGCCCGGTGATGCCGAGCGCACCGTCGCGGGTGGGGATGAAGCCGGGCATGCGGCCGTTGATCGTGGCCATCGATCCCGGCCATGGCGGCCAGGATCCCGGTGCGATGGGGCCGACCGGCAAGCGCGAGAAGGACGTGACCCTGGCGATCGGCCGCGAACTGGCGCGGCAGATCAACGCCACGCCGGGCATGAAGGCCTACATGACCCGCGATACCGACGTGTTCATCCCGCTGCCGATGCGCGCGCAGAAGGCGCGCGCGGCCAAGGCCGACATCTTCATCTCGATCCACGCCGACGCCGCCGAGAACCGCAGCGCGACCGGCTCTTCGGTCTATGTCCTCTCGACCAAGGGCGCTTCCTCGCAGCGCGCACGCTGGCTGGCGGACAAGGAAAACGCGGCCGACCTGGTCGGTGGCGTGCGCCTGCAGAAGACCGACAGCACCCTGGCCAGCGTGTTGCTGGACCTGGCCCAGAGCGGGCACATGAAGGCCTCCGAAGACGCCGCCGGGCACGTGCTGGGCGGACTCAAGCGGATCGGCAACAACCACAAGCCGGAACTGGAGCGGGCCAACTTCGCGGTGCTGCGCACCTCGGACATGCCGGCGATGCTGGTCGAGACCGCTTTCATCTCCAATCCGGACGAAGAGCGCCGGCTGACCGATCCGGGTTACCAGCGGCGCCTGGCCGGTGCGGTGCTCGATGGCGTCAATACGTTCTTTACCCGCCAGCCGCCGCCGGGCACGCTGTTCGCCGCGCGCGCGCAGGCCGAGGCGGAAGCGGCCAGCACCGTGGCTGGCGGCAGCCGCTGAGGCGCTCGGCTATCATCGCCGGCTGATCCCGATGGCGGCGTCCGCGCCGTGAGCCGTGCCGATGTCTTGTAACCGTTTCCGCTCTCCCGTTTCCGAATCCGGCGCGATCGCGCGTCGGCCGCGTTGCGCGTGCGCGCCGCAGTGCGGGAGCGAGCCGGCATGAGCATTCGCCAATTGCCCGAGATCCTGATCAACCAGATCGCCGCGGGCGAAGTGGTCGAGCGTCCGGCCTCGGTGGTCAAGGAACTGGTCGAGAACGCGCTGGACGCCGGCGCGCGCCGCGTGGACATCGACCTGGAAGAAGGCGGTGTGCGCCTGATCCGGATCCGCGACGACGGCGGCGGCATTCCGTCGGAGGAATTGCCGCTGGCGGTGTCGCGGCACGCGACCAGCAAGATCGCCTCGCTCGACGACCTGGAGTCGGTCGGCACGCTCGGCTTCCGCGGCGAAGCGCTGCCGTCGATCGCCTCGGTCAGCCGCTTCACCCTGTCCTCGCGCCGCCCCGGCGACGAGCACGGCGCCGCGCTGCAGGTCGACGGCGGCAAGGTCGGGCAGGTGCAGCCGCGCGCGCAGGCGCCGGGCACCACGGTCGAGGTGCGCGAGCTGTTCTACAACGTGCCGGCGCGGCGCAAGTTCCTGCGCGCCGAGCGCACCGAACTCGGCCATATCGAGGAATGGCTGCGTTCGCTGGCGTTGGCGCGCCCGGACGTGGAATTGCGCGTGTCGCACAACGGCAAGCCGTCGCGGCGCTACAAGCCGGGCGACCTGTATTCGGATGCGCGGCTGGGCGAAACCCTGGGCGAGGACTTCGCGCGGCAGGCGCTGCGCGTGGACCACAGCGGCGCCGGGCTGCGCCTGCACGGCTGGATCGCGCAACCGCATTATTCGCGCGCCAGCGCCGACCAGCAGTACCTGTACGTCAACGGCCGCTCGGTGCGCGACCGCAGCGTCGCGCATGCGGTGAAGATGGCCTATGGCGACGTGCTGTTCCATGGCCGGCAACCGGCCTATGTGCTGTTCCTGGAACTGGAGCCGGCGCGGGTCGACGTCAACGTGCATCCGGCCAAGCACGAGGTGCGCTTCCGCGATGCGCGGCTGATCCACGACTTCGTCTATCGCACGCTGCAGGACGCGCTGGCGCAGACCCGCGCCGGCAGCACGCCGACCGCGGGCGATGCCGCGCAGGCGGCGCCGCTGGCGTATGCCGGCGGTGCGTTGCCGATGTCCGGCAATGCGAGCGGCAGTGGCTCCGGCGGCCAGGGCTACGGCGCGCAATGGCGCCCGGCGCAGTCGCCGCTCGGCCTGCGCGTCAACGAGGCGCCGGCCGCCTACGCCGCGCTGTACGCCGCGCCGGCCGGCGCCGGCGATGCCGCAGCAGGGATGCCGCTGCTCGCACAGGACGCAGCTGGCGGCCTGCCGGCGACTTCGGCCGACAGCGGCGTGCCGCCGCTCGGCTATGCGATCGCGCAACTGCACGGCATCTACATCCTGGCCGAGAACGCCGAAGGCCTGATTGTGGTGGACATGCACGCCGCGCACGAACGCATCGGCTACGAGCGGCTGAAGAACGCGCACGACGGCATCGGCCTGCATGCGCAGCCGCTGCTGGTGCCGATCACCCTGGCGGTGGGCGAGCGCGACGCCGACACCGCCGAACGCGAGGCGGAAACGCTGGCCGCGCTCGGCTTCGAGATCACCCGCAGCGGTCCGCAATCGCTGCACGTGCGCAGCATCCCTGCGTTGTTGGCGCAGGCCGAGCCGGAAGCCTTGCTGCGCGACGTGCTGACCGACCTGCGCGAGCACGGCCACAGCCGCCGCATCGCCGGCGCGCGCGACGAACTGCTGTCGACGATGGCTTGCCACGGCGCGGTGCGCGCCAACCGGCGCCTCACCGTACCGGAAATGAACGCGCTGTTGCGCGACATGGAAACCACCGAGCGCTCCGGGCAGTGCAATCATGGGCGCCCGACCTGGGCACGGTTCACGCTGGGCGAGATCGATCGTTGGTTCTTACGGGGGCGCTGATGGGCAAGCGGGGAAGGGCGGCGGCGCTGCTGGCAGCGCTGCTCGCGTTGGGCGCATGCGGCAAGCAGGCACCGGCACCGGCCGCGCCGGCGGTCGCCGACAAGGCGTTCCTGGCCGAGCAGCAGCGTTGGCGCGAACAGCGCAAGCAGGAACTGCAGGCCGCCGACGGCTGGACCAGCCTAGTCGGCCTGCACTGGCTGGAACTGAAGGAGCACTACATCGGCAGCGGCCCCGGCAGCGGCATCCGCCTGGCGGTCGGACCGGTGCGGATGGCGTTGGTGTCGCGGGTGGGCGCGCAGGTGTTCCTGACCCCGGAACCCGGCGCAGGGCTGAGCATGGACGGCAAGCCGCTGCAGCGGCGCACGCGCGTGTACAGCGACCACGACGCGACGCCGAGCGTGATCGACTTCGACGGCGGC
Organism: Xanthomonas sp. SS; assembly: GCF_014236835.1. Taxonomy (NCBI): domain Bacteria; kingdom Pseudomonadati; phylum Pseudomonadota; class Gammaproteobacteria; order Lysobacterales; family Lysobacteraceae; genus Xanthomonas; species Xanthomonas sp. SS. Next base: position 2,139,504 of record NZ_CP051190.1, read on the forward strand.
AAGGGCAAGCTGAGCCTGATCGAGCGCGGCGGCCGCTATGCGCTGCGGGTCAAGCACGCCGATGCGCCGACCCGGCTCGGCTTCGCCGGGCTGAACGATTGGCCGCCGGCCGAATCCTGGCGCATCCGCGGTCGTTTCGTGCCCAACGCGCAGGGCAAGACCCTGCCGATCGTCGACATCATCGGCGTCACCACCGAGTCGCCCAACGCAGGCGCGCTGGAGTTCGAGCGCGACGGCAAGCGCTTCCGCCTGGAAGCGATCGGCGAACCCGGACGCCCGCTGTTCGTGGTGTTCGCCGACCGCACCAGCGGCCGCGGCAGCTATCCGGCCGGGCGCTTCCTGGACGTGCCGGCGCCGAACGCCGACGGCAGCGTGGTGCTGGATTTCAATCGTGCCTACAACCCGCCGTGCGCGTTCACCCCGTTCGCGACCTGTCCGCTGCCGCCGCCGGAGAACCGGCTGGACCTGGCGGTGGAAGCCGGCGAGAAGACCTACGCCGCCGCACATTGAACCGAGACTTCCGATGACGCCGATCCCGCGCCTGCTGCGCTGCCTGCTGTTGTGTCTGACCCTGTTCGCCGCCGCGCCGGTGCCGGCGCGCGTACCACCCGCGGCTGCGGCTGCGGCGCCCAATGCGCCGCCGGCGCCGCCGACGCCGCTGCTGTGGAAAGTCAGCGGGCCGCGCGGCGCGCTGTACCTGCTCGGTTCGTTCCACCTGCTCAAGCAGGACGACTATCCGCTCGCGCACGAGGTGGATGCCGCCTACGCCGCGTCGCCGCGGCTGCTGTTCGAACTGTCGCCGCAGGACGTGGCGTCGCCGCAGCTGGGCGCGCAGATGCTGCAGGCGGCGCAGCGCCAGGACGGCAAGCGCCTGCAGGACGATCTGGACGCGGCCGCCTGGCAGCGCCTGCGCCGCTACGCCGCCGGCCACGGCCTGCCGCTGGAGCAGATGGGCGGATTCGAACCCTGGTTCGTCGGCCTGAGCATCAGCATCGCCGAGATGAAGGCGCAGGGGCTGCAGGCCGATGCCGGGCTGGACCGGCATTTCATGGACATGGCGGTGCAGGCCGGCAAGACGGTCGAGGGCCTGGAAACCGCGCAGGCGCAGATCGCGATGCTCGACGGCATGGAGCCGGTGGAGCAGAAGCAGATGCTGGTCGAAGCGCTGGATGATGCCGAACAGGGCGCGGCGCAGACCCAACGCCTGCACGATGCCTGGCGCCGCGGCGACGAGCGCGTGCTTTGGCAGGACATGGGCGTGGAGATGAAGCGCGACTATCCGCGGCTATACCAGCGCATCAACGTCGATCGCAATCAGGCCTGGGTGCCGCGGCTGGAGCAGCGCCTGCGCGACGGCCAGGGCGACACCCTGGTGGTGGTCGGCGCCTTGCACCTGCTCGGCCCCGACGGCGTGGTCGAAGCGTTGCGCGCGCGCGGTTACAAGGTCGAGCGGATCTGTGCCGGTTGCCGGACGTCGCCAGCGCCGCGTTCGCGCTGAGGTAGCGGCAAAATTTTGTAGGAGCGGCTTCAGCCGCGACAGGCACTATTGGTAAAGCCTGTCGCGGCTGAAGCCGCTCCTGCAGTGGGCGGGAGCGGCGGAGCGCTCTGCGGCGCGGCTCAGCGCGCGCGCGACTTCGGTGCGGCGCCGGCGGCCGGCGGCTCGCTCGGCTTGGTGCCACCCGCGGCAGGACGGCCGAAGCCGGTGCCGAGGTTGCGCTGGAATTCCTGCCACAGCTCCATGTTGCGCTCGGTGAGCTGGTTCATCATGGTCCACGGGGTCTGCCCGAGCAGATTGCCCATCTGCTGGCGGAACTGCTGCTGCTGGTCCAGGAACACCTGCATGCTGCGCTCCAGGTAGTTGCCCATGAAGCCCTGCAGCGAATCGCCGTAGAAACGGATGATCTGGCTGAGCAACTGCGTGGACAGCATCGGTTCGCCGTCCTGTTCCTGGTCGGCGATGATCTGCAGCAATACCGCGCGGCTGAGGTCTTCGCCGGTCTTGGCGTCGCGGACCTCGAATTCTTCGCCGTCGATGATCAGCTGGCGGACGTCTTCGATCGTGATGTAACTGGAAATCTCGGTGTCGTAGAGGCGGCGATTGGGGTACTTCTTGATGATGCGGATCTCAGCCATGAAGCGTTCGCTCTTGACGGTAGGCGCGCAGCATGGCGCAGCGCAGCAGGGCTTGCAACCGCCAAAAGCCCCTGAACTCGGGCGCGACGGCAAAAAAAATGCTGCGCAGCACGGATGCGAAGCGCGCAATGCCAGCTGCAGCATTTTCGGTAGCGTTACCTCGACTGTGCCGCCCGCGCGCCTGAGCGGTTCAGTCGCCTGTCGCTACCAGCCCATGTGGTGGCCGCCGTTGATGTCCAGGTTGGAGCCGGTGATCCAGGCCGCCTCTTCGGCGACCAGGAACGCGACCGCGTAGGCGATCTCCTCCGGCCTGCCCAGGCGCCCGGTGGGGATGTCGGCGATGATCTTGGCGCGCACCTCTTCCGGCACCGACATCACCATGTCGGTGGCCACGTAGCCCGGCGACACCGTGTTGACGGTGATGCCGTAGCCGGCGTTCTCGCGTGCCAGGGAAATGGTGAAGCCGTGCATGCCGGCCTTGGCCGCGGCGTAGTTGGCCTGGCCGTACTGGCCCTTCAGGCCGTTGATCGAACTGATCTGGATGACCCGGCCCCAGCGTTGCTTGCGCATGGCTTCGATCACCGGGCGGGTGACGTTGAACACCGAGTTGAGGTTGGTGTTGATGACCTCGTGCCACTGCTCGGCGGTCATCTTGTGGAAGGTGGTGTCGCGGGTGATGCCGGCGTTGTTGATCAGCACCTCGATCGGGCCGAGCTGCCGCTCCACTTCCTGCACCAGCGCTTGCGCGTGGTCGGGCGAGGCGACGTCGCCGGCGACGATGGCGATCTCGTGGCCGCGTTCGCGCATGCGCTGCTGCCAGGCGTGCGCCTTGGCCGCGTCGCGGTAGTTGCTGGCCACGCGGTGGCCCTGTGCGGCCAACCGCTCGCAGATGGCGGTGCCGATGCCGCCGGTACCGCCGGTGACCAGCGCAACGCGTGATGTCATGGATTCGCTCCGGATGGGGGAAGAGGAGAGGGCCGCGCCGCAGCCGAAACCCCGATTCTAGTCAGCCTTGGCGTCGCTGGGGATACCGGTCGCGTCCGCCAGCGTCCGATCCTGCGCCGGCAGCCGTGCCGGCTCGAACGCGCGCAGCGCCGCGGCCAGCAGTGCGGCCACCGAGCCGGCCCCAGCCAGCGCCGCCGGAACCTGCCCCAGCAGGGTCCAGGCCATGCGCAGCGCGGGCAGCGGATCGGCGTCGTCCAGCGGCAGCGCCGCATGCGATTTGGACAGCTTGCGGCCGTCGCCGCCGAGCAGCAGCGGCAGGTGCAGGTAGTTCGGCGTCGGCAGGCCCAGTGCGCGCTGCAGCAGGATCTGCCGCGGCGTCGAATCGAGCAGGTCGGCGCCGCGGACCACGTCGCTGATGCCTTGCGCGGCATCGTCGACCACCACCGCCAACTGATAGGCCCAGCAGCCGTCGGCGCGCAGCAGCACGAAATCGCCGACCTCGGCATGCACGTCCTGTTCGACATCGCCGCGCGCGCCGTCGCGAAACCCGACCGTGCTACCCGCGGCCACGCGCAGGCGCAGCGCCGGTTGCGGCCGCACCTGCGCGGCCACGCAGCGGTGGTGCACGCCGCCTTGCGCGGCCAGTTCGCTGCGGCTGCAACTGCAGGCGAACGCCTGGCCGCTCTGCAGCAGGCGCTGCGCGGCGGCCTGGTAGACGGCGCCGCGCTCGCTCTGGCGCAGGATCTGCCCATCTGCTTCCAGCCCGAAGGCGCGCAGGCTGGCGAGTTGGCGTTCGGCCGCGCCGGGCACGCTGCGCGGCCTGTCCACGTCCTCGATGCGCAGCAACCACTCGCCGCCGGCATGGCGCGCCAGCAGCCAGCTGCCGAACGCGGCGAGCAGCGAGCCCAGGTGCAGCGGGCCGGTGGGCGAGGGCGCGAAACGGCCGCGGTAGGGAGGGGGCGAGGACATGGGCAAGCTGAATCGTCGGTCAGGTATGCGCTTGAATTCAAGCTGTACGCGCCGCAGATTCGAGTCAGTCCTTCATTTTTCCTGGTGCGGAGTCCACGCCTGCATGTTCAATCGAATCGCCCTGTTCCTCATCACCAATCTGGCGGTGCTGGTGCTGGCCGGCATTGTCATGTCCGTGTTCGGGATCAATCCCAACCAGATGGGCGGCCTGCTGGTGATGGCCGCGCTGTTCGGCTTCGGCGGCTCGCTGGTGTCGCTGCTGCTGTCCAAGTTCATGGCCAAGCGCGCCACCGGCGCGCAGGTGATCACCGAGCCGCGCAACCACACCGAGCGCTGGCTGCTGGAGACGGTGCGGCGGCAGGCGCAGGCCGCCGGCATCGGCATGCCCGAGGTCGCGGTCTACGACGGCCCGGAGATCAACGCCTTCGCCACCGGCGCCAATCGCAACAACGCGCTGGTCGCGGTGTCCACCGGCCTGCTGCGGAACATGACCGAAGACGAAGCGGAAGCCGTGCTCGCGCATGAGATCAGCCACGTCGCCAATGGCGACATGGTGACGATGGCGCTGCTGCAGGGCGTGCTGAACACCTTCGTGATCGTGCTGGCGCGGGTGGTCGGCGGGGTGGTGGACGGCTACCTGTCCGGCAACCGCGACGGCGGCCGCCGCGGCCTGGCCTACTACGCCATCGTGATGGTGCTGGAGATGGTGTTCGGCCTGTTCGCGACGATGATCGCGATGTGGTTCTCGCGCTACCGCGAGTTCCGCGCCGACGCCGGCGGCGCCAGCCTGGCCGGTCGCAACAAGATGATCGCGGCGCTGCAGCGGCTGGAACTCAACCACGGGCAGAGCACGCTGCCGTCGCAGGTGCAGGCGTTCGGCATCGCCGGCGGCCTGGGCCAGGGCCTGCGCAAGCTGTTCATGAGCCACCCGCCGCTGTCCGAGCGCATCGCCACGCTGCGCGCCTCGCACAGCAACGCGACGGTGAGCTGAGGCAGGCGGCAGGTCCTCCCGCCACGGCGGACTCGAACCGCCGGCTGCGCTTAGCAGTCGACTCAGGCAACGCCAGGCAGGGCACCCCGCCTGGCGTTTCTTTTTGCAGGTTCGTGTGGAACGGCCTGGCCACTGCCGTTGCGAATCCCCAATCCCCAATGCCGAATCCCGGCCTTCAAGCAAAATCGAAGCTCATCCCCGGTCCCGCCAGGCCGACGAATTCGCCCTGCACGTAGTCGACGCCGGCGCTGAACAGCAGGCTCATCGAGGTAGCGTCGGCGACGAACTCGGCGATGCTGCGGATCCCGGCCGACTGCGCGCGCTCGGTGATCTCGCGGATCTTTTCCTGGTGTTCGCGGGTCTGCGCCAGGTCCTGGGTGAAGCCGCGATCCAGTTTCAGGAACGAAGGCTGGAAATGCGCCAGCAACTGGAACGAGTCCAGGCCCGAGCCGAACTGCTCCAGCCCGACCTTGCAGCCCAGTCCGGTGGCCGCCGCCAGGAACTGCTGCGCATTGCGCAGGTGGGTGAATACCTTGGCTTCCGGCGTCTGCAGCCACAGCCGCTCGCCGGGCACGCCGTGCGCGGCCAGTTCGCGGCGGATCAGCTCCACCATCTGCAGGTCGGCGAAGGCGTCCGGGCTGATCTTAACCAGCAGGCTGGTGGCATGGCCGGCGCGCTGGCGCTCGCCGATCACCGCGATCGCGCGCGCCACCACCCAGCGGTCGATCTCGGCCATCAGCCCGTGTTCGGTGGCGATGCCAAGGAACGTGGTCGGGCCGATGATCTCGTCGTTGCGCTCCAGGCGCAGGTAGGCCTCGTACAGTTCGTGCGGCTCGCCCTGCAGGTTCAGCACCGGCTGGTAGTGCAGCAGGAAGCCGTCGCCGGCCAGCGCCTCGCGCAGTTGCTGCACCCAGCGCTGGATGCGCTCTTCCTCGACCCGGTCGGCCGCGCCGGGGTCGAAGATCTTGCAGGCGTTGCCGCCCAGTTCGATGGTGGCCTGCACGTTCTCGCTGGCGCGGGCCAGGACCTGGCCGACGGTGGCGATCTTCTCGCCGATCTGCACGCCGCCGATGCTGACGGTGACCGTGGCCGAGCGTTCGCCGACGCTGAACACGTGCGCGGCGTAGGCGTTGAGCAGGCGCTCGGCCTGCGCCGAGGTGCGGGCGTAGTCGCCCTGCAGCAGTAGCGCGAAATTGTGCTCGCCGAAGCGCGCCGCCTGCACGTCGCCGTCGATCGCCGCGGCCAGGTGCTGGGCCAGCGCCGCCACCAGCGCGTCGGCCGAGTCCAGGCCGATGTCGGCCAGCAGCCGCGTGTAGTGGTCGGGTTCGACCAGCAGGAAGCCGTAATGGCCGTCGCCGCGGCCGACCTGGGCCACCGCGTTCTCCAGCGCCAGCATGAAGGTCGGACGGTTGAGCAGGCCGGTGACCTGGTCGCGCTGGCGCAGGTCCTCGACCTCGCGCGCCAGTTCCGGATCGAATTCCTCGCGGCGGCGGAACACCACCTGCACGCAGGCCTCGCCCTCGTAGCTGGCGGTGGCGAACTCCATCGTTGCCGGGAAGCTCTCGCCCTCCATCGTGCGCGCGTCGACCTGGTACTGCGCCGGCGGCGGTTCGCCCTTGCCCAGCGACTTCAGCAGTTGCTTGAATTCCTCCACGTGCTGCGGCGCGACCATGTCCAGCAGCGAGACGCCTTCCACGTCGTCGAACGAGTCGAAGCCGAACATCTCCAGGTAGGCGTCGTTGGCGCGGATGTGCATGCCTTCGTGGATGTAGGCGATCGGATCGCGCGAGGAGGCGATCAGCGCATCGCAGCGGCGCTCGGTCTCGCGCATCTGCGCCTCGATCCGGCGCAGGCCGCGGCGCGCGTGCAGGTCGGCCCAGGTGTTGCGCAGCACCGACAGCAGGTGCTCGGGACGCTGGCGCAGGGCGATCGCGCGCGCGCCGCCGGCCACCGCCTCGACCCATTCGTTCTCGTCGATGCTGTCGGCGAGCAGGATCACCGGGATGTCCTTGCCGCTGGCGCCCACGCGCTGCAGCACCTGCGGCAGCGGGATGGCCTGCGAGCGCGCGCTCAGCACCAGGTCGATCGGCTGCGCGGCGAGCATGGCGCCCAGTTCCTCTGCGTGCTGCGGCCGCGACGGCCGCACCGCGATGCCGCTGTTGCGCAGGCTGCTGACGATCGCTTCGGCGTCTTCACCGCTGTCGTCGACGATCATCAGGCGCAGGGTGGTGTCTTTGCCTGTTTGCATGAAGCCTCCCGGAGACGGGGTTTAATACACGATGCCCGCAGCGGCGTCCATGTGTGGCCGGGATTCGGGATTTGGGATTGGGGATTCGTTACAGCGGTTCCCGGTGCCTGAACGTTCGTGGGTTGACCAAAGCTGGGTGTAAACATCGAAGCGCGCCGTTGCGAATCCCCAATCCCGAATCCCGAATCCCGGCCGTCAGGCCCCTCCGCCAGCGGCATGGCCCGAGGCCCAGGCCCATTGGAAGTTGTAGCCGCCCAGCCAGCCGGTCACGTCCAGCACCTCGCCGACGAAGTACAGGCCGGGCATCTGGCGCGATTCCATGGTCGCCGACGACACCTGATCGGTATCCACCCCGCCCAGGGTGACCTCGGCGGTGCGGTAGCCCTCGGTGCCGCTGGCCACCAGCGGCCAGGCGCCGAGCAGGGCCGCGGCGGCGCGCAGCTGCGGTTCGTCGAGCTGGCGGACCGGCTTGTCCGGCAGCCAGACCTCGCACAGGCGCTGCGCGAAGCGGCGCGGCAGGGCCTCGCCCAGTACCGTGCGCAGCTCGGCGGCGCCGCGCAGGCGCTTCTGCTCGCGCAGCCACGCGGCCGCGTCCTGCCCGGGCAGCAGGTCCAGGCGCAGGTCGTCGCCCGGCTGCCAGTACGAGGAGATCTGCAGGATCGCCGGGCCGCTGATGCCGCGATGGGTGATCAGCATGAAGTTGCGGAAGCTGGCGCCATTGCAACTGGCTTCCACCGGCAGCGCCAGCCCCGACAGGTCCTGCAGGCGTTCCTGGTGCTTGCCGCTGAGGGTCAGCGGCACCAGTCCGGCGCGGGTCGGCAGCACGGCGTGGCCGAACTGGCGGGCCAGTTCGTAGCCGAAGCCGGTGGCGCCCAGGCTGGGAATGGACAGCCCGCCGCTGGCCACGACCAGCGAGGCGGCGTGTACCGGGCCGTCGTCGCTGTCGATGCGAAACCCCTCGCTGCCGCGTTCCACGCCGCGCACCGCGCACTGGGTGCGAATGGTCACCCCGGCCGCGTCGCATTCGTCCACCAGCATGCGCACGATCTGCTTGGAGGAGATGTCGCAGAACAGCTGGCCCAGTTCCTTCTCGTGATAGGCGATGCCGTGGCGTTCGACCATCTCGATGAAATCGGCCGGGCGGTAGCGCGCCAGCGCCGACTTGCAGAAGTGCGGGTTGGCGGACAGGAAATTGCCTGGGCCGGTGCCGGTGTTGGTGAAATTGCAGCGCCCGCCGCCGGACATCAGGATCTTCTTGCCGACCTTGTTGGCATGCTCGATCACCCGCACGCGGCGCCCGCGGCGGCCGGCGGTCAGCGCGCACATCAGCCCGGCGGCGCCGGCGCCGATGACCGCGACGTCGACCCGGATCGGCTCGGCGCGCGCGCTCATGCCGCGGCTTTGCGCACCGTCGGGGTGAAGGTGACGCTGCCCTCGTCGCCGAGCAACTGCACTTCGCCGTCCTGGATCACCACGTCGAAACGCATGCTGCGCTGGATCAGCTCGGCCGCCGAGGCGACCGCGTCGCCGGGCAGGTCGATCACCTGCAGCGGCTTGAGCTTGAGCAGGCCGGAGGCGTTCTTCTCCCACCAGATGTCGGCGACGCGGCCGCCGTAGTTGACCACCACCACGTCGCGGGCGCGGCCGCAGGCCTTGCGGATGCGCGATTCGTCGGGCTGGCCGACCTCGATCCACTGCTCGATCGCGCCGGTGTAGTCCATTCGCCACAGGTCCGGCTCGTCGTCGCTGCTCAGGCCCTTGCCGAACAGCAGGCGTTCCTCGGCGAACAGGGCGAAGGTCAGCAGCCGCGCCATCAGCCGCTGGTCGGTTTCGGACGGATGCTGGGCCAGGGTCAGCGAATGCGCCGCGTAGTAGCCGCGGTCCATGTCGGAAATCTGCAGCTCGGCCTTGCGGAGGGTGGCGGTGAGGGCCATGCGGCTACCGGGATCAAAGGGCGGCCATGATAATGCGTGGCGATGTCCGATCCCCGCCCACCGTCCGCATTGGTTCCGGCCCCGAGCCGCTGGCAGCTGCCGCCAGGGCCGTGGCCGACGCTGCTGGACGGCTTGTGCGCGCGCTTCCCGCAGGTGTCGCGGGCACAGTGGCAGGATCGCTGCGCCCGCGGCCGCGTGCAGGATCTGCACGGGCAGCCGTTGCCGGCGTCGCTGCCGTACCGGGTCGGGCTGGACGTGCGCTATTTCCGCGAGGTCGCCGATGAGGCGCCGATCGCCGGGGTGGAGCGCATCGTCCATGCCGATGCGCATCTGGTGGTGGCCGACAAGCCGCATGGGCTGCCGGTGACCCCGTCCGGGCGCTACCTGCGCGAGACCTTGCTGGCGCGGCTGGTGGCGCGGCTGGGCAATCCGGCGCTGGTGCCGCTGCACCGGCTGGACCGCGCCACCGCCGGGCTGGTGCTGTTCTCGGCCGATCCGCGCAGCCGCGCCGCCTACCAGGCGCTGTTCCGCGAGCGGCGCATCGCCAAGGCCTATCAGGCGCTGGCCCCGGCCTTGCCGGGACAGGCGTTTCCGCTGCTGCGCGCAAGCCGGCTGGTGCGCGGCGAGCCGTTCTTCCGCATGGCCGAGGCCGACGGCGAGGCCAACAGCCTGACCCGGATCGAGGTGCTGGACGCTCCGGACGGACCGCTGTGGCGCTACGCGCTGGCGCCGGTGACCGGCCGCAAGCATCAGTTGCGCGTGCACATGGCGGCGCTGGGCGCGCCGATCCTGGGCGATGCGCTGTATCCGCGGCTGCGCGCGGAGGAGGAGGGCGCTGACGCCGACACGCTGCACTTGTTGGCCTGCGGCCTGGCGTTCGACGACCCGCTCAGTGGGCAGGCGCGCAGTTTCGTCAGTGCGCAGACTTTGGTTTGGCCGCCGGCGTGACGACGTGGCCTAACTCTGCGAGACGCTGCGCGCCGGACCCTCACCCCAACCCCTCTCCCGGCGGGAGAGGGGCTATGCACCCCTGGCTGTTCCCTTCTCCCGGCGGGAGAAGGTGCCCCGAAGGGGCGGATGAGGGTCCGGGCGTAGCCTCGCGCACCCAAACTCCGCGAGACGCTTCGCGCCGTACCCTCGCCCCAACCCCTCTCCCGATGGGAGAGGGGCTTGTAGTGTCATAGTGGGCGACTGTTCCGTGCGCTGGCACGCTATCCAGTGGAATGCCCGGCAAGGGCAGGGCGGCTGCGCAATTTGCGTAGAACGGCAGGTGTATCGACCGCACTGCCGCGAACTTTAGGCCTGGGTTCAGCATCTTTGTGGGCGATCTCGGTTTGTCTACACAAACTTGTCGCTTTTTGCGGACGACCCGCGTATGGTTGGTCCACTGTGTTTGCTAGGGTCACCGTGAATCGTGGCCTGGTGCAGTTGATCTCGCGATCCGCTTCATCGTTCCGCTTTACCAACGCCTGCAACTCAGTCTCGGCCCCGATACCCGGTGGCTGCGATTTTCTTCAATTCAATGTTTCAGGAGTTAGTAAATGTCTGATCGTCAGAGCGGTACCGTGAAGTGGTTCAACGATGCCAAGGGCTTCGGCTTCATCACCCCGGAAAGCGGCCCGGACCTGTTCGTGCATTTCCGCGCCATCCAGGGCACCGGCTTCAAGTCGCTGCAGGAAGGCCAGAAGGTGACCTTCGTCGCCGTGCAGGGCCAGAAGGGCATGCAGGCTGACCAGGTGCAGGCCGTCTAATTTAGACGCCAGCTACCGCAAGGTCGCCAGAACGCCGGGAGCGCAAGCTTCCGGCGTTTTTATTTGTGCGCGTACCTGCTGCATCTGCCTGGCCCAGCCTGGAGCCGTATCGGCGTCGGCGCCAAGCGCAGCTCCAGCGTCGTCGATACCGGAGACGCTGCGCGGCCATAGGGCTTCTGGAAACCCTCTATTTCTTAATTTCACGTAAGCGTATCAATGGTTTGCGAGCGTGCCGGTTGAATTTTTCGGGGTGATTGGAAGTTCCCTGTAGCCGCGATCCCCACGCAGACCCGGCTACCATGGCCGCCCCCCGCGCCTTCGGAACCGTCGCCATGATCACCGTCCACCACCTCAACCAGTCCCGTTCCCAGCGCGTGCTGTGGCTGCTGGAGGAACTGGCGCTGCCGTACCAGGTGGTCAAGTACCAGCGCGACAAGCAGACCATGCTGGCGCCGCCGGAATTGCGCGCGATCCATCCGCTGGGCAAGTCGCCGGTGCTGGTCGACGACGGCCAGGTGCTGGCCGAATCCGGCGCGATCCTGGATTACCTGGTGGAGCGCTACGACACCGAGCGCGCGCTGTCGCCGTCGCCGCAGCCGCTGGAGGCGCCCGAGCGCCTGCGCTACCGCTACTGGATGCATTACGCCGAGGGTTCGGCGATGCCGCCGTTGCTGATGAGCCTGGTGTTCGGGCGCATCCGTTCGGCGAAGATGCCGTTCTTCGTGCGGCCGATCGCCCGCGCCATCGTCGACAAGGCGATGCACGGCTTCGTCGGCCCGCAACTGAAGCTGCACCTGGACTGGATGGAGCGCGAACTGGCGGCCACCGGTTGGTTCGCCGGCGACCGCTTCACCGCCGCCGACGTGCAGATGAGCTTCCCGGTCCAGGCCGCGGCCGCGCGCGCCGGCCTGCAGGCCTATCCGAATCTGGCCGGCTTCGTGCAGCGCATCGAACAGCGTCCGGCCTACCAGCGCGCGCTGCAGCAGGGCGGGCCGTTCGAACTGCTCGGCAGCGGCAAGGCCGGCTAGGGCGCGTCCTTCATTCCAGGGCGGATCGCGGCGCGCGGCGAGGGCGCTCGATACGCTGCGCTAGCTTGGTTTACGGTTGCGGCATGCGCGGTTGGCACTGGCGCACGAAGGCGATGCTGTCGGCCATGACCGGCAGCGCCGGATCGTCCTTGCGCAGCGCCAGCGCCAGGCGCAGATGGCCGACGCCTGGATAGAGCTTCAGCTCGGCGGGCACGCCGGCGCCTTGCAGGGCCGCCTGTAGCGAACGGCTGTCGCGCGGCTCGACCACGCGGTCGTCGGCGCCGTGCAGCAGCAGCGCCGGCGGTTCGTCGCCATCGACGAAGGCGACCGGTTGCGAACGCCGCTGCTGCGCCGGGTCGCGGCCGAACATGCCGATCAGGTCGGGATCGGTCAGCGGCAGGAAATCGTAGGGACCGGCCAGGCCGACCAGGCCGCACAGTTGCCGCGGCGACAGGCCTTGCGCCTGCAGCCAACTGCCGTCGGTGGCCAGCAGTGCGGCCATGTGCGCACCGGCGGAGTGGCCCATCAGCACCAGCCGGCGCGGGTCGCCGCCGTGCTCGGCGGCATGGCGCTGGCTCCAGGCGACCGCGCTGGCGGCGTCGTGCATGAAACCGTCCAGGGTCACCTGCGGATACTTGCGGTAATCCGGCACGATCGCGACCACGCCATGCCGCGCCAGCGCCTCGCCGGCCCAGCGGTACTGCTGGCGGTTGCCGGTCTTCCAGGTGCCGCCGTGGAAGAACACCACCACCGGGGCGTTCTGCGCCGCGACCGGGCGATAGACGTCCAGCTTCAGGCCATGCGCCGCATCGAACACGATCCCGCGCTGCTCGCTCAGCCCGTTGCGCGCGGAGCCGGCGTTGAGGCCGCCGAAGAACACGCTGCTGCAGGCGGAGACCAGCAGCGAGGACAGCGCGACCAGCAGGTGGCGCGGCCAGCGCGGCGGCAACGGCGAACGTTCGGACATGGACGGTACCTGCAGGAAAGGAGCGGGAGCATGCCGCATGCATGTGTCGGCAGCGAGTGCATGGCGTCGGCGGCGCTGCAGGCAAGTACGCGCGAGATGTCGCTGCGGATGCGCTGGCTTGGTTGCAGTTCGCTGTTTTCTTCTCCTGCCAGGACCATGGCTGCCTTTTCGGGGAAGGTGCCCGGTAGGGCGGATAAGGGTAGGGCGAAGCCTCGTGCGCCCAACTCCGCGAGACGCTTCGCGCCGCACCCTCACCCCAACCCCTCTCCCGATGTGAGAGGGGCTAGTGCTGTTCCTTCTCCCCTCGGGAGAAGGTGGCCCGCAGGGCCGGATGAGGGTACGGGCGCAGCCTTGCGCACCCAACCCAGCGAGACGCTTCGCGCCGCACCCTCACCCCCAACCTCTCTCCCGACGGGAGAGGGGCTGTAAGCTGACGCGTATGCCTGCATTGCGCTTCGACAACCGTTTTACCGCCGAGCTGCCTGGCGATCCCGAGCGCGGACCGCGCCTGCGCGAGGTGCTGGGCGCGCTGTGGTCCGAGGTCGCGCCGACCCCGGTGGCCGCGCCGCAGTTGCTTGCCCATTCGCGCGAGGTGGCGGCCATGCTTGGCTTGTCGGAGCAGGAGGTGCTGGCGCCGCAGTTCGCCGAGGTCTTCGCCGGCAATGCGCTTTACCCGGGCATGCGGCCGTACGCGACGAACTACGGCGGCCACCAGTTCGGGCATTGGGCTGGTCAGCTCGGCGATGGCCGCGCGATCGCGCTGGGCGAGGCGCTGGGGGCGGACGCGCAGCGCTGGGAGCTGCAGCTCAAGGGCGCCGGGCGCACGCCGTATTCGCGCGGCGCCGATGGCCGCGCGGTGCTGCGCTCGTCGATCCGCGAATTCCTTTGCAGCGAGGCCATGCACCATCTCGGCGTGCCGACCACGCGCGCGCTGAGCCTGGTCGCGACCGGCGAGCGCGTGGTGCGCGACATGTTCTACGACGGCCATCCGCGCGCCGAGCCGGGTGCGGTGGTGTGCCGGGTGGCGCCGTCGTTCGTGCGCTTCGGCAGTTTCGAGTTGCCGGCTGCGCGCGGCGAGACGGCCTTGCTGCGGCAACTGGCCGATTTCGTGATCGACCGCGATTTCCCCGAACTGCACGCAAATGGCGCCACGCGCCATGCCGACTGGTTCGGCGAGATCTGCGCGCGCACCGCGACGATGGTCGCGCACTGGATGCGGGTCGGCTTCGTGCATGGGGTGATGAACACCGACAACATGTCGATCCTGGGGCTGACCATCGACTACGGCCCGTATGGCTGGATCGACGACTACGATCCGGACTGGACGCCGAACACCACCGACGCCGAGGGCCGCCGCTACCGTTTCGGCACCCAGCCGCAGATCGCGTACTGGAACCTGACGCGGCTGGCGCAGGCGCTGGCGCCGCTGTTCGACGACGTCGCGCCGCTGCAGGCCGGGCTGGCGCGTTTCCGCGAGACATACGCGCAGGCCGAACGCGACAACACCGCCGCCAAGCTCGGCCTGGCCGCATGCGGCGAGCCCGATCTGGCGCTGATGCAGGACCTGTTGCAGCTGCTGCAGCAGGGCGAGGTGGACATGACCCTGTGGTTCCGCGGGCTGAGTGCGGCGCAGCTGCCGACGCTGGCGGACCTGGCCGTTGCGTTCTACGACCCGGCCAAGCTGGCCGCGCAGGCGCCGGCGTTCGAGGCCTGGCTGGCGCGCTATGCGCAGCGGCTGCGCGACGATCCGTTGCCGGAAGCCGCGCGTGTGGCGAAGATGCGCGCGGCCAACCCGCGCTACGTGCTGCGCAATTACCTGGCGCAGCAGGCGATCGACCGTGCCGAGCAGGGCGACGCCGACGGCATCGCCGAATTGCTGGAGGTGATGCGCCGGCCCTACGACGAGCAGCCGGGACGCGAGGCGTTCGCGGCGCGGCGCCCGGACTGGGCGCGCGAACGCGCCGGTTGTTCGATGCTGTCGTGCAGTTCCTGACGCGAGAAGCACTGTAGGAGGGGCTTCAGCCCCGACGGTTTCCCTGAAAGGCATCGGTGCTGGAGCGCATCTAGCAGAAAGCTCGGCATCGCCGCGATTTCCCAGTCGCGTCGTCAGGCCCGGGCTCGGCCTCAGCGCGAAGGCGCGCGATAGCGCCAGGCGGCGAGGAAGCTGGTCACCACTTCCGCCGCCAGCGCCTGCTGGCCCTCGCGATCCGGGGCCTGCCCGTTGAGCATCGCGCCGGGATAGGCGTAGCCGATCGCCGCGCCGATGAAGGCGCTGGCGGCCAGCGTGGGCGAGGCCACGCGCACGTCGCCGCGCGCATCCAGCATCTGCAGCAGGTCGCTCAGGCGCTGGCGCAGGCGCCCGGTGCGGCGCTGGTGCATCGACTGCAGCAGGTCCGGCATCTGCGCGCTGGCCTGTACCAGCAGCCGGTGCAGGCGCAGCGAGGACGGTGCGTACAGGTGCGTCTGCACGGTTAGCGCGATCTGCTGCAGCGCGCGCGGCAGGTCCTGCGAGGCCGCATCGCCGATGTTCTCCAGCTGCGCCTGCAGTTCTTCGTTCAACGCTTCGAACACCTGCATCAGCAGGTCGGCCTTGCTGGAAAAATGGTTGTACAGGCTCTGCCGGGTGAGCCCGGCATGCAGCGCGATCTGCTCCAGCGAGACCTCCAGGCCGTGCTCCAGCAGCAGCTCGCGGGCGGCGCGCAGCAACCGCGGCCGCGCCAGCGCCGGGCGTCCGCGCTGGCGCGCGGGCGGCGCAATCGCGCGCGCTTCCGCCGCCGCCGGGGTGGCGCGAGGCGGCGTGGCGCGGGCGATTGTGCGATCCTTCATGCTTATTTATTTGTCTTTAAGTAAATTAAATGATCCTCCCCCCAGCTTCCAGGATCAAGCGCATGCCCGCGCCCTTCGTCCAGCGTCCCCGCCGCACGCTGTCGTTGCTGCTGTCCGTCGCCCTCGTCACGCTCGCCGGCTGCAAGGGCGAGCGCACCGCGCCGCCGGCGCAGGCCAGGACCGTGGGGGTGGTGACCTTGCAGGCGCAGAGCGTGCCGCTCAGCGCGGAACTGGCCGGGCGCACCGCCGCCTCCGAAGAATCCGAAGTGCGCCCGCAGGTCGGCGGCATCCTGCGCAAGCGGCTGTTCGAGGAGGGCGCGCTGGTGCACGCCGGGCAGCCGCTGTTCCAGATCGAGCCGGTCCTGTACCAGGCCGCGGCCAACGAGGCGCAGGCCAACCTGGCCACCGCCGAGGCCACGCTGGCGACCGCCAAGCTGCGCGCCGAGCGCTATCGCGAGCTGGGCAAGACCCGGTTGGCCGCGCAGCAGGACGTGGACGACGCCCAGGCCACCTACAAGGAAGCGCTGGCCAGCCGCGACGCCAACCGCGCCGCGCTGGACACCGCGCGCACCCAGTTGCGCTTCGCCACGGTGGAGGCGCCGATCAGTGGCCGCATCGGCCGCGCGCGGGTGACCCCGGGCGCGCTGGTCACCGCCAGCCAGGCCGATGCGATCGCCAAGATCCAGCAGCTGGACCCGATGAACGTGGACATCACCCAGTCCGGCAGCCAGTTCCTGGCGCTGCGCCGCGCGATCGCCGACGGCGGGGTGCAGCCGGCGACCGCCGAAGTGCGGCTGAAGCTGTCCGACGGCAGCGACTATCCGCTGCCGGGCACGCTGCAGTTCGCCGACATCGACGTGGAGGAAACCACCGGCAGCGTGACCCTGCGCGCACGCTTCCCCAATCCCGACGCGCAGCTGCTGCCGGGCATGTACGTGCGTGCGATCGTCGGCCAGGGCATCCGCCAGCAGGCGCTGCTGGTGCCGCAGGCGGCGGTGGACCGCACCCCGCGCGGCGACGCGCAGGCCTGGGTGGTGGGCACCGACAACATCGTGCGCCAGCGCCAGTTCACCACGCTGCGCGCGGTCGGCGACCGTTGGCTGGTCGGCGACGGACTCAAGCCCGGCGAGCGGGTGGTGGTGGAGGGCCGGCAGGGACTGAGCGACGGCGCCAAGGTCACGGTCAAGCCGGCCGCCGCTGCCGCCGGCAAAGGCTGAGCCGGCATGCTCGCGCGCTTCTTCATCGCCCGCCCGATCTTCGCCTGGGTGCTGGCGATCTGCATCATGGCCGCCGGCGCCATCGCCGTGTTCACCCTGCCGGTGGAGCAGTATCCGGACATCGCCCCGCCCGGGGTCAACGTCACCGCCACCTACAACGGCGCCTCGGCGCAAACGGTGGAGGACAGCGTCACCCAGGTGATCGAGCAGCAGATCAAGGGCATCGACCACCTGCTGTACTTCTCCTCGACCAGTTCCTCGTCCGGGCAGGCGCGGATCAGCATCACCTTCGACCAGGCCGCCAATCCCGACATCGCCCAGGTGCAGGTGCAGAACGCGGTCAACCAGGCGCTCAACCGCCTGCCGCAGGAAGTGCAGCAGCAGGGCGTGACCGTGTCCAAGTCGCAGGGCGACAGCCTGATGGCGGTGGCGCTGTACGACAGCACCGACCGGCTGGACAACGTCGACATCTCCGACTACCTGATCAGCACCCTGCAGGACCCGATCAGCCGCATCAACGGCGTCGGCGAGATCAACGTGTTCGGTGCGCAGTACGCGATGCGCGTATGGATGGACCCGCACAAGCTCAACGCCTACAACCTGATGCCCGGCGACGTGCGCAGCGCGATCGAGGCGCAGAACACCCAGGTCACCGCTGGCGAACTCGGTGCGCTGCCCACCGGCGCCGACCAGGAGCTCAACGCCACGGTGACCGCGCAGTCGCGGCTGCAGACCGCCGAGCAGTTCCGCGCCATCATCCTGGCTACCCAGGCCGACGGCTCCAGCGTGCACCTGGGCGACGTGGCGCGGGTGGAGATCGGCGCGGAGAACTACCAGAACAGCGCCACGCTCAACGGCCATCCGGCGTCCGGCTTCTCGGTGACGCTGTCCTCCGGCGCCAATGCGGTGGCCACGTCCGACGCGGTGCGCGCCACCATCGAGCGGCTCAAGCCGACCTTTCCGCCGGGCATGGAAGTGGCCTACCCACGCGACAGCACGCCGTTCGTGCGGATCTCGATCGAGGGCGTGGTGCACACCCTGATCGAGGCGATCGTGCTGGTGGTGGTGGTGATGTTCCTGTTCCTGCAGAACGGCCGCGCCACGCTGATCCCGGCGATCACCGTGCCGGTGGTGCTGCTGGGTACGTTCGGCATCCTCGCCGCGGCCGGCTTCACCATCAATACGCTGACCCTGTTCGCGATGGTGCTGGCGATCGGCCTGCTGGTGGACGATGCGATCGTGGTGGTGGAGAACGTCGAGCGGATCATGCACGAGCAGCATCTGCCGCCGCGCGAGGCGACCGAGCAATCGATGGGCGAGATCACCGGCGCGCTGATCGGCATCACCGTGGTGCTGGGCGCGGTGTTCCTGCCGATGGCGTTCTTCGGCGGCTCCACCGGCATCATCTACCGGCAGTTCTCGATCACCATTGCCTCGGCGATGGCGCTGTCGGCGCTGGTCGCGCTGACCCTGACCCCGGCGCTGTGCGCGACCCTGCTCAAGCCGGTGGAAAAGGAGCGCCAGCTCGGACGCTTCTTCCGCTGGTTCAACCGCGGCGTGGAGCGCAGCCAGCAGGCCTACCAGCGCCGGCTCGGCACGCTGCTGCGGCAGCCGCGGCGCTGGATGGCGCTGTACGTGGTGATCGTGCTGGCGATGGCGGCGCTGTATGCGCGCATGCCGACCGGCTTCCTGCCGGTGGAAGACCAGGGCCAGGTGCAGATCCAGTTCACCACGCCCGAGGGCACGCCGCTGGCCAAGACCGAGGCGCTGGGTCGGCGCATCAACGATTACTTCATGGCGCACGAGAAGGACAACATCACCGCGGTGTTCATGGTGATCGGCCGCAACAACGCCGGCACCGGGCAGAACGCCGGCCAGGCCTTCGTCGCGCTGCGGCCGTGGGGCGAACGCAACCGCGACAACACCGCGCAGGCGATCATCGACCGCGCCAACAAGTATTTCCGCGGCACCGCCGACGCCAAGATCAGCGTGCTGTCGCCGCCGGCGGTGCGCGGCCTGGGCCAGTCCAGCGGCTTCGAGCTGTGGATCCGCGACAGCGACGGCGCCGGCCGTCCGGCCCTGCTGAAGGCGCAGCAGCAGGTGCTGCAGGAGGCCGGCGACGATCCGCAGCTGACCGCGGTGCGGCTCAACGGGCTGGGCGACAAGGCGCAGCTGCAGGTGGACATCGACCAGGCCCAGGCCAGCGCGCTGGGGCTGGCGCAGAGCGACATCAACGCCACGCTGTCCACGGCGTGGGGCGGCAGCTACGTCAACGACTTCATCGACCGCGGCCGGGTCAAGCGCGTGTACGTGCAGGGCGATGCGCCGTACCGCTCGCTGCCGGAAGACATCGGCCAGTGGTACGTACGCGGCAAGGACGGGCAGATGGCGCCGTTCGCCAGTTTCGCCAGCACCCACTGGACCCGTGGGCCGCAGCTGCAGCAGCGGTTCAACGGCCTGCCGGCGTCGCAGATCCAGGGCGGGGCCGCGGCCGACAGCAGTTCCGGCGAGGCGATGCAGCGGATGCAGGCGCTGGTCGCCAAGCAGAAGGGCTTCGACCTGCAGTGGAGCGGCCTGTCCTACCAGGAGCAGCTGTCGAGCAACCAGACGCTGTGGCTGTACACCGCCTCGATCGTGTTCATTTTCCTGTGCCTGGCGGCGCTGTACGAGAGCTGGTCGATTCCGGTGGCGGTGTTGCTGGTGATCCCGCTGGGCGTGCTCGGCACGGTCACCGCGACCACCCTGGCCGGCTTCGTCAACGACATCTATTTCCAGGTCGGCCTGCTGACCACGATCGGCCTGTCGGCGAAGAATGCGATCCTGATCGTGGAGTTCGCCGAGGCCGAGCAGCGCGCCGGGCGGCCGTTGCTGGAGGCGGCCCTGGAAGGCGCGCGGCTGCGCCTGCGGCCGATCGTGATGACCTCGCTGGCGTTCGTCGCCGGCGTGCTGCCGCTGGCGCTGTCCACCGGCGCCGGCGCGGCCAGCCGTCGTGAGATCGGCGTCAGCGTGATCGGCGGCATGCTCTCGGGCACGCTGCTGGCGGTGCTGCTGGTGCCGCTGTTCTTCGTGCTGGTGCGGCGCCTGCTGCATGGCCGGGCGGCGGACACGCAGGCCGGATAGGCCGTAGACGGGCGCTGCGGTGCCGCTGCGCGGCGCCGCATTGCGCCTAAAATGGGCGCTTCCCCACGCCGCGATGTCCCGATGAACGATTCCTCCTGCTGCGGCGCGCCCAGCGACGCACCGGCCCACTGGTCCGGCCGCATCCGCGATATCGCCGATTTCCCGAAGCCGGGCATCGTGTTCAAGGACATCACCCCACTGCTGGCCGACGGCCCGGATTTCGCCTCGGCGCTGGACGAGATGGCGCGTCCCTGGCGCACCACGCCGCTGGACGCGGTGCTGGGCATCGAGTCGCGCGGCTTCATCCTGGGTGCGGCGCTGGCGCACGAACTGCGTACCGGTTTCGTGCCGATCCGCAAGCCGGGCAAGCTGCCGGGCAAGACGGTGACCCAGGACTACACGCTGGAATACGGCAGCGACCGCATCGAGATGCACGCCGACGCGCTGCCGGCCGGCGCGCGGGTGCTGATCGTCGATGATGTGCTCGCCACCGGCGGCACCTTGCGTGCGGCGCTGTCGCTAGTGCGGCAGCTGCAGCTGGAGATCGTCGGTGCGGTGGTGCTGGTCGAGCTGCAGGCGCTGCAGGGGCGCGAGCGCTGGAGCGATGAAGTGCCGCTGTTGGCGACGCTGACGTATTAGGGCGGGACGGTGCAGGCGGATGCTGTCGTAGCGTGCGGCGCGCATCCGCTGCGGCAGTTGTCGCGGATCGTGCGGCTGCGCTGAGCGGGTCGAGGTCGAAGCGCCGAAGTCGGGTGCGCCTCGCGGCCGATCGTCGACAGGCGACCGGCCATCGACGGGGGCTATGCCGCGATCATGGCCGCCGCACGACGCCGCATCAGTGCGGGTAGACCACCGTTTCCAGGCTGGGGTCGGCGTAGGCGTCGGCGTGGCTCAGGTGCCCATCGAACGGGCCGACCTTGCAGATCCGTCCCTCGTGGGTGAACACCAGTTGCAGTCCGTGTTCCTGTTCCCAATCGCAATTGCATTCCAGGCTGATGCGGATACGGCCATCGCGATAGCGGCTGGCATAGGCCTCGTTGCCGAACTGGACGTGCTGCCACACCTGCGCCGGGCTATCGATGCGCGGCGAGGGCAGGCCGTGTTGCGCATGCAAGGTGTGCATGCGCCGGTAGTAGCCGAACACGTCCGCTGCGGCGGCATCCAGCACCGCCTGCTCGATGCGCAGGAACGCGGCGATGGCGGCACCGAAGTCGGCCTGCGCCGCATCGGCGGCATAGTCTTCGAGAACGAAGCTGCAGTCGTGTTGCAGCCAGCGCACCGGCACCTCGGCGCTCCAGGCGCTGCCGTCCTCGTCCTCCTCCAGCGAGGCGAGGATCTGCGCCAGCGCGGTCACAGCTTGCTGACTCGGAACCGGCGGCCCTTGATCTTGCCTGCCTGCAGCTGGCCCAGCGCCCGGCCGGCGTGCTCGCGGGCGATGGCGACGTAGGAGCGGGTCGCGTAGATCGCGATCTTGCCGATCGCCGCGCCCGACAGGCCGGCGTCGCCGGTCAGCGCGCCGAGGATGTCGCCGGCGCGCAGCTTGTCGGTCTTGCCGCCGTCGATGCGCAGCGTGACCATCGCCGCCTGCGGCAACTGCGCCGGGCGCGCGGTGGCCAGCGGGGCGCGCGACCAGCGCAGCGGCTGGCCCTGTTCGGCCTCCAGCGCCTGCGCGCGCGGCAGCTCGCGCGACGCCACCAGGCTCAGCGCCAGGCCGCGCTTGCCGGCACGCGCGGTGCGGCCGATGCGGTGGCGGTAGGTTTCGGTATCGGTCGGCAGTTCGTAGTTGAGCACCGCCGCCAGGTCTTCCACGTCCAGCCCGCGCGCGGCCACGTCGCTGGCGACCAGCACGTTGCAGCTGCGGTTGACGAAGCGCACCAGCACTTCGTCGCGGTCGCGCTGTTCCATGTCGCCGTGCAGCGCCAGCGCCGAGAAGCCGAACTGCTGCAGCGAGCCGGCCACTTCGTCGACCTCCTTGCGGGTGTTGCAGAACACCACGCTGGACTCGGGGGTGAAGCGCAGCAGCAGCCCGGCCACCGCCTTCTGCCGGTAGGTGGGGTCGACTTCGAAGAACTGCTGTTCGATCTCCGGCGCGCTGTCGGCGCCCTCGATGGTGATTTCCGCCGGTTCCTTCAGCAGCTCGCGCGCCAGGGTGCGGATCGCCTCGGGGAAGGTGGCCGAGAACAGCAGGCTCTGGCGGTGCTTGTCGCAGCGGCTGGCGATCTCGCGGATCGGCTCCTCGAAGCCCATGTCGAGCATGCGGTCGCCCTCGTCCAGCACCAGCGTGCGCACCCCGCCCAGGTGCAGCGCGCGCTTGCGTGCCAACTCCTGGATGCGGCCGGGCGTGCCGACCACCACCTGCGGGTCGTGCGCCTCCAGCGAGGCCAACTGCGGGCCCAGCGGCATGCCGCCGGTCAGCACCACCAGCTTCATGTTGGGAATACCGGTGGCCAGCTTGCGCAGTTGCTTGCCGACCTGGTCGGCCAGTTCGCGGGTCGGGCACAGCACCAGCGCCTGCGCGCGGGTCAGCGCCGGGTCCAGCTTGTGCAGCAGGCCCAGGCCGAACGCTGCGGTCTTGCCGCTGCCGGTGGGCGCCTGCACGATGACGTCCTGGCCGGCCAGGATCGGCGGCAGGCTCTGCGCCTGCACCGGGGTCATCGTGGTGTAGCCGAGCGCGTCGATGCCCGGCGCCAGCGCCGGGGAGAGGGACAGGGTGTCGAAATCGTTCATGCGGCATTTTAAGCGCAATGTGCCTGCCGCATGGCCGGGCGATCGCGCCGTCGGCGGGCGCCCAGCGCCCCAGCGATCGCACCGCCTGTCTCAGGCGAGCGCTTCGAACCAGTGGGCGATGGCACGCGCGCTGGCTGCCGGCGCGGTCTGCAGCAACAGGTGCGGGCCGGGAAGATCGACGCGGCGAGCGCCGGGAATGCGCGCCATGATCAGCTCGCCGGCCGAGCGGTGCATCAGCCGGTCATGGCTGGCACGCAGGTACAGCGTCGGCGTCTGGATGGACACCAGGTCGGTAGCGACATCGACCCGCAAGGCGCTGGCTGCACGGTCGCGCAGGACCTGCGGCGCGATCCGGCCTAGCGCCTGCGCAAGTTGCGCTTCCAGTTCCGGGGTCGCCCAACGGCCCAGCAGCGACCAGCGCAGTGCGGCGCGCGGCAGCTGGCGCACCGGGGCGAACCGGATCAGCGCCGCGAGCGGCGCCAGGACCGGTACCGGGTTGCGTGCGAATGTGGTGGACAGCACCAGCCCCGCCAGCCCCGGCGGTGGGCGCGCCGCGATCGACAGCGCGATGGGGCCGGAGAAGGATTCGCCGAGCAAGACGAATCGCTGATGCGGTGCCAGCGCCTGGCGTGCCAGCCGTTCCAGCGCGGCGTACGACGCCGACCGCTCGGTCGGATAGGCGACCACCGACACCTGCGCGAAGAAACGCTGCGCTTCGGTGGTGAACGCGGCGAGCAGGTCGGTCGTGCCGTCCAGGCCGGGTAGTACGACGAGCGTCGTCATTGCGTGCGCGGCACCCGGTACAAGGCCACGGCATCAAGGTGGCGGTGCGATGGCTCAGCGAACAATCGATGATGTCCAGACGCGGGATGGGTTCAGTCTACCTGGCCGGCAATTGTCCTAAACGGTTTCCGGCTGCAGCCCGAGTTCCGCCACCTTGCGCACGAAGCTGCGATAGCTGACCTCGGCGATCCCGATCCCGATCCCGATCGCGTCGGCGGCGGGCAGGCCGAGATCGGTCGGGCCGTCGTCCAGGTGCAGCAGGTAGCTGTGGAACCAGGGATTGGGATGGCTGACGTCGATTTCCAAGTCCACCCGGTAGCCCTCGCTGCCGCAGCACTCGCGTAGCAGTTCGATCAGCGCCTCGTGGGCGTCGTCGAAGTTGCCGGCGCCGAACTGCGCCTCGATCCGGTCCGCCGCGATGCGCAGGGTACGGCGGCGGTGGCCGGCGCGCGCGGCCGGCACAGGCTTTGGCTTCGGGGACGGGTGCATCAACGTACAATAGTCGAATGCCTCTTATCACCCTACAGAACGTCGACTACAGCGTCGGCGGCCCCTTGTTGCTGGAAAAGACCGAATTGTCGATCGAGCCGGGCGAGCGTATCGCCCTGATCGGCCGCAACGGCGCCGGCAAATCGACCTTGATGAAACTGATCGCCGGCGAGCTCAAGCCCGACGATGGCGAGATCCGCGTCCAGCAGGGCGTGCGCATCGCGCGGCTGGAGCAGGAGGTGCCGCACGGCGCCGCCGGCAGCGTGTTCGACGTGGTCGCCGACGGCCTGGGCGAGCTCGGCCACTGGCTGGCCGAGTTCCACCGGCTCAGCCATGCCGCCGAATTCGACGGCGATGCGCTGGGCGCGGTGCAGTCCAAGATCGACGGCGCCAACGGCTGGGCGCTGGACCAGCGGGTCAACGAGACCCTGACCCGGCTCGACCTGGACGGCGACGCGGAGTTCGCGCGGCTGTCCGGCGGCATGAAGCGGCGCGTGCTGCTGGCGCGCGCGCTGGTGTCGGCGCCGGACCTGCTGCTGCTCGACGAGCCGACCAACCACCTGGACATCGAGGCGATCGACTGGCTGGAACTGTTCCTGAAAGGCTGGAACGGCAGCGTGGTGTTCGTCACCCACGACCGGCGTTTCCTCCGAGCCCTGGCCACGCGCATTGTCGAGATCGACCGCGGCCAGGTCACCAGCTGGCCCGGCGACTGGGCCAACTACGAGCGCCGCCGCGAGGAGCGGCTCAACGCGCAGGCGCAGGAGAACGCGCGCTTCGACAAGATGCTGGCGCAGGAAGAAGTGTGGATCCGCCAGGGCATCAAGGCGCGCCGCACCCGCGACGAAGGCCGCGTGCGGCGCCTGGAGTCGATGCGCAACGAGCGCACCCAGCGCCGGGAGCTCGGCGGCAATGTGCGCATGGAGGCGGCGCAGGGCGAGTCCTCGGGCAAGAAGGTGATCGAGGCCAAGGAGCTGTGCTTCGCCTTCGGCGCGCGGACCATGGTGCGCGATTTCTCCAGCACCATCCTGCGCGGCGACCGCATCGGCCTGATCGGTCCCAACGGCAGCGGCAAGACCACGCTGCTGAAGCTGCTGCTGGGCGAGCTGACCCCGGGCAGCGGCGAGGTGCGCACCGGCACCAACCTGCAGGTGGCCTATTTCGACCAGTACCGCGCCACCTTGCGCGAGGACTGGAGCGCGATCGAGAACGTCGCCGAGGGCCGCGACTTCATCGAGGTCAACGGCAAGCGCAAGCACGTGCACGGCTATCTGCAGGATTTTCTGTTCACCCCGGAACGCGCGCGCGCGCCGATCACCCGCCTGTCCGGCGGCGAGCGCAACCGCCTGTTGCTGGCGCGGTTGTTCGCACAGCCGTCCAACCTGCTGGTGATGGACGAACCGACCAACGACCTGGACGTGGAGACGCTGGAGCTGCTGGAAGAGCTGCTCGGCGACTACACCGGCACCTTGCTGCTGGTCAGCCACGACCGCGATTTCATCGACAACGTGGTGACCTCGACCATGGTGATGGAAGGCGATGGCCGCATCGGCGAGTACGTCGGCGGTTACAGCGACTGGGTGCGGCAGCGCGCCGCGCCGCCGGCCAGTGCGATGGCGGTGGCCAAGGCCTCGGCCACTGCGGCGGCGACCGCGCCGGCGGTTGCCGCTGCCGCGGCGCCGGCGGCCAAGCGCAAGCTCAGCTACAAGGATGCGCGCGAGCTGGAGCAGTTGCCGGCGCGGATCGAGACCCTTGAGCAGCAGGTGGCGGCATTGACCGCGGCGATGACCGAGTCGTCGTTCTACCAGCGCGATGCGGCGGCGGTGACCGCGCATACGCAGGCGCTGACCCAGGCGCAGGCCGAGCTGGACGCGGCCTATGCGCGTTGGAGCGAGCTGGACGCGTAACTGCGTTGGTTGGCGCGGGGTTCTCTGCTACAGGCGCTCGCCCTTGGATGGACGGGCGCACTGTAGGAGGGACTTCAGTCCCGACAGCTTCCGAAGCTGGAGAATCCACGGCTTCGCTCGTCGCGACTGAAGGGCACCTCTAAAAACCTCCTTCTTTGGCATCATATGGTCAGAAGAGAGAGCCGAGGCCCCGCGATGATCAGCCTGTTTGCCGGACACGAACGCGAAGCCAAGCGCCAGCAGATAGGCGACCCGCTGACCCTGCTTTCGCGTCATATCGATTTCGCAGCGATTGCCCAAGCCGTCGATGCGAAGCTGTCCTTGGGCACCGGCACGCGCGGGGGCCGTCCAGCCTGGCCGACGGTGGTGATGGTCAAACTGCTGCTGTTGCAGCAGCTATACAACCTCTCTGACGATGCGCTGGAGTACCAGGTGCTGGATCGGCGCAGTTTCCAGCAGTTCCTTGGACTGGAACACAGCGGCAAGGTGCCTGACGCCAAGACGATCTGGGTGTGGCGCGAGCGGCTCAAGGCGCAGGATGTGATGGGCGACATCAGCGCAGCGGTCGGCGTGCAATTGGCGGCCAGATCATCGATGCGAGCATCGTCAGCGCCCCGATCCAACGCAACACGCGCGAGGAAAACGCACAGATCAAGCAGGGTGGCGAGGTAGGCCAAGACTGGAGCGACGCCAAGCGGGCGCAGAAGGATGTGCAAGCCCGCTGGACCCGCAAGCACGGCAAGGCGCATTACGGCTACAAGCTGCACGCCAGCACCGATCGGCGTTGGGGCTTCATCCGCCGCCATGCGGTGAGCGCAGCCAACGTGCATGACAGCCGACACTTCGAGGAGGTGCTGGATCCCAGCAATACCGGACGCACTGTGTGGGCCGATAGTGGCTATGCCGACGCATCGCGGGAGGCCGATCTCACGCAACGCGGTTATCGGGCGGCCATCCAACACCAGGGCCAGGCGCGCAAGCCGCTAAGCGCGGCCGAACAGCGCCGCAACCGGCGGCTTGCCAAGGACCGGGTGTTCGGCGAACACCCGTTCGCGCGGCTGGCGCAGCAGGGCGGTAAATGCCTGCGCACCATCGGGTTGGCACGGGCCACGGTAGTGATCGGGTTGAAGGTCGCCAGTCACAACCTGATGCGGCTGGCGCGGCTGCAGCAGCGGGCCATGGCGCCCGCGTGAGCGGGTGAGGCGGCCAATCCGGCCGCTCTTCCTACATCCAGGACCCCTGCGAAGCACGTCGGCTTCCTCGAACAGACGCAGCGGCAGCGCCTTTGCAGCCCACTTCAGTGAAATGACGGGTTGTTCGAGGTGCCCTGAAGTCGCTCCCACAAGGGATCTCGGCGTGCCGGCTGGGTGCACTGTGGGAGGGACTTCAGTCCCAACGCGATCTGGTTGCGGTGACTTCGCCGCTTCGTTTGTCGCGGCTGAAGCCGCTCCTACAACGGTCTTGCGGCCAGCGTGCCGGGTGCGCTGTGGGCAGGACCCAGTAGCGAAGAGGCGCCAGCCGCGCGACTGCGCGGCCGGCACTTCGCTCAGTGCGAAGCGGCTTCTTCTTCGTCGTCGTCTTCGTCCAGGTCATCGGCCTGGCTGTCGCGCTCATCGGTCTCGGCCTCGTCGCCGGTCAGCAGGCCGACGAAGGCGACGAAGGCGATGCCGTCCTGGGCCCATTCCTTGGCCACGTCGTCGAGCAGTTCCAGCAGCACGTCGAAATCCTTCTTCGCCACCGATTGCAGTTCGGCCGCGTCTTCCAGCAGCAGCGCATAGCCGCCCTTGGCCGGCAGCCACGACAGGTCGCGCAGGCCGTCCATCAATGCATCCCAGTTGCGGCCGAAACCGATCGGGAAGTCCAGCTGCGCGGCCAGCCGCATCAGCAGCATCGGCTTGCTGCTGCAGCCCTGCAGGTCGATCCGGCACAGCCGCAGGCCGGCGTCTCGGCCGAGCGCGGCGATGCTGTCCAGGTCGCTGTTGGCGACGCGATAGACGCCGGATGCGGCCGGCTCGGCCAGGTTGAGCGAAAAATTGAAAGTGTTCATGGCGACGGCCTCCCGGAGGCGATGCTGAAACTGCGGAAACTGGCGTAGTGGTCGTCGCTGTAGTACCAGACGTCCGGCGGGTCGCCGCCGGTGACGATGCGCCGCGTCCCGCGGTGCTCCAGCCCCGGCGTGTCGACGGTGTATTCGCGATAGTAGCCGCGCGGGCGTGACGGCAGCCGGTTTTCGCGGTTGCCGAACACGCTGCCGTCCTGGCGGTGCGGGAACGGACCGCCGCGCTGGATCAGGGCGATGGTGGCGCGCGCTTCGGGCGGCAGGAACGCCGGCAGCGTGGTGTCAGTGCTCGCGGCCGGCGTGGCCGGCGGCTGCGCCGGTGCAGGCGCCGGCAGCGGCGCGGGATTGGTGAGCGCGGGTGCGAACTGCGGATGCGGCGGCTGCTGCACTGCGCGGATGCCCCACAGCCCGGCGGCGAGCAGCACGATCGCGGCGATCAGTAACACGGGCTTGCGCATCGGGGGGAAGCTCCAGCGAGAACGGCGGGCGCCGCGTTCTGGCGCAGCAGCGGCACAGTATGGGCGAGCGCGGCTGTTCGTGCTCTTAACCATGCGCCAGCAATGGGGGGCCTGGCATCGCAGCGGCGTTGCGGACGCCGCTGCAACGCGCGATTCACATTCGACTAACCGGGTGCTGGCGCATGTTAGCCGCCGATCTGCGGCGTCGGCCGGCACTGCCGCTGCGCGTTGGGACGATGTTTCCCCAACGCCAGTCTTGGTATGGTCGCCGGTCGTCCCTACCATTCATCACGCAACGTCCGTCCTTCCGGCGGGCGAAAGTCCAGGAGAACCACATGGCCTATACCCTCCCCAAGCTGCCTTACGCCTACGACGCGCTGGAACCGCATATCGATGCGCAGACGATGGAAATCCATCACACCAAGCATCACCAGACCTACATCAACAACGTCAACGCCGCGCTGGAAGGCACCGAGTACGCCGACCTGCCGGTCGAGGCGCTGGTGTCCAAGCTGAAGTCGCTGCCGGAGAACCTGCAGGGTCCGGTGCGCAACAACGGCGGTGGCCATGCCAACCATTCGCTGTTCTGGACGGTGATGGCGCCCAACGCCGGTGGCACTCCGGTCGGTGAGGTCGCCAAGGCGATCGACAGCCAGCTCGGCGGTTTCGACAAGTTCAAGGAAGCCTTCACCAAGGCCGCGCTGACCCGCTTCGGCAGCGGCTGGGCATGGCTGAGCGTGACCCCGGACAAGAAGATCGTGGTCGAAAGCACCGCCAACCAGGACAGCCCGCTGTTCGAGGGCAACACGCCGATCCTGGGCCTGGACGTGTGGGAACACGCCTACTACCTGAAGTACCAGAACCGCCGCCCGGATTACATCGGCGCGTTCTTCAACGTGGTGGACTGGAACGAAGTCGAGCGCCGCTACCACGCCGCGATCGCCTGATCGCGCCGGCAGCGCCGTCGATCGAAAGGCCGGGTTCGCCCGGCCTTTCCTTTTGTGCGCTCAGGCGGCCGGCAGGCACAGCCTGGCGGTGCCTGGCATGCGATCGGAGTCGTTGTCGGGCACTGCGCCCGGCGTGTCGGCACCGGCGATGTCGCGGTTGTGCCGCGCATACCAGCCCGGAGTCGCGCCGGTGACGCGGCGGAAGCTGTTGACGAAATGGCTCTGGTCGAAGAAGCCGAGTTCGTAGGCCACGGTGCTGACCGAGTGGCGTCCGCTCAACAGCAGTTGCCGGGCGCGTTCGATCCGCCGCTGCAGCAGGTATTGCATCGGGCTGTGGCCGGTGCTCAGGCGGAACATGCGTGCGAAGTGGTAGCGGCTGACGCAGGCGGCGTTGGCGATGTCGGCCAGGCCGATGCGTTCGGCCAGATGGTGGTCGATGTAGTGCTGGGCGCGGGCCAGTGCGCACGGGCGCAGGCCTTTGCCGGCGGCGCTGGCGGCGGGTGGATCGTCGGTGGCGGTGGAACGCGGGGCGGGAGCGTGGGGGCGGGGCATGGCGTGTCTCCTGGGAAGCGCCGGAACCGCATGCGCGCGATCTCCGCTGGCGCCTGCGGCATGCGCGTGGATGCGTTTCCGGGACCTGTCCATGCTGCTGCCGGCGCCGCCGCGCGGCCACCCCATTCCGGCAGAGCGGATGCTCACCCGTTCGGGGGATTCCGCTGCGAGGTCTTCGCCGGTTCGCGCGGCAACATCAGCAGGCGCCGGCCGAAACAGCGCGCGTCGAGCGAATAGGCGCCGGGCCCGAGCAGCGCCAGTGCCAGCGCCGGCAGCGCCGCCAGCAGCGCGCTGCCCGCCGCAGTGGTGCCATGCCACAGCGCCAGCGCCGGCACCGCGCAGGCCAGCGCGGCGGCGAGCGGGGTGAGCGCGCCGGCCGCCGCCAACAGCGCGAGCACCAGTGCCGGCCAACGCCAATGTGGCGGCAATGCCCAGGCGCCGCTGGCGCTGGACGGCCACAGGCTCAGCGCCAGGAACAGACGCAGGGCCAGCAGCCCGAGGCCGGCGCTGCCGCCGGGGAACATGGAGTAAAGTCGTTGCATGGCCCTCAGGCTAAGGCCGGCGCAGCACGCCGGCCTAGCCGTATTCGGGGCAGCGCCACATCCCTCGATCGGGGCGTTGGCGGGGTCGGCGCAGCCGCCGAAAATCCGGTTTTTTCCTTTAGCGAGCGAGAGAAAGCGCAGTGCGAAGTCTGCGAAGACGGCTTTGGGCGGGCGCCGTGCTGGTGCTCGGCCTGGCCTTCGCGGCGACGCTAGCCGCGGGCACACCGACGCCGTTGCGGCCGACGCCGCTGCACAACAGCGCCTGGCGGGTGGAGCAGGGCGCGCCGGCGGACGTGTGGGCGCTGGCGCAGTCGAGCGACGGCTATCTGTGGATGGCCACCGGGTTCGGCCTGTACCGCTTCGACGGCGAGCGCTTCGAGCGCCGCGAGCCGGCGCATGGCGCGCACCTGCTGTCGCAGAATGTGACCGCGCTGAGCGTGCTGCCGGACGGGCGCATGTGGCTGGGCTATTTCGACGGCGGCGCCAGCATGCTGCAAGGCGACCGGGTGCTGAATTACGGCGCGGCCGAGGGCTTCCCGGCCGGGCCGGTGGCGCGGCTGGAACTGGACGGGCAGGGCGCGCTGTGGGCGGCCACCTGGGCCGGGCTGGCCCGCTTCGATGGCCGCCATTGGCAGCGCATCGGCGCCGACTGGGGGTATCCGTCCGCACGCGCCGACTGGCTGCTGCGCGACCGCCGCGGCGTGCTGTGGGTGAGCAGCGGCGACAGCGTGCTGCGGCTGCGCCCGGGCGCGCGCCGCTTCGAGCCGACTGGCATCGCCACCATGCTGTACGCGGTGCTGGCCGAAAGCCCGGACGGCCGCATCTGGCTGTCGGACCGGCGTGGCGGCACCCGCGTCATCGCCGCTGCCGACGGCACCCTGCTGCCGGCGGCGGCGCAGGTCGCCGCGCCGGCGCTGCGCAGCCTGGCGGCACGGCGCATGGGCTTCGCCCGCGACGGCAGCCTGTGGCTGTCCGACTTCCAGGCGCGCGGCGCGGTGCGGGTGGTGCTGGACGATCCGCACGCGCCGCGGCTGGAGCATTTCCGCCGCAGCGACGGGCTGGCCTCCGACTACGCCGCGCCGGTGCTGGAGGACAAGGAAGGCAATGTCTGGATCGGCAGCACGCTCGGTCTCAACCGCTACCGGCAGCGCAACGTGATGGCGCTGCCCGGTCAGCCCGGCGCGCAGGCCGGCGAAGTCGAAGTGCATGCGCAGCCCGACGGCAGCGTGCTGGTCTCCGATCCGCAGGGCATGTTCCGCGCCGACCGCGCCGCGGCCGAGCGGCTGCTGCGCGGCGAACCGCTGGCGCAGGAGTACGCGCGGCTGCACGACAGCGGCTGGGTACTCGGTGCCGACGCCATCGTGCGCCTGCGCCACGGGCGCCGCGAGGCGGTCGCGCTGCCGGCCGGGTTCGCGCCGCGGCAGGCGCGCGCGTTCCTGTCCGATCGCGCCGGCGCTGCCTGGATTGCGGTCGCCGAACATGGCGTGTTCCGCTACCGCGACGGGCAATGGACGCGGCAGACCCGGCTGCCGCTGGCGACCTGCACCGCGATCGCCGAAGACGCGCAGGGCCGCTACTGGTTCGGCTACGCGTCCGGTGAAGTGCGGCAGTTGCAGGGCGAGCGGGTGCGCACGTTCGCGGCCGGCGACGGCGTGCAGGTCGGCCGGGTCAATACCATCCATGCCGGCGCCGGCGCGCTGCTGGTGGCCGGCGAACTGGGTATCGCGCAATGGCAGGGCGCGCGCTTCGCGACGCTGCCGCCGTCGCGCGCGCCGGGCCTGCGCGGCATCACCGGTATCGCGGAGAGCGAGGACGGCGAGCTGTGGCTCAACGGTGCGGTCGGCGTGTCGCGGATCGGCCGGCGCCAACTCGACGCGGCGCTGGGCACTGCCGCGGCGACGCTGCAACCAGCCTACTACGGTGCCGCCGACGGCTTGCCCGGCCTGGCGGTGCAGGCCAGCCGCAGCGGCACCGCGGCGCGCGACGGCGACGGCCTGGTGTGGCTGGCCACCAGCCAGGGCCTAGCCTGGATCGACACCCGGCGCCTGTGGCGCAACCCGTGGCCGCCGCAGGTGTTCGTGCGCGCGCTGTTCGCCAACGAGCGGCCGCTGCCGCTGGACGCGCCGCTGCTGTTGCCCAAGGGCACCACGCGTTTGCAGATCGCCTACACCGCGACCAGCCTGACCTCGCCGGAGCGGATGCGTTTCCGCTTCCGCCTGGACGGCGTGGACGAGGCCTGGCGCGACGCCGGCGCGCGCCGCGAGGCGTTCTACACCAACCTGCGTCCTGGCCAGTACCGCTTCCGGGTGATCGCCGCCAACAACGACGGGGTCTGGAACACGCACGGCGCCACGTTGCGCTTCGGCATCGCGCCGCGTTTCGTGCAGACCCCGGCGTTCTGGCTGCTGTGCGCGCTGGCGCTGCTGCTGGCGTTGTCGGCGCTGTACCTGCTGCGCATGCGCCAGCTGGCCACGCGGCTGCGGCTGCGGCTGGAAGAGCGCTACCAGGAGCGCGAACGCATCGCCCGCGAGCTGCACGACACCTTGCTGCAGGGCTACCAGGGACTGATCCTGCGCACCCATGCGGCGTTGGGCACGCTGCCGGCCGAGGCGCCGTTGCGACGCGAACTGGAGAGCACGCTGGATCGCGCCGAACAGGCGCTGGAGCAGGGCCGCGACCGGGTCGAGGGCCTGCGCGCCAGCGCCGGGAACACGCCCTCGCTGCCCACCGCCTTCGCCGACATGCTTGAGGAACTGGGCGCGGATTCGCAGGTGCAGCGGCGGGTGCTGGTCGAAGGCGCGCCGCTGCCGCTGCAGCCGCTGGTCGCCGACGAGCTGTACCAGCTCGGCCGCGAGGCGCTGCTCAACGCGTTCCGGCATGCGCAGGCGAGCAGCATCGAGGTCGAGATCGCCTACGGCCGCGATGCGCTGCGGCTGCGTTTCCGCGACGACGGCCGCGGCATCGAGCCGCAGGTGCTGGCCGCGGGCGGCCGCGCCGGGCATTGGGGGCTGACCGGCATGCAGGAGCGCGCGCGGCGCATCGAGGCGCGGCTGGATGTGTGGTCGCGGCCAGGCATGGGCACCGAACTCAATCTGCGCCTGCCGGCGCGCCGCGCCTACCGCGAACCGGCGCGAAACCGGCTATGGTGCCGCCTGCGCCGGTGGCTGCCGGGAACCGACTGAGTGAGCGACCCGAAGTGAGCGAGCCGAAGTGAACGAGGTGCCATCCATGCCGATCCGCATCCTCGTCGTCGACGACCATCCGCTGCTGCGCGAGGGCATGGCCGCGGTGCTGGCCGCACAGCCGGACCTGCACCTGGTCGGCGAGGCCGCCGATGGCCTGCAGGCGCTGCAGGCGTATCGCACGCTGCGTCCGGACCTGGTGCTGCTGGACCTGCAGTTGCCCGGCCTCGGCGGCATCGAGGTGATCGTCGCCCTGCGCAAGGAATTTCCGCAGGCGCGGATCGTGGTGGTCACCGCTTCGCGCGGCGACGTGCAGGCGGTGCGCGCGCTGGAAGCCGGCGCCAGCGGCTATCTGCTCAAGAGCGGGCTGCGCCGCGAACTGGTCGATACGGTGCGTGCGGTGCACCAGGGCCGGCGCCAGGTGCAGGCCGAAGTGGCCGCGGGCATCGCCGAACACCTGCTCGGCGACAGCCTGTCCGCGCGCGAGATCCAGGTGCTGCAGAGCGTGGCCGCGGGCAACTCCAACAAGGCCATCGCCGCGCTGCTGTCGATCGCCGAGGAGACGGTCAAGGCGCACATGAAGAACATCCTGTGCAAGCTCGGCGCGCGCGATCGCACCCACGCGGTGGCGATCGCGGTCAAGCGCGGCATCATCGAACTGTAGAAACGCGCGCCGCATCGCGCTGCGCGGTCAGGGCACCGGCAACGGCGGCGCGGCGTCTGCCGGCAGCGGATCCAGCGGCTGCAGCGCCACCAGCAGGCCGCGCGGGTCGGCGCCACGCGCGGCGCCCGGCGTGCGCGGCAGCAGCCGCGCGCTGCGCAGCGGACGGAAGCGGTCGCGTTCGAAGAACACATGGTCGGCCTGCGCGGCCAGCGCGAACAGGTGCGGATCCAGGCCGTTGCGCGGGGTGTCGTTGCCTGCGCCGCGCAGGCGCGCGTCGCTGTCGCCGAAGCGCGCGGCCAGCGGGGCAAGCTCCGGCGCGTCGGCGGCGGCATAGAAACCGCCGGCCAGCAGCGAGGGCACACCCTCGGCGGTGGCGTCGATCCACGCCATCAGGTCGTCGGCCTGTTCGCGGCGGCTGGCGCCGCCATCGCGCTCGGCATGCAGGCGG
Source organism: Xanthomonas sp. SS (assembly GCF_014236835.1). Taxonomy (NCBI): domain Bacteria; kingdom Pseudomonadati; phylum Pseudomonadota; class Gammaproteobacteria; order Lysobacterales; family Lysobacteraceae; genus Xanthomonas; species Xanthomonas sp. SS. The sequence goes on from NZ_CP051190.1 coordinate 2,174,391, forward strand.
GTGAAGTACAGGTTCACCGGCTGCCCGTGCAGGTCCACGCGCACCAGGCCGGCCACGCTGTAGTCCTCGAACGGATGCAGCAGCGTCTCCGCTTCCTCCAGCACCGGCAACCGGGTCAGCAGCGCATTGCCACGGCGTTGCGGCCGGCTCGGCGGATCGGCGCTGATGAAATGGCAGTGGTAGCCGAGCTGTGCGGCCAGCCATTGCGCCTGGTTCGGCAACTCGGAGGTTTGCAGCACTTCCTGCAGCGCGATCGCATCGGGTTGCAGCCGTTGCAGCGCATCGACCAGGCGCACGCGGCGCGCGGGCCAGTCGTTGCGGTCCTGCTCCAGATTGAGACTGACCACGCTGAGCGTGGCCGCGGGCACAGGCGGTGCGGGCGGTGGCATCGGCAAGCCGGCGGGCAGCGCTTGCGCGCCCGCATGCGTCACCAGGGCCAGCAGCAGCCAGCCGAGGCGATGCCGTCGTCGTGGGGTCCCGCTCGTGCGCGTCATGCGATGGATGCTAGGACGTGCGGCTTCAGCGCCGCGTGTACACAGACACGCGGCGCTGCATTTCTTAGCGCGGCAGCACGCTTTCCTGTAGACGCAGCGGCACGCTGGCCGCGGCCTGCGTCGCCGAGCGGCCCAGCACCAGTTCGTAGTCGCCGGCGGCGATGCGCCACTGGCGCTGCGCCGGGTCGTAGTCGGCCAGGGTCTTGGGTTCGGCGACGATGCTGACGCGGCGGGTTTCGCCGGGCTTGAGGGTGAGCTTGTCCCAGCCGACCAGGCGGATCGGCGTGTGGTGGCCCTGCGGCAGACGCAGGTACAACTGCGGCACGTCGGCGCCTTCGCGTTCGCCGCTGTTGCGCACGTCGAAGCTGGCGATCACGCTGCTGCCGTCCACCTGCACGCTCAGGTTGGCGTAGTCGAAGCGGGTGTAGGACAGGCCGTGGCCGAATGCGTACAGCGGATCCAGGCCGCGCGCGGCGAACCAGCGGTAGCCGACGTTGGCGCCTTCGATGTCATAGTCGACATTGCTGCCGGCCGGTTGCGCCGGCTTGAAGCCCAGCCCCGGGATCGACGGCCGCGGCAGCTGCGCCACGTCGCGCAACCAGGTCACCGGCAGGCGCCCGGACGGATTGGCGTCGCCCAGCAACAGCCGCGCCAGCGCTTCGCCGCCGCGGATGCCCGGGTACCACGCTTCCAGCACCGCCGGCACCTGCTGCAGCCACGGCATCGCCACCGGGCCGTTGGTTTCCAGCACCACCACCGTGCGCGGATTGGCCTTGGCCATCGCCGCGATCAGCGCGTCCTGCTTGCCGGGCAGTTTGATGTCGGGCAGGTCCACCGATTCGGCCGACCACTGCGTGGCGAACACGATCACCGCTTCGGCGCCGCGCGCAAGCTTGGCCGCGGCGGCCACATCGTCGCCGCTGGCGTAGTCGATCTGCGCCTCCGGCATGGCCTTGCGCAATGCCTGCAGCGGCGAGGACGGATGGAACATCACCGGGCCCGGCCAGGTGGTCGGGGCCAGCCCCGGCACCGCGTTGGCACCGTTGACGGTGAAGCCGACCATCGACGAGCCGCCGCCGCCGATCACGCCCTTGTCGGCATGCCCGCCGATCACCGCGATGCGGCGCAGCGTGCGCGGCAACGGCAGCGTGTCGCGCTCGTTGCGCAGCAGCACCGTGCCTTCCTCGACTACCTTCTGCACCGCGTCGCCGCCGGCAACATCGTCGATCGGCTGGCGCTGCGGCGGATGGTCGAAGCTGCCGGTGGCGATGAACGCGCGCAGGATGCGCCGCACCATGTCGTCCAGGCGCGCCTGCGGCACCGTGCCGCCGGCCACCGCCAGGCGCAGCGGCTGGTCGAAGTACACCGCCTTGTCGAACACTTCGCCAGCCGACTGCTGGTCCAGGCCGGCCAGCGCCGCCTTGGAGCCACTGTGCACGCCGCCCCAGTCGGACATCACGTAGCCGGGGAACTTCCATTCCTGCTTCAGCACCTTGTTGAGCAGGTAGTCGTGCTCGCAGCCGTAGATGCCGTTGATGCGGTTGTACGAACACATCACCGAGCCGGGCTCGCCGATCTTCAGCGCCAGCTCGAACGCCAGCAGGTCCGATTCGTGCATGGCCTGCTCGCCGATGTCGGCGCTGTGGGTGTTGCGCCCGGTCTCCAGGTCGTTCATCGCGAAGTGCTTCATCGTCGACACCACGCGCTGGCTCTGCACGCCGCGGATCGACTCGCCGACCAGCACCCCGGCCAGCAGCGGATCTTCGCCGGCGTACTCGAAGTTGCGGCCGTTGCGCGGATCGCGCTGCAGGTTGACGCTGCCGGCCAGCAGCACGTTGAAGCCCTGCTGCCACGCTTCGCGGCCCATGGTGGCGCCGCCGGCGAAGGCCAGCTCGCGGTTCCAGGTGGCGGCGGTGGCCGGGCCGGACGGCAGTGCGGTAGCGTGGTCGCCGGGACGCACGTTGCCCGGATTGGTCACGCCGACGCCGGCATCGGCCAGCTGTTGCGCGGCGATGCCCAGGCGTTCGATCGCCGGCACGAAGCCGGCCGAGCCGAGCGCGCCGGGCGGCAGCGGACCGCCGTCCTTGCCCAGGCCGAAGTAGCTGTGCAGCATCTGGAACTTCTCGTCCGGGGTCATCGCCTGCACCAGCAACGCGGCGCGGCGGTCCGGCGCCAGCGCGCGATCGGTCCACGGGCGCTGCGCGTCGGCGCTGGCGCTGGGCGCCAGGCGCAAGGTGCTGACCAGGCCGAAGTGATCCGACGCCCACACCCCGTTGGCGTCGGGTTTCTGGAACAGGATTCGGCTGCTCACCGGCTCGAAGCGCTCGCGCTGGAAGAACACGTGGTCGATGCGTTTGGGCGGGTTGAACTTCGGGTTCAAGGTGCTGTCGCCGCGGCGGTCCTTGGCGCCGTGCAGGCTGCCGTAGCTGTCGCCGAAGCTGGCGCGCAGCGCGGCCAGTTCCGGCGCGTCGGCGCTGGCATTGAAGTCGCCGGCGAGCAGCGACGGCGCACCGTCGGCGGTCCTGTCGACCCAGGCCAGCAGGTCCTGCAACTGGCGTTCGCGCAGCGCGCCGCCGGCCTCGGTCCAGTGCAGGTGGGTGACGTAGAGATTGACCGCGCGGCCGTCCACGTCCAGGCGCAGGCGTCCGGCGGTGCGGCTGTCGTCGAGCGGGTTCAGGCGGATCTGCTCGCGCGCCAGGATCGGGCGCCGGGTCAGCAGTGCGTTGCCGTAGCGCTGCGCGTTGCCGGGCGGATCGACGCTGGTGAAGTACCACTCGTAGCCGAGCTGCTCGGCCAGCCATTGCGCCTGGTTCGGCAGCTTGTCGTGCTGCAGCACTTCTTCCAGCGCGATCGCGTCCGGGTGCAGTTCGCGCAGGGTCTGCACGATCTGGGTGCGCCGATTCGGCCAGTCGAGCTTGTCGTGATACAGGTTCAGCGTGACCACGCTGAGCGTCGGGGTGTCCTTGTCGGTCGCGGGCGCAGGCGCGGCGAAGGCCGGCCAGGCCAGCGCGAGCGCCAGGCAAAGGAATCCTGAAAACGTTTTCATAGCGGGGCGTGAGGCCTCTCTAGCAGCTGAAGGGATTGCGCATCGGGGGAGTTGGGGAGGGGAGAGCCGGTGAAGCGCTAGGACGGCGCTTCGTCGCTGCGCATCACCGGATACAACCGGTATTGCGCATCCCAGGAGGAATGGCGGCGGTGGAAGAACTCCAGCCGCGCATGCGGATCCTTGGCGAAGTCGGCGTCGTGCTCGAGCTTGGCCTCGAATTCGGCCTTCAGTGCCGGGTCGCTGGCCAGCATCTGCCGCGCCACGTCCTCGGCGACGTAGTCTTCCATGTATTCGGTGCGCTCGAAGGCGCTGTTGAACTCGCCCCATTGCAGCAGCGAATCCGGCGCTTGCGGCTCCAGCAGCGCCATCAGCAACCGCGCCTTGGGCTGGGCGATCGGTACGAACAGGGCGCCGGTGCCGATGGAGCGCGTTTCGGGTGTCCAGGCGCCCTGCACGGTAAGCCGCTGGTGGCCTTCGGAGGAGCGCGCGGCGAAGCTGGCGTCGTCGGCGCGGAACGTCTGCACCGGCAGCGTGGCGTCCGCGTCCACCGTGCGGAAGGCGATGCCGTGCTGGCGCAATTTGGCGGCGACCCGCGCGGCCTGCGCGGCCGGCACCAGATAGCCGGCGCGCGGCGCCACCACTTCGACGCTGGGCACGATGTGATCGCGCAGCGGTACCCGCCAGATCTGCGGGGTGCGCTCGTCGTAGCGGGTCATCAGCGCGCCGGATACCGGCGACAGCGTGCGGGTATAGGCGTAGCCGCGGAAGTCCACCAGCCGCGACTGCTCGGTGGTGCGGTAGTCCAGCGTGACCGTCTTCCCGCCCAGCTGCTGCGCGCGCGCGTCGGCGGCCAGCGCGTCGGCGCGCCAGCGGCTGCCGTTGCGCGCCACCTGCTGCAGCACCGAGACGATGGTGTTGCGGGTGATCCGCACGCGTTGCGGATAGGGCTTCCACGAATGCGTTTCCACCAGCATGCCGAAGCGGTTGCGCAGCTGGAAATAGCCGTGCGAGAAGCGCGGCGTGGCCACGCCGTCTTCGAAGCCGGACGCTGGATCGTCGTTGACCACGAACGAGGGGTAGTAGGGCAGCGGCAGCGAGCCCTGCCGCTTCAGGTCGGCGAGCACGCCGTCGCGCAGGCGCATGCCGTCGCCGCGCAGCGCGGCGTCGCCGGCATGCAGCGGTTCCACCTGCACCGACACGTCGTGCTCGAACTGCGCGCCGTCGGTGACGTGCAGGTCCACGTACAGCAGCGGATCCCACTGCTCGACCAGGCGCAGCATCGCCTGCATCTCCGGCGCGTCGGCCTTGACGTAGTCGCGGTTGAGATTGAGGTTCTGCGCGGTGGTGCGCCAGCCCATCTGCTCCGGGCCGCGCTGGTTGGGCCGGTTCCAGGCGCCGAAGCGCTCGTGGCCGTCGACGTTGAACACCGGCACGAACAGCCACACCTGCTTGTCCAGCGCGCCGCGCGCGGCCTGGCCGTCGAGCAGCTGGCGCAGCGCCAGGAAGCCGGCGTCCTTGCCGTCGATCTCGCCGGCGTGGATGCCGCCCTGGATCAGCACCACCGGCAGCTTGCGCGCCTGCGCCGTCGCGGCATCCAGCGCGCCGGAGGTGGAGACCGCCAGCGCCTTCATCGGCCGGCCTTCGGGCGTGGTGCCGAAGTCGAAGCAACGCACCGCCTGCGGATAGCGCTGCGCGAACGCGTCGCACAGCGCGATGGTCTCCGCGTAGCGTCCGGTACGCATGAAACCGCTGCGCTCGGCCTCGGTGGACAGGCCCGCATCGCTGGCCAGCAATGGCATGCTGCACAGCAGCATCGACAGCAGGAGGGGGACCAGCCAGGGTCGGATCATTGCGGCACCGTCGCGGGATAGGCCCCCATGATGCGTGCAGTGCGCCGATTGCGAAAGCACCTGCGTGCCGCCGCGGCCGCGGCGGGCGGTTCGATTCGCCCGGAACGATCGGGTAACCTTCTGAAAATTTTGCCTGGACCGGTGCCTGTGACGAGCGAACGAGCGACGAGGAAGTGCGGATGAGTGCGGCCAACGCACACGCCAGCGCGCGGATGCCGCGGCAGATCCCGTACATCATCGGCAACGAGGCCTGCGAGCGTTTCAGCTTCTACGGCATGCGCAACATCCTGGTGCAGTTCCTGATCACCTCGCTGCTGCTGCAGGAAGTGACCGCGCCCGGCCGCGAGGCCGAAGCCAAGCACATCATGCACAGCTTCATGGTCGGCGTGTATTTCTTCCCGCTGCTCGGCGGCTGGCTGGCCGACCGCTTCTTCGGCAAGTACAGCACCATCCTGTGGTTCAGCCTGATCTATTGCGCGGGCCACGCCTGCCTGGCGCTGTTCGAGAGCAGCCGCGAAGGGTTCTTCGTCGGCCTGGGGCTGATCGCGCTGGGTGCCGGCGGCATCAAGCCGCTGGTGGCCTCGTTCATGGGCGACCAGTTCGACCAGTCCAACAAGCACCTGGCCAAGGTGGTGTTCGACGCCTTCTACTGGATCATCAACTTCGGCTCGCTGTTCGCCTCGCTGCTGATCCCGCTGGCGCTGAAGAACCTGGGTCCGGCCTGGGCGTTCGGCATTCCCGGCATCCTGATGTTCGTGGCCACGCTGGTGTTCTGGGCCGGGCGCCACCGCTACGTGCGCATGCCGTTGCCGCCGAAGGATCCGCACGGCTTCGCCCGGGTGGTGCGCAGCGCGCTGCTGTCGCGCGCACCGGGGCAGGGGCGTCCCGGCCTGGCCCTGGCGTCCATCGCGGTGGTGCTGGCGCTGGCCAGCTTCGCGCTGCTGCCGACGCTGGGCATCGTGATCTGCCTGTGCCTGGCGCTGGTGCTGCTGCTCGCGGGCATCGGCGGCGGTACCTGGTGGCAGCTGGAGCGCGCCCGCGCGATGCATCCGAACGCGGCGGTGGACGGTGTGCGCGCGGTGCTGCGGGTGCTGGTGGTGTTCGCGCTGGCGACGCCGTTCTTCTCGCTGTTCGACCAGAAGGCCTCGACCTGGGTGCTGCAGGGCCAGCAGATGCAGATGCCCGACTGGTTCAGCGCCTCGCAGATGCAGGCGCTGAATCCGGCGCTGGTGATGCTGCTGATCCCGTTCAACAACCTGGTGCTGTACCCGCTGCTGCGCCGCGGCGGCTACGAGCCGACCGCACTGCGGCGGATGACCGCCGGCATCGCCTTCAGCGGCCTGGCCTGGATCGTGGTCGGCACGCTGCAGGTGGCGATGGACGGCGGCGACGCGTTGTCCATCGCCTGGCAGATCCTGCCGTACGCGCTGCTGACCTTCGGCGAGGTGCTGGTCTCGGCGACCGGCCTGGAGTTCGCCTACAGCCAGGCGCCGCAATCGATGAAGGGCGTGGTGATGAGCTTCTGGAACCTGACCACCACGGTCGGCAACCTGTGGGTGCTGCTGTCCAACGCGGCGGTGCGCAACGACACCGTCACCGCGCACATCGGCAGTACCGGGCTCAGCGAAACCGCGTTCCTGATGTTCTTCTTCGCCGCCTTCGCCTGCGTCGCCGCGCTGTTGTTCGGGCTGTACGCGCGCCGTTACCGCATGGTCGATCATTACCGTACCGCCTGAGGCCCCTGCATGCCGTCCGTCACCCCCGTCAACCTGATCCTGATCGTCCTCACCGTGCTGGTGTCGTGGGCGGCGTTCAACAACCGCAAGCTGCTCGACCGGCTGATCCTGTGGCCGCCGGCGATCGACCGGCACAAGCAGTACGACCGGCTGCTGACCCACGGCTTCATCCATGCCGATTTCCCGCATCTGCTGTTCAACATGGTCACGCTGTATTTCTTCGGTGGCCCGATCGAACGGCTGATGGAGCGGCTGACCGGCAGCCTGCTGACCTATCCGCTGTTCTACCTGGCGGCGCTGGTGGTGGCGATCCTGCCCAGCTACCTGAAGAACCAGAAGAACCCGAACTACTTCAGCCTGGGCGCGTCGGGCGCGGTGTCGGCGGTGCTGTTCGCCTACATCCTGCTGGCGCCGTGGACCGGGATCTACTTCTTCTTCATCCCGATCCCGATCCCGGCGATCCTGTACGCGCTGTTCTACGTGGGCTACAGCATCTGGATGGACCGCCGCGGCGGCGACAACATCAACCACAGCGCGCACCTGGCCGGCGCCGCGTTCGGGGTGATGTTCCTGCTGATCATGGAGCCGTCGGTGCTGCAGCACTTCCTCGACCAGCTGGCGCAGCCGCGCTTCGGCCGCGACTAGCGGTTGCGCGAACGCTGGCGGCGATGCCGCCGTTCCAAGTGGGTGTGAGGCGAGGGTGCCGCCGAAACGGAATCGGGCCGCAAGCGCGGAGTGCGCGCTGCAGCCGGTCGCTCGAAACCATCACGCAGCGGCCCGCGTCGCGGCCCGCAGCGTGACGCTCGGCTCAGGCGGCCTCTTGGCCGCGCAATTGCACGTTGGCGCTGCCGATGGCGGCGTGTGCGTAGGTTTCCTTCAGCCGGTCGTAGACTTCGCTGTTGAGCTGGTCGAATTCCCAGCCCTGGGTGTGGCCGCTGACCACCAGTTGGTACAGCCCTTCCAGCAACGACGCGTCGTGGTCGCCATGGATCTGTTCGTTGTTGCTCATGCGCATCGCCCCTGTTCGATTACACCGTGATGGATTTCGCAAGTCCCATGCCAGATTTCCACGGTGGTACGCGGTTGGTAGCGGCCGCACGTGGCAGGACTTTAGGACGCGTCTCTGATCTCGGGCGCGCTGCAGGGATCCTCGCCCGTTCGCTGAGCCGCGTCGTGGTCGAGCGCCGGCCCGGCTCAGGCCGGAAGTGACGCAGCGCGTCGGCTGCGGGTGACGCGGCGCGGCGTGCGGCTTCACATCGTCGCGGCGCGCGCGCGACCAGACTGTGTGCTCCGTCGCATGAGCCAGGCCATGAGCGCAGCGCCACTCCCACCGATCGAACACGATCCGCAGCGACAGCGCTTTACGCTGCAGCTGGACGGCCATGAGGCCGAGTTGGACTATCTGCTGCAGGACGGCCGCCTGGTCATCACCCATACCGGCGTGCCGACCGCGATCGGCGGCCGCGGCTTGGCGGCACGGCTGGTGAGCGCGGCGCTGGACCATGCGCGGGCGCAGGGATTGAAGGTGGTCCCGGCGTGTTCGTACGCGGCGGTGTTCGTGCAGCGCCATCCGGAATACGCCGATTTGCTCGGCTGAGTGCGCACGACGCGACGGCGGCGCGATAATTCGTCATCACACAGACGCAAGACACAGGGGAATGGACGTGAGGCACAGGGTACAGACGGGGCAGAACATTCCATGGCGGTGGACGGCGCTGGCGTTGGCGGCGACGTTGGTCGTGGCAGGGTGCAAGCGCGAGGCCGCGGCGCCTGCCGCCGAACCGGCTCCGGCTCCTGCGCCCGCCGCCGCGGCGGCGCCCGCGGCGCCGGCCCCGATGGAATTGAAGGACGTGATCGAGCACAACCCCAGCTACGTGGTCGGCATCACTTTCCCGCCGGCGCTCAACCGCTACCCGGGCCTGGCCGAGGCGGTGGGCCGCTACGCGCAGGCGGCGCGCGGCGAGCTGATGGACGCGGTCGGCGGCCTCGGCAACGACCGTCCCAGCGCGCCCTACGAGTTGTCGCTGCAGTTCGAGATGCTGCTGGAACGGCCCGAGCTGGTGGCGGTGGCCGCCGACGGCAGCCGCTATACCGGCGGCGCCCATGGCGAGCCGCTGGTGGCGCGCTTCGTGTGGCTGCCGCAGCAGCAGCGCCTGCTGACCGCCGAGACGCTGATTCCCGATCCCAAGGGCTGGGCGCAGGTGGCCGGCTACGTCGCCACCCAGCTGCGCCAGGCGGTGCAGGCGCGGGTGGATGCCGAGCAGTTGCCGCCGGAGGACCATGACGAGCAGGTTCGCAGCGCCGACAAGATGATTGCCGAAGGCACCGAGCCGCAAGCGGAGAACTTCAGCCAGTTCCAGCCCCTGGTCGACGCCGCCGGCAAGATCGTGGCGTTGCGCTTTGTGTTCCCGCCGTACCAGGTGGGGCCGTATTCCGATGGCACGCAGACCGTGGATGTCCCGGCCAGCGTGTTGCGCGGGTTGGTGGCGCCGGAATACGCGGAGCTGTTCGCGGCGTAGCGGGTGCGGGCATGGTCGGGCCGCTGCAGCGCCGTGTCGTCGACCTGCTCGCCAGTGCCGACGTGCGCGTCGGCGGTACGCGCGCCCACGACATCGCAGTGCACGACCCGCGTTTCTACGCGCGGGTGCTGGCGCAGGGTTCGCTGGGCCTGGGCGAAAGCTACATGGACGGTTGGTGGGAGGCGCCGGCGCTGGACCAGACCCTCGCGCGGCTGGTCGATGCCCGGCTCGAGCAGCGCGTGCACGGCATCGCCGACCTGGCCTACGCAGTGCGCGCGCGCCTGTTCAACCTGCAGCGCGGGCGCCGCAGCTACGAGGTCGGGCGCCGCCACTACGACCTGGGCAACGACCTGTACCAGGCGATGCTCGGCCGGCGCCTGGTCTACAGCTGCGGCTACTGGGCCGCCGCCGCCGATCTGGACGCGGCGCAGGAGGCCAAGCTGGACCTGGTCTGCCGCAAGCTGCAGCTGCGCCCGGGCATGCGCGTGCTGGACATCGGCTGCGGCTGGGGCGAGGCGTTGAAGTTCGCCGCCGAGCGCTACGGCGTGGCCGGCGTCGGCGTCACCGTGTCGCGGGAACAGGCCGATTACGCGCGGCAGCTGTGCCGCGGCCTGCCGATCGAGATCCGCCTGCAGGACTACCGCGAACTGGACGAGCGTTTCGACGCGATCTTCTCGATCGGCATGTTCGAGCACGTCGGCGACAAGAACTACCGCAGCTACTTCGCACGGGTGCGGCAGTGCCTGCATCCGCACGGGCTGTTCCTGCTGCACAGCATCGGCAGCAACGTGTCGCGGCACCGGACCGATCCGTGGATCGCGCGCTACATCTTTCCCAATTCGATGCTGCCCTCGGCCGCGCAGATCGCCGCGGCGCTGGAAGGCCGCTTCGTGTGCGAGGACTGGCACAACTTCGGCGCCGACTACGCGCGCACGCTGCAGGCCTGGCGCGACAACATCGAGGCGGCCTGGCCGGGGTTGGATGCGCAGCGCTACGACCTGCGTTTCCGGCGCATGTGGCGCTTCTATCTGGCCGGGTCGATGGCCACCTTCCGTTGCCGCCGCGCGCAGCTGTGGCAGCTGCTGCTGTCGCCCGAAGGTGTACGGGGAGGATACCGCGCGCCGCGTTGAGTGCTGGCGGGTGGTTGCCGTCGCACAACAGTCGGTAGCATTGGCGGCCCCGATCCCCGAGTTGCGATTGCATCCCCCATGGGAAGTTTCGATCAGACCGAGCGGCGCGTCGCCTTCACCTGCGAGCGCTACCCTGCCTTCCCACGCGAACCGGCCGTGCTGGTCAGGCTCGTCAAGCATCTGTACAAGCGCATCCACGCCAACGCCTGCGGGCTGCTCAAGGCGCACGGCATCAGTCCGCCGGAATACGAGATCCTGATGATGCTGTACGGCACGCCCGGACAGTGCATCACCCCGACCGAAGTGGCCGAGGCGGCGGGCGAGAAGCCTGCCAACATCACCCGCCTCACCGACAACCTGTGCGGCAAGGGCTTGCTGCTGCGCTCGGCCAGCCCCGAGGACCGGCGCAAGATCACCTTGACCCTGCAGCCGGCCGGGATCGCGCTGATCGAACGCATGTTGCCGGAGGTGTGCACGTTTCTGGACGCGGAGACCGCCGGCCTGGACGAGGCCGAGCAATTGCAGCTGGAGACGCTGCTCAAGAAGATGCTGGCCGGGATCGACAGCGCCGGCTGACCGCGCCGCGTCCGAGCGCGCCGCTGCACGCGATTTCTGCAAGCCACGCAAACGACAACGCCGCCCGCGATGCGGGCGGCGTTGGAGTACGCATGGCGCCGGCGGTCAGTTCTTGCCGGCCGGCGTCTGCGGCATGGCGCCGTCGCCGCCGCCCGGGGTCAGGCCGCGTTTTTCCAGCAACGGCTCGATCTTCGGCGCATGCCCGGCGAAGTCCTGGAACAGCTGCATCGCATCGACGCTGCCGCCGCGCGACAGCAGGGTCTGGCGGAAGCGGTCGCCGTTGGCGCGGCTGAGCCCGCCATGCTGCTTGAACCACTGCTGGGTGTTGGCGTCCAGCACCTCGGACCAGATGTAGGCGTAGTAGCCGGCCGCGTAGCCGCCCATGATGTGGCTGAAGTAGGGCGTGCGGTAGCGCGGCGGCACCGGCGCGTAGGCGATGCCGTCGGCGGCCAGCGCCTTGGCCTCGAAGTCCATCACCCCGGATGCCGGCGGCACCTGGCCGGCACCGAGCTGGTGCCAGCGCTGGTCGAGCATCGCCGCGCCCAGGTATTCGGTGGTGGCGAAGCCCTGGTTGAACTTGGCCGCGGCCACCACCTTGTCCAGCAAGGCCTGCGGCATCGGCGCGCCGCTCTGGTAGTGCTTGGCGTAGTGCTTGAGGATGGCCGGGTCGTCCGCCCACATTTCGTTGACCTGCGACGGGAACTCGACGAAATCGCGCGGCACGCTGGTGCCGGAGAAGTACGGGTACTTCACGTCGGAGAACATGCCGTGCAGCGCATGCCCGAACTCGTGGAACGCGGTGGTGACCTCGTCCCAGGTCAGCAGCGTGGGCTGGCCGGCGGGCGGCTTGGGAATGTTGAGGTGGTTGGCGACCACCGGCTTGTAGCCGGTCAGCGCCGACTGCGACACGTAGGAATTCATCCACGCGCCGCCGCGCTTGGATTCGCGCGCGTACATGTCGGCGATGAAGATCGCCAGTTGCTTGCCGTCGGCGTCGAACACGTCGTAGACCAGCAGGTCGTCGCGGTAGGTCGGCAGGTCGGTGCGCTGCTTGAAGGTCAGCCCGTACTCCTGGTTGGCGGCGTAGAACACGCCGTTCTCCAGCACGTTCTTCAGTTCGAAGTAGGGCTTGAGCTGGGACTCGTCGAAGTCGTACTTGGCCTGGCGCACCTTCTCGGTGTAGTAGGCCCAGTCCCAGGCGGCGAGGGTGAAGCTCGGCTTGCCTGCGGCCTTCTGTTCCTTGTCGATCATCGCCTGCAGGTCGGCGGCCTCGCGCTTGGCGTTGGCCACCGCGGCCGGGGCCAGCTTGCCGAGCATCGCGTTGACCGCTTCGGGGGTCTTGGCGGTCTGGTCTTCCAGTGAATAAGCCGCGTGGTTCGGATAGCCCAGCAGCTTGGCGCGTTCGGCGCGCAGGCTCATGATCCGCGACACCAGTGCGGTGTTGTCGTACTTGCCGCCGTGGCTGCCGCGCGACACCGAGGCTTCGTAGATCTTCTGCCGCAGCGCGCGGTCCTTGAGCTGGGTCAGCGGCGGCTGGCCGGTGGTGTTGAGCAGGGCGATCACGTACTTGCCGTCGAGCTTGCGCGCCTTGGCCGCTTCGGCCGCCGAGGCGATCTGTTCGTCGGACAGGCCGTCGAGCTGCTTGACGTCGTCCACCACCACCGCGGCCGCATTCACTTCGGCCAGCACGTTCTGGCTGAACTGGGTGCCGAGCTTGGCCAGCTCGGCGTTCATCGCCTTGAGCTTGGTCTTGTCGGCATCGCCGAGCTTGGCGCCGTCGCGCACGAAATCGCTGTAGTACTTCTCGACCAGGCGCACGCCCTGCGCGTCCAGGCCGAGCTGCGTGCGGGTGTCGTACAGCGTCTGGATGCGCGCGAACAGCTTGGGGTTGAGCGAGATCGTGTCGCGGTGCGCGGCGAACTTGCCCGAGTACTCGGCCTGCAGCTGCTTGCGCGCATCGTTGGTGTCGGCGCCGACCAGGTTGAAGAATACCGTGGTCGCGCGATCCAGCACCTGGCCGCTCTTCTCCATCGCCACGATGGTGTTGTCGAAACTCGGCTTGGCCTTCTGGTTGGCGATCGCCTCCACTTCCTTCAGCTGCTGCGCCATGCCGGCGTCGAAGGCCGGGGCGAAGTCGCTGTCCTTGATCCGGTCGAACTGCGGGTAGTGCAGCGGCAGCGGACTTTCGGCGAAGAACGGATTGGCCTGCGTGGCCGCTTGCGAAGCGGCGGGCGTGGCGGCGTTGGCGTAGGCAGGCATGGCGAGTCCGAGCGTGGCGGCGAGTGCGAGGGCGAGGCGGGTGGTCATCCAGCGGTATCCATCGATAAGGTCTGACCATGCAGGCTACCCCAGTGCGGCGCATGCGGCCCGTGACTAAAGCCATGGGCCTGTTGCGCAGCGCAGCACATGCTGCAACCGCGCTTGCCTTCGCCGCGGCGGCGGCGTCATATAGCGCCAGACCGATGCAGACCACTGCCATTGCGTGAAGACGGCCGACGGCCGCGGGGAGAAACAGATGAAAGCGATCTTCGGCTTGTGCGTGGCCGCGTGCGCGGCATGGGCGGCGCCGGCGTGGTCTGCGCAGACGCTGCGCTACGTGGTGCTGGTGGACGGCGGCAAGCAGGCCGGGCAGCAGAACGTCAGCGTCGGCGACGACGGCGTCACCCGGGTCGACTACGTGTTCAAGGACAACGGCCGCGGCCCGGAACTGAAGGAGCAGTACACGCTGGCCGCCGACGGCACCTTCAAGACCTACCAGGTGCAGGGCACCTCCACCTTCGGTGCGCCGGTGGACGAGCGCTTCAGCCGCGACGGCGAGCGCGTGCAGTGGAAGTCCACGTCCGACCAGGGCGAGCGGCGCGTGGCCGCCGGCGCCCAGTACTGGCCGCTCGGCGGCACCCCGGCGGCGACTTCGGCGGCGGTGACCGCGCTGAGCCGACGCGCCGACGGCAAGCTGCCGCTGATTCCCAGCGGCGCACTGACCCTGCGCAAGCTGCAGCAGGCGCAGGTCGGCCAGGGCAACAGCGCGCGCAAGGTGCAACTGGTGGCGCTGACCGGGGTCGGCTTCACTCCCACCTTCGCCTGGCTCACCACCGACACCACGCCGCGCCTGTTCGCGTTCATCGCGCCGGGCTGGATGCAGTTGATCGAGACCGGCTACGAAAAGGATGCTGACGCGCTGGAAGCGGCGCAGAAGCAGGCCGAAGCCACCGCCCTGGTCGAGTTGCAGCAGCGCCTGGCGCATCCCTTGCCCGGCACCACGCTGATCCGCAACGCGCGCGTGTTCGACAGCGAACACGCCACGCTCGGCGCCGCCTCCGACGTGCTGCTGCGCGACGGCAAGATCGTCTCGGTGGTCGCTACCGGCAGCGCGCCGGCGCAGGCGCAACAGGTGGTCGATGCGCAGGGACGGGTGCTGCTGCCCGGCCTGTTCGACATGCATGGGCACGTCGGCCGCTGGGACGGCGGCCTGCACCTGGCCGCCGGCGTCACCACCGTGCGCGACATGGGCAACGACAACGCCACGCTGCAGCAGGTGATGCAGGAAGAACGCGCCGGCCAGTTGCTGATGCCGAGCCTGGTCGCCTGCGGCTTCCTGGAGGGCGAGAGCCCGATGGCGGCGCGCAACGGCTTCGTGATCAGTACCCAGGCGCAGGCCAACGAAGCGGTCGACTGGTATGCCGCGCACGGCTACGTCGGCATCAAGATCTACAACTCGTTTCCGCAGGCGCTGGTGCGCGACACCGCCGCCTACGCGCACGCCAAGGGCCTGCGCGTCAGCGGGCACATTCCGGTGCACATGCTCGCGCACGAGGCAGTGGAGCAGGGCTACGACGAGATCCAGCACATCAACCAGGTGCTGCTGAACTTCTACGCTACCCACGACACCGATACGCGCACGCTGGAGCGCTTCTACCTGCCGGCCAAGCGCACCGCCGACCTGGATTTCGACTCGGCGCCGGTGCAGGCCTTCGTGCAGGAACTGGCCAAGCGGCAGATCGTCATCGATTCGACCGTGGCCACCTTCGACTTCATCCGCCAGCGCCCGGGCGAACTGTCGCAGGCCTATGCCGCGGTCGCCGGGCATCTGCCGCCGGACGTGCAGCGCGGGCTGCGCAGCGCCGAGTTCGACATTCCCGACGACGCCACCGCGGCGCTGTACGACCGTTCCTACGAGAAGATGATCGCCTTCGTCGGGCGGCTGTACCGCGCCGGCGTGCCGCTGGTGGCCGGCACCGACGCCACCCCCGGCTTCACCCTGCAGCGCGAGATCGAACT
The DNA here is from genome assembly GCF_014236835.1 of Xanthomonas sp. SS. Classification (NCBI taxonomy): domain Bacteria; kingdom Pseudomonadati; phylum Pseudomonadota; class Gammaproteobacteria; order Lysobacterales; family Lysobacteraceae; genus Xanthomonas; species Xanthomonas sp. SS. The sequence goes on from NZ_CP051190.1 coordinate 2,190,020, forward strand.
GTACGTGCAGGCCGGGCTGACCCCGGCGCAGGCGCTGCAGGTGGCGACCTGGAACGGTGCCAAGTACTCGCGCACGCTGGACAGCCGCGGCTCGATCGCGCCGGGCAAGCGCGCCGATCTGCTCCTGGTCGATGGCGACCCGACCCGCGACATCGCCGACCTGCGCAAGGTCGCGCTGGTGGTCAAGCAGGGCACGGCGTACTACCCCAGCGAGGTCTACGCGGCGCTGGGCATCGAACCGTTCGCCGCGCCCGCGCGCATCGCCACCGTCGAGGATTGAGTACATGGACACGCCGACCACCGCCTACGCCTTCACCGCCGACGACCTCGACGGCCGCCCGCAACCGCTGTCCGACTATGCGGGCAAGGTGCTGCTGATCGTCAACGTCGCCTCCAAGTGCGGCTTCACCCCGCAATACGCCGGGCTGGAAGCGCTGTGGCGGCAGTACCGCGAGCGCGGGCTGGTGGTGCTCGGCTTCCCTTGCGACCAGTTCGGCCACCAGGAACCCGGCGACGCAGACGAGATCAAGCGCTTCTGCGCGCTGACCTACGAGGTCGATTTCCCGATGTTCGCCAAGGTGCAGGTCAACGGCGACGCCGCGCATCCGCTGTGGCAATGGCTCAAGCAGCAGAAATCGGGGCTGCTCGGCATTGCCGCGATCAAGTGGAACTTCAGCAAGTTCCTGGTCGGCCGCGACGGCCGCGTGCTGGCGCGCTATTCGCCGACCGACAAGCCGGAAGCGCTGACGGCGGACATCGAGCGCGCGCTGGGTTGAGCGGAAGCGGTGCGCAAGGCGGCCGCTTTTCTGTAGGAGCGGCTTCAGCCGCGACAGGCTCTGCGGATAGCGGCTGTCGCGGCTGAAGCCGCTCCTACAGTAGTGGGTTGCGAGTGGTGCGTCGCGGTTGGCAGGCGCAGGGATCGCGGCCGCGCGTCACTTCTCGACGAAGGCGCGCTCGAACACGTAGTGGCCCGGTGTGCCGATCCGCGAGGAGGCGACGAAGCCGCGCGCGTCCAAGGTCTGGCGCAGGTCGGCCAGCATCTGCGGGCTGCCGCAGATCATCGCCCGGTCGTATTCCGGGTTCAGCGGCGGCAGGCCCAGGGTCTGCTGCATCTGCCCGCTTTCCAGCAGTTCGGTGAGGCGGCCACGGTTGCGGAAGTCCTCGCGGGTCACCGCCGGGTAGTACAGCAGTTTCTCGCGGATGGTCTCGCCGAGGAACTCGTGCTGCGGCAGCTCGTGCTCGAAGTAATCGCGGTACGCCAGGTCTTTTTCGAAACGCACGCCGTGGGTCAGGATCACCTTGTCGAAACGCTCGTAGGTTTCCGGATCCTTGATCACCGACAGCCACGGCGCCAGGCCGGTGCCGGTGCCGAGCAGGTACAGGTGCCGGCCCGGGTGCAGGTCGCTGATCAGCAGGGTGCCGGTGGGCTTCTTGCCGACCAGCACCGCATCGCCCGGCTTGATGTGCTGCAGGCGCGAGGTCAGCGGGCCGTCCGGCACCTTGATGCTGAAGAACTCCAGCCGCTCTTCCCAGTTGGCGCTGGCGATGGAGTAGGCGCGCAGCAGCGGCCGCGTCTCCGTCTCCAGGCCGATCATCACGAACTGGCCGTTGTCGAAGCGGAAGCCTTCGTTGCGGGTGGTGGTGAAGCTGAAGTAGTCGTCCGTCCAGTGGCGGACGTCGAGCACCGTTTCGGGGCCAAAAGCAGAGGACATGCCGTTGATCGTGATGGGGAAGGAGCGGGCGCTATTCTACCCCATGTCGGCTCAAATGAGAGAGAATCTCATTTGGGACGGTTCATCCCGACGGGCTTCACTTCTCGAACGACAGTTCGTAGGACAGGTACAGCGGCGCCTTCGGCGGGACCAGCAACGGGCGCTGGCGCAGGAAGCGCTCCAGGCACAGCGCCAGCGGCGTGGTGCCGTTGCGCCAGCTCGCGCCGACGTTGCCGTCGTCCTGCAGCTGGACCACGACGACGAACGGCGAGGTGTCCGGGCGCGGCGTGGCGCAACTGGCCACGCCCTCGTCCAGCGCCGCGCGTTGCAACGCCTGCAGGCGCTCGGCCAGCGCGCCGGGCAGCGCGGCCTCGTCGCGGTCGGCCAGGGCCTTGGCGGCGGCGTAGTCGGACGGGCCGGGAACCGGGTCGGCCGCGGCAGCGGGGAACGCCACGGCGGCGGCAAGCAGGCAGGGCAGGAGGCGTCGCAGCATGGCGGATCCCAAAGGACAGACGAAGCTCAACGATACCCAGCGGCCTGCAATTCGAACAGCTCCGCGTAGCGGCCGCCCTGCGCCATCAGTTCGGCATGGGTGCCGCTGGCCTCGATCTGGCCGCCGGCCAGGACCAGGATGCGGTCGGCCATGCGCACGCTGGAGAAGCGGTGCGAGATCAGCACCGCGGTGCGGTTGTCGGACAGTTCCTTGAAGCGCTGGAACACCTCGAACTCGCTGCGCGCGTCCAGCGCCGCGGTCGGCTCGTCGAGGATCATCACCTGCGCATCGCGCATGTAGGCGCGCGCGATCGCGATCTTCTGCCACTGCCCGCCGGACAGGTCCACCCCGGTCTTGAAGCGGCGTCCGATCAGTTGGTCGTAGCCGTGCGGCAGGCCTTCGATCAGCTCGCTGGCCATCGCCCGCTGCGCGGCGGCGCGGATCCGCGCCGCGTCGTCCATGGAATCGACGCGGCCGACGCCGATGTTCTCGCCGGCAGTGAGGTGGTAGCGCACGAAGTCCTGGAAGATCACCCCCAGGTTGGCGCGCAGGTCGTCCAGGTCGTAGTCGCGCAGGTCGCGGCCGTCGAGCAGGATGCGGCCTTCGTCCGGGTCGTACAGCCGCGCCAGCAGCTTGACCAGGGTGGTCTTGCCGGCGCCGTTCTCGCCGACCAGCGCCAGCACCTCGCCGGCGCGCAGCTCGAAGTCCAGGTGCCGCACCGCCCACTGTTCGGCGTCCGGATAGCGGAAGCCGACGTTCTCGAACACGAAGCCGCGCACGATCGGCCGCGGCACCGGCACCGCGCCGGGGCGGGTGCGGATCTCCGGCACGATGCGGAAGAACGAATACAGGTCGTCCAGGTACAGCGCCTGGCCGGCCACCTGCGAAAACCCGATCAACAGCCCTTCCAGCAGCTGGCGCAGGCGCAGGAAACTGCCGGCCAGGAAGGTCAGGTCGCCGATGCTGAAATCGCCGCGTACCGTGCGCCAGGCGATGTAGCCATAGGCGGCGTAGTAGCCCAGCGTGCCCAATGCCGCCAGCAGCGTGCCCCACAGCATGCGCTTGCGCGCCAGCGCGCGGTTGGCCTGGAAGAAGCGGTCGGCCAGCGCGCGGTAGCGCTCGATCAGGAAGCTGTGCAGATTGAAGATCTTCACTTCCTTGGCGGTCTCGACGCTGGCGCCGACCTGGCGCAGGTAGTCGAGCTGGCGCCGCTCGGCGGTCCACTGGAAGTTCAGCGAATAGCCCAGCGCGTTGAAATGCGCCTCGCCGACGAAGGCCGGGATCAGCGCGACGGCCAGCAGCAACATCAGCCACGGCGCATACACCACCAGGCCGATCGCGAAGCTGACCACGGTGATCGCGTCCTGCACCTGGCCGAACAGCTGGCTCATCAGGTTCATCCGGCCCATGGTCTGGCGCCGCGCGCGGTCGAGCTTGTCCTGCTGCTCCGGGTCCTCGAAATCCTCCAGGTCCAGCTGCGCGGCATGCTCCATCAACTGCACGCTGGTGACGTTGTTGAACAGCTCCGACAGCAGCGTGTCGGCATAGCTGACCAGCCGCCCGAGCAGGTCCGAACCGATCGCCAGCGCCAGTTCCAGCGCCAGCAGTTCCAGCAGCCGTTCCAGTCGCCCACTGGCCAGCGCCTCGCCGAACGAGGTGAAGCCGGGCGACTGCCCGACTAGATAGATCGCCTCGTCGATGATCAGCTTGCCGATGTACAGCGAGGCCACCGGAATCAGCGCGCGTAGCACGCGCAGGCCGATGCTGGTCAGGGTCAGCCAGGGGCTGGTCTGCCAGATCTGGCGCAGGAACGGCGGCAGGTTGCGCATCGCGTCGAAGCGTTCGCGCAGGCTGGGGCCGGTGCGGGGAGACGGGCGCGGCGCGCCATGGACAGGAGAAGGGGAAGCCATCCGCGCATTGTGCCGGGGGCGGGTGTGCGCGGGGAGTGTTTGGGCCTCAGGCGAGACTGGCGGGCCGCTGTGGGATGGCGCACCCGCGGCGGCGGCCCGCTGTCGCGAAGATGATGTTCCCGCTATCTTCGCAGTCCGGACCAGGGACCGATCTCCATGCAGGACGAACTGCCGCTTGCCACGATCGGTTGCTTTCGAGGATATGCGCGATGACGACGGGCTTCGCCATCCGCTACGTCGTCTACTGTCTGGCCATCATCGGTTGCGTGTTCTGGATCAACTCCTTTCTGCCGCCGGTTGTTCCCATCGTTGCCGCGCTGGTGTTCTTCGTGTTTGCGGTCGTCTACACCGTGTTCCGCCTGCTTGGCGGGCGCGGCCGCCTCGGGGTCGGCAGACTCTGGAAGGAGTTCCTGGATTTTCTTTACGGTCTGGGATAGGTGGCGCGCGGTGCTGCAGGTATAGCCCATGCCGCTGCCAAGCGCTGGCAGGCCGCCGATCGCTTCAGCGCCTCACTCGTCCAGGCGCAGGGTCAGACACTTGGCCGCGCCGCCAGCCTTGAGGAATTCGTCCAGCGGGGTCTGCACCACGCGGTAGCCGATCCGCGCCAGGGCGGCGCACAGCGCGGGCGAGGCGCGGTTGAGCAGCAGGCGCTGGTCCAGGTCAACCGCGTTGCAGGCGAAGGCGAGGGCATCGGCCTCGCTCACCGCGATGCGCTGCGCCGGCGGAATGCGGCGGGCGATCGCCTGCTGGGCGTAATCGTCGAAGGCGGCCGGGTAGTACAGCAGGTAGCCGTCGCGCAGCGGGCAGAAGCAGGTGTCCAGGTGGTAGAAGCGCGGATCGACCAGGCGCAGCGGCATCACCTCGATGTCGAGCAGGTCGGCCAGCTCGTGCGCGGCGACCAGGTCGCTGCGATGGCCGTGGCCCATCCACAGCCGGCGTGCGCCGCGCTCCAGCAGCGCGTCGCCGGCGCCCTCGAAACGCACGTCCTCGGGCAGCGCGCGGATGCGGAAGCCGGCGCGGCGGCACCAGTCGGCGAACACCGCTTCCTCGCCACGGCGCTCGGCGTGGCGGAAGCGGCTGGGCACGAAGCTGTCGCCGAGCACCAGGCCGGCGTTGGCGCTGAAGACCATGTCCGGCAGACCGGCGGCCGGCGCGATCCGCTCGACCCGGGCGCCGGCCGCCTCGGCTGCGGCGACCAGCGCGTTCCACTGCGCCTGCGCGCGCTCGCGGCTGGCGGCGTGGACGTTGCCTTCCATCCAGGGGTTGATCACGTAGTCCACGGCGAAGTGCTGCGGCGCGCACATCAGCAGGCGGTGGCCAGCGTGCACTGTGCTGGGCGCCTGCGTTTCCGGCTCGGCCAATGCCAGGTCCGTGTCGTCCGTGGCCGCGCCACCTGCCAGGAATTTCTCGCTCATGCCCGCCTCGCTGTGCGTTGGTGATGCGCAAACGCTAGCGGTGTCGTGTTGCGGTTTGCGGTCATGAAAGCCGGGATTGGGGATTCGAGATTGGGGATTGAGGCGGTCGGCGTACCGGCGTGCGCCGGTACGCCGCTGCGCGCTGCGCTTACGGCATTGCCGGTTGCAGGCCTACGCCGAGCCGGTTCCAGGCATTGATGATGGCGATGGCCATGGTCAGCGCGCTGATGCCGTGTTCGTCGAAGTGCGCCGACAGGGCGTCGTAGGCGTCCTGCGGCGGCGCGCCGGACGGCAGCGTGGTGAGCGCCTCGGCCCAGGCCAGCGCCAGCCGTTCGCGCGGATCGAAGAAGCGGCTCTCGCGCCAGCCGGCGACGGTGTCGAGCTTGCGCGGTTCGATGCCGGCCTTGCGCAGCGCGGTGGCGTGCATGTCGATGCAATAGGCGCAGCCGTTGAGCTGGGACACGCGCAGGAACACCAGTTCGGCCAGTTCGTGGCCGAGCACGCCCTCGTGCACCTGCTGGCTGGCGGTCAACAGGGCGCGGAAGGCGGCGGGTTCGTGGCGGGTGTAGTCGACGCGATGGAAGTGCATGGGTCTTGCTCCATGACGGCCGCAATGGCCGTCTTCGCAGCAAGGACGCGGCAGCGCGCGGCGGCGTGACAGCGCCGCCACAAATCCGGCGTTCGCGTCAGCCGCTCGCGGCAGTGTTCGCGCCGGCAAGTGGCGGCAGCTTGTCCGGATTCATCAGGGTCAGCACCTCGACGATGCGCTCGCCGTCGATCACTACCAGCACCGCCGAATGCAGCCGCGTGCCGATGAAGCGCAGGATCGCCGGCTCGCCGTTGACCGTGCCGATCCGCGCCTGCAGGCCCAGGCCACGCCGCGCCACCGCCCAATACAGCATGGCGATGCGCTCGGCGCCGAGCAGCGGGCGCAGCGTGGCGGTGACCTTGCCGCCGCCGTCGGAGAACATCCGCGCGTTGGCGTCGAGCAGGGCCACGATCGCGCCGCGGTCGCCCTGCTGCGAGGCGTGCATGAAGCGCTCCAGCAGGTGCCGGTGGCGTTCCGGCGCCACCGCGAAGCGCGGCCGGCCGGCCTTGAGCCGTTCGCGCGCGCGATGCACCAACTGCCGGCAGTTGGCTTCGGCATGCCCGAGCAACTGGCCGATCTGCGCATAGTCGTAGTCGAACGCCTCCTTCAGCAGGAACGCGGCACGCTCCTCCGGACCCAGCCGTTCCAGCAGCGCCAGGAACGCCACCGACACCTGCTCGGCGCGCGCGTGGCGCTCGGCCGGGTCGGTGTCCTCGGCGATCTCCAGCGGCTCGGGCAGCCACGGACCGGTGTAGTGGACGCGGGCGCTGCGCGCGGCGCGCAGCCGGTCCAGCCCGAGCCGGGTGGTGGCGGTCACCAGCCAGGCCTCGGGGTCGCGGATCGCGGCGCGGTCGCTGGCCTGCCAGCGCAGCCAGGCGTCCTGCAGCACGTCCTCGGCGTCGCTGCGGCTGCCGAGCAGGCGATAGGCCAGGCCGAACAGCCGGGGACGTTGGGATTCGAAGGTGGGATCGGGGCTCATGGCGACCAGGACGGAACAGCGCGTGCCGGCGTGACAGCGGGCGAGGCGGTCACTTTGCCCTAAAATGGCCGGGTTTCCCCCCGCCAGCCGTAGAGCCAGCCGTGACCTCGATCAAGCAGGAAGACCTCATCCAGTCCGTCGCCGACGCGCTGCAGTACATCAGCTACTACCACCCGGTCGATTACATCAAGAATCTGGCCGCCGCCTACGAGCGCGAACAGTCGCCCGCGGCCAAGGACGCGATCGCGCAGATCCTGATCAACTCGCGCATGTGCGCCGAGGGCCACCGCCCGATCTGCCAGGACACCGGCATCGTCACCGTGTTCCTGGAAATCGGCATGAACGTGCGCTGGGACGACGCCACGATGGGCGTGGAGGACATGGTCAACGAGGGCGTGCGCCGCGCCTACAACCATCCGGACAACAAGCTGCGCGCCAGCGTGCTGGCCGATCCGGCCGGCAAGCGCGCCAACACCAAGGACAACACCCCGGCGGTGGTCAACACCAAGATCGTGCCGGGCGAGCACGTCGAGGTGATCGTGGCGGCCAAGGGCGGCGGTTCGGAGGCCAAGAGCAAGTTCGCGATGCTCAACCCGTCCGACTCCATCGTCGACTGGGTGCTCAAGACCGTGCCGACCATGGGCGCCGGCTGGTGCCCGCCGGGCATGCTCGGCATCGGCATCGGCGGCACTGCCGAGAAGGCCATGCTGCTGGCCAAGGAAGCGCTGATGGAGCCGATCGACATCGTCGACCTGCAGGCGCGCGGCGCCTCCAACCGGGCCGAGGAACTGCGCCTGGAACTGTACGAGAAGGTCAACGCGCTCGGTATCGGCGCTCAGGGCCTGGGCGGCCTGACCACGGTGCTGGACATCAAGGTCAAGGACTACCCGACCCATGCCGCCAACCTGCCGGTGGCGCTGATCCCGAACTGCGCGGCCACCCGCCACGCGCACTTCACCCTGGACGGCAGCGGCCCGGTGATGCTGGAACCGCCGTCGCTGGAGGACTGGCCCAAGCTCACCTACAACCCGAGCAACGCGCGCCGGGTGAACCTGGACACCATCACCCGCGAGGAAGTCGCCAGCTTCAAGCCGGGCGAAGTGGTGTTGCTCAACGGCAAGCTGCTGACCGGCCGTGATGCCGCGCACAAGCGCATGATCGACATGCTCAACCGCGGCGAGACGCTGCCGGTGGATTTCACCAACCGCTTCATCTACTACGTCGGTCCGGTCGATCCGGTGCGCGACGAAGTGGTGGGTCCGGCCGGTCCGACCACCGCCACGCGCATGGACAAGTTCACCCGGCAGATGCTGGAACAGACTGGCCTGCTCGGCATGGTCGGCAAGTCCGAGCGCGGCGACGCGGCGATCGAGGCCATCCGCGACAACAAGGCGGTGTACCTGATGGCGGTCGGCGGTTCGGCCTACCTGGTGTCCAAGGCGATCAAGGCCTCGCGCGTGCTGGCGTTCGAAGACCTGGGCATGGAGGCGATCTACGAGTTCGAGGTCAAGGACATGCCGGTCACGGTGGCGGTGGATTCCAGCGGCGAGTCGGTGCACAAGACCGGCCCGCGCGAATGGCAATCGCGCATCGGCAAGATCCCGGTGGTGGTCGAGCCGGCCTGAGCCGCCGGCACCGCGCGACATGCGAGACTGCCGCGGCCGTGGTCATCCGGCTGCGGCGACTTACTCAGGAGATTGCATGAGCGCCACCCTGTACTACTCGCCCAGCACCGCCGCCCTGGTGGTGCACTGGCTGCTGATCGAGCTGGACGTGCCGCATACGCTGCACGCCCTGGACTTCGAACGGCGCGAACACAAGGCGCCGGAGTATCTGCAGCTCAATCCGGCCGGCGTGGTTCCTACTCTGGTGCTGGACGGGCAGGTGCTGACAGAGGCGGCGGCGATCGTGCTGCACTTGGCCGACCTGCATCCGCAGGCCGGGCTGGCGCCGCCGCCCGGCAGCCCGGCGCGCGCCGACTACTACCGCTGGATGTTCTTTTGCGCCAACACGCTGCAACCGGCCTACCGCGCCTGGTTCTATCCGCACGAGCCGGCCGGTGCCGACAACGTCGAGGCCAGCAAGGCACACGCGCAGCGGAAGCTGGAGGCCGCCTGGGAACAGGTTGCGCAACATCTGCAGGCGAACGGCCCGTACCTGCTCGGCGAGCAGCTGTCGGCCGCCGATTTCATGTTGACGATGATGATGCGCTGGTCGCGCAACATGCCTAGGCCCAGCGACAGCTGGCCGGCGCTGCAGGCGCATGCACAGCGGATGAAGGCGCGTCCTGCGTTCCAGGAAACCTACCGCCGCGAAGGCCTGACCGACTGGACCTGAGTCCGGCGGCGGCGATGTGGCGCGGCGGCCGCTGACGGCCGCCGCGCGATTGCGTTGCGAGGCCGTTCGGGCCTCAGTACCACTCCAGCAGCGACACGCCCAGGCCCACGTAGGTGGCGCGGTGGTTGTAGTCGATCATGCTCTCGCCGTAGCCGTCGAACACCTGCACATGGCCGCGCAGCAGGTTGCTGATCGGGAAGCCCCAGTCCAGCTGCACCGCGCCGTGGGAGCGGTCGCCGCTGCGCAGCGAATGCCGCGCCATCAGCGAGATCTCGTGGCCGCCGCGGTTGTAGGTCAGGGTGGCGTCGCCACGGCCCATGTAGTCCTCGATGTCCGGGTTGTTGTCCTGGCGGTCGCTCTCCGGGATCCGGTACCACGGGCGCAGCACCAGCGCCCAGTTCTCGCGGTCCAGGCCGACGTTGAGGATCGCCCGGTTCCAGCTGCGCGAGAACGGATCGCTGCGGCCGTTGGACTGGTGGTTGAGCTGGATCCCGGTCATCCGCCCCTTCCAGCCGAACAGGCTGTAGTTGTTGCGGAACACCAGCGCCAGTTCCGGCTCGTAGTTGGTCTCGCGGAACGGCCGCGACTGCTCGCTGTTGTAGACCTGCCAGCGCGAACTCTGGGTATAGGCGCCCCACAGGTCGCCGTTGTCGCCGAAGATGTTCTCCACGATCTTGGTCTTGAAGCTGAGCTGGAACTTGGCCTCGATGCTGTCCAGCGGCTCGGCCGTGGTCACCGTGTTGTTCGGGTTCGGCGAGGACGGCGTTTCGTTCTTCTTGCTGGTCCAGAACGCCGGCAGCAGGTACACCGGCTTGTAGGCGCGCAGCTGGAAGTTGCCCAGCTTGGAATCCTTGGCCAGCTCCCAGCGGCTGTCCAGCAACGAGCCCTTGCCGGCGTTGGCGATGGTGGCGTCGTAGCGGTCGTCCTTGAACAGCGAGGCGGTGCGCTGGCGGGTGCGCTGGGCCAGGCCGGCGTCCTGCGGAATCGACGCATCCAGCTGCTGCTTCTGGGTCTCGCTGGCCATCTTCGCCGCCGCATCGGCGGCCTGCGGATCGGCGACCCGGCGCGACAGCGCCTGGTCGTAGCAGGACAGGCGCGCGGCATCGCTGGAAATCGCGACGCAGGCTTCGGGCGAGGCAGGAGTGGGCATCACTTCCTGGGCGTGGGCCAGCGGCATCGCCGCGAAGGACAGCAGCAACAGGGGACGGGCCGGGCGATGGATCATGCAGGTTCTCTCGAAAACGGGCGGCGCGGGCGGTGGTGCGCTGCCGAGGTGAATAGCCGGTTGCGAAAATACAGCAGCTGGCACAACAGGGTCATCACGCGTTCATCTCGCGACACCGATGCCATGCCTTACAACAGCCAGGCGGCCGCGAACAGGCCGACCATCGCCAGCGCCAGGGCCAGCTTGGCGGCGGTGCCCAGCACGATGCCCAGCCAGGTGCCGAGGCCGACCTTGGTCGCCTGCTGCAACTGCCGGCCATGCCAGTACTCGCCGGCCAGCGCGCCGACGAAGGGGCCGACGAACAGGCCGATCGGCATGAAGAACAGGCCCGCCACGCTGCCCAGCACCGACCCCCACAGCGCCTTGCGGCTGGCGCCCACGCGCTTGGCGCCGAACACGGTGGCCAGGAAGTCGACCAGGAACGACAGCAGGGTCAGCACGCCGAGCACCGTCAGCATCACCCAGCCCACGCGCTGGAAACCGTCGGCCCAGGCCGCCAGCACCAGCCCGGCGAACAGCAGCGGCATCCCCGGCAGGGCCGGCAGCACCACCCCGGCCAGGCCCAGTACCACCAGCAGGCCGGCGAGGAGGTAGTAGATGAACGTAGGATCCACGCGGTGTGCTCCGGGGCGATTTTGGGGTTGACAGAAAGGGTATTTTTGCTGATTGCATTTTCATTTTCGCCGCGGTAACTTTCAGCCGCTGCGTTTGCAAAGGTCACCGTGAATCGTGGCCCGATGCGGTAGATCCAGACGATCCGCTACAGCGTTATACCTCGCTTCCTCCTTGCAACCAGCCGCCGAACCCACGGCGTACCCACCCCTGAGACTGTTTCAAGGAGTAAGTCCATGACTGACGGCAATCGCGAAAACGGCACCGTGAAGTGGTTCAACGATGCCAAGGGCTTCGGTTTCATCAGCCGCGAGAACGGCGAAGACGTGTTCGTGCACTTCCGCGCGATCCAGACTCAAGGCTTCAAGAGCCTGAAGGAAGGGCAGAAGGTCAGCTTCACCGTGGTGCAGGGCCAGAAGGGCCTGCAGGCCGACGCGGTGCAGCCGGTCTGAGCCGGGCGCGCCCGGCCCAGCGCCGAGCCCACGCCCAGCAAAAAGGCCCGCAGTGCGGGCCTTTTTGCATTGCGGCAAACGCCTGGCAGCGGCTGCGCTTAGCGCGGCACCACGCGGCCGTTGACCACGCGTACGTAGGTGTTCTCGCGGATCCCGGCCAGATCGCGCTGGTTGACCACGATCACCCGGCCATCGTCCATCTGCACGTGCACGTCGTAGCTGTCGCTGGTGACGTTGTTCTGGATCTGGTTGCCGGCCAGGGCGCCGGCGGCGGCACCGGCCACGGCCGATACGTTCTGGTTGCCCTTGCTGCCGCCGGTGTGGTCGGAGATCTCATGGCCGGCGATCGCGCCGACGATGCCGCCCAGGACCGCGCCGGTGCCGGTCGGCGCGGTGCGGCCGGAGCCCACCGTGTCGATGCGGGTGACGATGCCGCAGTCCGCGCAGCGGTTGTCCGAATAGCCGCGCGACGGTTGGCTGTAGCCGCCGCCACCGCCACCGTAGCCGGGCGACGTGGCGCAGCCGGCCAATGCCAGAACGGCGACGGCGCCAGTGGCCAGTAGATGAATCTTCATGTGTGCTCTCCTCGACAGACGGTGGACCGCGGCAGCCCCGCGTTTGCACGCATCCTGTTCGCCAGCGTGTGAATGCAACGCCAATCGCCGCCCGCGTGGGTTGCCGACGCGCTGCAGCGTCATGGGGAATTCATCGACAAGCGCGATGGCGGGTCAGCGGAAATCGCGATGGCAGGCGTCGCAGCCGTCGTCGATCCGATGGGTGAGCTGGTCGAGCGCGGCGCAGGTGGTCGGCAGCGGGGCCTGCGCCGCATCCAGGGTGGCGCGCAGCGCACCGGCATGCTGCTGGAAGCGGCTGTCGTCGCTGAGTCCGGGAAACGCCGTTTCCAGGTCGTTGCCGAGCAGGCGCAGCGTGTGCACGCGCGCCTGCAGGTCGGCGGCGCTGCATCGGTTCTGCGCATGGCTGCGTTGCAGCAGGGCCAGTTGCTTGTCCATCACCTGCATCAGGCTGCGCGGGAACGGATCCTGCCGCGCCTGCAACGCGCGCATCGACATCACCGTCGCGACCAGGCCGATCAGGATGCCGGCGAGCAGCACGAACAGGTAGCGGGAGGCAGTGGAGGCGGGCGGGCTGGCCATGGGGCGGGCTGGCGGGAGGAAAGCGCGATAGTACGCCGGCCGCCGAGCTGCGTGGCGTCGCGGTCGCATCGCCGCCGATGAAATAAACTGCGCGCATGAACGAACAACTGCGTGAGCGCTTCGCCGGCATCGACCGGCTGTACGGGCGCGGGACCATCGAGCGCCTGGCGCAATGCCGCGTGGCGGTGGTGGGCATGGGCGGCGTCGGCTCGTGGGTGGTGGAGGCGCTGGCGCGGTCGGCGGTCGGCCATCTCACCCTGATCGATGCCGACGACATCTGCGTGTCCAACACCAACCGTCAGTTGCCGGCGCTGGAAGGGCAGTACGGGCGCAACAAGGCACGGGCCATGGCCGAGCGCTGCGTGGCGATCAACCCGGCGATCGAAGCGACCGCGGTCGAGGCCTTCCTGACCCCGTCCAACATCGCCGAGCTGCTCGGCACCGGTTTCGACCTGGTCATCGATGCCTGCGACAGCTTCCGGGTCAAGGTCGAGACCATTGCTTGGTGCCGCCGGCGCAAGCTGCCGCTGCTGACCGTGGGCTCGGCCGGCGGGCGCACCGATCCGACCCTGGTGCGCATCCGCGACGTATCGCGCACCGAGCACGACGCGATGCTGGCGCTGATCCGCAAGAAGCTGCGCAGCGAGTTTAACTTCCCCAAGAACCCGCAGCGCTACTTCGGCGTGCCGGCGGTGTATTCGCTGGAGAACGTGCGCTATCCGCAGGCCGACGGCAGCGTCTGCGGGCTGCGCCCGCAGCTGGGGCCGGACGCGGCGCTGAACCTGGACTGCGGCGCTGGGCTGGGTGCGGCCACGCATATCACCGGCGCGTTCGCCTTCGCCGCGGCGGGCAAGGCGCTGGAGATGCTGCTCAAGCCCAAGCGGGCGCAGGCCGCCGCGGTGCCGGAGTCGGCACTGGCGGCCGAGTAACCGGCGGTGCTGCGCAGGAGATGCTGTCCGTATGGTGAGCGGCCCATGTCGGCCGAAGCGCAACGACGAGGTCGCATGCTCGAGGCATGGGCCGGGTACGCCGCTGCGGACCGTCATCCCCGCGATGAGGCCGATCGGTGAACGGATTGGAGGAGGCGCTCGACGCAGGAAAACGGCGCGGCTACGAAGAGTTCCGCCGGATCGATGGAATTTCGTTCCTGTTCCAGTACGCCATAAAGCGGCAGGGCGGCGTCTATTGCACGTATTGCTTCTCGGTCGCCGAGTCTTCAATGGACATATTCGAAGATGGCGAGGACGAGGAGGTCAGGGAATTTTCGAGCCTTGACGACGCAATGGAGCACTTGAGAGCCAAGGGGGCGGCGATGGAGAAATTCGCGCCAATCAAAAGGACTCTTCCGTTCTAGTCAACGGTATGCGTATCGGGCCAGGCGCCGGGCACTGTCGCACGTGATCACTGCAAGTCGATTGCAGAGCGCTCAGGCAGTGGCTCAATCCTATACTTTAATGAAATTTGGCTTCTTGCTAGTGCGCAAGGAATGGATGCAGTTGCACGCGAGAGTGAGTCGGGGGGTATTTTAATTTCCAAAGCATTGGCCGACGCCATGATCGAACGAAAATTCAAAAGCTATAAAGGATTAGGCTTCTATACCGCTAAGCGCTTTTTCACGCCGTATAAAAAACAAGCGTGATTGGGCGCGGGTGAGAACGGCATTTAGCCCGCCAGTAAGCCCGCGTGATCTGCTGGCTGGGGCCGGACGCGCCTCTTAACCTGGCTGCGGCGCCGGGTTCGGCCGCTTTCGCCGCGGCCGGCAAGGCGCTGGAGATGCTGTTGAAGCCCAGGCGGGAGCAGGCGGCAACGGCGACGGCGTCGGAACTGGAAGCGCAGTAACGGTCAAAGCCGTTGCATGCCCTCATGAGCCCGGCAACCGGTTCGCTGTTACCAGCCTGACGGCACGCCGTCGTCGTCGACGATGGAGAGGTCGGTGCGTACCCTGATTCAGGCGAAGAGAGCGGAAAGATCGGCTTCGATGCTGGGCGGATGGGCGGTGATTTCCAGGAGGATGTGGTCCTTTTCCAGGAACAGTCGCACGTCGTGGCTCCAGTTTTCCGAATGTCTGGGTTCCGTACCAACCAATCGAAACTGGATGTCTTCGCGGCACTCGGAAAACGTCTCCAGGCCGGTGATCTGTTGCCGTATTGCGTTCAGGTTGGCGGCGCGCCAGTTGTCGTCTTTGAAAAGCAGCATGAACTCTGATGACATGGAGTGGCCCGCCTTTTTAGGATTGGTTTTCCAAGTAGAAGGCGAGGTACTTCCTTGGCCTTTCCTTGAAGGCTCTTGCCTTGCCGAGGCGGTGGGCTTGGTCGAAATAGCGATAGGCCTCGGCATATTCTTCCAGCTCGAAGTGCGCCATTCCCAGGTCGATCAAGGGGCCGGTGTCGATATCCGATTCGCGGGCCTGTAGCGACTTCTGCGCCCATTGTTTGGCGGCGGCGAAGTCGGCGCTGTCGAAATGCAGATTGTAGAAAGAGCCGGTGATCCACGCCGACAATGGTGGCCATTCCAGTTTTGGCTCGGGCAGCAAGTCCCAGGCGCGCTGGTATGCCGACCGGGCGGCGTCTTTGTCGCCGCGCTCGTCCAGCGCATTGCCGGACTCCATGATGCCCATGATGTCTTTGGCCAGCTCGGGGTTTGCGTTTGCCAGGTCTTCCATGCGTCACGGCTCCTTGTCGATGCGTTCTTCGTAGTCCGCCGATTCTGCGTCCAGCGCAGCGGGCAGCCATTTGCCTGCGATTCTCTTGTAGCTGTCTGCACGATAAGGGTAGCGAGCGACGATGTCCGAAATTCGCTTCTGGAAATCGCGCTCCTCATGCCAGACGCTGCCGCACTCGCCGCAGCCCCAGAACGGCGGCGACTCGGCATCGATCCAATCGACCCATCCCGCGCATCGTGGAAGCGGGCAGCGATAGGGTGCCTCGTGGTCCTGCGGCTTGGTGACGGAGGCCATCGCGACGTACTGCGTGGACGCGCCGCAGCACCGGCACTCGATCATGATGAAACGCTGGCCCTTTGCCAGCAGCGGCATGACGAACACACGCTGTTGCGTGTCCAGAGCGAAGCGCTCCTTGCAGAGTTGGCACTGTGCGTTCGTTATGGATTCCATGTCTGTTTCCCTGCAGTGTGCCGGCCGCAGGCCGCTCCATTTCCGAGCCGTCACGCTGGCTCGGCACTCGCACCCAGACCGAACAACTGCTGCGCATTGCGCGTGGTCTGTTCGGCGATCTCGGCGGCGGGTTGGCCGCGCAGCGCAGCGATCGTGTCCAGCACCGTGCGCAGCCGCGCCGGTTCGTTGCGCTGGCCGCGGATGGAGGCGTCGGGCTGGTCCGGGGCGTCGGTTTCCAGCAGCAACTGCTGCAGCGGCAGTTCGGCCGCCAAGCGCCGCAGCCGCTGTGCGCGTTCGTAGGTGACCGGGCCGCCGAGGCCGATCAGGAAATCCAGCGACTGCAGTTGCCGCGCCTGTTCCGGGCTGCCGGCGAAGCTGTGCACCACGCCGCGCAGGCGGCCGACCTTGCGGATCGCCAGGATCACCGCGTCCACCGCGCGCCGCGCGTGCACGATCACCGGCAGGTCGAACTCGCGCGCCAGCTGCAGCTGGCCGGCGAAATACCGCTGCTGCTCGGCTTCGTCCAACCCGTCGACGAAGAAGTCCAACCCGCATTCGCCAATGGCGCAGGGTCGCTCGCGCGCGATCCACTCGCCGAGCATCGGCAGGTGCTCAGGGCGGTGCTGGTCCAGGAACAGCGGATGCAGGCCGTAGGCCGGGTGCAGGCCGTCGGCCATCGTGCAGACCTCGCGCAGCTTCGGCCAGGACGCCGCCGTCACCGCCGGCAGCACCTGCGCGGCGATGCCGGCCGCCTGCGCGCGCGCGATCACCGCGGCGCGGTCGCCGTCGAACTCGGCGGCGTCGAGATGGCAGTGGCTGTCGATCAGGCGCATCGGCGGTCAGCGGCGCATGCGTCGCGCGGTGGACGCGATGGGTTCCGGTTCGACGGGCGCAGGCGTGCGGGTCTTCCAGTTGGCCAGCAACAAGGTGCCCAGGCCGAACACGATCTCGTCGATGAAGGGCAGCGGGTCGGGCAGCAGCACGCTCAGCACGAACAGGCCGGCGGTCAGTTTGAACAGCGTGGGGTAGCGCAATTTGCCGGCCCAGCGCAGCAATGGCAGCACGATCGGGTTAGGCATGGACGATCCTCCGGCAGGGTGATGAAAACGCTAACACGCTTGATATGGCGCCTTTCCAGGCATCGCACCAGACCGCGCTGCGGATTTTTGCTGAATAGGGAGCGGATCGGTTCAGCTTCGGCATGGTAATCACAGCACCGTAGACAACGCGGCCAGACCGCAGGAGAGAACACGATGAAGAGCAATACGACAACCATTCTGGTCGCGGCTGGCGCATTGCTGGTCGGCGGCGTGGCCACTGCGGCCTTCATGAACAACCGCGACAAGCAGGAGTTCGCCGGCAGCGGCGACGTGCGCCCGGCCGCCGACAGCGTGTCTGGCGACGCGGTTGCCAGCAACGGCGTCGCCGGCAAGCTGGAATACGCCGACGTGGTGCGGGTCGATCCGATCACGCAGAAGGAACAGCGCTACGCCGAGGTGATCGGCACCGAGCCGCTGCGCGAGACCTCGACCACCACCACCCCGCGCCAGGTCTGCAACGACGTGGTGGTGCAGGAGCGCCTGCCCGAGCGCGACGGCAACGTCGGCGGCACCGTGGTCGGCGCGGTGGTCGGTGGGTTGCTCGGCAACCAGGTCGGCCATGGCAACGGCCGCAAGGCGGCGACCGCGGCCGGCGCCGTGGCCGGCGGCTTCATCGGCAACCAGGTCGACCGCAACCACGTCGGCGGCCGCGTGGTCGATCGCACCGAGCGCCAGTGCCACACCGAGAACAGCACCGCCGAGTCCTCGCGCGTCACCGGCTACAACGTGACCTACCGCAACGACGACGGCAGCACCGGCACCATGCGCACCGACAGCAAGCCGGGCAGCCGCATCGCCCTGGGCAAGGACGATGTGGTCAAGGGCTACGAGGTCACCTACCGCTACGACGGCCAGGAAAAGACCGTGCGCATGGACGACAAGCCCAGCAGCGATCGCCTGCCGGTGCTGGACGGGCGCCTGGTCACCCAGACCGCCTCGGCCGGCGACGTGATCAGCCAACGCTGAGCCGCGCGCGGCAGCAGCGAGGAAAGGCCGGCCAAGTGCCGGCCTTTCCTTTTTCCGGAGCGTGGGCGCGCCGATACAATGCGGCTTTCGCCTGCCGAGTACCCGCCATGCCGTTGCCTTGCGACGATCTGTTCGATGTGGCCTCGCTGCTGAGCGAGGAAGAGCGCGCGATCCAGCAGGCGGTGGCGCGCTTCGTCGATGCCAGGGTGCTGCCGATCATCGGCGATGCGTTCGACCAGGCGCGGTTTCCCGCCGAACTGGTGCCGGAGCTGGTGCAGTTGGGCCTGCTCGGCGCCACGCTGCCGCCCGCCGACGGCGGCGCCGGACTCAATGCGGTCTGCTACGGCCTGATCTGCCAGGAACTGGAACGCGGCGACAGCGGTCTGCGCAGTTTCGTCAGCGTGCAGTCCTCGCTGTGCATGTATCCGATCCACGCCTACGGCAGCCAGGCGCAGCGCCAGCGCTGGTTGCCGGCGATGGCCGCTGGCACCGCGATCGGCTGCTTCGGCCTGACCGAGGCGCAGGGCGGTTCCGACCCGGCCGCGATGCAGACCCGCGCGGTGCGCGACGGCGACGGCTGGCGCCTGAGCGGCAGCAAGATGTGGATCACCAACGGCAGCCTGGCCGACGTGGCGATCGTGTGGGCGCAGACCGAGGACGGCGTGCAGGGGTTCCTGGTCGAAGCCGACACGCCCGGCTTCGCGACCCAGGACATCGCGCACAAGATGAGCCTGCGCGCCTCGGTGACCTCGGCGCTGTTCCTGGACGAGGTGCGCCTGGCGGACACGCAGCGGCTGCCGGGCGTGCGCGGATTGAAGGGCCCGCTGGGCTGCCTGACCCAGGCCCGCTACGGCATCAGCTGGGGCGCGATCGGCGCGGCGATCGCTTGCCTGCGCGAGGCGCTGGCCTATGCCGGCGAGCGCATCCTGTTCGGGCGCCCGCTGGCGGCCACGCAGAGCGCGCAGATCAAGCTGGCCGACATGGCCCGGCGCATCGCCGGCGCGCAGCTGTTGGCGCTGCAGTTGGGCCGGCTCAAGGACGCCGGCGCGCTGCAGCCGGCGCAGGTGTCGCTGGCGAAGTGGAACAACGTGCGCATGGCGCTGGACATCGCCCGCGAGTGCCGCGACCTGCTCGGCGGCGCCGGCATCACCACCGAGTACGGCGCCATCCGCCACGCCTTGAACCTGGAATCGGTGATCACCTACGAAGGCACCGAGACCGTGCACCAACTGGTGGTCGGCCGCGAGCTGACCGGCATCAATGCGTTCTGAACCGCTGCGCGCCTCTGGCGTGGCGCCCGGGGCGATAGACAGGCACGAGGAGGCGAGAGCATGAGCATTTTCGATCTGCGACTGGAAACCGAGCGGCTGCTGCTGCGCCCGCCGAGCGCGGCGGATTTCGCGGACTTCTGCCGTTTCACCGCCGATGCGGAAGCGATGCGCCATCTGGGCGGCGTGCAATCGCCGCCGGTGGCCTGGCGCGCGCTGGCGGCGCTGGTCGGCAGCTGGCAGCTGCAAGGGTTTTCGATGTTCTCGGTGATCGAGAAGCGCAGCGGGCAGTGGATCGGCCGGATCGGGCCGTGGCAGCCGCATGGCTGGCCGGGGACCGAGGTCGGCTGGGGAATCGCGCGCGCGTACTGGGGCCAGGGCTATGCGCCGGAAGCGGCGCGCGCGTCGATCGACTGGGCGTTCGCGCAACTGGGCTGGACCGAGGTGATCCACACCATCGCCGCCGACAACGTCAATTCCAAGGCGGTGCCGGCCAAGCTGGGCGCGCGCTACCTGCGCCAGGATCGCCTGCCCGAGCCGATGCAGGCGCACGAGGTGGAGGTGTGGGGGCAGTCGCGCGCGGACTGGCAGGCGCGGCGCTGAGCGGCCCGGCGGCGTCGCCTCGGCCGTATTCACCTGGCCGCGCCGCGCCGGCGGCTAGGCTGCAAGCCCCAAATCGGTCAGGAGTACGCCATGAGCCAGTACCGCATCGCCGTCTTCGTCGGCAGCCTGCGCAAGGAGTCGTTCAACCGGCGCCTGGCGCTGGCGCTGGAGAAGCTGGTCGGCGACCGTGCCCGCTTCGAGTACGTGGAGATCGGCGACCTGCCGCTGTACGACCAGGACCAGGACCACGACTACCCGGAGCAGGGCAAGCGGCTGAAGGCGCAGGTGAGCAACGCCGACGCGGTGCTGTTCGTCACCCCCGAGTACAACCGCTCGATCCCCGGCGTGCTCAAGAACGCGATCGACCTGGGCTCGCGGCCCTATGGCGACAGCGCCTTCGCCGGCAAGCCGGCGGCGGTGTGCGGGGTTTCGCCCGGCGCGCTCGGCACCGCGCTGGCGCAGCAGCACCTGCGCAACGTGCTGGCCTACCTGGACATGCCGGTGCTGGGCCAGCCGGAGGTGTTCTTGCAGTTCACGGACGGCTTGATCGAGGCCGACGGCAGCATCGGCAACGCCGACACGCGCAAGTTCCTGCAGGGCTTCGTCGACAAGTTCATCGCCTGGGTCGACGAACTGCAGGCCTGAGCCGGCACGAACGCGCGATCGCAGCCGCTGCGACCGATGGCGGCAATGCTGGCGCTGCGGCGATCGCCTTGCGTGGCGCGGCCTGGGCGCAGTTCTCAACGGGTTGTCCACAGACTTGTCCCTAGCCGCGCCGCACGCCGCTGACTAAGATGGCCGGCCGGGTCGCGCCATCGGCGCCGCCCGCCGACCGCGTCCCCCCAGAGAGAAGATCCAGCCCATGTCCGCCCGTCCCGGCTACCGCGGCGACCGCAAAAGCGAGCGTGGCGAACGCAGCGAGCCGCGTATCGATCAGTTGCGCGTGCCGCCGCATTCGATCGAGGCCGAGCAGGCCGTGCTCGGCGGCCTGATGCTGGCGCCCGACGCCTACGACCGGGTCAACGACCAGCTCACCGACAACGATTTCTACCGGCGCGACCACCAGCTGATCTACCGCGCGATCCGCGAGCTGGCCGAGAAGGGCCGCCCATTCGATGCGGTGACCCTGGGCGAGTGGTTCGAGTCGCAGGGCAAGCTGGAGATGGTCGGCGACGGCGCCTACCTGATCGAACTGGCCAGCACCACGCCGTCGGCGGCCAACATCGCCGCTTACGCCGAGATCGTGCGCGACAAGGCGGTGCTGCGGCAGCTGATCGAGGTCGGCACCAGCATCGTCAACGACGGCTTCCAGCCGGAGGGGCGCGAGAGCGCGGAGCTGCTGGCCAGCGCCGAGAAGGCGGTGTTCAAGATCGCCGAGGCCGGCGCGCGCGGGCGCAGCGATTTCGTGGCCATGCCCGGCGCGTTGAAGGACGCGTTCGAGGAATTGCGCAGCCGCTTCGAGAACGGCGGCAACATCACCGGCCTGCCCACCGGCTACAGCGACTTCGACGCGATGACCGCCGGCCTGCAGCCGACCGACCTGATCATCCTGGCCGCGCGTCCGGCGATGGGCAAGACCACGCTGGCGCTGAACATCGCCGAGTACGCCGCGATCAAGTCGAAGAAGGCGGTGGCGGTGTTTTCGATGGAAATGTCGGCCTCGCAGCTGGCGATGCGCCTGATCTCCTCCAACGGCCGCATCAACGCCCAGCGCCTGCGTACCGGCCAGCTCGAGGACGAGGACTGGGCGCGGGTCACCGGCGCGATCAAGATGCTGAAGGAAACCAAGATCTTCATCGATGACACGCCCGGCGTGTCGCCGGAGATCCTGCGCTCCAAGGCGCGCCGGCTCAAGCGCGAGCACGACCTTGGGCTGATCGTCATCGACTACCTGCAGCTGATGTCGGTGCCGGGCAACAGCGAGAACCGCGCCACCGAGATCTCCGAGATCTCGCGCTCGCTCAAGGGCCTGGCCAAGGAACTGGGCGTGCCCGTGATCGCGCTGTCGCAGCTCAACCGCTCGCTGGAAACGCGCACTGACAAACGCCCGGTGATGGCCGACCTGCGCGAATCCGGCGCGATCGAGCAGGACGCGGACATGATCGTGTTCATCTACCGCGACGATTACTACAACAAGGAAAATTCGCCGGACAAGGGCCTGGCCGAGATCATCATCGGCAAGCATCGTGGCGGCCCGACCGGCTCGTGCAAGCTCAAGTTCTTCGGCGAATACACCCGCTTCGACAATCTGTCGCACGATTCGGTGGGCGCGTTCGAGTAGGCACCGTGCGCGACCGCGATGCCGGTCGCGCGATTGCTGCGTTGCGGTAGATGTGGCCGGCGGCGCGCGTATTCATCCGGGCACAGCGATACGGCTGTCACAGACTGCTGTGACAGCGCTCAACCTCAATGCGTGATGGTCGATACCCGGAAAGCACCCCTTCCCGGATTCCCGCCCATGCCGCTGACCGTCACCCATGCGGAAACCGCCGACCGCGATGCGGTCGCCGCGGTCGCCGCGTTACGTGCGCAACTGGGCGCCGCGCCGCTGGACGCGCTGCTGCTGTTCTGCGATGCCGAATACGATCTGGACGCGCTGGGACCGGCGATCAAGGCCGGCTTCGACTGCCCGGTGATCGGCTGCACCGCCGCCGGCCAGATCGGCGAGCAGGGCTTCCAGAGCAACGGCATCCTGGTCGCCGGCCTGCGCGGTGGCGTGCTGCAGGCGCAGCCGCTGCTGATCGCGCCGCTGAGCGACCTGCAGGCGCAGGTCGCGGTGGTGGCCGAGACGGTGCAGGCGGCGACGGCCGACAAGGCCGGGCAATGCTTCTCGCTGCTGCTGGTCGACGGGCTGTCCACCTGCGAGGAATACCTGGCGGCGGCGCTGTACCGGATGATCGGCGACGTGCCGCTGCTCGGCGGCTCGGCCGGCGACAACCTGCGTTTCGAGCGCACCCTGGTCTACTACGACGGCCGCTTCCTGGCCGATGCGGCGGTGTTGACCCTGTTCCATTCGCGGCATCCGTTCGTGGTGTTCAAGCTGCAGCACTTCGTCGCCAGCGAGATCGAGCTGGTGGTCACCGATGCCGATCCGGAGCGGCGCCTGATCCGCGAGATCAACGGCGAGCCGGCCGCGCTGGCCTATGCGCAGGCGATCGGTGTGCCGCTGGAAGCGCTGGAACCGAAGGTGTTCTCGACCTATCCGCTGCTGCTGACCTTGAGCGGCGAGCCTTACGTGCGTTCGATCCTGCGCGTCAACGAGGACTTGTCGATGACCTGCTACTGCGCGGTGGAAGAGGGCATGGTGGTGTCGGTCGGGCAGGCGGTGGACGTGATGGAAACGCTGCAGCAGGCCTTTGCCGAGGTGCACGAGACGATCCCCGACCCGGCGCTGGTGATCGGTTGCGATTGCATCCTGCGCCGGCTGGAGTTCGGCCAGTCGCAGATGCAGCAGCAGGTCGGCGCGTTCATGGCGCGGCAAAGCGTGTTCGGGTTTTCCACCTACGGCGAGCAGTTCAACGGCTTGCACGTCAATCAGACCTTTACCGGCGTGGCGATCGGGAGATGAGCATGTCCGCAGATGCAGCGACGGTACCGTTCCTGGCGCATGCCGCCGCCGCGCCGCCGGAGAGCGGCGAGACGGCGTTGATCGCTGAATTGCGCCGGCAACTGGCCGCGCGCGACAAGGTGATCGCGGTGCTGAAGAAACGGGTCACTGCGCGCGACGATGCGGTGGCCTCGCCGCTGGCCACGCTGCAGCAGAACATCGCGCTGGGCAAGGTGGTCGCGCTGAAGACCCAGGAACTGAACCGCGAGCGGCAGGAACTGGAGCATGCCCTGGACGACCTCGGCAAGGCCCAGGTCGCGCTGCTGCAGGCGCAGAAGATGGAATCGATCGGCCAGCTCGCCGCCGGCATCGCCCACGAGATCAACACGCCGGCGCAGTACGTGCGCGACAACGTCGCGTTCGTGTGCAAGGCCAAGCAGATCCTCGACCACGTGTTCGACATGACCTTCGCCATCGTCGATGCGGCGCGCGCGCAGGGCGTGGCGCCGGAGCTGGTAGCCGCGCTCGACGCGCAGGTGAGCTCGTCCAAGTTCCAGTACCTGCGCAAGCAGACCCCCGAGGCCTTGCAGCAGTCGCTGGAAGGGCTTGACCGCATCACCAAGATCGTCAGCGCGATGAAGACCTTCTCGCATCCTTCGGCCGGCGAGAAGGAGCCGGTGGACCTGCGCGAACTGGTCGCTACCACCATCACCGTCGCCCGCAACGAATGGAAATACGTGGCCGAGATCGAGACCGATTTCGCCGCCGACGTGCCGCTGGTGCCATGCCTGCGCGACGAGATCGGCCAGGTGCTGCTGAACCTGGTTGTCAACGCGGCGCATGCGATCGGCGACACGCTGGTGCCGGGCGAACGCGAGCAGGGCCGGATCCGCATCATCCTGCGCCGGGCCGGCGACAGCCATGTTGACCTGTGCGTCAGCGACGACGGTCCGGGCATTCCCGAGGCGATCCGGACCAAGGTGTTCGATCCGTTCTTCACCACCAAAGCGGTCGGCAAGGGCACCGGCCAGGGCCTGGCGATCGCCTATTCGGCGGTGGTGGAAAAACACCAGGGACGGATCTTCTTCGAACCATCGGCGGACCAGCGCGGCACCACCTTCGTGGTGCGGCTGCCGTTGCACGTCGCGGCGGGCTAAACGATGCGCGTGCTGTTCGTCGACGACGAGAAGCAGGTGCTGGCCGGCCTCGAGCGCACCATGTTCATGGCCGATCGCGATTGGGACGTGGCGTTCGCCGGCAGCGGCGCCGAGGCGCTGGTCACGCTGCAGGCGCAGCCGGCCGACGTGGTGGTCTCGGACATGCGCATGCCGATGATGGACGGCGCCGAACTGCTGCGCCAGGTGCGCGACAGTTGCCCGCGCACCATCCGCATCATCCTGTCCGGGCATACCGAACAGGAAGCGGCGCTGCGTTCGCTGGACGTGGCGCATCAGTTCCTGGCCAAGCCCTGCGAGGGCGATGCGCTGATCGAAGCGATCGATCGCGCGGTGGCGTTGCAGGTGCTGCTGGACGATCCGGCGGTGCAGGCGGTGGCCGGACGCATCGGCGGGCTGCCGTCGGCGCCGCGCATGTTCGCGCGGCTCAACCGCCTGCTCGGCGATCCCGCTGCCGGCGTCGCGCAGGTGGCCGCGGTGGTGGAAGGCGACCCGGCGCTGGCGGCCAAGGTGCTGCAGCTGGCCAATTGCGCGTTCTTCGGCAACGGCCATCGCGTGGCCGAGGTCAAGGACGCGGTCAACCGCATCGGCATCGGCCTGCTGCGCACGCTGGTGCTGGCCAGCGAGGTGTTCCACAGCGACGCCGGCGACTCGGCCGACACGATCCGCGCCGACGCGGTGCGCGCGTCGCGGCTGGCGGCGGCGGTCGGCAAGGGCCATGCCGCCGAGGACGTGGTCACGACCGCGGCGCTGCTGGCCAACGTCGGCGCGTTGCTGCCGGACATCGCGCGGCTGTGCCGCGATGCCGATCCGCACGGCCGCGGCTTCCCGTCGCATGCGGAGATCGGCGCCTACCTGCTCGGCGTGTGGGGCCTGCCCGGGGCGATCGTCGAGGCGGTCGCGCATCATCGTACGCCGCGCCGGGTCGAGCATCGCCAGTTCGACGCGATCGGCGTGGTGCATGTGGCGGTGGCGCTGGCTCAGGGCCTGGCGCCGGACCTGGAATACCTGCAGGCGATGGGCGTAGCCGCGCAGCTGCCGCAGTGGCAGGCGGCGTGCGCGCAGATTCGCGAAGCGGAGGACGCGTCATGAGCGAGCCGGAACTGCCGCGCATCCTGTGCGTGGACGACGAACCCAATCTGCTGGCGGCGCTGGAGCGCAACCTGTTCGGCCAGTTCGACGTGGTCACCGCCAACGGCGGCGAGGCCGGGCTGGCCGCGATCGCCGCCGGCCCGCCGTTCGCGGCAATCGTGTCGGACATGCGCATGCCGGGCATGGACGGCGCCGCGTTCCTGGCCGCGGCGCGCGCGCGCGCGCCGGACAGCGTGCGCCTGCTGCTGACCGGG
The DNA here is from genome assembly GCF_014236835.1 of Xanthomonas sp. SS. Lineage (NCBI taxonomy): Bacteria > Pseudomonadati > Pseudomonadota > Gammaproteobacteria > Lysobacterales > Lysobacteraceae > Xanthomonas > Xanthomonas sp. SS. Next base: position 2,216,015 of record NZ_CP051190.1, read on the forward strand.
CAGGCCGATGCGACCTCGGCGATCGCCGCGATCAACCAGGGCGCGATCTTCCGCTTCCTGTGCAAGCCGTGCCCGACCGAGGAACTGGTCGCCGCGCTGGAGCAGGCGGTGGCGCTGCATCGCGCCACGCTGCTGGAACGCGAGCTGCTGGAAACCACGCTGGCCGGCACCACGCGCATGCTCACCGAGGTGCTGTCGATGGTCGCGCCGTGGGCGTTCCAGCGCTCGGCGCAACTGCAGGCCTGCGTCAGCCACGTCACCGCCAAGCTGCCGTGGCCCAACCGCTGGATGGTGGAAGTGGCCGCGGCGCTGAGCCATATCGGCTGCGTCAGCGTGCCGGGCGACATCGTGCAGCGCGAGATCGCCGGCGATGAACTGTCCGAGGAAGAGCAGAAGCTGATCGATGGGCATCCGCTGGTCGCGTACCGGTTGCTGACGGCGATCCCGCGCATGCAGCCGGTGGCTGAGATCGTGCGCTACCAGGCGCTGCCGCCGCCGGCCGACGCCGCGCCGGACGTGGTCCGCGGCGCACACCTGCTGCGCGCCTCGCTGCTGCTGGTGCGCGGGCTGGCGCGCAAGCTGCCGCTGGCGCATGCGGTGCAGGAACTGCGCAAGGTCGAGCCGCCGCTGCCGCGCGGCCTGATCGACGCGCTCGCCGACCTGCAGCTCAATACCCGCAGCGGTATCCGCAAGGCCAAGGTCTGCGATCTGGTGCCGGGCTGGCGCCTGGAGCAGGACGTGGTATCCAAGCGCGGCATGATGCTGCTGGCGCACGGCACCGAACTGAGCCTCACCTCGATCCTGGCCTTGCGCAATCTGCAGGCGGCCGGCGCCATCGTCGAGCCGCTGCTGGTCAGCTACGGCAACCAGGAACAGTCCGGCGCGCCGGTCGCCGCCTAATCGGCGCGCCAGCCGGCACCCGAGCCGGCGCCGTGCGCGCTCACGCCGGCTGCGCGCCGGCGCCGCGTATCCTTGCGCGTCCTTTCCGGCCCATCCCGCGCATGAGCTACGCCATCGTCTGGTTCCGGCGCGATCTGCGCCTGCACGATCAACCCGCGTTGTACGCGGCGCTGGCCGCCGGGCATACGCCGGTGCCGGTGTATGTGCACAGTCCCGGCGACGAAGGCGCCTGGGCGGCCGGCGCGGCCTCGCTGAGCTGGCTGCAGCGCTCGCTGGCCGCGCTCGATGCGCAACTGCGCACGCTGGGCTCGCGGCTGATCCTGCGCCAGGGCCCGGCCGAGACCGTGCTGCGCGAGCTGATCGAAGAATGCGGCGCGATCGCGGTGTACTGGAACCGCCGCTACGAACCGGCCACGCAGCCGCGCGACGCCCGGCTCAAGCGCGAACTGCGCGAGCAGGGCCTGGAGGTGCACAGCTACAACGGTGCGCTGCTGTTCGAGCCGTGGCAACTGGCGACCCAGCAGGGCGGGCCGTACAAGGTGTTCACGCCGTTCTGGCGCAGCGCGCTGAGCCATTGGCAGGTGCCGGCGCTATCGCCCGCGCCAAAGACGCTGCCGCCACCGCCGCCGGCACTGCACAGCCTGCCGCTGCAGCAGCTCGGACTGGCGCCGGCGCTGGGCTGGGACCGCGGTTTCTGGGAGGTATGGCAACCGGGCGAAGCGGGCGCGCACGAAGCGCTGGAGGTGTTCGTCGACGGCGCCCTGCGCGGCTATGTCGAGGGCCGCGACCGCCCCGACCAGGTCGGCACCTCGCGCCTGTCGCCGCACCTGCATTTCGGCGAGATCGCGCCGTGGCGGATCGTCGCCGAACTGGAAAAGCACCGCAGCGCCGCCAGCGGCGCGGCGATCGACGGCTACATCCGCCAGCTCGGCTGGCGCGACTTCGCCCATCACCTGCTGCACCATTTCCCGGCCACGCCCGAGCACAACCTCAATCCGCGCTTCGCCCGGTTCCGCTGGGCCGCGCCGGATCCGGCGCAACTGCAGGCCTGGCAGCGCGGCCGCACCGGCGTGCCGATCGTCGATGCGGGCCTGCGCGAGCTGTGGCACACCGGCTGGATGCACAACCGGGTGCGGATGATCGTCGCCAGCTACCTGTGCAAGCACCTGCGCGTGCATTGGTCCGAAGGCGCGCGCTGGTTCTGGGACACGCTGGTCGATGCCGACCTGGCCAACAACACCCTCGGCTGGCAGTGGGTGGCGGGCACCGGTGCCGACGCCGCGCCGTATTTCCGCGTGTTCAATCCGGTGACACAGGCGCAGAAGTTCGATCCGCAGGGCCGCTACATCGCGCGCTGGGTGCCGGAACTGGCGGCGCTGCCGGTGGCCGAGCGCTTCGCGCCGTGGCTGTCGCCGCAGCGCCTGGCCGCCAGCGCGCCGCACTATCCGCGGCAGCCGATCGTGGACCTGGCTGCAGGACGCGACGCCGCGCTGGCCGCCTACCGCGAGACAAGCGGCGGCGGCTGACGCGGGCCAACGCAGTGCGCGCCTGCTGCGCCGCGGCGTGAACCGCGGCAGCGCAGGGCAGGGGGCCGCGATTGACGCCCTTCGCCGCGCCATGATTCACTCCGGCCACGCACAGGGAGCATGCATGGCCACCAGCACAGCCCGCCGCAAGCCGCGGCGCGAACCGATGTCGCGTGTGGATACCGCCTGGTTGCGGATGGAGCGGCCGACCAATCCGATGATGATTACCGGCGTGCTGATGCTCGACGAGGCGCTGTCGCTGTCGCAGTTCAAGCAATTGGTGCGCAAGCGTTTCCTGTCGTTTCCGCGCTTCCAGCAAAAGCCGGTGGACACCGCCACCGGCGCCTACTGGCAACACGACGACGACTTCGACCTGGACTGGCACGTGCGCCTGTCGGCCCTGCCCGGGCGCGGCGGCAAGAAGGCGCTGGAGCGCTTCGCCGGGCAGATGGCGTCCACGCCCTTGGACAAGACCAAGCCGCTGTGGCAGTTCCATCTGATCGAACGCTACGAAGGCGGCTCGGCGCTGGTCGCGCGCATCCACCACAGCTACGCCGACGGCATCGCTCTGGTGCAGGTGCTGCTGTCGCTGACCGACATGCAGCGCGTGCCGGAGCCCGCGGCGCAGCTCGGCCGCGCCTGGCTGAAGGACGACGGCAAGGAGGTGGTGCGCCGGGTCGGCGCCATCGACCGCTACCTGAAACTGGGCGGGCGCATGCTCGACAAGGGCCGCGAGATGTACCAGGACCCGAACCTGGCGCAGATGCTGGCCAAGGAAGGCGGCCTGATCGGCCGCGAACTGGCCAATGCGCTGCTGCTGTCCGACGATCCGCCGACGCTGCTGCGCGGGCGCCTGGGGGTCAGCAAGCGGGTGGCCTGGGCCGCACCGCTGGACCTGGACGAAGTGAAGGCGGTCGGCCGCGCCTGCGACTGCACGGTCAACGACGTGCTGATGGCGACCATGGCCGGCGCCCTGCGCGACTACATGCTCGAGCGCGGCGAACAGCTGGACGGGGTGACCCTGCGCGCTACGGTGCCGGTCAACCTGCGCCCTTTGGAACACGCGCGCAAGCTCGGCAACCATTTCGGGCTGGTGTTCCTGGACCTGCCGGTCGGCGAGGCCAATCCGGTGCGGCGCGTGCAGCGCGTGGCCGAATCGATGCAGCAGCTCAAGCAGTCGCGACAGGCAATGGTGGTGTTCGGGCTGCTGGCCGCGGTGGGCATGGCGCCGGCGGCGCTGCAGTCGCTGGCGCTGGACCTGTTCAGCCGCAAGGCGACCACCGTGGCGACCAACGTACCAGGACCGCAGCAGCCGCTGTATCTGGCCGGCAGCCGCGTGCGCGAGATGATGTTCTGGGTGCCGCAGACCGGCTCGATCGGCGTCGGCGTGTCGATCATGAGCTACAACCACCGTGTGCACTTCGGCCTGATCGGCGATGCGCGGCTGATCCCCGACCCGGATGCGGTGATGCGCCGGATCGGCGCCGAATTCGAGAAGCTGCTGTACCTGGCGCTGATGGGCGACTGGGAGCATCCGCTGCGCGCAGCGGATGCGGACGCGCTGCTGCCGGCTTCCTGAACGGGGCGCATTGGCGCGCAGCGCGACCCGCGCGGCGTTCATGCCCGTCTCGCAGGCGCTTGTTTATGCTTGCTGCCACTTCAATCCAGATGTGGGAGAGAGCGCGATGAAACGCACCGTGATCCAAGGCATGTCCGTGGCGCTGGCCAGCGCGCTGCTGTTGTCCGCCTGCGCCACCGGCGGTTCCTACGTGCAGCGCGACCAATACGGCAATCCGACCGAACAGCAGAACAACCGCACCGGCCGCGGCGCGCTGATCGGCACCGCGGTCGGCGTCGCCGCCGGCCTGCTCAGCGGCAGCAGCGCCACCGAGCGCCGCCAACACGCGATGATCGGCGCCGGCATCGGCGCGCTCAGCGGCGCGGCGATCGGCAACTACCAGGATCGCCAGGAACGCGCGCTGCGCGAGCGCACCGCCAACACCGGCATCGACGTGCGCCGCGACGGCGACAACATCACCTTGAACCTGCCCGACGGCATCACCTTCGACTTCAACCAGTCCACGCTGAAGCCGCAGTTCTATTCGGCGCTCAACGGCGTGGCCTCGACCCTGGGCGAATACAACCAGACCATGATCGAAGTGGTCGGGCACACCGACAGCATCGGCAGCGACGCGGTCAACCAGCGCCTGTCCGAGCAGCGTGCCGCCTCGGTGGCCGCGTACCTGACCGCGCAGGGCGTGCAGCGCGAACGCATCGAGACGCTGGGCGCGGGCAAGAAGTACCCGATCGCCGACAACAGCACCGAAGCCGGTCGCGCGCAGAACCGCCGGGTCGAGATCCGCGTGGTGCCGCTGCGCTCCTGAGCGAGTCTGCCCACATCGGAAATGCGAACGGGCCGCTGATGCGGCCCGTTTCGTGTTGTGCGCCAGTTGCGCGCCGGCGTATCCCGAGGTCGTCACGAACTTGCCGCGCAAAGGGCCGCGGCCAGCTGCCGCGGTCGCTGCGCGCCCGCCTGCTCAGACCAGCGCTTCTTCCTCCTGCTCCGGCGCCGGTTCCGCCTCCGCCTCCTCCAGCAGCGGCAGTTCGGCCAACTGCGGCAACGCCACGGTCTGGGTGTTCATCGCCACGCCGCTGCACAGGGTGAACTCGGCGCCGCTGTCGGCGTGTTGCGCGGCCAGCTTGACCGGGCACTGTGCCAGCATGTAGTTGACGTCGAAGTTGAGCTTGTCGACCAGGAAATCGACGAAGGCGCGGACCTTCGGCGACAGCATGCGCCCGCCCGGGAACACCGCGTTGAAATCCAGGTCCGGACCGACCCAGCCGCCGAGCACGCGGCGTGCCTTGCCGGCCTCGATCAGCGGCTTGATCGTCGCATCGCTGGCCAGCACCAGGCCTTCGCCGCACACCAGCCCGCCGATCAGCGCGGCCGAGTCGTTGGCGACCAGGATCGGCTGGATCGCGAAGTCGCCGCTCTGCTTGCCGTTGCGCAGCGGCCAGCTGAGCCGGTTGTTGCCGTTGCGGCCATTGCTCAGCGCCAGCGTGCGGTGGTGTTGCAGGTCGTCCGGATGCAGCGGCTCGCCGTGGCGCTCGATGTAGTTGGGGCTGGCGAATACCTGGGTGCGGAAGGTGGCCAGCTTGCGCGCGACCATGGTCGAATCCAGCAGCGCGCCCATGTGCAGGGCCACGTCCACGCCCTCGGCGATCGGATCGACCTTGTCGCTGGTCATGACCATTTCCAGGCGCACTTCCGGATGCTGCTTGTGGAATTCGCCCAGGATCGGCGCCACCCAGGAAATGCCGGCGGAGTAGGGCACGCTGAAACGCAGCCAGCCGCGCGGGCCGGCCTGCAGCTGCCCGACCGCGCTCTCGGCTTCCTCCAGTTCGCGGGCGATGCGCTGGCAATGCTCGTGATAGACCGCGCCGGCTTCGGTCAGGCCGAGGCGGCGCGTGGTCCGGTGCAGCAGGCGCGCGCCCAGGCGCGCCTCCAGATCCTGCACCTTTCTGCTGACGGTGGTCTTGGGCAGGCCGAGCGCGTTGGCCGCGGCGATGAAGCTGCCTTGTTCGACCACCTTGACGAAGATCAGGGTGTCGTTCAGATCGTGGGTCATGGCGGGTTCCTGAGGGGTGAGAGCGATTGGACCGGTGACGGGACGATTATTCCCCTTAATTCGGACTAATCAAGTGCGGCTTTGACGCCTAATTTGTACGCATTCGCCGCTACCCAGGCCATTTGCTCATGCTGTTGCGCACTCTGTTCCAGTTTCTCGTCGGCGTCCGTCGCCCGAATCGGCTCGATGGTACGCCCATCGACGCGCTGGAAACCGGTTACCTCAAGGCATTTCGTGAATTTACCCCGCCGCCGCGCAGCCAGGCCGGCAGTTCGATGCAGCTCGGCCAGCGCGGCAACGGCCGACTCGGCCGGATCGCGATTGTCCCGTTTGCGGGAGTAAAAGTCCCGTGAGCGGGACGCTGGACCCGGAAGTGCTGGTGCTCGGCGGCACCGGCAACATCGGACTGGGCGTGGTCCGCGCCTTGCTCGAAGCCGGCAGTCCGGTCGTGGCCGTGGCGCGCGACCGCGGCCGGCTGCGCGCCTTGCGCGACCGCTACAGCGACGAACCGGCATTGGACGTGCTGCAGGGCTCGGCCGCCAACGACGCCACCGCCGCTGCCCTGGCGGCGGCGGTGGCGCAGCGGCCGCGGCCGCTGGCCGGGGTGGTCGCCAGCCTGGGCAGCCCGCTGCGCTGCGGGCGCCTGCTGGACCAGCCGGTGACCGCGCTGCGCCGGCGCATGGAAGCGGACCTGCTGCCGCATCTGGCCGCGGCCCGGCACCTGCTGCCGCTGCTGGCGCAGGCCGAGCGCGGCGGCCGCTACATCCTGCTCGGCAGCCCGTGCGCGTTGCGCGCCTGGGCCGGGCATGGCGAGAGCTCGGTGGCCGCGGCCTCGATCCGCATGCTCGCCCAGGTCCTGCACGAAGAAGCCAAGCCGCTGGGCGTGCGCGTGCAACTGCTGTCGCTGACCCATCCGGTCTGCAGCAGCGAAGCCGGCGCCGACGCCTGCCCGGAATGGTTCACCACGCTCAGCGTCGGCCGTGCCGCGGTGGCGCTGCTGGCCGACGCCGGCGTGCCGGGCCAAGCCATCGTCGACATCGACAAACACCACTACGCGCATCCACGCACCTCGTTGATGACCGCACCGCATTTTTCTCCTTCCACTCACGAGGTTTCTCCATGAACCCGATTCCGATGTCATTCCATTCCCCGTCGCGCGCCTTGCGCCCGCTGGCGATCGCGCTGCTGGCCGCGGCCCTGGCCGCTTGCGGCGGCAAGGCCGAGCAGCAGGGCGCGCCGCCGCCGCCGGCGGTCGGCGTGGCGCCTGCGCTACAGAAGGAAATCAGCCAGTGGGACGAGTTCAGCGGCCGCGTCGAGGCGATCGAACACGTCGACCTGCGCCCGCGCGTGTCCGGCTACATCGACAAGGTCAACTACGTCGAAGGGCAGGAGGTGAAGAAGGGCGATGTGCTGTTCACCATCGACGCGCGCAGCTACCGCGCCGAACTGGCGCGCGCCAACGCCGAACTGGCGCGGGCGCGGACCCAGTCCAAGCTCAGCGGCAGCGAGGCGGCACGCGCCAAGAAACTGTCCGACCAGCAGGCGATCTCCACCGAGACCTGGGAGCAACGCCACGCCGCCGCCGACCAGGCCGAGGCCGACGTGCTCGCCGCGCAGGCCGCGGTGGACACCGCGCGCCTGAATCTGGAGTGGACCCAGGTCCGCGCGCCGATCGACGGCCACGCCGGCCGCGCCCTGGTCACCGCCGGCAATCTGGTCAGCGCCGGCGACAGCGCCAGCGTGCTGACCACGCTGGTGTCGCTGGACAAGGTGCATGTGTACTTCGATGCCGACGAAGGCACCTTCCTGCGCTATGCGCAGATGGCGCGCAAGGGCGAGCGGCCCAGCGAACGCGACGGGCAGTTGCCGGTGCAGGTCGGCCTGGTCGGCGAGGACGGGTTCCCGCACGCCGGCAAGGTCGATTTCCTGGATAACCAGATCACCAGCAGCACCGGCACCATCCGCGTGCGCGCCGTGCTCGACAACGCCGATCGCAGCTTCACCCCGGGCCTGTTCGCCCGCGTGCGCCTGCTCGGCAGCGGCCGCTTCAACGCGCTGCTGATCGACGACCGATCGGTGCTGACCGACCAGGACCGCAAGTACGTCTACGTCGTCGACAAGGACGGCAAGGCGCAGCGTCGCGACGTGCAGCTGGGACGCAGCGCCGAAGGCCTGCGCATCGTGCTCGGCGGGCTCAACGCCGGCGACCGGGTCATCGTCGACGGGGTGCAGAAAGTGTTCATGCCGGGCATGCCGGTGCAGGCCAAGCCCGTGGCCCTGGCTACGACTTCGCCGGCCGCCGCACGCAAGGCCGTCGCCCTCGACTGAGTCGCCTCCGACTGACGCCGGAGGCGCGCACAGCGTCGTAGACCGGCCGCGCTGGCGGCCGGTGTTTGCAGGTCGGGCCACCGTCGTGGCCCGGCGTCGCCGCCGCTTTGCCCGCATTCCTGTTCGGCCATCCGTTTCACCTTAGTTTCCAGGACCACCACCCATGGACTTTTCTAGATTCTTCATCGACCGGCCGATCTTCGCGGCCGTGCTGTCGATCGTCATCTTCGCCGCGGGATTGATCGCGATCCCGATGCTGCCCATCGGCGAATACCCCGAAGTGGTACCGCCGTCGGTGATCGTGCGCACGGTGTATCCGGGCGCCAACCCCAAGGTCATCGCCGAGACCGTCGCCACGCCATTGGAAGAGGCGATCAATGGCGTGGAAGGCATGATGTACATCAAGTCGGTGGCCGGCTCCGACGGCGTGCTGCAGATGACCATCACCTTCCGCCCGGGCACCGACGCCGACGACGCTGCGGTCAAGGTGCAGAACCGCGTCTCGCAGGCGCAGGCGCGCCTGCCCGAGGACGTGCGCCGGCAGGGCGTGACCACGCAGAAGAAATCGCCGACCTTCTTGATGGTCGTGCATGTGACTTCGCCCAAGGGCAAGTACGACACGCTGTATCTGCGCAACTACGCGCGCCTGCACGTCAAGGACGCGCTGGCACGGATCCAGGGCGTGGGCGATGCGCAGGTGTTCGGCGGCGGCGACTACGCGATGCGCGCCTGGCTGGATCCGGAACGCATCGCCGCGCGCGGACTCACCGCCGGCGACGTGGTCGCCGCCATGCGCGAACAGAACGTGCAGGTCTCGGCCGGCCAGCTCGGCGCCGAGCCGATGCCCGACAGCAAGTTCCTGACCCTGATCAACGCGCAGGGCCGCCTGCGCAGCGAGAAGGAGTTCGGCGACATCGTGCTCAAGGTCGGCGCCGACGGCGAAACCGTGCGCCTGGGTGACGTCGCGCGCCTGGAACTGGGAGCCGGCGACTACACGCTGCGCTCGCAGCTGGACGGCAAGAACGCGGTCGGCATCGGCATTTTCCAGGCGCCGGGCGCCAATGCGCTGGAGATCCGCGATCAGGTGATCGCGACGATGGACGAACTGACCAAGCAGTTCCCGGACGACGTGAAGTACGAGGCGGTGTACGACACCACGATCTTCGTGCGCGACTCGATCACCGCGGTGGTGCACACCTTGCTGGAAGCGGTGCTGCTGGTGGTGCTGGTGGTGATCCTGTTCCTGCAGACCTGGCGCGCCTCGATCATTCCGTTGATCGCGGTCCCGGTGTCGGTGGTGGGTACCTTCGCCGCGCTGTACGTGCTGGGCTTCTCGATCAACACGCTGACCCTGTTCGGGTTGGTGCTGGCGATCGGCATCGTCGTCGACGATGCGATCGTGGTGGTGGAGAACGTGGAGCGCAACATCGAGGAGGGATTGACCCCGCTGGCCGCGGCGCACCAGGCGATGCGCGAGGTGTCCGGCCCGATCGTGGCGATCGCGCTGGTGCTGTGCGCGGTGTTCGTGCCGATGGCGTTCCTGTCCGGCGTGACCGGCCAGTTCTACAAGCAGTTCGCGGTGACCATCGCCATCTCCACGGTGATTTCGGCGATCAACTCGCTGACCCTGTCGCCGGCGCTGGCCGCGCTGCTGCTGCGCTCCCACGACGCGCCCAAGGACGCGGTGTCGCGGCTGATGGACCGCCTGTTCGGCGGCTGGCTGTTCCGTCCGTTCAATCGCTTCTTCAACCGCAGCTCCGAACGCTACCAGGGCAGCGTGTCGCGGATCCTCGGCAGGCGCGGCGTGGTGTTCGTGGTCTATCTCGGCCTGCTGGTGGTCACCGGCGTGATGTTCAAGGCGGTGCCGGCTGGTTTCATCCCGACCCAGGACAAGATGTACCTGATCTCCGGCGTGAAGCTGCCCGAGGGCGCCTCGCTGGAACGCACCGACGCGTTGCTGCGCAAGGTCACCAACATCGCCATGCAGACCGACGGCGTCGAGCATGCGATCTCGTTCCCCGGTTTGAACGCGCTGCAGTTCACCAACACGCCCAATACCGGCGTGGTGTTCCTGACCCTGAAGCCGTTCGCCAAGCGCCACCGCAGCGCGCTGGAGATCAACGCCGAAATCAACCAGCGCATCTCGCAGCTGGGCGAAGGCATGGCGTTCGCGTTCATGCCGCCGCCGATCCTCGGCCTGGGCAACGGCAACGGCTACCAGCTCTTCGTCGAGGACCGCGCCAACCTGGGCTACGGCGCGCTGCAGAACGCGGTCAACGCGATGCAGGGCGCGGTGGCGCAGACCCCGGGCATGAGCTATCCGATCGGCACCTACCAGGCCAACGTGCCGCAGCTGGATGCCGAAGTCGACCGGGTCAAGGCCAAGGCGCAGGGCGTGGCCCTGACCGATCTGTTCGATACGCTGCAGACCTACCTGGGCTCGACCTACGTCAACGACTTCAACCAGTTCGGCCGCACCTGGCAGGTGATCGCCCAGGCCGACGCGCCGTTCCGCGAGAGCGTGGAGGACATCGCGCGGCTGCGCACCCGCAACGCCGCCGGCGAAATGGTGCCGATCGGCTCGATGGTGACGGTCAAGCAGACCTTCGGTCCGGATCCGGTGTTGCGCTACAACGGCTATCCGGCGGCCGACCTGGCCGGCGAGGCGGATGCGCGCGTGATGTCCTCGGCCGAAGCGATGGCCAAGCTCACCCAGATCGCTAAGCAGGTGCTGCCCAACGGCATGGAGATCGAATGGACCGACCTGAGCTACCAGCAGGCGAGCCAGGGCAAGGCGGCGATGGTGGTGTTCCCGCTGGCGGTGATGCTGGCGTTCCTGGTGCTCGCCGCGCTGTACGAAAGCTGGACGCTGCCGCTGGCGGTGATCCTGATCGTGCCGATGACGCTGCTGTCGGCGCTGTTCGGGGTGTGGCTGACCGGCGGCGACAACAACGTGTTCGTGCAGGTCGGCCTGGTGGTGCTGATGGGCCTGGCGTGCAAGAACGCGATCCTGATCGTCGAGTTCGCCCGCGAGCTGGAACTGCAGGGCAAGGGCATCGTGGAATCGGCGCTGCAGGCCTGCCGCCTGCGCCTGCGCCCGATCGTGATGACCTCGATCGCGTTCATCGCCGGCACCGTGCCGCTGGTGTTCTCGCACGGCGCCGGCGCGGAAGTGCGCTCGGCCACTGGCATCACGGTGTTCGCCGGCATGCTCGGCGTGACCCTGTTCGGCCTGTTCCTGACCCCGGTGTTCTATGTCGCCCTGCGCAAGCTGTCCGGGCGTCCCCTGGTGTCGCATGCGCCGGCACACGCCGATGCGCCGACCCACGCTTGATCCTTTCGTTCCCCCTTTTCAGGAAATCCGCATGAACACGACCCACAAGATCGCCCTCGTCACCGGCGCCACCCGCGGCATCGGCCTGCATACCGTGCGCCAGCTGGCCGAGGCCGGCGTGCACACGCTGCTGGCCGGCCGCGACTCCACCCGCGCCACGGCTGCCGCGCTGGAACTGCAGGGCGAAGGTTTGCCGGTGGAAGCGCTGACCCTGGACGTCACCGATGCCGCCAGCATCGCCGCCGCGGTGGCGGCGGTGCAGGCGCGCCACGGCCGACTCGACATCCTGGTCAACAATGCCGGCATCATGATCGACGACATGAAACTCGCGGTCTCGCAGCAGAGCCAGGACACCTGGCGCAAGACCTTCGACACCAACGTGTTCGGCCTGATTGCGGTCACCCAGGCGTTCCTGCCGCTGCTGCGCGCCGCGCCGGCCGCGCGCATCGTCAACGTGTCCAGCCTGCTCGGCTCGCTCGCCCTGCACAGCCAGCCCGGCTCGCCGATCTACGACTTCAAGATACCGGCCTACAACGTGTCCAAGAGCGCGGTGAACGCGTGGACCGTGCAGTTGGCCTACGAACTGCGCGACACCCCGATCAAGGTCAACACCATCCACCCCGGCTACGTGAAGACCGACATGAATTCCGGCGAAGGCGAACTGGAAGTGGCCGACGGCGCGCGCAGCAGCGTGATGATGGCGCTGCTCGACGCCGATGGCCCAACCGGTAGCTACACCCATGTGGGACAGGTGCTGCCATGGTGATCCGTCCCGCGATCGGCGCGCTGGCGTTGGCGCTGCTCAGCGCCTGCGCCAGCGTCGGCCCCAATTACCACGCGCCGGAACAGGCGCCGGTGACGCTGCAGGGTGCGGCGGCACCGGTGTTCGCGACCACCTCGCCGGTGGCGTCGTGGTGGGCGCAGTTCGACGACCCAGTGCTGGAACAGCTGGTGCACCAGAGCCTGGCCGCCAACCTCGACCTGCGCATCGCCCTGGCGCGGGTGCACGAGGCGCGCGCGGTCTTCGCCGAACGGCGCCTGGACCAGGCGCCGCACGTCACCGCCAACGGCGACTACAGCCGCGGCAAGGCGCCCGATGCGGACGCCGGCGGCGCGCGGGTGCTGACCGAGAGCTACAGCCTGGGCTTCGATGCCGGCTGGGAACTCGATCTGTTCGGACGCCAGCGCCGCGCCAGCGAGGCGGCGCGCGCCGACCTGGAAGCCGAGCAGGCCGGCATGGCCGATGCGCAGGTCACCGTGGCCGCTGAAGTGGCGCGAAACTACTTCGAGTTGCGCGGCGCGCAGAAGCGCATCGCGGTGGCGCGCACCACGCTGGACAACCTGCGCGATACCCAGCGCCTGACCGAGACCCGCTGGCAGCTGGGCGCCGGCAGCGAACTGGACGTGCAGAGCAGCCGCGCGCGGCTCAAGGCGATCGAGGCCGACATCCCGTTGCTGGAAGTCAGCGAAGCGCAGGCCCGGCATCGGCTGGCGGTGCTGCTGGGCCGCCCGCCCGGCGCGCTGGACGAGCTGCTGGCGCCGCGCGCGACGCCGGCCTACGCCCGCGCGCTGCCGCTGGGCGATACCACCCAGTTGCTGCGCCGGCGACCGGACGTGCGCATCGCCGAGCGCCGGCTGGCGTCGGCGACGGCGCGGGTCGGCGTGGCCACTGCCGACCTGTTCCCGCGGATCAGCCTCAGCGGCTTCGTCGGCTTCCTGTCCGGCGATGCCGGCTCGCTGCTGCAGGGCAGCAGCAAGGCCTGGTCGCTGACCCCGTCGATCAGCTGGGCAGCGTTCGACTTCGGTACCGTGCGTGCGCGGTTGCGCGCCAGCGAAGCGCAGGCCGACGGTGCTGCCGCCGACTACGAGAAGGCGGTGCTCGGCGCGCTGGAGGACACCGAGAACGCGTTGACCTCCTACGCCAAACAGCAGGCGCGGCTGGCGATCGTCGCCGAGCAGGCGCAAGCGGCCGGCCGTGCCGAAGCGCTGGCGCAATTGCGTTACCGCGAAGGGTCGGAAGATTTCCTGACCCTGCTCGATACGCAGCGCACCAAGCTGTCCGCCGACGATGCCCTGGCCGATGCCGAGGCGTCGGTTAACGTCGGCGTGGTGCGGGTGTACAAGGCGCTCGGCGGATGGGGCCAGGATGCGGTGCTGCCGCCAGAGGTGGCGCTGGCAACGCCGCCGCCGGCGCCGGTCGCGCACTGACGGCGCGGGCGTCTGCTCCCGGTTGGTCACAGGCCGCGGGATCGATCCGCGCGAAGCCGCTGCAGTCGCGATGGGCCGCAGCAACAACGCCCATCGCGACCGACGGCTTGCGCCAGGCGAGGGCGCTGCGGCTGGAATGCCGCGGCGCCTGCGCGGCAGCGCAGAGCGAGAACGCGCATGGCGGTGGCATCGGCATCCGGCTCGATGCCGATCCTGTTGCCGCCACCCGGGCAGCGCGACCGATCACTCCTGGGTCAGGTCCTCGGCGATCATGTAGGTGTCGCGGCCGCCGTTCTTGGCCTGGTACAGCGCCGCGTCCGCGCGCGAGAACCAATCCTGCCAGTGTTGCTCGCCGCACAGCATGGCCGCGCCGAGGGAGACGCTGATGCGGCCGCCGGGGCCGCGCAAGGCCTCGCGCGTGACCTGGTGCAGGCGCTTGGCGAAGGCGGCCAGCTCGCTGCGCGACTGCAGTCGCGTCACCACCACGAATTCCTCGCCGCCGAAGCGGAACACCTCGTCCGGCGCGCGCACCTGGAAGCGCAGCAGTGCTGCCAATTCGGCCAGCGTACGATCGCCGGCGGCGTGCCCGTAGAGGTCGTTGACCTCTTTGAAGTGATCGATGTCGATCACGATCAGCCCATGCCGGCGCGTCTTGCGGCGCGTATCGGCCACGCGCTGCGACAGGCTGCGTTCCAGCATGCGCCGGTTCGGCAGCCCGGTCAGCGCGTCGTGCGACGCCAGTTGTTCCAACTGCACGCGGTCGCCCTCCAGCCGCAGCGACAGCACATAGCCCAGGCCGGTGATCAGCAGCGACACGGCGATCAGCGAGAACGTGTGCTCGGCGCCGAGCAGGGTGCCCGGGGTGACCAGCATGATCACGATCAAGGTGGCGTTGCAGGCCAGCCCGACGCCGCGCGCGACCACGAAGAAGTTGCTCATCATCACCAGGTACAGCCACGGCACCGCGGCCTGCTGCAGGGCATGGCTGGCCAATGCGCTGCCCAGCAACCAGCTCAGGGTCAGCAGCGGGTCCATGCGGCCGTCGCCGCGGCGCAAGGCCAGCGAGGTCGCCAGCGCCGCCAGGCCGGCCAGCGTGGCGCCGGCGGCGGCGCTCCAGGCATGGCCCTGGAGCCACTGATAGGCCCCGAACAGCAACAGCACCGCGGCCGTGGTCGGCCCGAGGATCCTGATGATGCCGAGCCGGAAGTGCCGGCGCATCGAGGCGCTCACGGCCTTGCGGCGCTCTGCATGGCGCGCGCTATCGGCCTGGCGACGACAGGCTGGAGAAAGGCGAGAAAGGCGTACATGCGGGCATCGCGCTGCGTTAGGGTCGCAGTGGAGAAGCAAATTGTGTGCCGTCCGCCGCATCGGCCGCGTGAGTGCGGCAGCGCGGGCCGATCGCCGGGCAGCTGGCCTTGCCCTCGGGCGGTGCCGCGTGCCGATCCGCCATGCTCCTTAATTGGCAAAAGGCGTGAGCCGGCGCAGGGTGGGCGTTGCCCTTGGGCTTCACTCCCGCTGAGGCACGGGTACCGCAGCCGCTGCGGGAACGGTGCCGGCGACGCGGGCCATTTGCAGCCTGGCCGCCTGGCTCTGGTCGGCCGCCAGCCGCTGGCAGTCGTGGTGGAACGTGGCCTGCGGCAGGCGTTCGGCCAGGAAATCGACGAAGCTACGGATCGCCGGCAGCAGGCCGCGGCGGCTCGGGTAGACGAAATGCAGCAGGCCCTGGGCGGTGCTGTAGTCCGGCAACACCCATTCCAGCATGCCGTTGTCGAGCAGCGGGGCGCAGTATTGCTCGGGTAGCAGCGCCACTCCGCAGTGTTGCACGGCGGCGGCGATCAGCACCGAGAAATCCCCGCTGACCAGCCGTGGCACGACCTCGATCGCGGTCTTGTTGCCGTCGCCGTCGAGCAGTTCCCACAGCTGCGCGCCCTCGTGCTCGAATATCGACAACGCCGGCAACTGGGCCAGCTCCTGCAGGGTCTGCGGACGGCCATGCGTGTCCAGGAACGCGCGGCTGGCCACCAGCATGCTGCGCGCATGGCCGATGCTGCGCACCACCAGGGTGGCATCGGTATCGAGTTTGTCGCGCACGCGGATCGCCACGTCGTAGCCTTCGCCGATCACGTCCACGCGGCGGTTGGTCGCGGTGAGCCGCACCTGCACCTTGGGGTGTTCGAGCAGGAACGCCGGCAGGATCGGGCCCAGCACGTTCTGCGCCAGCGACACCGGGCAGCTGACCCGCACCACGCCGCGCGGCTCGGTGCGCAGTTCGTCGACCGCCTCCTGCGCGGCGCGCGCTTCTTCCAGCACCGCGCGGCAGTGCTGGTAGAAGCGCGTGCCGACCTCGGTGACCACGAAACGCCGTGTGGTCCGCTGCAGCAGGCGCACGCCGAGGCGCTCCTCGAGTTGGGCGATGCGCTTGCTCAGCCGCGACTTGGGCAGGCCCAGCGCGCGCCCGGCGGCGGAAAATCCGCCGTGTTCGACCACCGAGGCGAAGAAATACAGATCGTTGAGGTCGTGCAGGACGCCGTCCATCGTCGGGCTCATCGTTTCTTGTTGCGAACGATCAGTGTACTTTAGACGGGCTAATCGTTGGATTGTTTCGCGCGTATCGTCTTTGCCATGCCGCTACGCGGTCAACGCAAAGGAACCTCCATGAAACTCCTGCACATCGACAGCAGCGCGCTTGGCGCGCATTCCGTCTCGCGCGGCCTGACCGCGGCCATCGTTGCCGAGTTCGTCGCCGCGCATCCGGGGGTGGACGTCGCCTACCGCGACGTGCATGCCGCGCCGCTGAGCCACTGGGCGCCGCCGGCCGGCGATGCCGAGCCGGCGGCCATCGAAAACAGCCAGGTACTGGAAGAGTTCCTGGCCGCCGACGTCGTCGTGATCGGCGCGCCGATGTACAACTTCGGCATCGCCAGCTCGCTGAAGGCCTGGATCGACCGCCTCGCCGTGGCCGGCAAGACCTTCCGCTACGGTGCAGCCGGTCCGGAAGGCCTGGCAGGCGGCAAGCGCGTGATCGTCGCGTCTTCGCGCGGTGGCATCTACAGCCCGGGCAGCCCGGCGGCGGCAAACGATTTCCAGGAAACCTACCTGCGTGCCGCGTTCGGCTTCTTCGGCATCACCGACATCCAGTTCGTCCGCGCCGAAGGCGTGGCGATGAGCGACGATCACCGCACCCAGGCGATCGGCGGCGCGATCGCCGGCATTGGCGGCTTGTTGCGCGAAGCGGCGTGATCTGCCGCGTCGCGCGTTGCCGGAAAGTCTTCCGGTAGAGCGGGGCGTCGGTGATCCTGAAGCGGCCGGGCGCGTTTGCGCCCGGCCGCTTTCGCATGCGCGCCAGGGGCGGCAGTGAGCGCCTCGCACAGGACATCGCCAAGCGCATGCACGGCCGCGATGGCGATGCTGCTGCGTAGTCCATGCCGAAGAGAGCTGGATATGCGCATCCAGCCGATGGCGCCCATGCCACCGCGTGCGGCCGTTTCCAGCGCCGGGATACGGCTCTGTGACGCTTTACTGGGCTTCGTCGTCGATCAGGCGTATGCCTTGCGGGCTGAGCGCGATGTCGCCGTCTTCGCCTTGCGCGGCGTAGTTTTCGCGCACGGCCCAATTCGCCTCTTCTTCGGTGACGGGCTTCGTGGCATGAATGTCTTGCAGAATGCGCAGTTGTTCGTTGGTCAGTTGCATGGCGAACCAGAGTCGGCAATCGATGCCGTCACCGTACAGACCGCGCGTGATGGGTATGTCGCCGGCACTGGCCTGGGCAGGCTGCGTTTCTTAGAGCGGTGCAGCGACGCGCGCCGCGAATTGTGGGATACGCAACGCAAGGCTGGACATCGTTCCTTGCATGTCGTCGTTCCGACACGCGGCGAGGACATCTTCCTAACAGTGCCTGCCGCATCCTTCCCTCACCAGCTGTGCGGCCGTAGGTAAAATCTCAGGGCTGCTTCAAGGGTGCAGGCATCCGCGGCTGGACCATCTTCTTTCGACGTGTTGCAGATGCATCCATCGCGATGCAGCCTCGCAACCTTCAGCTGCGCCGTGCGCTACCGGCGCTCCTCATAAACGACTGGTAACACCTCGATCCGTTCACTTGCAGCGTCGAATCGGTGTGCTGGGCGATGGTGTTCGCTGCGAATGCTGCCGTCGCGATTGCTCCGCGGTAGACCGCGCTGATTCCGGCAACGCCCACAGGCGCATCGCGCATGCCGGCCAAGGCACGTCTTGTCGATGGCGGGTACAAACAAAAAGGGCCGGATTGCCCTGGAATCCAGGAAAATCCGACCCTTGTCGTACGTCCGCGAATTGCTGCGAACGTTCAGATGGTGGAGGTGGGCGGAATCGAACCGCCGTCCGAAGGCACTCCATCCCCGGCACTACATGCTTAGCTCATCGTTAGATCTCATCCCGGAACAGCACGATGTGCGAAGCGCATCCCGGGACCAGCCTGCTTTATTTAGCCAATGGTTGACAGGCAGCCACCACCGGCGATTCCGTGATAATGACCCTACGTCGCGAGCACGGACACAAGCGATTTCGGGGCTAGGCCTTAAGCGGCCAGTGCGTAGTTGTCGTCGTTGGCAACTATAAGTTTGCTGCTGGATTTACGAGGAAAGCGGCCCCCTCGGCATGCGCCAAGCGATTTTGCAACCCCCGTCGAAACCAGTGCACCCCCGGGGAAAACGTAAAACGCTGACCGACACAGTGTAGGGATCGGGGAGGGCAGTCACAAGTCTTGCGACAGGGGCGGCTTAAGCTGGCTTCACTCGGCGCGCAGCTGGCGGTAGGCGCCGACGGATCTCCCCCAGGCATGGAGCACCGCGATGGCAACCAGGCAACAGCGTGCGCGCGACGGCGGGCGCGATGGGAAACCAGCGGCCACGGCAGCGGCCGCCGCAGCGAAACCAGCGAAAGCGTCCGCCCAGGCCAGCCGGGCGGCGCCTGCCCGGGATGGCGTTGCGGCGAAGAGGGCCACGCCCAAGAAGGCCGCCGCGCAGCGGGCCGAGGCGAAGAATGCGGAAAAGACGGTCGTGCGGTCGAGCGGGCCGGCGCGGCGTACAGCGGCGAAGACAGTGGCTGGCGACAAAGCCAGGACAGGCGCGCCCAAGGCGGCCAAGTCCAGGGCAGTCAAGCCCAAGACGGCCAAACCCGGGACAATTAAGCCGCAGGCAGCCGCCAAGCGTGCGCCGTCGTCTCATCTCGGCGCAGGTGTCACCACCGCCGCCAGCACTCCGGCGCCGGCGCGCACCACCAGGCCCAAGGCCACCGGCCAAAGCTCGCTGGCACAGGGCCAGGCGCGCACGGTCGTCTACATCCATGGCATCGGCAACAAGCCGCCGGCCGAGGTGCTGCGCTGCCAGTGGGATCGCGCCCTGTTCGGTCGCGAGATGGGCGAGCGCACGCGCATGGCGTACTGGATCAGCCGCGAGCGCTATCCGTCGCCGGAGCCGGGCAGTTGCCAGGACCAGGACCGCGGCCCGGCGTTGAACCAGGCCGAGCAGCGGGTGCTCGGCGCGCTGGGCGTGGTGCCGCAGCTGGCCGATCTGCGCCAACTGGCCGATACGCTGGCCGGCAGCGACGCCGAACGCGCGTGCCTGCGGCAGTTGCTGGACGAGGTGCAGGCCGCCGCACCGGAGGCCGCCGGCCTGCATGCGCAGGGTCCGATCGACGTGCTGAACCGGATGCTGCTCAAGCTGATCTCCGCCGCGCTGCTGCAGGACGTGCACGATTTCTTTTTCGTGCCGGCGCGGCGCGCGCAGATGCGCGAAAGCCTGCTGCAGCGCATGCGTGCCGGTGGCGGTCCGTTCGTGGTGATCGCGCACAGCCAGGGCTCGCTGATCGCCTACGACGTGCTGCGCGAGTTCGAGGCCGAGGACTGCGAGGTGTCGCTGTTGCTGACCCTGGGTTCGCCGCTGGGCCTGCCGGTGGTGCGCAGCATGTTCAAGCAGTGGACCGGCACGCCGAAGTTGCCGTTTCCGGCCTGCGTGAAGCGCTGGGTCAACGTCGCCGAGCGGCGCGATCCGGTAGCGCTGGACGACGATCTGAGCGACGACATCGCCGATGCGCAGGGGCGCTTCCACAACATCGCCGGGTCGCGCATCAACCCGGATTGGCAGCGCAATCCGCATTCCGGCTCGGGCTATCTGTCCATTCCCGAGGTCCGTGCCGAGGTGCGGCGCGCGGTGGGCGTCGGCTTCGACCAGCCGATCGCGCATCCGGTGCTGATCAAGGACCTCTCCGACCAGTTGGAGGCGCACGCGCCGGACTATCGCCACGAGGTGCTGATCGAACTGGACCGGCTGCCGGACGCGCGCGAGCCGGCGCAGTTGAAGCGCGAGCTGGTCGCGGCGCTGCGCGAGCTGACCCAGGCGTCCACCGGGTTGAAGGGCGAGGCGCTGGACGCGGCGATCGAGCTGGAGGACACGCTGCAGCGCTACGTGTCGGCGCGCCTGACCCGCTTCGAGATCGAAAGCCTGCGCGAGCGCTATCGCACGTTGAGCCTGAAACGGCTGTGGCGCGACGCCGGCAAGCGCGCCCTGATCTACCAGTCGCGCAGCACCGTGCAGGCCGACGCGGCGCAGGTGGCGTACCGCGCGCTCGGCAGCGGCATCGGCTGGGCGGTGCTGGACAGCGGCATCGCTGCGGCGCATCCGCATTTCCAGCAGCCCGGTCTGCCGGAAACGGTGCTGGCGCAATGGGACTGCACGCAGCGCGGCCGCGCCCGCGAACTTCGCCGCGACGACGGCACCGGCTTCGCTGCGCTGGACGGCAACGGCCATGGCACCCACGTGGCCGGGATCATCGCCGGGCAGTGCGAGGCGCCGCTGCCTGGGGTGGCGCCGGCCACGCCGCTGCGCTTCGCCGGCATGGCGCCGCAGGCGCGGCTGTACGGGCTGAAGGTGCTGGACGACGACGGCAACGGCCGCGACTCCTGGATCATCAAGGGTGTGCAGCAGGTCGCCGAGATCAACGAGCGCGCCGGCGAGCTGGTCATCCACGGGGTCAACCTGAGCCTGGGCGGCTACTTCGATGCGGAAAGCTATGGCTGCGGCTTCACCCCGCTGTGCAACGAACTGCGCCGGCTATGGCGGCAGGGCGTGGTGGTGGTGATCGCGGCCGGCAACGACGGCCTGGCCTGGCTGATGCAGGACGATGGGCAGGCCTACCCGATGAACCTGGACCTGAGCATCGGCGACCCGGCCAACCTGGAGGAGGCGCTGGCGGTGGGCTCGGTGCACAAGAGCAGCCCGCACAGCTACGGCGTGTCGTACTTTTCCTCGCGCGGCCCGACCGCCGACGGCCGGCACAAGCCGGACCTGGTGGCGCCGGGCGAGAAGATCGTCTCGGCCCATCACCGCTACGATGCCGACGAGCCCGGCACCTGGATGGTGGAGATGAGTGGCACCAGCATGGCCGCCGCGCACGTGTCCGGACTGATCGCCGCGTTCCTGTCGGTGCGCCGTGAATTCATCGGCTTCCCCGATCGGGTCAAGCAACTGCTGCTCGACCAGTGCCTGGACCTGCAGCGCGATCCCTACATGCAGGGCCGTGGGTTGCCGAGCCTGATGCGGATGCTTGGCGGGACGTGATGGAGCAGGGATTGGTGATTAGGGATTGGGGATTCGCAACGGCGGCATCTCGCTTGCCGCTTTTGCCAATCCCCAATCCCGAATCCCGAATCACGCGTTCTTGTTGTGCCGCCGCATGATCCGCTGCTTGTCGCGGGCCCAGTCGCGGTCCTTGGCGGCGTCGCGCTTGTCGTGGTCCTGCTTGCCCTTGGCCAGCGCGATCTCGAGCTTGATCTTGTTCTTGCTCCAGTACATCGCGGTGGGCACCAGGGTGTAGCCGTCGCGCTCGACGCGGCCGATCAGCTTGTCGATCTCGCTCCGGTGCAGCAGCAGCTTGCGGGTGCGGCGGTCGTCAGCCACCACGTGGGTGGAGGCCTGGATCAACGGGGTGAACTGCGCGCCGAACAGGAATAGCTCGCCCTGGCGCACGAACGCGTAGCTCTCGCCGATGTTGGCGCGGCCGGCGCGGATCGACTTGACCTCCCAGCCCTGCAGGGCCAGGCCGGCTTCGTAGCGGTCCTCCAGGTGGTATTCGTGGCGCGCACGCTTGTTCAACGCGATGGTCTTGTTGGCCGTCGCGCCGTTTGCTTTATCCTTGGCGGGTTTCTTGCTCATCTTGCTATTGTCTCCGATTCGGGGCCTCCCGAACGTCTTGGTCCACTTTCCCCGCACCGAATGCCTATCATCCGCCGCAGCGCCCTGGTCGAACACCCCGCAACGCGCATGTTCGACCTGGTCAATGATGTCGCCGCCTATCCGCGCCGCTTCGCCTGGTGCGATGCGGCGCATGTGCTCGAGCATAGCGACCAGTACCTGGTGGCGCGGCTGGACCTGGGCGTGGGCTCGTTCCGCACCTGGTTCACCACCGAAAACCGGCTGCAGCGCCCCGACCGCATCGATATGCTGCTGCGCGACGGCCCGTTCAAGCGCCTGCAGGGGCAGTGGGAGTTCCAGGGCTTCAACGACCACGCCAGCAAGGTCAGCCTGACGCTGGACTTCGAGCCGGCCTCGCGCCTGCTGGGGCCGGCGCTGGCGCTGGGCTTCCAGAGCCTGGCCGACCGCATGGTCAACGACTTCGTGCGCGTGGCCGACCGCGAAGACGCATGAGCGGGCTGCGGGTCGAAGTGGTGCTGGCCTGGCCGGAGCGCTTCGTCGCGCGCACGCTGCAATTGCCCGAAGGGTCCACCGTTGCCGATGCATTGAGCGCAGCGGCCTTGGTCGAGGCGACGCCGGGCATGCCCTGCGCGATTCATGGCAGCGTCGCCGCGCCGACCCAGCTCCTGCACGACGGCGACCGGGTCGAACTGCTCAGGCCATTGCTGGCCGATCCGAAGGACGCCCGGCGGCGGCGCGCGAAACCGCGCTAGCGCCGCCAGGCGCGTTGCCGGCGATGCTTACTCGCTGCGGCGCTGCTTCTTCTTGTCCTTGGCCAGGTTGCGGCCGAACTGGCGCACGCTGTTCTTGGCCAGCTCCGAATCGTTGTCCGGGAAATAGTCGCCTTCCCAGCGGGTCACCGTGTCGTTGTCGAAGTAGACGACGAAATTCTTGATCTCGGTCCGGCCGAGGCGATCGAGGCGCTCGGTCGCGGTGTAGTCCCAGCGTTGGGCATGGAACGGATCCGGGATCGACGGGGTGCCGAGCAGCGCGTTGACCTGCTGCTTGCTTTGGCCGACCTTGAGCTGATCGACGGCCGCCTGCTTGATCAGGTTGCCTTGGTAGATAGGCTGCTTGTAGATGATCCCGCAGCCAGCGGTGGACAGGGCAACAGCGGCGACCAGCAAGAGATTGCGCATCGGGGACAGTACTGAGGGAAATCGGGTCGATGATACACTCCCGATGACCGCCGCGACCCATCCCGAGGCAGCTGGCGCTAAACCAGCTATGAATGGAGACGCCATGGAATCCCACGATCTGCGCAAAGTCGGCCTGAAGGTCACGCATCCCCGGATGCGCATCCTGGAGCTGCTAGAGCAGAAGTCGGCGCGCCACCACATGACGGCGGAAGAGATCTACCGCCAGCTGCTCGATCACGGCGACGAGATCGGCCTGGCCACGGTGTACCGGGTCCTGACCCAGTTCGAGGCGGCCGGGCTGGTACTCAAGCACAATTTCGAAGGTGGCCAGGCGGTGTACGAACTGGACCGCGGCGGCCATCACGACCACATGGTGGACGTGGACACCGGCAACGTCATCGAATTCGAAAGCGCCGAGATCGAGGAACTGCAGCGCAAGATCGCCGCCGATCACGGCTACGAGCTGGAAGAGCATTCGCTGGTGCTGTACGTGCGCAGCAAGCGCCCGGCCGGCAAGAAGGGCTAAGTTCGGGCCCGTTCGGGCGCGGTAGCGTTCGACGCAGGGCCAGCGCCGCAGACCGCGTGGAGAGGAAGGGCCTGAGTGGCTTCGGTTTCCACGGATTGCCGGCTGTCACTGATCTCCCAGCTCCGCTCGTCGCGACTGAAGTCGCTCCCACAGGAGGCTTGCGGCGAGCCGGCTGGGTGCGCTGTGGCAGGGGCTTCAGCCCCGACTGCTTCCGAGGCCGGAACAGCTGGTGGCTCCGTTCGTCGCGGCTGAAGCCGCTCCTACAAGGGCTTGCGGCGAGCCGGCTGGGTGCACTGTGGAGGGCTTCAGTCCTGACTGCTTCCGAGGCCGGAACGGCTGGTGGTTCCGTTCGTCGCGGCTGAAGCCGCTCCTACAAGGGGCTTGCAGCCAGCCGGATGGGTGCACTGTGGGAGGGACTTCAGTCCCGACGCCTTCCGCCCCTGGGGCGTCGGACGGCTCCGCTCGTTGCGGTTGAAACCGCTCCTACAGGGGACTCGCGACGAACTGGCTGGGTGCGCTGTAGGAGGGGCTTCAGCCCCGACCCGACACCATCCGAAGCCTGCAAGTTTCATATCGCCTGACGGCTCGAGTCACAGGGTTCGAGTCGCCTGATGGCTTGATGCGACCCAGCGCCATGCGCGCAGTAGCGCTCCGGTTGTCGAACCGAAGCCCAGGCCCAGCCCGCCAACCCGGCGCAGCCTGGCAGAGCGCCTCAACCAGCGCTCTGCAACAGCCGCTTGGCCGCCGCGCGGGCTTCCTTGCTGACCTCGACCCCGCCCAGCATCCGCGCCAGTTCTTCCTCGCGCTGGCGCGGTGCCAACAGTTCGACCGAGCTCTGGGTCATGCCCTCGACCGGCGCCTTGCTGACCCGGTAATGGGCGTGGCCCTGTGCCGCGACCTGCGGCAGGTGGGTCACGCACAGCACCTGGCGCTGCTCGCCGAGCGCGCGCAGCTTCTTGCCGACGATGTCGGCGACCGCGCCACCGATGCCCGAGTCCACTTCGTCGAACACCATCGTCGGCACCGCGTCCAGGCCCAGCGCGGCGACCTCGATCGCCAACGAGATGCGCGACAGCTCGCCACCGGAAGCGACCTTGCGCAGCGCGCGCGGCGGCTGCCCGGCGTTGGCCGCGACCAGGAACTCGACGCGCTCGGCGCCGGCCGGGTCGGGGCGCTCGGCCTCGTGCGGCTCGAGCTGGATCTCGAAGCGCCCGCCGCCCATGCCCAGTTCGCCGATCAGCGCGGTGGTGTCGCGCGACAGCGCCTGCGCGCCACGCTGGCGGGTGCCGCTGAGCGCGGCGGCGGCGTCGCGCCAGGCCTGGGTGGCGCGGGCGATCTCCGCATCCAGCACGTCCAGCCGTTCGCCGGCGCCGCGCAGGCCCTCGACTTCGGCCAGCAGCGCGTCGCGGTGCTCGCCCAGCGTATCCGGGGTGACCCGATGCTTGCGCGCCAGGTCGTGCAGCCGGCCCAGCTTGCGTTCCATGTCCTCGAACTGCGCCGGATCGGCGTCGAGGTCGTCGCGCACCCGGTCGACCAGCGCCAGCGCCTCTTCGAGCTGGATCGTGGCGCTGTCGATCAGCGCTTCGACCTCGGCCAGGCGCGGCTCGTATTCGCCGACCTTGCCGAGTTCGTGGCGGGTCTGCTGCAGCAGTTCCAGCACCGCCGGCGCCTCGTCGCCGTTGAGCCGCTGCGCGGCGCCTTCGCAGGCGCCGATCAGCGCCGCGGCATGGGCCTGGCGGCGATGGTTGGCGTCCAGCGCGGCGATCGCCGCCGGCGCCAGGTCCTCGCGCTGCAGCTCGGCCAACTGGTGCTCGAGGAAGCCGATGCGGTCGGACACGTCGCCCTGCGACAGCAGCGTCTCGCGCTCGGCCAGCAGCGCCTGCCAGCGCACGGCGGCGGCGCGCACCGCGGCGCGTTCGGCCTCGTTGCGGGCGTAGGCGTCGAGCAGGCCGAGCTGGCTGCCGCGCGACAGCAGCGCCTGGTGTTCGTGCTGGCCGTGGATCTCGACCAGGTGCCCGGCCAGCTCAGCCAACTGCGACAGGGTCACCGGGCGGCCGTTGATCCAGGCGCGCGAGCCGCCGTCGGCGCGGATCACCCGGCGTAGCTGGCATTGTTCGTCGTCGTCGAGTTCGTTTTCGCGCAGCCAGGCGCGCGCCGGAGCGGCCTCGAGCACGGCGAACTCGGCCGACAGCTCGGCGCGGTCGGCGCCGTGGCGGACCACGCCGCTGTCGGCGCGCAGCCCGGACAGGAAGCCGAGCGCGTCCACCATCAGCGACTTGCCGGCGCCGGTTTCGCCGGACACCACGGTCATGCCGGGGCCGAATTCCAGTTCGGTCCCGCGGACGACGGCGAAATCCTTGATCGAGAGATGTCTGAGCATGGGGGTCGGAATCCAGGGGCGCGCAACGCTAGCACGCGGGGGTAGGTGGGCCAATCACTTGCCAAGCCGGCATGCAGCCATTATCTAGTGTCCAGTCTCACGGATTGATTGCATGCGCGCCTCCCCGGTCCACTCCTCGCTCGACCCACGCGCCCGGCAGCTGTTGCGCACGCTGATCTCGCGCTATATCCGCGACGGCGAACCGGTCGGCTCGCAGACCCTGGCCCGCCACGCCGGGCTGGACGTGAGCCCGGCGACGATCCGCAACATCCTCGCCGACCTGGAGGACGCCGGCCTGCTCAGCTCGCCGCACACCTCGGCCGGGCGCATTCCCACCGCCACCGGCTACCGGGTGTTCGTCGACAGCCTGGTGCAGATGCGCCCGCCGGGCGAGAGCGAGGTGGCGCGGCTGCGCGCGGAGATGAGCAACGCCGCCGGCACCCAGGCGCTGCTCGGCAGCGCCTCGGAGCTGCTGTCGGCGATGACCCATTTCGTCGGCGTGGTCAGCGCGCCCAAGCGCGAGCAGTTCGCGTTCCGGCACATCGACTTCGTGCCGCTGGACGCGCGCCGGGTGCTGGCGATCCTGGTGTTCGCCGACAACGAGGTGCAGAACCGGGTCATCGAACCGCGCAAGGCCTACGAGCCGGCCGAGCTGGAACGGGTGGCCAATTACCTGAACGCGTATTTCGCCGGGCGCGCGCTGGCCGACATCCGCGCCAGCCTGGTGCGCGACCTGCGCCACGCCCGCGACGAGATGGAACTGCTGCTGGCGCACAGCGTGGAGCTGGCCGAGCAGGCGCTGGCCCCGGCCGGCGACGACATGGTGCTGGCCGGGCAGACCAAGCTGATGGGGGTGCAGGACCTGTCGGACCTGGAACGGCTGCGCGAACTGTTCGAGATCTTCGCCAGCAAGCGCGAGATCCTGCAGCTGCTGGAGCGCACCATCCGCGCGCCCGGGGTGCGCATCTTCATCGGCGAGGAAACCGGGGTGGTGCCGCTGGAGAGCGTGTCGCTGGTCACCGCGCCATACATGGCCGGCGGCCAGGTGCTGGGCGTGCTTGGGGTGATCGGCCCCAAGCGCATGGACTACGACCGGGTGATCCCGCTGGTGCAGACCGCCGCCGAAGTCCTCGGCGCGGCCCTGGACCCGACCCCGCCGACAGAGCGCTAGCCGGGGAGGGAGGGGCGGGCATGCGGCAGCCGGCGCGTGCCGTGGCGCCGCTCCTACCAATCCCGAATCCCCAATCTCCAATCCCGAAGATGCAACACAGCATCTTGAATCCGCCCCGCACGCCCACATAGGTGGTCCGGTAGGGCGGGTGCATCTCCCGCCAGGGAACCGGAAATGAACCAAGACCACCCCGAATTCGATTCTGAACACCTGTCCGAGGCCCAGCAGCCGGCGACCGATCCGCTGCAGGCGCAGATCGAGACGCTGCGCAGCGAACTGGCGCTGCTCAAGGCCGACGTGCTGCGCGAGCGCGCCGACCTGGAAAACCAGCGCAAGCGCATCGCCCGCGACGTCGAGCAGGCGCGCAAGTTCGCCAACGAGCGCCTGCTCGGCGACCTGCTGCCGGTGTTCGACAGCCTGGACGCCGGCCTGAGCGCCGCCGGCAGCGAACCCAGCCCGCTGCGCGACGGCCTGGAGCTGACCTACAAGCAGCTGCTCAAGGTCGCCGCCGACAACGGCCTGACCCTGCTCGACCCGACCGGGCAGCCGTTCAACCCGGAGCACCACCAGGCGATCAGCCAGGCCGAGGCCGATGGCGTCGCCCCCGGCCACGTGATCCAGGTGTTCCAGAAGGGCTACCTGCTCAACGAGCGCCTGCTGCGGCCGGCGCTGGTGGTGGTCGCCAAGCACGATTGACGCGTGCCGCCGGCGGTCCGCGCCTGAATCCGGCGCGGCCGCGGCAGAACGCTAATTTGCGGTGATGGCTTGAATGACCTGCGGCCATCCCTATATCCGAACCAGACCCCGGCAGCGGCCGGACACCAGAAATTTTCAGGAGTCATCCAATGGGCAAGATCATCGGCATCGACCTGGGCACGACCAACTCGTGCGTGGCGATCATGGACGGCGGCAAAGCCCGCGTCATCGAAAATTCCGAAGGCGACCGCACCACGCCCTCGATCGTCGCCTACACCAAGGACGGCGAAGTGCTGGTGGGCGCCTCGGCCAAGCGCCAGGCGGTCACCAATCCAAAGAACACCTTCTACGCGGTGAAGCGCCTGATCGGCCGCAAGTTCACCGACGCCGAAGTGCAGAAGGACATCGGCCTGGTCCCGTACGGCATCGTCCAGCACGATAACGGCGACGCCTGGGTGGCCACCGCCGACGGCCGCAAGCTAGCCTCGCAGGAAATCTCCGCGCAGGTGCTGGAGAAGATGAAGAAGACCGCCGAGGCGTTCCTGGGCGAGACTGTCACCGAGGCGGTCATCACCGTGCCGGCGTACTTCAACGACAGCCAGCGCCAGGCGACCAAGGACGCCGGCCGCATCGCCGGCCTTGACGTCAAGCGCATCATCAACGAGCCGACTGCCGCGGCGCTGGCCTACGGCCTGGACAAGGGCCAGGGCGGCGACCGCAAGATCGCGGTGTACGACCTGGGCGGCGGCACCTTCGACGTGTCAATCATCGAGATCGCCAACGTCGACGGCGAGAAGCAGTTCGAAG
Organism: Xanthomonas sp. SS; assembly: GCF_014236835.1. Taxonomy (NCBI): domain Bacteria; kingdom Pseudomonadati; phylum Pseudomonadota; class Gammaproteobacteria; order Lysobacterales; family Lysobacteraceae; genus Xanthomonas; species Xanthomonas sp. SS. The sequence continues at coordinate 2,244,884 of NZ_CP051190.1, forward strand.
TGCTGGCCACCAACGGCGACACCTTCCTGGGCGGCGAAGACTTCGACAAGCGCGTCATCGACTACCTGGTCGAGGAATTCAACAAGGATCAGGGCATCGACCTGCGCAAGGATCCGCTGGCGCTGCAGCGCCTGAAGGATGCGGCCGAGCGCGCCAAGATCGAGCTGTCGACCTCGCAGCAGACCGAAGTCAACCTGCCGTACGTCACCGCCGACGCGTCGGGCCCGAAGCACCTCAACATCAAGCTGACCCGGGCCAAGCTCGAGGCGCTGGTCGAGGACCTGGTCAAGCGCACCATCGAGCCGTGCCGCACCGCGCTCAACGACGCCGGCCTGCGCGCCAGCGATGTGACCGAGGTGATCCTGGTCGGCGGCCAGACCCGCATGCCGAAGGTGCAGCAGGCGGTGTCCGAGTTCTTCGGCAAGGAGCCGCGCAAGGACGTCAACCCCGACGAGGCCGTGGCGCTGGGCGCGGCGATCCAGGGCGGCGTGTTGGCCGGCGACGTCAAGGACGTGCTGCTGCTCGACGTGACCCCGCTGAGCCTGGGCATCGAGACCCTGGGCGGCGTGTTCACCAAGATCATCGAGAAGAACACCACGATCCCGACCAAGGCCTCGCAGACCTTCTCCACCGCCGAGGACAACCAGTCCGCGGTCACCGTGCACGTGCTGCAGGGCGAGCGCGAGCAGGCCCGCTACAACAAGTCGCTGGCCAAGTTCGACCTGTCCGGGATCGAGCCGGCGCCGCGCGGCCTGCCGCAGGTGGAGGTGTCCTTCGACATCGACGCCAACGGCATCCTGCACGTGTCGGCCAAGGACAAGAAGACCAACAAGGAACAGAAGGTCGAGATCAAGGCCGGCTCCGGCCTGTCGGACGACGAGATCCAGCGGATGGTCGCCGACGCGGAAGCCAACCGCGAGGAAGACAAGAAGTTCCATGAGCTGGTGCAGGCGCGCAACCAGGCCGACGGCCTGATCCACGCCACCCGCAGCGCGATCACCGAGCACGGCAGCAAGGTCGGTGGCGACGTGATCGGCAAGGTCGAGTCGGCCCTGGCCGACCTGGAAACGGCGATGAAGGGCGACGACAAGGGCCAGATCGAGGCCAAGACCAAGGCGCTGGAAGAGGCGGGGCAGTCGCTGTACGCGGCCGCCGCCGCTGGCGAACAGCAGCCGGGCGCGGCTCCGGGCGGTGCGCAGGCCGCCGGCGACGACGTGGTCGACGCCGAGTTCACTGAAGTCAAGGATGACAAGAAGTAAGCCGGGATTCGGGATTCGGGAGTAGGGATTCGAAAGGCCTTCGCCTGTCGGCTTCCTGTTCCCGATACCCTGTCCGTAGCGCTCGCAAAAGCGGACGAGTTAGCGCTCTCCGCTTTTGCTTTACACGAATCCCGAATTTCGAATCCCCAATCTCCGCCCTATGAGCAAACGCGACTACTACGAAGTGCTGGGCGTGGCCCGTACCGCCAACGACGACGAGCTGAAGAAGGCCTATCGCCGTTGCGCGATGAAGCACCACCCTGACCGCAACCCGGGCGACCAAGCCGCCGAAGCCGCGTTCAAGGAATGCAAGGAAGCCTACGAAGTCCTGTCCGACGGCAACAAGCGGCGCATGTACGACGCGCACGGCCATGCCGCATTCGAGCACGGCATGGGTGGGATGGGCGGCGGTGGCGGTCCCGGCGGCCCGGACATGGGCGACATCTTCGGCGACATCTTCGGCAACATCTTCGGTGGTGCCGGCGGCGGTGGCGGCCGTGCGGCGCGGCGCGGCGCCGATATCGGCTACGTGCTGGAACTGGATCTGGAAGAGGCGGTGGCCGGGATCGAGCGCCGCATCGAGATTCCGACCCTGGGCGAATGCGAACACTGCCATGGCAGCGGTTCGGAAGACGGCAAGGTCGAGACCTGTACGACCTGCCAGGGGCGCGGTCAGGTGCGGATCCAGCGCGGCATCTTCGCGATGCAGCAGAGCTGCCCGCATTGCGCCGGGCGCGGCCAGATCGTGCAGAATCCGTGCGGCACCTGCCACGGCGCCGGGCGCGTCGAGGAAACCAAGGTGCTGTCGGTGAAGATCCCGCCGGGCGTGGACAACGGCGACCGCATCCGCCTGTCCGGCGAAGGCGAGGCCGGTCCGGCCGGCACGCCGCCTGGCGATCTGTATGTGGAAGTGCGGGTGCGCGAGCACGCGATCTTCCAGCGCGACGGCGACGACCTGCACTGCGAAGTGCCGATCCGCATTTCCCAGGCCGCGCTCGGCGACACCGTGCGCGTGGCCACGCTGGGCGGCGAGGCGGAGATCCGCATTCCGGCCGAGACCCAGACCGGCAAGCTGTTCCGCTTGCGCGGCAAGGGCGTGCGTTCGGTGCGCAGCCGCAGCGAAGGCGACCTGTACTGCCGCGTGGTGGTGGAAACCCCGGTCAATCTGACCGCCGACCAGCGCAAGCTGCTGGAGCAGTTCGAATCCACTTTCACCGGCGAGGACGCGCGCAAGCACTCGCCGAAGTCGGCGACCTTCATCGACGGGGTGAAGGGGTTCTGGGACCGGATGACGTCGTAGAGCCGGGATTGGGGATTGGGGATTCGCAACGGCGGGTCCAGAGCGGCGGTCGAGATTGTGTGGACCGATGGAAGAGGCATGTGCAGGGCGAGAGCCCGGTACGTGCCTTTTCGGTTTTCGGGATTGCGATCGATTGCCTGCGAATCGAATGCCGGTTGCGGGAGGGGACGCCGCGGTGTTGCTGTTACGAATCTTCAATCCCGCATCCCCAATCTCAGCCCTTGAACTACGGCGTGAGCGCACCCGCCGGGGGTGAGGGGTTATGGGGACCGGGTGACCTTTTTATCCTTTCAGCATGGCAGCGCCGGTGCACTGCCGGCGCGGCCGCGCTTGCGCGCATCGCTAGCGTGCGCCCTTTGCGCCGCGTCACCGTCCGTGGCGCGGTCCGGCATGCGAACATGCCGCTACGCCGATCGCGGCGCATCTCGCTTGCAGAGCCCGCCATGCAGATCGGCCGTTCCGTTGTTGCCCGCCTTGCCGCGCTGCTGCTGTGCGCTTGCTTTGCCGCACCCGCGTTCGCCAGTTCCGATGCCGGTTGCGACTCCAGCCTGCTGCTGGATTTCGGCGACTACAGCGGATGCCAGAACACCGTCGCGCTGGCGCCGGGCAGCGACACCCGGGTCAATCTGCTGCTGTTGATGCGCCATGGCGGAGCGCCGGCGGTGGCGCCTGCCAGCCCGCTCGAACCGGCGTTCACCTGGGAGGCGGCGGTCCAGGCGCTGCAAGCGCCGGCGGCCGATCAGGCCGCTGCCGTGGAGGGTGCGCTCGATGGCGAGGCGAACCGCTGCAACAGCAATGCGCGCGGCGTCAGCGCGTTCAACGACGCGCTGAACGCGAACGCGCGCGTGCCGGCGGCGGAAAAAGCGCACTTGGCCCAGGCGCGGCCGGCGCAGTGTCCGGACCAGCAAATCGCTGCGCCGGACGGCGTGTCGTCGGCCGCAGGCAGGGAATTCGCGCAGTACCTGCAGGCCGCCAGCGCGTTCTACGCCGGCACCTTCGACGCGTCGGCGCATGGCTTCGACGCGCTGGCCAAGGCGGCCGACCCCTGGGTCAGGGAGACGGCGCGCTACATGTCGGGGCGGGTGGCGCTCAATGCGGCGCAGGTCGATGGCTTCGACGAATACGGCGTGCAGCGCGAGCCGATGCAGTTCGACAAGGCCGCGCTGGCGCGCGCCGAGCAGGCGTTCGCGCAGTACTTGCACGACTATCCGCAGGGGCGCTATGCGGCTTCGGCGCGTGGATTGATGCGGCGGCTGTACTGGCTCGGCGGCGACACCGGGAAACTGGCAGCCGAATACGAGCGGCTGCTGCGACTGCCTGCCGCGCAGCGCGGCCTGTCCGACCCGGAGCTGGCCCAGGAAATCGACAACAAGCTGCTGGGTAGCGTCGATCCTGCGACGCTGACCACGCCGCTGCTGCTGGCGGTGGCCGATCTCAAGGCGATGCGCGCGGGCGATGGCAGCAATGGTCAGGGACTGTCGCTGGACGCGCTGCAGGCGCAGCGGCCGCACTTCGCCGACGAACCGGAGCTGTTCGCGCTGTTGCTGTCCAGCTACCAGTATTACGTGGCCGGGTCGCCGACGCAGGCGCTGCGCCTGCTGGAGACGGGCCAGGGCGGAAGCAGGCGCGGCAGCGTGGCCTTCGCCACGGCCATGCTCAAGGGCTTGGCGCTGGAGGACAGCGGTGCGCCGGAGTTGGCGGCCTACTGGCGGCGCCTGCTCGGCAGCGCCGAGCCTGGGGTGCAGCAACCGCTGGTGCAGCTGGCGCTGGCGCGGCGCCTGGAGCGCGACCGTGCGCTCGACCAGGTGTTCGCCGCGGATTCTCCGATCGTCAACCAGTCCATCCGCGACCAGCTGCTGATCTATGCCGCCGGTGCCGATCTGCTGCGCCGCCACGCGCTGGCGCCGAGCGTGCCGGCGCACGAACGCGAACTGGCCGGCTTCGTGCTGCTGTACAAGGAACTTTCGCGTGGCCAGTCCAAGGCGTTCCTGCAGGATCGCGTGCTGCTCGCCGACGTGCCGCTCGACAGCAGCGAGCCCCGGCGCGGGCCTTACTGGTTGCCGCAGTCGTCGCCACCGCTGGCGGTGTTCTCCGGCACATTCGAGCAGGGCGAGGATGCATGCCCGGCGATCGAGGCGGTCGCCAAGACCCTGGCCGCTGCCCCCGCCGACGCCCATGCGCAGTTGTGCGTGGCCGAGTTGGTCCGGGTCATGAACTGGGATGACTTGCCGATCAACTGGCCACCGCCGGCCGCCGAGCTTGGCGGAGCGCCTTCGCAATTTCCCGGCGCTGCGTATTTCCGTTTGCCGGTCTACCAACGCGTCATCGATGCTGCGAACGTGCCTGCCAACGACAGGGCCTATGCGCTGTACCGCGCCATCCAGTGCTATGCGCCCAGCGGAAACAACGATTGCGGCGGCAAGGACGTGCCGGTGGCCGAGCGCAAGCGTTGGTTCCAGCGCCTGAAACGGGAATTCCCGTCCTCGACCTGGGCGCAGGACCTGAAGTACTACTGGTGAGCGGCGCCATGCGCGTGCGCTGCGCCGTGCTGTTGGCGCTGTGCCTGACGATGGGCGCGGCCAACGCCGCGCCGGTGGAGGCGCGCCGCTACGATGCGTTCTGGTTGTGGGCCGGGGTGCGGCCGCAACCGGTGCTGGCCAACGCGCGCCGCGTGTACCTGCTGCAGGCCGAGGTGCCGCTGGACGCCGACGCGCCGGCAAGATTGGTCGCGCAACGCGCCGCGTTGCCGCAACTGCGCCACTGCCAGGTATGGATGGTGTTGCGGGTGGAGCGCATCGACTGGACGCCGGCATTGTTCGACGCGGTGCTGCTGCAGTTGCAGCGTTGGCGCGCGGCCGGCAACGACGTGGCCGGCCTGCAGATCGATTTCGACGCCGGGACCCGCCACCTCGAGCAGTACGTGGCGTTCCTGCGCACCTTGCGCGGGCGCTTGCCGGCCGACTACCAGCTCGGCATCACCGGCCTGCTGGACTGGAGCGTCAACGGCCGCGCCGAGACGTTGGCCGGATTGCGCGGCGTGGTCGACGAGGTGGTGCTGCAGATCTACCAGGGACGCGCGGTGATTCCCGACTATCCCATCTATGTCGCCAGGCTGGACAGGTTGCAGGTGCCGTTCCGCATCGGCCTGCTGCAGGGCGGCGACTGGCAGCCGCCGCGGGGCCTGCAGGACAATCCGTGGTTCCGCGGCTACGTGGTGTTCCTGCGCAACCCGTGAGCGGGGCGTACTCCGCCATCGATTGCCGCGGCCTAGAATGTGCTGATGAACGCATCCACTGCCAGCCATCTCCTCCACGGCCGCCGCCAGCGTCCGGACGGGCCTTCGCCGATCGACGTGATCTCGGTGCAGTCGCAACTGGTCTACGGCCATGCCGGCAACAGCGCGGCGGCGGTGCCGCTGCGCGCGCTGGGCCTGCGCGTGGCGGAAATTCCGACCACCTTGCTGAGCAATGCGCCGTTCTACGACACCTTGCGCGGCAAGGTGCTGCCGTCGGACTGGTTCGCCGACCTGCTGCTCGGCGCCAGCGAGCGCGGCCTGCCGCAGCGTGCGCGGATGCTGGTGTCCGGCTATTTCGGCAGCGTCGGCAACGGCACTGCGTTCGCCGACTGGCTCGACTCCACGCTGCCGCAGTGCCCGTCGCTGCGCTATTGCCTGGATCCGGTGATCGGCGATACGCATACCGGGCCCTATGTCGAGCCGGGCCTGGAGACGGTGTTCGCCGAACGGCTGTTGCCGCATGCCTGGCTGGTCACCCCGAACGCGTTCGAACTCGGCCGCCTGACCGGCTTGCCGGCGCTGGCCCAAGACGATGCCATCGCTGCGTCGCGCGTGCTGCTGGCGCGCGGGCCGCAGTGGGTGTTGGCGCACAGCGTCAGCGGCGATGCAGGTCAGCTGGTGACCCTGGCGGTGAGCCGCGAGGCGGTCTACCGCTGGTGCTCGCCGCTGTTGCCGGTGGACGTGGCCGGCACCGGCGACGTGCTGATGGCGCTGCTGGTCGCGTTCCTGTTGCGCGGCGACGCGTTCGAGCTGGCGATCGGCCGTGCCATCGCCGGCGTGCATGCGGCGCTGGAAGCGACCTTGGCCAGCGGCTACGAGGAACTGGACGTGCTCGCCGCCGCGCCGGCGGCGCTGGCCACGCCGCTGCGCTTCGCCGTCGAGCGCCTGGCGTGAGCCTGCGCCCGGTCGTCGGCATCGTCGGCAGCGCCGGCGCCTATGGCCGCTGGCTGAGCCGATTCTTCCGCGAGCGCATGCAACTGGAGGTGGTCGGCCACGATCCGGCCGATCCGCAGTCGCTGGATCCCGATGCCTTGCTGCAGCGCGCGCAGGTGCTGATCTTCTCCGCGCCGATCCGGCACACGCCGGCGCTGATCGGCGACTATGTGCGCCGCGCCGCCGGGCGCGAACGCGATCAGCTATGGCTGGACGTGACCTCGGTCAAGCGCGAACCGGTGGCGGCGATGCTGGCCTCGCAGGCGGAGGTGGCCGGTCTGCATCCGATGACCGCGCCGCCGAAGTCGCCCACGCTCAAAGGCCGCGTGCTGGTGGTGTGCGAAGCGCGGTTGTCGCGCTGGAGCGCGTGGCTGCAGCAGCTGTGCACGGCGCTGGAAGCCGAATGCGTGCGCAGCACGCCCGATCACCACGACCGGGTGATGGCACTGGTGCAGGCGATGGTGCACGCCAGCCATCTGGCGCAGGCCGGCGTGTTGCGTGAGCACGCGCCGACGCTGGGATCGCTGGAGGCGCTGATGCCGTACCGTTCGGCCTCGTTCGAACTGGATACCGCGATCATCGCGCGCATCCTGGCGTTGAATCCGGCGATCTACGAAGACATCCAGTTCGGCAACCCGCATGTCGGCGGCGTGCTCGACGGCTTGATCGCGCAACTGTCGCGGCTGCGCGACCAGGTCGGTCGCGGTGACGATGCGGCGCGCGCGCAGTTCCGCGCCGATTTCCTCGACGCCAATCGCCAGGCGCTGGGCGAGGCGGCGATCGCGCACGGCAACTACAGTTACGAGCGCGTCGGTTATCTGCTCGCGGACCTGACCGAGCAGCTCACGCTCAGCGTCTATCTGCCCGAGGACCGTGCCGGCTCGCTGCGGACCTTGTTGTACGTGTTCGAGCGCCACGGCGTCAGCCTGGCCTCGATCCATTCCTCGCGCACGCCGGCCGGCGAACTGCATTTCCGCATCGGCTTCGATCCGGCCACCGTGGCGACGGCATTGGACGCCGCGGCAGCGGAGATCGACGCCAGCGGCATCGGCCGGGTGTTGCCGCGCTAGCCCGACGCAGACCGCCAACCTGTAGGAGCGGCTTCAGCCGCGACAGGCATTACCGATCAAGCGATTGGTTGTGGTCGGCGGCTAGCGCGTTGCGCATGCATGTCCGTGTCCAGGTAGTTCCGGTCGCGGCTGAAGCCGCTCCTACAAGAGGCAGGGAACATCTGGCTGTCGCAATCCATCGGCTTGGATCCGGCTATCGTGGCGACGGCATTGGACGCCGCGGCAGCGGAGATCGACGCCAGCGGCATCGGCCGGGTATTGCCGCGCTAGCCCGACGCAGACGGCCAACCTGTAGGAGCGGCTTCAGCCGCGACAGGCATTGCCGATCAAGCGATTGCTTGTGGTCGGCGGCTAGCGCGTTGCGCATGCATGTCCGCGTCCAGGTAGTTCCGGTCGCGGCTGAAGCCGCTCCTACAAGAGGGCAGGGAACACCCGGTTGCCGCAGCTGCGCTTCATCCACAGGAAGTGTGGATGGAATGCGCGCAAACATGTGGATAAGTGTCTGCGCGCCTTGCTGGGCGGGCGTGTCAAGAGGCTTGGTCAATAATTGACCACTGGCCGTCGCGCGCACCGCACATGGGGCGGACAGATCGCACTGCCGCTCGTCGTCGCTGCGCGGCAGCGCGCGCGTCACACCGCGGTGAGGGTCAGTTCGCCTCCGGTGGTGGTGAACTGCTGGCCACGGCGGATCAGTTTGCGCCCGTCGGCCAGTTCGTAGCGCAGCGCCGGCGTGGATGGCGCGTCGTGCTGAGCCTGCTGCTGATGCTGGGCTTCGTCCTGGAACTCGGTGATTAGATAGGCCTCGCCATCGGGGCCGAGGGCGGGCAGTTGGCGAAAGGACATGGCATGTCTCCTGTCGAAGGCGATTCATCGAACTGGATTGCGCCGGAAACGCTGCCGGCGCCTTGCGCCGCCGCCGTTGCGTGGGGCGCAGCGGGACCGTAGTCCCGCCGGTGTTAGCGCGGCGTGCTCAGTCGATGAATTGCAGGCGTGCCAGTTCCGCGTACAGGCCGCCTTGCGCCAACAGCTCGGCATGGGTGCCCTGGGCGACGATGCGGCCGTGGTCCATCACCACGATGCGGTCGGCCTTGAGCACTGTCGCCAGCCGGTGCGCGATCACCAGCGTGGTACGCCCGGCCATCAGCCTCTCCAATGCCTGCTGCACGGCGTATTCGCTCTGCGCATCCAGCGCGCTGGTGGCTTCGTCCAGCAGCAGGATCGGCGCGTCCTTGAGCAGGGCGCGGGCGATGGCGATGCGCTGCTGCTGGCCGCCGGACAGGCGCGCGCCGCGCTCGCCCAGTTCGCTGGCGTAGCCGTCGGGCAACTGGCCGATGAAGGTGTCGGCTTCGGCGGCGCGCGCCGCGGCCTCGACCTCGGCATCGCTGGCCTCGAGCCGGCCGTAGCGGATGTTGTCGGCGGCGCTGGCCGCGAACAGGGTCGGATGCTGCGGCACCAGGCCGATGCCTGCGCGCAGCTGCGCCGGGTCCAGCTCGCGCAGGTCGGCGCCGTCCACTCGCACGACGCCCGATTGCGGATCGTGGAAGCGCAGCAGCAGCGACAGCACGGTGCTCTTGCCGGCGCCGGAGGGGCCGACCAGGGCCACGCTCTCGCCGGGCCGCACGTGCAGGTCGAAGCCGTCCAGCGCGGGGTGGTCGGGACGCTGCGGATAGCGGAACACCACGTTCTCGAAGCGTACCTCGCCGCGCAGCGGCTGCGGCAGCGCGCGCGGCTGCGCCGGCGCCAGCACCTCGGGGCGTTCGGCGAACAGTTCGGCGATGCGGCCCATGCCGCCGGCCGCGCGTTGCAGGTCGTTCCAGACTTCGGCCAGCGAGGCCACCGAGCCGCCGCCGAACATCGCGTACAGCACGAACTGGCCGAGCGCGCCTGCGCTCAGCTCGCCTGCCGCCACTTCGTGCGCGCCGGACCACAGCACCAGCACGATCGCGCCGAACACCAGCACGATCGCCACTGCGGTGATCAGCGCCTGCGCGCGCACCCGGCGCCGCGCCACGTCCACCGACAGCGCAAGCGCCTGGCCGAAGCGGCCGCGCTCGTAGGGCTCGCGCGCATGCGCCTGCACCGTGCGCACCGCACCCAGGGTTTCGGCGGCCAGCGTGTTGGCGTCGGCGACGCGGTCCTGGCTGGCGCGCGAGATCTTCTGCAGGCGGCGCGCGCCGAGCACGATCGGCAACACCGCCAGCGGGATGCCGAGCAGCGCGTAGGCGGCCAGGTGCGGGCTGGTCACGAACAGCATCACGATGCTGCCGATCGCCGTCACCGTGCTGCGCAGCGCCACCGACATGGTGCTGCCGATCACCCCGCGCAGCAGTTCGCTGTCGGCCGACAGCCGCGACACCAGTTCGCCGCTGCGGTTGCGGTCGTGGAAGCCGGCGTGCAGGCCGATCAGGTGCGCATACAGCCGCCCGCGCAGGTCGGCGACGACCTTCTCGCCCAGCAGCGACACGAAGTAGAAGCGCAGCGCGGTGGCGATGGCCAGCACCACCGCCACCGCGAACAGCAGCGCGAAGGACTGGTTGATCCTGCTGCTGTCGCTGAAGCCGTGGTCGATCATCTGCCGGACCGCCACCGGCAGGCTCAGCGTCGCGCTGGAGGACACCGCCAGCGCCAGCAGCCAGGCGCCGAACAGGCCGCGCTGGCGCTGCACGAACGGCCACAGGGTACGCAGGCTGCCGAGTTTGCGCAGCGACTTGGCCTGGTCGGCCGACGGATCGTTCATGCGGGGGAGGTTTCCGAACAGCGGACCCTGTTCCGAGTGGCGTCGCGCAGCCGCGTTTTCAAGGCGTCGACGCGATCGCTGGGCAGGCGCAGGCGCAGTTCGGCGCCTTCGGCGTCGAAGCGTTCATCGAGTTTTTCGGCGGCACAGGCGCTCAGCGCCGCATGGACGGTGCCCAGATCGTCGAAACCGCAGTGCAGGGTGATCAGGCTCAAGGCCAGCAGCGGCTGCCGCGGCGCCAGCCGCAGGCACTCGGCGGCGGTGCCGCCGTAGGCGCGGACCAGGCCGCCGGCACCGAGCTTGATGCCGCCGTACCAACGCGTGACCACCACCGCGACGCGGTCGAAGCCCTGGCCGTCGATCGCCGCCAGGATCGGACGGCCGGCGGTGCCGGCTGGTTCGCCGTCGTCGCTGGAACGGTAGTCGTCGCCGTGGCGGTAGGCCCAGCAGTTGTGGGTGGCGTCGGCTACCGCGACCCGCTGCACGAACGCCAGCGCCGCGCCGGCGTCGGCGATCGGCGCCGCCTGCGCCACAAAGCGACTGTGCTTGATGTCCACGCTGTGGCTGACGGGGTGGGGAAGCGTATCGGGCATCGGCGCCATTCTAGTCGAGGCGCTGCGGCGAGCTGCGGTTGACTGTGGTTCGGCGGCGCGCCGCGCAGCCGGTTGCCCGCGATGCGCACGACCGCGGCGTCGCGCGCACTGGCGGCGGTGCGCATCGCCTCCGATGGCGGAAGGCGGGTCAGTCGCCGAGCAGCTCGCGCAGGTCGTCGGGGATGCGCGCGTGCGGATGCTCGCGTTGGAAGCGCTGCAGGCTGGCGCGCGCGGCGGCCTGCTCGCCGGCGTCGCGGCGCTCGCGGATGCGTGCCAGCCAGCGTCGCGGCGACAGGCGCGCATCGTTCTGCGCCGCTGCCGCAAGCGCCGGATCGGTGCCGGAGGCGCGCGCGGATGCCGCCAACGGTGCGGTGTCCGCTGCGATCGGCGCAGCCGGCATTGCGGCTGGTGCCGGTGCCGGCGTTGCGCTGAGGTTGCCTTCGACGCGCGCGGCGTATCCCTCCGCTTGCTGTGCCTGTGCGCTTGCCGCATCGCTGCCGTCGCGCTCGGCGAGGTCTTCGCTGCGTTGTTGCAGCATGCGCCGGTCTTCGCGCTGCATGGCGTTCGCCTCTCTCGCGCGCGCTGCCGGCTTCGCCAACGCCTGCGGTGCCGGCGCGGGAGGCGTCAGCGCTTTTGCCGGGGCCGGCGGCGCAGGCGGTGCAGGGGGCGAGACCATGGCCGGCGCGGGAGGCGGCGGCGCCACCATCGGTGCCGGCTCGGCCGCAGCGGGGGCGTCAGCGGATGCTGCCGATGGCGCGGGCGCGGCACGCATCGAGTCGAGGTCGTTCGCTGCCGGCGCCAGCTTCTGCACGGATGCTGGCGAAGGCGGAGGTGGCGGCATGTCGGTGGGCGTGGGTGCCGTGTCGGACGCGGCCGCCGCGTCTTCGGCATCGGCCGGCTGGGCGGCAGCGGCCTGGTCGGCCGCCGCTTCGGAAGCGGCTGGTGCAGGAGCGGCCGCTTCGGGAGCGACCGGCGCGGCCACCGGCGGTGTCGGCGTGCGCAGCTGCCAGGCGATGCCGACGGCCAGCGTCAACGATGCCGCCAGTCCGGTCCAGGCTTGCCAGCGCGCGCGGCGCTGGGGGGCTATGCCGGGACGGGCATGGTCCGCTGGTGCTGGTGCTGGTGCTGGTGCTGGTGCGGTTGCGCTCGCAACGGGTGCCGCTGCCGCCGCCGGCTCGGCATCGGCGCTGTGCGACGGCGAGGCCGCGACCGGCGCAGGCGCCACCGCGGCGCGCGCCGCAGCCAGGATCGCGGCGTCAAGCGCCGCCGACGGCGCCGCCTGCCGGCCTAGCCGCAGGCGTTCGGCGAGGGCGCGTTCTTCCGGCGTCAGCGGTTCGTCGGCACTCATCCGCCCAGCCTCGCGCGCAATTTGTCCATCGCATAGCGCAGCCGCGACTTGACCGTCTCGCGGCCGACGCCGGTGATCTGTGCGATTTCCTCCAGGCTCAGTTCCTGTTCCAGGCGCAGCAGCAGCACTTCGCGTTGATCCTCCGGCAAGTCGTCGAGCGCCAGTTGCAGCTGGCGCCGCTGTTCGAACGCGGACAGCTGCCGCTCCGGGGTATCCGGATCCGGCACGCTGGCGGTGCGCAGTTCGGCATCGGCCGGCGCGGCCGGGCGGTGCTTGGCCGCGCGCCAGTGGTCGCCGAGCCGATTGTGGGCGATGCGCAGCAGCCAGGTACTGAACGCGGCCTGCGGTTGCCAGCCCTGGCGTGCGGCGATGACCCGCTGCCACACGTCCTGGAACATTTCCTCGGCCAGCGCCACGTCGCGCAGCTGGCGCAGCAGGTAGTGGTAGAGGCGGCCGCGGTGGCGCGCGTACAGGGTTTCGAACGCGCCGGCGTCGCCGGCCGCATAGGCCAGCATCAGGGCTTCGTCGCTCGTTTCGACCAGGGCATCCACGGCGGCAAGCCTAAGCGTTCGCCGGCCCGGCGCATAGCGTGGCGTGAGGGCTGTGGCGGCGGGCGGGGGCGGCATGGCAGCAGGCATCGTAGACAGTGAACGCGCCAGCGGCGCGCATGGGGTCATCGCGCGTGCGCCTGTTCACGTAAAAGGTATGCTGGCGTCTAAGGGGGAGGCGTGGGGCAGGTCCCGCGTCATGCAGGAGTTGTTGTCGATGTTGTTTGAGCCGTCCGCGATCGACCGCCAGGATCACCCCGACGGCCCCGCTTCCATGCAGACCGCGGTCGCCTTATGCGGCTTGCTGCCGCCCGGTAGCGATGTGGCCATCGCGTGCGGCGACGGCACCGTCGGCGGGCGCCTGTTCGGCGCCACGCCGGATGCGCCGGCATGGCTGTCGACGCTGGTCCGGCGCTGTCTCGCCGAGACCGTGCCGGCGCCTACGGACGCCTTGCTGCATGTGCTGAAGACGCCCGACGGCGCCTGCGTGGCCGTGGCCGCCCGGCTGCAGCAGCCGCTGTCCGAGCCGCAGCGCGCCGCCTGGTGCGAGATGGCGGCCGCGTTCGGCCTGGCGCTGCTGGAAGCCGAGCGGATGCGTGCGCGCATCGAGGGCCTGGAGAAGTCCAAGCAGTTGCAGCAGGCGTTGTACGAGATCGCCGACCTGGCCGGTGCGGATCTGGAAATGTGGCAGATGCTGCAGCACGTGCATTCGGTGCTGGACTCGCTGATGTATGCGGAGAACTGCTACATCGTCGAGTACGACGAAGAACAGCAGAGCATGCGTTTCCTGTATTTCTCCGATCGGCACGACGATTTCGTCGCCGATCCGGAACGGCTGTACTACCAACGCGACATGCCCAACAGCCTGACCTTCGCGCTGCTGCGCCACGGCCAGGCAGTGCGCGGGCCATCGCCGCAGGTGCGCGACCGCCTGCGGGTGGGCTACGACGCCCTGCATGGCCCGGACAGCAAGGACTGGCTGGGCGTGCCGATGCTGCGCGAGGGCCGTGTCTGCGGCGCGATCGTGGTGCAGAACTACGACCGTGCGCTGCACTACACCGATGCCGACCGCGCGCTGCTGGCGTACGTCGCCCAGCACGTGCTGACCGCGATGGACCGGCGTCATGCGCAGGTGCAGCTGGAGCGGCGCGTGCAGTTGCGCACCCAGGAACTGCAGCGCGCCAACCACGACCTGCAGGACGAGATCCAGGAGCGCAAGCGCGCCGAGACCCTGCAATTGGCCCTGTTCCGCATCGCCGAGCTGGCGATCCGCTCGGAGAGCCTGCAGCAGTTCTACGCCGAGGTGCATGCCATCGTCGGCGGGCTGATCGATGCGCGCAATCTGTACATCGCGCTGCTGTCCGACGACGCCAAGATGCTGGAGTTCGTCTACTCGGTGGACGAGCACAGCCCGCGGCGTCCGCTGCGGCGGCGCGGCAGGGGCCTGACCGAGTACGTGATGCGCAAGCGCCGGCCGATGCTGCTGGAACTGGCGGAAATCGAAGCGCTGGTCGCGCAGGGCGAGGTGCAGGAATACGGCACGCGCTCGCACAGCTGGCTGGGCGTGCCGCTGTTCGACGAGGGCGAGGTGGTCGGCGCGATCGTGGTGCAGAGCTACACCACGCAGGTGCGTTTCACCGAATACGACCAGCGCCTGCTGACCTTCGTCGCGCACAACGTCGGCGGCGGCCTGGCGCGGCAGCGCGCGCAGGAACGGCTGCGGCTGGCGCATGCCGAACTGGAGCAGCGGGTGGCCGAGCGCACCCGCGAACTGGCCGAGGTCAACCAGCAGTTGCTGGCGCAGATCGCCGAGCGCTGGCGTGCCGAGCAGCGGCTGACCCATCAGGCGCTGCACGATGCGCTGACCGGCCTGCCCAACCGCTCGCATCTGCTGGACCGGCTCGGCGAAGCGATCAACCGCGCGCGCAACGGCGACGGCATGGCGTTCGCGGTGCTGTTCCTGGACCTGGACCGGTTCAAGCTGGTCAACGACAGCATCGGCCACGCCGCCGGCGACGACATGCTGGTGGAGGTGGCCAAGCGCATCGTCTCCACGCTGCGCAGCGACGATGTGGTCGCGCGCCTGGGCGGCGACGAGTTCGCGATCCTGGTCAGCTGCGAAGAGGGGCTGGAAGGCGTGCGCGAGTTGGCGCAGCGCCTGCTCGGGGTGCTCGGCCAGCCGATGTGGGTGGCCGGCCGCGAGCTGTTTCCGTCCGGCAGCCTGGGCATCGCCGCCTGGCACCCGCGCTATCGCAGCGGCGAGGAGCTGTTGCGCGACGCGGACGCGGCGATGTACCGGGCCAAGGCGCAGACCCAGGATCGCTGCGCGGTGTTCGACGAGGAGATGCGCGAGGCGGCGCTGCGCAGCCTGGACCTGGAGGCGGACCTGCGGCGTGCGATCAAAAGCGGCGACTTCGAGCCGTTCTACCAGCCGATCGTGCGCTTGATCGACGGCGAGGTGGTGGGCCACGAGGCGTTGCTGCGCTGGCGCCACGAGAGCCGCGGACTGCTGGTGCCCAGCCAGTTCATCGATCTGGGCGAGGACAGCGGGCTGATCGAGCAGGTGGACTGGCTGCTGTACGCGCAGGTGATCCAGCGTCTGGCCCGAAGCGGCACCGGCTACGTGTCGGTCAACGTCTCGCCGCGGCATTTCCGTTCGCCGGATTTCACCGATCGGCTGTTCGGTTTGATCGATACCGCTGGCGCGGATCCGCGGCGGCTGCGGGTGGAGATCACGGAGGTGGCGCTGCTCGACGATGCGCCGCGCACGTTGACGATCCTGCAGGCGCTGCGCGATCGCGGGGTCTTGGCGCAGTTGGACGATTTCGGCACGGGGTTTTCGGCGTTGTCGTATCTGCACCGGTTTCCGATTTCGGCGCTGAAGATCGATCAGAGTTTCGTTGCCGGGTTGCATGGGGAAAGCGGTGCGGGGAGCTATGCGCTGGTGCGCAGCATTCTGGCGTTGGCCAGTACGCTTGGCATCGAGACCATTGGCGAAGGCATCGAGACCGAGCAGCAGTTGGATACGTTGCGTGAGCTGGGTTGCGACTACGGGCAGGGGTATCTGTTGGGGCGGCCTGCGCAGCATGATTGATTGCGAGCTTGTGAGCTAGCGTGCGTGTAGTTGGTTTGGCTTGGGTTGCTTCGGCATGCGTGTTGAAGCTAATGCGCTGCGGACAGTGCCGCTGTCTATCCGTTACGGATGCTTTGTTTCTGCTGCTGTTTAAGGTCTTTAGAGCCGAAGCAAAAGCTTTCGCGCTTTGGCGCGAGTCACTTTTCTTTGCTCGCGCAAAGAAAAGTAACCAAAAGAAAGCGCGCCCTGCCTCGCGCCCTCCGCGCTGCGCCCTCCGCGCTGCGCGCTCCGGGTCCGCGTCCATGACGGGGATTCGCGGAAGGGGCATCCTGCCCCTGCTGCGAACGGCGCACATCCTTGTGCGCCGCCCTTCGGGTTTTTCCCCGCCATGGCCGCCGCTGCGGAAGGGAACCCGGTAAATCAAAAGCAACAGCAAGAGCAGCAGCGCAGCAACAGCAACAGCAACGACAGCTGTAGCAACTGGCCCGGCAGAAGCCCCTTGTGGGAGCGACTTCAGTCGCGACGAACGTAGTGGGGAATCTGCAGGCTTCGATTCGGTCGGGTTGGGGTTGAGGCCCGTCCACAGCGCACCGACCGGTGCTCCGAAGTCCCTGTAGGAGCGGCTTCAGCCGCGACAGACGTCGTCCGCATACGGCGGAATGTGCGGCTTCTCGGGACTGAAACTTCTACCGCGGATGCTGGGCTCGTTGCCGCGCGTCCTGGGGTGCAGCTGTTTAAGAGTCGTGGGTTTCAGCGCAGCGCGTTGCGGCGTTTTTCGTCGATCCACTTCGACGCCTGCGCCGGGGTGTAATCGTGCATCCAGGTCAGCATGGTGTCGATGTCGTTGCCGTACCACAGGTCGGCGCGCTGGTCCGGGTGCAGGAAGCGTTCGGCGACCATGCGGTCGATCATGCCGATCAGCGGGGCGTAGAACTCTTCCACGTCCAGGAACGCGCAGGGCTTGTTGCCGATCCCGAGCTGGCGCCAGGTCAGCATCTCGAAGATCTCTTCCATTGTGCCGAAGCCGCCGGGCAGGGCGATGAAGCCGTCGGACAGGTCGAACATGCGCGACTTGCGCTCGTGCATCGAGCCGACGATTTCCAGTTCGGTCAGACCGCGGTGCGCCAC
This sequence comes from Xanthomonas sp. SS, assembly GCF_014236835.1. Classification (NCBI taxonomy): domain Bacteria; kingdom Pseudomonadati; phylum Pseudomonadota; class Gammaproteobacteria; order Lysobacterales; family Lysobacteraceae; genus Xanthomonas; species Xanthomonas sp. SS. The sequence continues at coordinate 2,262,165 of NZ_CP051190.1, forward strand.
TTCCCAGTCGGCCAACTGCTTGGGGATCACCCCGGTGACCTGGCCGCCGGCGGCGAGCACCGCGTTGGCCACGGTGCCCATCAAGCCGACGTTACCGCCGCCGTAGACCAGGCGCAGGCCCTGCTCGGCGATGCGCGTGCCCAGCGCGGTGGCGCGCTCGGCGTAGGCGGGTTTGTTGCCGGCGTTGGAACCGCAATAAACGCAGATCGATTTCATTGAGCTTTTTCCGTCGATGCGACCGAGAGGTCGGTCATTCAGTCGGTGTCCGTTCTTGTTTTTTGGTCTTGGCGCGCAGCAGCCACGACGCGCCGATCGCGACGAACATCGCGCCGCATCCGGCAAAGGCCAGTTGCCTGCCGAACGCGGCGGCGACGAAGAACATCAGGCCGGCGGCGACGAACAGAATGCCGCTGAGGGAGGTGTGGGTTGGAACTGCCATGGCGGGGTTCCTTTACTGGGAAACGAAAGAAGGCTTCGTCGCGAAACGAAGCCTTCTGCAACGACGAGCCACCTAGGTGGCTCAATTGGCCTTGTGGATGGCTCGCTTGCTCACCGCCATCGCGGCGTCGTGGATCGCCTCGGACAGGGTCGGGTGGGCGTGGCAGATGCGCGCCAGGTCGTCGGCCGAGCCGTTGAACTCCATCGCCAGCACGCCTTCGTGGACCAGCTCGGAGACGCCGACGCCGACCAGGTGCAAGCCGAGCACGCGGTCGGTCTCGGCATGCGCGATGACCTTGACGAAGCCGGCCGGCTCGCCCATCGCCACCGCGCGGCCGATCGCCGCGAACGGGAAGCTGCCGGTCTTGTACGGCACGTCCTCGGCCTTGAGCTGCTGCTCGGTCTTGCCGACCCAGGCGATTTCCGGCTCGGTGTAGATGACCCACGGAATGGTGTCGAAGTTGACGTGGCCGGGCAGGCCGGCGATCAGTTCGGCGACCGCGATGCCTTCCTCGAAGCCCTTGTGCGCCAGCATCGGCCCGCGCACGCAGTCGCCGATCGCCCACACGCCGTCGACGCCGGTGTGGCAATGCGCATCGACCTCGATCTGGCCGCGCTCGTTGACCTTGACCCCGGTGCCTTCGGCCAGCAGGCCCTTGGTCGCGGCACGGCGGCCCACGGCCACCAGCAGCTTGTCCACGGTCAGGCTCTTCTCGCCTTCGCCATCGGTATAGGTGACGACGACTTCCTGCTTCTTGCCCTTGCCGGTGACCTCGGTCTTGGAGACCTTGGCACCCAGCTTGATGTCCAGGCCCTGCTTCTTGAATTCCTTCAGCGCGGTCTTGGCCACTTCGGCATCGGCCAGGGCCAGGAAGTCCGGCAGCGCCTCGAGGATGGTGACCTCGGCGCCCAGGCGCTTCCACACGCTGCCCAGCTCCAGGCCGATCACGCCGGCGCCGATCACCGCCAGGCGCTTGGGCACTTCGGCGAAGTCGAGCGCGCCGACGTTGTCGACGATGGTGGCGCCGTCGAACTTGGCGAACGGCAGTTCGATCGAATCCGAACCGGCGGCGATGATCACGTTGGTGCCCTTGAGCTCCACCTCGCTGCCGTCGTGTTGCTTGACCTTGACCACATTGCCCGCCTGCAGCTCGCCGAAGCCGTAGTACGGGGTGATCTTGTTCGCCTTGAACAGCATCGCGATGCCGCCGGTGAACTGTTTGACGATCTTGTCCTTGCGCCCGACCATCGCCTCGACGTCGATCTTGGCGTCCTTGAAGCTGATGCCGTGCTCGCCGAACAGGTGGCCCATGTTCCAGAACTGGCGCGAGGAATCCAGCAGCGCCTTGGACGGGATACAGCCCACGCGCAGGCAGGTGCCGCCCAGCGCCGGCTTGCCGTCCTTGCCCAGGGCCGCGTCGATGCAGGCGACCTTCATGCCCAGCTGTGCGGCGCGGATTGCAGCGTGATAACCGGCCGGACCGGCACCGATGACGACGACGTCGAAGTTTTCAGCCATTTCAGATTCCTTTGCCTTTCCCTTCTCCCGCCGGGAGAAGGTGGCGCGTAGCGCCGGATGAGGGTGCGGCGGAGCGGAGCGAGCTGCGGGGGTGCTTTGAAGGGTGGGCGCTGGGCGATGTCCAGTGCGGTCGTACCCTCACCCCAACCCCTCTCCCGGTGGGAGAGGGGCTTCAGGCGCTTACAGACCGAACAGCATCCGGCCCGGGTTTTCCAGCTGGTTCTTGATGTCGACCAGGAACTGCACCGAGTCCTTGCCGTCGATGATGCGGTGGTCGTAGGACAGCGCCAGGAACATCATCGGCGCGATCACGACCTGGCCGTTCTCGGCGATCGGACGCTCCTTGATCGCGTGCATGCCCAGAATCGCGCTCTGCGGCGGGTTGATGATCGGGGTCGACAGCAGCGAGCCGAAGGTGCCGCCGTTGGTCACGGTGAAGGTGCCGCCCTGCAGTTCTTCCAGGCTCAACTTGCCGCCGCGCGCCTTCTTGGCGTAGTCGGCGATGCCCTTCTCGATCTCGGCGAACGACTGCCGCTCGACGTTGCGCAGCACCGGCGTGACCAGGCCCTTCTCGGTCGAGACCGCGATCGAGATGTCGCTGTAGCCGTGATAGATGATGTCTTCGCCGTCGATCGAGGCGTTAACCAGCGGGAAGCGCTGCAGCGCGTTGGCGGCGGCCTTGACGAAGAAGCTCATGAAGCCGAGCTTGATGCCGTGGGCCTTCTGGAACTCGTCCTGCAGCTCCTTGCGCGCGGCCGAGACCTTGGCCAGGTTGACCTCGTTGAAGGTGGTCAGCATCGCGGTCGAGTTCTTCGACTGCATCAGGCGCTCGGCGATGCGCTTGCGCACGCGGGTCATCGCCACGCGCTCTTCCGGACGCGCGCCGGCGGCCTTGCCGGCACCGCCGTTCTTGGCGTAGTTGAGGATGTCTTCCTTGGTCACCGCGCCGCGGCGGCCGGTGCCGTCGACCTGGGCCGGATCCACGCCTTCGGTGATCGCCGAGAAGCGCGCGCCCGGGGGCAGGCTGGAGACGTCGCCTGCGGCCTTGGCCGACTCGACCTTGGCCGCCTTCGGCGCTTCGGCAGCGGCGGCCTTCGGCGCTTCCGCCTTCGGTGCGTCGGCGACCTTGGCCTCGGCCGGAGCCGCAGCGGCGGTCGCGCCTTCCTCGATGATCGCCAGGATCTGCGAGCTGGTCACGGTGGCGCCGGCCTCGAACTTGATCTCCTTCAGCACGCCGTCGACCGGGGAGGGCACTTCCAATACGACCTTGTCGGTCTCCAGGTCCACCAGGTTCTCGTCGCGCTTGACCGCGTCGCCGGCTTTCTTGTGCCAGCTGGCGATGGTGGCATCGGATACGGATTCGGGCAGTACCGGAACTTTGACTTCGGTGGCCATTGCAGAGGGCGTCCTAGTGGGTCTTTTGGAAGGGGAAGGAGGTTTATTCAGCGACTTGGTCGTTGAACGGATTCAATAGCGCGTCGGCGACCAGCTTCAGCTGCTCTTCCAGGTGCTCGGCGAAATGGCCGGCAGCGGGAGACGGCGAGCGCGGGCGGCCGGCGTAATGCAGGCTCTGCCCGTCGGCCAGGCAGGCCTGCAGGTGGTGCTTGATCTGGTACCAGGCGCCCTGGTTCTGCGGTTCTTCCTGGCACCAGACCAGGTCGGTGGCGTTGCTGTAGCGCTTCAGCTCCGCGGCCAGCAGCTCGCGCGGGAACGGGTACAGCTGCTCCACGCGCAGGATGGCGACGTCGTCCTGGCCGCGCTTGGTCTGGTCCTCGAGCAGGTCGTAGTAGACCTTGCCCGAGCAGGCCACGACGCGCTTGACCTGCTTCGGATCGGCCTTCGCATCCGGAATCAGGTGCTGGAACTCGCCGTCGGCCAGTTCTTCCAGGCTCGACACCGCCAGCTTGTGGCGCAGCAGCGACTTGGGCGTCATCACCACCAGCGGCTTGCGCGTGGTCATGCGCATCTGCCGGCGGATCATGTGGAAGCACTGCGCCGGCGTGGTTGGCACGCAGACCAGCATGTTCTCCAGCGCGCACAGCTGCAGGAAGCGCTCCAGGCGCGCGGAGCTGTGCTCCGGGCCTTGCCCTTCGTAGCCGTGAGGAAGGAACAGCGACAGCCCGCTGATGCGGCCCCACTTGGCTTCGCCGGCGGCGATGAACTGGTCGATCACCACCTGCGCGCCGTTGGCGAAATCGCCGAACTGCGCTTCCCAGATGCACAGCGCATTGGGATCGGTGGTCGAGTAGCCGTACTCGAAGCCCATCACCGCTTCCTCGCTGAGCAGCGAGTCGATCACGGTGGCGTCTTCCGGGTTCTCGACCAGCTGGCGCAGCGGCAGGTAATAGCTGTCGGTCTTCTGGTCGTGCAGGATCGCGTGACGGTGGAAGAACGTGCCGCGGCCGGCGTCCTGGCCGACCAGGCGCAGCTTGTGGCCTTCGCCGAGCAGGGTGGCGTAGGCCAGGTTCTCGGCGAAGCCCCAGTCGCCCGGCAGGTCGCCGGCGGCCATCTTCACGCGGTCGTCGTAGATCTTGGCCACGCGCGGATGCAGTTCCACGCCGGCCGGGATCGTGGTGATGATCTTGGCGAGCTGGTCCAGGGTCTTGCGCTTGACCGTGGTGTCGACCTTGTCGGCGAGCTTGCCGGACAGGTAGTTGCTCCAGTCGATGGCGAACTCGTCCGGCTTGCGGGTCGCCAGCTCGGTGGTGTACTCGCCCGAATCGAGCTTGTTGCGGTAGCTGTCGACCAGCGCCTGCGCCTGACCGGCCTGGATCACGCCTTCGCTTTCCAGCTGCGCGGCGTACAGCTCGCGGGTGGTCTTGTGCTTGCGGATGGTCTGGTACATCACCGGCTGCGTCGCCGCCGGCTCGTCGGCCTCGTTGTGGCCCCAGCGGCGGTAGCAGACCAGGTCGATGACCACGTCCTTCTTGAACTGTTGGCGGAAGTCGTAGGCCAGGTTGGCCACGAACGCCACCGCGTCCGGATCGTCGCCGTTCACATGGAACACCGGCGCGCCGATCATCTTCGCCACGTCGGTGCAGTACAGCGTGGAGCGGGCGTCGTCGCGGGCGCTGGTGGTGAAGCCGATCTGGTTGTTGATGACGATGTGCACGGTGCCGCCGACCGCGAAGCCGCGCGCCTGCGACATCTGGAACAGCTCCATCACCACGCCCTGGCCAGCGAACGCGGCGTCGCCGTGGATCACCACCGGCAGCACCGTCTTGCGCGCGGCGTCGCCGTAGCGCTCCTGGCGCGAACGCACGCTGCCGACCACGACCGGGTCGACGATTTCCAGGTGCGAGGGGTTGAACGCCAGCGCCAGGTGCACCGAATTGCCGTCGGCCACCGCCACGTCGGCGGAGAAGCCCATGTGGTACTTGACGTCGCCGGTGTGGGCGCGATCGTCGTGGGCGTGCTCGAACTTGCCTTCGAACTCGTCGAACAGCTTGCGCGGGTTCTTGCCCAGGGTGTTGACCAGCACGTTGAGGCGGCCGCGGTGGGCCATGCCGACCACGATGTCCTTGACCGCATCGGCGCCGGCGCGGCGCACCACCACGTCCATCATCGGGATCAGCGCATCGCCGCCTTCCAGCGAGAAGCGCTTCTGGCCGACGTACTTGGTGTGCAGGTAGCGCTCCAGGCCTTCGGCGGCGGTGATCCGCTCCAGCGTGCGGCGGCGGCTGTCGGCGTCGCCGGCGATGTTGCCGCCGGCGTTCTCCAGCCGCTGGTAGATCCACTGGCGCTGCTCGAATTCGGGGATGTGCATGAATTCGCTGCCGATCGACCCGGTGTAGGTCGCCTTCAGCCGCGCCAGCAGGTCGCGCAGCTTCATCCGCGGCTGGCCGCCGAGGCCGCCGGTGCTGAACTCGCTGCCCAGGTCGCTTTCCGACAGGCTGTGGAACGGCAGGCCCAGGTCCGGCGGATTGATCGGCGGGGTCAGCCCCAGCGGATCGAGCCGGGCGCCGAGGTGGCCGCGCGAGCGGTAGGCGGTGATCAGTCGGCCGACATGGCGCTCGCGCTCGTCGCCGCCTGGGCTGGTGCCGCTGTTGGCGGCCTGGCGCGCTGCGCTGGCGATGTGCGCGATGACCGCGGAGTGGGGAACGTCACCGGCGTCGCGGCCCTGGAAGCCGTCGAAGTAGGTCTTCCACTTGGGGTCGATGCTGTCGGGAGAGACCAGGTACTGCTCGTACAGGTCTTCGATATAGGCGGCATTGCCGCCGGCGAGTTGCGATGACTGCGCAAACTGCTTTAGGAGATTGTCCACGATGGTGGGGTCGGGTCGCTTTGTGGGTTGGCTTGCGGTTGGAACCGGCGGACGCGTGGCCTGCGCGGGCGTAATCAAGCGAAAAAATTATACCCCCATGCGCAAGCCGGGGTGTGCATTTCGGATACACAGGGGCTACGCGGGGTTCATTCGTCGCGCCATCGGCAGCGGCCGCGCGGCGCTACCAGCCCAGCGCGCGCAGCTCGCTGCAGTCGCGCGAGCGCTCCCAGACCCGCGCGAACGCCTCGCGCAGCTGGCGCGCACGGCCGCCGCCGAGCAGGTCGGTCTCGCCGTCGTAACGGTGACCCAGCGCACGGAAGTAGTAGCCGCCGCCGTCGTTGACCAGGTACGCCGCGGCGTAGCCCTGGTCCACCGGATCGACCACTTCGCGGAAGCGGAACACGCTGGGCAGGCGTTGCGCCAGGGCCAGCAGCGGCGCGGCGGCGCGTTGCGGGGCGGCCGCGTCGTGCAGCAGTACGCGCACCTGCTTGTCGTGCGCGGCCACCGCGAAGCGGCGCAGTTGATCGAGCAGCGGCGCGCTGTCCAGCAGGCCCGGATCCAGTGCGCGGCTGTAGATCAGCAACTGGCGCCGCGCCTGCGCGACCACCGCGGCGCTGGCCGCGATCGCCGTGGTCGCATCCTCCACCGCAGCGGCGGCGCCGAGGACGCGCCGCATCGGTTGCCGTTCGCCGCCGCCATGGGCGTCGGCGCTGCGCGCGCCGAGCGGCAGGAAGCCGTGCCGCGCGTAGAAATCGAGCGTGGCCGGCGGCGCCTGCAGGTCCAGGCGCCGCCAGCGCCGGCGCTGCGCCTCCTCGATCAGCGCGGCCAGCAGCGCGCTGCCGACGCCGCGGCCGCGCCAGGCCGGCAGCACCGCCATGCCGTCGATGCGCTGCTCGGGGCTCAGCCGCACGCTGCCGAGCGGCTGGCCGTCGTCGGCGCGCGCCAGCACGTGGTGGCTCAGCGCATCCAGGGCCTGGCCGGCCGCATCCGCAGGCGCCGGCACGCCGGCCTGCTCGCGCAGCGCGCGCAGTTCGCCGGCCTGGCGGGCCGGGTCGAGCGTTTCGATGCGGAAGCCTGGGGCGGCGGGCATGGCGGGCGGCTCAGTGCTGCGCGTCGGCATCCTCGTCGCCGTGCTCGGCCTCGTCCAGCGGCTGGTAGAAGCCGGCCTCGACCAACTGCAGCAGGGTGTCGCGGCCAGCCGCGGACAGCGCCGCGTAGTCGCTGCCGTCGAGGTGCTCGGCCGCGGCCAGGCGCCGCGCGTCCTTGATCGGCAGGGCGAATTCCAGGCCGCTGCAGAACAGGGTGGCGCCGCGCGTGGCCCGGCGCCAGGCCGGCCGCGCCCACGGGTGGCGCTGCAGGATCAGGCCCTGCTCGAGCGCCGCGGCCACTTCCTGCGGCGCCGGCGGGTTGGCCGGCGGCAGGATCTCGCCGGCGGCGCGGTAGGTGGTGATAAAGCGGCCGAACCAGGCGCCGAGGCGGTCGGGATCGTTCATGCGCAGCGCGTTCAGCGCCTCGACCACGCGGCCCATCGCCGCCGCATCGATCTCGTACGGATCGGCCGGCACCTGCAGGTCCTCGTCGTGGTAGCGCAGCGCCTCGTCGGCGCCGTCGATCAGGGTGTCCAGGTAGTCGCCGATCAGTTCGGCCGAGGACGGCGCGCGCGTGCCCACCGAGAAGGTCAGGCAGGCGTCTTCGGCGACGCCGTGGTGCGGCACCAGCGGCGGCAGGTACAGCATGTCGCCGGGGCCGAGCACCCAGTCGTGGGTAGGGCTGAAGCTGCGCAGCAGCTTCAGCTCGACGTCCTCGCGGAAGTCGGTCGGCGGCGCCGTGCGGCCCATCGAGGCGCTGGCGTCGATCTGCCAGCGGCGGTGGCCCTGCGCCTGCAGCAGGAACACGTCGTAATGGTCCACGTGCGCGCCGACCGAGCCGCCGGGCGCGGCGAAGCTGACCATCACGTCGTCCACGCGCCAGCGCGGCAGGAAGCGGAACTGCTCGAGCAGGGCGCGAATGTCCGGGTCCCATTTGTCGACGTCCTGCACCAGCAGGGTCCAGTCGTGGTCGGGCATGCCGGGGAATTCGCTTTCCTGGAACGGCCCGCTGCGCACGCTCCAGCGGTCGCTTGCCCGGTCGTGCACGATCAGCCGCGACAGCGCGGCCTCTTCGCAGGCCAGGCCGGCCAAGTCGCCCGGCTCGATCGGCGAGACGAAGCCGGGGAAGGCATTGCGGATCAGCAGCGGGCGTTTGTGCCAGTAGTCGCGCAGGAAGCGCGCGGCGGGCATGCCCAGCGGCTGTTGCCGGATGGCGTCGATTTCGATCGGGAACGGGGCGGTTTTCTTCATGGGCAGGCAGTCCGGCAGGGGCGAGGCCGACGTGAAGGCCGGCGATGGCCGCCATTGTCGCCCAGCCCGCCGCCTGCTGCGTTGTCCGTGCATGGCGGCGGGTCCGGCGGCGTGCTTGCGGAAGCGCGGCTGGCGCCGTGCCCGTGCCGTTGCAGTTCGCCCGCCGCTGCGGCGCCGGTTTGACAAGCGGCCTGCGCGCAAGCTGAAGTGCGCGCCTCAGGACCAGGAGGGAAGGGAATGCGTTCACTGCCGATCTTGCTGTCGTCGTTGTTGTTGGCCGGGTGTGGGGCCGCGGACAAGCCTGGTACGCCGTCCGCGCCGTCCGCGCCCGCAGCTGCTGCGGCCAAGGCCTCTGCCACGCCCGACACCGCGCCCGCCGCTGCGGCGGACGTGCCGGAGTTCCCGGCCATTCCGCTGATCGTGGTCCCGGAAATCCTCGGGGTGACGCCTGCGCAGCGTGCGCTGGAAGCTTCGATGAAGGGCGCGCTGGATCCGATCCAGGGCGTCAGCATCGCGCCGGCGCGCTGCGCTGGCGACGGCGTGCTGGTCAACGATGCCGGCATCACCGGCGTCGATGCGCAGGGCAATCTGCTGCGCAACGGCGAGGACGGCCTGTTCAAGATCAACGCCGACGGCAGCGGCACGGCCAATTTCGAGGGCGGCCTGGTGCAGGTCAACGCCGACGGCAGCGGCACCATCAACGGCACCGTCGGCGACGGCGAGGACGCGATCGTGCGGGTGCAGGCGGATGGGTCTGGTAGTTACAACGGCCCGGCCGGCCTGATCACGCTGGATGGCAGGGGCGCAGGCACCTGGAACGGCGGCAGCGGCCTGATCCAGAACAATGGCGACGGCAGTGGCACCTGGAACGGACCCGAAGGCCTGGTGACCATCAATGCCGACGGTTCCGGCACCTGGAACGGTGAGCACGAAATGATCCGCAACAACGGCGACGGCACCGGCATGATCGGCACGCCCGGGCGCAAGATGGCGATGGCGCCGCTGCCCAAGGTGCCACCGGCCGGGCGCTTCCCGCCGCTGCGCAAGTTCGCACCGCCCGGCGCGCCATGCGGCTATCTGATCACCTTGAACGATCGGGTCCTGTTCGACTTCGACAAGTCGCAGATCCGCGCCGATGCCGCAAAGGTGCTCGACACGCTGGCGACCGCGCTCGGTACCGTGCAGGCGCGCGATCTGGAAGTGGGCGGGCATACCGACAGCAAAGGCGGCGACGACTACAACCAGGCCTTGTCCGAACGCCGTGCCGCGGCGGTGCTCGAGGCGCTACGGGCGCGCGGACTGGCGCTGAAGGCGTCCGCCAAGGGCTACGGCGAGTCGCGCCCGGTGGCGCCGAACCAGTTGCAAGGTCAGGACAATCCCGCCGGACGGCAGTTGAACCGGCGCGTGGAGATTTTCGTCAGGACCTGAGCGCGCTGCGCGGTCCGGCCGCGGGCGGCCGGCCGCGTGGCGTCGGCACGCTCAGTTGCCGGCGATCTGATTGTCGCGGCCGTAGTCCTGGACCTGTGCCGTGCCGGTTTGCTGGGTGAGCTGGTTCTTGCTGCCGTGCAGGGTCGCCGAGCCGATGGCGACCGCGCGCAACTGGTTTTCGTCGCCCGGCACCGCCAGTGTCTCGATGCGGCCCATCTGCAGGTTGCCGTGGCGGCCGAACAGCTCGACATTCTTGGTGTCGCTGCGCATGACCACCTGCGCGTTGTCGCCGACCACGCGCACGCCTTCGGCATGCTCGATCTGCAAGGTGCCGTTCGCGCCCAGCAACGCGATCATGCCGCACTGTCCGCGCAGCACGAGCCTGGCATCGCGGCCGGTGATGTCCACGTTGTGGCCGTCGCAGTCAATCGTGCCGCTGGTCGAGGTCACCAGCAGCGTCGGGCGTTCGCCGTTCGGCTGGCCGCTGGCCTGCGCGTCGCTCGTCGCTTGTGCCGACATGCTGGGGACTGCAGGCACCGGCGCGATCGATGCCGCGGCCGTCGTGGCGGCGGCAGGCGCGGCCGCTGCAGGTGTGGTTGCAACGGCGGCATCGGTGCCGGAGGGCGAGGGCTGCTGTGTGCAGGCTGCCAACGCCAGTAGCGGCAGGCAGAGAAACAGATTCCGTGTCATCGCATATCTCCTTGTCGGGGTTCGAAGGCGGTGTTGCCGCGCCGGCGAGGGGGTGGCCGGCGCGTCTGGCTCAGATCGCGCGCGCCAGGCGCTCGGCCAGGCCGATGTAGCCGCCCGGGGTCAGCACCCGCAGGCGTTGCTTGGCGTCCTCCGGCAGTTCCAGGGTTTCGACGAAGGCCTGCATCGAGGCGGCGGTGATGCCCTGGCCGCGGGTCAGCGCCTTGAGCTGCTCGTACGGATTGGGCAGGCCGTGGCGGCGCATCACCGTCTGCACGGCTTCGGCCAGCACTTCCCAGGCGGCGTCGAGGTCGCCATCCAGGCGCTCGGGATTGACGGTCAGCTTGCCCAGGCCCTTGGCCAGCGAATCCAGCGCCACCTGGGTGTGGCCGAACGCGGTACCGAGCGCGCGCAGCACGGTGGAGTCCGTGAGGTCGCGCTGCCAGCGGCTGATCGGCAACTTGGCGCTGAAGTGCTCGAACAGCGCATTGGCGATGCCGAAGTTGCCTTCGGCGTTCTCGAAGTCGATCGGGTTGACCTTGTGCGGCATGGTCGAGGAGCCGACTTCGCCTTCCTTGAGCTTCTGCTTGAAGTAGCCGAGCGAGATGTAGCCCCAGATGTCGCGGGCCAGGTCGATCAAGATGGTGTTGGCGCGGCGGGTGGCATCGCCGAGTTCGGCGACGTTGTCGTGCGGCTCGATCTGGGTGGTGTAGGGGTTGAACACCAGGCCCAGGCCTTCCACGAAGCGCTGCGCGAACGCCTGCCAGTCCACGTCCGGATAGCTGGCCACGTGCGCGTTGTAGTTGCCGACCGCGCCGTTGATCTTGCCGGTCAGCTCGACCGCGGCGATCTGCCGGCGCTGGCGTTCCAGGCGCGCGACCACGTTGGCGATCTCCTTGCCCAGCGTGGTCGGCGAGGCGGTCTGGCCGTGGGTGCGCGACAGCATCGGCTGCGCGGCCTGGGCATGGGCGAGCGCGCGCAGGGTGGCGGCGACGCCGTCCAGCGTCGGCAGCAGCACCTCGCGCCGCGCCTGCTCCAGCATCAGCCCGTAGCTGAGGTTGTTGATGTCCTCGCTGGTGCAGGCGAAATGCACGAATTCCAGCGCCGGGCCGAGTTCGGCGTCGTCCTTGAGCTGCTCCTTGATGAAGTACTCCACCGCCTTCACGTCGTGGTTGGTGGTGCGCTCGATCTGCTTGACCCGCGCCGCGTGCTCGACGCCGAAGCCGTCTGCCAGCGCGCGCAGCCGCTGCGTGGCGGCCGCCGAGAACGCGGGCAGCTCGGCGATGCCCGGCTCGGCGCCCAGCGCCAGCAGCCATTCGATTTCCACCTTCACCCGGGCCTTGATCAGGCCGTATTCGGAGAAGATCGGCCGCAGGGCATCGACCTTGCCGGCGTAGCGGCCATCGAGCGGGGACAGGGCGAGCAGGGCGGAATCCGACATGGGCAGGGGCAGGGCGGCAGCGGTGGGGCGGATATTCTACGCCGGCCGCGCACCGGCCATGCCGTGCCGACGGCCGCAGCACATCGGCGAGCAGGCGGGCGCTCGCGGGGCACGACCGCCGCGGCGGACCGACGTCCTGTTCCGCGACGTGTGTGCGCTGGCGCATGACAAATGCGTGTTGCTAAAATGCGCGGCTGTAACCGTTTTCAACAAGGACGTGCTCCTATGACTTCCCGCTTCCGCCTGGCTGCGCTGGCCGCTGCCGTCTCCGTTTTCCTGGTCGCCTGCGGCGGCAAACCGTCGGCCACGCCAGCCGCCGCGGCCGACGGCAAGGCGCCTGCCGATCACACCGCGAGCGATCCGCACGAGGCGCTGACCATCAAGCTCAACGCGTACATCGAGTGCTTCAACAAGGTGGATGCGGACATCCACCGCGGTGCCCAGTCCTATGTCGGCTGGATGAAGGATCCCGCCGCCGGCCCCACCGGCAAGGAGACGAGCGTCTACGGGCCGGCCAAGATCGACGAGTACGACATGAAGGTCTGCGATGCGCCGATGCAGCAGGCGGTCGCCGCCAAACCGCTGCTGCCGGCCCTGGATGCCGCCGCGAAGCGTTACGCGACGGCGCTGAAGACGCTGCAGCCGCTCGGCAACCAGGTGCGCGATTACTACGAGCGCGAGGACTATCAGGACGACGGATTCGCCAAGGGCAAGCAACTGCATGCGCCGCTGATGGCGGCCCTGTCCGAGTTTTCCGAGGCGAGCCATGCGTTCAGCGCCGAACTGGATGCGCAGAACGACGCCGCGCAGCGCGAGCAGCTGAAGGCCATGGAAAAGGCCGAAGGCCGCACCCGCGACTTCTACCGGATGTCGATGATGCTCGAGGCCAAGGACATCGTCGCCCTGTTGCAGGAGGATGCGTTCGATACGGCCAAGGCTACGGCCTTGCTCGACGGCTTCAACACGCTGTCCGACGAAGCGCACGCCAAGGTCGCCGACCAGGAACCGGGCAAGCTGGACTGGAACAGTTTCGAAACCGCCGCGGAGAACTTCCGCAAGGAAGGCAAGGCGCGGATCAAGCGGGTCGTCGACAAGACCCCGTACAGCCGCATGGAACAGGGCTGGCTGGACAACCCGACGCTGGCGCCGGAAGGCTCGCCGGGACGGCTGCTGAAGACCTACAACAACCTGGTTTTCCAGAGCAACCGCCAGTAACCGCAGCTCGCGGCGGCCGGCTGCAAGGCGGCCGCCGCTGCGCCTGGATCGGGAACCCGGCCGCGCGGCGATGTCGCGCCGGCCGCTGCCGAAGTGCCCGGGCCTTCGCCACCGCCGGCCGATTCCCGCGTTCGATCCGATCGCATTCGTGCCAGAAGCTCTTGGCTCGCTCGGCCAATGCCTGGCCGCTGCTTCACTTCCTGCGCGGTACTGGCCAAGACTCCGACATCCGCGAGGCATGCATCGGCAGCGGCATGGCTGGATGATGCATTCCATCCACATCGCCGTGCGGCCGCTGCGCCGTGCCTCCAGGCCTTGCTAACAACCCTTGGCGCACACTGCTGACGCCGGGCGCTGTGCCGCGGATAATGCCTGCGCCAGCCGCAGCTCCGCCAGCCTGCCTTCCCGGACGTCCCTCGCGACAGCGCCGGGTGGAATTCCTCTTATGCAGATGTGGAGATTGCGCAATGAGCGACAAATTCAGGGTCGAGCACGACAGCATGGGCGAGTTGCAGGTGCCGGCCGAGGCGCTGTGGGGTGCCCAGACCCAGCGTGCGGTGCAGAATTTCCCGGTGTCCGGGCAGCCGATGCCGCGCGGCTTCATCCGCGCGTTGGGCCTGATCAAGGCCGCCGCGGCCGGGGTCAACGCCGACCTGGAGCTGCTGCCCAAGGCCGTGGCCAAGACGGTGCAGGCGGCCGCGCTGGAGGTGGCCGACGGCAGGCACGATGCGCACTTCCCGATCGACATCTACCAGACCGGCTCGGGTACCTCGTCCAACATGAACGCCAACGAGGTCATCGCCACGCTGGCTTCGCGCGCGGCCAAGCCGGGCGCGCCGGCGGTGCATCCGAACGACCACGTCAACCTCGGCCAGAGTTCCAACGACGTGGTGCCGACCGCGATCCGCGTCTCCGCCCAACTCGCCACGCAGGAACAGCTGCTGCCGGCGTTGAAGCACCTGCGCAAGGTCATCGACAAGCGCGCCAAGCAACTGGATAAAGTGGTCAAGACCGGGCGCACGCACCTGATGGATGCGATGCCGCTGACCTTCGGCCAGGAGTTCGGCGCGTGGTCGGCGCAGCTGGCCTCGGCGCAGGAGCGACTGCAGGACAGCCTCAAGCGGCTGCGCCGGCTGCCGCTGGGCGGCACCGCGATCGGCACCGGGATCAATGCCGATCCGCGCTTCGGCGGCAAGGTGGCCAAGGCCTTGTCCGCGCTGACCGGCTGCAAGTTCGACAGCGCCGACAACAAGTTCGAAGGCCTGGCGGCGCAGGACGATGCGGTGGAACTGTCCGGCCAGCTCAATGCGCTGGCAGTGGCGCTGATCAAGATCGCCAACGACCTGCGCTGGATGAACGCCGGACCGCTGGCCGGCCTCGGCGAGATCGAATTGCCGGCGCTGCAGCCGGGCAGCTCGATCATGCCGGGCAAGGTCAATCCGGTGATTCCGGAGGCCACGGTGATGGTCTGCGCGCAGGTCATCGGCCACCACACCGCGATCACCGTGGCCGGGCAGACCGGCAACTTCCAGTTGAACGTGGCGCTGCCGCTGATCGCGGCCAACCTGCTGGATTCGATCAACCTGCTGGCCAACGTGTCGCGGCTGCTGGCCGATTCGGCGATCGCCGGGCTGAAGGTGCGCGAGGATCGGGTCCGCGAGACCCTGGACCGCAATCCGATCCTGGTCACCGCGCTGAATCCGATCATCGGCTACGAAAAAGCGGCGGCGATCGCCAAGCGCGCCTACAAGGAGAACCGCCCGGTGTTGGAGATCGCGCTGGAGGACAGCGGCCTGGGCGAAGCCGAATTGCGCAAGCTGCTCGACCCGGCGGCGCTGACCAAGGGCGGCATCCACGCCGGCGCGGGCGGCGGCGGCTGAGGCGTGCCCGCATGGTGCGGCGGGTGCTGTGCCATGCGGGGATGGTGTATCGCGGTTTGAGAGCGATTCTAGGGGGCCTGGAGGCCGCCGCTAGAGGCGTAACCGGAGCCGCTAGATGAGCTTCCGGCATATCCGCCAATCAGCCACAACAGAGTTCCGAAACCTGCACCTTCATGGCTTCGCGCGTCGCGACTGAAGTCGCTCCCACAACTGGGTTATGGGATCGCCAGGTAGATGCACTGTAGGAGGGGGCTTCAGCCCCGACGGTATCGAAGCCGGAACCTTTGCCACCGTGCTTGTCGCGGCTGAAGCCGCTCCTACAGGGGAGGCTGCGCTGGAATGTCCGGGTGCACTGTAGGAGCGGCTTCAGCCGCAACAAGATCCGGCGTTGCACGTCCATCGTCACCGCCGCGGTCGCGACCGATGGCGTGTGTGCGGCAGGCGCCAGCTACTTCAGCGCCGCTCCGCCTGCAGGTTGCCGAAGCTTTCCTGGTACGGCTGCAGCGACGGGATGTCGTGCAGCAACGCGCTCTGCAGCGCGCTGATCTCCGGCGTGGTGGCGAAGCCGACCGAGCGCATGTTCGGGTCCGGCGGCGCGGTTTCCAGGGTGCGCTGGCGCTGCATCTGCAAGTGCATGAACAGCTGTTGCAGCTGGGTGCGTTGCGCCTGCGGCAGCGGCAGTTCGATGTCGTCGATGCGCAGGCTGCCGTCGGGGCCGATCGAGGCGTTGGCGGCCGGCGCGCGGCGCAGCATTACGGTCATGCTGTCCACCGACACGCGCGGCTTGCCGCGTTCGGCGCGCGAGGACGAAGCTGCGCCGTCGCGCGCGCCGCACGCCGCCAGCAGCAGGCACAGCGCGATCAGGGAAAACCAGGCGACTAGCGTCTTCTTCATGGATCGATTCGGAGCAGGAGGGTCCCGGCCATTTTAGGCCGGGACCGCCGCAATTACTTGACCGATTTGTCGCAGTCGCTGATGTCGCTGGCGTCCAGGCTGGCGTAGGGGCGGAACGCCGGCACTTTCTGCGCCAGCGTGTCCTGCGCCTGGCGCAGCGTCGCCACCTGCGCGCAGATCTTCAGCGCTTCCTGCTTGAGCTTCTCGGCCTGCGCCTCGATGTGCTCGCCGACATGCTCGGTGTTGCCGCTGATGACCCCGGCCAGCGCGTCGCCGGCTGCCTTCACGCCCAGCGCCGCGCCTTGCTTGCCGACCTCCAGGCCCTGCATGCCGACCGCACCGAGTTGTTCGCGATAGCGAGCCAGCACGGCGTGCTGTTCAGCGTCGAGCGCGACCTGCTTGCCGTCGATCAGCAACTCGCCAGCGCGGGTGATGGTCGCCGGCGGTTGCCCGGACACCTTCAGGGTGATGTCGCCATTGTCGAAACTCAGGCTGCGCGCGCTGGGCGTGTTGCTGGTCGTCCTGTCCGACTGCGGGGTCGAGGGCTGGCAGGCGGCCAGGGCCAATAGCGCGATCAGGGCGATGCCGGCTAACGGCAGGGAACGATGCTGCATGGGTGAGTCCTCGGTCGAAGCGAGAAGGGAAGGCCGCGGCTCAGCGCGGCTTGGGCACGTTGACGCTGCCGCGCACGCCGCTGTGGTGGATGTCGCCGCTGCCGACCCGCTCCACGGTGAGGTTGCCACCGACGCCGTTGACTTCCAGGTCGCCGGAGCCGATCGATTGCAGCGCCACGCTGCCGGTCACGTCGCGCAGCTGCGCATCGCCGGAGCCGATGCTGCCGATCTGCACCGCGCCGCGCACGCCGTGCACGGTCAGGTCGCCGGAGCCGACGGTGCCGATCTTGACGTCGCCGCCGACCTGGCTCGCCTTGACGTCGCCCGAACCCAGCGTCGGCAGGCTGAGGCTGCCGATGTCGCGCAGTTCGATGTCGCCCGATCCCACCGTGGCGCTGACCGCGCCGCGCACGCCGTGCGCATGCAGGTCGCCGGAGCCGACCGTGGCGTCGAGCGAGGCCACGCCGCCGATGTCGGCATCGCCGGAGCCCAGGCGCAACTGCACGGGCAGGGAACTCGGCACGCTGCCGGCCAGGTCCAGGTAGGCGTAGCGGGTGCCCGAACTGATGCCGTGGATCTTGCCGTCGTGCTGCAGGGTCACGATCAGCGTGTCGCCTTCGCGGCGCTGGCGCACGGTCAGCTCCTTGAGCATGTCCGCATCGGAGGCGCAGGCGCGGCCGCGCAGCTCGAACGCGGCACCGCTGGCGCCGGTCAGCTTGAGGTTGTTCTGCTGCGCGTCGAAGATCACATTCTTGGCGCCCGCCAGGTCCAGTTTCAGGTTGCGCGGCTCGGAATGCCGGCATTCGTCGGCCAGGGCCAGGGCCGGTACCAGCAGCAGCGCGGACAGCAGCAAGGTCTTGCGCATCATCGTGAACTCCATATGCAAAGAGGGAATGGGGAAAGGGAGAACGCTGCGGATCAGGCTTCGTCGCGCCAGCGGCGCAGGTAGATCGCCGCGACGATGAAGGCCACGCCGATCGCCGCGCCGATCCAGATGTCGGCGCTCTGGAAGATGCGCCAGGCGTCGCTGAGTTGGATTGCGTTGGCCAGGTCCTGGGCACCGTCGATCTGCATTGGCGGCGCGCTCTCGCTGAGTACCGGCAGCCAGGTGCCGGGCAGCACGCTCAGCAGGCCGCGGTAGACCACCGTGTACCAGATCGCGTTGTGGTTCACGTGCAGCATCGGCAGGATGCCCATCATGCTCGCCATCACACAGCCCAGGACCGGGATCAGCACCGCCCACAGGAACGGCTTGGTGCGCGCCCAGGCCGAGCAGAACATCAGCCAGCCGATGGTCGGCAGCGACCACATTACGTAGATCGGCAGGTTCGACAGCACGCCGCCGATGATGCGCAGCGGATGCGAGTGGGTGAACACCGCGCTGCTCTGGCTGACGCCGTTGACCGATAGGGTCAGCGCGGTGACCAGCCACAGGCAGATGCCGATCAGCAGGCCGATCCCGATCGCCACGATCGGCGCCAGCAGCAGCGCCCAGGCGGCCTTGGACAGCACCGTGTTCACGTCCGACAGCGGCAGCGACTTCCAGAACAGCACGCTGCGGTCGCGGCGGTCGTCGTACAGCGAACCCAGCGCGTAGAAGAACACCACGAACCCCAGCACGACGCAGGCCAGGACCACGCCGGCCAGCAGGGTGCCGTCGCCGACCGCACCGATGATCTCGTACAGCTTCTCCGGTCCGCCGTCGATGTTGAAGCCGTTGCTGCTGTCGCCGCGACCGGCCACGGTGCCGATCAGCGCGAGTATCGCGTACAGCACGGTGATCACGCTGCCGGCGATGACCGGCGCCCACAGGAAACCGCCGCGGTGTTCCCAGAATTCGCGCTTGAGCAGCCACTTGAAGGTGGACAGCGGCGAGATGGACTTGGCGGGTGCGTTCATGCGTAGGTCCCCTTCATGATGGCGACGAACAGGTCGGCGAGGCCGGGGTTGCGGGTTTCGCCGAGCGCGGCCAGCTGCGCCTGCGGCACGCCGTCGTACAGGAACACGGTCTTGCCGAACGGAAGACCGCGCTCGTCGATCGGCTGCAGCGCGCGCGCCGCGTCGATGCGTTCGGCCGGCACCAGCAGTTCGGTGTAGCGGGTGGCCATGTGTTCCATGTCGGCGCTGAGCACGATGCGGCCGTCGCGGATGAACAGCACGTCGGTGAGGATGTGCTCGATCTCCTCGACCTGGTGGGTGGTGATGATGATGGTCTTCTGTTCGTCGAAGTAGTCCTCCAGCAGGCGCTGGTAGAACTCCTTGCGGTACAGGATGTCCAGGCCCAGGGTAGGTTCGTCGAGCACCAGCAGGCGCGCGTCGATGGCCATCACCAGCGCCAGGTGCAGCTGCACGATCATGCCCTTGGACATTTCGCGCACGCGCAGCTTTGGGGTGAGCTTGGTGTTGGCCAGGAAACGCTCGCACTTGGCGCGGTCGAAGCGCGGATGCACGCCGGCGACGAAGTCGATCGCCTCGCGCACCCGCATCCAGCGCGGCAGCACCGCCACGTCGGCGATGAAGCACACGTCGTTCATCAGCTCGTTGCGTTGCTTGCGCGGGTCCATGCCCAGTACGCGCAGTTCGCCCTCGACCGCGGTCAGGCCGAGCACCGCTTTCAAGGCGGTGGTCTTGCCGGCGCCGTTGGGACCGATCAGGCCGACGATGCGGCCCGGCGCGATCGCAAAGGAGGTGTCGGCCAGCGCCGGCTTGTGGTTGTAGGTCTTGCGCAGCGAGCGCGCGGAGACGACGGATTCGGATGCGGCGACAGCGGCAGTCATGGTGTTTTCCCCGGTGGCAACAAGTCTTCCAATGTCAGGCCCAGGCGCTGGATCCGTTCCAGCACCAGAGGCCACTCTTCGTTGAGAAAGCGGTCGCGTTCGCTGCCGCGCAGCTTCTTGGCCGCTTCCTCGGTCATGAACATGCCCAGCCCGCGGCGCTTCTCGACCAGGGCCTCGTCGGCCAGTTCCTGGTAGGCACGCGACACGGTGATCGGGTTGAGCTGGTATTCGGCGGCGACCTGGCGCACCGAGGGCAGCGCGTCGCCGGGCTTGATGATGCCGTCCAGCATCATCGCGATCACGCGATCCTTCAGCTGGCGGTAGATCGGAGCGCCATCGCTCCATTGGATATCGCTCATGGTCAGCTCCGTGGGCGCAGCGTGTGCGCGAAGGAGAAATAGGGCATCGACAGCGATGCGCGCATCCGCCGTACCGGCGCGGGCGCGGCGGGAGGGGCGCGGCTGTCTTCCTGCGGCTCGCTGGCGCCATAATCGGGCGACCGTCCCTGGCTACCTTGGGCGCCGACCCAGCTCACCGAGAACAGGGCGCCGACGATGACCATGGCCGGAAGGCTGCGCTGCATGCGTTGGAGGTTCATCATTTCCCCTGCTCTGGGTGAGTGGTGTTGTATTTAACTATAACACCGTCACACGTCATGTCAACACAGCGACCACCCCAACTCATGGCCTAGTGCCTGCGCGTTTCCCTTTCTCCTTACGGTGCCCCGATGAAACTATCCAAACGCTTGTTTTTCCTCGCGATCCTGGCCGCTGCCGGCACCGTCGGCAGTGCCTGGGCGGCGTCGCTGCTGGACCAGGACTACCGTCCGCTGGCCGGCAAGGACAAGGTGAATCTGAACAAGACCTACGGCGGCAAGGTGCTGCTGGTGGTCAATACCGCCAGCAAGTGCGGCTTCACCCCGCAATACGACGGCCTGGAGCAGCTGCAGCAGCGCTACGCCGCGCAGGGTTTCAGCGTGCTCGGTTTCCCGTCCAACGACTTCAAGGGGCAGGAGCCCGGTTCGGAGAAGCAGATCCAGGAATTCTGCACGCTGACCTACGGGGTCAAGTTCCCGATGTTCGAGAAGGTGCATGTGCTCGGCGCCGAGGCGACGCCGCTGTACCAGCAGCTGACCAAGGCCACCGGCGTGGCGCCGGGCTGGAACTTCCACAAGTATCTGATCGCGCGCGACGGACGCGTGGTCGCGCAGTTCCCCAGCAAGATCGCGCCGGACGATCCGGCCCTGCGTGCGGCCATCGAACGCGAACTGAAAGCGCAGTCGGGATCACATTGAATCCGGGTCGATATCGTTGCCGCGCATGCGACAATGCGGCCTCTGCGCCATGGCGGCGCCTCTAATTCACTTCCAGGAAAGTAGCGAATGAAGATGGGAATGCGCGGCGCCGTGGCGTCGCTGTTGATGGGGATGGCGATGGTGGCGGGCAGCGCGTCCGCGCAGGCCCCGGCTGCGGCCAAGCCGGCGGCGCTGAGCAGCGAGAAGCAGAAGGTCAGCTATGCGATCGGCATGGACGTGGCGCGCTCGTTCGAGCCCATCGCCCAGGACATCGATCTTGACGCCATGCAGCGCGCGATCGAGAACGCGTTCAAGGGCGGCAAGCCGTTGTTGTCCGACGAGCAGGCACAGGCCACCGATACCGCATTGCGCACGCAGATGGCCGCGCGCGCCGGGCAGCCGATTCCGGGCATGGCGCCGGGCAGCCAGCCGCCGCCGGTGTCCAAGCAGAACGTGGGCCTGATGCTCGGCGATCGTGCGGTCGGCCCGTCGCTGGCGCGGATCCAGAACGAGATCGATCTGGCCACCTTGATGGGCGCGGTACGCACCGTGTTCGCCAAGGGCGACACCGCGATGACCCAGGAGCAGGCGGCCGCCACGCTGCAGGCCTACAGCGCCTCCAAGCAGGCCGCCGCGTCGACCGAGAACCGTGAGAAGGGCAACGCCTTCCTGGCCCAGAACAAGACCCAGAAGGGCGTGGTCACCACGCCGTCGGGCCTGCAGTACATGGTGCTGCGCCAGGGCAGCGGCGAACGGCCGATGCCGACCAGCAAGGTGCGGGTGAACTACGAAGGCAAGCTGCTCAATGGCGAGGTGTTCGACAGCTCGTACAAGACCGGGCAGCCGGCCGAGTTCTCGCTCAGCCAGGTGGTGCCGGGCTGGAGCGAGGGCGTGGCGCTGATGCCGGTCGGCTCCAAGTACCGTTTCTGGATTCCGTCGAACCTGGGCTACGGCCCGCAGGGCACGCCGGGCGGCCCGATCGGCCCGGATTCCATGCTCACCTTCGACGTCGAACTGTTGGGCATCCTTCAATAACCGAAAGGAGATTACATGCGCGTAGCGATATTCGGCACCGGCTATGTCGGGCTTGTCACCGGAACCTGTCTGGCCGAGGTAGGCCATCACGTGGTGTGCGTGGACATCGACCAAGCCAAAGTGGATGGGCTCAACAAGGGCGTGGTCCCGATCTACGAGCCTGGCCTCTCGCCGATGGTCAAGGCCAATCACGCCGCACGGAGGCTGTTCTTCACCACCGACGCGGCCAGCGCCATCGCGCATGGAGATATCGTGTTCATCGCCGTCGGCACGCCGCCGGACGAGGACGGTAGCGCCGATCTGCAGTACGTGCTGGCGGTGGCCCGCACCATCGGCCAGCACATCCAGGGACCGACCGTGGTGGTCAACAAGTCGACGGTGCCGGTCGGGACCGCCGACAAGGTGCGCGCTGCGATCGCCGCCGAGCTGGACAAGCGCGGCGAGACGATCGAGTTCGACGTGGTGTCCAATCCGGAGTTCCTGAAGGAAGGCGACGCCGTCGCCGACTGCATGCGTCCGGACCGCATCGTGATCGGCAGCAGCAAGCCGGGCACCGCCGCGCGCCTGCGCCGCCTGTACGCGCCGTTCAACCGCAACCACGACCGCATCGTGGAGATGGACGTGCGTTCGGCCGAGCTGACCAAGTACGCGGCCAACGCGATGCTGGCGACCAAGATCAGTTTCATGAACGAGATCGCCAACATCGCCGAGCGGGTCGGCGCCGACGTGGAGAAGGTGCGCCAGGGCATCGGCTCGGATCCGCGCATCGGCTGGCACTTCATCTACCCGGGCGCCGGCTACGGCGGCTCGTGCTTCCCCAAGGACGTGCAGGCGCTGGCGCGCACCGCGCAGCAGTACGGCCACGAGGCCAAGCTGCTGGACGCGGTGGAAGCGGTCAACGAGGCGCAGAAGGGCCATCTGTACGAGCTGATCCAGCGCCACTACGGCGGCCAGAGCGTGGCCGGCAAGACCTTCGCGGTGTGGGGCCTGGCGTTCAAGCCCAATACCGACGACATGCGCGCCGCGTCCAGCCGCCGCCTGCTGGCGCAGCTGTGGGAGGCCGGGGCGACGGTGCGTGCCTACGATCCGGAGGCCACCGAGGAAGCCAAGCGCATCTTCGGCGAACGCGACGACCTGAGCTTCTGCGAGGATGCCTTCGCGGCGCTGGAAGGCGCCGACGCGCTGGTCGTGGTCACCGAGTGGAAGCAGTTCCGCAGCCCGGATTTCACCCGGATGAAGGAACTGCTCGGCGACGCGGTGGTGTTCGACGGCCGCAATCTCTACGATCCGCAGGAAATCGAGACCTTCGGCCTCGCTTACTATGGCATCGGCCGCGGGCGTTCGATCAGTGAAACATGATTTCTCCACCCAGGATCGACTGCTGGAGAATCGGTTGATCGAGCTGGAGACGCGCCTGTCCTTCCAGGAGCAGGCGCTGTCCGAGGTCAGCGATGCGTTGGCCGAGGCGCGCGCCGAAAGCCAACGCAACGCCGTGCTGCTGCGCCACCTGCTCGAAGACCTGGGCAAGGTGCGCAGCACGCTGTATGCCGACGCCGCCGACGAACCACCCCCTCCGCATTATTGATACCGATCCGATCCTGCCACGATGAGCGATACCCTCCGCGACCAGCTGCTGGGCCTGGGCTTCAAGCCTGTGCCGAAACCCGAACGCCCAGAGCGCAACGCCACGCCCGCGCAGCCGTCGCGCGGGCGGCCCGGCCAGCATCCGGCGCATGGCCACAAGCCGGCCGGCGCGCGTGGCGAGCGCCCGCACGCCGCCGGCAAGCCCGGTGGCGGACGCGCGCATGACGGCGCCGGCCGTCCGCGTGGCGACGGTGCCGCTCGTCCTCCGCATGCGGCAGGCGACGGCCGCGGCCGTCCGCAGGGTGCGGGCAGGCCGCAGGGCGCGCCTGGCCAACAGCCGGCGCGGCCGCATGCCGCACGGCCGCCGCGCACGCGCGAGGACATCGACCTGGCCAAGGCCTATGCGATCCGTGCGCAGCGCGAGAAGGACGAGCGCATCGAGGCCGAACGGCTCAAGCAGGAGCAGGCGCGGCTGCGCCGCGAGGCGCGGGCCAAGCTCGACGAACTGGTGAAGGACCAGGCGCTGAATCATGCCGAGGCCGACATCGCCCGCCACTTCCCCTATGGCGGCAAGATCAAGCGCATCTATGTCACCGCCGAGCAGCTCAAGGCGCTCAATGCCGGCGAGCTGGGCGTGCTGCAGCAGAACGGCCGCTACCTGCTGGTGACGGCGGCGCTGCTGGATCAGGCCGAGGCGATCTTCCCGGCGTCGGTGGCGTTGCGGGTCGATCCGAACGCCACAGCCGAAGAAGATCCCTACGCCGATCCGAAGTACCAGATCCCCGACGATCTGGTCTGGTAAGCATGGCTTTCCCAGGGATGGGGAGCGCAGGGAACGAGCGCCTGCGCACGTCATCGCCCGCACACGCGGCGGGCGGCTATCTGCCGTATATCGATGGACTGCGCGCGCTCGCGGTGCTGGCGGTCATCGCCTACCACCTGGATCCGGCCTGGCTGCCGGGCGGTTTCACCGGCGTCGACGTGTTCTTCGTGATCTCCGGCTTCGTGGTCAGCGCCTCGCTGCAACGCTTGCCCACAGCCGGCAGCTTGGGCGTGTTCGCGCAGTTCTATGCGCGGCGCATGCGCCGCATCGCGCCGGCGCTGGTGGCCTGCCTGCTGATCACCGCGCTGGCCAGCGGCCTGTTCATTCCCGACTCCTGGTTGAGCGAGACCAGCGCCAAGACCGGGCGCATGGCCTTCGTCGGCCTCAGCAACTGGGTGCTGGCCGCGACCGGCAACGATTATTTCTCGCCGAAGGCCGAGTTCAATCCGTATACGCATACCTGGTCGCTGGGCGTTGAAGAGCAGTTCTACCTGCTGTTCCCGTTGCTGTTCCTGGCCTGGAACCGTGGCGGCCGCGGCCGCGTGTGGTCGACGCTGCTGGTGGCGCTGGCCTCGGCCGGCTCGCTGGCGTATGCGCTGCTGCGCAGCCGCGGCGGCGGCGAGGCCGGCGATGCGTTCTACCTGACCACCGCGCGCTTCTGGCAACTGGGCAGCGGTGTGCTGCTGTACCAGGCACTGGCGCTGAGCGGGCGTTTCGATGCCGGCGCCGCGCCAGCGCCGCGTGCGACCTGGAACTGGCGTTCGCCGCTGCTGGCATTGGCGCTGGGCTTGGTCGGTTACGGATTGTGGCGTGCGCGCCCCGGGTACTCGCCGTGGCCCGATGGCCTGTGGCCGGTGTTGGGCACGCTGGGCCTGCTGGGATTGCTGCATGGCGCGCCGGCCGGCTGGATCAAGCGGGCGCTGTCGCAGCGCGCGGTGGTGGCGATCGGCCGCGTCTCGTATTCGCTTTACTTGTGGCATTGGCCGGTCTTCGTGCTGTTCCGCTGGACCGTCGGCCTGGAGTCGGCGCTGGCCAAAGCGCTGGCGCTGCTGCTGATGGCGGCGCTGGCGATCGCGTCGTACCGCTGGGTGGAACTGCCGTGGCGCAGCGGCCGCATCGGCAGGATGCGCACCCCGGCACGGACCATCGCCGCCGGGCTTGGCCTGATCCTGCTCGCCGCGGGCGTGCATGCGCTGCTGCTGGACACGCAGCGCTACTACTCGTTGAGCACGGTGAGCCGGCATCCGCTGGACTGGTACGCGTATGCCAAGGGCATGCGCAAGGAGTTTCCGCATTGCACGCTGAAGACCGGACGCGCGGAGCTGCAGGTCGGCAGCGCCAAGCTGTTCGAGCGCGGCGATTGCGACTTGCATAACCGCGATGGCGGGCAGCTGTTCGTCGCCGGCGATTCGCATGCGCTGGCCTACAACGAACTGCTGCGCCGCTTCGCGTTGCAGAGCGGCGTGGCGGTGCGCCTGTACGGCGTCGGCGGCTGTCCGATCGTCGGCCTGCAGGCCTGGCAGGCGACGCATGCCGGTTGCCAGGCCTACGAGCGCAGCACCCTGGCCGACGTGCAGGCGCAGGCGCGCGACGGCGATGTGCTGTTCCTGCCCGCGCTGCGGCTGCTGCGCCTGGCCGAGCAGACCCAACTGTTCGACGAGGCGGCGGTGATGGCCGAGCAGGACAGTGCGCAGGCGCAGGCGGTACGCGCCTCCGGCGAGGAGGCGGCGGTGGCGCTGCTGCAGCCGCTGGCGCAGCGCGGCGTGCGCATCGTGTTCGAAGCGCCCAAGCCGTTGTTGCGCGCGCCGCCGTATCGCTGTTCGGACTGGTTCAACCGCGGCAACGCGATCTGCGCGCGTGGCGTGCAGATCCAGCGCGACACGATGGAACGCTACCGCGCACCGGTGCTGCAGAGTCTGCAACGGATCGCCGCGCGGTTGCCGCATGCGTCGGTCTGGGACCCGTTGCCGGTGTTGTGCGAGCCGCAGCGTTGCGCCGGCATGCGCGACGGGCACCCGCTGTTCTTCGATGCCGATCACCTCAGCGGCTACGGCAATCGGCTGCTGTTGCCGAGCTTCACGGCGCACTTCAAGGCAGTGCAGGCAGAATCGGGCACGACGCCGTGAGTGTCGGCGCTCGCTCTTGCGGAGGCAGTCCATGACCACAGGCATTCCGGTTGCGCCGTTGCGCGCGCAGGTCCGCCGCCGCGGCGCGTGCGCAACTCAGCGTGCGGCGGCGCTCATGCTGGCGCTCGGCGCTTTGGGTGCAACGCGCGTCGCTCATGCCGACGATGCGCCGGCATTCGACCGCCCCGGCATCGGCTTCGCATCGCAGACCCTGCCGGCTGGCAGCGTCGCCTGGGAGCAGGCGCTGTCGGACGTGAGCTACGACCGCAGCGGCGGCGTGCGCAGTACCGAATATGTGGCCGACAGCCGGCTGCGGATCGGCCTGAGCGCGCAGGCGGAACTGCAATTGGCCATCGACAGCCAGGTCTGGCAGCGCGTGCGCGGCACCGGCCAGGATTTCCGCGGACATGGCGGCGGCGATGCCAGCGTCGGTTTGAAATGGGCCTTGCCGAGCACCCGCGACACGTTTTCCTGGGCGCTGCTCGGTACCGCCGCCGTGCCGGTGGGACGCGCGCCGTACGGCGACGACGGGCATCGCTACGACCTCGGCGTCAGCGCCGGCTGGGACCTGGACGGCGGCCGCAATGTCGCGCTGTACGCCAACCTCAGCGACAGCGACGACGGCCACGGCTGGACCGTGTCGCCGAGCTACACGTTCTACGCGCAGGGCAACCTCAGCGCCTATGCCGAAGCCGGCATCGGCGGCGGCGAGGACGAGATGCGCGCGCTCGGCACCGGACTGACCTGGTTGATCGCCCAGCGCGTGCAACTGGACCTGTCGGTGCTGCGCGGCTTGTCCGCGCCGACCTCGGATTGGCAGGGCGGACTCGGCGTATCGGTGCTGCTGCGCTGAGCGCTGTAAGCCCCTCTCCCGGCGGGAGAGGGGTTGGGGTGAGGGTGCGGCGCGCAGCGTCTCGCTGAGTTTAGGTATGCGAGGCTGCGCCCGTACCCTCATCCGGCCCTTCGGGCCACCTTCTCCCGATGGGAGAAGGAACAGCCGCTGCCCCTCTCCCGTCGGGAGAGGGGTTGGGGTGAGGGTGCGGCGCGCAGCGTCTCGCTGAGTTTGGGTACGCGAGGCTTCGCCCGTACCCTCATCCGCCCCGGCGGGGCACCTTCTCCCGGTGGGAGAAGGAAACACTGCGTGGCATGCGTCCCGGTGGGGTAGGGACCTACACCCCTCACTCCGGATCGTAGTCCAGGTTCGAGGCCAGCCAGCGCTCGGCCTGCAGCAGCGGCACGCCCTTGCGCCGCGCGTAGTCGGCGACCTGTTCCTTGGTCAGACGCCCGACCACGAAATACTGGCTCTGCGGATGGCTGAAGTAGTAGCCGGACACCGCCGCGGTCGGCAGCATCGCGAAGCTTTCGGTCAGCGACATGCCGGCATTGCGTTCGGCGTCGAGCAGCGCGAACAGGGTCTTCTTCTCGCTGTGCTCGGGGCAGGCCGGATAGCCGGGGGCAGGGCGGATGCCGCGGTACTTCTCGGCGATCAGCGCCTCGTTGTCCAGCGCCTCGTCGACGACATAGCCCCAGAATTCGCGGCGCACGCGCTGGTGCAGGCGCTCGGCCAGGGCCTCGGCCAGGCGATCGGCCAGGGCCTTGAGCAGGATCGCGTTGTAGTCGTCGTGCTCGGCCTCGAAGCGCGCCACGTGCGGCTCGATGCCGATGCCGGCGGTGACCGCGAACGCCCCGATCCAGTCCTGCTTGCCGCTGTCCCTGGGCGCGATGAAATCGGCCAGGCAGAAATCGGGTCGCTCGACGGGTTTGTCGACTTGTTGGCGCAAGAAATGCAGGAGGTGCCGGGACTCGGGACCCGGGACTCGGGACTCGATAGCAGCATCCGCGGCGGTTTCGGCGGTCAAGACGGGCGCTTCCGAGTCCCGAGTCCCGAGTCCCGAGTCCCGCCCCAGCACCACCTCCACATCATCCCCGACCGCATTCGCCGGCCACAGCCCGAACACCGCCTTGGCGGTCAGCCACTTCTCGGCGACGATGCGCTTGAGCATCGCGCGCGCGTCGCGGTACAGCTCGCTGGCCTGGCTGCCGACGACCGCGTCGCTGAGGATCGCCGGAAACTTGCCGGCCAGTTCCCAGGCCTGGAAGAACGGGGTCCAGTCGATCAGCTCGATCAGCTCGGGCAGCGGATAGTCGTCGAACACGTGCAGGCCCGGCTGCTTCGGCACCGGCGGCGTGTAGGTGTCCCAGCCGCCGTCGAAGCGCTGCGCGCGCGCCTTCTCCAGCGACACCAGGCGCTTGGCGTCGCCACGGTTCTTGTGACGCTGGCGGATCTCGGCGTAGTCGGCGTCGTTGGCGGCGACGAACGCGGCGCGCAGATCCTTGGAGATCAGCGACTGGGCCACGCCGACTGCGCGCGAGGCGTCCTTGACCCACACCGTCGGCGCGCCGTAGTGCGGGTCGATCTTCAGCGCGGTATGCGCACGCGAGGTGGTGGCGCCGCCGATCAGCAGCGGCATCGAGAAGCCCTGCCGCTGCATCTCGCGGGCGACGTGGCTCATCTCCTCCAGCGACGGGGTGATCAGCCCGGACAGGCCGATGATGTCGGCGTTCTCGGCGCGCGCACGGTCGAGGATGGTCTGGGTCGGCACCATCACCCCCAGGTCGATCACGTCGAAGTTGTTGCAGGCCAGGACCACGCCGACGATGTTCTTGCCGATGTCGTGCACGTCGCCCTTGACCGTGGCCATGACGATCTTGCCATTGGACTTGCCGGTGTCGCCGGTGCGCAGCTTTTCCGCCTCGATGTACGGCAGCAGGTAGGCCACCGCCTTCTTCATCACTC
The DNA here is from genome assembly GCF_014236835.1 of Xanthomonas sp. SS. NCBI lineage: Bacteria > Pseudomonadati > Pseudomonadota > Gammaproteobacteria > Lysobacterales > Lysobacteraceae > Xanthomonas > Xanthomonas sp. SS. Next base: position 2,291,320 of record NZ_CP051190.1, read on the forward strand.
GCGCCGACTTGACCACCTGCGGCAGGAACATCTTGCCGGCGCCGAACAGGTCGCCGACCACGTTCATGCCGTCCATCAGCGGGCCTTCGATCACGTCCAGCGGACGCGTGGACAGCTGCCGCGCTTCCTCGGTGTCGATCTCCACGTAGGCGTCCACGCCGTGCACCAGCGCGTGCGCCAGCCGCGCGCGCACCGGCTTTTCGCGCCAGGCCAGGTCCTCGACGCTGCTCTGGCCCTTCTTGCCCTTGTAGCGCTCGGCGATCTCCAGCAGGCGCTCGGTGCCGTCGCGGCGGCGGTTGAGGATCACGTCCTCCACCCGCTCGCGCAGGTCCGGGTCCAGGTCGTCGTAGATCGGCATGCCGCCGGCGTTGACGATGCCCATGTCCATGCCCGCGGCGATGGCGTGGTACAGGAACACCGAGTGGATCGCCTGGCGCACGGTCTCGTTGCCGCGGAACGAGAACGACACGTTGGACACGCCGCCGGACACATGGCAATGCGGCAGGGTCTTGCGGATGATGCGGGTGGCCTCGATGAAGTCCACCGCGTAGTTGTCGTGCTCCTCGATGCCGGTGGCCACGGCGAAGATGTTCGGGTCGAAGATGATGTCTTCCGGCGGGAAGCCGACCTGCTCGGTCAGCACCTTGTAGGCGCGGCTGCAGATCTCGACCTTGCGCGCGCAGGTGTCGGCCTGGCCCTGCTCGTCGAACGCCATCACCACCGCGGCGGCGCCATAGCGCAGCACCTTGCGTGCGTGCTCGACGAACACCGCTTCGCCTTCCTTCAGCGAGATCGAGTTGACCACGCTCTTGCCCTGCAGACACTTCAGCCCGGCCTCGATCACGCTCCACTTGGAGGAGTCGACCATGATCGGGATGCGCGCGATGTCCGGCTCGGACATGATCAGGTTGAGAAAGCGGGTCATCGCCTTCTCCGAATCGATCAGGCCCTCGTCCATGTTGACGTCGAGGATCTGCGCGCCGCTGGCGACCTGCTGGCGCGCCACCTCCACCGCCTCCTCGTAGCGTTCTTCCTTGACCAGCTTGCGGAACTGCGCGCTGCCGGTGACGTTGGTGCGCTCGCCGACGTTGACGAACAGCAGGTCCGGGGTCAGCAGCAGCGGCTCGAGGCCGGACAGGCGGGTAATGCGCACGGACATGGTCAGTCTTCCAGGATCGTTGCGGTGGACGCGCAGGCGCGGCCGGCGGGCGCAGCGCACGCCATGCGGCGCGCCTGCGCTGCGAATGCGTAGCGGGGCAGGGGATGCGCGCGCATCTCAGGCCGCCTGTGCCTGCGCCGCCAGCGGCGTGCGCGGACGCAGCCCACGCACCGCCTCGGCGATCGCCTGGATATGCGCCGGGGTGGTGCCGCAGCAGCCGCCGACCAGGTTGAGCAAGCCGGATTCGGCGAACTCCTTGAGCGTCGCCGCCATTTCCTCGGGGGTCTCGTCGTACTCGCCGAACGCGTTGGGCAGGCCGGCGTTGGGATGCGCGCTGACGTAGCCGTCGGCGATCCGCGCCAGGGTCTCCACGTGCGGGCGCAGGTCGCTGGCGCCGAGCGCGCAGTTCAGCCCCACCGACAGCGGCCGGCCGTGCGCGACCGAGGCGTAGAACGCTTCGGCGGTCTGCCCGGACAGGGTGCGCCCGGAGGCGTCGGTGATGGTGCCGGAGATCATCACCGGCAGGCGCCCGCCGCGCGCGTCGAACACTTCCTCGATCGCGTACAGCGCCGCCTTGGCGTTGAGCGTGTCGAAGATGGTTTCCACCATCAGCGTGTCGGCGCCGCCGTCGATCAGGCCTTCGACCGCTTCGCGATAGGTGCCGCGCAGCTCGTCGAAGCTGGTGTTGCGGAAGCCGGGATCGTTGACGTCGGGGCTGATCGAGGCGGTGCGGCTGGTCGGGCCGAGCACGCCGATGACGAAGCGCGGCTTGTCCGGGGTGAGTGCCTCGACCGCGTCGCAGCAGTCGCGCGCGACCTGCGCGCCGGCCTTGTTCAATTCGTAGACCAGGTGTTCCAGGTGGTAGTCGGCCTGGCTGATCGAGGTGGCGTTGAAGGTGTTGGTTTCCAGCAGGTCGGCGCCGGCGTCGAGGTAGGCGCGATGGATGCCGGCGATGACTTCCGGCCGCGACAGCAGCAACAGGTCGTTGTTGCCCTTCAGATCATGGCCCTGCGGCGCGTGGTCGCAGCCGGGTCCGTGCACGTGCGTGCCGTCGTAGCCGTCGGCGAAACGCTCGCCGCGGTAGTCGGCCTCCTGCAGGTCGTGGCGCTGGATCATGGTGCCCATCGCGCCATCGATGATCAGGATGCGTTCGGACAGCGCCTGCAACAGCTTTTGCGTGCGCTGCGGATGCAGCCAGGGAATCTGGGACTGAGAAGAACCGTAAGAGATGCTCATTCGCTTGCTCCTGCTTTTGCCTTTGCGATTTCCGAATCCCCATTCCCGAATCCCGGCTTCACCGCAATCAACGAAATCACCTCGAAGTGCGGCGGCCGCTTTTCGCGGGTCACGGTTTCCAGGCTGGACACGTCCAGTCCGGCCTTGTCGACGAACTTGCGCAGCTCCTTGGAGGCGAAGCCCAGGTTGACGTGGCCGTAGGCCTGCACCGCGGCCTTGTGTTCGTGGCGGGCGAGGCTGCACAGCAGCAGGCGCCCGCCGGGGCGCAGCACCCGCGCCGACTCGGCCACCGCCTGCGCCGGCTTGGCCGCGTAGGTCAGCGCGTGCATCATCACCACCAGGTCGAAGCTGGCATCGGCGAACGGCAGCGCGTGCATGTCGCCTTCGCGTACTTCCACGTTGCTCAGGCGGCGCAGGCGTTCGCTGGCCGCGGCCACCACCCGTGCGCTGGTGTCGATGCACACATAGCGGCGCGCATGCGGGGCCACCAGCTCGGCCAGCACGCCGTCGCCGGAGGCGATGTCGAGCACGTCGCCGGTTTCCAGCAGCGGCAACGCGGTGCGCGCCAGCGCTTCCCAGGTGCGCCCGGGCGAGTAGTGGCGTTCCATGTCGCCGGCCACCGAATCGGCCCAGTTCTGGTCGGCGGCGCGGTTGGCCAGCACCGCGGCCACGCGCTCGGCGTCCTGGCGCAACAGCGGATCGTCGCTGCCGGTGCTCAGCGCCAGCCACAGCGCGCGCTGCGCCGGGTCCAGCTGCGCCTCGTCGAAGCGGTAGTAGGCCGACACGCCGGCGCGGCGGTCGCGCACCAGCCCGGCCTCCTTCAGCTTGGCCAGGTGGGTGGACACGCGCGGTTGCGCCAGCCGGGTGATCGCCGACAGCTCGGCCACGGTCAGCTCTTCCTGCTCCAGCAAGGCCAGCAGGCGTACCCGGGTCGCATCCGCGAACACCTTCAGCCGGGTCGACCAGTCCTCCAGATCCATTAATATCTTCCTATCGCGATATAGAGATATTCTGTTCCCGCGGGCGCATCGGGTCAAGTCGTGCACACGCCTGCGTATGGTCTGGGTGGCTACAATGGCGCACCAGACAGCCCGGGAGGGGTTCTACGTGGATTTCAGCTTTACTGAAGAACAATTGATGATCCAAGACGTGGCGCGACGCATCGCCCAGGAACGGATCGCCCCGAGCGCCGAGCATCACGACCGCACCGGCGAATTCCCGTTGGAGAACATCCGCCTGCTCGGCGAGAACGGGCTGATGGGCATTGAGGTGCCGGAGGAATACGGCGGCGCCGGCATGGACCCGATCGCCTACGTGCTGGCGATGGTCGAGATCGCCGCCGGCGACGCCGCCCATTCCACTATCGTGTCGGTCAACAACTCGCTGTTCTGCGCCGGCATCCTGAAGAACGGCAACGAGGCGCAGAAGCAGAAGTACGTGCGCGCGATCGCCGACGGCAGCCACATCGGCGCGTTCGCGTTGACCGAGCCGCAGTCCGGCTCCGACGCCACCGCGATGCGTTGCCGGGCGGTGCGCCAGGACGACGGCAGCTTCGTGATCAACGGCAAGAAGAGCTGGATCACCTCCGGCCCGGTCGCCAAGTACATCGTGCTGTTCGCGGTGACCGATCCGGAGCAGGGTTCGCGCGGCATCACCGCGTTCGTGATCGACACCGACAAGCCCGGCTTCCATCGCGGCAAGACCGAGCCCAAGCTCGGCATCCGCGCCTCGGCCACCTGCGAGATCGAGTTCCAGGACTACGTGGCGACCCCGGAGGAGGTGCTGGGCGCGCCGGGCGAGGGCTTCAAGATCGCGATGAGCGTGCTCGACGCCGGCCGCATCGGCATCGCCTCGCAGGCGATCGGCATCGCCCGCGCCGCCTACCAGGCCACCCTGGACTACGTGAAGGAGCGCAAGGCGTTCGGCTCGCCGATCGGCGCGTTCCAGATGACCCAGGCCAAGATCGCCGACATGAAGTGCAAGCTCGACGCGTCGCTGCTGCTGACGCTGCGCGCGGCATGGGTGAAGGGGCAGGGCCAGCGCTTCACCACCGAGGCCTCGGTGGCCAAGCTGACCGCGTCCGAAGCGGCGATGTGGATCACCCACCAGGCGGTGCAGATCCATGGCGGCATGGGCTACTCCAAGGAAATGCCGCTGGAACGCTATTTCCGCGACGCCAAGATCACCGAGATCTACGAAGGCACCAGCGAGATCCAGCGATTGGTGATCGCCCGTAACGAGACCGGGTTGCGCTGAGGCCGGGATTGGGGATTCGGGATTGGGGATTCGCCAGTTCCTGATCCGGTGAGGAACACGAAGAAGCGGCCGCAAGGCCGCTTTTTTTGCGGGAGGATAATGGTGGGTTCCAACCGGAGTGCATCGGGGTGGAAGCCCTGTGACGTCGCCAAGGCTTTTCACTAGAGGCTCGCGCCCCGAACCGTCCTGCCGAAATCCGACCAACAAAAAAGCGGCCTTGCGGCCGCTTTTTTGTAGCGATGAAGCGCGGGGTGTGCAAGGCGTGGAGATCCAATCCCGAATCCCCACTCCCCAATCCCGGCTCCTCACCTGTCCGGCTGGTTCCGGTTCTGCCCTTCCTGCTGGATCGCCACGTATTCCTTCGACGGCTCGTCCAGCTTGTCGCCGAGCATGCGCCGCACCACCACGAAGAACAGCGGGATGAACAGCACGCCGAGCAGGGTGGCGAACACCATGCCGCCGATCACGCCGGTGCCGATCGAGTGGCGCGCGTTGGCGCCGGCGCCGGTGGAGATCGCCATTGGCAGCACGCCGAGGATGAACGCGAACGAGGTCATCAGGATCGGACGGAAGCGCAGGTGCGCCGCCTCGGTGGCCGCTTCGCGCAGGGTCTTGCCCGCCGCACGCTGCTCCACCGCGAACTCCACGATCAGGATCGCGTTCTTCGCCGCCAGGCCGATCACCGTGATCATGCCGATCTTGAAGTAGATATCGTTCGGCAGGCCGCGCAGCAGCGAGAAGGTGATCGCGCCGAGCACGCCGATCGGCACCACCAGCAGCACCGACACCGGAATCGACCAGCTCTCGTACAGCGCCGCCAGACACAGGAACACCACCACGATCGACAGCACCAGCAGCAGCGTGGCGCTGTTGCCGGCGATGATCTCCTGGTACGACATGCCGCTCCAGTCGAAGCCGAAGCCCGGCGGCAGGTCGTTGTTGACGATCTCCTCCATCGCGCTCATCGCCTGGCCGGAACTGCCGCCCGGAGCCGGGTTGCCGACCACGTTGACCGCCGAGTAGCCGTTGTAGCGGCTCAGCGACGGCGAGCTGTAGATCCAGTTCGACTTCACCACCGTGCTCAGCGGGATCATCTGCGGCAGGCCGTCGCTGTCGGTGGCGCTGCTGCTGGGCACGTAGAAGTTGCGCAGCGACTCCGGGCCAGTGCGGAACGGCGCGTCGGCTTGCATGTTGACGCGCTTGATGCGGCCTTCGTAGAAGAAGTCGTTGACGTACACCGGCGCCAGCATCATCTGGATCGACTGGTAGATGTCGCTGACCGACAGGCCCATCGACTGCGCCTGTACCCGGTCCACGCTCAGCTGCAGCTGCGGCGCGTTTTCCAGGCCGTTGGGGCGTACCCCGGCCAGCGCATCCTGGCGCGCGGCGGCCTTGCCGAGCAGGATGTTGCGCGCCTGGGTCAGCGCCTCCTCGCCGGCACCGGTGCGGTCCTGCAGCCACATGTCGAAGCCGCCGAACTGGCCCAGGCCGTTCACCGTGGGCAGGTTGACCACGAAGATCTGCGCGCCCTTGATGCCGTAGAACATCCCGTTCAACTGCTGGATCAGGTCGGTGGCAGTGACGTCGCGGTCGGCCCACGGCTTGAGCCGGATGAAGCCCATGCCGACGTTCTCGCCGCGGCCCAGGAAGCTGAAGCCGGCCACCTGCAGCATGCCTTCCACGGCCGGCTGCTGCTGCAGCACGCCGCGCATCTGCGCGAACACCTCATTGGTGCGGCCGACCGTGGCGCCCGGCGGCAACTGCACGATCGCCAGCGCGAAGCCCTGGTCTTCCTCGGGCAGGAAGCTGCCGGGCATGCGCGTGAACAGGAAGCCGCACAGCACCACCAGCAACGCGAACACCGCCATCCAGCGCGGCGCGCGGCGAATGGTGCCGCCGACCGCGCCGACGTAGCGGTTGGCCAGCTTGTCGTAGTACTTGTTGAAGTTGCGGTACACCCAGTTCGGGTTCTCGTTGTGGGTGGCCTTCAGGAACGCCGCACACAGCGCCGGGGTGAAGCTCAGCGCCAGGAACGCCGAGAACCCCATCGCCATGGCGATGGTGATCGCGAACTGCTTGTAGATCGCGCCGGCCGCGCCGGGCTGCATCGCCGAGGGGATGAACACCGCCGCCAGCACCACGGTGATCGCCACCACTGCGCCGGTGATCTGGGTCATCGCCTTCTGCGTGGCCGCCTTCGGCGCCAGGTGCTCTTCGGACATGATGCGTTCGACGTTCTCGATCACCACGATCGCATCGTCGACCACGATGCCGATCGCCAGCACCATCGCGAACAGGGTCAGCTGGTTGATGGTGAAGCCGATCACCCACATGCCCAGGAAGGTGCCCAGCAGCGCCACCGGGATCACCAGGGTGGGGATGATGGTGGCGCGGAAGTTCTGCAGGAACACCAGCATCACCAGGAACACCAGCACGATCGCCTCGGCCAGGGTCTTGACCACCTCCTCGATCGAGATGCGCACGAAGGTGGTGCTTTCGTACGGGGTGAACCAGCTCACGCCCTGCGGGAAGCTCGGCTGCAGTTCGTCCATCTTGGCCTTGACCGCCTCGGACACGCTCAGCGCATTGGCGCCGGGCAGCAGCTGGATCGCGAACGCGCCGGTCGGCTTGCCGTTGTACTGCGTGTCGAAGCCGAAGCTGGTCGGGCCGAACGCGACCCGCGCCACGTCCTTCAGCCGCACCACGCTGCCGTTGCCGTCCGCGCGCAGGATGATGTTCTCGAACTGCTCGGGCGAACTGAAGCGGCCTTCGGCGGTGACAGTGGCGGTGAACGACTGCCCGGACGGGGCCGGATCCGAACCGATCGAGCCGGCGGCGAACTGCACGTTCTGCGCGCTGATCGCGTTGTACACCTGGCTCGGCGACAGGTGATAACCCTGCAGCTTTTCCGGGTTCAGCCAGATGTCCATCGCGTATTCGGCGCCGAACTGCTGGGTGCTGCCGACGCCGGGCACGCGCGAGATCTGCTCCAGCACGCGCGAGCCGACGATGTCGTTGAGCGCGCTGCGGTCGATCGACGGGTTGTCCGAACGCAGCGCGATCACGCTGAGGAAGCCGGCGTTGGCCTTGGCCACCACCACGCCCTGCGCGGTCACTTCCGAGGGCAGGCGCGGTGTCGCCAGCGACACCTTGTTCTGCACCTGCACCTGGGCGATGTCGGCATTGGTGCCGGTCTCGAAGGTCAGGGTGACGGTGGCGGTGCCGCTGGAGGAGGACGAGGAGCTGAAGTACAGCAGGTGATCGATGCCGGTCAGCTGCTGCTCGATCACCTGGGTGACCGAGCGTTCGGTGGTGTCGGCGCTGGCGCCGGGGTAGGTCGCGGTGACGGTGACCTGCGGCGGCGCGATCGAGGGATAGGACTCGACGCCGAGGTTGAGGATGGCGATCACGCCGCTGAGCGAGATCAGGATCGCCACCACCCAGGCGAAGACCGGGTGTTCGATGAAGAACTTAGGCATGGCGGGGGTCCGTTACTGCTGCTCGGGCTTGGAATCGGCCGCGGCGGCCGGCGTGTCGCCGCTCGCTGCGCCCTGCGGTTGGCCGGCGGCCTTGTCCTGCGGTGCGGCACCTGCGGCGGGCGCCTGGCCCTGCGGCGCGGCGCCACCCGGCGCCTGGCCCGGTGCTGCGCCCGGGGTCCACGGCGTGGCCTTGGCCGGCGCGCCTTCCTTGGCCTTCTGCAGGCCGGAGACGATGACCTGGTCGCCGGCGGCCAGGCCGGAGCCGACGATCCACTTGCCTTCCTGCTGGCCGACGGTGACCACGTCCTTGCGCAGCACCTTGCCGTCCTTGCCGACCAACAGCGCGTAGGCGCCCTTGGCGTCGCGCTGGATCGCTTCCTGCGGGATCAGGTAGGCGTTGTTGCGCTGGCCCAGGTTGGCGGCGAAGCTGACGAACGCGCCGGGCAGCAGCACCCGGTCCGGGTTGGGCAGCAAGGCGCGCAGGGTCACCGAGCCGGTGCTCGGATCGACCGCGGTGTCGGAGAAGTCCAGCGTGCCGGACTGGGCATAGACGCTGCCGTCGCCGAGCTTGACCTGCACGGTCGACTTGCCCTCGTCGTTCAGCGCCACGTTGCCCTGGGTCTGCGCCTGGCGCAGTTGCGCCAGTTCGTCCGAACTCATCGAGAAGTTCACGTACAGCGGGTCGAGCTGGTCGATCGTGGTCAGCAGGGTGGTGTCGCCCTGGCCGACCAGTGCGCCTTCGGTGACCTGCTGCTTGCCGGCGCGGCCGGCGATCGGCGCGGTGACGGTGGCGTAGCCCAGGTTGATGCGTGCGGTGTCCACCGCGGCGCGCGCCTGCTGCACCGACGCGGCCGAGGTGCGTTCGGTGGCCTCGGCGGTGTCCAGGTCGGATTTGGACACGTAGGCCTGCGGGGCCAGGCTGCGCGCGCGGGTGGCGGCGACCTTGGCGTTGGCGTAGGTCGCCTCGGCCGCGGCCAGCTGGCCCTGCGCCGACGCCAGCGAGGCGCGCAGCGGCGCCGGGTCGATCTGGAACAGCGGCTGGCCTTCCTTCACGTCGGTGCCTTCGGTGTACAGGCGCTTTTCCAGCACCCCGGCCACGCGGGCGCGCACGTCGGCGCTGCGGTAGGCGGACAGGCGCCCGACCATGTCGCGCTGCAACGGCAGCGTCTGCGGCTTGGCTTCCAGCACGCCCACTTCCGGCGGCGGCATGGCCTGCTGTTCCTCTTGTTTCTTGCAGGACGCCAACACCACCACGACGGCGCAGGCCAGGGCGAGAGAACGCAACGGGGAGGTCATCGGGTGGTACTCCGGTCTGGTATCGAAAACGAAAGGGAAGGGGCAGGGGGCGCGGCGAACGCGCGCAGAAAACCGTCGACGGCGAATTCGGCCCAGGCGCGCTGCGCGGCGGCATCGCTGCGATGGGCGGTATGGAAGCGTTGGCGCTCGAAATCCATCCCGACGATCATGCTCAACAGCAGTTCGGCCATGAAGTGCGGATCGTCATGGCGCAGCTGGCCGGCGGCCACCGCCAGTTGCAGGCGCTCGCTCAGGCGCTGCATCAGCGCCTCGGCGCTGTCGCGGAACAGCGCGCGCACCTGCTCGGGAAAATGCCGCGATTCGGCGGCGATCAGCTGGCAGCTCTGCAGCACGCTCGGCTCGGACAGCTGCTCCAGGTACTCGCGGGCGAAGCGCAGCAGGCTGCCGCGCAGCTCGCCCTGCGCCGGACCCAGGTGCGTGGCGCTCAGTTCGGTGTGGTCCTGCATCACCCGCTGCAGCAGGTCCTGCTTGCTGCGGTAGCGGCTGTACAGGGTCTGCTTGGAGCAGCCGGCGCGCGCGGCCACCGCATCCATGCTCAGGCGCATGCCGGCTTCGGCCAACAGTTCGCGCACGGCGGCGTACACGCGCTGATCGCGCGCCTGGGGCAGGCGGGACGGGGCAGGGGAGGCGGTCATTGAATGTGGACTATACCGTCCAGTTTAGAATTGGAACAGCCTTGACATCGGCGCGCCGATCGCGACAAGTCCCCGGCATCGGCGACGCTCCGCCGTACGAAGTTAGGACAGCGTGACGGCGGTGCGCGCGACTTTGCCCGATATGGCGTGTCGTTTCGTTCCCCGGCCCGGTTTGCGCCATGCAGCAAGGTAGTTGAACGCGCCACCGGTACAATTCTGGCTTTCCCAACGAGCATCGTTGTTGCTCCCCGTCATGAAACCCAAATCAGACGCTTCCCGTTCCAGCACGTCCTCGGCCGGATCCTCCAGCAAGTCCGCGTCCAAGCCCGCTTCCTCCTCGTCCAAGGCATCGGCCAAGCCGTCCGCCAAGCAGGCCAAGGCCGCCCCGGTCGCGAGCAAGCGCGGCGCGGCGCGCGCCACCGCCAATTCGCGGGTGATCGACGCGGTGCCGGCCACCGCCGGCGGCGGCTTCAGCCTGGAGCCGGTGTACGCGGCCCTGCGCCAGCGCTACCCGGGCGGCCGCCAGGCCGAGGCGCAGGCCTTCGCCGAGGAGTTCTACAAGCGCATGGAGGAGGACGAGTTCCCCCACCACAGCGCGCAGGAATGGGCGGCGCTGGCGGCGTCGATGCTGGAGTTCGCGCGCAAGCGCAAGCCGGGCACGTTCAACGTGCGGGTGTTCAATCCGAGCCTGAAGGAAGACGGCTGGGAGTCCTCGCGCACGGTGCTGCAGATCGTCAACGACGACATGCCGTTCCTGGTGGATTCGGTGAGCATGGCGCTGTCGGAGTTGGGCATCGGCGTGCACGTGCTCGGCCATCCGGTGCTGCGCATGAGCCGCGACAAGAGCGGCAAGCTGGAGACGGTCGGCGAGGGCAAGCCGGAATCGCTGATGCTGCTGGAGATCGACCGGCAGCCGCCGGAAGACATGCCGCGGGTGGATGCGGCGATCCAGCGCATTCTCGGCGAAGTGCGCAACATCGTGCGCGACTGGAGCGGCATGCGCGAAAAGATGCTGACCCTGGCCGACGACCTGACCACGCGGCGCCTGCCGGTGGACGACAAGGGCCGGCGCGAAGCGCAGGAGTTCCTGCGCTGGGCCGCGGCCGACCATTTCACCTTCTTCGGCTACCGCGAATACCGGGTCGAGAAGCAGGGCGGCGAAGACGTGCTGGCGCCGCTGGATGACAGCGGCCTGGGCCTGCTGCGCGGCCACGACAAGTCGCCGTCGCGGCCGGTGCGCACGCTGGCCGCGCACGGCCTCAGCGAATCGGGGATCAAGGAAGCGCTGATCCTGACCAAGACCAATGCGCGCTCGCGGGTGCACCGCAGCGGCTACATGGACTACATCGGCGTGCTGGAATTCGACGCCAAGGGCCGCATCGTCGCCGAGCAGCGTTTCCTCGGCCTGTTCACCTCCAGCGCCTACAACCGCCGCCCGTGGGAGATCCCGCTGGTGCGCGAGCGCCACGACTACGTGATGCGCAAGTCCGGGCTGACCCCGAGCAGCCACAGCGGCAAGGCGCTGCGCCACATCCTGGAGACGCTGCCGCGCGAGGAACTGTTCCAGTCCAACGAGGAAGAGCTGTACCGCACCGCCATGGGCATCCTCGGCCTGCAGGAGCGGGTGCGCAGCCGCCTGTTCCTGCGCCGCGACAAGTACGGCCGCTTCATCTCCGCCTTGGTCTACATCCCGCGCGAGCGCTTCAACACCGATGTGCGCCTGCGCATCGAGGCATTGCTGAAGGACGCGCTGCACGGCGAATACATCGACTCCAGCGTGGTGCTGGGCGAATCGCCGCTGGCGCAGCTGCATCTGATCGTGCGGCCCAAGCCCGGCGAAGCGCTGGAATTCGATACCACCGAACTAGAAGCGCGCCTGGCGCACCTGCTGCGCAACTGGCAGGACGACCTGCGCGAGGCGCTGGTCGCCAGCCACGGCGAGCGCGACGGCCTGCGCCTGGCCGCCAACTATGGCCGCGCGCTGCCGGCCGGCTACATCGAGGAATCGACCGCGCAGATCGCCGCGCGCGACGTCGAACGCCTGGCCGCGCTGCGCGGTCCCGACGACCTGCACCTGAGCCTGCAGGCGCTGCGCCGCGACGGCGCCGACAGCCTGCGCCTGAAGCTGTACCGCCAGCACGACGACCTGCCGCTGTCGGACGTGCTGCCGATGATGGAGAACCTGGGCCTGCGGGTGATCTCCGAGCGCCCGTACCGGCTCACCGTGGACGGCACGCTGCTGTACATCCAGGACTTCGAAGTGGAGCCGCTGGCCGGCAGCATCGATGTCGAGCGCGCCGATGCGCCGCTGTGCGAGGCGTTCGTGCGCATCTGGCGCGGCGATGCCGAGAACGACGGCTTCAACCGCCTGATCGTCGGCGCCGGGCTGGGCTGGCGCCAGGTGGCGATCCTGCGCGGCTACTGCAAGTACCTGCTGCAGACCGGGGTGCCGTTCTCGCAGGCCTACGTCGAAGAGACCTGCACGCGCTATCCGCTGCTGGCGCGGCTGCTGGTGGAACTGTTCGAGGCGCGCTTCGATCCGGCCACCGGCAGCGAGAGCAAGGCGCAGATCGCCGACGGCCAGGCCGTGCTGGCGGCGCAGCTGACCCTGCTGGCAGGCGGCGACGAAGGCGCGCTGAAGGCGCTGCAGCCGGTGATCGAAGCGCGCCGCGGCGACCGCGCCGCGCAGCTGGATGCGGCCAATGCCGCGCTGCTGAAGCTGTTCGACCAGGTCGCCAGCCTCGACGAGGACCGCATCCTGCGCAGTTTCAAGGGCGTGATCGAAGCGACCCTGCGCACCAGCTACTACCAGACCGGCAAGGATGGCGGCCTGGGCCATTGCATCAGCTTCAAGCTCGATTCGGCCAAGGTGCCGGAGCTGCCCAAGCCGCGTCCGTACCGCGAGATCTTCGTGTACGGCCCGCGCGTGGAAGGCGTGCACCTGCGCTTCGGCGCGGTGGCGCGCGGCGGCCTGCGTTGGTCGGACCGGCGCGAAGATTTCCGCACCGAGGTGCTGGGCCTGGTCAAGGCGCAGATGGTCAAGAACACGGTGATCGTGCCGGTCGGCGCCAAGGGCGGCTTCTTCTGCAAGCGTTCGCCGGCCGGAGGCGACCGCGACGCGGTGCTGGCCGAAGGCATCGCCTGCTACAAGCTGTTCATCCAGGGCCTGCTCGACATCACCGACAACATCGTCGGCGGCAAGATCGTGGCGCCGCCGCAGGTGGTGCGCCACGACCAGGACGATCCGTACCTGGTTGTCGCCGCCGACAAGGGCACCGCCACGTTCTCCGACATCGCCAACGGGCTGGCGATCGACCACGGCTTCTGGCTCGGCGACGCGTTCGCCTCCGGCGGCTCGGTCGGCTACGACCACAAGGGCATGGGCATCACCGCACGCGGCGCCTGGGAGTCGGTCAAGCGCCACTTCCGCGCGCTGGGCCGCGATTGCCAGAGCGAAGACTTCAGCGTGGTCGGCATCGGCGACATGTCCGGCGACGTGTTCGGCAACGGCATGCTGCTGTCGCGGCACATCCGCCTGCTGGCCGCGTTCGACCACCGCCACATCTTCCTGGATCCGACCCCGGACCCGGCGGCCTCGTTCGCCGAGCGCGAACGCCTGTTCAAGCTGCCGCGCTCCAGCTGGGCCGACTACGACGCCAAGCTGATCAGCGCCGGCGGCGGCCTCTATCCGCGCACGCTGAAATCGATCGAGATCAGCGCGCCGGTGCGCGAGGCGCTGGGCCTGGAGCCGGGCGTCAAGCAGCTCTCGCCCAACGAGCTGATGAACGCCATCCTCAAGGCGCCGGTGGACCTGTTCTGGAACGGCGGCATCGGCACCTACGTCAAGGCCGCCAGCGAGACCCATGGCGACGTCGGCGACCGCGCCAACAACGGTCTGCGCGTCAACGGCGGTGAGCTGCGCTGCAAGATCGTCGGCGAAGGCGGCAACCTGGGCCTGACCCAGCTCGGCCGCATCGAGGCCGCGCAGGTCGGGGTGCTGCTCAACACCGACTTCATCGACAACTCGGCCGGTGTGGACACCTCCGACCACGAGGTCAACATCAAGATCCTGCTCAACGACGTGGTGCAGGCCAAGAAGCTGACCGTGGCCGCGCGCAACACGCTGCTGGCGTCGATGACCGACGAGGTCGCCGAGCTGGTGCTGTGGGACAACATCCGCCAGAACCAGGCGCTGAGCCTGATGGAGCGGATGAGCGTCAAGCGCCTGGGCTCCAAGCAGCACTTCATCCGCACCCTGGAAGCGCAGGGCCTGCTCGACCGGCAGATCGAATACCTGCCGTCGGACGCGGAGATTTCAGCGCGCAAGGCCCGCGGCCAGGGCCTGACCCGGCCGGAGCTGGCGGTGCTGCTGTCCTACTCCAAGCTGGTCGCGTTCCAGCAGCTGCTGGAATCGGACATCCCCGAGGACCCGTACCTGTCCAAGGAGCTGCAGCGCTACTTCCCGCAGCCGCTGCAGAAGAAGTACGCCGATGCGATGGAGCGGCACCGGCTGAAGCGCGAGATCATCGCCACCGCGGTCACCAACACCACCATCAACCGCATGGGCGCGACTTTCCTGATGCGCATGCAGGAAGACACCGGGCGCAGCATCGGCGAGGTGGCCAAGGCGTACACCATCAGCCGCGAGACGCTGGATGCGCGCGCGCTGTGGACGCAGATCGACGCACTGGACGGGCAGGTGCCCGAGTCGGTGCAGATCGATGCGCTGGAAGTGATCTGGAGGCTGCAGCGCGCATTCGTGCGCTGGCTGCTGTTCCGGCCCGGCCCGATGCCCGGCATCACCGCGGCGGTGGACCGCTATCACGAGCCGTTCAACGACATCCGCGTCGCCTCCGGCGTGCTGTCGGACTCGCAGCGTCCGCTGTACGAGGCGCTGGTGCAGGAATGGCAGGACAAGGGCCTGCCGCCTGCGCTGGCGCAGCAGCTGTCGGAACTGCGCTTCCTGGAGCCGGCGTTCGACATCATCGAGATGGCGCGCACCCGCAAGCTCAAGCCGGTGGAGGTGTCGAAGGTGCATTTCCGCCTCGGCGAGGCCTTGCAGCTGCCGTGGCTGTTCGAGCAGATCGACGCGCTGGAGGTCAATGGCCGCTGGCATGCGGTGGCCCGCGGCGTGCTGCGCGACGAACTGGCCAAGCACCACGGCGCGTTGGCCGGGCAGGCCCTGGCGTTGCCGGGCGGCAATGCCGAGGCCAAGGTGCAGCAGTGGTTGCAGCGCGACGACAGCAGCCTGCGCTTCACCTTGAACATGCTGCAGGAACTGTCGGCGCAGAAGACGCTGGACTACCCGACCGTGTCGGTGGCGGTGCAGCGGCTGGGCCAGCTGGCGGCGCACGGCGTGTGATCCTCCGTGCGCGGGCCCGCGTTGCGGGCCCGGTGCGGAGGTCGGCAGCGCCGGGCCGTGTGGTCCGGTCGCTGCGGTTGTCGCCATGCCCCTTCCGGCGGAGCGGACATGGCGTCTGCCGCCATGCCGGCGCACCTCGCATGGTGCCGAAGGCCACGCTTGCGGCTGCGGCGCCGTTCGCCCTGGCGCCGAGCTGTCCGATACTACGCGTGCCGTCCGCGCCGCGTTCCGCGGCTTCGCGCCGGCACAGACCATGATCTACCTTCTCATTCCCGCGTTCGTCGTGCTGCTGCTGGTGCTGCTGGCCCGGCGGCCGTCTTTGGAGGTGCGGCTGCAGCGTGCGCTGCAGGAACAGCGGCAAGGCAACCTGGCGCCGCTGCGCGCGCTGTCCAAGGCGTCGTTCGGCGAGGCCGCGTATGCGTGGTTTCTGCACCTGGACGCCAGCGGCGAGCAGGCCGCGGCGCTGGCCGCGTTGAAGCGCGCGGTCTACGCCCGCACCTGGCTGGGCAATGGCTTCAGCGTCGCCTACCGGGAATACGGCTGCCGCTGTTTTCTGGGCGTGGGCACCGAGCCGGATCATGCCGCGCTGCTGGCGCAATGGGGCGAGCGCGGCTGGCGCGAGGGCGCCGGCTGGGAACCCGAACTAGCCTGGATCCAGGCCTTTGGCCCGCCTTCATGCCGGGATGTCGCACGCGCCTGGTACTGGTTGTGCCTGGCCGAGGCGCGGCAGAGCGAGGGCATGGGCGACATCAAGTCCGCGCCGCTGGCACAGCAGGTCCGCGAACGCCTGCTCGCCGTCGTGCCGGAGTCGGTGCGCCAGGACATGCAGGAACAGGCTGCGCGCACCGTCTACGACGATTACGCATCCGGACGCTAACGCCGGCGGCGCCTGCGTGGCCGCGCGCGCGTAACGGCGTGCCGGGTATGATCGCGGCATGAACGTTCCCGTCCTGCCGTCTTCTCCCCGCATCTGTTTCCTCGCCAGCACCGCGCCGGCCGCGCTCGCCGCGCGCGATCAGCTGATCGCACGCTATGGCGACCATGCGCCGGCCGACGCCGATGTGCTGTGCGCGCTCGGCGGCGACGGCTTCATGCTGCAGACCCTGCATCGCCACGGCGGCCTGGGCAAACCGGTGTTCGGCATGAAGCTGGGATCGGTCGGTTTCCTGATGAACCAGCATCTGGACGACGACCTGGTGGTACGCCTGGCGCAGGCCGAGCCGGCCAAGCTGCGGCCGCTGGAGATGCTGGCGCAGACCGAGTCCGGCACCACCACCGGCTCGCTGGCCTACAACGAAGTGTCGCTGCTGCGGCAGACCCGCCAGGCCGCGCACGTCAGCATCGACCTCAACGGCCAGACCCGGGTCGACGAACTGATCTGCGACGGGGTGATGGTGGCCACGCCGGCCGGCAGCACCGCCTACAACTCCTCGGCGCACGGGCCGATCCTGCCGCTGGGTTCGCATACCCTGGCGCTGACTCCGATCGCCCCGTACCGGCCGCGGCGCTGGCGCGGCGCGATCCTCAAGGCCGACACCGAAGTGCGCCTGCGCGTGCTCGATCCGTACAAGCGCCCGGTCAGCGTCACCGCCGACTCGCACGAGACCCGCGACGTGGTCGAAGTCACCATCCGCGAATCGCGCGATCGCCTGGTCACCCTGCTGTTCGATCCGGAGCACAACCTGGAGGAGCGGATCTTGAGCGAGCAATTTATGGTTTAGAGGCGGGGATTGGGGAGTCGGGATTGGGGATTCGCAACGGCGGGTCTGCCGCTTCGACGCCTTACTCTTTTACGTTCCGATCCAGTACGCCGCTTTTGCCAATCCCGAATCCCTAATTCCGAATCCCTGCTCCCATGTCCGACAACTCCCCCCGCCTGCTAACCGTCGCGATCACCTCGCGTGCCCTGTTCGATCTGGAAGAGGGCCATGCCCTGTTCGAGAAGGAAGGGGTGGAGGCGTACAGCGCGTACCAGCGCGAGCGCGAGGACGATGTGCTGGCGCCGGGCGTGGCGTTTCCGGTGGTGCGCAAGCTGCTGGCGCTGAACCAGGGCACGCCGCCGGAGACGCCGCCGGTGGAGGTGATCCTGCTGTCGCGCAATTCCGCCGACACCGGGCTGCGCATCTTCAATTCGATCCAGCACTACGGGCTGGGCATCGTCCGTGCCACCTTCACTTCCGGCGAGGCCACCTGGCCCTACGTCAAGCCGTTCGGCACCGACCTGTTCCTGTCGGCCAATCCGGAATCGGTGCGGCGCGCGCTCAGCCACGGCATCGCTGCGGCGACGATCCTGCCCAAGCCGCCGGGCGAGCGTGCGCAGGAAGCCGCCGCCGCGGCCGGGGCGATCGATTCGGAGCGGTTGTCCACGCAGCTGCGCATCGCCTTCGACGGCGACGCGGTGATCTTCGGCGACGAAGGCGAGCGCTTCTCGCGCGAGCAGGGCGTGGAAGCGTTCGGCCGCTACGAGCGCGAGAATGCGCGCGAACCGCTGACCGGCGGTCCGTTCCGCAATTTCCTGTCCGCGCTGCATGCCTTGCAGTCCGCGTTCCCGGCCGGTGAGGCCTCGCCGATCCGCACCGCGCTGGTCACCGCGCGTTCGGCGCCGGCGCATGAGCGGGTGATCCGCACGCTGCGCGAGTGGGGCGTGCGCCTGGACGAGGCGCTGTTCCTCGGCGGCCGCCACAAGGGGCCGTTCCTGCAGGCGTTCGGCGCCGACATCTTCTTCGACGACTCGCAGCACAACATCGACAGCGCCGCACGCGAGCGGGTGGCCGCCGGGCACGTGCCGCACGGCGTGGCCAACGTCATCGCCAAGCCGTGAGCGCGGCCTCCGGCGGCAACCGCGGCGCAGGCGGTCGCTGGGCCACGCTGCGCCAGCTGCTGCGGCCCGACCGTGCGCAGGCGCCGCGTCCGGGGCGGCCGTACGTGGAGCGCGGCTGGCGCTACACCAGCCTGCAGTTCAAGGGCGAGGTGACCCAGAGCCGGATGCTCACCTGGTGGCCGCACCTGCTGGAGGTGGGCTATACCCGCAGCATGCTCGGCGCGTTGCTGCTGCGGCCGGAGCCGCGCTGCATCGGCATCGTCGGCCTGGGCGGCGGCTCGCAGGCCAAGTTCTGTTATCGGCACCTGCCGCAGGCGCGGATCGAGGCGATCGAGGCCGATGCCGACGTGCTGGCGCTGCGCGACGCGTTCCATATCCCGGCCGACGACGCACGCTTCCAGGCGCTGCACGGCGACGGCGCGCAGATGCTGCCGCAGCGCCGCGGCCGCTACGACCTGTTGCTGCTCGATGCCTACGATGCCGACGGCATCCCAGCGGCAATGCGCACGCGCGGTTTCTACGACGCTTGCCATGCCGCGCTGACACCCGGCGGCGTGCTGGCGGTGAACCTGTACGACACCGACACCCGGCAGCATGTGGCGCACCTGCGCAAGATCTTCGACGGCCGCGTGCTGCGCATGGACGAGCCGGAGGGGGACAACCATGTGGTGTTCGCCTGGACCGGCGATGTGCAGGCGCTGGATGCGCGCGCCGCGCTGGCGCGCCTGTCGTGGCCGGCACGCTGGCAGTTGCGGCCGACGTTCCGGCGCCTGCAGCGGGCACTCGAGACGACCGCCTGGCGCCGCTGAGCGGCGCTGCTGCCGCATGCCGCCCGTCACTGCGGGAGTGGTTTCAGTCGCGACGAGCAGAGGCGGACACCATCTTGGTTCCGGTGCTTTGTTGGGCGGATGCATCGAGCAGTCGGGACTGAAGTCCCTCCCACAGTGCAGTCAGCCGGCTTGCCGCAAGTCCTTGTGGGAGCGACTTCAGTCGCGACTGGCGGAGGCGGATACCATGTTGGTTCAGGTGCCTTGTTGGAGCGGATGCATCGAGCAGTCGGGACTGAAGTCCCTCCCGCAGTGCACCCAGCCGGCTTGCTGCAGTTCCTTGTGGGAGCGGCTTCAGCCGCGACGGGCGGAGGCGGTTACCATCTTGGTTCGGGTGCCTTGTTGGGGCGGATGCATCGAGCAGTCGGGACTGAAGTCCCTCCCACAGTGCACCAGCCGGCTTGCCGCAAGTCCTTGTGGGAGCGACTTCAGTCGCGACGAGCGGAGTTGGAAGCCGCTATGGTTTCGGCAATCTGTGGGTGGGGTGTAAAGCCTGCACCGACCGGGTTGGTCGCAAGCTTCCTGTAGGGACTCCGGGTGGCCTCGTGTCATCAGTCGCGATGATGCTTCTTCCGACGCCGATGTCGCGGCTGAAGCCGCTCCTACAGGGGCAGCAGGATGTTGCTTAGCTTCCAGCGCAGTCCGTCGCGGGTGAAGACGCAGGGCACCGCGGTGCCGTCGGCGGTGTGGATGGTGGCCACGAAGCGCGAGGTCGATTCGAAGCGGTGTTCGGCCTGCCGCAACGGTTGCGGCGGACGTGGCGCGGCGTAGGTGTCGCCGCCGACGGTGTCGCCGCTGGCGCGTTTCCACAGCGCATCGCCCTGCAGCAAGGCGCCGATCCCGGCCGGGGTGACCATCGCATCCACGCCCATGCCGCTGACGCTGCCGGCCAGCGACAGCAGCGCGCCGCCGAACAGGCCGGCCTGCAGGTCCGGCCCGGCGCGACGCACTAGCGCATCGTCGACCTGCGCCTTCAGGTTGACCCGCAGGGTGGGGAAGTCGACGTAGCGCTCCAGCGCCGCCGCATCGCGCTGTTCCAGCGCCTGGCTGATGCCGCGGATCGCCAGGTAGGGTCCGGCGACGACATAACCGCCGAGGGCGAGCAGGGCGAGGAACAGCAAGGCCAGCCATTTTTTCATCGTGTGCCTCGTTGGGTAGCAAGCTTTTGTAGGAGCGGCTTCAGCCGCGACAGGCGTCATCGGTAAAGCCGTCGCGGCTGAAGCCGCTCCTACAGTGAAGCGTTGCCTGTCTAGAATTCCAGATCCAGCGCCGCGCACAGGTAGTCCACGAACGGGGCCAGCGTCTGCAGGTCGGCCGCCACCAGCGAGCGCAGTTTCGGCCCGGTCATGGTGGCGTCGTCGAGCTGGCGCCAGAACACCCAGTTCTTGTGCTTGAGGTCGTCGATGAACTCGAACTCGGCGGGGAAGCCGCGCGGCGGCCGCACCAGCACTTCCGTTGCCTCGAAGTCGAAGCGGCGGCGCAGCTTCGGCGCGTGCGCGGCGGCTTTCCAGCTGCCTGGGTTGTCGAAGATGAACTGGCGCACCTTGCGCTGCGTGTCCGGTTCCGGATGCCACAGGCCGGCGCCGACGAAGCTCTCGCCCGGCTGCAGATGGATGTAGAACGACGGCGCCGGCACCTGTTTGCGCCGCTCGTGGAACAGGCGCGCGCCCTGCCAGGTCTTGTACGGCGACTTGTCGTGGGAGAAACGCGCGTCGCGATGGATGCGGAACAGCGAGCCGCCGACCCCACGCGGGTCGGAGCGGAAATGTTCGCTGACCTGGGCCAGGTCCGGCTGCAGGTCGGTGATCAGGCGCAGGAACGGCTGGCGCACGTGCTCCTCGTACTTGTGCCGGTTGTCGTTGAACCAGGCCTTGTCGTTGTGCCGCGCCAGGGCACGCAGGAACTTGAAGCTGGCGTCGCTGAAATAAGAGGTCATAAGGTACGTTGCAGGTCTTGGCCCCAGGCGGCCAGCTGATCGAGCAGAGCCTGCTTGGTAGCATCGTCGGGGTGAGCCAGGCGTAAATCCGCGAGCTGCGCGTAGTAGCCGTCGAAGCCCAGTTCCGCCAGGCCGCTGTCGCCGTGCAGGCGCTGGCGCCGGTAGTCGTCCCAGCGGCTCTGCTCAACGATGGACAGCGTCTGCGGCCAGTTGCGCGCGCGGTAGCGGAACAGCAGCTCGGGCAGGCGCGGATCTCGGAAGCCCGATTCCAGCGGCGCCAGCTGTGCCGGCGGGGTCGCCCGCACCTGCGCCATCGCGCGCTTGTCGGTGTCGGCCAGGAAGCCGTCGTACAGCGAGGCGTCCACGTCGGCCGGGGCCGATGCGCGCTCGTTGCCGAACACGCGGCGAACCTTTTCGGCCAACTCCGGCCCGGCCTCGCGCAGGCGCGCGGCCTTGGCCAGGATCTGCGCCGGGTCGAGCTGCAGGCGGGCGAAATCCCGATCGCGCAGATGCGACCAGGCGACCAGCGCCGGCGCCTTGTTCAGGTGCACTTCCTTCAACGGAATGCGCTGCTCGCCCTCGGGCAGGTCGGCCTGCGGCGTGTACAGGCGGTCGGCGATCTGCTCCGGGGTGTAGCGCAGCAGCGGCTCGATATCGCCTTCCAGGTCGAACACCAGCACCCGGCTGTCGATGCGCGGATGCCGCGCCAGCGGCAGCACCGGCGCCGCGCACAGGCGTGCGGCCGGATAGCGCATCGATACGTGCAGCACCGGCTGCATCGCCACCACGTCGAGCAGGCCGCCGCAGAAGCGCTTGTCGCGCAGTTTCAGCGCGTAGTCCCACAGCCGCGGTTGCCGCTCGCGGAACAGCCGCGCCATGCCGATGGTGGCGTAGACGTCGGACAGCGCCTCGTGCGCGTCGCCGTCGCGCACGCCGTTGGCCAGCGCCAGCTGCTCCAGCTTGAACGAGGTGGCGCCGTCGTCGCGCTGCGGCCAGACCACTCCGTCCGGGCGCAGCGCGTGCATCAGCCGCAGCATGTCCAGCAGGTCCCAGCGCGAATTGCCGCCGCGCCACTCGCGTTCGTACGGATCGTGGAAGTTGCGGAACAGGCCGTGGCGCACGAACTCGTCGTCGAAGCGCAGCGAGTTGTAGCCCAGCGTGCAGGTCTGCGGCCGCGCCATCTGCTCGGCGATGCGCGCGAACGCATCGGCCTCGTTGACCCCGTCGCGCAGCGCCTGCTGCGGGGTGATGCCGGTGATCAGCGTGGCGATCGGCGAGGGCAGCAGGTCGTCGGCCGGCTGCACGAAGAAGCTGACCGGCTCCTCGACCACGTTCAGCGCCGCATCGGTGCGCACCGCCGCGAACTGGGCGATGCGCGTGCGCCGCGGATCGGCACCGAAGGTTTCCAGGTCGTAGAAGAGAAAGCTGTCGGGCATGGGAGATTGGCGGTGTGTGGTGGCAGAGCATCGGCCGCGGCTGCGTCGCCGCTTGCGTTACGCATGGGCCGGCTTGTGTAGGAGCGGTTTTAACCGCGACAGGCTTTATCGGTAATGCCGGTCGCGGCTGAAGCCGCTCCTACAGGGTAAGGCAAGATGCTTCAATGCGCGCCGTCCAGCGGCGCCAGGCGTTCGTGCACCATGCGTTCCAGCCAGTCCCAGTCGATCCGCGACAGGTCGCTGTGGCCCTGCGTGGCCTGCACCAGGATCTGGCGCTGGATCTCGCTGCGTTCCAACGCCAACGCATACGGCGTGCGCAGGAAGGTGACCATGGTGTAGTGCGGTACGAAGCGGGTCGGGTGGCGCTCCTGCAGCGCCTGCTCCAGCTCGCGCTGCAGCAGGAAGCCGGCATCGCCGACGCGGTCGCGCATCTCGATGTAGTTCTCCAGCGCCATCTGCTGGATCGCGCTGGCATTGGGTTTGCGCTCGGCCTCGAATGCGGCGTAGGCGCGGCCCAGGTCCGGCTCGCGCTGCAGGTGCGCGGCCAGGGCCACGCAATCCTCGAACGCGCAGTTCATGCCCTGGCCGTGGAACGGCACCATCGCATGCGCGGCATCGCCGAGCAGCACCGCACGCCCGTCCAGGTGCCAGCGTTCCAGGCGCAGCGTGCCGAGCAGGCCCGGCGGGTGCTGTTCCCAGTGCTCGGCCAGTTGCGGCATCAGCGGCAGCGCATCGGCGAAGTCGCGTTGGAACAACGCCAGGGCTTCATCGCCGCTGCGGGTGGTGGCGAAACTGGGCTCGCCTTCGTTCGGCAGGAACAGGGTGACGGTGAAGGTGCCTTCGTCGTTGGGCAGGGCGATGCACATGTAGTGCCCGCGCGGCCAGATGTGCAGCGCGTTGGCCTCGATGCGGAAGCTGCCGTCGGCGTTGGGCGGAATCTCCAGTTCCTTGTACGAATGGTCCAGGAACTCGGTGTGCTCGGCCATCGGCGACTTGCGCTGCATCGCCGCGCGCAGCGCCGAGCCGGCGCCGTCGGCGCCGATCATGCTGCGGAAGCGGATGTCGTGCGGCTGGTCGTCGCGGTCGTCGATGAAGCGCGCGTAGCCGGCGTCGAAGTCCACCGTGTGCAGGCGCCGGTAGAAGTGGATCTGCGCGCCGGCCTGTTCGGCCAGCTGCAGCAGGGTGATGTTGAGATCGTTGCGGTGCACCGACCAGATCACTTCGCTGTCGTCGCGGCCGTAGCGCTGCAGCTGCTGGCGGCCATCGGCGAAATGCACCATGCGCCCGCGCATCATCACCGCCTTGGCCATCACCGCGGCATCGGCGCCGGCTTGGCGCAGCGCATGCAGGCCGCGCTCGGCCAGCGCCAGGTTGATCGAGCGGCCGCGCTCGTAGTCCTGGATGCGCGGGTCGCCGCGGCGCTCGTAGACGGTGACGCGCCAGCCCTGGCGCGAGAGCAGGATGGCGAGCAGGGAGCCGGCCAGGCCGGCGCCGATCAGGGTGATGCTGCGGGGGGAGGCGCTCAAGGAAAAGTCCGGCATGACGCGCGGCCGTGGCCGCGCAGGAGGGGGCGGCTCAGACGCCGGCCCAGGTTTCCACTTCCTCGACGAAGCGGTAGACGTCGCGATAGCGGGTGTACAGCGGCACCGGGCTGATCCGGATCACGTCCGGCTCGCGCCAGTCGCCGAGCACGCCGACCGATTGCAGGTACTCGAACAGCGCGCGGCCGCGTTCGCGCCCGCCGATCACGCGCAGCGACAGCTGGCAGCCACGCTGCGCCGGGTCGGCCGGGGTGACGATCTGCAGGGTCTCGGCCAGGCGCGCGCGGATCAGCGTCTCCAGATAGCCGGTGAGCTGCAGCGACTTGCGCCGCAGCGCCGGCAGTCCGGCGCGCTCGAACAGCTGCAGCGAGGCGCGCAGCGGCGCCATGCTCAGGATCGGCGGATTGCTCAACTGCCAGCCGTCGGCGCCGGGCGCGGCGACGAACTCCGGGCGCATCTGGAAGCGGGTGCGCTTGTCGTGGCCCCACCAGCCGGCGAAGCGCGGCGTGTCGCCGTGGCCATGGCGCTCGTGCACGAAGGCGCCGGCGACCGCGCCGGGGCCGGCATTGAGGTACTTGTAGTGGCACCACACCGCGAAATCGGGCGCGGTGTCGTGCAGGGTCAACGGGATGTTGCCGACCGCATGCGCGAGATCGAAACCGACCGCGGCGCCGGCCGCGCGCGCCAGCCGCGTCACCGCGTCCAGGTCGAAGGCCTGCCCGGTGCGGTATTGCACGCCCGGCCACAGCACCAGCGCCAGGTGCGGGCCGTGTTCGCCGATGGCGCGCTCGATCGCGGCCAGCGACACGGTGCCGTCGGCGCCGTCGGGCTGCACTTCGATCAGCTCGGTGGCCGGATCGAAGCCGTGGAAGCGGATCTGCGAGGCCAGCGCATGCTGGTCGGACGGGAACGCGCCGGCCTCGATCAGGATCGCCGGGCGCTCGCGGGTGGGGCGGTAGAAGCTGACCATCAGCAGGTGCAGGTTCACCGTCAGCGTGTTCATCGCCACCACTTCGTGCGGTAGCGCGCCGACCAGCTGCGCCAGCGGCGCGGCCAGCAGCTCGTGGTAGGTCATCCACTGCGTGTCGCCGGTGAAGTGGCCTTCCACCGCCAGCGTCGACCATTTGTCCAGCACCTCCTGCACCGCGGCGCGCGCGCCGCGCGGCTGCAGGCCGAGCGAATTGCCGACGAAGTAGGCCTGGTCGGCGCCCTGGTGCTGCGGGAACAGGAATTCGCGGCGCAGCTCGCGCAGCGGGTCGGCGGCGTCGAGCGCGGTGGCGTGGTTGCGGGTCAGGATCTCGTTCATCGGCAGTGGGTGACAGGACGAGCGCACAGTCTACCGGTCGCGGCGTAGCGCTTCGTCGGCGACCGTGGCGGTGGCCGGCAGCATGGCGCTGCGCAACAGGTGGGTGAGGGTGCCGACGCTGTCGGCGACGCGGTCGCCGGTGTCGGCCAGCGCGGCCAGCGCCGAGCCGTCGTTGGCCTCCTGCAGATGCGCGGCCAGCGCCTCGGCCAGGCGTCGTTCGTCGTTGCGCAAGGTCGCCTGCGCCGGCGGGGTGCCGCTGTGCAGGCTGTCGGCCAGTTGGGTCAGCGCCGCATGCGCCTGGCCCCGGAACTGTTCCAGCTCCGGCAGCGGCGGCAGCGAAGGGCTGTCGCGCAGCACCGCTTCCAGCGCCAGCGAAGCGCGGATCAGGCGGTTGCCGTTGGCCAGCACCGATTCGGCCAGCTTCAGTTCGCGCAGGTTGCGCTTGCGCCGCGGCTCGCCGCGCAGGCGCTCGATCGAGGCCTGCACGTTGGTGCGCGCGGTACGCGACGCGGCGCGGGTCTCCGGCAGCGCCTGCAGGCGGCCTTCGAGCAGCGCGGCGAGGTGGTCGCGATACGCGAGCAACAGCTGCGCCAGGGTGGCGCGGATATGCCGCCGCTCCCAGGTCGGCCACAGCGCGTAGGCGACCAGCGCCAGCGCGCTGCCGAGCACGGTGGCCTGGATGCGTTCGCCGATCGCCTCGCCCGGGGCCATGCCCTCGAACGACAGCAGCAACACCAGCATGCCGGTCAGCGAGGCGACGCCGAGGCCGTAGTTGACCTGGGTCAGCAGGCGGAAGCCCAGGCAGAACACGGTCAGCAACAGCAGCCGCACCACCACGCCATCCATCGTGAAGTGGGCCAGCACGGTGGCCAGCACCAGTCCGGCGAAGGTGCCGGCCACGCGCAGCGCGCCGAAGCTGAGGGTGCCGCCGAAATCCGGTTTGAGCACGATCGCGGTGGTCATCGGTATCCAGTAACCGTGCGGGATCGCCTGCCAGCGTGCGAACAGCACCGCCAGGCTCAGGCACACGCCGCAGCGCAAGGCATGCCGGAACGCGACCGAGGAGAAGCCGAGGTTGGCGCGCAGGGTCTGCAGCGGCGCCAGCGGGCGCAGCGCCGCCGGCAACCGGGCCTCGGCCAGTTCGGCCTGGATCTCGCCGCGGCTGCTGGCCCAGTGGCCGTTGCGCACCAGCGCGCGCAGCTGCCCGCCCAGGCCCTGCGCGCGGGCCACGGCGATACGCATCAGGCGCCGTTCGCGGGTGTCCTGCGCTTGCGCCTGGGCCTGCGCCAGCGCCTCGGCCAGATCGTCGAAGCCGGTCATCGAGGCCTCCGCCGCGGCCGGGTCTTCGGCGTTGTCCAGCGCGTAGGCGAGCTGGTCCAGCACCACCGCGCTGCGTTCCAGCACGCGCTCGATCGGCAGCCGCGCGCCGGCGGCCTCGTCCAGGCGCCCGTGCAGGTCGGTCAGGGTCAGCAGTTCCAGCCGCGCGCGTTCGCACAGCTCGGCGATGATCCGGAACGACTGCACCGCCAGCCCGCGCGAACGGTGCTCGCCGTGCAGCATCACCATCGCCTCCAGCACCGCCTCGGTGGCCGGCGGCGCCAGCGTCGCGCTCGGCCGCTGGCGGGCGATGCCGGCCAGCTGCCGCATCAGTTCGGCCAGCGCGAACCGCTCCGGGCGGTAGCGCTGCAGCGGCCAGGCGGCCAGCGCCATCAGCATCTGCAGCACGCCGCCGGCGAAGATCAGCGCGGCCACGCCGACGCTCTGCGCCGCCGGCAGGCGCACGTCGGCGCTGACCACCAGCAGGATCATGCTGGTCAGCCCGACCCGCGCCGCGACCGGACCCAGCGCCACCAGCAGGCCGCCGCCCAGGCCCAGCAGCAACGCCGCCAGCGCCAGCGCCGGGGTATGCGCGCCGATCAGCATGCCCAGCAGCGCCGCGCCGCCGGCGGCCAGCGCGGCCATCAGCATGCGCTGCATGCGCGCCCGGTACGGCCCGGGCTGGTCGGAGAACATGGTGTTCAGCGCGCCGGTGGCCATTGCCAGGCCGAGTTCGGCATGGCCGCCGGCCACGCCCACGGCGAGCGGGGCGACCACCGCGAAGGTGTTGCGCAGGGCGACGCGCAGCGGGACGTCGCGCGGCTTCAGCGCGATCAGGCTATGCAGCATCGCAGCCCGGCGCGACGGTCGGCGAGGGTGCGCTCACGGCGCGGCGACGGGTGCCGGCAGCGGGTGCAGCTGTCCGCAACGGACGCAGGTGCGCAGCGCCTCGGAGGCGTAGAAGCGCGCGAACACCGGCGGGAAATCGGTCTCGATGTTGCGCAGCGGGAAGTATTCTTCGTACAGCAGGTGGTTGCAGTGTTCGCAATACCACTGCAGGCCGTCGTTTTCGTGCGGCAGGCGGCGGCGCTCGATCACCAGGCCCACCGAATCGGGTCCCCGCTGCGGCGAATGCGGCACCTTCGGCGGCAGCAGGAAGGTCTCGCCGGCGCGGATCGGGATCTCGCGCACCGCACCGTCTTCCTGGATCCTCAGCACCATCTCGCCTTCGAGCTGGTAGAACCACTCCGGGCCTTCGTCATAGTGGAAGTCCGAACGCGCGTTCGGCCCGCCGACCGCCATCACGATGAAGTCGCCGGAATAGATGCACTTGTTGCCCACCGGCGGCTTCAGCAGGTGCCGGTGTTCGTCGATCCAGGCGTGCAGGTTCAGCGGGGCGGGGAGCATGCGGTGTCCTTGGGTGGTCGCGTCGGCGCGGGCGCCGGCACCGGATCAGCGATCCTCGCGGTCCTGGCAGATCCGCGCCAGTGCGGCATCGTAGCGCGGCGCCAGGTCCTCGATCCGCTCCAGTCCCATGCCCAGGTCGTGCACGCGGCCGTCGCGCAGGCTGTAGACCCAGCCGTGCACGGTCAGCTCCTGGCCGGCGGCCCAGGCGTCGCGCACGATCGAGGTGCGGCTGACGTTGACCACCTGCTCGAGCACGTTGAGTTCGCACAGACGCGCGTGCTGCAGGCTCAGGTCGCCGGCCTGCTGCAAGCAGCCTTCGTGCTTTTCGGCCACGTCGGTGACGTGGCGGATCCAGTTGTCGACCAGGCCCAGGCGCGCGCGGGTCAGCCCGGCATGCACGCCGCCGCAGCCGTAATGGCCGACCACCAGGATGTGCCGCACCTTCAGCACCTCCACCGCGAACTGGATCACCGACAGGCAGTTGAGGTCGGTGTGCACGACCACGTTGGCGATGTTGCGGTGGACGAACACCTCGCCCGGCGCCATGTCGATGATCTGGTTGGCCGGCACCCGCGAATCCGAGCAGCCGATCCACAGGTATTCCGGGGTCTGCTGCTTGGACAGGCGGCCGAAGAAGTCCGGATCCTCGCGATTGATCCGCTCGGACCAGGCGCGGTTGTTGTGCAGTAGCTGATCGATTTTGCTCATAGCCGCGCATTATTCCAGAAGCCGGCGTGAGGATGCAGCCGCCGTGGCGCCGCCGCGCGCGCCGATTCATCGGCCAGCCTGACGGGTGCCGGCACACACGCCTGCGTATGGCGGTCGATGCGCTTTTTGCGACGCGCGCAGCCCCGCGTCGTCGTGGCGTGCAGCCTCAGTTTCTGCGCGCCGCCGTATCGGGTTTTTGCCGATCCCGCCGCCGGTGCCGGCTCGCCACACTTCCTCCAAGCCCGCTGACGGGCGCACTTCCGGAGGATCGCAATGGCCGACTTCAACGCGTTTTTTCCCACCTTGCTCAAGCACGAGGGCGGCTTCGTCAACGACCCGGTGGATCCGGGCGGCGCGACCAATAAGGGCATCACCCTGGGCACGTTCCGGCTGTATGCCAAGAGCCTGCTGCAGCTGGAACCGACCCTGGCCAACCTGCGCGCGCTCAGCGACGCGCAGGCCGCGGTGATCTACAAGGCGTGCTACTGGAACGCGGTGCATGGCGACGAGATCGCGCTGCAGCCTCTGGCCGACATCCTGTTCGATTTCCAGGTCAACGCCGGAAACAACGCGACCAAGCTGCTGCAGCGCGTGCTCAACGACCAGAAGCCGGCGCTGCAACTGACCGCCGACGGCAAGTTCGGCGCGACCACCCTGGCGGCGCTGCTGGCCGCCGACCAGCGCGACCTGTACGCGCGCTACAAGCAGGGCCGCCGCGACTACTACCGGCGCCTGGTCGATGCCAAGCCCGCGCTCGGCAAGTTCCTCAAGGGCTGGCTGGCCAGGGTGGACGCGTTTCCCGACCTGAGCTGAGCCGGCGCCGCCACGCCGCCGCCCGCGCCTGTCGCTGCCGGCGCGGCGGCAGCTGCCCGGATCTGCCGGGCGACACCGATCCGCTGCCGTCGCCGACGGCAGTCCCTTTCTCCAGGAGCGAACATGGCTGGGCAGACCGCATTGAATGACCTGATCGAAGCGTTGGCCGGTGCGGTGATCGAGGCGCAGGACCGCATCGAACAGCACCAGATGGCCAACCTCGGCGACTACTTCGACGAGTTCCATCGGCCCAAGAGCGTGATCATCCGCCTGCCGTCGCAGCACCCGCAGGCCGGCGAGGACGACGAGGATTACTACCGCGCACCGCTGCTGCCGCTGGTCTCGACCAACGTGCTGCGGATCAAGGACGTGGAGATCAGTTTCGACGCGCAGCTCGGCGACATGGGCGGGCTGCAGTCCAGCGAAGGCTTCTTCGCGCCGCCGCCGGACCCCGCCGCGCCGCAAGGCGCCTGGCAGGCCAAGCGCACCGCGGCCAAGTCCAGCGTGCGCGTGGATACCAGCGCAAGCGCGAAGAGCCAGCGCCAGAGTGCCGTCCACGTGGTGTTGCGCGTGGAGGGGACCGAACCAACTGACGGAGCGGCCAGGCTGATGAATCACCTGGCGCAGACGCAGGGCGTGTTCAAGACGGTCATGGCCGACAGGCCGGCCGCCGCGGGCACGGACGATGTCACCAATCCACCTACCTAAGGAGTTACTGCAATGCCTGACGAACTCGTAAACATCTCCAGTCAGTTCAAGGGTCTGCCGATGGCCGACCTGATCGGCGGTCCGCTGGATGCGGCCTGCAACGCGCAGGTCAAGCTGGCCCGCGCCACCGCCGATTTCATCCGCGTCATCGGCTTCCTGCCGCCGGACGCCGGCAGCGCCGATCCGCAAGCCCTCGGCGCCACCCGCACCGCGAGCTTCCGCTTCAAGCGGCCGGTCGACGACCCGACCACCGCCGGCGGCATCGCCGAAGAAGAAGTGGAGCTGGAAGTGCCGTTGCTGGCGATCGTCAACGTGCCCAGCCTGAGCATCCGCACGGTGGACGTCACCTTCGACATGGAAGTGAAGTCGTCCTTCTCCGAGAAGTCCTCCACCGACGCGTCGGCCTCGCTGTCGGCCGACATGGAATTCGGCTGGGGCATGTTCAAGGCCAAGGTGCACATCCAGGGGTCGGTGGCCACGCACAAGGAAAACGCGCGCAGCTCCGACAACTCGGCCAAGTACCACGTCTCGGTGCACGCCGAGGACCGGGGCATGCCGGAAGGGCTGGCCAGGGTGATGGACATCCTGCAGAGCTCGGTGGCGCCGCGCAAGGTCGGCGCGCCGGTACCGGTCGCCGCGTAAGCCACTAGTTGGACCATCTCGTCGGGGGACTCGTCAACGATGTTCGACCTCACTGAAGTCAAGTTCGTCAAGCGGGTCGTGGTCGGCAGCGACAACCCGACGCAGATGCAAACGCCCGAGCAGGTCGAAGCGGCCCGGGCCTTGCTCAACCGCTGCCTGAGCGATACGCCGAAGGGCGCGATCATCGGCACCGAAAAGAATTTCGCCGTGCTCCAGGTCGGCGAGCACCAGGTGGTGATGCAGTGGCTGTGCTACCACGTGGGATTCCCGCGCAGGCCGGCCTGGCTGAAGGACGAATGATGCGTGCGCTGCGCTGCGATTTCGACCTGCTGCTGCATGGACTGTCGGCGGCCTTGCTGGATGCGCAACAGCGCTGCCGCGCCCGCCACGACCGGCTGTTGCGGGCCTGCTTCGGCGGCGAAACCACGCTGCCGGTGGCGGCGGCCACGGCCGATGCGCCATCGCTGCAGATCCCGTTGTGGGAACTGCGCGCCTGGCAAACCCCGCAGATCGGGCAACTGACCCTGGCATTCGAAGTCGAGCTGGATGTGCTGGATATGCCCGACGAAGCGCCGCGCCTGCTGTTGCGGGTGTTGCCGCGCAAACCGCGGCGGCCCGGCCACCGCCTGCAGATCGTGTTCCAGGGCGCGCACGCGCCGCTGGGCGAAGTGCTGTTCGACGGACAGCTGCTGAAACTCTGGAACCTGCAGCGCCCGCCCGGCACGCAGGAACCGCATACGGAGCCAGACCATGCGTAGACACGGTTTTGTCCTGTCGCGGCGCGACACCGACCAATGGTGCCGGGACCTGCGGATCGACCTGCTGTCGCTGGCCCGCGCGCAGCGTCGGCGGCGGCGCCGGCGCATGGCGTCGGCCTTGCTCGCGGTACTGTCGGCATGCGCCGCGTTGCTGGCCATCGTCTATTTCCTCGAGCTGCCCTGGTGAACGGCCGCAGATAAGCGCCATCCACATCCAATCCAACAGGAGAGTCGCATGCCCATCCGTTCGCAGCGTTTCCCGCGCCCATGCCTGTGGCCGTCGCTATGCCTGGCGCTGGCGCTACCGCTGACCGCCGCCGCGGCCCCGCCTTCGGCCCCGGCCGCGCTGCCGGGCGGCGACTGGCGCGGCAGCCTGGCGCTGGATGCCCGGCGCATCGCCGCGGTGCGTCTGGACCAAGCCGCCGGCAAGGCCAGCCTGCAGTTCGGCGCGCCACTGAACTGCACGCTGGCGTTGCTGCCGCAGGAGGCCGGCGCCTATCGCCTGGACTCGATCAACGGCGGCATCTATTGCGACCGGTTGCTGGGCCGGCGCCTGACCGCGCAGCGCAGCGCCGCCGACGACCTGCAACTGAGCATCGACGGCACGCCGCTGCCGGTACTGTTGCATACCGCGCTGGGTCCGGTGAGCGCGCTGCAGGGCAACTGGCGCCTGGCAGGCGGCAGCGGCGGCGGCCGCAACCCGGTGGCGTTGACGCTCGCGATCGCCGCCACGCCGCTGTCGCCCGGCGCGCCGCTGGCCAAACTGCGCTACGGCAGTCCGCGCGATTGCCAGCTCGACGCGCGCTACGCCGGCATGCGCGACACCACGCTGGTGCTGTCGCTGACCGTGAACGACGCCGGCTACTGCGGCCGTCTCAGCGATGGCCAGGCCGAGCTGCAGCCGCAAGCGGACGGCAGCGCCACCCTGCGCATCTTCGACCGCCTCGGCACGCGCGCCGACGCCGGCACCCTGCAGCGCATTCCGTAAGGGCGGCAGCGCCGCCATTTGTGCGGCATCGGCATCGGTGCCGCCATCGCCATCGTTCGCGTCCAGGAGTGTTGCGATGAATGCAGGGATTCAGGCGCTGGGCACGGCCGTGAGGCGCTGGCTAGCCGGTCCGGGCATCGCGCCACGGCTGCCGCCGCCGGGCATCCTGCCGCAGCTGCGCGTGGAGTGCGAGGCGATGACGCGCTATGCGCTGGAGCAGGGCATGGCGGTGCCGCCGGAGCTGGTCGCGCGCCTGTCGGTGCTGTTGGACGGCAGCGTGCCTGGTGCCGCCGGCAGCGAACACTGTGCGCACGAACTGGCGGTGAGCCATCGCCGGCTGGCGCAACTGATTCGACCGGCGACGCCGCAGGCGGTGTTCCTGCTCGATGCCGAGCGCCGCCGCCGACACTGGGCGACCCTGCTGGGACCGCTGCCGCTGGTGCGCGCGCTGACCGCGACCTCGCTGCTGTTCCTGTTCTCGGTGGTGGCCTCGGCCTTGTCCGATGAGGTCAGCGCGGACAACGTACGCCTGGGATTCCTGGATTCCTCCGGCAGCGTGCTGCTGTGGAACGCCTTGTTCCTGCTGTCCTGCGCCGGCCTGGGCGCCTCGTTCTCGTCCCTGTTCCAGGTGCATCGCTACGTCGCCAATGCCACCTACGATCCCAAGTTCGACGCGTCCTACGGCGCGCGCATGATCCTGGGCCTGATCGCCGGGCTGATCCTGGTCGAAGTGCTGCCCGGCGACCTGTTCGAAAGCGGCGGCATGCGCACTTTCGGCAAGCCGACCCTGGCGATGCTGGGCGGCTTCTCCGCGACCGCGGTGTACCGGCTGCTGCAGCGCCTGGTCGATTCGATGGAGACGCTGGTGCGCGGCGACGCCGCGGCGCAGACCCAGGCGACGCTGGAGGTGCAGCGCGCCGGCAACGACGCCGAACGCATGCGTTGGCAGGGCGAACTGGCCGCTCAGCTGATGGCCCTGCAGCAGTCGATCGACGCCGGCACGCCGCCGGCCGCGGTGCAGCAGCGGCTCGCCGATTTCGCCCGCGCCATGCTGCAGGCGGACAACCCGGCGCTTCCGGCCGCGCTGCCGAAGCCGGACTGATCGCCACCTTCGCCGCGCTGCCGCCGGTACATGCCACGGCGTTTGTGGCGTGTTCTCGGATGTGCCGGCGGCGCGACAGCCAGCGTGTTTTTCTCCGCTGCGCAGTACGCATTGCTCGCCGTTTCTACAGGGCCTGTCTACGCAGCGAGACGAATGCGCGAATCCATGCAAGTTCAGGTATGGCCGCCATCCATATCAGCCTGAGGCCGATGGCTGCGATTGCGCGGCGTGACAAGCTGATTGCGCCACGCAAGTGACGTAACGCTGTCGCATCGGTTCAAAAGGGGCGTGTCGCGCCGCGGGGAATGCGTGTTTTCGCGCGGCGGCGAGCGTAGGGAGATCCATGGCGAGGACAACGGGTAGAGAATGAACACACGTATCGTGATTGCCGCCGACCGCAGCATCGTGCTGGAGGGCATGGTCGCCCTGTTGAACAACACGCCCGACATCGACGTGGTCGGCCATGCCGCCGATGGGTTGGAATGCGTACAACTTGTGACCAGGAGACAGCCCGACATCGTGCTGATGGACGTGATGCTGCCGGGCCTGAACGGGATCGAGGCCACGCGCCGGCTGCTGCAGCGCAGCCCGCAGAGCAAGGCGATCTGCATCGCCGCCTCCGATGCCGCGGCCAACGTGCGCGTGGTCATCGATGCCGGCGCAAAAGGCTACCTGGCCCGCAACAGCACCTTCCACGAACTGCTGCGGGCGATCCAGCAGGTCAGCAACGATCAGTTGTACATCAGCCCGGGCCTATCGCAATCGCTGGTCAGCGAGTACCGCCGCCCGCAGGGCGACGCCGTTTCCGCCTATACGCTGCTGACCTCGCGCGAGCGCGAAATCGTGCAGTTGCTGTCCGAAGGCCTGTCCACCAAGGAAATCGCCGCGCGGCTGCATATCAGCGTCAAGACCATCGGCACCCACCGCGAGCACATCATGCTCAAGCTCGGCATGCACGGCATCGCGCAACTGACCCGCTATGCGATCCGCGAAGGCTTGTCGCCGCTGGACGGCGGAATGGCGAACACCCGGCGGGCGGACAGCGACCGGCAGCGGCTGGTCAGCAATTGCGGTTGAGCGGCGCAACCGGGTGCAGGGGAGGGGTGCTGGCGCCCTGCCTGCGCGCGCAGGCAGGGCGCATGGCGACGTCGTGGTCGAGTTTCAGTGCACCTTGCGAGGTGGATTCCAGATAGTCGCGTTCTCATCCTCGGCCGCTGATCGATGGCCGAGCATGCAGTGCAGCTGTTGAGTTGTCGGAACGCCCGCTTCAGCCCCTCTCCCATCGGGAGAGGGGTTGGGGTGAGGGTACGCAGCGAAGCCCTCGCGATGTTCGCTTGCGCGAAGCTGCGCACGTCCCCATGCGCCCCTCTAAAGGGAGCTATGGTCGCGACGGGAGAAGAACGATTGCAGTGTCGTGTGCAGCCGCGTGCACCGACGGCAACGCCGCATGCGCAAGGCGCCTGCGCCGCTCAGCCGTACGGCAGGCGCTCGCGCATCAACGCGGCCACCGCCTGCGCGCCAGGATCGGCCTGCGCCTGCAAGGCCTCGCTCACCGCCATCACGTTCGCGGCCGGGTGGTTCTGGCTGAGCTTGAACTTCAGTTCCACCCGCTCCGGTTCGAAACGGAAGCCGACGATGCCGCGCAACTGGCGCCGGTGCGCGTCGTTGTGCGGCTCGTAGCGCCAGTCGCTGCCGAGCGCGCGCTCGTGGCGTTCGCTGAGCCGCGCCACGATGTCGGCCAGCAGCGCTTCGTCGTCGCTGACCTGCAGTTGGCCGTGCAGGTGCGCAGTGGCGTAGTTCCAGGTCGGCACGCGCGCCATCGCCTCCTTGTCCGGATACCAGCTCGGCGACACGTAGGCCTGCGGGCCATGCACGATCAGCAACGCAGGACCGGCATGGCGCGACTGTGGATTGGCGCGCGCCCAGTGGCCTTCGATCACGATGCGCGCGCCGTTGCGCCGGTAAAGCACCGGCAGAGGTGTGGCGCAGGGAAGGCCGTCGGCCACGGTGACCAGGGTCGCGAACGGGTCGCGCGCGATCAGCGCGTCGAGCGCGCTCAGGTCGGTTTCGGCGAACGCCGGCGGGACGTGCATCGGCCGCTCAGGCGCGTGCGCCGAGGGTCTGGGTCATGCGTCCGCGCAGCGCGGCATCGTCGTCGGCCTGCGGCGGCGCCACTTCATGCAGCGAGAAGCCGCGCGCCAGCGCATCGTCCTCGTCCAGGCCGTCGAAGGCGACGAACTCGGCGTCGAACAGCGCCGCCTGCGCGGTGTCCTCGCTGTCGTAGCTGAGCGTGTTGCCGTCGCTGTCCAGCACCTCGGCGGTGCCGGCGTCGCGCACGCGCAGGCGCGCCCACACCAGGATGCGGCCGAGGCTGGCCAGGTACCACCGATCGGCGGCGGATGCGTCTGAAGTCATGGAATCACCAGGGAAAGCAGCCAGAGCAGGGCCGCCATGCCCAGGCCGAAGAAGATGGTCAGCAGCGACAGCCAGGCCGGCGTCGCCAGCCCGGACAGCGAGCGATCGCCGAGCGGGCGGTAGCGCCGCGCCAGCAACCAGCCCAGCGCTATCGGCTTGAGAAACGCGCCGGGGCCGAACACCGCGACCAGCGGCGGATGCCGGTCGCGGATATGCACCAGGGTCAGCGGCCAGAAGATCAGGAACGCGCTGAACCCGGCGATGGCCACGCCGACGAAGCACAGCGCGAAGAACAGGATCATGCCGACGTCTCCTCAAGCGGTGCATCGAAGCGCGCAACGATCTCGATGAGACCGACGATATTGTCGTTCAGCGTTTCCAGCACATCGGCCGGGATCCACCACTCGGTGTGCTGCGCGCCGCCCACTTTCTGGATCGGGTAGGGCGCCAGGAATGCCGCGCGCACCGCGAACCGCGCCACGTAGCCGACGCCGCTGTCCTTGACGTTCCAGCGCCCGGCGATCTCCTCGGCGTAGCGCTGGTTGGTCACCGGATAGAAGATCGGCTGTTCCGGCAGCCGCGGCGGCCAGCGCCGGAACCCGGAATCGCGCACCAGCGCGAATTCCTCCGGTCCCAGCGGCCGGTACATGGTCACCGTGGCGTTGGCGTCGGCGTCGGCCATGTCCTCAGAACTCTGCGCTGCCCGGCGCGCGCGGGTAGGGGATCGCATCGCGGATGTTGCTCAGCCCGCAGATGTAGACCACCAGACGTTCGAAGCCCAGGCCGAAGCCGGCGTGCGGCACCGTGCCGTAGCGGCGGAAGTCGCGGTACCAGCCGTAGTGCTGCGGGTCCAGGCCGAACTGCACCATGCGCGTGTCCAGCACGTCCAGGCGCTCCTCGCGCTGGCTGCCGCCGATGATCTCGCCGATGCCCGGGGCCAGCACGTCCATCGCCGCTACGGTCTTGCCGTCGTCGTTCAGGCGCATGTAGAAGGCCTTGATGTGCTCGGGGTAGTTGGTCACCACTACCGGGCGGCCGACGTGCTGCTCGGTCAGCCAGCGCTCGTGCTCGGTCTGCAGGTCCAGGCCCCATTCCACCGGGAACTCGAACTTGTGCCCGGACTTCTGCAGCAGCGCGATCGCGTCGCCGTACTCGATGCGCTCGAACGGCGAGTTGATGAACGCCTCCAGCTTGCTGATCGCGGTCTTGTCCACGCGCTCGGCGATGAACGCCAGGTCGTCGCCGCGCTCCTCGAGCACCGCGCGGAACAGGTACTTGAGGAAGTCCTCGGCCACCCGCGCGTCCTCGGCCAGGTCGGCGAAGGCGATCTCCGGCTCGATCATCCAGAACTCGGCCAGGTGGCGGGTGGTGTGGCTGTTCTCGGCGCGGAAGGTCGGGCCGAAGGTGTAGACCTTGCTCAGCGCCAGGCAGTAGGCCTCCACGTTGAGCTGGCCGGACACGGTCAGGAAGGTTTCCTTGCCGAAGAAGTCGCGGCCGAAATCGACCTGGCCCTGGCCGTCGCGCGGCAGGTTGGCCAGGTCCAGGGTCGACACGCGGAACATCTGCCCGGCGCCTTCGGCATCGGAGGTGGTGATGATCGGGGTGCTGATCCAGTTGTAGCCGTTCTGGTGGAAATAGCGGTGCACCGCCTGCGCCAGGCAGTTGCGGATGCGGGTGACCGCGCCGAACAGGTTGGTGCGCGGGCGCAGGTGCGCAACCTCGCGCAGGAATTCCAGCGAATGCGCCTTGGGCTGGATCGGGTAGGTCTCCGGGTCCTCGACCCAGCCCACCACCTCGATCGCCTCGGCCTGGATCTCGAAGCTCTGGCCCTGGCCCTGCGAGGCGACCAGGCGCCCGCGCGCGATCACCGCGCAGCCGGCGGTCAGCCGCTTCACCTCCGCCTCGTAGTTGGGCAGCTCGGCCGGCGCCACCACCTGGATCGGCGCGAAGCAGGAGCCGTCGCTGACGTTGACGAAGGACAGCCCCGCCTTGGAATCGCGCCGGGTGCGGACCCAGCCGCGTACCGTCACTTCGCCGCCCGCCGGGATCTTCCCGGCCAGCGCATGCTCAACGCTCACCACCGTCATGACTTGAATCCTCGCCGCAGCGACTCGATATGGAACGGGCAAGTGTACTGGCTGAACCGCGGCGCTTGCGAGGCGTGGCGCGCATCCGCCGCCGCGCTTCCTCCCTATAATGACCGTTCGCTGTTCCCGGAGTCGTTCGCCATGGCCATCCATCTCACTCCCGTCGCCTTCGAGCGCGTGCAGCGCTTCGTCGCCCAGACCCCTGGCGCGCTGGGCCTGCGCTTCGGCGTCGAACGCACCGGTTGCTCGGGCTGGGGCCACGTCACCGACCTGGCGCGCGAGGCGCATCCGGACGATGCGGTGTTCGAGCAGGATGGGGTGCGCATCTACGTCAACGCCGCCAGCCTGCCGCTGGTCGACGGCACCGAGATCGACTTCGCCAAGCAGGGCCTGGGCGAGACCTTCATCTTTCGCAATCCCAACGCCACCGCCGAATGCGGTTGCGGCGAGAGCTTCACCACCGATGCAGAGCATGCGGCGGCCGCCGCGGGCTGAGCGCCGGCGCCGCGCTCACCACGCGTAGTGGGTCAGCACCAGCTGCGGATCCAGGTCCAGGCGCGCGAAGCCGATCTCGCAGACCTGTCCTTCGGCGAACTGCGCGCATAGCGTCTCGGTAAGCCGCAGGCGCAGCCGCTGTCGCGCCAGGTCGACCGCGCATACGCGCGCCGCGGCGAAGTCGAAATAACGCCCGACCACGCCGAACGCGGCCTTGAACAGGCTTTCCTTGGCTGAGAACAGCGCGGTCAGCAGCGCATCGTGCGACCACTGCGGATCGGCCGCGGCGGCCAACAGATCGGCTTCTTGCGCATCGATCGCCATGCTCAGCACGGCCTCGCGCGCGGCGGGCGCGAGCAGCCGTTCCAGGTCGATGCCGATGCCCTGGGCCTGGCCGGTCGGCAGCGCCACGGCCGCCGCGCAGCCGCCGCTATGGGAAATGCTGCCCAGGCTGCCGGCCGGCCAGCGCGGCTCGCGCGCCGTACCGATCGCGATCTCCGCCTGCGCCTGCGCCGGGCCGAGCGCCTCGCCCAGCGCCAGCCGCGCGGCCAGGCGCCCGAACAGGAATTCCGCCTGGCGCTTGCGCACGCTGCGCGCGACGCTGTCCGGGCAGGCGATCGCCGCGGCGGCGAAGGCCTGCGGCTGGAAGCGTTCGGCATCGAACGCCAGCGCGTACAGCGGCGTGCCGTCGTCCAGCAGGTAGCGGCGTGCGCTGCGCAGCGCGGTGGCGACTGGCGGCGGCAGGTCCAACTGCAGCGGCTGGCCGCCGCGTAGGGGAGGGTGGGCGTGCGGGTGGGCGCTCAACGCGCGTCCCCGGTCGCCATGCCGCAGATGCGGCAAGGGCGCGCGGCGCCGCGTACTCGCGCTGGCCCGGCTGCAAGCTCACGGCCTGGGGCAGCGGCCAGGACGGGCCATCGCGCGGAAAGCGGCGTGGCTTCGGTGGCTGGGAGTGCGGGCTGTCTACGGTTCATCCGGCGAGTGTCGCAAACCGGCGCCCATGCGGCGACAGCCTGGGCCGCCGCATTGTCTGCAGCAGGTGGTGCCCGCCATACATGCGCGTACGGCCGCCAACTTGCGGTGCGGCCCCTGCGCTGCCATACTTTCCGGCTTCCTGCGCCCGTCGTGGCGGGATCCCTTGCCCCACCGCACCCGTTTTGGGCCTCGCGGGGGGCTGTCCGGCCCTCGGGCCACATCCGAAAGGTATAACCACATGAGTCGTCATTACGAAATCGTGTTCCTGGTCCATCCGGACCAGAGCGAGCAGGTCCCGGCCATGATCGAGCGCTATAAGTCGCTGGTCGAGAACGGCAGCGGCACCATCCACCGTCTGGAAGACTGGGGCCGTCGCCAGCTGGCGTACCCGATCCAGAACCTGGTGAAGGCGCACTACGTCATGCTCAACATCGAAGTGGACCAGGCCATCCTCGCCGAACTGGTCGAGAGCTTCCGCTTCAACGACGCCGTGCTGCGCCACCTGGTGATCAAGCGCGACGGCCCGGACACCGAGCAGTCGCTGATCATGAAGAGCAAGGACGAGAAGGGCGACAAGCCCGAGCGTAGCGAGCGCCGTCGCCGCGACGACGAGGAAGGCGATGCGCCTGCCGCCGCCACCGAAACCGACGGCGACGCCGCCGAAGCCGCCTAAGGAGCACTGCCATGTCCAAGTTCTTCCGTCGCCGCAAGTTCTGCAAGTTCACCGCCGAGGGCGTCAAAGAGATCGACTACAAGGATCTCAACACCCTGCGCCAGTACCTCACCGAGAACGGCAAGATCGTGCCGAGCCGCGTGACCGGCACCAAGTCCAAGTACCAGCGTCAGCTGGCTACGGCGGTCAAGCGCTCGCGTTTCCTGGCGCTGATCCCGTACACGGACAACCACGATATTTGATGTGAGTCCCTCACAAGAGCCCGCACATCCATGTGCGGGTTGTTGAAGGAACAGCTTGGCTTCGGCGGGATTTTTCCATTCCCGATTCCCGGCAATCCCATCCCCGTCCTATTCGGACAGCAAGCGTTGCGGGCGCCTTCGGGCGTGCGCTAACGAATAACGGAGCAACACCATGCAACTGATTCTTCTGCAGAAAGTGACCAACCTGGGCGGCCTCGGCGACAAGGTCGACGTCAAGCCGGGCTATGGCCGCAACTTCCTGGTGCCGCAGGGCAAGGCCGTGCCGGCCACCGCCGCGAACATCGCCGAGTTCGAAGCCAAGCGCGCCGACTACGAAGCCAAGGCGCAGTCGATCCACGCCGACGCCGAGGCCCGTGCGGCCAAGCTGGAAGGCGCCAGCGTGACGGTCAAGGCCAACGCGTCCACCGAAGGCAAGCTGTACGGCTCGGTCGGCCCGCGCGATATCGCCGAGGCGTTCACCGCCGCCGGCCTGCCGCTGGAAAAGGGCGAAGTGGTGCTGGGCGAAGGCGCGTTCCGCAACATCGGCGAGTACGAGGTGCTGGTGCGCCTGCACGCCGACGTCGAGACCACGGTCAAGGTCGTGGTCGAAGCCGAAGCCTGATCCACGGCTTCATGCTGTACCGAAACGGGCACCGCAAGGTGCCCGTTTCGTTTGCGGCCTCCGGCCCCGGCCCCCGCCGGGTGCCGTTATACTCATCGGTTCGTGCCTGTTTCCTGTCCGGCGATCGTAGTCGTATCAAGGGCTTGAAAGCGGGACTTCACCTGGATATTCATTAGCGGCAGCGCGTGCCGGCCCGCCGGCCGCCGCCTGCCATGGATTGCCTGCCCCATGCGCCTGTCGACCATCAAGCTGTCCGGCTTCAAGTCCTTCGTCGATCCGACCACGCTGCACCTGCCGACCAACATGACCGGCATCGTCGGTCCGAACGGCTGCGGCAAGTCGAACATCATCGACGCGGTGCGCTGGGTGATGGGCGAAAGCTCGGCCAGCCGCCTGCGCGGCGACTCGCTGACCGACGTGATCTTCTCCGGCTCCTCGGCGCGCAAGCCGGTGTCGCAGGCCACGGTGGAACTGATCTTCGACAACTCCGACCACACCATCTCCGGCGAGTACGCCTCGTTCAACGAGATCTCGGTCAAGCGCCAGGTCAGCCGCGACGGCAGCAGCAGCTACTACCTCAACGGCACCAAGTGCCGGCGCCGCGACATCACCGACCTGTTCCTGGGCACCGGCCTGGGCCCGCGCAGCTACTCGATCATCGAGCAGGGCATGATCAGCCAGATCATCGAGGCGCGCCCGGAAGATCTGCGTGTGTACCTGGAAGAGGCGGCCGGCATCTCCAAGTACAAGGAACGGCGCAAGGAGACCGAAACTCGCATCCGCCATACCCGCGAGAACCTGGAACGCCTGGGCGACCTGCGCGAGGAGATCGGCAAGCAGCTCGAGCACCTCAAGCGCCAGGCGCGCCAGGCCGAGCAGTACCAGGCGCTGCAGGAGGAACGCAAGGTCAAGGACGCGCAGTGGAAGGCGCTGGAATACCGCGGCCTGGACGGCAAGCTGCAGGGCCTGCGCGAGGCGCTGGGCCAGGAAGAGACGCGCCTGCAGCAGTTCATCGCCGAGCAGCGCGAGGCCGAGGCGCGGATCGAAACCGGCCGCGTGCGCCGCGAGGAAGCGGCCGACGCCTTGAGCAAGGCCCAGGCCGAGGTCTACCAGGTCGGCAGCACGCTGGCGCGCATCGAGCAGCAAATCCAGCACCAACGCGACCTGTCGCAGCGCCTGCACAAGGCGCGCGACGAAGCGCAGCTGGCGCTGGCCGAACTCGGCCAGCACATCAGCGGCGACGAGGCCAAGCTGTCGCTGTTGCGCGAGTCGGTGGACATCGCCGGACCGCAGCTGGAGCAGTTGCAGGAAGACAACGAATACAAGCAGGAAGCCCTGCGCGACGCCGAGGCCAAACTGGCCGACTGGCAGCAGCGTTGGGAAACCCACCAGCGCTACACCGCCGAGGCCTCGCGCGCCGGCGAAGTCGAGCGCACCCGCGTCGATTACCTGGACCGGCAATCGCTGGAAGCCGAGCGCCGCCGCGAAGCGCTGGCCGCCGAGCGCGCCGGGCTGGACCTGGACGCGCTGGCCGCCGCCTTCGAGCAGGTGGAACTGCAGCACGAGACGCAGCGCGCCGCGCTGGACGGGCTCAACGAGCAGGTCGAAACCCGCAAGCAGGCGCTGACCGCGCTGCAGGAACAGCAGCGCGGCGCGCAGGCCGAGCTGGCCGAGGTGCGCAAGCAGGCGCAGGCCGCGCGCGGCCGGCTGTCGTCGCTGGAAACCCTGCAGCAGGCCGCGCTCGGCCAGGAGCAGGGCGCCGCGGTGGCCTGGCTGAAGGCGCGCGGGCTGGATTCGGCGGCGCGCGTGGGCGAGCGCATCAGCGTCGAGAGCGGCTGGGAAAACGCGGTCGAAGGCGCGCTCGGGCAATTGATCGAAGGCGTGCTGGTCGATGCGCCAGAGACCCTGGTCGATGCGCTGGGCGAACTCGGCGAAGGCCGCATTGCGCTGGTCAGCAGCGACGAAGAGGCCGGCAACTTCGCGCCGACCTCGCTTGCCGCCAAGGTGCAGGGCCCGATCGCGATCCGCCGCCTGCTGTCGCGGCTGCACGCGGCCGAGGACCTTGCCGCCGCACGCGCCTTGCTGCCGCAGCTGGGCGAGGGCGACTCGATCATCACCCGCGACGGCGCGCGCCTGGGCGAGGGCTGGCTGCGCGTGTCGCGCTCCGGCGCGGCCAAGCAGGGCGCCTTGCTGCGCGAGCGCGAGATCCAGGCGCTGCGCGGCCAGATCGACGCGCTGCAGGACCGCGAAGCCGAGCTGGACCAGCGCCTGGCGAGCCTGCGCGAGCAGTCGCTGGCCGCCGAGCAGCAGCGCGAGGAAGCGCAGCGCCAGCTGTACCAGGCGCACCGCAGCGTGTCCGAACTGGCCGGGCAACTGCAGAGCCAGCAGGGCAAGGTGGACGCCGCGCGCACCCGCATCGAGCGCATCGAGACGGAGATCGCGCAGCTGCTGGAAACCCTGGACGGCAGCCGCGAGCAGGCGCGCGAGGCGCGTTCCAAGCTGGAAGACGCGGTCACCAGCATGGGCGACCTGGAAAGCACCCGGCACATGCTGGAGAGCGAGCGCCGCCAGCTCACCGAAGCGCGCGACCTGGCCCGCGATGCCGCGCGCCGGGTGCGCGAGGCCGCGCATGCGCTGGCCCTGACCCTGGAATCGCAACGCACCCAGATCGCCTCGCTGAGCCAGGCGCTGGAGCGCATGGGCAACCAGCGCGGGCAACTGGATTCGCGCCTGGGCGAACTCAGCGCGCAGCTCAGCGAAGGCGATTCGCCGGTGCATGCGCTGGAAGCCGAGCACCAGGCCGCGCTCAGCGAACGCGTGCGCACCGACCGCGCGCTGGGCGAGGCGCGCGCGCTGCTGGACGGCATCGACAACGAATTGCGCGGCCTGGAACAGACCCGCCAGCAGCGCGACGAACAGGCATTGGCGCAGCGCGAGCGCATCGCCCAGCGCCGTCTCGACCAGCAGGCGCTGGTACTCAGCGCCGAGCAGCTGTCGGCGGCGGTGGTCAAGGCCGGTTTCGTGCTCGAGGACGTGATCAACGGCCTGCCCGAACAGGCCGATCCGGCCGAATGGGAGCAGGCGGTGCAACAGATCGACGGACGCATGCGTCGCCTGGAGCCGGTCAACCTGGCCGCGATCAGCGAATACGGCGAGGCCGCGCAGCGCTCCGAGTATCTGGAAGCGCAGGACATCGATCTGAACACCGCGCTGGAAACCCTGGAGGACGCGATCCGCAAGATCGACCGCGAAACCCGCGGCCGCTTCAAGGACACCTTCGACCGGGTCAATTCCGGCGTGCAGGCGCTGTATCCGCGCCTGTTCGGCGGCG
This sequence comes from Xanthomonas sp. SS, assembly GCF_014236835.1. Taxonomy (NCBI): domain Bacteria; kingdom Pseudomonadati; phylum Pseudomonadota; class Gammaproteobacteria; order Lysobacterales; family Lysobacteraceae; genus Xanthomonas; species Xanthomonas sp. SS. The sequence continues at coordinate 2,335,911 of NZ_CP051190.1, forward strand.
GCCACGCCTATCTGGAACTGACCGGCGAAGACCTGCTCGACACCGGCGTGGCGATCATGGCGCGCCCGCCCGGCAAGCGCGTGTCCAGTATCTCGCTGCTGTCCGGCGGCGAGAAGGCGATGACCGCGGTGGCGCTGGTGTTCGCGATCTTCCAGCTCAACCCGGCGCCGTTCTGCCTGCTCGACGAGGTCGACGCGCCGCTGGACGAAGCCAACGTCGGCCGCCTGGCGGCGATGGTCAAGGAAATGAGCGAGAAAGTGCAGTTCCTGTTCGTCAGCCACAACAAGGCCACGATGGAAGCGGCGCACCAGCTCAGCGGCGTCACCATGCGCGAGCCGGGCGTCAGCCGCCTGGTCAGCGTGGACCTCGAGGAAGCCGCGCGTTTGGCGGGCGCGGCCTGACGTGACATGCTAAATACCTTGTCTTCCCCCTACGCACCCCTGCCGGAGTAACCCCCGAATGTCCGACATGGCAATGCTGCGCATCGGCATCCTCGCCGCCGGTCTGTTGTTGATCGCGGCGATCTTCCTGTTCGGCCGCCCGAAGAAACCGACCCAGGGCCGGCGCGTCGAACCGGCCGACCCGGCCGCGCCGCGGCGCGAGCCCTCGCTCGGCGATGCCGCGGTTGCCGCCGACGGCGACGCGATCGCCGCGCCCGATCAGGACGGCGCGCTCGGCCAGCCCGAACTGGGCCTGTCCGCCGCCGAGGCGGCCAATGCCGACCTCGGCAAGCGGCCGAGCCAGGACTTCGACAAGATCGTCTCGCTGTACGTCGCTGCGCGCGCTGGTCAGGTGCTGCGCGGCGAGGACATCGTCGTCGCTGCCGAGAAGACCGGGCTGGTGTTCGGCCACATGAGCGTGTTCCACCGCCTGGTCGAAGGCCATCCCGAGCGCGGCCCGATCTTCAGCATGGCCAGCATCATGAAGCCAGGCAGCTTCGACATGGCCCACATCCGCGAGATGGAGACCCCGGCGATCGCGTTCTTCCTGACCCTGCCGGCGCCGCTGACCGCGCTCGACGCCTGGGAAAAGATGCTGCCGACCGTGCAGCGCATGGGCGAACTGCTCGACGGCGTGGTCCTGGACGACAGCCGCAACGCCCTCGGCCGCCAGCGCATCGCCCACATCCGCGACGAACTGCGCGCCTACGACCGCCAGCATCAGGCGCCGCCGTTGACGAAGGCCCCACGCTGGTAAGTGTGGGGCCGGGATTGGGGAGTCGGGATTCGTAAAAGCGATTCGCTAGCGCCCCCTTCTCCCGGCGGGACTCACGGCCCCCTTTTTGGGGGAAGGTGCCCCGAAGGGGCGGATGAGGGTACGGGCGAAGCCTAGCGCGCCATAGCCCGGCTTTTACGAATCCCCAATCCCGACTCCCCAATCCCGAAGCGCGCGCGCTACTTGCGCGCTTTCAACACCGCCTCACGAAACCGCAGCATCTCCGCCTCGGTGCCGACGGTCACCCGCACCAGCTTCGGCCAGATCGGCCAGCTGCGGCCGATCATCACCCCTTGCTTGGCCATCGCCGCGGCGAACGCCTTGCTGTCGCGCTTGACGTCGACCATGAAGCAGTTGGCCTGCGACGGCAGGCACTTGTAGCCCTTGCTCTGCAGCCAGGCGATGGTCTCGTTGCGGATCCGCGCGTTCTCCGCGCGCCGCGCCGGCACCAGTTGCACGTCGCGCAGGCTGGCGACGCCGGCGGCCACCGCCGTGATCGCCACCGGGTTCTCGCCGAACGCGGCCAGCTTGGTCAGCAGCCCCGGCGAGGCCACCGCCAGGCCCAGGCGCAGCCCGGCCATGCCGTACAGCTTGGAGAAGGTGCGCAGCACCAGCAGGTCCTGGCGCTGGCCGATCAGGTCGATCACCGAGGGCTGCTCGCTGTAGTGGATATAGGCCTCGTCGACCAGCAGCACGCTGGAGGCGGGCTTGTTGGCCAGCAGCCATTCGATGTCGGCGCGCGCGGTGATCGAGCCGGTCGGATTGTTCGGGTTGCACAGATAGATCAGCCCGGCGTTCGGATCGGCGCTGGCCATCGCCTTGACGTCGTGCCCGCCGTCGGCGCGCAGCGGCACCCGCCGCACCGGCGCGCCGTGCGCGGCGGCGACATCGGCCACCGCTTCGAAGGTCGGATCGGCCACCACCACGCCGGCGCGGGCCGAGGTGAACGCGCGCGCGGCACGGTTGAGCGGGTCGCTGGAGCCGGGATACACCGCGACGTGGTCGCTGGGCAGCTGATGCTCGCCGGCGAACAGCGCGATCAGGTCGTTCTGCAGGTCGAACAGGTAGCGCCCGGCGCGCGGCAGGATCGCCTGCGCCGCGTCCAGCGCAGCCGGCGCCGGACCCAGCGGACATTCGTTGAAGTTCAGATAGACCGGGCCGGCCGCAGGGGCCACGCCGGGCGTCGCGACCGCCGCCGCCTTGCGCTTTGCCGCCTCCGCAGCGGGCGCCAGGCCCAGTGCACCGACCGCCAGGCCCGAGGTGGCGAGGGAAAGGAAGGAACGGCGCGAAACCGGTAGCGACACGGGCACTCTCCAGCGAAACGTCAGGGCAGGGAGGCAAACCTAATGTTTCCTTAACGTTTCGGCAAGTTTTCTGAATCGGGTTCGAACAGGGGAGTGGGGAAAGGAGAATGGGGAATCGGAAAAGCGCGGCGCCGCGCTCGGCGCGTCCGCTTGAGCCCCTCTCCCCTCGGGAGAGGGGTTGGGGTGAGGGTACGGCGCGCGCCACAGCCTCGATCGCCGTTCGCCATGTTCCATTGCCGCCGCACCTGGCGCGCCAAGGACACCGCCACCGCCGCAAACCTCGCCCGCATTTCCCCTTGCCAGACACCCAGTTACTATCGCCCCCTTTCCGTCACCGGACTCTGGCTGCCGCGCATGACCGCTCCATCCGATCCCCAGCAGCGCGCCGCCGAACTGCGCCAGCGAATCGAAGACGCCAACGACCGCTACTACGTGCACGACGATCCGTCGATCACCGATGCCGAGTACGACGCGTTGATGCGCGAACTGGAGGCGCTGGAAGCCGAGCACCCGCAGCTGGCGCGCGACGACTCGCCGACCCGCACCGTCGGCGCGCGGCCCGACGGCGGCTTCCCGGAAGTGCGGCACGCGATCCCGATGCTGTCGCTGGCCAACGCGTTCGAGACGCCGGGCGTGGCCGAGGATGCCGACGACCGCGAACGCTTCGCCGAAGTCGCCGATTTCGAGCGGCGCATCGAGCGCGCGCTGGACCTGGCCGCGCCGGTGTTCTCGGTCGAGCCGAAGCTGGACGGCCTGGCGATCAGCCTGCGCTACGAGGACGGCGTGTTCGCGCAGGGCGCCACCCGCGGCGACGGCAGCACCGGCGAGGACGTCACCGCCAACCTGCGCCAGGTGCGCTCGGTGCCGCTGAAGCTGCGCGACCTGGGTACGCCGTTTCCGGCCGTGCTCGAAGTACGCGGCGAGATCTACATGCCGCGCGCGGCCTTCGCCGACTGGAACGCCAAGGCGCTGGAACGCAACGAGAAACTGCTCGCCAATCCGCGCAACGGTGCCGCCGGTTCGCTGCGCCAGCTCGATCCGGCGGTCACCCGGCGGCGGCCGCTGGCGTTCTTCGCCTATTCGGTCGGCGAGGTGCGTGGCCTGGAGTTGCCCGAGACCCATTCGCAGACCTTGGCCCTGCTGCGCCGCTACGGCTTCCCGGTGGCGTCGGAAGTTGCGACGGCGACCGGCTTCGACGGCCTGATCGCGTATTTCCGCCGCATCGGCGCCAGGCGCGACGCGCTGCCGTACGACATCGACGGCGTGGTCTACAAGCTCGACGACTACGACCAGCAGGCGGCGATGGGGTTCGTCTCGCGCGCGCCGCGCTGGGCGCTGGCGCACAAGTTCCCGGCGCAGGAGCAGTCCACCGTGCTGCGCGCGATCGAAGTGCAGATCGGCCGCACCGGTGCGGTCACGCCGGTGGCGCGGCTGGAGCCGGTGCAGGTCGCCGGCGTCACCGTCACCAACGCGACCTTGCACAACGCCGACCAGATCGCGCGGCTGGACGCGCGCGAAGGCGACACCGTGATCGTGCGCCGCGCCGGCGATGTGATTCCCGAAGTGGTGCGGGTCATCGAAGAGCGCCGCCCGGCCGGCACGCGGCCGTGGACGATGCCGGCCACGTGCCCGGTGTGCGGTTCGGACATCGTGCGCGAAGAGGACGCGGTGGCCTGGCGCTGCAGCGGTGGTCTGGCCTGCGCGGCGCAGCGCAAGGAGGCCGTGCGCCATTTCGCTTCGCGCCGGGCCATGGACATCGAGGGCCTGGGCGATCGCCAGGCCGATGCCCTGGTCGAATTCGGTTTCGTGCATTCGCTGGCCGATCTGTACGCGCTAAGCGTCGAAGACCTGGTGCGGATGAAGGCGGCGCTGGACGCGGCCACGGCCGCCGACCTAGTGCAGGCCGTCAACGACAGCAAGGGCGCGCTGACGCTCGATGCGCAGGCGCAGCCGCTGCTGGCGCAGGAATCCCCGGACTGGAAGCGCGCCGACTTCCTGCGCGCGCATCTGGCCGTGGATCTGGGCGGCAAGCTGGCGACGAAATGGGCGGAGAACCTGGTCGCCGGCATCGCCGCCAGCCGCAACACCACCTTGCCGCGGTTCCTGTTCGCGCTCGGCATTCCGCACCTGGGCGAAACCACCGCCAAGGCGCTCGCGCACTGGCTGGGAGCGCTGGACTTCGTGCGCAGCACGCCGGCGGTGCTGCTGCAGGCCTTGCCCGATATCGGCGGCGAAGTCGCGCGTTCGATCGCGACCTTCTTCGAACAACCCGGCAACGCCGCGGTGGTCGATGCGCTGATCGAGGCGGGCATCCGTTTCGCAGACGAGGGTAGGCCGCCGGCGGAACTGCGCGAGCGGCTCGACCTGGCGCACCTGCTGACCACGCTGCCGGTGGACAAGCTCGGCGGCAAGAGCGCGCAACGGCTGGCCGCGACCTACGGCACGCTCGATGCGCTGTTGCGCGCCAACGAAAGCGGCTGGACCGGCGCCGGGCTGTCGGCGGCGGGCGCGGCCAATCTCGCCGCCTATCTGGCCGATGACGCGCGGCTGCAGGCCTTGCGCGCCGCCGACGCGGCGATGCGGCGCCTGCTCGATGCGGCGCCGGCGCAGGCCGAGCGCCGCGCCGCGCCGCTGGACGGGCAGACCGTGGTGCTGACCGGCACGTTGCAGCAACTCAGCCGCGATGCGGCCAAGGCGCGCTTGGAAGCGCTGGGCGCGAAGGTCGCCGGCAGCGTGTCGAAGAAGACCAGCTTCGTCGTCGCCGGCGCCGAGGCCGGTTCCAAGCTGGACAAGGCACAGGAGCTAGGCGTTGCGGTGTGGGACGAGGCGCAATTGCTGGCCTTGCTCGGCGAGCACGAGGGGAAGGGGTGAGCCGGCTTCCAGACGCGACGCACCCGATCGGATCGCGGCGATGAGCGAGGCCGTGGACCTCGCGGCGCTGCGCCTGCGCGCCGCACTCAATGCGCGCATCCGTGCCTTCTTCGCCGCGCGCGACGTGCTCGAGGTGGAGACGCCGATGCTGTCGGCGGCTGGCAACACCGAGCCCAACATCGACAGTTTCCAGACCCGCTTCAGCGGCCACGTCGATGCTGGCCCGGCGCTGCGCTGGCTGCGCACCTCGCCCGAGTACCCGCTGAAACGGCTGCTGGCCGCCGGCGTCGGCGATTGCTACGAACTCGGCCGGGTGTTCCGCAACGGCGAGGCCGGCGGCCGCCACAATCCCGAATTCACCATGCTCGAGTGGTACCGGGTCGGCTGGAATCACCTGCGACTGGTCGACGAGACCGTGGCGCTGGTGCGCGAGGCGCTGGCGCTGGTCGCGCGCACGGCGACGCTGCAGGTCGTCACCTATCGGCAACTGTTCCTGGATACGCTGGGCATCGATCCATTGCTGGCGCCGCTGGATACGTTGCAGCAGCCATTGCGCGATATCCGCATCGACGCTGCAGGGCTGACCCGCGACGACTGGCTCGACCTGCTGATGACCCATCGCCTGCAATCCGCATTCCCGGCCGATCGCATCACCGTGGTCCACGACTGGCCGGCTTCGCAGTGCGCGCTGGCGCGCATCCGCGACGTGCAGCCGCCGGTGGCCGAGCGCTTCGAGCTGTACCTGGGCAGCTACGAGCTGGCCAACGGCTACCACGAACTCAACGATGCGGCCGAGCAGCGGCGCCGCTTCCTGCGCGATCACGCGCTGCGCCGCGAGCGCGGCGCGCAACTGCCGCCGCTGGACGAGCGTTTGCTGCAGGCCTTGCCGGCGCTGCCCGATTGCGCAGGCGTGGCGGTCGGCGTGGATCGCTTGCTGATGGCAATGCGCGGCACCGTGTCGATCGGCGATGTGCTCGCCTACGATTTCGCGCGAGCCTGAACCGTGCGCCGTTCATGTAGCATCTTCTTGCTTTGTCGACATCGATGATGGTTTGATCCAGCCCTGCATGCGGTCGATGCGCGATATCGGTGGAGTGGTCTTCGTTGTTCAGGTTCCACGCATAGGGGCAGAGCCAAGCATGAAGTGGTCGTACGGGCTCGGGAGCTGGTGTTGGTTGGGGTTGGCGGTATCCGCGTGTCCGGCGAAAGCGTTTGCGCAGGCGCCGGACGGCTATGACGCCGCGGTGGTGCGTTGCGAATCGCGCGATATGAGCTGGGTGCATTGCCCGATGCCGACCGAACAGGGCGTGGAATTGATCCGCCAATTGTCCGACAACGACTGCATCCGCGGCAGCGAGTGGGGCTCGGACGGCACCGGGGTGTGGGTGACGCTGGGTTGCCGCGCCGAGTTCCGCTCCAATCCGCCGCAGCCCACGCGCAGCGCGATGCGCCGCGTGTTGCGCTGCGAATCCGACGGCCGGGTCGAGAGCTGCCCGGTGATGCTGCGCGGCGCGCCGGTACGGCTGATGCGCCAGCTGTCCTCGGTGCCGTGCCGCGAGGAGCGCAGCTGGGGCGTGCGCCGCAACGAGATCTGGGTGTCGCGCGGTTGCCGCGGCGAGTTCGAGATCGGTGCCAGCGACGGGTCCGGCTTTCCGGTCGGCGCGCGTCCGGTGCTGTGCGAGTCCAAGGGCCGCTCGCGGCGCCGCTGCGGGGTCAGCATCCACAGCAGCGTGCAGCTGCGCCGGCAGCTGTCCGGCACCGCCTGCGTGCAGGACGACAGCTGGGGCTGGGACCGCGACGGCATCTGGGTGGACAAGGGCTGCCGCGCCGAATTCAGCGTCAACTGAGCGGCCCCGTCGCTGCGCACACGCCAGGCCGCGCGCCCATGGCCACCGCCGCGCCGCTTTTGCGAATCCCTAATCCCCACTCCCCAATCCCCGCCGTTAAAATATCCGGATGAACGCCGACCTCGATATCGATTACGCCCGCTACGACCATATCCGTCCGATCCTGTGGACCGGCGAAGCGCTGGAACTGCTCGACCAGCGCAAGCTGCCGTTCGTGGTCGAGCACGTGCAATGCACCGACAGCGACCAGGTCGCCGATGCGATCCACACCCTGGCGGTGCGCGGTGCGCCGGCGATCGGCATCGCCGCCGGCTGGGGCGTGGTGCTGGCTGCGCGCGACGTGCAGGCCGACGACGGCGCCCAGGCGCTGGCCAAGCTGGAACCGGCGCTGCAACGGCTCAATGCGGCGCGGCCGACCGCGGTGAACCTGGCCTGGGCGCTGATGCGCATGCGCACCGCGCTGGCCGCGGCCGGCGCCGACTGGCGCGAGGTGATCGCGCGGCAGGCGCAGGCCATCGCCGAGGAAGACCTGGCCGCCAATCGTCACATGGGCGCGCTCGGCGCGGGCCTGATCGCGCCCGGCAGCGGCGTGCTGACCCACTGCAATACCGGGTCGCTGGCCACTGCCGGCTTCGGTACCGCGCTGGGCGTGATCCGCGCCGGCGTGGCCCAGGGCCGGATCGCCAAGGTGTTCGCCGGCGAGACCCGGCCGTGGCTGCAGGGCGCGCGGCTGACCGTGTGGGAACTGCAGCAGGACGGCATCGACGCGACCCTGATCGCCGATTCGGCGGCGGCGCATCTTATGAAGACCGGCGCGGTGCAATGGGTGATCGTCGGCGCCGACCGCATCTGCGCCAATGGCGACACCGCCAACAAGATCGGCACCTACCAGTTGGCCATTGCCGCACGCCACCACGGCGTCAGGTTCATGGTGGTGGCGCCGTGGTCCACCGTGGACATGGACACCGCCGACGGCGTGCAGATCGAGATCGAGCAGCGCGACCCGGGCGAGCTGTTCGGGGTAGGCGGGGTGCGTACCGTCGCCGAGGGCATCGCTGCTTGGAACCCGGTGTTCGACGTGACCCCGGCCGAGTTGATCGATGCCATCGTCACCGAACGCGGGGTGATCGAACGGCCGGATCCCGAGCGCATGCGCGCCGCGTTCGGCGGCTGAGCCGCGGCAACCGCGCCAGACCCCCTGCACGGCCCCGCAAATCCACGCAAGTGCTTGTTCGGGCCGGCAAAAACCGGGCATTCGCGCGCCTGTCATGATAGAATCCGGCGGTTCGATCGACCGCTGCGCGCCGTAGATTTTCGGTGCCGGCAGGCCCGCTTGCCGCGGGCCGGCGTCCTGGTCGATTAGCCACCAGACTTACGGAACCCGAATGGCAGAATCCGCCAAGGAAATCATCCAGGTCAACCTGGAAGACGAGATGCGCAAGAGCTACCTCGATTACGCGATGAGCGTGATTGTGGGGCGTGCCCTCCCGGACGCGCGCGACGGCCTCAAGCCGGTGCATCGCCGCGTGTTGTTCGCGATGAACGAGCTGGGCGCGCATAGCAACAAGCCCTACTACAAGTCGGCGCGTATCGTCGGCGACGTCATCGGCAAGTACCACCCGCACGGCGACCAGTCGGTGTACGACACGCTGGTGCGCATGGCGCAGCCGTTCTCGCTGCGCTACCTGATGGTGGACGGGCAGGGCAACTTCGGCTCGGTCGACGGCGACTCCGCGGCGGCGATGCGCTACACCGAGGCGCGCATGTCGCGCCTGGCCCATGAAATGATGGCCGACATCGACAAGGAAACCGTCGATTTCCAGCCCAACTACGACGAGAAGGAACTGGAGCCGACGGTCATGCCGACCCGGTTCCCGAGCCTGCTGGTCAACGGGTCGGCCGGCATCGCGGTGGGCATGGCGACCAACATCCCGCCGCACAACCTGACCGAATCGATCAATGCCTGCCTGGCGCTGATCGACAATCCGCAGATCGACGTCGACGGGCTGATGGAATACATCCCCGGCCCGGATTTCCCCACCGCCGGCATCGTCAACGGCACCAGCGGCATCGTCGCCGGCTACCGCACCGGCCGCGGCCGCGTGCGCATGCGCGCCAAGGCCGAGATCGAGATCCAGGACAACGGCCGCGAAGCGATCGTGGTCAACGAGATCCCGTACCAGGTCAACAAGGCGCGGCTGATCGAGAAGATCGCCGAGTTGGTCAAGGAAAAGAAGCTCGAAGGCATCAGCGAACTGCGCGACGAGTCCGACAAGGACGGCATGCGCATCTACATCGAGATCAAGCGCGGCGAAGCCGCCGATGTGGTGCTGAACAACCTGTACCAGCAGACCCAGATGGAGTCGGTGTTCGGCATCAACATGGTGGCGCTGGTCGATGGCCGTCCGCAGCTGATGAACCTCAAGCAGATGCTGGAGGCGTTCATCCGCCACCGCCGCGAAGTGGTCACCCGCCGCACCATCTTCGAACTGCGCAAGGCGCGCGCCCGCGCGCACATCCTCGAAGGCCTGACCGTCGCGCTCGCCAACATCGACGAGATGATCGAGCTGATCAAGACCTCGGCCAACCCGACCGAGGCGCGCGAGCGCATGCTGGCCAGGCGCTGGGACGCGGGCCTGGTCGGCGCGCTGCTCGGCGCCGCCGGCGCCGATGCCTCGCAGCCGGAAGACCTGCCGGCCGGCGTCGGCCTGCTCGCCGACGGCTACCAGCTGACCGAAGTGCAGGCCTCGCAGATCCTGGAAATGCGCCTGCACCGCCTGACCGGGCTGGAACAGGAGCGCCTGACCGAGGAATACAAGCAACTGCTGGAAGCGATCGCCGGGCTGATCCGGATCCTGGAAAACCCCGACGTGCTGCTGCAGGTGATCCGCGAGGAGCTGATCAGCATCCGCGAGGAATACGGCGATGCGCGCCGCACCGAGATCCGCCACAGCGAGGAAGACCTCGACATCCTCGACCTGATCGCGCCGGAAGACGTGGTGGTGACGCTGTCGCATGCCGGCTATGCCAAGCGCCAGCCGGTCAGCGCCTACCGTGCGCAGCGCCGCGGCGGCCGCGGCCGCAGCGCGGCGGCGACCAAGGAAGAGGATTTCATCGACCAGCTGTGGCTGGTCAACACCCACGACACGCTGCTGACCTTCACCAGCAGCGGCAAGGTGTTCGCGCTGCCGGTGTACCAGTTGCCGGAGGCCGGCCCGAACGCGCGCGGCCGACCGATCATCAACTGGATCCCGCTGGAGAACGGCGAGCGCGTGCAGGCGGTGTTGCCGGTGCGCGACTATGCCGGCGGCCGCTACGTGTTCTTCGCCACCCGCAACGGCATGGTCAAGAAGACCCCGCTCAGCGACTTCGCGTTCCAGCGCAAGGCCGGCAAGATCGCGATCAACCTCGACGAGGGCGACGCCCTGGTCGGCGTGGGCCTGACCGACGGCGAGCGCGATGTGCTGCTGTTCGCCTCCAACGGCAAGACCGTGCGCTTCTCCGAACGGCCCAAGGACGACGAGGCCGAGGACGGCGCCATCGACGAGGGCACGGGCGAGGACAACGGCGACGATGAGGTCGCGCTGGCCGAGGCGGTCGAGGACGGCGACGACGCGCGCAGCCCGCGCCGCAAGAGCCGCGGCGGGGTCAAGCCGACCGGCCGCAGCAGCCGCGGCGTGCGCGGCATCCGCCTGGCCAAGAGCGAGTACGTGGTCAGCCTGATCGTGGCCGAGCCGGCCGAGGGCCAGGACGAGGATGCCGAGGACATCGAGACGGCGCCGGAGACGGATGCCGACGTCGATGCCGAGGCCGTGGTGCGCAACGGCGACGAGCCCGATGCCTACATCCTCACCGCCACCGAGAACGGCTACGGCAAGCGCACCCCGCTGGCCGAATACCCGCGCAAGGGCCGCGGCACGCAGGGCGTGATTGGCATCCAGACCAGCGAGCGCAACGGCAAGCTGGTCGGCGCGGTGCTGCTGAGCACCAAGGACGAGGTGCTGTTGATCTCCGATGGCGGCACCCTGGTGCGCACCCGCGCCTCGGAAATCTCCCGCGTCGGCCGCAACACCCAGGGCGTGACCCTGATCCGCCTGTCCAAGGGCGAGAAGCTGCAGGCGGTGGAGCGCCTGGACGGTTCGCTGGTCGAGGAAGAGCCGGTGGAGCCGATCGTGGGCGAGGACGGCAGCGCCGAGATCGCCAGCGAGCTGCCGCCGGAAAGCTGATCGCGCGAGCGAGCGGCATACGACGACGCCGGCGCAATGCCGGCGTCGTCGTTTCTGCAGGTGGCGCTGCCGCCGGGCGCTGCCGCAGCATCGTGCAGGAGCATCATGCAGGAGCATCGTGCAGAAGCAGCCGCATCGCGGCCTGACGCGTGTGTGCCGGCATATCCCTGATGGAACGCAGCATGTCGCCTTCTGTGCCGCGATAGAACGCGCAGCGTTCACTTCCCGCTTGGGATAACGGTCCGCGGCGCGATCGCGCCCCATGCCGCGGCGGATGTTCCGCGCGGTGCTTTCCTGCGAGGAATTTTTCCATGAACGATCTTGATCAAACGCAGCGCCGCGGCGGTTGGCCGCTGCTGCTGCTGGGCGGCGCATGCGCGCTGATCGGCCTGGTGCTGGCGGCCGGCGGCGCGTGGCTGCTGGCGCTGGGCGGCTCCTGGTACTACCTGTTCGGCGGCTTGGGCCTGCTGTTGTCGGGCGTGCTGCTGGCGCGCGGACGGCGCAGCGGTGCGCTGTGGTTTGCGGCGACCTTCGCGCTGTCGCTGCTATGGGCGGCGTGGGAGTCCGGCGCCGATTACTGGCGCTGGGTGCCGCGCATGGGCCTGATGGTGTTCCTGGGCCTGCTGCTGGCGCTGGCGTTGCCGCGCCTGGACCGTCCGTTCTCGCGCGGCGTGTCGCGCGGCCTGGCCGGCGCACTGGCGCTGGTGTTCGTGGGCGCCTTCGCGCTGGCCTTCGTGCCGTACGGCGTGACCGAGGCCGACGGCATGCTCGCACACGCCGCCGGTATGGCGGCGGCGATGACCGTGCCGCGTGCCGGTGCGCAGCCGGCCGAGGCGCCGGCCGACGCCGACTGGGCCGCTTACGGCCGCGATAACGCCGGCAGCCGCTACAGTCCGCTGCGCCAGATCACCCCCGGCAACGTGGCGCAGTTGCGGACCGCATGGACCTTCCGCACCGGCGACCTGCCGGCCAAGCGCTGGGGCGCGGAGACCACGCCGCTGAAGATCGGCGACAGCCTGTACCTGTGCACCGCGCGCAACCAGCTGATCGCACTGGACGCCGCCACCGGCAAGCAGCGCTGGCGCTACGATCCCAAGGTCGCGGACAAGGCGATCCCGTACACCGCCGCCTGTCGCGGGGTCAGCTACTACGAGGTCCCAGTGGCGACGAATGCGCCGCCGACGCCTGCGCCGGGCGGCGGCGTGGCGCCGGTCGCGCTGGCAGACCAGCCGCGCGCCTGCCGCAGCCGCATCATCGAGGGCACCCTGGACGGCCGCCTGATCGCGGTCGACGCCGCCAGCGGCAAGCCCTGCGAGGACTTCGGCACGCATGGCCAGGTCGACATCACCGTCGGCATGGGCGATACGCCGCCGGGCTATGTGTCGATCAATTCGCCGCCGACCATCGTGCGCGGCGTGCTCGTCACCGGCCACCAGGTGCTGGACGGGCAGCAGCGCTACGAGCCGTCGGGCGTGATCCAGGGCTTCGATGCGGTGACCGGTGAGCTGCGCTGGGCCTGGGACATGACCCACCCGGAATGGAACGGCGCACCGCCGCCGGGCCAGAGCTGGACCCGCGGCACGCCGAACATGTGGACGTCCGCGGCCGGCGACGAGCAACTCGGCTATGTCTACCTGCCGATGGGCAACTCCGCCGCCGACTACTGGAGCAGCTCGCGCACCGCGCCCGAGGACCAGTACGCGACCTCGCTGGTGGCGCTGGACGTGACCACCGGCAAGCCGGTGTGGAACTTCCAGACCACGCATATCGACGTCTGGGACTACGACCTGGGGTCGCAGCCGACGCTGGTGGATTTTCCGCACGACGGCGGCAAGGTGCCGGCGGTGATCCTGCCGAGCAAGCAGGGCGAAATCTACGTGCTGGATCGGCGCAGCGGCAAGCCGTTGGTCGGCGTCGAGCAACGCACGGTGCCCGGCGGCGGGGTGGAGCCGCAGCGCCGCGCCAAGACTCAGCCGTTCTCGCTGTACCACACGCTGCGCAAGCCGGACCTGACCGAACGCGACATGTGGGGCATCACCCCGATCGACCAACTGGTGTGCCGCATCCAGTTCCGCAGCGCCAGCTACAAGGGCATCTACACGCCGCCCGAGGCCGACCGCCATTCGATCGAATATCCGGGCTACAACGGCGGCTCGGACTGGGGCAGCGTGGCGGTGGATCCGCAGCGCGGGGTGATCGTCGCCAACTACAACGACATGCCCAATTACAACCGACTGGTGCCGCGGGCCAAGGCCGACAAGCTGGGCTGGGCGCCGCGCGACCAGGTGCGCGGCGACGCCGGCGGCGCCGAAGGCGCGGGCGATCCGCAGGCGGGCACGCCGTACGCGATCAACGTCAACGCCGGCTGGCGCCTGCCGTTCACTGGCCTGCTGTGCAAGCAACCGCCGTACGGCGGCATCCGCGCGATCGACCTGGCCAGCGGCAAGACCCTGTGGGACCGCCCGCTGGGCAGCGCCCGCGGCAACGGCCCGTTCGGCATCCACTCCGGCCTGCCGATCGAGATCGGCACGCCCAACAACGGCGGCGCGGTGGTCAGCGCCAGCGGCCTGATCTTCATCGCCGCGACCACAGACGACATGATCCGTGCGATCGACCTGGCCACCGGCAAGCGCGTCTGGGAGGCCAAGCTGCCGGCCGGCGGTCAGGCCACGCCGATGCTCTACGCGGTCGGCGGCCGCGAGTACCTGGTGATCGTGGCCGGCGGCCATCACTTCATGGAGACCAAGAAGGGCGACTACGTGATCGCCTATGCGCTGCCGGCGTCATAGCCTGCGCCAAGGCGGCGTTGTGCGGCGTGCGGGATCCGTCCCGCCGTCGCCAAGCTGCTGCGGCGATGTGCGGTGCGCCATGTGCGGCAGAGACGTTGCCGCGCATGGTGCGCGTCGCATGCGGGCGCGGCAAAACGAAGGGACGGCAAAACCGTGTCGATGCCGCAGGGGGAGCGCGAGTCAGCGTGCGCCGTGGCAGCGTCTCGATCGGAGAGTCACGGTAAGCGACAGCGTTGTGGGAGCGACTTCAGTCGCGACGGGCTCTACCGGTAGCGCCTGTCGCGACTGAAGTCGCTCCCATAGGTCTGCCTGCACGCGAACTGCGGCGATCCCTCTCTGGCGGCCAGCTACTCCAACTGCTCGCGCGCGAACGCCGCGTCCAGCGCTTCCATCGCGTCGCGCGGCTTGAGCTTGGCCGCTTTTTCGAACGCGCCGGCGGCCGCGTCCTCGCGCTTGTCGCCGTGCAGCAGCAACAGCACGTTGGCGTATTCGACATGTGCGATCGGCGCATCCGGGGTCAGCTTCAGCGCTTGCTGGATATGCTGCTCGGCGGTCGCGGCCTTGGCGCCGTAGGTGAGTCCGCCGATCATCGCGCCGACCTTGCCGATGATCTCGGCGTGGTACAGCGCCAGCGCCATGTGCGCCTCGGCGTGCTTGGGCTCCAGTTCCAGCGCGGCCTCCAGCGATTGCCGCACCTTGCCGGCGATGCCTTGCTTGAGCGCCTTGACGATGCTCAGCCCCTGGCTGTAACGGCCCAGCGCGAACGCGTGGCGATAGTGGCTGTTGGCCTCGTCCGGCAGCGCGGCGATCGCCGCTTCGGCCAGCGTCGCGGCCTGCTGCAGGCGCTGCAGTTTTTCCTTGTCGTCGTCGACCAGGTAGCCGGCGTGGATGCCCAGCGCCTTGACCGCGACCGAAGCGCCGAACACGCCCAAGGCCTGTCCGGCGCTGTAGGCCTGCTGGAACTGGCCCTGGTGGAAGGCGCGCCAGGCCTCGATCAGCGCCGCCGACAGCGTCTGCGCATCGTGGCCCTTGCCGGCCTTGCCGGCGGCGGCGAGCAGCGCCTGCGCGCGCGCCAGGTCCGGGTACGGCTCGCGGTCGCCGGCGTGCAGCTTGGGCCAGGCTTTCTTCAGCGCCTCGCCCGCGTAGGCGTAGGCGGTGGCGTCGTACGGAAACGGCGCCCATGCGGTCGGTTTTGCTGCCATGCCTGGCCTCCCTGGAGTTCGCGCCGAGCATGGCGCCGCGGTGGCTGGCTGGCAAGCTGCACTGCGGATAGTGTGTTTGCTCAAGCCGCTGCCGCCAGCATGCGTCGCATCGGTGCCGCTGTCGGCACCCAAGGAGAGCTGCGATGGCGACCAAGAAGCGTTCCACCTCCGCGCCCCGGCCCGAGACCCTGGCGCCGCGGCACCTGTGGCTGGCCGGCCTGGGCCTGGTGTCGTTGACCCGCAAGCGTGCGCTGGCCGCGGCCGCCGATGCCGCCAGCGGCGCGAACACGTTGAAGGCGCTGGTGGCGCAACTGGCCGACGACGCCGAAAGCAGCGTGCGCGAAGGCGCCGCGGCGCTGCGCGGCCAGGTGCAACCGTTGAGCGCCGAGGTCGAGGCGCGGCTGCAGCCGGTGTTGGTCAAGCTCGGCCTGCAGCCCAAGCCGCGCGCCACGCCACGCAAGCGGCCGGCGGCGACCAAGACCGCCAAGCGGACGACGAAGAAGACCGCTGCGCCGCGCCGCGCGGCGAAGCGCAGCGCACGCTCGCAGTAACAGCGAACGGCGTCGTCGCCGGATGTGGAGCGCTTCGGGTGCGGGCACGGCGATCCGCGTGCCGCGTTCTGGATTCTGTCGCGGCTGAAGCCGCTCCTACAGGGGCTTGCGGCAAGCCTGCCGGTGCGCTGTGGGAGGGGCCTCAGTTCCGACTGTGACCGGAAAGGTGTTCGTCATCAAAGGTGTTCGTCATCGCGACGGAAACTCCGCAGGCGCTGGCAGACAGGCAGCTGTTCCCTTCTCCCATCGGGAGAAGGTGGCCCGCAGGGCCGGATGAGGGTACGGGCGCAGCCTCGTGCATTCAATTGAACATCGCGCCGCTGCGCTGGCCGCGGCTAACGTCGCGTTTGAAAAGACGGTTGCCTGCAGGGTAGAAGACGATATCTACAGATGAGTTGCCGCGAGCTTGCCGGACGCGTTGCGGAGGGATATGACTACTCGGTCGATCCGCCAACGCGCCGATGAAGGCTCGCTACAACGTCGACGAGCTAGCGCGGCGTCCTGACCATGCGTTCGAGCAGATGCTCGACCACGCGCTCGGGCTGGGTGGTGCGACCGACGTGCGCCGAGGACATCTGGATGATGGAGCTGCGCCGCGCGGTCAGCCAGTGGAAGCGCGCGCGCGGCGGCAGCAGCGCGATCGGGCCGGCATCGGCGTCGCCGCGGCAGATCGCCGGGATCGCGTCCAGGTAGGGACGCAGGCGTTCGATGTCCAGGGTCGGGTCCAGCGCGTGCAGCCGTGCCGGCTGCAGTTCGATCGCCGCATGCAGCAGCTTGGAGGTCGGGCACGACACGATCACCCCGACGTTGACGAACTCCTCGCGCTCCACCCGCGGCACCACGCGGATGACCGCGTAGTCATACGTGTGCAGCGTGGGCACGGAGCGCCTCCTCGACGAATGCGGCGCGCAGCGCCAGCCGCCGTTTCAGGTAGTCGGCATAGGCCTGGCGGTGCGCATCCACGTGCTCGAAGCTGGCCTCGGCCTGCAGCCACGCGTCCGGAATCTGCGCCACGATGGCGTCGATGACCGCATCGGTCAGCCGCGGCGCCAGCGCCGCGTCGGCCTCGGCGATGGCGCTGGCGTAGGGCAGCAGCACGTGGTCGCGGATGCGCGCGAACGGCGAGGCGCAGGCGCTGCCGGCGTGCTCCCAGTCGTGATGGAAATACAGCGCCGCGCCGTGGTCGATCAGCATCAGTTTGCCGTGCCAGACCATCAGGTTGGTGTTGCGTGCGGTGCGATCGACATTGGTGACGAAGGCGTCGAACCAGACGATCGCCGAGGCCAGCGCCGGGTCCGGACGCAACGCGGCCGGGTCGTAGTTGATCGCGCCGGGCAGGTAGTCCAGCGCCAGGTTCAGGCCCTCGCTGGCGCGGATCAGATCCTGGATTTCCGGATCCGGCTCGGTGCGCGCGAACTCGCGGTCGAGCAGCACGAACACCAGTTCCGGCATCGGCAGGCCCAGCGCGCGCGCCAGTTCGCCGCCCAGCAGTTCGGCGATCAACGCCTTCGGGCCTTGTCCGGCGCCGCGGAACTTCAGCACGTACATGCCGTCGTCGTCGGCCTCGACCACCGCGGGCAGCGAGCCGCCTTCGCGCAGCGGGGTCACGTAGCGGGTGGCGACGACGGTTCTCACGCGGATTCCGGGCGGCGAGGGCAGGGCGGCAAGCCTAGCCGATGCCGGCGGCGCTTGGCGAATCGATACGTACGGCGCACTAGGCATCCAGCGTCGTTGCCTACCGGGGACGCGTCCCCGCGCTCAGTCCAGATAGGCCTGCATCAGCGTGGCCAGGTGCGTGCGCTCGGCCTCGCGCAGGAACGGGCTGATCAGCAGCATCACCTGCACGATGCCGTGGCGGATCGCCAGTTGTTCGTCCTTCTCGCCGCGCGCGGCGGCGTAGTTGAGCCAGAACGTGGCCACCACCAGCACGTTGGTGGCGATGCCGCCCAGCTCCTGTGCGGTGGCGCGCATCGCTCCGGCCTGCGCCAGCCCCTGGAACACCGCCTGGGTGCTGTCGTCGGCGCGGCGCAGGATGCGCGCGAAACGCAGGCGCAGGCGCCGGCTGCGGCTGAGGATCTCGATCAGGTCGCGGTACAGGAAGCGGTAGTCCCAGATGCACTCGAACACCAGGTGCAGCTGCAGCCAGATGTCCTCCAGCCCGGGCAGGCGCGCGCTCGGCAACTCCAGCGCCGCGTCCATGCGCTCCTCGTAGCGCGCGAACAGGTGCTCGATGATGTCGTCCTTGTTGCGGAAGTGGTAGTACAGATTGCCCGGGCTGATCTCCAGCTCGTCGGCGATATGGTTGGTGGTGACGTGCGGCTCGCCCTGCGCGTTGAACATCGCCAGGGCCGTGTCGAGAATGCGCCGGCGGGTGTCGCGCGCCATCAGGCCAGCAGCTTCTTCACCAGGTCCACGTACTTCTTCTGCGCCTCGGCCTGCGGCATGCCCTTGAGCTTGGCCCAGGCCTCGTACTTGGCGGTGCCGACGAAGTCGAAGAACCCCGGCTTGGCGCCGGCGACGTCGCCTTCCGCGCCCTGTTTGTACAGCGCGTACAGGCGCAGCAAGGTGTCGTTGTCGGGACGCTCCTCGCGCTGCTTGATGTCCTTGGCCGCTTTTTCGAAGGCCGCCTTGATGTCTGCCATGTCGCTGCTCCCGCCCTGATCGGGACGCATCACAGCACGCGCGACCGGTCCGGTCAACGCGGGCGCCGGGCTCGCCAGCCCGCCCGAGCGTGGTGTTTCAGGCGACCGGCGCCGCCTGCAGCTGCGCGCTGGCCTGCGTCTGCGTCTGCGCCTGTCGCGCCAGCGAGGCCTTGGCGGCGATCGAGCGGATGGCGTCGGTCACATCGGCGAGCGGGACGTGGCTGCTCAGCCGCTGGAACGTGTCGCGGCTGTTGTAGCCGGATCCGTCCTTCAGATATTGCTCGTACATCGACAGCAGCTCGGTGCAGGCGGCGGTCAGGGTGTCCACGTTGCCCCTGGCCAGGGCGTGGCCGATCTGATCCAGGCTGTGCAGGCAGTCGGAGAGCCAATGCAGGTCGTAGCGCGCGCTGCTCAGCTCCGGCGCGTTGTGGCCGCGGCTGTAGGCGCTGTAGCGGCGGATGCTCCTGGCCACCCGCGCCACGTGCGCGAGCAGCGTGCCGATCTCCGCGGAAATGTCCAGGCGTTCCATCACCAGGATCGGCACCGGTGGCCGCTCCACCGCCTGCTCGGCCGGCAAGGCTTCCTGCGTCTGCAGGTCCAGCGTCTGCCGCAGGCTGGCGTAGGCCTGTTGCAGCGCCTCCAACTCCCGCGCGCTGACGACTGCACGCGCCTTCATCTGCGACAGCGCGGCCTGGTGGCGGGCGAGGCTGTCCTGCACGCTCGCCTGTTGCCCTTGCTCGCGGCGCATGCGGCCGAAGAAGATCCAGGCGAGAACGGTGGCGGTGATCGCCCAGAGCACGACGGCGGGAGTCAGGTAGATCAGGATGCCCATGAAGGCTCCTCGAAACGTTGCATCTCTTGTCGGCGTCGGTTCGACGATCTTGAGCCCGAGTGTCGCGATGCGTGACGTCGGTCCGGCTACGCGCCAGTCGGCGCGCGTTTCATTGCGTTTGTGCTCGCTCGAACGCGTGGACCTGCATGCAACGCATTCGGCGCGGATCTGGTTCGTGGCGGGCGGCTGTCGAGCAAGCTCGACGCTACGGAACAGGCTTCGACAGCGCCTTCGACTTCGCGTACAGCGCCTTGGCGATCTCGGCATCGCCAAGCGCAGCGTGGCATTCGGCCAGGCTGTCCCAGGCGTTGGCCGAGTCCGGATACAGTTCGGCGTTGAGGGTGAACACTTTCAGCGCCCTGCCTGCACCGAGACTCTCGCGGATGGCGTAGCCGCTGGCATTGATCGCGCGTTCCCGTTCATTGGCGGGGACGCCGTCGCCGTCGCGCAGCCATGCACGCATCGCGTCCGCAGCTCCGGCGCTTGCGTCCATCGCATAGGCGATCAGGCGTTCGGCGAGAACCGCATGCGGGAACGCCTTCGGTGCGACCTGCGCCATCGTGCTTTCCACCAGCGTGCTGGACCAGACATTGCGGGCGCTGCCGTTGGTGAAGTACACGAATACCCAGTAGCCGCTGGCCAGGCTGCCCTTGTAGGCCAGTCTCGCCCGCACGCGGGTGCCGCCATCGTGGCCGACCTGGGTATAGCCATCGCTGCGGGTGGTATCCCAACCGGTGGAGAAGAAGTTGCTGCCGCCGCCGGTCAGCGTCTGCGCTTGCCACAGTCTTTCCAGGGTTGCCGTACGCACCAGCTTGCCGTTGGCCAGCGCCTGCAGGAAGCGGTTGATGTCGCCGACGGTGGTCTGCAGATCGGCGTGGCCCCAGCCGTAGTTCGGCCAGGGATCTTCATTGGCCGGCTGCAGCGTGCCGTCCTTGCCAATGTACGGCACGGCCGCGCGATCCGGCGGGACGCTGGCCAGACCCCACGACGTGCTGCGCATCTTCAGTGGCTGCAGGATGCGTTCGCGTGCGATGGCGGGGTAGGGCTTGCGATAATGCGCTTCCAGCAGTGCGGTCAGCACCAGGTAGTTGGCCTGCGTGTACTGCGCACGGCTGCCGGGAGCGAACTGCATCGGTGCCGCGCCGGCAACCTTCAGCGCAGCGGCAAGGTCGGGCGCCACGCCGGGGTAGCCCTTGCTCACCCAACGCTCGTCCACACGGGCGTAGTACTCGGCAATGCCGGAACTGTGATTGAGGAAATCGCGCACGTGGATCGCCTGCCACGCGGCCGGCAGGTCCGGCACGTAGCGGCTGGCTGGGGCATCCAGATCCACCTTGCCCTGATCCACCAGTTGCATCACCAGCGTGCTGGTCAACAGCTTGGCCATCGACTGCGCGGCGAAGATGGAATCGACGGTGGCTGGCGCGTGGGTGGCCGGATCGCGTTCGCCGCTGGCGCCCTGGTAGAGCACCTGGCCGTTGTGTGCGACCAGCACCGCCTGACCGGCGATGCCATAGCGTTCGCGGTTGGCCTGCAGTTGGGCGTCCAACTGCGAGGCGAGGTTGAGCGGCGTATCCCGGGCCGACGCAGGCAGGCTGCCAAGCAGGGTGCAGAGCAGTGTGGCAGCAAGGACGCGATACATCGCGGTGATCCGTCAGTGGCGATGGCGCATCATCTTCACGACAGGGGACAGGGTCAAGCGTGTGTAGCCGAGCCTTTGCTCGGCTGCTCTTGCATCAGATACCGTGCACCTGGACACATAGAGCCGAGCATGCTCGGCTCTACAGAAAGCAGGCGGTTGCCGGCCAGTGACCTGCAACCGCCCGGCGGCACGCGATCAGCCCAGAATCCCCGGCAGATCCAGTCCCTTCTCCTTCGCGCATTCCACCGCGATCTCATACCCCGCATCCGCATGGCGCATCACACCCGTCGCGGGGTCGTTCCACAACACGCGCGCGATGCGCTTGGCCGCCGCCTCGCTGCCGTCGCAGACGATGACCATGCCGGCGTGCTGGGAGAAGCCCATGCCGACGCCGCCGCCGTGGTGCAGCGAGACCCAGGTGGCGCCGCTGGCGGTGTTGAGCAGGGCATTGAGCAGCGGCCAGTCGGAAACCGCGTCTGAGCCGTCGGCCATGGCCTCGGTCTCGCGGTTGGGCGAGGCGACGCTGCCCGAATCCAGATGGTCGCGGCCGATCACCACCGGCGCCTTCAGCTCGCCGCTTGCCACCATTTCATTGAACGCCAGGCCGAGCCGGTCGCGATCGCCCAGGCCGACCCAGCAGATGCGCGCCGGCAGGCCCTGGAACTTGATCTTCTCGGCGGCCATGTCCAGCCAGCGGTGCAGGTGCGGGTTGTCCGGGATCAGCTCCTTGACCTTGGCGTCGGTCTTGGCGATGTCCTCAGGATCGCCGCTCAGCGCGGCCCAGCGGAACGGGCCGATGCCGCGGCAGAACAGCGGACGGATGTAGGCGGGCACGAAGCCGGGGAAGTCGAAGGCATTCTCCACCCCTTCTTCCAGCGCCATCTGCCGCAGGTTGTTGCCGTAGTCCACGGTCGGCACGCCGAGCGCGTGGAAGGCGAGCATGGCGCGGATGTGGTTGGCCATCGAGTCGCGCGCGGCCGCTTCCACTTCCTTCGGTGCGCTCGCGCGCTTTGCGTCCCACTGCTCGACGCTCCAGCCCTGCGGCAGGTAGCCGTTGACCGGGTCGTGCGCGGAGGTCTGGTCGGTCAGCAGATCCGGCTTGACCCCGCGGACCAGCAGTTCGTCCAGCACGTCGGCGACATTGCCGAGCAGGCCGACCGACAGCGGCTTCTTCGCCGTGCACGATTCCTCGATCAGGCGCAGCGCTTCGTCCAGGTCGTCGGTCCAGGTGTCGAGATAGCCGGTGCGCAGGCGCATGTCGATGCTGCTCTTGCGGCATTCCACCGCCAGGCACGAGGCGCCGGCCATCACCGCGGCCAGCGGCTGCGCACCGCCCATGCCGCCGAGGCCGCCGGTGAACAGCCACTTGCCGGCCAGGCTGCCGGCGTAGTGCTGGCGGCCCATCTCGACGAAGGTCTCGTAGGTACCCTGGACGATGCCTTGCGCGCCGATGTAGATCCAGCTGCCGGCGGTCATCTGGCCGTACATGGCTAGACCCTTTTTATCCAACTCGTTGAAGTGGTCCCAGGTGGCCCAGCGCGGCACCAGGTTGGAATTGGCGATCAGTACGCGCGGCGCATCGGCGTGGGTGCGGAACACGCCGACCGGCTTGCCGGACTGCACCAGCAGGGTCTGGTCGTCGTCCAGGCGCTTGAGCGCGGCCACGATCGCGTCGAAGGATTCCCAGTCGCGCGCGGCGCGGCCGATGCCGCCGTACACCACCAGTTCCTGTGGGCGTTCGGCCACGTCCGGGTGCAGGTTGTTCATCAGCATGCGCAGCGGCGCTTCGGTCAGCCAGCTCTTGCAGGTGAGGGTGCTGCCGGTGGGCGCTTGGATCGTGCGGGTGGGGTCGAGGCGGGTCATGCGGCGCTCCGGGAGTGGGCGAATTCAAGGCAGGATGCGAGTACCTGCTGCAGCGTGCGGCGCAGCGGTGCGGCGTGGTCGGGGTCCAGCGGCGTGGGCCAGTTGTGTTCGTCCACGCACTCGGGTTCGTGCATGTAGCCGCGGCAGGCCAGCTCCATCTGCAGCGTATGCACGCCGCCGGGAATGTCGCTGTAGTGGCGGGTGATGTAGCCGCCCTTGAAGCGTCCATTGCGTACGTGGCGCATGCCGCTCGCCGCGCATACGGTCTCGACCGCGTCGGTGAGCGCGTTGTCGCAACTGGTGTCGGGCGCACCGGATGCACCGGCGCTGCCGATGTTGAACTGCGGCAGCTCGCCCTCGAACAGGTGCGGGATGTGCGAGCGGATCGAGTGTGCGTCGTACACCACCACGGTGCCGTGGATCGCGTGCAGGCGGGCGATCTGCGCGGCCAGTGCGGCGTGGTAGGGCGCGAACCAGGTGTCGCGGCGGCGTGCGATCTCCTCCGCATCCGGACCATGTCCGTCGCGGTACAGCGGCTGGTTATCGAAGGTGGTCAGCGGACACAGGCCGGTGGTGTTCTGGCCCGGGTACAGCGAGGCGCCGCTCGGATCGCGGTTGAGATCGATCACCGAGCGCGACACCGCCGAGCGCAGCGTGGTGGCGCCCATGTCGCGCGCGAACGCGTACAGCTCATGCACCCACCAGTCGGCATCGCGCCGTGCCAGCCACGGAGAGACGAAGCGATCGGCCAGCGCTTCCGGCAACTCGGTGCCGGTGTGCGGAAAGCTGACGATCAGCGGCGCGTCGCCGCGGTGGAGGGTGAGCCAGTCGGGGAGGGTGGTCATGCGGGCCTCGCGTTTTTGTAGGAGCGGCTTCAGCCGCGACCGCGTTACCGGTAAGTCCCGGTCGCGGCTGAAGCCGCTCCTACTGGGGTCATGATCCGGAGGTTGCGTCGGGCAGGGACACATCGACCGCGCCCGCCAGCGCGCCATCGCGCACCAGCGCCGTGGCGGCCAGCATGTCCGGATGGAAATAGCGGTCGTCCTGCAGCGCCGGCACCTGTGCGCGCAGCAGCGCGCGCGCTGCTTCCAGCGCGGCGCTGGAGGTCAGCGGCGCATGGAAGTCGCAGCCCTGCGCGGCGGCGAGCAGTTCGATGCCGACCACGTTGGCCGCGTTCTCGGCCATCGCCAGCAGGCGGCGCGCGCCGTGCGCGGCCATCGACACGTGGTCTTCCTGGTTGGCCGAGGTCGGGATCGAATCGACGCTGGCCGGGTAGGCGCGCTGCTTGTTCTCCGACACCAGCGCCGCGGCGGTGACCTGCGGGATCATGAAGCCGGAGTTCAACCCCGGCTTGGGGGTCAGGAACGCCGGCAGCCCGGACAGCGCCGGATCCACCAGCATGGCGACGCGGCGCTCGCTGATCGAACCGATCTCGCACACCGCCAGCGCCAGCATGTCGGCGGCGAAGGCCACCGGCTCGGCGTGGAAGTTGCCGCCGGACAGTGCCTCGCCGGTATCGCTGAACACCAGCGGATTGTCGGACACGCCGTTGGCCTCGATCGCCAGCGTGGTCGCGGCCTGGCGCATCACGTCGAGCGCCGCGCCCATCACCTGCGGCTGGCAGCGCAGGCAGTAGGGATCCTGCACGCGCACGTCGTTGTCGCGGTGCGAGTCGCGGATCGCCGAACCGTGCATCAGCGCGCGCAGCGCGGCGGCGGTGGCGATCTGCCCATGTTGGCCGCGCAACGCGTGGATGCGCGGATCGAACGGGGTGTCCGAGCCCTTCGCCGCCTCGGTGGACAGCGCGCCGGCGACCAGCGCGGCATGGAACACGCGCTCGATCTCGAACAGCCCGGCCAACGCGTAGGCGGTGGAAAACTGGGTGCCGTTGAGCAGCGCCAGGCCTTCCTTCGCGCCCAGCGCCAGGGGCTGCAGCCCGGCCTGTGCCAGCGCCTGCGCGGCCGGCATGCGCTCGCCGTCGACGAAGGCCTCGCCGACGCCGATCATCACCGTGGCCAGATGCGCCAGCGGCGCCAGGTCGCCTGAGGCGCCGACCGAGCCCTGGCACGGCACCACCGGGATCACGTCGTGCTGCAGCAGCGCTTCCAGCAGCGCCAGCGTGGCTGGCCGTACACCGGAGGCGCCTTGCGCCAGGCTGGCCAGCTTCAGCGCCAGCATCAGCCGCACCACCGGCACCGGCATCGGCTCGCCGACCCCGGCCGCATGCGACAGCACGATATTGCGCTGCAAGGTGTCCAGGTCTTCGCGCTCGATGCGCACGCTGGCCAGCTTGCCGAAGCCGGTGTTGATGCCGTATACCGGCGCGCCCTTGGCGACGATCGCCTCCACCGTCTGCGCGCTGCGCAGCACCGCCTCGGCGCAGCCGGAATCCAGGCGCACGCCGGCGCCGCGGTACACGGCGCGCCACTGCGCCAGGTTCACTGCGCCCGGGCGCAGCACGATCTCGTTGCTCATTGTCCCCTCCAGATGCGCGCATGCAGCGGGTTGAAGCCCATGCGGTAGACCAGTTCGGCCGGTTGTTCGATGTCCCAGATCGCCAGGTCGCACTGCAGCCCGGCGCGCAACCGGCCGACCTGTTCATGGCGTCCGAGCGCGCATGCCGCCTCGCGGGTGAAGCCGGCGATGCATTCGGCCACGCTCATGCGGAACAGCGTCGCCGCCAGGTTCATCGCCAGCAGCGGGCTGGTCAGCGGCGAGGTGCCGGGATTGCAGTCGGTGGCCAGCGCGCGCGGCACACCGGCGGCGCGCAGCGCGGCGATCGGCGGCAATTGCGTGTCGCGGGTGAAGTAGAACGCGCCCGGAAGCAGCACCGCCACGGTGCCGGCGGCGGCCATCGCGGCGACGCCGGCATCGTCGAGGTATTCCACGTGGTCGGCCGAGCGCGCGCCGTAGCGCGCCGCCAGCGCTGCGCCGCCCTGGTTGGACAGCTGCTCGGCATGGATCTTCAGCGCCAGGCCATGCCGTTGCGCGGCCTGGAACACCTGCTCGGTCTGCGCCGGGGTGAAGGCCAGGTGCTCGCAGAACACGTCCACCGCCTCGGCCAGGCCTTGTGCGGCGACGGCGGGAATCATTTGCTCGCAGACTTCGTCGATGTAGGCCTGCGCCTCGGCGCCGGGTGGCACCGCGTGCGCGCCGAGGAAGGTGGGCGATACCGCGACCGGGCGCAGTTCGCCCAGCCGCCGCGCCACGCGTAGCATGCGCAGTTCGTCGTCCAGGGTCAGCCCGTAGCCCGACTTGATCTCCACCGTGGTCACGCCTTCGGCGAGCAGCGCGTCCAGCCGCGGCAGGCTGGCGGCGAGCAGCGCGGCTTCGTCGGCGGCGCGGGTCGCGCGCACGGTGGCGACGATGCCGCCGCCGGCACGGGCAATGTCGGCGTAGCTGGCGCCGAGCAGGCGCTGCTCGAATTCGCTGGCGCGGTTGCCGGCGTAGACCAGGTGGGTGTGGCAGTCGATCAGGCCTGGGCCGATCCAGCGCCCGCCGCAATCGACGCTATGCAGCGCGGCCAGTGGTGCCGGCAGCGCCGCGGCGGCGCCGGCATAGACGATGCGCCCGTCGCGGCAGGCGACCACGCCGTCGCGGACCAAGCCCAGCCCGCCGTCGTCGGCGTCCAGGGTCATCAGGTGAGCGTTGTGCCAGAGCGTGTCGCAGGGCATGGTCACGGGCGGGCTCGTCGGTTATTTTGTATATACAATATTGTGGTCGACGGAGGGTGTCCAGTGCAGACCCTGGCGCAGCAGCAGGTGGGCGGGAACGAGGCAACCAGCGCTTTCTGGTGCGCGCATGCGCTGCTGCCGGAGGGCTGGGCGCGCGACGTGCGGATCGAGGTCCGCAGCGGGCGCATCGCCGCGGTGCAGTCCGGCGTGGCCGCGGCGTTCGCCGATCGGACGCTGGCGATCGCGGTGCCCGGGCTGGGCAACCTGCACAGCCACGCCTTCCAGCGCGGCATGGCCGGGCTGACCGAGGTCGGCGGCCGCAGCGGCGACAGTTTCTGGAGCTGGCGCGAGCTGATGTACCGCTTCGTGCAGCGGCTGGACCCGGACAGCATGCAGGCCATCGCCGAACAGGCCTACGTGGAAATGCTCGAGGCCGGCTTCACCCGGGTCGGCGAATTCCATTACCTGCACCACGCCGCCGATGGCCGGCCGTATGCCGACCGCGCGGAGATGGCGCAGCGCCTGGCTGCTGCCGCCGATACCAGCGGCATCGGCCTGACCCTGCTGCCGGTGTTCTATGCGCACGCCGACTTCGGCGGCGCCGCGCCGAATCCGGCGCAGCAGCGGCTGATCCACGACCTGGACGGCTACGCCGAACTGCTGGACGGCAGCCGCCGCGCATTGCGCGGCCTCGACGATGCGGTGCTGGGCATCGCCCCGCACAGCCTGCGCGCGGTGACCCCGGACGAACTGGCCGCGCTGCTGCCGCTGTGCGACGGGCCGGTGCACATCCACATCGCCGAGCAGACCCGCGAGGTCGAGGCCTGTCTGGCCTGGAGCGGACAGCGGCCGGTGCAGTGGTTGCTGGCGCATGCGCCGGTGGATGCGCGTTGGTGCCTGGTCCATGCCACCCATGTCGATGCCGGCGAAGTGCAGGCGATCGCCGCCAGCGGCGCGGTGGTCGGTCTGTGCCCGATCACCGAGGCCAATCTGGGCGACGGGCTGTTCCCGATGCGCGCATTCGTCGAGGCCGGCGGGCGTTTCGGCGTCGGCTCCGATTCCAATGTGCTGATCGACGCGGCCGAGGAGTTGCGCCTGCTCGAATACGGCCAGCGCCTGCAATTGCGCGGGCGCAACGTGCTTGCCGGCGACGCCGCGCAATCCAGCGGCCGCTTCCTGTTCCAGTCCGCGGCGCAAGGCGCGGCGCAGGCGCTGGGCGTGACGCAGGGCCTTCAGGTGGGCGCGCCGGCCGATCTGGTCGAACTGGATCCCGCACATCCGGCGCTGTGCGCGCGCAACGGCGACGCCTTGCTCGACAGCTGGATCTTCGCCGCGCGGCGCGGCGCGGTGCGTTCGGTCTGGCGCAACGGCCGCGAGCTGGTACGCGACGGCCGCCATCACCGCCGCGAGGCGATCGCCGCGGCCTATGCGCGAGCGCTGACCGCGCTGTTGCACGCATGATCCGGCATCGTCTACGGAACGCTGCCGCGCAGGAGCGCCGATGAGCCAGTCCCCGCGCGCGGCGACGCTCAACCACCGCATCCGCAGCGACATCGAAGGCCGCATCCGCAGCGGCGAATGGCCGCCGGGCCACCGCATTCCGTTCGAGCACGAACTGATGGCCCAGTACGCCTGCTCGCGGATGACGGTCAATAAGGTGCTGGCGATGCTGGCCGACGCCGGCATGATCGAGCGCCGCCGCCGCGCCGGTTCGTTCGTGGCGCGGCCGCATCCGCACATGGAGCAGGTGGCGCTGGAGATCCCCGACATTCCGGTCGAGGTCGCCGCGCGCGGCCACGCCTATCGCTTCGAACTGCTGGAACGGCGCCAGCGCGCGCCGCGCGCCGAACTGCCGCAGGAGGCCGAGGTCGCCGCCGCCGGCACGCTGCTGTCGCTGCACTGCCTGCATTTCGCCGACGGGCGCCCGTTCGCGTTGGAGGAGCGGGTGATCAATCCGGTGGCGGTACCGGAAGCGCTGCAGATGGATTTCGCGGTTATCGTGCCCGGCAGCTGGCTGCTGCAGCACGTGCCGTGGACCCGCGCCGAGCATCGCATCAGCGCGGTCGGCGCCAACTCCGCGCAGGCGGCGCGGCTGCAGGTGGCGGCCGGCACCGCCTGCCTGCTGATCGACCGGCAGACCTGGCGCGGCGAACAGGCCGTCACCTTCGTGCGCCAGGTGTTTCTCGGCGACACCTACGACCTGGTCGCGCGTTTCTCGCCAGGCGTGCGTTGAGCACTGCGCGGCAGGCGAAAACCGCCGTGTCGCGGGCCGCCGATGCTGCGTTGCCGCACGCTGCGCGCACCCGCCGTACCCCAGCGTGCGTTTGTCCTGCCTGCCGCACTCTGGCAAGTTAGCGGCCAGGGACGGGGCGAGGGGCCGCGGCCGCAGCACGAGGAATGGTTCGGCATGACGTATTTCGTTACGGGCGCCACCGGTTTCATCGGCCGTTATCTGATGGCCAACCTGATGCGGCGCAAAGGCCTCATCCACGTCCTGGTGCGCAAGGAGTCGCAACGCAAGTTCGATGCGCTGGTGCGCGAGCAGGGCTGGGACGCCAAGCGCCTGGTCGTGCTGCACGGCGATGTCGGCGCCGACTGTTGCGGCCTGGACGAGGCGCAACGCAAGGCGCTGCACGGCAAGGTCAAGCACTTCTTCCATCTTGCCGCGCTGTACGACCTCACCGCCAAGGCCGAGGCGCAGCGCGTGGCCAATCTCGATGGCACCCGCAACGCGCTGGAGCTGGCGGCGCAGATCGGCGCCGGCATCTTCCACCACACCAGCTCGATCGCGGTGGCCGGGCTGTACCCGGGTATCTTCCGCGAGGACATGTTCGAAGAGGCCGAAGGCCTGGACGATCCCTACCTGCGCACCAAGCACGATGCCGAGGCGCTGGTGCGCGCGGAAACCCGGATCAAGTGGCGCATCTACCGCCCCGGCATGGTGGTCGGCGATTCGCGCACCGGCGCGATCGACAAGATCGACGGGCCGTACTACTTCTTCCCGCTGATCAAGAAGCTGCGCCAGCTGCTGCCGCCGTGGGCGCCGATGCTGGGCATCGAGGGCGGGCGCATCAACCTGGTGCCGGTGGATTTCGTCGCCGATGCGATGGACCACATCGCGCACAAGCCCAAGCTCGACGGCCACACCTTCCACCTCACCGACCCGGAACCGCTGCGCGTGGGCGAGGTGCTCAACGTGTTCTGCCGCGCCGGCCACGCGCCGGAGATGACCTTGCGGGTAGATGCGCGGATGTTCGCGTTCGTGCCGGCGGGCATCCGCGCCGCGGTCGGCGGGTTGCCGCCGATCCGCCGCTTCACCGGCATGCTGCTGCGCGATTTCCGCATCCCGCGCGAGGTGCTGAAGTTCATCACCTATCCCACGCGCTTCGACAGCCGCGAGACCGAGCGCGCGCTGAAGGGCAGCGGCATCGCCGTGCCGCGGCTGGAGGACTACGCCTGGCGCCTGTGGGACCACTGGGAACGGCACCTTGATCCGGATCTGTTCGTCGACCGCACGCTGAAGGGCAAGGTGCGCGGCAAGGTGGTGCTGATCACCGGGGGCTCCTCGGGCATCGGCCTGGCCACCGCGCAGCGCGTGGCCGAAGCCGGTGCCACCACCATCATCGTCGCCCGCGGCGAGCAGGAGCTGTTCGCCGCGCGCGATGCGATGAACGCCAAGGGCGGCAAGGTGTTCGCCTATACCGCCGACCTGTCCGACCTGGCCGGCTGCGATGCGCTGCTCAAGACCGTGCTCGACGCGCACAGCCACGTCGACGTGCTGATCAACAACGCCGGCCGCTCGATCCGCCGCTCGATCGAACTGAGCTACGACCGCTTCCACGATTTCGAGCGCACCATGCAGCTGAACTACTTCGGCAGCCTGCGCCTGATCATGGGTGTGCTGCCGGGCATGACCGGGCGGCGCAAGGGCCACATCATCAACGTCAGCTCGATCGGCGTGCTGGCCAATTCGCCGCGTTTCTCCGCCTACGTGGCCTCCAAGGCCGCGTTGGACGCTTGGAGCCGTTGCGCGCAGGGCGAGCTGTCCGGCAAGGGCATCAGCTTCACCACGGTCAACATGCCGCTGGTGAAGACGCCGATGATCGCGCCGACCAAGATGTACGACAGCGTGCCGACGCTGAGCGTGGAGGAAGCGGCCGACCTGATGGTCAAGGCGATCATCGAGCGCCCGAGCCGGGTGGCGACGCGGCTGGGCATCTTCGCCGCGCTGGTCAACGCGGTGGCGCCGAAGGCCTACGAGGTGGTGATGAACACCGCTTTCGAACTGTTCCCGGACTCGGCCGCGGCCAAGGGCGACCGCAAGGCGCTACGCGAGGCCAAGCCCAGCCAGGAGCAGATCGCGTTCGCGGCGTTGATGCGCGGAGTCCATTGGTGATGAGCCGGGATTGGGGATTCGGGATTGGGGATTCGTAAAAGCGGATTTGCCGCGCCGGATGCAAACAGCGGGACGATGGACTCGCAGCTGCCAACGCTCTTGCGAATCCCCAATCCCCAATCCCAAATCCCGGCTCAAAACGTCCTACATTGCCGCCAGCGCACCGGCTCGTCGTGGTCGGGGCGCGGGTTGAGCTGGATGCGCACGGTGCGCAGCGAGGGATAGCGTTCCACTTCCTTGCAGATCCGCGGCCACACCTGCGCATCGTCGCCGCTGCGGTCGATTACCAGCGTCAGCTGGGTCTGCCAGATGCCGCGGATCACGCCGGGCGTCTTGGCCAGGGCCTTGGACACCGACTGGCGATAGTCGGCTTCGGTGGCGGCGTCTGGCGCTGCGCTGGCCGGTTCGGCGTCGGCCACCGCCACGGTTGCCGGCGCTGTCGCGGCGGCGGGCGGGTTATTTAGCGCAGGCTGCGCCGCTGTCGGCTTGGGCTGGGCGGGGACGGGGAGCGCCGCGACGGATGTCGCGTCGGCGCTGCGCTGCTGCAGCGCCAGTCCGCCCAGTCCCACCAGCAGGCCCAGGGTCACTGCGGCCAACGCCGCGATCGCAGTATGCCGCTGCGCGCGCCGGCGGCTGGCGCCGATCACCCCATCTTCCAGTTCGCTGGGCAGGTAGCGCTTGAGCATCGGCCAGATGCGGCGGCCGTCGAGGATCTCCACCGACTGCTTGTCGGCCGCGGCGATGCCATCGCGCTGCACCTTGCCCTCGGTGACCAGGATGCCGCCCTGCGCGCCCATCAGTCGCGCCGCCGCGCCCAGTTCGTTGACCGCGGCCGAGCCGATCCGGTAGGCGCGGCCGTGCTTGCACGACAACAGCCAGCGCGCGTCGCCGCGGGTCATCACGAAATCGCTCTGCGGTTCCTGGGAAACGTCCTCGTCGGCCACCACGTCGTGCAGGTCGCGTTGCTCGCGCATCGCGCGCCGCACCATGCGCGAGAAATCGCGCCAATGCAGTCCGGCCAGGGCATGCAGCCCGGCGGTGGTCTCGTTCTCGCGGCGCCGGACCACCCACAGGTAGAGCGTGGCAGCGAGCCATGCTCCAACTGCCAAGACCGTTGCCGCTATCCAGGAAAACATGCTCGCACCCGCGTAACGCTATTCGATGACGCCAGTTTATCGCCAGCGTGTCACAGCGCCGGCAAGGCGACAGCGGGGAACGGCGGACAGGAGAAGACCCGCCAGTCCGAAGCCGAGAGGGGAGGGGAGCAAACGGTCTTCAGATGGACTGGCGGGTCCGTCCCGATTGTCGGAAAAAATCTGCTGCTTTGCAACAAAGCCTCATTCAGCCGATGCCGGCGCCGCTGCGCGCTTGCGGCTGGCGCGTTTCGGCGCGGGCGTGGCGCTGGCCACCACCGGACCGGCACGGCGCCGGGCCGGCGCTGCCTGCTTGGGCGGACGGGATTTGGGCGCGGCGGTCTTTGCCGCCTTCTTGACTGCCGGCGCCTTGGCCGGCGCCTGGCGTGCGCGGCGGCCGCTGCCCAGGTTACGCAGTTCGGCGTTCAAAGCGTCTACGCGATCGACCAGGGTGCCGAGGTCTTCGCGGCTGGGCACTTCCAGCCTGCGCAACGCGCGCTGCACCCGGTCCTCGAACACCTTCTCCAGCCGGTCCCAGGTATCGGCGGCGCGTTCGCGCGCCTGGCCGACCCGGTTCTCCACCACGTCGCGCACCGCATCGACGCCGCCGCCGGCCAGCTTGCGCGTGCTCTGCTCCAGGGTCAGGCCTTCCTTGACCAGGGTTTCGAACAGCTTGCCGCCTTCGGCTTGGGCGCGGCCGAACGCGCCGACCCCGGCCAGCCACACCTGCTGCGCGGATTCGCCCAGGCGCTTGGAAAGCTTTTCCGCCTGCGCCTGCAGGCCCTCGTCGGCGGCGGCAGTCTTCTTCTTGCGTGCGGATTTCTTCAGGGTGGCCATGACGGTGCGGTTCCTTCGGCGGTTGGGTGGCTGGATTCGAGACTCACGGCGTTGGTTAGAGTAATCACACCAGCGCCGGCGTCTCAGTCGGCGGAAAGCGGCGGCGCGCGCCGCGTGCGGCGGGTGGCGCGACGCCGGGCGATGACCTGGTCGACGTCGTCGAGCGCGCGGCGCAGGCGCGCGGTGGCTTCGGTGGTGCGCCCCGGCTGCACGTCCACGCCGTCGATGAAGGTGCGCTTGCGATCATTGAGGATCTGGTGACGCAGGGCGATGCCATGCGCGGCCAGCATCGGCTCCAGCACCTCGGCGTTGCGGCGCAGGTCGGCCAGGGTGTTGCGATAGGCCATCTGGCAGACGCGGTAGCGCGCGGCATAGCTGAACAGATTGGTGAAGAACAGCTCGCTGTTGTCGGCGTTGGGCTCGAACACCAGCTGGTCCACCCGCGGGTATTGCCGCGCGTACTTCTCCAGCCCGACCTGCATGCGCGACTGCAGCAGGGTGCGGAAGGTCTGCGACAGCACCGCCGGCAGGCCGCCGCTGAGCAGCCGCGCACGGTCGATCTGGCCATTGCGGCGTGGCGCGTGGGTGGCGTCGTAGGGCACCAGCGGGTTGATCCCGATCATCAGGTCGATGCCGCGCTCCAGCAGGGTGGAGGCGTGCATCGTGCGCCGCAGCGCGCCGTCGACGTAGTGGCGGCCGTCGATCTCCACCGGCGGATACAGCCCCGGCAGCGCGGCGCTGGCCTGCACCGCTAGCGAGATCGGCACCTGGTCCATGCCAGGTTCGCCGAAACGTACGGTGCGGCCGCTGTCCAGGTCCACCGCGACCACGAACAGATCGGTGTCCAGCGCGCGGAAATCGTTGCTGCGGCCGCGCCGGCTGAACACGTCCTGCATGAAGCGCTCGACCCCGGCGTTGTCGAACAGGCCGCTGGGCACCAGCCCGCCGAAGCGGGTGATCAGGTCCGACCAGCGGGTCTTGCGCGGCTCGGTCAGCAGGTCGTGCCACCAGCCATAGGCGAGCTTGGGCAGGGTCGCGGCGCGGCGCAGGTATTCGTAGACGTTGGGGCGCAGGAAATCCTCGGGCCGGAAGTGCGCATCGTCGCTGTTGCCGGTGACGAAGATCCGGCAGATCTCGGCGCTGCTGATGCGGTTGGCCAGGCCGGCGGTCAGGAACGCGCCGGAACTGACGCCGACGTAGCAATCCAGACGGGTCAGGTCGAGCCCGTCCAGGGCCTCGTCCAGCGCGCGCAGCGCGCCGAGTCCGTACATGCCGCCGATCGGGCCGCCGCCGGCGATGGCCAGGCCGATACGGCCGTGTGAACGGGGGCGTGGCGAGGCGCTGTGGAGGGAAAGCATGCGCGGTCCGCGAAGGGCGTTGGCCGGAGTGTAGCCGAGCGGCATGATGCTTGCGGTCACGCCCGCCGACCAGCATCATCGGCGCCCATGGCGCGCAGCAATCCCGTCCTGGAACGACTCGGCCGCCGACTGGCGTGGCATCAGGCCGTGCACGATCCGGCGCACGAGCCGCGCAATGCGCTGCGCTGGCTGCAGGAACTGCGGCGCTGGCAGACGCAGCGGCTGGAGCGCAGCTTCGAGCACTTCCTGGAGGACCCGCAGCGGCGCCCGGCGGCGATGTTCT
Source organism: Xanthomonas sp. SS (assembly GCF_014236835.1). NCBI lineage: Bacteria > Pseudomonadati > Pseudomonadota > Gammaproteobacteria > Lysobacterales > Lysobacteraceae > Xanthomonas > Xanthomonas sp. SS. The sequence continues at coordinate 2,370,576 of NZ_CP051190.1, forward strand.
TCCTGACCGACGTCTATGGCGACCGCGATTTCAGCCGGCGCGATGCCGACATCGTCAAGGTGCTGCCGATGATGCAGCGGCTGATGCCGGCCACGCTGCTGGACACGGTCGCCGACGGCATCGAACTGGGCGTGCTGACCCACGCGCTGGACCTGCGCATGGCCGAGGCGCTGCAGGCGCTGGCGCCGCGCCGCAAGCGCCTGGACGACGAGCTATACGCCGAGGCTTATCGGCACACCGGCCTGCGCCGCCTGCGCCTGCATCAGATCGACCTGATCGCCAGCGTCGGCCTGGGCCTGGCCGCCGCGGTGCACACCCCGGGCGTACGCATGCTGCTGCGCTTCGCGCGCGGCCCGGCCAAGGCGGCGGGGCTGTCGGAGCTGCAGGGCTTCCTGGAACGCGGCTTCGACGCGTTCTCCAAACTCGGCGACGCCGAAGGCTTCATCGGCGACATCGAGACCACGGAGCGCGAGGTCTCGCGGCGCCTCTTCGCCGGACACCCGCAGCCGTTCGCTTTCGACTGAGCGGGCCGCGGCTGTTCCTTCTCCCGCTGGGAGAAGTTGCCTCGCAGGGGCGGATGAGGGTACGGGCGGAGCCTCGCGCCCCCAAACTCCACGAGACGCTTTCGCGCCGTACCCTCACCCCCAACCCCTCTCCCGGTGGGAGAGGGGCTATTGCTGCTCAGGCCAGCTTTTCCGCCAGTACGCGGCGGATCTCGCTTTCCACCGTGCCCTTCAGTGCCGACAGCAGGAAGCCCAGTTCGGCGGTGACGTGCACCTGCTTGGGCAGCAGTTCGATGCGCCCGTCCACGCCGGAGCGCGAGAACAGCAGCGCATCGCCGTCCCAGCGCGATTCCAGGTCGAAACGTTCGGACAGTTTCTTGGCGGCGTCTTCGATCGCCTTGCGCGCCTGTGCGGGGGTCTTGCCGTGGTCGTGGCGGATGTCGATGCTGGACATGCTGGCTCCTGTGCGGGCGTGCGGCCCGCGGAAAAGATCAGGCATTGTGCGTATGCGCGGAGTGTTGTCCAGCCGCGGCGCGCTTCTTCAAGCGCGGGCAACCTGCTAGGCTCCCCGCCGTGCCCGACCTGCAAGTCCATTTCAGCAACCGCCAGCAACCCGACCGGCCCCTGCGCGCGGGCGTGCACCGCATCGTGCGGCAGGCGTCCGGGCATGTGCGCGTGGTCGAGGATACCCAGGGCGCCTTGCTGCTGGCGCAGTTCTGCCTGGACCGGCGCGGGCTGTGGCTGCAGGTGGCCAACGGCGCCCGCGGCATCCACGTGAACGGGCGTCCGGTGCGGCGCATGGCGCTGCTGCGCGCCGGCGATGCGGTCTATGCCGACGGTGTGGAAATGCTGGTGCTGGGCGTGTGCGAGCCCCTGCAGCGCCTGCCAGATGTGGCGGAAGGCGAGGGCGACGATCCGCGGCTGGTGCTGCGCGGCGTCGGCGGCCAGCACCATGGCCGCAGCTACACCCTGGACCGGGTGCGCAGCATCGGCCGCCTGCGCGACTGCGACATCTGCATCGACGACCCCGCCTTCGCCGAACGCCACGCGCGGCTGGAGCGGCATGGCGAACGCGTGCTGCTGCGCGGGCTCGGCGATGCGCAGACCCAGGTCAACGGCCATGCGGTACGCGATTGCTGGCTGCAGCCGGGCGACCAACTGGTGTTCGACACCCAGCACCGCTTCGTGCTGGAAGTGCCGCAGGCCGCGCCCGGCGAGCCGCTGAAGCACGATCCGGCCAGCGTCCCGCTGGCCGCCGCAGCGGAACCCACCCCGCGCCCGGCCACCGCGCTGCGCTGGCCATGGCTGCTGCTCAGCGCCTTGCTGCTGGCGGCTGCGCTCAGCGGGCTGCTGTGGTTCGGCGCGCGCTGAGCGCCCGCCAGCCGCGCCAGCCCAGCAGCAGCGCCAGGATCGCCGCGTACAGCAGCGGTTCGCGGATGTCCGATTTCACCAGCCACCAGAAGTGCAGCACCGCCAGCACGCCGATCGCGTAGATCGCCTTGTGCAGCTTGCCCCAATTGCGCTTGAGCCGGCGCATCCAGCCCTGGGTGGAGGTGATCGCCAGCGGGATCAGCAGCAGCCAGGCGATGAAGCCGACGGTGATGTACGGGCGCTTGACGATGTCCTCGAAGATCTGCGTCCAGTAGCCGCGCAGATCCAGGCCCAGGTACACGCTCAGGTGCACGCAGGCGTAGAAGAACGCGTACAGCCCGAGCATGCGCCTGAACCGCAGCAGCACCGATTGCCCGCTCAGCTGCCGCAGCGGCGTGATCGCCAGCGTCAGCAACAGCAGGCGCAACGCCCACAGCCCGGTGCGGTGCTCGATCTCGGCCACCGGATCGGCGCCGAGCGCATCGCTGCCGCTCTGCCACACCTGCCAGAACTGCCAACCCAGATAGGCCAACGGCACCAACGCGAGCGCATGCACCAGCGTCTTGGCCGCGATCAACGAAGCGGATGTCTTAGCCATGCGCCATCATCGAGCCGCGTTGCAGCGACAGGTGCGACCCGAAACCGCGGCGCGTCCAGACTTCATGCGCTTTCTGCAGCAAAACGAGGCGCCGCGCTCTTCCCATTCCCGATTCCCGGCTTCCCATTCCCAGCCTCTCCTCAATACCATTTCTTCAGATCCATCCCCGCATACATCCCCGCGACCTGTTCGGCATAGCCGTTGAACGGGCGGGTCGGGATGCGTTCGGCGAACAGCTTGCTGGCCTTGCCGGCGATGCGGCGTTCGGTCTTCTGGCTCCAGCGCGGATGGTCCACCGCCGGATTGACGTTGGAGAAGAAGCCGTACTCGGAGGCCTGCAACTCATGCCATGCGGTTTCCGGCATGCGCTCGACGAAGCGGATCTCGACGATCGACTTGATGCTCTTGAAGCCGTATTTCCACGGCACCACCAGCCGCAGCGGCGCGCCGTTCTGCTGCGGCAGCGGCTTGCCGTACAGGCCGGTGGCAAGCAGGGTCAACGGGTTCATCGCCTCGTCGATGCGCAGGCCTTCCTTGTACGGCCAGTCGATCGAGCGGTAGCGGATGCCGGGCATCTGCTGCGGATCGGCCAGCGTGGTGAAGGCGACGTACTTGGCCTTGGAGGTCGGTGCGAAGCGCTTGAGCACCGCGGCCAGCGGCACCCCCAGCCACGGGATCACCATCGACCAGCCCTCGACGCAGCGCAGCCGGTAGATGCGTTCCTCCGGCGTGTTGCCCTTGAGCAGGTCGTCCAGCGCCAGCGTGCCGGGCTTGTCGCATTCGCCGGACACCTTCACCGACCACGGCGCGGTGCGCAGGGTCTTGGCCGCCTTCGACGGATCGGTCTTGTCGGTGCCGAATTCGTAGAAGTTGTTGTAGCTGGTCACGTCCTCGTAGCGGGTCAGTTCTTCGCTGGTGCGAAAACCGCTGCGCGCCTGTTCCGGCGTCACCACGGTCTTCGGCGGGGCCGGCGGCTCGGCCTCGGCGCAGCCGACCAGGCCCATCGCCGGCGCCAGCGCCAGGGCCTGCAGCAGGCGCCGGCGGTCGCGGTAGACCGCCTCGTCGGTGATCTCGCGGCTGGGAATGTTGAGTGCATCGCGCAATGACATGGCTGACTCCTGGGGGGGCGGGCGACCGCTGGCGGCTTCTTGGCAAAGACTACGCTTGCGCGGGGCCGATGGATGCAAATGCAACCTAAATTGCCCGGGCCGCAAGCTGGTGCGCTGCGGCATACTAGGCGTCTTGTCCGATAGGTGCCCCATGACACGCGCGTTCAATTTCAGTGCCGGCCCCGCTGCATTGCCGGAATCGGTCCTGCGCCAGGCGCAGGCGGAGATGTTGGAGTGGAACGGCGTGGGCGCCTCGATCGTGGAGTTGAGCCACCGCGGCGCCGAGTTCATGGCGGTGGCGGCCGAGGCCGAAGCCGACCTGCGGCGCCTGATTGGCATCTCCGACGATTACGCGGTGCTGTTCCTGTCCGGCGGCGCCACCACCCAGCAGGCGCTGCTGGCGCTGAATTTCGCCGCGCCCGGGCAGACCGTGGACTACGTGGTGACCGGGCACTGGGGCAAGACCGCGATCAAGCAGGTCGCTCCGTACGCCAACGTGCACGTCGCCGCCAGCAGCGAGGCCGGCGGCTTCCATGACATCCCGCCGCGCGCCAGCTGGCAGCTCAGCGCCGATGCCGCCTACGTGCACGTCACCGCCAACGAGACCATCCACGGCGTGGAGTTCCGCGACGCGCCGGACGTGGGCGCGGTGCCGCTGTTCGCCGATTTCAGTTCCAGCATCGCCGCCGAGCCGATCGACGTGTCCAAGTACGCGGTGATCTACGCCGGCGCGCAGAAGAACCTGGGGCCGGTCGGGGTGGCGGTGGTCATCATCCGCAAGGACCTGTTGCAGCGCAGCGGCCAGCCGCGCGCCGACATCTTCGACTACCGCTCGCACGCCGCGCGCGATTCCATGCTCAACACGCCGCCGACCTGGAACTGGTACCTGGCCGGGCTGGTGTTCAAGTGGATGCTGGCCGAGGGCGGGGTGGAGGAGTTCGCGCGCCGCAACCAGGCCAAGTCGGCACTGGTGTACGCGGCGATCGACGGCTCCGGCGGCTTCTACCGCAACGCCGTGGTGGCAGACGCGCGCTCGCGGATGAATATCCCGTTCTTCCTGCCGGACGAGACCCTCACCGCGCGCTTCGTCGCCGAATCCAAGGCCGCCGGATTGCTGGCGCTGAAGGGCCACAAGGCGGTCGGCGGCATCCGCGCCTCGCTGTACAACGCGATGCCGGTGGCCGGCGCGCAGGCGCTGGTCGCCTTCATGCGCGACTTCCAGCAACGCAACGGCTGAGCCATCCCCACTGTAGGAGCGGCTTCAGCCGCGACCGGATGCCTCACAGGCACTCCGGAACATCGAGGAACCACCATCCATGGCCGCAAAGCCGAAGAAATCCCCAGCCACAGACGCGAAGCCGGCCAAGCCGAAGAAATCCCCAGCCACAGACGCGAAGCCGGCCAAGCCGACCTCGACGGCCATCGCCAAGCCCGCAGCCGCGGCGCCGGCGCTGGCCGACGTGCGCGCCAAGATCGATGAGATCGACCGCACCATCCAGGCGCTGATCGCCGAGCGCGCGCAGTTCGCGCACCAGGTCGGCAAGGCCAAGGGCAAGCTCGCCGCGGCGGTGGACTACTACCGCCCCGAGCGCGAGGCGCAGGTGCTGCGCATGGTGGTGGACCGCAACCAGGGTCCGCTCAGCGACGAAGTGCTGGTGCACGTGTTCCGCGAGATCATGTCCGCCTGCCTGGCGCAGCAGGAGCCGCTGAAGATCGGCTATCTCGGCCCGGAAGGCACCTTCAGCCAGCAGGCGGTGCTCAAGCATTTCGGCCGCTCGGCGGTGGGCCTGCCGATGGCGACGATCGAGGAAGTGTTCCAGGAAGTGGAGAGCGGCAACGCCGATTTCGGCGTGGTGCCGGTCGAGAATTCCGGGCAGGGCACGATCCAGGTCACGCTGGACATGTTCCTGACCTCGAACCTGAAGATCTGCGGCGAGACCGAGCTGCGCGTGCACCAGTATCTGCTGTCGCGCACCGGCCGGCTCGATGCGATCGAGCGCATCTATGCGCATCCGCAGTCGTTCGCGCAGACCGCCGGGTGGCTGCGCGCGCATCTGCCGAAGGTGGAGAAGATCCCGGTGTCGAGCAATGCGGAGGGCGCGCGGCGCGCGCGCAATGCGGAGGATGCGGCGGCGATCGGCGGGGAGAGTGCGGCGCATGTGTACGCGCTGAAGAAGGTGATCATGAAGTCGATCGAGGACGACGACGACAACACGACGCGCTTCCTGGTGATCGGCCGGCAGATCTTTCCGCCGTCGGGGCACGATCGCACGTCGGTGTTGGTGTTCATCCACGACAAGCCGGGTGCGCTGTTCGATGTGCTGAGTCCGTTCGCGCGGCATGGGATCAGCATGAACCGGATCGAGTCGCGGCCTTCGCATCAGGCGAAGTGGGAGTATGGGTTCTTCATCGATCTGGCCGGGCATGTGGAGGACGAGTCGATGAAGCAGGCGTTGGCGGAGTTGAAGGCGCATTCGGCGCAGATCAAGGTGTTAGGGTCTTATCCTGTGGCGGTGCCTTGATCGTTCTGATGCAGCTGGCGTAGCTGCAGAACCGAAGCAAGGGCAATAGCAAGAGCTTTCGCGCGTTGCGCGACTTACTTTTCTTTGTACGGCCAAAGAAAAGTAAGCAAAAGAAAGGCCGCCCCAGTCGGGTCGCCCCGCGCTGCGCGCGGGGTCCGCGAGCAACCTGGGATTTTTCGATGGCACATCCATGTGCCAGCGAAAAACGACGCGCATCCTGCGCGCCGCCCCTGCGGGGTTGTTCCCAGGCTGCTCGCCGACCCTCAATGGGGACCCCTGAAGAGCAAACGGCAACAGCTGCAGCAACGGCAACGTCAAAATCAACGGCAGTAGCAAGATCAACAGCGAGGCCCGCTTGCGGGTGACGACGGCAATCTCAGGAACGGTGATGAGCAACGAGCAGTACTGGATCGCGACGAAGGGCTCTGCTTTGCAGGGGACGTTGAATGTGCCGGGCGACAAGTCGGTCTCGCATCGGGCGGTGATGTTCGCGGCGCTGGCCGATGGGGTGTCGCATATCGATGGGTTCCTGGAGGGCGAGGACACGCGGTCGACCGCGGCGATCTTCGCCAGGCTCGGGGTCAGGATCGAGACGCCGTCGCCGTCGCAGCGGATCGTCCACGGGGTCGGCGTCGATGGCTTGCAGGCGCCGCAGGGCGAACTGGATTGCGGCAATGCCGGCACCGGGATGCGGCTGCTCGCCGGCTTACTGGCCGCGCAGCCGTTCGATAGCGTGCTGGTCGGCGACGCGTCGCTTTCGAAGCGGCCGATGCGCCGGGTGACCGAGCCGTTGGCGCTGATGGGCGCGCGCATCGATACCGATGCCAACGGCGTGCCGCCGCTGCGTATCCATGGCGGGCAGCCTTTGCACGGCATCGAGTTCGTCTCTCCCGTAGCCAGCGCCCAGGTCAAGTCGGCGGTGCTGTTGGCCGGGCTGTATGCCGACGGCGTCACCTCGGTGCAGGAACCGCATCCGACCCGCGACTACACCGAGCGAATGCTGTCCGCGTTCGGCGTGGAGATCGCGTTCGAACCAGGCCAGGCGCGCCTGCGCGGCGGCCAGCGGCTGCGCGCCACCGACATCGCGGTGCCGGCCGATTTTTCCTCGGCGGCGTTCTTCATCGTCGCCGCCAGCATCGTTCCCGGTTCGGACATCACCCTGCGCGCGGTCGGCCTCAATCCGCGCCGCACCGGCCTGCTCGCGGCGCTGCGGCTGATGGGCGCGGACATCGTCGAGCACAATCACAGCGAACACGGCGGCGAGCCGGTGGCCGACTTGCGCGTGCGCTACGCGCCGCTGCGCGGGGCACAGATTCCCGAAGCGGTGGTGCCGGACATGATCGATGAGTTCCCGGCGCTGTTCGTCGCCGCGGCCGCCGCGCAGGGCCAGACCGTGGTCACCGGCGCGGCCGAGCTGCGGGTCAAGGAGTCCGACCGCCTGGCCGCGATGGCCACCGGCCTGCGTAGCCTGGGCATCGTAGTCGACGAGACGCCCGACGGCGCCACGATCCATGGCGGCCCGCTGGGGGGCGGGGTGATCGAAAGCCATGGCGACCATCGCATCGCGATGGCGTTCGCCATTGCCGGCCAGCTGGCCGATGGCGAGGTGCGGATCAACGATGTGGCCAACGTGGCGACCTCGTTCCCTGGTTTCGACACACTGGCGCGCAATGCGGGATTCGGGTTAGTCGCTGCCGAATGAAGAGTGGCCGCGGCCTGCAGAGCGCAGGCCGCGGCGCGTAAATCTCGCGGAATCGATTGTCAGGCGGCCGGCGATCTGGCGAGTGCGCGGCTACGGAGCGCGCGGTGGATCGTTGGCAGGCGTTGCCGGGGCCGGGGTATTGGCGGGGACCTGGTCTGCGCGATCGCGGCTCAGCCACCAGCCGCCGGCCGTCAGTACCAGCGCGACCACAATGATCCATGCCCAAGGTGAGCCGCGATGGGCATGCGAACGTGAGCCGGCATCGGTTTCCCGCGAGCGCGAGTACAACTCCTGGGTATCGTGCGGTCTCGACATAGTCGTGCTCCTTCGTCTTGAGGACGCGACTAGTCTTGCCTCGATCCTGTTCAGGGTGTGTCAGCCACCTGTGAACGCGCGGCGCGTGCCGCAAGCTTGGTTCAGCTTACTGAGCCGGCTTGAAATCGAACGGAATCTCGAGGCTGCCGGCGACCGCCTGGCCTTTTTGCTGCGCCGGGCGGAAGCGCCAGCGGCGCACGGCTTCCATCGCCGCGCGATCCAGTTCGCGGGAACCGCTGCGTTTGACCAGGGCCACGCCACCGGGGGTGCCGCTGGCATCCACCTCGACCCGCACCACCACCGTGCCGCTGTCGCCACGGCGCAAGGCCGCCGACGGATAACGCGGCGGCGGTTGCCCTTCCAGCGGCACCGGACGATCGCCCGGCGCCAGCGCGGTGCCGTTCGTCCCCGCAGCAGCGCCTTCGGTGCTGCCCGGCACCGGCGCCATCGCATCGGCGGGACGCGGGGCAGGCGGCGCGGTCTCGACCAGTTTCGGCGCATCTTCCGCTGCCGGCGGCTTGGCCTGCGGCATGTCGCTGGCGCCGCTGCCGGCGGGCAGGGGTTCGGGCAGCGGCTTGATCTCCGCCGTATCCTGCTGCACCTGCGCCGGCTGCGGCTTGTAGAAGTCGTTGTCCTTGCGCCCGACCAGCCATACCGCCAGAAACAGCAGCAGGCCTGCGCAGAAGGCGATGCCGACGATCACGAGGAGGCGGCGCGGCAGGCGCAGCACGATGCCGGTGTTGGAGGACGGAGGCGACGTGGACATGGGACTCACCGTAGGGAACCGCTGGATTCTGGCATAGCCGCGGTTAATCGGGTGCGCAGCGGGGCGCGGCCTCCTTAGTTTCGGCAAAAGCGCGGCCGACAGGCGATAATGCGCGGCTCCGATCCATCCACGTGCCGCGCCCATGCTCGATCCCGTCCTGCTCCGCCAACAGCCCGCCGATCTCGCCGAGCGCCTGCGCACCAGCCGCGGCTATGCGCTGGACGTGGCCGCCCTGGAAGCCCTGGAGGCCGACCGCAAGCGCATCCAGGTGCGGACCCAGGAACTGCAGAGCCTGCGCAACAGCCGTTCCAAGGCGATCGGCCAGGCCAAGGCCAAGGGCGAGGACGTAGCGGCGCTGATGGCCGAAGTCGCCGGATTCGGCGACGAACTGAAGGCCTCCGAGCAGCGCCTGGACGAGATCCGCGCGCAGTTGGAGACGCTGGCGCTGGAGATTCCCAACCTGCCGCAGGCCGACGTGCCGGCGGGCAAGGACGAGGCCGACAACGTCGAGGTACAGCGCTGGGGCACGCCGCGTACCTTCGATTTCGAGGTCAAGGATCATGTGGAACTGGGCGCGCGCCATGCCTGGCTGGACGGCGAGACCGCGGCCAAGCTGTCGGGCGCGCGCTTCACCGTACTGCGCGGGCCGATCGCGCGCCTGCACCGTGCGCTGGCGCAATTCATGCTCGACCTGCACACCGGTCCGCACGAATACCAGGAAACCAACGTGCCGGTGATCGTCAACGCCGACAGCCTGTACGGCACCGGTCAGTTGCCCAAGTTCGAAGAGGACATGTTCGCCACCCAACTCGGCGAGCAGAAGCGCTACCTGATCTCCACCTCGGAAATCTCGCTGACCAACCTGGTCCGCGACGAGATCGTCGAGGCCGAGCGCCTGCCGCTGCGCATGACCGCGCACTCGCTATGCTTCCGCTCCGAGGCCGGCAGCGGCGGCCGCGACACCCGCGGCATGATCCGCCAGCACCAGTTCGAGAAGGTGGAACTGGTCAGCATCTGCCGTCCCGAGGACAGCGCCGCCGAGCACGAACGGATGACCCGCTGCGCCGAAGTGGTGCTCGAAACGCTGGGGCTGCCGTACCGCAAGGTGCTGCTGTGCACCGGCGACATGGGCTTCGCCGCGACCAAGACCTACGACCTGGAAGTCTGGCTGCCGTCGCAACAGACCTACCGCGAGATCTCCTCATGCTCCAACTGCGGCGATTTCCAGGCGCGGCGCATGCAGGCGCGCTGGCGCAATCCCGCCACCGGCAAGCCGGAACTGCTGCACACGCTCAACGGCTCCGGCACCGCGGTCGGCCGCGCGATGATCGCGGTGATGGAGAACTACCAGAACGCCGACGGCTCGATCGACGTGCCCGACGCGCTGCGTCCGTACATGGGCGGTATCGACCGCATCGGTTGAGCCGCAGGCTCTGCGCACGCTGCGCAGCGGCCGGTCTTGCGGCAGTATCCGGCGGCATCTGTGGGAGCGACTTCAGTCGCGACGGGCATTACCGAGAAAGCTTGTCGCGACCGAAGTCGCTCCCACAGTCGTTGCCAGTTGACGAAAACCGCTCCGGCTCGGCGTGCTGCGCCTGGCCGCTGTGCGGACGCGGTGGCTGCGCATTCGCCCACCCCTAGGCAGGATTGCCATCCGACCTGGCATCACCGGCACTTCGCTCGTCTGCGTTCGGGGGCCAGGCGCGTTCGATCGTATCGGCGCACCGGCAACCAAGACGCCGTTGCCGCTCCATGCTTGAATCGCTGCGAACGGACCTAGCAGCCACTGGCTGATGCAAAGCACAGGGCCGGGTAGGGCATTCACCTGATCGCGCTGTCGCAAAGCGGGAGACCGCTGTGGTCGTTGCTGCCGGAACGGGCCGCCGCGGCTACGCTCGCAATGCGCCATGCCAGGCGGGGCCGATTGCACAGCCTTGATCGTTGTGGGAGTAGAATGAACCCAACGCGATTTCATCCATCGTTCTAAATATCGAAAGAACATGCACGATCTCAACGACCTGTACTACTTCGCGATGGTGGTCGATCACGGCGGTTTTGCCGCCGCCGAGCGCGCCCTGGGCATTCCCAAGTCGCGCCTGAGCCGCCGCATCAGCCAGCTGGAAACCGATCTGGGCGTGCGCCTGCTGCAGCGCTCCACGCGCCGCTTCGCGGTCACCGACCTGGGCATGAACGTGCATCGCCATGCGCAGACGATGTTGGCCGAGGCGCAAGCCGCGCGCGAGGTGGTGGACCGGCTCAGCGCCGAGCCACGCGGCCTGGTGCGGGTCAGCGTGCCGGTGTCGCTGGCGCAGATGCAGCTGCCCAAGCTGCTGCCGATGTTCCTCGACCAATACCCGAAAGTGCGCCTGCAGCTGAACATCAGCAACCGCCGCGTGGACATCATCAACGAAGGCTACGACGTCGCGTTGCGCGTGCGCTCGCGCCTGGACGACGACGGCAGCCTGGTGATGCGCAGCTTCGGCCAGGTGCAGGAACTGCTGGTCGCCAGTCCCAAGTACCTTGACCGCGCCGGCCGTCCGAAGGATCCGGAAGAACTGGCTTCGCACGTGACCTTGAGCATCAGCGAGGACGAGGCAAGGCAGCGCTGGGAACTGCACGGACCGGCCGGCGAAGTGCGCCGCGTCGACCTGCAGCCACGCGTGGCCGGCTTCGACTTCCCGCTGTTGCAGTCGATGGTCAAGGACGGCTTCGGCATCACCCTGCTGCCGGAAACGGTCTGCGCCGACGCCGTGCGCAACGGCGAACTGGAAGTGGTGCTGCCGGAATGGTCGCTGCCGCAGGGCATCTGCCACGCCGTGTTCGCCTCGCGCCGCGGCCTGCTGCCGGCGGTACGCGTGTTCATCGACTTCCTCGCCGAGCACCTGCCGCGCCAGATCGAGGCCTCGCGCCTGGACTGCAGCGGCTGCCCGGAACGGATCAAGGTCAAGCATTCGACCCTGGGCGCGATGGCGGTCGAGGCCGGCTGAGCAAAACCGGCGCGGCCGTGCGAAAATGCGCGGCCGCACGCTGGCGCAGCATCGCGATGTCTTTGGCGATGCGGCCGCCAACGTTGCACGATGATGTTGCGGCTGAAAGAGCAGGGCACGGGCACTATCCTGCATGCGTTCGTCCAGCGTGACGCAGTCTGGTTGCAATCGGAGAGATGGCCGAGCGGTTTAAGGCACCGGTCTTGAAAACCGGCGAAGGGTCAAACCTTCCGTGGGTTCGAATCCCACTCTCTCCGCCACTTTGGGAAGCCAGAAGTAAATCGGGAAACGAGCCGATGCATCTTCGCTTGCCTTCCCGGCTGTGCGTCTTCCAGTTGAAAACCGCCGAAGTCCCTCAGCGCTCCGGATCCACGGAGAAGTAGTCGCTCGGCGAACGTCCAAGCGAGCGCCGGAACGCTGCGGAAAATGCGCTCGGGCTGTCGTAACCGCATTCGAGCGCGATGCCGAGGATGCCGCGTCCGTCGGCCAGTAGGGTCAGGGCATGCAGCATGCGCGCCTGTTGTCGCCAGCGGCCGAAGCTCATGCCGGTCTCGCGCTGGAACGCGCGGATGAAGGTGGCCCGGCTCATGTTGAGCGTGGCCGCAGCCTCCACGATGCTCATCTCGCCCGACGGATCGCCGCGCACGCCTTCGCACAGTCGCGTCAGTCCCGGGTGCCTCGGCGCAGGCAGGTTGAGTGCCTGCGCCGGCAGGAACGACAGTTCCATGAGCAGCAAGCGGATCACGGCCACCGCCATGTCGTTGCTAGCGTGCTTGCCGGCGAGCTCGGCGAGCTTCAGGATCAATTCGCGCAATAGCGGCGTGACCTCGACAACCATGCATTCGTCGGGAAGCCCTGCGATATCCTTGCCGCCGATCAGCAGCGAGCGGAAGCGGATCCCCGAATGCGTGGCAGTCGTGTGCTCCATGTGCGGCGGCAGCCACACGGCGCGGCTGGGCGGCACCACCCAGGTTCCGCGCTCCGTCGTTACCGAGATGACGCCGCTGATCGCATAGAGCAGTTGCGCCTGGGCGTGGCGATGCTTCCCGCTCGTGTAGCGGGGGCCGTCATGGGCGATGACCGCGATTGCGTCGGTGACGTTGACGCCGTCTTTCACGCTGTGATCCTTTTGCGATGATCGTTGATCTTAGCGCGAAGGAATATCAGGCGCGCAGCCAATAGAGTGGTTTCTCCTCGAAAGCACGAGGTCTCGCTGGTGGTCGTAGCAACGCACTGCTTCGATAAGTTTGGGACGTCGCGTCTTGCGGTACCGCCGGCCGTGCCGTGGTCGCGCGTTCCACTTCCTGCATACGCTGCGACGTTGGCTTCGGTCGTCGGGAAATGACCGTTACTCAACGCGCGCCCGTTCGCAGCGTGCCTGCATTCCGCCATTTGCATTTGCCAAGCGACCGATCACGCCATGTTGAACAATCCTGAAGCCAAGTATCGTCCCTTCGTCTCGACCATCGAGCTGCCCGACCGCACATGGCCGGCGCGGACGTTGACGCAGGCGCCGCGCTGGCTGTCCACGGATCTGCGCGATGGCAACCAGTCGCTGGCCAATCCGATGGATGTCGAGCGCAAGCTGCGTTTCTACACGCTATTGCTCGACGCGGGCTTCAAGGAAATCGAGGTCGCGTTTCCATCTGCTTCGCAGACGGATTTCGATTTCGTACGGACGTTGATCGAACAGGACCGCATTCCCGACGATGTGAGCATCCAGGTGTTGACGCAAGCGCGCGCCGATCTGATCGCGCGCACCTTCGCGTCGCTAGCGGGCGCGAAACGGGCGATCGTCCACCTCTATAACGCGACCGCGCCGCTGTTCCGGCGCGTGGTGTTCGGCATGCAACGGCATCAGATCGTCGATCTCGCCGTAAGCGGCGTCACCGCCATGCTGGAAGAGAGCCTGCGGCGACCGCAAACCGAGTGGACGTTCGAATATTCGCCGGAAACGTTCTGCTTCACCGAGCCGGAGTTCGCGCTGGAGATCTGCGAACGGGTGCTCGACGTATGGCAGCCGACAAGGGAGCGCCCGGCGATCCTCAATCTGCCGGCGACGGTGGAAGTGGCGATGCCGAACGTCTATGCCGACCAGATCGAGTGGTTCTGCCGGCATATTTCCCGGCGCGATGCGGTAATCATCAGCGTGCATCCGCACAACGACCGCGGAACCGCGGTGGCCGCCGCGGAACAGGCGATGCTCGCCGGTGCGCAGCGTGTCGAAGGATGCCTGTTCGGCAATGGCGAACGCACCGGCAACGTCGATCTGGTCACCCTGGCGCTGAACCTTTACACCCAAGGCATCGATCCCAAGTTGCATTTCCCGTCGATCCGGAAGGTGGTGGAGACAGTGGAATATTGCAACGGATTGCCGGTGCATCCGCGTCACCCCTATGTCGGCGAACTGGTCCACACCGCGTTCTCCGGCTCGCATCAGGACGCGATCAGGAAAGGCTTCGCCGCACGCGAAGGCCGCGTCGATGGCGTGTGGGAAATGCCTTATCTGCCGATCGATCCTGCCGACATCGGCGAGAGCTACGAGGCGGTGATCCGCGTCAACAGCCAGTCCGGCAAGGGCGGCGTCGCCTGGGTCATCGAGCAGGACAAGGGCCTGCGGCTTCCGCGCGCAATGCAAATCGATCTGAGCAAGCGCGTGCAATCGCTCGCCGAGCGCATGAATCGGGAATTGTCGGTCGAAGACATCTGGGCCGAGTTCGTGCGCGCTTACCATCTGGACGATGCCGACACGTATCAGCTCGTCGACGAACAAAGTGGGCAGAACGCAGATTCCGGTCCGGAGCGGATGTTCTCCGGTCGCATCCGCCATCGCCATCGCGGTCGCGATATCCGCGTCACCGGATGCGGCAACGGTCTCTTCCCGTCGATGCTCTCCTCGCTCGCAGAAGCGTTCGGCATCGCGCTCGACGTGGTGGATCACCAGGAGCATGCGCTGCGGCGTGGTGGGGATGCACAGACGGTGGCGTATCTGCAGTGCGTGCGCCCCGACGGTGGCCATGTGTTCGGCATCGGGATCGATGCCGATGCCGCAACAGCAAGGGTGAGGGCAGTGCTCAGCGCCGCGAGCGCAGCGGCATGAACCGACTGCGCGTCGGAATTTCCTTGCGCGTAGCGCACAAGTTCGTCCGAATCGAAATAGTCCACGCTTGAACGGCTGTGCCGCCCCAGCGTTCCGCATGCTGGAAACGTTCGCATGTCGAGGGCCGCCACGCTGCCGGCGACCATGCGTGTGGGAGTGTCGGGCGCAACGCGCGGCGCGGAGTCGGAAAATGCCGGTCCAGCGTGCCGCGCGACTGCTGTATCTCCATTCGGATTTGGCGTCGAGCGAGGTCAGGGAAATCTGACCCGACATCAGGCTTTGTCCTGATAACGTTGTCGCCGGCTGATCCGGATACTGTGCCTGCCTGACGCAGGTACCGCCGCGCTTTCCTAGAGGAGCGAACAGGCTGGTCACTCGCCCTGCGTGCCGCGCCTTGAGTAAGCGCGGTGTGGTGTTTTTTTCAGCATGATGACAAGACCGCACGTCTAGCTGAGCAGGCCGTGAAGATTAGATGATTTGTCTACAAATTTTTGTTGCCCTGAACAATTCACGCCGCTAGTCTGACTTTGCGGCGTTCGCTGCGTTGGGGTTATACGAGATGGCCATTAGAGTTTTTTTGGTCGACGATCACGCTCTTGTCCGTACCGGCATGAAGCTGATCCTTTCGAATCAGACCGATATCGAGATCGTCGGTGAGGCCGAGAGCGGCGAGGCCGCGATGCCGCAGATCCGCCAGCTCAAGCCGGACATCGTGCTCTGCGATCTGCACATGCCTGGCGTCAGCGGGCTCGAGGTCACCGAGCGCATCGTCAAGGGCGACCACGGCACCAAGGTCATCATCGTGTCGGTGCTGGAAGACGGCCCGCTGCCCAAGCGCCTGCTCGAGGCCGGCGCGTCAGGTTATGTGGGCAAGGCGGGTGACGCACAGGAGCTGCTGCGCGCGGTGCGCGACGTGGCGATGGGCAAGCGCTATCTCGGCGCCAACATCGCGCAGAATCTGGCGCTGGCCAATCTGGAAGGCGGCGGTTCGCCGTTCGATTCGCTGTCTCCGCGTGAGCTGGAAGTCGCATTGCTGCTGACCCGCGGGCTGCGCCAGGAAGACATCGCCAAGCGTTTGAGCCTCAGCGCCAAGACGGTCAACACGCACAAGGCGCGGCTGTTCGAGAAGGTCGGCATCCACGACAACATCGCGCTGGCGCGGCTGGCGACGCAGTACGGCCTGCTGGATCCGGCGCATCCGCTGTAGCGCCAGGATTTTCATTGTACAAAGCAAAGGAAAGCGACCTGACAGGTCGCTTTTTTTGTGCCCGTCGTGTGCCTGCGGTGCCGTCGGACGTCGCCAGTTTGCAGGGTTTGCTTCGGGTGTCCGCCCGCGCCATCATCCGTGGCATGCAAACCGTTGCCTCCATCCTGTGGCGCAGGCTCGACGCACCGGGCCATGACGCTTGCCGGCTCCAGCGCAACGCCAGCGCATGGCAGCTCGACGGCGCCGCCGTGTTCCGCCTCGAACACGGCCGCATCGGTCAGTTGCAGTACCGCGTGCAATGCGACCTGCACTGGCACACGCAATGGGGCACCGTGCGCGGCTGGCTCGGCGGCGGGACGGTCGACCTCGCGATCGCGCGCGATGCGCGTGGCCACTGGAAGCTCAACGGCCGGCCGGTGGCCGACCTGTCGCACTGCATCGACCTCGACCTCGGCTTCACGCCGGCCACCAACCTGCTGCAACTGCGCCGGCTCCGCCTGGCCGTGGGCGAGGGCGCCGACGCCCCGGCCGCCTGGGTCGACCTCGACGGCGGCGGCACGCTCAGCGAGCTCATGCAGCGCTACGAGCGCACCGCCGACGATGCCTACGCCTACCAGGCGAAGCGCTTCGGTTATGCGGCGACGCTGTGTGCGACCGGCGAGGGCTTCGTGCGCGATTATCCGGGGCTCTGGACCGCAGAGACCTGAGCGGTCGCTCCAACTGCGAGCGTCTCCCCCAGCAGTTCCCGATTCCGTTTTCGGCCCGCGCCGGCGGCGTGCGCCCAGGCTGCCCCCGGCCCGGATGTGGTGCGCGAATCCACGCCCAGACAAAAAAAGCGGCCCGAAGGCCGCTTTTTTTTGCTGCGAAGAACGGCGCCGGATCAGCTGGCGCGGTCCTTGTGCTCCTTGTCGTCGTCGTTTTCGCTTTCGCCGGACTTGCTGGCATGCGGCTGGTGCTGGGCGACGCTGACCGGTGCGTCCGCCGGAGCGGCGGGCGGCGCATCGAACAGGCCGTTGCCAGCGGCAGCGGCAGCTGCAGGTGCCGGTTCGGCATCGCCGACGTGGCGGCTTTCGGCGCTGTCCGACACCGGCGCGGCAGCGACTGGCGTGTGCACCGGCGTCGGTGCGACCGCAGCGGCCGGCTGCTCTTCATGGAAGACGTCCAGCAGCGTGGTCTGCACCGGCACGTAGGCCGGCTTGCTGGGCGCTTCTTCCCCGGCGAGCGATTGCTGCGTCGTCGTGGCGTCCTGCTGCGGCTTGCTGTCCGTCGTGGATGCCGTGACCGGCTCCTCGACCGGCGCGGCCGACGCTGCAACGGTTTCCATTCCGGCGTCGCGCTTGGTCGTGGCGACCGGGACGGGCTGCTCGACGATCGGCGCCGGTGTCGGCTGCAGTGCGTCCTCGATGGTCTCCGGCGGTGCCGCTTCGGAAGCGGCCGACTTGGTGACGATCGACGCAGCAGGCTCCGCGGCAGGCACTGCCTCGGAACGCGCCGCTGGCGCCTCGGCGACGACGGGCGGCAGCGGTGCTGCCACTACCGGCGCCACCGTTTCCGCCTGCGCGGTGGCCACCGGTGCCGCATCGACCACTGCCGTTTCGGCAACGGAAGGCGCGGTTGCGATCGCTGCGGCTGCGGCCACCGGCGCGGCCTGCACTTGCGCAGTGCCGTCCTCGGTCTGCGGCGCTGCGGTTGCGGCTGCCGGTGCGGCCTGCTGCGCCGGCGCGGTCTCGCCCTCGGCCTGCGGCACCACGCTTGCAGCTGCGGCGACCGGCGTCGGGGCGTTAGCGGTCTGCTCGTGCCGCGGCTGGCGCGGCTCGCGCTTCTCCCGCGGCGGACGCGGCGCTTGCTGCGGCTTGGCCTCGGCGACCTCGGCGGACGCTGCGTCGTCGTCGAAGTCGAACTCCGGCTGGCTGCGGCTCGGCGCCGGCGCGGTTTCGCCGTCGCTGTCGCTGTCGCCGGCATCCAGGTCGTTGTCGTCGAACGCTGCACCCTCGCTGCCGCTGCCGGCTTCGCCATTGCCGCGACGACGGCGACGGCCGCCACGACGGCCACGACGGCGGCGGCCACCGGCCTCGCCATTGGCGTCGTCGGCGTCGCCGTTCTCGCCGACCGGCACCGCCTGCGCGGTTTCCGCGGCGCTCTCGCGCTCATCGACGTCTGCCGGTGCCGGGTTCGGCTGCGCCGCAACCGGGGCCGAGGCCGTGGTGTTGGCCTCGCTGGCCGGCGCATCGCCGCTCAGCGCGACGGCACCGCCGGCCACGGCAGCGGCCGCGATCGTGGTGGCGTCCTGCGTCGCAGCGGCAGGTGCGGTGACGGGCTTGGCCGCGACCTCGTCCTGGCGCGGCTGGCGCTGCGGCTTGTCGCCCTGCAGCGCGGCCTGGGCCGGATCCTGCTGCGGCTTGGGCTGGCGCGGCGGGTTCTGCGGTTGCTGCTGCTTCGGCGCCTTCGGCTGCTGCTGCGGGTTCTGCTGCTGCGGCTTGGCCTGCTGCGGCGCCTGCTCGTTGCGCGGCGGCTTGGGCGCGAGGTTCTGCTGGCCGCCCTGCGCGTTGCCGCCGCCGTTACCCGGACGACGCTCGTCGCGGCGCACGTTGCCGCCGTTGCCACGTGCGGCATTGCCGCCCTGGCCGCCGTTGCGGTTGCCGTCGCGACGCGCGTTGCGGTCGCCGCGGTCGTTGCGATTGCGGTTGCCGTCATGGGCGCGTTGACGCTGCGCCGGTTCGTTCGCGGTCGGCGCCGGGGCCGGGCTTTCGCCAGCACCGAAGATCCGCTTCAGCCAGCCGACCACGCCGGTGGCCGGAGCCGCGACCGGGGCGGGGGCCGGGGCCTGGACCTGCACGGGCGCAGCGACCGGTTCGGGCGTCTCGACCACTTCGCGCACCGGGGCCGGCTGCGAGTGCTTCACGTTGGTCACCGCCGGCGCCGGAATGTTCAGCTGCGCCTTGGTCAGCGCATGCACCGGCAGCTTGCGCGGGGTGTTGCGCTGGTAGCTGGGCTTGGCGCTTTCCTCGCCAAGCTCGTTCTCGCGCAGGCGGGTCACTTCGTAGTGCGGGGTGTGCAGTTGCTCGTCGGCGACGATGACGATCGGCGCGTCATGGCGCTTCTCGATCTCGCTGAGCGCGCGGCGCTTCTCATTGAGCAGGTAGTTGGCGATCTCCACCGGGGCCTGCACCAGCACCTGTCCGGTGTTCTCCTTCATCGCATGCTCTTCGGCGACGCGGATGATCGACAGCGACATCGACTCGACGCTGCGCATGCGGCCATGGCCGTCGCAACGCGGGCAGACGATCTGGCTGGACTCGCCCAGCGACGGACGCAGGCGCTGGCGGCTCATCTCGAGCAGGCCGAAGCGCGAGATGCGGCCGATCTGCACCCGCGCACGGTCGTACTTGAGCGCGTTCTGCAGGCGGTTCTCGACTTCGCGCTGGTGCTTGTTGGAGGCCATGTCGATGAAGTCGATGACCACCAGGCCGCCGAGGTCGCGCAGGCGCAGCTGGCGGGCGACCTCTTCGGCCGCCTCCAGGTTGGTCTGGAACGCGGTGTCCTCGATGTCGCTGCCCTTGGTCGCGCGCGAGGAGTTGACGTCCACCGCGGTCAGCGCTTCGGTCTGGTCGACCACGATCGAGCCGCCGGAGGGCAGGCGCACGCTGCGCTCGTAGGCCGCCTCGATCTGCGATTCGATCTGGAAGCGGTTGAACAGCGGGATGTCGTCGGTGTAGTGCTTGAGCTTGCGCAGGCTCTGCGGCATCACCTGCTGCATGAACTCCTGGGCATCGCCGTACATCTCGGGGGTGTCGACCAGAATCTCGCCGATGTCGGCGCGCAGGTAGTCGCGCAGGGCGCGGATGATCAGTCGCGATTCCTGGTAGATCAGGAACGGCGCCGGCTTGGCCAGTGCGGCCTCGGCGATCGACTTCCACACCTGCAGCAGGTAGTCCAGGTCCCACTGCAGCTCTTCGGCATCGCGACCGACGCCGGCGGTGCGGATGATCACGCCCATGTCGTCGGGGATGTTCAGCTTGTCCAGCGCTTCCTTCAGCGCAGCGCGGTCCTCGCCCTCGATCCGGCGCGAGACGCCGCCGGCGCTGGGCGAGTTCGGCATCAGCACCATGTAGCGGCCGGCCAACGAGATGAACGTGGTCAGCGCGGCGCCCTTGTTGCCGCGTTCTTCCTTGTCCACCTGGACAACGACCTCCTGGCCCTCGCGCAGCAGTTCGCGGATCGTCGCCTTGTTGTGGTCGACGCCGGCCTGGAAGTAGTCGCGGGAGATTTCCTTCAGCGGCAGGAAGCCGTGGCGCTCGCCGCCGTATTCGACGAAGGCGGCTTCGAGCGAGGGTTCGAGCCGCGTGATCCGGCCCTTGTAGATGTTGGACTTCTTCTGTTCCTTGGACGGCTGTTCGATGTCGATGTCGTACAGGGTCTGGCCGTCCACGATGGCCACACGCAGTTCTTCCGCCTGCGTGGCGTTGATCAGCATTCGCTTCATTGTTGCGTTCCTCGCGCTGCTACCGCGCGGAACGCCATGGGGTTTCGCTTCTGGTCACGCTTCGCCGCCCATCGCGCAGGCGCGGGGAGGGCGGCTTGGGTTTCCAGCGCTACGACACCACGGCGAGCCGCGGGAGCGCTTCTTTCTTTTAGGTGGTTCAGGACCGGCGGCGACTCCAGCCAGGCTGGGCGCCGCACGGGGCATGTTCAGCGCGGACGCTTGTGGCATCCGGCGATGGCCGGGTAGGCCGGTGAGCCGCTAACATGGCCGCCCCGGGGGCGGTGGTCGCGCACTGTGCCGGAATCGTCGCAAGCCGGGCTTCTGGCCCTGAGCTAACTTCCAACGAAATCAAACCCTTATCTCGCCCCCCGAGTGTAACAGAATAAACTGCCTGATGACTTCCTCCCCGATCCCTCCCAAGCCGCGCGACGTCGCGACCAGCGCGGTGCGCATTCTCAAGGTCCCGGAAGACAGGGCTGGACAACGCGTAGACAATTTCCTGCTCGGCCAGCTCAAGGGCGCCCCGCGCAGCCTGATCTACAAGCTGATGCGCAGCGGCCAGGTCCGGGTCAACGGCGGCCGCACCAAGGCCGAGCGCAAGCTGGAGGCGGGCGACGAGGTGCGCATCCCGCCGGTGAAGCTGCACGAGGAGGGCGAGAAGACCACGCCGCCGGACGCGTTCATGGCCCGGCTGGAGGCGGCGATCGTCTACGAGGACGCGCGCTTGCTGGCGCTGAACAAGCCGTCCGGGGTCGCCAGCCATGGCGGCAGCGGGATCAGCTTCGGCGCGATCGAGACCTTGCGTGCCCTGCGCCCGAACCAGACCCTGGAACTGGTGCACCGGCTCGACCGCGACACCTCCGGGCTGCTGATCGTGGCCAAGAAGCGCTCGGCGCTGACCGAGATGCAGGCGCTGATGCGCGAGGACGACCGGGTCGAGGGCCGCGGCATCAGCAAGCGCTACCTGACCCTGCTGGTCGGGCGCATGCCCGACGGGGTGATGAGCGTGGATGCGCCGCTGCACATCGGCCTGCGCCAGGGCGGCGAGCGCCATGTGCAGGTGAATGCGGGCGGTAAAGAGTCGCTGAGCCATTTCCGGGTGCTGGAGCGGCGCAGCGGGCATTCCTATTGCGAGGTGCGGATCGAGACCGGCCGTACCCACCAGATCCGCGTGCATGCCCAGCACCTGGGGCATGCGGTCGCCGGCGACGACAAGTACGGCGATCCGGCAGTCAACAAGCGCCTGCGCGAGCAGATCGGGCTCAAGCGCCTGTTCCTGCACGCCGCGTCGCTGGAATTCACCCTCGATGGCGGCAAGACCCCATATCTGCTGAATGCGCCGCTGGCCGACGAGCTGGCCGAGGCGCTGAGCCGCCTGGGCGGCTGAACCACGCGCGGCGGGGCGGCGCGGTGTCGTCCGCCGCCGCCCCGCCGGTGCCGTCTATCCGTTGTGCTTGTCGTGGTCGTGCGCGTGGTGCGGCTCGGAATGCGCTTGCTGTGGACGCGGAGCGGGGCGCGGCTCGGCCGCGTGCATCGGCTGCGGCCGCTCGATCCGCGCCATGCGCTGTTCCTGCATCTGCGGCCGCTGCTGTTCCTGTCGCGGCATGGCCTGAACGCGCTCAGGGAACTCCCGCATCGGCGCCTCCCGGTGCGCGGGGGGCGGCTGTTGGGCAGTGAAGGCGGCGACCTGGTGCGGCGCCGGCCGCGACGGCTCGGGCTGGGCGAATCGGGCCTGCTGCGCACGCGGATCCTCGCGGGGCGGTGCCGGCATGGACATCGCCCGCGGCTGTGCTGCATGCGCCATCTGCACGTTCCCCATCGGCATCGGCGCGTTGGCGCGCGGCGCCTGCGGCATCTCGTGCCGCTGCATTGCGGCAGCGTTGGCCACCGGCATGGCGTGGCGGGGATCGGCCGCGGACATCGGCATCGGCGCGTGCGGCGATTGCGCGAATGGCGGCTGCGCACGCGGATCGCGTGCAGCACCCGTTGCGTTCGGGCCGTTCAGCCCGGGCAGCGGCGGCCGCTGCGCCGCGTTCGCCACGACCGGACGGCCCGGCTGCAGCATCCGTTCGTTGAAATGCGGCGTGGACAGCTGTGCATAGTCGACTGGGTGGCGCGGCGCCGCCGCCGGGGCGAACTGCGGCGCGGGGCCGTGCGGGTTCTGGGCCAGACGCGGCGCCAGCGCGGCAGCGGCCGCCGCCGCAGGCATCGCCGCCAGCGCCGCCCGCTGCGCAAAGCCGCGGTTGTCGTTGTGCACGAAGCTGCGCGCGTCGATCCGGTTGTTGCTGATGTTGTTGGTGATGTTGTTGTTGATGATGGTGGTGCGCGGCGCGTAGACGCGGTTCTGGTAGACCACGTAGTGCGGTGCCGAGGGTGGGGCGTTCCAGTTCATGCCCCAGCTGTTCCAACCCCAGCGGTGCCAGGCCGGTTCCGGCTGCAGCCAGCCCAGCGGGCCGTGGTGGTGGTGTTCCAGCGCGTCGCCGACCAGCACGCCGACGCCGAAGGAGATGATGCCGGCGGTCACCAGGTCGCCTTCGCTGTAGTAGCGCGGGTGGTAGCGGTACTCGCGGTACACGTCGACCGGTGCGCCGTAGACCACGTCCGGATCGTAGCGCGGCACATAGACGACATCCGGCTGCGCCGGTTCGATGACGATGGTCTGGCGCGGCGCCGGGATCCGCTCGTCTGCGTAGGCCGGTTCCACCACCGTGCGTTGCACCACCTGCACCCGTTGCTGCGGCGTGCTGCGCAGATGGCCCTGCGCCTGTGCGCGCCCGCGCATGACCTGGATCGCGTCGAGCACCTCGTTGGGGTCGTGCGCATAGGCATCGCCGAGCGCGCGGGTCCAGTCGCCGTTGCTGGCCAACTGCTCGACCACGTCGGGAAAGGCGATCAGCGCCTTGACGCTGGGATCCCATGGCTGCGCTGCCGCCGCCTGCAGACGGTCCGCCGCGGCCAGGCCGCTGTTGCTGTGCAGCCAGCCCTGGGCATCGCCGACCTGGTCCGGATACACCGAGGCGGCCAGGGTCTGGGCGAGCAGCTTGTCGGGAAACAGCGCGATCGGCGCGACCAGCTTGTACAGCTGATCGGCGCTGGGCGGCACGTAGGGCGCGGGCGCGGGTGCGGCGGCGGTCGCCGTGGCCGGTGCCGGCGCCGGTTGCTGTTGGCACGCACTCAGCGTCAGCACGCTCACGGCGGTGACCAGCGCCAGCGTCAACTTCGTTGATGGCAGGGAGCGGATATCCATGCTGCACCTTTTCCACGTGGCGTTCGGAAGTTGCGCGCAGGATGCTCTGTGTTGCATGTCTGCAAGCTTTCTGCGAAGCGCTGCAACACGCTCGCGCCAGCGTCCGTTCAGCCGGGGCGCCGCATCAGCTCAGGGTGTGGTGGACAGGCGGAACAGCACCAGGCTCAGCGCCAGCGTGGCCATGCCGGCGACCAGCCCGTATACGGTTTCGTGGCCCTTGGCGTAGCGCTTGGCGGCCGGCAGCAATTCGTCCAGGGCCAGGAACACCATCACCCCGGCGATGACCCCGAACACCGAGCCGAAGATCGCCTCGGACAGGAATCGCGACAGCGCCACATAGCCGATGATCGCGCCGATCGGCTCGGCTAGGCCCGACAGCAGGCTGGCGGCGAAGGCATAGGATTTGCGCCCGGTGGCGTAGTGCACCGGCACCGCGATGGCGATGCCTTCGGGGATGTTGTGCACGGCGATCGCGAACGCCAGCGGCATGCCCACGGTGGGGCTTTCCAGGGTGGCGAAGAAGGTCGCCAGGCCTTCCGGAAAGTTGTGCGCGGTGATCGCCACCGCGGTCAGCAGGCCGACGCGCTTGACGTAGGCGCGGTTGTCGGCGCGGAACAGCGGGTCCTGGGCATTGAGGCTTTCGTGCGGATTGGGCACCAGCCGGTCGATCACCACGATCAACGCCATGCCGGCCAGGAACGCCAAAGTGGCATAGGCGTAGCCCAGGCGCGGATCGAACGCCTGGCTGAAGGAGGCGACCGACTTGCCGAGGATCTCGGTCAGCGATACGTACACCATTGCGCCGCCGGCGAAGGCCAGGCCGAAGGCGAGCAGGCGTGGATTGGGGCCTTTGGTGAACAGCACCAGCACGCTGCCCAGGCCGGTGGCCAGACCGGCGGCCAGGGTCACCGCCAAGGCGACCCATACGTTGTGCGACGGAATATCCAGCATGCGCCAGGCGGCTCCTGTGTCGAGACGGCAGATGAAAGCGGGCGCGAGGCTGGCGGAGTGTGAAGGCGGCGCCGCGCCATTGTCGGCGCTGCGCGCGCAAGCGGCCCGTGGGCCGCGCTCAGCTGGAGTGGTGCGCCTGCGCGTCGAGCGCGAAGCAGCGGTCCGGCCGCGGTTGCGGCGGATTGAAGTTGACCGGCACCTGGATCGTGCGCGGCACCGCCTTGCCGTCGCGCGTGGCGGGATTGAAGATCCACTCGCGCACGCGCTGCTGTGCCGACGCGTCAAGCTTGGGCTGGCCGCTGCTGCTGACCAGCTGCACGTCGGTGGGCTTGCCCTGCACGCCGACCACTACGCTCAGCACGGCCTTGCCGCCGAGTCCGGCGCAGGCCAGTTCGATCGGGTAGTCCGGCGGCGGGGTCTGCACCGCGGCAACTTCGGTCGGCGCGGCGGCCACGCGCTGGGTCTGCGATTGTCCGGACTTGCCGCAGCCGCCGAGCAACAGGACGGCGGCGAGCGGCAGGCAGGCGGCGAGGAGGGAACGGCGGGATGCGGCAGGCATGGGAGTCATTCCGGTAGGGCCGAGGCTTTGGCGGCGCAGATGAAGTCGTTTTCGCTGAGGCCACCGACGTCGTGGGTGGAATAGCGCACCACCACCCGGTCGTAGTGCACGCCCAGGTCGGGGTGGTGGTCTTCGCGGTGCGCGATCCAGGCCAGCGCGTTCACGAACGCCATGGTGCGGTAGTAGTCGGGGAAGCGGAACGTGCGGCTGATCGCCATGCCGTTCTCGACCAGCTCCCAGCCGGGCACCTGCGGCAACAATTCGGCCAGGCGCGCCTGGGTGAGCTTGTATTCGCTGCCCTTGCAGGGCGAGCAATGGGCCTGTGCTAGCGGGATCAGGTCGTTCATTCTTGGAGCCTCCGCGGCAGGCTGGCTGAACGCGCCGCCGATGGGAAAAGTTCGCGATGAGCCGGTCGCGTGGAAGCGCTAGAATAACCGCATGATCCAGATCTCCGACAACGCGCAGACCCATTTCCGCAAACTGCTCGAACGCGAGGCCGTGCCCGGCATGGGCGTGCGCCTGAGCGCGGTCGACCCCGGTACCGCACGCGCCGATGCGCGGCTGGAGTTCGCCGAACCGGCGGACCTGGCCGGCGACGAATGGGCGATCGACTGCGCCGGCTTCACCCTGTACGTGGCCGCCGACAGCGTCGGCTGGCTGGACGGCGCCGAGATCGACTACGTCACCCAGGGCACCGGCCAGCAGTTGACGATCAAGGCGCCGAAGATCAAGGGCGAGGCGCCGGGCGAGGCCGCCTCCTTGGTCGAGCGGGTGCGCTGGGTGGTCGAGAACGAGGTCAATCCGCAGCTGGCCCAGCACGGCGGCCGCGTGGCGGTGCAGGAAGTGTCGGCCGAGGGTGTGGTGCTGCTGCGCTTCGGCGGCGGTTGCCACGGCTGCGGCATGGCCGACGTGACCCTGAAGCAGGGCATCGAGAAGACGCTGATGGGGCGCGTGCCGGGCATCACCGCCGTGCGCGACGCCACCGACCACGACAGCGGCAGCGCCCCGTACATCCCGCGCGATTCCGCGGCCTGATTCCTCCGCTACGCCGGTGACGCGCGCCGCCGACATCCTCGCCGCGCTGTTGGCGCGCTCGCCGCGCAAGCTGCTGCGCGATCGCCGCACCGGCCTGCCGTACGGCTGGGCGCACTGGATCTCCTCGCAGCCGGCCAAGCCGCGCCCGTTCGTCTCCTCCGAATTGATCGCGGCGCTGCCGCAGCCGCTGCCGGCGCCGACCTCGCGCCTGCCCGCACTGAGCCCGTGGCAGGCGTTCCGCCGCCTGTGGTGGCAGGACTGGGACCCGGCGCCGTACGACCAGCGCTGGTGGCGGCGGATCGCGGCGCTGGTCAGCCTGGCCTTGCATCTGCTGTTCGCGCTGTTTCTGCTGTGGGTCGCCTTCGTGCGCCTGCTGCCGCCGCGTCCGGATGCGAGCGAGGCCGGGCGCGTGCAGGTGGAATTCGTCGGCCGCGGCACCCCGGCCGAGACCGGTGGCGGCGCGGCCGCGCAAGATCCGGCCGCCGCCGCTGCCGCCGCTGCCGCCGCGCAGCAAACCGCAGCGGCAAGTGCGCAGCGGGCTGCGGCGGCGACTGCCGCGACGCAGCCTAAGACCGCAGCCGCAGCGCCGGCCGCCTCCGCCACGCCGGCGGCGAGCACCGCGCAGACGGTGACCAGTCCACCGCCGCCGCCGCCGGATCAGCCGTTGCAGGTCACCGAGACCACGCAGCCGAGCAGCGATTTCGTACTGCCGCCGCCCAGCGTGCGCGAACCGGCGCTGACCCTGCGCGAGATCGCGCCGCCGAGCGTGCAGGTGCCGGAGCGGGAAGTCGAAGTGGTCACCGAGATTCCGAAGGTGGCGCAGATCCGTCCGCGCGAAGTGCCGGTGCCGCGCCCGTCCGAGCCACAGTTGCAGGTGCGCGAGCGCGAAGTGCCCGAGCCGCTGCCGCAGGTCCAGGTGCAGATGCCGCAGATCCGCGCGCGCGATCCTGCACCGACGCTGCGCACGCCGGAGGCGCCGCAGGTGCGGCAGATCGAACTGCCGACGCCCGCCACGGCGGCGGCGCCGACGCCGGCAGCCGCCGCGCAGCCCGAGGCGCCGGCAAGCGCGCCGGCGGCTGGCGCGGCCTCGGCGCAGGCGACGGCTGAGACCAGCGCCACGGCGCAAGGCAAGGCCGAGACCCGAACGCCGGCGGGCAGCGGCACCGCGCCGCCCGGCAGCCAGGCGGCCGCGCCGGGCAGCGGTCCGGCGGCGGTCGCACACGACGGCGGCTGGGCGACGCCGCAGCGCGGCGACGACTGGGGCGCATCGGCGCGCAACCGCGCCGGCGACGCCGGTGCCGGCGCCAGCCAGCGCAATGGCATGTTCAACGGCGATGGCAGCGTGCGTGTGCCTGGCGGCGCAGGGCAGGGCAAGGCGCCGCCGCGCGGCGCGCCCGGCAGCGAGACCGACACTTGGTCGCGCGATCAGATCGCCAATGCCGGGCAGTGGCTCAAGCGTCCGCCGTACGACTACAAGCCGACCTCGTTCGACAAGTATTGGTTGCCGAACGCGACGCTGCTGGAAGAATGGGTGCGGCGCGGCATCAAGACCGTCAACATCCCGATTCCCGGCACCAGCAGCAGCATTTCCTGCGTGGTCTCGATCCTGCAGCTGGGCGGCGGCTGCGGCATCACCGATCCGAACCTCAACGACCAGCCCGCTAGCGCGCGGCCGCCGCCGGCGGTGCCGTTCAAGCCGGGCCTGCAGGAAGACAACGGCAGCGTGAAGTAGGCGCCGGCAGTTCGCGCATCTGCGCCGTGGCGTCCAGCCAGCGGTGATTGCGGCATGCATGCGGCAGCGATCCGCCAACGTGCAGACGCCCGCATTGTAGGAGCGGCTTCAGCCGCGACAGGTGTTACCGGTAGATTCTGTCGCGGCTGAAGCCGCTCCTACAGGATTCGCGGCCGACGCGTTGATTGCACTGTAGGAGCGGCTTCAGCCGCGACCGATCGCCGAAACCGGCGCAATGCCGAATTGCGTTCGTTGCGCCCAACGGACTGGCTGTGGGAACCGGCGCCGGCTAGATGCCGGCGCGCCTGTCAATTCGGGTTGTGCAGGTCATGCAGCTGGGTGGCGCGCGATCCGAAATACGCCGCCAGGTCGGCGATGTCCTGGTCGCTGAGCGGTGCCGCCTGCGGGGTCATCAGCGGATGCTGGCGATCGCCGGCGCGGTATGCCTGCAAGGCATGCGCGACATAGTCGCCGTACTGGCCGCCGAGCTTGGGATAGCTCGGGTCGATCGGTGCGTTGCCGTCGGCACCGTGGCAGTCGATGCAGCTCTGCCCGGTGGCCTTGCCCTTGGCGTGGGCCAGTTTCTCGCCGGCGGCGGCACGCCCGCTCGGCAGGCCGGCGGACGAGCCGGACCCATGTTCGCCGCTGGCGTGGCCGGCGTCGCCGGCGGACTGGCTGGTGGATTCCACCTGCGATTGCGAACACGCCCCCAGGCACAGGGCAGCAAGCAGGACGATGGCGGGACGCAATGCGTGCGCGGCTTTCGGCATGGGATGGCTACTTGAGGGTGGTCAGGTAAGCGGCGATGTCGGCGATGTCCTGGTCGGAGAAGCTCTCCGCCTGGGCCTGCATGGTCGGATGCTTGCGCTTGCCGAGCCGGTATTCGGTCAGCGCCTGGGTCAGGTACTGCGCCGACTGGCCGCCGATCTTGGGAACGCGGTAGCTCGGATAGGCGTTCTTGTAGCCGGTGATGCCGTGGCAGCCCTGGCAGGTATAGGTCAGCGTTCTGCCGTTGTCGGCATGGCCGACGGCGGCAGCGGGCGCTTCCGGGGTGGCGGCCGGGGCGGGAGCGGTGGGCGCCGGCGCGGTCTGCGCCACTGCCGGGGCGACCCCGAGAGGAACAAGTACGGCCAAAGCAAAACAAGCGGCTAGCGGCTGCGTGCGCATGGTTTCGTGGTCCGGAGGACGGGACTGGGCGTTCCGGCGTGGGGGAACACGGAACGACCCGAGTATAGCCTGGCCTTTCGCGGCTCCGAAACAGGCCTTGGCAATCCCCGCGCTGCGCCACGCGGCGGACCATGACCTTTGGCTCATTCACCTGAGCGTCATCAGGTGATCTACTTACCTACAACACCATTCACGCCATCCACCAGGGACACGACGATGACGCGATATTCCACGCGCCGACGCACCGCCAGCTGCGCTGCCGCGCTGTTGATCACCTCCACACTGCTGCTCGGTGGCTGCAAGCCGGCGGCCGGCGATGCGCAGGCCAAGGCCAAGGAGGCCGAGAAGGCGCCCGACGCGGTGCCGGTCGAGGTGGCCAAGGCCAGCCGGCGCGCCGTGGCGGCCAGCTACAGCGGCACCGCGGCGCTGGAGGCGCGCGCCGAATCGCAGGTGGTGGCCAAGACCTCCGGGGTGGCGCTGGCGGTGCTGGCCGAGGAGGGCCAGCAGGTCCGCGCCGGGCAGCCGCTGGTGCGGCTGGACCCGGACCGCGCGCGGCTGGCGGTGGCGCAGAGCGAGGCGCAGCTGCGCAAGCTGGAGAACAATTACCGGCGCTCGGAACAACTGGTCGGCCAGCAACTGGTCAGCGCCGCCGATGTCGACCAGATCAAGTACGACCTGGCCAACGTGCGCGCGCAGCACCAGCTGGCGTCGCTGGAACTGTCCTACGCCACGGTGGTCGCGCCGATCTCCGGGGTGATCGCGTCGCGCTCGATCAAGACCGGTAACTTCGTGCAGATCAATACGCCGATCTTCCGCATCGTCGACGACTCGCGCCTGGAAGCCACGCTCAATGTGCCCGAGCGCGAGCTGGCCACGCTCAAGGCCGGGCAGCCGGTGACGCTGCTGGCCGATGCATTGCCGGGCAAGCAATACCTGGGCAAGGTCGATCGCATCGCGCCGGTGGTGGATTCAGGCAGCGGCACGTTCCGCGTGGTGTGCGCGTTCGAGGAAGGCGCCGAAGCCTTGCAACCGGGCATGTTCGGGCGCATCCGCATCGACTACGACCAGCGCGCCGATGCGCTGGTGGTGCCGCGCCTGGCGCTGCTCGACGATGGCGAGCCGGCGGTGTTCCGGGTCAGCGCCGGCAAGGTGACGCGGGTGCCGGTCAAGCTGGGCTATTCCGAAGGTCCGTGGGTGGAGATCCGCGACGGCCTGCAGCCCGGCGACCAGGTGGTCACCGCCGGCAAGGTCGCCCTGCGCGACGGCAGCCGGGTGCAGGTGATCGCGCCGCAACGCGAGGTCGCCGAGATCGGCGGCGGCGCCGCGGTCGGAGCGCACTGATGACCAGCGCCGGTTCCGATCACGGCAGCGATCCGCACGAACACGTGCCGCCCGGCGTACGCGGCGGCGGGCTGGTCGAATTCGCCACGCGCCGCCGCGTCACCATTTTCATGGCCATGGTGACGCTGATGCTGTTCGGCGCTATCGCCTTGAACAACCTCAAGGTCAACCTGTTGCCCGACCTGAGCTATCCGACCCTGACCGTGCGCACCGAGTACACCGGCGCGGCGCCGTCGGAGATCGAGACGCTGGTGACCGAGCCGGTCGAGGAAGCGGTCGGCGTGGTCAAGAACCTGCGCAAGCTCAAGTCGGTGTCTCGCACCGGGCAGAGCGACGTGGTGCTGGAGTTCGCCTGGGGCACCAACATGGACCAGGCCAGCCTGGAGGTGCGCGACAAGATGGAGGCGCTGGAGCTGCCGCTGGAAGCCAAGGCGCCGGTGCTGCTGCGCTTCAATCCGTCCACCGAACCGATCATGCGCCTGGTGCTGGCGAGCAAGGCGACGCCGGCCAGCGATGCCGATGCGGTGCGCGCACTGACCCAGTTGCGCCGCTATGCCGACGAGGACCTGAAGAAGAAGCTGGAACCGGTGGCCGGCGTGGCCGCGGTCAAGGTCGGCGGCGGGCTGGAAGACGAGATCCAGGTCGATATCGACCAGCAGCGGCTGGCGCAGCTGAGCCTGCCGATCGACAACGTCATCACCCGGCTCAAGGAAGAGAACATCAACATCTCCGGCGGGCGCCTGGAACAGGGCTCGCAGCGCTACCTGGTGCGCACGGTCAACCAGTTCGCCGATCTGGACGAGATCCGCAATCTGCTGCTGACCACCCAGGGCGCCGGCAGCAGCGCCGCCGACTCGGCGATGCAGCAGATGTACGCGATCGCCGCCTCGACCGGTTCGGAAGCGGCGCTGGCCGCGGCCTCGGCGGCGCAGAGCGCCTCGTCCAGTTCCACCACCACCATCGCCAACGGCATGCCGGTGCGGCTCAAGGACGTGGCCGAGGTGCGGCAGGGCTACAAGGAGCGCGAGGCGATCATCCGCCTGGGCGGCAAGGAAGCGGTGGAACTGGCGATCTACAAGGAAGGCGACGCCAACACCGTGTCCACCGCGGCGGCGCTGCGCAAGCGCCTGGAACAGCTGAAGACGCAGATCCCGCCGGACGTGGAATTGACCACGCTGGAAGACCAGTCGCGCTTCATCGAGCACGCCATCGGCGACGTCAAAAAGGATGCGGTGATCGGCGGCCTGCTGGCGATCCTGATCATCTTCCTGTTCCTGCGCGACGGCTGGAGCACGTTCGTGATCAGCCTGTCGCTGCCGGTGTCGATCGTGGCCACGTTCTTCTTCATGGGCCAGCTGGGCTTGAGCTTGAACGTGATGTCGCTGGGCGGCCTGGCGCTGGCCACCGGCTTGGTGGTGGACGATTCGATCGTGGTGCTGGAGAGCATCGCCAAGGCGCGCGAGCGCGGTCTGAGCATTCTCGATGCGGCGATCGCCGGCACCCGCGAGGTGAGCATGGCGGTGGTCGCCTCGACCCTGACCACGATCGCGGTGTTCCTGCCGTTGGTGTTCGTCGAGGGCGTGGCCGGGCAGCTGTTCCGCGACCAGGCCTTGACCGTGGCGATCGCCATCGCGATCTCGCTGGTGGTGTCGATGACCCTGATCCCGATGCTCAGTTCGCTGAAGGGACGCCCGCCGATGGCGTTCCCGCCCGAGCCCGAGCAGCCGCACTGGCAGCCGCAGCGCGGCTGGCTGAAGCCGGTGGCGTGGGGCCGGCGCGGTGCCGCCGCGGCGGTGCGCGGCGGTTTCTTCGGCGCGGCATGGCTGGTGGTGCGGCTGTGGCGCGGCGGCGTGGCGGTGGTCGCTCCGGTGATGCGCAAGGCCAGCGACCTGGCGATGGCGCCGTATGCGCGTGCCGAACGCGGCTATCTGCGGTTGCTGCCGGGCGCGTTGGCGCGGCCGTGGCAGGTGCTGGGCCTGGCCGCGCTGTCGTTCGCGGCGACGCTGGCGGTGGTGCCGATGCTCGGCGCCGACCTGATCCCGCAGTTGGCCCAGGACCGCTTCGAGATGACGGTGAAGCTACCGGCCGGCACGCCGTTGCGGCAGACCGATGCGCTGGTGCGCGAACTGCAGGAAACCCACGGCAAGGACGCCGGCGTGCAGGCGCTGTATGGCGTCAGCGGCAGCGGCACCCGGCTCGATGCCAGTCCCACCGAAAGCGGCGAGAACATCGGCAAGCTGACCATCGCCATGGCCGGCGGCGGCAGCGCGCAGTTCGAGGCGCAGCAGAGCGACCGCATGCGCGCGACGATGCGCAGGCATCCGGGCGTGCAGGTCGGTTTCAGCCGCCCGGAACTCTTCAGCTTCTCCACGCCGCTGGAAATCGAGCTGCGCGGCCAGGACCTGGAGACCATCCAGCACGCCGGACAGAAGCTGACCGCGATGTTGCGCGGTAACGGCCACTACGCCGACGTGAAATCGACGGTGGAAGAGGGCTTCCCGGAAATCCAGATCCGCTTCGACCAGGAGCGTGCCGGTGCGCTGGGCCTGACCACGCGGCAGATCGCCGACGTGGTGGTGAAGAAGGTACGCGGCGACGTCGCCACCCGCTACAGCTTCCGCGACCGCAAGATCGACGTGCTGGTGCGCGCGCAGCAGAGCGACCGCGCCAGCGTCGACAGCATCCGCCGGCTGATCGTCAATCCCGGCAGCAGCAAGCCGGTGACGCTGGATGCGGTCGCCGACGTGGTCGCCACCACCGGGCCCAGCGAGATCCACCGCGCCGACCAGATCCGCGTGGCGATCGTGTCGGCCAACCTGCGCGACATCGATCTGGGCGGCGCGGTGCGCGAGGTGCAGGACATGGTCGCGCGCGAGCCGCTCGGTGCCGGCGTCGGCATGCACATCGGCGGACAGGGCGAGGAACTGGCGCAGTCGGCCAAGTCGCTGTTGTTCGCCTTCGGCCTGGCGATCTTCCTGGTGTACCTGGTGATGGCCTCGCAGTTCGAATCGCTGCTGCACCCGTTCGTGATCCTGTTCACCATCCCGCTGGCGATGGTCGGCGCGGTGCTGGCGCTGCTGCTGAGCGGCAAGCCGGTCTCGGTGGTGGTGTTCATCGGCCTGATCCTGCTGGTCGGGCTGGTGACCAAGAACGCGATCATCCTGATCGACAAGGTCAACCAGCTGCGCGAGGAAGGCGTGGCCAAGCGCGAGGCGCTGATCGAAGGCGCACGCTCGCGGCTGCGCCCGATCATCATGACCACGCTGTGCACGCTGTTCGGCTTCCTGCCGCTGGCGGTGGCGTCGGGCGAGGGCGCCGAAGTGCGCGCGCCGATGGCGATCACCGTGATCGGCGGCCTGCTGGTGTCCACGCTGCTCACCCTGGTGGTGATCCCGGTGGTCTACGACCGCCTGGATCGCCGCGCCGACGGCTATTACGCCGAGCGCGGGCAGCGCGCGCGGCGGCGTCTTGAAGGGCTCGGCCACGGCACTGGCACGGGTGAGCCGGCATGAGCGTCGCCGAGTTCAGCATCCGCCGTCCGATCACCACCATCATGTGCTTCGTGTCGCTGGTGGTGGTCGGCTTGATCGCGGCGTTCCGGTTGCCGCTGGAGGCGCTGCCGGACATCTCCGCGCCGTTCCTGTTCGTGCAGTTGCCGTACAGCGGCTCGACCCCGGACGAGGTCGAGCGCAACCTGGTGCGGCCGACCGAGGAAGCGCTGGCGACGATGACCGGGATCAAGCGCATGCGCTCGACCGCGACCGCCGACGGCGCCAACATCTTCATCGAGTTCTCCGATTGGGACCGCGACATCGCCATCGCCGCCTCCGACGCGCGCGAGCGCATCGACGCGATCCGCGCCGACCTGCCCGACGACCTGCAGCGCTACCACGTGTTCAAGTGGTCCAGCAGCGACGAGCCGGTGCTGAAGGTGCGCCTGGCCGGCGCGGCCGACCTGACCGGCGCTTACGACATGCTAGACCGCGAGTTCAAGCGGCGCCTGGAGCGCATCCCCGGCGTGGCCAAGGTGGAGGTGTCCGGCGCGCCGCCGAACGAGGTCGAGATCGCGATCGCGCCGGACCGGCTCAGCGCGCACAACCTCAGCCTCAACGATCTCAGCGAGCGCCTGGGCAAGCTCAATTTCTCGCTGTCGGCCGGGCAGATCGACGACCACGGCCAGCGCCTGCGGGTGCAGCCGGTCGGCGAGCTGCGCGACCTGCAGGAACTGCGCGATCTGGTCATCGACCCCAAGGGCCTGCGCCTGGGCGATATCGCCGAGATCCGGCTGAAGCCGACCCGGATGAACTACGGCCGGCGCCTGGACGGGCGTCCGGCGGTGGGCCTGGACGTGTACAAGGAACGCAGCGCCAACCTGGTCGAGGTGTCGCGCGCGGTATTGGCCGACGTGGAGCAGATCCGCAAGCAACCGGCGCTCAGCGACGTGCAGGTCAAGGTCATCGACAACCAGGGCAAGGCGGTGACCTCGTCGCTGACCGAACTGGCCGAAGCCGGCGGGGTCGGCCTGCTGCTGTCGGTGACGGTGCTGTTCTTCTTCCTGCGCCACTGGCCGTCGACGTTGATGGTGACCCTGGCGATCCCGATCTGCTTCACCATCACTCTGGGTTTCATGTATTTCGCCGGGGTCACCCTCAACATCCTGACCATGATGGGCCTGCTGCTGGCGGTGGGCATGCTGGTGGACAACGCGGTAGTGGTGGTGGAGAGCATCTACCAGGAACGCGAACGCATGCCGGACCAGCCGCAGCTGGCCTCGATCATCGGCACCCGCAACGTGGCCATCGCGCTGTCGGCCGGCACCCTGTGCCACTGCATCGTGTTCGTGCCGAACCTGTTCGGCGAAACCAACAACATCAGCATCTTCATGGCGCAGATCGCGATCACCATCTCGGTGTCGCTGCTGGCCTCGTGGCTGGTGGCGGTGAGCCTGATTCCGATGCTGTCCGCGCGCATGCGCACGCCGGCGCTGGTGCGCTCCGAGCGCGGCCTGATCCCGCGCCTGCAGCGCCGCTACGCGCGCGTGCTGCGCTGGTCGCTGGCCCATCGCGGCTGGAGCGTCGCCGCGATCGCGCTGATCACCGCGCTCAGCGTGGTGCCGATGCTGCAGACCAAGAAGGACATGTTCGGCGGCGACGGCGGCGAACAGATCTTCATCGGCTACCAGTGGAAGGGCTCGTATACGCGCGAGCAGCTGTCCACCGAAGTCGCCAAGCTCGAACGCTTCATCGACGCGCGTCGCCAGCGCTACCACGTCACCCAGGTGTATTCGTGGTTCAGCGAAGTGGAAGGCAGCAGCACCACGCTGACCGTGGACCTCAAGCAGGTGCGCGACATGCAGGCGCTGATCGAACAGATCCGCAAGGAGCTGCCGCGTTCGGCGCTGGCCGACTACAGCGTCGGCAGCAACGGCAACGGCAACGGGCAGGGCAGCGGTGCGCAGAGCGTGCAGGTGCAACTGGTCGGCGATTCCACCCAGACCCTGCGCGCGATCGCCGACGACGTGGTGCCGCTGCTGGCGCGGCGCAAGGAATTGCGCGACGTGCGCGTGGACACCGGCGACCGTACCACCGAGCTGGCGGTGCGGGTGGATCGCGAGCGCGCATCGGCGTTCGGCTTCAATGCCGAGCAGGTCGCCAGCTTCGTCGGCCTGGCGCTGCGCGGCGCCTCGCTGCGCGAGTTCCGCCGCGGCGACAACGAGGTGCCGGTGTGGGTCCGCTTCGCCGGCGCCGAGGAAACCACGCCCGAAGACCTGGACAGCTTCAACGTGCGCACCAAGGACGGGCGCAGCGTGCCGCTGCTGAGCCTGGTGGACGTGCAGACGCGGCCGGCGGCGACCCAGATCGGGCGCACCAACCGCCAGACCACGCTGACCATCACCGCCAACCTCGGGGTCAAGGTCACCCCGGCCGAGGCCAAGCAGGCGATGGAGGACACGCTGAAGGGCGTCAGCTTCCCGGCCGGCTACCACTACAGTTTCGACGGCGCCGATGGCCAGGACGACGACAAGGCCGGCCAGCAGATGCTGTTCAACCTGCTGATCGCGCTGCTGATGATCTACGTGGTGATGGCCGCGGTATTCGAATCGCTGCTGTTCCCGGCGGCGATCATGAGCGGCGTGCTGTTCTCGATCTTCGGCGTGTTCTGGCTGTTCTGGATCACCGGCACCAACTTCGGGATCATGGCCTTCATCGGCATCCTGGTGCTGATGGGCGTGGTGGTGAACAACGGCATCGTGATGATCGAGCACATCAACAACCTGCGCCGGCGCGGCCTGGCCCGGACCGAGGCGCTGGTGGAAGGGTCGCGCGAGCGCTTGCGGCCGATCATGATGACCATGGGTACCGCGATCCTGGCGATGGTGCCGATCTCGCTGACCACCACGCAGATGTTCGGCGACGGCCCGGCCTACTACCCGATGGCGCGCGCGATCGCCGGCGGCCTGGCGTTCTCCACCGTGGTCAGCCTGCTGTTCCTGCCGACCATCTACGCGATCCTCGACGATCTCAGCGGCGGCGTGGCGCAGCTGGTGCGCCGCGCTCGCGGCGGCCGCGGTGTGCCGGCGCCGCAGGTGTCCTGACCAGGGGCGCGGTGTCGCGCGCCGAATGGCTGGCGCGCGCTTGTCTCGCTTGCTGCATCGCGTGGAAAAAGTTGTGGGAGGGGCTTCAGTCCCGACGCCTTTACCGACAAGGCGTCGGGGCTGAAGCCCCTCCCACACTGTTTTACGACACGGTGATCATGCGATGGGGCAGGGCGCATGGCCCTGCCGCCGCGTTGCGCTCAACCGGCCAGCTTGCCGAAGATGCGGAATCCCGCCAGCCACACGCCGATCATGCTGCCGAGGTTGGTCAGCAGGAAGGTCAGCACCACCCGCGAGACGCGGTTGCGGTACCAGCCGCGCAGGTTCTGCGCGTCGTCGCGCAGCGCCAGGAAGTCGCCGTAGGCCGGCTTGCGCATGTGCACCTCAACCAGTGCGCTGAACGCACCGGCCGGCACGCCGGGCCGGAACGGCTTCAGCGGCGCGGCGAGGGCGCCGGCGATGATGCTCAGCGGATGGCCGCCGGCCAGCAGGCAGCCCAACCCGGCCAGGCCGCCGGTGAACAGCACCCACTGCAGCAGCAGGTCGGTGCCCAGCGCGAAGCCGCCGCGCCAGTAGCCCCAGGCCACGCCGCCCAGCACCAGCGCGGTCAGGGTCAGGGTGATCCACGGCACCTTTTTCTTGGTCGGCACGTCTTCCAGCGACTTGCGCAGCGTGGCCGGATCGTCCTGATCGTCCTGCAGGTGCCTGGCCAGGCCGGCCAGATGGCCGGCGCCGACCACGGCCAGCACGTCGCGGATGCCCTCGGCGCGTGCGGCATCCACATAGTCCGGGGTCGCAATCGGGGTCTGGCTGGGCGCGGTCCGCTGCGCATGTTCCTCGCGCAGGCGGGTGGCCATGTAGCGGTCGCGCTCGGCGATGATGGTGTCGTACAGCGCCGGGCTTTCGCTGGCGAAGTCGCCGAAGCTGGCCTCGAGCATGTCGCCCTGCTTGAGCTTCTCGATCTCCGCCTCGCCGACCTCGTCGGAGGCGAACAGACCGCCGAGCAGGCCGCTGCCGAGCTTGAGCTTGCCGAAGAAACCGAGCCGGCCGGAGGCGCGCTTGAAGGTCAGCCCGACCTCGCGGTCGATCAGGTACACCGGCAGCTGCCGCTCGCGCGCCAGCAGCACCGCGCGCTTGAGTTCGGCGCCGGGTTCGATGCCCAACTGCTCGGCCAGGCGCCGCTGGTAGGCGGCCAGCGCCAGGTTCGCTGCGAACAACGCCACCCGGCCCTTGCGGATCACCTGCACCAGGTCCAGCTTGGTCAGCGCGTCCGGGTCGGTCAGCGCCTGCAGCCGTTGCGGGTCCAGCTCCACCGCGACCGCATCGAAGCGGCCGCTGTCGATCGCCCGTTCCACGGCGGCGACACTGGCCAGCGACACATGCGCTGTGCCGAGCAGGGTGTAGCGCACGCCATCGCGCTCGACGATGCGGTACGGCTGGCCGGCGAACAGGGCGTCGTCGCCGGCCTGGGAAAGTTCGTTCATTCCATCACTCATCGAAGGGCGCCTGGTCGGCGCCGGGGTGCGGCAGGTCTTGGGCTTGCAGCTGCCGCAGGTGCGGCGCGTCAGTCGATATAGCGCTTCAGCAGATCGCCATAGGCGTCGATGCGGCGGTCGCGCAGGAACGGCCAGATCCGCCGCACGTGCTCGCTGCGCTGCAGGTCCACGTCGCAGACCAGCACGGTCGGTTCGGCGCCGGCTTCGGCGACGAACTCGCCCTGCGGGCCGAGCACGTGGCTGTTGCCCCAGAACTGGATGCCGGCCGCGCCCACCACGCCATCGGCGGCCAGCGGCGAGGCTTCGTGGCCGACCCGGTTGCAGCTGAGCACCGGCACGCCGTTGGCCACGGCATGGCCGCGATGGCTGAGGATCCAGGCGTCACGCTGGCGCTCCTGCTCGGCCTGCTCGTCGCTGGGATCCCAGCCGATTGCGGTCGGATACAGCAGCAGTTCGGCGCCGGCCAGCGCCATCAGCCGCGCCGCTTCCGGATACCACTGGTCCCAGCACACCAGCACGCCGAGGCGGCCGACCGAGGTCTGGATCGGGGTGAAGCCGAGATCGCCCGGGGTGAAGTAGAACTTCTCGTAGAAGCCCGGATCGTCCGGAATATGCATCTTGCGGTACTTGCCGAGCAGGCTGCCGTCCTTCTCGAACACCACCGCGGTGTTGTGGTACAGGCCTGCGGCGCGGCGCTCGAACAGCGACGCGACCAGCACCACGCCATGGCGCTTGGCCAGCGCGCCGAGGCGCTCGGTGCTGGGGCCGGGAATCGGCTCGGCCAGGTCGAATTCGTCCACCGACTCGTGCTGGCAGAAATAGGCGCCGTTGTGCAGTTCCTGCAGCAGCACCAGCTGCGCGCCCTGCGCCGCGGCCTCGGCCACGCGCGATTCGATGACCGCCAGATTCGCCGCGGCATCGCCATGGTTGCGCTCCTGGATCAGCGCGACGGAAAGAGTGTTTCGGCTCATTGCGGAAGGATGGTCGGCGAAAGCGCGCATGGTAACGCGGATGGCGCCGCGGCAGGTTCCCGGCAGATGAATGCCGCCCGGCGCGGCGTGGAGATGTTCCCGTGGCTCGGCGTTGAGGCGCTCAGCGCCGTTTGGCGCCGAATTCGGTGCGCTGCCGGAGTTCCACAGAAGAACCGCAATTCGGCGTTCTGTTGCCATCGCCGCCTCGGAAGCGGAGTCCTGCGGCGGCACGTATGGCGATTCCTGCGGAGTAGTGCGACCCGGCGAAAGCCTGCGGTCGCTCCTAGGCGTCTTCGATCAGCGAACGCGGATCAGGCGGCCAGTACGCCCTCGGGCAACTGCATGGTGATGCAGTGCAGGCTGCCGTTCTGCCAGATCAGCGCGCGGCACGGAATCGGCACGATGTCGTGCTGCGGGAACGCCTGCGCCATCACCGCCTGCGCCTGCGCATCGGCCGCATCGCCATAGGCCGGCATCAGCACCGCACCGTTGACGATCAGGAAGTTGGCGTAGGACGCGGCCAGGCGCCGGCCGTGGTCGAGCACCGGCTGCGCCCACGGCAGCGGGAAAAGCTGGTACGGGCGACCGTCGGCGGTGCGCAACGCGGCCAGTTCTGCGCCCATCGCCTGCAGCTCGGCGTAGTGCGAATCGCCGGCGTCGTCGCAGGCCTGATAGACGATCGCGTCTTCGCTGGCGAAGCGGGCGAGGGTATCGATATGCGCGTCGGTATCGTCGCCTTCCAGATAGCCGTGGTCCAGCCACAGCACGCGCTGTTGCGCCAGCCAGTCGGCCAGGTCGTGGCTCAGCGATTCGCGCGAGCGCTGCGGATGGCGTTCGTGCAGGCACTGCCAGGTGGTCAGCAGGGTGCCGGCGCCATCGCTGTCGATCGCGCCACCTTCCAGCGCGAAATCGATGCTGCGCACGTCGCTGCCGGCGAACAGCTGCTGCGCCGCAAGCGCGCTCACCAACTGGTCGTCGCGGCTCGCCTGGAACTTGCCGCCCCAGCCGGTGAAGCGGAAGTCCAGCAACTGGAAACCGCCGCCGTCCCGGGCCAGGGTGATCGGACCGGAGTCGCGCAGCCAGGTGTCGTCGTACTCGGCCTCGACGAACCGCACGCGCTGCATGTCGACCCGCGCCGAGCGCAGCCGCGCCTCGGCGTAGATCTGCAGGTCGGCATCGGCGACGCAGATCAGCACGCGCTGGTAGCGCGCGATCGCCGCGACCAGCGCGATATAGGTCTCCTCGACCTCGGCCAGGCGCTCGGCCCAGTCGGTACCGGCATGCGGCCAGGCGATCAGGATGGCGGACTGGGGCTCCCATTCCGCGGGAAGGCGAAGGCGATCAGTCATTGCGACCACTACTCACGTCGTGCCCAAGCCGAAGCTCAGGCTTTTCATTTGATCCCCGCACATGGATGTGCGGGCTCTTGCGAAGGGACTCGCATAAAAACTCTTGCGAGGGACTCGCATACCAACTCGCATCACCGAATCGCAGGCTTGGGTCCAACCTCGTTGGCATCGGCCTTGTTGGCGACCACGTCCACCACCTTGTGCTTCTCGAAGTACACAGTGAAGGCCGGATACACCCAGCGGTTGATCGTCGGCCACTGCCGCTTCTGTCCGCCGCGCGGTTCCAGCTTCGACTGCGGGGCGCCGTAGCGCGCCTCGACCTCGCCCATGCTCAGCCCGCGCGCCGGCATCGCCGCCACGGGTTCCTGCTTGACCCGCTCGACCAGCAGGGTCTCGGCGTGGGCGCCCCCGGCCAGGCCCAGGACGACCAGCAGCGGCAGTACGGACAGACGGTGCTTCATCACGGTGTGCTCCCCAGAGGACGAACGGCGATTACAGCAAATTTCGGCAACAAAAAACCGCCCGAAGGCGGCTTTCGTCGATGACCCGCAACCGTGCGCGCGGTGCCGCAGGGCGGGCCGTCGTCGGATCAGCGCTGGCGAGCCTTGAAACGCGGGTTCGACTTGCAGATCACGAAAACCTTGCCGCGGCGGCGGACCACCTTGCAGTCGCGGTGACGGGTCTTCGCCGACTTCAGGGAGGACAGGACTTTCATGGCACACCTCGGCGTAAACTTGTGGATTAGAGAAGGGTACGGCGTGGCGAAACCACGTCGCTGGATCAGTAAGCCGGCGAGTATAGCCTGGTTTTCTTCATGGTTTCAACTGCTTGCGCCAGCCCGGCCGGCGCCGGGGCTACAATGCGCCGCCCCCCGTCCGAGGAACCGCATGAACGACCCCGCTCCCGTCCTGACCATCGATGGCCCTTCCGGGGCCGGCAA
Organism: Xanthomonas sp. SS; assembly: GCF_014236835.1. Lineage (NCBI taxonomy): Bacteria > Pseudomonadati > Pseudomonadota > Gammaproteobacteria > Lysobacterales > Lysobacteraceae > Xanthomonas > Xanthomonas sp. SS. The sequence continues at coordinate 2,412,622 of NZ_CP051190.1, forward strand.
AGGCACCGTCAGCCGCATCGTCGCCGGCAAGCTGGGCTGGCATTACCTGGATTCGGGCGCACTGTACCGGGCGGTCGGCGTGGCCGCTAGCTGGGCCAACCTGGACATTTCCGACGCTGCGGCGCTGGTGCGCTGCACCTTCGATACCCATGTCACCTTCGAGGACGTGGCCGGCGGCGGCCTGCGGGTCAGGATCAACGAGGTCGACGCCACCGACGAGCTGCGGCTGGAGACCACCGGCGCGGTGGCCTCGGCGATCGCCGCGATTCCGGAGGTGCGCGCGGCGCTGAAGCAGCGCCAGCGCGCGTTCCGGCGCCTGCCGGGGCTGGTCGCCGACGGCCGCGACATGGGTACGGTGATTTTCCCGGATGCCCCGTACAAGGTGTTCCTGACCGCCAGTGCCGAGGAGCGCGCCATGCGCCGGCATAACCAGTTGAAGGAAAAAGGAGTTTCCGTTATATTCGACGACCTGCTGCGCGAGATCATGGCCCGCGACGCACGCGATGCCCAACGTTCGGTGGCGCCCCTGAAGCCGGCAGACGATGCCGTCCTCCTGGATACCACCGGCATGGACATCGAACAGGTGGTCGGCCGCGTCCTGGAATTGCTGCCCACCTGAGGGCCGCGCCGGGAGTAGGGCAGCAGCATGGCGCCGCTTCGGTGGCATCCAGGCGATGTATCCGCAATCCGCTTCACACGTAACGCCGCACTACCGTTGTTCCACGCTCCGCCGCGCAATGTCGCGCTGCGGTTTTTCCCATTTCACACCCGGCCGCGGTTTTGGGCCGACTAACCAGGTGGGCAGTTCGCCGTTTCCAGAAGAAACGCACTGTCCGTGTGTCCACGAGAGTAATTTCAATGACCGAATCATTTGCCGAACTGTTCGAAGCCAGTCAAACCAATCTGGCCAAGCTGAAGCCGGGCTCCATCGTCACCGGTATCGTCGTGGAAGTCCGCGGCGACGTGGTGGTGATCAACGCCGGCCTGAAGTCCGAAGGCATCGTGCCGATCGAACAGTTCCGTAACGACGCTGGCGAGATCGACGTCGCCGAAGGCGACCTGGTCAAGGTCGCCCTCGACTCGCTCGAGAACGGCTTCGGCGAAACCGTGTTGTCGCGCGAGAAGGCCAAGCGCGCGATGGTGTGGGACGAGCTGGAAGAAGCGTTGGAAAAGAACGAGACCATCACCGGCCGCATCAGCGGCAAGGTCAAGGGTGGTTTCACCGTGGACATCAAGGATGTCCGCGCGTTCCTGCCGGGTTCGCTGGTCGATGTGCGCCCCGTGCGCGACCCGGCCTACCTGGAAGGCAAGGAGCTGGAGTTCAAGCTCATCAAGCTGGACCGCAAGCGCAACAACGTGGTGGTCTCGCGTCGTGCCGTGGTCGAGAGCGAGCACTCGGAAGAGCGCGAGCAGCTGATGGACAAGCTGCAGGAAGGCGCGATCCTGAAGGGCGTGGTCAAGAACCTGACCGATTACGGCGCGTTCGTGGACCTGGGCGGCATCGACGGCCTGCTGCACATCACCGACATGGCCTGGAAGCGCGTGCGCCATCCGTCCGAAGTCGTGAACGTCGGCGACGAGCTGGACGTGCGCGTGCTGAAGTTCGACCGCGAGCGCAACCGCGTTTCGCTGGGTCTGAAGCAGCTGGGCGAGGATCCGTGGGACAACATCGCGCGTCGTTACCCGGCCAACAGCCGCGTCTACGGCAAGGTATCCAACGTCACCGATTACGGCGCGTTCGTCGAGATCGAGCCGGGCGTGGAAGGCCTGGTGCACGTGTCGGAAATGGATTGGACCAACAAGAACGTCAACCCGTCCAAGGTCGTGCAGGTCGGCGACGAGGTCGAGGTCATGGTCCTGGACGTGGACGAGGAGCGTCGCCGCATCTCGCTGGGCATGAAGCAGGTCGCCGCCAATCCGTGGGAAACCTTCGCGGCCACCCACAAGAAGAACGACAAGGTGTCCGGCCAGATCAAGTCGATCACCGACTTCGGCATCTTCATCGGCCTGGACGGCGGCATCGACGGCCTGGTGCACCTGTCGGACATCAGCTGGAACACCACCGGCGAAGACATCGTGCGCAACTTCAAGAAGGGCGACACGCTGGAAGCCGTGGTGCTGGCGGTGGATCCGGAGCGCGAGCGCATCAGCCTGGGCGTCAAGCAGCTGGAGCAGGATCCGTTCGGCCAGTACATGGCGGCCAATCCGAAGGGTTCGAAGGTCGAGGGCGTGGTGCGTGAAGTGGACGCCAAGGGCGCCACCATCGACCTGGCCGACGGCATCGAGGGCTACGTTGCCGCGCGCGACATCGCCAACGAGCGCGTCGACGATGCGACCCAGCACCTGAAGGTCGGCGACAAGATCGAAGCCAAGTTCGTGGGCATGGACCGCAAGGGCCGCACCCTGCAGCTGTCGATCAAGGCCAAGGACGATGCCGAAATGCGCGAAGTGCTGGAGGAATACCAGTCCGCGTCGGGCGGCACCACCCAGCTGGGCGCGCTGCTGCGTGCGCAGTTGAACGGCAACAAGTCCGAGTAATCCGCCACACGCAGCGTTTCTGGCACGGCCCGGTTAATCCGGGCCGTGCCGGGTTGCGACCCCACCGCACGAATCCGAATGACCAAGTCCGAACTGATCGAAATCCTGGCGCGCAAGCAGGCGCATCTGAAGGCGGACGACGTCGATCTGGCGGTGAAATCGCTGTTGGAAATGATGGGCAGCGCGCTGTCCGGCGGAGACCGCATCGAGATCCGCGGTTTCGGCAGTTTTTCCCTGCATTACCGGCCGCCGCGCCTGGGACGCAATCCCAAGACCGGCGAGTCCGTCGCGCTTCCCGGCAAGCACGTGCCGCATTTCAAGCCCGGCAAGGAATTGCGCGAACGCGTCAGCGGCGTCGTTCCGGTCGAGTCCGACACGCCCTGATACGCCCCGAGCCTGCGCCTTCGCGTCCCGGACTTTCCCGGAACCTGCGCCTGTTCGGCTAATCTAGTGTCTCCCGACGCTGGAGAGCTTCATGAAAATTGCCCGTCTGCTGATATTGCTGGTGTTCCTGCTGGCCGGTCTGGTCATCGGATCGCTGAATTCGCAGCAGATCGTCATCAATTTCGGTGTCGCCGGCATCAACACCACCTCCGGCATCGCCATCATCGTTTCGCTGTTCGCCGGCGTGGTGATCGGCGCGGCACTGGTGCTGGCCACGTTGGTGATCCCGCTGTACGCCAAGCTGCGTCGCGCCAACAAGGCCGCGATCGCCGCTGCCGCGCCGGTCGTCGCACCGGTACCGACCTATACCCCGCCTGTGGACGGACGCTGATCTTCGATGGACTTCCTGACCGAGTGGTTCTGGTTCTTCCTGTTCCTGCCGCTGGCGGCGCTGAGCGGATGGGTGATCGGCCGCCGCGGTGGCCAGCGCCACGGCGACACGCAGGTCAGCCGGCTTTCCAGCACGTATTTCCGCGGCCTGAACTACCTGCTCAACGAAGAGCCGGACAAGGCGATCGAGCTGTTCCTGCACATCGCCGAGCTGGACAAGGAAACCTTCGAGACCCAGGTCGCGCTCGGTCACCTGTTCCGTCGCCGCGGTGAAGTCGACCGCGCGATCCGCCTGCACCAGGGTCTGGTGCAACGTGCCGATCTCAGCGATCCGCAGCGCGTGCAGGCCTTGCTGGCGCTGGGCGAGGACTACATGAAATCCGGCCTGCTGGACCGGGCCGAGACCGTGTTCACCGAGCTGGCGCAGATCGACCAGCGCGCGCCGCAGGCGCTCAAGCACCTGATCGGCATCTACCAGGCCGAGCGCGACTGGGAAAAGGCGATCGACAACGCCACCCGCTACGAAGACGTGACCGGCGAGCCGATGGGCAAGCTGATCGCGCAGTTCGAATGCGAACTGGCCGACCGCTACCGCGCATCCGGCAAGCCGGAGCTGGCGCGCTCGGCGATCGCGCGCGCCTACCAGGCCGACGCCACCTCGGTGCGCGCCGGCATCCTGGAAGGGCGCATCGATGTGGACGACGGCAACGACGAGGCCGCGATCCGCGCCTTCGAACGTGCCGCGCGGCACGATCCGGACTACCTGCCGGAGATCATGCCGGCGCTGATGGATTGCTATCGCCGCCGCGGCAACGATCTCAGCGGCGCACGCGCCTTCCTGTCGGAAATGACCGAGCACTATCGCGGCATCGCCCCGGTGCTGGCGCTGACCCGGCTGATGGAGTCGCAGGAAGGCGTGTCCGCGGCGCGCGCCTATCTCGGGCGGCAGCTGAAGGATCGGCCGTCGGTGCGCGGCGAGTCGGCGTTGATCGACCTGACCCTGGCCGAGGGCGCCGATTCCACCGCCACCCTGCAGGACCTGAAGCACATCACCGACCAGTTGCTGGTGCGCAATCCCAGCTACCGCTGCACGCGCTGCGGCTTCGGCGCGCGCACCCATCACTGGCAATGCCCGAGCTGCAAGGAGTGGGGCACGGTCAAGCCCTTGCTCAACTACGCGGTGGTGTAGATGCAGGTGGCAGGGTGGGTGCTGCTCGCCGCGCTGGCGGCGTTCAGCGCGGTCGGGACCTGGTTGTCGCGCCGCTATGCCCTCAAGCGCAAGCTGATGGACGCGCCCGGCGAGCGGCGCAGCCATACGGTGGCGACGCCGCGCGGCGGCGGTGTGGCGATCGTCGCCGCGGTGCTGGCGGCCTGCGCGTATTCGGCGACGCTGTGGCCGCAGCAGGGCATGGCCATCGCGGCGTTCGCTGGCGGACTGGTGCTGGTCGCCGGCATCGGCTGGTGGGACGATCACCGCCCGCTGTCGGCCGCGCTGCGGCTGCTGGTGCATGCGCTGGCCGCCACGCTGCTGGCCGGACTTGTCTACCGATTGCACCAGAATCCCTGGCTGGCCGCGTTGACCTGGCTGGCGACGATCTCGCTGATCAACATCTGGAACTTCATGGACGGCATCAACGGCTTGGCGACCAGCCAGGCGATGCTGGTGGCGCTGGGTTTCGCCATGTTGCTGCCCGCGCCGCTGCGCTGGCCGTGCTGGGTGCTGATCGTGGCCTGTGCCGGCTTCCTGCCGTTCAACTATCCGCGGGCGCGTATCTTCCTTGGCGACGTCGGCAGTGGCGCGTTGGGGTATCTGGTCGCCGCGCTGTTCGCGCTGGGCAATGTTGCGACCGAGCTCACGCCATGGTTGCTGTTGATACCAATATCCGCGTTCGCCATCGACGCAGGCTTCACGCTGCTGTCGCGCATGCTCGCCGGCGAACGCTGGTGGCAACCGCATGCGCAACATTTTTACCAGCGTTGGGTACATACAGGCAGGAGCCACACGGTTGTGACCTTCGCCTATGCCCTGTTCAGCATTGTCGCGATTACAATCGCCTGGTTCGGTGGAACGTTGCGCACCGGGGGGCAGGTTGGGTTGGCGTTGGCCTGGTACCTATCGGCGAGCGCACTTTGGCTGACTTCACGCAAGGGATTGCGCTGAACTCTCATGGATAACTGATGCTTTCGATTCGCGACCGCTTTACCGAGCTGTTCCCCAAGGCCTCCGTGGTCGTGCACGATCTGGCGATCGTCTGGATCTGCTGGCAGCTGCTGCATGCGGCGCGCTACACGATGCTGCCCGGCGAGCACCCCTTGCCGTTGTGGAACCTCAACACCGCCATCGTGCTGGGGGCGCAGGGCCTGGTGTTCTGGAAGGTTGGGCTGTATCGCGGACTATGGCGCTTCGCCAGCGTTCCGGATCTGCTGAACATCTTCAAGGCCAGCTTCTACGGGCTGGTCGCGATCGTGCTGGGGCTGGCATACAGCCGCTTCGATTCCATTCCGCTGTCGGTGCTGATGGTGTATCCGTTCGCGCTGTCGGCGCTGCTCGGCGCGCCGCGACTGCTGTACCGCGCGTGGAAGGACTACCAGATCGCGCATTCTGACGAGACCGCGCGGCGCGTGTTGATCGTCGGTGCCGGCCGTGCGGCCGAGGCGCTGGTGCGCGACCTGCGCCGCTCCGGCGCCTACCATCCGGTCGGCTTCGTCGACGACGCCGGCCATCTGCATGGGGCCAAACTGCAGGGCCTGCCGATTCTGGGCCGGATCGACGAAGCCGGCGCGATCGCCAAGGAAACCGCGGCCAAGCTGCTGGTCATCGCGATCCCGTCGCTGGACGCGGCCGGCATGCAGCGGGTGGTGGCGATCTGCGAAGGCACCGGGCTGCCGTTCCGCACCGTGCCGCGCCTGCTCGATGTGCTGGAAGGCCACTTTCTGCCGGGCGAACTGAAGGAGGTCGCGATCGAGGACCTGCTCGGGCGCAAGCCGGTGACCCCGGACTGGAAGCTGATCAAGGGCTGGTTGTCCGGGCGTACGGTGATGGTGACCGGCGCCGGCGGGTCGATCGGTTCGGAGCTGTGTCGGCAGTGCGCGCGCCATGGCGCGCGCAAGGTGGTGCTGCTGGAGATCGACGAACTGGCGCTGATCACCATCCATGCCGATCTGCATCGCACCTTCCCCGATCTGGAGATCGAGTGCGTGCTCGGCGACTGCGGCGATCCGGCCGTGACCCGCCATGCGATGCGCATCGCCGAGCCGGATGCGGTGTTCCATGCCGCGGCCTACAAGCAGGTGCCGCTGCTGGAACGGCAGTTCCGCGAGGCGGTGCGCAACAACGTGCTGGCCACCGAGAACGTGGCCCGCGCCTGCGTCGCCGCCAAGGTCTCGACCTTCGTGTTCATCTCCACCGACAAGGCGGTGAATCCGGTCAATGTGCTCGGCGCCTCCAAGCGCTATGCGGAGATGGTGTGCCAATCGCTGGACGACCAGACGGTGGGCACGCGCTTCGTCACCGTGCGCTTCGGCAATGTGCTGGATTCGGCCGGCAGCGTGGTGCCGTTGTTCCGCGAGCAGATCCGCCAGGGCGGCCCGGTCACTGTGACCGATCCGCAGGTGACCCGCTATTTCATGACCATCCCCGAGGCCTGCCAGCTGATCGTGCAGGCTGCGGCGTCGGCCTCGCACGGCGCGATCTACACGCTGGACATGGGCGAGCCGGTGCCGATCCGCCTGCTCGCCGAGCAGATGATCCGCCTGGCCGGCAAGCAGCCAGGGCGCGACATCGCGATCGTCTACACCGGGCTGCGCCCGGGCGAGAAGCTGCACGAGACCTTGTTCTATTCCGACGAGAACTATCGCCCCACCTCGCATCCGAAGATCCTGGAAGCCGGTGCGCGCAGTTTCTCGCGCGAGAACGTGTTGCAGGGTCTGCAGCAGCTGCGCGCGGCGGTGGCCGAATACGACAGCGACGCGATCGAGAAAGTGCTGCGCACCACCATGCCCGAATTCGCGCCGCTGCGACAACAAGCCGGTCAGGATAGCTCCGCTACAATCGTCCCATTCCCCGCACGCGAGGCCAGAAGGCTCTGATGAGCAAGAGAATCCGCAAAGCAGTTTTTCCGGTTGCAGGTCTGGGTACCCGCTTCCTTCCCGCCACCAAGACGGTGCCCAAGGAAATGCTGCCGATCATCGATCGGCCGTTGATCCAGTACGCCGTGGACGAGGCGATCGAGGCCGGTTGCGACACCCTGATCTTCGTCACCAACCGCTACAAGCACGCGGTTGCGGATTACTTCGACAAGGCCTACGAACTGGAGCAGAAGCTCGAGCGCGCCGGCAAGCTGGAGCAACTGGAACTGGTGCGCCATGTGCTGCCCAACGGCGTGCGCGCGATCTTCGTGACTCAGGCCGAAGCGCTCGGCCTCGGCCATGCGGTGCTGTGCGCTAAGCCGATCATCGGTGACGAGCCGTTCGCGGTGCTGCTGCCCGACGATCTGATCTGGAACCGCGGTCCGGGCGCGCTGGCGCAGATGGCCGACGTGGCCGAGCGTTCCGGCGCCAGCGTGATCGCCGTGCAGGATGTGCCGCACGAGAGCACCGGCAGCTACGGCATCGTCGCCACTGAGGCGTTCGACGGCAGCGAAGGCAAGATCACCGCGATCGTCGAGAAGCCCAAGCCGGCCGATGCGCCGAGCGACCTGGCCGTGGTCGGCCGCTATGTGCTCAGTTCCAAGATCTTCGATCTGCTGGAAAAGACCGTGCCGGGCGCCGGCGGCGAGATCCAGCTGACCGATGCGATCGCCGCGCTGATCGAGAGCGATCCGGTGCATGCATACCGTTTCGAGGGGACCCGCTTCGACTGCGGTACCCATATCGGCCTGATCGAGGCGACCATCCGCTATGCGCTGGACCACGAGAAGCTGAGCAAGCCGGCCCAGGACATGATGCGTCGCGCCTTGGCCGACGTGGACGCCGGCAGCAAGTAAAAACGCGGCAACGCTGCCGGAGCGCGCGGGTCCGCCGCGTCGCGTACGGGGTTCGGCAGCGCAAACCGCCGCGCACGAAAAAGGGCAGCCTAGGCTGCCCTTTTTCGTGGTCGAGGCGAGGCGTTCAGAGCGCTTCGATGATGCCCGCCGCACCCATGCCGGTGCCGATGCACATGGTGACCATGCCGTACTTCTGCTGGCGGCGGCGCAGGCCGTGCACCAGCGTGGCGGTGCGGATCGCGCCGGTGGCGCCGAGCGGATGGCCGAGCGCGATCGCGCCGCCGAGCGGATTGACCTTGGACGGATCCAGGCCGCTGTCGCGGATCACCGCCAGCGACTGCGCGGCGAAGGCTTCGTTGAGTTCGATCCAGTCGATCTGGTCCTTGCTCAGCCCGGCCTGCTTGAGTGCCTTGGGGATCGCCGCGATCGGGCCGATGCCCATCACTTCCGGGCGCACGCCGGCGACCGAGAAGCTGACGAAGCGGGCGAGGGGAGTCAACCCGTAGTCCTTGATCGCCTGCTCGGAGGCCAGCAGCACCGCGCCGGCGCCGTCGCTCATCTGCGAGGAGTTGCCGGCGGTGACACTGCCGCCGAACTGGCCGTTGCGGAACACCGGGCGCAGCTTGGCCAGGCCTTCGATCGAGCTGTCCGGGCGCGGGCCTTCGTCGGTGTCGACCAGGCGCTTGCGCAGCGCGATGACGTTGCCGGCCAGGTCGGGCTGGTGCGACAGGATCTCGTACGGGGTGATCTCGTCGCGGAATTCGCCGGCGGCGATCGCGGCGATGGCCTTCTGGTGCGAGGCGAGCGCGAACGCGTCCTGGTCCTCGCGCGACACCTTCCACTCTTCGGCCACTTTCTCGGCGGTGATGCCCATGCCGTAGGCGATGGCGACGTGGTCGTCGGCGAACACGCTCGGCGACAGCGCGACCTTGTTGCCCATCATCGGCACCATCGACATCGACTCGGTGCCGCCGGCCAGCATCAGGTCGGCGTTGCCCAGGCGGATCTGGTCCGCGGCCAGCGCCACCGCCTGGATGCCGGAGGAGCAGAAGCGGTTGATGGTCTGCCCGGCGACCGAATTCGGCAGCCCGGCCAGCAGCACGCCGATGCGCGCCACGTTCATGCCTTGCTCGCCCTCGGGCATCGCGCAGCCGATGATCGCGTCGTCGATACGCGAGAGATCGATGCCCGGCGCCTGCGCGACCACCGCACGCAGCACGTGCGCCAGCATGTCGTCCGGACGGGTATTGCGGAACACGCCCTTGGGCGCCTTGCCGACCGGGGTACGGGTGGCGGCGACGATGTAGGCTTCCTGGATCTGTTTGCTCATGGCTTTCTCCGAAAGCCGGGATTGGGGATTCGGGATTGGGGATTCGTCAAAGCGAATCTCGGTGGTGCCCGAATGTCTTGTGCCCGGCGGATGAATTGTTGGAGGGAATCGTTGCAGGATGGAGAGCCGCGGTTGCGAATCCCCAATCCCCAATCCCCAATCCCGAATCTCAGTTCCTCAACGGCTTACCCGTCTTGAGCATGTGCCCAATCCGCGCCTGGGTCTTTTCCTGCTGGGCCAGTTCGACGAAGTGCTTGCGCTCGAGCTTGAGCAGCCATTCCTCGTCCACCAGCGCGCCGCGGTCGACTTCGCCGCCGCACAGCACGGTGGCGATGCGGGTGGCGATCTCGTAGTCGTACTCGCTGATGAAGCGGCCTTCCAGCATGTTGACCAGCAGCATCTTGAAGGTGGCGATGCCGACGTCGCCGGCGACCTGGATGCGGCGTGCCGGCAGCGGCGGGCGGTAGCCGCTGTCGGCCAGCGCGCGCGCTTCGGCCTTGGCGATGTACAGCGCCTCGTAGCTGTTGAACACGACCTTGTCGGTGCCGCGCAGCAGGCCCAGTTCCTTGGCGTTGACCGCCGAGGTGGAGACCTTGGCCATCGCCACGGTCTCGAAGGTCTTCTTCAGTTCGGCGAACACGTCGCCGCCGGGGCCGGCCGCCTGCGAGGCGCGTACCGCGATCTCCTTCAGGCCGCCGCCGGCCGGCAGCAGGCCGACGCCGGCCTCGACCAGGCCGATGTAGCTCTCCAGCGCCGCCACGGTCTTGGCGCTGTGCATCTGGAATTCGCAGCCGCCGCCCAGGGCCAGGCCGCGCACTGCCGCGACCACCGGCACCAGCGAGTACTTGATGCGCTGGCTGGTGGCCTGGAAGTTGGCGACCATCGCTTCGAACGCATCGACCTTGCCGGCCTGCAGCAGGCCCAGCGCGCCGGCCAGGTCGGCACCGGCGGAGAAGGGTTCCTTGTGCTGCCAGAGCACCAGGCCCTTGAAGTCCTTCTCGGCGCGGCCGACCGCTTCCTGCAGGCCGTCCAGCACCTGGTCGGACACGGTGTTCATCTTGGTCTTGAAGCTGACCACGGCGATGTCGTCGCCGTCGTGCCACAGGCGCAGGCCGTCGTTCTCGAACACGGTCTCGCCCGGTGCGAACTTCTCGCCCAACAGCGGATCGGGGAAGCGCTGGCGCTGGTACACCGGCAGCGCCGAGCGCGGCAGCTTGGCGTTGCGCGCCGGGCTGTAGCTGCCTTCGGCGGCATGCACGCCGTCGCGGCCGTCGAACACCCAGTCCGGCAGCGGCGCGCTGGACATGGCCTTGCCGGCCACGATGTCGTCGGCGATCCACTGCGCCACCTGCTTCCAGCCGGCGGCCTGCCAGGTCTCGAACGGGCCCAGCGACCAGCCGTAGCCCCAGCGGATCGCCAGGTCCACGTCGCGCGCGGTCTCGGCGATATCGGCCAGGTGATAGGCGCTGTAGTGGAACAGGTCGCGGAACGTGGCCCACAGGAACTGCGCCTGCGGGTGCTGGCTCTCGCGCAGCTTGGCGAACTTCTCCGCCGGGTTCTTGATCTTCAGGATCTCCACCACTTCCGGCGCCGCGCTGCGGTCGGCCGGGCGGTAATCCTGCTTCTGCAGGTCCAGCACCACGATGTCCTTGCCGACCTTGCGGAAGATGCCGGCGCCGACCTTCTGGCCGAGCGCGCCCTTGGCGATCAGCGCGTCCAGCCACTTCGGCGAGGCGAAGTACTGGTGCCACGGATCGTCGGGCAGGGTGTCGGCCATGGTCTTGATGACGTGGGCCATGGTGTCCAGGCCGACCACGTCGGAGGTGCGGTAGGTCGCCGACTTCGGCCGCCCGACCAGCGGGCCGGTCAGCGCGTCCACTTCGTCGAAGCCCAGGCCAGACTGCGCGGTGTGGTGGATGGTGGACAGGATCGAGAACACGCCGATGCGGTTGCCGATGAAGTTCGGGGTGTCCTTGGCGTAGACCACGCCCTTGCCCAGGGTGGTGACCAGGAACGCTTCCAGGCCTTCCAGCACCGCCGCATCGGTGCCCTTGGCCGGGATCAGCTCGGCCAGATGCATGTAGCGCGGCGGGTTGAAGAAATGCACGCCGCAGAAGCGGTGGCGCAGCTGCTCGGGCAGCACGTCGGACAGCGCATTGATGCCCAGGCCGGAGGTGTTGGATGCCAGCACCGCGTGATCGGCCACGAACGGGGCGATCTTCTTGTACAGGTCCTGTTTCCAGTCCATGCGCTCGGCGATGGCTTCGATGATCAGGTCGCAGCCGCGCAGCTGCTCCAGGCCCGATTCGTAGTTGGCCGGGGTGATCGCCTCGGCCAGCGTGGCGCTGGCGAGCGGGGCGGGGCTCAGCTTGGTCAGGTTGGCGATGGCCTTGAGCACGATGCCGTCGGGATGGCCGTCCTTGGCGGGAAGGTCGAACAGGACGGTGTCGACGCCGGCGTTGGTCAGGTGCGCAGCGATCTGCGCGCCCATCACGCCCGCGCCCAGGACGGCGGCACGGCGGACTAGCAGGGGGTTGGACATAGCGATCAGCCTCTGTGGGTCAACGATTGCGGGATATGGATAGAACGGTTCTTGCGCAATTACGGCGCGGAGCGGGCCAGGAAGCCGGCCTCGGCGAAACGGATGAGCTCGCGCGCGGCGTGGGCGCGATGCGCGCCTTCGCTGACGCCGGCGGGGCGCTTGATCAGGCCGAAGTCGGCCATGGCATAGGTCAGGGCGCCGGCCAGGAAGTCCAGGCGCCAATACAGTTCTTCCTTGCTCAGTTCGGGCACGCAAACGGCAATGGCCTTGCCGAACTCGCGCAGCACATGGCCGTAGTGGTCGGACAGGAACTGGCGCAGGCTGTCGTTCTTCTCGGCGTAGGCGCGGGCGATCACGCGCACGAAGGCGCCGCCGCTCTGACGGTCCTGGGCCATCGCCAGCGCCGGCTCCACGAACGCCGCCAGCACCGGGCCGAGCTGGCCGGGATGCTGGCGTTGGGCGGCTTCCAGTTGCGACAGGCGCGCGGCGGTCATCTCGTCCATGCGCCGCCGGAACACCTCGTTGACCAGGTTTTCCTTGGAGCCGAAGTGGTAGTTCACCGCGGCGATGTTGACGTCGGCCTGGCTGGTGACCTGGCGCAGCGACGTGCCGGAAAAGCCGTGCTGGGCGAACAGTTCCTCGGCCGCACTGAGGATGCGGTCCTTGGTCGAGAAGTGCGCTTGCTTTGCCATGCGGCCGCCAGAATCAATCAAACGATTGTTTGAGTCTAGGCCTGGCGCCCGGCCGCGTCATGTTGCGATGCAGCATGATTCAGCCGGCGGCCGTGCAAAGCCCGCTGCGATTGGATAGAATTGTCCATCGCAATTCTGGCTAAGCCCGCGTTTTGACGCGGGTTTTTTTCATGCTAACCTCGGGCCATCTAGTCTAGTGGCCCGCCCAACGGAGAAATTCCCATGGCGCTGGAGCGCACCCTGTCCATCATCAAGCCCGATGCCGTCGCCAAGAACGTCATCGGCGAGATCTATTCGCGTTTCGAGAAGGCCGGCCTGAAGGTCGTGGCCGCCAAGTACAAGCAGCTGTCGCGCCGCGAGGCCGAGGGCTTCTACGCCGTGCACCGCGAGCGTCCGTTCTTCAACGCTCTGGTCGAGTTCATGATCTCCGGCCCGGTGATGATCCAGGCGCTGGAAGGCGAGAACGCCGTGGCCGCGCACCGCGACCTGCTCGGCGCCACCAACCCGAAGGACGCCGCGCCGGGCACCATCCGCGCCGATTTCGCCGACTCGATCGACGCCAACGCCGCGCACGGTTCCGACTCGGTCGAGAACGCCGCCAACGAAGTGGCGTATTTCTTCGCCGCCACCGAAGTGGTTTCGCGCTAAGAGGTCATCGTGAACGAGGTCGTCCACACTCCGTTGGCGCTCGCCGATCCGATCCGGACCGGCGGCGCGACCAAGCAGAATCTGCTCGACCTCGATCGCGAGGGCCTGGAGCGTTTCTTCGCCGACACGCTCGGCGAAGCGCGCTACCGCGCCCACCAGGTGATGAAGTGGATTCACCATCGCTACGTCACCGACTTCGACCTGATGACCGACCTCGGCAAGGCGCTGCGCGCCAAGCTGCAGCAGCATGCCGAGGTCGTCGTCCCCAACATCGTGTTCGACAAGCCTTCCACCGACGGCACCCACAAGTGGCTGCTGGCCATGGGCAGCGACGGCAAGAACGCGATCGAGACCGTGTACATCCCCGACAAGGGCCGCGGCACGCTGTGCGTGTCCTCGCAGGTCGGCTGCGCGCTCAATTGCACGTTCTGTTCCACTGCCACCCAGGGCTTCAACCGCAACCTGTCCACCGCCGAGATCATCGGCCAGGTGTGGGTGGCGGCGCGGCACCTGGGCAACGTGCCGCACCAGCAGCGCCGTCTCACCAACGTGGTGATGATGGGCATGGGCGAGCCGCTGATGAATTTCGACAACGTCGTGCGCGCGATGAGCGTGATGCGCGACGATCTGGGCTACGGCCTGGCCAACAAGCGGGTCACGCTGTCGACCTCCGGCCTGGTGCCGATGATCGATCGCCTGTCCACCGAGAGCGACGTGTCGCTGGCGGTCTCGCTGCATGCGGCCGACGACGCGCTGCGCGAGACGCTGGTGCCGCTGAACAAGAAATACCCGGTCGCCGAGCTGATGGCCGCGTGCGCGCGCTACCTGCGCGCCAACAAGCGCCGCGAATCGGTGACCTTTGAATACACGCTGATGAAGGGCATCAACGACCAGCCCGAGCATGCGCGGCAGTTGGCGCGGCTGATGCGCCAGTTCGACAACGCGGTGCAGGCCTCGAACGCGGGCAAGGTCAACCTGATTCCGTTCAATCCGTTCCCGGGCACGCGTTACGAGCGTTCCGGCGAGACGGAGATCCGAGCGTTCCAGAAGATCCTGCTCGATGCGCAAGTGCTGACCATGGTGCGGCGCACGCGCGGCGACGACATCGACGCGGCCTGCGGCCAGCTCAAGGGGCAGGTGCTGGATCGCACCCGGCGCCAGGCCGACTTCCAGCGCCAGTTGCAGACCCAGGCGGACCGGGATGCCGCGGCCTAAGCATTTTCTGGCCATCGTTGCGTTGGCCGCGGCGCTGCTGGCGTTGTCGGCGTGCGCCGGGCACGGCACCACGCCGGGCAAGCTGCGCAATGTCGAGCAGGTGGCACCGGAATACGACTTTCGCGACAGCGGCGAGGTCAAGGCGCGCTACGCGCTGCAGGAACAACTCGGCCTGGCCGGCAACCGGCTCAGCGGCGGCGATCTGGCCGGCGCCGAGGAACATGCGCGCAAGGCGCTGGCGCTTGCTCCGGATTCGGTGCAGGCGCACACGCTGCTGGCGGTGGCCGCTGGCCGCCGTGGCGATACGGCCACGGCCGGCGAGCATTACCGCAAGGCCGCCGAACTGGCGCCGAACCGCGGCGAGTCCTTGAACAACTACGGCGCCTGGCTGTGCGCGAACGGTGCCGCTGCCGACGCGCTGCAGTGGTTCGATCGCGCGCTGCAAGCGCCCGGCTACGCCACGCCGGCGTCGGCCCTGGCCAATGCCGGCGGTTGCGCGTTGCAGATCGGCCAGCGCGAGCGCGGCGTACGCGACCTGCGTAAGGCGCTGGCGCTGGAGCCGGGCAATGCCTACGCGCTGGAAGCGATGGCGCGCGACGAAGCGGCGCAGGCGCGCTTTTTCGAGGCGCGGGCCTTCTCGGAACGGCGTCTGGCGGCTGCGCCGGCCACTGTATCCGTGTTACAACTTGCTATTCAGATTGAACAAGGGCTGGGCGACATGGCTGCTGCCGGCCGTTACCAACAGCGGTTGCGCAAGGAGTTTCCCGATGCCGCGACCACGACTCCCGGGGCTAGTGCATTGTGATCAGTGATTCCAATCCGAACGCTTTCGACGGCGCCAAAGGTTGCGGGCAACAGCTCCGCGAAGCGCGCGAAGCGGCGGGCCTGAGCATCGACGAGGTCGGTGGCCGCTTGCGCATGCCGGTGCGCGTGATCAGCGCGCTGGAAGCGGAACAGTGGCATAGCCTCGGCGCGCCGGTGTTCGTGCGCGGCCAGCTGCGCAGCTACGCGCGCCTGCTCGGGGTGGACCTGGGGCCGCTGCTGGAGAGCGCGCAGATCGCGCCGGTGCAGCCGGTGGAGCTGATCAGCCATACGCATACCCCGCCGCTGCGGCGCATGCTCGAGAGCGCGACCCGGCGCATGGTGTACGTGGTGATCACTGCCGGACTGGCAGTGCCGGTCTGGTACGCGACCCGCACCCATTTCGCCGACGACGGCCCGAGCACCGCGTCGCTGGACGTGGTGCCGGCGACTCCGGGCGACGCCGCGCAGCCCGCGACGGCCGGCGCCGGCGGCAACCCGGCCCCGGCCGCCGCGTCGGGCAATCGCCCCGCGCCGCCTGCGGCGCCGTACATCGCCTCGCTGACGCCGCTGCCGCGCGCCTCCAGCGAGGCGGAAAAGCCTGGCCTGAGCCTGTCGTTCCAGGGCGACAGCTGGGTGCAGATCATCGCCCCGGACGGCACGCCGCTGGAAAAGGCGCTGCTGAAAGCCGGCGAAAAGCGCGACTACGCGCCGGGTCAAGTGGGCCGCATCGTGCTTGGCAATGCGTCGGCGGTCCAGGTTCAGCAATCCGGTAGTACCGTGGATCTGACTCCGTACAAGCGCGCGAACGTGGCCCGCTTTGCGGTATCCTCTGACGGTTCCGTGGTGCCAGCGTCCGAGTGACGGCGGCGCGGTTCCTCAATCTCAACATTCCATGTCCCGTCGTTGCGGCGGGGCGAGAGTACGCATGGCGATCGACGACCTGCTCGACGAGCACGAACAAAGCGAACGCGTCCGCACTTGGCTCAGGAAAAACGGCGCCGGCCTGATCGGCGGCATTGCCCTGGGCATCGGCGCGATCATTGGCTGGCAGTGGTGGACCAAGCAGCATTCCAACGATCTGGCGCTGGCCAATTCCCACTACGACGCCGTGCTCAAGAGCATCCAGGCCAAGCAACTGGACAAGGCCAGCAAGGACATGGCGGCGCTGCAGCAGGGTCCGGCCAACATCTATGCCGAACTGGCCGCGCTGCGCCTGGCCAAGGCGCAAGCCGATGACGACAAGTACGACCAGGCCCTGGCGACGCTGCGCGGCCTCAAGGCCGAGGGCGAGCTGAAACTGCTGATCGACCAGCGCGTGGCGCGGTTGCTGATCCAGACCGGCAAGAGCGACGAAGCGCTGAAGCTGCTGGCCTCGGCCGACGACAACCAGAGCCTGGAGATCCGTGGCGATGCGCTGATCGCGCAGGGCAAGCGCGATGCGGCACGCGAAGCGTATGCCAAGTCGTTGACCACCCTGGACGTGGCGGCGCCGCAACGGCGACTGCTGGAAACGAAGTTGATGGATGCGGGCGGCACCGTGCCGAATCCTGCGGAGCCGATCTGATGAAGGTAGTCATGTTCAAGCGCATCGCGACCATCGCGCTGCTGGGTCTGGCGCTGTCCGGTTGCAGCACGGTCAAGGGCTGGTTCGCGGGCAAGGACGCGGCCGCCAAGAAGGCCGCCGAGCCGGCCGAGCTGGTCGATTTCAAGCCGTCGGTGAAGATCGTCAAGCTGTGGTCCACCGATGCCGGCAAGGGCGAGAAGCGGATCGGCGTGCGCCAGCATCCGGCCGTGGCCGACGGCAAGGTGTACCTGGCCGCGGCCTCCGGTTCGGTCTATGCGCTGGACCTGCAGACCGGCAAGACGCTGTGGGAATACGACGCCAAGAAGGCGCGCAAGGAGCGCCTGTCGCAGGTGCAGGAGCAGCCGGAGAGCCAGGTCGAGGGCGAGTCCAGCAAAGGCCTGTCCAAGGACGAGCGCGCCGCCTACAAGCAGCGCCTGCGCAACGAGAAGCAGCAGGCGAAGGAGCGCAAGCGGCTGGAGAAGAACCGTCCGTTGCCGCGCTTCGCCGGTGGTCCTGGCGTAGGCGAAGGCTTGGTCGTCGTCGGTGGCCTGAATGGCGAAGTGATCGCGCTCGATGCCGTCAGCGGCACCGAGAAGTGGCGTGCCAAGGTGCCCAACGAAGTGATCGCCGCGCCGGTGGTCTCGCAGAACATGGTGTTCGTGCGCAGCAACGACGGCCACGTCACCGCATTCGATGCGAGCACCGGGCAGCAGCGTTGGTTCCATGTGCAGGAACTGCCGACGCTGACCGTGCGCGGCAACGCGCCGGTGGTGGCCGGCCCGGGCGTGCTGTTCATCGGCAACGACGACGGCACCCTGGCGGCGCTGGCGATGCAGGACGGGCGCGTGCTGTGGGAGCAGACCATCGGCGTGCCGGAAGGCCGCACCGAACTGGAGCGCATGTCCGACGTGGACGGCGCACCGGTGCTCGACGGCACCACCGTGTACGCGACCAGCTTCAAGAATCAGACTGTGGCGCTGGAAGGCCCGAGTGGGCGTCCGCTGTGGACCCGCGATCATGGCGGTGCAGGCGGTGTTGCCGTCAACTCCAGCAGCGTGGTGGTGGCCGACAATGCCGGCTCGGTGTGGGCGCTGGACAAGGCTTCCGGCTCGGCGACCTGGTCGCAGCCGGCGCTGGCGCGGCGTTCGCTGACCGGCGTGGCGATCCAGGGCGACTACGCCGTGGTCGGCGACTACAAGGGTTATCTGCATTGGTTGAAGCTCGACAACGGCGAGATCGCCGCACGCGAGCGAGTGGGACGCAAGGCGCTGGTAGCGCAGCCGGTGGTAGCCGATGGCATCCTGCTGGTCCAGAACACGAAAGGCGACCTGACCGCGTTCCGGTTGGGTCAATAAAGGAAGGGAATTCGCGATGCTGCCGCTGGTCGCCCTGGTTGGACGGCCGAATGTCGGCAAGTCCACGCTATTCAACGCGCTCACGCGCAGCCGCGACGCGCTGGTCCATGACCAGCCTGGCGTCACCCGCGATCGCAACTACGGAGTCTGCCGGCTGGAGCCGGACACCCCGTTCGTGATCGTCGACACCGGCGGCATTTCCGGCGAGGAAGAAGGCCTGGCCGGCGCGACCGCCGACCAGGCGCGCTCCGCTGCCGGCGAAGCCGACCTGGTGCTGTTCGTGGTCGATGGCCGCGAGGGGTCCTCGTCGCTCGACGACGAGATCCTGGCCTGGCTGCGCAAGCTGGCGCGGCCGACGCTGCTGCTGATCAACAAGATCGACGGTACCGACGAAGACCAGGTGCGCGCCGAGTTCGCGCGCTATGGCCTTGGCGAGGCCATCGCGGTGTCCGCGGCGCATCGCCACGGCATCGACGACCTGCTCGAGGAAGTGCTGTCGCGCTTGCCGGAAGAGGGCGCCGGCGAGACGCTGGACACCGATCCCAAGCGCATGCGCATCGCCTTCGTCGGCCGGCCCAACGTCGGCAAGTCGACGCTGGTCAACCGCTTGCTCGGCGAGGAGCGGATGATCGCCTCGGAAGTGCCGGGCACCACCCGCGATTCGATCGCGGTCGATCTGCAGCGCGAAGACCGCCTGTACCGGCTGATCGACACTGCCGGCCTACGCCGTCGCGGCCGGGTCGAGGAGGCGGTGGAGAAGTTCAGCGTGTTCAAGACGCTGCAGGCGATCGAGCAATGCGAGGTCGCGGTGCTGCTGCTCGACGCCACCGAAGGCGTCACCGACCAGGACGCCAGCGTGCTTGGCGCGATCCTGGACGCCGGCCGCGCGCTGGTGGTGGCGGTCAACAAGTGGGACGGGCTGACCGACTACCAGCGTGAACAGGCCGAGGCGTTGTTGTCGCGCAAGCTCGGCTTCGTGCCCTGGGCCGAAGCGGTGCGGATCTCGGCCAAGCACGGCTCCGGCCTGCGCGAGCTGTTCCGCTCGATCCACAGCGCACATGCCTCGGCGATCCGCGAATTCAGCACCAGCGAAGTCAACCAGGCGCTGGAAGTGGCCTACGAGACCAATCCGCCGCCGAGCATCCGCGGCCATGTCTCCAAACTGCGCTACGTGCATCCGGGCGGCAGCAATCCGCCGACCTTCATCGTCCACGGCACGCGCCTGAAGGTGCTGCCGGAGTCGTACAAGCGCTATCTGGAGAACTTCTTCCGCAAGCGCTTCAAGCTGGTCGGCACCCCGGTACGCTTCATGTTCCGCGAAGGCGCCAATCCGTACGAAGGCAAGAAGAACGTGCTGACCGAGCGCCAGATCGCCAAGAAGCGGCGCTTGATGAAGCACGTCCGCGGCAAATAGCCAATGGATGCGCAGCGCGAGGTCACGCTTGGCATCCTCGCCGGCGGCCGCGCGCAACGCCTGGGCGGTTGCGACAAGGCCTGGCTGCAACGCGACGGGCAAGCGCTGGTGCAGCGCCTGGCGCAGGCCTTGGCGCCCGCGGTCGCCGCAGTGCTGGTCAGCGCCAACCGCGACCTGCCGCGCTACGCCGCCGCCGGGCTGCACGCGCTGCCCGACCGGATCGCCGCGCCGCCTGGCGCCGAACGCTCGCTGGGGCCGATCGCCGGCCTGGACGCGCTGGCCGCGGCCTGCGCCACGCCGTGGCTGCTGACCTTGCCGGTGGACCTGTGCCGGCTTCCGCCTGCGCTGCTGGACAGGTTGATCGACGCCAGTGGCGATGGCGATGGCGCCTATGCCGAGGACGACGATGGCCTGCAGCCGCTGGTAGCGCTGTACCGCGTCGCCAGCCTGCGTCCTGCACTGGCCGCCGCACTGGATGCAGGGCACTACGCGCCGCGCGCCCTTCAGCAGCAGTTGGCGCTGGCCCGCGTGTCACTACCAGGGCTGACGTTGGGTAACCTCAACACGCCGCAGGACCTGTGCGCAGCAGGTATCCTGCCGGCGCCATGAACGACTATCCCTCCCGTATTGCCTATTCCGAGGCGCTGGCCATCGTCGCCGCCGTCGCCCTGTCGCGCCCGTTGCCGGCCGAACGCCTGGCGTTGCCGCGCGCCGACGGCCGCATCCTGCTCGAACCGCTGGACGCGCCGATCGACCTGCCGCCGTTCGCCAACAGCGCGATGGACGGCTTCGCACTGCGCCATGCCGATCTGCATCCGGATGCGCCGACCGAGCTGCGCCTGGCCGGCGAGCAGTTCGCCGGCGAGGACCTGCAGCAGGCGATCGGCGCCGGCGAATGCCTGCGTATCACCACCGGTGCGCCGCTGCCGGCGGGTGCCGATACGGTGGTGATCAAGGAAAACGTCATCGAGCGCGACGGCCAGGTACAGGTGCCGGCCGCGCCGGTCGCCGGTGCGCACGTGCGTGCGCGCGGCGAGGACGTGCGCGCCGGCGAGCGGGTGCTCGAAGCGGGCGTGGCGTTGACGCCGTCGCGGATCGGCCTGGCTGCTGCGCTCGGCGTGGCGCAGGTGGCGGTGGCATCGCGACCGACCGTGGCGGTGTTTGCCACCGGCGACGAACTGGTCGAGCCGGGCATGCCGCTCAAGCCCGGGCAGATCTACAACAGCAACCGCGACATGCTGATGGCGCAACTGCGCCTGCTCGGCCTGGAGCCCACCGCGTGGCCGACGCTGCCGGACGATCCGCTGCGGATCGACAGCATGCTGAGCGATGCGGCCTCGGCGTTCGACGTGGTGCTGACCTGCGGCGGCGTCTCCGCCGGCGAGAAGGACTACCTGCCGCGGCTGCTGGCCGAGCGCGGCCGCATCCATTTCTGGAAGGTACGCATGCGTCCGGGGATGCCGCTGCTGTTCGGTGAGCTGGACCGCGCCCTGTTCCTGGGCCTGCCGGGCAATCCCGTGTCGGTGCTGGCCACGTTCATGGCGATCGGACGGCCGCTGCTGGACGCGCTGCAGCAGCGCGCCGAGCCACGCCCGCAATGGCGCGCGCGGCTGGCCTCGGGTTGGGACAAGCGCCACGACCGCCTGGAGTTCCTGCGCGGGCGCATGCGCTGCGACGCGCACGGACAGCTGTGGGTGGAGCCGAACCCGGCCGACGGTTCGCACCGCCTGCGCGGCGCCGCCGACAGCGACGTGCTGCTGCGCCTGGACGAGGGCGCGCGCCGTTTCGATGCCGGCGAGGTGGTCGAGGTGTTTCCGTACTGAGCCGCGCGTGTGCGTTTCTTGGCGAAGGACGCACCACGGGTTTGCGCCGATAATGCACGCATGAGCATTCGAGAACTGACTCCGCAGCAGGCCCGCGCGCGCATCGCTCAGGGCGCGCGGTTGATCGATGTGCGCGAGGAGCACGAGCGCACCGCCGGCATGGCCGAGGGCGCGCTCGGTGTGGCCCGCGCGCAGCTGCAGGACGATCCGGCCACGCATCTTGGCGCGGCCGATGCCGAGACGATCCTGATCTGCCAGAGCGGCAAGCGCTCGCACGAGACGGCGCTGTTCCTACAGCAGGCAGGCTATTCCGCGGTCGCCTCGGTACTGGGCGGCACCACGCGCTGGCAGCGCGACGGACTGCCGCTGCAGCAGCCGGCGCTGGCGCCGGAGCAGCAGGACTTCTTCGAGCGCTATTCGCGCCACCTGCGCCTGCCCGAGGTCGGCATCGACGGCCAGCGGCGGCTGCAGGCGTCGCGCGTGCTGCTGGTCGGTGCCGGCGGACTGGGTTCGCCGGCGGGCTTCTACCTGGCCGCGGCCGGGGTCGGCCAGTTGCGCATCGCCGACGACGATGTGGTCGATCGCAGCAACCTGCAGCGGCAGATCCTGCATACCGAAGCGCGGGTCGGGCAGCCCAAGGTGGCGTCGGCGGCCGCGGCGCTGGCCGCGCTGAATCCGGGCGTGCAGGTCGAGGCCATACGCGAACGGGTGAGCTCGGCCAATGTCGAACGCCTGCTGCAGGACGTGGACGTGGTGCTCGACGGTTCGGACAATTTCCCTGCGCGCTATCTGCTCAACGACGCCTGCGTGAAGCTGGGCAAGCCGCTGGTGTACGGCGCGGTGCAGCGCTTCGAGGGCCAGGTCAGCGTGTTCGACGCCGGCCGCCGCCGCGGGCAGGCGCCGTGCTACCGCTGCCTGTTCCCGGAGCCGCCACCGCCGGAGTTCGCGCCCAGTTGCGCCGAGGCCGGCGTGCTCGGCGTGCTGCCCGGCATCGTCGGCCTGCTGCAGGCCAACGAGGTGCTGAAGCTGCTGCTGGAGATCGGCGAGCCGCTGCGCGGCCGCCTGCTGTATTTCGACGCGCTGGCGATGCGCTTCCGCGAAACTCGCCTGTCCGCCGACCCGCAGTGTCCGGTATGCGCGCCCGGGCTCGCGTTTCCCGGCTATATCGACTACGCAAAGTTTTGCGGCGCAGAGCCATAAGCCCCTCTCCCGTCGGGAGAGGGGTTGGGGTGAGGGTCCGGAGCGAAGCCCTCTCTGTTCGATCGCGAGGCTTCGCCCGTACCCTCATCCGCCCCTGCGGGGCACCTTCTCCCGCAGGGAGAAAGGAGAGTTGTCGGCTTGCTGCGGGCCAATGAAGTGCTGAAACTGCTGCTGCACATCGGTGAGCCGCTGCGCGGCCGCCTGCTGTATTTCGACTCACTGGCATCGACTACGCGAATGTTCTGCGGCGCAGAGCCATAAGCCCCTCTCCCCTCGGGAGAGGGGTTGGGGTGAGGGTCCGGAGCGAAGCCCTCGTGCTGTTCGATCGCAAGGCTTCGCCCGTACCCTCATCCGCCCCTGCGGGGCACCTTCCCCCAAAAAGTGGGCCATGGTCCCGGTGGGAGAAGGGGGCCGGCTTGCTGCAGGCCAATGAAGTGCTGAAACTGCTGCTGGACATCGGTGAGCCGTTGCGCGGCCGCCTGCCGTATTTCGACTCACTGGCATCGACTACGCGAATGTTCTGCGGCGCAG
Organism: Xanthomonas sp. SS; assembly: GCF_014236835.1. Lineage (NCBI taxonomy): Bacteria > Pseudomonadati > Pseudomonadota > Gammaproteobacteria > Lysobacterales > Lysobacteraceae > Xanthomonas > Xanthomonas sp. SS. Next base: position 2,436,037 of record NZ_CP051190.1, read on the forward strand.
AGCCATAAGCCCCTCTCCCCTCGGGAGAGGGTTGGGGTGAGGGTACAGAGCGAAGCCCTCGTGCCGTTCGATCGCAAGGCTTCGCCCGTACCCTCATCCGCCCCTGCGGGGCACCTTCCCCCGAAAAGGGGGCCATGGTCCCGGTGGGAGAAGGGAAGGGCGGTCGCTGCCGTCGTTGGCGTCGCAGCGCCCTCCATGGCCGTGACGCGTCACGCACTACCGCACGGCATGCAAGCGCCGCAGTACTCCGCCCCCCGCCATGCCGCATGCCAATGCATGGGGTCGCCGCGGCCTTGTGCGTAGAATCTGCGCATGACCAGTGCAGCCGACAGCAGTGAATTGATCAAGGTGGTGGCGTTGCTCGGCGCCGCGGTGGTGGCGGTGCCGGTGTTCCGCCGCCTGGGCCTGGGCTCGGTGCTCGGCTACCTGGCCGCGGGCCTGGCGATCGGGCCGTTCGGATTCGGCTGGTTCGCCGATCCGCAGGCGATCCTGCACGTGGCCGAGCTGGGCGTGGTGATGTTCCTGTTCGTGATCGGGCTGGAGATGCGGCCCTCGCACCTGTGGAGCCTGCGCAAGCAGATCTTCGGCCTGGGCACGGCGCAGATCGTGGTGTGCGCGACGGTGCTGACCGGGGTCGGGCTGGCGCTGGGGCTGTCGTTGCCGGTGGCGTTCATCGCCGCGTCCGGCTTCGTGCTCACCTCCACCGCGGTGGTGATGCAATTGCTCGGCGAGCGCGGCGACATCGCCTTGCCGGCGGGGCAGAAGATCGTCGCGATCCTGTTGTTCGAGGACCTGCTGATCGTGCCGTTGCTGGCCGTGGTGGCGTGGATGGCGCCGGTGCCGGTCGCCGCCGATGCGCCTTCGCGCTGGATCGGCATCGGCGTCGGCGCGGCGGCGATCGTCGGCCTGCTGGTGGCCGGGCGATGGCTGCTGAACCCGCTGTTCCGGTTGCTGGCCGCGGCCAAGGCACGCGAAGTGATGACCGCCGCTGCGCTGCTGGTCGTGCTGGGCGCGGCATTGCTGATGCAGCTCGGCGGGCTGTCGATGGCGATGGGCGCGTTCCTGGCCGGGGTGCTGCTGTCCGAATCCACCTTCCGCCATCAGATCGAAGCCGACATCGAGCCGTTCCGCGGCATCCTGCTGGGGCTGTTCTTCCTCGGCGTGGGCATGGCCCTGAACCTGGCGGTGGTGGCGGCGAACTGGACGCTGATCCTCAGCGGCGTGCTCGCGTTCATGGCGGCCAAGGCCGCGTGCATCTACCTGGTCGCGCGGCTCACCGGCAGCGGCCACGCGCAGGCGCTGGACCGCGGCGTGCTGATGGCGCAGGGCGGCGAGTTCGCGTTCGTGCTGTTCGCCGCCGCGGGCGCGGCCGGGGTCATCGATGCGCAGGTCAATGCCAACCTGACCGCGATCGTGGTGCTGTCGATGGCGCTGACCCCGCTGTTCGTGCTGCTGTACCGGCGCTGGGCACCGGTGGAGGCGCCGTCGCTGGACGGCGTGGAGGCGGCCGACGGGCTCACCGGCAGCGTGCTGATCATCGGCTTCGGCCGCTTCGGCCAGGTCGCCAGCCAGTCGCTGCTGGCGCGCGACGTGGACGTGACCATCATCGACAACGACATCGAGATGATCCAGAGCGCGGCCGAGTTCGGCTTCAAGATCTACTACGGCGACGGCACCCGCCTGGACGTGCTGCACGCCTCCGGCGCGCACAGCGTGCGCGCCATCGCGGTGTGCATCGACAACCGCGAGGCGGCCAACCGCATCGTCGAACTGGCCACGCAGGAATTCCCGCACGCCAAGCTGCTGGTGCGCTCCTACGACCGCGAGCATTCGCTGAAGCTGATCGCCGCCGGCGTGGACTACCAGATCCGCGAGACCTTCGAATCGGCAGTGGAATTCGGTCAGGCCGCGCTGATCGAGCTGGGCATGGCCGAGGACGAGGCCGCGAGCATCGCCCGCGAGATCCGCCGTCGCGACGCCGAGCGCCTGGAACTGGAGATTGCCGCGGGCGACGTGCGCGCCGGCAGCGGCCTGATGTACGGCAACATCGCCCCGGCGGTACCCAAGCCGACCCCGTTCACGCCGCCGCGGCGCGAGAGCCGCACGCTCAATCCGGAAGCGGTGCCGGCGGCGGAGGTGGTGGACGAGCGCCGTAGCGATTGAGGCGGCGCTGATCTGTAGGAGTCAACTGTCATGCAGCAGCAATGGCAGGAGGTGCGTACGGTGCTCGATCGCGCGCGATGGCATTGAGCCAGCGCAGGTATTTGTGCATGCAGGCCACGATGGCGACCTTGGCGGGTTTGCCTGCGGCGGTCAGGCGGGCGTAGGTGTGTGCCAGCGGGGAGCCGGTGCGGATCGAGGCCCAGGTGGCCATGTACAGCACCCGCCGCACGTCGGCGCGTCCGCCCTGGATGCGGCGTTGGCCGCGCCAGCGGCCGCTATCGCGATTGAACGGCGCCAGCCCGACTAGGGCGACGATCTTGCGCGCAGGCACGGTGCCCAGTTCGGGAAGCCGCGCGGCCAGGGTGGCGCGCAGGATCGGACCGAGCCCGGGCAGTTTGGGCAGATCAGAGCAGGCCGCCCCCGCCCGTGCGATCTGTCGGGACACCTCACGGATACGCTGCTGCAGCAGCGCGATCACCTGGAGCCACTGGTCGCGCACCGCCTCGCAGGTCACGTGCTCCAGGCACCGGCGCTGCGCATCGCGCTGGGCAACCAGGGTGCTGCGCAGGTGAAGCAGTTCGCGCAGCGCCTGCAGCGGTGCAGGGAGCACCGCGGTGGGCTGGGCGTGGATGCACTGGGCCGCCATCGCCAGCAAGCGCGCATCCAGGGCATCGGTCTTGGCCTTGAGGCCCAACGCGTGCGCCAGCGCCCGGGGGCGATGGGCAGGCAGCCGGACCGCGGGCAGGCCGGCCTGCGTCAGCGCCTGCAGCACGGTCTGTTCGTAGCCGCCGCTGGCTTCCAGCACGATCCGCTCGCATCCCATCGCGGCCAGGCGTTCGGCCAGGCAGGCGCGCCCCTCGGGTGTATTGGCCTGGGTCCAGGCCCACCCGTCCGGCAAGACATGCATGGCCAGTTCGGCCTTGGAAACATCGATCCCGACAAAACGCTGCATGGACATAGACGTTCTCCGCAGTAGACTCAGGGACGAGAGATCTCCTGCCGATGCCCATGCTTGTAGGTTCGAGCTCGCAGCTCAGGCAACTGTTCGGGCTTTGGGGGCAGGAGAATCGGAGTGCGGCGGCCCTGACTCCTACTCGTGCTCATGAGGCACTGCGACTTAGCGGCCTGCCGCACTCCGCTCTCACCTCAACGATATACCCGCGTTAGACACAAGCGGCTTCAGCCGCGACCTGATCTCTCCGGAAACGCTCCTGTCGCGGCTGAAGCCGCTCCTACAGTGTCCGTGGACTGCAAATGTCCGGCTTGAAGCGCTTCAGCGCAAAAACGCCCGCAACGCCTGCGCATAGCGTGGGTCGGCGCTGATGTCGTCGTGGCCGGCGCGCGGCATTGCGACCACGGTGGGCGTCTGTGCCAGGGAATCGAGCAGCCGCTGCGTGCTCGCCGCCGGCACCACCTGGTCGCGGCCGGCGCGCAGTACCAGCAACGGTCCGCGATAAGCGCGCAGCGCGTTGGCCGAGTCGTAGCGGTCGCGCAGCAGCCAGCGCACCGGCGCCCACGGGTAATGCGCCTGCGCGGCCGAGGCCAGGCTGTCGAACGGAGTCACCAGCACCAGTCGCGCCAGCGGCCGCCGCGCCGCCAGCTGACTGGCGACGCCGCTGCCCAGGCTGCGCCCGAGCACGGCGATCTCGGCCTGCGGCTGCGTGGTACGGACATAGTCGTATAGCGCCAGCGCGTCGCCGATCAGCGCCGCCTCGTTCGGCGTGCCGTCGCTGGCGCCGTAGCCGCGGTAGGCCAGCAGGTACACGCTGTAGTCGGGCAGCAGCGGCGCCAGCTGCGCGCGCGCCTGGCGCAGGTCCTCGGCGTTGCCGCCGAAGTACAGCAACACTTTGTCGCGGCCCGGATTGACCTGCCAGCCGCGCAGGCGCAGCACCGGACTACGCTGCAGGACGAAATCGGTCTGCGCCGCCGCCACCCGGGTCGCCTGCGGGAAATACAGCAACTCGCGCTGGCCCAGGTAGAGCAGGGCGCAGACCACCAGATAGGCGACGACCGCGATCGCCGCGACGATGCCCAGGTGACGCAGCATCTATCCGTGCCGGCGTTGCGCGTCGGCGAAGGCCGCCAGTTGTTCCGGCGTGGCGTCGGCCTGGAACTGCGCCTTCCAGTCGGCGAACGGCATGCCGTAGACGCGTTCGCGCGCCTGTTCCTTGCTCAGCGTTTCGCCTTCGGCGGCCGCCGCCTCGCGGTACCAGTCGGCCAGGCAGTTGCGGCAGAAGCCGGCCAGGATCATCAGATCAATGTTCTGCACGTCGCTGCGGTCTTGGTTGAGGTGCTGCAGCAGCCGCCGGAACGCGGCGGCCTCGATGCGGGTGGTGTCGGTCATGGCGGAATCGGGGACAATAGGGGTCCCCAGACTCTACACCCGCTCGCCTCGATGACCGATTCCGCGCCCGTCTCCCCCGTTCCGGCCCGCATCCTCGACGGGCGGCGCATCGCCGACGAACTGCTCGACCAACTCAAGCTGCGCGTCGATGCGCGGCTGGCGGCCGGGCAGCCGCGGCCGGGCCTGGCGGTGGTGCTGGTCGGCGGCGATCCGGCGTCCACGGTGTACGTGCGCAACAAGCGCCGCGCGGCGGAAAAGGTCGGCATCGAGGCGTTCGACTACGACCTCCCCGCGGGTACCGGCGAAGCCGAGCTGCTGGCGCTGATCGACCGCCTCAATGCCGATCCCAAGGTCCACGGCATCCTGGTGCAACTGCCGCTGCCGGGCATTCCCGACGCCAGCCGGCTGATCCACCGCATCGACCCGCGCAAGGACGTGGACGGTTTCCATCCGGAGAACGTCGGCCACCTGGCGCTGCGCGAATTCGGCCTGCGCCCGTGCACCCCGCGCGGCATCGTCACCCTGCTCGGGCATACCGACCAGCCGGTGCGCGGGCGCAACGCCACCATCGTCGGGGTCAGCAACCACGTCGGCCGGCCGATGGCGCTGGAACTGCTGATTGCCGGCTGCACGGTCAGTTGCTGCCACAAGTTCACCCCGCCGGAGGTGCTGCAGGCGCGGGTGCGCGATGCCGACATCCTGGTGGTGGCGGTGGGCCGTCCCGGCCTGATTCCCGGCGAGTGGGTCAAGCCCGGCGCGGTGGTGATCGACGTGGGCATCAACCGCCTCGACGACGGCCGCCTGGTCGGCGACGTCGGCTTCGACGCGGCCGCGCAACGCGCCAGCTGGATCACCCCGGTCCCGGGTGGAGTAGGGCCGATGACCGTGGCCACACTGATGCAGAACACGATCGAGGCCGCTGATGCGGCCGGCATTCGGGATTCGGGATTCGGGATTCGTTAAAGGCAACGGCAAAGCGCGTGCGTCGGTCGATCGCGGTTGCCTCCGAGGTCGGCCGGCCGTTGGCGTCCAGGCAACCATGCAAACGGCCGGCTGCGGAAGGCTTCGCCGTTGCGAATCCCGAATCCCAAATCTCCAATCCCGGCCCCAAATGCGTTAAAATGCCGCGCTTCCCCACATTCGGGTCCGCCGATGCTGCGCATCCAGGCTGAAGCTTTAACCTACGACGACGTTTCGCTCGTCCCCGCCCATTCGATCGTCCTGCCGAAGGACGTCAGCCTGGAAACCCGGCTGACCCGCGACCTGCGCCTGAAATTGCCGCTCCTGTCGGCGGCGATGGACACGGTGACCGAACACCGCCTCGCGGTGGCCATGGCCCAGCTCGGCGGCATCGGCATCATCCACAAGAACCTGACCCCGGCGCAGCAAGCCGCGGAAGTGGCCAAGGTCAAGAAGTTCGAAGCCGGTGTGATCACCGAGCCGTTCACCGTCGGTCCCGAAACGACTATCGGCGAAGTGCTGAAACTGACGCGCGCGCGCAACATCTCCGGCGTGCCGGTGGTCGACGGCAGCGAGCTGGTCGGCATCGTCACCAGCCGCGACATGCGCTTCGAGAAGAAGCTCGACGATCCGGTCCGCCACATCATGACCAAGAAGGATCGCCTGATCACCGTGCGCGAAGGCGCCAGCGACGAGGAAGTGCTGCAGCTGCTGCATCGCAACCGCATCGAGAAGATCCTGGTGGTCAACGACAGCTTCGAGCTGCGCGGCCTGATCACGGTCAAGGACATCCAGAAGAAGACCGACAACCCCAACGCCGCCAAGGACGCGGCCACGCGCCTGCTGGTCGGCGCGGCGGTCGGCGTCGGCGGCGATACCGAACAGCGCATCGAACTGCTGGCCGCGGCCGGCGTGGACGTGGTCATCGTCGATACCGCGCACGGCCACTCGCAGGGCGTGATCGACCGCGTGGCCTGGGTCAAGAAGACCTATCCGCAGCTGCAGGTGATCGGCGGCAACATCGTCACCGGCGATGCCGCGCTGGCGCTGATGGACGCCGGCGCCGACGCGGTCAAGGTCGGCGTGGGCCCGGGCTCGATCTGCACCACGCGCGTGGTCGCCGGTGTCGGCGTGCCGCAGATCACCGCGGTGGATATGGTCGCCGAGGCGCTGCAGGACCGCATCCCGCTGATCGCCGACGGCGGCATCCGCTATTCCGGCGACATCGGCAAGGCGCTGGTCGCCGGCGCCTCCACGGTGATGGTCGGCGGCCTGTTCGCCGGCACCGAGGAAGCCCCGGGCGAGGTCGAGCTGTTCCAGGGCCGCAGCTACAAGAGCTACCGCGGCATGGGCAGCCTGGGCGCGATGGAGAAGGGCAGCAAGGACCGTTACTTCCAGGACGCCTCCGACGCCGACAAGCTGGTGCCGGAAGGCATCGAAGGCCGCGTGCCGTACCGCGGCCCGCTCAGCGGCATCATCCACCAGCTAATCGGCGGCCTGCGCGCCACGATGGGCTACGTGGGCTGCGCGACCATCGAGGACATGCGCACCAAACCGAAGTTCGTCACCATCACCGGTGCCGGCCAGCGCGAGAGCCACGTGCACGACGTGCAGATCACCAAGGAACCGCCGAACTACCGCATGGGCTGATGCCCATGCGCGGGAGTGGGGATTCGGGATTGGGGATTCGTAGTAGCCCGCCGCGTCTCCACCGGCAGTGCACATCGCCGCCATCCCGCTGTTGCGAATCCCCAATCCCGCATCCCCAATCCCGGCCCCAATGACCAACATCCACAGCGACAAGATCCTCATCCTCGATTTCGGCGCGCAGTACACGCAGCTGATCGCGCGGCGCATCCGCGAGCTGGGGGTCTACTGCGAGATCTGGGCCTGGGACCACGATCCGGCGCAGATCGCCGGCTTCGGCGCCAAGGGCATCATCCTGTCCGGCGGTCCCGAGTCGACCACGCTGCCGGGCGCGCCGGTCGCGCCGCAGGAAGTGTTCGACAGCGGCCTGCCGGTGTTCGGCATCTGCTACGGCATGCAGACCATGGCCGCGCAGCTGGGCGGCGCCACCGAGGCCGCCGACCAGCGCGAGTTCGGCCATGCCGAAGTGGATGTGGTGGCGGCCGATGCCTTGTTCTCCGGGCTGACCGACCACGCCGGCGCCGCGCGTCTGAACGTGTGGATGAGCCATGGCGACCATGTCTCGCAGGTGCCGCCGGGCTTCACCATCAGCGCCGTCACCGAGCGCATCCCTGTCGCGGCGATGGCCAACGAGGCCAAGCGCTGGTACGGCGTGCAGTTCCATCCGGAAGTCACCCACACGCTGCAGGGCCAGACCCTGTTGCGCCGCTTCGTGGTCGACGTGTGCGGCTGCGAGACCCTGTGGACCGCGGCCAACATCATCGACGACCAGATCGCGCGCGTGCGCGCCCAGGTCGGCGAGGACGAGGTGATCCTGGGCCTGTCCGGCGGTGTCGATTCGTCGGTGGTCGCCGCGCTGCTGCACAAGGCGATCGGCGACAAGCTGACCTGCGTGTTCGTCGATACCGGCCTGCTGCGCTGGCAGGAAGGCGACCAGGTGATGGCGATGTTCGCCGAGCACATGGGCGTCAAGGTGATCCGGGTCAATGCCGCCGACCGCTACTTCGACGCATTGGCCGGGGTCAGCGATCCGGAAGCCAAGCGCAAGATCATCGGCAACCTGTTCGTGGAGATCTTCGACGAGGAGTCGAACAAGCTGGCCAATGCCAAGTGGCTGGCGCAGGGCACGATCTATCCGGACGTGATCGAGTCGGCCGGCAGCAAGACTGGCAAGGCGCACGTGATCAAGAGCCACCACAACGTCGGCGGCCTGCCCGAGCACATGAAGCTGGGCCTGGTCGAGCCGCTGCGCGAGCTGTTCAAGGACGAAGTGCGGCGCCTGGGCGTGGAGCTCGGCCTGCCGCGCACGATGGTCTACCGCCATCCGTTCCCCGGTCCCGGGCTGGGCGTGCGCATCCTCGGCGAAGTGAAGCGCGAGTACGCCGAGCTGCTGGCCAAGGCCGATGCGATCTTCATCGAAGAGCTGCGCAAGGCCGACCTGTACGACACCACCAGCCAGGCGTTCGCGGTGTTCCTGCCGGTGAAGTCGGTGGGCGTGGTCGGCGACGCGCGCGCCTACGAATGGGTGATCGCGCTGCGCGCGGTGGAGACCATCGACTTCATGACCGCGCACTGGGCGCACCTGCCGTACGACTTCCTGGGCACGGTGAGCAACCGCATCATCAACGAACTGCGCGGCGTCTCGCGCGTGGTCTACGACATCTCCGGCAAGCCGCCGGCGACGATCGAGTGGGAGTGACCTCGGGTTTTTTGCGGGGAAGGCCGGATCATTTTCGACGCGGCGCCAGCAGCGTCCGCAGTCGATCCGGCCGCCCGGCGATCCGCTCCAGACGCGGGTAGCGCAGCGTTCCGCGGTAATCGAGGATGCGCGTGACGGTGCGGCCGTCCTGCTCGAACGTCATGCCGATCGGCGTTTCTTCTGCATGGCGCACCGCTTCGATCAGCGCCTCGCGCGTAAACGGCACGCCGCCGACCGATACGATCTTCGTCCTTGGGCCGATTCCCGCACGGTAGGCCGGGCCATTCCATGCGATCGCACGGACCAGCCCGCTGTCGGCCACCGTCAACCCGATCGAGTAGGAAAGATCGGTCGCTTCGAGTTCCTTCTCATTCTGGCGGTACGTCGCAGTCGCGGTGTCGGTGTAGACCAGCCGCCATCCCTGTTGCGCGAGACCCTCGGACACGTCGAGTTCCTCGTGGCCATCCATCCAACGTCGCAGGAAACCGGCCCAGTCATACGGCGCGACCGCATTCAGCGCCTTGGCCACATCGTCGAAGACGTAGGTCCGCGTCGGCGCATCGGGCGCGGCGCCCGCGAAAAACACCTTCGCAAAATCATCGATCCCGCGCCGTCCGCCGCTCTGCTTGCGCAATAGGGCATCGACGTCGAGCCACAGCAGGACGCCTTCCAGATAATAGTCCCGGCGGCGTTGCCAGTCGCGCCACGGCACCGGCTTGCGCAGCATGAACGCGGGATAGTTGACGTCGTCCGACAGCGATCGCCAGGCACGGCCCGGCCGGTTGACGATTTCGGCCGCATCGAGCGCCAGCTTGTCGAGGGTCTCCTCGCGCGTGCGCAGCCCCGATCGAGCGGCAAGCACGCGGCCCCAGAACTCCGTCTGGCCTTCGTACACCCAGAGCAGGCTGCCGCCCTGCGGCGCGTTCGGCGTCGGCGCCCACAGATCGGCGGGCGTCCGATACAGGCCGTTCCAGACATGAACGAATTCGTGCGCGAGGATATCGCGGTTGTTGAGCTGCCCCTCCCAGTCGGAAAAGTAGTTCGAGGGCAGGGAAATTTCGCTCGACCTGCGGTGCTCGGTTCCTCCCGCGGACCCGTCGTCCTCCATCCGGGCGAGGAAGGTGTAGCGCTCGAACGGCGCAGCACCGAACACCGCGCCTGCCTGCTCCACCATGCGGCTCAGGGCCTCGATGCGCTCCGGCGCCACGACCAGATCGTCGGGCCGGCGCGCGATCAGGTCGACCGAAACCTGCGCCGGCCCAAGCGCGGACAACGGCAGCTGCCGAGTGTGGCGCGCAGCGTAGACCGGCGCGTCGAGCAGGGTTTCGAGCGAGACCGGCGCGAACCGCGATCTGCCGTCGCCGGTGTCGAGCACCGCGAGCGAGGTGATCGGGTGCAGTCCCGCCGGGAAGGTCACCGTCGGGGCAATGCTCAAGTTGCGCGCGTACCAGCCGGCCGGGTAGAGGATCAGCCGCTGCCAGGGCACGACCACCAGATCCGGCGAGAGCGCATCGTCGGCACCCACGATCTGAAACCGCACCTCGATCGTCCGCGCTCCAACGGGCAGCTCCAGGTCGAAGGCGTGCGGATCGAGCGGGTTGCGGCGCCATGCCAGCGGCCGGCCATCGGCCTCCGCCTTCAGCCCGGCGAGATCGACCACCGACAGGCTCGGTCCATGGCTCGCCGCCTCCCAGCGTGGATAGAGCAGGGTCATGGTGCCCGCCTGCTGTACCGGGATGCGCTCACGAACGACGAACAGCTTGTGCGCGACATCGGCCTGTTCGACCTCGAGTTCGATCGTGCCGGCAAAGAGGTGGTCGACCGGGCGCGCGATCGGCGGACTCTCCAGCGTCTGCACCGGGAGCGTCGCCGTTTGCCCGGCGGCCGCGGAAACGCCGGCAAAACACGTCGTTGCCGCGACGATCAGCCCCCAAGCGCGTCGCCAAGCGAACGCTGCTGCACTCATGTCATAACTCCTTCGATGATGTACGTCGGCTTCTCGGGCAGGGAAGCCAAGCGCAGTTTCGAATCCCCCGATCTCGCGCTCGCAGCGCCCGACCTTCCAGGAGCGCGTCCGAGATCAGCGGCTCCAGCCGCAGCGAATTTGCGGCGAACGTCACGGGCAATGCCTTCGGTTTGGGTCGCTGCGGATCGGGACATGCAAATCCCACGGAAGGCGTCGAATACCGTGCGGTAGCGCGTGCGGGTTTTCGGATCTTCGTCGATCACGGACGAAGATCGCGCGGACCATCCGCAAGCCGACCGGACCCTCGCCGGATCCGAGCGCCGATCCGATCAGCGCGCTGGCGTGTCGGCACCGTCGCTCGACCGAGTCATCAGGATGGTGCCGGCGATCATGTCAAACAGATGGTCGGCCCGTGGCGCGAATCCGGGTTGGCCGACCAGCCAGGCGAGCGCCGACATGAGCGCGAACAGGTCGGTCCCGTCCATGTCGGCACGCGCCGTTCCCTCGGCCTGAGCGCGCAGCAACAGGCGCGCGCCTGCCGCGTGCACCGCCGCGCATGTCGCGTAGAGCGCGGACTCCGGGTCTGCGTGGGCGCTCGCCATCAAGGCGACGACGCCGCTGTAGCTATGGGTGAACGCCACCCCTTCGCGAAACCAGGACACGAGCGCCTCGTCGGGTGGGCTCGACGCTTCGAGTTCGCCTGCCTTCTGCGTCAGCGCCTCCAGATTCATGCGCAGCAACGCTTCGAACAAGGCTTCCCGCGTCGGGAAATGACGCAGCAGCGTGGCCAATCCCACCTCGGCGCGACGGGCGATATCGCGCATGGACGCGTCGGCACCATGCTCGGTCACGACGTCCCGCGCGACGGCAAGGAGATGGCTGTAGTTTTTTCTGGCGTCGGCGCGCATGGGTTGCCTTGACAAATGGATCAGTGGTCCGGAGGATGCGGTCACATGTGGATCAGTGATCCATAAGATACCGCGCGCTTGTACAAATTGAAACAAAAGACCCGATGTCGTCTCCCTGCGTTTGACAAATGGATCAGTGATCCATATAGTTGGATCGCTGATCCGGATCGAGCGAGCCAGAAGTCCTGGCTCAGCGCACCGCACAGACACAGCGCACTTCTGCCAACCGGGCAGACACGCTGTCCGACACGACAGGAGAAGGTCATGGGAAAGCTTGAAGGTAAGGTTGCAGTCATCACCGGCGGCGCCACGGGCATCGGCCGCGCCGCAGCGAAGCGCTTCGTCGAGGAGGGCGCCTTGGTCTTCCTCTTCGGCCGCCGGCAGGAAGCGCTCGACGCCGCTGTGGCCGAGCTCGGGCCCAATGCCCGCGCGGTGCAGGGCTCGGTCGCGGACGAGGCCGACCTCGATCGGCTCTACGCAGCGGTGAAGGCCGAGCGCGGGACGCTCGACATCGTCTTCGCCAATGCAGGGGCGGGAAGCCAGCTTCGGCTCGGCGAGATCACCGCCGCGCACCTCGACGAAACCTTCGACACCAACGTGAAGGGGACGATCTTCACGGTGCAGAAGGCGCTGCCGCTGATGGGCGAGGGCGGTTCGATCATCCTGACCGGATCGAGCGCCGGCACCACGGGCGCCCCGGGAATGAGCGCCTACAGCGCGAGCAAGGCGGCGGTGCGCAACCTCGCGCGGACCTGGGCGGAGGACCTGAAGGGCACCGGGATCCGGGTCAACGTGCTGTCGCCCGGGGCGACGGCGACCGAGCTGGCGAAGGCGGCGCTGGGCGAGGAGGGCCAGAAGGTCTTCGCCGCGATGACGCCGCTGCAGCGCATGGCCGATCCGGCCGAGATCGGCGCCGTGGCCGCCTTTCTCGCGTCGTCGGACAGCAGCTTCATGACCGCCAGCGAGGTCGCCGTCGACGGCGGCCTGGCGCAACTCTGACGCGCTGCGTCCGGCGGTCGCTCCATTCGACAGTCGGAGCCCGCAGGTCGCGGTGAACCAACAGGAGGATCTATGAACTACGCAATCATCGGCTTCGGCAATGTCGGCCAGGCGCTGGCCAAGGCGTTCGCGCGCAACGGCATCGAAGTGTCCGTTGCCACCACGCGCGCTCCGGAAAATTTCGCGTCCGCTGCAGCCGCGATCGGCCCCACGATCATCCCCAACACGCTGGCGGAAGCGGTCAAGGCGGACATCGTCTTTTTGGCGGTCCGTTTCGAGTCGCACCCGGATGTCGCCAAAGCGCTCCCCAGCTGGCAGGGGAAGACCATCGTCGATGTGACCAATGCCTACGGCGTGCCCACCGAGGAACTGGGGGGACAGCCTTCTTCCAAGGCCGTCGCGCAAGCCTTCTCTGGCGGACGGCTGGTCAAGGGCTTCAATCATCTGGGCGCCGCGGTCCTCGCCCAGGCCCCCGCGGTACATGGCGGCAGGAGAGTCGTGTTCCTGGCGAGCGACGATGACGCTGCCGCAGCGGAAATCGCTGCGCTTGCGGAAGAACTCGGTTTCTCGCCAGTCAAACTTGGCGGGCTTTCGGAAGGCGGGCTGCTGGTCCAGGCACGCGGGAACAGCTGGGGTCCACTGATCTTCAAGGACTTGGTCAAGTTCGACTGATGAACACGGCGTCCCCGCCCAGCAGGGGCGGGACGCCCGCAATCGAGCGCGATCCGATCCGAAGCAAAGGAGACATTCCCATGAGTACCGAGAAGAACATCCAGACCGTGAAGGACTTCTTCGCCGCACTCGGCCGCGGCGACAGGCAGGGTCTGCTGGCGCTGGTCGCCGAAGACATCGAGTGGATCGTCCCGGGCGAAGAATGGCCGCTGGCCGGCACGTATCGCGGACACGCGGGGCTGGCGGAGTTGCTTGAGACGGCATCCAGGTCGATGGAAACGTCCACGCAACCCCGTGAGTTCGTAGCGCAAGGCGACCGGGTTCTGGTCGTCGGCTTCGCCAGCGGGAAGGTCAAAGCCACGGACAAGAGGTTCGAGGACAACTGGATCTTCGCCATCACCGTCCGTGACGGCAGACTGGCCAGCATCCGCGAATACATCGACACCCAGGCACTGGCGCGGGCCTCGCGGATGGACGCGTCCGGGCTCGCTTAGCGCTGGCCGCGTGCGGCCGCCGGGTCCGGGTAAACGGTGAATCAGCCGTGGATCGCCCACTCGCAGGTCACGCACTGGCCGAATACCCAACCGTAACGGAGATCGCGATGTACGACCAATCCAAACTATCCGAATTGATCCGGTTCGCACGTGTCGATGCAGGCTCCACTGTCATCGACATCTACCCAGGCGACGGCGACTGGACCCGTCTGTTCTCCGACATCGTGGGACCCGCAGGACGGGTCTACAGCGTCGTGCCGGCCGAAGTCGCGCACTTCAGCAACGATCCGGTCGGCCGCATGCGCGCGCTTGCGAAGGAGCCGGGCCGAGACAACGTCGAAGTCGTCTCGGCGGACCTCGTGGCGATGCCGGAGGCCATGCAGCCGGCAGATGTGCTGTGGCTGCACCTGTTCTACCACGATCTGCATACCGCGCTGATCCAGGCCAGGGGCGCGACCGCGGCGCGCTTCAATCGAGCCGTCTACGCGCGGCTGCGGCCCGGCGGGTCCTACGTCATCGTCGACCATGCCGCCGCTGTCGGTGCGGGTACGAGCGAGGCCTCGTCGCTGCATCGGATCGAGCCTGCATCCGTCCGCGAGGAGGTGGAGGCGGCAGGCTTCGTGCTGGAGGCGGAAACCGGCCTGCTCGCGAACCGCGACGATCCGCACTCGGTCAAAGTGTTCGATCCCCTGGTAAAGGGCGAGACCGATCGCTTCGCCTATCGATTCGTGAAGCCTTGATCAGCGCGAAGGTTCCGGCCTGATCCGGAACCAGATGGAGTACATGGCCGGCAGGAACACCAGGGTCAGAACCGTCCCGGCGAAGGTGCCGCCGATCAGCGTGTAGGCGAGGGTGCCCCAGAACACCGAATGGGTCAGCGGGATGAACGCCAGGATCGCGGCCAGCGCGGTCAGGATCACCGGCCGCGCGCGCTGCACGGTGGCTTCGACGACCGCATCGAACGGGCTCAGCCCTTCCTGTTCGTTGTGGTGGATCTGTCCGATCAGGATCAGCGTGTTGCGCATCAGGATGCCCGACAGCGCGATCAGGCCGACCAGCGCATTGATGCCGAAGGGCTGCTGGAACACGAGCAGCGTCGGCGCGACGCCGATCAGGCCGAGCGGACTGGTGGCGAACACCATGACCATGGCCGCGATCGAACGCACCTGCAAGATGATGATGAGCAGGGTGAGCGCGACCATGATCGGGAACAGCGGCAGCATCGCCTTGGTGGCCTTGCCGGCCTCCTCGATCGAGCCCGCCTGTTCGATCCGGTAGCCGGGCGGAAGCGTGCCGATGATCGGCTGCAGTTGGCCCATGATGGCGGTGGAAACGTCCGGGGGCTGCAGGCCTTCGGCGATGTCGCCGCGGACGGTGATGGTCGGCGTGCGATCGCGGCGGCGCAGGATGGGATCCTCCATGCGCACATCGACGCTGCCGGCCTGGGACAGCGGGATGCGCTGTCCTGCCGCTCCGACCAGCGTGAAGCCGGCGATCTTCGCCGGATCGAAACGGATCTCGCCGGCCGCGCGTCCCAGCACCTGCACAGAACGGATGTCCTCGCGCACCTCGGTCAGCGGCACGCCGCTCAACAGGAACTGCAGCTGCGAGGCCACGGCGCTGGAGGTCAGCCCGACGGCCTGGAGCCGGTCCTGGTCGAGGGTGAAGCGCAAGGTGGGGACGCGCGGCCCCCAATCCGTATTGACCGTGCGCATCATCGGGCTGGCATGCATGACATCGGCGACGTCGCCTGCGATCTTGCGCAGCACGTCCGGGTCGGGCCCCATGACGCGATACGCCACCGGAAACGGCGAAGGCGGCCCGAACACGATCTGGGTGGCGCGCACCTGTGCCTCCGGCGCCAAGCCGTCGGCCACGGCCCGGCGCAGCCTGAACTTGAGCACTTCGCGTTGCTTGTCGTCGCCGGCGAGCACCACGATCTTGGCGAACGACGGATCAGGCAGTTCGGGCGACATCGCCAGGAAGAACCGTGGCGCGCCCTGGCCGATGTAGGACGTCACGATCCGCGCTTCCTTCTGTTTCGCCAGCCAGGCTTCGACCTTCGCCGTCGCCGCACTGGTCTGCTCGATCGAGGTGCCGTAGGGCATCTGTACCTCGACCAGCACCTCGGGCCGGTCGGAGGTCGGGAAGAACTGCTTGTTGACCACGCCCATGCCGACGATGGACAGCGCGAACAGCCCGAGCACCGTGCCGGCGACCAGCCATTTGCGCGCGATGACGCGCCCGAGCACCTGCCGGAAGCGGTTGTAGTGGCGGGTGTCGTAGATGGCGGCGTGGCCGCCTTCGATCTTCTTGATGTCCGGCAGCAGCTTCACGCCCAGGTAGGGAGTGAACACCACCGCGACGACCCAGGACGCGATCAGGGCGATGCCGACGATCCAGAACATGTTGCTGGTGTATTCGCCGGCCGTGGAGCGCGCGAACCCGTTGGGCATGAAGCCCACGGCCGTGACCAGCGTGCCGGACAGCATGGGCGCCGCCGTATGGCTCCACGCATAGGCCGAGGCGGCGACGCGGCTATAGCCTTCCTCCATCTTCACCACCATCATTTCGATGGCGATGATGGCGTCGTCCACCAGCAGGCCCAGCGCCAGGATCAGCGAGCCGAGCGTGATGCGGTCGAAGTTCTTGCCGCTCGCGGCCATGACCACGAATACCGCCGCCAGCGTCAGCGGTACCGCCGCGGCGACCACGAGGCCGACACGCCAGCCCATGCTGACGAAGCACACCACCATCACCACCAGCAGGGCGACGAAGAACTTGACCATGAACTCGTCGACCGCCGAACCGATGTTGACGGCCTGGTCGGTCACCTTGCTCAGCGTCATGCCCAGCGGCAACCCGGCGTTGACCTTGGCCACTTCCGCCTCCAGCGCCTTGCCCAGATCCAGGCCGTTCCAGTCCTCGCGCATCACCACGCCCAGCAGCAGCGCAGGTTCGCCGTTGTTGCGGACCAGGAAGGTGGCGGGATCCTCGTAGCCGCGTTCCACGGTCGCCACATCCGACAGCTTCAGCGTCCGTCCCTGGGCGACGATCGGGGTCTGCCGGATCTTCTCCAGGCTGTCGAACGCGCCATCGACGCGCAGGAAGACCTGCGGTCCCTTGGTCTGGATGGAGCCGGCCGGGGTCAGCACGTTCTGGCTGTTGAGCGCGGCGAAGATGTCCTGCGGCGCGACGCCCAGCGTGGCCAGGCGGTCGTGGGAGAAGGAGACGAAGATGCGCTCGGGCTGCTCGCCTATGATGTTGACCTTCTTCACCCCCGCAACGTGCAGCAATTGCTGGCGCAGCGTCTCGGCGTCGCGCACCAGCAGCCGTTGCGGTTCGCCCTTGGCCTTGAGCGCGAACAGCGCGAAGGTCACGTCGGCGTACTCGTCGTTGAGCATGGGGCCGATGACGCCGGCCGGCAGTTTCCTGGCCTCGTCGCCGAGTTTCTTGCGGGCCTGATAGAACTCTTCCTGCACCTGCGCAGGCGGGGTGCTGTCGAGCAGCGAAATCATGGTGAAGGCCAGGCCGGGGCGCGTATAGGTTTCCGCGCGGTCGTACCAGCGCAGTTCCTGCAGGCGTTTTTCCAGCGGTTCGGCGACCTGGTCCTGCATCTCCTGCGCGGTCGCGCCCGGCCAGGCGGTGACGACCGTCATCTGCTTGATCGTGAACGGCGGATCTTCCGCGCGTCCGAGCTGGAAGAACGCGAGCACGCCGGCAACGGAGATCAGGAAGATCAGGAACAGCGTGATCGAACGCTCGCGCACCGCCAGCGCCGACAGATTGAAACGCCCCTCGCTCATGGACGCGCTCCGCCGGCCAGCGCCTGGCCCTGGCCGATCGGCCTGACCAGTTGGCCTTCGCGCAGCAGATGTGCGCCCAGCGACACCACTTGGTCGCCAGCCTGGAGATTGCCTTTCACCTGCGCCACCTCGTCGGTCAGGCCGAGCACCTGGACCGAGCGCCAGACGACCTTTGCAGGCTTGCCCTCGACGGCCCACACGCCCGGGCCCTTGCCTGGATCGAACACGGCGCCGATCGGGACTTGCAGCGAAGCGGCGGCGTCCGTGCCGGTCGGGATTTCGACGGTGACGGTGGCGCCCAGCGGCGCCCGGGCCAACGCGCCGTCGAGCACGTACCTGGCCTCGTAGGTGCGGGTCAGCCGATCGGCCGCATCGGACAGCTGCCGCAAGGTCGCCGGCACCGCGGCCTGGCGATCGCCGTACAGCCTGGCATGCGCCAGCGAACCCACAGCCGGCCGCAGCGTCTCCGGCAATTGCACGATGGCTTCGCGCTGGCCCGCATGCGCCAGGCGCATCACCGGCTGCCCGGCGCCGACCACTTGCCCCGGTTCGGCCAGCGTCTCCACGACCACGCCATCGGCGTCGGCGAGCAGGACGGCATAGCCGGACGCGTTCCTGGCGACGCCGGCTTGCGCCTCGGCCGCCTTGAGTTGCGCCCGCGCCGTGTCGGCGGCGGCCTTGATCTGATCGTAGGCGGACGCCGAGACGGCGCCTTCGGCGACCAGGTCGCGATAGCGCGCCGCATCGTCGGCGGTCTGCGTGGCGCGCGCCCGGGCTGCGGCGACCGTTTCCTGCTGCGCCTGCGCCTGCAGGCCCAGGTCGATCGGGTCCATGCGCATGAGCGCCTGGCCGCGCTTGACGGTCTGGCCGGTATCGACCAGGCGCTCGAGCACCTTGCCCGGCACGCGAAACGCCAGATCGCTTTGGATCCGGGCCGCGACGACCCCCGTGAACGACCGCGGCGCGGCGGCACCGCCGTGGACGGCCCTGACCCTGACCAGCGGCGCCTCCGTACGCGGATCGGCGGCATGTTCGTTACCGCATGCCGCTAGGACAAGAGGCAACAGGCAGATGGCATACGCAACAAACTGGCGCCGAAGCATGGGAACCCTTCCTGACGGGATAGGGCGTCCATTCTATACCTGTGACCAAAATGGTCAATAGTCACAACAAGGGGTCAGGGCGACAGGCTGCGCAGGATCAGGCCGGACAACTGGCCCGCCGCCTCGGCGGCGTTGTCCAGGTTGTGCTGCAGCAACAGCGGATTGATGAACGGGCGCATGACCAGGTAGATGGCGCCGGCTGTCTCGTCCAGCGGGGTCTTGCGCTCGAATTCGCCGGCTTCGCGACCGTCGCGCACGATCTGCAGGACCAGGGCCTTGATGTGCTCTTCGTAGGCGCGGGCGGAGGGCCAGGATTCGGCGGCCGAGGTCCTGGCGATGTCGTAGAGCTTGCGATCGTCGAAGAACAGTTCGCTGCCGGACTCCACAAGAGCCTTGAAAACGCGTCTCAAGCGCTCGGAGGCGGAAGGCGCGCCGGCGACGGCTTCGTCGACCGCGGCCATGATCGCGCTGAGGCGATTGGAGCAGATGACCTCGCCGATCGCCTGCTTGGAATCGAAGAACTTGTAGATGTAGGCCTTGGAAAAGCCGATCGCTTTGGCCAGGTCGGAAACGGTCGTCTTGTCGTAGCCGTACAGGCCGAAATATTCGGTCGCCGCCTCGACGATCTGGTCTCGGACATCGTGGTCCGAAGGTCCCCTGGGTTGGGGCGCGGGAGAAAGGGTCTTGGTCATGGCCACAGCGTACCGCGCGGCCCGTGGATTTGACAAATAGTGACCATTTCGTAATATGGTCACATCAGCCGGCTTTCAGGATCGCCATGCAGTTCCGTCGCTCTCTCGTCCTTTTGCTCTGCGCCGGCGTGACGGCCGGCTGCGCGGTCGGCCCCGACTACCGCCGACCCGAGGCGCCGCTGCCCAGCCACTACGTCGGACAGACGCAGGCCGGGCAGGCCAACGGCCCGTCTGCGGTCGACCTGGCGGCATGGTGGCAAGGCTTCGACGATCCGTTGCTGACGCGCCTGGTGGCGTCGGCGCTCGAGCAGAACCTGGACCTGGCGCAGGCGGCCGCGCGCGTCGCCCAGGCACGCGCCGGGCTTGGCGTGGCCAACGCAGCCCTGCTTCCGTCGGCAGCCGTCAGTGGTTCGACGGCGCGCGCGCGCCAGTCGCTGGAAACCCCGTTGGGGCAGGTGCTCGATGCCGCGCCCGGATACGACAGATTGGGAAGCGCCTACGAGTTGGACCTGGAGGCAGGCTGGGAGGCGGACGTGTTCGGCGGCCTGCGGCGTGGCCATGAGGCGGCATTGGCCGACTATCAAGCCTCGCAAGCCGGTGCCGGGGCAGTGCGGTTGGCGGTAGCCGCGCAGACCGCCGACATCTACATCACCATCCGCGGCCTGCAGACGCGCCTCGACATCGCCCGGCGCCAGGTCGGGACCCAGCAGGAGCTGCTGGCGAAAGTCGGCCTGCTCTACAACAAGGGACTGGCTGCCGAGTACGAAGTGCGGCAGACGGAAGGCGCGCTGTCGCAAGTGCAGGCGACGGTTCCCGGCCTGCAGACGGGCCTGGATGTGGCGATGAACGCCTTGGATGTGATGCTGGGTGTCCCGCCTGGGACGCATCGCGCCGAACTGGAAGCCGCCGCGCCGATTCCGGCGACGCCAGCAATTGCCGGGATGGGGTCCCCGGCCGACCTGCTGCAACGTCGCCCCGACCTCGTCGTCGCAGAACGCCGGCTCGCGGCGGCCAATGCCCGCATCGGTGAGGCGGTCGCGGAGTATTACCCGAAGTTCTCGTTGAGCGGCTTGCTGGGAAGCGCCACCGCGGTATCCAGCGGCAATCTGTTCACCAGCGGCGCCAGCCAGACGGCAGGTGTGTTGGGACTGCGCTGGCGGCTTTTCGATTTCGGCCGCATCAATGCGCAGATCGATCTGGCCAAGGGACAGGATGCCGAGGCCTTGGCCGCCTATCGCCAAGCGGTTCTGCGCGCGACCGAGGATGTCGAGAACGCCTTTTCGGCATTGGTCAATCGTCGGGACCAGGCCACGCTGTTGCAGCAAGGCGAGACATCGCTGACCCGGGCCAGGGGATTGGCGTTTACCGCGTACCAGCGCGGGACCGCGAGCCTGATCGACGTGCTGCATGCCGACGCATCGCTGTTGAACGCGTCCGACGCGAGAGCGCAGGCGCAGACCGAATCGGCGCGAGCCGCCGTCGCCGCGTTCCGTGCGCTCGGTGGCGGCTGGCAACCGATGTCTTCCGACGCGGTAGCGGCTCGTGGACCGTGAGGTACGAATGACTGCTTGACGGTCATGCCATCAAGGCAGATCGCAGGCATGCTGCCGCCGCGGGCCGATGCGATCCCATGGGCCGGGACCGCATGGATGCAGTTGCAACCTTCGGTTGATCGCACGAGCGCATCGCGTACACTTTTTTCGGAAAGCGAACGCCATGCGCCCACGACGGGCGACGAGGGAGTGGCACATGCGGATAGGGCGACAGAGGTTTCTGGCGGCGGCGCTCCTGGCCTTCGGGCTTGCGGTATCCATTCCGGCAGCGTTCGCTGCCGGAGCGAAGCAGGCTGCAAGCGCGACGGAAACCGGCTTGGATGCGCGCGGACATCTGCGCGCTGTCGCGACCGGACGCGGTGAGTCGTTCGCGTATACGCGGCTGCAGCAAGGGGTCCAGGTCCGAATCGGCCAGATCGCCAAGAACGTGATCTTCTACGGGCCGCAGACCGTTCGCGTGAATGCGAACCTTGGAGAGAATTACTGGACTGCTCCCAGCCTGGCGGTGATCGGCAAGCCGCACCCCATCCCCTTCGCCACCAGCGAGACTGCGGAGACGCTGACGCTCAAGAGCGCCGCGCTGCGCGTTGAAATCAGCAAGAAGACCGGCGCGGTGCGTTTTCTCGACGCTGCGGGCAAGCTCTATACCGAAGAAACCAGCGATGCGCCGCAGACCTTGAACAAGGTCGTGGTGTCGGGCGCGCCGACGTTCGAGGCGGCCAACCGCTTCACCTTGCGCCCGGACGAGGCGATCTACGGCCTGGGTTTCCTCGGCGAGCAGAGCAGCAATCGGCGCGGCAAGGAACTGCTGCTGGTGCAGACCAACGTGGGCATCGTCATTCCCGTGCTGATGTCCTCGCGCCGCTACGGGATCCTGTGGGACACCTACTCGCAGATGCGCTTCAAGGACGATGCGGACGGCGCATCGATGTGGGCCGAAAGCGCGCCCGGCGGCGTCGATTACTACTTCATGGGCGGCGACACCCCCGATGCGGTGGTCGCGGCCTACCGGGCGCTGACCGGCCAGGCGCCGATGTATCCGAAGCAGGCGTTCGGCCTGTTCATGAGCAAGGAACGCTACAAGACCCAGGAGCAGTTGCTCGACGTCGCCCGCAGCTTCCGCAACGACGGATTCCCGCTCGACTACATCGTGCAGGACTGGCAGTACTGGGGATCGGACAAGGACGGCAGCTGGAGCGGCATGACCTGGGATCCGGTCCGCTATCCCGATCCTGCCGGCATGGCGCGCCAGGTGCACGACATGCACATGAAGCTGATGGTGTCGATCTGGCCCTCGGTCGGCGACGATACCGCGCTGGCCCACGAACTGGACCAGCACCAGTTGCGTTTCGCGCCGCTGCACTGGATCTCCAAGCACGCGCGCGTCTACGACGCCTACAGTCCGCTGGGGCGGCAGATCTACTTCAAGCACATCAAGTCGGGCCTGCTCGACAAGGGCGTCGATGCGCTGTGGATGGATGGGACCGAGATCGAAGTCAGCAGCGCCATGTGGAACGCGCAGGACAATATCCGCGACACCAAGGCGCTGGGGTCCAACGCCCTGGGCGACTTCACCCGTTACCTCAATCCCTATTCGCTGCTCACCACGCAGGGCACCTACGACGGCCAGCGCGCGACCAGCGACAAGCGCGTGTTCACGCTGACCCGCTCGGCGTGGGCGGGCGCGCAGCGCACCGCGGCGGCGTCCTGGAGCGGCGACATCTACGCCAGTTGGAAGACGCTGCAGCAGCAGGTCGCCGAAGGCGTCAATGTGACCGTGACCGGCAATCCCTACTGGACCCAGGACACGGGCGGCTTCTTCGTCGCCGATTTCCCCGGCGGCGAAGGCAACCCGGCCTGGCGCGAACTCTATGCGCGCTGGCTGCAGTTCTCGGCGTTCAATCCGCTCATGCGGATCCACGGCACCAACGTCGAGCGCGAGCCGTACCGGTTCAAGTCGACGGACCCGGCGGTCTATGCCTCGCTGCTCAAGAGCACGCAGCTGCGCTATCGCATGCTGCCCTATATCTACAGCCTCAGCTGGAAGGTGACCGCGGACGGCTACACGCTGATGCGGCCGCTGATGATGGATTTCCCCGACGATCGCGCCACCGACACCATCGACGATACCTTCATGTTCGGCGGCGCCTTCCTCGTCCATCCGGTGACGCGGGCGATGTACCACGTCGAACCGCCGCCTGCGACGACCATCCCGGGCGAGGTGCTGCGCACGCCGGACGGGAAGCCGGGCCTGGCTGGCCAGTATTTCGAAGGCGAGAATTTCCAGACGCCCAAGAGCCGCTTCGTCGATCCGAAGGTGGACCACACCTGGCCCGATCCGCCGCTGGCCGAGGTGCCGGCCGGCCTTTCCGGCCTGAAGCACTTCTCCGCACGTTGGCAGGGCACGCTGACCGCGCCTGAAGAAGGGGAATACGAGATCGGGGTCGAAGGCGACGACGGTTTCCGGCTGATGCTCGACGGCAAGACCGTCGTGCAGGATTGGGACGCCGGCGCTGCGCGCTACAAGGCAACGACGGTCGCGCTGCGCAAGGGCCAGTTGGTCAGGCTCGGGCTCGAGTATTACCAGGGCGATGCCGAGCGCATGCTGCGCCTGGCGTGGAGAACGCCGAGCGAGCGGCAGGCGCTGAACGCGCCGCGCGCCGCCCTCGACGACAACGTCGACACCTATCTGCCCAAGGGCGCGGACTGGTACGACTTCTGGACCAATCAGCGCTTCGATGGCGGCCGCCACGTCTCACGGCGCACGCCGCTGGATCTGCTGCCGCTCTACGTGCGGGCCGGATCGATCGTGCCGATGGGGCCGCAGGTGCAATACGCCACGCAAGCGCCGGGGGCGCCGTACGAGGTACGGATCTATCCGGGCGCGAACGCACGCTTCACCCTGTACGAGGACGACAACGAGACCTATGCCTATGAAAAGGGCGCCCATGCCACCTACGATCTGGTCTGGAACGATGCGACCAGAACGCTGAGCATCGGCGCGCGGCGCGGCGGCTTTCCCGGCATGACCGCGCAGCGCGAACTCGACGTCGTGCTGATGGACGGCGCCGCCAAAGGCGGCATGGAGCCGGCAGCGGCCACCAAACGCATTTCCTACACCGGCGCCCCCGTCACCGTCCGGTTCTGAAATCTCCCTGCGTCGGTGTCCGGAGGAGTACGCCGTTGTCGAAACCCGCCATGTTCGCCGCGCTGGTCCTCGCCATCGGCCTGCCGCTGGCGACGGCGCGCGCCGACAACCCCATCGTGCAGACCCGGTTCACGGCGGACCCGGCGCCGCTGGTCCACGACGGCGTCCTGTATCTGTACACCAGCCATGACGAGGACGATGCCGCCGGCTTCAAGATGCTCGACTGGCGGCTGTACCGTTCCACCGACCTGGTCAACTGGACCGACCGCGGCGTGGTCGCCTCGCTCAAGACCTTTCCGTGGGCGGTGCAGAGCAACGATGCCTGGGCGCCGCAGGTGGTCGCGCGCGGCGGCAGGTTCTATCTGTATGTGCCGATCAGCGTGGCCGGTTCGCCCAAGAACGTCATCGCGGTCGCCGTGGCCGACACGCCCGACGGGCCATTCCGCGATGCGCTGGGCAAGCCGCTGATCGCGCCGGCCGAGGGCTTCTTCGACCCGACCGTGTGGATCGACGACGACGGCCAGGCGTACCTGTACTGGGGCAACCCGGACCTGTGGTACGTCAGGCTCAACCCCGACATGGTGTCCTATTCCGGCCCGATCACCAAAGTGCAGAGCAAGCCGGCGGACTATCAGGAGGGGCCGTGGTTCTACAAGCGCGGCGGCCGCTACTACATGGCCTACGCGTCGACCTGTTGCCCGGAAGGGATCGGCTATGCGATGAGCGACGGCCCGACCGGTCCATGGGTGCACAAGGGCAAGATCATGGACCCGAACCAGGGCTCTACCGGCAACCATCCCGGCATCGTCGACTACAAGGGCGGCTCCTATCTGTTCGGCTTCAACTACTGGCTCAACTTCGAAACGACGCCGATCCAT
The DNA here is from genome assembly GCF_014236835.1 of Xanthomonas sp. SS. NCBI lineage: Bacteria > Pseudomonadati > Pseudomonadota > Gammaproteobacteria > Lysobacterales > Lysobacteraceae > Xanthomonas > Xanthomonas sp. SS. The sequence goes on from NZ_CP051190.1 coordinate 2,461,069, forward strand.
CACGAACGCCGCTCGGTCACCGTCACCAGGTTCCAGTACCGGCCAGACGGCAGCATTCCCAAGCAGCCGTGGTGGGACCGCAAGGGGGTGGCGCAGCTCGGCACCATCGATCCGTACACGCGGGTGGAGGCCGAGACGATCGCCTGGACGTCGCGGCTCAAGCGCGACCGCGACCGGCCGTACGACTGGGCGCCGGGTGTAGACACCGCAGGCGACGCGGCTACCGGTATGTACGTCACACGCATCGCCGACCGCAGCTACATCAAGGTTGCCGGCGTCGACTTCGGCACGCCGGGCGCCAAGCGTTTTGTCGCCAGCGTCGCCAACGCGGTTGCGCAATCGTCGATCGAGCTGCGGCTCGACGGCGTGGACGGTCCGCCGATCGGCACGCTGCAGGTCGGCGCGAGCGATGCTGCGGGGCGCTGGCAGGAACGCACGGCGTCGGTGTCCGGCGCTGCCGGCACGCACGATCTGTACATGCTGTTCAAAGGCGGCGCGGAGCCATCGCTGTTCGATTTCGACTATTGGCGTTTCGCGCGTTGAAGCCTCTGCCAGGGCGGCACGGGCATTCGTGTTGCGGCGTCATTCGACTGGACGCTCGCGCAGCAATCGCGGCCGCCTGTGGTCGCAGGGTGCGGGCATCCGAGCCCTGCATCACCGGAGCCACGCGATGCGGGTTCCGCAACGACGGACTGTGGGCCGCAGCGAATGCGCGGCGTTACGCGGCGGGAGAGTGGCTGGTTCCACAAAAAACTAACAAATGGCTCGCTATTTTGGGGTCGACTTCACCGCATCATCTGGCTTGAATGCGCACTCCGCTCGCAACCGAAGCAGACCGTCTGCTCTTGCAGAGCGTGACCGACTACGCGATCTACATGCTCGACCCGGAAGGCTTCATCCTCAGCTGGAACACCGGCGGCCGCCATATCAAGGGCTACGAAGAGGCCGAGATCGTCGGCCAGCACTTTTCCAGGTTCTACACGCCGCAGGACACCGCCGCCGGCTTGCCGCGCAAGGGGCTGGACGCGGCCAGGCGCGAAGGCCGCTACGAGGCCGAAGGCTGGCGGGTGCGCAAGGACGGTTCGCAGTTCCGTGCCAGCGTGGTCATCGATCCGGTCTGGAAGGACGGCATGCTGGTCGGCTATGCCAAGGTCACCCGCGACGTCACCGAGAAATTCAACGCCGCCGAAGACCTGCGCAAGGCCGAACGCGCCCTGGCGCAGGCGCAGAAGGTGCAGGCCATCGGCCGCCTGACGCTGGGCATCGCCCACGATTTCAACAATCTGCTGGCGGTCATCGTCGGCAGCCTGGACCTGCTGGCCAAGACCCAGCACGACGCGCGCAGTCAAGTGCTGATCGGGGCGGCGACCGCTGCGGCGGAGCGGGGCAGCAGGTTGTCGCAGCAGATGCTGGCCTTCGCCCGCGGGCAGGACCTGGTCCCCGAGCCCAACGACGTCAACGCGCTGATCGTCGAGGCCGCCGAGCTGTACCGACGCGTGGCCGGCGACGCCATTACCTGCGAGTTCGAGTTCGCCGATGCGTTGCCGACGGTGGTGGTCGACGCCAGCCAGTTCGAAGCGGCGCTGATGAATCTGGTCGCGAACGCGCGCGACGCGGTACTGCAGGGCCGGATCGTGATCTCCACGCGGCTGTGCCGCTCCGACCTGTCCCTGCACGCGGAAGCCAGGCCCGATCAGGACTACGTGTGCGTGGCGGTGCAGGACGATGGCCCGGGCATGTCCGAGGAGGTGCGGCTGCGCGCCATGGAGCCGTTCTTCACCACCAAGGATGTGGGCAATGGCAGCGGCCTGGGACTGAGCCAGGTGTTCGGATTCGCCGGCCAGTCCGGCGGGTTCGCCACCATCGAAAGCGGGCAGGGGCAGGGCGCCCTGGTCACCATGTACATTCCGGTTGCGACGACGCCATGAGCACGAGAAAGATCCTGTATGTCGAGGACGACGCGCTGCTGCGGATGGTGACGGTCCTGGCCCTGAAGGACGCTGGGTTCGACGTCCTCGAAGCGGCCAACGGAACCCAGGCGCAGGCGGAACTGGCCAGCGGGCGGTTCGACTGCGTGATCAGCGACATCAGCATGCCCGGCGGCGTCAGCGGCATCGAGGTCGTGCGCACCGCGCAGGCGATGAATCCGGCCTGCCTAACGATCCTGCTGTCCGGTTATGCGCTGTCGCAGCTGCCGCCCTTGCCGCCCACGGCGCGTTTCCTGTCCAAGCCGTATCGCATGCACGACCTGCTGGGGACGCTGGATCCAGAAGGCCACGCGTGACAGGCGCTCGCCGGACGTTCCGAGTCTTGGCGAACCGCAAACCGGCTCGGGCGGATCGGTTTCGCGACCAGGCCACAGGGGAGTATCGGGGCCTGGCCGTTGATCGACGGCGTTCGCGGCCCTGTTTTCCGCACTGCACGGCGCTGGCGGGGACTGGTCCGACACGGGCTGTGTCTACACAAAAGCATCACTTTGCCGAACGTAGTGTGCTTTGGTCTCACCGAACCGTGAGCGTTGCGCCGTGCCAAGGTGAGCGAGCGCCGGTCGCGGCATCCATGCAAGGCATGCTGGCGAAAGGAGGCTTCCGATGCGAGTTGCTGTGCGCGGCCCTTGCAAGACAGCGGCAACACCTTACCTTCGATCCACACGCAACCTTCAAGGACATCTATGACCGCCCACCGGCAATCCGATCACGCGTACGGCGACGACCCGCCGCGCATCTCGACCGGCAGTGCGGGTCTGGACAATATCCTCGGCGGCGGCGTCGATCCCAACCGCCTCTATCTCTACGAAGGCCGCCCTGGCACCGGCAAGACCACGATCGCCCTGCAGTTCCTGCTGGAAGGCGCGCGGCATGGCGAACGGGCGCTCTACATCACCTTGTCCGAGACCCAGCGCGAACTGAGCCTGGTGGCCTCCCGCCACGGCTGGAGCATGAACCAGATCGATGTGTTCGAACTGGTGCCGCCGGAGATCGTGCTGGATCCGGAGCGCGAGCTCACCGTGTTCCATCCGGCGGAAATGGAGCTGACCGAGACCACCAAGCTGATCTTCGACAAGGTCGAGCAGCTCAACCCGGCGCGGGTGGTGCTGGACAGCCTGTCCGAGCTGCGCCTGCTCGCGCAGAGTCCGTTGCGCTATCGCCGCCAGGTATTGGCGCTGAAGCATTTCTTCGCCAGCCGGCAGTGCACGGTGATCCTGCTCGACGACCTGTCCTCGCAGCAGAACGACCTGCAGTTGCACTCCATCACCCATGGCGTGGTGTTGCTGGAACAACTCGCCATCGACTACGGCGCCGAACGCCGGCGGCTGCGCGTGGTCAAGATGCGCGGCATCCAGTTCCGCGGCGGTTTCCACGACTTCACCATCGAGAAGGGCGGCCTGGAAATCTATCCGCGCCTGATCGCGAGCGATTACAAGCACCACCATATCGAGGAGGTCGTCCCAAGCGGCAATGCCGAACTGGACCGGCTGCTCGGTGGCGGGCTGGAGCGCGGCACCAATGCTTTGCTGTTGGGCGCGGCCGGCGTGGGCAAGTCCTCGCTGGCGCTGACCTATGCCATCGCCGCGGCCGAACGTGGCGAACACAGCGTGTTCTTCGCCTTCGACGAGGGGCGCAGCACCGTGGAGGCGCGCTCGCGCACGCTGGGCTTGCCGCTCGACGAAAAGCTCGACAACGGCCTGATCCGTTTCCAGCAGATCGACCCGGCGGAGATGTCGCCGGGCCAGTTCGCCGCCAACGTGCGCCGCAGCGTAGAAGTGGACCATGCGCGGGTGATCGTCATCGACAGCCTCAACGGCTATCTCAATGCGATGCCGGACGAGCGCTTCCTGATCCTGCAGATGCACGAGTTGCTCAGCTACCTGGGCCAGCAAGGCGTGCTGACCATCCTGGTCCTGGCGCAGCACGGTTTAGTCGGGCCAATGGAAACTCCGCTGGATCTCAGTTACCTCAGCGATTCGGTGCTGATGCTGCGCTATTTCGAGGTGGACGGCACGGTGCGCCGGGCGCTGTCGGTGGTGAAGAAGCGCAGCGGCAGCCACGAGAACACCATCCGCGAGTTCCGGCTCAGCAGCAAAGGACTGGACATCGGTCCGCCGATCACGCAGTTCAGCGCCATCTTCTCCGGAACGCCGCGCTACAGCGGAAACGATCTGCCGTTCACGAGCTCCGTCGCGCATGAGCAGCAGTGACGCCAGCGAAAGCCGGGTCCTGGTCTACGCGCCGATCGGGCGCGACGGCGGGGCCTCGGTGGAACTGCTGCGGCGTGGCGGTGTGGTGGCCTGCAACTGCGTAGATCTGGACAGCGTGGTACGCGAACTGAACATCGGTGCCGCTGCGGTGTTCATCGCCGAAGAAGGCCTGTTCGGGAAGGATGCGAGCGCGCTGTTCGCCTGGGCCGACGCGCAGCCGACGTGGTCCGATCTGCCGTTCGTGGTGCTGACCAGCCATCAGGAACAACCGTCCGTGGTGACCTGGCGGCGCAAGTTGGTGGCCTCGCTGCGCAACGTCGCCTTGCTCGAGCGGCCGGTGCAGGCCATCACCTTGACCAGCACCATCAAGGCCGCGCTGCGCGCCCGCACCCGTCAGTACGAAGTGCGCTCGCTGTTGCGCGAACAGGCCTCGGCGGCGCAGAAGCTGGAGGCGCAGGTGGTGGCGCGCACGCGCGAACTGGAGCAGGCCAATCGCCTGCTGCGCACGCAGATGGACGAGCGCGCGCGGGTCGAGGAAACCCTGCGCCACGCGCAGAAGATCGAGGCCATCGGGCAATTGACCGGTGGCGTCGCGCACGATTTCAACAATTTGCTGATGGTGATCTCCGGCGGCCTGGCGATGCTCGACACCCAGGCCGATCCGGGCGTGCGCAAGCGGCTGATGGATGGCATGCAGAAGGCCGCGCAGCGCGGCGCCGGGCTGACCCGGCAGCTGCTGGCGTTCTCGCGGCGGCAGGAGCTCAAGCCCGAGCCGGTCGACCTGACCCGGCAGATCGGCGGCATGCGCGAACTGCTGGACCGCAGCCTGCGCGGCGACGTGCACGTGGATTTCGATTTCGCCGACGGCCTGTGGCCGATCGAAGTGGATCCGGGCGAGCTGGAGCTGGTGGTGCTCAATCTGGCGGTCAATGCGCGCGATGCGATGCCCAATGGCGGCACCATCGTGGTGCGGGCGCAGAACGTGGCGGGCGCGGGCAAGACCGATCCGGACTTCATCCGCCTGTCGATCGTCGACACCGGCGTCGGCATGGCGCCGGAAGTGAAGGCGCGGGTGTTCGAACCGTTCTACACCACCAAGGACATCGGCAAGGGCTCGGGCCTGGGCCTGGCCCAGGTGCACGGGTTCGTGCAGCAATCCGGCGGCTCCATCCACATCGACAGCGAACTCGGGCAGGGCACCGCGATCCATCTGCTGCTGCCGCGCTCGTTCCGCGCGCCGGCGCCGGACGAGCGGCACCTGGTGGACCTGCAACAGGTGGCGCGCCGCGCCCCGGGCGAGGCCGGCTACGTGCTGCTGGTCGAGGACGACGACGAAGTCGCCGCCCTGGTCGGCGAAATGCTGCGCCAGCTGGGCTACCAGGTGACCCGCGTGGCCAGCGCGGCCGCGGCGCTGGGCGCGTTGGCCAACGAGCGCGTGGTGGACATCGTGTTCTCCGACATCATGATGCCCGGCGGCATGAACGGCCTGGAGCTGGTCCACGAGATCCGCATGCGGCGCCAGGAACTGCCGATCCTGCTCACCAGCGGCTACGCGGAAGCGGCGAAATCTGCGGCCGAGGCCGAAGGCGTGCAGATCCTGTCCAAACCCTACCGGCTGGACGAACTGGCCACGGCGTTGCAGCAGGTACGCGCCAATCCCGGCGCCCAGGACAAACCGGAAGCGGCGCCCCTGTATTCGTGAGTGCAGGCGCCGTTGGCACCGGCCAGCGCCTGCGCCGAATCGCCTCGGGCAGACGCGTCAGCGCGGTGCCTGAGTCTTTGCGCCGGCTCAGTGCAGCAAGGTATCGCCGAGCAGTTTCACGTTCAGCGCCACGATCAGCGCGGCGATGACCCACGACAGCCCGATCAGCCAGCGCGGCGCGACCAGCGCGCCCATCTTGCGTTTGTCGGCGACGAAGCGCACCAGCGGGATCACCGCGAACGGCAGCTGCATCGACAGCAGCACCTGGCTCAGCACCAGCAGCTTGGCGGTGCCTTGCTCGCCGTACAGCCAGGTCACCACCACCACCGGTACGATCGCCAGGCCGCGGGTCAGCAGGCGCCGCGCCCAGGCCGGGATGCGCAGGTGCAGGAAGCCTTCCATCACGATCTGCCCGGCCAGCGTCGCGGTCACCGTGGAGTTGATGCCCGAGGCCAGCAGCGCCACCGCGAACAGGGTCGAGGCCAGGCCGACGCCGAGCATCGGCGCCAGCAGCTCGTAGGCCTGCTCGATCTCCTCCACGTCGGTACGGCCGTGCGCATGGAACACTGCCGCGGCCAACACCAGGATCGCGGCGTTGACGAACAGCGCCAGGCTCAGCGCGATGGTGCTGTCGGCCAGCGCCCAGCGCAGCGCCGAGCGGCGGCCGTCGTCGCTGCGTTCGTAGGCGCGGGTCTGCACGATCGACGAATGCAGGTACAGGTTGTGCGGCATCACCGTCGCGCCGATGATGCCGATCGCCAGGTACAGCGCGGCCGGATTGGTCACCACTTCGGCACGCGGGATGAAGCCGGCCAGTACCTCGTGCAGCGGCGGCGCGGCCAGCACGATCTGCACCATGAAGCAGGCGAAGATCACCAGCAGCAGCGCGATCACGAACGCCTCCAGGGTGCGGAAGCCGCGCCGCATCAGGTACAGCACCAGCAGTGCGTCGATCGCGGTGATGATCGCGCCCAGGGTCAGCGGGATGCCGAACAGCAGCTTCAGCGCGATCGCGGTGCCGATCACCTCGGCCAGGTCGCAGGCCACGATCGCCGCCTCGCAGGCCAGCCACAGCAGGAAGTTGACCGGCTTGGAATAGTGCTCGCGGCAGGCCTGCGCCAGGTCGCGGCCGGTGGCGATGCCCAGCCGCGCCGCCAGCCCCTGCAGCACGATCGCCATCAGGTTCGACAGCAGGATCACCGACAGCAGCAGGTAGCCGAAGTGCGAGCCGCCAGCGATGTCGGTGGCCCAGTTGCCCGGATCCATGTAGCCCACCGAGACCATGTAGCCCGGCCCCAGGAAGGCCAGGAAGCGGCGCCAGCCGAGCCCGCCGCTGGGCACGGCGACGCTGCCGTTCATGCGCCCCAGGCTGCGCCGCGGCGGCTCGCTGGCCTGCGGCCAGGCGGCGTTGGAATCGGGCAGGGGCAGGGGATCGGCCATGGCGGAAACGTGCGTGGGAGGAGCGCGATCGAGTATATAGCACTTGCTATTCTAGTTAGCATTGGCAAATCGGATCGCTGCGATAGACGCGATTTCGGCCAGAATAGGCAGCTGCCGGCGTTCGCCGGCACCGGACAAGGGCGTTGCGATGCAGAAAAGCGGGAAGTTGACGGCACCGGGGGCGGTGCTGCTCGACGCCGAAGTGCAGGTCGAGAGCTTCCGCCAGGTGCGCGAGGCGCACCGCCTGGAGCTGATCGAGGACTATGTGGAGCTGATTTCCGACCTGCTGGCCGACGGCGGCGAGGCGCGGCAGGTGGACATCGCCGCGCGCCTGGGCGTGGCCCAGCCGACCGTGGCGAAGATGCTCAAGCGGCTGGTCAAGGGCGGCTGGGTAATCCAGCGGCCGTATCGCGGCGTATTCCTGACCCCCGAGGGCGAGGCGCTGGCGGCGGCCAGCCGGCAGCGCCACCAGACCGTGGAGCAGTTCCTGCTGGCGCTGGGCATCGACGAGGACATCGCGAGGCGCGACGCCGAGGGCATCGAGCACCATGTCAGCGAAGCCACGCTGGCGGTGTTCGCCGAGTTCGTGCGCAAGCACGCCGCGGCGCGATGAACGCCGACAGCGACACCGCCGCGCGCGACGAGCGCTGGATGCTGCACGCGCTGGCGCTGGCCGATCGCGCCGAGCGCGAGTTCGACGAGATTCCGGTCGGTGCGGTGCTGGTCTCGGCGCAGGACGAGGTGCTGGGCGAGGGCTGGAACCTCAACATCGCCGAGCACGATCCCAGCGCGCACGCCGAGATTGTGGCGCTGCGCCAGGCCGGGCGCAGGCTCGGCAACCACCGTCTGGTCGGCAGCACGCTGTACGTGACCCTGGAGCCGTGCGCGATGTGCGCGATGGCGGTGGTGCATGCGCGCGTGGCGCAGTTGGTGTTCGCGGCGGCCGATCCGAAGACCGGCGCCTGCGGCAGCGTGTTCGATCTGGTTGCCGATCCGCGCCACAACCACCGCGTGCAGGTGCGCGGCGGAGTGCTGGCGGCGCCGGCTGGGCTGCGCCTGACCAACTATTTTCGCGCCAAACGCGGCAAGCCGCTGCTCGGCGGTTGAACGCCGCGGCGCTGGCCAATGTGAAGCCGCCGGGTCACGCGCGGTATCATGCACGACCGATACGAAACCCCCGCGCCGGCAGCGCCGCCGCGAACGACTGGATGGTGATATGGCGGAACCGCACGTGGACAACGATCGTCTGATCTGGATCGATCTGGAAATGACCGGATTGGATACCGACAAGGATTCGATCATCGAGATCGCCACGGTGGTCACCGACAGCCAGCTCAACGTGCTGGCCGAGGGCCCGGAGTTCGCCATCGCGCATCCGCTGCAGACCCTGCAGGCGATGGACGAGTGGAACCGCAACCAGCATCGCCATTCCGGGCTGTGGCAGCGCGTGCTCGACAGCAAGACCACCCTGGGCCAGGCCGAGGCGCAGACCGTTTCATTCCTGGCGCAGTGGTGCAAGCCGGGTGCGTCGCCGATGTGCGGCAACTCGATCTGCCAGGACCGGCGCTTCCTGCACCGGCAGATGCCGCGGCTGGAGCGCTTCTTCCACTACCGCAACCTGGACGTGTCCACGCTGAAGGAACTGGCGCGGCGCTGGGCGCCATCGGTCGCCTCGGGACTGAACAAGACCTCTTCGCACACCGCGCTCAGCGACGTGCACGACTCGATCGACGAGCTGCGCTACTACCGCCCGTTCATGGGCGCATTGAGCGGGCAGGGCAACGGCGCACGCTGAGTCGCGCTGCGCGACACGCAGGCCGCGCCTGTCCGGCGCGGCCTCGCGCAATGATCTGCGTCAACGGGCCAGCGGCGGCCCTTGCTTGGTCTCGCCGTCGTCGGTCACGCCCTTCAGCAACAGCTCGGCGATCGGCCGCCCATCGGCGTCGTGGTGGTACACGTGCAGATCGCGCTGCGGATAGGGAATGCTGAGCCCGTTCTCCAGCAACTGGTTGCGGATGTTCTCCAGCGTGCTGCTCTTGGCCGCGCCGAAGTCGCCGTTCCTGGCGTAGGCGAACAGCATCAGGTCCACCGTGCTCTCGCCCAGGTTGGTGACCTGCACGAACGGCGCCGGCGTCTCCAGGATGTTCGGATTGTCCTGCGCGATCTGCAGCAGCAACTGCTGCGCCTTCTTCAGGTCGTCGCCATAGCCCACGCCCACCGTGATCTCCAGGCGCCGATTGGGCAGGGTGCTGTAGTTGACGATCGGCGCGGTGGTGATGGTGCTGTTGGGCAGGGTGATCATGCGCTCGTCGAAGCTGCGGATGCGGGTCTGGAAGATCCGGATCTCGTCGACGATGCCTTCCTGCCCGGCCACCACCACGTGGTCGCCATCGCGCATCGGCCGCAGCACGATCAGCATCACCCCCGAGGCGATGTTGGACAGCGAATCCTTCAGCGCCAGGCCGACCGCCAGGCCCGCCGCGCCGAGCACCGCGAACAGCGAGGTCGGCGGCACGCCGATCTTCTGCAGCGCGGTGACGAACACCAGTACCAGCAGCAAGGCATAGGCGACGTTGCGCAGGAAGTTGCTGAGCGTGGTCTCCACCCGCGCGCGGACCAGCGCGCGGTGCAGCCACTGGCTCAGGCGCTTGGCGATCCACATCCCGAGCACCAGGATGACCAGCGCCACGCCCCAGTTGAGCGCGTACTGCGCCCAATCGAGGTCTCGCCAGTTGAACGGTCGTCGCGTCTGCGCCGCCGGTGCGGTGGCTGTCGCCGCCGCGACCGCCGCCAGCAACGTTGCTGCCGTGCCCATCAGCCGGCGGCTTTCAGCTTGGCCAGGCGCAGCCAGGTATCGACCACGGTGTCGGGATTCAGCGACACCGACTCGATGCCTTCCTGCATCAGCCACTCGGCCAGATCAGGATGGTCCGATGGCCCCTGGCCGCAGATGCCGACGTACTTGCCCTTGGCGCGCGCGGCCTTGATCGCCATCGACAGCAGCTTCTTGACCGCGGCGTTGCGCTCGTCGAACAGGTGCGCCACGATCGACGAATCGCGATCCAGGCCCAGGGTCAGCTGGGTCAGGTCGTTGGAGCCGATCGAGAAGCCGTCGAAGATCTCCAGGAACTCGTCGGCCAGCAGCGCATTGGACGGCAGCTCGCACATCATGATGATCTTCAGGCCGTTCTCGCCCTGCTTGAGCCCGTTCTTCTCCAGCACCTCGATGACCTTGCGGCCTTCTTCCAGGGTGCGCACGAACGGGATCATCACCCACATGTTGTCCAGGCCCATCTCGTTGCGGACCTTGAGCACCGCCTTGCATTCCAGCGCGAACGCGGCCGAGAAGCTCGGATCGACATAGCGGCTGGCGCCGCGGAAGCCGATCATCGGGTTCTCTTCGTGCGGCTCGTAGTTGCTGCCGCCGATCAGGTTGGCGTACTCGTTGGACTTGAAGTCGGACAGGCGCACGATCACCGGGTTCGGCGCCACCGACGCGGTCAGCGTGGCGATGCCTTCGGCCAGGCGGTTGATGTAGAAGCTGACCGGGTCGGCGTAGCCGGCGATCTTCTCGTCGATCTTCTTCTTGGTCGCCGCGTCCTGCTTGGCGTATTCCAGCAGCGCATTGGGATGGATGCCGATGTGCGCGGCGATGATCATTTCCAGCCGCGCCAGGCCGATGCCGGCGTTGGGCAACTGGCCGAAGTCGAACGCGCGCTCCGGGTTGGCCACGTTCATCATGATCTTCAGCGGCGCCGGCGGCATGTTGCCCAGATCGGTGGTGGTGCGGTCGAACGGCAGCAGGTCGGCGTAGATGAAGCCGGTGTCGCCTTCGGCGCAGCTCACCGTCACCTCGCGGCCGTCCTCGATCAGTTCCATCGCGTTGCCGGTGCCGACCACTGCCGGCACGCCCAGCTCGCGGGCGATGATCGCCGCGTGGCAGGTGCGGCCGCCGCGGTTGGTGACGATCGCCGAGGCGCGCTTCATCACCGGCTCCCAATCCGGATCGGTCATGTCCGCGACCAGCACGTCGCCGGGCTGCACCCGGCTCATGTCGTCCAGGCTGCGCACCACGCGGGCGACGCCGGCGCCGATCTTCTGGCCGATGGCGCGGCCTTCGGCGATCACCGTGCCGCGCTGTTCCAGCGCGAAACGCTCGATCTGGGTGGCATGGCCGCGCGACTTCACCGTTTCCGGGCGCGCCTGCACGATGAACAGCTTGCCGCTGACGCCGTCCTTCGCCCACTCGATGTCCATCGGCCGCTGGTAGTGCTTCTCGATCACCAGCGCCTGCTTGGACAGTTCCTGCACGTCCTCGTCGCTGATCGAGAAGGTGTTGCGCAGCTCGGCGGGGGTGTCCTCGATACGCACGCGCTCGCCGGGCACGTCCGAATACACCATGCGGATCATCTTGCTGCCCAGCGAGCGGCGCAGGATCGCCGGCTTGCCGGCGGCGAGGGTGGGCTTGTAGACGTAGAACTCGTCGGGATTGACCGCGCCCTGCACGACCATTTCGCCGAGGCCGAAGCTCGAGGTAACGAACACCACGTCGCGGAAACCGGACTCGGTGTCGAGCGTGAACAGCACGCCGGCAGCGCCGACGCCGGAGCGCACCATCAACTGCACGCCGGCCGACAGGAACACGTCCTCGTGCTTGAAGCCGTGATGCACGCGATAGGCGATGGCGCGGTCGTTGTACAGGCTGGCGAAGACTTCCTTGACCTTGTGCAGCACGTCGTCGGCGCCGGTCACGTTGAGGAAGGTCTCCTGCTGGCCGGCGAAGCTGGCATCGGGCAGGTCTTCTGCCGTCGCAGACGAGCGCACTGCCACCGCGACGTCGCCGCCGCCGTTCTCTGCACACAGTTGCGCGTAAGCCTCGCGGATCGCCTGATCCAGCTCAGGCTGCAGCGGCGCATCGGTGACCCAGCCGCGGATTTCCTTGCCGGCCACGGTCAGCGCGCCGACGTCTTCCACGTCCAGCGTTGCCAGCTTGTCGAAGATGCGCTGATAGAGATTGTTGTGGGCGACGAACGCCTTGAACGCTTCGGCGGTGGTGGCGAAGCCGCCGGGTACCGAGACTCCCAAACCCGCCAGGTTGCCGATCATTTCGCCGAGGGAGGAGTTCTTGCCGCCGACGCGGGCCAGGTCGGTCAGGCGCAACTCGTGCAACCAAAGGATGTTCTCGTTCAAGCGCGATGCTCCGTTGGGCCATCGCCCGAGGCGGGCAGAGTGGCCGCGTCCGTGGGGGAAGAAGCCGATATCATGCAGTGCGCACCCGAGTCGGCACAAGCGCGGCCGGGGGCATCCGTTGGGTTTCAGCAAGGAGAATCCAGGCAATGTCGACGATCCGACCGGTGTTCTACGTGTCCGATGGAACCGGTATCACCGCTGAAACCATTGGGCATAGCCTGCTCACCCAGTTCAGCGGTTTCAGCTTCGTCACCGACCGCATGTCGTTCGTAGACGATCCGGAAAAAGCGCGCGAGGCGGCGCAGCGCATCCATGCCGCGGGCGAGCGTTATCAGGTGCGGCCGATCGTGGTCAATTCCTGCGTCGATCCGCAGCTGAGCATGCTGCTGTCGGAAAGCGGGGCCTTGATGCTCGACGTGTTCGCGCCGTTCATCGAGCCGCTGGAGCGCGAGTTGAACGCGCCGCGGCATTCGCGGGTGGGGCAGGCGCACGGCCTGGTCGATTTCGAGACCTACCACCGGCGTATCAACGCGATGAACTTCGCGCTGACCCACGACGACGGCATCGCGATCAACTACGACGAGGCCGACCTGATTCTGGTCGCCGTCTCGCGCGCCGGCAAGACGCCGACCTGCATCTACCTGGCGCTGCACTACGGCGTGCGTGCGGCCAACTATCCGCTGACCGAGGAGGATCTGGAGCACGACCGGTTGCCGCCGCGCTTGCGTCCGTATCGCAGCAAGCTGTTCGGGCTAACCATCGATCCGGATCGGCTGCAGCAGATCCGCCAGGAACGGCGGCCGAATTCGCGCTATTCCAACCTGGAGACGTGCCGCCGCGAAGTGTCCGCGGCCGAGACCATGTTCAGGATGGAGCGGATCCCGACCCTGAGCACCACGCATACCTCGATCGAGGAGATTTCCAGCAAGGTGCTGGCGACGCTGGGGCTGCAGCGCGAGATGTTCTGAGCGCGGCAGCGTGGATCGTGGCGCCTGCGTGAAATCGGCCCATCTGTGAGGCGATCGCGCCTCGGTGCCGAGACTTCCAAGGTAGGCCGGCGCGGGCGATCCGTCAATGCTGCCGCGGCGGCGTTGCAGCGTGTAGCATCGGCTCCATGCAACACGCCCTGACCCGCAGCGAACGCATCCCCCGGCTGAGCCGATTCGGCTGGCTGATGGGGCTGTACGCCGAGAACTTCGTGCACCTGAACCGGCTGTTCGTGCCGTCCGACCTGGCCGTGGGCAGCTACCTGTCCTCGATCGGCGACGGCCTGGACCTGCGCCTGGACGTGATCGAGCACCACCGCTACACGGTGGAGTTGCGCATCACCTACGACCTGTGCGACCCGCTCACCGGCGAGCCGGATCCGTCGGCCTACGTGCGCCTGTACCGCGATGCGCGCCAGGCCGAGACCACGCATTGCTATGTCGGCCGCCGCTGGCAGGACGTGATGGGGCTGTATCCGCCGCCGGCGGAACTGATCAGTCACCGCATGCGCATGAACACCTTCCTCAGCAAATGGCTGGAATACCTGGCCGAGCGGGGCCATGGCGTGGCCACGCTGAAGCCGGCCGGGCCGCTGCGGCGCCCGGCCGAGGACACGGCGGCGCCCGCGCCCTGATCGTTGGCCGCGGCGGATGCGGCATACTGCGCGCCCGCCGACTCGCCCGCCTGCCGCATGCCTTACACCCCGATCGTCGCCACGCTGGGCTACGTGCTGTCGCCCGACCGCTCCAAGGTGCTGCTGATCCATCGCAATGCGCGGCCCGGCGACCACCACCTGGGCAAGTACAACGGCCTGGGCGGCAAGGTCGAGGCCGATGAGGACGTGCTGGATGGCATGCGCCGCGAAATCCGCGAAGAAGCCGGCATCGAATGCGATGCGCTGCAACTGCGCGGCACGATCAGCTGGCCCGGGTTCGGCAAGCATGGCGAGGACTGGCTGGGCTTTTTGTTCCTGATCAGCGCCTACAGCGGCGAACCGTTTACCGAGAACGCCGAGGGCACATTGGCCTGGGTGCCGGTGGCGGAGATGGACGCGCTGCCGCTGTGGGAGGGCGACCGCCACTTCCTGCCGCTGGTGTTCGACGGCGATCCGCGCCCGTTCCACGGAGTGATGCCGTACCGCGACGGGCGCATGCTGTCGTGGCGCTATTCGCGGGTCTGAGCGGCATCGCGCCTGCGCCGCGCTTGTCCACAGCGGCTGTGGATCGATCCTGCACAAGCCTGTGGGCAAGCGTGGCAAGTCGCTGAAACTGCTGTCCGATTTTTGTGTGTGGCGAAAATTTCGCCAGTACCGGCTGCGCTTCTCCACAGCGGGTGTGGATGGAACCGGCCAAACGCTGTGGATAAGACTTCGAGCGCGTTGTAGCGCAGTGCCTGTCACCAGGCTGGCGAAAAATTCGCCAGCATCGATTGCGGTTCCTGCCGGCGCCCGTCTTGCCGGAACGCGGCGCGCCGCTACTGCGCGGTCCAGCCGCCGTCGATGGCGATGGTCTGCGCGGTGATGTTGCGCGCCGCCGGCGAGGCCAGGAACGCGACGCAGCCGGCCAGTTCGTCGTAGTCGATGAACACGCCCTTGGGCATCGGCTTGAGCATCACCTGCGCGATCACATCGGCTTCGGAAATGCCGCGGGTGCGCGCCTGGTCGGCGATCTGCTTGTCCACCAGCGGGGTTTTCACGTAGCTGGGGCACAGCGTGTTGATGGTGATGTCGGTGTCGGCGGTTTCCAGCGCCACGGCCTTGGAGAACCCGACCAGGCCATGCTTGGCGGCGACGTAGGCGCTCTTGTACGGGCTGGCGACCAGCGAATGGATGCTGCCGATGTTGACGATGCGGCCGAAGCCGCGCGCACGCATGCCCGGCAGCACGGCCTGGGTCAGGCGCGCCACGCCGGTCAGCATCACCTCGATCAACAGGCCCCACTTGGCCATCGGGAAGTCCTGCAGCGGCGCCACGTGCTGCAGCCCGGCGTTGTTGACCAGCACGTCCAGCGGCCGCGAGATCGCCGCCAGCGCCGCGCCGATGCTGGCCTCGCTGGCCACGTCCAGCGCCACCGCCTCGACCGAGCCGCCGGCTTCGCGCAGCTGTGCGGCTACCGCCGCGGCCGCGTCCGCATCCAGGTCGCTGACGACGATGTGGCGGCCGCCGGCGGCCAGTTCGCGGGCGATGCCGGCGCCGATGCCGCTGGCGGCACCGGTGATCAGGACGGTCTGCATGGGAAGCACCTGTCGGAAGGGGAGGTGCGCAGCGTAGCAGCGCCGGGCGAGGGCGCCATGGCACCGGTCCTCGCCAGTGCGGTGGCGCCACGCTACCCTGTGCCGGTCGCACTCTTCTCACGCCGGATCCGCCACGCTATGCCGATGAAACGCCACTTTTCGATGCTGCGCGAATTCCAGTTGGCCGACTGGTTCACCCTGGCCAATGCCTTCTGCGGCACCGGCGCGGTGTTCGCGTCGATGCGCTTCCTGCAGGAGGGCCGGCGCAGCGACCTGCTGATCGGCATGGCGCTGATTCCGCTGGCGTTCGTGTTCGATGCGCTGGACGGGCGCGTGGCGCGCTGGCGCAAGTCCTCGTCCACGCTCGGCCGCGAACTGGATTCGCTGGCCGACGTGATCTCCTTCGGCGTCGCCCCGGCGGCGCTGGCCTATGCCTGCGGCATGCAGGGCGGCTGGGACTGGCTGGTGCTGAGTTTCTTCGTGTGCTGCGGGGTCAGCCGCCTGGCGCGCTACAACGTCACCGCCGAGCAGCTGGCCGGCGACGGCGACAAGGTGCCGTATTTCGAAGGCACGCCGATCCCGAGCAGCCTGGCGCTGGTGATCGTGCTCGCGGTGGCCGCGCACCTGGGCCATCTCGGCGATGCGCTGTGGTGGGGCCAATGGCGGCTGGGACCGTGGCTGCTGCACCCGCTGGTGCTGCTGTTCGCGCTGTCCGGTTCGCTGATGATCAGCAAGACCCTGCGCATTCCCAAGCCTTGAGCGGCGGCAGGTTGCTATCATCCCCGTCTGACCTGGGAGGGTGGCGATGAAGGCTAGCGGCGGCAGCGGTGCCGGCGATTTCGAAGCGTTGGCGCGGCAGTACTGGGGCGCGTGGAGCGACGCGTTGCGCCAGGGCGGCGGCGCGGCTGCGCAAGCGCCCGCCGACGGTGCCGGCCACGGTTCGTGGCGCGAGGCGATCGACACCTGGGCGCAGTGGTTGCCGCGCGGCACCGGGGCGCAGGCCGAAGATGCGGTGTCGCAGCTGCAGCAGCAGGCCGGCGAGTGGTTCGGCGCGATGCAGCAGGTGGCCGCGCAGTTCGCCGGGCGCGATGCCAGCAGTGCCGACGTGGCCGACGCCTGGAAGCAGCAGGTGCAGGGCCAGCGCGAGCAGATGCTGCAATGGCTGCTCGGCACCGCGCGTGGTGCCGGCCAGGCCGGCGTGGATCCCTGGCTGCAGCAGGCGGCGCAATGGCTGCAGGGCTGGCAGCGCGACAGCGGGCCGTGGCTGCAGATGCCGGGCTTCGGTCCGGGCCGCAACCACCACGCGCGCTGGCGCGCGCTGGCCAAGGCGCAGCAGGACTACCAGGCGCAGTTGCAGGCCTACATGGGCCAGTTGCAGGGTGCGATCGATCGCGCCTTCGGCGTGTTCGAGGCCAAGCTGCGCGAGCACGAGGATCCGGGCCGCCAGCTGACCAACGCGCGGGCGATGTTCGACCTGTGGATCGATGCCGCCGAAGAGGCCTACGCCGCGTCCGCGTTGTCGGAAGAATTCCGCGAGGTCTACGCCGGCTTCGCCAATGCGCAGATGCGCCTGCGTGCGCTGCTGCAACGCGAGACCGAGCAGCTGTGCGAACAATTGGGCCTGCCCACCCGCACCGAGCTGGATGCGGCGCATCGGCATATCGCCGATCTGGAGCGGCGGCTGCGCCGGTTGGAGCGGGGTGCTGCGCCGACCGCTGCGGCGGCGCCTTCGGAACCGACCGCAAGCGGCAAGGCCGCACCGCGGCCGCCGTCGCGATCCAGGCCTGCGGCCGCTGCGGCGTCCAAGGCGACTGGCGCGAGGAGCAAAGCCGCTTCCAAGCCGTCCGCTGCGCGTTCTGCTGCCACGCCCAAGCCGCCGGTCCAGTCCAAGCCTGTCGCGAAGCCAAAGCCCAAGCTTGGTGTGAAATCCAGGCCTGCCGCGAAACCCAAGCCCGCTGCGGCCAAGCCGGCACGTGCCAAGCCGGCTGCGGCGCCGCGTAGGAGCCGCGCATGAAAGGGCCGTTGAGCTTCAGCAGCGACGACCTGCTGCAGGAAACGCTGGAGCTGCAGCGCAAGCTCATGGAAGGGCTGCGCGTGCTGCCGGGGCTGGACGAAGTGCAGTACGGCGTCACCGAGCGGCAGGAAGTGTGGCGCGACGGCAAGGTGGTGCTGTACCGCTTCGTCGGCGAGCGGCCGCCCACCGCGAAGGTGCCGCTGCTGATCGTGTATGCGCTGGTCAACCGCCCGTACATGGTCGACCTGCAGGCGGACCGCTCGCTGGTCAAGGGCCTGCTGGCGCTGGGCGAGGACGTGTACGTGCTGGACTGGGGCTATCCCGACCGTTCCGAGCGCTACCTGACCCTGGAAGACTATCTGCTGCGCTACATCGACGGCGCGGTCGATCACCTGCGCGACGCCGCTGGCGGTGCACCGATCAACGTGCTCGGCATCTGCCAGGGCGGCACCTTCTCGCTGTGCTATGCGGCGCTGCAACCGCACAAGGTCCGCAACCTGGTGACGATGGTGACGCCGGTGGATTTCCATACCTCGGACAACATGCTGTCCAACTGGGCGCGGCAGGTGGACGTGGACCTGTTCGTGGACACGCTGGGCAACGTGCCGGCGGACCTGATGAACGCCAGTTACCTGATGCTCAAACCGTTCCGGCTGAACCTGCAGAAGTACGTCGGGCTGCTGGACATCCTCGACGATCCGCGCGCTCTGGAAGATTTCCTGCGCATGGAAAAGTGGATCTTCGATTCGCCCGACCTGGCCGGCGAGACCTTCCGCGAGTTCGTCAAGCAGTTCTACCAGGACAACGCGCTGATGCATGGCCGCGCGCGCATCGGCGAGCACGCGGTGGACCTGGCCAAGCTCGCCATGCCGGTGCTCAACATCTACGCCGAACAGGACCACCTGGTGCCGCCGGACGCCTCGCGTGCGCTGCGCGGCTTGGTCGGCAGCGACGACTATGCCGAACTCAGTTTCCGCGGCGGCCACATCGGCATCTACGTGTCCGGCCGCGCGCAGCGCGAAGTGCCGGCGGCGCTGCATCGCTGGCTGGCAGAGCGCGATGGCGGCGAGTGAGCGCGTGATGCGGCGCGCCGTGCGATTCCCGCGACGGCTCGGTGTGCGCTTGCTGGCGTTCGGCCTGGCCTGCGTCTGCACGGTCGCCGCTGCCGCGCCATCGCCAGTCGCCGAGCGCGAAATCGCCGCGCTGCTGGCGGCCTTGCAGGCCTCGCCGTGCCGGTTCAAGCGCAACGGCAGCTGGTATCCGGCGGCGGAAGCCAGGGCGCATCTGCAGCGCAAGTACGACTACCTGCGCAAGCGCGACCTGGCCGCCAGCGCGGAGCAATTCATCGAGCGTGGCGCCACCCGCAGCAGTAGCAGCGGGAAGGCCTACCGGGTGGCCTGTCCGGGCCAGCCCGAGCAGGACGCGGCGACCTGGTTCGCGCAGCAACTGGCTGCGCTGCGCCGTCACGCCGTGTCCGCGGCGCCGCGCCCAGACTGAGCGCGCCTTCGCTGCAGGAGCCGCCGCCATGTCCCAGTCCACCCCTACGCTGTCGCGCTCGCTCAACGACCGCATGCTCGCCGGCGTGATCGGCGGCATCGCGCACCGCTTCGGCTGGAGCGCGACGCTGTTGCGCGTGGTCTACGTGGTCGGTTCGATCGCCTCGGCCGCGTTTCCCGGCATCCTGGTCTATCTGATCCTGTGGCTGCTGATTCCCAACGAAGCCGATTGACCTGGCCGGCGCTGGCCGCGCTGCGCCTGGCCTGTTTCGCGCTGGGCGCGCTGTGGACCTCGCCCAATACGCTGCTCGGCCTGATCGCCGGATGCGCCGGCATGCCGTTCGGCGCACGCGCGCGGATCAGCCGGCGCGAGCTGGCGCTGGTGTTCGACCGCTTCCCCTGGGGACCGCGCGGGGCGTTGACGCTCGGCAACGTGATCCTGGTCAGTGCCGACGACCTGGACGTGGCGTGCGCCACCTACGAACATGCCGCCGGCCGCTGCCAGCATCCCAATGTGCGGTTGGGCGACCACGAGCGCGCCCACGTGCTGCAATACCTGCTGCTCGGTCCCTTGTTTCTGCCGGTGTACTTCGTTTGCGGCGGGGTCGGCGTGCGCAATCCGCTGGAGCGCGCCGCCGACCGCTATGCCTTGCACGGCCACGGCTGGTGGCCATGGCGGCGCTGACGCTCAGTCCAGCCGCGCGAAACCGAACAGTTGCTTCAATGGATGCGCGCGGCGCTCGATCTGCGCGCGCAGCAGGGCGGCGCCGAGCATGCTGTAGGTGATGCCGTTGCCGCCGTAGGCCATCGCGAACTGCATGCGCGGCCCGTGCTGCGGGTGCGGGCCGAAGAACGGCAGGCCGTCGGCGGTCTCGGCGAAGGTGCCGGCCCAGGCGAAGGTCGGCTGCAACTGCAGGCCCGGCATCGCCTTGGCGATCTTGCGGCACAGCTTGCGCGCCTTGCTGTCCACGCGCGCGTCGCGGCGCATCGGGATGTCGACGCTGTCGTCCTCGCCGCCGGCGACGATGCGGCCGTTGCCGGTGCTGCGCAGGTACAGATAGGGGCGCGCGCTTTCCCACACCATGGTGTCCTTCAGCACGCCGAGCTGGGCGTCGTCCAGCGGATCGCTGACGAAGGCGTAGCTGCTACGGTTCCTGGCCACGCGCTGGTCCAGCCAGCCCTGGCTGGCATAGCCGGCCGCCATCACCACGTGGCCGGCGCGCACCTGCGCGCCCTGGTCGGTACGCAGGATGGCGCCGCGGCCGTTCACCTGGATGTCGGCGATGCGGGTGCGATCGTAGACGCCGGCACCGCGCTTGTGCGCGCGGCCGAGCAGGCGGTAGGTGAGGCGATAAGGATCGACCCGCGCGGCCTGGTGGCTGAGGATCGCGCCGTGCGCCTCGACCCCGTACCCGGCGCGCAACGCCTGCGCGTCCAGCCATTCCACGTCCAGGCCGTGGCGCGCGCGCAGCTGCAGTTCCTGCTGCAGCACGCGCACGTGGCGACGGCGGCTGGCGTAGTACAGGCTGTCGTTCCAGCCGAAGTCGACGTCGCGCAGCGGCCGTGCCAGCGCACGCAACTGCTCCAGCGCCTGCGCGCAGGAGCGGTAGGCGAGGGCGGCGGCGTCTTCGCCATAGCGCTTGGCCAGGTCGAGCATGTGCGTGTCGATCTCGTACTGCAGCAGCGCGGTGCTGGCCGCGGTACTGCCCCAGCCGATGTCGCGTTGCTCCAGCACCGCGACATCATGGCCATGCGCGACCAGTTCGTCGGCGATCAGGGCCGCGGTGATGCCGCCGCCGACGATCGCCACGTCGCAGCGCAGGTCGCTGCGCAACTGCGGAAAGCTCTGCATCAGGCCATTGCGCACCGACCAGAAGGGATAGCCGCTCTTGAGATCCATACATGCCGGTCGCCGTGGAGGTGCGCGACTAATGCCTAGATCCGGTTAAGCCGGCGTGAGGCAGGCGTAAGTCATTTGCGGGCAAACAGCCGCGATTAACCTGCGTGGAGAGCGCCCTCACGACGCGCTGTGTAGGCTGCGCCCCAGTTCCACGAATTCCCAGCAGAGGAAGCGTCATGTCGGTCGTTCTGTATATCGGTGGCAGCAAGGATGGCCAGAAGGGCGTGATGCCCTATGGCTTCAGCAAATCGATGAAAGAGACCGACAAGGGGCCGGAGATCTATGTCGAGCGCGTGCTCGCGCTGAGCGATCGTCGGGTCCGGATCATGGCGCTGGAATCGCTGCAGGACGAGATCGTCGTGGAACGCTTGCACCAGTATTATTCGCGTTGACACCGGCATGCGAACCCCGGTGTGGTCGCCCGCCTAGCCGGGCCAGCAGCGGTTCGCATCGATCTCTCCTCGACCATGCCCGCACCCGACTCCAGCAATTCGCGCGTCACCGTCCACGAAAGCACCACCGCCGATCTGTCCGAGCACCGCAGCGATATCTTCTTCGCCGCGGTGGAAACCACGCGGATGCCGATGATCGTCACCGATCCGCGGCAGGCGGACAATCCCATCGTGTTCGTCAACCGCGCGTTCCTGGAAATGACCGGCTACAGCAGCGAAGAGCTGCTCGGCAACAACTGCCGCTTCCTGCAGGGACCGGACACCGATCGCGACACCGTGGACAGCGTGCGCGAGGCGATCGCCGCGCGCAACGAAGTGGCGGTGGAGATCCTCAACTACCGCAAGGACGGTTCCAGTTTCTGGAACGCGCTGTTCATCTCGCCGGTCTACAACGAGCACGGCGAGCTGGTCTATTACTTCGGCTCGCAGCTGGATGTCAGCCGCCGCCGCGACACCGAAGACGCATTGCGCCAGGCGCAGAAGATGGAGGCGCTGGGCCAGCTGACCGGCGGCATCGCGCACGACTTCAACAACCTGCTGCAGGTCATGTCCGGCTACCTGGAACTGATCGAGCATGGCCTGGAACGCGAGCCGCTGGATCCTGCGCGGCTGCGCAAGAGCGTGGAGCGCGCGCGCGACGCGTCCGGCCAGGCCGCGCGGCTGACCCAGCAGCTGCTGGCCTTCGCGCGCAAGCAGAAGCTGGAAGGGCGCGTGCTCAACCTCAACACGTTGGTCGCCGGCATGAGCGACGTGGCCGAGAGAACCTTGGGCGACGGCATCGTGTTCTCGCTGGACCTGGCGCCGGACCTGCGCAACTGCCGGATCGATCCGACCCAGGCAGAAGTGGCGCTGCTGAACATCCTGATCAACGCGCGCGATGCGATGGCCGAGCAGCCCGCACGGCGCCTGGTGATCCAGACCCGCAACGTCTCGATCCGCGCCGACGAACCGACCACCTACGACAATCTGCTGCCCGGCCACTACGTCTGCGTGTCGGTCACCGACAACGGCAGCGGCATGTCCGCGGACGTGCTGGCGCACGTGCTGGATCCGTTCTTCACCACCAAGGACGAGGGCAAGGGCACCGGCCTGGGCCTGTCGATGGTCTACGGCTTCGCCAAGCAGTCCGGCGGCGCGGTGCGGCTGTATTCGGAAGAAGGCCACGGCACCACGGTGCGGTTGTACTTCCCGATCGACGACAATGTCGAGAACCCGGCGCCGCGCGATTCGCGCGCGCGCCGCGCCTCCGACCGGCAGGGCAGCGAGACGATCCTGATCGTGGAGGACCGGCCGGACATCGCCGAGCTGGCGCGGTTGTTCCTGGAGGACCAGGGCTATGCCACCCACGTCGTGCACAACGCGCGCGAAGCGCTGGAACTGCTCGACAAGGGCGTGCAGGTGGACCTGCTGTATTCGGACCTGATCATGCCCGGCGGCCTCAACGGGGTGATGCTGGCGCGCGAAGTGCGGCGGCGCAGGCCAAAGATCAAGGTGCTGCTGACCACCGGCTACGCGGAGACCTCGATCGAGCGCACCGACGCCGGCGGCACCGAATTCGACGTGCTGTCCAAGCCCTACAACCGCCAGGAGCTGGTCCGTAAGGTGCGCATCGTGCTGGACGGCCCCACTGGCGTGAGCTGATGCCGACAAGCCGGCCTGCGGCGTGAGCCGACGCCGACAGGTCGGCGCGCCCGTGTCAACGGGTTCCCGGACGGCGCCGGCGCTGCGAAAATGGGGTTTTCCGCAAGGCGGCTTCGGCCGGATGCAATGCACGACACTCAGCTCGCCCAGCAGATCGCCAATACCATCGCCGCCGAGATCGGCGCGCAGCCGGCCCAGGCCCGCGCCGCCATCGCCCTGCTCGACGAAGGCGCCAGCGTTCCGTTCATCGCGCGCTACCGCAAGGAAGTCACCGGCGGCCTCGACGACACACAGCTGCGCAACCTGGAAACCCGCCTGACCTATCTGCGCGAGCTGGAAGACCGCCGCGCCGCGGTGCTGGCCAGCATCGACGAGCAGGGCAAGCTCAGCCCCGAATTGCGCGCGGAGATCGTCGCCGCCGATACCAAGTCGCGGCTGGAAGATCTGTACCTGCCGTACAAGCCCAAGCGCCGCACCCGTGCGCAGATCGCGCGCGAAGCCGGCCTGGAGCCGCTGGCCGACGGCCTGCTGGCCGATCCGTCGCTGACCCCGGACAGTGTCGCCGCCGGCTTCGTCGATGCCGACAAGGGCGTGGCCGACGTCAAGGCGGCGCTGGAAGGCGCGCGCGCGATCCTGATGGAGCGCTGGGGCGAGGACGCGGCGCTGGTCGGCGAACTGCGTGGCTGGCTCGCCGACGTCGGCGTGATCCGCGCGCGCGTGGCCGAAGGCAAGGAGCAGGAAGGCGCCAAGTACCGCGACTACTTCGACCACGCCGAGGCGCTGGCCAAGATTCCCTCGCACCGGCTGCTGGCGCTGTTCCGCGCGCGCCGCGAGGAAATCGTGTATCTGGAACTGGACCCGGGCAGCGATGCCGAGGCCGGCCACCAGTACGCCGAAGGCCGCGTCGCGGTGCGCGCCGGCATCGCCAACCAGGGCCGTCCCGGCGACCGCTGGCTGCTCGACGCGTGCCGCCTGACCTGGCGCGCCAAGTTGCACATGCACCTGCTGCTGGACCTGTTCAACCAGGCACGCGAGAAGGCCGAGGCCGAGGCGATCGCGGTGTTCGGCGACAACCTGCAGGACCTGATGCTGGCCGCGCCGGCCGGCGCGCGGGTGACCCTGGGCCTGGATCCGGGCATCCGCACCGGCTGCAAGATCGCGGTGGTCGATGCCACCGGCAAGCTGCTCGCCACCGACACCATCTATCCGCACGAGCCGCGCAAGCAGTGGGACCAGTCGCTGCACACGCTCCGGCAGCTGTGCACGCAGCATGGCGTGGAGTTGATCGCGATCGGCAACGGCACCGCCAGCCGCGAGACCGACAAGCTCGCCGCCGATCTGATCAAGCAGAACCCGCAGCTGACGCTGGAGAAGATCGTGGTCAGCGAGGCCGGCGCGTCGGTGTATTCGGCGTCCGAATTCGCGGCCAAGGAATTCCCGCAACTGGACGTGTCGCTGCGCGGCGCGGTGTCGATCGCGCGGCGCCTGCAGGATCCGCTGGCCGAGCTGGTCAAGATCGAGCCGAAGGCGATCGGCGTGGGCCAGTACCAGCACGACGTGGACCAGTACCGCCTGGCGCGGGCGCTGGATGCGCGGGTGGAGGACTGCGTCAACGCGGTCGGCGTGCACGTCAACACCGCCTCGGCGGCGCTGCTGTCGCGCGTGTCCGGGCTGTCGGCCAGCGTGGCCGAGAACATCGTCCGCCACCGCGACGACAACGGCCCGTTCAAGCGCCGCAAGGACCTGCTGAAGGTGCCGCGGCTGGGCGACAAGACCTTCGAGCAATGCGCCGGCTTCCTGCGCATCGCCGATGGCGACGAGCCGCTGGACGCCTCGTCGGTGCACCCGGAAGCGTATCCGGTGGTGGAGCGCATCGTCGGCGCCACCGGCAAGCCGATCAAGGCGCTGATCGGCGACGGCGGGTTCCTGCGCGCGCTCAAGCCGGACCAGTTCACCGACGAAAAGTTCGGCGTGCCGACCGTGCGCGACATCCTCAAGGAACTGGAGAAGCCAGGCCGCGATCCACGTCCGGAGTTCAAGGCCGCGCGCTTCGCCGACGGCGTGGAGGACATCAAGGACCTCAAGCCGGGCATGGTGCTCGAAGGCGTGGTCAGCAACGTGGCCGCGTTCGGCGCCTTCGTCGATATCGGCGTGCACCAGGACGGCCTGGTGCACATCTCCGCGTTGTCCGACAGCTACGTCAAGGATCCGCGCGATGTGGTCAAGGCCGGCGATATCGTCAAGGTCAAGGTGCTGGAAGTGGATGTGGCGCGCAAGCGCATCGCGCTGACCCGGCGCCTGGACGATGCGCCTGCACCGGCGTCGGCGCGTAGTGGAGAGCGCGATGGCGGCGCGCGTCCGGCGCCGGGCGCGCCGCGGCGCGAGCGCGATGCGCGCGGCGGCAATGGTGGCAGTGGCAACGGCAAGCCGCGCGCACCGACTGCGCCGCCATTGAACAGCGCCTTGGCCGACGCGTTCGCCCGCGCCAAGCGCAACTAAGCGGCCGCGTGCCGCGGCGGCCGCGGCACGCGTTCGGCGCCGTGGCGCCGCGCCGGCTCAGGCCGGTTCGGCTTGCGCGTTCGGGTCCTGTTCGGTGGCGCTGTGCGGCTGCGCCAGCGAGGCGGCCAGCGCGATCAGTTTGACCGGATCCACCGGCTTGCCCAGATGCGCGTTGAAGCCGGCCTCCAGCGCCAGCGAACGATCCTCGCCGCGCACGTACGCGGTCAGCGCGATCGCCGGAATGCGGCTGACTGCGCCGGCGCCGCGCGCACGCACGCTGCGGATCAGGCTGTGGCCGTCGCGGCGCGGCATGCCCACGTCGCTGACCAGCAGGTCGTACGGACGCTCGCGCAGCAGCGATTCGGCATCGTCGGCGGACACCGCGGCATCGACCACCGCACCGGCTTCCTGCAGAAAACGCTGGGTGACGCCGCGCGAGTCCATGTCGTCGTCGACCACCAGCACGCGCATGCCGTTCAAGCGGATCCCGCCGCGCTGCAACGCGGCGGCGGCGTTCGCCGCGCCGTCGTTGCGTCGCGCCGGATGCAGGCTCTGCGGATCGTTGCGCGGCAGCAGCAGGGTGAAGGTGGCGCCCAGGCCGACGCCTTCGCTGCTCACCGACAGCTGGCCGTGGTGCATTTCGGTCAATTGCTTGGCGATCGCCAGGCCCAGGCCCAGGCCGCCGGCGCTGCGCGTGCTGCTGGCGTCGGCCTGGCGGAAGCGGTCGAACACATGCGGCAGGAACAGCGGATCGATGCCGACGCCGCTGTCGCTGACGCTGATCCGCAGGTGGGTGGCGCTGTTGTCGAGCGTCACCGCGATCTTGCCCGCGCTGGGGGTGAACTTGATCGCATTGCCGATCAGGTTGGTCAGCACCTGCTGCAGGCGCACCGCATCGCCGAGATAGGGCAGGACCGGGGCGTCGCTGCACGGGGTCAGGGCGATGTCGATGCCTTTGCTCTCGGCGCTGGGCCGCGCCGCATCGATCGCTTCGCCGACCAGCGCGCACAGATCCAGTTCGGTGGCTTCCAGCCGCACCTTGCCGGACAGGATGGCGCTCATGTCCAGCAGGTCGTCGATGATCTGCGCCTGCGCATGGGCGCTGCGCTCGATCACTTCCAGGCCCCGGCTCAGGTCCTTTTCGCGTACCGCATCGCCCTGCATCAGCCGCGACCAGCCCAGGATCGCGTTGAGCGGGGTGCGCAGTTCGTGGCTCAGCGTGGCCAGGAATTCGTCCTTCATGCGGCTGGCACGCTCGGCCTCGCCGCGCGCGCTCTGCTCGGCGGCGAGCAACTGTTGCAGGCGCTGATCGGTTTCGCGGCGTTCGATGATGATGCCGGCCAGGTGCGAGGCCGAGCGCGCCAGGTCCTGCTCGTGCACGGTGGGGTAGTGCACGAACGGGTGGTACAGCGCGACCACGCCCAGCACCTGGCCGTCGCTGGCCAGGATCGGCGTGGAGCAGCAGGCCACGATGTCGGCTTCGGTGGCCGCGACCAGATATTCCTGCCAGTTCGGGTCCACGCGCACGTCGCTGCAAAGCACCTGCCGGCGCAGGAACGCGGCGCGCCCGCAACAGCCGCTGCGCTCGCCGATCGGCAAGCGGTGCACCATTTTGCGGAACGCTGCGGGCATGCTCGGCGCGGCGCCTTCCAGCAGGCACTGGCGGTGTTCGTCGACCAGCATGATGGTGCAGCGCAGGCCCGCGTCGCTCTGCGCCTCGATGCCGCGCGCGATCGATTCGAGCACCGCGCGCAGCGGCTTGCCGGTGGTGATCATCTCCAACGCCGCACGCTCGGCGGCGGTGGCGTTCTCGATGCGCTTGCGCTCGGCGATGTCCAGCAGCGAGCCGATGAAGCCGAGGAACTGGCCCGACGAGCTGAAGCGCGGCGAGGCGGTATCCACGCACCAGCGGTACTCGCCGTCGTGGCGGCGCAGGCGGTATTCGATGCTGAAGGCGCGGCGATCGGCGGCGGCGCGGGCCAGCGTGCGCCCGACCGCCGCGGCGTCGTCGGGGTGGATCTTCTCCATCCAGCCCGAGCCCATCGCCTCCTGTTCGGTCTGTCCGGTGAACAGGTACCACTGGCGGCTGACGTATTCGCAATCGCCATCGGCGTTGGCCATCCAGATCAGCACCGGCGCGTTGTCGCACAGGTTGCGGAAGCGCAGTTCGCTTTCCTGCAGGCGCTGCTCGACCACACGACGATCGTGGATGTCGGTATTGGTGCCGATCCAGCGCACGATCCGGCCGCCGTCGTCGCGGATCGGAAGCGCGCGGCCCAGGTGCCAGCGATAGCTGCCGTCGTGGCGGCGCAGCGGGTATTCGATTTCGTAGGGCTGGCCGCTGCGCACGGCCTCCGGCCAGGCCTGCAGCGCCCGCGCCAGGCCGTCCTCGGTATGCACCTTGCGCCAGCTGTCGTAGCTGGATTCGCCGACCGGCAGGCCGGTGTATTCGTACCAGCGCCGGTTGAAATAGTCGACGTCGCCCTCGGGCGTGGCGGTGAACACGATCTGCGGCATCGCATCGGCCAACTCGCGCAGGCGCGCTTCGCTAAGCGCCAGGTCCGACTGCGCGCTGGCGCGCTCCATCGATTCCCAGCAGCGCGCCGCGACCAGCCGCACCAGTTCGATTTCCGCCGAGGTCCATACCCGCGGCCGCAACTGGTGCACACCGACCACGGCGACCAGGCGCCCGGCCTTGTGCAGGGGCGCGCTCAGCAAGGCGCGCATGCCCAGGCGCCGGTAGCCGGGGTTGTCGAAGTGCGGCGGCGGCGAATAGGTCTCGCTGTCCTGCACCACCCATGGCCGGTTCTCGCGCATGCATTCCAGCAGGTCGCTGCCGAAATCGCTGAGGCGCGAGCGCCCGGTCAGATGCGCGGTGCCGTCGGCATAGTCGGCGCGTACATCGAAGGTATCTTCGTCGGCATCGACGATCGCGTACGCGCAGCGGTTCGCCTGCAGGTGCCGGCCGAGCAGCGCGGCGCCGGTCTCGCAGATGGCCTCGGCGCTGTCGAGGTTCTGCAGCGCGTCCTCGAGCATCAACAGGAAGCTGTCATGGGCCTGCGCGCGCGCCTGCTCGGTGCGGTCGATGCCGTGGACCAGCACCCCGGTGACCTTGCCTTCGGTGTCGCGCATGGGCTGGTACACGCATTCCAGCGTGGTTTCGGAGACCGTTTCGTGCGGCGTGCGGCGCAGGTTGAAGGTCATCGACTCGCCGGTGAAGGGCAGGCCACTGGCGCGCACGTTGTCGAGCAGGCGGATGAAGCCCTGCTGCTGGATCTCCGGGATTGCCTCGGCCAGCGGCTTGCCGACCACCTCGCGCGGCCCGACCAGTTGCTGGTAGCGGCGATTGACGCTTTCGACCACATAGTCCGGGCCGCGCAGGATCGCCAGCGCCGCCGGCGACTGCTCGAACGCGTCGGCCATCTGCGTGCGCTGCGCATCCAGCGCCTTCAGCAAGGCATCGCGCTCGCGTTCCAGCTTGATCCGGGCGGTGTCCTCGGTGCACACGCACAGCACGCCGCCGACGCCGCCGTGGTCGTCGAACAGCGGGCTGTAGGAAAAGGTGAAATACACCTCTTCGCTGTAGCCGTTGCGCATCATCACGAACGGGACGTGCTCGTTCCAGGTCGATTCGCCGGTGGCCATCACCTGTTCGGCCTGCGCGCTCACCGTCGGCCACACGTCGGGCCACACCTCGGCCACCGCGCGCCCGAAGGCGAAGGGATGGCGCATCCCCAGGATCGGGATATAGGCGTCGTTGTAGAGGTTGATCATCCGCGCACCCCAGCGGATCACCATCGGGAAGCGCGAGCTCAGGCAGATCGACAGTGCCGAACGCAGGCTCTGCGGCCATTCCTGCATCGGTCCCAGCTCATGGCTGGACCAATCGATGGCGCATAGCAGGTCTCCCGTGACGCTGTTGGCGGGTAGCCAGACAGGAGGGGGCGATCGGTCATGAGCGTTGATGGCGAAATCCCTCGAATCGATCCCTGCGGGGCAGGCTCCCGATCCGGGATTCTCAAGGGCGAGCGGTCATTTTCGCGTGAGCATCGCCCAGCGCCTTGATCAGCTGTTCCGACAGATAGGGCTTGGTCAGCACCACCCCGGCGGCGAAGCCGGCAGGAAGCGATTCGGCCGCGACGCCGGTGGCCAGCACATACGGGATCGCACGCTCGGTCAGCATCCGCGCGACCGCCTCGCTGGTCTCGCCGGCGGCCAGGCGGAAATCGAGCACCGCCCGATCCGGCCGCTCCTGGTCGATCAGCACAAGCGCTTCCCGCACCGATTCCGCCGGGCCGATCACGTCGGCGCCGGCTTGGGCAAGCTGCAATTCCAGCAGCGTGGCGTTCATTTCGTCGTTCTCGACCACCAGGATACGCAGGCCCCGCAATGCCGACATCGCTTGCTCGTTAAGGTTTGGGAACGGAAATTATAGCGGCAGCCGCGCCGACCCTGGTTGGATCGCGATCCCAACGAAGATGAAGGATTTACCCCTGTCGCAGCCGGTTGCGGTCGGCTATACTTCGCGGCCGCGCCGAAGTGGCGGAATCGGTAGACGCAGCGGACTCAAAATCCGCCGCCCTTAAAAGCGTGTGGGTTCGAGTCCCACCTTCGGCACCAGGAACCTACGGCAGCTTCGGCTGCCGTTTGTTTTTTGCGCGATCGGGTTTGGGGCTCCGCACCGGCATGCCGCCGCGCCGCGGTGTCTGGCCGGGAGGATCGCATCTGCACCGAAGCCGGCGTCGATCTCCTGTGCTTGCTGGAGGCGGGCAGGGCATCCCTTTGCTTCCCATCGATGCTTGCTTGCCCGGGAACTGGAAGTAATGACCTGTTCCCGTCCACGCTGCCGCGCGGGCGAACTGGAGCGGGAAGCCGATAGCGACTTCGCCTTCCTTGGCTATCTATCTATTATGTGATGTGCGATTCGGCCTTTCGCGCTCGGCGCGTCTGTCTGGCCCGCACAACGACAGTGGCCAGCTTTCGGCAATCGAATGCGATCGAACACGATTGCGTCGATGCGATGGATGCAGACGATCGGCGCGTTCGACAATCGGTCGCCGAATTCGCCTGCGCCGCGGCGTTAAAAAAACTTCAAAAAACGCTTGCGCAGGCAGGGCGCCATCGCTAATATTCCGCTCCTCGCAGCACACGTGGGGCCATAGCTCAGCTGGGAGAGCGCTTGCATGGCATGCAAGAGGTCGCCGGTTCGATCCCGGCTGGCTCCACCAACTTTTTCGGGCACTAGGCCTGTCCGCAGAAGCTACATCGTTATCAGCGTCCCCATCGTCTAGAGGCCTAGGACATCACCCTTTCACGGTGGCGACCGGGGTTCGAATCCCCGTGGGGACGCCATTTTATTTGCAAGAAATCTGAAGTCCGGCACTGCCGGACTTTTTTTGTGCGGGGTTTGTACATGCCGCCAAAATCGAGTAAGATTCCGCTTCTGCCAGTACACGTGGGGCCATAGCTCAGCTGGGAGAGCGCTTGCATGGCATGCAAGAGGTCGCCGGTTCGATCCCGGCTGGCTCCACCATCTTTTTCGGGCATTAGGCCTGTCCGCAAAAGCTACATCGTTATCAGCGTCCCCATCGTCTAGAGGCCTAGGACATCACCCTTTCACGGTGGCGACCGGGGTTCGAATCCCCGTGGGGACGCCATCTACAAGAAGACACCCGGCATTGCCGGGTGTTTTTTTGTCTGCGTTTCGCGCGGCGCTTCGCATCTGGTCCGCAGCTTTGTCGCTTGCCGCTGCGCGGTTCAGCGCAGCAGCTTGCGGATCTGCAGGATGGCCTGCGGGGTTTCCTGCACGCTGTGCCCGGAGGCGATCACGGTTTCCGACGCCGCGCCGTCCAGGTGCGCGCTCCAGTAGGGCACGAAGCCGTCGTCCGATTGCGCCAGCGGCACGCGCGGATCGCGGCGGGCGATGATCGAGTGATAGGTCACCTGCGGCGCGATCTTCAGCTCCGCTGCGGCCTCGACGAAAGCGTCGTGGTCGTTGAGATTGTCCATGCTGGTCGGCAGCTTGCCGACCAGGCCGGTGCCGGTGATGTCCTGGAATTGGTCGAGAATGCGCGCGGGCAGGCCGATCAGGCCGCCCACCAGGCTGCCGAGCATGCCGGTGGCATGCGGGGTTCCGCGATGCGGCGAGGCCAGGAAGATCGCCTCGGAGACTTCCGGCATCGGTTCGAAGTGCAGCATCGGCGACAGCTTGTCGCGCAGCGTCTGCATCGCCTGCGGCGCGAGCGTCGCGTTGCCGAACAGGCGCTGCCAGAGACGGTCGCCGTCGCTGGAGGACACCATCAAGCGCGCCAGCACGCCGCCCATGCTGTGCACGACCAGCACCATGTCGTGCGCCGAGGCGCTGCGCCGTTGCGGATCGAAATGGTCCAGCGCCTGCTCCAGTCCCTTGCGGATCTGCAGATGGTTGTAGGCGATCGGCAGGTTGGTCGGGTAGTAGACCAGCCAGATCTGATAGCGGGCGCGCAGGTGTTCGTCGCCCAGCAGTTCATTGGCCAGGTTCACCCAGGCCTCGGGGCTGCTGGCCAGGCCGTGCAGCAGCACCAGTACCCGGCGGTTGGGATCGTAGGGCTGGGTCAGGAAGATGTGCGGCCGGTCGATGCCATGGGCCATGCCGAACAGCGTGCGCAGCGATTGCTCGGCGAAACCCGAGCGCGCCATCCACACCCCATAGCCGGCGCTGAAGTCGCCGGCCAGCGTTACCGCGTAGTCGCCCAGCGTGGCTTGAGCGCTCAGGTACGGATCGTAGGCTTCCACCCGCACCGCGCGGCTGGCCAGCACCTTGGCCAGCGTGTCGCCATCGAAGCGCAGCAGCACGGTCAGGCTCGGTGTCGGCATTGCGCTGTAGGCCGGGCTTGTCGCGTCCGACTCGCTTGCCTCGTTCTGCAGCGACGTCGCGTTCGGCAGCACCGCGACCATCTCCGCGCCGAACCCGTCGCGCCGGTACACGCTGCGCAGCCCGGTGAAGCGCAGGCCGCTGGCCGGCAACATCGCGTCCGGCATCGGCATGTCCTGCAAGGCGCCCAATTGGCTCACGTCCAGCGCGATCTTCCAGCCGGGCAGGGCCGACAGTTCGGCCGCGCTGTCGGCCTGCTGGCCCTGTTGCTGGAAGCGCACGAACAGCGCCGACACCGCTTGTTGCACCGCGTAGTTGTAGTAGTCGCGCACCTGGGTCTGGCGGTCCTCGAAGGCGCGCTCGCTGGGTGCGCGCTCGCTGAAGAACAGGTAGGCGTAGGCGTAACGCGCCGTCTCCAGCCAGGCGCTCAGTGCGGCGTCGCTGCGCGGCTGGCGCTTGGCCAACTGCAGCGAGGCCTGCAGCCACAGTTCGGCGACGGTCGCCAGCTTGCGTTCCTGGGCCACGCCGTCGTTGTCGAGCAGCTGCTTTGCGCAGCGCCGGGTATGGGCGCTGCAGGCGCTTTCGTCCAGGCCGAGTACGGTGAGCGTTTCGATCGCAGCGGTGCTGAGGTGGCCGCTGCCGAGCGGGTCGCCGCGCTTGGCCTGGATGTATTCGGCCGCGCTCACTGGTTTCAGCGTGACAGTGGAGCAGCCACCAGCGCCCAGCGCCAGGCACAGCAGGGCGATCGAGCGCAACGCCAGGCGGCGTCCGCGCTGGCCGATCACGCCGCCGCCTCCGCCGTGCGCGTCTCGCTGCGGCCGTTGCGCAGCGAGAACAGCAGGTCGTACAGCACCGGGATCACGCCCAGCGTGACCAGGGTGCCCAGCGCCAGGCCGCCGATCATGGTGATGGCCATGCCGGTCCACAGCGGGCCGGC
This sequence comes from Xanthomonas sp. SS, assembly GCF_014236835.1. Classification (NCBI taxonomy): domain Bacteria; kingdom Pseudomonadati; phylum Pseudomonadota; class Gammaproteobacteria; order Lysobacterales; family Lysobacteraceae; genus Xanthomonas; species Xanthomonas sp. SS. The sequence goes on from NZ_CP051190.1 coordinate 2,494,610, forward strand.
GAACAGCATCAGCGGGACCAGGCCGACGATGCAGGTCAGCTTGGTCATCACGATCGGGCGCAGGCGCTTGACCGCCGCCGCGATCACCGCGTCGTGCCGGTCCAGGCCGTCCGCCAGTTCGGCATCGATGCGCTCCAGCAACAGCACCGCGTTGTTGACGATGATGCCGGCCAGCGCGAGCAGGCCGAAGGTGGCCATGAAGCCGAACGGGTAGCCGGTGACGAGCAGCGCCAGCGCCGCGCCGATCAGCACGAACGGAACGCTGGCGACGACGATGAACAGCTTGCGGAGCGAGTTGAATTGCCAGATGAACAACAGCAGGATCGCGCCCAGCGCATGCGGCATGTACTGCAGCAAGGCCTGGTTGGCCTCGGCCGAATCCTCCAGTTCCCCGCCCATCTCGATGCGGTAGCCCGGCGGCAGGCGCAGCGCGGCGACCTCGCCGGCCAGCGCGGTCACCACTTCGTCGGTGGTCATGTTCGGGTTGTGCCCGGTGACGGTGATGGCGCGGCTCAGGTTGCGGCGCTGGATCGCCGACGGCTCCGACGACAGCGCGATCTCGGCGATCGCCGACAACGGCACGGCGGCGCCGCCTGACGCGGGATAGAGCAGGGTGCTGCCCGGATCGCTGGCCGCGGCGCGTTCGTCGGCGCCGCCGCGCAGCACGATCGGGACGTTGACGCTGTCGTCGCGGATCATCGAGGCGTCGATGCCGCTGTAGCGCAGTTGCAGGGCCTGGGCGATGTCGTCGCTGCTGACCCCGGCGCGCCGCGCCTTGACCTGATCGACGCGGACGTCATAGCGCGGGATGCGAATCTCCCAGTCGTCGCTGACATCGATGGTGCCGGGCAGCTGGCGCAACGCCTGCGCGATCCCGGCGGCGATGCGGCGCAACTGGGTTTCGTCCGACCCGACCACCCGGTAGATCGCCACGCCGGATTCGGTCGAGCCCATCGAGAAGCGCTTGGGCTCGGCGCGCACGGCGGGATAGCCCTGGCGGATGTGTTGGCGAACGCGGGCGATGAGTGCGTCGAGGTCGGTGCCGGGGCGCACGCTGACGGTGAAGTAGGCGATGTTGGCGGCGGCCTGCGGCGGATTCAGGCCCAGCACGATGCGCGGTCCGCCGTCGGCCACGTAGCCGATGCTGTCCACGATCTCCGGATTGCGCTTGCGATCGGCCAGCCAAGTGCTGATCGACTGCACGGTGCGCAGGGTCTGGCGCGAATCGCTGCCCGGCTGCAGGGTTACCGGCATCTGGAACTGCAGGCGGTCGGACTTGGGCAGGAAGCTGTAGGGAATCGAGCCGAGGATGGTGGCCGCCCCCGCCAACAGCAGCAGCATGCTGCCCAGGAACAGCGCCTTGTGCCCGAGCAGGGTTTCGATGATGCGTCGGTAGCCGCGGTACAGCCTGGAATCGTAGTGGTTGGCATTTTCGCCACCGTCGGCATGCGCGCTGCGGTGCGCCCGCGCGAAGTACATGCACAGCAGCGGGGTCACGGTGACGCTGAGCAGCCACGAGCCGAGCAGGGTCACCGCCAGCACGATCGCCAGCGAACGCATGTACTCGTTGGTGCTGGTCTGGCCGAAGAAGAACGGCGAGAACGCGAGCACGATGACCAGCGAGGAGGTCAGCAACGGCAGCGCCAGCGTGCGCCCGGCGGCTTCGCAGGCGTGCCGGCGTTCCTCGCCGGCGGCCAGGCGGCGCTCGATGTCTTCGGCGATGACGATGCCGTTGTCCACCAGCAGCCCCAGCGCCAGGATGATCGCGGCGATCGACACCGTCTGCAGTTCCACGCTCAGCGCCCGCATCGCGATCAGCGTGCCGAGGATGGTCAGCGGCACGATCGCGCCGACGATCAGGCCGGTGCGCCAGCCCAGGAACAGCATCACCACCGCCATCACGATGAGCACGGTCTCGCCCATGACGTGGTGCATCTTCCCCATCTCGCGTTCCACCACGTCGGCCTGGAACGTGACCACGTGCTGCGAAAAGCCCACCGGCAGCATCCGCGCGGTCTCGCCGAGCTTCTGCCGCAGCGCCTGGCCGACTTGCGCGATGTTGTAGCCGGGCGCCATCGACACCGCCACCACCACCGCCGGCTGGCCCTGGTAGATCGCAGCGCTGTCCGGCGGATCGGCCGGCATCAGCTCGATGCGCGCCAGCTGCGACAGCGGGATCTGGCGCGCGCCAGCGGCGCCGGGAACCGAGATCAGCGCATTGCGCAGTTCGTCCAGGGTGCGGATCTCGCCGGACGTGGTGACGGTCATCGCCAGCCCGGACGCGGCGATCTGGCCGCCGCTGGCGACCACGTTTTGGGTGCGCAGCTGTTGCGCGACCGCGCTGGGCGTCAGCCCGGCCTCGCTCAGCCGGGTCCGCTCGAAGGCGACGTAGATGCGGTCCTCGCGCAGCCCGTGGAAGCTGACGCGTTCCACCCCGGGCACGGTGTACAGCTGCTCGCGCATCTGCCGCAGCGGCGCGCGCATCTCGCTGGTGGCGAAGCCCGGCGCGGTCACCGCGATCGAGGCGATCGCGACGCGGCCGAAATCGTCGTCGACGAACGGCCCCTGCGTGCCCGGCGGCAGTTCGGCGCTGGCATCGGCCGCCTTGGTGCGCACCCGCTGCCACAGCGCGGGCAGGTCGTCGACGTCGTCGCGGGCGGTGAGCTGCACGATTGCGCTGCCCGGCCGCACCGTGGTGACGATCTTCTTGATGCCGGTCAGTTCGCGCAGGTGCTCTTCGAGCGGGCGCGCGATCGTGTTCTCGACGCGCTCGCTGGGCATGCCCGGAAACGCGACCTGCACCACCGCATCGCGCACGGTGACGCTGGGTTCCTCCTGCGACGGAAAACCCAGGAAGGTGACGATGCCGCCGATCAGGATCAGCGCGGCGGTGAACAGCGCGAAGCGGCTGGAAGCGAGGGTGGCGCGGGTCAGGTTCATGGCGAGGCGGAGCCGGTCAGGCGCGTAGCGGGATGGAAGGGAATGACGGTCTGTCCGTCGCTGAGGAAGGCCGCGCCGGCGGCGACGATGCGTTCGCCGGCGCGCAGTCCCTGGCGGACCTGCACGCGGTCGCCTTCGGCATTCCCGGTCACGATCTGGCGCCGGCGCACGCTAGCGTTGCTGTCCTGGTAGACGAACACCATCGGCTTGCCGTTGGCCATGCTCGGCACCAATGCGCTGAGCGGGACGCTCAATAGTCGTGTCGCGTCTTGGGGCAGGGCCAGCAGCAGGTTCTCGCCGCTGCGCAAGCCGGCGGCGTCGGCCGCGGTACTTTCGAACAGCGCCTGCACGGTGGCGCCGCCATCCAGGCGATCGGACACGCTGCGCAGCCGCAACGGCAGTGCCTGCTCGGGTGCGCCGGCCCGATACGCGGTCGCCGCCTGGCCGGGAAGTAGCGACGCTGCCAGCGCCGACGGCAGCGCGACCGTCACCTGTGCACGCCCGCGGCCTTCCAGTTGCAGCACCGGCTGGCCCGCTGCCACGTTGGCGTCGGGCTGCTGCAGCCGAGCCACCACGCTGCCGTCGAACGGCGCACGCAGCTCGGCCTGGCGCAGGCCGCGACGCGCCAGCGCCAGGTCCGACTGCGCGCTGCGCACGCGCGCTTGTGCGCTGGCGAAGGCGGCCTTGGCGGCGGTCAAGGTGGTGGCCGATGCAGCGCCGTCCTCGAACATGGCCTGCTGCTGGGCCAGTTGGGTCTGTTGCTGTTGCAGGTCGGCGGCGGCGATATGGACGCTGGCCTCGGCCTGCTCGACGCGCAAGCGGTTCGGTTCCGGATCCAGCCGCGCCAGGATCTGGCCCTGGCGCACGCTGTCGCCGACATCCACCTCGACCGAGGCGATGCGGCCGCCGCCTTCGAAGCCGAGTTCGGCGCGCTGCGCCTGTCGCACCTGGGCCACGAGGCGATCGCCGGTGCCGTCGGTGCTGCCGACGGCCTCCAGCTTCACCGCGCGCGGCACTTCCGCAGGCGGCGTCGCGTCGCGGCTGCAGGCGGTCAACGACACTGCTGCCAGCGGCACGCAGACGCAGAGGAACATCGCAAGGCTCGGTTTCATGGGCATTCTATGTGGCGGGTCAGAAGGTGTAGGTCACGGCGCCGATGGCGCTGGCGAAGGCGCGGCGCTGCACGATCGGGCTGCCGTCGGCGTTGTCCACATAGCGCGTGCCGGCGACGGTCAGCGAGGTGCTCCAGTGCTTGGACAGCGCATGGTCCCAGTTGGCGGCGACCGAATAGGCGTACAGCCCGGAGCCGGCGCGGTAGGCGGCAAACCCGCTACGTGCGCTCTGTGCATCGGTGACCCCGAAATAGGCCTGGTTGTAGCGGCGGTCGCCCCAGTGCGCGTCCAGGTTCATGGTCAGCGTGTCGCGGTCGTTCTGCAGCAGGGTGAACTTGGCGCCGGCGCGATAGTTGTTGCGGCGCGCAGCGTCCTTCAAGGCGAACTCGGCTTCGGCGTCCAGCATCAGATACGAGGTGAACTGCTGCGCGACCATGCTGCGGCTGGTGATCGACCCGGGCACGTCGCCCATGCCGGCCAGGGTCCTGGAACCCGGGCGCCAGCTGCTGTTGCGGTCCAGCCGGCCGAGGTCGTAGCCGAACGACTGGCTGACGTAGAAGCCGCCATCGCTCTGGAATTGCGCGCCGAGGCCACGCACGCTGTCGAAGAACAGCAGGCCGCTCTGTGCCGCGAGCACCGGGGCGAATTGCACGCGGTCGTCCCTGGAGCCGAAGTAGCGCGGCGCCGCCACTGCGGCGGCGCCGATGCTGAGTTCGGTCTGGTGGCCGAACAGGCGGAAGCCGGAGGCGTCCGCATCGGCGGCGTTGGCCGCCAGCGGCGATACGGCGCAGGCCAGGAGCGGGAGCAAGGCGATGGTTTTCATGAGCGGTCTCTTCGACGTGGGGGATCAGGAGGCGTGCGGCAGTTGCACGCCATAGAAGGCGCGGAACAGCGCGATGCGGTTGAGGATCAGCTCCTGGCGGGCCTGCAGGTGATCCAGTGCGGCCTGCTCGGCGGCGATGCGTTCGCCAAGTAGCGCGGGGCGATCCTGCAGGCCCTGCGCGACGCGCCGGTCCATGCGTTGGATGCGTTGCCGTTCGCGCTCACTGTTGGCCCGCTCGCGCTGTTCGCGTTGCAGCAGGGCGGGGCCGGCGTCGAGCGCATCGGCCACCTCGCGGAACGCGGATTCGATCGCCTTCTCGTAGTCGGCGACGCCGGCCTGCTTGCGCAACTGCGCGATGTCCAGGTTGGCGCGGTTGCGGCCGAAGTCGAAGATCGGCATGGTCAGTTGCGGAACGAAACTCCAGGTGCGGCTGCCGGCGGCGAACAGGCCGCTGAGCACGTCGCTGGCGGTTCCCAGCGAGGTGCTGAGCTTGATCGACGGGAAGAATGCGGCACGCGCGGCGCCGATGTCGGCATTGCGCGCGCGCAACTCGGCTTCGGCCTGCTGGATGTCCGGACGCTGCAGCAAGACCGCTGAATCCAGGTCGCGCAGCGCCATGCTGCTTGCGTCGGCCGGCAGCAACTCCTCGATAGCGCCGGCGCTAGCCGCTGCGTCATAGCCGGCGACCAATTGCAGGGCGCGGCGTGCGGCGGCATGGTCGCTGGCCGCCTGCAAGGCACGGACCCGGGCCTGGTCGGTCTGATGGCGCTGGCGATCGAGCGCATCGGTGGAGATCAGCCCGACATCGTGCTGGTCGTCGGCGAATGCCAACAGCGCGCCGCTGTCGTCGGCGATGGCCTGGAAACGCACCTGTGCCTGGGCGGCGGCGCGTTCCAGCGTATAGGTACGCAACACCTCGGCGACCAGCGCGCCGCGCGCGGCCTGCTGGCCGGCGCTGGACGCCAGATAGCGCTGCTGCGCGGCAGCGGACAAGGAGGCCAGCTTGCCGAACAGATCAAGCTCGAAATCGTCGATGCCGACCGCTGCGGTGACCAGCTTCTGCCCGTAGCGCTCCTGCTGCCGCGGATCGTCGTAGCTCTGCCGGGCCTGCTGCGCATCGATGCCGATCTGCGGCAGCTGCTGTGCGCGCTCGATCCGGTATTGCGCGCGGGCCTGCTGCACTTGCAGGACGGTGTTGCGGAAATCCGGATTGTGCGCCAGCGCCTGCTGCAGCAGCGGCGCGAGGTCGTGGTCCGGCGAGAATGCGCGCAGGAACCGCTGTTCCTGCTCGGACAGCGCTACCGCGGAAGCTGCGCTCGCCTGCGGCAGCGGCGCCGCCGTTGCGCCGCCCAGCGTACTTGGCACGGTGGCCAGTGGGCGCTCGTAGACCGGTGCCAGCGAGCAGCCGCCGAGCAGCACCGCCAGCGCGGCGACGAGGAGGCGAGGGCGGTACGGGCGCTTGCCTGCGGACGATACAATCATGGGGGTCAGTCGGGGTGGCCAATCTCGAGTGATAGAGTCGGCCGGCAAGTTCAAGCTGGCTTCTAGGAATCTTCAAGATTTCGTCAAGACGCGCGACAAGGGCGGCACAGGGCATGAGTTCCAAGAAGATTCTTGTCGTCGAGGACGACGCCGACAGCGCCAGTATTCTCGAGGCCTATCTGCGTCGCGACGGATTCGACGTCGCCATCGCCGGCGACGGCGCGCGCGCGATCCAGCTGCACGCGCAGTGGAAACCGGATCTGGTGCTGCTGGACGTGATGCTGCCCAAGCTGAGCGGGACCGAGGTGCTGTCGACGATCCGCCGCAGCAGCGACACGCCGGTGATCATGGTGACCGCGATGGGCGACGAGCCGGAAAAGCTCGGCGCGCTGCGCTACGGTGCCGACGACTACGTGGTCAAACCCTACAGCCCGAAGGAAGTGGTCGCGCGCGTGTACGCGGTGCTGCGCCGCGCCGGGCCGGCCAGGGCGAGCGAGGAGCCGTTGAAGTACGAGCGGCTCACCGTCGACACCAATGCGGTGCTGGCCACGGTGCAGGACACCGACGGCAACGACGTGCCGCTGGACCTGACCCCGACCGAATTCAACATCCTGGCCACCTTGCTGAAGACGCCGTTCAAGGCCTATACGCGCAGCGAACTGCTGGAAATCTGCCTGCCGGAAAGCGACGCGCTGGAGCGGGTGGTGGACGCCCACGTGCACAACCTGCGCAAGAAGCTGGAAGGCGAGCGCATCACCGGCGTGCTGGTAACGGTGCGCGCGATCGGCTACCGCTTCCGATGAAATGGCAGTGGCCATTCGCGCGGCGTCACGCGCACGCGCCGCTGTGGCAATGGGTCGGCCTGCGCATGAGTGCGTTGGCGGTGGTCACGGTGCTGGTGATCGCATTTGGCATGTGGCTGCGTTTTGCGATCTGGGATATTGCGACCCTGTACAAGCTGCCGCCGGCGGCGCGACAGGAGATGCTGGCGCTGCGCGAGGACCCGCACAGCAATGCACAGCGCCTGTGGCAACTGTTCGAGCGCTATTACGACGTCGCCGATTTCCTGCCGGGATTGGCCAATCGCGACTGGTTGTTGCTGGCGGCCTTGTTGATTGCCTCGATCCCGATCATCGTCGTGTGCGGACTGCTCGCGTCGCGACCCTTGTCGCGCCAGTTCTCCAATGTGGCGGAGGCGGCTAGGCGCATCAGCGACGGCGACTTTTCCGCGCGCGCCAAAGTGATCCCCTCCGCGCCGGACGAACTGGCCAGCTTCGCGATGGACTTCAATGGCATGACCGCGCAGCTGCAGCAATACGAGCGCGAGGTGCGCGATTCCAGCGCGATGCTGGCGCACGAACTGCGCACGCCGTTGAACGCGGCGATGGGCCGGGTGCAGGGCATGCTGGACCAGGTGTTCCCGTGCAGCGACGAGCAGTTGCAGATGGTCCATCGGCAACTGGAACAGATCAATCGCCTGGTCGGTGACCTGCATTTGTTGTCGATGGCGCGCGCCAATCAGCTGATGCTGGAGCCGCACACCTTCCCGATCGACGCGCTGATCCGCGAGCGCCTGGCCTGGCTGGCGCAGCCGCTGCAGGCTGCGCAGATGGAGGTGGAGGTGCGCGTGCCTGGCGGCGTGTCGATCAGCGCCGACCGCGACCGTCTCGGCCAGGTGCTGTCGGTGTTGATCGACAACGCGCTGCGCTATGCCGCTGCTGGCAAGCGCCTGCTGATCGAAGTGAACACCGGGGCCAGCGAGGTGCTGATCTGCGTCAGCGATCGCGGACCCGGCGTGGCGCCCGAACTGTTGTCGCGGATGGTCGATCGCTTCTGGCGCGCCGAGGACTCGCGTGCCCGGCACTCGGGCGGCAGCGGCCTGGGCCTGTCCATCGCCGCGGCGATCTGCCATGCCCATGGCGGCGCGCTGGAGTTCGGCAACCGCGAGGGCGGCGGGTTGTGCGCGCGGGTGCGGTTGCCGCGGGGGGCATGAATCGGACTCGGCAGCCCCGGACACTGCGGTCGAAAGACCGTTCCAGAGCTACACTTGCCCACCCACCCTAACACTGTTAGATTTCGCCAACTAACAGCGTTAGGGTAGGCATGCGCAAGCCCCTCGGGCGCGAACAGATCGTCGACGCGGCCTTCCAGCTCCTGGACGCAGCCGGCATCGAAGGCGTGAGCCTGCGCAAAGTGGCCTGCCAGTTGGGCATCCGCGCGCCGTCGCTGTATTGGCACTTCAAGAGCAAGCAGGCCTTGGTCGACGCCATGGCCGATGCCTTGATCGAACAGGTCGCCCGCGACATTCCTGCCGATCAACCGTGGCGGGCGACCCTGCTGCAGATCGCACATGAGCTCCGATCCGGTTTCAAGGCGCACCGCGACGGCGCGCGCGTCTATGCGGGCACCTACATCGCGAGCGAGAACGTGCTGCGCCTGGGCGAAGCGATGATCAAGGCATTGGCCGAGGCCGGCGCACCGGTCGGCTTCGCCGCCACTGCGGCGATGGATCTGGCCTATTACGTCATGGGCTTCGTCATCGAGGAACAGGCAATGCCCGACTATCGCCAGCTCGAGGACGTGGGCAAGGCGTTCCTGGCGTTGTCCCAGGCGCGTTTTCCCTACTGCTGGCAGGCGAGGCATCTGATGACCGAGCCGGATTTCGATCGGCGCTTCGAGCAGGGCCTGGGATTGATGCTGGACGGCATCGAGCACTGGCTGGCCCAGGCCGACGCGCAACGCGACCAGCAAGGGGCCCTGCCTGCCCAGGCGCGGACCGCCGCTGCGCCATGACCGCCATCGCGTCCCGCTTTCCCTCCCGCCAGCCATCGCCAGCGTCCACTCTTCCAGCGCCCGTGCACTGCGGGCTACAGGCGTCCTCCATGCGTATCCACATCCTGCGTTGTTCTTCCCTGATCCTGATCGGCGCGCTGCTGTCGGCCTGCGGCGGCGCGGACAAGAAACCCGATGAGGCGGGCACCGCGTCCGCGCTTGCGGTCACCGTGGCGGCCGCGCAGACGCAGACGCTGGCACGCACGGTGGTGGTGTCCGGCCCGGTCTCTGCCTACGAGGAAATGCAGCTCGGGGTCGAGCTCTCGGGCCAGCGGGTGACGGCGTTGAAGGTGGACGTGGGCGAATGGGTCAAGCAGGACCAGGTGTTGCTGGAACTGGACCATCGCACCCTGGACAGCGAACTGGCGCAGGCGGACGCCGCGCTGCACCAGGCGCAGACCGCGCAGGAGCTGGCGCGACTCAACTACGAACGCGGCGCGAAGCTGGCGGCCGAGCGGCTGGTCAGCGCCAGCAGCCTGGACGAATTGCGCGCCACGCGCGTGGACGCGGAGGCGCAGACCGCCACCGCCCGCGCCAGGCGCCAGGCGGCGCAGCTGCAGCGCGACTTCGCGCAACTGCGCGCGCCTGCCGACGGCGTGATCTCCAAACGCCTGGTGCAGGCGGGGCAGGTGGTCGCGGCGGGCAACGAACTGCTGCGCTTGATCCGCGATGGCCGGCTGGAATGGCGCGCGGAACTGTCCGAGGAGCAGCTTGCCGGCGTGGCCGTCGGCAACAGCGTCGAACTGCCGTATGCCGGGCAGACCATCGCCGGCCGCATCCGCGCGGTCAGCCCCGGCGTCGATGCGCAGACGCGCACCGGCACGATCTATGCCGATCTGCCTTCGCCTGGCCCGCTCAAGCAGGGCATCTACGTGGAAGGGCGCATCGTCACCGGCGATGGCCGGGCGCTGACCATTCCCAGCGCCGCGATCGTGCAGCGCGACGGGCACAGCTATGTGTTCACCGTGGATGCCAAGCAGCACGCGCAGCGCCGGCGCGTGCGCAGCGGCCAGACCGTGCAGGGGCGGACCGAGATCGTGGAAGGATTGAAGGAGGGCGACCGGGTGGTGGTGGACGGCGCCGGTTTCCTGGGCGAGGGCGACCGCGTGCGCGTGGTCGCCGACGCGAAGGCGGCCGCCCGATGAACATCTCCGCCTGGGCGATCAACCGCCCGCTGCCCGCGATCCTGATCTTCTTCGTGCTGTGCGTGGCCGGCCTGTGGGGCTTCCACCAATTGCCGGTGGCGCGCTTCCCGGACATCGCCTTCCCGATGACCACGGTCACGGTCACCCAGCCGGGCGCCTCGCCCAGCCAGCTGGAGGCCGAGGTCACGCGCAAGATCGAGGATTCCGTGGCCACGGTGACCAACGTCAAGCGGGTGATGTCCACCGTCAGCGAAGGCGTCAGCACCACCACCATCGAATTCCAACTCGAGGCCGACCTGGCCACCGCGCTGGACGACACGCGCGATGCGGTGACGCGCATCCGCACCGACCTGCCGCAGGACATCCAGGAACCGGTGATCTCCAAGGTCGACATCGGCGGCTCGCTGATGACCTATGCGCTGGTGGCGCCGCGGATGACGCCCGACGAAGCCAGCTGGTTCGTCGATCGCGAGATCTCGCGCGCCATGTACGGGGTACCGGGCGTGGCCCGGGTCACCCGCGTGGGCGGCGTGCAGCGCCAGGTGCGCGTTGACCTGGATCCCAACGCCTTGCTCGCCTTCGGCATCACCGCCGGCGACGTGTCCAAGCAGCTGGCGCAGATCCAGGTGGAGCGGGCAGGGGGCAAGGCCGAACTCGGCGGTGAGCAGCAGACCATCCGCACCCTGGGCACCGTGGGCGACGCGCAGGCCCTGCGCGATTTCTCGATCAGCCTGCCCGACGGGCGCGCGGCGCGCTTGTCCACGCTGGCGCGGATCACCGACGCCGCCGCCGATCCCGCCGAAGCCGCCTTGCTGGACGGGCGCGACGTGGTCGCCTTCTCGATGTCGCGCACCCGCGGCTCCAGCGAAATCAAGGTGGAAGCGGGCGTGCACAAGGCGCTGGACGAGATCAAGGCCGCGCATCCGGGAATCGATTTCCGCCTGGTCACCACCGCCATCGACGAGACCCACCGCTCCTACGAATCGTCGATGACCATGCTCTACGAAGGCGCCGCGCTGGCGCTGCTGGTGGTGTGGCTGTTCCTGCGCAACTGGCGCGCGACCTGGGTCTCTGCGCTGGCGCTGCCGCTGTCGATCATTCCCACCTTCGCGGTGATGCACCTGTTCGGTTTCACCCTGAACATGATCACCTTGCTGGCGCTGTCGGTGGTGGTCGGCATCCTGGTCGACGACGCCATCGTGGAAATCGAAAACATCGTGCGCCATCTGCGCATGGGCAAGCCGCCGCTGGAAGCGGCGCGCGACGCCGCCGGCGAGATCGGCAACGCGGTGATCGCCACCTCGCTGACCCTGGCCGCGGTATTCGTGCCGGTGGCGTTCATGCCCGGCATCGCCGGCAAGTTCTTCCGCGAATTCGGCTGGACCGCGGCCACCGCGGTGCTGTTCTCGCTGCTGGTGGCGCGCCTGCTGACGCCGATGATGGCCGCCTACCTGCTCAAGCCGCATGGCGAAGAACAGGCCGATTCGCGGCTGATGCGCTGGTACCTGGGCTGGGTCGACGCGGCACTGCGCCATCGCGCACGCACCTTGTGGATCGCCACCGGGCTGTTCGCCGCCTCGCTGGCGCTGGTGCCGCTGATCCCGGCCACCTTCATCCCGCAATCGGACCTGGGCCGCAGCAATCTGAACCTGGAACTGCCGCCCGGCACCCGGCTGCAGGAAACCGTCGCCGTCACCGAGCGCGCGCGCGCCTTGCTCAAGGACATTCCCGAACTCAAGCAGGTCTACACCGCGGTCGGCAGCGTGCTCGACCTCGGCGATCCGAACGCCACCGGCGTGGGCGAGGCACGCAAGGCCACGCTGGTGCTGGACTGGGGCGTCGCCGACCACCGCGAGCGCGACCAGCGCGTGCTCGAGCGCGATGCGCGCGCGCGCCTGGCCGACATGCCCGGCGTGCGCGTGAGCTACGTGAGCTCGGAACCGGGCAATCTGCTGCAGCTGGTCCTGGCCGGCGACGACCCGCAGCACCTGCAGGACGCCGCCACCGCGCTGGAGCGCGACCTGCGCGGCATCGCCGGACTGGGCAGCGTCACCTCCACCGCGTCGTTGCTGCGGCCGGAGATCCAGATCGTTCCCGACCCCGCGCGGGCCGCGGACATGGGCGTGGCCACGGCCACCATCGCCGAGGCGGCGCGCATCGCCACCGCCGGCGACTACGAGCAGCGCCTGGCCAAGCTCAATCTGCCCGACCGCCAGGTCCCGATCCGGGTCGGCTTCGCCGAATCCACCCTCGCCAATCCGGCGCTGATCGGCCAACTGCGCGTGCCGGGCCGCTACGGACCGGTGCCGCTGGCCGCGGTGGCGGAGATCCGCATGGGCAGCGGCCCGTCGCAGATCTCGCGCTACCAGCGCCAGCGCAACGTCACCCTCACTGCCGAGCTCAACGGCCGGCCGCTGGGCGAGGTGATGGACCAGGTGCAGCAGCTGCCCAGCGTGAAGCAGTTGCCGCCGGGGGTGAGCTTCCTCAACACCGGCGACGCCGAAGTGTTCGTGGAGCTGTTCGTCGGCTTCATGCTGGCGATGGCCGCCGGCCTGGTGTGCATCTACATGGTGCTGTTGCTGCTGTTCAACCATGCGCTGATGCCGATCACCATCCTGGTCGCGGTGCCGCTGTGCGCCGGCGGCGCGTTCGGGGCCTTGCTGCTGACCCAGAACATGCTCTCGCTGCCGGCGCTGATCGGCTTGCTGATGCTGATCGGCATCGCCACCAAGAACTCGATCCTGCTGGTGGACTACGCGGTGATGGCCGAGGACGAGCACGGCATGAGCCAGCACGACGCGCTGATCGACGCCTGCCGCAAGCGCGCCCAGCCCATCGTCATGACCACCCTTGCGATGGGCGCGGGCATGATGCCGATCGCGCTGGGCTTCTCCGGCGATTCCAGCTTCCGCGCGCCGATGGCGATCGCGGTGATCGGCGGCCTGATCACCTCCACGCTGCTGAGCCTGATCGTGATCCCGGCCGCGTTCACCCTGGTCGACGACCTGGGCGAGTGGATGTCGCGGCGCTTCCGCCGCCGGTCGTCGCATTCGGCTGCGGGTTGAGCGCGGTGGCTCAGGCGCGCTACGTGCTCTCGCGTTCGCGTGGCCGCAACGCCAGTGCGCGACGCAGGCTTCAACGGCGGCCCGATCGTGGCGGATTTGGCGGTAAAGTTGTGCCTGGCCGATGCAAGCGGCCAACCTGGATTTCCACGACCGGACAAACGCATTGACTGCAAAGCGCCCAGCCGGGCCGACCGGCACGACCCATTCACAGTGGCAGGCGATCGAGCGAGCCGCGGAAGAGGAACTGCAGCGCCGCACGCGCGAGGCGCATGCGGCGATCCTCGCATTGCTTCAGCGCCATGCCCAGGATTTCAGCCCGCGGCAGATTGCAGGGCTTCAGCGACGCTTGCGCAAAGGGCGTTGAGCGGCAGGGGCGGGCGCGCACATCGATTGGCGCGGAAGCATCGCGCCATGGATGGATCGTCGGGTCAAAGCGGTGCATCTCGCGCTGCACCGCCGCCGTGACCCTTTGGCGCGGCATGGAGCTGGACAGCGCCTCAGCCGGTGTCCCGCTGCACGCGTGCCCGGTAAGAGCGCACGTTGCTGCCGCTGATGTACTGGTCCTGCGTGCCCGTCACCGTCCCGACCTTGCTGTCCGAGCCGGTCACCGGCTTGGCCTCGACGCTCGTCTCCCGCTCGAAGGCGTGCGATTTGTCGGTATTGCGGTAGTACCGGTACAGGGTCCAGTACAACGCGCTCGCGCCGGCCGGACCGGCCAGCAGCAACCAGAGTCCACTGTCGTCGCTCATGAGGTGGTCACCACGATCCAGAGGGCGATGGCTTCGATGACGCTGCCGGCGGTGAGCGCGGCCAGCAGCAGCTTCCACTGCTGCACCGGCACGCTGCCCATGGTTTCGCCGGTGCGGCCGTTCACCGCGATGTAGTGCAGCATGCCGCCGTTGCGGCCGGGCTGGTGGTACGAGTACAGCCACACCGGCAGGTACATCGACACCCAGCGCGTGCCGTGGACCTCGAGCCGTTCGTGCTCCCAGCGCACGCCGCGGTCGTAGCGGTCGACGGAGTCCTCGACCTGGGCGCGGGCGATCGACAGCAACTGGTCTTCCAGCCGCGGCCGCAGGTGTTCGACGTCGCGGTTGCGCTTTTCCGAGGTGAAACCCGCCAGGTACGACGCGTTCCACTGCACCGCGTTCTTGGTGTCGAACGGCAGGATCGTGTTGATGATGTTGTTGGTGTTGGCCTGGGCGTCCAGGTTGCCGCGCTCGGAAGACGATTCCAGCGGCAGGTCGTCCACGGTGAAATCCACGTGCCGTTGCACCTGGTACACGTCGGCGTCGTAGTAGGTGGTCTTGTTCTTCTCGGTGCCGCGCGTGTATTCGCGGGTCTTGATCTCGCCCTTGCCGGCCACGCTGGCGCTCACGTTGCCGTCGACGATCATGTAGGGCAGGTACACGCCGACCACGTTCTCGGGCGTGAACTGCTCCTTGAAGGCCTTCAGCGCGAACAGGCGCCGCTTGTCCACGAACTGGCGGATGCGTGCGACCGCATCCTCTTTCTTGATGTGGAACGGCAGCACCGCGTCGGGCACCGCGCCGTTGGCGATCTGCTCGTTGACGCCGAACACGTGCCGGCACCAGTGACAGCGTGCGGTCATCGTGCTCTCGGTGTTGACCGTGACCTCGGCGCCGCAGCCGCTGCACTTGAAGCTCATCAGGCTGGCGGCGTCGGCGGCGATGTCGCGCGCGCCCGAGGCGATGACCGTACCGTGCAGCTCACCGATGCCGGCACCGAAGCCGAATACCTCTTCGACCCGCGCGCCATGCCATTCGTTGCGGCAGTACTGGCAGACCAGCAGGTCGGTGCCGAGCTTGGGACGGATGTCGGTGGCGCCGCATTTCGGGCAGCGGTTGAGGCCGTCCTTCAGCTCGTTGGCGGCGGTGTCGATGGCGAGCGGATCGGGCGCCTGCAGTTCGTCGCGGATCGGAGCGGGCAGGGTGGCCGGATCGAGCGGAAAACTGCCGGGCAGGGGCGGCACGTCCTGCGGCGAGCCGGGCCCGGTCACGGCCGCCGCAGGCAAGGGCGGCGGCACCGGCGGCAACGGCGGTGGGGTTCTGGAGTCGGACATGATCGTGGCGTCCGGCGGCTTACAGACCCAGCGCCTTGGCTTTGGCCGCGTCGTAGTCGCTTTGGGTGATCAGGCCCATGTCCAGCATCTCCTTGGCCTTCTTCAGCTTGGCGACCGCATCGTCGGCGGCCGGCGCGGCGGGCGCGACCGGCTGTTGCAGACTGCCCACGCCGCCGACCATGCCGGTGGCCATGCCGACCCCGACCAGGCCCGCGGCGCCGCCATGCTCGCCCGCCGACTGGATGCCCTGGGCCACGCTCGCCTGCAGGTTGGAGTTGCCGCGCGCGCCGGCCAGCGCATCGGCGCGCTGCACGGTCTTGAGCAGTTCCCGCGTGTTCGCGTCGTACTCGATCGACACGATCGCGGTCTTGACGATGGCCAGGCCGCGCTCGGAGCGCCACTGGTACGCCTGCTCCACCGCATCGGACAGGCTCTTGGCGAAGCCGAGCGAATCCTGCTGCAGCTTGGTGATGCGGTTGCCCTTGCCCGGGTCGTTCGTGTACAGGCTGAAGGCCGGCGCCAGCGAACCCACCACTTCGTTGAACAACTGGTTGGCAGCGGCGTTGTCGAGGTCGGTGAAATCGAACACCTGGCCCGGCTGCAGATAGCGGGCCGGCACGAAGTTCTTCACGAACAGGATCGGGTCGACGATCTTCAGCGTATAGGCGCCGCGCGTTACCGCACCGACCTGGGTGCCGAGGAAACCGTCGTCCCAGTAGATCTCCGACTGCGTGCCGAAGCGATTGTCCGGCAGCTCCTTCAGCGACACGAAGAACGCGGCCTGCTGCGAACCCGGCTGGCCGCCGAACTTGAAGCGCTCCCAGCTCTGCCGGATGAGCGGCGCGACCAGGCCGTCGCCGGCGAAGATCGACTGCGAATTCGGATCGTCGGAGCGCCATTCGTAACCGCCCGGCTCGGCGACGAAACCGGTGATCGCACCGTCCTGGATCAGCAGCAGCCCGTAGCCCTCGGGCACGACGATCTTGGACCCGTTGCTGATGATGTTCGACGACGCGCCGGTGTTGGAGCCGCGCCCGGCATTGGTGCCATGCGGCACCGCGGCGAACAGCGCCGCCGTCGCCGGCAGGCCGGCCGGCACGGTGTAGAAGTCCTTCCACTGATCGGCGAGAACGCCGCCGACTGCACCTGACACCGCCTGGACAAGACCCATGACAACTCCGTTTGATTCGTGGACGGGCACCATGCCCATCGTGCTGGCCGGACTATATCAGGAGCGGGCGACGGGAGAAGGAGGGGACTGGTCTGGCCCCGGCGTGCCGCTGGCCTTGTGCCGAAGCGGCCATCGCGGTACACCGAACGCCGAAAAACAAAGCCCCGCGGGAGCGGGGCCTTGTTTGGGTGACGGGATTTCAAGGCGCGGACTGGTGCCGCGCCGGTAGCAGCCTTACGGCAGATTGCACTTGAGCTTGCCGTCCACGTAGTAGGGCTTGGGGACATCCGGGTTCTGGCTGGTCTTCTCGAACACCACCTCGAACGACTCGAGATCAGGCGTGCCTTTGCGCGACGTGCAGGCGTCCTGCAGCTTCTGCTTCACCGCGGCGATGCCGGCGTCGCGATTGGCGCCATCGGCGCTGTTGGTCAGGTTGACGACCTCGGCGGAGGCCAGCGGGCTCAGGCCGAGCAAGCAACCGGCGAACACGAGTACGTGCAGCTTCTTCATGGAGTCTCCTTTGCGATGTCGATGTCCGTTGGCGGCCGGTGACGTGGCCTGTGCTCAACAGATCTGCGTGAGAGCGTGGCAGGCGTCGTCCGGCGCGTCGGTAGGATAGGGGAAAGGAGTTAAGGCTTCGTGGGGACGGGAAGGCGCTATGGCATTTCCCATTGGGTCGTACGCCAGCTACGCGTATCGGATCAATGAGCGGGATCTGGTGATCGGGTGTGTAGTCAAGCGGGTAGATGCGATCAGGGCGGCGTTATCGCAGTTAGGCACTGCCTGCGGACAGGCAGCGCCACCATCGACCACCGCGCATATGGTGAATGATCGTTCTATTGCTGGTGGTCGCCGCACCGCGCGTTCGCAGCAGCCATCCTTGCAATTCGCTCACTCCCAGACGGTCTGCATGGGAATGAACCAACCAAATGCCGTTGGCCGGGGACGGCCGCATCGTGCATGCGAGCCGGTTCTTCGCACGGTACGTTTTTTCTCCCGCGCTATTTGTCCAGAAAAGAAACGAGCGCAGGAATTGTCTGCTCCGGCGCCTCCTCCATCAGCCAATGGCCCGAGCCCTTGACGATGACGCCCTCGACATTGGTATCGACCAAACGCGCCTGGTCGATCAGGAACTGGCCACCGGCCTTCTCGCCGGACAGGACCAGCATGGGGACATGGATCGGGGTCCTAGCGAAGTCGGCGAAGTCCTTCGCGTCCTGCTCGAAGTTGCGGAAGTACTCGAAGCCGGCGCGCATGCCTCCCGGCTTGGCGTACTGCGCGGCGTAGAACTGCCGGTCCGCTTCGGAGATCGAACGCGTGCGATCGGCAGCGAAGTCGTTCCAGAAATGCTCGAAGTAGATGCGTTCGCGTCCATCGACCAGCTTGAGCGGCACCTCTCCATAAAAGTGGAAGTGCCAGAGGTCGCGCAGCAGCCAGACCTTGGTCCAGTCGCCTACGCCCGGCAGGAAGGCATCCATCAGCACGACACTTTCGACCTGGTCGGGGTACTGGGCTGCATAGGCGTAGGCGACCATCAGGCCAATGTCGTGGCCGACGATCTTGACCTTGGCATAGCCGAGCGACTGCACCAGCGCATGGATGTCCTGGGCCATGGTCTTCTTGTCGTAGCCGCCTTGCGGTTTCGAGGACGAGCCCGCACCGCGCAGGTCGGGTGCGATCACAACATGGCGATCGCCCAATTGGCTCATCAGCGGACGCCACATGTGGCTGGTCTCGGCATAGCCGTGTAGCAGCACGACCGGCGTACCGGTGCCATGGCCGGCCTGCAGGTAGTGCAGCGTGACGCCATTGACGTCTGCCATGTGGCTCTGGATGGGATCGTTGGCCGCATAGGCGGTGGATGCGGTGAGGAGCACCAGCAATGCGATGACGGCATGCCGGAAGGAGCGAAGCAGCGTTTTCATGGGAATTCCTCGTTGGGAGCGTTGCGGGAGGAGGATTTCCTCCCGGTCATGCGGGCACCGTTGCCGGCGGAGAAGGAACGGGGTCATGGGTCGGGGGCGAACGGCACGCGTGCCAGGAACTCACGCGTTGTCAGCAGTGCATGGGCATAGGTGGGCCCGTTGATTTCGTGCGCGTAGAACATCGCGTCATGGCTCAAGGCCGCCGTGGCATCCGTGACCAGGGTGACGTGGTAGCCCAGTTCGCTGGCGTGGCGGGCGGTGGTTTCGACGCAGAGATTGGCGATCAGCCCGACCACGACAACGTGGCTGATGCGCTGTTGCTTGAGCAGCAGATCCAGGTCCGTGCTGACGAAGCCGTTAGCGCCCCAGTGTTCCTTGGCCACGGTGTCGCCCGACGCCGGCGTGAAGTCCGGATGCCACTGGCCTCCCCAACTGTTCTTCAGGAATTCCTGCGCTTGCGAGCTCGCCTTTTGGTAGGGGGTAGGGTGCCGCCAACGGTCGAAGTCGTTGGACTCCGCGCGGTGATGGGGGACGAAGAACAGCGGCCATCGGGCGCAGCGGATCGCCTGCCGGATCCGGCGCAGGTTCTGCAACAGGTCGACGGCCCCGGCAACTTCGGCCAAGCGTGGCCAGAGCTTTCCGCCGTCGGACAGCACATCGTTGTAAGGGTCTACCAACAGCAGAGCGGTATGGCCTGATGGATAGAACGGCCCCAGCGAATCCATGGCTGCTTCTCCGGGCGCGCCGTTGCGCCCACGACGCCAGCATCGGCCGCTCGTCGCAGGGCGGCATCGCGGATAACGGTGGCTCGCGCGTCCTCCATTTGGGGGATCCCGCTGTCGCCCCGGGTTTGCTGTACATTGCACCGCGAACGACAGCGGCAGGCGTAGCGGGGAGCTGGGCATGGCCATCCGGATACTGACCATCGACGATCATCCACTGGTACGGGAAGGCATTTCCGCCATGCTGGAGGTCGAGCAGGACCTGATCGTGGTAGGCGAGGCCGGCGATGTCGAAAGCGGCCTGGAAACGTTCCGCCGCCTGCTGCCGGACATCGTGCTCGTGGACCTGCAGATGCCAGGCTGCAACGGCATCGAGTTCATCCGCAGGCTGCGCGGGGAGTTTCCCGCGGCCAAGGCGGCAGTGCTCACGACTTACGGCGGGGATGGCAATGCGCGCGAGGCGATGGCGGCGGGTGCGTATGGCTACCTGCTGAAGAGTTCGCTGAGGGGCGAACTGATCGACGCGCTGCGCAAGATCGCGCAGGGAAAGCGCTGCGTGTCCGCCGAGGTGTCGCAGGAGATTTCCCGGCACATCGGCGAGGAGGCGCTGACGGCTCGCGAACTGACGATCCTCACGGCGCTGGCGCGCGGCTGGGAAAACAAGCGGATCGCCAATGAGATGGGAATCTCGGCCGAAACCGTCAAGTCGCACCTGACCCGCATCTTCGAAAAGATCGATGCCAGCAATCGGACCGAGGCATTTCAGATCGCGCTGCGCCGAGGCCTGGTGAGGCTCGACGATTGAACGGTCGCCCCGTACGGACTACGAGGGCGACCGCAGACTGCGTCTCAAGATGATTCCACGTCGCTGACCCCAGCATGCCGATGGACGACGCGGCTTCCTGGCCTTGGTCGATTGCGATTGCAGCAGCGTGACCCAGATCGGCCAGCGCCGCAGCGTCAGCGCAGTCTTACCGTCAGTTCAGACAATGGAGCGCACCACGCCACCATCTACGCGTACGGCCGCGCCGGTGGTGGCCGAGGCCTGCTCCGAGGCAAGATAGACGCTGAGATTGGCGACCTCTTCGACCGTTGCGAGGCGTTGAATCAAGGAGGTCGGGCGGTGGGTGGCAATGAAGTCCTGTTCGACCTCGGCCTGCGAAATTCCCTTCTCCGTGGCGATTTTCCCGAAGAAATCGCCAACACCTTCGGATCTGGTGGGGCCCGGCAGGATGGCGTTGACAGTGACCCCTGTTCCAGCCAGCGATTCGGCCAGGCCGCGCGACACGGCGAGCTGCGCGGTTTTGGTCGTGCCGTAATGCACCATCTCCACGGGAATCTGCACGCCTGATTCGCTGGAGATGAATTGAATGCGGCCCCAGCCACGCCGGGCCATTTCCGGAGCGTAATGCCTGGCAAGGCGAACGCCACTCAGCACATTCACTTCGAAGAATCGCATCCAGTCTTCGTCAGGAATATCGAAGAACGCTTTCGGCTCGAAGATGCCCAGACTGTTGACCAGTATGTCCGTCGCCGATACGGCAGCGATCAGTTCCTGTGCGCCTTTGCTTGTCCCCAGGTCGGCGGCAACACCCGACACCTCGGCATGGGGAACGTTGTTGGTAATGGCAACGATCGCGGCGTCCACGCGCTGCTGGGTGCGTCCAGTGACAACCACTCGCGCGCCAGCAGCGGCCAGGCCATTGGCGATGGCAAGTCCAATGCCTGCCGTCGAACCCGTGACGATGGCGGTCCTGTTGTTCAGGTCGATCTGCATGGAAATCTCCTTAGAGGTTTGACAAACGTTGTTCGGGGCTTGCGGTGGCTCATGAAGCTTTGCATTGCAGCGCCGCGACGTCGAGCGCTCCCTCTGCCAGCACCCGACGGACGGACTCAGTGCTTGGCCCTCGGAGTGTCCGCGGGATTCTCGTAGACCGTGTCCGTCGGCCCAAAACCGGTGATGAGCACGGTGACCGCCTCGTCACCGGTTTGCGCGAAGTGCGCGGCATTTGCCGGCTCGGTGTAGACCGAACCGGCCGTCAGTGTCTTGAGCTTGCCTGGATCGAACTTCTGTCCGTAACCGAAATGCCACGTGCCGGACAATACCGTCCCGGCGCGGTCGCCCGCATGATGATGCGCGGGAATGGAAGCATGCGGGGCCACGCGAAGCAGTTGGCTGTAAGGGCCGGGCTGCGATGGATCGCCGAGAATGGTCACGACCTGCACTTTCGCATTGCCAGAGCCGCCTGCACCGCCGGTGGGGGAAATGGCAGAGAGTTCGCTGGGCGTCTTTGCATAGTTGTCCGAGAACGTGGGGCCACTCGGCTGCTGGGCATGCGCATCCGCGGCAAGAGCAACCAGGAAAGCAATCATCGGCTTGTTCATCTTGTCTCGTCCTTTCGTTGGTGTTCGGTTCCTTTGCACCCGTCATTGGCGACACGGACGCCAAGTGCGCACGGAAGTCCGACGTACCGTGTCGCGCCGGATCGGGTTCCGCGTGGCACCGTCGGCGGGGCCACGCGCCTGCCGACGTTCCGCTTGAGCAGTTGCGTCACTTGCACGAGTCGGCCCGAGGTGACGAAGCGCAACGTTGCTTGCAACGGCGCGTCAATGGCCCTCGATCGCGAAAAGAATCTCGGCGAAGCCGGGCACCGTCGCCTCCCGGTTCCAGTCCCGCTGCAGTTCGCAGATCAGTTGCACCCAGCTTGTTGGCTTGGCGCCGGCCTGGCGTAGGCGGTCGAGGGCAGCGTCGTGGGCCTCGAGCGACGTTCCTGCGCAGGCGTCAACGACGGGGTACACCTCGAAGCCGTCCGCGATGGCGTCCAAGGCAGGATGGACCAGGCACACCTCCGTCCATAGCGCCGCCATGACCAGCTTCTTTCTGCCTGTCGCTTTCACTGCGGACACGAAATCCTGGTCCTCCCAGGCGTTGATGGAGGTGCGGTCGATGATCGGGATATGCCCGAGGACTTCGGTAAGTTGATGGATCGTGGGCTGGTTTCGCCCGGTGGAAACGTTCACCGACGAGAGCACGGTCGGCAGGCCGTAGAGCTTCGCGATACGCGCCAGCGCCGCGATGTTGGCGACCAACTGGCGCTTGTCGCGCGAGGCGATCGAACTTACCTGCACCGGTTGGAAATCGATGATCACCACAGCGGAATTCTGTGGGGTGAGAAGGTGGTCGGTGGCCGCATCTCGGGTGCTGGGATATGACGTCATTTCGAAGATCCTTTGGGATAAGGAATGTCATCGGCGCGGTCAGAAACACTGCGGATATGGAAGGGCTCTGGGAGAACGCGTGGCCCGGTGAACGGACTGGCCGCAGCGAGTCCATGGCAGGTGCTCCAGGCGCGTGCCGTGGCGCTCACCACACCAGCATCGGCCGATCGTCGCAGGGCGACATCGCGAGAATCGGTTGGTCGCCCGTCCTCCATTTGGGGGATTGCCCGTGTTGCCCGCGTTCGCCGATCGCCGCGACCGTGCGCATGCAGCGCTTCACCTGCTGCGCCATACTCCTGACGTCCATCCGGCGTGGGAGATCGCCGGGCACATCCCTCCGACTGCGACCCCCCCATGGCCCTTCTGGTCCCCGTCGTGCCGTCCTTCCGGTTTGGCGAGCCGGGCAGCGTGCGCCGTCTCCTGCATGGCGGCTTCGCCTTGCTCCTGCTCGGCTTGTGCGCCACGGCGCACGCCCTTGCTCCCGATCGCGCCTTGTCGCAGCTGCGGCATGACCGATGGACTCCCGACCAGGGGGCGCCGGCGCAGGTCATGTCGATCGCGCAGACGCCGGATGGCTTCCTCTGGCTGGGATCCCGGCAGGGCTTGTACCAGTTCGATGGGCTGCGCTTCGAGCGGATCACGCAAATCGCAGGCAAGCCCATGAGCGATGACGACATCCTCAACCTGTTCGCCGACGAAGACGGCAGCGTCTGGATTGGCTATGTCAGCGGCGGCATGAGCCGCATGGGCGGACCACGCTCGGCGAACTACGCCTATCAACGCGACGATGTCCCCGTCGGTTCGGTGATCGGGTTTGGACGGGACGCAACCGGGCGGTTGTGGGCAGCCACGTCGAGCGCGATCGTGTATCTCGACCTCGCCACAGATACGTGGAAGACCTCCCGGGACATGGGCTTCGATCCGGCGTGGTCGCCGCGGCGCCTGTTCGTCGATCGCGAGAAGGGCGTGTGGGTGGCCTTTTCGAATGGGGCGCAACACGGTATCGCGCACCTGGCGCCCGGCGCGACGCGGTTCGAGCGCGTGCCGCAGTCCATCGAGACTCCATTTTTCGACCAGGCGCCAAACGGCACGCTCTGGGCGGTGGACGAATGGGGCGCACGTCCGCTTGCTCAGGCGATGCCGCTGCCCGGACACGCTGGGGCCGCGGCCAGCTGGCTCGCAGCGGATTTCAAGGGCGCCGGCCTTCGCTTCGACCGCGACGGCGTGATGTGGCTCGCCACCGCGGATGGAATCGCGCGTGTACGCGATCCCGCCAAGCTGCATGCGCCGGACAAGACCCATCCCGCGCCGTCGCCGGAGTACTTCGGCACCGCGCAGGGATTGACCTCCGAGGTGGTGTGGACGCTGTTCGAGGATCGGGAGGGCAACATCTGGACCGGCACGGCCAACGGCCTGGACCGCTTTCGGGGGAACGCGCTGGCCGCGATCCGCCTGCCGCGGCGCGAGCAGGCATTTTCCATAGAGGCGGATCGCTCGGGCCGCATCTGGGCGGGCAATCCGGACCAGGGGCCGATGCGCGTTACCCCGGATGCCGACCAAGCTACCGGTGCCATCGTGCAGGAAGTTGGGGGCGCGGATGACGGCGTTACCGCACTGCATCGCGACGGCGCCGGCAACCTCTGGGTCGGAGACGCCGACGGCGGGTTGTGGCGCAGCGACGGGGCAGGGCTCCGGCCTGTCCCGCTGCCGCCGGAGGTCGCTGGTGGCGGAAGGATCGTGACCATGGCCAGCGATCACGCAGGTGGACTGTGGCTGAGCAAGGTCAATGGCGGATTGCTACGGTTCCAAGAGGGAAAGTGGGAAGCACAGAACGCCAAGTACGGCATGGACGCGGGGACTGCGCCGCGGGCGCTGGTGGAGGACGCGCAGGGCCGGATCTGGTCCGACGCGGGACAGACGATCCGGGTGTTCGAGCATGGAGGGCACCACGATTTCGATGAAGATGGGCCGGGCGTCGGTCGCATCGCGGTGTTGCGCGCCTGGAAGAGCGAGCTCTGGATCGGCGGCGTGCAGGGCGTGGCGGCGCGTATCGACGAGCACTTCCAGCGCCTGCTGGGCCGCGGTGGCGAGACGTTCGAGCGCACCGCCGGGATCGTGATGCTGGCCAATGGCGAGGCGTGGTTCATCGGGCGCCCCGGCGTCACCCGGGTGCCCGCGAGCGAGATGGCACGCTGGCGTGTGCAGCCTTCCTATCGGGTCGCCTTCGATCGATTCGGGGTGTTGGATGGCCTGCGGGGCGCAGCAGAGCAGAGCGGGGCCTCGCCGGTCGCAGTGGCCGACGGCCAGGGCCGGGTATGGTTCGCGACCAGTCGCGGCGTCCACTGGATCGATCCGCGCGAGCTCCAGCACGGCAATGCGAGTCCAGGTGTCGAGCCCGTCGTGCTGGCCCTGCACGTGGACGAGAAGGAGCTGCCGCTCGCATCGTCACCGACCCTGCCGGCCGGCAGCCGGGACCTGCGGATCGGCTACACGGCGCCATTCCTGCGCAGGCCCGAGCAGGCCCGGTTCCGCTATCGCCTGGACGGACTGGACGATGACTGGCGCGACGCCGGCGCCCGACGCCAGGCCTTGTACAGCCGCCTGGCCCCGGGCACCTATCGGTTCCGGCTCATGGCCAGCGACGGGGCACAAGCCTGGTCCGGACGGGAGGCGGCGTTTACCTTCGAAGTGCTGCCGGCGTTCTGGCAAACCTGGTGGTTCGCACTGGCCTGCCTGGCGCTCACGCTGCTGCTGGTCTGGTGGCTGGTGCGTTGGCGCGTCGCGATCGCGCGCGAGGGCCTGCAGCGGGCGTACCGCGCCCGCATCGGCGAGCGCGAGCGTATCGCGCGTGACCTGCACGATACGCTGCTGCAATCGATGCAGGCGCTGGTGTTCCTGGTGGATGCCGCGCGGGGCCGGCTCGAACGCGGTGACGGCGAAGCCGCCAAGACCGGACTTTCCCGCGCGATACGGGAAGCCACTGCCGGGCTGGTGGAAAGCCGTGATCGTATCCGCGACCTGCGGCAGCAGGGCGCGGAACCCCAGGACCTGGAAGCGGCCCTGCGCGACATGCCGAAGAAACTCGAAATGCCGCCGGACTTCGCCTATGAATTCAGCATGCGGGGCAGGTCGATCCGCTGGCATGCGCCGGAGCAGGACGAGGTGTATCGAATAGTGCGCGAGGCGGTCGCCAACGCAGTGCGGCATGCAGGTGCCAGGCATATCCGCGTGCGCGTGACCGGTGGATGGCTTAGCGTCCTGGTGGAGGTCGAGGACGATGGTTGCGGGATCGAAGCAAACCTCCTGGCACGCGGCAACCGCAATGGCCACTGGGGACTGACCGGCATGCGCGAACGGGCGAGACTTTTGGGGGCGACGCTATCGGTGACCTCCAGGCCGGCGGAGGGCACTGTGGTGCGGCTGCACCTGCTACGTTGGCGCGTGGTTAGAGGCATTGGAGTGTAGGTCGGGTTTCGGCTCTATCTACTCAACGAGGGGGGCGTCGTCACTAATACCCCCAACAACCATGAGTCCTGCAGCTGTATCCGACCTCGGCTATCATCCTCCGCAATCTGATGTGAGTACGGATATGGAAGTGCGACTCACGCGCGAGCAGGTGCTCGCGCTTGCGCCTGATGCATCGTCAAGCAAGGCGGCCGGTGGTCTGGCTACAGATGGAAAGTGGGGCCTGCTCGGTGCAGATGCCGAAGCCCTATGGGGTGAATGCCAAGGCAGCGGCGCCAAGCCATACCAGACCCAAGTGGAGCTGACCACGCTGGTGAGCCGCTGCTCGTGCCCCAGCCGCAAGTTTCCTTGCAAGCATGGCCTGGCATTGCTGCTGCTATATGCCGCCGGCAATCCGCGCTGCGTGCCGGGCGCGCGCCCAGCCTGGGTGGAGGAGTGGATGCAGGGCCGCCGCGCCCGTGCGGTCCGGAAGGAGGAAGCTGCCGCCAACGTGTCCTCGCCGGATCCGCAGGTGCAGGCCGCCGCTGCCGCCAAGCGCGAACAGGCGCGCTGGTCGCGCATGGAAACCGGTGCGGCAGAACTGCAGCGCTGGGTGGCCGACCAGTTCCGCCAGGGGCTGGCCAACCTGGGCGCCGGCTTCGAGCAGGAAGCGCAGCGCATGATGGCACGCATGGTGGATGCGCAGGCCCCGGGACTGGCCAGTCGGCTGGAACGAGCGCTGGGCGAGGGCGGGCGCGACCTTGCCCAGCTGGCCGAACTGGGCGAATGCCTGGGGTTGTTGCAATTGCTCACCCAGGCGGTGCCCCGCATGGACACCTTCAGTGCAGCGCGTCAGGCGGACCTGCGCACTGCGCTGGGTTGGCCGATGGAGCGCGAAGCGGTGCAGCGGGAGGGCGAGGCCGTGCGCGACCGTTGGCACGTGCAGGGTCAACACGTGATTGAACAGCCGGGCAACTTGCTCGAGCGCCGCGTGTGGCTGCACGGCCTGGAAAGCGGGCGGGCCGCGCTGCTGCAGGACTACAGCCACGCTGGGCGCGGTTGGGAGCAGCACTGGCGCAACGGCCATGTTCATGCGGGCACGCTGCATTTTCACGCGGGCACGGTACCGCTGCGTGCGGTGCCGGGCGAGGTGGAAGCGGGCATGGACGCCGGTACGGCGCTGCCGCGCGAAGACACGCTGGACGCCGCTGCGCAGGCGTATGCCGTCAACCCATGGCTGCCGCAGGTACCCATGCGCCTTGGGCAGGCGCATGTGGCGCACGATGGCCGCAACGCTTGGGTGCAACACGCCGAGGGCACGCTGCCGCTTCGGCTTCCGACAATGCAGGGCTGGGCGCTGATGGCGTTTGCCGGTGGCCACCCGCTGTGCCTGATGGGCGAGTGGGACGGCCAGGCGCTGCTGCCACTGACCGCCTGGAACGCGCCGGGCGAGCGCTGGGAAAGGAGTGGGGCATGAGCGAGGCATGGTTGAAGCCGGCCCTGCTGGGCATAGACCGCCCGCAGGTCATCCCCGCCACAGGCGCGCTCGGCGAAGTGCTCGCCGCCGTGGCCACGCAGGAAGATGCCGCGCTGGGCTACAGCCGGCAGGTGGGCGTCCTGGCCGCCTGCCGGCGCGCCGCCTTGCGCATGGCCGCGCCGGTCGCGCTGCCGCCGCCTGCGGAAGTCGATCCTCTGGCGCTGCCCACCGGCCACGCCTGGGCACCGTTGTTGAAGGGGCTATTCGGCAATGCACAGCCGTCGCCGTGGATGAAGCGCGCCCGTTACGAGGCCTGCTTGCAGCTGGCCGCACACAACCGGCACCTGCCGGTGGCGGTGCTGCCGCAGGCGCTGGAAGCCGGTGTCCGCCTGAGCGCGTTGCGCCCCGGCCTGCGCCCGGTGCTGGGTGTACGCGGCCGCTGGCTCGCGGCCCGCAATGCAGACTGGGCCTACGCGGCAGATACAGCGGTCGACGCGGATGCGCCGACGGACCTGGAGCAGGTGTGGAACGAAGGCGCGTTCGATGCGCGCCTGCTGGCCTTCCGGCAACTGCGTGCGCACAACGCCGAGGACGCCCGCGCGCGTTTGCAGGGCACGCTGAAAGACCTTTCCGCGCGCGAGCGGGTGGACTTCGTCGCTGCGCTGCAGCCACAGCTGAGCGAGGCCGATGCGCCGCTGCTGCAGCCGCTGTTGAAGGACCGCAGCCGCGAGGTGCGCATGCTGGCGGGTCCGATGCTGGCCCGGCTGCCGTCCACGCCGCACGCGCAATACGTGCAGGCGCAGATGCTCGCCCTGCTGCAGCACCAGCCTGGCGGGCTGATGCGCCGTATGGCCTGGAAGCTGGAAGCTCCCGCGGCGGCCGATGCCGGATGGGCCGAAGCCGCCATCGACAGCAAGCGCCCCAACAACGATATGTTGGGTGAGCGTGCCTGGTGGCTCTATCAGCTGGCGCGCCAGCTGCCGCTGGCCTGGTGGTGCCATACCCTGGAAAAAGCGCCAGCGCAGGTGCTGGCCTGGGCTCGCGGCACGGACTGGCATGACGCGCTGTTGCGCGCCTGGCTGGAGCGTGTGGACGCCAGCGAACCAGAATGGGTGGAAGCCCTCATCGGTGTGGAGCAGCGGCACATGAGCCTGGGCGATCTGCTGGCAATGCTCCCGCCGGCGCAACGCGAACGGCATTGGCCCACCAGTGCGGCCGAACTTCAACACAAGCGCCTGTTGGGCGAAGTGCTGGACAGCACCGGCCTTGGCCAGACTCTCAGCGCCGCTTACTCGCGGCAACTGGCTGCCGGGCTAGGCGCGCTGTTCGGCGAAGCGTCCCTGCGTTATGACTACACCCTGCGCGACGCGCTGCTGGAACTGTTGGCCGTGCTTCACCCTTCCATGCTGTCGCACGTGCAGGTAGCCGACGCACAGGCCGATGCCACCGAGGCCATGCGCGACTGCGTGCACCAGGCACGCCAACTTCTGGCCTTGCGCCAGACCCTGCATTCCGCTTTCTGATCATCACGCCCTTTCATTGGAGCCAACATGAGCACTGCCGTCCTGCGCCAGCACGCCGAACACCAATACGCAGAAGAGTTGGAAGAACTGCGCCGCCAGGACACCCGTCAGCGCCCGGCCAACTGGATCCTCTCGCCGTGGGCGGTGGTGACCTATCTATTGGGCGGCACGCTGGAAAACGGCTTTGTGGTCAGCCCCAAATACATCGGCGAGCGTCGCCTGATGGAAGTGGCCGTGGCCACCATCGCCACCGATCGCGCCCTGTTGCTGTTCGGGGTGCCGGGCACGGCCAAGTCGTGGGTGTCCGAGCACATGACCGCGGCCATCAGCGGCGATTCCACCCTGCTGGTGCAGGGCACGGCCGGCACCAGCGAAGAGCAGATCCGCTACGGCTGGAACTACGCGCAGCTGTTGGCCCACGGCCCCAGCGAGAAAGCGCTGGTGCCCAGCCCGCTGATGAACGCCATGCGCCTGGGCAAGATCGCTCGCATCGAAGAACTCACCCGTATTCCTGCGGATGTGCAGGATGCGCTTATCACCGTGCTTTCCGAAAAGACCCTGCCGGTGCCGGAACTGGGCAGCGAAGTGCAGGCCGTGCGCGGCTTCAGCGTGATTGCCACGGCCAACAACCGCGACAAGGGCGTGAACGAACTTTCCAGCGCGCTCAAGCGCCGCTTCAACACGGTGATCCTGCCGGTGCCCTCAAGCGAAGAAGACGAAGTGGCCATCGTGGTCAAGCGCGTGGCCGAAATGGGCGTGGCGCTGGACCTGCCGGCCGAACCGCCGGCGCTGCAGGAAGTCGCGCGGGTGGTACGCATTTTCCGCGAGTTGCGCAACGGCGTTACCGAAGACGGCAAGGCCAAGCTGAAGAGTCCCAGCGCCACGCTTTCGACCGCCGAGGTCATTTCGGTGATCAACAACGGCATGGCCCTGGCCGGCCACTTCGGCGATGGCGTGCTGCGCCCGAGCGACATGGCCGCCGGCATGATCGGTGCCATCGTCAAGGATCCGGTGCAGGACGCGCTGGTGTGGAAGGAATACCTGGAAACCGTGGTGAAGGAACGCGACGACTGGAAAGACCTGTACCGCGCATTCCGCGAGCACGTCTGAGCGGCCCGCGCCAATGAGCGAAGGCATCTCCCTTTTCGGCATCCGCCACCATGGACCGGGCTGCGCACGCAGCCTGCTGGCTGCGCTGGAGGCGCTGCAGCCGGACTGCGTGTTGATTGAAGGCCCGGCGGGTACCGAGGCGCTGCTGCCGCACGTGTTGGAGGCAGGCATGCAGCCGCCGGTGGCGTTGCTTTCCTATAGCGTGGACGACCCGCAGCTGGCGGTGTTCCATCCCTATGCGCTGTACTCGCCGGAATGGCAGGCGATGAGCTGGGCGCTGCGCAACGGCGTGCCGGTGCGCTTCATGGACGTGCCCCCGGCGCTGACGCTGGAATGGCAGGCGCAGGCCCGCGCGGACCGCCTGGTGCCGGAGGTCGCCGAGGCGCCGGACGCAGCGGATGAAACAGCGGTGCAGCCCCACGGCGACGCCGGATCTGCCGCCGAAGAAGACGCCGAAGCCCGCCCGGCCGACCCACTGGACTGGCTGGCGCGCGCCGCCGGCCACGCCGACGGCGAGGCCTGGTGGAACTACATGGTGGAAGAGCGGGGCAACGGGCAGGGGCTGTTCGACGCCATTGCCGAGGCCATGGCAGCCGTGCGCGAGCACACACCGGAATACCCCGGCCTGCGCGGCGAGCACGAGGCCGTGCGCGAGGCGCACATGCGCACCGCATTGCGCAGCGCCAGCAAGGAATTCGCGTGCGTTGCCGTCGTGTGCGGGGCCTGGCACGTGCCGGCGCTGCAGCCGGCCGCCCTGAGTGCCAACAGCGCCACGGCAGACAACCGCCTGCTCAAGGGCATGCCCAAGCGCAAGACGCAGAGCACCTGGGTGCCGTGGACCTACCGCCATCTGAGTGCCGAAAGTGGATACGGTGCCGGTGTGGAGGCGCCGGGCTGGTACGACCACCTGTGGCGCAACGCCGGCGCGCACGACCAGCGCACCGTGGGCTGGTACGCCCGCGTGGGCCGGTTGCTGCGCGAGCACGGGCTGGACTGCTCCCCGGCCCATCTCATTGAAGCCACGCGCCTGGCCGACACCCTGGCCGCGCTTCGCGGCCATCCTTCGCCTGGACTGGAAGACATTGCCGAAGCCAGCCGCGCCGTCATCTGCAATGGCGACGACGCGCCCATGCGGCTCATCCGCGAACGCCTCATGGTCGGCGACGCGCTGGGCCAAGTGCCTGAGAGCGTGCCGGTGGTACCGCTGCAGCGCGACCTGGAAGCCCAGCAAAAACGCCTGCGCCTGAAACCCGAGGCGCTGGAAAAAACGCTGGATCTGGACCTGCGCAAAGAGAACGACCTGGCGCGAAGCCACTTGCTGCACCGCCTACGGCTGATCGGCATCGAATGGGGCAGGCTTGCGCGCACCGGGCATTCGGTGCGCGGCACCTTCCACGAGGTCTGGCAGTTGGCGTGGCAACCGCACTTCCTGGTGGATCTGGTGGAGGCCAGCCGCCACGGGCAGACCCTGCTGGACGCCGCTTCCGGCAAGGCCATCGCGCAGGCGCGCAAGGCCGAAGCGCTGCCCGAGCTTTCCGGACTGGTGGATCAGGTGCTGCTGGCCGATCTGCCGCAGGCGGTGCGCGCCATTGCCGCCGAACTGGAGGCGCGCGCAGCCACGGATGCCGATCCGCTGGCCCTGCTTGGCGCACTGCCGCCGCTGGCCAACATCCACCGCTACGGCAACGTGCGTCAGACCGAGGGCGTGCAGGTGGCGCACCTGTTCGACAGCATGCTGGAACGCGCGGTCATCGGCCTGACCCTGGCCCTTTCCGGCCTGGACGAAGCGCGCGCCGAACAGGCCCGCACCGTGGTGCTGGATGCCGACCGCGCCATTGGCCTGCGTGACGACGCAGGCGGCAGTGCCGGCTGGCAGCAAGCATTGCAGCGGGTCGCGCTGTCGTCTTCGTGCAGCGCGCTGCTGCGCGGCGTTGCGCTGCGTTTGCTGTTCGACACGCAGGCGGTGGCGGCCGAAACGGTGCACGTACAGCTGCAGCAGCAGCTTTCGCCGGGTGCCGAGCCGCTGCAAGCCGCGCAGTGGCTGGATGGCTTCCTCAACCGAAACGCTACCGTGCTGCTGCACGATGATGCGGTGTGGCGGATGATCGACGCATGGGTGGTGGCGCTGGACGAGGCGCAGCTGGTGCGCGTGCTGCCGCTGGTGCGGCGGACCTTTGCCGCTTTCGAGGCCGCCGATCGCCGTGACCTGGGCACTCGCGTGAAGCGGGCACCCATGCAGAAACCCGTGGCCGTGCTGGCCCCGGACTGGAACGTGGCACGCGCCGAACGCGCGTTGCCGATGCTGCGCGAACTGCTCGGGCTGCCCGCATGACCGATACCACCGAAGCACTGGACACCCCCACCTCGCGCGAGCAGCGCTGGCGATTGATTCTGGGCCAGGAGGCCGAGCGCAGCTGCGGCGCGTTGCCCAAGAACCTGCAGGGCATCGACCAGGCCCTGGCCGCGCTGTACGAACCTGATGGCCCCGGCGGCCTGGGTCGCCGCGGTGGGCGCGGGGCGTCTTCGCCGAATGTGGCCCGCTGGCTGGGCGACATTCGCCGTTATTTTCCGTCATCCGTGGTCCAGGTGATGCAGCGCGATGCACTGCAGCGGCTGGACCTCACCCAGATGCTGCTGGAAAAGGAAATGCTGGAGCAGGTGCAGCCCGACGTGCACATGGTGGCCAACCTGATCGGCCTGAGCCGGGTGATTCCGGCGCAGACCAAGGACACCGCACGCATGGTGGTGCGCAAGGTGGTGGACGACCTGCTGCGCCAGCTCGAAGAGCCCATGCGCTCTGCAGTGACCGGCGCGCTGGACCGCGCCCGCCGCAACCGCCGCCCGCGCCTGGCCGAGATCGACTGGCACCGCACCATCCGCAGCAACCTGCGCCACTGGCAGCCGGAACTGCGCACCGTGGTGCCGCAGGAGTTGGTCGGCTATGGCCGCAAGGCAAGAAAGCCGCAGCGGGAAGTGCTGCTGTGCATCGACCAGAGCGGTTCCATGGCGGCATCGGTGGTGTACTCGAGCATCTTCGGCGCGGTGATGGCCTCGTTGCCGGCGGTGGCCACGCGCCTGGTGGTGTTCGACACCGAAGTGGTGGACATGAGCGAGCAACTGGACGACCCGGTGGATCTGCTGTTCGGCGTGCAGTTGGGCGGCGGCACCGACATCCACCGCGCGGTGAGCTACTGCCAGGGCATCATCCGTGAACCGCACAACGCCATCCTGGTGCTCATCTCCGACCTGTACGAGGGCGGGGTGGAAGACAACCTGCTGGCCCGCGCCCGCGAGCTGCTGGAGGCCGGCGTGCAGTTCATCGTGCTGCTGGCACTCAGCGACGAAGGCGCACCTTCCTACGATCGAAGCTTGGCCGGCAAGCTGGCGGCACTGGGCGTACCGTCCTTCGCCTGCACGCCGGATGCATTCCCGGGGCTGATGGCCGCTGCGATCCGCCGCGATGACATCAACCAATGGGCAGGCGGGCAGGGGCTGTTGACGACGCGTTGAGGCCTGCACTGGATCGCGCAGCAAGGAATGGTGCACAGACGGGGCAGGGCAGCGCGAACGCATTGCGATTAGGGAGGTTTGACGCCGGATGCGCGGCAGGTCGCAGCGTTGCCGACACCGCGCGCCGCAACGCGCTCGCCTTGGTCGACACGTCGGCGGCGCGGAAGCAGGCGATCGACCCGCCGATGCGTTCGGCCGAATTGGATGCAGGCGGATAGGCCCATGCCTGGCAGTGGCAGTACCGCGGCTGGTGGCCGACGCATTGCGATGACCTCGGCGATTGCACGTTGCGGCGACATCCTGCAAATCGAGGCGGGCGATCACAGCTTGCGCCGTTGCGCGCGCGGGCCGATGGCATGATCGAACGCGCACCGGGCAGACAAACTCTGCTCGAGCCATGGAGGCGCGCGCCTTCAGAGCAATACCAGGGCGCCGGGGACTACTCGGTGCGCGGCGCCTTGTAGTCCTGGCCCGGCTGCAGCGTGGTGACGTAGGGGCCGTTCCAGTCGCGGTCGAAGATGTGCGTCAGCGTTTCGGCCGGGCCCTTGCCCTTGACGAACACCGAGGCGTCCACCGCGGTGTTGAAGTAGCTCCATTCCCAGTTGCCGGTGCCGATGAAGCTGCTGCGGTCGTCGGCCACCGCGTACTTGGCGTGCTCGACGCGCGCATATGGAATGAAGCCTTCCGGCGCCGGCGGCAGGCTGCTGAACTTCACCGTGATGTTCGGGAGTACTGCCAGGCTTTTCAGATACGCCTGCATCGGTTCGCGCAGCGCCCAGTCGGCGACGATGATGTGCACCTGCACGCCGCGCGCCGCGGCATCGCGCATGGCGCTGTCGACCGGCGCCCACCAGCCCTCGGGTCCGAAGCTGCGGATCGCCGAGAGCGTCATCACCTGGATGCGCAGCGCATGCTGGCTGGAGCGGATCATGTCGACAAGGGCCGGCTCCTCGGCGGTGACCCACGCGGGTTGCAGCGTCGGCGGGCTGAAGGCGGGGAAGGCGATCAGCGGCGCGTCGCTGCCGGCATCCAGCAGCACCGGATCGCTGGCGGTGGCCGGGGCGAAGTCCGGCGGCTGCACGCCGCGCGCCTGCGCCTTGGCCAGCTTGCCTTCGTCGGCCAGGCGCCAGCTGAAATCGAAGCTGGCGGCGAAGGTTTTGGCGAAGCGTGCATCGTCGATGCGCGCGCCGATCTCGTGGATCTGCTCCAGCGCACGCCAGTCCCAGTTCTGGCTGCCGACGAACACGCTGGCGTCGTCGATGACCATGTACTTGGCGTGCAGCACGCCGCCGGTCAGCGTATCGACCGGCAGCACACGCACCGTGATGCCCGGCACCTTGCCCAGCCAGGCGATGCTGTCCGGGTTCTTGGCCAGGAAGCTGTGGTCGACCAGCAGATGCACCGTCACCCCGGCGCGGGCGCGGGCGGCCAGTGCGTCGAGCACCGGGGTCAGGCCGGTACCGGGTTTTTCGGAGAGATAGAACGCGGCGATGTCGATGCGGCGCTTGGCGCCGTTGATCATCGCCAGCCAGGTCTGCTGGGTGCGCGGCACCCCCGGCTCGCCGTAGACGCTGGCTTCGGGCACGCTTTCGACGATCTGGAACTGTGAGGGCTGCGGCTGGGCCTCGATGCCGGTCGCTGCCGACAGCAGCAGGCAGGTCAGGGCGGCGTGCAGGGAGCGGCGCGCGGGACGCGCGCGGACGGGGGACGAAAGAGGCACGTTGGGAGTCCTTGCGATGACGTGGGAAGTGGGCGCCATGCCGGCGTCGCGGGTACTGGCCCTATCGCACCGGTGGCTGCAGCGCGTCGGCCAGTGCGGTGGCGTTGTAACGCATGAGTTCCAGATAGCTCGGTGCGGCCCGTCCGCAGCCGACAGCGTATCCGAGCCAGTGCGACCCGCGGCGCGGCGCCCAGCAGCAGCGGGTCGTCGGCGTGCAACGGTTCAGGCGACGGCGCGGTGGCCGCGGGCAGCTAGGGATGGCTCAGGCGCGACCGTCGGCGCGTTCGGCGTGCGCCTGCGCAAACCATTGCAGCACCTGCTGGCGAAGCGGCTCGCCCCAGCAGCGTACGAACTGCTGGGTGTGGTGGTCATTTTTGTCGTTCAGTGCGGCGATGCGTTGCTCGATATAGGCCTGGTGCAGGCTCAGATCGCATTCGACCTCGATGCAGTGGCGCCAGGCGGCGTAGCTGTCGGGGATGACGAGGAGAGACATGGGGATGCCCTTTGCTTGCGGCGCCAAATGAGGGCATGTGCCCGCCGTGCTGCGCGGTCTGGTTGTGGCCGGAGGCGAACCGCGGCTGACTGAGGGCAGCGTCAGCTTGAATCACCTGCCTACTTTTCAAGTAATGTAATATTATAACTTAACTTGCGTGGTCCGTATGCGACATCCCATTCCGCTGTTCCTGCTGCTCGCCTCGGCCAGCCTGCCCGTCGCTGCCATCGCGGTCCGTCATCACGGCCCGCACGTGCATGGCCAAGCCAACCTGGATGTCGCCGTGGATGGCACGGCCTTGGAGGTTCAGCTCAGCGCACCGGGCATCGGCATCCTCGATTTCGAGCATCCGGCGCGCGACGCCGACGAGCGCCAGCGCCTGGATGCCGCGGTCGCCACGCTGCGCGGTGCCCGCTGGCTACAGTTTCCGGTCGCTGCGGCCTGTTCGCTGCGCAGTGCGCAGGTGAACACCGAGGGCTATGACGTGGCGATGGCGGACCCGGACGAACCCGGCCATAGCCATGCCGAGTTCCACGCCCATTACGCGTTCCAGTGCGCGCATCCGGCCCGGCTCGATCATCTGCAGGTGCTGCTGCCGCAGCGCTTCGCGGGGCTGCACAAGGTGGTGGTGAACGTCGCCACCGCGGCCGGCCAGGACCGCACCGAGGCGGTGGCCGGGCAGACCCGGGTGAACCTGCCGGGATGAGCCTGCACCACGTCGTCGAAATGAGCGATGTGCGCTTCGGCTATCCCGGCGCCGCCGCACCGGTGCTGGAGATTGCCACGTTCGCGCTGCCGCGCGGGCAGCAGTTGTTGCTGCGCGGCGCCAGCGGATCGGGAAAGAGCACCTTGCTGGCGCTGATCGCCGGCGTGCTGCAGCCCGATGCCGGTTGGGTGCGCGTCGCCGGGCAGGACCTGGCGGCGTTGCGCAAGGCGGCGCGCGACCGTTTCCGTGCCGACCATTGCGGCGTTGTGTTCCAGCAGTTCAACCTGCTGCCGTTCCTGAGCGCGCGCGACAACATCGCACTGGGCCTGCAGTTCTCCGCGCGCCGCGGCCGGCTGGCGACCGGCACGCAGGCGCTGGATGCGGAGATCGAACGGCTGATGGCTGCGCTGGGGCTGGACGTGGCGGCGCTGTGGTCGCGGCCGGCCAGCCGCCTCAGCGTCGGCCAGCAGCAGCGGGTGGCCGCCGCGCGCGCGTTGATCGCGCGGCCGCCGTTGCTGCTCGCCGACGAGCCGACCTCGGCGCTCGACCCGGTCGCGGCGCAGGCCTTTCTGCAGCTGCTGTTCGCCGAATGCCGACATGGCGGCACCAGTTCGATCGTGGTCAGCCACGATCCGTCGATCGCGCCGCTGTTCGACGCCCAGGCCGACCTGGCCACGCTCAACCGCGCCAGCGCCGGAGGTGCGCGATGACCCTGTTGAAGCTGGCCCTGGCCAGCCTGCGCAGCCGGCGCCTGGGCGTGGCGTTGACCGTGCTGGTGATCACCCTGAGCGTGACCCTGCTGCTTGGCGTGGAGCGCATCCGCGCGCAGGCGCACGAGGGCTTCGCCAGCACGGTGTCGGGCACCGACCTGATCGTCGGCGCGCGTTCGGGCCCGGTGAACCTGTTGCTGTATTCGGTGTTCCACATCGGCGACGCCACCAACAACGTGTCGTGGAAGAGCTACCAGGACCTGACCGCGATGCCCGAAGTGAAGTGGGCGGTGCCGCTGTCGCTGGGCGATTCCTACCGTGGCTACCGGGTGGTCGGCACCAGCACCGGATTCTTCGCGCACTACCACTACGGCGCGCGGCATGCGCTGGCGTTCGCGCAGGGCAGGGCGTTCGCCGATCTCTACGATGCGGTGATCGGCGCCGACGTGGCCGCCGCGCTTGGCCGCCACGTCGGCGACGAGATCGTGCTGACACATGGCACCGGACGGATCGGTCTGGCCACCCACGCCGACAAGCCGTTCCGGATCGTCGGTCTCCTGCGCCGCACCGGCACGCCGGTGGACTCCAGCGTGCTGGTGTCGCTGCAGGCGATCGAGGCGATCCATATCGACTGGCATTCCGGCGTCCGCCTGCCAGGCCGGCACGTCAGCGCCGAGCAGGCGCGGACGATGGACCTGACCCCGGACAACATCACCGCCTTCATGCTCGGCCTGAAGACCCGCATCGCCACCTTCTCGGTGCAGCGGCAGATCAACGAATACCCGGAGGAGGCGATGCTGGCGATCATGCCGGGCGTGACCCTGCAGCAGCTGTGGAGCACGCTGGGCACCGCCGAAGGCGCGCTGCGCATGATCGCCTCGCTGGTCGTGCTGCTCGGCCTGGTGTCGATGGTCGCGCTGCTGGTGGCCACGCTGCAGGGGCGCCGGCGCGAGATGGCGATCCTGCGCGCGGTCGGCGCGCGGCCGCGCGACATCGCCTGGCTGCTGCTGTTCGAGGCCGGCCTGGTCACCCTGGTGTCGTGCGCACTGGCGCTGCTGGTGGTGAGCGCGGCCAGCTGGCTGGCGCGCGGCTGGGTGCTCGACCATTTCGGTCTGGCGATCAACCGCATCGCGCCCAGCGCGGTGGAATGGGGCTGGCTTGGCTGCGTGCTGCTGGCCGGCGTACTCGCCGGCATCGTACCGGCCCTGCTGGCCTATCGCCGCACCTTGGCCGATGGCCTGTCGCCGGAGCTGTGACCATGCGCCGCTGGATGCTTCCGATGCTGGCGCTCGCGCTGCTGTGCGGCTGCGGCCGTCAAACCGCCACCCCAAAGGCGCAGGAGGCACCGGCGGCGCAGCCGGCGCCGGTCGCCGACGCGCCGATCGAGCCGCCGCTGGGCGAGCCCGACGCCGACGGCTATCGCGAGCTGGACTGGACCGCGATGCTGCCGCCCGCCGACCTGCAGGCAATGGAAAACGGCGGCGAACCGCAGGTCGACCACAGCGGCAATCATGCGATGCCGCAGACCGGCACCTACCACACGGTGGCGGCGGTGCTGGCGCGCAAGGTGCGGCTGCCGGGCTACGTGGTGCCGCTGGACAGCGACGACGCCGGCCGCGTGCGCGAGTTCCTGTTCGTGCCGTATTACGGCGCCTGCATCCACGTACCACCGCCGCCGCCGAACCAGATCGTGCATGTGCGCCTGGACATCCCGATCGACCCGCCCGACATGTACAGCCCGTTCTATCTGTCCGGCCAGTTGCGTGCCGAGACCCTGCACGGCGAACTCGCCGGCACCGCCTACACGATGGAGCAGGCCCGTCTGCATCCCTATGAAAAAGATTGATCGCCATCTACCGCTGGCCACGGTGCTGTGCCTGCTGGCCGCCTGCCACGGTCACGACGGGAAGCCCGGCACGAGGCCCGAACCGTCGGCGGCAGCGGCGAACGCGACCGCTGCGGCCAGCGGTGTCGCCGACACGGTGGAGCGCTGGGAACAACTGGCGCCGGCCAACGACATCTACCAGCGCCCGCCGCCGCGCATCAGTGCGGGCTGGAGAGGGGATAGCACCGCGATGGATCAGGCGGCCGGCGACGATGGCCCCTCGATGGTCAACGGCATGCCGATCGACCACTCCGGCACCCAGCGCGCCGCGCAGTTCGGTTCGTCGGAAGTGGTGAAGGCGTTGGAAGGCAAACGCTTCGCCCTGGACGGCTACGTGGTGCCGCTGGAAAGCGACGACCAGGGCAAGGTCAGCGAACTGCTGTTCGTGCCGTTCTATGGCGCCTGCATCCACGTGCCGCCGCCGCCACCGAACCAGATCCTGCACGTCGTGCTGCGCACGCCGATCGACGTGCCGGAGCTGTGGGACCCGTTCCATCTGCAGGGGCGGCTGCATCTGGCCAGCTTCAAGGCGCACATCGCCAATGCGACCTATGACGCCGAGGACGCATCGATCACCCCAGTGAAGGGCTGAGGGCTCGGATCGATGCAGCCGACGTCGCCAAGCATGCGTTGGATCGCGCTCGCCGCATGCGCGCTCGCCGTCGCTGGCGGTGTGCTGCTGGCGTTGCGCGCGCACCGGCAAGCGGGACCGACATCGGGCGCGGCGACCGCGGCGGTCCGCACGCCGGTCGCCCTCGCATTCCATGTCGCGCCATTACCCGACGATGCGGCCGGCAAGCGCATCGCCACGCTGCTGCACAGCGATGCCGCGTTCGCCCGCGACGTGGCGTTCCTGCTGACGGCCAGCGTGCGCGAGCGCTGCGCGCCGGCACATGCCGGCGAACTGGCGAAAATGGCCAACCGCGCGCGCCTGCCGGTGTTGGCCGCGACGTCCGAGGTGACTGCGCGCGAGCAGGACCTGGACCAGCCGATCTACCAGGCGATCCAGCGCATCGCCGCCGCCGCACCGTGCGGGCGCACGCTCGACCTGGCGGCGACCGGCCTGCCGCTGCAACTGGACCCGGAGCGCTACTCGGCCGCGTTCCCCGACAGCTATTACCAACCGACGCTGGACACGGTACCGCACGAGTACGCCAGCCAGCCGCTGGGCGCACGCGCCGCGCAGGAATGCCAGTCGATCGCCTATGCGGTGCTGCCGCTGGGCCGCAGTGGCTGGCAGTGCAGGGCGCTCTGGGCCAGCACGCGCCCCCGGATCGTCAAGGCCTGCGAACAGGCGCGCAGCGAAAGCGGGCAGGGGGCTGGCGAAGCGATTCCGGCCGAGGTCGCAAATCGGTTGACGCCGGTGGTGGCCGGCATGCTGGACAGGTTGCCCGACTCCTGCCGCTGAGTGCTGTTGCTGCTGTTTCTGCGAAAGCAGACTATTGCGAATGGCATGGTGTTGGCCAAGACAGAGGCTCGCGGAGCAGTGGATTAGGGATATTTATCGGGGGTAGGGCGAATGTCCGCTTCGGCCGGAAGCTGACATTCACGGCCTTGCCCTGTCAGTAAGGAGACGACGGCGTCAATAATCTTCGTGGGGTATTCGATCTTCCTGGCATCGCCAAATCGTATCCAGGGGGAAATTAGTATCCGTCAACTCCGAATAATTTATCTACCATGTTGTGCGGCCCTACAATATTGATACCTACTCCCCTGCCTGGATTGATATGGTGAAGGAGAACGTCTACGGGTCGGTCAAGAACGTCGGTGTCATCTTCATTCTTGAGATGAGCCTGATACCAACGCATGCATAGACCTGCGACGATATCTGCCAATTGAACTCCATTACTTTCAGGTGACGCCTTGAAAAATAGATCTGAAATTTGCTTGAAATTATAATCGGAGCAGGGCGGCTTGAACTTATCAAATCTGATATTGACTTTCTCGGCTTGACGTTTTGCAGTAGCAATAATTTCATCGAAATGCGTCTGCTCATCATGGAAGATTCTAGTGCCTTCTAAATTTCTCGAAAGAAATAAATTCATGCGAGCATAGATGTTGGTAAAAGAAGAGTAGTTAGGAAGTAACCAGACCTCCTGTTCGCGCTTGCCTATGTCTGGAATGGGGAGAAAGCGCCGGTGTGCTCTACCACCTTCCTGTTCGATCATTATGCGAAAGTCGTCCTTGCTTTCGTCAACCTGAGACACGATGCCTTTGGCTACGTCGTGAGAGTCTTGGCTGACAAATTCTTTGAGAAGGCCAAAATATGCGGCTGTGTTCTCATTAGAAGGAAAGTTCATGCACTGAACAAAAGCAAAGAAAACTTCATTCGAGAGATTTTGATAGAGATAGTCCGCAAAGATGTTCTTGAGCCACACGGTATTTTGTGATTCTTCCGTGTTGAAGTAGGGAGGCCAGATGAATCCGTTGGTGATGCTCGCCGCAAGCTGGTATTTCTTGTCTACAATTTCAACGAAGAATGGGAAATCGTTCTTGACTAGAAGCTCAACTGCATCCAAAGCAAAAGCAGGCTTGCGCTTCAAAATCTTGCTGAGTTTGAGTTCGGCTGCCTGAACGTTGTGCTTCCTCCTTAGCGCAGCTAGTTCTTCTGTGAGAGATTCTTCGTCCTCAAAGCCGATTGCGGCCAAACTGAAAACAGCCTGCCCACCGAAATCAAGGGTTGGGCCTGTTCGTGCCAAGTCGCCCGTGTTGCCGCTCTCGTCTATGTAGAAATCCATGCACTCCCTCATGCTCATGTGTTGTCAAGAATAAATATCGGAAATGATGTTATGGGCAGGAGATGCGCCCAATTCAGCCCACGATTTTAGTCCATATGGAATCAATGCCGAATGGCCACTTATGGACGAAAACAGGCGCTGAACAGGGCAGGGGATTAGCAGGATTTATCGGGGGGGGTAAGAGTGTAGTTGACGATTAGGAACAAACATCCAGTGGAATGGCGCGCATGGTTGCACATCCCGCCAGCCGCTTGGCGGTGCCCTTGACATACTCATTGATGATGACGATCACGCTGCGCTACACGACATTCCTTTGTCCCCATTCTCTGCAGGAGCTTCGCCAAGCGCTTGTCACTAGAGGATGCTCGGGACGCAAAATTGTTAGCATAAGAGGCATGTTTCAAGAGATCGGTAGCTCCCACGTAGAGGATCGAATCGGGTGCTGGTTCATCGAGGTCCACTCCCATTTTTTCCAGATCGGCACGCCATCCTTAGCTAGTAGCCCCTCAGACAGCTTGTCGTGAACCGCCTTGGTAATCCAGGTAGGACTCTCCGTACTGAGCGTAGTCAGTTTGGCCGCGTAGTTGGCAGCCCGCCCTACCCAGACCAGATCGTTGTCCCCGCGCACGCCCGTCCTAACCGCATGTAGGTCTGAGATATCAATACCTACGGTATGACGGGCTATAAAATCTGTGTTATATCGCGCCTTGATTGCCGGATTTATTATGTTTCGCACTGCCCAATTGATCCGCAATGCGGCTCTGACTGCCGCGTCGCCCCCGTTAGTTTCAAAGAAGATTGCCATGATCCGATCGCCGTCATAGGCGGTGATTACGCCACCCTCCGATTTGACGATTTTGGCCGCTGCATTAAGGAAGTTCTTGTAGACCTCGGCGCTGAACCACCAATATTTGGTGTCTACCATGGCTGTGGACCCGTCAAGATCTGCGTAGAGCACCACCGCTTGCGACAGATTCTTGGCTGCATTACCTAGCCCAATATCTATCGGAGCGGGGACCACGCGCGCGGCGACTACGTCCCATTTGGTGGCATGTACTATCGCGCAGCTGGCAATCAGGTCATCTTTGAGTCCCATCTGTGTTAACCCTCTCGGCGCGGGCCTGTGTTCATGATGTGGTCACGCAGTTCATTGCATGCCGGCGCGATCATGGCCTGCTTGTCTGCGCTGGCCTTGTCGAACCGATAGGTGATGGTCGTGACGCCGGCTAAGTCGCTAGGAAGCTTGACTTTGTTATTGCGTGGCTCGAGTAAGATGGCGCGCTGACGGCCCAGTCGTCCCATGAATAGGCCAAGTTCGAAGATTACATTGTCGCGCGGTGCTGGCCAGTCCTTTTCACAGTACTCGACGATGTCGTCCGCATGAGCGATAGCGATGGCGAAGTCGGCCCTATCGACTTCGTCCTCCAGCGTTTGGAGCGTGTAACCGGTTGCCTTGAAAGCCCCCTCCTGCCAAGGAATAACATCAAAAGCGTCATAGGAAAACGCGTTATGGACGGCACGGGCGATCGGCATGGACTCACGCGAGCTGATCAGAAAGACGCGTATCTTGGAGTGTGTAGCACGCACCCGATCGTTACGCTGCTTCAGCTTCTGGCCCATCAAGACCGCAATGTGCCGAAATACTTCCGGGTGGACGGCGGAAACCTTTGATAAATCCTCTTCTGTCAGCGCGGCGACCAGCCCTTCGGTCACTGCGAATACATCCGCCGTGCGCCGCATTGTTGGGTCGACTGCTGCGATCTCTCCTACCACGTCGTTGATCTTTCTCTGTGCAACTTTTGTGCCTTTCACGACAATGTCGAACGTGCCATCAAGCACGAGGTACAGATCGTTGTCAGCCGCGTTCTCTACGATGAGCGGCTCTCCTGCTTCCAACTGACGTAGTTGGACGAGATCGGCCAGCATCTCAGCCAGCGCCATATTGCCCCCCACCATTTTTTGGTGGATTAGTGCACCGACAAGCAGTCGTCGACCGGCAATCATTCGTCACCTCTAAAACGATTTCATGCAT
The DNA here is from genome assembly GCF_014236835.1 of Xanthomonas sp. SS. Taxonomy (NCBI): domain Bacteria; kingdom Pseudomonadati; phylum Pseudomonadota; class Gammaproteobacteria; order Lysobacterales; family Lysobacteraceae; genus Xanthomonas; species Xanthomonas sp. SS. The sequence continues at coordinate 2,538,477 of NZ_CP051190.1, forward strand.
CCCCCTTGAGCTGTAATCCCATAAGTGGCACCGCCACCCAAAGTCGCAGCGCCAATATAGAGTCAAACTACCTGATTAGATGTGCATACTTGAAGCTATCTCATACCTGCAAGCGAGGCTACTTTGGAGGCGGCGGCAGTACGGTGATGAGTGCCATCCATGGAGCTATGGCCACTACAGTGGCGCGATAGGAATACTTTAAAGACTGGAACTTGAGCGAAAGTACCTTGGAGTTCCGCCAGCACTGACCCAGGATGTCGCTCTCAAATTCGCTCAATGTTCTCTTCGAGCACGCCGCTATGAAGTCCGACTCGCTCAGGCGGGCTATTCGAACGAAGTAGATTAGCGAGTCAGATCCACCGCGCATGTCCGGGAAGTATCCCCACCATAGATGCCAGAAGCTTACGGTGAGCGGGGCGAGGAAAAGCACCCCAATGACTGAGATCAGTAACGTTAGCTCATCCACCTTGGGCAGTCGGGTAGCAATCATGGCGAGCATGCCCAAGTTGATGCCAAGCCCAACCGAAAGTTTCGTATCTACGCGCGAGAAGAATCCAAGCACGAGCTGGAGTTGCTGCCATGCAGCGTTAACGCGGTCGCTTTGATTTGGCTGGTGGCAGCCAGTATTTTGAAGTTCTTGCACGCTGAGAGCTCTCTTTTTTTGCGGATGAGGCCTGCTTGCGCCGGATGGCTTTCCGAAGTCCGCATTCTTCAAGCGTGCCACAGCAGATATCACCTGCTGCAGCGCATTGGTCGAGGTAAGCCTTGTCCGCCACCACGCAGCGATGCTGTTCAAGAATGAATGTTGCCAAAGCTTCGGCATGGTCACTGCATGTATCTATTTCGCACTCTGGACTGGACCCACAGGGGCAGGGCAGCCGTTCGGCTAGCAGGGTTTTGCTGCGAAGTGAAACGCGCGCAACCAGCCGATTGGCCCGCCAGAGTTCCAGTCGATGTTTGTTGGGGCGCACATCCTCACGCACCAAAAAGTTACCCATACTGGCCGCAGCCTTGAACTCTGCACCCAGACGTTCTGCTGCTCGCTCGGCAATGGCTTGGTGCTTGGCAGCATCGCCATGAGCTCGACCGTTCTCTGCGCCGGGGAAGACCCCGCGGGCGTTCGCGCTGGCTTGATGGGTCAGGAACTGGTAAACCGTAGCCCACCACTGCCTAGCTGCAACTTCGTCGATGATGCGGCTAGGATTGCCGTCCCCCCAGCCTAGGCAGAAGCTTTGGTCATGGTTGATATGGCGATCAGGGCAGAATTTTGGCAGTAGGTGATGGTCGGGTGCTTCTCGCGCAAACACATGTTCCCCGGCGATTGTGAGGTGGAGCTTGAACGCACGCACTGTTCCGCCTGGGCGGGTGACTGAGATGTCAACCAGCCCGCCTGTTGCGCCAGGATACAGCGTGGCACCGTATTCGGTTGCCACGCTCTGCAGCAGTTCAAATGGCGACGCCATCAACGGGCGACGACGTGGGGGCGAATGGGTTGCGCAAGCGCCGGCGCGACCGCGGGAGCCACCTCAGCATAGTGCGCCGCCAAGGCTTCCTTGGCTACTCGGTCTCCAGAGGCCGCAAGCTCTTCTACGGCCGCAGCGTAGTCGAGGTTGGCCACCTTCCGCTCAGTGGTAAACACCCTACGAACTGCTTCGGTTCCGGCCTTGTAGGCCTTTTCGCCAATAGCGGTCTGCACGCCATCACAGCCCTTCTGTTCGGCCTCCGAAATCAAAACGGCTCGGCCAGTTGCGCAGCGCAAGAGGCTTCCCTTCATGCCCAGTCGGGAAATCGCAAGTGGACCCAGTTCGAAGCCAATGGCCAGACCCAACTCATCAGTTTCCGAGCCTTCCGAATTCAAGTGCTCAATAGCCGCGGAGAAGCTGCTCCGCAGCGCCCCCGCACATTGAACGGCGCTACTGACTGTCGCCTCCGAATCCGTCGCGTGTGCCGTTCCTTCCAATAGAACTCCGTGCAGGCAGTCACCGATGAAGCGAACGCGGCGCCCGCCGAAGTCGGAATGCACTACCGCGTCAAGCTCAGAGCGCAGGACATGCAAGGCGCGAACAAGATGCTCCGGGTCGTCTTCCAAGTGCCTATCCACGAAGTTGGTAAACCCATCAATGTCCGCATACATCGAGACACCATCGAAGCGCTTCGACTTTGCCGCGCTAAGCAGGCTGAATTCCAGATCTGAAAGCGGCGGGGTGGGTCGGCTGAACTCAAACTCACCAATGGGGATGTCCTTTTGCTCATCCTTCCAGAGCTCGATGATGCGCGCCTTGGAAACGCCCAGTGCGGCCCCCTCTACGCAGGCCGCAATCTGTTCCTCGGTGAGCGGGGTGCTGCGGTCTTTGTCTCCGCTCAGAGCCGGCAGTTCCAGCATGGCTCGGGCGCTGTGCGTGAGGTAGATGCCCTCCGTCGTGCCATACCCGGCGCACTTGGCGGCCTGGTTGGCCGGAGAGCCAAGGAAGAGCGGCTCACGACTCGCGCGGCGGCCGTTGTTGACGGCCAGCGCCATCCCGCTGTCAATACCGACGCGAACCTGGGCATTGGCGATGTGCTCATCCGCACTGCCGGTTTCGGCCAGCACGTCGATGGTGAGCTTGGCGATGGCGATGGCGCGCTCGATCCGGGCGCGCTCCTCGGCAGCGCCATAGGGCTTAGTCACCACCGCGTGGAGGCGCTGATTGTGAAAATCGACGCGGACCACCTCGCTCTCGAGGAGGATGCGATGCACGGCCCGGTAATGCTGATTCAGGAAGCGAAGAGCGCGCTTGTGGCAAATCTCGCCCTCGACGCTGGTGCAGTTGAGCATGTCCTGCAGATTGACGATGTCGATATAGACATGCGCGCCGTTAACCCGGTAGGCACGGCTGACGGGGATGTCATCCAGCGAGGTTTCCCGCTTGTAGTCGCGGATGTCCACCTGGCGAACCTCCTCGTAACGAGTTGCGAGGCGCTTCTTGGTGCGATCTTCGTTCCAGCTATGTCCCATCATGGTGCTCCCAGCGGCCAAGTTTAGACCAGGCCGGAGTGGGTCGCGTCGCCCTCAGCCTGTGTGCCAGTCGGAGTTCGGCTGGTTCCTTTTGCCGTATATTGCGACTCACTTCACGCTTTCAAGGGGCGTAGGAGACCTGGCACCCAAGGCCAGGGCAGCCCATTGAGGGGGTGAAACTGCACCGCTCTCGACGGCTGAGACAGCGGTCGGCTTGCTGCGCGACAACGCCACGCGCGATGGTATGCGCAATTTCGCATAATGTATATTATGTTAAAATCGCCGTGTGGCTACGTTGGGTTGCTACCGTTCTTGCTGCTCTTGCCCCCTGGCAACCCTAAAGTCGGCTCCATCTCGCCTTGCAGGTGGATTGATCGCAGGATAAGGAATACCCAGTGGCACGCCCCACCCCGGTCATCGACCAATGGATATCGCCGGCAGCTCTACCGAGGGTCGGCAGCGCAGATAGCTACGCTGCTGATCGAGCACTTGCTCCCAGCCATTGCCTACTCTGCGGATCACACGGCCCTCGGAACATGAGACGCCGGAAGCCTTGGCTTCAGCGGTACCAAGTGCAGGGATATCGAGAAGAACCGAAGATGGCCGAGGACGTCCCCAGGCGCGGGACATGCCGTCCTGCATCGCGAAGTCGACATGCTCGCAATATGCATGTACCCATGGCCGAGGATCGCTAGCAAGAAGCTTGCGACAATCGAGCTTCGGAACCGCAGTGACATTGCGATTCGGGTTCACACGCTCGATGCCACGGCCAGCGGCTGAGCGCGTCTGCGCAGACAAAGCGGACGCCGAAAGCAACAAGAACAGCCCTAAGACACGAACATCCATGCTCACCCCCCGTGGCAGAGATGATATGTGAGGAGTGAAGCGCACGCTTAGACAGATGCAACGCCCTGATGTCAGGCGGCATGTACGGCCATCGTTCTCGCCAGCACCGCAAGCAGCGCCAGATGCCCCACGTAGTAGATGTAGAACGCCCAGCGCGTCCGTGGAATGGGGAAATTGCGATTCGCCAGCAGCGCCATCACCGGCAATGCCAGCAAGGCCCAGCCGTTGCCGTTCCACCAGCACAGCGGTCCGAACGCCACGACGAGTATGGCGATGCGCGCATAGCGGTGTTCGACCGCGTGGCGGACGCCGTGCCGCGTGGCTTCCTGGCGTGGCGCCTGCGGCACCGCGCGCAAACGGAACACCCACCAGGCTGCCAGCACCAGAATCAGTCCGGCCCAGTTGTAGTCCACCAGCGGCGGCGCCGCCAGGACGCACATGCCGAGCAAGGTCCATTGCCGTTGCTGGATACTCCAGATCGCCGCCGCCGCCAGGGCAAAGCTCAGCAGCACGTTGAACGGCACCCAGTAGCCGAACGCCAGTCCGCACGCCGGCTGGGCCAGGATTCCCCACAGCAGCAGCCTGCGCACGGACTTGAGCACGTCGGCGCCAGGCTGGGCCAGGTTGTAGGCCATGACCAGGGCGAACAACGGGAACGCGACACGGCCGAGTTCGGACACGACCGGGAGGTAGCCGTCGTCGAGCACCTTCGCTACGTGATCGCCGGTCATCAGCAGCAAGGCGATCCATTTCAACAGTTCGCGGGCACTGCTGGTCATCGTGTCGTTCAGAACGCCGCTCCTGGCGGCCAGGTGTCCGCCCTGCCCCTACCTTGCGCCATCGCCTGTGATGGGCGATGCGGTGCGTAGGGCGGTGATCCGGCGAGCAGCAGGCGCGCATGCTGTCGAGGCCATGGACGGTAGACGGTTCCGTGCAGGTCGGCAATACGGACGACGGCGTTTCCCGACGCGGCACGCCATCGCGGATCGCGCCTCGCCAGCGACGGCGGTCAGTGTGGCTGTTGCTGCGCCATCGGGAGTGGCGCCGATGCCGGGCGCGCCATGTGCAGGCAGCGGTCGGCCACGGCCGACAGGCTGGTCCGGTGCGACACGACGACCAGCGCGGTGCGCGGCAGGCGTTGCCGCAGCGTCGACAGCACGTGCTTCTCCGAGACCGCGTCGAGTGCGCTGGTGGCTTCGTCGAGCAAGGCGATCCGCGGCTGCCTGAGGATCACCTGCGCCAGCAGCAAGCGCTGCAGTTCGCCACCGGAGAGTTTGGCGGCGGCGCTGTTCAAGGTGGTGTCCAGGCCCTGCGCGCCAGCCTGCAGGCGCGCGGCCAGGCCGATGTCGCGCAGCGCCTGCCACATCGCCGCTTCGCTCGCGCCCGGCTCGGCCCAGGCGAGGCAGTCGCGCACGGTGTGCTGCCACGGGCGTACGCTCTGGCCGACATAGGCGCCATGCCGGACCAATGCACGGTACGCCGCGAAATCCAGCGTTTGCCCATCGCATTGCGCCGCGAACTCGCGCGGTTCGACCATGCCGGCGAGCACGTCCATCAGGCTGCTCTTGCCGGCACCGGAGTGTCCGCAGATCAAGGTCATGCTGCCGGGCGTCAGGATCAGTTCGCCGATTGCGACGGCGGCCAGCGGCGGCGCCAGGCCGATCCGGTGGATCCGCAGCGGGCCATGCATGGGCGGTGCCGCGTGCAGCGGTGCCGGCAGCGCCCTCGCCGTCCCCAGGCCCACATAGTGCTGCCATAGCTCCAGCGCCGGTGCTGCCGATCGCAGTTGCTGGAAGCTCTGCCGGGTCGAGACCAGATATGGCAGCAACCGCCCCAACAACAGGCCTACGGTGATCAGCGCGCCGCGGTCGATGCCGTGCCAGAGGCCGGCCAGCAGCATGATCGCGGCGATGGCGGCGACGGCGCTGAGTTCGAGCAGCAGTCGGCCCGAGGCGACCAGTGCCTGTTGCCGCCAGTAGCCATGGCTGAGCCGGCTGGAGATCGCGTCGTAGCCGCTTTTCTCCAGGTCTTCGCGTTCGAACGAACGCACGTGGCGCAGGCGCCGTGGGAAATCCTCGCTGAGCCAGAACAGCCGGGTCATGTCGGCGACATACTGGCGGCTGACCCGGGCCTGTTCGTGGCCGGAGATGCGGAACGCGAGCACGGCCAGGCCCAGCAGTGGCGGCAGCGCCAGCACCAGGATGGGCGACACCAGAAAGGCGATGCCCAGGCTGACGCCGGCGGTGATGGCGGCCACCAGCAACTGCAGCAAGGCGCTGAAGCCCTGGACGATGATCTCGATGTTGTAGGTGAGGACGTTGGCGATTTCCGCCGAGCTGGCGTCGGCCAGCGCCGGCAGCGGCGCGTCAAGCAGGCGCGCGTGCACCATGCGGCGCAGGCGCACCGCATGACCGCTGGCCAAGTCAGCGGCCAGCCGCGCGCCCGTCCAGCGCAGCAGGGCGAAACCGGCGCTGGCGACGACGAAGATCGCCGCTTGGGCCAGGACGCCGTCGGGCAACGCGAGCAGGTGGCCGCCTAGCGTAAGTGCATGCCCTGGTTGCACCAGCGGTACCAGGGCGACCGTGGCCACGGCGCCGGCCAGCGCGCAGACCAACGACAGCACGACGTAGAGACAGATGCGCATCCGCTCGCCACGATCCAGGGTGGCGATGAAGGTGCGCAGCAGCGGTGGCGCTTGGTCGGGCGCGGTGGTGCGTGCGGTCATCGGTGACAGCCCTGGGACGTAGCCCGTTCGCCGATCAGCACGGCGCGCTGCGACGCGCCTGCACGCGGCGCCAGTGCGAGCACGGCGCCGCGGCCGCCCTCGCCTGCGCGCGACGTCTCCGTTCTCATGGCCGGCATACGCTCGTCGTCGCCGCTCTCATCGCAGCAACTGCAGCACGGCATCGACCGACGCATCCGGATGCGTGCCGCGTTGCAGTTCGTACACGCCCAGCCGTTGCAGCTGGCGTGCGAACAGCGACCATCCCGGTTGCGCGGCAGCGTAAGGCTGGTCGGCGGTCAGGCGCTCGAGCACCTCGTGTTCGGCAATGGGCCGCAACAGCTGCTGCGGATCGGCGGCGGCCGTGCTGGAAACGAACACCGCGCCGGCAAGCTGCAACGGTGCGGGCGCAAGGCATGCGCGACCGTTGCGGATATCGACTTCGTGCTTGACCGCGCCGCTGCGGCGCCGGATCGTCGGCGCGGCGGCGATCCAGTCGCGGGTCTGTTCGTCGACCAGCCGCAGCAGATCCGGCCGCAGGTGCAGGAAGTTGCCGATGCCGGTGGCGAGCATGCGCTGCGGCTCGACGAACAGCGCGTCCTCGGCGAGGAACTCCAGCCCGCGCAGCATGCTGTGCAGGGCCAGCGTGGATTTGCCAGCACCGCTGGCGCCGAGCAGCAACACGCCGCGCCCGCCGGCGCCGACACAGGCGCCGTGCAGCGGCACCAGACGCATCGCGCGCGCCGCAAGCACGAACACCGCGAACTCGATCAGTTCGTAGCGCACATGGTAGGGATGGGCGAGCATGTCTTCCGACACCACCAGCAGCGCCCTGCCCTGGTCCGGCATCAGCACCATGTAGTTGTCGGCGTCGATGACCCCGCACAGCGCGCCGGCGCCGGAATGGGTCTGCACCGGCGGCGGCTGCAGCGCGAACACATAGGGTGCGTCGTGGCGCGCGACCAGGTTCAGTTCGATATGGAAGTTGGTTGCCTCCGGAAACTGGTGCGGCGGTACGCCGCCGAACGCCGCTTCGACCAACTGCAGCAAGGCCTCGCTATTGCTTTCGAAGCGGAAGCGCCCGCCAAGCAATCGCTTGTTAAGGACGTGGTCGCGCCGCAGCCGGTCGCGGAACGGATCGCCGGCAACCCCAGCCTGGGGTGCGGCAGTGCTGACCACAGACTCCCAGGGTTGCGTGCGCACGGTCGAGAGCTGCATCGGGGATGGATCCGTGGGGTGGATGCGCGTGAGTGCGTGCAGCGGCAGCAAAGGTTGCGCGGGTCGCGCGCGCCGACGTGCCTGCACAGCGCTCACAACCAAAGACGCCGCCGGCGGCACTTACGGCACGGCCACCTGTGCGCGGCCACTGCTGCATGCGCCGCGGCATCTGTCGCTGGCGCCGAACGAGACCCTTCCGCCGATGCCAAAGATCCAGGTCAGCCACTCCTATTTCCTGCGCTACGATCCCAAGCAATGGGAGCGCGGCAAACCGTATCCGCCGCTGGCCACGCTGCAGGTGGCCACGCTGCTGCGCCGGCACGGGCACGAGGTGACGCTGTTCGACGCGATGCTGGCCGACGGCGTGGAGGACTACCAGGGCTCGCTGCGCGCCGCGCAGCCGGACCTGGTGGTGTTCTACGAGGACAACTTTAATTTCCTGACCAAGATGTGCCTGAGCCGGATGCGCGAGGCGGCCTGCCGGATGATCGCCGAGGCGCGTGCCGGCGGCAGCCGGGTGATCGTGGCCGGCTCCGACGCGTCGGATCATCCCGAAGCGTTCCTGGCCGCCGGCGCGCACGCGGTGCTGATCGGCGAAGGCATCGCGCCGCTGCTGGAACTGGTCGAGCGGCTGCAGCAAACGCCCGACATCGATGCCGCGGCCTGGGTGGCGGACGTGGCCGATGTCGCCACCGCCGCGCTGCCGCAGCTCAAACGCGCGCAGATCGGCGCGCGGCCGCCGGATCCGCGCCTGTCCGGCCTGGCCGCCTGGGACCTGGTCGATATCGAACGCTACCGGCGCCTGTGGCTGCAGCGGCACGGCTACTTCAGCCTGAACATGGCCGCCTCGCGCGGTTGCCCGTTCCGCTGCAACTGGTGCGCCAAGCCGATCTGGGGCAACCACTACAAGCGCCGCAGCGCGCCGGAAGTGGCCGCGGAAATGATCCACCTCAAGCGCACCTTCGCCCCCGACCATATCTGGATGGCCGACGACATCTTCGGCTTCCACATCGAGTGGGTGGAGGAATTCGCCGCGGTGCTGGCCGCGGCCGACGGCTCGATTCCGTTCACCATCCAGACCCGCGCCGATCTCGGCAGCGAGCGCATGGCCGCCGCGCTGGCCCGCGCCGGCTGCGCCGAAGCGTGGATCGGCGCGGAAAGCGGCAGCCAGCGCATCCTTGACAAGATGACCAAGGGCACCGCGGTGGAGGACGTGATCGCCGCGCGCCAGCGCCTGGGCGCGCACGGCATCCGCGTCGGTTTCTTCCTGCAGCTCGGCTACCTGGACGAGCAACTGGACGACATCCTCGCCACCCGTGCGCTGGTGGCGAAGGCGCGCCCGGACGACATCGGCGTCAGCGTGTCGTATCCGCTGCCGGGCACCAAGTTCTACCAGCAGGTGAAGAACCAGCTCGGCCGCAAGACCCATTGGCAGGACAGCGACGACCTGGCGATGATGTTCCATGGCGCCTACGACTCGGAGTTCTACCGACGGGTGCGCGATCTGCTGCACCGGCAGGTGGACCTGCAGCGTACCGAAGCCACGCGCCCGCCGCAGGACTATGCGCAGGACTGGGCGGCACTGGATGCACAGTGGGACGCATTGATCGCCAGCGAAGGCCAGCACCGGACCGACGCCGCCCTGCCGGCCGCCGCCATCGCCTCCGACCGCCGCATCCCGCTGGCGCAACGCCAATGACCGCGCAGGCGACGCCGCAAGCGCATGCGCCCTCCTCCGCCGATCCCTTTATCGATTCATTTGCCGAGCGCGCGACGCAGCCTGCGTTGAAGCAGGTCGGCCGCGGCTTGCGGCTGGCGACCGAAACCCTGGCGCACGAGCTGGCGCGGCCGGGCAACCCGATGCCGCAGTGGAACCGGCTGCAATGGCAGCTGGCCGCGGCGGCGACCGTCGCGCACGGCATCGGGCCGTTGCTGAGCCGGCTGTCGGTGTGGCCTGATCGCGACTGGAGCGCGTTCCTGGCCGAGCAGCGCGAGCACGTCGCCCACCGCTACCGGCGCATCGCCGCGCTGCTGCAGCGGATCGATACGCTGGCGCAGGCCGCCGGCGTGGCGATCGTGCCGCTGAAGGGCGCGGCCTTGCACGCGCAAGGCCTGTACCTGCCTGGCGACCGGCCAATGGCCGACATCGACCTGCTGGTGCGCGCCGAAGATGCGGCGCAAGCGGGTGCGCTGCTGGAAGAGCTCGGCTACGTGGCCGAGTTCGCGCAGTGGAAGCACCAGACCTTCCGCCCGGCGCAGGCGCAGCCCGTCGCCAGCCTGGGCGAGCATCGCGACACGCCGATCAACATCGAGCTGCACCTGCGCATCCAGGAGCGGTTGCCGCTGGCTACGGTCGATATCAGCGAGCGCATCTTCCCGCGCGACAGCCGCCCGGGGCTGAACCCCTACCCGTCCAACGGCGCGCTGATGAGCCATCTGCTGCTGCACGCGGCCGGCGGCATCTGCAGCCGCAGCCTGCGCTTGATGCATCTGCACGATATCTCGCTGCTGGCCACGCGGATGAGCGGCAAGGACTGGCGGGCGCTGTGCGATGACGCAGATGGCGCGCCGTGGTGGGCGCTGCCGCCGTTGCAGCTGGTGCTGCGCTATTACCGTACGGCGATTCCGAAGGCGGTGCTGGCGCAGTTGCGCGCGCAGTGCCCGCCGCTGCTGCGGCTGGTCTCGCGGCGGCTGGACCTGACCCGCGCCTCGTGCTCGCAGCTATGGCTGCCGGCGCTGCCCGGCATCGAATGGGCGCGCTCGCCCGGCGAGGTGCTGCGCTATCTGCGGCAGCGGCTGCAGCCCTCGCAGGAAAGCCGGCAGGAGCGCGCCGACATGATCCGCACCCAGCTGTGGCTGCAGGGCCAATCCTGGGTCGCCCTGCCGCAGCGGCGGCGCGTGTTGTTGCGCCTGCTGCGGCCGGTGCCGCGCATGGATACGCTGTATGCGGTGCGCAGCGCCTTGCAGGGGTATGCGGCGGCGCGTTGAGTTATGTAGCTCCCTGTAGGAGCGGCTTCAGCCGCGACATGCATTGCCGGAAGAGCTGTCGCGGCTGAAGCCGCTCCTACAGGGAAAACGTATGTTCACGCGCGCGCCGGGCACAGCCGGCGGTATATCGCGCCGAAGCTGCGCACGGTGTGTTCGGCGTCTTCGCGCACCGCGCGGCATTGCGCGGACCAGGCCAGGCGCAGGCGCAGTTCGTCGTCGGCCAGGACCTGGCGCAAGGCTTCGGCCAGGCCGGCCCAGTCGCCGGTCGGCACCGCCAGCGCCGCCGACGGCGCCCATTCCAGCAGGTGCCCTACCCCGGTGCCGACGGTGGGCACGCCGGCCACCGCCGCTTCCAGCAACACCATCGGCCCTGCTTCGTGCAGCGACGACAGCACCAGCAGATCGGCGGCCTCCACCAGCGGGCGCAGTTCGCGCTGGGTCTTGAAACCGAGGAAACGCACCTGCTGCGACAGCCCGAGCTGCGCGACCAGGCGCTGCATCTCGCCGTCGAGCGTGTCCACGCCGACGATGTCGATCCGGAACGCGACCCCGGCCCGCGCCAGCGCCGCCAGTGCGCGCAGCAGCGTCGGCTGGTCTTTGACCCGGTTGAGGCTGGCCACGTGCAGCAGCTGCGCGGTGCCGCCATCGCGGCGGCGCGGCTCGCGCTGCGGCCAGGCGCGCAGGTCCACGCCCAGCGGCACGCGTTCGGCGGCGATGCCCAGCGCCTGCAGGGCCTCGACGATCGGCGCGCTGGCCGCGGTGACCGCGTTCGCCAGCCGCAGCACCAGCGCCTCGCGCAGCCGGCCCTGCCATTTGCGCCGCCCGCCGTAGCCGATGGCATGCAGCGCGACCAGTTCGCCGCCGGCGATGTGCACCAGGCTCGGCCGCCGCAGCAAGCGCGCGGCGGCCACCGCGATCAGGCTGCAGTGGCCGGAGAAGATCGATTGCACCAGGTCGAACGGCGCCAGGCGATGCTCGGCGCGGATCGCGGCGATCGCGCGCAGGCGGGTGCGGCCGTCGCCGATGTTGTGGATGTGCGCGCCGAGCAACTCCCAGCATGCCGGCGCAGGCTCCTGGTGCAGCACGAACACATGCAGCTCGTGGCTGCGTGCCAGGCGTTCGATCAGGGTCAGCAGCACCGGGATCACCCGGTACTCGCCGCTGCGGTCCACTCCGCCGGGCACCACCAGCGCCAGCTTCATGCCTCGCTCCGCGCGGCTTGCTCCAGCAGTTGCGCGTAGGCGCGCGACCAGCGCCGGCCCACCGCATCGAACGACAGCTGTGCATCGAAATGGGCGCGGACCTGCTCTGGCGACGGCCGTTCGGCGGCGGCATGCACCAGCGCCTCGGCGAGCAGGCCGGCATCGCCGGACGGCCACAGTTCGCCGACGCGGCCGCAGTCGGTGAGCGCGCGAAACGACGGGATGTCGGTCAGCACCGGCAGCGTGCCGCAGGCGAAGGCTTCCAGCGCCGCGTAGCCACAGCTTTCGCCCAGGCTGCCCGACACGAACAGATCCGCCGCGCGCATCAGCGTCTGCACCTGCGCATGGTCGACCTTGCCGAGCAGATGCACGCGCCCGCGCAGGCGCGGATCCTGCTGCACGCGTTGCTGGACCGCTTCCAGCAACGGCGCGCTGCCGTACGCGCAGAACAGCTGCAGTCCGGGCAGCCGTGCGGCGGCGCGGGCCACGCCTTCGAGCACGGTCAACGGGTCCTTGCCGGCGCTCAGGTGCCCGACCCACAGCACGCAGGGTTCACCATGCAGGCCGCTGTCGCGCCGCGCCTGGGCCCGGTCGCCGGGGGTGAAGCGGCAGCTGGATTCGGGAATCGCGAACAGCCGGGTGGACGGCGCGAACAGCCCGGCATGCACAAACGAGCGTGCCAGATCCAGCGAGGTGAAGGCGATGCCCGCTGCGGCCGCGTACCACTGCCGCCACTGCGAGCGGCGCCACCAGCGCGGCGGGCGATTGGCATGGTCCTGCAGCAGGATCGGCACCTGCGGCAGCTGCCGCGCCATCGCGCAGGCCTCGCGCGCGAACTCCAGGCCGTGCACGTGGACCACGTCGGCGCCGATCGCCTGCACGATGCCGGCGATGCGCCGCGCACGGCTGCTGGTGCCGGCATTGCCCGGATCGGTGAAGTGATATTCCACGCCGTTGCGCAGCAACTGCTCCGATGCGTCGGCGGCCTGGATCACCGACACGCGGGTGCCGGCGCTGGCCACCGCTTCGGAGATGTCGGCCAGCGACGGCCAGTGCGCGAACACCTGCGCCGGCGCCAGTCCCGGCGGCGTGCGGACGAAATTGATCTGGGCGACGTGCATGGATTTTCCGCGGGAAGACGACACGCCCTAGATGCCGGAGACCTGCGGCCGGCGCAGGCGCACCAGCCAATTGGCCAGGTTCAGTTCCCACGGCCGGTCGTAGCGCCGGTAGCGGTAGCGCCACGCTGCCATCGCGCTCAGGCCGCGCTTGGCCCAGCGCGGCGAGCGCAGGTCCTGCGCGGTGGGATAGCGGCAGCCCAGCACGGTGACGAAGTCGCGGATGCGCTGGCGCAGCGCGTCGTCGAGCCAGGGCGCGTCGGCATGGCAGGCGTAGTCCACCCATTGCGGCTGGGTCCACTCCTCCGGCGTGCGCGGGAACTCCACCGGCGCGCCGCGCAGGTCGCGCAACGGCATCGATGCGCGCTTGCCGCGGTCCTTCTCGTGGCGGCTGGCTTCCGGCAGCGGCGTGTACACATAGACGATGATTTCCGACTGCGGATTGATCTGCTTGAGTTCGCGAATGAACTCGAAGGTCTGCTCGGTCTCGTGCACGGTGTCCTGCGGCGGCGCGACCATGAACGACAACTCCGGGATCACCCCGTTGCGCCGGCACAGCTCGGCCACCTCCAGGGTCTGGTCCGGGCGCGTGCCCTTGCGGATTTCCTTGAGCATTGCCCCGCTCGGCGATTCGGCGCCGATGTAGGCCATGCGCAGCCGGCTCTTGCGCACCAGCTTCCAGGTGCTCTCGGACAGGTTGAGCAGCGCGTCGGCGCGCGCATAGCACCACCACGGCATCTCCAGCTTGGCCATGACCTCCAGCAGCGGGATCATCTCCGCCTCGCGGTCGAAGAAGTTGTGGTCGAAGAACTGGATCGAATCGGCGCCCAGTTCCTCTTTCAGATAGCGCAGCTCGCGCTCCAGCCGCGCCGCGGTGGGCAGCGCGGTGGCGCCGCCGAACATCGCCGCCACGCCGCAGAAGGTGCAGCGGAAACGGCAGCCGAGCGCGGCCTGGTGCGAGGCGGTGCGGCGGCCGAGGAAGCTGCGGCCCAGGTACTGGCGCGGGTCGCCGAGCTTCGCGTAAGGCAGCGCCGGCGCCGCCTCGCCGCGGCTGAAGCCGCGATTGCGGTTGTGCACGATCGCGCCGTCCTGTTTCCACGACAGGCCATCGATCTGCGCCAGACCTGGGCCTTCGCCGCGCAACGCCGCAACCAGTTCCGGCAGCGTGTCCTCGCCCTGCGCGCGGATCGCGTAGTCCACGTACGGCGCGCTCAGCGCGGTGTCGGTGTACAGGGTCGGGAAATAGCCGCCCCAGACGATTGGCATGGCTGGGAAGCGTTCGCGGATCGCGGTGGACAGCGCGATCGACGGTGCGATCTGCGGTCCGCCCATGACGCTGATGCCGACTGCGTCGTAGCGTTGTTCCTGCAACGCCTGCAGCGCGCTGTCGATGAAGCCGCGATCGACGTTGCCGTCGATGATGCGGCTGTCGCCGCTGCGGTCCAGCGCCGCGGCCAGGTTCAGCAGCGCCAGCGGAAAGCGGGCGTTGCCGCGCGAGGTGATGGTCGGATTGACCAGCAGCGTGTTCGGTGTGGAAGGCATGGGAGATGACCGCAAGGCGAGGCTCACGGCAGGCGCCGCAGCCGGAACACCAGCGCCACCGGAACCTGCAGCGCGGCAGGATCGAAGTGCGCGCCGGCGGGAATGTCGGCAGGATCGAGCATCGGTTCGCGCACCGCCTCGATCGCCAGCCCGAGCGCGGCGCAGGCCGCATGCCAGTGGCTGTAGAGGTGCTGGGTATGGCGCACCGCGTAACGCTGGCCAGCGGCCTTGAAATCGCGCTTCCAGCCCAACGCGTGGCCGATCGGATGCACGTCGCTGCACAGCACGCTGCCGCCTGGGCGGGTGACGCGGTGCAGTTCGGCCAGCGCCGGCAGCAGCTGCGGCAGATGCCCGACGACCAGGGCGCAGATGCTCAGGTCGGCCCCGGCATCGGCCACCGGCAGCGCGTCCAGGCTGCCTTCGCGCAGCGTGTAGCGATTGCCGGCGCCGGCCGCATCCAGTTCGCGCGCGGCGCGGCCGAGCATCTGTGGCGACAGGTCCACGCCGGTGGCGTGCGTGGCGTGGCGCTGCAGCGCATGCAGCAGATAGCGTCCGCTGCCGCAGCCGGCATCGAGCACGCGCTGGCCGTGCAGCGCGGGCGGCAGCAGCGCCAGCATGGCGCGCTGCTCGGCCTGCATCACCGGGTTGTGGGCGTGCGCCGGATAGCTCGCCGCCCACAGCGCATAGGCCTCGAACGGGTCCAGGATCGGCACGGCGCTCACGCGCGGCGCGCCTGCAGAGCGGACGGCTCGGCCGTGCGAAGCGCATCGCCCTGCAGCTCCAGCCCGGGTTCGAGCGCGAGCAGCGCGGGGTCGGCCAGCTCGGCGGCCAGCAGCTTCGGTACGCCGTCCAGCGTGACCGGCACCGCCGCCACGCCGGTGGCCTCGAACCAGTCGGCGAAATCGGGATCGGCGATGCGGGGTTGCCCATCGCGTACCACCGCACGCAGTTCGCTGCGCGCCAGCCCGACCAGGCTATGCGCCGGATCGCCGCCGCGGTCGCCGACGATCAGCAGATCCGCGGCGGTGCCGACCGCGAGACTGCCGCGTCCGGGCAGGCGTAGGATGCGCGCCGCGGCGGTGGTCGCCAGCGCCAGCGCCTGCCCGGCATCCACGCCGTTGGCGGCGGCCACCTGCAGTTCCTCAAGCAGGTCGCGCGCGCCGCTCAGGCGCGAATCGCTGCCCAGCGCCAGGCGCCCGCCCGCGTACAGCCGGCGTGGATCCAGCGTGCGCCCCAGCAGCGCCAGGTTGCTCGACGGGCACCACACCACGGCGGCGCCGCAGGCGAGCACGCGTTCGATGTCGGCGGTGTCGAGGCCCACGCCGTGGATCAGCACGCTGTTGGCGGCCAGGCAGCCGCGCCGGTCCAGTTCGGCCAGCTCGCCGGCGGCGACCGCATCGGTGCCCTCGGCCAGGTGGATCATCCACGGGCGGTCGGCGGCGGTCGCGGCGAAGCTCTGCGCCAGCGGCGGGCCGTAGTCGGGGCCGTGCAAGGCGTAGCTCCAACCGAACTCGCGTAGCAGCGCGACCGGGAAGTCCGCCGCGTCCAGTTCGGCATGCCACGGATCGTGGTGGGCGACGCAGGTGACGCCGGCGAGCAGGTTCTTCAGCGCGCCGTGGCGCAGGCGCAGCGCCTTGGGCAGCTGCAGCGCGGCGGCGACGGCGGGATCGCGGAAATGCGCAGCGAACGCCTCGATCCACGCGTAGCTGTTGGCGAACGGCGCGGTCTGCGGCAGCGGCGGCACCGCGTTGACCTGCAGGTGCTCGTGCGCATTGATCAGCCCCGGAAACACCAGGTGCCCGTGCAACGCGATCCGGTACGCCGCGGTGGCCGGCGCGGCGGCGATGCGTGCGCCGCGCAACGCCAGCGAGGCGCGCACCGCGCCGGCCGGTGTGGCCAGGCGCGCGCCGTGCAGGCAGGTCTCGGCGGTGGCGGAAGGCGTGCGCATCGGTCAGCGCTTGCGCATCACGATCAGGAAGTGATCGCCCATGTCGCGCAGCAGCGGCCAGCCGCCGATGCGGTCGTCCAGCCGGCCCAGGCGCTCGCCCCAGCGCGGGTGGCGGCGGTAGTGGTCGACCAGGTACGGCGGCGGCAGGCACAGGCTGAGCGCGCGATAGGATTCCAGTTCGAAATGCGCGGAAAAGGCGCGGTAGAACTCGCGCGGCAGGTAGTACCAGGTCCAGATCGTGTGCCCGTTCATGCCCACCGCGGTGACCCCGCGCGCGCCACGCACCGCGGCGCGGCGGAAGCGTCCGCGCAGCGCGTAATGGCCCACTTCCCACGGACACAGGCGTCCGATCACCGAGAACACCAGGCGCCCGTCGCGGCGCAGCAGGCGCGCGCATTCGGCTGCGACCGCGGGCAGGTCCGGCGCGCAGTTCAGCGGGCCGAAGTTGGAATACATGCCGTCGAACTCGCCGTCGAGGCGGTCCAGTTGCTGGATACCGACGTGCGCCGCGCTGAGCCGTCCCTGCAGCGCCGGATCCTGCGCCCGCTGCCGGGTACGCTCCACCATCTGCGGCGACCAGTCGGTGGCCAGCACCCGATAGCCGCGCTGCGCGAACTCGTGGGCGTCCAGGCCGGTGCCGCAGCCCAGGTCGATCAGCCGCGCGCCGACCGGCAACTGCGCCGCCACCGTGTCCCACAGGGTGGTGCGCATGCGCTGGATCAGCTCGTTGTTGCCGCGCGGGCCGTCGTAGTCGGCGGCGACGCTATCGAAGGCGCGCTGGGTCTCCAGCAGCAGCGCCGGATCGATCGTCGCCGCGCGCGCAGCGGCGCCGGGCTTGCCATTCGCAGTCACATCCACTCTCCACTCGCCTGCCGTCGTCGTCGGGATTGCCGTGCCGTCCGCAAGCGCGGATCGCACGGTATGCCAGTGAGTGCGGGTGGCGGGCGGTTTGGTTGAATCGCCGTGAGCGGCGGCGTACGTATTGGCGCTTATGCGCCGCTAAGGGCCTGCTGAGGCTGCGGCATGCGTGCGGCCTGCCGGCGCCGCAGCGCGTTGCGGACGATCGCGGCGAACACGCCAAGCCCGGCGCCCAGCATCAGCGCCACCGCCAGCACCAGCACCGGATTGGGAAATGCCGGGCGTTCGGGCACGTAGGCCGCCCACGGCGCGGAGGTGTCGTAGGTATAGCGTGCGCCGAGTCGGGCGAGCAGGTCGTCGCGCTCGGACTTCAGGCTGCGGATGGTCGCGTTCTTTTCCGACAGCAGCATGTTGCCGAGCAACTGCTGCTCGACGCTGCCCTTGCCCTCGGCCTGCTGTTGCAGCAGGTGCGCGCGCTCGGCCTGGGTCGTGGCGAGTTCGCTGCCGATGTCCTGCAGGCGTTCGCGCGTCTGCTGCATCGGCACGGCCTGGATGCGCCGGTGCAGCGCCTGCAGTTGCGCCGTCGTCGCCGCGGCCAGGGCGCGCGCCTGCTGCGCCGAATCGGCGCGCAGGCTCAACTCGATCAGGTTGGCGTAGGGATCCGGGTCCAGTTTCAGGCTGCTGCGGTACAACGCGGCCTCGTGCCCGTTCAACGGCAGGCCCAGGCTGCGCAGCACCTGGTCCTGGAACAGCCGGGTCTTGATCCGCTCGATCACGCGCTGGAACGGCTCCAGCTTGGGATCGCGCCCGGCCGGGGTCGGGCCGAATTCGCCGACCTGCACCCACGCGGTGGCCTGCCACTGGCGCGTGGCCACATGCAGGAAGGCGAACGCCAGCGCCAGCGCGGCGAGCAGCGGCAGCACGCACCATCTCCACTCGCGCCGCAGGATCCGCCACAGGTCGATCAGGTAGATTTCGTCTTCTTTCATGGCAAGGTACTTCCCGGAGAAAAAGGTGGCGACAGCGCCTGCCCCGCCCTGCCCGGCGCTGCCGCCAGCGCCGCGCGGCGGTTCGGCAACAGCGCGCTGCAGGCGTGCAGGACCAGGCACAGCGCGATGAAACCGGCGTTGGTCCAGGTGAAGGCCTGCGGCGCGAACGGCGACATCAGGCAGGCGTAGGCGATGCGCAGGAACACCAGCAGGTTGAACAGCGACACCGTGCTGCCGAGCAGGCGCACGCTCCACAGCAGCGCCGCGTACAGCGCCAGCATCGCGGCCAGCGCGGCGCCGGCGCCGCCGGCCAGCAGGAACGGGAAGAATTCGGTGCCGACGTTGATGTTCGGCGCATCCAGCGGAATGCCGGTGCCGGCGGTGGCGATCGAGCCGCTCAGCGGCACCAGCTGGTTGACCAGGAAACTGGCGTTGACGTAGTCCTTGGCCAGCATCGCGCCGAAGTTGTAAGGGCCGGCGCCGATGTACAGCAGCAGCCACTTGATGCCTTGCGGCGCGGCGCGGTACAGCGCGCCGAACGGCAGCGTCACCGAATCCAGCGAGCCCGAGCGCAGCGTGCCCAGCAGCGAGAACGCCGCGCCGCCAGCGACCAGCAACGCCACGATGGCCTTCCACGGCACCGGCCGCGCCGGATCGCGCCGCAGCAGCAGGAGCAGCGCGAAGCTGAACAACCCGGCGAAGATCCGGTTGCGGTCGATCACCAGCACCGGGAACACGAAACCGGCGACGATCATCGCGTTGCGCAGCGCCTTGTCGCGTACGCACAGCAGCGCGATCGGCGGCAGGATCCAGCACATGTTGGACAGGTGCCGCACGTGCGAATGCAGCGGTGTCAGGTCGGCATACGCGGAAGGATTGGTGAACAGCGGAATCGGGAACAGCGCCAGGTCCAGCACGCAGAACACGCCGACCAGTGCGGCCAGGCACAGCGCGACGAAGGCCTCGCGGGTGCCGGCATAGCGGCGCGCGCGAAACGCGGCCAGCGACGGCAGGCGGATGCCGTGCAGCGCATCCAGCAGCAGCGTCGTCGCGGCCGCGGCGGCCAGCAAGGCGATGCCGGCGGCATAGCCGGGCGGCAGATCGAAGCTGAGCAGGGTCAGCGCGCAACTGAACAGCAGCGGCAGGCCGAAATAGCTCGACGGCAGGCGCAGCAGGCGTTTCATGCGCGCTCGGCCAGAGGCGCCGCTGCGGCCGGCCGCATGCGCGCCAGCAGCGACAGCCAGGCATGCGCCAGCAAGTGGCCGCCCAGCGCCGCCGGCTGCCGCCGCAGGAACGCGATCTTGGCCGCGATGTAGTGCGCCTGCGCATGCAGCAGCGTGCGGCACGGCGCATCGAACAGCGCCGCGCGGCGCAGCGCCACCTGCCGCGACTCGGTCAGATTGGCCAGGCGGCTGGGCAAGTGCCGGGTCCTGCTGGCGTTGGCGCCGTGCAGCCGGTAGGCGCAGACGCCGACGTCGATGAAACCCAGCGCGTCGCGCGCGACCAGGCGCAGGAAGAAATCCCAGTCCTCGATGTGCAGCTCTTCGTCCCAGGCCACGCGCGCCTGCAGCGCGCTGCGCCGCACCAGCGCCACCGCCCCGCTTACCGCCCAATGCCGGATCACCGCGCGGCGGATGCCGGCGTCGCTCAGGTACAGGCGTTTGTCCACGCCGTGCAGGTCGCGCATGCTGCTCTGGTGCAGCAGGCGCCCGTCCGCATCGACCACCACCGCATCGCCGATCACCGCGGTCTTGTCCGGCGAAGCGCGCAGGTAGGCGACCTGCGCGGCCAGGCCGCCCGGCAGCAGGTAGTCGTCGCTGGCGCCCAGGCGCAGGAACTCGCCGCTGGCCATCGCCACCAGATGGTTCAGCGTGGCGGCGATGCCGCGGTTCTCGCGCGGCCAGAACCGCACCGGGATGCGCTGTCCGTGCAGCGCGATCCACTCGGCGATGCGCGCGGCGGTGGCGTCGCTGGAGCCGTCGTCGACGATCACCAGTTCCTTGTTCGGATACGGATCCTCCAGCACGCTGTCCAGGCAGCGCTGCACGAAGCGTTCGTGGTTGAACGCCGGCACCAGCACCGACACCAGCGGCATGTCGCCGCGCAGTCCGCGTTCGTCCATCAGCGCAACCCTCCCAGATAGCGGCGCACCACCACGACGTTGAACGCCAGGTACAGCGCATAGTTGACCGCGAATGCGTATGCCGCCCCGATCAGGCCCATGCGCGCGGTGAACAGATAGACCAGCCCCAGATAGCTGGCCGCGAACACGCATTCGGAGATCACGAACAGCCGCGTCATCGCCTTGGCCAGCATCAGGTACGACAGCACGAACGAGGCGATCTTGATCACGTCGCCGACCAGCTGCGGCGCGTACAGCGGCGCGGCGGCGGCGAAGTCGGCGGCGAACAGCAGCCGGGTGATCCAGTCGCGGCACAGATAGATCGCCGCGGCCAATGCGATCACCGCCGGCAGCACGTAGCGGTAAGCCGTGCGCAACTCCAGCAGCAACCCGGCGCGATCGCGCAGCGCCGCCAGCTTCGGCAGGTAATAGACGTTGATCGCGGTGGTGAAGAACAACAGATAGGCCTCGGAGACCTTGCTCACCGCCTGCCAGTAGCCGACCTGTTGCCAGCCGAAGGTGTCGGCCAGATGGTCGCGCACGCCGATGTTGACCAGCAGCGGCAGCAGCGCCGAGGTCAACGTCATCACCGAGAACGCGGCTAGCCGCCGGGTCATCTCCGCATCGAAGCGGATGCGCAACATGTCGCGGCGGAAATACGGGCTGCGCCGCAGCGCCGGCAGGCCGGCGCACAGCCACAGCACCTGCCCGGCGACCAGCGCCAGCAGCGCGCCGTACAGCTGCAGCCAGCGCGACAGCCACAGCACCACCAGCACGCTGAGCACCGAGCCGGCGACCTGGATGAAGGCCAGCCGGCGCACGTCCATGAAACCGTTGACCACCGCCAGGATGTAGTTGACCAGGGCGATGCCGAGCTGGGCCACGGCCAGCACGCAGATCAGGCTCTGGTACTGCGGATCGCCGAGCAGGCGCTGCGCGATCTGGCGGCTGAACAGCAGCGCGACCAACCCCATGACGCAGGCAGCGCAGCACGCATAGCCCAGTGCCGCGCCGAGCAGCCGCGCCAGTTTTTGCGCATCGTCGCGGTACTCGGCCACGTACTTGACGATGCCGGCACCGATGCCGCCGCCGGCGAGCACCGCCAGCAGCGACATCAGGCTGGTGAACTGGCCGAGCCGGGCCACGCCGGCCGGCCCGGCATACACCGCGACCAGCTTGAGCACCAGCAACGCGGCCAGCAGCTTGGCCGCGGTGGCCACGCCGCTGTACAGGCCGCTGCGCAGCACGTTCATGCCGCGCTGGCCTCGAACGCCAGGCAGGCGTCGATCACCCGCTGCACCGCGGCTGCATCCAGGGTCGGCCCGATCGGCAGGCTCAGCACCTCGCGGTGCAACTGCTCGCACAGCGGCAGGCTGCGTCCGCTCAGCCCGGCATAGGCCGGCTGCCGGTGCGGTGCGACCGGATAGTGCACCAGGCAGTGGATGCCGCTGGCCAGCAGATGGCGCTGCAGCGCGTCGCGCCGGGCGCAGCGCAGCACGAACAGATGCCAGGCGTGCGCCGCATCGTCGGGCACCTGCGGCAACTGCAGCTGCGGATGCGCGATGCCTGCGCGGTAGCGCCGCGCCACATCGCGGCGCAGGGCGATGTCGGCATCCAGGTAGTGCAGCTTGACCCGCAGCAACGCCGCCTGCATTTCGTCCAGGCGTGAGTTCACGCCTTGCACCAGGTGCCGGTACTTGATGTCCGAGCCGTAGTTGCGCAGCATCCGGATCTGCGCGGCCAGCGCGTCGTCGTCGGTCGTCACCGCGCCACCGTCGCCGAGCGCGCCCAGGTTCTTGCCGGGGAAGAAACTGAAGCCGGCGGCGTCGCCGAAACTGCCGGCGTGGCGTCCGTGCAGGCGCGCGCCGTGCGCCTGCGCCGCGTCCTCGATCAGCAGCAGGCCATGCTGCCGCGCCAGCGTCCGCAGCGCCGCCATGTCCGCCAGTTGGCCGTACAGGTGCACCGCCATGATCGCCCGCGTGCGCGGGCCGATCGCGCGTTCCACACTGGCCGGATCCAGGTTGAAGCTGACCGGATCCGGTTCCACAGGCACCGGCAGCAGCCGGTTCTCGCTGATCGCCAGGAAGCTGGCGATGAAGGTATTGCCCGGCACGATCACCTCGTCGCCGTCGCGCAGCCGGCCCAGTTCGCGGTAGCCGCGCAGGATCAGGGTCAGCGCGTCCATGCCGTTGCCCACGCCGATCGCATGCGCGGTGCCGCAATAGGCGGCGAACTCGCGCTCGAACGCGTCGAGCTCCTCGCCCAGCACGTACCAGCCCGAGTCGATCACCCGTGCCGCCGCGGCCTTCAGTTCGTCGGCATAGCGGGCATTGAGCGCGCGCAGGTCCAGGAACGGCACGCTCATCGCAGGTCCCAGGCGTAGAAATCGTGGACCACGCCGCGCGCGCCGAAGCGCTCCTTCTGCGTGACCAGGCCGTCGTTGAGCAGTTGGCCCTGCTGCTCGGTGGAAATGCCGAGGCTGAAGTAGTCGCGCTGCGCGTAGCGGTGTTCGATCAGGTCGGCCAGCAGCAGGCTGAGCGCGTCCACGCGCCGGCCCTGCTCGGAACAGGCCAGGTACTGCGTGTGCACCACGCGGCCGAAGTCGTACAGCAGCGTGCCGGCCAGCAGGCTCTCGCCGTCGCGCACTTCGTACAGCAGCAGTTGTTCCGGGAAGCGCCCGCACAACAGGCGCAGTTCCTGCAGGCTGTGGGTGGGCGTGGCGCCGTGGCGCTGCAGCACCTCGCTCAGCAGCGCATGGAACGGGGCCGGATCGTCGCTGCGCTGCACGCGCAGGCCGGCCTTGCGCGCCTTGCCGATCGAGCGCCGCCGTTCTGCGGCGAAGTGCAGCGGCTCGCGCAAGGCGATGGCCGAGGACAGGTCGCGGCGTTGCAGCCGCGCACCGAGCCGATGCAGGGCGTAGAGATCCTCTTCCGCCGGCGACGCATGGAACAGGTGCGGCACCGCCTTGTACAGCAGCTCGTGCACGCCGAGGGCACGGTAGTGCGCGGCGATCTGTTCGAACACGTCCAGCGTGGCCGCCGCGCGCAGGCCATGCGCGGACAGCAGCCCGGCATAGCTCAGCCCGGCATGGCTGACCACGCGCGCGCCCTCGAGGTTGGCCGGGAACACCGCAAGCAGCGCACCGCCGCGTTCGACCAGCAGCGAGGCGTCGACGAAGCGCTCGGCGTGGTAGTCCATGTAGCCGCGCCGGTGCAGCAGGTTGCCGTTGCGGGATTCGGCGATCAACGCGTCCCAGGCCGGCGCATCGGCGGCGGTATAGGGCCTAACCGAAATCATCGCCACTCCCCTCGCCTGCGCCCTGCGCCAGCGGCGCCACCGCCACGCCGAAGCCGTCGCGGCCCATGTCGTTGCCGTTGTAGAACATCAGCACGCGGTCGCGGTGCCGGATCAGCGCCGGATAGCACAGCGTGCGCGCGTCCCAGCCGCCGGGCGAAAGCGCCATGCCGAAGGCCTCGTCGCAACGCTGCCAGTGGTGGCCGTCGTCGCTGCGCGCCACGCCGGGGAAATACGCCCCGCCGACATTACCGCGGGTGAAGTACATCAGGTAACCGCCCTGGTGGCGGTACACGCGCGGGCGGCCGATGCGGTATTCGCTGCCCTGCGGTTGCAGGCATAACGTGTCCTGGCGCGGGATCGCCTGCAGGTCGTCGGTCTCGGCGTAGCGGATGTGGTAGCGCGGGAACGGCGTGCCGTCGATGTGCTCCCAGTCGTCGCCGACCGCGTACCACAGCCGCCAGCGGCCGTCCTCGTAGCGCGCCGAATGCACCGCGGCGATGGTGCTGCGCCCGGGTGCGCGGTCCAGCAGCGGCGTGTCCTGGCGGCGCTGGAACGTTTCGCCGCCGTCGCTGGACACCGCCAATCCGGTGAAGGCCAGGAACTTGGCCTTGGCCACGCGCTGGAAGCCGACATAGAACATGTACAGCCCGTCCGGCGCGGCGACCACGTCACCGAGGATCATGCCGTTGTCGTCGAAGCAGCCGTCGCGGCCGATGTCCAGCACCGGCGCGGCGCTGACCCGCACCACCCGGGTCGGATCGTCGCCGCGCACGTCGACGTAGCCGATGCGGCTGATCCCGGCGTCGTCGCGGAAGCCGGCGTAGACGCGGATCAGCTCGGCGTCCAGGCGATGCGGCGTCGGCGTCAACGCCGAATGCCGCATCCAGCCGCCGACGCCGTCGCGTGCGGTGGCGAACGCCAGGCCGCGTTTGCTCCAGTCGAACATGGCGTCAGAGCGTCACGTCGAAGCTGGACTTGCCGGCCACCGCGCGCGCCGGCGCGCCGACGTAGACCCGGCCCGGCTCGGTGTCGCGGGTGACCAGCGCGCCGGCGCCGATCACGTTGTCCGCGGCGACCTTGACCCCGTCGCTGAAGGTGGCATTGACTCCGACGAAACTGCTCTGGCCGATCTCGCAATAGCCGGAAATCACCGCATGCGAAGCGACGAACACGTGGTCGTGGATCACCGTGCGGTGGCCGATGTGGTTGCCGCTCCACAGGATGCAGTTGTCGCCGATGCGCGTGAACGGTTGCACCACATTGCCTTCGAACACGAAGCAGTTCTCGCCCAGCTGCGCATTGCGCCAGACGAAGGCGCGCGAACTGACGTAGCTGGCCAGGCGGTAGCCGCGGCGCTTGGCGTCGAGGAAGAAGCGCGTGCGCAGGCGGTTGAGGCCGCTGGCGGGAATCGCCACGAACGCCTCGACCTCGCCCGGCGGGTACAGCCGCTCCAACTCTTCGTACGCCACCACCGGCCGCTCCGCCAGCGTCGGCGCGGCGATGTAGTCGCGCTCGGCGCTGAAGGCCAGTACCTCGTAGTCGCTGTCGTGGCTGAAGTATTCGCAGGCGATCTGCGCCATTTCGCCTGCGCCGATGATGACCAATGATTTCGCCATGGCGCTACGCCTCCTGCCGGCGTTCGCCCGCGGCTTCGCGCAGGAAATCGTCGTAGTCGAGGATGTAGTCGGCCGGATCGTAGGCCTGGTCGGCCAGCACCATCAGCACGCAGTCGGCACTGAAATCGTACAGGTCGCGCCACACCATGCTGCCGAGCAGCAGGCCCTGGGAAGGGTCGTCGAGCACCACCTGCACCGGTCCGCTGCCGTCGTCGAGCAGGAACGACACCGAGCCATGCAGGGCCACCGCCAATTGATTCAGATGGCGGTGCGCGTGCTGCCCGCGGTGCACGCCGTGCTTGGTCGCGAACAGGTAGTACACGCGCCGGATGTCGAAGGGCACGTCGCGTTGCTGCTCCAGGGCCACGAGCAGACCGCGCTCGTCGCCGTGCGTACGCAACTGGATTCGTTCGATTGCCATAGTGTGTCCGACACGGACTCCGACGCGGAGTTACCAGGCTGAGTGCCGCCGGCCGGCGCAAAGGTTGCGCCCCGCCACGCGCAGTGCCGCTGCGAACGCCGCCGCCACGCCGACGCAACCTTTTGCCGCGCGCCCGGCACCCATCTGCGACCACCACTGCGCCGGCCTTGCGCTGCCCGCGGGTGGCGCCGCACGACGCCGCGAACGGCAGCGCGCATTCCATCGACACGACCTGGACAGGGCACGCCACCATGACTTCATCCACGCAGGCCGACGACGGCACCTCTCTCTCCGGCGCACCGGAGCATCCGCCGCGCACATCCGCAGCGGCAGGGTTGCCGCGGCCGATGGTGGTGCTGCACTGGCTCACCGTGCTGTGCCTGGTGCTGGCGGCGAGCCTGATCCTGCTGCGCGAAGAGGTCGAAGGCCGCGCCGTACGCCAATGGTTGCTGGAGGGACATCGGCATTTCGGCCTGTTCGTACTAGGTCTGTTTTTCCTGCGTGTGGCGCTGCGCCTGCGCCTGGGCAAACGCCACGACCCCGATGCCGCCTCGCCGCTGCTGCGGGCGCTGGCCGGGCTTACCCACGTGGTCATGTACGCGCTGCTGCTGACCCTGCCGGTGCTGGGCTGGGCGCTGAGCCAGTCCATGGGCAAGCCGGTGCACCTGTTCGCCGCCACGCTGCCGGAACTGGTCGCCCCCGATCCGGATCTGGCCGACACGCTCGGCGCCTGGCACGTCTACGCCGCCTGGGCGCTGCTCGGCCTGATCCTGCTGCATATCGGTGCCGCGCTCTGGCACCACTTCGTGCGCCGCGACGACACCCTGCGGCGAATGCTGCGCTTCCGCCGCGGCTGAGCCGCGCCGCCACCCTTCCCTCGTCCGCCGCCGCGCCGACCCGCTCAAGGACCCATCGCATGCAGACCGCCCCGTCTCCTTCTTCTTTCTTCCGTGCCGGCACGCTGCGCGGCGCCGAGCAGGTCCTGCTGTGGTCCACGCTCGGCTCGCTGTTGCTGCTGGCCAGCCCGCGCGCCGCGGCGGTGCCGGCGTTCGCGCGGCAGACCGGCTCCTCCTGCGCGGACTGCCACATCGGCGCCTATGGCCCGGCGCTGACCCCGTACGGCATGCGCTTCAAGCTCAACGGCTACACCGACAGCGACGGCAACGGGACCAAGATCCCGGCCTCGGCGCAGCTCACCGGCACCCGCAGCGTGCCGGTGCGCGGCAAGACCAACAACCAGCTCAGCGAGGGCGATCTGTATCTGGCAGGGCGTGTCACCGACAACATCGGTGGCTACATCAAGGTCTCCAGCACCAATAACGGCAAGGACAAGTTCACCACCAAGCTGGACAACGTGGACCTGCGTTTCGTCGCCAAGACCTTCAAGCTCGGCGGCAAGGACGCCCTGCTCGGGGTCAGCGTCAACAACAATCCGGGCAGCCAGGATCCGATCGGCGTGCTGCCCAACGCCTCCGGCCTGGGGCCGGCCTCGGCCTATGCCAGCTCCACCACCCTGCTCAACCAGTCCTCGCTGTCCAACCGGGTGATCGGCACCAGCGTCTACGGCGTCTACGACCGCAACTGGTACGGCGAGATCGGCACCTACAACGCGCTGCCGGTCTCCACCCAGGACGACCTCGGCTACGCGGTCGGCGGCGACCCAGGCAAGCTCAGCGACACCGGCTACCTGCGCCTGAGCTACATGAAGGACATGAAGAAGCAGTTCTTCTCGGCCGGCGTGGTCGCCCTGACCACCCATCGCCAGCTGCCGCGCAGCACCGGCCCGCGCGACGACTTCACCGACCTGGGCTACGACCTGAACTACCAGTTCCTGGGCACCCGCGAGCACATCCTCAAGCTCGGCTATCTCAACATCTACGAACGCCGCCGCTACGGCAGCGCGCTGATCGACCCGGCCGATCCCAGCGTGGCCGGACTGCGCCGCGGCAGCATCCGCGACCAGTCGATCAACCTCAGCTACACCTACAAGCAGAGCTATGGCCTGCTGCTGGCGCACTTCATCAATACCGGTTCGGACGATGCGTTCCGCTACCGCCCGTACGCCGCCCCGGACACCACCAGCAACCTGATCAGCGCCTCCTGGGCGCCGTTCGGCAAGGACGATTCGTTCACCTCGATCGCCAATATGCGCCTGTCCGCCACCTGGTTCCGTTTCAGCAAGTTCAACGGCACCACCGGCAACGTGTTCGGCGCCCTGCCGGTGACCCGCCCGCACGACCTGAACCAGTTCTCGCTGGCCCTGAGCCTCGCGTTCTGAGCACACCTTTCCCCCCAAGTACGGATCGCCATGAAAGCAGCCAACCCATTTCCCCTGTGGTGCACCCTGATGGCCAGCCTGCTGCCGCTCGGCGTCGCGCTCGCGCCCGCCGCGCAGGCCGGCGGCGGCCTGCCCGGCGCCGGCGTGTTCGCCACCGAATGCGCCGAATGCCATAGCGCGGCGCCGGGCAAGAACAAGAAGGGCCCGACCCTGTTCGGCGTGGTCGGACGCAGCGCCGGCAGCGTGCCCGACTACCGCTACTCGGACGCGATGAAGAAGACCCAGTGGACCTGGAGCGACGACAAGCTGCGCAGCTACCTGGCCCAGCCCGCATCCAAGGGCGTGCCCGGCGCCAACATGAAGTACGACGGGCTCGACGACAGCAAGCAACTGGAAGACCTGATCGCCTATCTCAATACCCTGCATTGAAGTCGGCACCCGGCCCCGGCATAGTCGAACCTGAACCCGGCATCCGCCGCCGGGCGTCCGCCGTGTCGCCGCCAGTGCGCAATGCCGATAATGGCGATCGTCCACGCGGCGGGCGCTCCAGCGTTGCCGCTGGCACGTGCCCCAGCGTCCCATGCGATCCGACCCGCGACCATCGAGCGCCCGTGCACAACCGCCCTTCCGCCGCCGGCTCCCTGTCCCCGACCGCCCTGCCCGCGACCGCGATGGGCCGCCGCCGCAGATGGGCATCCCGACCGGCATGACCACGGCCGCAGGTGACCTGGCGCAGCGCGTCGCGTGCCTGCGCCCGTTGCCCGGCACGCTGGCGCTGGCGGCGGCGCTGTGCCTGCCGGACACGGCGCTGGCGGCCAAGCTGGGCGGCGCGGTCGGGCTCAGTTCGCAATTGGTCGATCGCGGCATCGCGGTGACCGCCGACACCCCGTCCCTGCAGGTCGCCGGCTACTGGCTGCCCGCGCCGGGCTGGTCGCTGGGCGCGTCCGCCAGTACGGCGCTGGACGCGCCGGGCCACCAGCTGCTGACCACGGTCGAGCTGTCGCGCAGCTGGACCCTGTCCGACAGCTGGCAGATGCAGGCCGGGCTGCTGCGCTACGACTACCCCGGCAACCGCATCAATCGCCTGTTCAACCGCAACGAGGCCAGCCTCGGCTGGTCGTACCGGGACCGGCTGAGCGTGTCGCTGGCCGCGTTCGAGCTGCCCGACAGCTACCGCGGCCGCTGGTACGGCGCCGCCGACCTCACCGTGCACCAGCCGCTGCCGGGGCAGCTGTCGCTGTCGGCCGGGATCGGCATCAGCCAGGCCCCGCCGGCGCTGTACGGGCTGGACTACGCCGACCACTACAGCTACGGCCACGCCGGGCTGATGTGGAACGCCGGCGCCTGGAGCGTGGAGATCGACCGCGTGTTCAGCGACGCGCGCAGCATCTACGCCAGGCGCGGCAACGGCATCTGGCCGTGGGTGGTCACCGTGTCGCGCGCCTTCTGATCCGCACGCAACCTTTTCGTGCCGACCCGGCACATACCGGTGCCCGTTGCCAAGCCAGCCCTCCATGACCGACACCGATCCACTAGGCGATGCCACCGACCGCATGCTGCTCCGGCGCATGGCCGGCGGCGACCGCGATGCGCTGGCCACCCTGTACCGCAACTACCACGGGCGCCTGTGCCGGTTCCTGTCGCGGCTGACCCGGCGCCCGGACATCATCGAGGAGGCGATCAACGACTGCTTCTGGATCGCCTGGCAGAAGGCCGGCGACTTCCGCGGCGATTCGCAGGTCTCGACCTGGATCATGGGCATCGCCTACCGCTGCGGGCTCAAGGCGATCCGCCACCACAGCGACGAGGCGATCGAGGACGGGGTGAGCGCCGAAGAGCATTTCGGCTCCTCTTCCGACCCGGACGAGGACCGCGAACTGCGCGACTGGCTGGGCAAGGGCCTGGAGCGGCTGTCGGCCGACCAGCGCCTGGTGGTCGAACTGGTCTACGGCCTGGGCCACAAGCTGGAAGAAGTCGCGGCGATCATGCAGTGCCCGGTGGGCACGATCAAGGCGCGGCTGTTCCATGCCCGGGTCAAGCTGCGCAACGTGCTGCCGGGATTGGCCGGCGGCGCTTCCCCTCTGACGGAGAGCGTGTCATGAAGACAGGCTTCAACGAGCCGGGCAACGAGTGCTCGCATGCCTGGGAACTGATGCCGTGGGTGCTGCAGGCCAGCGCCACGGAAGAACAACACGAGTGGCTGATCGCGCATCTGGCCAAGTGCAGCTTCTGCAGCGCCGAGTTCGCGCAGCAGAGCCGGCTGCGCATGGCGATGTCGCTGCCCAGCGACGTGCCGGTGGACGCCGAAGCCGGGCTGCAGCGCCTGCTCGGCCGCCTCGACGCGCCCGAACCGCAGCGCCTGCCGGCGCGCGTGCGCGCCAGCTGGACCACGCGTGCGCTGGTCGCCGCGGCGCTGGTGCAGGCGGTCGGACTGGGTGTGCTCGGGGTCAGGCTGTCCGCCAGCGACCAGGGCCAGGGTGGCGGCTACCGCACCCTCAGCGAGACCGCGCAGCCGCTGGCGAGCGATGCGATCCGCGTGGTGCCGGATGCGCGCATGACCCTGGCCGACTGGGACGCGGTACTGCGCAAGCTGCAGCTGCGCGTGGTCGGCGGCCCCAACGGCGCCGGCGCCTACACCGTGGTGCCGGTGCAGGCCGGATCGCCGGCGCAGCCGCAGCGCAGCGTGCAGCAGCTGCGTGCGACGCCCGGCATCCGCCTGGCGGAGCCGATTTCCGCACCATGAGCCTGCGTCGCGCCTGCCTGCTCGTCGTCTGTCTCGCCCTCGGCGCCTGTGCCCATGGCGGGCGCGGTGCCGTCGACGCGCCCGTGGCGGCCGCAGCGGCGCCGGCGAAGATCCCGACCCTGGACGCCTCGCCGGCCTTGGACAGCCAGCGCCAGATCGTGCTCGCGGTGGCCAACCCGATGGCCGCGCCGGGTCGGCATGCCGGCTCCAATCTGATCGGCTATGCCTCGTCCAAGTATTACGGTGCCGGCACCCAGGCGGCGGCGACGCTGGACGCGCTGACCCAGCGCTACAGCCTGCGCCAGGTGACCGGCTGGCCGATCAAGCCGCTCGGCGTGTACTGCGTGGTGTTCGAGCCGGCGCCGGGCACGGAGCGCGACGCGCTGCTCGCTGAACTGGCCAAGGACGAACGCGTCGCGCTGTCGCAGCCGCTGCAGGAATTCGCCACCTACGCCGACGCCGCACCGCCGGCCAAGGCCGCGCAGCCGCTGCGCTACAACGATCCCTACGTGGACATGCAGCGCGGCTTCGCCGCGACCAACGCCGCCACCGCGCAGGTGCTGAGTCAGGGCCAGGGCGTGGGCGTGGCCATCGTCGATACCGGAGTGGACACCGCGCATCCGGACCTGCAGGGCCGGCTGCGCGAGGTGCGCGACATGGTCGGCGCCGATCCCACGGCGTTCAATCGCGACCACCACGGCACCGAAGTGGCCGGGATCATCGCCGCCGGCAGCAACAACCATCTCGGCATCGTCGGCATGGCGCCCAAGGCCATTCTCGACGTGTACAAGGCCTGCTGGTATCCGCAGCGTGCCGGCGCCGGCGCCGGCTGCAACTCCTTCACCCTGGCCAAGGCGCTGGTCGCGATCGGCGACACCCGGGCGCGCATCATCAATTTGAGCCTGGGCGGCCCGGCCGATCCGCTGCTGCGCAAGCTGCTCGAGCAATTGCTGCGGCAGGGCCGCATCGTGGTCGCGGCGATGCCGCCGGACGGCCGCCTGGACGGCTTTCCCGATGCCACCCCGGGGGTGATCGTGGTGCGCACCAGCAGCCCTACCCCGTCGCCGCCGGGCGTGCTCAGCGCACCGGGCGAGGACATCCTCACCACCCAGCCCAACGGCGGCTACGACTTCACCTCCGGCTCGTCGATGGCCACCGCGCACGTCAGCGGCGTGGTCGCGCTGCTGCTGGCGCTGGCGCCGCAGCTGGACGCGCGCAGCGTGCACGAGCTGCTGCGCCGGACCAGCCGGCAGCGCGACGGCCTGCTGCAGGTGGATGCCGCCGCCGCGGTACAGGCGCTGCCGCGCACCGCCGCCACGGCGCGCTGAGCGTTGCGCATGGCCAAGTGGATTCCGCACTGGATGCACCGGCTGGCCTCGCCGCCGACCTTCTACAGCGTCGCCGGCGCGATCCAGCCGTGGGCGCTGGGCGCGGCGCTGCTGCTCGGCGCGGTGGCGTTCTACGGCGGCCTGGTGCTGGCGCCGCCGGACTACCAGCAGCACGATGCCTACCGGATCATCTTCATCCACGTGCCCAGCGCCTGGATGAGCCTGTTCGTGTATGTCGCGATGGGCGCGGCCGGCTTCGTCGCCCTGGTCTGGCGGCTGAAGCTGGCGGAAGTGGCGTGCATGGCCTCCGCCTCGATCGGCGCCGCGTTCACCTTCATCACCCTGTGCACCGGTTCGCTGTGGGGCAAGCCGATGTGGGGCACGTGGTGGACCTGGGACGCGCGGCTGACCTCGGAACTGGTGCTGCTGTTCCTGTACCTGGGCGTGATCGGCCTGTACCGCGCGATCGAGGATCCGCGCCAGGGCGCGCGTGCCGCGGCGCTGCTGGCGCTGGTCGGGCTGATCAACCTGCCGATCGTGCATTTCTCCGTGGTCTGGTGGAACACCCTGCACCAGGGCTCCACGGTGCGCGTGCTCGGCCCGTCGAAGATGCCGCTGGCGATGCTGTGGCCGCTGCTGACCGCGGTTTTGGCGAGCAAGTGCTACTACCTGGCCAGCCTGCTCGGGCGCATGCGCACCGACCTGCTGGCGCTGGAGCGCGGCAAGGGCTGGGTGCGCGCGCTCGCGCTGGCCGCAGACGCGCCGGCGTCGCTGCCGGAAGCGCGCGTTCCGGCGGAGCGCGCGGCATGAGCGGGTTCTGGGCGATGGGCGGCTACGCCGCCTACGTGTGGAGCGCCTACGCGCTGTTCCTGCTGGTGCTGCTGCTGGACACGCTGCTGCCGCGCTGGCGGCAGCGGCGCCTGCTCGCCGAGACGCGCGCGCAGTTGCTGCGCGAACACACCCGCCGCCAGCGCGGCGCAGCGCCGCTGGCGCCAGGTATCGACCATGAATCCCACCCGTAAACGCCGGCTGCTGATCGTGCTGCTGGTGCTGGGCGCCGCCGCGCTCGCCACCGGCCTGTTCGTGCTGGCCCTGCAGCACAACATCAGCTACCTGTTCACGCCGAGCCAGGTGCAGGCCGGCCAGGCCGACGGCTACCGCGTGTTCCGCCTCGGCGGCATGGTCAAGGCCGGCTCGATCCGGCGCAGCGCCGATTCACTGCGGGTGGAGTTCACCGTGATCGACAAGTCCGGCGCCACCGCGGTCGCCTACACCGGGATCCTGCCGGACCTGTTCCGCGACAACCAGGCGGTGATCGCCACCGGTTCGCTGCAGGGCGCCGGTTTCGTCGCCACCGAGGTGCTGGCCAAGCACGACGAGACCTACATGCCGCAGGAACTGAAGGACGCGATGGCGCAGGCCCACGAGGGCCGCACCGCGGCGGCGGTTTCCGCATCGGCCGCCACGTCCGCCACGCCATGACGCGGATGCCGACCTGCCGCACCGCGCTGCGCTGGCCGCGTTCGGTCGCCCTGCCGCGATGACCGCCGAACTTGCCCAGCTCGCGTTGATCCTGGCCCTGTTGCTGGCGCTGGCGCAGGGTGTGCTGCCGCTGCTCGGCGCCTGGCGCGGCGATCGCGCGTTGATGGCGGTGGCGCGGCCTGCGGCTTGCGCGCAAGCGCTGTTCGCCTGGCTGGCCTTCGCCCTGCTCGCCTATGCGCTGCTGCGCCTGGATTTCTCGGTGCGCTACGTGGCCGCCAACGCCAACTTGGCGCAGCCCTGGTACTACCGGCTGGCCGCGGTGTGGGGCGCGCACGAAGGCTCGCTGCTGCTGTGGATCGCCATCCTCAATCTGTGGACGCTGCTGCTGGCGCGCAGCAGCCGGCACCTGCCGGAGGCGTTCGCCGCGCGCGTGCTCGGCGTGCTCGGCCTGATCGCCGCCGGCTTCCTGGCGTTCGTGCTGTTCACCTCCAACCCGTTCGCGCGGCTGTCGCCGATGCCGCTGGACGGCAACGAACTCAACCCGGTGCTGCAGGATCCGGGCATGGTGTTCCACCCGCCGGTGCTCTACACCGGCTACGTCGGTTTCTCGGTGGCCTTCGCCTTCGCCATCGCCGCCCTGCTCGGCGGCGAACAGCAGCAGGCCTGGGTGCGCTGGGCGCGGCCGTGGACCAATGTCGCCTGGGGCTTCCTCACCGCCGGCATCGTCGCCGGCAGCTGGTGGGCCTATGCCGAACTGGGCTGGGGCGGCTGGTGGTTCTGGGATCCGGTGGAGAATGCCAGCTTCATGCCGTGGCTGGTCGGCGCGGCGCTGATCCACACCCAGGCGGTCACCGAAAAGCGCGGCGCGCTGGGCGCCTGGACCCTGCTGCTGTCGATCCTCGCCTTTTCGCTGTCGCTGCTCGGTACCTTCCTGGTGCGCTCGGGCGTGCTGACCTCGGTGCACGCCTTCGCCGCCGACCCGCGCCGCGGCCTGTATATCCTCGGCTTCCTGATCGTGGCGGTCGGCGGTGCGTTGCTGCTGTACGCGCTGCGCGCGCCGCGGCTGGCCGCCGGCAAGCCGTTCGCCGCCCTGTCGCGGGAAACCGCGATCCTGGTCGGCAACCTGATGCTGACCGTGGCCGCGGCGATGGTGCTGCTGGGCACGCTGTTCCCGCTGCTCGGCGATGCGCTGCGCTTGGGCAAGGTCTCGGTCGGCCCGCCCTACTTCGGCCTGCTGTTCCCGCTGCTGATGCTGCCGGTGGTGCTGCTGCTGCCGTTCGGCCCGTACCTACGCTGGGGCCGGACCGAACCCGGCGCGCTGCAGGCGGTGGCCGTGCGCGCGGTGCTGGCCGCACTGGCCTGCGCCCTGGTCGCCTTCGTGCTGACCGACGGCTCGGCCCGTGCCGTGGCCGGCGTCGCCGCCGCCACCTGGATCGGTGTCGGTACCGCCTTGTATACGTACAAGCGCCTGCGCGAAGCGCCGTGCGGGCGCCGTTTCCCGGCGGAGCTGGCCGGCATGTTGCTGGCCCATGCCGGCGTGGCGGTGTTCGTGGCCGGCGTGCTGCTGTCGGAAAGCCTGTCGATCGAGCGCGACGTGCGCCTGGCGCCTGGGCAGAGCGAACAGATCGGCGGCTATGCGTTCCGCTTCGACGGCGTGCGCATGATCGACGGCCCCAACTGGAAGGCCGAGCAAGGCACGCTGACGGTGAGCCGCGATGGCACGGCGGTGGCGGTGTTGCATCCGCAGAAACGCCTGTATTCCAGCGAGCGGATCCAGACCGAGGCGGCGATCGATGCCGGCGTCACCCGCGATCTGTACGTCGCGCTGGGCGAGCCGATGGACGACCAGCACATCGAGAACGCCTGGACCCTGCGCCTGTACTACAAACCCTTCATCCGCTGGATCTGGCTGGGCGGCCTGCTGATGATGCTCGGCGGCTTCGTCAGCGCCTGCGCGCGCCGGCTGCGTGCGCCGCATGCGGTCGCGCTCGACCCGGGCCTTGTCGCGCCTGCCGCCCCGGCAACAGCGGGCGTATCGCCATGAGCCGGCTGCTGCCCCTGCTCGGCTTCCTGCTGCTGGCCGCGTTGTTCGGCTTCGGCATCTACTGGAGCCGCGCGCACGACCCGCGCGAAGTGCCCTCGCCGCTGATCGGCAAGCCGGCGCCGGCGTTCTCGCTGCCGCGCCTGGACGATCCCGCGCAGCGCGCCGGCAGCGCCGAATTGCGCGGCCGGCCGTACCTGCTCAACGTGTTCGGCAGCTGGTGCCTGGCCTGCGGCGAAGAGCATCCTGTGCTGCTGGCGCACGCCAACGACCTCGGGGTCGCACTGATCGGCTACGCGTACAAGGACGACCCGCAAGACGCGCGTGCCTGGCTCGCGCAGCGCGGCAATCCTTATGCGCTGGTGGTGGTCGATGAGGACGGACAGCGCGCGATCGACTTCGGCGTCTACGGCGCCCCGGAAACCTTCCTGATCGATGCCCAGGGCGTGATCCGCTACAAGCATGTCGGCGTGCTGACTCCTGCGGTGATCGCCGAAGAACTGCGCCCGGCGATCGCCGCGCTGGACGGAGCGCAGCGATGAACGTGCCCTTTGCACTGACGCTACGCGGCCGGCCATGGACCAGACCGTGGCTGGCGTTGCTGGTCTTACTGCTGCTCACGCATGCGGTGCCGGCGGCGGCGCAGGCGGTGGATCCGCTGCCGTTCCAGGACCGGCAGCAGGAACTGCGCTTCCAGCGCCTGACCGCGCAATTGCGCTGCCTGGTCTGCCAGAACGAGAACCTCGCCGACTCCAACGCGACGCTGGCGCGCGACCTGCGCCACCAGGTGTTCGCGCAGTTACAGGCCGGCCGCAGCGATGCGCAGATCAAGCAGTACATGGTCGATCGCTATTCGCAGTTCGTGCTCTACGACCCGCCGCTGGCGCCGGCGACCTGGCTGCTGTGGTTCGGTCCGCTGCTGTTCCTGCTCGGCGGCGCGGCCATGGTCGCGGCCACGCTGCGGCGCCGGGCCGCCGCAGCGGCGCACGCGGCGCCGGAACAGGAGCCGGAAGAACAATGGTGACCGCCGGCTTCTGCATCGCCGCCGCGCTGATGCTCGGCATCGCGCTCGGCGTGCTGCTGCGGCCGCTGCTGCGCCGGCGTCCGGGCGCGCGCAGGTTGCGGCTTGGCGCCGCGGCGCTGTTGGCCGTGGCGCTGCCGCTGGCGAGCGCCGGCCTGTATCTGCTGGTCGGCGATCCGGCCGCACTTGCCGGCGTGCCCGTGCAGGCCGCAGCGGCACCCGACCCGGGCGTGGCGCAGCGGACACTGCAGCAATGGCTGGACCAGGCCGCGGCGGCCGTGCAGGCGAAACGCAGTGCCGAAGCGCGCGACGCCTACGCGCAGGCGCTGCGGATCGATCCGGACAACAGCGACGCACTGCTCGGCTGGGTCGAGGCGGACATGGCCGAGCAAGCCGATTTCGCCGTCGGCACGACCGCGCACGGCATGCTCGAGCGCGTGCTCGCGCAGCAACCGGACAACCAGCGCGCCCTGTGGATGCTCGGTATCGGCGAATTCCAGCAGCGCCGCTACGCCAACGCCGCGGCGCAGTGGCGACACCTGCAAGGCCTGCTGCCCGAGGCTTCCCCGCTGCGCGACGCGGTGGCGCAAAAAATCGCCGCCGCCGAAGCGATGGCCGCGACGCCCACGCCTGCGCCCTCCGCAGCGCGCTGAAGCGCCATTGCTTGCGCGACCTGTCGCACGGTCTCGGCATCCAGATGCCGCCCGCGCTACCCTTCGCCTTTCAACGAGAATGCGAAAAACCGCACTGTGGAGCACCCTATGCTGGTTTCCCCGACAAGCCCGAACAGCCGCGTCTATCGGATCAGGCCGACAGCAAGCAAGCTCGGCGCATGCGGCCTCGCGCTGACCGCGTTGCTCGCGAGCGCCATCTGGCCGCGCGACGCGACAGCGGAGGTCGCGATGACGCCGGGCGTCACCGGGCACCTGCTGGTCCCGGTGTTCGTCAATGGCAAGGGACCCTACAAGTTCATGCTCGACACCGGCGCCGACACCAGCGCGGTCTATGCCTGGTTCGCGGCGGAACAGCATCTCCCCTCCGGCAAGACCGCAACCATCAGCGGCGCGACCGGAGACGTGGAGGAGACGACGACGCGGGTAGAGTCGCTCTCGCTCGATGGCAGGGCGATCCATCATCTCGACGTGGACACCATTCCCGACCGGACCGACGGCGTGAAGATCGCGGGAATCGTCGGCGCCGATCTGCTGATGGACCGCATCACGGTGATGGATACCGGGTGCCAGACCGTCTCGCTGCTGCCGCGCGGCAAGAATGCGGCACGGCTCGCCGGACGCAGCGCGACCCTGATCGAGGCGGGGTCGATCAAAAACGGCAAGCAATTGACGCTGCCGGTCACGGTCAACGGCGTGGCCGGCGTGGCGACGCTCGACAGCGGCGCCCGCTCGTCGATGATCAACACCACCTTCGCCAACGCCGCGCGGATCGATCCCGGTTCAGCCGCTTTCCGCGACGGACCGCCCGCGCGTGGCGCCGTCCAGACGCCCATCCCTTCGCGTGTCGGCCCGATCGGCACAGTGAGCTTTCCGGGATCGACCCAACGCAACGTCGTGGCGCGCGTCGTCGACCTGCCGGTGTTCGACGACGCGGGGTACTCCGACGGGCACGCGTTCAACATCGGCGTGGACATGCTGCAGACCATGCGCATCACGCTCGATTACAGTGCGCGCCGGTTATGGATTGGCCCGTCAAGCTGTGTTGCCAAGTCAGGCAGCCGCTGATTCCCGCTCAGGCCACGCTCTCGATCGATCTTTCAAAAACAGAGCAATCCCGCCTCCGCCGTGACGTGTCCCAACGCTGTCGCATCGGCCAATCGCCGAAAACCGGTCAGAGCACGGCGTTGATCTTGGCTTGCAGCGTCTCGGCGTTGAAAGGCTTCACGAGGTAGCCGTCCGCCCCCGCATCCTTGAGCGCGGTGATGTCGTCCCGTCTGTTGTCGGCGAGGACCATGATGAACGGCGTGCTGGCTATCGCACGGTCCCTGCGGATCTCGCGCAGGAGCTGCAAGCCGGTCATCGGCTGCATGTTCCAGTCGCACAGGACCAGGCCGACCTTGTCCGCACGCAACGTGGCCAGCGCCGACGCGCCGTCGGCGGCCTCGGCCACGTCGTCATAGCCGAGCCGGTTCAACAGGTTCTGGATGACACGGCGCATCGTTCGGTAATCGTCGACGATCAAAATCTTCATCTATCGCGTCTCCGCAGTGGTCTGTCGCCGGCATCCGCCGGCCATCGGGCGCATCCGGTGCGGGACTGCGTCGTGACGGGAACGCGGCAACGGCCGCCCTCCCTTGCGCTCCACATCGTTCGCTTGGCCCATGGTGCCAGCAGCCCGCGAAGGATTGCAGCGCCAGAACTTGCCACGAGGCCGTCATTTGCCTCGCGGCGCCGTGGCCTGGACTGCCACGTCTGCTAACGCGACCACGGCACCAGGTACGGCAGGAATATTCGACCACCGTCGCCGCTGATCGGCGGCGAGCTTCCTGGCCGACACTGCGGTCGCTACACGCACTACCGAAGCATTGCGCAGCAAAGATAGGAATGCGTATCATTAACGTGTTCGGCAAGATTCATCGCCGCCACGCTCCCGCCTAGCCCGATGCCAAGCCGGTGCCTTTTCCCGACAGGCTCCCATGCATCCAGTTGCTCCCGCCCCTCTGTCCGATCCCCACGCCTCGCGCACGCCCGCTGCATCGCGGCGTCCATTGCCGCCCTGGTTGGGCGTGCTGTCGCGCACCCTGGCGGTGATCTTCGGCGGCTATGCGCTGGCCGCCGCGACCTCCGCGCTGCTGCCGCTGCTGTGGCCGACCCTGCGCGCGCAGGCGGTGCTGAGCGGCATGATGCTGGGCATCCTGGTCTGCGCCTGCACCGCGTTGTGGGCGTTCGCCACGCGCAGTGCCACCCGTGCCTGGCTGGGGATCGCCGCGCTGCTGGCGCCGATGGCCCTGGCCATCGCCTGGCTGCAGCGGCACGCGCCATGAAGCAGGGATTCCGCCAGTCGATGGCCTGGCTGCACACCTGGACCGGTCTGCTGGTCGGCTGGGTGCTGCTGCTGATCTTCATGGCCGGCACCGCCAGCTATTTCCGCGACGAGATCAGCCGCTGGATGCGCCCGGAACTGCCGCGTGCGCCGCTGAGCACGGATGCCGTCGCCGCGCGCGCGGTCGCGCTGCTGCAGCGCGAAGCGCCGCAGTCGCCGCAATGGACGGTGTCGCTGCCGGGCGCACGTTCCTCGTTCACGCAACTGTTCTGGCGCAACCCGCCGCCGGCCGACGGCAGCGCCCAGAGCCGCAAGCAGATGTTCGGCGACGCGCTGCTGGACCCGCTCAGCGGCCAGCCCAGCGCCGCGCGCGACACCCGCGGCGGCGAATTCTTCTATCGCCTGCACTTCGATCTGCACTACATCCCGGTGATGTGGGCGCGCTACATCGTCGGCTTCTGCGCGATGTTCATGCTGGTGGCGATCATCAGCGGGATCATCACCCACAAGAAGATCTTCAAGGACTTCTTCACCTTCCGCCCGGCCAAGGGCCAGCGCTCGTGGCTGGACTTCCACAACGTCAGCGCGGTGCTGGCCCTGCCGTACCACGCGATGATCACCTACACCGGGCTGGTCACGCTGATGCTGATGTACCTGCCGTGGGGCATCAAGGTCGCCTATCCGAATGCGGAAGACGCGTTCTATGCCGAAGCCTTTTCGCAGCCGGCCAATCCCCGCGAAGCCAGCGGCCGGCCGGGCACGCGCCTGCCGATCGCGCGCCTGCTGGACGTGGCGCGCGCCGAATGGGGCGCGCAGGCGCCGATCGCCGGGTTCTCGCTGTACAACCCGGACGACGCCGCGGCGGTGATCGAGATCCGCCAGGGCGAGGGCCGGCGCCTGGCCTACGATCCGCCGTCGCTGCTGCTGGATGCCGGCAGCGGACAGGTCCTGGCGCGCAGCGGCAGCCCCGGCGCGGCCGCGCAGACCCGCAGCACCCTGTACGGCCTGCACCTGGCGCACTTCGCCGGATCGGGGCTGCGCTGGCTGTTCTTCGGTTCCGGCCTGCTCGGCTGCCTGATGGTGGCCAGCGGCGTGATCCTGTGGGCGGTCAAGGAACGGCCCAAGCACGCCAAGGCCGGCCGGATCGGTTTCGGCCTGCGCCTGGTCGATGCGCTGAACATCGGCACGGTGGCCGGCTTGCCGATCGCCTTCGCCGCCTACTTCTGGGGCAACCGGCTGATCCCGGTACATATGGCCGAGCGTCCGGAGCAGGAAGCGGCTGCGTTCTTCCTGGCCTGGGCGGCGGCGCTGGTCGCCGCCTTCGCCTGGCCGAAGCGCGCGATGTGGGCCTGGCAGCTGTATCTGGGCGCCGCCCTGTTCGCGCTGCTGCCGCTGCTCAACGCGGCGACCAGCGACGCGCACCTGGGCAACAGCCTCCCGGCGCGGGATTGGGCGCTGGCCGGCGTGGACCTGGTGTGCGTCGCGCTAGGCTGCGTGCTGGCGCTGGCCGCACGGCGCATGCAGCGCTGGCAACCGCCGTTGTCGGCGGCCGAACGCCGCGCGCGCGAACGGGCGGCGGCGCAGCCGGTTTCCACCGCGGCGCTGGAGACGCCATGAACCTGCTCGGCCTGGGCCTGGCCTTTTCCGGCTTCGTCGCGCTGTGCCTGGCGATGGAGAAACACCAGCTGGAACTGTACGGCGCGCAGCGCGCCGCACCGGCGCGGATGCGCCAGCTGCGCGTCGCCGGCTGGCTGCTGCTGGCCGCGGCGTTCGCCTGCTGCGTGACAGCGCTGGGCTGGACCATCGGCGCGGTGCTGTGGCTGGGCACGCTCAGCGCCAGCGCCGCGCTGCTGACCTACGGCCTGCTGCCATACCGGCCGCGTGCCATCGTGCCGCTGGCGCTGGCCGCACCGCCGTTGGGGCTGGCTGCGGCGCTGCTGTCCTGAGCCGCGCCGGCGCGGTTCAGTTGGCCGCGCTGGCCGACGGCGGGCGCAATTCCGTGGCCACGCGGGCGCCGCCGATCACCAGCAGCAGGCCCGCTGCCAGGGTGATCGCCAGGTAGATCGGCACCATGCCGCCGCGGCCGCCGCGCAGGAACACCAGGCTCTCCATCATCAGCGAGGAAAACGTGGTCAGCCCGCCGAGCAGGCCGACGATCAGCAGCGCCCGCCAGTACGGCGCGCTGGCGCCCTTGCCTTCGATCCAGACCAGCAGGAAACCGCCTAAGAACGCGCCGACCAGGTTCACCGTCAGCGTGCCCCACGGGAAGCCGGCGCCATAGCGCTGCAGCAAGGCGCTGCCGATGGCGAAGCGCACACCGGAGCCGACCGCACCGCCGGCCATCGCCAGCAGCAACTGTTGCCACCACAGGGCGAAGTTCATGCGCGGCCCCGCTGCACGGCGGCGCGGCGGTGTGGAAAAACGAAAACGAAGTACGGCATCGTGGTCTCCAGATCGGGCGATGCCGGGGCGCAGGCCTGCCGCCCCGGCGGGGGGTGGGCAGGCATCATCAGCGCGCAGGGACTGCGGGCGGTTCGAGGAGGAATGCCATCTCCTTGCTGCCGATTATGAACGCGGCGGCTTGGCCTTGTCAGCCCGCGCCTGTTCGCGCGCGGCACGCAGGCGGTCGAGCTTGTCCTTGAGCTTGATCTCCAGCCCACGCTCCACCGGCCGGTAGTACACGCGCTCGCCCATCGCATCCGGAAACCCGGTCTGGTCCAGGGCGATGCCGCCCTCGGCATCGTGGTCGTACTGGTAATGCTCGCCGTAGCCGAGATTCTTCATCAGCTTGGTCGGCGCGTTGCGCAGATGCAGCGGCACTTCCTCGGTGCCGCTCTCGCGCACTTCGGCCTTGGCCTGGTTGAACGCGGCGTAGCCGGCGTTGGACTTGGCCGTGCTGGCCAAGTACAGCACCAGTTGCGCGAAGGCCAGTTCACCTTCCGGGCTGCCCAGCCGCTCGTAGATGTCCCAGGCTTCCAGCGCCATCTGCTGGGCGCGCGGATCGGCCAGGCCGATGTCCTCGATCGCCATGCGGGTCAGGCGCCGCGCCAGGTAGGCCGGATCGCAGCCGCCGTCGAGCATGCGCGTCAGCCAGTACAGCGCCGCATCCGGGTTGGAGCTGCGCACCGACTTGTGTAGCGCCGAGATCTGGTCGTAGAACTGCTCGCCGCCCTTGTCGAAGCGGCGGGTGCGGTCGGCCAACACCTGCAGCAGGGTCTGCGGGGTGATCTCGCCGTCCTCGCCCTGGGCCAGCTCGGCGGCGATCTCCAGCAGGGTCAGCGCGCGCCGCACGTCGCCGTCGGCGGCGCTGGCGATCTCCAGCAGCGCCGCGTCCGAGACCCGGATCGCCTCCTCGCCCAGGCCGCGCTCGCTGTCGTGCAGCGCACGCTGCAGCGCCTCGACGATGTCCTGCGGCGACACCGATTCCAGCACGTGCACGCGGCAGCGCGACAGCAGCGCCGAATTCAGTTCGAACGACGGGTTCTCGGTGGTGGCGCCGACGAACAGGATGGTGCCGCGCTCGATGTGCGGCAGGAACGCGTCCTGCTGCGCCTTGTTGAAACGGTGCACCTCGTCCACGAACAGCACCGTGCGGCGCCCGTCGGCGAAGCGCTGCGCGGCCTCGGCCAGCACCAGCCGCACCTCCGGCAGGCCGGACAGCACCGCCGAGATCGCCTTGAATTCGGCCTCGGCGTAATGCGCCAGCAGCAGCGCCAGGGTGGTCTTGCCGCAGCCCGGCGGCCCCCACAGGATCATCGAATGCACGCGCCCGGACTCGACCGCGCGGCGCAGCGCGCTGGCCGGCGCCAGCAGGCGTTTCTGCCCGACCATCTCGTCGAGCGTGCGCGGGCGCATGCG
Organism: Xanthomonas sp. SS; assembly: GCF_014236835.1. Taxonomy (NCBI): domain Bacteria; kingdom Pseudomonadati; phylum Pseudomonadota; class Gammaproteobacteria; order Lysobacterales; family Lysobacteraceae; genus Xanthomonas; species Xanthomonas sp. SS. Next base: position 2,582,107 of record NZ_CP051190.1, read on the forward strand.
CTCGGCCAGCGGGCGCATCGCATCGCGATCCACGCTCAGCAGGTCGGGGGTATCGGGGGCGAGGAGTCTGCGCTTGGCCACCTGCGCATTCTATCGCCGGCATGTGCAGGCCGCGCGTTGCCGGTGGCGCCGGCAGCGCAGATCGGCGCCACGCTGCCGCTACAATCCGTTGCGTTCCCCTGCCCTGCGAGTGTCCCGATGAGCCACCACCGCACGCTGGACGCCTTCACCCACGCGCACGACTTCCTCGGCGATCGCCACGAGCGCAACGCGCGCCGGACCTGGGCGGTGGTCGCGCTGACCGCGGTGATGATGGTCGTGGAAATCGTCGCCGGCTGGTGGACCGGCTCGATGGCGCTGCTCGCCGACGGGATGCACATGGCCACCCACGCCGGGGCGCTGTCGATCGCCGGCTTCGCCTACTGGTTCGCGCGCCGCCACCGGCACGATCCGCGCTTCAGCTTCGGCACCGGCAAAGTCGGCGACCTGGCCGGGTTCTGCAGCGCGCTGATCCTGGCCCTGATCGCGCTCGGCATCGGCGTGGAGTCGGCGCTGCGCCTGGCGCAGCCGGTGCGGATCGCCTACGACGAGGCGATCTGGATCGCCTCCCTGGGCCTGCTGGTGAACCTGGTCAGCGCGTGGATGCTCGGCGCCGACCATCACCATGGTCACGACCATGGCCATGGGCACGCGCATGGCGATTCCAGCCACGGTCACGCAACAGCCGTGCAGCACCACGCACACCACGACCACGACCACGACCACGACCACGACCACGACGATCATGCCCACGGGCACGCTCATGTCCATGCCCTCGCGCCCGAGCGCACGCATGCCGCCGCGGACCACGCCGCACATGCGCATACCGACAACAACCTGCGCTCGGCCTATGTGCACATGCTGGCCGACGCGCTGACCTCGGTGCTGGCGATCGTGGCCCTGCTGCTGGCCAAGACCCTAGGCTGGCTGTGGATGGATGCGCTGATGGGTATCGTCGGCGCCATCGTCATCGCGCGCTGGTCACTGGGCTTGCTGCGCGATACCGGCGCGGTGCTGCTCGACGCGTCGGCGCCGGCCACGTTGCAGGCGCAGATCAAAGCACGCCTGGAACAGGACGACGAGCGCATCGCCGACCTGCACGTGTGGCGGATCGGCCCCGGCCAGCATGCGGCGATCGTGTCGCTGGTGACCCACCGGCCGCGGCCGGCGGCGTTCTACCACGCGCGCCTGGAGGGCGTGGCGACGCTGGGGCACGTCAGCATCGAAGTGCAGACCTGCCCTGATTGAGCCGGCCCGGCTGAGCCGGCCCGGCGTGGCCGCGGCCGGCGTTCGGCGCCTCAGCGGTCGCCGACCACGTCCACGTCCTTGTCCGGCACGTAGCGGAAGGTGCCGGCGGCGAAGGCCGGGTTGCGCTTCCAGTCGCTGAAGCTGATCTCGGTGCGCTGGCCGACCGCATCGACCACCTCCATCCGTGCCAGGCCACCGCCATCGAAACCGAGCTTGGCGATCTGGAAGCTGGCCTCGGTGTCCACCTTCGGCGTCATCGACAGCCACTGCAGGCCGTCGCGCGCCACCGCTTCCTCGCTGACGTCGTACTGGCGGTCCAGCTTGCCCGGGTCGATCAGCGCGGTCAGCGGGCTGTTCTGCTCCTCCGCGCCCTGAGTGCGCACCGTGGCCTGCTTCAGGTCCGGATCGTAGACCCAGACCTTGGCGCCGTCGGCGACGATCAGCTGCGTATAGGGCTTGCGGTATTCCCAGCGGAACAGGCGTGGCGCCGACAGCGCGACGCGGCCGCTGGCGGTTTCCTTCAGCGCGCCCTTGCCGTCGTAGACCTTCTGCGCGAACTGGCCGTCCAGGCCCTTGAGCCCGCGGGTGAAGGTGTTCAGGTCGTCGCGCGCGCCGGCGAAGGCGCTGCCGGCCAGCAGCGCGCTGGCGAGGACGGTATAGCGGAGTGTGCGAAGCATGCGGATGGAGTTCCGGATGGAGTGTGGGAAGTGTGCCGCGAACAAGCTGAATAGGCGATCAGACGGTGAGGCGCTCAGTGTTCGGTCTGCATGCGACCGAGGTCGCCGTACAGGATCTGGCTGCGGAAACCGCGCCGCACCTGCTGGTACAGCTCGCGGAACGCCGCGTAGTCCTGCGGCTGGCACAGCGCCTCAGGGCCATGCACCGCGCGCCGGTGCAGCGTGTGCGTGGCGACCACGGTCTGCCCGTCGCGTACCCAGGTCGCGGCGTATTCGCCGGCGGCGTTGCGGAAATGGGTATCGGCCGGAATCGCGATGATCGGCACGCTGTCCGGAAAGGTCAGCCGGTAGGTCTCGCTGCGCGCGTTGTCGTTGCAGTAGAACGGGGTCAGGTTGCGCTCGGCCGAGGTGGTCGCATAGACCCCGCGCACCGAATCGGCGCCGGGCATCTGCGGCAGGGTCATGCCGCCGACCACGCCGAAGTCGACGTAGTCGCTGGCGCGGAACTTATAGGCGTAGCCGAACGGCCGGCTCAGGTCCTGCGGCGCGCCCTGCAGCTCCAGTTCGCCGCTGCCGTCGAAGCCGGACGCGGCCAGGATCGATTCCTCGATGCGGGTGCGGTTCTGCGTATTGAGCTGCACGAACATGGTGCGCAGGCCGATCTCGCCGATCTGGCCGCTGTCCAGCCTGGTGGTGCCGCTCAGGCTGCCGTCGGCGGCGAAGCGGTAGTCGGCCTCGGCCTGGTACAGGTTCACCCGCGCGTCGTTGGCCGGGGTCCGCGCCACGCTGCCGTCCACGGTGTGCAGCACCGGCACGCCGAGATCGCCGGCCGGAAGCTGGCCGAAGCGCGCGTAGGGATTGGTCGAGTCCACGTACAGCTTGAACTCGGGCAGATAGGTGATGGCGTGGTTGAAGCGGCCGAGCACCGGCACCTCGGGCAGGGTCGGCCCGCCTTCGGCGCCGATCAGCACCGGCGTGCTGGCGATGCCCTTGGCCGCCAGCAGCGCCTCCAGCACCACGGTGTGGTCCTTGCAGTCGCCGTAGTGGTTGTCGAGGATGCTGTCGGCGCTGTTCGGCTCCAGTCCGCCATTGCCCAGGTACACCGCCACGTAGCGGATGTTGCGCGCCACCCATTCGTACAGCGCGGCGGCCTGCGCACGGCGGTCGCCGATGCCGGCGGTGATCTGCTCGGCGCGGGCGCGCACCTTCGGCGTGACCTGCGCGGCCACACCGCTGCTGCGCTGGTAGGCCTGGCCCATCTGCGACCAGCGGCGGAAGCTGCTGGCCATGATGGTCGGGCTGAATTCCCAGGTCGCCGCCGCCCAGTTCTGGCTCTTCATCGGCTCGCGGCGCTGGTAGCGCCACTCCCAGCGCGCCTGCGTGCCGTCGATCTTCGGCTTGTCGGCGCCGTCCACGCCGCGCGTGTAGACATGCATCGGCATGCGCCGCGGCGCGACCAGGGTCACCGTGGCGTCGTCGTACTGGGAGAACACGCTGAAGGTCTCCCACAGGCTGAAGTAGCCGGGGAAATACGGCACGGTCTGGGTGCGGCGCACCCGGTACACCAGGCGCGTGCCCGGCATCAGGTTGGGGAACACCACCACCTTGACCTTGCGGTCGGCGTACATCGCCGCCGAGGCGCTCGAATAGCTTTCCTGGGTGTAGATCTTGTCGGCCGGCACGTCGTGGCGCAGCCCGTCCGGGGTGATCGCGTAGGCGGCCAGCACCTCCAGCGTCTCCAGCTTCTCGCTGTAGCTCAGCCGCACCTGGCTGAACTTGTCCACGCCGGCCTTGGTCTTCAGCAGCAGCTCGTATTCGTCGGTCTCCACGCTGTTGGCGTCGTCGCGCACCTCGTAGTCGGCGCGGTAGCGCACGTAGCTGTAGTTGTTGGCGACTTCGGGCGTGGCCGCGGCCGGGCTGGCCGCCGCAGCGGCGGCTGGCGGCGGCGCGGCGGCAGCGGACCCGGCCACGGCCAGGACGGCGCACAGCAACAGGCGCAGGGTGCAGGCGGTTCGGGACATCGGCAACGGCAGCGGGTGGGACCAGCCGCCAGCATCGCATGCGGCACTGCGCCGGGCGGTGCCGGTGGCCGTGAACCAGGATGCGGGCCGCGTCGTGCGTCTCACTTCGGCGGCGGCGGCGCCAGCACGCTGCGGTCGCCGTTGTGTTCGGGCGGGCTGACCACGCCAGCCGCTTCCATCGCCTCGATCAGCCGCGCGGCGCGGTTGTAGCCGATCTTCAGCCGCCGCTGCACGCCGGAGATCGACGCGCGGCGGGTCTCGGTGACGATGCGCAAGGCTTCGTCGTACAGCGGATCCGATTCGTCCCCGCCGCCGCCGCTGCTCTCGGGCAGGCCGGTGGCGCCGACCACGGTGCCATCGCCCATGGTCTGCACCTCGTCCAGTACGCCCTCGATGTAGTCGGCCGGGCCGCTGGCCTTGAGGTGCTCGACCACGCGATGCACTTCCTCGTCGCTGACGAAGGCGCCGTGCACGCGGTCGGGCATCGCCGTGCCCGGCGGCAGGTACAGCATGTCGCCGTGGCCGAGCAGGGTTTCGGCGCCGGACTGGTCGAGGATGGTGCGCGAGTCGATCTTGGAACTGACCTGGAATGCGATGCGGGTCGGGATGTTGGCCTTGATCAGGCCGGTGATCACGTCCACCGACGGGCGCTGGGTGGCCAGGATCAGGTGGATGCCGGCCGCACGCGCCTTCTGCGCCAGGCGCGCGATCAGCTCTTCGACCTTCTTGCCGACGATCATCATCATGTCGGCGAATTCGTCGATGAAGATGACGATGAACGGCAGCGTGTCCAGCGGCCGCGGCGCCTCGGCCAGGTCCGGGTTGGGCTTGAACAGCGGGTCCATCATCGGCTGCCCGGCGTCCTGCGCGTCCTTGACCTTCTTGTTGAAGCCGGCCAGGTTGCGCACCCCGACCGTGCTCATCAGCTTGTAGCGGCGTTCCATCTCCGCCACGCACCAGCGCAGGCCGTTGGCGGCCTCCTTCATGTCGGTGACCACCGGCGCCAGCAGGTGCGGGATGCCCTGGTAGACGCTCAGCTCGAGCATCTTCGGGTCGATCATCAGCATCCGCAGTTCCTTGGCCGAGGCCTTGTACAACAGGCTCAGCACCATCGCGTTGACCGCCACCGACTTGCCCGAGCCGGTGGTACCGGCGACCAGCAGGTGCGGCATGCGCGCCAGGTCGGCCACGGTCGGGCGGCCGGCGATGTCCTTGCCCAGCGCCAGGGTCAGCGGGCTGGCCGACTTGTCGTATTCCTTGGAGCGCAGCAGCTCGCTCAGATAGATCATCTCGCGGCTGACGTTGGGGATTTCCAGGCCGACCACCGACTTGCCCGGGATCACGTCGACCACGCGCACCGACTTCACCGACAGGCCGCGCGCGATGTCCTTGTCCAGCGAACTGATCTGGCTGACCTTGACCCCCGGCGCCGGCTCGATCTCGAAGCGGGTGATCACCGGACCCGGATAGGCGCCGACCACCTGCGCCTCGATGCGGAAGTCCTTGAGCTTGAACTCGATCTGCCGCGACAGGGTCTCCAGGGTTTCCTCGGAATAGCCCTTGGTCTGCGGCTTGGGATCGTCGAGCAGGGCCAGCGGCGGGATGCCGGACTGGTCGCCGCCGGTGCCATGGAACAGCGGGATCTGCTGCTCGCGCTTGGCCCGCTCGCTCTTCTCCACCACCGGCGCCGGCGGCGGCTCGATCTTGACCGGCTCGCGCTTGGCGCGCTGCACCGCATCGACCTTGCGCACTTCCTCGCGTTCCTCGCGCATGGCGCGGGTCTGCTGCCATTCGTTGGCCTGCTGGCTGCCGCGCCGCGCCAGCGTCGGCAGGGTCATCACCGCGCGGCCGATGCGCTCCATCACCGCGAACCAGGACAGGCCGGTGGCCAGGGTGATCGACACCAGCAGCAGCACCAGCACGAACAGGTTGCTGCCCAGCGCGCCGAAGCCGGCGGTCAGCGAGCTGCCGACCAGCTTGCCGAGGATGCCGCCGGCACCGGCCACGTCGCCGCTGAACAGGCGCAGGTGCAGCAGCCCGGTGCCGGCGATCAGGAACCCGACGATGCCGACCAGGCGCAGCGCCGGGCCCAGGTCGGCCTCGCCGTCGCCATCGCTGTCCATGCCGAACAGCGCGATCCAGGACACCGCGCCGATCACCACCGGCAGCAGGAACGCCACGTAGCCGAACAGCTGCAGCAGCACGTCGGCGATCCAGGCGCCGAACTTGCCGCCCATGTTGTGCACCGGCGCGATGACGCTGCCGGTATGCGACCAGCCGGGATCGGTCGCCGAATAGGTGGCCAGGCTGGCCAGCAGGTACAGCAGCAGCGGCGCGATCGCGATCAGCGCCAGGTCGCGCCACAGCTTCTGCCGGCGCGGATTGGCCGCGGCGGCCTGCTTGCGTGCGGCCGCGTTGGCGCCCTGGGATTTGCCGCGTTCCGGAACCTGCTTCGCCACGCTATGACCAGACCTTAGAAATACACCGTTAGTGTTTGATAATAAACGAATCGGATTGGCATTTCAGCAGTCGGCACCGGATCGGCAAGCGAAGCCTGAAGCGTCCAGGGCCCGCTCCTGCCGCGACGCGGCGGCATGGACAACGCGGCGTGCGCAAGGCGGCACGCTGAGCGCAGGCCGCAGCGTTCTCGCCACGCGGCTTGATTCATCCCAGGCCGGCCGCCACTCTATGCGACTAAGCCGGAAGCCGCGCGATGCCGCGAATCCGCCGCCATTTCCACCTCTTCGCGAGTATACATGAGCTCTTCTGTCGCCAATTCCGCCAAGCATTCTCGCCTGCTGATCCTGGGTTCGGGCCCGGCCGGCTGGACCGCCGCGGTCTACGCCGCGCGCGCCAATCTCAAGCCGGTGGTCATCACCGGCCTGCAGCAGGGCGGCCAGCTGATGACCACCACCGAGGTCGACAACTGGCCCGGCGACGCCCATGGCCTGCAGGGCCCCGACCTGATGTCGCGGATGCAGGCGCATGCCGAACGCTTCGACACCGAGGTGATCTTCGACCACATCCACACCGCCGACCTGTCGCAGCGCCCGTTCAAGCTCAGCGGCGACAGCGCCGAGTACACCTGCGACGCGCTGGTCATCGCCACCGGCGCCACCGCCAAGTACCTGGGCATCCCCTCGGAAGAAGCGTTCAAGGGCCGCGGCGTGTCCGCCTGCGCCACCTGCGACGGCTTCTTCTACAAGGACCAGGACGTGGTCGTGGTCGGCGGCGGCAACACCGCGGTGGAAGAGGCGCTGTATCTGTCCAACATCGCCCGCAAGGTCTACCTGGTGCACCGCCGCGACACCTTGCGCGCCGAGAAGATCATGCAAGACAAGCTGTTCGCCAAGGTCGCGGCGGGCAAGATCGAGACCGTCTGGCACCACGCCATCGACGAAGTGCTGGGCAACGAGGCCGGCGTCACCGGGGTGCGGGTCAAGTCCACCCAGGACGGCAGCACCCGCGAGATCGAAGCGCACGGGTTCTTCGTGGCCATCGGCCACCACCCGAACACGCAGCTGTTCGACGGCCAGCTGGCGATGAACAACGGCTACCTGGAGATCCGCTCCGGCCTCGGCGGCGCGGCCACTGAGACCTCGGTGCCGGGCGTGTTCGCCGCCGGCGACGTCGCCGACCAGCACTACCGCCAGGCGATCACCTCGGCCGGCTTCGGCTGCATGGCCGCGCTGGATGCCGAGCGCTATCTGGACAAGGGTGCCTGAGCGCGCAGCCACACGCCCGCTGATGCCGTCCGCAACGCACAAGCGCGGGCGGGCATGAGCGGCGTGCGCTGGCTGCACCGGCTCGACGAGGTCGCCGCCGCCGACTGGGACGCCCTGCACGACGGCCGCAACCCGTTCGTCGCGCACGCGTTCCTGGCCGGCCTGGAACGGCACGGCTGCCTGCGCCCGGATTGGGGCTGGAATCCGCTGCACCTGACCCTGTGGGACGGCGACGCGCTGGTTGCCGCCGCGCCGGGCTACCTGAAGACCAACTCGCACGGCGAATTCGTGTTCGACCATGCCTGGGCGCATGCCTATGCGCGCTACGGCCAGGACTACTTCCCGAAATGGCTGTGCGCGGTGCCGTATTCGCCGGTGACCGGACCGCGCCTGCTGGCGCGCGACAGCGCCGGGCGCCAGGCGCTGCTGGCCGCGATGCAGGCGCTGACCGAGGCCAGCGGCCTGTCCTCGGCGCACGTGAACTTCCACAGCGCGGACGATGAAGCCGCGTTCGGCGACGACTGGCTGGCGCGCTGCGACGTGCAGTACCAGTGGCACAACGAGGCCGGCTGGGCGGATTTCGATGCCTATCTGGCGGCGATGGACCACAAGCGGCGCAAGAACATCCGCCAGGAGCGGGCCAAGGTGCAGCGCGCCGGGATCGGCTTCCGCGTCGTGCACGGCGACGAGGCCAGCGCCGCCGACCTGCAGGCGATGTACGCCTTCTACCTGCGTACCTTCGACGATTACGGCAATTCGCCGGCGCTGACGCTGGAGTTCTTCTCGCATCTTGCGCGAGAAATGCCGCGTAACTTTCTGATATTCCTGGCAATTATGGATGAAACGCCGGTGGCCGGAGCGCTGTGCCTGCGCGGCGGCGACACCTTGTATGGCCGTTACTGGGGCGGCGACACCCTGCCCGGCCTGCACTTCGAGACCTGCTACTACCAGGGCATCGACTACTGCCTGCGCGAAGGCCTGACCCGCTTCGAGCCCGGCGCGCAGGGCGAGCACAAGATCGCCCGCGGCTTCCTGCCACGGCTGGTGCGCAGCCGCCACTGGATCGCCGACCCCGGCTTCCGCGCGCCGCTGGCCGACTGGTGCGCCGAGGAAACCGCCGCGGTGCGCCAGCACGCGGCGACCCTGCTGCGGCACTCGCCGTTCCGCCAGGACTGAGCCGCCCGTCCGATCGGCTACGCTGCGTCGATGCGCCGTCTCCCTGCCCTGCTTGCCACCGATCCGGCCGCCCCGTTCCCGCCCGCGGCGAGCGCGCTGCGCGAACCGGAAGGGCTACTTGCGATCGGCGGCGACCTGACCGCGACGCGCCTGCTCAATGCCTACGCGCACGGCATCTTCCCCTGGTACTCGGACGGCGATCCGATCATGTGGTGGAGCCCGGACCCGCGCACCGTGTTCCGCAGCGACGCGGTGCGGCTGTCGTCGCGCTTCCGCCGCTCGCTGCGCCACTCGCCGTGGCGGGTCCGCGCCGACACCGCGTTCGCGCAGGTGATCGCCGCCTGCGCGCAGGCGCCGCGCCGCGGCCAGGACGGGACCTGGATCACCGCCGAGATGAGCGCCGCCTATGTCGCCCTGCATCGCGCCGGGCACGCGCACTCGGTGGAGGTGTTCGACGGCGAAGAACTGGTCGGCGGCATCTATGGCGTGGCGCGCGGACGCATGTTCTTCGGCGAAAGCATGTTCAGCGCGCGCAGCGGCGGTTCCAAGGTGGCGCTGGCGGCACTGGCCAGGCGCCTGCACGGCTGGGGCTGGCCGCTGATCGATGCCCAGGTCGAGAACGACCACCTGCTGAGCCTCGGCGCGCAGCGCTGGCCGCGCGCCGCGTTCCTCGACGCGGCCGCCACGCTGGTGGCCAAGCCCGCTCCATCTGGCCCGTGGACGCCGCATTTCGGCGAACTGGCGGCCGCGGAACTGGCCTTGCCCTGAGCGGGGTTAACGCAAACTTTGCATGCGGCGGCCGAGGCGAGTAAAATCCCCGCTCTTAAGGCCTTTGGCCGCACGCGAAATCGCACAGGAATACATGTCGAAAGACGACTCCATCGAATTCGAAGGCACCGTCAGCGAGACGTTGCCCAATACCACCTTCCGGGTCAAGCTGGAAAACGGGCACGAGATCATCGCCCACATCTCCGGACGCATGCGCAAGAACTACATCCGCATCCTGACCGGCGACCGGGTGAAGGTCGAGATGACCCCGTACGATCTGACCAAGGGCCGTATCACCTACCGCATGAAGTGATCGCCTCGCAGCGGTCATGAGAAAGGCGGCCAACGGCCGCCTTCTCGTCTGAATCGGTGACATCGCAAGGCGACTGCAGGTGCTGCAGCCGCCTTTTGTCGTGCCTGGCGTTCTAGCGCGCCATCACTCGACGGTCGCCGGCAGCAGGCGCTCCGGCTCGGCCTGGGCATCCACCACCAGCTCGCCGTCGCGCACGTCGATGGTGACGCGGCCGCCGCCGACCAGCTTGCCGAACAGCAGTTCGTCCGCCAGCGGACGCTTGACCTTGTCCTGGATCACCCGCGCCATCGGCCGCGCGCCCATCAACGGGTCGAAGCCGTGCTGGGCCAGCCAGTCGCGCGCGGTCGGGGTGGCCGACAGCGACACGTGCTTCTCCTGCAGCAGCATCTCCAGTTCGATGATGAACTTGTCGACCACGCGCAGGATGTGGCTGAACGCCAGCGGCTGGAACTGCACCACCGCGTCCAGGCGGTTGCGGAATTCCGGGGTGAAGCTGCGGCGGATGCTCTCCATCGCGTCGGTGGAATGGTCCTGCTTGGTGAAGCCGATCGAGCGCCGCGAGGCCTGGGTAGCGCCTGCGTTGGTGGTCATCACCAGGATCACGTTCTTGAAGTTGGCCTCGCGCCCGTTGGTGTCGGTCAGCACGCCGCGGTCCATGACCTGCAACAGGATGTTGAAGATGTCCGGATGCGCCTTCTCCACCTCGTCCAGCAGCAGCACGCAGTGCGGGGTCTTGACGATCTTCTCGGTCAGCAGGCCGCCCTGGTCGAAGCCGACATAGCCCGGGGGCGCACCGATCAGGCGGCTGATCGAATGCGGCTCCATGTACTCGGACATGTCGAAGCGCACCAGCTCGATGCCCAGCTGCAGCGCCAGCTGCTTGGTCACCTCGGTCTTGCCGACGCCGGTGGGACCGGCGAACAGGAAGTTGCCGATCGGCTTTTCCGGATTGGCCAGGCCCGACCGCGCCAGCTTGATCGACGAGGCCAGCGTCTCGATCGCCGGATCCTGGCCGAAGATCACCATCTTCAGGTTGCGCTCCAGGTGCTGCAGCACGTCCTTATCAGTGGCGCTGACCTGCTTGGCCGGGATCCGCGCCATCTTGGCGACGATGGTCTCGATCTCCTCGATGTCGATCAGTTCCTTGCGCACGCCCTGCGGCAGCAGCCGCTGGCGCGCGCCGGCCTCGTCCATCACGTCGATCGCCTTGTCCGGCAGCAGGCGGTCGCCGATGTGCTTCACCGACAGGTCCACCGCCGCCTGCAGCGCGTCGTCGGCGTAGGTCACGCCGTGGTGCGCCTCGTACTTGGGCTTCAGGCCCTGCAGGATCTCGAAGGTCTCGCCCACGGTCGGCTCGACGATGTCGATCTTCTGGAAGCGCCGCGCCAGCGCGCGGTCCTTCTCGAAGATGCCGCGGTATTCCTGGAACGTGGTCGAACCGATGCAACGCAGATCGCCCGACGCCAGCGCCGGCTTGATCAGGTTGGAGGCGTCCATGGTGCCGCCCGACGCCGAACCGGCGCCGATGATGGTGTGGATCTCGTCGATGAACAGCACCGCGTTGGGCACCTTCTTCAGCGAGGTCAGCACGCCCTTCAGACGCTTTTCGAAGTCGCCGCGGTACTTGGTGCCGGCGACCAGCGCGCCCAGGTCCAGCGAATAGATGACCGCGTCGGCCAGCACCTCGGGCACGCTGCCCTCGACGATGCGCTTGGCCAGGCCCTCGGCGATCGCGGTCTTGCCGACACCGGCCTCGCCCACGTACAGCGGGTTGTTCTTGCGCCGGCGGCACAGCACCTGGATGGTGCGCTCGATCTCGTCGGCGCGGCCGACCAGCGGGTCGATGCGGCCATTGCGCGCCTGTTCGTTCAGGTTGCTGGCGTATTCGGCCAGCGCGTCGCCCTTGGCCTCGCCCTCGCCCGCCTCGCCCTTGGCCTCGCCATCGGATGGCGCCGGGCTTTCGCCCTCCTCGCCGAGCTTGGCGATGCCGTGCGACAGGTAATTGACGATGTCGAGCCGGGTGATGTCCTGCTGATTCAGGAAATACACCGCATGCGAGTCCTTTTCGCCGAAGATCGCGACCAGCACGTTGGCGCCGGTGACTTCCTTCTTGCCCGAGGACTGCACGTGGTAGACCGCGCGCTGCAGCACCCGCTGGAAGCCCAGCGTGGGTTGCGTGTCGCGGCCGTCGTCTTCGGCCAGGCGCGACACCGAGGCCTCGATGGCCTGCTCCAACTCGCCGCGCAGGCGCTCGGTATCGGCGCCGCAGGCTTTCAGCACCGCCTGCGCCGAAGGGTTGTCGAGCAATGCCAACAACAGGTGTTCGACCGTCATGAACTCATGGCGGGCTTCCCGGGCGCGCTTGTAGCACTGGCCGATGGTTTGCTCGAGATCTTTGCTGAACATGGTTCACTCCGACGTCTGTTGCCAACAATATGCGGCTGGAGTTGCGAATTTCCACAACCCTATCGGATCAGTGTGTTCAGACCGCGTTAGTCCGGGCAAACCGGTGACCGACGCTTACCAATATCAGGCTTTTTCCATCGTGCACAACAGGGGATGCTGGTTCATCCGCGAAAACTCGTTCACCTGAGCTACCTTGGATTCAGCCACTTCGCGGGTATACACGCCGCAGACGCCGCGGCCGCGGGTATGCACGTGCAGCATCACCTGCGTGGCCTTCTCCAGGTCCAGCGAGAAAAACTGCTGCAACACGGTCACCACGAAGTCCATCGGGGTGTAGTCGTCGTTCAGCAACAGCACTTGGTACATCGGCGGGCGGGCGACTTCGGGCTTGCCGGTCTCCACCATTACGCCGTGGTCGTGGTCTGAAGAATTCTTGCGAGGCATGTGCCGATTATATACGGCCGCTGTCGGCCCGGATTGGACGATCGCCGATCCTGCCCGCACAATTCCCCTTCTTTGATGGCGCAACGCATGCATTCGACGAATTTCCGCACGGCCGCCCTGCTCGCCGCGCTCCTGGTGGCCTCTGTGCCAGCCGCAGCCGCGCCGGACCAGGCGCTGGGCAAGCGCCTGAAGGCAATGGGCTACGACGTCCAGGCCGATGCCGACGGCGACTACCAGTTGCTGTTCGGGCTGCGCGAACAGGGCCGCGAGCGCCAGCAGCTGATCTACGTGCGCTCGCCGGTGGAGAGTTTCGGCAGCTACCGGATCCGCGAGATCTGGTCGCCGGCCTACCAAGCCAAGGGCGACACCCTGCCCAGCGCGATCGCCAACCGCCTGCTGGAAGACGCGCAAGCCGACATCCTCGGCGGCTGGGTGCGCCAGGGCGGCACCGCGGTGTTCGTGGTCAAGGTGGCCGCCGATGCCGACGACACCGCCTTGCGCGAGGCGCTGGAAGCGGCGGCGCGCGGCGCCGACGCGATGGATGCCGAACTCAACGCCGGCAAGGACGCGTTCTGATGGCGCTGGCTTCCGGCCCCTGGCAGCCCGATGTGACCGTGGCCACGGTGGTGGTCCGCGACGGCCGCCTGCTGCAGGTGGAGGAATCCATCGCCGGCGCGCTGGTGCTGAACCAGCCGGCCGGGCACCTGGAGCCGGACGAGAGCCTGCTGCAGGCGGCGCTGCGCGAGACGCTGGAGGAAACCGGCTGGCAGGTGCGGCTGACCGCGTTCATCGGCGCCTACCAGTGGAAGGCCGACAACGGCCGCCACTACCTGCGCTTCGCCTTCGCCGCCGAGCCGGTCGCGCACGACCCGCAGCGGCCGCTGGACGACGGCATCGTGCGCGCCCTGTGGATGACCCCGGCCGAGCTGGAGGCCGCCGCGCCGCGCTGGCGCAGCCCGCTGGTGTGGCAGGTGGCCGCCGATTTCCTCGCCGGCAAGCGCTATCCGCTGGACCTGGTGCGGCAACTGGCATGAACGGCGCGCGGATCATGGTCGGCGTCTCCGGCGGGGTCGATTCGTCGGTGGCGGCCTGGCAGCTGGTGCAGCAAGGCGCCGACGTGGCCGGCCTGTTCATGCAGAACTGGGCCGACGACGGCAGCGGAGACTGCCGCGCCGAGGACGACCGCCGCGACGCGGTGGCGGTATGCGGCCTGCTCGACATGCCGTTCCACTTCCGCGATTTCTCGCAGGAATACTGGCAAGGCGTGTTCGCCCACTTCCTGGCCGAATACGCCGCCGGGCGCACGCCCAACCCGGACGTGCTGTGCAACCGCGAGGTCAAGTTCAAGCATTTCCTGGACGCGGCGCGCGAACTCGGCGCCGAGCGCATCGCCACCGGCCACTACGCCCGGGTGGCCTTCGCCGCCGGCCGCTGGCGGCTGCTGCGCGGGGTGGACCGCAACAAGGACCAGAGCTATTTCCTGCACCAGCTCGGCCAGGCGCAGTTGGCCGCGACCCTGTTCCCGGTCGGCGAGCTGCCCAAGGAACAGGTGCGGCGCATCGCCCGCGAGGCCGGCCTGCCGACCCACGCGAAGAAGGACTCCACCGGCATCTGCTTCATCGGCGAGCGCGACTTCCGCGAGTTCCTCAGCCGCTACCTTCCGGCCCGGCGCGGCGAAATCCGCGACCCGCAGGAACAGGTCGTGGCCGAGCATCCGGGGGTGTTCTATTTCACCCTGGGCCAGCGCGAGGGCCTGAACATCGGCGGCGTGCGCGGCCGCGCCGCGGCGCCCTGGTACGTGGTCGGCAAGGACGTGGCGCGCAACGTGCTGTACGTGGACCAGGATCGCGACAGCCCGCATCTGATGTCCACGCAACTGCAGTCCGAAGCCGCGCACTGGATCGCCGGGTCGGCGCCGGCGCGGCGCTTCGACTGCACCGCGCAGACCCGTTACCGCCAGGCCGACGAGCCGTGCACGGTCGAGGTGGCCGACGACGGCACCCTGGCGGTGCGCTTCGCCCGCCCGCAGCGCGCCGTGACCCCCGGCCAGTCGCTGGTGCTGTACCAGGGCGACGAGTGCCTGGGCGGCGCCGTGATCGCCACCACCGATGCCCCGCTGCAACGCCGTCTGGCGCAGCGCACCGATCTACATGAGGAAACCACCCGATGACCGATTCCATGGACGCGCGCGTGCTGGCGCTGGCCGGCGTCGCCCAGGCCCTGCAGCAGGTGCGGCGCATCGCCGAGACCGGGCAGTCCGAGGCGTCGCTGGTGCGGACCCTGCTGGACAGCGTGTTCCGCACCGACGCCGACACGCCGGAGGCGGTCTATGGCCGGGTCGGCGACGTCGCGCCCGGGCTGCGCCTGCTGCACAACTATTTCCGCAACCAGGGCCAGGACGAGGCGCTGCCGCGGCTGGCGCTGGCGGTGCTGCAGCTGGAGCGGCGCTTCGTGCGCGACACCGAGACCAGCGCCAAGGTCACCGCCGGCATCGCCCGGATCGCGCCGATGCTGGCCGAACACGCCGACAGCGCGCATCCGGAGATAATCGGCGCGCTCGGCCAGCTGTATGCGGACACCATCAGCCACCTGCGCCCGCGGGTGATGGTGCAGGGCAATCCGCATTACCTGGGCCAAGCCGGGGTGGTGGCGGAGATCCGCGCGCTGTTGCTGGCCGCGGTGCGCTCGGCGGTGCTGTGGCGGCAGATGGGCGGCAGCCTGTGGGATTTCCTGCTGGCCAAGCGGCGCATGATCGACGCGGTGGACCGCGCGCTGGGCTGAGCGTTGGCTGGCGGGGCGCTGGCGCTGCCGGCAGGGGCTCGATGCAGCGCACGTTTTTTTGCCGCGCCGACGCGATCCGCTCCATCTGGCGGCTAAAGACCGAGGGGGTACGGCCGATACAGCAATTGTGAATCTGCCGAGAACGTCCATGTACTCACGCCTCCTAATCCGTCTGGCCGCCCCGCTCGCCCTGACGCTGCTGTTCCCCATCGCCGCCGGTTTCGATTGGCCGGCCCCGGTCCGTTGGGCCATCCTCACCACGATGACGTTGAGTTGGCTGGGCTTCGCCGCCTGGACAGCCTACAGCCAGAGCCGGCGCTCGCCGGAGCAGTCCAAGATCATGCGCGAGCAGGATCAGCTGCTGTCGGAGTTGCGCAACTTCGTCGGCAACGAGATCGAGGGCTCGCGCAGCGAAATCGAACGGGCCCGCGAACTGATCCGTCAGGCGGTCAGCGGCCTGGGCGGCAGCTTCGAGGCGATGAACCGCAAGTCGCGGCAGCAGAGCGTGGCGCTTGCGCGGATCGTGGACCGCGCCGGCGACGACGGCGGTGCCGGGGTCGACGTGGCCCGCTTCGCCCAGCATGCCAGCCACCGCATGGAGCAATTGGTCGAGGCGCTGGAACAGGTCAGCGGCCAGAGCAGCGCCACGGTGCATTACATCGACGACATGTCGCAGCACCTGGACGGCATCTTCGCCCTGCTGGAGGACGTCAAGTCGATCGCCGACCAGACCAATCTGCTGGCGCTGAACGCGGCGATCGAAGCGGCGCGTGCCGGCGAGGCGGGCCGCGGCTTCGCGGTGGTCGCCGACGAGGTGCGCAACCTGTCCGAGCGCTCGACCACCTTCAACGAGCAGATCCGCAAGCTGGCGCACAGCTCCAAGGACGCCATCGCCAAGGTCCGCGAGACGGTTTCGCACATGGCCTCGCGCGACATGGACCGTTCCCGCGAGGCGCGCGCCGAAGCCGCGTCGATGCTGGACAACGTGGCGGCGATCAACAATTCGCTGGGCGAAGGCATGCGCGAGATTTCCGAGTGCGGCCGTGCCATCGACAGCAGCGTCGCCGAAGCGGTGCGTTCCCTGCAGTTCGAGGACATCGCCACCCAGGCCCTGGGTGGCGTGCACACCCACCTGGACCGCCTGACCGCGATCAACCGCGAGGCCGTGGGCCTGCAGGAACTGCTGCATCGCAACGGTGGCGTGTTCGACAACGAACTGGTCGAGGCCCTGCAACGGGTCGGCACCCGCCTGCGCGAGATGCGCGTGGAGTGGGAGCGTCCGCCGCACAAGGCGGTGGCGCAGCAGAGCATGGGCGCCGGCACCGTCGAGTTGTTCTGACCGATACCGCGTGCACCCCGTCCTACGATGAAACGACCAGTCCCCGGCCCTGTCCGGGGCTTGTCGTGTCTGCCCTCCTCCGACCGTTCGAGCCGATGCCTTTCCAGTCCCAGTCCCGAGTCGAGGCTATGTCCTGCGACGACCTGAGCGCCGAGCACGGCGTCCTGCCCGCTCACGCGCACCCGGCACCGGGTGCGGCCGCCAACGTCACGCCCGTCGTGGCGCGGCGGCAGCCGGGCAGCGCGCTGCGGCAGATGGAAATGCTGGCGCAGGCCGAACTGCGGCAGATGCTCGGCGGGCGTGGCCCGACGGCGCAGAGCGATAGCATCGCCGACCTGATCTGGGCCGGCCTGGCCTGGGACATGGGCCTGAGCGGGGCCGCCATCGCCGCGGCCGGCACGCCGCAGCCGCTGCCGGGCTACGCGGCGCTCGCCGACAACGACTGAAGTAATCTGCGCGGTTGCGGCAGTGTGCTGCGACCGCATCGCGACATCGCTGCACCCGGCTTGTTCGGCATCTGTCTGGGCGCGCAAAACCCTGTAGGAGCGGCTTCAGCCGCGACAGGCGTTACCGATAGATCCTGTCGCGGCTGATGGCCCTAGGCCACGTAGAGCCGCTCCTACATGGGCGCTGTCGCATTGCGCATCGATGAAGTCAGCTGGGATTCTCCAGCGAGAACAGGTCCGCCTGCTTGTCGTAGGCGAAATACTCGGCGTAGCGCGCCCAGCTGATCACCGCCTGCACGGTTTCGGCCGCATAGTCCTCGGACATGTGGTCTTCCAGTTCGTCGCGGAAACGCCGCGCCGGCGCATGGTGGGTCGGGCGTTCGTCGAGCACGCGGCGGATGTGCGCGGCCAGCGGCACGTAGGTGGCCAGGTGCTGGGCGAACATCTGCTTGCGCGCGTCGGTGCCGAGTTCGGCGAAGCGCTGCCCGGCTGGGGTCAGCTGCAGGTCGCCCTGCTCGAACACCGCGAAGCGCAGCAACTGCAGGGTTTCGGCGATCGGGAACAGTTCGTCCACCTCCAGTTGCAGGCTGGCGGCCAGCGGCGGCAGGTCGGCGCGGCCGTGGTACGGCTCGGCCGCCACCGCCTCGACCAAGCCGGCCAGCAGGTTGCTCGACACCCGCGGCAGCACCATGGCGATGCCGCTGCCGGGGAACACGCCTTCGCGCGCCTGCGGCCGCTGCGGGCTGGCGGTCATGCGCGCGTAGATGTCGTCGACCAGGGCGCGGAACGCCGGCGCCAGGCGGTTGCGCGGTTGCGGCAGGGTGACCTGGATCTCGCCGATCACCCGGCCTGGATTGGCCCCGAAGATCACGATGCGGTCGCACATCAGCACCGCTTCCTCGATGTTATGGGTGACCATCAGGATCGACTCGATCGGCATGCGCCCTTCCGACCACAGGTCGAGCAGGTCGGTACGCAGGGTCTCGGCGGTCAGCACGTCCAGCGCCGAGAACGGTTCGTCCATCAACAGCAGTTTCGGCCGCACCACCAGCGCACGGGCCAGGCCCACGCGCTGGCGCATGCCGCCGGAGAGCTCCTTTGGATAGGCACCCTCGTAGCCGTCCAGGCCGATCAGGTCGATCGCCGCCAATGCCCGGCGGCGGCGTTCGTCGGCGGCCACGCCGCGTGCCTCCAGGCCGACTTCCACGTTCTGCAGCACGGTCAGCCACGGGAACAGCGCGAAGCTCTGGAACACCATCGCGATATCGTCGATCGCCTGGGTCGGGGTGGCGTCGCGGAACACGATGCTGCCGGCGCTGGGCTGCAGCAGACCGGCGATGGCGCGCAACAGGGTGGACTTGCCGGAGCCGGAGCGTCCGAGCAGGCCGACGATCTGCCCCGAATGCAGGGTCAGGTCGACATCGTCCAGCACCACCAGCGGCGTCGCCCCGCCCTTGTCGTAGCTCTTGCGCACGCCGTGCACGCGGACCAGCGGGGCGCGCTCGGGCGCGCTTGCGGAAAAGGTCATGGTCGGAATCTCCAAGGATGGTCAGTCGAAGCGCAGGCGGCGTTCGGCGAAGGCGTACAGGCGCCGCCACACCGCGCGGTTGAAGGCGGTCACGAACAGCGACATCACCGCGACCCCGAGCAGCACCCGCGCGCCATCGCCGGCGGCGGTGGCGCGGGCGATGTAGGAACCCAGCCCGTAGGCCTGCACCCGGGTGTCGCCCCAACTGGCGAGTTCGGCGACGATGCTGGCGTTCCACGAGCCGCCGGAAGCGGTCAGCGCGCCGGTGATGTAGTACGGGAAGATGCCCGGCAGGATCACCCGCCGCCACCAGGTCCACGAGCGCAGCTGGTAGACCGTGGCCGCCTCGCGCAGGTCGGTCGGAAACGCGCTGGCGCCGGCGATCACGTTGAACAGGATGTACCACTGCGTACCCAGGATCATCAGCGGCGACAGCCAGATGTTCGGATTGGCGCCGGTGGCCACGATCGCCAGCACCGCGAACGGGAACAGCACGTTGGCCGGAAACGCGGCCAGGAACTGCGCCAGCGGCTGCACCCGCTGGGCCACCTTAGGGCGCAGTCCGATCCACACCCCGATCGGCACCCACACCACGCTGGCCAGCGCGATCAGCACCACCACCCGCAGCAGCGTGGCCAGGCCGCCGCCGAACGCTTCGGCCAGGTCGTGCAGGCCAAGGTGCTGGCGGCCGTAATCGAACGCGAACCACGCTGCGGCCAATCCCGCGATCGCCAGCGCCGCGCTCCAGAGCCGGTCGCCCCAGACATTGCTGCTGGCGTTCTGCACTAGCGGAGCCGCCGGACGCGGGCGCCGCGGTGCCCAGCGCAGCAGCAAGGTGCGCTGCCAGACCCAGGCCAGCGGCGCGACCAGGCGCTTGGCCAGGCGCGTGCGCCGCAGCAGGTCGTACAGCCACGATTGCGGCTTGTCCTGCGAGGCGGTGAGTTCGGCGCGGAACTTGTCCGACCAGGCGACGATGGGACGGAACAGCAACTGGTCGTACAGCACGATCAGCACGCCCATCGCCAGCACCGCCCAGCCGACCGCGGCGAAATTGCGCTGCGCGATCGCCAACGCCAGGTAGGAGCCGATGCCGGGCAGTTCCAGGGTGTGGTCGCCGACCGTGATCGCCTCGGAGGCGACCACGAAGAACCAGCCGCCGGACATCGACATCATCATGTTCCAGATCAGCGCCGGCGTCGCATACGGCGCTTCCAGCCGCCAGAAGCGCTGCCACGACGACAGGCCGAAACCGCGCGTGACCTCGTCCAGGTCGCGCGGCACGTTGCGCAGCGACTGGTAGAACGAGTACGCCATGTTCCAGGCCTGGCTGGTGAAGATGGCGAAGATCGAGGCCAGCTCAGCGCCGATCTGGCGGCCGGGGAACAGGCCCAGGAAGAAGGTCACGGTGAAGGTCAGAAAGCCCAGCACCGGCACCGACTGCAGGATGTCCAGCGCCGGCACGATCAGCCGCTCGGCGCGGCGGCTCTTGGCCGCCAGGGTCGCCACGACGAAGGTGAACGCCAGCGAGGCGGCCATCGCCGCGAACATGCGCAAGGTGGTGCGCAGGCCGTATTCGGGCAGCTGGCGCAGATCCAGCGAGACCGCTTCGGTGCCCGGCGGCGGCAGCGGCGCGCGCATGTCGGCGGCGCCGTGCAACAGCAGCACGCCCAGCGCCAGCAGCAGCGCGAACACCGCCAGATCGTGGAAATTGGGCAGCACGCCGGGGCGTGCGGCGACTGTGCCGGGCGCGTTGCGGTCGCGGGGGAATAGCACCATGGGAAGGTTCCGGCAGGACGGCGACGCCAGTGGCGCCGCATGGGTTGGGAGGAGTGAGGGAAACAGGCGCGGGACGACCGCTCAGTGTGGCGGGCGAATATTCAAGCCAAGCGTCAGCCGCTGCTGCGCCGCGTTCGTGGTGCGCCGAGCGGCCATCGGGTCGATGCCGGTCGCGGCGTCGATCGCGGCAAGCGTGCAGGCGTCGGCCAGGGCCGCGGCGCGTTCGCGACCAGGCCAGATCGGTTTGCCGCCGGTGCGAACGGCAGGCGCACAGACGCCGCACGTTGGCGTGCAGTGAGGATCGAGCAGCGGCTGCTGCATGCGCCGACCACGGACCGGTTCCGGCACGCGCACGTGGAACCGGCAGCGACTACACGGCGCATGGCGACAACGACGACGACAGATGCATGGGCGGCTCCGGAATGCGGAAACGCCAGGGGCCACGCTCGGGGTCCTCGCGGATCGGGCTTGCGTACTGCGGGAGTGTCTTGCCAGCGCCGGTGCGGCGCTGGCGAACGATCCCGTCCTGAGCGGACGGGACCCATCTGGGACGAACCCAGACCTTGGCGGTCCTGTCAGCTCGACAGCTGCAGCGTCGGTCTAGGATGACTGTCCAAGGAAGTGGCCTCTGGCCGGGAACGATGGGCGCGAAGTATAGCCAGCAACTGCGGTGCCGCAACGGCGTCCGGCGGGCGCCGGCAACGCGCGTTCACTGACCAGCAAGCACCAGCCGCGGCAGCGTCGCCGGCGTCTCGGCCTGGCGCGCGCGCAGCCAGGCCGCCAGCTCGCGCGGCGGCAGCGGCCGCGAGTGCAGATAGCCCTGGATCTCGTCGCAGCCTTGCTCGCGCAGCAGCGCCTCTTCCTGCGCCGTCTCCACCCCCTCGGCCACCACCTGCATGCCCAGCGCATGGCCGAGTTGCACGATCGCCTGGGTGACCTTGGCGGTACCGCTGTCGATCAACATGTCCTGCACGAAGCTGCGGTCGATCTTCAGCCGCTGCACCGGGAAGCGGTTGAGGTAATGCAGGTTGGAGAAGCCGGTGCCGAAGTCGTCCACCGCCAGCAGCACGCCTTCCTGCTCGAACAGTTCGAAGCAGCGGCGCAGCGATTCGGTGTCGCGGATCAGCGCCGATTCGGTCAGTTCCAGTTCCAGCCGCTTGGGCGACCAGCCGTTGCGCTGGCACAGCTCGATCACCCGCTCGGCGAAGCCGCGGTCGCGCAGCTGCATCGCCGAGACGTTGACCGACACGCGGTCGAAGCTCAGCCCCGCCGCATCCCAGGCCGCGGCCTGGCGGCAGGCCTCGTTGATCACCCAGTCGCCCAGGCGCACGATCTCGCCGCATTCCTCGGCGATGGGAATGAACTCGGCCGGGTTGCAATGGCCGTGGCCGGGGCGGTGCCAGCGCAACAGCGCCTCGACCGCCGGCGCGCGTTCGCCGGCCGCGTGCACCAACGGCTGGTACACCAGCGAGAACTCCTCGCGGTCCAGCGCACCGTGCAGCGCATGCTCGATCTCCAGGCGCCGCTGCGCGCGCAGCAGCACGTCCTGGCTGTAGTAGTGGCAGGTGTTGCGGCCCGATTCCTTGGCCGCGTACATCGCCGCGTCGGCGGCGCGCAGCAGGCTGTCGAAGTCCTGGCGCCCGTCTTCCATCAAGGCGATGCCGATGCTGGCGCCGATCTTGATCACGTTCTCGCCGTTGTGCAGCGGCTCGGCCAGCGCCGCGATCAGCTTGCGCGCGACATGGCCGGCGTCGCCCGGCTCGGCCAGGTCGCGCAGCACCACCAGGAACTCGTCGCCGCTGAAGCGCCCGAACAGGTCGCTGGTGCGCAGTTGCTGGTGCATGCGCGTGGCCGCCAGTTTCAGCAGCGCATCGCCGGTGGCATGGCCGAAGGAATCGTTGATGCTCTTGAACCCGTCCAGGTCGACGAACAGCATCGCCAGGGTGCTGCCGCGCTCCACCGCGTCGTGCATCGCCGCTTCCGCCTGCTCGCGCAGCAGTTGCCGGTTCGGCAGCCCGGTCAGCAGGTCGTAGTGGGCCAGCAGTTCGATCCGCTCGCTGGCTTCGCGTTCGCGGCTGATGTCGCGGAACAGCACCACGAAGCGCGGCGGCAGGCCGTCGCGGTCGTCCAGTTCGATCAGCACCTGCACCCACACCCGGTGCCCGGAGGGCCGATGGAAGCACAGGTCTAGCTGCTCGGGCAGGCCGCCGTGGGCGATCCGCGCCAGCGCCGTTTCGAACGCGTCGCGCGAATCCAGGGTGTACAGCGCCAGCGCCTGGTCCAGGTCGATGTTTTCCTTGCGCAGGCCGTGGATGCGGTAGCACTCCTCGGTCCATTGCATGCGCCGGGTGCCGACCTCGATCTCGCAGCCGCCGATCTTGCCCAGCGCGGAGACGCGGTTGAGCAGTTCGGTACGCCAGCGGATCAGCGCGTCGGTCTGGCGCTGCTCGGTGATGTTCTGCACCTGGCCGAGCACGCGCTGCACGCTGCCGTCCGCTTCCAGCTGCGGCTGCGCCCACACCCGCAGGTGCAGCGGCGCTTCGCTGCCGCGCACCAGCTCGACCTCGAAATTGGCCTGCTTGCCGTCGCGCTGCATGCGCCGCCAGGTGGAGATCACCTGCGCCGCCGACTCGCGGCTGAGCAGGCGCAGCCAGCCGCGGCTGCTCGGCACCTGCTCCTCGGTCAGGCCGGTGACGCGCAGGAACTCGCGCGACCACCAGATCCGGTTCTGCAGCGGATCCCACGACCAGCTGCCCATGCGGGTCATGCGCTGCGCCTCGCGCAGCAGGGTCTGCTGGTCGCGCAGGCGCTGCTCGAGCAGCTTCTGTTCGTGGATGTCGGTATGCGTGCCGACCATGCGCAGCGGGCTGCCATCGGCGGTGCGGGCGACGATGCGGCCGCGGTCCAGGATCCAGCGCCACTGGCCGTCCTGCTGGCGCAGCCTGAATTCGCACACGTAGGTCGCGCTGCGGCCTTCGAAATGGGCGCGGATCGCCTCGCGCAGGCGCGCCTGGTCGTCGTTGTGCACCAGCGGCAGCAGCGTGTTGAGTCCGTAGTCCGGCGCGTCGCCCTCGTAGCCGAGCATCTGCTTCCAACGCTCGGAACGGAAGATCCGGTCGCTGGGGATGTCCCAGTCCCACAGGCCGTGTTCGGCGCTGTCCAGGGCGATTTCCCAGCGCGTGGCGCCGTCGCTGCCGACCGGCTCGGGCACGCTCAGGGTATAGGCCAACAGCGCGCCGGCGTCGTCGCGCACCGCGCGCAGCCACCCGTCCAGGCGCCGCCCGGCGGTACCGGGCAGCGCGCAGGCGAGCATGCTCTCGCCGTTGAGCAGGCGCTCGCGCACGTCGCGCATCAGCTCGGCATAGGCCTCCACCGTGCGCGGCAGCTCCAGCGCCTGCGCGGCCCGGTTCGCGGCCAGCGGCCGCCCTTCGGCGTCCAACAGGACCACGGCCGAGGTGAGCGGATGCTGCAGCAAGCTTGCGATGACGCCTTGATCCACGCCGAGGTGCTCCGTTTCTGCCGCGCTGGTGCTGGCGGACGAAGGAGATAACGGCACCCGGCGGCATTAATTGAGCGCCGGGCCGGCGGCGGCGCCGGGCGCGCTGGGCCGCAATGGCCGCTTGCCGGTAAGATGGCGGTGGACGAATACCGCCGCATCGGGCTGTCGGGGCATGCAACCACAACGCGATCTCTCCCCGACCTCCCCGTCCGCGGGCATGCGTCTGGCGCAGCGGCTGGACCGGGGAATCTGGCGGACCGCACTGCTGTACCTGCTGATCGGCCTGATCTGGTCGCTGGGCAGCGACCTGCTGCTGGTCCGGTTCGTGAACGACACGCACACCCTGGCCGTGCTGCAACTGGTCAACGATGCGGTGTTCCTGCTGTTGACCGCCATCGCCCTGTACTGCCTGCTGCGCCCGCTGGTGCGCGGCGCCGTGCAGGTGCATGCGCAGCTGGCGCTGTCCGAGGCCGGCTACCGGCAGATGTTCCAGGCCAACCCCAGCCCGATGCTGGTCTACGATCCGGAAACGCTGCGGGTGGTGGACGTCAATCCGGCGGCGATCGCCTTTTTCGGCTGGCCGCACGACAGCTTCGTCGGCCTGGAACTGGGCCGGCTGTGGCCGGCCGACGCCGCCGAGCGCATGAGCGAGGTGATCCAGGCGATCCGCGACGCCCCGTCCAAGGTCTGCGTGGTGGCCGAGCCGCTGCGCCTGCGCGACGGCAGCCAGCGCATGGTCGAGGCGCGCAGCACCGGCCTGGACTACCGCGGCCGCGGCGCGCGGCTGGTGGTGATCAGCGACCGCAGCGCCGAGCACGAGGCGCAGCAGCGCCGCGACCAGGCGCTGCTGCGGCTGGAGGAAGCGCAGGCGATCGCCCGCCTCGGCTCCTGGCAACTGGACCCGGGCAGCGGCCTGGGCCGCTATTCCGATCAGGTCTACCAGATGCTCGGCCGGCGCGCGCCGCAGGCGCCGCGCCAGCATCGCCTGGAGGAATTGCTGATCCCCGCCGACCTGGCGTCGCAGGCGCGCATCCAGCGCATGCTCGAGGACCTGTGCGGCGCCGCGCCGGTGCAACTGGACATGCTGCTGCCGGTGCTGGCCGCCGACGGCCAGGCGCGCATGCTGCACCTGCGCGCCGAATCGGCCAGCGACGACGATGGCGCGGCCTGCGTGCGCGGCACCCTGCAGGACGTGACCGAGCACGAACGCTCGCGGCGCCTGCTGCACGAGCGCGAGGAGCAGTTCCGCGAACTGGTACGGGTGCTGCCCGACGGGGTGGCGATCCTGCACCAGGAGCACGTGCTGTACGCCAACGCCGCCTGCGCCGGGCAGTTCGGCTACGAGGGCGAGAACCTGCTCGGCGAACCGCTGCAGGGCCTGGTCTACCCCAGCGATCTGCAGCAGGTGCGCGAGCAGATGCGCGATGCCGGCGACAAGGGCGAGCGCGGCGCCGCCGCGCGCATGCGCCGCCGCGACGGTTCGCTGTTCCACGCCGGGCTGTCGTTCGGCAAGGTGCGCTACAGCAGCCGCGACTGCAAGCTGCTGATCGTGCGCGACCTCAGCGAGCCCGAGCGCATGCGCGACGCGCTGGCGCTGAGCAACCGCGAGCTGCAGGCGATGGCGCGGCGGCTGTTCTCGCTGCAGGAGGACGAGCGCCGCGCGATCTCGCGCGACCTGCACGACGACATCGGCCAGGCGATCACCGCGATGAAGCTGTCCGCGCATGCCGCGCTGGACGAAGCCGATGCCGAGCGCCGCCGCGAAGACCTCAACGAGATCGTGCAGCTGGCCGACAGCAGCATCACCAAGCTGCGCAACCTGTCCACCCTGCTGCGCCCGCCGCAGCTGGACGCGCTCGGCCTGGAGGCGGCGCTGCGCTGGCAGGCCGGCATGCTGTTCCGCGCCTCGCCGGTGCGCCTGCAGCTGGAGATCGCCACCCTGCCCGCACGGCCCAGCGGCGAGGTCGAGCAGGCCTGCTTCCGCATCGCCCAGGAAAGCCTGACCAACGTGCTGCGCCACGCCTGCGCCGGCGAAGTGCGCATGGCGCTGAGCGACGAGCAGCACCGCCAGCTGCGCCTGGAGGTGGTCGACGACGGCGACGGCTTCGATCCGGCCGGACCGCGCGGACTGGGCCTGATCGTGATGCGCGAGCGCGCGCAGAGCGCAGGCGGTACCCTGCAGATCGACACCGCGCCCGGTGCCGGCACGCGGGTGACGCTGTGCCTGCCCTATACGACGGCGGCGACGCCGACGCACCCACCTGGACCCTGAAACGATGTGGAATCCCGCTGTCCCCGTGCCGCCAGACGACGAACTTCCGTCGCGCCTGGGCGCAGGCCACCCCGCGCTGACCGGCATGATCGCCGAGTCGCTGGCCGGCGGGCCGGGGGTGATGCTGCTGCACATCGACATCGACCACTTCGCCTCGATCAACGAGAACATGAGCGCGGAAGTGGGCGACCACGCGCTGGCGCTGCTGGCGCATCGGCTGCAGGCGCACTTGCGCGGGCGCGGCCTGCTGTGGCGCCACGGCAGCGACGAACTGGTCATGGCGGTGCCGCGCACCGCCGACGTGCCGCCGCCGGAGGCCTTCGCCGAAGAGATCCGGCAGCAGATCGAGCTGCCGCTGTCGGTGCTGCCGTACACCTTGTTCATGACCGGCAAGATCGGCGTGAGCCTGTGCCCGGAACACTCCACGCGCCTGTCCACGCTGCTCGACTATGCCGAGGACGCGGTCTACCAGGCCGCGCGCGAAGGCGGCAACATGGTGCGCCTGTACGCGGCCGACGGCCCGCCCAGCGCGCACAGCGAGAGCATCATCTCGCGGCAGATCGTCGATGCGATCCCCAACGGCGAGCTGCGCCTGCGCTACCAGCCGATGGTCAGCGCTCGCGACGGCCGCGTGGTCGGCATGGAATCGCTGCTGCGCTGGCAGTCGCCGACGCTGGGCATCCTGGTGCCGGAACGGTTCATGCGCACCGCCGAACGGCTGGGCGTGATCGTGCAGATCGGCACCTGGGTGATGGAAGGCGCGCTGCGCCAGGCGCGGCTGTGGCGCGACCAGGGCTTCGACGACTTCACCATCGCGGTCAACGTCTCCACCCTGCAGCTGCTGCGCCCGACCTTCTTCAACGAAGTGATGTCGGCGCTGCAGGCGGCCGGCGTGCCGCCGCAGATGATGGTGCTGGAGATCAACGAAAGCGCGCTGACCAACAACGTCAACTTCGTCCACGAGACCCTGGCCAACCTGTGCCGCGAGGGCATCAGCCTGAGCCTGGACAACTTCGGCACCGGCGATTCCAGCCTCAGCGCGCTGGTGCGCTATCCGGTGGACAAGCTGAAGATCGACCGCAGCTTCATCAAGAGCGCGCCGGCCGGCAACCGCGAGGCGGCGATCGCCCGCGCCATCATCGCCATGGGCCACCAGTTGGGCATGGTGGTGATCGCCAACGGCGTCGAATCGCAGGCGCAGTTGGGCTTCCTGCGCCGCAACGACTGCGACATCTTCCAGGGCTACCTGTTCGGCGAACCGATGTCGGCCGAGGCCGCGGGCATGGCGCTGCGGCGCCGCTACCTGCGCCCGGAATCGTTCACCGAGACCCGCCCCGACCGCACCCTGCTGCTGCTCGACGACGAGGAGAACGTGCTGCGCTCGCTGGTGCGCCTGTTCCGCCGCGACGGCTACCGGATCCTGGCCGCCGGCAACGTGCGCGACGCCTTCGACCTGCTAGCCACCAACGACGTGCAGGTGATCCTGTCCGACCAGCGCATGTCCGACATGAGCGGCACCGAGTTCCTGGGCCGGGTGAAGATGCTCTACCCCGACACCATCCGCCTGGTGCTGTCCGGCTACACCGACCTGGCCACCGTCACCGACGCGATCAACCGCGGCGCGATCTACCGCTTCCTGACCAAGCCCTGGAACGACGACGAACTGCGCGAACACATCCGCCAGGCGTTCCGCACGCATGACGAACAGCGGCGGGATGCTGGGCCCTGACGGGCCGGGATTCGGCATTCGGGATTGGGGATTCGCCAAAGGGCCGGGATTGGAGATTCGGGATTCGGGATTGGCAAAAGCGTTTGCCGTTCGCTGTTCCCTTCCCGGCATACCAACAAGAAAGCGGGATGTGCGGCTCTTGCGAATCCCCAATCCCGAATCCCAAATCCCGGCTCCTACTTAGGCTGCCGAACAGGAATCACGATCCGGAAGCTGGAGCCCTCGCCGACGTTGCTGGTCACGTCGATGCGGCCGTGGTGCTTGTTGATGATGCCGTAGGAGATCGACAGGCCCAGGCCGGTGCCGCTGCCGACCGGCTTGGTGGTGAAGAACGGGTCGAAGATGCGCTGCAGCAGGTCCGCCGGAATGCCGGCGCCGGAGTCCTTGAACTCGATCCAGACCTCCTCGCCGTCCTGGCCGGTGCTGACCACGATGGTGCCGCGCTCGCCGATCGCCTGGCCGGCGTTGAGCAGCAGGTTCATGTACACCTGGTTGAGCTCGGACGGCAGGCACTCGACCAGCGGCAGGTTGCCGTAGTGGCGGTCCAGGGTGACCTTGTACTTGAGCTCGTTCCAGATGATGTTGATCGTGGATTCGAGCCCGGAATGCAGGTCCACCAGCTTCCACGATTCCTCGCGGCCGGAGTACGAGAAATCCTTGAGGTCGCGCACGATCCGCGTCACCCGCTCGATGCCTTCGCGCGACTCGGCCATCAGCTGCGGCAGGTCGCGGCTGATGAAGTCGATGTCGAAACGGTTGCGTATGTCGTCGATTTCCGGGATCAGCGCCTTCGGATCCGGCGCGCGCAGGGCGCGCTCGTAGGCTTCGATCAGGGTGAACAGGCTGCGCAGGTATTCCTGCAGGCTGCCCAGGTTGGAATGCACGTAGCCGATCGGGTTGTTGATCTCGTGCGCGACGCCAGCGGCGAGCTGGCCGATCGAGGCCATCTTCTCCGATTGCAGCAGCTTTTCCTGCGCGCCGTTGAGGCGCAGATAGGCCTGGCGCAACTCGGCGTGGCGCTGCTGCAGTTCCTGTTCGTAGTCCTGCTGGCCTTCGATGCCCTGGATCAGCACCAGAAAGTGGCCATCGTCGCCGTCGGCATGGAAATACAGATGCGCCAGCACCACGTGTTCTTCGGTCGGCAGGCTGCCGCTCCAGCGGCCGTTGCTGCGCGCCTGCGACAGCGCATCGCTGGGCAGCCACTGCGCCAGGCGTTCGCCCAGGGCGCAGTCG
Source organism: Xanthomonas sp. SS (assembly GCF_014236835.1). Classification (NCBI taxonomy): domain Bacteria; kingdom Pseudomonadati; phylum Pseudomonadota; class Gammaproteobacteria; order Lysobacterales; family Lysobacteraceae; genus Xanthomonas; species Xanthomonas sp. SS. Next base: position 2,611,527 of record NZ_CP051190.1, read on the forward strand.
TCGAAGACTTCGGCATTGCACAGGTGGCCGCGGGCGGCACTGTTGGCCAGCAGCAGACGGCCGTCGGCGCGGAACAGCACCAGACCTTCGTCGATCAGCTCGCTCAGCGCGAGCAGGCTCTTGCGCGAAGGCAACGGCACCGTGTCGGTGTAATCGGGATCGGCAAAATTCACGAAAGGCAACGGGTAACGAGCGGACGCTCAATATACGCCGATGCCATGGTCAGGTGCGCAGATGCCGGCACATGGCCGGCGGTGCCGCGATCGGCGTCTCAGGCGATCGCCAGCGGGCGGCTCATCCGCAACGTGCTGGACTGGCCTTTGGCATCGTAGGACGAGGCGCTCTCGCTGCGCCCCAGGTGCCGCAGTGCCCAGTTGACCTCGCGCCGCCGCCGCGACAACAACGCGCCGTTGGCGCGGTTGGCGTCGGCCAGCTGGCGCAGCAACGACTCGGCCTCGGCACCGGCCGGCACGTTGGCTTCCAGCGCCCGCAGCGCGGCCAGCTTGTCGCTGGTCGCCTGCATCAGGCCTTCCACGTTGTGATCCAACAACGCCTGCCGTTCGCCGGCGAGCGCGTCGCTGAGCTGCTGCAAGGGGTTGGTCACGGTCGTGTTCATGCGCTGAGCTGCTGATCCATCTCCAGCATGCGGCTGGCGATCGCGTCGGGGTTGATCTTGTAGCTGCCGCTCTGCAGCGCGTTGCGCACCGACTCGACGCGGTTGCTGTCCACTGCCGGCGCCGCCGCCAGCTCGCGCTGCAGGCTTTGCAGCCCGGACGCTTCGCCGGTCAGGCGCAGGCTATCGGTTGCGGCCGTGGCGCCCACCGCACTCGTCTTGCCGTCCTCGGACGCGCCGGAGGCGGCCTTGGTGTTGACGGTCGAAGTACGAAGGGTGGCCTGGGTCGGCGAATTCCCTTCAATTTTCTGGCTCATGACGACATCCTGCTACGGGTTCGGTGTAGGTAACGGCCCTACACCGACGAACTTTAGGCCAGATCTCAACGCGTCACAAAAACGTCGCCATTTTGTGACACGGTTCCCTGAACGACGCGGCGAGACGACAGGTTTTCGACGGTCACCCGCTCGTTCTCGCCGCCGTCGCTGAGCGCGCGGCCCGCCATCCGCACTTCCAGCGCGCCGTTGCGCGCCACCAGCGCCACATTGTCGCCGCGCCGCACCAGCCGCTGCGCGACCAGATCGCTGGCCGACAGCAAGGTGCCTGCCGGCAGGGTCCGCCGCACCACCCTGCCGATCGCCGCGGCCGGATCGGTCATTGCCGCACCGACGATCCGCGCCGCGTCGCGCTTCTCGACGACCATATCGGCGGCACCGACGGTTTCTCCAGCGGCCAGGCCGCGGCCCAGCACCAATACGTTCTGCAGGCGCCGCACCTTGACCGGTACGAACAGGCGCCAGCCGGCCTCGCGCGGGCAACTCACTTCCACCGTCGTGGTTCCGGTCGGCTGCGCCTGCAACGACACCGGACACAGCGGCACGCGCACCGACGGGTCCAGCGTCGCCTCGGCTTCGGCATCGGGACCAAGGGTGGACAGCGCCGCGGCGCGGATCGACTCCACCGGTTGGAATTCCGCGGCCCAGGCCGGCATCGCCGCCAGCAGGACCACTAACAGGATCAGGCGCATGGCCATCTCTCTAATGAAGGTGTCGCCAGTCCCATGCAAAGCCCATGCCGCAATTCACGCCCGTCGCCGACAGCCCGGCCCTCAAGTTCCGCCGCGAATGCGCCGATATGAACCCCATGTCTCATGACCTGCTCAACCGAATCGACCAGCGCACCCGCTTGGCGGGCCACAATCGGCTTGCCCTGCTGCTGTTCCGGCTGGGCGGCCGTCAGCTTTTTGGCGTGAACGTCTTCAAGGTGCAGGAAGTGCTGCGCCGGCCGGAGTTGTTCCAGGTGCCGGGGCTGCCACTGCAATTCTCCGGGGTCGCCGATGTGCGCGGCCGTTCGGTGCCGGTGCTCGACCTGGGCCTGGCGATCGGCCATCCGGAACGCGAGACGCAGGCCGACAAGGCGCCCGGCTACCTGGTGGTCACCGAGTTCAACCGCTCGGTGCAGGGCTTCCTGGTCAGCGGCGTGGAGCGCATCGTCAACATCGCGGTGGAGGACATCCATCCGCCGCCGGAACTGGGCGCCGAATCCAGCTACCTGACCGCGGTGACCCGCTTTCAGGGCGAACTGATCCAGGTCATCGACGTGGAAAGCGTGCTGGCCGACATCGCCCAGAACCGCACCGAGGCGCTGATCGACCCGGCACTGGCGCTCACCGGCTCGCAGCTGCAGGTGCTGGTGGTGGACGACTCGCGTGTGGCGCGGCAACAGATCCGCAGCGTGCTCGACCAGCTCGGGGTCGGCGCCACCCTGCTGTCCGACGGCCGCCAGGCCCTGGACCATCTCTTGCAGATCCATGCGGGCGGCGAGAATCCGGCCGAGCGCTACGCCATGGTGATCTCCGACATCGAGATGCCGGCGATGGACGGCTATACGCTGACGACGGAAATCCGGCGCCACCCCGGCCTAGCCGGCCTGTACGTGCTGCTGCACACCTCGCTGTCGGGGGTGTTCAACAACGCCATGGTCGAGCGCGTCGGCGCCAACGCCTTCGTCGCCAAGTACAGCCCGCACGAACTGGCCGACTACGTGCTGGCGCGGCTGCGGGTGGTCGCCGAGGCCCAGGCCGCCTAGCGTTCCGCGGTGCCCGGCGCGACGCCGGGCATCCAGCAGTACGCCTTCCGCCGCAATGGCGAAGGCGGTTCCCCGCGCCGCACGGCGCGCGCACCCCGGTTCTGGCACAGACTTTGCCTGTACTCCTGCAACGAACCGCGGGAGCGCGCCATGCCCAATCTGATTTCATCCTACCTAGGTGTCCACGGCGACGCCCTGCCGCTGCGCGAGCAACGGATGAAGCTGATCGCCAGCAACCTCAGCAATGTCGACACGCCCGGCTACAAGGCGCAGGACCTGGATTTCGACGCAGCGATGCGTGCCGCGCAGGGCCAGCGCGACGGCAGCCAGATGCAGGTCACCGACGGCCGCCACATCGCGGTCGGCGGCACCGGCAACGGGCTCAATCCGTTCCAGGTCACCCGCGAGGCCAACCAGCCCAGCCTCGACGGCAATACCGTCGATGCGGACACCGAACGCGCCGCCTACGGCCGCGCCGCGCTGGAATACCGCGCCTCGCTGAGCTTCGTCGAATCCAAGGTGCGCAGCATGCTCACCGCGATCACAGGCCAATAAGCATGAGCAATCTGCCGATTTTCGACGTCGCCGGCTCCGCGCTGCAAGCGCAGTCGGTACGCCTGAGCACCATCGCCAGCAACCTGGCCAACGCCGATTCGGTGGCCGGGTCGGCCGAAGCGGCCTACAAGCCGATCGAGCCGATCTTCCAGGCGGTGCGCAACCCGCACGACAGCAGCCTGACCGCGGTCAACGTCAAGGAAATCACCCAGAGCAAGGATCCGCCGATCAAGCGCTACGAGCCCGGCCATCCGCTCGCCGACGCCGACGGCTACATCTACTCGCCGGACGTGGACCCGGTATCGCAGATGGTCAACCTGATCTCCGCCTCGCGCAATTACCAGGCAGGCGTGGAAGTCCTCAACACCGCCAAGGAACTGGCGTTGGCCACCTTGTCCATGGGCCGCTGAGCCCTCCCTCCCGCCGCCTAACGGCCTAGGACGTACCGATGAGCACCGTTTCCAGCGATATCTATTCCAGCCTCGGATTGACCGGCTCCAGCACCAGCAAGACCACCGACAACAAGTCCTCGTCGCTGAACCAGGCCGACTTCCTGAAGCTGATGACCGAGCAATTGCAGCACCAGGACCCGCTCAAGCCGATGGACAACAGCCAGATGGTCTCGCAGATGGCGCAGCTGTCCACCGTGCAGGGCATCGGCGACCTCAACAAGACCGTGACCGCGCTGTCCAGTTCGATGAGCACCGACCAGATCCTGCGCGGCGCGCAGCTGGTCGGGCACAAGGTGCTGGTGCCGTCGGCGACGATGCCGCTGGGCAGCGAAGGCGGCGCCACCGGCGTGATCGCCGCGCCCGACGCCGGCATCGTCAACCTCACCGTCACCGACGCCAACGGCAACGCGGTCAAACAGATCAGCGTCAGCGCCAGCAAGGCCGGCGAAGTCAATTTCAGTTGGGATGGCACCAACACCGCCGGCGAGCGCATGCCGGCCGGCGCCTACGGCGTCACCGCCACGCATACCGACAGCAAGGGCACCAACACCGCGCTGTCCACCTACGTCCAGGCCCCGGTCGAGAGCGCCACCATCGGCTCGGACGGCATCTACCTCGACCTGACCGGGCTGGGCACCGCCCCGCTCGCCAACGTGCTCCGCGTCAGCTGAGCCGGCCAATCCACAGGAGTCCACCATGGGTTTCAATACTTCGCTGTCCGGTATCAAAGCGGCCAACTCCGACCTCAACGTCACCGCCAACAACATCGCCAACGTCAACACCACCGGCTTCAAGGAATCGCGCGCCGAGTTCGCCGACCTGTTCTCCGCCACCGGCTACGGCCTGGCGCGCAACGCGATCGGCGCCGGCGTGCGGGTCAGCAACGTCGCCCAGCAGTTCTCGCAGGGCAACGTCGATCCGACCGGACGCAACCTGGACCTGGCGATCTCCGGCGACGGCTTCTTCACCCTGACCAACAACGGCGCCAAGGTGTATTCGCGCGCCGGCAACTTCCAGACCGACGACAACGGCTACGTGGTCAACCCGCAGGGCGCCAAGCTGCAGGTGTTCCCGCCGGCGGCCAACGGTAACGGCTTCGCGGTCGGCACCCTGACCGACCTGCAGTTGCTGACCACCGACAGCTCGCCCAAGCAGAGCGAGACGGTGAACCTGATGTTCACCCTGCCCGGCAATGCCAGCGCGCCGACGGTGACCACCTTCTCGCCGAGCGACGCCAACAGCTACAACCACTCCACCGGCGGCATCACCGTCTACGACTCGCTGGGCGTCAGCCATACCCAGACCTCGTATTTCGTCAAGACCGGCAACGCCAACGAGTGGCAGGTGCACAACTACGTCGACGGCACCGCGGTCGGCACCCCGACCACGATCCAGTTCGACGGCAACGGCAAGCTCACCACTCCCGCCGACGGCAGGATCGCGCTGAGCACGTTCACCCCCAGCACCGGCGCCGGCACCCTCAACCTGACCCTGGACGTGAGCGGCTCGACCCAGTACGGCGAGGCATTCGCGCTGCGCGACGCGCGCCAGGACGGTTACGCCAGCGGCAAGCTCAACTCGATCAGCATCGACGCCAACGGCGTGGTCTACGCGCGCTACTCCAACAACGCCGACAAGGCGCTGGGCCAGGTGGCGATGACCAACTTCGTCAATCCGCAGGGACTGAGCTCGCTCGGCGACAACGTGTGGGCGGAGAGCTCGGCCTCGGGCAACGCGCGCACCGGTGCGCCGGGCACCTCGGATTTCGGCGGCGTCCAGTCCGGCGCGCTGGAAGCCTCGACCGTCGACCTGACCGAACAGCTGGTCAACATGATCGTCGCGCAGCGCAACTTCCAGGCCAACTCGCAGATGATCTCGACCCAGGATCAGGTCACGCAGACCATCATCAATATCCGTTAAGGCCGGGATTGGTGATTCGGGATTGGTGATTCGTCACGGCTGGCGTTCCGTCGATCGGAAGCCAGCCTTGCACGCCACCCCTGATCGTTTGCGGCAGCCCCGCTTGTTCGAATCCCGAATCCCCTCATCCCGAATCACGGCTCACATCCATGGACAAAGCACTCTACGTCGCCATGACCGGCGCCCGCGCTTCGCTGCAGGCGCAGGGCACGGTGTCGCACAATCTGGCCAACGTCGATACCGCCGGTTTCAAGGCGGCATTGGCCAATACCGAGGCGTTCCGCATCAAGGGCGCCGGCTATCCGTCGCGGATCGATGCGCTGCATATCGACCAGGGCTTCAATCGCGATGTCGGCGCGCAGCAGGTGACCGGCAATGCGCTGGACGTCTCGCTCAGCGCCGACAACTGGCTGGCGGTGCAGGCCAGCGACGGCAAGGAGGCGTACACACGCGGCGGCGAACTGGCAGTGACCCCGAACGGCCAGCTGGTCACCTCCAGCGGCCGCGCGGTGCTCGACGACCAGGGCAATCCGATGGCGATCCCGCCGCACCAGTCGCTGGAGATCGGTGAGGACGGCTCGGTGTCGATCGTGCCGCTGGGCGAAGGCCCGCAGGCGATGGCCGTGGTCGGCAAGATGAAGGTGGTGCAGGCGCCGGCCGAACGCCTGGAACGCCGCCCCGACGGGCTGATGCGCAACATCAGCGACGATCCGACCCAGGCCTTCGCCCTGGCCACCGGCAGCGCGGTCCACACCGGCGCACTGGAAGGCAGCAACGTCGATGCCGCCGGCGCGCTGGTGCAGATGATCCAGCTGCAGCGCCAGTTCGAGATGCAGGTGAAGGTGATCAAGCACGGCGACGAGAACGCGCAGTCGGCCAACACCATGCTGCGCCTGAACGGCTAAGCCCGCCACGGGCGCCGCGCCGCTGCCGACGAAAAGCCGGCGCATTTGTGGCACGGCACATGCATCAGTCCCCCTGCCCCTCGCGGATCTGGGGGCCACCATCAGAGGAATCGGGTCATGAATCAGGCTTTGTGGGTCGCCAAGACCGGACTGGATGCGCAGCAGACGCGCATGTCGGTCGTGTCCAACAACCTGGCCAACACCAACACCACCGGCTTCAAGCGCGATCGCGCCAGCTTCGAGGATCTCCTGTACCAACAGGTGCGTCAGCCTGGCGGTGCGACTTCGGCGCAGACGCAGTTGCCCTCGGGCCTGCAGCTGGGCACCGGCGTGCGCGTGGTGTCCACCTCGAAGGACTTCGAGCAGGGCAATCCGCAGCAGACCGGACGCGCGCTGGACGTGATGGTCAACGGCCGCGGCTTCTTCGAAGTGCAGATGCCCGACGGCACTTCGGCCTACACCCGCGACGGCAGCTTCCAGATCAACTCGCAGGGCGAGCTGGTCACCAACAGCGGCTATGCGATCCAGCCCGGCATTCAGGTCCCGGAAGGCGCGCAGTCGCTGACCATCGGCACCGACGGCACGGTCAGCGTGCAGGTCGCCGGCACCGCCGCGGCGCTGGAGATCGGTTCGTTGACGCTGACCGATTTCATCAATCCCTCGGGCCTGCAGGCCAAGGGCGGAAACCTGTATGCGGAAACCGCCGCCTCCGGCCCCGCGCAGAACGGCACGCCCGGCCTCAATGGCCTGGGCACCACCGTGCAGGCCTCGCTGGAAGGCAGCAACGTCAACGTGGTCGAGGAGCTGGTCAGCATGATCGAGACCCAGCGCGCCTACGAAATGAACGCCAAGGCGATCTCCACCACCGATTCGATGCTCGGCTATCTGAACAACAACGTCTGATCCCGACACTTCTGGAAACTGTCATGTCGCGTCCCTTCTCTCTTTCCCTCATCGCTGCGCTGGTCCTGCCCACGCTGCTCGGCGGCTGCGCCGGCCTGGGCATCGCCGCCGGCGACGTGCGCCCGTACGCGCCGATGGCGCCGATCGTGCCGGTGGTGGCGCAGGCCGCGCAGCCGACCGCCGGGGCGATCTATGCCGCCGGCCCGAGCCTGTCGCTGTATTCGGACCGGCGCGCGCGCGACGTCGGCGACCTGCTGACCATCACCCTGGTCGAAAGCACCAACGCCAGCACCACCGCCAACACCAGCATCACCAAGAAGGACGCGGTGACGATGGCCACGCCGACCCTGCTTGGCGCGCCGCTGACGGTCAACGGCGTCAACGTGCTGAACAATTCTACGAGCGGCGACCGCAGCTTCGCCGGCAAGGGCAACACCGCGCAGAGCAACACCATGCAGGGCAGCATCACCGTGACCGTGATGCAGCGCCTGCCCAACGGCAACCTGGTGATCCAGGGGCAGAAGAACCTGCGCCTGAACCAGGGCGACGAACTGGTGCAGGTGCAAGGCATCGTGCGCGCCGCCGACATCTCTCCGGACAACACCATTCCTTCCAGCAAGGTCGCCGACGCGCGCATCGCCTACGGCGGCCGCGGCGCCGTTGCCCAATCCAACGCGATGGGCTGGCTGAGCCGCTTCTTCAACTCGCGCATCTCGCCGTACTGAGGCCTGCCATGAACCTTCTGTCCCTGTCCTGCCGCCTGCTCGCCGCGTTCGCGCTGTGCGCCGGCCTGGCCGCCCCGGCCGCCGCCGAACGCATCAAGGACCTGGCCCAGGTCGGCGGCGTGCGCGGCAACGCGCTGGTCGGCTACGGCCTGGTGGTCGGCCTGGACGGCAGCGGCGACCGCACCAGCCAGGCGCCCTTCACCGTGCAGAGCCTGAAGAACATGCTCGGCGAGTTGGGCGTCAACGTGCCGTCGAACGTCAATCCGCAGTTGAAGAACGTGGCCGCGGTGGCGATCCACGCCGAACTGCCGCCGTTCGCCAAGCCCGGCCAGCCGATCGACATCACCGTGTCCTCGATCGGCAACGCGGTGTCGCTGCGCGGCGGCTCGCTGCTGATGGCGCCGCTGAAGGGCGCCGACGGCCAGGTCTACGCGATCGCCCAGGGCAGCCTGATCGTCGGCGGCTTCGGCGCGCAGGGCAAGGACGGCTCGCGGATCTCGGTCAACGTGCCCAGCGTCGGCCGCATTCCCAACGGCGCCACGGTGGAACGCGCGTTGCCGGACGTGTTCGGCAGCAGCGGCGAGATCACCCTGAACCTGCACCAGAACGATTTCACCACTGTGTCGCGGATGGTCGCGGCGCTGGAGAGCACCTTCGGCCCCGGCAGTGCGCACGCGGTCGACGGCGGCACCGTCGCGGTGCGCTCGCCCACCGACCCGAGCGCGCGCATCGGCCTGCTGGCGCGGATCGAGAACGTGGAGCTGTCGCCGGGCGCAGCGCCGGCCAAGGTGGTGGTCAACGCCCGCACCGGCACCGTGGTGATCGGCGCGCAGGTGCGGGTCAGCCCGGCGGCGATCTCGCACGGCTCGCTGACCGTCACCATCAGCGAAGGCACCCAGGTCAGCCAGCCCAACGCGCTGAGCAACGGCCAGACCGTGGCCTCGCCGAAATCCACCATCACCGCCACCAACGAAGGCAGCCGCATGTTCAAGTTCGAGGGCGGCACCTCGCTGGACCAGATCGTGCGCGCGGTCAACGAAGTCGGCGCCGCGCCGGGCGACCTGATCGCGATCCTGGAAGCACTGAAGCAGGCCGGCGCGCTGAGCGCGGAGCTAGAGGTCATCTGACATGCGCATCTCGGCCTCCCCCATCGAACTGAACGCGACCACCCAGAACGATCCTGCACGGATCGACAAGGTGTCGCGCCAGTTGGAAGGACAGTTCGCGAACCTGCTCGTGAAGAGCATGCGCGACGCCAGCTTCGGCGATTCCCTGTTCCCGGGCGAGAACCAGACCTTTCGCGACATGTACGACCAGCAGATGGCCAAGGCGCTGACCGAGGGCAAGGGGCTGGGCCTGGCGGCGATGATCGCCAAGCAACTGGGCGGCGGCAAGAGCGCCGACGCGCCGGCCACCAACACGTCCATCGGTGCCGCCTCGATCGGCGCCGCGCAGGCGGCCAAGGCGTATTCGCTGGTGTCCGGCCAGGGCGGCGGCAGCGCCGGCAACAGCGCCAGCGCCGGTGCCTCCGCGCTGGCCGATAGCGGCGCAGTCGCCGGCGCCGCTGCCTGGGGCGGCCTGGACGCCGCCGACGCGCCGCAGCACCAGGTCGCGCGCGTGCTCGACCTGATCGCCGGCCGCGAGACCAGCGCCATGCACGAAGCGATCGGCAGCAATCCTGCCGACGGCAGCGCCACCGTGGCCTGGACCGGGGCCGACGACCGCTGGTCGGATCTGGCGACGACGGCGGCCGACGACAGTATCGGCATCGATGCCAGCGCCAGCGCCGCCGCCAAGGCGGCCGCGGCCAGCCTCGGCGAGCGCACCCCGGAAGGCTTCGTCGCGCAGATCTGGACCCACGCGCAGAAAGCGGCCAAGGAACTGGGCGTGGATGCGCGGGCGCTGGTGGCGCAGGCCGCGCTGGAGACCGGCTGGGGCCGCCGCGGCATTTCCCGCGGCGACGGCGCCAGTTCCAACAACCTGTTCGGGATCAAGGCCACTGGCTGGAGCGGCGAGCGCGTCACCACCGGCACCCACGAGTACGTCGGCGGGGTCAAGCAATCGCAGACCGCCGATTTCCGCGCCTACGCCTCGCCGGCCGAGAGTTTCGCCGACTACGTGCGCCTGTTGAAGACTAATCCGCGCTACCAGCAAGCGCTCAATGCCGGCACCAACATCCATGGTTTCGCCCAGGGCCTGCAGCGCGCCGGCTATGCCACCGATCCGTCCTACGCGGCCAAGATCGCCGCGATCGCCGGCGGCCCGACCATCGGCCGCGCCGTCGCCGCGATCGGCAACGCCGCCGCCAGCGGCATCGAACGCGCGTTCGCCAGCACTTCCGATCCGTCCAACAGCGTCCTGCGCTGAGGTAGCCGCCCATGTCCGTCCTGTCCACCGGCACCAGCGCCCTCATCGCCTTCCAGCGCGCCCTGGCGACCGTCAGCCACAACGTCGCCAACATCAACACCGACGGCTACAGCCGGCAGCGGGTCGCATTCGCGACCACCACGCCGACCCAGTACGGCTCGGACTACATCGGCAACGGCACCAAGATCACCGACATCTCCCGCGTCGCCGACCAGCTGGCGACCTCGCGGCTGCTGGACAGCGGCGGAGAACTGTCGCGGCTGAAGCAGCTGTCGAGCCTGTCCGACCGCGTCGACGGGCTGTTCTCCGACAAGGCCACCAACATCTCCGGGCAGTGGTCGAATTTCTTCGATGCCACCACCGGCCTGTCGTCCAACGCCTCGGCCACCGCCACCCGGCAGAACGTGCTGGACAACGCCGCCTCGCTGGTGACCCGCTTCAAGCAGCTCAACGGGCAGATGGATTCGCTCGGCAACGAGGTCAACAACGGCCTGCTCTCGGCCACCACCGAAGCCAACCGCCTGGCCAGCGAGATCGCCAAGATCAACGGCCAGATCGGCGGCGACTCCAGCTCGGCCGCGCCGGACCTGCTCGACCGGCGCGATGCGCTGATCACCCAACTGGTCGGCTACACCGGCGGCAACGCGATCCAGCAGGACGGCGGCGCGATCAACGTCTACACCTCCGGCGGCCAGGCGATGGTGGTCGGTACCACCGCCTCCACCCTGACCACGGTCACCGATCCCTACCAGCCCGGGCGCCTGCAGGTCGCGCTCAAGGCGCAAGGCACCACCATCACCCTGGGCGACAGCGCGCTGGGCGGGCAGATCGGCGGCCTGCTCGAGTTCCGCAGCAGCGTGCTGGACCCGACCAAGGCCGAACTGGGGCGCATCGCCACCGGCCTGGCGGTCACCTACAACCAGCAGCACAAGGCCGGCGTGGACCTGTACGGCAATCTGGGCAGCGACTTCTTCTCGCTGTCCGCGCCCAGCGTCAATTCCAACGCCGCCAACACCGGCAACGCCAGCTTCAGCGCCAGCGTCGGCGACCTGAGCAAGCTCGACGGGCAGAACCTGCTGCTGAAGTTCGACGGCAGCACCTGGACCGCCAGCCGCGCCGACACCGGCGCCAGCGTGGCCATGACCGGCACCGGCAGCAGCACCGATCCGTTCGTGGTCAACGGGGTGACCCTGCAGGTGTCCGGCAGCGCCGCCGCCGGCGACAAGTTCCTGCTGCAGCCCACCGCCAACGCGGTCACTGGCCTGGCGGTGGCGATCACCGACCCGTCGCGCATCGCCGCGGCCACGCCGGTCACCGGCAGCGCCGACCTGGACAACCTGGGCACCGGCAAGGTCAGCAACGTGCGCGCCACCAACGCCAGCAACGCCAATCTGCTGACGCCCTCCAGCATCGCCTTCATCGACGCCAACCAATACACCATCGACGGTGCCGGCCCGTTCGCCTACACCGCCGGGCAGACCATCAGCGCCAACGGCTGGAGCATGACCCTGGACGGCGCGCCGGTCGCCGGCGACACCTTCGCGGTCAAACCCACCGGCGCCGGCTCCAGCAACAACGGCAACGCGCTGACCCTGTCCAACCTGGACGATGCCAAGGCGTTCAACGGCGGCACCATCACCCTCAATGGCGCGGTGTCCGGACTCACCACCACGATCGGCTCGGCGGCGCGGCAGGCGAGCTACGCGGCCGACGCGCAGGACGTGATCCACACCAGCGCGCAGGACGCGCGCGACTCGGTGTCCGGCGTCAACCTGGACGAGGAAGCCTCGGACATGTTGCGCCTGCAGCAGGCCTACCAGGCCGCCTCGCAGTTGATCTCCACCGCCGACACGATGTTCCAGTCCATCCTGGGTGCGATCCGATGAGCAACCGTATTTCCACCGGCATGATGTTCAGCCAGTCGGTCAACAACATGCTGGGCAAGCAGGCCAAGATCTCGCATCTGGAACAGCAGCTGGCGACCGGCCAGCGCCTGGTCACCGCCGCCGACGACCCGGTCGCCTCCGGCACCGCGGTCAACCTGGACCGCGCGGTGGCCGAGCTGGAGCGCTTCGGCCAGAACGCCAACAACGTGCAGAACCGCCTGGGCCTGCAGGAGAACGCGCTGTCGCAGGCCGGCGACCTGATGGCGCGGGTCAACGAATTGACCGTGCAAGCCAACAGCTCGGCGTTGACCACCGACAACCGCAAGGCGATCGCCGCCGAACTCAAGTCCTTGCACGCCAGCCTGCTCAGCCTGTCCAACAGCACCGACGGCAGCGGCCGCTACCTGTTCGCTGGCGCCGCCGACGACAAGGCGCCGTTCGCGGTGGTCAACGGCAGCGTGGTCTACAGCGGCGACCAGACCCAGCGCAGCGTGGAAGTGGCGGCCGACACCCAGGTCGCCGATGCCCTGCCCGGCAGCGAGATCTTCATGCGCATCCGTACCGGCGACGGCACCGTCGATGCGCATGCGGCCAGCACCAACACCGGCACCGGGCTGCTGCTGGACTACAGCCGCGACTCCGGCGCCGGCGGCTGGAACGGCGGCAGCTACAGCGTCGCCTTCACCGCCACCGACGCCTACGAAGTGCGCGACAGCACCGGCACCGTGGTCACCACCGGCACCTATGCCGCCGGCGAGACGCTCAGCTTCGGCGGCCTGAAGATGCGCCTGGACGGCGCGCCGGCGGTCGGCGACAGCTTCCAGATCGGCGCCTCCACCAACAAGGACGTGTTCTCCACCATCACCGATCTGGTCAACGTGCTGAACTCGGACCCGCTCACCGCCACCGACAAGGCGGCGATGCAGAACACCTTGCAGTCGTCGATGCGCGACATCAGCCAGGCCTCGGCGAAGATGATCGATGCGCGCGCCGCCGGCGGCGCGCAGCTGGCCGCGCTCGACAGCGCCGCCGAACTGCGCGAATCCAACGAAGTAACGCTGAAGACCACCCTGTCCTCGCTGCGCGACCTGGACTACGCCGATGCGATCGGCCAATACCAGCTGGAACAGGCCGCGCTCAAGTCGGCGCAGACCATCTTCACCCAGATGCAGTCGATGTCGCTGTTCAACATGATCCGCTGAATCCCGACTCCACTCTATAAGCGAAGGCCCGGAGCGCGGCGATGCCTCCGGGCTTTTGCCGTTATACCGAGTTCGTCATCGCTGCCGGGACTTGGAAACGTCATCAACGGACCGCTAAAGTTTGGCAAAGCGCGGCCGAAACAAGCTCTTCGCCGCGCGTGCGAAAGGCTCCCGGTTCGCCGCATCGCGATAATTTCCGCAGCGAATCGCTAAAGGTTGTTGACATCGCGCCGTTATTTATCTCAGCAGCGGCAACGGCCAATTGATGGCCCCCCTGCGGAGGCTCCAGGCACCGATGGGTTGCCGGATAAATCGCTTAGAGGAGATATCAAAATGGCACAGGTAATCAACACCAACGTAATGTCGCTGAACGCTCAGCGTAATCTCAACAGCACCAGCGCGAGCATGGCGACGACGATTCAGCGTCTGTCCTCCGGCCTGCGCATCAACAGCGCCAAGGACGACGCCGCCGGTCTGGCGATCTCCGAGCGCTTCACCACCCAGATCCGCGGCCTGGACGTCGCCTCGCGCAACGCCAACGACGGCATCTCGCTGGCGCAGACCGCTGAAGGCTCGATGGTTGAAATCGGCAACAACCTGCAGCGTATCCGCGAGCTGTCGGTGCAGTCGGCCAACGCCACCAACTCCGCCACCGACCGCGAGGCGCTGAACTCGGAAGTCAAGCAGCTGACCTCGGAAATCGACCGCGTCGCCAACCAGACCAGCTTCAACGGCACCAAGCTGCTGGACGGCTCGTTCTCCGGCGCGCTGTTCCAGGTCGGCGCCGATGCCGGCCAGACCATCGGCATCAACAGCATCGTCGACGCCAACGTCGATTCGCTGGGCAAGGCCGGCTTCGCCGCCACCCAGACCGGTTCGGCCGCCCTGGCGTCCGGCACTGCGACCGCCAGCGGCAGCTTCTCCGGCATGTCGGTCAACGGCGCCAGCATCGCCTCGGTCGCCGTCGCCGTCGGCGACACCGGCGCTGACATCTCCAAGAAGATCGCCGCCGCGATCAACGACAAGCTGGACCAGACCGGCGTGTATGCCTCGGTCGACAGCACCACCGGCGCACTGAAGCTGGAATCGCTGAAGGCCGGCAAGGACTTCTCCTTCACCGCAGGCTCGGCCACCGGCGCCACCGGCGTCACCTTCAGCAGCGCAGGCATCGCCACCTCGGCCACCGCCGTCGCCGGCACCACCAGCACCCTGGAGGACCTGGACATCTCCACCTTCTCCGGTGCGCAGAAGGCCCTGGAAATCGTCGACAAGGCGCTGACCGCGGTCAATTCCTCGCGCGCCGACATGGGTGCGGTGCAGAACCGCTTCACCTCCACCATCGCCAACCTGAGCTCCACCTCGGAGAACCTGTCGGCCTCGCGTAGCCGCATCCGCGACACCGACTACGCCAAGGAAACCGCCGAACTGACCCGCACGCAGATCCTGCAGCAGGCCGGTACCGCGATGCTGGCGCAGGCCAAGTCGGTCCCGCAGAACGTGCTGAGCCTGCTGCAGTAACAGCCCGCTCGACACCGGCAAGACCAAAAGCCCCTCCGCAAGGAGGGGCTTTTTTGCGTCTGGCCGCCCGCAGGCACAGGATTTGCATGACCTCCCGGGCATCGCCGACGCGTGCGCGGCCTCAAGAACTGTCGTCCGCCGCCGATACCCCTATCTACCGCTGGCCTCCGTGCCCGCTATCGTAAGGAAGCCCACCCATGGCTACTTCATCGCTGTCTTCCGTCGGTTCCGGCATGGACGTCGCCGCAGTCGTCAAAACCTTGGTCGCCGCCCAGCGCGCACCGCAGGAAAACCGGATCAACGCCGACGGCACCGCGTCCAGCGCCCAACTTTCGGCGCTGAGCACGATCAAGGGGGCGCTGTCCAACCTGCAGACCGCAATGAACGCGATCGCCAAGAGCGCCGACAAGAGCGCGGTCAAGGCCACCGTCGCCGACGGCGCCGGCTATACCGCCAGCGTCACCGAGAGCGCCACCGCCGGCAACTACAGCGTGGAAGTGGTGAAGCTGGCCGAACGGCAGAAGCTGACCTCGGCCGCCTATGCCGACGACGCGGTGGTCGGCGACGGCACCTTGACGATCGGCTATGGCGACAAGACGCTGAACGTCACCGTCGCCGAAAACAGCAAGCTCAGCGACATCGCCGCCGCGATCAACAAGGCAGCCGGCGGTAGCGGCGTGACCGCCAGCGTGGTCAGCGCCGACGATGGCGACCACCTGGTGCTCAACGCGGTCGATTCCGGCACCAAGGGCGCGCTGACCATCACTAGTGCCGGCGGCAACGGCGGACTCGCCGCGCTGACCTACAGCAGCGGCAGCAGCGGCGGCCTGACCCAGACCGTGGCCGCGGCCGACGCGGTCGTGCGCGTGGACGGCTTCGAGCGCACCTCCAGCAGCAATGCGATCGCCGACCTCGTGCCCGGCGTCACCTTGAACCTGACCAAGGCCGCGGAAGGCACCAAGTACAGCCTGAGCATCGCCAACGACAGCAGCAGCCTGAAGGCGAACCTCACCGCGTTCGTGACCGCCTACAACACCGCCAACACCTTGCTGAAGTCCTCCAGCGCCTACGACGCAACCAACAAGAAGGCCTCGGCGCTGACCGGCGACTCGATGGTGCGGGGGCTGCAGCAGTCGCTGCGCAAGCAGGTCAGCGACAACACCGTGGATCTAAAGGCGATGGGAGTGACCATCGACAAGAACGGGACGATGAGCTTCGACAGCGCCAAGTTCGACAGCGCCATCGCCAGCGACCCGGCCTCGGCCAAGGCGATGTTCGGCACCGACGGTAGCTTCACCGCCGGTGTGACCACGCTGCTGAACAGCAATCTCGACGTCACCAGCGGCACCATCACCCAGCGCACCGCCACGCTCAACAAGCACATCACCGACCTGACCGACCAGCTCAGCGACCTGGACAAGCGGATGGACACGCTGACCACCAACTACACCGCCAGGTTCACCGCGATGGACACCATCGTCGCGAAGATGCAGACGATCAGCCAAAGCCTCTCCCAGCAGTTCTCTTCGTAGCGGCAACGGCATCGGAATGAAAGACGCTGCCGGCGCTCAAGTCCGACCGGGCAGCGGCCGATATCTTTAGCATCGACAGTCATTCCGGACTGGCAGCACGTACCGCCGCCGCGGCGCCTTCGCCGTCCGGCGCGGCAGCGCGGCACCAGGCCACCCGAGGGAGTTTTCCATGCACGGTTCCAGTCGCCAATACGCCGAGCAATACCGCAAGATGAGCGTGTCCACCAGCATCACCGATGCCGATCCGCACAAGCTGGTGGCGCTGCTGTTCGCCGGCGCGTGCCAGCGCATCCGCCAGGCCCAGGCTTGCCTGGCGCAGGGCGACCAGGCGCGCAAGGGCAAGGCGATCGGCGAGGCCTGCGCCATCGTCGGCCACCTCAACGGCTCGCTGGACCACGAAGCTGGCGGCGAGATCGCCAACAATCTCTCGGCGCTGTACGACTACGTGATGCACCGGCTCACCGAAGCCAACCTGCACAACGACGACAGCGCGCTGGTCGAATCGCTGGAACTGCTCAGCGAGATCGATGCGGCGTGGAACGCCATTCCCGTCCAGCAACGCGAACTCGCCGCGGTCGCCGCCGTATGATCGCGGTCAGCATCGAAGCGCTGCACGCCGAACTGCAGCAGTTGCAGCTGGTGCTGCAGGGCGACGACCACGCGCTGGCCGAGCGCATGGTCACCGAGCACGACCAGCACCTGCGCGAATACCTGCAGCAGGCCGGCAATGACGTCTCGCGCGAAGGCATCGGCTCGCTGCTGAAACTGCAGCAAGCGGTGATCGCGCAGATGCTGCAGGCGCGCGACGAGGCCGGCAACTGGCTGCGCGCCAACCGCCTGTCCAACAATGCCGCGCGCGCCTATTCGCAGGCCGGATCGCTGAGATGAACAGCGCGTCCGACGGCGCCGTACACCACCCTGCCGAAGCCGAGCTGTTCCACGACACCCTCAGCTGCGAACTGGCGTTGCCGGCCGACTTCAAGCTGGGCAACGGCATCGGCCGCTTCGGCGCCGGCGAAGCCCTGCTGCGCGGCCTGGCCCAGGTCGAAGACCTGCGCAGCGAGGACGGCGGCGAAGAGCGCAGCGACCAGCCGCTGCAACTGCAGCGCATGGACGCCAAGCTCGATTTGATGCTGGTGCTGCTCGGCCGCCTGGCCCGGCAGCACGAGGAAGGCCTGCCGCTGCGCCCCGTGCGCTGGTCGCGCCGAGGCCTGAGATTGGAACTGGGATCGCGCTCGGGCGCGCTGCCGGGCGCGGCCGGCTTGCTGCGCCTGCAGCCTTCGGACTGGCTCCCTGATCACCTGGAACTACCGGTCCAGGTACTGGCCGAAGCCGCCGCTGGCGGCGGTTTCTATCTCTGGCTACGATTCGAGACACAGCCGCCAGGCCTGGAAGAGGCCCTGGAACGGCACCTGTTCCGCCTGCACCGGCGACAGATCGCCGACAGCCGGCGCGCGCGCTGAATCGCCCGCGGCCGCCCCGCCGCGGCGCTGCGAGGTTGGCGGCGACGGCGCGCTCGGCTAAGGTGCGGTACTAGAGTAGAGAGATCTTCCCACTGTGCGAGTCATCATCGTCGACGATCACACCCTGGTCCGTGCCGGCCTGAGCCGGCTGTTGCAGACGTTCGCGGACATCGACGTGATCGCCGAGGCCAGCAACGCACAGGAAGCCGTGGACCTGGCCAGCCTGCACCGCCCCGACCTGGTGCTGATGGACCTGTCGCTGCCCGGGCGCAGCGGCCTGGACGCGCTGACCGACGTGCTGCACACCTCGCCCAAGACCCGCGTGGTGATGATGTCGATGCACGACGACCCGGTGCACGTGCGCGACGCGCTGGACCGCGGCGCCACCGGCTTCGTGGTCAAGGATGCGGCGCCGCTGGAACTGGAACTGGCGCTGCGCGCAGCCAGCCTCAACCAGGTGTTCCTGAGCCCGCAGATCTCGTCGAAGATGATCGCGCCGATGCTGGGCCGCGAACGCCCGGTCGGCGTCGCCGCGCTGTCGCCGCGGCAGCGCGAGATCCTGCGCCAGATCGGCCGCGGCCAGAGCAACAAGGAAATCGCGTCGGACCTGGGGATCAGCGTCAAGACGGTGGAGACCCACCGCGCACGAATGATGGAATCGCTGGGCTGCCGTCGCGCCAACGATCTGGTCCTGCTGGCCGCGCGCCACCAGAACGAACTGATCTGAGCGCAGCCGGGAACGGGTTCCCGACGCACCGCACTGGCATGCGGCTTGCCTTAACCGCTCAGCTGCCGCCGTGAAACCGTCGAAGCCCGCCAGCGTTGACTCTGCAGCGCCGATCGACCGGCGCCCCCTACGCCGATGTAGGGATTTTCCCCACATGCTGTCGGGAATTTGACTACCCCGCTCAGGAACGCCCTGATTCTGTTACCGTCAGGTGGCAAGCACTATGCATTCCACGGGCGCCAGAGGGTTGGCGCCAAACCGAGGAAGTTCGCATGAAGCCGACCGTCTCCGCCCAGCTTGGCCAGCAACTCCACCTGACCCCGCAATTGCTGCAGTCGATCCGGCTGCTGCAACTGGACGGGATGCAATTGGAAATGGAAATCCGGCGCGCGCTGGAAACCAATCCGTTGCTGGAACTGGAAGAGCCGGAAGGCGTGCTCGAACCGGTGGTAAACCACGACGACACGCTGGAAACCGCAGCGTTCGACGAACTCCCAGAATCCTCGATGTGGGACATTCCCGCCGCCGGCTGGAGCGAGGGCGAAGACGACCGCATGCAGCGCATCGCCGCCGGCGAGTCCACCGATCCGCAGCTGCGCGTGCTGCAGCGCCTGGCAATGGAACTGGACGAGCGCGACCTGGAAGTGGCCGCGTTCTGGCTGGAGCACAGCGACGATGCCGGTTATCTCGACGGCGCGCTGGACACGCTGACCCTGCTCGCCTGCGCGCGCTTCGACCGCTCCGCCGCGCAGGTGGAAGCGATTCGCCAGCGGCTGCTGCACGGCGACCCCGCCGGCTTGGCCGCCTGCGACCTGCGCGAATGCCTGAGCGTGCAGCTGGCCGCCCTGCCCGGCCGCGTCGCCGGCCGCCATCTGGCCGCACGCATCCTTGCCGGCGATCTGAACCTGCTCGCCAGCCACGATTACCCGCTGCTGGCGCGCCAGCTCGACGCCGAAGCCGACGACGTGCGCGAAGCGGTGCGGCTGATCCTGTCGCTGCAGCCACGCCCCGGCGACAGCCTGCTGCCGGAGAACCTGGGCCACGTGATCCCGGACGTGGTCGCCTGGCACAGCGACGGCACCTGGCGGGTGGCGCTGAACCCGGCCACCACCCACCGCGTCACCGTCAATCCGATGCACGAGCGCGCCCTGGCCGAGGCCGGCGAGGCGGCAGCGCCGTTGCGCGAAATGCTGCAGGAAGCGCGTTGGCTGACCCGCGGCCTGTCGATGCGCTACGAGACCCTGCTGCGCACCACCCGCACCATCGTCGAACGCCAGGCCGCGTTCCTGGTCAGGGGCGAGGAAGCGATGGCGCCGCTGACCCTGAAGGAAGTGGCCGACGCGATCGGCATGCACGAATCCACCGT
This sequence comes from Xanthomonas sp. SS, assembly GCF_014236835.1. Taxonomy (NCBI): domain Bacteria; kingdom Pseudomonadati; phylum Pseudomonadota; class Gammaproteobacteria; order Lysobacterales; family Lysobacteraceae; genus Xanthomonas; species Xanthomonas sp. SS. The sequence continues at coordinate 2,631,749 of NZ_CP051190.1, forward strand.
GTCGCGCATCACCACCGGCAAGTACCTGCAGACGCCGCGTGGTACCTTCGAACTGAAGCATTTCTTCGCCGTACGCCTGGAAGGCGCCGCGGTTTCGGGACAGGCGGTGCGCGCGATGGTGCGGCGCCTGATCGAATCCGAGCCGTCCGGGCGGCCGCTGGCCGACGAGGCGATCGCCGGCCTGCTGTCGCGCCAGGGCGTGAACGTGGCCAGGCGCACCGTGGCCAAGTACCGTGAACAACTGGATATCGCCCCCGCCCGCGAACGCCGTCGCGCCAAACCGCTGCTGGCCCGCGCGGGCTAAGGAAACAATGCACATGAACAAATTGTCCGTGCTTCTGGTCGACGACCACGAAGGTTTCATCAACGCCGCGATGCGCCACTTCCGCAAGCTGGACTGGATGGAAGTGATCGGCAGCGCCGCCAACGGCCTGGAGGCGATCGAACGCTCCGAGTCGCTGCGCCCGCAGGTGGTGCTGATGGATCTGGCCATGCCCGAAATGGGCGGCCTGCAGGCCACGCGCCTGATCAAGACCCAGGACCAAGCCCCTTACATCGTGATCGCCAGCCATTTCGACGATGCCGAGCACCGCGAGCACGCCATGCGCGCCGGTGCCGACAACTTCGTCAGCAAGCTGTCCTACATCCAGGAAGTGATGCCGATCCTGGAGGGCTTACGCACAGAGGGAGTACCGGCATGAGCGAATCGCGCATCCTGGTGATCGATGACGACGCGGTCCGCGCCGAACGCACGGTGAGCCTGCTCGAATTCATGGACCTCAACCCGCGTTGGGTGACCGACGTGGCCGACGTCAATCCCGGCCGCCACCGGCAGACCGAGTGGATGGCGATCCTGGTCGGCGGACTCGACGACCAGGCCCAGGCCGACGCGTTCTTCGGCTGGGTCGCGCGCAGCCCGCTGCCGCCGCCAGTGCTGCTGCTCAACGGCGAGGCGCAGGCGTTCGCGCAGCGCCACGGCCTGCACGAGGCCAATGTGTGGCAGCTGGAAGCGCCGCTGCGCCACGCGCAGCTGGAAACCCTGCTGCGCCGCGCCAGCCTCAAGCGCCTGGACGCCGAGCACCAGGCCGGCGCAGTGCAGGACAGCGGCCCGACCGGCAACAGCGCCGCGGTGGTGCGGCTGCGGCGGCTGATCGACCAGGTCGCCGCGTTCGACACCACCGTGCTGGTGCTGGGCGAATCCGGGACCGGCAAGGAAGTGGTCGCACGCGCGATCCACCAGCAGTCGCCACGCCGCGACGGCCCGTTCGTGGCGATCAACTGCGGCGCGATTCCGCCGGATCTGCTGGAAAGCGAACTGTTCGGCCATGAGAAAGGCTCCTTCACCGGCGCGCTGTCCGCGCGCAAGGGCCGTTTCGAGATGGCCGAGGGCGGCACCCTGCTGCTCGACGAGATCGGCGACATGAGCCTGCCGATGCAGGTCAAGCTGCTGCGCGTGCTGCAGGAGCGCAGCTTCGAGCGGGTCGGCGGCAACGTCACCATCCGCTGCAACGTGCGCGTGATCGCCGCCACCCACCGCAACCTGGAAGAGCGCATCGCCGGCAACCAGTTCCGCGAGGACCTGTTCTACCGGCTCAACGTGTTCCCGATCGAGATGCCGGCGCTGCGCGAACGCAGCGACGACCTGCCGGCGCTGGTCAACACCATCGCCGCGCAGCTGGCGCGCACCGGACGCGGCGAAGTGCGCTTCTCCGAAGAAGCCCTGCAGGCGCTGCGCGGCTACGACTGGCCGGGCAACGTGCGCGAGCTGACCAACCTGGTCGAACGCCTGGCGGTGCTGCATCCCAGCGGCCTGGTGCGGGTGCAGGACCTGCCGGCGCGCTACCGCGGCGACTTCGCCTCCTCGATCGACGTGTCGGCGCCGCTGGCGCCGATCGCCACGCCGGATCCGCGCCGCGTACCCAACGTGGTCGACCTGCACGTCGGTCCCAAGGCGTTCGCCGATCCGTCCGAAGCGGCCGCACAGACCGCGTCGACGCTGCCGGAAAGCGGCCTGGACCTGCGCGGGCACATGGCCAACATCGAGTTGGCGCTGATCAACGAAGCGCTGGAGCGCACCCAGGGCGTGGTCGCGCATGCGGCGCAGCTGCTGGGCCTGCGTCGCACCACGCTGGTGGAGAAACTGCGCAAGTACGGCATCGACCGCGACCAGACCGAACTGGCCGGCTGAGCGCGCTTTCGCGATCCGCGTCCTCGCGCGCTTGCTGCGCTACGGAACGACCGCGGTTCGAAACTGAAGTACCCTCCCCTCTACGCATCGCATGCTTTCCGGACGCACGTCCGGCCGGCACGATGCGGCTGTGTCGCGAACGATGGGGATCGTCGCGCGCTTCCCGCAGGCGAACGCGGAAGCAGTGGACACGTCTGTTGGCATATGACTTGCTTTCAGAACAGAACCCCGTCGCAACGATCCGCGCCGCGGATTCTCACACGCACCCACGCAGGCCACCATGCCCATTCCCGTCACCAGTCCGCTGCTGCCTCCCCTGGACGAGTTCGTGCCGTACCTGGAGAAGATCTGGAGCAGCCGCATCCTGACCAACGGCGGCGACATGCATCGGGCGCTGGAAAAGGCGCTGGCGGAGTACCTGGGCGTCGGACACCTGGCCTTGCTGACCAACGGCACGCTGGCCCTGCTCACCGCGCTGCAGGCGCTGCGCGTCACCGGCGAGGTGATCACCACGCCCTACTCGTTCGTGGCCACCGCGCATTCGCTGCTGTGGAAAGGGATCAAGCCGGTGTTCGTGGACATCGATCCGGTCACGCTGAACCTGGATCCGCAGAAGATCGAAGCCGCGATCACCCCGCAGACCACCGCGATCATGCCGGTGCACTGTTACGGCACGCCGTGCGACACCGCCGCGATCGAGCGCATCGCCGACACCTACAACCTCAAGGTCATCTACGACGCCGCGCACGCCTTCGGGGTCAAGGACGACGGCGGCTCGATCCTGCGCCACGGCGACCTCAGCGTGCTCAGCTTCCACGCCACCAAGGTGTTCAACACCTTCGAAGGCGGCGCCATCGTCTGCCCCGACGCAAAGACCTACCAGCGCATCAGCCGGCTGAAGAACTTCGGCTTCGTCGACGAGACCACGGTGGTGGCCACCGGCATCAACGGCAAGATGAGCGAGGTGAACGCCGCCTTCGGCCTGCTGCAGCTGCAACACATCGATCGTGCGCTGGCACAACGCCGCGAGATCGCCGCCGACTACCGGCGACGCCTGGCGCAGGTTCCCGGCGTGCGTTGCCTGGCGCCGCGCTCGCCGGAACTGGCCAACTACGCCTCGTTCCCGATCCTGATCGAGGACGACTTCCCGCTGAGCCGCGACGGCCTGCATCAGCTGATGCGCGAGCACGAGATCCTGGTGCGCCGCTACTTCTATCCGCTGATCAGCGATTTCCCGATGTACCGCGGCCTGCCCTCGGCCGCGCCGGCCGGCTTGCCGGTCGCGCGGCAGATGTCCGAGCGGGTGCTGTGCCTGCCGATCTATCCCGGCCTGAGCGCCGGCGATGTGGAAACCATCGCCAACCTGATCGCCGGCGCTACTGTGCCAGCCGCTGCAAAAAGCGGTCGCCCTCCGGCGACTGTCCCCTCCTCCGCCCACCCTGTGGAACAAGAATGAGCCAAGCAACGTTTATCGAGAATTTCCTGTCGGCGACCGATTTCCAGACGCCGGTCGAGGTGACGACGGACACCGTGCTGCGCGAGCTTCCCGAATGGGATTCGCTCGCCGCGCTCGGCGTGATCGTGATGTTCGACATGGAATACGGCAAGACCATCACCGGCGAGCACCTGGCTGCGGCCGTCACCGTGGGCGACCTCTACCAGTTGACCGAGGCGTAGCATGCCGACCTCCACGCTGCACAATGTGCGCTTTGCCGGCATGGCGACCTGCGTGCCGAAGCGCATCGTCTCCAACCTGACCGACTGCCGGCCGCAGATCCGTTCCGAGCGCGAGCGGCTGGTGCGCAACATCGGCATCGAGACCCGGCGCATGGCGCAGCCCTGGCAGTGCTTCTCCGACCTTGCTTTCGATGCGGCCAATTCCTTGATGGACAGCCTGCAATGGAAACGCGAGGAGATCGATGCGCTGATCGTGGTGACCCAATCGCCCGATTACCCGATTCCAGCAACCGCCATCATCCTGCAAGACCGGCTGGGGCTTTCGCACGCCACCATTGCCTTCGACGTCAACCTGGGGTGCTCGGCCTACCCGTTTGGCATCAACCTGTTGGGCTCGATGATCGCCGCCGGCGGCGTCAAGAAGGGATTGCTGTTGGTGGGTGACCGCAGCGCGAACCTTGAAGACCCGATCTTCTCCGACTCCGGCACAGCCACGGCGCTGGAGTTCGACGAAAACGCAACGCCGATGTACTTCGACCTCAACAGCGACGGCAGCGGCTACCGGGCCATCATCCTGCCGGTGGGCGGCCAGCGCGAGCCGGTCGGCATTCAACACCTGCTGCCCTATCGCGAAAACGAAAAGGATCGCTGGCACCACGGCACCGATCTGCAGCTCGATGGACCAGCAGTACTCAGCTTCTCCACACAGCGCGTGCCGCCGGCCGTGGAAAAGCTAATCGCTTACGCCGGCGTAAGCAAAGACGACATCGACTACTTCGTCTTCCATCAGGCCAACCGGATGATCAACGAGACCATTCGCAAGAAACTGGGCCTGCCGGTCGAAAAGGTGCCATCCACCCTGCGCGACTTCGGCAACACCAGCGGCGCCTCGCTGCCGGTGACCATGACCGCACGCATCAACAAGGAACTGGAGTCCGGCACCAAGCGGGTGCTGCTCTGCGGCTTCGGGATCGGCCTGTCCTGGGGTACAGCCATCGTGGACGTCGAGAACGCCGTCTTCCCAGCGCTGATCGAAGCATGAACACCGAGCGCGATCCATTTTCACTGGAAGGCAAGCGCGTCCTCGTGACCGGCGCTTCATCAGGTATTGGTCGACAAATTGCCATCACTTGCTCGCAGATGGGAGCGCGGATCGTCATCACCGGGCGCAACGCGGAGAGGTTGCAAGCCACATTCGATGAGCTGGAAGGCGAAGGCCACACGCAAATCGTAGCGGACTTGGCTGTACAGGAAGGCATTGACTGCGTGGTGGGTGCCAGCGGCGTCATCGACGGTTTGGCGCATGCAGCCGGCATGTCCAAGCTGGCCCCTTTTCGCATGATTGGCCAAGCGCACCTGGATGCCACATTTGCAGCCAACACCTACGCCCCCATGCTGCTGACTCGAGGCCTGCTGGCGAAAAAACAGATCGCGCCGGGCGGCTCCCTGCTGTTCATTGCCTCGATTGCCTCGCACATAGGTCCGCTGGCCAGCAGCGCCTATGCTGCCAGCAAGAGCGCCCTGCTGGGCATGATGCGCTCGCTGGCTATGGAAGTAGCCAAGCAAGGCATGCGTGCCAACTGCATCGCACCGGGTTATGTGCGCACTCCCTTGCTGGATGGCTTGCAGGGAAGCGGCGGCAATATGGACAGCTTGTTTGAATTGACGCCACTTGGCATGGGCGAGCCGGAAGACGTGGCTTACGCAGCAGTGTTCTATCTTTCCGATGCCAGCCGCTGGATCACGCGCAACTACTTCATTCTTGATGGCGGGTTTTCTGCGCCTATGGACATCTACGCATGAGCAATGCGGCGCAACAAGCCTTTTCACTGACAGGCAAAACCATTCTGGTGACGGGTGCATCGTCGGGCATCGGCAGGCAAATCGCGGTTTCCTGCTCTCGGCGCGGGGCACGCCTGGTGGTCACCGGGCGGGATGCAGAACGCCTGCAGGAAACCTACAGCTTTTTAGAAGGCCAAGGACATGTCCAAGTGCTGGCCGACCTGACCGAAGCCGAAGACCGTGAACGCCTGGTGCAGGAAGCATCCAGTGTGGATGGCCTGGTGCACTGCGCTGGCAGGCAGCGGCTGAGCCCCATCCGGCAGCTGACCGAGAAGCTTATGACCGATGTCTATGCGGTCAATTTCCTAGCACCTGTCATGCTCACCCAGCGGATGTTGCAGGCCAACGCCCTTGCGCCCCAAAGTTCCATCGTGTTCATACTTTCCACTGCTGCACATATCGGCACGCCAGGGGTAGGTCCTTATTCGGCCATGAAGTCAGCCCTGCTCGGCATCATCCGCTGTCTGTCCATGGAGCAGGCCAAACGCAAAGTCCGCGTCAACGGCATTTCGCCTTCGGCAGTAGCGACACCCATCTGGGACGCAGCCCATCTGGAAGCACAGAGAAAACGCCATCCGCTCGGCTTGGGTACGCCGGATGACGTGGCGAACGCCGCGATCTATCTGTTGTCCGATGCCAGCCGCTGGGTAACGGGGACCAGCCTGGTGATGGACGGAGGGGCGGTACTGTGAGCTATCCCGTGCTCATCGTCGGCGCGGGCGGCTGGGGTCGCGAGGTTCTGGAACAAATGCAGGGCGATATCGCGCACGGGAAGCAATGGGAGGTCACCGGGTTCCTGGACAGCCGGAAGCATATTCTGGATGGCTTCGATACCGGCGTGCCCATCGTCGGTGACCCGTTGACGTACGTGCCGCGCGACGAAGAGGCCTTTGTCTGCGCACAAGGCGACCCGCTGGAACGTCGTAAATACATTCAACCGCTGCTTGCAAAGGGGGCAGCGTTCATCCCGGTCTGTACCGAGGCGCACCTCAGTCGCCGTGTGCATCTGGGCACAGGTTGCTTCCTCGGCAACCAGGTTCACGTCGCCCCCGATGTATGGATCGGGGACTTTGCCAACCTGCTCACTTGGTCGGTGATCGGACACGACGTTCGCATCGGCAATTTTGCTCATATCGGGGCACAGGTATTCATGGGCGGCGGTGTGCAGATAGGCGACTTCGCAGTCGTGCATCCGCGCGCCACCCTGGTGCCCGGCGTCAAGGTGGGTGAGCACGCCGTCATCGGCGCCGGTGCGGTCGTGCTGAAGGATGTGCCACCCGGCGCCACGGTGTTCGGCAATCCGGCCAAGATCGTTTTCCACAAGCACATACCAGCAGACTGAACCATGCGCTCCCGGATGCACCCCAGGTATTACTTGTCGCAAGAGATCTTTGATCGCGAACAGCGCAAGCTTTTCCGCAAACTATGGTTGTTCGCAGGGCTCAAGACACTGCTGCGGGAAAACAACTGCTTCATCACCCGCAAGATTGCGGGCATTCCCTTGGTCATCCAGAACTTCCACGGCCAAATACGTGCGTTCGAGAACATTTGCCTCCACCGCAGTGCGCTGATCCAGACCGGTGCCATCGGTTGCCGGCCTTTGGTGTGCCCCTACCATGCCTGGAGTTACGACGAACAAGGCCGGGTAAAGAACATCCCGGACTGCGATTCTATCTATCGCATAGAGCGTGGTGAAAAGGACAAGTTGAAGCTGCGCGAGTTCTCACTGCACGCCATCGGCAACCTGCTTTTTGTCAACCTCGATCCCAACCCGATGCCGATCGAGGAGCAGTTTTCGCCAGACTTCATCGCCTTGCTGGAAAGCAGTTCCAACGCCTATGACACTGAGGTCATGGTGACCACATGGCATGGCCGGTACAACTGGAAGCTCGCTTACGAAAACCTTCGGGATGCCAATCACCCGCGTTTCGTCCACCCTAAGACCCTGGCCAAGAGTGTCAGCTTCGTTCCCCACGTAAACGAGGAACAAGCCAAGGAGTCCATGGAAACCTTGCAAGACACATCGCCCGCGGCCTTGAGGCGCGAGATGCGTCGCTTCAGCTTCGGCGGCGCTGAAGCACCCATCCCCGACCTTAGACACTTCGGCTGGCACGATAAAGTGGAACGCTGGGGCAAGCAGGACGCCTACTTCAACTGGTTGGCTTTCCCGAACTTGCATATCGCCAGCGCAAACGGCGGCTATTCCTTCACGCTGGAGCACCACATTCCCATCGCGCCGGACAGGACCGACTTGGAAATCTATTGGTTCAGCGCACGCAAGAAGCGGTCTTATGGGTTTTCCGGCCAGGTGTTACTGGCACAAATGCACGGCAGCAAGGCGGTGGTGGGCGAAGACGTGGAAATCATGGAGCGGGTGCAGTCCGCATTGCACACAGATGCTCCACTGCCCACCCAGGGTGACTACGAATCCATGAATCGCCTGGTCGAACGCTGGTACGAAATGCTGATGGAAACCGAACATGAAATCTAGGTGGATCATCGGCGGCAGCGAATACCTCGATCTGGCCTTTCACGCCTGGAAGCAGGCGCGTCAGGACGAGACGGTCATCAGGATTGACGTGCCACAGGATGCTTATCACGCGTTCGATCTGAGCGTGCTGGATGGGCTGAATCCATCCGACGGCGCCATGTTCGCCGCCTTCGACGAACGCTTCGGCAACTTCAAGCGCATGGAACTGATGCAGGCAGCAATGGAGCGTGGCTTCAAACTGGAGCCGTTCATACACTCCAGCGCCGCCATCGGCGCGGACACGGTCATCGGCCTCAATGCGTTCGTGGGTGCCAATGCTGTCGTCGGGCACGGCTGCAGGATCGACTACAACACCGTCATCCATGCCGGAGCGCACCTTGGGCCGGCATGCCGCATCAAATCCTCATGCTGGATAGAGCATGGCGTTCAAATTGGCACTGGCGTCGAAATCGGCGGCAACAGCATCCTGCGTACCGGCGCCATCGTGCGCGCAGGCGTCAAGGTGGGCCGAAGCTGCGAACTTGGCTGGCCGCGTGTCTATGCCGAGGACATCACCGCCAAGACCTATTTCGACCCCCGATACAAACAGCCCATTCATACATACGAGAGATGAATTAATGCGTTCAGGGAATCAGCGGCTTCGCCAGCAGATTTTACGCATCGCCGAGCAGGACCATCCCTCACTCGATGATGCGTTTGCATGCCTACCCGCTGTTGCCAACCGCCCCGCCTTCCTTGTCGCTCGCCAGTCCTATGCAGGCATGGCGCATGGCACCAGGATCGCAGCTTTCCTGAATCAGGTCGTTGCCGCAGTCGATGATCAAAACACCCATCTGGACAGCATTCACGGCGCGCCGCGCTGGACACGCCACGGATTCAGTCCTGGAGTCGAACAGCCCACGCCAAAACAACACCATTCGCCTTGAAAGGAGTCACTTTTCCATGTACCCACTTTTGTCTCAACAGCAACTTATTAAAGATGTTTTTGAATTGCGCGAGTCCCTTACGCAGCCTGGTGGACTTTTCCCCGCATGGCTAGACCGGGCGCCAGAAGATTTTCTGGCCACTCAGAAATTTATTGTTTGCGGATCGGTTTGTCGCTCTGAAATCCGCGTATTGGCCAAATCTGCCAATGTTATTGCTATTGTCGACGACTTCCTGCATGAGCGACAAAGCGATATATTTGGAATACCTGTCGTTAGCTCGGATACCTGGGTCAGCTTAGCCTCCAACCAAGCGAATGTCGTGTCTTGCATACTGGCTCCAGGCGGAGCGGGCTTTCATTACTTCACCAGAATCGCCAGTCAGTGGAACTTACGGACATTGCTGCCCTTACAGTTTCTACATTTACTAAATTCGTGCAATGTTGACCATGTTGGCGAGACCGGCCGTTTTTTCTGGTATGGCCATGAATTTTTCAGCGCAACCATCAGCAATATTGACCGCTTGGTCGGAGTGAGCGATCAATTAGTTGACGATTACTCTCGCATTACATGGCTGTGCATTTTACTTTATCGATTAACTTTGAACCCATTCTATCTTGAAGCGTGCGCCGTCGGTTATGGCGCGGAAGATTTCAAACTTAATTCGTACTCTACAAACCGTCAATTCCTTAAATTCAGCGATCATGAGACATATGTCGATGGTGGCGCCTTCAATGGCGACACCATCGAAGGCTTCCTGCGAGCATGCAAGGGCCAGTTCAAACGAATTCACTCTTTCGAACCTTCCATCAATAATAATAACTTAATTCGCGCGCGCCTTAATGCGCTCCAAGATCAATATCTGAAGCCATTAGCGCCGTCTATTACGCTGCATGAGAAGGGACTGTGGAGCAGCAACACGACCTTGCGATTCAATCCAGGGCAAATTGTGCCTGACTTCGAAACTCCGGGGTTTGCGCAAACACAATCTGCTCACTTACTTGATTCCAATATTATTTGTCATATATACGATAAAGCACGCGAAGACAATGTTGCTATAACAGTGCCCGTCACAACCATCGACGATGCTACGGAAAGAACAGCGACATTCATCAAACTAGAAATTGAAGGATCCGAACTCGATGCGCTGCATGGCGCACGCCAAACAATCGAAAAAAACCGACCTAAAATGGCGATTTCGCTCTATCACAAGCCTGAGGATTTACTGACACTAACGGATTTTGTAGCGGAGACAGACAAATATTACAAGCTCGGTTTTCGCCAACACAATCGGCTATGTCCTGATGCCATGGTTTTATATTGCTTCTAAGTACCTCTTCACCAAGTACAAGGATATCTTTGCAACATAATTCAAGGTCGGCATGCAAAAGCCGCACCTGCCGAGCGTATCGTGGTGGCCACCGACTGCGACCTGATCCGCACCACCTGCGAACAGGCCGGGATCCGTACGCTGATGAACTCAAGCGACTGCCTGATCCCACCGCGCCTGGCGCCAGGTCTGCGCCTACGCGTTTCCCAGGCAGGCGCTGCAGGCGTTCGCCGCGGTCACCCGCAAGACCGCGCTGGAAGAGATCGAGGACATCGAGATCCTGCGCTTCCTGGAACTGGGCTTCGAAGTCAGGATGGCGCAGATGAGCGACCAATCGATCGCAGTGATACGCCGGCCGACGTACTGCGCATGGAGCAGACGCTGCGCGCCCGGCAGCTCACCGACGCGTTGGACGCGCAGCCATGAGCGCAGGCAGCGACCTGTCCGATCCCCGCTCGTCGGACTGAGTGGCACTGGTTGAGCCGCGACCGGCACTTCCTCGACGCAGCCTTCCTCTGCATAGTGGCGCCGTGTCGAGCCGTCGGGGACGGCAATGACCGCTGGCCACCTTGTAGGCACTCCACCGCACCAGTAGCGAGAACCCGGCATGCTGCGTTCGAACATCACTGTGCGTCGCACCGCGCTTCGGCTGCTGGCCGCGGCGATGGCCCTGGCCATCACCGGCCCGGCGTTCGCGACATTCTCCATCGTGGCCTGCACGCCGTCCGGCACCTGCGGGGCAGCGGTGGCCACCAACAATCTCGCAGTGGGCGCGACGGTCATCTACGCCAAGGCGCAGGTCGGCGCGGTGGCGTCCCAATACGAGACCAACCCCTCCTATGGACCGAAGGGAATCGCCCTGCTGCAACAGCGCGCCTCGGCCCGCGCGGTGGTCGACGCACTGGTCCGAACCGACGATGGGTTCGAGGGGCAGGATGCCTCATTCCGGCAAGTGGGCGTGGTCGGGATGCGCGGCGAAGGCGCTGCCTACACCGGCGCGCAGGCCATGGCCTCGGCCTGGGCCGGGTCGATCACCGGGCCGGGCTATGCGATTCAGGGCAATGGCCTGGCCAGCGAAGCGGTCGTCGCCGCGATGCGCGACAGCTTCCTCGGCGGCAAGGGCACGCTCGCTGATCGCCTCGTCGCCGCCCTCGCCGCCGGCCAGCAAGCCGGCGGCCAGAGCACCGGCAAGATGTCCGCTGCGCTACTGGTGCGCACGCCGCAGGGAGGATTCCAGGATATCGATCTGCGCGTCGATGCCGCCAGCCAGCCAGTGCCCGAGCTGCGCCACCTGCTCGATCTGAACCAAGCCAACAGCGCGATGGTCCGCGCCGAGCGCGCGCAGCGGCAGGGCAACGCCGAGCAGGCGCGGGTCGCACTGGACGAGGCGCTCAGGCTCGGTGCCGACTGGGACCGGATCTGGCGCCGCGCGGCGCGCCTGCAGATGGCGCTTGGCGACAGCAATGGCGCGCGGCAAGCGCTTGCCGCCTTTGCACACCTGAACCCGGCATGGGCGCAACTGGAACGGCAAGACCCGCTGTATTCCGCCCTGCCCTCGGATGCCGCCGCCAAGCCCACCCTTCCGTTCCCGCTAGACTGCGTCGGGCTTGGCGCTCGAGTCGCGCCACGCGCCAGCGGCGACAATCCACCTGGTGCGATCCAGGTAACCCGGCCCGCCGATCCAGGTCCCGCATCCTCTCCTGGGTGCCGAGCAACGGAGCCGCGCAGGTCCTGATCGAGCGACTGCGGCACGCATGTTGCATCCGTAGCGGATTGGCGGCGACAACGCCGGCATCTGCACGCGCAGGGGCCGACACCGCGGCCGCCGCCTCTTCCCTCTCAGAGACCATCCGTCCCAATGAGTGTCAACGCGCTGGTCAGCATCGTCATGCCGGCCTACAAGTTCCGGTACTTCGAGCGGACGCTCGACAGCGTGCTGGGCCAGACCTATCCGGCGCTGGAACTGGTGATTTGCGATGACAACCCCGATGGCGCGATCGCCGCGGCGGTGGAGCGCAGGCGTGCCGCGGCGCGCTTCCCGATCCGCTACGAGCGCAACCCGAGCCGCCTGGGCGAACTCGGCAGCACCATCAAGGGCATCGGCTTGGCGCAGGGCGAATACGTCAAATTCCTGCACGACGACGACGTGCTGGAACCGGATTGCATCGCCGCGCTGGTGCGGGCCATGCAGGCCGGCCCCGACGTGGTGCTGGCCTCCTCGCGCCGGCAGCGCATCGACGGCGACGATGCGCCGCTGGTGGACATCCACGCCACCAGCTTTCCGTTCGCCGGCGACGTACTGCTCGACGGCCCCGAACTGCTGTCCTTCCTCGCCGACCACACCATCAACTTCATCGGCGAGCCCAGCTGCGTGCTGTGCCGGCGCCAGGATCTGCTGGAGATCGGCGACCAGCTGATGATGCTCGACGGCAAGGTGATTCATTGGGTCGGCGACCTGGCCCTGTACGCCAAGCTGCTGCACCGCGGCAACCTGGCCCTGCTGGCCAGGCCGCTGACCCGCTTCCGGGTGACGCAGGACCAATTCAGCCAAGCCGGCCGCGACCAGCCGGGGATCGGCGACCAGGGCCACGACGATTTCCGCCGTGGCGTGCGCGCCATGGGCTGGTACCGCGGCGACGGCGATGTGCGCCTGGTCCATGTGACCCCGCTAGACGGAGGCCGCGCCGAACCGGTCGATCTGCTGCAGGCGATCCAGGCCGCGTATGCGCGCGGCCGCGCCCAGCTGGCGCTACGCGACTGGCAGGCGCAGCGGCAGCTGCCGCCGGCCAAGCGCGCCTTGTTCGACGCGGGCCTGGCGGAGCTGGGCGGCGGCGCGCGGCTCGCGGTGCTGCTGGACGCGCGCAACGCCGACGCGGCAGCGCTGCAAGCCAGCCTGCACAGCCTGCTGCTGGACGGCGCCGCCTTCGCCACGCTGAGCGTGGCCGTGCTCGGCGACCAGGCCGCAACGCCGTGGCCGGATCCGCGGGTCCGGCATCTGCCACTGGCGTCCGCCGACGAAGCCGCCGACCGCAACGCGGCACTGGCCGAACTCGGCCACGCGGACTGGTTCCTGTGCGCCAGCGCCGGCACCCGTTTCTACCCAGGCGGCCTGCTGCGGTTGCTGCTGGAACTGGCCGAGCAGCAGCACTGCAGCGCGCTGTATGCCGACGAATGGCTGGCGCTGGACGGCCAGACGCTGGCCCCGGTGCTGCGCCCGGATCCGGACCTGGACCTGGTGCTGGGCAATCCGCTGGCGACCGCCGGGCATTGGGTGTTCCGCAGCGCCCTGGTGCAGGAGCTGGGCGGGTTCGATCCAGATCACGACGGCGCGCTGGAGCTGGAGCTGATCCTGCGCCTGTTCCAGCGCGATGCCGGCGCCAGCCTGGCGCATCTGCCCGAGCCGCTGCTGATCGCGGCGCCGGCCGACGCCATTGCGGGCGCCGAGGCGCGCCAGCGCGCCGTCGCCAGCCACCTGCGCGCACGCGGCTATGCCGACGCCAGGATCGACACGCTGCCTGGCGGGCTGCATCGCATCGACTATGGCCATGCGCAGCAGGCGCCGGTCTCGATCGTGACCATCGCCCAGGACAATCTGCCGGCCCTGCAGCGCCTGGTGGTCGGCCTGCTCGAAACCACCGCCTACCCGGCCTACGAACTGCTGCTGGTCGACAACGCCAGCGACTCGCCGGCGGTCGGCGCATGGCTGCAGGCGGTGGCCGAACTGGGCAACGGCCGCATCCGCGTGTTCGCATTGGAGCAGCGCGTGGCCCAGGCCGAGGCGCGCAACCTGGCCGCGACCCAGGCGCATGGCGACTACCTGCTGTTCCTGGACGCCGACAGCGCCGTGGTCCAGGGCCGCTGGCTGCACGAACTGATGAACCATGCGCAGCGCCCGGAGGTCGGCATCGTCGGCGCCAAGGGCGTGTCCGCGGACGCCACCATCACCCACGCGGGTCTGCTGCCCGGGCTGTTGCCCGGCGCCGGTCACGCCTTCGCCGGCGAGCCGATGGCGCAGGCCGGCTATATGGGCCGGCTGCAGGTGGCGCACCGCTACAGCGCCGTGTCCGAGCGCTGCATGCTGGTGCGGCGCGAACTGTTCGAGCGGCTGTCCGGGTTCGATGCGGCTGGCTTCGCCGACGGCGGCGCCGACGTGGACCTGTGCCTGCGCGCGGCGGCGCTGGGCGAATGGACGATCTGGACGCCGGAGGCGCTGCTGCTGCAACCGCCTGCGCCGCCGCGGCCGGAAAGTGCGGACGACGCGCTGCTGCAGCGCTGGCTGCCGGTCATGGCGCACGATCCGGCCTACTCGCCGAGCCTGGGCCTGGAGCAGCCGGGCGGCTTCAAGCTGGGCGAATCGGAGTTCTCCTGGCAGCCGCTGGCGTGGAGGCCGCTGCCGCGGATCCTGGCGCATCCGGGCGACGCGTTCGGCAGCGGCCACTACCGGGTGATCCAGCCGTGCGAGGCGCTGGCCGAGGCCGGGCAGATCGACGGCGTCTACTACGCGCGCCTGCTCGACCCGGTGGAGATGCAGCGCATCGCCCCCGATGCAGTGGTGGTGCAGCGCCGGGTCGGCGACGTCGAACTGGCGAAGATGGAGCGCATGCGCCGCTTCTCCACCGCGTTCAAGGTCTACGAGCTGGACGACTACCTGCCCAACCTGCCGCTGAAGAGCGTGCATCGCGAGCAGATACCCA
The DNA here is from genome assembly GCF_014236835.1 of Xanthomonas sp. SS. Taxonomy (NCBI): domain Bacteria; kingdom Pseudomonadati; phylum Pseudomonadota; class Gammaproteobacteria; order Lysobacterales; family Lysobacteraceae; genus Xanthomonas; species Xanthomonas sp. SS. The sequence goes on from NZ_CP051190.1 coordinate 2,646,894, forward strand.
AGGACGTGCTGCGCTCGCTGCGCCGCGCCGCGACGCTGGTGGACCGGGTGGTGGTGTCCACCCCCGCCCTGGCCGAGGCCCTGGCCGGCCTGCATGCGGACATCCGCGTGGTCCACAACCGGCTGGATCCGCGCATGTGGGGCGATCTGCCCGCGCCGATCAGGACCAGCGCCGGCGCCAAGCCGCGGGTCGGCTGGGCCGGCGGCGCCAGCCACACCGGCGACCTGGAACTGATCGCCGACGTGGTGCAGGCGCTGGCCGGCGAGGTGCACTGGGTGTTCATGGGCATGTGCCCGGAGCGGCTGCGCCCGCATGTGGCCGAGGTGCACCCCGGCGTGGACTTCGAACGCTACCCGCAGGCCCTGGCCGCGCTGCGCCTGGACCTGGCGCTGGCGCCACTGGAAGACAACCTGTTCAACCGCTGCAAGAGCAACCTGCGCCTGCTCGAATACGGCGCCTGCGGCTACCCGGTGGTGGCCAGCGACCTGCCGCCCTACCAAGGCGGGTTGCCCGTCACCCTGGTCAAGAACCGCTTCCGCGACTGGGTCAACGCCATCCGCATGCACCTGGCCGACACCCAGGCGTGCGTCGCGGCCGGCGCGGCGCTGCACGCGGCGGTGCGCCGCGACTGGATGCTGGAAGGCGCCAACCTGCAGGCCTGGCGCGCGGCCTGGCTACCGGACTGAGCGCAGCGGCCGCCGGCACCGGCACCGGGATTGCATCCTGATCCAGGCCGGGACCCGCACGGCGCGGCGCGTCAATCGGCCGTCACCAGGGGAGCTAAGACCGCGGCCGGGCTGCGTCGGGAAGCCGACGCCGCCGCCGGCCCTCGCACGGCGCGCCCCCCTTCTCCCCCCGGGAGAAGGTGCCCCGAAGGGGCGGATGAGGGTACGGGCGAAGCCTCGTGCCGTTCGATGCGCCATGCATTCACCCGTCCTTCCGCGTAGCCGATCGGCACCCGCCGGATTTCGGCACACCGCTTGCATCCATCCCGGGTAGCCGCCCCGGCATGGACATCCCCGTATGAGCGACTCCATCAGTTCCATCCTCTCGCAGATCCGCAGCTACCAGAGCCAGGTCGGCCAGGCCGCGCCTGCGCAGGTGGCCGATGCCGGGCGCAGCAATGCGATCGAGGGCCTGACCGGGACCCAGGGCACGCAGGCCCCGAGCTTCAGCGAAACCCTGCGCAGCGCGATCAGCGGCGTCAACGAAACCCAGCAGAAGGCCGGCGATCTGGCCAAGGCCTTCGAAATGGGCGACCCCAACGCCGGCCTGGCCAAGGTGATGATGGCCGCGCAACAGTCCCAGGTGGCGTTCCGCGCCACCGTGGAAGTCCGCAACCGACTCGTCCAGGCGTACCAGGACGTGATGAACATGCCGCTGTAAGGTAGACAACGATGGCTCTTGCGCTCAGCAAAGACACTCTCAGCGGCGAAAAGGCAGGCGCCTGGTTCGATCGCCTGCAGAGTCTGCAGATCACCCGCCGCATCGGTCTGATGGCGATGATCGCCGTGGCCGTGGCCGCGGGCCTGTTCGTGTTCTTCTGGTCGCAGAAGCCCGCGTACACCCCGCTGTACACCGGCCTGGACGAAAAGGGCACGGCCGAGGCCACCGACCTGCTGCGCACCGCGCAGATCCCGTTCAAGCTCGACCAGACCACCGGCGCGATCACCGTGGCGGAGGACAAGCTCTACGACGCGCGGCTGAAGCTGGCCGGCTCCGGCCTGACCGAGAACGGCGGCAACATGGGCTTCGAGGTCATGGAGAAGGACCCGGGCTTCGGCGTCAGTCAGTTCGTCGAGAACGCGCGCTACCAGCACGCGCTGGAAACCGAACTGGCGCGCACCATCGCCAGCCTGCGCCCGGTGCGCGAGGCGCGGGTGCACCTGGCCATTCCCAAGCCCAGCGCGTTCACCCGCCAGCGCGACGTGGCCAGCGCCTCGGTGGTGCTGGAACTGCGCGGCGGCACCACCCTGGAACGCAACCAGGTCGATGCGATCGTCAACATGGTCGCCTCCAGCATCCCCGACCTGACCCCGGAGCGGGTCACCGTGGTCGACCAGAGCGGGCGCATGCTGACCATCGCCGACCCGAACAGCGATGCGGCCCTGAACGCGGCCCAGTTCGAGCAGGTGCGGCGCCAGGAAAGCTCCTACAACCAGCGCATCCGCGAACTGCTGGAGCCGATGACCGGCCCCGGCCGGGTCAATCCGGAAGTCAGCGTGGACATGGATTTCTCGGTCACCGAGGAAGCGCGCGAGCTGTACAACGGCGAGCCGCCGAAGCTGCGCAGCGAGCAGGTCAGCGACAGCAGCACCGCCGCGGCCGGCCCGCAGGGCATCCCCGGCGCGACCAGCAATTCGCCGCCCGGCGCCGCCGCGCCCGGCCAGCCTGGCGCCGCCGGCACCCCGGGCGCTACCCCGGCCAACACCCAGCAGGCCGCCGCCGCGACCCCGACCGAAAGCTCCAAGAGCGCGACCCGCAACTACGAGCTGGACCGCACCCTGCAGCACACCCGGCAGCCGCCGGGCCGGATCAAGCGCGTGTCGGTGGCGGTGCTGGTCGACCACGTGCCGCGGCCGGGCGCCAAGGGCAAGATGGTCGAGCAGGCGCTCAGCGCCGCCGAGCTGACCCGCATCGAAGGCCTGGTCAAGCAGGCGGTCGGCTTCAACGCCGAGCGCGGCGACACCGTGTCGGTGATGAACGCCCCGTTCGTGCGCGAAGCGCCGGAAGCGGCGGACAAGCCCGGTTGGTGGGAAGATCCGCGGGTGATGAACGGTTTGCGCCTGCTGCTCGGCGCGGCGGTGGTGCTGGCCCTGCTGTTCGGCGTGCTGCGCCCCGCGCTGCGCCAGATCGCCGGCCCGGCGCCGGCCAAGAACGCCGGCAAGGACAAGTCCGAGCCGCACAATGCCAATGTGTCGATGCTGGACGACGAGGACCCGCTGCTGCCGTCGATGGCCGACGACACCGCCAGCATCGCCGGCGGCAGCCGCCCCGCGATCGCCCTGCCCGACGCCTACGAAGAGCGTCTGCGCCTGGCGCGCGAGGCGGTCAAGCAGGATTCCAAGCGTGTCGCGCAAGTCGTGAAGGGATGGGTCGCCAGTGAAGCCTGATACGTCCGCAATGAACGGAACCCAGCGCGCCGCGGTGCTGTTGCTGTCGCTCGGCGAGAGCGACGCGGCCGAGGTGCTCAAGCACATGGACCCCAAGGAGGTGCAGAAGATCGGCATCGCCATGGCGACCATGAGCGGCATCTCCCGCGACCAGGTCGAGAAGGTCATGGACGAGTTCAACAGCGAACTCGGCAGCAAGACCTCGCTGGGCGTGGGCGCCGACGACTACATCCGCAACGTGCTGGTGCAGGCGCTGGGCGCGGACAAGGCCGGCGGCCTGATCGACCGCATCCTGCTCGGCCGCAACACCACCGGCCTGGACACGCTGAAGTGGATGGACCCGCGCGCGGTCGCCGACCTGGTGCGCAACGAGCACCCGCAGATCATCGCCATCGTCATGGCGCACCTGGACAGCGACCAGGCCGCCGAGGCGCTGAAACTGCTGCCCGAGCGCGTGCGCGCCGACGTGCTGATGCGCATCGCCACCCTCGACGGCATCCCGCCGAACGCGCTGAACGAACTCAACGAGATCATGGAGCGGCAGTTCTCCGGCAACCAGGGCCTGAAGTCCTCCAACGTCGGCGGGGTCAAGGTCGCCGCCAACATCCTCAACTTCATGGACAGCGGCCAGGACCAGGGCGTGCTGGCGGCGATCGGCAAGATCGACGCCGAGCTCAGCACCCGCATCCAGGACCTGATGTTCGTGTTCGACAACCTGGTCGAACTGGAAGACCGCGCGCTGCAGACCCTGCTGCGCGAAGTCAGCGGCGACCGCCTCGGCCTGGCCCTGCGCGGCGCCGACATCAAGGTGCGCGAGAAGATCACCAAGAACATGTCGCAGCGCGCCGCCGAGATCCTGCTCGAGGACATGGAAGCGCGCGGCCCGGTGCGCCTGGCCGATGTGGAAGGCGCGCAGAAGGAAATCCTCGGCATCGTGCGCCGGCTGGCCGATGAAGGCGTGATCAGCCTCGGCGGCGCCGGTGCGGAGGCGATGGTATGAGCGGCAACGTAGTGCGCTGGTTCGCGCCGGAGCTCAATGCCGCGCCGCTACCCGAGCCGCAGTTCGAGGAGGCCTTGCCCGAAGAGCCGGTGTTGCGCCCGCCGAGCCTGGAAGACATCCAGGCGATCGAGGCGGCCGCGCAGCTCGAGGGCTTCGAGCGCGGCCACAGCGAGGGCCTGGCCCAGGGCCAGGCCGAGATCCGCCGCCTGACCGCGCAGATCGAAGGCATCCTGGACAATTTCTCGCGGCCGCTGGCGCGGCTGGAAAACGAAGTGGTCGGCGCGCTCGGCGAACTGGCCGTGCGCATCGCCGGCAGTCTGGTCGGCCGCGCCTACGAGGCCGATCCGGCGCTGCTGGCGGACCTGGTCGGCGAAGCGCTGGACGCGGTCGGCGGCGCGCGCCGCGAAGTCGAGGTGCGCCTGCACCCGGACGACATCGCCGCGCTGACCCCGCTGCTGGCCTCGATGGCCGACGGCACCCGGCTGGTGCCGGACCTGACCCTGAGCCGCGGCGACCTGCGCGTGCATGCCGAGGCGGTGCGCATCGACGGCACCCTGGAAGCGCGCCTGCGCGCGGCGCTGGAGACGGTGATGCGCAAGTCCGGAGCGGGCCTGTGAGCGCGCTGTCCGGCACCCATCCGGCCGATTGGCTGGACGCGCGCAACCTGCGCCTGGCCTCGCGCCTGGGCAAGCTCGATCTCGACGCCGCCGCCGGCCGCGGCCTGATCCGCGAAGGCATCCTGCGCCGCGCGGTCGGGCTGACCCTGGAAGCGGTCGGCTGCGAGGCGCCGATGGGCGCCACCTGCAGGGTCGAGGTCGACGGCGGCTGGGTCGATGCCGAAGTGGTCGGCTTCTCCGGCGAACGCACCTCGCTGATGCCCAGCGCCGAAACCCATGGCCTGCTGCCCAACGCGCGGGTGGTGCCGGTGCGCCGCCGCGGCGGCGTGGAAGTGGGCGAAGGCCTGCTCGGCCGGGTCATCGATTCGGACGGCGTGCCGCTGGACGGCAAGGGCCCGATCCGCGCGGAAGGCTCGGTCGGCATGGCCGGTATCTCGATCAACCCGCTGGCGCGCGAGCCGATCACCATGCCGCTGGACGTGGGCGTGCGCGCGATCAACGCGCTGCTGCCGATCGGCCGCGGCCAGCGCGTGGGCCTGTTCGCCGGCTCCGGCGTCGGCAAGTCCACCCTGCTCGGGATGATGACCCGCTACACCGCCGCGGACGTGATCGTGGTCGGGCTGATCGGCGAACGCGGCCGCGAAGTGCGCGATTTCGTCGAGACCACGCTGGGCGAGGAAGGCCTGCGCCGCGCCGTGGTCGTGGCCGCGCCGGCCGACCGCCCGCCGCTGGCGCGCCTGCACGGCGCCTACCGCGCCACCGCGATCGCCGAGTGGTTCCGCGACCAGGGCCTGAACGTGCTGCTGCTGATGGACTCGCTGACCCGCTTCGCTCAGGCGCAGCGCGAGATCGGCCTGTCGGTCGGCGAACCGCCGACCACCCGCGGCTACCCGCCGTCGGTGTTCGCCAAGCTGCCGGCGCTGGTCGAGCGCGCCGGCAACGGCGCCAAGGGCCGCGGCTCGATCACCGCCTTCTACACGGTGCTGACCGAAGGCGACGATCCGCAGGATCCGATCGCCGACGCCGCCCGCGCCATCCTCGACGGCCACATCCTGCTGTCGCGGCGCGTCGCCGACAGCGGCCTGTATCCGGCCATCGACGTCGAATCCTCGGTCAGCCGCGTGGTCCAGGACATCGCCGACGAGCCGTGGCGTCTGCGCATCCGCGCGCTGAAGCGGCTGGTCTCGGCGTACTCGTCCAACCGCGACCTGATCACCATCGGCGCCTACCAGCGCGGCAACGATGCGGCCGTGGACGAGGCGCTGGAGCGCTGGCCGGAAATCATGGAATTCCTCGGACAGGATGTCGCCAAGGCCGCAGATCTGCCCCACAGCCAGGCCGCGTTGAAGCGCCTGGTCGAACGTGAGAACTAAGCCATGATGCAATCACAGCGTATCGATCCCCTGCTCCGCCGCGCCCAGCAGCACGAGGACGAGGTCGCCCGCGATCTGGCCGAGCGGCAGCGCGCGCTGGAGACCCACGAGTCGCGGCTGGAAGAATTGCGCCGCTACGCCGAGGAATACGCCAACAGCCAGATGGCCGCCACCAGCCTGGCGCAACTGGCCAACCGCCGCGCATTCCTGGATCGCCTGGAAAGCGCGGTGCAGCAGCAGTGCCAGACCGTGGACCGCAATCGCGAGAAAGTGGAGATGGAGCGCAGCCGGCTGTTGCTGGCCAGCCGCGACAAGCAGGTGCTGGAACAGCTGGCGGCCAGCTACCGCGCCCAGGAACGCAAGGTCGACGACCGCCGCAGCCAGCGCGAGATGGACGACCTCGGCGCGCGCCGGGTGCGCCTGGCGGTGGCCGCAGCCGACAGCGACAACGACAACGGAGACAGCCGATGAGCAACCTACTTTCCGCGCTGGGCGGCAACGCCCGCGCCAGTGCCTCCGGCGGCAGCGCCGACATGCAGGGCCAGGACCGCAGCGGCGGCCAGGACTTCGACAAGCTGCTCGGCAACGACAGCGCGCGCGCCGCGCCCAAGCCGGCGCCGCGGCCCAGCGCCAAGTCGCAGCAGGCATCCGCCGACAAGGACCCGGCGGCGAAGCGTCCGGAAGGTTCGGAAGACACCGCCAGCGAACCGGCGCGCAGCGCGCAGGCCGGCAGCCAGGCCGCGCGCGACACCGAAAAGAGCAGCGAAGACAGCAAGGCCCCGAGCAAAGGCAGCAAGGCCGACGCCAAGAAAGGCGAGGACAGCGAGGAAGACGCCGGCTGGCCGCCGGCCGGCCTGGCCGGCATCGGCATGAGCCTGTTGCCGACCCTCGCTGCAGCAGCGCTGCCGGCGGCGAGCGCCGGCCCGCTGGGCGCGGCCGGGCTGGCGATCGGCGTCGCCGGTGCCGCCGCCCAGGGCGTGGCCGCGTTGCTCGGTGGCGACACCCTGGCGGCAGCCGCGGGCGCCGACACCGCAGCCGCCGGTGCGGCCGCGACCGCCGCCGCGCCGGCGACCGCCGCGGCCAGCGCTGGCGCCAGCGCCGCCGGCGGCTTCGGCGGCATGCTGGCGCAGGTCGCCGGGGCCGCGGCGCAGGCCGCCAGCGGCGGCGATGCCAGCGCACCGGTCGCCGCACTGGCGGCGCTGGCCACCGCCAGCGACAAGAGCGCCGACAGCGGCAGCGATGTCGCCAGCACCGGCACCGATCCGATCAACCTTTTGGCCACGGCCGGGATCCACGCGCCGGCACGCAGCGCCGACAGCGCCGCGCCGTTCACCGGCTCGCCGACCCCGACCCCGAACCTGCACGGCGACAACTTCGACGACGAACTGGGCACGCGCATGAGCTGGCTGGCGGACCAGAAGATCGGCCACGCGCACATCAAGCTCAGCCCGGCCGAGCTGGGCCCGGTCGAGGTGCGCCTGCATCTGAACGGCGACCAGGTCAACGCCAGCTTCAGCAGCGCCCAGCCGGAAGTGCGCCAGGCGCTGGAGAACAGCCTGCCGCGGCTGCGCGACATGCTCGGCCAGCACGGCTTCCAGCTCGGCCAGGCCGACGTCGGCCAGCAGCAACAGCAGGCCTCGCAGAACGCCCGCCAAGGCGGCGGGTCGAACGGCGGCAATGGCAGCAATGCCGGCGGCGCCGGCGACGACTTGCTGGGCAGCGTCGGGATTCCGTCGGTGGTGCTGCGCCAGCGCGGCCTGCTCGACGCCTACGCGTAACCCAACGGCACCGCCGCGTCTGCGGCGGCGCCAACCGCTCCCTGTGAGAGGAGCTTCAGCCCCGACGGGCGGTACCGAAAACGCCCGCCGGGCCTGAAAAATCCGGTCCGCACAAGGCCGCATGGCGAGCCGCCGCGGTCACCGTCAAATATCCGGCGAGCGCCAACCGCCGTTTCGGCACACCGATTGCATCCTTAGGGGCAGAGACCCCCTTCAAGGAGCCAATCCGTGGCAGCAGCAGCCGACAAATCGAAGAAATCCGCCGACGCCAAAGAGGCCCCCGAGGGCGGCAAGTCGAAGAAGAAGCTGCTGATCATCGTCATCGCCGCGGTGCTGGTGCTGGGCGGCGGCGGCGCCGGCGCCTGGTTCTTCCTGAAGAAGCCCGATGCCGCGCACGGCAAGGCCGCGGCCAAGACCGCCGAGCTGCCCAAGCCGGCCCAGTATTTCGCGATGGACCCGGCGTTCGTGGTCAATCTCAACGGCAGCCCCGACGAGGGCCCGCACTACCTGCAGATGGAAGTGCAGCTGATGACCCGCGACCCGGAAGAGCTGAAGCTGATCACCGAGAACGCGCCGGCGATCCGCGCGCACCTGCTGATGCTGTTCTCGCAGGTGCAGGCGCAGGACATCGCCGACATCGCCGGGCGCAAGAAGCTGCAGGCCGCGGCACTGGCCGACGCGCAGAAGCTGATGACCGCCGAGACCGGCAAGAAGTGCGTGGAAGACCTGCTGTTCACCAGTTTCGTGACCCAGTAAGGCGCCGCCGCGATGACCGACCTGCTTTCCCAAGACGAGATCGATGCGCTATTGCATGGCGTCGATGCCGGTGCGGTGGACACCGGCCCGGCGCCGCCGGCCCCCGGCGAAGCGCGCCAGTACGATTTCTCCAGCCAGGACCGGATCATCCGCGGGCGCATGCCGACCCTGGAGATGGTCAACGAGCGCTTCGCGCGGCTGTGGCGGATCGGCCTGTTCAACCTGATCCGGCGCTCGGCCGACCTGTCGGTGCGCGGCATCGACCTGATCAAGTTCAACGACTACATGCACTCGCTGTACGTGCCGAGCAACCTGAACCTGATCAAGTTCAAGCCGCTGCGCGGCACCGGACTGATCGTGTTCGAACCGACCCTGGTGTTCACCGTGGTCGACAATTTCTTCGGCGGCGACGGCCGCTACCCGACCCGCATCGAAGGCCGCGAATTCACCCCGACCGAGATGCGGGTGATCCAGCTGATGCTCAAGCAGACCTTCGCCGACCTGCATGAGGCCTGGGCGCCGGTGATGGAAGTGGACTTCGAGTACATCAATTCCGAGGTCAACCCGCACTTCGCCAACATCGTCACCCCGCGCGAGTACGTGGTGGTCAGCCGCTTCCACGTGGAGCTGGAAGGCGGCGGCGGCGAGATCCACATCACCCTGCCGTACTCGATGCTGGAGCCGATCCGCGAGCTGCTCGACGCCGGCATCCAGAGCGACCGCGTGGACCGCGACGAGAGCTGGAACATCATGCTGCGCGAGCAGCTCAACACCGCCGAGGTCACCATCTCCAGCGTGCTGGCGCAGAAGCAGATGACCCTGCGCGAGCTGACCCGGCTGAAGATCGGCGACGTGCTGCCGATCGAACTGCCCAAGCAAGTGCCGCTGTGCGTGGAGAACATCCCGGTGTTCACCGGCGAGTTCGGCATTTCCCGCGGCCAAAACGCCGTGAAGATCACTTCGACCCAACCCCCGGGCGCGCTGCGCCGCCGCCCCGCCCTTCAGGAAGACGCGTCATGAGCCAGAACGAAATCCCCGAGGCCGTCCCGGCCCAGTTCGACAGCCTGCAGCCGGAATCGGGCAGCGACAGCAACGAGCTGAATCTGGACATGATCCTGGACGTGCCGGTGACGCTGTCGCTGGAAGTCGGACGCAACCGCATTCCGATCCGCAACCTGCTGCAGCTCAACCAGGGCTCGGTGGTGGAACTGGAGCGCGGCGCCGGCGAACCGCTGGACGTCTACGTCAACGGCACCCTGATCGCGCATGGCGAAGTGGTGACGATCAACGACCGCTTCGGCGTGCGCCTGACCGACGTGGTCAGCCCCAGCGAACGCATCCGGAGACTGCGGTGAGTCTATTGCTCGCGGCCGCGACCCAGGCGGCCAAGTCCGCCTCGGGCGTCGGCAGCGCCGCGCCCTCGCCGCCCAGCCTGATCGGCGCGGTGTTCGCGCTGCTGCTGGTGCTGGGACTGATCCTGGGCATGGCCTGGGTGCTCAAGCGCCTGCCCGGCAGCGGCTTCCGCCCGGCCGAAGGCCTGCGCGTGGTGGCCAGCCTGGCGGTCGGCGCCAAGGAGCGCGTGGTGGTGCTCGAGGTCAACGGCGAGCAGTTGCTGCTCGGAGTGTCGCCGGGCGGTGGGGTACGCACCTTGCATCGCCTGCCCGAGCCGCTGCCGCAAGCGCCGGCGCCGTCGCTGCCGAACCTCAAGCAGCTGAAGAACCTCCCCGATTTCGCCCAGTTGCTGGCGCAGAAGCTGCGCAAGGACAAATGATCATGCTGCCTCGTTGGAACCGTTATGCGCGCGGCCTGCGCCTGCTGCTGATCCTGCTGACGCTGAGCCTGCTGCCGGCGCTGGGCTGGGCCCAGGCCGCACCGAGCGCGCCCGCCGCGCCGGCCGCGCAGAACGCCGCCCCGACCCTGCCCTCGCTGCCGGAAGTGAACGTCGGCAAGGTCGGCGCGCAGCCGGTGAGCCTGCCGCTGCAGACCCTGCTGCTGATGACCGCGATCACCCTGCTGCCGTCGATGCTGCTGGTGCTGACCGCGTTCACCCGCATCACCATCGTGCTCGGCCTGCTGCGCCAGGCGATGGGCACCGGGCAGACCCCGTCCAACCAGGTACTGATGGGCCTGGCGCTGTTCCTGACCGCGCTGGTGATGATGCCGGTGTGGGAAAAGGCCTGGGGCCAGGGCATGAGTCCCTATCTCAACGGCCAGATCGACTTCCAGACCGCCTGGACCCTGACCACCCAGCCGCTGCGCGCGTTCATGCTGGCGCAGGTGCGCGAGGCCGATCTGATGACCTTCGCCGGCATGGCCGGCAACGGCACCTACAGCGGCCCCGACGCGATCCCGTTCCCCGTGCTGGTGGCCTCGTTCGTGACCTCGGAGCTGAAGACCGCGTTCGAAATCGGCTTCCTGATCTTCATCCCGTTCGTGATCATCGACCTGGTGGTGGCCAGCGTGCTGATGTCGATGGGCATGATGATGATGTCGCCGATGCTGATCTCGGCGCCGTTCAAGATCCTGCTGTTCGTGCTGGTCGACGGCTGGGTGCTGACGGTCGGCACCCTCGCCGCCAGCTTCAACGGAGTCTGAGCCGATGAGTCCCGAACTGGCCCTGACCGAACTGCGCGGCGGCCTGATCACCGTGCTGTGGGTGGCCGGCCCGTTGCTGCTGTCGATGCTGGTGGTGGGCGTGGTGATCGGCGTGTTCCAGGCCGCCACCCAGCTCAACGAACCGACCATCGGCTTCATCGCCAAGGTCATCACCCTGACCGCGATGCTGTTCGCCACCGGCAGCATGCTGCTGGCGCACCTGGTCGAGTACACCACCATGCTGTTCCAGCGCATTCCGCATCTGATCGGCTAGCGGGACAGGAGCCCGACGGCAATGGATTCGGCAACGCAAATGGTCATCGATGGCCAGCAGGCCTTCGCGATGGTCGGGGCGATCCTGTGGACCATGCTGCGCATCGGCGCGATGCTGATGGCGATGCCGCTGGTCGGCACCCGCGCGGTGCCGGCGCGGGTGCGGGTGATGCTGGCGGCGACGCTGGCGATGGCGCTGGCGCCGCTGCTGCCGCCGGTGCCGGACTGGAACGGCTTCGATGCCGCGGTGGTGCTGAGCGTGGCGCGCGAACTGGCGGTCGGCGCGAGCATGGGCTTCATGCTGCGGCTGATCTTCGAAGCCGGCGCGCTGGCCGGCGAACTGGTCTCGCAGAGCACCGGCCTGGGTTTCGCGCAGATGGCCGATCCGCTGCGCGGGGTCACCTCCGGGGTGATCGGGCAATGGTTCTACCTGGCCTTCGGCCTGCTGTTCTTCACCGCCAACGGCCACCTGGCCGTGGTGCAGCTGCTGGTGGACAGCTACAAGGCGCTGCCGATCGGCAACGCGCTGCCGGACGCGCAGGCGATGGCCTCGGTGGCGCCGAACTTCTTCATGAGCATGATGCGCGGCGCGGTGACCCTGGCGCTGCCGGTGATGGTGGCGATGCTGGCGGTGAACCTGGCGTTCGGCGCGTTGGCCAAGGCCGCGCCGGCGCTGAATCCGATCCAGCTCGGCCTGCCGGTGGCGGTGGTGATAGGCCTGGCGCTGCTGGCGGTGCTGGTCGGCGAGATGGGGCCGCCGGTACAGCGCCTGTTCGATGCCGCCTTCGACGCCGCGCGCCAGGTCACCGCCTAGAATTTGCTGGCGCAAGCCCCGGCCTTGAACCATTCAAGCCTCGGGCGACGGCGCCGATAGTCTCTTCAATGGTGTTGCACGTGCAGCACCCACCATCGCGCAGCGCCTTCCGGGGACGCCAGTCATCGCCGTGCCGAACAGCCACCTGCCGCTGTCGCCCTCCCCGTCGCGCGGCTTCGCATGGCGGCTCGCCGCGCTGTTCGCGTTGTGCGCCTGGGTCGGCGCCGCCGTGGCGCAGGAATACAGTTTCCGCGACTACGCGCAGGCCGACGGCCTGCAGGGCCTGAGCATCAATTGCCTGTACGCCGATAGGCACGGCGTGATCTGGGCCTGCACCGAGCTGGGCCTTCACCGCTACGAGCGCGAACGCTTCGAACAGGTCGGCAGCGATGCCGGCGTCGGCAGTCCGCTGGTCTATGCGATCGCCGAGGATCGCCGGCAGCGCATGTGGGTCGGCGCGTCCAATGCGCTGTACGTCGGCGACGGACGCCGCTTCGCCGCCGTGCCCGGCGCCGACGGGCGACGCCTGCGGATCGACCAGGGGCAATCGCTGGCGGCGTTCGGCGACGCCATCGTCGCGCTCAACGACAAGCAGCCGCTGCGGATCTCCGCAGGCGCCGCTGGCGGCTGGCAGGTCGCACCGCTGCGCGCGGCCGACGGCGCGCCGCTGGCCGATGTCTCCAGCGTCACCGCGATCGGCGAGGCACTGTGGCTGGGCTGCGGCCACCAGCTGTGCCGGCTGGACGCGCAAGGCGGCCTGCAGCGGCTCGGCCGTGCCGACGGCGTTCCCGACGACAACTGGCTGGCGCTGCTGCGCGACCGCGACGGCACGCTGTGGGCGCGCGGCATCCATCACGTGCTGGCCTGGCCGGCCGGCGCGGCGGGTTTCGCCGAACGCCCGCCGCCGCCGGGCAGCAGCCTGTCGACCATGGCGGTGGGCATCAACCTGGTCGAGGACGCCGCCGGCCGGGTACTGACCCGCAGCGATACCGGCGTGCTGCGCTGGGAAGCCGGGCACTGGCGCGCGTTCGAGCGCGCGCAGGGGCTGGGCGCGCTGGCGGCCAACATTTCCCCGATGCTCAGCGATCGCCAAGGCCGCCTGTGGATGGGCACCCGCGGCCGCGGCGTGCAGCGCTGGCTGGGCTATGGGCTGATCCAGCATTGGGAAGAACCGCAGGGACTGGCGACCGGGCCGACCTGGTCGATCCTGCGCAGCCGCGGCGACGGCCGCCTGTACGTCGGCAGCGAAATGGGCGCCAATGTGCTCGACCCCGACAGCGGCCGCATGCTGCCGCTGACCGACGGCGACGGGCAGGCGCTGCGGCAGACGGTGCAACTGGTCGATGCCGCCGACGGCACGCTGTGGCTGGGCCAGTCGTCCGGGCGGGTGTTGCGGCTGGACCGCGGCAGCGGCCGCATGCTCGAGCAGACCAAGGTGCTGTCGGCGATGAAATGCATGTTCTTCGACGATACCGGCACCCTGTGGATCCTGACCACCCGCGGCCTGTTCCTGCTGCCGGCGGGCGAACGCAGCGCGCAGCCGGCGCGCGACCTGCCGCGCGACCAGTTCGTCGGCGGCGGCTACGATGCGCGCGGCCGCTTGTGGCTGGTCGGCAAGAACGGCCTGTACCTGCGCCAGGCGCAGGGCTGGCAGTCGATCCGCCTGCGCGGCCCCGCCCTGCCGGATGCGGAGCTGGACAAGTTCAGCATCGGCGCCAGCGACGACCTGTGGCTGTCGTTCGGCGATGTCGGGGTCTGGCGCGGGCGTTTCGAGCCGCGCAGCGCCAGCGTGTCGCTGCGCAAGGTCGACGACCCGCTGCTGGCGCGGATCGTGCCCTACGTGCTGCGCCAGGACCGGCAGCAACGGCTGTGGGTCGGCAGCAGCCAGGGCCTGGACCTGTGGTCGGGCGGGCGCTGGATCCGGGTCACCCAGGCCGATGGCCTGCTGTGGGACGACACCTCCGAATCGGCGTTCTTCGAGGACAGCGACGGCTCGGTGTGGATCGGCAACAGCAAGGGCGTCAGCCAGATCCTGGAACCGGCGCGGCTGTTCGCCGCGCGGCCGCTGCGCCTGCAGTTGCTGCGCGCCACCCGCGCCGGCAAAACGGTCGTCGCCGGCGCGCAGCTGCCTTGGTCGCAGCAACCCATCGAATTCGCCTTCTCCGCCCCCGGCGCGGTCGGCGGCAGCGACACCATCGGCTTCCGCTACCGCCTCGAGGGCCTGCAGGAGCAATGGGCCAGCACCCAGCAGGCGCATCTGACCTACACCCTGCTCTCGCCCGGCCGCTACGCGCTGGAGGTACAGGCGCTGGACGAACGCCAGCGCGCGCGCAGCAATGTGGTGCGCCTGGAGTTCACCATCCTGCCGCCGTGGTGGCGCAGCCCGCTGGCGTGGATGGTGTACCTGCTGGCGGCGGCATTGCTGCTGACCGTGGTCTGGCGCTGGCGGGTGAAACAGTTACTGGTGCGCGAGCGCACCCTGGCGCGGCTGGTCGCCGAGCGGACCCAGGAACTGGAGCACGACAAGCGCGAACTGGAGCAGGCGCGCGCCGCGCTGGCGCTGAAGTCGGTGCGCGACGACCTCACCGGCCTGCTCAACCGGGTCGGCATCCTCGACGCGCTGGCGGTGCAGATCCAGCGTTGCCGCAACGACGGCAGCCCGTTGGCGGTGGCGATGATCGACCTGGACCACTTCAAGCAGATCAACGACCAGCACGGCCATCTGATCGGCGATGCGGTGCTGGCACGGGTCGGGCGACGCATGAACGCGAACCTGCGCGGTGCCGACCTGATCGGCCGCTACGGCGGCGAGGAACTGCTGGCGGTGCTGCCGGGCCTGCTGCCGCCGGCGCAGAACCGGCTGCGCGCCCTGCACCAGGTGATCGGTGCCACCCCGTTCCTCACCGACGCCGGCCTGCTCGAGGTCACCGCCTCGATCGGCGTGGCCTGGTACCGCGAGGACGAGTCGGTGCAACAGTTGCTCAGCCGCGCCGACGACGCCCTGTACCGGGCCAAGCATGGCGGCCGCAACCGGATCGAACTGCACCTGGACCCGGCCCTGGGCGCCAGCGTGCCGCGCTGAGCGGCGCCGGCTCAAGCCCGGCAGCGGCGCGGCCGATAACAGACAACGCGCTACGCGCCGCGCGCGCGGCGTCATGGCCATCGGCCGCTGCGAACACCGCATGCAACCGTCGCTCTCCTTCTCCACTTCTTGCCCGGTGCCGCACGCGATGTCGGATTTCCTGCCAGTCCCCGCCGATGACTGCCGCGGCGCACGCGGCGGCTGAGGAGCCGGGCATGCGCGCGCGCCGGCGCGGCCTGCGGTCGCTGCAGGCCCTGCTGCTGTGGCTGGCCGTGGAGCTGCTGGCGGCCGGGGTCGCCCGCGCGCAGTCGATTCCCTTGCGCCGTTACGCCCACGACCAGGGCCTGCTCGGCCTGGCCGACACCTGCCTGCTGCAGAGCGGCGACGGCAGCCTGTGGGTGTGTACCGAGAGCGGGCTGTACCGCTTCAATGGCCATCGCTTCGAACAGGTGCCGCTGCAGGGCCAGCGCGGCCATTCCATCAGCGCCGCGAGCGAGGACGCCGAGCACCGGTTGTGGGTGGCCACCTTCGACGCGCTCTACGTCGACGACGGCACCCAGCTGCGCCGGCTGAGCGCGCAGGAGACCGGGCCGCTGCACAAGAACAAGCTGCGCCTGGCCAGCACGCCCTGGGGCATGGTGCTGCTCAGCGGCCAGCAGGCGCTGCGCGCGGTGGCTGGCCACGACGGACGCTGGCAGCTGCGACCGCTGTTCGACGCAGCGACCCTGGCGCGGCTGCCGCAGCTCGGCAAGCTCGCCGCGGCGCAGAGCGAAGGCGACGATCTTTGGCTGGGCTGCGACCAAGCGCTGTGCCGGGTCGCCGCCGATGGCTCGGTGACGGTCTACGGCCAGGCGCAGGGCCTGCCGCCCGATCGCTGGCGGCATGTCGTGCGCGACCGCGACGGCGCGCTGTGGCTGCGCGGCGACCAGCACGTGATGCAGTTGCCGGCCGCGGCCGAGCGTTTCGTCGCGCGGCCCCCGCCCGGGGTCGGCCTGCGCCAGGTGGGCGGCCAGACCCAGATCCTGCTCGATCCGCAGGGGCGCGTGCTGATCCGCACCGGCCAGGGCCTGGCGCGCTGGGAATACGACCGCTGGCGCCAGTTCGACCGCGGCAACGGCCTGCCCGACGCCGGCATCCTGGTGCTGCTGTTCGACCGCGCCGGCGACCTGTGGATGACGGTGGACGGCGAAGGCGTAGTGCGTTGGAACGGCTACGGCTGGATCGAGAACTGGGATGTCTCGCAAGGCATGAGCACCGCGCCGACCTGGAGCATCCTGCGCAACGGCGACGGCGCGCTGCTGCTCGGCAACGAAGCCGGCATCAACCGCCAACGCCATCCCGACCAGCGCTTCCAGCCCTGGCTGGCGGACGCCGGGCTGCAGGTCATCAGCCTGCAGAGCGCGGCGGACGGATCGCTGTGGAGCCTGGGCTCGCTGGGCGAGCTGCGCCACCACGACAGCCAAGGCCGCCTGCTGCGCAGCTATCCGCGCCTGGGCGCCACGATCAGACGGCTGTTTCTGGACGCCGGCGGCCGGATCTGGATCCTCTCCGCGGATGGCCTGTACCTGCTGCAGCGGCCGCAGTCGCACGACCTGCCGCAGCGGGTGCAGGCGCTGCCTGGCGGCGAGTACTCGGACATCCAGCAGCGCCGCGACGGCAGCCTGTGGCTGAGCGGCGCGGCCGGCGTGTTCCGGCTGCGCGGCAACACCTGGACCCCGATCCGGCTGCAGCTGGATGGCAAGCCGGCGCAGCCATGGGTCAGCAAGCTGCTGATCCAGGAAGACGGCCAGGTCTGGGCCGCGCTGTACAACCCGGGCGTGTGGCAGGGCCGGCTCGACGGCGACACCCTGCAGTTGCGGCCGAGCGCGCAGTCCGAACAGCGCGAGCTGCAGATCTACCTGATCCGGCGCACCCGCAACGGCTGGATCTGGATCGGCCACAACCAGGGCGTGGACGTCTACGACGGCCGCCGCTGGTCGCGCCTGACCCAGTCGCAGGGACTGCTGTGGGACGACATCTCCGAATCGGCGTTCTTCGAGGACCACGACGGCTCGGTGTGGATCGGCACCAGCAAGGGCGTCAGCCACATCCTGGCCCCGCAACGCCTGTTCCAGGCCAACGCGCCAGGGGTGACGCTGAGCGAATTCAGCCGCGGCGGCCATCCGATCGCGGCCGGCGCGCGCCTGCCCTGGAACCAGGAGCCGCTGCACATCGAGGCCGGATCGCCAGACCTGTACGACGACCGCAACCGGGTCTCGCTGCGCTACCGCTTCGAAGGCGCGCATACGCAGTGGATCTACACGCCCAACTTCGAGATCGAACATCCGCCGCTGGCGCCGGGCGACTACACGTTCGAACTGCAGCTGCTCGACGCCTACCGGCACAGCGCCTCGGCGCCGGTGCGGGTGGCGTTCTCGGTGGCGCCGGTGTGGTGGCGCAGCCAGACCATGCTGGCGCTGTACGCGCTGCTCGGCGGCGGGCTGGCGATCGCCGCGCTGCACTGGCGCGAGCGCCGCCTGCGCCAGCGCGAGCGCCACCTGGCCGAGCTGGTCGCGCTGCGCACCCAGGAACTGGAGCACGACAAGCGCGAACTGGAGATCGCCCGCGCCGCGCTGGCGGTGAAGGCCTCGCACGACTCCCTGACCGGCTTGCTCAACCGCGCCGGCATCCTCGATGCGCTGGCCGCGCAGATGCGCCACAGCCTGGCCGAGCAGCAGCCGCTGGCGGTGGCGATGATCGACCTGGACCACTTCAAGCGCATCAACGACACGCACGGCCACCTGATCGGCGACGCGGTCCTGACCAAGGTCGCGCAGCGCCTGAACGCCAATCTGCGCGAATCGGACCAGATCGGCCGCTACGGCGGCGAGGAACTGCTGGGCGTACTGCCCGGACTGCCGCCCCCGTCCCACGAGCGCTTGCAGAACCTGCGCGTGGCGGTCTCCGGGCATCCGCTGCAAGTCGGCACGCAGCACCTGGCGGTCACCGCCTCGATCGGCGTGGCCTGGTACCGGCAAGGCGAGAGCCTGCAGCAATTGCTGGCCCGCGCCGACGATGCCCTGTACCGGGCCAAGCACCTGGGCCGCAACCGCGTGGAACTGCAGCAGGACTAGGCTGCGTCGGCGCGGCGGAGCGCGCCGCGGGCCGCCGTCCGGCGAACGGTACGGTCCTTGCAGGAGGCTGGGTTGAATCCCCTGCCCGGCGCGCCTCACCGTCATGTCCGAAAACGAAGAAGGCACCGAAAAAACCGAACAACCGACCGAAAAACGCCTGCGCGAGGCACGCGAGCAGGGCAACATCCCGCAGTCGCGCGAACTGGCGACGGCGGCGGTGTTCAGCGCCGGCATCTTCGCCCTGATGGGCATGTCCGGCTCGCTGGCGGCCGGCGCGGCGAACTGGATGAAGGCCGCGCTGCGCCCGGATCCGCGCCTGCACGACAACCCGGACGCGCTGTTCGGCCACTTCGGCGAATTGCTGCTGGGGCTGCTTTGGGTGACCCTGCCGCTGGTCGGCATCTGCGTGGCGGCCGGCTTCGTGGCGCCGATCCTGATGGGCAGCCTGCGCTTCTCCGGCGCGGCGCTGATCCCCAAGTTCGAACGGCTCAACCCGATGGCCGGGCTGTCCCGGCTGTACGGCCCGGAAAGCCTGGCCGAACTGTTCAAGTCGATGCTGCGCATGGGCTTCGTCGGCGGCGCCGCCGCCCTGTGCATCTCCAACAACGTGGACGGCCTGCGCAGCCTGATGCGGCAACCCCTGGAGACCGCCATCGGCGACGGCCTGGGCTTCACCCTGCACCTGCTGCTGTACACCGCCGGCGCGCTGGCGCTGCTGGCCGCGATCGACGCGCCGTACCAGAAGTGGAACTACACCCGCAAACTGATGATGACCCGCGACGAAGTGCGCCGGGAAATGAAGGAAAGCGAGGGCAGCCCGGAGGTCAAGGGCCGCATCCGGCAGATGCAGATGCAGCTGTCGCAGCGGCGGATGATGGAGGCGGTGCCCAGCGCCGACGTGGTGGTGGTCAACCCCACCCACTACGCGGTGGCGCTGAAATACGAAAGCGGCCGCATGCGCGCGCCGACCGTGGTCGCCAAGGGCGTGGACGAGCTGGCCTTCCGCATCCGCGAAATCGGCGAGCAGCACCGCGTCGCAGTGGTGTCTGCGCCACCTTTGGCACGCGCCTTGTATCGGGAAGGGCAACTCGGCAAGGAAATTCCCGTGAGACTGTATTCGGCGGTGGCGCAGATCCTCTCCTACGTGTACCAGCTGCGCGCCTGGCGCAGCGGGCCGATGCCGCCGTTGCCGCCGCTGGAGGTCGATGAATTCGCCCCGGGGAGCAAGCCGTGAGCCAGCCCGCCGCGCAAATGAACACGCGCAAGATGATGGACATGATCAAGCACGGCCTCGGCGCGCCGGTGATCGTGATGGCGATGCTGGCGATGGTGGTGGTGCCGCTGGCCGCGCCGGTGCTGGACGCCCTGTTCACCTTCAACATCGCGATCTCGCTGATGGTGCTGCTGGCGGTGGTCTATGTGAAGCGGCCGCTGGAGTTCAGCATCTTCCCGATCGTGCTGCTGATGACCACGATGCTGCGCCTGGCGCTGAACGTGGCCTCCACCCGCGTGATCCTGATCAACGGCCAAGACGGCCACGGCGCCGCCGGCAAGGTGATCGAGGCGTTCGGCCAGTTCGTGATCGGCGGCAACTACGCGGTCGGCATCGTGGTGTTCGCGATCCTGACCATCATCAACTTCGTGGTCATCACCAAGGGCGCCGGGCGCGTGTCGGAAGTGACCGCGCGCTTCATCCTAGACGCCATGCCCGGCAAGCAGATGGCGATCGACGCCGACCTCAACGCCGGCCTGCTGACCCGCGAAGAGGCCAAGGCCCGGCGCGAGGAAGTCCGCGAGGAAGCCGACTTCTACGGCTCGATGGACGGCGCCAGCAAGTTCATCCGCGGCGACGCCATCGCCGGCATCCTGATCCTGTTCATCAACCTCATTGGCGGCATGGCGGTCGGCGTCCTGCAGCACGGCATGCCGGTGGGCCAGGCCGCGTCCACCTATACCCTGCTGTCGATCGGCGACGGCCTGGTGGCGCAGTTGCCGGCGCTGCTGGTGTCCTCGGCGGTGGCGATGCTGGTCACCCGCGCCTCGCGCTCGCAGGACATGGGCGCCTCGATGATGGGCCAGGTGTTCGGCCAGCACAAAGCGCTGGCGGTGGCCGCGGCGATCCTGGGCCTGGTCGGCCTGGTCCCGGGCATGCCCAACGTCGCTTTCTTGACGCTGGCGCTGATCCTGGGCCTGCTGGCCTGGAAAATGTGGAAGCGCAGCCTGCTGCCGGAAGAAGCCAAGCCGGATCCGGCGCAGCAGGCGGCCAGCGCCGGCGCCCAGGCCAACGCCGAACTGGGCTGGGACGAACTGCGCCCGATCGATCCGCTGGGCCTGGAGGTCGGCTACCGGCTGATCCCGCTGGTGGACAAGACCCAGGGCGGCGAACTGATGGCGCGGATCAAGGGCGTGCGCCGCAAGCTGACCCAGGACATCGGCTTCCTGATCCCGCCGGTACACATCCGCGACAACCTGGAGTTGCCGGCCAACGCCTACCGCCTGCTGGTGCACGGCGTGCCGGTGGCCACCGCCGACATCCACCCCGATCGCGAACTGGCGCTGGACCCGGGCGGCGCGCTGGGCAAGATCGACGGCATCGCCGGCAAGGACCCCGCGTTCGGCCTGGATGCGATCTGGATCCAGCCGCACCAACGCGCCCAGGCCGAGACCATGGGCTACACCGTGGTCGACCCGGCCACGGTGATCGCCACCCACCTGTCGCACCTGATCCGCGAGCACGCCCCGGAACTGCTCGGCCACGAAGAGGTGCAGCAGCTGCTGGCCACGCTGGCCAAGAGCGCGCCGAAGCTGGTCGAGGACCTCACCCCGAAGGCGCTGCCGCTGTCGGTGGTGGTGCGTGTGCTGCAGAACCTGCTGATCGAGAAGATCCCGGTGCGGCAGCTGCGCAAGATCGTCGAGGCGCTGGTCGAACAGGCCCCGCAGAGTCAAGAACCCGGCGTGCTCACCGCTGCGGTGCGCAACGCCCTGGGCCGGTTCATCGTCCAGGAAATCTCGGGAATGTCCGCCGAACTGCCGGTGTACACCCTGGCCCCGCAATTGGAACGTGTCTTGCAAGACTCTACCCAAGGCAACGGTGCCGCGCTGGAACCCGGCCTGGCCGAGCGGCTGCACCAGAGCCTGGCCGAATGCGTCAGCAAGCAGGAAGCGCGCAACGAACCGGCCGTGGTGCTGGTCCCGGCGCAAGTCCGCGCCGCGCTGGCCAGGCTGGTCCGCCACAGCGTCCCCTCGCTGTCGGTGCTGTCCTACAGCGAGGTACCGGAAGACAAGCGGCTGAAGCTGGTGGGAACGATCAGCTGACAGGCAGGGATTGGTGATTTGGGATACGGGATTCGCAACAGCGGACCCCGCGAGCGGAGAGAGACAGCAGTGAAACGATCGAAGACAACCAGAGCAAGGCGACCGGATACCAGCCACGTAACGGCGGCATCCGCGACCAATCCCCAATCCCCACTCCCGAATCCCGGCGTCCACCCATGAAGATCAAACGCTTCGTAGCCCCCGACATGCGCACCGCGTTCCGCATGGTCCGCGACGAGCACGGTCCGGATGCGGTGATCCTGTCCAACCGGCGCACCGACGAAGGCATCGAGATCGTCGCCGCCAGCAACTACGACGAAGCCCTGGTGCAGCAGGCGCTGGACGCGGCGCGTCCGGAAGAGGCGGCGCCGCGGCTGCAGGTGTCGGCCGCCAATCCGGCGCCGCGTGCGGCCAAGGCCGCCGCCAACCCGGCGATGGCGATGATGGCCGCGATCAGCGAGCGCCGTGCCCCGGCCGCCGCCATGGCCAACGCCGGCAGCACCGCGACAGTGGCGCAGGCCGCACCGGCGCGGCCGCTGACCCAGCCCGCCGCGATCGCCGCCTCGGCGATGCCGGCCGGCACTGCGCCGGCGCCGAGCCGTCCCGCCGCCGCGCCGCGGGCCCCTGCCCGGTCCCCGCCGACGCCCCCTTCGCCGAATTCCGCATTCCGAGGACGTGTTCCGCAACGCACCGATCAGCGTGCCGATGCCCAGCCCGTTCGCCGCCCCGGCCGCCCCGGCCGCCGCCGCCAGCGCCGCCGCGATCGCCGCCGAGGTGCCGGCCTGGCTGGAAGACATCGCCGCCGTGTCGCTGACCCCGGCCGCCGCGACTAGCGCCGCGAACGTCGTGCCGCTGCCGGCCGCCGCGCCTGCGGCCAGCGCCGGGATCCCGGCGCCGCCGACGCTGGCGCCGGTGGCCAGCTTCCCCGTCGCGCAGAACGACGAACAATTGACTCAGCTGCGCGACGAACTGGCGCTGATGCGGCAGATGATCGAGCGCGAGATGAACCGGCTCACCGACGAACGCCTGCGCGGCTCGCCGGTGCGCGCCCAGGCGCTGGAGCTGATGGACGACTACGGCTTCGACAGCGGCCTGACCCGCGACGTGGTGATGCAGATCCCCGCCGACCTGGAACTGCACCGCGGCCGCGGGCTGATGCTGGGGCTGCTGTCCAAGCGCCTGCCGATCGCCCCGCTGGATCCGATCGAGGAAGGCGGCGTGATCGCCCTGATCGGCCCCACCGGCGCCGGCAAGACCACCACCATCGCCAAGCTGGCCTCGCGCTTCCTGGAGCGCCACGCCGCCCGCGACGTGGCCCTGGTCACCACCGACACCATCCGCGTCGGCGGCCGCGAACAGCTGCACAGCTACGGCCGCCAGCTCGGCATCGCCGTGCACGAGGCCGACAGCGACGCCGCCCTGCAGCAGCTGCTGGAGCGCCTGCGCGACTACAAGCTGGTGCTGATCGACACCGCCGGCATGGGCCAGCGCGACCGCGCCCTGGCCGCACAGCTGCACTGGCTGCGCGCCTCGCGAGTGGTCCGGTCCTTGCTAGTACTCCCTGCCAACGCTCATTTCTCCGACCTGGACGAGGTGGTGCGCCGGTTTGCCGGCGCCGATCCGCAGGGGGTGATCTTGACCAAGCTTGACGAAACCGGGCGGTTTGGCAGTGCCCTGTCGGTGGTCGCGGACCACCGGCTTCCCATCACCTGGGTGACCGATGGTCAGCGCGTGCCGGACGACCTGCACCGCGCCAACGCCGCCAGCCTGGTATTGCGCCTTGAAGATTTGCGGCGCGCTGCCGATAAGCCCTGTACTCCGGAGCAGAACCATGCCGTCGCGTGATTACGCCAATCTGACCAATGCCTTCCCCCTGTCGGCAACGCGCAGCGAACCGCTGGGCCCGGTGCGCACGATCGCCGTGACCGGCGGCAAGGGCGGCGTCGGCAAGACCAACATCTCGGTCAACCTGTCGATGGCGCTGGCCGACATGGGCAAGCGCACCCTGCTGCTGGACGCCGACCTTGGCCTGGCCAACGTCGACGTGCTGCTCGGGCTGACCCCCAAATTCACCCTGGCCGACCTGGTCGCCGGGCGCTGCACCCTGGAAGAGGTGCTGATCGACATGCCCAACGGGCTGATGGTGGTGCCCGCCGCCTCCGGTCGCCGGCACATGGCCGAGCTGCCGCCGGCCCAGCACGTCGGCCTGGTCAACGTGTTCTCCGAGCTCAAGCGCGAGCTGGACGTGATGATCATCGACACCGCCGCCGGCATCACCGACAGCGTGCTGACCTTCTGCCAGGCCGCGCAGGACGCGGTGGTGGTGGTCTGCGACGAACCGGCCTCGATCACCGACGCCTACGCGCTGATCAAGGTGCTGTCGCGCGAACGCGGCGTGGACCGGGTGCAGATCGTGGCCAACATGGTCCGCGACCTCAACGAAGGCCGCCTGCTGTACGACAAGCTGAGCCGGGTGTGCGAGAAGTTCCTCGGCGACGTGTCGCTGAATTACCTGGGCTGCGTGCCGCAGGACGACTGGCTGCGCCTGGCGGTGCAGCGCCAGCAGCCGGTGGTCAAGGCCTACCCGTCCAGCCCGTCGGCGCAGGCGATCGCCGAGATCGCCCGCCGCACCTCGCGCTGGCAGGCGCCGACCGTGCCGCGCGGCAACGTCGAGTTCTTCGTCGAACGGATCATCCAGCGGGGGGTCGCCGCATGAACGCCGCCGCCCAATACCGCGCCGTGCAGCGCAACAGCTCCAACGACTACATCGCCCAGCATTCGGACCTGGTGCGGCGCATCGCCCACCACCTGGCGGCGCGACTGCCGGCCAGCGTCGAGATCGACGACCTGATCCAGGCCGGCATGATCGGCCTGATCGAGGCCTCGCGCAGCTACGACGCCGACCAGGGCGCCTCGTTCGAGACCTACGCCTCGATCCGCATCCGCGGCTCGATGATCGATGAGATCCGCCGCGGCGACTGGGTGCCGCGTTCGGTGCACCGCCGCGCCCGCGACGCCGCCTCGGCGATCCGCAAGATCGAGCAGAGCACCGGCCGCGCCGCCGCCGCCAACGAAGTGGCCGCCGCGATGGACATGCCGCTTCCCGAATACCTGCGATTGATGGAAGATGCCGCGCGCGGCCAGGTGCTGAGCCTGGAATCGCGGGTCGAAGACCACGGCGAGCTGGACACCATCGCCAAGGGCGGGCCCAATCCGCAGCAGATGCTCGAGCGCAGCGAGTTCGGGCGCGAACTGGGCAAGGCGATCGCGCTGCTGCCCGAGCGCGAGCAGCTGGTACTGTCTCTGTACTACGAACAAGAATTGAACTTGAAGGAAATCGGCGCGGTGCTCGGTGTCAGCGAGTCGCGCGTCTGCCAGATCCACGGCCAGGCCACGGTACGCTTGCGCGGACGCTTGAAAGCGTTCGAAGCGGCAGACGCCGGCCTGGAAGACGAAGAATAAGACCCAAGGGAGTTAGCGGTGAACAAGAACATGCGGATTTTGATCGTGGACGATTTCTCGACGATGCGGCGCATCGTCAAGAATCTGCTCGGCGATCTGGGCTTCACCAACACTGCAGAGGCCGAAGACGGCAACAGTGCGCTGGCTGCGCTGCGCTCGGCACCGTTCGAGTTCGTGGTCACCGACTGGAACATGCCCGGCATGACCGGCATCGACCTGCTGCGCAACATCCGTGCCGACGACAAGCTCAAGCACCTGCCGGTGCTGATGGTGACCGCCGAGGCCAAGCGCGAGCAGATCATCGAGGCGGCGCAGTGCGGCGTGAACGGCTACATCATCAAGCCGTTCACCGCGCAGACGTTGCAGGAGAAGCTGGGCAAGATCTTCGAACGCCTGGGAGCGACCGCCTGATGCAAGCCACCGCCGAACGCAGCGCCCTGATCGAACGCCTGCAAGGTGCGCTGGACGCACTGGAGCGCGGCGACGAAACCGCCTGGCGCAAGGAAATCGACACGCTCGCCGCCTGGCGCACGCGGCCGATGATGCAGGGCCTGAGCCGGCTGGCGCGCGACCTGGGCCAGGCGCTCGGCGAGCTGCCGGTCATTCCCAGCGAAGCCGGCGAACTGGACGACGCCTGCTCGCGCCTGGACCACGTGGTGGAGATGACCGAGAAGGCCAGCCACCGCACCCTGGACCTGGCCGAGGAATGCCGCGCGCTGGCCGAACAGCTGCGCGCCGGCGGGCTGACCGGCGACCAGGGCGAGATCCTCGACAAGATCCGCCACAACCTCACCGAGATGGCCCTGGCGCAGAGCTTCCAGGACCTGACCGGGCAGATCATCCGCCGCGTGGCGACCATCGTGCGCCGCGTGCACGAGGGCTTCGGCGCGCTCGGCCTGCCGCCGAAGGAAGACAAGAAGCCCGATGGCAGCCTGGCCGGCCCGGCGCTGGCCGGACTGGACCGCCACGGCGTGTCGCAGAACGACGCCGACGACCTGCTGTCCGGACTGGGACTGTAATGCCATGAGCGCCGTCCCCGACGACATCGCTGCCGACTTCATCATCGAGGCCCAGGAAATCCTGGACCGGCTCGGCGAGCAGTTGGTGTCGCTGGAGCAGGCGCCCGAGGACAGCGACCAGCTCAACGCGGTATTCCGCGGTTTCCACACGCTCAAGGGCGGCGCCGGCTTTCTGGCGATCAACGCCATGGTCGAGCTGTGCCACGCCGCCGAGGACACCCTGGGCCAGGCCCGCGCCGGCCAGGCCACCTTGCAGGCGCGGCACTTCGACGCCGCGCAGCAGTCGCTGGACTACCTGCAGTCGATGCTCGACGCATTCGGCAGCGGCAGCGAACCGCCGCGCGCGCCGCAGCAGCTGATCGCGCAGTTCGCCACCAGCGGCGAAGAAACCGCCGCGCCCAGCGCCAAGGCCGCCGTCGCCGCGCCGCTGCCCGCCGCAGGCGGCAACAGCGACATGATCGACGACGACGAATTCGAAGCGTTGCTCGACCAGCTGCACGGCGGCGCCGCGCCAGCCGCGCTGCCAGTACCGGCCGCCGCGCCGCGGCCGGCGCCGAGCGCCAAGCCCGCAGGTGCGCCGGCCAAAGCCGCCGAACCCGAACACACCGTGCGCGTGGACACCAAGCGCCTGGACGCGATCGTCAACCTGATCGGCGAACTGGTGCTGTCGCGCAACCGGCTCAAGACCCTGCGCGTGCGCCTGCGCGACGAAGAACTGGACCGCGCGGTCAGCAGCCTGGACATCGCCACCTCGCGCCTGCAATCGGCGGTGATGCGCACCCGCATGCAGCCGGTCGGCAAGGTGTTCTCGCGCTTCCCCAAGGTCGCGCGCGACGTCGCCCGCTCCCTGAACAAGGAAGTGGACCTGGAACTGATCGGCGCCGACACCGAACTGGACCGCAACCTGGTCGAGGCGCTGGCCGATCCGCTGGTGCACCTGGTGCGCAACGCGATCGACCACGGCATCGAGACGCCGGCGCTGCGCGAAGCCACCGGCAAGCCGCGCGGCGGCCACGTGCGCCTGTCGGCGCAGCAGGAAGGCGACTACGTCAGCATCGAAGTGCAGGACGACGGCGCCGGCATCGACCCCGAACGCCTGCGGCAGAAGGCGCGCGAGAAGGGCCTGATCGATCCGGAAGCCGCCGCGCGCCTGACCACCGAGGAATGCCTGCACCTGGTGTTCCTGCCCGGTTTCTCGACCAAGTCCGAAGTCACCGACATCTCCGGCCGCGGCGTCGGCATGGACGTGGTGCAGTCGCGCATCCGCGAACTCAGCGGGCAGATCCAGATCCAGTCCGAACTGGGCCGCGGCAGCCGCTTCCTGATCCGCGTGCCGCTGACCCTGGCGATCCTGCCGACCCTGCTGGTGCAGGCCGGCGACACCGTCTATGCGCTGCCGCTGGCGCGCGTGGTGGAAGTGCTGCACGCGCCGCGCCGCGCGCTGGGCTGGTTCGACGGCCGCGCCGTACTCGACCGGCAATCGCATACCTTGCCGCTGGTGGACCTGCGCCACTGGTTGAACATCGAAGCGCCGGAACTGCCGCTGCTGACCGTGGTGGTGCTGCAGGCCGGCGAATCGCGCATGGGCCTGGTCGTAGACCAGGTCCGCGGCCGCGAGGAAGTGGTGATCAAGCCGCTGCCGCGCGCACTGCGCGGCCTGCCTGGCTACGCCGGCGCGACCCTGATCGGCGATGGCCGGCTGGCGTTGATCCTAGATGTGGATGGGTTGAAGAGCTGATCGAAGGCCGGGATTGGGGATTCGAAGGCTGTCCCGGTGCGGATCGCTGGCTGGCGATGCGACACCCAAAGTGTCATCGGCCTGCCGGTAAGTTCAACGGCGGTTGCCAGCCGCGCTTTCCTGTAGGAGCGGCTTCAGCCGCGACGCCTTACCTGTAACGCGTCGCGGCTGAAGCCGCTCCTACAGGGTGCCGCGCGCTCGCCGATCCGCGGCTCGACCGCCACCGGCCGGGCGTCTCGAATCCCCAATCCCGACTCCCAATCCCGGCCGCCCCATCAAGTCCCTCCCCTCGCTGCCGATATTTCCTGCATGGACAAACTCAGTCTCATTGGCTTGCTGTTGGCGATCGCCTCGCTGGTCGGCGGCAGCATCCTCAAGGGCGCCGGCGTTTCCGCGCTGTGGTCGCCGGCCGCGTTCGTGATCGTGATCGTCGGCACCGTCGCCGCAATCCTGGTGCATACCCCGCCGGCGGTGTTCAGGCGCGCGTTCCAGATCGCCAAGTGGATCCTGCATCCGCCGGCCAGCGATCGCCAGGCGCTGCTGCAGCAGATCGTGGAGTGGAGCAACATCGCCCGCCGCCAGGGCCTGCTCGGCCTGGAGAACCAGGTGCAGCAGCAGCCCGACCCGTTCGTGCGCAAGGGTTTGCAGATGCTGGTCGACGGGGTGGAGCCGGAATCGATCCGGCACATGCTGGAAATCGACCTGGACGGCCAGGAACACTGCGACCTGGCCGCGGCCAAGGTGTTCGAAGGCATGGGCATCTATGCGCCGACGCTGGGCATCATCGGCGCGGTGCTGGGCCTGATCGCGGTGATGAAGAACCTCGCCGACCCGAGCAAGCTCGGCCACGGCATCGCCGCCGCGTTCACCGCCACCATCTACGGCATCGCCTCGGCCAATTTGCTGTTCCTGCCGATGGCCAGCAAGCTCAAGAGCGTGATCAAGCACAGCAGCGGCGAGCGCGAAATGATCATCGAAGGGCTCATCGCCATCGCCCAGGGCGAGAACCCGCGCAACATCGAATCGAAGCTGGCCGGCTTCTTGCATTGACCCACCACTATGGCCCGCAAGCGTCAGCACGAAGATCACGTCAACCATGAGGCATGGGCCATCCCCTATGCCGATCTGATGACGTTGCTGCTCGCCTTCTTCGTGGTGATGTACGCGCTGTCCACGGTCAACGAGGCCAAGTACCGGGTCATGGCCGACGCGATGAGCACCGCCTTCGGCGGCGCGCCGCGGACGATGAGCCCGGTGCAGGTCGGCGATCACCTGATGCAGGGCCAGGGCGGCGCGCGCCCGACCCCGATCAAGTCCAGCCCGGCGCTGTCCCTGCCCGACCCGAACCGGCTGCCCTCGGCCTCGCCGCTGCGCTCGGCCAGCGCGCTGCGCGACGAGGACCAGCTGCGGCGCGCGCAACGCCAGCTCGACGGCATCGCCGACCGGCTCGGCGCCGCGTTGGCGCCGCTGATCCAGAAGAAGCTGATCACCGTGCGCCACGCCGGGCTGTGGATCGAAGTGGAGATCAACAGCGACATCCTGTTCGGCTCCGGCTCCGCGTCGCTGGACCAGAGCGCCCGCGCCACCCTGGCGCAGCTGGCGCAGGTGCTGGTGCCGGTGCCCAACGGCGTGCGCGTGGAGGGTTATACCGACAACAGCCCGATCGCCACCCTGCAGTTCCCGTCGAACTGGGAATTGTCGGCGGCGCGCGCGGCCAGCGTGGTGCACCTGTTCGCCGACCAGGGCCTGCAACCGTCGCGGCTGTCGATGATCGGCTACGGCGAGTTCCGCCCGCGTGCCGACAACGACAGCCAGGCCGGCCGCAACGCCAACCGCCGCGTGGTGCTGGTGATCCTGGCCGACGCCGGCGGTCCCGACAGCGGCAGCGCCGCGGCACCCATCGCCGCCACCGGCACGCCGTCGCCGCAAGACCGATTGACCAATACCGCCGGCGCCGCGCCGGCGACCCCGCTACATGCCGCCGCGGTGGCTGCCGGCCATGCCGGCCAGCCCCGCGCGGTACCTGCCGCCATTGAAGGAGTGAACTGATGCGCATCTGGGCGATTGCCAACCAGAAGGGTGGCGTGGGCAAGACCACCAGCACGCTGGCGCTGGGCCGTGGCCTGGCCATGCTCGGCCACCGCGTGCTGATGCTGGATCTCGATCCGCACGCCTCGCTGACCCGCGCCTTCGACGTGCCGCAGGATCCGCCGCCGAGCGGCGTGCTGGACCTGTTCGCCACGCCGCCGAGCGACCTGGCCGCACTGGCCCGCGACAGCGCCATCGAGCGCCTGAGCTACGTCTGCGGGCAGACCGCGCTGGCCACGCTGGAGCGGCGCAGCGCCAACCAGCCCGGGCTGGGCCTGGCGCTGCAGCAGGCGATGGCACGGCATGCCGGCCAGCACGACTACATCCTGCTCGATTGCCCGCCGACCCTGGGCCTGCTGATGATCAACGCGCTGGCCGCGGCCGACCGGGTGATCATCCCGACCCAGGCCGAGCCGCTGGCACTGCACGGCCTGGCCAGCATGGTTCGCACCGTGGACATGGTCGAGCGCTCGCGCCGCCGTCCCCTGCCCGCCTCGATCCTGCCGACCCTGTTCGACAAGCGTACCCGCGCCGGCAACGACACCCTCAAGCAGATGCAGGACAGCTACGGCGAGCGGGTCTGGGAAGACGCGATCCCGGTCGACACCAAGATCTGCAACGTCAAGGCGTTGACGGTGGCCGGCGTTCCGGGCGACTACCCCGGCCGCGGCCTGGCCGCCTACCGCCGCGCGCTGGAATGGTTGATCTCCAGCGACGCCGTGCCGATGGAGCAGGCCGCATGAACACGCCCGGGGTCATCGACGACTATCTGGAAGGCCTGCTGCACGACGTGATCGCCGAAGAGCGCGACGCCGAACGCCAGGCCACGCTCGCCGCGGCCAGCGCCGCACCGGCGCCGGAACCGGTGCGCGCCGTCGAAGCGCCCGCGCCGGTGGTCCCCTCCGCGGAGGAAATCGCTATCGCTGTACTGGCCGAAGCCGATTCCGATCCGGCCCTGGCCGGCATCATGTCGCAGCAAGCCCTGGCGCCCAAGCCGGCTGGTCCCACCCCGGAAGAACTCGCCGCCGCGGTCCTGGCCGAAGCCGACGCCGATCCAGCCCTGGCCGGCATCATGTCGCAGCAGGCCCTGGCGCCCAAGCCGGCTGGTCCCACCCCGGAAGAACTTGCCGCCGCAGTCCTGGCCGAAGCCGACGCCGATCCGGCCCTGGCCGGCATCATGTCGCAGCAGGCCCTGGCACCCAAGCCGGCCGGCCCCACCCCGGAAGAACTCGCCGCCGCGGTCCTGGCCGAAGCCGACGCCGATCCGGCCCTGGCCGGCATCATGTCGCAGCAGGCCCTGGCGCCCAGGCCGGCCGGTCCCACCCCGGAAGAACTCGCCGCCGCGGTATTGGCCGAAGCCGACGCCGACCCGGCCCTGGCCGGGATCATGTCGCAGCAGGCGCCGTCCGCCGCCGAGCGCGACGCCGATCTGGAGGTGGTCGCGGCGATGGAGATGCAACGCGCCGCCGCACCGCCGCGCGACCTGGCCGCCGAAGACGATGCCGCCTCCGCGCGCGCGACCAAGCGCCCGCCGATGGCAGTGCCGCCGGAACGCCGCGTCGAGGCCGAGCGCGCGCAGGCCGCGGGCGCGCGGCTGCCGCCCAACCTGCAGGCATTCATGGCCCCGAGCACGCCGCACGAAGCCTCCCCGCACCAGCGCCGCGCGCCGGACCGCAGCACCCGCTGGCTGCGCCTGCGCTGCGGCGAACAGGCCTATGCGCTGGAACTGCTGAAGGTGCAGGAAGTGGTGCTGCCGGTGCCGCTGCTGGCGCTGCGCGGCACCCCGACGGCGATGCTGGGGATCATGAACCTGCGTGGCCAGGTGGTGCCGGTGATCGACCTGGGCATCCACCTGGGCGCCGCGCCGATCGAGATGGACATGCTGACCCGGGTGGTGGTGCTGGAAGAGAACGGCGAGACCCTGGGCCTGCGCGTATCCGCGGTCGAGGACGTGGCCAGCCTCACCGACCAGCAGATCGAGCCGCCGGACAATGCCCGCATCTGCCGCATCTCCAACCACCTGTTCCGCGGCGTGGCGCGGCTGGGGCAGCAGCCGATGATCCTGCTCGACGCCGAGCAACTGCTGCACTGAACGCGTAAGGACAGGCGCGCCGTGCTTGCGCACGTGCGGGTCAAGACAGGCAAGAAAGGGAGCTTGTGTCGACAAGCACCCCGCAACGACGCAGTGCCGTGCGCCGCGCCCAGGCGCCGCGCTGCCCAACGGCCGCATGCGGCACGGCCCAACCTGGGCCCAAGCCGGCGGCAACGCACCACCACGGCGGCGGCCCGGCAACTGCCAACCCTGCCGCACTTTCCCGATGCGCCGCTAAAGCTTCCCGCGCATTGGCCGTTATCTGCCCTAGAACCATTCCGTGCGGAGCAATGATGAGCACAGTGACCCTTGGCGAAGATCTCGGCATCGAGACCAGCGCCGACCTGAAACAACGGCTGACCCCGTTCCTGGCGTCGGACGACGAGCTGCAGCTGGACGCCGGCGAGGTCCGCCGCATCCATACCGCATCCGTGCAGGTGCTGTGCGCATTCGTCGATGCACGTCGCAAGGACGGCAAGAGCACCGTGTTCGCAACCTGCAACGACACGTTCCGCGACGCGGCACGTCTGCTAGGGGTCAGCGCATCGCTGGGCCTTCCTGCAACCCCTGACAACCTGAAATCTGTGGAGAACGCCGCATGAGCGCACGTATCTTGGTGGTGGACGATTCGGCGTCGATGCGCCAGATGGTCTCCTTTGCCCTCACCTCGGCCGGTTTCGCGGTCGAGGAAGCCGAAGACGGCCAGGTCGCGCTCGGCCGCGCCCAGGGCCAGCGCTTCAACGCGGTGGTCACCGACGTCAACATGCCGAACATGGACGGCATCTCGCTGATCCGCGCGCTGCGCCAGCTGCCGGACTACAAGTTCACGCCGATGCTGATGCTGACCACCGAGTCGGCGGCGGACAAGAAGTCCGAAGGCAAGGCCGCCGGCGCCACCGGCTGGCTGGTCAAGCCGTTCAACCCGGAACAGCTGATCGCCACCGTCCAGAA
Organism: Xanthomonas sp. SS; assembly: GCF_014236835.1. NCBI lineage: Bacteria > Pseudomonadati > Pseudomonadota > Gammaproteobacteria > Lysobacterales > Lysobacteraceae > Xanthomonas > Xanthomonas sp. SS. The sequence goes on from NZ_CP051190.1 coordinate 2,680,073, forward strand.
AGTCCTGGGCTGATTTCCTCTCCACCCTTTTTCCGGATTCCCCGCCCATGAGCATGGACCTGCAACGTTTCCACGCCACCTTCTTCGAGGAAAGCCGCGAAGGGCTGGACGCGATGGAAGCCGGATTGCTGTCGCTGGAAGAAGGCAACCGCGATCCCGAAGTGATCAACTCGGTGTTCCGCGCCGCGCACTCGATCAAGGGCGGCGCCGCCACCTTCGGCTTCGAGGCGATGGCCGGCCTGACCCACGTGCTGGAGACGCTGCTCGACGAGCTGCGCTCGGGCAAGCGCGAAGTGGAAGCGCACGCGATCGATGCGATCCTGGGGTCGGTGGACGTGCTGCGCGCCTTGCTGCGCGAAGCCGAGCACGGCACCCCGGCCGATCCGGTCGCGGTCAAGGCGGTGCACGACCGCCTGCAGCACGCCCTCAACGGCAACGCCGCCGCCGCGCCCGTCGCGACCCCGGCCGCCAACCAGCCGGCCGAACCGGAAGCCTGGCAGATCGGCTTCACCCCGGCGCCGTCGCTGTTCATGAGCGGCAACGACCCGCTGCGCATCATCCGCGAACTCGAACACCTCGGCCCGCTGCAGGTCGCCTGCCGCACCGCGCGCCTGCCCGGCTTCAGCGACCTCGACCCGCTCGAGGCCTATCTGGCGTGGGACCTGGGCCTGGTCGCCAAGGTGCCGCGCAGCGCGATCGAAGACACCTTCGCCTGGGTGATCGACGACTGCGAACTGGACATCCGCGCCGTGCCGCCGCCGAGCCTGGCCAACGCGCCCGCCCCGACCCTGGCGCAGCCGCCGGCCAGCGCCACCGCCGCGCCGGCCGCCGCCGTCGCCGCCAATGCGCCGGCCGGCAATGCCGCCGCCGCGCACGAAGCGGAAAGCTCGATCCGGGTCAGCGTCGACAAGGTCGATGCGCTGATCAATCTGGTCGGCGAACTGGTCATCACCCAGGCCATGCTCAAGCAGGTCTCCGGCGATCTCGACCCGGCCCACGCCGAACGCCTGTTCGCCGGCCTGGACCTGCTCGAACGCAACACCCGCGACCTGCAGGAAGCGGTGATCGGCGTGCGCATGCTGCCGGTGGATGCGGTGTTCCGCCGCTTCCCGCGCCTGGTCCGCGACCTGTCCACCCGCCTCGGCAAGCAGGTGCGGCTGCGCACCATCGGCGAAGGCACCGAGCTGGACAAGGGCCTGATCGAGAAGATCGCCGATCCGCTGGTGCACCTGGTGCGCAATTCGATCGACCACGGTCTGGAAATGCCGGAAGCGCGCCGCGCCGCCGGCAAGGACGAAACCGGCACCATCACTTTGGCCGCCTCGCACCAGGGCGGGCATATCGTCATCGAAGTCAGCGACGACGGCGCCGGCCTCAACCGCGAACGCATCCTGGCCAAGGCCGCCGAACGCGGCCTGGCGGTTCCGGACAACCCGACCGACGCGCAGGTGTGGGACCTGATCTTCGCCCCCGGCTTCTCCACCGCCGACGCGGTCACCGACCTGTCCGGCCGCGGCGTGGGCATGGACGTGGTCCGCCGCAACATCCAGGGCCTGGGCGGCGAAGTGCAGCTGGAAAGCAATTCCGGCCGCGGCACCCGCGTGCTGATCCGGCTGCCGCTGACCCTGGCGATCCTGGACGGCATGACCGTGTCGGTCGCTGGCGAGACCCTGATCCTGCCGCTGGCCTACGTGCTCGAAGCGCTGCAGCCGCAGCCCGACGACATCCGCAGCATGGCCGGCGAAGGCCGCGTATTGCGGGTCCGCGGCGAATACCTGCCGATCCTCTCGCTCAGCGATTCGTACGGCTACGGCCGCACCGAGCAGGCCGACCCGCTGGTGGTGGTGGTCGAGGCCGACGGCCAGAAGATCGCGCTGGAAGTGGACGAACTGGTCGGCCAGCAGCAGGTGGTGGTCAAAAACATCGAGAACAACTACCGGCGCATCGGCGGCATTTCCGGCGCCACCATCCTCGGCGACGGCCGCGTCGCCCTGATCGTGGACATCGGCGGGCTGGTGCGTTCGCTGAAGGTGCCGCAAGCGGCCTGATCGTTCCTGGCGGATCGCCGCGCGCTGCGCGGCCAGCAAGACCCAAGCCCCGGCAGCGATGCCGGGGCTTTTGCGTTTTGCGGTGCAGATACATCCCCTCGCCGCATCCGACACACGCGAAAGGACCAGTTTGCACAGACAAGGACAATGGCGGCCGCGCGCGGCGCGACCGGCGCAGAAAACCACCGTGCCTGTCGGAGAAACGTCGCTGTTGCAGCGCCCGCAAAGCTGCCAGACAGCTTCTTAACCGCGACGCAAACGCGACCGAACGCAGGCAGCAAAGTTTCCTCATGCGTCGTCGATATCCGGATTGTGGCATCGCGACGCAGCGATCCACGCAGGCACTGGCACTCGGTCGCGCATCGCCGGGAGCCATCCATCCATCGCAGATGAAGCAAGGTCTGACATGAACGCAATCCTCGAACGCTACAACGTCGGGCGCCGCCTGGGCGCCGCATTCGGCATCCTGATCCTGTTGTCCGGGCTACTGGTGGCCATCGGACTGGCGAGCATGACCAACGCGCATCGGCAACTGGACTCCATCGTCAACGGCAACATGGAAAAGATCCGGCTGTCGAACGAAATGCTCGACGCCAACACCAATGTCGCAATCGGGCTGCGCGACATCACCATCGTCCAAGGCGACGCAGCCAACCAACGCGTGTTGGATTTCGTCAACGCCAACCGTGCCCGCTACAAGGTGGCCCACGATGCGCTCGCGGCCATGCCGAGCAATGCCATCGAACGGCAGGCCATCGACTTGATCAATAAGCGGCGCGACGTCTCGGTCGCGCTCAACAACCAGGTATTGCAGCTCGGCGAAAAGGACCAGAATGCACAGTCGCAGGCCTTGCTGCTGGGTGCAGCGTCGGTGGCCATGGACCAGCAACAGGCCGCGATCCGCGCCAATGCCGAGCTGCAGCAGCGTGTGAGCAGGCAGGCATATGCAGCAGCGCTGTCCTCGATGACCCAGAACCGGCTCAAGCTGCTCATCGGCGGCGCAGCGGTGCTGTTGATCAGCGGCCTGCTGGCCTGGACGATCACCCGCAGCCTGACCCAGCCGCTGAACCGCGCCACCCGTGCCGCCGAGGCGATCGCCGACGGCCGCCTGGACAACGACGTCGGCACCCAGGCCCGCGACGAGCCCGGGCGCCTGCTCAATGCGATGGACAGGATGCAGTCGCAGTTACAGCGCTTTTCCCGGGAAACGTCGCTGATGATCGAGCTGCATGCCGACAAGGACATTTCCCACCGCATGCCACTGGATTTCCCCGGTGTGTACGGCGACCTGAGCCAGGGCATCAACACCATGATGTTCGAGCACCTGGACGCCATCGTCGATGCGATCGCGGTGCTCAACGAATACGCCAACGGCGACCTGCGCCGCGACGCCCGGCGCCTGCCCGGCAGCCGCGCGGTGCTGCACCAATCGATGGACGCGGCCAAGGCGAGCCTGTTGGCGATCAACACCGAGATCAAGCGCCTGGCCGCTGCCGCCGCGTCCGGCGACTTCAGTGCGCGTGGCGACGCCGAGCACTTCCAGCACGACTTCCAGGCGATGGTGCAAGGCCTCAACGCGATGATGGAGGTCAGCGACCGCAACCTCGGCAAGCTGTCCGCGCTGCTGCAGTCGATCGCCGCCGGCGACCTGACCGCGCGCATGGATGGCGAGTTCCATGGCGTGTTCGCCAGGATGCGCGACGACGCCAACGCCACCGCCGACCAGTTGACCGGCATCGTCGGCCGCATCCAGACCGCGGCGGTCAACATCAATGCCGCGGCCAGCGAGATCGCCGCCGGCAACGACGACCTGTCGCGGCGCACCGAGCAGCAGGCGGCCAGCCTGGAAGAGACTGCAGCCTCGATGGAAGAACTGACCTCCACGGTCAAGCAAAACGCAGAGCATGCGCGGCAAGCCAATCAGCTTGCGGTCGGTGCTGCCGCGGTCGCCTCGCAAGGTGGCGATGTGGTCGGCCAGGTGGTGAGCACGATGAGCGGCATCGAGACCTCGTCGAAGAAGATCGCCGACATCATCAGTGTCATCGACGGCATCGCCTTCCAGACTAATATCCTGGCGCTCAACGCGGCAGTGGAAGCGGCGCGTGCCGGCGAGCAAGGCCGTGGTTTCGCCGTCGTCGCCAGCGAAGTGCGTACCCTCGCCCAGCGCTCGGCCGGTGCGGCCAAAGAGATCAAGAACCTGATCGACGCGTCGGTGACCCGCGTCGCCGAGGGCTCGACGCTGGTGCGCCAGGCCGGCCAGACCATGAGCGAGATCGTGTCCTCGGTGCAGCGTGTCACCGACATCATGGGCGAGATCTCCGCCGCCTCGCAGGAGCAGTACGCCGGCATCGAACAGGTCAACCAGACCGTGACCCAGATGGACGAAGCGACGCAGCAGAATGCGGCGCTGGTGGAAGAAGCCACGGCCGCCGCGCGCTCGATGGAAGACCAGGCCGGCCAGCTCACCGCAGCCGTGGCCGTGTTCAAGATCGAGGCGGCCAACGCGGCGTCTGCAAACCGCCCTGCCCTGCGCAGCCAGCCGGCGCAGTTGCGTCAGGCATAACCGCAAAGGTGCAGACCACACCGCAACGGCGGCGACCAGAACCCGGCTGCCGCCTGACCGGAGCGCAACGCAATAGAAGTCGGCCGCGGAATCTCCGCGGCCGAGTCGCGTTCTGGGACCCAGTGCCGATCTTGGCCGGCCTTGATACGTCACACGCTTTTTCCGTGGCACAGACCACAAACGCACCGCATGGCGGGCCTTAACCGGCCAAATCCAAGCCACCGCATAGCAGAACATCCAATAACGATTGACTGAGACTATCTATTGCGGCCGAGAAATCGATTGAACTTGGCCATGGACCGGCCGTTACAGAGGACATGGATGCAGCGATCGGCATCCGCCGCGCTCAGTCCTCCTTTCATAGCCCGTTTCATCCTCAATTTCGGGATCCATCGATGAAGACCAAGAATTTGCCCCTGTCGGCCCAACTCGCCATCGGCTTCGGCGCCGTCGTGCTGGTGCTGCTCATCGTTGGCGCGATCGGGCTGCGCAGCCAGTTCAAGCTCAACGACGCTGTCGCGATCAACGAGCACACCTTCAAGGTGCTGGCCACGGGCGAACTGATGCAGGCCAATGTACTGAACGTGCAGACAAGCACCCGCGGCTATCTGCTGTCGAACAACAAGGATTATCTGCAGCCCTTCGCTCTCGGCCAGGCCGGCTTCGACAAGAGCTTCGCCGAGGCCAAGCGCCTGACCGCGGACAATCCGCGGCAGCAGGCGCGCCTGGCGCAGCTGCAGACCGAGTATCAGGAACTGCTGCAGAGCGAACAGCAGATCATCGCCCTGCGTGCGGCGCCCAACAGCCAGGATCAGGTGCTTTCCGCATTCGGCGAAGGCCGCGATCGCGCCGCGATGGGCAAGATCCGCTCGCTGCTCGGCGCATTCGCCGACGAGGAAAACGGCTTGCTGGTCAAGCGCAGCGAACAGTTGGCCGCGGTGCGCACGCAGGGCACCTGGTCGGTGCTGCTCGGCAGCCTGGTCGCGATCCTGGTCGCCGTGGGCATGGGCCTGGTGATCCGCCGGCAGATGGTCAAGCGCCTGGGCCAGGCCATCTCGGTCGCCGATGCCATCGCCTCGGGCAAGCTGGACAACCACATCGATACCCAATCGCGCGACGAAACCGGGCGCTTGCTGGCCAGCATGGGCACCATGCAGACCCAGTTGCGCGCGGTGATCGCCGCGCAGACCGAAATGGCGCAGCGCCACGACGCCGGCCAGATCAGCTATCGCATGGACGAGAGCGCGTTCCCCGGCGACTACGGGCGCATGGTCCGCGACAGCAACGGCCTGGTCGCTACGCATATCGCGGTGAAGATGCGCCTGATCCAGATCATGGGCCGCTATGCGATCGGCGACTTCAGCGAGGACATGGACCGCCTGCCCGGCGAGAAGGCGGTGCTGAGCACGACGATGGACACGGTCAAGCAGAACCTGAGTGCGATGAACCGCGAGATCGGCCAGCTCGCCGATGCCGCGGCGGCCGGCGACTTCAGCGTGCGCGGCGATGCGCAGCGTTTCCAGCACGACTTCCGCGCCATGGTCGACAGCCTCAACCAGCTGATGGCCACCGCCGACGGCAACCTCGACGCACTGTCCACGATGCTGCAATCCATCGCCGCCGGCGACCTCACCGCACGCATGCACGGCGACTTCAGCGGCGTATTCGCCAAGATGCGCGACGACGCCAACGCCACCTCCGAACAGCTGGCCAGCATCGTCGGTGGCATCCAGACCGCCGCGCTCAGCATCAATGCCGCGGCCAGCGAGATCGCCGCCGGCAACGACGACCTGTCGCGCCGCACCGAGCAGCAGGCTGCCAGCCTGGAAGAGACCGCCGCCTCGATGGAAGAACTGACCTCCACCGTGAAGCAGAATGCCGAGCACGCGCGCCAGGCCAACCAGCTCGCCGTCGGTGCGGCATCTGTCGCGGCGCAAGGCGGCGACGTGGTCGGTCAGGTCGTGACCACGATGAGCGGCATCGAGGCGTCGTCGAAGAAGATCGCCGACATCATCAGCGTCATCGATGGCATCGCCTTCCAGACCAACATCCTGGCCTTGAATGCGGCGGTGGAAGCGGCGCGCGCCGGCGAACAGGGTCGTGGCTTCGCCGTCGTCGCCAGCGAAGTGCGCACCCTCGCCCAACGCTCGGCCGGTGCCGCCAAGGAGATCAAGAGCCTGATCGACGACTCGGTCAACCAGGTGTCCAACGGCTCGGTCCTGGTGCGCCAGGCCGGCCAGACCATGACCGAGATCGTGTCCTCGGTGCAGCGCGTCACCGACATCATGGGCGAGATCTCCGCCGCCTCGCAGGAACAGTACGCCGGCATCGAGCAGGTCAACCAGACCGTCAATCAGATGGACGAAACCACCCAGCAGAACGCCGCCCTGGTCGAGGAAGCCAGCGCCGCCGCCCGCGCGATGGAAGAACAGGCCGGCCAGCTCAGCGGCGCCGTGGCGGTGTTCAAGATCGAGGCCGCCAACGACGCCGTCGCTCCGGCCCGGCCGGTCCTGCGCAGCGCAGCGGCCGCGCGTCCACCGCTGCGCCAGGCGCCGCGCCCGCGTGCGCTGGCCGCGGTGGGCACGGCGACCGAATGGCAGGAGTTCTGAGTCCGGCGGCAGCGAGCGCCGCCGCCGCGTGAGGGTCCGATCGGCCGCAGTGTCCCTGCGGCCGATTCAATTTCCGGGACGCAGTGCCGATAAGCATTCGACACAGGATAGTTCCGGGCCGCTCGCGCCGCGTACTCGACGTCGCACCGCAGCGTGTGAATGGATCGGCATCCGTGTCTTTCTCCATTTCTGCCAGTCGATGAACCCCATGAGCCAGACTCCAGCCCCCCGCTTCACCAGCGTCGCCACCCGCCTGATGCTCGGCGTGGCCGCGATCGCCCTGCTGTGTTTCGGCGTGACCGCCGCGATCATCTACGTGCGCAGCAGCGATGCGCTGCTCGCCTCGGCGAAAGCGGGCATGACCGATGCCGCCCACCTGGAAGCGCAACGCATTTCCAGCGACATCGGCGCGGCCTTCGTGTCCAACCAGGTCTTCGCCAACAGTCTGCTGGCACAGCGCAACCAGGACGGCAAGGTGCGCGAGACGTTCAGCGATATCGTGCTGCGCGAATTGCGCCAGCACCCGGACTGGACCGGTCTGGGCACGCTGTGGGAGCCGCAGGCGTTCGACGGCAAGGACAGCACCTATGCCAACGCCGAGGGCCACGACGCCAGCGGCCGCTACATGGTGTATTGGGCCTGGCAGGGCGACAAGCAGGTGCGCGAGCCGCTGCGCGACTACGAGGTGCCCGGCTCCGGCGACTGGTATCTGAAGGCGCGCCAGCAGCGCCGCCCGACCGTGGTGGAACCCTACGTGTACGAGATCGGCGGCAACAAGGTGCTGATGACCACGCTGACCACGCCGGTGCTCGAGGACGGCAAGTTCCTGGGCGTGGTGACCACCGACTTCGGCTTGGCCAAGCTGCAGGAACGCCTGTCCAAGCTGCGCCCGCTCGGCGCAGGCCGCGTGCGCCTGCTGTCGCCCGGCGGCGCGATCATTGCCGATCGCGACGCGACCAAGGTCGGCAACAAGCTGAACGACCCGGCCACGCGCGCCTTGCTGGCCGCCATCGCCAAGGGCGAGAGCGTGACCCGCGAAGTCGCCGATGCGCAGACCGGAGCCACCGACATCGAAGTGTACGTACCGCTGCAGATCGGCCAGGCACAGGAGCGTTTCGCGCTGGGCGTGGCGGTGCCGCGCGCGCTGCTGATGGCCCAGGCGCGCTCGCTGCTGTGGACCATCGCCGCGGTCGGCCTGTGCGCGGCGCTGCTGCTCAGCGCCGGTCTCTACATTCTGCTGCGGCGCCTGGTGGTCGTGCCGCTGGCCAAGGCCGTGGAGGTGTCCGGCGCCGTCGCCGCCGGGCGCCTGGACAGCCGCATCCACTACCAGCGCAACGACGAGCTGGGCCGCTTGTTCGGTTCGTTGCAGCGCATGCAGGAACAACTGCGCGCCGTGCTCGATGCGCAGAAGGAAATGGCGCAGCGCCACGACGCCGGCCAGATCAGCTTCCGCATGGACGAGAGCGCCTTCCCCGGCGACTACGGACGCATGGTCCGCGACAGCAACGCGCTGGCCGCCTCGCATATCGCGGTGAAGCTGCGCCTGGCGCAGATCATGGGCCGCTACGCGATCGGCGACCTCAGCGAGGACATGGATCGCCTGCCCGGCGAAAAAGCCGTGCTGACCGAGACCATGGACACGGTCAAGCAGAACCTGACCGCGATGAACCGCGAGATCAACCAGCTCGCCTCCGCCGCCGCGGCCGGCGACTTCAGCGTGCGCGGCGACGCCGACAGCTTCCAGTACGACTTCCGCGCCATGGTCGCCAGCCTCAACCAGCTGATGGCCACCGCCGACGGCAACCTGGAAGCGCTGTCCACACTGCTGCAGGCCATCGCCGCCGGCGACCTGAGCGCGCGCATGCACGGCGAGTTCAATGGCGTGTTCGCCAGGATGCGCGACGACGCCAACGCCACCGCCGAACAGCTGGCCGGCATCGTCGGCCGCATCCAGAGCGCCGCATTGAGCATCAACAGCGCCTCCAGCGAGATCGCCGCCGGCAACGACGACCTGTCGCGGCGCACCGAGCAGCAGGCCGCCAGCCTGGAAGAGACGGCCGCCTCGATGGAAGAGCTGACCTCCACGGTCAAGCAGAATGCCGAGCACGCACGCCAGGCCAATCAACTCGCGGTCGGCGCGGCCGCGGTCGCCTCGCAGGGCGGCGACGTGGTCAGCCAGGTCGTCACCACGATGAACGGCATCGAGACCTCGTCGAAGAAGATCTCCGACATCATCTCGGTCATCGACGGCATCGCCTTCCAGACCAACATCCTCGCGCTCAACGCCGCGGTGGAAGCGGCGCGCGCCGGCGAACAGGGCCGCGGCTTCGCCGTCGTCGCCAGCGAAGTGCGCACCCTCGCCCAGCGCTCGGCGAGCGCGGCCAAGGAGATCAAGGGCCTGATCGACGACTCGGTGACCCGCGTCGCCGAAGGCTCGGCACTGGTCGATCGCGCAGGGCAGACCATGCAGGAGATCGTGTCTTCGGTGCAGCGCGTTACCGACATCATGGGCGAGATCTCCGCCGCCTCGCAGGAGCAGTACGCCGGCATCGAGCAGGTCAACCAGACCGTCACCCAGATGGACGAGGCCACGCAACAGAATGCTGCGCTCGTGGAAGAGGCCACCGCCGCGGCGCGCGCGATGGAAGAACAGGCCGGCCAGCTCACCCAGGCCGTGGCCGTGTTCAAGCTCGACAACGCGGCCGTCTCCACGCAGGCAGCCGTGGCCAGGCCCAGCCTCGCGGTCGCTACGCCAAAAACGAAAGCCAAGAACGCGCCGGCAAAGCGCAGCACCGTGCCGATCCGCGCGGTGCCAGGCAAGCCGGCGAGCGCCAACGACACGCAGTGGCACGAGTTCTGAGCCGCTGCGGTTCGGCGCATTTCTGCACTGGCCGGGGATGCGCCTTCCATCGCGTCGTCATCGGATGAGCCCCTCCCCCTCCGGCGAGCGAAGCAAGTCCCCGTGGAGAGAGGGTTGAAGTTAAGGCGCGACAAGCACGCCAGGCCGACCGCCGTTCCGCTGGCTTTTCGATGGCTTGCGCAAGCCATCAGTCGGACATGTTTAAAGATACTTGGCGCCCGGCCGTTAGCCTGTATGACATTTGGCTGACCGCGTCTTGGGGGACGCGACAGCCGGTCCAAACGGACCATGCGGCCAGCCCGGGACACCACGGCAGGCGCATGCGTTTCACGGTCGACCGTTCACGGGGAACACAATGAAGCCTATCGTTCTTGCCAGCTGCCTGACCTTGTTCGGCATCGCCAGCCTTGCGCACGCCGAAGAGGAGCCGATCGCCACCGATCGCCCCGACTTCGTCGAATCCAGCCTGACCGTCGGCGACCGCCGCCTGCAGGTGGAAACCAGCGTCGCCTGGGAACGCGACGACGGCGTCGACGGTTATGCCACGCCCACCCTGTTCCGCTACGGCCTCGGCCCGACCTGGGAGCTGCGCCTGGAAACCGACGGCTGGCAGCACAACGACGTGCCCGGCGGCGATGGCGATGTCTCCGGCTTCTCCGATGTCTCGCTTGGGGTCAAGCATCACCTGGCCGCTTCCGACGACGGCGGCGCCTCGCTGGCGTGGTTGCTGCACGTGGACCTGCCCAGCGGCGCGCGCCGCCTGCGCGGCAACGGCGCGCGGCCTTCGTTCCGCCTGGTCGCCGAATGGGAACTCAGCGACAGCCTCTCCGCCGGGGTGATGCCGGGCGTGATCTGGGACGAGAACGAGGACGGCCACCGCTACGCGGCCGGCATCTTCGGCGTGGTGCTCGGCAAGTCGTGGACCGAACGCAGCCGTTCGTTCGTCGAACTGGCGCTGCCGCAGATCGCCAAAAGCGACGACGGCGGCACCGTCGCCCTGCTCGACGTCGGCTCGGCCTGGCTGCTGAGCAACGACGTGCAACTGGATGTGGCCTACAGCTACGGCCTCAACGACCGTTCGCCGGATCACGCGCTCGGCGCCGGTTTGTCCTTCCGCTTCTGAACCGAACTAGGCGATACCGATGAAGATCATGCACATGCTCGCGATCCTGGTGCTGGTGGCGGTGCTCGCGCTGCTGGCGCTGGGCGGCGTCGGTTACAGCGCGCAGCACGGATTGCTCCAGGCGGTCGCCGCGCAGGTCATCTCGTCCGACGCGCTGCGCAACCACATGCAGGCGGACATGATGCACGACGCCTTGCGCGGCGACGTCACCACCGCGCTGCTGGCCGCCTCGCGCCAGGACGCTGCCGGCATCAAGGCCGCGCGCGCCTCGTTGGCCGAGCACGCCACAGAGTTCCGCCAGGCGCTGGCCGACAACCGCAAGCTGCCGCTGGATCCGTCCCTGCGTCGCGAGCTGGATGCGGTCGCGCCGGCGCTGCAGGGCTACATCGACGCTGCGAGCCAGGTCGTGGGCCTGGTCGAAACGCATGCGGACAGCGCCGCCGCCTATGCCGCGTTCACCGAGAAGTTCGAGCAGCTCGAAACCCGCATGGGCTCGATCAGCGACCGCATCGCGGCACTGAACGAGGCCAATCGCAGCGCGGCCGAGCAGTACAGCCGCCGCGTGACCTGGCAGCAGTCCGCTGCGGTGGTGCTGGCGATCCTGTGCCTGGGACTGGCCGCCGGCTGGATCCTGCGCTCGGTCTCGCGCCTGCTCGGCGGCGAGCCGAGCGTGGCGATGGCCGCCGCCCAGCACATCGCGGCGGGCCGCCTGGACCAGCCGATCCCGGTCGCCGCCAAGCACGCGAACAGCCTGATGGCGGCACTGGCGCGGATGCAGCGCGAACTGCGCGAGCGGATCGAACGCGAGCGCAGCGTCGCCGCCGAGAACCTGCGCATCCGCACCGCGCTGGACAACGCCTCGACCGGCATGTACATCGCCGATCCCGACCTGACCATCGTCTATGCCAACGGCGCGCTGCAGAAACTGCTGCACACCTACGCCGACGACATCCACGCCTGCGCGCCGGCCTTCACGCGTTCCAGCCCGCTGCTCGGCCAGCCGGTGTCGTTGCTGGAAGTGGGCAACTCGCAGGACGCCGAGATCTACCAGCAGCTCGACCGCCAGGGCGTCGCGCAGCGCGAGGTACGCTACCGCGAGGCCTGCATCGCCCAGGAGGTCTCCGCGATCCGCAACGAGGCCGGCGCCCACGTCGGTTTCGTCTGCGAATGGCGCGACCGCACCGCCGAGGCCAAGGTCGAAGTGGACGTGGCCGAGGTGGTGCGCAGCGCCGCCGCCGGCGATCTGTCCAAGCGTATCGACAGCGACGGCAAGCAGGGCTTCTTCCTGTTGCTGGCGCAGCAGCTCAACGGCCTGCTCGATGCCAATGCGGTCAGCATCGCCGAAGTGTCGCGCCTGCTCAGCGCATTGGCCGACGGCGACCTGAGCGCGCGCATGCGCGGCGAGTTCCACGGCGTGTTCGCGACCATGCGCGACGATGCCAACGCCACCGCCGAGCGGCTGGCCGGCATCGTCGGCCGCATCCAGCAGGCCGCCGGCAACATCAATACCGCCGCCAGCGAGATCGCCGCCGGCAACGACGATCTGTCGCGCCGCACCGAGCAGCAGGCCGCCAGCCTGGAAGAAACCGCCGCCTCGATGGAAGAACTGACCTCCACGGTCAAGCAGAACGCCGAGCACGCGCGCCAGGCCAACCAGCTCGCGGTCGGCGCCGCGTCCGTCGCCTCGCAGGGCGGCGCCGTGGTCAGCCAGGTCGTCACCACGATGAGCGGCATCGAGACCTCGTCGAAGAAGATCGCCGACATCATCTCGGTCATCGACGGCATCGCCTTCCAGACCAACATCCTGGCGCTCAACGCCGCGGTGGAAGCCGCACGTGCTGGCGAACAGGGCCGCGGCTTCGCCGTGGTCGCCACCGAGGTGCGTACCCTCGCCCAGCGTTCGGCCGGCGCGGCCAAGGAGATCAAGGGCCTGATCGACGAGTCGGTGACCCGCGTCGCCGAAGGCTCGGCGCTGGTCGACCAGGCCGGCCGCACCATGCAGGAGATCGTGTCCTCGGTGCAGCGCGTCACCGATATCATGGGCGAGATCTCCGCCGCTTCGCAGGAACAGTCGTCCGGGATCGAGCAGGTCAACCAGACCGTGACCCAGATGGACGAGGCCACCCAGCAGAACGCCGCGCTGGTCGAGGAAGCCACCGCCGCGGCGCGCGCGATGGAAGAACAGGCCGGCCAGCTCAGCGAGGTCGTCGCGATCTTCAGGCTCGACGGCAGCGCGACGGGCACGGCGCTACCGAGCCGACCCGTGGCTGCGGCGCAAACGCTGGCGAAGCGGCCTCAGCCGGCGAGCGGCGGCGTGCGCAAGCCAGCCATTCGCGCGATTCCCGGCAATCGCGCCGCCGCCAATACCGCGGCCGAGACGGATTGGCAGGAGTTCTGACGCAGGCCCAGCCGGACGGTTCGCCCGGCTGCGCCTTCGATACCGATGTGGCGTGAACAACGATGCGCGATGGCGAACCTTCCGCGCGTAGGGAGTAACCCGGCCAAGGTCGGGAATCGCCCTACGCCCATCGTTTCATGGATAAACCGGCTTCCGTGCCGATAGAGCTTTGAGGCGACGGCACGGCAGCCGCACAGCAGTACAACGAAACAGTTCAATTCTCGCTCCACTTGCTTACCGCCACGTCTCGCCGCTCCAGGTTTGTCTTCGGCATGGTCCACGCGTGGGCGTCGCCTAGCGAACCGCGACAGCCAACATTCGGTAATTCAAAGAGGTCAGCCATGAATTCGTTCCTGCAACGCTACAACGTCGGGCACCGCCTGGGTGGCGCCTTCGGCCTGCTCATCCTGCTCTCCTGCCTGCTGGTGGCCGCCGGACTGATGTCCATGTCGCGCGCCAATCACGAACTCGACAACATCGTCAAGGTCAACGTCGAGAAAGCCAGGATCGGCAACGGCATGCTGGATGCCAACACCAATATCCTGGTCGCGCTGGGCACCCTGTCCATGATCACCAGCGAGGAACTCAATCAGCAGGCGCTGGCCGAGATCAAGAAGCAGCGCCAGCGCTATACGGACCTACGCAAGCAGCTGGACGCGTTTCCGCCAAGCGAGAAGGGCAAGGCGCTTCGTGCCGAGATCGACGCCGCACGCGCCACCGCACGCACCATGAACGATGAAGTCATCGCGCTCGCCACTGCCGGTCGCAACGCCGACGCGCAAACCGCGCTGAGCGAGCGCTCGCGCCCGGCCACCCTCGCCTGGATCGCGAAGATCCGCGAGAACGTAGACCTGCAGGACCAGCAGCTGCAGGCGGCCTATGTCCAGGCGACGCAGGCGATGGCCAACGGCCGCAATATGCTGATCGCCGGCGGCGTGATGGTACTGATCGTCAGCAGCTTGCTGGCCTGGGCCATCACCCGCAGCCTGACTCAGCCGCTGAGCCGCGCCACCCGCGCCGCCGAAGCGATCGCCAACGGCCGCCTGGACAACGACGTGCGCACCGATGCGCGCGACGAACCCGGTCGCCTGCTCAACGCGATGGACAGGATGCAGACGCAGTTGCAGCGCTTTTCCAGCGAAACTTCGCAAATGATCGAGCTGCATGCCGACAAGGACATGTCCCACCGCATGCCGCTGGACTTCCCCGGCGTGTACGGCGACCTGAGCAAGGGCATCAACACCATGATGTTCGAGCACCTGGACGCGATCGTCGATGCTATCGCGGTGCTCAACGAATACGCCAACGGCGACCTGCGCCGCGACGCCCGGCGCCTGCCCGGCAGCCGCGCGGTGCTGCACCAATCGATGGACGCGGCCAAGGCCAGCCTGTTGGCGATCAACACCGAGATCAAGCGCCTGGCCGCCGCGGCCGCGGCCGGCGACTTCAGTGCGCGTGGCGATGCCGAGCACTTCCAGCACGACTTCCAGGCGATGGTGCAAGGCCTCAACGCGATGATGGAGGTCAGCGACCGCAACCTCGGCAAGCTCTCCGCGCTGCTGCAGTCGATCGCCGCCGGCGACCTGACCGCGCGCATGGATGGCGAGTTCCATGGCGTGTTCGCCAGGATGCGCGACGACGCCAACGCCACCGCCGACCAGTTGACCGGCATCGTCGGCCGCATTCAGACCGCGGCGGTCAGCATCAATGCCGCAGCCACCGAGATCGCCGCCGGCAACGACGACCTGTCGCGCCGCACCGAGCAGCAGGCCGCCAGCCTGGAAGAAACCGCCGCCTCGATGGAAGAGCTGACCTCTACCGTCAAGCAAAACGCAGAGCATGCGCGGCAAGCCAATCAGCTTGCGGTCGGCGCAGCCGCGGTCGCCTCGCAAGGCGGCGATGTGGTCGGCCAGGTGGTGAGCACGATGAGCGGCATCGAAACCTCGTCGAAGAAGATCGCCGACATCATCAGCGTCATCGATGGCATCGCGTTTCAGACCAACATCCTCGCGCTCAACGCGGCGGTGGAAGCGGCACGTGCTGGCGAGCAAGGCCGCGGTTTCGCGGTGGTCGCCAGCGAAGTGCGCACCCTCGCCCAGCGTTCGGCCGGCGCGGCCAAGGAGATCAAGAGCCTGATCGACGAATCGGTGACCCGCGTCAGCGAAGGCTCGACGCTGGTGCGTCAGGCGGGCCAGACCATGACCGAGATCGTGTCCTCGGTGCAGCGCGTCACCGACATCATGGGCGAGATCTCCGCCGCCTCGCAGGAGCAGTACGCCGGCATCGAGCAGGTCAACCAGACCGTGACCCAGATGGACGAGGCCACCCAGCAGAATGCGGCGCTGGTGGAAGAAGCCACGGCCGCCGCGCGCTCGATGGAGGAACAGGCAGGGCAGCTCACCGAAGCGGTGGCCGTGTTCAAGATCGACGAGGTTCCGGCAACGACGCGCCGCCACCCCAGTCTCGGGACATCCAACGTGGCCGCCGCGGTCAAGGCGCAGGTCGCGGCCGCGACGCGTGCGGTGCGCAATGCGCCCAAGCGCGCGGCAGGCGGTGGCGGCGACGCCAGTTGGCAGGAATTCTGAGTCCTCAGTCGCCAGGCCGCCGAAGCATGGCGGCTGCAGTCCAGGCCGATCGACAGGGATTCTGTTGCACCGGCATTGCATGACCGGCAAGCCCGAATCGCAGGTTCGGGCTTTTCATGTCCGCGGCACAAACGTTCGCCATGCGCGGCGGCGGTCCAGAACAGATCGCGATCGACGCGCCAGATAGAGATGCGCCCAGATCACCAAAGGCATCGCGCAGCGGCGCGACGCATGGGAATCATTCTCATGCAGGAAGCAAAAAGGACGCTACTAAAGCCCTCAAGTTTCTGGGATGAGCATCCTGAGCCGAACATTTTTCCGATGGCGCCCTAAAGTCCGTCCGGCAAATGCCGTTAAAAGTCTCAATATGAGAATTTGTCTAAAAAATACTACTAAAGTTTTCGCCCTTTCCTGCTAGGGACTGCCGCCGTCCGACAGGCGGACCTCCACGTCTCTGGGCCAGACGAACAGCGCTAACAGCCTCTCCTGCACCTGCGTCACGTCTGCTGAGCTCCGGCACCATGCAGACCGCTCACTCTCCCCTGCCGGGCACATACCTTCGTTCGATCACTCGTTCACCTGACCCGGTAGAGCCACATGACTTCCAAGAATCCCTCCATCTCCACTCAGCTCGCCATCGGCTTCGGCGCCGTGGTGCTGGTCATGCTCGTCGTCGGCGGCATCAGCCTGAGCAGCCAGTCCAAATTGAACAGCGCCATGGCGATCAACGAACACACGTTCAAGGTGTTGGCGACAGGGCAAGAAATGCAGGAGAACGCACTCAATATCGAGACCGGCACCCGCGGCTACCTGCTGTCGGGCGACAAGCAGCATCTGCAGCCCTTCGAGAAGGGCCGGGCCGCGTTCGAAAAGGGCTATGCCGACGCCAAGCAGCTGACCGTGGACAATCCAAAGCAACAGGCGCGCCTGGCCGAGGTGGACAAGGCATACCAGCAATTCCTGGCCGTGGAAAAAGACACCATCGGCATACGCGAAGGGGACAACGGTGCCGAACAGTCCCTGGCCGTGTTCCGCGAGGGACGCGACCGCGTGTCGATGGGCAAGATCCGTCAGCTGCTGAGCGATTTCGCCAACGAAGAGAGCAGCCTGCTGGTCACGCGCAGCGCCGAGCTGGAAGCGGTGCGCACCCGCGGCAAATGGTCGGTGCTGATCGGCAGCCTGATCGCGGTGCTGGTCGCCGTGGGCATGGGCCTGCTGATCCGCCGCCAGTTGGTCAAGCGGATGGAGCAAGCGATCACGGTCGCCGACGCCATCGCCTCGGGCAATCTCGACAATGCCATCGACACCCGCTCGCGCGACGAAACCGGCCGCCTGCTGATCAGCATGAACAAGATGCAGACGCAGCTGCAGTCGGTCCTGGCCGCGCAGACCGAGATGGCGCAGCGCCATGATGCCGGCCAGATCAGCTACCGCATGGACGCCAAGGCGTTCCCGGGGCAATACGGCCGCATGGTGCACGACAGCAACGAACTGGCGGGTTCGCATATCGCGGTGAAGCTGCGCCTGGCGCAGATCATGGGCCGCTATGCGATCGGCGATTTCAGCGACGACATGGATCGCCTGCCCGGCGAAAAGGCCGTGCTGACCGAGACCATGGACAAGGTCAAGCAGAACCTGACCGCGATGAATCGCGAGATCAGCCAGCTGGCCACGGCCGCGGCGGCGGGCGACTTCAGCGTGCGCGGCGACGCCGACAGCTTCCAGTACGACTTCCGCGCCATGGTCGACAACCTCAACCAGCTGATGGCCACCGCCGACGGCAACCTGCAATCCTTGTCCGCACTGCTGCAGTCCATCGCCGCAGGCGACCTGACCGCACGCATGCACGGCGAATTCCAGGGTGTGTTCGCGCAGATGCGCGACGACGCCAACGCCACCTCCGAGCAGTTGGCCGCCATCGTCGGCCGCATCCAGACCGCCGCGTTGAGCATCAACAGCGCCTCCAGCGAGATCGCCACCGGCAACGACGACCTGTCGCGCCGTACCGAGCAGCAGGCCGCCAGCCTGGAAGAAACCGCCGCGTCGATGGAAGAGCTGACCTCCACCGTCAAGCAGAATGCAGAGCATGCGCGGCAAGCCAACCAGCTCGCGGTCGGGGCCGCTGCGGTCGCCTCGCAGGGCGGCGACGTGGTCGGCCAGGTGGTCACCACGATGAGCGGCATCGAGACCTCGTCGAAGAAGATCGCCGACATCATCAGCGTCATCGACGGCATCGCCTTCCAGACCAACATCCTGGCGCTCAACGCCGCGGTGGAAGCGGCACGTGCCGGCGAACAGGGCCGTGGCTTCGCCGTGGTCGCCAGCGAGGTGCGCACCCTCGCCCAGCGTTCGGCCAACGCCGCCAAGGAGATCAAGAGCCTGATCGACGACTCGGTCAGCCAGGTGTCCAACGGCTCGGCGCTGGTGCGCCAGGCCGGCCAGACCATGACCGAGATCGTGTCCTCGGTGCAGCGCGTCACCGACATCATGGGCGAGATCTCCGCCGCCTCGCAGGAGCAGTACGCCGGCATCGAGCAGGTCAACCAGACCGTGACCCAGATGGACGAGGCCACGCAGCAGAATGCGGCGCTGGTGGAAGAAGCCACGGCCGCGGCGCGCTCGATGGAAGAGCAGGCGCGCGAGCTCACCGAAACCGTCGCGGTGTTCAAGATCGACGATGCTCCCGCGACGACGGCACCGGCGAGCCGGCACCAGGCGATCGGCGCGCCGGCCGTGACCGCGGTGGTCAAGGCAAAGGTGGCGGCGGCGACGCGCGCCGTGCGCAGCGCGCCCAAGCGCGTGGCGAGCGGTGGCGGCAGCGATACCAGCTGGCACGAGTTCTAAGCCCCCGCCATCGGAATGCCAACGATCGCCATGCCATCCGGCATGGCGATCGTCGTTGTGCCGGCCACTCGCAGCGCGTGCGCTGCCAAGACGCGCGCTCGGTAATTACTTGGATTCCCACGCAGATCACGCCGATCGCTAGCAGTGGCGGCCCCGGCCTGGAATCGGCCCACCGCTTCCGGAGCGAGCGCCGCGCCGGGTGGCATGCTGCAACAGCGCTGTAACCCGGAGCTCACAGCCACGCGACAAACTCGATCGCCGGCTGACTCGCACGCTGGCCGCGCTTCAACAATCCAGCCCGCACGCCGTTACTGCATCGACCCCAGGACGTTTCCGCAAGCAGTGCTCGCCATGAAGCATTTCCTATCGCGCTGCCCACCGCCTGCATCCGTGCGCGCGGCGGCTCCGTATCTGCAGGCGGACGATGCCTGGCCGCTGCAATCGCGCGCTGCTTGACCTGTCGCCCCAACGATGCTCAGAGACTTTTCATGCCACAACAGTTTCCCCAGGCCGCTGCCGGCCATCCCCGCCCCGCCCTCGGGTCGCAGCGCGTACTGCACGCCTGGCACGACCTCGCCATCGCCAGGAAGCTCAGCATCATCGGCATTCTCGTCCTGCTCGGGCTGGTGATCCCGGTCCTGCTCTACAGCGACAAACTCGACGAAAGCGTCGGCGTCAGCCGCAACGAACTGCGCAGCTATGCGCCGCTGCGCGAGATGCTGTCGCTGCTGGGGGCGCTGCAGGCCGAACGCGTGGAAACCGGCGCCGCCGCCGCCGATGCGGCACGCGCAGCGGACCGGTACCTGGCCGAGCTGCAGCGCAGCGTTCCGGCGCTGCCCGGCTTCGAACGCAGCGACAAGGCCTTGGCCGGCTTGCGCCAGGCGCTGGCGAACGGACGCGGCGACAGCCGCGCGGTCGCCGAACAGGCCGCCGCCGCGCTGGATGCGCTGCGCGACGACAGCCAGCTGGTCTATACCCCGTATGTGGAGAGCTACCACCTGGTGGTGGCCAGCCTGATCTACGGCCCCGATACCAGCGAAGCGCTGACCCGCCTGGATGCTGCAGCGGATCCGTCGCAGGCCGGCGCGGATGCGCCAGTGCTGCGCGAGCAGATCGCGCAGATCGCGCGCGACCATGCACGGCTGCGCAACGAACTGGAAAAGGCGGTCGGCCTGCTCGAGCAACCGGATCCGTCGCTGGCCGCGGCCGTCGCGACCGAAGCGGGCCACGCCGACGACGCCTTGCAGCAACTGTCCGCCGCGCTGGACAGCGGCGCGCCCGACGCCGACCGCCGCTGGAACCGCGCGCTCGACACATGGAGCCATGCGCTGCAAGCGCTGAGCGCGACGTCGTTGCAGGCCCTGCAGCGACAGTCGGCACGGCATCTGGCCGACGCGCGTGGCGCGATGTGGTGGACGATCGCCGGGTTGAGCGTGCTGACGCTGCTCATCGTCGCCTTGTGCGTCCACACCCTGTCGGTGCTGACCCGCAACGTCCGCAACGCCGCCAGCGTCGCCGAGCAGATCGCGCAGGGCCAGCTGGACACCGCGATTGCGGTCTCCAGTCGCGACGAAAGCGGACAGTTGCTCGCCAACATGCAGCAGATGCAGCAGCAGCTGCAACGCGTACTGGCGGCGCAGGTCGAGATGGCGCAGCGCCACGACGCCGGCCAGATCAGCTATCGCATGGACGAGAGCGCCTTCCCCGGCGACTACGGGCGCATGGTCCGCGACAGCAATGGCCTGGTCGCTGCGCATATCGCGGTGAAGATGCGCCTGATACAGATCATGGGCCGCTATGCGATCGGCGACTTCAGCGAGGACATGGACACACTGCCCGGCGAAAAAGCCGTACTGACCGAGACCATGGACACGGTCAAGCAGAACCTGACCGCGATGAACCGCGAGATCAACCAGCTCGCCTCCGCCGCCGCGGCCGGCGACTTCAGCGTGCGTGGCGATGCGCAGCGCTTCCAGTACGACTTCCGCGCCATGGTCGACAGCCTCAACCGGCTGATGGCCACCGCCGACGGCAACCTCGAGGCGCTGTCCGCGATGCTGCAGGCCATCGCCGCCGGCGACCTGACCGCGCGCATGCACGGCGAGTTCAACGGCGTGTTCGCCACGATGCGCGACGATGCCAACGCCACCTCCGAGCAGCTGGCCGGCATCGTCGGCCGCATCCAGAGCGCCGCGTCGAGCATCGACAGCGCCTCCAGCGAGATCGCCACCGGCAACGACGACCTGTCGCGGCGCACCGAGCAGCAGGCCGCCAGCCTGGAGGAAACCGCCGCGTCGATGGAAGAGCTGACCTCCACGGTCAAGCAGAATGCCGAGTACGCGCGCCAGGCCAATCAACTGGCAGTGGGCGCCGCCTCGGTCGCCGCGCAGGGCGGCGAGGTGGTCGGCCAGGTGGTCAGCACGATGAGCGGCATCGAGGCGTCGTCGAAGAAGATCGCCGACATCATCTCGGTCATCGACGGCATCGCCTTCCAGACCAACATCCTGGCGCTCAACGCCGCAGTGGAAGCGGCGCGCGCCGGCGAACAGGGCCGCGGTTTCGCCGTCGTCGCCAGCGAGGTGCGCACCCTCGCCCAGCGTTCGGCCACCGCCGCCAAGGAAATCAAGGGCCTGATCGACGACTCGGTCGGCCAGGTCGCCAACGGCTCGATCCTGGTACGCCAGGCCGGTGAAACCATGACCGAGATCGTGTCCTCGGTGCAGCGCGTCACCGACATCATGGGCGAGATCTCCGCCGCCTCGCAGGAACAGTACGCCGGCATCGAGCAGGTCAACCAGACCGTCACCCAGATGGACGAGGCGACGCAGCAGAACGCCGCCCTGGTCGAGGAAGCCGCGGCCGCGGCGCGCGCGATGGAAGAACAGGCCGGGCAACTCACCGAGACCGTCGCCCTGTTCAAGATCGACACGTCCCATGCCGCGCCATCGCACCGGTCCCGCTCCGCTACGACAACCAGGACGACGGCAGCAGCGATCGAACGCAAGCCGCAGCCAGCGTATGCCAGCCACGGCAGCGCCGCGATGGCAGGGCCGTAGCGCACTCGGTCCAACGGCGCCTGGCCCACGCATGAGCCGACCCGCATCGGCCGCGGAGCGTCTCCGCGGCCGATGCCGTTTGCGTCGCCACCCGGCGACGGCGGGCCGGCGGCGAAGGGCCTGCGCAAGCGCCCCTGCCCTTCTTCACGCCTCCGCATCGGCAAAGGCCTAAAGCCAGCCCCGTTCCAGTCGATAACGTGAAGAGCCGGTGCTTGTCGGCGCAGCGCCCATCGGGAGGCCCATGCACGATGCCACCATCGCCGAGGCGAATCGTCCGCGCCGGCTTGCGCCTTTGCCGGTCGGCCTGCTGTTGCTCGCCGTCTGGGCCGCGTGGTCGGCGGCCGGCCTGGTGTACCTCGCCAAGCCGCCGTCCGGCGCCGACGCCGACGCCATCCATCGGCAATTGCTGGCCTTCGCGTCCTCCGCGCCACCGCGTGGCCAGGCCGTGGCATTCCAGTTGCGCGTGGCCGGATGCGGCTGCACGTCTCGCGGCCCCGCGCCTGCGCTGCCTGGCCTGCTCAACATCGATCTGAGCGACCGGCCGGCGCCCGCGGCGCTGCCCTACCCGCTGATCGTGCTCGCTGCCGACGGTCGCCTGGTCTACGCAGGCCCTTCGCGCATCGAGGGCTGCGGCACCGCCATTGCCGCCGCGTCGCTGCTGCCGCGCCTGCTCGCGGCCGGCAATGCGCCGCCGCTGATCCTTTTCAACCACTGTGCATGCCCAAAGGAACCATCCGCATGAGCGCCTCCACCACCCAGGGAAGCTTTCTCGTAGGCAACGAGCGCTACGTCTATCTGCAAAAACTGGCTGCGGAGGCCGACCGCCTGTTCCTGGTGGTCGCCGCGTTCACCGGCATCGTCAGCCTCGCCGCCGCCTGGCACCAGGGCGTATGGACGCCGTGGCTGGCGGTGGCGCTGCCGACCCTGGCGATCATCGCCCTGCAGGTGAAGCTCTACCCCGGCACGCTGCTGAGCCGCTGCACCGTGGCGCTGGGCCTGATGGTGCTGGCCGCGGTGCTGATCCAGCAGGCCGGCGGCATGGCCGAGGTCCACTTCGGCGTGATCGTGCTGATCGCATTGTTGCTGTACTACCGCGACTGGCGGCCGATCGTGGTCGCCTCCGCCGCCATCGCCGTCCACCACGTGCTGTTCTTCTGGCTGCAGCATCGCGGCCTGCCGCTGCAAGCGTTCGCGGCCGACGCCGGGATCGGCATCCTGGCTACCCATGCCGGCTATGTGGTGGCCGAAGCCGGGATCCTGGTGGCGATGGCGGTGCAGATGCGCAAGCAATTGCTGGACGTCGGCCACGACCCGCGCGACCTGGCGCTGCTGGCGCGCGCCATGGCCCGCCAGCAACCGCTGCCGGCCTCGATCCGCGATCTGACCCTGCCGGAAGGCTCGATCGCGCATACCCTGGTGGTGGCCAGCGAGCAGTTGCTGAGCAGCCGCGAACAGGACGGGGAGATCCAGCGCGAGAGCCTGCGCATCCGCACCGCCCTGGACAACGTCACCGCCAACGTGATGATCGCCGACGCCGAGCGCAACATCGTCTACGTCAACAAGCCGCTGGCGCGGATGCTGTCGGCGGCGCAGGACAACATGCGCCGCGAGCTTCCCGGCTTCGATGCGAATGCCCTGCTGGGACGCAACATCGACATCTTCCACAAGCGCCCCGAGCATCAGGCCAAGCTGCTGGCGGCGCTGCAGCAGACCCACACCGCGCAGATCCGGGTGGGCGGGCACACCATGCGCCTGATCATCAATCCGATCGTCAGCAGCGCGTCCGAGCGCCAGGGCTTCGTCGTGGAGTGGGCCGACCGCACCGACGAAATCCAGGTGGAAGAGGAAGTGACCCAGATCGTGCGGGCCGCCGCCGCCGGCGACCTCGACAGCCGCATCGGCCTGCACGGCAAGCAGGGTTTCTACCTGCTGCTGGCGCAGCAGCTCAACACGCTGCTGGACAACAACGCCGACGGCCTGGCGCGCATTTCGCAGCTGCTGTCGGCGCTGTCGCAGGGCGACCTCACCGCGCGCATGGACGGCGACCTGCATGGCGTGTTCGCCCGCATCCGCGACGACGCCAACGCCACCGCGACCCAATTGGCGACGATCGTGCGCCAGATCCAGGGCGCCTCGGATGCGATCAATACCGCCGCCGGCGAGATCGCCGCCGGCAACGTCGACCTGTCGCGGCGCACCGAGCAGCAGGCCGCCAGCCTGGAGGAAACCGCCGCCTCGATGGAGGAGCTGACCTCCACGGTGAAGCAGAATGCCGAGTATGCGCGGCAGGCCAACCAGCTCGCGGTCGGTGCCGCGTCCGTCGCCTCGCAAGGCGGCGACGTGGTCGGCCAGGTGGTGAGCACGATGAGCGGCATCGAAACTTCATCGAAGAAGATCGCCGACATCATCTCGGTGATCGACGGCATCGCCTTCCAGACCAACATCCTGGCGCTCAACGCTGCGGTGGAAGCGGCGCGTGCCGGCGAACAGGGCCGCGGTTTCGCCGTGGTCGCCAGCGAGGTGCGCACCCTCGCCCAGCGTTCGGCCACCGCCGCCAAGGAGATCAAGGGCCTGATCGACGCCTCGGTCGGCCAGGTCGCCAACGGTTCGGCACTGGTGCGCCAGGCCGGCCAGACCATGAGCGAGATCGTGTCATCGGTGCAGCGCGTCACCGACATCATGGGCGAGATCTCCGCCGCTTCGCAGGAACAGTCGTCCGGCATCGAGCAGGTCAACCAGACCGTGACCCAGATGGACGAGGCCACCCAGCAGAACGCCGCCCTGGTGGAGGAAGCCAGCGCCGCGGCGCGCACGATGGAGGAACAGGCCGGGCAGCTGGCCGATGCGGTCGCGGCATTCAAGCTGTCCGACGCGGCAACCACGCCCACGCTCCGCGCGCATCCTGCCGCAGCGTCTCGCCCTGCCATCAAGCCGGCGGCGTTGTCCGCAGTGCGCACTACACCGATCGCCCTCGCCAGGGGCACCGAGTTGCGCGAGTTCTGATCCGGCGCAGTGCCGTCGCCCGGCCTGCCGCACACCGACATCCCGCGCTCACCGCAGCGCGGGGACGCATAGCGCTTCGATGCGTATGCGTCCCCATGCGATACGCATTTGCCGCAGGCCGGGTGGCCTGACCGCCTCGCGAATGTCTCGACAATGTCCTTAAACCGTCCCGAGACAGGCCAAAACGCCCGGGAAATAAAGCCATCAATGGCCATCGAACGGTCAATTTTTCGTCACCGCCGCCGATAGGAATTCACGCGCCGCTCACATAGGCGTTCTGTTCCCGCATAGGCGCCCCATGAAAAAGTTCAGCCATCTCTCGGTCGGCACCAAGCTGTCGGCCCTGCTCACCCTTGCGGTCAGCGCCGCGCTGGTATTGCTGGCCACCCTGATCTACCGCCAGTCCGCCACCAGCCATGAGACCCAGGTGCTCAAGGAACTCGAGTCGTCCACCACGCTGATGCAGCAGTCGGTGGCGATGTACGACCGGGTGCTGAGCGAGGAAACCGACCGGATGGGGCAGCTGTTCGCGACCATGCTGCCCGCCGGCGCGCCGCAGCTGGAGCCGGCCAGGACGGTGCAGATCGGCGACGTGCAGACGCCGACGCTGCGCATCGGGCCGCATGTGCTGAATCTGGATTTCGCCTCGGTGGACCATTTCGCCGACGCCAGCGGCGGCGTGGCGACCGTGTTCGTGCGCAGCGGCGACGATCTGGTCCGGATCGCGACCTCGCTGCACGACCAGTCCGGCGCGCGCGTGATCGGCACCGTGCTGGACCATGCGCATCCGGCCTATGCGCTGCTGCTGCAGAACAAGCCCTACACCGGGCCGGCGAACTTGTTCGGCAACGACTACATGACCCATTACCGGCCGCTGCACGACGCGCAGGGCAATCTGGTCGGCGCGCTGTTCGTCGGCCGCAACTACACCCAGGGCCTGGCCGCACTGCAGGAACGCCTGCGCAGCACGCGCATCGGCGAAGACGGCCACTTCATCGCCGTGGACATGCACCCGGCGCGGCGCGGGCAACTGCTCGCGCACCCGGTCTCCAAGGCCGCCAACGTGGAAGCGCTGGTGGTGGAAGCGGACAAGCCGTTGCTGCAGGCCTTGCTCGAGGGCAAGCAGGCCAGCGCCACGCTGCGGCTCAAGCGCGACGCAATGGCAGACGCGGCGGCCGAGCCGTTCCTGGTCACCGCGCAGGCCTATCGGCCGTGGCAATGGGTGCTGCTCGGCGCACAGCCGCGCAGCGCCATCGAGGCGCCGCTGCAGGCATTGATGCGCAACATCCTGGCATTCTCCGCCTTGATGCTGGTCGGCTGCGCCGTGCTGGTGTTCGTGCTGGCGCGGCGCATGGTGTCGCGGCCGCTGGCGGTGGTCGAGCAGGTGGTCGGCGACATCGCCGCCGGGCGCCTGGAAAGCCATATCGAGGTCGGCCACGGCCAGGACGACGTCAGCCGGCTGCTGCACGGCATGCGCCGCATGCGCGACGATTTGCGCGAGCGGCTGCGCACCGAGCGCGTGGTGGCCGCGGAGAATCTGCGCGTGCGCGTCGCGCTGGACGATGTCAGCACCAACGTGATGATCGCCGACGCCGATCGGCGCATCGTCTACGTCAACCGTCCGCTGGTGAAGATGCTCGGCGACGTGCAGGACGACCTGCGCCGCGACCTGCCGCACTTCGACGTGCAGACGCTGATCGGCAACACCATCGACGTGTTCCATCGCCACCCCGAGCACCAGGCGCGCCTGCTGGCCGAGCTGAAGGGCACCTACCGCGCGCAGATCCGCGTCGGCGGCCACACCATGCGGCTGATCGTGAATCCGGTGATCGACGGCGACGGCAACCGCCTCGGCTTCGTCGTCGAATGGGCCGACCGCACCGACGAAGTGGCGGTGGAAGAGGAAATCGCCGGCATCGTGCGCAGCGCGGTCGCCGGCGAACTGGACGGCCGCGTGCGCCTGGACAACAAGCAGGGCTTCCTGCTGTTGCTGGCCGAACAGATCAATGCCTTGCTGGAAGCCAGCGCCTCCGGCCTGGGGCATATCCAGCACATGCTGCAGGCGCTGTCCGCGGGCGACCTGTCCACCCGCATCGACGCCGACCTGCAGGGCGTCTACGCCAACATGAAGGACCACGCCAACACCACCGCCGAGCAGTTGGCGACCATCGTGCGCCAGATCCAGGGCGCCTCGGATGCGATCAACACCGCCGCCGGCGAGATCGCCGCCGGCAACGACGACCTGTCGCGCCGCACCGAGCAGCAGGCCGCCAGCCTGGAGGAAACCGCCGCGTCGCTGGAGGAGCTGACCTCCACCGTCAGGCAGAACGCCGAGAATGCGCGCCAGGCCAACCAATTGGCGGTCGGCGCCGCAGCCGTCGCCACCCAGGGCGGCGACGTGGTCGGCCAGGTTGTGAGCACGATGAGCGGCATCGAGACCTCGTCGAAGAAGATCGCCGACATCATCTCGGTCATCGACGGCATCGCGTTCCAGACCAATATCCTTGCCTTGAACGCGGCGGTGGAAGCGGCGCGCGCCGGCGAACAGGGCCGCGGCTTCGCGGTGGTCGCCAGCGAGGTGCGCACCCTCGCCCAGCGTTCGGCCAACGCCGCCAAGGAGATCAAGAGCCTGATCGACGACTCGGTCGGCCAGGTGTCCAACGGCTCGGCGCTGGTGCGCCAGGCCGGCCAGACCATGACCGAGATCGTGTCCTCGGTGCAGCGCGTCACCGACATCATGGGCGAGATCTCCACCGCCTCGCAGGAGCAGTCGGCCGGCATCGAACAGGTCAACCACACCGTGACCCAGATGGACGAGGCCACCCAGCAGAACGCGGCCCTGGTCGAGGAAGCCACCGCCAGCGCACGCTCCATGGAAGGCCAGGCCGGCGAACTGGCGCGGGCGGTCGCCTCGTTCACCCTGGACCAGCGCCCGCCGGCCGGCAACGTCGCCACATTGCATTCAGGCTACAAAAAAGCCGGGCACGGCCGATAGCATCGTGGGACGGGCGGAATGCGCCGCCCCGCCCCATCCACGATCCCGTTGCCCACCCATGGCCGAAGGCATTCCCAGCGACTCCCCCGAACCGTCTGCGCACGAGGCGACGGAACAGGACGACCGCTTCCTGCTGACCAACCCGCGCCAGATCCGGCAGCTGCTGCAATCGCTGATCAACCAGCGCTCGCAGATCAGCGCGCATGTGGGCGGCCGCGACCAGTCGTTCTCGACCGCGCTGCTGGAGCTGGACGAGGACAGCCTGCTGCTGGACCTGAGCATCAACGAGGCCAACAACCGCATCGCCGAGCAGGCCGAGTACCTGTTGTGCTTCGCACAGCTGGACAAGGTCCGGCTGCGCTTCCGCATCGCCGACCTGGAACGGGTCGACAGCGACGGCACGCCCGGCTTTCGCGCGCCGCTGCCCGATTCGCTGTACTACCTGCAGCGCCGCGAGCACTTCCGCCTGGAGACGCCGATCACCGAATCGCCGATGTGCGTGCTGCGGCTGGACGACGCCAGCCCGCCCACCGAACTGGTGCTGCGGGTCATCGACATCAGCGGCGGCGGCCTGGCGGTGGCGCTGGTTCCCGGCCAGCCGGTACCGGAGCAGCGCCACAGCTACCCGCGCTGCGTGCTGCAGTTGCCCGACGCCGACGCCATCAAGCTGACCCTGCAGGTCTGCAACATGTATCCGCACAAGCTGGCCAACGGCCAGGACACGCTGCGGGTGGGGCTGCGCTTCGCCGACCTGCCGCGCGGCGCCGACGCGGCGATCCAGCGCTACATCTTCCGCATCGAGCGCCAGCGCAGCGCACGCAAGAGCGGCGTGCTGTCCTGAACAGCGCCTCGACCACGCACCGCGCGCCTTGTTACACCATCTTTGTCGAACGCCCCACGCCGGCCAGGACGGTTACAGCACCGCTAAAGTTCTGCCCCACCACGCCGATCTAGTGCAAGAGCCGCATGTCCCGCTTCCCGCCATCCCTCCGCAATTCCGTGCGCACCAGGAGCACACGATGAACGACAAGAACACCTCTGCCTCCGGTGCCACCGGCGGCGAATTCCTCAGCTTCACCCTCGGCGAAGAGCATTACGGCGTCGACATCCTGAAAGTGCAGGAAATCCGCGGCTACGACTCGGTCACCCGGGTGCCGGACGCCCCGGAGTACATCAAGGGCGTGATCAACCTGCGCGGCACCATCGTGCCGGTGATCGATCTGCGCCTGAAGCTGCGCCTGAAGGAAGCGCGCTACGACGCCTTCACCGTGATGATCGTGCTCAACGTCGAGGACCGCGTGGTCGGCATCGTCGTGGACAGCGTCTCCGACGTGATCCCGTTGAACGAGGACCAGATCCGGCCGACGCCCGAATTCGGCGCCGCGGTGGACACCCGTTTCATCTCCGGCATCGGCACCCAGGACGACAAGATGCTGATCCTGCTGGACATCGAGACCCTGCTCGACAGCGCCGACCTGAGCCAGCACGCGCACGTCGACGAAGCCGCCTGAGCCGGCTCGAGCCGCGGCCACGCCGCGGTTTCGCACGCAATTCCCGACCCGCCGTCCATCGGCGGGTTTTTTCTTTCGGAAATGCGAACTGCTTATCACTTGCGCCGATCAAGTTCGTCGTTACCACGCCGATAGCTGATAGGTGGCCCGATCCAGTACCTGGGCCGACCTCTTTCGCCCACCCCTAAAGGAGTTTTCCCCCATGAAGCCGAGCTTTCCCCTGTTGCTGGTCCTGCTGCTTGCCGCCAGCCCGAGCGCCTTCGCCCAGTCGCAGCAGATGATCCCGCCGGAGATGGCGGCCCGCTTCGTCGGCAAGGACGGCATGGTCTGCGGCAAGGTCGAGAAGGCCAAGTACGCGCAGAACTCCGAAGGCGAGCCGACCTTCCTGTACATGGGCGGCATGTTCCCGCGCCACACCTTCTCCGCGCGCATCGCCGGCGCCGACCGCGGCAAGTTCGGCTTCGCGCCGGAAAGCCTGGAAGGCAAGGACGTGTGCGTGATCGGCAAGATCGAGCGCGACAGCTCGCGCGCCGAGATCCAGGTCAGCGCGCCGTCCAGCCTGAAGCTGGCCACGATCAAGTAAGACCACGAAGCGTCGCCGCGCCGGAGCCCATGCGCTCCGGCATGGCGGCGCTTTTGTTTTTCTGGTGCTACGCCGCCGTTGTCGAACCAAGGGGAAATGCGTTCATGCAGTGGATAAAGAATCTGAAGCTGATGCCGAAGCTGATGCTGGCATTCGGTCTCGTGCTCGCCATCATGTTGATCCAGGGGCTTGCGGCCTATAACGGGCTGCATTCGATCAACGCGGTGGCCGACAATGCCTCCAATCAGGTGGTGCCCAGCGTGCGCACCGGCGGCGAGATGCGCGGCATCCTGGGCGAGTACCGCAGCGCGGCCTACCAGAGCCTGATCCGCAGCAGCGACGCGGTCAAGAAGGAAGCGGAAACGCGCAAGGTCGCGCTGAAGAAGCGGATGGACGAGATCATCGCCACCTATCCGCCGATGATCGGCAGCCCGCAGGAACGTGCGATCTACGAGCGCACCGCGGCCGATTGGAAAAAGGTGGTCGCGTCCTACCAGTCGGTTGACGAGATGCTGCAGCTGGAGCTGCACGACGATGCGATCGACACCTTTACCGGCGAGACCCGCACCCTGCACAACAAGGTCGTGGCCGACGTGATCGACCTGATCGCCGAAAACAATCGCCAGGCGCAGGCCGCAGCGGATGCCGCCAACAGCACCTACGGCAAGGCCTCGGCCACTCTGCTGGTCTGCCTGCTGATCGGCGTCGCCGGCGCGGTGAGCCTGGCCTGGCTGTTCGGGCGCATGCTGGCCAGCAACGTGCGCAGCGCGGTCAAGATCGCCAACGATGTCGCCGGCGGCAAGCTCGATGGCCATATCGATGCCAGCGGCCAGGACGAGATCGGCGAAATGATGCAGGCGCTCAAGCGCATGCAGCAGGATCTGCGCGAGCGCACCGAGCGCGACGCGGCGGTGGCGTCGGAGAACCTGCGCATCCGCACCGCGCTGGACAACTCCTCCACCGGCATGTACATCGCCGACCTGGACTACACCATCGTCTACGCGAACCCGTCGATGCAGGGCATCGTCGACAAGTATGCCGACCATATCCGCAAGGTCGCCCCCGCATTCGACTCGAGCATGCCGCTGGTCGGTTCCTCGCTGTCGGTGCTGGAATACGGCAATCAGATCGACACCCGCACCGTCGCCGCGATCGAGAAGCAAGGCGTGGCCGAGCGCGAGATGGCCTACGGCCATGCCCGCATCGCCCAGATCGTCTCCAGCATCCGCGATGCGCACGGCAGCCATGTCGGTTTCGTCTGCGAATCGCGCGACCGCACCGTCGAGGCCCAGGTCGAAGAAGAAGTGGCCAAGATCGTGCAGGCCGCCGCCGCCGGCGACCTGTCCGGGCGCGTGGCCACCGACGGCAAGCAGGGCTTCTTCCTGCAGCTGGCGCAGCAGCTCAACGGGCTGCTGCAGGCCAACGGCGACAGCATCGGCGAAGTCTCCAAGCTGCTGACCGCGCTGTCGCAGGGCGACCTGACCGCACGCATGCACGGCGAGTTCGACGGCGTGTTCGCGACCATGCGCGACGACGCCAACGCCACCGCCGAGCAGCTCGCCTCCATCGTCGGCCGCATCCAGACCGCCGCGGTCAGCATCAACGCCGCCGCCGGCGAGATCGCCGCCGGCAACGACGACCTGTCGCGCCGCACCGAGCAGCAAGCGGCGAACCTGGAAGAAACCGCCGCGTCGATGGAAGAATTGACCTCTACGGTCAAGCAGAACGCCGAGCACGCGCGCCAGGCCAACCAGCTGGCGGTCGGCGCCGCGTCCGTCGCCTCGCAGGGCGGCGCCGTGGTCGGCCAGGTGGTGACCACGATGAGCGGCATCGAGACCTCCTCCAAGAAGATCGCCGACATCATCAGCGTCATCGACGGCATCGCGTTCCAGACCAACATCCTGGCGCTCAACGCCGCGGTGGAAGCGGCGCGTGCCGGCGAACAGGGCCGCGGCTTCGCGGTGGTCGCCAGCGAGGTGCGTACCCTCGCCCAGCGCTCGGCCAACGCGGCCAAGGAGATCAAGGGCCTGATCGACGCCTCGGTCAGCCAGGTCGCCAACGGCTCGGCGCTGGTGCGCCAGGCCGGCCAGACCATGAGCGAGATCGTGTCCTCGGTGCAGCGCGTCACCGACATCATGAGCGAGATCGCGGCGGCGTCGCAGGAGCAGTCGTCCGGCATCGAGCAGGTCAACCAGACCGTCACCCAGATGGACGAGACCACCCAGCAGAACGCCGCGCTGGTCGAAGAAGCCACCGCTGCCGCTCGTTCGATGGAAGAGCAGGCCGGGCAGCTGACCGAGGCGGTCTCGATCTTCCGCGTGGAACAGTCGCCGGTCAGCGCGCCGACGCCGGCGCCGCGCCATGCGCAGGTGCACTCGATCCGCACGGTCGCGAAGAAGCCGGTCGTGGTGCCGTCGGGCAAGCCGGCGCTGGCCACCGGCAGCAAGAAGTCCGTACCGGCCCTGGCCGATTCGGACTGGCAGGAGTTCTGAGGCGCCGGCGGTCGCGGCATTCAGGCACTTCCCGATCCCCGGCCACGCGCCGGGGATTTTTTTGTCTGCCATTCCACGGCCGCTCGCTCGGGCCAGGCGAGTTTGTCTCAATTTTGTTACAGCCGCGCCGCTAAGACCTTCGAGAACCACTCGAAGGTGCCCATCCAATGTCGTCTCCGTCGCTTATCGCGCGCCTGTCGGATCTGCCGCTGCGTCGCAAATTCGTCTGGCAAACCCTGCTGCTCGGCGGCGGCATCGTGCTGCTGGCGATCATCGCCGCGCGCATGCAGTACGTGGATATCCGCAACACCCGCGAGCAGGCGCTGAAGAGCCAGATCGAACTGGCGGTCGGCGTGGTCCAGGCCTATGCGGCCAAGGCCGAGGCCGGGCAGATGCCGCTGGCCGAGGCGCAGCGCACCGCGCTGGCCACGCTCGAATCGATGCGCGCACGCGACGGCGTGGACTATTTCTACGTGCATGACATGCACCCGACCATGCTGATGCACCCGACCCGCCACGACCTGGTCGGCAAGGACATCGGCAACGTGCTCAGCGCCGACGGCAAGCCGATCTTCCGCCAGTTCGCTGCCGCTGCTGCGGCCGGCGGCGGCTATGTGGACTATCTGTGGCCCAAGCCCGGCAACGAGGAGCCGGTCGAGAAGGTGTCCTACAACGCACCGTTCAAGCCCTGGAACTGGGTCATCGGCACCGGCGTGTACATGGACGACGTGCAGGCGCAGGCGCTGCTGTTCACCGGCGTGATGACCGTGGCCGGCGGCGTGCTGGTGCTGATCACCTTCGGCATCAACTGGCTGATCGGCAGCTCGGTGCTGGTGCCGGTGTCGCGCACGCTGCAGGCGATCCGTGCGGTGTCCCGCGGCGACCTGAGCGTGCGCATCGACAACCCCGGACGCGATGAGACCGGACAGATGCTGCGCGCCACCGGCGAAATGATCCAGATGCTGGAACGCTTTTCCAGCGAGGCTGCGAAGATGGCGGTGCTGCACGCCGACAAGGATATGTCGCACCGCATGCCGCAGGACTTCCCCGGCGTGTACGGCGAGCTCAGCAAAAGCATCAACACCATGATGTTCGAGCACCTGGACGCGATCGTCGATGCGATCGCGGTGCTCAACGAATACGCCAACGGCGACCTGCGCCGCGACGCTCGGCGCCTGCCCGGCAGCCGCGCGGTACTGCACGAGTCGATGGATGCGGCCAAGGCCAGCCTGCTGGCGATCAACACCGAGATCAAGCGCCTGGCCGCTGCGGCTGCGGCCGGCGACTTCAGCGCACGCGGCGATGCGGCGCACTTCCAGCACGACTTCCGATTGATGGTGCAGGACCTCAACGCGATGATGGAGGTCAGCGACCGCAACCTGGGCCAGCTGTCCACGCTGCTGCAGGCCATCGCCGCCGGCGACCTGAGCGTGCGCATGAGCGGCGAGTTCCACGGCGTGTTCGCGACCATGCGCGACGACGCCAATGCCACCGCCGACCAGTTGGCCGACATCGTCGGCCGCATCCAGATCGCGGCGCTGAGCATCAACACCGCGACCACCGAGATCGCCGCCGGCAACGACGACCTGTCGCGCCGCACCGAGCAGCAGGCCGCCAGCCTGGAGGAAACCGCCGCCTCGATGGAAGAACTGACCTCCACGGTCAAGCAGAACGCCGAGCATGCGCGCCAGGCCAACCAGCTCGCAGTTGGCGCCGCCGCGGTCGCCTCGCAAGGCGGCGACGTGGTCGGCCAGGTCGTCACCACGATGAGCGGCATCGAGATCTCGTCGAAGAAGATCGCCGACATCATCAGCGTCATCGACGGCATTGCCTTCCAGACCAACATCCTCGCGCTCAACGCCGCGGTGGAAGCGGCGCGCGCCGGCGAACAGGGCCGCGGTTTCGCCGTCGTCGCCAGCGAGGTACGTACCCTCGCCCAGCGTTCGGCCGGTGCGGCCAAGGAGATCAAGGGCCTGATCGACGAGTCGGTGACCCGTGTCGCCGAAGGCTCGGCGCTGGTCGACCAGGCCGGCCGCACCATGCAGGAGATCGTGTCCTCGGTGCAGCGCGTCACCGACATCATGGGCGAGATCTCCGCCGCCTCGCAGGAGCAATCGTCCGGGATCGAGCAGGTCAACCAGACCGTCACCCAGATGGACGAGGCCACCCAGCAGAACGCCGCGCTGGTCGAGGAAGCCAGCGCATCGGCGCGGGCGCTGGAGGAAGAGGCGCGCCGGCTGAGCGAGGCAGCAGCGGTGTTCCGGCTCGGCACCGGCGGCGGCAGCCCCGCTGCGGCCGCGCCCGTTCGCGCCGCGCCCGCACGCGCGCCATCACGTCCGGCGGCAGTCAAACCGGCCCCACGCAAGGTGGCGGGCAAGCGCGCGGCAGTGGCCGAAACGGATTGGGCGGAGTTCTGAGCGTATCGCTGCGGCCCGGCCACTCAACCGGACTTGCATCACAGTTGAGCCGGTCCCGGGCACCGGCGGTCTCAAGCGGCAGGCGCGGCAGTCGATATCGGATTAACGAAGCGTGAATGCGATCGCCGCAGCCACCTCGCCATTGCCGCCGCTTCGGGAGCCTGAGATGCCGCGCTATACCGATCTGAAATCGTCTCTGCTCGTGTCGCTGCTGTGCGTGCTCGGCTGCGCCACGGTGATCGGGGTGGCGCATCTGAGCACCCGCAGCCTCGACGACTCGCGCCAGCACCTGCTGCAGCTGCAGACCCGGCAAGCGCCGTCGGCCATGGCCTTGCGCGAGCTGCGCGCGCAGCTGGCGGAATTGCGTCTGTATCAGTTGTCGCTGATCGCCGCGACCGGCAGTACCGCGGAAGTGGCCGACTACGACCGGCGCATCGAACGCTCGATGCGCGGCGCGCGCACGCAAGTGGCGCGGTACATCGCCACCGCGCCGAGCGAAGACGAACGCCGCCGCTTCGCCACTGTCCAGGCGGAGCTGGATGCCTACCTGCAGCTGCACCGGCAGATCAGCAGCGCGGTGCATGCCGGCGATCGCGAACGCGCCCGCCAGTTGTCCACGCAACAGGCGCTGCCGCAGCGCCGCGCCTTGTTCGCCGACCTGGAACAACTGAGCCGTATCAACGCCGCGCACGCGCTGCACCCGGACGCCGACGCGCCCACCTACGTCGCCCGCTAGCCCAACTGCCTTACCGCCTCGCCATCGCCCAATCCGTTGCACGGAAACGCCAATGAACGTCTTCAAACAACTGAAAATCCGCGACAAGCTGATCTTCGCCTTCGCCCTGACCACGCTGCTGACCGTGATCCTGGGCGTGTTCACTTATTCGCGCACCACCTTGGCGATGTCCGAGCTCAAGCGCATCGAGCTGGATTGGGTGCCGGCCACGCAGGCGCTGGCCGAAGTACGCGCGCAGCTCGGCGAGTTCCGCACCTACGAACTGGCGCAGATCGCCCGCGCCAACGACCCGGAAGCGATGGCCGACTATTTCAAGCGCATGCAGAAGGTGCGCGCGGAAGTGGCCAAGAACCAGGCCATCATCGAGCGGGTGATGCTGGAAAAGACGCAGCGGCAGATGTATGCCGGGGTCAAGGAAAAACTGGACGCCTACCTGCAGACCAACACGCTGATGGGCGATGCGCTGCGCGGCGGCGACGTCGCCGCCGCGCAGACCATCTCCGACAAGCAGTCGCGGCCGCTGCGGCGCGAACTGTTTGAACGGATCGTGGCGCTGACCGACTACAACGTCGCCCAGCTGAACCAGGAAATGGACACCATCAACGCGCAGCTGGCGCGTACCAAACTGCTGATCCTGAGCCTGCTCGCCCTGGCGATCGCGGCCGCGGCCAGCGTCGGCTGGATGATTTCGCGCGGCATCGCGCGCCAGCTCGACACGGCACGGCAGTTGTCGCAGGCCATCGCCCGCGGCGAACTGGACAGCAACGTGCGCGCGCGCTCCAGCGACGAGATCGGCCAGCTGATGGGCGACATGCTGGACATGCGCAGCCGCATCCGCGAGGTGATCGACGCGCAGAACCTGATGGCGCAGCGCCACGAACAGGGCACGATCAGCTACCGCATGGATGCGGCCGCCTTCCCAGGCGAGTACGGGCACATGGTCAAGGCCACCAACGACCTGGTCGCCTCGCACGTGGCGGTGAAGCTGCGCCTGGTGCAGATCATCCAGCGCTATGCGATCGGCGACCTGTCCGACGACATGGATCGCCTGCCCGGCGAGAAAGCCGCGCTGACCGACGCGATGGACACCGCCAAGGCCAACCTGACCGCGATGAACGTGCAGGTCAAGCAGCTGGCCGAGGCCGCGGCGGTCGGCGACTTCAGCGCGCGCGGCGACGCCGAGCGCTTCCAGTACGATTTCCGCGCGATGGTGCAGAACCTCAACGCGATGATGGAGGTCAGCGACCACACCCTGGGCAAGCTGTCGCAGCTGCTGCAGGCCATCGCCGCCGGCGACCTGAGCGTGCGCATGCAGGGCGAGTTCCATGGCGTGTTCGCCAAAATGCGCGACGACGCCAACGCCACTGCCGAGCAGTTGGCCGATATCGTCGGCCGCATCCAGAGCGCGGCCGCCAGCATCAACGTCGCCTCGTCGGAAATCGCCGCCGGCAACGACGACCTGTCGCGCCGTACCGAGCAGCAGGCCGCCAGCCTGGAAGAAACCGCCGCCTCGATGGAAGAACTGACCTCCACGGTCAAGCAGAACGCCGAGCATGCGCGCCAGGCCAACCAGCTCGCAGTTGGCGCCGCCGCGGTCGCCTCGCAAGGCGGCGACGTGGTCGGCCAGGTCGTGAGCACGATGAGCGGCATCGAGATCTCGTCGAAGAAGATCGCCGACATCATCTCGGTCATCGACGGCATCGCCTCCCAGACCAACATCCTCGCGCTCAACGCCGCGGTGGAAGCGGCGCGTGCCGGCGAACAGGGCCGTGGTTTCGCGGTGGTCGCCAGCGAAGTGCGTACCCTCGCCCAGCGCTCGGCCGGTGCGGCCAAGGAGATCAAGGGCCTGATCGACGAATCGGTGACCCGCGTCGCCGAAGGTTCGGCCCTGGTCGACCAGGCCGGCCGCACCATGCAGGAGATCGTGTCCTCGGTGCAGCGCGTCACCGACATCATGGGCGAGATCTCCGCCGCTTCGCAGGAGCAGTCGGCCGGCATCGAGCAGGTCAACCAGACCGTGACCCAGATGGACGAAGCCACGCAGCAGAACGCCGCGCTGGTCGAGGAAGCCACCGCCGCGGCGCGCACGCTGCAGGCCCAGGCCGGCCAGCTCAGCGCCACCGTCGCCGAGTTCAAGCTGGACCCGCAGGCCAGCGCACCGGCGCCACAGGCCGCGCCGGTCGCAAAGGCCAGGCCGTCCTTACGCGCCAAGGCCTCGCCGGTGGCGACCGCAGCGCGTGCGCCTGCGCGCATCCGCAGCGCGGCGGGCACGGCGCGCGCCAGCGCCGCCGAAGACCAGTGGCAGGAGTTCTGACGGCGGCAGCGGCAGCGGCGCAGGCCGCATCTTGTTCCGGCGTCAATTTCGCGCGGCGCCGGCCGATAACCCGATAGACCGATCACCGCTGCGAGCCATGGCCACTCCAACGTCTTCCCTGCCCCATCCCGGTTCCGACAATCGCGACTTCGAATTCAGCGATCGCGATTTCAAGCGGGTCTGCGACCTGATCTACCAGAAGGCGGGCATCGCGCTGGCCCCGGCCAAGCGCGATATGGTCTACGGCCGCCTGTCGCGGCGCCTGCGCACGCTGGGCCTGCGCTCGTTCCGCGAGTACCTGGACTGGCTGGAACGCGACGGCGGCGACGAGTGGGAGGCGTTCACCAACGCGCTGACCACCAACCTGACCTCGTTCTTCCGCGAGCCGCACCACTTCGAGCGCCTGCGCGAGGAGCTGCAGAAGCACGCCGCCGCGGCGCCGGTGAAGATCTGGTCGTGCGCCGCCTCCACCGGCGAGGAGCCGTATTCGCTGGCGATCACCGCCTGCGAGGCGTTCGGCACGCTGACCCCGCCGGTGCGGATCCTGGCCACCGACGTGGACACCCAGGTGCTGGCGACCGCCTCGCGCGGCGTGTATGCGGTCGATCGCATCTCCAGCCTGGACCCGGCGCTCAAGCGCAAGTACTTCCAGCGCGGCAGCGGCGCCAACGAAGGCCAGTGCCGGGTGGTGCCGGCGCTGCGCGAGCTGCTCGAGTTCCGCCAGTTGAACCTGCTGGAGCCGCGCTACGACGTCAGCGGCCCGTACCTGGCGCTGTTCTGCCGCAACGTGATGATTTATTTCGACAAGCCTACGCAACGTGGCATCCTGTCGCGGCTGATCCCGCATCTGGACGACGAAGGCATGCTCTACACCGGCCATTCGGAAAACTACCTGCATGCGGCCGACCTGATCCAGCCCTGCGGCCGCACGCTGTACCGGCGCGCCACCAAGGCACGCGCATGAGAGCCGCCACGGTGGTCGCCGATCAGGTGATGCGCTACCACGACACCCGCTTCCAGACCATTGCGGCCAAGCTGTTGCCGACCCAGTACCTGGTGGTGGACGACGACACCGCGCTGACCACCATCCTCGGTTCCTGCGTGGCCGCCTGCATCCGCGACCCGCTGCTGAAGATCGGCGGCATGAACCATTTCATGCTGCCCGACGGCCAGGCCGGCGACGGCGCACCGGCACGCTACGGCAGCTATGCGATGGAAGTGCTGATCAACGACCTGCTCAAGCGCGGCGCCAGCCGCAGCCGCCTGGAAGCCAAGGTGTTCGGCGGCGGCAACGTGCTCAAGGGCTTCACCAACAACCCGGTCGGCACCCGCAACGCCGAGTTCGTGTTGCAGTATCTGAAAGCCGAGCAGATTCCGGTGGTGGCCGAAGACCTGCGCGGCATCCATCCGCGCAAGATCTGGTTCTTCCCCACCACCGGCCGCGTGGTCGTGCAGCGCCTGCCGCATGCGCACGAAGAAGCCGAAGTCGCCGCCGCCGAATCGGCGGTGCGTGCCCGCCTCGCCAAAGCGCCGGTCACCGGCGCCGTGGAGTTGTTCGAATGACCTCAGAAATTCCCTGTCGCGTGCTGATCGTCGACGACTCCGCGGTCGTACGGCAGATGCTCACCGAGATCCTGTCGCGCGCGCCCGGCATCGAGGTGGTCGGCTCGGCCGCCGATCCGATCCTGGCCCGCGAGAAGATCAAGCGGCTCAATCCGGACGTGATCACCCTGGACGTGGAAATGCCGCGCATGGATGGCCTGGCGTTCCTGGAAAACCTGATGCGGCTGCGGCCCACGCCGGTGGTGATGATTTCCTCGCTGACCGAGCGCGGCGCCGACACCACGCTGCAGGCGCTGGCGCTGGGCGCGGTCGATTTCATCTCCAAGCCCAAGCTCGACGTGGCCCGCGGCCTGGAGGAATACGCCGAGGAAATCGTCGGCAAGGTCAAGGCCGCGGCCAAGGCCAAGGTCCGCGCGCTCGACCGCCCGGCTGCGCCGCGGCCTGGCGGTAACACCGTGATCACGCCCAGCGCCGCGTCCACGCTGAAATTCCGCACCACCGACCGGCTGATCGCGATCGGCGCCTCCGCCGGCGGCACCGAGGCGCTGCGCGTGGTCCTGGAAGGCATGCCGGCCGATGCGCCGGCGGTGGTGATGACCCAGCACCTGCCGGCCGGCTTCAGCACCGCCTTCGCCGACCGCCTCAACCGGCACTCGGCGATGGCGGTGCGCGAGGCCAGCGAAGGCGAAGCGATCCTGCCCGGCCACGCCTACCTGCCACCCGGCGGCAAGCACCTGCAGGTGGTCCGCGACGGCGCGCGCTGGCGTTGCAAGATCGACGACGGCCCGCCGGTCAACCGGCACAAGCCGGCGGTGGACGTGCTGTTCCAGTCGGTGGCGCGCAACGCCGGCGCCAACGCGATCGGCGCGGTGCTGACCGGCATGGGCGACGACGGCGCGCGCGGCCTGCTGGAAATGCTGCAGGCCGGCGCCAGCACCCTGGTCCAGGACGAGGCCACCAGCGTGGTCTGGGGCATGCCCGGCACCGCGTTCCGGCTCGGTGCCGCGCAGGAAGTGTTGCCGCTGGACCGGATCGCCGAACGCCTGATCGCCTTGTCCAACCAGGCCCGCTAGCCCCATGCCGCGCCAGCGCGTCCGCACCCCGAACGCGCCTGGCGATGCCGTTGCCGCCACGGTTCCGGGCCTGGCCACGCTGACCGATTCCGAGCAGGCCCTGCTGAGCTGCCTGCAACAGGCGCCCGACGGCGTGGTGGTGATCGACGCGGACGCGCGCATCCTCGCCTTCAATCAGACCGCCGAGGCGCTGTGGGGCCTGTCGCAGGCGCAGGTGCTGGGGCGTTCGCTGGGCGAACTGGTGCCGGACGAGGCGCGCGCGCCGTTCCTGGCCAGGTGCATGCGGCAGCGCACCGACACCCCCGGCGACGGCTACGAACTGCAGTTGCCCGGCAACGACGGCGTGCAGCGCTGGGTGTCGGTCAGCGCGGCCACGGTGCCGCAGCAAACGGCGCCGCTGTACGTGGTGTTCGTGCGCGACATCAGCGCCGAACGCGAGCGCGACGCCAAGATGCGGCTGCTGTCGCTGGCCCTGGACCGCAGCGACAACGCCATCGTGGTCTGCGACCCGCAGCTGGCGATCCTCTACGTCAACGCCGGCTTCGTGCACATGTTCGGCTATACCGCCGAGGAAGTGCGCGGGCTGCTGCCCAGCAGCGTGCTGCCCGGCGTCGGCACCGACATGCAGGCGGTACGGCTGACCCGCGAACGCGTGATCGGCGGCCTGGGCCACCAGACCGATCTGCTGGTCTACCGCAAGGACGGCTCGCCGCTGTGGACCACGCTGATGGCCAATCCGATCGCCGACGCGGACGGCGGCATCCAGCACTACGTGGTGTCGTTCACCGACATCACCCAGAGCAAGATGCACGAGATCCTGCACAAGAACGTGCTCGACGCGCTGGTCCGCGAACAGCCGCTGGTCGACGTGGCTGCGCTGATCTGCAGCGAGGTCGAGCGCGTCGCCCCGCAGGTGGTGGCCTCGATCATCAGCGTCGATGGCGACGGGCGGCTGCACCCGCTGGCTTCGCCGAGCCTGCCGACCGCCTTCAACGCCGCGGTCGAATGCATGCGCGTGGGTCCCACCGCCGGTGCCTGCGGCGCGGCGATCTGGCGCGGCAAGCAGGTGCTGGTGCGCGACGCCGCCACCGATCCGCTGTTCGCCGAGTACCGGCCGCTGGTGCAGCAGCTAGGCCTGGGCAGCTGCGTGGCCAGCCCGATCAAGTCCAACGGCGGGCGCGTGCTCGGCAGTTTCGCGCTGTATTACCGCGACGTGTGCGAACCGCAGCCCTGGCACCTGCGGCTGATCGAGCTGTGCCTGCACCTGTGCGCGCTGGCGCTGGAGCGCGAGCAGACCAAGGCGCGCGTGCACCAGCTGGCGTTCTACGACTCGCTGACCGGCCTGCCCAACCGGGTCATGTTCAGCGCCCGCGCCGAGCAGGCGCTGGCCGCCGCCGAGTACCACGCGTTCCCGGTGGCGATCCTGTTCGTCGACATCGACCGCTTCAAACGCGTCAACGAAACCCAGGGCCACGCCGCCGGCGACGGCATGCTGCGCGACATCGCGCGGCGCCTGGGCGAGACCTTGAGCGCGACCGACCTGATCGGGCGCCAGGCCGGCGACGAGTTCGTGCTGATGCTGCCGCAGTGCGGCGCCGAACAGGCCGCCGGCGTGGCCGAACGGCTATTGCTTGCGCTGGCCGATCCGCTGGTGGTCGGGCACGTGACCCTGCACCCGGGCGCCAGCATCGGCGTGGCGATGTTCCCCGACGACGGCCGCGACATCGAGACCCTGCTGCGCCACGCCGACCTGGCCATGTACCGGGCCAAGAACGAAGGCGGTGGCAGTTTCCGCTTCTTCAGCGCCGACATGAACCGC
The DNA here is from genome assembly GCF_014236835.1 of Xanthomonas sp. SS. Lineage (NCBI taxonomy): Bacteria > Pseudomonadati > Pseudomonadota > Gammaproteobacteria > Lysobacterales > Lysobacteraceae > Xanthomonas > Xanthomonas sp. SS. The sequence continues at coordinate 2,722,665 of NZ_CP051190.1, forward strand.
ATGGCGCAGGAACGCGTGGCGCTGGAGACCGCGCTGCGCGAGGCGTTGCGCCGCGACCAGCTGCAGTTGCACTACCAGCCGCAGCTGCACAGCCAGCCGCCCTACGCGCTGTACGGGGTGGAAGCGCTGCTGCGCTGGCAGCACCCGCATCTGGGCGACATCTCGCCGGCGCGCTTCGTGCCGATGGCCGAGGAATGCGGGCTGATCGACGAACTCGGGCATTGGGTGCTGCGCCAGGCCTGCCGGCAGATGGCCGACTGGCGCCTGCGCGGCGTGCCGGTGCCGCGGGTGGCGGTCAACCTGTCGGCCAGCAACTTCGCCGACGCGCAGTTGCCGGCGCGCGTGGCGAAGAAACTGAGCGCACATGGACTGGTGCCCAGCGACCTGGCGCTGGAGATGACCGAGAGCGTCATGCTGTCCAACGCACCGGCGGTGCTGGCCAATCTGCGTCAGTTGCAGGCCAGCGGCGTACGCCTGTCGCTGGACGACTTCGGCACCGGCTATTCCAGCCTCAGCCATCTGCACCAGTTGCCGGTCAACGAACTCAAGCTGGACATGAGCTTCGTCCGCGACCTGGAACACAGCGAAACCGCGCGCGCGCTGACCACCTCGGTGCTGCGCATCGGCGAGAGCCTGCGCCTGCATACCGTCGCCGAGGGCGTGGAAACCGAGGCGCAGCGGGCGTTCCTGTCGTGGCTCGGCTGCGACGTGCTGCAGGGCTTCCTGTTCTCGCCGGCGCTGCCAGCGACGCAGCTGGAACGCTGGATCGGCGCGCATCAGGCCGACCCGGAGGCGGCCGCGCCGCCCGCAACGTCCGGTGCCGCGCCCCACTAGCCGGTCGCGGCACAATTATTGCTTGATCCGCAGCACGTTTTTCACCCCCCGCCTGGCAATGCCGATCCGCTTCCTGTTGTCGCTGCTGCTGTGGTCCGTCAGTGCTGCGCTCGCCGCGCAGACGCTGCGTCCTGCCTATCCCGACGTCGTGCGCCGGTTCTCCACCCACGACGGCCTGCCGCAGAATTCGGTGAACGCGATCGTGCAGGACCGCGACGGTTTCCTGTGGCTGGGCACCTTCGGCGGGCTGGCGCGCTTCGACGGCAGCGAGTTCAGCGTCTACCGCAGCCTGGCCGGCAGCGGCCCGTCCAGCGACCGGATCCTGCAGTTGCTGGAGGACGAGCGCGGCCAGCTGTGGATCGGCAGCGAGGACGCCGGCGTCAGCGTCTACCGCGACGGCCGCTTCCTGCGCCTGGACGTGTGCGGCGGCCGCTGCCTGATCCGCCGCTTCGTCGCCGCAGCCGACGGCAGCGTGTGGGTGCTCAGCAGCGCCGGCGCCTACCGGATCGACACGCGCACCCTGCGCACCCTCGAACAGCAGCCGCAGGCGCTGGACATGGCCGCCGCGCTCGGCGGCGACGGGCAGCTCTATCTGGGTGGGCAAGGCCTGTGGCGGCTGCGCCACGGACGCCGCGAAGCGGTGCCGTTACCGGCCGCGGAAACCCGGGTCAGTTCGCTGCACAGCGAAGGCAGCGTGTTGTGGGTCGGCGCCGGCGCGGCCCTGTACCGCTACGACACGCTGCGTCGGCAGTGGCTGCCGACAGCGGCACCGATACGCGGCGCGCAGGCGCTGGCGCGCGATGCGCAGCACCGGCTGTGGGCGGTCGATGTCGATGGGCAGCTGTTCCGCGACGACGACGATGGCGGCGGGCTGCGCCCGTTGGCGACCCCGGCGCTGCCGGCGTCGCGCAGCCTGCTCAGCGACCGCGACTGCAACCTGTGGCTGGGCAGCAACGCGCGCGGCCTGCTGCGCATCGCGCGCTCGCGCATCGGCCTGCTCAACGACGCGCAGCAGGGCATGGACCTGCCCGGGCTGCCGGTGATCGGCGACGGCAGCGGCGGGCTGTGGCTGGGCACCGTGTGCGGCGGACTGCGGCACTGGGATGCGCCCAGCGGACGCCTGCGCCGCTGGTCGCTGCAGTCCGCGCTCGGCAACGAGTGCGTGTGGTCGCTGCACCGCGACGAGGCCGGCGGCGTGTGGATCGGCACCGTCGATGGCCGCGTCGGCTATCTGCCGCCCGACGCGCAGGACGACCACGCCGACCACGACAGCGACACCTACCGCAGCCAGGCGCCGCGGCTGGTCGCGCAGTGGCCGGACCAGTTGCCGATCCGCGCCCTGTACCGCACCGCCAAGCACAAGCTGCTGGTCGCCAGCGGCCACGGCGTGTACGCGATCCCGGTCGGTGCCGGCGGCGAGACCGGCACGCCGCAGCGCCTCCCCGGCCTGCCCGGCAGCGTCACCCTGATCCAGCCGGCGCAGCAAGGCGGCCTGTGGCTGGCCGGCGGCGAAGGCGTGGTGCGCTGGCGGCGGCAACGGGTGGTGGAACGCTGGAACACCGGCAACGGCCTGTCCAGCCGCTTCGTGCGCTCGCTGTACGAACAGCCCGACGGCACGCTGTGGATCGGCACCTATGGCGGCGGCCTCAACCGCATCGGCAACGGCCGCGTGCAGCGTTTCGATCGCGGCAGCGGCCTGTTCGACGACGTGGTCTCGTGCATGGTCGCCGACGCGCGCGGCGGGCTGTGGCTCAGCGGCAACCGCGGCATTTCCCTGCTGCTGCCGGAAGAGTTGGCCAAGGCCGCCGCCGGCAGCGAGGAGTTGAGCGCGATCGGCTTTTCCGAAAGCGACGGTCTGGAACCGGCCGAAACCAACGGCGGCGGCCAGCCGGCGTGCCTGCGCGACGCCGCCGGCAAGCTGTGGTTCCCGCTGATTTCCGGCTTCGCCGAGATCGATCCGCTGGCGCTCGGCCAGCGCCGCGTGCAGGCGCCGCCGGTGCGGATCCAGTCGCTCGACGTGGGCGGCCGCAGCGTGCCGCTGGCCACGGAGCTGCGCCTGCCGCCGCACAGCCACGACATCGAAGTGGGCTTCACCGCGATCAACCTCAGCGCGCCGGAGAAGACCCGCTTCCGCTACCGGCTGACCCGCCCGGGACAGGACCCGGCGTGGACCGACATAGGCGCGCAGCGCAGCCTGCACTTCGCGCTGCTGCCGTGGGACGACAGCACCCTGGAAATCATCGCGCGCAGCGATACCGGCGCCTGGTCGACCACGCCGGCGCGGCTGCGCTTCCGGCAGCCTTCGCCGTGGTATCTGTCGCCGCTGAGCTGGGGTGCCGCAGCGGTGGCGCTGATTGCCGCGCTGCTGCTCGGCTGGCGCGTGCACGGCTATCGGCTGCGCCGCCAGCGCGACCTGCTGGCGCAACTGGTGAGCACCCGCACCCAGGAACTGGAGCAGGCCAACCGCCGCCTCGCCGACCAGGCGCAGCGCGACCCGGTCACCGGCATCGCCAACCATCGCCACTTCGTCGAAAGCCAGCAACGGCTGTGGCAACAGATGCAGGCGCAGCAGCGGCCGTTGGCGCTGCTGATGATCGACATCGACGAATTCAAGCGCTTCAACGACCACTACGGGCATCTGGCCGGCGACGACTGCCTGCGCGTGGTGGCCCTGGCGATGGCCGCACAACTGCGCGAGGACGGCGTGCTGGCGCGCTATGGCGGCGAGGAATTCGTGGCGCTGCTGCCCGGCTGCGACAGCGAGGCGGCGCATGCGGTCGGCGAACGGCTACGCCAGGCGGTGCTGGGCTGCGCGGTGGCGCACGCGCCGGATGCGCGCCATCGGCTGGTGACGGTCAGCATCGGCTGCGCCAGCAAATGGCCGCGGTCCGACCTGTCGAGCACGCGCCTGACCAACCTCGCCGACCAGGCGCTGTACCGGGCCAAGGAACACGGCCGCAACCGGGTGGAAAGCGCCTGAGCGTTTGTCGTTACGCAACCGGTTGCAGTTGAACCTCTCATACAGAGAGCATGCTGGGTGCACTGTAGGAGCGGTTTCAACCGCGACCAACGAAGTCGGAATGCCGGCCAGCGCTGCGATAGATCCAGATGCGAACCGCTCCGGCAACATGACGCGACCGAACCGAAAGGGCTGATAAGGGTACGGGCGAAGCCTCATGTACCCAAATGCTGCGAGGCGCTTCGCGTCCGTACCCTCACCCCAACCCCTCTCCCGGGGGGAGAGGGGCTAAGCGGCTGTTCCCTTCTCCCTTCGGGAGAAGGTGCCCCGCAGGGGCGGATGAGGGTACGGGCGCAGCCTTGTGCACCCAACTCGGCGAGGCGCTTTCGCGCCGTACCCTCACCCCAACCCCTCTCCCGGGGGGAGAGGGGCTTTGGACCTGCTGCAAGACCAAGCGCCAACGAAAAAGCCCGGCATCGCCGGGCTTTTTCGTTACAGCTTTAGACCGTCTGGATCAGGCGGCGACCGTATCGGCCACGTCCTGGTATTCCTGGATCTGATCGAAGTTCATGTAGCGGTAGATCTGCTCGCCGCTGGTCTTGATCACGCCCACGTCGGCCATGTACTCGTCCTTGGTCGGGATGCGGCCCAGACGCGAGCAGATTGCCGCCAGTTCCGCCGAACCCAGGTACACGTTGGTGTTGCGGCCCAGGCGGTTGGGGAAGTTGCGGGTGGAGGTGGAGAACACCGTGGCGCCCTCGCGCGCCTGCGCCTGATTGCCCATGCACAGCGAGCAGCCCGGCATTTCCATGCGCGCGCCGGCCGCGCCGAAGGTGCCGTAATGGCCTTCCTTGGTCAGCTCGGAAGCGTCCATCTTGGTCGGCGGCGCGACCCACAGGCGGGTCGGGATGTCGCGCTTGCCTTCCAGCAGCTTGGCCGCGGCGCGGAAGTGGCCGATGTTGGTCATGCACGACCCGATGAACACCTCGTCGATCGCCGCGCCGGCGACTTCGGACAGCGTCTTGACGTCGTCCGGATCGTTCGGGCACGCCACGATCGGCTCGTGGATGTCGGCCAGGTCGATCTCGATCACCGCGGCGTACTCGGCATCGGCATCGGGCTCGAGCAACTGCGGATCGGCCAGCCACTCTTCCATCTTCTTGATACGGCGGCCCAGGGTGCGCGCATCGGCGTAGCCCTCGGCGATCATCCAGCGCAGCAGGGTGATGTTGCTGGTCAGGTATTCGATGATCGGCGCCTTGTCCAGATGCACAGTGCAGCCGGCCGCCGAACGCTCGGCCGAGGCGTCGGACAATTCGAACGCCTGCTCCACCTTCAGGTTCGGCAGCCCTTCGATCTCCAGGATGCGGCCGGAGAAGATGTTCTTCTTGCCCTGCTTGGCCACGGTCAGCAGGCCGTCCTTGATCGCGTACAGCGGGATCGCGTTGACCAGGTCGCGCAGAGTCACGCCCGGCTGCATCTCGCCCTTGAAGCGCACCAGCACGCTCTCCGGCATGTCCAGCGGCATGACCCCGGTGGCGGCGGCGAACGCGACCAGGCCGGAGCCGGCCGGGAACGAAATGCCGATCGGGAAGCGGGTGTGCGAGTCGCCGCCGGTGCCGACGGTGTCGGGCAGCAGCATGCGGTTGAGCCAGCTGTGGATCACGCCATCGCCCGGACGCAGCGACACGCCGCCGCGGGTGGAGATGAACTCCGGCAGGGTGTGGTGGGTCTTGACGTCCACCGGCTTCGGATACGCGGCGGTGTGGCAGAACGACTGCATCACCAGGTCGGCGGAGAAGCCCAGGCAGGCCAGGTCCTTCAGCTCGTCGCGGGTCATCGGCCCGGTGGTGTCCTGCGAACCCACCGAGGTCATCTTCGGCTCGCAATAGGTACCCGGGCGCATGCCCTCGCCTTCCGGCAGACCACAGGCGCGACCGACCATCTTCTGCGCCAGCGAGAAGCCCTTGCCGGTATCCGGCGGCACCATCGGCAGGCGGAACAGATCCGAGGCCGGCAGGCCCAGGAACTCGCGCGCCTTGGCGGTCAGGCCGCGGCCGACGATCAGCGGGATGCGGCCGCCGGCGCGCACTTCGTCGAACAGCACGTCCGACTTCATCGCGAACTCGGCGATCACCTGCCCGTTCTTCAGCGCCTTGCCGTCGTACGGACGCAGCTCGACCACGTCGCCGTGCTCCATCTGCGACACGTCCAGCTCGATCGGCAGCGCGCCGGCGTCTTCCATGGTGTTGTAGAAGATCGGCGCGATCTTCGAACCCAGGCACACGCCGCCGAAACGCTTGTTCGGAATGAACGGAATGTCCTCGCCGGTCCACCACAGCACCGAATTGGTCGCCGACTTGCGCGAGGAACCGGTACCGACCACGTCGCCGACGTAGGCGACCAGGTGGCCCTTGGCCTTGAGCTCGGCGATCGCCTGGATCGGGCCGCGCTTGCCGTCTTCTTCCGGCACGAACGCGGCGCCGTCGCGTTTGTTCTTCAGCATCGCCAGCGCATGCATCGGGATGTCCGGGCGCGTGGTCGCGTCCGGCGCCGGCGACAGGTCGTCGGTGTTGGTCTCGCCCGGCACCTTGAACACGCTGACGGTCAAGCTCTGCGGCACTTCCGGCTTGCTGGTGAACCACTCCGCGTCGGCCCAGCTCTGCAGCACCGCCTTGGCGTGCGCGTTGCCGGCCTCGGCCTTTTCCTGCACGTCGTGGAACGCGTCGAAGATCAGCAGCGTGTGCTTCAGGCCTTCGGCGGCGACCGCGCCGAGTTCGGCGTTGTCCAGCAGCTCGATCAGCGGGTGGATGTTGTAGCCGCCGAGCATGGTGCCGAGCAGTTCGGTGGCGCGCTTGGGCGAGATCAGCGCGCACTGCTCGCTGCCGAAGGCGAGCGCGGCCAGGTACGAGGCCTTGACCTTGGCCGCGTCGTCGACGCCGGCCGGCACGCGCTGGCTCAGCAGTTCGACCAGGAACTGCTCTTCGCCGGCGGGCGGCTGCTTCAGCAGCTCGACGACCTCGGCAGTCTGCTGCGCGCTCAGCGGCAGCGGCGGGATACCGAGCGCGGCGCGCTCTGCGACGTGGTGGCGGTAGGCTTCCAACATGCGGGTTCTCCGGAAATTTCGGTAGGGGTGAGCGGTAAGCGGGAAACGAATGGCGGCGTCAGGCGGACGGCTTGGGCACGATGATCTTCAGGCCCTTGAAGTAGTCGCGGAAAAAGCCGTCGTCGCGGGTGATCAGGCCGTCGCACTGCAGCAGCGCGTGGGCGCCGATCAGGAAATCGGCCACCACCCGCTCGCGCTGGCCGCCGCGGGCGCGGAAACGGCGCTGCATCTCGCCGGCGCGCAACGCCGACTTGGCCTCCAGCGCATTGAAGCGGATGCTCATGTCCTCCAGCACCGACAGCGCCTCGGCGCCGTCGCGCAACGCGCCGCACACTTCGGCCAGGACGATGTCGCACACCACCACCGGGCCGGTGCTCAGGCACTGGCGCAGGCAGGCTTCGGCGGCATCGGCCTGCGGGCCGTCGGCCAGCAGGTCCACCAGCACGGACGAATCGATCGCGATCATGCCTTGGGGTCGGATCCGAACGGATCGCCCGGCGCGCGGCCGCGGATCGCGCGCATCGCCTCGTCGGTGCTGGCGAAGCCGTCCAGCTTGAAGCGGCCGCGGGCGCGCGAGATCGCATCGTCCACGCTCTTGCGCAGGATGATGCGGCCGCCGTCCAGCTCCACCTTCAGGATGGTGCCCTTGCTCAGTCCCAGCGCATCGCGTACGGCCTTGGGCAAGGTGATCTGACCGCGCTCGGCGACGGTGGCTTCCATGGGCGAACTCCGCAAGGTATGCACGAATTTTACATACTTGAAGCGTCATACTCAAGCCCGCATACAGTCCCGGTCACACCCTCCGTACACACTGAATCGGTCAGAATGACCGCAGTCCCTACAGCCGCGACGCCATAGGAGTTCCGTGATGAGCGATTCCTTTTCCACCCGTGCCTCGCTCGAGGTCAACGGCAAACGCTACGCCTACTACAGCCTGCCCAGGCTCGCCGAGCGCTTCGACATCGGCCGCCTGCCCTACTCGCTGAAGATCCTGCTGGAAAACCTGCTGCGCCACGAAGACGGCGGCGTGACCGTGGGCAAGGACCATATCGAAGCGGTGGCGAAGTGGGATCCCAAGGCCGAGCCCGACACCGAGATCGCGTTCATGCCGGCGCGGGTGGTGCTGCAGGACTTCACCGGCGTGCCGTGCGTGGTCGACCTGGCCGCGATGCGCGATGCGGTGGTCAAGCTCGGCGGGCGCCCGGAGCAGATCAATCCGCTGATCCCCTCGGAACTGGTGATCGACCATTCGGTGCAGGTGGACGTGTTCGGCAAGGCCGATGCGCTCGATCTCAACGGCAAGATCGAATTCCAGCGCAACAAGGAACGCTACGGCTTCCTGCGCTGGGGACAGAAGGCGTTCGACAATTTCAAGGTGGTGCCGCCGAACACCGGCATCGTGCACCAGGTCAACCTGGAACACCTGGCGCGGGTGGTGATGACCGGCGAGCACGACGGCGAGACGATCGCCTATCCGGACACGGTGTTCGGCACCGACAGCCATACCACCATGATCAACGGCATCGGCGTGCTCGGCTGGGGCGTGGGCGGCATCGAGGCGGAAGCGGCGATGCTCGGCCAGCCCTCGTCGATGCTGATCCCGCAGGTGGTCGGCTTCAAGCTGACCGGCAGGCTGCCCGAAGGCGCCACCGCCACCGACCTGGTGCTGACGGTGACGCAGATGCTGCGCAAGCACGGTGTGGTCGGCAAGTTCGTCGAGTTCTTCGGCGAGGGCCTGCAGCACCTGCCGCTGGCCGACCGCGCCACCATTGGCAACATGGCCCCGGAATACGGCGCCACCTGCGGCATCTTCCCGGTCGATGCCGAATCGCTGACCTACCTGCGGCTGTCCGGACGCAGCGAGGAGCAGATCGCGCTGGTCGAGGCCTACGCCAAGGCGCAGGGCCTGTGGCACGACGCCGACACCGCGCACGCCGCCTACAGCGCCACGCTGGAACTGGACATGGCCGAGGTCAAGCCGTCGCTGGCCGGGCCCAAGCGGCCGCAGGACCGGGTGCTGCTGGAAGACATGCAGCGCAATTTCCGCGACAACCTGGTGCCCTTCGCCGAAGCGCGCCACAAGCGCCATAGCGACCTCAAGCAGGAAGACCGGCTCAAGAACGAAGGCGGCGGCGGCACCGCGGTCGGCGCCAAGGCCGCGCAGGCCGAGACCGCCGAAGACAGCGGCGCCGGCTGGCAGCTGCGCGACGGCTCGGTGGTGATCGCCGCGATCACCTCCTGCACCAATACCTCCAATCCGGCGGTGATGCTCGGTGCCGGCCTGCTGGCGCGCAACGCCGTGGCCAAGGGCCTGAAGGCGCAGCCGTGGGTCAAGACCTCGCTCGGGCCGGGCTCGCTGGTGGTCACCGATTATTTGAAGAAGGCCGGGGTCATGGACGACCTGGAACGACTTGGTTTCTACGTGGTTGGCTACGGCTGCACCACCTGCATCGGCAATTCCGGCCCGCTGCCGGACGACGTGTCGGCGGCGATCGCCAAGGACGACCTGGTGGTGGCCTCGGTGCTGTCGGGCAACCGCAATTTCGAAGGCCGCGTACACCCGGAAGTGAAGATGAACTACCTGGCCTCGCCGCCGCTGGTGGTCGCCTACGCCATCGCCGGCACCACCGACATCGACCTGAGCCGCGATCCGCTCGGCACCGGCAGCGACGGTGAGCCGGTGTACCTGCGCGACATCTGGCCGAGCAACAAGGAAATCGGCGACACCATCGCCGCCACCGTCGGCCCGGAGATGTTCAAGCAGAACTATGCCGACGTGTTCAAGGGCGACAGCCGCTGGGCCGCGATCGCCTCGCCAGACGGCGAGCTGTACGCCTGGGACGCGGCGTCCACCTACATCAAGAACCCGCCCTACTTCGACGGCATGACCATGCAGGTCGGCAGCGTCGACGACGTGCACGGCGCGCGCGTGCTCGGCCTGTTCGGGGACTCGATCACCACCGACCACATCTCCCCGGCCGGCAACATCAAGAAGGACTCGCCGGCGGGCCGCTTCCTGCAGGAACGCGGCGTGCAGCCGGCCGACTTCAACAGCTACGGCAGCCGCCGCGGCAACGACGACGTGATGGTGCGCGGCACCTTCGCCAACATCCGCATCAAGAACCTGATGTTCGGCGGCGAAGAAGGCGGCAACACGCTGTACCGCGGGCCCGATGGCGCGCAGCCGCAGAAGCTGGCGATCTACGACGCGGCGATGAAGTACAAGGCCGACGGCGTGCCGCTGGTGGTGATCGCCGGCAAGGAATACGGCACCGGCTCCTCGCGCGACTGGGCGGCCAAGGGCACCAACTTGCTCGGGGTCAAGGCGGTGATCGCCGAGAGCTTCGAGCGCATCCACCGCTCCAACCTGGTCGGCATGGGCGTGCTGCCGCTGCAGTTCCTGGACAACGAGAACGCGCAGTCGCTGGGCCTGGACGGTTCGGAGGTGTTCGACATCACCGGCTTGCAGGACGGCGCCAGCAAACGCGCCACGGTCGATGCGAAGAAGGCCGACGGCAGCGTCAAGCAGTTTCAGGTCAAGGTGCTGCTGCTGACGCCGAAGGAAGTGGAGTACTTCAAGCACGGCGGCCTGCTGCAGTACGTGCTGCGCCAGCTGGCGGCGCGCAAGGCGGCCTGAGCGGCCATGACAGCGCGGCGTCCTGCACGGGCGCCGCGCATGCTCGCGCGGGGTATGCACTGCCGCTCGCGCGCACGCCTGCTCATCGGCACGGCGTTTCGAAATAACGGGTCTTTGCCCGCCACAACGACAGCATTGAAGGCGCCCGTTTCCCGAACGTGGCGATTGCGGCTTCGCCCTACCCGCGACTCGCTACGGCGCCGCACTCCATTGCGCATGCCGCAGCCGCCAGTGCCCGTCCTGCTCGCGCCAGCCGGTGACCACTGCGTAGCGCTGCATCCGCTCCGGCAACACGCGTGCATCGCCGCCGCTGACCACCGCGTCGAAGCGCACCGTGGCGTCGTCGCCCTGCAGCGCGATCGACAGCGGTCCGGTGTTCACTCCGATCCGCGCGTTGGCCAGGAATTGCGCGCGCAACAGGTTGTGCAGCGCAGCACGATCCATCCCCGCTTCGCCCGCGAAATCGTCGGCCACCGCGGCCATCGCATCGCGCAGGCGGTGTTCCTCCACCGCCTCCTGCATGGCGGCGATGTCCTTGCGCAGCCGCTGTTCCGCCGAATCGCGCTGGCAGCCGGGCAAGGCCAGCAGCAACGAGCATCCCCATCCCCACGCCCATGCCTGTCGCATTGGATTTCCTCCAGGTTTCGCCTTTTCCATGCGGGACGGTATCCTGCCACTCGCCACGCCGCAGCGTTGCGTCGGCGTGCGGCAGCATTCCACACGAGGGGGGAGTACATGAGTCAGGAACGTCCGTGGTTGCAGAGTTATCCGGCCAGCATTCCCGCCGAGATCGACGTCAACGAGTATCGATCCGTCGCCGCCGTCTTCGAAACCTCCGTCGCCAAGTTCGGCGACCGTCCGGCCTACTGCAACTTCGGCAAGACCCTGACCTACCGCGAGGCCGGCGAACTGGCCCGGCACTTCGCCGCCTACCTGCTGGGCGAGTTGCAGCTCAAGAAGGGCGACCGCGTCGCGCTGATGATGCCCAACTGCCTGCAGTACCCGATCGCCACCTTCGGCGTGCTGCTGGCCGGCATGACCGTGGTCAACGTCAACCCGCTGTACACGCCGCGCGAACTGCGTCACCAGCTGATCGACTCCGGCGCCAGCGCGATCGTGGTGATCGACAACTTCGCCAAGACCGTGCAGGACGTGCTGGCCGACACGCAGCTCAAGCAGGTCATCACCACCGGCCTGGGCGACATGCTCGGCTTCCCGAAGGGCGCGCTGGTCAACTTCGTGCTCAAGTACATCAAGAAGCTGGTGCCCGACTACGACATCCCCAACGCGGTGCGCTTCCGCGACACGCTGACCCTGGGCCGCCTGCACACGCTGCCGCAACTGGACATCGAGCCGGACGACATCGCCTTCCTGCAGTACACCGGCGGCACCACCGGGGTGGCCAAGGGCGCGATGCTGACCCACCGCAACCTGGTCGCCAACATGCTGCAGGCCGGCGCCTGGATCGCCGCGACCGGCAAGCTGGAGGAAGGCAAGGAAGTCATCATCACCGCGCTGCCGCTGTACCACATCTTCGCGCTGACCGCGAACGGCCTGGTGTTCATGAAGCTCGGCGGCCTCAACCACCTGATCAGCAATCCGCGCGACATGCCCGGCTTCGTCAAGGAGTTGCAGAAGACCCGCTTCACCGCCTTCACCGGGGTCAACACGCTGTTCAACGGCCTGCTCAACACGCCCGGCTTCGACAAAGTGGATTTCTCCTCGCTGAAGTTCACCCTGGGCGGCGGCATGGCGGTGCAGCGCGCCGTGGCCGAGCGCTGGAAGCAGGTGACCGGGCTGACCCTGGTCGAGGCCTACGGCCTGACCGAGACCTCGCCCGCCGCCTGCATCAACCCGCTGACGCTGCAGGAATACAACGGCGCCATCGGCCTGCCGATCCCGTCCACCGACGCCTGCGTCAAGGACGACCAGGGCCAGATCATGGCGCCCGGCGACGTCGGCGAACTGTGCATCAAGGGCCCGCAGGTGATGAAGGGCTACTGGCGCCGTCCCGAGGAAACCGCCGGCGCGATCGATGCCGACGGCTGGCTGCACACCGGCGACATGGCACGGATGGATCCGCAGGGCTTCTTCTATATCGTCGACCGCAAGAAGGACATGATCCTGGTCTCCGGCTTCAACGTGTACCCGAACGAGGTCGAGGACGTGATCGCGATGATGCCCGGCGTGCTGGAAGTGGCCGCGGTCGGCGTACCGGACGAGAAATCCGGCGAAGTGGTCAAGGTAGTCATCGTCAAGAAGGACCCCAACCTCACCGCCGAGGACGTCAAGGCCCACGCACGCGCCAACCTGACCGGCTACAAGCACCCGCGCATCGTCGAGTTCCGCAAGGAACTGCCCAAGACCAACGTCGGCAAGATCCTGCGGCGGGAATTGCGCGACAGCCCGCCGGCCGCCTAGGTCGACACTGGCGTGGACTCCAGGTCCACGCCGCGCGGCGGGCGCAGGCCAGATACACTCCGCCGCTACCCTCGCTTCTCGGCCCTGCCGCCAAGACGCATGGCTGCCGCCAGCCATGCACGCCACAAGACGTGAATTTCTCCGTCCAAGGCGCCATCAGCCCTCTGTTTCCGTAGGTGTAGCATCGGCTCGCGCGCCGTCCCCCCGGCGCCGCGCACGCCGTTCCGCTGCCAACCAAAACACCGAGGAAATCCCATGAACGTTGACAAACGCTTCTTCAACCCGAGCTTCCCCACCATCCGCGTCGAGTCGAGCGCGGATGGCAACGCGCATTGGATGTTCATGCACAACGATGCGGCCGTCGGTGCCCGCCCGTGCTTCAGGGACGATCTGCTCGACGACATGTGGAGCTTTACCGATGCGATCACCCTGAGCGGCGGCAATGCGCTGCAGCGCGGGCAACTGCGGCACTTCGTATTGGCCTCGGATGCGAACGTGTTCAACCTCGGCGGAGACCTGGAACTGTTTACCCAGCTCATTCGCTTGCGCGACAGGGACAGCTTGCTCGCCTACGCCAAGCGTTGCGTGGAAGGCGTGCATACCCTGCATACCGGCCTCGGCGGCGACGTGCGGACCATCGCGTTGCTGCAGGGCGACGCCCTGGGCGGCGGCCTCGAGATGGCGCTGGCATGCCACACCATCGTGGCGGAGGAAGGCGTCGGCATGGGCTTGCCGGAGGTGATGTTCGGCCTGTTTCCGGGCATGGGTGCCTACTCCTTCCTGTGCCAGCGCGTATCGCCGCAGCTGGCCGAGAAGATCATTCTGGAAGGAACGGTCTACAGCAGCGAGCAGATGCATGCACTCGGCGTGGTCGACATCCTGGTACCCAGGGGCGAGGGAAAGGCGGCGGTCGAGGAACTGATCCGCATCCAGCAGCGCAGCAAGCTGTCCTATCTCGCGATGAACGCGGCGCGCCGCATTTCGCAACACGTGTCATTGCGGGAACTGATGGCCATCACCGAAGTCTGGGTAGACGCGGCGCTTGCGCTAGACGACAAGTCGCTACGCATGATGGACCGATTGGTGCGGGCCCAGACGCGGCGCGCGCACAACGTCGCCGCGCTCGCCTAGAAGACTCAGACCGGAAGGGGGCCCGGGCCCGGCCGAATGCCGGGCTTTCCCTCAGCGCAGTTCGTTGCCGTCCTGCTGGCTGCTTCGCAGCGCCCGCAGGTCCAGCACCTCCCTACCCTCGGTCAGGCTGGCATTGAGCGTCGCCAGGCATTGCCGCCACTCGCTGCGCATCTGCCAATCCGCCATACGCATCAGTTCGCCGCCAAGGTTGGCCATCTTCACCAGCCCCAGGTTGCTCGCCACGCCCTTTACCGCGTGCGCATGTTCGCGCAACCTCTCCCAATTCTCGGACTCGCCCGCCATCTGCATTCCGCCCAGGCAGCCATCGGCATCGTTGAGGCATTGGGAAATGAATTCCCGCTCGAATCCGTCACCCATGCCCAGGCCGGCCAGCTCGTCGAGTACGGACGAATCCAACACCCCCTCCTTGGCAAGCCGCGATTGCGGTTCGGCCGGGCGCAACCTGCCGTCCGTGGCGATATCCGTCAGCGTGTCCAGCAGCCGCGAGGCGACCACCGGCTTGGCCAGGAACGTATGTGCGCCGGCCTGTTCGCAGCGGTGAATCGACTCAGGCGTGACGTCCGCGCTGAGCACCACGACCGGTGTGCGCGAACGGCCGGCCTGCATGATCCGCAAGTGCTTGAGCATGTCCAGGCCACTCATCCCCGGCATGTGCAGATCGACGATGACGGCATCGAAATCGGTCTCGGCAAGCGCATCGAGCACCGCTTCCGCACCATCGAGACAGATCGCGCGATGGCCGGCCTTCTGCAGCAGGCGCTGCAGCACCATGCGGTTGGCCGCATGATCGTCGGCAACCAGGATGCGCATGCTACGCACCCGCGCGCGATGGCGCAGGAACGGATCCGTGAACGCGATGATGTTGCCGCTCGGCGACGGTTCTTCTTCGCTTGCGCCATCCCGAGCGTTGCTGGTCAGCGGCGCGGCGGCTGCGGCCTCGAACGGCAGCTCGAACCAGAAGCGGCTACCGCGCGGAGGACTCTCCTGGTAACCGATGCTGCCGCCCATCGCTTCGACCAGTCCCTTGGCGATCGTGGTTCCCAGGCCGGTGCCTTCGTAACGCCGGGACAGGCCCACGTCCGCCTGTTCGAACGCCTCGAACAGGCGCGGGCGCATCGCGGGCGGCACGCCGATCCCCGTGTCGACGATGTCGAAACTCAACCGGAACGGCTCGCCGGCGTCGTTGCGCTGTATCCGGACACGGATATCCACCCGCCCCATGTTGGTGAACTTGATCGCGTTGCCGGCCAGGTTCAACAGGATCTGCCGCAGGTGCCCCGCGTCGCCACGCACATGGTCGGGCACATCGGCCGCGACCTCCAGGTGGTAGCCGAGCGCCTTGGCGCGCGCCTGCGGCTGCAGGATCAAGCCGATCTGCGCCAGAGTCTCGCGCAGCGAAAAATCATGCTTCTCGGTGCGGATCTTGCCCGCCTCGATGGCGGAAATATCCAACACCTCTTCCACCAGGGACAGCAGACTTCGCGCGGACGCCTGGATGGTGCCCACGCACTCGCGCTGTTCCGCGTCCAGCTTGGTGGTGGCCAGGACTTCGGTCATGCC
Organism: Xanthomonas sp. SS; assembly: GCF_014236835.1. NCBI lineage: Bacteria > Pseudomonadati > Pseudomonadota > Gammaproteobacteria > Lysobacterales > Lysobacteraceae > Xanthomonas > Xanthomonas sp. SS. Next base: position 2,738,334 of record NZ_CP051190.1, read on the forward strand.
GGACAAGCCGTTCAACGGGGTCCGGAACTCATGGCTCATGTTGGCAAGGAATCGGCTCTTGGCTTCGCTGGCGCGCCGCGCCTCCGCGGTCGCCTGGGTCAACTGCCGCAGCAGCCCCGACAGATACATGGGAATCGCAATCAGACCGGCCCACAGCCCGGCGCTCAGCGTGACGTTCTCGCGCCAGTAGCCATTGAGCAGGACCACGCAACCGAAACTGATGCAGGCGGATACCACCGCGCCGATCAGATAACGGTTTCCGTAGCGAAGGCCATTGCCGACCGTGACCCACATGATGATGACGTAAAGCCAGGCCAGCGGTTCTCCCTGCAGGATCATCGCCACCGTCATCAGGCCATAGTCGGTCACCATGCCGATGACGCGCCGCACGTTCGACTTGCCTGGCCGCGCCAGAATCGCGGCGAACAGCGCCAGGCCGACAAGAACGCCCACGCCGCTCATCAGCACCGACGTCAGGTACACATCGGGCGCGAGCTGACCCAGCCTTTCGGCGATCGTCATGCAGACGATGACGCACAGGAAGATGCCGACCCGGATCAGCGTCTGCCCGTGTTCGGTATCCGTGCGCTGTCGCAAGCGGGCCCGGATCCATTCCAGCCGCGGTTTCACAGCGCGACCCCCGGCCGGACCGACGCGCTCGAAAACTTCTCGCAGATCAGATGCAGCTGCTCGCGCCCGCGGAACAGCGCGTCCACGCAGCGCGGGTCGAACAGGCGGCCGCGTTGCGCGTAGAGATAGGCGAGGGTCGCATCCATGGTCCAGGCTTCCTTGTAGGGACGCGGCGAGATCAGCGCGTCGAAGACGTCGGCGACCGCCACGATCCGCGCCTCCAGCGGGATCGCTTCGCCGACCAGTCCGTCGGGGTATCCGCTGCCATCGTAACGCTCATGGTGGCGCAGCGCGATCAGCGCGCCGACCTGGATGAAGCGGTTCTGGCTGCCGCTGAGCAGTTCATAGCCGATGCGCGGGTGCATGCGCATCACCGCCATCTCTTCCTCGCTGAGCTTGCCGGGCTTGAGCAGCACCGCATCGGGAATGGCGATCTTGCCCATGTCGTGCAGGCTCGCGGCCATCTCGATGACCCGCACCTCGTCCTCGGACAGACCCAGCTGCTCGGCGATCAGGCCGGCCACGTGCGCCATCCGTTCCAGGTAGGCGCTGGTGCCGGCGTCGCGGTACTCGATCGCCCGCGCCAGCCGCGACAGGGTCTCGCGCTCGCGTTCCTCGACCTCGCGCATGCTCGCCAGCAGGCGCTGCTCCAGCGACATCGCGCGCTGCTTGATGTTCTCGCTCTGCAGCCGCAGCTGCAGCAGGTTGTGGCAGCGTGCGCGCAGTTCGCGCGGGCGGATCGGCTTGACCAGGAAGTCGATGACCCCGGCTTCCAGAGCGGCCTGGCGGATCGGCTCGTCGCCGACCACGGTGATCAGGATGATCGGAATGTCGCGGTGCTTGGGCAGGCGTCGCAGCCGCCGCGCGAATTCCAGCCCGTCCATGCCGGGCATGCGGTAGTCGAGCAGCAACAGGTCGACCTTGCCGGCCTCGCACCAGGCCAGCGCGGCCTGCGAGTCGCCGAAGTCGCGCACGGTCAGTTCCGGGGCGATGTCCTCGATCACGTGGCGCAGCATGGTCCGCGCAGACGTCTGATCGTCGACGATGACGATGTTCAAGCGATTGTCCGCCCCCTCCGCCCAGTCCGGGCGGTCGCTGCTGGAGGATACTCCGGACAGGCTCATGCTGGCATCTTGCATCTGCGATCCTCTCGCCCACGGGCTTCGGGCTGCTGAGACAATAACGGGAAACGCTCCGGCGCCGGCTATGCCGACCCAACCGCCTCACTTCCGCTCGCTTGCCAACCGCTTGCTTGCCGACGCCCGATACGAGAACCCCACGCCAAGGCCACCGCCGCCTTCGGCTAGATTAAGCCTCCGGGCGCATGTACGGGAACAGCAGCACGTCACGGATCGAATTGCTGCCGGTAAGCAACATTACCAGCCGATCGATGCCCATGCCCATGCCGCCGGTGGGCGGCAGGCCGACCTCCAGCGCGCGGATGTAGTCGGCGTCGAAGTGCATGGCCTCGTCGTCGCCGCCCTCCTTCGCCGCCACCTGGGCCTGGAACCGGGCCGCCTGGTCTTCCGGATCGTTGAGCTCGGAGAAGCCGTTGGCGATCTCCTTGCCGTTGATGAACAGCTCGAAGCGGTCGGTATAGCCGGGTTCGGTGTCGCTGGAACGGGCCAGCGGCGACACCTCGACCGGGTGGTCGGTGATGAAGGTCGGCTGGATCAGGGTGTGCTCGACGGTGGCCTCGAAGATCTCCAGCAGCAGCTTGCCCCAGCCGTAGGACGGCTTGGTGCGGATCTTCAGCCGCTCGCAGTGGCGCAGCAGCGCGGCGCGGTCGGTGCAATCGGCGGCGCTGATCTCGGGGTTGTGGTGGCGCACCGCTTCGTCCATGCGCCAGCGGCGGAACGCCGGGGCCAAGTCGATGTCGGCGCCGTCCCAGTGCACCTGGGTGGTGCCGAGCACCTCCTGGGCCACGTCGCGGATCACGCTCTCGGTCAGGTCCATCACCTCGTGGTATGTGGCGTAGGCCTCGTACAGCTCCATCATGGTGAATTCGGGATTGTGCCGGGTGCTGACGCCTTCGTTGCGGAAATTGCGGTTGATTTCGTAGACCCGTTCCAGGCCGCCGACCACCAGTCGCTTCAGGTACAGCTCCGGCGCCACGCGCAGGTACAGATCCAGGTCCAGCGCGTTGTGGTGGGTGGTGAACGGCTTGGCGGTGGCGCCGCCGGGGATGTAATGCATCATCGGCGTCTCCACTTCCAGGAAACGGCGCGCGTCCAGCCAGGCGCGCATCGCGCGGATGATCTTGGAGCGCTTGACGAACACCTCGCGCGCCTCCGGCGACACGATCAGGTCCACGTAACGCTGGCGGTAGCGCTGCTCCACGTCGGACAGGCCGTGCCACTTGTCCGGCAACGGGCGCAGCGCCTTGGTCAGCAGCCGCAGCGCCGTCGCCCGCACCGACAGTTCGCCGGTCTTGGTGCGGGTCAACCCGCCTTCCACGCCGATGATGTCGCCGATGTCCCAGCCCTTGAACGCATCGTAGGCCGGGCCCAGCGCGTTGGCCTGCAGGAACAGCTGGATGCGCCCGGACTCGTCCTGCAGCTGCACGAAGCTGGCCTTGCCCATCACCCGCTTGGCCAGCAGGCGCCCGGCCAGGCTTAGGTTGCGGCCCTCGGCCTCCAGCGCCTCGGCGCTCCAGCGCTCGGCCTCGGCGAACTCGGCCTGCAGGTCGCCGGCGTAATCGTGGCGGCGGAAATCGTTCGGATAGGCCACGCCCTGCGCGCGCAGCGCTCCCAGCTTGGCGCGGCGTTCGGCGATGAGGCCGTTCTCGTCGACGGGAAGGGACGGCGCGGGGGTCTGCTCGGTCATGGGAATGGGTACGCGGAGAAGAAGGGAGAGGATGCAGCAGATACGCGGGCTGCGCCGCGTGGCCGGCCTCCGCCACCGTGGGCGGGAGGCCGGCGGTTCAGGCGTCGCTGCGTTTGGCGCCGACTTCCAGGCCGGACTTGAGGCTGGCCTCGACGAATTCGTCCAGGTCGCCGTCGAGCACCTTCTGCGTGTCGGTACGTTCGATGCCGGTGCGCAGGTCCTTGATCCGGCTCTGGTCGAGCACGTAGTTGCGGATCTGGCTGCCCCAGCCGATGTCCGACTTGGTCGCCTCGACCGCGTCGCGCTCGGCGTTGCGCTTCTGGATCTCCAGCTCGTACAGCTTGGCGGCGAGCATCTTCATCGCGTTGTCGCGGTTCTGGTGCTGACTGCGCCCGGTCTGGCAGGCCACGACGATGTTGGTCGGGATGTGGGTGATGCGCACCGCCGACTCGGTTTTGTTGACGTGCTGGCCGCCGGCACCGGAGGAACGGTAGACGTCGGTGCGCAGGTCGGCCGGATTGATCTCGATGTCGATGTTGTCGTCCACTTCCGGCGACACGAACACCGAGGTGAAGCTGGTGTGGCGTCGGTTGTCCGAATCGAACGGCGACTTGCGCACCAACCGGTGCACGCCGGTCTCGGTCTTCAGCCAGCCATAGGCGAAATCGCCTTCCACGCGCACCGTGGCCGACTTGATCCCGGCGACTTCGCCGCCGGAGACTTCCATCAGTTCGGTCTTCCAGCCGCGCGACTCGCACCAGCGCAGGTACATGCGCAGCAGGATTTCGGCCCAGTCCTGGGCCTCGGTGCCACCGGCGCCGGCCTGGATGTCGACGAAGGCGTTGCTGGCGTCCATCTGCCCGGAGAACATGCGCTGGAATTCCAGCTTCTCCACGTGCGCCTGGAAGCGGTCGACATCGGCGACCACCGCCAGCGCGGTGTCCTCGTCGTCCTCGCTCTCGGCCAGCTCCAGGAACTCAAGCGCCTCGTTCAGCCCGTCGAGCACGCTGGCGATGCCGCCGACGGTCTTCTCCAGGTTGGAGCGCTCGCGGCCCAGGCCCTGGGCGCGCTCGGGGTCGTTCCACACATCGGGATTTTCCAGCTCCCGGGTGACTTCCTCTAAGCGTTCTTTCTTGACGTCGTAGTCAAAGAAACCCCCGGAGCGACAGCACCCGATCGGATAGATCGGCGATGCGGTGGCGGATGGGATTGAGTTCGATCATGGCGGCATTCCGGCAAACGGCAAACAAGAGCGCGATTCTAGCAATTCCGGCCGCCGCGCCACAGCGCGTGCGCTGCCGCGCCCGGGCCGGGCCGCGCCACGATCACTCGGCGATCGCCGCCTCGCCCTCGCCGGCCGCCGTGCGCAGGGCCGCGCGGTAGCGGCGGCTGCACGGCACATGGCTGCCGTCGCGCAGGTGCACGCGCGCCTCGCCGGCCTCCAGCGGCTCGATCGAGACCACGCAGCCCAGGTTGACCATGTAACTGCGGTGGATGCGCACGAACACGGCCGGGTCGAGCCTGGCCTCGATCGCGGCCATGGTGCTGCGCAGCGGGTAGTCGTGGCCGCGCACGCGCAGGTTGACGTAGTTGCCCGAGGCCTGCAGCCATTCGATATCGGCGGCGGCGACCAGGAAATCGCGGCCGAGCTTGCGCACCAGGAAGCGCTCCGGGCGCTCCAGCGACTCCACCGGCGGGCCTTCGTCGGGCGCACCGAGCAGTGCCGCCTCGCCCTGCCAGCGGCGCAGCAGGAAACGGTACATCTCCACGCACAGCAGCATCGAGGCCAGGCTGCGCACGTCCTTCAGGTATTCGTAGGCCAGCCCCTGCGGCCACGGGCCGAAGTCGTAGTGCTTGCCCTGCAGCCGGTACACCACGCTGCGGACCGCGACCATGCCCAGCACGTGCAGCACCGACAGCGCGACGCTGCCCAGCAGATAGGCCAGCAACCGGCGCCGCCAGTTGTCCCAGTGCAGCGGATAGCGCCGGCTCAACAGCACCACGATCGGCACGATCAGCAGGAACACCAGGCCGCTGGACCACTCCCACAACGCCGGCTCCCACGCGGCGAAGTGCAGGCCGGTGCGGCGGATGTCGATCAGCACGGTGATGCTGTTGGCGATGCCGTTGACCAGGGTCAGCGCGACCCAGAAGCCGATCTCGAAACTGCGGCGCCACGGCAGGAAACGGGAATAGACGCTGGTGGCTGGCGATTCGGACATGGCGCATTTTAGCGCGCCGGCCATTCGGCAATGGCCGGCGCGCGGACGCCTCAGCGCACCTCGAACTCGCCGACCAGGATCGTCTCCTTCTGGTCCTTCAGCCGCAGCGTCACCTGCTGGTCGCGCTGCGTGGCGCTGCCCCAGCCGGTACTCAGCTGCAGGTGCAAGGTCGTCGCGCCGGTGACCAGCGGCTGGCGGTCGCCGAAGAAGTTCGCTTCCACCTTGTACTTGCCCGGCTTGGCCCGGCGCAGCGAGAACTCTTCCGGCCCGTAGCCGCCGGTGAAGTCCTGCGACAGCTGCCCGCCCTGGTAGGTCGAGCGGTGCGCGTAATAGCAGCGCTCGCCGTTGGGGTCGGTCACCCACAGGTCCATGTCGCTGTTGTCGCTGTCCCAGTTCAGCACCACGCGCAGGTCCAGCGGCAGGTTGCGCCGCAGGCGCGGGTCGATGAAGCCGGTCTGCAATGGCTGCTGCGAGCGCGCCACGATCGCATTCAATTCGTTCAGGGCGATCAGCGCCACGCCGTCGAAGCGGCTGTCCCAGTCGCGCGCGACCACTTGGTACAGCTGTTCGATCGCGGCCTGCGCGTCGCCGCGTGCGGCGTAGGCCAGGCCCAGGTCGCGGAAGCTCTGCGGCTCTTCCTCGCCCAGCCGCAGCACCTGCTCGAACACCGGCACCGCCAGATCCGCCCTGCCCGCTTGCAGCAAGCGGTAGCCGAGCACGCGCAGCACATGGCGATTCTCCAGTTGCAGTTCGGCCAGGTTCGACAGCACGCGCAGCGCCAGTTCGTGCTGGCCGCGTTCGAACAGCACGTCGGCCACGTCCAGGTAGAACGCAACGCTGTCGGCATGCGCGGCGCGCTCGCTCAGGTACAGCGGATAGACCGCTTCCGGCGCGGCTGCACGCAGGCGCCGGGCGTAGGGCGAATCCGGTTGCCACGGCTGCAATGCCAGGGAAATCGTGGTGGACGCGGGCGCGCCGGCACGCGCATCGGCGTTCGCCTCGGCGTCCGCCGGTGCCGCAACCGCGGCGCTGACGGCCATTGCCTCCAGCTCAGCGGGCTCCGCTGCCGGCATCGGCGCGGCGGGTGCCGGCGGTGGCGCCATGGCCATCACCGGTGCGGGCCGCGAAACCTCGTCCCGCCGTTCCCGACGGGCGCCACCCTCCCCGCCTTCCGGCTTGGGCTGCGGCGGCGCGTTCTTCGGGAACGTGCGCTGCCACCAGGCGACGCGCTGGGCGAAATCCTCGGCGACGCGATCGATGCGCTGCTTGCGCTGCTCGCCCTGCTCCTGCTGACGCTGCGCCTGCGCGCGTGCCACCGCCTCGCGCAGCGCCGCTGGCGGCGCGATGTCATAGCGTACGTAGTCGTCCACGTTCTCCAGCACCAGCAGCGAGGTGTCGGCGCTGACCAGGCCGAAGCGGCTGGCCAGTTGCTGGCGGCGCGCGGCGTCGCCGAGCGGATCGGCGGCCAGGCGGCGCAGCATGGCCCGCGCCCAGGCGCCGGGCACCAGCTCGCCCGGCACCTCGCTGGCGTCGCGCAACGGAAGACTCAGGCGGCGCGTACTGGCGGCAGTGGCGATCTCCAGGTGCAGCGTCGCATCGGCCGCGAGCAGGCGCCCGGCGATGCGCAGATATCCGTCGTCGGCGTAGCGCGACTCGGCGACCAGATCGGCGACGCCCTCGCCCTGCAGCGCCACCAGTTCGCCACCGCGCTGCAGCAGCCGTTCGCTGGCCTGCTGCACACCCTGCACGCCCTGCAACTCGATCAAGCGACCGCCGCGCGCTTCCGCCGACGCCGCCAGGCGTGCGGCATCGGCATGGGCGCCGGCCGAATCGATCGCATACAGGCGCTGGCCCGGCGCCAACACCGGCAAGGCCTGCGCGCCGTAGTTGCCCAGGCCATCGCTGAACAACAGATACTCCTGCACATCCGCCGCCGGCCGCCAATCGCCCAGCGCGCTGGCGCCGTCCGGCTGCAGGCCCTGCAGCGTCGCTTTCAACGCGCTCCAATCGCCAGCGCGCACCTGGAACCGGCGCGGCGCCTCGGCGTGGTCGCGCAGCACGATCAGATCGACCTGCGCGTTGCCCAGCGCGGCGAAATAGCGCTGCAGCAAGGCCAGTTCCGCAGGAATATCGCGCTGCCGCGCCGAACCCGATGCATCCCACAGCAGGCCGATGCGCTGCGGCAACGGGCGTGCGCTGTGCAGATCGGCGATCGGCAGCAGCGCCTGGAAGTAGCGCTGGCCGTCGTGACTGCCGAACGCGACGCGTGGATCGCTGGTTGCGCGCAGCGACAGCGTCAGTTCCCTGGGCAGTTGCGCTGGCGTGCCCGACCACGCCGCCGCGTAGCCGCCGGGCGCTGGCGACAGGCGCAGGCCCGCAGGCAACGCCGCGGTGTCCACCGGCGCCGCCTGCGTGCTCAACTCCAGGCGCAGCGCCTGGGCGCTGGCCGCATACCCCAGCGGCAGCCGCCACTGCCAACCGGCGGCGGTGCGCGGCAGCGACTCGCGATAGACCAGGCGCACGCGGCGGCTGCCGTGTGCGGGAATCGGATAGAGCCGCAGTTGGAACTGGTTGCCGGCGGTCTGCTCGACCAGGCCCGGGTCCACGCCGCGCCGCTCGATCGCCTCGAACACCTGCCGCCCACGCGCCTTCGGCACCGGCACCGCGTCGCGCATCTGTCCGTCGATGTCCAAGGCGAAGCCGCTGATCTGCTGGCCGTCGCGCAACGGGAACGCCAGTTGCCCTTCCAGCACGCGCGCATTGGGGTTGAAGAACAGCAGGTCCACGGTGGTTTCGGCCAGGCCGGCCGCGGCATGCGCGCTCACTGTCGCCGAGCGCAGCTCGACCGGGCGTTCGCTGCGATCGGTCTTCAGCAGCGGGGCCAGGAGTTGTCGCTGCGGCGCGGTCTGGGCCAAGGCCGGCATGGCGGCGGCCGACAACAGCGAGAACAACAGCAGGCACAGGCCTTTGCGCGCGACGTACGGCATGGATCACTCCTTGATGGGACGGTACAGCTTGAACGTCCGGTGCGGCGCTGTGGGGTTAGCCAGAATCTTCGTGCGGTGTGCTTGGGCCGCCGAGTCTTGCATCGATGCGGCTGATCCTATCTTTACCCAGCCGTCTTTGAGGGGAGAGCGGCTAGCGGCCGTTCCCTTCTCCCATCGGGACCATGGCCCCCTTTTCGGGGGAAGGTGCCCCGAAGGGGCGGATGAGGGTACGGGCGCAGCCTCGTGCACCCAAACACAGCGAGTCGCTTTCGCGCCGGACCCTCACCCCAACCCCTCTCCCGAGGGGAGAGGGGCTAATCGGCTGTTCCCTTCTCCCGTCGGGAGAAGGTGCCCCGCAGGGGCGGATGAGGGTACGGGCGCAGCCTCGTGCACCCACACTCCGCGAGTCGCTTTCGCGCCGTACCCTCACCCCAACCCATCTCCCGAGGGGAGAGGGGCTATGCGCGACCAGGCAACGCGCGCGCGGCAAGGACGCTGGATCAGCCCGTAACGCTCCGGCAGTGCTCCACCACCAGTTGCACCGCTTCGCCGCCGCGATAGTCGTCGGCGACCAAACGGTAGGCGATGTGCACGCGGCGGCCGGGTTCGTCGCCGCGCCAACCGTTGAAATGGATCGCGTTCAACGGCTCGTCACGGCCGGCGCAGCGCAGGCTCAGCTTGAGGTGGCGCTCCTTCAGCAGGCGCCACTGCAGCACCTCGAACTCGCCGTCGAACAGCGGCTCGGGGAAGCCCTGCCCCCATGGCCCGGCCAGGCGCAGCGCCTCGGCATGGCGATGGTCCAGCTCATGCGGATCCAGCGCGCCGTCGCTGAGCAGTTCGGCTTGCAGCAGCGCCGCGTCCAGGCTGGCCAGCGCATGCTCGCGGAACAGCTGTTCGAACTCGGCCAACGCGGCGCGCGGCAGACTCAGGCCCGCGGCCATCGCATGGCCGCCGAACTTGTCCATCAATCCGGGTCGGCGCGCCTCCACCGCGGCCATCGCGTCGCGGATGTGGAAGCCGGGAATCGAGCGCGCCGAGCCGCGCAACTGGTCGCTGCCCGGCTCGGCCGGGGCGAAGGCGATCACCGGGCGGTGCAGGCGGTCCTTCATCTTCGAGGCGACCAAGCCGATCACGCCCGGATGCCAGTCGGCATCGAACAGGCACACCGCCACCGGCGGCGCGTCCGGCGCGGCCAGCAGCGCCTGCGCCACGGTGGCCTCGGCTTCGTCGGTCATCTGCTGCTGCACCGCGCGGCGCTCGCCGTTGATCTGTTCCAGCGTGACGGCGATCTCGCGCGCCTGCTGCGGGTCCTCGCACAGCAGCAGCTCGATGCCCAACGCCATGTCCTCGAGCCGGCCGGCGGCATTGAGCCGCGGCGCCAGCGCGAAACCGATGTCGCTGGCACTGAGCCGCGCCGGATCGCGGCCACTGGCTTCGATCAAGGCGCGCAAGCCGATGCAGCCGTCGCCGCGCTGCAGGCGGCGCAGTCCGGCCGAGACCAGCGCGCGGTTGTTGGTGTCCAACGGCACCAGGTCGGCGACGGTGCCGACCGCGACCAGGTCCAGCAGCACCGTCAGATCCGGCGCCTGCGTGGCGAACGCGCCGCGCTCGCGCAGGTGCCGGCGCAAGGCCAGCAGCACGTAGAAGATCACCCCGACGCCGGCCAGCATCTTGCTCGGGAACGCGTCGCCGGCCAGGTTCGGATCGACGATCGCGTCGGCCGGCGGCAACACGCTGCCCGGCAGATGGTGGTCGGTGACCAGCACCTGCCAGCCCAGCGCCTTGGCCGCGGCGACGCCGGCATGGCAGGCGATGCCGTGGTCGACGGTGACCAGCAGGTCCGGCTGCAGCGGCGCCAGTTCGGCGACCAGCGCCGGCGACAGGCCGTAGCCGTGGACCATGCGGTTCGGTACCGCATGCAGCACCTGCGCGGCGCCGAGCAGGCGCAGCCCGCGCACCGCGACCGCACAGGCGGTGGCGCCGTCGCAGTCGAAATCGCCGACCACCAGAATCCGTTTGCCGGCGGCGATCGCGTCGGCCAGCAACGCGACCGCGGCGCCGATGCCGCTAAGCGCATCCGGCGGTAGCAGCTGCGCCAGCTTCGGCTGCGCCAGGCTGGCGTCGTGCGCGCCGCGTGCGGTGTAGATACGGCGCAGCAGCGGCAGCACGCTCTCCGTCCACGGCCCGCCCTCGGCGGCCGGCCGCCGGGTGATGCGCAGCGGCGGGCTCATGCGTCCAGGCGCGCCAGCGGCCGCCGCCAGAAGCGCCAACGCTGCTCGCGCTCGATCCGGAAACGCGTGCCGTCCTCGAAATCCAGCAGCAGTTGCTGCAATTCGCCCAGGCGCAGCGCTTCGAGCAGCGGCTGCATCACCTCGCCGACGAACTGCTCGGGCGCGCGCAGCTGGCGCAGATCGACCAGCGCGTCGACGCGCGGCGTCTGCTCGGCGTCGATGCCGGCGGCCTGGGTCAGCGCGCGCAGCAGCGGCTCGCGGCTGCGCACCTGCGCATGCGCGCTGCTCACCGTGGCCGGCAACGCGCCGCCGCCCCAGAACCACAGCGAATTGATCGCCGGCTGTCCGCGCGCACTGCGTTCGCGGTTCCACGGATGCTGGTGCAGCAGCACCTGCGCCTCGGTCAGCAGCGCCCGCCAGCGTCGCCCGCCCTCGCCCTGCGGCAGATGGTCGAACAGATCGGCGCCAAGCACCTGCGCCGGTGCGGCGAACGCGGGCAGCACGCTGTCCGACGCCAGGCGCAGATACCAGCGGGTCGGTTCCGGCGCGTCCAGCACCAGGCCGGACTCGGCGAACAGGTCCTGCAGCGACGGCAGCAGCGCGGCCAGATCGATGGCGTCGATCGCGAGCATGTCGCCATGCGCCATCAGCCGCGCGCCCTGCATGTCCGGCACCACGTAGGCCGGATCGGCACGCAGCCACACCGCGTCGCCGGCGTCGCCGGCGTCCAGTTGCCGGGTCAACGCCGCCACCGGCCAGTGCCCGGGCGGCAGCGCGAAATGGCGGCGCAACTGCGCTTCGGAGCCGGGCTCCAGGCGCTCGCGCTCGGCGCGGCCGAACGCCCGCGCCACCTCGCCGGTCAGCGCCGCGGCGGCCAGGCGCGCGCGCTCCGGCAACAACAAGGTGGCGACAGCCACGGCGTCAGCCGACGTATTCGACGCTGACGATCTCGTACTCGCGACGGCCGGCCGGGGCGTCGATGCTGACGCTGTCGCCTTCCAGCTTGCCGATCAGCGCACGCGCCAGCGGCGAGGAGATCGCGATCAGCCCCAGCTTGATGTCCGCTTCCAGATCGCCGACCAGCTGGTAGCGCTTCTCTTCGTCGTTTTCCACGTCGGCCAGGGTCACGGTCGCGCCGAACACCACCTTGCTGCCGACCGCCAGCTTGCTGACGTCGATGATCTCGGCATGCGACAGCTCGCTCTCCAGCTGCTTGATGCGGCCTTCGATGAAGCTCTGCTGCTCGCGCGCGGCGTGGTATTCGGCGTTTTCCTTCAGGTCGCCGTGCGCGCGCGCCTCGGCGATCGCGGCGATGACCTGCGGCCGCTTGACCGACTTCAACTGGTCCAGTTCCTCGCGCAAACGCAGCGCGCCTTGCATGGTGATCGGGGCTCTCACGCTTCCAGCTCCTTGTGCAGTTCCTGCAGCGCCCAGACCGGACCGGTGCCGCGGAATTCCAATGAATGCACCAGCGCTCGGGCGCCGGCGACGGTGGTCGAATAGGTCACGCGATGTTGCAGGGCTTCGCGCCGGATCGAGAACGAATCGGAGATCGCCGCGCGGCCCTCGGTGGTGTTGACGATATACACGATTTCGCCGTTCTTGATCAGATCGACGATGTGCGGGCGGCCCTCGGCCACCTTGTTGATCTGGTCGCACTGCAGGCCGTGCTGGCGCAGCCACGCGCAGGTGCCGCTGGTGGCCACCAGGGTGTAGCCGCGCTCGACCAGCGCCTGCGCCACCGGCAGCACGCGCTGCTTGTCCGGGTCGCGCACCGACAGGAACGCCTTGCCCAGCGGCGGCGCCTTGATCCCGCCGGCTTCCTGCGCGCGCGCGAACGCCGCGCCGAAGCTGCGGCCCACGCCCATCACCTCGCCGGTGGAGCGCATCTCCGGGCCGAGGATCGGATCCACGCCCTGGAACTTGGCGAACGGGAAGATCGCCTCCTTCACCGAGTAGTAGTCGGGCACGATCTCCTTCAGCGCGCCCTGCTCGGCCAGGGTCTTGCCGGCCATGCAGCGCGCGGCGATCTTGGCCAGCGCCATGCCGGTGGCCTTGGACACGAACGGCACGGTGCGCGAGGCGCGCGGGTTCACTTCCAGCAGGAACACGATGTCGTCGCCGGCCTCGTCCACCTGCACCGCGAACTGGGTGTTCATCAGCCCGACCACGTTCAGGCCCTTGGCCAGCATCACCACCTGGCGGCGCAGCTCGGCCTGGGTCTTGGCCGACAGCGAATACGGCGGCAGCGAGCACGAGGAATCGCCCGAATGCACGCCGGCTTCCTCGATGTGCTCCATCACCCCGCCGATCAGCACGTGGCCGTCCTTGTCGGCGATGATGTCCACGTCCACTTCCACCGCGTTGTCGAGGAAGCGGTCCAGCAGCACGGGCGAATCGTTGGAGACCTTGACCGCGTCGCGCACGTAGCGCGCCAGATCCGATTCGCCGTAGACGATCTCCATCGCGCGGCCGCCGAGCACGTAGCTCGGGCGCACCACCAGCGGATAACCGATCTCGCGCGCCAGCACCAGCGCCTCTTCAGCATTGCGGGCGATGCGGTTCGGCGGCTGCTTCAGGCCCAGCTTGTCGACCAGCTGCTGGAAGCGCTCGCGGTCCTCGGCCAGGTCGATCGAGTCCGGGCTGGTGCCGATCACCGGCACGCCGTTGGCTTCCAGCGCGCGCGCCAGCTTCAGCGGGGTCTGCCCGCCGTACTGCACGATCACGCCCTTGGGCTGCTCCAGCTCGACGATCTCCAGCACGTCTTCCAGGGTCAGCGGCTCGAAGTAAAGGCGGTCGGAGGTGTCGTAGTCGGTGGACACGGTCTCCGGGTTGCAGTTGACCATGATGGTTTCATAGCCATCCTCGCGCAGCGCCAGCGCCGCATGCACGCAGCAGTAGTCGAACTCGATGCCCTGGCCGATGCGGTTGGGGCCGCCGCCGAGGATCATGATCTTGTCGCGATTGCTCGGCTTGGCCTCGCACTCGTCCTCGTAGGTCGAATACAGGTAGGCGGTATCGGTGGCGAATTCGGCCGCGCACGAGTCCACCCGCTTGTACACCGGGCGCACCTTGTGGGCGCGGCGCAGCGCGCGCACCGCCGCCTCATTGGTGCCGCACAGTTCGGCCAGGCGCGCATCGGAGAAACCGGCGCGCTTGAGCGTGCGCAGGCGCACGGCGTCCAGCGAGCCAAGGCCGTCGGCGGCCAGCTGCTTCTCCTGCGCGATCAGGTCCTCGATCTGGTCCAGGAACCACGGATCGATGAACGACAGCGCATGCACCTGCTCCACGCTCATGCCGGCGCGGAACGCGTCGGCGACGTAGAACAGCCGCTCCGGACCGGGCGCCTTCAGCTCGCGCTTGAGCGCGGCCATGTCGTCCTCGCTGCCCAGGTCCAGCCCGGTCGGGTCGAGCCCGATCTTGCCGGTCTCCAGGCCGCGCAGCGCCTTCTGCAGCGATTCGGAGAAGGTGCGGCCCATCGCCATCACCTCGCCCACCGACTTCATCTGCGTGGTCAGGCGCGCATCGGCCTGCGGGAACTTCTCGAACGCGAAGCGCGGGATCTTGGTCACCACATAATCGATCGACGGCTCGAACGAGGCCGGGGTCAGGCCGCCGGTGATCTCGTTCTTCAGTTCGTCCAGGGTGTAGCCGACCGCCAGCTTGGCCGCAACCTTGGCGATCGGGAAGCCGGTGGCCTTGGAGGCCAGCGCCGAGGAGCGCGACACGCGCGGGTTCATCTCGATGACGACGACGCGGCCGGTCTGCGCGTTGATGCCGAACTGCACGTTGGAGCCGCCGGTGTCCACGCCGATCTTGCGCAGCACCGCGATCGAGGCGTCGCGCAGGCGCTGGTATTCCTTGTCGGTCAGGGTCTGCGCCGGGGCCACGGTAATCGAGTCGCCGGTGTGCACGCCCATCGGGTCCAGGTTCTCGATCGAGCAGACGATGATGCAGTTGTCCGCGGTGTCGCGCACCACTTCCATCTCGAATTCCTTCCAGCCCAGCACCGACTCTTCGACCAGCACTTCGCTGGTCGGCGACAGCTCCAGGCCGCGACCGACGATCTCGATCAGCTCCTCGCGGTTGTAGGCGATGCCGCCGCCGCTGCCGCCGAGGGTGAAGCTGGGGCGGATGATGGTCGGATAGCCGACCCGGGTCTGGATCTCCAGCGCTTCCTCGAGGGTGTGCGCGACCGCCGCCTTCGGGCATTCCAGGCCAATCTCGCCCATCGCCACGCGGAACAGCTCGCGGTCCTCGGCCATCATGATCGCTTCGCGCTTGGCGCCGATCAGTTCCACGCCGTACTTTTCCAGCACGCCGTGGTCGGCCAGGTCCAGCGCGCAGTTCAGCGCGGTCTGTCCGCCCATGGTCGGCAGCAGCGCGTCGGGCTTTTCCTTGGCGATGATTTTCTCGACCGTCTGCCAGTTGATCGGCTCGATGTACACGGCGTCGGCCATGTTCGGGTCGGTCATGATCGTGGCCGGGTTGCTGTTGACCAGCACCACCCGGTAGCCCTCGTCGCGCAGCGCCTTGCACGCCTGCGCGCCGGAGTAGTCGAACTCGCAGGCCTGGCCGATGACGATCGGGCCGGCGCCGATGATGAGGATGGTTTTTAGGTCGGTGCGCTTGGGCATGGGGATTCTCAGTAAAGTCGGTCCTGCCACGCCGCGGGGGCGCGCCAGGTGATCTGGTCGGACGATCGGGCGTCGATCGCACCATGGTCGACCGCGGCGCGAACCTCGCGCTGCATCGCGGCCCAGCTGGGAGCGGCGGCGCCGATGCGCGCGCCGATCCGGTTGTTGTGGGCGTCCATCGCCCGGCTCGCGTTGCCGCGCCCGTCGCGCTCCATCACCGCCGTCACCCAGTCCACGCAGCGCGGCGACAAGGTGTAGGCGACGATGGCGCTGGCCAGGCTGTGGCGGTACGCATCGGCCGGGCCGTTGCGCCCGCCGGGCAGGCCGGCGCCGAGCCACTGCGCATAGACCGCGACCAGCACGAACAGCGGATACGCGGCGAGCGCCAGCAACGCCAATACGCCCCAACGCCAGCGGCGTGGACGCAGCGACGGCGCCAGCGCGGCGCTCATCAGGCGGCGGCCGCCATCAGCGCGGTGAAGCGATCGAACAGCGGCGCCACATCGCGCGGGCCCGGCGAGGCTTCCGGGTGGCCCTGGAAGCTGAAGGCCGGCGCGTCGGTCAGTTCGATGCCCTGGTTGGTGCCGTCGAACAGCGAGCGATGGGTCACCCGCACGTTGGCCGGCAGCGACGCTTCATCGACCGCAAAACCGTGGTTCTGCGAGGTGATCATCACCCGGCCGCTGTCCAGGTCCTGCACCGGATGGTTGGCGCCGTGGTGGCCGTGGCCCATCTTCAGGGTCTGCGCGCCGGCGGCCAGCGCCAGCAACTGGTGGCCCAGGCAGATGCCGAAGGTCGGGATCTTGCTGGCCACGATTTCCTTGATCGCCGCAATCGCGTAGTCGCACGGCGCCGGATCGCCCGGGCCGTTGGACAGGAACACGCCGTCCGGCTGCATCGCCAGCACCTCGGCGGCAGGCGTCTGCGCCGGCACCACGGTGACCTCGCAGCCGCGCTCGGCAAGCATGCGCAGAATGTTGAGCTTCACGCCGTAATCGTAGGCCACCACCTTGTACTTCGGTGCGGCCTGGGCGAACGCGTTGCTGTCCAGGTCGAGCTGGCCGTCGCGCCACGGATAGGCCTTTTCGGTGGAGACCACCTTGGCCAGGTCCATGCCCTTGAGCCCGGGGAACTTGCGCGCCGCTTCCAGCGCGGTGTCCACGTTCACTTCGCCGGCCATCAGCGCGCCGTTCTGCGCTCCCTTTTCGCGCAGGATGCGGGTCAGCTTGCGGGTATCGATGCCGGCGATGGCGACCACGCCGCGCTGGATCAGCCAGTCCGGCAGCGACACCTGGCTGCGCCAGTTGCTGGGACGGCGCGGCACGTCGCGCACGATCAGCCCGGCCGACCAGACCTGGGCGGCTTCGTCGTCCTGGTCGGTGCAGCCGGTGTTGCCGATATGCGGGTACGTCAGGGTGACCAGCTGACGGGCGTAGGAGGGATCGGTGAGGATCTCCTGGTAGCCGGTCATCGCGGTGTTGAACACCACTTCGCCGACGGACAGGCCGGCGGCGCCTACGGATTCGCCCTCGAACACGGCGCCGTCTTCAAGGACAAGGATTGCGGGTTGAGTCACGGGGTTCGCCTTGGGGAGAGAGGAACCCTGCCCCACCAACTTGCGGCTGCAAGAAACCGCGAACTCGGCGCTTCTCCGGGTCCGTGGCGATGGGTAACAGGCGAGCGAGAATTGTACCGACGCGGACCTGTCCGCGCCAGACGTTTGTGTGAAAGCGCCGTTCAGCCGAGCAGATCGCGCAGCCGGTAGGCCCCGGGCGCGCGGCCCGGCAGGCGCGCGGCGGCATGCAGCGCGCCGCGGGCGAAGATGTCGCGGTTGCTGGCGCGGTGCACCAGTTCCACCCGCTCGCCGAGCCCGGCGAACTGCACCAGGTGCTCGCCGACAATGTCGCCGGCGCGCAGGCTGGCGTAGCGTGGCTGCGCGCCGCCGTGCGCGGCGGCCTCGCCCAGGGTCAGCGCGGTGCCGGATGGGGCGTCCTGCTTGTGCACGTGGTGCGATTCGACGATGTCGCAGTCCCAGCCCGGCAGCGCCGCGGCGGCGCGTTCCACCAGGTCGTTCAGCACCGCCACGCCCAGGCTGAAGTTGGACGCCCAGATCAGCGGGATGCGCACTGCCGCGTCGGCCAGCGCCTGCCGCTGCGCCTCGTCCAGGCCGGTGGTGCCGGACACCAGCGCCGCGCCGCGCGCCACGCACAGCGCCAGCACCGGGTCGAAGCCCTGCGGCAGGCTGAAATCGACCGCCACGTCGAACGCCGGCGCGCCGTTCAGCTCGGCCGCGGCGAAGTACGGCACCCCGTCGACGACCCGCTGCGCCGGCGCCCGCCGGATCACCGCAGCTGCCACCTGCAGCGCGGGGTCCTGCGCGGCCAGGCGCAACAACGCCTGGCCCATGCGGCCGGATGCACCATGAATCAACACACGTACGGGGGAAGTGGTCATCGCCACAAGGTAGCGGTTTGTCGCGATCCGCGACAGGGGTTTGGCGCTGCGGCGGTGGTCGGCGACGCAGACGGTTTAGGTGTTGACGGCATCCGACAGCGGAAGGTCTGCCGTCCTGTTCGTCGCGACTGAAGTCGCTCCCATAAGGGTCTTGTGGCTCTCTTGCAGGGTGCACTGAGGAGCGGCTTCAGCCGCGACAGACAAGCAAAATCGCCAGGCTTCCTGACATCGTTTGTCGCGGCTGAAGCCGCTCCTACAGGGACTTGCGATCAGCGTGCCGGGCGCACTGTAGGAGGGGCTTCAGCCCCGACGGCCCGCGGCCAGAAGGGCCACCGCCCCTGCGGCGCGGCGAGACGTTGCGCGCCTACTCTGCCGCCGGCTGCCCCAGCAGCCTCTTGTCCCAGCACTCGACCTCGCGCTGGGCCAGGCGCCGCTCGAACAGCACGCGCCAGTTCGGCACCAGCGGCAGCGCCAGCACCTGTTCCAACTGCGCCAGGTCCACCTCGCGCCGATACAGCAACTGGATCAGCCGGGCCAGCGACCAGGCCGGATACGGTCGCTCCAGCAGGACCAGCCGGTCGCCGGCGGCGACCTCGCCCGGCTGCAGCACGCGGTAATACCAGCCGGTGCGGCCGCTTTCCTGCACGCGCCGCGCCAGCGCGGCCACGCCGAAACGGTCGGACAACTTCCAGCACGGCTGCCGCGATTGCGAGACCTCGACCAGCGCCGTGCCCAGCCGCAACCGGTCGCCCAGGCACAGGTCGGCCTCGGTGGCGCCGAGCGTGCTGAGGTTCTCGCCGAACGCGCCCGGCGCTTCCAGCAAGGCGTGCGCGCCCAGCTCCTGGCGCCAGGCCGCGTAGTGGTCGCGCGGATAGTGGTGCAGCGCCTTGTCCGGGCCGCCGTGCACGCGGCGGTCGCCCTGCTCGTCCAGCTCCAGGCCTTCGATCCCGATCCGCAACCGCCCGGGCAACGGCCGCTTGTCGATCGCGCTGCGGCTGCCGGGCCGGGTGAAGTCCTGCACGCGGCCGACCAGCACCGCATCCACGCCCAGGTCCAGATCCAGATCCACTGCCGCAGCCGCGTTCATGCGCAGGCGCCCGGGTGCCGGATCAGGCGGCCGCGCCGCGATGCGCGGCGATCTCGGCCTGCAGCAGTTCGCCGAGGATGCGCACGCCGCTCTCGATGCGTTCTTCCGGCACGGTCACGAACGACAGGCGCAGGGTATTGCGCTGCGGCTCGACCGCGTAGAACGGCGCGCCCGGCACGAAGGCGACGTTGCGCTCGATCGCCTTGGCCAGCAGTGCGCCGCCGTCCATGCCTGCCGGCAATTCGACCCAGATGAACATGCCGCCGGCAGGGCGATTCCAGCGCACCTGCGACGGGAAATACTTCTCCAGCGCCGTCAGCATCTGCTGGCAACGGCTTGCATACAGGCTGCGGATGCCGGGGATGTGCGCATCCAGGAAGCCGTCCTGCACCGCCTCGTAGACGATGCGCTGACTGAACGAGGGCGTGTGCAGGTCCGCCGCCTGCTTGGCCTGCACCAGCTTGGCGTGCACCGCCTCCGGCGCCACCACGAAGCCCAGGCGCAGGCCCGGCGCCAGCACCTTGGAGAACGAACCCATGTAGATGGCCGCGTCCGGATTCATCGACAGCAGGCTCGGCAGCGTGTCGCCGCTGTAGCACAGTTCGCCGTAGGGGTCGTCCTCGACGATGGGCACGCCGGCCGCGGCCGCGCGCGCGACCAGCGCCTGGCGCCGGTGCAGCGGCAGGCGCCGCCCGGTCGGGTTCTGGAAATTCGGCAGGCAGTACATGAAGCGCGCGCCGGCCAGTTGCGCGTCGTCCAGCGCGTCCACCACCAGGCCATCGTCGTCCGACTGCATCGCCGCGAACGCCGGCTGGAACAGCGAGAACGCCTGCAGCGCACCGAGATAGCTCGGCGTCTCCACCAGCACCTTGCTGCCTTCGTCGATGAAGACCTTGCCGAGCAGGTCCAGGCCCTGCTGCGAGCCGGTGGTGATCAGTACCTGGCTGGGGCGGATGCTGGCGCCGTCGCGGCTCACGCGCGCCGCCACCCATTCGCGCAACGGCAGATAGCCTTCGGTCGGGCCGTATTGCAGCGCCGCCTGCGGCGCCTCGCGCAGCACCTTGTCGCAGGCGTACTGCATGCGCGCCACCGGGAACGTGTCCGGCGACGGCAGCCCGCCGGCGAAGGAGATCACCTCCGGGCGTTCGGTGACCTTTAGGATTTCGCGGATCGCCGAACTGGTCAGCGCCTGCGCACGGCGGGAGAACTGGAAGGAGGTCGTCATGGCCATAGCATAGCGGCAGCATGGCCGCACTCCACTGTGCGGCGCAGCGCAAACGACAGCGACGGTCCGCGATAGACCGGGCCGACCCAACCGGCACTGGCATAGGTCGGCCAACGTCGACGCACGATGGTGTTGTGGCTACGCGTGGTGGTCCGCAGGGCCGGAGTGACCAGGGTGCGGCGCGCCTCGACCAGCGCCCAGCACTTGTCCGGCGCGATCCCAGCGCCGAGGATGGTGTGATTGTATGAGTAGAGTTCGCTGCGCCGGTCAGCGATTCCCACACATGCTCGGAGCGGTCGCGATCTTGCCGGCCTGGTGGCCGGCTATTGACCCGCGCCGACCACCTGGCTGAACCGCTGACGCTCGGCGCTGGACGCCGACGGACGCGCGACGGCGCTGGCGAGCGTGGACCTGAGCGTCGGGCTGAGTTGCACGTCGCCGCTGGCGACGGCATCGAGCGTGGTCATCACCAAAGGACTGGTGGCGCCGCGTGCGATGTAGTTCACCGCCACATCCGCGGCGGCGTCCGGGGCGGAAAGGCGGTAGATCTTCTGCACCGCCATCGCGCGCACCAAGGCGTCGCCGTTGCCCGAGGCCAGCGAGTCCATCTGCGCCACCGCGCTGCGCTTGAGCGCGTCGGCGCCAGGCGCGACGTCGTTCTCGATGGTGCCGATGAAGTTCAGCGCGGCCACCGCGGTGCGCTGATCGGTGCCGTGCGCGTCCAGGGTCGCCAGGGCATCGGCATAGACCTCGCGCGTTGCCTGGCCAGGCAGGTTGGAATAGGTCTCGTACATTTCTCCGTAGAGTCCCTTGTCCTTGCTGGCCCAGATCTGGTTGGCCTCGTCGAGCACCAGCGCGCGCCCCTGCGGCGAGGGCACCAGCATGCCGCGCAGCATGTCGCGCTCCATCGCCTGGCTTGCCGGCATGGCCCGGTAGGTCTCGGCCACCGCCTGTCTCGCCTCGGCGCTGCCATCGACCGCTGCCAGCAGCCGTGCCGCGAATGCGTCCTGCTCGGCGCGCGACGGCGGCGGGTTGGCGTTCACCCGGGCGAAGAACTCCTGCAAGCGGCGCTGGATCTCGCCAGCCTCGAACGGCAGTGCCGCATCGGCGATGCCGGCATGCGTGGGCGCATCCTCGACCACGGGTCGGGTAGGTCGATAAGGATTGGCCGCACTGAGGCCCGTGCCAAACCGATCTGGGATGGAGGCGTCTGCCAGCGCAGCGGTTTCGCTTTCCGCGCCGGACAAGCGCCCGTGCCCACCCTGATAGAAATACAACGCGGCACTGGCGAGCAAGCCGCCAACGATCACCAGCGGTAAATACCCTCGATATACGGAACTATTGATCTTCATTGAGATTGCCACGAGCCTGGAAAACAACGACACAACCCCGTGCTTGCCCGAACAAGCGCAAGCACGGGAACCTGCTACCGCAAGGCGCGCTTAGATGCGCTCGTAGTCGCAGGTACTGCCGCGCCATTCCGGCAGATAACCCTGTCGCGAATAAGTGCCGCCGTTATATCGACAGGACCAACCGTAGCCACCTTCCCAGTTCGACTTCCAGCCTGCCGGGCAGGAAGACTGCAAGGTGACGTAATAATTCGGATCGCCACCGACCACATTGACCGTGCCGACACGCTCGCTGAAGATGATCGCGGCGCGGCCTTTCCAGCCGGGTTTCGGCGAACAGGTCACGGTTTCCGAGCGTACGTTGCACGCCGACCACGAGTTATTGTAGCCGCCGTTGATTTCCATCGAGCCGACCCGGGTGGGAACCGCCCATTTGATACCGATATTGAATCCACGGGTCACGCAGGTGCTGTGGCCCGTGGTCAGCGCCACCGAACCGCAGGAACCGCCCTGGTTGCTGAAGCAGTAATGCCAGTCCGATCCGTCGATATATTCGGAACGCTGCTGCTTGCCGATCCAGCCACCGAAGGTGGTTTTCAATTGCGTAGACGGATCTGCAGCGGCGACGCCACTGAACAAGAACAGGACCAACGAAAACAAGATGATCCTTAATTTAAATTTCGACATACCACTCTCCCTAATAAATAAGCCAGCCCAAGATGTAGACAAAATAGCGCCACTGCGTCACACACGATCATCCTGGAAAACGCAGCGAAACCTCCGCGCATGGCGTGCGAAGTATCTCGATCGACGTTTACCGAGGAATCCCAGCCGGAGTGACGGTGCGCAGAGCCTACCCAAGCAATGCTACATATTGGTGGCACGCAAAATTAACTAAATGCGGCAAATCAAATTGCATGAATATTATAATATTGAACGAATTTGAAAATTCGGTCTACCGGCTCTGAGCTTGCGCTGGCAGCGACCGCCGCCGCACCTTCCCGCAAGATCGCATCTGAGCCTTCTACGTTGCTTATCACGCAGGCATGGCAGTAGCACTTCAACGCAGCGCCAGCGCAGAGCGCATCGTGCGGCCAAGGCGCTGCGGCGAGACCGCTACGCGAACCGGTCTCGCGCTCGCGCGGGTGCGGGCAGGCTTTTTGGGCACACCGCGATGTCGGCAGCAGCCATCACCGCAGGCACAGCTGGACGGCGCAGCCTCACGGCAGCAAGTTTCGCCTCACCCATTCCGCCTGCCGGCAAAGTCGATGCCGCTGCGACGGTGACAGGCCGCAGCGGTCGCAGCCGCCACCATGGCGGCCGCCGGACAACGGTCCGCGGGTGCCGGCATCAAGCCTGTGCTGCGACGCCCAATAATTGCTCCAGCGCGGCATGCGCATACAGACGCACATCCGACATGGCGGGAAGTGTCGCCGCCGCGAACAGCGCCTCGTCCAACTGCAGGATCGGACCGTAGGCGATCACGGTCTGCGCACCGACGGAGGACAGACGGCGCAGCACGGTCAGCCGATAACCCTCCCCCATGTAGTAGCGTGTGCCGCCGTCGGCCGGCAATGGCGCTTCGGTATCGATGCGTGCGTGCAGCGGCGCGCGGCCAGCCGCGACGGCGCGGAAATCGGCATCGGCCTGACGCAATGCGTCGCGCTGTGGCGGCGCGAACGCCTGCAGATCCAGGCCGAAGAAGGCGCCGGCCAGCGGCGACATGGGCAGCGACGGATCGCTCATGGCAACCGATTTCGCCTCATCTTTTCCGCCCGCCGCTTCAGCTCAATGGCGACGCGGCGGTGCCGGACCGCAGTTGTCGCAGCCGCCGCACGCGCCGGCACCGGCGGTGGCCGCAGGCGCGATCTTGCGGCCCATGGCCTGCAACCAGGACGCGCGGCCCGGCTTGAGCAGGCGCACGGCGATGGCGCCGCGCAGCTTGCGCGCGGTGCCGGGAAACTGCTTCTTCAGCACCACCCAGGCGCTGAGCAGGACCGCCAGCGCGATCACCAGGTACTGCAGCAGCAGCGACGTGCTCATCTCAGCCGGCTCCCAGCGCCGCCGCGACCTGATAGGTGACCAGCGAGGCCAGATACGCCAGCGCGAACAGATAGAACGCGGCGAAGCTCATCTGCTTCCACGAGTTGGTCTCGCGCTTGATCGTGGCCAGGGTGGAAATGCACATCGGCGCGTAGATGTACCAGACCAGCAGCGACAGCGCGGTGGCCAGCGACCAGCCATTGTGGATCAGCGGCGACAGCGCCTGCGCGGCGGCATCGTCGTCGGCCGCCGCCAGCGCGTACACCGTCGCCAGCGACGCCACCGCCACTTCGCGTGCGGCCAGGCCGGGGATCAGCGCGATGCAGATCTGCCAGTTGAAGCCCAGCGGCGCGAACACCGTGGTCATCGCATGGCCGATGCGGCCTGCGAAGCTGTAGTCGATCGCCGGCAGCGTGGCGTTGGCCGGCGCGGCCGGGAACGACAGCAGGAACCACAGCAGGATGGTCAGCGCCAGGATGATGCCGCCGACGCGCTTGAGGAAGATCGCCGCGCGCTCCCACAGACCCAGCGCCAGGTCGCGCAGGTGCGGCACGCGGTACGACGGCAACTCCAGCAGCAGCGGATGCTCGCCCTTGTCGCGGCGCCACTTCTTCATCGTCCACGACACCGCCAGCGCGCTGGCGATCGCGGCGAAATACAGCCCGAACAGCACCAGGCCCTGCTGGTTGAACACGCCCCAGACCTTTTTCTGCGGAATGAACGCGCCGATCAGCAGCGCGTACACCGGCAAGCGCGCCGAGCAGGTCATCAACGGCGCGACCAGGATCGTGGCCAGGCGGTCGCGCGGATCCTGGATGCTGCGCGTGGACATGATGCCCGGCACCGCGCAGGCGAAGCTGGACAGCAGCGGGATGAACGAACGCCCCGACAGTCCGGCCGCGGCCATCATGCGGTCGAGCAGGAACGCCGCGCGCGGCAGGTAGCCGGATTCCTCCAGCGCCAGGATGAAGGCGAACAGGATCAGGATCTGCGGCAGGAAGATCACCACCCCGCCGAGGCCGGCGATGATGCCATTGACCAGCAAGCTGTTGAGCGGACCCTCCGGCAAGGTGCTGCCGACCCAGGCGCCGAGCGCCTTGCTGCCGCCGTCGATCAGGTCCATCAACGGCGCCGCCCAGGCGTACACCGCCTGGAAGATCAGGAACATCACCAGCGCCAGGGTCAGCAGCCCGGCAACCGGGTGCAGCAGCCAGCGGTCCAGCGCGTCGTCGATGCGCGAGGTGCGGGTCGGCATCGACACCGCGGCGGCGAGGATGCGCCGCACTTGCTGGTGGTAGTCGCCCTGCCCTTCGGCCGGCGCCACCGCCGGCGGCAGCGTCGGGGCCAGCGCATCGAGCCGCTCGACCAGCGCCTTGGCGCCGTTGCGGCGTACCGCCACGGTCTCGATCACCGGCACGCCGAGCGCATCTTCCAGCGCCTGGCGGTCGATCTGGATGCCGCGGCGCTGCGCGGCGTCGACCATGTTCAGCGCCACCAGCATCGGCTTGCCCAGTTCGCGCAGCTCCAGCGCGAAACGCAGGTGCAGGCGCAGGTTGGTGGCATCGACCACGCACACCAGCACGTCCGGCGCCGGCTCGCCCGGATAGAAGCCGCGGCACAGGTCGCGGGTGATCGCCTCGTCCAGGCTGGCCGGCTGCAGGCTGTAGGCGCCCGGCAGGTCGAGCACGGCGAAGTCGCGCCCGGACGGCGCGCGGAAGCGGCCTTCCTTGCGCTCGACGGTCACGCCGGCGTAGTTGGCCACCTTCTGCTTGCTGCCGGTGAGCTGGTTGAACAGCGCGGTCTTGCCGCAGTTCGGATTGCCGACCAGGGCCAGGCGCAGCGGAACGGCCTCCGCGCTCATGACTGCGCCTCGGCGGAGGCACCGACGCTGACCTGCACCCGCGCCGCTTCGCTGCGGCGCAGGGCGAAACGGGTATAGCCGACCTGCACCAGCAACGGCTCGCCGCCGACCGGGCCGCTGGCCAGTACCTGCACCTGCTCGCCGGCGACGAAGCCCAGCTCGCGCAGGCGGCGCGCGATCGCGTCGTTGGGCTGGCGATCGTGCACGGTCTCCACGGTGGCGGTGCTGCGCAACGGCATATCGGACAACGTCACGGAACGTTCCGTCGAATAAGAATGGTTATCAATTGTAGCACCGTCGCAGTGCGTCATGGCGTGGCCGGCGCGGCCCGCTATGATTCCCATATGGCTGCCGTTATCCCTCCGTACGAGAACTGCCGATGAGCGATGCATTGCTGCTGGAGCGCTCAGGCAAGGTCCTGACCCTGCGGCTGAACCGACCGGACGTGCGCAACGCGTTCGATGCCGCGCTGATCGCGCGGCTGACCGAAGCGCTGCAGCAGATCGGCGCCGATCCGAAGGTGAAGGTGGTGGTGCTGGCCGGCGCCGGCGCCGCGTTCTCGGCCGGCGCCGACCTGCAATGGATGCGCTCGATGGCCAGCGCCAGCGAGGCGGAGAACCTGGCCGATGCGCTGGCGCTGGCGCAGCTGATGCGCACCCTGGACGAATTGCCCAAGCCGACCGTGGCGCGGGTGCATGGCGCCACGTTCGGCGGCGCGGTCGGGCTGGTCGCCTGCTGCGACATCGCTGTGGCCTCCACCGATGCCCGCTTCGGACTCAGCGAGAGCCGCCTGGGTCTGTTGCCGGCGGTGATTTCGCCATATGTGATCGCCGCGATCGGCGCGCGCCAGGCGCGGCGCTGGTTTGCCAGCGCCGAAGCGTTCGATGCGGCCACCGCCACCCAGATCGGCCTGGTGCACCAGACCGTGGCGCCGACCGCGCTGGACGCGGCGGTGCAGCGCCAGGTGGAACTGCTCGGCCAGGCCGGCCCGCTCGCCGCCGCCGGCGCCAAGGCGCTGGTGCGCCGGGTTGCCGCCGGCGGCGACAACGCCACGCTGGACCGCGACAACGCGGCGCTGATCGCGCGGCTGCGGGTCTCGGCCGAAGGCCAGGAAGGACTGAGCGCGTTCCTGGACAAGCGCGACCCCAACTGGGCGGGATTCTGGTGAGCCCGCTCGACCACATCGGCCTGCGCTGCGTCGACCTGGAGCGCAGCCTCGGGTTCTACCGCGCCGCGCTGGCCGCGCTCGGGCTGGACATCGTCATGGAGGTGAGCGCCGAGCAGAGCGGCGATCGCCGCCATATCGGTTTCGGCCGCGACGGCAAGCCCAGCGTCTGGCTGACCGATGGTGCTGCGGGCGCCGGCGGCGAGCTGCATCTGGCCTTCGCCGCCGCCGACCGCGCCCAGGTGGATGCCTTCCATCGCGCCGGGCTGGCCGCCGGCGGTCGCGACAATGGCGCGCCCGGGCTGCGGCCGCACTACCACCCCAACTACTACGGCGCCTTCCTGCTGGATCCGGACGGGCACAACATCGAAGCGGTCTGCCAGCGGCCGGCGAGCGCCTGAGCGGCGCACTGCACTGACGATCGTACTTCGCGCGGGCGGCGGCCTGCGCCGCTCGGCGACGGCGCGCAGCCGTCCACTCCAAGGAATGCATGTGACCGCCAATTCGCCGTTTCCGCCCTGCCCCGCGCGGCCTCTGCCGATCGCGCCCGCTTGCGCGACGCGCTGCAGGTGCCGCCGATGAGCGACTTCGTCCGCCTGGTGGAAGTGGGACCGCGCGACGGCCTGCAGAACGAGAAGGCCTGGGTCGCCACCGCTGACAAGATCGAGCTGATCGCGCGGCTGTCGCGCACCGGCCTGCGCAGCATCGAGGCGACCAGTTTCGTCAGCCCGAAATGGGTGCCGCAGCTGGCCGACGCGGCCGAAGTCTACGCCGGCATCGTGCCGGCGCCGGGCGTGGACTACCCAGTGTTGGTGCCGAACCTGCAGGGCTACGAGCGCGCCGCAGCGGTCGGCGTGCGCGAGATCGCGGTGTTCACCGCCGCCTCGGAAACCTTCAACCACACCAACACCAATGCCGGCATCGACGAATCGCTGGCGCGCTTCGCCCCGGTGCTGGCGCGCGCGGCGGCGGATGGGGTCAAGGTGCGCGGCTACGTCTCCACCGTGCTCGGCTGCCCCTACCAGGGCGCGGTGCCGCTGTCCGACGTGGTGCGGGTGGCGCGGCAGCTGCACGCGATGGGCTGCTACGAGATCTCGCTGGGCGACACCATCGGCATCGGCACCCCAGGCAAGGCGCGGGCGATGCTGCGCGCGGTCGCCGCCGAACTGCCGATGGCGGCGCTGGCGGTGCATTTCCACGATACCTACGGCCAGGCCCTGGCCAATATCGCCGCGTGCCTGGAGGAAGGCGTGCGCGTGGTCGATGCGGCGGTGTCAGGCGCCGGCGGCTGCCCGTACGCCAGGGGCGCCAGCGGCAACGTGGCCAGCGAAGACGTGGTCTACCTGTTGCACGGCAATGGCGTGGCCACCGGCATCGACCTGCAGGCCTTGGCCGCGACCGGGCACTGGCTGGCGCAGAAGCTCGGCCGTCGCACCGGCAGCAAGGCCGGCCAGGCGCTGGCGGCGGCGTGAACGCAACGGCCACGCGTGCCGCGAGCGGCGCGGCAGCGGCCAGCCGCCCCGTGTCGGTCCTGCCCGCATCGTCCGGCGCCGCTGTATATCGGCACGATCGCCGGGCGGATTCGCGCCGCAGCTGAACCGAAGCGCGCGCCTCGGCTAAAATGCGCGCTTTCCTGGGAGGGAACACCATGCAACTTGCCGATATCCGCGCGGTCGTCACCGGCGGCGTTTCCGGCCTCGGCCTGGCGGTCGCGCAACGCATCGTCGCCGACGGCGGCAAGGTCGCGCTGTTCGACCTCAACGACGACAAGGGCGCGGCCGCGGTCGCCGCGTTCGGCACCACGCAGGCGCGCTATTTCCGCACCGACGTCAGCGACGAGGCGCAGGTGGCAACGCAGCTCGGCGCGGCGCGCGAGTTCCTCGGCGGGCTCAACGCCGCGATCAACTGCGCCGGCATCCTCGGCGCCGGCCGCGTGCTCGGCAAGGAGGCGCCGATGCCGCTGGCCACGTTCCAGGGCACGGTGATGGTCAACCTGGTCGGCAGCTTCAACGTCGCCAAGGCCGCCGCCGACCTGATGCAACACAACCCGCCGGGCGAGGACGGCGAACGCGGCGCGATCGTCAACACCGCCAGCGTCGCCGCCTACGAAGGCCAGATCGGCCAGGCCGCGTATGCCGCCTCCAAAGGCGGCGTGGTGGCGATGACCCTGCCGATGGCGCGCGAACTGGCGCGCTTCGGCATCCGCGTCAACACCATCGCCCCGGGCATCTTCTGGACCCCGATGGTGGACGGCATGCCCGAGGCGGTGCAGCA
This sequence comes from Xanthomonas sp. SS, assembly GCF_014236835.1. NCBI lineage: Bacteria > Pseudomonadati > Pseudomonadota > Gammaproteobacteria > Lysobacterales > Lysobacteraceae > Xanthomonas > Xanthomonas sp. SS. Next base: position 2,767,325 of record NZ_CP051190.1, read on the forward strand.
GTCGCTGGCCGCGTCGATCCCGTTCCCGCCGCGGCTCGGCCGCCCCGAAGAGTTCGCCGACACGGTGATGTTCTTGCTGCGCAACCGCTATCTCAACGGCGAGGTCATCCGCCTCGACGGCGCGGTACGCTTGGCGCCTAAATAGCCGGGATTCGTGATTCGGGATTGGGGATTCGTAAAAGCGCCCCGCCCCCTTCGCTCCCGCCCTGCTCTTTACCAATCCCGAATCTCCAATCCCCAATCCCGGCTCCCAACCCATGAAAGCCAACGAAATCAAGAAAGGCAACGTCGTCGAGTACAACAACGGCGTCTACCAGATCCGCGACATCGAACGCAGCTCGCCGCAGGGCCGCGGCGGCAACGTGCGCTTCCGCTTCGTGATGTACAGCGTGCCGGGCGGCAACAAGCTCGATGCCAGCTTCGACGGCGACGACGACCTGCGCGAAGTCGAGCTGAGCCGGCACCAGGCCACCTTCTCGTACAAGGACGGCGAGGCGTTCGTATTCCTGGACGACGAGGACTACACCCCGTACATGCTCGATGCCGACGTGATCGGCGACGACGCCGGCTACATCACCGAGGGCCTGACCGGCATCTATGTGCAGGTCATCGACGACCAGCCGGTGGCGGTGCAGTTGCCGCAGAGTGTGACCCTGGAAGTGATCGAAACCCCGCCGGAGCTGAAAGGCGGCACCGCGACCAAGCGGCCGAAGCCTGCCAAGCTCAATACCGGACTCGAGATCATGGTGCCGGAGTACATCGGCAACGGCGAGCGCGTGCTGGTCAACACCACCACCGGCGAGTTCGCCGGGCGCGCGGACTGAGCCCGTGCGTGCGCTCTGCGGCATCGTCCTGGCGACGCTGCTGATCCTGCCGGGCCTGGCCGTGGCTGCGGTGGCCAAGCCTGTGGCCGCGACGCAGGGCGCGGCCGCCTGCACGATCCCGGAGGAGGTGGATCCCGAGCACCACGCCGGCTTCTGCGCGCTGCCGCAGGAGATCCGTGCGTTCGTCGCGCGCCAGGATGTCTGCAACCACTTCGCCGGCGAGGAACCCTACGACGCCGCGCGGCGCCGCGAGCTGGACAAGGCGATGGCGAAGTACTGCGACGGCAACGAGGCGACCTGGGCCAGGCTGCGCGCGAAGTATCGGCAGGATCCTGTGCGCGATGCCTGGCTGGATCGCTATGGCGAAGACGTGGGTCTGGATTTGCCGTAGCGGCGACGGAGCGGCGGCAGAGGGACGCGTGTGACTTGCGTTCCTGAGTCTTCATCGTGATCGGGTCGCGACGTTCGATTGAACGAGGCTTTGCCCCACCCTCATCTTCGCTGCGGCGCCCTCGCGATGTTCGATTGCGCGAGGCTTCGCCCGTACCCTCATCCGCCCCTTCGGGGCACCTTCCCCCGAAAAGGGGGCCATGGTCCCGGTGGGAGAAGGAACTGCTATAGCCCCTCTCCCACCGGGAGAGGGGTTGGGGTGAGGGTCGGGAGCAAAGCGTCTCGTCCAATCAAGGCACCAGCGGCTTTGGTCGCGGCTTACGGTTGGCTACTAACCGATGTCCTGAATGGCCGCAGTTCGGTCACGCAGGAGCAAATTCCGTTGCGCGACCTCTTCCCAGATGGACAAGTCCCACGAATCCGACGCTCAAACACTTGCTGCCGCGGTCCAACCACCTCCACATCATTGCTTGCCAGCAGGCTGCAACAACGAAGGCGAAACCAGCTGCAGTCCGCCGCTGTCGCGGTTGAGATCGCGCAGCCGCGTTCCCAGCGTCGCCAGGTTCGCGTCGATCTGCTGCAGTTCCGCGCGCAGCGGTGGCGGCAGCAAGGCGTGCAGGCGCGCCTGCAGCGCGGCGCCGTCGCTGCGCAGTGCGTCGATCCGCGCTTGCCCCTGACGCTGCAGCCATGCGCGCTCCTGCGCCTGCGGCAACCCATAGCCGGGCTGGCCCTGCAGCAGCGTCGACGGTTGGCTCAACAGACCTTGCTGCGCCAGCACAGCGCGAACTGCGGCAGCGGCATTCTCAGTCTGGACCTCTGTAGCGTCGGCGACGATGGCAGCATCACCAGCAGCACCAGCACCAGCACCGCCACCGGTACCGGTACCAGCGTCAACGCCGGAACCGGCAGCGGCAGATGCAGGCAGATGCGCCCTGGCCAGATAACGCCGCTTCAACGCATCGCGGCCGCGCTGCTCCTGGCGCCGGCGCGCGGCGTTCTCAAGCAATAAAAGTGCGGCGCTGGCGCGCAGGTCGCCGCGCTGCAGCCAGGGCGCGCGTTGCGCCGCCGGCAGGTCCAGCCAGGTTTCCACGCTGCGCGCCGGCAACGCCAGCTGCGCGCGCGCGACCGCGAACATCGCCGCGTAGTGCGCGCTCGCCGCCGCGAAGTAGTAGCCCTGGCGCGTGGCGGCGTCCGCTTCGTCCAGCACCGCGGTGTCGGCGATGCCGGCGCGGGCCAGGCGGCGCAGCAGGCCGGTCGGGCTGATCCCGGCCAGGCGCGCGCCGGCCAGCCGCGGCACGCCGTCGTGCAGCAGCTTGTAGGTTTCCACCGCGCAGTTGTTGCTGAGAAAGTAATAGCGCCCGTCGTAGCTCCAGTGCAGCTGCGCGGCGCGCTCCAGCAGCGCCGCGCGCTCGTCCGCGCTCAGCCGCAGCGGAATCGACTGCAGGCCGCGCAGTTGCACCTGGGTGTAGTCGTCCACCACCTGGCGCAGCGGCAGCACGAACAGCCGCGATGGATACGAACCGACCAGGCCGCGCATGTTGGAGATCTGCACGTCGTCGACGAACGCGCGGAACGACAGCACCTTGTGATACGCCAGATCCAGGCGGCAATCGGGGCCGGGCGCACGTCCCGGCGCGCAGATCACCAGCCGCAGCATGCTGTGGCCCCAATGGCTCATCGGCTGCGCGTTGCCCTCGGCCAGCAGGTAGTCGATCGCGTAGACCCGCGCCGGATCCAGTTGCAGCAGCGCCGTCTCGTCGGCAAGCGGATCCTGCAGATAGGCCAGGCCGGGCGCGCACGCCGTCGCCGGCGGCGACCAGGCCAGGCGCTGCGCGAAATACCGCGCCAGCGCCGGGCGCCGGCACGCGTAGTCGGGATCCAGCAGGAAATGTTCCAGATTGACCGCGACGAATTCCGTCGGCGACTCAAGTTCGTACCGGTCCGGGCTGCGCTCGCTGAAGGCATTGCGGCCCATGCGCAGGCCCAGCCGCATCGGGCTGACCTGCCAGCCGGCCAGATCCAGCAGGCGCGGATCCGACGACAGCCGGCCCGTCGCGGAGCGGTCGTAGAAATGCGCCAGTTCGTGCAGCAGCGCGGCGATCGCGGGCCGCCTCGCCGGGTCTGCTGCGCCACCGTCGGCGGCACCGGCAGCAGGCTGCGCCATCCACGCGCGCAGCAGGGCCTTGTTCAACAGCAGGTGCCGCGCCTGCGCCCTGCCGTGCACCTGTTCGGGCAGGTCGTCTCGCCATTGCAGCGTCAGCGGCGTCGCGATCGCCGCGCCCCAGGCCGGCGGCAGCTTCGGCAGCGTCGCGTCGAGCAGGGCCTGGCTGGCCGCGCGTTCGGAAGCGCTCAATCCGCCCGCGTCGACCTGCAACCGCACTGCCTGCGCAGGCAGTGCGCACGCCAACCCAAGCAACGCCAGCCACGCCAGCCGGCGCAGCCGCCGGCGCAGCCGCCGGCGCGGCATCACAGCGCCAGGATGGCCTGCGCCAGTTGCAGGTCGCTGGCCTGCTGCGCCTGCGGGTTGCGCTCGCGCAGCACGCGCAGCGCCGCCTCCAGCTGCACGCCGCGGATGCGGCCGGCACTGGCGACGAAACCGGCCGCGTCGTCGCGTGCCTGCAGCACCAGCTTGTCGTCGCCGGAGCTGCTGTCCGAAGAGGCGGAACTGCCGGCAGAACCGGCCGAGGCGGAACCGGCGGAGCTGCCGGCGAAGCTGGAAGCCTGCGCGAACGCGGGGACGGACAGGATCAACAACAGGGCGCAGCGCGCGGTCACTCGGTTCATCGCATCGGTTCCAACGGGATCGGGAAAAGAGAAGCGGCCGTGGCCGCGTCGGCATAGCCTAGCCGGCCGCCGCCGCGAGCGCGAGCATCGACGCCGCGCGCATGCCTGCACGGCGTGTGCGCGGCTCAGGGATCGAACAGTTTGCCTGGATTGAGCAGCCCGGCCGGATCGAACACGCGCTTGACCGCGCGCATCAGCGCGATCTCCTCGGCGCTGCGGGTGCTCTCCAGATACGGCTTCTTGACCAGGCCGATGCCGTGTTCGGCGGAGATGCTGCCGCCATGCTCGGCCAGCACCTGCGCCAGCAGCTTGGTGACCTGTTCGCAGGCGGCGATGAAGTCGGCATCGGCGGTGGCGTCGGGCTTGAGCACATTGATGTGCAGGTTGCCGTCGCCGATATGGCCGAACCAGACCACGTCGAACTGCGGATAGGCTTCGCCGAGCAGGGCCTGGGTCTGCGCCAGGAACGCCGGCATCGCCGAGATCCGCACCGACACGTCGTTCTTATACGGCTTGTAGCGCGCCACCGCCTCGGTGATGCCTTCGCGAAGGCGCCACAGCTGCGCCGCCTGCGCATCGCTCTGGCTGATCACCCCGTCCAGCACCCAGCCCTGCTCCATGCACGCCTCGAACGCGGCCAGCGCCGCGGCTTCCTGCGCCTCGTCGCCGCTGGCGTACTCGGTTACCACGTAGTACGGATAGACCGTGTCGAATGGCGCCTGCGCACCATGCGCCAGCACATGTTGCAACGCACGGTCGGTGAAGAATTCGAACGCCTCCAGTTGCAGGCGGCCGCGGAACGCGGCGAACACCTGCATCAGCACTTCGAACGAAGGCAGCGCCAGCAGCATCACGTTGCTCGGCGGCGGCGGATCGGTCAGCCGCAGCGTGGCCTCCACGACGATGCCGAGCGTGCCTTCCGAGCCGATCAGCAGCTGGCGGAAGTCGTAGCCGCTGGAGTTCTTGATCAGCCCGCGGTTGAGTTCGAGCAGTTCGCCGCTGCCGGTCACCACCTTGAGCCCGGCGATCCATTCGCGGGTATTGCCGTAGCGGATCACGCGGATGCCGCCGGCATTGGTGGCGATGTTGCCGCCGATCGAACACGAGCCGCGCGCGGCGAAATCCACCGGATACACCAGCCCGTGCTCGCGCGCCGCGTTGTGCACCGCCTCCAGCGGCATGCCGGCCTGCACGGTGAGGGTGCGATCGACCGCGTCGAACGCCAGCGCCTTGTTCATCCGCTCCAGGCTCAGCACCAGTTCGCCGTGCGCGGCCACCGCGCCGCCGGACAGGCCGGTGCGGCCGCCCGAGGGCACCACCGCCACCGCGTGGTCGTTGGCCCAGCGCAGCAACGCCTGCACCTCGTCCACCGTGGCCGGCAATGCGATCGCCAGCGGCGCCGGCGTCCAGCGCCGGGTCCAGTCGCGGCCGTAGTGCTCCAGGTCGGCGGGGTCGGTCTTCAGGCGCAGTCCGGGAACGGAGTGCGTAAGGGCGTCCAGGCGCGGATCGGTCATGGGTCGGGATCGGGCAAAGGCAAGCGTTCAAGCGTGCCAGCGTTGGGTAGCGGCGTCCAGTTGGGCGGGACTCGGGACTCGGGACAGGGGACTCGGAAGAGCCGGACCACCAGCATGAAGCGAGGCGGTGCCTTCTTCCCACGCTTCTTCCGAGTCCCGAGTCCCGAACAGATGCAACTGAAACCTTTGCCACCGTTGCGTTTGCGCGACCCCGGCGTCCTATTGCGACGCACCAAAACGCGGACGCATCTGGCATAGTGACCGACCCTTTCGCTTCGCCTCGCCGCCGCAATGTCGCCCAAGAAAACCTCGTTTCCGAAGCAGGACATCCGCGTCCTGTTGCTCGAAGGCATCAGCCAGACCGCCATCGACGTGTTCCGCGCCGCCGGCTACTCGCAGATCGAACTGCACGCCAAGTCGCTGCCGGAAGAGGAACTGAAGGCGCGCATCGCCGACGCGCACATCGTCGGCATCCGCTCGCGCACCCAGCTCAGCGCCGAGGTGCTGGCGCAGGCCAAGCGCCTGATCGCGGTCGGCTGCTTCTGCATCGGCACCAACCAGGTGGACCTGGACGCGGCCGAGCTGGCCGGCATCCCGGTGTTCAACGCGCCCTACTCCAACACCCGCAGCGTCGCCGAACTGGTCATCGCCGAGGCGATCCTGCTGCTGCGCGGCATTCCGCAGAAGAACGCCGAATGCCACCGCGGCGGCTGGTCGAAATCGGCCACCGGCAGCCACGAGACCCGCGGCAAGGTGCTGGGCATCGTCGGCTACGGGCATATCGGCACCCAGGTCGGCGTGCTCGCCGAATCGCTGGGCATGCAGGTGATCTTCCACGACATCGAGGCCAAGCTGTCGCTGGGCAACGCGCGCGCGGCGACCGACCTGGACGACCTGCTGGCGCGCTCGGACGTGGTGACCTTGCATGTGCCGGAAACCGCAGCGACCAAGGACATGATCGGCGCGGCGCAGATCGCGCAGATGAAGCCCGGCGCGCACCTGATCAACGCCTCGCGCGGCACCGTCATCGACATCGCCGCGCTGGACGCGGCGCTGACCTCCGGCCACATCGGCGGCGCGGCGGTGGATGTGTTCCCGGTCGAGCCGAAGGGCAACGGCGACGTATTCGAATCGCCGCTGGCCGCGCACGACAACGTGATCCTGACCCCGCACGTGGGCGGCAGCACGCTGGAAGCGCAGGACAACATCGGCGTGGAAGTGGCGGCCAAGCTGGTGCGCTACAGCGACAACGGCAGCACCCTGTCGGCGGTGAACTTCCCCGAGGTCACCCTGCCCGAGCATGCCGAGAGCCTGCGCCTGCTGCACATCCACCGCAACGTGCCGGGCGTGCTGTCGCAGATCAACGAACTGTTCTCGCGCCACAACGTCAACATCGACGGCCAGTTCCTGCGCACCGACCCCAAGGTCGGCTACGTGGTGATCGACGTCGCCGCCAGCGAGGAACTGGCGGCGGTGCTGAAGGACGAGCTGGGACAGATCGCCGGGACGCTACGCACGCGCATTCTTTACTGAGCGGGACTCGGGACTCGGGACCGGGGACCCGGAACAGCGGCGGCGCTGGCGAGCCCGTTCTCCGACTGCAATCGGGCTTGGAGTGTTTGCGGCTGCGGCGCAAAAAACGCGCGCGGGTGCGAAGGCTTGAATCAAGCGCGGGAAAGCGGATCACGCGGCTTACGCTCTTGCGAATCCCCAATCCCCAATCCCGAATCCCGGCCCCTCAGGGCTGCAACTCGCCGCGCAACCCCTCGCTCAACAGATAGTCGTCGGCCTTCAAATACCACCGCTCCGGGCCGGTGGTGACCGCCTCCATGTACAGGCCGTCGCCGTCCTCGCGCGGCGGGCGCTGCAGGCTGACGATCGCCACGCCATGCGGCGGCCCGCTCAATGCCAGCAGCGCCCGTTGCACGGTACGCGCCAGTTCGGCCGAATCCATCCGGTCGTCGACCGGGCGGAATGCCAGGCGGTAAGTGAATGAAGCAGCGGTGCGGGACATGGGCATGGACAGGCAACGGGCGCCCAAGGGTACCCAATCCCGCCAGGCCCGCCCAGCCGGCCGCGGACGCTCGGCGCCCGAACCAGCCGGTCCAGCAGCCTCCGTCACCGGCGCATCAGCCGCCGCTGTGCGCCAGCCACTTGCCGGCCATGCGCCGCAGCGACGGATCCAGGTCCGGTTCGGCCAGCAGTTCGGTGATCGGGCGCCAGGCCAGGGCCAGCGATTCGGCGCTGACCGCGAACGCCTCGTCGGCGCCAGCGCGCACCACGTAGCGCGCGTCGAAATGCCAGTGCCCCGGCACGTCCTGGCGCTCGGGGATCCAGTGCCGGTCCAGGTCGAACAGTGCGCCGTCCTCCAGCGCCAGGCCCGGTAGCCCGGATTCCTCCTCGGCTTCTTTCAGCGCCACCAGCGCCAGGTCGCGGTCGCCGTCGGCATGCCCGCCCAGCTGCAGCCAGCGCTGCAGCTTGCGGTGGTGGGTCAGCAGGGTGCGGGTGCCGTCGGCGCTGACCAGCCAGGCCGAACCGGTGAAATGGCCGGCCAGGCGTTCGCGCACGAACGGGTCCTGCGCATCGTCCAGCAAAGCCAGGAATTGCGCGGCAAGCTCGGTCTCCTGCGGCCAACGGGCGGCATAGCTCTGCAACTGGCGGCGCAGGGAAAGGTCCGGCATGGGCGGTTCTCGCGATCGGGGACCGCCATTATCGCCGCCGACGGTGCGGCGCGGCTTGTGGCGGCCGTCCGGCTTTGGCATGGTACGACGCTTGCGTGGCCTGCTTGGGCCTAGCGCACCATCTTTACCGGGGCACGACAGCCCCGCTCGCCACCCAGGGGATCCACCGCATGCTGAAGTCTCTGTTGAGGGTCAAGCCGATCGAACCGGCCGGGCACGTCGATGCCGGCGAACCGTTCGAAGGCAGCCTGGAAGGCGAAGCCACGCTGAAACGGACCCTCACCGCCAAGCATCTGATCATGCTCGGCATCGGTGCGGTGATCGGCGCGGGCATCTTCGTGCTAACCGGCCAGGCCGCGGCCAACCACGCCGGACCGGCGGTGATGCTGTCGTTCGTGTTCGCCGGCATCGCCTGCGCCTTCGCCGGCCTGTGCTACGCCGAGTTCGCGGCGATGATGCCGGTCTCCGGCAGCGCCTATTCCTACTCCTACACCACCCTGGGCGAAGGCGTGGCCTGGTTCATCGGCTGGTGCCTGGTGCTGGAATACCTGTTCGCCGGCTCCAGCGTCGCGGTCGGCTGGTCGGCCTACCTGATCAGCTTCCTCACCGGCACCCTGGGGTTGCCGTTCCCGGCGGAACTGGCCGGCGCGCCATTGGCCTGGACCGGCCACACCTTCGTCGCCTCCGGCAGCATCGTCAATCTGCCGGCGGTGCTGATCGTGGTCGCGGTCAGCGCGCTGTGCTACGTCGGCGTGACCCAGTCGGCGTTCGTCAACGCCATCGTGGTGGCGATCAAGGTGTTGGTGATCTGCCTGTTCGTCGGCTTCGGCGTGTCCCACGTCGACCCGGCCAACTGGCATCCGTTCATTCCCGAGAACACCGGACCGGGCCAGTTCGGCTGGAGCGGGATCTTCCGCGCCGCCTCGATCGTGTTCTTCTCCTACATCGGCTTCGACGCGGTCTCCACCTCGGCCGGCGAAACCAAGGACCCGCAGCGCAACATGCCGATCGGCATCCTGGTGTCGCTGGCGGTGTGCACGGTCATCTACATCATCGTCTGCGCGGTGCTGACCGGCCTGCTGCCCTACACCCAGCTCGGCACCGCCAAGCCGGTGGCCACCGCGCTGGAACACTACCCGAGCCTGGCCTGGCTGAAGACCGCGGTGGAGATCGGCGCGATCGCCGGCCTGTCATCGGTGGTGCTGGTGATGCTGATGGCGCAGCCGCGCATCTTCTACACCATGTCGCGCGACGGCCTGCTGCCGAAGCTGTTCGGCAAGGTCCACCGCAAGTTCCACACGCCCTACGTCGGCACCATCTTCGTCGGCGTGGTCGCCGCGCTGCTGGCCGGGCTGATCCCGCTGGACGTGCTCGGCGAGCTGGTGTCGATGGGCACCCTGCTCGCCTTCGCCACGGTCTGCATCGGGGTGATGGTGCTGCGCTTCACCAAGCCCGACCTGCCGCGCCCGTTCCGCGTGCCGCTGGCGATGGTGATCTGCCCGCTCGGCGCGCTGGCCTGCCTGTTCCTGTTCCTGCAGGCGTTCCAGGAACACTGGAAGGTGTTCGTCGGCTGGACCGTGATCGGCCTGTTCATCTATTTCGGCTACGGCATCCGCCACAGCCGCCTGGCCACAAAGGCCTGATTCTCCCCCCGAAGACCGGCGCCCGCGCCGGTCTTCGCGTTCGTTCCTTCTTCCATCGCGCGCAGCGCCAGGCTGGAATCGCTCCATGTTCAAACAACTCTGGGCCACCAAACATCCCCATGCCGCCCACGAGGACGCCGGCGGCCTGGGCCTGCAGCGTGCGCTCGGGCCCTGGGGCCTGACTGCGCTGGGCATCGGCGCGGTGATCGGCGGCGGCATCTTCGTCATCACCGGACAGGCCGCGGCCAACCATGCCGGCCCGGCGATCATGCTGTCGTTCGTGCTGGCCGCGCTGTGCTGCGCGTTCTGCGCGCTGGCCTATGCCGAGTTCGCGGCGATGGTGCCGGTGTCCGGCAGCGCCTACACCTACACCTACGCCACCTTCGGCGAATTGGCGGCGTGGTTCATCGGCTGGATGCTGGTGCTGGAATACGGCGTGTCGGCCTCGGCGGTGGCGGTGAGCTGGACCGGCTATTTCCTCAGCCTGCTCGACCATTTCGGCATCCACCTGCCCGCGGCGCTGGTCAACGCGCCGCTGGACGGCAAGCTGCAGCGCACCGGCGCGATCGCCAACCTGCCCGCCGCCGGCATCGTGCTGCTGCTGACCTGGCTGTGCTACGTCGGCATCCGCAAGTCCTCGGCGATGAACATGGCGATGGTGGTGCTGAAGACCGGGCTGATCCTGCTGGTCATCGCGGTCGGCTGGAAGTACGTGGACACGGCCAACTGGCACCCGTTCATCCCGGCCAACGAAGGCCCCGGCAAGTACGGCATGGACGGCGTGCTGCGCGGCGCGGCGATGGTGTTCTTCGCCTACATCGGCTTCGAGGCGGTATCGGTGGCGGCGCAGGAATCGCACCGGCCGCAGCGCGACCTGCCGATCGGCATGATCCTGTCGCTGGTGATCTGCACCGTGCTGTACATCGCCATGGCGGCGGTGATGACCGGGCTGGTGCCGTACACCCAACTGGGCACCGACGAGCCGGTGGTGACCGCGGTGGCCGCGCATCCGCAGCTGGCCTGGCTGCGGGTGGTGGTCGAGGTCGGCGCGCTGATCGGCCTGTCCTCGGTGGTGCTGGTGATGATCATCGGCCAGCCGCGGATCTTCATGATCATCGCCCGCGACGGGCTGCTGCCGCCGCTGTTCACCCGGATCCATCCCAAGTACCGCACCCCGCACATCAACACGGTGATCACCGGCATCGGCATCGCGCTGCTGGCGGCGCTGTTCCCGCTGGATGTGCTCGGCGAACTGACCTCGATGGGCACGCTGATCGCCTTCGCCGCGGTCTGCGCCGGGGTGCTGATCCTGCGCCGCACCCAGCCGGACCTGCCGCGCCCGTTCCGCATCCCGTTCGCCTGGCCGATCTGCGTCGCCGGGGTGCTCAGCTGCATGGCGCTGCTGTCGGCGATGACCGCGCACAACTGGCTGCTGATGGCCGGCTGGACCGTGCTCGGCCTGCTGATCTATTTCGGCTACGGCTTCCGCCACAGCCGTCTGCGTGCCACACAGGCTCGCTAGAATAGGGGCATGAACGCACAGCCCTACGATACCGAACGCCTGCGTACGCTGGCCCAGCTGCTGATCGGCAACATCCGCGAACTGTCGGAGGCCGGCTGGACCCCGGCCACCAGCAGCAACTTCTCGCACCGGCTCGACGCCGCGCATGCCGCGATCACCGTGTCCGGCCGCGACAAGGGCCGGCTGGTCGAGGCCGACATCATGGTGGTGGACTTCGACGGCGAGGCGGTCGGCAGCGATCACCGGCCCTCGGCCGAGACCCTGCTGCACACCCAGCTGTACCGCCGCTTCCCGGAGATCGGCTGCGTGCTGCACACGCACTCGCCGGTGCAGACCATCGCCTCGCGGCTGTATGCGCCCGCCGGCCACGTGCGCCTGGAAGGCTACGAGCTGCTGAAGGCGCTGCACGGCAACCAGACCCACGAGACCGCGGTGGAGCTGCCGGTGTTCGCCAACACCCAGGACATGACCGTGCTGGCCGCGCAGGTGGACGCGCTGCTCGACCGCGCGCCGCTGTGGGGCTACCTGATCGACGGCCACGGCCTGTACGCCTGGGGCCGCGATATGGCCGAGGCGCGCCGCCACCTGGAAGCCATCGAGTTCCTGCTGCATTGCGAACTCGAACTGCGCAAACTGCGCGCCACCGGCTGAGCCGCGGCGCACGGCGCCGGCGCGACAGCGTTCCAGCGCCGCAACGGCGGCTTACCCGCCAGCTGCTACCCTTTTCCTCCCCTCCACGACGCCCTCGCCCGCCGCCATGAGCCGACTCCGCATCTTCGCCGAAACCACTCCCGACGCGCCGCTGTTCGACAGCCGCGATGGCGACGCGATCGCCGCCGAGCTGCGCAAGATCGGCGTCACCTTCGAGCGCTGGCAGGCCGACCAGCCGATCGAGGCCGGCGCCACCCCGGAAGCGGTGATGACCGCCTACAAGAGCGACATCGACCGATTGGTGGCCGCGCACGGCTTCAAGACCGTGGACGTGGTCAGCATCGCCCCGGACCATCCGCAGCGCGAGGAAATGCGCAAGAAGTTCCTCGAGGAGCATTTCCACAAGGAAGACGAAGTGCGCTTCTTCGTCGCCGGCTCGGGCCTGTTCACCCTGCACGTGGACGGCAAGGTCTACGAGATCGAATGCGTGCAGAACGACCTGATCGCGGTGCCGGACGGCACCCACCACTGGTTCGACATGGGCCCGGAGCCGCGCTTCATCGCGATCCGCTTCTTCACCGAGCCGGACGGCTGGGTCGGCCATTTCACCGGCACCGACATCGCCCAGCGCTTCCCGCGCTACGAAGCGGCGCTGCGCGGCGAGGCGAACTGAGCGATGGGCAACCCACGCGTGATCCTGACCGACATCGAAGGCACCACCAGCAGCATCTCTTTCGTCAAGGATGTGCTGTTCCCCTACGCGCGCCGCGCCCTGCCCGACTTCGTCCGCGAACACGGCCAGCAACCGCAGGTCCGCCAGTGGCTGGACGCGGTGGCGACCGAATGCGGCGGCATCTGCACCGACGCGGTGATCGTGGAGACGCTGCAGGGCTGGATCGACCAGGACCGCAAGCACACCGCGCTGAAGGCGTTGCAGGGCATGATCTGGGAGGCCGGCTACCGCGACGCCGACTTCGCCGCGCATATCTACCCCGACGCCGCGCCGGCGCTGCGCCGCTGGCATGCCGACGGTCACCCGCTGTACGTGTACTCGTCCGGCTCGGTGCCGGCGCAGAAACTGTTCTTCGGCCACAGCGACGCCGGCGACCTGACCGGGCTGTTCTCCGGCTGGTTCGACACCGAGGTCGGCGCCAAGCGCGAAGCGGCCAGCTATGCGCACATCGCCGAGGCCACCGGCGTCGCGCCCGCGCAGATCGTGTTCCTGTCCGACGTCGTCGCCGAGCTCGATGCCGCGCGCGAGGCGGGGCTGGACACGGTGCTGGTCGATCGCCGCGAGGACTATCCCGAACCGCGCCTGGGCGACGCCTGCAACGGCCACCGGCGCGTGGAGAGCTTCGCCGAGCTGGCGCTCTGAGCGTCGCGGCAGCCGCCGCCGCACGCGACCGCCTCCTTTCTCCGCCGCAGCCGCCGCCCATGCCTTCGTTCCTGCGCAGCCTCCGCGTGCCGCACCGCCGCCTGGCCCTGGCCTTGCTGCTGGCGCTGCTGCTGCCCGCCTGCCATCCGGATGCCGGCGCGGCGCAGGCACAGGTCGATGCGGCGGTGCCGGTCGATCCGATCGACCAGGCGCAGCTGCGCAAGGCGCTGGCCGCGCTGCAGCCGCAGCGGCCGGGCACCACCGACCTGTACGTGGTCGGCTTCGCCGGCGACGCCAGCGAGGACGTGTTCCGCAACGAGACCCAGTACCTGCGCCAGCTGTTCGCGCAGCGCTTCGACGCGGCGGGGCGAATCGTCACCCTGATCAACCACGCCGACAATCTCGGCGCCCACGCCTACGCGCCGCAGGCCTCGTACGACAACCTGGCCGACACGCTGCAGCGGATCGGCAGGCTGATGGACAAGCGCGAGGACGCGCTGCTGCTGTTCCTGACCAGCCACGGCACCGAGCAGCACGAACTGTACGTGCAGTTCGGCCCCGGCGAGGACGCCGACTACGACACCATCACCCCCAAGGAATTGCGCGGGCTGCTCGACGATGCCGGCATCCGCAACCGGGTGATCGTGCTGTCGGCCTGCTATTCGGGCGGCTTCGTGCCGGCGCTGAAGAGTCCGGACACGCTGATCATCACCGCCGCGCGCCGCGACCGGCCCTCGTTCGGCTGCGGCAACACCGCCAGCGCGACCTATTTCGGCCGCGCCTGGCTGATCGACGCGCTGGCGCGCACCACCGATTTCGTCGAGAGCTATCGCCTGGCCACGGCCGAGATCACCGCGCGCGAACAGGCCGAAGGCGAAGCGCCGTCGTATCCGCAGCTGTACGTCGGCGCGCGCATCGCGCCGTTGCTGCAGCGCTGGCGGGCGCAGCTGCAGCCGGTTGCGGCGCCGGCGTATCCCTATGCGGAACCTGAGGCGGAGATGGAGACGGAGTCGGAGACAACAGCAACGCCGGACACAGCGGCCGGCGGCAAGGCTGGGCAATAGCTAAGCCGGGCAAGACTTCGGATCCGAATGCCGACGACGAAGCCGAGATGGCAGGTTCGGTGCGCGCGCGACAGTATCCGAAAGGATGATGAGGTGACTTCGCCCTGACCCTCAGCTCCGCCCACTCTCCCACGGGGACTTCCTTCGGTCGCCGGGGGAGAGGAGCTTCAGTGTGGTGATCGGCATCGCCCTCAGCGGTCGTACCCATCATGGGCGTCGCGCGACGACAGCCGCGCAAGACGATCCCACAAGTACGCAGTGCGGCATCGAGCGCATGTCTTGCGTGCGTCGCCTTGCGAGTAGATGAGAGTGAGTCGCGTTTGATCGCCGAATCGTGGCACTCGCTAGACTTGGCCTCGCAGCAAGCCCGCCAGCCTCACGCCAGCCAGCTGCGCCCGATCCTTCCGCCCGCTCGCCTTCGCTCGCCAGCCAGGATCACCCGCTTTCGACAGCCTCCCGCGCGGAGGCGTCTTTGTTTTTGGGATTCGGAAAAATGCACTTGCTGGTCTTGCGTCTTGTGGTCAGCGATGACAAATCCGTGGGCTCGGAAGGGTTGGCTGCTCACGCTCGTCGCGACTGAGGTCGCTCTCACAAGAACTCGCGGCAAGCCAGCCGAGTGCACTGTAGGAGGGGCTTCAGCCCCGACAGTTCGCTTGCGGAGCCGACCAGTTTGCCGACGCATTCGTCGCGGCTGAAGCCGCTCCTACAAAGGCTCGCAGCAGCGGCCTGGACGCAATGCGGGAGGGACTTCAGTCCCGACAGCTGACGAAGCCACCCATCTCGCTGCCACATTTGTCGTTATCGAAAAAACTCTCATACAGAAAGCGCAGAAAGCCAGCCTGAGCGCACTGTAAGAGGAGCTTCAGCCCCGACAGTTCGCTTGCGGAGCCGACCAGTTTGCCGACGCACTCGTCGCGGCTGAAGCAGCTCCTACAAAGGCGCGCAGTAGCGGCCTGGACGCAATGCGGGAGGGACTTCAGTCCCGACAACTGACGAAGCCACCCATCTCGCTGCCACATTTGTCGTTATCGGGAACTCTCCTACAGAAAGCGCAGAAAGCCAGCCTGAGCGCACTGTAGGAGGGGCTTCAGCCCCGACAGTTCGCTTGCGAGGCCGGCCAGTTTGCCGACGCATTTGTCGCGGCTGAAGCCGCTCCTACAAAAGCGCGCAGCAGCGGGCTGGATGCAATACGGGAAGGGACTTCAGTTCCGATAGCAGACGAAGCCCCCATCTCGCTGCCGCACTTGTCTTGATTGGAAGCTCTTCTACAGGAAGCGCAGAAAGCCAGCCTGAGTGCACTGTAGGAGGGGCTTCAGCCCCGACAGGTCGCTTGAGGAGCCGACCATTTCCCGGCGTATTTGTCGCGGCTGAAGCCGCTCCTACAAGGGCGCGCAGCAGCGGCCTGGATGCAATGTGGGAGGGACTTCAGTCCCGACGCAGGAAGCCTGACCGTTCGCCGTACGCCGTTTCTTGCATCGGCCAGGAACCCGTTGCAGCAATGCGCCGAACGCCGCGCGCACTCAGGGCGTCGCGTCCTGCAGTCGATAGCCGGTGCTCGCGCGCTGTTCGCCGCGCCAGCGGTCGAAGGCACGGACTTCGATGCGGTGCGCGCCGGCGCCCAGGTCGGTCGGCAAGGCTCCGCGCCACAGGTGCTGCGACGGGGTCGCTTCCGGCGAGCGGTCGTAGCCGCGCAGGGTCTCGGCGGCATCGTCGCGTGCGTTCTCGGCGAGCAGGTCCGGATCCGGCTGCTGCACGCGGGCCATCGGTTTCCACGCGCCATCGTCGATGCGGTATTCCACGCGGCTGTCGTCCTCGCCCATGAACACGTTCGCGTACACCGCCCAGGCCGGATAGGCGCCGCGGCGCAGCACCTTCGGCGCGTGCAGGGTCATCGACGCATCGTCGGCCGCGCGCGCGGCGTGGTAAGCCAGCGCGTATCGGCCATCGCGCTGCAGCGTCAGCAGCGCATAGCCGTTCGGGGTGCCGTCGGCCATCGTCGCGGTGGGAATGCCGTCGGCATCCTTGGCCCCGGACCAGAACGCGCCGCAGGCCGCGCCCACGTTGTACTCATGCAGCGGCTGCGCGCCGTGCCAGCCGTCGTCGGCGCCGTGGTAGTAATGCCGCTGGGTGTGGCTATGGCCGCTGAGCACCAGCACGTGCGGAAACGCCTGCAGCAAGGAGAACAGGCGCGCGCGGTCGGCATGGCGGAAGGTCTCCTTGCCCGGCGCGGCGTCGAACAGCGGGATGTGCATGCCCAACACCAACAGCCGCTGTTTTGGCAGCGCCGCCAGGTAGGCCTGCAGGAACGCGAACTGGTCCTCGCGCAAACCGCCGATGTATTTGGGCTGCTGCTGCGGCTGGTAGACCACGTCGTCGAGAAACACGAAGCTGGCGCCGCCCTCTTCCACCGCGTAAGTATCCGGCCCGTAGACCGCGCGCCAGCTGGACAACGAGCCGGCATCGTCGGCCGCATCGAAATTCAGATCGTGGTTGCCGGGCACATGGAACCATGGCACGCCGAGCTTGGCGGTTTCGGCATTCAGCGCCGGATACAACGACAGGTCGTCGCTGACCACGTCGCCCAGGGTGGTGCCCAGGCGCGCGCGGGTCTTACCCAGCAGCGGCGCGACGATGTCGCGCGCGTAGTAGCCGACATCGGTCGCCGAGGCGGTCTGGGTGTCGGCGAACACCAACACCTCGGTGCTGGCCGCCGGCGCTTGCGTGCGCAGCGCGAAATCCCAGCCACTGGTGGCGCCGCCGGTCGGGGCGATGCCCGGATACTTGAGCTTGGGCGATCCCGCCGGCGCGTAATGCCGCCAGTAGGCCGGCAAACCGTTGCCGGCGCTGGCGAAGGCGTAGCCGTCGGGCTTGATCACGAACACCGTGCGCCCCGGCTCCACCGCCAGGCTGTAGCGGCCCTGCGCATCGGTGCGCACGATATGCACGCCGTCGGAGACCTGCACACCGGCGATGCCGCGCTCGCCGTTGCTGAGGCCCGCGTGGCCGTCGCGCTCCTGGTAGACGCTGCCGCTGATCGTCGCCGGCTGCGTCAGCGCGGGCGCCGCGGCGGTCAACAGGCAGGTAAGCACTACGGCGCGCAGCAGCATGCGGGACATCCGGCAATCGACAGAAGCCGCGATTGTAGCCACCCGCCACGGCACGACGGTGACCGCCGTCGCGTCGGCCTAGTTGTGCCGCGCTTCCAGCACCGCGACCGCGTCGGCCAGCGCCAGGCCGCGCGCGCGCAGCAGCACGGTCAGGTGATACAGCAGGTCGGCCGATTCGCCGAGCAGCGCTGCATCGTCCTGCGCCACGCCGGCCAATGCGGTCTCCACGCCTTCCTCGCCGACCTTCTGCGCAATACGCCGGGTGCCCTTCTCGAACAATTGCGTGGTGTAGCTGCCCGGCGGACGCTCGCGTTCGCGTTGCTCCACCAGGCGGTCGAGCGCGCCCAGGAACTGGCCAGGCGCCTGCGGGAAGCAGCTGCTGCGGCCGAGGTGGCAGGTCGGACCGTGCGGGTGCGCCAGCACCAGCAAGGTGTCGCGGTCGCAGTCGGTCTCGATCGACACCAGGTCCAGGGTGTTGCCGGAGCTTTCGCCCTTGGTCCACAGGCGCTGCTTGCTGCGGCTGTAGAAGGTGACCTTGCCGCTGGCGCGGGTCGCGGCCAGGGCATCGGCATTCATGTAGCCGAGCATCAGCACGCGCAGCGTGGCCGCGTCCTGCACCACCACCGGCAGCAGGCCGTCGCCCTTGCTCCAGTCCAGCGTGCTCCAATCCAATGCGTCCCAATCAAACGCCGCATCCGCGGGCACGGCGGCGGTTTCGTGCTCATGCGCCATCGCGCACCTCGATCTGTCGTTGGCGCAGGAAGCGCTTGAGGTCGGGAATCGGAATCGCGCCGCTGTGGAACACGCTGGCGGCCAGCGCGCCGTCCACGTCGGCCTGTTCGAACACGTCGGCGAAGTGCTGCATCTCGCCGGCACCGCCGGAGGCGACCAGCGGCACCTTGCACAGCGAGCGCACCTCGAACAGCTGTGCAATGTCGTAGCCGCGGCGCACGCCGTCGTTGTCCATGCAGTTGAGTACGATCTCGCCGGCGCCGAGTTGCTGCGCCTCCACCACCCAGTCCACGGTGCGCACGCGCAGCGCCTGGGTCTTGCTCGGATCGCCGGTGAAGCGGCGCACGCGCCACTGGCCGTCGTCCTCGCGGATCGAATCGATGCCGACCACCACGCATTGCACGCCGAACGCTTCGGCCAGTTCGGCGATCAGCGCCGGCCGTTCCAGCGCCGGCGAGTTGATCGAGATCTTGTCGGCGCCGGCGTGCAGCACGGCGCGTGCGGTAGCCACGTCGCGGATGCCGCCGGCCACGCAGAACGGGATGTCGATCAGCCGCGCCACCCGTTCCACCCAGGCGTAGTCGACCGAGCGTCCTTCCGGGCTCGCGCCGATGTCGTAGAACACCAGTTCGTCGGCGCCCTGGTCGCGGTAGCGCAAGGCCAGCTCGACGATGTCGCCCATGTCGACGTGGTCGCGGAACTTGACGCCCTTGACCACGCGGCCGTCGCGCACGTCCAGGCACGGGATGATGCGCCGGCTCAGCATGCCAGCGCCTCGTCCAGCGTCAGCCGGCCTTCCAGCAGCGACTTGCCGAGCACCGCGCCGGCGCAGCCGACCTCGCGCGCGGCGCGCACGTCGGCCGCGTCGCGGATGCCGCCGGAGGCTTGCACGTGCACGCCCGGCGCGATCCGGCGCAGGTAGGCGTACAGCTCCAGGTTCGGCCCGGACAGCATGCCGTCGCGCGCGATGTCGGTGCACAGCAGGTGTTTCAGCCCGGCCGCCGCGTATTCGACCGCCAGCGCCTCCAGGGTCAGCGAGGAGGTCTCGGTCCAGCCCAGCACCGGCAACCGCCACACGCCCTGCGCGTCCTGGCGCGTGTCCAGCGCCACGGTGATGCGCTCGGCGCCGAACTCGGCCAGCCATTCCAGCACCGACTCGCGGTCGCGCACCGCCAGCGAGCCGATCACCACGCGCGCGGCACCGGCGTCGAGGATGCGCTGTACGTCGGCACGCGAGCGCACGCCGCCGCCGGTCTGCACCTGCAGCCCGGTCTGGGCGCCGATCTGGCTCAGCAGCGGCGCCAGGGTGTAGCCGCCGGCGCGCGCCGCATCCAGGTCCACCAGGTGCATCCAGCCTGCGCCGGCGTCGGCGAAGGCCTGCGCGCGCGGCAGCGGATCGTCGCCGTAGTGGGTTTCGCGGGCGTAATCGCCCTGCGCCAGCCGCACCACGCGGCCGTCGCGGATGTCCAGCGCGGGATAGACGATGAAGCTCATGGGAAATCGGTCTCGAGGAAGTTGCGCAGGATGCGCGCGCCGGTGCTGGCCGAGCGCTCGGGATGGAACTGCGCGCCGCAGCGTCGGCCGTGCTGCACCACCGCGGTGAACAGGCCGCCGTGGTCGCAGGCGGCCACGGTATCGGCGGTGACCGGTGCGGCGTAGCCATGCACGAAGTACGCAGTGGCGGTCTCCGGCAGACCCTCAAGCAACGGCGACGGACGCATCGGCAGCAGCCGGTTCCAGCCCATGTGCGGGATGCGGATGCCTAGCGCCGGCGGCATGTGCCGGACCACGCCGGTCAGCAGGCCCAGGCAATCGACGTCGCCTTCCTCGGAATGCTCGAACAGCAGCTGCATGCCCAGGCAGATGCCGATCAGCGGCACCTCGAGCGCCCGCAGCGGCTCGATCAGGCCTTGCTCGCGCAGCCGCGCCATCGCATGCGGCGCGGCGCCGACACCGGGCAGGATCACCCGGTCGGCGCCCTGCAGCCCGGCGGCGTCGCGCACCAGCCGGGCTTCCACGCCGAGGCGTTCCAGTGCATAGCGCACCGAACCGAGATTGGCGCCGCCGGCATCGATCAGGGCGACATCGCTCATCGCACGCTCCTCGCAACGCCCGCGCGCATCACAGCACACCCTTGGTCGAAGGCAGCGCGGCGCCCTCGCGGCGCAGCGCCTGGCGCAAGGCGCGCGCCAATGCCTTGAAGCAGGCTTCGACCTTGTGGTGGTCGTTGTCGCCGTGCACGCGCAGGTGCAGGTTCAGGCCCGCGGCGTCGCACAGCGAACGGAAGAAATGCGGCACCAGTTCGGTCGGCAGGTCGCCGACGCGCTCGCGCTTGAACTCGCCTTCGAACACGAAGTACGGGCGGCCGCTGAAATCCAGCGCGGCGCTGGCCAGGGTTTCGTCCATCGGCAAGGTGAAGCCGGCGCGACCTGCGGCGTCGGCGGCCGGCCACGGGCTGTCCGGCGGATCGAAGCCGTAGCGGCCGATGCCGCGCTTGTCGCCCAGCGCCTGGCGCAAGGCCTGGCCCAGCGCCAGGCCGGTGTCTTCGATGGTGTGGTGCTCGTCGATGTGCAGGTCGCCCTCGGCGCGCACGTCCAGGGCGAAGCCGCCGTGCTTGCCGATCTGCTCGAGCATGTGGTCGAAGAACGGCAGGCCGGTGGCGCACTGCGGATCGCGCGCCAGGTCCAGGTCGATCTCGACGCGGATCCGGGTTTCCTTGGTGTCGCGCTGCACGGTGGCGCGGCGCGGCGCATCGGCCAGTTCGTGGGCGATGCCGGCCCAGTCCCAGTCGCCGCCGAACTGCTCGGTCTTCAGCTGGAAGCCACGGATACGCAGGTTCTCGGCGAACTGGATGTCGGTGAGGCGGTCGCCGACCATCGCCGAACGCGCCCAGTCGATGCTGCGGTCCTGCAGGTACGGCAGCATCAGGCCGATGCCGGGCTTGCGCGTGGGTGCGTTGTCGCCCGGCCAGCTGCGGTCGATCAGCACCTCGCGGAAGGCGATGCCCTGGCTGGCGAAGATCTGCAGCATCAAGTCGTTGGGGCCATCGAACGCGGCCTGCGGATAGGCGTCGCTGCCCAGTCCGTCCTGATTGGTGACGATGACGAACTGGTAGCCGGCATCGCGCAATCTCAACATCGCCGGGATCACGCCCTGCACGAAGCGCAGCTTCTCGTAGGCGTCGATCTGGAAATCGGCCGGCTCCTCGATCAGGGTGCCGTCGCGGTCGACGAACAGGATCGGGGTCATGCCGCCGCCCTCCCCGCCTGCAGCGCACCCAACACGCGCTGGTTCTGCTCCGCGGTGCCAATGGTGATGCGCAATGCATCGCCCAGGGTCGGGGCGGCGCGCTGGTCGCGCACCACCACGCCGGCGCCGAGCAAGGCGCGGAACGCGGCTTCGGCATCGTCGAAGCGCAGCAGCAGGAAGTTGCCTTGCGAGGGATACACGCGGCGCACGCCGGGCAGCGCGGCCAGCGCGGCGGACATGCGCTCGCGCTCGCGGCGGATCTCGGCCACGCGTGCCGCGGTCTGCCGCAACGGCTCGGCCTGCAGCGCGGCCAGCGCCAGCTGCGTGCACGGCGCCGGAATCGGATACGGCGCCTGGCAGCGGCGCAGCACCGCGATCAGCGCCGGATCGGCGATCACGCAGCCGATCCGCGCCGCGGCCAGCGCATGCGCCTTGGACAGCGTGCGCAACACCGCCAGGTTGGGATACCGCGCCAGCAACGTGGTCGCCGACGGCACATCAGAGAATTCGCCGTAGGCCTCATCGACCACCAGCAAGGCGCGCCCATGCAGGCGCTCGGCGGCACGTTCGATGTCGGCCAGCGGAATCGCCGCCCCGCTGGGATTGCCCGGGGAGCAAAGGAACACCAGCTTGGCCATCTGCGTTAGCGCCGTCTCCACCACCGCGTCGACGTCCGTGACCAGGCCGGCGGCATCCTCGCGCAACGGCACTTCGACGATGCGCGCATTCTGCAGCCGCGCGCAGACCGCATACATGCCGAACACCGGCGGGGTGATCACGATCGCGTCGCGGCCCGGCTCGCACAGCGCGCGCAGCAGCAGGTCGATGGTCTCGTCGCTGCCGCGGCCGAGCAGCACCTGCTCCGGCGCGCAGGCGTACAGCGACGCCAGCGCCGCACGCAGTGCCGGCGGTTGCGGATCCGGATAGCGGCGGTTGCCGGCATCGCGGTCGGCGGGATTGGCCCAGGCCGATTCGTTGGCGTTGAGCCAGACCTCGCCGTGCAGCGCGCTGCTGCGCGCCGAGGAATAACCGGCGAAGTCGCGCAGGTCGTGGCGCACCAGCGCCAGCATCGATCCCGGCATCTGCGTGTCGTTCGGCGCGCTCATGCCGCCTTCTCCATCCGCAGCGCCACCGCATTGGCATGCGCGTCCAGGCCTTCGGCGCGCGCCATGATCACCGCACAGGCGCCGATCGCGGCGATGCCGGCGCGGCTGGCGCTCTGCACGCTGACGAAGTTCTGGAAGCTGGCGACGCTGACCCCGCTGTAGGCGCGCGCCGCGCCGTTGGTCGGCAGCACGTGGTTGGTGCCGCTGCAATAGTCGCCCAGCGCTTCCGGGGTGTAATCGCCGAGGAACACCGAGCCGGCCGCCTCGACCCGCTCCAGCCAGCCGCGCGGCTCGCGCAGCGCCAGGATCAGGTGCTCGGGCGCATAGCGGTTGCTGATCGCGAAGGCGTCCTCGAGCGTGCCGACCTGGATCAGCCGCGACGCGGCCAGCGCCTGGCGCGCGATCGCCGCACGCGGCAGCGTCGCCAGCTGGCGCTCGATCTCGTCCTCGACCGCATCGATCAGCTCGGCGCTGTCGGACAGCAGCAGCACCTGCGAGTCCGGGCCGTGCTCGGCCTGCGACAGCAGGTCGGCGGCGACGAACGCGGCATCGGCACCGACATCGGCGATCACCAGCACCTCGGAGGGGCCGGCTGGCATGTCGATCGCGGCGGCCCCAGCCTGCGCCACCTGCTGCTTGGCCTCGGTGACGTAGCCGTTGCCCGGCCCGAACAGTTTGTCGCAGGACGGCACCGAGGCGGTGCCGAAGCCCATCGCCGCGATCGCCTGCGCGCCGCCGAGCTTGAACACGCGGTCCACCCCGGTCAGCTTCGCCGCGACCAGCACCGCCGGATCGGCCGAGCCGTCGGCGCGCGGCGGCGTGCACAGCACCACTTCGCGGCAGCCGGCCAGCGCCGCCGGCACGCACAGCATCAGCGCGGTGGACGGCAGCGGCGCGCTGCCGGCCGGCACGTACAGGCCGACCCGGCCGATCGGCCGCACTACCCGCTCGCAGACCACGCCCGGCGCGGTTTCCACCGCGTAGGGCTGCGCCATGCCGGCGCGGTGGAAGGTCTCGATCCGCGCCGCGGCCTGCGCCATCGCCTCGCGCAGCACTGCCGGCACCGCCGCTTCGGCGGCGGCGAACTCGTCGGCACCGACTTCGAAACTCTGCAGCGCCACGCCGTCGAAACGCGCGGTGATCTCGCGCAATGCCGCATCGCCGCGGCCGCGCACGTCGTCCAGCAGCTGCGCCACCGCGGCGCGGGTCTGCGCGGCGACGGTCTGCGCCGGCCGGGTCAGGGCCTGCGTGCGCGCCTGCGCGTCGAGCGAATTCCAATCCAGTCGGTTCATGCCAGCGAGCGCTCCACCGTCAACACCATCAGCCCCTGCGCGCCGGCGCGCTCCAGTTCCTCCATGCGCTGCCAGGTGATCGCGCCGTGGCACATGGTCTGCAACTGCAGCGGGCCATCGCCGTCGCCGGGCAGTTGCACCAGCGGGTCGGCATCGGGCAGCAGCCGGGTCAGTTCGGCGACGTGATCGCGCGAGGCGCGGAACATCAGCAGCTTGCTGTCGCGCAGCTTGAGCACGCCGTCGAGCCGGCGCAGCAGCATCGCCGCCAGCCCGGCGCGGGCGTCGCCCGGTTCGCGCACCGGCCCGGCCAGCACCGCCTCGCTTTCCAGCAACGTCTCCACCGGCTTGAGCTGGTTGGCGGCCAGGGTCGCGCCGCTGGACACCAGGTCGCAGATCAGGTCGGCGGTGCCCAGACGCGGCGCGATCTCCACCGAGCCGGACAGTTCCACCACCTGCGCGTCGAGGCCGCGCGCTTCCAGCCAGTCGGCCAGCACCGCCGGATAGCTGGTGGCGATGCGCTTGCCCTGCAGTTGTTCCGAGCCGGTCCACTCCCAGCTGTCGGGCACCGCCAGCATCAGCCGGCACTGGCCGAAGTTCAGTCCGCGCAGCGCGCGGTAGGCTTCCGGCAGGCCGTTGCGGCGGCGCTCGCCGGCCTGCTCTTCCAGCTCGTTGCGGCCGACGATGCCGAAATCGCAGACGCCGTCGGCGATCAGCCCGGGGATGTCGTCGTCGCGCACTAGCAACAGGTCCACCGGCAGCGACTCGCCGTAGCAGAACAACTTGTCGCGGCTCTCGCGCCAGCTCAGCCCGCAGGCGGCCAGCACCGCCCGCGCCGGCTCGGCCAAGCGGCCGCTCTTCTGGATCGCGATACGCAGCCGGTCACGCGCCGGCGCTGCCAGGGAAGCACTCATCAGGACATCTCAATGGGAATCGGAGGGGCGCGCCGCTTGCCGGCGCAGCGCCGTGGCATAGCCGCCGGCGCCGTATTCCAGGGTCCGCGCGACGCGGCCGATGGTGGTCACGCTGACCTGGGTCAGCTCGTGGATCTCGCGGTACGGCACGCCCTTGAGCAGCAGCGGCACCACCCGCCAGCGATCGGACATCGCCTCCAGTTCGGCCGGCGTGCACAGGTCCTGCAGGAACGCGGCGACCTCCTGCGGCTTGCTCAGGTGGGCCAAGGCGCGCGACAGCGCCTTGAACGAGGTGTCGCTGTCGCGATCGGGTTGCGTGGCGGGTCGTTGTTTCATTGCGATAATGTAATAGCGTGTTAGTACATTAGCGCGATTGGACAGGCCGGGTCAAGCCGCGGTGTGCAGGGGCGTTGTGTGGATGTGTTCGATCACCGATGAGCGCGAGGGCGCCATGCGCTCTGTCGCGGCTGAAGCCGCTCCTACAAGGTGCACGAAAGTTCGCGCACACCGCCCCCTGTAGGAGCGGCTTCAGCCGCGACAGGCACTCACACCCACCGCATAGGCCAAGGGCGCAGGAGCGGCTTCAAGTAGCGCCAGGCCCTGGTCATCCGCGTCGCGACTGAAGTCGCTCCCACAAGGGATACGCGGCGCGAACGACCAAGTTGCGCCACGCCCGACCCTGCATCCCCGCTCAGGGCATGACCTTGGCCTGCTCCAGCTCGACCAGCAGGGCGCTGGCCAGTTCGTCGCGGGCGACCTCGAACTGCTGCTCGCGCACCAGGTCCTTGACCGCGACCACGCCGCGCGCCAATTCGTCGTCGCCGGCCAGCACCACGAAGCGGATGCCGGCACGCGCGGCGTACTGGAACTGCTTGCCGACCTTCTTCGGCTCCATCTGCACTTCGGTATTGATGCCGCCGACGCGCAGGCGCCGGGCGATGTCCAGCGCGTCGTCCAGCTTGGCTTCGTCCATCAGCGCCACCATCGCCTGCACGCTGCTGGAGGCGATGCCCTCGATCAGCCCGGCCTCGCGCAGTTGCCAGAACAGGCGGGTCAGGCCGATGGAGATGCCCACGCCCGGCAGCTTGGACTTGCTGTAGTGGCTGGCCAGGTCCTCGTAGCGTCCGCCCGAGCAGATCGAGCCGATCTGCGGGTAGTCGGTCAGCAAGGTCTCGTAGACGGTGCCGGTGTAGTAGTCCAGGCCGCGGGCGATGGAGAAGTTCAGGCAGTACGCGGTTTCCGGCACGCCCAGCGCCTTGACCAGGGCCAGCACCTCGCGCAGCTCGGCCACGCCTTCGCGCAGCGTCGCGCTCGAGGCGGCCGCCGCGTCCAGCGCATCCAGCCGCGCCAGCGCGTCGTCGTGGCCGCTGGAGCGCACCGCGACGAAGGCCAGGATCTGTTCGACCTGCTCGGCTGGGATAGCGAAACCCTCCCCGGCCAGCGTCTCGCGCACGTAGTCGGCGCCGCGCTTGTCCAGCTTGTCGACCTCGCGCAGCACCGCCAGCTGGCGCTCGCCCTCGGCCACGCCCAGGCTCTCGAAGAAGCCGCGCATCAGCTTGCGGTTGTTCAACTGCACCGCGAACGCGCCGATGCCCAGTTCGGCGAACACCGCGTGGATCACCGCCAGCACTTCGGCGTCGTAGCGGATGCTCAGCGCATCCTTGCCGATCACGTCGATGTCGCACTGGTAGAACTCGCGGAAACGGCCGCGCTGGGCGCGCTCGCCGCGGTACACGCGCTGCATCTGGTAGCGGCGGAACGGGAAGCTCAGCTCGTGTTCGTGCTCGGCCACGTAGCGCGCCAGCGGCACGGTCAGGTCGAAGCGCAGCGCCAGCTCCGGCAAGCCGCCCTCGCCGCTGGCCTCGGCATTGGCCAGCGCGCCGGTGGACTGCACGAAATACACCTGACGCTCGGTCTCCCCGCCGGACTTGGTCAGCAACACGTCGGACAGTTCGAACACCGGCGTCTCCACCGGCAGGAACCCGAACCGCTCGTAGTTGCGGCGGATGACGTCCAGCATGCGCTGGAACGCGATCTGCTCGCGCGGCAGCAATTCCATGATGCCGGGCGGCGTACGGGGCTTGATCACGTGCAAAACTCCTGCGTCTTGGGGGCAAACAGACGTCAATTCTAGCCGTACCGGGGTGCCGGCGAACGTATCGGCGTATCATCCCGGCGTGACCACTCCGCCCGCCAAGCGCATGCACCGGACCGTCCCCGGCTTCGCCCTGCCCTATGCCGAACCCGCCGCGGCCCGCGATCCGAACGCGCACGAATGCATGCATTGCGCCGTGCGCCACCTGGCGATCTGCTCGGCGCTGGCCTGCGACGAAGTGCAGGCGCTGGAGCGGGTGACCACCTCGCTGTCCTACGCCGCCGGCGCCACCCTGGTCCGCACCGGCGAGGCGCGGCAAGCGGTCTATACCGTCACCTCCGGCGCGCTGCGCCTGGTTCGCACCCTGGCCGACGGCCGCCGCCAGGTGGTCGGCTTCGTGCTGCCGGGCGACTACGTGGGCCTGAGCGAGTCGGAGAAATACCGCAACGACATCGAAGCGATCGCCGACAGCCGCGTGTGCCGGGTGTCGGTGGCGCAGATGCGGCTGCTGCGCACGCAATACCCGCAGCTGGAACGCAAGCTGTTGCAGCGCGCCTGCCTGGAACTGGACGCGGCCCAGGATGCGGCGCTGTCGCTGGCACGCCTGCAGCCGATGGAAAAGCTCGCCGACTTCCTGCTGAAGCTGGCGGCGCGCACCGCCAGCCGAGGCGATCCCGGCAACACGGTGACCTTGATGATGGGCCGCGGCGACATCGCCGACCATCTCGGCCTGACCATGGAAACGGTCAGCCGCACCTTCACCAAGCTGCGCCAGCAAGGCCTGATCGCGCTGCCGCAGCTGCACGTGGTCGAGATCCGCGACTTCGCCGCCTTGCACCGGCTGGCGTCCGACGAAGCATGAGCCGATGGGCGGCGGCGATTTTTTCGCCAGCCCCTGTCTACGCCTTGCACCACCGCGCCCGCACCGACTTATCCACAGGTTTCCAGGGCAACGCTCCACATGCGCTGTGGACAACCCGGCGGACCACGACTGCCTTCGAACCGCGGAGCTGGCTGCGGCCTTAGGGCCCGCCTAAGCGGACCAACGGTCGCGGACGGCGCAGACGCTGCCAGCCGCCGCATCCGTGAACGCTTCAGACCTCGGCCATGCCTTGTCACACGCCCGGGCATAGACTTGCGCCGCGATACACCTGCGGCGCCGCCGCGGTGCCGGAGGGGGGAACCACTGGGAGGGCAACCATGCTCGTCGCCATCGATGTGCTGCACGACCCACGCGCCTGCGTGGTGCTGGATCGCGAAAGGGAGTTGGATTTCTGGAAGGCGCATTTCGCCCAGGCCCCGTTCCATCAGCCCGGGCATGCGTTCACCGACTACGAGCCGGCGCTGAAACTGGCCTACGACGCCTACCTGAAGTACCACGGCCAGCGCTTCGAGGACGTGGCCCCGCAGCTGCGCGACGTGTTCCTGCGCGACCACCCGCGCTCGCGCCTGGACTGGCTGCAGGTCCGCAGCGTGGTGCAGGCCGCCTGGTTGCGGCTGCAGCCGCAGGATCAGGACTGACTCTGCGCCGCGGACCGCGCGCCGCCGTGCGCGCGCAACGCAGGCTGCAGCGCGGCGGCCCGGACAGCGGCGCCGCCGCTGCCGGGTCAAGCGGCAGCGGCCAGTCTCAGCCGACCAGCAGGCGCGCGCGCAGCGTCGCGTAGTCCGGCGCGATCGGCTCGGCGTGCGCCGGCCGCTGCAACAAGGCGGCCAACGCCGGCGGCACTGGCACCGGCTGGCCGATCAGCGGCTCGACCACCGCCTCGAACTTGGCCGGATGCGCGGTGGCCGCCACCGCCCAGTCGCCGG
Source organism: Xanthomonas sp. SS (assembly GCF_014236835.1). Classification (NCBI taxonomy): domain Bacteria; kingdom Pseudomonadati; phylum Pseudomonadota; class Gammaproteobacteria; order Lysobacterales; family Lysobacteraceae; genus Xanthomonas; species Xanthomonas sp. SS. The sequence continues at coordinate 2,796,074 of NZ_CP051190.1, forward strand.
CATCGGCCTCGGCGCCCTCGGCACGGATCTGCTGCAACACGTGCAAGGCGGTGGCGGTATGCGGGCAATGCACTTCGCCGTAGCGGCGGAAGCGCTCGCCGATCAGCTGGCGGATCTGCACATCGTCCACCGAATAGGACTGGAACTGCGCGCGCAACGCGGCATCGTCGCCGCGGTACAGCCAGCGCAAGCGCTCGAAATTGCTCGGCGCGCCCACGTCCATGGCATTGGCGACGGTGGCCACGCTGGGCTGCGGCGCGTAGTCGGCACCGGCGAAATAATCCGGCAGCACGTGGTTGGCATTGGTCGCCAGCACGATGCGGCCCAGCGGCACGCCCAGCCCGCGCGCCAGGATCGCCGCCAGCGCATTGCCCAGGTTGCCGGTCGGCACCACCAGGTTCAGCGGCTGCGCGCGCCCGGCGTAGTGCACCAGGGCGCTGTGCGCGTAATAACTCATCTGCGGCAGCAACCGGCCCAGGCTGATGCTGTTGGCCGAGCTCAGCGGCGCCTGCGCCTGCAGTTCGACATCGCTCAAGGCCTGCTTGACCAGCGCCTGGCAATCATCGAACGAGCCGGACACGCGCAGCGCCTGGATGTTGTCGCCGAAGCAGCCCAGCTGATGCGCCTGCCGCGGCGACACGCGGCCGTCCGGATACAGCACCACCACGCGCAGCCCAGGCTGGCGATGGAAGGCGGCGGCGACCGCGGCGCCGGTATCGCCGGAGGTGGCGACCAGGATGGTCAGCGGCGTAGCGGCATCGCGACGCAGCCGGGCCAGGCAGGCGGCGAGGAAGCGCGCGCCGAAGTCCTTGAACGCGGCGGTCGGTCCATGGAACAGCTCCAGCGCATGGTCGCCGGGCGTGGCCAGCGGCTGCAGCGGCGCATCGAAATCGAAGGCTTCGGCGCAGATCGCCGGCAGCTCGGCGGCTAGCGCGTCGCCGTCGAAGAACGGCGCCAGCAGCGTCGCGGCGGTCTCGGCCAGGCTTGCGCCAGGACGCAGTTCACGGGCCGGCGGCATGCGCTCGGGTACGTACAGCCCGCCATCGGGCGCCAGACCGGCGGCGATGGCCTGGCTGAGCGTGGCGGCGGGCGCGGCATTACGGGTGGAAATAAAGTTCATGGTGGTTCCATCGGCAGGGGGAATTCGATCGCACTGTCATCCGTGACTGTGGCACTGCTTGGTTATTGCTCTTGTTGTTGCTCTGCCCTTGCTTCGGCTGTTGCTTTTTTGCTTTTCGATCTCCCGTGAGGCGCGGCAAGCAGGATGGGTACAACCCCCGAAGGGGGCGACGCGCAGGATGCGCGTCGTTTTCGGCAGGCACATGGATGTGCCTTCCGAAAATTCCCATCCTGCTTGCGCACCCGTAGCGCGCAGCGCGGAGGGCGCGCCGCCCGGGTGTGCTTTCTTTTGGTTACTTTTCTTTGCACAAGCAAAGAAAAGTGACCCGCGCCAGCGGAAGCTTTGCTCTTGCTCTTGCTCTTGCTTTGAATCTTCAGACCAAAGCAAAAGCAGAGGCAAAGGCAAAGGCTTTCGCCTTGCGGCGAGTCACTTTTCTTTGCTCGCGCAAAGAAAAGTAACCAAAAGAAAGCGCGCCCTGCCTAGCGCCCTCCGCGCTGCGCGCTCCGGGTCCGCGTCCATACCGGGGATTCGCGGAAGGGGCATCCTGCCCCTGCCGCGAACGGCGCACATCCATGTGCGCCGCCCCTTCGGGGTTTTTCCCCGCCATGGCCGCCGCTTCGGAAGGGAACCCGGTACGGCAACAGCAAAAGCAACAACAAGAGCAACAGCAAAAACAACCTCGAAAGCAACAGCAACAGCGAGGCTACGCGCCGCTACAGCAATCGGGCGCCCGGACACTGCAGCGGCGATACCCAATGCTGGCTGTCGAAGCCGGCTGCCGCGAACGCCGCCTGCACCGCCGGCGCGGCCGCCTCGGCCGCCGCGCGCGTCGGGAACCAGGCGAATACGCTGGGGCCCGCACCGGAAATGCTCGCGCCCATCGCTCCCGCCGCCAGCGCGGCCTGCTTGGCCGCATCGAAACCGACGATCAACGGCGCACGCCGCGGCTCGATCAGCACGTCGCGCAAGCCCGCGCGCACCAGCGCCTCGTCGCCGGCATGGCAGCCCGCCAGCACCAGCGCCAGATTCGAACTCTGCGCCACGAATTCGCCGAGCCGGTACTCGCCGGCCAACGCCTCGCGCGCGCGGCGTGTCTCCAGCACAGCATCCGGATGCACCAGCAGACTGTGCCAAGCCGCAGGCACCGGCACCGGCACCATCCGCTGCAGCGTGGACAGCACCAACCCGCCCAGGAACATCGGGCCGAGGTTGTCGCCGTGGCGGCTGCCGCTGGCCACCGCCTCGCCCTCCAGCGAATACAGATAAAGCTGCTCGCGCGACAAGGGCGCGTCCAGCAACGCATTGGCCGCCACCAGCGCAGCAACGCACGAGGCCGCCGAACCGCCCATGCCGGAGCTGAGCGGGATGCCCTTGTCGATCTCCAGCTCGAAGCCGAACGGCAGCGCCAACGCCTCGCGCAAGGCGATCAGCGCCGCGCCGGCGGTGTTGCGCGCCGCCTCCAGCGGCAACGCCACCGTGGTGCCGCGGATCGCGGCGATACGCACCTCCGCCGCATCGATGCGGCGCACGCTCACCGTGTCGCCGACACCCTCCACCGCATAGCCCAGCAGATCGAAACCCACCGCCACATTGGCCACCGAGGCCGGCGCGAAGGCGCGCGCCTCGCGCGGCACGGCGCGGGCAGCGGACTGCGGCGCCGGCGAGGTCTGCGCCTGGCTCACAGCCGCGCGCCCTCGCCCGCCGCCACCCGCAGCAGGTCGGCGAACACGCCGGCAGCGGTGACTTCCGGACCGGCACCGGGCCCCTGCACCACCAACGGATTGTCGCAATAGCGGCGGGTGGTGAACTGCACCACGTTGTCGGTCAGGCGCAGGTTGGCGAAGGCATGCTCGGCCGGCAATTCCACCAGGCCAACGCTGGGCGCGCGGTCCGGCGCCAGCTGCGCCACGTAGCGCAGCACGCAGCCGCGCGCCTTGGCCGCCTGCAGGCGTTGCGCGAACGCCGCATCCACTTCGTGCAGCCGCGCCATGAAATCCTCCACGCTGGCCTGGCGCAGCGCCTCCGGCACCAGGCTCTCCACCGCCACGTCCTCCAGGCTCAGCTCGCGCCCGGCCTCGCGCGCCAGGATCACCAGCTTGCGCGCCACGTCGGTACCGGACAGGTCGTCGCGCGGATCCGGCTCGGTATAGCCCATGCCGCGCGCGTCGGTGACCAGTTGCGAGAACGGCACGCTGCCGTCGTACTTGTTGAACAGCCAGGCCAGGGTGCCGGAGAAGATGCCCTCGATCGCGGTGACTTCGTCACCGGTATCGACCAGATCGCGCAGCGTGGTGATCACCGGCAGGCCGGCGCCGACCGTGGCCTCGTAGCGGAAACGCGCACCGCTGCTCTCGGCGGCGGCACGGATCGCATGGAAGCGCGCCAGCGGCCCGGCGCCGGCCTGTTTGTTCGGGGTGACCACATGGATACCGGCGGCGAGCCAGCCGGCGTAGCGGTCGGCCACGTCGGCGCTACCGCTGCAATCGATGATGACCGCGTGCGGCAGGTGCGCCGACAGCAGGTGCGCGGTGAACGCGTCCAGGTCGGTGGGCTGCGGGCCGCTGGCGAAGGCCTGGCGCCAATCGCCGGTGATCGCGCGGGTTTCCAGGCGCATCGTGCTGCGCGAGGCGATCGCGCGCAGGCGCAGGTCGAGGTTGGCCTTGGCCAGCAACTGCGGCTGCGCCACGCGCAGTTGGTCGAGCAGCGCCGCGCCGACGTTGCCGGGGCCGATCACCCCGACCGAGAAGGTCTGCGGCGACAGCCAGAACCCGGCATGCGCCGCGCGCAGCGCCTTGGTCGCGTGCGCGCTGTCGATCGCCACCGAGATGTTGCGCTCCGACGACCCCTGCGCGATCGCCAGGATGTTGACCTGGGCGCGGCCCAGCGATTCGAACAGGCGCGCGGCCACGCCCGGCTGCCCGGCCATGCCGTCGCCGACCGCGGCCAGCACGCTGATGCCGGTGGTCAGCTGCACGCGCTGCACCTGGCCGACCACCAGCTCGTGCGCGAACGCCGACAGCAGCGCATCGCGCGCGCGTTCGCATTCGTTCTGCCGCACCACGCAGCAGATCGAATGCTCCGAGGAACCCTGCGAGATCATCACCACCGACACCCGCGCATTGCGCAGCGCGGCGAACACGCGCTCGGCGGTGCCGGGCACGCCGATCAGGCCGGTGCCTTCCAGGTTCAGCACCGCCAGGTCCGGGCTCAGGGTCAGGCCTTTGATCGGGCCGCTGCTGGCACTGCTGGCGGTGATGCGGGTGCCCGGGTGTTCGGGCTGGAAGGTGTTGCGGATGATGATCGGCAGGCCGCGCTCGATCGCCGGCGACATGGTCTGCGGATGCACAACCTTGGCGCCGAAATAGGCCAGTTCGCAGGCCTCGTCGTAGCTCAGCGTTTCCAGTTGCACCGCTTCGGGCACCACCCGCGGGTCGGCCGACAGCACGCCGTCCACGTCGGTCCAGATATGCAGTTCGTCGGCATCGAACAGGGCGGCGAAGATCGCGCCGGAGTAGTCGCTGCCGTTGCGACCGAGCGTGGTGATGCGGCCCGCGCGGTCGCGGGCGACGAAGCCGGTGACCACGACGCGCTGCTGCGGATGCTGCTCTCGCCACGCCGACAGGCGCGCCGCGCTGGCCTCCCAATCCACGTCCACGCCCAGTTCGCCGCGATCCACCACCAGCACCTCGCGCGCGTCCAGCACCGCGCAATCCTCGCCCAGCGCGCGCAGATGCTCGCCGAGCAGTTGCGCCGAGTACACCTCGCCCAGGCCCTGCACCCGGTCCAGCACCTCGCGCGGCAGTTCGCCGATCACCGCCAACGCGCCGAGGATCTCGGCGAGATGATCGAAGCGCGCATCCAGCCACTCCACGGTGATGCCGGCGTGCTCGCCGAGCAGCGACACCGCCGCGGCGCGGTGCCGCGCGCGGGTCTCGTGCCAGCGTTCGCGCCAGTCGCTGTTCTCGCTGGCGGCCAGTTCGGCCAGCCCGATCAGCGCATCGGTCACTCCCTTCATCGCCGAGACCACGGTGATCTGCAGGGTTTCCGGGCGCGCCAGCAGCAGCTGCGCGACATGGCGATAGCGTTCGGCGTCGGCCACCGAGGTGCCGCCGAACTTGTGGACGACGGTGCGCGCGGCGAGCGCGGGGTCTGCGGCGGGAGCGGAAGCGACTGCGGGGGACGGCATGGGAGACCTCGGAGTGGAGGCCCCGCTCGCATCAGGCCGACGGGTTCCCCCGCATCCTGATCCGGGTGCGGGGCCGTGGGTTTCGACAGTTACGCGAAAACGACGGGCCGCACCGGGCGAATGGTGTGGGTGGTAATACCGGTGGTAATGCCCGCGCAGCATGCGGCCGGGCGCCGAAGCGTGGGCGGCACGAAGCTGGTGACGAGGGCGAGAACGTGGGGCATGGGCGCAAGAGGACATCATGCGCCGGGGTGCTGTCAAGCGCTGTGTGCCGCAAGGCAGCATGCGCGTCGCACCCGGATGGATCCGTTGCAAAAGTTACTATCCGACGCCGACGCGGCGGAAGCTTGCTAGCGGCGCTGCGGCGCTCACCGGCGCGGTCGGACCAGGTGACCGGACTTGCCACGCCGCCAGATCGATCGTCGCGGCTTCGCCGAATGGCGCACCCATTCCACGATCTTGTCCACCATCCTGGACAGTTCGGACGCGACCAGCGCGACCATGGTCAGGAACATCATGCCGAGCGCAGCGAAGACGGGATTCATGCGCCGCACTGTAGAAAACCGTTTGTGCGGGCTCATGTTCGGACCGACAAAAACGGCGTGCGGTTGCGTTGTGTTCAGTGGCGCGGCTATGCCCTTCGACCGCGCGGTTCCGGGTAGCGGACAATGGACGGAAGGCACCCGAGGTCGGAGATCGCGCAAGGCGCGCGGATTCTTCGTCCGCGCGCCTTGCACCTTCGTCAATGCTGCTGATTGTCCGCCGGCGGCTGTTGCTGTTGCTGCGGATCGCTGGTCGGCGACTGCGGATCGGTGGTCGGTGTGGTGGGCGTCGCCGGGGGCGTCCCCTGGCTCGGATCGGTACCGGTCGCCGTGCCGGTCGCGTCGCCGCTGGTAGCGGCCGGCGGCGCGCTGCTGCCGCCCGCCGGGCTACCGTCGGCCGCCGCTGGCGGCGTCGCGGCGTTCTGGTCCTGCGTGTTCTTGTCGCCATCACGATGGCAAGCGGCCAAGGCCGCCAGCATCGAACCGATCAACACAAGCTTCAAGGCTCTATTCATTGGCTTACTCCTGCTTCGCATTCGCGGGTGGGGTTAACACGGCCGCCATCGACGGTCGGAACGAGGTGGAGCCCGCCATCCGGGATGTGGACACGCAACCAGGCCGCATCGTGATGCGGCGCTGCGGCCGATTCAGGCGGCCGCAAGCTGCAACAAGGCAAACCCGTCGTCGCACATCCAGCCATGCAGGAGCCGGCACCGCGTCTGCATCCGCTCCTGCATTGGCGGACATGGTGCAGGTTACGGAGCGAGGCGCTCATCCGACGTCGACGAGGGGTGTAGACGGTGTTAGGCCAGGACGGCGCCGCATGGGCGGCAGCGGCGTGACGGCCGTTGCCATGTCGCAGCATCGAAGGCAGTGCCTGCATGCACTACCGGCATCGGCGATTCGCCGCGCTTGCGCACATGCCCACTGCGGTGGTGACCCCGGCGCGATTCGAACGCACGACCTGTCCCTTAGGAGGGGACCGCTCTATCCAGCTGAGCTACGGGGCCTTGGCCGGGCGCATTGTCGCACGATCGCCGCGCTTGCCAAGCCCGCCGCGGCGCGCGGCGGATGCGGCCGGGCCCGCCCGGTCTGCTAAAATTGCGGGCTAATCGCGTCCCGCGTCCCCCGCCTGCGGTCGCCTTCCCTGTCGCAACGAACCCCAGGAGATTCCATGTCCGCTGACCTGCTCAAGGCGCTCGGCCTGACCGCGTCCAATTCCGGCACCTATCTCGGCAACGGCGAGTGGTCCACGGCCACCGGCGCCGGCGTGCTGCAGCCGCTGAACCCGTCCAGCAACGAGGTCATCGCCGAGGTGCAGGCGACCACAAAGGACGACTACGAAACCGTCGTCGCCCGTGCCCAGGCGGCGTTCAAGGTGTGGCGCACGACCCCGGCGCCGCGCCGCGGCGAGGCGGTGCGGCTGTGCGGTGAAGCGCTGCGCCGGAACAAGGACGCGCTGGGTTCGCTGGTCGCGCTGGAAATGGGCAAGAGCAAGCCCGAAGGCGACGGCGAGGTGCAGGAGATGATCGACATCGCCGATTTCGCGGTCGGCCAGAGCCGCATGCTGTACGGCTACACGCTGCACTCCGAGCGTCCCGGCCACCGCATGTACGAGCAGTACCAGCCGCTGGGCCTGGTCGGCATCATCAGCGCGTTCAACTTCCCGGTCGCGGTGTGGGCGTGGAATGCCTTCCTGGCGGCGATCTGCGGCGACATCTGCCTGTGGAAGCCGTCCAACAAGACGCCGCTGACCGCGATCGCGTCGATGAAGATCTGCAACGAAGCGCTGCGCGACGCCGGCTTCCCGGACATCTTCTTCCTGATCAACGACGCCGGCACCGAACTGGCCGAGACGCTGGTCGAGGACAAGCGCATCGCGCTGATCAGCTTCACCGGCTCGACCCAGGTCGGGCGCAACGTCGCCGAGAAATGCGCGCGGCGCCTGGGCCGTTGCCTGCTGGAGCTGGGCGGCAACAACGCGATCATCCTCGACGAGAGCGCCGACCTGAAGCTGGCGATCCCCGGCATCGTGTTCGGCGCGGTTGGCACCGCCGGCCAGCGCTGCACCACCACGCGCCGGCTGATCGTGCACGAATCAATCTACGACACCGTGCTGGCGACGCTGCTCAAGGCCTACAAGCAGGTCGAAGGCAAGATCGGCGACCCCACCGACCCGGCCAACCTGATGGGGCCGCTGAACAGCCGCGGCGCGGTCGAGCAGTTCCTTGCCTCGATCGAGAAGGCCAAGGCCGCCGGCGGCACCGTCGAGACCGGCGGCACCGCACTGGACCGGCCGGGCAACTTCGTGCTGCCGGCGATCGTCACCGGCCTGCACAACGGCGACGACGTGGTGCAGCACGAGACCTTCGCGCCGATCCTGTACGTGATGAAGTACAGCAGCCTGGACGAGGCCATCGACATGCAGAATGGCGTGCCGCAGGGCCTGTCCTCGTCGATCTTCACCCAGAACCTGAAGGCGGCGGAGAAGTTCCTGTCGGCGGCCGGCAGCGACTGCGGCATCGCCAACGTCAACATCGGCACCTCCGGTGCGGAGATCGGCGGCGCGTTCGGCGGCGAGAAGGACACCGGCGGCGGCCGCGAATCCGGCTCGGACGCCTGGAAGGTGTACATGCGCCGGCAGACCAACACGATCAACTACTCCGACTCGCTGCCGCTGGCGCAGGGCATCAAGTTCGACCTGTAAGCGATGCGCCTCGCCGCCCTGTCCGACATCCACGGAAACCTGCCCGCACTGGAAGCGGTGCTTGCGGATATCGGGCGGCGCGGCGCGGACCAGATCGTCAATCTCGGCGATATCGTGTCCGGTCCGCTGTGGCCGCGCGAAACCGCCGCGCGGCTGCTGCCGCTGGCGCTGCCCACGGTGCGCGGCAACCACGAGCGCCAGCTGCGCGAACTGGCGCCCGCGGCGATGGGTGCCAGCGATGCCTACGCGCATGCGCAGCTGACGCCGGCGCAACGGCACTGGCTGGACGGCCTGCCTGCGACGCTGGCGCTGCCGCAGGCGCTGCTGTGCCACGGCACCCCGCACGACGACCTGTGCTGGCTGCTCGACGAACTGGTCGCACCGCACCTGCTGCCCGCCAGCGCGCAACGCGTGCGCGAACGGCTCGGCGCCGCGCCGCCGGCGCCGCTGGTGCTGTGCGGGCACAGCCACGTGCCGCGCACGCTGCGCCTGGACGACGGGCGGCTGCTGTGCAATCCGGGCAGCGTCGGCCTGCCCGCCTACGCCGAGGCGCATCCGCAGCCGTACCGGGTCGAAACCGGCACGCCGCAGGCGCGCTACGCGATCCTGGAACAGCGCAACGGACGCTGGGACGCGCAGCTGCTGGCGGTCGACTACGACCACGCCAGCGCCGCGCTGCAGGCCGAACGCAACGGCCAGCCGGCGTGGGCGCATGCGTTGCGCCATGGCCGCGTGCGCGGATGAACGGCGCACGGCAGGCGCGCTTCTGGGATAATTCGGGCACCGTGCATGCGAGCGAACCCGCTGCCCCCTTCACGAGGATCCGCACATGAGTGCCGTACGCGAAACCAATTCCCTCGCCGTGGTCAGCCTGGTCGCCGGCATCCTCGGCTGGACCCTGATGCCGGTGCTCGGCAGCCTCGGCGCGATCATTACCGGGCACCTGGCGCGGGCCGAGATCCGCCGCCAACCGCAGCGTTTCCAGGGCGACGGGCTGGCGGTCGGCGGGCTGATCCTGGGCTGGGCCGCGGTGATCGTCGCGATCCTGTCGGTGCTGGCGTTCGTGCTGTTCTTCGGCGGGCTGGCCTGGTTCGCCAGCACCCAGGCCTGAGCCGATGGACGCCTCCGCTCCGCGCGAACGCTTCAGCGACCGCGTCGCCGACTACGTCCGCTACCGTCCCGACTATCCGCCGGCGCTGCTGGACTGGGTGCACGGGGAACTCGGCGTGGCGCGCGACGCGCAGGTCGCCGACATCGGCGCCGGCACCGGCATTTCCACCCGCATGTTTCTGCAGGCCGGGCATCCGACGCTGGCGGTGGAGCCGAACGCGGCGATGCGCGCCGCCGCCGAGACCCTGCTGCACGACCTCCCCGGCTTCGCCTCGGTCGATGGCAGCGCCGAGGCCACCACCCTGCCCGCCGCCAGCGTCGACCTGATCAGCGCCGCGCAGGCCTTCCACTGGTTCGACCTGGACGCGGTACGCCGCGAATGGGCGCGCGTGCTGCGTCCCGGCGGCCTGGCGCTGGTGTACTGGAACTCGCGCCTGCTCGACGGCACAGCGTTCCTGCACGACTACGAGCAGCTGCTGCTCGACTACGGCACCGACTACAGCGCGGTGGCCGAACGCTACCACGACGATGCGACGATGCAGCGCTGGTTCGGCGCCGGGCTGCGCGGCACCGCGCAGTTCCCCAACGTGCAGAAGCTGGACTACGACGGCCTGCGCGGGCGCCTGCTGTCCTCCTCGTATGCGCCGCTGGCCGCGCATCCGCGCCACGCGCCGATGCTGGCCGCGCTGCGCGCGCTGTTCGATCGCCACCAGGTCGATGGCCTGGTCGATGTCCATTACCGTACCCGTGCCTTCGCCGGCACGTTGAACTGAGCTGTGCCCATGTATTCCCTCGCCCGCCCGTTCCTGTTCGCCTTCGACGCCGAGCGCGCCCACGCGCTGGGCCTGCGCGCGATCGAGATGGCCTACCGCACCGGCACCAATCCGCTGCTGGCCAGGGCGATCGCGCCGATGCCCACGCGCGCGTTCGGCCTGGAGTTTCCCAACCCGGTCGGGCTGGCCGCCGGCCTGGACAAGAACGGCGAGCACATCGACGCGCTGCTGGCGCTGGGCTTCGGTTTCGTCGAGATCGGCACCATCACCCCGCGCCCGCAGCAGGGCAATCCGAAGCCGCGTATGTTCCGGCTGCCGCGCGAGCAGGCGGTGATCAACCGCATGGGCTTCAACAACCTCGGCGTGGATGCGCTGGTGCGCAACGTCGAACGCGCGCGCCGCCGCCACGGCCTGCTCGGCATCAACATCGGCAAGAATAAGGACACGCCGAACGCGGACGCGGCATCGGATTACCTGCATTGCCTGGAAAAGGTCTACCCGCTGGCCGACTACGTGACCGTCAACATCTCCTCGCCGAACACCGCCGGCCTGCGCGAGCTGCAGGAGGAACAGGCGCTGCGGCAGCTGGTGTCGCAGCTGCGCGAGGCGCAGGAAGCGCTGGCCGCGCGCCATGGCAAGCGTGTGCCGATGCTGGTCAAGGTCGCGCCGGATCTGAGCGACAGCGACATCGACGCCGCGGCGCGGGTGCTGTCGGACCTGCAGGTGGACGGCGTCATCGCCACCAACACCACCGTCGCCCGCCCCGGCTTGGAACAGAACGCGCTGGGCGCCGAAGCCGGCGGCCTGTCCGGCGCGCCACTGCTGGGCCAGTCCACCCTGGTGCTGCGCCGCCTGCGCGCGCGCCTGCCCGAGGCGATCCCGCTGATCGGGGTCGGCGGCATCCTCTCCGGTGCCGATGCGGTGGCGAAGATGGCCGCCGGCGCGGCGCTGGTGCAGTGCTACAGCGGGCTGGTGTTCCGCGGCCCGGAGCTGATCGGCGAATGCGTCGAGGCGATGCGCCGGCGCCGCGAAGCGCCCAGCCGCGGCGCGGTCGCCGCGCTATGAGCAACGCCTGGTCGCTGACCGCCAATGCGCCGCTGCAGGCGCTGAACACCTTCCATGTCGCCGCGCAGGCGCCGTGGCTGCTGCAGATCTTCGCCCCCGAGGCGCTGCCCGACGCGCTGCTGGCGCCGCAGCTGGCCGGCGCGGCGCTGCTGCCGCTGGGCAGCGGCAGCAACATGCTGTTCGCCGGCGACGCGCCCGGCGTGGTGCTGGCCTTCGCCAACCGCAGCATCGACACGCTCGAACACCGCGCCGACTACGCCATCGTCCGCGCCGGCGCCGGCGTGGGCTGGCACGAACTGGTGATGTGGTCGCTGGCGCAGGGCTTGTCGGGCCTGGAAAACCTGGCGCTGATCCCGGGCACGGTCGGCGCCGCGCCGATCCAGAACATCGGCGCCTACGGCGCGCAGGTCGGCGAGTTCGTGCACGTGGTCGAGGCCTACGACCGCGCCGACGCGCGCTTTGTGCGGCTGGACGCCGCCGCCTGCGAATTCGGCTATCGCGACAGCCTGTTCAAGCGCCAGCCCGACCGCTATCTGATCGCCGCGGTGGAATTCAACCTGCCGCGGCTGCATGCGCTGCGCCTGGACTACGCCGGCATCGGCGAGGAACTGCAGGCGCTCGGCATCGCCATGCCTGGCGCGCCCGACGTGGCGCAGGCGGTGATCAACATCCGCCGCCGCAAGCTGCCCGACCCGGAGGTGCTCGGCAACGCCGGCAGCTTCTTCAAGAATCCGCTGCTTCCGGCCGAACAGGCGCAGGCGCTGCAGCACGCCTACCCGGCGCTGCCGGTGTTTCCCGGCGACGGCGAGGACCAGCGCAAGCTGTCGGCGGCGTGGCTGATCGAGGCCTGCGGCTGGAAAGGCCACCGCGACGGCGATGCCGGCGTGTCCGCCGCGCACGCGCTGGTGCTGGTCAACCACGGCCAGGCCAGCGGTGCCGAACTGCTGGCGCTGGCGCGGCGCATTTCCGCCTCGGTGCTGGAGCGCTTCGGCGTGATCCTGGAGCCGGAACCGCGCATCGTCGGCGCGTTCTGGTGAAGCAGCCGGTGTCGCTGCGCGCGGCCGCGCTGATGCTGGCCAGCACGCTGTCGTTCGGACTGATGGTGATTGCGATCCGGCTGGCCTCCGCGCACCTGTCGACGGTGGAGATTGCCTTCTTCCGCAACCTGTTCGGCCTGCTGTTCCTGCTGCCGATGCTGCTGCGCCCAGGGCAGTCGCTGCCGCGTACCGCACAGTTGCCGCGTTACCTGCTGCGCACCGCGATCGGCCTGGTGTCGATGCTGGCCGGCTTCTGGGCGATCGGCCACCTGCCGCTGTCGCAGGCGATCGCGCTGTCCTACTCCACGCCGCTGTTCGTGACCCTGGCCGCGGCGTTCTGGCTGGGCGAGAACGTGCGCCTGCGGCGCTGGATGGCGGTGCTGTGCGGCTTCGTCGGCGTGCTGATCATCCTGCGCCCCGGCGCGGCCACGTTCAGCGCAGGCACCCTGATCGCACTGCTGGCGGCGGTGATGAGCGCGCTGGTGGCGATCCAGATCAAGCAGCTGGCACGGGTCGATTCGGCCAACACCGTGGTGTTCTACACCTACGCGTTCTGGGTGCCGATGTCGCTTCTGCCCGCCCTGTTCGCCTGGACCTGGCCGCACGGCATCGACTGGCTGTGGCTGCTGGCCACCGGCCTGTTCGGCACGCTCGGGCAACTGCTGTGGACGCGCGCACTGCGCATCGGCGAAGTCTCGGCGCTGACCCCGATCAGTTTCATGCAGCTGCCGTTCGTGGCGCTGCTGGGCTGGTGGCTGTTCGCCGAGGCGATCGCCCCGCGTACCCTGCTCGGCGCGAGCATCATCATCGCCGCCAACGTCTACATCGCCCATCGCGAATCGGTGCTGGCCAGGCGCGCCGCCACGCACGCGCCGCTGGAAGGCGCCAAGCCCGGGGAATGAGCGCAGCCGCGCCAGGCCGGGCGGCCGCCATAATGGCCGCACGATCCGCCTCGACCCACCCCATGCGCGCCTTCCGTCTGCTTGCCATCGCCACGCTCATCCTGCTGCTGTGGCCGGTGGGTTCCGCGCGCGCCATCGAGATTCCCGCCTACACGCCGGACGTGGTCGATCCCAGCGGCCAGTTGAGCGCGTCGGACCGGCAGCGGGTGAACGCGTCCCTGCAGCAGCTGCGCACCGACCAGGGGATCTGGGGCGCGGTCTACATCGTGCCCGCGCTGGACGGCGACAACATCGAGAGCCTGTCCGAGCGCGCGTTCAAGACCTGGCGGCTGGGCCAGAAGGACGTCGACAACGGCCTGCTGCTGGTCCTGTCGATGCAGGACCGCCGCTCGCGCTTCGAGGTCGGCTACGGACTGGAAGGCAGCCTGTCCGACGTGGTCAGCAAGCACGCGCTGGACGACTACCTGGCGCCCAGGATGCGCCAGGGCGATACCGCCGGCGCCATCATCGACGCCTTCGGCTTCATGGCGCGCGTCGCCGCGCAGGATCCGACCAGCCTCGAAGAACTGTCGCGGCCGTCGGCCGCGCCCGCTACCGAAGTGCGCCACTGGGAACGCGGCGCGATCGCCTGGGCCGGGCTGGCGGCATTGATCTGGCTGCTGCCGCTGCTGCGCCGGCGCTGGATGCGGCACCTGCGCGCACGGTTGCTGCGCCAGCATCCGCAACTGGCCGGCCAGGCCGAGGACATCGCCGAATCGACCCGCCGCTCGTGGTTCCCCGGGGTGTTCATCAAGCTGTTCCTGACCGTCAACCCCGGCGTGTTTGTGCTGGTATTGTCGGCGCTGTTCCCGCTGGCGTTCGTGCTCTCGCTGGCCATCGAGCTGCTGGTGCTGGGACTGGCGCTGGCGATGGCAGGCCGCCGCTATTCCTCGCCCGAGTATTTCCGCGACTTCCTGCGCGAGCAGGCGAGCGAGCGCCAGGCGTTGATGCGCAAGGGCCACGTGGTCGCCACCGCGTCCGGCGGCTACGCCTATACCCCGGCGTACTACGCCAGCCGCACGTCGACTTCTTCGTCGTCTTCGTCCTCCTCCTCTTCCTCGTCGTCCAGCAGTTCGAGTGGCGGCTCCTCCTCCTCCGGCGGCGGCAGCTCCGGCGGTGGCGGTGCCAGTTCGAGCTGGTAGCGCTGCACGCGCCCCGCTGGCGGCGCCTGGTGATGCTGCACCACGGAGAAGGCGTGTTCACGGAGAAGATCCATGTGGCCTTGGCGGACGTACGCGCGCGCTTGCAGGCTGCATAAGCGGATAGCCAATGCCGAAGCGAGCGCCGTGACCGGCTCGGGCTGATCGTTGCGCGCGGGTATGCTTGCCGTGTGCGCAGCCATTTCGGTTGCCGTCCGGAAAGCGGAATGAAGACCATCGGCCTGATCGGCGGCATGAGTTGGGAATCCACCGTGCCCTACTATCGGCACATCAACGAGACGATCCGCACCCGGCTGGGCGGGCTGCATTCGGCGAAGATCCTGCTGTACAGCGTGGACTTCCACGAGATCGAGCAGTTGCAGCAGGCCGGCGACTGGGACGCGGCCGGCGCGGCGATGGCCGCCGCGGCGCGCGCGCTGCACGCCGGCGGCGCCGATTTCCTGGTGTTGTGCACGAACACCATGCACTGCGTCGCCGATGCGATCACTGCCGCGGTGCCGTTGCCGCTGTTGCATATCGCCGATGCCACGGCCGCCGCCCTGCACAGCGCCGGGATCCGCAGGGTGGGCCTGCTGGGCACGCGCTTCACGATGGAGCAAGCCTTCTACCGCGAGCGGCTGCAGCGCCACGGTTTCGATGTGCTGGTGCCGGCGGCGGCGGAGCGCGCCGAGGTGCACCGCATCATCTACGAGGAACTGTGCCAGGGGACGATCCGCGACGCGTCGCGGACGTACTACCGCGACGTGATCGGCGCGCTGCAGGCGCAAGGCGCCGAGGCGGTGATTCTGGGTTGTACCGAGATCTCGCTGCTTGTCGGCGCTGCCGACGCGCAGCTGCCGCTGTTCGATACCGCCGCGCTGCATGCGCACGCGGCGGCATTGCACAGCCTGGCATAGCGACGCGGCAGCATCCGCTCAGGAAGCGCGGCGGTGGCGCCAGCGCGGGCGCCGTTCGCCGCGGAACATCAGCAGGTACAGCCCGAGCACCCAGACCAGCGCCGCACACCAGCCGCCGAGGATGTCGGAGGGGTAATGCACGCCCAGGTAGATACGCGACACGCCGACCAGCAGCGCGAACGCGCTGGCCAGCAGCAGCACCGGCCAGCGCCAGCGGGTACGCCACGCCAGCGCGATCAGCACCGCGGCCAGGGTCATCGACCCCATCGCGTGGCCGCTGGGGAAACTGAAGGTGTGCTCCGGCGCGATCGACTCCCACAGGCTGGGCCGGTCGCGCTGGAAGAACTGCTTGGCGCTCATGTTCAACAGCGCCGAACCGACGAACGAGAACGCGGCGAACATGGCCTCGCGCCAGCGCCGCAGCCCCAGCAACAACAGCACGATCAGCGTGTCCAGCGGGATCACCCCGTACTGGTAGCCGGCCTCGGTGACCACGCTGAAGAACCGGTCCCAGCCCGGCGAGGCCAGCCCGCGCATGCTCCACAGCAGTGGCTCATCGAAGTAGAAGTTCTCCAGTTCGTGGACCTCGTCGGCCAGCGCCACGAACACGCCCATCGGCAGCAGCACGCCGGCGAACAGCAGGCCGATGCGCCAGGCGTTGCGGCGCAACCAGTGGCGCACGCCAGCGGCGCGCTCGGCCGGGGTCTCACCCGGCGCGGCGGGCATACTTGGTTTCGACGTAGCCGTCGATCAGCGCGACGAACTCGTGGGCGATGTTCTCGCCGCGCAGGGTGACCGTCTTTTCGCCGTCGACGAACACCGGCGCCGACGGCGCCTCGCCGGTCCCCGGCAACGAGATGCCGATGTTGGCGTGGCGCGATTCGCCCGGCCCGTTGACCACGCAGCCCATCACCGCCAGGGTCATGTTCTCGGCGCCGGGATGGCTCACCTTCCACTCCGGCATCTTCGCGCGGACGTGGTTCTGCACCACCTTGGCCAGTTCCTGGAAGAACTCGGAGGTGGTGCGGCCGCAGCCCGGGCAGGCCGTGACCAGCGGGGTGAAGGCGCGCTGGCCGGTGGTCTGCAGCAGTTCCTGGGCGACGATCACCTCCTGCGTGCGCGACTGCCCCGGCTCGGGCGTCAGCGAGATGCGAATGGTGTCGCCGATGCCTTCCTGCATCAGCACCGCCAGCGCCGCGCTGGAGGCGACGATGCCCTTGCTGCCGATGCCGGCCTCGGTCAGGCCCAGATGCAGCGCGAAATCCGAGCGCTGCGCCAGGTCGCGGTACACCGCGATCAGTTCCTGCACGCCGCTGACCTTGCAGCTGAGCACGATGCGGTCGCGGCCCAGGCCCAGTTCCACCGCGCGTTCGGCCGAATCCAGCGCCGAGCGGATCAGCGCCTCGCGCAGCACCCGGCCGGCGTCCCACGGCGTGTCGCGGCGCGAATTCTCGTCCATCAACTGCGCCGCCAGGGCCTGGTCCAGCGAGCCCCAGTTGGCGCCGATGCGCACCGGCTTGTCGTACTTCAGCGCGAACTCGATCAGCTGCGCGAACTGGGTGTCCTTCTTCTTGCCGAAACCGACGTTGCCGGGATTGATCCGGTACTTGGCCAGCATCTCGGCGCAGGCCGGTTCGGCGGCCAGCAGCTGGTGCCCGTTGTAATGGAAGTCGCCGATCAGCGGCACCTCGATGCCCATCATCCGCAGCTTGTCGACGATGCGCGGGATCGCCGCGGCCGATTCGGCATTGTTGACGGTCAGCCGCACCAGCTCCGAGCCGGCGCGCCACAACTCGGCCACCTGCTTGACCGAGGAGGCCACGTCGGCGGTGTCGGTGTTGGTCATCGACTGCACCACGATCGGCTGGCCGCCTCCCACGACGACGCCTCCGACGCGGACCGGCTGGGTGGAACGGCGCGCCCAGGGCGCGGCGTCGCTGGGGGGGGTGGGTCGGCTGACGGCGTCGTACATGCGCGCATTTTAGCGTGAGCGGGCGTCCGCGCCCTACTCCGGCGCCGGGGACTGCGACGGTTTGTCGCAGACAGCCATGAGCGCCAGCGCATACGATGCGCCCATGAACTCCACCGATGCCTCGTTCCTGCGCACCCTGTGCAGCCTGCGCTGGCTGGCCACCGCCGGGCAGGCGGCGACGATCCTGGTCGCGACCTGGGCGATGCAGCTGCCGCTGCCGCAGCTGCCGCTGTGGTCCGGCGTGGCCGCGCTGACCCTGTTCAACCTGTATGCGCAGCTGCGCCTGCGCCATGCCGACACCGCCGCGCCGGCCACCGCGTTCGGCCACATCCTGGTCGACGTGACCATCCTGACCTGGATGGTCGGCTGGAGCGGCGGCATCGGCAACGCCTTCGGTTCGCTGTTCCTGGTGCTGATCGCGCTGGCCGCGCTGGCCCTGCCGCTGCGCTGGGCGCTGGCGGTCGCGGTGGCCTGCGTGGCCGGCTACGCGGTCAGCGCGCTGTTCGGCCTGCCGCTGCCGCGCGGCCCGCACCAGGCCCTGGACCTGCAGCGCTGGGGCATGGCCGCCAACTTCCTGCTGTCCACCGTCGTGGTGCTGGTGTTCTCCACCCGCCTGGCGCTGGCGCTGCGCGCGCGCGAACGCGAGCTGGCGCTGCTGCGCGAGCGCTTCACCCGCAACGAAGGCATCGTCGCCCTGGCCACCCACGCCGCCTCGGTCGCGCACGAGCTGAACACGCCGCTGGCGACGATGACCCTGCTCACCGACGACATCGTCGAGCAGAGCGAGCAGCCGGAACTGCGCGAGGACCTGGAAACCCTGCGCGAACTGCTGGTGCAGTGCCGCGAACGGGTGCTGGCGCTGGCCGCGCCGGCGCAGCGCGCCGGCGGCGGCACGGTGTCGCTGGCGCACGTGCTGCACCAGTGGCAACTGGTGCGCCCGACCGTGCAACTGCGCCGCAACGACGACGCGCCGCTGCAACTGCGCCTGGAGAGCGCGATCGGCCACCTGCTGCAGGTGTTGCTGAACAACGCCGCCGACGCCGGCGAACGCGCCGGCCGGCCGCAGGTGGACCTGAGCGTGCGGGTCACCGGCAGCGAACTGATCGGCGAGGTGCGCGACTACGGCGGCGGCTTCGACGCCAACCAGGTCGCGCTGCCGGCCACCCTGTTCCGCAGCGGCAAGCCCGACAGCATGGGCGTGGGCCTGGCCCTGTCGCATGCCACCATCGAACGCCTGGGCGGCGAACTGTGGACCCAGCCGGCGCCGGACCACGGCGCACGGGTCGGCTTCCGCCTGCCGCTGCTCGCCCTGGAGACCGCCGCATGAGCACCGACGCCCCGCTGGGCCTGCTGGTCGACGACGACCCGCTGTACCTGCGCACCCTGCAACGCACCCTCGCCCGCCGCGGGCTGGAAACGCTGACCGCCGACAGCGGCGCCGCGGCGCTGGCCCTGGCCACGGCGACGCCGCCGGACTACGCGCTGATCGACCTCAAGCTGGGCGACGAATCCGGCCTGGCGCTGATCCAGCCACTGCGCGCGATCCGCGCCGACATGCGCATCCTGCTGGTCACCGGCTACGCCAGCATCGCCACCGCGGTGGAGGCGATCAAGCTCGGCGCCGACGACTACCTGCCCAAGCCCGCCACGGTACAGATGATCCTGCGCGCGTTGAGCCTGGAGGCGGACAGCGCCGAGGACGACGACGCAAGCGAACTGCCGGACGCGATGACCCCGCTGAGCCGGCTGCAGTGGGAGCACATCCAGCAGGCCATGCACGAGACCGGCGGCAACGTCTCGGCGGCCGCGCGCCTGCTCGGCATGCACCGCCGCTCGCTGCAGCGCAAACTGGCCAAGCGCCCAAGTCCGCAACGCGAGCCGCCGCGCTGAGCGTGGCGCAACTGCCCATGCGTCGCCGTCTACCGTCGTACACACAGGCTTCACTTTCCCGACCCGCGGCTGTTCGCCATCGGCGCGCCGCCTCAAGTCGCCCGGGCAGGCGCCGTTAAATCCTGTATGCGCCCTTCTTCTCATCCGCTGCCGCCCGACGAATCGAAGAGGCTGGCCACCCTGCGCCAGCTATGCCTGCTCGACACCCCGGCCGACCGTGTCTTCGACCTGATCACCCAGTTGGCCTCGCGCACCCTGCGCACCCCGATCGCCCTGGTCTCGCTGATCGACGAGCAGCGCCAGTGGTTCAAGTCCCGGGTCGGCCTGGACGCGCCGCAGACGCCGCGCAGCCAGGCCTTCTGCGCGCACGCGATCCATAGCCCCGAGCTGCTGGTGGTGGCCGACGCGCGGCAGGATCCGCGCTTTCGCGACAATCCGCTGGTCACCGGGCCGCCGTTCATCCGCTTCTACGCCGGCGCGCCGCTGATGCTGGCCGACGGCACCGGCCTGGGCACGCTGTGCGTGATCGACAGCGAACCGCGCAGCGAGTTCGACGCCGACTCTCGACGCACCCTGCAGGAGCTGCGCGACCTGCTGTTGCTGCGGATCGAGACCCTGCGCAACACCGGCTACGTCGATGCGCTGACCGGCCTGCCCAACCGCAGCCGCTTCAACGAAGACCTGACCATGTGGCTGTCGCTGCAAAGCGCGGACCACCACGACACCGGCGTGGCGATCGACGTCTGCGGCACCGAATACTTCCGCGACATGGTCAAGGCCCTGGGCTGGGAATACGCCGAGGGCTACCTGCTGGCCGCGCGCGACCGCCTGCTGCAAGCGCTGGATGGGTTGCCGGCCTACCGCATCGACACCACCAGTTTCGCCTTCGTGGTGAAGGGCAACGACCCGGCACAGCTGGCGCAATGCTGCGAACGCGTATGCAGCGCCTTCGCCGAGGCGATCGAGCACCAGGGCATTCCGCATGCCGCGACCCCGTCGCTCGGCGCGGTGCGCCTGGACGGCGTGCTGAGCGCCAACCACACGCTGCGCTCGCTGACCACCGCGGTGGACATGGCGCGCCAACGCGGCCTGCCGTGGAGCCTGTACGAGCGCAGCCACGACGCCAGCCAGCGCAACGCGTTCCGGATCCTGGCCGCGCTGCCGGAAGCGCTGAGCGCACGCGAACAATTGAGCCTGCACTACCAGCCGCGGGTCAGCCTGCGCAGCGGCGAATGCGTCGGCGTGGAAGCGCTGCTGCGCTGGGAGCACCCGCTGCTCGGCGCGGTCGCGCCCAACGACTTCATCCCGCTGGCGGAAAAGACCGCGCTGATGAGCCGGGTCACTACCTGGGTGCTGCGGACCGGCATCGCCCAGGCCGCGCTGTGGCAGCAGCAGGGGCATCATTTCAGCGTGTCGCTGAACGTGTCGGCGGTGGACCTGGAACAGGCCGACTTCATCGCCACGCTGCGCGAGCTGCTGGCGCGGCATGCGCTGGAACCAGGCCGCATCGAGATCGAGTTCACCGAAAGCGCGATGATCCGGCATCCCGAGCGCGTGGCCGAACAGCTGCAGGAGATCAGCGCGCTGGGGGTGAAGATCGCCATCGACGACTTCGGCAGCGGCTACAGCAACCTCAGCTATCTCAAGCGCATCCCCGCCAACGCGCTGAAGATCGACCAGTCGTTCATCCGCTCGCTGCCGGGCAGCCGCAAGGACTGCATGATCGTGCCGTCGATGATCCGGCTCGGCCACGATTTCGGCCAGCAGGTGGTGGCCGAAGGCATCGAGACCGAGCAGATCTACGACATGCTGCGCGACTGGGGCTGCGACGAGGGCCAGGGCTACTGGATCGCGCGGCCGATGCCGGCGGCGGCGCTGGAGGCCTGGCTGGCCACGCCATGGCGCGAAGCCTGAGCGCACGCGACCGAACCCGCAGCGACCGCTAGCGCGCGGCCGCTGCGGCGATGCTCAGGCCGCGCTCACCAGAACACCGTGTACAGCGCGATCAGGATCGCGACCACGCCCACCGCCCCGATCTTGAAGCCGAGCGTGGTGGCGTAGCCGACGTCGTCGGTGCGGATCAGGTCGCGCGCCTGCGTGGCCGGGGTCAGCAGCGACACCACCACCGCCAGCACCAGCGCCGCCACGAACACCACGCCGATGCGGTCCATGAACGGCAGTTCCGGCCAGGCGAACTTGAGCGCGAACGACAGCACCACCGACCCGATCGCCGCGGTCAGCGCGCCGGCTTCGTTGGCGCGCTTCCAGAACAGGCCGAGCATGAAGATCACCACCACGCCCGGGGTGAAGAAGCCGGTGAATTCCTGGATGAACTGGAAGCCCTGGTCGAAGTTGCCGAGCAGCGGCCGCGCGGTGAGGATGCCGATCAGCACCGACGTCACCGCGGCGATGCGGCCCACCCGCACCAGTTGCTTCTGTCCGGTCTGCGGGCGGAACTTGGCGTAGAAGTCCAGGGTGAAGATGGTCGCCACCGAATTGATCTTCGACGCCAGCGAGGCCACGATCGCCGCCACCAGCGCGGCGAACACCAGGCCGAGGATGCCGCTGGGCAGCAGCTGCATCATGGTCGGGTAAGCCTGGTCGGGCTTGGCCAGGTCCGGCGCCAGCACCACCGCGGCGATGCCCGGGACCACGATCACCAACGGCATCAGCAGCTTCAGAAACGCGGCGAACACCATGCCCTTCTGCGCCTCGCCGATGTTCTTGGCGGCCAGCGCGCGCTGGATGATGTATTGGTTGAAGCCCCAGTAGCTGATGTTCATCACCCACAGCCCGCCGAGCAGCACGCTCAGGCCCGGCAGGTCCTTGTAGAACGGGTTGTCCTTGCTCAGGATCATGTGGAAGTGCTCGGGATGCGCATTCCACAGATGCTTGAACCCGGCCAGCACGCCGGCACCGTCGCCGATGCGCGACAGGGTCAGCCCGGCCACCAGCAATCCGCCCAGCACCAGCAGGGTGACCTGCACGATGTCGGTCAGCGCCACCGCCTTGAGTCCGCCGTACAGCTGGTAGATCAGCGCGAACACGCCGATCAGGGCCAGCGCCAGGGTCTGGTCCATGCCGGTGACCTGGCTCACTGCGATCGAGCCCAGCCACAGGATCGAGGTCAGGTTGACGAACACGTACAGCAGCAGCCAGAACACCGCCATCAACGTACGGATCCACTTGCCGTAACGCTGCTCCAGGAACTGCGGCATGGTGTAGATGCCGTTGCGCAGGAAGATCGGCAGGAAGAACTTGCCGACGATCAGCAGGGTCAGCGCCGCCATCCATTCGTAGGACGCGATCGCCAGGCCGATCGCATAGCCGGAACCGGCCATGCCGATGATCTGCTCGGCGGAGATGTTGGCCGCGATCAGCGACGCGCCGATCGCCCACCACGGCAGGGTCTTGCCGGCCAGGAAGTAGTCCTCGGCGCTCTTGCTGTGCCCGGCCTTTTCCCGCGATACCCACTGCGCGAGCACGAAGATGCCCGTCAGGTAGACCAATACGATCGCAATATCCAACGTCGCCAGACCCACTGCACTTCTCCCACGGGCCGCGGCCCTTTCGCCTGTGTATCGATGCGCCCATCCGCACGGGACGGGCGTTGTCTTTGTATGGCCGAACGCGACCGCGCGCGGCCGCTGCCGTGCCGTCGCGCACCGGTCGTCGCGCGAAGCGTTTGTCGCGGCGCATCCTGTCGCCCGGTGCCGCTCCTGCGGCCGCTGCCGCATCGGCCACGCCGCGAACGGTTGGTACAGCGGCTGGCGCTCTCCGCCTTTGCCGCAATCCTGGCCTCCCGCCCTGCCCCGCTTGCGTCCGTCTCGGCGCAGGCGACGCCATCCGGCGACGGCGCCGCTGCGTGTTCGTCAGGCGCGCATCAGCGCACCGGGCAGTCGACCACGCTCTGCGCGTCGTTGCTGGCGCCCAGCGCGATCCGCGACAGCGCCAGGTCCAGCGTGCCGTCGCTCTCGATCACCGGCAGCCGCTCCAGCTTGGAAACGTCGGCGCCGGCGACGCTGAAGCACTTCAACGGCACCCCCAACGTGCGCCATTCGCCCTTGGGCAGCGCCGCCAGCGCCTTGCCCAGATCGACCTGCGCCGCGCAGCCATTGCCGCAGGCCACGCCGATGCGGGTCCCGGCGCTCGGCGCCGCGTCCACCTTCAAGGTCAGAATCAGCTGCACGTCGCCGTTGCTCTCGCGCGACACGTCCAGCGGCCTGGGCAGCACCAGCGCAATCCCCGCCTTGCCCTTGCCCGACCACTCGAGGCGACGCGCATCTTCCTGCGCCTTGTGGTCGACGGAGGTCATCCTGAGCGACCCGTCGGCCAGCGCCGCCGGCGTCGTCACCGCCGGCAGATTCGCCTGGCTGGCGCCTTGCAGGATCATGTTGATGCCCGCTGCCGGCTTGCCGCGCTCGAAGTACACCCCGCCCACCGCCTGCGCGCCGGACACGCCGGAGACTTCCGACAGCCGGGCCAGATCGCCCTTGTCGGCGTAGCGCAGGCCATAGCCGAACGCGAACTGCGGGTTGTAGTTCTTCTGCCCGACGTTGTTGGCGTACTGGGTCGCGGTGCGCGGCCAGGAGAAGCTGAGCTTGCCGTGGAAGTCGTACTGGATGCCGCCATCGGGCTTGCGCAACAGCACGTCGGCGATGCCGCCGCCTTCCGAACCCGGCAGCCACGCGGCGACGAACGCATCGGCGGCATTGATCTCGCGGTTCACCCACAGCGGACGCCCGCTCAGGAACACCGCCACCACCGGAATGCCCTCGGCCTTGAGCTTCTTGATCAGCTGCAGGTCGCTGTCGTCGCCGGGCTTGTAGAGCAGCGTGGCGATGTCGCCCTGGAACTCGGCGTAGGGATTCTCGCCGAACACAACCACCGCCACGTCCGGCTTGGCCTGGTACTTGCCGTCGATCGCCAGCTCGGCGCTGCCGCCAGCGGCCTTGACCTGCTGCTGCAGGCCTTCCCAGATCGTGTTGCCGTTCGGGTAGTCGGCGCGCTTGGTGCCGGTGCCCTGCCAGTTCAGCGTCCAGCCACCGGACTGCTTGCCCATGTCGTTGGCGCCGTCGCCGGCGACCAGCACCTTGCTCTGCGGCTTCAGCGGCAGCAGTTGCTTCTGGTTCTTGAGCAGCACCAGCGACTCGCGCACCGCCTGCCGCGCCACCGCGCGGTGCTCGGGCGCGCCGAGCAGTTCGAACTTGCCGCCGAGCGGACGCTGCGACGGCTTGCCGGCCTCGAACAGGCCCAGCCGCAGCTTCACCCGCAGGATCCGCCGCACCGCATCGTCCAGCCGCGTCATCGGGATCTCGCCCGACTTGACCGCCTTCAGCGCACTCTCGTAATAGCCCTTCCAGCTGTCCGGCGCCATCAGCATGTCCACGCCGGCATTGAACGCGGCCGGGCAGTCGTCGTTGCGGCAACCCGGCACCTGGCCATGGCCGTTCCAGTCGCCGACCACGAAGCCGCCGAAATGCATCTGCCCCTTCAACACGTCGGTCAGCATCGGCTTGTTGCCGTGCATCTTCACCCCGTTGAAGCTGTTGAACGAGGCCATCACCGTCTGCGCGCCGGCGGCGATCGCCGGCGGATAGCCGGCGCCATGGATGTCGCGCAACTGCTGCTCGCTGACCCGGGTATCGCCCTGGTCCTTGCCGTCGGTGGTGCCGCCGTCGCCGAGGAAATGCTTGACCGAGGCGATCACGTGCGAGCCGTCGAGGAAGCCGGGCTGCCCGGGCACGCCCTGCAGGCCTTCGACCACCTTGCCGGAGAAGCTGGCGACCACCTCGGGCGATTCGGAATAGCCCTCGTAGGTGCGGCCCCAGCGATCGTCCTGCGGCACCGCCACGGTCGGCGCGAAGGTCCACTCCATGCCGGTGGTACGGGTCTCGGCGGCGGTGACCGCGCCGATCTTGCGCATCAGCTCCGGGTCGCGCGTGGCGCCCAGGCCGATGTTGTGCGGGAACAGCGTGGCGCCGACGATGTTGCTCTGCCCGTGCACCGCATCGATGCCGAAGATGATCGGGATCGCCAGGCCGCCGTTGCCCTTGTCCATCGACGCCGCGTAGTAGGCGTCGGCCAGCTTCAGCCACTCGGCCGGGCTGGCGTCGTACTTGCCGCCGGGATCGGAATTGCCGCCGGCCAGCACCGAACCGATGTGGTACTTGCGCACGTCGTCCGGGGTCATGCTGGCGATGTCGCCCTGCACGATCTGGCCGACCTTCTGCTCCACCGTCATCTGCGCCATCAGCTTGGAAATGCGCGCCTCCAGCGCCGCATCGGCGGCCAGCGGCCAGGCCGGCGACGGCCACAGCTGCGGATGGATCGCCGGCGGCGCGGTGGCGGCGGCGGCTGGAGCCGATTGGCCGTGGCCGGCCGCGGCCAGCGCCAGCAGGCCCAGCGCGGCGGCGGTGGCCAGCGCATTGCGAATCGGCGCGGACACGCCAGCGGACTGTTTTTGCAAGGTCTTCCCTCCCAGGGACGGCAAACGCGCGACATACGGCGGCCACGCTCCCTCCCGAGACACGCGACCGGCGCCTACGCTTCATTAATCGCCCCGACCCTGTCAACCACGCCGCCAGGTATGCCTGACCCTGCTACGGATATCGGATTGCGCTATAGCGATGGAATACCGGCAAGGCCGGCCCGCCGCGTGATCGCAGCATCGCCAGCCGCTGCCATGTTCGCGTCGGCAAACACGCTTGCTGCGCCGCAACACTGCCCTGTCGGAGAACTGCGCAACTCTGCCGCGGGGATGGCGCCCTCTTCGGACAGTCTGCGGCGTCGCGCGACGCAGCGTTTTTAGCGCCGATCCAGTTGGACGATTGCTGTGCGCATCTCCGCTCGTCGCGATTGAAGTCGCTCCCGCAGACTTCTCTCCGCTATCGCGCGTCGGGTCAACCGGCAAACAATGTGCGTGAGCCCGCTCCGGTTTTTTGAGCGATCAGTCGAAGCATGCTGTGCAGGACGAGTCCGCTCACGGATACCGAAGGCGTAGCGCGCGGCAAAAACGAACGGGGCCCGAAGGCCCCGTTGCATGACACCCGAAAGCGCGCCTCAGCCGCGCAAGCGCGCCAGCACTGCGCGCGTCACCGGGTCGGCGACTTCGGTGGTTTCGCCCTGCAGCGCCGGCAACAGCTGGCTGGCCAGTTGCTTGCCCAGTTCCACGCCGAACTGGTCGAAGGCGTTGATGCCCCAGATCACCGACTGCACGTAGACGCTGTGTTCGTACATCGCGATCAGCGCGCCCAGCGCCTGCGGGGTCAGCGCGTCGAGCAGGATCAGCGTGCTCGGGCGGCCGCCCGGGTAGTCGCGGTGCGGGTCGTCGCTGCCCTGCCCGTTGGCCAGCGCCTCGGTCTGCGCCAGCAGGTTGGCCAGCAGCGCCTGGTGGTTGACCGTGTACGGATCGTCGTTGTGGATGCAGCCGATGAAATCGGCCGGCACCACGCTGGTGCCCTGATGCAGCGCCTGGAAGAAGCTGTGCTGCACGTCGGTGCCGGCGCCGCCCCACCACACCGGCACGGTATCGGCCTGCACCGGGCTGCCGTCCAGGCGCACGCGCTTGCCCAGGCTCTCCATCACCAGCTGCTGCAGGTAGGCCGGCAGCAGCGCCAGGCGCTGGTCGTAGGTCATCACCGCCTGCGTGGCGTAGCCGAGCACGTTGCGGTTCCACAGCGTGGTCAGCGCATGCAGCACCGCCACGTTGCGCGGCAGCGGCGCGGTCAGCGCGTGTTCGTCGAACTGCGCGGCGCCGGCCAGCAACTGCTCGAAGCCATCGGCACCGATCGCCAGCGCGATCGGGAAGCCCACCGCCGACCACAGCGAGTAGCGCCCGCCGACCCAGTCCCACATCGGCAGCACGCGGCCGGCGGCGATGTCGAAGGCCTTGGCGGCGCGCTCGGGATTGGCGCTGACCGCGTACAGGCGCTCGCTGCCGCCGAGCCAGTCGCGCAGGATCTGGCCGTTGAGCAGGGTTTCCTGGGTGCCGAAGGTCTTGGAGATCAGCACGCCGGCGGTACGCGCCGGATCCAGCGTGGCCAGCGTGCGCTGCATCGCCGCGCCATCGACGTTGGAGACGAAATGCACGCGGAAGCGCGCGCCTTCGACCGGACGCAACGCGTCGGCGACCAAGCGCGGGCCCAGGTCGGAACCGCCGATGCCGACGCTGACGATGTCGGTGACCTCGGTCTGCGCCAGCGCGTCGATCAGCGCGCGCATGCGCTGCTGCACGTCGCGGGCGCTGGCGTTGGCCTCGGCCGCGACCGGCGCGCCGCTGAGCTCGCCGCGCAATGCGGTGTGCAGCGCGGCGCGGCCTTCGGTGACGTTGACCGTCTCGCCGCGGAACAGGCGCTGGAACGCGCCGGCCACGTCGTGCTCGGCGGCCAGCGCCAGCAGCGCGTCGAGCGCGGCGCGGTCGTATTTCTGCCGCGCGAAGTTGAAGTACAGCGGCCCGACCTGCAGCGCCAGGTCGTCGACCCGGCCCGGCTCGGCGGCCAGCAATTCGGGAAGGCGCGCCCCGCGCAAGCGCTGGGCGTGGGAATGCAGTGCGTCGAAACCGTTGGACTGTGTCATGCGGCCTGCTTCGGGATGCTGTGGTTGGTATGGGTGATCTTGTTGGCGCCGTCCACGTAGACCAGGGTCGGCTGGAAGCGCGCGGCTTCCTCTTCGCTCATGCCGGCGAAGGCGGCGATGATGATCAGGTCGCCGACCTGCACGTGGCGCGCGGCGCCGCCGTTGAGCGAGACGATGCCGCTGCCTTCGTCGGCGCGGATCGCGTAGGTGCTGAAGCGTGCGCCGTTGGTGACGTCCCAGATGTGCACCTGCTCGAACTCGCGGATGCCGGTGGCGTCCAGCAGCAGCCCGTCGATGGCGATCGACCCTTCGTAGTTGAGCTCCGAATGGGTGACGGTGGCGCGGTGGATCTTGGTCTTCAACAGGCTCAGTTGCATGCTTGCGGTACTGCGGTGGGGAAAGATGCGCAGTTTAACAGCCGAGGGGTTAAGCGGCAGTGGCAGCAAGGCTTGGCGGCGTATGCACGGCGTTGTCCGCTGCGCGTCCCGGCATGCCGAGCGCAGGACAGGACGTGACTGCTCGATGCGGCACTGCGTGGTGCGAGCGACGCCAACCGCGGCCAGCCGCGCGGCGGATCCTGCGGTTGCGGATGGCGCCACGAAGTGGAGGGCCTGACGGCTTCGGACAGCGTCGGGGCTGAAACCCCTCCCACAGTGCACCCAGCCGGCTCGCCGCAAGTCCCTGTAGGAGCGGCTTCAGCCGCGACGAACGAAGTGGTGAACCCGACGACTGCGGACACCGGTCGGGGCTGAAGCCCCTCCTGCAGTGCACCCAGCCGGCCCGCCGCAGGTCCCTGTAGGAGCGGCTTCAGCCGCGACGAACGAAGCGGCGGGCTCAACGGCTTCGGACGCAGTCGGGGCTGAAGCCCCTCCCACAGTGCACCCAGCCGACTCACAGCAAACCCCTGTGGGAGCGACTTCAGTCGCGACGCGCGAAGCCAACAGGCGATCCGCCGCCTCAACCGCATTCGGCACGTTGCCGGCGCCAATGCCACGGCAGCCACTACGCGCTGCCGCGCTCAGAACTCCAGATTGTCGATCAACCGGGTGCGCCCCAGGCGCGCGGCGATCAAGGCCACACGAGGGCCTTCCTGGTCCTGCGGCTCGCTCAGGTCGGGCAGGCGCAGCACGGTGTAGTCGACCTCGAAGCCGACCTCCTGCAACTGCCTGGTCGCCGCCGCCTCGATCTCGGCGCGCGGCTGCCCGGCGACGTACCCGTCGCGCATCGCCAGCAACGTCTGGCGGATCTGCGCCGCGCGCGGCCGCTCTTCGGCCGACAGGTACTGGTTGCGCGAGCTCATCGCCAGGCCGTCGGCCTCGCGCACGATGCTGCCGCCCAGGATCTCGATCGGGAACGCCAGGTCGGCGACCATCTGCCGGATCACCGCCAGCTGCTGGTAGTCCTTCTTGCCGAACGCGGCCAGGTCCGGCTGCACCTGGTTGAACAGGCGCGCGACCACGGTGCAGACGCCATCGAAATGCCCTGGCCGGCAGGCGCCTTCCAGCACTTCGCTGACCCCGGGCGTGTGCATGCGCAACGCCAGCTCCACGCCCAGCGGGTACATGCTCTCCACCGTCGGCAGCCACAGCACGTCGCAGCCGGCGCCTTCCAGGCCGCTGGTGTCGGCCTCGGGGGTGCGCGGGTAGCGGGTGAAGTCCTCGTTCGGGCCGAACTGGGTCGGGTTGACGAACACGCTGGACACCACCCGGTCGGCGTACTGCCGGGCCAGCATCACCAGCGAGAAATGCCCGGCATGCAGGTTGCCCATGGTCGGCACGAAGGCCACGCGCAGGCCCTGCCGCTTCCAGCCGGAAACGACGGCGCGCAGCCGGGCCAGGTCGGTGATGGTCTCGATCATTTGGCGTAGGCGTGTTCGGCGTCGGGGAAGGTACCGGCGCGCACGGCGTCGGCGTAGGCACGCACGGCGCCGGCGATGGAGCCGCCTTCGGCCAGGAAATCCTTGACGAAGCGCGGCCGCCGGTGGCCGCTGTCCAGGCCCAGGAAGTCGTGCAGCACCAGCACCTGGCCGTCGCAGTCGGGGCCGGCACCGATGCCGATGGTGGGAATGTCGATCGCCGCGGTGATCCGCGCGGCCAGCGGCGACGGCACGCATTCGAGCACCAGCAGAGCGGCGCCGGCCGCAGCCACCGCCTTGGCGTCGTCGAGCAATTTGGCCGCGGCGGCCTCCTCGCGGCCCTGGATCTTGTAGCCGCCGAAGGTCAGCACCGACTGCGGGGTCAGGCCCAGGTGCGAACACACCGGGATGTCGCGCTCGCTGAGGAAGCGGATCACCTCAAGCTTGTGCCCGGCGCCCTCCAGCTTGACCATCTCCGCGCCGGCCTGCAGCAGCCGGGTCGAGGCGTCCAGCGCGCGCTCGGGGGTGGCGTCGGACTGGAACGGCAGGTCGGCCACCAGCAGCGCGCGCTGCAGCACCCGCGCCACCGCGGCGGTGTGGTAGACGATGTCGTCCACGGTCACCGGCAGGGTCGAGTCGTGGCCCTGCACCACCATGCCCAGCGAATCGCCGATCAGGATCAGGTCCACGCCGTTGGCGTCGAACGCGCGCGCGAAGCCGGCGTCGTAGGCGGTCAGCATCACCAGCTTCTGCTGGCGGCGCTTGGCCTCGGCCAGGGCGGGAACGGTCCAGGGCTTGCTGTCGGCGTGGCTGCTCATAAGCTCATGCGGTGCGGTGATAAGCCGGGCATTATCTACCGATTGCCACGATCCCGTCGGTTTCGATGCGGTCGCGTATGTCACGCACCGTTCCATGGCCGGGGATGGTCGCCTCGGCGGCGATCTCGGCCAGCGGCAGCAAGGCGAAGCCGCGCTGGTGCAGGTGCGGGTGCGGCACCTGCAGCCCGGGCAGGTCGATCACCGCGTCGGCGTACAGCAGCAGGTCCAGGTCCAGGGTGCGCGGGCCCCAGCGCTCGCCGGGGGTGCGCTGACGGCCGTGGCGGCCTTCCAGCGCCAGCAGCGCCTGCAGCAGCTCCAACGCCGGCAAGCCGGTGCTCAGCACCGCTGCAGCATTGATGAAGTCCGGCTGCGCCTGGTTGCCCCAGGCCGGGCTGCGATACAGCTGCGAGGCGCGCAGCAGGCGCGTGTGCGGCAGCGTGTCCAGTTCGGCGATGGCCGCGCGCAGGGTCGCGACCGCATCGCCGAGGTTGCCGCCCAGGCCGATGCAGGCCTGCACCGGCGCGGGGTTGGGCGCGGCGCTCACTCGGCCGGTGCGGCGGCATCCGGACGCCGGCGCCGGCGCCGGCGGCGCTTGGGGGTTTCCTCGCTGTCGGCCGGGGCCATCGCCACCTCGTCGCCGACGTAGTCGATCTCCGGGTCGAAGCCGCGCGGCGGCGGCGCGTAGCCAGGCTGCTGCTGCAGTTCGCGCCAATAGGCGATGTCGGCCTCGTGCTCGGCCGAGGCGGACTGGCGCAGGATCAGGAAATCGAATGCGGCGCGGAAACGCGGATGCGACAGCGTGCGCACCACCCGCTTCTTCTGCCGCGAGGTGAAGCGCGACTGCAGCAGCCAGATTTCCTGCATCGGCAGCGAGAAGCGCCGCGGCAGCGCGACCGTGCTCAGCTGGTGCAGGGTCACCCGGTCGGCGGCGCGGCGCTGCGCCTCCTCCAGCTGCATGCCCTGCTTCTGCAACGCCATCAGCGCGCGGCAGTAGGCCGGCCACAGCAGCAGCGCGAACAGGAACGCCGGCGACACCGGTTCGTCGTTGGCCACGCGTGCATCGGTGTTGCGCAGGCCTTCGATCAGCATGCGCCGCAGCGCGCCGCTGCGGTTGGAATTCAGCGCCGCGGCGCTCTCCGGGAACAGCGCGGCGAGCAGGCCGTAACGCTCCAGACCCTCGAAGCTGGCCACGCCGTCGCCGGACAGGAACAGCTTCAGCACTTCCTCGAACAGCCGTGCCGGCGCCGCTTCGGCCAACAGCCCGGCCAGGCGCGGGATCGGTTCGGCGGTGGTCGGCTCGATCTCGAAGTCCAGCTTGGCGGCCAGGCGTACCGCGCGCAGCATGCGCACCGGGTCCTCGCGATAACGCTGCTCGGGGTCGCCGATCATGCGCATCAGCCGCGCCTGCACGTCGGCGAAGCCGCCGGTGTAGTCGCGCACCGAGAAATCCTCGATCGCGTAGTACAGCGCGTTGCAGGTGAAGTCGCGGCGTACCGCGTCGTCCTCGATGCTGCCGTAGACGTTGTCGCGGACCAGGCGGCCGTTGTCGAGCTCGCGGTCGCCGCTGCCGTCGTCGACGTTGGCGCGGAACGTGGCCACTTCGATGATCTCGCGGCCGTACACCACGTGCGCCAGGCGGAAGCGGCGGCCGATCAGGCGGCAGTTGCGGAACAGCTGCTTGACCTGCTCAGGGGTAGCGTCGGTGGCGACGTCGAAGTCCTTGGGCTGCAGCTCGACCAGCAGGTCGCGGACCGCGCCGCCGACCAAGTACGCGCCGAAGCCGGCTTCGCGCAGCCGGTACAGCACGCGCAACGCATTGGGACTGATGTCCTTGCGCGAGACGTTGTGCTGATCGCGCGGGATCAGCTGCAGAGTGAACGGCACAGGAACTGGCGGGTTGATGATGGCGCTTCCGTATCGAGTTGCGGGATTGCCGCCGGGCGGCTAGCCCCATATACTAGCGCCCTGCAATCGATGCGACCAACCTGCTCCCTTCGTCTAATGGTTAGGACGTGGCCCTCTCAAGGCTAAAACAGGGGTTCGAGCCCCCTAGGGAGCACCATCGTCGCCTTGCCTGCAGCGAAAACCACAAAAGCCCCGCCCTGGCGGGGCTTTTGCGTTGTGGGGCCGGCCCCGGACCGGGGCGCGCTCGCTCACCACTGGTTGCGCAGGCGCCGGTAACCCTCGACCAGGCGGATGTTGGTCGCCGCCACCTCCTCGGAGAATTCGCTGGCCGCGACGCTGACCCGCGCGATCTTCGACAGGTCGGTGCGCGGCCCGATGCGCTCGGTCGAGGGCACGTAGAACCCCGGCGGCAGGTTGCAGCCGTCGACCACGGCGTTGTGCCGGACCACGCAGCCGTCGCCGACCGCGCAGTTGAACAGCACGCTGTTGAAGCCGATGAACACGCGCTCGCCGACCGTGCACGGCCCGTGCACGATGGCGCGGTGCGCGATCGAGGTGCGCGCGCCGATCAGCACCGCCGCGCCGGCCTTGGAATGGATCACCACTCCATCCTGGATATTGGCGTAGGCGCCGATGTGGATCGGCTCGATATCGCCGCCGGCAGTGGTCTCGTCGGCGCGGATCACCGCATACGGGCCGATGAACACGTGCGCGGCGACGATCACCCGCCCGCACAGGATCGCGGTGGGATCGACGAACGCGCTCTCGTCGACCACCGGCAGGTCGCCGCGCGGATTGCGGCGGATCATCGGGCGCCCTCGCCCGCCGCGAACAGTTCCGGATCGCCGAAGCCGCGCTCGGGAGCCCCGGCCTCGGCCACCGCGTCGTGCGGGTGCAGGCTCTCCAGGTGCCGCACCTGCACCCGTACGCCCTGGTAGCGCGCGCCCAGCGCCTGCTGCAGGCGTCGCGCGGCGTCCTCCACGTACATCAGGTTGGCGCCGTTGAGGCGGGCGAAGGCCTGTTCGTCGGTGCGCCGCACCGCGGCCTGCACCGGCGTGGCCAGGGCCTGCTCGGCCAGTTCGATCAGCGCGCCCAGGTCGAAGCGCACCGCGCGCGGCGAGACCGCCACCCGCAGCGTGGCGATGCTGCGCTGGCTGTGCGGGGTGGCATGGCTGCCGTGCTGCAGCAGCCAGTCCGCCACGGCCTCGCGCTGCAGCGACGGCTGCTCCGCATGCTGCTGCAGGAACGCCGCGCTGAGCAGTTGCCGCGCCAGCGCCGCCGAGCACGGGCAGGTGGAGGAATAGAGCACGTCCACGCCGACCTCGATGCGCGCGCTGGCGCCACGCAGCACCGCATCGATCCGCAGCGGATACGCCTTCCAGCCGGCCAGGCCTTCGCTGCGCAGCGCCGGGCTGCGCCGCAGCAGGGACAGGCGCAAGCCCACCCGCGCGGCGGTGGAGGCGCAGTCGGCATGGCTGCGCACCATCGCGTGCAGCAGCTGTGCCAGCCGCGACGGCGACAGCGGCTGCTGCGCCTGCTCGTCCAGCAGCCGGTACAGCCGCGACATGTGGATGCCCTTTACCTGCGCCGCCGGCAGGTCGACATGCAGCGCGGCCTGCGCCGGCAGCGGTTCGGTCTCGGCCGTGTCGCACAGGCGGACCGGCAAGGCGATGCCGTCCATGCCGACCCAGTGCAGCGGCGCGGCGATGGTGGACGGTTCGCTGCTGGCGACGTCGGGCAACAGCGGTGGAATCGGCAGGTTCATTGGATCGGCATGACCAGAGAAGAAAGAAAGGAACGCAGCGGCTCAGGCATGCACCGGAAACGCCTGGAAGTAATCGTCGATGCCCAACTGCAGCGACTGCGCCAGTTCTTCCTGGTGGCGGCCGCTGACCAGGCGGCGGCAATCGTCGGCGTTGCTCATGAAGCCGGTCTCGACCAGCAGCGACGGAATGTCCGGCGATTTGAGCACCGCGAAGCCGGCCTGGCCGACATCGCCCTGGTGCAGCCGGGTGACCTGCTGCAGGCGCCCGAGCATGCTTTTGCCGAACTGCAGGCTGGTGGCGATGGTGCCGTTCATCGACAGGTCCACCAGCACCTTCGACAGCACCGGATCCTTCTGCCGCAGATAGCGCTCGGCGACATTGCCGTACTGGTCGGCACTGTTCTCGCTGTCGGCGATCCAGCGCGCCAGCGCCGAGCTGGCGCCGGTCTCCGGCAGCGCGTACACCGAGGCGCCCTGCGCGCTGCGGTTGGGCGCGGCGTCGGCATGGATCGACACGAACAGATCGGCCTTGCGCTGGTGCGCGATCACCACCCGCTCGTGCAGCGGCACGAGGCGGTCGTCGCTGCGGATCAGCGTCGGGCGGTAGCGCGGGTCGGCCTGCAACGCCTGGTACAGGCGCCCGGCCACGCCCATCGCCACGTATTTTTCGTAGCGGGCATCGGCGCCGACCGCGCCCGGGTCCTTGCCGCCATGACCAGCATCGACGCAGTCGGAACCAGACGGACACATGCGACCAGGCACTGCGCT
Organism: Xanthomonas sp. SS; assembly: GCF_014236835.1. Lineage (NCBI taxonomy): Bacteria > Pseudomonadati > Pseudomonadota > Gammaproteobacteria > Lysobacterales > Lysobacteraceae > Xanthomonas > Xanthomonas sp. SS. The sequence continues at coordinate 2,831,161 of NZ_CP051190.1, forward strand.
ACTCCACGCCAATAATGTTATAAAGTAACATATCTCAGACGCGAAACGACCGCCATCCTCGTTGCGATCGGCAGTCAGGCTGCAGATGGGTCGTGCTGGCGGCAGCGGCGCCGCAGCACCATGCAGAACACGCGCGCAGCTTCAGGCGCAGGCAATGCCGCGGAACGAAGGAGTGGCGCCGGGGCTGGCATCGTCGGTTGCTCCACCCGCTCCGGCAACCATGCCGCCACGGCGCGACGCCGCAGGCGGCATCCGCCGGCGCGGCCGCGAGCCGCACCGGCGATGGGCGTCAGCCCTGCATCTGCTCCAGCTCGCGGCCCTTGGTCTCGTACACGTACTTGAGCACGAAGAACACCGAGATGAACGCGGCCACGGTGTAGATGCCGTAGGCGCCGGCCAGGCCGATGCTGCCCAGCAGGATCGGGAACGACACGGTGATGGCGAAGTTCGAGGTCCACTGCGCCGCGCCCGCCACCGCCAGGCCGGAGCCGCGGATCTGGTTCGGGAACATCTCGCCCAGCATCACCCACATCACCGGGCCCCAGGACATGTTGAAGAAGATCACGTAGACGTTGGCCGCGATCAGCGCCAGCCGGCCCATGCCCGGCGACATCGCCAGCTTGCCGGCTTCGTCCAGCGAGGCGCTGGCGAAGGCCAGGGTGACCAGTGCCAGCGACACCGCCATGCCGGCCGAGCCGATCCAGAGCAAGGGTTTGCGCCCGATCTTGTCGATCAGCATCACCGTGATCAGGCAGGCGCCGATACTCAGCGCGCCGGACAGCACGTTGATCAGCAGCGAATCGCTCTCGGAGAAGCCCACCGCCTGCCACAGCACCGCGCCGTAGTAGAACACCACGTTGATGCCGACCAGCTGCTGGAAGGTGGCCAGGCCGATGCCGATCCACACGATCGGGCGCACCTTGCCGGTGACCTTGCTGACCAGGTCCGACAGCTTCGGCTTGTGCTGGTCCGCCGCCAGCGAGGCGGAGATCTCGGTGAGCTTGGCCTGCGCCTCGCGCGGGCCATACAGCCGGGTCAGCACCGCCAGCGCATCCTCGCGGCGGCCCTTGACCACCAGATAGCGCGGGCTTTCCGGGATCGCCAGCAACAGCAGCAGGAACACCAGCGACGGGAACGCCTGCATCCAGAACATCCAGCGCCACGCGGCCTGGCCCAGCCACAACGGCTCGGTCGAGGCGCTGGCCAGCTTGACCAGCACGTAGTTGCTCAGGAACGCGGTGAACAGGCCGCTGATGATCGCGATCTGCTGCACCGTGGCCAGGCGCCCGCGGTAGCGCGCCGGCGCGACCTCGGCGATGTAGGCCGGCGACATCACGCTGGCCGCGCCGACCGCGAAGCCGCCCATGACCCGGGCGAAAACGAAGAACATCGAACTGTGCGAAGCACCGGCGCCGAGCGCCGACAGCAGGAACAGCACCGCGGAGATGATCAGCACCGCACGGCGGCCGAGCCGGTCGGCCAGCCAGCCGGCGAAGAACGCGCCGAACGCGCAGCCCAGCAGCATCGAGGCGACCTCGAAGCCGGTGCCGGCGGCGCTGGAATGGAAAGTCTGCTTGAGGCCGTCGACGGTGCCGTTGATCACGCCGCTGTCGAAGCCGAACAGGAAGCCGCCGATGGTGGCGACGCAACTGATGAGGATGATGAGGCGCGTGTTCTCGCCTGCGCCATGGGCGCGGTCTAGGGATACGCTGGACATTGAGTCACCTGGTGTCGTGCAGAAAGGAAGGCCGCCATCGGGGAAGGACAGCGCGGCCGGCGGCAAGGGTGCCGCCGGCCGTCGCGCACATCAGCGGATCAGGTACTGGTTGATCAGGTTCTCGTAGGCTTCCTGGCGGCCGCTGACCTGCTTCGGCGCGCCGGCCTTGGCCGCGTGCGCCGCCAGCTCCGCCAGCGTGCTGCTGCCGGCCGCGAACGCCGCGCCGGCGCCGCTGTCGAAGCTGCTGTAACGCTCGGCGCGCCACTGCTCCAGCGGCGATGCGGTCAACAGCGCATGGGCCACTTCCAGCCCGCGCGCGAACGCGTCCATGCCGCCGATGTGCGCCAGGAACAGGTCCTGCGGATCGGACGACTCGCGCCGCACCTTGGCGTCGAAGTTCAAGCCGCCCGGCGCCAGCCCGCCCTGGCGCAGCACCACCAGCATCGCGCCCACCGTGTCGTACAGGTCGGTCGGGAACTGGTCGGTGTCCCAGCCGTTCTGCGGATTGCCGCGGTTGGCGTCGATGCTGCCGAGCAGCCCGGCATCGCTGGCCACCTGCAGGTCGTGCTCGAAGCTGTGGCCCGACAACGTGGCGTGGTTGGCCTCGATGTTGAGCTTGAAGTCCTGGTCCAGGCCGTGCTGACGCAGGAAGCCGATCACCGTGGCGCTGTCGAAGTCGTACTGGTGCTTCATCGGCTCCATCGGCTTGGGCTCGATCAGGAAATTGCCTTTGAAGCCGATGCTGCGGCCGTAGTCGCGGGCGATGGTCAAGAAGCGCGCCATGTTGTCCTGCTCGCGCTTCATCTGCGTGTTGTGCAGGCTGGCATAGCCTTCGCGGCCGCCCCAGAACACGTAGTTCTCGCCGCCCAGTTCGACGGTGGCGTCGAGCGCGGCCTTGACCTGCACCGCCGCGCGCGCGACCACGTTGAAGTCCGGGTTGGTCGAAGCGCCGTTCATGTAGCGCGGGTGCGAGAACAGGTTGGCGGTGCCCCACAGCAGCTTGATGCCGGTGTCGGCCTGGCGCTGCTTGGCGATGCCGACCATGTGCGTGAGGTTCTTCTCGTACTGGCCGACGTCGTCGGCGTCCGGCGCCAGGTCGATGTCGTGGAAGCAGTAGTACGGCACGCCGAGCTTGGTGAAGAACTCGAACGCCGCATCGGCCTTGGCCTCGGCGCGGCCCAGCGCGTCGCTGCCGGCGTCCCACGGATAGGCGCGCGTGCCCGGGCCGAACGGATCGGCGCCGTTGCCGCAGAAGCTGTGCCAGTACGCCACCGCGAAGCGCAGGTGCTCGGCCATGGTCTTGTCGCCGATGCGCTTGTTCGCGTCGTAGACCTTGAAGGCGAGCGGATTGTCCGAGGCCTTGCCTTCGAACGCGATGCGGCCGATGCCCGGGAAGTATTCCTTGGCGCCGATGTAGACGGAGTTGCTCATGACGAAATCCTGCTGTGCGTTTGCGGGGGAAAAAGTGGATCAGCCGGCGTAGAGCGGGCCAATGGCGTGCAAGTGCTTCAAGAAGGTCTGGTAGTGCGCCTGGTACTGCGCGCCGCGTTGCGGATCGGGCTGCGCCGACAACGTCGCCTCGTCCTGCTGGTGCTGCAGCACCACCTCGGCCAGGCTTGCCCGGTCGCCCTGCGCGTGGCCGTCGGCCCACAGCGCCTGCAGCGCGGCGCCGAACGCGGCACCTTCGGCCTGCGCCGGCACGTGCACCGGCAAGCCGAACAGGTCGGCGATCAACTGCCGCCAGCCGGCGCTCTTGCTGCCGCCGCCGGTGACGTAGATCGAATCGAACGCCAGCCCGGCATCGACGAAGGCGTCGAAGCCGTTGCGCAGGCTGTAGCTGGCGCCTTCCATCGCCGCGCGGTAGAAATGCGCCGGGGTGGTGTTGTGCAGGTCCATGCCGGTCATGCAGCCGCGCGCGGCCGGCAGGTTCGGGGTGCGCTCGCCGTTGAAGAACGGCAGCAACACCAGCCCGCCAGCGCCGGGCGCGGTGGCCTCGAGCAAGGCCTCGCCCTGCCCGGTCTTGATCCCGAACAGGCGCGAGATGGTCTCGGTGGCCACGGTGCAGTTCATCGTGCAGATCAGCGGCAGCCAGCCGCCGCTGGACGAGCAGAACGCGGCCCAGCGCGCGGCATCGTCCACCACCGGCCGATCGGCGTACGCGAACAGCGTGCCGGACGTGCCCAGGCTCATCGTCAGCCGCCCGGGCACCACGTTGCCGGTGCCGATCGCGGCCATCATGTTGTCGCCGCCGCCGGTGGCCACGCGCACGTCGCGCGGCAGGCCCAGGGTCTGCGCCGCGGCCGCGGACAGGGCGAAGGTGGTTTCGGTCGGCACCAGCGGCGGCAGCGCCGCGGCCAGGTCGCGCTGCGGATCGATCGCCTGCAGCAGCGGCGCCGACCACTGCCGGGTGCGCACGTCCAGCCAGCCGCTGCCGGAAGCATCGCCGAACTCGGTGTAGCGCTCGCCGGTGAGCCAGAAATTGACGTAGTCGTGCGGCAGCAGCACCGAGGTCATCGCGGCGTACGCGTCGCTGCGGTGCTTGCGCGTCCACGGCAGCTTGGAGGCGGTGTAGCCGGCCAGGATCGGATTGCCGGCCAGTTCCACGCAGCGCTGTTCGCCGCCGGCGGCCTGCATGATCTCCTCGCACTCCAGCTGGGTGCTGGTGTCGCACCACAGCTTGACCGGCGCGGTGACCTGCCCTTGCGAATCCACCGGCACGAAGCCGTGCTGCTGCCCGGACACCGAAATCGCGCGCACCTGCGCGCGCTGCTCGGAGGTCAGCGCGGCGAAGCAGGCGACGATGCCGTCGATCCACCACTGCGCCTGCTGCTCGCGGGTGCCGTCGTCGCGGCTGATCAGTTCCAGCGCATGGCCGTGCGTGGCGACCACGCGGCGGCTATCCGCATCGTAGGCGAGCAGCTTGACGCTCTGCGTGCCCACGTCCAGGCCGATGTACAGACTCATTGCCGCACCAGCCGATCGTCGTGCAAACCCAGTTCCATCGTCGCTCCAGGAGAAAGATCGGCGGTCAGGGTGTGCCCGCCGTAAACCAAAGTGTAGTGCCCGCCACGCTCGCTGCTCAGTCGCGCATGCTGCAGGCGGCCATCGCGCCAGGCCAGATCCACGCCCGCCGCACCGCGCACGCGCAGACCGCGCACCTGCCCCTGCGGCCAGGCCTGCGGCAGCGCCGGCAACAGCCAGATGCTGTCGCCCCAACTCTGCAGCAGCATTTCGGTGATGCCCGCGGTGCCGCCGAAGTTGCCGTCGATCTGGAACGGCGGATGCGCGTCGAACAGATTCGGATAGGTGCGCTCGGGCGCCAGCAGCATCGCCAGAATACGATGCGCGTGCTCGCCGTCGTGCAGCCGCGCCCACAGGTTCAGACGCCAGCCGAGGCCCCAACCGGTAGCGCTATCACCGCGGAGCTGCAGCGAGCGCCGGGCGGCGGCGGCCAACGCCGGGGTGTCGCGCAGGTTGATCTGGCTGGACGGATGCAGCGCATACAGATGCGAGACGTGGCGATGGTGGATTTCCGGGGCCTGCATGTCCCAGTCCTGCTGCCACTCCTGCAGTTGCCCGGCGCCGCCGATGCGGTCCGGCGGCAGCTGTGCGCGCAGCGCCGCCAGGCGCTCGCCGAAGGCCGCGTCCACGCCCAGCAAGCGGCCCATTTTGATGCACTGCGCAAAAAGATCGCGCAACAATTGCGCGTCCATCGCCGGGCCAGCGCACAGCGCGGCGCCGAACGGATGCCGGTTCTCCGGCGACATCGACGGGTTGGTCACCATCGCGCCGGTCTGCGGATCGCGTACCAGGGTGGCGACGAAGAACTCGGCCGCGCCCTTGAACAAGGGATAGATGCGCTGCAGGTAGGCGCGGTCGCGGCCGTAGTCCCAGCGGTCCCACAGCTGTTGCAGCAGCCAGACGCCGCCCATCGGCCACAGGCTCCACTTCACGCCGTCGACCGGCCCGGCCAGGCGCCACAGGTCGGTGTTGTTGTGCACCACCCAGCCCGGCGCGTCGTACATCGCCCGCGCAGTGCGGGCGCCGGTTTCTGCCAGATCGAACAGCATGGCTTCCAGCGGTTCCACGCATTCGTGCAGGGCGTTGGCTTCGCTGGGCCAGTAGTTCATCTCGGTATTGATGTTGATCGTGTACTTGCTCTCCCACGGCGGCTGCATCAGGTCGTTCCACACGCCTTGCAGGTTGGCCGGCTGGCTGCCCGGCCGCGAACTGCTGATCAGCAGATAGCGGCCGTACTGGTGGTAGAGCGCGGCCAGCGCCGGATCGTTGCCGTCGGCGTAGCGGCGCACGCGTTCGTCGGTGGGCAGCTGCGCGGCGGCGCTGCTGCCCAGGTCGATCGCGACCCGGCGGAACAGCCGCCGGTGTTCGGCCAGATGCCGCTGCAGCAACTGCGCATAGGGCAGCGCCGCCGCCTTGCGCAGTTGCGTGGCGCTGAGCGCGAGCGGATCGCCGCCGACGTCGTCGTAGCGGCGGTAGCTGGTGGCGGCGGTCAGCAGCAGCACCACCTCGTCGGCGTTTTCGATGCGGATCCGCCCGCGCTCGATGCGGGTCTGGCCGCCAGTGGCCTGCGGCAGCACGCGCAACGCGAAGCGCAGCCCGCCTTCGATGCCGGCGAAACCGGCGTTGCGCCCGGCGAACAGCAACGCACCCTGCTCTTCGGTGACCTCGCCGGCCTGCGGGCTGTCGATGCCGATGCGCAGCGAGATGCGGCCGGGGTGATCGCAGGACAGGCGCACCACGATGCACTGTTCGGTTGGCGAGACGAACACCTCGCGCACATGCGTGGCGTCGCCCGAGACAAAGCGGGTGCTGGCCAGCGCGGTGTCCAGGTCGAGTTCGCGCCGATAGCCGTCGATGCCGTCGGCACGGTCGTAGTCGAGCAGCAAATCGGCCAGCGGCTGGTACGGCATCTGCTTGCGCGGGCGCGACAGCATCTTCGCATCGGCCAATGCCTCGGCCTCGGCGTAGCGGCCGGCGAAGATCAACGCGCGCACCTGCGGCAACGCCGCCAACGCCTCCGGCGAGGTCGCATCGTGGGGCTGGCCCGCATACAGCGTGTCTTCGTTCAACTGCAGGCGTTCGTGGGCGATGCCGCCCCACACCATCGCACCGAGCCGGCCGTTGCCGACCGGCAGCGCCTCCACCCATTGCGTGGCCGGGCGCGGGTACCACAGCTGCAGCGCGGCCGGTTCGGCGGCAATTGCCGGTACCGGCACGCCCGCAGTCTCGGCACCGGCATCGGCATCGGCACCAGCAGCGAGCGCAGCGCCCGGCACCGCGAGACCGGCGACCAGGCCGCCGCCGATCGCCTTGCACAGTTCGCGGCGGGTCAACGTAATGCGCATCCTGCACCTCCGTTCGCCTGCGGCGGACGCACGTGCGGCCAAGCGAGGCAGGCGCAGGCCACTCGCCCACACTGACCCCATAGCGAATCCGGGCGCGAAGCGGCACCGCTCGCGCCGCAAACACGCCGCAACGCCACCCGCGCCACGGCACCGTTCCCGCCCGGGTTGCCGCGTACCGCGGCCATCACTTCGCCTTGCTGCGCTTGGCACCCTTCGCGGCCTTGCGCGCCACGTTCAAGGGCTTGCCGCTGTATTGCACGCTGGCGTCGGCCTTGGGCTCCAGTGCCCCGGTCTCCTCGCGCACACCATCGACGAAGCGCACGTTGATGGTGCGCTTGGCCAGCATGCCCGGCCAGCTGCCTTCGCGCGCGCCGATGGTCAGCACGCCCTTGGCCTGGTTCCAGCGCAGCGGAATGCGGCTGAACTCGCCCTTCTCGTAGCCATAGCCCTTGCCGTCGTCCTCGTACAGCGAGAACTGGCCGTCGGCGCCGGTATAGACGACCACGGTCAGCGGCGCGTTCGGCACCTCGTCCACGTATTGCTGCACGGTGGTGGTGGGCACGATGGCACCGGCGCGCACGAACAGCGGCATGCGCTGCAGCGGCGCGGCGGCGTCGATGCTCTGGCCGCCGTCGTAGCGCTTGCCGCTATTGAAGTCGATCCACGAGGTCCCGGCCGGCAGGTAGACCTGGCGCGAGGTGGCGCCGAAACGGGTCACCGGCGCGACCAGGAAGGCCGGTCCAAACAGGTACTCGTCGTTGATGTCGGCGACCTTGGGATCGTGCGGGAAGTCCATCGGCAGGCCGCGCATCATCACCCCGTCGTGGTGATAGGTGTCGCCGGCGAGCGTGTAGATGTACGGCAGCAAGGCATACCGCAGACGGCTGTAGTAGGCCATGCTCGCGTAGTACGGCGTGCCTTCCGGGGCGATGTTCCAGATCTCGCGGAACGGGAACTGGCCGTGCGAGCGGAACAGCGGCACGAACGCGCCGAACTGGAACCAGCGCGTGTTGAGCTCGCGCCATTCGGTCTGGTGCGCCGGGTCCTGGTCCTCGTAACGCTTCTCCACCGCGAAGCCGCCGATGTCGAAGGTCCAGTTCGGCAGGCCGGACATGGAGACGTTGACGCCGGCGGAGATCTGGTCGCGCATGTCGTCCCAACGCGAGACGATGTCGCCGCTCCACACCGCCACCGCATTGCGCTGGGTGCCGGCATAGCCCTTGCGCGATAGGATGAACACGCGCTTGCCGTCGGCGGCGCGGTCGCCTTCGTAGACGCCATGGGTGTGCGGCAGCGGATAGGAATTGAAGAACTCGGTGGACGGGCCCAGCGCGGTCGGCGTGGTGCGCGCCTTGCGCTCGCCGATGTCCAGGTTGGAGTGCACGTCCGGCTCGTCGGCGTCCATCCACCAGGCGTCGAAGCCCTTGCTGTTGAGCTTGTCGTTGATCTGGCGCCAGTAGATCGCCTGCGCGTCGGCCGAATACGGATCGTAGAACGAGTTCTTGTAGCCCTTGCCGATCCAGTCCAGCTCGCCGACTTCGACGTTGCGCTTGTACATGTGCCCGGCGGCGTCGAGTTCCTTGTAGTTGGCGGTGGTCGGATAGAACTTCGGCCAGATCGAGATCATGATCTGCGCGTGCATGTCGTGCACCGACTTGACCATGCTATCCGGATCGGGGAAGTGCGCCTTGTCGAAGTCGTGCGAGCCCCACGCGTCCTGCGGCCAGTACGACCAGTCGAGCACGATGTTGTCGATCGGCAGCTTGCGCTTGCGGTACTCGGCCAGCGCGGCCACCAACTCGTCCTGGCTCTTGTAGCGTTCGCGGCTCTGCCAGAAACCGTAGGCCCACTTCGGCAGCAGCACCGCCTTGCCGGTCAGTTCGCGGTAGCCGGCGATGACCTGGTCGGCGTCGGCGCCGGCGACGAAGTAGTAGTCGATCATCTGCCCGGCCTCGGACCACAGCGACAGGTCCTTGGCCTCGGCCGCCGGCAGCGGGTCGCGGTGCAGCAGCGCGATGTAGCTCGGGTCGATCAGGTCCCACTCGACCTTGATCTTGTGGCGCTGGCCCGGTTGCAGCGCCAGGGTGAACTCGTTGTGCCACGGGTTCCAGTTCTGGCGCCAGCGGTCGACCACCAGCTTGCCGTCGACCCACAGCTTGGCGTACTCGCTGGAGTACAGCGAGAAGCTGTGCTCGCCGCCGCTCCTGGCCTCGATCTCGCCTTCCCAGCTGACCTGCATGCGGCTCTTGTCGCTGGGCTTGGCCTTGGCCGGGAACTTGGCCAGGTCCTTGATGTACTGGTAGTTGAGTTCCTTCTCGCGGCGCTCGACCACCTGCTTGCCGTTGACCGAATAGCGCGCGGTCAGCGCGCCCGGCTTGCCCTTGGCGTCGTACAGCTTCAGCGACGCCGGCAGCGGCTGCAGGCCGCGTGGGTCGCCCATGCGGGTGATCGAATTGTTGTCCCACAGGATGCCGTAGTTGCGGCTGGACACCAGGTACGGCACCGCCAGGTCGATATTGCTCTGCAGCAGCTCGACGTTGCGGCCCTTCTGGTTCATCCAGCCCTGCTGGTGCTGGCCCAAGCCGTAGAAGGCTTCGTCGTCGGGCGAGGCGAAGCGCTGGCGCGTGCTCAGGTAGGAGGTGCCCTCCACCTTCAGCGGCGCGAAGCTGCGCCCGCCGGCCACTTCCGCCAGCAGCGGCTTGCCCTCGGCGTCGGCGAAACTGACATGGCCATCGACCGTGGACACCTGCGCGGTGACCTTGGTGGTCCTGACCCGCACCGTGTCGCCCTGCTCGTCGAACTGGTAGGCGGTGTCGCCCTGCACCGGCACCCGCATCAGGCTCGGGGTGCGCTTGAAATCGCCGTCCGGATCGGCGCTGACGCGGATGATGCCGCTGTCCACCACCTGCAGCCGCACCGGCGCGGCGCCCTTGGCGCTGGGGTGCACGGTGACGCCGTCGGCGTCCTTCTTCACTTCCTGCGCGTGGATGCCGGCGGCGAGCAGCGCCAGCGACAAGGCCAGCAGGCGCGGCAGCGGCTTCATCGCCGGGCGGACGGGACGGTTCGCGTTGTACATGTTCACTCCCTCTGTAGCGGGTGACGGCGCCGCACGCTGGCGGCGCCGAGGTGTCAGTAGGTGGCCAGCGTGATCTTTAGCAATTGCGGCACATCGGAGAAATTGACGCCGTAGTCGGTCTGATCGCCGTTCCAGTTGCGCTGGAACCGCCACTGCGTGTCATCGTAGAAGCCTTCCTCGACCCGGTCGTAGACCATGTTCGCGGTCGCGGCGCTGGCCGGGTGCAGGGTCACCCGCACGTGGTAGCCGGTAACCAGGAATTCGTCCGGGCCCAGTTCGGCGATCAGCGCCGCGCCGGTCGGCTCGGGATTGCCGGGCGGCGTGCCCTTGAACCAGAACTGCGGCACGCCATAGGTGATGGTCGCGCTCCAGCGCTCGTTGAGGCGCAACTCCTGCACCGGCTGGCCGGGTTCCTCGGCGGTGCCGTGCAGCTTGCCTTCCGCAGCGGCCTTGGCGAACGGCCGCATGCCCATGCCCACCGCCTTGAAGCCCAGCGCGAACGGGGCCATGGTCGGCTCGTCGACCACCTTGGCGCCGAGCGGATAGTTGGAATAGCGGGTGTAGTCCATGCCGAAGGTGGACCAGCCGATGCCGTCGTGGCCGAGCGCGGCGTACAGGTAGCGCGCGTATTCGGGCCGGTTGCCGGTCTCGGCCACGAACAGCGCGTTGTCCGGCCGCGCGTAGCGCTCCAGCACCGTGGTGTACGTGCGGTGCTCGGGCATGTAGATGTCCGGCGCCAGCAGGTCGATGTGCGGCGCAGCGGCCTTCCACACGTCGAGCACGTTGTCGGTGGGGCCGCCGCTGGCGTACTGACCGGGCTGGCCGGGATTGAACGGGCCGCGCAACGCCGCGTTGACGTACATCGGCAGCGGGTACTCGGCCTTGCCGGCCGCGGCCACCTGGTCGATGAAGTGGCCGATATGCCAAGCGTGGAAGAACTCGTCGGCGTCGGCGCCGAACACCTGCGCCCAGCTGCCCGGCGGCTTGCCCAGTTTCTGCAGCAGCGCCTCGGGCACCGGGCCGTCGAAGGCCTGCTGCGCCAGCGGCGAAAAATCGCGCACGCTGCCGTAGGTGCCCGGCTCGTTCTCCGGCTGCACCATCAGCACCGTGCGCTGCGGATCGGCCTGCTTGAGGTGCTTCATGAAGGCGACGAAGGCCTTGCGATCGGCGTCAAGTGTGGCCGGCGCCAGCGGCGACAGCGAACCCAGCGTCTTGCCGTCGCGGGTGACGACCCGCGGGAAGCGCACGTTGTCGGTCTTGACCCAGTGCGGCGTGTAGGCCGGGCCGTTGTTCTTCCAGGTGCCGAACCACAGCAGCACCAGCCGCACCTTGTGCGCGCGCGCCTGCGCCAGCAGCGTGTCGACGAAGGAGAAATCGAACTTGCCCTCCTCCGGTTCCACCTGCTCCCAGGCGATCGGCACCTGCACGGTGTTGGGTCCGAGGAACTGCATCGCCGGCCACACCTTGTCCAGGACGGCGGGATAGTTGCTGGAGTTATTGACCTGCGCGCCGAGGATCAGGAACGGTGCGCCATCCACCAGCAGCGCGTGCTTGCCGTCCTTGCTGAGCAGTTGCGGGATCGGCGCCGGCGCCACGGCCGCTGCGCCGGCAGGCTGGCCCGCGGCGGGTGTGGCAGCATCCGGCTTGGCCGTCCCGGCATCGATGGCCGCCTGCTCCGGCGCGCAAGCGGCCAGGCCGAGCGCGAGCGCCGTGGTCAGCAGCGGGCGCCAGCGGCGGCGTGCGAGGAGCGTGCGGGAAGCGAGGCAATGCATGCGGGTCGGACTCCGTGTCACCAGGTATCGGTTCGGAAGGGGGAAACGGGCAACTGCTCGCGGTTGACCAAGTTGGCCTCGGCCGGGTTTTCGCTCCAGGCATAGCGCACTGCCTGCGGCTGCGCCACCTCGGCGCTCTCGACCACGACCCGATCGCCATCGATGCGCGCCTGCGCCGGATGGAAACGGCGGTCGGCGCCGGCCACGCTGAAGCCCAGCAACGGGCCGCCGCCGCGTACCGCCAGCGCACTGCCCATCGGATCGAAACGCAGCGCGACCGCATGCCCGCCGAACTCGGCCTGCGCGAACACCGGCGCGCTGTAGACCAGCCGTTCGCCATAGGCCACATGCCGCGCGGCCAGCGCCAGGCGATGGCCGACGTCCTGCTTGTTGGTCGGATGGATGTCGCCGGGCGTGCCGATGTCGATGGTCACCGCCTGCGCAGTCGCCGGCAGCGCCAGGGTCATGGACTGCGATTCGCGCAGCTGCGCCCACGGGCTCAGGTCGCCCTTGTCGGACCCGGCCTGGAAATTGGCCAGTTGCACCCACAGGAACGGCAGCTGCGGCTGTGCGCGCTCCTGGCGCCAACTGCGGATCAAGGTCGCGAACTGCTCGCGGTAACGCAGCGCGCCGCCTTCGTGGGCATTGCTCTCGCCCTGGTACCAGATCACGCCCTTGAGCGGGAACGGCTGCAATGGATGGATCATGCGGTTGTACAGCAGCGTCGGTTGCTGGTTCCTGCCGTCGTCCAGGGTCACGCTCACCTTGGCCGGGCGGAATTTCCATTCTTGCAACGGGCGCTTGGTGCCGTCGCCGAGTTGCACGAAGCGTTCGCTGTCGTCGCCATGCAGGCCGCCACCGCCACTGAGGTCGGTCACCTGCACCGCGATGCGGTTGACTCCGGCGTGCAGCGCGGCCGCGGGCACGCGGTACACGCGCGGCAGGTTCCAGCGCTGTTCGGTATGTCCGACCGGCTGGCCGTTGACGTATGTGACGTCCGAATCGTCTACCTGGCCGACCCCCAGGGTGACGCCGGCCTTGGCTTCCTCCGCGCTGAGGGTGAAGGCGGTGCGGTACCAGGCGATGCCGTCCATGCCGTCGTAGCCGCTGGCCTCCCAGTTGCGATCGACCGCGATCCGGTCCCAGTCGCTGTCGTCCAGGTCGGCGTCGCGCCATTGCTCGGCGCCATCGGCCACCGCCGGCCAGCGCACGATGCGCTGCCGCACCGCAGCCAGGGTCTGCGCATCCTTGGCCTGCAGCGCGGCGATGCTGTGTTCGGTCTGCGCGGCATCCATGCCCAGCGCCGCGGCATCCATCCATGCCTCGATCGCGCTGCCGCCCCAACTGCTGTCGATGATGCCGATCGGCACCCCGGTGCTCCTGCGCAACTCGCGCGCGAAGAAATAGCCGACCGCGGAAAACGCGCCGGCGTCCTGCGGCGTGGCGGCTTTCCACTCGCCGCCGGCCAGTTGCCGCTGCGGCTGCGGCGACCACGACTTGGGTACCTTGAAATGGCGCAGCTGCGGATCGTTGGCCGCGGCCACCTCGCGCGCACCGTCGCGCGCCTGCGCCAGCGGCCACTCCATATTGGATTGGCCGCTGGCCAGCCACACGTCGCCGACCAGCACATCGCCGATCCGGCGTTGCACACCGTCGCCCTGCACCTCCAAGGCATACGGTCCACCGGCCGCATGCGCCGGCAACTGCGCCTGCCAGCGCCCGTCCGCGGCGGCGACGGCGGTCGCCGCGGCACCGTCCAGACCCACCTGGATGCGCGCGCCCGGCGTGGCCCAGCCCCACACGCGCATCGGCACATCGCGTTGCAGCACCGCGCCGTCGGCGAACAGCAACGGCAGCTGCAACTCCGCCCAGGCCGATGCGGGCAACGCAGCCAACGCCACTACGGCCAGCCATCGCAGACAACGGGTCGGGCGTGCGCTCATCGGATCGATCCTGGGGTGATGGGTGCGGCCGGCGTCGGCGCGCACGGCAAGAGGAAGCATGGCGCAGCGCCGCCTGCGCGTGCCGGCGCAAGGATGCGGACGCTGCGTTGGCCGCAAGGATTACGGTGCATCGCCATAGAAAATGCCTCGGCCGCCGGTGGCGAAGTAGACGCGGCCGACCACGCGCGGATCGCCGGTGACGGCATAGGGGCGGCCGAAACGGTGCGCGTCGTCGTCGATCCGCTGCCAGTGTTTGCCCTCGTCTTCGGAACGGAACAGCCCGCCAACGCCGTCCACGCTGCCGGCGAGGAACAGCATCGGCGCGGCGCCATCGCGCGGCGCCCGGCCCAGGCCCAGCGAGCGCGCCTCGTCCACCTTCGACAGCACGGTCAGACGGCCGTCCTGCCAGCGCAGCACGCCGTGGCTGGGACTGGCCAGGTAGACCACACCGGCTCGCGCCGGATCCGGGCGCAGCTGCGGGCGGGTGCGCTCGGCAGCGGACGGCGCGCCGACCTCGACGCCGCTGTCGCGAAACCGGCGGCCGCCGTCCTCGCTGAGAGAAAAACGGCCGCCGGCCGCATCCACCGCGTACCAGCGCTGCGGATCGACCCGGTCGGCCTCGATCAGCAAGCTGCCCGAGGAGCCTTCCACGCGCTGCCACTGCCGGCCCCAGTCGTCGCTGGCCCAGGCGCTGCCGCCGTTGCGCGGCGACCAGATCACGCGGCTGCCGTCGGCGTTGATCGCGATATGCCCGGCGCCCTCGCCCACCGGCGGCTCGCTGGCGAATGCCGTCCAACTGGCGCCGCCATCGCGCGACCATGCCGCGCGCACCTCGCCGTCGCGCCGCTCGCGCAGCGTACCGCTGCGCACCACCAGCTGCGGTGCCTGGCCGGCGGCATCGATGCTCTCGCCGTTGGTCAGCCGCGGCCCGGCGAACTGCGACTGCGCGCGGTCCAGGCGATCGTGGCGGAAGCCATCGATGTCGCCGAGCGCGCTGAGCAAGTGCGCGCCCTGCGCCGGGCTGAGCAGGTCCAGCGGCACCGTTTCCTCCAGCCCGGCGTCGGCGAACCACCACTGCACCACGCCATCGGCGGCATCGAAGGCGCGCAGGTTGCGCGAGGCCCAGATGCCGTAGCCGGTGACGAACAGCGCGCGGTCGCTGTCGAACGGATCGATCGCCAGCGACGCCATCCAGTGCGGGCGCGCCTGCGCGGTCCACGGCGCCGCGTCGTGCACGAAGCGCGAGCGCGGGAACAGCGGTGCCCAGCTGCGCCCGCCATCGGTGCTGCGGTAGATGTCCTCGCCCGGCTGGTAGCGCCGGAACGTGCTGGCGATCAGCGTATCCGGCTGGCGCGGGTCCACCGCCACCGCGCCCCAACCGAAGCCCGGCCCGCTGCGCGGTTGCGGCACCGGGGTGATGTCGGTCCAGCGTGCCGCGGCCGGTTCGTACTTCCAGACCGCGCCGTCGGCCATCAGGTCCGGACCCGGCTGGTCGCCGTAGCTGAGGTAGTAGATGCCGGCACTGGAACGCACCATGTGGCTGGGGCGCAATCCGGTCGGCTGCCCCGGCAGCGGCCGCCAGCTGCGTCCGCCGTCCGCGGATTCGAACACGCTCTGTTCCGGCGTGGACACGCCGACGTAGATCCGCTGCGAAGCGCCAGCGCCGGCGGCGCTGGCCGGGTCGAACAGTACGAAGGAGATCCCCACCTGCTGGCGGCGTCCGGCATGGTTTTCCGCGCTGGCCGACGGCCCGGTGGCCACCGCCGGAAAGGAATTTACCCGCTGCCAATGCGCACCGCGGTCGGCGCTGCGCCACAGGCCGGCATCGCGCGAACCGAGCAGCAACACGCGGCCATCGTTGGGGTCGACCGCGAGCCGTTCGCCGTTGCCGCGGCCCAGTTCGTTGCCGCCCAGCTTGAACGGCAGATCGGTGCGCACGAAGCTGCGCCCCTGGTCGTGCGAACGCAGGATCGCCGCATTACCTGCGCGCGGGTGCAGATAGGTGCCCGCGGCCAGGTACAGCGCCTGCGGATCGTGCGGGTCGATCGCGAACGCATCGATGCCCATCAGGTTCTGGTCGTCCGGCCCGAGCCAGTCGGTCAAGGCGACCCAGTGCGCGGACGCGGCGTCCCAGCGGTAGGCGCCGCCGACGTCGGTGCGCGCATACAGCAGGCCCTGCTGCGCCGGATGGAACAGCAGGCCGCTGACGAAACCGCCGCCGCCGATGGCGACGCTGCGGAACTGGTAAGGCAGCGACGGCGCCGCGAGTGCCGGAACCACGCTGCACAGCAAGGAAAGCAGCAGAGCCCACCAGGCCAAACGCAGCCGCCCGGCACGCTGCGACATGCCAGGCACTGCGTCGAATCCCAGCAAGCGATGTTGCCGCATCGTGCGCCCTACTCCGATTGCAACCGACGGCCACGCCATCGGCAGGAAAGCCCCGCTCCGGCCACGCTGCGCGGGCAAGAGCGGATCGACTGCGCCGTGCTCAGAAGCTGGCGCGCAGGGTCAGGCCATAGCGACGGTCGTTGATCACGAAGTCGCGGTAGCGCGATTCCACGCCCAGGTAGCTCTCGTTGCGGGTATCGAGCAGGTTGACCCCATCCACTGACACCGACCACACGTCGTCGATGTTGTAGCGCACCGACGCGTCCAGCTGACCGAAGCCCTTGTTGTACACCGGCAGATTGCCGGTGCCGTTGCCGGCCGTGGTCACCAGCCAGTCGCTGCGCCAGTTGTAGGCCACGCGCGCCTGGAAGCGCGACAGCTCGTAGCTGAGGATCAGGTTGTAGCTGTTCTTGGACAAGCCCTGCAACGGCACCGTCAGCGCCTGGCCGTTGGTGTCGGTGGCGGTCGGGCTCGGCGCCTCGCTGTCCACGTAGGTGTAGTTGGCCTGCAGGCCGAAGCCGCTCAGCCAGCCCGGCAGGAAATCGAAGAACTGGGTATAGCCCAGCTCCGCGCCCTTGATCCTGCCGTCCTTGCCGTTGACCGGGCGGGTGATCTCCCAGGTCTGCCCGCCATAGACTTCCTCGAACACGGCATCGGCGATGAAGCCGTCGACCTTCTTGTAGAACACCGTGCCATACATCATCGAGCCCTTGCCGAAGTACCACTCCAGCGCGGTGTCGAACTGGTCGGCCTTCATCGGCCGCAGGTCGGGATTGCCGGCCGAGCCGGTACGGCGGGTGGTGCCGTCGCTGCCGGTGGCGGTGCCCAGGCTCAGGTTCGGGTTGAGCTCGTTGAGATCCGGGCGCGAGATGCCGCGCGAGGCGGCGAAGCGCCACTGCAGCGTGTCGGTGAGCATCCACCGCAGATTCAGGCTCGGCAACACGTCGGTGTAGGTCTGCTGCACGTCCACCGGCAGCAGGCCGCCGCCCTCGGCGTCGGTGCCGGTGCGCACGCCCTGCGAGTCGACCTTGGTGCGCACGATGCGCAGGCCGATATTGCCGTCGAACGGAATCGCGCCGCTGTCCACGCCGAAGCGCAGCACGCCGTAGGCGGCGTAGGTCTTCTCGCCCTGGCCGTTGATGTTGTTTGGCGCGAAGCTCAGCGGCGAGGCGCCGAACACCTTCAACGCTTCCGCGTAGTTGTCGACCAGCGTGTCGGACGGGGTCAGCCTGGGGCCGAAGGTCTGCGAATCGCCGCGGAAGAAATCGGTGATCGGATTCTGCATCACCTGTGCATCGGGGTATTGCGAGAACGGCGCGCCCAGGTACATGTAGCGCCACACGTTGCCCTTGTTCTGCGCGTCGCGGTCGGTATAGCGCACGCCGGCCTTGAAGCTGCGCGCGAAGCTGTCGTCGAACGCCAGGTCCATGTCGCTGCGCCAGGCGAACTCGGTGGCCTTGTTATCGTCCTTGTTGTCCAGGTGGAACTTCCAGCCGCTGTAGTTGGCCTGGTCGGCCAGGTAGCCCGGGTTGCCGGCGGCATCGGTCACCGACAGGCGCGGCAGGTCGCCGCGGAAGTCGATGGTGTACAGCGGCGTGGTGTCCATGCCGGTGCCGAGGATGTAGCGCGTGCCCTTGGTGGTGGCATCGATGTACTGGAAATCGGTGCTCAGTGTCAGGTTCGGCGACACCGTCCACTTGGCGCCCAGCGCGTAGTCGGTGGTCACCGAATGGCGCTCGGTCAGGCTGGTGTTGGAATCGGCCGGGGTGTTCTGGAACGTGCCGCTGACGAACTCGTTGCGGTCGTTGACCACGATGTCGTCGTAGCCCTGCATCGGGTTCTGCCCGCTGTAGGCGAAGAACGAATAGTCGTGCCAGCGGAAATCGTAGTCCGAGCGCAGCACCTGCGCGGTGACCTCGACGTCGTCGTTGGGCCGCCACTGCAGCGCGAACGCGCCGGTCTTGCGCTTGCGCTCGCCGACCGTGGTGTTGGTGCCGGCGCCATGCGGCACCGAGATGCCCTGGCCTTCGTAGCCAGGCAGATCGGTCTGCGTGTACCACGGCTCGATGGAGATGGTGTCCTGGCGGAACGGGCTGGTCTGCTGCGAGTAGTTCAGCAGCAGGCCGATCTCGCCGATGCCGGTCTGCCAGCGGTCGCTGTACATGCCGGAGAACGCCGGCTTGCTGTCGTCGGCCAGGTCGTAGTGGTTGTACTGCACGCTGCCGGCGATCTTGCGCCCGTCGTAGTCGAACGGCAGGCGCGTGCGCAGGTCGACGGTGCCGCCCAGGCCGCCTTCGATCATGTCCGCGGACGGATTCTTGTAGACGTTGACGCCGGCCAGCAGTTCCGCCGACACGTCCTCGAAGCTCAGGCCGCGGCCGTCGTTGGCGGTGAAGATGTCGCGGCCGTTGAGCTCGGTGCGGACCTGGGTCAGGCCGCGAATCGCGATGCTGCTGCCCTCGCCGTAGTTGCGCGCGATCTGCACGCCGGAGATGCGCTGCAGCGCCTCGGCGACGTTGTTGTCGGGCAGCTTGCCGATGTCCTCGGCCACGATCGAGTCGACGATCTGCTCGGAATTCTGCTTGACCAGCTGCGCCTTGGTCACGCTGCTGCGGGTGCCGCTGACCTGCACCGTATCCAGTTGCGTGGTGGCAGCGTCGGCCTGCGCAGGCGCGGTCTGCTCGGCTTGCTGAGCCTGCGCGGCGGACGCGGCGACCAGCGCGGCGACGGCCAGGGCAATGGCGGAGCGGCGCACGCCGCAGCCGGAAATCGAACGGGTAGCACGGGGCGCCACGGTCCGCGCAGGCGGACAATGGTGATGGGGCGCTGACATGGTGTTTCCCTCCCAGGACACAATGTGCAAACGATCTGGCGATCGCGCCAAGGGCAACGTCGCCGCTTCTAGTTGTCCGGCCGCACCGGGTCGAAATGGAGTGCTGGCCGCAAGTCCGGACGCGCACGGGATGATCGCGACGCGCACGCGATCGAAAGCGATCACGACTCGGAGGTGAGAATAGGTCGCAGTCGCCCACGCAAACCAATGAAATATTTACAGTTAGCTATACCTTTTTTTACATACGAAACACGTGCACAACCATGAATAGCGGCGCACCTGCAAGGCAGCGCCGGTTTCGGAGCGGCGGCACGAAAAAGCCCGCATGCGCGGGGCGCATGCGGGCCAGGAAACGCCTTGGCGGATGCCGCTTACCAGTTGCCGCGCAGCACCAGCGAGTAGCGGCGGTCGTTGACGAACCAGCTGCGCGTGTACAGGTGGTTGTCGACCTCGCCGTCGGCATAGGAGGTCGGCCCCATCAACACCTTGGTCACGGTATTGGTCAGGTTGTTGGCCTGGACACCGAGCTGCAGGTGCGGGGTGAACCGATAGAACACCGAAGCGTCGAGCTGGCCGTAGTCGTCCGACCAGGTCGGCAGCTTGGTCGACACGTCGCTGGCGGTCAGCAGGTAGCGCGAACGCCAGTTGTAGGCCAGGCGTACCGACAACGGCCCCTTCTCGTAGATGCCGGCGAGGTTGTAGCTGCGCCGCGACAGGCCTTCCAGCGGCAGGCTCACCCCGGTGACGGTGGTCTGCGTATACGGATCGGTCGCCGAATTCACGCCGCCGCTGCTGTCCACGAAGGTGAAGTTGGCATTGACGCCGAAGCCGCTCAGCCAGCCCGGCCACGAGTCGAAGAACTGCGTGTAGCCGTATTCGAAACCGCGGATGCGGCCCTTGGCCATGTTGAACGGCCGCGTCACCAGCCAGTCCTGGCCACCGTAGGTCTCGGTGGTGGTCTGGGTGGAGATGTAGTCCTTGACGCTCTTGTAGAACAGGGTCAGGTACATCATGTCGCTGGTGTCGAAATACCATTCCAGCGCGGTGTCGTACTGGGTGGCCTTCATCGGCTTGAGGTTCGGATTGCCCGCGGTGCCGGTCCACTTGGACACGCTGCCGTCGTCCTCGGTGGTCGCCTCCAGCAACAGATAGGGCTGCAGCTGGATGTAGTCCGGACGCGCCATCGCCTTGGACGCGGCGATGCGCCACTGCAGCGCATCGGAGAACTTGAAGCGCATGTTGAAGCTCGGCAGCACGTTGGTGTAGCTGCCTTGCGCGTTGTTGGGGAAAAACTGCCCGGTGTATTGCGCCTTGAGCGCGTCCGACCCCGCGGTGGCCGACAGGTCGGGGAACTGGCCGTAGCCGGCGGCCTCGGTCTTAGTCTGCACGATGCGCACGCCGACGTTGCCGTCCACCGGCACGCCCAGCGCGTTGTCGTTGCCGAAGTACAACACCGCGTAGGCCGCCTGGGTGCGCTCGAACTGGCGGTTGGTGTCCTGCAACTGGTACTGGTCCGGCGCCCAGCCCCAGCCGCGCAGCGCCACCAGCTGCTGGATCAGCTTGGAGGTGCCGGCATAGTCCTTGACCGCGGCATTGGTGGGAAAGTACAGGCTGTTGGGCACGCCGATCTTGCCGCGGAACAGGTTCGAGTACGAATACAGCTGCGAGGACTCGGGCGAGTAGCTGGCCAGGTCGGCCAGGCCGGTCCCGTTGGCGGTACCGGGAATCATCGCCCAGTTGTCGCTGATCACGCCCCAGTTGTAGCCGGAGTTCTTGTTGGTCTGGGTGCGGTCGGTGGCGCGGATACCGGCGCGGAAGGTGCGCAGCCACGCATTGTCGTCGTAGGTGTATTCCAGGTCGAAGCGCGTGGCCAGCTCGCGGCCGCGGTTCTTGGCCAGGTGGTCCATCGCCGCGCTCCAGAAATAATTGGAGGGGTCGGAGGTATAGCTGGTATCGGCGATCGACACCGACGGGTACTTGCCGCTCAGGTCGAAGTTCAGGCCCGGCAGGTAGATCGAACTGAACACGGTGAAGTCCAGCGAATTGCTTTCAGACTGCACCAACTGCATGTCGCCGCGCACGGTGAGGTTGCTGGTGAGCTTGTGGCTGAAGCCGCCGGACAGATCGGAGGTGGTGGTGCTCTGCTGCGAGTAGCGGTTGTCGGTGTAGAAGCGCACGCCGTCGTTGCCGGTGACGTTGCCGCGCCAGGAACTGGACACCGGCGAGCCGCTGACGAAACGGCCGTCAGCGTCATAGGTGAAGGTGGTGCCGGGGGCGGGACCGACCGCATTGGTGTCGTCGTTGAAGAACGCCGCGCGCTCCTGCCAGTTCATGTCGTAGGTGGAGCGCATGTACTGCACGTAGATTTCGGTGTCGTCGCTGGGCCGCCACTGGAACGCTCCCGCAACGCCCTT
The DNA here is from genome assembly GCF_014236835.1 of Xanthomonas sp. SS. NCBI lineage: Bacteria > Pseudomonadati > Pseudomonadota > Gammaproteobacteria > Lysobacterales > Lysobacteraceae > Xanthomonas > Xanthomonas sp. SS. The sequence goes on from NZ_CP051190.1 coordinate 2,852,670, forward strand.
GCGCTTGCGCTCGAAGTCCAACTGCCGCCAGTTGACGCCGCCAGGCACGTAGACCTTGTCGAAATCGGTGCCGGCCAGCAGCGCCGGATCGGTACGGCGCACGAACGGCTCCATCTGGATGCCGTCGCTGCGGGTGGCCAGTTCAGAATAGGCAACGTCCAGCATCAGCCCCATCTCGCCGACGCCGGTGTTCCAGCGATCGCTGATCAGGAACGAGCCGGACGGCTTGTAGGTCTTGCTGAAGTCGCCGTAGTTCTCGTCGGCGGTGAAGCCGATCACCCGGCCCGGCTGGTCGAACGGCATGCGCGTGCGCAGGTTGACCGTGCCGCCGAGGCCGCCTTCGATGATCTCGGCCGACGGGTTCTTGTACACGTCCACGCCGGCCATCAGTTCGGCCGGCACGTCCTCGAAGCTGAGTCCGCGGCCGCTGGCGGCGCTGAAGCTGTCGCGCCCGTTGAGCTCGCCGCGCACCTGGGTCATGCCGCGGATCATCACGCCGCTGCCTTCGGCGGAGAAATGATCGGGATCGTTGCGTGCCATGAAATGGTCGATGGTCACGCCGCTGACCCGCTGCAGGGTCTCGGTGACGCTGCGGTCGGGCAGCGCGCCGATGTCTTCGGCACTGACCGAGTCGACGATCTGCTCGGCATCGTGCTTGATCGTCTGCGACTTGATCAGGCTGGCGCGCACGCCCTTGACCTCGATCGCGTCGAGCTGGGTCACTGGATCGGCGCTCTTCTTCTTGCTGCTGTCCGCGGCGTCCTGTGCCATCGCCTGCGCGCTGAGCAACAGGCCGATGCTCAGCGCCATGGCCGAGCGACGCAAAAGACAGGTATGACGAACCGCTGCGGTCGGCGAGGCCGGACCACGGTAGTGACGCGATGACATGATGTTTCCCTCCCAGGACACATGCACACACGGATGACGGTCGCGCGTACGCGCCGCCTTGCTGGTTGTGACGGCGACAAGCCAACGGCTCGCTGCCGTATCGCTAGGCGTGGCGGGCGTCGCAATGAGCGGCGCGCCGCGACAGCGGTCACGATCGACTGAGCCTAGAAGTGAATTTCGCGTTAAGCAAATGAAAAATTCACGCTAAGCTATACTTTTTTCGACTAGCTGGATGGCATTAGAGAAGGTCGAACCAGCGGACCTTGAGTCGACCGTAACCACGCTCCGCACCGCATGCCGACAGTCGCCGACCCACGACCCACGACACACCATCCGCCCGATCGTCCGCCCGGCATCATAAGACGGCGCCTCCGCGGTCTCCGCTCAGCCCGACGCGCGCTCCGGATACAGGCGCTTGGCCGCGTTGCGCAGCGCCAGCAGGACGCGTTCGGCGCCGGGCGGCAGCATGTAGTCGCGGCGGCGGATGATGCCGAACGACTCCATCCGCACCCCCAGCGCGATCGGCAGCACGGTCAGCAGCTTGGCCTGCACGTACGGCGCCACCGCGTCGGCCGGCAGCGCCGCCAGCAGGTCGCTGCCGCGCAACAGGCTGGTCATCACCGGCAACGACGAGGTCTCAATGACGTTCTGCGGGGGCAGCACGCCGTGCTCCATGAACATCGCGTCCAGCCGCGCGCGCAGCACGCTGTCCACCGGTGGCAGCACCCAGCCGTAGCGCGCCAGGTCGGCATGGCGCAGGTCGGTGCGCGCCGACAGCGGATGCCCGGCGCGCGCCACCACCGAATGCGGTTCGTCGGCCAGCGGCTCGAACTCCAGCTCGTCGCCGCCGTACGGGCCGAGGATGCGGCCGATGACGATGTCGAGTTGGCCGTCCAGCAGCTTGGCCACCAGCGGCCGGCTGTAGTCCATCTCCACCCGTACCAGGATGCCGGGGAACTCGCGCTTGACCTCGGCGATCGCCTGCGGCACCAGGTTGGTGCCCGGATTGACCACGGTGCCGATCGAGACCTGGCCCATGCGACCCTCGCGCAGCGCCGCGATCTCCTCCTGCGCGCGGCCGATCTCCGACATCGCCGAACGCGCGCGGCGGATCAGCACCTGCCCGTACCAGGTCGGCTCCACCCCGCGCGCATGCCGCTCGAACAGCTTGACCCCGAGCAGATCCTCCATTTCCGCCAACAGCTTGGACGCCGCCGGCTGGGTCATGCTCGCCGCCTCGGCCGCGCGCAGCACCGAGCGGTGCTCGTGCAACTGCAGCAGCAGCAACAGATGCCGGGTCTTGAGGCGGGCGGCGTTGAACCAGGGATTGGCGGCAGCGGTCATAAACGGAAAGCGTCCTGAGCAAGAAGATGCGTATTCACCACCGGAATAGCATATGTCTAAAATTTCATTTGCCGAGCATATCTTCGCGCGCGCAGGCTATCGGCCAGTCGCGACTCCCGCCGCGACGCCGTCCCACCGCCACACCCGCCTCGTGAAGGCGCCGGCGCACCGCGCCAGCGTCGATGAGCAGGACGATCCGCCAGCGCACCGGTCGATGGCGTCCGCCCGTTCGTCGCCAACGGGACGGTCGCTCACCTGCGCGCCACTGCGGCCGCGCGATGACGACGTCGCAGTGGACGCCTTTCGCTCCACGCACGTTGCCAGGTAAGCCGATGTCCGCCGTCTCCCCGTTCCAGTTTCCCCTGATCGCGATCCTGCGCGGCCTCACCCCCGACGACGCGCTGGACCATGTCGGTGCGCTGGCCGAGGCCGGTTACGACGCGATCGAGATCCCGCTCAACTCGCCGCGCTGGGCCGACAGCATCGGCGCGGCGGTGCAGGCGTTCGGCCAGCGCTGCTGGATCGGCGGCGGCACCGTGCTGAAGATCGCCGACGTCGACACCCTCGCCGATCTCGGCGCGCGCTTCATCGTCACCCCGAACACGCGGCCGCCGGTGATCCGCCACGCGGTCGCGCGCGGCCTGCAGGTGGTGGCCGGCTTCGCCACCGCCAGCGAAGCCTTCGACGCGCTCGACGCTGGCGCGCAGATGCTCAAGCTGTTCCCGGCCGCCACCTACGGCCCCGGCCACCTGCGCGCGTTGCGCGCGGTGCTGCCGCCGACGGTGCCGCTGTTCGTGGTCGGCGGAGTCAACACCGACACGCTGCGCGACTATCTGGCCGCCGGCGCGATCGGCGCCGGCATCGGCGGCGAACTGTACCGGCCCGGGCAGGCGCTGGCGCAGACCCAGGCGCAGGCCGCCGCCTTCCGCCAAGCCTACTTGGACCACGCATGAAGATCGTTCGCCTCACCACCTATCACGCCGCGCCGCGCTGGCTGTTCCTGAAGATCGAAACCGACGAAGGCATCACCGGCTGGGGCGAACCGGTGATCGAGGGCCGCGCGCGCAGCGTCGACGCCGCGGTGCACGAGCTGAGCGGCTATCTGATCGGCAAGGATCCGTCGCGGATCAACGACATCTGGCAACTGCTGTACCGCAGCGGCTTCTACCGCGGCGGCCCGATCCTGATGAGCGCCATCGCCGGCATCGACCAGGCGCTGTGGGACATCAAGGGCAAGGCGCTGGGCGTGCCGGTGTACGAACTGCTAGGCGGGCTGGTGCGCGACCGCATGAAGACCTATCGCTGGGTCGGCGGCGACCGCCCGTCGGCGACCATCGCGCAGATCCAGGGTTACCGCGAGCTGGGCTTCGACACCTTCAAGTTCAACGGCACCGAGGAAATGAAGCTGATCGACGGGCCGCGCGCGGTGGACGCCGCAGTGGCCAAGGTCGCGCAGATCCGCGAGGCGTTCGGCACCAGCATCGACTTCGGCATCGATTTCCACGGCCGCGTCGCCGCGCCGATGGCGCGCGTGCTGCTGCGCGAACTGGAGCCGTTCAAGCCGCTGTTCGTCGAGGAACCGGTGCTGCCGGAACTGGCCGAATACTATCCGCGCCTGGCGGCGTCCACGCCGATCCCGCTCGCGGCCGGCGAACGCATGTTCTCGCGCTTCGACTTCAAACCGGTGCTGCAGGCCGGCGGCCTGTCGCTGCTGCAGCCGGACCTGTCGCATGCCGGCGGCATCACCGAATGCCTGAAAATCGCCAGCATGGCCGACGCCTACGACGTCGGCCTGGCCCCGCACTGCCCGCTCGGCCCGGTCGCGCTGGCGGCCTGCCTGCAGGTCGATTTCGTCTCGCACAACGCGGTGCTGCAGGAACAGAGCATCGGCATCCACTACAACGAAGGCGCCGACCTGCTCGACTACGTGATCAACAAGGAAGACTTCGCCTGCGACGACAGCGGCAGCATCGCCGCACTGCCCAAGCCCGGCCTGGGCGTGGAAATCGACGAGGAGCGCCTGCGCCATGCCAACGAAAATCCGCCCGACTGGCACAACCCGGTCTGGCGCCACGCCGACGGCAGCATCGCCGAATGGTGAGTGAGTCCATGAACGCTACGTCCTCCCCCGCCCACACCGCCACGCTGGCGGTGGACAGCCGCTGCACCCACGGCGAAGGCGTGGTCTGGTGCGAACGCCGGCAAGCGCTGTTCTGGGTCGACATCGACGGACGCCAGCTGTGGCGCCACGACCCGGCCAGCGGCGCCACGCGGCACTGGGCCCTGCCTGATCGCCCCGGCTGCCTGGGCCTGTTCGACGACGGCCGCCTGCTGCTGGCGCTGGCCAAGGGCGTGTACGCCGCCGATCCCGACGCCAGCGCCGCCGACGCGACCGACCTGCCGCTGCACAAGCTCGCCGACCTGGAACCGGAGCGCGACGACACCCGCGCCAACGACGGCCGCGCCGACCGCCACGGCAACTTCGTGTTCGGCACCATGAGCGAACGCGCCGACCAGGCCCCGGTCGGCAGCTTCTACCAGTGGTCCGCACGCCATGGCCTGCGCCGCCTGCCGCTGCCCGGCGTGGCGATCCCCAACGCGATCTGCTTCAGCGCCGACGGCCGCACGCTGTACTACTGCGACTCGGTGCGCCCGCAGATCCTGTGCTGCGACTACGACGCCGCCAACGCGCAGACCAGCAACAGCCGCGTGTTCGCCGGACTCGACCACCCCGGCGCCGAACCCGACGGCGCCATCGTCGATGCCGAAGGCCACCTGTGGAACGCGCAGTGGCGCGCCTGGCGCGTGGTCCGCTACCGGCCCGACGGCAGCGTCGAACGCAGCGTCGCGCTGCCGGTCAAGCACCCCACCTGCCCGGCGCTGGGTGGCGCCGACGGCCGCACTCTGTACCTGAGCACCTCGCGCATGGACCACGCCGACGACGAACTGTTGAGCACGCCGCAGGCCGGCGGGCTGTTCGTCGCCGCGGTCGGCGTCGCCGGCCTGCCCGAAGGACGTATCGCCAGCGCATGATCGCCATCGATTGGGGCACCAGCAGCCTGCGCGGCTACCGGCTCGCAGCCGATGGCCGCGTCCTCGAGCAGCGCCGCAGCGACCAGGGCATCGGCGCCTGCCAGGGCCGCTTCGCCGCGACCCTGGCGGCGCTGATCGACGGCTGGCCCGGCGACGTGGTGCTGTGCGGCATGATCGGCAGCCGCAACGGCTGGATCGAACTGCCCTACGCGCCCTGCCCGGCCGACGCCGCCGCGCTGGCCGCGGCGATGCAGCCGCTGCACGACCCGGCCCTGCCCGGGCGCACGCTGTGGTTCGTGCCCGGCGTGGCCAGCAGCGCCGAGGCGGTGCCGGACGTGATGCGCGGCGAGGAGACCCAGCTGATCGGGCTGCTCGACGTGCTCGCGCAGGACGCACCGGGTGCAGCCGGCCACAGCGTGTGCCTGCCCGGCACCCACAGCAAATGGGTCGACCTGCAACACGGCCGCATCGCCGCCCTGGCCACGATGATGACCGGCGAGCTGTACGCGCTGCTGCGCCAGCACAGCCTGTTGGCGCGATTGATGGATGCCGACGACGGGCATTTCGACGAGACCGGCTTCGACGCCGGCCTGCAGCGCAGCGGCGAGTCCGGCGGCCTGCTGCACCACCTGTTCGGCGTGCGCAGCCTGGGCCTGTTCGAGCGGCTGAACGCGGCCGCCGCGCCGTCCTACCTGTCCGGCCTGCTGATCGGCCACGAACTGCGCGCGCGCCTGCCGCTGGCGCCGAGCGTGCACCTGATCGGCGGCAGCGGCCTGCTGAACCGCTACGCGCATGCGCTGCGCGCGCTGGGCAGCTTGGTCCACAGCCACCCGGAAGACCTCGCCGCACGCGGCCTGTACCGCCTGGCGCAACGCCACGGCGGTATCGGCGACTGATCCCCGCACGCCCCCGGCGCCGCCTACAAGCCGTGCCGCACGGCCTGCCGGCCGCGGCGCGGCGGGACCCGCGCCGCCACCGCCACCACGCGTTCTCCACGCACCGGCGCCGACTGCTTTAGAATTGCGCGCTTAACCGCCGGATCGAACCATGCCTTTTGTCGTCACCGAAAACTGCATCAAGTGCAAATACACCGACTGCGTGGAAGTGTGTCCCGTGGATTGTTTCCACGTGGGTCCCAATTTCATGGTGATCGATCCGGACGAGTGCATCGACTGCACCCTGTGCGAGCCGGAGTGCCCGGCCAACGCGATCTATCCCGAGGACGACGTGCCGGCCGGTCAGGAAGGCTTCGTCGCGCTCAACGCGGAGCTGGCCAAGGCCTGGCCGGTGCTGACCACGCGCCAGGAACCGCTGCCCGACGCCGCCGAGTGGGACGGCAAGCCGAACAAGCTGCCGCTGCTGCTGAAGTAGCCGTCGAGGCAGAGCGGTTGTTGTAGGAGCGGCTTCAGCCGCGACAGGCTCCATCGGTAACGCCTGTTGCGGCTGAAGCCGCTGCTACAAGGGTTTCCTGGAACCGCGCCAGCATCCTCTCCAAAACGAAACGGGCGCCCTGCGGCGCCCGTCTCTGTTTATCGCAACAGCCGGCGCGAACGCCGGCCAGCGATGCCGGCTCAATGGCCGAGCTTGGCCTTCAGCGCCGCGATCAGCTTGACCGGGGCATCGCCGTTGGCCGGCATGCCGCGCGGATCGACCGCCGACACGTACACGCCGGCATCCACCGCAACCACGCGGACCAGGAAGTTGCTGCCTTCGTAGGCTACGTCGTAGGAGCCCAACACCTGCGCACGGCTGGCGATGGTGACGCCCTCGATGCCGCCCAGCGCGTCGCCGACCTGGCCGAACACCTGATCGCGCGCGCCCGGCACCACGAAACCGCTGTTCGACGCCGCCGGCGCCTGGCCCGGCGCGCTGCTGGCGCCGGGGCGCTGCGTGGCCGAGGCCAGCGCCGGCACCTTCATCGCCGCCGAGGTGTCCGGCGCGGTCAGATCCGGCGGCACTTCCAGCGGACGCGCTTCGGGAGCCAGCGCATAGTCGCCGCGCGGCTTGCCCTTGTGGAACCAGCTGCAACCGCTGGTGGCCGCGACCATGGTGGTCGCCAGCACGGCGGCCGACAGCACGCGGACGTAGGGAACGGAAGCACGCATCGATAAATCTCCTGAGGGTCAGGCCGCGAGCGTTTCGCGGCTGGATAGTTCTTCCAACGCGGCTGCGTCGGTGGCGAGACGGTCGGCCGTGGCGTGGTGCGCCGCGGACAGCGGCAGCAGCGGCAGCCGCAGCCCCTGGCCGATACCGGCGCGCTGCAGCAGCGCCTTGACCGGGATCGGGTTGGATTCGATGCCGCAGAAGGCGTGGAACGGCTGCAGGCGCGCGTCCCAGGCCTGCGCCGGCTCGGCCTGGCGCGCGCGCGCCAGGTCGCACAGGCGGCGGTAGGCGGCCGGCAAGGCGTTGGAGGCGACCGAGATCAGCCCGTCGTAGCCGCCGAGCATGGCCTGCGCAGCGCTGCCATCGTCGCCGCTGAGCACGGCGAAGCCGTCGCTACGCAACGCCAGCAGCGCGGCGATGCGCTGCGGATCGCTGCTGGCTTCCTTGATGCCGACGATCTGAGGATGCTGCGCCAGCTGCGCCACCGTCTCCGGCAGCAGATCGCAGCCGGTGCGCCCGGGCACGTTGTACAGCACCACCGGCAGGCCGCCGTGCTCGGCCACCTGCAGGTAGTGCGCGAGCAGGCCGGCCTGGGTCGGACGCACGTACGGCGGGGTCACCACCAGCGCGTACTGCGCGCCGTTGGCCGCGGCGCGGCGGGTCAGCGCGACGGTCTTGGCGGTGCCGGACAGGCCGGTGCCGGCCAGCAGCGGCACGCGCCCGCCGAGCGCCTGCGCCGCCTCGCGCAGGATCAGGTCGTACTCTTCGTCCAGCAGCGTGGCCGCCTCGCCGGTCGATCCCGCCACCACCACGCCCTGCACGCCGCCGTCCAGCTGCCGTTTGAGCAGCCGCTGCCAGGCGTCGAGGTCAAGGTCGCCATTGCCCTGGAAGGGCGTGGCCAGGGCGGTGATGATGCCGGAGAGGGACAAGATGCCTGATGCTCGCTGTGTAGGTAGAAAGGGCCGCGTGCGGCCTGCACGGACTTCGATTCGTCCCGCATGTTACTTGCGGCCCGAAAGCGCGGGCAAGTATGCTGCATACTGCACCGAGCGACCGCCCGGACGCCGTTCAGCCTTACGCAATCCTACGCAATGCCGGAAGCCCCTTTGACAGACACCACGCCCCGGCCCGCGCCGACCGAAAACCACCTCCTGATCAACGCCTATACGACGCATCCGGAGTCGCCGCTGTTGCCGGTGACGCGGCGTATCGCCGACAGCGGCTGCAATCTCGTCGATGCGCGCCTGGCTACGGTCGGCCGCGACGTGTCGGTGACTGCGCTGGCGACCGGCTCGTGGGACGCGGTGGCCAAGCTCGAAGCCATGCTGACCCGGCTAGACCGCGAGGAAGGCATGAAGCTGGTGTGGTACCGCACCGGCGCCAAGCAGGCGCAATCCAACCTGCTGCCCTACATCGTCGAGGTCATCGCCGCCGACAAGCCGGGCATCCTGTTCCAGCTGGCGGACTTCTTCGACCGCCAGGGCATCACCATCGAGAACCTGCAGAGCACCCGCTACCGCGCGATGCAGACCGGCGCGGAGATGTTCTCGGCGCAGGTGACGATCGGGGTGCCGGCGAACATGCACATCGCCGCGCTGCGCGACGATTTCCTCGAGTTCTGCGACCACCTGAACCTGGACGCGATCATGGACCCGATGAAGTTCTGATCCGCGCTGGACATCGACGCAGTGGAACGCAGATGATGGCGATGCACGCGGAGGACACCCCATGAAGGACGGCGACACCCTGGACCGCACCACGCTGGCATTGCCGCTGGCGTTGTCCGGCGGCGCCAGCGCCACGCTCGGCGATTACGCCGGCCGCTGGCTGGTGCTGTATTTCTATCCGAAGGACAGCACCCCCGGCTGCACCACCGAGGGCATCGACTTCAACGCGCTGCTGCCGCAGTTCGAGCAGGCCAACGCCGCCGTGCTCGGCGTCTCGCGCGATTCGCTGAAGTCGCACGACAACTTCTGCGCCAAGCAGGGCTTCCGTTTCCCGCTGGTCAGCGACGCCGACGAGGCCCTGTGCCGCGCGTTCGACGTGATCAAGGAAAAGAACATGTACGGCCGCCAGGTGCTCGGCATCGAGCGCAGCACCTTCCTGATCTCGCCCTCGGGCCGGCTGCTGCGCAGCTGGCGCAAGGTCAAGGTACCCGGCCACGCCCAGGCCGTGTTCGACGCACTGCAGGCCGCCGCCCAGCAGTGATCATTCGCGTTTCCCGCACGTCGCATCACCCTGCCCTGCGCAGGCGGTGATGGTCTTTCCCTGTCCCATTCCCAGGAATCCACGATGACCCGAGGCAAGCGCATCTACGTGCTGGATACCAACGTGCTGATGCACGACCCGACCGCGCTGTTCAAGTTCGAGGAGCACGACGTGTTCCTGCCGATGCAGGTGATCGAGGAGCTGGACAACGCCAAGAAGGGCATGTCCGAAGTCAGCCGCAACGCGCGCCAGGTCAGCCGTTTCCTCAACGAGCTGATCGAGGGCGCCGGCGCCGAGCAGATCGAGTCGGGCATCCCGCTCAGCCATCCGCAGGGCATCCAGCTCAAGAGCAGCGGCAGCATCGGCCGGCTGTACTTCCAGACCCGCCCGGTCGAGCCCGGTCGCAGCTTCGGCACCGTGGCGCCGGACAACAAGATCCTGGCCGCGGTGCTGGCGCTGCGCGAGGACGGCCCGGAAACGCCGGTGATCCTGGTGTCCAAGGACATCAACCTGCGAATCAAGGCGGCGATCAGCGGCCTGAGCGCCGAAGACTACGAGAACGACCGCGCGCTCGACGATTTCAGCCTGCTGTATACCGGCGCGATCGAGCTACCGGAGGATTTCTGGCAGAAGCACAACCAGGACCTGCGCAGCTGGAGCGACCGCGGCCGCACCTGCTATGAAATCGCGCTGGCCGACGACGAGGACTGGCATCCGAACCAGTACCTGTACCTGCCCGGCGACGACGAAGTGGAACTGCGCGTGGTCAAGGTCAGCGGCGAGCGCAAGGCGACGCTGGCGCTGGTCGACGATTTCCGCAGCGGCCAGCACGCGGTGTGGGGCATCGCCGCGCGCAACCGCGAGCAGAACTTCGCGCTCAACGCGCTGATGGACCCGGAGATCGACTTCGTCACCCTGCTCGGCACCGCCGGCACTGGCAAGACCCTGCTGGCGCTGGCGGCGGGCCTGGCGCAGACCATGGACCAGCAGCGCTACCGCGAGATCATCATGACCCGCGCCACGGTCAGCGTCGGCGAGGACATCGGTTTCCTGCCCGGCACCGAGGAAGAGAAGATGACGCCGTGGATGGGCGCGCTGACCGACAACCTGGAAGTGCTGACCCACAACCAGGAAGGCGGCGCCTGGGGCCGCGCGGCGACCAACGACCTGCTCGCCAGCCGGATCAAGATCCGCTCGATGAACTTCATGCGCGGGCGCACCTTCCTGTCGCGCTACCTGATCCTGGACGAAGCGCAGAACCTGACCCCGAAGCAGATGAAGACGCTGATCACCCGCGCTGGCCCCGGCACCAAGATCGTGTGCCTGGGCAACGTCGAGCAGATCGACACGCCGTACCTGACCGAGACCACCTCGGGCCTGACCTATGCGGTGGACCGGTTCAAGGCCTGGCCGCACAGCGCGCACGTCACCCTGCGCCGCGGCGAGCGCTCGCGCCTGGCCGACTACGCCTCGGAGGTGCTGTGAACGCCGCCAGCGCACGCCGCCTCGGCGGCGCCGCGCTGGCCCTGGCCCTGCTCGGCGCGTGTACCACCACGCGCGGGCCGGCCAGCGTGCCGACCGCGATCAAGGCAGGGCAGTCGTGGATCGTCACCCGCAACAGCACCGCCGCGCAGGTGCTCGACACCTGTTCGCGCGACAGCCCGGCGCGCCACGACGGCGCGGTGAGCGGCTACTGGGCGCCGAGCGTGGAGCAGGTCGCGCAGTTGGAAACGCGACTGGCGCAACTGCAGCCCGCGATCGCCGATCCAGGCAGCTACGACCGCCAGTACGTCGGCATCCTCTACCGCGGCAAGCAGGCGATCTACGTCAACGCGTTCAAGCCGCGCGACGACAGCGCGCTGGATCCCAGCGTCGATGCGGTGCGCGTGTGCGGCGGTGGCGGCAGCTTCTGGGGTGCGGTGTTCGACCCGGACAGCGGCACGTTCTCCGAGATCGCCGCCAACGGCGCGAAGTAGGCCGCGGCGCATGCGCCGGCCGCCCTCGCCCAGCCCGTCGCGCGCCGCGCGGCGGCGCCGCCGCGGCGCATGAACTTCGAGCTGCCGCGCTGGGCCTGGGCGTTCGCCGGCGCGCTGGCCTGCGTCGCCGGCATGGTCAACGTGGTCGGTTATCTGGGTTTCGAGCACCAGGCGGTGACCCACCTGACCGGCACCACAACCCTGCTCGGCGCGGCGTTGGCCGATGGCGACCTGCGCGTGATCGGCAACCTGCTGGGCGTGGTGCTGGCCTTCCTCGGCGGCGCCGTGCTCAGCGGCATCGTGGTGCAGGACAGCCGGCTGCGCCTGGGCCGCCGCTACGGCGTGGCGCTTGCCTTGGAAGCATTGCTGCTGCTGGCGGCGATGCAGGCGTTCAAGCAGCAGCAACTGCTCGGCGCGCTGTTGGCGGCCAGCGCCTGCGGCCTGCAGAACGCGATGACCACCACCTACAGCGGCGCGGTGGTGCGCACCACCCACCTGACCGGCATGTTCACCGACCTGGGCATCGGCCTGGGCCAGGCCTTGCGCGGCCTGCCGCTGCCGCGGCGGCGCATCCGCCTGAGCCTGCTGATCATCGGCGGCTTCCTGCTCGGCGGGGTGCTCGGCGCCTGGGCCTACCGCCATGTCGGCTTCGATGCGCTACTGGCGCCGGCGCTGCTGACCGGCGTGGTCGGCACCATCTACGCGCTGCAGGCGCACTACCGCCGCCAGCAGCGCTGAGCCCGCGATCGCCAAGCCGCGGCAGGCGCTGCACAATCGGCGCATGAGCGAACCCACCGTCGTATCCGCACTGAGCATCGCCGGCACCGACTCGGGCGGCGGCGCCGGCATCCAGGCCGACCTGAAGACCTTCGCCGCGCATCGCGTGCACGGGCTGTCGGCGATCGCCGCGCTGACCGCACAGCACACCCGCGGGGTCAGTGCCGTGCACGTGCCGCCGCTGGCGTTCCTGCGCGCGCAGATCGACGCCTGCTTCGCCGATTTCGACATCGGCGCGGTCAAGCTCGGCATGCTCGCCAACGCCGCGGTGATCCACCTGGTCGCCGATGCGCTGGAGGAATACCGCCCGCCGTTCGTGGTGCTGGACCCGGTGATGGTCGCGACCAGCGGCGCCAAGCTGCTCGAAGACGACGCGCTGGATGCGCTGCGCCGTCGCCTGCTGCCGCTGGCGACACTGGTCACCCCGAACACCCCGGAAGCGCAACTGCTGCTGGGCCGTGCGATCGAGAACGCCGACGATGCCGAGCACGCCACCGCCGCGCTGCTCGAGGCCGGCGCGCAGGCGGTGCTGCTCAAGGGCGGCCACCTGGACGAAGGCCATCGGGTCATCGACCGCTACGACGACGGCGTCAGCCGCAGCGAATTCAGCCATGCGCGGCTGCCGCTGCAGGCGCACGGCACCGGCTGCACCCTCGCCTCGGCGATCGCCGCGCAGCTATGCCAGGGACTGGCGCTGCCGGTGGCCTGCGAGGCGGCGATCGACTATGTCGCCCGTGCGCTGCAGGGCGGCTACCGTCCCGGCCGCAGCGAGGTGCTGGTGCTGGACCACTTCGGCGCCGCGCGCCACGCATGAGCACCCACGCGCTGGCGAGCGCGGCGCTGCCGGCCAGCGCCGGCGACGGCCATCGTTGGACGCTGCTCGCACGCATTCCCGCAGCGCCGCGCCAGGCCCTGCTGTGGCTGCCCGCACTGGGCGTGGCCGCGCGTCATTACCTGCCGTTCGCCGAAGCGCTGGCCGCGCAGGGCGTGGCCGTGTTCCTGCGCGAATGGCGCGGCAACGGCAGCAGCACGCTGCGCCCGTCGCGCACGCAGGACTGGGGCTACCGGCAACTGCTGTGCGAGGACCTCCCGGCGAGCCACGCCGCGATCGCGCAGCACAGCGCGCTGCCGCCGGCCATCGGCGGCCACAGCCTCGGCGGGCAAATCGCCTGCTGCTACGCCGCGCTGCATCCGCAGGCCTTCGCCCAGCTGTGGCTGGTCGCCAGCGGCACGCCGTACTGGCGCCATTTCGCCGCGCCGCGCCGGTATCTGTTGCCGCTGGCATACCGCTTCCTGCCGTGGCTGGCGCGGCGCCAGGGCGTGCTGCATGGGCGCAGGCTCGGCTTCGGCGGGACCGAAGCGCGCTCGCTGATCGCGGACTGGGCGCGGGTGGGCCTGAGCGGCCGCTATGCGGCTGCAGGCCTGGCAGCGGACCTGGAAACGCTGCTGGCGCAGTTGAGCGCACCGGCGCGCGGCGTGCTGCTGCAGGACGACTGGATGGCGCCGCAAACCTCGCTGCGCGCCCTGCTGCGCAAAATGGCGCCGCGCACGCTCGATCTGCGCTCGCTGGATGCGGCGCAGCTCGGCACCGCGGCCGACCATTTCGCCTGGATGAAGCGGCCGGCGGCCGTGGCGCAGGCCCTGCTCGGCAGCGCAGACTGAATTTTTTCCGCGAAGGGCATTGACGGGTCCGGGCGACTCGGTAATAATTCCGCTCCTGACGACGCGCCCGTAGCTCAGTTGGATAGAGTACCTGGCTACGAACCAGGCGGTCGGGAGTTCGAATCTCTCCGGGCGCACCAGTCAGATAAAAAACGACAAACTCGGTTTGTCGTTTTTTTTTGCGTGTTCGCCAGCCATTTGCAGGCATGCGAGCGCAACATTGCGCAGCCCGACGACGCATCGGCGCACGCCGCTGTAGACGAATCGGCCGAACTCGGGAATAATCCCGCGCCTGACGACGCGCCCGTAGCTCAGTTGGATAGAGTACCTGGCTACGAACCAGGCGGTCGGGAGTTCGAATCTCTCCGGGCGCACCAGTCAGATGAAAAACGACAAGCCTGCGCTTGTCGTTTTTTTTGCCCTTCCGTTTGCCCCTGCCCGCGCCGCAAGCGCGCGCTTACGCGGCGACCTTGCCGCCGATGTCCGGCGCCTGCGCCGCCACGCCGCCGCCCAGCTCGATCACCGCATAGCCCGCCGCACGCCACGCATCCAGCCCGCCGCGCAGCGGCACCACGTCCTCGTAGTGACGCTGGCGCAGGCGCGTGGCCAGCACCGCCGCCGACACCTCGTTCGGACAGGCGCAGTAGATGACGATCTTGCGGTCGCGCGGCAACGCCGCGACGATGGCGTCGATGCGGCGATCGTCCACCTCCAGCGCACCGGGAATCGCGAACGGCTCGATCGCCCTATAGCCCGGCGCGCGGATGTCCAGCAGCACCGGCACCGCCTCGCCCTGCATCAGCGCGTACAGCTCGTCGACGTCGATGCGCAACGTCTCCATCGACTTCAGCAACGCATGCCGGCGCCACGCGCGATAGCCGATATAGAGCACGAGCAGGCCCGCCAGCAGCAGCACCGCGCGCGTGCCGAGCAGGCTCAGCCAGTCGAGCACGTCCTGCACCTGGTCGGCGAACGCCAGGCCCAGCAGCAGCCCGCAACCGGCCCACAGCGCCGCGCCCAGCGCGTCGTAGCGCAGGAACGCGCCCGGGCGCACCCGCATCGCCCCGGCCATCGGCACCGACACCATCGACAGGCCGGGCACGAACTTGGCCACCGCCAGCACGCGCACGCCCCAGCGCGTGTAGAAGCGCTCGGTCTGCTTCATGCAGGTATCGCGCGACAGCGACAGGCGGCACAACGACTGCAGCGTGCGGTTGCCGTAGCGGCGGCCGGCGCCGAACCAGACCAGGTCGCCGATCAGGCTGGCCACGATCGAGACCGACAACGCGGCCAGCAGGCTGCTCCACACCGCGCTGCCATCGAGCAGCGCATAGGTCGCACCGACCAGTATCAACGTCGGCAATGCCGGTACCGGCAGCCCCAGCGACAACGCCAGCACATTGACGAAGACCAGGCCCAGGCCGTAACGCGCGATCAGTTCCTGCATGGCCGTGCCTGCGCCTGGAAAAAGAGGATGCGCCATTATCCTCCCGGCATCGCCAGCCGGTGCGGGCAATGGCGCACCACCAGCGGAACAGACCCGCCCACGCTCAGTCCAATCGCGCCTGTAGCCGCGCCAGCCACGCCTCGAACACCCCCGACTGGCGCATGCGCGCGCGCCACCAGGCCAGCGCCGCGCCCTCCTCGCCGCTGCGCCACGCCAACTGGAACACCTCGTCCGGCTTCGGCTCCTCGACCTGCTTGCGCAGCAGCGCGCCGCGCGCCAGCGCCGCCCGCGCGTAGGGTTCGGGCAGGAAACCGAAGCCCAGCCCGGCCACCTGCAGCAGATACTTGCTGCGCATGTCCGGCACGGTCAGCGCATCCTGGCCGAACAGCAGCCCGACCGTGCGCGGCAGCAGCCGCCGCGCCGAATCGGCGACCGCGATCGCGCGATGCTCGGCCAACTGACTGCGGCCGAGCGGCTCGGCTTCCTGCGCCAACGGATGGGTGGGCGCGACCACGAACACGAACGGCAGCGTGCCGAACGCTTCGGCCACATAGCCGCCGCCGCTGGGCCCCTCCCCGGCCGCGCCGACCAGCAGGTCCACGCGCCGGTCCAGCAGCGCCTCCCAGGTGCCGGACAGCGATTCCTGCACGATCCGCAGCCGGGTCCGGTCGGCGACCGCATAGAACGCGGTGATGTCTTCGGCCAGGCAGTCCGGCGCGAACACCGAATCCAGGCCCAGCGCGAACTCGGTCTCCCAGCCGGAGGCGACGCGGCGCACCCGCAGTTCCAGATCGCCGGCCGCGCGCAGCAGGTGCCGGCCCTCGCGCAGCAACTCGGCCCCGGCCGCGGTGAGCGCCACCTTCGGTCCGAGGCGGTCGAACAGCTGCACGCCCAGGTCTTCCTCCAGCTTGGCCACCGTGTAGGAAATCGTGGACGGCACCTTGTACAGCGCCTTGCCGGCCGCCGAGAACGAGCCGCGGCGGTCGATGGCGTCGATGATCTGCAGCGCGTCGAGGCTGATCTTGAGCATTCGAATTTTTCGATGATAGACCCCGAATCTATCCGTTTTTCAAACCCGGCAACAGTGCGGATACTTGTCCTCACCGCAAGGCAGCCACGAAATCAAGCAGATATCGCCGCCGCCCTGCTATCGACCCACTTGCACATACCGCCACTACCAGGAGCTTTCCATGTTGCAGATCCGCACCAGCGATACCCGTGGCCGCGCCGAGCACGGCTGGCTATCCTCGCGCCACACCTTCTCCTTCGGCCACTACCACGATCCGCGCCACATGGGCTTCGGGCCGCTGCGGGTGATCAACGAGGACCGGGTGCAGCCGGGCCAGGGCTTCGGCACCCATGCGCACCGCGACATGGAGATCCTCTCCTACGTGCTCGAAGGCGCGCTGGAGCACAAGGACAGCATGGGCAACGGTTCGGTGCTGCGCTACGGCGACGTGCAGCGCATGAGCGCCGGCTCCGGGGTCACCCACAGCGAGTTCAACCACTCCGCCAGCGAGCTGGTGCACTTCCTGCAGATCTGGCTGATGCCGGAACGCGCCGGGATCGAACCCGGCTACGAGGAAAAGCACTTCGCGCCGGAGACCAAGCGCGGCCAGCTGCGCCTGATCGCCGCGCCGCAGGGCGAGGACGGTGCGGTGCGGATCCACCAGGATGCGCGCATCTACGCGGCGATCCTGGACGGCGCCGAGCGCGTCGACTACGCGCTGGCGAACGGACGCGGCGCCTACGTGCAGGTCATCCGCGGCGCGCTGACGGTCAATGGCCAGTCACTGAAGGCCGGCGACGCGGCGCAGACCGTCGACGAGACCGAGCTGCACTTCGCCGACGCGCAGGACACGGAATTCCTGTTGTTCGACCTGCCGCGCTGAGCCGCGGCGCCAGCCCGAGCGCTGCCACAGCGCGGGCAGCGCACGAAGAACCCGCCCGATGGCGGGTTCTTCGCGTTGGCGCAATGCACTCGCACATCCGCGATGCGGCATCGGCTGTTCACTCCCCAATGCCTCTGCGCCGCACATCTCCGGCGCCACCACACGCGGAAGCGGCGCCGTACGGCGCGCTCCTCACGCCTCTCTCGGAATGCCATGACGCGTCCTGCACGGTACCCGCGTCAATGCTTGCGCTCTTTCCCTACGCCGGCACGCCGGCCGAGAGCCCTCCCCCGATGCGACACCCCGCCAGCGCCGTCTACGCCACTCCCTCGCGCATCCGCCAAGGACGCCCCTTTCCCCGCGGCGCCGTGTTCGATGGCCAGGGCACCAACTTCGCCCTGTTCTCGGCGCACGCCACGCGCGTCGAGCTGTGCCTGTTCGACGAATCCGGCACGGAAACGCGGCTGGACCTGCCCGAGTACACCAACGAGATCTGGCACGGCTACCTGCCCGACGCCAAGCCAGGCCAGCGCTACGGCTATCGCGTGCATGGCCCGTACGCGCCCAGCGAGGGCCATCGCTTCAATCCCAACAAGCTGCTGCTCGATCCCTACGCCCGCGAAATCGAGGGCGACCTGGTCTGGGCCGACGAGCTCTATGGCTACACCGTCGGCCACCCGGATGGCGACCTCAGCTTCGACGAACGCGACAGCGCGCCGTTCATGCCCAAGTGCGTGGTGGTCGAGGACACCTACGACTGGGGCGACGACGCCCGGCTGCTGACACCGTGGAGCGACACCCTGGTGTACGAGACGCACGTGCGCGGCTACACCATGCGCCACCCGCAGGTGCCGCAGGAGCTGCGCGGCACCTGTGCCGGACTGGCGCAGGAATCGGTGCTGCGCTACATCAAGGAGCTGGGCGTCAGCGCGGTGGAACTGCTGCCGGTGCACGCCTATCTCGACGACCAGCACCTGCTCGACAAGGACCTGCGCAACTACTGGGGCTACAACACCCTGGGTTTCTTCGCGATCAAATCGCGCTACCTGGCCAGCGGCCACCGCGACGAATTCCGCGACATGGTCAAGGCCATGCACCGCCAGGGCCTGGAGGTCATCCTCGACGTGGTCTACAACCACACCGCCGAAGGCAGCGAACTCGGCCCGACCCTGTCGTTCCGCGGCATCGACAACGCCAGCTACTACCGCCTGGCCGAGGACAAGCGCTACTACATCAACGATACCGGCACCGGCAACACCTTGAACCTGAGCAACTCGCGGGTGATCCAGTTCGTCAACGACTCGCTGCGCTACTGGGCCGGCGAGATGCACGTGGACGGCTTCCGCTTCGACCTGGCCACCATCCTCGGCCGCGAACCCACCGGCTTCGACCAGCGCGGCGGCTTCCTGGATGCATGCAACCAGGATCCGTTGCTGTCGGAAGTGAAACTGATCGCCGAGCCCTGGGACTGCGGCCCGGGCGGCTACCAGGTCGGGCATTTCCCGCCGGGCTGGTCGGAGTGGAACGACAAGTTCCGCGACAACGCCCGCGCCTTCTGGAAGGGCGACGACGGCATGCTGGCCGAGTTCGCGACCCGCTTCACCGGCTCGGCCGACCTGTTCGATCGCCGCGGCCGCCGCCCGTGGGCCTCGGTCAACTTCATCACCGCGCACGACGGCTTCACCCTGCGCGACCTGGTCAGCTACAACGAAAAACACAATGAGGCCAACGGCGAAGACAACTGCGACGGCTCCAACAACGACGGCTCCTGCAACTACGGCGCGGAAGGCGCCAGCGACGACGCCGAGATCCTGCAGCTCCGCGAACGGCAGAGCAAGAACCTGCTGGCCACGCTGCTGCTGGCGCAAGGCACGCCGATGCTGCTCGCCGGCGACGAGCGCGCGCAGACCCAGGGCGGCAACAACAACACCTATTGCCAGGACAACGAGATCACCTGGCTCGACTGGGACAACGACCTCAGCGAGGGCCGGCTGACCGCCTTCGTGAAGGCGCTGAGCGCACTGCGCAAGCGCTACCCGATCCTGACCCGCGGGCGCTTCCTCAACGGCCAGTACAACGAAGAGGCCGGCCTGCGCGATCTCACCTGGCTCAATCCCGGCGGCACGCAGATGGAGGACGCGCATTGGACCGATGCCGGCGCGCGCTCGGTCGGATTGTTGCTGGAAGGCAAGGCGCAGACCTCCGGGGTCAAGGAACTGGCCAACGACGACACCTTGCTGATCGTCATCAACGCCTACCACGAAGGAGTGAACTTCACCCTGCCCTCGTCGGAGGAGGAACTGCACTGGAAGCTGGTGCTTTCCACCGATGACGCATTGCAGATCGACAGCATGCCCGCAGGCGCCAGCGAATTCCTGGCACCGCCGCGCAGCGTCAGCGTGTTCGAGTGCCAGACACCGTAGTTGCTTGAACTGAGGCGACGCCTTGGCCGGAAGCGGCAGGCTGGCCATCGCATGCGATGTGGTGCGAGCCGATAGAGCGCAGTCTGCGCGCAGACTGCGGTCCAAGGCCGATAAAGAAGGGAAGAGCGGCAAACGGACCCATCGCCAGCCTTGTCCAAGGCTGGCGGACTGCAAGGCAACCGTTCACGCATCCCGTCATCGCTGGCGACCAACTCTGCCTGCCGAAATACTCGCAAACCGTATCGGGACAAGCGTTCGCGTTCCCCAGCTTCGCCTCAGATTTAGACACGCTCGATGCGCCACAGGCAGCGCCCATTCTTTTCACCTTGGACGCTGGATGCACCCGTGAACGGCGCATAGTCCAAATTTACCAAAATGGTAATTTTGGAAGTAGACTCGACCCTATCCCGTCCTCCGGTCCGCCCCCATGGAACTTCCCCTGGACTTCCCCGATCTGGAAAAAGCCCCGGCCAGCGACATCAAGACCAAAGGCTGGCCCGGACTGATGCGCAAGGTCCGTGCGAACGGCGCCATCGTGGTCACCAACCACAACTACCCCGAAGCGGTGGTGGTGGACGCGGAGGAATACCGCCGGCTGGTGGCCGAAGCGAGCGCAGCATCCACGGCCATTGCCCGCACCCAGTCGCTCAAGGCGCTGCAAACGAAATTCGACGAGCACTTGGCCTCAGTGAAGGACGGCAGCGGCTTGAGCCGGGCACTGGACCGCCCCGCCCGACGCGGCAAGAAAATCACCCTGGGCAAATCCCTGTAAGTGGTGGGCAGGATCCTGGTCCTGGCCGGCGTCAACGGCGCCGGCAAGAGTTCGCTGCTGGGTGCGATGCTGCAAGAGGATCAGGCGACCTGGTTCAATCCGGATTCCTTCACTCGAGCGCTGACCGAACAAGGATGGCCGTTCGAGGAAGCCAACGCCCAGGCCTGGCATGAAAGCAAGCGGCGACTGGAGTGCGCCCTTGCCGAAGGCACGGACTACGCGTTCGAGACCACGCTCGGCGCGAACACGATCCCCGCATTGATTCGCCAAGCTTGCGCGCGGCACGAGGTGACGATCTGGTTCTGCGGCCTGGCGAGCGTGGAGCTTCACCTGCAGCGCGTGGCCGCCCGGGTGGCGCGTGGCGGGCACGACATTGCGGAAGCCAAGATTCGCCAGCGCTACGACGCCTCCCGCGCCAACCTGATCGCGCTGATTCCCCATTTGAGCACCCTGCACGTCTACGACAACAGCAGCCCTGCGGACGCGGATGGCCAAGTCGCTCCCCTGCTGGTGCTGGAAATGGACAAGTCCGGCATCCACTGCCCGCTCACCGCCGAGGAATTCGAGCAAGTGCCGGAATGGGCAAAGCCGATCGTGATGGCAGCCCTCGACGCGCGCGCACCTTCAATGCCGCAGCCACCCTGATCGTCAAACACCTGCAGGCGAACAGTGCAGTCGCGCCACAACTTCGCATCCCCTCGGGCGCTCGAACTTTCCAGGAGCTAAACCGGCGCGTTCGACTACGCCGAATCTTCACTCGCGGCATACCGCGCTGCGCGCAGCTTGGCGATGCCCGCTCAAGGGTGCTCACTTACTCGCGGAGTCAACGATGGACAAGAATCGCACCGAAGGCGCAAAGAATCAGGTCAAGGGCAGCGTCAAGGAAGTCGTCGGCAAGGTCACCGGCAACAAGCTGAAGGAAGTCGAAGGCAAACTGCAGAAGGGCGCCGGCAAGGTCCAGAGCGCAGTCGGCAAGGCACGGGACAACGCTCGCAGCTGAGGCGCGATGCAACGCCTCCCGGTCTTGCAAGGATCTGGACGCAAGTGTTTTGGATGAGGGCCTTCGAGGCGCGCTCTGGATCGGCCCCCAAGCAGACGGTTTCGAGTACGACAGAGTTCGCAGCAAGGGGGTCACGCCATCGGCTTCGGCGAGTCCCGCAGCCATGCAATCAAACAGGGACTTGCGGTGATGGCGTGGCCGGGGCGGAGGATCGCCCCAAACGCCCGATGCTGTGCCATCGATCGGCAAACAGGCACAGATCGCTGTTATCGCTGATTTCGACGGTCAGAAACGGCATCCGCTCCCGCTGGTTGCAGCTATGAATGCAAGCCCCAGGACCGACTTTCCCTGAGGCGCCTCAAGCCTCATCCATCCCCGCTTGGTCCTGCCAGCGCGATGGCTGCGGAGGCAGCAAGCACGCATCGCCCTGCGGCAACAGCAGTGCGCAACAGATCGCAACGTGGCCTACAGCAGTGCGTAGCCACTTGCCTATCGCCGACGCCCTGGGCTTTGCATTGCATTTGCAGACATTGACCCGAAGCGCGGCGGCCGCAGCGGCCCGAATGCGCAAACGGACGTAGTAGCGGCCGGTCTCGCCGCGGGTGAGGTAGTGCGCTACTCGCATGGAAGTGTCCAAGCGAGTGTCCAAGGTCGGGAAAAAGAAAAACGCCCGCAAATCGTTGATTTGCGGGCGTTTCCTTAACACTGGCGGAGTGAGAGGGATTCGAACCCTCGATAGAGCTTTTGACCCTATACTCCCTTAGCAGGGGAGCCCCTTCAGCCGCTCGGGCATCACTCCGGATCTAGACGCTGCGGATATTCCGCGACCGGGCGCGAAGGATAACGGTTTGTAGGGTCTCAGGTAAACCCTTTCGACGCATCAATCGGAAGATTGATCGCCATGGCCGCCGCCATGCGAGGTCGGCTCGTCGCCGCGTTGGATGCGCTGATAGATTTCTTCGCGGTGCACGGCGACATCCTTCGGCGCGGTGATGCCGATGCGCACTTGATTGCCCTTGACCCCAAGCACCGTCACGGTGACCGAATCGCCGATCATCAAGGTTTCGCCTACCCGGCGAGTCAGGATCAACATTTTTAAAATTCTCCAGGGAACCGGTGATTCCCACCGGTACGGCATCCCGAGCCGGGACGCCCCATCACGAAAGGGAAAAGAAGATCGATGTTAAGGGAAGCCGCGCCCTGCCAGCAAGGCGGCGCGAGTTCGTGTTCAGGGGAGATGTTGCTTGACCCAGTCGGGTACGCCCTCGAGCGCAAGGGCAAGGGCGGGCCCGTCCTCGCCACCACCCTGGGCGAGGTCCGGGCGGCCGCCGCCCTTGCCCGAGATCTGACCGGCGATATGGCTCAGCAGTTCCCCTGCCTTGACCCGGCCCATTGGGCTGCCGTTCACCCCGGCGACCAGGGCCGCCTTGCCCTCGCTGGCACCGGCCAGCACGATCACGCTGTCGCCCAACTGCTGCTTCAGGCGGTCGATCGCCTCGCGCAAGGCCTTGGCGTCGAAGCCTTCCAGGCGCACAGCGAGCACCTTCACCCCGGCCACCTCGACCGCGGCGGCGGCCAGGTCGGCGGTGGCGCCGGACGCCAGCTTGGCCTTCAGCGCCTCCAGCTCGCGCTCCAGGCGCTTGTGCTTGTCGCCGAGCTGGCGGATCTTCTCGACCACGTCGCCGGCGCTGCCGCCGACCAGCTCGGCCGCCTCGTGCAGCTTGGCCTCTTCGGCCGCCACATGGTCCAGGGCGCCCTGCCCGGTCACCGCCTCGATCCGGCGCACGCCGGCCGACACGCCGCCCTCGCTGGTGATCTTGAACAGGCCGATGTCGCCGGTGCGCGCCACGTGCGTGCCGCCGCACAGCTCGGTGGAGTAGTCGCCCATCTTCAGCACGCGCACGCGTTCGCCGTACTTCTCGCCGAACAGCGCCATCGCGCCGAAGTCCAGCGCTTCCTGCATGCCCATGTGGTGCACTTCGACCGCATGGTTGGCGCGTACCTGCGCGTTGACCTTGCGCTCGACCACCGCCAGTTCCTCGGCGCTCATCGGCTGGAAGTGCGAGAAATCGAAGCGCAGCCGGTCCGGCGCGACCAGCGAACCCTTCTGCTGCACGTGAGTGCCGAGCACCTCGCGCAACGCGGCGTGCAGCAGGTGCGTGGCGGAATGGTTGAGGATGGTGGCGCCGCGGCGGTCGCTGTCGACCTGCGCCGACAGCGTGGCGCCGACCTGCAGGCGGCCGCTGCGCAACTGGCCGACATGGCCATGGAACTGGCCGGCGAACTTCTGCGTCTCCTCGACCTGGAACAGCACGCCGTCCGCGCTCAACTGGCCCAGGTCGCCGACCTGGCCGCCGGATTCGGCATAGAACGGGGTGCGATCGAGCAGCACGATCGCCGCATCGCCGGCCTCGACCGACTCGACCGGGCGCCCATCCTTCAACAACGCGACCACCTTCAGCGCATCGGCCTGCAGCGCGTCGTAGCCCAGGAACATCGTCGGAACCAGCTGCGCCACCAGGTCCGCCGGCAGCGTGGTGCCGCCGCCGAACTTGCCGGCCGCACGCGCGGTCTCGCGCTGGCGCTCCATCGCGCTTTCGAAACCGGCCATGTCCACGTCCATGCCGCGCTCGCGGGCGATGTCGGCGGTGAGATCGACCGGGAAACCATAGGTGTCGTACAGGCGGAACGCGTCCGTGCCGGGGATCGTGCCGCTGGCGCGGGCGGCGATCTCGTCGAAGATCTTCATGCCCGAATCCAGGGTCTCGGCAAAACGCTCCTCTTCGGCCTGCAGCGCCCGCTGCACGGTGGACAGCGCCGCCGGCAGTTCCGGATAGGCTTCGCCCATCAGCTCGGACAGGGTGGCCGCCATCTTGTGGAAGAACGGCTCGCGCACGCCGAGCATCCAGCCATGGCGCAGGGCGCGGCGGATGATCCGGCGCAGCACGTAGCCGCGGCCTTCGTTGGACGGCAGCACGCCATCAACGATCAGGAACGAGCAGGCGCGGATATGGTCGGCGATCACGCGCAGCGACTTGTTCTCCAGGTCGGCCATGCCGGTCAGCTCGGAGGCATGACGGATCAGCGTCTGGAACAGGTCGATCTCGTAGTTGCTGTGCACGTGCTGCAGGATCGCGGCCAGGCGCTCCAGGCCCATGCCGGTATCCACGCACGGCGCCGGCAGCGGCACCAGGGTGCCGTCGGGCTGGCGGTCGAACTGCATGAACACCAGGTTCCAGATCTCGATGAAGCGGTCGCCATCCTCGTCCGGCGAGCCCGGAGGACCGCCGGCGATATGCGCGCCGTGGTCATAGAAGATCTCGGTGCAGGGGCCGCAGGGGCCGGTATCGGCCATCTGCCAGAAGTTGTCCGAGGCGTACGGCGCGCCTTTGTTGTCGCCGATGCGCACGATCCGCTCCGGCGGCACCCCGATCATGTCGCGCCACAGCTCGTAGGCCTGCTCGTCGGTGTGGTAGACGGTGACCAGCAGGCGTTCGGCGGGCAGCTTCCAGACCTGGGTCAGCAGTTCCCAGGCCCAGGCGATGGCCTCTTTCTTGAAGTAGTCGCCGAACGACCAGTTGCCCAGCATTTCGAAGAAGGTGTGATGGCGCGCGGTATAGCCGACCGCATCCAGGTCGTTGTGCTTGCCGCCGGCGCGCAAGCAGCGCTGCACGTCGGCCGCGCGCACATAGCTGCGCTTCTCGGCGCCGAGGAACACGTCCTTGAATTGCACCATGCCGGAATTGGTGAACAGCAGCGTCGGATCGTTGCCCGGCACCAGCGGCGCGGACGGAACGATGGTGTGGCCCTTCCCGTTGAAGAACTCGAGGAAGTCGCTGCGGATCTGGGAGGTGGAGAATTTGGCGGGTGCGTTCATGGGCTGGCTATAGACGAGCGGACGGGTTTCCGGGCGTACCCCCTCAAGATAAGGGCGTGCGGAAACCGGACAAGACAATCCGCCAAGGTTAGCAGGCCCGGCCCGCTCAGTCCTCCGGCTCGTAGCGCGTGGCCGCGCGGATGCTGTCGCCATCGAAACCGCGCCGCGCCAGCAGATCGGCGGCCTTGCGCCGCTGCGGCAGATCCGCCGGTCCGGCCGCGCCGAAGCGGCGCTGCACCAGATCGCGGGCGTTTTCGCTCCAGTCGCCGTCGAAGGCAGCCATCGCCGTGGCGATGGCTTCGCTGTCCAGGCCATGGGTGCCCAGTTCGGCGCGTATGTGCAAAGGCCCGTAGCCGGTATTGGCACGGCTGCGCACCAGCAGTTCGGCGAAGCGGCCATCGTCCTGCCAGCCCTCGCCCGCCAGGCGCTCCACCGCGGCAGCGGCGGCGTCCGGCTCCACGCCGCGTGCCCGCAATTTGCGGGTCAGTTCCTTGCGCGAATGTTCGCGGCGTACCAGCAGGCCCAAGGCCCGCTGCAGCGGCGTCTGTTCCGGCTGCCGGCGGCGCCGGCGCGGTTCCTGTACTTGTTCGTCGTCAGCCATGCAGGCTTATCCCGCCATGATCGTCAATGTGCCGTCCTTGGCACCTGCCCTCCTGGCTTGCTCAAGACTGCCGAGGGAGACGAGCGGCACTGACTCCACCGCTCCCCCGGCAGAAGACCATCACGCCTCGGCGTCTGCGTCGGCGTCCTCGGCTTCGGCCGCGCTCGGCGCGACTTCCGTCGGCTGGAACTTCTCGCGCAGCTCGCTTTCCAGCTTCGCCGCCACCTGCGGGTTGTCGCGCAGGTACTGGCGCGAATTGTCCTTGCCCTGGCCGATGCGCTCGCTGCCGTAGCTGTACCAGGCGCCGGCCTTCTCGACCAGCTTGGCTTCCACGCCCATGTCGATCAGCTCGCCTTCGCGGCTGATGCCCTCGCCGTACAGGATCTCGGTGATGACCTGCTTGAACGGCGGCGCCAGCTTGTTCTTGACCACCTTGATCTTGGTCTGGTTGCCGATGATCTCGTCGCCTTTCTTGATTGCGCCGATGCGGCGGATGTCCAGGCGCACCGAGGCGTAGAACTTCAACGCATTGCCGCCGGTGGTCACTTCCGGGCTCTGGCCGGGCATCATCACGCCGATCTTCATGCGCAGCTGGTTGATGAACACCACCAGCGTGTTGGAACGCTTGATGTTGCCGGTCAGCTTGCGCAGCGCCTGGCTCATCAGGCGGGCCTGCAGGCCCGGCAGCTGGTCGCCCATCTCGCCTTCGATTTCGGCCTTCGGGGTCAGCGCGGCGACCGAGTCGACCACCACGATGTCGACCGAACCCGAACGCACCAGCATGTCGGCGATTTCCAGAGCCTGTTCGCCGGTATCCGGCTGCGACAGCAGCAGTTCGTCGACGTTGACGCCGAGCTTGCCGGCATAGATCGGGTCCAGCGCATGTTCGGCATCGATGAAGGCCGCGGTGCCGCCCTTCTTCTGGCACTCGGCGATGGCCTGCAGGGTCAGCGTGGTCTTGCCCGAGGATTCCGGGCCGTATATCTCGACGACGCGGCCCTTCGGCAAGCCGCCGATGCCCAGCGCGATATCCAGCATCAGCGAGCCGGTCGGAATCACCTCGACGGCCTCGATGATGCGATCGCCCATCCGCATCACCGAACCCTTGCCGAACTGTTTCTCGATCTGGCTCAGGGCAGCAGCGAGCGCGCGCTTCTTGTTCTCGTCCATTTTGGTGTCCTTCGGAGGTGAGGATGATTTGCGGGGTAGGTTCAATTTAGCGGCCTGGTATCGCACGGGCTGAGACAGTGCGGGGCAAAGAAAAAATAATTCGTCCGGCAGGTCTACAGCAGCGGCGAACAGCGATGTCGCGGGTCGGGAAAATCCGGCCTGCGGTGTAGTGCAATATCCAAAATCAACGGTTGGGGCGCAGCAGGCCGCAGTACAGGCCTTCGATGGCGAAATCCTGGTCCGGCAGCACTTCGATCGGCGCGTAGTCCGGGTTGCGCGGCAGCAGGCGGATGCGGTCCTTGCCGATCTTCAACAGCTTGACCGTGATCTCCTCGTCGATCCGCGCCACCACGATCTGCCCGGAACGGGCGTCGCGGGTGCGGTGCACACCGATCAAGTCGCCGTCGAAGATGCCTTCGTCGCGCATCGAGTCGCCCTGCACCTTCAGCAGGTAGTCCGGCGCTGGCGAGAAGAACACCCGGTCCAGCACCACGAAATCGTCCGAACCGATGTCCGCGCCGATCGGCAGGCCGGCGGCGACCCGCCCCAGCACCGGCAGGCGCAGGATGTCGGCGCTGTCCACCTGCGGCGCCGGGGCCGGCGCGGCCGCGCCGGTCACCAAACGAATGCCGCGCGCCTGGCCCGGCACGCGGCGGATCGCGCCGGCCTGCTCCAGGGCTTCCAGGTGGTATTGCGCGGCGCGCACGCCCTTGAAGCCGAAGGCGCGGGCGATCTCGGTCTGCGACGGCGGCGCGCCGTCGTGCTCGATACGCTGGGCGATCAGGTCGAGAATCGCTTGCTGGGTTTCGGTCAGTTCCATGGTTAGTAGTAATACTACTAAAAATGGAAATGGGCAACCACCGCGTAATTGCACCAAGGGTGGCTGCCGTTCCGCAGATCGCCCGCCCCTGCCGGGCCTGGCCGCCACGCGCCCGCACACCGGACTTGGCTTGCAGCAACAACCACTCCGCTCAGCGGCCGCTGCGCCAGATCGAAATCAGGATCCACACGCCCGACAGTGCCGCACCGATGAAGCCGCCGACGCCGATCGCCAGCAGCCAGCGGCTGGAGACGCCGCCGACGCTGTTCATCACGATCGAGGAGCCGATGATCAGCGCCGCGGTGACGATGCCCATGGTCAGCCGATTCGCGGCGCGGTTGACCTGGTCGCCGAAGCCCTTCAGCGACGTCGTCTCGACGTTGAGCTGCAGCCGTCCGCGCCGCGCCGCCTGCAGCAGCCGGCGGGTGTCGCGCGGCAGGTCGCCGAGCAGTTCCAGCGCGCCGAGCACGGTACGCCGGCCGCGCTTGGCCATCGCGCGCGGGGCGAAGCGCTGCAGCATCACCCGCTCCAGGTACGGTGCCGCGGCACTGGCCATGTCGAAGTCCGGATCGAGCTGGCGCCCTACCCCTTCCAGGGTCAGGAAGGTCTTGATCATCAACGCCAGGTCGGCCGGCAGCGCCAGCGCGTGCTGGCGCAGGATCGCGGTGACGTCGCCGAGCATCGCCCCGACCCGCAACTCCTTCAGCGGCACGCCGCGGTACTGGTCGACGAAGCCGGCGATCTCCAGTTGCAGCCGCGCCTCGTCGATCTCGGCATCGCCGTCGGTCCATTCCAGCAGCACGTCGGTGACCGCCTCGGCTTCCTGCGTGACCAGGCCATGCAGCAGCTGCACGACCTGGTAGCGGCGCTGCTCGGAAATGCGCCCGACCATGCCGAAATCGATCACCGCGATGCGCTCGCCGGGCAGGTAGAAGATGTTGCCCGGGTGCGGATCGGCGTGGAAGCAGCCGTCCTCGAGCACCATCTTCAGCACGATGTCGGCGCCGACGCGGGCCAGCTGGCGGCGGTCCAGGCCGGCGGCGTCCACGCCGGCCAAATCGCGCCCGCCGATGCCGGCGACGAAGTCCTGCACGTTGAGGGTTTCGCAGGTCCACTGCCAGTGCACGCGCGGGATCAGGATCTCGTCGTGGCCCTGGAAATTGGCGGCGATGCGCTCGGCGTTGCGGCATTCGCCGGCGAAATCCAGCTCGCGCCGCAGCGACACGGTGAACTGATGCACCACCTCCGCCGGGTGATAGCGCTTGAGGTCGGCCGCGCGCGCCTCGACGATCTCGGCCAGCCGCGCCAGCAACCGCAGGTCGGCCTCGATCACGTCGCGGATGCCGGGGCGGCGCACCTTCATCACCACCGCGGTGCCGTCGTGCAGCCAGGCGCGGTGGGTCTGCGCCAGCGACGCGGCGGCCAGCGGAGTCTCCTCGACCTGGGCGAAGATCGCCGACGGCGCCTCGCCCAATGCCTCGAGCAGTTGCGGCAGGATCTGTTCGTAGGGCAACGCCGGCGCCGCGTTCTGCAGTTCGCCGAGTTCGTCGATCCACTCCGGTGGCAGCAGGTCCACGCGCGTGGCCAGCACCTGGCCGAGTTTGACGAAGGTCGGGCCGAGATCCTGCAACGCGCGCCGCACCCGCTGCGGCGCCGACATGCGCAGCATCTCTTCGGCGTTATGCCAGTGCAGCAGGCGCCCGGCGCGTTCCAGCACGTCGGCCATGCCGATGCGGCGGACCACGTCGCCGAAGCCGTAGCGGATCAGCACCGAGGCGATTTCCTGCAAGCGCCCCAGGTCGCGGACCGTGCTCAGCGCCTCCCACATCGCAGTCGCCATCTAGAGTGCGCCGGCGCTCACAGCAGCGCGCCGAGACCGCGCAACGCGGCGGCCACGGTCTGCCGGCGCACCGCGTCGCGGTCGCCGTCGAAATTGAACAATTGCGCGCTGGCGTAGCCGCCGCGCCGTTTCCAGCCGACCCACACGGTGCCGACCGGCTTGTCGGCCGAACCGCCGCCGGGGCCGGCGATGCCGGTCACCGCTACCGCGATGCTGGCGCCGGAATTGACCAGCGCACCGGACACCATCTCGATCACCGTCTCGCGGCTGACCGCGCCGTGGTGCTCCAGGGTCTGCGGACGCACGCCGAGCAATGCCTGTTTGGCCTCGTAGCTGTAGGCGACCATGCCGCAGTCGAACCAGTCCGAGGAACCGGAGATGTCGGTCATCGCCTTGGCGATCCAGCCGCCGCTGCAGCTCTCGGCGGTGACCAGGCGTTCGCGCCCGCTGCGCAACTGGTCGCTGAGCGCAGTGGCGAGTTGCAGGAGTTGCGGATCGGTGGGGACGGTCATGGCGCTGCTCGAGAAACCAATGCGCTTTGTAGCCCAATTCGCCACGGCTGTCGCGCCTGCGCGGCGCGGCGTCGGGCATGGCTTCAGCGATGGTGGTGCAGGCGGGATGGCTGTCGCCGGTGCGGCAGATACGGCATTGCTGGCATGGTTGCGCCAGTATTGGCTTCGCGCCGCACCGAGGAAGAACAGCGGCTTGCTGATTGAGAGGACGTCACTGTAGGAGCGGCTTCAGCCGCGACAGGCGATATCGGTAACGCCCGTCGCGGCTGAAGCCGCTCCTACAGAAACTGGGCAAGCTGTAAACGCCTTAGTCGAAGCTGCACCCAGGCGACGGTGGCAACAGCGGCGGCTAACGCCGTTGCCATTCCTCTTCCTCGCGCGGCGGCAGCAGCGCGCGGATCGGAGCGCCTTCGGCGCTGGCGGCCAGGCGTTCGGCCTCGGTGATCGGGATGTCCACCTGCAGCAGCCAGCCGTCTTCGTCGGCCTGCTCGCTGCGGATCACCTGCAGTTGATGCAGCTGCGAGCGCAGGCGCCCGGCGCTGGACGGCAGGCGCAGGCTGCCCTGCACGTGCTGCAGCCCCAGCCGCTGGCCGAGCACGCCCTGCAGCAGTTCCAGGCCACGTTCGTCGCGCGCCGAGATCCACACCCGCTCGCGGCGCGCCTCGTCCGGCACGCCGTCCTGCGCATCGTGGCGTACGTCGGCGCCTTCGATGCGGTCGATCTTGTTGAACACCAGCAGCTGCGGCAGATCGCCGGCGCCAACCGCGTGCAGCACCTCGTCGACCTGGGCGATGCGCTCTTCGCGCAACGGATCGGCGGCATCGACCACGTGCAGCAGGAAATCGGCCTCGCGCGCTTCGGACAGGGTCGAGCGGAACGCGGCGACCAGTTCGTGCGGCAGGTTGCGCACGAAGCCGACGGTGTCGGCCAGCATCGCATTGCCGCCCGGTAGCGCGATGCGGCGCACGGTCGGGTCCAGCGTCGCGAACAGCTGGTCGGCGGCGTAGGCCTCGGCGCCGGTCAACGTATTGAACAGGGTCGACTTGCCGGCATTGGTGTAGCCGACCACCGCGATCCGCGGCAGTTCGCTACGCACCCGCGCACGGCGCATCTGGGTGTGCTGCACCTCGACCTTCTCCAGCCGCTTCTGCAGCTGTTCGACCCGCTTCTGCAGCAGCCGGCGGTCGGTTTCCAGCTGGGTTTCGCCGGGGCCGCGCAGACCGATCGAACCGCCGCGCTGGCGCTCCAGATGGGTCCAGCCGCGTATCAGCCGCGTGGCCATGTGCCGCAGCTGCGCCAGTTCGACCTGCAGCTTGCCCTCGTGGCTGCGCGCGCGCTGCGCGAAGATGTCCAGGATCAGCCCGGTGCGGTCGATCACGCGCCGCTCCAGGTACTTTTCCAGGTTGCGCTCCTGGCCCGGGCTCAGGGCATGGTTGACCAGGATCAGATCGGCGCCGCTGGCTTCGGCCACAGCCTTGACCTCTTCCAGCTTGCCGCTGCCGATCAGCGTCGACGGGCTGGGCTTGTCGATGCGCGCGGTCAGCGTGGCGGCGATGCTGGCACCGGCGGAGCGCGCCAGGTCGGCGAACTCCTCCAGCACGTCGTCCTCCAACGGTCCACCGGCATAGGGCTGGATCAGCAGCGCGTGTTCGCCGCGGCGGGAACGATCAAACACCCGCGGCTCCGGTCTTCAACAGCGTCTTACTCGGCTTCGTCATCTTCCGCACTACCACCCTCGTTCTGCTGCACATAGCCACCGCCCGGTCCGACGCGCACGTTGCGTGCCGGCACCACGGTGGAAATGGCGTGTTTGTAGACCATCTGGCTCACGGTGTTGCGCAACAGCACCACGAACTGGTCGAAGGACTCGATGGTACCCTGCAGCTTGATGCCGTTGACCAGGTACACCGAGACCGGCACCCGTTCGCGACGCAGCGCGTTCAGGAAAGGATCCTGTAAGGATTGCCCCTTGGACATGCTTCACTCCCGTTTATTGTTTTTATGTGCCCGGGTCGGCACTGCAGCTCCCCTGCCGTGGCCCGGACCGTCGATGTTACACAACCGCGGGCTTCAGCACAGCGCGGCGTGTAGCCAAATCAGCCAAGAAAGTCCGCCACTGCGACATCCAGGCGCGCGCCGTCGCGTTCGGGGTCGAACCAGCGCGCGTCCAGCTCCCCGCGCAGCCAGGTCAGCTGGCGCTTGGCCAGCTGGCGGGTCGCGAAGATCGCGCGATCGCGGAACGTCGCCGCATCGCTGGCCCCGCCCAAGTGTTCCCAGGCTTGGCGGTAGCCGACCGCGCGCACCGCCGGCAGCTCCAACGGCTGCGCCACCTGGCGCAACGCCGGCAAGGCGCGCAGCGCGCGCACCTCGTCGAGGAAGCCCTGCTCCAGCATCGCGTCGAAGCGCAGCTCGATGCGCCGGTGCAGCAGCATGCGCTCGGCTGGCGCCAGCACCAGTTTCAGCACCCGCAACGGCAGCCGCGGCGGCCCCGACTGCGCCTGCCATTCGCTGATCGGGCGGCCGCTGAGCTGGAACACTTCCAGCGCACGCTGGATGCGCTGCGCGTCGCCGGGCCGGATCCGCCGCGCGGCCAGCGGATCGACCTGCTGCAGCTGCGCATGCAGCGCCGCCCAGCCTTCGGCCTGCGCGCGTGCGGCCAGCGCCGCGCGCAGCTGCGGATCGGCAGGCGGCATCGGCGCCAGGCCTTCCAGCAATGCCTGGAAATACAGGCCGGTGCCGCCGGCCAGGATCGGCAGGCGGCCGCGGGCGACGATCGCATCCAGCGCGGCGCGCGCGTCCACCGCGAATTCGGCGGCCGAATACGGTTGCCACGGATCGCGCAGGTCCAGCAGATGGTGCGGCACGCGCGCCAGCTGCTGCGCGTCGGGCTTGGCCGCGCCGATGTTCAGGCCGCGGTACACCAGCGCCGAATCGACGCTGACGATCTCGCCGCCGTAGCGCTCGGCCAGGGCGATCGCCGCGGCGGTCTTGCCCGACGCGGTCGGTCCCATCAGGGCGATGGCGCGCGGGCGCCGGTCGGCCGGCATCAGTCCTCGTCCGGCCAGCGGATCGTGGCGGGCGCGGTGCCGCTGCGCGGCAACGGCACCGCCGCCAGCGCCTGCCAGACCTTCAACGCGTCCACCGTGGCGGCGACGTCGTGCACGCGCAGCAGCAGCGCGCCGCGCTGCGCCGCCAGCAGATGCGCCGCCACCGAACCGGCCACGCGCTGCTCCGGCGCGATGCGCCCGGTCAGTTCGCCGATGCTGCGCTTGCGCGACAGCCCGGCCAGCACCGGCACGCCGAGTTCGACCAGGCGCGGCAGCTGCGCCAGCAACTGCAGGTTGTCAGCAGTGCCCTTGCCGAACCCGAAGCCCGGGTCGACCAGCAGGCGGCGCTTGTCGATGCCGGCCATTTCCGCGGCGAAGATGCGCTCGGCCAGGAACCGGTGCACCTCGCCGACCACGTCGTCGTAGTGCGGCGCGCTGCCGGCGGCATAGGCGTCGTCGGGCATGTGCATCAGCACCACCGGCACCCGCAGTTCCGCCGCCGCGTCCAGTGCGCCGGGCCGGCGCAAGGCCTGGATGTCGTTGATCATGCCTGCGCCGGCGGCGACCGCCGCGCGCATCACCTCCGGCTTGAAGGTGTCCACGCTCAGCGGCACCGCGGTCTGCGCCGCCAGCCGCTCGATCACCGGGATGACCCGGCGCAATTCTTCTTCCAGCGGAACCGGGGTGGCGCCGGGGCGGGTCGATTCGCCGCCGATGTCGAGCAGGTCGGCGCCCTCCTCCACCAGGCGCAGGCCGTGCGCGACGGCCGCTTCCAGCGTCGCATGCGCGCCGCCGTCGGAAAACGAGTCAGGGGTGACGTTGACGATGCCCATCACCCGTGGACGATCCAGCAGCAGGCGGCGGCCGCCGCAATCCAGGCTCGGCGAGGTCTCGAACATCAGCGGTACTCCTGGGCGTTGCCGCGATGCATGGGAATGCTGCGCGTGTCCTTGGTTGCGACCGGGGCGGCAACGCGGAGCCTCGTGGCGACAACGGCGTTGGCAAGTGGCGGCAGCGATGGATGGGCGAGCGAGGTCATGGGCGGCGGAGAATGGATAACGGAACCGCCATTGTCGCCCAGTCGCAGTGCCTACGACGACGACGCGGCGGGATAGCTTCAAAAGATCGGCCGCAGCGACGCGATCGCCGCTCCGGCTACCTGCCCTGCACCGCCGGGGATATACAAAAGGCACCGGCAACAAAAAAGCCAGGGATCGCTCCCTGGCTTTCTGATCGACCCGAGCGCTCGCTTACAGCTGCTCGGCAGGCCCTGTGATCGGCGGCAGCGGGCGCGAATTGCCCTTGTCGTTGCCGCCGTCCTTGCCATCCTTGCCGGACTTGTTCCAGCCCATCGGCGGCGGCGGATCGCGGCCTTCCATGATCGCGTCGATCTGCGGCACGTCGATGGTCTCGTACTCCAGCAGCAACTTGGCCATCACGTGCAGCTTGTCCAGGTTCTCGGTCAGGATATGCGTGGTCTTGGCATAGGCCTTGTCGAGGATCGAACGCACCACTTCGTCGATGCGGCGCGCGGTATCGTCGGACACGCTCTTGTGCTGGGTCACCGAACGGCCCAGGAACACCTCGTCGTCTTCCTCGCCGTAGGCGATCGGCCCCAGCTCGTCGGACAGGCCCCACTTGGTGACCATGTTGCGCGCCATCTTGGTCGCGCGCTCGATGTCGTTGGAGGCGCCGGTGGTGACCTTGTCGGTACCGAAGATCAGCTCTTCGGCGACGCGGCCGCCGTACAGCGAGCACAGCTGCGACTGGATCGCGACCCGGTTGATCGAGTACTTGTCGCCTTCCGGCAGGTACATGGTCACGCCCAGCGCACGCCCGCGCGGAATGATGGTGACCTTGTAGACCGGATCGTGCTCCGGCACCAGGCGGCCGACGATGGCATGGCCGGCTTCGTGGTAGGCGGTGAGCGTCTTCTCTTCCTCGCTCATCGCCATCGAACGGCGCTCGGACCCCATCAGGATCTTGTCGCGGGCACGATCGAAGTGGTCCATGCGGACCTCCTTGACCGTTTCGCGCGCGGCGAACAGCGCCGCCTCGTTGCACAGGTTGGCCAGATCGGCGCCGGAGAAGCCCGGGGTACCGCGCGCGATCACCATCGGCTCGACGTCGTCGGCCAGCGGCAGCTTGCGCATGTGCACCTTCAGGATCTGCTCGCGGCCGCGCACGTCCGGCAGGCCAACCACCACTTGGCGGTCGAAGCGGCCCGGGCGCAGTAGCGCCGGGTCGAGCACGTCCGGGCGGTTGGTCGCGGCGATGACGATCACGCCTTCGCCGCCCTCGAAGCCGTCCATTTCCACCAGCAACTGGTTCAGGGTCTGCTCGCGCTCGTCGTGGCCGCCGCCCAGGCCGGCGCCGCGATGACGGCCGACCGCATCGATTTCGTCGATGAAGATGATGCACGGCGCATGCTTCTTGGCCTGCTCGAACAT
This sequence comes from Xanthomonas sp. SS, assembly GCF_014236835.1. NCBI lineage: Bacteria > Pseudomonadati > Pseudomonadota > Gammaproteobacteria > Lysobacterales > Lysobacteraceae > Xanthomonas > Xanthomonas sp. SS. The sequence goes on from NZ_CP051190.1 coordinate 2,888,512, forward strand.
GTCGCGCACGCGGCTGGCGCCGACGCCGACGAACATCTCGACGAAGTCGGAACCGGAAATGCTGAAGAACGGCACCTTGGCCTCGCCGGCGATGGCCTTGGCCAGCAGCGTCTTGCCGGTGCCGGGCGGGCCGACCATCAGCACGCCGCGCGGGATCTTGCCGCCGAGCTTGGTGAACTTGGTCGGATCGCGCAGGAAATCGACCAGTTCGCCGACTTCTTCCTTGGCCTCGTCGCAGCCGGCGACGTCGGCGAAGGTGATCTTGATCTGGTCCTCGCCCTGCAGCTTGGCGCGCGACTTGCCGAACGACATCGCGCCCTTGGCGCCGCCGCCGCCGCCCTGCATCTGGCGCATGATGAACAGCCAGAAGCCGATGATCAGGATGACCGGCAGGAAGTTCAGCACCAGCGACCAGAAGCTCGGGCCGTTGGCCGGCTTCTGCCGGGTCATTTCCACGTTCTTGCTGTACAGCACGTCGACCAGCTTGTCGTCGCGCGGCCCGTAGACCGTGCTCTCGCTGCCGTCGCTGCGCTTGAAGCGGATAGCGGTCACCGACAGCCCGGTGTCGTCGGTGAAGTCGACCGACTTCACCCGCCCGCCGTCCACTTCCTTTAGGAACTGGGTATAGGTCACGGTGTCGTTGCCGGGACCGCCGGCCAGCCGTGGCGAGAAGCTCTGGAACACCACCATCAGCACGACGGCGACGACTACCCACAGCAACAGATTCTTGGTCAAGTCGTTCATCCTCATTGGCTCCGGTGTCCCTTCAACTCTTTCTCGATGCGTGATGCGACGGGTTCAGCTTACTTGATCTGGGCACGCTTGCCCTGTCCGAGGACATAGACCTCCGGCGAGCGCTTGCGCGATGCCGCCGGTTTGCGGATGGACACCTTCTCGTAACGGCGGCGCATCTCGCGGATGTAGTCGTCGGACCCGACGCCCTGGAACAGCTTGATCAGGAACGCCCCGCCCAGTTTGAGGTGGGTATCGGCGAACGCCATCGCCAGTTCGGCCAGATGCATCATCCGCGGCTGGTCCACCGCATCCATGCCGCTTTTATTGGGGGCCATATCCGACAGCACAAGGTCTACCGGGTTGTCGCCCAGCATTTCCTCGAACTGCGATAGCACCGTTTCTTCCCTGAAGTCGCCGTGAAGGAACTCCACGCCGGCCAGCGGCGGCATCTCCAGGATGTCCAGCGCCAGCACCCGGCCGCGCTCGCCCAGCGACTTGCGCACCTGCTGCGACCAGCCGCCCGGCGCGGCGCCGAGATCGACCACCAGCATGTCCGGCTTGAGCAACTTGTCGCGCTGCAGCAGTTCTTCCAGCTTGTAGGCGGCACGCGAACGCATGCCTTCGGCCTGGGCCTTCTTCACGAAGGGGTCGGCGAAATGTTCGCGGAGCCAGCGTTGGCTGCTTTTGCTGCGGGTTGCCATGGGATCGCGGTCGTAGTGGGCGGCCATGATACCCTGATCGCCCTTGGCAACCCCGTTCCCGCCTGCATGTCGATCAGCCTGACTCCGTCCCAGAACCGCTTCCTGCGCGGCCTGGCGCACGACCTCAAACCCCTGTTGCAGATTGGCGGCAAGGGCGTCACGCCGGCCTTCCTGGCCGAACTGGACGAGGTGCTGGAGCGCCACGAACTGGTCAAGGTGAAGGTCGGCGGCGACGACCGCGAAGCCCGCGACGCGAGCATCGCCAGCCTGGTCGAGCAATCGCACAGCGTGCTGGTGCAGCGCATCGGCCACACCGCGATCCTGTATCGCCCGGCCAAGGAAGACCGCCAGATCGTGCTGCCACGCGGCTGATCCGCTTTCCGGTGACATCATGCAGCTGACCCAGGACCTGCCCGATTACGCCTACACCCTGCGCATGGCCGATGGCCGCCAGGCCAAGGTGAACGACCGCCTGCTCACCCGCAGTTTCATTCTCGCCCCGGACACCTTGGTCGAGACGTGGGACGCGCCGGTCGCGGCCGAGCTGCAACCCCAGCACCTGCAGCCCTTGCTGGAACTGAACCCGGCCCTGGTGATCCTGGGCACCGGCGAACGCCAGGTATTTCCCTCGGCCGCCGCGCTGGCGCTGTTCCTGACCCGCGGCATCGGCATCGAGGTAATGAACAACGCCGCGGCGGCGCGCACCTACAACGTGCTGGCCGCCGAAGGCCGGCGCGTGGCGGTCGGGTTCCTGCTCGAAGGCTGAGCTTGACACCGCGCCAAGCGGTGTCTGATCTACGGCTTCCAGCCGCCACGCTTTTTTGTAGGAGCGGCTTCAGCCGCGACCGACCATCCCAGGTAATGCCCTGTCGCGGCTGAAGCCGCTCCTACAAAAGCAAAAAAGCGGCAACAGCTACGTGCTGCGCTGCGCCGGGCCGTGGATCCGCCCGACCGACGACGCGCCGATTACTTGCTGGGCAGATACAGCAGCGGGTCCACCGGCTTGCCGTTGTAGTGGGCGAAGCGGCGCCGCTTGCGGTCCACCGGACCGCGCGCCGCTGAGCGCCCGGCGCGCTGCGCCGGGCCGGGGATCCGCCCGGCCAACGACGTACCGGCTACTTGCTGGGCAGATACAGCAGCGGGTCGACCGGCTTGCCGTTGTAGCGGATCTCGAAGTGCAGCATGTCGCGCGCGGCGCCGCTGCGGCCCATCTCGGCGATCTGCTCGCCGGCCTTCACGTTCTGGCCTTCGTTGACCAGGCGCTTGCGGTTGTGGCCGTAGGCCGACAGCCATTGTTCGTTGTGCTTGATGATGATCAGTTCGCCGTAACCGACCAGGCCGGCGCCCGAATACACCACCACGCCATCGGCGGCGGCACGCACCGCCTGGCCGCTGCTGCCGGCGATGTCCACGCCCTGCTTTGTGGTCTCGCCGACCACGAAGCGGCTGACCACCGCGCCGTCGGCCGGCCAGCGCCAGCTGAAGCCGCTGCTCACCGGCGTCGGCGCGGCGACCGGCGGCCGCGCGGCCGTTCCCGCCGAACTCGGCGGCACTACCGCAGCGCTGCCGGGCCGCGCGACGACCGTACCGCTGCTACTGCCGCCACCGGGCGGATACAGCTTCAACGACTGCCCTGGGTAGATCGTGTACGGCGGCGGCAGCCGGTTCCAGGCGGCCAGGTCCTGCGGATTGATGTTGTTGACGCGGGCGATCGCATACAGCGTGTCGCCGCGGCGCACGGTCGCACTGACCCCGGGCTTGGGCACGGACGGACGCGGCGCCGCTGTGCCGGGCCTGCCAGGCGCCCCGGACGTACGCACCACGGTAGCGCTGCTGCACGCGCCCATCCCTGCCGCCACCAGCAACCACACGCTGCAACGCAGGCCGTTGCGCACCACCCGATCGACGCTCATCCGTACTTCGCTCTCCATATGACCCACACCACCAGCAGCGCCAGGATCGCCATCGCGACCCAACCGAGCGGTTCGATCCAGCGCCGCAATGCGGCTTCCGCACGCGGCCCGCCCAGGCGGATCGCGCCGGCCACCAGATACACGCGCTTGCCGCGGCCGACCAACATGCTCGCCAGGAACGGTAGCAGCGGGATTCCAACGATGCCTGAGGCCCAGGTAAATATCTTCAGCGGGATCGGGGTGAAACCGGCCAGCACCAGCAGCCAGAACGCACGCCACGGCGACTCGGCGACCACCTCGCGCAGATGGCTGACCTGCGCATCGATCTTCTGCGTCCAGCCCAGCCATTCGATCAACGGCTGCACCGCGGCGAAGGCGAAATGGCCGAGCATGTAGCCGACCAGCGCGCCAGCCAGCGAGCCCATCAGGCTCAACGTGGCGAACCACAGCGCGCGCCGCGGCTGCGCCAGCGACATCGGCGCCAGCATCACCTCCGGCGGCACCGGAAACACGATCGCCTCGGCGAAGCTGAGTCCGGTCAGGAACGCCGGCGCGCGGCGGTGCCGCGACCAGCCGATGGCGCGTTCGTACAACGGCCCGAATATCTTCATCCAACCCAACTCCGGTGCTTCAATCCAGGGTGATTCAATCCAGCATGCCCGACAGCAGCGGGACGAACGTCACCGGCGCCAGAATGTCTTGTTCGATACGGCCTTCGGCATCGCGGCGCAGGCGCACCAGCGATTGCGACGAGGGGCCGCCGACCGGCGCCACCAGACAGCCGCCCGGCGCCAGTTGCTCGACCAAGGCGTCGACCAGCGCCGGCGCCGCGGCGGTGACCACGATCGCATCGTAGGGGCCGTGCTCGGCCCAACCGATGCGGCCGTCGTCGTGCTTGCTGCGCACGTTCATGCCGAGCTGGCGCAAGCGCTTGCGCGCCTGCCGCAGCAGGTCGCCGATGCGCTCCACGGTGTAGACCTCCAGCCCCAGCGCGGCCAGGATCGCGGCCTGGTAGCCGGAACCGGTGCCCACTTCCAGCACCTTCTTCGGTGCTGCCTCGAGCACCGTCTCGGTCATCCGCGCTACCACCCACGGCTGCGAGATGGTCTGGCCGTGGCCGATCGGCAGCGCGGTGTCCTCGTAGGCGCGCGAGGCCAGCGCCTCGTCGATGAACAGGTGCCGCGGCACCGTGCGCACCGCGTTGAGCACGGCCTCGTCGAGAATGCCGGACTCGCGCAGGCGCTCGACCAGGCGGTCGCGCACGCGCTGCGAGGTCATGCCGATGCCGATCGCTTCCGGTTGCAGGCGCAGCCGCGGGGTCATGCCGGGTTGCCCAGCGCGGCGGTGAGGCCGCCGACCCAGCTGGCGACCGTCTCCAGCGCCTGGTAGCGGGTCAGGTCGACCTGGATCGGGGTGATCGAGATGAAGCCGGTGCGCACCGCGTGGAAATCGGTGCCGGGGCCGGCGTCCTGCTCGCGGCCGGCCGGGCCGATCCAGTACACGGTGCCGCCACGCGGGTCGGGCTGCGGCAGGCACGGTTCGGAGCGGTGGCGGTTGCCGAGCCGGGTGACCTCGAAGCCCTTGATCTCGCCCCACGGCAGGTCCGGCACGTTGACGTTGAGGATGGTGTCCGCCGGCAGCGGATCGGCCTTCAGCCGCGCCACGATCTCCACCGCGGCGCGCGCCGCGGTCTGGAAGTGCTTGGGTTCGTGGTTGTGGGTGACCAGCGACATCGCCAGCGCGGGCAGGCCCAGGAAGCGGCCTTCCATCGCCGCCGACACGGTGCCCGAATAGATCACGTCGTCGCCCAGGTTGGCCGAGTTGTTGATCCCCGAGACCACCATGTCCGGTTCTTCGTCGAGCATGCCGGTGAGCGCCAGGTGCACGCAATCGGTGGGCGTACCGGCGACGCTGCAGGTGTGCGGGTCGATGCGCTTGATCCGGATCGGCAGATCCAGGGTCAGCGAGTTGCTGGCGCCGGAACGATCGCGGTCGGGTGCGACCACGGTCACTTCGTGGCCCGCGCTGCGCAGTTGCTCGGCCAGCATCTTGATGCCGGGGGCGTCGACGCCGTCGTCGTTGCTCACTAGTACGCGCATGGGACTCCTCGGATAACCCGACCATGATACCGGATGCGTCCCTCGCCTTCCGCCCTCATGCACGGCTTGCGCCGCGTGACTGGCGGGTTACGCTGTGCGCCATGTCGCATCCCGAAGACGAAGATCCCGCCGCCCTGTTCCGCGCGGCGATCGGCGCGGTCACGCCGCTCAACGCGACGCCGCCGGCCAATGCCAAGCCGCGGCCGAAGCCGCGCGCGCGCATGGCCGAGCGCGACGATGCCGAGGCGCAGAGCGAGTTCCAGCGCCTGTTGCGCGACAGCGCGCCGCTGGAGGCCGGCGACGTGGCCAGCTACCGCCGCGAGAACGTGCCGGCGCGGGTGTTCCAGCGCCTGCGCCGCGGCCAGTTCTCCGCCCAGGACGAACTCGACCTGCATGGCGCCAACGCGACGCAGGCCGAGGCGCTGCTGCGCCAGTTCATCGCCGAGGCGCATGCGCACGAGTTCGGCTGCGTGCGCATCGTGCACGGCAAGGGCCTGCAGTCCGGCGGCATCCCGCTGCTGAAGAATCTGGTCGACCGCCTGCTGCGGCAGCGCAACGACGTGCTGGCGTTCCATTCGGCGCCGCCCACGCAAGGCGGTACCGGGGCGATGCTGGTGTTGCTGGCGCGGCGCTGAAACGGCGCCGCGCGGTTCATTCCTGCGCCGCCTGCTCGGCCTGCGCGCCCTGCCCGGCATCGACGACCTCGCCCAGCTCGTGCAGCAGCGCGGTGGCATAGCTGCCCGGCGGCAGCGCGAAACGCAGTTCCAGCACGTCCTCGTGCGTGTCCAGCCAGCGCCACTGCAGCTCGGCCGCGCGCAAGCGGGTGGCGCGCCGTTCCTGCTTCAGGCCTTCGCGCTCCAGGCCCTCGCGCAAGCGCACGGACGTCGCATCCTCAAGCGCGGCCAGTTCCAGCGCGCGCGCCACGTCGGCGCTGCGCAACTCGCCCGCGCCCCACAACGGCGCCGAAGGATGGATGTCGAAGCGCTGCAGCCGCTCGGCCAACACGTCGGACCAGGGCTCCGGGCCGAACACGCTGCGGCTGCCGTCGAGCAGCCACACCTCGCCGTCCAGTGGGGCATCCCAGTTGCCCGCCGCCACGCGCGCGGCCAGCACCCGGTTGAACAGTTCCGAGCGCGCCGCCGACAGCAGCAGCGAGCGCTGCTCGCGCCGCACCCGGCGCCCGCCGAACATCGCCAGCGCGTTGCCGACATTGCCGCCGTCGCGGCCGAAGCGCTGTTCGCCGAACCAGTTGGGGATGCCGCGCGCGGCGATCTGCGCCAGCCGCGCCTCGATCGCGGCGCGCTCGCCGCGCACCTCGCGCAACACCAGCACGAAGCCGTTGCCGGCCAGCGCGCCGCGCGGCAGCTTGCGGTTGTGCCACTGCGACTGCACGACCTGCAGGTCCTCGCTGTGCAACGTATCCAGCGCCGGCGCCACGCGCTTGGGCAGGTGCACCGAGAAGCGCTGGGTGGTGACCGCGTGGCGGTCCTTCATGCCCGCGTAGCCGATCGCCATCTCCGCCACGCCGGCCCACTGCGCCAGGCGGCGTGCAGCGAAGGCGGTGTTCATGCCGCGCTTGCGCACGGTCAGCAACAGGTGCTCGCCCTCGCCGCTCGGCTCGAACGCGGGCATTTCGTCGACCTGGAAATCCTCGGCCACGCTGCGCAGGCGCGCCTGCAACGGCGCGGCGCCGAACGCACGCGGCAAGTCGCTCACAGCGCCACCAGCAGCACCGCCGCCTGCGCCGCGATGCCTTCGCCGCGGCCGGTGAAGCCCAACTGCTCGCTGGTGGTGGCCTTGACGCTGACGCGATCGACTCCGACCTGCAGCAGCGCGGCCAGGCGTTCGCGCATCGCCAGCGCATGCGGGCCGACCTTGGGCCGCTCGCAGATCACGGTGACGTCGGCGTTGCCGAGCTGCCAGCCACGCTCGCGCAACAGCTGCTCGCAATGGCTCAGGAACTGCGCGCTGTCGGCGCCCTTCCAGCGCGCATCGGACGGCGGGAAATGCTGGCCGATGTCGCCCAGCGCCAGCGCGCCGAGCAGTGCGTCGCACAGCGCGTGGATCACCACATCGCCGTCGCTGTGCGCGAGCACGCCGCGCGTATGCGGCACGCGCACGCCGCCGAGCATCACGTGGTCGCCGTCGCCGAAGGCGTGCACGTCGTAGCCCTGGCCGATACGCAAGGGAGGAAAGTCAGGCATAGGCATCGCAGATCAAAAAAGGAAAAAGGAAAGGCATCGGCGGCGCGAGGCCGCAGCGCGGCGCGGCCGCTTCACGGCTGCCGCGCGCGCAGAAACAGCTCGAACTCGAAGCGCACCAGGTCGGCCGGGGTGGTGACCTTGAAGTTGTCCTCGGCACCCTCGACCAGCAACGGCCGCAGGCCCAGCAACTCCATCGCCATCGCATCGTCGGTGACCTCGACGCCGGCGGCCGCGGCCTGTTCCAGCGCCCGAGTCAGCTGCAGGCGCCGGAACAACTGCGGGGTCAGCGCGCGCCACAGGCGCTCGCGCGGCTCGGTTGCGTCGATGCCGCCGTCGTCGCCGGCGCGCTTGAGCGTGTCGCGCACCGGTGCGGCCAGGATCGCGCCGACCGGATCGCCGCGCCCGGTTTCCAGCAGCCGGTCGAGGTCGGCCAGGGCCAGGTTCGGGCGCGCCGCATCGTGCACCAGCACGAAATCGTCGGCCTTGACCGAGTCCGGCAAGGCCTGCAACGCGGCCAGCACCGAGCCGGCCCGGCTGGCGCCGCCGACGCAGGTCAGCACCGGCTTGCCGTCCAGTTCGGTCCAGCCCGGCCAATCGGCATCGTCGGCACCGAGCGCGACCATCGCCCCGGCCACCGCCGGATGCGCCAGCAAGGCCTGCAGCGCATGCGCGATCAACGGCTGCCCACCGGCCTGCAGATACTGTTTGGGCAGCGGACTGCCGAAACGGGTGCCGCGACCGGCGGCCGGCACCACCGCCCAGACCGTGGCCATCAGGGTTGCTCGCTCGGCGCGGCCGGCGCCTGCGCCTGCCTGCCGTCGGCGGCCGGTGCGACGGGCACCGGCGCGTCCTCGACGACGCGGTAGAACTTCTCGCCCGGCTTGATCATGCCCAGCTCGCTGCGCGCGCGTTCCTCGATCGCCGCCTCGCCGTCCTTGAGGTCCTTGACCTCGGCGGCGAGTGCGGCATTGCGTTGCTGCAGGCCTTCGTTATCGCGCTTCTGGTGCTCGACCTGGCTCTCGAGCACCAGGACTTCGCCGGAATTACCCGGACCGAGCCAGAAACGGTACTGCAGCCACGCCAGCAGTCCCGCCAGCACCAGCAGCAGCCAGCGCCAGTTGCGCACGGCTTACCGCTTGAGCGAGACGAATGCGTCGCGCCCTGCGTAGCGCGCGCCGCTGCCCAGCGCTTCCTCGATCCGCAGCAGCTGGTTGTACTTGGCCACGCGATCGCTGCGGCACAGCGAGCCGGTCTTGATCTGGGTGGCGGTGGTGGCCACGGCGATGTCGGCGATGGTGGTGTCCTCGGTCTCGCCGGAACGGTGCGAGACGATCGCCGCGTAGCCGGCGGCGTCGGCCATGGCGATCGCTTCCAGGGTCTCGGTCAGGGTGCCGATCTGGTTGACCTTGATCAGGATCGCGTTGGCGGTGCCGGACTCGATGCCCTGCTTGAAGATCTTCGGGTTGGTCACGAACAGGTCGTCGCCGACCAGCTGCACCTTGCTGCCGAGGCGGTCGGTCAGCAGCTTCCAGCCGGCCCAGTCGTCCTCGGCCAGGCCGTCCTCGATGCTGACGATCGGGTACTGCGCGGCCCAGTCGGCGAGGAAGTCGACGAACTGCTCGCTGGTCAGGCGCTTGCCCTCGCCCACCAGATGGTACTTGCCATTGTCGTAGAACTCGCTGGAGGCCACGTCCAGGCCCAGCAGCACGTCTTCGCCGGCGGTGTAGCCGGCCTTGCCGATCGCCTCGAGGATGGTGTCCAGCGCTTCCACGTTGCTGCGGAAGTCCGGCGCGAAGCCGCCTTCGTCGCCGACCGCGGTGGACAGGCCATGGCCCTTCAGCACCGCCTTGAGCGCGTGGAAGATCTCGGTGCCTGCCCGCAGCGCCTCGGAGAACGACGCGGCACCGACCGGCAGCACCATGAATTCCTGGAAATCGACGTTGTTGTCGGCATGCGCGCCGCCGTTGATGATGTTCATCATCGGCACCGGCAACGCGACGTTGGAGGTGTTGGCGCCGGCCAGGTACTGCCACAGCGCCTGCTTGCGCGAGGCGGCGACCGCATGCGCGTTGGCCAGCGACACGCCGAGCAGCGCGTTGGCGCCGAGGCGGCCCTTGTTCTCGGTGCCGTCCAGGTCGATCAGGCGCCGGTCCAGGCCCTGCTGGTCGGCAGCGTCGAAGCCCTGCAACGCGCTGGCGATCGTGGTGTTGACGTTCTCCACCGCCTTGCGCACGCCCTTGCCCAGGTAGCGGGTCTTGTCGCCATCGCGCAGCTCGACCGCTTCCTTGGTGCCGGTGGAAGCGCCCGACGGCACCGCGGCGCGGCCCAGCGAGCCGTCGGCCAGCGTGACTTCCGCTTCGAGCGTGGGATTGCCGCGGGAATCGAGAATCTCGCGGGCGTGGATCTTGGCGATAGTGGTCATAGGTCCGATCGGTTACCAGTAAGGGGGAAAGTACACCGGAAACAAGCTGCCGGATTATCGCCGTACACCGGCCCGTTGCCAAATCGCAAGGGGCTGAGACGCGCGACGGGTCGGCCAGCGCGGCGCTAGGCCCTCAAGCCCAGCGCCGACAAGCCAAACAGAAGCAACAACACCAGCAGCAGCGCAAGCGCGCTGGCCGCTGCGGCAGGTTGGCGACGCAGCCAGAACGCCGCCGGGCTGGCGATGAGGCACGCCACGGTCAGCAGCGCGCCCACCACCAGCGTGACCAGCATCGGGATCCGCGTGGCCTGCATTGCGTGGCTGCCGTCGCCCGGCATGCCAATGCTGGCGGCGACCAGGAAGGCCATGACGGCCAGACAGGCCCAGACACCGATCGACAGGGCCAACGCCACCCAGCCCCAGGGCCAATGGCGCCAGTGCCGGCGCTGCCGGCGCGACGCCGCCAGCGCCCATGGGTCGGACCTCATGCGAAGCGTGCGAACCCGTGCTTCTTGGTCACTGCATCGAGTTCCATCAGCGTTTCCAGCAATTCTTCCATGCGGTCCAGCGGCCAGGCATTGGGGCCATCGGACAGCGCCTTGGACGGATCCGGATGGGTCTCGGCGAACACGCCGGACACGCCCACCGCCACCGCTGCGCGCGCCAGCACCGGCACGAACTCGCGCTGGCCGCCGGAGGTGCTGCCCTGCCCGCCCGGCAACTGCACCGAATGGGTGGCGTCGAACACCACCGGGCAGCCGGTCTCGCGCATCACGCTCAGCGAACGCATGTCGCTGACCAGGTTGTTGTAGCCGAAGCTGGCGCCGCGCTCGCAGACCATGATCTGCTCGTTGCCTGTGGACTTGGCCTTGTCCACCACCGGCTTCATGTCCCACGGCGACAGGAACTGGCCCTTCTTGATGTTGACCGGCTTGCCGGCGGCGCAGACGTTCTTGATGAAATCGGTCTGCCGCACCAGGAACGCCGGCGTCTGCAGCACGTCGACCACCGCCGCGACCTCGTTCATCGGCGTGTATTCGTGCACGTCGGTCAGCACCGGCACGCCGATCTGCTTCTTCACCGCCTCGAGCACCTTCAATCCCTCTTCCAGGCCGGGGCCGCGGAAGCTGGTGCCGGAGGTCCGGTTGGCCTTGTCGAAGCTCGACTTGAAGATGAAGTTGATCCCCAGCCTGCCGGTGATCTCCTTGAGCTTGCCGGCCACGTCCAGCTGCAGCTGCATCGACTCGATCACGCACGGGCCTGCGATCAGGAACAGCGGCTGGTCCAGGCCGACTTCGAAGCCACACAGTTTCATCGGATCACCTATTGGGTTGAGCCCCTCTCCCATTGGGAGGGGGTTGGGGTGAGGGTACGGGCGAAGCTTCGAGGAATTCAGGCGCGCGAGGCTGCGTCCGTACCCTCATCCGCCCCTGCGGGGCACCTTCTCCCGATGGGAGAAGGAATGAATCAGGCTGCTGCTTGCTTTGATAACTTGCCGCCGCCCTATTCATGACACCGCCTATGGAGTTGAGCCCCTCTCCCATTGGGAGAGGGGTTGGGGTGAGGGTACGGGCGAAGCCTTGAGGAATTCAGGCGCGCGAGGCTGCGCACGTACCCTCATCCGGCGCTTCGCGCCACCTTCTCCCGATGGGAGAAAGAAGTTAGGCGCGCGCTTCCTTCAACAGCTTGCCGCCAGCCTTCTTCTCGCGCGCGGCGCGCACGAAGCCGATGAACAGCGGATGGCCGTCGCGCGGCGTGGACAGGAATTCCGGGTGCGCCTGGCAGGCCAGGAACCATGGATGCACTTCGCGCGGCAGTTCGACCATTTCCACCAGGGTGTCGTCCATCGACTTGGCGGAAATCACCAGGCCGGCGTCCTCGAGCTGGGTGCGGTAGCGGTTGTTGAACTCGTAGCGATGGCGATGGCGCTCGGACACCACGTCCTTGCCGTACATCTCGCGCGACAGCGTGCCGGGCTTGAGCCGTTGTTCCTGCAGGCCCAGGCGCATGGTGCCGCCCAGATCGGACTTCTCGTCGCGCTTCTCCACATCGCCGCTGGCGGTGCGCCACTCGGTGATCAGGCCGATCACCGGATACGGCGACTGGCGGTCGTTTTCGGTGCTGTTGGCGCCGTCCAGGCCGGCGACATGGCGCGCGTAGTCCACCACCGCTGCCTGCATGCCATAGCAGATGCCGAAGTACGGCACGCGGTGCTCGCGCGCATAGCGCGAGGTCAGCACCTTGCCTTCGAAGCCGCGATCGCCGAAGCCGCCGGGCACCAGGATGCCGTCCACGTCGGCCAGCGCCGACAGGTCGCTGCCTTCCAGTTCCTGCGCTTCCAGCCATTTCAAGGTGACCTTGGTGCGCTGGCGCAGGCCGCCGTGCTTGAGCGCCTCGCCGACCGACTTGTAGGCGTCTTGGTGGTCCACATACTTGCCGACCACGGCGATGGTGACCTCGTCGAGCGGATGCTTGGTGGCATCCACCACCGCTTCCCATTCGGACAGATCGGCCGGGCCGACCTTGTCGCGCAGCTTGAACTGATCGATGACGATCTCGTCCAGGCCCTGCCGGTGCAGTTCCAGCGGCATGCCGTAGAGCACGTCGATGTCGGCGGCGCTGATCACCGCGCGCTCGGAGACGTTGGTGAACAGCGCGATCTTGCGCCGCTCCGAATCCGGAATCGCCTGCTCGGAGCGGCACAGCAGCACGTCCGGCTGGATGCCGATCGAGCGCAGTTCCTTGACCGAGTGCTGGGTCGGCTTGGTCTTCAACTCGCCGGCGGCGGCGATGTACGGCACCAGGGTGAGATGCATGAACAGCGCGCGCTCGGCGCCGCGTTCGGTGCGCACCTGGCGGATCGCTTCCAGGAACGGCAGCGACTCGATATCGCCGACGGTGCCGCCGATTTCCACCAGCGCCACGTCGAATCCGGCGGTGGCTTCGTCCACGCAACGACGGATTTCGTCGGTGATGTGCGGGATCACCTGCACGGTGGCGCCGAGATAGTCGCCGCGACGCTCCTTGCGGATCACGTTCTCGTAGATGCGGCCGGTGGTGACCGAATTCTTGCGCGACAGGCGGGTGCGCACGAAGCGCTCGTAGTGGCCCAGGTCCAGGTCGGTCTCGGCGCCGTCGTCGGTGACGTACACCTCGCCGTGCTGGAACGGGCTCATCGTGCCCGGGTCGACGTTGATGTAGGGATCCAGCTTCATCATCGTGACCGACAGGCCACGTGCTTCGAGAATGGACGCAAGCGAAGCGGCCGCGATGCCCTTGCCAAGCGAGGACACTACGCCGCCGGTAACGAAGATCAGGGGGGTCATGGCTCGAAGGCCTCCCGGAAAGCCATAGTTTAACGGGTGAAGCCGATTTGCCCAAGCGCTTTCGGACCGATCGACTCCACAAAAAGAAGACGCCCCGGCACCAGCCGGGGCGTCGCAGGTCGCAACAGGGCGCGCGCTCAGGGCTTGCGCGCTTCCTCTTCTTCCTCTTTCTTCGGCGCAGCCGCGTCCTTGCCGGCCTTGTGCTCGGCCGCCGCAGCGGCGCGGCGCTTGGCCTTGGCATCGGCCTCGGCCTTCTCCTTCGCGACCTGCGCCTCGTAGGCGGCGGCGCCGGAGGTGGCCGGATCGGCGCTCTGCGCCTGGGCCATCGCGACCGGGATGGCCACCGCGGCGGCGACCAGCGCGGCCAGGGTCAACAGCTTGCGAACGTTCATGGCGTACTCCTGTGTAAGGCTGCAACGACTAATGGGGATGCCGTCGCGGATTTTCCAGTGCAAGGCTAGCGCGCCGCCACGGCACTGGCCCTGAACACCGGCGACGTGCAAAAAGCCGCCGCACACCGCACACTTCCGGATCTGCTTCGCGCCACCTGTTGAGACGCATGAATACCCGCTACAACGCCGCCGACATCGAAGTTCTCTCTGGCCTGGACCCGGTCAAGCGCCGGCCGGGCATGTACACCGACACCGCACGCCCCAACCACCTGGCGCAGGAAGTCATCGACAACGCCGTGGACGAGGCGCTGGCCGGCCACGCCCGGCACATCGAGGTGACCCTGTTCAAGGACGGCAGCTGCGAGGTCTCCGACGACGGCCGCGGCATGCCGGTGGACATCCATCCGGAAGAAAAGATTTCCGGCGTCGAACTGATCCTGACCCGGCTGCATGCCGGCGGCAAGTTCAACGACCGCAACTACACCTTCAGCGGCGGCCTGCACGGCGTCGGCGTCAGCGTGGTCAATGCGCTGTCGAAGAAGGTGGAGCTGTTCATCAAGCGCGACGGCAACGAATACCGGATGGAATTCGGCGACGGCTTCCCCGCCTCCAAGCTGGAGATCGTCGGCAGCGTCGGCAAGAAGAACACCGGCACGCGCCTGCGCTTCTGGGCCGATCCGAAGTACTTCGACACACCGAAGTTCGCCGTGCGCGCGCTGCGCCACCTGCTGCGCGCCAAGGCGGTGCTGTGCCCCGGGCTGACCGTGAAGCTGCACGACGAGGCCACCGGCGAGCAGGACACCTGGTACTTCGAGGACGGCCTGCGCGACTACCTCAAGGGCGAGCTGGCCGAGCGCGAATTGCTGCCGGCCGACCTGTTCGTCGGCAACCTGAAGAAGGACCGCGAGATCGTCGATTGGGCGGTGGCCTGGGTCGCCGACGGCGAACTGGTACAGGAAAGCTACGTCAACCTGATCCCGACCGCGCAGCACGGCACCCACGTCAACGGCCTGCGCAGCGGCTTCACCGACGCGCTGCGCGAGTTCTGCGACTTCCGCAACCTGCTGCCGCGCGGGGTCAAGCTGGCGCCGGAAGACGTGTGGGACCGGGTCACCTTCGTACTGTCGCTGAAGATGACCGACCCGCAATTCAGCGGCCAGACCAAGGAGCGTCTGTCCTCGCGCCAGGCCGCCGGCTTCATCGAAGGCGCCGCGCACGACGCTTTCAGCCTGTGGCTGAACCAGAACGTGGAAACCGGCACGCGCATCGCGCAGATCGCGATCGACCGCGCCAGCGCACGGTTGAAAACCGAAAAGCAGATCACCCGCAAAAAGGTCACCTCCGGCCCAGCGCTGCCCGGCAAGCTGGCCGACTGCATCAGCCAGGACCTGTCGCGCACCGAGCTGTTCCTGGTGGAGGGCGACTCGGCCGGCGGCAGCGCCAAGCAGGCGCGCGACAAGGACTTCCAGGCGATCCTGCCGCTGCGCGGCAAGATCCTCAACACCTGGGAAGTGGCCTCCGGCAGCGTGCTGGCCTCCGAGGAAGTGCACAACCTGGCGATCGCGATCGGCTGCGACCCGGGCAAGGACGACATCAGCGGGCTGCGTTACGGCAAGGTGGTGATCCTGGCCGACGCCGACTCCGACGGCCTGCACATCGCCACCCTGCTCACCGCGCTGTTCCTGCGCCACTTCCCGACGCTGGTGAAGGCCGGCCACGTGTTCGTGGCGATGCCGCCGCTGTTCCGCGTCGATGTGGGCAAGCAGGTGTTCTACGCGCTGGACGAGGAAGAGAAGCGCTCGCTGCTGGAGAAGATCGCGCGCGAGAAGATCAAGGGCCAGCTCAGCGTGACCCGCTTCAAGGGCCTGGGCGAGATGAACCCGCAGCAGCTGCGCGAATCCACCATCCACCCGGACACGCGGCGGCTGGTGCAGCTGACCATCGCCGACGGCGACGAGACCGGTTCGCTGATGGACATGCTGCTGGCCAAGAAGCGCGCCGGCGACCGCAAGCAGTGGCTGGAGACCAAGGGCGACCTGGCTTCGCTGGAGGTCTGAGGAGCCGGGATTGAGGAGCCGGGATTGGGGATTGGCCCAGCCCGATAGATTCCATGCGCTGCCCGCGCTGCCACTGGTGACGGGCTCGCGATTCGGTTGGAGCGGAGCATTGCGGCGTGCCATCGGCACTGCGCTGCGCGCCGACCATGCCTTTGTGCACATCCGCGCGCGCCGCGCCGCGGCCTAGCATGCCGGCTTCCCTTCTGCCGAGCGCCCTCCCCGTGCCGAATCTGTCCAAGCCGCTGCTGGCGGCGTTGTTGCTGGCCGTCCTGCCGATCTCCGCCGTGCTGGCCGCCGATGCCGACGCTGCCGACAAGCCAGACAAAACCGACAAGACCGACAAGGCCGACAGCGCCGAGCCGGCCAGGCCGGCCGCGTTGCCTGCCGATGCGAAGGTGCGCCAGGTCACGCACGTGGACGGCAAGTCGCTGAGCTACACCGCCACGGTCGGCACGCTGCCGGTGAAGGACGCGCAGGGCAAGACCGTCGCCGACGTGGTGTTCACCGCCTACACCGTGGACGGCAAGGACCGCCCGGTGACCTTCGCCTTGAACGGCGGCCCCGGCGCGGCCTCGGTATACCTCAACCTGGGCGCGATCGGGCCGAAGGTGGTCACCTTCGGCAGCGAGGGCGACAGCGCCTCCGCGCCGGCGACGCTGCACGACAACCCCGGCACCTGGCTGGACTTCACCGACCTGGTGTTCATCGACCCGGTCGGCACCGGCTTCAGCCGTTCGCGGGTCGCCGACGAGCAGGCCAAGAAGCTGTTCTACAACCCGCAGGCCGACATCGAATACCTGTCGCGCACGATCTACGACTGGCTGCTGAAGAACCAGCGCCTGCAGTCGCGCAAGTATCTGGTCGGCGAAAGCTACGGCGGCTTCCGCGGGCCGCGCATCACCCATTACCTGCAGACCCAGCTGGGCGTGGCGATGAACGGCGTGGTGCTGGTCTCGCCGTACCTCAACCCGACCCTGGACGACAACGGCGACGTGTCGCCGCTGGCGTGGATGCTGACCCTGCCCTCGATCGCCGCCGCGCACCTGGAGCGCGAGCAGCGGCTGACCCCGGAGGCGATGCGCCAGGTGATCGACTACACCCGCGGCGACTACGTCACCGCACTGCTGCGCGGACGCTCGGACGCGGCCGGCAGCGAACGCATGATCCAGCAGGTGGCGGCGATGACCGGGCTGGACCCGGTCTACGTGCGCCGCGCCGGCGGCCGCCTGGAAACCCAGGCCTACCTACGCGAAGTATTCCGCGACAAGGGCCAGCTCGGCAGCCGCTACGACTCCAACGTGACCGCGTTCGACCCGTTCCCGAACGCGCCCGAGCAGCGCGCCAACGATCCGCTGCTGGACAGCATCATCGCCCCGACCACCACCGCGATGGTCGATTTCGTGACCCGCGTGGTCGGCTGGAAGGTGGACGCGCGCTACCAGGCGCTGAACTACGACGTGAACAAGCTGTGGGACTGGAACGACGAACTGCGCAAGGGCTCGGTGACCGAGCTGCGCCAGGCGGTGGCGATCGACCCCAAGCTGCGGGTGCTGATCGTGCACGGCTGGAACGACCTGTCGTGCCCGTTCATGGGTTCGGTGCTGACCGTGGACCAGATGCCGGTGATGGGCAACGACCCGAGCCGGGTGCAGGTCAAGAACTATCCGGGCGGGCACATGTTCTACAACCGCGCCGACAGCCAGCGCGCGCTGCGCGGGGATGTTCTGGCGATGTATCGGGCTAACTAGCCGGGATTCGGGATTGGGGATTCGGGATTGGCAAGAGCGGGGTTTCAGCGCGCGCCAGACCCGCTTCTACGAATCCCTAATCCCGACTCCCCAATCCCTCACGTCCAACCAAACAGCGCAAACAATCGGAAAATTAAATAAGCCACGCCGGCAGCAGCCGGGATGGTCAGGATCCAGGCCCAGACGATGCGCTCGATCACGCCGAAGCGCAGCGAGCGCGGGTTCTTGGCGAAGCCCACGCCCATGATCGCGGTGGAGATGCTGTGGGTGGTGGACACCGGCATGCCGAAGTGCGCGGCCAGGGTCAGGATCGTCGCCGAGCTGGTTTCCGCGGCGAAGCCGTGGATCGGGTGCAGCTTGACCATCTTGTGGCCCAGCGTCTTGATGATCTTCCAGCCGCCCGAGGCGGTGCCGGCGGCCATCACCACCGCGCAGGTCAGCACGATCCAGGTGGCGATGCCCTGGCCCTGACTGGCGGCCGGGTGCAGGAACGCCAGCCACGACGGCAACTCGTCCAGCGCGCCGGTGCTCTGCGCGCCGACCAGGGTCATGGCGATGATGCCCATGGTCTTCTGCGCGTCGTTGTGGCCGTGCGCATAGCCCATGTACGCGGCCGAGGCGATCTGCGCCTTGCCGAAGAAGGCGTTGACCCAGCGCGGCCGCGCCAGCCGGCCGATGCGGCCGCCGACCTTGGACAGCCCGGCGATCAGCGCCCACAGCAGCAGCATCACCGCGATGCCGAGCAGGAAGCCGGCGATCGGCGAGGTGATCATCGGCACGAACACCTTCCACAGCAGGCCCTTGTTCTTGGCCCAGTCGCCGACGTTCTGCGACCAGATCAGAGCGCCCCAGTTGTTGTGCGCCGCGGCCAGGCCGGCGCCGCACAGGCCGCCGATCAGGGCATGCGAGGACGAAGACGGCAGGCCCTTCCACCAGGTGATCAGGTTCCAGACGATGCCGCCGAGCAGAGCGCACAGGATCACCTGCGGGGTGACCGTCACCACGTCGGTGTTGAGCAGGCCCGAGGCGATGGTCATCGCCACCGCGGTGCCGGTCAGCGCGCCGATCAGGTTCATGCCGGCGGCCAGGATCACCGCCCAGCCGGGGCTGAGCACCTTGGTCGCGACCACCGTGGCGATGGAATTGGCGGTGTCGTGGAAGCCGTTGATGAACTCGAACACCAGCGCGGCCAGGATCACGATCAGGACCAGCGTCAGCATCGTGCGCTCCTCGCCTCACCCATGGCGGCCGCGGCGGCGGGCATGGCGGCGCAGCCGCGCATGCAGCGGATCCGGACCGTGCCCATTACGAATTCTTCAGCACGATCTGGTAGACCACCACGCCGGCCTCGCGGCAGCGGTCGATGGCCTTCTCCAGGATCTCGAAGAATTCCTTGAGCAGGAACATCTGCAGGTTGTCCAGGCGCCCGGAGTAGATGTCGCGGTACAGCTCCAGCATCAGCCGGTCGGCCTCGTTCTCCAGCGAGCGCAGCTTGTCGTTGAGCGCGCTCATCCGGTCCAGGTGCATGTTGCGCAGGTCGTGGACCATCTCCACCACCACCGCCGCGGCCTGTTCCAGCATCGCCGCGCGCGGGGCGAAGTCGATGTGCTCCAGGTGCTGCACCGCCAGCGAATAGCGGTCGGCGAACTTCTCCACCTGCTTGGGGATCTTGTACAGCGCCGAGCCCAGCGCCTCGATGTCCTCGCGCTCGATCGGGGTCATGAAGCTGTCGACCAGCGCCTGGCCGATCTTGTCGGCGGCGG
This sequence comes from Xanthomonas sp. SS, assembly GCF_014236835.1. Taxonomy (NCBI): domain Bacteria; kingdom Pseudomonadati; phylum Pseudomonadota; class Gammaproteobacteria; order Lysobacterales; family Lysobacteraceae; genus Xanthomonas; species Xanthomonas sp. SS. The sequence goes on from NZ_CP051190.1 coordinate 2,907,872, forward strand.
CGCGCTCGCGCAGCCGCGCCAGCTTGAAGGCGTCCAGCGCCGGCTGCCGGTCCGACGATGCGCGCATCATCGAATGCAGCGCCTTGGTGCTGTCGTAGGCGGCCTGCGCCGCTTCGTCGAGCAGGGTGTAGAACTGCTTGCCGGAACCGAAGATGGTCTGCAACGAGAACATGTAACGCAATCCCGCCGTCGCGGGAGGGACGGCACCGGGGCGGAATTATGACCGTTTGCTGACAAAACGGGGGAATCGGGCGACCGGCGGCAGCGCGTCGGCGTCGTGTGGACGCGGCCGCCACCCGGGTTTGCTACCATGCAGCCGCGCCGTCGCTAGGCGCACCCTATGGACGACCACCCCAGCCCCCCTCCCCCGCGCCGCCTCGGCGCCCATGTCCCCGCTTCCCTTGCCGCCAGGGAGCGCGCGCATGCTTGAATTATTGGTCGTGGCAGCCCTGGTGCTGCTGAACGGCTTCTTCGCGATGTCCGAGATGTCGCTGATGACCTCGCGCAAGAGCCGCCTGAAGCAGATGGCGCAGTCCAGCACGCGTGCGGCCAAGGCGCTGGCGCTGGCCGAGAATCCGGAAAACTTCCTGTCCACCGTGCAGATCGGCATCACCGCGATCGGCATCCTGACCGGCGTGTTCGGCGGCGAGGCCATCGGCGAGGCGATCGCGGCCAAGCTGCAGTCGCTGTTCCCGGCGCTGTCGGCCACCTTCAGCCTGATCGGACAGCCGCAGCCGTACTCGGCGGTGATCGGCAAGACCCTGGCGATCGTGCTGATCACCTTCCTGACGCTGATCTTCGGCGAACTGGTGCCCAAGCGCCTGGCGCTGACCCGCTCGGAAGTCATCGCCGGCTTCGTCGCGGTGCCGATGGGCTGGCTGGCCCTGGTCGCCGCGCCCGCGGTGTGGGTGCTGTCGCGCTCGACCCGGCTGGTGCTGCGGGTGCTGGGCCTGGGCAACGAGCAATCGGCGTCGGTGACCGAAGAGGAGATCCGCATGCTGGTGGCCGAGAGCCACGAGGCCGGCGTGATCGACAGCCACGAGCGCGACATGATGAACCGGGTCATGCGCCTGGGCGACCGCACCGCCGACAGCCTGATGACGCCGCGCAATCGCATCGCCTGGCTCGACGCCAACGCCGAGGCGGAGCGCAATTTCCAGACCATGCGCGAGCACGAGTTCTCGCGCTATCCGGTGTACCGCGGCAGCGACCAGGACATCGCCGGCGTGCTGGAAGTGAAATCGCTGGTCACGCGCATGGATGGCGACGCCACCCAGCTGTTCCAGAGCCTGCGCGAGACCCTGTTCGTCTCCGAATCCACCCACGCGATGAAGCTGCTGGAGATCTTCCGCGAGGAACAGCAGTCGATGGCGCTGGTGGTGGACGAGTACGGCGAGATCCAGGGCCTGGTCACGATCAGCGACCTGATGGGTGCGGTGGTCGGGCGCCTGCAGTCGGTGGACAACGCCGACGAGGACGCGCTGGTGGTGACCCGCGCCGACGGCTCGCTGCTGATCGACGGCTCGCTGGCCATCGAGGACCTGCGCGAACTGCTCGGCGGCGCCGAGCTGCCCAACGCCGAGGAAGGCGACTACAACACCCTGGCCGGCCTGTGCATCTACTACTTCGGCCGCATTCCGCACGCCGGCGAGTTCTTCGACTGGGCCGGCTGGCGCATCGAGATCGTCGACCTGGACGGCGCGCGCGTGGACAAGCTGCTGCTGAGCAAGCTGCAGGACGAGAACAGCGATGACATCACCGGGTGACGCGCCCGACGCGGCGCCCGGCCACGGCTACAGCGCCGAAGGCATCCGCACCCTGCTCGACACCTTCCTGCTCGGCGATCCGGACGAGCAGTTGCGGCTGCGCACGATCCTGGCCGACCTGCAGCACAGCGCGTTCGGCGTGTTCCTGTTCGTGGCGATCCTGCCGGCGTTCCTGCCGGTGCCGGGCCTGGCCGGCGGCCTCAGCGGGCCGCTGGTGACGCTGATCGGCGCGCAGATGCTGATCGGCCTGCGCAAACCTTGGTTGCCGCGTTTCATCGGCGAACGCGGCCCGCGCCGGCGCACCATGCAGCGCTTCGTCGGGCGCATTGCGCCGTGGCTGCGGCGGCTGGACAAGCTGCTCAAGCCGCGCCTGCCGGCGCTGGTCGAGACGCTGCCGGCACGCGCGTTCAGCGGCCTGCTACTGGTGGTATTGGGAATCCTGCTGTCGCTGCCGATCCCGTTCACCAACTACGCGTTCGGCGCGATGCTGCTGCTGTTCTCGCTGGCGCTGCTGGAACGCGACGGCGGCCTGATGCTGGTGTCGTGGCTGGGCGGCATCGCGGTGGCGCTCGGCCTGGGCCTGGCCTCGGACCAGGTGGTGGACCTGAGCCGCGAGTGGATGCACAAGCTGTAACCCGAGGCTCGCACGCAAACCGTGCCGCACGCGCCTCGCGCACACTTCTGGCGCGAGGCAGCGCTACTCCGCAAGCGGCGCTTCGGCGAACACCTGCCTGCGCATCGGCTGCGCCGCCCCGGCGGCGTCCGGCGCGCGTTGCAGACGTTGCAGTTGCAGCGCGAGCTGATGCAAGACGGCCTCCAGGCCGCAGCCGCGCGCGGCCGGCGGCAGGTATTCGGATTCCATGTGACGCCCCCTGTTTCGATCCGTTGATGCGTGGTGCCGACCGGCGCGATGCCGGGTCCTGCCGCCACGTGCGCGCCAGCCCCTGGCACGCCATCCGAATCTGATCCAAGGCCCCGGCAAGGCGCAGTGAAAACCGCCGCTGTCGCCGCCACTTGTCTACGCTGCGCGCCAAGGCAGTCCAGACGTGGCCGTGCAGTGCGCGGCCACGCCTGCCGACGCCTACGCGGCGGCCGCCTGAGTCCAGGCCTCGGCGGCGATCGCGAACGAGCGCAGCCGCGCCGCGTGGTCGTGGATGTTGGCGGTCAGCAGCAGCTCGTCCGGGCGATGACGGGCGACGAACTCCGCCATGCCGCGCGCGACCTCGGCCGCATCGCCGAGCACGGTGCAGGCCAGCGCGCGCTCCACGCCGGCCTTCTCGTGCGGCTGCCAGAACGCCTCGATGTCGTCGATCGGCGGCGGGATCAGCCCCGGGCGGCCGCGGCGCAGGTTGACGAAGCTCTGCTGCTGGGTGGTAAACAGGCGCCGCGCCGCATCCGTGGACTCGGCGCCGACCACGTTCAACGCCAGCACCGCGTACGGATCGCGCAGCCGCGCCGAGGGGCGGAACTCGCGCCGGTAGACCGCCAGCGCCTCGTCCATCGCATCCGGGGCGAAGTGCGAGGCGAACGCGAACGGCAGCCCCAGCGTCGCCGCCAGGCGCGCGCTGAACAGGCTGGAGCCGAGCAGCCACACCGGCACCTCGATGCCGGCGCCGGGCACCGCGCGCACCAGCTGGCCGGGTTCGGCCGGCTCGAAATAGCGCAGCAGCTCGGCGACGTCGTGCGGGAACTGGTCGGCGCTGTCGAAGTAGCGGCGCAAGGCGCGCGCCGTGGCCTGGTCGGTGCCGGGCGCGCGGCCCAGGCCCAGGTCGATGCGCCCGGGATACAGCGAGGCCAGCGTACCGAACTGCTCGGCCACCTGCAGCGGCGCGTGGTTGGGCAGCATGATGCCGCCGGCGCCGACCCGGATCCGGCGCGTGCCGCCGGCCACATGTCCGATCAGCACCGCGGTTGCAGCGCTGGCGATGCCCGGCATGTTGTGGTGCTCGGCCAGCCAGTAGCGGTGATAGCCCCAGCGCTCGGCGTGCTGCGCCAGGTCCAGCATGTTGGCGAAGGCCTGGGTGGTGTCGCTGCCTTCGCAGACCGGGGCGAGATCGAGGATGGAGATCGGCATCATGGAGAGCGGGTTCCTGCAAAGCGATGCAGTGGAAATGGGGACGGCCGGGCCGATTGCAGCGGCCGGGGCCGGAACGCTGATTTGCGGTGGCGGCATGGCTGCGCCAGGGTTTGCGTGCGGTCGTACCCTCACCCCAACCCCTCTCCCGGTGGGAGAGGGGCTTAGCATCTCCCTTCTCCCTTCGGGAGAAGGTGCCCCGAAGGGACGGATGAGGGTACGTGCGCCCTGCTGTCTGTCGACACCCACACACAGCCGCGACGACGGCAACGCCGACTGCACGGTCGCCTGGCTACGCTTTGCTCCCGCCCCGCACGGTTGTCCGCCATGTCCCTGATCCCGCCGGTACCCACCACCCCCGCCCTGCCGCTGCGCGACCGCGTGGTCCTGGTCACGGGCGGCGCGCAGGGCATCGGCCGCGGCGTGGTGCAGGCGGTGCTGGGCGCCGGCGGCCGGGTCGCGTTCGGCGATCTGGACGCCGAGGCCGGGCGCGCCTGCGTCGCCGAACTCGATGCCGGCGACCGGGTGCTGTTCCTGCGCCTAGACGTGGCCGCCGAGGCCGGTGTGCGGCGTTTCGTCGATGCCGCGCTGGCGCAGTTCGGCCGCATCGATGGCCTGGTCAACAATGCCGGCGTCGCCGATCCGCACAGCGGCCCGCTGGAGCGCCTGGCACTGCGCGAATGGAACCGGCGCCTGGGCGCGAGCCTGGGCGGCGCCTTCCTGTGCAGCAAGCACGCGCTGCCGGCGCTGCGCGACAGCGCCGGCGGCGGCGCGATCGTCAATATCGCCTCGACCCGCGCCCACCAATCCGAACCAGACAGCGAAGCCTACGCGGCGGCGAAAGGCGGCCTGCTCGCCTTCACCCATGCGCTGGCGATCAGCGCCGGGCCGGCGGTGCGGGTCAACTGCATCAGCCCCGGCTGGATCGCCACCGATGCCTGGCGCAAGCCCAGCGCGCGGCGCAAGCCGGCGCTGTCGCGGCAGGACCATGCGCAGCATCCGGCCGGCCGGGTCGGCACGCCGCAGGATATCGGCGCGTTGGCGGTGTATCTGCTGTCGAGCGATGCAGGGTTCGTGACCGGCCAGGACTTCGTGGTCGATGGCGGGATGACGCGCAAGATGCAGTACGCCTGACGGCGTCGGGATTGAGGATTCGGGATTGGGGATTCGCCAAAGCGGCTTCTGCCTTGCCAGAGGGGCCGAGTGCGCCATCGCGCCACTGGCTTCCCGCTCCTGGAGAACACTACGGCTCGGAGCGCTGACCGGGCGCTTGCCAGGCCAGACCCGTTTTACGGGATTCGTCGCTGGGGATTGGGGATTCGCTGGAGAGGATTCCTTTGAGGCGCTGATATGACGCGGCGGCGACACAGCTTGCAGAGCGCAAATTTTGGTCAGTCGCGTGGCAGACCGCCTTTGCCAATCCCCAATCCCGACTCCCCAATCCCTGCCGCGGCAATCAATCGCTCACCGGCGCCGCGACATCCACCAGCGGCTGCAGCTGCGGGTCCAGCGCCACGCGTTCGTCGAACACGAAGCAGCGGCCGGCGTAGCCCTCGCCGCCCACTTCCTCGAAATAGCCGAGGATGCCGCCGTCCAGCTGCAGCACGTTGTCCATGCCGTCGGCGCGCATCCACAGCGCCGCCTTCTCGCAGCGGATGCCGCCGGTGCAGAAGCTGACCACGGTGGCGTCGGCCAGGTCGGCGCGATGCGGCGCCAGCGCCTCGGGCAAGTCGGTGAACTTGACGATCGGCAGGGTCAGCGCGCCGGCGAAGGTGCCGTAGTCCACTTCCTGGGCGTTGCGCGTATCCAGCAGCACCACGCGGCGGCCGGTGTCGTCGTGGCCCTGGCGCAACCAGCGCTGCAGCGTGGCCGGCGCCACTGCCGGGGCGCGTTCGGCGGCCAGCGGCGAGGCGGCATCGCGGCGGAAACTGATGATCTCCGGCTTGACCTTGGTCTTCAGCCGCGCGAACGGTTGCTGCGCGCTGATGCTGGTCTTGACCCGCAGCGCGGCGAAGCGCGGGTCGGCACGCAACTGCGCGTAGAAGGCGTCGATCGCCTCCGGCGCGCCGGCCAGGAACAGGTTGATGCCCTCGCCCGCGACCAGGATGGTGCCGCGCAAGGCGCCGGCCTGCGCCCGGTCCTGCAACTGCGCGGCAAGCACGTCGGGATCGGCGATGGCGACGAAATGGTAGACGGCGGTATTGGCGATCATCCGCGCATTTTAGCGTGCGGCATGCGGCCGGGGCTGGCGGCGATGGCGATGGCGATGGCGATGGCATCGCAGTGCCGACGCGCGCGCCAAGGAGCAACGAGGAGCAACTATGCGTCGCTTGAATCGCCGAGCGACGATCCTTCCAGCACACGCCCAGGCACGTCGCGCCGGTTGCCGTGCCCTCTCCCGATACGCCGACTGGCTTTATTAGCCGCGCAGCAGGAAGAACGGAAGCAGCACCAGCGAGGCGATCAGCAGCATGCCCAGCAATGTCGCCAGCACGAACAGCGGGCGCCGTCGCAGCAGCATGGCGAAGGTCTCGGCGCTGCCGTCGCGCAGCGCCGCGGCCCGCTCGGCGCGGGCGCGTTCGCCGCGCTGCGCCTGGTAGTCGGCCAGCAGCGCCTTGGCCCGCGCCTGCTCGGCGTCCTCGCGCAGCCACACGCCGCCGGCGGAAATGCCGAAGGTGCCGGGGCGGGTTTCGTAGTAGTCGATGCGCGCGGCATCGAGCAGTGCACGCACCTCGGCGAGTTCGTCGTCGGGCACGTGGCGCAGATTGAGCAGCAGTTTGGCCATGCGCCGATGATAGCCGCTGCGGCGATGCGCTACCCTTGCACGCCCTGTTCGCCCATGGATGACCGCATGCGCCGTGTCCTGTTGCTGTTGAGCCTGTCGTTGCCGGCCTGGCTGTTGAGCGGTTGCACGCCGCCGGGTCCGCCGCCGGGCGGCAGCATCGCCACGTTCCAGATGATCGACGAGCAGGTCGGCAGCGGCGCCGAGGCGCGGCCCGGCAACCAGGTGACCGTGCACTACACCGGCTGGCTGTACGACGAGGCCGCCAAGAACCAGTGCGGCGAGAAGTTCGACGCCTCCGCCGATCACGGCCAACCCTTCAGCTTCACCCTCGGCGGCGGCCAGGTGATCCGCGGCTGGGACGAAGGCGTGGCCGGCATGCGCGTAGGCGGCAAGCGCAAGCTGATGATCCCGTCGGAATACGGCTACGGCGCCAGCGGCGCCGGCGGGGTGATCCCGCCCGGCGCCTCGCTGGTGTTCGAGGTCGAACTGCTCGACGTCAAGCCGCGTTGAGCCGTTGCCGCCGATGCCCGCCAACAAGTTCGCCGCCGCCGTGCGCGGCCGCATCGCCATCGTCGGCGGCGGCCCGGCCGGACTGATCGCCGCCGAGACCGCGCGCGCGGCCGGCGCCGAGGTCGATGTGTACGAGGGCAAGGGCTCGGTCGGGCGCAAGTTCCTGATCGCCGGCAAGGGCGGGCTCAACCTGACCCACTCCGATCCGTTCGCGCTGTTCGTGTCGCGCTACCGCGAGCGGGCCGCGCAGGTCGGCGCATGGCTGGCCGACTTCGATGCCGATGCGCTGCGCGCCTGGGCGCAGGCGCAGGGCGTGGAGACCTACGTCGGCAGTTCCGGCCGGGTGTTCCCGCTGGACCGCAAGGCCGCGCCGCTGCTGCGCGGCTGGGTACGGCGGCTGAAGGAGGCCGGGGTGCGCTTCCACGTGCAGCATCGCTGGCAGGGTTGGGACCGCGACGGCGCGCTGCGCTTCGCCAGCGCCGACGGCGAACGCCTGGTGCATGCCGATGCCTGCGTGCTGGCGCTGGGCGGCGGCAGCTGGCCGCAGCTGGGTTCCGATGGCGCCTGGCAGGACACGCTGCGCGCGCGCGGCGTCGATCTGGCGCCGCTGCAGCCGGCCAACTGCGGCTTCGATATCGACTGGAGCGCGCATTTCCGCGAACGCCATGCGGGCGCGCCGCTGAAACCGGTGATCGCGCACTGGCACGATGCGCAGGGCCGCGACCACACACTGCAGGGCGAATGCGTGGTCGGCGAACACGGCATCGAGGGCAGCCTGGTCTATGCGCTGTCGGCGGACCTGCGCGAGGCCATCGCCGCGCACGGGCCGACCGCGCTGTGGCTGGACCTGGCGCCGGGCCGCGATCTGGCGCGGCTGCAGGCCGAACTGGGCAAGCCGCGCGGCGGGCGCAGCTTCGGCGAGCACCTGCGGCGCCAGGCCGGCATCGACGGGGTCAAGGCGGCGCTGCTGTTCGAGGTCCTGGGCAAGCAGGCCGGCGACGATCCGGCGCGCGCGGCGGCCACGCTGAAGCGGCTGCCGCTGACCCTGCTGCGCCCGCGCCCGCTGGCCGAGGCGATCAGCAGCGCCGGCGGCGTGCGCCTGGAAGCGCTGGACCCGACGCTGATGCTGAATGCCCTGCCTGGCACCTTCTGCGCCGGCGAAATGCTCGACTGGGAAGCGCCGACCGGCGGCTACCTGCTCAGCGCCTGCTTCGCCAGCGGCCTGCGCGCCGGGCGCGGTGCGGTGGCGTGGTTGGGGCGAAATGGATGAATGGCGCGGGACTAGGGACTAGGGACTAGGGACTAGGGACTAGGGATTCGGGATTCGGGATTCGGGATTCGGGATTCGGAAAAGCTTGCGCTCTTGCCACGGGCCCGGGACTGGCGCTAGCGAAGTGCTGAAGCGGCGACCGCGTTCAGCGGGATCGCACGCAGTCGCTGTTCTCGCGCCCCGGCATGCTTCGAGCGAATGCGCACGGTGCCGCCATACAGAGAGGACCGCGTCGTGCTGTTCGCATTCGCTACCGGCGCCTCATGCGCTCGATTCCGCTGCAGCGAGCTTTTCCATATAGACGCAATCGAGCGCCATCCCGCTGGGATGCGCGTAGCTGCCCTGCCGCAGTACCGCGTAGCCCTGCGCGCTGTAGAACGCGACCGCATTGAGCGCCGCCGCCAGATGGATGCGCGTTGCCGACGGCAGCTTCGCCTCCAGCGCACGCAACAGGCGTCCGCCCAGGCCGGTGCCTTGCGCCTCCGGCGCGACGAACAGGCCATCGATCTCACTGCCGGCCAGATCGACCATGCCGAAGCCGAGCAGGCGGCCACCGGCGTCCTCGGCGAGCACTGCGCCGCCGCTGGCGATCAACTGCGGGTACGTCGCCGGTGCCGGCGATGCGGCCCAGGCCTCGATCACCGCCGGCGGATAGTGCGAGCGGCACACTTCGCGCACGCAGCGGGTGCGCAGCGCCCACATCGCATCGATGTCCGCCAGCGTCGCTGGCCGCAGCTCGATCCGCGGCGCCACGCCAGTACCGGCACTCATCGCGACTTGCTGTCGCGCAGACTGCGGATCCGCGCCGGCGGCTGGAACGAATCGCTGCGCGCATCGGCCCAGTACTCCTGGAACACCGCATGGTCGGGCACGCCATCGTGCAGCAGTTCGCCCGGTTCCAGATAACGGTACAGCGAGGCCAGCGAACGGATCTCGACCTGCGAGATGCGCCGCAGGATGTGCTCCGGCCCCAGTTGCGACGGATCGGCCAGGCCGGCGGCGCTGAGCAGTTCGCGCAGCGCGCGCAGGGTGTTGGCGTGGTAGTGCTCCACCCGCACCGCCTTGTCGGTGGGATCCAGGTGCTTCCAGCGGCGCTGGTCCTGGGTCGCGATGCCGGTCGGGCAGCGGTCGCTGTGGCAGCTCAGCGACTGGATGCAGCCCAGTGCGAACATGAAGCCGCGCCCGGCGTTGCACCAGTCCGCGCCCAGCGCCAGGGTGCGCGCGATGTCGAACGCGCTGGTGATCTTGCCGGCCGCGCCGAGTTTGACCCGGTCGCGGACGTCCAGCCCGACCAGGGTGTTGTGCACCAGCAGCAGCGCCTCGTGCATCGGCACGCCGACATGGTCGATGAACTCGGCCGGCGCCGCGCCGGTGCCGCCCTCGGCGCCGTCGACGACGATGAAATCCGGGTACAGCCCGCTTTCCTGCATCGCCTTGGCGATCGCGAACCACTCCCACGGATGCCCGATCGCCAGCTTGAACCCACTCGGCTTGCCGCCGGACAGCTCGCGCAGCCGGGCCACGAACTGCAGCAGTTGCAGCGGCGTGGAGAACGCCGAATGCCGCGACGGCGACACGCAGTCCTGGCCCATCGCCACGCCGCGGGTGGCGGAGATCTCGGCGCTGACCTTGGCCGCCGGCAGCACCCCGCCGTGGCCGGGCTTGGCGCCCTGCGACAGCTTGACCTCGATCATCTTCACCTGCGCCAGGGTGGCGTTGGCGACGAAGCGCTCCTCGCTGAAGCGCCCTTCCGCGTCGCGGCAGCCGAAGTAGCCCGAGCCGATCTCCCACACCAGGTCGCCGCCGCATTCGCGGTGGTACGGCGAGATCGAACCTTCGCCGGTGTCGTGGTAGAAGCCGCCGCGGCGCGCGCCTTCGTTGAGCGCGCGGATGGCGTTGGCCGACAGCGCGCCGAAGCTCATCGCCGAGATGTTGAACACGCTGGCCGAGTACGGCTGCGCGCAGCCGGCGCCGATGGTCACGCGGAAATCGTGGTGGGCGATCTCGCTGGTCGCCAGCGAGTGGTTGATCCACTCGTAGTCGGTGGCGTAGGCGCTGCGCAGGGTGCCGAACGGCACCACGTCCATGACGTTCTTGGCGCGCTGGTAGACCAGGGCGCGCTGCTGGCGCGAGAACGGCGCTTCCTCGATATCGCTCTGCAGGAAATACTGGCGCATCTCCGGGCCGACCGATTCCAGCCCATAGCGAAAATGCGCCAGGATCGGATAGTTGCGGCGCAGCGTGCTGCGTGTCTGCAGCAGGTCCCAGGTGCCGAGCAGCGCCAGGACCGCGAAGGCGGCCACGCCCCAGCCCCACAGCGGCCAGATCGCGCACAGGGCGATGGACAGCGCCAGCAGCACGCAGCTGGCGACATAGGCTAGGTAGCGGTGCATCGCGTTCCTCGCGAGATTCGGAAGGCGCGAGTGTAGGCGGTGCAGGCCGGCAATGGCGCTGGCGCCGCCTACTGCCCGCTTGGGCGGCGTACAGCTTGACGGTGCACAGCGTGCGGCGTTTTCGGTTACAGCCGGTCGTCCACCGCGGCGCGCGGCCACACCGACTTGACGTCGTAGACCACCAGGTTCGGCGTGCCCAGCGCGCGGATCTGCGCGGCGTCGAAGCCGCGGTATTCGTCGTGCGCCACCGCCAGTACCACCGCGTCGTAGCGGCCGGCGACCGGCGCCGGCAGCAGTTCCACGCCGCCATGTTCGCGCGCCAGCTGCGGCTCGGCCCAGGGGTCGCAGGCATCGACCCGCGCGCCGCTGGCGGCCAGCGCCTGCACCAGTTCCAGCGCGCGGCTGTTGCGCAGGTCCGGGCAGTTCTCCTTGAAGGTGACGCCGAGCACCAGGATCGTGGCCGCGGCCATGTCCACGCCCTTGTCCGCCAGCAGCGCCTGCACCCGCGCGGCGACGTGCGCGCCGACCCGGTTGTTGACCTGGCGCGCGGTGTGGATCAGGTCCGGGTGGTAGCCCATGCTCTCGGACTTGTGCAGCAGGTAGTACGGATCCACGCCGATGCAGTGACCGCCGACCAGCCCGGGCCGGAACGGCAGGAAGTTCCATTTGGTACCGGCGGCTTCCAGCACGTCCTGGGTATCGATGCCGAGGCGGTCGAAGATCAGCGCCAGTTCGTTGACCAGGGCGATATTCACATCGCGCTGGATGTTCTCCACCACCTTCGCCGCCTCGGCCACGCGGATCGACGGCGCGCGCCAGGTGCCGGCGTCGATGATGCTCGCGTACAGCGCATCGACCGCGTCGGCGGCCGCGGCGCTGGAGCCAGAGGTGATCTTGCGGATGTCGGCCAGGCGCCGCTGGCGGTCGCCCGGGTTGACCCGCTCCGGGCTGTAGCCGCAGTGGAAGTCCTCGTTGAAACGCAGGCCCGAGCCTTGTTCCAGCAGCGGCACGCACACCTCTTCGGTGGTGCCCGGATACACCGTGGACTCGTAGATCACCAGGTCGCCACGCTTGAGCACGCCGGCCAGCAGTTCGCTGGCCTGGCGCAACGGCTGCAGGTCGGGCTGCTCGTAGGCATCGATCGGGGTCGGCACGGTAACGATGTAGACGTTGCGGTCGCGCAGCGCGGCGGCATCGTCGCTGTAGCGCAGGTGCACGCCGGCACGCAGTTCGTCCGGTTCCATTTCCAGGGTCTGGTCGTGGCCGTCGCGCAACTGCGCCACGCGCTGCGCGTCGATGTCGTAGCCGAGCGTGTCGTAGCGCGCGCCGAACGCCACCGCCAGCGGCAGGCCGACATAACCCAGGCCGATGACGGCGATGCGCAGTTGCGCGGGATCGAACACGATATCGACGGGCATGCCGTTCCTTTCGGGGGCGCAGCGGCGGCGGCGTGCGCCGTCGATGCGGGTGATCGCGGAAGTGCGGATGTCCGCGGCGCGGACCCACGGCCATGGTAAGCGGCGCGGCGGCACGCTCCAAGCGGGCACTGCCTTCACGTACGACGTGCCTATCATTGGCCCATCGCACACACCGTCTCGCCAGCCTGTCGCGGTTCTTGCCACGGCCGCGACGCCGATGTGACCTGGCGTTTACGCCTTACGCCCTAGTCTGGCCAAGCGCCTCCGCGCAGTTCCCAGAACAACCCCCTCATTACTACTACAGGAGATCCTGCCGTGAGCCACGCTCCGTGCCTGCTCGTGGATGTCGAAGCCGAACTGGCGCATTGGAAGGTGCTGCACGGGGAAGGCAAGCTGGGGCCGCAGTCCTTCAGCGAGCATGCGCGTCTGATCAAGATGGCCTGCGATGTGTTTCTGCAGCTGCCGCGCGAGTCCAACGAGGTGCGCATGCAGCGCCTGCGCCAGCGCTACGACGCCGAACATCCGTGGCCGCGCATCGCCTGGAACGATGCCGAAGCCTTCGTGCTGGCCTGCTGGGCCAGGCTCGACGGTTCCGAGCGGCGCGATACCCAGCCAGATCCTGCCCCTGTCCCCGCCTGACCCTGGAGGCACGCCCATGTCCAACCCACCCAATCGCGAGAACGCGGACAGTCCGCAGCAGCGCGGCCACACGCCCGACAAGCTGCGCAACGACGCGGCGAAGTGGAAGGACCGCGACCAGCCGGACAGCGACCCCGAACGCGACCACGCCGATCCGGAGCACGACTACCCGCGGCCGGACGGCAGCGAGTAGGCAGATACACAGCCGGCGTTACAGCGCCGGCGATTCCAGACTCACGCACCGGGCATCGCGCTGCGGCGCGCTCATCGACGCTCGGGCCACCGCGCCAGCGTCCGTCCCTCGGCGCGCCCTGCGACGCCATGCCCTCAGCGCAGGCTGGACCCGCGCACGATGCAGCGTCCGCTCAGCACCACCTTGCGCATCGGCAGGGTCGGCGCATTCAGCCGTTCCAGCAGCAGTGACATCGCGGTGCGGCCCATGTCCTCCACCGGCTGTTCGATCACGGTGATGCCCGGCTCGACCAGGTCGGTCCAGCTCTCGTTGTCGAAGCCGGCCAGCGCCAGGTCCTGCGGAATGCGCAGGCCGGCGCCGCGCGCGGCCTTCAGCGCGCCCATCAGCAACAGGCTGTTGCTGGCCACCAGCGCCTCCGGGCGCTCGGGTTGCGCCAGCCACGCCTGCACCTCGGCGGTCGCCGCCTCCGCGCTAGGCGCCACCTCGCGGTAGCTCGGCGCCAGGCCGTGCGCCTGCATCGCCGCCAGATAGCCGTCGCGGCGCTCGGCGGCGGTGCTGCTGGTCTTGCCGAACAGCCCGCCGATGCGCCGCAAGCCGCGTTCGGCCAGGTGCTCGATCAAGCTCGCCATCGCCGCGGCATTGTCCAGCACCACGCTGTCGTGCACGCCGGCCTTGCCGGCACGGTCGAGCAGCACCACCGGATAGTCGAAGTTCAACTTCGGCAACTGGCTCTGGGTGGTGCGGGTCGGCGCGAAGATCAGGCCGCTGACCCGTTCTTCCTGCATCAGCTGCAGGTACAGCGCCTCGCGCTGCGGATCCTCGTCGGTGTTGCACAGAATCACCCGCATCCCGGCGCGGTAGGCCACCTCCTCGACCGCGCCGATCGCCGCGGTGAAGAACGGGTTGCGGATGTCGGCCACGATCAGCCCGACGATCCCCGAATGCTGCGAACGCAGCCGCCGCGCCATCAGGTTCGGCCGGTAGCCGGTCTCGCGCACCGCCGCCTCGACCCGCGCCCGCACGTCCTCGCTGACCGGGCCCTGGCCCAGCGCCCGCGATACGGTCGAAGTCGAGACCCCGGCCACCCGCGCCACGTCATGGATGCTGACCGTCACTGGCAACGTTCCCGCAAAATTCCCACTGCAACCCCCTTCCAAGTGGCCAAATTCGATAGTAGCACCGGGTTTTCCCGAATAAATTGTGCAGTGCACATTGACGCAGCAGTGGGAACGTTCCCACACTGCGCCCACTCGCCGCCCCAGACCCTCGAAGGATGCCCCGCGTGACCCAGACGAATCCCCCCGTATTGGTCGCCAGCGAACTGGTCCGCGTCAACGTCCAGGTCCGCGACAAGGCCGACGCCATCGCCCAGGCCGCGCAGCTGCTGGTCGCCGCCGGTTGCGTGCCGCCGGCCTACGCGGCCAGCATGCTGCGCCGCGAAGCCCTGGCCAACACCTTCCTCGGCCACGGCGTGGCGATCCCGCACTGCACCGGCGAGGACCGCCACCTGGTCCAGCGCGACGGCATCGCGGTGCTGCAGATCCGCGACGGCGTGGAGTGGAATCCGGGCCAGACCACCCATCTGGTGGTCGCCATCGCCGCGCAGTCCGATACCCACATCACCTTGCTGCGGCGCCTGACCCGGCTGATCCAGGACCAGCCGCGGCTGGACGCGCTGTTCGCCAGCGACGACCCGCAGGCGATCGTCGACGCGCTGAGCCAGGATCCGGCCGTCGCGGCGAGCGGCGCTCCGGTCGCCGACCTCGGCGAGCGCTTCGAATGGACCGTGGCCTACCCCACCGGCCTGCATGCGCGCCCCGCGACGCGCTGGGTGGAGACCGCGCGCGGTTTCGCCGCCAGGATCCAGGTGCGCGCCGGCGAGCAGACCGGCGATGCAAAGAACCTGGTGTCGCTGCTGCAGCTGGGCCTGCATGCCGGCGACACGGTGACCATCTCGGCCGAAGGCCAGGACGCCGCCGCCGCGCTGGCGCGGCTGCGCAGCGTCATCGACGGCCTCACCGCACAGGAGAAAGCCGACGCGCAGGCCGCGGCGCAGCGCCGTGCCGCCCCGGTCAGCGGCTGGACCCCGCCGCAGGCGCAGCCGGCCATCGTCGGCATCGGCGCCAGCCCCGGGCTGGCGATCGGCGTGGTGCACAAGCTGGCCGGCAACGACGGCCCGGTGCCGGACGCGCCGGTGCCGCTCAGCGACGGCGGCGCGCTGCTGCACGACGCCTTGCTGCGCACCCGCCAGCAACTGCAGGCGATCGAGGACGACACCCGGCGCCGGCTCGGTGCCGGCGATGCGGCGATCTTCCGCGCCCAGGCCGAACTGCTCAACGACACCGACCTGATCACCCTGGCCTGCCAGCTGATGGTCGAAGGCCACGGCGTGGCCTGGTCCTGGCAGCAGGCGGTCGAGCGCATGGCCAACAAACTGTCGGCGCTGGGCAATGCGGTACTGGCCGGACGCGCCAGCGACCTGCGCGACGTCGGCCGCCGGGTGCTGACCCAGATCGACCCGAGCCTGGCCAGCGGCAGCCTGGAGCACCTGCCCGACAGTCCGTGCATCCTGCTCGCCAGCGACCTGTCGCCGTCGGACACCGCGCACCTGGACACCAGCCGCGTGCTCGGCCTGGCCACCGCGCTGGGCGGGCCGACCTCGCATACCGCGATCCTGTCGCGCACCCTGGGCCTGCCGGCGCTGGTCGCCGGCGGTGCCGACCTGCTCGACCTGGACGACGGCGCCACCGTCATCGTCGACGGCAACAGCGGCCGCCTGTACCTGGCGCCGTCGGAGGCCGACCTGGCCTCGGCCCGCGCCTACATCGAGGAACAGCGCCAGCTGCGCGAGCGCGAGGCCGAGCAGCGCAACCAGCCGGCCCAGACCCAGGACGGCCACCGCGTGGAGATCGGCGCCAACGTCAACCTGCCCGAGCAGGTGCCGATGGCGCTGGCGCAGGGCGCCGAGAGCGTCGGCCTGATGCGCACCGAATTCCTGTTCCTGGAGCGCGGCAGCACGCCGAGCGAGGACGAGCAGTACGACACCTACATGGCGATGGCCAAGGCGCTGGACGGGCGTTCGCTGATCGTGCGCGCGCTGGACATCGGCGGCGACAAGCAGGTCGCGCACCTGAACCTGCCGCGCGAGGACAACCCGTTCCTCGGCGTGCGCGGCGCGCGCCTGCTGCTGCGCCGCGCCGACCTGCTGCAACCGCAGCTGCGCGCGCTGTACCGCGCGGCCAGGGACGGCGCCAAGCTGGCGATCATGTTCCCGATGATCACCTCGGCGGCGGAGATCGTCGCGCTGCGCGCCGAGTGCGAACGCCTGCGCGCCGAACTGGACGCGCCGGAAGTGCCGCTGGGGATCATGATCGAAGTGCCGGCGGCGGCGATCCAGGCCGACGCGCTGGCGCGGCATGCCGACTTCTTCTCGATCGGCACCAACGACCTGACCCAGTACACGCTGGCGATCGACCGGCAGAACCCGGACCTGGCCGCCGAGGCCGACAGCCTGCACCCGGCGGTGCTGCGCCTGATCCGCACCACCGTCGAGGGCGCCGCGCGCCACGGGCGCTGGGTCGGCGTGTGCGGCGGCCTGGCCGGCGATGCGTTCGGCGCGGCGCTGCTGACCGGGCTGGGCGTGCACGAGCTGTCGATGACCCCCAACGACGTGCCGGCGGTGAAGGCGCGCCTGCGCGGCAGCCGCCTGGATGCGCTGCAGGCGCTGGCGCAGCGGGCGCTGGACTGCGAAAGCGCGGCCGACGTGCGCGCGCTGGACGGAGCCGGCGCATGAGCGTGCAGGCCGTCAGCGTCAGCCTGAATCCGGCGATCGACCTGACCGTGGCGATCGAGCGGCTGCAGCCCGGTCAGGTGCATCGCGCCAGCAGCGCGCACGCCATCGCCGGCGGCAAGGGCATCAATGTCGCCGCCTGCCTGGCCGACGCCGGCGTCGCCACGGCCGCGCTCGGCGTGCTCGGTGCCGGCAACGCGCACCTGTTCGAGACCCTGTTCGCCGCGCGCGGCATCGACGACCGCTGCCTGCGCGTGCCCGGCGACACCCGCACCAATCTCAAGCTGGTCGCCGCCGACAGCGGCGACACCACCGACATCAACCTGCCCGGCCTGCCGCTGGGCGCGGCCGAGCTGCACGCGGTCGGCGCGCGCCTGGCCCCGCTGCTGCGTCCGGGTCTGCCGGTGGTGCTGACCGGCAGCCTGCCGGCCGGCCTGGCCGACGACAGCTGGCGCGTGCTGCAGGCGCAGGCCGCCGCCGCCGGCGCACGGGTGCTGCTGGACACCAGCGGCGCGCCGCTGCGCGAAGCGCTGGCCGCACCGCACGCGCAGCTGCCGTTCGCGATCAAGCCCAATCGCCACGAACTGGAAGACTGGGCCGGCACGCCGTTGCGCGCGACCGCCGAATTGCTGGCGGCCACCCGCGCACTGCTGGACAGCGGCATCGAACTGGTGGTGGTGTCGCTGGGCACCGACGGCGCGCTGTTCGTGCGCGGCGAGCAGGCGCTGCTGGCACGCCCGCCGCAGCTGGCCGGCGGCAGCAGCGTCGGCGCCGGCGATGCGATGGTCGCCGGCCTGGTCACGGCGCTGCTCGCCGAGGCCGACCTGGCGACCTGCGCGCGCCAGGCCACCGCCTTCGCCGTGGCCACGCTCGGCAGCGGCGCCGCGCGCCGGCTGCCGCGCGACCAGGTCGACGGCATCGCCGCCGCGGTCCGCATCGAGTCGCTGCAATGAACCCCACGTCGAACCGCATGTGTTCGAACCGCATGTCATCGAACCGCACGCCGCCGCCATCGCGCGCGGCGTCCCCCTGCGTCCATCGGGAGCAAGCATGAATCCTATCTTCGTGGTGATCGTCGCCGGCGAGCGCAGCACCGAAGCCGTCCTCGCCGCCGAAGCCTTGCGCCATGCGGCCAGCGCACGCGGCGCGGTGGTGCACGCCGAGGTGCGTACGCCGCAGGGCGTGATCGCGCCACTGGACCTGGCCGCGGCCGGCAGCGGCTATCCGCTGCTGCTGGTCGGCGACGGCGATGCCGATGCGGCGCGCTTCGCCGGCGCCGCGCCGCTGCGCGCCAGCCTGGATGCGGTGCTCGACGATGCCGACGGCGTGCTCGCGCAGCTGCTGGCCGCGGCCGCGCCGGCAACGACCGCCGGCGCGGCCACGCAGACGGACGGTCCCAAGCGCATCGTCGCCGTGACCTCCTGCCCCACCGGCATCGCCCACACCTTCATGGCCGCCGAAGGCCTGCAGCAGGCGGCCAAGACCCTGGGCCACCAGATCCGGGTCGAGACGCAAGGCTCGGTCGGCGCCCAGGACACGCTCAGCGACGCCGAAATCGCCGACGCCGACCTGGTGCTGATCGCCGCCGACCGCGAAGTGGACCTGTCCCGCTTCGGCGGCAAGCGCCTGTTCAAGAGCGGCACCAAGCCGGCGATCAACGACGGCCCCGGGCTGATCCGCAAGGCGCTGGCCGAGGCCGGCGTGCATGCGGCCAGCGGCAACGGCGCCGCACCGGCGAGCAGCGAACGCGGGAAGTCGGCCGGCCCCTACAAGCACCTGATGACCGGCGTGTCGTTCATGCTGCCGTTCGTCACCGCCGGCGGCCTGCTGATCGCGCTGGCATTCGCGCTGGGCGGCATCTACGCCTTCGACGACGCGCATAAGGGCACCCTGGCCTGGTCGCTGTTCCAGATCGGCGCCAAGGCCGGCTTCACCCTGATGGTGCCGGCGCTGGCCGGCTACATCGCCTACTCCATCGCCGACCGCCCCGGCATCGCCCCCGGCATGATCGGCGGCATGGTCGCGGCCAACCTCGGCGCCGGCTTCATCGGCGGCATCTTCGCCGGCTTCATCGCCGGCTACGGCGTGGCCGCGCTGAACCGCGCGATCAAGCTGCCGCGCACCCTGGAAGGGCTCAAGCCGGTGCTGATCCTGCCGGTGCTGGGCACCCTGCTGGTCGGCCTGACCATGCTGTACGTGGTCGGCCAGCCGGTCGCCGAAGCGCTGGCCTGGCTCACCGACTGGCTGCGCGGCATGCAGGGCAGCAGCGCGGTGCTGCTGGGCCTGCTGCTCGGCGCGATGATGGCCTTCGACATGGGCGGGCCGGTCAACAAGGCCGCCTATGCGTTCTCCACCGGCCTGATCGCCAGCCAGGTGTACACGCCGATGGCCGCGGCGATGGTCGCCGGCATGACCCCGCCGCTGGGCATCGCGCTGGCCACCTGGGTGTTCCGCAACCGCTTCACCCGCGAGGAGCGCGGCACCAGCGCCGCCACCGGCGTGCTCGGCCTGGCCTTCGTCACCGAAGGCGCGATTCCGTATGCCGCGCGCGACCCGCTGCGCACCATCCCGGCGCTGATGCTGGGCTCGGCGCTGGCCGGCGCGATCTCGATGGCGGCCGGTGCCGAACTGAAGGTGCCGCACGGCGGCGTGTTCGTGCTGCCGATCCCCAACGCGGTGACCCATCTGGGCATGTACCTGATCGCGCTGCTCGCCGGCACCGCGCTGACCGCGCTGGCGCTGCGCGTGCTGAAGAAGCCGGTCGCCGAATAAGTCCTGCGCCGACGCGCTGCCGGGGGCGATGTCCCCTCCCCCGTCGCCCACGGCGGCGCGCCGGCCTCCATCACACCCCAGGAGTCTCTGCCATGTCCCTCCCCCTCACCCGGCGCCTGTCGCTCACCGCCCTGGCGCTCGCGCTCGCCCCGCTGGCCCACGCCCAGGACGCCAGCGACGCGTTCAAGCTCAAGCTCGCCTACACCGGCGAGGCCGCGGTCTCGCTGGACGGCGGCAAGGAACAGGGCAGCGCCTACGCCGGCCAGCTGATGCTCGGCACCGACGTCGACCTGCAGCGGCTGATGGGCTGGAACGGCGCCACGCTGAAGGTCTATGCGATCAACCGCCACGGCACCAACCTGGCCAACAGCGACATCGGCAACAGCACCTCGGTACAGGAAATCTACGGCGGTCAGGGCACGCGTCTGGCCAACTTCACCATCGCGCAGAAGCTGTTCGACGACCGCCTGGAACTGGAGGCCGGACGCAGCGTGGCCAACATCCATTTCCTCGGCTCGGACCTGTGCGGCTACTTCCAGGGCAACTCGGCCTGCGGCAATCCGACCTTCGTGTTCCGCACCAGCAACTTCACCTACTGGCCGGTGTCCAGCTGGGCCGCGCACGCCAAGGCCTGGGTGACCCCGAACGTGTACGTGCACGTCGGCGCCTACGAGGTCAATCCGACCCAGGCCGAGGACGGCGAGCACGGCCTGAACTGGAGCACCCGCGACCGCACCGGGGTGATCGTGCCCTACGCGATCGGCTACAAGACCGAGGCGGCCAGCGTGCGCTTCCCGGCGATGTACGAACTGGGCGGCTGGCAGGACAACTCCGACTACACCGACCCGCTGACCGACCGCAACGGCAACCCGGCGCGGCTCAGCGGGCTGGACTACGCCACCCGCAACGGCCGCTCCGGCGCGTTCTTCCGCTTCGAACAGCAGGTCACCCGCCCCGACGCCGACAGCGCGCGCGGGCTGGTGCTGTTCGGCTCGGTGCTCAAGGGCACCTCCGGGCAACTGATCGAAGACCACTTCCTGGAGCTGGGCCTGGTCCAGCGCGGCACCTTCGCCAGCCGCGAGCAGGACAACATCGCCTTCGTCGTCACCCAGCAGCGCTACAGCGACGACGCGCTGGAAGACCTGCGCCTGGCGCGCGCCGCGGCCGGCGGCAGCGGCACCCCGCACAGCTCGCAATACATGATGGAACTGAGCTACGGCATCCAGGTCACCCCGCAGCTGCGCATCGCGCCGAACCTGCACTACATCGTGCACCCGGACCAGTTCAACGAACCGTCGCGGACCCGCGACCTGCCGAATGCGTTGGTCGCCGGCATGCGCGTGGATTGGGCGTTGTAGGGCCGGGATTGGGGATTCGAGATTTGGGATTCGTCGCGCCTGGACGGACGCTGATGGCGGCGTTTGCAGTCCGCGGCGTTTCCACAGCTGACGGGCAGCGGATCGCCGCGAGGCCAGGTGGTAGGCGGCAGATAATAGGCTGCAGGATCGAAGCAACCGCGATAGCGGCGATCCTGCCTGGCTAACGAAGCAGCGGCCCAGCGGATCTCGCGAGGCGAAGGACGGTGCTGGGACGGATGCATAGCCAGTTCCCAACAGCTGCCATGCGATGCCGATCCTGCATCGGGCCACCTCCAGACCGTCACGCCAGTCAGGTGTTCCGCGAAGCACGGCAAAGCAACATGCACCCAAACGCACGACGCCCCGGCATGCCGGGGCGTCGTGCGTTTCGTCCGTGTCACTCCGCTCGCATGCAGATGCGCCAGTCCGTCGGCGCATGCGGGAACGAAATCGGTGGCCGGCGAATCGAGATCCGTTCGATTCCGTGCAAGTGCGCATCCCTGGCGCGGGAGCGATGACGTTGCCGACGGACACAGGATGCCTTGCGGCACGTGCCGGCGCGATCGGCCAATACCGCGGCGTACTGTCAGAATTTCCCGACACGCGCCGATAGCGGATGGGCGCTCAGTGCGCTCGATCCGCCGCAAGCTGCCGCGCGCAGCCTCCTTGCGGCTGCCAGGCCTGGGTCAGGGTCGTCGGTAGCCGCTCGGCGTCGTGCAGAATCAGCGCAAAGCCTTGCCGAGGCACCGTGCCGATCGCCATCAGCAGCATCGGCGGCCCTGCCTCGATGGTCAGGCTGTTGCCGGGGCCACGGCCGATCCGAACGCCATCGGGCGTTTCCAGGCAGGTGTCGCCGCTCACCGCGAAGAAGGCCTCCGGTCCGGAGTGCACATGCAATGGCGCCATCGTCCCCGGGGTGAAGACCGAGCGGAGGTATTCGGCCGCATAGGTCGACGCAGGCGCCACCGCGAGCGGACCGACCGCGGACACGTGCTCGCCGCCCTCGGAGCGCCATTCGGCCGGTGCCAGCGTGAACAGCCACACCGATCCGAACGCCTCCACCACGACGCTGGAAGCGCTGGCGGCGGCGTCGGCCGATGGCTTGGACGCAAAGCGATCGAGGTGCCAGTACACCGGTCCGGCAGGCAACGACGGCAGCGTCTTCCTGGCCAGCAGACAGGCCGGACCCGCCTCCTCGGCCGCGTCGCATGGGCGCGCGGTCGCCTGGGCGAACGCCGTCGAAGGCAAGGCCCCCGCCGCAACCGCAAACAGCCAGAACACCAGTCCGCGCATCGCCCGCCCCTTGGCCGCAAACAGACGCGAGCGTGCGCGCTTCCGATCCCGGTTTCAATGCGCGGAACGGCGCCTTGCGCAACGCTGGACCCCGCCGCGAACGGGTCACCGGCAGGCGCCGCGGCGCTTCTCGTCCTCCCCTCGCGGCGCCGGCCGCATCGCGCTGCCGCGCAACGGTCACCGCCGCTACATAAACGGATCCCATCGTAGCGGCCTCGCCACCGCCGATTACGACGGTTTTCCAACATCCGCGTTGCAAGCATCTCGCGCCATGCGCATCCTGGTTGCCGAAGACGATACGTCCATTGCCGTTGCGTTGCGCGACTCGCTAGCCGAGTGCGGGCACGTGGTGGACCACGTCAACGACGGCGCCGCCGCCGAGCGCGCGCTCAGCGCAGAGTCCTACCACCTGCTGGTGCTGGACCTGGGCCTGCCGCGGCGCGACGGCCTGCAGGTGCTGCAGCGCGTGCGCGAGCGCCGCGACGAGGTGGCGGTGCTGGTGGTGACCGCGCGCGACGGCGTGGAAGACCGCATCCGCGCCCTCGACCAGGGCGCCGACGACTACCTGATCAAGCCGTTCGAACTCTCCGAGTTCCTGGCCCGTACCCGCGCCCTGCTCCGCCGGCGCAGCAGCGGCGGCATCCCCGAGCTGGCCCTGGGCCAGTTGCGGATCAACCTGGCCGGGCGCCGGGTGTGGCTGCAGGACGAACCGCTGGAACTGACCGCGCGCGAGTTCGCGCTGCTGGAAACGCTGCTGATGCGTAGCGGGCGCGTGGTCAGCCGCGGCCAGCTCACCGACGCGCTGTGCGACTGGCAGCACGAGATCACCGACAACGGCCTGGACATCTCCATGCACCGCCTGCGCCGCAAGCTGCACGGCTCCGGCGTCGGCATCCGCACCATCCGCGGCCTGGGCTACCTGCTGGAAGAATCCCGCACCGCAGAAGCCGACGCCGACGCCGCCCACGACCCGCAGGCGTCGTGAGCGCGGCCGTGGCAGCCGGAACGGCGGGCGTGTTGCCCGCCCATCCCAGCCTGCGCCGGCGCCTGCTGGCGTTCCTGCTGATCCCGACCCTGCTGCTGATGCTGGTGGTCTCGGCGCTGTTCTACCTGCTGATGCTCAAGTACTCCAACCACGTCCACGACATGGACCTGAAGGAGGACACGCTGGGCCTGGCCAAGGCGGTCAACGATGCCGGCGCCAGCCTGCCGTTGCCGCTGCAGGCGCGGCGCCTGCTCGAATACAGCAGCGACGGCCGGGTGTTCTTCGAAGTGCGCAGCCGCGACCACGGCGTGATCAGCAACAGCGCGCAGCCGATTCCGGCGCACGACGCGCCGGCCACGCTCGGCCGGGTGGCGCTGCGCGACGAACGCATGGCCGACGGCACCCCGGTGCGCGTGGCCAGCCTGATCGTGCCGTCGGCCTGGGAGGCCAGCGACCGGCTGACGATCTCGGTGGCCGAGACCCTGGACGACCGCCACCGCCGCGCGCGCGAGATCCTGATGCTGATGCTGCCGATCGAACTGCTGCTGACCTGCTCGCTGCTGGCGCTGGTCTGGCACGGGGTGCGCGTGGGCCTGCGCCTGCTGCAACCGGCGGTGCGCCGGCTCGACGACAGCCAGCGCGACCTGAGCCCGGTGTCCGGCCCCGACATCCCGATCGAGGTGCTGCCGCTGACCCAGGCCATCGACGGCCTGCTCGGTCGGCTCAAGCAGCTGATGGCCTTGCAGGAGCGCTTCGTCGCCGATGCCGCGCACCAGCTGCGCACGCCGCTGGCCGGACTGAGCATGCACGTGCAGCGCGCCCAGGCCAGCACCCGCCCGCAGGACACCGCGCAGGCGCTGCAGCACATCCGCCAGCTGACCGACCGCGCGATCCGCAGCTCCACCCAGTTGCTGGCGCTGACCCGCGCGCAGGCGCCGCGCGAGAGCATCCGCCCGCTGCTGCCGCTGGACCTGGCCGCGTGGCTGCCGCAGGCGCTGGCCGAGCGCATTCCCGACGCGCTGCTGGCCGGGGTCGACCTGGGCTACGACGACGACGATACCGAGGGCAGACCGGCCTGGGTCGCAGCCGATACCTGGTCGTTGCGCGAACTGCTCGACAACCTACTCGACAACGCCTTCAAGCACGCCGCCGGCGGCATGGTCACGGTGAGCCTGCGCCGGCAGCCGCGATACCTGCAGTTGGCGGTAGACGATGCCGGCCCGGGCGTGGACGAGGCCTTGCTGCCGCGCCTGGGCGAACGCTTCTTCCGGGCACCGGATGCGCCCGAAGGCGGCACCGGCCTGGGCCTGGCGATCGTCGCCAGCATCGCCGCACGCCACCACGCCGCCCTGCGCTACCAGCGCTCGGCGCTGGGCGGATTGCGCGTGGAACTGGACCTGCCCGCCAGCGCGGCACCGCCCGCATGAGCCGGCGCCACGCATCCCGGCTGGCCGGCCTTGCCGTGCTGAGCGCTGCGGCGCTGGCCGGCTGCGTCAGCACCCCGCTGCCCGACCTGGCGCAACCGCTGCCGCCGCAATGGACCGCGCTGCCGGCCGCGGCCACTCCTCGGCCGGCCGGCAGCGCCTGGTGGCAGGACTTCCACGATCCGCAACTCGACGCGCTGGTCGCGCAGGCGCTGCGCGACGATCTCGACGTGGCCCAGGCGCTGGCCAGGCTGCGCGCGGCGCGGCGCATGGACGGCGTCGCCACCGCCGATTTGAAGCCGCAGCTGCACGCGCGCACCGAAGAACCGATCGACCCCGACGCCAGCGCCTCGTTCCTGGTCGCCGGCTTCGACGCGGAATGGGAACTGCCGCTGTTCGGGCGCGGCGAAGCCGCCCGCCGCATGAGCCGCGGCGACCTGCAGGCCGCGCAGGCCAGCCTGGAACAGGTCCGCGCCGCCACCGTCGCCGACGTGGCGCGCAACTGGATCGAACTGCGCCACGCGCAACAGGCCGAACGGTTGCTGCAACGCATCGCCGACGCCCGCCAACGGCAGGCCACGCTGAGCGCCGCGCTGGTCGAGCTGCGCCTGGCGCCGCCGGCGGCCGCCGCGCAGGCACAGGCAGCGCAACTGCAGGCGCAAGCGGCGCTGGGCGAACCGCGCACCGCCAGCGCCGCCGCCGCGCAACGGCTGGCGGTGCTGCTGGCGCGCAGTGAACCGGACCCGGCGTGGAGCGCCACCGTTGCGGCAGCCGCCGCTCCGGCCGCGGCGCCATCGGGCCTGCAGATCGGCGCGCTCGACGCGGTGCCCGCCGACCTGCTGCGACGCCGTCCGGACATCGCCGCGCGCGAAGCCGAGGTGCTGCACGCGGCCGGTGAGCTTGGCATCGCCCGAGCCGACCGCTACCCGAGCATCGGCCTGGGCGGCGCCATCCACTGGTCCACCAATCTGCTCTCGCACCGCCGCACCGCCACTCCGCACGAGATCGCCTCGCTGGGGCCGCTGATCGACATCCCGCTATTCGACTGGGGCCTGCGCCAGGCCCAGGCGCAGGCCCGCGGCGACCTGCTGCAGGCGGCGGCGCTGGCCTACCGCCAATGCGTGCTGGAGGCGGTGGCCGAAGTGCAGAACGCGCTGACCGCACTGGAGCAACAACGCCAGCGCGCGCTGGCGCAGCAGCAGGCGCTACAGGCGTTGCAGCAGGCCGCCGACGCGGCGCAGGCGCGGCGCAAATTGGGCCTGGGCAGCGATCTGGACGTCGCCACGCAGCAGGCCGCGCGCGACCAGGCCGCGCTGGAACTGTTGGATGCGCAGCGCCAGCGCGACCTCGACTACATCGCGCTGCAGACCGCACTGGGCAGCGCGGACACGCAGACCGCCGCCACCGAGGCCGGCGCGGCAGGCGCGACGCCCTGATGGTCGCGCTGGCCCGCCAGACCCTGCGCCACGAATGGCGCCGCTTCCTGCCGGTGGTGGTCTCGGTCGGCTTCGCCAGCCTGTTGCTGTTGCTTCAGACCGCGCTGGTGCTGGGCATCTTCGGCAGCGCCAGCGTCTACGTGTCCGGCTCCGACGCCGACCTGTGGCTGGGCTATCCGGGCACGCAGAGCGTGGACCAGGGGCGTCCGATCGATCCCGATGCCGCCACCGCGCTGTACCTGGACCCGCGGGTGCTGCAGGTCGAACCGTTCGTGTGGTTCGACGGCGACTGGCGCGGCCCCGACGACACCGGCGCGGTATCGATCTACGTCTCCGGCATCGACACCCGCAACGACGGGCTGATGTTCGCGCGGCTGTTGAGCCCCGCCCTGCGCGCGGCGCTGCGCGAACCGGACACGGTGGTGGTGGACCGCGCCGAACTGGACAAGCTCGGCGTCGGCATCGGCCGCAGCGCGCGCATCAACGGCCACCGGGTGCGGGTGATCGGGGTCGGCCGCGGCCTGCGTGCGCTGGGCGGGGTCAACGTGCTGGCCTCGCTGGAAACCGCGCGCGCCTTGAACACCGATGCCGTGCACCCGGACTGGCCGACCTACGTGGTCGCGCGGCTGCGGCCCGGCACCGACGCCGCGGCGGTGGCGCGCGGCCTGGTCGGCAGCGCCGCGCCGGTACGCATCGAGGCGTGGAGTGCGGCGGAGTTCGCCCGGCGCAGCATCCTGTTCTGGATGTTCGACACCGGCGCCGGCTCCGGCGTGCTGTTCCTCGGCGGCATCGTGCTGCTGGTCGGCGTGGCGATCACCAGCCAGACCCTGCTGGCCACGGTGCTCGGTGCGGCGCGCGAATACGCCACGCTCAACGCCTTGGGTGTGAGCATGCGCGCATTGCGCTGGGTGGTGCTGGAACAGGCGGCCTGGGTCGGCGCGCTCGGCCTGCTCGGTGCCAGCGCGCTCGGCGCCGCGCTGGTGGCGCTGGCCCGCGCGCACGACGTGCCGGTGGCCTTCGACGGCAACGGCTGGGCCGCATGCGTGGTCGCGGTGATGCTGCTGACCCTGCTCTCGGCGCTGGCCGCGCTACGCGGCTTGCGCCGCGCCGATCCGGCGCTGTTGCTGCGATGAACCGCGCCGCCGTTCCCGCCACGCTGTTGCCCGATGCCGCCACGCTGCACGGCAGCGGCCTGTGCAAGAGCTTCGTCTCCGGCAAGCTGCGCACCGACGTGCTGCGCGAGGTGACGCTGCAGGTGTGGCCCGGCGAACTGACCCTGATCTCCGGCCCCTCGGGCTGCGGCAAGAGCACCCTGCTGTCGATCCTCAGCGGCCTGCAGCGCGCCGACAGCGGCCGCGTGCAGGCCTTGGGCGAAGACCTGGGCGCGCTCGACGCGAGCGCGCTGGAACGCTTCCGCCTGCGCCATACCGGCTTCATCTTCCAGGGCTTCAACCTGTTCCCGGCGCTGAGCGCGCTGGACCAGGTGCGGCTGCCGCTGCAGTACATGGGCCTGGCCGCCGCCGAGGTGCGCGCGCGCGCCGAAGCGGCGCTGGCCGAGGTCGGCATCGCGCATCGCCAGCAGCTGCGCCCGGCCGAGCTGTCCGGCGGCGAAAAACAGCGCGTGGCGATCGCGCGCGCGCTGGCCAAGCACCCGGCGCTGCTGTTCGCCGACGAGCCGACCAGCGCGCTGGACGCCGGCAACGGCCAGATCGTGATCGACCTGCTGCACCGCATCGCCCGCAGCCACAACACCATGGTGCTGTGCGTCAGCCACGACCCGCGGTTGATCCGCCATGCCGACCGCGTGCTGTCGATGGAGGACGGCCGCATCCTCGACGACCGCCGCCTGGCGCCTGCACCCTCGTCCCCCACTTCGCCCCGGATGTCCGCACCATGAAAGCGCTCCTCGCCGCTCCCCTGCTGGGCCTGCTGCTGGCCGCCTGCGCGCGACCGCCGCAGGCCGCGCCCGCGCCCAACGCGGCGCCGGCCTACCTGGCGGTGGCGCGCGGGCGCATCGACGTGGAAGGCGGGCTGCTGCGGCTGAGCCTGCCGGTCGCCGCGACGTTGCAGCGGGTGGCGGTGCACGAAGGCGATGCGGTGCGCCGCGGCGCGCTGCTGATCGCAGCCGACGACCGCGCCGCGGCGCTGGACCTGGACATCGCGCAGACCCGCGCGCAGGCCGCGAACGCGCACGTTCACCAGTTGCAGCAGCGACTGGCGCACGCGCAGCAGCGCCAGCAACGGCTGGCCGAGGCGGCGCGGATCGGCGCCGGCGACGGCCAGAGCGCCGACGATGCCGGCGACGCCAGCCAGACCCTGGCCGACGCGCTGCAGGCCGCGCGCAGCGACGCCGCGCTGGCCACCGAGCAGGTGCACCAGGCGCAACTGCAGCGCGACCAGTACCGCCTGTACGCGCCCGCCGACGGCCGCGTGCTGCAACTGGCCGCGGCGGCCGGCGCGCGCAGCGACGGCGGCGCCACGCCGCTGCTGACCCTGCTGCCGGACGCGCCGCGCCTGGTTCGCGCCGAATTGAACGAAAGCTACGCCGCCGCGGTGCGCCCCGGCATGCAGGCCGAGGTGATCAGCGACGACGGCCGCCAGACCGCGCTGGGCAGCGCGGTGGTGCGCTGGCTGGCGCCGGCGTTCGGCCCGGCGCAACTGCACGACGACGCCGATGGCGCCAGCGCCGGCAACGACCGCAGCGTGGCCTGCGTGCTGGCGTTCCGGCAGCCGTCGGCGCTGCGCCTGGGCCAGCGCGTGCTGGTGCGCTTCCGCAACCCTTCCGTGGCGCAACGCTGACGAAAGGCTGCTGAAACGCCCATCCGCCACGCTGCGCGCGTTCCTTCGCAGCCAACCCCGTGCCGCCATGATCCAATCCGCCGAATTCCACTTCCAGGGCGGCCGCCACGGCGTGCTGCTGATCCACGGCCTGACCGGCACCCCCAGCGAGATGCGCCTGCTCGGCAAATCGCTGAACCGCGAGGGCTTCAGCGTGCACGGCGTGCAGCTGGCCGGGCATTGCGGCAACGAGGACGACCTGCTCGCCACCGGCTGGCGCGACTGGACCGCCAGCGTCGAACAGGCCGCGGCGCAGATGCGCCCGCAGGTGGACAAACTGTTCGTGGCCGGGCTGTCGATGGGCGCGCTGCTGGCGCTGCAACTGGCCGAAGAACGGCCGGAATGGGTCGATGGCGTCGGCGTGCTCGGCGCCACCTTCCGCTACGACGGCTGGAACATCCCGCGCCGCGCGCGGCTGGCGTTCCTGCTGCCGTGGTTCAAGCGTCTGGGCATCGGCCGCCGCCGCATGTTCCTGGAAGAACCGCCGTACGGCCTGCGCGACGAGCGCATCCGCGCACAGATCAGCGGCGCGATGCTCGGCGGCGACAGCAGCGCCGCCGGCCTGCCCGGCAATCCCTGGCATGCGCTGGCCGAGATGCACCTGCTGTCGCGGCGGGTGCGCCGCAACCTGGCCAAGGTGACCGCACCGTGTCTGGTCGCGCATGCGGCCGAGGACGACATCGCGCATCTGCGCAACGCGCAGTTGGTGGTGGCCGGCGTGTCCGGACCGGTGGAATTGCTGCTGCTGCACGACAGCTATCACATGATCACCCTGGATCGCGAACGCCGCGTGCTCGGCGCGCGCCTGGCGCAGTTCTTCGCCGCGCAGGCTGCGCCGCGCCAGGCCGCCTGATGGCGCTGCAGGCGCCCGTGGTCGGCGTGTGGCTGGCGACGGTGGCGCTGGACACGGTCGGCCAGCTGGCCTTCAAGCACGTCGCCAGCGACCCGCTGGCGAGCGGCGCGGCGCGCTGGCGGCGCATGGCGCGGCAGCCGTGGCTGTGGCTGGGCATCGCCTGCTACGCGTTCGAATTCCTGGCCTGGACCGCGTTCCTGTCGCTGGTGCCGCTGGGCCGCGGCGTGCTGCTCGGCTCGATCAACATCGTGGCGATCATGCTCGCCGGACGCTGGCTGTTCGGCGAGCGGCTGGGGCGCATGCAGGTGGCCGGGATCTGCCTGGTAAGCGCCGGCGTGGCCGTGGTCGGGCTCGGCACATGACCCGCCCGCCGCTGCAACGCTACGCCGTTGGTTTCGCGCTGCTGCTGGGCTTCGACACCCTGGCCCAGTTCGGCTTCAAGCTCGGCGGCGCGCACGCGTTCCCGCCACAAGCCGAGTGGGCCTGGGTGCTGCGCCTGCTCGCCAGTCCCTGGCTGTACGCCGCGCTGCTGGGCTATGTCGGCGCGTTCTTCACCTGGATGAAACTGCTCGAGCACGCGCCGATCGGTCCGGCCTTCGCCGCCTCGCATCTGGAGATCGTCAGCGTGCTGCTGCTGTCGGCGTGGTGGTTCGGCGAGCCGATCGGCGTGTTGCAGGCGATCGGCGCGGCGCTGATCGTGGCCGGCATCGTCTGCCTCGCGCTCGGCGAGCGCGCCGCGCCGGCCGATGCGCACTGAGGTTCCGCCCACCGCCGGCCTGCCGCTGCGCTGGCGCGACCTGTGGCCGGCGCGCACGCCGCAGCGGCTGGCCGCGCAACTCGGCTTTCCCGATGCGCTGCTGACCTGCTCGGGCACCGCTGCATTGGTCATCGCGCTGCGCACCCTGGCCGCCGGCAGCCGCCGCCGGCAGGTGCTGGTGGCCGCCTACACCTGCCCGCTGGTCGCGCTGGCGGTCGCCCATTGCGGCCTGCAACTGGTGCTGTGCGATCTGCTGCCCGACTCGATCGAACCCGACCCTGCGCAGCTGGCGCAGCGCTGCGGCAGCGACACCCTGGCGATCGTCGCCACCCATCTGGGCGGACGCCTGACCGACCTGGAGCCGCTGCGCCATGCCGCCGCGGCCTGCGGCGCGATGCTGATCGAAGACGCCGCGCAGGCGCTGGGCGGCGTGCATGCCGACGGCCGTCCGGCCGGCCTGGGTGGCGACATCGGCTTCTGCAGCCTGGCGGTTGGCAAGGGCCCGACCCTGTACGAAGGCGGCCTGCTGATGTCGCCGCACGCGCCGTTGCGGCACGGCCTGGCCGCGATGGCGGCGCGCCTGGGCCAGCCCGACTGGCGCCGCGAACTGCAGCGCAGCCTGCAGTTGCTCGGCTATGCCGCGCTGTACCGGCCGCACGCCTTGCGCTGGGCCTACGGCGCGCCGCTGCGCCGCGCCTTGCGCCGCGGCGACCGCGTGGCCGCGGCCGGCGACCAGTTCGATGCGGCAATCCCGCAGCACGCGGTCGGCGCCTGGCGCGAAGCGGTCGGCGTGCGCGCCAGCGTGCGCTGGCCGGCGTTCCTGGCGCAGGCACGCGCACAGGGCCGGCGCCGCAGCGCACGTCTGGCCGCGATCGCCGGGCTGCGGGTGGTCGCCGACAGCGCCGGCGCGCAAGGCAGCTGGCCGGCACTGCTGGTGCTGCTGCCGGATGCGGCCGCACGCGAACGGGCACTGGCGCAGCTGTGGCCGCGCGGACTCGGCGTCGGCCTGCTGTTCGTGCACGCCCTGCCCGACTACGCCTACCTGCGCGGCATCGTCGATCCCGCACCGATGCCGCACGCGCGCGACTTCGCCGCGCGCTGCCTCAGCATCAGCAACAGCCCGTGGCTGGACGAGGATGGGTTCGAGGCAATCGTCGCGCTGTTGCGGCAGGCGTGTGCGGAGAGCATGGGCTGATCCGGCGGCAGCGGTGCCGGCCGTGTTTTGCCAATCGATTACGCACCGCTGCGGCGCAGGACGCCGCAGCGATCTTTCCTCGACCGGTCAGACGACCAAGGCGAGCGCGGCCTTGCCAGCGGTGCCCCGAGCATTGTTCGCCACGCTGTCGACCAGGGCCGTCGCCTGATCTTCCAACGCGCGTGCAGCAGACGCCATCGTGTCCACGAGCGCGGCGTTCTGCTGGGTGGCCGTGTCCATCTGCACGATGCTCTGGTTGATCTGCTCGATACCCGCGCTTTGCTCGCGACTGGCCGCCGCGATATCGCCGACGATGGCATTGACCTGGTTCACCGAGGCCATCAACTCGTCCATCGCCTTGCCGGCAACGCCCACCTGCTGCGCCCCCTGCCCGACCTTCGCGCCCGAGTCGGCGATCAGGCCGCGGATCTCCTTGGCGGCACTGGTGCAGCGCTGCGCGAGACTGCGCACCTCGGTGGCCACGACCGCGAAGCCGCGGCCCTGCTCGCCGGCGCGCGCCGCTTCCACGGCCGCATTCAGCGCCAGGATGTTGGTCTGGAACGCAATGCCGTCGATGACGGAGATGATTTCCCCGATCTTTTGCGAGGAAGCCTGGATTTCCGCCATCGTGCCGACCACGCCATTGACCAGCTGCCCGCCGCGAAGCGCGGTCTCGGCAGCGCCGCTGGCCAGTTCGTTGGCGCGACGCGCGCTGTCGGCATTGGTGCGCACGATGCTGGTGATTTCTTCCATGGAACTGGCGGTTTCTTCCAGCGCCGCCGCCTGTTGCTCGCTGCGCCGCGCCAAGTCGTCGTTGCTGCGCACGATGTCGCCGGCGGCATTGCTGAGCGTATTCGCCACCTCGCCGAGCTGGCGTCCGGCTTCGATGTCCATCAACGCACCGACCGCGCGCAACGGGGTGCCATCCGCCGCGCGCTTGGTCAGGCCGCGCGCCCTGAACCACCGGTACTGGCCGTTCTTGAGCTGCAGGCGGTACTCGATGTCGAATTTGGTGCGGCCGCTGCGGTCGTTCAGGTGCGCGGCGAACGCATTCAAGGCGCGCTGCTTGTCTTGCGGATGAAGCCGCGATGCCCAGCTGTCCAGCACATTGGGAAACTCCTGCTCCGACTCGAACCCGAGCTGATAGCGGAACTGCTGCGACCACCAGAACTCGTTGCTGGGGTTGATCGGGTCGCCGGCGATCACGCTCATGTCCCACAAGCCATCGCTGAGCATCTGCGAGCCGAGTTCGAAGCGCGTCAGGGTGATGTCGAGGAACTGTTCGCGTTCGCGCCGCTCGGTGATGTCGGCGATCGAACCGGCAACGCGAAGCGGCATCCCGCTGGCGTCGCGCTCGGTGGTGCCGAACGCCCGGAACCAACGGTACTCGCCCGACTTCAGCCGCAGCCGATTCTCCACGTCGTACGGCGTCCGCCCGCTGCGATCGGCAAGATGCGCCGCGAATGCGTCCAGCGTTCGCTGCTTGTCTTCCGGATGCAAGCGTGAGACCCAGCTGTCCAGCACGTTGGGGAACTCCTGCTCGGAGGAAAAGCCCAACAGCCGGCGCATCTGCGGCGACCACCACACGGGGCTGTCGGGGTGGCTCGGGTCTCCGGCGATGACGCCGATGTCCCACAGTCCGTCCGTCGTGCCGTTGGCCACCAGTTCGAAGCGGCCTTGCAGATGCCGCAGCGCGGCAGACGCCTGCTCGGCTTGCAGCACGGCCTGGTCCCGCTCCTTCTGCAGTTCGCAAAAGCGCTCAGCGAGTTGCTTGGTCAATTGCGCTGGCGCCGAGCCGGGCCACTGCGCCGACCGGCCCTGCAGCGTCGCCTCCAATGCCTTGCCCAGTGCCGCTGCTTGCTGGCTACCCGTGAACCACATGCTTGCCTCTGCTTTCTTATGATGTCCGTTGCTAGCGGCACCAACAGAAATTTATTGAGCAAAAGATGCGTTCCGTCCGGGGTCGCTACCGCTGTTCCCACAACATTTCGTCCACTGCCGGCGCCGCGCTACCGCGGCAACCCCGCCTCCGTCAGCGCCTCCAGCAACCGCAGGTTCACCTCGTGCTGCTGCGCCTGCCACGCGGCCAGCGATTGCGGCGACGGCAGCGGCTGCGCATCCAGCGCCGCCAGGCGCCGTTTCCACCACTGCGGATAGCGCGCTTCCGACACCTCGCCGGTGATGTCGCTGCCGAGCAGTTGTCCGTGCAGATAAGCGATGGCGGTGAGCAGGTGCGGCACCCGCAGTTCGCCCTGGTCCCAGTTGGTGCGCGCGTCCTGCGGATCCAGCACGTCCTTGTCCAGCGACAGGTAGGTCGGCATCGGCGTGCTGCGCAGGTGCTGCAGGAAGGCGTCGATCATCTCCATGCTCGAGCCGAAGCCGCGCACTGCCCGCCCCAGGCCGAGGCGCCGCGCCCAGCCCACGTCCACGCCGCTGCACCAGTAGCGCAGCTTGCCGCGATACAGCGGCCGCAGATGGTTTTCCCAGGCGTGCGCGGCGCCGACATCGCCCGAAGTGATGCCGACCACTTCCACCCGCGCCACCTGCGGCAGCGCTGCCACCCGCCATACCCACGAGCCGCAATGCACCGCGAACGGGAAGCGCATGTTGTCCGGGTGGTTGTCGAACACCACCACCCGCAGCGGCGCCTGTGCGCGCTGCGCCTGGCGCACGATCAGCGGCAGGCTCAGGTGATGGAAATCGCCGCTGCCGAGCAGAACGGTGCCGTGCCGTGCCGGCAGCACGCCGTCGAGCGCGGCGCCGAAACGCCGCAGCCGGCGCAGCGAACAGGCGAAGCGCAGGCCGTCGCGCCATTGCTGCAGCGGCAGGCGCAACGCGCCCGGCAGCGTGCCGAGCGAGTCGTCCAGGTCCAGCAGTACCGGTGCGCTCATCTCATTCCGCCAGGTCGGCATCGGTGTCGGCAAGGCCGACGTCGTCGGCTTCGAACAGCGGCCGCAGCCGCCGCAGCGCGATGCGCAGCAGCGGGTTGCGCAGGTACACCGCATGCCAGGTGTAGGTGAAGCTGGCGCCGAGTTGCGCCTTCACTTGCGGATCGGTCCAGCCGGCGACATAGGCGCGCAGGCCATGGCGGCAGGCGTAGTCCAGGTTGTGCATCCAGCTCAGCGCGTACAGGTTGTGCTCGCGCGCCTGCGGATAGTGCAGGCCGATGTACTTGTCGACCAAACGTCCCTGGTGCACGTAGCACAGGTTCCAGCCGATCAGCCGGCCCTGGTGACGATAGGCGAACACCAGCCCGCCGGAGTCCGCATCGGTCAACAGTGCATCGAAGAACGCTTCGGTCAGCAGGTCGAAGTGCACCTCGCTCTGCGCGTAGACCTGCAGGTACAGCGCATAGCACTGCGCGCGCAGCGCCGGATCGGCGAAGGCGGCGCCGGTCGGCAGCACCTCGATCTGCAGGTCGGCACGCGAGCGTAGCTTGCGGCGGATGTTGCGGCGGCGGCCGCGCGACAGCCGCGCCAGGTATTCGTCGGTGGAGGCGAAATCGATCGGCACCCAGGCCAGCGCCTGCCCGCGCAGCAGCACGTAGCCGCTGCGCGTGCAGGCCTCCAGGAACACGTGCGCCCAGGCGTTGTCGGTGGCATCGAGCAGCGGCGAGTGCTGCGGAATGTCCTTGACGATCAGCAGCGGGCGCTCGCGCCCCAGTTGCGCCCGCCACTGGCCGGGCAACTGCGCCGGGTCGGCCGCACGCGGCAGCCAGGCGTATTCGCTGACGGTACTGCCGACGAAGCTGGTGCGCGGCCGCAGCCAGCGCCGCCACAGCCGCTGCAGCGGCCAGCCGGCCACGCGCGCGCGCAGTGCCGGGTCGGCGGTGGTGAGCAGATCGAACACGGCGTCGAACGCAGGCACGCCGTGCTCCAGGGTCCGCGCCTGGAAATCCTGCGGAGGATGCGCGAGGAACTGCCGCTGCAGGGCCTGCGGTTCGAGTTGGCTTACGAAAGGCATCTGCAAGATTGACCGGCTAGCGTGGAGGATGGACGCCGCAGCCGTGGGCCGCGGCATGCCTTCCACCGGCGGCACCCGCCGCGCGGTGGCCATTCATTTCGCGGAGGACTGCCATGACCCCGTCTATCGAGACACAGATCCACAGCATCGTCGCCAAGCATGGCGAGATCGATCCCGCCGGCCTGACCGCGGACACCAAACTGCAGGACCTGGGCGTGGATTCGCTCGAGGCGATCGAAATCCTGTTCGACATCGAGGAACACTTCGACATCACCTTCCCGCAGCGCGATCCGAACCTGGACGACGGCTCGCTGGGCAAGCTGGCCGAAGCGGTGCAGCAGGCGCTGGCCGCCAAGGCCGCCGCGGCGCTGGCACCGGCGCACTGAGCGGGCATGGACCGCTCGGCGCAGGGACACCGCGTCGTCGTCACCGGGATGGGCGCGGTCAGCGCGCTCGGCCTGGGTGCCGATGCCCTGTGGCGCGGCATGTGCGAGGGCCATAGCGGCATCGCCGCGCTGGCCACGCCCGATCCGCAGGCCACGCTGAAGATGCGCCTGGCCGCCTGCGTGCCCGGGTTCGCGCCGCAGGCGGCGCAGCTGGGCGGCATCGCGCCGGGCCAGCTGGATCGCATGACGCAGATGGCGCTGGTCGCGGCCTGCGAGGCCGTGGCCCAGTCCGGCCTGCAATTGGATGCCGCCGGCGCCGCACGCGGCGCGGTGGTGATCGGCACCGGCGTCGGCGCCGAGTTGAGCCGCGACGAACAATCGCGGCGGCTGTACCGCGAGCAGGCCGAGCGCCTGCATCCGCTGACCATCGTGCGCAGCATGAACAACGCCCCGGTCAGCCAGATCAGCATCGCCTTCGGCCTGCGCGGCCCGGCCTTCGCCGTGTCCAGCGCCTGCGCCTCGGCC
The DNA here is from genome assembly GCF_014236835.1 of Xanthomonas sp. SS. Classification (NCBI taxonomy): domain Bacteria; kingdom Pseudomonadati; phylum Pseudomonadota; class Gammaproteobacteria; order Lysobacterales; family Lysobacteraceae; genus Xanthomonas; species Xanthomonas sp. SS. The sequence continues at coordinate 2,944,495 of NZ_CP051190.1, forward strand.
AACCACGCGCTGGCGCAGGCGGCGCTGCTGATCCGCAACGGCCTGGCCGACGTGGCCATTGCCGGCGGCAGCGAAGCCTGCCTGAGCCTGCCGCTGATCCGCGCCTGGGAAGCGATGCGGGTGATCAGCGACGACACCTGCCGGCCGTTCTGCGCGCAGCGCAGCGGCCTGGTGCTGGGCGAAGGCGCCGGCATCTTCGTGCTGGAAAGCGCCGCGCATGCGGCCGCGCGTGGCGCGGTCCCGCTGGCCGAACTGGCCGGCTTCGGCATGGGCGCCGATGCCCACGACATCGTCGCGCCCAGCACCGACGGCGCCGCCGCGGCGATGCGCCTGGCGCTGCAGGACGCAGAACTGCAGCCGCAGCAGATCGACTACATCAATGCCCACGGCACCGGCACCCTGGCCAACGACCGCTGCGAGACGCAGGCGATCCGTGAGGTGTTCGGCAGTCACGCCGATGCGCTGGCGGTGAGTTCGACCAAGGCGGTGCACGGCCATGCGCTGGGCGCCGCCGGCGCGCTGGAACTGGTCGCGGCGATCGGCGCGCTGCGCGAGCAGCGGGTGCCGCCGACCGCCAATTTCCTCGATGCGGATCCGGACTGCGACCTGGACTACGTCCCCAACCAGGCCCGCGCGCAACGGGTGCGCGCGGTGCTCAGCAATTCCTTCGCCTTCGGCGGCCTCAACGCGGTGCTCGCAGTACGCGAGGCGCGCTGAGGCGCAGGCCGCGGCGGCGGACGGGAGGCAACGCGGCGCCAACGCGCTGTCTCCCGCCATCTCATGCCACCCGCTTGGCGCGGGTCAGCAACTGGTCCAGCAGCGACAGGCCCAGATCGATCTCGTCGTGGCTGATGTGCAGCGACGGCGCCAGGGTGATCACGTTCTTGTAGTAGCCGCCCACGTCCAGCACCAGCCCGATGCGCTTGCCGTTGTGGCGCAGCTCGCCTTCCAGGCCCATGTCCACCATCGTGTCGAGCAGCTTGCGGTTCGGGGTGAAGCCGTCCGCCTGGCAGATCTCCGCGCGCAGCGCCAGGCCCAGGCCGTCGACGTCGCCGATTTCCGGATGGCGCTTCTGCAGGTCGCGCAGGCCGTCGAGGAAGTGCGCGCCCTTGGCCATGACCATCGACTCGTAGTCGGTCTCGGCCAGCATGCGCATCGTCTCCAGGCCGACCGCGGTGCCGAGCGGATTGGAGGCGAAGGTGGAATGGGTCGATCCCGGCGGGAACACGGTGGGGTTGATCAATTCCTCGCGCGCCCAGACCCCGGCCAGCGGATTGAGGCCGTTGGTCAGTGCCTTGCCGAACACCAGCACGTCCGGGGTCACCCCGAAATGCTCGATCGCCCACAGCTTGCCGGTGCGGAAGAAGCCCATCTGGATCTCGTCCACCACCAGCAGGATGCCGTACTTGTCCAGCACCCGCTTCAAGCCGGTGAAGAAGTTCGGCGGCGGGATCACGTAGCCGCCGGTGCCCTGGATCGGCTCGACGTAGAACGCGGCGTACTCGCACTGCCCGGCCTTGGGATCCCACACGCCGTTGTACTCGGTCTCGAACAGGCGCTCGAACTTGGCCACGCACTGCTCGCCGTACTCTTCCTTGGAAATGCCCTTGGGCCCGCGGAAGTGATACGGGAATTCGATGAACTGGGCGCGGTCGAAATGGCCGAAGCGGCGCCGGTAGCGGTATGAGGAGGTGATCGCCGAGGCGCCCAGGGTGCGGCCGTGGTAGCCGCCCTCGAAGGCGAACATCAGGCTCTTGCCGCCCGTGGCGTTGCGCACCAGCTTCAGCGAATCCTCCACCGACTGCGCGCCGCCGACATTGAAGTGCACGCGGCCCTTGCGGCCCCACTTGCGTTCGGCGTCCTGGGCGATGGTCTTGGCCAGTTCGATCTTGGTCGGATGCAGGTACTGGCTGGCCACCTGCGGCAGGCTGTCGATCTGCCGCTTCAAGGCACCGTTCAGGCGCGGATTGGCGTAGCCGAAGTTGACCGCCGAATACCACATCTGCAGGTCCAGGTACGGCACCTCCTCGGTGTCGTACAGATAGCTGCCGTCGCAGTGCGCGAAGATCCGCGGCGGCTCGCTGTAGTGCACGGTGTCGCCGAACGAGCAGTACTGGGCCTCGTCGGCCAGCATCTGCGCATCGCTGAGCGCGGCGTGGTAGGCCGGGCCGGTGCGCAGCAGCGCGTCCGGATCCGGCGAGGCCGGCTGCAGGCCGTCGTGCGCGGCCAGATCGAGCGTGTCGAGATCGCCGGGCAGCGGCGCAAGCGCGGTGGGGAGCGGAACATTCCGATTCATGGGGATCAGGCTCGTTGGGGAACGGGGAGTGGGAGGCGCGCGCTGGCGACGGCAGGCGCGGCGAGTTCGTGCAGCAGCGCGATGGCGTCGTCGAAACCATCGATCGCGCGGTGGGCGATGCCGCTGGCGCGGCAATGGCGTAAAAGGCCGTCCTTGGCGAAGACCAGGTCGGCCTTGCCGGCCACGCAGAAATCGGAGCGGCCGTCGCCGATCAGCAGGGTCGAGCGCGCCGGTTCCTGCTGCGCCATCACCGCGCATTTGCAGGTGCCGCTGGCGCAGTCCGGCTGCGCGTGCGGCGAGGCCATGCGCCAGTGCCCGGCGTCGGTGCGCAGCAGGCGGTTGGCGATGATCGGCAGCTGGTGCAGGCCGTGCCGCGCCAGGATCCGCGCGATCGGGTAGTCCAGGCCGTCGCTGACGATGCTCAGCGGCATGCCCAGGTCGCGCGCCAGATCGACGAAGCGCACGAACGCCGGATCGATGCGGACCTCGTCGAGCACCCGGTGCAGCGCGTCCACGTCGCCGTCGAGCAGCGCCACCTGGCCGCTCATGCATTCGCGCGCACCGATGCGCCCGGCCACCCAATCCTCTTCCAGCGCGCGCCAGCCTGGCTGGCCGAGACGCTCGAGCAAGGTATCGGTCACGTCCTGCAGCGACACGGTACCGTCGAAATCGCAAAGAATTTTCCACTGGACGCGCAAGGCGGCTCTCCGGCTAATTCGGGCAGAGCCTAGGCGCGCTGTCTTTCGTGCTCCTTTCGGGCAGATCTCAAGCGGGCGCAACCGCGCCTGATGCCGCGGCGGCGGCAAGCGCGGTTCCCAATTCGGACGCAATCAGGCACGCTAGCGGCACCAGGCCCGGATGGCGAAACTGGTAGACGCATCGGACTTAAAATCCGCCGGGGGCGACCCCATGCCGGTTCGATTCCGGCTCCGGGCACCATCGCGTTTCGGCGCGTGCAGCCGCAGATGCAGGCCTGCGCAGCGCTCGCACGCCGCAGGCGACGGCCATACAGACGGCCGCGGTGCCACAAGCGCCAGACAAAAGCCCCGGCACCGCCGCCACGACGGAACCGGGGATGCCACTGGGCAAACGGTGAACCTGTCGGCGGGCGGCGCTCAGATCGCCCGCGAATAACGTGCCGGCTGCGCCGGCTGGCGCAGGTAGCGGTCGAAGCACATCGCAATCAGGCGCAGCAGCGGGCGCCCGCGCGCGGTGGCCTGGATCGTGCCGTCTCGGTAGTCGGCCAGGCCGTCGGCGCACAACGGCGCCAGCGCCTGCAGCTCGTCATGGAAATAGCTGGCGAAGTCGATGCCGTGGCGCTGCGCCAGCGCGGCGACGTCGGCGCGGCCCTGGCACATCAGCTGCTGGATCAGCTCCGCGCGCAGCGCATCGTCGGCGCTGAGCTGCAGGCCGCGCAGCACCGGGCTGTCGCCGGCGTCCACCGCCGCCTCCCAGGCCGGCAGCTCGCGCTGGTTCTGGCTGTAGCTGTCGCCGATGCGGCTGATCGCGCTGACGCCCAGGCCGAGCAGGTCGGTGTCGGCGTGCGTGGTATAGCCCATGAAATTGCGGTGCAGCCCGCCCTGGCGCTGCGCGCGCGCCAGGTCCTCGTGCGGCAGCGCGAAATGGTCCATACCGATGTACTGGTAGCCGGCCGCCGACAGCGTGCGCACCGCCAATCCGAGCAGCGCGAGCTTGTGCTCGGCGTCGGGCAACTCCGCATCGGCGATGCGCCGTTGCGCCTTGAACAACTGCGGCATATGCGCATAGCCGTAGACCGCCAGGCGGTCCGGGCGCGCCGCGATCACCGTCTCCAGGGTGCGCTCGAAGCCGGCCAGGGTCTGACGCGGCAGACCGTAGATCAGGTCCACGTTGACCGAGCGCATGCCCTGCACGCGGCAGGCGCACAGGATGTCCAATGTTTCGGCCACGCCCTGGCGGCGATTGATCGCCTGCTGCACCAGCGGATCGAAATCCTGGATGCCCAGGCTGGCGCGGTTGAACCCCAGCGCCGCCAGCGCGGCGATGTCCTGCGGCGTCACCGTGCGCGGATCCAGTTCGATGGAAATGTCGCGATCCGGCGCCTCGCTGAAGCGGAACAGCCCGCGCAGGCCGCGCAGCAGTTCGCCGAGCAGTTCCGGCGCCAGGAAATTCGGCGTGCCGCCACCCAGGTGCAACTGCACCACCTCGCGCTCGCTCTCCAGGCAGGCGGCCATCATCGCCGCCTCCCGCAGCACGCGCTGCACGTAGGCGCGGCCCTTGCCGGCGTCGCGGGTGATGACCCGGTTGCAGCCGCAGTAGAAACACGGGTTGCGGCAGAACGGCACATGCACATACAGCGACAGCGGCCGCGCCGGATCGCTGGCCTGCACCGCCGCGAACAGCTGCGCCGGGCCGAAACCGGCCTGGAAATGCGGCGCGGTCGGATACGAGGTGTAGCGCGGGCCGGGACGGTCGTAGCGGCGCAGCAGTTCGGCGTCGAAGGTCCAGGTGGCGGCGGGATCGGAGGCGGTCAGGATGTCCATGGCGGCCAGCATGCGCGGCCAGGTGGCAGGCCGCCTTGACCTGGATCAATCCGCTGCATCGATGCGCTGCATCACTCCGCAGGCGGCAACGGCAGCGCCGGCTCGAACGGCCGCCAGCGCATGTGGTGGCGGCGCCAGAAGGTGGCGGCGATACGCCTGGTGGTAGAAGGCCAACCGCTCCCGCCGGAGAGGGGCTAGCTGCTGTTCCCTTCTCCCATCGGGAGAAGGTGGCCCGAAGGGCCGGATGAGGGTACGGAGCGAAGCCTCGCGCACCCAAACTCAACGAGACGCTGCGCGCCGTACCCTCACCCCAACCCCTCTCCCGTCGGGAGAGGGGCTATGCACGCACACTGCTTTTCCTTCTCCCACCGGGAGAAGGTGGCGCGCAGCGCCGGATGAGGGTACGGGCGAAGCCTCGCGCACCCAAACTCAACGAGACGCTGCGCGCCGCACCCTCACCCATCCACCAGTGCGCACACCTCCTCGCTGCACAGGTCCGGCCCGGGCAACGGCAATGCGGCGAGATCGTCATGCATGTCAGTGCTCCTGCTCGATGGCGCCAGTCTCAGCAGCCGCCGCGGCCCGGCCTTGATCAGGATCAATGTCGCCACGCGCTGCGCTGCCTAGTCTGCGTGGGCGGCATGCGCCTGCGCCGACGCCGACGGGGAGCGGCGGCGCGACCGCGTGCGGGCGGCGCCAGCCCATGCGTGGCACCACCCAGGCGCATGCCGCACCTCTCCTTCCGCGATGGAACCCGCCCGTCATGACGCCCAGCGACGATCCCCTGCTCGACCCGCTCGATGCCACCGCACCGCGCCCGCTGGTGCAACGGCTGGGCGTGATCCTGTGGCCCAGCTTCCTGATCGCAGGCGCGATGAGCGTGCTGTTCTTCGCCCTGGTCGATCCGCTGGCGCTGCGCGACATCACCTTCCCCGGCCGCCCGCTGAGCCGCGAACTCGGCTACACGCTGGGCTTCTTCATGTTCTGGTTGGCCACGCTGGGCTCGAGCGTGCTGACCGGGTTCCTGCTGCGGCCGGCGCCGCACGCCGCTGCAGACGACGACGAGCCGCTGTCGTGAGCGGAACGCCGATGCCCCGCAGCATTCCATTGCGCATGCACGATGCCAGTGCCGCAAACGTCGCCGCCGATGCGGCGGCAGCGCCGCGCGGCCGCTACGCGCGCCTGCGCCGCTGCAGCCTGTGGCTGCTGTTCGCCACGTTCTACCTGCTGCCGTGGCTGCGCTGGGACGGCCGCCAGGCGCTGCGCTTCGACCTTCCCGCGCGGCGCCTGGACCTGTTCGGCGGGACCTTGTGGCCGCACGATGTCGGCTGGCTGCTGCTGGCGCTGTTCGCCGCAGCTGCCGCCTTGATGCTTGCGACCACCCTGGCCGGACGGGTGTGGTGCGGTTTCGCCTGCCCGCAGTCGGTCTGGAGCCATGCCTTCGCCTGGCTGGAACGGCGCTTCGCCGCCTGGCCGGCAGCCGCGCGGCATGTGGTCTGGGCGGCGCTGGCACTGTGGACCGGGATCAGCTTCGTCGGCTACTTCGCGCCGATCGCCGATTTGGTGACGCGACTGCGGCCGTTCGCCTGGAGCGGCTGGGAAACCTTCTGGGTGCTGTTCTACGCGCTGGCCACGTGGGGCAATGCCGGCTTCCTGCGCAGCCAGGTGTGCCGCTACCTGTGCCCCTACGCGCGGCTGCAGCCGCTGCTGTGCGATCGCGACACGCCCTTGATCGGTTACGACGCGATGCGTGGCGAACCGCGCGGCGCGCGCGCCTGCGGCCAGGGCAGCGTCGCCCAGCGAGGGCGGCGCCTGCTCGACGCCGGCACCGCGCGCGACTATGCGCTGCGCGCCAGCATCGCCCGGCGCGCCGGCCAGGGCGGACAGCGCGGCGATGCGCTGACCAGCTACGCCGGTACCCTGCCCAAGTTCACCGACGCGCAACTCGGCGACTGCGTGGACTGCAGCGCCTGCGTGGATGCCTGCCCGGCGCGTATCGACCTGCGCAACGGCCCGCACTACGCGTGCACCGCCTGCGGCGCCTGCGTGGACGCCTGCGACCGCAGCATGGACCGCCACGGCTTCGCCCACGGCCTGCTGCGCTGGGCTGGCGCCAACGCGATCGAGCGCCAGCCGCGGCGCCGGTTGCGGCCGCGGCTGCTGGCTGGCGCCGCATTGCTGCTGGCGGCCTTGCTGGCGGTGTTGCTTGCGGCTGGTTGACCGGCACGCGCTCGGCGGTGGAAAGGACAGGCATCCCGGGCACGCAGCAAAAAAAGGCCCGGCACGCGCGGCAGCGCTCCACCGAAGCGAGCGCCAGCCAGATCGTCGGGCAGCCACAAACGCAAACGCCCGGTAGATCGTGGATCTACCGGGCGTCGAATTGCAGATGGAGGCCTGGGTCGGAATTGAACCGGCGTACGCGGATTTGCAGTCCGCTGCATAACCACTCTGCCACCAGGCCGGTGGACTGAATTCTAGCCGAAACCGCCAACAGCGGTGTCCGACAAAACAAAGCCCCGCTGACGGGGCTCTGTCTGAATCTGGAGCGGGAAACGAGACTCGAACTCGCGACCTCAACCTTGGCAAGGTTGCGCTCTACCAACTGAGCTATTCCCGCTTGGGAGCCAGCAATTCTACAGCCCTCCTGGGCATTGCGCCAGCCTTCCGGCAAAAAAATCCGACGGTGGCGTCCGCGCGACCGGGAAGCACGGTAAAGCGTGCCGGCCGCACCGGATTCGCGACGCGCGGCGATACCTGTCCGGACGAAGACCGCTGCCGCATCGGCAGTGCCGCCGGCGCGAGCGCGGACTGGAATCCACACCACAGCGCCTCGCCCATCGAGGTAGACAAGTGCCTGGACGCGCGCGCGACGCAGCGCACCCGCGCCGTCCCGCCCCTAGCATCGCAGCGACACCCATCCCGAGGAATCGCCATGAACCGATGGACACGCTGCAGCGGTGCGATGGTTTGCCTGATCGCGGCCGGCGCCGCGCAGGCGCAATCCTGCCGGCTGCAGACGCAGACCCTGCCCTTGCCGCTGGTCTCGCAGAACATGCCGAAATATGCCTACCAGGTGCGGGTGCAGGTCGGCACGCCTCCGGCCTCGGCGAACTCCGCCGCCGCGGCCAGCCAGGTGCTGGAAGTGGACACCGGCTCCACCGGCGTGGTCGTGCCGCTCAGCGCGGCGATCCAGCAAGCCTGGGATGCCTCGACCAAGCTCGGCTACATCTTCTATTCCAGCAACAGCAAGTACCACCCGGGCAAGTACGTGCAGGTACCGATGCGACTGGGCGTGTCGGCCGACGGCAACAGCGCCGTGGCGAGCATCGACTCGATCGAAGTCCTGGCCGCGCAATGCAGCTGCGACGTCGCCCCGATTCCGAAGGGAACGCTGCCGAGTTCGGTGCAGACGCTGAGCCAGGCGCCAGACAACTGCGCCGCCTACAACAACACTCTGGCACTGAGCAGCGGCGGCAAGCAGACGCTGCAGAACTGCAAAACGATCCCTTCCGACTTCGGCATGATGGGCGTGGGCTACGACCGCGGCGTCGACAAGGCGCGCAATCCGTTCCTCAACATCGTACAGATGCATGCCGGCAGCATCAGTCCGGGCTACATCATCAGCGCGTCCGGCATCACCCTGGGCGTCAGCGACCAGGCGCTGCAGGGCTTCTCGCTGATCCCGCTGCAACGCGAAGCGGCGAACGCCGCCGGCGGTGCCGACTGGCAGGCGCCGAACGCGTGCGCCAGCTTCCCGGCCAGCGGCAGCGACTACCAGGTCTGCGGCAAGCTGCTGCCGGATACCGGCATCACCTACATGATGCTGACCCCTACCAAACAGCCGCCTGCGCCGGCAAAGTTGCAGCAGATGCTCACTAAGCCCGCAAAGCCTGCAAGCGCAGCGTCCGGGCAGACCTCCGACACCAGCGCGAGCACCTCGCTGGTGGTGCCGGAAGGGACGCCGATGACCCTCGCCATCGGCCCAACCAGGCATCCGGTATTCAGCTACGACTTCAAGGTCGGCGGCGCCACGCCGGCGACACCGGACGGCGTGCAATGGCGGGCAGCGCTCGACGTGCCGCCCGCGCATATCAACAGCGGTCGCCATGTGCTCGCCGCGGCGGACTATGCCTACGATGCCGCCTGCGGACGGGCGGGATTCCGCGAGGCGGCGACGTCGCCCTGACATAACGGCCGGGTACCGTGCGGTTGCGACAGGCGTTGCCGGTAACGCCCCGTCGCGGCTGAAGCCGCTCCTACACGGCCAGGCCCATCGACAGACCGCGTCCGCAACGAACGCTCCGTCTCTCCAGCGCCGCCGGCACGCGTTCAGCGGCGCCGGAGCAGGAACAGACCTACGCGGACAGCGGCCAGCGCCTTCTTCAATGTGTTGGGGAGTGAGACCTTGCCGAAGGACTCACGATCGGCGCTGCCGGCCAGGTGCTGCTGCAGGCGGCGGAAGCTGTCGACCTGCCGCGCGAGCGCGTCGATATCGACGAGGTCGCCTTCGCACGCGGCGAGCAGGTACTCGGGGCCGGTGACCAGCGCGACCGCAGGAATCCTGCGCTCGAACAGCGGCTCGCCTTCGCCGAAATGCAGCAAGGCGCCGGGCTTGACCGGGGTCGCCGCGTCGACGACGGCACCGCTCCACAGCGCGCGCGTGAGTCGGGCGAGTTCAGGCGTGGTGGCGTACAGCAATTCGGGTTCTAGTGAGCCGTTGGACGCATAGCGTCCTTTGTCCGAATCGATGCGGAGATGCCTTGCGCCCAGGTGTTCGATGACCAGGCCGGCGGCCGCGGTGTAGCCGCCGGGTGTTCCGGCCCACAGCGCGCGGTGGGCATCCAGCCAGGCCGTGGTGGCTTGGCCGTGCGCGGTGACCGCAGGCATGCGTAGATGGCCTGCGGTATACACGAACACGATGCTGCGTTGGTGGGGCGCGGCGACCGCGTCCCGCGCCAGCGCGAGCAAGCCGATGTGGCCGTTCTCTTCGACCGCGTTGCAGCCGTCGCTGTGGGTGACGACCAGCACCGACTCGCTGGCCCGCGGACCGGTTCCCAGCGACGACCCAGAGCGTCTCCATGCGCGCATTCGTGGTCTTGCTCGCGCTCAAGGTCAACGTGGCCACAGCGCCGCGTCCGGCGGCGGCGAGCAGCTGCGCGCGTTCGCTTTCGGCAACCCAGACGGCCGGCAGGCCCTGATAGCCGCGGGTGAAAGGCAGATACTGACCCGCGGCGACCGCATCGAGCAGGCCGCGCCAGACCGCGATCACGCCGAGAACCCCAGCCTGCTTCGCCTTGGCCAGATCGGTGCCGGCGAGTTCGGAACTGATGATCGGGTTGGAGACCCGGTCGAACGGAAGCGGCCCGTCCCAAGTCTCGACCAGCAGCCTCGTCGGCACGGCAACGTGCGGCACTTCGATCACTGCGATCTTGCCCGCAGCCGCGCGCCATCGCTTGCGCCGCCCGCGCAGCAGAACCAGCGGCGCCGTCGTGCCTGCGCGCGGAGTCTCGCCGGAATAAGGCCACGCCGAGGCGAGCGCGATGCGGCGTTCGCCCACCTGCAGCGCCAAGGCATCACCGTCGACGTCCCAGCGTTCGAACGTGTGCGGGTCGCGCTGCACGTCGAGGCCGAGCGCGGCCAACGCGTTCGCCACCCTGTCGATCAACGCGTTGTGGGCCTGCGTGCCGGACGCGCGCGGCCCCAACTCGGCCAGATAGCGAATCTGATCCGCGTAGGCGGCATGATCGGCACTCACTTCCGCGATCTTTTCTCTCGTCTGCGCCATCGCAGTATATCCAGCGGCGCATGACACCTTGATCGTGCGCGCGGAGATGCGAGCGGAGTGCAGCCCGCCACGTCCGCCGCCAGACCTGGCGGCGGCGCACTGCCGCCGTGCCGAATCGCGCTAACGCAGCGGATCCGCGGCACCGCGCTGCGCATAAACGGTGTCGTAGATCGTCTTGGCGCCAGTGAAGGTCGGATCCACGTCTTCTTCCTGGCCGTCCTGGCCATGGTCGTTGTCGAGCCTCCAGCTGAACATGCCGCGCAAGCCGTTCTGCAGCGCGTAACTAGTCCAGGCCGCGGTGTCTTCGAGCGAGGTCTGCACGTTGCCGTTCTCGGTGGCCACCCCGCCCATCAGGATGTCTGCGCGGACGCCGGCCTGGATCCACACCTGCGCATCCTGCGGCGTGCCGGAGGACGAATAGTCCTGCAATTCGGCGGCATCCACGTACTGGTTGAACGCCGCCACCGCGCCGTCGCCGTACAGCGCGACAGGGCCGCCGGCGGGCCACGGCACCGACACCGCGATGCCGAGCCCGGCCGCCTTGAAACTCGGGCTGAGCTGCGTTACCAGCTCCACGACCGAGGACATGCCGTCGCCTTCGGAATCGATGCTGATGCCGTTGAGCCCTTGCTGCTGCAGATAGGCCACGATATTGGCGGTGGAACGATTGGCGTTGTCGCGATTGTCGGCCACCGTCGCCACCAGCCCGGTGTCGCCGACGCCGGCGTAGATCAGCGCGCTGGGCGCCTGCGTCTTGATCTGGCCGAGGTTCTGCGCGGCGAATTGCGCATTGAGGTCCAGGGTATAGCCGTTGCCGGTCTCGGCGAAGACGCCGAAGGCCAGGTTGTAGCGGCTGGCATAGCCGAGCGGCACCTTGCCCTGCGCAAGATTGTCGGCACCCGTGCCGTTCCATGTGTCGTACCAGGTCGCGATCTCGAAGTTCATGGTGGCTCCTGCAGTGGTGAGAGGGAGTTGCGGCGAGGGCGACCGTCATCCGCGCATGCGCTCGGCGCCGCGACCGCTCCGGTCCCGGCGCAAACGTCTGTCGTGTCTTGCTCGTGCCCGGTCGCTGCGACCGCAACGCCGCGGCTTCCTCCGCTTGTCTGCACGCGATGCGATGCCCCTGGCCGAACCTAGCGCAGATCGCGGCGCGCGCGGTCGACACTGTGCGGCTTCGGAACAGCCATCCCAGTCGCGGCGCCGGCGCGCGTGCCGACCGGCGGCGCCGGTCTCAGTAGCCCACGCTCACCACGTCCTGCAGGCCGAAGCGTTCGCCGGCACGGACCTGCAGCAGCACCGCCACTACCCGCGCACATTCACCACCGTGTCGGCGCTGCGCAGTCCGCGCGTGGTGGACGGTACCGGGGCGCTGCAGATCGAGAAACTCGCCGGGTGTGGATCGAACCATCCATGCAACCGGCAACCCGACACCGCACAACACGCCGATAGCGGGCGTGATAGACGCCACAATCCAGCGCTGCACCACTCCCGACTGCGATGCTCCGCACGGCATCCTGCGGACTACTGCATGGTTGGACAAATTCGGAAGCGCTATGCTCGAAGCGCATTGCTTATGTCATCGGCGGGACCGGTAAGGACTCGTGCAGGCGCAGGAAACGCGCCGATGTATCTTCAATGGAGTGCGAACTTGAGCAATTCGGCCAGCGAACCCCTTCGCGTCCTCGGTTTTTGGCGCGATCTGGAAGTCTTCAATATCCCTACCGCGCCTTCGGCCCGGGATGCCACCGATCAGACCAAGATCACAACCCTTCGCCACGGCCAGGCGCTGCCCTGGCGCAACAACGATTTCAGGCCCACGGCAGAACACGGCTACGTCCATGTGGTCTATCTCGGCGTCGTGGATACCGAGGATCTGTCCCGCCTGCTGTTGCGCGCGATCTTCCCCGACCGCGACCTGAGCGAGCGCGAGCGTCAACGCGCCACCGGCAACGGCTGGCTGGCCGCTTTCGTCGTCGACGAGCACGGCCGTCCCAAGCCTGATAGCTACCTGGCTGCCAGCTTCGCCCACGGCGTGCAGGCATTGCGGCAAACCAACGCGCTGGAGAACGTCAATGCGCGTCTTGGCCGTGCGCGCGACGAGTTCGCCCAGCGCTGCCACCGCCTCGAAGAGATCGACGATGCCTCCGCTCCCGGCACGGCGAGCGAAAGCGCGACAGCCTTGTCGCTGACCTGGGATGAGCTGGAGACCGAGTTGCAGTTGGTGCGCCAGTTGCTCGGTAACAACACCGACGAGACAGCCTTGGATTGGCGGGTGGTTGTGCGCAGCAGCCGGGTCAAACGCCGCTACCTGAGCGACAGCCTGCAGGCCGCCACCGATTTCCTGAATTCGTTCTACCTGGACGACCTCGATCGCCTGATTGCCCAGGCACAGAACGGCCGCCCCTTCGGCGCGGCGTTGAGCGCCTATCTGGGATCTGCGCTTGAGCAGCATCAGCGTACCGACATCCTGGTACAGCATGCCGCAATGGCCAGCCTGGTGAGCGCGGCGCATCTGCCCAGCGCCCGCTGGCCCGCGCCGTCGCGGCACCCCTTGGTACTGGCGCAGCAAGCCGCGGTCGCGCAGGTGTTGCATACGCTCGGAACGGCCGATGGCGTCATCGGCGTCAATGGACCTCCCGGCACCGGCAAGACCACCCTGCTGTGCGATGTGGTCGCCGACATCGTCACCGAACGCGCCCGTCGGATTGCCGCGCTCGATCGCCCTGCGGCCCTGTTCGAGGACAAGATCAGTGTGGCCGGCAAGAGCTTCTTTCCGCTCAAGGCTTCGGTGGTCGCCGGTACCTCCATCGTGGTGGCCAGCACCAACAACAACGCGGTCAAGAACATCACCCAGGAGTTGCCGGCACGCAAGAAAATCGCCGACGAGTACGGCCCTGTCGATTATTTCGCCGAGGTCATGACGGAGATATTCAAGGCGCAGAAGGTCGTGGACGACAACGATCAGCCGCTGCAAGGCTGGGGCGTGATCGCCGCGGCGCTGGGCAACGCAGGCAATCGGCGCTCGTTCGCCCAGGGGTTCTTCCGCGACGACTATGTGCCGCGGGTCGAGGCAACCGAGGCAACCGAGGCAACCGGCGAAGATGCGGAATCGACGCAGGAGCAAGCTGAGGTATCAGCTGGCGCCACTCCACCCGCCACACTGCCGCCGTCGATGAAGCAGCTGCTCGAGATCGCCGCCAACGCCGACTACCGACGCCATCAGGAAGAATGGCAAACCGCCAAACGCGGTTTCCTGCAACTGCTGTCCGAGTTCGAGCAACACCGCGAGGCGTTGCTAAGCGCAGAGCGAGCGGCCCAGGCGCTGGACGCCGAGCGTGGCGACCCGGACGCCCTCCAGGCCGACATCGATCGCATGACCGGCGACATCGCCGAGCACGCAGAGATCCTCTCCCGACAGCAGGCAGCGCTGTCGGATCAACGCGCGATGCTGGAGGCCCACAAAGCCCTGTTCGCGCAGCGGCAAGCGGCAGCGACGCCCAACCTGCGCGATCGCCTATCGAGCTTGTTCGGCCGCCAGACGCAGCGGATGGCGGCATTGCGCCAGGCCCTGGAAGAGCCCGCCAGGCGTCTGGCCGAGTCCGCCGAGACCTTTGCGCAGCAAGCCAAGGAGGTCGCCCAAAGCCAGGCAGAGCTGGATCATCGGCACGAGCGCCTGAAGTTGCTGTCCTCCAAGCGCGCCAAGTTGGACCAGGAACTGCAACGGCACAGACAGGCGCTGGAGGCCGGCTCCGCGCTGGGCGCCATCCACTTCCCGGACCGCAGCCTGTGGGAACTGCAGCCCGCCGACCTCCAACGCGCCAGCGTAGCGGTCCATGCGGAGCTTGACCAACTGCGGGCACGCGTCTTCCTGCAAGCGGTGGAATTGCACAGGCTGAGCATTCTGGCCAACGCCGGCAAATTCATCGCCAACCTGCGCGCGGTCAACGGCATGCTGATGGGCTCGCTGCGGGACAAGCTCCCCATCGAACAACGCCCCACGCTGTGGGATGCGTTCTTCTTCGTCGTGCCGGTGGTGTCCACCACCCTCGCCTCCTTCGACCGCTTGTTTCTGGGCATGGGCCAGGACAGCCTGGGCTGGTTGCTGCTGGATGAAGCCGGCCAGGCCACGCCGCAGTCGGCGGCAGGCGCCCTGTGGCGCAGCCGCCGCGCCGTGATCGTGGGCGACCCGCTGCAGATCGAACCCGTCTTCACCGTGCCGCTCAGCCTCGCCGAAGACCTGCGCCAGCGGCATGGCGTCGACCGCACCTGGTCGCCGGTCGACGAATCCGTGCAGACGCTGGCCGATCGCATCACGCCCTTCGGCTCATGGGTTGCGATGGCATCCGATCCGGCCGCAGCCGATGCGCCGGAACGCCTGTGGACCGGCATGCCGTTGCGCACGCATCGCCGCTGCGACGACCCGATGTTTTCCGTTGCCAACGACATCGCCTATGCAGGACAGATGGTGCAAGGCCGGGTGGACAAGCACGGGCAACCCCAGCCCATCGCGTTCTCCTGCGTGCTGGGCGAGAGTGCCTGGCTGGACGTGCGATCCAGCCAGATCCAGCACCCAGTCTGCAGCGACGAAATCGCTCACCTGCTCGCATGCCTGGAGCAATTGCGGCAGACGCCGGCACGCGTGCTGTCGGGATCGCCGGATGAGCCGGACACGCAGGCCAAGGTGTTCGTCATTTCGCCCTTCCGCAAGATCGCCCAGGCCTGCAGGAGCCACATCAAGCAGGCCGGCGTCAGCGGCATCGAATGCGGCACCGTACATACGTTCCAGGGAAAGGAAGCGGATATCGTGTTCTTCGTCCTCGGCACCGCGCCGGGCGCGGAGGGTGCAGGCGCGCGTGCCTGGGCCGCAGGCAAGCCCAACCTGTTGAACGTGGCGATCACGCGCGCCAAGTGCCGCCTGTATGTGCTGGGCGATGTGCAGCAATGGGGTGGCCTGGACTATTTCCGGCAATTGCGCGAAGCGTTGCCGGTGCGGCGTATCGACGCGACGACCGCATCGACGCCGTAGCGGACGGCGCGTCCGCTCGCGCGATGGCGCCCGCCAGGCGCAGCACCGTGCCGATGAGCGGAGCGTCGTCGCGCAAGCGCATTGCGCTGCCATCGGCCAGAAACGAAAAAAGGACCCGAAGGTCCTGATTTCATTGTTTCGCCGGTATCCGCTGGATGCCTGCAAAAACCGTCTGGAGCGGGAAACGAGACTCGAACTCGCGACCTCAACCTTGGCAAGGTTGCGCTCTACCAACTGAGCTATTCCCGCTTGAGGCCGCGAATTTTACCGGGAACCGGCAGGCTGTCAACCATTGCCTTCGATTTTTTTCGCATTCTTGTCCGCGACCGCGGCGCGCTCGTCGGCGCGCAGGCTCGGCCAGGCCGCATGCAGGTACTGGATGCCGGACAGCAGGGTCAGGATCGAGGCGATCGCCAGGGTCCAGTCGCCGATGTGGAAGATGAACAGGCCCATCCACACGCTCTCCGGCGGCGAGCCGTCGGGCATCACCGAATACAGCAGGCACAGCAGCGCGACCATCTGCGCGGTGGTCTTGACCTTGCCGATCATCGCCACCCGCACCTTGGCGCGCTGGCCGATCTCGGCCATCCACTCGCGCAGCGCCGACACCGCGATTTCGCGGCCGACGATCACCGCCGCCCAGAACGCCATCCACGGCGTCGGGTGGCCCTGCACGATCAGGAACAGCGCCACCGCGACCATCAGCTTGTCGGCCACCGGATCCAGGAACGCGCCGAACGCGGAATACTGGTGGTAGCGCCGCGCCACCCAGCCGTCCAGCCAGTCGGTGAACGCGGCCAGGCCGAAGATCGCCGCCGAGGCGAAGTTCGTCCACGTGTAGGGAAGGTAGAACACCAGCACCAGCACCGGAATCATCACGATCCGCAGCAGCGTCAGCCAGGTGGGGATGGTCAACTTCATTGCGCTGCTCTACTCGCCTGCCGGATCGGGCACCGGCAGCCCGTGCAGGTTAGCGTAGATTCGTGCAGCGAGCGCGTCGTTGATGCCTTCCACGCGCGCGATCTCCGCTTCGCCGGCGGCCTTGAGTCCGGCCAGTCCGCCGAAATGCTTCAACAGGCTGGCGCGGCGGCGCGGACCGATGCCGGGGATGTCCTCCAGCTTGCTGGTCATGCGCGCTTTCTGGCGCCGCCCGCGGTGGCCGGTGATCGCGAAACGGTGCGCCTCGTCACGCACCTGCTGAATGAACTGCAATGCCGGCGAGGCCGCACCGGGGCGCAGTTCGCGCCCGTCCGGCATCACCAGCGTCTCGTGGCCGGCGCGGCGCTCGGCGCCCTTGGCCACGCCGATCACCAGGATGCCGTCCACGCCCAGGTCGGCGAGCGCGGCGTTGGCCTGCGCCAGCTGGCCGGCGCCGC
Source organism: Xanthomonas sp. SS (assembly GCF_014236835.1). Classification (NCBI taxonomy): domain Bacteria; kingdom Pseudomonadati; phylum Pseudomonadota; class Gammaproteobacteria; order Lysobacterales; family Lysobacteraceae; genus Xanthomonas; species Xanthomonas sp. SS. The sequence continues at coordinate 2,961,500 of NZ_CP051190.1, forward strand.
CGTCGATCAGCAGCACGTCGGGCAGCACCGCATCGCCCTTGCCCTCGCCTTCCGCGGCGCGGCGGAAGCGGCGCTCGATCGCCTGGCGCATCGCCGCGTAGTCGTCGCCCGGCTCGATGCCGCTGATGTTGTAGCGCCGGTACTGGCTGCGCACCGGGCCGCTGGCGTCGAACACCACGCACGAGGCCACGGTGGCCTCGCCCATGGTGTGGCTGATGTCGAAGCACTCCGCGCGCCGGACCGGCTCGGCCAGCCCCAGCATCTCGCGCAAGGCTTCGCTGCGCGCATGCTGCGCGTTGCGGCTGGTCAGTTCGGTGGCCAGCGTGGCCTGCGCGTTGCGGCTGGCCAGTTCCAGGTAGCCGGCGCGCTCGCCGCGCACGTTCCAGCGCAGTTGCACCTTGCGCTCGGCGGCCGAACTCAAGGCCGCTTCGATCATCTCCGCATCGTCGATCTCGCGGTCCAGCAGCACCTCGCGCGGCGGCGGCTGTTCGGCGTAGTACTGCGACACGAACGCGCCCAGCACCTCGGCGGCGCTGTCCTCGCCGTTGGTCTTGGGGAAGAACGCGCGGGTGCCGAGATTGCGGCCGTCGCGGAACGCCAGCAGCAGCACGCAGGCGTTGGCGCCCTGCATCGCGCAGGCGAGCACGTCCAAGTCGGCGGCGCGGCCGTCCACGTACTGCCGGCTCTGCATGCTGCGCAGCGAGCCGAGCAGGTCGCGCAGGCGCGCGGCGCGTTCGAATTCCAGTTGCTCGCTGGCGGCCTGCATCGCCTGCACCAGTTCCTCGCCGAGCTGGTCGCTGCGGCCGTCCAGGAACATCGTCGCGCGGCGCACCGATTCGGCGTACTCGTCGGCCGGCACCAGCGCCACGCACGGCGCGCTGCAGCGGCCGATCTGGTACTGCAGGCATGGCCGCGAGCGGTTGCGGAACACGCTGTCCTCGCAGCTGCGCAGCTTGAACAGCTTGTGCATCAGGTTCAGCGTCTCGCGCACCGCGGTGACGCCGGGATACGGGCCGAAGTAGCGTCCTGGCAGCGCGCGCGGGCCGCGGTGCAGCGCGATCCGCGGCCATTCCTCGCGGGTCAGCAGCACGTAGGGATAGCTCTTGTCGTCGCGCAACGACACGTTGTAGCGCGGCGCCAGCGACTTGATCAGCTGGTTTTCCAGCAGCAGCGCCTCGCCTTCGCTGCGGGTCACGGTGACGTCCATGCGCGCGACCTGGGCCAGCATCGCCATGGTCCGCGCGTTCTTCGGCGAGGCGCTGAAATAGCTGGACACGCGCTTGCGCAGCGCGCCGGCCTTGCCGACGTAGAGCAAGGTGTCGTCGGCCGCGTACATGCGGTAGACGCCGGGCGCGGTACTGAGGTTGGCGGCGAAGGCCTTGCCGTCGAACGGGGGCAGTGCGGATGCGGTCATTCGCTGATCGGCACGTCGCTCAGTTCGCCGCTGGCGATGTCGTAGCGCAACACGGCGTGGGCGTCGGTCTCGGCGATCCACACCGTGCCGGCGCTCACCGCCAGCCCGGCCGGCCCGTGCAGGCGCCGCGGCAGGGCGGTGGTCGACAGCTCGCCGCCGCCCAGGCGCAGGCTGCGCAGGCTGCCGTTGCCGCTGTCGGCGATCCACAGCAGCGGCGATTCCGGACTCAGCGCGATCGCCTGCGGAAACTGCAGGCGCGCGCGGCTGCGCGGGCCGTCCTCGTTGCCGAAGTCCCACGGCCCCTGGCCGCCGAGCAGGGTCTGCACCAGGTCGCCGCGCAGCTGCAGCGAACGCACCGCCGAGCCCAGCGCATCGCACACGTACAGCGCCTGCTGGACCGCGGCCAGGCTGCACGGCTGCGCGAACGCGGCCAGGTGGCCGCTGCCGTCGCGCAGTTCCAGCGCGCCTGCGCCGGCACGCCAGCGCAGGGTGCGGTTGCCGAGCTCGTAGCTCCAGATGCGGTTGTCGCCGGCCATCGCGATGTGCACCTGGTTGTCGGCCACCACCACGTCCTGCGGGTGGTTCAGCGGCGCCTGCTGCGCGTGCTGCACCGGCCCTTCGACCGGTTCGCCGGCGCGGCCGTTGCCGCACAGGGTATCGACGTGGCCGCTGAGCAGGTTGATCCGGCGCAACGCGTGGTTGCCGGTATCGGCGACGTACAGCACGCCGCGTTCCAGCGCCAGTCCGCGCGGCCGGTGGAACGCCGCCTCGCCGATGCCGCCGTCGATGAAATCGGCGGTGCCCAGCCCGAACTGGCGCAGCACGCGGCCGCCGGTGGTGCATTCGAGAATGCGGTGGTGGCCGCTGTCGGCGATGTACAGGCGATCCTCGGCGACCGCCAGGCCGACCGGGAAACGCAGCGGCAGGCGCGGCTCGGGCTGGGTCTCGCGCGCATCGCGCAGTTCCTCGTCCAGCGGCAGCGACTGCCCGGCGCACAGCGCGTTGAGCGCCTTTTCCAGATCGGCGCCGCCGATCCCGACCAGGCGCTCGCGCTCGTAACCGCCGGCGTCGAGCAGCACCAGGGTCGGCCAGGCCTGCACGTCGAAACGCTGCCAGGCGGCCCAGTCGGCGTCGAGCAGGATCGGCGCCGACACGCCCTGGCTGCGCAGCAGCTTCAACGCCCGCTGCGGCTCGCGCTCGCTGTCGAAGCGCGGCACCTGCACAACGATCAGCTGCAGGCGTCCTGGATTGCGCGCCTGCCACTGGCTGAGTTCGGCCAGGCGCTGCGCGCACCACACCGAGGCGGCGTTGACGAAGGCCAGCACCAGCGCGCGGCCCTGCTGCTCGCGCAGCGTGGTCGGCGCGGCATTGAGCCAGGTGCCGGGCTGCGGCAGTTCCAGGGCGGCGATCGAGTTCATCGGCCGATTATGCCGGAGCCGCCGTCGGCGGACAGTCGCGCCACGCTGCGCGCCGCCGCTTCGTCCACCAGGCGCCAGACGTCCTCGAAGTGGTCGCTGCCGCCGGTGTAGGGGTCGGGGATCTCGCTGCGGCCGTCCACCCCGGCCCACGGCAGCCACAGCGCCACCCGTTCCAACGCGGCGGCCGGCGCGCGCTGGCGCACGTCGCGCAGGTTGGCCGCGTCGGCGCACAGGATCCAGTCGAAGGCGGCGAAGTCGGCCGCGCGCAGCTGCCGCGCGCGCAGCCCGGCGATGTCCACGCCATGGCCGCGGGCGCAGGCGATCGCGCGCCGGTCCGGCGGCTCGCCGCTGTGCCAGTCGCCGGTCCCGGCCGAATCCACCTGTACCTGGCCGGCCAGCGGCGAGCGCTCGAGATGGTGGCGCAGCGCGCCTTCGGCCATCGGCGAGCGGCAGATATTGCCAAGGCACACCAGCAGCAGCTTCATGCCAGGGCCTGCAGGTGCGCCTCGGCGCGGGCCAGGTCCTCGGGCGTGTCCACCCCGGGCGGGAACGGCTCAGGCGACAGCGCCACCGCGATGCGGAAGCCGGCCTCCAGTACCCGCAGTTGCTCCAGCGCCTCCACTTGTTCCAGGCCGCCCGGCGGCATCGCCGCGAAACGGCGCAGGAACCCGGCACGGTAGGCGTAGATGCCGATGTGGCGCAGCCACGGACCCGGCGGCAGCCGTTCGCGCGAGGCGGCGAACGCGTCGCGGTGCCACGGGACCGGCGCGCGGCTGAAATACAGCGCATCGCCGTGCGCATTGCGCACCAGCTTGACCACGTTCGGATCGAACAGGCTCTCGGCGGATTCGACCGGCGTGCCCAGGGTCGCCATCTCCGCGCCGCTGTCGGCCAGCGCCTGCGCCACCGCGACGATGCCGGCGGCAGGCGCGAACGGTTCGTCGCCCTGCAGGTTGACCACCAGGGTGGCGTCGTCCCAGCCGGCGATGTCGGCGCATTCGGCCAGGCGATCGGTGCCGGAGGCATGCGCCGCGGACGTCAGCGCGACGTGCACCCCTTCCAGATCGGCCACCGCCGCGGCGATGCGCGGGTCGTCCGCGGCCACCCAGACCTGCTGCGCGCCGGCGCCGAGCGCACACCGCGCCACGTGCCGCACCAACGGCTCGCCGCCGAGCATGCGCAATGGCTTGCCGGGCAGGCGCGAGGCGGCATAGCGCGCCGGAATGGCGACCACGAACGGCGGCGGCATGGCATGTGCGGCGCTCATGCCGCGCCCGCTGCGCTGGCGATGGCTGAACGCTGAAATTCACGAAATTCGAACATGAATTGATCTTTCCCCGCTATTTATTGAGAATAGTTCGTATTCGCCATGGTCCAGCGGCCGGCCATTGCCGGTTGTCTCGCCGCAGCGCGCTGCGCAGCTCGGCGCTGCGCCCATGGCCTCTCGCCTCCCTCCATTCTATAGACCCCCACCGATGAACCTTCCCGCCCAGTCCACGTGGTCCGCCGCCCAGCCGACCCGCGTCCCCGTTCGCCGCCAGGCGCTGTGCCTGGCGCTGGCCGCCCTGCTCGCACCGCTGGCGGCCAGCGCCGCCGCCGCGGAAGCGGCATCGGCCGCCGATGCGGCAGCCGATGCCGCCAGCGCGCCGAAGCTGCTGGACAAGCTCGACGTGGTCGCGCAGCGTGCCGACGGCTACACCGCGCCGGCCAGCGCGACCGGCACCGGCCTGCTGCTGAGCCCGCTGGAAACGCCGCAGTCGGTGAGCACGATCAGCCGCGAGCAGATGGACGATTTCGGCCTGGACAGCGCCAATGCGGTGCTCGCGCTGGCCACTGGGGTCAACGTCGAGAAGATCGAGACCGACCGCACCTACTACACCGCGCGCGGCTTCGACATCCTCAATTTCCAGGTCGACGGACTGGGCCTGCCGTTCACCAACGGCGGCGCCGAAGGCGACCTGGATACGGCGATGTACGAGCGCGTGGAGGTGCTGCGCGGCGCCAACGGCCTGCTGTCCTCGACCGGCAACCCGTCGGCGACGATCGACTTCGTGCGCAAGCGCCCCACCGACGAACTGCAGGCCAGCGCCGGCGTGACCGTGGGCAGCTGGGACACGCGCCGCGTCGACGCCGACCTGTCCAGCCGCCTCAACGCCAGCGGCAGCGTGCGCGGGCGCTTCGTCGCCGTCGGCCAGGACGGCGACAGCTACCTGGACCGCTATGCGCTGAAGAAGCAGAGCTTCTACGGCATCGTCGAAGCCGACCTCGGCGACAGCACCCGCCTCAGCGTGGGCGCCAGCTACCAGAAGAACGATTCAACCGGCGGCATGTGGGGCGCGCTGCCGCTGTTCTACAGCGACGGCAGCGCCACCGACTACGCCCGCTCCACCAGCACTTCGGCCGACTGGTCGTACTGGACCACGCAGGACAAACGCGCGTTCGTGGAACTGCAGCAGGCGCTGGGCGCGGACTGGCAGCTCAAGGCCGCATTGAACTACCGCAAGCTCGACAACGACAGCCAGCTGTTCTACGTCTATGGCACCCCGGAGCGCGGCACCGGCCTGGGCTTGTACGCCTACCCGTCGCAGTACGGCAGCGAAGAGACGCAGAAGTACGCCGACGTCTACGCGAGCGGCCCGTTCGCGCTCGGCGGCCGTACACACGAGCTGGTCGTCGGCGTGAAATGGGGCCGCGTGCAGGCCGATCAGCTGTCGTGGTACGGCAACGACATCGGCACCGCGCTGCCGGCGCTGGAAGGCTGGAACGGCGACTATCCCAAGCCGAGCTTCGACGCCTATTCCGACAGCGCCGACTTCGACATCACCCGCCGCAGCGCCTACGCCACCGCGCGCTGGAACCTGAGCGACGCGCTGAAGCTGATCACCGGCGTCAACCACACCCGGATCGAGAGCCGCGGCCAGAACTACGGCGTGCAGCACGTCTACGACGACAGCAAGACCACCCCGTTCGTCGGCGCGGTCTACAACTTCGACCCGAACTACGCGCTGTACGCCAGCTATGCGGAGATCTTCAATCCGCAGACCGAGCTGGACCGCAACCTGCAGGTGCTGGACCCGATCACCGGCAGCAACGCCGAACTGGGCATCAAGGGCCAGTGGCTGCAGCAGCGGGTCAACGCCTCGTTCGCGCTGTTCCGCGCCAAGCAGGACAACACCGCCGAAACCAACCTCTACATCGGCAACGTGCAGACCTACAAGGCGGTGGACGCGACCTCCACCGGTTACGAGTTCGACCTCGCCGGCCGGCTCGGCGACCACTGGCAGCTCAACGCCGGCTACACCCAGCTGAGCCTCAAGGACGATGCGGGCCGCAACGTGCGCACCTACGTACCGCGTCGCAGCTTCAAGCTCGCCACCACCTACACCGTTCCACAGTGGGAGGCGCTGAAACTGGGCGCGACGCTGACCTGGCAGGGCGATATCTACCGCGACCAACAGGCGCTGGACACCAGCGGCAACGAGATCTTCACCCGCCAGGGCAGCTATGCGCTGCTCGGGCTGATGGCGCACTACGACTTCACCCCGCAATTCAGCGCCACGCTCAACGTCTACAACGTCACCGACCGCAAGTACATCAACAGCCTGTACTGGGCACAGGGCTACTACGGCGCGCCGCGTAACACCTCGCTGTCGCTGAACTACAGATTCTGAGCGGGCCTGTTGCAAGTGGGCAAGGCAGGCGGACAGCGCAATGCGCCGATGTCCGCCTTGCCGAATGGCGATGGCGAGCGCAGACAATTTCTCGGCACGCGGCCACACGTTGGCGCTGCAGCGCTGCGGCGTGTTCGAGGTCGCGGCAATCAGGTCGGCCGCGGCATGGAAACGAACAGCAGGCCTGCCTGCAGGCGGGACATGCGGCAGCAGCTGCGCATGCGCCGCCACGCCAGCGGTCTGCGCGTGGCAGCGATCGCGACGATCGCGGCGATGACACGGTTATACCGGCGGGCACACCCGCAGATACTCAGCTGCTGCGCGTGATCCAGGCGGCACTTGCGGCGCATCGCGACAGCGAGCTGTGGCCCCTATCCTATCGAGGCGTGATCGCGATCGGGCCAGGCGCAATCCGGACAGCCGAAGCCGCCGGGCTGGTTGGCGTTCACAGGGTTTTGCCCCCTGCACCGCCTCTCCAGTCTTCACTGGCTGCGCATGCACGCGGCGCAGCGTCCGCCGCTATTCGCTGGCGTCGCCGCTGCGCCCGCGCAGCTTGTCCAGCCGGTCGAGCAGGCCGATCCAGAATGCGGCCGGCAACTCCGCCAGCAGCGGCACGCTGAAGCACCAGTCGTCGACCAACTGCGCGCACTTGACCGCGTCCTTCTCGGTCATCAGCACCGGCAGTTCGCTGCCGAACGACAGGTCGGCGGCGCGGTAGCGGTGATGGTCGGGAAACGCGTGCGGCACCACGCCGATGCCGTGCGCGCGCAGCATGTCGAAGAAGCGCTGCGGATGGGCGATGCCGGCGACGGCGTGCACGCGCTGCCCGGCGAAGCTGCGCAAGGCGCGCGCGCGGCCGCCCTGCAGCGGTTGCGCGCTGTCGATGCGCAGGCGCATCGCCCATTCGCCGAAACCGGCCTGGACCTCGCCGACGTCGCTGGCCTGGCCCAGGTTGATGACCCGGAAATCGCATTCGCGGCCGCGCGCCACCGGCTCGCGCAGCGGCCCGGCCGGCAGCAGGCGGCCGTTGCCGTAGCGGCGCTGGCCGTCGACCACTTCGATCTCGATGTCGCGCTGCAGGCGGTAGTGCTGCAGGCCGTCGTCGCAGACCACGATGTCGCAGCCGGCCTGCAGCAACGCGCGCGCGGCGGCGACACGGTCGCGGTCCACCCGCACCGGCGCGCCAGTCTTGTGCGCGATCAACACCGGCTCGTCGCCGCCCAGTTCCGGCGTGGTCCCCGCTTCGATCCAGCGCGCGATCTGGTCCTGGCTGCGGCCATAGCCGCGGGTGGCCACGCCCGGCTTCCAGCCGGCGTCCTGCAGCTTGCGCACCAGGGCGATGGTCAGCGGGGTCTTGCCGGTGCCGCCGGCGGTGAGGTTGCCGACCACGACCACCGGCACCGCGATGCTGTAGCGCTTGCGCCAGCCGCGCCGGTACAGCGCGCGGCGCAGGCCGATCGCCGCCGCGTACAGCGGGGTCAGCAGCTGCGCGTACAGCGGCGGCGTGCCCTGGCCATACCAGTAGCCAGGCGTGTGTGGCCCGCGACCGCTCATCAGGGCTGCCTTTCGCGGAACTGCATGCTGTGCAGGTGGGCGTACAGGCCGCCCTGGGCGAGCAGCGCGTGGTGGGTGCCGCGCTCGACGATGCGGCCGTGGTCCATCACCAGCACCTGGTCGGCATGTTCGATGGTGGACAGGCGGTGCGCGATGACCAGCGTGGTGCGCTCGGGCATCAGCCGGTGCAGCGCGTCCTGCACCAGACGCTCGGATTCGTTGTCCAGCGCGGCGGTGGCTTCGTCCAGGATCAGGATCGGCGCGTCGCGCAGGATCGCGCGGGCGATCGCCAGGCGCTGGCGCTGGCCGCCGGACAGCAGCGCGCCGTTCTCGCCGACCGGGGTGCGCAGCTGCAGCGGCAGCCGCTCGATGAACTCCCAGGCGTTGGCCGCTTCGGCCGCGGCGCGGATCTGCGCGTCGCTGGCCTGCGTGCCGTATGCGATGTTGGCGGCGATGGTGTCGTCGAACAGCATCACCCGCTGCCCGACCAGGGCGATCTGCCGGCGCAGGTCGTGCAGGCGGTAGTCGTGCAGCGCCACCCCGTCCAGGGTGATGCTGCCGCCGCTGGGTTCGTAGAAGCGCGGCACCAGCCGCACCAGGCTGGTCTTGCCGCTGCCGGAACGGCCGACGATGGCAGTGACCGTGCCCGGCTTGGCGGTGAAGCTGATGTCGTCCAGCGCCAGTCCGCTGTCCTGGCGGTAGCGCAGCATCACGCCGTCGAACGCCAGTTCGCCGCGCACGCGCTGCACCGACACGGTGCCGCTGTCGCGCTCCTCCGGCGTGTCCAGGATCGAGAACAGGCGTTCGGCCGCGGCCACGCCGCGCGAGATCGAGGTCTGCACGCTGGTCAGCCGGCGCAGCGACGGGATGATCGCCATCATCGAGGTCATCAGCGCGATGAACTGGCCCGGGTTCAGGCGCCCGGCCAGCGCTTCGCGGGTGGAGACCCAGACGATCGCCGCCAGCGCCACCGCGGCCAGGAACTGGACCATGCTCGAGGCCAGCGCGCGGGTGGTCTCGACCTTCATGTTCAGGCCCAGCATGCGGTTGGCCAGCACCGCGTAACGCGAGATCTCCAGCGACTGGGTGCCGTGCACCTTCACTTCCTGCTGCGCGCTCAGCGATTGCTCGGCGCTCTGCGCCATCGAGCCCATGCCGTCCTGGATGCCGCGGCTGATCTTGCGGTAGCGCTTGCCGACGTAGGAGACGATGACCCCGATCAACGGCGCCACCACCAACAGCGCCAGGGTCACCTTGACGCTCATCTGCAGCATTACCACCAGCATGTAGAAGATGGTCAGGGTGTCGGCGACGATGGTCTTCAACGCATCGGCGGCGGCCTGGGTGACCTGCTCGGTATCGAAGTTCAGCCGGCTGACCATCACCGGCGTGGCCTCGACATCGAAGTGCGAGGACGGCAGGTGCAGGTACTTGGCCAGCACCTGCTCGCGCAGGTCGCGCACCACGCTGCGCCCGGTGCGCGCCATGCAGTAGTCGCCGACGAAGGTGGCGAAGCTGCGCATCACGAACAGGCCCAGGATCGCCAGCGGCAGCAGCACCGCCATGCGCGCCTCCGGATTGACGAAGCCGCGGTTGACCAACGGGTCCATCAGCCGGGTGAAGAAGTAGCCGGCGGTGGCTTCCACCACCATCGCCACCAGCGCGGCCGCCAGCATCACCCAGTAGGCGCGGGTATATCCGAGCAGCCGACGGTAGATCGGCCAGACCGGTGCCATTTTGCCGCTCACCGCTTGACTTCCGGCGCGTTGACTTCCGGCGCGGTGGCGATGGCGATGCGGCGGAAGCCGAGCTGGCCCAGCGCGTCCTGCGCGGTGACCACGGCCTGGTAGGGCGTGCGCGCATCGGCGCGCAGCAGCACCGGCTGCTCGCGGTCGTCGCCGGCGACCTGGGCGATGCTGCGCTTGACCGACTCCACGTCGGTGCGCAGCACTTCCTGGTCGTTGATGAAATAGTGCCCGTCGGCGTTGACCAGCACGCTCAGCGCACGCGGCGGCGCCGGGTTGTGCTGGTCGCTGGCGTTGGGCAGCTGCAGCTGCAGCGTGGAACGGGCGTCGAAGGTGGTGGTCACTACGAAGAAGATGATGAGGACAAGGATGACGTCGATCAGGGGCACCAGGTCGATATGCGGCTCGTCCTGGCCGCGGTCGTCGCGGATCCGCACCGGCTCAGCCCTTGGCCGGCGCAGCGGCGCCGCCGCGCGCAGCCGGGCGCGGCGCGGCCGGGGTCGGCGCACCGGCACGGCCGTGGCCGTCGAGGACATCGCTCAGGGCGGTGGCTTCGCGCTCCATCTCGATGATGTAGCCGGCGATGCGGCTCTTGAAATAGCGGTGGAAGACCAGCGCCGGCACCGCGATGATCATGCCGGTGGCGGTGCACACCAGCGCCTTGCCGATGCCGCCGGCGAGCTGATTCACGTCGCCGACGCCGTGGTCGAGGATGCCCAGGAACATCTGGATCATGCCGACCACGGTGCCGAGCAGGCCGAGCAGCGGCCCGGCCGAGGCCACCGTGCCCAACGCGTTCAGGAACCGCTCCATGCGATGCACGACGTGGCGGCCGGTGTCCTCGATGCGTTCGCGGACGACCTCGCGCGGCCGGCTGCGCACGTCCAGGCCGGCGGCGAGCAGCTCGCCCAGCGGCGAATTGCGCCGCAGCGACTCGATGTGGGTGGGGTCGAGCTTGCCGCGCGTGGCCCAGTTGCGCACTTCCTGGCCCAGCCCCGGCGGCAGCACTTCGCTACGGCGCAGGCTCCAGAACCGCTCCAGCACGATCGCCAACGCGACCACGCCCAACAGCAGCAACGGCACCATCGGCCAGCCACCGGCCTTGACCAGTTCCCACACGTTGCAACCCTCCGGCACGTTCGGCCGTTCGTTCACTGGCCGATAGGATAGCAGCCGCCCGCGCCCGCTCCGCGGCATCCCACAGCCGCGCCCGCCACGGCCGCCGTTCGCGCAGCTGCAGGCCGGCGCGTCCCAGCCACACGCGCAGCGCACCGCCTTGCGGAGTGGTGGCGACCTCGGCGCCGGACGCCTGCCAGCGCGCCACCACCGCCGCGCGCGGATGGCCGAAGCGGTTGCCCTCGCCGGCCGAGATCAGCACCAGCCGCGCGCCGGTGGCGGCGACGAAGTCCGCCTGCGAGGAATGCGCGCTGCCGTGATGCGGCGCCAGCACCACCTCGGCGTGCAGGTCCTGTGGCGCCTGGCGCAACAGCCGGCTTTCGATGACATCGCCGATGTCGCCGGTCAGCAGCATCGCGCCATGCGCGCTTTCCACCCGCAGCACGCAGCTCGACTCGTTGTCCAGATAGGGAAAGCCGGGCGCCGGATGCAGGAAGCGGAAACGCACTCCGTCCCACTCCCAGGCGGTTCCCGCCAGGCACGGCCGGTCCACCCGCACCGGCGCGCCGGCCGGCGCCTCGGCCAGGCCTACCGGCAGCGCCGCGCGCACCGCCTCGAAGCCGCCGGCATGGTCGTTGTCGCCATGGCTGATCACGGTCCGGTCCAGGCGCCCCACGCCGAGCGCGTGCAGCGTCGGTACCACCGCGCGCTCGCCGGCATCGTAGCCGTCCTTGATCGCCGGGCCGGCGTCGTACAGCAACTGATGCCGCGCGGTGCGCACCAGCACCGACAGGCCCTGGCCGACGTCGATCATCACCAGTTCCACTTCGCCCGCCGCCGGCCGCTCCAGCGGCGGCCAGAACAGCGGCAACCACAGCAGCGCCGCCAGCGGCTTGCCCGGCACCGCGCGCGGCAACAGCAGCCAGAACGCGCCGAGCAGCGCCAGCGGCAGCGCCCAGTCGCGCGCCTCCGGCAACCACCACAGCGCGAAGCGGCTTTCGCCCAGTGCGGTGAACAGCGGCCAGGTCAGGTCGAAGCATGCCGCCGCCGCGCGCCATGCCCACACCCCGGCGCCGGCGTACACCGCCTCCAGCGCGGTGCCGAGCAGCGCCAACGGCACCACCACCAGGCTCCACCACGGGATCGCCAGCAGGTTGGCGAGCGGCCCGGCCGCCGAGGCCTGGCCGAACAGCATCGTGCTCAGCGGCAGCAGGCCCAGCGTGGCCACGCCCTGCGCCGACAGGAATTCGCGCAGCTTGTCGCGCCAACCGCTGCCCGCGACCGGCATGCACCAGGCCAGCCAGGCCACGCCGAGGAAGCTCAGCCAGAAGCCGGCGGACAGCACCGCCAGCGGGTCGAACCCGAGCATGACGATCGCCGCCAGCGCCAGCGCATCGACCACCCGCACCGGGCGCCGCCACAGCCGCGCGACCACCACCACCGCGATCATCAACGCGGTGCGCACGGTGGGCAGCGCCATCCCCGACAGCACGGTGTAGCCGCCAGCGCCGAGCACCGCCAGCAGTGCGGCGGCCTGGCGGCGCGGCCAATGCCGTCCCAGCGGCGGCCATAGCCGCCACAGGCCGCCGCCGAGCAGCGCGAACGCGCCGGCGACCAAGCCGACATGGAAGCCGGAAATGGCGATCAGATGGGTCAGGCCGGCGGCGCGCAGGATGCGCCAGTCGCGATCGTCCAGGCTGCGCGTGTCGCCGAGCGCCAGCGCCTGCACATAGCGCGCAGACGCAGTCGGCACCGCTGCCGCGATCCGCGCCGCCAGGCGTTCGCGCCAGGCATCGATGCCCTGCCCCGGCGCCAGTTCGACCGCCTCGTGCGGCGCGGTCACGTAGCCACTGGCGCTGATCCGCTGCGCCAGCGCATACGCCTCGGCGTCGAAGCCGCCCGGATTGCTGAGCCCGCGCGGCGCGCGCAGGCGCACGCTCAGACGCCAGCGCGCGCCGGCATGCAGCGCCGTGCGCGGCCCAGCCACCTGCGCACCGAAATCGTCGTACCAGGCCAGCTGCAACAAACGTCCGCGCAACGGCGCCGGCTGCGTGGGATCGGCGTCCACCCGGAACATGAACCGCGTGCGCCGCACCTCGGCCTGCGGCAACTCCACCACCTGCCCCTGCAGCGTCGTCACGCGCTTCTCCCAGTCGGCAGGCAGTTGCCGCGCCAGCACCATGCCGGCGATCAGCCCCAGCCAGCCGCCGCCCACGGCGAAGGCGCCCAACCATCGCCAGCGCGGCCTGCCGATGCAGACCGCGATGCCGCCGAACAGCAGCGCCAGCGACAACGGCCACGGCGCCAAGCGCGGCAGCCACAAGGCGGCCAGCACGCCGGCGGCGAGGCTGGCGGCGACGGCGATGCCGAACGGGGCGACCGCGCTACGCGGCGGCAGTGCAGACCTCGGCGCAGACGCCTGCGCCAGGTCCGCATGGTCATTCGCAGATCCAGGACAGTGCTGCATGCGATCGCCACTCCTTGGCGCGGACAGGGTACGGATGGAGGTGTAACAGCGACCAGCGCGAACGATTGCGCGACATGATCCGACTGCCTGGACAGCCTCGCCTACCACTATTGCCTCCCGCTATCGGCCAAGCCCTGCGGACGGGGTAGGAATTCGCCTCTGGACGCGTGGCCGGTGCCGCGCTCAATGCGCTTTTCGCCGCATGTTCATCGGCCTGCGGCTAGCGTGCGCGGTTTACATCGAAGGGAAATCCGCGCATGCGCAAGGGCACCGCACTGGTGGTCGGGGTCACCGGCATCTCCGGCTACAACCTGGCAAACGTTCTCGTTGCCGAAGGCTGGACCGTCTATGGCCTGGCGCGCCGTCCGGTCCCGCAGGAAGGCGTGATTCCGGTCGCGGCCGATCTGCTCGACCGCGATGCGACCATCGCCGCGCTGCGCGGGCTGCCGATTACGCACGTGTTCTTCTGCACCTGGACGCGGCGCGACACCGAGAAGGAGAACGTCGCCGCCAACGGTGCGATGCTGCGCCACCTGTGCGAAGGCCTGGACAGCGCAGCGCTGCAGCACATGGCGCTGGTCACCGGCACCAAGCACTACCTCGGCTCGTTCGAGCACTACGGCAGCGGCAAGGCGGAGACGCCGTTCCGCGAGAGCGAGCCGCGCCAGCCCGGCGAGAATTTCTATTACACGCTGGAAGACCTGCTGTTCGACGCCGCCGCACGCCACGGTTTCGGCTGGAGCGTGCATCGCTCGCACACCATGATCGGCCAGGCCAACGGCAGCAATGCGATGAACATGGGCGTGACCCTGGCGGTGTACGCCACGCTGTGCAAGCACAGCGGGCAACCGTTCGTGTTCCCCGGCTCGCGCGCGCAATGGGACAGCCTCACCGACCTCACCGACGCCGGCCTGCTCGGCCGCCAGCTGGCCTGGGCCGCAACCAGTCCGGCCGCGCGCGACCAGGCGTTCAACACGGTCAATGGCGACGTGTTCCGCTGGCGCTGGATGTGGGGCGAGATCGCCGCGTTCTTCGGCCTGGAGGCGGCGCCCTATCCGGATGCGCCGATGCCGCTGCAACCGCGCCTGCAGCACAGCGCGCCGGCGCAGTGGCGCGCGATCGCCGAACGCCATGGGCTGGTGCAGGCGGACGTGGACCAGTTGGCGTCGTGGTGGCACACCGATGCCGACCTCGGCCGCGAGATCGAGTGCGTCAACGACATGACCAAGAGCCGCGACCTCGGCTTCCTCGGCTACTACGACAGCCGCGCGTCGTTCCTGGAACTGTTCGCACGGCTGCGCGCGCAGCGGGTGATTCCCTGAGGATCGCGGCATCGGCGGGCGAGCGTAGCCGCTGGGAAATCGGCTTAGAGGATTGTCGAATCGACAGGCCTTTGAGCGGCCTTGATGCGGTTGGTCGCCCTCGTTGTGTGAGAGCGACTCGGGTGGCTTCGGCCCATTTGGCCACCGGGTGTTCCATGACCGGAAAAACTCCGGCTTCGTTCGTCGCGGCTGAAGCCGCTCCTACAGGGGGCGTGGCCGGCGGCTGGGTGCACTGTAGGAGCGGCTTCAGCCGCGACCGATCGCCGGAACCGCCATTGTTCCGAAATGCATTCGTCGCAGCCGCCGGGCCGCGACCATGCCGGCGCGTTCCACGCCGGCATGGTCGCGGCCGCTACACGTCGGCAGGCGCCAGTTCGCGCAGCTTGCCCTGGTGCAGTTCCAGCACGCGGTCGAGCTTGCGCGCCAGGCTGCGGTCGTGGGTGACCAGGGCCAGGCTGGTGCCGTGCGCGCGATTGAGATCGAGCATCAGCGCGAACACGTTGGCCGCGGTCTTGTCGTCGAGGTTGCCGGTCGGCTCGTCGCCGAGCACGCAGGCCGGGCGATTGACCAGCGCGCGCGCCACCGCCGCGCGCTGGCGCTCGCCGCCGGACAGCTCGCCGGGCT
This sequence comes from Xanthomonas sp. SS, assembly GCF_014236835.1. Lineage (NCBI taxonomy): Bacteria > Pseudomonadati > Pseudomonadota > Gammaproteobacteria > Lysobacterales > Lysobacteraceae > Xanthomonas > Xanthomonas sp. SS. The sequence goes on from NZ_CP051190.1 coordinate 2,976,831, forward strand.
TGTGCTCCAGGCGATGGCCCAGGCCCACCGATTCCAGCAAGGCACGCGCGCGCGCGTCGGCATCCTTGACCGCGGCGCCGCCGAGCAGCACCGGCATCATCACGTTCTCCAGCGCGGTGAATTCCGGCAGCAGGTGATGGAACTGGTAGACGAAGCCGAGCGAGCGGTTGCGCAGCTGGCCGCGCGCCGCGTCCGACAGCGCCGACATACGCTGCCCGGCCACGTACACCTCGCCGGCGGTAGGCACGTCGAGCCCGCCGAGCAGATGCAGCAGCGTGCTCTTGCCGGCGCCGGACGCGCCGACGATGGCCACGGTCTCGCCCGGCGCCACGCTCAGGTCCAGCCCGTCGAATACCGGCGTGCGCATCTTGCCCTCGGCATAGGTCTTGCCCAGGCCCTCGGCACGGATCGCCGCGTCTGTTAGCTGTGGCTTGCGCACTGCCGATTCCCGATTCCCCATTCCCGACTCCCGGCCGTCATTCATAACGCAGCGCCTCCGCCGGTTGCGTGCGCGCCGCGCGCCAGGCCGGATACAGCGTGGCCAGGAAGCTCATCAGCAGCGCGACGATGGTGATCACCACCACGTCGTGCGGCTGCATGTCGGTGGGCAGGCCGGTGATGTAGTACACGTCCTCCGGCAGCAGCTTGATGTTGAACAGCGCCTCGATGCCGGCCAGGATCCGCTCCAGGTTCAGGGTCAGCAGGATGCCGCCGATCACCCCGGCGATGGTGCCGAACACGCCGATCAGCGTGCCCTGCACCATGAACACCTGCATCACCCCGCCCGGGCTCAGCCCCAGCGTGCGCAGGATGGCGATGTCGGCCTGCTTGTCGGTGACCAGCATCACCTGCGAGGACACCAGGTTGAACGCGCCCATCGCGATGATCAGCGACAGCAGGATGCCCATCACCGTCTTTTCCATCTTCAGCGACTGGTACAGGTTGGCGTTCTCGCGGGTCCAGTCGCTGACCATGTACGGGCCGTGCAGATTCAGCGCCAGGTCGCGCGCCACGTCCCAGGCCAGGTCCATGTTGTGCAGCTTCAGGCGCACGCCGGTGACGCCATCGCCCATGCGCAGCACGCGCTGCATGTCCGGCATGCTGGTCACCGCCAGGCCACGATCGATCTCGTTGTAGCCGGCCTCGAAGATGCCGCTGACGGTAAAGCGCTTGTAGCGCGGCACCATGCCCATCGGGCTGGCCTGCGGTTCGCCGAGCATCACCACCACCTTGTCGCCGACGCCCACGCCCAGCCACAGCGCCAGTTCCTGGCCGAGCAGGATGTTGTAGGAACCGGGGGTCAGGCTGTCGATCGAACCCTGCTTCATCTTCTGCGCCAGCACCGAGACCTTGGCCTCTTCGCTGGGCAGGATGCCGCGCACGATCGCCGGCTGGTTGCGCTGCCCGGTGAGAAGCGCCTCTTCCTCGACGTACGGCGCGGCGCCGGCCACGCGCGGATCGCGGGTGGCCACGTCCACCGCGTGCTGCCAGTTCTCCATCGGCGCGCCCTGCGCGCTGACCGTGGCATGCGCGGCCATCTGCAGCAGGCGGTCGCGGATCTCCTTCTGGAAGCCGCTCATCACCGCCAGCGTGGTGATCAGCACGGTCACGCCCAGCGCGATGCCGAGGATCGAGGCCATCGAGATGAAGGAGATGAAGTTGTTGCGGCGCTTGGCGCGCAGGTAGCGCAGGCCGATGGCCACGGGTAAGGGTTTGAACATGCGCAGCCACCATCCAGGGAGCGCTATGGTGCCATCTGCGGCGGCGCAGACGAAGCGGCACGGGCCTGAGCGGCCAGACGCAGTTCACGTCGTGCCGCCGGCGGCAGCGTGTCCGGCCACCAGGCCAGGCGCCCTGCCCGGCCATCCGCGTCACGCCAGCGCACGAACGCCAGCGGCCCGCGCCAGTCCACCTGCAGCGCCGCGACCGGCCGGCTATCGACGCTTGCCGCCACGCTGCCCTGCGCCGGGATCAGCAGCGCATGCGGCGCCCGCCGCGCCTCACGCCGCAGCAGCCATGCCGCGTACAGCGCGGCCAGCGCCGCCGCCGGCCAGGCCCAGGCGCGCGGCATATCCGAACCCAGGATCGACAACGGCGCCAGCACGCTCAGCAGCGCCAGCGCCGCCAGCAGCCAGCGCGAGGGGCGCCACTCAAGCCGGCATGGCGCGGATGGTGGCGATGAGATCGGCGGCGCGTGCATCGGGACAAGCCTCGTAGCCCATGAACCAGCGCCACAACTTATCGTCCTCGCATTCGAGCAGGTATAGGAAAACCCCGCGCTCGGCCTCGGAGGCCTGCGCCCAGCGCCGGTCCAGGTAGCGCCCGAACAGCTGGTCCAGTTCGCGCATGCCGCGCCGGCAGCGCCAGCGCAGCTTCTTCAGTTCGGTGGCTTCGTCCATCGCATCGCACCCTTGTCTTGATGGGCGGACGCCTGCTGCGGCGACCGTCGAAAACGCGCGCGGCACCGAACCCGAGAGCCGGTGCCGCGCAAGTCGGACGGGCCTGCCGTCCGTGGTTGGCGCTAGCCGATCAGGCGCGGCGCGCCATCATCAGCTTCTTGATCTCGGCGATCGCCAGCGCCGGGTTCAGCCCCTTGGGGCAGGTCCGCGCGCAGTTCATGATGGTGTGGCAGCGATACAGCTTGAATGGATCTTCCAGATCGTCCAGGCGCGCACCGGTGTCCTCGTCGCGCGAGTCGATGATCCAGCGGTAGGCCTGCAGCAGGATCGCCGGGCCCAGGTAGCGCTCGCCGTTCCACCAGTAGCTCGGGCAGCTGGTCGAGCAGCACGCGCACAGGATGCACTCGTACAGGCCGTCGAGCTTCTTGCGGTCTTCCGGCGACTGCAGCCGCTCGCGGTCCGGCGGCGGCGGGGTCTGGGTGCGGATCCACGGCTTGATCGACGCGTACTGCGCGTAGAAGTGGGTCAGGTCCGGCACCAGATCCTTGATCACGCTCATGTGCGGCAGCGGATAGATCGGCACTTCGGCCTTGCCGCAGTCGGCGATCGCCTTGGTGCAGGCCAGGGTGTTGGTGCCGTCGATGTTCATCGCGCACGAACCGCAGATGCCTTCGCGGCAGGAACGGCGGAAGGTCAGGGTCGGATCGATCTCGTTCTTGATCTTGATCAGCGCGTCCAGGACCATCGGGCCGCACGCGTCCAGATCCACCTCGTAGGTGTCGGTACGCGGATTGCTGTCGTCGTCCGGATTCCAACGGTAGACCTTGAAGGTGCGTGCATTCTTCGCGCCGGTGGCGGGAAAGTGCTTGCCCTTGCCGATCTTGGAATTCTTGGGGAGGGTGAACTCTGCCATGGCTTTAAAATCCGGGAATGGGGATTAGGGATTGGGGAGGTGTTGAGAGCAGGAAACGAAGTGTTTCGAATCCCGAATCACCAATCCCCAATCCCGGCTTTGGTCAGTACACGCGCGGTTTCGGCGGCACCACGTCGACGTCCTTGCTGAGCGTGTACATGTGCACAGGGCGGTAGTCGAAGCTGCACTGGCCCTTGTCGTCCACGCTGACCAGGGTGTGCTTCTGCCAGTTGACGTCGTCGCGGTCCGGGAAATCCTCGTGCGCATGCGCGCCGCGGCTTTCCTTGCGCTGCTCGGCCGAGTTGATCGTCGCCACCGCGTTGAGCAGCAGGTTGTTCAACTCGTAGGTCTCGATCAGGTCCGAATTCCACACCAGCGAGCGGTCGGAGACCTTCACGTCCTCGAAGGTGGCGTAGATCTCGGCCATCTTGTCCACGCCTTCCTTGAGCGTCTTGCTGGTGCGGAACACCGCCGCGTCGGACTGCATGGTGCGCTGCATCTTGTCGCGGATCACCGAGGTCGGCGTGCCGCCGTTGGAATTGCGCAGCTTGTCGAGCAGGCCCAGCGCCTTGTCGCAGGAATCGCTGGGCAGGGTCTTGTGCGGCGCGCCGCTCTTGATCGTCTCGGCGCAACGGATCGCCACCGCGCGGCCGAACACCACCAGGTCCAGCAGCGAGTTGGAGCCCAGGCGGTTGGCGCCGTGCACCGACACGCAGGCCGCCTCGCCGATCGCGTACAGGCCGGGCACCACCGCATCGGGGTTGTCGCCGTCCTTGCGCACCACTTCGCCGTGGTAGTTGGTTGGGATGCCGCCCATGTTGTAGTGCACGGTCGGGATCACCGGGATCGGCTGCTTGGCCACATCGACGCCGGCGAAGATGTGCGCGCTCTCGGCGATGCCGGGCAGCTTCTCGTTGATCACTTCCGGGCCGAGGTGGGTCAGGTCGAGCAGGATGTGGTCCTTGTGCTCGCCGACGCCGCGGCCTTCGCGGATCTCGACGGTCATCGAACGCGACACCACATCGCGCGAGGCCAGATCCTTGTAGTGCGGTGCGTAGCGCTCCATGAAGCGCTCGCCGTTGCTGTTGCGCAGGATGCCGCCTTCGCCGCGCACGCCCTCGGTGATCAGGCAGCCGGCGCCGTAGATGCCGGTGGGATGGAACTGCACGAACTCCATGTCCTGCATCGGCAGGCCGGCGCGCATCACCAGGCCGCCGCCGTCGCCGGTGCAGGTATGCGCGGAGGTGGCGCTGAAGTAGGCGCGGCCGTAGCCGCCGGTGGCCAGCACCACGCCGTGGGCGCGGAACAGGTGCAGCGAGCCTTCGGCCATGTCCAGCGCGAGCACGCCGCGGCACACGCCTTCCTCGTCGAAGATCAGGTCGAGCGCGAAGTACTCGATCATGAAGCGCGCGTTGTGCGCCAGCGACTGCTGGTACAGCGTGTGCAGCATGGCGTGGCCGGTACGGTCGGCGGCGGCGCAGGTGCGCTGCGCGGACGGGCCTTCGCCGTACTTGGTGGTCATGCCGCCGAACGGACGCTGGTAGATCTTGCCGTCCTCGGTGCGGCTGAACGGCACGCCGTAGTGCTCCAGCTCGATGATCGCCGGGATCGCCTCGCGGCACATGTACTCGATCGCGTCCTGGTCGCCCAGCCAGTCCGAGCCCTTGATGGTGTCGTAGAAGTGGTAGCGCCAGTCGTCCTCGCCCATGTTGCCGAGCGCGGCGGAGATGCCGCCCTGCGCGGCCACGGTGTGCGAACGGGTCGGGAAGACCTTGGTCAGGCAGACCGTCTGCAGGCCCTTGGCGGCCAGGCCGAAGGTGGCGCGCAGGCCGGCGCCGCCGGCGCCGACCACGACCATGTCGTACTTGTGTTCGGTGATCTTGTAAGCGGACATCTAATTTGAATTCCTGTTCCGGGCGCCGATCAGGCGCTGCCCAGCGCGATGCGGGCGACCGCGAATACACCGACGAGCGCACCGAGCACGGCGACGAACTTCACCGTGGTCTGCAGCGCCAGGGCCAGCAGCGAGTTGTGCACATAGTCTTCGAGGATCACCTGCAGGCCGATCTGCGCATGCCAGAACATCGCGATCAGGAAGCCGACCAGCAGCACCGCGTTCCACGGCTTGGCCACCGCCTCGGTGGCGGTGACGTAGTCGGCGCCGAGCAGGCTCAGCACGAACACCAGGAACCAGATGGTCAGGCCGACCAGCGCGGTGGCGGTGAGCCGCTGCAGCACGAAATGCTCGGTGCCGGACTTGGCGGCACCCAGGCCGCGCACGTTCTTCAACGGGGTGCGATAGCGGTTCATGCGGCGGCTCCGATGAGCACGTAGGCCCAGATCAGCGCGACCAGCACCAGGCTGCCGATCACCGACAGCCAGCTGTTGCGCACGAAGGCGGGGATGCGGAAGCCGTGGCCGAAGTCCTGCACGATGTGGCGCAGGCCGTTGCACAGGTGGTAGGCGAAAGCCCAGCTCCAGGCGAACAGGAACAGCTGGCCATACCAGGCGCCGGCCATGCCGCGGAAGCAGTTCCAGGAGGCCGGGCCGAGCATCAGCACCAACAGCGCGGCCGCAATGATCAGGGCACCGACCGACAGGATGATGCCAGTGGCTCGATGCAGGATCGAAGTCACCATCTGGATCTGCCAGCGATAGACCTGCAGGTGGGGGGAAAGAGGACGTTCGCGGGTCGCCATTCGCTGGGCTCGTTGTCTCGGCTGGGCGGCGTGCTTAAGGCCGCGTTGGCTCAAATCTGCTCAAAAATCGATGCAGCGTCCGTTTTTCTCCCAGTCGCCGTAGCGCGTCGGCTCGAGGCCGCCGCGACCGCCGATTTCCCGCGGCGCAGGCGTCGCTTCCGGAGTGTTCTCCTCGGCGGGTCGCTGCGTTTCGGGATCGGGCTCGGGTGTGGGGGTTGGTTGGCCTATCATGCGGGTCTCACAACAGCGTAATTTTAGTCCTCCCCCTCGTGCCTGACAACCTGAATCTCACTTCCGCCGGTTTTTCCGCGCTCCCAGACCTGCAATACGTGGCCTTGAGCGGCGCGGATGCAGTCGCTTTCGCCCAGGCGCAGTTCGCCAACGACGTGCAGGCGCTGCGCAACGGCCACTGGCAGTGGAACGCCTGGCTGAGCGCCAAGGGCCGGGTGATCGCGCTGTTCGCGCTGCTGCGCCGCGCCGACGAAGACTTGCTGGTGCTGCTGCCGGACGGCGGCGCGGCCGATCTGGCCACGGCACTGAACCGCTTCGTGTTCCGGCGCAAGGTGCGCATTGCCGCGCACGACGACCTGCACGCCTACGCGCGCCTGGCCGCGCCCGCGCATGCGCAAGGCGCAGCGCTGGCCGAGCGCGACGATGGCGCGATCGAACTGGACATGGGCGGCGACGGCCTGCCGCGCACGCTGCTGCTGGTGCCGGCCGCGCAGGCCACGCAAGCGCAAGCCGCGGCCGACCCGGCCTTCGCCGCCGCCTGGCGGCAGGCCGACCTGCGCCTGGGCCTGGCCCGGCTCGATCCCGGCCAGCGCGAACAATGGACGCCGCAGCAGCTGGCACTGGACCGACTGCACGCGTTCAGCGTGAAGAAGGGCTGCTATCCGGGACAGGAGATCGTCGCCCGCACCCATTTTCTGGGCAAGGCCAAACGCGCACTGCAATTGCTGGAAGTGGACGGCACGGCCGAGGTCGGTGCGCAGGTGGTGCGCGACGCACAGCCGCTGGGCAGTGTGGTCAGCGTCGCCGGCACGCTGGCGCTGGCGGTGCTGCCGCTGGAGGAGGCGCCGCCGACCGGTTTGTCGATCGACGCACATCCGGCGCACTGGCAGCCGCTGCGCGACGGTCTGGCACGCTGAGCGAGCCTCGCGGCTCGCCTGCCCTGCTCGGCAGCGCACTGCGTCGGCGCGGCGGCTCGCCCGAAAGCGCCGCGGCCGATTGACGCGATGACTCAGGCCGGCGACAAACGCTCGCCGCTTTCCGGATCGAAGAAGTGCAGCGCCTCGCCGCGCACCGCCACGCGCAGGCGCTCGCCCAGGCCTGGCAGCGTACGTGGCGACACCCGCATCACCAGCGGCTGGCTGCCGTAGCTGAGATTGACGAAGATTTCGTTGCCGACCGGCTCGATCACCTCGACCGTTGTCTCGAACCCGCCCTGCCCGTCCTCGCTGGGCTGCAGGTGCTCCGGGCGGACGCCGATCGCGATCGGCCGGCCCAGCCATTGCGCCGCGACATGCGCGCCTTGCAGCGGCACGTGACTGCCGTCGGCCAGTTGCAACTGCTGCAGGCCGCCCTCTTCGACCAGCTGGCCCTGCAGCACGTTCATCGCCGGGCTGCCGAGGAAACCGGCCACGAACAGGTTGGCCGGGCGGTCGTACAGCGCCATCGGCGTGTCGATCTGCTGGATCAGCCCGTCCTTGAGCACCACGATGCGCTGGCCCAGGGTCATCGCCTCGACCTGGTCGTGGGTCACGTAGATCATCGTGGTGCCGAGCTTGCGGTGCAGCTGCGCGATCTCGGTGCGCACCGAATGGCGCAGCTTGGCGTCCAGGTTCGACAGCGGCTCGTCGAGCAGGAACACCGCCGGCTCGCGCACCAGCGCGCGGCCCAGCGCCACGCGCTGGCGCTGGCCGCCGGACATCGCCCGCGGCAGCTTGTCCAGCATCGGGGTCAGGCCCAGGGTGTCGGCGGCAGCGGCGACGCGGCGCGCGATGACCTCCTTGCTCTCGCCGCGCAGCTTCAGCCCGAACGCCAGGTTCTCGGCCACGGTCATGTGCGGATACAGCGCGTAGCTCTGGAACACCATCGCGATGTCGCGGTCCTTCGGCGCCACGTCGTTGACCACACGCTCGCCGATGCGCAGCTCGCCGCCGCTGATCTCCTCCAGGCCCGCGATCATCCGCAGCAGGGTGGATTTGCCGCAGCCCGACGGCCCGACCAGCACCATCAGTTCGCCGTCGGCCACTTCGAAGGTGGCCCCGTGCACGGCGACCTGGCCGTTGTCGTAGACCTTGCGGATGTTGTCCAGTTGTACTTTCGCCATGGTGCGGTATCCGGTTTCCGGCTGGAGAGACGGGCTGCCGCCGGTCCCTCCCGAAGGCAGTGCATACGAATGCGCTTCGCATCGTGCCAGCGACGCAGGCAACAATGGGATCGCAATGCGGTATTCTGCCATGTAACCGTTTTCACGGGGCAACATCGACGCCTGGGAGGGCTTGCGATGCGAACCGCCAGCCGCCGCCGTCCGGGCGTGCGCCGAGCGCCGGCTCTGATGCTTGAGGCATTAGACAGGTATGCTCAGAGGTCTGGCAGTCGTATTCATCTCCCGGATCGTGCGGTCCCGCCTGGCGGTCGTTATCGCTATGCCTACGCGCGAGCTGCAGGACGGATACAGGCCGCTTCCGCCGCTTGCTTACCAACGCCACGTCACTACTAGCCCCCAGGTGATCGACGAAATGTCACCCGAAACCGAAAACCGGTCGATGCACGATACGTTCCTGCTGTTTGGCGCCACCGGCGATCTGGCCCAGCGCTACCTGTTCCCGTCATTGCTGCGCATGCTCGACGACGGCTTCCTGCCGGAAGACTTCCGCATCCGCGCGCTGGCGCTGTCGCCGCACGACACCGCCAAGTTCCACGAGATCCTCAAACCGCGGCTGCAGGCGGCCATGCCGCAGGTCAGCGAGGCGGTGATCCAGTCGCTGCTGGATCGCACCGACTACCGCTCGGTGGACCTGCGCAACGCCGAGTCGGTGGCCGATGCGGTGCGCGAGCTGGCCTCGCGCAAGTGCGTCAGCTACCTGGCGATCCCTCCGGGGCTGTACATCAGCACCTGCCAGGGCCTGGCCCTGGGTGGCGCGCTGGCCGCGCCGAACCGGCTGATGCTGGAGAAGCCGATCGGCCACGACTCGGCCAGCGCGCGGGAGATCCTGCAGGCGATCGGCGCGCTGATCGACGAAGACCGCGTGTTCCGCCTGGACCACTACCTGGGCAAGGCGGCGGTGCAGAACCTGATCGCGCTGCGCTTCGGTAACACGCTGCTCGAGGCGGTGTGGAACCGCAACTACATCGAATCGGTGGAGATCCTGGTCGCCGAGAGCGAGGGCGTGGACGGCCGCGACGCCTACTACGCGCGTTCCGGCGCGCTGCGCGACATGGTGCAGAGCCACATCCTGCAGCTGCTGTGCCTGGTGGCGATGGAGCCGCCGGCCTCGCTGGAAGCGGACCGCATCCGCGACGAGAAGGTCAAGGTGCTGCGCGCGCTGCGTCCGCTGCAGGCCGCGCATGCCGCGCGCGACAGCGTGCGCGGGCGCTACACCGCCGGCACCATCAACGGCCAGCAGGCGCAGGCCTACCAGCCGCCGGAAGGAAGCGACGTGGAGACCTTCGTCGGCGTCACCGCCTACATCGACAACTGGCGCTGGGCCGGGGTGCCGTTCCGGCTGTGCACCGGCAAGCGCCTGGCCGAACGCACCACGCGCATCGTGGTCACGCTCAAGCCGGTCACCCATTGGCTGTTCGAGCGCCCCGACGCGCAGCACGTGGCACCGAACCGGCTGACCTTCCAGCTGCAGCCGCAGGAAAACATCGAACTGGGGCTGATGAGCAGCCTGGCCGGCCCGGAATGGGGCGCGCTGGAACTGCAGCCGCTGGAACTGGAACTGTCGGTACCGACCGGCCTGCACCGCCGCATCGCCTACGAGCGGCTAATGCTGGACGCGCTCAATGGCAACCATGCGCTGTTCGTGCGCGACGACGAAGTGCGCGCGGCCTGGGCCTGGATCGACAGCGTCAGCGACGCCTGGGCGCAGGCGCAACTGCCGCTGCTGCCCTACCCGGCCGGCAGCTGGGGTCCGCAGGAAGCCGAGCGCTATGTCTCCGCCGACGACGCCAGCGCCGTACAGCGGGACACCCCATGAGCGCGCCGCTGCGGCCGGTGCTGGTCGCCGACATCGGCGGCACCAATGCGCGCTTCGCGCTGGCCGACCTCGGCGCTTCCACGCCGCTGCTCGACGACAGCACCCAGACCTACGCGGTGGTGGAATTCCCGTCGCTGGGCGACGCGGCGCGCCACTACCTGCAGCAGACCGGGGTGGACGCACGCAGCGGCGTGTTCGCCGTGGCCGGCCGCGTCGACGGCGACGAGGCGCGGATCACCAACCATCCGTGGGTGATCTCGCGTTCGCGCACCCGCGCCATGCTCGGCTTCGACGAACTGCACCTGATCAACGACTTCGCCGCGCAGGCGATGGCGATCAGCCTGCTGCAGCCGCAGGACGTGGTCCAGGTCGGCGGCGCGGCGTGGCAGCCGGCGCCGATCGCGCAGCCGCGCAACTACGCGGTGATCGGCCCCGGCACCGGCCTGGGCGTGGGCGGCCTGCTGATCCGCGGCGGCCGCTGCTATCCGCTGGAGACCGAGGGCGGCCACGTCAGCTTCCCGCCTGGCACACCCGAGGAAATCCGCATTCTCGAGCTGCTGTCGCAGCAGTTCGGGCGCGTGTCCAACGAACGCCTGATCTGCGGTCCCGGCCTGGTCAACATCCATCGCGCGCTCAGCGAGATCGCCGGCGACAACCCCGGCCCGCTGCAGCCGGCGGACATCACCGCGCGCGCCGCGCAGGGCGACTACCGCGCGATGCGCACCATCGACGTGTTCTGCGCGGTGTTCGGCGCCATCGCCGGCGACCTGGTGCTGATGCACGGCGCCTGGGACGGCGTGTTCCTGACCGGCGGGCTGGTGCCGAAGATGCTCGACGCGCTGCAGCACTCCGGCTTCCGCCAGCGCTTCGAGCACAAGGGCCGCTTTTCGTCGATCATGGCGCGGGTGCCGTCGCTGGCGGTGACCCACCCCCGTCCCGGTCTGCTCGGCGCCGCCGCCTATGCGGTGGATGCCGAACGCGAATCCCCAGGAGTCGTTGCATGAGCCCCACGTTGTCCGATCGCATCACCCTGATCCGTTACGACGATGCCGACGAATGGATCGACGCGGCGGCGGCCGAGATCGGCGACGCGCTGCGCCAGGACATCGACCTGCGCGGCGGCGCACGGCTGCTGCTGTCCGGCGGCACCACGCCGGCGCCGGTGTACCAGGCGCTGGCCGAGCTGCCGCTGGACTGGAGCAAGCTGGAAGTGGGCCTGGTCGACGAGCGCTGGCTGTCGCCGCAGGACAGCGACAGCAACGCGTACCTGGTGCGGCAGAGCTTCCTGGAGCGTGCCGAAGGCGCGCGTTTCGAGCCGCTGGTGCGGGTCGGCAAGCCGCTGCAGGATTGCGTGCATGCCGCCAACCTGCATGCGCAGCACGCGCCGGCCGCATGCATGGCGGTGCTGGGCATGGGCGGCGACGGCCACACCGCGTCGCTGTTCCCCGGCGCCACCGACCTGAACAAGGCGCTGGCCAATCCGCTGCCCTACGCCGCGCTCGACGCCACCGGCTGCCCCGGCGCCAATACCTGGCCGCTGCGCATCACCCTGACCCCGGCCGGGCTGGCGCCGATCGGCCAGCGCATGCTGCTGCTGCGCGGCAAGCAGAAGCTCGACGTGCTCGAGCGCGCGCTGGCCGGCAACGATCCGCACGAATTCCCGATCCGCGTCGCCTTCGACACGCCCGGTGCGCGCTTGCGCGTGCATTGGTGTGAGTGAGGCCGGGATTGGGGATTCGGGATTGGGGATTCGGAACAGCAAAGCGCTGCCGTATTCCCGCTCTTTCGAGTCCCGAGTCCCCGGTCCCGAGTCACGACCACAACACCCCCACACTTCATAGCCACTTCAGCCAATGAGCCTGCATCCGAAAATCCACGCGATCACCGAACGCATCCGCGCGCGCAGCGTGCCGTCGCGTCGCGCCTACCTGGCCGGCATCGACGCCGCATTGCGCGACGGCCCGTTCCGCAGCCGCCTGAGCTGCGGCAACCTGGCGCACGGCTTCGCCGCCTGCGGCCCGACCGACAAGAGCCGGCTGGAAGGCGGGATCACCCCGAACCTGGGCATCGTCACCGCCTACAACGACATGCTGTCGGCGCACCAGCCGTTCGAGCACTACCCCGAGATGATCCGCAGCACCGCGCGCGCGCTCGGCGCTACCGCGCAGGTCGCCGGCGGCGTGCCTGCGATGTGCGACGGCGTGACCCAGGGCCGCCCGGGCATGGAGCTGTCGCTGTTCTCGCGCGACGTGATCGCCCAGGCCACCGCGATCGGCCTCAGCCACGACATGTTCGACACCACCCTGTACCTGGGCGTGTGCGACAAGATCGTGCCCGGCCTGCTGATCGGCGCGCTGGCGTTCGGCCACCTGCCGGCGGTGTTCGTGCCGGCGGGGCCGATGACCCCGGGCATTCCCAACAAGCAGAAGGCCGAGGTGCGCGAGCGCTACGCCGCCGGCCAGGCCACCCGCGAGGAACTACTGGCCGCCGAATCGGCCTCCTACCACGCGCCCGGCACCTGCACTTTTTACGGCACCGCCAATTCCAACCAGGTGTTGCTGGAAGCGATGGGCGTGCAGTTGCCCGGCGCCTCGTTCGTCAATCCGGGCACGCCGCTGCGCGACGCGCTGACCCAGCAGGCCACCGAACGCGCGCTGCGCATCACCGCGCTGGGCAGCGATTTCCGTCCGCTCGGCCGGCTGATCGACGAACGCGCGATCGTCAACGCCGCGGTCGCGCTGATGTCCACCGGCGGCTCCACCAACCACACCATCCACTGGCTGGCGGTGGCGCGCGCGGCCGGCATCGTGCTGACCTGGGACGACCTGGACGAACTGTCGCAGATCGTGCCGCTGCTGACCCGGGTGTATCCCAACGGCGAAGCCGACGTGAACCATTTCGCCGCGGCCGGCGGCGTGGGGTTCGTGTTCCGCGAACTGATGGACGCCGGACTGATGCACGACGACCTGGCCACCATCGTGCCCGGCGGCATGCGCGCCTACGGCGACGAGCCGTGCGTGCAGAACGGCGCGCTGGCCTACGTGCCGAGCCCGGCCAAGAGCGCCGACGAAACCGTGGTGCGCCCGGCCTCCAATCCGTTCGAGGCGCAGGGCGGATTGCGCCTGCTGCGCGGCAATATCGGCCGGTCGCTGATCAAGCTGTCGGCGGTGAAGCCTGAGTTCCGCACCATCGAGGCGCCGGCCGTGGTCATCGACGCGCCGCAGGCCTTGAACAAGCTGCACGCTGCCGGCGTGCTGCCGCACGACTTCGTGGTGGTGCTGCGTTACCAGGGACCACGCGCCAACGGCATGCCGGAACTGCATTCGCTGGCGCCGCTGTTGGGCCTGCTGCAGAACCAGGGCCGGCGCGTGGCGCTGGTCACCGACGGGCGCCTGTCCGGCGCCTCGGGCAAGTTCCCGGCGGCGATCCACGTGACCCCGGAAGCGGCGCGCGGCGGCCCGATCGCGCGCGTGCGCGAAGGCGACATCGTGCGCCTGGACGGCGAAGCCGGCACCCTGGAAGTGCTGGTGGATGCCGCCGAATGGGCGGCACGTGCGCTGGCGCCGAACACCGCGCCGGCCGCGCACGACCTCGGCCGCAACCTGTTCGCGATCAATCGCCGCGTGGTCGGCCCCGCCGACCAGGGCGCGATGTCGATCTCCTGCGGCCCGCCCGCGGCCGACGGCGACGACTGGAACTACGACGCCGAGTACGACCTGGGCCGCAGCAGCGAGGCCGCCGACGCGCCGCACGAGGCGAAGGACGCGTAAACCTGCGGCGCCACGCCCCCCCCCCCCGCGTCGGCCGCCTGCGGCCGATGCACTCCCGCCATCATCGCGACTACGAGATTGCCATGACGATTGCCGAACACCAGAACACCGCCGAACAGCTCCTGCGCGCCGCCGGCATCCTGCCGGTGGTGACCGTGCACAGCCTGGACGAGGCGCGCCGCGTCTCCGCCGCGCTGCTCGAAGGCGGCCTGCCCGCGATCGAGCTGACCCTGCGCACGCCGGTGGCGATGGACGCGCTGGCGATGCTCAAGCGCGAGCTGCCGGACATCAAGATCGGCGCCGGCACCGTGCTCACCGAAACCCAACTGCAGCAGGCGATCGACGCAGGTGCCGATTTCATCGTCACCCCGGGCACGCCGCCGGCACTGGCCGACGCGCTGGCGCGGGCGCCGCTGCCGGTGGTGCCGGGCGCGGCAACCCCGACCGAACTGCTGTCGCTGATGGCGCGCGGCTTCCGCGTGTGCAAGCTGTTCCCGGCCACCGCGGTCGGCGGCCTGGCGATGCTCAAGGGCCTGGCCGGCCCGCTGGCGGACCTGAAGCTGTGTCCCACCGGCGGCATCGGCGAAAGCACCGCCGCCGAGTACCTGGCGCAACCGAACGTGGTCTGCATCGGCGGCTCGTGGATGGTGCCGAAGGACTGGCTGGCCAACGGCGAGTGGGACAAGGTGCGCGAGAGCGCGGCGAAGGCGGCGGCGATTGTGCGCGGGATTAGAGATTAGGGATTAGGGATTCGCTAAAGCCCGACTCCCCACGATCGGAAAAAAAAAAAGCGCCGGCATGCCGGCGCTTTTTTGCTTTTGCTTTTGCTGTTACGAATCCCGAATCCCCAATCCCGAATCCCCGCCTCAACGCACCTCAATCTGCACATCCGCCGGCAACGAACGAATCCGCAGCTCGCCGTTTTCCCACTGCGCCGCTTCGCCGTTGACCAGGGTGCCCCCGGGTTCGCCCGGATACGGCCACGGCAACACCAGGCCGCCGCTGGGCACGCGCAGGCCGCCGCCGATGCCCAGGGTCAGGCGGTTCTTCTGCCGCCGCAGCTGGTAGCTCAGTTCGCCCTGCGGGGTGCGCAGGTCCTGGATGGCGATGCCCTTGCCGTCGAACCACGCCGCCGGCACGCCGGCCGCCAGCACCAGGCTGTCGTCGATGTCGCGCGCATAGGCGAACATGTCCAGCGTCGAGCGCACGAAGTCCGACGCCACCCAGGCGTGCGGCAGGTCGCCGACGAAGAACGGCTTGCGCGGCGTGCGCGAGACCACTTCGGCCCACTGGTTCCACGGCTGCGGCGCGCGGTCCTTGAAGAAGAACTGGGTCGCGTCCCAGGCGCGCTCGCGCCAGCCCAGGCGCACGAACGCGGCGACGTTACGCCATTCGTACGGGGTGTAGTCCTTCCACTCGCGCTTGCCGTCGCGGCGGCTGGCGAATTCGCCCCAATAGCGCTCGAAGGTGTTGCCCAGCAGCTGCGGCGGCAGCCGGCCCTGCTCCCCGCCCGGCGCCAGCGCGATGGTCGTGGAGGTGGGATCGAAATCGCCCAACTCGGCCGAACCGGGCAGGAAATCGATGTGGTGCTGCTGCGTGGCGGTCTGCAGCGAGGCGTACAGGTCCTGGCGGAACTCGTCGCGCGCGGCGGCGAAGCGCGCCGCATCGTCGACGCGCCCCAGCTCGGCGGCGATCTCCACCGCGTCCTTGTAGCCGCGCAGCGCCCAGAAATTGTCCCAGTACGAATGCATCGGCTTGGCCGAATAGCCTTCGTGGCTGATCGACACCGGCATCATCCCGTAGAACGCCGGATTGCGCGCCCGGTTCTCCTCGGTGCGCTCGCTCTGCCGCAGCTGTTCCATGTACTCGTACGCGGCCAGCACATGCGGCCACATCTTTTCCAGGAATGCGCGGTCGCCGCTGTAGCGGTAGTAGTCGGCGACGCCGAAGATCAGCTCGCCATGACTGTCGTTCTCCGGCACCGGATCGCTGCCGCGGTCGTCCACGCAGCACGGCACCATGCCGTTGGCGAACTGGTACGGCGCGTACCACTCCAGGTATTCGCGCGCCACGTCGGCGCGGCCCAGGCGCAGCAGGCCTTCGGAAATCATCGCGCCGTCGCGGATCCAGCTGCGCGAATACGAGCGCGTGCCCGGCTGCAGGCGCGGCCCGATCCGCGAGATCAGCATGTGCGCCAGCGCGGTGCGCAAGGTGTCGGCCAGCGGCTTGCCCTCGGCCGGGACGTTCACCTGCACCCGGTCCAGCTTCTCGCGCCACTGCTCGGCCACCTGCTGTTGCGCACGCGCCGCGTCGAACCCGGACGGCAGCGCCTGTGCGCCGGTCTGCGGGATCAGCAAGGCCACTTCGCGCACTTCGCCCGGGGCCAGGCGCCCGCGGTACAGCAGCGCGCCCGAGGCCAGGCCGTCGGCATCGGACGCCTGCTGCGGCAGCGCGGCGCTGTCGGCAGCCAGGCGCTCGATGTCGATGCCGGCGTCGAACGCGGTGGCATAGGCCGCGTCGGGCTTCTGCACCGCGAACACGCGCGGCTCGCCGTTGACCTGCACCTGGGCGCCGTCGAAGGCCAGCAGATGGATCGGACTGACCCCGCCGACGGTGTTGAGGAACTGGCTGGGCGGATTCACCTGGAATGGCCGCACCGCCAGCGCCAGGGTGTAGTCGTGCGGCTTCTTGCTCGGGTTGCTGAGCCGGTAGCGCGCCACCAGCTGCGCCTGCTCCGGCGTGCCCTGCACGAAGGCGGTGATGCGCAGGCCGGCGTTGTCGTGGCTCCAGTCCACGCTGGGGATCGGCAGGTAGTCGTCCTGCAGGCTCTGCGCGGTCTTCACGTCGGCCCAGCTCAGGCGCTTGCCGTCCAGCAGCAGGAACGGCTCGATGCTGAAGCCGCCCTTGCCCACTTCGATCGCGCCGTCCTCGCCGACCAGGCCCTGCTCGCGGCCGCCGTCCAGGCCGACGATGGTCCAGTACGGCTGCTCGCCGCTGAAGCCGCGCGGGAACCAGCCGCGGGTGGAATCGGCCGCCACCGACTTGACGAAATCGTTCGGGGTGGCGGCGAAGGCCAGCGGCTGCAGCGCGATGTCGGCGATGCCGTAGCGGAAGCTGGGGCCGTCCTCCAGGTCGATGCGCACGTAGCGCGCCTCGGTTTCTGGCATCGGCAACCAGTCGGTGCCGCCGTTGCCGGCGGTGACGTTGCGCAGCTCGCGCCAGCTGCGGCCGTCGGCCGAGCCCTGCAGCTTGTAGCGCGAGGCATACACGCCCGGCGCCCACTGCACCTTGGCGCCGCCGAACTCGCGCACCTTGCCCAGGTCGAGCATGATCGTCTGGGTCTTGGCGTTGCCGCTGTACCACACCGTGTCGGCCTTGCCGTCGGCGATGCGCTGCTCCAGCGCCGGCGCGGTGTCGGCGCTGACCTTCACCGTCAGCGGCGAGGTGTCCTGCGGCGGCAGCGGGGTCAGGGTCAGCTGGTCGAAGCACACCGTGCCCTTGCCGCCGACCTGGTTGTAGATGGTGAACTCGACCTGTGCGCTGCGCTTGAGTTCCTTGTCCGGGCTCGGCCCCCAGGCCTTGTCGATCTGCCGCTTCTTGAAGCTGACCGTGCTCCACTGCTTGGGAAAGTCGTAGCGCGGCCGGTTGACCCACCACACGTTGTCGCCGCTGGCATCGACCAGCTTGAACTGCAGGTCGTTGCTCGGCGAATCGCCGCGCAGCTGGAATGCGAGCTGGTAGTTGTCCGGATAATCGATCGGGATCGCACGGCGGATCCCGGCGTAGCCGGAGACGCCGTTGAAGTCGTAGTCCAGGCAGATCGCCTTGGCGCGGCCGCCGCTGGCGGCCTGCACCAGCCGGGTCGAGGCGGTGACCTGGTTGGAGACGACGATCTGCCAGTTGTCGAGATTGTTGAAGCCGTCCAGCGGGACCGGTGCGGTCGGCGCCGCGGCGAAGGCCTGCGCCGCCGCCAGGCCCAGGATGGCCATCGTCCACCGTCTGCTCGTCATCGCCGCTGCCGTCATGAACCTCGTTCCCGTTGTGTCGTTGGCTTTTTTGCAGGAGGGGCTTCAGCCCCGACGCGTTACCGGTAGGGCGTCGGGGCTGAAGCCCCTCCTACAGCTACATCCTCAGCATGGCCGGCAGTTCAGCGCCGAGCGACGCAAGCGCGTTCCCACACTCGTGCATTTCCCATGCCGTCCATGGCGCAGCATACCGGCTCCGGACAAACCGGCCCGGCCATCCATGGCCGGCCGTTCGGCGCAACGCGCGCCAGTGGCGCGCAAGCGTTGCGCCTCACCCCTTCACGCTACCCAGCAGCAATCCCTGGATGTAGTAGCGCTGCAGCGCCAGGAACAGCGCCAGCACCGGGATCACCGTCACCACCGCGCCGGCCATCATCATTTCCACGTCCATGATGTGCTCGCGTGACAGCGCCGCCAGCGCCACCGGCAAGGTGTAGTGCTCCTGGTCGGTCAGCACGATCAGCGGCCACATGAAGTCGTTCCACGCGGCCATGAAGGTGAAGATGGTCAACGTCACCAGCACCGGCTTGAGCATCGGCAGCACGATCTGGAAGAAGATGCGCAGCTCGCCGGCGCCGTCGATGCGCGCCGCCTCCAGCAGTTCGTCCGGGATCGAGCGCGCGTACTGGCGCACCAGGAAGATGCCGAACACCGTCGCCAGCGCCGGCACCACCACCCCGCCGAAGTTGTTGACCAGGTGCAGCTGCTTCATCAGCAGGAACAGCGGCAGCATCGCCACCTGCGCCGGGATCACCAGCGCCGCCAGCAGGATCTGGAAGATCCGCTCCTTGCCGACGAAGCGCAGCTTGGCGAAGGCGTAGCCGGCCATGGTGTTGATCAGCAGCGAGCCGAAGGTGATCGCGCACGACACCAGCAGGCTGTTGGCGAAGTTGCGCGCCATGCCGGTCCGCGAAAACAGCTCGCCGTAGTTGGCCAGGGTCGGGCCGGTGGGCAGCATCGGTGGCGGGAAGCGGCTCGCCTGCCCCGCCGGCATGAACGACACCGACACCATCCACAGCAGCGGCGCCAGGCTGACCAGCGCCAGCACCAGCAGCCCGCCATTGACCAGCAGCGTGTTCCAGCGCGACGCGCCGATTTCGCGGCTCATACCAGGTCCTTCTTGCGGCCGAAGCGCAGCATCACGGAGGTCACTCCCAGGATGATCAGGAACAGCAGGAACGCCACCGCCGACGCGCGGCCGAGGTTCCACCACTTGAAGCCTTCCTCGAACATGAAGTACAGCACGCTGACCGTGCTTTGCAGCGGGTCGCCGCGGGTCATCACGTAGGGTTCGGCGAACAGCTGGAAATAGCCGGACACGGTGATCACCCCGACCACCAGCAACACCGGCCCCAGCATCGGCAGGGTGATGTGCAGGAACTGCCGCCACTTGGACGCGCCGTCGATGCGCGCGGCCTCGTACAGGTCCTGCGGGATGCCCTGCAGGCCGGCGAGGAAGATCACCATGTTGTAGCCGAAGTTCTTCCACACCGCGAACAGCATGATCGTCGGCATCGCCCAGTGCGGGTCGCCGAGCCAGTCGATCGGGCCGATGCCCAGATGGCTCAGGCCGTAGTTGACCAGGCCGTAGCTGGTATGGAACAGGTAGCGCCAGATCACCGCCACCGCCACCAGCGTGGTCACCACCGGCGCGAACAACGCGGTGCGGAACAGCGGCTTGAACCGCGCCACCGGCGCGTTGAGCAGCAGCGCCGCGCCCAGCGAGGCGCCGATCGACAGCGGCACGCCGACGATGACGAAGTAGGTAGTGTTCCACAGCGACTTCCAGAACATCTGCGTCTGCAGCAACTCGATGTAGTTGCCGAAGCCGACGAAGCGCAGGTGGTTGCTGTCGGCCAGCGAGTACAGGTCGAAGTCGGTGACGCTCAGCGCCAGCGCCGACAGCACCGGCAGGCCGAAGAACACGCCGATCACGATCAGCGCCGGCCCGGCGAACAGCCAGCCAGCCAGGGAACCGCGCTTCATGGCGCCGCTCCCGCAGCCGGCGCGGCCGCTGCCTGCGGATGCTGCTGCTGGTAGATCCAGCGCCGCTTCTCGAGGATTTCGTCCACGCGCTTGTCCAGGTCCTGCACCGCCTTCTCCTGGCTTTCGCCGCCGCGCACCACGCGCTCGGTGACCAGCCGCATTTCCTGCACGATGCGCTCCCACTCCAGCACCTTCGGCGCCGGCTTGACCCGCTCCAGCTGGTCGCGGAACGCGTGCGCCAACGGATCGTTGGCCAGCGACGGATACTCCCAGGTGCTGCGCCGCGGCGGCATGTCGCCGATCAGCGCGTGGAAACGCGCCTGGATCTGCGGCCGCGACAGGAACTCGATCAGCTTCCACGCCGCGTCCTTCTGCTGCGACTTGCGGAAGATCACCAGGCTGGTGCCGCCGGCGATGCCGGCGCCCGGGCCGCTCGGACCCGGCAGCGGCATCGTGCCCCACTGCCCTTTCAGCGCCGCCGGCTCCAGCTTGCGGAACTCGCGGATATTCCACGGCCCGGAGATGTAGAAGGCGTAGAAGCCGTTGAAGAATTCGTCCCACACGTTGGAGATCTGGGTCTCGGACATCTTCGGCGCCCAGCCCTGTTCGAACATGTTGGCGTAGAAGCCCAGCGCCTTGCGGAAACCGGGGCTGCGGAAGTTGCCGTAGTTGTTGTGGTCGCGCAGCAGCGGATCGTCCAGCTGCAGGCCCAGCGACAGCTGCTGCTCGAATTCGTTGATCGGCATCAGGATCGCGTAGCGCTTCGGCCCCACGTGCTTCTTCACCGCGGCCATGGCCTGCTCCCACTCGGCCCAGGTCTGCGGCAGCTTGTCCACGCCCGCGTCCCTCAGCATGTCCTTGCGATAGAACAGCAGGCGCGTGTCCACGTACCACGGCACCCCGTACAGCTGCCCGTCGATGACGCTGGTGTCCCAGATGCCGGCGAAGTAGTCCTTCGGATCGACCACCTTGGATTTATCCACGTAGGGCTGCAGCGGCTGCAGCGTATCCAGCGCGGCGAACTCTGGGATCCAGGTGTTGCCGAGCTGGCACACGTCCGGCAACCCGTCGGCGGCGAACGCGGTCAGCAGCTTCTCGTGCGCGGCGGTCCACGGGATGTTCTGGATGTCCACGTGGATGCCGGGATTCTCCTTCTCGAACTCGGGGATCAGCTCGGCCACCACCTCGGCCTCGCGGCCCATCGCCCAGAACCGCACCACCTCGCCCTGCGGCGCGCGCGCGCAACCACAGACGGCCAGCACCAGCAGGCCCAGCGACAACCACCGGCGAATCGGCAATGCGCTCATTGCGAATTCTGCGGTTGGCGTTGCGCGGGATTGGGCTGCGCCTCGGCGGACGCGGCACGCGACTCGGCGATACCCAGCGCGCGGGCCGTGGCGGCCTGCTCGTCCTTCTTCGGCAGCGGCTGGGTCTCGCCCTCCGGGGTCAGCCAGCCGCCGCTGAAGCCGGCGCGTTCCAGGCCGGTACGCAAGTACTTGTTCTTCTTCATCACGTTCCAGACGAATTCGTTGCGGTAGTTGGCGATCATGGTGACGATCGCGCCCTGGTCGATGCCGATGTAGTCGCCGGCGACCCAGCCGCGGTTGGGCAGCATGCGCCCGGTCTTGAGCGGGATATCGTAGTTGAAGCTGGGATTGAACGAATCCAGGAAGCCGTAGCTGGAATAGATGTAGTCGCCGAAGCGCTTGTGCATTTCCTGGGTGGCCGGGATCACCACTTCCGGCGCGAACACGATCGAGGACACCGCCGCGGTCGGCGCGATGGTGCCGTCGTCGAAGGCTTCGAACAAGCCGGCGCCGCGGGTGCGGTAGTGGAAGAACTGGCGCTGTTCGCCGCGGTAGTCCTGGGTGGTGTTCTGCGGGCCGTCGCTGGCGGTCAGGCCCCACACGTTCTCGCCGTACTCCTTCCACTTCATCGGGTTGTCGATGGCGTACTCGCGCTGCGCGAGCGTGGCGCGGCGGCTGTTGAGGAAGTAGTCGATGCCGTGCTCGCGCATGTATTGGTCCTGGATGTCGCGGAAATCGATCCAGACGTGGTTGTACTGGTGCGCGAACAGCGGCCCGAACGCCAGGTATTCCTGGCCGTAGTACACGCCCCAGTCCTTGTTGTAGGTGCGGGTCCACTCCAGCCAGGCATCCGGTTCCACCGGATGGGTCGGCGAGCCCAGCGCCAGCAGGTAGACCATCATGCCTTCGTTGTAGCCCATCCAGTCGTGCTGGATGAAGCCGCGCTCGGGATACCAGCCCATCGTGATCAGCGGGGTGCGCTGCTGCATCCACTTCCAGTCCACGCGGCGATACAGCGTGTCGGCGATCTGGCGGATCTCCTTCTCGTCGGCGCTGTCGCCTTCGTAGTAGGACTGCGCGAACAGCACGCCCATCATCAGCAGCGCGGTGTCCACGCTCGACAGTTCCACCCACTGGTCGTAGCGCAGGCCTTTCTGCATGTCCAGGAAGTGGTAGTAGAAGCCCTTGTAGCCGGCGCGGCCGGTGCGCTGCGGGCCGACCGGCACATCGCGCAGGAAGCGCAGCGTGGTCAGCGTGCGCTGCACCGCCTGCTCGCGGCTGATCCAGCCGTTCTCGTAGCCGATCGGATAGACGGTGAGCGCAAACCCGATCGAGGCGATGCTGGCGAACGGGCGCGACGGGTAGCGGTCGACCGCCAGGCCGTTCTGCTCGTTGGTGGTGTCCCAGAAGAACTGGAAGGTGCGCCGTTCGATGTCGTCGAACAGCGGCGGCAATTCGGGCTTGACCAGCTTCGGGGGCAGTTCCGCTTCGATCAGGATCACTTTTACCGGCTTCTTTTCCGCTACGGAGGGCTCCTCGGTTTTCTTGCAGGATGCCAGCAGCGCGACCGCCGCCAGCAGCAGGACCAATGGTGAGCGTGCGACGCTGCCCAGTTTCATGCCTTCGACACCCCTGTGAAATCGTTTACATGCATGTGCGAAATTATCCTACTTCCCGCCTCGCCGCGACCACCCTAAACGTTCCGGGGTGGCCGCGGCAAAGCCTTTACCAATCCAGGCCCAGCGACAGCTTGGCGGTGCGGGTCGCGTACTGGTCGTAGCCGGTATAGGTGCCGCTGTCCCAATCGACGCTGTAGGAGTCGTAGTTCTTCCAGTTGAAGACGTTCAGCACATCCAGGCGCATCTTCAACTTGACGTTGGAACCGGTGTCCCACACCTTCTGCGCCGCCAGGTCCAGCTGCTTGATGCCCAGCGTGGTGTCGGGATGGAACTGGCGGATACGGCACTGTCCGTCCGACGGGCAATAGGTGGTGTAGTAGTACTCCGGCGTGGACAGGGTCAGCTTGCCGGAGAACGTGGTGTCCCAGGGACCGTCGGCGACGCCGCTGACCACCAGGCGGTGCCGCGCGACGCCGCCGGAGGTGAACCAGCCGTAGCCGGCGAGCGTCGGGTAATCCAGCGCATAGTGCTCGCCGAACTGGCGGTTCTCCTTGGCGTTGCTGTAGGTGTAGGCGAAGTTCACGCTCCACGGCGATTCGGACGTGTACGGCTTCTCCAGGCTCAGCAGCAGCGAGTTGTTGCGCGTCTCCAGGCCGTTCATGCCCAGGATCAGCGAACCGTAGCCCGGCACGCCGTTGCTCCACGGCGAACCGGAAATGGTGCCTTGCTCGAAGAAGCTGCCGTCGGGCAGGCGATTGCCGAGCAGGAACACCAACCCATCCTTGGACACGATGCGCTGCAGGGTCACCGAACTGTTCCAGTCGTAGCCCAGCATCTGGAACGTGTCGCGGATGCCGAGGCTGAACTGGTCCGAATACGGCACCTTCAGATTGTTGGCCAGCAGATCGACCTCGCGGCCGGCCGCCGAGTTGTTCGCCACCAGCCCGTCGAGCGTGGACTGCTGCAGCAGCGCGTCGTCCCACTCCAGGCAATTGTTGACGCCGACCGTGCACGGATGCGCGGCGGTGTTGACCGAATAGCCGTAGCTGCCGTAGGTGGCCTTGGTCTGCTCCAGCGCCAGGTAGTCGAACAGGTTGCGGTCGTAGGAGCGCCCGGCGCCGCCGAACAGCACGTGCTTCTGGTCGCCGGTCAGGTCGTAGGAGAAGCCCAGGCGTGGCTGCCAGGCATCCTTGAACGCATGCCGGTTGCTGCCGTCGCTGATGTAGTTGGAAATGTCGATCCCGCCCAGCGCCAGCGTCTGCGCGTAGCTCTGGCCAGTCGGCGCGTTCGGGTCCTGGCTGTAGATGGCCGCCACCACGTCCGGATCGGTCACGTAGTTCAGGTAGCTCGGGGTCTTCTCGTAGTCCCAGCGCAGGCCCAGGTTCAGGGTCAGCCGGTCGTTGACCTCCCAGTCGTCCTGGAAATAGAGGCCGAACTGCTTGTTCTTGGAGGTCAGCGCGCCCTGGCTGGTACCGGTGAGGCCTGAGGCGAAGCTGACGTAGTACGGCACCGTGGTGCTGTCGTTGATGTCGTAGTAGTACTGCGGGTTGTACGGCTGCTGCTCGAGCGTGGTCAGCTCGACCTGCTTGTACTTCACGCCCATCTTGAGGGTGTGGCCTTCCCAGCCGGAGAAGGTCAGGTCGTCCTGGAACGAGTGGCCGGTCTGGCCCTTGTGCTGGTAGCCGCCCGAGCCGGCGCCGGTGGCCAGGATCACGTTGCCGGTGTTGCCCGCGCCGTCGGTCAGCACATAGCCGTCGCCGAAGTTCTTCGGCTCCAGCGACCAGAACGCCTTCTCGTAGGTGAGGTGCGCATCGTTGAGCCAGTCGCCCATGGTCAGCTGCCAGCGCAGGTCCACCCGGGTTTCGTCCACCTGGTTGTCGGTGGCATAGGACTCGGTATTCTGCGCGCCGATGTTGCCCAGGCCGGTTTCCTCGCGGCGCTTGGCGGTCAATTCGAGCAGGTTGTTGTCGTCGATCGCCCAGTCGATCTTGCCGAAGTACAGGTCCTCGTGGAACGGCACGGTGCTGTTGCGCACCGCCGACTGCACCGACGCGGGCAGTTCGGCCACGGTATAGCCCTGGCCTGGATACACGTCCTGCGGGGCGGAGTAGTCCTTGCCCTCGTAGGTCACGAAGAAATGCGCCACGTCCTTCACGATCGGGCCGCCGAACGAGAAGCCGTACTGCTCGTCCTTGGAGCGGTCCTTGCTGCCCTGCTCCTTCTCCGACTCGCGCGCCGCGCGCCAATCGGAATTGCTGTAGTCCCAGAAGAAGCTGCCGTGGAAATCGTTGCCGCCGGACTTGGTCACCGCCGACACCGCCGCGCTGCTGAGCTGGTCGTACTCGGCCTTGTAGTTGGAGGTGATGACCTTGTATTCGCCGATCGCCAGCTGCGGGAACGGATTGCCGCGGCTGGAGTCCTGCCCGGTGATGCCGCCGGCCAACACGTAGTTCTTCTGGCCGACGCCGTCGATGAACACGTTGATGTTGTTCGCGCTCTGCGCGCCGGACTGCAGCTTGGTCGAGCCGTCGCTGGGGCTGGTCTCGAACACCATGCCGGGCACGGTGTCGGCGAAGGCCAGGAAGTTGCGCGAGCTCTGCGGCAAGGCCTCGATCTGGCGCGTGGTGACGTAGGTGGCCACCTCGGAGGTCTTGGTTTCCACCGCCAGCGGCGCGGTGACCTGCACCGTGTCCAGGGTGGTGGCGCCGCCGCCAGCGGCAGTGCCGGCGCCACCGGCGGCGAGATTCAGCGTCGCCGCCTGGCCGACCTGCACGGTGATGGTCTGGCTGCTGGTGCTGTCGCCCGCCTGCACGTCAACGCGGTAGGTGCCCGGCGGCAAGCCAGCGACCGAATAACTGCCGGACGCGGTGGTCTGGACGCTGCGGCTGAAGCCGGTCGCCAGGTTGGTCGCGGTCACTTTCGCGCTGCCGGCAGCGGCCGAATCGGCCGTCACCTGGCCGCGAATGGTGGCGGCGGTACTCTGCGCGAGCACCGGCGCGGCGGCAAGCAGCAAACAGCCGGCCAGTGCGCAGGCAAGTACGCTGCGTTGCGGCCGGCACGTCGATTGAATGGAATGTTTCATGAAACCCTCCCGGGGTTCTTCATGTTCTGGTTGCAGAAAGAGCGAAGTGGCCGAATGCGAGAAAGAAAGAAAAATCCAACAAGTGACGCATCAGCAGCAGCGACACGGGCAGCGACGACGTTGCGCGGCCCATGTTTTTCCAACGTTTCCACCGGCACTGCCCACGACGCACGGCAAGGTCGCATCGGATCGCCGAGCGCTGATTCGCGCTGCGTCGGCACCGCATGTACGACAACGCGCTGTTTCGACCTCGTGCGCGTCCCGGCAATCGCGTGCATCCACACCAAGAACATGTCCCTGCAACCGCCGCGGCCCCGAACGGCGTCGGGAGCCGCGGCGGCTGGAATCACCAGTTCAGGCCGAACGACAGCTTGAACGTACGCATCGGCGACGCCAACACGCCGTTCGCGGAGCCGTACGACGTGTTGAGGTCGTCGTAGGTCCCGGTATCGGTGTTGTAGTCGGCGTAGTTGGTCCAGTTGAACAGGTTGATGACGTCGGCGCGCACGTTGAACTTGATGCCCGCGCCGGTATCCCATTCCTTGTTCGCCGCCAGGCTGAATTCCTTGTAGCCCAGCGTGGAATCCGGCTTGTACTGGATGATATAGCACTGGTCGTTGCCGGCCAGGCAGTTGGTGCCGTAGCGCGGCGTCTGGCTGGCCAGCGACAGCTTGCCGGACAGGGTGATGGCGTACGGCAACTCGTAGATGCCGGTCACCACCAGGCGGTTCTTCGGGATGCCGCCGGCCTCGCGCCAGCCATAGCCGGCCATCGACGCCTGGTCCAGCGCGTAGTGCTCGCCGTACTGGCGGTTTTCCTTGGCGTCGGAGAAGGTGTAGGCCACGGTCAGGCCCCAGCCCGACTCCTTGTCGTACGGCTTGTCCAGCTTCAGCGCCAGCTGGTTATTGCGCGTTTCCAGGCCGTTGGTGCCCAGCACGATCGCGCTGTAGCCGTTGGGCGAATCGGTCGGCACGCCGGAGGTGGTGCCGGGCAGGAAGAACGAACCGTCGGCACGGCGGTTGCCGCGCAGGAACACGAAGCCGTCCTTGCTCACGATCCGGCTCAGGGTCACGTCGGTGTACCAGTCGTTGCCCCACAGATGCACCATGTTGCGCATGCCGATGCTGAACTGGTCGGAGTACGGCACCTTGATGTTGTTGTCGATCAGGTAGATCTCGCGGCCGCCGCCGCCGGTGTTGCCCGACGCCAACCCGTCCAGGCCGGCCTGGGTGGCGTAGCTCTCGTTCCAGGGCACGCACGGGTCGCCCAGGCACGGGGTCGCAACGCCATTGTTGTTGACGCTGTTGAAGTAGTAGCTGTACGACTTGAAGCTGTTGTTGAGCTGCTCCAGCGCCAGGTAGTCGAAGATGTTGCGGTCGTAGGCACGGCCGGCACCGCCGTAGATCACGTGCGCCTGGTCGCCGAACAGGTCGTAGGAGAAGCCCAGCCGCGGCTGCCAGGCATCCTTGAACGCCTTGCGGTTATGGCCGTTGCTGATGTAGTTGGAGATGTCGTAGTTGGCGTTGTCCAGGTTGCTCCAGCTCTGCAGCGCGCTGGCGACGTCGCCCGGGGTGACGAAGTCGAGGAACGAGGGGGTCTTCTCGTAGTCGTAGCGCACGCCGAGGTTGAGCGTCAGGTGCTCGTTGACTTCCCAGTCGTCCTGCAGATAGATGCCGTACTGCTTGTTCTTGGACACCACCGAACCGCCACTGGTATCGCCCCAGCGCACCCGGTACGGCGTGTCGGTATCGGTCAGGATGTTGTAGTAGTACTGCGGATTGGCCGGATTGATCTGGGTCGAATCCAGCTCGATGTCCTTGTACTTGAAGCCCATCTTGACCGTGTGGCTGCCGTGCCAGTCCATGCTGTTCAAGGTCAGGTCGTCCTGCAGGGTCCAGCCTTCCTGCCCTTTGTTCTGGTAGCTGCTGCCGGCGCCGGCGGTGAGGATGGTGGTCTCGTTGCCGGCCTGCGGCACGTACGACAGCACGTAGCCGCTGCCGTTGGTCAGCGGATCCTGGGTCCAGTACGCGCTCTCGTAGCTCAGGTTCAGATCGTTGAGGAACGCGGCGCCGGTGTACTGCCAGCGCAGGTTGGCGCGCTTCTCTTCCTGGCCGTTGGTGCTGCCGTGCTGGTAGGTGGTGGTCTCGCCGATGTCGGACAGCTCGTCTTCCTTGCGGTACTTGCCGCTCAGTTCGAACAGGCTGTTGTCGCCGAGGGTCCAGTCGATCTTGCCGAAATACAGGTCTTCCTTGAACGGAGTGCTGTAGGTGGTGACCAGCGGCTGCAGTTCGCCCGGCAGCTGATCGACGCGATCGGCATAGATGCCGCCCGGGATCACCGTATTGGGCGTGGTGTATTCCTTGGCCTCGTAGGCGACGAAGAAGTGCGCGCGATCCTTCAGGATCGGGCCGCTGAACGTCGCCCCGTACTGGGTCTCGGAGAAATCGTCGCGCTTGCCGGCCTCGCGTTCCAGCGGGCTCTCGGCGCGCCAGTCGTCGTTGGTGGTATCCCAGAAGAAGCTGCCGTGGAAATCGTTGCCGCCGGACTTGGTCGAGGCGACGATCGCCGCGCTGCTGACCTGGTCGAACTCGGCCTTGTAGTTGGAGGTGATGACCTTGTATTCGCCGATCGCCGACTGCGGGAACGGATTGCCGCGGCTGGAATCCTGGCCGCTGACGCCGCCGGTCAGCACGTAGTTCTTCTGGCTGATGCCGTCGATGTAGACGTTGGTGCCGTTGGCCGAGGTCGCGCCGGAGCGCACCGTGGTGTTGCCCTTGGCGTCGCGCTGGAACTGCACGCTCGGCACGCTGTCGGCCAGTTCCAGGAAGTTGCGCGTGGCCTGCGGCAGCTTCTCGATCTGCACGTTGGAGATGTAGGTGGCGTTCTCGGAGGTGCGGGTCTCCACCAGCACCGGCGGCGCGGTGACCTGCACTGCGTCGAGCGTGGTGGCGCCTTCGCCGCTGGCGGTGGCGGCCGGCGCGGCGCCGCCGAGGTTCAGCGTCGCGGTCTGGCCGACCTGCACGGTGACGTTCTGCGAGGTGGTCTGGCCATTGGCGGTCAGGTCGATGCGGTACGAGCCCGGCGGCAGGCCGCCGACCGCATAGCTGCCGTTGTTGACCTGCACGGTACGCGACAGACCGGTCGCCAGGTTGGTCGCGGTGACCTGCGCTTGCGCCGACGGCGCCGATTCCAACGCAACCTGCCCACGGATCGTGGCGGCGGTGCTCTGCGCGAACGACGGCGCAGCGCTCAGCAGCAGGCAACTTGCCAGGGCACAGGTGAGAAGCTTGCGCGCAGGCCTAGCCGCGGTCTGAGAACGATGATGCATGAAACCTCCAGGGTGGTTCTTGGTTGGTGTTGCGATTGCTTGAAGCAAGCGAAAAAGTGCAGCAAGTGAAGCGTTACGAACGACATGGCGACACGGGCGACGACGATGTGGCGTCACCTATTCCTTACTGACCTTGCGACTGGAATCGCGCACGACGAGCAGCGGCGTCAGCGTCTGCCGCAGCCCCTCGTCGTTGCCCGGTTGATCGATCAATTGCAGCAGACGCCGCATCGCCTGCTCGCCGAGGCCGGCGATACTCACCTGCATGGTGGTGAGAGACGGGTGAACGAAACGCGCCAGCGGGATGTCGTCGAAGCCGGCCAGCGCGATGTCGTCGGGCACGCGTACGCCGGCCTGGGCGAAGGCGTACAGGCAGCCGAGCGCGGTCATGTCGTTGGCGGCGAACACCGCGTCGGGCAGCGTGCCCGACTGCAGCATCGCCTGCCCGGCGCGATGGCCCGAGGCTTCGTCGAACTGCCCGGGAAACTCCTGGCCCTGCGCCGCGCCCGGATACGCGGCGATCGCGTCGCGGAACCCGCGCAGGCGTTCGCGCGCATCGAAGTTCAGTTCCGGGCCGCCGACGAAGGCGATGCGGCGATGGCCCATCGCCAGCAGGTGCTCGGTCATCGCCATCGCGCCGGCATGGTCGTCGATGCTCAGCACCGGATACTCGGCGCCCGGCAGATAGGTGTTGATCAGCACCGTCGGCAGCGCCTGCGGCAGGTTGTCGGTGAGAAAGCCGGGGCGCTCGGCGTACGGCGACAGCACCAGCAGGCCGTCCACGCGCCCGCGCATCGCACGCAGCGCGCGGCCCTGCTCTTCCGGATCGCCGTGGTAGCTGGACACCAGCAGATGCTGGCGGCGCGCGCGCGCCGCGCCGTCGATGCCGCGGATCAACTCGGAGAAGAACTCGCCGTACAGGTCCGGCAGCACTACGCCCAGGGTCTGGGTGCGACGGCTGCTGAGGCTGCGCGCGGCCGCATGCGGGCTGTAGCGCAGCCGCTCGGCCACTTCCAGCACCAGCGTGCGCACCGGCTCGGCGACGTTCTCGTGCCCGTTGAGCGCACGCGACACCGTGGCCACCGATACCCGGGCCTCGCGTGCGACATCTTTGATGGTGACCGCGCTCTTCGCCATCGTGCCGCCCTCCGCGGCCGAGACATTGAGAAACTGGCGCGGACTGTAATCGTTTTCAGGACTAGGCAGAAGCCTTTTGTTATTTTTCCAATAAAAACGTTTTAATTCAGCTACTTGATTCGTTGCGAAATCACCGGAATCATGACGCGACGCAGCATAATTACGGCATGTATCCCGCTTTCCTCGGCACCCGCGGCATTGGCGCGGCGCACCGGGCGGTCCGCCAAGAGCGGCCTGCGCGACGGATCAGGCGGCGTCGCGCGGCGCCTCGGCGCGGATCGACAGCGCGTGGATGTCGGTCTGCATCATCGTGCCGAGCGCGGCGTAGACCGCGCGGTGCCGGGCCAGCGGCGCCATGCCGGCGAAGGCCGGACTGACGATGCGGACATTGAAATGACCGCGCCCGTCGCGCGCGCCGGCATGGCCGGCATGGCGGTGGCTGTCGTCCTTGACCTCCAGCGCCTGCGGCGCGAACGCGGCCTGCAGTGCGGCGCGGATGCGCTCGACCCGGCCCGCGGCCGTCTCGCTCAGGGCGGGCGCGCTCACGGCAAGGTCTTCCGGAACGGCCGCACTTCGACCCGCGCGTAGACGCCCGCCGCCACGTACGGATCGGCGTCGGCCCAGGCCCGGGCCTGCGCCAGCGAGTCGAACGCCGCCACCACCAGGCTGCCGCTGAAGCCGGCCGGACCCGGGTCCTCGGCGTCGATCGCCGGGCACGGACCGGCCAGCAGCAAGCGTCCGGCGGCCTGCAAGGCCTCCAGCCGGGCCAGGTGCGCCGGCCGCGCCGCCGCCCGCCGCGGCAGCGCATCGGCGCCGTCGTATCCCTCGATCACGTACCACATACCGCCACCCGCCCTTCGTTTCGCATATGAACCCCGCACAATTCTAGCGCCACGGCGCTGGACACCGACCCGGCTGGCGCATTACCCTTGGTTCCATTGCACGCGGCCGGATGCAGCGGCCCGTCGGTGATCGGCTCCCCAGCCCCTTCCGACGACCGATTCGCTGCCTGACACCGCCCGCGCAGACGTCCTCCTCAAGCTGTTCCGTCGCCGCGACTCGTGCGGCGTACGCCTTGTGTCCTGTTGAAGTGTGGATCGCGTTGCGGGGATGACGCGACGTGAACTGCAGTACTGCTGGCAAGGCCCCGCGCCGGATCGCCCCTGCCCGGCCCTTCGCTACCGCAACACCTGATGTACCTGACGTCCAACTGATGACCTCCGAACTCGCGCTCGACGCGAACCCGCCAATCCAGCAGACCGCGCCACAGCAGCAGGAAATGCCGCTGGCGGTGGTGCATGGGCAGCCGGTC
This sequence comes from Xanthomonas sp. SS, assembly GCF_014236835.1. Lineage (NCBI taxonomy): Bacteria > Pseudomonadati > Pseudomonadota > Gammaproteobacteria > Lysobacterales > Lysobacteraceae > Xanthomonas > Xanthomonas sp. SS. Next base: position 3,008,616 of record NZ_CP051190.1, read on the forward strand.
CTGCAGATCCCGCAGGACCTGTACATCCCGCCGGATGCGCTGGAAGTCATCCTGGATGCGTTCGAAGGCCCGCTGGACCTGCTGCTGTACCTGATCCGCCGGCAGAACCTGGACATCCTGGACATCCCCGTCGCCGAGATCACCCGGCAGTACGTGGACTACATCAACGTGATGCAGGAGCTGCGCTTCGAACTGGCGGCCGAATACCTGGTGATGGCCGCGATCCTGGCCGAGATCAAGTCGCGGATGCTGCTGCCGCGGCCGCCGGCGCAGGAAGGCGAGGAAGCCGATCCGCGCGCCGAACTGGTCCGCCGCTTGCAGGAGTACGAACGCTTCAAGCAGGCCGCCGAGGATATCGACGCGCTGCCGCGGCAGGACCGCGACACCACGCCGGTGCAGGCGCATGTGCCGGACCGCGCCGCGGTGAAGCTGCCGCCGCCGGTGGAGTTGAAGGAGATGCTGCTGGCGCTGTACGACGTGCTCAAGCGCGCCGAGTTGTTCAGCGGCCACGCGATCAAGCGCGAGGCGCTGAGCGTGCGGCAGCGGATGGGCGATGTGCTGAGCCGCCTGGACGACGGCCGCTTCTACCGTTTCGAATCGCTGTTCAGCGCCGAGGAAGGCAAGCTGGGCGTGCTGGTCACCTTCCTGGCCTTGCTGGAACTGGCCAAGGAACAGCTGCTGGACATCGTCCAGGAGCCGATGGATCAGGTCGTTCGCAACGGCGAACGGCTGCCGCTGGCGCCGATCTACGTCAAGTCGCTGGCGCTGGGCAACACCAACGAACCGCTGCAGTTCAACAGCGAGTTCGACGATACCGACGCCGCCAACGACCCTACCTGAGTTTTCGAAGACCCCCTTACGCATGGATCAAGCGCTGATCAACCGCATCGTCGAGGCTGCCCTGCTCGCCGCCAACCAACCGCTGCCGCTGGCCCAGCTGCACGGCCTGTTCCCCGAGGACGAGCCGGCACCGCCGGGCAGCATCGAGCGGGCGCTGGAGCAATTGCGCGAGGCCTGCGCCGGGCGCGGCGTGGAACTGGTGGAAGTGGCTTCCGGCTTCCGCTACCAGGTCAACAGCGAGGTGCACCCGTGGGTGGCGCGGCTGTGGACCGAGCGCAAGACCCGCTACACCCGCGCCACGCTGGAGACCCTGGCGCTGATCGCCTACCGCCAGCCGATCACCCGCGGCGAGATCGAGCAGGTACGCGGCGTGGCGGTCAGCAGCAACATCATCCAGGCGCTGGAAGAGCGCGAGTGGATCCGCGTGGTCGGCCACCGCGACGTGCCCGGCAAGCCGGCGCTGTTCGGTACCACCAAGGGCTTCCTCGACTACTTCGGGCTCAAGCGCCTGGACGAACTGCCGCCGCTGTCGGAACTGAAGGACATCGGCGAACTGGAACCGCAACTGCAGCTGGACCGCGACACCCTGCCGGTCGGCGACATGGCCCAGGCCGGAGCGGCTGACGCCGACGCGGACACCGACGCGGCCAAGCCGGCAGCGGATGCCGACGCAGCCGACGCGCCGCCCGCCGAGGCCAGCGTCGACAACGACACCACATCCGATCCGGATACTGCACCCGATCTGGACGCGCAAGCCGAAGCCGGCAGCGCAGCCGATCCGCACGCTGCGGACGACACCGCCGCCGCGCACAGCGATACCGATACCGAACGCGAGACCGATGCAGACGCCGCCACGGCGACTGCCTCGTCTGCAGACACCGCCCCGACGGGCGAACCCGAAGCCGCGCCGGGCGAGCGCGCGGCGGATGCGAACGAAGCCGAAGACAACGCCGTCGCGACGACGACCGTGGCTGTTGACGATGCCGATTCCGAACCACAGGCCGACGCACCCCGCGCCGGCCGGAGCCAAGTAAATGAGTGACACCTCCCGCAAGCCGTCGTTGAACAAGCTCTCGCTCAAGCGCGATGCCGCCGAGCAGCCGAAACTGGAAGAACGCCTGCACAAGGTCCTGGCGCAGGCCGGCCTGGGGTCGCGCCGCGCGCTGGAGCAGCGCATCGCCGACGGCCTGGTCAAGGTCAACGGCGAGGTCGCGCAGACCGGCATGTCGGTCAAGAGCGGCGACAGGATCGAGCTGGACGGCCGCAGCTTCGTCGCCAGCGCACTGACCGAGCCGGCACGCGTGCTGATCTACAACAAGCCCGAAGGCGAAGTGACCACGCGCGAAGACCCCGAAGGCCGCCCGACCATCTTCGAGGCGCTGCCGGCACTGAAGGGCGCGCGCTGGATCGCCATCGGCCGCCTGGACATCAACACCACCGGCCTGCTGCTGCTGACCACCGATGGCGAAATGGCCAACGCGATGATGCATCCGTCCTACGAGATCGAGCGCGAGTACGTGGTGCGCGTGCGCGCCCCGGAAGGCGAGGACAAGGTGCCCGACAGCATGGTCGAGCGCCTCTCGCGCGGCGTGCTGCTGGAAGACGGCGGCGCCAAGTTCGACGAGATCGAACGCATCGGCGGCACCGATTCGCACGACTGGTTCCGCGTCGTGGTCAAGGAAGGCCGCAACCGCGAAGTGCGCCGGCTGTGGGAATCGCAGGGTTGCCAGGTCAGCCGCCTCAAGCGCACCCGCTACGGCAAGGTCGGCCTGCCGCGCGAGCTGCTGCGCGGGCAGTCGCTGGAGTTGGCGCAGGACAAGGTCGAGGCGCTGCGCGCCGAACTGAAGCTGGAAGAAGGCACGCCGTCGGCGCTGACCCTGCAGCCGGTGATCGGCCAGCGCAAGGCGGCCAAGGCCACCGTGCAGGTCGGCCGCGGCGGCAACGCCTACGTCAACGGCCACAACGTCGCCGACGAAGGCCGCGAGCTGCGCCGCTTCGACAACTTCCGCGAGGACCGCGGCCGCGGCCGCGGCGGCAAGAAGCCGCACGGCGGGCTGACCGTCAGCGGCGAGATGGCCGCCCAGCAGGCGCAGAAGCCGTTCAAGCAGCGCACCCCGAAAGGGCCCAAGCCGCTGCCGGACGGCAACCCCGCCGCGTTCCGCACCTGGTACGTGCCCGATGGCGTCAGCACCGGCCCGACCGGCCACCGCAATGCCGGTCCCGCCGCTGCCCGTGGTCCGGGCCAGGGCCAAGGCCAGGGTCGTCCCTACGGCAAGCCGCGCCCCGCCGGCGCCGGTGCCGGCCAGGGCGCAGGCCAGGGCCGCGGCGGCCAGGGACAAGGCCAGCGCAAGGCGCACCCGTACGGGCATCCGGGCAATGCGCCGAGCTTCCCGTCCGACCATGCCAACCCCGGCTTCAGCCCGTACGGCGCGGCACCGCGCTCGGCGCGTCCGGCCGGTCCGCGCGCCGACGGGCAGAAGCGCGGCCCGGGCGGTCCGGGTGGCCCCGGCGGTCGTCCGGGCGGCAACCGCCCCGGCGGCGGGCGTCCGGGTGGCGGCGGCCGCCCCGGCGGCGGCGGCAACCGCGGTCCGCGCGGCGGCGGCTGAGCACCACGCGGCCGGCACCCGTTGCCGGCCGCAGCAGCCAAGACCAAGGGCGCCTGCGCATGCGGCGCCCTTTTTGCTGGGCGCAGAGACGGCAGGCGCTGCAGGATCTCAGTAGCCAAGGCGGCCAGCGGCAGATTGAGCAGGCAATGCCGGCACGCAGACCAGCGCCGCGGTACCACCAGCCAGGGCGTGTCGTCGCTTCCCGAGTGAGTCGCTGGATCCGCCGGATCGCCAGCCGGCACTGCCTCGCAGCGTCCGACTGGCGATCGGGTCATCAAGCCGCGCGGCGTCGGCTGGCAGCCGGACAGGCCCGACCATCAGTGCCGCTGTTGCGCATGCGCGCTGCCGTATCAGCGCTCCGGCACGGACAACACGTGGTTCCCTTGCTGGCTTCGCCCCATGCACATGCAAGCGTGGCGCGATCCGCTCGTTGCTGGATGCCACGCCCTAAGGCGAGCCGGGCCGGCATTCCTGGCTATAGGCCACGACGTAGGATTTTTCCATGCACCGCGCCAGCCCTTCGACGACGTCCGCATTCGGCGGCCAGCGCATCTTGATCACTTGTCCGTCCTGCATCGGCAGCTCGATGACGCCGTCCTTCAACGGCGGCAGGTCCGGTGCCGGCGGCAGCGCCTCCAGCGCCTGCTTTGCCGCCGCCAGACCCTGCTTGTCGTGGGCGAGGAAAGCCATCGTCGCATCGACGTAGGGATTCCATCCGGTAGGGTCCTGCGGCGCGGGCTTCTTGGACGCCTGCATCAGCGCCATCGCGGCGGGATAGTCGCCGGCGAACGCGCGCAGTTGTCCCTCATGCCAATAGAGAAGGCCGGGGTCGTCGGGATGCGCCTTCCTGTAGTCGCGGATCAGATCGGCCGCGGCGGTTTCGCAGCCGGGACGCGCCGCCACGGCGCGCCAACCGCCGCCGGCACCGCGCACGTCCTGATCGAACTGTTGCCGATCCAGGGCCAGCAGCCCGGGCCGGTCGATCTCGCAGGCTTGCATGCCCTGCCCGGCTGCGGACGCCTCGCGCGCCGACAGCAGCGCCATGAACACAATCACCAGCCCGATCCTGCCCATTGATCGCCTCTCCTGCCTGCAGCATGCGCATACGCCGGATGTCGGTGGCGATCTTGCCACGGCAAGCAACTGCCTGCGCAACAAGCATTCGACCGGTCTGGATCCGCGCAGGTGGGACATGGCGCGAAGCTCCGCTACGGCATCCGCGCATGGCCGCACTCCCGATGCGCCGATGCGCAAAGGCGGCCAAGCCTATATCCTGCGCATCCTGCGCTGCCCACTTCCGCGGCGGCGCCTCTACCGATCGGGAGATTCCATGTCACGGAAGATACTGCTGCCCCTGTTGATTGCCGCCGTGCTGAGCCTGGGCGCGTGCAAGAAGGTGCAGGAAGAAGTCGCCGCCGCGCAGAACCCCTACCCCAAGAGTTCGCCGCTGCACGAGCCGTTCGACCGCATGCTGCGCAAGCTGGTCAACGACCCGCGCTACGTGGCGCTGCTCAAGCAGGGCGACAAGGCGCAGGCGCAGCGTGCCGGCTTCGAGCTGGCGCAAAAGGGCATCACCCGGCTGGACCATGCCACGCTGGAACAGCGCCTGGAAATCCTTGCCGCGGTCAGCGAAAAGGTGGACGTGCCCAAGTGCGCGCTGCTGGCCCGCGGCGGCAACCCGAACGATGCGCAAGCGATGAGCGCGGCGATGCTGCAGGGGCTGGAGACGCTGCCGCCGGCGCAGATCGATCAATGGTTCGAGATTTCGCTCAAGGCGACCGACGCGCAGTTGAGCAACACGCCGCCGCAGACGGTGGCGCCGGACGCTGTGCAGGCGGCGATGACCACCCTGATCACCGCCCTGCCCTCCGACCAGCAGCAGCGCCTGCTGAAGGTGCTGCCGCAGATGGCGCAGGCCAGCGACGAAGACGCGTGCTGGGCCGCGCGTACGCTGTACAAGCAGACCCTGGCCACCAAGGAACCGGTGCGCGGCCAGCTGGCCTGGGTGTTCGCTCAGCAGTGAGCGGACCTGCCGGCACTGCGGCCTTCTTCGGGAAGCCGCAGCGCCCTGGCGCCGCTGCGATCGCAGACGGCGCCGCGCGGCTCAGCGCCGCTCGATGGTGAAACCGCCGACCGCCACGCCCAGGTCCCAGCCCTTGCCGGTGCCGGCCAGGGCCAGCGAGATATCGCCCTTGGTCATGACCTGCGCGTCGGAGGACTTGTCCGCGCCGGCATGCGCCTCGGCGGTGGCGTAGGTGCCGAACAGGTCGTTGAGGGTGTAGGCGCCGGTGAAGCGGCCACGGCCGTCGACGATCTTCGACTTGCCCACGCTCAGGCCGCCGCCCTTGGCGCTGATCTTGACCGGGATCTTGGAGCCGTTGTCGCAGGTGATGGTGCCGGTGCCGCTGGCGGTCTTGTAGAACACCGACCAGCCCGAAAGATTGAAGCGCAGCTGGCAATCGATGTTGCCGGCGGCGTGCGCCTGCGGCATGAAGGCGATGCCGGCGAGCAGCGCGGCGGTGGTCAACAGTTTGTTGTGCATGGCGACGCTCCGTGGATGGGAAACGCGCCGAGCCTAGCAGCGCGCCATGCAAGACGGCGTCAGCGATCGCGGCACGGCACGACGCCGTTCAGCGATCGGCGTTGGGCGTCCCGAGGGTGAAGGCGTCGGCGTCGAGCATGGCCGGGAAGCGCGCGCGGTGCGCGGCCAGCGCCGCCGCCGAGATCGTGGTGGTGGCCACCTGCTCGCGCTCGCGGATCTCCAGCTGCGGCTGGCCGAGGAAGTCGATCACCGCGCTGTCGCCGGCATAGTGCAGGCCGTTGCCGTCCTCGCCCACCCGGTTGACCGCGGCCACGAAGCACAGATTCTCGATCGCGCGCGCGCGCAGCAGGGTGCGCCACGGGTAGGCGCGCGCCGACGGCCAGTTGGCGACGAAGAGTTGCAGGTCGAAGTCGAGCTGGCCGGGCCGCTCGACGTCGTAGCGGTTGCGGCAGAACACCGGGAAGCGCAGGTCGTAGCAGACCTGCGGATTGATCCGCCAGCCCTTCCACTCCACGCACAGCCGCTCGCGCCCGGCGGCATAGCGCTGGTGCTCGTTGGCGTAACGGAACAGGTGGCGCTTGTCGTAGTGCTGCAGCGCGCCGTCGGGCGTGGCCCACAGCAGGCGGTTGAACACCTTCGCGACACCGTCCTCACCGGGCACGCGCAACTGCACGCTGCCGGTCACCGCCGCCCCCAGCCGCGCCGCCTGCTCGCGGATCCAGGCCACGGTCGGCCCGTCCATGCCCTCGGCCTGGTCCAGCGCCTCGTTGGAGAAACCGCTGGTGAAGGTCTCCGGCAGGATCACTAGATCGGTGGCCCCGGCCAGCGGCGCCAGCAGTTCGGCGTAGTGCGCGCGATTGCCGGCCGGATCGTGCCAGCGGGTGTCGCCTTGGATCAGGGAGATGCGGAGGTCGATCATTGGGGGGCCGGGATTGGGGATTGGGGATTCGGGATTGGCAAAAGCGGGATTCGGAACTCGATTGGGGGTCGGAGGGCTGGATTTATCAGCGGGCTCCCCGCTTCTACGAATCCCCAATCCCGACTCCCCAATCCCGGCGGCTCATCAGAGCCGCTGCAGCCGCTCGATCGCCGCATCCAGCGTCGCTTCGTTCTTGGCGAAGCAGAGCCGGGCCAGGCGCTGGCCAGGCGGCGGGGTCTGGTAGAACGGCGACAGCGGGATCGCGGCCACGCCCTTCTCGATGGTCAGCCACTTCACGAACTCGGTGTCGGGCAGGTCGCTGATGGCCGAATAGTCGACCAGCTGGAAGTAGCCGCCCGGCACCGGCAATGGCTTCAGCCTAGTGGTGAGCAGCTGTTCGCGGAAGCGGTCGCGCTTGGCCTGGTAGAACGCGCCGAGCTGTTCGTCGTGTTCGGGCTCGTCGCGGATCATCGCGGCGAAGGCGTACTGGGCCGGGCCGAAGCTGGTGAAGGTGTTGTACTGGTGGACCTTGCGGAATTCGGCGCTCAGCGCCGGCGGCGCGATCGCGTAGCCGATCTTCCAGCCGGTGCAGTGGTAGGTCTTGCCGAAGCTGGAGACGACGAAGGCGCGTTCGCGCAGTTCCGGCCAGCGCAGTACCGATTCGTGGCGGCGGCCGTCGAACACGATGTGCTCGTAGACCTCGTCGGAGATCAGGAAGATGTCGCTGCCGCGCAGCAGGTCGGCGACCGCCTGCAGGTCGTCGGCGCCGAGCATCGCGCCGGACGGGTTGTGCGGGCTGTTGAGGATAAGCAGCCGCGTACGCGGGGTGATCGCCGCGCGCACCTGTTCCCAGTCCACCGCGAAGCTCTGCGGGTCCAGCGGCACGTGCACCGCGCGCGCGCCGGCCAGGTCGATCGCCGGCTCGTAGCTGTCGTAGGCCGGATCCAGCACGATCACTTCCTCGCCCGGCCGCACCACCGCATGGATGGCGTTGAACAGCGCCTCGGTGGCGCCGCTGGTCACGGTCACTTCGGTGTCCGGATCGACCTGCGCGCCGTAGCAGCGCAACGCCTTGCCGGCGATCGCCTGGCGCAGCACCGGCACCCCGGTCATCGGCGGATACTGGTTGTGGCCCTCGCGCATCGCCTGGGCCAGCGTGTCGATCAGCCGCGCCGGCGCGGCGAAGTCGGGAAAGCCCTGGCCCAGGTTGACCGCGCCGTGCTCGGCGGCCAGTTGCGACATCACGGTGAAGATGGTGGTGCCCACCTTGGGCAGCTTGGTCTGCGGGTGCATGCGTCCGGGTACGGGAGCGGGAAAGCGTCGAGTGTACGCAAAGCCGCTTGCCGGCGATGCGTCGCCGCCGCGCAAAACAGCGTTCCTCGCGCAACCCCGCGGCACCGGCGCCGCAGTCGCCGCGGCGGCGCCCGCGCCGGGTGGCCGCATGCCGATACAATGCGCGCCTCCCGCACCCACCGCCTGCCGCCGCGCCCGTCCCGGTGCGGCACTCCGCCGATGACCGATCCGCTGCATTCCCCGCCGCCGCTGCTGGCCGCGCACGGGCTCACCTTCGCCCGCGACGACGCCGCCGTGTTCGGCCCGCTGGACTTCCATCTGGATGCGGGCGAGGCGCTGCTGGTGCAAGGCGACAACGGCGCCGGCAAGACCACCCTGCTGCGGGTGCTGGTCGGGCTGCTGCGCGCGGAGGCCGGTCGCATCGAGATCGACGGCCGCCCGGTGCGCCGCGGCGACCGCGCGCGCTACATGGCCTACCTGGGCCACCTGGGTGCGCTGAAGGCGGACCTGAGCACCCTGGAGAACCTGCACTACCTGTGCGGCCTGCAGGGCCGCCGCGCCAAGCAGATGCCGGGCAGCGCGCTGGCCATCGTCGGCCTGGCCGGCTACGAGGACACCCTGGTGCGGCAGCTGTCGGCCGGGCAGAAGAAGCGCCTGGCGCTGGCCCGGGTGTGGCTGTCGCCGGCGCCGCTGTGGCTGCTCGACGAGCCCTACGCCAACCTCGACCTGGACGGCATCACCCTGGTCAACCGGATGATCGCCGCGCACCTGCGCAGCGGCGGTGCGGCGCTGGTCACCACCCATGGCGCCTACGCCGCGCCCCCGGTGCGCACGCGCATGCTGAGCCTGAGCGGGGTGGCTGCATGAGCCTGGCCGCACCGGTGCCCTCGTTGTGGCAGGCCACCCGCGCGCTGTTGCTGCGCGACCTGCGCCTGCTGTGGCGGCGCCGCGGCGATGCGCTGCAGCCGGCGCTGTTCGCGCTGCTGATCGTGGCCCTGTTCGCGTTGGCGCTGGGCAACCAGCCGCGCCTGCTCGGCGAGGTCGCCGGCGCCGCGCTGTGGCTGGCGGCGCTGCTGGCCGGACTGCTGGCGCTGGACAGCCTGTTCCGCGGCGACGCCGAGGACGGCTCGCTGGAACAGTGGCTGCTGGCGCCGGTGCCGCTGGCCTGGCTGGTGCTGGTGCGGGTGCTGCTGCACTGGCTGACCACCGCGCTGCCGCTGATCGTGGCGACCCCGCTGCTCGGCGAATTGCTGCACCTGCCGCATGACCGCATGCCGGTGCTGCTGGCATCGTTGGCGCTGGGCACGCCGCTGCTGAGCCTGATCGGCGCGGTGGTGGCGGCGCTGACGGTGAGCATGAAGCGCGCCGGGATCCTGGTCGCGCTGCTGGCGCTGCCGCTGTACGTGCCGGTGCTGGTGTTCGGCGCCGGCAGCGTGGCGGCCGCGGCGCAGGGCCTGGATCCCAGCGGCGGCCTGCTGCTGCTGGCGGCCGGGCTGGTGCTGGGCCTGGTGCTGGCGCCGCTGGCGGCGGCGGCGGCGATCCGCATCTCGTTGAGCTGAGCGCATTTGGCGCAGCGCCGGCGCGGCGCGGGCCGTACCATCGTGTTGTCCTGCTCCATCGTCGCACCGCTGTCGCCGCACCGTAGCAAGCCCCCCGCCCGCTAGAATCGACCGCATGTCCTCCGTCGTCCGCTGGTTCCACCAACTCGGTTCGCCCCCCGCCTTCGACCGCTTCGCCGCGCGCTGGACGCCGTGGTGCTATCTGGCCGCGCTGCTGCTGGGCGGGCTGGGGATCTGGCAGGCGCTGTTCGTGGTGCCGGCCGACCGCCTGCAGAGCGACGCCTTCCGCATCCTCTACATCCACGTGCCCAGCGCCTGGATGAGCCTGTTCGTGTTCGGGCTGATGGCGCTGTACGCGGCGATCGCGCAGGTCTGGCGGATCAAGCTGTGCGAGGTGCTGGCGATGGCCTGCGCGCCGATCGGCGCCGCCTTCACCGTGATCACCCTGCTGACCGGCAGCATCTGGGGCAAGCCGATGTGGGGCGCCTGGTGGGACTGGGACCCGCGCCTGACCACCGAGCTGATCCTGCTGTTCCTGTACATCGGGGTGATGGGCCTGTACCTGGCGATCGAGGACCGCCGCAACGCCGCGCGCGCGGCCGGGCTGCTGGCCATCGTCGGCGTGGTGCTGCTGCCGGTGATCCGCTATTCGGTGGTGTGGTGGAACTCGCTGCACCAAGGCCAGACCATCCGCCTGTTCGGCCAGTCGAGCATGGACCCGAGCATGCTGCCGCCGCTGTGGCTGATGGTGGCGGCGACCAAGTTCTGGTTCGCCGGCTCGCTGCTGGCGCGCGCACGCGCCGACAACCTGCGCCGCGAGGCCGGCAAGGACTGGGTGGCGAAACTGGCGGAGGCGCGCGGATGAACTACCTGCCCTATGTGATCGGCGCCTACGCGGTGTTCGTCGGCGTGCTGCTGGCCGACTTCGTGCTGGCGCGGCTGCAACTGCGCGGCGCCCTGCGCGCGGCGCGGCTGCGCGCGCAGCGCAAGCAGCAGCCCAAGCCCGACCCGGCCACGCTGGACCTGAGCCGATGACCCCGCAACGCAAGCGCCGCCTGCTGCTGTTGATGGTGCTGGTGCTGGCCGCCAGCCTGACCACCACGCTGGTGGCGATGGCCCTGCAGCGCAACACCGCCTACCTGTACACCCCGGCCGAAGTGCTGGCCGGCAAGACCGCCGAGCATGCGCGCTTCCGCCTCGGCGGCATGGTCGAGAAAGGCTCGTTCCAGCGCGCGCCCGGTTCGCTGCTGGCGCGGTTCCGGGTCACCGACGGCGATGCGCAGCTGACCGTCAGCTACGACCGGATCCTGCCCGACCTGTTCCGCGAAGGCCAGGCGGTGGTGGCCACCGGCCGCATGCACGACGGCGTGTTCGTGGCCGAGGACGTGCTGGCCAAGCACGACGAGACCTACATGCCCAAGGAACTGGAAGAGAAGATGGGCAGTGCGCATCGCAAGCACGATGTGGCGGAGGCGGCGCGGTGACTGGAGTTTTTTGCGGGACGCGGGACTCGGGACGCGGGACGCGTAACAGCAAAACCGCGCGCGGCCTGAGCATTGGCTTTTCCGAGTCCCGAGTCCCGGGTCCCGAGTCCCGGCGCACGCCCCATGCTTCCTGAACTCGGCCAAGTCCTGCTGATCCTGGCCCTGCTCGCCGCGCTGCTGCAGGCGGCGGTGCCGCTGGCCGGCGCGCAGCGCGGCGACGCGCGCTGGATGGCGGTGGCGCGGCCGGCCGCGTTCGCGCAGCTGGCGCTGGTCGCCGGCGCCTTCGCGGTGCTGACCCATGCGTTCCTGGTGCAGGATTTCTCGGTGGCCTACGTGGCCGAGAACTCCAACTCGCTGCTGCCGCTGATCTACCGCTATTCGGCGGTATGGGGCGCGCACGAAGGCTCGCTGCTGCTGTGGACGCTGATCCTGGCGCTGTGGACCGGCGCGGTGGCGCTGTTCTCGCGCAGCCTGCCGGCGCCGGTGGTGGCGCGGGTGATCGGCACGCTGGCGCTGGTCAGCCTGGGATTCCTGGCGTTCCTGCTGTTCACCTCCAATCCGTTCGCGCGGCTGCTGCCGGCGCCGCTGGAAGGCCGCGACCTCAATCCGCTGCTGCAGGACCCGGGCCTGGTGATCCACCCGCCACTGCTGTACGCCGGCTACGTCGGCTTCGCGGTGCCGTTCGCGTTCGCCATCGCCGCGCTGCTCGACGGCCATGTCGATGCGCGCTGGCTGCGCTGGACGCGGCCGTGGACCAACGTGGCCTGGGGTTTCCTGACCATCGGCATCGCGCTGGGCAGCTGGTGGGCGTACTACGAGCTGGGCTGGGGCGGCTGGTGGTTCTGGGACCCGGTGGAGAACGCCAGCTTCATGCCGTGGCTGGCCGGCGCGGCGCTGCTGCATTCGCAGGCGGTGACCGAAAAGCGCGGCAGCTTCACCGCATGGACGCTGCTGCTGGCGATCGCCGCGTTCTCGCTGTCGCTGCTGGGCACGTTCCTGGTGCGTTCGGGCGTGCTGACCAGCGTGCACTCGTTCGCCGCCGATCCCGGCCGCGGCCTGTTCATCCTGGTGTTCCTGAGCCTGGTGTGCGGCGGCGCGCTGCTGCTGTACGCGCTGCGCGGCGGGCGCGTCGGCGCCAGCGCCGGCGACGAACGCCAGCGCTTCGCCGCGTCCTCGCGCGAGACCCTGCTGCTGGCCAACAACCTGCTGCTGACCTGCGCCTGCGCGATGGTGCTGCTGGGCACGCTGTATCCGCTGCTGGCCGACGCGCTGGGACTGGGCAAGCTGTCGGTCGGCCCGCCCTACTTCGGCACCCTGTTCTTGGTGCTGATGGCACCGCTGGTGGCGCTGCTGCCGTTCGGCCCGCTGACCCGCTGGCAGCGCGAACAGCCGTCGCGGCCGCTGGCGCTGCTGGCGCCGTGGGCCGGGCTTGCGCTGCTGGCCGGCGTGCTCGGTTTCTTCCTGGCGCCGCAGGGACCATGGAAGACCGCCGCTGGCGTGGCCGGCGCGGCCTGGGTGCTGCTGGGCACCGCGCGTTTCGTGTGGAGCCGCTTCCAGCTCAAGGGCAGCCGCTTCACCGCCGAGATGCTGGGCATGACCCTGGCGCATGCCGGCATCGCCGTGTTCCTGACCGGCGCGCTGCTGGTGGAAGCGCTGGACCAGCAACGCGAAGTGGCGCTGGCGCCGGGGCAGAGCCTGCAGATGGGCCGCTACCGCTTCGAGTTCCAGAGCCTGGACGAGATCCGCGGCCCCAACTACGTGTCCGAACGCGCGCACGTGCAGGTGCTGCGCGACGACCGCCCGCTGGCGCTGCTGCATCCGGAAAAGCGCGTCTACGCCAGCGGTGGGCAGAGCCTGAGTGAGGCCGGCATCCATCCCGGCCTGTTCGGCGACGTCTATATCGCCCTGGGCGAACCGCTGGGCGGCAACGCCTGGGCGATGCGCCTGCATGTCAAACCGTTCGTTCGCTGGATCTGGCTCGGCGCGGCGCTGATGGCGCTGGGTGGCTTCGTCACCGCCGGCGACCGGCGCTTCCGTCGTTCCCCGGAGAAATCCTGATGTCCGCTCCCGCTCCACGCCGCCTGCCGCTCGCTGCCATCGTGCTCGGCACCCTGTTCTTCCTCGGCCTGCTGGCGCTGATGTTCTATGCGGTGCAGCGTTCCGGAGTGGCCGATCGCGATGCGCTGCCGTCGGCGCTGATCGGCAAGCCGGCGCCGGCGTTTGAACTACCGGTGCTGCACGATGCGTCGATCCGCGTGCGCAGCGCCGAACTGCGCGGCGCGCCGTACGTGCTAAACGTGTGGGGCAGCTGGTGCGCCACCTGCCGCGAGGAACATCCGGTGCTGACCCGCTTCGCGCTGACCAAGCGCGTGCGGGTGATCGGCTACGACTGGAAGGACACTCGCGAAGACGCGCTGCACTGGCTGGAGCAGTTGGGCAATCCGTTCTTCGTGGTGCTGTTCGATCCGGAAGGACGCACCGCGATCGACTGGGGCGTGGCCGCGGCGCCGGAGACCTTCCTGGTCGACGCGCACGGCGTGGTGCGCTGGAAGCATTCGGGCGCATTGACCGACCAGATCGTGCAGGACGAACTGCTGCCGGCGCTGCTGCAGGCCGAGCGCGACGCGCCGGCCGCCAAGCAGGGCCGGGCCGCACCGTGACGCGCCGTTGGCTCGCGCTGCTGCTGATGTTGCTGGCGTGCGCCGGGCACGCTGGCGCGCAGCCGGTGGCCGATCAGACCCCGCTGGCCTACCGTTCGGCGGCCGAGGAAGCGCGCTTCCATGCGCTGACCGCCGAACTGCGCTGCGTGCAATGCCAGAACCAGTCGCTGGCCGACTCGCATGCGCAGATCGCGCTGGACCTGCGCCGCGAAGTGCTGCAACTGATGCAGCAGGGGCGTTCGGACGCGGAGATCAAGCGCTTCCTGGTCGATCGCTACGGCGAGTTCGTGCTGTACCGGCCGCAGGTGGAAGCGCGCACCTGGCTGCTGTGGTTCGGGCCGTTGCTGCTGCTCGGCGCCGGTGCGCTGCTCGTGGTCTGGGTGGTGCGCCGTCGCGCGCCGGCCGCCGCTGCGCCGCCGGCGCAGGAGGAACAGGAATGGTGAGGCGATGCTGAGCTGGGGCATGCATGCCGCCGCGGCGGTCCTGGCCGCGCTCGTGTTCGGCGCGGTGCTGTGGCCGTTGCGGCGCAGCCGCGGCGGCGCGCCGCTGCTCGCGGTCGCGGTGCTGGCGCTGGGCGTGGCGGCCGCCGCGCTGTATGCGCTGGTCGGCACGCCACGCGCGCTGCAGGCGCAGAACCGCGAAGCGCCGCGCAACCTGGAAGACGGCGTGGCGCAGTTGCAGGCGGCGCTGGCCAAGGATCCCGGCCGCGCCGAAGGCTGGGCGCTGCTGGCGCGTTCGCAGATGTCGCTGGGCCGCCCCAACGAAGCCGCCGCCGCGTTCGCACGCGCGGTGCAGCTGGCGCCGGATGAAGCGCAATGGCTGGTGCAGGCGGCCGAAGCGCGCGCGCTGGCCACGCCGCAGCGGCAGTTCGATGCGCAAGGCGTCGCCTGGCTGCAGCATGCCTTGCAGGTCGAACCGAACAACGAGCGCGCCGCCTGGTTCCTGGGCATCGCGCAGCGCCAGCGCGGCCAGCACGCCGAGGCCGCCGCGACCTGGGAAGCGCTGCTGCCGCGCGTGGATGCCGCCACCGCCGCCGCGCTGCGCCCGCAGATCGACGCGGCACGTGCCGATGCCGGCTTGCCGGCGCTGCCGGCCGCCGCACCAGGCGCAGCGGCGACGGCTGCGGCAAGCGCAACAGCCGCGCAGAACCCTGCCGCTTCGTCTGCACCCGCCACTGCCGGCACGCTCACCGTTGCGGTGTCGCTGGACCCGGACTTCGCCGCACGCGTGCGCCTGCGCGGCGACGCCAGTGTATTCGTGATCGCGCGCGTGCCCGGCGGCCCGCAGATGCCGGTCGCGGTGCAGAAGCATCCGCTGCAATCGCTGCCGCTGCGCGTGACCCTGAGCGACGGCGACAGCCCGATGCCGACGCAGAAGCTGTCGCAGCTCAAGCAGGTGCAGGTGCTGGCGCGGCTCTCGAACAGCGGCAACGCGATGCGCCAGGAAGGCGACCTGGAATCGGCACCGGTGACGGTAACGCTGCCGACGGCGACGCCAGTGGAGTTGGTGCTCGGCAAGCCATAGCTCGGCGTCCCTGTAGGAGCGGCTTCAGCCGCGACAGCAATTTTCCGCAGCCGACATCCTTCCGGCGCCCATGTCACGGCTGAAGCCGCTCCTACAAGAGCATCGACCTCGCGCGCGTCGCCTCCGCACCGTCCTTCGCCACGCCGCACGCACGCCGCGGCCGCCGCGGCACGGCTAGAATCGGCGCATGACCGAATTCATCCCTCCCGGCAGCCGCTTCCTCGCCCTGCCCTCGCCGTTCCCGATGAAGCGCGGCGGCCAGCTGCGCGATGCGCGCGTCGCCTACGAGACCTGGGGCACGCTGGCCGCGGACCGCGGCAACGCGATCCTGATCGTCACCGGGCTGTCGCCGGACGCGCACGCCGCCGCGCATGCCGACGATCCCAGCCCCGGCTGGTGGGAGGCGATGCTCGGCGCCGGCAAGCCGATCGACACGCAGCGCTGGTTCGTGATCTGCGTGAATTCGCTGGGCAGCTGCAAGGGCTCGACCGGCCCGGCCTCGCCGAATCCGGACGACGCGCAGCCATATCGCCTGCGCTTCCCCGAGCTGTCGATCGAAGACGTGGCCGATGCCGCCGCGCACGTGGTGCGCGCGCTGGGCATCGAGCGGCTGGCGTGCGTGATCGGCAACTCGATGGGCGGCATGACCGCGCTGGCGCTGCTGCGCCAACACCCGGGGCTGGCGCGCAGCCACATCAACATCTCCGGCAGCGCGCAGGCATTGCCGTTCTCGATCGCGATCCGCTCGCTGCAGCGCGAGGCGATCCGCCTGGATCCGAACTGGAACGGCGGCGACTACGACGAGGCCACCTATCCGGAGTCGGGCATGCGCATGGCGCGCAAGCTGGGCGTCATCACCTACCGCTCGGCGCTGGAATGGGATGGCCGCTTCGGCCGCGTGCGGCTGGATTCGGACCAGGCCGACGAGGATCCGTTCGGCCTGGAATTCCAGGTCGAAAGCTACCTGGAAGGCCATGCGCGACGCTTCGTGCGCCGCTTCGACCCGAACTGCTACCTGTACCTGAGCCGTTCGATGGACTGGTTCGACCTGGCCGAATACGCCGGCGGCCACGTGCTTGCCGGGCTGGCGACGATCCGCATCGAACGCGCGCTGGCGATCGGCGCCAACACCGACATCCTGTTCCCGGTGCAGCAACAGCAGCAGATCGCCGACGGCCTGCGCGCCGGCGGCGCCGACGCGCAGTTCCTGGGCCTGGACTCGCCGCAGGGACACGATGCGTTCCTGGTCGATTTCGCGCGTTTCGGCCCGGCGGTGCGCGCGTTCCTGGCGCAATGCTGAGCCGCGACACGCGCGATGCCCGTACGGTGCGCTATCAAGGACGCCTGAGCGATTGGAACGACGCTAGCGGTTTCGGCTTTGTCGTTCCCAACGGCGGCGGCACGCGCTCATTCGTGCATATCCAGGCGTTCGAGCGGCGCGGGGGTCGGCGGCCGCGCGACGGCGATGCGATCACCTACGAAACCGCGACCGATGCGCGTGGGCGCGTGTCCGCCGTGCGTATCCACGCGGTTCGCGCCACAGTGCCGGGCGCACGCCGCGGGGCGGCGCATGCCGCGCCCTGGCTGCCGCGACGCTGGCTCGGTGCCGGCGCCTTGCTGGCCATCGTCGGCGCCGCAGCGAGCGGGCGCGTGCCGTGGTGGCTGGCGGTCTGCTACCTGGGCTGCAGCGCCGCCGCGTTGCTGTTGTATGGCATCGACAAATCGGCGGCACAGCGCGGCCAGTGGCGGACCCCGGAGGCGACGCTGCAATTGCTGGCGCTGGCCGGCGGCTGGCCAGGCGCGCTGTTCGCGCAGGGCCAGTTTCGGCATAAATCGCGCAAGACCAGCTTTCAGTTCGTGTTCTGGGCCGCGGTGCTGCTCAACCTGTTCGCGCTGGCCTGGCTGCTGCTGGCGGCGGACGCGCAGGCGTTGCGCAATTTGCTGAGCGCGTGATCCGCGCCGCGGCACGGCCCGTGTGCGCCTGGCGCGGCGCATGCCTGTGCGCTGCGTTCGCCGCAGACGGCACCAATGGCTAACTGACCCGACACGCTACCGGTGCGGCTCAGTTCAGCGGCACGAGCCGCCCCTGCTGTAACTGATAACGCGCGTGCACCACGCCATCGGGCAGCGCGTCGTGACTGATCAGCAGCAGGCTGCGCTTCCCGAGCGCGCTGGTCAGGTCGCGCAGCAAGGCCTGCGCCGTGTCCACGTCCAGGCCCTCGGTGGGCTCGTCCAGCACCAGCAGCGGCGCGTTGCGCAGCAGCGCGCGGGCCAGGGCCAAGCGTCGCGCCTGGCCTGCCGACATGGTCGCGCCGTTCTCGCCCAGCCAGGCGTCCAGGCCGCCGACCTCGTGCAGCCACGCGTCCAGGCGCACGTCGGCGAGCGCGCGCTGCAGCGTGGCGTCGTCGGCGTCGGCGTCGGCCGCGCCCAGGCGCAGGTTGTCGCGCACGCTGCCGGCGAACACCGGCGCGCCCTGCGGCAGCCAGGCGATGCGCTGGTGCCATTGCGCCTGGGCCAGCTCGCGCAGGTTCACGCCGGCATAACGGACGCTACCCTGCTGCGGATCCCACAAGCGCAGCAGCAGCGCCGACAACGTGGTCTTGCCGCTGCCGCTGTCGCCGCAGATGGCGACGCGCTCGCCTGGGGCGATATGCAGGTCGATGCCGTCGAGCACATTCCTGGTTTCGCCGGGCCAGGCGAAGACCACGCCGTCGAACTGCACGTCGCCGACATCGGGCAGCGGTTGCGGCTGTGCGGCGTCGGCCACCGGCGCGCTCTGGCCGGCGATGGCCTGCAGCCGCTGCGCGGCGACGCGGCCGGATTGCAGCGCCTGCCAGGCCAGGCCGGCACCGGCCCAGACTTCGAGCAGGGCCACGGTGAGGAAGATCAATCCGGCCGCCTGCTCGGCGCCGATCAGATCGGCGCGCGCCGCGCCCAGCGCGATCCACAGCATCGCCAGCAAGCCCAGCGCGGCGCACAGCGCGTGCAGCGCATTGCCGCCGATCAGGCGCTGCCGCTGCTGGCGGTCCTGCGCGCGTAGGTCGTGCGCGCTGGCGTCCACGCGCGCGATCCAGTCGGCCTGCGCGTCCAGCGCGGCCAGGTCGGCGGCGCCTTCCAGGCCTTCGTAGGCCAGCGTGCGTAGCATCTCGCGCTGCTGCGCGCGGCGCTGCTCGCGCACGCGGCCGCCGCGCGCGACCAGCCACGGCACGCCGGCGCCGATCGCCACGGCCAGCATCGCCAACAGCAGCGCCGCCGGCCAGTAGATCGCGGCCGCCGCGGCCACGCCGGCCACGCCGATACCCAACAACGCCGCCAGCGGCGCCAACGCGCGGACCACTAGGCCATCGACCTCGCCGATATCCGACATCAGGCGCGCCAGCAGCTCGCCGGTGCGGCTGGCGCCGAGTTTGGCCGGCGCCAACGGCAGCGCGCGGCGGAAGAACCACACGCGCAGGTCGCGGGCGATGCGCAAGGTGGCGTCGTGGCCGACCAGCTTTTCGCCGTAGCGCGAAGCGATGCGCGCGAAGGTCAAGGCACGGATGCCGGCCGAGGGCGAAAAGAAGTTGAAGCCGCTGCCCATGCCGGCCACGCCGGCCAGCGCCGCGGCGGTCAGGAAGCCGCCGGACAGGCCGAGCAGGCCGACCCCGGCCAGCATCGTGCACAACAGCAGCAGCGCGGTCAGCAGCAGGCGGCCGAGGTGGCGGCCGAACACGCTGCGCAGGTCGTCGTCGCGCATGGGGCCGCTCATGGCGCCGCTCCGATCGCGTCGTCCATCGCTGCGCGCGCCGGCAATCGCAGCACGCAGTCGGCCCAACGCATCGCGGCCTCGCTGTGGGTGGCGACGATCACGCTGCGGCCGTGGCTGAAGGCGGCCAGGGTGCGCAGCAGTTCGGTTTCGGTGTCCGGGTCGAGGAAGGCGGTGGGTTCGTCGAGCAGCAACAGTTCGGGATCGCGCAGCAGCAGCCGCGCCAGGCCGATGCGCCGCGCCTCGCCGCCGGACAGGCCGAAGCCGCGCTCGCCGATCACGGTCTCCAGGCCCAGCGGCAGATGCGCGGCGAAGCGCATGACCTGCGCCGCCTCGGCCGCGGCGTGCAGCTGCGCGGCGCTGGCCCACGGAGCGGCCAGGCGCAGGTTGTCGGCGATGCTGCCATGAAACAGGTACGGGCGCTGCCCGGCGTAGCCGACGCGCAATCCGGGACGCATTTGCAGGCTGCCGGCGCGCGGCGGTAGCCAGCCGGCCAGCGCTTCGAGCAGCGTGCTCTTGCCGCTGCCGCTAGGTCCGACCAGGGCCAGGCGCTGGCCGGGCTGCAGGCTGAAGGACAGATCCTGCAGCGCGTCGCAGCGCGCGCCTTGTGGGCGCAGCGTCAGTCCTTCGGCGCGCAACAGAGGCTGCGCGGGCGCTGCCGGCGTCGCCAGCGCCATGGGCACTGCGGGGACTGAAGGCTTTTCAGGTAGTGCGAGCGTTGCAGGCACCGCAGGCGTCGGCGGTGCTGCAGGCGACGGCACTGCGGATCCATCAGGCGCTGACGGCATCGCGGGCGCAGGTGGCACAGACAACGGCGGCGCCAGCGACGAGAGCGCCGGCGCGGCAACGGCCGGCGACGACACAGACGGCGCCAGCGCTGCCGCCGCATCCGGCAACGCGCCAAGCAACCGCTCCACCTCGGCCGCCGCCGCCAGCGCGTTGGCGCGGTCGTGGTAGTGCGCGGCCAGGCGCCGCAGCGGCGCATAGAACTCCGGGGCCAGCAGCAGGCAGAACACGCCCACGCCCAGGGTCGGCACCGCCGCGTGCAGCGCGATCATGCCCAGGTAGCTCAGGCCCAGGTACATCGCCACCATCGCCACGCTGACCGAGGCGAAGAACTCGAGCACGGTCGAAGACAGGAAGGCGATGCGCAGCACTTTCAGGGTCCGTTCGCGCACGCCCTCGGCGGCGGCGGCGATGCCGCGCAGTTCGTCCTCGCCGCGGCCGTACAGGCGCAGCAGGCCCAGGCCCTTGAGCCGGTCGGCGAAATGCCCGCCCATCCGCGCCAGCTCGCGCAGCTGGCGGCGCCCGGCCGCTTCGGCGCCCCAACCGACCAGCATCATGAAGATCGGCACCAGCGGCGCGGTGAACAGCAGCAGCAAGCCCACCACCCAGTCGCTCCAGCCGACCGCCAGCAGGATCAGCAACGGCACCACGCTCACTTCCAGCCGCGCCGGCTGGTAGCCGGCGTAGTAGCCGTCCAGCGCGTCACCGTGGGCCAGCAGCAATTCGCCCAGTTCACCATTGCGCTGGCCGCGCAGCCACAGCGGGCCGCGCTGCAGCAGGCGCCGGTACACGCGCCGGCGCAGTTCGAACTTCGCCGCATCGGCGACATCGCCGGCGGCGCGCTGCGCGCAGGCGCCGAGCAGCGCGCGCACGACCAGCACCAGCGCCAGGACGGCGAACGCGGGCAGCGCCTGCGGCAGTTCACTACCCTCCACCAGCAAGGCCTGCAGCAGCCAGGCGATGGCGCCGGCCTGCACGATCAGCAGCGCCCCGGACAGGCTGATCGCGGCCGCGGCCAGCCGTTGCCGCCCACGCGCCGCGCTGGCCAGCGACGCCAGCCAGCGCACGCGTTGCTGCCGCAGGTGCGGCGACTCGGCAGGCGATGCGGCGGACGACTCGGCGGGATCGGTCAAAACGGACTCTGCGCGGCGAACGGGCCGCCATTGTAAGGCGGCATCCGGATGGGGACCGCCGCGTGCCGCCACGATGCCGATCGCGGCCGGCAAGGGCATTGATCTGGATCAAGGCCCCGCGCGCGGCGGAAGCGGAACATCGCCCTCAACCTACCGCCACCCGGCCACCCAGATGCACATTCCCCACGAGGTAGCACAGCCATGATCGACACCACTGTCGTAGAGCTGTCGCGGCTGCAGTTCGCCATGACCGCCATGTACCACTTCCTGTTCGTCCCGCTCACCCTCGGCCTGTCCTTCATGATCGCGATCATGGAGAGCGTGTTCGTCATGACCCGCAAGGAAGTCTGGCGGCGCATGGCGCTGTTCTGGGGCGTGCTGTTCGGCATCAACTTCGCGATGGGCGTGGCTACCGGCATCGTCATGGAGTTCCAGTTCGGCATGAACTGGTCCTACTACAGCCACTACGTCGGCGATATCTTCGGCGCGCCGCTGGCGATCGAAGGGCTGATGGCGTTCTTCCTGGAAGCCACCTTCATCGGCCTGTTCTTCTTCGGCTGGAACAAGCTCTCGCCGGTCAAGCACCTGATGGTGACCTGGCTGATGGCGCTGGGCACCAACCTGTCGGCGGTGTGGATCCTGATCGCCAACGGCTGGATGCAGAACCCTACCGGCGCGGTGTTCAACCCGGACACGATGCGCATGGAAGTGGTCGACTTCATGGCGGTGGTGTTCAACCCGGTGGCGCAGGCCAAGTTCGTGCACACGGTCAGCGCCGGCTACGTGACCGGCGCGGTGTTCGTGATGTCGATCAGCGCGCTGTTCCTGCTGCGCGGCACGCACCGCGACATCGCGCGGCGCTCGTTCGCGGTGGCCGCCGCGTTCGGCCTGGCGTCCTCGCTGTCGGTGGTGGTGCTCGGCGACGAGAGCGGCTATGCCGCCAACGAACACCAGAAGATGAAGCTGGCCGCGATCGAGGCGATGTGGGAGACCGAACAGGCCCCGGCCGACTTCACCGCCTTCGGCATTCCCAACCAGGCCACCGGCAAGAACGACTACGCGATCAAGGTGCCGTACCTGATGGGCCTGGTCGCCACGCGCTCGCTGAACACGCCGATTCCCGGCATCCTGGAACTGGTCGGGCGTGCCGAGCACCGCATCCGCGGCGGCCAGATCGCCTACGGTGCGCTGGAACGGCTCAAGGCCGACCGCAACGACGTGCAGGCGCGTGAGGTGTTCGACCGCCACTGGCAGGATCTGGGCCACGGCCTGCTGCTCAAGCGCTATCGCGACGACATCCTCAACGCCACGCCGGAAGAAATCTCCAAGGCCGCGCTGGACACCGTGCCGCGCGTGCTGCCGCTGTTCTGGACATTCCGGGTCATGGCCGGCCTGGGCTTCTACCTGATTGCGTTCTTCATCGCCGCGATGTGGTTCTCGTGCAAGCACAACTTCGAGGACAAGCGCTGGTTCCTGAAGCTGGCGCTGTGGTCCCTGCCGGCGCCGTGGATCGCGATCGAATGCGGCTGGTTCGTCGCCGAGTACGGCCGCCAGCCGTGGGCGGTGGAAGGCGTGCTGCCGACGTTCTACGCCGCCTCCGGCCTGGCCCTGCACGAGATCCTGATCACCCTGGCCGGCTTCGTGGCGATCTACACCGTGCTGCTGGTCATCGAGATCAAGCTGATGCTCAAGGCGATCCGCAAGGGCCCGGACCACCTGCCCGCGCTGCTGCAGCCGACCCCGCGCCCCGCCGCGCCCCTTGCCGCCACCGCGGCCGCCGGTCAACTCTGATCCCGGCAGGAGAATGACGATGGACTTCATTGCATTGGACTACACCACGCTGCGCCTGATCTGGTGGCTGCTGCTCGGCATCCTGCTGATCGGTTTCGCGGTGATGGACGGTTTCGACCTGGGCGTCGGCGCGCTGCTGCCGTTCGTGGCCAGGAACGACGCCGAACGCCGGCTGGTGGTCAACACCATCGGCCCGGTCTGGGAAGGCAACCAGGTCTGGCTGGTGCTCGGCGGCGGCGCGATCTTCGCCGCCTGGCCGCCGCTGTACGCGGTCAGCTTCTCCGGTTTCTACCTGGCGATGTTCGTGATCCTGTTCGCGCTGATCCTGCGCCCGGTCGGGTTCAAGTTCCGCGGCAAACTGCCCAGCCAGCGCTGGCGCAACGGCTGGGACTGGGCGCTGTTCGTCGGCGGCTTCATCCCGGCGCTGATCATGGGCGTGGCGGTGGGCAACGTGGTGCTGGGCGTGCCGTTCCACTTCGACGACACCCTGCGGGTGTTCTACACCGGCACGTTCTTCGGCCTGCTGATGCCGTTCGCGCTGCTCGCCGGCCTGCTCAGCGTGAGCATGCTGGTGGCGCACGGCGCGGCGATGCTGGTGCTGAAGACCGACGGCCCGGTAGCCGAGCGCGCGGCCCGCTACGGCAGCGTGGCGGCGCTGGTGGCGTGCGCGCTGTTCGCCGCCGGCGGCGTGTGGGTGGCGCTGGGCCTGCCCGGCTATGACGTGACCTCGCAAGCGGTCACCGACGGCGCCACCAACCCGCTGCTGAAGACCGCGGTGCTCGGCGAGGTCGGTGGCTGGATGCACAACTATCAGTCGATGCCGCTGACCGCACTGGCGCCGGTGGCCGGCCTGCTCGGCCTGCTGCTCAGCGCGGTGCTGCTGCACAAGCGCCGCGGCGGGCTGGCCTTCCTCGCCTCGGGCGCGGCCATCGCCGGCATCATCCTCACCGTCGGCTTTGCGATCTTCCCGTTCCTGCTGCCCTCCTCCAGCCAGCCCGGCTCCAGCCTGACCGTGTGGGACGCCTCGAGCAGCCGCCTGACCCTGTGGATCATGCTGCTGGCTACTGCGCTGTTCCTGCCGATCATCATCGGCTACACCACCTGGGTGTACCGGGTGCTGAAGGGCAAGGTCAGCGCCGCGTCGATGGACGACAACCCCAACGCGTACTGAGCGCGTTCAACCCATTCGCATAGGAGATTGCAGCATGTGGTACTTCGCCTGGATTCTCGGTGTCGGCCTGGCCTCCACCGCCGCCATCCTCAACGGCATGTGGTTCGAGGCGCGCGAGGGCGCCGCCGCCGACGCCGCCGACTGAAATTTTTTCGCAAAGGATCTTGCCGAATGCGGGTGACCCCCGTATCATGTGCGGCTCCTTCGGGGTGTAGCTCAGTCTGGTAGAGCGCTACGTTCGGGACGTAGAGGTCGCAGGTTCGAATCCTGTCTCCCCGACCAGTTTTACGGTCACAAGAAGCCTGGAAAACGTCAGTTTTCCGGGTTTTTTTGTGTCTGCGGCAAACCCCTGCGGACGCGGCTGGCGCTGGCGGCGCGAGGCCTGCGGCGGTGAACGCGGGGCGTCCGCTAGTCGTTGGTGAATGCGACCCGGACGTCGCCCCGGCCCAGTGCCTGCGCCAGCGCAGTCGGGTCGTCGACACGTCCCAGCCGCGTGTAGGAATAGGCGGAACCGAAGCTCGCATAGAACACGACCAGCGTCTGCGCGCCGTAGAGCATCAGGTCGCCGGCATGGATCGTGCCTGGCCGGCGCGGAGCCGCCGGCAGCGGCTGCGGCAGTTCGGCGTGTTTCTCGTTGCCGTTGAGTTCGGCCATGTCCAGCACCAGCGGCAACTGCGCGGCGAACGCGCGGGCGGCCGTGTTGTCGGCCAAGGCGATGGCGAAACGGCGATCGCCGACGGTCATCCACATGCGTGCGTCCTCCGGAGTGATGGATGCCGCGGCGGCCGCGGGCGGCGCCGCCTCCGCGCGCATGCCGGCCGCAAAAGCGCCGAGTGCCGGCAAGCCGACCAGCAGTATCGGCCAGCGCAGCGCCCAGCGTCGCCTGCGATGCCCGGCGCCGTTGCCGGCGACGGGCCGCTGCGCGCCGGGCCTCGCCTCGCCATCGTCTGGTTGCCGGGTCATGGCCATGGCGCCGACCTGCGGCGAACGCGCCGGCTCATGCGCCGCGCGCCGCGTTCGCGCGCGATGCGCGCCAGGTCAGCGCGGCCGCGAGCAGCAGCAGCGCGGCGCTGGCCACGAAGGTCGCCGCGTAGCCATTGCGATCGAACAGCATGCCGCCGATGGTCGAACCCAGGGCGATGGCCAACTGGATCACCGCCACCATCAAGCCGCCGCCGGCCTCGGCGTTGCCGGGCAGCACCCGCGCGATCCAGTTCCACCATCCCACCGGCGCAGCGGTGGCCAGCAATCCCCACAGTCCCAGCAATGCGGCCACGGCAGCGACGCGCGCGCCGAATGCAATCAGCAGCAAGGCGATCGCCGCCATCAGCAGCGGAATCGCGATCAAGGTGCGATACAGGCCGCGCTCGAGCGCGACGCCGACGAGCGTGGTACCGACGAGACCGGCCACACCGATTCCGAGCAGAAGCAGCGACAGCGTGGGCACGTTCGCCAGCGTCACGGTTTCCAGGAACGGGCGCACGTAGGTGAACAACGCGAACTGCCCCATGAAGAACGCAGCGCAGGCCGCCATGCCCAAGGCGACCGCTCGGTGCCGAAGCAACACGAACACGTTGCGCGCGCCTGCCGCGCGCGCCGCGGCCATGGCCGGCAGGCTGGCCCACTGCCAGGCGAACGCGAGCGCCGCCACCGGCACCAGGCACAGGAACGCGCCGCGCCAGCCGATCACCGCGCCCAGGTAGCTTCCGAGCGGGGCCGCGACCACCGTGGCCAACGCGTTGCCGCCATTGAAGATGGCCAGAGCACGCGGTACCTGCGCGGGCGGCACCAGGCGCATCGCGGTCGCGGCCGACATGGACCAGAAGCCGCCGATCACCACGCCGATGAGCGCGCGGCCGGCCATGTAGGTCGGATAGTTCGGGGCCAGCGCGACCACCGCGCCGGACACCGCCATCAGCCCGGTCAGCGCCAGTAACAGGCGCTTGCGGTCCATGGCGCCGGCCAAGGCGGGAATGGACAGGCTGGTGAGCACCGCGAACGCACCGGAGATGGCGATGCCGTAGCCGGCCAGGCCTTGGCTGACACGCAGATCGGCGGCCATCGGCGTCAGCAGGCTGACCGGCATGAACTCCGACGCGATCAGCGCGAACACGCACAGCGTCATCGCGCACACGCCGCCCCAGTGCGCAGGCTGCGGCGTGGCGTCGCGCGGCCCGGGTCCTGCACTTGCCTGCAGCGGCGCACTCACCGCGCTGCGCCGTGGCGGCAGCGGCCAGTTGCATGCCTGAGTGCGGTCGGCGGCAGCGCCGGATGGCGCGGGCGATTCGTCATGCGTGCGCTCACGGCGCGCCCAGGTGCTGCTTGAAGAAGGATGTCAGCTTGTCGAACGGGATCAGGTCGGTGCGGTCGTAGAGATCCACGTGGCCGGCGCCCTTCACCCAGTACAACTCCTTCGGCTGCCCCGCCAGGCGGAACGCTTCCTCGCTGAACTCCTTCGAGTGCGCCTGGTCGCCGGCGATGAACAACATCGGCCGCGGCGCGATGGTCTCGATGTCGGCGAACGGATAGAAGTTCATGAACTTGACGTTGCTGGTCAGAGTCGGATGCGTGGTGAGCGCAGGCGAAGAGCCCGCCGGGGTGAACTCGCCGCGTGCGGTTCGGTAGAAGTCGTAGAACTCGCGCTGGATCGGATGCGTCCGCGCATCGAGCGCATGCACCGTGCCGCCGGTGTACTCGGCCTTCCCGCCGCTGAATTCCACGTCGCGCTGTCGCGCCGCGGCGGCGATGATCTGCTTGCGTTGCTCGAGGGTCTGCGCGTGATTCAACCCATCGCGGTTGGCGGCGCCCATGTCGTACATGCTCACGGTAGCGATGGCCTTCATGCGCGGGTCGATCTTGGCCGCGCTGATGACGAAGCTGCCGCTGCCGCAGATGCCGAGCACGCCGATGCGCTCGCGGTCCACGAACGCCTGGCTGCCGAGATAATCCACCGCCGCGCTGAACGCCTCGGCATAGAGGTCCGGCAGCACCGCGTTGCGTGGCTGGCCCTGGCTCTCGCCCCAGAACGACTGGTCGATCGCCAGGGTAACGAAGCCCTGCTCGGCCAGCTTCTGCGCATAGAGGTTCGAACTCTGCTCCTTCACCGCGCCCATCGGGTGTCCGACGATGATCGCCGGATAACGGACGCCGCCCTTGCGCTGCTTGGGCACGAACAGGTTGCCCACGATCGTCATCCGGTACTGGTTGCGGAAGGAGACCTTTTCCGCGGTCAGCGTGTCGCTCTTGTAGAAGTTGTTCGCGCCATTGGCCATGTCTTGTCCCATCGCAGTGGATGCGCTGGCCGCCAGGGCCAGTATCAGCAGCAGTCGTTTCATCTGTCTCTCCGGTCAGGCGGCCAAGGTGGCGTTGTCGATGACGAAGCGATACTTCACATCGCCCTGCAGCATCCGCTCGTAGGCGGCGTCGATCTGGTCGGCGCGGATCAGTTCGATGTCGGCGACGATGTCGTGCTCGGCGCAGAAATCCAGCATCTGCTGGGTCTCGGCAATGCCGCCGATCATCGAGCCGGCCAGAGTGCGGCGCTTCAGGATCAGGTTGAACACCGCCGGCGACGGGTGCGGGCTGGCCGGCGCGCCGACCAGCACCATCGCGCCATCGCGCTTGAGCAGGGCCAGCAACGCGTCCAGGTCGTGCGGCGCGGCGACCGTGTTGACGATCAGGTCGATACTCTGCGTATGCGCCGCCATCTCCTGCGCATTGCGCGACACCACCACCTCGTCGGCGCCCAATGCGAAGGCAGCGTCGCGCTTGGCATCGGAAGTGGTGAACGCGACGACATGCGCGCCCATCGCGTGGGCCAGCTTCACGCCGACGTGGCCGAGCCCGCCGATGCCGACCACGCCCACCTTCCTGCCGGGGCCGGCACCCCAATGGCGCAGTGGCGAATAGGTGGTAATGCCCGCGCACAGCAGCGGCGCCACCGCCGCCAGTTGCCGTGCCGGATGGCGGATGCGCAGCACGTAGTGTTCGTGGACCACGATCTGCTGCGAATAGCCGCCCAGGGTGTGGCCGGGCGCGTCGGCGGTCGGGAAGTTGTAGGTTCCGGTCATGCCGTCGCAGTAGTTCTCCAGCCCGCTGTCGCACTCCTCGCAGTGCCTGCAGCTGTCGACGATGCAGCCGACGCCGACCAGATCGCCGGGCTGGAAACCGGCGACATGCGCGCCGACCGCTGCGACCCGGCCCACGATCTCGTGGCCCGGCACGCACGGGAACCGGGTGCCGGCCCATTCGCCGCGCGCCTGGTGCAGGTCGGAATGGCAGATGCCGCAGAACGCGATGTCGATGCGCACGTCGTGCGGGCCGGGGGCACTGCGCGCGATCCGCATCGGCTCGAGGGGCTGGTCGCCGGCGTAGGTGCCGTAGGCGTTGACGGACATGGTGGGGTTCCGGTGAGACGGGAGGATGGCCATTGTCGGCACACCGCACCCGGCTGATAAGATGATGAATCCTTGCACCCCCTATTAGTCCATCTAATCAATCGGACTGTCAGACTTGACCCATGGCACGACGCAACCTCAACGACCTGCTGGCCTTCGTCACCGTCGCCCGGGAAGGCAGCTTCACCCGCGCCGGCGCGGCGCTGGGCGTCAGCCAGTCGGCGCTCAGCCAGGCGATCAAGGCGCTGGAAACGCGGCTGCAGATCCGCCTGCTCACGCGTACCACGCGCAGCGTCTCGCCCACCGCGGCGGGCCAGCGCCTGCTGCAGGCCATCGGCAACCGCTTCGACGAGATCGAGTCGGAACTGGACGCGCTGACCGCCCTGCGCGACAAGCCCGCGGGGATCGTGCGCATCACCAGCGGCGACCACATCCTGCGCACCACCCTGCTGCCCAAGCTGACCCCGGTGCTGCAGCGCTACCCGGACGTGCAGATCGAATTCGATGTCAGCTACGGCTTCCGCGACATCGTCGCCGACCGTTTCGATGCCGGCGTGCGCCTGGGCGAAAGCCTGGACAAGGACATGATCGCGATGCCGATCGGACCGCCGCTGCGCATGGCTGCGGCCGCGGCGCCGGCCTACTTCCAGCAGCGACCGGTGCCCAAGCTACCGGGCGACCTGACCCAACACCGCTGCATCAACATCCGCTTCCCCACCCATGGCGGCATCTACGTGTGGGAGTTCGAGCGGCGCAACCGGCAGGTGAACGTGCGGGTCGAAGGCCAGGTGATCTTCAGCACCTCGCCGCCGATCGTGCGCGCCGCGCTGGATGGACTCGGCATCGCGTTCCTGCCCGAGCAGGAATTCGCACCCCATCTCGAAGACGGGCGCCTGGTGCGGGTGCTGGAAGACTGGTGCCCGCCGTTCTCCGGCTACCACCTCTACTACCCCAGCCGCCGCCAGCACTCGCCGGCATTCTCGCTGGTGCTGGACGCACTGCGTCTGTGAGCCGGGTGCGCGGCGGCGCGATACGGCATGCCGCGCACACGGAATGCGCCGGCTTCGCCGGCGCTGCACACCCGCACGACCGCCCTGCAGCGGCGCTCAGCGCACCGGCAGACTGATGTAGCTCGCCTGCTGCGGCGTGTGCCAGATGCGCTGTGTGGCCTTCTGGTAATCGCCGGGCTTGGCGAAGTAGATGTTGGGCACGTAGGTCTGCGGGTTGCGGTCGTACAGCGGGAACAGGCTGGACTGCACCTGCACCATTACCCGGTGGCCGCGCTGGAAGGTGTGGTTGGCGGTGGGCAGGCCGAAGCTGTAGGCCAGCGGCTGGTTCGGCGCGATCGGCTTGGGCGTCTCGAAGCTCTCGCGGTAGCGGCCGCGGAAGATCGCCATCGACACCGCCAGTTCATAGCCGCCCAGTTTCGGATCGGAGGCCATTTCGTCCGGGTAGACGTCGATCAGTTTCACCACCCAGTCGCTGTCGCTGCCGCTGGTGGAGGCCTGCAGGTGCACGTCGGGCACGCCGGCGATGCTAAGCGGCGCGTCCAGCGGCGCGCTGACGAAGGTCAGCACGTCCGGGCGGCCGTCGACGAAGCGCTGGTCGTGCACCAGCCAGCTGATCCACATGTCGCGATCGCCGAAATCGACCGGGCGCGGCACGAACGGCACCGGCTTGGCCGGGTCGGACACGTACTCCTCGTAATCGCCCTGCCCGGCCGTCGGCGCATCGAACGACAGCGTGCCGCCGGCGGCCAGGTACAGCGGCTTGCTGCGCGCCGCGCAGCCCTGCTCACAGCTGCGCGGCCAGGTCTGCAGGCGATCCCAGTGGTTCTCGCCGGTGTTGTAGATGAACACCGGCGGCGTGTCGGCCTTTGCCGCGCCGTCGATCAGGTACTGGTCGAAGAACGGCTTGAGTACGTCGCGGCGGAACTGCAGCGCGGTGTCGCCGTCGAACTTCAGCGCGCCCAGCGCCGAGCCGTCGTAGTTGACCTGACTGTGCCGCCACGGTCCCATCACCAGATAGTTCTTGTCGTTGCCGGCGTCGCGCGGCTCCATCGCCTGGTAGCTGTGGATCGCGCCCCACATGTCCTCCTGGTCCCACAGGCCCTGCAGCCACATCGTCGGTACCTTCAGCGCGGTGCGCGCCATCACCTTGTCCAGCGCCTGGCCCTGCCAGAACGCGTCGTAGGCCGGGTGCTCGGTGAGCTTGTGCCACCACGGCAACTGCTCCAGGCCCGCGGCCTTGGCGTAGTCGCCGGCCGAGCCGGCGCGCAGGAAATTGCTGTAGTCGTCGTGGCCGTGGCGCGGGATGCCGCTGCCCTTGCCGCGCTGGGTCAGCTGGCCGGTGAAGTAGTCGAAGTTGACCTGGCGGAACGCGCCGTAGTTGAGCCAGTCGTCGCCCATCCAGCCGTCGATCATCGGGCTTTCCGGCGCGGCCACCTTCAGCGCCGGATGCGGATCGGTCAGCGCCATGACCACGGTGAAGCCCTCGTAGGACGAGCCGATCATGCCGACCTTGCCGTTGGACTCGTGCACGTTCTTGACCAGCCAGTCGATCGTGTCCCAGGCGTCGGTGGCATGGTCGACCTTGCTGCCGTTGAGCGGGCCGCGCAGCGGCCGGGTCATCACGTAGTCGCCCTGCGAACCGTACTTGCCGCGGATGTCCTGGAACACGCGGATATAGCCGCCGTCGACGAACACTTCGTCGCCCTGCGGCAACAGGTCGCGCATATGCGGCGAGGCCATGCGGCTGGCGCGGCCGCTGGCGTCGTAGGGCGTGCGCGTCAGCAGCATCGGCGCGTGCTGCGCGCCCTTGGGCAGCACGATCACCGTGTGCAGCTTGACCCCGTCGCGCATCGGGATCATCACCTCGCGCTTGATGTAGTCGTTGGCCTCGGTCGGCGCGACGAAGGCCTTGCCGGTGACATCGGGGGTCATCGGCGCGGTCTGCGCCTGGGCGGCGGCGGCCAGCGCGGCGGCAATGACGGTGACGAGCAAGCGGGCGGCGATGGGGCGCATGGAACCTCCGGGCAGTGAGATCGCGACTGTAGGCGCAACCGCGGCCCTGGCGGAAGTGTCGCTCCCACCTCGGCGCGCATGGCGGCTGCGTCGTGAACCTGAAGCGGCGGGCCGCAGCGCGGAAAGGCGTCGGCAACGCGCCCCGCCCACGTCGGAACAATGGGGGGATAATGGCGTTTTCCGATAAGGCCTGTCTGGCAGCCGCCCGCCAGCGCAAGGCCTTCGTTGCCGCCATGGTCGATGTCCCCACGCTGCTCGGCTACACCACCGTGGTGCTGCTGTGCCTGTCGTTGCTGGTGCTGGTCGCCCGCCCGCAGGCGGGCAAGCGCCTGTGGCTGGCGATGCCGTTCTTCGCAGGCGCCTGCGGCTGCGCCTTCCTGATCCAGCCGCAGGCGTTTCCCGGCAGGCTCGGTCTGCAACTGGGCGCGTTCTGCATCACCCTCGCCTATGCGTTCGGCTGGCAGGCGATCCGCGCGTTCTACGACCGCCCGCCGCGCTGGGGCTGGCTGCTGCTGCCGGCGTTGCTGTGGCTGGGCCTGGCGATCGTCGTGTTCGACCGCTACGGCTGGGCCACGGCCAACGCGGGCCTGCGCGTCGGGCTGATCTGCCTCTACAGCGCGCTACCGGCGAGAGAACTGTGGCGCCGGCGCAACGGCGGCCTTCCGTCGGCCAGGCTGCTGGCCATCGTGTTCGCGGTGGCCGCAGGGCTGGCGGCGCTGGCGGTGGCCTTCGCGCACTGGCTGCCGCAGCCATTGGGCGCGGCGCCCGCACAGACCTGGGCGGTGGTCTTCTACAACGTGCGGATCCTGCTGCACGTGCTGCTGGCGAGCGCGCTGCTGGTGGCCATGCACAAGGAGCGCGACGCACTGCGCTACTACGACGACTCGGTGCGCGACCCGATGACCGGCCTGTACAACCGCCGCTTCTTCGAGCAGCGCGCGGAGCAATGGCGCGATCGCGGCGCGCGCCGCCGCTCGGTGCTGTTCTTCGACATCGACCATTTCAAGCGCATCAACGACCGCCATGGCCACCGGCTTGGCGACGCGGTCATCGTGCTGGCCGCGCAGGTGGCGCGGCGCAGCCTGCGCAAGGGCGACTGGATCTTCCGTTTCGGCGGCGAAGAGTTCGTCTGCGTGCTGCCGGACACCGATCTGGCGCAGGCCAACGCGATGGCCGAACGGCTGCGCCTTGCGTTCATGGCCGACGCCAGGGAAGTGGAAGGACGCCGCATCGACGCCACCATCAGCATCGGCGTGGCGACCTCGGTCGGCGGCGTGCCGCGGATCGATGCACTGGTGGCGGAAGCCGACCGCATGCTCTACCGGGCCAAGACCGCAGGACGCAACCGCGTGATATCCAGCATCAACCACGATCCGCTGCCGACCGGATCCTAGGCGCTCCGCCTGCCGCGCCGCTACCGCAGCGCAGGCAGGTAGCAACGGTCAGTGCCGCACCTGCCCCTCGCCGCGCACCACGAAGCGCTCCACGGTCAGCGCTTCCAGGCCCATCGGGCCATAGGCGTGCAGGCGCGTGGTGGAGATGCCGATTTCCGCGCCCAGGCCGAGTTCGCCGCCGTCGGAAAAGCGCGAGGAGGCGTTGACCATCACCACCGCCGCGCGCAGCGCCTGCACGAACGCCTCGGCGTTGGCCGCATCGGCGGTGGCGATGACTTCGGTGTGGTCCGAACCGTAGTGGCGGATGTGCGCGATCGCCGCGTCCAGGTCCGGCACCACGCGGATCGCCAGGATCAGGTCGAGGAATTCGGCGGCGTAGTCGGCATCGCTGGCCGCGTCGATGTCCGGCAGCAGGTCGCGGCTGGCGTCGTCGCCGCGCAGGGCCACGCCGCGCTGCTGCAGCGCCTGCGCCGCCAGCGGCAGGAAGCGCGCGGCGACGTCGGCGTGCACCAGCAGCGTCTCCAGCGAATTGCACGCGGCCGGGCGCGTGGTCTTGCCGTCCACCAGCAGCTTCACCGCCAGCTCAAGGTCCGCCGAGGCGTCCACGAACAGGTGGCACACGCCCTTGTAGTGTTTGATCACCGGCACCCGCGCGTGCTCGGCGACGAAGCGGATCAGGCCCTCGCCGCCGCGCGGGATCGCCAGGTCGACGATGTCGTTGAGCTGCAGCAGTTCCAGCATGGTCTCGCGGCGCAGGTCCTCGACCAGGGTCAGCGCGTCCTCGCCGATCCCGGCTTCGCGCAGCGCGCGCCGCAGCGCGGCGGCGATCGCGGTGTTGGAATGGATCGCTTCGGAGCCGCCGCGCAGGATCACACCGTTGCCGGCCTTGATGCACAGCGCCGCGGCATCGGCGGTGACGTTCGGGCGCGCCTCGTAGATCATCGCGATCACGCCCAGCGGCACCCGCACCTTCTGCACGCGGATGCCGTTCGGGCGCACGTCGTCGCGGGTGACCTGGCCGACCGGATCGGGCAGCGCCGCCACTTCGCGCAGCGCCGCAGCGACGCCGGCCAGGCGCTTGCCGTCCAACGCCAGCCGGTCGAGCATCGCAGTGCCGACGTCCGTGGCCCGCGCCGCCTCCAGGTCGCGCGCATTGGCGGCGAGGATCGTCTCCGCATCCGCTTCCAACGCGGCCGCCATCGCCTCCAGCAAGGCCTGCTTGGCCGCCGAGGACAACTGCGCCAACGCCTGCGCGGCGTCGCGGCATTGCAGGGCTTGGATTCGGATCGTGCTCATGGATGGTTCCAGTGTTTAGGCGGACTCGGGACTCGGGACTCGGGACTCGGGACTCGGAAAGGCTGTGCGGGCGGCGGGAACTGTCAAGCCATCGATGCGAAAGCGTTGGACTCGTTCTCGCATTTGCCGAAGGTGCGCGATGCGATGGCGTGTCGGCCTGCGCATGCGCCGGCCGGCCGAGCTCACACCGGGTCCAGGGTCCCGAGTCCCGAGTCCCGAATAACAACCAGATCGTCGCGGTGAATCACATTCTCTCCATAGCTATACCCCAGGATCGATTCGATGTCGCGCGAGTGGCGGCGGGCGATGCGGCGCACGTCGGCGGCGGAGTACTGGCTGACGCCGCGCGCCAGGCAGCGGTCGCCGGCGGCGTCGCGCAGGCGCACCTCGACCATGTCGCCGCGGCGGAAGTCGCCTTCGGCACCGGCCACGCCGCCGGGCAGCAGCGAGGCGCCCTTGTCGGCCAGCGCGGCGGCGGCGCCGGCGTCGACCAGGATCGCGCCGGGTTCGACCGGCACCTGGCGCAGCCAGTACTTGCGCGCGGCGATGCGGGTGCGCGCGGGATGGATGCGGGTGCCGCGCAGACGGTCCTGGGCCAGGCCGCGCACCACCTCGGCGCTGCGGCCGTTGAACAGGTAGGTCTCGATGCCGGCGGCGCCGGCCTTGGCCGCGGCCTCCAGCTTGGTGCGCATGCCGCCGGTGCCGACGCTGCTGGCACTGCCACCGGCCATCGCCAGCACCGCCGCGGTCAGCTCGGGGACGTCGTCCAGCGGCTGCGCACGCGGATCGCTGCGCGGATCGGCGGTGTACAGGCCGTCGATGTCGGTGGCGATGAACAGCGCGTCGGCATCGACCAGCGCGGCGACGATGGCCGCGAGATTATCGTTGTCGCCGAGCTTGAGTTCGTCCACCGACACGGTGTCGTTCTCGTTGACCACCGGCAGCGCGCCCAGCCGCAACAGTTCGCCCAGGGTGGCGCGCGCGTTGAGGTAGCGGCGGCGGTTGCGCAGGTCGTCGTGGGTCAGCAGCACCTGCGCCACCGGGCGCTCGAAGAAGCGCTGCCACAGCGCGATCAGCTGCGCCTGGCCGAGCGCGGCCAGCGCCTGCCGCGCGGCGATTGCTGCGCCGGCCTCGGCGGCCCGCGGCAGGATCGCGCGGCCGGCGGCGACCGCGCCGGAGGACACGATCACCAGTTCGCGCCCGGCCGCCAGGTTGGCCGAGACGAACTGCGCCAAGCCCAGCGCGTAGCGCGGCGACAGCCCGCCGCCGCCATCGGCGGCGAGCAGGCTGCTGCCGACCTTGAGCACCGCGCGCCGCCACGGCGGCAACGCCTGCTCGACGAACGCCGATGCGCCAGCGGTCACGACATTCATCGCCGCCGCGCCCGACTCATTGCGCGTTCCATGCATACACGCTCAGTTCGGATGCTTCCTCGATCGCCAGCGGATCCTCGGCGACGATCGCCCGCGCCTGCTCCAGGCTGGCGACGTTCTTCAGCAGGTAGGCGCCGCCGCTGCCATCGCCGAAACCGCCGGCCAGTTCCAGCAGCCCGCGCGCGCGCAATGCGGCGAGAAAATCGCGGTGCGGCTGCACCACCGACGGCGGAAAGTCCGGCTTGCGCATGGCCATCACCAGGTACAACGTCATCCTGCTTCTCCTCGATCGACTTCGTCACCGCCCGGCCAGCGTGGCCGCCCGCCATTCCCGCAGCGCCTGCCAGCGGCCGCTGTCGACACTAGCGCACCACAGCCATGCGCGTCGCCGTGAAGTAGCGCAGCAGGCGCCGCATCTTGTCCTGCGCCGAAGCGTCGCCGCCATCCTCGTCCATCCAGCTGGCGTCGGCTTCGGGATGCGGGCCGGTCAGCAGCACCGTACCGGCGCCATAGCCGTAGCGGGCCATGGCCACGTCGCCGTTGCGGTAGTGGGCGATCGGCGCATAGCCCGAGGCGGCGTTGCCGGTGAAATACGGGCCGTCCTGATAGTAGACGCGTTCCAGCGTCCCGTCCCAGCGCACATCAATCGTATGGTCGCCCTCGTCGTCGATACCCGAGTCCGGGCGTCCGACCTCCGATAGCAGCGCCACGTCGACCAGCCCGATCCAGTCGCGGTCGGCGAGATAGGCGCCCATGCACAGGCCGAGGAAGCCCTTGCCGCCGCGCACGAACGCGCGGATCGCATCGGCACTGTCGTCGCCGATGGCGGCGTAGGCGGCGGGAATGTCCTGCCCGCCGCCGGGCTGGATGTACAGGTCGAATCCGCTCAGCGTGCGCGCGTTCACCTTGAGCGGCTCGCGCTCGCCGACATAGGCGACTTCGAGCTTCAGGCCGCTTCCGCGCAACGCTTTCACCACCATTTCCGAACAACCGCGGCAACCGGCCTTGCCGCGGTACACCGCCACCTTCAGCGCGTCACCGGCTGCGGCTGCCGCATGCGCCGGAAAGCACAGCGCCAACAGCAGCGGCAACAGCAACACCGCCAGCGCGGCCCAGCCAAGGCGCTTGGCTACCTGCGGCAGCGCGGTCGATCGGTTCATGCATCCTCCTTCCGATGAAAACCCATAAACCCAGCGCGGCAGCCTGCTGCCTCAGCCGGCCAGTGCGTCCCAGCGCGCCTGCAGTTCCGCCAGACGCAGATCCGCGGCGGCGCCGGGCGAGACCCGCGCGGCCAGGCTGCCTTCCGGCGTGCGCCCCTGCCCTGCGCTGGCGGCCGACGCAGCCGCCGCCTGGTAGGCCTCGCGGAACGGCACGCCGGCCAGCGCCGCCTCGACCGCGACGTCGGTGGCGTACATGCCCGAGTCGATCGCCGCGCGCAGCCTGTCTTCGCGCCACTCCAGGTTGGCCAGCAGCGCCGGCAGCAGTTCCAGCGCGGCCAGGCCGCGGCCGAAGCCGTGGAAGATCGCGCCCTTGCTGCTTTGCAGGTCGCGGTGGTAGCCGGACGGCAGCGACAGTAACTGTTCGATCTCGGTACGCGCCGCGGCCACGCTGGCGTGGGTCGCGCGCATCAGTTCGATCACGTCCGGATTGCGCTTGTTGGGCATGATCGAGCTGCCGGTGGTGTACTGCGCCGGCAAGGCGACGAAGCCGAACTCGCCGCTGGTGAACAGCGACAGGTCCCAGGCCAGCCGGCGCAGGTCCAGGGTCGCGCTGCCCAGCGCTTCCAGCGCGGCCATCTCGAACTTGCCGCGCGACAGCTGCGCGTAGATCGGACTGATCTGCATGCGCGCGAAGCCGAGCGCGGCGGTGGTGTGCTCGCGGTCGAGTTTCAGATTGACGCCGTAGCCGGCAGCGGTGCCGAGCGGGTTGGCGTCGATCAGACGCAGCGTGTCCTGGGCGCGGATCGCATCGTCGATGAAGGCCTCGGCCCAGCCGGCCCACCACATCCCCGCCGAAGACACCACGGCGCGCTGGATATGCGTGTAGCCCGGCAGCGGCAGCGCCTGCTCGGCCTGCGCGCGGTCCAGCGCGACCTTGGCGATCTCGCGGCTCAGCTGCGCCAGTTGCGCCAGCCGTTCCTTCAGCCACAGTCGGGTGGCGACCAGGATCTGGTCGTTGCGGCTGCGCCCGGTGTGGATCTTGCGGCCGGCATCGCCCAGGCGCTCGGTGAGCCGCGCCTCGATCGCCGAATGGCCGTCTTCGAAGCGCTCGTCGAGCACGAACGCGCCGCTGCGGAAATCCTCGGCCAGGATCGCCAGTTCGCGCTGCAGCCCGGCCAGCTCGTCGGCCGACAGGATGCCGATGCGCTGCAGGCCTTCGGCATGCGCGCCGCTGGCGGCGATGTCGTGCAGGAAGAATTCGCGATCCAGGATCACATCGTCGCCGGCCAGGAACGCCTGGATCTTGGCATCGACGGCGACGCCGGGTTTTTGCCAGAGGAGATTGGTCATTTTTTGGGGGAATCGGGAATGGGGAATGGGGAGTCGAAAGCCGCGGCAAGGAAGCTCATTGCGTCTGCCCCAACACCGGAATCGCGGTCAGTTCGTCCAAGCCCAGCGCCAGGTTGAGGTTCTGCATCGCCTGGGTCGCCGCGCCCTTGAGCAGGTTGTCCAGGGTCGCCACCACTACCAGGCGCTTGTTGCCCGGGGCCAGGGTGAAGCCGCCGATCTGCACGCCGTGCTTGCCAGCGATGCGGCTGACCCACGGCGCGTCGTCGAGCACCTCGATCAGCGGTTCGCCTGCGTAACGCTCGCGGTAGCGGCGCTGGATCGTCTCCAGGGCCAGCGGTTGCTGCAGCCACAGGTTCACGGTCATGGTGATGCCGCGGAAATGCGGCGCCACGTGCGGCATGAACTCCACCGGCACGCCCAGTTGCGCGGACACTTCGCGCTCGTGCATGTGGTCGGTCAGCGCGTACGGCATCAGGTTGTCGCGCAGCAGCTCGGGGTTGTTCTTGTCCGACGGCGTGGTGCCGGCGCCGGAATAGCCGGACACGCCGAAGCACTGCGGCGGGCCGGCCAGCTGGTCGAGCAGCGGCGCGATCGCCAGCTGCATCGCGGTGGCGTAGCAGCCGGGGTTGCTGATCCGCTTCTGCCCGGCGTAACGGCCGCGGGTCAGTTCCGGCAGTCCGTAGTACCAGCTGGAATCGAAGCGGTAGTCCGCCGACAGATCGACGACGATGGTCTCGGCCGCCGCCGCGTCCAGCGCCGCCACGTAGGGCGCGGCCTTGCCGTTGGGCAGCGCCAGCACCACCGCATCGGCATGCTTGGCCGCCACCGCCTCGGCGTCCAGATTTTCGTAGCGCAGCTCGCCCTCGTAATCGGCGCTGTGCTCGGCCACGCGCTGGCCGGCCAGCTCGCGCGAGGACACGAAGGCCAGGTGCAGCTGCGGATGCGCGGCGACCAGCTTGATCAGTTCGGCGCCGGTGTGGCCGCGCGCGCCGACGATGCCGACGCCATGGGTATTGGAAGTCATGTATGCGAGTCCAGGCGGAACTGCAGGTGGCGTTTCACCCCGGCCCATTCCGTATCGATGATGGAGAACACCACGGTATCGCGCGGCGTGCCGTCGGCGTGGCGCTTGTGGTTGCGCAGCACGCCGTCCTGCTTGGCGCCGAGCCGGGCGATGGCGGCGCGCGAGGTATGGTTGAACCAGCTGGTTTCGAAGCCGACGCTGATGCACTGCAAGGTCTCGAACGCGTACTGCAGCAGCATGCGCTTGACCTCGGTATTGACCCCGCTGCGCTGCACGCGCGGCGCATACCAGGTGTAGCCGATCAGCAGCGTCGGCACCTCGGCGTCCAGGC
This sequence comes from Xanthomonas sp. SS, assembly GCF_014236835.1. Classification (NCBI taxonomy): domain Bacteria; kingdom Pseudomonadati; phylum Pseudomonadota; class Gammaproteobacteria; order Lysobacterales; family Lysobacteraceae; genus Xanthomonas; species Xanthomonas sp. SS. Next base: position 3,048,017 of record NZ_CP051190.1, read on the forward strand.
CGTAGAAGCGGGTGCTGCCGACGACCGCGCCGGCCGCATCGCGCACCGCGAACGGCAGCACGCGGCCCTGCGCCTGCGCGTCCAGCGCCGCGGCCACATAGCCATCGACCTGGTCCGGCGCCGGCACGCTGGTGTACCACAGCCGCTCCAGGCCGCTGCCGTGCAGCGCCGCGCGCAAGGCGTCGGCATGCGCATGCTGCAACGGTTCCAGCGATGCATGCCGACCCTGCAGAATCGGCACGTCGCGCCACAGCGCAGGCAGCAGGTCCAGGCTCATCGCGCTCAGCCCAGCAGGGTCGGCTTGCGGGTGGCGCAATGCGCCACGCAGTGCTGGATCTGCTCGAAGTTTTCCAGACCGTACCAGAACACCTTCCACTTCTCCTGCTTGAAGCAGCCGTCGGATTCGGCGTAGTAGAAGATGTTGACCTGGTTGTTGTGGCGCGAGCGCCAGAACAGCTGCGGCGTCTCCTCGCGCATCACGTTCCACACCGCGCGGCCCAGGCCTTCGCCCTGCGCGTCGTCGAGCACCGCGAACTTGTCCAGGTAGGTGTAGCCATCCTCGTTGGTCAGGATCACCGCGGCGCGGTAGTTCTCGCTGACGTAGGCGCGCAGCAGCCGGGTCTTGTCGAAATAGTCCGGCACCAGAGTGCGGCCGAAGCTGGATTCGATCAGCGACTTCAACCGCTGCGTGTCCAGCTCGCTCCACGCGGTGGCGCGCAGCACCTTCTCGCCGCGCCGCACCAGCGTGCCCGAACCCTTGTGGGTGAACAGTTCCTTGGCCAGGTCGGCCGGGCGCGTGATCGACACCGACGATTCCAGCGGCAGCCGGTCCAGCAGATCCTTGATCTGTTCGATCTTGACCCGCATGCCGCCGTTGATCCACGGCTGCTGCATCAGGTGCGCGTACTCGGTGGACAGGTTGATCGAATCGATCACCCTGCCCGCCTCGTCGAGCAGTCCGCCGGTGCCGGTGAGGAAGATGATCTTGTACGGCTGCAGTTCCTGCACCAGTTCGTTGGCGGCGAAATCGGCGTTGATGTTGAGGATCTGCCCGCTCGGGGTTTCGCCCAGGCTGGTGATCACCGGGATCGAGCCGGCCTGCAGGCTGGCCTCGATCGGCGCCAGGTTCACCGCCTTGACCTCGCCGACCAGGCCATAGGTGTCGCGGTCCAGGTATTGCGCCTCGAACACCCCGCCGGTGATCGAGGTAGCGCGCGCGCCGTTCTGCTGCAGCGCTTCGACCAGCTTGAGGTTCGACGCCTGGAACACCTTGCGCACGATCGCCAGCGCTTCCGGCGAGGTTACCCGCAGGCCGTTGACGGTCTGTTTCTCGATGCCGGCGGCCGACAGCTCCGCATCCAGCTGCGGACCGGCGCCGTGCAGCACGATCGGGGTCAGCCCGACTTCCTGCAGGAACGACAGCGACGAGGTCAGCGCCTCCAGATCGTCGCGCAGCACCGCGCCGCCGACCTTGACCACGGCGAAGCGCTTGGCGTCCAGCTGCGAAAAGCGCTTGAGGTACTGGCTGATCTCCTTGGCGCTGGCCATGCTCGAGAGCAGGCGGACGATGGTCTGGCGGGTTTGCTTGTTGGCGTGCATGGCGGTGATGGCGGTTCCGTGATCCGGGATGGAAGGGCCGTGGCCCCGGCGGCGCGCGCTCAGCGCACGCCGTTGATGATGCGGTCCACCGAGGTGGCGTAGCGCTGCAGCTGCTGCAGCGTCACGAACTCGTCGGCGGTGTGCGCCTGGGCGATGTCGCCCGGGCCGTAGACCAGCGCGGTATAGCCGCCGGCCGAGAACAGCGAGGCCTCGGTCCAGAAGTCCACCGCATTGCCGATCGGCAGGTGCAGCGCATCGGCGACGTCGCGCGCGGCCAGGCGCTTGTCCTCGGCGTGCGCGATGTCACCGCTGGGCAGGCTCGGCCCGCGGAAGGTCTCCTCGAAGTGCGCGGAGGCCGGATCGGCGAAACCGGCGAAGGTCGCCAGCAGCGCGTCCACGTCCATCGACGGCAGCGGCCGGAAACCGAACCGCAGTTCGGCGGCCGGCGCGATCATGTTGGCCTTGATGCCGCCCTCGACCCGGCCGATGTTGAAGCGCAAGCCGGTCAAGCCGCCGAAGCGCGCATGCGCCAGCGACTCGACATGGTCCAGCGCCTTGCCGCCCCAGCGCAGCGCCTGGTGCAGCGCGCTGGCCGACGGATCCTGCTTGCCGGAGGCATGCCCAGCGCGGCCGGCGAAACGCATCAGCACCGAACTGATGCCGCGATGCGCCAATACCGCCTCGCTCATCGTCGGCTCGGCCACCAACACCGCCTCGTAGGGAATGCGGCGTTCCAGGAACGCGGCGATGCAGCGCGGATCGTTGGCTTCCTCGTCGCTGGAGAACAGGAACGCGGCATCGCCGTCGCCGGCATTGGCCGCCGCGATCAGTGCCGCGGCCGCGCCCTTGATGTCGCACACGCCCAGGCCGATCACGCGGTCGTCGGTGCGGCGCATGCGATGCGGGTCGGCGCTCCAGTGCGGCGAATCAGGCACCGTGTCCAGGTGCACGTTGAACAGGTACTGGGGCGTGCCGCGCACCGCGTACAGGCTGACCGCGCCGGCACCGTGATCGATCACCTCGACCTGGAATCCGGGCAGCTGCGCGCGCAGGTAGTCGAAGATGCCATCGGTGCCGATCGCGCGCGGCGGATTGCGGGTGTCGAAGGACACCAGCTGCTGCAGATGCGCGAGGGTGGGTTCGAGCAGATCGGTCATGTCGGTTGCGGCAACGGCCTGGCAGAGGTGCAGAGTCCCTTCTCCCTTCGGGAGAAGGTGCCCCGAAGGGGCGGATGAGGGTACGGGCGAAGCCTGGTGAATCGAATCTCGCGCGAGCGGGTGAAGGTGCGGGGAAGCTTGCGCGGTCGAAACGTTGTGAGGCTGCGCACGTACCCTCACCCCAACCCCTCTCCCGACGGGAGAGGGGCTTTACCTTCAGCGATTGACCTGGGCGTACAGCGTCGAGCTCATCCCGAACAGCTTGATGAAGCCTTCTGCCTCGGCCACGCCCCAGTCCGCCGACTGCGCGTAGGTCGCGCCCTTGGCGTTGAGCAGGTGCGGCGACTTCACCGCCACCGCATCGACGCGGCCGCCGCGGGTCTCCAGCGTCACTTCGCCGTTGACCTTGGCCTGCGAGGAATCCAGGAACGCCTCCAGGTCGGTCTTCAACGGGTCGTGGTAGAAGCCTTCATAGACCAGCTCCACCCACTTGCGCGCCACTTCAGGCTTGAAGCGGTTCTGCTGCTTGGTCAGCACCGCGTCTTCCAGCGCGCGGTGCGCGGCCAGCAGCGCGATCAGGCCCGGCGCCTCGAACACGATGCGGCCCTTCAGCCCGATCACGGTGTCGCCGGTGTACATGCCGCGGCCCACGCCGTACGGGGCGAACAGCTTGTTGAGCTTGGCCAGCAGCTTGGCGCCGTCCAGCGGCTTGCCGTCCACCGCCACCGCTTCGCCGTGCTCGAACTTCACCGTCACCGTCAGCGGCTCGATCGGCCACGCGCTGCGCGGCGCGCACCAGCCGCGGGTGCCCTCGCCCGGCGCTTCCCAGCGGTCGATCTCGCCGCCGGACATGGTCACGCCGAGCAGGTTCTCGTTGATCGTGTAGGCCTTCTGCTTGGCGCGCACGCCGAAGCCGCGCTCTTCCAGATACTTCTGCTCGTAGGCGCGGGTCTGGGTGTGCTCCTTCTGGATCTCGCGGATCGGGGCGACGATCTCGTAGTCGCCCAGCGCCTTGACCGCCAGGTCGAAGCGCACCTGGTCGTTGCCCATGCCGGTGCAGCCGTGCGCGATGATCCGGGTGCCCAGCTCGTCGGCGCGCTTGAGCGCGGCATCGACGATCAGGTAGCGGTCGGACACCAGCAACGGGTACTGGCCCTGGTAGCCCTCGCCGGCCCACACGAACGGCTTGACGAAGCCGCTCCAGATCGCCGGGCCGCCATCGACGGTGACGTGGCTGGCCGCGCCCAGCTCGGCGGCGCGCTTCTCGATGAAGTCGCGCTCCTCGTCGTCCACTCCGCCGGTATCGGCGAACACCGTGTGCACGGCATAGCCCTTGGCCTGCAGATAGGGAATGCAGAAGCTGGTGTCCAGGCCGCCGGAGAAGGCCAGGACGATGTCCTTGGTGCCGGGAGTCGGGATTGGGGATTCGGGATTGGTGGAAGCGGTTTGCTGCGACATGGGGGAATCTCTCTGCGGTTGACTAATTAAGAGCGGAAAGGGATGTCGCCGTTGCGAATCCCCAATCCCGAATCACGAATCCCGGCGGCCCTGGCCCGCCAGGGCCGCCATGATCGCCTTCTGCACATGCAGCCGGTTCTCGGCCTCGTCGATGGCGATGCAGTTCGGCGAATCCATCACCGCGTCGGTGGCCTTGACGTTGCGTCGCAGCGGCAGGCAGTGCGAAAACACGCCGTTGTTGGTCAGCGCCATCTTGCGCTCGTCGACGATGAAGTGCTGGTACTGGTCGCGGATCGGCTTCTCCGGGCCCCAGTTGCCGAAGAACGGCAGCGCGCCCCAGCTCTTGGCGTAGACCACGTCGGCGCCGGCGTAGGCGCTGTCGATGTCGTGGCTGACCTGCAGCGAGCCGCCGCTCTCGGCCACGTTCTGCGCCGCCCAGTCCATGTAGCGCTGGTCCAGCACGTAGTCCGGGGTCGGGCACAGCAGGGTCACGTCCATGCCCATGCGGGTGGCGATGGTCAGCGCCGAATTGGCCACCGCGGTGTTCAGCGGCTTGGGATGGTAGGTCCAGGTCAGCACGTACTTCTTGCCGCGCAGGTCCTGGGTGCCGAAATGCTCCTGCAGCGCCAGCGCATGCGCCAGCTCCTGGCAGGGATGGGTGATGGTCTCCATGTTGATCACCGGCACCGGCGAGTATTTGGCGAAGCTCTTCAGCACCAGGTCCTCGCGGTCCTTGGCCCAGTCCACGAACTTCGGGAACGCGCGCACCCCGATCAGGTCGACGTAGCGGCCGAGCACCCGCGCCACCTCGGCGATGTGCTCCTCGGTGTCGCCGTCCATCACCGTGCCCAGGTCGAACTCGATCGGCCACGCGTCCTTGCCCGGCTGCAGCACCACCGCATGCCCGCCCAGCTGGAACGCGCCCAACTCGAAGCTGGTGCGGGTGCGCATCGACGGGTTGAAGAACACCAGCGCGATCGACTTGCCCTTCAGCTCGCTGCCCAGCTTGTTGCGCTTGAACAGCGCGGCCTGGGTCAACAGCGCGTCCAGCTCGGCCCGGCTCCAGTCCTGGGTGTTCAAGAAGTGCTTCAGAGACATCGGTCCATCCTTTGCTGCGTGGAGCCACCGCGGCGGTGGCGTGCGCGGGACGCGCGGTAGTCAGTTCTTTACGGGTGAAACCTTTCCGGGATATGAAAACGAAAAAACCCAGCCTCGGGCTGGGTTTTCAGAACGAACGGCACAGCGCTCCGGTTACCCAGCCAGGATGTGGGATTCCGGTCGACGCGCGCGCGACGTCATGCCCGAGGCCATGCGTGCGGCGCTGAGATCGTGCTGGGGCAGGTTCGCTTTCATCGGCGCGCATCCTCGCACGCGCACGCCGCAGGCGCAAGCGCGCGCGCTCATCGCGGCGGCACCACCACCGCGTCGGGCACGTACGGCGCCACCGACACGCGGATGCGCAGCCGGTTGCCCGGATCCTCCGGCAGCCGCGAGCGATACTTGGTGCCCTTGTAGACATAGTCGACGTCGTAGGCGATCGGACGCCGGAACTCGCGACCGACCTCGACGGTGCGGCAGTTGCGCCCGCTCGAAGCCGGCGCTGGCGCGGCTGCGGCCGGCGCGGGCGCCTCTTCGTGGCGGCGGCTGAAGATGTCCTTGACCGAATCCATCAGCCGGTTCAGGCGGCTGTCGTCCTCCGGCTTGACCGGGGCCGGCGCCGGGGCCGGCGTCTGCACCGGGTCGCATTGCTGTTCGGTGCGGGTGGCGCGCAGGGTCTGGTAGACCGGCTCCACGTTCAGCACCTGCGCGTAGTCGAGCTTGACGTTCTCGATCACCACCACGCGGTTGCGCGCCTCGCTGTCCTGCGCCCAGGCCGGCGCGGCGCATGCGAACAGGCCGACCAGCGGCAACAACAGGTACGGACGCATCGGCACCAGGCTTCGAAGGACAGATCGATCAGTGTAGGCATCGCAGCTTGCGTCGGGCTGAACGCGAGCCTACGGTTCGGTGGCCTGTCCCGGCTTGGGGTGGGACATGTTCCGTTCCCGGGCAGGTCGCACCGATTTCGTGCGTGCAGCGGTAAGGAAGCGCTAGGAAGCCGACACTTACGACAACGCGGCAGCCGGCGCGCGCAAGCGCGGTTCTGCGGATCGGGCCTGGCAGGTCGCCAGCCGGCGCGGCGCGACTGTACCTTGCCGCACCACGCACGCCCGCTGGCAACCTGGCAGACACGACCCGGCCCAGCCCGGAAGGGATGAGACGCCCTGGGCCGCTGCCGGTAGAATCGCAAGGCTTCCCCACGCCCGATGCCGATGAGCCTGCGCCTGCACAACAACCTGACCCGCCGGGTCGATGCCTTCGAACCGCTGGATCCGGTCGCCGGTCCCACGCTGTATGTCTGCGGCCCCACCGTCTACAACTACGCGCACATCGGCAACGCGCGCGGCCCGGTGGTGTTCGACGTGCTGGCGGCCCTGCTGCGGCGCCGCTACGGCGCGCTGCGCTACGCGCGCAACATCACCGACGTGGACGACAAGATCAATGCCGCCGCGCAGGCGCAGGGCGTGCCGATCGCCACCATCACCGACCGTTTCGCCGCCATCTACCGGCAGGACATGGCCGCGCTAGGGGTTGCCCCGCCGGACCTGGAGCCGGAGGCGACCGCGCACATCCCGCAGATCGTGGCGATGATCGAGCGGCTGATCGGCAACGGCCACGCCTATGCCGCCGAGGGCCACGTGCTGTTCGCGGTGGCCAGCTTCGCCGGCTACGGCAAGCTGTCGCGGCGCGATCCGGAAGAGATGCTGGCCGGCGCCCGCGTCGAGGTGGCGCCGTACAAGCGCGACCCGGGCGACTTCGTGCTGTGGAAGCCGTCCAGCGACGACCTGCCGGGCTGGGACTCGCCGTGGGGCCGCGGCCGCCCCGGCTGGCACATCGAATGCTCGGCGATGGCCGCCGCGCACCTGGGTCCGACCATCGACATCCATGCCGGCGGCGTGGACCTGCAGTTCCCGCACCACGAGAACGAGATCGCGCAGAGCGAGTGCGCGCACGGCGGCGCCACCTTCGCCCGGTTCTGGCTGCACAACGGCATGCTCAACTTCAGCGGCGCGAAGATGAGCAAGTCGCTGGGCAACATCGAGACCGTGCACGACCTGATCGCCCGGCATCCGCCGGAAGCGCTGCGCTATGCGCTGTTGAGCGCGCACTACCGGCAGCCGCTGGATTGGTCCGATGCGCTGATCGAACAATGCAAGAACACCCTGGACCGGCTGTACGGCACCTTGCGCGCGCTGGACGCGGTGCAGGCCACCGCGTCGATCCCGCAGGCGATCGAGGCCGCGCTGGAAGACGACCTCAACACGCCGCAGGCGCTGGCCGAAGTGGCGCGGATCGCGACGGTGGCGCGGCAGCTGCTCGCGCCGGCCGGCGGTCCCGACGCAGCGCGCGACGCACAGCTGCAGGCGCAATTGCAGCAGGCCAAGTCCGACCTGCTCGGCGCCGGCCTGGCGCTGGGCCTGCTGCAGCAGACGCCCGAGGCCTGGTTCAACCGCGGCGTTGGCGACGGCGACGATGCGCGCATCCAGGCGCTGATCGACGAACGCACCGTCGCAAAGAAGAACCGCGATTTCGCCCGCGCCGACGCGATCCGTCAGGAACTGGCCGAGGAAGGCGTGGTGCTGGAAGACACCGCGCAAGGCGTGCGTTGGAAGCGTGGCTGAGCTTTTCCCTTCTCCCATCGGGAGAAGGTGCCCCGAAGGGGCGGATGAGGGTACGGCAACACTCGATAAGGGTACGGACGAAGTGGCTGGCATCGATTTCTAATGAGGCTGCGCCCTACCCTCGCCCCAACCCCCTCTCTCCCACGGGGACTCCCTACGGTCGCCGGAGGGAGAGGGGCTTTACCGAATGATCTTGGATTTGCGATGACCGATACCGATTTCCCGCTCGAACCCACGCCCGCCGACGCGCAGGCCGCCATCGCCGAGGAATTCGGCTTCTTCGGCGACTGGTCCGAGCGCTACCAGTACCTGATCGATCTGGGCCGCAAGCTGCCGGCGTTCCCCGAGGAGTGGAAGACCGAGCAGCATCGCCTGCACGGCTGCCAGTCGATGGTGTGGATCGTGCCCGAGGGCAATGCGCAGCGGCTGGTGTTCCATGCGATCAGCGACTCGGCGATCGTCTCCGGGCTGATCTACCTGGCGCTGCGGGTCTACTCCGGGCGCAGCGCCGCCGACATTCTGGCCACCGCGCCGGACTTCGTCGCCGCGATCGGCCTGGGCAAGCACCTGTCGCCGACCCGCAGCAACGGCCTGGCCGCGATCCTGGCGTTCATCCAGGACAGTGCGCGCGCACAGGCATGAGCACCCCGCTCCCCCCTGCACAGAGTCTGCGCACGCTGCTGGCGCATCCCGGCTTCGCGCTGGTGCTGGCCTATCGCATCTGCGCGATGCTGTCCTACCAGATCGTCGCGGTCACGGTCGGCTGGCACATCTACGAGATCACCCGCAATCCGTTCTCGCTGGGGCTGATCGGGCTGGCCGAGATCCTGCCGTTCTTCTGCATCGCGCCGTTCGCCGGCTACCTGGTCGATCACCTGCCGCGGCGCCGGCTGGGCATGCTCGCCAGCCTGGGCCTGGTCGCGACCGCGGGGGTGCTGACCGCGCTGACCCACGGCTGGCTGCCGATGCATGGCGTGTGGCCGATCTACGCGGCGATCGCGCTGACCGGCGCGGCGCGCGCGTTCCTGTCGCCGGTGTACAACGCGCTGTTCGCGCGCACGCTGCCGCGCGAGGCCTATGCGCGCGGCGCCAGCATCGGCAGCGTGGTGTTCCAGACCGGCATGGTGATCGGGCCCGCGTTGGGCGGGGTGCTGGTCGGCTGGGGCGGCAAGGGCCTGTCCTATGGCGTGGCCATGGCGGTGGCCGGCGTGGCGATGCTGTCGCTGTTGCTGCTGCGCGTGGCCGAGCCGATCAACGACGGCCCGCGCGCGCCGATCTTCCGCAGCATCGCCGAGGGCGCGCAGTTCGTGTTCTCCAACCAGATCATGCTCGGCGCGATGGCGCTGGACATGTTCTCGGTGCTGCTCGGCGGCGCGGTGTCGATGCTGCCGGCCTTCATCCACGACATCCTGCATTACGGCCCCGAAGGCCTGGGCATCCTGCGCGGCGCGCCGGCGCTGGGGTCGGTGCTGGTCGGGCTGTGGCTGGCGCGGCGCCCGCTGCAGCGCAATGCAGGCCGCATCCTGCTGCTGGCGGTGACCGGCTTCGGCCTGTGCACCATCGCCTTCGGCCTGTCGCGGCATTTCTGGCTGTCGGCGGCGATCCTGCTGGTCTATGGCATGTGCGACGGGGTGTCGGTGATCGTGCGTTCGACCATCCTGCAGCTGGCCACGCCGGATGCGATGCGCGGCCGGGTGTCTTCGATCAATGGCATCTTCATCGGCTCGTCGAACGAACTTGGCGCGTTCTACGACGGGGTCATGGCGCGACTGATCACACTCGTGCCCGCGGTGGTACTGGGCGGATGCGTGACCTTGGTCGTGGCCGGCGTTACCGCCTGGAAAGCGCCGAAGCTGCGCAAGCTGGACCTGCGCGAGCTGCAGTGACGGCCTGACCGCCGCCGCGTCGCGCTCAGTGCGTCGCGGCGGCGTCCAGGCGTTCGTCGGCGTCCCACGCCGCCGCGCAGCCGGGCACGTTCGCCGGCTGGATCAGCCCGCCCTTGCCGGCCAGGAACCGGCAGGTCGCCGCGAACACTGCCGGCACCGCCTTGGAGCGGATCGGCGAGGCCAGCACGTGATTGCCGGCGCCAGGAAAATCCACCGCCTGGCGCAGCGCCGGCGGCGTGCCCAGTTGCGCGAACATCGCCTGCATCGCCGCCACCGATACCGTCGCGTCCTGATGCTGCGCGTCGCGATAGTAGTAGCCGAGAAACACCGGCACATGGATCCGCGCATAGGTCGCCGGCAACATGCCGCCGCGGGTCAGCGCGGCCAGCGCGCGATAGCCGTCGACATGGGTGGCGTCGGCCCAGTAGCCGCTGTCGACCGGATAACGCATGACCGGATCGCCGCCATTGCGCGACCACAGCAGCAACTGCGCGCCCCACGGCCACAGCATCGGCTGCAGTTGCTCGGCGTGCTCGCGCACCAGCGGCGACCACAGCACCAGGGCCTGCACCTGTTGCGGGTGCGCGGCCACGGTCTGCAGCGCCAACGCGCCGCCCATCGAATTGCCGATCACCACCACCCGCCGGCCCAGCACCTTGGCGATCGCCAGCGCTTCGGCGGCGCCATCGAGCAGGCGCGGCGCATCGACGCCGCGCAGGGCGTCGGCGGCGACCAGCCCGTGCCCCGGCAGGCGCGGCAGATACAGATTGCAGCCGAAGCTGCGCGCCAGGCGTTGGTGGGTCGGCGCGCCCTCGCCCTGGCTGGCGGTGAAGCCGTGCAGGTAGACCATGGCGCAGTCGCGGCGTCCCGGATGCGCCGGGTCGGCCCAGACGATGCGCGCCTGGTTGTCCGCACGCAGGCCGGCAGTGGCGCGCTCGCGCGCGTCCAGCCAGGCCTGCAGCGCGAGCGGATCCTGCGGCACCGCCGGCAACGCGACCTGCGGCAGCGCCGGGCTGACCCGTGGTCCCAATGCCAGCACCGCCAGCAGCACCAGCAAGAGCAGCAGCGGCCAGCGCGCATAGCGCCAGACGCGGAACGTGCCTGCGCGTAGCGGCGTCGCCGCGACGGAGACCGGTGTAGCGGTCATGCGCACATGTCCGCGGCCTGCAGCGGATGGCACCGCGCTAGCGGCGGTCGCAGCGGCGTGGCTTGCTTAGCGCCCTCGGCGCCGGCAGCACGGACCCGCCACCTCGCAGGAGCGTGCACGGCCAAGACGGCCACGCGCTGCGGCGGACAGGGAAGGCGATTGGCGAGCATCGGCAGGCGGCGGCAACGTGGCCGTCCGCCACGCGTCCAGTCTGCGGCGGCGGCATGACAGGCGCATTTAAGCCCGATCGCGATCCGGCGTGCGCGGCAAATGCGTGAAATGCGTGACGGCGCAACCTCGCCCTTTTCGGCCTGCGCCTGCGTCGCCGCAGGCAGGTCCAGCGCATTTGTCTACAGGATGCGCCGAGCCGCGTGCGCACGTCCGCTTGCGCTGCTGCGACGCCGATTTCCTTGCGTTGCGGCGGCGAAAGACGCACGCCGTCTCACTCGCTCGCAGCACCCGGCGCATGCGCACGCCATGGCCGGATCGCAGCGACGCGATACCGAAAGGTTCGCGAAAGCCATGCCTGGAACCGTTGCGCCCGGACCAGCCGCAGGGTCCTTGACGGAACGCCAGGTTCGCCGCCTGCCTGCATTTTCCCGTGCGAAGTTCATACGGAAAGAACTGAAATGGAAGGTTCGCTTTTTCGCAGCGAAGTGCTGGACGCCCCCAGCCAGGCATGGCTGGGAACAGTGCGGTTGGCCACGCCGGTCTCGACCCAGGCATGGACGGTTGCCGCGCTGCTCATCGGCGCCTCGATCCTCGCCTGGCTGTTCGCCGGACACTACACGCAGCGCGTGCACGTCACCGGCCTGCTGGTGCCGCGCGCCGGCTTGATCAGCCTGACCGCCAACACCGTCGGCGTGGTCGACCACGTCGCCGCCGCGGAAGGCGATCGCGTCGTCGCCGGGCAGATCCTGGTGTCCCTGTCCGGCGAACACACCAGCAAGGCGCTGGGCAATACCGCGGCCGGCGTCAGCACGCAACTGCAACGGCAGGCCAGCAGCCTGCGCCAGGACATCGGCGATGCGCTCACCCTGCGCGACAAGCAGGCCGAGGACAACCGCACCCAGCAGACCCTGCTGAAGGATCAGCTGGCGCAGATCGACGCGCAGATCGCGATCGAGAAGAAACAGATGGCGCTGGTCCAGGACCTGGTGAACAAGTGGTCCGGGCTGGTGGCCGGCGGCTACATCCCGGCGCTGCAGGTCGAGCAGGAACAATCGGCCCTGCTCGCCGACGAATCGCAATTGCGCTCGCTGCAGCAGCAGCACGCCGGTACGCGCCAACAGCTGAGCGCGCTCGACGACCAGTTGACGCAGCTGCCGTTGGCGGTCTCGGCCAAGCTCAACGAACTGCGCCGGCAACTGGCGCAGGTCGAACAGGCGCTGGCCCAGAACGAAGCGACCCGCGCCAGCGAACTGCGCGCGCCGGCCAGCGGCATCGTGTCCTCGCTGCTGGTCAAGCCCGGCGCGTCGGTGTCGCTCGGGCAGCCGCTGCTGGCCATCGTGCCCGACGGTTCGCGGCTGCAGGCGCAGCTGCTGGTGCCAAGCCAGGCGGTCGGCTTCGTGCATCCGGGCGTGGATGTCACCCTGCACTACCAGGCCTTTCCCTATCAGAAATTCGGCCTGCAGCATGGCGTGGTGCGCAGCGTCTCGCGCAGCGCGCTGATGCCCGGCGAGGTGACCCTGCTGCTCGGCGGGGGCACGCCGCCATCGACCGACTCGCTGTACCTGGCGCACGTGGATCTCGCCAACCAGAACGTCCAGGCCTACGGGCAGCAGCAGCCGTTGCGCCCGGGCATGGCGCTGGAAGCGGACATGCTGCTGGACCGGCGCCGCATCGTCGAATGGATCTTCGAACCCCTGTACGGCATGGGGCATCGCTGGAGCAGCGGTTCGTGAGTCGCCGCGCCGAGGATCGCAGCGCGAACGACGACAGTCTGCATGCCACTCGCGCGGAGAGCACGCCGCGGCTGCGTTTCTGGCGCTCGCGCGGCCTGCCGAACGTGCTCCAGTCCGAAGCGGCCGAGTGCGGACTCGCCTGCCTGGCGATGATCGCCGGTTACCACGGCCACCACACCGACCTGGCCGCGTTGCGCCGGCGTTTCACCCTGTCGCTGAAAGGCATGACCGCGCGGCGCCTGATCGAGGTCGCACATGCGCTGGGACTGCAATGCCGGCCGCTGCGGCTGGAGATGGACGAACTCGGCCAGTTGCAGACGCCGTGCGTGCTGCATTGGGACCTCGACCATTTCGTGGTCCTGCACGAGGTCGGCAGGAACAAGGTCACCCTGCACGATCCGGCCGTGGGCGTGCGCACCCTGCCGCTGGCCGAGGTCGCACGGCATTTCACCGGCGTCGCCATCGAGTTTTCGAAAGGCCCCACATTCCAGCGCCAACGCGAGGCGCCGCCGGTCTCGCTGCGCTCGCTCGCCGGCTCGATCCGCGGCCTGGGCCGCGGGCTGGCGCAGATCTTCGGCCTGGCGCTGGTGCTGGAGCTGTTCGCCTTGCTCGCGCCGCTGTTCATGCAACTGGTGGTGGACCAGGTCATCGCCGACGGCGACCACGACCTGCTGACCTTCCTCGGGCTCAGCTTCGCCCTGCTGATCGTGCTGGAAACGCTGGTCTCCGCGTTGCGCAGCTGGACGGTGATGTGGCTCAGCACCCACTTCAACCTGGGCTGGACCGGCAACGTGTTCCAGCACCTGATGCGGCTGCCGCACGCCTACTTCGGCGCGCGCCACCTCGGCGACATCGTGTCGCGCTTCGGCGCGATCGACGCGATCCAGCAGACCCTGACCACGCGCTTCGTCGAGATCCTGCTCGACGGGCTCATGGCCAGCATCACCCTGGTCGTGCTGTTCGCCTACAGCCCGCTGCTGTCGGCCATCGTGCTGGGTGCGGTGGCCCTGTATGCGGGCCTGCGGCTGCTGTATTTCCGCATCTACCGCGAAGCCAACCTCAGCCAGATCACGGTGACCGCGAAACAGCACAGCCGCTTCCTGGAAGCGGTGCGCGGGGTGCAGACGATCCGCCTGCACAACCAGGAAGCCGAGCAGACCGGGCGCTACCTCAATGCGGCGGCCGATACGCTCAACACCTCGATCGCGGTGCAGCGCCTGGACATGCTGTTCACCGCGCTGCAGGGCCTGGCCACCGGCGCGCAACGGCTGGGCGTGCTGTGGCTGGGCGCGTGGCTGGGGCTGAAGGGCCAGTTCACCGTCGGCATGCTGACCGCGTTCGTCGCCTACGGCGACCAGTTCAGCAGCCGCGTCGCCAGCCTGATCGATTACGCGATCGAACTGCGCATGTTGCGCCTGCAGGCCGAGCGCCTGGCCGACATCGTGCTGACTGCGCCGGAAGCCTATGCCAGCAGCGAGCACGTCGGCCCGCTGCCGGCACCGGGCGTGGCGTTCAACAAGGTCGGCTTTCGCTATGCCGAAGGCGAGCCGTGGATCCTGCGCGAGTGCAGCTTCGCGGTGCGGCCGGGCGAATCGGTGGCCATCGTCGGCCCGTCCGGCTGCGGCAAGAGCACCTTGATCCGGCTGCTGCTCGGCCTGCTCGACCCGCAGCAGGGATCGATCGAGATCGGCGGCATCGATCTGCGCCGGCTCGGCAAGTCGCGCTATCGCGCGATGACCGCCAGCGTGATGCAGGACGATCACCTGTTCACCGGTTCGATCGCAGAAAACATCAGTCTGTTCGACGCCCTCGCCACGCCGCAGGACATCGAGGACGCAGCGCGCCTTGCCGGCGTGCACGAGGACATCGTGGCCATGCCCATGGGCTATCACAGCCTGGTCGGCGACATGGGTTCTTCCCTTTCCGGCGGACAGCAGCAGCGCCTGTTCCTGGCCCGCGCGCTGTATCGCCGGCCGCAGATCCTGGTGCTGGACGAAGCCACCAGCCACCTGGACGTCGCCATGGAACGGCGGCTCAACCACGCCATCAAGGCGCTGAACATCACCCGCATCGTCATCGCGCACCGGCCCGAGACCATCGCGCATGCGGATCGTGTCATCGAGTTGTGCGAAGGGGCAGCCGTGACGCGTCCGCTGCCGCGCCACGCGGCTCCCATCGCGGCGACGTCGTCCATCGGAGACGCGCCATGAGACCACGCCGGCTCCTGGCGGGCGTCGGCGACGACGCCGCGCCGCGGCCTCCGCCGGGAACGCGTGGCGCTCGCCCATCCCCGCACCTTTCGCCCTCCACGAAACCATGAGGTAACGCCGTGTCGTCATCGGAAGCGTCATCCCTGAAGGTCGTCAACAACTTCGTCGACGTGCAGCATCTGCCGGAACTGGCCAGCGGTCGCGGCGGCTGGGCATACGGCGTCTACCCGGGCCTGCTCGGCGACGCGCATCCGTCCTGGCACATCCACCTGTGCGGCAGCCGCAACGCGCAGGACCGGGCCATCCACGACGACGTGCTCAACGCCACGCCGGGGCTGGAATCGCTCAACGACGTGTGGCGGCACATCCGCGAAGAACTGGCGCCCGACTATGGCCTGGTCCGCGCCTACGCCAGCGGCCACACGCACGGACAGGACGGCGCCGCGCATCACTACGCCAAGCCGTCCGACCAGGAGCGGGTCGCCCTGCTCTACACCAGCACCGAATGGAAGGACGGCTGGGCCGGCGAAACCGTGTTCTACGATGCCGCGCGCGAATGCATCTCCATCCGTCCGCGTCCCGGCCGGCTGGTGCTGTTCGACGGGACCATCGTCCGTGCGTCGCGCGCCCCGGCCCGCGATTGCCCGACGCTGTGCACCACCCTCGCGTTCCACATGCGGCGCATCCGCCGCTAGACCAGCACAGCAAGAGACGACTTCCGATGCAGACCACCATGCCACGCAGCGCGCTCGTGGCGGCGCTCCTGGCCTTCGCCGTGGCGCCGCACGCGGCGAAGGCGGACGCTCTCGGCCGCAGCCGCGCCGACCTGGGCGAACCGTTGCGGATCCCGATCGCCGACGACAGCGGACATCCATGGACGCTGCAAGGGCGCCTGTGCCGCCCCGAGGGCGTGCATCGCCCGCGGCTGGTGGTGATCGCGCACGGCTCGCCGGCGAAAGCGTCGGAGCGGCCGGGCATGACGCTGGAGAGCTGCAGCGGCGAATCCGCGCAATGGTTCCTGCACCGGCACTACGCCGTCGCGCTGGTGCTGCGGCTGGGCTACGGCGCGACCGGCGGCCCCTGGACCGAAGGCTACGACGGCTGCGACCGCGCCGACTACGCCAAGGCCGGCCTGGAGACGGCGCGGCAGCTCAAGACGATCGTGGATTTCGTCACCGCCCTGCCCGGCCTCGATCCGGGCCGCGCCATCGTCGTCGGCCAGTCGGCCGGCGGCTGGGGCACGCTGGCCTACGACAGCCTGCCGCATCCGAACGTCGCGGCCTTCGTCAACATGGCCGGCGGCCGCGGCGGCCACTTCCACGATCGGGCCAACAGCAATTGCGCGCCGGAAAAACTGGTCGAGGCGGCAGGCCGCTTCGGCACGACCGCAAGCACGCCGATGCTGTGGATCTACACCGGCAACGACAGCTTCTTCGACCCGGCGCTGGCCGCCGCGCTGCATCGCGCCTTCGTGCAGGCCGGCGGCCGCGCCGAACTGGTCGCGCCCGCCGCCTACGGCGACGACGGGCATCACCTGTTCTTCGGCCGCCGCGGCTCCGCGATCTGGGGACCGCCGGTCGATGCCTACCTCAAGACGCTGGACGCTGCGGCGTCCCCATGACCTCCCCGACCACCCGCGCAGAGCACACGATGACCATGCAATCGATCCGGGACATCATCCAGACCATCGGCCTGCACACCGCGGCCGAGAACATTCCGCTGATCACCAAGAAGGGCGGCGCCTACACCTGGCTGTTCGACCTGCGCCGGGTGTTCATGCAGCGCGAGGCGCTCGAGCAGATCGCCCACGCGTTCTGGGAGCGCAACGCCAGCCGCGAACCGTTCCAGCTCGGTGGCCTGGAGACGGCGGCGATCCCGCTGCTCACCGCATTGCTGCTGACCGCGCCGAAAGAGCGCGGCGCGGTCAACGGCTTCATCATCCGCAAGGACCGCAAGACCACAGGCCTGGGCAATGCGATCGAAGGCGAGGTGCTGGACCTGCCGATCGTGCTGGTTGACGACTCGCTCAACTCCGGCAACAGCGCCGAAAAGGCGCGCGCGGTCATCGCCATGGCCGGCCACCCGCTGGGCGAGGTGTTCGTGGTGGTCGATTTCCTGTCCAGGGCCGGCATGCAGTGGCGCAAGACCCACGGCATCGCCGTGCAATCGCTGTTCACCCTGAAGGACTTCGACCTTCCGCCGGACCACAGCACGCCGCACCCCACGCAGGCCTACCGCGAGCTGTGGCGAACGGCGACACCGGGCGGCTTCGCCTATCACGTGGTACCGAAGTCCGCGCCGCTGCTGGTCGGCGACACCATCTTCCGCGGCTGCGACGCGGCGAAGATGCAGGCGTTCTCCGCCGAGACCGGCGGGCTGCTGTGGGAATACCAGGTGACCGGCGCGGCCTATACCAAGAAAGGCATCTGGTCGTGCCCCGCCCATCACGACGGGCGCCTGTACTTCGGCGCCTACAACGGCACCGTCTATTGCCTGGACGCGCAGAGCGGCGAAGAGATCTGGACGCATCCGGACGGCGACTGGATCGGCGCCTCGCCACTGCTGCTGCCGCAGCACAACCTGCTGTATGTCGGCATCGAGTACGTCCGCCCCTGGGCGCAGGGCAGCCTGGCCGCCTACGACATGGGCACGGGCGAGAAGGTCTGGGAACATCAGGTCGAGAAGCTGCAGCACGGCTCGCCAGGCTATTGGGAAGGCGGCGACCTGGTGATCTGGGGCAGCGCCGATCACGAGACGCTCGCGCTCGAAGCCAAGACCGGCCGCATCGTGTGGCGCTTCCCGACGCGGCGCTCGGTGAAATACGCGCCAGCCGTCGACGAACAGCGCCGGCTGACCGCCTTCGCCTCCTTCGACAAGTCGATCTACCTCCTCGACGTGGCCACCGGCGAGAAGCGCGGCGAATGGCAGACCGACGAGATCTGCTACACCACGCCGCTGTTCGCCGGCAACAAGCTGTTCTGCGGCTCCGGCGACCGGCATCTGTACGTCATCGACGTGGACACCATGCAGCTGCTCAAGAAGATCAATCTGCGCGCGCGGGTGTATGCCTCGCCCAAGCGCGTGGGCAATCGGGTCATCGTCGGCAGCAATGGCGGCCGCGTCGTGGAGATCGACATCGACACGCTCGAAACCAAGGGCGTGCTGCAACTGCCGGATGCGGTCACCAACGGCGTCGCGGTCTCGCCGGACGGCCGGCGCATCTTCGTCTCCACCTACATGAACCATCTCTACGCGTTCGAGCGCTTGCGCGAGGCCGGGGAAGGCGCGGCCGGCCAGGCGTTTGCCGCGTCGTCGTAGCGCGGCGCGCGCGGCAGGATCGATCCGGACGCGCGGCCAGAAACGGCGTGCCGCCGGATCAACCGAAGCGAGGACGGTTTTCCCCGCAAACATGTCAAAGGATCAACATGAGAACGCTCGATATCATCGAAATCGACATGGTCGCCGGCGGCACGCGCGCTTCGATCGGCGCGCACCCGTTGTCCACCTCGATCCATCACGCCAAGGCGCACAAGAAAGTGCACCACGCCAAGGCCAAGGCCCATCACCACCACGCGGCGATGCACAAGTCGGCCGCGATGCAGACGGTCGCCGAGTTCGACGCGCCGATCGAGGCCGAAGGCGGTGAAGGCGGTGAAGGTGGTGAAGGTGGTGAAGGTGGTGAGGGAGGCGAAGGTGGCGAAGGTGGCGAAGGTGGTGAGGGTGGTGAGGGAGGCGAAGGTGGTGAAGGTGGCGAAGGCGACGGCGGCGGCGGTTACGACGACGGCAACGATGCGGACGGCAACGGGCCGGCCGATACCAGCATAGGCAGCAGCCACCAGACCAGCGATGGCAGGACCGTTTCGATCACCTACCAGAACACGCAAGACGGTTCGAGCAGCGACAATCCGGTCACGTCCAAGATGGCCTCGGCGCTGAACTCGGTGCTCGACAACGACGATGGCGTCAACAGCATCGACATCTCCGCCACGACCAACGGCAGCCACAACCCCAACTCCGCCCACTACACCGGCAACGCCGTCGATATCAACATCATCAACGACGTGCATGTCGGCACCAGCGGCACGGGCTTCGACAACGCGCAGGCGCTGGAGAATGCCGCGATGAACGATCCCAACGTCAGCTACGTGGAAGGCCCCGCCGGCAATTTCATCAGGTCGAGTCCCACCGCGGACTGGACGGCCGCCAGCCGGGAAAGCGGCGACACGACGCACGTCCATATCAGCGTCTTCAAGTAACCCGGATCCCACTCCCCTCTTTCGGGCCGGAACCGCTCCGGCCCGGAAGACAATCACCTATCGGAGATTCCCCATGAAGTCCCCCTGGCTGCCGCGCATGTGCATGGCGTCGCTTCTCGTCTTCGCCATGCAAGGATCGTTGCAGGCGATGCAACCCGCGCCCGGCAACGAAGCCGAACAGGCGCTCGCCTATGTCCTGAAGAACGACATCGTCCTGTCGAGGACGTTCGGGGAGTGCCCGAACCTGACATTCACCCGCAGCGCGGTAAAGGGCGCCCACACGTTCCTGATCGAGGGCCGCTGCGACATCAAGAACAATCCCGAGGAAGATGCGGACTGTCCCGCTTACCACGTGCACGCGAGCGGGACGATCGACGCGCCGTCGCATTGGACCGTCCGCCAGCTGGAGTTGAAGCTGGTGTGCTCCAGCGAGGGAGCGGCGGCGCAGCGGATGTGATCGTTCGGCACGCTGCTCGTACTCCCACGGAAACCACGATTGCCGGAGCCATGCATGGCACGCGGCGAGCGTTGCCAGGTGCCACCTCGCACCAGCATGCGACCGCAAGCGACGCTCGGCGTGGCGATGCCTCCAGTTCCCGGGACGCATCGGCATGCCGACCTGCATGAACCATCTGTACGCGTTCGAGCGTTGCGCGCAGCCGAGGAAAGCACGGCCGGCCACGCGCTTGTCGCGTCGCCGCAGCGCAGCGCGCGCGGCAGGATCGATCCGGACGCGCGGCCATGCGCCTGCGGCCGGATCAGCCGAAGCGAGGACGGCTCCTTCCCCGCAACATGTCAAAGGATCTACATGAGAACGCTCGATATCATCGAAATCGATATGGTCGCCGGCGGCACCCGCGCTTCGATCGGCGCGCACCCGCTATCCAGCTCGATCCATCACGCCAAGGCGCACAAGAAGGCGCACCACGCCAAGGCCAAGACCCATCACCACCACCACGCGGCGATGCACAAGGCGGTGGCGATGCAGACCGCCACCGAGTTCGACGCGCCGATCGAGGCCGAAGGCGGTGAAGGCGGTGAAGGTGGCGAGGGCGGTGAAGGCGGTGAAGGCGGTGAAGGCGGCGAAGGTGGCGAAGGTGGTGAGGGAGGCGAAGGCGGAGAAGGCGGAGAAGGCGATGGCGGCGAGGGAGATGGTGGCGACGGTGATGGCGATGGCGATGGCGACGGCGGCGATGGCAGCGACGGTGGCGAAGGCGACGGTGGTGCCGGCAGCAACGCCAATCCGGCCACGTCCGCATCGGCCAGCGGCACCACGGTGACCTACACCGCCGCGGACGGCTCCACCCAGGAGGTCACCGGCACCCATCCGAACCGCGACAACAACCCGCTCGACATCCGTTCCGGCAACTTCGCCGACGACCACGGTTCGCTCGGCAACGATCGCGGCTTCGCGATCTTCTCCAATCCGCAGGCCGGACTCGACGCTGCGGTGGCCAACATGAACCGCATCAACGACAGCAACAACGGCACCGCCACGCTCAGCCAGATCATCAGCACCTGGTCGCCGCCGAGCGAGAACCCGACCTCGGAGATGATCACCACCATCACCACCAATTCGGGCCTGAATCCGACCGACCAGTGGGGCTCGTTGAGCAGCGCCCAGCAGAGCGCGTTCGTCACGGCCTATGGCCACCGCGAAGGCTGGCACGGCAACTAATTCAAGCAAACGGCGAGACCGGGATGCGCATCCCGGCCTCGTTCACCATGACACGCCACGGAGATCCCCATGACACCCCGATCCCTTTCGCTGTTCGGCCTGCTCGCCTTCGGCATGGCCATCGCGCAGGTCCACGCCGCCGGCAGCGACGCCGCCGCCTGCACGCGCGCGTTGCAGCAGGCCTTCGCCGCCTCCGCCAGCGCGGCGACCCTGCCCGCTCCGTGCACGCGCATCGGCCCGGTCGCGCTGGGCATGCGCAAGCAACAGGTCCTGGCCGCGCTCGGCCAGCCGGACGTCACCCGCGCCGATGCCGCACACCCGCAGACGCTCAGCGTCGTGTACCTGTACCCGCGCGAGCTCAACGCGCAGCTGGCGCGCCATCCGCGTGCGGCCGGCACGCTCGTCCACAGCCAGTTGGCCGTGGGCTTCCGCAACGACCGGGTCACCAGCCTGATCGCCTTGGCCGATCCGAACGCCCCCCTGCCCTTCGACCTGCTCGGCCAGCCGGCCGGCACCCACATCGACCGCCTGCTGCAGGCGATCGGCGGCCGCCCGCAATGGAACGACAGCCGCGACTATGTGCAGTTCGCCGCCATGCCGCTGGGCGTGGACGTGGATCCGGATACCTCGGCCATCGTCGGGCTGAACATCGCAGCCAGCAAGGCGGACCTGGACAGCTTCGGCCTGCCCGGCCTGCAACTGCTCAAGGACGCGAAAAGCGGTTTGGTCAACGGCGTCCGCTGAAGGTCGCAGTGGTCCCCGCGGCGCGGTGAGCGGCGTGCGCCGCAGCGCGGCGCCGGGCCGCAGGCACCGGAGCGGCGGCTCCACGGGACCTGCGCACGCGCCATGGCGGACACGCCAGGCGCAGCGGCCACGCGTGACGCAGACGTCATCGCCCTTGGCCTCCCGCCGCCATCGCGGCACCGGATCGCAAGCTTGGCGGCAAACAGACAGGCAAACCGCCGGACCGGCGCGATCACCAGAAAGCACAAGGCCCCGCGCGAGCAGGGCCTTGGGCGAACGCAGACGCAGGCGTTGGCGAATCAGTCGCCCTGCTGCTTCTGCAGGTGTTCCCAGCGCTCCTGCGCATCGATGGTGCGCTCGGCGGTCAGGCGCGCCTCCAGGCGCTCCAGGCCGATCTCTTCGCCGGTATCCACGCAGTAGCCGTAGTCGCCGGCATCCAGACGCTTGAGCGTGCTGTCGATCTTGCCGATCAGCTTGCGGTAGCGGTCGCGGGTGCGCAGTTCCAGCGAGTTCTCGGTCTCGCGGGTGGCGCGCTCGGCCTCGTCACCGATGTCGCGGACTTCGTCGCGCAGGTTCTCGATGGTCTGCTTGGATTCCTCGACCAGGTCGGCACGCCAGTTGAGCAGGCGCTGGCGGAAGTACTCCTGCTGCAGCGTGCTCATGTACTCCTCGTCGCCGGCCGGCTTGTAGCCCTTGGGCAGGATCGGACGGCCGGTCGCTTCGTCGGTCTTGTACTCGACCACCTTGTACTTGGCCGGCTTGGCCGGCGTGTTGGACTTGGCGGTCACTGCGACGGCGACCTTGCCGGTCGGCTTGGCGATCGGCGCCTTGGGGGTGGATTCGGATTTGGTGGGGGTTTTCGCGGAGGATTTCGAAACGGACACGGGATTCTTATGTGACGGGGCCGAGGGCGCAGCGGGCTTGGCGGCGACCGGCTGGGAAACCGGGGCTGCGGCGGGCGTGGCGGCCTTGGCCGGGACAGACTTGGCCGGCGCCGGCTTGGCAGCCGGCTTCGGTACGGATTTGGCAACCGCCGGGGCAACCGGGGCGGTGGCCTGCTTTGGTTTCACTGCGGGCGTGGCCTGCTTGGCTGCGGCTGCCTGCTTGGCGACCGGGGCGGCGGCGGATTTGGCGGCGGCTTTCGCTGGCTTGGCGGCCGGCTTGGCCGGGGCCTTCTTGGCCGGCGCGGCGGCAACCGGCTTGGGCGCCGGCTTCTTCGCCACCGCCTTGGCCGGAGCCTTCTTGGCCGGCGCGGGCTTGGCTGCCGGCTTCGCCACCGGTTTCTTCAGCGGCTTGGCAGCAGCGGACGCCGTCGCCTTCTTGGCAACGGGCTGGACGGGCTTCTTGGCGGCCTTGACGGCCTTCTTTGCAGGTTTTTTAGCAGCCACGAATCGCTCTTCCTTGGTTTCCCCGGGGCCCGGGAAAGCGGGCCTTTATAGCCTACCCTACCCCCAGCGGCAACCACACCGTCTACACGCTAGTGAATGGCAGGCCGGCGAACGGCGGCCCCGTTGCGCAACTGGCATATCATGGAGCGGTGATCGCCCGCGCTCTCATCGCCTTGCTGCACCTGTACCAGCGCTTCATCAGCCCCCTGCTGGGCCCGCGCTGCCGGTTCGTGCCCAGTTGCTCGGCCTACGCGGTCACCGCCATCGCCCGCTACGGCGCGCTGCGCGGAGGCTGGATGGCGGCCCGCCGCGTCGGCCGCTGCCATCCCTTCCATCCCGGCGGGTTCGACCCGGTGCCCGATCCCGCGGCGCCGCCGGCCTGCCGCTGCCCAGGAAAACACTGAATGTCCTCCTCCACCCTCATCGTCAACGCCCGCCTGGTCAACGAAGGCCAGGAAACCCAGGGCGACCTGCGCATCGCCGACGGCCGCATCGCCGCGATCGCCCCGCAGCTGGCCGCCCGCGACGGCGAGACCGTGGTCGACGCCGCCGGGCGTTGGTTGCTGCCCGGCATGATCGACGACCAGGTGCACTTCCGCGAACCCGGCCTGACCCACAAGGGCGACATCGCCAGCGAGTCGGCGGCCGCGGTGGCCGGCGGCCTGACCAGCTTCATGGACATGCCCAACACCAACCCGCCGACGCTGGACGCGGCGGCGCTGCAGGCCAAATACGACGCCGCCGGCGGCCGCGCCTGGGGCAACTACGGCTTCTACCTGGGCGCCAGCAACGACAACCTGGCCGCGATCCAGACCCTGGACCCGAAGACCGCGCCCGGGATCAAGGTGTTCATGGGCGCCTCCACCGGCAACATGCTGGTCGACAACCCGCAGACGCTGGACGCGATCTTCCGCGACGCGCCGACCCCGATCATCACCCACTGCGAAGACACCCCGACCATCGACGCGACCCTGGCCGCGTTCAAGGAAAAGTACGGCGACGCATTGACCCCGGAGATGCATCCGGACATCCGTTCGCGCGAGGCCTGCCTCAAATCCTCGCAGCTGGCGGTATCGCTGGCGAAGAAGCACGGCACCCGCCTGCACGTGCTGCACATCTCCACCGCCGACGAACTGGCGCTGTTCGCGCCCGGCCCGATCCAGGGCAAGCGCATCACCGCCGAGACCTGCATCCACTTCCTGCGCTTCGACCGCGCCGACTACGCGACGCTGGGCAACCTGATCAAGTGCAACCCGGCGATCAAGGACGCCAGCGACCGCGAGGCGCTGATCCGCGCCCTGGCCGAGGACGTGATCGACGTGCTCGCCACCGACCACGCGCCGCACACCTGGGAAGAGAAGAGCAAGCCGTATGCGCAGGCGCCGTCGGGCCTGCCGTTGGTGCAGTACGCGCTGGTCGCGGCGCTGGAACTGGTCCACGAAGGCCGGCTCAGCGTGGCCCAGGTGGTGCACAAGTTCGCGCACGCGCCGGCGCTGCTGTTCGACGTGCACCAGCGCGGCTTCCTGCGCGAGGGTTACCACGCCGACCTGGTGCTGATCGACGACACCGCCTTCACCGTGCGCCGCGAGGACATCCTGTCCAAGTGCGGCTGGTCGCCGTTCGAAGGCCGCAGCTTCCGCTCCAGGATCGCCGCGACCTGGGTCAACGGCGAACTGGCCTGGGACGGCACCCGCCTGGTCGGCAGCCCGAACGGGCAGCGCCTGGCGTTCGACCGCTGATGCGGCGCACACGCGTGCCGGGTGCCGCGCTGGCGCTCGGCCTGCTGGCGTCGGCGCTGGCGATGCCGTCGCTGCAGGCGCAGACCGGCACCGCCGCCAGCGCCGACACGCGCAGCGTGTTCCCGGCCAGCGCCTCGCAGGGCGCGTTGGTGATCGGCAAGGTGGCGCCCGGCAGCCGCGTGCAGTACGCCGGGCGTACGCTGCGGGTCAGCGGCTACGGCAGCGTGGTGTTCGGCATCGGCCGCGACGAACGCGGCCCGCTGCGGCTGCTGGTGCAGCGCGCCGACGGCGGCAGCGAGAGCATCGACATCGCGGTGACCCCACGCGACTGGCCACTGGAACGCGTCAACGGCGTGCCGCCGAAGACGGTCAACCCGCCGCCGGCGATCGCCGAGCGGATCAAGCGCGAACAGGCGCAGGTCACCGCCGCGCGCGACCGCGACGACGACCGCACCGACTTCGCCGCGCCCTTCATCTGGCCGGTGCAGGGCCGCATCAGCGGCCGCTTCGGCAACGCCCGCGTGTACAACGGGCAACCCGGCGCAGGCCACTCCGGCATGGACATCGCCGTGCCCACCGGCACCCCGGTCAAGGCACCCGCGGCCGGCGTGGTCACCTTCGCCGCGCCGGACCTGTACCTGACCGGCGGCACCGTGCTGCTCGACCACGGCTACGGGGTCAGCTCCAACTTCCTGCACCTGTCGCGGATCGACGTGAAGGTCGGCGACCGCATCGCCCAGGGCCAGGTACTCGGCGCGGTCGGCGCCACCGGGCGCGCGACTGGACCGCATCTGCATTGGGGGATGAATTGGTTCGACGTACGCATCGATCCGCTGTTGGTGCTGGAGCGGACGAAGTAACAGCCTGGTGGTTCGCCAGCAGCGGCGCGCGGCGGCGCGTTCTTTATCCCCGTGGCCGAGGCGCTCGTCTTGCGCGGTTCGACGTACGCATCGATCGCTGCTGGCGCTGAAGCGCACGAAGCGACTACTTTTTTGTGGGAGAGACTTCAGTCGCGACGAGCCTTACCGGTAGAGCCCGTCGCTACTGAAGTCGCCCACAGAAGTCGTCTCCACAAATATCGAGGGACGTTCGCCCTTTTGTAGAAACGGCTTCAGTCGCGGCCGGCGCAGCGGTGAACCTTCGGGCTTCGGACATGACATGGTCGCGGCTGAAGCCGCTCCTACAATGCACACCGCAAGTACCCGCGCACTTTGTAGGAGCGGCTTCAGCCGCGACAGACACCATCCGCAAACGCACTTTCGCAGCTTACGAAACTCCTGATTGAGCAGCCGGCGCTACGCCGGCGCATCCTCCGCCTGTAACAGCCGGCCCAGCACCACGTGCGAGGGGCTGTTGGCCAGATCCAGCGGCATCACCAGCTTGGGATTGGGATGCGGCAGCGGCGTTGGCGTTGCATCGGCGGCCGCCTCCACCAGCAGCGAACCGTCATCCAGCGCTTGATTGGTCACCGGCAGCGGCTCCAAACCCAGCCCGGCGCGCACCGCATTGGCGCGCGCGGCCAGTTCATCGTCGCCGACCGCGGTCAGCGAGGCCGCCAGCATGCCCGCCGGTGCGCCTTCCACCGCGGCCAGGCGCTGCGCCACGTCGCCGAGCGTCTGCTGCCGCTGCGGGTGCAACAACTGCCACACTTCCTCCCACAGCGCCTTCCAGTCCATGTCCGGAAACGGCAGGTGGGTCGGCCCGCTGAGCACGATCTGCGGCGCCAGCCGCCCGCTCGGCTGCGCGTCGCATTCGGCCAGGGCGCGGTACACCACCTCGCTGCACACCATGTGCGAGGGATTGTCGCGAACCAGGTGGTCCAGCGCCTCGCGCACCACGATCCGCGCCAGCCAGTGCTGCGGCCACTTGCCGCGGATCGCCACCAGCACGCCCAGGGTGGCCAGGCTGTCCAGCGGATACGGCACGCCGAGCAGCGACTGCGCCTTGGCCAGCACGCTGGCGCGATCGGCATCGTCCAACGCGACGCCGGCGTAGCTGAGCGGGCGGTAGGCGTCGATCAGCAGATAGTTGCCGGTATCGGCCAACCGTTGCTGCAGCGGATAGCGGCGCACGCCCTTGGCCGCGGCCTCGATGAGGTCGCCCTGGTCGGCCACGATCGCGGCATGGCTGTAGATGCTGTCGCCGCACCAGGCGATCAGTTCCGAAACCGGACCGCGGCCCAGCTGCAGCAGGATGTCGGCGACACGCAGTTGCGTGGGATCGATCGGAGAAACGGCGGGACGTGCAGTCATGGCGGCGACTCCTCGTGGGTGGACGTGATCGGGGATACGCTGACCCGGTTGCGGCCGGCGGCCTTGCTGGCGTAGAGCGCGGCGTCGGCACGCTGCAGCAGCGACTCGATGCTCTCGCCCGGTTGCCATTGGGCCACGCCGACGCTCAGCGTGCATGACAGCGTCTGCCCGCCGTGCTGCAGCGGCTGTTCGTGCAGATGCCGGCGGATGTCTTCGGCCACGCGCTGCGCCGCGGCGAGCGTGGCGCCCGGCATCAACACCAGCATTTCGTCGCCGCCCTGGCGGCCGAGCGTGTCGGTGCTGCGCAGGCGCGCGCGGGCGCAGGCGGCGACCCAGCGCAGGCAGTCGTCGCCGGCACCGTGACCATGCACGTCGTTGATGCGCTTGAAGTGGTCGATGTCGATATAGGCCACGGCCAGCGGCTGCGCGGCGGCCGTGGCGTCCAGCATCGCCTGTGCCAGGCGCTGCTGCATCGCCGCGCGGGTCAGCATGCCGGTGAGGCCGTCCACCGTCGCCAGCCGGTTCACCCGGTCGCGGTCGCGGCGCAGTTCCAGCATCTGCTCGGCCAGGCCGATCGTCACCAGCAGGCACGAAGTGGCCAGCGCCAGGCTGATGCCGTGCGCCACCCAGGGCGTGGCCTGGTCCAGGCGCAGCCATCCGCTCAGTTCCAGGCAGCGCAGCACGCAGAACGCCAGCAGCGGCGCCCACGACGCCAGCAGGTGCCAGGCGTAGCGCTGCCCGCGCAAGGCCAGCAGCAGCGAGCACGGCAGCAGCAACATGGCGCTGACGATCAGCGTGAGGTTGCCGAGCAGGCTCAGCCAGGACGCCGTCGAGATCACGCAGGCCGCGGCGATGCACAGCAGGAAGATGGCGCAGGCCCGCAGCACACGGTCCAGCCGCGGCAGATGCCGGTGCATTTCCAGCTGCCGGCGCTGGAAGTTGATGATGAAGAAGCCGCCGATCGCCGCCACGATCCGTATCGGCGCCGGCGAGGAAGCGAACAGCACGTCCAGGCCCGGTACCGCCCGCGCTTCGCCGCCGATGCCCAGCAGGTACAGCAGCACGCACAGGACGTTGGCGGTGAAATAGCCATATACCCGCTCGCGCAACCGCGCCCACAGCGCGATCGCCAGGATCGCCAGCACCGCGGTCGAGCCGACGATGAAGGCGCGCCAGCCGACGTAGTGCAGATCGTCGCGGTGCACCTGCGCCAGCGGTGCGATCGACACCGGCATCGGGACCGCCGCCGGCGCGTGTACCCGCAGCCACACCGAGGCGCCCTGCGGCAGGCCGTGCGGCAGCGCGATGACCAGCGCGCGGGTCGAATAGCGCAGGTCGGCGTCGGCGCCGTACAGCGCGTGCCGGGTCGGCGTGGCCTGGCCCGGCACCCAGGCTTCCACCTGGGTCAGATACGGCGCCTGCAGCACCAGTTGCGGATCGCCGTCGCTGCCGATCGCGCGGTCGGCGCGGACGCGCCACCAGGTCGGCGTCTTCAGCGGCTCGTACAGGGCGCTGCCATGCGCACCGTCCTGCAATTGCGCCAGATGCGCCCCCGTCACCACCTCGGCGGCGGGCGGATCGGCCGGCAGGCGTTGCAAGTGCACATGCTGCGCGAACGCGGCTTCGGCCACGCATAGGCACAGCAACAGCAGCCAGCGCGAGCAACGGCACAAACGCGTCATACGTCGATCAGGGCCTGTCGGCGCGACGGGGCTGGGCCATGTCGCGGTGTCCGGCGTGCGACCGCTGGCGCCTGGCGCCGCAGCCGGCGCACCGCGCGTCGGCGACGCGCGCCCCCGCCTGGACGACGGCCACGGCAGACCGACGGAACGCGCTTGAGCGCGCCCGGTGCGGCGGCATCGTGCGCTCGCTCATCGGCCTACATCCCACTCGGTCTTCCTCGTCGCGTCCGCGCCAACACGGCGTTGCCCGTCCCGCACCGGACTGACGGCCCCCTGAAATCTGCACCCGAGCATAGCGCAGCCGCCGCCACCGATCGTATCCAAATGCGGCCGCGGACCGAACCTGCGGCAGCCATGCTGCTTTGCGGTATAACCGTAAAGCGGCCTGCGTAAAAACGGCCGGCCCGGCGCCGGCACAGGCGCGCAATGCGCAATCGCAGTCCCCGCGGTGGTTCGCCGCGGCGTTCGCTCTCCCTCCCCCCGTCCAGGAGATGTGCGCAATGACGATCGACAAGCTCAAACCCTCCCTCGGCACCCTGCACCTGTGGGGCATCGCCGTGGGCCTGGTGATCTCCGGCGAATACTTCGGCTGGAGCTATGGCTGGGGCGCCGCCGGCACGCTCGGCTTCCTGGTCACCACGGTGCTGGTGGCGGTGATGTACACCTGTTTCATCTTCAGCTTCACCGAACTGACCACCGCCATTCCCAACGCCGGCGGTCCGTTCGCCTACAGCCTGCGCGCATTCGGCACCGCCGGCGGGATGATCGCCGGCATCGCCACGCTGATCGAGTTCGTGTTCGCGCCGCCAGCGATCGCGATGGCGATCGGCGCCTACCTCAACGTGCAGTTCCCGACCCTGGATCCGCGCCTGGCCGCGGTCGGCGCCTATGCCATCTTCATGACCTTGAACATCCTCGGCGTCGGCATTGCCGCCACCTTCGAACTGATCGTCACCGTGCTGGCGGTGATCGAGCTGCTGGTGTTCATGGGCGTGGTCGCGCCGGGCTTCAGCGTGGCCAACTTCGCGCGCGGCGGCTGGGCCGGGTCGGACACCTTCAGCCTGGCGGCGGTCGGCGGCATCTTCGCCGCGATCCCGTTCGCGATCTGGTTCTTCCTGGCGATAGAGGGCGCGGCGATGGCCGCCGAGGAAGCCAAGGACCCCAGGCGCACCATCCCGCGCGCCTACATCGCTGGCATCCTGACCCTGGTGACGCTGGCGTTCGGGGTGATGATCATGGCCGGCGGTGTCGGCGACTGGCGCACCCTGTCCAACATCAACGATCCGCTGCCGCAGGCGATGAAGGCGGTGGTCGGGCACAACTCGACCTGGCTGCACATGCTGGTGTGGATCGGCCTGTTCGGCCTGGTGGCCAGCTTCCACGGCATCATCCTCGGCTACTCGCGGCAGTTCTTCGCGCTGGCGCGTGCCGGCTTCCTGCCGCACGGCCTGGCCAGGCTGTCGCGCTTCCGCACCCCGCACCGCGCGATCCTGGCCGGCGGCGTAGTCGGCGTGGCGGCGATCTACAGCGACGGGCTGGTGCAGGTGCAGGGCATGTCGCTGACCGCGGCGATGATCACGATGTCGGTGTTTGGCGCCATCGTCATGTACATCATGAGCATGCTCAGCCTGTTCAAGCTGCGCCGCGCCGAGCCGCAGCTGGAACGCAGCTACCGCGCGCCGGGCTATCCGCTGGTGCCGGCGCTGGCCTTGCTGCTGGCGCTGGTGTGCCTGGCGGCGATGGTGTGGTTCAACGCGCTGCTGGCGCTGCTGTTCCTGGGCCTGATGCTGCTCGGTGCCGGCTGCTGCGCGTTGAGCCTGCGCGGCAACGGCGGCATCGTCGCCGCCGAGGCCAGCGGCGAGGCATGATCGAGAACACGGCGCCCGCCGCGCGCGGGCGCCTGCAGGAGAACCCGGCATGAGCGGTTTCGCACACAGCGTCGGCGGCCAGACCTGGCGCTTCGACGACCTCAAGGACCTGCTGGCCAAGGCCACGCCGGCGCGCTCGGGCGACCGCCTGGCCGGGCTGGCCGCGACCAGCGAGCCGCAGCGGGTGGCGGCGCAGATGGCATTGGCCGACTTGCCGCTGCGGCACTTCCTGCACGAGGCGGTGATTCCCTACGAGGACGACGAGGTGACCCGGCTGATCGTCGACAGCCACGACGCGGCCGCGCTCGC
Source organism: Xanthomonas sp. SS (assembly GCF_014236835.1). Classification (NCBI taxonomy): domain Bacteria; kingdom Pseudomonadati; phylum Pseudomonadota; class Gammaproteobacteria; order Lysobacterales; family Lysobacteraceae; genus Xanthomonas; species Xanthomonas sp. SS. Next base: position 3,079,016 of record NZ_CP051190.1, read on the forward strand.
GCCGGTGGCGCACCTGACCGTCGGCGGCTTCCGCGACTGGCTGCTCAGCGAAGCGGCCGACGAGGCCGCGCTGGCGGCGCTGGCACCGGGCCTGACCCCGGAGATGGCCGCGGCGGTGTCCAAGCTGATGCGGATCCAGGACCTGGTGCTGGTGGCGCAGAAGATCCGTGTGGTCACCGCGTTCCGCAACACGCTCGGCTTGCGCGGGCGGCTATCCACCCGGCTGCAACCCAACCACCCCACCGACGACCTGGCCGGCATCGCCGCCAGCGTGCTCGACGGGCTGCTGTACGCCAACGGCGATGCGGTGATCGGGATCAACCCGGCCAGCGACAACACCCAGACCATCTGCGAACTGCTGAAGATGCTCGACGCGGTGATCTCTGGCTACCAGATCCCGACCCAGGCCTGCGTGCTGACCCACGTCACCACTTCGATCGAGGCGATCGAACGCGGCGTGCCGCTGGACCTGGTGTTCCAGTCGATCGCCGGCACGCAGAAGGCCAACGCCAGCTTCGGCATCGACCTGGCGCTGCTGCAACAAGGCTACGAGGCCGGGCTGAGCCTCAAGCGCGGCAGCGTCGGCGACAACGTGATGTATTTCGAGACCGGCCAGGGCAGCGCGCTGTCTGCCGATGCGCACCACGGCGTGGACCAGCAGACCTGCGAGGTGCGCGCCTACGCGGTGGCACGCCGCTTCAAGCCGCTGCTGGTCAACACCGTGGTCGGCTTCATCGGCCCCGAATACCTGTACGACGGCAAGCAGATCATCCGCGCCGGCCTGGAAGACCACTTCTGCGGCAAGCTGCTCGGCGTGCCGATGGGCTGCGACATCTGCTACACCAACCACGCCGAAGCCGACCAGGACGACATGGACGTGCTGCTGACCCTGCTCGGCACCGCCGGGATCAACTTCATCATGGGCATCCCCGGCTCCGACGACGTGATGCTCAACTACCAGACCACCTCGTTCCACGACGCGCTGTACGCGCGCCAGGCGCTGGGTCTGCGTCCGGCGCCGGAATTCGAAGCCTGGCTGGAACGGCTGGACATCCTGCGCCTGGACAACGGCCGCTTCCGCCTCGGCCACGAGCCGCCGGCCGCGTTCCGGCGCGCGCTGGCGCAACTGAGCTGAGCGGGCCGCGCATGCACGACGACAGCGACCGCCCTGCCCGCGCCGATCCCTGGGCCGCGCTGCGCCGGCTGACTCCGGCGCGCATCGCCCTGGGCCGCACCGGCACCAGCCTGCCGACTGCGGCGCAGCTGGATTTCCAGTTCGCGCATGCGCAGGCGCGCGACGCGGTGCACCTGCGCTTCGATCCGGCGCCGCTGGCCGCGGCGCTGGACGCGCGCGGCCGCGATCACGTCGCGCTGCGCAGCGCCGCGGCCGACCGCCACATCTACCTGCAGCGCCCCGACCTGGGCCGCCGGCTGAGCAAGGACGCGGCCAGCGAACTGCGCGGCCGCATCGCCATGCAACGCCGCAGCTACGACCTGGCCGTGGTGGTGGCCGACGGGCTGTCGGCGCTGGCGGTGCATCGCCATGCCACGCCGATGCTGGAACGCATCGACGCGCTGGCCGCGGCCGAAGGCTGGACGCTGGCGCCGGTGGCGCTGGTCGAACAGGGGCGTGTGGCGATCGGCGACGAGATCGGCGAACTGCTGGATGCGCGCATGAGCGTGGTGCTGATCGGCGAGCGCCCCGGCCTCAGTTCGCCGGACAGCCTCGGCCTGTACTTCACCTACGCCCCGCGCGTTGGCCTCAACGACGCCTGCCGCAACTGCATCTCCAATGTGCGCGAAGCCGGCCTGAGCTATGCGCAGGCCGCGCACAAACTGGCCTGGCTGATGCGCGAGGCGTACCGGCGGCAGCTCTCCGGCGTGCAACTGAAGGACCAGGCCGACACGCCGGCGCTGTCGGCCACCGACGAGGCCGCGCCCAAGTCGCTGGGCAATTTCCTGATTCCGGAGTGAGCCGCGCCCTGCCCGTCCGTGCGATGAGCAGGGCCGGCGCGGACGCATCGGTGCGCGCGCACGCCATGTCCAGGCAAGCATCGGCGCTGCGCGCGGCCCGGCTTGCGCAACGCGTCTTCATCGACGCTGCCGGCACCGCTGCCATCACCCGAATCCTGACCCGACACCCCTCAGGCGTCGCGCAGCGCCGTGGCGCAACGCAGCAGCCGGAGCGAAGCGCTAGCGCTGCCGCCGGCTGACCTGGGATCCGCTTCCGCCCAAGCACAGCAATCCATCACACAAGCTGTGCCGGCGGACGCATTGCCTGGAAACGCCTACCGCGCCAAAACGTGATCGCTCCGCCACAACCGGGATTTGGCTGCGGCATCGAACGGCAGCACGCCGAGGCGCGCCTAGCATTCGCGCCGGCCACGCCATGGCCGCCGATCGCCTCCCTGCGGCCACCGAATGACACCGGTATCAATCCGGTGTCGACGACGCCGCAGCCGGGCTGCAGCAGGTCCCATCCCAAACCCGAGAGCACACGCCATGACCGTATCGCGCTGGTTCCAGATTCCCGCCACCCTCGCCCTGGCCGGCGGCGCCATCGCCACCGCCTGGGCGCTGACCGGTACCGCCTCCAGGCCGCAACTGACCAGTTCGGAAGCGGCCAACCAAACTGTTGCCAAGCACCTGGCCCAGGCCGGCACCATCGGCGCGCTGACGACCGACAACTGGAACCCCAGCGCCGGCGTCGCCCTGCTCACTGCCGACTACGCGGTCGCCGCCGACGGCTCCACGCGCTACCGCACCGTGCAGGCCGCGGTCGATGCCGCGGTCGCAGCTGGCGGCACGATGCGGCGCTACATCAGCGTCAAGCCCGGCACCTACAAGGAAGTGGTCTGCGTGCCCGCGGCGGCGCCGCCGATCACCCTGTTCGGCCTGGGCAGCGCGCCGGCCAACACCACCATCAGCTTCGGCAACGCCAACCCGACGCCGAAACCCAGCGGCAGCGCCACCCACCCCTGCGCCAGCAACGCGTCCAGCAGCACCGTCGGCACCTCCGACAGCGGCACCGTCACCGTGCGCGCGGCGCAGTTCCAGGCGCGCAACCTGGCGATCGTCAACAGCTACGTCGAGGACACCTACGCCAGCAGCAACCAGTCGGCGGTGGCGCTGGCGCTGCGCGGCGACAAGGCGGTGCTGGAGAACGTGGCGCTCACCGGCAACCAGGACACCCTGTTGGTCAGCGGCGGCAGCGCCAACACGGTGATCCGTGCGTTCTTCAAGGGCGGCAGCATCGAGGGCGACACCGACTTCATCTTCGGCTCGGGCGTGGCCGTGTTCTCCGGCAGCACCATCCGCTACACCGCCGTGCGCCGCGGCGCCGGCAACGGCGGAGTGATCTTCGCGCCCAGCACCCGTCCCGGCAGCGGCTACGGTTTCCTGGCCGTGGCCAGCACCTTCGACGCGGTCGGCAGCCCGTCGGCGAACACCGTGTACCTGGGCCGCGCCTGGGACGAGAGCGTCGGCAGCCTGTCCAACTACGTCAACGGCAGCTCGCCCAACGGCAAGGTGGTGATCCGCGAGTCCAGCCTGGGCGCCCACGTGCGCAAGACAGCTCCATGGAACGCGTCCACGGTCGGCCGCCCTTATTGCAGCAGCGGCTGCACGCAATCGGCCAACCGCTTCTTCGAGTACGCCAACAGCGGCGCCGGCAGCGCCAACTGAGCAGCGCGCCTGGATCGGCCGTGCCCGGCGCTCAGCCCAGGCCGGCCCACCAGGCGCGCCACAGCGTGGCCATCTGGCTCGGCGGCTTGCGCGCGGCGCGGGCCTGCTGCGCGATCCGCGCACGCGCCAGCGCCGACACGATGCGCCGCGGCCGCGGCCCGTCCACGCGCCGCGGCCAGCGCTGCAGCAAGGCCTGCGCCCAGCGCTGCTGCGCCTGCGCCGCCTCGCCGCCGCGCAGCGACAGCGGCACCGCGGCGATGCCGGCATCGGCCAGCCGCTGCGCCAGTACCTGCGTGGCCAGCGCCGCCGCCGCGTCGCGCTGTCCCTCGAACAGCGCGCATTCGACCTGCGCCGCGGCCAGCGCGAACGCCTCCAGGCGCTCGTAGGCATGCGCCGGATCGGCCGCGGCCGCGCGCGAGGCGAGCAGCCCCGGCAAGGCCTCGGCCAGTTGCGCCCATGGCGCGGCGACCGGCTCCAGCACCCGTCCCAGCGGATGCCGTGAGCGCTGCCCGGCCCAGCTGCGCAATTCCTCGCCCCACCACGCCAGCTTGGCGTCGGCCGGCAGCGGATCGCCGGCGATGTTGAGGATGTCGTCGAATTCCTGCAGCAGCGCGAACCAGGCCACCGCGCGCGTGCGCTGCTGCTCCGGCACGAAGGTCTCGGCCACCGTCCATTCCGGCCAGCGGCTGCGCCATTTGTCGAGGAAGGCATCCAGGGCGGAGGTGCTGCTCATGCGATCGCGGAATTCCGGAAGGTCAGGGGTGTTGCGACGCGCCGGGCCAGGCGCTCGCATCGAACAGGTCGGACGGCGCGGCGACCAGCGCATCGGCGCGCCAGGCCAGCGGATCCTCGCCGTCCAGGCGATAGCCCCACAGCACCGCCACCGAGGCCATGCCGGCGGCGCGCGCAGCGAGGATGTCGCGTTCGTCGTCGCCGACGTAGGCGACCTGCGCCGGCGGTACGTCGATGCGCTGCGCGGCGACCTGCAGCGGCAGCGGATGCGGCTTGCGCTCGGCCAGCGTGTCGCCGCCGATCAGCACCGCGCAACGCCGTTCCCAGCCCAGCTGCGGCAGGATCAGCCGCGCCAGGTATTCGGGCTTGTTGGTGACGATGCCCCACACGCAGCCGGCATCTTCCAGCCGCTGCAGCAGCACCGCGATGCCGTCGAACAGCTGCGAATGCCGGCCGATCCGCGTTTCGTACTGGCGCAGGAAATCGGGAATCAGCGCATCGCGCTCCGCGGCCGGCAACTCGGGAAAGGCGACGCCCAGCATCGCCCGCGAGCCCTTGGACACCACCGGGCGCAGCTGCTCCAGGGTCAGCGCATCACGCCCGCGGTCGGCCAGCAGCGCATTGGCCGCGGCCAGCAGATCCGGCGCGCTATCGAGCAGCGTGCCATCCAGGTCGAACAGCACCGCGCGCGGGAAATTCCGCGATACCGTGGCCTGCGGCGGCTGAGCGCTGCGATCCTGGCTTCGGGAATCGGAAGGCATCACGCGCACGCACACATGCTTCTGCCAATCCCGAATCCCGACTCCCGAATCACGGCTTCACCGCACACGCCAAGTAATTCACCTCGGTGCGCGTGGACAGCCGCGCGCGGTTGCGCCACGGCTCGTACAGCATGCCGCTGACGTCGTGCAGCTGCAGCTCGGCCTGGCGCAGCCACGCCGCCAGTTCGGCCGGCTTGATGAAATCCTGGTAGCGGTGGGTGCCGGTGGGCAGCAGCCGCGCCACGTACTCGGCGCCGACGATGGCCAGCGCGAACGCGGCCGGGGTGCGGTTGAGCGTGGACAGGAACAGCTGGCCGCCGGGCTTGAGCAGGGTCGCGCAGGCGCGCACGATCGCCGCCGGATCGGGCACGTGCTCGAGCATCTCCATGCAGGTGATCGCGTCGAAGCTGCCCGGGCGCTCGGTGGCCAGGTCCTCGACCGACTGCACGCGGTAGTCGACCTCCACCCCGGATTCGAACTGGTGCAGCCGCGCCACCTTGACCAGTTCCGGCGACAGGTCGATCGCGGTGACCTGCGCGCCCTCCTTGGCCAGCGCCTCGCTGAGCAGGCCGCCGCCGCAGCCCACGTCGAGCACGCTGGCGCCGCGCAGCGGCAGCCGCTCGGCGACGTAGCGCAGGCGCACCGGGTTCAGCGCATGCAGCGGTTTCTGCGGACCGTCGGCGTCCCACCAGCGGGTAGCTAGCGCGCCGAACTTGTCCAGTTCGGCCTGATCGAAATTGGCGGACGTATTGGAAGCGGAAGCGGTCATGGCGGCGTCTCGGTTGGGCCGCGCGCGGATCGCGGCACGGCAGTAAAGCGGATCAGGCGTGCACGCTGCGGATGCGTTCGCGCCATTGCCGCGCGTTGGCGACCAGCGCGTCGGTATCCATGTCCACCAGCACGCGCTGATCGAGCTTGCGCTGGCCGGCGATCCACACGTCGCTGACCTGCTGCCGGCCGGCCGCATAGACCAGCTGCGACAGCACGTTGTGCAGCGGCTGGGTTTCCAGCGCCGACAGGTCCACGCAGATCAGGTCGGCCTGCTTGCCGACCTCGATCGAACCGATCTTCTCGCCGAAGCCGAGCGCGCGCGCGCCGCCCAGCGTGGCCGCGCGCAGCGTGGTCGCCGCGTCCAGCGCGGTGGCGTCGTTGGCCACCGCCTTGGCCAGGATCGCCGCGGTGCGGTTCTCGCTGAACATGTCCAGGTCGTTGTTGCTGGCGCAGCCGTCGGTGCCGATCGCCAGGTTCACGCCCGCGCGCTGCAGCGCGCAGGCCGGGCAGAAGCCGGAGGCGAGCTTGAGGTTGGATTCGGGGCAATGCACCACGCTGACCCCGCGCTCGGCGCACAGGTGGATCTCGGCGTCGGTGAGCTGGGTCATGTGCACCGCGATCAGGCGGTCGTTGACCAGGCCCAGCCGGTCCAGCCGCGCCAGCGGGCGCTGGCCGTACTGCTTGAGCGAGTCGGCGATTTCCTGCGCGGTCTCGTGGGTATGCAGGTGCACCGGCACGTCGAGCTGGTCGGACAGCATCCGCACCCGCTCGAAGTTCGCGTCGTTGACCGTGTACGGCGCGTGCGGGGCGAAGGCGATGCCGATCAGCGGATCGTCGCGCCACTGGTCGTGCACCTCGCAGGCGCGTTCGAAGTATTCGTCGGAGGTCTTGGCCCAGGCGGTCGGGAAATCGATGATCACCGTGCCCACACGCGCGCGGAACCCGTGCTGCTTGTACACCGCGGCCTGCACGTCGGAGAAGAAGTAGTTCTCGTTGGCGCAGGTGGTGCCGCCGCGCAGCATCTCGGCGATCGCCAGCGCGGTGCCGTCGGCGACGAACTCCGGGCCGATCACCGCGGTCTCCACCGGCCAGATGTGCTGCTGCAGCCACACCATCAGCGGCAGGTCGTCGGCGATGCCGCGCAACAGCGTCATCGGGTTGTGGGTGTGCGCGTTGACCAGGCCCGGCAGCAGCGCCGCGTCCGGGCGCGACACGGTGCGGGCGGCGGCGAAACGCGCGCGCGCCTCGGCGATCGGCAGCACCGCGACGATCTCGCTGCCGCGCACCGCCACCGCGTGGTCTTCCAGCACCACCGCATGCGGCTCGATCGGGACCACGTAGCCGGCTTCGATCAGCAGGTCGCAGGATTCGGGGATGGAGGTCATCGCAATGCTCTGGGAAAGGAAAGAATCAAGTCGCCGCGGCGGCCTGCAGGATGCGCCGCCGGTACACGCGCATCACCACCCACTGCAGCACGAACACCGCCACGAAGCCCAGCCGCCCGAGTACCGGAGCGACCATCGCCAGCGGGATGCACAGCGCGAACACCACCGGCGCGACCGCCACGCGCAGCGTCATCGCCCGCGCCTGCAGCGCGCCCAGCCGCTGCACCAGGCCTTCCTTGCGCACCGCGTAGGCATGCATCAGGTAGGCGGCCGCACCGATCGCGGCCAGGTGCGCGCAATACACCGCGAACGCCTGGTGGTTGCCGAAATAGTCCGAATACAGCGCAGTGGAAAACGGCAGCAGGCCGATCAGCAACAGTTGCAGCACATTGAGCCAGATCAGCCGGTCGTCGAACTGGCGGATATGCCGGCACAGCTGCAGGTGCGACTTCCAGAACAGCGCGGTGACCAGGAAGCTGACCGCGAAGCCGATGAACAGCGGCAACATCTGGTCCAGCGCGGCCAGGATGCCGCCGGCGGCCTCGACCTGGGCATGCCCCGGCACCTTGATCTCCACCGCCAGCAAGGTGATGGCGATGGCGAACACCGCATCGCTGAAGAACACGACGCGGTCGTGCGGGTACTTGGCGTCGGCGCTGTCGGCGTGGCTCATGGTCGCGGGAATTCCTGGAAACGGATCGGCCGCGCTCGCCGCACGGCGATTCGGCATTGCATGGGCATGGCGGCCGCACGCGGCGAACGCATGCGACCGGCTGCCGTCCACCGCAGCCGCTGCCGGCTGCCGGCGGGCGGCCACGTGCCGCCCGGCCGCGCGGGCCGTCGGCTTACTTGACGCGCGAGAAGTACTCGCCCGAGCGCGTATCGACCTTGATGATTTCGTCCTGGCCGACGAACAGCGGCACCCGTACCACGGCGCCGGTTTCCAGCGTGGCCGGCTTGCCGCCGCCGCCGGAGGTGTCGCCGCGCACGCCGGGGTCGGTCTCGACGATCTTCAGTTCGACGAAGTTCGGCGGGGTGACCTGGATCGGGGTGCCGTTCCACAGCGTCACCACGCAATCCTCCTCGCCCTTGATCCACTTGGCGGCGTCGCCGACGCCGGTCTTGTCGGCCTGCACCTGCTCGAAGGTTTCCTGCTGCATGAAGTGCCAGTACTCGCCGTCGGTGTACAGGTACTGCATGTTGGTATCGACCACGTCGGCCGCTTCCAGGCTGTCGGTCGCCTTCATGGTCAGTTCGACCACGCGCCCGGACTTGATGAAGCGGTACTTGATGCGGGTGAAGGCCTGGCCCTTGCCCGGCTTGACGTATTCGGTATCGGTGATGATCGCGGGCTCGCTGTTGACCAGGATCTTCATCCCGTTCTTGACGTCGTTCATGCCGTAGCTGGCCATCTGAAACTCCTCGGGTAAGGCAAACCCGCCGCGTTCGGCGGCCGGCCGGATAGAATGGAAAGCCCCGCCGCAACCGGCGGGCACTCGTTTTATGACCGCATATGATAACCGCAGCCCCCCGCCCGATGCAGCCGTCCCCGTCCCCCGCCGTCCTGGCCGCGCCGCGCTGGCAGCAGCTGTGGCGCGATGCCGTGCGCGACCCGCGCGAGTTGCTGGCGCTGCTGGGGCTGGACCCGCAGGCGCTCGGCGTCTCCGAACAGGCTGCGACACAGTTCGCGCTGCGCGTGCCGCGCGGCTTCGTGGCGCGCATGCGCCATGGCGACGCGCACGATCCGTTGTTGCGCCAGGTGCTGCCGATCGACGCCGAACTGCGCCGGGTGCCGGGCTTCGCGCTGGACGCGGTCGGCGACGCCGCGGCCAAGAAGGCCGACGGGGTGATCCAGAAATACCGCGGCCGCGCGCTGCTGGTCGCCACCGGCAGTTGCGCGGTGCATTGCCGCTACTGCTTCCGCCGCCACTTCCCGTATGCCGAGGAAACCGCCGCGCGCGATGGCTGGCGCGAGGCGGTGGCGGCGATCGCCGCCGATCCGGATATCGACGAAGCGATCCTGTCCGGCGGCGACCCGCTGTCGCTGGCCACCTCCAAGCTGATCGAACTGACCGAAGCGCTGGCGGCCATTCCGCATCTCAAACGCCTGCGCATCCATAGCCGCCTGCCGATGGTGCTGCCCGAGCGCGTCGATGCGCCGCTGCTGGCCTGGCTGCGCGCGCTGCCGTGGCCGGTGGCGTTCGTGATCCACGCCAACCACGCCAACGAATTCGACGCCAGCGTGGATGCCGCGCTGGCGCAGCTGCGCGACGCCGGCGCGCAACTGCTGAACCAGGCGGTGCTGCTGCGCGGGGTCAACGACAGCGTCGCCGCGCTGGCCGCCCTGAGCGAGCGCAGCTTCGCCGCCGGCGTGCTGCCCTACTACCTGCACCAATTGGACAAGGTCGAAGGCGTGGCCCATTTCGAAGTGGACGACGCCACCGCGCGTGCGCTGCACCAGGCCCTGGCCGCGCGGCTGTCCGGGTACCTGGTGCCGAAGCTGGTGCGCGAGATCCCTGGCGATACCGGCAAGCGCGCGCTCTGAGGGGCCGGGATTCGGGATTTGGGATTGGGGATTCGGAAAAGCGGGTTCCGGTGCGCGATACCTGAAAGGGCGCAAATGGCTTTCGCTTTTCCGAATCCCCAATCCCGAATCCCCAATCCCAGCTCTTCAAAGGGAGACCTCGATGAATGCCTTGACCAAGACCTGGTGCCGCCGGCGCTGCCGTTTCGGACTCGTGGCGCTGCTTGCGGCGACCGCAACCGCAGCGGTCGCGGTGGAGCCGACCCCGGCCGTCGGCTCCAATCCGATCGTCCGCGACACCTTTACCGCCGACCCCGCACCGCTGGTGGTCGGCGACACGCTGTATCTGTACGTCGGCCACGACGAAGCGCAGCGCGACGAGATGTTCACCATGCGCGAGTGGCTGGTGTATTCAACCCAGGACATGAAGACCTGGACCGCCCACGCCCCGATCATGAACGTCAAGGATTTCAAGTGGGCCAAGCAGGATGCGTGGGCATCCCAGGCGATAGAAAAGAACGGCAAGTTCTATTTCTACGCCGCGGTAGAGCACGACGCCACGCATCCGGGCAAGGCGATCGCGGTGGCGGTGGCGGACACGCCGACCGGCCCGTTCGTGGACGCGCGCGGCTCGGCGCTGATCAGCAACGAGATGACGCCCAAGGGCACGCACAGCTGGGAAGACATCGACCCGACCGTGCTGACCGACGACGACGGCAGCACCTGGATCGCCTGGGGCAACCGCCAGTGCTACCTGGCCAAGCTCAAGCCGAACATGATCGAACTCGACGGCCCGATCCGCGAGATCACCCCGCCGCATTTCGAGGAAGGCCCGTGGCTGCACAAGCGCGGCGATCTGTATTACCTGACCTATGCGTCGCTGGACCGGGCCACGCAACGCGACGAACACGTGTCCTATGCGACCGCGCCCGCCATCACCGGGCCGTGGACCTATCGCGGCGAACTGACCGGCTCGGGCAAGTACAGCTTCACCATCCATCCGGGCATCGTCGAGTTCAAGCGGCACTGGTACCTGTTCCTGCACAACGCGACCTTGGCGATCGGCGACTTGAACGGCGCCATCGGCCGGCGTGCGGTGACGGTGGAGTACCTGCATTACAACCCGGACGGCAGCATGCGACCGGTGCGGCAGAGCGAGGCCGGGGTGTCGATTCCAGACGTGACGCGATGATGCACCGCCTTTTGTAGGAGCGGCTTCTGCCGCGACGGGCGTTACTGACGATGCCTGTCGCGGCTGAAGCCGCTCCTACAAAAACGGACGCGATCTTGCGAATCGGGACCGCGCCTAGTCGCGCGGCATGCCCTCGTTCGCCAGCAGTTGCCGGAACTCGGCGGCGCTGAGCGGATGGCTGAGCCAGAAGCCCTGCCCCAGTTCGCAGCCGCGCTCGCGCAGCAGCTCGAACTGCACTTCCTGCTCGATGCCCTCGGCGACCACGGTGATGCCCAGCGAATGCGCCATGGCGATGATCGCGGTGGTCAGGGCCAGGTCGTCGGGATCGCGCTGCAGGTCGGCGACGAAGCTCTTGTCGATCTTGACCCCGTCCACCGGCACCTGGCGCAGGTGGCTAAGCCCGGAGAAGCCGGTGCCGAAGTCGTCCAGCCACACCTTGACCCCGGTGCGGTGCAGCCGCGCCAGCATGCTCGCGGCCTGCAGCTCGTCGCCGATCACCGCGGTCTCGGTCAGTTCCAGGTGCAGCTGCGCCGCCGGCAGCCCGGATTCGCGCAGGCAGTCGGCGACGATTTCCGGCAGGTCGCCGCTGCGCAGCTGCCGCGGCGACACGTTGACCGACACGAACAGGTCGCGGCTGCCGTCGAAGCGCTGCCATTGCGTGGCCTCCATGCAGGCCGCGCGCAGCACCTTAGGGCCGATGCTCTCGATCAGCCCGCTCTGCTCGGCCACGTCGATGAACACCGTCGGCGAGATCGTGCCCAGCGCCGGATGCTGCCAGCGCAACAGCACTTCCACGCCGACCATGCGCCGGTCCAGGGTGCGGAAGATCGGCTGGTATACCAGCTTCAGTTCGTCGCGGTCCCAGGCGCCGCGCAACTCGTGCTCCATGTGCACGCGCCGCTCCACCGCATAGTCCATCGCGCGGCTGTAGAACCGGTGGCAGTTCTTGCCGGCCAGCTTGGCCTGGTACATCGCGATGTCGCCGTTCTTCAACAGCGCCGAGGCGTCCTCGGCATCGCCGGGATAGACGGTGATGCCGATCGAGGTGCCCATGAACACCTCGCGGTCCTGGATCCGCAGCGGCTCGCGCAGCTCCTGCACCAGGCGCTCGGCCAGGCCGGTGGCGACCTGCACCACGTGCTCGTCCTCGACCAGGATCACGAATTCGTCGCCGCCGAAGCGCGCCAGCAGCGCGTCGTGCCCGCCCAGCTGATCCACCGCCAGTTGGATGCGCCGCGCGAACTGCAGCAGCGCCTCGTCGCCGGCCTCGTGGCCGAGGGTGTCGTTGATCCGCTTGAAGTCGTCGATGTCGGCGAACAGCAGCGCCAGGCGCCGGTGCGAGGCGCGTGCCGACAGCATGCGGTGGTCCAGCGCCTCGCGGAACGCGAGCCGGTTGGTCAGCCCGGTCAGGGCATCGGTATACGCCATGTGGCGCACGTCGCGGTCGTGGCGGGCGATCGCCTCGCTCATGCGCCCGAACGCGCGCAGCAGTTCGCTGACCTCGTCGTGGCGGCCGCTGTCGCGACGCTCCACCACGTAGTCGCCGGCCTCGATCTGGCGCGCGGCCGCGGCCAGCCAGCGCACCGGCGCCACCAGCGTGCGCTGCACGTAGATCGCCACCATCACCGCGGTCAGACCCAGCGCCGCCAGCAGCAGCGCCAGCCAGCCCAGGTGGCGCTTGCCCAGCGCGTCCAGGCGCTCGTCCAGGTTCTCGCCGGCCTTGCGCTCGTAGACCAGCGCCCGCGTCCAGGACATGCCCACGCGCACCCCGCCCACGCGCTGGTCGCCGATCATGATCGGCATCGACACGTCCAGGATCTCGTCGGACTCCTGCGCCAGCAGGCCGTTGGCCTTGATCGCCGCATCGGCCATCGGGCCGCGCATGCGCTGGCCGTAGCCGGGCAGATCGTCGCTGCCGTCGTGGATCAGGCGCCCTTCGGCGTCGTACACCAGCACGTAGGCCACCGCCACGTAGCCCAGCGCCGCGCGCACCTGGGTGCCGATCGCGTCCAGGTCCGAGTAGTACACCGGATTGGCCAGCGAATCGGACAGCTGCCGCGCCAGGGTTTCGCCGCGGGTACGCATGCTGCGGTCGAACAGGCCGTGGATCACGTTGCCGCTGAGCGTGCGCACCTCGTTCTGCATCGCCGCCTGCCGCTCCAGCATCAACGCCAGGATCGCCATGATCAGCAACGCGGCCACGCCCATCGCCAGCAGGAACCTGGCCTGCAATCCGAAACGCAGCCTCTTCATTCGACTTCCAGCTTGACCTGCGCAACGCCGGCACGCAGCTGGTCCAGCCGCTTCTGCGAGGCCCGGTCGACCGGGTAGAAGCCGGAGGTGCCGAAGAACTTGTGCAGCGCGGCGCTGCCCTGCGGGTCGTCGGCGGCTTCCAGCAGCACCTCGCGCAGGCGCGCCTCCACCGGCGAGGCCAGGTCGCTGCGCACCATCTCCACCGCGCGCGGGAACGGCTCGGTGCGGTAGATCACCCGGAAATCGCGGCGGAACGCCGGCGGCACGCGGCGGTCGTCGTCCCAGTCCAGGTTGCTCAGCGCGCCGGCGTCCACCAGGTGCTTGTGCACGTAGGAGGCGATGTTGAGCTCGGAGCGCGCGAACACGTAGCCGACCGTGTTCGCCGAGGCCTGATCCTTCGGCGAGAGCAGGATCTCCGGATGCAGATCGTGCTCGAACAGGGTCATCATCGGCACCAGGTAGGCGCTGGTGGACAAGGTGCTCTGCAACGCCAGGGTGCGGCCCTGCAGGTCGTGCAGGGTGTGCACCGGCCCGTCGCGGCGCACGAAGAACACCGTGTGGTAGTCGCGCACGCCGCTGCGCTCGGTCAGCAGCAGCGGCCGCACCCCGCCGCGCTGCTGCAGCGCCATCGCGGTGGCCGCGGTCTCGGTGACCCAGTCGACGCGGCCGCGGCGCAGGTAGCTGCTCATCTGCTGACTGTCGCGGGCCATCAGGATCTGCCCGGAGGTGATGCCGACGTCGCGCATGCGCGGCACCACGTAGTCCAGCAACGGCTTCAGCTGCTCGTAGTGGGCCTTGGGGTTGTCGCTGATGCGGCCCAGGACCAGCACCGTCGGACGCGCGTGCGCCAGCCCAGGCCAGCAGATCGCCAGCGCCAGCCACACCATGACGAAACGCCACCGCGAGTTTTGCAAACCACATTCCCCATGTAGAGGCTATAAGCCTAGCCGAAAGCGTCAGCCGGCGACAGCTGGTGAAGCCGGGACGCGGGACTGGGGACTCGGGACTCGGAGCGGCCATGGCGCGGCAAGGAAGCGAACATCCCATGCACCACGACAAGCGACCAGCCACCAAGGACTCGAAATCTCTGCTCTGCCGAGTCCCCAGTCCCCAGTCCCCAGTCCCGAGTCCCGAATTAGCTGCGCGCCTGTCCCGCCAGCCGCGCCATGCGCTGCGCATCGGACAGGATGCCGCGCAGCAGCCGCACTTCCTGCTCGGTCAGCGCGTTGCGCAGGAACAGCCGGCGCAGCTTGCGCATCGCCGAATCCGGCGCGCGGCCCTTGTGGAAGTCGATGTCGTCCAGGGTGTCGGCCAACTGCCCGAACAAGCCCTCCAACTGCGCATGACTGGCCGGCGCCTCGCGGAAACCGGGTTCCGCCGCAGCCGGCGCCGCGGCCTCGCCGCGCAGCAGCGCCAGGCGCAGTTCGTAGGCCAGCACCTGCACCGCCGCGGCCAGATTGAGCGAACTGAACGCCGGATCGGAGGGAATGTGCACCGCTGCGTGGCACAGCTGCAGTTCCTCGTTGGTCAGGCCGGTGCGCTCGCGCCCGAACACCAGCGCCACCTCGGCCTGTCCGGCGGCCGCGGTCACCAGGCGTTGCGCGCCGTCCGCCGGCAGCAGTTCTTCCAGCGACACCCGCCGGCTGCGCGCGGTGCAGCCGAGCACCAGTTGGCAGTCGGCCACCGCCTCGGCCAGGGTGGCCAGCACCGGCGCCTGCTGCAGCACGTCCTCGGCGCCGGCCGAGCGCCGGTAGCCGTCCTCGTCGAGCGCGCGCTCCGGCGCCACCAGCACCAGCCGCGCCTGGCCCATGGTCTTCATCGCCCGCGCCGCGGCCCCGATATTGCCGGGGTGCTGGGTACCGACCAGAACGAAGCGGATGTGAGCAGAAGCGGTCATGGCAGGAAGATGCGGAGCGAACGGGGCGTAGATGGTAAACTGCGCGGCCGGTCTTCGCGCCGGACTGTTCTTTTCCTCCGCCAGATCCTTCTCCGCCCTCTCGGGAGCCGTTGCCATGCAAAAACCCGCCGTCACCGTCATGGTCAAGGCCGCCCGCCTCGCCGGCAATGTGCTGTTGCGCCATATCAACCGGCTGGAAGCGCTGAACGTGGTGCAGAAGGACCGCATGGACTACGCCAGCGAAGTCGATGCCGACGCGGAGAAGGTGATCGTCAAGGAACTGCGCCGCGCCTACCCCGATTACGGGGTGATGGGCGAGGAAGGCGGCGTGCAGGGCGGCGGCCGCTACATGTGGGTGATCGACCCGCTCGACGGCACCAGCAACTACCTGCGCGGCTTCCCGCATTACTGCGTGTCGATCGCCCTGGTCGAAAACGGCGAGCCGATCGACGCGGTGATCTTCGATCCGCTGCGCAACGAGCTGTTCACCGCCAGCCGCGGCAACGGCGCGGTGCTCAACGACCGCCGCATCCGCGTCAGCGAGCGCAAGGAACTGAACGGGGCGATGGTCAACACCGGCTTCGCCCCGCGCGAGCGCAAGCGCACCAGCGCCCAGCTCAAGTGCGTAGACGCGCTGATGGTGCAGGCCGAGGACATCCGCCGCACCGGCTCGGCCGCGCTGGACCTGGCCTACGTGGCCTGCGGCCGCACCGACGCCTACTTCGAGGCCGGGGTGAAGGCCTGGGACATCGCCGCCGGCGTACTGCTGGTGCGCGAGGCCGGCGGCCGCATCACCGACTTCAAGGGCGCCACCCCGGGCCGCATCGACGACCGCGGCACCCCGCAGTACCAGATCGTGGCCGGCAACATCAAGGTCAGCGACGCGCTGCAGAAGCTGATCGTCAACACCGGGTATGCGGCGGAGTTCGACGCGAAGTTTTGATGAGCCGGGATTGGGGATTTGGGATTGGGGATTCGTAAGAGCAATTCCCCGGTGCCGATCCTCTCTCGATCCACCACCCCAAAACGAAAAAAGCCGCGCATCTGCGCGGCTTTTTTCGTTGCACAACTGGGAACCCGCTTTTGCGAATCCCCAATCCCGAATCCCGAATCCCGGCTCCTCAGGGCCTACGCGCCAACGCCTCGACGTCCTTGGTCTTGGGCAGCAGGTCCTGCTTGGTGACCTGGAACGGGCCGATCGACAGCAGCGGCACCGCCACGATCACCGAGGACACCACCACGATGATCGCGCCGATCATGTGGGTCAGGGCCAGGCCTTCCATCGAGTTGCCGCCGTACAGGTACAGCGCCAGCGCCGACAGGAAGAACATCACCGCGGTGATCACGGTGCGCGACAGGGTCTGGTTGATCGAGCGGTTCAGCACTTCCACCGGCTCCACGCGCAGGCTGCGGAAGTTCTCGCGCACGCGGTCGAACACCACGATGATGTCGTTGATCGCAAAGCCCATCACCGACAGCAGGCCGGCCAGCACGGTCAGGTCGAACTCGCGGCCGGTGAGCGAGATGTAGGCCACCGTCACCAGCAGGTCGAACAGCGCGGTCAGGCTGGCCACCACCGCGAACTTCCACTCGAAGCGGAATCCGATGTAGATCAGGAAGCCGACCAGCATGAACACGGTCGCGTAGACCCCGTTCAGCGCCAGGTCCTTGCCGACCTGCGGGCCGACGAATTCGCCCGGCTTCACCGTCGCCGGGTTCTCCGCGGTGGTCACCGCCTTGCGCACCTGCTCGGCGAGGTTCTTGGTCACGTCTTCGTTATTGTGCTCGCCCTGCGGCTGCAGGCGGATCACGATCTCGTTGCCGCTGCCGACGTTCTGCACCTGCGCGTTCTCGAAGCCGGCGGTGGCCAGCTGCGCGCGCACATGGTCGATGTCCACCGGCTTCTGGAAACTGGTCTGCACCAGCGCGCCGCCGGTGAACTCCAACGCGTAGTTGAAGCCCTTGGCGAAGATCACCCCGAGCGAGGCCACCGCCAGCACCAGCATCAGCACCAGGGTCGGACGCCGCCAACGCATGAAGTCGATCTTGGTGTCGTTCGGGATCAGATGAAGCGGGAAGATTTTCATGGAGACATGCTCTTCATAAATTTGGACCCCGCACATGGAGGTGCGGGCTCTTGCGAGGGACTCGCATTTTCGCCCCCCGCACATGGATGCGCGGGCTCTTGCGAAGGACTCGCATTTTTCATCCCCTGCGCAGCGCCGCGCAGGGTCTTGCGAAGGATGCGCGTGCGGGTCAGATCGCCAGCGACTTGAGCTTCTTGCGACGGCTGTAGATCAGCGTGGCCAGCGCGCGCGACACGGTGATCGCGGTGAACATCGAGGCGAAGATGCCGATGATCATGGTCAGCGCGAAGCCCTTCAGCGGGCCGGTCCCGAACGCGTACAGGGCCACGCCGACGATCAGGCCGGTGAGGTTGGCGTCGAGGATGGTGCCGCCCGCCTTCTCGTAGCCTGCGACGATCGCCGACTTCGGCGGCATGCCCTGCCGCAGCTCCTCGCGGATACGCTCGTTGATCAGCACGTTGGCGTCCACCGACAGGCCGACCGACAAGGCCAGGCCGGCGAAGCCGGGCAAGGTCATGGTGGCGCCGAACAGCGACATCACCGAGACCACGATCAGCAGGTTCATCAGCAGCGCCACCGAGGTGATCGCGCCGAACATGCGGTAGTACACGCCGAAGAACACCAGGGTGAACAGGAACGCGTACAGCACCGCGGTGACGCCGCGCTCGACGTTCTCCGCACCCAGGCTCGGGCCGATCACGTATTCCTCGACGAAGTCCATCGGCGCGGCCAGCGAACCGGCGCGCAGCAGCTTGGCCAGGTTCTCGGCCTCGACCTTCTCCAGGCCGGTGGTCTGGAAGTTCTTGCCGAACACGCCGGCGATGCGGGTCGGCGCCAGGGCTTCTTCCTTGACCCGCACGCTGCGCACTTCCTTGCCGTCGACCATGCTCACGGTCGGGATGCGCTCGATGTAGACCACCGACATCAGCTTGCCGGTGTTGGCGCTGGTGTAGTCGAACATGCGCTGGCCGGCGACGTTGTTGAGCGTGACCGACACCGCCGGCAGGCCGTTCTGGTCGTTGCTGACGGTGGCGTTGACCATCTGGTCGCCGGACACCAGCACGCGCTTGTTCAGCAGCACCGGGGCGCCGCTGTCGCGCAGGCGGAACACCTTGGCTTCCGGCGGGATGTTGCCGGTGCGCACCGCGTCCTCGGCGTTGCCCTCGACCACGCCGCGGAACTCCAGCGTGGCGGTGGCGCCGATCATGCGCTTGGCCTCGGCGGTGTCCTGCACGCCCGGCAGCTCGACCACTATGCGGTCCTCGCCCTGGCGCTGGATGATCGGCTCGGCCACGCCCAACTGGTTGACGCGGTTGCGCAGCGTGGTCAGGTTCTGCTCGATCGCGCCGGCGGCGATCTGCTTGAGCTCGGCGTCGGGCACGCCGACCGCGATGGTCTGCCCGGACACGGCATAGCTCAGCGTCGGCTGCGCCTTGCTCAGCGCGGCGCGCGCGGCATTGACGTCGGCGCCCTCGCCCAGGCCGACCTGGATGCTGTTGTCGGCACGACGCTCGACCGAGCGGTAGGGAATGCGGCTGTCGCGCAGCGTGGTGCGGATGTCCTCGGCGAAGGCATCCAGGCGCTTGTCCAGCGCCGCCTTCTGGTCCACCTGCAGCGCGAAGTGCACGCCGCCGACCAGGTCCAGGCCCAGCACCATCGGCTTGCCGCCGATCGCCGACAGCCAATGCGGCACGGTCGAGGCCAGGTTCAGCGCCACCGTGTAGTTCTCGCCCACCTGCTGGCGCAGGATGTCGTTGGCGCGGGTCTGCGCCTGCAGGCTCGGCAGGCGCACCATCAGGCTATCGCCCTCCTTGGCCACCGACTTGGGAGTGATCCCGGCCGCCTTCAGCTCGGCGCTGACCCGCTCGCGCAGGGCCTCGTCGAGCTGGCCGCCGCGACTGGCGGTGATCTGTACCGAAGGGTCCTTCTGGTAGACGTTGGGCAGCGCGTACAACGCACTGAACGCCAGCACGATCAGGATGAGGAAATACTTCCAGCGCGGAAACTCGAGCATTGCAGGACCCCGCGCAACGCCACGCCGGCGCCGCGCCTAGCAGTAAGAGAAATGAATCAGGCGGACTTCAGCGTGCCCTTGGGCAGCACGTTGCCGATGGCGCCCTTCTGCACGCGAATGCGCACGTTGTCGGCGATTTCCACGGTGATGAAGTTGTCGCCGATGTCGGTGACCACGCCGGCCACGCCACCGGAGGTGATGACCTCGTCGCCGCGACCGAGCTTGTCCAGCATCGACTTGTGCTCCTTCTGCCGCTTCATCTGCGGGCGGATCATCACGAAATACATCACCGCGATCAGGATGATCGGCAGCAGGAACATCTGCATGCCGCCGCCAGCGGCAGGAGCGGCACCGGCGGTCTGCGCCTGGGCCACGGGAATCAGGAAATCGAGCGGGTTCATCGGTGTGTCCTATTGGTTTGGGCAGCCCGTCGCCGGTGAAGGCACGGACTGCTGGTTTGTCGCCGGAGGCGGCAAGCAGCCGCCGATTATGCCACGATCTCCCCTTGCCCCCGGAACGACCGTCGCGCCATTCCCTTCTCCCTTCGGGAGAAGGTGCCGCGCAGCGGCGGATGAGGGTACGGGCGCAGCCTCGTATGCCTTCGATACTCGCGAGGCTGCGCCCGGACCCTCACCCCAACCCCTCTCCCGGTGGGAGAGGGGCTTATTCCTGCTACGACAGGCCACCGCCACTTACTGAAGCAGGCCGCAGCCCCCCTTCTCCCCCCGGGAGAAGGTGCCGCGCAGCGGCGGATGAGGGTACGGGCGCAGCCTCGTGTGCCTGCGATGCCCGCGAGGCTGCGCCCCGTACCCTCACCCCAACCCCTCTCCCGGTGGGAGAGGGGCTTTATCCCTGCTACGAGGGCAGCGGTGTGGCTTCCGCCCCGCGCGCCGCATAGAAGGACCGCCGGAACTGGGCAAAGGTTCCCGCGGCGATCGCCGCGCGCATGTCGGCCATCAGTTTCTGGTAGTACCAGAGGTTGTGCAGGGTGCCCAGCATCGGCGCCAGCATCTCGTTGCAGCGGTCCAGGTGGCGCAGGTAGGAGCGGGTATAGCCGCCGCTGCAGGCATGGCAGCCGCAGCCCGGCTCGATCGGCGCCAGGTCGCGCTCGTAGCGGGCGTTGCGGATGCGCACGGTGCCGAACGAGGTGAAATAGTGGCCGTTGCGCGCGTTGCGGGTCGGCATCACACAGTCGAACATGTCCACGCCGCGGGCCACGCCCTCGACCAGGTCCTCCGGCCGCCCTACCCCCATCAGGTAGCGCGGCCGGTTGGCCGGCAGCTGCGGATGCAGGTGTTCGAGCATCGCGTTGCGCTCGTGCTCCGGCTCGCCCACCGCCAGTCCGCCGATCGCGTAGCCGTCGAAGCCGATCGCCTGCAGGCCCTCGATCGAGCGCGTGCGCAGGTCCGCATGCACGCCGCCCTGGACGATGCCGAACAGCGCCGCATCGTTGTCCAGGCCGTCGTGCGCATCGCGCGAGCGCTGCGCCCAGCGCAGGCTCAGCTCCATCGAGCGGCGCGCGACGTCCTCGGTGGCCGGGTACGGGGTGCACTCGTCGAAGATCATCACGATGTCCGAGTCGAGCACCTTCTGGATCCGCATGCTCTCCTCGGGCCCCAGGAACACTTTGGCGCCGTCGGTCGGCGAGGCGAAGGTCACCCCCTGCTCGCTGATCTTGCGCCGATGCGCCAGCGAGAACACCTGGAACCCGCCCGAATCGGTGAGGATCGGCCCATCCCAGCGGGCGAAGCCGTGCAGCCCGCCGTGATCGCCGATCACGTCCAGGCCCGGCCGCAGGTACAGGTGGAAGGTATTGCCGAGGATGATCTGCGCGCCCAGCGCCTTGATCTGCTCGGGCAGCACGCCCTTGACCGAACCGTAGGTACCGACCGGCATGAACGCCGGGGTCTCCACCGTGCCGCGCGGAAAGGTCAGGCGGCCGCGGCGCGCGGCGCCGTCGGTGGTATCGAGCTGGAACTGCAATCGGGACATGGTCGGGCGGAAGTCGGCTAGCCGGCTATTGTCGCATTGCCGGAGCGCCGAGGCTCGGGCCGGCACCTGGCGGCCAGGCAAGCCCGTGTTTCAAGCGACTTTTGCGTTCGCGAAGGCCGCGGCCGCGCCAGCATGCCCGGCTCCGAGGGACCGCCGCGCCGCTGCACCGCAGCCCCGGCAGCGCAAAGGGGCCGACGCCGGACCGGCGCCGGCACCCGTTTGCGCCATCAGTAGCCGTAGATCTCGATTTCCGAATAGGCCAGCCAGGAGTACGGGTTGTTGGCCTCGATCTTCAGGTAGCGCGCGCCACCGCTAAGCGCGATGTAGACCGGCGCCACATCGGATTGATCGGCCTCGGTGTAGTAGACCGGCGTGCCATAGCTGACCTGCCCGCCGCCGGTACTGCCGCCGAACACTGCGCCAGGAACGCCGGACGACACTGAGAAGTCGATCGGTTGCGCCGCCCCCGCCAGATCGCTGGCCGCGGTGCGCACGGTGATCCGCACCCCGGTCACCGTGCGCAGCTGGCCCAGGTCCAGGGTCACGCTGCCCCAGTTGGTCTGCGCATTCCAGTAGTCGACGTCGCTGAAGAACTTGCCGTCGTACAGCGACACCAGGTTGGCCGAATTGGTCGGCGACGTCGCCGCCACCACCGGCAGGCGCTTGGGAATATTGAATTGCGCGGGCGCGACGTACTGCACCTTCTTCAGCGGCAATCCGGCTTCGCTGTAGCCGGTGGCGGCCAGGCCGGCCTTGATGTAGGCCTCGCGCTCGATCGGCCGGGTCTGGCTGTCGCCGTAGCGCGACGCGATCGCCGCCACGATCGGCGCGGCGAAGGACGTGCCGGACACCGCCTCGGTGCCGCCGCTGTAGATCAGATTGGTGATCTCGTGCGCCGGCGCCCACGCCTCGATGCAGGGGCCGACAGTGGAGCCGCTGGCGAATCCGCCCCATTGCGCGCTGTTCTCCGCGCCTCCGAAACGCGAGCCGTCGCGCTGCAGGCCGCCGACCACGACGATGCCATCCATGTCGCGTGCCGTGCCCGCATTGTCGTAGGCCAGCTTGCAGGCGTCGGTCTCCAGCGGCGATCGCCCATCGGTGTAGGCATTGCCCGCCGACTGGGTGATGAAGAAACGGTTGCTGGCGGCGCGGATCCGGCGGCCCCATTTCTGACTCGACGCGAACCAGTTGGCCGACCCGGGATAGGTGTTGAACGACATGTTCAGCACGGCGAACTCGCCGATCCCGTCGGCGTAGCGCGCGGCTGCGTCGAGCGCAGTGGCCACGGTGTCCTCGTTCAAGTCGTTCAAGCCGAATGCCTTGATCGGCTGGCCAGGATTGACCCCGCGCACCAGTTGCCCGTTCTGCCTGGCGCCGACCAACCCGGCCACGGCGGTGCTGTGCAGCGGATTGGGCACGGCCGACGGCGAATCCTGGCGGTACACGACGTTGAGTTCCGGATGCGGCGGGTTGTCCAGCACCGCGTCCAGCAGATAGACCGGGTTGGACGTGGTGAAGGCATCGTTGGTGTTGGTGTACGGCAGGGCCCACGAGGCGATCTCGGCGCCGTTGACGCTATCGCCCGCGGCCGAGAATGTCGCAGCGGATGCCTCTACTCCACGTACCGAGACGACGTAGTCGATCCGTGCCAGCTGCGCGGCCACGCGTTCCGGCATCCACGCATAGACGGTGTTGGAGACCGTCGAGAGCACCCGCTCGATCTTCACCCCTGGCATCCGCGCGATCTGGTCGGCGAAATGCACCATGCCCTTGCTGTTCTGATGCGGACGGATCGCCGGGTCGATGCTGCGGAAATCCGCGGGGCTGGTCTTCGCGTACAACCGTTCGGTTTCCTGCAGCACGAACGGGTTGAGGTTGATCGCGTAAAGCCGGCGACCTTGCGCGTCGCTGCGCGGCGTGCCCGCCTCTAGCAGCATGCGCTTGGCCGGAAACTTGCCGCCGCCCGCGGTCTGGGTCTGCGCATGCGCCGAGGCTGTCGCCAGGCTCATCAGCAGCGCGGCGAGCAACAGGTCGGTGGATGTCTTCTTCATGGAATCGTCCTTTGAGTGAATGACATGTCCCGCTCATCGGGACATCCGGAGCGCTGGCTCCGCTCATCAAGACGAGATGCTTGCGTCCATCCCCCAACGCCGCGCGGCATCGTCTACGCAAGAAGACGTTGCGCGTCACCCATCACAATCCCGCACGATCGACGTTGCCGGACAGGCGGCTTGCGGCAGTACGCTGCCGCGCGATCTCGCGCGCACGCGCCGATCCGCAGACAGAACGCAAACGCCAGATCGCGCCTTCGGGTACGAATCCCGAATCCCTACTCCCGGCCCCACAACAGCATCGCATCGCCGTAGCTGAAGAAGCGGTAGCGCTGTTCGATCGCATGTCGGTACGCGTCGAAGATGCGTTCGCGGCCGGCGAAGGCCGAGACCATCATCAGCAGCGTGCTTTCCGGCAGGTGGAAGTTGGTGACCATCGCATCGACGCTGCGGATGCGGTAGCCGGGCAGGATGAAGATCTGCGTCTCGCCGGCGAACGGATGCAGTTCGCCGTCCTTCGACGCGCTCTCCAGCGCGCGCACCACCGTGGTCCCGACCGCGATCACGCGGCCGCCGGCGGCGCGCGTGCGCCGTACCTGCTCGACCAGGCTGGCGCCGACGTTGAGCCATTCGCGGTGCATCACGTGCTGCGCGAGCGCCTCCACCCGCACCGGCTGGAAGGTGCCCGCGCCCACGTGCAAGGTGACATGGCCGACGCTCACGCCGCGCGCCTGCAGCGCCTCCAGCAACGGCGCATCGAAATGCAGGCCGGCGGTCGGCGCGGCGACCGCGCCGGCCTCGCGCGCGAACACGGTCTGGTAGCGCTCGCGGTCGTCCAGCCCAGGCTCGCGGCGGATGTACGGCGGCAACGGCAGGCGCCCGGCCTGTTGCAGCCACGCCTCCAGCGTGTCGGGCACGTGGAATTGCAGCACGTAGAACTCGCCGTCGCGGTCCAGCACCTCGGCCTCGCCGCCGGCATCCAGGGCGATGCGCGCGCCGGCCTTGGGCGACTTGCTCACGCCCAGCTGCGCACGCGCACGCTGGGCGCCGAGCAGGCGCTCGATCAGGATCTCCACGCGGCCGCCGCTGCTCTTGTTGCCGAACAGCCGCGCCGGGATCACCCGGGTGTCGTTGAACACCAGCAGATCGCCCGGCTGCAGCAGCTCGGGCAGATCGCGCACCTGGCGGTCGGCGAACGGCGCCGGTGCCGGCGGCACCAGCAGCAGGCGGCTGGCGGAGCGTTCGGCCAGCGGCGCCTGCGCGATCAGTTCCTCGGGCAGCTCGTAGCGGAAATCGGACTTCTTCAAGGCCGGCGTATCACAGTGCAGGTGGCCGGTCATTGTAGCTGGAGGGCCGGGATTGGGGATTCGGCATTGGGGATTCGCAAAAGCGCGGCGCCTGGCTCCGCTTTACCCAATCCCTAATCCCGAATCCCCAATCCCGGCCCCTCATCGCTCGAACTTGGTCGAAAGAATGATCGACGAGGTCGTCCGCTCCACCCCGTCGACCGCGCCGATGCGGTCGGTCAGCACGTCCATGTCGTTGACGCCCGGCACCACGCCCAGCGCGATCAGGTCGTAGGAGCCGCTGACCGAATGCAGCACGCGGACCTCGTCGATCTCGCGCAGCGCCTTGACCACCGAGGTCATCTTCTTCGGCAGCACGGTGATCAGGATGTGCGCGCGGATGTGGCCCTGCTCGAAGTCGTCGCGGGTACGTACGGTGTAGCCGCAGATCACCCCCTCGCGCTCCAGCCGCTCGATCCGGCTCTGCACGGTGGTGCGCGACAGGCCGAGCTTGCGGGCGATCTGCGCGGTGGAGGCGCGGGCGTCCTCGCGCAGCAGCGAGAGCAGGCGTTCGTCGGAGGAAGTGATCTTCATACGCGGCCGAATTTCGTCGAATCGACGAAATTATCCGATTTCCTGCACAAATCAACTCTGCCAACCGACGATCCGGTCCCGATAATAGAAGGTCTATCGCTGAACGCCCCGCCTCCAGGAGATCCCGCATGACCGTACTCGGCCCCCTCGCCCCGCTGCGCGCCCATGCCGGCGAACGCCTGACCGCCGGCCTGGACGATGCCAGCATCGAACGCCTGGCCGCCTCGCACCCGCAGCTGCGGGCCGCGATCGACGCCGCCGCCGCGGACCATCCGCGCCTGGCCGCGGAGTTCGCCGACCTGCTCGAGCTGGACGAGATCGAACAGATTCGCACGCTGCAGGCCGGCTTCGTCAACTTCTACGCCGACGACGCGGTGACCCCGTACGTGGCGCTGGCCGCGCGCGGGCCGTGGGTGGTCACACTGAAGGGCGCGGTGCTGTACGACGCCGGCGGCTACGGCATGCTCGGCTTCGGCCACACCCCGGACGCGGTGCTGGAGGCGATGGCGCGGCCGCAGGCGATGGCCAACGTGATGACCCCGAGCCTGTCGCAGCTGCGCTTCGAGCGCGCGCTGCGCGCCGAGATCGGCCAGCAGCGCGGCGCCTGTCCGTACAGCAAGTTCATGTGTCTCAACTCCGGCTCCGAAGCGGTGGGCCTGGCCGCGCGCATCGCCGACATCAACGCCAAGCTGCAGACCGACCCGGGCGCGCGCCATGCAGGCGCCCGGATCAAGCGCATCGTGGTCAAGGGCAGTTTCCACGGCCGCACCGACCGTCCGGGGCTGTATTCCGATTCCAGCCGCAAGGCCTACGTGCAACATCTGGCCAGCTATCGCGGCGAAGATTCGGTGATCGCGATCGCGCCCTACGACGTGGACGCGCTGCGCCGCGCCTTCGCCGATGCCGAGCACAACGGCTGGTTCGTCGAGGCGGTGTTCCTGGAGCCGGTGATGGGCGAAGGCGACCCGGGCCGTGCGCTGCCGCCGGCGTTCTACGCCGCCGCGCGCGAGCTGACCCGCGCCCACGGCAGCCTGCTGCTGGTCGATTCGATCCAGGCCGGGCTGCGCGCCCACGGCGTGCTGTCGGTGGTGGATTACCCCGGCTTCGAACAGCTCGATGCGCCGGACATGGAAACCTATTCCAAGGCGCTCAACGCCGCGCAGTACCCGCTGTCGGTGCTGGCGGTGACCGAGCATGCCGCGCAGCTGTACCGCAAGGGCACCTACGGCAACACCATGACCAGCAACCCGCGCGCGCTGGACGTGGCCAGCGCCACCCTGGCGCAGCTGACCCCGCAGGTGCGCGCCAACATCCGCGCACTCGGCGCCGAGGCGGTGCAGAAACTGGAGAAGCTCAAGAGCGAGCTCGGTGGATTGATCACCCAGGTGCAGGGCACCGGCCTGCTGTTCTCCTGCGCGCTGGCCCCGCAGTTCAAGTGCTACGGCGCCGGCTCCACCGAGGAATGGCTGCGCCAGCACGGGGTCAACGTGATCCACGGCGGCGAGAACTCGCTGCGCTTCACCCCGCACTTCGCGATGGACAGCGACGAGCTGGACCTGTTGGTCGGGCTGATCGGCCGCGCGCTGCGCGAGGGTCCCCGCCTGGCGCAGGCCGCAGCCGCCTGAGGCCGGCTGGCGCATGCTGCAGGAACTGGCCGAGGCGATCGCCCGGCCGCTGTTCGAACTCGTCCTGCAGTTGTTCGGCTACTGGAGCGGGCGCATGCTGCTACCGGTGCTGTCGCTGGGCTGGATCCGCGCCGAAGCCCGCCGCGACCGGCTACCGCGCCGGCCCGGCAAGCGCCGCCACGGCCAACCGTTGCTCTATCGCAACGCCAGCGGCAGCCTGATCGCCAGCGACGATGCAGTGATGATCCTGGGCCTGGCGTGCTGGGCGCTGCTGGCGCTGGCCGCGTTCCTGCTCTACCGCCTGGCGCCATGACGCGGCACTAACCAGTCGCTGGTCTATTACATCGCCTTGAAGAAGGCCGGCGTTCCCGTGGAAATGCATCTGTATCCGCACGGCGGCCATGCCTTCGGCTTGCGTCCCAGCGAGTTCCCGATCACCCGGTGGCCTGCGCTGGTGGACACGTGGTTGCGCACGATCGGCATGACGTCCGGGTAAGTTGCAATCCGATTCGTCCGCTCCGCATCTCGCGGCCGCGCTGGACGACAGGTAGTCCCGGAATACCTGGCCGCCGCCGCGCCGGCTGCGGCACACTGTGCGTATCCCCCTTGCGAGCGCGCCCATGAAGATCGTCGAAGTCCGCCATCCGCTGGTGCAGCACAAGATCGGCCTGCTGCGCGATGCCGCGCTGAGCACCAAGGGCTTCCGCGAACTGGTCACCGAACTCGGCACCCTGCTCGGCTACGAGGCCACCGCCGACCTGGAGACGGAGACGCACACGATGGACGGCTGGGCCGGCCCCACCCAGGTGCAGCGCATCGCCGGCGCCAAGATCACCCTGGTGCCGATCCTGCGCGCGGGGCTGGGCATGCTGCCCGGCGTGCTGGCGCTGATTCCGGCGGCGCGGGTCAGCGTTGTCGGCCTGCAGCGCGACGAGGAAACCTTGCAGCCGGTGCCCTACTTCGAGCGCCTCACCGGCCGCCTGGAAGAACGCGACGCGCTGATCCTGGACCCGATGCTGGCCACCGGCGGCACCCTGATCGCCACCGTGGACATGCTCAAGCGCGCCGGTGCGCGGCGGATCAAGGGCATCTTCCTGGTCGCCGCGCCGGAAGGACTGCAGGCGCTGGAAGCAGCGCATCCGGACGTGGAGGTCTATACCGCCGCGATCGACGACCACCTCAACGACAAGGGCTACATCCTGCCCGGCCTCGGCGACGCCGGCGACCGCATCTTCGGCACCCGCGTGGGTTGAAGGCGTGTCGTCGCTCCTGCAGTAGGCCGCATCGCGGCCAGCAGGCAATCGACTGGCGCTGCTGTGTGCTGCGTCGAACGGCGGTTGGGTTAGGCCATGCGGCGCAGGACGCGATTGAATAGGCCCAGCCGCGCTTGGGACAGCGCAAGGAAGAAGAAGCCGGCTCCAGCAGCGGCCTAGCCCGATTTCGCCCCGCGCATGCTCAAGTGCAGACCATCGTGCCCGCCCACAATCGCATCGCCAGCCGCTGAGCTCACAACGCGGCAGCGCGCGCGTTCATCCCTTTAGCGCCCCATCACAGGGCGCCACCGGGATGGAGCCGCGCGATGCTTACCTGCAGGGAAAACCAGGTCCTGAACCTGATCGGCCGGCGCCTGCGCTGCCGGCAGATCGCGCGCGTGCTGGCGATCGGCGAATCGACCGTGCGCAAGCACCGCGCCAATATCTGCAGCAAGCTCGGCTTCCACCACACCGCGCAACTGGTCGCGCATGCGCTGCGCACACGCCCGGCGGCGGCGGCCGATATCGGCAACGGTCCGTGGCAGACGCTGCGGCCGCGCGAATGCGAGATCGTGCGCGAACTCTGCCGCGGCCAGACCAGCAAGCAGATCGCGCGGCAACTGCGGATCAGCCATCGCACGGTGGAAAAGCATCGCCAGAACGCGATGCGCACGCTCTACGTGCACGACATGGCGACGCTGATGCGTCTGGCCGAGGACAACAACGGGAACGCATAGGCGGCACTCGCGGCAGTCGCCGATCGCGCAGGTATGCGTGGGAGTTAGGCGCGGCGCGCGTGCGGCCGTGCAAGGACGCGGTCCGCGCAAGGAGCTGATGCCCCTGGCATTTCGGAACCGATGCCGCAGACAGGAACACGGGGATGAAACGGACGCGCCGAAGCCGGCGCGTCCGTCGCGGATCAACGCGCCTCGACCCTGCCTTCCACGTCCACCGCGCGGGTCTGTCCGGGCCAGACGCCGAACAGATCGATGGTGCGCACGCCATTGAGCCACTGGCCGAGCGGCCGCTGCCAATGGAAGTGGCGGCGGTCGGTGGAGCGGATGCCGCGGAACCCCAGCTCCAGGCGCAGGTTGCTCGCATCCAGCGGAATGTCGCCGATGGTGGAGGTCAGCCCGCCGCTGATCGTCACCCGTCGCTGCTGCGCGCCGCGCGGCGTGTCGAACTGCAGATGCGCATCGACGATGTAGGTGCCGCCATGGTTGTTGCGCAGGATCAGGGTGAACGCGCCCAGATGGGTGATCCAGTTGGGCATCGGCAAGCGCTCGCCGAACGAGGCGAACGCGAAGGCCAGAGGCGCCTGCGTGTCGGCCAGCCGGCCGGCCTCGCTCGGCCACAGGTGCAGATCCACGCTGCGCTGCGCGCTGGTGGAGACGAACGAGCCGCGGCCGCGCACCTGGCCGAGCATCTTGTCCACCGCGCCGGCGTTGCCGGTGATGGAAAAACTGTTGTCAGCCGACTGCGATGCCACATTGACCCCGCTGCGCGCGTACAGCACGTCGGTGATCACCCCGAACCCCTGGGCGATGCCGTGGCCCTGCTGCATGCCCGCCTCGTGCGCGCGCTCCAGCAGCCAGTCCAGGTGCTGGGTCAGCAGCGCGGTCGGGTCGTTGAGCCCGACCGTTTCCTCCAGCGCGCACTGCGACACCATCGAGCCCTGCCGGCCGAAGCTCCAGGTGACCTTGGTGCCCGCGGTGATCTTGAGCCCGGTCTCCGGATCGGTGACCGAACCGTCCAGCTGCGCGGCCGCGCGCGTCTGCCGCACGTCGCTGGTCATCATGCTCCAGTCGATGCTGAGCGGCTGCCGACGCAACTGCGCCTCGCCCAGGCCCGGCAACGCCGCGGCGATTCGGCGGAAGCTGCCGTTGTGCGGATCGACGATGCCGACCGCGCCGGGCGCGATGTCCGGGCTCAAACCCCAGTTGCCCCAGTAGCCGGGATGGCTGTTGCGCACCATCTGCGTGAACTGCGAGTTCCACTGTGTCATGGCGATGTCCCTGCTCGATGCGAATTGCATCGCGGCCACGCTGGCATCGGCGGCAAGCGGTTTGAATTGCACCGAATGCGTAGCGCTGCGCCGTTGCTGGCGCGCTACGCATTCGGAAGAATTTATCGCGCAGGCCGACGCAGCCAAGCTTGCCGAGACGGCGAATGGCCGCCATTGCAGAGGAGCACGACATGCCCTACCAGTTCGAGCAGGCGAGCAGCCCGCAACAGATCGCCGAGCGCCAGTTCGCCTCGGTCTCGCTGGAAGCCGGCCCCACCACCGGCACGCTGTTGCAGTTCACCCCCTTCACCTCGTGCATCGGGGTGGCGGTCAACAACAACGGCATCCTGATCGGCGTGCACCTGTCGTTGTTCGGCGCCGACGGCACGCCGTTCTCGGCCGAAAGTGTGGATGAGGTGATGCGCCTCACCGGCAAAGATCAGCAGCCGGGCGCGCCGTGCATCGTGTTCGGGCAGACGGCGTACTGGGAGAACTCGCTGCCGGCCGCCTACCAGCTGCTGCTGCAGCAATTGCAGCCGAACGAGGTCTACGCGCTGGCCGACCTGACTCCGGGCGTCGGCGTGGACAACCTGGGCCGGCCGATCCTCACCGAGTACTGAGCGGCACGCGGTCGGGAATCGATGCACACGGTTCCTGGGGCGACCTGGATCGCCTGCCGATGCCGCGTCGCGATCGGGCGCCGCCATGCATCGCGCGGCACCCCGCCGACACCGACACCACTGAGCGCCGGCATCCGCGGGCGATGCCGGCGCTCAGCGCTGCAGGTTCTGCAGCGCCGCGCTCACGTATACCAGCGGCGCGTTCCAGTTGATCGCCACTTCGTTGCTGGCGTAGCTGCACTCCTGGTCAAGGTAGGACAGCGCCGGCAGCGACGAGGTGTAGGCGTGCTTGCACTCCTTGGCGTCCTGCTGGCCCGGCTGCGGACCGCCGACCAGCAGGCCCGGCACCGGCAGGGCGACGCCGTCGGCGATGGAGATGCGATGGTGAATGTGCAGCGGCGAACGCGAGCCGATGCCGGTCACGAACGACATGCCCAACGGATTGCGCCCGAGCACGTAGTCCAGCTGCGACTGCGCGGCCTGCAGGTACTCCGGCTTGCGTTGCAGCTGATAGGCCTGCAGCAGCAGCATCGCCTGGTTCAGCGCGGTGCTGTTGCTGCCCCAGTGGAAGTCGCCCGGGGCCATCGCCACTTTCCACGCCGAACCCTGCCAGGCATGCAGCAGGTGCGTGGCCACGGTATCGATCTCCTGCGCGATGCGCGCCTGGTCCGCATGCGCGGTCAGCCGCGTGCGGTGCTGCGCCAGCGACAGCCACGCCAGCCCGCCCACCGACCCCCAGTTCGGCACGCTGGCGTGCACGTTGCGCGCCAGCGCCGCGTCGTAGAACGCGTCCTCGCCGGTGGCCAGGTACAGCTCGGTGGCAGCCCAGGCGAACTCGTCGTCGAACTTGTCGTCGTTGTAGCCGCCGGTGTGCACGTCCGCAGGCTGCCGGTAGACCGCGTCCGGATGCGCCTGCGCCCAGGCCCAGGCACGGCGCGAGGCCTGCAGCATGCGCTTGGACACGCCGTCGAAGCGGTCGTCGAACGGTGCGTAGATGCGGCTGGCCTGGGCCATCACCGCCGCGAAATCGAGCGTGGCCGCGGTGCTCTTCTGCACAACGTAGCGCGGCGCGCGCGCCTGGTCCGGCATCTGCATGCCGCCGAAGTCCAGGTTGGTCAGCTTGTGGTAGACCCCGCCGTCGCCCGGATCCTGCATCGCCAGCAGCCACTGCAGGTTCCAGTCGACCTCGCGCAGGATGTCGGGCACGCCGCCGCCGCTGTCCGGAATGCCCTCTTTCTGCGCGGCGAAGTAGGCCGGGAATTGTTCGTAGGCGGCCAGCAGCGTGTACACGGTGATGCCGGAATTGACCACGTACTTGTTGTAGTCGCCGGCGTCGTACCAGCCCTTCGGCGCGGAGATCACGGTGCCGGCCGGGCGCCCCGGCGAGGCCGCCGAGGCGTGGATCAGCACGTGGGTGTCGGGGTGCCCTTCCGCACGCGCGTGGCGGCCAGCGTACTCGCCGGGCAGCGCGGTGCTGGCGCGATTGAAGTAGTAAGCCTTCAGCGCCGCGCGCGTCACGCCATCGTAGGCGTCGGCGGCGATGGCGAAGCTGTCCGATGGCGCCAGCCCGTCCACGCGCAGGCGATAGCGGCCCGGTTCGCGCAACGCGGAGAAGTCGGCGATGCGCACCGTCTGCTGCACCGGCGCCCAGGTCGCCGCCGGCCCCAGCGTGCCGCGCAGCACCACCTTGCCCGAGTCGGCGCGTTCGACCGCGAAGGCGTCGCCGTGGCCATCGGGCACCACCGCGAGCTTGCTGGCGGCCGGCAGATAGCCGACCTGGTTGAGCCGGATCGGCGACATGGCGGCATCCTCGGAACGCGAGGCGCAGCCACCGACGACCAGGCAGGCGAGAAGCAGGCAACGCAAGGCGGTAGGCAGATTCATGCGCCGATACTGGCCGGCCGCGATGACGGCTGCAAGCGCCGCGCGGTGGGCTTTCAGCCGCCAGCCGGAATGCCGTGGCGCCTGCAGCGCGTCGGCACGATCGAGGGCGGTACCCTAGCCCGCCAGCGACCGCGCCTGCAGCGACGGCACCTCGTGCGTGGTGAGGAAACGGCCCTTGCCGTCGCGCGCCAGTTGCGCCAGCGCGCAGTCCGGGTCGTGGGTAAAGAACAGGTGCACGTTGCGCGCCAGCGCGTCCTCCAGGAACGCGCGCTTCTCGTCGATCAGCAGTTCGGCGTTGCGGTCGTAGCCCATCGTGATCGGCACATGCACCCAGGAGCGCCCCGGGATCAGATCGGCGCAGAACGCGACGCCGCCATGCGCCTGTCCATCGACCTGCTGCGCGCCGACGATCTCGGCCAGCATCAGCCCCGGCGTGTGCCCGTCGCTGAAACGGAAGCGCACCGCCTCGCCCAGGGCGCGCGAATAGTCGCCATCGACCAGCTCCAGGCGGCCGCTGGCCTGCAGCAGGCCGGGCAATTCGGGAATGAAGCTGGCGCGGTCGCGGGGATGCGGCTGCAGCGCGCGCTGCCAGTGCGCCGCGCCGACCAGGAAGCGCGCGTTCGGGAACAGCAGCTCCGGCGCGGCGCCCTCGCGCCATGGCGCCAACAGCCCGCCGGCATGGTCGAAGTGCAGATGGCTCAGCACCACCACGTCGATGTCGGTATGTGCGACGCCGGCCTCGTGCAACGACTCCAGCAGCACGTGGCGGTCTTCCTGGATCCCGTAGCGTTCGCGCAGCGCCGGCGCGAAGAACGCGCCGACACCGGTCTCGAACAGCACCGTCTTGCCGGCCAGCGGGCGCGCCAGCAATGCGCGGCAGGCCAGTTCTATGCGGTTGCCATCGTCGGGCGCGGCCCACTGCTGCCACATCGCCTTGGGCGCGTTGCCGAACATCGCGCCGCCGTCGAGTTTCTGGGAGTTGCCTTGGATCGACCAGAGTTTCATTGCAGGGATTCGGGATTGGGGATTCGCAAAGCGGGCGGCGTGCGGCTCAGCGCGCTGGCGCTGCCAGTTGCAGGACCTCGGCGCTGCCGACCTCGTTGCGCGGATCGCTGCCGCCGCTGAGCACGTTGTTGCGCTTGTCCCACTCCACCGTCTGCAGGTTGCCCCACACGTGGCTGGAACCGCGCCCGCCCTCGGCGCTGTCGCCGGGCAGCTTGAGCGTGTGGCCCATCGCCTGCAGGCCCTGCACGGTGGCCGCGTCGAAGGTGCCGGTCTCGGCCTCGATCACGTCCGGCAGCCACTGATGGTGGTATCGCGGCAGCGCGGCGACCTGCTGCGCGCTCAGGCCGTCGTCGTAGCCGAGGATGCCGAGCAGGACCATGGTGATGATGCGGCTGCCGCCCGGGGTGCCGAGCACGATGGTCTTGTCGGCGTTCTCCATGAAGGTCGGCGTCATCGAGCTGAGCGGGCGCTTGCCCGGCTTGGGCGCGTTGGCGGCGTAGCCCATCACCCCGAACGCGTTGGGCGTGCCGGGCTTGAGCGCGAAGTCGTCCATCTCGTCGTTGAGCAGCACGCCGGTGCCCTTGGGAATCAGCCCGGAGCCGAACAGCAGGTTCACGGTCTGGGTCGCGCCGACCCGGTTGCCCTCGCCGTCGATGATCGAGAAGTGGGTGGTCTCGTCGTCTTCCAGCGGCGTCGGCTGGCCCGACAGCAGGTCGCTGGGCGTGGCCTTCTCCGGGTTGATGGTCGAGCGCAGGCCGATCGCATAGTCCTTGCTCAGCAGCACGCGCTGCGGCACCGCGGTGAAATCCGGATCGCCGAGAAAGAAGGTGCGGTCGCGGTAGGCGCGGCGCATCGCTTCCACCACCAGGTGGGTGCGGTGCACCGGGTCCATCGCCTTCAGATCGTAGCCTTCCAGGATCTGCAGCATGCTGGCCAGGGCGATGCCGCCGGACGACGGCGGCGGCGCGGTGGTGATGGTCCAGCCCTTGTAGTCGAACCGGATCGGCGTGCGCTGCTTGACCGTGTAGCCGGCCAGCTCCTCGGCGGTCCAGTGGCCGCCGGCCTGCTTGACCCCGGCCAGCAGCTTCTTGGCGGTGGCGCCGCGGTAGAACCCGTCGAAGCCCTTGGCGCCCAGCAACTGCAGCGTGTTGGCCAGTTCCGGCTGCTTGAACAGGTCGCCTTCGGCGATCGGCTTGCCGTTGCGCAGATACACCTCGCGGGTGCCGGGATAGCGCTCCATCACCTTGCGCCGCGACTGGTAACCCTCGGCCATGCGCCGGTACACCGGGAAGCCGTCGCGGGCGATGCGGATCGCCGGCGCCAGCGACTGCTGCAGCGGCAGCTTGCCATGCTTGGTCGCCAGCTCCACCAGCGCCGCCGGCAGGCCGGGAATGCCGGCCGACCACGGGCCGTTGACCGAGCGGTCGCGGTCCAGCGCGCCCTTGGCATCCAGGAACTTGTCGGCGCTCGCCGATTCCGGCGCGACTTCGCGCGCGTCCAGCATCACGTCCTTGCCGGTCTTGGCGTCGTGCAGCAGGAAGAAGCCGCCGCCGCCCAGGCCGGAGCTGATCGGCTCGACCACCGCCAGCGTCGAGGACACCGCCACCGCCGCGTCGAACGCATTGCCGCCCTCGCGCAGGATCTGCAGGCCGGCCTCGGTGGCCAGGCGGTGGCCGCTGGCGACGGCGGCGCCGGGCGGATGCGCAGCAGCGGCAGCGACCGGCGCCTCGGCCCACGCCGACGGCGTCAGGACCAGGGCGAGCAGCAGGACACGGCGGACGAGCGTTCTCATGCGGCGGGGGGCTCCTGTCGGTAAAACTCGGGATGATCGCGCTGCAGTTGCAGCAGCTTGGCCAGCAACTGGTCGTGGCTCTCCGGGATCGCCGGATCCGGGTCGATGCATTCGACCGGGCACACCACCACGCACTGCGGCTCGTCGAAATGGCCGACGCATTCGGTACAGCGGGCCGGATCGATCACATAGATCGTCTCGCCCATCGCGATGGCCTGGTTCGGGCAGGCCGGCTCGCAGACGTCGCAGTTGACGCAGAGCTCGTTGATCTTGAGGGACATTTCGCTGGATTCGGCACTAACCGCGCCATCTTACCGGATCGGGCGCTAAGGCCCCGGCATCGCGGTCACGTCCGGCGGGACGCTGCGTCGCGCAGGCGACGGCTTGATGCGCCAGAAGGCCGGACTGGCGGCGCAGGATGCCTATGGCAGTTGCTTGTGGCGTCCCAGGGAACGCAGCTGCCGCCCTGCTGGACCTAGGCGCGTGCAGGAACTGGATTGGACAATGGATGCCGCTGGCTACATGGAGACGCTGCCGGCGATGGCCGGACGGTCGCGGCCGCAGGCCAGCCGAAGCTGGCCCTGCGTCGGCCGGCGTGCCCATGCAGGCACGCCGGCGCTATGGCGCTTACTTCGCTTCGACGAAGATGTACTCGGCGCCGGTCGGCTGGATCACGGTCTGCACGCGCGCGTTGTCGGCGGCGTTGCCGATGTAGACCACGCGCACGCCCTTCATCGTGTTCGGCTCGACCTTGGCGAAGGCGGCGGCGATCAGGTCGGCCATCTTGGCCGAGGCCGAGGAGCCGAACGCCAGCATGTTGCCCGGCTGGATGCCGCGGCCGATGGCGGTGGTGGCGCTTTCGACCTGGCGATCGTACTTGGCCTGGAAATCCGCATCCGACTCCGGCGGCAGGTAGTACAGGAACGGGCTGTTGGTGATGGTGCCCATGTTCTGCAGCGCCACTTCCTGCAGGTACTTCTTCCAGCCGGCATCGTCGTCCTTGGACGGCGCGGTCAGCGCCGGCTGCGCGTCGGCGGCGGGCGCGGCGGCCTCTTCCTTCTTGCAGGCGGTGAAGCCCAGTGCCAGCGAGGCGATCAGCAGCACGCGTACGGTGTTCTTCATGGATGGCTCCCTTGTTTGTATGTGAATGACGGACGGCTCAGCGCTGCGCCGCGGCCTGGCGGGCCTGGACCAGCGCCTGCACCACCGACGGCGGCACGAAGCCGGACACG
Organism: Xanthomonas sp. SS; assembly: GCF_014236835.1. NCBI lineage: Bacteria > Pseudomonadati > Pseudomonadota > Gammaproteobacteria > Lysobacterales > Lysobacteraceae > Xanthomonas > Xanthomonas sp. SS. The sequence continues at coordinate 3,115,655 of NZ_CP051190.1, forward strand.
TCCCCGCCCAGCCGCGCGATCTCGCGCACCAGCGACGACGAAATGAAACTGTGTTGCTCGGCCGGGGTGAGGAACAGCGTCTCCACTTCCGGGATCAGATGCCGGTTCATGCTCGCCATCTGGAACTCGTATTCGAAATCCGACACCGCGCGCAGGCCGCGCAGCAGCACCCCGCCGCCGACCGAGCGCACGAAATGCGCCAGCAGCGTGTCGAAGCCGATCACCTCCACGTTGCGGTGCCCGGCCAGCGCCTCACGGGCCAGGCTCACGCGCAATTCCAGCGGCAGCGTCGGCCCCTTGGACGGGCTCTGCGCCACGCCCACCACCACCTGCTCGAACAGCGGCGCGGCCCGGTTGACCAGGTCGATGTGACCGTTGGTGATCGGATCGAAGGTCCCGGGGTAGACGGCGATGCGGCTGTGGGCCACGGTCATGCGTTGGATACCGCGTGAAGGTCGCCGGGAAGTGTAGCAGCGGTGCGCCGGTACAGGGCAGCGCGGACCTCGCGGCTGCCGCCCTCGCGGTACAGCGCCCACGGCGCCGGTACGGCCGGCACCTGCCCCGCCGGCGACTCCAGGTACAACCAGGCGTCGGCCGCCAGCCGCACCGGCAGCCGCTGCAGCACCGCCTCCCACAGCCCGTCGGCGAACGGCGGGTCGACGAAGGCGATATCGGCCGGGACGTCGGTGCCCGGCGCCTGCAGCCAGCGCAGCGCGTCGTCCTGCACCACCTGGATCTGCGCCTGCGCCTGCAACTTGGCGACTGTGGCCCGCAGCTGCGCGGCCAGCGCCGGGTCGCGTTCGACCAGGCAGGCCGAGGCCGCGCCGCGCGACACCGCCTCCAGGCCGAGCGCGCCGCTGCCGGCGAACAGGTCCAGCACGCGCGCACCAGGCAACGCCGGCAGCAGCCAGTTGAACAGGGTCTCGCGGACCCGGTCGGAGGTCGGGCGCAGCCCCGGCAGGTCCGGCACCGGCAGCCGCGTGTTGCGCCAGCGCCCGCCGATGATGCGCACCTGGCCCGCGCCGGCGCGGCTCATCGGCGGCCTCGCGACGGCCGGGAATCGGGAGGCAACGGGCACGGGATCGGCATCGACGGCGGCGGCACGGAACGGGGCCAGGATGATAGACCAGGGCCATGGCGCCCGCGCGCGCCGCCTGGCGCTTGAAGCCGGGCCCTGCCGCCACCATGTCCGCTGGCAGAGTCGCGCCCTCCTCCGCGCGGCCAGCCATCACCCATGGAGCAAGCACCGATGAGCGTGGAAACCCAAAAAGAAACCCTGGGCTTTCAGACCGAGGTCAAACAGCTGCTGCAGCTGATGATCCATTCGCTGTATTCCAATAAAGAGATCTTCCTGCGCGAGCTGATCTCCAATGCCTCCGACGCGGCCGACAAGCTGCGCTTCGAGGCGCTGGTCAAGCCCGAACTGCTGGACGGCGATGCGCAGCTGCGCATCCGCATCGGCTTCGACAAGGACGCCGGCACCGTCACCATAGACGACAACGGCATCGGCATGAGCCGCGAGGAGATCGTCTCGCACCTGGGCACCATCGCCAAGTCCGGCACCTCCGATTTCCTCAAGCACCTGTCCGGCGACCAGAAGAAGGATTCGCACCTGATCGGCCAGTTCGGCGTGGGCTTCTACAGCGCCTTCATCGTCGCCGACCAGGTCGACGTGTACAGCCGCCGCGCCGGGTTGCCGGCCAGCGAGGGCGTGCACTGGTCCTCGCGTGGCGAAGGCGAGTTCGAGGTCGCCACCATCGACAAGCCCGAGCGCGGCACCCGCATCGTGCTGCAGCTGAAGGAAGGCGAGGACAGCTTCGCCGACGGCTGGAAGCTGCGCGGCATCGTGCGCAAGTATTCCGACCACATCGCACTGCCGATCGAGCTGCCCAAGGAACACCACGGCGAGGACAAGGACAAGCCGGAAACCCCGGAGTGGGAAACCGTCAACCGCGCCAGCGCGCTGTGGACGCGGCCGCGCACCGAGATCAAGGACGAGGAATACCAGGAGCTGTACAAGCACATCGCGCACGACCACGAGAACCCGGTGGCGTGGAGCCACAACAAGGTCGAGGGCAAGCTCGACTACACCTCGCTGCTGTACGTGCCCGGGCGCGCACCGTTCGACCTGTACCAGCGCGACGCCTCGCGCGGACTCAAGCTGTACGTGCAGCGCGTCTTCATCATGGACCAGGCCGAACAGTTCCTGCCGCTGTACCTGCGCTTCGTCAAGGGCATCGTCGATTCCAGCGACCTGCCGCTGAACGTGTCGCGCGAGATCCTGCAGTCCGGCCCGGTGATCGACTCGATGAAGTCGGCGCTGACCAAGCGCGCGCTGGACATGCTGGAGAAGCTGGCCAAGGACGAGCCCGAGCGCTACAAGAGCGTGTGGAAGAATTTCGGCCAGGTGCTGAAGGAAGGCCCGGCCGAGGACTTCGCCAACCGCGAGAAGATCGCCGGCCTGCTGCGCTTCGCCTCCACCCACAGCGGCGACGCCGAGCACAGCGTGGCGCTGGCCGACTACGTGGCGCGGATGAAGGACGGCCAGGACAAGCTGTACTACCTGAGCGGCGAGAGCTACGCGCAGATCAAGGACAGCCCGCACCTGGAAGTGTTCCGCAAGAAGGGCATCGAAGTGCTGCTGCTCACCGACCGCATCGACGAGTGGCTGATGAGCTACCTCACCGAGTTCGACGGCAAGTCCTTCGTCGACGTGGCGCGCGGCGACCTGGACCTGGGCAAGCTGGACAGCGACGAAGAGAAGCAGGCCATGGAAGAAGCGGCCAAGGCCAAGCAGGGCCTGGTCGAGCGCATCCAGCAGGCGCTGGGCGAGGACGTATCGGAAGTGCGCGTGTCGCACCGCCTGACCGATTCGCCGGCGATCCTGGCGATCGGCCAGGGCGACCTGGGCCTGCAGATGCGGCAGATCCTGGAAGCCAGCGGCCAGAAGCTGCCGGAGAGCAAGCCGGTGTTCGAGTTCAACCCGGCGCACCCGCTGATCGAGAAGCTGGACGCGGAAGCCGACGGCGAGCGCTTCGGCGATTTGGCGCGGGTGCTGTTCGATCAAGCTGCGCTGGCCGCTGGCGACAGCCTGAAGGATCCGGCGGCCTACGTGCGTAGGCTCAACAAGTTATTGCTAGAGCTGTCGGCGTAAGTTGTGGCAAGCAATATGTGGAACAACGAAGCCGGCGACCTGCCGGCTTCGTTGTTCTGGGCCTAGGTGGCAGCTTATGGAACAGGCGACGCGACGTCCGGAACCTGTTGCGCATCGGGGCCGGCGCGCAGCCGCGATGGCAACCGCTGGTGTACGCAATAGTTGACGCACGGCGCGGACATCTATATATCCATCGATGTGCGCATATGCGGCCCGCTTCGCACGAGAGAATCATACGACTGCGGTATCGCTGCAGCACGTGTGAAGGTAGTCTCGCGACATAAGGCCGCGCGCGCATCAAAGGAAATGCATGCCGCAGACCATATTTAAATTTTTGATGGCTGCACGCACACGCACGGTGCGCCGAGGGCTTCGGTGTGAAAGTTGATCCATGTTCGCGGTCGCAGGTAATGGATGCGAAAGATGGCATGGCCTGGCGTCGAATGCACCACGATGACGACAAGATGCACTGGCCGACTGGCTACATCACTAAAATTGCCATCATCTAATCCACATTAGCTAGCCAGCCGCCTTTTCCCGACTTGCACTCAGCCGAAACGACCTATTGAAGCTCCACATCAGCACCCGCCACCCAGCGCTCAATACACCTTGTCAACTCGACAGCTGGCGAATTATTTTTTGCATCCAATTTTAGAAAAATCAATAATTTCAGCAAGTTTTCGCGATGTTGATTCATAATTAATTTCATTCATCTCAACGACTGGATATCTATACTGAACAAGCAGAGTCATATCTACTTCATCAAGATTTTCATTGCAGGAAATAACCTTTTCCTTCATCAAAACACTCTTTTTACAATCCCCAGTTTCATTTTTATTATATTTAGGCCACAATGATAACCTAAGGACATCCTTAGTCAGATCAGGAGGAAAACTTTGAACATTGAGTAGAATTCCTATAGCTGGAGCAGCAGGTCCTCGCCCTCCATCTATTGGAAAAAAAATCATCTCGCGCTTTAATTCAACCACTCCAACATCTTCAACGTTAATATCTCGACACAATTTATCTCCATGTGAACATCCTGCGACCAAGAGCGCAATAAAGAGCAAAGCAAACCTTACCTTAACCATATCAGCACCCATTCATTTGCCCATTCCTACACATATAATTGTACATATGCCAATCCGCCTGCTTCTCCGTACTCAGCTTACTGGGATCACGCGTATTTAGGTAGCCCTTAAAGTCGAAATATTTCCCGTTATTAAATATATCCTTGCTGAATATATGCCCAACGACAGGACTTACCCCATTCTGATATTGCCAGACATGCGTTAGTTCGTGAATGAACCAGCCACCATGCGCCCCCCCGTCACATGAAATAAAATCCTTGCATGACTCCATGTTGCCAGGGAAATGGATTGTATTGGCAGGCGTATAAGCAGCGCCCCAAGCATCATAATCTATCTTAATTGAATCAGCATCAATATTTGGGAATTCATCCTCCGCTGCATCTTTTTCATTTCTTGTCAGTGGGCGGCCGTACCAATCCCCCCATTTGGCCGGTTGCTGCCAGTTCCCCATGACCGAAGGTTGCCGCTGGGAATTAGGATCTTTTGATTCTGCCCTAGGCGTTGTAGTGTAACTGTCAGAGCCAGGACACCTCCCATCGCTATCAGAAATATGAGATCCCACGCATCTCCCATCCGGATCGAAAAACTTATAAGGATTATTACTCCCGTAACCGTAGCGATTGAAGTTATTCCCAGATTTTGAATTTACTGCAACCGGATCAATCGACAAGAACCGCCCAATCACTGGATCATAGTACCGCTGCTGCATGTACGTCAGCCCTGTGGCCGCATCCTGCACATGGCCAGTGAACCCGGGCCCATCGGTCACCGGGCGATTGAGCAGCTTGCCGTACGGCTCGTACTCGCTGGTCTCGATCAGGTTGCCGCTGGCGTCGGTGACCGCGACCGGGGTGCCGAGGGCGTCGGTGTGGATGTACTCCACCGTCTCGGCAGCCGCATGCAGCGGCAGCGCGAGGGCCAGCAGCCACAGCAGCTTGGTCAGGGGCTTGGCGATTCCTTTCATCTCGTATCCGATGCTCATTAGCCTCTCCCCTCAAGCGTCGGCGTGAAGACGGCTGACCAGGCCGAGCATCCGTTCTCGTTGCAAGCGCGCACCTGCACCGTGTTGACGCTGCCGGTCTTGCTCAATGTAACGAAGGTCTTGGGGCCGGAGTAGCTGACCGCACCACTTATCTCGTACCGTGTGGCGCGCGCGCTGGCGGTCCAGTCCAGTTCGAAAGTGGCTGGGGAGGTGTTGATGTAGCGATAGCCTGTATTGAACGACGGTGTAGTTGGTGGCGAGGTATCCACCGCCGTGGTCTGCGTATTCGAGTACGGTCCGCAGCCGGCGATGTTGCAGGCCTTAGCCCGGTAGGCATAGCTACCGTTGCCCTTGCCGGAGAACGCCTGGCTGGTGGCATTGGCGTTCTGAGTAGCCGTCCAGCCGCCGCCGTTGGCGCTTTCTTCCAGCGTGTAGCTGCTGGCAGTGGCCACCCCGCTCCAGCTCACCGTGTAGCCGTTGACGCCGGCGCTGGCTGGGGCACTCAGGCTGGGTGCGCCAGTGGGGGCGAAGATCACCTGGGTGGAGGCGTTACCGGAGTACGGTCCACAGCCAGCCGCGTTGCACGCCTTGATCCGGTACAGATAGGTGCCGGCACCGCGACCGCTGACACTTGCGCTGGTTCCGCCCACCGAGGCGATCCCGCTCCAGTTGCTGCCGCCGTTGCTGCTTTCTTCCAGGTTGTAGCTGACGGTGGTGGCAACCGTGCTCCAGCTAAGCATGTAGCTGCCGCTGGTATTGATTGCCGGCGCGCTGAGCGACGGTGCCGAACCCGGGGCATACACTGCCTGCACGGTCCCGGTTCCCGAGTACGGCCCACAGCCGGCCGGGTTGCAGCCGCGCACGCGGTAGGCATAGCTGCCCGCGGCCTTGCCGCTATAGGCATTGCTCTGCGCGCTGCCGCTGTAGGACACGCTCCAGCTGCCGCCGTTGGCGCTCTCTTCCAGCGAGTAACTGGCTGCGCCGGTGACCGTGCCCCAGCTGATGGTGTAGTTGCCGACCACGCCGGTGCCGGGCACGCTGATGCTCGGCGCATCGCTGGGCGCGAACTGCACCACTGTCGTGCCGGTGGCGCTCCATCCGCCGCAGTAGCTGCCCAGGCAAGCGCGGGCGCGATAGCCGTAGTTACCGGCAGGCTTGCCGGAGACCGCCTGGCTGGTCGCGGTGCCGGAGTAAAGCGCGGTCCAGTTGCCAGCGGTGGCCTGTTCCTGCAGTTCATAACGGTTGGCCGAGGCCACCGCCGACCACTGCACGGTGTAACTACCGGAACTGCTGTAGCCGGGAACGGTCACGCTGGGCGAGGCCAGCGTCGGCAGGTTGCTGACCTTGGCCAGCAGGCTGCCGCCCAGGTACACGTACTCGGTGATCTTGCCGACGCGTTCGTCGCGCTGGTAGCGCAACACGCCGTCCTGCCCATACAGCGAGACGATGTTGCCCAGGCTCGGGCTGTTGGCCAACACGCGACGGCCCTGCGCATCGTAGCGATAGGTCTCCACACCGGTGACCTCGCGCAGGCGGTTGCCCTTGTCGAACAGGTAGTGGATGCCGTTCTTGTTGGACAGATTGCCCTGCGCGTCGTAGCTCAACCCGATCACAGCCGAACTATCGGAGCTGTTGTTCACGCTCAGCAGCTGCCGGTTGGCGTTGTAGAAATAACTGTAGTCGCGACTGCCGCCAACCTTGACCGCGGTCAGGTCGTCGAGCACGTTGTAGCTGTAGCGCGCCAGGTTGTCGCCGCCGAACATCGCCGACTGCGTGGTGGACAGGCGATCCAGCCCGTCGTAGCTCATGCTGCGGGTCTGCCGGCCGCGCGCGTAGTCGGTGATGCCGCCGACGTTGCCGTTGGCGTCGTAGGTATAGCCCAGGTCCAGAGGATTGCTGGCGCCGCTGTCGCTGCTGCGCGCCGGCAGCTGGCGGGCGTTCTGCGCCATCGTGTGCACGATGCCGTTACCGTAGGTGAACTGCTTGATCGCCCCGTTCGGGTAATAGCCGACGCCGAGCGCATAGCCGTTGGCCTGGGTGGCCTGGCCCAGTGCGTTGGGCGCGTAGTTCAACGCCAGGCCCGAGGGATAGGTGACGCCGGCCGGATGGCCGTTGGCCGTATAGGCATAACCGATGCTCAGCGCGCTGGACCCCGGCTGGGTCATGCTCTCGCTCAGCAGCAGGCGCCGCTTGTTGTAGGTATACGCATTGACCACGGCGTTGCCGCCGTTGCTGTTGTTGGTGGTGACCTGCGCGGGCAGGCCGTCGGCGGCGTAGACGAAGGACTGGTTGCCGACGCCGTCCGGGAACGCCAGCGTGGCCAGACGGTTGCGCGCGTCGTAACTTCTGCCGACCTTGACGCTGGCAGCGACGTCGGCGCTGTTGCACGACGAGGTCGCCGTATAGCTCTGCCCGCTGGCCGACCAGGCCAGGTTGCCGGCCGCATCGTAGTCCATCACCGTGGCGCCGGTTTCAGGCTCGATGGTCTTGCACAGCTGCTGATAGCCGTCGTAGACGTAGCTGCGCGTGACCGACAGCGAACTGTCGGCATTGCGGCGGCGAATCGACGTCGGCTTACCGAACACATCAAGCGTGATATCGGTATTGGCGCCTTCCGGATGCATGATCCACACCGGCTTGGCGTAATCCGGCTGATCGAATATCTGGAAACCGCTCACCGTCTGCTGGCCGCGCGGATTGGTCACGCGGGTCTGGTTGTTGGGCAGATATTCGGTGCGCGTGGTCAGCAGGCCCAGTTCGCTGTCCTGCGATACCGAGGTTGCGCGCCCCAGCGCGTCGTACTCGCTCCAGGTGCCCGTGCTCAGCGTATCGCTGGTTCCCGGGTAGGAACTGAAGGTGGTGCGGCCGTCGTAGTCGTAGGCGAACTTCTGGAAGCGCTGGGTACTGGCTTCGTTGCCGACTTCGAACTCGCGCGTGAGCAGCGGGCGCCACAGCGCATCGAAATAGGTCAGCTTGCGTCCGTTGCCGGTGGCCACGGTTTGCCGCCAATGTCCGGCGTCCAGCCCATACTCGCTGCCATTGACCTGCTCGAACGCCTGCGTCGTGGTGTTCCAGGCCACGTTGTCGTTGGCCGGATAGCCGATGCTCGCCAGCCGTCCCATCGTGTCGTAGCCATAGGTGGTGGTGTAGCCGTTCTCGTCGGTGGTCGAGGTGATCCAGCCGCTGTCGTTGACCGTGGCCGACTCGGTGCTGCCGTCGGCGTAGCGGATCGACTGCGGGACGCCACGCTTCCAGTTGGAGACGGTAGTCGTATTGTTGTTGCCGTCCTTCACCGTCGCCAGCGTGCCGTCGCTGTTGTAGCCAAGCGTCAGGCGCAGCTTGCCGAACGACCAGCGCTGCGACGGCATCGCATTGGCGTCGTAGCTGGCCTGCGATTCCACCAGCCCGGTGTTGCTGTTGGTGTTCTTGGCGCGTTGGCCGACGATCCACTTGCCCAGGTCGTCGTAGTACTCGGTCGCATCGGTGCGTGAGTGCCAGGGGCTGGCGCGGGTGACGCTGAGCGTGCGTGCGAACGCGTCGAAGCCGTTCGCCGTCCACGTGTAGCTGATGCCCTCCTGCTGTACCACCTTGCTGCGCAGCGGACGCAGCACGTTGGTCAGGGGATTGGGGATTCCGAGCAGGGATTGGCCCATTTCTGCAGGAAAGGGCTGCGCGTCCACGTCGGCATCGGCGAAATAGGTGTTGCTGGTCTTGGACACCGTATTGCCATTGGCGTCCAGCGCCGTGGTACTCAGTAGGCGTCCGTCGTTGAGGCCGTACATCATCCCGAACTCGTAAGCCGTGGCTGTACCGTCGGGATCGACAACCTTGGCTGTTTTGCTCGGCCTGCAGGTCGGGCAAGGATCGGTCGCTTTGCCCGTCTTGTAGAGCTGAGTCGTTCCATCGCCAGCCAAGTAATGCCAGACCAGCTGCGCAAGACCCGGTCCGGTCACGGTCTTCGACTTGAGAGCATAGTTGTCGAAATAGCTCGGCACGTAAGGAGTTGGCGGCTCTTGGCCAAAAGGCACATCGCATCGACCAGCGGGCGTATGAGTGCGGTACTGGCGCTGGTACTCGAACGCGAACAGACCGGTGGCACCGGAGGGATGGGTGACCTGCAGGGATACAGCGCCGTTCATCGGATCCGGTTCGGAGACGCAATTGCTAGCGCCGCCACCGGCTGGCGGCTCGCGTGTAGGCAGCATGCTGCCGCTGACGATGCTGTAGGTCCATTGCGAACCGTCGGGCTGGGTGACGGTCTTCAGACGATAGGCACCTTGAGGCGTCGGGTAGGCCGTGCTGAGTTCGTAGCCGTAGTTCCACGTCTGGCCGTTGGCCTGGATGCTGCTGATCAGATCGCCGTTGTAGGTCAGCGTGATCGCACGGCCATCGTTGGATTGCACCGAGGTTAGCTTGCCGTCGGTATAGCTATAAGTAACCCAGTTGCCGAAGCGATCCTCGACACGGCTGGCCATCAGTGCAACGCGTGTACGCTGGGCATAAGTAAAGCCGCCGGGAAGACTAGCCATCGGGAGCTTGTAGCTTTTGATGGCGGTAACAACCGCATAGTCGAAGTAATACTTGACGCCGCTAGGCGAAATGGCCAGGAAGCCTTCGCCGGCATAGTTGCTGACGCTGGCAAGACAACCCAGCCGCCAGCCTTCCTTGGTGATCCAGGGTCGTGCGACGCCATCGGTCGGGCGCGGGGTCTTGGTTTGGTTATCGACCAGCAATTCCTGATCGCCGGCACCGGGGACATGCAGGTAGTAGCCGTGCCAGATGTCGTCGGCTGTGCCGGGATATGTGTTGCTGCCGACTGTCATTGCTGCATTTGGTCGGGCAGGAACGGAACACCGCGCAGTAGGCGAGGCGCTGATTGTGACCCACCCCTTGTCTGCAAGGAACTCGCCGTACACGCGCGGCGTGTCGATTTCCCAGTCGCCGAAGCCTTTCGCCACGTACTCGGTGCGCCGGTTCATGACCTTGAATTCGCGCCCGACCGTCACCGGCAGCGCGTTGTTGCCCGGCACGTCCACATCGGTGGCATGGAAGCCAACACTCATGTCATACAGGCTGATGTTCTCGCCGAAGATGTCGCCCTTCAACGGACCGACGACCTGCGATGCCTTGATCTTCTTCTCGTATTCTTCGTAAGGCGCCACCTCGTCCGCCGCGTGCGCACGCGCACCCAGGCACAGCAGCAGCATGCCGATCACCAGCCGTACTTTGAACATCCGCCCGCCTCTTCCTTTTCAGCCCGTTGCAGGCCAAATTCCCTGAACGATCGCGAGACTCCCAGCCGCAAGTATCGCGATAACGAAAATCGTAAAAAACGCAATACGAATCCATCGCGCCAAGGCACGAGGCAATGAGTTGAACGGAAAACCCCCTGCGGGCCGGATCCCGGCCTTGTCGAATTATCGGACTAATTCAGGGATAGCTGTCAACAAAATTTTTCGGCACCCGACAAGCGGTATCGTCTCCTGAAACGTTCGACACCGTCAGCTTGGTCGCTGCGCAATTCGCCCATAGCCGAGTCATTACAACGTCACCTAAGTATGTCGGCGTCGCGTGTGGCGCGATGCCTAATCGGCACGCGGGTCAAGCGACTCGGTACCTGGCAACCCGAGGGTTTTCACGAAGCGCGGCACGGGCGAGAATCCGGGTCACTCTCTTTCGTGCTTTTCCCATGAATGCCAGCGATACCGTCGCACTGTCCCTGGACCAAGCCGCCGCGTTGGTCGAACGTATCCTGCGCCACGCCGGCTTCGGCCTGGCACATGTGCGAACCCTTACCGCCACTATCGTCGCGGGCGAACGCGACGGCTGCGCGTCGCATGGGCTGTACCGCACGCTGGGATGCGTGGCAACGCTGCGCAACGGCAAGGTCGTGGGCGATGCCGAGCCGGTCGTGCACGATCAGGCACCCGGGATCGTTCGCGTCGACGCATGCGGCGGCTTTTCGCTGCTGGCATTCGAGCGTGGCCTGCCGTCGCTGATCGAAAAGGCGCGCGGCAATGGACTGGCGGCGCTGGCGATCAACCATTGCGTGCATTTCTCCGCGCTATGGCCGGAAGTCGAACGCATCACCGAAGCCGGGCTGGTCGCGCTGATCTGCAATCCCAGCCATGCCTGGGTCACGCCGGCCGGCGGCCACACGCCGTTGCTGGGAACCAACCCGCTCGCGTTCGGCTGGCCGCGCGTGGACGCGCTTCCATTCGTGTTCGATTTCGCCACCAGCGCGGTGGCGCGCGGCGAGATCGAATTGCACCGCCGCGCCGGTCTGCCGATTCCCGAAGGCTGGGGCGTGGACGCCACCGGCAAGCCGACCACCGATCCGAACGTGGTCGCCGGCGGCGGTGGTGCGATGCTGACCTTCGGCGGACACAAGGGGTCGGCGCTGTCCGCCATGATCGAATTGATCGCCGGGCCGCTGATCGGCGACCTCACCAGCGCCGAATCGTTGGCGCACGACGCAGGCGCCGGCTCCTCCCCGTACCACGGCGAACTGATCCTGGCCTTGGATCCGGTGCGGTTCCTCGGCGCGGAGTGGGCCGGGCACATGGCGCGCGCCGAAGCGTTCTTCGCCGCCTATCAGGACACCGGTGCACGGCTGCCCTCGCAACGCCGCTATCAGGCGCGTGCACGCAGCGTCCTTGAGGGCGTGCGGATTCCGCAAGACCTGCACCAAGATCTGTTGAAGTTGCTGGAGTAAGCCGGCGCAGCGCGGCTGCGGCGCGAGCGCCAAGCGGCACCCAACGTCATAGCTGCGCAGGCAACAAAGCGCCGCACCAATCGATCCGAAAGCCGTGGCTATCCAGCGTCAACGACAACCAGACATAACGCCCATCAACGGGATTGTCCGGATTCCTGCGGTCGCAGATGTACCGGCACCCTTGCACTCGCCGAACCAGTAGTCGGCGCCGTCACGGTCGCGCGGCGGGCCGGCGCCATGAGCGTTGATCGCCACACCGTAGCGATCGTTCCACAACACCCCAGGGGGATCTGCCCGGCGCCAGCGGCAGCCATATAAGGGCTGCCGCCAGCATCGCGCGACTACGTCGAGGCACGCGTGCAGACGCCGACCGGGAACGGCATCCGCAACGCCCCGGTTCGGACTGGCCGAACGCAGGCTTAGAACTTCACCGTCGCCCGCGCCCAGTAGTAGCGGCCGAGCAGATCGTAGGTGGCCACGTCGGTGTTGGCGTTGCCGACGTTGTTGGCGTAGTACAGCGGCGGCTGCTTGTCGGTGAGGTTGTCAACGCCGAACTCGACACGGGTGCGCCACTGCGCGAACTGATAGCCGACCTGCGCGCTGTGGTAGACGTAGGCGCCGATGCCACGCACCACGCTGGCCTCGCCGACGTCGGCCGACAGGTTCTGCCGCGCGTCGGCGCTGCCGATCTCGGTGGCGCCGATGTAGCGCATGCGGTAGTTGGCGCTCCAGTTGCCGAGGTTCCAGCCCAGGGTGCCCAGCGCGCGCCAGCGCGGGAAGTTGCCGTAGGCCTGGGTGTACTTGCCGGCGTTGTGGATGGTGACGGTGTTCGGGTCGGTGCTGTCCGGATTGACGTCGTAGCGGATCGTGTAGGTGCCGTTGAGGCCGGCGTTGAAGCTGCCCCAGGCGGTGTCCGGCAGGCGGTAGTTGAGGCTGAAGTCGGCGCCGCTGGCCCACAGCTTGCCGAGGTTTACAGTGGGTTCGGCGACGTAGTTGATGGTGCCGTTGTCGTTGCGGTGGATCAGCGCGCAGAACGCGCTGCCCGAGTTGGCGTAGCACTGGTTGAACACGGTCTGCGCCGATACCTGGGTGATGGTGTCCTGCAGGTTGATCTTCCACAGGTCCGCGCTCATCGACAGGCCATCCAGCCAGCCCGGATCGTAGACCACGCCGAAATCATAGGACTTGCCGGTCTCCGGCTTGAGCTGGTAGCCGGCCACCACCGCACCGGACGCCTTGGCGCCGACCTGGTTGTCCGCCTGCTGGTAGCTGCCGTCGGTGGGCACGTTGACGCAGGCGCCCTCGTGGCCGCCGGTATAGCCGTTGCACGGATCGTTGACCGTGGCCGAATCGCCGGCCACGCCGGCGTACAGTTCGTTGATGTTCGGCGCGCGGAATACCTGCGACACGGTGCCGCGCAGCAGAAGGTTTTCGATCGGACGGTACTCCAGCGAGACCTTGCTGTTGGTCTTGCTGCCGACGGTGTCGTAGTCGGAGAAGCGGCTGCCGATGGTCAGGTTCAGCGAATGCACCAGCGGCAGATCGGCCAGCAGCGGGAACAGCGCCTCGGCATAGGCTTCCTTGACGCTGAAGCTGCCGCCGAGCACGGTGGCGCAGAATTCGATCACCCCGCACATGCCGTTCTCGTCGCCGGTCCACAGCGGATCGGCGGCGGTGGAGGTGCTTTCCTTGCGGTAGGACACGCCCGCGGCCAGGCTCACCGTGCCGGCCGGCAGGTCGAACAGGTTGCCGTTGGTGTTGGCCTCGAACTGCTTGACCGTGTAGACGCTGGTGACGATCGGGTTGACCACCAGCGCTTCCAGCGCGGCCTTGTTGCTTTCGCTGTTGAGGTTGAACACGTCGATCGGTGTACAGCCGGCGATCGCCGCGCCGGCGCTGCCGCACTTGACCGTGCCGTCGCTGTCCAGGAACGAGGGACCCACCGCGGCGTTGAAGCCGGCGTAGTCGAGGAAGCCTTGGTTGATCGACTTCTGCTTGACCTTGCCGTAGTTGACGCTGGCATCCCACTGCCAGGAGCTGTCGCCGAAGCTGCCGCGCAGGCCGGGATTGATCTGGAAATTGTAGGTGTTGTACTCGTAGCGGCGGTTGCCCAGCACCGTGGCGCGGCTGTTGAAGCTGTTGTACGAGGTGCCGGTGCTGCGGTCGGTGCCGAAGTTGACGCCGAACGGGTTGTAGTAGCTGTCGGCGGAGACCAGGAAATTGTCGCCGTTGGCGAAGATCGGAATCGGCGCGATGATCGACGACGAGGTGGTCTTGCTGAAGTAGGTGTTGACGTAGCCTTCGAGGTGATCGTTGAAGCGGAAGCTGCCGATCACGAAGGCGTTGGTGCGTTCCTGCGGGGTCTGCAGCAGGTTGTACGGCTGGTAGTTGTAGGAGTCGGCCGAGGCGTTGTAGCAGTGGTACTGGCCGGCATTGGTCGGGCTGCCGCTGCCGCCGTTGAAGGTGACCCGCGAGCAGCCGTTGCTCGCCGCCAGCGCCTTGGACTGGGCGGAACCTTCGTCGAAGCTGATGCTGCCGGTCGGCGTGGCCGAGGACCCCTGCTTCACCGGCACGCCGTCGATCAGCGACAGCGCATCCTTGGAATAGCCGCGCTCGCCGGCCGAGACCGGATCGATGTTGTGGTAGGACAGGCCGGCGACGATGCTGCCGCGCTCGCTGGTCTTGCCCGCGGTCAGCGAGAAGTTGCGACGGTTGCCGTCGCTGCGCGAACTGGTGCCGAAGTCGGTGCTGGCCTCGATGCCGTCGAAGCCCTTGCGCAGGATGAAGTTGACCACGCCGCCGATCGCGTCCGAGCCGTACACCGCCGAGGCGCCGTCGCTGAGCACTTCCACCCGCTCGATCATCGTCGCCGGAATCGCATTGACGTCGTTGCTGGCCAGGCGCGTGCCGTTGACCAGGATCAGCGTGCGCTTGTCGCTCAGGCCGCGCAGCGAAATGGTCGAGGCGCCGGTGCCGCCGCCATTGTTGGTGTTGGGATTGGTCGCGTTGCCGGCGATCGACGGCAGTTCCTGCACCAGATCGCCGAGCGTGGCCTTGCCGGTCGCCTCGATCTGCGCGCGGTTGATCGTCACCACCGGATTGGCGGTCTCGGTATCGACCCGGCGCAGGCGCGAGCCGGTGACCACGATGCTGTCCAGGGTCTGGGTCTTGCCGTCGTCCGCGCTCGCCTCCTGTGCCAGCGCCGACCAGGAGCTGCCCAGCGACAATGCGGCGACCACGGCCAGGGCCAGCGGCTGTTGCACCGGTGCGCGACGATGGGAAGGATGGGATGCGTGCGGGAACGACATGAAGATCTCCTGAGCGATGGCGACACGTGGCGTAAGCGAAAACGATGGGCCGAACGGCTCCACGCCGGCTTGCGCCAGCGACGGAACATGCAATGAGGACGACGCTGCACAGCGACGCCGGTGATACGCATCCTGCGCCGCGGCCTCAACAAGGCCGGACACAATCTCGGGGATGCTGGTTGTCCTTCGCACGCAGCGCGTGCGCAGATCCCCGGTCCTGCGGTGGGTGGCGAAGGGCGGTGGCGGATCCTGTCCCGCGCACCGGCCGCTGGGCCGGAAAACAAAAGGTCATCACGTTTTAACGATGCGATCACAATGTGCCCGGAACCACGGCTGGCGTCTTGTCGCAATTAGCGGTTCTGCATGCGGAATAACGCATGGTCGCGACACAGCGGCGCGATCGGGCGACCGACCGGCATGCATGTTCGTTGCTTTCCATTCAGCCAGGCAGTCGGTGCACGTCGGCGCTTCGCTGCGTGCAACTCGGCACAATGTCGTCGAACTATGGCAATGGCTGCGATATATCGCCAAGCAACGCCACGCACGAAACAGGCAGGACGAACCACGCGCGTAATGGCGCGTCATTCGCCCTCCCGTCGAACTCAATGCAGGCGCGCAGCAGCCGGCGGCGACAGCCGCAGCAACACCACGCCATGCGCGGCGACCTGCACGCTGCGCAGCTCGCCGGCAGGCCGGCTGCCACCGCGCCACAGATCGCGCCAGCGGCGTCCGCGCAGCGCGCTGCCGGCATCCTCCGCCGACAGCGCCACCTGATGCGGCTGCGCATCGCGATTGAACACGCCGAGCGCGACGCCGCCATCGACCAGCGGCTTGCGCCAGATCTCGATCGCGCCGTCCTTGCGCACCGCCCTGCCCTGCACGCCCAGCGCATCCTGGTCGATCGCCAGCACGTCGCGGTTGCGCAGCAGCGCCAGCGTCGCCGGCGTCATCTGCCGCAGGTCGTTGCCGAGCAGCAACGGCGCCGCCGACAGCGCCCACAGCGCCAGGTGCGTGCGGTACTCGTCCACGCTCATGCCGCCGTTGCCGACCTCGAGCATGTCCGGATCGTTCCAGCCGCTCGGCCCGGCGTCGGCGGGATCGCCGTTGCGGTCGAAACCGATCGAGGCCATCTTCGCGTAGCTGTCCTCGATGTCGCCGGTGGTGCGCCACAGGTGGCCGCCGACTTCGCGCCCCCACTGGCCGACATGGTCGCGGCCGTACTGGCACAGGCTGTAGACGATCGGCCGCCCGGTCGCGCGCAGCGCCTGGCCCATCTGCAGGTAGGCGCGGCGCACCTGTTGCGGCTCGCGAAAGATGCCTTCGCCGGAGCACAGGTCGTACTTGACGTAGTCCACGCCCCAGCCGGCCCAGGTGCGCGCGTCCTGTTCGACGTGGCCGTAGCTGCCGGTGTAGCCGGCGCAGGTCTTGGGTCCGGGCGAGCTATACAGGCCCAGCTTCAGGCCCTTGCCGTGCACGTAGTCGGCCAGCGCGCGCATGTCGGGAAAGCGCGCGTTCGGCTGCAGCACGCCGTCGCGGTCGCGCTGGCCCTGCCAGCCGTCGTCGATGTTGACGTAGACGTAGCCGGCATCGCGCAGCCCGGAGGCGACCATGGCGTCGGCGATGCGGCGTACGGTGGCGTCGTCGATGTGCTCGGCGAAGCGGTTCCAGCTGCTCCAGCCCAGCGGTGGGGTCCGCGCCAGGCCATCGCTCGGTAGCGCTGCGTAGTCCGGCAGCGGTGCGACCGGAAACGCCAGCCGTGCCGCGTCGGCCTCGCTGCCGCGGCTTGCGCGCACATCGACCTGCTCGTCCCAGATGCGGCCGGCCACGTGCAGCTGGCCGTGCTCCAGGGTCGCGGTCCACGGCTGCGCCGGCAGCCGCGGATTGCCGTTGTCGATCTGGAAGTGGGCTACGTCGCCGTCGATGCGCAGTTGCTGCATCGGCACGTCGCCGTACCAATCGGTGGTGATGCTGCCCTGGGCCTGGCCGTCGCGCTGGACGATGCGCAGGTAGCGCGGACCGGGAAACGACGGCCCCTGCGCGATCACCCAGATGCCGTGCAACGGGCTGGCCGGCACCACGGTCGCGGCCTGCGGCGGCGCATGCGCGCAGCCGCCACTGCCGGTCACCGCGAGCGCGAGCAGGCCACGCCACAGCCAGCGGCGGGCGGGAAAAGCGAAGCGCGTGCCTGACGCCATCGATGGTGCCTGCCGGGGCGCGACGCCAGCGCCGCGTGCGTGCGCTGCCGCAGCCGTCACGCGCTCGCGGCCGGGATCAACCAGCCGCCGAACAGCGGCCCGGCGGTATCGCCGTGCTGCGGCTCGATGCGGAAGGTCAGCTGCTTGGCGCCGGTCAGCGCGGGCGGCAACACATAATCGCGATCGACGAAGTCGATGACCTGGCTGCGGTCCACCTGCACTTCCACCGCCAGCTTGCCGTCGATCAGGATGTTGAAGCGGCCCTTGTCGCTGCCCCAGAAACGCAGGCGCAATGCCAGCGGCTGCGCGCTGCCTTTCATCTGGAACTCGACGAAGCCCTTGCCGCGCACGTCGCGGCATTGCTGCCGGCGGTAGGCGCCGCCGAAGGAGGTATCGCTGCGCAGCTTGTGCGCCTGCTCGGAGGCCTCGTCGCCGAACTGGATCATGTCCACCGCGGTGGCCTGCAGCGCGGCGCGCTCGGCCTGCTGGCGCGCGCGCCGCGCCGCTTCCTGCGCCCACTGCGCCGGCGCCAGGCGCTTGAAGTACAGCGCGCTGCGGCGTTCGTACTGCGCGTAGAACGGCACGAAGGTCAGCCCCGGCGGCTGCGTGGCGGCGGCCAGGAAATGCCCGGGCTGCGGCAACTCGGCGAACCCTGCCAATGGATCGGCCGCGGCCACCAGCGCCGGGTCCGGCGCGTCGTAGGGCTCGGCGATGGGACCCAGATCGGCGGCCAGCGCCAGCGGACCGCGCATCACCACCACCGTGTCGGCGTCGCCGGCGGCATGCTCCAGGCGCAGCGGCATCGCCAGGTCCAGTTCGATCACGTCGCCGCTGCGCCACTGCCGCTCCAGCGCCAGGTAGCCGTCGGCGGCCGTGCCGCGCTGGGTCTTGCCGTTGACGCGCAGCGTGTAGCCGCCCTGGCACCAGGCCGGCAGCCGCAGCAGCAGGCGGCGCGGCGTGCGTGCGCCGGCGCGGCGCAGTTGCAGCCGCACCTTGCCGTTGTCGGGCACGCCGCTGTCCAGCTCCAGCGCCAGATCGCGCTCGGGCCAGTCTAGGGTCGAGGGGATGTACAGGTTGACGTAGAGCGAGGACGCGTCCTGCCAATAGATCGAGTCGCCGAACTGCGCGTGCGCCTCCATGCCGCTGCCGACGCAGCACCAGAACGAATCGAACTTGTCGGAGAAGCCGCGCTCGCCGCCGCTGATCATCGGCGTCATATAGGTGAACATGCCGGTGGCCGGATGCTGTGCGGCCATCGTGTGGTTGTGCAGGGTGCGCTCGTAGTAGTCGAAATAGCGCGCCTGCGGCGTCCACTGGTACAGGTGCCGGGTCAGCTTGAGCATGTTGTAGCTGTTGCAATGCTCGCAGGTCTGCTCGGTCAGGAACGCGGCGATGGTGTCCGGTTCCTGGAAATACTCGCGGTCGGCATTGCCGCCGATGACATAGCTGTAGTGGCCGGTCACCGTCTCCCAGAAGAAACGCGCCGCCGCCGCCGCGTCGGCATCGCCGGCGACCTCGAACTGGCGTGCCTCGCCGATGAACTTGGGCACCTGGGTATTGGCATGGATGTGCGGCAGCTCGTCGCGGCCGGCCGCGGCCGGATCGATCACCTTCTCGTGGCGCAGGCGCTTGCCCAGCGCGATCCAGCGCGGATCGCCGGTGCGCGCGCCCAGTTCGATGTAGGACTCGTTGAGGCCGCCGAACTCGGTGTCCAGCAGGGTCTGCATCTGCGCGTGGTCGAGCGCGTCGAACACCCCGCCCAGATAGCCGGCCAGCGGCAGCAGCACCTGCAGCGCCTGCGCGTTGCCGGCCAGTTCGTGCGCATCGAGCAGGCCGGCGAACAGCTTGTGCACCGTGTACAGCGGCGACCAGCTGCCGTTGAGATTGAACTTGCTGCCCTTGATGATGCCGCGGCGTACTTCCTCGAACACCACCTTGCCGTTGTCGATGGCGCCCTTGTCGTTCTTGCGGGTGAGCCCGCCGACGTAGCCGTCCGCGTCCTTGGCCTGAGCGCGTGCCAACTCGGCGACGATGTAGTCGATGCGCTGGCGCAGCGCCGCATCGCGGGTCTGCGCATGCATCTTGGCCAGCGCGCTGAGGTAGTGGCCGAGCGTGTGCCCGGCAATGGTGTCGCCCTCCCAGCCGCCGTAGACCTCGCCCTTGGGCGGCAGGCCGGCGTACTGCAGGAAGTTGTGCAGCAGGCGGTCCGGTTCCAGTTCCAGCAGATAGCGGCGGTTGGTCTGCAGCGAATCCAGGAACAGCGACGGCTTGAGCGTGACCTGCTTGAGCGGCAACGCCTGCACGGCGCCGGCGCTGGACGCGGCCGCATCCAGCGGGAAGCGCAGCAGTCCCGCGGCCACCGCGAGCGCGCTCCATTGCAGGAACCGGCGCCGCGACGGATCCAGCGCCGCCATATCGGCGTCCGCGGACGCGCTGTGCACGCAGTGCGCGCTGTGAACGTGTCCGCAGCGCGCGTTCATCGGGCACCGCGCGAAGGGATGGTCACGGGGAACCGAGAGGAAATGCGAGACGGCATTGCTTGCTCCTTTGCGCTTGGCGGCGGCCGGCGCAGGCCCGACCGCGGCCACGAACGGGCGGCCTGTCGCCACTGTGTCATCGATACGTCATCGCGTCTTGTCGCCACGGCTGCGCGAACATGCGGATTTGTGCCGAATCGCGTCTGGCCTTCACAGCGCCAGGCGGATCCCGCCGTAGTACATGCGCCCGATCACGTCGTACACGCCGGCGTGGTAGCCGAGCTCGAAATTGGCGCCGCCCGCCTCCGCCCCCGGCACCCGCGGCGGCGCGCGGTCGAACAGGTTGCTGACCCCGCCGAACACTTCCAGCCCCGACTTGAGCCGGTAGTAGCCGGACACGTCGCTGTAGAACACGTTGCCGGTCCACACCTTCTGGTACTCGGTATCGGTGATCTGGGTGCTGCTGCGCATCTTGGAGAAGTGGCGCAGCGACCAGGTCGCACCGGCATGCGCATTGGACCAGGTGCCGCGCAGCACGCCCTTCCAGGACGGCGAGCCGAACACGCCGGCGAAGCGGGTGACCTCCTCCGGCTGGTCCGGATCCAGCGTGTAGTCCTGGCGGATCAGGTGGGTGTAGTTCAGGTCGAACGACAGCGCGCCGGCATTCTGGCCCCAGCGCTCTGCCAGGTCGTAGCGGTACTGCGCGAAGAAGTCGACGCCGCGGGTCAGGTAGCGCGACAGGTTGAGCTTCTGGGTGACCGCGTTGAGCAGGTTGCCGTCGGCATCGCGACTGACGAAGGAGCAGAACTGGTTGTCCAGGGTCGGCGCGTCCACGCACTTGTTGATGATGGTCTGCGCCGGGAACGAATCGATCGCGCCGCGCAGGTCGATGTTGTAGTAGTCCACCGACAGCGAGAAATCCTTCAGGAAACGCGGGCGCAGCACGATGCCGACGGTGCGGGTCTTGGCGGTTTCGTTGGCCAGGTCCAGGTTGCCCTTGGTGATGATGTCGCGGTACAGCCAGTAGGTGCTCTTGTCCGACGGATTGAGCTGCGCGCAGTTGGCCGCGGTGTACTGGGTGCGGTCGGTGCGGTAGCGCTGGTTGTAGGTGTTGCACGGATCGGTGACCCACATGCCGCCGATGCTGCTGGCGGTGTACAGCTCGCCGATGTTGGGAGCGCGCACCGCCTTGCCGTAGGTGCCGCGCAGGGTGATGTCCTGGATCGGCGCCCAGTCGATGCCGAACTTGTTGGTGACGGTGCGGCCGGCGGTGTTGTAGTCGGACACGCGCACCGCCGCGTCTACGCCCAGGCGCTGCGCGAACAGCTTGTCGGCCAGCAGCGGCAGGTGCAGCTCGCTGTAGAGTTCCTTGACGTCGTACTGGCCGACCAGCGGCAGTTGGGTGGTGCCCAGGCTGGCGTTGTAGGCCGGATTGGCCGGATCGTACTGGGCGATCGCGCCGATGTCGTTGCGCTCCTTGCGGTACTCGCCGCCGAACGCGATCTGCGCCTCGCCGCCGGGCAGGTCGAAGATGCCGCCGGAGGCGTAGGCCGACAGCACCTGCTGGGTCATGGTGGTGGTGGCCCAGTCCGAGGTGTAGCGCAGGTAGCCGATCTCCTGCGCGGTCAGGCGCTTGAACGGATTCAACGGCACGCAGCCGTTGCCCGGGTCGGTGAGCGTACTGCGGCAGATCGCACTGCCGTCGGCGGCGGCGGTGGAATCCACCGCAAGGTAATAGCGCTTGTAGGACACCGTATCGATGTCGCGGTTGCGCTGCTCGGTGCGGCCGTAGGAGTAGTAAGCGCTGTAGTTCCAGGCGCGCCCGCCCAGGCTGAAGTCGCCCTCGAGGCCGACCACGCCCTGCAGCAGCTGGCGCCGGTACTGGCTGCCGCCCTGCCCCAGTTCGTCGTCGAAGTGCCGCGCGAAATAGACCCCGTCGGTGATCGTGCCGCCGTTGGCCGCGCGCATTTCGTCGGTGATGAACGGGCTGTCGGCCGGCACCGCCTCGCTGCCGAACGCGCTCAGCGCGCGCCACGCCGATTGCGAGGTGGTACGCGAATAACCGACGTTGGCGAAGAAGCGCAGGCTGTCGCTGAAATCGAAGTTGAGCGTGGCGCGGCTGGCGAAACGATCCGACGGCACCGCCAGGTACCACGAGTCGTAGCGGCCGCCGTACTCGCCGCCGTCGGTGAGCAGGCTGCCCAGCGCGGTGGATGGATCGGCCAGGCTCAGCGGCACGCTGTTGACGTAGCCGCCCGGGCCGAGCACCGGCGCGCGCAGCTGGCCATCGGCGGTCATCGCATAGTGGCGGCCGCCGAGGATGAGCTGCGCGTCCTCGGCGTTGTTGATGTTGCGGTTGTTGTCGGAGATCCAGTAGCGCTGGTTGCGGTTGTTGCGCGTGTACATCGGGTAGCCCATGGCGGTCCACGGCCGGTCCTGGCCGGACACCGAATCGGGCTCGCGCTCGTAGAAACCATACACGGTGACATTGCCGCGGTTGTCGGCGAAGTTGTGCCCGAACAGCGCATCGACGCTGCTGCTGCGCATGTCGCCGCGGCTGGAGATGCCGTAGCGCGCGCTGGCGTCCAGGCCCTGGAAGTCCTTCTTCAGGATGAAATTGGCCACGCCAGTGACCGCGTCGGCGCCGTACAGCGCCGAGGCGCCGCCGGTGATGACTTCCACCCGCTCGACCAGGCTGGACGGAATATTGCTCACGTCCACCGCCGAGGTGCCCGGGATCGCCGGCACCTGGCGGCGGCCGTCGACCAGCACCAGGGTGCGCTGGGTGCCCATGCCGCGCAGGTCCAGCGCGTTGATGCCGGGATTGCCGGCCAGGTTGCTGGTCTGGCTGGTCTGGGTCAGCGCCAGGCTCGGCAGCTGGTTGACCACGTCGGCGATCTCGGTATAGCCGGCCGCGCGGATCTGCTCGGCGC
Source organism: Xanthomonas sp. SS (assembly GCF_014236835.1). Lineage (NCBI taxonomy): Bacteria > Pseudomonadati > Pseudomonadota > Gammaproteobacteria > Lysobacterales > Lysobacteraceae > Xanthomonas > Xanthomonas sp. SS. The sequence goes on from NZ_CP051190.1 coordinate 3,138,510, forward strand.
CGATCACGGTCAGCGGCGTGGGGCCGTCCAGCGCATCGTTGCGGCGGATGCGCGAACCGGTGACGACCACGCTGTCCAGGGTCTTGGCGTCGGCGGCGCTGTCGCTGCCATCGGCCGCCGCGGTGGCGGGGTCGCGCACGGTAGCCGCCTCCTGCGCCGCCGCCGGCAGCGCCGCGAGCAGCGCCATGCCGATCGCAGCGCACAACAGCGTGCGCCCGTGTCCGCGTCGATCGCGACAGGCGGAGACCGGAGGTGGGGAAGGCAAACGAACGTCGCGCATGGGTTGTCTCTCGGTTGAGCGGCCTGCACGCAAAATCCAGGCCGCACGACGCCGCGCCCGCGCTGCGCATGGCAACGAGAACCCGCATCGATCGATGGAGGCCGTGCATCCCCGCACGGCGCAGAATGCGGTGCGCTTATTGCGCATCGGAAACCCGTTGCGCGTCTTCGCGTTTTGGGAAAACCCGTTGCGCGTCGCTGCGTACCGCAACTGCAGAGTTTCACGTCGGCACGGTCAGCGTCTTGTGGAAAAACGTCGCCTTTGACGTGGAAATCTGTCGATATGTTGCGCTGTGTCGCAGCGACCGCCACACGCCGCGCGCCACCTCATGCAGGCACGCGCGCAACCCTCAGTGCGCGACGGGCGCCGATGCCGCCGCCTGCCGGTTCCAGTCCGGCGTCGGCGCCTGCTGCAGCCAGCGCACGAAGAAGTCCGCCAAGCGGCGCCGGCCGTAGTCGCCGCCGGCGCCATGATCGCCGCCCGGCACCACCAGCAGATCGAAATCCTTGCCGGCCTTGATCAGCCGATCGGCGACCTGGAAGGTGCTGGCCGGATCGACGTTGTGGTCCATGTCGCCGGTCACCAGCAGCAGATGCCCCTGCAGGCGCGCGGCGTTGTCGACATTGGACGAGGCCGAATACCACGGCCCGACCGGCCAGCCCATCCATTGCTCGTTCCACCAGATCTTGTCCATGCGGTTGTCGTGGCAGCCGGAATTGGCCACCGCGGCGACGTAGAACTCCGGATGGAACAGCAACGCGCCGAGCGCGCTCTGGCCGCCGGCGGAGGTGCCGTAGATGCCCACACCCTGCTCGATCGCGTACCACGGATACTGCGCCGCCACGGCGCGGTGCCAGGCGATGCGATCGGGGAAACCGGCGTCCTTGAGGTTGCGCCAGGCCACGTCGTGGAATGCGCGCGAACGGTTGTTGGTGCCCATGCCGTCGATCTGCGCCACGGCGAAGCCGAGCGCGGTCAGCGCCGGCACGCGCGCGCTGAAGGTCTTGGGCACGAACGAGCCGTGCGGCCCGGCGTAGATGTTCTCGACCACGCGGTAGCGCTGCCCGTCGGCTTGCGCCTGCGGCCGATGGATCACGCCCCAGATCTCGGTCTTGCCGTCGCGGCCGGGCGTGTGGAACGGCAGCGGCGGCAGCCAGCCGGCCGCGAGCAGCCGGCTCAGGTCGGTGCGCTCGACCTGCCGCACCAGCGCGCCGTCGTCGCTGCGGCGCAGTTCCAGCACCGGCCCCAGGTCCACCCGCGAATACAGGTCGAGCAGCCAGCGTCCGTCGGGCGACAGCACGACCTCGTGGTCGGCCTGCGCCGGGGTCAGCGCGGTCAATCCGCTGCCATCCACGCCGATGCGATAGGCGTGACGGTAGTAGGGATCCTCGCCGGGCGTCATGCCCGAGGCGATGAAGTAGATCTGCTGCGCGACCTCGTCGACGCGCTCGACCTTGCGCACCACCCACTCGCCGCGCGTGACCTGGCGCGGGGCGCCGCCGCTGCGCGTGTCGTACAGGTACAGCTGCTCCCAGCCGTCGCGCTCGGAGGCCCACAGGGTGTGCGCGCCATCGGCGAAATCGTGGCGATAGCGTTTGCCGCCATTCTCGTGGGTGCCACTGAGATCGGAATACTCGATGAAGGTCGGCGAGGTTTCCTCGATCAGCGTGCGCGCCTGCGCACTGCGTCCATCCGCCTCGATCACCCGGTAGCGCTGATGGCCGCGTTCGTTGTACTCGAAGGTGAAGCCGCTGCCGTCGCTGCGCCACTGCGCCCAGCTCAGCGCGAACGCATTCGGGAACAGCGCTGCCGGCACTGCCTTCGCCTGCCGCGAGGCCAGGTCGAACAGCACCGGCTGCAGCACCGGCAGCGGATCGCCGGGCTTGGCGTAAATCTGCTGGTGCAGCTTGGGCTGCAACTGGTCCGGCGGCGCCGACTCGATGTAGTACACCGTGCGCGGCGCTGCCGGCTTGATGCGGTAGGCGACCAGCCGGGTCGAATCCGGCGACCAGGCGATGCTGTCCGCCGCGTAATACTCGGCGGTGCTGCCATCATGGCTGAGCGCGACCGGGCTGCCGCCAGCGGCCGGCGCGACCACCACGTTGCCGGCCTCGACCCAGGCACGCCACTTGCCGTCCGGCGACGCCTGCGCATACGCCGGACCCTGCTTCAACGGGATGCTCATGTCGTAGGAATCGGGCGGCAACGCGCCCATCTCGGTGCGCGTGCAGCGGTACTGCGGCAGATCGCACTGCCAGCGCACGCGATCGCGCTCGAACACCAGCCGCTGCGCGTCCAGCTTCACCTCGTCCAACCGCAACGCCGCCGCATCGACCGGCTTGCCGCTGGCCGCGGACATCGCCGCCGCCAGCCGCGCGTGATCGAACGCAGGTTCGTTGCGGCCGTCGGCGACCGCGACCCGGCGGTACTCGATCGCCGGTGCGGCGCCGCTGCGCGCGAGCGTACGCCGATACAGGAAATGCCCGGCGTCCAACCACACCGGCTGCGACGGCTGGCGGTCGACCAGCGCCTCGTAGCGTTGGCTCAGCGCCTGCGCGCGCTGATAGTCGTCCGCGCTCGGCGCGGCCAGCGCGCAGGGCGCCAGCGCCGCCAATGCGAGCAGCAGTGCGCCCGGCGCGGCGACGCGCCGTCCGTTTCGATCCGTCTTCATCCGTCAATCACCCGATGCATCAAAGCGTGTCGCAGCGCTGCGCATCCGCAACGCCGGCCTGGGCCAGGCGCTGCGCGCGCGTGGCCCACATTTCCCATTCCTGCACCGCCAGCGCGGCATAGCGGCCGTCGCCGCCGGAGGCATCGAACACCGCGCGCACGCAGCGCGTGGTCACCGGCGCGAAACGCAGCGTCTGCACCTGGTCGGCAACCGCGCCGCTCTTCGCCTCCGCCAGCGGCAGCCACTGCCCGTCCTTGCGGTATTCCAGGTGCCACCGCGCCGGAGGGGCCACACCTTCGTTGGCGCCGGGCGGATGGTCGGCCCAGAACACGATGCGGCTGCGCTGCAGCGTCACCGGCTGCGCCCAGCTGTACTGGATCCACTGCTGCGGCGGATTGTGCGCGGTCCAGCTGCCCCACATCTGCGGCGGCAGCGGATTGCGCTTGACCACGCCGTCGTTGAGCGCGGCGATCCAGTATTGATGCGGGATGTCCGGGCCGTTGGAAGCGCTGGCGGATGCGTAGCGGGCGACGTTGCGCTGCAGCGGCTGCGGCGGCTGCGGCGCGCGCGTGGCCAGCACCGGGCGAATGCGTGCCGGCCGCTGGGTGTCGTCCCAGTCCAGCCGGTCGATCGCCACGCTGCGGCGGAAGTGGCCGCCGCCCTTGGCATCGGCGGTGTGATAGACCAGATACCACTGGCCCTTGAACTGCACGATGCCCGAATGCGAGGTGGTGGAGGACACCGGCGGCAGGATCACCCCGCGGTAGGTCCACGGCCCCAGCGGCGACGGCGCGCTGCCGTAGGCGATGCAGGCGTGATACAGCGTCGGCGTGCACTCCGAGTCCGGCCCGGCGCGGTTGCCGGCGTAGGCCATGTAGTAGGTGCCGTTGCGCTTGAACAGCCACGGCGCCTCGAAATAGCCGTCCAGCGTGGTCACCGCCACCGCCGCGCCCTTGGGTGTGACCATGTCGCGTTCCAGTTCGATGCCGAACAGCTTGCCGAAGGTGCCCCAGTACAGATACACGCGGCCGTCGTCGTCGACCAGCACGGTCGGGTCGATGTTCTGGATCGTGTTCTTCACCGGCAGCGACTGCGACAGGATCGGCCCTTGCGGATGCGCATCGCGCCACGGCCCCAGCGGGCTGTCGGCGACCGCCACGCCGATCGCGAACGGATCGGCGTTGGGCGAGTGTTTTTCCTCCACCGGCGCGTACAGGTAGTAGCGTCGGTCCGGTCCCTGCACGATTTGCGCGGCATAGGCGCGGCCCGCGGCGGCCCAGGCGAACACCTGTTCCGGACGCAGCAGCGCCGGATAGTGGGTCCAGTTGCCGCTGCCGACATCGTGGGTCGCCAGCATTTGCCAGCGCTGGATCACGAAGTCGTTGACGTCGGGCGGCGCCTCGTCGCGGCCGGCGATGATGTACAGCTTGCCGTCGGCGACCAGCGGCGCCGGATCGGCGGAATAGTCGCGGCCGTCGGCCAGGATCGGATTGCCGGCGCTGTGCACGCTGCGCGCGGGCAACGCTGCCGCCTGCGCGCCGGCAACGGCAAGCGCCAACAGCAGGCAGGCACCGACGCGCCGGGCAACACGCGCGCCGCGACGCAGGCTCATGGCGCCACCGCCGCGTCGACCACGATCTGCAGCCGCACCGGCAACTGCCCGCTGCCGCCACGCCCCTGCGCGCTGCCGACGATGCTGCTGGTGCCCGGCGCGGCATACGCGGTCGGCGCCAACGGCGGCCACTGCACCGGCACGCGTTCGCGCGAGCCGTCGTTGTACTGCACGCCGACGAAGGCCGGCAGCGCCGGCACCTGCCCGGCATGCACATGCAGCGGCGGCGGCGCCTGCACCGTGTTGATCTGGCCCGGCGCGGTGGCGCGCACCCAGATGCTGGCGCTCACCGGCAAGCCGCCATCGGCCAGGCCCTGCACCTGCACACGGCCTTCGCCGGCCAGCGACGACGCGTCGAGTTGCGGCCAGCGCACACCCAGCCAATCCCAACTGCCGTCGGCGAAGTAAGCGGCGATGCGTTGCGGCAGCACCGGCATCTCGCCCGGCGCCACCCGCACGTCGATCGGCTCGACCGCAGCGGCGCGCTCGGCGAACACCTGCCATTCGTCGATGCCGACCGCGGCGTGGCCGTCGCCCTGCACCGCGGTATCCAGCACCGCACGCAACGCGCTGGTGGTCACCGCTGCGAACGCCACGCGGCTGGCTTCGCCGCGCGCGGCAACCGGATAGCCGCCGCGCACTGCGATGTCGCGCCACTGCTCGCCATCGCGGTATTGCAGCTTCCACGCGCGCGGCGGCGCCACCCCGCCATCGGGCTGGTCGTCCCAGAAATACAGCGCCGCTGCGTTCAAGCGCTGCGGTTGCCGCCATTGGTACTGCACCCACACCGAGGCCGGCTGCGCGCGACCCCAGCTGCCCCAGCGGCGATCCGCGGACGGCACTTGATCCGGCGCGGGCAGCAGGCCGTCGTTGAGCGCCTGCAGCCGGTGATGGCCGGCGGTGACCTGCGCGCTGGCCTCGGCCTCGCCCTGTACTTCCAGGCCCTGCCCGGCCGGCGTCGGCGCGGCGACCACGGCCACGTCGGCATGGCCCTGCAACGCACCATCGTCGGCCTGCAAGCGCAGCGTGTAGGCGCCTGGCGCGGTGAAGCGTACGCTGCTGCTGGCCGCCTGCGGCTCCTCGAAGATCGCCGCGCCGCCCGGCGGCGCCTGCAGCACGCTCCAATGCAGCGCCAAGCTGCCGTTCGGCAGCGCGTCGTCGCCGACGCGGCCAACGACACGCAGCGCGCCGCCGCCAACACCGTCCTGCTGCCACGCCTCGACCTGCGGCGCCTGATTGGGCTTCGCTGCCGGCACCCGCGCGCCGCTGGCATAGGCCTGGATTTCCTTGATTCCGGTGCGCAGCGCGCCGGCATGGGTCACCAGCACGCGCAGCCGTTGCACGCGCAGCGCCGGGAAGCGCACGCGATTGCGGTTGCCCTGCGCGATCGGCGCATCGCGCACCTGGCCGGGCACGGTCTTCCAGGCATGTCCGTCGAAATACTGCAGCACGTACAGCCACGGCGGCGCGTAGCCGGCGCGGGTGCCGGAAGCAAAGCCGTGCTGCTCGCCGGGCGGCGAGGAGCTGCGGTAGAAGTACAGGCGCACGTCGTCCAGCAGTTGCGGCCGGCCCAGGTCGAGTTCGATCCAGTCGCTGCGCGACGGCGACCCGGCCGTGCCCCAGAACGGTTCGTTGGCGGTGCTGCCGTCCACCACCGCGCTGGCCGGGAAACCGTCGGCGGCATAGCTGGCGCTCACCGCCGCGCCTTGTGCGAGGTTGTGCGCGGTCGCCGGCAGCGTGGTGTCCACGCCGGCGTCGGCCAGCACCGCGGTGATCCGCGCATCGGCGGCGAAGCGCACCTGCGCCGGCGTCTGCACGGCGATGGCCTTCGAACCGAGCACACGCAACTGCGCGGCATCCGCATTGAGCGCATCCGGCAGCGCCTGCACGCGGCCGCTGGCCGGGTCGTAGAGCACATGCGCCAGGCGATCGACGGTGAACGCCAGCTTCCCGTCCAGATACAGCGAATAGCCCTTGGGCAGCGCGCCGCCGTAGTGGCGGCCGTCGCGGTCCCAGACGATGGACAGGTCGCGATCGCGGTAGCGCACCGCGTCGGCGGCGAAATGATCCCAACCGATGTCGATCGGATACAGCTCGATCTGCGCGTCGCTGCGCGGACGCAGGCCCATCGCATCCTCGATCACGGTGAAGTTGGTCGCGCCGAGCTGGGTGTGGTGGATCCACGAACGGTAGCCGATGCTGCCACCGTCGGCGGCGCTGCCCTGCGCCCAGAACTCGTTCTGGTCCGGATAGCGGTTGTCGCCGTCGATGTAGTGCGCCCAGGCGTTCCAGTACAGCAGCTTGCGGTAGCTGCCCGCGTCCAGATATGGACTGGGATAGTCGCGCAGCGCGCTGCCGAGCAGGCGGAAGGCGACGGTGGAGTTGATCACCGAGAAATTGTTGCTGCCGCCGGCGCCGCGCGCCTGCCGGTCGGCCTGGTTGGCGGTATAGAACGGGAAGATCGGGTACTGCCGCGTATCGGCGAACAGGCGCAGCGCGCGCACGTACTTCGGATCGTAGTCGGCATCGCCCTGCTTCGGCATCAAGCCGACGCTGAACGGGTAGTAGTTGTTGGTCTCCTTCCAGTCCACCGGCAGCCGCGCGCCATCGGCCTGGCGCTGCTTGAGCAGGTCGCCGTGCAGGCCCATGCCGTCGGCGGTGGCGCTGTGGTCCTGCCACAGCACGGCGAGCACGGCGCTGCGGATCTTCGCCGCCAGCGCCTGCATGCGCACAGCGGTGGCCGCATCGCCGGCGAGCTGCGCGGCCTGCGCCGCGGCCAGCGCGTTGGCGTAGACGTAGGCGCTCTCGCTGCGGTCCATGCGGATCTGGCCGTGCTGCTTGGCCCAGTCGAAGGACACCGCGTCGGCGTCGTTGCCGGTCATCGCCGCCCAGTCGTACTCGATCAGGCCGTTATTGTTGCGGTCGTAGGCGCGCAACAGCGCGTCCACGTCGGCGCTGGCGTAGCGTGCCAGCTGCGCCGCTACAGCCGGCGGCCCGCCGTGCAGCTGGTAGGCGCGCCAGGCGGCGGCGCTGAGGTATTGGGCGTAGGAATTGGACCAGTTCTCCGGCGCGCCGGGATTGTCCACGTACTTGCCGCCGCCGGCGGTCTCGCCGGCGCCCAGCCACGAGCCGTAGGCGTAGCTGGGATCGCGCAGGTACTTGAGGTCGTCGATGAACATGCCGGTGGTCAGCACGATCGCATTGTCGTAGCCGAGCACGCCTTCGATCGCCACCGGGAACTGATAGTCGTTGCCGGGCACCGCGGCGTCGAGGAAATTGAAGCGGAGCAGCCACCAGCGATAGAACAACGTCTTGTCGATGTTGTCCTCAGGCGTGTCCAGGTACGGCAGGTTGTCGGCCCACCAACGGTTGTAGGCGACCACGTGCTCGCGGTACGCCTGCTGCGGCGACTGCGCGGCGATGCGCCGGTATTCGCTCAGCGACGCCGGCAGTTCGCGCGTGACCAGCCCGAGCTGCACCTTCAGCGTGGCCGCTTCGCCGCTCGCCGGCAGCGCCACGCGGCGCGCGATGGAACCGCCCTCGACCGCGAAGCCGTCGCCCGACAGGCGCGGGAAGACCGTGGTGATCGCATTGTGGGTGGCGAACGCGCCGGTGAGCTCGGCGCCGTCGGCATGCGCGGCCATCGGCGAGATCGCACGCAGGGTCAGCGTGCGCGCCACGCCGTCGCTGCTGGACAGCGTGGCCTCGGCCACGGCCACGTTCTGCTCGCTGATGAACTTGACCAGGCGCAGCCGCACGCCGGCGTCAGCATCGGCGTAGACGCTGCTGAAGTAGCTCGGCGTCTGCCGCCGCTGCGCGCTTTCCTCGACCAGGTGCAGCGGCTTGCCGTCGATCTCCGCCTGCAACCGGAACAGCGCATCGTGGCCGGTCTTGTGCGCATAGGCGACATCGCCGACGAAACCCGGCTGCTGCGGCTGGTGGGTGTACATGTACGCGGCGCGGCCGCGGCTGAACAACCAGTTGTTGTCGTCGTCGAACCCACCGCCGGTGCCGCTGCGCGCGAGCATGCGGTCGATCCAGAAATCCTTGCCCGGCGCCGTGCCGGCGCCGGCCGCCAGATCGGCGGCGAACACCCGTTGCAGATGCCCGCCCGGCGCGAAGGCCACGCCGCTGTCCGGAATCGGTGTCGGCGTACCCTTGAAATGCGGATAGCCGAGCGAAGCGTTGCTGGCCTGCAATGCTTCGCCATCCGCGGCGGCGACGGCGCTCGCCGTCACCGTGCCGCATGCCGCGCCCAGCAGCACCGCGAGCAATGCGGCGGCGGCGCGCGGCCGCCGCCATGCCGCGGCCACGCCGCTTACCCGCAACCTCAAAACTCGGTCCTGAGCCGCGCCCAGAAGTAGCGTCCCAACGTGTCGTAGGTGAACGCGTCGGTATTGGCCGCGCTCGCATAGCCGTAGTACTGCGGCGGCTTGCGATTGCCGACGTTGTTGGCGCCGGCCGACAGCGTGGTGTGCAGGCTCTCGAACTTCCGGCTCAGCGAGACGTCGTGATAGGTCACCGTGCCGACCTTGAAGTAGACGCAGCTGCCGTCGGCGGCGGTGTTCACGCAGAAGTCCTCGTAGGCGCTGCCGACCGTGGTCGGGCCGAGCAGGCGGGTGTTCCAGCTGGCGTGCCACGGCCCGTTGTCCCAGCCCAGGTTGAAGCTGGCGCGCCAGCGCGGCATGTTGCCGTAGCTGGACATCTCGCCGACGTAGTTGTGGTCGTCGCCGCTGAACTTGTAGCTGGACAGGAACGTGGCATCGACGCCGGCCTGGAAGTTGCCCCAGGCGGTATCGCGCAGCGCGTACTTGATGCCGATGTCGTAGCCCCGGATGTCGACCTTGCCGCTGTTGATCGCGAACGGCACGGTCACGTTGACCAGTTGCCCGCTCGCGTTGCGCTGGATCAACGGGCAATACGCGCTCTGGCCGTCGTAGCAGTTCTGCAGCACCTGATCCAGGCCAGTGCCGTTGATCATGTCGTCGAGGGTGACCCGCCAGCTGTCCAGGTTCACCGACAAGCCGTTCGCCCAGCCCGGATCGTAGACCGCACCGACGTTGTAGGAACGCCCCTGCTCGGGCTTGATCGCAAAACCGGCATTGGCCGAGCCGGTGGTCAGCACGTTGAACGAAGAGGTGTTGACGAAGCTGCCGTTGGTCGGCACGTTGGCGCAGGCTGCGGCGTTGCCGCCGCCGGTATAGCCGTTGCACGGGTCGGTGTAGGTGCCGGTATCGTCCACCACCGACTTGAACGGCGAGCCGTACAGGTCGCCCAGCGCCGGTGCACGGAACACCTCCGAACCGGTGGCGCGGATCAGCAGGTTGTCGATCGGGCGCCATTCCAGCGCGATCTTGCTGTTGGTGGTGTTGCCCCAGTAGTCGTACTTGGAATAGCGCGTGCCCAGGTTGAGGTTCAGCGCCTGCGCGCCGGGCACGTCCTTGAGCAGCGGGATCAGCACTTCGGCGTAGGCTTCCTTGATCGTCTCGTCGTGGCCCTGGTTCATGATGCAGCCGTCGTTGTAGTCGCAACCGCCTTCGGGATCGGCGGCGGCGACCGGATTGCTGGTGCCCTGCGAGAACCCGTTCTTGCGGAACGACAGCCCGAACGCGGCCTGCACCATGCCCGCCGGCATCGCGAACAGGTCGCCGTTGACGCTGGCCTCGGCGAACTTCATGGTGCTCTCGTCGATCAGGTCGACCGCGCTCTGGGTGGCCTTGATCCCGGCGATGGTCGCCGGATCGTCCGGGTTGAACACGTTGATCGGAGTACAGCCGGAGATCACGTTGCCCGGCGTGCCGCACTTGACCACGCCGTCGCTGTCCAGGAACGAGGCGCCGACCGCGTTGTTCAGCGCCGAGGTGATCGAGAAGCCGTTGCGCACCAGGGTGTCCTTGTAGCGCGCATAGCCGGCCGCCGCATCCCACTGCCAGCTGGTGTCGGCGAACTTGCCGCGCAACCCGGCCACGATGTTGGTCTGGTACATGGTCGAGGTGTAGACGCGGGTGTTGGCCGCCTCCGAGCGCAGCAGGTAGCGCGACAGTTGGCTGCCGAACGGGTTGTAGTAGTTCTGCGCGGCGTTGGGCAGCTCCAGGCCGTAGGCGGTCAGCTGCGAGGTGGTCTCGCTGCGGGTCCAGAACATGTCCAGGTAGCCCTGCACGTTCGGGGTGAAATCGAAGCTGGCGTGGGCGGAGAAGTTGGTGCGCTGCACCGGGGTGATCAGATATTGGCCGTAATAGGAGTTATAGCCATCGGTGGCACTGTTGTAGGTGCGGAAATCGCCGGCATCGACCGCGCCGGGCGCCAGGCCGCTGTTCGGGGTCAGCACGCTGCCGTCGCCGAGGAAGGCGCGGGTGCCGTTGCCGCGGCGTTCCACCACCTGGCCGTTGAGGTAGTTCACCGCGGTCTTGGCGTAGCTGCGGTCTTCGTCGTACAGCGCGTTCATCGAGCTGCGGCTCAGGCCCAGGATCAGCCCGCCGCGCTCCCAGGTCTTGCCCCACTCCACGCCCACCGAACGGCGGTTGCCGTCGCCGTGCGTGCTCTGGCCGTAGTCGACGGTGGCGGCGGCGCCGTCGTACTTGTCCTTGAGGATGATGTTGACCACGCCGGCGATGGCATCGGAACCGTACACCGAGGACGCGCCGTCGGTCAGCACCTCGATCCGCTCCACCATCGCCGCCGGGATCGCGTTGATGTCCACGCCGGGCGCAGCGGACACGCTGCTGGCCGGCCCGGCCATGCGGTGGCCGTTGACCAGCACCAGGGTGCGCTCGGCGCCCAGGTTGCGCAGCGAGACCAGCGCGCGGCCGTGGCTGAAGCCGGAATTGAGCGAGATGTTTGGCATGTTGCCGGCCATCGCCGGCAGTTGCTGCAGCAGTTGGCCGAGCGTGTCCTGGCCGCTGTCCTCGATCCGCTGCCGGTCGATGGTGATCACCGGGCTGGCGGTCTCCGCATCGACGCGGCGGATATGGCTGCCGGTCACCGTGACCTTTTCCAGCGTGGTGGCGGCCGCGCCATCGGCGCTGGCGTCCTGCGCCAGTGCGGCCGGCGCCGTGGCGGCCAGCGCCAGTGCGGTACAGATCGCCGCTGTCAGCGGGCCCGGCCGCTGCGCGCGGCGCCACGAAGACGGGAAGAGCGGCGCAGCGCGTTCAGACAAAGACGACATCGGATTCTCCTGGGCGGCGACGCGTGGCGATCGGCAGGGCCGGCATGCCCTTCCCCGGGCTGCCATCCCCATCGCCAGCGGTCGTTGGCGGGGCGGAACAGGGCGTCGTATGCAAGGCGCGACGGCAGCGCGAGCTGCCGCCGTCGCCGCTGCGTGCGGCGCTGCATCGTGCAGGAATCTCCCCCGGAGACTTCATTGCACCGACACAATGTGCGCGTACTGTGATGGCGTCGTCTTGTCGTATTTATCGGCTAAACGTGCGGAATATCGCACTGCGCGACGCGCAACGGGACATTTCCGACTTTTTCGCCACTCAGCCGTAGGCGGCCGAAATCGTCATTTCCCGCGCCGCGCCGGCGGGCACCTGCACGCGCTCGTCGCGCGGCCCGGACAAGGCCACCGCACGCCCGTCGATCAGCACCTCGCGCAATTGCGTGCCGGCCGGCACGCGCAGGGTCAGCCAGGTCCGCGCCGGCGCCTGCGCCGGCAGGGTCAGCGTGCCGTCGATGCGCTTGCCGGCCGGATCGCCGCGCAGAGTCAGCGACACCGCGCCCCAGCGGGTCGGCGCGGCGGCGATCGCGACCTCCTCGCCGCTGCCCAGCCACTCGCGCGGCAGCGCGCGCGCCAGGAACAGTTCTTCGCCGGCGCTGTCCTCGAACACCAGCATCCAGCGCAGCAGTAGCGGGATGGTCATCTGCGCCGGAATGCAGAACAGCGGCATGCCGCCGGTGATGCCGCTGACTTCGCCCGCGGTCCAGCTGCCACGCGTGTGCACGTGGTAGCGGTGCGCGTACAGGAACAGCAGGTATTCCTCGATCCGGTCCAGGCGCAGCAGTTGCTGCGCGTAGCCGTAGGAAATGAAACCGAGCAGATCGCGCCCTTCCGGCGTCGGCGGCGCGATGTTGCCGACCACACCAAGGCTGGTGCCGCCATGGCCGCGCACGCAATCGATGACCAGGTGCGCGAGGTCGGCGGGCAACACGTCGGCCTGCAGCAGTTCGGCGTAGGCGCGGTGCGGCCAGCCCTGTTCGCTGGGGCTCTCCTGCTGCAGCGACTGGCGGAAGGTCAGCTTCACTCCCGGCAGCGGGCCGATGTAGGGCGGTTTCAGGTCGTGGCGGATATTGGCCCGCAGGGTCTTGTGCAGTTGCGCGGTCAGTTGCTTCGCACGCCGCTGCCACTGCGCCGCGGCGGTTTGCGCGCCCGGCCCGGCGATCGCGGCCCACACCGCGGCGATGTCCTGCCAGCCGCGGATCGCCAGCGCGCTGTTTGCGTAGTACGGCTTCCACCACAGGGTCGGATCCGGGAACAGGCAGGCGTCGGATTCGTTCCAGCCATGGATCAGGCCGTACCCGGGCGTTTTGGTTGGCAGCTTGAGGCTGGCGTCGTGCAGCTCCAGCAGCACCTGCACTGTCGCTTCGATCTTGCCGCGGTGCTTGCGCAGCAACGCCGCATCGCCGGTGTAGCGCAGGTAGCGCGCCAGCAGCGACAGGGTCAGGCCGAACTGGCCGGTCTCCGCGCCGCGCATGTTGACCATGCCGTCGTCCTGCACGAAATCGCTGAAATAGCCGTCCAGCACCGCCGCGGCCTGGGCGAAGCGGCCCCACTCCAGGTTCGCGTACAGCGAGCTGGTGAAGGTGTCCTGGAAGCCGTCGTATTCGTTGCCGTAGTAGTCGCGATCGACCGCGCCGTATTTCGGATAGGTGCCGCCGGGGCGCACCACCAGTTCGCGGGCGAAGGCAAAACGCGCCATGTCGCTCCAGCTGGCGTCGGGCAGTTGCGCCTGCACGGTGTCGGCAAGCAGGCCCTGCCAGTAGCCGGCGAAGGCGAGCAGGCCGCGGTAGAAGTCCTCGGCGCTGCGCGGGCCGCGCCGCGGCGGGTAGTCGGGATAGCTGTAGCCATACACCACCTTGGTCACCTTGCCGTGCTCGACCAGTGCGCTGCGGTGCCAGGTCTGCACGATGAAGCGGTCGGTGGCTAGCACGTCGGCGAACAGCAGCACGTCGTAGTAGCGGCCCTCGCCGGCCGGCACCACCTTGCGCACCGCCGGCATCCAGCCGCCGATCAGGCCTTCGTGGCGGCGCGCGACCAGCTCGGCCTTGCCCAGCTCGGGAAAGGCGTGCAGCGCACGATAGGCGCGGGTGCGGCCGTCCGGATACACCGGCATGGTGTCGGCGCATTCGCGGGTGCCGACGAAGGTGGTCCACGGCAGGCGCCCGTTGTAGTCCTTGGGATCCAGTTGCGAGGCCGGCGGCGGCGCCGCATCGCGTACTTCGTCCATGCGCGGATCGCCGTCGCGCAGCAGGCGGTCGGCGAGCAGGTCGGCTTCGGCCATTGCGACGTCGGCCAGCTTCATGCCGAAATACGGCGCCTGCGCGCTGGGGTAGACCGCTTCGGTGCGCTTGCCGAGCACCAGCGCGCCGCCGGGGCCGAGCAGGGTCAGGTCGCCATCGGCGCTGCGCAGGTCTTCGTACACCTGCCACTGCGCGCCGGCCTCGGTGAAGCGGCACTGCAGGGTGTGGCCGGCGAGCGCATCGGCGGACAGCGGTTGCAGGCGTGGCGCCGCCGGCACTGGCGGCGTGGCCGGCGCGGCGTTGGCGGGTGCGGCGATGCCGCCGGCCAGGGCTTCGACACCGGCGACTGCGCCGACCGCCAACCCCTGACGCAGGAAATCTCTCCGATCCATGTACCGTCCCCCGATGAGCAATAGCGCATCATCGTGCGCCGCAGGGACGGCGACGTCTTGTGCGCTGTGTCGAGGATCGGTGCGGAAAATTGCATAGCGTTGGGTGGCGCAACGGTGGCTGCACCGGGCTTCGCGGGTACTTTCAGGGTTAAACAGGAGCAGGTGCGCGAGGCTTCGCCCGTACCCTCATCCGCCCCTTCGGGGCACCTTCTCCCGGAGGGAGAAGGAACAGCCTTAGCCCCTCTCCCACCGGGAGAGGGGTTGGGGTGAGGGTCGGCGCGAAGCGTCTCGCGGAGTTGGGCGCACGAGGCTGCGCCCGTACCCTCATCCGCCCCTGCGGGGCACCTTCTCCCGATGGGAGAAGGAACAGCCGCTAGCCCCTCTCCCACCGGGAGAGGGGTTGGGGTGAGGGTCCGGCGCGAAGCGTCTCGTGGAGTTGGGTGCACGAGGCTGCGCCCGTACCCTCATCCGCCCCTGCGGGGCACCTTCCCCCGAGAAGGGGGCCATGGTCCCGAGGGGAGAAGGAAGAGCGGCGTGGCCTCAGGCCAGGACGTCGAGCAGGCTGCCGATGGTGTCGTCTGCCGCGCGCAGCACCCGCGCGTTGGCCTGGAAATCGTTGCGTGCGGACAGCCCGCCGACCATGTCGTCGACCAGGTCGCTGCCCTCGCCGCCCGCCGCCTGCACCTGGACGCTCACGCCGCCGCCGGGCGCTTCCTGGTTGGCCGTCACCTGGCGCTGGAAGCCTTCGGTGGCGGCGTTGGCGACATTGTTCGCGCGCGCCTGCAGACCGGATGCGGCGGCGCGCATGCCGGACAGGGCGATCGAGGACACCGAGGCGATGGAACTCATGCGCGTTTGCTCGTCGGGCGGCCGCACTGCGGCCACAAGGTCAGTAGGTTCCCACGGTCACCCGCAGCACGTAGGGATCGCTGCGCCGAAAGTTGAGCCCGTAGTCGGTCTCGTCGCCGTTCAACAGGCGCACGAACCGCCACTGGCCATCGACGTAGCGGCCCTGCTCCACGCGCAGCAGTTGCCCGTATTTGCCATCGGCACGATCGCGCACAAATTCAACGCGGGAATTGAATCCTGTGACCAGGAACACGTTCGGCTGCAGTTCCTGCACCAGCACGCGGCCATCGTGCTGCGGCGTGCCGGGCAGGATCGCCGGCGCCTCGCCCCAGCCCGGCGCGCCGAACGACACCTGCGCCTGCCAGGGCCCGAAGCGCAGGCTCTGCTTGGGCACCCCCGCCTTCTCCACCGCCGCCTGCAAGGTGCCGGCGAAGGCGCCGGCGGCCAGTTCGCGCTGCAACGGCGCGAGCAGGCCGAAACCGGCCGCGTGCGCGGCGATCGCGGCCTGGTTCTCCGGCGTGTCCTCGTTGCCGTCGATGCCGAACACCGAGAACCCGATGCCGCCGCGGCCGAGCACGTGGAAGTGGTACGGCGCGGTGGCCGCCTCGAAACCGGTTTCCGAGACCCACGCCGGGTTGTCGGCGCGCGCGTACTGGCCGACCACCTTGGTGTATTCGTCGTAGTCGCTGGTGTAGATGTCGGTGCCGATGAAGTCGATCGCCGGCGTGGCCAGGCGCCACAGGTCGAACACGTTCCAGGTGGCACCGCCGGCCGGGTATTCCTCGCCGGGCTTGGTGCGGCCCTTGTAGCGTAGCCAGGTGTTCACATACAGCGGCAGCGGATACGCCACCTTGCCGGCGGCGGCGACCTGCTGGATGTAGCTGGCGTTGCTCCAGGCGCTGAACATCTCCTCGGCATCGCTTCCGAACACCTGACTCCAGCTGCCGGCCGGCTTGCCCAACCGTTGCAGCACTTCCGCCGGCACGGCGGCATCGAACGCGCGCTCGCCGGCCTCGCCATGGTCGCGCACGGTACCGATCGCGCCGGGCTCGTTCTGCACCTGCACCGCGATCACCGTGTAGCGGCCGGCGTCGATCTTGCGCAGGTGCTGCATCAGCGCGGCGAAGGCGCGCGCGTCGGCCTGCACATTGGCTTGGGCATGCGGCGACAGCACATCCACCGGCTCACCCTTGGCGTCGCGCATGCGCGGATACGTGGCCGGATCGCGCTTGATCCATTCCGGCACGTAGTGCATCTGCCCGTTCTTCCAGGTGCCGAACCACAGCACGATCAAACGCAGCCCGCGCGCGCGGCTCTGCTCGACCAGCGCATCGACGTTGCGGTAGTCGTAGCGGCCCGGCTCCGGCTCGAACTGTTCCCAGTACACCGGCGCCTCGACCGTGTTCGCATGCAGCGCCTGCACCGCGTCCAGCGCCTGAGGCAACACCTGCGGCCAGGCGCTGGAGTTGTGCAGCTGCGCGGCCATGATGCTGTACGGCGCGCCGTCAACGAACAGCGCGTGGTGGCCGTCGCGGCTGACGTAGCGCGGCATGTCTTCGGCGTGGGCGAGCAGCGGCAGCAGCATGGCCAGCACGGCGTAGCGGACCAACGAGGCCGTTTTTTGTAGGAGCGGCTTCAGCCGCGACACCGGCACCGAATGGATTCTGGTTTCGGAAACATCTGTCGCGGCTGAAGCCGCTCCTACAAAGGCGTGCGGATGGCGTTCGATCATTTCGCTCCTCCTGCGGAAATCGCATTCCAGCGCGGCGTCTGCGCGCCCAGCAGATGCCGCACGAAGAAGTCGTACTGGCGCCGCTGCACGTAGTCGATCGGGCCAGTAGAGCGACCTACCGTGTGCTCGCCGCCGGGCACGTTCAGCAGGTCGAAATCCCTGCCGGCCTTGATCAAGGCATCCACCACCTGCGCGGTCGAGGCCGGATCCACGTTGCTGTCCTGCTCGCCGACGATCAGCAGCAATTCGCCACGCAGTTTGGCCGCGTTGTCCACGCCGGAGGCGGCGGCGTAGCTGGCGTCCACCGGCCAGCCCATCCATTGCTCGTTCCAGCTGATCTTGTCCATGCGGTTGTCGTAGCAACCGGCGAACGCCACGCCCACCTTGTAGAAATCCGGATGCCGTTCCAGCGCGCCGAGCGTGCTCTGCCCGCCGGCCGAGGCGCCGTAGATGCCGACGCGGGAGATATCGTAGGACGGATCCTGCGCGGCCAACGCCTTGTGCCAGGCGATGCGATCGGGGAAGCCGGAATCGCCGAGGTTCTTCCAGGCCACGTCGTGGAACGCCTTGGAGCGGTTGGCGGTGCCCATGCCGTCGATCATCACCACGATGAAGCCCAGGTCGGCCTGCGCCTGCATGCCGATCTGCTTGTCGCCGCCGGAGTGGTAACCGAACGGCCAGAAGGTCTTGGGCACGAAGCTGTCATGCGGGCCGGCGTAGATGTTCTCGATCACCGGGTATGTCTTGTGCGGGTCGTAGTCGCGCGGTCGCACCACCATGCCCCAGATGTCCGTGCGACCGTCGCGGCCCTTGGCCACGAAGGTCTGCGGCGCGCGCCAGCCGGCGGCCAGCAGCTTACCGATGTCGCCGCGCTCCACCACCTGCAGCAGCGTGCCCTCGATGGCATGCAGCTCCATCAGCGGCGGCAGGTCCGGGCGCGAATAGGTGTCCACGTAGTGGCGGCCGTCGTCGGCGATGGCCACGTCGTGGTCGGCGTCGGCGGTGGTCAGCCGGGTCAGGTGGCGGCCGTCGAAATCCACCGCGAACAGCTGCCGGTAGTACGGGTCCTTGCCCGCATCCATGCCGCTGGCGGAAAACCAGATGCGGCGCTGCGCGTCGTCCACGCGCAGCACGTCGCGCACGATCCATTCGCCCTTGGTGACCTGCGCCTTGACCTTGCCGCTTTGGCCATCGAACAGATAGAGATGGCGCCAGCCGTCGCGTTCGGAGATCCACAGGATCTCCTTGCCGAGTCCGTCCACATCGTGGCGGTAGCTGCGGTCGGCGTAAACGAAAGTTTTGGCGTCCTCGCCCACCGCCACGCGCGCGCGGCCGCTGGCCGCGTCCACCGCGATCGCGCGCATGCGCTGGAAGCCACGCTGCACATAGTCGAACACGAAGCTGCGGCCGTCGGTGCGCCACTGGATCGGCGACAGCTGGTACGGATTGGCGAACAGCGCATCGTCGATGGCGATGCGCCGCGCGCCGGCGCCCGCGGCCACGCCGGCGAGATCGAACAGCACCGGCCGCTCGATATCCACCGCGTCGCCGGGCTTGGGATACAGCTGGGTGCGCACGCGCGGCTGGCCGCCGCCAGGCGGCGCCGCCTCCACCCGCGTCACCCGCCGCGCGAAACCCGGACGCACTTTGTATACCGCAAGCCGCTGCGAATCCGGGGACCAGGCCAGCGTTTCCGGATCGTAGAAATCGTCTGCGCGACCATCCTCGCTCAGGCGCAGCACGTGGCCGTCGGCGACGCTGCGCAGCACGATATCGTGACCGTCGGCGAACGCATCCCAGCGCCCGTCGGGCGAACGCCGCGGCGTGTTGTCGGCGGCCACCGCCGGATCGCGGACTACGCCGAAGCCGCGCGGCCGCGACTGCGCGCCGGCATCGGCGCGCGCGCAGACATAGTCGGCGAGCGTGCAGCGCCACGGCGCGTAGTCGATCTGGAACACGATCGCGGCGTTGTCGCGGCCGGCATCGGCCGCATAGCCGAAGCGCTCGAACGGCAGCCGCAGCGCCGGGTACTCGGTCCCGGCGGCGGTGCTCAGCCCGCGCGCCAGCCGCAGCGCATCGAACGCCGGCTGCTTGCTTTGCGTGGCCACGTCCTCGAGCACGAAGGCGAAGCCGCCGGGCACCGTCTTGCGGTAATAGAACGTGCCGTCGTCGCGCCATTGCGCCGGCCAGGCGAGGTTCTCGGTCAGCGTCATCCACGCCTCGCGCAGGCCGAGCGAGCGCTGGTAGTCGGCGGCGCTGGGCGCGGCCTGGGCGTGGCCGGCAGCGATGGACACCGCGGCCAGCAAGATCGATGCAGCGAATCTGTTCATTGCGTTCCCATTCCCCCTGAAACAGCTTTTTTTGTAGGAGCGGCTTCAGCCGCGACAGGATGTGTCAGCAAGTCTGTCGCGGCTGAAGCCATTCCTACACAAGCGCGCACACCCTATTCCCCGTCGTCCTCTTCCAGCGCCAGCTCGTCGCTGCGCAACCCGGTGCGCGCGCCCCAGTGGTAGCAACCGAACGCGATCACCGCCACGCTCAGCGTGTCCCACGGATGCGCGATCTGGCCGGTGCCGCCGAAGGTGCCCAGGTAGGACACCAGCAACACCAGCACGAAGAACCCGATCAGCCACAACGCGCCGCGCACCTGCCGCCACAGCTGCGCGCGCCCGGCCGCGCTCGGCAGCCGGTACAGCACATACAGCGCGAACATCGCCACCTGCAGGCCGAGCAGCCACGACAGCGTGTTCCAGGTGGACCAGTAGACGATCAGCGCGGCGACGATGAACGACAGCGGCCCGAGCACGGCGAAGCCGCGCAGCAGGAACGGCCGCGGCAGCTGCGGCGCACTGCGGCGCAGCGCGGCCACGGTCACCGGCGCCACCGCATAGCTCAGCACCAGCGCCGCCGACACCACCTGGATCAGCGTCTCCCACGACGGGAACGGCAGGGTCCAGAACACCGACAGCGCCAGGCTCAGCCACAGCGCCGGACGCGGGATGCCGGACTTGGCGTCGACCCGGGTCAGCACCGACAGGAAGCCGCCGCTGCGCGCCCAGCCGTAGACCACGCGCGGCGTGGCGTTCATGTAGATGTTGCCGGTGCCGCTGGGCGAGATCATCGCATCACAGATCACCAGCGCCGCCAGCCAGCCCATGCCCAAGGCCAGCGCGATGTCGTGGTATGGCAGCGCGAACGCCTTGTCGATGCCGCCCCAGCCCTGGGTCAGGTACTCGGCCGGCACGCTGCCCAGGAACGCCAGCTGCAGCAGCACATAGATGACCGTGGACAGCGCCACCGACAGGATCAGCGCGATGGGGATGTTGCGCTGAGGATCGCGCACCTCGCTGGCCACCGACACGATCGGGGTCAGCCCCAGGTAGGCGAAGATGATGCCGCCGGCCGAGATCGCCGCCTCCACGCCGGCCGCACCCGACGGCGCGAAGCCCTGCACGTGCAGGTTCTGCGGATTGAAGTGCGCCATCAGCAGCACGATCACCAGCACCGGCACCAGGAACTTGAACACGCTGACGATGTTGTTGGCGGTAGCGAAGGTCTTGACGCTGAAGTAGTTGAGCAGGAAGAACGCCACCAGCAGCGCCAGCTGCAGCAGCCAGCCGGCCACGCTGGGATGGGTGCTGCCGGCCTGGTTCAACGACGGGAACCAGGCGGCGGCGTACTGCCGCGCCGCCTCGACTTCGATCGCGATCAGGCTGGAGAACGCGATCAGGGTGATGAAGCCCATCAACCAGCCGAGCAGCGCGCCGTGCGAATACTCCGGGTAGCGCACCACCCCGCCGGCACGCGGCAGCGCCGCGCCCAGTTCGCAATACACCAGGCCCAGCAGCAGCACCGCCACGCCGCCGGCGATCCACGACACGATGCCGGCCGGGCCGGCGATGGCCGACACATGGCTGGCCGAGAACAGCCACCCGGAGCCGAAGATCGAACCGAGCCCGATGAAGGTCAGGTCGGTCAGGCTCAGACGCTTGTGGAACTTGCCTTGTGTGGTCATGGTGCCCCCGTTTGAAAGGTTGTAGCCGATTCCCAACTACCTGTAGCTGTGTCCCCTTCTCCCCCCGGGAGAAGGTGCCCCGAAGGGGCGGATGAGGGTACGGACGAAGCCTCGTGTCGTTCCGACTGCATGAGGCTTCGCGCCGTACCCTCACCCCAACCCCCGCTCCGCGCCCCGGCCCGCGCCAGCGGCGCGGGCGCTCCAGCACGCGCGCCAGTGGCGCGCAAGCTGTGCCCTGTCGCCCCGATGAGAGCGGGGCTTCAGCATGCCTACTGCTTTGACGCCTCCTGCGCCCACGGCGACTTCCCGCCCTCTGCAATGAACCGATCGATGCGCTGCTCCAGCACCGGCAGCGGCACCGAGCCGGTTTCCAGGATCGCGTCATGGAACGCACGAATGTCGAATTTCTCGCCCAGCGCGGCCTCGGCCTTGCGCCGCAATTCGATGATCTTCAACTCGCCCAGGTAGTACGACAGCGCCTGCCCCGGCCAGGCGATGTAGCGGTCCACTTCGGTGGTGACCTCGTGCTGGCTCAGCGCGGTGTTGTCGCGCAAATAGGCCTGCGCCTGCTCGCGGGTCCAGCCGTAGTGGTGGATGCCGGTGTCGATCACCAGCCGGCATGCGCGCCACATCTGGTAGGTCAGGTAGCCGAAGCGGTCGTACGGTGTGTCGTACAGGCCCATTTCCTGCCCCAGGTACTCCGAATACACCGCCCAGCCTTCACCGTAGGCGGAGATGAAGGTGTAGCGGCGGAAGTCCGGCAGGTTGTCCTGCTCGGCCGCCAGCGGCATCTGCAGCGCGTGGCCGGGCGAGGACTCGTGCAGGGTCAGCGCGGTCAGGTTGTACAGCGGGCGCGACGGCAGGTCGTAGGTGTTGACCAGGTAGATGCCGGGGCCGCCGCGGCCGCCGGTGTAGAACGGCGCCAGCTCCGCCGGCACCGGTTCGATCGCGAAGCGGCGCCGCGGCAGGCGGCCGATGTAGTCGCCGACCTTGGCATCCACCCGCTTGGCGATCCAGGCCGCGTCCTTCAGCAGTTCCTCCGGGGTCTTGGCGTAGAACCGCGGATCGGTGCGCAGGTAATTCAGGAACGCGGGGAAGGTCTGCTGCCCGGCCGGCGTCTTGAAGCCGCTGTCGGCGATGGTCTGGTCCATCTCCTTGCGCAGGCGCGCCACTTCCTTCAGGCCGACTTCGTGGATCTGCTCCGGGGTCATGTCCAGCGTGGTGTATTCGCGGATCTGCGCACGGTAGTAGGCCGCGCCGTCGGGCACCGACTCGATGGCCAGCGCCGGGCGCGTCTTGGGCAGGTATTCCTCGCGCATGAAGCGCAGCAGCTTGGCGTAGGCGGGCGCCACCTGCTTGGCGATCGCCGCTTGCGCCTGCGCACGCAGCTGCGCCTGCACCGCGGCGGGAATCGTCGCCGGCATCTGCTTGAAGGGGGCATAGAACAGGTTGCCCTCGCCCTGCGCCTGCGCGACTTCGGCGATCGACTCGGTGCGGCCGTCGAGGGTCACCTTCGGTTGCGCGAAACCGCGCGCCAGGCCGGCACGCATGTTGGCGATCTGCTCGTCGAAATAGCGCGGGATGTCGGCCAGCTGGCCGAGGTAGCGCTGGTAGTCCTCGCGGCTGTGCAGAGTGCTGCGCGCGGTGAAGCCCAGGTCGCTCCAGAACGCGCTGTCGCTGTTGAACGGCATCTCCCAGGCACGGAAATGCTGCTGGTCGAGCAACACCTGCAATTGCTGCCGGTAGACCTGGTAGTTCACCTGGTCCTGCGCCGACAGCTGCGCCGGGTCGATCGCCTCCAGCTCGCGCAGCGCCTGCTGCCAATACGCGGTGCGCTGATCCTGCGTGGCCGGATCCACCTTCGGCAGATGGTCGGCGGCCTCGCCCTGGCTGTCCTCATCGTCGGCGCCGGCGGACTGCTGCTGGCGCCATTTCCACTCGCGCAGGTACAGCGCCTTGAAGCGTGCGCCGGCATCGCTGCTCGCCGCGGCGGCCGCAGGTCGCGCGGGTTCGGCGGCAGTGGCGACGCCCTGCCCTGCCAGCGCGCACAACATGGCCAGCAGCAGCGGCGCACGGAGTCGGGAATTCGGGCTCATTGCGGTTTCTCCGGAGTGGCGGGTGCGCCGGCCTTGGCCTGCGCGATCCAGGCGTCGATGCGTGCATCGAGCAGGTCCAGCGGCATCGCGCCGCCGCCGAGGATCTGGTCGTGGAAGGCGCGGATGTCGAAGCCTGCGCCGAGTTCGCGCTTGGCCTTCTCGCGCAGCGCCAGGATGTCCAGTTCGCCGAGCTTGTAGCCCAGCGCCTGGCCCGGCCACACGATGTAGCGGTCGGTCTCGGCCTGGATGCTGGGTTCGTCGTCGGACGGATGCGCGTGGAAGAAATCGATCATCTGCTGCCGGGTCCAGCGCTTATAATGCACGCCGGTGTCCAGCACCAGGCGGTTGGCGCGCAGCAGTTCGCCGGCCAGGCGCCCGTAGTCGCTGTACGGGTCCTGGTAGAAGCCCACGTCCTTGCCCAGCCGCTCGGCATACAGCGCCCAGCCTTCGACGTAGGCGTTGTAGCTGGATTGCTGGCGGAACGGCGGCAACGGCAGGCTCTGCGCGAGCGAGATCTGCAGGTGATGGCCGGGCACGCCTTCGTGATACGCGGTGGCCTCGATGTTGACCAGAGTGCGCTGCGCGTAGTCGCTGGTGTTGACCATCACCAGCGCCGGCTTGCTGCCTTGCGCATCGCTCTGCCAGTACTCGGCGCCCGGCGCGGTGCTGCGGAACTCGGCCATCGCGCGCACTTCCAGCGGCGTCTTCGGCAATTTGCCGAACAGCTTGGGCAACTGCGGCTGCATCTGCGCGATGTCGTCGCGGTAGCGCTGCAGGATCTGCTCGCGCGAACTGGCGAAGAACTTGCGGTCGCGCGCCACCGCCTTGCGCAGCGCGGCCAGGTCGGCATAGCCGAGCTGCTTGGCGATGGCGCTCATCTCGCCCTCGATGCGCGCCACTTCGGCCAGGCCGATCTGGTGGATCTGCTCGGGCGATTTGTCGGTGGTGGTCTGGGTATGGATCGCGTAGCGGTAGCGGCGCTCGCCATCGGGCAGCGACCACAATCCTTCCTGCGCGCGGCCCTGCGGCGCGTATTCGTCGGCGACGAAATCGGCCAGCTTGGCGTAGGCCGGACGCACCTGCTGGTCGATCGCCGCGAGCATCGCCTCGCGCAGGCGCGCGCGCTCGGCCGCCGGCACCGCATCGGGGAACGTCTTCAGCGGCAACGCGAACGGGCTGTCGGCGCCGGCCGGCGCGGCGATCGCGCGCACCTGCTCCGGGATCCGCTCGAGCAGGTATTTCGGCTGCACCAGCCCGTCCTTGGCGCCGGCGCGCGACAGCGCCACGACCTGGTCGAGCAAGGCCGGGATCGCCTGCAGGCGCTTGATGTAGTCCTCGTAGTCCTTGACGCTGGCGAACGGGAACGCCTGCGCGTAGCCCGGCAGCGTCAGCTGGATGCCGCCGACCGGCTCCAGCGGCATCTCGTCGTTTTTCAACGCGATCGCTTCCAGCCGATCGCGCAACTGGCGCAGCATCATCTGCAGGCTCAGTTGGTCCTGCGCCGACAGCGCCTTGCCGTCGATCGCCTCGAACCGCTTCAGGAAATCTGCGGTCGCCTGCTGCTCGGCCTGCAACGCCGCCGGCGAATAATCGCTCCAGCGGTCGTTGTAGCGCGTGTCGCCGATGATGCTGGCGAACTCCGGATGGTGTGCGAGCTGGTATTGCCACTGCGCGTCGAGCAAGGCGGCGAAGGCCTGGCCCGGCTGTTGCGTCGGCGCGCCCGCCGCGGCCGCCGGCTGCGGCGACGCGGGCGGCGTGGCCGGCTGGCAGGCGGCCAGCAACGCCGCGGCCAGCGCGCAGGGGACGAACAGGCGGGCGAATCTCATCGACGGACTCCGGTAAGCGAATGGAACCTCTGCGGCGGCGCCGCGACGGCGGCCGCCGCCTGCATCAGGCGAACGGCCGGTCGATCGCCGGCGACGGCGGCGTGAACCACTGCGCGCCGTGTTCGGTGACGTAGAAATGGTCTTCCAGGCGCACCCCGAACTCGCCCGGCACCACGATCATCGGTTCGTTGCTGCAGCACATGCCCGGCGCCAGCGGCAACGCATTGCCACGTACCAGGTACGGCGCCTCGTGGATGCTCATGCCGCAGCCGTGACCGGTGCGGTGCGGCAATCCCGGCAGGCGATAGTCCGGGCCCAGGCCCGCCGCCTGCAGCACATCGCGCGCCGCCTGGTCCACCGCCGCGCAACTCACGCCCGGACGCACCGCGGCGAACGCGGCCGCCTGCGCATCGTGCTCCAGCTGCCAGATGCGCCGCTGCTTCTCGCTCGGCTCGCCGAAGATGTAGGTGCGGGTGATGTCGGAGTGGTAGCCGTGCACGGTGCAGCCGGTGTCGATCAGCACCAGTTCGCCCGGCCGCAACGCCTGCACCCCGGGGATGCCGTGCGGATACGCGGTGGCATGGCCGAACTGCACGATGCAGAAGGTGGAACCGTTGTCGGCACCGAGCGCGCGATGCGCCTGGTCGATGAAGCGCACCAGTTCGGCGGTGGTGATGCCTTCGTGGATCAGCCCGGCGGCCAGCCGCTGCACCTGCAGGGTCATGTCGCAGGCCTGCTGCATCAACGCCAGTTCCGCCGCCGACTTGCGCATGCGGCAGCCATCGACGATCGGCGTCGCGTCGCGGATCGCGACCCGGTCCAGCACCGCGCTCAGCCCGCTGTGCACTGCGAAGGCGATGCCCGGATCCAGCGCCAGCGCCTGCGCGCCGAGTTCGCTCAGCGCCTCGGCGACCAACCCGTGCGGGTCCTCGTGTTCTTCCCACAGCCGCTTGCGCACCGGGATGCGCAGCACCGCATCCAGCGAGCCTTCCTCGAACGCCGGGCAGATCAGCAGCGGATCGCCTTCGGCGGTCAGCAGCATCGCCACCAGGCGCTCGCTGGCGCCCCACGGCACGCCGGTGAAATAACGCAGCGAGGCGCCGGCGCCGATCAGTAGCGCATCGGCGCCCTGCGCGCGCAGAAACTCGCGCGCCCGCGCCAGCCGCTGCTGGTATTCCTGCGGCTGGATCGGCGGCGCCTGGGTCGGCCATGGCGCCAGCTGCGCCTGCGCCATTGCCAGGCTCAGCCCGCCGATCTGCGCGGATGCGCTCATGCCGCGCGCTCCACGTCGGCCACGCTCCACTGGCCGTCGATCAGGCGCTGCACGCCGCCGGGATTGCGGTCGCGCAGCAGTTCCGGCAACAACGCATCGGGCAAGCCGTCGTAGCTGTGCAGCGCGGCGAAGCGACGGATCGCCGCCGGCATGCCGACCGCGGTGAAGCCCGGATGGCCGGTGCTCGGGTATGGGCCGCCGTGATTCATCGCCGCACTGACCGCCACGCCGGTCGGCATCTTGTTGCAGATCAGGCGCCCCACCCGCGGCCGCAGCGCGGCGGCCAACGCCGCGAACAGCACGTCGTCGCTGCCGTCGGCGGCACGGTACACGGTGCCGGTGAGGTTGCCCTCAAGGCTGTGCGCCAGCGCGGTCATCTGCGCCAGGCCGGCGGCACGCACCACCAGGCTGACCGGGCCGAACGCCTCGGTCTGCAGCGCCTCGGGCTGTTGCAGGAAGTCCTGCGCCGACACCGCCAGCAGGGTCGGCGCGTGCCGATAGCCCGGCTCTGGCGCGGCATCGCCGCCGGCCAGCACGCTGGCGCCGGCATTGCGCAGCGTGGCCACGCCGCGCTGCAGGTGCTCGAGCACGCCGCGCGAGAACAGCAGGCTCGGCGCCGCGCCAGCGAAGTGCGCACTGGCCGCGGCGACGAACGCATCGCCGTCCTCGCCCTCGGGCACCACCACGATGCCAGGATTGGTGCAGAACTGGCCGCTGCCCATCGTGCACGAGGCGAAGAATTCCTGCGCCAGCGCGGTGCCGCGCTCGGCCAGCACGCCCGGCAGCAGGAACACCGGATTGACGCTGGACAGCTCGACGTAGGCCGGCACCCCGGCACGGTCGGCCGCGGCCTTCAGCGCCAGCCCGCCGGCACGGCTGCCGGTGAAGCCGATCGCGCCCAGCCGCGGATCGCCGGCCAGTTCCAGGCCCAGCGTGTTGTCGAAGTGGTACAGCAACTGCACCGCCGCGGCCGGCAGGCCGTTGTCCAGCAGGGCCTGGTGCGCGAGCTGCGCCAGGCGCTGGCTAGTGGCCGGATGCGACGGATGCGCCTTGGCGATGACCGGATTGCGCGCGGCGATGGCCGAGGCGAAATCGCTGCCGGCCACCGCGTTGAACGCGAACGGAAAATTGTTCGGGCCGAACACCAGCACCGGCTTGTGCAGCGGCCCCAGCTGCGCGCGCAGCCCGGCCGCGGTATCGATCACCGGCTGCGTCCAGCTATGGCTGCGCACCGCCTGCGCGGCCTGGCGCAGTTGCCCGCTGGCGCGCGGCAACTCCACCTTGGCCAGGCGCGGTTCCATCGGCAGGCCGGTCTCTGCATGCGCCAGCGCGACCAACTGCTCCACGTCGGCATCGATCGCCGCGGCGTAGCTGTCGAGGAATCCGGCGATGCGCTCGGGCGCCGCCGCGGCCAGCGCGTCGGCGACCAGCACCGCCGCACTCAGAGCAGCTTCCAGATCGGCGGCGCCGCTGACCGGGAACTCCGGTCCGAACGCGTTCCCGTCGCGCGGGTCCTCGGCGCGGAAGCTGCCGCGCGCTTCCAGCGACGGCTGCCAATGGCCGGCAAGCAACAGCGGCTGCATGCTCATCTCACAGCCCGGGGTGAGTGGCGATGGCGTGGTCGATCACCTTCAGCGCCGCTTCGCGCTCGGCGCCGTCGACCACCAGGCGCGGTGCGCGCACGCGCTCGCTGCCCAGGCCGACCTTCTCCTGCACCAGCTTGATCAGCTGCACGAACTTGGGCACGGTGTCCAGGCGCAGCAGCGGCAGGAACCAATCGTACAGCGCCTTGGCCGCCGGGTAGCCGCCGTCGCGGGCCAGCTCGAACAGCTTCACCGACTCCTTCGGATACGCATTGACCAGGCCGGCGATCCAGCCCTTGGCGCCCATGCTGAGGCCTTCGACGATCGCATCGTCCATGCCCACCAGCAGCACCAGGCGGTCGTTGAGCAGCTCGCCCAGCGCGGCGAAGCGGCGCACGTCGCCGGAGGATTCCTTGACCGCCTGCAGGTTCGGGAATTCGGCGGCCAGCTCGGCGATCTGCGCCGGGCTGAAATCGGTCTTGTAGGCGACCGGGTTGTTGTACAGGATCACCGGCAGGTCGGTGGCGGCGATGACCGCACGCGCATGCGCGCCCATCTCGCGCCAGTCGGTGGAGTAGACGTACGGCGGCAGCACCATGATCCCGCCGCAGCCGACCTGCTTGGCCGCCTGCGCCAGGCGCACGGCTTCGTCGGTGGACAGCGCGGCGATGCCCGGCACCACCGGGATGCGGCCGTCCAGCGCCTGCACCAGGGTCTTCAGGACCGCGACCTTGTCGTCGAAGCTGAGCGTGGCGGCCTCGCCGAGCGAGCCCAGCGGCACGATCGCGGTGCAGCCGGCGTCGACCATGACCTGCGCATGCTTGGCCAGGAACGCGTGGTCGATGCTGCCATCGGCGTTGAACGGGGTGGTGATGGCCGGCAGCACGCCGTACCAGAAAGAAGCCTTGCTCATGGGATTACACCTTGTCGAGGGTTGTGAGTGGAGGTTGGGAAAGAAATGGATCGGGAAGCGATTGGGCGAGCGCGTCCAGGCGCACCGGGAACAGCGGCGGCCGGCGGCCGTCGTCGGAAAAATCGTCGTGCCGCGGCGCCAGCCCCAGCTCGGTCAGCGCGCTGCCGCAGATGCGGCCCTGGCAGGCGCCCATGCCACAGCGCGAGACCAGCTTGGCGTCGCGCAGGTCGGCATGGCCGCGCAGCGCCGACAACGGCACGTCCTCGCAGCGGCATACCAGCGTATCCGGTGCGGCCAGCGCGTGGATGCGCGGGTCCAGGGCGAACTGGCGCTGCAGCAGCGCGGCGAACGCGCGCGCGCGCCGCCGCTGCGGTTGCAATGCCTGCGCGGCGGCCTGCTGCCCCGCCGCCAGGTGCCCGGCGATGGCGCCTTCGACGCGCGCACAATCGCGCCCGCCGATGCCCAGCGCCTCGCCGGCGGCGTACACGCCTGCGACGCTGGTACGCAATTGCGCGTCCACCGCCACGCACGGATGCGCGCCGCTGCGCGCCAGGCGGCAGCCGAGCAGTTGCGCCAGCTCCACGTTCGGCACCAGACCGTAGCCGACCGCCAGCTGGTCGCACTCGAGACGGCGGCGGCCGCGCGGGCCGTCGATCTCCACCGACCGCAGCTGGCTGTCGCCATGCGCCGCCAGCACCACGCTGCCGCTGTGGTAGCGCACGCCGGCCAGCTGCGCGCGCAGGCTCAGCGCCTGCAGCGCCTTGTCCGGCCAGCGCCACGGCAGCTGCGCGGCGAAGCCGGCCAGCGCGCGCAGCGGGGCCTGTTCGACGATGCCCAGCACCTGCGCGCCGTGGCGGCGCAGCGTCGCCGCGCTGGCCAGCAGCAACGGGCCGCTGCCGGCGACCAGCACGCGCTTGCCGGCCAGCGGCCAGCCCTGCTTGGCCAGCGCCTGCGCGCCGCCGGCGCCGGTGACGCCGGGCAGCGTCCAGCCGGGGAACGGCAGCAGCAGTTCGCGCGCGCCGGTGGCCAGCACCAGCGCGTCGTAGCCGATCCAGCGCGCGCCCTGCGGGCCGTCGGCCAGCAGTTGCCGGTCCTGCACCATCAGCAACTGCGTCTGCGACAGAAATTCGATCTTGCTCGCCGCCAGTTGCGCCAGCACGCGCGCGGCCAGCTTCGGCGGCGCATGGGCCACGTCGTGGCGCCAGATCTGGCCGCCGGCGCGCGCCTGCAGGTCGACCAGCGCCACGCGCCGGCCATGCCCCGCGGCGGCCAGCGCCGCCGCCAGTCCGGCCGGACCGGCACCGGCCACGACCACGTCGTAATGCAGCGCGCGCGGCTCAGCCATCGGTCCACACCTGCATGCCGTCGCGAGCCGGAGTGATGCAGGCGCGCAACTGGCCGATGCCGTCGATGCGCACCCGGCACTCGCTGCACACGCCCATGCCGCACAGCGGCGCGCGCGGCTGGCCGTTGCGCGAGCGGCGGAAATGCACCGCCACCTGCGCTACCGCCGCGGCCACGCTGCTGCCGTCCAGCACCTCGAGGGCCTGGCCATTGACCTGCAGGCGCAGCATCGGCGCGCTCACGAAAGCGCCCGCGCCGGCGCGAACGGCGCCGGGTCCAGGGCGGGCGCGCGCTGCAGCAGCAGATCCAGCAGCAGCCGCGCGCTGCCCAGCGCGGTGGTCACGCCCAAGCCTTCGTGGCCAGCCGCGACCCACACGTCGGCACGCCCCGGCACCGCGCCCAGGTAGGGACGGCCGTCGGGCGTGGCCGGACGCAGCCCGGTCCAGACCCGGATCGCCTGCAGCTGGCGCAACGCCGGCAGGAACGCGAACGCGCGCTCGAGCATGCGCTGCAGCATCGGCATCGACACGCTGCGATCGCTGGCATCGAATTCGCGCGAGGAACCGATCAGGATCTGCCCGGTCGGCCGCGGCTGCACGTTGAACGCCACGCTGCTGCCGTCGCTGCCGTGCGCGCTGTCGGCATAGCCCAGCTCCAGCAATTGGTGCCCGACGAAGCCGGGATAACGATCGGTGATGACCAGTTGGCCCTTGCGCGCGCGCATCGGCAGTTCCGGCAGCAACTCCGGCAACGCGCAGCCGGTGGCGACCAGCACCGGCCCGCTCAACGTGCTGCCGTCGTCCAGGCGCAGTCCGCCGGCGGCCAGCGCCAGCGCGCGGCGCCCAACATACAGCTGCGCGCCGGCGGCGAGCGCACGCTCGACCAGGTGCCGCGCCATCCGCGGCGGATACACCACCGCTTCGGCGGCCACGCGCATGCCGCCGGCCAGGCCCGGCACCAGCGCCGGCTCCAGCCGGTACAACGCCTCGGCATCGATTGCCTCGGCGTGCACGCCGGCCGCGGCCAGGCGCTGGATCTTGGCCGGGATCGCCTCCAGCTCGCGCGCCTGCCGCGCCACCCACAGCGTGCCGCAGCGGCTGAACTCGGCCGCCGGCAATTGTGCGAATTCTTCCCACAGGCGCAGCGAATACGCCGACAGCGCCAGTTCCGCAGGATCGTCGTCCATCGCCACCAGATGGCCCATCGCCGCGGCGGTGGAACCGCCGCCGATCGTGCCCGACTCGACGATCGCCACCCGCAGCCCGGCGGCGGCGGCCGCATCGGCGCAGGCCGCGCCGACGATGCCGGCGCCGACGACGATCAGGTCGAAACCGCTCATCCGGCGCCGATGCCCCAGGCGAACGGATCCTGCGCATCGATCAGCAACTGCGCGCGGGCGGTGATGTGCGCCTGGCCGGTGATCCGCGGCAGCACGCCACGGCTACCGGGCACGTAGCTGCCTTCGAACAGGCTGCCGAGGATGCCTTCCTGGCGCCACACCTGGCCGGCGGCCAGCTTGCCGTCGGCGGCCAGGCACGCCAGCTTGGCGCTGGTGCCGGTGCCGCACGGCGACCGATCGTAGGCCAGGCCCGGGCACAGCACGAAGTTGCGCGCATCGGCGCCGGCGTGCGGCGCCGGGCCGTTGATCTCGATATGGTCGATCTCGCCGTCGTCGGCACCGCGGATGCCGGCCGCCTCCAGCGCCAGCCGCAGCGCCTCGGTGTAGGCGGTCAGCGCGCGCTGGTTGCGCAGCTCCAGCGCGCACGGGGTCTGCTCGGTGATGAAGAACCAGTTGCCGCCCCAGGCCACATCGCCGCGCACGCGGCCATAGTCGGGCACCTGCACCTCGATGCCGGCGGCGTGGCGGTAGCTTTCCACGTTGTCCACCGACACCCGGCCGTCGGCGTACAGTTCTACGCCCACCGTGCCCACCGGGGTCTCGATGCGATGCGTGCCCGGCGCCAGCCGGCCCAGTTCGGCCAGCGTGCGCACCAGGCCGATGGTGCCGTGGCCGCACATGCCCAGGTAGCCAACGTTGTTGAAGAAGATCACCGCCGCGCATGCGTCGGCCGCGATCGGCGGCAGCAGCAGCGCGCCGACCATGGTGTCCGAGCCGCGCGGTTCGCAGGCGATGGCGCTGCGCCAACGATCGAAGCGATCGCGGAACAGATCGCGCCGTTGCGCCAGCGGGCCGGTACCCAGGTCGGGGAAGCCGGCGACGACGACACGGGTCGGTTCGCCGCCGGTATGCGAGTCGATCACATCGAGTGTATGCATAGGTCCATGCTCACATTCCGGGCCGCCGGCGGCTAGCAGCGTTTGCTTGTCATAAATGCGGAAATTCGCACAACCCCGGCGTCCCCGCAGGCCCGACTTAGGCTAGGATCGGTCCTCAGGGGTGGGCATGCCGCGGCGTGCCTGCCGCCGCAGCCTACAACCGCCCGGTGAGTGCAGATGGATACTTTGATTTCCGCGTCGGAAATGCAGACGCTGTT
This sequence comes from Xanthomonas sp. SS, assembly GCF_014236835.1. Taxonomy (NCBI): domain Bacteria; kingdom Pseudomonadati; phylum Pseudomonadota; class Gammaproteobacteria; order Lysobacterales; family Lysobacteraceae; genus Xanthomonas; species Xanthomonas sp. SS. The sequence continues at coordinate 3,171,047 of NZ_CP051190.1, forward strand.
CGATGCGTTGCCGGACGTGGTGTTCTTCGTCAAGGACCGCGACGGCCGCTACACCCACGTCAACCTGACCCTGGTGCGGCGCCTGGGCAAGAAATACCGTGCCGACCTGATCGGCAAATCGGCGCTGGAAGTGTTCCCGCTGCCGCTGGGCGGCAGCTACCTGATGCAGGACCGGCGCGTACTGTGCGGCGAGATGATCGAGAACCAGCTGGAAGTGCACCTGTTCCCGAACCGTACCCCGGGCTGGTGCCTGACCTTCAAGCGCCCGCTGTGCGAGCACAACGAGGTGATCGGCGTGGTCGGCATCTCCCGCGACCTGGGCCAGCCCGACAGCCGCCATTCGGCCTACGAACGCATCAGCCGCGCAATGGAGCACATGCAGATCCACTACGGCGACAACCTGCGCGTGCAGACCCTGGCCGACCTGGCGGAACTGTCGGTGGCGCAGCTGGAACGGCACTTCCGCCGCGTGTTCCAGCTGACCCCGCAGCAGCTGCTGACCAAGATGCGCATCGAAGCGGCGATGCGCCTGCTGCACGGCGAGGACAGCATCGCCAGCATCGGCCAGGCCTGCGGCTTCGCCGACCAGAGCGCGTTCGCGCGCCAGTTCAAGGCAACGGTGGGCATGACCCCGCGCGACTACCGCTCGATGAAGGGAAAGCTCTGAGGGGCCGGGATTCGGGATTGGGGATTGGGGATTCGTAAGAGCGCTGCGTCTGCTGGAGGCAGGAATGCCGCTGTTGCGAATCCCGAATCCCAAATCCCCAATCCCGGCCCCACAGGGGCGTAACAGGCCCAAGTGGTAGCATTCCCGGTTTCCGGTACACGCGTTATCCATGGTCAGCCTATTCCGTCGCAACAAGCCCCAGGACCACGCTGGCGATAGCCGCAGCACCCAGCGCTACAGCATCGAGGAGCTGGCCGCCGCCTTCCCCAAGCCAGCTGATGAAGCCGCCACGCCGGCACCGGTGCCGGCAGCACCTGTAGCGCCCGCGGCCGAAGCCGCGCCGGCATCGCCGCCGCCGGAGGTAGCCGCGCCCGTCGCCCTGCGCGAGGCGCCCACGGTCGCGCCCGATCCCATCCCCGCGCCCGGCCACGTCGCGCTCCCGCCACAGGCGCCCACGCCGCCGCCCGAGGTGCACGTGCCGGCGCCCGCGGCGACCCCGGCTGCGGCTGCGCCGCTTCCCGATCCGGCCGCGGCATTCGCCGCCGCGTTCGACGTGCGCGCCGACGCGCCGCCCGCCGCCACCGCCGGCAAGTCCGGCTGGCGCGAACGCCTGCGCAACAGCACCATCGCGCGCAGCTTCGGCGGCCTGTTCTCGCGCAACCCCAAGCTCGACGACGACCTGCTCGACGAGATCGAGACCGCGCTGATCACCGCCGACGTCGGCGTGCCGGCCACCACCGCGCTGATCGAGAACCTGCGCAAGCGCATGAAGGCGCGCGAATTCGTCGATGCGCAGGCGCTGCTGCGCGCGCTGCGCGCCGACCTGATCGCGATCCTGCAGCCGGTCGCCAGGCCGCTGCAGATCGACCGCAATGCCAAGCCGTTCGTGGTGCTCACGGTCGGCGTCAACGGCGTCGGCAAGACCACCACCATCGGCAAGCTGGCCAAGCGCTTCAAGGACGAAGGGCACAGCCTGATGCTGGCCGCCGGCGACACCTTCCGCGCCGCCGCGGTGGCGCAGCTGCAGGCCTGGGGCGATCGCAACGGCGTCACCGTGATCGCGCAGGGCCAGAACGCCGACGCCGCCTCGGTCGCGTTCGACGCGCTGCAGGCCGGCAAGGCGCGCGGCACCGAGGTGCTGATCGCCGATACCGCCGGGCGCCTGCACACCCAGACCGGGCTGATGAACGAGTTGGGCAAGATCCGCCGCGTGCTCGGCAAGCTCGACCCGGCCGCGCCGCACGAGGTGCTGATGGTCATCGACGGCACCACCGGCCAGAACGCGCTGTCGCAGCTGCGCCAGTTCCATGCCGCGGTCGGCGTCACCGGGCTTGTGGTGACCAAGCTCGACGGCACCGCCAAGGGCGGCGTGGTGTTCGCGCTGGCCCGCGAGTTCGGCATCCCGATCCGCTTCGCCGGCATCGGCGAGCGCCCGGAAGACCTGCGCGTGTTCGACGCCGAAGCCTTCGTCGACGCCTTGCTGCCCGAAGCGCTGGGCGCCTGATCTTGAGCCCCTCTCCCACCGGGAGAGGGGTTGGGGTGAGGGTACGGCGAAGTCCGCTGCGCAGGCACTTGCGCTGCCCAAACCGCACCAGGCTTCGCTCCGTACCCTCATCCGCCCCTTCGGGGCACCTTCTCCCGATGGGAGAAGGAACGACTCGATGCCAGCATGCGCCAGCCCCCAGACACCTTCGCCCCCCGCCTGCTCGCCTGGTTCGACCGCAGCGGCCGCCACGACCTGCCCTGGCAGCATCCGCGCAGCCCGTATCGCGTATGGCTGTCGGAAATCATGCTGCAGCAGACCCAGGTCGCGGTGGTGATCCCGTACTTCCTGCGCTTCCTGCAGCACTTCCCCACCCTGCCCGACCTGGCCGCGGCCGACACCGATGCGGTGATGGCGCAATGGGCCGGGCTGGGCTACTACGCCCGCGCGCGCAACCTGCATGCCGCCGCAAAGCGCTGCGTGGAGCTGCACGATGGCGAACTGCCGCGCGACTTCGACGCGCTGCACGCGCTGCCCGGCATCGGCCGCAGCACCGCCGGCGCGATCCTGAGCCAGGCCTGGAACGACCGCTTCCCGATCCTGGACGGCAACGTCAAACGCGTGCTGACCCGCTACCACGGCATCGCCGGCTATCCGGGCCTGCCGGCGGTGGAGAAACCGCTGTGGGCGATCGCGCAGGCCCACGTGGCCGCGGTCGCCGACGGGCGCATGGCCGACTACACCCAGGCGCAGATGGATTTCGGCGCCACCCTGTGCACCCGCGCCAACCCGGCCTGCGTGCTGTGCCCGCTGCAGGACGATTGCGTGGCGCGCCGTGACGGCCTGACCGAGTCACTGCCAACGCCCAAGCCGGGCAAGACCCTGCCCGAACGCGAGGCGCTGGCGCTGCTGCTGGAAAACGCCGCCGGCGAGTTGCTGCTGCAGCGGCGCCCGCCGAGCGGCATCTGGGCCTCGCTGTGGACGCTGCCGCAGGCAGAGAGCGAGAGCGAACTGCGCGCCTGGTTCGAACGGCAGACCCGCGACCGCGACTTCGACGCGGCCGAGCCGATGCCGCCGATCGTGCATACCTTCAGCCACTATCGCCTGCACCTGCAGCCGCTGCGCCTGCGCAAGGTCGCCTTGCGCGACGCGGTACGCGACAATGACGACCTGCGCTGGGTCGCGCGTGCCGACCTGTCCGCACTTGGCCTGCCCGCCCCGATCCGCAAACTGCTCGACGGCCTCTGATCGTCGCCCACCGCGCCACCAGGAACCGCCATGTCCCGCACCGTCTTCTGCCAGTACCAGCAACGCGACGCCGAAGGGCTCGACTACGTGCCGTATCCCGGCGAACTCGGCCAGCGCGTGTTCGCGCACATCGGCAAGGCCGGCTGGCAGGCGTGGCTGGCGCACCAGACCATGCTGATCAACGAGAACCGGCTGTCGCCGCGCGATCCCAAGCATCGCGCCTTCCTGGAAACGGAGCTGGACAAATTCCTGTTCCAGGGCGGCGCGCCCAAGCCCGAAGGCTACGTGGAACCCGAACAGGAATCCTGAGCCGCCCACACCCAGCTCACTGTAGGAGCGGCTTCAGCCGCGACAGAACCCATCCGCAAAGCCCGCTGCGGCTGCAGCTACGCCTACAAGCTGCAACCACCCGTTCGAAACCGATCGAAACCCGCTGACGCCTGCGCTATTGCGCCGGCGCCGGCTGCGCCCGCTCCTGCACCTTGGCCTCGCGCAATTCCTTTTCCGAGATACGCAGCGCCTTGATGTCGAGCGGGCGGATGCTCTGGATGCGGCACGGCAGGCGGATCGCGCCCGGGCTGCCGCCGATCACCAGCACGTCGTCGAAACGCGCCGACACCCGGTCGCTGAAGTGGGTGATGGCGATCGTGGGCGCGAAGTCCAGATCGGCGCAGCGGCCGCTCAGTTCCAGCAGATAGGCCTGGTTCGGCCGCGTCCACACCGCCAGCGCGCTGTCGCCGAGCGCGGTCCAGCCGCTGATCCGGTTGTAGTACTGGAAGTCGCGCACCGGCGCGGCGGCATGGCCGCGGTACAGCGCCAGGCGCTCTTCGTCGCTGATCCGGTTGGTGGCGCAGCCGGCCAGCGCGGCCAGTCCGAGCAATGACAGCAAGAGGCGTTTCATGGCGAATGCTCCGGTGGCGATGCGCGAATGATGCACCCGCGCCATGCGGTGCCACGTGCGCGCACGCAGCGCGTTCAGCCACAAGGCAGCATGGCGGACCGAAGCGCGGCCGCGGGCCAAACCCCGTTGCCGGCCGTCGCGCGTTTACAGCCTCGGACCCACACCGAGCGCCCACCATGCAGCCACGCCCGCACCGCATCCTGCCGTCCCTGATCCTTGCCGCGCTGCTGGCAAGCTGCAGCACCACCAGCGACGATCGCGTCGCCGCACGCACGCCGGCAGTGACAGATGCCACCGCCTTGCCCGAGGCCTACGCCGCCAGCGAAGGCCTGGCCGAACCCGCGCCAGCACCGGCACGGATGCTCGCCCCGCCCTCCCCACCGGCGCCGCCGGCGCAGGCCGCGGCACCAGTCGCGCCGTCGGTCGCCGGCGACACCTACATCGCTGACGCCCGCATGCGCATGGCCAAGCCCGCGGCGCCGATCCCGCCGCTGGACCGCGAACGCTACGAACACCCAACCGACAACCCGGTGCACAGTGCGCGCGAACAGCCGCTGTCGACCTTTTCGATCGACGTGGACACCGGCAGCTACGCCAACGTGCGGCGCATGCTGCGCGACGGCCAGCGGCCGCCGGCCGACGCGGTGCGCGCCGAGGAATTCATCAACTACTTCGACTATGCGCACCCGGCGCCGCGCGACCGCGACACGCCGTTCCGGGTATCCACCGAACTGGCGCCCGCGCCGTGGAATCCGCAGCGGCAGCTGCTGATGATCGGCATAAAGGGCTACGACGTCCCGCGCCAGGCATTGCCGCCGGCGAACCTGGTGTTCCTGATCGACACCTCCGGCTCGATGGAAAGCGCGGACAAGCTGCCCTTGCTCAAGCAGGCCTTCGCCATGCTGGTGCCGCAGCTGCGCGCGCAGGACCGGGTCTCGATCGTGGTCTACGCAGGCGCGGCCGGACTGGTGCTGCCGCCGACGCCGGGCGACCGCCATGCCGAGATCCTCGCCGCGCTGCAACGGCTGCAGGCCGGCGGCAGCACCAACGGCGGCGACGGCATCCGCCTGGCCTATGCGACTGCACGGCGGAGCTTCATCGCCGGCGGCAGCAACCGGGTGATCCTGGCCACCGACGGCGACTTCAACGTCGGCACCGTCGACCGCGGCGCGCTGGAGACCCTGGTCGCCGACCAGCGCCGCAGCGGCGTGGCACTGAGCACGCTCGGCTTCGGCCGCGGCAACTACAACGACGCGATGGCCGAACGCCTGGCCGACGTCGGCGACGGCAACCATGCCTACATCGACTCGGCGCGCGAGGCGCACAAGGTGCTGGTGCAGCAGATGCAGGCCACGCTGCTGACCATCGCCCGCGACGTCAAGATCCAGGTCGAGTTCAATCCGGCGCAGGTCGCCGAATACCGCTTGATCGGCTACGAGAACCGGCTGCTGGCGCGCGAGGATTTCGCCAACGACAAGGTCGATGCCGGCGAGATCGGCGCCGGCCACAGCGTCACCGCGCTGTACGAGATCACTCCGGTGGGCGGCGCGCCGCAGCGCCTGCCGGCCTTGCGCTATGCCGTACCGGCGCAGGCGGCGCAGACGCCGCTGCACGCCGGCGAACTGGCGCAATTGCGGCTGCGCTACAAGCTGCCCGGGCAGGAACGCAGCCGCCTGTTGCAGAGCACGATCGCGACCGCCGCGGCGACGGCGCAGCCAAGCGCGGATCTGCGCTTCGCCGCCGCGGTCGCCGCCTACGCCGACCTGCTGCGCGGCGGCACCCACATCGATGGCTGGGACTGGGCGCAGGTGACCAGCGCGTCGCGCGCGGCGACCGGCGAGGACCGCAATGGCGACCGCCGCGAGTTCGTCGAACTGCTGGCGATCGGGCAGCGCCTCGTCGCGCCACAGGCGGCGGACACGGACGCAACGGAAGATGCGGCAGCAGCAGCGGACGCGGCGGCAGAAGCGGCAAAGACCGCGGCGGTGCAAGTGTCCAAGCACTGAGCACAAGCGCGCGCGGACTGCGCATACCCCGGCGTGCGCAGCTGAAGCCGGGGAACGGCGGACGCCAGCTCAATCGCCCGCGGCCGCCACCACGCTCATCGCTGCGCCGTCTTCGCCGATTCGCAGAAGCGCTGCCGGTACTCCATCGCCTTGGGCATCAGCGCCTGCAGGTTCTGGATCCGCGTACCCGGATTCGGGTGGGTGGAGGAGAACTCCGGCGGCGCCTGACCGCCACTGCTGGCGCTCATCCGCTCCCACAGTGGCACCGCCTCCTGCGGATCGAAGCAGGCCGCCGCGGCCAGCATCAGCCCGACCTCGTCGGCCTGGGTCTCGTGGCTGCGTGCGTACGGCAGCAGGTAGCCATAGCCCATCGCCGCCATCGCCATCTGCTGCTGTTGCGGGTCCATGCCGCTGGCCGCGCCGGCCATCTGCCCGATCTGGGTCAGCTTCTGCTGCGCCATGCGTTGCGCGCCGTGGCGCAGCAGCGCGTGCGCGATTTCGTGGCCCATCACTACCGCCATCGCATCGGCATTTTTGGCCACCGGCAACAGGCCGGTGTAGACCGCCATCTTGCCGCCGGGCAGGCAGAACGCATTGGCCTGCTCGGACTCGATCACGTTGACGTCCCAGTCGAAGCCGCGCGCGTAGTGCTTGGCCTGCATGCCGTGCTCGGCAGCCAGGGCGTCCTCGACCACATCGACCTTGGCGATCAGCCGCTGCGCGATCGCGCGCACCTGCTGCGCCACCTGCGACTGCGGATCGACCGGATGTTCCTGCGCCAGGATCTCCTGGTACGCCTGCAGGCCCAGCGCCTTCTCGTCCTCGACGCCGAGCGAATTGTCGATCAGCACCTTCTCGCCGGTGTACGGATCCTCGCTGCGGTTGGAGAACCAGTAATACCCGGCGTACACCGCGAAACCCAGCAGCACCAGCCAGCGCACGCCGCCCAGCGGCCCGCGGCGGCCCCCACCCTGTTCCCCGCCCTGGCGGCCGAAGACGTTGCTCATATCCAATCCCCTTGCTGGCTGGTGGGCGGCGATGGCGCCTGCCTGTCCGCGGCACTGTAGCGACGGGCGGCGCGAGGCCGCGTCAAATTCCGCGCACCAGGCGGAAACCGACGCGGGCGCTGGTGGTGTCGGAGTCCTGCATCAGCCGCCAGGCGGCACGGGTCTGTTCCGGCGCGTTGGCCCAGTTGCCGCCGCGCACCACCCGCGAGCGGCAGCCGGGGTTGTACCAGGCGGCGCCGTCGGCCGGCGCACGGCGGTAGCTGGAATGCCAGCAATCGGCGACCCACTCGCTGAGGTTGCCGCCCATGTCGTGCAGGCCCCAGGCGTTGGCCTTGAAGCTGGCGACCGGCGCCGGCCCCCAGAAGCCGTCGGCATAGCCGACGAAGGCGTTGTTCCAGTGCCGGCCGCTGGGCGAGACGTCGCCGCCGCCGGTGAAGTTGCCGGCGCCGCGCGGCGGGGTGCCGGCGTTGCCCCAGGGATAGCGGCCGCGGCCGCCGGCGCGCAGCGCGTATTCGAACTCGGCCTCGCTGGGCAGCCGGTAGTGGCGCCCGGTCTGCTGCGACAGCCACGCCGCGTAGGCCTCGGCATCGCGCACGCTGACGTGCATCACCGGGCTGTTCGGCGCGGCGCGCGCACCGTTGTAGCCGGACTGCCAGTCGGTGCCGCTGCGGCGCACGAAGTTGCCGCTGCGCTCGTCGTAGACGATCGAATGCCCGCGCCGGGTCGCGCGCGGCCGCGCGCCGCTGACCTCGACGAAGCGACGGAACTCGGCCACGGTGACCTCGGTGATCGACATCGCGAAGCCGCGGTCGAAGCGCACGTAGTGCAGCGGCTGCTCCGCCGGCATCGCGCCCGGCTCGGTCTCGCTGGCGCCCATGCGGAAGCCGCCGTGCGGCACCACGATCATCTGCGGCCCGCGCTCGCCGTTGCTCATGCCGTCGGTGAACACCTGGCCGGGGCGGAAGCTGCCGTAGTGGGTGGCCAGGTCGATGCGCTCGCGCAGCATCGCCGCCACCGCATCGCCCGGATCGGCGATGCGCAACACCTCGCCCAGTTTCTCGCGCGCCGCCTTCAGTCCGGCCGGCGTGGCCAGGTCGCGCAGGCCGGCATCGCGCAGGCCGGCGATGCGCGCGCTGCGCACGCCTTCCACCCGCGCACGCGCGTCGCGCACGGTGGCGGCGGCGTCGCGGATCCGCGCCGCCCGCGCCAGCCAGCTGCCGGCGGCGGCGAAATCGGACACCGTCGCGGCCGCCTCGGCGCGCCGGATCAGCGCGCTCTCCACCGCCGCCACGCCCTGCCGCGCGCGCGCATCGTCGGCGTCCAGTTGCAGCGCGTCGCGGAAGTTGGCCAGCGCGCCGTTGCCGTCCTCGCCGAGCCGACCGGCACGCAGATCGTCTTCACCGGCACGGTTGTAGGCCAGCACCCGCTGCGCGGTCTCCACCCGCTGCTGCAGGCGCCGCACCGCCGGATCGTCGGCATCCAGCGACAGCGCCACCATCGCGATGCGATCGGCGCGCTCCAGCGCCTGTTCCTGCTGCTCCGATGCGCGCAACAGTTCGTCGCCGCGTTGCAGCAGCCGGCGCCGCGCGGTGCGCAGGCCGTCGCGCGCGACCGGGTCCTGCGGCGCCAGCGCGCGGATCGCCAGGTACAGCGGGATCGCCGATTGCGCGTCCTCGAACAGGCGGTCCTCGGCCAGCGCGCGCGCGGCGTCGCGGCGCGCCTGCGCCAGTTGCGCGCGCTCGAGCGTCGGCAGCGGCGGCTGCCAGCGCGCCACCGTCTCGGCCGCATCCTCGCCGCCGATGGTGACGCTGGGCGCCTGCACCGGCTTGCCGGCGGCCGTTGCCGGCGCCTGCGCAGGCTTGGCGGGCGCCGGTCTGGCGGGTTGCGCCGGCGGCGCAGGCGCCGGCCCGCTGCAGCCGCACGCCAACGCGGCCAACAGGTTCCAGGCGATCACGGTGCCGCTCGTACGCACGCTTCCTCCCAACGACATTGGCCTCCCGATGGCATCCGCGCCACCCCGTCCGTGCGGCCGGCGGGCCGACGTTAGGCTATTCTCGCCTGCCTGAGCAAACCCTGCATTCGACGGAAACCACGTGCCCTATTGGATCAAGCAACCCGCCGAGCTGGCCGAACGGCTGGCGCAGCGCCCGGCCAGGATCGGCCTGGATACCGAATTCGTCCGCGAACGTACCTACTGGCCGCAACTGGCGCTGGTGCAGATGGCGGTGGCAGACGAAATCCTGCTGATCGACCCGCTGATTCCCGGCATGCCGCAAGCGCTGGCGCCGTGGCTCTCGGACCCGGCCATCCTCAAGGTCATGCACAGCGCCAGCGAAGACCTGGTCGCGTTCAAATGCGCCTGCGGCGCGCTGCCGCGGCCGTTGTTCGACACCCAGATCGGCGCCGGCCTGGCCGGCATCGGCGCCGGCATGGGCTACCAGAAGCTGGTGCTGGAAATCACCGGGGTGCACCTGGCCAAGGGCGAAACCCGCTCGGACTGGCTGCGCCGCCCGCTGTCGCCGGCGCAACTGGACTACGCCGCCGACGATGTGCGCCACCTGTTCGCGATCCACGATGCGCTGCAGGAACGGCTGCAGCGGCTGGACCGCAGCGCCTGGCTGCACGAGGACGGCGAGCGCCTGCTCGGCACCGTGGAGCATGACGAAGGCGAACGCTGGCCGCACCTGGGCATGCGCTCGGCGCAGTTCATGGACCGGCCCGCGCAGCAGCGGCTGTTGCGCCTGCTGCGCTGGCGCGACGTGCAGGCGCGGCACAGCGACAAGCCGCGCAGCTGGATCCTGGACAACGAACTGGCCGCCACCCTGGCGCGCTTCCCGCCTTCCGACCGCGACGAACTGCAGGCGATGCTGGACAAGCACCCCAAGGCGCCGCGCAAGCTCGGCGACGCGCTGTGGCAGGCGCTGACCACGCCGCTGCCCGACGAAGCGGACGCGCCGCTGGCGCTGACTTCCAGCGACGACAACAAGGCGGCGTTGAAGCGGCTGCAGGACGCGGTGTCCGCACGCAGCGCCGCACTCGGCCTGCCCGACGGCCTGCTCGCCTCGCGCAAGCACCTGGAAGCCTTGCTGGAAAGCGGCCAATGGCCGCAGCCGCTGGCCGGCTGGCGCCGGCGCGAACTGGAAGCGACGCTGCAGCCACTGCTCGGCAACGCGGGCTAACGACCTGAAGCTATTTGTAGGAGCGGCTTCAGCCGCGACGGGCGTTACCGATAGCGTCTGTCGCGGCTGAAGCCGCTCCTACAGGGGGCCACAGCGGCGACACGGTCGCAGCGACGACTATGTCGCCGCCGGCCTTCGATTATTCCAGGCGCATTCCCTTCAACGCCCCGCTTTCTCCGCCACGGTTTTTATCCGCGACAAAGCGCAGGCGGCGCCAATGCCGCGCATAAAATCATCGCGCATAAAAAAGGCCAGGAACCCTGGCCTTTTTCGACCGATCAGTATTTGACCAGCGGGAACTTCAGATCCGGATGGCGCGCCTTCCATTCGTTGTAGGCGGCGGTGCCTTCCCATGCGGCGAACGCCTTCGGCGTGCGGCCGCGCCCGGACCAGGTCTCGCCGGTGTGCGGCAGCTGGTACTTCGGCTTGACCTCGCTGCGGCCGCCGGCGGACTTGGTGCTGGCAGCCTTCGGCGCGGCGCTGGTCACGTAGGCGGCGATCTCGTTGCGCTGCTTGGCGCTGAAGAACTCGGCGAACTGCTCGAGCAGCGACAGGATGTTGGCGTGCGCAGCGCTGGTCTCGCCTTCGCGCGCCTGCTTCTCCTGCTCTTCCAGCTTGCGAATCTCTTCGTGCAGCTTGGCCTTGGCTTCGGCGAGTTGTTGCAAGTTGCGAACTTCCGTCATTTTTTCAAAGACCCGTGGATAAAAGATTTGGAACGGACGGAATATTTCATCCGGAACGACGAAATCGTCTGGCGAAGATTTCGGCCCACGATTATATCGACTCTGCCTGGCGGTTGCCCGGAGACGGCGTCGCATTCCCGCGTTCAGCGACGGCGGACCGGCAGGTGTGCGAAGGCCCTGCGCGCGCCGCGCCGCCCTCGCCCCGCATCGCCCCTCTTGGCACGCATGCCCCGGGCCAGTTAGACTATGCGTCTGATGTGGGGCGGTAGCTCAGCTGGGAGAGCGTCGCGTTCGCAATGCGAAGGTCGAGGGTTCGATCCCCTTCCGCTCCACCACTTGTTCAGACGAAAAGCCTCGGAGTCGCCTCCGGGGCTTTTTTGTGTCTGCGCGTTTGTGTCTGCGCGCTGGCGCCACGCCGCGGCCACCACGCAGGCCACGGCGATGGCGGCGCGCGAAACGCGGCTCAGCCGGTCTTCTGGCCATCGCCGGACTTGGGCCCGCGCTCGTGCGCTTCGCGCAACTTCTCGTCCTCCAGGCCGGGGCGCTGCTTGGCCACATCGTCCTGCGCGCGGTCCTGCCGACCGTCCTGGATGCCCTGCTGCTGGTCGGGCTGCTTGTCGTTGTCTGCCATGTCCGGATCTCGCGATGGCGGGCGGATGCCCTGTTGCGCAGACACTAGCGAGGCGGCCGTTATGCGCATATCACGGCGAGCGCCTGTCGCTTCGGACGATGCCGCTTCTGGCCGGCACACCACCGCCTGCGGTGCCCGCGGCCGCAGCGCCCGCGTTGCGCAGGCGCCGAGTCCACACCGCCACGAAGCATCCAACCACCGCGCCGGTGCAGTGGCGCGGCTGCGCCGCCTCAGGCCGCGGCCGGCAACGCCACGTCGGCGATCTCGTCCACGCGCAGCAGGCGCGCGCGATCCAGCAGGATCACCAGCCGGTCTTCCAGCTTGCCCATGCCCTGCAGCAACTCGTCGCGGATGCCGCTGCCGAACGAGGGCGCCGCCTCGATCTGTTGCGCCGGGATATCCAGCACGGCGCTGACCGCATCGACCAGCAGGCCGAACGCCTGGATCGTGCCGCCTTCCGCGGCGCTGACGATGACGATGCAGCTGCGCCGGCTGATGCGGCTGGGCGCGCGACCCAGCCGCAGTTGCAGGTCCACCACCGGCACCACCGCGCCGCGCAGGTTGATCACGCCGCGCACGCAGGCCGGCATGGTCGGGACCGGCGTCGGCGCACGGTATTCGATGATCTCGTGGATGCCGTCGATGTTCAGCCCGAACAGCTCCTGTTCCAGCTGGAATGTCAGGAACTGCGACGGCGCCTCCTGCGTCTGCAGCGGCACCGCCGCTGCGTTGTCCAGATGCGTAGCCATGGTCTGCTCCTCAGAAGCTTGCGAACTGGGATTCGTCCGGATTCGCCATCGCGTACGCCGGCTGCGCCACGCGCGGGCGCGCACGCTTGGATTCGACGCGGCTGCTGCCGACGGCCTTGGCGCTGGGCTTGTCCACGGCGCGCGGCGGGCGCGGCGCTTCGCCATGGCCCAGGCGGAAGAACGCCATCGACTGCTGCAGGTATTCGGCCTGCGAACTCATTTCCTCGGCGGTCGCGGCCAGCTCCTCGGACGCGGTGGCGTTCTGCTGCGTGGTCTGGCTCAGCTGCACTACCGCCGAATTGATCTGCGCCACGCCGGAGGACTGCTCCTGCGACGCCGCGGCGATCTCCTGCACCAGGTCCGAGGTCTTCTTGATGCTGGGCACGATGGTCTCCAGCAGGCGACCGGCCTTCTCCGCCAGTTCCACGCTGGAGCCGGCGACCTCGCCGATCTCCTGCGCGGCCACCTGGCTGCGTTCGGCCAGCTTGCGCACTTCCGCGGCGACGACGGCGAAGCCCTTGCCGTGCTCGCCGGCGCGCGCCGCTTCGATCGCCGCGTTCAGCGCGAGCAGGTTGGTCTGGTAGGCGATGTCGTCGATGATGCCGATCTTCTGCGCGATCTGCTTCATCGCCGCCACCGTGGCGACCACCGCTTCGCCGCCTTCCACGGTTTCCTTGGCGGCCTGCGCGGCCATGCCGTCGGTGATGCGCGCGTTCTCGGTGTTCTGCCCGATCGAGGCGGTCATCTGCTCCAGCGAGGCGCTGGTTTCCTCCACGCCCGCGGCCTGCTCGGTCGAGGCCTGGCTCAGCGACTGCGCGGTCGCGCTGACTTCCTCCGACGCGCCGGCAAGGGTCTGCGCGCTGGCGTTGACCTCGCCGACCACCTGCTGCAGTTTCTCGACCATGCGCTGCATCGCCAGCAGCAGTTGCCCGGCCTCGTCCTTCGACGTGCTCTCGATCACGATGCTCAGGTCGCCCTCGGCCAATGCATTGGCGACATCCACCGCCCTGCCGATCGGCCTGGTCACGCTGCGGCTGATGAAGAAGCCCAGACCGATGCCGAGCAATACGCCGCCGGCGATGATCGCGGTCAGCATCCTGGTGCCGCTGACATGGATGGCGGTGGTCGCAGCGCTGGCCTCAGCCGCACGGGTTTCCTTGATGGTGGCCAGTTCGCTCATCAGCGTGTCGAGTTCGTCGGAGGCGCCACGCACCGCGGCCGACAGCGCGATGAGTTCCGGATTGGGCTGCTGCAGCGGTTGCTGCGCCGCTTTTTCGATGAACTGGGCGCGATGCGTCAGGTACTGCTTCCATACCTCGTCGAAGCGCGCCAGCTTGGCCTTGGACTCGGGACTATCGAACGAGGTACGCGCCTTGGCCACGTAGTCGATCACGTTAGCCGTGTATTTATCGATGCTGGCCAGATGCTTGGCGCGCTCTTCCTGGGTGGTGGCCAGTTGCAGGTTGGACCGCGCGCGGCCGGCATAGATCAGGTTGACGTTGGCTTCCTTGATGTTGGACAGGCCGAGCAGTTCGCGCTCGTACAGCACCGTGGCGTAGTCGTTGATGCGTCCGGAATTGCGGATGCCGATCGCGCCGATGCAGGCGCCGATGGCCGCCACGATCAAGAACGCGCAGGTGAGCCTGACGCCGATTTTCATATTGCCCAACATGATGTCTTCCCCGATTGTTTGCTGACGACCGCGCCACGACGACGCGTCTGGATGTCCTTCCCGCTGCACCTCGTGGATCGGGAACGATGGCGACGGCGTATGCGATGCGACCGAGAGACCCGACGCGGCGCTGCGTTCGCCCGTTGCCTGAAGGCTATCGGCAACCCGGAAAGTCGCCTTTAATCGACGCAGCAGCTGCGGAATTCGGCACACAAGCGCTCGTTTGTAATGCTTTTGTGAATACGGGCAGAGCCTTTAGGAACGTTGTTTTAGCGGCGCAGAACGAGGCTCGGCCAGGCTCGGAGGTGCATGCAGCACTTGTCCTGCATGGCGGATTCCGCCCGTTTGCAGGCAGATTCGAACTGGGATGCAAACCTAGGATATTTGTAGACAAGACGTGAAAATTTCACCCGCGGGCAACGTCGCCGTGCAGTCCCTGAATGAAATACGTTACTGAACAGGGGTGTCGGCGAGCGTCGCGCGTCCGCGCAAGCCGGCAAGCATCGCGGCGATCGCATCCCGAGTGCCCGATCCCGCCGTCTCGGTCAGCCTTTGCCGCGCCACCGCGCTGTCGGCCGCGCTCAGGTCCTGCAACGGCTCGAACCGCTCCGCCACCCACGTCGCCATCGGCACGCCGTCGCGGTACAGCACGCGCGCGCCGGGCACGCGCGGCACCCGGTTGCCCGGCAGCACGCTGCCGAGCAGGTTGGCCGGATCGGCCGCGGCCACGCACAACCAGGCGCCGTCGTGCGGCTGGCGCCGCACCTGGCGCAGCAGGCCGATCGCCTCGGGCAACGCGAACTGTTCGCCGGACAGCCCGCTGATGAAGCGCCCGCCGCGGATCTCGCCGCGCGCCTCCAGGCGCTGATAGACGCGCAGCAGCTCGCGCCACGGCGGCAGCCACGCTGCCTCGCGTTCGAGCAGGCGCCAGCAGATCACGCCGTAGCGGCGCAGCAAGGTCCGCGCCAGGTGGTCGAGTGCCTCGCCGCGCGCCGCGGCGTCGCCGGCATCCGCAGCAACGCGCAGCAGCGCCCAGCGTCCGGCATCCTGGATGCCGTACAGCGGCACCCGCCGTCGGCGCCGCGCCAGCGCCGACGGCCGCTTCGATGCCGGCACCAGCAATGCGCGCAGGCCGGCGTAGCTGTCGCAGTGGATGCGGCCTGCGGCCACCAGCTCGGCCAGCGCCTCTTCCAGTTCGGTGGACAGCAGCCGCGTCGCATCGGCGATCTCGTCGAAGAACGAGGCGCCGTGCGTCCCCAGGTAATCGGCGACCTTCTGCGCGCGCGAACCGAGCGTGCCCGGCTCAGCCGCCGCCGGCGCCAGGCGCGACCACTGCGCGGCGCTGCGCCGCGGCAGCAGCAGGATCGGCGTGCTGCGCAGCGAGCCGGTGCCGCCCGCACCGACTGCGCTGGCCGCGGTCGGGCGCAGCCGCGTCCACAGCGTGCGCCCGGCACTGCACAGTTCGTCCAGCCAGGCCGGCGCGTAGTCGCGCACCCGTGCCGGCAGCAGGTCGGCCTCCCACAGCGCCGCCGGCGCCTCGAAGCCCTCCAGCTGCGCCAGCACGCTGGCCAGCGCTTCCGCGCCGGCGACGCGGCCTTCGCCGTCCAGGTGCTGCCAGCGGAACAGGAAGCGCGCGTAGTCACGCGGCGCCACCGGTTCGATCTCGCGGCGCAGCCGGCCCAGCGTGTAGCGGTGGATGCGCGCCAGCAGATGGCGCTCGCACCACTCGTCGGCGCCGGCCTCGGGAGTGAAGCGGCCGGGCAGGATGTAGCCATCCTGTTGCAACGCCAGCAGGGCCGCCTGCACCTCGCGCAGCGGCATCTGCAGCGGCGTGGCCAGCGCCGCCGCGGTCACCGGCCCCAGGGCCGCCAGGCGCGAGCGCAGCAGTTCGCGCAGCGCGTGGTCGCGCTGCCATTCGTCGATCGCGTAGCCCTGCGGCACCGCGATGCGTGGCTGCGCGGCGGCCTGCGGATACAGCGGCGCGATCAGCGCCAGCGACTCGGCCGCGACCCACAGCGCGATGCCGTCGCCGCCGCTGCCCTGCAAGCGGGTGGCACGCGCATCGGCGGCCAGCTCGGCCAGCCAGTTCGACCACGCCGGGTGTGCGGCGGCCTCGCGGTCGGTCAGCACGCCGAGCGCGACCAGCGCCTCGTGCATCTCGTCGCGGCTGCGCGGCTGCGGCCAGGCTTCCTCGCGCACCGCGGCGATCGCCTCCGGATCGAGTTGACCAAGGTCGTCGGCGCTGCCCGGATCGTGGTAGCGGCGGCTGTGCACGGCCTGGGTGCGGCGCTCTTCCAGCGGCGCATCGTCGAGGAACGCGTACGGCCGCGCGTCCAGCGCCTCGGCCGCCAGCGGCGACGGTGCCGCCAGATCGCGCGCCAGCACGCGCACGCTGCCGTCCTCGATGCCGCGCAGCAGCTGCAGCCAGCCGTCGCTGTCCATCGCCTCGTGCAGGCAGTCGTGCAGGGTCTGCGCGACCAGCGGGTGTTCGGGGATCTCGCGCTCGCCGGCCAGGTTCTCGGCGCAGGCGACCTGGTCCGGGAACACCGTGGCCAGCAGGTCTTCCGACTTCATCCGCTGCAGCTGCGGGGCGACCTTGCGCCCGCCGGTGAAGCGCGGCAAGGCCAGCGCGTTGGTGGCGTTCCAGCGCCAGCGCACGCCGAACAGCGGCGCATCCAGCAAGGCCTGCACCAGCACCTCCAGCGCCGACGACGCATGCAGATAGCGCGCGACCTCTTCCAGCGCGAAGCTGTGCCGGGTCGACAGCGACAGCACGATCGCGTCCTCGGTGGCGGCCGCCTGCAGTTCGAAATTGAAGGTGCGGCAGAAGCGCTTGCGCAGGGCCAGGCCCCAGGCGCGATTGATGCGGCTGCCGTACACGCTGTGGATCACCAGCTGGGTGCCGCCGCTGTCATCGAAGAAGCGCTCCAGCACGATGCAGCGCTGCGTGGGCAGCGCGCCCAACGCGGTACGCGCGCGGCCCAGATAGTCCAACAGTTGCTGCGCGGCGGCGGCGTCCAGCGCCAGTTCCTGCTGCAGCCAGGCCAGCGCCTGCGCCGCGCCGCCCTGCTCCAGACACTGCTCCAGCTGCGCGCGCAGCCGCGACACGCCGGCCGACAGCTCGTCGCTGCGCCCCGGCGCCTCGCCGAGCCAGAACGGGATGTTCGGCGGCGCGCCGCGCGCGTCTTCCACCCGCACCTTCCCCGGTTCCACGCGCAGGATGCGATAGCTGGCATTGCCGAGCTGGAACACGTCGCCGCTGAGGCTCTCCACCGCGAAGTCTTCGTTGACGGTGCCGATGGTCTCGGCCTGCGGCTCCAGCAACACGCTGTAGTCGCCGGTCTCGGGAATGGTGCCGCCGGAGGTCAGCGCCGCCATGCGCGCGCCGCGGCGCTCGCGCACGCGGCGATGCACCGCGTCGCGATGCAGATAACCGGCGCGCGGACCCAGCCGCGTGCTGAAACCGTCGCACAGCATTCGCAGCACCGTGTCGAAGCGCTCGCGCGGCAGCGTCGCGTACGGCCAGGCGCCGCGCACCAGCGCGTACAGCGCGTCCTCGTCCCATTCCTGGCAGGCCACCTCGGCCACCAGTTGCTGCGCCAGCACGTCCAGCGGCGCGTCGAGGATGCGCAGCGCATCCAGTTCGCCGCGGCGCACGCAGTCGAGCAGTGCCGCGCATTCGACCAGGTCGTCGCGCGACTGCGGGAACAGCCGCGCCTTCGGCGTGCCGCCGACGGCATGCCCGGAACGCCCGGCGCGCTGCAGGAAACTGGCGATCGAACGCGGCGAGCCGAGCTGGCACACCAGGTCCACGTCGCCGATGTCCAGGCCCAGTTCCAGCGAGGCGGTGGCGACCAGCACCTGCAGTTGGCCGGCCTTGAGCCGCTGCTCGGCGAGCAGCCGCGCCTCGCGCGCCAGGCTGCCGTGGTGCGCCGCCACCGCATCGTTGCCGAGCAACTCGCCCAGGTGCCGCGCGGTGCGTTCGGCCATACGCCGGGTGTTGACGAACACCAGCGTGGTGCGATGCGCACGCACCAGCTCGGCCAGGCGCGCGTACACCTGCTGCCACTGGTCGTTGGACATGGTCACGCTGAGCGGCGTCGGCGGCAGCTCCAGCGCCAGGTCGCGGGCACGCGCATAGCCGATGTCGACGATCGCGCAATCCGGTTGCCCCGCGTGCACCGCCGCGCTGCCGACCAGAAAGCGCGCGACCGCATCGATCGGCTTCTGCGTCGCCGACAGGCCGATGCGCAGCGGCGGCGTCGCGCACAGCTGCTGCAGCCGCTGCAGCGACAGCGCCAGGTGGCTGCCGCGCTTGTTCGCCGCCAGCGCGTGGATCTCGTCGACGATCACCGTGCGCACGTGGCGCAGCGCGTCGCGCCCGGACGCCGACCCGAGCAGCACGTACAGCGACTCGGGCGTGGTCACCAGCACATGCGGCGGACGCCGCCGCGCCTGCGCGCGCTCGCGCTGCGGCGTGTCGCCGGTGCGCACCGCGGTGCGGATCTCCACATCGGGCAGGCCCAGCGCAGCCAGCTCGGCGCGGATGCCGGCGAGCGGCGCCTCGAGATTGAGCTGGATATCGTTTGAAAGCGCTTTCAGCGGCGATACGTACAGCACCTGGGTGCGATCGGCGAGCCCGCCACCGCGCAGGCCTTCACGCAGCAGCGCATCGAGCGCGGCAAGGAACGCGGTGAGGGTCTTGCCGGAACCGGTGGGCGCCGCCACCAAGGTATGCCGCCCGCCCTGGATCGCCGGCCAGGCGGCCAGCTGCGCCGGCGTCGGCGCGGCAAAAAAGCGCTCGAACCAACGGGCGACGGCAGGATGGAAGCGTGCTTGCACGAACGACATGCGGTCTCCTGCGACGCACCGTCGCGATCGAATGCACTGCGGCGAAAAGAGGGAATGTCCGGATTGTCCTCGGTACGACAATCGAGTCAATCGCGTAATCGAAAACATGGTGACGTTACCAACGCAGATCAAGCGCGCCTGCGCGGCGCAGCTGTTTTCAAGGGGGTTTCGGTTAATGGTTCAGTGAAAGCGTCGCTGTCTACCACGCACCCCGACATGCGCGGTTATGTTGTCGATGACGTCACGTCTGCGCATCCAGGATTCGCGCAACGGACGTGAAATTCGCTTCGGGGAGCCTTGCATGCAGCATGGCAGCATGATCGAACAACCGCGTCGACGCCGACGCAGCCACGCCGTCGCGGCACATGCCTGCGCGCAGGCGGTGGCATTGCGCAACGCACGCATGGTCCGCGCTGGCGTCAACGCGCAACAGCGCATCGCGACGCGCGTGCGCGGCATCGGCGGACATCGCGGCAACGTCCGCACTGGCGACGATCGTTTCTCCGCTCCATCCATTCGCTCGCCATCGGCGGCATGGCGATTCCGCGTCGACTCCACCTCTTCACTTCACTAGCCAAGGAGCATCACCAATGGCACACAGCAGCTCGAATGTTTCCACCGCCCACTGGGTGCAGCGCGTCAACGAGAGCAGCGATGCGCTGGAGCTCACGCCCAGCGTGTTCGAACGCGACGACCCGGTGTCCATCGCCCGTTCGCTCAAGCACTCCGCCGACCAGAGCGCGCGGCGCCGCACCGGTCCCTACCGTTCGGCGATGTCGATGCTGACCTTCTACATCAACCGCGCCGGCAAGCAGCTGCCGGCCCAGCGCCGCGAGGTGCTGGAACAGGCCAAGGACGAACTGCGCAGCCTGTACGGCAAGCCGCGCAAGGGCGCCACGGGCTGAGCGCCGCGATACGGCATCCGGCGGCGCAGTGGGATGCGCACGGCAGTTCCGTGCTTCGCTAGCGCAACCCCGGCGCGTGCCGATTGCCCTGCGCCGAACCATGAGCGCATGATCGCGGCATGACCAAGGAACCCGACGTTTCGGACTGGGTCCAGCGCCCCGCCGATACCGCTGCCGAACGTGGCCCCGTTGCCTCGGCGATGAGCGAGGATGCGCTGCTGCTGTCGCGGATCATCCTCGCCCAGGGCGAGATCGCCGCCGCCGGCAGCGACCCATTGCAAGTGGTCGATGTGGTGACCCGCCGCGCGCAGGAGCTGACCCGCTCCAACGGCGCGGTGGTGGAGATGTGCGACGGCAACGACATGCTGTACTGGTCGGCCAGCGGCACCGCCGAACAGCATCTGGGCCTGCGCCTGCCCAGCAACGGCAGTCTGTCCGGACTGTGCATGCGCAGCGGCAAGGTGCTGCAGTGCGACGATTCGGAACAGGACCCGCGGGTCAATCTCGATGCCTGCCGCAAGGTCGGCCTGCGCTCGATGCTGGTGGTGCCGCTCAGCTATGGCGATCGCGGCATCGGCGTGCTCAAGGTGATGTCGCCCTACCCCTGCAGCTACACCCCGCAGGACGTGCGCACGCTGGAAATGCTGGCGACCCTGGTCGGCGCGACGCTGGCGCTGGCGATGGACCGCGCCGCGCTGCAGACCGATATCGCGCGCCGCCAGAACGCGGAGAAGCACGCGTTCCGCGAGAAGGCGGCGATCGCCACGCGGATCCGCGAGGTGGTCGCCAACGAGCGCCTGCAGATCGTGACCCAGCCTGTGCTGACGCTGTCCACGCAGCGCATCGTCGGCGTGGAAGCCTTGTCGCGATTCCCTTCCAATCCCGGCCTGGCGCCGCTGCGCTGGTTCGACGACGCGAGCAAGGTCGGGCTGGCGCTGGAACTGGAGCTGGCCGCGGCGCGCAAGGCGCTGCAGTTGCTGGCGCAGCTGCCGGCGCCGCTGTACCTGGCGATCAACGTCTCCGCGCAGACCCTGCTGCACCCGCAATTGGAGGCGCTACTGCACGGCCACGACCTGTCGCGGGTGGTGCTGGAGATCACCGAGCAGTTGCAGGCGCCGGACTACCCGCGCCTGTCCGAGCATATCGGCGCGCTGCAGCGACAAGGCCTGCGCATCGCGCTGGACGACGCCGGCACCGGTTTCGCCAGCCTGCGCCACCTGCTGCACCTGTCGCCGGACATCATCAAGCTGGACCTGACCCTGACCCGCGGCATCGACGCCGAACCGCGGCGCCAGCGGCTGGCGCTGGCGATCCTGTCCTTCGCCGCCGAGACCGATGCCAGCGTCATTGTCGAGGGCATCGAGACCGAGAGCGAACTGGCCACGCTGCAGGCGCTGGGCGCGCGCTACGGGCAAGGCTATCAACTGGCGCATCCGGGGCCGCTGTCGGCGCACCTGGCGCGCTATGCGGCGATCGGCGACGAGGCGGACTGAGTCCCTCGCTAGAACTTCTGGATCGCTCTTGTAGGAGCGGCTTCAGCCGCGACCGAAGTCTTCCTTCTTCCCGGTAACGCCCGGTCGCGGCTGAAGCCGCTCCTACAGGGGGATCGCAGGGAATCGCGAGGGACCGCGGCCTGCCGCATTCCAGCCGCTCGCGGAGCGCATCGCGCGCAAACGCCGTGCATGAAAAAAGCGGGCCGAAGCCCGCTTTTTCCTTGGTGCAACGTTGACGCCGACGGCTTACTCGGCCGTCACGCCCTCGCCTTCTTCCACGGCCTTCATCGACAGGCGGATACGGCCCTGCTTGTCGACTTCCAGCACCTTGACCTTGACCAGATCGCCTTCCTTCAGCACGTCGCTGACCTTCTCGACGCGGTCGCTGGAGATCTGCGACACGTGCACCAGGCCGTCCTTGCCCGGCAGAATGGTGACGAACGCACCGAAGTCCATGATCTTGGCGACCTTGCCTTCGTAGATGCGGCCCGGCTCCACGTCCGAGGTGATCTGCTCGATGCGCGCCTTGGCGGCCTGCGCAGCGATCGCGTTGACCGAGGCGATGACGATGGTGCCGTCGTCCTGGATGTCGATCTGGGTGCCGGTTTCCTTGGTGATCGCCTGGATGGTCGAGCCGCCCTTGCCGATCACTTCGCGGATCTTGTCCGGGTGGATCTTGATCGTCAGCAGGCGCGGCGCGTAGTCGCTCAGCTCCGAACGCGGGGTGGTCAGCGCGCTGGCCATCTCGCCGAGGATGTGCAGGCGGCCGGCCTTGGCCTGCGCCAGGGCCTGCTTCATGATCTCTTCGGTGATGCCTTCGATCTTGATGTCCATCTGCAGCGCGGACACGCCTTCGGCGGTACCGGCGACCTTGAAGTCCATGTCGCCCAGGTGATCTTCATCGCCCAGGATGTCCGACAGCACCACGAAGTCGTCGCCTTCCTTGACCAGGCCCATCGCGATGCCCGCGACCGGCGCCTTCACCGGCACGCCGGCGTCCATCAGCGCCAGCGAGCTGCCGCACACCGAGGCCATCGACGAGGAGCCGTTGGACTCGGTGATTTCCGAGACCACGCGGATCGTGTACGGGAACTCTTCCATGCTAGGCATCACTGCCAGCACGCCGCGCTTGGCGAGGCGGCCGTGGCCGATCTCGCGACGCTTCGGCGCGCCGAAGCGGCCGCACTCGCCCACCGAGTAGGGGGGGAAGTTGTAATGGAACAGGAAGTTTTCCTTGTACTCGCCGCTGACCGCGTCGATCACCTGGCCGTCGCGGGCGGTGCCCAGCGTGGTGATGACGATCGCCTGGGTCTCGCCGCGGGTGAACAGCGCCGAGCCGTGGGTACGCGGCAGCACGCCGGCCTTGACGCTGATCGGACGCACCGTGTCCAGCGCACGGCCGTCGATGCGCACCTTGGTGCTCAGCACCGAACCGCGCATGGTCTGGTATTCCAGCTCGCCGAATTCCTTGGACAGGTCGGCAACGACCCAGCCTTCGACGGCGGCGCGCGGCGTCAGCTGCGCCAGCACGTCCTTCTTGATCGCCGAGATCGCGTCGCGACGCTGCAGCTTGTCGCGCACCTGGAAGGCCGAGGCCAGTTGATCGCCGACCGCTTCCTTCAGCGCCGCGATCATGCCGTCGTTCTTCGCCGGGGCGACCCAGTCGGACGGCTTGGTGCCGGCTTCGACGGTCAGCTCGTTGATGATGTTGATGACCTTCTGCATCTCGCGATGGCCGAAGGTGACCGCGCCCAGCATCACTTCTTCCGACAGCAGCGCCGCTTCGGACTCGACCATCAGCACCGCATTGGCGGTACCGGCCACGACCAGCTCCAGCTGCGAATCCTTCAGCTCGGTGATGGTCGGGTTGAGGATGTACTCGCCGTTCTTGTAGCCGACCTTGGCGGCGCCGATCGGGCCGTTGAACGGGGTGCCGGCCAGCGACAGCGCGGCCGAGGCGCCGATCAGCGCGGCGATGTCGCCGTCGATGTCCGGGTTCATCGACATCACCGTGGCGATGATCTGCACTTCGTTCTTGTAGTCCTCCGGGAACAGCGGACGGATCGGACGGTCGATCAGACGCGAAATCAGCGTCTCCTTCTCGGTCGCACGACCCTCGCGCTTGAAGAAGCCGCCGGGGATGCGGCCGCCGGCGTAGAACTTCTCCTGATAGTCGACCGTCAGCGGGAAGAAGTCCTGACCTTCGCGCGCGCTCTTGGCGGCGACGGCGGTGACCAGCAGTACGGTGTCGTCCATCTTGACGATGACGGCGCCGCCGGCCTGGCGGGCGATCTCGCCGGTTTCGAGGGTGACGGTGTGCTTGCCGTACTGGAAGGTTTTGGTGATTTTTGCCACGGGGTTTCCTTGGATGATGCTGTCTTCGAATGGACCGCTGACGGCCCATGCCGCTGGCGGGTGGCCGGGAGGATCCGGCCGGCGGCGCGGAGCATTCCCCGGGCCACGGTACTACCCAAAACAAAACCGCGGCGCATCACTGCGCCGCGGTGGGGTTCGTTGCCTCAGCGACGCAGGCCGAGCTTCTCGATCAGCGCCTTGTAGCGCTCGCCATCCTTCTTCTTCAGATAGTCGAGCAGGCTGCGGCGGCGGTTGACCATCTGCAGCAGGCCGCGGCGGCTGTGGTGGTCCTTCTTGTGGGTCTTGAAGTGGCCGGTCAGCAGCTCGATGCGCGCGGTCAGCAGGGCGACCTGCACTTCCGGGGAGCCGGTGTCGGCGGCGCCGCGCTTGTTTTCTTCGATGACTTTCTGGGTGTCGATGGACATGGTGTGTTTTCTCTAAAGATGCGGGGCCGGCAGGAACGTGCTGATGGACGCACCGCCTGGCTCGCCGATTGCGAAGGATGCGCCGGAGCGCAGGGTTGCCGTAAAGGCCGCCGAATTGTACCGGCCCCAGCCCGGACGAACAAGGTGTTAACGCCGCGTCACGGCCAGGCCGGCGCCATGGCAGCCCGCGCCGGGCCGCTCGGCAGGCCGCGGATCAGAGGTTGAACATGCGCTGCGGCGCCAGCAGCCCGCCGCCATCGACCTGGCCCAGCCCCAGCGGCAGGCCGTCGTCGCCGAACACCGCGACCGCGCCCGGCGCCCAGGCGGCATCGCGCAGGCGCTGGCCCATGCGGAAACGCTGCGCCGCAGCAGGGTCCAGGCGCAACGGCGGGAAGTCGACCAGGCCGGCGGCCAGCGGCAGCAGCTGCGTTTCCAAAGCCTCCGGCTCCTGCGCGGCCAGCTGCTGCAGTTGCTCAAGTGTCACCATCTGCGGTTGCCGGAACGGCTCCACCCACAGGCGCCGCAGCCCGGCGATATGCGCGCCGCAGCCCAGCGCCTCGCCCAGGTCGCGGGCCAGGCTGCGGATATAGGTGCCGGAGCCGCAGGCCACGTGCAGGCGCAGGCGCTCGCCTTCGTGGGCGAGCACATCGATGGCGTGGACCTCGACCTCGCGCTCCGGCGCCTCGATCGCCTCGCCGCGGCGCGCCTTGGCGTACAGCGGCTCGCCGCCCTGCTTCAGCGCCGAATAGATCGGCGCGCGCTGGCGGATGCGTCCGCGCAGCGGCGCCAGCGCCGCCTGCAGGGTCGCCGCATCGATCGGCGGCACCGGCCGGGTGCGCAGCACCGCGCCGTCGGCATCGTCGCTGTCGGTGCTCACGCCGAGCACGATCTCGGCTTCATAGGCCTTGGCCGATCCCAGCAGCAGCCCGGCCAGCTTGGTCGCCTCGCCGAAGCACAGCGGCAGCAGGCCGGTGGCCAGCGGATCCAGGCTACCGGTATGGCCGCCCTTCTCGGCACGGAACAGCCGCCGCGCCGCCTGCAGCGCCGCGTTGGAACTCATGCCGGCCGGCTTGTCGAGCAGCACGATGCCGTCGAGGCGGCGGAAGGAGATGCGGGGCAGTCGGGGGCCGAAGACGGGCATGGGGCAATCGGGACCGGGGACTCGGGACTCGGGACTCGGAAAAGCGAATCGGGAGTCGGACGGTGAGGCCTGCGATGCTGCAGGCCGGACTTGGGGAAATAGCCGCCGAGCTGCGGCGGACAGCGGATGCGACTACGGCAGGCGACGACGCTGGAGCAGCACGGCCACCGATGCACAGAAGACCTGCTTGCCGCTCGTCAACACGACTTGCATACGGCATCGATGCTTGCGCATCGTGCGACCGCTCACTCCTTGGACGGAGCCGGCTCGTTGTCGCCGTCGCCGTCGTGGTCTTCCGGCTGCTGCAGTTCTGGCATGTCGCGCAGCAGGTTGTCGATGCGCTCGCCGCGATCGACCGAATCGTCGTAGTGGAAATGCAGTTCGGGCACGTGGCGCAACTTCATCGCCCGTGC
This sequence comes from Xanthomonas sp. SS, assembly GCF_014236835.1. NCBI lineage: Bacteria > Pseudomonadati > Pseudomonadota > Gammaproteobacteria > Lysobacterales > Lysobacteraceae > Xanthomonas > Xanthomonas sp. SS. Next base: position 3,196,856 of record NZ_CP051190.1, read on the forward strand.
CAGTTCGCTACGCAGTTGCGGCGCCAGCTCTTTGAGGCCCTTGACCGCCTCGACCGAGCGCTCGGGCAGCAATGCGGTGACGAACACCTTGGCATGTGCCAGGTCGCGGGTGACTTCGACATCGGAAACGCTGACCGACGGCAGGCCGTGATCGCGCACGGCCGAATGCACGATCGTGCCAAGGTCGCGGCGGATCTGCGCGGAAACGCGATCGGTACGGTGAAAGGATTTTGTTGCCATGGTCCGGAATCTCTTTAATGCGGGACTCGGGACTCGGGACTCGGGACTCGGAAAGCAAGAGCTGTCGCCTTTGCTTTTCCGTGTCCCGAGTCCCGGGACCCGAGTCCCGGCTATATCACAGCGTGCGCTGCACTTCGATGCGCTCGAAGCACTCGATCTGATCGCCCGGCTTGACGTCGTTGTAGGCCTTCACGCCGATACCGCACTCGGTACCGTTGCGCACCTCGTCGACGTTCTCCTTGAAGCGACGCAGCGATTCCAGCTCGCCCTCGAACACCACGGTGTTGTCGCGCAGCACGCGGATCGGCTTGTTGCGCTTGACCACGCCCTCGATGACCATGCAGCCGGCGACCGCACCGAACTTGGAGCTGCGGAACACGTCGCGCACCTGGGCGGTACCGATGATCTCTTCGCGGATTTCCACGCCGAGCAGACCGGACGCCACCTGCTTCACCTGGTCGATCACGTCATAGATGATCGAGAAGTAGCGCAGGTCCACGCCGTTGGTTTCGATGATGCGCCGCGCCGAAGCGTCCGCACGCACATTGAAGCCGATCACCGTGGCCTTGGAGGCCAGCGCCGAGTTCGCATCGGACTCGGTGATGCCGCCGACGCCGGAGTGGATCACGTTGATGCGGATCTGCTCGTTGGACAGCGCCACCAGCGACTGCTTCAGCGCTTCCACCGAACCCTGCACGTCGGCCTTGATCACCAGATTCAGCGACAGCTGGCCTTCGCCCTTGCCGAGCTGCGACATGATGTCTTCCATGCGGCTGCCCGCCGAGGACACCAGGCGCGACTCGCGGCGCTTGGCCTCGCGCTGCTGCGCCACGTCCTTGGCCAGGCGCTCGTCGTCGACCACGACGAAGTCGTCGCCGGCATCCGGCACGCCGGACAGACCCAGCACCTGCACCGGGATCGACGGACCGGCCTCGGCCGGCTGGCCGCCGGTCTCGTCGAACAGCGCACGCACGCGTCCGTACTGCACGCCGCACACCAGGTAGTCGCCGCGCTTCAGGCTGCCCTGCTGCACCAGCACCGTCGCCACCGGGCCACGGCCCTTGTCCAGCGAGGATTCGATCACCACGCCGCTGGCGCGGCCATCGAACACCGCCTTCAGTTCCAGCACTTCAGCCTGCAGCGAGATCGCGTCGAGCAGCGTGTCGATGCCCGCGCCGGTCTTGGCCGAGACTTCGACGAACTGGGTGTCGCCCCCGAATTCTTCGGCGACCACGTCTTGCGAGAGCAGTTCGTTCTTGACCCGCAGCGGATCGGCGCCGGACTTGTCGATCTTGTTGACCGCCACGATCAGCGGCACGCCGGCCGCCTTGGCGTGCTTGACCGCCTCGATCGTCTGCGGCATCACGCCGTCGTCGGCCGCCACCACCAGCACCACGATGTCGGTCAGCTTGGCGCCGCGCGCGCGCATCGAGGTGAAGGCCGCATGGCCCGGGGTATCCAGGAAGCTGATGACGCCGCGATCGGTTTCGACGTGGTACGCGCCGATGTGCTGGGTGATGCCGCCGGCTTCGCCCGAGGCGACCTTGGTGCGGCGAATGTAGTCCAGCAGCGAGGTCTTGCCGTGGTCGACGTGACCCATGATGGTGACCACCGGCGGCCGCGAGCGCTTCTCGCCCTGCTCGTCCTCGGTGTGCGCCAGCAGCGCGTCCTCGGCATCGGCACTGCCCGCGCGCACCGGCTTGTGGCCGAGCTCCTCGGTGATCAGCGCCGCGGTGTCGTGATCGATGGACTGGGTGATGGTGGCCATCACGCCCATCTTGAACAGCGCCTTGACCACGTCGCCGCCCTTCAGCGCCAGCTTCTGCGCCAGGTCGGCCACGGTGATGGTCTCGCCGATCGCCACTTCGCGCACCACCGGTGCGGTCGGACGCTCGAAGCCATGCGCGCCGCCGCCGCTGCGCGAGACCTCGGGCTGGCGACGGCCGCCGCTGTTGCCGCCACGCGGCTTGCCGCGCACGTTGGAACGGCGCGCGCGATCGGCGGCGGACAGGTGCAGCTGGCCGGCGAAGCGGCTGGTGCTGTCGTCGTCCTCGACGCCGGCGACCATCACGTGCGAGCCGCGGGTCTTGTGCTTGTTGCCGGCGTTGCGGTCGTCGCTGCGCGGCGCGGCCGGCTTCGGCGGATGGTGCGGTGCGCTGGCCGGACGCGGCGCGCGCGGCGCGGCGGCGGCACCGGTGCCGGCATTCGGGGTCGCAGCGGCGGCAGGCGCAGCCGCGGACGCAGCTGCCGGCGGCGCCGACTGGGCTTCCAACGCGGCCTGCGCGGCCTTGCGCTCGGTTTCCACGCGGTCGCGCGCATCCTGCTCTTCCTTGCGCTTGCGCTCGATTTCATCGGCGCGCGCACGGTCCTGCTCGGCGAGCTTCTGCTGTTCGGCCAGGTTGCGCTGCTTGGAGGCTTCCAGCTTGCGCAGGATCTCCGCGCGCTCGTCATCCACCCGTCCGCCCGACGACATGCCCGCGCGCTCGGCAGCGAGGTCTTCGGCGGTCTTGACGTAGGTCCGCTTCTGCCGGACCTCGACGTTGACCGTGGTCTTGCTGCGACCGGCGCTGACCGTCACTTCCTGCAGCTTGCGCCGGTTCAGGGTGATCTTCTTCGGCGCGGCCTGGGCTTCTTCCTCGACCGGCTTGTCGGTCTTGCCGTGGGTACGGCGCAGGAAGCCGAGCAGCTTCATCTTTTCGGTACTGGTCACGACCTGGTCGGGACCGCTGAACTTCATTCCGGCCTCGGCCAGTTGAACCAGCAGTTTATCGACCGGCGTATTCACCAGTTCGGCCAGCTTACGGATGGTGGTTTGCTGCGACATTCGGATCCTATGATCTGGTTGGCGCCCCCTCACGTGCGAAGGTAGCGCGGATTCTAAGCCCTGATCGGTTCAGGGCGGCATTCATCGCTGACTCATTCGCCGCGTTCCAATCGGGCGATCTCCTCGGCACGGGCTGCCAGGATGAGCGCAGCGGCGCGCTCCTGGTCCACATCCTCGATGCCGAACTCGAGGATTTCGTCCGCAGCCAGATCCGACAGGTCCTCGCTGGTCCGCACGCCATGGCTGGCCAGCGCGTACGCGGTAGCCTCGTCCATGCCTTCCAGCGCCAGCAAATCCGCCGCCGGCACGCCGCTGTCGTCGCTTTCCTCGGCGGCCAGCGCCTCGTTGAGCAACGCATCGCGCGCGCGGGCCCGCAGTTCCTCGACGATGTCCTCGTCGAAGCCTTCCACCGCCAGCAACTCGCCGACCGGCACGTAGGCGATCTCCTCGACCGAGTTGAAGCCCTCGGCGACCAGGATCGCGGCGATTTCCTCGTCCACTTCCAGCTTTTCCATGAACAGCTGGCGGGCGACGGTCTGCTCGGCCTCGGACTTGGCCGCGACCTGCTCGGCGGTCATCACGTTGAGCTGCCAACCGGTCAGGCGGCTGGCCAGACGCACGTTCTGGCCGCCCTTGCCGATCGCCTGGGCCAGCCGGTCTTCGGCCACCGCCAGGTCCATCGAGTGCTTTTCTTCATCTACGATGATCGACTGCACCTCGGCCGGCGCCATCGCGTTGATGACGAAATTGGCCGGGTTGTCGTTCCATAGCACGATGTCCACGCGCTCGCCGTTGAGTTCGTTGGACACTGCCTGCACGCGCGAACCGCGCATGCCGATGCAGGCGCCGATCGGGTCGGTGCGGGTGTCGTGCGCCAGCACCGCGATCTTGGCGCGGTCGCCCGGATCGCGTGCGCAGGCCTTGATCTCGACCAGGCCCTGGCCCACTTCCGGCACTTCCAGCTTGAACAGCTCGATCATGAATTCCGGCGCGGCGCGGCTGATGAACAGCTGCGGGCCGCGCGGCTCCGAGCGCACTTCGGCCAGGTAGCCGCGGACGCGGTCGCCGGCGCGCAGCACATCGCGCGGAATGCCCTTGTCCTTGGGAATGAAGGCCTCGGCGTTGCCGCCCAGATCGACATAGATGTTGCCGCGCTCGGCGCGCTTGACTATGCCGGTGACCAGTTCGCCGATGCGGTCCTTCCACGCGTCCACCACCTGCTGGCGCTCGGCCTCGCGCACGCGCTGCACGATCACCTGCTTGGCGGCCTGCGCGGCGATGCGCCCGAAATCCGGGTTCTCGATCTGCTCTTCGATGTAGTCGCCCACATCCACGCCTTCGGCTTCGTCGACCGCGTCCATCAGACGGATCTGCCGGTCCGGCGATTCCATCACCACGTCGTCGGCCACCACTTCCCAGCGGCGGTAGGTTTCGTAATTGCCGTCCTTGTGATCGATGGTGACGCGCGTCAACACGTCCTGATCGGGGTAGCGCTTCTTCGCCGCCGAGGCCAGGGCGGCCTCGATCGCGTCGAAGATCACTTCGCGCGGCACGCCTTTTTCGTTGGCCACCGCGTCGACTACCAGCAACAGTTCCTTGCTCATTCTTTCGCTCCGCGCGCAGCCTTGTCGGCTGCCGGTTCGTTGGATGGTTTCTTATTGGATTTTGCGGTCTTGCCGGCCAGCTTGGGGCGCTTGGTGGGGCGCTTGGCCGGCAGCTTGGGAGTGCTACCCGGCTGCTTGGGGGGCTTGCCCGGCTTGGTCGGGGCCAGGCCCAGGGCCGCCCAGTCAGGCAGGATCCGCGCCTTGTCGATATTGTCGAAGTCCACCGCCAGTTCGGCGCCGTCGACCTCGAACACGATGCGGCCGGCGTCCACGTCCACCTGGGCGATGCGCCCCTGCAGGCGCCGACGGCCCTGCTGCGGCAGCTTCAACACCACCTTGGCCGACTCGCCCTGGTGGCGCGCGAACTGCGCGGCGGTGAACAGCGGACGGTCCACGCCGGGCGAGGACACTTCCAGCGTGTAGTTGCCGCTGATCGGATCTTCCACGTCCAGCTGCGCCGACACTTCGCGGCTGACCCGCTCGCAATCGTCGACATTGACGATGCGCTCGGGCTGCTCGGCCAGCGGCACGTCGATATACAGGCGCAGCGTGGCGCCGCCCGGGGCCGGCAGGTATTCCGCCCCCAGCAGTTCCAGGCCCAACGCGTCCACGGTCGGGCCCAGCAGATTCGCGATTTCGTTTGCCTTGTCGCTCACAGCCTGCCTTGCATTTGAATGAATGAAATCAATCGGTCCTGGCGGTTTTCTCGGACCCCGGAAACGACAAAGGGCCCGTTGGGCCCCTTTCCGGTACGACTCCGGTAAAACTGGATTCCGGTTGCAAAGACGGGAACATGCGTCTTCGCGAAGCCCAAATTTCCCTACCGCAGGCAACCGGTGAACTGGTTGCCGCTGTAGACAAATATGGTAGCGGGGGCAGGATTTGAACCTGCGACCTTCGGGTTATGAGCCCGACGAGCTGCCAGACTGCTCCACCCCGCAGCAGAAGCGGAATTATGAAGAACCAGCGCGATTATTGCAAGCCCTGATTTTCATCCGACCCGGTGGCGATGCCGCCGGTCTTCGAGCGACATGATAACCGCAAGCGACCGATAACGGAATAGCGATAGCATCGTTCGATGCACAAACGACAACGCCGCCAAGATGGCGGCGTTGTCGCAAACAGCTTGAAAACAGCGCTTTCGCGCGCGATCAGGCCAGATGCGCGAACGCGCGCTGGCACCACGCCATCAGCGGGCTCCAGGCCAGGCCCAGCGCCAGCAAGCCGATCGCATTCACACCCAGCACCACGCCGAGCACACGGTCGTCGTTGGCCGGCAACGGCTCGCCGACCGGCTCGTCGAAGTACATCACCTTGATCACGCGCAGGTAGTAGAACGCGCCGATCACCGCGCACAGCACCGACAGGATCGCCAGGCCGGTCCACCAGAGGTTGTCGGTCGGCACCGCGAGCACCGCACCGAGCACCGCCAGCTTGGCCCAGAAGCCCAGGAACGGCGGCACGCCGGCCAGCGAGGCCATGATGCACAGCACCAGCAGCGCCATCCACGGGTTGCGCGCGTTCAGGCCCTTGAAGTCGTCGATGTGCTCGGCCTCGAAGCCCTTGCGCGACATCGCGATGATCGCGCCGAACGAGGCGGTGGACATCACCGAATAGCAGATCGCGTAGAACAGCGCCGCCGCATAGCCGCGCTCGCCGCCGCCGGCCACGCCGAGCAGCAGGAAACCGATGTGCGAGACAGTCGAATACGCCAGCATGCGCTTGAGGTTGCTCTGCGCCAGCGCCATCAGGTTGCCGACCAGCAGCGACAGCGCCGCCAGGCCGCCGATCACCCAGTGCCACTGCTCGGCCAGCGGGCCGACGCCCACTTCCAGCAGCCGGTAGGCCATGCCGAACGCGGCCAGCTTCGAGGCCGAGCTGATGAACAGCGCGATCGGTGCCGGCGCGCCCTGGTACACGTCGGGCAGCCACATGTGGAACGGCGCGGCGCCGAGCTTGAACGCCACGCCGGCGATCATGAAGATGGTGCCGGTCAGCAGCAACGTGCGCTCGTGGGTGGAGCCGATCGCCTCGTGGATGCCGGTCAGGCTCAGCGTGCCGGTGGCGCCGTAGATCAGCGACATGCCGTACAGCAGCAGGCCCGAGGCCAGCGAGCCGAGCACGATGTACTTCATCGCCGCCTCGGTGGCCATGCCGTTGTCGCGGTTCGACGCGACCAGCGCGTAGGAGCACAGCGCCAGCAGTTCCAGGCCCAGGTACACCATCAGCAGGCTGCCGGCCGAGACCAGGATCATCATGCCGACCGTGGCGAACAGCACCAGCACCGGGATCTCGCCCTGGTACAGCTTGCGCTCGCGCAGGTAGCTCCAGCCGTAGATCAGGGTCAGCGCGCTGAGGCCGACGATCACCGTCTTCATCACGTCGGCGGCGGCGTCGCGCACGAACATGCCGTTGAACACCTCGCCCTGCCCGCCCACGCCGGCGAGTAGCATCGCGAACACCGCGACCAGGATCGCCACCGAGACGATGTGGGTCCAGGCCTTGTTGCGCTCGCTGACGAACAGATCGAGCATCAGCAGGGCGAAGGCGCCGCCGGTCAGCACCAGCTCGGGGAGCAGGGGCGGCAGGTCGACGGCGGTCAGGGGCAGTAGCGCAGGGGTGGTCATCATCAAATCTCTGGAATCATTTCGCTCGACGGCCCGATTACAGCTTGCTGGTGGCGATCTGCGCCGCCAGCTTTGCGATCGAGGGTTCCATCAGGTCGGTCAGCGGCTTCGGATACAGGCCCAGGACCAGCACGCCCACCGCAAACACGCCCAGCACCAGCGCCTCGCGGCCGTTGATGTCCTTCAGCTCGGCCACGTGCGCATTGGCCACTTCGCCGAAGAACACGCGCCGGTACAGCCACAAGGTATAGGCGGCGGTGATCACCAGGGTCGTGCCCGCACCGACGGCCAGCAGCGGATGGGTCTGGAAGCTGGCCATCAGCACCATGAACTCGCCGACGAAACCGCTGGTTCCCGGCAGGCCGGCATTGGCCATGAAGAACAGCATCGAGAACGCGGCGAACCACGGCATCACGTTGGCCACGCCGCCGTAGTCGGCGATGCGGCGGGTATGCATGCGGTCGTAGAGCACGCCGACGCAGGAGAACATCGCGCCGGACACGAAGCCGTGCGAGATCATCTGCACCATCGCGCCCTGCAGGCCCAGGCGCGCCGCATCGGCGCTGCCGAAACCGACCAGGGCGAAGGCGATGAAGGTGCCCAGGGTGACGAAGCCCATGTGCGCGATCGACGAATACGCGATCAGCTTCTTCATGTCGTCCTGCACCAGCGCGACCAAGCCGACGTAGATCACCGCAATCAGCGACAGCGCGATCACCAGCCAGGCCCATTCGTTGCTGGCGTCGGGCAGGATCGGCAGGTTGAAGCGCAGGAAGCCGTAGCCGCCGATCTTCAGCGCGATTGCGGCCAGGATCACCGAACCGGCGGTCGGCGCCTCGACGTGCGCGTCCGGCAGCCAGGTGTGCACCGGGAACATCGGCACCTTGACCGCGAACGCGATCAGGAACGCGAAGAACAACCAGGTCTGTTCCTTGGAGGTCAGCGACAGCTGGTACAGGTCGGCGAGCTGGAAGCTGCCGCCCTTCAGGTACAGGTAGATCAACCCGACCAGCATCAGCACCGAGCCGAGGAAGGTGTACAGGAAGAACTTGACCGCGGCGTAGATGCGGCGCGGGCCGCCCCAGATGCCGATGATCAGGAACATCGGGATCAGCATCGCCTCGAAGAACACGTAGAACAGCATCGCGTCGGTGGCGGCGAAGATGCCGACGGTGACGCCTTCCAGGATCAGGAACGCGGCCACGTACTGGTTGACCCGCTTCTCGATCGAGGTCCAGGCGCCGATCAGCGCCAGCACCGTGACCAGCGTGGTCAGCACGATCAGCGCGATCGCGATGCCGTCGACGCCGAGGTTGTAGCCGATGTCGTAGGCCGGGATCCACGCATGGGTCTCGACGAACTGCAGCGCGTCGCTGGCGTAGTCGAAGCCGGTGAGCAGCGGCAGGCTGAGGGCAAAGGTCAGCAACGCGACCAGCAGCGACGCCCAGCGCGCCGCCTTGGCGTCGCGCAAGGCGAGGATCAGCGCGCCGCCGAGGATCGGCAGCCAGATCAGGAGAGTCAGTAGGGGCCAGTTCGACACGTGTTCTTATTCCGTACAGGTCAACGCCAGAAATGCATCAGCACGCCCAACAGGGCAATGAGACCGATGATCATCGCGAAGGCGTAGTGATAGAGGAAACCGGATTGCGTGCGACGCAGCAGATTGGCCGCCAGGTCGATCACGCGCGCGGTGCCGTTGACCATGACGCCGTCCACGACATGCGTATCCACCGCGCGCGACACCTTGCCCAGGCCCAGCCCGCCGCCGGCGAAGCCGTCGATCCAGAGCTTGTCGAAACCGTACTTGTTCTCGAGGATCCACACCGGCAGCGAGAACGTCTTGCGCGCCTTCGCCGCCAACTCGGGCTTCCACAGGTACAGGATCCAGGCCAGGGCGAAGCCGGCCAGGGTCAGGAAGAACGGCGGCTGGGTCAGGCCGTGCAGCGCGAACGCGACCGGGCCGTGGAACTCTTCGGCCAGCGCGCCGACGCTGTCGCGCGCCGGGTTGTAGAAGTCGATGATGCCGCTGAAGAAACCGACCGCCTGGCCCTTGATCGCCACCGCGGCATGGTGCCCCGCCCAATCGGTGCCGAACAGCATCGGGCCGATGGTGAAGAAGCCGATCGCGATCGACGGGATCGCCAGCAGCACCAGCGGCACCGTCACCACCCACGGCGATTCGTGCGGCTCGTGCGCGCCATGGTGGCCGTGGTCGTCGTGCGCGTGATCGTCGTGCGCATGCGCCTGCACCTCGGCATCGGTGTGCGCGCTGTCGTGGTGTGCATGCACGTCGTGCGCATGCGCATCGCGGAAGCGTTCCTTGCCGTGGAAGGTCAGGAACAGCAGGCGGAAGCTGTAGAAGCTGGTGATCAGCACGCCGCCGAGCACCGCCCAGTAGCCGTAGGTCGCGATCCAGTTGTGCGATTCGTGCGCATGGTGCGCGGCCGCCTCGATGATCGTGTCCTTGGAATAGAAGCCGGCGAAGAACGGGGTGCCGACCAGCGCCAGGGTGCCGATCACGCTGGTCCAGTAGGTGACCGGCATGTACTTGCGCAGGCCGCCCATCTTGCGCATGTCCTGCTCGTGGTGCATGCCGACGATCACCGAGCCGGCGGCCAGGAACAGCAGCGCCTTGAAGAAGGCGTGGGTCATCAGATGGAACACCGCCGCCGAGTACGCCGACACGCCCAGCGCCACGGTCATGTAGCCCAGCTGCGACAGCGTCGAATAGGCGACCACGCGCTTGATGTCGTTCTGCACGATGCCGATCAGGCCGGTGAAGAACGCGGTGGTGGCGCCGATGAACAGCACGAAGTTCAGCGCGGTCTGCGACAGCTCGAACAGCGGCGACATGCGCGCCACCATGAAGATGCCGGCGGTGACCATGGTCGCGGCGTGGATCAGCGCCGAGATCGGGGTCGGGCCTTCCATCGAGTCGGGCAGCCACACGTGCAGCGGCACCTGCGCCGACTTGCCCATCGCGCCGATGAACAGGCAGATGCAGATGATCGTCGCCACGTTCCACGGATGGCCCTGGAACAGCTGCACCTGGGCCAGGCCGCCGGCCGCCTCGTTGCCGAGCACCGCGGTTGCGTTGGCGAACACGCTGGCGTAGTCGAGCGTGCCGAACCACAGCAGCACGCCGGCGATGCCGAGGATGAAGCCGAAATCGCCGACGCGGTTGACCAGGAACGCCTTCATGTTGGCAAACACCGCGCTCGGACGTTTGAACCAGAATCCGATCAGCAGGTACGACACCAGGCCCACCGCTTCCCAGCCGAAGAACAGCTGCAGGAAGTTGTTGCTCATCACCAGGCTCAGCATCGAGAAGGTGAACAGCGAGATGTAGCTGAAGAAGCGCTGGTAGCCCGGGTCCTCGGCCATGTAGCCGATGGTGTAGATGTGCACCAGCAGCGACACGAAGGTCACCACCACCATCATCATCGCGGTCAGCCGGTCGACCATGAAGCCGACGTGGGCCGAGTAGTGGCCGACCTCGAAGAAGGTGTACAGGTTCTGGTTGAACGGCGAGGCGCCCTGCCCGACCAGCTGGTACAGGGTCCAGCACGACAGCGCGCAGCTGACCGCCACGCCGAGGATGGTGACGGACTGGGCGCCCTTGCGCCCGACCTGGCGACCGAACAGGCCGGCGACGATGCTGCCGAACAGCGGCGCAAGCACCACCGCGATCAACAGACTCTTGGAGAGAGTGATTTCCATCTACGGGTCAGCCCTTCAGCGAATCGACTTCGGCCACGTTGATCGTGTGGCGGGTACGGAACAGCGTCACCAGGATGGCGAGGCCGATGGCGGCCTCGGCCGCGGCCACGGTCAGGATGAAGAACACGAACAGCTGGCCGGCGGCGTCGCCGAGTTCGCGCGAGAACGCGACGAAATTGATGTTGACCGACAGCAGCATCAGCTCGATCGACATCAGCAGCACGATGACGTTCTTGCGGTTGAGGAAGATGCCGGCCAGGCTGATGCAGAACAGCACCGCGCCGAGCGCCAGCATGTGGCCTAGGGTGATCATGGCTGGCCCTCCTGCGGTGCCGGAGCCGGGGTGTGCAGCGTGGGCTTTTCGGCATCCATCTTGACGATGCGCAAGCGGTCGCCGGCCTTGACCCGCGCCTGCTCGCCCGGGTTCTGGGTCTTGATGCCGGTGCGCTTGCGCAGGGTCAGCATCACCGCCGCCACCACCGCCACGGTCAGGATGATCGCGGCGAATTCGAACGGCAGCAGAAACTGGGTGAACAGGGTCTTGGCCAGCCAGGTGATGTTGGAGGTGTCGGCGGCCTGCGCAGCGGCGTTGTCGGCCGGGAACGGGGTGGCGGTACGCGCCTTGACCCCGATCAGGGTGACCATTTGCACCAGCATCGCCACCGCCACGACCAAGCCGACCGGCAGGTAGCGCACCCAGCCCTGGCGTAGCCGCGCGGTATCGATGTCGAGCATCATCACCACGAACAGGAACAGCACCATCACCGCGCCGACATAGACCAGCACCAGGGTCACGCCAAGGAACTCGGCGCCCACCAGCAGCCACACGCAGGCGATGGAGAAGAAGGTCAGGATCAGGCACAGCACCGCGTACACCGAGTTGCGCACGCTGATCACCGCGCCGGCCGAAACCGCGGCGGTGGTGGCGAAGATCCAGAAAGCGATATTTACCCAATCCATTTCAGGACCTCAACGGAAGGCGGCGTCGGCGGCGCGGCGCTCGGCGATCTCGGCTTCGAGCCGGTCTCCGATCGCCAGCAGCTGCGGCTTGGTGACGATGTTCTCGCCGCGGTTCTCGAAGTGGTACTCGAGCACGTGGGTTTCCACGATCGAGTCCACCGGACAGCTTTCCTCGCAGAAACCGCAGTAGATGCACTTGAACAGGTCGATGTCGTAGCGGGTGGTGCGGCGGGTGCCGTCCTCGCGCTTGGCCGAATCGATGGTGATCGCCAACGCCGGGCACACCGCCTCGCACAGCTTGCAGGCGATGCAGCGTTCCTCGCCGTTGGGATAGCGGCGCAGCGCGTGCAGGCCGCGGAAGCGCACCGACTGCGGGAACTTTTCCATCGGGTACAGCACGGTGTACTTGGGACGGAACGTGTACTTCAGGGTCAGCCACAGGCCGCCGAGCAGCTCGAGCAGCAGCAGGCTCTTGAAGTAATGGGTGACTTTATTCATCGCTTACACGCCCTTGTGGATCACGCCGTAGAACACCATCAATGCCGTCACCGCGATCCATACGATCGTCAGCGGGATGAACACCTTCCAGCCAAGGCGCATGATCTGGTCGTAGCGGTAGCGCGGGAAGCTGGCGCGGAACCAGATGTAGGCGCTGGCGAAGAACAACACCTTCATCAGCAGCCACGGCCAGCCGCCGGTCCAGATCCAGTTGACCCACGGCGAAATGTCCGCCGTGATCCAGCCCTGGATCGGGCTCAGCCAGCCGCCCAGGAAGAAGATCGAGACCAGGAAGCTGACCAGGATCATGTTGGCGTATTCGGCCAGGAAGAACAGCGCGAACGCGCCGCCCGAATACTCGACCATGTGCCCGGCGACGATTTCCGACTCGCCCTCGACCACGTCGAACGGCGCGCGGTTGGTCTCGGCCACGCCGGACACCCAGTACACGATGAACAGCGGGAACAGCGGCACCAGGAACCAGTCAAAGAAGCCGGAGTTGCCGGCCTGCGCCGCCACGATCGTGCTCAGGTTGAGGCTGCCGGCGGCGATCATCACCCCGACCAGGGCGAAGCCCATCGCGATCTCGTAGCTGACCACCTGCGCGGCCGAGCGCATCGCGCCCAGGAACGCGTACTTGGAGTTGGACGCCCAGCCGGCCAGGATGATGCCGTACACGCCCAGCGAGGTCATCGCCAGCAGGTACAGCAGGCCGGCGTTGGCGTTGGACAGCACCAGCTTGGCGTCGAACGGCACCACCGCCCAGGCCGCGAACGCCGGCGCCAGGGTGATCAGCGGCGCGATCACGAACATCGCCTTGTGCGAACTGCTGGGCTGGATGATTTCCTTGAACAGCAGCTTGAACACGTCGGCGAAGGCCTGGAAGATGCCCATGCCCACGTACATCGGCCCGTGGCGCACGTGCATCCAGCCGATCAGCTTGCGCTCCCAGACCACGTAGAACGCCACCGAGATGATCACCGGCATGGTGATCAGCAGGATCTTCAGCACGATCCACAGGACCACGCCGATCGCGCCCAGGCCGACGAACCACTGGTGCAGCGGATCGACCACGTTCAACAGCATCTCGTTCATGCAGCCACCACCGTTACCCGGCCGGCACCGATCGGCGCCGTCGCACCATGGCCGGATTCGATCCAGGCCACCCCTGCCGCGACCCGCGGATCCAGCACCACCGGCAGCGTCGCGTTGCCGACGGCGTTACCGACCTTGACCACCTGCCCGGCGGCCACGCCCAGTTGCGCGGCATGCTCGGGATGCAGGCGGATCGCCGGCGCGTCGTTGAGCGGATGCGCCTGCAGCGCGGGCGCACGGCGCACCACCGCATCGGTGCGGTAGATCGCCGGCGTCGCCGCCACTTCGATGCCCTCGCCCGCCGCCGCGGCCTGCGCCGAACCGCGCAGGCTCACGCTGCGCGGCTGCACGCCGGCACGCAGGCCGGCCAGGTCGGTGAAGTCGAAGCCGGCCAGCTGCAGTTCGCCGCCAAGCGCACGCAGCACCCGCCAGCCTTCGCGCGCCTGGTCCGGCAGCTTGCCGGCGGCACGCGCCAGCTGCTCGACGCCGTCCAGGTTGGTCAGCGTCGCGTCGATTTCCGGCAACGCGCCGATCGGCAGGATCACGTCGGCGACGTCGCGGGTGGAGGCGCAAGCGAACTGGCTGAACGCCACCACCTTGGCCGCGCCCAGCGCGGCGCGCGCGGCGCCGGCATCGGCGAAGTCCAGGCCCGGCTCGATGCCGTAGAGCACATAGGCGTTGCGCGGCTCGGCGAACATGCCGGCCACGTCGCGCGCGCTCGGCAGCACGCCAAGCTTGGCCAGGCCGACCGCATTGGCGCCCTGCGGCACGCGGCACAGCGCCGCGCCGGTGGCGGCGGCGAAGTCGCGCGCGACGGCGCGCAGCGCGGCGGCCTGCGGATGGTTCTCGACCAGCGCGCCGACGATCAGCACCGCACGCCCGGCGGCGCCCTGCACTGCTTCGCGCAACGCCGCATCGGCGAGCGCGGCGGCGAAGCCGGACGGCGCCACGATCTGCTTGCCGGCCTGGTCGAAGGCGAAATCGAAATCGACCGGGTTGATCGAATACACGCGCGCCTGGCGCTGCATGCGTGCCTTGCGGATGCGGGCGTGCAGCAGCGGCAACTCGTGGCGCAGGTTGCTGCCCAGCACCACGATCACGTCGGCCTGTTCGATCTGCGCCAGCGGCACCGCGAACGGCTCGGCCACGGCGGCATCGGAGAAATCGCGGTTGCCGATGCGGTAGTCCAGGTTGCCGCTGCCCAGGCCATCAGCCAGGCGCGCCAGCAAGGCGCCTTCCTCGTTGGAGGTGGCCGGGTGCGCGAGCACGCCCAGCGCATCGCCGCGGTTGCTCTTCAGGATGTCGGCGGCGGCGGCCAGGCCATCGGCCCAGGACACTTCCTGCCACTGGCCATCGATCTTGCGCAGCGGCCGCGTGGCGCGGTCGGCCGCGTACAGGCCCTGGTGCGAATAGCGGTCGCGATCGGACAGCCAGCACTCGTTGACCGCTTCGTTGTCGCGCGGCACGGTGCGCAGCACTTCGCCGCGGCGCACGTGCAGGAACAGGTTGGAGCCCATCGCGTCGTGGTAGCCGAGCGATTCGCGCGCGGTCAGTTCCCACGGACGCGCGCGGAACTGGAACACCTTGTTGGTCAACGCGCCGACCGGGCACACGTCGATGACATTGCCCGACAGCTCGGTGGTCAGCGGCTTGCCGTCGTAGGTGCCGATCTGCAGGTTCTCGCCGCGGTACATGCCGCCCAGCTCGTAGGTGCCGGCGATGTCCGCGGTGAAGCGCACGCAGCGCGTGCACTGAATGCAGCGGGTCATCTCGGTGGCGACCAGCGGACCGATGTCCTCGTCGGCCACCACGCGCTTGCGCTCGTTGAAGCGGCTGACCGAACGGCCGTAGCCCAGCGACACGTCCTGCAGTTCGCACTCGCCGCCCTGATCGCAGATCGGGCAGTCCAGCGGGTGGTTGATCAGCAGGAATTCCATCACGCTGCGCTGGTACTTCAGCGCCTTCTCGCTGCGCGTGGCGACCTTCATGCCGTCCATCACCGGCGTCGCGCACGCGGGCGACGGCTTCGGCGACTTCTCCACGTCGACCAGGCACATGCGGCAGTTGGCCGCGATCGGCAGCTTCTCGTGGTAGCAGAAGCGCGGGATCGGAATGCCTGCCTTGTCGGCGGCCTGGATGATCATCGAACCCTTGGGCACGACCAGGGACTGGCCGTCGATCTCGACGGTCACATGTCCCTCCGGCACCACGGCCGGGGTCGCGCCAGGATTGTTGGGTTGCGCGCTCATGCGGCGGCTGCCTCCAGCTTCTTGCCGTCAACCATCGAATGGCCGTTGACGATGTAGTACTCGAATTCGTCCCAGAACTGGCGCAGGAAGCCCTGGATGGGCCATGCCGCCGCTTCACCGAACGCGCAGATGGTGTGGCCTTCGATCTGGCCGGCCACCGTCCTCAACTGGTGCAGGTCTTCCATCGTGGCCTTGCCGGCGACGATGCGCTCGAGCACGCGGTGCATCCAGCCGGTGCCCTCGCGGCACGGGGTGCACTGGCCGCAGGATTCCTTGTGGAAGAACTGCGAGATGCGGCAGGCGAACTTGACGCAGCACACGCTGTCGTCGAGCACCACGATCGCGCCCGAACCCAGGCCGGTGCCCAGCGCGCGCAGGGTGTCGTAGTCCATCTGCAGGCCCTTGAGCTGCTCGGCCTTCAGCACCGGCATCGACACGCCGCCCGGCACCGCGCCCTTCAGCGTGCGGCCCGGCTTGAGGCCGCCGGCCATCTCCAGCAGTTCGTCGAAGGTGGTGCCCAGCGGCACCTCGAAGTTGCCGCCCTTCTGCACGCAGCCGGAGACCGAGAAGATCTTCGGCCCGCCGTTCTTGGTCTTGCTCAGGCCCAGGAACCATTCCGGACCGTTGCGGATGATCGCCGGCACCGAGGCGTAGGTCTCGGTGTTGTTGATCGTCGACGGCTTGCCGTACAGGCCGAAGTTGGCCGGGAACGGCGGCTTGTAGCGCGGCTGGCCCTTCTTGCCTTCCAGCGACTCCATCAGTGCGGTCTCTTCGCCGCAGATGTAGGCGCCGGCGCCCAGCGCGCCGTAGATGTCGATGTCCACGCCGCTGCCGAGCACGTTCTTGCCCAGCCAGCCGTTGGAGTAGGCGTCCGCCAGGGCCTGTTCGAAGTGCTCGAACGGCTCGTGGTGGAACTCGCCGCGCAAGTAGTTGTAGCCCACCGTGCTGCCGGTGGCGTAGCAGGCGATGGCCATGCCCTCCACCACCGAATGCGGGTTGTAGCGCAGGATGTCGCGGTCCTTGCAGGTGCCCGGCTCGGATTCGTCCGAGTTGCACAGGATGTACTTCTGCGGCGCGCCCTTGGGCATGAACGACCACTTCAGGCCGGTCGGGAAGCCGGCGCCGCCGCGGCCGCGCAGGTTCGACTGCTTGACCATCTCGACCACCTGCTCCGGCGCGATCTTCTCTTCGAGGATCTTGCGCAGCGCGGCGTAGCCACCGGTCTTCAGGTAGCTCTCGTACGACCACGGGGTGTCGTAGTGCAGCGTGGTCAGCACGACCTGGTGCGGCAGTGGGGCCGGCCCGACCGGGCCGGTGGGAGCGTGGGGATGCTGTGCCATTGCCGTTACTCCAACCCGTCCAACAGCGCGTCGACCTTGTCCTTGGTCAACTGCTCGTGATAGTGGCCGTTGATCACCATCATCGGCGCGCCGGCGCAGCCGGCAAGGCATTCTTCTTCGCGCTTGAGGTAGACGCGGCCATCGGCGGTGGACTGGCCCAGCTTGCAGCCGAGCTTCTTCTCCGCATGCGCGACCAGGTCTTCGGCGCCGTTGAGCCAGCAACTGATGTTGGTGCAGAAGGCGACGTTGTTGCGGCCGACCTTCTCGGTCTCGAACATCGAGTAGAAGCTGGCGACCTCGTAGGCCCACACCGGCGGCAGCTCCAGATACTTGGCCACGCCGACGATCAGCTCGTCGGTCAGCCAGCCCTGGTTCTGCTCCTGCGCGGCGTGCAGGCCCTGCAGCACCGCCGAACGCTTGCGGTCCGGCGGGAACTTGGCCAGCCAGTGATCGATGTGCGCGCGCGTCTTGTCGCTCAGCACCAGCATCGGATCGACGTCGCGCGCCGCTTCGAAATTACCTGTCGCCTTCATCGGTCGACCTCACCAAACACCAGATCATAGGTACCAATCATCGCCACCACGTCGGCCAGCATGTGCCCGCGCACGATCGCGTCCATCGAGGAC
This sequence comes from Xanthomonas sp. SS, assembly GCF_014236835.1. Taxonomy (NCBI): domain Bacteria; kingdom Pseudomonadati; phylum Pseudomonadota; class Gammaproteobacteria; order Lysobacterales; family Lysobacteraceae; genus Xanthomonas; species Xanthomonas sp. SS. Next base: position 3,214,639 of record NZ_CP051190.1, read on the forward strand.
AGATGGGCGAAGCCCGGCGCGCGCAGGTGCACGCGGAACGGCTTGTTGGCGCCGTCGGACGCCAGGTAGCAGCCGAACTCGCCCTTCGGCGCCTCGACCGCGCAATAGGTCTCGCCGGCCGGCACGCAATAGCCTTCGCTGAACAGCTTGAAGTGATGGATCAAGGCTTCCATGTCGTCCTTCATCTCCGCGCGCTTGGGCGGGGCGACCTTGAAGTTCTCGACCATCACCGGGCCAGGATTGGCCTTCAGCCACTTCACGCACTGCTGGATGATGCGGTTGGATTCGCGCATCTCGGCCACGCGCACCAGGTAGCGGTCGTAGCAGTCGCCGTTGGTGCCGACCGGGATGTCGAAATCCACCGCGTCGTACTTGGCATAGGGCTGCTTCTTGCGCAGGTCCCACTCGATGCCCGAGCCGCGCAGCATCACCCCGGTCATGCTCCAGCCATAGGCCTGCTCCGGCGTGACCACGCCGATGCCCACGGTGCGCTGCTTCCAGATGCGGTTGTCGGTGAGCAGGGTCTCGTATTCGTCGACCCGGCCCGGGAAGGTGTTGGTGAAGTCTTCCAGGAAGTCGAGCAGCGAGCCTTCGCGCGCGGCGTTGAGCCGCTTCAACGCGTTGCCCTTGTGCCAGCGCGATTCCTTGTACTTGGGCATGCGGTCCGGCAGGTCGCGATAGACGCCGCCGGGCCGGTAGTAGGTCGCGTGCATGCGCGCGCCGGACACCGCCTCGTAGCAGTCCATCAGCTCTTCGCGCTCGCGGAACGCGTACAGCATCACCGCCATCGCGCCCAGATCCAGGCCGTTGGAACCGACCCACATCAGGTGGTTCAGGATGCGGGTGATCTCGTCGAACATGGTGCGGATGTACTGCGCGCGCTCCGGCGCCTCGATTCCCATCAGGGTCTCGATCGCGCGCACGTAGGCGTGCTCGTTGCACATCATCGACACGTAGTCGAGGCGATCCATGTAGCCGATCGACTGGTTGAACGGCTTGGACTCGGCCAGCTTCTCGGTGCCACGGTGCAGCAGGCCGATATGCGGATCGGCGCGGACCACGGTCTCGCCGTCCATTTCCAGGATCAGGCGCAGCACGCCATGCGCGGCCGGATGCTGCGGGCCGAAGTTCATGGTGTAGTTGCGGATCTCCTGCTTGCTCTCGGCAGGATTGCTGGCGAAGGCGTCGTGCGCCTGGTGGTACTCGCTCACTTGGCGGGCTCCTTGAATGCTTCGCCCGCGGCGGTCTGGTAACGCGCATCGTCGCGGATCACGCGCGGCACGCCGACGCGCGGCTCGACCGAGGTCACCGGCTCGTAGACCACGCGCTGCTTCTCTTCGTCGTAACGCACTTCGACGTTGCCGATCAGCGGGAAATCCTTGCGGAACGGATGGCCGACGAAGCCGTAGTCGGTGAGGATGCGGCGCAGGTCCGGGTGGCCGGCGAAGACCACGCCGAACAGGTCGAACGCCTCGCGCTCGAACCAGTTCGCGCCCGGCCAGATGTCGGTGACCGAGGCCACCACCGGCAGGTCTTCGTTCGGCGCATAGCAGCGCACGCGCAGGCGCTGGTTGTGGCGATAGGAGATCAGCTGCGCGAGCACCGCATAGCGCTGCAGCGGCACCGGCAACGGCTGGATGTCACCGGCGGTCTCGCCGCTGGGGAACTCGCCCCAGCCGAACCGGCCCATGCCCTTACCTTCGACGCCGCGGCTGAAGCCCTGCGACGACACGTCGGCGGTATCCCACTCGTCGCTGCCGTAGCCCAGGTAGTCCACGCCGCACAGGTCGGACAATTGCTCGAAACCGAACTCGTCGCGCAGCGCCAGGCAGGTGGCGTGCCAGGCGTCGGCCGGCACTTCCAGGGTGACTTCGCCACGCGGGAGGACCACGAACACCTGGCTGCCGGGGAAACGGGCGCCGAGTCGGTCGCTAAAGGAAGATGCTTGCTCTGCCATGGGGGCTTGGCGTGCTCTTAAGAAGTAAGAGGAATCAGCGCGCGATGGTCTGGGTTCGCCAGATCTTCTTCTGCAGCTGCAAGATGCCGTAGACCAGCGCTTCGGCGGTCGGCGGGCAGCCCGGGACGTAGATATCCACCGGCACGATGCGGTCGCAACCGCGCACCACCGAATACGAATAGTGGTAGTAGCCGCCGCCGTTGGCGCAGCTGCCCATCGAGATCACCCACTTCGGGTCGGGCATCTGGTCGTAGACCTTGCGCAGCGCCGGGGCCATCTTGTTGACCAGGGTGCCGGCGACGATCATCACGTCGGACTGGCGCGGCGACGGGCGGAACACCACGCCGTAGCGGTCCAGGTCCAGGCGCGCGGCGCCGGCGTGCATCATCTCCACCGCGCAGCAGGCCAGACCGAAGGTCATCGGCCACATCGAGCCGGTGCGCGCCCAGTTCAGCAGCGCATCGACGCTGGTGGTCACGTAGCCCTTCTCGAGCAACGGGTTCTCGCCTTCGGGACGCAGGATGTCGTCTACCCGCCCTTCCGGGATCGGGTTGGTCATCAGGCGATCCAGGGTCTGAATCACTCCCATTCCAGCGCTCCCTTCTTCCACACGTAGATAAAACCGAGGAACAGCATGCCCACGAACAGGCCCATGGTGACCAGGGAGCGAGCCCCCAGATCCATGAACACCTGCGTCCACGGCACGATGAAGATGATTTCCAGATCGAAGACGATGAACTGGATGGCGATCAGGTAGTAGCGCACGTCGAACTTCATGCGCGCGTCTTCGAAGGCCTCGAAGCCGCACTCGTAGGGCGAGAGCTTCTTCGCGTCGGGACGCCGGGGACCGAGGAACCGTCCCACCAGCATCAGCGCGACGCCGATTCCGGTGGCCACGATCAGAAACAGTAGGGTGGGCAAATATTCGGCCAGCACTCGCAATTCTCTCTTGCCTGTGCCCGCGCGCGTGCCGCGCAGGCATGGGATAGACGATCTTCCGGCAAGGGACGTGACGTTCCTGCGCAGAAACCGTAGCCAAACAATGGTGCCCAAGAGGGGACTCGAACCCCTACGACCTAAGTCGCTACCACCTCAAGGTAGTGCGTCTACCAATTCCGCCACCTGGGCTTGCGTATCGCGCGCGGCATCCCGCCGCGCAACATATTGTAACCGTCTTCAGTCTTTCTGCGATGGGGCAGGCGACTTTTGTTGTGCATTTTCCGGCGGCTGCTGCGCGGGCACCGCAGCGGCAGGTGCGGCGGCGGCCGGCGCGGTCGAGGCCGGGGCCTGCGGGATCTGCAGCTCGCCGGCCGGCGCGGCCGGCGACGGGGTCGCGGCCTGCGACATCACGCCGAGATTGGCCTCCGCGGCCGGGCGCGCGCTGTGGCCGGCATACCAGGCCATGAACAGACTGATGCCGAAGAACACCACCGCCAGCCACTTGGTCGACTTGGACAGGAAGTTGGACGCGCCGCGCGATCCGAACACGGTGCCGGACGCACCCGCGCCGAAGCCCGAACCCGCCGCCGCGCCGGAACCGCGCTGCATCAGGATCAGCGCGATCATCGCGATCGCCACCAGCACGTAGACCACATTGAGGATGACCATCAGCATTTCGAAATCCGTCCGGACAGTTGCGACTTGAGTAGCGAGCGGCCGCCAGCATGGCGACCGTTCGGTTAACGGGCGGCCGCCGCTCGCGCGATGGCCAGGAACTCTTGGGCGACCAGCGAAGCGCCGCCGACCAGCCCACCATCGACGTCCGGCTGTGCGAACAGCTCGGCGGCGTTGTCGGGCTTGACGCTGCCCCCATACAGGAGCGGCAGCGAATCAGCGATTCTAGCATCGTGGGCGGCGACTTCGCCACGGATGAAGGCGTGTACCGCCTGCGCCTGGGCCGGGCTGGCGGTGCGCCCGGTGCCGATCGCCCACACCGGCTCGTAGGCGACCACGGCCTGGGCGAAGCCCTGCGCGCCGACCAGCGCCAGCACCGGCGCCAGCTGCGCGGCGATGACCGATTCAGTCTGGCCGGCCTCGCGCTGCTCCAGGGTCTCGCCCACGCACAGGATCGGGATCAGTCCCGCATGCAGCGCCGCGGCGAACTTGCGCGCGACCAGCTCGCTGTTCTCGTGATGGTACTGGCGCCGCTCCGAATGCCCGACCAGGCCGTACTCGGCGCCGACATCGACCAGCATCGCCGCCGACACCTCGCCGGTATAGGCGCCCTTCTCGTTGCTGCTCACGTCCTGCGCGCCGAAGCGCAACGCATGGTCCTCGAAATCCTCGATCAGGTCGCCCAGGTACGGCAGCGGCGGCAGGATCACCACCTCCACGCCGTCGGCGGGCAGGCCCGCGGCCACCTCGTGCACCAGCGCTGTGGCGAAATGGCGATTGCCGTGCAGCTTCCAGTTTCCGGCTACGATCTTGCGTCGCATCGGCGCGTTCTCCGGCGAAAAAGTGCCGAAAGGATAGCCCATGCGCGGTGAGGCCCGGCGCCGCCGCCCCGCTTCGCCGCCTCCGCTGCCGCCCTGCCCCACCCTTTGCCGCCTTCTGCGAGACCGCCATGCCCCAGCCTTCCGGCCATGCCCTGATCACCGGCGCCTCCAGCGGCATCGGCCGCGAGATCGCCCGCGAATACGCGCGCCGCGGCGTGCCGCTGATCCTCAGCGCGCGGCGCGAGGCGCTGCTGCAGGCGCTGGCCGAGGAACTGCGCGCGCAGGTGCCGGTGCAGATCGTGGTCGCCGACCTGGCCGACCCGGCGGCACCGGCCGCACTGGTGGCCGAACTGGAACGGCGCGGCCTGGCGGTGCGGATCCTGGTCAACAATGCAGGCTACGGCGTGCCGGGGCGCTTTCCCGACAGCGACTGGGCCACCCACGCCGCGTTCCTGCAGGTGATGGTCGGCGCGGTCTGCGAACTGACCTGGCGCCTGCTGCCGGCACTGCGCGCCAGCGGCCAGGGCCGCATCCTCAACGTCGCCTCGTTCGCCGCGCTGGTGCCCGGCGCCGACGGCCAGACCCTGTACGCGGCGGCCAAGAGCTTCATGCTGCGCTTCAGCGAATCGCTGGCGCTGGAAAACGCTGACCGCGGCGTCAACGTCTGCGCACTGTGCCCGGGCTTCACCTGGTCCGAATTCCACGACGTGACCGGCACCCGCGAACAGATGGACAAACTACCGCGCTGGGCCTGGCTGCAGACCGCCGCGGTCGCACGCGCCGGCATCGACGGCGCCGAACACGGCCGCGTGCGGGTGGTGCCGGGCGCGTTCTACCGCGCCCTGCTGGGCCTGGTCGCATTGCTGCCGAATGCGCTGCTGCTGAAAGTGATGCGACGCGGCTCCCAACGAATCAGGCCGTTGTGAGCCGGGATTGGGGATTCGGGATTAGGGATTCGCAAGAGCGGATTCCCGAGCCGGCGTTTGTATCCGCAGCGCACGCCCCGCTTTTGCGAATCCCCAATCCCGAATCCCAAATCCCGACTATTTCAGCTTGATCTCGCGCAACCGCTCTTCCAGATAGCCCTGCGCGGTGATCGGCTCTGGGTAGCGGCTCGGGTTGTCGGCGCTGATGCACGAGGGCAACACGTCGATGACGAAATCCGGGTTCGGGTGCAGGAAGAACGGTACCGAGTAGCGCGGCTGCCGCGCCTGTTCGCCCGGCGGGTTGACCACGCGGTGGGTGGTCGAGGGATACACGTGGTTGGTCAGGCGCTGCAGCATGTCGCCAATGTTGACCACGATGGTGTCGGCGTCGGAGGTGAACGGCACCCACTCGCCTTGCTTGGACTTCACTTCCAGGCCAGCGGCGCTGGCGCCGACCAGCAGGGTGATCAGGTTGATGTCCTCGTGCGCGCCGGCGCGCACGTTGGGGATATCGTCGGCGGTGATGGGCGGGTAGTGGATCGGGCGCAGGATCGCGTTGCCCGAATCGGTCTTGTCGGCGAAGTAGTGCTCGGGCAGGCCGATATGCAACGCCAGCGCCGCCAGCACGCGCGCGCCGAGCTGGTCCAGCGCCTGGTACAGGCCGTAGCCGTGCTCGCGGAAGCCCGGCACTTCGCTCGGCCACAGGTTCGGCAGCATCACGTCGCGATATTTTGAATCCTCGCCAATCTCGCGGCCGATGTGCCAGAACTCCTTCAGGTCGAAGTGCTTGGAGTCCTTGGCGGTTTCCACGCCGAACGCGGTGTAGCCGCGCGCGCCGCCACTGCCGGGCACGTGGTACTTGCGCTTGACCTCCTCCGGCAAGGCGAAGAACGCCTTGAACACGCCATAGGCCGCATCGATCTGCGCCTGCGCGATGCCATGGTTGCGAATGCCGGCGAAGCCCCACTCGCGGTAGGCCGCGCCCAGCTCGGCGACGAAGGCGTCGCGGTCAGTGTCGAAGCGGGTGATGTCCAGGGTCGGGATGCGCGCAGTCATGGCGGTAACCGTAGTCGTGAAAGGGAAAGACGCCGCGATCAGATCAGCAGGCGGTACAGCAGGTAAAAGGTGGTCGCCTTGGCGATGACCACCACGATGCCGATGGCGATCGACTCACGCCGCGTCACGGACCGCCTCGGCGAGCTTTTCCAGGGTGTCGCGCATCAGCGCGGCGTCGTCGGCCTCGACCGTGACCCGCACCACCGGCTCGGTGCCGGACGGACGCAGGAAGGCGCGCCCGCGCCCCTGCACCGCCGCCTGCGCCGCGGCCAGCGCGGCCTGCACGCTGGCCGCCTCGGCCGGGCGCGCGCCTTGCTGCAGGCGCACGTTGACGGTCTGCTGCGGCACCTTGCGCAGGCCCTGCAGCGCCTGGCGCAGGCTCTGCCGCGAGCGCTTGAGTACCTCCAGCACCTGCAGCGCGCTGACGATGGCATCGCCGGTGGTGGCGCGGTCCAGGCACAGCATGTGCCCGGAGGTCTCGCCGCCGAGCACGCCGCCGTGCTCGACCAGCGCCTGGTGCACGTAACGATCGCCGACCTTGACCCGCAGGAACGGCAACTGCAGCGCGGCTAGGGCCTGTTCCAGCCCGTAGTTGGTCATCAGCGTGCCGACCACCGGCCCGCGCAGGCGGCCGCTGGCCTGCCAGCCGCAGGCCAGCACGTACAGCAGGTCGTCGCCGTCGACCGGGTTGCCCTGGTCGTCGGCCATCAGCACGCGGTCGCCGTCGCCGTCGAAGGCGATGCCCAGCTGTGCGCCATGCTGGCGCACGTTGCTGGCGAGGTTGTCGATGTGCATCGAGCCGACCCCGGCATTGATGTTGAGCCCGTCCGGCGCGGCACCGATCGCGATCACCTCGGCGCCCAGCTCGCGGAACAGCAGCGGCGCGATGTGGTAGGTCGCGCCGTGCGCGCAGTCCAGCACCACCTTCAGCCCGCGCAGGTCGAAACCGCGCGGCACGCTGGCCTTGCAGAACTCGATGTAGCGGCCGATCGCGTCGCGCGCGCGCATCGCCTTACCCAGACGCTCGGATTCCACCGTGGCGAACGGCGCGTCGAGCGCGGCTTCGATCGCGCTCTCGGTGGCGTCGTCGAGCTTCTCGCCCTCGGCGGAAAAGAACTTGATGCCGTTGTCGTAGTGCGGATTGTGCGAGGCGCTGATCACGATGCCGGCGTCGGCGCCGAGCGTGCGGGTCAGGAACGCCACCGCCGGGGTCGGCATCGGCCCAAGCAACTGCACATCGACACCGGCAGCGACCAGCCCGGCCTCCAATGCCGATTCGAACATGTAGCCGGAGATGCGCGTGTCCTTGCCGATCACCACCGTCGGCCGCGCAGTGCCGGCGGCGCCGGCGCCGAGCACGCGGCCCAGCGCATTGCCCAGGCGCATCACGAAATCGGCGGAAATGGCGCCCTGCCCGACCCGGCCGCGGATGCCGTCGGTGCCGAAGTACTTGCGGGTGCTCATGCGGCTGGGAATCGGGAATCGGGAATCGGGAATCGGGCAAAGCCCGGGAATTGCGTCGGCCCAACGAAACGCGCGCTCGCCGCGCAATCCATCGGCCGCGCGGGACCACGAATCCCGAATCCCGAATCCCGAATCCCGGCCGTCATGCCACCACCTCGGTCTTGGCCGGAGCCGGCTGGCGCATCATCATCGCCAGCAGTTCGGACAGGCGGTCGCGCAGTTCGCGGCGGTCGCAGATCTGGTCGATCGCGCCATGCTCGAGCAGGAACTCCGAGCGCTGGAAGCCTTCCGGCAGGGTCTCGCGCACGGTCTGCTCGATCACCCGCGGGCCGGCGAAGCCGATCAGCGCGTACGGCTCGGCGATGTTGATGTCGCCGAGCATCGCGAAGCTGGCCGAGACGCCGCCGGTGGTCGGATGGGTCAGCACCGACACGTACGGCAGGCCGGCTTCGCGCAGGCGGCCGAGCGCGGCCGAGGTCTTGGCCATCTGCATCAGCGACAACAGGCCTTCCTGCATGCGCGCGCCGCCGCTGGCGGAGAAGCACACGAACGGCGCGCCGATCTGCAGCGCGGTCTCCGCGGCCAGCGCGAAACGCTCGCCGACCACCGAGCCCATCGAGCCGCCCATGAAGGCGAAATCGAACGACGCGGCGACCAGCGGCTGCGCCTTGAGCAGGCCCTGCATCGCGATCAGCGCGTCGTACTCGCCGGTGCTCTTCTGCGAGATCTTGATGCGTTCGCTGTACTTCTTCTGGTCCTTGAATTTCAGCGCGTCGGTCGGACCCAGGCGCGCACCGATCTCGGTCGGCGTGGTGTCCGGATCGAACAGCGAGGCCAGGCGCGCGCGCGCGCGGATCGCCATGTGGTGGCCGCACTTCGGGCACACCTCCAGATTCTCCTCCAGCTCCGGCCGGTACAGCACAGCGCTGCAGTTGGGGCACTTCTCCCACAGGCCTTCGGGGACGCTGCGCTTCTTGCTGGGCGTGCTATCGGTGCGGATGCCGGAGGGCATCAATTTGCTGAGCCAACTCATGCGGAATGACGATCCAGTCGCGCGGCCCACCAGGCCGCCAAGGGGCGACAGTCTAGCGCGGAGCTAGATATCGCGCCGCAACGAGATCACGCGGGCCGCAGCGCCACGCCGGTTGATGCGCCGCAACATCCCTACCCCGTCGCCGGCGCGCAATCGCGTCGCATAGCAAGCGGGGCCTGGCCTCTGGCTTCCGGCGGGGTTAGGGGGCAAGGCATGCGCCGCTACTGGCAGGCGTGCCGTGAAGCGCCAGCCATTGGTGCGGGCCGGGGCGCGGAGCGGGCGCAGCGGCGAAGGTACGGGCGAAGCCGCGCAACCTACCCTCGTCTCCAGAAAATCCGCAGCCGAGCGCCCCACCGCAAACGCCTGCCAACCTTACCGATGGATGGCGCCAGCCGCCGGTGGATCCAGGCCCTCAGTCCTGGTCCAGCGCCTGCCGCAACGGCGCCAGGAAGGCCAGCGCGCGTTCGCGCACCGCCTCCAGGGTCGTCGCCTCGGCCAGCGCCGCGACCAGCGCGCTGCCGACCACCACGCCGTCGGCGTCCACCGCCATGGCCTTGGCGCTGGCGGCGTCCTTGATCCCGAACCCGGCCACCACCGGCACCGCCGAACGCGCGCGCAGCTGGCGCAGGCGGTCGCCGGCGGCACGGGTGTCGAGGTGGTCGGCACCGGTGACGCCGGCGAAGCTGACGTAGTACAGGTAACCGCGTGCCGCGTCGCACAACAGGCCGATGCGCGCGTCGCTGGTGGTGGGCGAGGCCAGCACGATCAGGTCCAGGCCGGCGGCGGCGAAGATCGCCAGGGTTTCGGCCGACTCTTCCGGCGGCAGATCGACCAGCAGCACGCCATCCACGCCGGCCGCCACCGCTTCCTCGGCGAAGCGTGCGGTGCCGTGGATCTCGACCGGATTGAGGTAGCCCATCAGCACCACCGGCGTGGCCGCATCGTCGCGGCGGAACGCGCTGACCGTCTCCAGCACGTAGGCCAAGCCGGCGCCGCGCGCCAGGGCGCGCTCGGAGCTGCGCTGGATGGTGGGACCGTCGGCCATCGGGTCGGAGAACGGCACGCCGAGTTCGATCACGTCGGCGCCGGCCTCGACCAAGGCATGCATCGCCGGCACCGTCGCCTCCAGCGACGGATCGCCGGCGGTGACGAACGGGATCAACGCCTTGCGCCCGGCCTGGCGCAGCGCGTTGAAGCGCGTAGCGATGCGGTTCGCGGCGCGGCTCATGCGCAGCCCTCCATCAATTGCACGGCGTCCCAGCTTCCCCAGTACATCGATGTCACGGTGCCTTCTCCGGTGTCGTAGCGAACCGCGAACCCGTGTTGCGGGTCGCGCCAAGTCAGATAAAGATCGTTGCCGCCGCCGCGCCCACTCACAGCACCATGCCTTCGCGCGCGGCGATGGTGTGCACGTCCTTGTCGCCGCGGCCGGACAGGTTGCACAGCACCAGCGCATCCTTGGGCAACTCGCGCGCCAGCTTGATCGATTGCGCCACCGCGTGGCTGGATTCCAGCGCGGCGAGGATGCCCTCGGTATGCGCCAGCAGGTGGAACGCGGCCAGCGCTTCGTCGTCGGTGATGCCCTGGTAGACCGCGCGGCCGCTGTCGGACAGGAACGCGTGCTCGGGGCCGACGCCCGGGTAGTCCAGGCCGGCGGACACCGAATGGGTTTCGATGATCTGGCCGTCGTCGTCGCAGATCACGTAGGTGCGGTTGCCGTGCAGCACGCCAGGCCGGCCGGCGGCGATCGAGGCGGCGTGGCGGCCGGTGGCGATGCCGTCGCCGGCGGCTTCGGCGCCGTAGATCTTCACCCCCGGATCGTTGAGGAAGGCGTGGAACAGGCCGATGGCATTGCTGCCGCCGCCGACGCAGGCGCTGATCGCGTCCGGCAGGCGGCCGTAGTCCTCGAGCATCTGCACGCGCGCCTCGCGGCCGACGATGGCGTTGAAGTCGCGCACCATGCGCGGATACGGATCCGGGCCGGCGACGGTGCCGATGATGTAGAAGGTGTCCTGCACGTTGGTCACCCAGTCGCGCATCGCCTCGTTCAGCGCGTCCTTGAGCGTGGCCGAGCCGGAGGTCACCGGCACCACCCGCGCGCCGAGCAGCTGCATCCGGTAGACGTTGATCTTCTGCCGCTCGATATCGGTGGCGCCCATGTACACCACGCATTCCAGACCCAGCCGCGCGGCGACTGTGGCGCTGGCCACGCCGTGCTGGCCGGCGCCGGTCTCGGCGATGATGCGGGTCTTGCCCATGCGGCTGGCCAGCAGCGCCTGGCCGATGGTGTTGTTGATCTTGTGCGCGCCGGTGTGGTTCAGGTCCTCGCGCTTGAGCAGGATCTGCGCGCCGCCGACTTCGCGGCTGAGCCGCTCGGCGTGGTAGATCGGGCTGGGCCGGCCGACGTAGTGCTTGAGGTCCTTGTCGTACTCGGCGATGAAGGCCGGATCCTGGCGCGCCTGGTCATAAGCCGCGGCCAGTTCCTGCAGCGGCCCGATCAGGGTCTCGGCGACGAAGCGGCCGCCGTAGCGGCCGAAGTGGCCATTGGCGTCGGGATAGGCGTGGAAGTCGCTGATGGGGGCGGAGGACATGGCGATCACGGCGAGTAGGACAGGCCTGCACTTTAGCGCACGCGTCGCCCGGCAAAAACCGATAAAGTCTGCGCATATCCGTCAGGAAATCTCACATGTCCAGTCTGCGCCGCCTGCCCTCGCTGAATGCCCTGCGCGCGTTCGAGGCCGCCGCGCGGCTGCGCAGCGTCGGCGGCGCGGCGGCCGAGCTGCACGTCACCCATGGCGCGGTCAGCCGCCAGATCCGGCTGCTGGAAGAGGAACTGGGGCTGGCGCTGCTGCAGCGCGAGGGCCGCGGCATCCGCCCGACCGCGGCCGGCGAGCGGCTGCGCGACGCGGCCGGCGACGCCTTCGCCCAGTTGCAGGACGCGGTGGCGGAACTGCGCCGGCCGGCGCGGCCCAGCGCGCTGGTGCTGGGTTGCCCGGGCAGCATCCTGGCGCGCTGGATGATTCCGCGGCTGCAGGCGCTGCAGCGCGACCTGCCCGCGCTGACCCTGCACCTGTCCGCGCACGAAGGCGAGTTCGGCCCCGAGCTGGACGGCCTGGACGCCGCGCTGCTGCTCGGCCAGGCGCCGTGGCCGGACGGTTGGCAGGTGCACGTGCTGGCGCCGGAGCGGATCGGCCCGGTGCTCAGCCCGGCCATGCCGCAAGCGCAGGCGCTGGCGGCCGGCCCGCCCTCGGCGCTGCTGCAACAACAGCTGCTGCACACCGCCTCGCGCCCGCAGGCGTGGCCGTCCTGGGCACAGGCGCATGGCGTGGACCCTGCCGCGCTGCGCTACGGCACCGGCTTCGAACACCTGTACTACCTGCTCGAAGCGGCGCTGGCCGGCATCGGCGTGGCGATCGCGCCGCAGCCGCTGGTCGCCGACGACCTGGCCAACGGCCGCCTGCTGGCGCCGTGGGGCTTCGCGGAGACCGGCGGCGAGTGGGCGCTGTGTGCGCGCCGGGAGCAGCAGGAGGACCCGCGGGTGCAGGCGCTGGCGCGGTGGCTGGCGGGCGAGTTGCAGCAAGGCGGCGATTGAGCGTCTTTCGCTTGTTTGCCGGGAACCAGCGCTACGGCAATGACATCGAGCAGGCGGCCCTCGGGTGCGAGGCGTTGTTGAATGTCTGTCGCGGCTGAAGCCGCTCCTACAGGGGCTCGCCGGCTGCTGAAAGGCATCGGCCGCTGCGTGCGACCGGCGCGACCGCGTCAGCCGGCAGGGGTCGGCGCGGCCAGGCGCTGCTGCAGCTCGTCGCGCAACCGCGCCAGCTCGACCTCGGCCGCGCGCCGCTGCTGCATGCCGTCGCGGTGGATCTCGCGTACCTCTTCCACCGTGGCGATCAACTGCTCGTGCACGTGGCGCAGCGTGTCCATGTCGATCACCGCGCGCTGGTTGGCGCGCGCGGTGTCCACCGAGGTCTGCCGCATCAGTTCGGCGTTGCGGCGCATGATGTCGTTGGTGGCATCGTCGATGGCGTTGGACAGCGCCGCGGCATTCTGCTGCTCGCTCAGCGACAGCTGGATCGCGAACTGGCGCTTCCACGACGGGATGGTGATGTCGCGCACGGTGTTGAACTTTTCGATCAACTGCAGCGCGTTGGCCTGGATCAGGCGGATCATCGGCAGCGCCTGGTCGGCCGCATGCTGCATCACCTGCAGGTCGCCGACGCGCTTGTCGAGCAGCCGAATGGCGGTGTCGATCTCGGCGCGCTGGCCGCGCGCCTGCGGATCGTCCTGCCCCGCCAGCGCCAGATGCTGATGCTGCAGTTCGGCCAGCCGCAGCTTGCCGGCAGCGACGTGCAGGCCCAGCTCGCGGCGTTCGGCCTGCACCATCTGGTGCATGCGGTCGAACTCGCCCACGCGCTGGCTCAGGCTCGCCTGCTGCGCGCCGACATCGCGCAGCAGCTGTTCGATCTGGCGGTTGGTGTCGCTGAATTTCTGCACCAACTCGCCCTTGGAGGCACGCAGCCGGTCGATCAGGCCGCCGATCAGCGGCACCCGCGAACGTTCACCTAGCTGGTCCAGCTTGAGCGCGCGGGCGATGCGCACCACCTCGCCGAGCTTGTCGCCGGTGGCTTCGAGATCGCGGTTGCGCACCTGCTCCAGCAACTGGCTGGAAAAGGCCGCAGTATGCGCGGCGACCTCGCTGCCGAACAGGTGCAGGCTGCCCGGAGTCAGCTCGCGCAGCCCTTGCGCAAGCGCGGCGATCTGCTCGCGATCGTCGGCCACCAGGCCCAGCGCCTTGAGCTCGGCCTCATCGGGTGTGGCCGGCGCAACCTGCGGCAGCAGCGGATTTTCCTGGGTCATCGTGCTTCTCTCCTTCGATAGCGGGACGCGGCGGCTCGGGCGCAGGCTCAGCGCAGTCTAGCCCGCATCGCCTGGAGTTCGGCCAGGATGCGCTGCTGCGCCTGCGCGGCGCGGGTGGTGTGGGCCGCGCCATGCGCCGCCTGCAGCGCCGACTCGGCCTGGCGCCATGCCGGCAGCAGCACCTCGCGGATATGTCGATAGCGCTGCAGCAACTCGTTGCCCTGCTGTTGCAGCAGGCGCCACTGCGCGGCCTCCAGCCGCCAGGCGGCGGCGACGCGCTGCAGGTGATCCAGGCGCCGGCTCCAGGCCTCGGCCAGTTGCGTGCCGCTCGCCGGCACCGACACGGCGGCGATCCAGCGTTCGAGCGCGGCGACGCCGGCATCCGCCGCAGCAACCATCGCGCCATGACCATCGAGACGCTGCTGCAATCCGGCCGCCTGCTGATCGGCGCGCAGCAGCACCACGCCCATCTGCGAACTCAGGGTCTCGGCCTCGGCCTGCGCTTCCAGGTCGCGCCCGAGCAGCCGCCCGAGCACGCCGCTGGCGCGACGGATGCGCTGCGGATCGCGCGCTTGCAGCGCCTGCTGGATGTGCTCCAGCTCGCGGACCAGCGCGGCACCGCCATCGGCTGCGGTGTCGCGCTGCGCCAGCGCCTGGCCGACGGCGTCCAGCAACGGCGCCGCGTAGCTCGCCGCGGCCTGGGCGTCGCCCATCTGCAGCGGCGCGGCAGGCGGCTGCGGCAGCGCCGGGGCGATGTCCGCGCTCACGCCGGGCCGGGCTCCGGATCGTCGCCGCGCGCGGCCCCGGCCTCGCCGTAGAAATGCCGCGCCAGCGCTTCGTCGAGTTGGCGTTCGGCCAGCGTGCGCGGGCGGCGCTCGCGCGGCGCGACCGCGGCCGGCGGCGCCGGCTCGCGCAGATAGGCGCGGACTGCCTCGGCCAGGCCCGCGAGCGCCTGCCCGGCCTGGGCGTGGCCTTCGTGCGAGCGCGCCAGCGCGTCCAGCAACGGCTGCAATTCAGGCATCGGCGGCGAAGCAGGCGGCGGCGCCGAAGCGGATTCGGAAACGGCAGGGGCCGGCAGCGCACGCTCGCGCTCGGCCAGCACCTGCTGCAGCAGCGCCAGCATCTGCTCCCAGCGCTGTTGCGCCGATGCGGGTTCCTCGCGCAGCACCTGCAGGCCGCTGGCGATGTCGGCCAACTGCGCCACCATGCGTCCGCCGACATCGGCCTCGTCCGCGCCCATCGCCTTGTTGCGCAGGAAATCGCGCTTGATCTGTTCCCAGCGCGCCAGGTCCTCGGCGCCCATCGCGCCGCGCAGTTCGGCCAGCTTGAGCAGGTTTTCCTCGGCACCGCTGGTCAGCAATTGCGCCTCGCCCAGGTAGTGGTCGGAGATCAGCTGCTGCAGCTCGGCCTCGTTCATCACCGGCGAGATCTTCTCCGCCAGCTTGTTCATGTTGCGGTAGCTGCCCTGCAGCCGGAACGGCGGCTCGCTGCGGTAGCGATCGTCCTGCGCGGCGCTGGCGATGTACTGCTGGTTGACCCGGTAGACCACGTCGCGCACGCGCAGCATGCGCTGCAAGGTGGCGACGATCTCGTTGATCTCCGCGCCGCTGTAGGCGTGGCTCAGCGCATTGGTGGAAATCTCCTTGCCGCGCGCGCGCTCGACCAGCAGGTACAGATCGGCCAGCTCGCGGGTGGCCAGCGGCGCCAGCACCGGATTGGAGGTCAGGCTGTTCTCGATGTAGCTGAGCACGAACGCGTCCTCCATGCCGCCGAGCACGTCGCCCAGGTTGTAGACGTCGGCGCGGTTGGCGAGCATGTCCGGAATCTTGAACACCTCGCCGGACTCGGTGTACGGATTGCCGGCCATCACCACGCAGAACTTCTTGCCGCGCATGTCGTAGGTGCGGGTGCGGCCCTTCCACACGCCCTCGATGCGGCGGGTGCCGTCGCACAGCGAAATGAACTTCTGCAGGAATTCCGGATGGGTGTGCTGGATGTCGTCGACATACAGCATGGTGTTGTTGCCCATCTCCAGCGCCAGGTTGAGCTTGAGCAGTTCCTGCCGCGAGGTGGCGTCCGGCGCCTGCGCCGGATCCAGCGAGCGCACCGCGTGCCCCAGCGCCGGGCCGTTGATCTTCATGAAGACCAGGCCGAGGCGGCTGGCCACGTATTCCATCAGCGTGGTCTTGCCGTAGCCCGGCGGCGAGATCATCAGCAACAGACCCATCAGGTCGCTGCGCTTGTTCTCGCCGACGGTGCCCATCTGCTTGGCCAGGTTGTCGCCGATCACGCCCAGATAGACTTCGTTGATCAGCTTGTTGCGCACGAACGAGGACAGCGGCCGCGCCTTGAACTCGGACAGGCGCAGCTGCTCGCGTTCGCGCACGATGATCTGCTGGCGCAAGGCCTGGTAGTGGCGGAAGCCCGGCACGAAGGTTTGCTCGTGGCGGTGCAGGCGCGCCAGGAAATCGTCGATGGCGATGGTCAGGCGGCCGCCCTCGATGCGCGGATGCTCGCCGAGCAAGCCCTCCACCGTGGTCATCAGCAGCACCTCGCTGTGCTGGCTGCGCAGCCGCGAGGCCAGCAGCACGATCGCCACCGCTTCCGGCACGTAGCCGGCATAGGCGACGAAGCGCGGATCCTGGCACAGGCCGTGCAGCCAGTGGCTGGCCAGGGCCCAGCCGGCGGCGAGCTGGCCGCGCACGCGCTCCAGCGAACGATCGAACTCTTCGCGCAGGCCGGCCTCGCCCAAGCGCGTATGCAAGGCGTCGAGCAGCTCGCGCGCGTGGCGGCTGAGCGGGAAGGTCGGCTCGCCCAGCGCCAGCTCGGCGGCCAGATAGGCGGCGGAGGCCGCCGCGTGGCCGCCATCGAACGGCAGCAGGCTATCGTCGATGAAGCGCTGCAGCGCCTGCTGCATCTCGGCCTGCAGCGCCTGGCGGCCCTCGCCTGCGCCGAACAGGCGGAAGATCGCATCGGCGCCGGCTTGCCGCGCGACCCACGCCGCGACCGCAGCGTCGCGCTGGCGCTCGGCCCAGAACGCCATCGCCAGCGCGCGCGCGGCCGGCGCATGCACCAGCGTGCCGGCCGCCTGATGCAGCGGCAGCAAGGCCTGCAGGATGCGCGTGGCGTCGTGGTCGTGGATGCCGCGCTCGTAGCCTTCGCGATAACGCGGCGCGGCGAAATCGCGCACGCTGCGGGCCAGCGCGTCGGGCGTGGCCGCCTGCTGCTGCAGGCCAGGCAGGTCGAGTCCGTCGCGGCCGGCCAGCGCGGCTTCGAGCAGGCTGCCGGCCAGGTATTCGCCGCGGTACAGGTCCGGCGATTCCGAATCCAGCGTCACCTGCCAATAGGCGCGCGTGGCCTCCAGTGCGGCGTCGTGCAGCGGCTCCAGATAATCGGTGCCGGTGAGGTGCAGGGCCAGTCCGTCCTCGCGCGGCAACAGGGTCAGGTCCAGCGCCTGGGTGTTGACGCTGAAGCGGTGCCGCGGGCCGAGCCGGACCACGTTGCCGCCGGACTCGAACAACTCGCTGCGGTCGCGCAAGGCGCGCACCGCCTGGTCGCGCACGCCCTTCAGCCGCGCCTCGACATCGTCGGCCTTGACGCTGTCGCGGTAGCCGCGCAGGCGTTCGGCCAGTTCGCGCAGCTTGAGGATCAGCGGATCGCCGGCGAAGAAGGCATTGAGTTCGTCGGCCGTGGCGAAGCGTTCGGTGCGCCTGGGCAGGCCATCGAGGATGCGCGTGGCGGCGTCGAGCAGCGAGCGCGCCTTGCGCTGGCGCTCGTCGAGCAAGGCCTGCTTGTGGCTGTCGAAGGCCTCGATCAGTTCCTCGCGCTTGCTGAGGATGTCGCCGAGGAACTGCTCGTGTTCGCCGAACTGGCTCTCCAGTTCCTCCAGCTGCAGCAGCAACCGCGACAGCTGCTCGTCGGCGCGCTCGGGATCGGTGGACAAGGACAGCGCGCTGGTGATGGCCTGGCCGAACAGCGCGAACTGCGCCGCGAACTGGGCCACGCTCTCGGCCGAGCCCAGGGTCTTGCGCCGCTGCTCGGCGCGGGCGCGCGCCTGATTGAGCCGCGCATAGACTTCGGACAGGGTTTCGACCACGCGGGTGCGCTCGGTGGCGTCGTCGACCTTGAGCCCGGCCATCAGCTCGGAGAGCAGGTCCAGGTCGTTGGACAGCGCCTGCATCGCCTGCAACTGTTCGGACAGCGCGCGCGCGGTGTCCGCCGCTTGCGCCGCCGCGTCCAGTTCGGCCAGGCGTGCGTTCAACGGCGCCAATGCGGTCTCGCTGCCGAGGAAGCGGCCGGTGGCCGCGCCGACCGTCTCGTGCGCCTGCTGCAGCGCCGCCCCCATCGCATCGATCGCCGCGGTATCGATGTAGCGGTATTCGCGGATCGTCAGCAGTTGACCGCGCTGGGCGGCGATGGCATTGAGCGGCTCGACGAACTCCTGGATTCCAGTCCAGTTTTCTGGCTGCAGCCGTGCCAGCAGCGCCTTGTGCGCGGCGACGGCGTCGACCATCGCCTGCTCGGACTGCTGGCGGATCGACAGCACCTTCTCGTATTCGTCGAGCACTGCTTCGCCGGTGGCGCTGATGCCGCGCAGCACGCCGCCGAGACCGCCGCAGTGTTCGTCGTCCAGCCAGTGGTGGGCGTCGAACAGGCGCCGCGCGTCCTCGACCAGCAGCTCGTAGCGTTGCACCGAGACCTCGTCGTGCTCGATCGCGCGCGCCAGCCCGAACAGGTTGGAGATGCCGCGCACCAGTTCGGCGTTGCCGATGCGGCCGAGGAAGCTGTTGCCCGGCGCGCGCCTGGCGGCGAATTCGTCGCTGCTGAACGGGGTCTGCCAGACCTGCATCGGATGGATCCGGGTCGGCTCGGTGCCTTCGGCATGGAACAGCACCATGCGCCCGTCCTGCAGCAGCGCATAGCCGTGGCCGAACACCGGGTTCTGCAGCGCGCGGCGGATGGTGTTGTAGACGAATAGCGCCGACTTGCCGCCTTCGCGCTCGTAGAAGATGTACAGCACGTCCTCGCCGTTGGGCGAGCGGATCGCGCGCTTGAACTGCATGCCGTCCATCGCCGCGTCGAACGCCTTGTGGTCGCCGTTCTGCAGGTAATAGCCGCCGGGGAAGATGATGCCGTGGTCCTCGGGCAACTGCACGCAGGCCTGCACGATGGCGTCGTTGCGCACGATACGGCCGCTGAGCGTGTTGTAGATCAGCCCGCGCCATTGCGTCTCGCGGTACGGCAGCACCTTGAGCAGGACCAGGGTGCCGACCCGCGCGAAATCGAACTGCGCGTCGTCCAGCGACTGGGTCTTGTCCTCGACCGGCTCGCTGTAGATGCCCTGCCCGGTCTCGGTGTTGTTCTCGACCTTGATCGTCAGGTCGCCGCCGATGGTCTCCACGAACAGGGTGTCGAGGATGTTCAGGTGCGAATGGCGGCCGTTCACCGCCATCTCGCGGGTGGCGCGGGTCCATTCGAAATCGAACGGCGGCGGCAGCGCGATGTCGCGTTCGCCGCGCGCGTCGATGTAGCTCAGCTCGCCGGCTCTGTCGATCGCCCAGCGGAACACGCGCACGTCGGCGCTGCGCTCGCCGATCTGGAACGACGCCAGCAGCTTGCCGCCGATGACGATCAGCTGCAGCAGCCGCGCGTGCTTGTAGTAGGCGTACAACTCGCCGAAGTCGTGCACGAAGCCGGGCTGGCCGAGGAAACTGCCGGCCAGGTCGATCGGGCTGACGTCGTAGCCGTCGGCGCCCTCGACCAGCCGGTACAGGCCGAACACGTCCTCGATGCGGGTCTGGTTCTTGAGCCCGAGGAACACGTTGTAGCCGAACAGCAGCATGTCCTGGCCGACCTGCACGATGTCGCGGCCGACGCAATTGTTCTCGGTACGGATGCGGAAGCGCCCGACCACCTCGAGCCGGCTGTCGCCGAATTCCTGCAGGCGCTGCGCGTTGAGCGCCTCGACCGCTTCGTGCAGGCGCGCGCCCTGCTCGACCAGGCGCCGGCGCAGCACGTCGTAGGCGCCGCCCTGGGCGACGGCCTGGTCGACCTGGGACGTATTGGCGCCCTCGGGCTGCGGATCGGTCGGGGATTGGGTTGCTGCCATCGTCAACGGCTCCTGCCGGCTTGCATGCGGCCGGCGCGCGTCGCCGCGCGCCGTGTTCTCAGCGGGGTCCGGCGGCACGCGGCCGCCGCTGGATCGCGCAGCGCGCGCGGATCAGCCCTCGTCCAGGCTCACGGCTGCGCGACGGGCAGCGCGACGGCGCCCTCCGCCGCCACCGGCTTGTGCCGCTCCACGCCCAGGTAGCGCTGCATCAGGTCCTGCACGATCGGACTCTTGTCGGCCAGGCCCTCGATCGACTTGCCGAGCGAGACCGCCTTGATCAGGTTCTCGAACATGCCGCCGTCGCCGCCGACCAGGTCGATATCGGCATTGCGCAGCGCGCTGGCGATGACCTCGGCGTTTTCCTTGGACACTTCCTTGCCGGCCTCGATCGAGGCCAGCGCCTGCTTGAGGCTGGTGTCGAGCATCATCCGGAACTCCTCGTGGCCGCGCGCGGTGTCGCTGAGCGCGCCGATCGCCTCGAACTTGCGGGTCAGGCCCTCGGCCTCGGCGAACAGGCGCTTCTCGACCACGTTCGCCTCGGCCAGGCCGATCGACTCGGCCGCGCTGGCCTTGGCCTTGCCCATCTGTTCCTCGCCCTGCGCCTTGGCCTGCAGCGTCTCGGCCAGCACGCGCGCATCGTTGCTGCCCTGCTTGAAGCTGGCGTCGGCCTTGGCCTCGATCACCCGCGCCTCGGCGATGCCCACCTTCTCGATCGCCAGCGCCGAGGCTTCCTTGACCTGCGCGTCGGCCAGGCCGGGCGCGGCCTTTTCGGCGCGCATGCCGTCGGCGAGCAGCTTCTTGGCTTCGGCCTGCTTGCCCGCGGCCTCGTGTTCGGCCTGGGCCAGGGTGGTCAGTTCGACCGCGCGGTGCTTGGCCGCGGTCTCGCTTGCCTGCGCTTCCTTGACCTGGCGCACCAGCTGTTCCTGCGCCTTGGCCTCGGCTTCCAGGATCGTCACCTGCTTGTGCCGGTCGGCCTCGGCCACTTCGCGCACTTCCTTGATCCGCTCCTCTTCCTGGGCCACGGTCTTGTCGATGGCGATGCGCTCGCGGGTGATGTTGGCCACGTCCATCTTGCCGTTCTCCACCACCTTGTCGCGCTCCACGCCCTGCAGCTGGACCTCGCGATCGGTGGTGACCTGCTCCAACTGGCGCGCGCGTGTCACCCGCTCGACCTCGATGGCGACCGCGCGCTGGCGGTTCTGTTCGGCGACCTCGACCTCGCGCATGCGGTTCTGCTCGCGGATGTCGATCAACTGCTGCGCCTCGATGCGCGCGTTCTCCGACAGCTGGCGCTGTTCTTCCTGCACCTTCAGCGTCTCGGCCTGTTCGCGCGCGCGGATCGTGTCGACCTCGCGCTTCTGCCGCGCCTCGGCCTCGGCCTGCTGCCGCTCCAACGCCAGCAGCGCCTCGCGCGCTTCCACGTTCTTCTTGGTGATCGCCAGCTTCTCGTTCTGCTCCAGCTCGTTGGTCACCACGTTCTGGGTGGCGGTCAGCTCGGTGATCTTGCGGATGCCCTCCGCGTCGAGGATGTTGTGCGGATCCAGCAGCGACTTCGGCGTCTGTTCCAGATAGTCGATCGCCACGTCCTCGAGCACATAGCCGTTGAGGTCGTTGCCGATCACCGCGATGATCTCGTCGCGGAATTCCTGGCGCTTCTCGAACAGCTCGGTGAACTGGAACTTCTTGCCGACCGTCTTCAGCGCCTCGGAGAACTTGGCGTTGAACAGCTCGTCGACCGCATGCTTGTCCGAGGCGCGGTCGGCGCCGATCGCCTTGGCCACGCGCAGCACATCGGCCTGGGTCTCGTTGACCCGCAGGTAGAACGCGACGGCGATGTCGGCGCGCATGTTGTCGCGGCAGATCAGGCCTTCCTTGCCGCGGCGATCGACCTGCAGGGTGATCAGGCTGATCCGCATCAGCTCGGCGCGATAAAGCACCGGCACGATCAGCGCGCCGGTGAAATGCACCTTCGGCGTCGAACTCATGTCGTTGACGATCAACGCCACGCCCTGGTCGACCTTGCGGTAGAACGCCTTGAACAGGCCGGCCAATCCCAGCAGCAGCACCAGCAGGATGCCGACGCCGATCAGAAACGGCGCCATCGTCGCAAAACTCATCGGTGGATCTCCTTATCGCCCGCAATCAGGCTGTGGGGTAACGGCGAACCCGGCTGATCCTGCTCGCGGGCCACCAGGTAATGATTGTGCGCATGCACGTAGTCGACCAGCACGACGCGCTCGCCGCGCAGGTACTGGCTGCCGGCCGGCGCGCGCACCTGCAGCACCAGTCCGGCGCCGCCGTCGTCGACATTGGCGTAGCCGCTGCCGGCATCGACGCGCGGCGAGGCGATCACCCCGACCTTGCCGAGCAGCGACTGCTGCGCGACCGGACGCAGCTTCAGCAGCAGGCGCCGCAGCGGCCGCAGCATCCACGAGGTCAGCGGCACCGCCGGCACCAGCGCCAGCAACGCGACCGCACTGCCCAGGCCCCAGCGCAGCCCGTCCGGCAATGCCTGCAGCAGGAACAGATGCGCGAAATAGGTGCCGGTCCAGGCCCAGAACGACAGCAACGCCACCACCAGCATCAGCGGCGCGCCGCCCAGGCCGAGCCGCGCGAAGATGCCGGAAATGCCATGCAAGCCGTGCTCGGCGCCGTGCGCGCCATCCACATGCAGATGCAGATGCCCGTCAGCGAGGTGGTGATCGGCAATGCCGGTCGCGGCCAGCAGCCAGTAGATCGCCGAGAACCCCAGCAAAATGCTGTACGGCAGCGTGGGAAACCCCAGTGCGACGCTCAAGAACTCGGCCATTCCCTCTATCCATCCCTGTGCGGGCAGCGCACACCGCCATCGGGCGCGTACGCTGTCGCTTCATCCTCATCGGCCGGCAGCGCGCATCACGCGCGGCGCGGCATCGCCGACCGACCCCTGGCCCGGATCATACGATAAAGGCGTGACCGCACCCAGCGCGGCGCAAGCGCCATGGCGGTGGCGCGTCTGGATCTGGCGGCGCGCGGAGCGGCCGATTGCGCAGCCATACTGCTGCGTACGCGGCCTTGGCGACCTAGCGTGGCGGCGCAGTCCGCTCTAGCAGTTGGTGTTCAACTCGTGGCAATCGGCGCGGCGCACTTCCTCGACGAACTTGCGCATCTTGTGCCCGTCCTTGATGCCCGGCTGGCTCTCGATGCCGCTGGACACGTCCACGCCCCACGGCAAGGTGGCGATGATCGCGTCGAACACGTTGTCGGAGGTGATGCCGCCGGCGAGCAGGAACGGCCGGTGCAGGCCGGTGGGCAGGCGCGTCCAGTCGAAGGTCTTGCCGGAGCCGCCGCTCTCGCCCGGGGCGTGGCTGTCGAACAGGAAGCCCGCCGCGTTCGGGTACTGCAACTGCAGGGTGCGCGCGTTGATGTCGCTGCCGCCCATCGGTACCGCTTTCAGGTACGGCAGGTTGAAACCGCGGCAGAAGCCGTCGTCCTCGTCGCCATGGAACTGCAGCAGGGTCGGCCGCACCGTGCGCAGCACTTCGCGCACCTCGTCCTTGGGGTTGTCGCGGAACAGCGCGACCACGTCGACCATCGGCGAGGCGGCCTGGCGCATCGCGCGGGCTTCGGCCGGCGCCACCCGCCGCGGGCTGCCGTGGGCGAACACGAATCCCACCGAATCCACCCCAAGTTCGCCCGCCAGGCGGATGTCGCCGGCACGGGTCATGCCGCAGAACTTGATGCGGGTGCGATACAGGGTTCGATTCATAGGGTGACCTCGGCCGGTAGCTTCCAGATATCGGGGTAGAGAGGACCGACGAAGACCAGTCCCTGCGGCGGCGCCGTCGGGCCGGCGACGCTGCGGTCGCGCCCGGCAAGCAGTTCGCCGATCCAGGAAACCGGCTTCTCGCCCGTTCCTACCATGATTAAGGAGCCTACGATATTGCGCACCATGTGATGAAGGAATGCATTGGCCTGGACCTGGACCTCGACGACCTCGCCGATCCGGGTCACCGCGATCGCCTGCAGCTCGCGCCGCGCATGCAGCGCCTGGCACTGGATGCTGCGGAACGCGCTGAAATCCTGCTCGCCCAGCAACGCCTGCGCGGCGGCATGCATCGCCTCGGCCTGCAGCGGCCGCCGCTCCCAGCTCAACGTCTGCCGGTACAGCGCCGGGCGTACCTGGCGGTTGAGCAGGCGGTAGCGGTAGCGCCGCGCGCGCGCCGAGAAGCGCGCGTGGAAATCGTCCGCGGCCGGCACGCACCAGCGCACGCACACCGACGCCGGCAAGCGCGCGGTGGCGCCGAGCATCCAGCCGCGCGGCGCGCGCGGCGCATCGCAATCGAAATGCACGACCTGGCATTCGCCGTGCACGCCGGCGTCGGTGCGCCCGGCGCAGACCACGCTCACCGGCGTATCGGCCACCGACGACAGCGCCGCCTGCAGCGCCGCCTGCACGCTCGGCCCGCCGGATTCGCCGAGCTGCTGCCAGCCCTGGAACTCGCTGCCGTCGTATTCCACGCCCAGCGCATAACGCATCGCGCCCTACTCCGTCACAACGCGCAATGCGGGCCGCAGCGGCCACGGCGCTGCGCTGCGGCACGCTAGCGCATATGGGTTCGTGCGAGGCCCAGCGGCGCTCGCCGCGGGCGGGCGCAACCGCGGCAACAGCGCAGCCGCGATGCAGGTCCCCGGCGCCGCCATGCTTGCCTCGCGCGCCAGCCGGGACAGCGCCTGGCGGCGTGTCGGCGGCATCATCGCAAGGTCGAGGAGGTGTTCGCGCATCGTCGCATTCCCTGTCGAGGCAGCGCGGCGGCGGCGACTGCGCCGCACGCCGCCTGCGCGCATCAGCTCAAGCGGGCCAGCAGTTGCTGGGCTTCGGCACGCGCCGCCGGATCGCCGCCGGCCGCCACTTCGGTCAGCAGGGTGCGCGCGGTTTCGTTGTCGCCCAGGTCCATGTAGGCCACTGCCAGCTCCAGGCGCTCGCGGCCGATCGGCGGATACGCGGGCGTCGGTTCGACGCTCGATTCGGCGGCGGCAGGCAGATCGCCCTGGTGCCAGGTCGGCTCCTGGCGCTCTGCAAGCACCGGCGCGACCGGCGTCGGCGCCGACACCGACGGCGGCTGCCGCCATGGTTCGTCGGCATCGAGCGGCGACTGCGTCGCCGGCGCGACCTCGGCGTCGGGCTGTAGCGCGAACTGCGGATGCTCCGCGGCAGGCGCAACGTCGGCGTCGGCTTCGTCGTGACGCGGCGCATGGCCGGCAAGCTCGCGCTCGAATGCGTGGTTCTGGTACGCCCGGTCTTCGTCGGCCGCGTCTTCGGCCAGTTCGCGCTCGTGTTCGTCCAGCGGCGGCAGGTCCGGCGCGTCCACCTCGCGATGCGCCACCACCGGCACCGCCGCGGCCAGTTCCGCCGCGTCGTAGCCATGCCGCGGCAACGGCGGCAACGGCGAAGGCTTGCGCCGGCGCGACAGCAACAGCGCGCCGATGCCCAGCACCAGCAGCGCCAGCCCGCCCCACAGCCACAGCGGCCAGCCGTTGGAGGCCGCGGCCGGCGCGGGTTGCGCCTGCGCCTGGGTCTGCCCGGATTGCGCCAGGCGCTTCTGCGCCGCGGCCAGGTCGCTGTCCTTCAGTGCGATCAGTTGCTGCTGCTGGGCCTTGAGCTTTTCCAGCTGTTCGACCCGCGAGCGCAGTTCCTGGACCTCGGCATCGCGTGCCGCGAGATCTTCGCGCGCCTGCTGCAATTGTTGAGTCGCCACCATGTCTCCCTCGTCGCCGGCACCGGTGCCGGACTTGGTTCCTGCGTTGTCGCGCTGCGCCGGCACCGCCGGCGCGATTTCCAGGCGTGCGCCCGACGCCGCCGTGGCCGTCGCGGCGGCGGGTTTGGCGGCGGCCGGCGCAGGCGCATCGACCTGCTGCGCCTGTGCCGGCTGCGGCACCGGCGCACGCGCCTGGCGCCATTGTGCGGCCTGTTCGCGGACGATGGCGGTGGCCGCAGCGGCATCGATGCTGGCCAGTTCTTCCTGGCGCGGCGTGCGCAACACCGCGCCCTGCTTGAGCAGGTTGACGTTGCCGCGGATGAACGCATCCGGGTTGGCGCGCAGCAGCGCGACCATGGTCTGGTCCAGCGAGTGGCCGCCGCTGCGCGCCAGTTGCCCGGCGATCTGCGACAGGGTCTGCCCGCGCTGCACCGGCGCCAGCGCATCGCCCGGCGCCGCCGCGGGCGCCGGGACGCTGCGGACCGGCGTGGCGGGAGCGGCCGACAGCGCAGGCGGCGGGGTGTTGGCGACCGCTGGCGGCGCCGTTGCCGGCCCCGGCAACGGCTCGCTGCGGACGATGCGGTCGGACGGCGCGGCAGCGGCCGGGGCGTCGATCGCCGGCGCGTCGATCGCCGCGGCGGTGTTCGGCGCGTCGAGCAACGCCGAATATTCGCGGATCAACCGGCCCTGGCCCCAATCGACCTCGATCAGGAAGCTCAGCGACGGCACCTCCACCGGCATCTGGCTGCTGACGCGGATCACCGCGCGACCCTGGTTGGTCTGCGCGAAGCGGAACTGCAGGCTCCCGACCAAACCGTCCGGGCGCTCCAGCCCGACCCGGGCGAAGGTCGCCGGCGAGGCCAGCGCGACGCGTGCGTTTTCCAGCTCGCCCGGTTCGTTGGAGATCACCGGGATCTCGGCCAGGAACGGCTGGCCGGGTTTGGACAGGACGCGGATGTCGCCCAGTCCCAGCGCCAGCGCGGCCTGGCTGCAGGCCAGCAACAGCAGCGCGCACGCCGCGCGCAAGCCGCGGCTCGTGCCAAATGGAATGGAAATGCCTGCGCCGCCATTGCGGCGGCGGAAGAAGCGTGGTTGTAGGCGCATCACGCCCCTGCCCTTGGTGTCATGGCGTGCAATATAGCCGTTGCCCTTTGGATTGTGGCGTTCGTCTACGCGGCTGTGCGACGGGACCCTTGCAGCAACGCGTCGCCTTGCTCCCCTTCTCCCATCGGGACCACGGCCCCCTTTTGGGGGGAAGGTGCCCCGAAGGGGCGGATGAGGGTAAGGGCGAAGCCTCGTAGGATCGAAACAGTACGAGGGCTTCGCTCCGTACCCTCACCCCTACCCCTCTCCCGATGGGAGAGGGGGTCTTGGCTTCGGTTGTTGTGTTGCACGCTCGGGCAGCCATCCCTTCTCCCACCGGGAGAAGGTGCCCCGAAGGGGCGGATGAGGGTACGAGCGAAGCCTCATGCAATCGAAACAGTGCGAGGGCTTCGCTCCGTACCCTCACCCCCGGCCCCTCTCCCGAGGGGAGAGGGGAGTCTCGGCTTCGGTTGTTGTGCTGCGCGCTCGGGCAGCCATCCCTTCTCCCACCGGGACCACGGCCCCCTTTTTGGGGGAAGGTGCCCCGAAGGGGCGGATGAGGGTACGGGCGAAGCCTCGTGGGATTGAAACAGTGTGAGGGCTTCGCCCCGTACCCTCACCCCCGGCCCCTCTCCCGCCGGGAGAGGGGAGGCATCGCTCAGCCTTCCTGCGCCACCAGCTCGGCCAGTTGCACCGCGTTGAGTGCGGCGCCCTTGCGGATGTTGTCGGAGACGATCCACAGGTTGAGGCCGCGCGGATGCGAGATGTCTTCGCGGATGCGGCCGACGTAGACCGCGTCGTTGCCGGAGGCGTGGGTGACCGGGGTCGGATAGCCGCCGGCCTTGCGCTCGTCGACCACTTCCACGCCCGGCGACGCGGCCAGCAGCGCGCGCGCCTGCTCGGCGCTGACCTTGCGCGTGGTCTCGATCGCCACCGCTTCGGAGTGGCCGTAGAACACCGGCACGCGTACCGCGGTCGGGTTCACCTGGATGTTGTCGTCGCCGAGGATCTTGCGCGTCTCCCAGACCAGCTTCATCTCTTCCTTGGTGAAGCCGTTTTCGAGGAAGTCGTCGATGTGCGGGATCAGGTTGAAGGCGATCTGCACCGGGAAGCGCTGCGGGTCGATGGCCTGGAAGTTGAGCAGCTGACCGGTCTGCTTGCCCAGTTCTTCCAGCGCCGAACGGCCGCCGCCGGACACCGACTGGTAAGTGGCCACGTTGATGCGCTCGATGTTGTACTCGCGGTGCAGCGGCGCCAGCGCCACCAGCATCTGCATGGTCGAGCAGTTGGGGTTGGCGACGATGCCGCGCGGGCGCTGCTTCAGCGCTTCCGGGTTCACTTCCGATACCACCAGCGGCACGTCGTCGTCGTAGCGGAAGGCCGAGGAGTTGTCGATCACCACCGCGCCGGCCGCGGCGAACTTCGGCGCGTACTCCTTGGAGATGCCGCCGCCGGCGGAGAACAGCGCGATGTCCACGCCGGTCGGGTCGAAGCTGGCCAGGTCAAGCACGGTGACCTTCTGGCCCTTGAACTCGACCTGGCCGCCGGCCGAGCGCTCGGAGGCCAGCGGATACAGGGTGGCGATGGGGAAGTCGCGCTCGGCGAGGATGGCCAGCATGGTTTCGCCGACAGCGCCGGTGGCGCCGACGACGGCGACGTTGAAACGACGGGATTCGTTGCTCATGGGAGATTTGTTCGATCGGGTAGGAGAAAGGGGGAACAGCCGCAGTGCCAGCTGGATTCGGGGAACCTCCCGAGCGCGCCGCTCAGGTCGCCGGAGGTTCCCTATCGTTTTTTGCCCGCGATGCCGCCGTCGCCATTGCCGGCGCCCGCGATCGCATCCAGGTTCAACGCATTCGGCGGACGCCCGGCGTCGGCGCCGAAACCCAGTGCGGCCAGCAGGTTGTCCACCGCCAGCGCCACCATCGCGCGGCGGGTGGCGGCACTGGCGCTGCCGATGTGCGGGGTCAGCACCACGTTGCGCAGCGCCAGCAGCTCCGGGCGCACCGCCGGCTCGCCTTCGTACACGTCCAGCCCGGCCGCGGCCAGGCGCCCGTGCGCGAGCGCATCGGCCAGCGCCAGTTCGTCGATCAGGCCGCCGCGGGCGATGTTCACCACCGTGGCACCCGGCTTCATTTGCGCCAGCGCGGCGGCATCGAGGATGTGGTGCGACTGCGCCGAATACGGCAGCACCAGCAGCAGGTGATCGGCGCGTGCCAGCAGCTCGTCGAAGCCGACGTAATCGGCAGCGTGCGCGCGCTCCACCTCGGCCGGCAGGCGGCTGCGGTTGTGGTACAGCACGCGCATCGAGAAACCGGCGGCGCGGCGCGCGATGGCCTGGCCGATGCGGCCCATGCCGAGGATGCCAAGGGTGCTGCCGTGCACGTCGGCGCCAAGCATGGTCTGGAACGACCACTGCCGCCACTGCCCTTCGCGCAACCAGCGCTCGGACTCGGTGATGCGCCGCGCGGCGGCCATCAGCAAGGCGAAGCCGAGGTCGGCGGTGGTTTCGGTGAGCACGTCCGGCGTGTTGCTGGCGACGATGCCCGCCGCGCTGAGCGCGTCCAGGTCGAGGTTGTTGTAGCCGACGCCGACGTTGGCGATGGCGCGCAGCCGCGGCGCGCCGGCGATCTCGGCCGCGCCGATGCGCTCGTTGAGCGTCACCAGCGCGCCGTCCAGCGGCGCCAGCGCCGCGGCCAGCTCTTGCTGCGAATACTTGGTCACGTCCGCGGTGGTGGTCAGCGCGCAATGTTCGCCGAGCCGTGCGACGACATCGTCGAACAGCGGCTGGCTGACCCATACCCGTGGCCGCGACTCAGCCATCGCCACCGCCGGGAATCCGCGGGGTCACGCCGCCGACGTCGCCGCACTGCGCGCGGTGGCGCAGCGCCTGGTCCATCAGCACCAGCGCCATCATCGCCTCGGCGATCGGGGTGGCGCGGATGCCGACGCAGGGGTCGTGGCGGCCGGTGGTGATGACGTCCACCGCCTGCCCGTCCACGTCCACCGTGGCGCCGGGGAGGCGCAGGCTGGAAGTGGGCTTGAATGCCAGCGAGGCGACGATCGGCTGGCCGGTGGCGATGCCGCCGAGCACGCCGCCGGCATGGTTGGACTGGAAACCGTCCGGTGCAATCAGGTCGCGGTGCTCGGTGCCCTTCTGCGCCACCACGGCGAAGCCGTCGCCGATCTCCACGCCCTTGACCGCATTGATGCTCATCAGCGCCGCGGCCAGTTCGCCGTCGAGCTTGCCGTAGATCGGCTCGCCCCAGCCCGGCGGCACGCCGTCGGCGACCACGGTGACCTTGGCGCCGATCGAATCGCCGGACTTGCGCAGCGCGTCCATGTAACTTTCCAGCTCCGGCACCTGCGCCGCGTGCGGCCAGAAGAACGCGTTGTCCTCGACCGCGTCCCAGGCGAAACCCTGCGGCAGCACCGGCCCGAGCTGCGACAGGTAGCCGCGCACGCGCACGCCGTAGCGCTGCGCCAGCCACTTCTTGGCGATCACGCCGGCGGCCACGCGCATCGTGGTCTCGCGCGCCGAGGAGCGGCCGCCGCCGCGCGGGTCGCGGATGCCGTACTTCTGCCAGTAGCTGTAGTCGGCATGGCCCGGGCGGAACTGGCGGGCGATGTCGGTGTAGTCCTTGCTGCGCTGGTCGGTGTTGCGGATCAGCAGGCCGATCGGGGTACCGGTGGTGCGACCCTCGTAGACCCCGGACAGGATCTCCACTTCGTCGGCCTCGCGCCGTGCCGAGGTGTGGCGGCTCTTGCCGGTGGCGCGGCGCTGCAGGTCGTGGGCGAATTCGGCCGCGTCCAGTTCCAGCCCCGGCGGGCAGCCGTCGATCACGCAGCCGATCGCCGGCCCGTGCGATTCGCCGAAGGTGGTGACGGTCAGCAGGGTGCCGAAGCTGTTCGCGCTCATGGCCGCCGGCTCACCGGCTCGCGGCCAGGTCGGCGATGCGCGCGTGGTGCGCGACCAGTTCGCTGGCTTCCACCGCGAAGATGCCCATCTGCCCGACCTTGAACTCGACCCAGGCGAAATCCACTTCCGGCAGCAGTTGCACCAGCGCGCGCTCGGATTCGCCGACTTCGCAGATCAGCAGGCCGTCCTCGCTGAGGTGCGCCGGCGCGTCGCGCAGGATCTTCAGCGCCAGGTCCAGGCCATCGTCGCCGGCGCGCAGCCCCAGTTCCGGCTCGTGCGCGTACTCGGGCGGCAGCGCGTCGGTCTCGGCGTGGGTGACGTAGGGCGGGTTGGTCACGATCAGTTCGTAGCGGCGGCCATCCAGCCCGGCGAACAGGTCGGACTTGACCAGCTCGACGTTGTCGGCCAGCAGCCGCGCCTTGTTCTCGGCGGCCAGGGCCAGCGCATCGTCGCTGATGTCGACCGCGTCCACCTGCCAGTTCGGGTTGTAGTGGCCCATCGCGATGGCGATGCAGCCCGAGCCTGTGCACAGGTCCAGCGCGCGGCTCACCTCGCGCCCGGCCAGCCACGGCTCGAAGCCGGCCTCGATCAGCTCGGCGATCGGCGAGCGCGGCACCAGCGCGCGCGCGTCGCTCTTGAAGCTGAGCCCGGCGAACCAGGCCTCGCCGGTCAGGTAGGCGGCGGGGATGCGCTCGGCGATGCGGCGCTCGAACAGCGCCAGCACCTGCGCCTTCTCCGGCGAGGTCACCCGCGCGGCGCCGTAGGCCGGGCCGAGGTCGTGCGGCAGGTGCAGCGCGTGCAGCACCAGTTGCGTGGCTTCGTCCAGGGCGTTGTCGTAGCTGTGGCCGAAGCTCAGGCCGGCGGCGTTGAAACGGCTGGTGCCGTAGCGGATCAGGTCGATGATCGTGTGGAGTTCGGCGGCCGCGTGGGCAGTCATGGCAACAGGCAAGGCAATTCGGCCCCCGATTATAGAGGCCCGGCCGCTATCATGAGCGTTCGTTGCAAGGGAAATCAGTATGTTCAACCGCAACTTCGGCATCGTCCTGGTAGTCGCCCTGGCCGCCGGCCTGGGCCTGCTGCTGGCCCAGAAGTACTTCGGCGGCGGCGCTTCGGCGTGGCCCGAGACCCGCAGCGTGCGCCTGTACCCGCAGCCGCGCGCCCTGCCCGACTTCCACCTGCGCCAGTCCGACGGCACCCCGCTGATCCCCGGCGAGCTGAAAGGCCACTGGACGCTGGTGTTCCTGGGCTTCACCGCCTGCCCGGACGTGTGCCCGACCACCCTGGCCGACCTGGCCCGCGCGCAGAAGCAGTGGGAATCGATCCCGGACACGCTGCGCCCGCGGGTGCTGTTCGTTTCGGTCGACCCGGAGCGCGACACCCCGGCGCGGCTGGGCGCCTACGCGCACGGCTTCCACAAGGACACCCTCGCCGCCACCGCCGACGTGCCGGAGCTGGAACGCTTCGCCACCGCGCTGGGCTTCGTGTTCCAGAAGGTGCCCGGCAAGCATTTCCAGGAAAACCCCAACGACTACAGCATGGACCACTCCGCCGCGATCGCCGTGCTCGACCCGCAGGGCCGCCAGGCCGGGCTGATCCGCCCGCCGTTCGAGCCGGCGGCGATCGCCGCGGACCTTCAGGCGCTGACCAAGGCGACCGCGCCATGAGCCTGCTGACCTCGCTGACCTACGTGCTGCCGCACCGGCTGCTGTCCTCGCTGGCCCGGCGCCTGGCCTACTCGTCGCGGCCGGGGCTGAAGCAATGGCTGATCGACACCGTGGTGCACCGCTTCGGGGTGGATCTGGCCGAGGCCGCCGAGCCCGATCCGCGCACCTACCCGACCTTCAATGCGTTCTTCACCCGCGCGCTGAAGCCCGGCGCACGCGTCGCCGCCCCCGACCCGCAGGCGCTGCTGATGCCGGCCGACGGCCGCATCAGCCAGCTCGGCCCGATCCAGGACGGGCGTATCTTCCAGGCCAAGGGCCAGTCGTTCACCGCCGCCGAACTGCTTGGCGACGACGCGGCCGCGGCACCGTTCGCCAACGGCCTGTATGCCACCGTGTACCTGTCCCCGCGCGACTACCACCGCGTGCACATGCCCTGGACCGGCACCCTGCGCGAGACCGTGCACGTGCCGGGACGCCTGTTCAGCGTCGGCCCGGACGCGGTGCGCAACGTGCCGCGGCTGTTCGCGCGCAACGAGCGGCTGGTCTGCCATTTCGACACCGAGTTCGGCCCGATGGCCTCGGTGATGGTCGGCGCGCTGCTGGTCAGCGGCGTGGAGACGGTATGGAGCGGCGTGGAAATCCCGCGCTACGGCGACCGCATCACCCGCAAGGACTGGCGCGGCAAGGGCATCGTTTTACAGCGATTCGAAGAAATGGCCCGTTTCAACTACGGCTCGACCGTGATCGTGCTGTTACCGCCGGGGGTGGCGCAGTTGGATCCGGCACTGGCGGCGGAAACCGCGGTCCGGCTCGGCCAGGCGCTGGCGCGGCGGCAGCAAGGCTGACGCACGGCGACGCGACGGACGCAGGGGCGCCGTCCTTGTCCTGCGGCGCGGCACGATTTCAATTACGGCTGCGCCGTGATCGTGCTGCCGCGGACAACCATGGCGACGCTCGATCCGGCGCTGGCAGCGGAAGCGCCGGTCCGGCTCGGTTAAACGCCGGGCACGCAGGCGCTCATCCAACGTCGCGGTATTGGGGGGCAACAGTGCGCCCTGGCGGCCTTGCATTCCTGGCGCTGCCGTACCCTCACCCCAACCCCTCTCCCGACGGGAGAGGGGCATCATGGCTTCGCTTCTGATGTGGGGCGCGACTGGATCATCGCGGCGCGTTGCATGCGCCGCACGCCCCTTCTCCCCTCGGGAGAAGGTGGCGCGCAGCGCCGGATGAGGGTGCGTCCGCAAGCAGTGCTTGCGAGAAACCTTCTAGCGTCACCCGCCTGGCTGCTGCGCCGTACCCTCATCCGCCCTTCGGGCACCTTCTCCTGAGGGGAGAAGGGAAGCCCTACTTGTCGCAGCCAGTCATCTTCAGCGACTGCCCCGGCTTCAAGGCATAGCCCGGCGCGCGCAGGCCGTTGGCCTTGGCCAGTTGCTTGATGTCGCAGCTGTAGCGGTCGGCGATGCGGCCCAGGGTGTCGCCCTTGGCCACGCGGTAGCTGCGCACCTGCTTGGGCTTGGGCTTGACCGGCGCCGGGCGTCCGGTGGCGATGGTGGTCGGCACGCCGGCCACCGGGGTCACGTCGCCCACCGCCACGTTGCCGGTGGGATCGGCGACCACGGGCGTGTTGCTGCGGATCGCGGCATTGACGTCGGCGGTGATCAGCGCACGCGCCAGGTCGGCACGCGGGCCGCTGACGCAATAGCGGTTGTACAGGCCGACGATCTTGGTGGTGGCGTTGATGGTGACCCCGGCC
Source organism: Xanthomonas sp. SS (assembly GCF_014236835.1). Classification (NCBI taxonomy): domain Bacteria; kingdom Pseudomonadati; phylum Pseudomonadota; class Gammaproteobacteria; order Lysobacterales; family Lysobacteraceae; genus Xanthomonas; species Xanthomonas sp. SS. The sequence goes on from NZ_CP051190.1 coordinate 3,248,633, forward strand.
GGGATCCAGCCATCGGGTTCGTAGCGCGGGTTGAGGTTGCGCAGCGCGCGCATGTAGCCGTCGCGGGTGCCGTCGCTGCCCAGGCAAATGGTCAGCTCGTAGATCGTGGTGGACTTGGCCAGGCGCAGCGTCGCCGGCTGCGCGTTGATCTTCGGGAACGCCACGCCGTACTGCTGCGGGTGCAGGAAGATCCACGCCGCGGCGATCACCATCGGCACGTAGTCCTTGGTCTCGGCCGGGAACTGGTTGTACACCTGGGCATCCCAGAAGCTGCGCCCCTGCATCTGGTTGTACACGCGCGCGGCACGGCCCTCGCCGCCGTTGTAGCCGGCCAGCGACAGTTCGATGCTGCGGTTGAGCTCGGCCATGCGCTCGTTGATGTACACCGCGCTGGCCTCGGCGGCGCTGCGCGCGTCGTAGCGGGTATCGAAGCCGGTGCCGTCCGGGCCCAGCCCGAAGCGGCGCCCGGTGGCCGGCATGAACTGCATCAGCCCGGCGGCGCCGACCCGCGAATTGGCGTGCACGCGGCCGTTGGATTCCTTGGCGATGATGCCGAACAGCAGCGCCTCCGGCAGCCCGCGCTTTTCCCATTCCGGCCACATGATCGCGCGCAGGTTCTGGTAGTTCTCGTAGCTGTTCATCAGCGACGGACGCATGTCGGTGAGCCAGCGGCGGATGCCGGCCTGCACCGCCGGGTTGTATTCGACCATCGCGTCGAAGGCATGGCGCTGGTCGTTGAGCAGGCTCGCCGCGCGCGCCGCTTCCGGCACATTGGCGGCCAGCGGACTGATGTGGTCCGGATCGGCCTGCAGCGGCGTGGCGTCATCGTCGCTCGCATCGGCATCGGTCGCCGCGCCCTGCGCGTCGGCCTTGGCCTTGAGCAGGCGCTTGTACGCGCTCAGGTAGGTACCGACCTGGCAGCCGCGCTGCTTGATGCAGGCATCGACCACGTCCTCGATGTCCTCCAGCGCCGCATCGCTTTCCTGGGTGCCCTTGGGGTCGCTGTTGCCGACCAGCACCATCGCGTCGTTGTAGCGCTTCTCGGCCGCCGCCAGGCGCTGGTCGAGGACCTCGATGGCGGCCTTGTCGCGCGCGGAGACGCGTTCGGCGTGGGCAGAAGGCGCGGCGCAAGCCAGCGCCAAGGCAGCCACGGCGGGCCATCCATGGGTGATACGGAACGAAAGGGGCATGATGGGACGCGACGACGGAAAGGCCGCAGGGTAGCCGCCGCTGTCACATCGCGGCAAGGTCGGGCACGCGCCGGCACCGCGCCGGCGGGGCATCCGTTCATCGCTCAGGCCAGGCAAACCGCGGCCCCGGCGCCGTCGCGGCGAGCGGGCGCCGGCGCGAACGCCTAGAATCCGCCCACCTCACCGCGGAGCTGTTCATGGACCCGATCCTGCTGGGCAAAGGCCTGACCGACGACATCGCGGTGCTGCTGCAGCCGCGCCTGGGCAATCGCCACGGCCTGGTCGCCGGGGCCACCGGCACCGGCAAGACCGTGACCCTGATGACCCTGGCCGAGGGCTTCTCGCGGATCGGCGTGCCGGTGTTCATGGCCGACGTGAAGGGCGACGTGGCCGGGCTGGCGGTGGCCGGCGACGGCAGCGAGAAAGTGCTGCAGCGCGCCAAGGACATTGGCGTGGCCGACTACGTCCCGGCCGCCAACCCGGTGGTGTTCTGGGACCTGTACGGTCAGCTCGGGCACCCAGTGCGCACCACCGTCAGCGAGATGGGGCCGACCCTGCTGGCGCGGATCCTGGAGCTCAACGACACCCAGGCCGGGGTGCTCGACATCGTGTTCAAGCTGGCCGACGACCGCGGCCTGCTGCTGCTCGACCTGGACGACCTGCGCGCGCTGCTGGGCCTGGTGGTGGAACAGCGCAAGGACATCTCCACCGAATACGGCCTGGTCAGCGCGCCGTCGGTGGCGGCGATCCAGCGCGCGCTGCTGCGCCTGGCGCAGGACGGCGGCGAAGGCTTCTTCGGCGAACCGGCGCTGGACCTGGCCGAACTGATGCGGGTCGGCAGCGACGGCCGCGGCGTGATCGGCATCCTCGCCGCCGCGCAGCTGGTGCTCAAGCCGCGGCTGTACTCCACCTTCCTGCTGTGGCTGCTGTCGGAGCTGTTCGAAAAATTGCCGGAAGTGGGCGACCTGGACAAGCCCAAGCTGGTGTTCGTGTTCGACGAGGCGCACCTGCTGTTCGACGACGCGCCGCCGGCGCTGGTGCAACGCATCGAGCAGGTGGTGCGGCTGATCCGCTCCAAGGGCGTGGGCGTGTACTTCTGTTCGCAGTTCCCCGACGACGTGCCGGACAACATCCTCGGCCAGCTCGGCAACCGCGTGCAGCACGCGCTGCGCGCCTACACCCCGCGCGACCAGAAGGCGGTGCGCACCGCCGCCGAGACTTTCGTCGCCAATCCCAAGCTGGACGTGGCCAAGGCCATTTCCCAGCTCGGCACCGGCGAGGCCCTGGTCTCCACGCTGCAGGACAAGGGCGTGCCGATGCCGGTGCAGCAGACCCTGATCGCGCCGCCGCGCTGCCGGATGGGCGCGATTTCCGACGCCGAGCGTGCGCAGGTCCGCGCCGCCAGCGTGGTCGGCAACCGCTACGACACCGCGGTCAACCGCGATTCGGCGGCGGAAATGCTGGCGCGCCGGGTCGAGCAGGTGGCCGAGAAGACCGCGGCACCGGCGGCGCGCACCCGCGAGCAGGACGACGCGCAGGACAGCGGCTTCGGCCAGGCGGTCAAGGACGCGGTGTTCGGCACCAAGCGCCGCCAGGGTATGCTCGAGACGATGGCCAAGCAGACTTCGCGCACTGTCGGCAACCGCATCGGCCAGCAGATCGTGCGCGGCATCTTCGGCAGCATCTTCGGCGGCAAGCGCTGAGCGCGGCGGACCGCAAGGCCGGTGGCGCGGCGATGCGCGCGCCTTGCGGACACGGCCAATACATTTCAGATCCCGGCACCCCACCTGTAGGAGCGGCTTCAGCCGCGACCTATACTCCGAAACCACCCGCAGCCAATCCCAAACACGTACAGAACCACTAAAAAAACGCCCTACCCCAGCAGCCCATGCAGCCTGGCGTACTGCAACAACATGATGGTCTTGCCATCGGCGATCTCGCCGGATTCGATCATCGCCAGCGCCACGTCGAGCGCCAGCTCCAGCACCTCGATCTCCTCGCCCTCGGCGGCAACGCCGCCGCCCGTGCCGACCTTGTCGCGATCGAAATACTCGCCCACGAAGAAATACAGCTTTTCGGTGACCGAGCCCGGACTCATGAACGCCTCGAACACCTTGCGCACGTTCTCGATCCGGTAGCCGGTTTCCTCTTCGGTCTCCTTGCGGATGCAGGTCTGCGCATCGTGCTGGTCGAGCAGCCCGGCGCAGGCTTCGATCAGCATGCCGTCGGGATTGCCGTTGAGCAGCGTCGGCAGCCGGAACTGTCGGGTCAGCATCACCGTCCGCTTGGCGCGGCTGTAGAGCAGGATGGTGGCGCCGTTGCCGCGGTCATAGGCCTCGCGCGACAGCGTCTGCCAACTGCCGTCGCTGCGCTGGAAATCGAAGATGACCTTGCGCAGCACGTACCAGTTGTCGGACAGCACCTCGACCTTTTCGATACGCACACGTGGATTGCCTGTGGCGGATGGGTTCAAGCGACACTCCATGCGTTGAGCTGGCAGTGCCGGTGCCCGCAGCGGATTGCCGCCTGGGAATGCCGACAATCGCCGTGGAACATCCATTCTAGCCGCCGTACCGCATGCCGCAGCGAGGCCACAGAGGACACGCCGTGCCTGTCGCAGCGCCCAGCCCAGTGCAACACTGCACGCCGCGAACTGATCCTGCCTGACTTGCGCTGCGCACCTGTACCGCATCGCGACCGCGCATTGGCCCCACGAGCGCGATGCGCGGAGGGACTTAAAGGCGCCCTGCCGGGCACGACCTCGCCCGGACCAACGCGCCAGCGCGCCCCGATTGCACGCCCGCCTGGCGCGTCGCACAATCGGCGCACATTGAACGCAGGGGGCGTCATGGAAGACCGTCATCGCGCCGGCGCAAGCCGCGCGCGCCAAAGCACACCCGAACCTTTCTGGGCGCGCACCCGCGCCATCGCGCTGTATCCGCTGCACGGCGGCGCGCTGTTCGCACTGATCGCGCTGACCCTGTGCCGCCTGCTGGGAATGCTGCCGGGCATCGGCTGGATCATCGGCATCGTCACCACGCTGGCGATCTACAAATACGCCTTCGAGATCCTGCGGCATACCGCCGACGGGTACATGGATGCGCCCGAGCGCGGCTTCGACATCGGCGACGGGGTGGTGCTGCGGCTGCTGGCGCTGATGATCGTGCTCGGCGCGGTAGTCGCCGCTGCGGCGCTGCTCGCCGGCCCGGTCGCCGGCCTGCTGACCTTGCTGGCGGTGGTGCTGCTGCAGCCCGGCTTCCTGATCTCGCTGGCCATCGACGGCAGCCTGCGCCGCGCGCTGAATCCGGCCGTGTCGATCGGCCTGGCGCTGCGCATCGGCTGGCCGTACCTGGCCGCGTTCGGCCTGCTGTTCGTGATCCAGGCCAGCGCGCTGACCGCGGCCCGATGGCTGCAGCACTACCTGCCGCCGCTGGCCAGCGACCTGGCGGTCGGCGTGGTCACGATCTGGGGCCTGTTCGCCGCCTTCCATCTGATGGGGTATCTGGTCTACCAGTACCACGAGGTGCTGGGCTACGAACCGGCCGCCGGCGACGACGCCACGCATGGCCGCCACGATCCGGACCAGCGCGTGCTCGACGAAGCCGAACAGTTCGTGCGCGACGGCCACGCGCCCGAGGCGCTGCAGCTGCTGCGCGGCGAAGTGCGCTCGCGCGCGGTCAGCCTGGCGGTGCACGAGCTGTACCAGCGCCTGCTGCGCAACGGCGGACGCGCCGACGACCGCCGCGACCACACCCGCCAGTACATCAATCGCCTGCTGCAGGAAAAGCAGGAGCGGCGCGCACTGGCGCTGCTGCGCGAGGCCCTCGACACCGATCCCGACTTCGCCCCGCTGCTGCCGGAACAGGCCTCGCTGCTGGCCGAGCGCGCGCAGCTCGCCGGGCAGTTCAAGCTCTCGCTCGACGGCCTGCTCGCCGCCCTGCGCGCCTGGCCCAAGGCGGCGGAATTCGGCGCCTGGTCGCTGAGCGCGGCGCTGTTGCTGGCCGAGCGCTTCGGCGACGACGCACAGGCGCGCGCGCTGCTGCAGGACGCGCTCGCGCGCTGCGAGGACGAGGCGCAACGCGGCAAGTTGCAGGCGGCGCTGAAGGCGCTGACCATCGCGCCGGCCTAGCACCGGCGCGCGACCGGGCGCCATGCCGTCGCCAACGGCACTCACGCGTTGGCGAGCAGGAACCGGGCCTTGTCCGCCTGCGGCTGATCCGGGTAGCGCTCGATCACCGCGAGCAACAGGCGGCGCCACTCCGAGGGCGTCTGCTGCTCGCCATGGCCCAGCGCGAGCCGGAACCAGTGCTGCGCCTGTTCGGCGCGCGGCACCGCCGCATCCTGTGCCAGCAGCGCTTCGGCATCGCGCAGCCGGCCCAGCGCCAGCCAGCGATCGAACAGCAGCGCTCGCGTCGCCGCGTCCACGGCGATGGCACCGGCAATGCAGTCGCCGAGCAACGCTGCCTGCGCTTGCGCTTCCTGCGCCGTGGTCGCCGGCAGGCGCAGCAGTTCGATCGCGCGCGCCTGCGCGGCACGCGCATCGCCGGCATTGCGCGCGACCCGGTAACGCGCCTGCGCCACATCGAAGCGGCGCGGCTGCTCGGCGGCGAGTTCGTCGAGCAGGAACGCGGCCTCGCGGTTCTCCAGTCGCCCCAGATGCCGCTGCGCACGCTCCCAGCGGTCGTCCGCAGCGGCCACGGCCTCGTCGCGCATGAAGGCTTCGCGGGTCTGCCGCAGCGCCACCAGCGCCGCACCGAGCAGCGCGCCGGTGACCAGGCCGCCGGCATGCGCATCGAAGCCGATCCCCGCATCGCCGTTGGCCAACAGGTTGTACAGCTCCCAGCCCAGCCACAGCGGCAGCAACGCGATCGCCGGCCCGCGCACGTAGTCGAACACCACCGCGAACCAGTAGAAGAAGCGCACCGGCCGCCGTCCCCAGACCACGCAGAACGCGCCCATCAGCGCGGCGATGGCGCCGGACGCGCCCAGACCGCCGCCGGCCTCGCCCCAGCGCCAGCACAGGCTGACCGCACTGGAACCGATCGCGCCCAGCAGGTAGACCAGCAGGAACCGCCAGCGCCCGATCGCGCCTTCCAGCAAGGTGCCGAGCACCACCAGGAACAGCATGTTGCCGAACAGATGCAACGCGTCGGCATGCAGGAACGCCGAGGACAGCATCCGCGCCGGCGACCATTCGGAGCTGCGCTGCAGATGGCGCAAGGTGAACACGCGGCCCAGCAACGCGTCGTAGCGGGCGCGCAGCAGCGCCCAGGCCTGCTGCGCGGCGGGGTCCTCGAACGCCTCGCCGCTGCGCAACGCCTGCACGAAGCGCACGTCGTTGAGGCTGGCGGTACCGACGAACTCCGCCTGCTGCGCAGCCGGCACGCGCTCGAACTGGGCCAGCGCCTCCCCGCGCCCGCTATGCTGCAGGTAACGCGCGTAGGCCGGCGCTTCGTAGGCGCCGAGTCCGGAATCGAGGTAATAGCGTTGCGCCTGCTGCAGCGGCACCGCGTCCTGGCGCTGCCAGCCGAAATAGACCGCCGCGTTGAGCAGCACCAGCAGCAGCGTGATCAGCGGAAAATTCTCCCGCGACAGCGGCTTGTGCAACGGCAGGATCAGCATCGAACAACGTCCGTGTGGATGGCCGCGCCAGCTTCGGCCATCGTCCGCGCGTGCGCAAGACTGACGCACGCGCTAGCATCGCCACCCCGCTCCACCGCAGTGCCGACCCCGATGAGCCGCTGGCGTCCTCCCGCCGAGAAAAGCACCGCCCTGATCACCGCCGAAGGCCACGCCCGGCTCAAGGCCGAGCTCGAGGACTTGTGGCGCGTGCGCCGGCCGGAGGTGGTCAAGGCGCTGGCCGCGGCCGCAGCCGAGGGCGACCGTTCGGAAAATGCCGAGTACACCTACCGCAAGAAACAGCTGGGCGAGATCGACCGCCGCGTGCGCTACCTGAGCAAGCGCCTGGAGGCACTGCGCGTGGTAGACACCGCGCCGTCCGATCTGCAGGCGGTGTTCTTCGGCGCGGTAGTCGAGCTGGAGGATGCCGACAGCGGCGAACTGCTGCGCTACCGCATCGTCGGCCCGGACGAGACCGATGCCGGCCGCGGCTGGATCAGCATCGACTCGCCGCTGGCGCGGGCGCTGCTGAAGAAGCGCATCGACGACGAGATCGAGGCGCAACTGCCCGGCGGCCGCCACAGCTTCGTGGTGGTGTCGGTGGACTACGCGGCGCGCTGAGCGACCGGCTGTCGCGCACGCGCGATTGGCAATGCCTTGCGGGCTTCACAGCACCTGCAGATTCAGTGCCTGCCGCGGTTGCGCCGTGCCCATCGGCAATGCCTCGCCGAATAGATCGTGCTCGTCGCTGTCGGTGATCTCCACGTCGACCAGATCGCCCGGCTGCAGGCCGCACTTGGCGCCGTTCTGGATGTGCACCAAGCCGTCGATCTCCGGCGCATCGGCCTTCGAGCGTGCCACCGCGATGCCGTCCTCGAGCAGATCGACCAGGCATTGCTGCACGCTGCCGATCTTGGCTTGCAGCCGCGCCGGCCTGGGTCCGAGGGTGCCAGGAGAAAAACGCGCAGGTTATAACGCTCGGCCGGACCGCGCGGCGAACACCGCAAGCCGCCGCGCATGGCACACCCCATCCCAATCGCGTTGACAGCCGCCTAGCCGCCGGCGTGGATAATCGTCGCTTCTCTCCCCCGCCACAGGAACACACCATGGGCCACTGGACTACCCTCGATACCCCGCACGGTCAGGTCTCCGCCTGGCACGCCGTGCCGGAAGGCGCCCCGCGTGGCGGCCTGGTGCTGATCCAGGAGATCTTCGGCGTCACCGCCTATATCCGCGAGGTCGCCGACTACTACGCCGCGCAAGGCTACGAAGTGCTGGCGCCGGGCCTGTTCGATCCGGTGGAGAAGGACATGCAGCTGAACTACGACCAGGACGGCGTGAACAAGGGCCTGGAACTGGTCGGCGCGCTCGGCTTCGACAAAGCGCTGGACATCGTGCAGGCCGCGGCACAGGCGCTGGCGCCGGCCGGCAAGGTCGGCACCGTCGGCTATTGCTGGGGCGGCAGCGTCGCGCTGCTGGCGGCGGTGCGGTTGGGCCTGCCGTCGGTGAGCTACTACGGCGGGCGCAATACCCAGTTCCTCGACGAAGCCCCGAAGGCGCCGGTGCTGTTCCACTTCGGCGCGCAGGACAGCAGCATTCCGCCGGACTCGGTACAGCAGCACCGCGAGAAACTGCCGCAGATGCAGACCTACGTGTATCCGGCCGGGCATGGTTTCGACCGCCATGTGGATCCGAACCACTACGATGCCGACAGCGCCGAAAGCGCGCGCGAACGCAGCCTCGCGTTCCTCGCCGAACACCTGCGCTGAGCCGCGCCGATGGCCGATTTCGCACTCGATCCGCGGCTGCAGGCCGACAGCGCGTTCGTCGCCGACGGCCCGCTGTCGCAGGTCCGGTTAATGGACGACGCGCGCTTTCCGTGGCTGCTGCTGGTGCCGCGCGTCGCCGGCGCCAGCGAGTGGATCGACCTGGACGGCGCCCAACAGCGCCTGCTGCTGGCCGAGATCAACCAGCTCTCGCAGCTGCTGCGCGGCGAGCCGGGCGTGCACAAACTCAACATCGGCGCCCTGGGCAATATCGTGCGCCAATTGCACGTGCACCTGATCGGGCGCCACGAAGGCGACGCGGCCTGGCCCGGGCCGGTATGGGGCAGCGGCACGGCGCAGCGGTTGGACGCCGATGTGCTGCAGACCCGTGTTGCGGCGTGGCGGCAACGGCTACGATAGGCGCCCTTTTAGCGGAAGCCGCGTCTCCATGAAATCCAATGTGATCGCCGCCATCGTGCTGATCGTGATCGGCCTGGTGTTCCTGGCCAACAATCTGGGCTGGACCAATCTCAGCCTGGGCCGGCTGATCGCCACTTGGTGGCCGGCGATCCTGGTCGCGGTCGGCGTGGGCATGCTGTTCGGGCGCGGCAAGTAGTAACTGTCGGGATTGGGGAGTCGGGATTGGGGATTCGCTGCAGCGATCTCCACTTCCCGACTGCCTGAGCCATGCGATCGGCCCTGGCGCGGTCGCGCCGTTGCCGGCCGCCGATGCGCGGCGGCCGGCACGTCCGCATCAACGGCGGACGTTGACCACCTGGGTGCCTGCGATCAGGTCGTGCAGGCAACGCTTGTCCTTGCGGAAGATGAACAGCGCATCCACCAGCGCATAGAAGTTGCCTATGATCGGCACCAACGCCAACAGTTGGGTCGGCAGGTAGCGCAGCGCGATCAGCCGCCACAGCGGCGGTTGCCCGCCCTCCAGATCGGCGATACGGATCCACAGCAGCTTCTTGCCCCAGGTCTGCCCGGTCTTGGCCAGCGGATAGCCCTGCACCGCCAAGAACACCACGAACGACAGCACCGCGTAGCCGGCCATGGTAAGCCACGGCATCGGCTCGCCACCGCGCGCCGCGTCCATAACCCTGCCGAAATAGCCGGTGAGCGCGGCCAGCGGCAGGAAGGTCGCCAGCGCGATCACGCCGTCGATCAGCGCCGCGCCGAAGCGCTCGCCGCGGCCGGCCAGCACCTCGGCGCCGTCCAGCGCCAGCGGCGCCGATGGCAACGGCGCTTCGGGCGCCTGGTAGGGATTGGGGTCGTTCATTGCGCGCTCCTTGTGCAGTTGGGAAAAATCAGGTCCTGGGCAGGGTCACGCCGGTCTGGCCCTGGTACTTGCCGCCGCGGTCCTTGTAGCTGGTCTCGCACACGTCGTCGGCATCGGACTGGAAGAACAGCATCTGCGCCACGCCTTCGTTGGCGTAGATGCGCGCCGGCAGCGGCGTGGTGTTGCTGAATTCCAGGGTGACGTGCCCTTCCCACTCCGGCTCCAGCGGCGTGACGTTGACGATGATGCCGCAGCGCGCGTAAGTGCTCTTGCCCAGGCACACCACCAGCGTGTCGCGCGGGATGCGGAAGAATTCCACGGTGCGCGCCAGGGCGAAGCTGTTGGGCGGGATGATGCATTCGTCGGCCTCGATGTCCACGAAGCTCTTCGGATCGAAGCGCTTGGGGTCGACGATGGTCGAGTTGATGTTGGTGAACACCTTGAACTCGCGCGAGCAACGCACGTCGTAGCCGTAGCTGGAGGTGCCGTAGCTGACGATGCGCTCGCCGTTGAGCTGCTTCACCTGGCCCGGCTCGTAAGGCGCGATCATGCCGTGCTGCTCGGACATGCGGCGGATCCAGCGGTCGCTCTTGATGCTCATACGTCTTCCTGATGCCTGTGGCGGCAGGCCGGAACCTGCCCGCCGGGAGCGCGGCCGACGCCGGAGCGGGCCGCAGTGACCGGCGATTCTAGCCGGTCGCGGCGCGTTCGCGGCGGCCGTGGCGGCGCTCAGAGCAGCGAGGCGGAAATCGGGATCGACGCGCGTGGCCGCTTGCGCAGCTCCTCGGTCAGGCGCTGCGCGGTCGCCAGATAGGCCAGCGCGGCAGCCGAGTCCGGGGCCGCGGCGACGATCGGGGTGCCGGCGTCGCCCTGCTCGCGGATCGCGATCGCCAACGGCAGCGATCCCAGCAGCGGCACGCCGTACTGCTGCGCCATGCGCTGGCCGCCGCCTTCGCCGAACAGGTGCTCGACATGGCCGCACTGCGTGCAGGTATGCACCGCCATGTTCTCGACGATGCCCAGCACCGGCACCTCGACCTTCTCGAACATCTTCAGCGCCTTCTTCGCATCCAGCGTGGCGATGTCCTGCGGCGTGGTCACGATCACAGCGCCGGCGACCGGAATCTTCTGCGCCAGGGTCAGTTGGATGTCGCCGGTGCCCGGCGGCAGGTCGATCAGCAGGTAGTCCAGGTCGTCCCACAGCGTATCGGTGAACAGCTGGGTCAGCGCCGAGGTGGCCATCGGCCCGCGCCAGATCATCGGCGTGTCCTGGTCCACCAGCAGCCCGATCGACATCGCCTCGATGCCGAACGCGCGCATCGGCTCGATCGACTTGTTGTCGGGGCTGTCCGGGCGGCCGCTCAGGCCGAGCATGGCCGGCACGCTGGGGCCGTAGACATCGGCATCCAGCACCCCGACCCGCGCGCCCTGGCGCTGCAGCGCCAGCGCCAGGTTCACCGCGGTGGTGGACTTGCCCACCCCGCCCTTGCCGGAACCGATGGCGATGACATTGCGGATCCGCGGCAGCGGCGTGAGGTTTGGCTGGACGGCGTGGACGGGAATGCGGGGACGGTCGGTCATCGGAAAACTCGTAGAGGAAACGTCGCAGCGCGCCGGCGCGCGGCGGGAACAGGGATGGCAGCGGCGAGCGCCGTCTGTCGGGAGGGCGTCGCAACGGATCGAATTGGGGCATGACTATACAAGTGCGGCGTGCCCTCCATGTCGGTGCAGCCGCCAGGCAGCCGCGCGACGTTGCGCCAGCGCAATCCCGTCTCGGCAGCGCGCAATCGCAGCCTCGGCCAGCGAGCCGGCGACCCAAGCATGGGACATCGGTCTTCCGCCAAGACGTAGCGTCGGCCGGCAAGCGCGCCACGCTATGGACCTCTGTACCGATCATCGCGCCCCATTATGGCGAAGCACGCTCACCGAATTGGTGCAGGACCACCATCATTGGCGAGGCCGCGCCAAGTCGCCGGATGCCCGGTTTGTGGGCCCTCCGGCAAATTGCCGCGTTATCACAAATGCCTATTCAGTTATATGGCCGATGCCACGCCCCCGAATGGTGCAAAGCAGCGTGAAAGGTGTCGCCACGGGCATACAACGCCACGTTTGGCGGGCGTTTGCTGCCAGATAGGCGCAGATCGACCCTGTAGACGAAAAAGGTGACACGGCTGTACAAATGGCGTTAAGTTCATGTTACGTTTGGGTTGCTCGCATGGATGCGGAACCGATTTCAAGGCATATGTCGTGGCACGACGCCCCTCGCCTTTTCTTTATTGATTTCCGGGGATAGAGATAAATGACTGCTCGTCAGACACGTAGTTTCAAGCACAGCCGCCTGAGCGCGGCGTTGGTGACCGCCATGGTCGTGCCGGCCGCGTTCAGCGCCTTCGCGCAGGACAGCACCGACACCAAGGCCACCGACCTTGAGAAGGTCACGGTCACCGGCTCGCTGATCCCGCAGAGCGAGATCGAGACCGCCACGCCGATCACCACCATCACCGCCGAAGACATCAAGGCCCGTGGCTTCAATTCGGTGGCCGATGTGCTGCAGAAGAGCTCGTTCGCGACCGGCGCGGTGCAGGGTGGCCAGAGCTCCGGCACCTTCACCCAGGGCGCGAAGACGGTCAGCCTGTTCGGCCTGTCGCCGGGCTACGTGAAGTACCTGATCGACGGCCGGCCGATGTCGAACTACCCGGCGCTGTACAACGGCAGCGACACCTTCAACAACATCAGCGGCATTCCGATCGACCTGGTCGACCGCATCGAGATCCTGCCGGGTGGCCAGTCGTCGCTGTACGGCTCCGACGCGATCGCCGGCGTGATCAACGTCATCCTCAAGAAGAAGATGGACGGCGCGGTGTTCAGCATCCGCGGCGGCGGCTTCTCCGAAGGCGGCGGCAGCAACTTCCGCGCCACCTTCGCCGACGGCTGGACCTCCGCCGACGGCCGCACCTCCGTGCTCGGCGGCGTGCAGTACGAAGAGAAGGATCCGATCTGGGCCTACGATCGCGGCCTGACCAAGCAGTACAACACGCAGGGCTACAGCGCGCCGCTGATCAGCCGCGACTTCCTGGTGTACAGCCCGTTCACCAGCTACAAGTTCCTCGACCCGGCCAACTGCGGCAACGTTTCCGGCCTGTTCGGCGGCACCATGGCGCTGCAGCAGCGCCCGGGCTTCGGCGACGAGTACTACTGCGGTTCCAAGTACACCCCGGGCTACCGCACCCTGGACAACGGCCAAAAGTCGCTGCAGGCGTACGTGCACGGCACCTTCGACCTCAACGACAACGTGCAGCTGTACGGCGACGTGCTCTACAGCAAGGACCAGGTCAAGTACAACTCCGGCGGCAGCTATCTGTGGTGGGGCACCGCTTCCGACTTCGGCTATTACTACGATCCGAACCTGGACGACCTGGTCAACCTGCAGCGCTCGTTCGCGCCTGAGGAAGTCGGCCCGAACGGCTTCAACGACACGATGAGCCGCGACACCAGCGAGTCGGTCCGCGTCACCTTCGGTGCGCAGGGCACGCTCGGCCAGTCCAGCTGGGACTACGACGCCGGCGTCACCTATACCCAGTACAAGCTGGAAGAGCGCAGCCTTGTCCGCTTCAAGGACCCGATCGACCAGTTCTTCATCAACAAGGTGCTGGGACCGCAGCAGGGCCTGGATCCGATCTACAACGCCTATCCGGTCTACACCCCCAACTACGCGGCGTTCTACTCGCCGATCACGCCGGAAGAATTCGCCAGCTTCACCGGCCATGCGACCAACAAGAGCAAGACCTCCGACGGCATGCTGCGCCTGCAGCTGACCAACGCCAAGCTGTTCACCCTGCCCGGCGGCGACGCGGGCCTGGCCGTGGTCGGCGAATACGGCAAGCAGAAGTGGGACTACGATCCGGCGCCGGAGATCCTCAACGGCGAAGTGTGGGGCCTGACCTCGGTGGCCGGCGGCGGCGACCGCGACCGCTACGCGCTGACCTCGGAACTGCGCATGCCGGTGTTCGAGCCGCTGACCATCACCCTGGCCGGCCGCTACGACGCGTTCAAGGCCAGCGGCACCACCGTCGACAAGCCGACCTACAGCGTCGCGCTGGAATACCGTCCGTTCCAGTCGCTGCTGCTGCGCGGCAAGTACGGCACCGCGTTCCGCGCGCCGACCCTGTCCGACCAGTTCCAGGGCGAGAGCGGCTACTACAACTCGGTGGTCGACTACTACCAGTGCGCGCAGCGCGGCTACTTGCCGGGCAACACCGACAACTGCCCGGCCGCCTACTCCAGCCGCCAGTTCCGGGGCACGCAGTCCGGCAACCTCGGCCTGAAGCCGATCAACGCCGATGTGTGGAGCGCAGGCTTCGTGTGGTCGCCGGTCGACCGCATGGCACTGACCTTCGACTACCTCAACTGGGACATCAGCGATGAAGTCACCCAGCAGAGCGCCGACGCGCTGAGCCTGCAGGATTATCGCTGCCGCGCCGGCATCGACGACATCAGCTCGGCGCTGTGCACCAGCGCGATGGCGCAGGTCACCCGCAACGCAGCCGGTCAGATCACCGGGATCTATACGCCGAAGATCAACGTCTCCAATCAGAAGCTGGAAATGGCCGTGGCCTCGTTCCGCTACGGCTACGACTTCGGACGTTGGGGCGACCTCAGCTCGGTGGTCAGCTACACGCAGAAAATCAGCCACGAATACACCCAGTATGCTGGTGACGAACCGATCGACATGCTCAACAATCCGTACTGGAGCACGGATCCGAAGCGCAAGGCCGATGCCTCGCTGACCTGGGAAATCGGCGACTTCGCGACCACCTGGTACGCCAGCTGGTTCGACAAGACCCCGAACTACGCGGCAAATCTCAGCACCGCCGGTTACGATGCGCCGCGCGCCGGCAAGCTGCCGTCGCACATCACCCACAACGCCAGCGTCACCTACACGGCGTTCGAGGGCATGGAGCTGTCGCTGATGCTCACCAACGTGTTCAACAAGATGCCGCCCTTCGACGCGTCCTACCCGGGCAGCGCGACTTCGCCGTACAACGCGTACAACTACGATGCATACGGCCGCGCGTACTACCTGGAAATGCGTTATTCGTTCGGCAAGTAATCGAGCCTGAAGCGACACCAAAGCCCACCCGCGAGGGTGGGCTTTTTTTATGCGTGGCGCCTGCTGGCGGGATATGTGCGACAGCGACTGCAAGCACCCGCTTTGGCGCCCGCAATGACCCGCGGCCGCACGCGCGATGCTGCGACCCTGGCGTTCGGTCGATCCGTTATCGGAAGATCCGTGCCGCCTCAGCGGCTGCCTTGCCCCGTCGCTTCGAGCGATTGCGTATCCAGCAACTGTTTCAGTTCGGCGAGATCCTCGCCGTAGCGCTGCCAACGCCCCATGTAGGCACGGGTCATCGAGGTGCGCACCTGGACCACGCTGGCGGTGGCCACAGGCGCCTGGTTGCGCTCGAAATGCAGGCAGGCCTCGTCCCACGGCAAGCCGCAGAACTCCAGCAAACGGCGTGTGGTCGGCTCCTGCTCCAGCACCAGGTCCGCGTAGTCGATTTCCAGCAGACGCTGCGGGAACAACGCGCGCCAATGCGCCATCAAACGCTCGAACATCAGGTAATAGCGGCCGACGTCCATCAGGTCGAAGGAATAGTCGTAGTACGGCGAGGACAGCGCGAACAGCTGACGGAAGTTGCTCAGGCAGGTGTCCATCGGATCGCGCCGCAGGCAGACGATGCGCGCGTTCGGTAACGCGCGCGCGATATGCCCCACGTACAGGAAGTTGTGCGGCAGCTTGTCCACGAACCGCGGCTTGGCGGCGGTGCCGGGACGGGTGGACTCGACGTAGGCGCGGCCGAGTTCGCGCCAGTCCAGCCCCTGCAGCTGGGTCAGCGTGGCCACGTCCAGAATCGCCGACGATGGCGTGCGCACCAGGCGCTTGAGCGCCACCGAGAAATTCTGCAGCTCGCCGGCCGAGTGCACCTGCGGATGGCTGGACAGGATCCGGTCCACCAGGGTGGTGCCGCTGCGAGGCATGCCGACCACGAAGATCGGCTCTTCGCTGTCGAAGCCCGGCGCAGGCGCAGCGTCGGCGCGGAAGGCCTGCTGCAACGCCTCGAACAGCACCGCATCGCGCTCGGACGTGTAACCGCGCGCGCGCTTCTGCACCGCCTTGCCCTGCACGTAGCCACGGAACGCGGCATGGTAGTCGCCGAGATCCTCATGCTCCTTGGCCAGCGCCAGGTTGAGATACAGCACCGCTTCCGGCGCGTCGCCGGCAGAAGCCAGCGCCTGCTCCAGCAAGGCCAGGTTGTTCTCGTCCGCGCTCCACTTGCGCAACTGCGACAGCGACAGATAGACCTTCCAGTAGCGCGGCTCCAGGGCCAGGCAGGCCCGGTATTCCTGCTCGGCTTCCTGCAGGCGCCCGGAGAACAGCAGCGAGGTGCCGAGGTTGTAGCGAAAGCTGGCGTGTTGCGGCGCGAGCTGCACCGCCTGGGTGAACGCGTCCAGCGCGGCGACGTGTTCGTTGACCTGGGTGTAGACCACGCCCAGCGTGTCCAGGGTATGCGCGTCGGCCGGCCGCAACGCCATCGCCTGGTCGGCGAAGTGATGCGCCTCCTGCATGAAGCGCCCCATCGCCAGCACCTTGGCCAGCTGCGTCGCGTAGTCGGCACGCTGCGGATTCAACGTCGTCGCCTGATACAGGTGCGCCGCGGCAGCTTGCATCTGCTTCAGTTCCAACGCCGCCACGCCGGCCACGAACTGCACGCCGGCGTGTTGCGGCAACGCGCGCAGAAGATGCTGCGCGAGCCGCTGCGCCTGGCCCCAGTCGCGCTGGTTGAGCGCGGCGACAGCCTGGTTGTAGAGCTGAACCTGTTCGGTCATGGAGGGGCCTGATGTCGGAGGAAGCCGGCGCTGGGGCGAGGACGCCACGGTTAGAGCGAACGGCCAGCCATTATGCCCGGCGATCGGAACGATGGTCTTGGCGCGGATGCCTGCGCCATGTCGCATCGGATCCGCGCACCGACGCGGCGCGATGTGCGGCAGCGGCGCACCCGTCCGTGAAACGAATGCGCCGCATCGCGGTGCCGGCAAGCGGCACAGCGCTCAGTCAGCGCCGCCCATCGTCCAGCAGCGCCATCGCCGCATTGTGTCCTGGCGCGCCGGTCACGCCGCCGCCCGGGTGGGTGCCGGAACCGCACAGGTACAGGCCGGGAATCGCGCCGCGGTAGTTGGCCTGGCCGAGCATCGGGCGGGCGCTGAACAACTGGTTGAGGCTCAGCGCGCCATGGAAGATGTCGCCGCCGATCAGGCCGAACGTGCGTTCCAGGTCCAGCGGGGTCAACGCCTGCCGGCCCAGCACCGAGTCCGCGAAGCCCGGCGCGTAGCGCTCGACGGTGGCGATCATCAGCTCGGCGACTTCGTCGCGGTGCGCGTCCCAACTGCGCCCGTCCGGCAACTGCGGCGCCACGTGCTGGCAGAACAGGCTGGCCACGTGCTGGCCGGGCGGCGCGAGCGAATCGTCCAGGGTGCTGGGGATCAGCAGTTCGACGATGGGATCGCGCGACCAGCCGCGGTCGCGCGCATCGCGGTAGGCGCGGTCCATGTAATCCAGGCTCGGCGCCAGGATGATGCCGGCGGTGAGATGGTCGCCCTGCCCCGGCAACGCGCGGAACTGCGGTAGCCGCGACAGCGCCACGTTCATCCGGAACGTGCCCGAGCCGCAGCGCCACTGCGCCATGCGCTCGCGGGTGGCGGCCGGCACGTGCGCCGGGTCGAGCAGGCGCTCGTACAGCAGCTTGGGATTGACGTTGGCGACGACCCGGCGCGCATGCAGGCGTTCGCCGTGTTCGGTGACCACACCGACCGCGCGCCCGTCCTCGACCAGGATCTCGCGCACGCCGGCGTCGGTGCGGATCTGCGCGCCGGCCGCGAGCGCCGCCTTGGCCATCGCCTGGGTGATCGCGCCCATGCCGCCAAGCGCGTGGCCCCAGGCGCCCTTGACCCCGTTGCTCTCGCCGAACACATGGTGCAGCAGCACGTAGGCCGAGCCCGGCGTGTAGGGGCTGGCGTAGTTGCCGACGATGCCGTCGAAACCGAACAGCGCCTTGACCGGATCGCTCTCGAACCAGCGCTCCAGGTATTCGGCGGCGGAGATGGTGAACAGGTCCAGCAGCTCCTGGCGCAGGCCGGGATCGAGCGCATGCAGGCGGCGGCCGAGGCGGCCGGCGCGCAACAGTTCCGGCAGCGCCTGCATCCAGCCGCCATCGGTCACGTTCGGCGGTGGCTGCAGCGCCAGCGCGCGCAGCACGTCGGCGATGCGTTCCAGCCGCACCTCGTAGGCCGGCAGGCGTTCGGCGTCGCGCCGCGAGAACTTCGCCACCTGCGCCTGGGTGATGCCGGCGCCTGCCAGCAGGTAGCGGTCGTCGGGCAGCGGCACGAAGTTGTTGCAGCGGCGCGGCACGATGCGCAGCCCGTGCGCGGCCAGGTCCAGATCGGCGATCACCTTCGGCTGCAGCAGCGACACCGTGTAGGACGCCACCGAATTGCGGAAGCCCGGGTGGAATTCCTCGGTGACCGCAGCGCCGCCGACCACGCCGCGCCGCTCCAGCACCGTGACCTTCCAGCCGGCGCGCGCGAGGTAGGCGGCGCAGACCAGGCCGTTGTGGCCGGCGCCGACGATCAGGGCATCGCAGGACGGTTCGCGCTTCATCGTGTAGATAGTATGCGAGTCCCTCGCAAGAGCCCGCACATCCCTGCAGCGGCAAATCATAAAGCCCCTCTCCCCCGGGAGAGGGGTTGGGGTGAGGGTGCGGCGCGAAGCGTCTCGTGGATTTGGGAGCACGAGGCTTCGCCCCGACAATCATCCGCCGCTGCGCGGCACCTTCCTCCGAAAAGGGGCCATGGTCTGGTGGGAAAAGGGGTGCGCTGGCCTGCGCGCGCGGCGCAGCGGCGGCCAGTCGGCCGCGCCCCGGCTGATCGCAGCACCCGGCCCATGACCTTCGACACCCCTGAAACCCCGGGCAGCGGCGTACAGTCTCGCCACGGCCCCTCGGGCCATTCCGTATCCACGCTGGCTTGGAGCCTCCTAGTGACCTTTCGCAATCCCCAGATGCTGTTGTTGACCCTGGCCGTGAGCGCCGCCCTGAGCGGCTGCAACAAGCCCGACGCGGCGGCGCCCGCCGCCGACACCGCCAAGACCGAGGCCGCCGCGCCAGCGCCTGCCGCTGCGCCGGCCGAGCTGAAGCTCGACGCCAGCAAGCTGCCGGCCTACAACGCGTTCAGCGCCAACGACCTGGATCCGACCAAGGAGGCCTGCAGCGACTTCGCCGGCTACGTCAACGGCAAGTGGCTGGCCGCCAACGAAATCCCCAAGGACCGCAGCAGCTGGGGCGCATTCTCGATCCTGGACGAGCGCTCGGTCGCCGTGCAGCACCAGCTGGCCGAGCAGGCCGCCGCTGCGGCCAACGCGCAGGGCGTGGACAAGATCGTCGGCGATTTCTGGTCCTCGGGCATGGACGAAGCCAAGGTCAACGCGCAGGGCATCGAGCCGCTGAAGACCGACCTGGCCGCGATCGACGGCCTCAAGGACGGCCCGGCGGTGGCCGAGTACCTGCGCCAGAGCGCGGCCAAGGGCGAGAACGGCCTGTTCGGCTTCGGCGCCGAGGCCGACTTCAAGAACTCCTCGATGAACATGGCCTACGCGATGCAGGGCGGCCTGGGCCTGCCCGACCGCGGCTACTACTTCGATGCCGACAAGAAGGACAAGCTCAACGCCTACCAGGCGCACGTGGCCAAGGTGCTGGAGCTGTCCGGCGTGCCGGCCGCCGATGCGGCCAAGCAGGCCAAGGACGTGGTGGCGCTGGAAACGCGCCTGGCCAAGGTCTCCAAGTCCAGCGAGGAAATGTCGCGCGATGCCGAGCTGTCCTACAACCCGGTGACCCCGGCCGAGGCCGACAAGCTGGCCCCGAACTTCCCGTGGACCAAGTTCTTCGAATCGCAGGGCGTGGCGGTGCCGGAGAAGTTCTCGCTGGCGATCCCGGCGTTCCACGAGGAAGTGAGCAAGGCGCTGGGCGACACCGACCCGTCGGTGTGGCGCGCCTACCTGCGCTTCCACACCGTGGACAGCGCCGCGCCGTACCTGAGCGACGCGTTCGCGCAGGAGAGCTTCGCGTTCTACGGCAAGGAGCTCAACGGCCAGGCCGAGATGAAGCCGCGCTGGAAGCGCGTGCTCGGCAGCATCGAGGACGGCGCCGGCGAGGCGATGGGCCAGATGTACGTCAAGGTCGCCTTCTCCGCCGACGCCAAGGCCAAGATGCAGCAGTTGGTGGACAACCTGCGCCAGGCGCTGAAGGCGCGCATCGAGAACGTCACCTGGATGAGCCCGGAGACCAAGGCCAAGGCCATCGCCAAGTGGGAGACCTTCACCCCGAAGATCGGCTACCCGGACAAGTGGCGCGACTACAGCGGCCTGAGCACGCAGCGCGACAGCTACCTGGACAACGTGCGCGCCGCCACCGCGTTCAACTACAAGTACAACCTGAGCAAGATCGGCAAGCCGGTGGACAAGACCGAATGGGGCATGACCCCGCAGACGGTCAACGCCTACTACAACCCGCTGCAGAACGAGATCGTGTTCCCGGCCGCGATCCTGCAGCCGCCGTTCTTCGATCCCACTGCCGACGACGCGTTCAACTACGGCGGCATCGGCGCGGTGATCGGCCACGAGATGACCCACGGCTACGACGACCAGGGCGCGCGCTTCGGGCCGACCGGCAACTTCGAGAACTGGTGGACGCCGGCCGACGCCAAGAACTTCGCCAGGCTCACCGGCAAGCTGGTCAAGCAGTTCGACGAGTACAAGGTGGACGGCAAGCCGGTCAACGGCAAGCTGACCCTGGGCGAGAACATCGCCGACCTGGGCGGCCTGTCCACCGCCTACGACGCGATGAAGAAGGCCACCGAGGGCAAGGACGATCCGAAAGTCGGCGGCATGACCCGCGACCAGAACTTCTTCCTCAACTGGGCCACCGTGTGGCGCACCAAGTACACCCCGCAGAACGCGGCGGTGCGCCTGACCACCGACCCGCACGCCCCGGCGCAGTTCCGCGCGATGGGCGCGCCGTCGAACCTGCCGGCCTTCGCCGCCGCGTTCCAGTGCAAGGCCGGGTCGCCGATGGTGCGCGCCGGCGACAGGCAGGTCGTGATCTGGTAAACGCGTCAGCTCCTCCGCAACGCGAAAAGGCCCGGCATGTCCGGGCCTTTTCTTTGCGCGCTGTACGCGCCGGGCCGCATGCGCATCGCGCGGGAGACGCAGCGGCGACACCCCCACGCCCGCCTGGCGCATGCCCGCGCATCCATCTGAACAGGTTGGGGAAAGCCGCGCCATGCCAGGGACACAGCTGCGGGCCGCAGCTTGTTAAACTCCGCCGACTTTAATCCTGACCGGATTCGCTCCCGATGCTCAATGCCCGTCCGCTTGCCCTCGCTGTCGCCCTCGGCCTGATCGCCCTGGCGTCCACCGCCGATGCCGCGCCCAAGAAGAAGCGCGCCGCCGCCAAGGCGCCCGTCGTCAGCGCCGCCTGCACCGATTTCTACGATTACGCCAACGCCGACTGGCTGAAGAGCAACCCGCTGCCGCAGACCGGCGCGGTCACCGCATTGGGCCAGCTGTCCGCGCGCGCGCAGCAACAGCAGCGCGACCTGCTCGATGCGTCGATGCAGTCGCCGCAGAATTCGGTGCAGAAGGCGCTGGGCGATTTCTGGGCCAGCGGCCTGGACGAAGCGGCGGTGGAGAAGGACGGCTCCAACCCGATCGCGCCGCTGCTCAGCCGCATCGACGCGATCAAGAAGGCCAAGGAAGTGCCAGCCTCGATCGCCGCGCTGCACCAGGTCGGCATCCCGGTGGCGTTCAACTTCGGCGCCGACGTCGACCTGAAGGCGCTGGACCGCCACATCGGCTACTTCATGCAGGGCGGCATGGGCCTGCCCGACCCGGCCTTCTACACCCGCACCGACGCCGACACCGTCGCGCTGATGGGCCGCTACCGCGCCTACGTCAAGCAGATCCTGACCCTGACCGGCACCCCGGCGGCCAAGCTCGAGGCCGACACCCAGTCGGTGCTGCAGATCGAGACCGCGCTGGCGCGCAGCGCCAAGTCGCTGGCCGGCATCAACAACCCGTTCAACAACTACGCGCCGATCTCCACCAAGGAGTTGAACAAGCAGTATCGCAACCTGCAGTTGGACGCGTTCCTGAAGGCGCAGGGCGTCAACGACGACCTGGTGTCGATGGCCGACCCGGACATGTTCAAACAGCTCGACGGCATGATCGTCAGCATCAAGCCCGACCAATGGAAGGCCTACCTGCGCTGGCGCGTCGGCGACGCGATGGCGCCGTACCTGTCCAAGAGCTTCCGCGACGCCAGCTTCGAGTTCCGCGGCCGCGTGCTGGAAGGCCAGACCCTGCCGCCGCAGCGCTGGTCGCAGGTGCTGGACGCGATCAACGTCGCCGCCGGCCCGATGCTGGGCCGCGAGTACGTCGGGCGCTATCTCAACGCCGACACCCGCCGCCAGGCCGAGAGCATCGCGGACCAGGTGCGCGACACCGAGATCGCCGCGCTCAAGCGCAACACCTGGCTGAGCGAGTCGGCGCGCGTCGAAGCGCAGGCCAAGCTGGCCGCGCTGAAGATCGAAGTCGGCGCGCCGCGCCGCGACCTGGACTACAGCGTGCAGCCGATGGGCCGCGGCAGCTTCGGCGGCAATATGCTGATCGCCTCCACCTGGCGCCACCGCGAGGAAATGAAGCGCATCGGCAAGGGCAACGCCGACCGCCGCTGGGACGTGCTGCCGCAGCAGCCGGCGCTGACCTACGACCTCGCCCAGAACCGCCTGATCGTCACCGCCGCGCTGCTGCAGCCGCCGGTGTTCGTCGCTGGCGGCGATGCCGCCGCGCTGTACGGCGGCTACGGCGCGCTGGTCGCGCACGAACTGATCGGCGCGATCGACAGCAAGGGCAGCCAGGTCGACGCCAAGGGCGAACTGCGCAGCTGGTGGACCCCGGAAGACAAGAGCGCGTGGAATGCACTGAGCGCGCGCGCCGCGGCGCAGTACGGCGCCTACGACTTCCCCGGCGTGAAGGGCGCCAAGGTCAACGGCCAGCTGACCCAGGAACAGGACCTGACCGACATCGGCAGCGTCGAACTGGCCTGGCAGGCGTATGCCGCCGCCCAGCCCGCCGCCGGCGACGCCGGCAAGCAGGCGTTCTACAAGGCCTGGGCCGGCCTGTGGGCGCAGCAGCTGTCGCCGAACGAAGCGGTGCAGCGCGTCACCGCCGACGTGCACGCGCCGGGCCGCTGGCGCGCCAACGGTCCGCTGGCCAACCTGCCCTCCTTCGCCGCCGCCTTCACCTGCAAGGCCGGCCAGCCGATGGTGCGCAGCGACGCCGAGCAGATCCGCGTCTGGCCGTAACCGCAGTTCGCTAAGCAGTGCAGGCACGACGGCGCGGGCAACCGCGCCGTCGTCCGTTGTGGCGATGGCGATCGGCAAACTCCGCCAGCCTCGCGGCGCCTGGCAACGACCATCGGCGCGACGAAGCCAACGCGCCGCGCCATCAGCCGATGGCGCGGCGCAAAGTCACCCTCATCTGCGACGATGCGTCTCGAAGGACTACCCGCTGCGCTCGAACGCACGCTCGCTCAGTTGCGGCGCACGGATGCATCGACCCTCGAAATGCGCTGAGTGCGCATCGCAGACATCACTGCCGAAGTGGAAGTGGCCGCTTTGCGTGGGGCTATGTCGGATCGCCACTCAGGATCGTTCGCGGCGCACGCCGGATCATCTCACCGCAGCGGCGCCCGTCGATGCAGGCCGATACCCCTCAGCGCACGATCCGCGGCCGCGGCGGCTTGCGCTTGCCGAACGGCGGCTGGCCGCGCCAGTAGCGGATCAGCAGCCAGCCGAACAGCATGCCGCCCAGGTGCGCGAAATGCGCCACGCCCGGCTGCCAGCCAGTGAACCCCATCACCAGCTCCAGCGCGCCGAACACGATCACGAAGGTGCGCGCCTTCATCGGGATCGGCGGGAACAGCAGCATCACTCGCTGGTTCGGGAACAGCATGCCGAACGCCAGCAACAGGCCGAACACGCCGCCGGAAGCGCCCAGGATCGGGTACGGCTCGCCGCCGTTGCTGACCGTCCACCAGCCCACCAGCAGCTGGCACAGGCCGGCGCCGGCCACGCACACCAGGTAGTAGGTCAGGAAGCGCTTGTTGCCCCAGGTCTGCTCCAACGGGCCGCCGAACATGTACAGCGCCAGCATGTTGAACAACAGGTGCGAGAAGCCGCCATGCAGGAAGCCATAGGTCAGCAGCTGCCAGATCTGGAAATTCTGTCCCGGCGAAAACGCGTCGAAAGCGCCGATCGGCCACAGCATGAAAGGCGCGAAGGTGTCGTCGCCCAGCAGTTGCTGCAGCAGGAACACCGCCACATTGCCGATCAGCAGGGCTTGGGTAACAGGCGGAAGTCTGGGAAACATGGTCGTGTCCGTGGCAACTGCCGACCATCATAGCCGCTCGCTATTGCGGGCCCCATAACGCCGCGTCGAGGTCGCGCGCCGGTGTTGGGGCACGCTTCACCCGTCCGCCCTGCACCGCCACGCCTTCGGCGCGCAGCCGCTGGCACTGTTCGCGAAAGCCGCGCGAACCTTCCGGGAAGGCGATGCGTCCATCGCTGCGCAGCACCCGGTGCCAGGGCAGCGCCGGATCGGCGTTGCCGCCTAGCACCCGCGCGACCAGCCGCGCGCGGCCGGGCAGCCCGGCCAGCATCGCCACTTCGCCGTAGCCGCGCACCTGGCCGGACGGGATCGCGCGGATTGTCGCCAGGATCCGTGCCTGCGCCGCCGCCGAGGCCTCGGCGGCCGGCGTGGGACGCGGCCCGCTCATGCCGGCGGTGTCCGTGCGGGCCGCGACACCGTCAGCACCCCGCCCAGCACCAGCAGCGTGCCGGCGATCTGCCACGGTCCCATCGCCTCGCCCAATAGCAAGACGCTGAGCACGATGGTCGAAACCGGACCGAGCATGCCGATCTGCGACGCCAGGCCCGAGCCGATCCGCCGCACCGCCAGCATCGTCGCCAGCACCGGCACCGCCGTGCACAGGGTGCCGTTGAGCAGCGACAGCGCGTACACCGGCGTCGGCAGCAGCAGGGCGTGCAGCGGCCGCAGCAGCAGGAACTGGGCGATGCACAGCACGCAGGCGACCAGGCTGGCGTAGGCGGTCAGCCGCACCGCGCCGATCCGCGCCACCATCTGCCCACTGCCGACCAGGTACAGCGCATAGGCCAGCGCGCTGCCGAACACCAGCAGGCTGCCCCAGGCGGTGTGCGCGCCGCCGACCTGCAGGTCGTGGCCGAAGGCCAGCAGCACGCCGAGATAGCTCAGCGCCAGCGCCCACAGCTGGCGACGTTGCGGCCGGCGGCGGAACACGAGCACGCCGATAAGCAATACCAGGGTCGGGGTCAGGTACAGGATCAGCCGCTCGAGCGTCGCGGTGATGTAGGCCAGGCCGAGGAAATCCAGGTAGCTGGCCAGGTAGTAGCCGAGCACGCCGAGCGCGACGATGCGCCAGCGGTCGCCGCGCTGCAGCGGCGGCGCGCGGCGCGCGGCCCACAGCGCCATCGCCGCGAAACACGGCAAAGCCACAAGCATGCGCAGCGCCAGCAGGGTCACCGCGTCCACCCCGTAGCGATAGCCGAGCTTGACGATGATCGCCTTGCCGGAAAACGCGATCGCGCCGCCGGCGGCCAGCAGCACGCCGCCCAGGTCGGCATGCGCAGTCGCCAGCGGAGCGGCGGTCGAGCGCTCGGACGCGCTCATCGCGGACCGGCGCCGAAACGGAAACGGAAACGGAAACGGACATCGTGCATGCCGCCCATTCTACGGCGGCTGCGCCCGCACCCTCATCCGGCCCTGCGGGCCACCTTCCCCCGAAAAGGGGTCCATGGTCCCGACGGGAGAAGGGAACAGCCGCGGCGTGCAGAGCCCCTCTCCCATCGGGAGAGGGGTTGGGGTGAGGGTACGGCGCGAAGCGCCTCGCGGATTGGATGCACGAGGCTGCGCCCGCACCCTCATCCGGCCCTGCGGGCCACCTTCCCCCAAAAAGGGGGCCATGGTCCCGACGGGAGAAGGGAACAGCCGCGGCGTGCAGAGTCCCTCTCCCATCGGGAGAGGGGTTGGGGTGAGGGTACGACGCGAAGCGCCTCGCGGAGTTTGGTGTACGAGGCTTCGCCCGCACCCTCATCCGGCCCTGCGGGCCACCTTCTCCCGACGGGAGAAGGGAAAAGCCGCGGCGTGCAGAACCCCTCTCCCATCGGGAGAGGGGTTGGGGTGAGGGTACGGCGCCAAGCGCCTCGCGGATTGGATGCACGAGGCTGCGCCCGCACCCTCATCCGGCCCTGCGGGCCACCTTCTCCCGATGGGAGAAGGAAACAGCCGCGGCATGCAGAGCCCCTCTCCCACCGGGAGAGGGGTTGGGGTGAGGGTATGGCGCGAAGCGCCTCGCGGATTTGGATGTACGAAGCTTGCGCCCGCACCCTCGTCCCGCCCTACTGGCCACCTTCTCCCGTGCAGACGACATCGCGGCGCGGCGTGCCGGATTGGCATGCAGACCCGAAAAGGGGATTGGCGGGTCGGACCGCACTCGCCGTCCTGACCTCAGGGCCATGCCGTATGCAGCGGCGCTGCAACGCCGCGCATCTCAGCGCCTCAGCGCATCAGCACCACTTCCTCGGCCGAGGTCGGATGGATCGCCACCGTGTCCTCCAGTTGGCGCTTGGTCACGCCCAGCTTCAGCGCCACCGCGAAGCCCTGCAGGATCTCGTCGGCGCCGTCGCCGAGCAGATGGAAACCGACCACCCGTTCGTCCTCGCCCACGCAGACCAGCTTGAACAGGCTGCGCTGCGGCGAGTCCGCCAGCGCATGCAGCATCGGCCGGAAATTGCTGCGATACACCGACACCGCGTCGCCGTAGCGCGCCCGCGCCTGCTCTTCGCCCAGGCCGACCTGACCCAGCGGCGGATGCGAGAACACCACGCTGGGCACGTTGTCGTAGTCCAGCCGCGCCTGCGGCTGGTCGCCGAACAGGCGATCCATCAGCTTGCGTCCGGCGGCGATCGCCACCGGGGTCAGGCCGACCTTGCCGGCCACGTCGCCGATCGCGTACAGCCCCGGCACGTCGGTGTTCTGGTAATCGTCGACCAGCACCTCGCACTTGTCGCCGATGCGCACGCCCAGCGCTTCCAGGCCGATGTCCTTGCTGTTCGGACGCCGCCCGATCGCGAAGAACACCTGGTCCACCGCCTCGCTCGGCTGCCCGTCGCCGTCGTGCAACTGCAAGCCCTGCTCGCCGCGGCGCAGGGCCGTGGCGCGATAGCCGAAATGCAGGCGCACGCCCTGATGGCGCAGGTTCTCGGCAAGCTGCCGCGCCAGTTCCGCATCGAAACGCTCCAGCAGGCGCTCGCCCTGCACATACAAATCGACGCGGCTGCCCAGCGCCTGCAGCAGGCCGGCCAGTTCCACCGCGATATAACCGCCGCCGACGATGGCCACGCGCGGCGGCGCCTCGCACAGATTGAAGAAATCGTCCGACACCAGGCCCAACTCGGCGCCCTCGATCGGCGGCCGCAGCGCATGCGCGCCGGTGGCGATCACCACGTGGCCGGCGCTGACCCGCACGCCGTCGCCGCATTCCACCGTATGCGCGTCCAGCAGCCGGCCACGCTGCGGAATCAGCACCACGCCGTCGGCATCCAGGCGCCGCCGGTAGCTGCCGTGGATATTGCCGATATAGCCCTGGCGATGCGCCACAAGTTCCGGCCACGACAAGGTGGAACTGGGGATGGAAAAACCGATGTCGCGGGCAAGATCGATGCGCCCGACCAGATCGGCCGCCAGCCACATCGCCTTCTTCGGCACGCAGCCGATATTGACGCAGGTGCCACCGAGCGCGCCCGGCTCCAGGATCGCCACGCGCGCGCCGAGGCCGGCCGCACGGAACGCGGTGGCCAGGCCGCCGGAACCGCCGCCGAGCACCAGCAGGTCGTAGTCGTAGACGGCATCGCTCACTGCAAACGCTCCACGCGGTACGGCGTGGTGTCGATCGCGGGCGACTGCCCGTAAATCAGGTCGGCCATCGGTTGTCCTGTCGTGTTGCTCATGCTGATTGCGAGCATGCCACGAGCGGTGGCGCGGCACGCGTGAGGATGTCGTGGCGGATCGATGCTCGGCACGTCGTCGCGGGCCGTCGTGTTCACCGCATCCGTTTCACTGCGCGCCATGACGGCGCAGCGGTTGCCAACGCAGATAGCTCGCCGAACGCCACAGCCATTCCGCCGGACCGAAGCGGAAATGGCGCAGCCACAGCTGCGACAGCGCCACCTGCAACGCGAACAGCGCGAACGCGAACGGGACCTGCCAAACGCGCGGTAGCCGTTCGAAATACCCCAGGCCATAGCCATAGAACAGCATGGTGCACAGCAACGACTGCAGCAGGTAGTTGCTCAGCGCCATGCGCCCGGCCGGTGCCAGCCAGCGCAACGCCGGGGCGAAGCGCAGCAGCCAGGCAGCATAGCCCAGCGCCATCATGCCGCTGGCCACGGTGGCCAAGGCGAACGCGCCGGCCAGGCGCAGGTCCAGGCGTGCCGGATCCATCCACGGCTCCAGCTGGAAACTCAGCAACATCAGCGCCATGCCCAACGGCAACACGCCCCAGCGCAACGCCGCCAGCAGCCGCGGACGCCGCAGCGGCTGCTGCGCCAGGCCGCTGCGCACGCACCATGCGCCGAGCAGGAACATGCCGAAGATGGTCGGCGCATTGAACACCAGCGTGCCCAGCGTATCGATCAGATCGCGCAGGCGCTGCGCGGTCGCCTGCGCATAGCTGCCATGGCCGAACACCTGGCGCTGCTGTTCCAGCGCCGCCGCCGCGCGCTGCGCCTGCTCGGCCATGTCCTGCCGCCACTGCATGGCGCCGTGCGGGTCGGCCTGCGCCGCCGAGCCGATCGCGCCAGTCAGCAGCGACAGCAGCGGCGAGCACAGATAGACCACCAGCGCCATCCACGGCAGCCAGCGCGTCGGCGCCTCGCGAAAGGCCAGCAGCATGAACGCCAACAGCGCATAGCTGACCAGGATGTCGCCGGACCACAGCAGCACCGCATGCAGCACGCCGATCAGCAGCAGCACCGCGCTGCGGCGCACGAAAAAGCCGCCGAACTGGCGCCGCGCCGCCTCCGCGCGCTGCGCCATCACCGCAAAGCCCATGCCGAACAACAACGAGAACAAGGTGTAGAACTTGCCCTGCACCAGCAGGTAGACCGCCGCATCGGCGATGCGGTCGGCGCCGCGCAACAGCGGATCCAGCCCGGTCATCGCCGTGTCCAGCGGACCGACGAAACCCTCGATGTTCATCAGCAGGATGCCGAGCAGCGCGAAACCGCGCAGCACGTCCATAGTGACGATGCGTTCGGCGGGCGCGACGGGCTGCAGCACGGGAGCGGAGGAGGCCAAGGCGTGGCACCGGACGGAAGGCCGGCGATCATCCATCGCCGCGGCGCGCATGCGCCAAGGCGCATCGCGAAGTAAGTGAAGTACGCATGCGGGCTAGCGGCGAGCGCGGCAACGCCGCTCGCCAAGCCCATCAATCAGGCAGCGCCAGCAACGAAGCGCGCACCCCCACGGCGGAGACGGATCCCGCGAACGGGACCCGCGCCGCGCTCACTCAATGGTGATGACCGCCCTCGCCGTGCACGTGGCCGTGCTCGATCTCTTCCGGCTTGGCTTCGCGCACCTCGAGGATCTCCACGTCGAAATGCAGGTCCTTGCCCGCCATCGGATGGTTGAGGTCGACATCGACCACGCTCATGCCGACCTTCTGCACGGTCACCGCGCGCGGGCCGAAGTTGGTCTGCAGGACCACCTGGCTGCCCGGCTGCAGCTTGGTCGCGCCGAAATGCTTCTTCGGCACGCGCTGGGTCAGGCCCTCGCGGTAGTCGCCGTAAGCGTCCTTGGCGGCCACGTCGACGCCGAAGCTGGCACCGGCTTCCTGCTCCAGCATCGCGTTCTCCAGGCCCGGGATGATGTTGCCGTGGCCGATCAGGATCACCAGCGGATCGCGGTCCTTGGACGTCTCGATCGGCGCCTGGCCGGCTTCGGAGACGGTGTAGTGGAAACGGACGACGCGGTCTTTTTCGATCTTCATGTGCAACTCTGCGCTGTGGCTGCCGATGGCAGACGGTGTGGACGGCTTGTCGGCCGACGAGGGCGCCGCCATGATGGCGGCCATCTAAGGTTGCGCATTATCCCGGCTCCATGCAGAACAAGCCAGTTGCAACGTCCACGCGGCGCCGTCTTCCCTGTTGGGCGGCCCTGCTGTGCATGGCCGTGCTGGCCGCCTGCGGCCGCCACGAGGTGCGCCCGTCGCGCCCGCCGCCACCGGTGGCGGTGCGCAGCTGGCCGCAGGTGGCGCCGGCCGACCCGGCCGCGGCCAACGCGGTGCTGATGCGCGCGCTGGGCCTGGTCGGCACGCCCTACCGCTACGGCGGCAACACCCCCGATTCCGGCTTCGACTGCAGCGGCCTGGTCGCCTATGTCTACCGCGACATGCTCGACCTGCAGCTGCCGCGCACCTCGCGCGAACTGGCCGCGGTGCAGGGTCCGCGGATCGATCCGCAACGCCTGAGCACTGGCGACCTGGTGTTTTTCGGCAGCGGCGGCACGGTCAGCCATGTCGGCATCTACGTCGGCGAGGGCCGCTTCGTGCATGCCCCCAGCACCGGCGGAACGGTCCGCCTGGACTATCTGGACGGGGCCTATTGGCGCGACCACTACACAGGCGCCAAACGCGTCCTGCACTGAACTGTGGTTGCGCTCACATTCATAATTACGAAATATTAACGTAATTTGAACTTCCTCTTGCCGTCTACAGGGCATGATCGCCCATCGTTTGAATTTGTGATCGAAGCGTGACGACCGAAGCCAAGACCTCTCCAGGCAAGACCTCCGTCCCCCGCCGGGCCGCCTTCCGCTTAATCTGTACCGCCTCGCTCTGCCTCTCGGCCGTTCCGGCCCTGGCCCAATCGGCCCCGGCCGACACCGTGGTCCCCGAAGCGATCGCCCCCGTGGCACCGGCGCAGATGACCGCCGCCGGCACCACCAGCACCACTCCCACGACTTCCCAGCCCGCGACCGCCAAGCCGGTCGCCGCGCAGGCCCCGGCCACGGCACGCAGCAAGG
Source organism: Xanthomonas sp. SS (assembly GCF_014236835.1). Taxonomy (NCBI): domain Bacteria; kingdom Pseudomonadati; phylum Pseudomonadota; class Gammaproteobacteria; order Lysobacterales; family Lysobacteraceae; genus Xanthomonas; species Xanthomonas sp. SS. The sequence continues at coordinate 3,279,779 of NZ_CP051190.1, forward strand.
CCGACGCCGCCGCCACCGCCACCCTGGCCGCCCTGCTCCCGCATCTGGCCGCCAACGACACCATTCCGCTGATGGACCGCTCGGCGATGTTCGCCGGCGACATCAGCCGCCTGCTGGCCAACTACGACGTGTCCCAGGCTCCGCTGCGCGAAGGCGTGGTCCCGGGCGGCGACAAGGTGCAGTCGGTGCTCAAGCGCGCCATGGCGCTGCTCGGCACCCCGTACCGCTGGGGCGGCGAAGACACCGAAGGCTTCGATTGCAGCGGCCTGGTCGGCTACGTGTTCCGCACCGCGCTGGGCATCGAGCTGCCGCGCGTGTCGCGCGAGATGGCGCGCGAGGCCAATGCCGAACTGATCAAGGACCGCGACGCGCTGGCACCGGGCGACCTGGTGTTCTTCGGCCGCAAGGGCCGCGTCGACCACGTCGGCCTGTACGTCGGCGAAGGCCGCTTCCTGCACGCGCCGAGCCGCGGCAAGGACGTGCGCGTGGACACGCTGACCAGCGGCTACTGGAGCGAGAAGTTCGTGCAGGCGCGGCGCGTGGCGATGTAAACCGCGCGGCTCGCAGGCAACCAACGAAAGGCCGCTGGAGACAGCGGCCTTTTTGTTGCTGCGGGTCGCGCCGCCCTGCGCTGCATGTCCGGGCCGCGCGCCGGCCCGGGAACGTCACCGCGCCTGCGGCACGGCCCAGACCGGCGCCAGGCTCAGGCCTGGTAGTGGGAGATGGTGTCCTCGATGCCCTTGCTCAGCTCCATCACCTTCAGCGCGTACTCGGACAGGCGATGGTCCTCCGGCGTATCCGGAGTCCACGACGGCACCGGGGTCGGCTTGCCTTCCACCCCGTCCAGGGCCACGAACACGATGATGCAGTGGGTGCACAGCCGCGAGTCGCCGCCCATCGGGTCGCGCGCGCGCACGTCGATCGCGAAATGCATGCTGGTGCTGCCGGTGTAGACCAGCTTGGCGGTGACCGTGACCATGTCGCTGATCCGGATCGGCGAGACGAAGCGGATCCCGCCCACCGCCACGGTCACGCTGTAGCGCCCGCTCCAACCCACCGCGGCGGCGTAGCCGACCTGGTCGATCCACTTCATCACCACCCCGCCGTGGACCTTGCCGCCGTAGTTGACGTCGATCGGCTCGGCCAGAAAGCGGAAGGTCAGTTCGCGTTGCGTGCCGCTCATCGGGGCTCCAGGGAAGGAAAAGAAGCTGAAGTCTGCCACGTACCGATGCTGCGGGCGCCGCGCCGCGGCGACACGCGGATCGGCGGTTCAGGGCCGGCGACAGCATCGCGCAGGATCGCCACGCCGCGCACCTTCGCCTCGCCGGTGAAGCCCGCTCGCGATCGCGACGGCCTAGCCAGCCGCCAATGCCGGGTTGTCGCGCTTGCGGATGCACAGCCACGGAAAGTGCGGTTGCCGCCAGCGCAGCGCGCGCAGGCAGCGGGCGCGCAGGCTGCGCGGATCGAACAGCACGCGCAGCGCGATGCCGTCGAGCGCGGCCCAGGTGTGCTGGTGGTACTGGCTGGCCAGTTCCGCGCAGCCCAAGCCGCTGAAGTAGCGCAGGCTGCGCGCGGCGCTGGCCTGCGCCTGTGCGGCGTCGGCGTAGAACGGACTGTCGATCACGTGCAGTTCGCCGTCGTGCTGCAGCAGGCCGAGCAGGCGCGCGATCAGCGCGCGCGGGTCGGCGAAATACTGGATGCAGGCCGGCAGCACGACCACATCGAAGCGCTGCGGCGGCAGCGGCAGCGTGTGGATGTCGCCGGCGACGAAGCTCACGCGCGCACTGGCCGCGAACACGCGCGCGGCCTGCGCCAGCTCGGTACGGTTGACGTCGACGCCGCAGACCTCGCGCTGCAGGCCCTCGGCCAGCCGCTGCGACAGCCAGCCGTTGCCGCAGCCCAGTTCGAGCAACGGCCCGCTGCCGCCGCGCGCGCGCAGGTGGCGCAGCAGGCGCCGGCACGACTCGGCACGCACCCGCCACTCGTGGCTGGCGGCCAGCGCCCCGCCGGGATGCGGCAGCGTGCGTACCTGCGCGTCGCTGTAGACGCGGCCTTCCTGCTGCCGGACCGCGAGGTACTGGCGCTCAAAGGGATCGGCGGCCAGCGCCTGCTGCACCAGCACCCCATCGATCGGCGTCAGCCCGGGAAGCCGCAGCAACTGTTCGCGCAAGCGCGTCGCGGACGTGCTCACCGCGGAATCAACGCAGCTGGCCGGACCCGTCGGCCGGCGGATCTTCCAGGCCGACATTGCTCGAGGCCGCCTCGTACACGCGGCGGTCGAGCAGGCCGGTTTCCTTGGCCACCAGCACCGGCACCAGCATCTGCCCGGTGACGTTGGTCATGGTGCGCATCATGTCCAGCACGCGGTCGATCGCGTACAGGTAGCCGATCACCTCCAGCGGCAGGTTGGCCGCGCTCAGCACCACCGTGGCCATCACCACCGCGGTACCGGGCACGCCGGCGGTGCCGAAACTGCCCAGCACCGAGGCGATCAGCACCACGAAATACTGGTTGGCGGTCAGCGGCACCCCGGTGTACTGGGCGATGAACACCGCGCACAGCGCCGGGAAGATCGCGCCGCAACCGTCCATCTTGATGCTGGCGCCCAGCGGCACCGCGAACGCGGCGTAGTCCTTGTTGACGCCCAGGTTATGGGTGATCGAGCGCATCGCCACCGGCATCGCGGCGAAACTGGAGGAACTGACGAACGCCACCTGCATGCCCGGCGCGGCGCCGCGGAAGAACTTCCACGGGTTCAATCCATGCGCCAGCAGCAGTCCGCTGTACACCACCAGGATGTGAATCGCGCAGGCCAGGTACAGCGCCAGCACGAAGTTGCCGAACGGCAGCAGCTTCTCGAAGCCGTAGCTGCCGACCAGCGAGGCGATCAGGCCGAAGGTGCCCAGCGGGGTCATCTCCAGCACGAAGCGGGTGACCTGGATCATGATCTCGCTCATCTGCCCGGCGAGCTTGCGCGCCTGCGCCACGCGCTCGCCGAGCTTGACCATCGCAAAACCGAGCAGGCCGGCGAAGAAGATCACCGGCAGGATCGAGCCGCGCCCGGCCGCCAACACCGTTTCGCCGGCCGCATTGGTCTTGGTGCCGATGCCGGTCAGCGCGTAGAACGGATTGGACGGCACCACGTCCAGCAGCACCTGGATCGGGCTGGGCACGTCGCGCGGCTTCCAGGCGCTGTCCACGCTCAGGCCGAAGTGGCCGGCGCCCGGCTGCAGCAGCGTGCCCACGCCCAGGCCGACGCCGACCGCCAGCGCGGCGGTGAGCACGAACCACAGGAAGGTGCGCCCACCGAGCTTGGCCACCGATTGCTGACCGTGCAGCGAGGAGATCGCGTTGATCACCGCGAAGAACACCAGCGGCACCGCGATCATCTTGATCAGGGTCACGTACAGGTCGCCGAGCGGCCCGAACCAGGTGTCCGCCGCCGGTCCCATCGCCCAGCCGGCCAGCGCACCGAGCACGAAGCCGGCCACCACGCGCTGCCAGAACGGGATGCGCAACCAGGCGGTCACCACTTTCATCGATGCTGTCCAGAAAATCTCGGGGTCCTGCACCATAGCGCAAGCCGGCGCGGGCGACGACGCCATGGCTGGAAAGGCGCGATGTCATCGGCGTGCATTGTCGCAGCCGGCATAATGCGCAGGACTTCGTGCCCAGGGGCCGTTCCTCGCATGCGCCATCTCGTTCCCGCTTTCGCCGCCGCTTCCACCCTGCTGCTGGCGGCCTGCGCCAGTGCGCCGCGCGCGCCCGCCAGCGCCGCCGTCGCTCCCATCGCCGTGCCCGCCGTCGCCCATCCCGGCGGCGAGACGCCGGACTGGTGGTACCGCAGCGGCGCGGCCAAGGCCGCCAACAACGGCGCGATGCGCGGCAAGGCCAAGAACGTGATCCTGTTCCTCGGCGACGGCATGAGCCTGACCACGGTCGCCGCCGCGCGCATCCTCGACGGCCAGCGCAAGGGCGCCTCCGGCGAGGAGAACCAGCTGTCGTGGGAGGCGTTCCCGGCCACCGCGCTGAGCAAGACCTACAACACCGACTCGCAGACGCCGGACTCGGCCGGCACCATGACCTCGATCACCACCGGGGTGAAGACCCACATGGGCGCGATCGGCGTGTCCGCCGGCAAGCGCGAGGCCTGCGCCGACAGCCTCGGCAAGCAGTTGCTGACCTGGCTGGAACTGGCCGACAGCGCCGGCCTGAACACCGGCATCGTCACCACCACCCGGCTGACCCACGCCACCCCGGCGGCGACCTACGCGCACACCCCCGAACGCAACTGGGAAAGCGACACCGATCTGCCCGAGAAGGCGGTGGCCGAAGGCTGCCGCGACATCGCCCAGCAGATGGTCAGCGCGCGCTACGGCCGCGGTCCGCAGGTGATGCTGGCCGGCGGCCGCAGCCAGTTCACCACGGTCGAGCAGCGCGACCCCGAATACGACGACAAGGTCGGCCTGCGCCTGGACGGCCGCGATCTGGTCGGCGAGTGGCGCCAGCGCCACCCGCAGGGCGCCTATGTCTGGAACCGCGGGCAGCTGGAAGCGGCGCAGAACGCGCCGGCGCTGCTCGGCCTGTTCGAGCCGGACCACATGCAGTTCGACCACGACCGCGACCAGAGCGCGGCAGGCGACCCGAGTCTGGCCGAGATGACCCGCGCCGCGATCCGCACCCTGTCGCGCGGCAAGGACGGCTACGTGCTGATGGTCGAGGGCGGCCGCATCGACCACGCCCACCACGCCGGCAACGCCTACCGCGCGCTGGACGAGACCATCGCCCTGTCGCAGGCGGTGCAGGCCGCGGCGGAGGCGACCTCGGCCGAGGACACGCTGATCGTCGTCACCGCCGACCATTCGCATACGCTCAACTTCGTCGGCTACCCGCAGCGCGGCAACCCGATCCTGGGCAAGGTGCGCGGCACCAGCGGCGAAGACGCCAATACCGGCGACCTGGCGCTGGACGGCAACGGTCAGCCGTACGCCACGCTCAGCTATGCCAACGGCCCCGGCTACACCGGCGCCAGCAACCAGCAGCCGGCCGGGATCAAGACGTTCCCGCATGCGCCGAGCAGCTTCGAACCAGTCAAGGGCCGCCCCGACCTGACCCATGTGAACACCGAGAGCCCGGATTTCATGCAGGAAGCGTTGGTACCGACCAAGGCCGAGACCCATGGCGGCGACGACGTCGGCATCTGGGCGCGCGGCCCCGGCAGCGATGCGTTCCGCGGCAGCCTGGAAGAGAACGTGATCTACCACGTGATCGTGCAGGCCACGCCGAAGCTGCGCGGCCGCCTGTGCCAGGCCGGCACCTGCAACGGCGACGGCGTGCCGGTGCAGTTGCCGAAGCCGGACGCGTTCGTGGCCGAGGCTGCGAGCGCCACCGCGAAATGAGCTTGGCGCGGCAGCGGTACACGCCGATGGCAAGGCGACGGGCAGCGGCGCTGGTCGCGCTGGCCGCGCTCGCGGCGGCGCCAGCGGCCTGGGCGCAGGCGGAAGCGGCGTGCCGGATCGCCGATCCGAACTCCGACCGCGCCATCGTGCCCGGCTGCAGCGTCGCGGCCGATGGGCGCCTGCGGCTTGCGCCGCAGACGGCGCAGCGCTTGCAGTTCGACGCCGATGGGCTTTCTGTGCTGACCGTGGGCGACCAGTTCTACTACGTGCGCGCCGACGGCAGCAGCCTGCCGGTGATCCTGTGGGACAACGGCCCGGACTATTTCACCGAAGGCCTCACCCGCGGCATCTTCCATGGCCGCATCGGCTTCTACGACCGGCAACTGCGCGAAGTGATCCCGCCGGTCCACGATTTCGCCTGGCCGTTCGAGAACGGCGTGGCCCGGGTCTGCGACGGCTGCCGACGCGGCACGCCCGATGGCGACGGGCATACACCGATGGAGGGCGGACGCTGGTACGCCATCGACCGCAACAACCGCGAAGTGCCCGAACCGCAGTCCTGAGCGCGGGCACCATGGGGGCGACAGCGTCGACCTGACGAAAACATGGCAAGCAGAACAGTGCCCTCTCTCCCCTGGGGCGCAGCGCACGGCTTGCGCGCCGCTGGCGTGTGCCGGGACGCAATCGCGCCGTCCTCTGGCCGCACCCCGCTTCGCTGCCGCGTCGCCAGCCTCTAAAGTGATGCGATGAGCCGCCGTTCCGATCCCGACCCACACTGCACCGTGAGCGCCGCTCTGCCCGACCCGGCACCGGCCGCGGTCCTGGTCGGGCTCAGCGGCGGGCTGGATTCCAGCGTGCTGCTGCACGCGCTGGCGCAGCAGCCGCAGTACCGCCGCGGCGGGCTGCGCGCAGTGCACGTGCACCACGGCCTGCATGCCGACGCCGATGCATGGGCCGAGCACTGCGCCGCGTCCTGCGCTGCCCTGGCTATCCCGCTGCAGGTTCTGCGCGTGCAGGTGCCGCGCGACAGCGGCCACGGCCTGGAGGCGGCGGCGCGGCAGGCGCGGCGCGCGGCCTTCGCCCAAGTGCTGGGCGAAGGCGAGTGGCTGGCGCTGGCGCAACACCGCGACGACCAGGCCGAGACCTTCCTGCTGCGCGCGCTGCGCGCGTCCGGTCCGGATGGGTTGGCGGCGATGCAGCCGCTGCGCAGCTTCGCCCACGGCATGCTGTGGCGTCCGTTGCTGGCCCTGCCGCGCAGCGCATTGCACGCCTATGCGCAGCGGCACGCGCTGCGCTGGATCGAAGACCCGAGCAATGCCGACCCCGGCTTCGACCGCAACTTCCTGCGCCTGCAGGTGTTACCGCTGCTGCGCCAGCGCTGGCCGCATGCCGATGCCGCGCTGGCGCGCAGCGCGCAGTTGTGCGGCGAGGCCGGCGCGCTGCTGGACGACGGCGACCAGGCCGCGCTCGACGCGCTGCGCGACGACGACGCTGCGCCGCTGTCGCTGCCGCGCCTGCGCGCGCTGCCGGCGCCGCGCCGCGCGCGGGTGCTGCGGCGCTGGGTCGCGCAAGCGGGCCTGCCGCCACTGCCGGCGGCCGGCGTGGTGGCGATCGAGCGCACGCTGCTGCACGCGCGTGCCGACGCCGCCGCGCAGTTCGCCTGGCACGGCGCGACGCTGCGCGGCTGGCGCGATGCGCTGTACGCCGAGCGCGATCCGCCACCACTGCCCGCCGACTGGCAGGCGCAATGGGACGGCCGCGCACCGCTGGGTCTGCCCGACGGACGCTGCCTGCGGCTGCACGCCGACACGCCGCTGCTGTTCGACACCCCGCTACTGGTGCGCTTGCGCCAGGGCGGCGAACGCATCCTGTTGCCCGGGCGCGTCCACTCCCAGGCGCTCAAGCAGGTGCTGCAGGAACACGCCGTGCCGCCCTGGCAGCGCGCGCGCCTGCCGCTGCTGTTCGACGCCGAGCGCCTGCTCGCCGCCGGCGACCGGATCGTCGCCGCGCCGCTGCACGCCTGGCTGCAGGCGCGGCACGCGCAGTTGGCGCTCGACAACGCCACCACACCATCGTCACCCGCCTCGCATTGACCCTGCCGCCGACGCCGCGCACACTTCCGCGATGCCCAAGAAGTCATTAGAAGACGCCTCCCCGGTCGCCCGCTTCGAGCAATCGCTCGAGGAACTAGAAGTGCTGGTGGAGAAGATGGAAACCGGCGACCTGAGCCTGGAGCAGTCGCTGAGCGCCTATGAGCGCGGCGTCGGCCTGTACCGGCAGTGCCAGCAGGCGCTGGAACAGGCCGAACTGCGCGTGCGCCTGCTCAGCGACCCGGAGCAGCCGGACAGCGCCGAGCCGTTCGATCCCGCCCCGCTCCATGGCGGCTGACGCCGCGTTCGCGCGCTGGCGCCAGCGCGTGGAAGCCGGCCTGGATGCGCAGTTGCCCAGCGCCGCGGCCGCGCCGCAGCGCCTGCACGCGGCGATGCGCCACGCCACCCTCGGCGGCGGCAAGCGCATGCGTCCGCTGCTGGTCTACGCCACTGGCACGCTGTTAGAGGCCGACGAAACCCGACTGGATGCGCCGGCGCTGGCGGTGGAACTGATCCACGCCTATTCGCTGGTCCACGACGACCTGCCGGCGATGGACGACGACGCCTTGCGCCGGGGTCGTCCCACCGTGCACATCGCCTTCGACGAAGCCACCGCGATCCTGGCCGGCGATGCGCTGCAGAGCCTGGCCTTCGCCCTGCTGGCCGGCGCCGACGGCGCCGATGCGGCATTGCGCGTGCGCTGGCTGCAGACCCTGGCCGACGCGGCCGGCGCAGCCGGCATGTGCGGCGGCCAGGCGCTGGATATCGACGCCACCGGCGCGGTGCAGCCGCTGGCCGACCTGCAGCGCATGCACGCATTGAAGACCGGCGCGCTGATCCGCGCCAGCGTGCGCCTGGGCGCGCTCGGCGGCGGCGCCGACGCGGCCGCGCTCGCGCAGCTGGATACCTTCGCCAGCGCGCTGGGCCTGGCGTTCCAGGTACGCGACGACATCCTCGATATCGAGGCCAGCTCCGAACAGCTCGGCAAGACCGCCGGCAAGGACGCGGCGCAGGCCAAGTCCACCTATCCCGCGCTGCTCGGCATGGACGGCGCCAAGGCCAAGCTCGCCGAACTGGCGGCGACGATGCGCGACAGCCTGCACAGCCACGGCGCCCGCGCCGACACGCTGGCGGCGCTGGCGCGGCTGGCAGTGGATCGCTCGCACTGACGCGACCCAGCCGCCGTCCCTGTACGCCCCTGTAGGAGCGGCTTCAGCCGCGACAGAGGCAGCAGCAGGATCGGATAGATTCGGCGCCTTCGGCTGCAGGTTCATGTGGGAGCGACTTCAGTCGCGACGGGCTCCACCGGTAGCCCTCCCACGCGACTGGCGCTGGCACCTTGTAGGAGCGGCTTCAGCCGCGACCGGGGCTGTCCTACGCAGGAACGACCCGGTCGCGGCTGAAGCCGCTCCTACAGGTTCCAGGCACGCCCTGCCAATGGGCGCGAAAACCCGCGCGCTAGCGCGGACGCAGCTCCACCAGCACCACATCGTTGGCGCGCATCGCAACATCCACTTGCGCGTTGCCATCCTTGCCGACCCGCACGCGCCGCACTTCGGGCGCATCCGCGGTCATGAGTTGCAGCTTGCGTACCTGTTCAGCGCTCAGCGCCTTCGGCGATCCCATGCGCAGATACGCGCTGTACGCATCGTTGGCATCGAAACCGGTGCGGCGAATGGCGAGCGCATAGGTACCCGGCGCCAGTCCACGCAGTTGCAGGCGCAGCGGCGCGGTCGCGGCCGCCGGCAGCACCTGGGTGAAGTACGGGCGGTTGCTCTTGTCCTGCTGCGGCGTGACGAACTCCCAGGCCAGCAGTTTCAGCACGCCGCCGTCGTAGGTCGCATAGCTCTGCGCATCGGCGTTGCGCAACTGCCGCTCGCCCAGCGCGTTGAGGTACTTGTAGGCGAAGTACGCCGGCTTGCGGATGCCCTGCGGATTGAGCAGGCCGAAGCCGCCCTGGAACGGCGCGGTCGGCGGGCCCGGCTCCTCGAACAGGTCGCTGTAGGTCCAGTAGCTCATGCCCTGCACCAGCCCTTCGACGGCCTTGAGCTTGCTCAGGATGTAGGCCGCGCCGAGGTAGGCGTCGTGCACCGGATCGCGCGGCGTGTAGCTGGTGCTCCACTCGGTGAAGTACAGCGGCAATCCCGGCATCGCCGAGGCCTCGATCTGTTCGCGCACGCGGCGCACGTCGCCGACGATCGCATCGGGCGATGGCGACAGCTTGGTGTCGCTCTCGCCCTTCTCGTCGAGGAAGCCGCCGTCCACGCCATAGGTATGGGTGGTGATGAAATCCGGCGGCGTGCCGGCGGCATGCTCGTGCGCGATGAATTCCGGCACCCAGGCCGCGCCCGCGGTCGACGGCCCGCCGACCTTGAGTTGCGGGTCGATGCGCTTGATCGTCTTGGCCGTCGCGTCGTACAGCGCGAAGTACGCGGGCTGGTCGGCGCCTTCCCAGAAGCCGGCCAGGTTCGGCTCGTTCCAGACCTCGAAGTACCAGCGGCGCACTTCCTCCTCGCCGTAACGCTGGCGCGCATGGCGCACGAATGCATCCACCATCGCGCTCCACTTGTCCAGCTGCGGATGCGAGGTGTTGCCCTTCCAGTAGAAGATCTGCTGATCGGAACGCTTCATCGCCTCCGGGGTGAAACCGAGTTCGACGAAAGGACGGATGCCCATGCCGAGCATGCGGTCGTAGAGCTGATCGATCCTGCTCCAGTCGTAGACCGGACGCCCATCGACCTCGCGATAGGTGCCGAGCACGTCGTGGAAGATCGCGTGGAAGCGCAGATAGCGGAAACCCAGTTCGTCCCGGGCGGTGCGCAACTGCGACAGGCTGTCTTCGCGCAGCAGCGTGCCCGGATAGTCCGAGCCCACCGACAGGTCGTAGAAGCGATCGCGCGGCGCAGTCGGCCCCTGCACGTCCAGCACGATCGCGCGGACCGCAGGCTGCGCCGCGGCAACCGCTGTCAGCGAAACCAATGCGGTAGCCAGCAACAACCGTAGCACTCCCATGACGTCCCCTCTCCCAAGGCGCGAACGCCCGACTCTAGCATCGACATGCGCACCGGCGAACGCGCGCGGCGAGACGACACACGCGCTTCCATCGCAGCGAATCGATGCAGCGCTTTCTTCGCGCGAACGTCGTTTGTGGGACCGATCGCTCGGTTCGCTGGACGGAATCGCAGACAAACGCGCAAACGCCGGTTGTCCGCGGATCGTCGGGCTAGTTTGCATACGCCCTCGCATGGGCATCCACTTTTCGACGGAGAGAGCCTGCATGAAACACGCATCCCTGATCTCGGCAGCCATCGGCTTCAGCCTGGTCGGCCTCATGTCGGCGGCCACTGCGCAATCGCAGCTGTCGCGCACCACCACGCCGCTGCAGGTCGAACTGGCGCCGGTCGCCGACGCGGACGGCCAGTACCGCGGCCAGATCGCGGTCACCGTGCGCAACACCGGCGAGCGCGTGGCGCGCGTGCCCAAGTGGGAATTGCCGCTGGGCGAACTCGATGCCAGCCTGTTCGAGATCCAGCGCGACGGCAGCACGGTCGATTACGTCGGGCGCCTGGTCAAGCGCGCCGCGCCGCGCGCGGAGGATTACGTGACCCTGCAGCCGGGCGAAGCGCGGCACACGCAGATCGACCTGGCCAGCACCTACGACCTGTCGCGCAGCGGCAACTACACCATCAACCTCAACGCATCGCTGCAATACGCCGCGTTCGCCGACGGCAGCAGGATGCAGCGCGCCGACGGCCAGCCGCAGACGGTCACCGGTACACCGCTGACGCTATGGCTGAACGGCCGCGGCCGCGCAGTGCGCAACGAGCTGATGGCCGGTCCGCAGGCCGTGGTCAACGGCATCAACTACGCCTCGTGCAGCAGCAGCCAGATCAGCACCATCGGCAGCGCGGTGAACTCGGCGCGCACCTACTCGCAGAACGCCAAGACCTATCTCAACGGCGGCAGCACCGGCGCGCGCTACACCTCCTGGTTCGGTGCGTACAACGCCAGCCGCTACAGCACCGCCACCTCCAACTTCGTCAACATCGACGCGGCGATCGACCAGAACAACGGCCAGGTCACCATCAACTGCGGCTGCAGCGACAGCTCCTACGCCTACGTCTACGCCAACCAGCCGTACCAGATCTACGTCTGCAACGCGTTCTGGAGCGCGCCGCTGACCGGCACCGACTCCAAGGCCGGCACCCTGATCCACGAGATGAGCCACTTCACCGTGGTCGCCGGCACTTCGGACTACGCCTATGGCCAGAGCGCGGCGCGCAGCCTGGCCACCAGCAACCCGGCGCGTGCGGTGAAGAACGCCGACAGCCACGAGTACTTCGCCGAGAACAGCCCGGCGCAGAACTGAGCCTGGCAGCGTACCCAGCGTACGCGCGACCGGTGCCGGCAGGCCATGCCGGCACCGGGGTCGCAGCAGCAAGGGTCAATGGCCGCCGCATCGGACGCCGAGCGGCGGCCATGTCCGTCGTGCATGCGGCAACGGATTGGACGCCGTAGAGCCCACGTCGGCCTGCCCTCTCAGCGCGACAGCACCAGTCCCTCCATCGCCCGCACCGCACCGCTGCCCGGAAACACCTGCGTTTCCAGCGCCGCTTCGGACACGCCCAGGTGGGCGCTCAAAAGATGCTTGAACAGGCCGCGCAGGTCGGCCGTCGCACGCAGATCGCGGCCATCGTTCAAGGCCCGCGGCGACAGCCCCGGCCAGTCGCCGGCAATGCGCCCGCCGCGGATCGCGCCACCGGCCAGGAAGGCGACGCCCCCGGTGCCGTGATCGGTACCGCCGGTACCGTTGACCGCCGCCGTGCGTCCGAACTCGGTCACCACCGCGACCACGCTGCGCTCCCAGCTGGCACCGGCGCCGTCGTGGAACGCGCGCACTCCGGCATCGAGCTCGGCCAGCTTGCGCTGCAGCACCGCGGCCTGGTTGCCGTGCGTGTCCCAGCCCGAATCCTCGACGAAACCGATCCGCGGGCCGTCGGCCTTGGCCATGAAGCTGGCGGCGGCGCTCATCGCCTGCGGCAGCTGCCCGCCCTTGACGCTGTCCACCTGCATGCCCTGCCCGCGCACCGCGCGCGCGAAGCCGTCGGCCAGTTGCGCGTCCGCGGCGTACAGGGGCTGCAGCCGCTGCAGCAGGATCGGATTGACCGCGGTCGGCAACGGCGGCGACCAACTGCTGACCGCGCCCGGACCGCGCATGATCAACGGCGTCACCGTGCTCACCGAGAGCGCCTCGGCACCGTGCAGCGCCGCCGCGCAACGGTTGAGCCAGCCGCTGGAGGCGCCGCTGGGCCGCGCGGTGCCGTTTTCCAGGCAGTCCTGCGCTTCGAAATGCGAGCGTTGCCGATACGGCGGCGCCACCGCCACCACCGGCAGCCACTGCTTGCGCGCATACAGCTCGTGGGCGAAGGCCAGCGCCGGGTGCAGCGCGAAGCTGCCGTCCAGGGCCAGGGTCTGCTGCGGCGCCAGCGCGCCACGCAACCGCGCGTAGTCCGCATCGTCCTGCGGCACCAACGCATGCAGCCCATCCAGCGCGCCGCGCAGCAACACCACCAGCAGCCGCGTGTCCGGCCCCGGCGTGGCCAGACCGGAGCCGGACCACAGGCTCAACAACGTGGCCGCACCGCTGGCGGCGAGAAAACGGCGGCGTGTCAGCTGCATCGGGCGTTCTCCGCGATCGTGATGTGCGACGCGCCGCTCAGGCGCGCCATTGGAAGGCCGGGCTGGCCAACAGCAAGGCCACGCCGTCGCGCGGCGATTCGGCGCGGCGCAAGGCCGTGCCGGTGTCCTGGTCCAGCGTCGTGGCGAACACGGTGCTGGCCAACGCCAGCGGATCGGTCGGTGCGGCCAGCCCGGCCAGCGCCTCGGCCGCCTGCACCCGCTTCCACAGCGCATCCGGCCCGCTCCATTCGGCGGCCACGTCGGCATAGCCGGCCGGCGAGCGCGGCGTGAACGGCGGTTGCCCCATCCGCATCAGCAGGCCGAACACCATGTTCTGCTGTGCCGGCGCCTGCGGCCATTCGCCGCTGGCGCGCAGCGCCGACAGCACGAAATCCTGCGGCGGCTTGAACTTGCGCGCCTGCGCGCTCCACGCTTCGGGGCTGTCGATCAGCGCGCGGTACACGCTGGGCAAGTGCCCATCGCTGCGCAGCCAGGCGTCGGCCATGCGCTGCACCAACGCAGGCGGCGGATCGTCGTGGACGAAATGCCGCGCCAGCTTCAGCGATACATGCCGTGCGGTGGCCGGGTGCCGGGCCAATGCGGCCAGGATCGCCTCGCCCTGCTCCAGCCCGGCTTCGGCATAGCGCCGGCCCAGGACCTGACGGCTGCCAGCGGCATGCGCCGGAGCGCGAAACACGAAAGCGCGATCGGGCGCGCCCTGCTCGAAATCGCGTGGCATCGGCACGCCCCAGCCGGTGATCGCGCGCGCCAGTTCGGTGACGTCGGCCTGGGTGTAGCCGCCGTCCACGCCCAGCGTGTGCAGCTCCAGGATCTCGCGCGCCAGGTTCTCGTTGAGTCCGGGCCGGCGCGGCGGCGCATCCTGGCCCTGGCGCGCCGCGCGCCGCTGCGCGCGTTGCGCCAGCACCGAGTCGGGACCGATCGAATTGGCGTTGTCCAGGTAGCGCAGCATCGCCGGATGCCGCTCCACCGCCAGCAGCAGGTCGGCGAAGCGGCCCATGCACTGCGGGCGGATCGCTTCGCGTTCCATCGGCGCGGCGTACAGCGCGGCCGCGCGCTTGTCGACCGAGACCGCGAAATGGTTGGACCAGAAATGCACGAGACGTTCGGCGAAGCCGTCCGCGCTGGCCACCGCGACCGCGTAGCGCGCCGCCAATTCCTGCGCCTGCGCCTGCCGGTACAGGCCGCGCGCGCCCTGCTGCGCGGGCTTGGCATCCGCTGGCGTCTGCATCCGCGCCTGACGCCGTTCGCGCTGATAGGCCGCTTCGCGGCGCAGATAGTCCAGGCTGTCGGGCAAGCCTCGCATGGCGGGGACGGCTGCGGGCGGCGCGCGCAACTGCGCGGCCAGCCACGCGCGCGGATCGTCGATGGTCGCCAGTTCGCCGGGGCGTGCGCCCAGGCCGAAGCGGTTCGCGGCACTCAGGGTTTCGCGTCGGATCATGCGGCACTCCGGTTCGGCATCGGTAATGCAAACGCCCGACACGCGCCCGGGTTGACCCGGCGCAGACGCGATCTGCTGCGGCGAGAGGAGATCGCGGACCAGCAAGCGGTGCAGGCGCCACAGCGCCCACGGACTCGGTCAAGCCGCCGCGCGCTCCGGGCGGATGCCGAACCAGCACAGCGCGCTCGCGCACAGCAGCAACGCCACGGAAATGCCGATCGCCGCATGCATGCCGCGCATGAAGGCCGCGGCCGCGGTATCCCGAATCAGATAGCCGAAGATCGCCACGCCGAGCATGCCGCCGACCTGCCGTGCGGAATTGAGCACGCCGGACGCGATCCCCGCGCGCGACGCGTCCACCGCCGACAGCGTCGCGTTGGTCATGGTCGGCACCAGCAGCGCGATGCCGCTGGCCGCCAGCAGCATCGGCACCACCAGGCGCCAATAGCCGCCATCGATGCTGACCGGCAGCAGCAGCGCATAGCCCAGCGCCGCCAGCAGCAAGCCCGCGACCATCAAGCGCCGGCTGCCCACGCGGGTGATCAGCCGCCCCGCCAGCACATTGACCGCCATCAGCACCAGCGTCATCGGCAGGAAGGCCAAGCCCGCCAGTTGCGGCGAGAGCTGCTGTTGGATCTGGAAGAACAGGCTGAACACGAAGATCAAGCCGTAGTAGGCGAAGTTCACCACCACGCCGGCGACCGAGGCCACGGCGAAGGTCGGAATCCGCAACAGCGGCAACGGCAACATCGGCGCGGGGCTATGCGCCTCGATCCAGACGAACCCCAGCGCCGCCACCACCGCCAGCAACAGGCTGACTAGGACCAGGCCATGGGTCCAGCCGAGCGGGCCGGCTTCGGTCAAGGCCATGGTCGTCGCCGCCAACGCCACGATCGCCGTCGCCTGCCCGCCCCAGTCCAGGCTGCGCCGATGGCTGCCGCCATGCGCGGCGACATGGCGCAGCGTCAGCCAGATTCCGAGCGCGCCGAGAGGCAGGTTGAGCAGGAAAATGCTGCGCCAGCCCAGGTGGGTCACCAGCACTCCGCCCAGCACCGGCCCGGCCGCCAGCGAGATGCCGCCGCAGGCGCCCCACCAGCCCACTGCACGGCTGCGCCGCTCGCGATCCGGGAACGCCTGTTGCAGCATGGACAACGAATTGGGCACCAGCAGCGCCGCGCCCAGACCCTGCACCAGGCGCGCGGCGATCAGCAGCGGCAGGCTGCCGGCCAGGCCGCATGCGGCCGATGCCAGGGTGAACACCACGAAGCCGAGCAGGAAGATGCGCCGCGCGCCGTAGCGGTCGCCGAGCGCGCCGCTGCTCAGCAGCAAGGCGGCGAACACCAGCGTATAGGCGTTGATGACCCATTGCAGGCCGGCCACATCGGTGGCGAAGCGCTGGCGCAAGGCGTCCAGTGCCACATTGACCACGCTGACATCAAGCAACACCACGACGAAGCCGAGCGCGGCCGCCAACAGCGTGCCGCGCGCGGAAGGAGAAGACGAAGACATGGAATGCGTCCGAAATGCGATGACGCCGCATGCTAGGCGCCGCCCATGTCCGCGCAAATTCCCTAAAATCGCCAGCCAGCCTGGAGAAAACGCACAGATGTTCGATTGGGAGAACTTTCGTCATTTCCTGGCGGTGGCGCGCGCCGGCACCTTGTCCGGCGCGGCCCGCGCCCTGCACGTAGACCATGCCACGGTCAGCCGGCGGCTGACCGCGCTGGAAACCGAGCTGCAGGCAGCGCTGGTCGAGCGCCTGCCGCGTTGCTGCCGCCTGACACCCATTGGCGTGCACCTCTACGAACACGCCAAAACGATGGAAACGGCCGCCTTCGCCGCGGAACGCCTGGTCCGTGCCGACCACACGCCGCTGAGTGGAACCGTGACGCTCAGCGCGCCGCCAGTGCTGGTGACGCACCTGCTGGCACAGCGGCTGCCCGATTTCCGCAACGACTACCCCGGCATCCGCCTGTCGCTGCTGGCGCAGGCGCAGCAGGTCTCGCTTAGCCGGCGCGAAGCCGACGTCGCCCTGCGGCTGGTGCGCCCCACCGAAGCCAGCAGCGTCGTGCGCAAGCTCGCGCAGATGCCGTTCGCGCTGTACGCGAGCCGCGACTACGCGGCGGCGCACCGCCCCGAGGACTGGACCTTCATCGCCTACGACGCGCAATTCGCCGACATGCCGCAGCAACAGTGGCTGCTGGATATCGCCGGCAAGCGAACGGTCGGCTGCGAACTCAGCGATATCGGCAGTCACCTGGCCGCGGCGCGGGCCGGGGCCGGCGTCGCCGGCCTGCCGTGCTTTCTGGGCGACGCAGACCCCGCGATGCTGCGGCTGGAACACACGGGAAGCATGTTCTCGCGCGATATCTGGCTGGTCGTTCACCGCGATCTGCGCCGCGCTGCGCCGGTGCGCGCGGTGCTGGACTTCGTGGCCGCGGCCGTCGCAGCGGCACCGGGACTTGGCCTCGAACCGCCGGTTGCCAAGCGGTCGAAATAAAAAAGGCCCGGCGAATGCCGGGCCTTCTTCGCAAACCGGATCGCGCGCTTACTTGATCAGGCGCAGCGCGAACGGGTAGCGGTAGGCCACGCCTTCGTTGGCCTTGATCCCGGCCAGGATGCAGAACACCAGGTTCACCACCCACACCACCGGCATCAGCAGTCCGCCGATCACGATGACGCTGAGCACCACGCAGATCACATAGGCGATGGCGACGGTGATCTGGAAATTCAGCGCTTCCTTGGCCTGATCGTTGAGGAACGACTTGGCCGGGTTGTCCTTGTTGATCAGCCAGATGATCAACGGGACGATGAAGCCGGCGATGATGCCCGACAGATGGGTGATCAAGGCGACCGTGCGGTCTTCCTGCGGGCCGGCAGCAGCCGGCGGCGGCGGCGGTGCGGTCACGTTGTCGAATTCGCTCATCGGTATTCCTTTCCTTATGGGTGGTGAGTGGGCAATGCGCTTCGCGCGCCACTCTCGGTGGCCCGCGCGAGCCTGTCAAGTCATGCGAACGCCGCGCCGCTGCGACGGGCGCCTGCTCAGGCGTCGCCCCGGGGCAGCAGCGGATGGCGGTAGCGTTGGCCAAACGCGGCCGCGACCGCAGCGGCCAGGCCGAACGCCATGCCTACCAGCAGGACCACGATCAGCAGCGGCAGCACGATCAACGCAGCGCCAAAGATCAGCAGCGCTGGCGTCAGCAGCAGCACGCACAGCAGCGACAGGCAGGCGCCAAGGGCCACCGCCTGCGCGCAATGCGCGGCAGCGAAGCGAAGGCGCCGCCTGGTCGCCAGCCACAGGCAGGCTGGCGGCAGCCACAGCAACGGCAGCGTATACATTAGATAGAAGAGATGGACGTTCGCCGCGGCGAACGCGCACAGCCACATCGACAGATGCGCGGTCACCGCCAGCGCGCGCTGCAGCGCCGACGCGGCCGGATCCAGCACCCCGGCGCCGACGCGCGCGGCGGTCGCGTTCGCCCACGCCGCCGTCCGGACCGGGCAGCGGCTGCCTCAGTCGCTTCCGGCCACCGTCATCTTGCCGACCAGCACCGCACCGATGTGCACGTGCGAGCGCACGTCGATGTCGCGGCCGACCGCCTCGATGCGCTGGAACATCTCGCGCAGGTTGCCGGCAATGGTGACCTCGTCCACCGGATAGGCGATGGCGCCGTTCTCGATCCAGAAGCCGCCGGCGCCGCGCGAATAGTCGCCGGTGACCGGGTTGACGCCGCTGCCCATCAGTTCGGTGACCAGCAGGCCGCGCGGGATGCCGGCGGCGATCGACGCCAGGTCGTCCGCGTTGGCCGCGACCTGCAGGTTGTGCACGCCGCCGGCGTTGGCGGTGGTCTGCAGGCCGAGCTTGCGCGCCGAGTAGCTGCCCAGCACGTAGCGCTGCAGCACCCCGCCGGCAATCAGCGGCGCGGCACGGGTGGCCACGCCCTCGCCGTCGAAGGTCGACGAGCGCAGGCCGCGGCGCAGGTGCGGCAGTTCGTCGATCGCGAACCAGTCCGGGAACAGGCGGGTGCCGACGCTGTCGAGCAGGAAGCTGGCGCGGCGGTACAGCGCGCCGCCGGACACCGCGCCGAGCAGGTGCCCGACCAGCGAACGCGCCATCTCCGGGGCGAACAGCACCGGCAACTCGCCGGTCGGCAGCGAGCGCGGCTGCAGCCGGGCCACGGTGCGCTCGGCGGCGCGGCGGCCGATCGCCGCCGGCTGTTCGAGATCCTCGCGCGCCAGCGCGCTGCTGTACCAGCCGTCGCGCTGCATGCCGTCGCCGTGGCCGGCGATCAGCGCGCAGCCGATCGAGTGGTGGGTGCTGCGCTCGCGGCCGACGAAGCCGTGCGAGTTCGCGTACACCGACAGGCTCTCGCTGCTGCCGGCCGAGGCGCCGTCGGAATTGGCCACGCGCGGGTCGGCGTCGCGGCCGGCGGCCTCGCAGGCCAGGGCCAGTTCGATCGCCTGCTCCGGCTCCAGCGCCCACGGATGCCAGCGGTCCAGCTCGGGCATGTCGCGCGCCATCAGCGCCGCGTCGGCCAGCCCGGCGGCGACGTCGTCCTCGGTGTAGCGGGCGATCGCGCAGGCCTGGGCGACGGTCGCCTCGAGGCTGGATTCGTGCAGGTCGGCGGTGCTGGCGCTGCCCTTGCGCTGGCCGAAGTAGACGGTGACGCCGATGCCGCGGTCGCGGGTGGCCTCGACCGTTTCCACCGCGCCCAGGCGCACGTTGACGTCCAGCCCGCGGTCTTCGCTGCAGCTGACCTCGGCCTGGCTGGCGCCCAGCTCGCGCGCCCGCGCCAACAGTCGCTCGGCGATGTCGGACAGGCGCTCCAGGCGTTCCAGGCTGTCGTCGCGGCGCAGTTCGGAAGTGATCGCGTTCAATGCTTTATCCTGTAGAGGTAACGGCTCCGCGCAACGCGGAGCGAAAAATTCGAATTGGAAAGACCATGCGCGGACGCGACGAAGACACCGGTGAATTCCGCGGCGACAGCCGCAGCCAGCAGCGCCGCGCGGCGCTGGAAGTGCTGACCCTGGGCGAGAAGCTGGTGGCGCTGACCCCGGCGCAGCTGGCCAAGCTGCCGGTGCCCGAGTCGCTGATCCCGCATATCGAGGAAAGCAAGCGCATCACCTCGCACATCGCGCACAAGCGGCAGCTGGCGTTCCTGGCCAAGCAGATGCGCCGCGAGGACGACGCCACCCTGGACGCGATCCGCGAGGCGATGGACGCCAACAGCGACGGCGCGCGCCGCGAAGTGGCGGCGATCCACCGGGTCGAGGACTGGCGCACGCGCCTGCTCGCCGACGGCGACAGCGCGCTGTCCGAACTGCTCGGCGACTACCCCGAGGCCGACCGCCAGCGCTTGCGCCAGCTGATCCGCAACGCCAAGGAAGAGCGGCTGAAGAACAAGCCGCCGCACGCCTACCGGGAATTGTTCCGCGAGTTGCGCGAACTGGTGCTGGGGGCGGACTCGGGACTCGGGACTGGGGACTCGGGACTGGAAGAAGCGGACGACGACGAGTTCGAGGACGACGCGCGCGACTGAGCCACGGCGGCGGCGGCACCGCACGGTCGCGTACCCACGACCGCCTCGGCACGCTGAGCGGCGACGCCGACCAATTGCACCGGCATCGCCATGGCCGTCCCGCGCGGCGCTACCGATTCCCGTTTCCCGGTTCCCCATTCCCGGCACTCAAGCCGTCCCGCCCACGGTCAGCCCGTCGATCAGCAGCGACGGCTGGCCGACGCCGACCGGCACGCTCTGCCCGTCCTTGCCGCACACGCCCACGCCTTCGTCCAGCGCCAGGTCGTGGCCGATCATGCGCACCTTCTGCATGGTCTCCGGGCCGTTGCCGATCAGGGTGGCGCCCTTCACCGGCGCGGTGACCTTGCCGTCCTCGATCAGATAGGCCTCGGTCGCCGAGAACACGTACTTGCCGCTGGTGATGTCGACCTGGCCGCCGCCGAAATTGACCGCGTATAGGCCCTTCTTCACCGAGCGGATCATTTCTTCCGGATCGTGCTGGCCGGCCAGCATGTAGGTGTTGGTCATGCGCGGCATCGGCAGGTGCGCGAACGATTCGCGGCGGCCGTTGCCGGTCGGCGCCACGCCCATCAGCCGCGCGTTCAACGAATCCTGCATGTAGCCCACCAGCACGCCGTCTTCGATCAGCGTGGTGCAATTGGTCGGTGTGCCTTCGTCGTCCACGTTCAGCGAGCCGCGGCGGCCGTCGAGGGTGCCGTCGTCGACGATGGTCACGCCCGGCGAGGCCACGCGCTGGCCGATGCGCCCGGCATAGACGCTGGTGCCCTTGCGCGCGAAGTCGCCTTCCAGGCCATGCCCGACCGCCTCGTGCAGCAGCACGCCGGGCCAGCCGGGACCCAGCACCACCGGCATCACCCCGGCCGGGGCCGGCACCGCCTCCAGGTTGACCAGCGCCTGGCGCAGCGCTTCCTTGGCGAAGGCCTCGGGGCGGCCGTCGGCGAACAGCACTTCGTAGCCGTAGCGGCCGCCGCCGCCGGCATGGCCGGATTCGCGGCGCCCGTTCTGCTCGACGATCACCTGCACGTTGAGTCGCACCAGCGGGCGCACGTCGGCGGCGAGCACGCCGTCGCTGCGCGCCACCAGCACCGTGTCCACGCCGCCGGACAGGCCGACCATCACCTGCTGCACGCGCGGGTCGGCGGCGCGCAGGAACTGGTCCAGGCGCCGCAGCATCTCGACCTTGAGGTCGTTGCCCATGCCGTCCACCGGGTCCAGCGCCGGATACAGCGCGCGCCCGTTGCCGCGCAGCAGCGATTGCGCCGGCTGCGCGCCGCCGTCGCGGGAAATCGCGCGCGCCGATTGCGCCGCGGCCAGCAGTGCGTCGCGGTGGATGTCGTCGGAATAGGCGAAACCGGTCTTTTCGCCGGAAATCGCGCGCACCCCCACGCCCTGCTCGATGGAATGGGCGCCGTCCTTGACGATGCCGTCCTCCACGCTCCAGCTCTCGCGCCGCGAATGCTGGAAATACAGGTCGCCGAAGTCGATGCCGGGGCCGAGCAGCGTGCCGAAGGCACGCTCCAGGCTGGTGGCATCGAGGCCGGCGGGAAGCAACAGGCGGGTTTCGGCGAGGGCGAGGGCGTTTTCGGTCATGGGACTCAACATGGGGGACGGGGGCGCTCAGCGCAAGCGCCGGCGGCGCGGCGCAGGCGCCGATTCAGGGACTTCTGGACGACGCGGGCGGCGCCGGCGGACGCGCCGATTCGCGCTCGACCACCTCCACCTTGGGATCCTTCCACGGGCCGGTGACACGGTAGGTGCGTGCGCCGATCGCGCCCAGCGGCTTGCCCAGCACCGCGTTGGCGGCCGCGCCGACCGCCGCGCCGACCGGGCCGCCGGCGACCGCGCCGACCACGGTCAGCAGATTGCCGGATTTGGGATTGACGTCGATGGTCTGGTCGAACTGCTGCGCGCGCAGGTCGGCCTGCCCGCGCACCTTGATCTCAGCGGCCGGGCCGTCGATCAGCATCGATTCGCTGCGCGCCACGCCGTCGCCGAACTGGACCTGGCCGTCGATGCGGTTGAAGGCGAAGCCCTTGGAGAAGAAATCGCGGAAATCGAACATCAGCCGGCGCGGCAGCTGCGCCACGCTGAGCAGGCCGAGCACGCGCCCGGCGCCGGGGTTCAGTTCCAGCAGCTGACCATTGCGCGCGGCCACGTCGAGCTGGCCCTGCAGCGTGGCCAGCTGGAACCCGGCCGGATCGCCGGGCCAGGCGGCGCGCAGGCTGAGCGTGCCTTCGCCACCGCGCAACTGGCCGCCGAAGTCCAGGTTCTGCATCAGTTCGCCCAGGTCCTGGCTGTCCACGCTAGCGCTGAGCTGGGTGCGCGCGGTGGCGCCCTTGCCGCGCCAGTCGCCGCTGATGTCGATCTTCTGCTTGTCCGAGCGCAGGTGCAGTTGGTCCACCTGCATGCCGTCGCCCAGCTTGCGGGTGCGCAACGAGGCGGCGCCGAGGTTCATCGCGCCGAAACGCAGGTCGTCCACGTCCAGCGCCAGCGCCGGGATCGAGGCCGGGTCGATCGCCTCGGTCAGCGGCCGCACCGCCGCAGCGGCAGACGCAGCCGCGGGTGTTGCATCGGACGCCGCGTTGGCCGGCGCCGCGGCCGCGGACGCAGGCGCGCTCGCCGCCGGCGCGGCGCGCCAGTGCACCCGCGCCAGGCGGCCGCCGAGTACCCCGCCCTCCTTGCTCGGCACGCTGAGTTCGCCGGCCAACGCCGGCCCGTCCAGATGCACCGCCACCGTGTCGGCCTGCGGCTGCAGCCGCAGCCGGGTGTTGTCGAATACGCCGCCGAGCAGCAGCAAGTGGTCGGCCAACACGTCGATCTGGCGCAGCGGCATCGGGTCTTCGGCGCCCGGCGTGGTCGACTTGTTCGGATCCGGGCGACTGACCAGGCCGATCCAGTCGATCGCGTTCAACGAGGCGGTGCGGCCGCTCACGGTCAGGCCGCTGCTGGGCGGATCCTCGGCCACGTGGTCGCTGCCCATCACCACCTTGACCCCGGTCTTGCCGTTCTGGCTGCGCGCGACCAGCGCCATCAGCTTGCCGAAGGCCACCTCGATGCGCCCAGTGCCGACCGGCAGCGGCACGTTGACCGAGGTCGCCAGCGGCGCGGCCACGCCCTTGTCCATCGGCGCCGGAAACAGCAACTGCGTCCCGACCAGATCCGAATGCAGCTGCAGGCGGGTCGGCGGCTGTACCCCGCCATCGGCGGTCTTGGGCATGCCGACGCCGATGTTCCAGCGCGAGCGACCCTGCACGAACGGCTTGAGCCAGGCCATTTCCGGCGCCCGGTCGAGCAGTTCGTCGGCGTCCACCGAGGCGCTCAGCGCCGCCTCGAAGGCCTGCTGCGGATCGCTCACGCCATCGCCAGCGCGCAGCGCCAGTTCGCCGGCATGGCCGGCGTACTGCACCGCCAGCTTGGGCGCCTCGAAGCCGGTGTCGCGATAGTCGGCACTGCCGCGCATGTCGTCGAAGGCCACATCCCAGCGGCGGTCGGCGATGTGCGCGCCGAGCAGTTCCACCTTGCCGCGCAGATGATGCACGCCCACGTCGCGGCGCAACGGCTGCAGCAGGTCGAAACTGACCTCGGCCGGGCCGGAGGCGCTGAGCGCGTCGAGGGTGTCGCCATAGCGCTTGCGCAGCGGACTCTGGCGCAGCATCGCCAGCAACTGCCCGGTCTCGGCGCGGCTGCTGGCCAGCACGCTGAGCTGGCCCTCCTTGTAGTCCGGCAAGGTCGCCGACAGCCGTTCCACCGGCACCCCGCCCATCTCGCCGCGGCCCTGGACCTGGAAACCGTTGCCGATGAACACGACATCGGCGTCCACCTTCTCCACCGCCGGCCATTCGCGCTGGAAACGGACCTTGCCGTCGTCCAGCCGCGCGCTGGCCTCGAAGCGGCCGTTGTGGTCGACGAACGGCCACTGGTCCAGATCGCCGGACACCAGCGCGCGGCCGCCGCGCAGGCGCCCGCCCTGCAGCGCGGCGTCCAGCCAGTCGGTGGCCGCCTTGCTCATCTTCGAATGCACCCAGAATTTCTTCGCCGCCACCACCGGCGCGTCCTGCAGCTCGGCGGCCAGATCGATCCATGGCCTTGAGCCGTCGGCCTGGAAGCGCAGCCCGCCGCGGAAGTCGGCGCCGTAATCGGTGCCCTGCACGCGCAGCGCAGGCGTCGCCACGCGCAGGTCCTCGCCATCGCGGAACACCACGATGCGCCCGGCCAGTTGCACGTCGTGGGGCACGCCGAACCCGCTGGGCCAGTCGAAACGCACCGGGCTGGCGGCGTCCAGCACCAGCTCGCCGCCCTGCGCATCGCCATCGAAGCGGCCGCGCAGGCCGCTGACGCCGGGCGACTGCCCGACCGGCGCGAACGCCAGCTCGCTCAGACGGCCCTGGCCGTACAGCGGCCCGCCGGCGGTGCCGGTCAGCGCCACCTGGGTCAGCTGCAGCCGCGGCCGCGCCGCGTGCAACCAGGCGCGCAGGTTCGGAGACAGGCCGTCGCTGAGCGCGGCCACCGCCAGCAGCGGCGCCAGGTCCAGGCGCTCGCCGAGCAACGCGAAGCGGCGCCCGCCGGCCACGGTCAGTCCGTCCAGGCGCTGCGTCGGCTGGCCCGCCTGGCCGATCTGCAACTGCGGCGCATCCAGCCGCCAGCCGCCGTCGATCTGCCGCCAGCGCGCGGTGGCGCGCAGCGTGGTGAACGCGGTCTGCGGCCGCGCGCCGCCGGCGGCCGGCGCCGCGCCGCTCAGGCGCAGGTCGCGCAGCGTGGCCTCGACGCTGACCCCGACGATCCGATGCTGCCGCAACTGCGCCCAGCCCTGCACCTGGCCGGCGCCGCCATCGACACGGATGCCGCCGGCCTGCAGCAGCCCCGACCAGCCGGCCAGCTCGGCGGGGCGCGCGGCCACATAGGCCTGGCCGTTGCCGCGCCGGCGGTCCATGTCCAGCACCGCGGTCAGCGGCGCCTGCCGGGGATCGATCCAGCCCTGCGCACCGACGCGCAGGCGGTCGCCGTCCACGCGCAGGCGCAGATCGATCTTCGGCAACGTCGCCTCCACGCCCAGTTCCGGCGCATGCACCGCCAGCCGGCCATCGATGACCTGCAGCTCGCCCAGGCCCTGCAGCGCATCCAGCGGATCGCCGCCCTGCTGGGTGGTCGGCAGGCCCTGCACCGACCAGCTGCCGTCGGCGCCGCGCAGCAGGGTCAGCGCCAGCCCGCGCAGGCGCAGCTCGGTGAACGAGCGGCCCGGCAACAGGCCGGCGTACATCGACACCAGCACCTCGGCCTGGCCGACGCGCACGCCGTCGCCGGCGCCCACGCGCAAGCCGTCCAGGCGCAGCAGCGGACCGCGCCGGGTCCACGCGGTCTCGACCCGGTCGAACTGGATCGGGCGCCCGGCGCGCTCGCTGAGCCAGGCCTGGATCCGCTGCGGATGCCGCTCCACGAACGGCAAGGCCTGGCTCAACGCCCCCACCACCAACGCCACGCACACCAGCCCGATCGCCACCGCGTAGAACGCGAAACGGCGAGCCAGGCGCAGGCGGCGGCGCAGGGGGGTAGGCATCAGAGGCGGGGATTGGGCATTCGGGATTGGGGATTCGCAAATGCCGAAGCGACGCGTGCGGACAGCAACCGGTTGCGATCACGCCGCTCAACCAATCCCCAATCCCGAATCCCGAATCCCGGCTTCACAACAACACCACGTCGAACTGCTCCTGCAGGTATTGCTCGTCGGCCTGGAAGCGGATGGTCTTGCCGAGGAACTCTTCCAGCTCGGCCACCGCCGAGGATTCCTCGTCAGTGATCCGCGCTACCACCTTGCTCGAGGCGATCACCAGCAGCCGCGCCGCGTCGAACTGGCGCACCGCGCGGGTGATCTCGCGGAAGATCTCGTAGGTCACGGTCTCGGCGGTCTTGATCGAACCGCGTCCGCTGCATTCCGGGCACGGCTCGGACAGCTGCCGCTCCAGGCTCTCGACGGTGCGCTTGCGGGTCATTTCCACCAGGCCCAGCGGCGAGAATTCGTACACCGTGGTCTTGGCGTGGTCGCGCGACAAGGCCTTCTCCAGCGTGCGCAGCACCTGGCGGCGATGCTCGGCATCGTCCATGTCGATGAAGTCGATGATGATGATGCCGCCCAGGTTGCGCAGCCGCAGCTGCCGCGCCACCGCCTGCGCCGCCTCCAGGTTGGTGCGGAACACCGTTTCCTCGAGGTTGCGCTGGCCCAGGAACGAGCCGGTGTTGACGTCGATGGTGGTCATCGCCTCGGTCTGGTCGATGACCAGGTAGCCGCCGGACTTCAGCGGCACCTGCTTGTCCAGCGCGCGCGCGATCTCGTCCTCCACGCCGTACAGGTCGAAGATCGGGCGGTCGCCGGTGTACAGCTCCAGGCGCTCGGCCAGGATCGGCATGTACTTGGCGACGAACGCCTGCAGCCGTTCGAAGGTCTCGTGCGAATCGACCTTGACCTTCTCCACGTCCTTGCGGATCAGGTCGCGCACCGCGCGCAGCGGCAGGCTCAGGTCTTCGTAGATGATGCTGGCCGGGGCGCCGTCGCGGCCGCGCCGCTCGACCACGGCCCATACCCGCGACAGGTAGGCGATGTCCTCGGCCAGCGCTTCGGCCGGCTGGCCCTCGGCGTTGGTGCGGATGATGTAGCCGAAGCCGCCGTGGCTGGCGGCCAGGTCGGCGACCAGGGTCTTCAGGCGCAGCCGCTCGGCTTCGTCCTCGATCCGCGCCGACACCCCGATCACCCGCGACTGCGGCAGCAGCACCAGGTAGCGCGAGGGAATGCTGATCTGCGTGGTCAGCCGCGCGCCCTTGCTGCCGATCGGGTCCTTGACCACCTGCACCACGATGTCCTGGCCGTCGCGCAGCAGCTCCACGATCGGCACCCCCGACGCCACCGGCAACGGCGGCGCCTCGTCGGTGTCGCCGTTGGCCACCGGCGCCGGCCGCACCACGTCGTTGGCGTGCAGGAACGCCGCGCGCTCCAGCCCGACCTCGACGAACGCCGCCTGCATGCCCGGCATGACCCGCTGCACCCGGCCCTTGTAGATGTTGCCCACCACCCCGCGGCGCCAGCCGCGCTCGATGTGCAGTTCCTGCAGCATGCCGTTCTCGATGACGGCCACCCGGGTCTCGCGCGGTGTGACGTTGACCAGGATCTCTTGCGACATCAAAGCACTCCGAAGGCGCGCAGCAGTTGGGAAGTTTGGTGCAGGGGCAGGCCCATCACCCCGGAATAACTGCCGTCCAGGCGGCTGACGAAGCGCTCGGCGCCGCCCTGGATCGCGTAGGCGCCGGCGCGCCCCATCGGTTCGCCGCTGGCCACGTAGTCGGCGATGTCCTGCGCCGACAAGGCCGCGAAGCTGACCTGGGTCGGCACCAGCAGCACCTCCTCACGCGCCGCGGCGACCAGCGCCACCGCGGTGATCGCCTGATGAGTGCGCGCGGACAGCGCGGACAGCATCGCCGCCGCGTCGGCGGCGTCGGCCGGCTTGCCGAACACACGATCGTCCAGCACCACCTCGGTGTCGGCGCCGAGCACCACCGCATCGGCCGCACCGGCCAGCTGCGCCATGCCGGCGCGGGCCTTGTCCAATGCCACGCGGCGCACATAGGCTTGCGCAGATTCGTCGGCCGCGCGCACTTCCGGCACCTCCAGATCAAGGATCCGGAACGGCACGCCCAGGCGCGTCAGCAGTTCGTTTCTGCGGGGGGAACGGGAAGCGAGATACAGCATGGCTGAAGGATAACCCGGCGGGCCTGACTGAACGATCGCTAATTCCGCAGGCGCACACTCGACCCCGCTCCGAATCACGACGCGTTCATCGTCGCGGCAACACCCTCGCCTCACTTTCAAGGAGAACCTCCAATGCGTGCACCCTCGATCCGTCCGCTGCTGCTGGCCCTGACCCTCGCCCTAGGAGGCACGATGACCGCCCATGCCCAAACCGCCGCACCGGGCTACGCCGTGCCCGCCGACGGCACCCTGCTCAACATCGCCGCCCAGGCCGAGGCCAAGCACGCGCCGGACGTGGCTACGCTGTCGGCCGGCGTGGTCAGCCAGGCCAGCGACAGTGCCGCGGCGATGCGCCAGAACGCCGAGCAGATGACCAAGGTGCTGGCCGCGGTGCGCGCCGCCGGCATCGCCGACAAGGACGTGCAGACCAGCGGCATCAATCTCAGCCCGCAGTACAAGTACGTCGAGAACCAGGCCCCGCAGATCCTCGGCTACCAGGCCAGCAACTCGGTCAACCTGAAAGTGCGCGACATCGCCAAGCTCGGCAAGGTGCTGGACGCGCTGGCCGCGCAGGGCGCCAACCAGATCAACGGCCCCACCTTCGAGATCGACGATCCGGAACCGCTGTACGACCAGGCCCGGGTCGATGCGCTGAAGAAGGCGCAGGCCCGTGCGCAGACCTACGCCAAGTCGCTGGGTCTGCGCGTGCGCCGCATCGTCAGCATCTCCGAAGGCAGCGGCGGCGGCGTACGGCCGATGCCGATGATGCGCACGATGGCGATGAAGGCGGAGATGGACAGCACCCCGGTGGCGACCGGCGAGAGCAGCGTGTCGGTCAACCTGGACGTGGTGTTCGAACTGGGCAAGTAAGCCCCGCTCGCACCAGCTTGCCGACGACGGCGCCTGCGGGCGCCGTCGTCGTTTCCGCGCCATGCGATCGCGTGGCGCGGCGCTGCCGTGCGGTCCGCTGCCGGCGCTTGCCATGGCAGCTGCAACAGGCGCAATGTCGGAGACGCGGGCGGGTGCCGCATCGACCCCGTCCGCCGCGCTGGCGCGTTTGGTCGTACCGCAAGTCCACAAGACGCACTCATCATGGAGGTGGATCATGGTTCGCACGCAACTCCCCGCTCCCTCGTTCGGTATCGACCTGTCGCGGATCCTGGCGCTCAGCGCCGCGATCGGGCTGCACCTGTTGGCAATGCTGCTGTTGCTGATCCCGCTCTCGCACGTGGCGCCGCCGCAGGAGCCGGCCAAGGCGCAACCCGTCTGGCAACAACCGATCGTGGTCCCGGTCACGCCAACGCCGCCGCAAGCCACGGTGCTGCCCGAGAAACGACCCATGACCCAGCCGCGGGTGCCGACCGCCGTACCGGTCCCGACCCCGGTGCAGGCGCCGCTGGCCGACACCAGCCCGATGCCGATGCAGGCCGAGGCCGCCGATCCGGCGCCCACCGCGGCCGAGCCAAGCGTGCCGTCGGATCAGGTCAGCGCACCGGTCGCCGGCATGCAGCTGCAATACCTGCGTGCGCCGGCCCCGCCCTACCCGCGCGATGCGCTGCGCGACGGCCTGCAGGGCAGCGTGTTGCTGCGCGTGCTGGTCGGCGTCGACGGGCAGCCGCTGGAGGTCAGCATCGCCAAGAGCAGCGGCCACCGGATCCTCGACCAGGCCGCGCGTGAGCAGGTGCTGAAGCGCTGGAAGTTTCATGCTGCATTGCAGCAAGGAGTGCCGGTTCAGGCGTATGGCTTGGTGCCGGTGGATTTTTCGCTAGGCCGTTGATGGGCGGGGAACGGTCCCGGCGCAGCGGCTATCCGCCGGGGCCGTTCAATCGAAAAATTCACTATTTATTCACGATAAATGCACCTAGATGGCACGCAGCCGGACACCATAAGTCGGCGCCAATTGCTCCATTAGAAATTAAAACTTGCGTTTCCAGTTAGGAGAGAAACTGTGAACACCCAGAATCAACGGCGTGCGACCCGCCGCCTTGCGCTATGCGCGTGCATTGCCAGCGCCCTGGCCACCACCGCGGCAGCACCGGCGGCATTCGCGCAGGAAGCGGCGACCAACCTCGACCGCATCACCGTCACCGGCTCCAACATCCCCCGTACCAATACCGAAACCCCGTCCCCGGTCCAGGTGGTCACCCGCCAGGAAATCGACCGTACCGGCAAGAGCACGGTGGCCGAATACCTGCAGACGCTGACCTCCGATGGCGCCGGCTCGATTCCCAAGAGCTTCGGCAACGGCTTCGCCGGCGGCGGCGCCGGCATCTCGCTGCGCGGCCTCGGTGCCGGCTCCACCCTGGTGCTGTTGAACGGCCGGCGCATGGCCACCTACGGCCTGGCCGACGACGGCCAGAAGGTGTTCACCGACCTGAGCACCATCCCGCTGGACGCGGTCGAGCGGATCGACATCCTGAAGGATGGCGCCTCGGCGATCTATGGCTCCGACGCCATCGCCGGCGTGGTCAACATCATCCTGCGCAGCGACTTCGAAGGCGCGATCCTGCGCGGCTCCTACGGCATGTCCGGCGACAGCGACGGCGACACCCGCAAGGCGACCCTGACCGCCGGTACCGGCAACTTCGCCAACGACGGCTGGAACGCGTTCTTCAGCCTGGACGTGGGCAAGTCCGACGCGATCAAGATCAGCGACCGCAAGGACCGCAAGTGGATCGGCACCGGCGATATCCGCCGCTACGGCTACGACGCCGCCGACGTGCAGTTCCTCGGCGGCGCCTACCTCAGCGGCGGCACCGCTGGCGGCGTGGGTCCGAACGGCTCGGTGTTCAACAACGCCGCCACGCCGCAGTTGGTGGCTCTGCCCGGTTGCGCCGGCTTGACCACGATTCCCGGCCAGTCCGATGCCACGGCCCAGGCCCAGGGCTGCCTGTGGGATCCGGCCCAGCTGTACCGCGACCTGAGTCCGGAAGAGAAGTACGTCAACGTGTTCGGCCGCGCCAGCTTCGCCTTCGGCGAAGGCGGCGAGATCTACACCGAGATCGGCTACTCGAAGAAGGAGACCGTGTTCTCCAATACCCCGTCCAGCGTGTCCGGCGGCTGGGGCTATCCCGGCGGCCCGGTCAACGCCAACAGCGGCGCTGGCGCCACCACGCTCTATGCCGGCCATCCCGACAATCCGCTGCCCTACGCCGCGCGCGTGCGCTACAGCGCCTGGGATGTGGGTCCGCGCGTGACCGACAACACCAACGAGTTCAACCGCTTCCTGGTCGGGGTCAAGGGCAACTGGGGCGAGTGGAGCTACGACACCGCCTACCTGCATTCGGGCACCGACCTGGTCAACAAACGTACCGGCTTCCTACGCTACAGCGCGGTGCAGTGCGTGCTGGGCAACCCGGCCTGCGCGGCCGGCACCTGGCGCATCGGCGACAACGCCGGGCTGAACTCGCAAGCGTTGTACGACTACATCTCGCCGACCATCAGCGCGACCGCCAAGTCCAGCCTGGACATGTTCGACTTCAAGGTCTCGCGCAGCCTGGCCGACCTGCAGGGCGGTCCACTGGGCCTGGCGCTGGGTACCGAATGGCGCAAGACCAGCAACAGCCTGACCCCGCAGACCTTCACCGACGT
This sequence comes from Xanthomonas sp. SS, assembly GCF_014236835.1. Taxonomy (NCBI): domain Bacteria; kingdom Pseudomonadati; phylum Pseudomonadota; class Gammaproteobacteria; order Lysobacterales; family Lysobacteraceae; genus Xanthomonas; species Xanthomonas sp. SS. Next base: position 3,311,272 of record NZ_CP051190.1, read on the forward strand.
CGGCGACATCATCGGCCTGGGCTACTCGGCCTACGACGGCACCCAGAACGTCTATGCCGCCTACGCCGAGCTGTCGGCGCCGGTGCTGGAGCAGTTGGAACTGTCGGCGGCGGTGCGTTACGACAAGTACGAGAGCGGCGACGGCAAGGCTACGCCGAAGCTGGGCGTGAAGTGGACCCCGGCCGAGTGGATCGCCCTGCGCGCCAGCTATGCCGAAGGCTTCCGTGCGCCGAACCCGGCCGAGAACGGCGATGGCGGCCTGGCCGCGTTCTCCAACGCACGCGATCCGGTGCGGTGCGCCATCGATCCGGCCAACGAGTGCACCGCGCGTTCGGTGGCGATCATCACCCGTCCCAACTCGGCGCTGGTGCCGGAAGAGTCGAAGAGCTACTCGGTAGGCTTCGTGCTGCAGCCCACCGCCAGCACCTCGCTGACCGTTGATGCGTGGCAAATCAAGCGCACCAACGAGATCGCCCAGGGCAGCACGGCCGACGCGATTGCCGCCGGCAATGTGCTGCGCGACAGCAACGACATCGGCGGCGTGGCCGGCAGCGGCACCATCCTGGCGGTGAACACCGAATACGTGAACGCCAACTCCTCGCGCGTGCGCGGCATCGATACGGATATCCGCCAGACCTTCGAGATCGGTCCGGGCCAGCTGGAGCTGGACGCGCAGTGGAGCCACCTGCTCAAGTTCGAGCGCACCGAAGGCGACACCACGGTCGACTACGTCGGCACCCACGGCAACTGCGACGTGACCAACTGCATCGGCACCCCGCAAGACCGTGTCAACTTCGGCACTACCTGGAAGCAGGGCAGCTGGAGCGTCAGCGGCGTGGTCAACTACATCGACAGCATCGAGAACAAGGACCGCCGCGGCGGCGACTACCTGGCGTTCTACGCGGACGGCAGCCCGGTCGAGAAGATCGCCTCGTTCACCACCTTCGACCTGTCCGGCCGCTGGAACGTCACCGACGCGTTCGAACTCAACGCCTCGGTGCAGAACGTGTTCGACCGGATCGCGCCACTGGATCCGTCGACCTACGGCGGCGTCAACTACAACCCGCTGCACTTCAGCGGCGCGGTCGGCCGCTACTTCACGGTGGGCGCCAAGTACACGTTCAACTGATCGAACGCGTCGCGCTACACGAAAAAGCCCGGGCGCGAGCCCGGGCTTTTTTGTTTGCCGATGCTGCAGAGATGCTGCAGAGGACGCATTGCGATGTCGCCGTGGGCGACGCGCGGCTGGCGCGTCGTGCACGCACCAGGCGTATCAGGCGAACCCGACGATCACGCGCGATGGTAGGGGTGGTTGGCCAGCATCGCCGCGGCGCGGTACAGCTGTTCGGCCACCACCAACCGCACCAGCATGTGCGGCAGGGTCAGCGGACCCAGCGACCAGGATTCGCTGGCCACCGCCAGCACTTCGGGCGAATGGCCTTCGGGACCGCCGATCAGCAGCGCCAGGTCGCGGCCCTGGCCGCGCCAGTGTTCCATGCGCTGCGCCAGCTGTTCGGAACTGTACGGCTTGCCGGGCACATCCAGCGCCACCACCAGCGCGTTCTTCGGCAGCGCGGCGAGCACGCGGCGGCCTTCGTCCTCGATCGCGCGATGCGCGTCGCGGCCCTTGCCGCGCAACCCGGGTTCGATCTCTACCAGCTCCAGCGGCAGCCAGTGCGACAGGCGTTTGCGGTATTCGGCGAAGCCCTGCGTGACCCAGGCGGGCGCGCGTTCGCCGGTGGCGATGAGTCGCGCCTTCACAGCGCGCGCCTCACCAGCGCTCCGGCACGAACGCCACGTCGAACATCCCGTCGTCGATCTGCTGCTCGATCAAGCGCGCACGGTATAGCTTGATCCACTGTTTGAGCGTATCCGGCCGACTTGCCGCGGCACGGTCTTCGGCGCATTGCTGGATCTCGTCCTGCAGCTGGCGCTTGAACTGCGCCAGCAACGCGTCCAGGCGCTGCGGCTGCGGACGACGCTCTTCGTACAGGCCATAGCGCCCCATGAAGTCATCGACCACCTGCGCCAGCTCCAGCTCGACCTGCTTCAGTTGCGTGGCGAACATGCTGTTGTAGTCGCGAATCCGTTCCTCGGCCATCGCCGCGATTGCGGCCTGATCCAGTTGACCGATCTCCAGTTGCAGTTCCAGCAGGGTCAGCAGGTCGTCGTCGCGATAGGCCTGGTTGAGCCGCTGCATCAACGTGGTCTTGCGTTCGCGCTGCTGCGGATCGGGCTCGCGGTCCGGATGCAGGGCCGCGACCAGGTTGCGGTACAGCGCGCGGCGCGCCTGTTGCGGATCGGCGACGCTGTCCGCTGGCTTGCCGGCACCGGCGCGGCGACGCTTCGCGCGCTGCTGCGCGCGCCCGTCCGCGTGCGCCTGTTGCGCCTGCAGGCGCTCCTGCACCTGCGCGTACAGCGCCTCGGGCGACTGGACATGCCGCAACTCTTCCTCGGTCAGGCCGAACTCCTCGCCGATCACCGACTTCAGCAGCGCCTCGGACTCGGCCAGTCCCTGGTCGAAACCGACCGGACTGTGGCGGTCGTAGATGCGCTTGAGTTCGTCGCCGCCACCGTCCTGGATCAGCAGCGCGGCCAGTTCGCAGATCGCCTCGGACAGATCGGCGCGATCGCGCTTGCTCAGCTTGTAGGCGGCATGCGCCGCATCCAGTTCCCGCAGCAGCTGCGCCTGCGCCGCATCGCGCGCCTGCAGCAACGGCTCGACCTGTTCGTGGAAACGCTGTTCCCAACGCGGCAACGCCTCGTGCCAGGCGCGCAATTGCACGCGCGTGCGCTCGAGACGTTCGATCAGTGCGCCGAAGCGCTTGCGCGCGGGGGTCGCGCGCGACTGCGCGACCTCGCCGACCGCGACGCGCACCCGCACCCGCACCGGCGACGCATCGCCGCCGGCGCCGCGCGCGTCGTCGTGCCGCTTAGGCATCGCGTGCCGGTGCGTCGCCGTCGTCATCGCTCGGCGGCTGGTCGCCGACCGTCCACAGCCGCTCCAGCGCATAGAACTCGCGCACCCGCGGCAGCATCACGTGCACCACCACGTCGCCGAGATCGACCAGCACCCACTCGGCCTCGCGCTCGCCTTCCACGCCCAGCGGCATCACGTCCAGCTTCTTGGCGTGCTTGATCACTTCGTCGGCGATCGACTTGACGTGGCGGGTGGAGGTGCCGGAGACGACGATCATGTAATCGGTGACGCTGGACTTGCCGCGCACGTCGATTTCCACCGCGTCCTTGGCCTTGAGCTCGTCGAGCGCGTTGCGGACATGGGCGAGCAGTACCGGCAACGACGGCGGCGGGTTGGGCAGTTGGGTCTTGATGACGTGGGCTTGACTGGACAAAGGTGCGAACTCGATGGAATGGGCGAATTATAGGGAACTGTGCGAAGACGCGTATTCAGCTAGTCGGCGCGGGAGCGGCAGGGTCCACCGCATACAGCCCGGCGGCACGGATGTAGTCGGCGACCGCGGGCGGCACCAGCGCCGCCCAGTCGCCGCCGGCGGCGATGCGCGCGCGCACCTGGCTGGCCGATTCGCTGCGCAGCGGCTGCCGCAGGCACCACAGCAGGCCGCCCGGCGCGCCGGCCAGCGCCTGCGGCGACGCCGCCCAGCGCCCGGCCACCGCCTGCGCCAGTTCGGCCGGCAAGGCGCGTTCCCAGCCGCTGCCGGCACGGTCGGCGACGACCAGATGCGCCGCGTCGAGCAGGCCGCGCCAGTCGCGCCAGCTATTGAACCCGACGAAGCTGTCGGCGCCGATCAGCAGCGCCAGCGGCGCGGCGGCGCCGAGTTCGGCGCGCAGTTCGCGCACCGTGTCGATGCTGTACGAGGCCACGCCCGGCTGCGCCAGCGCGCGCTGCAGCTCGTGCCGGTCGAGCAGCAGCCCGGCTTCGCCGTCGATCGCCAGCGCCAGCATCTCGCAGCGCTGCCGGGCATCGGCGCCCGGCGCCTGGCGATGCGGCGGATCGGCCGCCGGCATCAGCCGCACCGGTACCCCGAACGCATCGCGCGCCGCCCGCGCGATCGCCAGGTGGCCGTTGTGGATGGGGTCGAAGGTGCCGCCGTAGATCAGGTGGAGGAAAGGCCGGGATTCGGGATTGGGGATTGGGGATTCGTCAACGGCGGGAAGTTCTGCGCTCGCATCCGGCATCACCGGATCGCCGCTGTTGCCAATCCCCAATCCCGAATCTCCAATCCCGGCCTTCATACCACCAACAACCGCACCGCCCGCGCCTCGGCGATGGCCAGCAGGAGGCGCTCCAGTGCGATCCAGGCGTCGCCGTCGGCGCGGCCCTTGGCGATACGGTCGATGCGCCCGGCTTCGGCGGCGAAGCGTTCCCAGCGGCGCGGTTCGGCATGCCGCTGCAGGGCGCGCTTGAACGGGGCCTGGCGCGACTCCCAGATGCCATGCCCCTTCATCTCCGCGGCCAGGTTGCCGCCGGCCGCCTGGACCTTGGCCAGCGCCGCGGTGCGCAGCAGTTCCTTGATCAGGATCGGCAGCAAGGCCGCCACCGCTTCGCCCTCGGCGCGCAGGCCGGCGAGCATGCGTCCGACCGCCGGCGCCTGCCCGGCCAGGGTGGCCTCGGCCAGGCGGAACACGTCGTAACGCGCGGCATCGGCGACCAGCGACTCCATCGCCGCCACGTCCAGGCTCTGCCCGTCGGCCAGCAACGCCAGCTTGTCGATCTCCTGCGCGGCGGCCAGCAGATTGCCTTCGACCCGCTCGGCCAGGCGCTGCACCGCGCCGGCGTCGGCACGCAGGCCCTTGCTGCGCAGGCGGCGCTCGATCCAGTCGCCCAGTTCGTGCGGCTTGATCGCCCAGGCCACCGCGATCACCCCGAGCCGGCCGACCGCGTCGGCCCACTTGCCCTGGTGCGCCTTGCTCCATTCGTTGCAGGTGATCAGCAGCACCACGTCCGGCGGCGGATCGGCGCAGAACGCGCTGATCACCTCGCCGCCTTCCTTGCCGGGCTTGCCGCTGGGCAGGCGCAGTTCGATCAGCCGGCGCGGGCTGAACAGGCTCGGCGCGTTGAAGCTGGAATACAGCTGGCTCCAGTCGAAATCGCGGCCGTCGGCGTCGAACACCTCGCGCTCGCCGATGCCTTCGGCGCGCGCACGTGCACGCACCGCATCGGCGGCTTCGAGCACGCGCAGGGTTTCCGGGCCGGCGATCAGATAGACCGGATGCAGCGGCTGTGCGGCCGGCTGGGTGACGAGCTGTTCGGGACGCAATTCCATGGCGGCAACCTAGGGCCTGTCGCTGCGCGCCGCCAGCGGATCGCCGGTTACGGGCGAGCGACAGGCGGCGGACGGTGGCCGGCCGATCAAGGCTGCGGCGAGGTCGCCGGCGGCGTGCCGGGGTCCGGCGTGCCTTCGACCGGCGTGCCGGTGGCGGCCGGCGGCGCTTCGTTGACGTTCTTGCCGCTGCGCACTTCGGCGCGTACCACGCTGTCGATCCGGCGCAGCATCGAGGCCGACATCTCGCGGCGCAGTTCGTCGGCGAGGATCTCGCGCTCGGTGGTGGTGCCGGTGGCGTCGGTCGGCGGCGACACGTAGTCGCGCGACAGCTCGATCACCTGCTGCGGCACCAGCACGCTGCCGTCGGCGCGGCGGAACACGAAGATCGCCGCGTAGCGCAGGCTGTATTCCTGGGCGCGGCCTTCGGCGTCGAGCGCGATCGGCAGGTCGCCCCAGCGCTCGGACAGCACTTCCAGGCGCGCCACGCCGGTGTTGACCTCTTTCGGCGCGATCTCCGCACCGGCGGCGCGCAGGCCGCGTTCGAGCAGCTTCACCAGCTCGCTGTAGGGCGCCGAGGAGACCACCTTTACCGAGGGCGTGCCGGCCGGCAGGGTCAGCTTGTCGCGCAGATGGAAGCCGCAGGCGGTCAGGGTCGTCGCGAGGACGAGGGCGAGCAGGAGTCGGGTCATGGACACAGTCTGGAGGAGCCGGCTGGGCGCGGCAACAGGCGGCTAGCCTGCCCGATGCCGCGTGAACGAAGGTTGAGACGTACCGAAGCGCGCGCCGACGCTGCCGCCGCACCCGGCGCCGCGACACCGCGTGCGCCCGCGGTGGCGCGGTTCACGCCGCCACCAGGTTCACGATCTTGCCCGGCACGATGATGATCTTGCGGATGCTCAGGCCTTCCAGGAACTTGGCGGTGTTCGGCTCGGCCTGGGCCAGCGCCTCGATCTGCTCGCGCGGGGCGTCGGCCGCGACCTCGATGGTGCCGCGCAGCTTGCCGTTGACCTGCACCGCCAGGGTCAGCGCGTCGCGCACCAGCGCGGCCGGGTCCGGCTGCGGGAACGGCAGGTCTTCCAGCAGCGTCGGCGCATGCCCCAGCGCCTGCCACAGCGCATGGCTGGCGTGCGGGGTGATCGGGTTGAGCAGCAGCACCGCCGCTTCCAGCGCTTCCTGGCGCACCGCGCGGCCCTGGTCGCCGGCATCGTCGAACTTGGCCAGCGCGTTGGTCAGCTCCATCACCGCGGCGATCGCGGTGTTGAAGCTGTGGCGCCGGCCGTAGTCGTCGGCGACCTTGCCGATGGTCTCGTGGGTCTTGCGCCGCAGCGCCTTGTGCTCGGCGCCCAGCGCGGCCGCATCCAGCGCCGGGGCGGCGCCGTCGGCGACATGCTTATGCACCTGCGCCCACAGCCGGCGCAGGAACCGTGCCATGCCGTCCACGCCGGCCTCGTTCCACTCCAGCGACTGCTCCGGCGGCGCGGCGAACATCGAGAACAGGCGCACCGTGTCGGCGCCGTACTTGCCGACCATCGCCTGCGGGTCCACGCCGTTGTTCTTGGACTTGGACATCTTCTCGGTGCCGCCGATCTGCACCGGCGCGCCGTCGGCGATCAGGCTGGCGCCGACGATGCGGCCGCGCTCGTCGCGCTGCACGTCCACGTCGGCCGGGTTGATCCAGTCCTTGGAGCCGTCGCCGTTGTCGCGGTAGTAGGTCTCGGCGATCACCATGCCCTGGGTCAGCAGGTTGGTCGCCGGCTCGTCGCTGTCCACCAGGCGCGCGTCGCGCAGCAGCTTGTGGAAGAAGCGGAAGTACATCAGGTGCAGGATCGCGTGCTCGATGCCGCCGATGTACTGGTCCACCGGCAGCCAGTAGTTGCCGCGCTTGTCGACCATGTCCTTGGCGCCGGGCGAGGTGTAGCGCGCGTAGTACCAGCTCGACTCCATGAAGGTGTCGAAGGTGTCGGTCTCGCGCTCGGCCGCCGCGCCGCACTGCGGGCAGGTGGTCTTGCGCCATTCCGGATCGGTCTTCAGCGGCGACCCGGTGCCGCTCAGCGCCACGTTCTCCGGCAGCAGCACCGGCAACTGGTCTTCCGGCACCGGCACCGCGCCGCAGCTGGCGCAGTAGATCACCGGGATCGGGCAGCCCCAGTAGCGCTGGCGACTGACGCCCCAGTCGCGCAGGCGGTAGTTGATGCGGCGCTGGCCCTGGCCCTTGCGCTCGAAGCGCTCGGCCAGCGCCTCGAACGCGCCGTGGTAGTCCAGGCCGTCGAACTCGGCCGAGTTGACCAGTTCGAACTCGCGGGTCTTGTCGGTGTACCAGTCGCGCCAGACGCTCGACTCCCAGGTGCGCTCCTCGTCGTTCTTCGGCGCCGTCAGCGCGATCACCTGGCGGATCGGCAGCGCGTACTTGTTGGCGAACTCGAAATCGCGCTGGTCGTGGCCGGGCACCGCCATCACCGCGCCGGTGCCGTAGCCCATCAGCACGAAATTGGCGACCCACACCGGGACCTGCTCGCCGCTGATCGGATGCACCGCCACCAGGCCGGTGTCCATGCCGCGCTTTTCCTGGGTTTCCAGTTCCGCCTCGGACACGCCGCCCTGCTTCAGCTCGGCCAGCAAGGCGGCCAGCTGCGGGTTGGACTTGGCCGCATGCAGCGCCAGCGGATGTTCGCTGGCGATGGAGACGAAGGTCAGCCCCATCAGCGTGTCCGGGCGCGTGGTGAACACGCGCAGCGGATCCAGCGCCGCGCCGTCGGCGTCGCGCACCTCAAACTGGATTTCCAGGCCTTCGGAACGGCCGATCCAGTTGCGCTGCATGGTCTTGACCGATTCCGGCCAGCCCGGCAGCTGGTCCAGGCCGTCGAGCAGTTCCTGCGCGTAGTCGGTGATGCGCAGGAACCACTGCGGGATCTCGCGCTTCTCCACCAGCGCACCGGAGCGCCAGCCGCGGCCGTCGATGACCTGCTCGTTGGCCAGCACGGTCTGGTCGACCGGATCCCAGTTCACCACCGCATTGCGGCGGTAGGCCAGGCCCTTGCGCATCAGCCGGGTGAACATGCGCTGCTCGTGCACGTAGTACTCGGGCCGGCAGGTGGCGAATTCGCGCGACCAGTCGATCGCGTAGCCCAGCGACTTGAGCTGGCTGCGCATGTGCTCGATGTTGGCGTAGGTCCACTTCGCCGGCGCGGTCTTGTTCTTGATCGCGGCGTTCTCGGCCGGCAGGCCGAACGCGTCCCAGCCCATCGGCTGCAGCACGTTCTTGCCGTTCATGCGCTGGTAGCGGCTGATCACGTCGCCGATCGTGTAGTTGCGCACGTGGCCCATGTGCAGCGCACCGGACGGGTACGGCAGCATCGACAGGCAGTAGAACTTGGGCTTGTCGGAGGTCTCGTTGACCTCGAAGGCGCGGGTGGCGTCCCAGAACTGCTGGGCGGACGATTCGACCTGCTGCGGGTCGTAGGCGGTGGGCTCGACGGCGGACATGGAAACGGGCAAGGGCCAGGCGGCAACAAAGCAGGCAAGGGTACCGCAGCGCAGCAAGCGGCTCCAATCCTGGCGACGAGCGGTGCCGGCGCCGCTCGCCCGCGCCCGGCCCGGGGAACCGCGCGCGCATCGCTGCCAGCGCGACGGAGACGGGGAAAACCACGCTTGCCGCGCCGCCCGGCGCGGCGGACGGACCGCGCAACGGCCTTGCGCCGGGCGGGTTGGAGGCGCTGCGGGACAGCGCCGATTGCGCGGCGGCGACGGTTTCAGCCGCTGCGCGGCAGCGCCTGCGGCCCGGGCCAGCAGGCCAGCAGCGCCAGCCAGGCCCACCACAGCGCGAACACCAGCCGCTGCGCCACCGCCGCCGACAGCAGCGCGTCCAGCGCGAACGCGCCGAGCGCGGCCAGCAGCGCCACCGCCAGCGCGACCCGCGCCCAGCCGCGCGCGCCGGGCTGGCGCCAGGCACCGACGGCCAGCAGGCTGGCGGCCGCCACCAGCGCCACCACCCACAGCAGCCAGGCGCTGGCATGCAACTGGGTGGCGCGCGACTCCAGGTCGGCCGGGTCCAGCGGCAGCAGGCCCATGCCGGCGAAGGCCAGCCCGGCCAGCAGCAGCAACTGGCCGCCGACGCGCAGCGACCAGGGCGCGCCACGGCCGCTGCGCAGCAGCAGGCGCAGCGCCAGCGCCACCGCCAGCGCCCCGGGCAGCACGAAGGCCAGCAGGTCGAAGGCCCCGGCATGGGGGATGCCGGTGGCGCCGAGCAGCGCCACCGGATGCGACCACGGCAGGTAGCCCGGCAGGGCCAGCCCGAAACCCACCACCGCGGCCACGGCGACCAGCGCCAGCAACGGCCCTGCATAGCGCAGCGCCTGATCGTATCGGTTCGCCATCGTGTCTCCGGGCACCTGCGCCGCCACGCCACCGCGGCGCGCCAAACGCCCATTGTCGCCGCTGCGGCCGCGGCTGGCACCCTGCGTGCCCGCCACGGCCGCGATCGCCGCGGCGCCGGCGCGGAGGCCATCGCCGCCCTGCTTACCCTTGCGTCGCCGCCGGTCTGCCACCATAGAACCCATCATTCTTCGCCAGCCACGATGCCTCCCATGTCCGACATGCCCCACGTTTTCGACGCCAAGACCGAGACCTTCGAAGCGGAAGTGCTGCAGAAATCGCTGCAGACCCCCGTGCTGGTGGACTTCTGGGCGCCCTGGTGCGGCCCGTGCAAGACCCTGAGCCCGATCCTGGAGAAGCTGGCCGCCGAGTACCACGGCGCGTTCGAGCTGGCCAAGGTCGATGTGGACCAGGAGCAGCAGATCGCCGCCGCGTTCCAGATCCGCTCGGTGCCGACCGTGTTCCTGGTCAAGGATGGGCAACTGGTCGACGGCTTCCCCGGCGCCATGCCCGAAGGCCAGCTGCGCGAGTTCCTGACCCAGCACGGCATCGCGCCGCTGCCGGCGCCGGCCGAGGTCCAGGACGACGCGCCCGCAGCGCCGCTGGACCCGCACGCCGAGGTGCTGCGTTTGCGCGACGCGGTGGCTGCGGAGCCGGACAAGGACGAACTGAAGCTGGACCTGGCGCTGGCGCTGGTGAAGACCGGTGCGGCCAGCGAAGCCGAGGCACTGATCGACGCGCTGCCGGCCAACCTGGCCACCGACGAACGCGCGGTGCGGGCGCGGGCGCGGCTGGGCTTCGTCAGCGCGTTGCAGTCGGCGCCGCCGCTGGAATCGCTGCAGGCGGCGATCGCGCAGGACCCGGCCGATCTGAAGTCGCGCTACCTGCTCGGCGTGCAGCGCCTGGTCGGCGGCGAGGACGAAGCGGCGCTGGAGCAGTTCCTGGAGATGCTGCGGCAGGACCGCAGCTTCGAGGACGGCCTGCCCAAGAAGTCGCTGATCGACGCGTTCCGGGTGATCGAGGACGAGGACCTGGTCGGCCGCTACCGGCGCAAGATGTCGGCGCTGTTGTTCTGAAGCTTGCACGGAAGGCAGCAACCGGCCGTGCCTATGTCAGGCCGGCCGTTGCGTGACGTGGGAGGCGGCGCACCGGCATTACCCGCCGCCCAATCCCACCATACCCATGCGAATGGTAAGCTCACCCTCCCCTAGCGCCGCTCACCGTTCGCCATGAAAGCCTCCCTGTTCCGCCTGGGCCTGAACCTGTGGCCGCCGTTTCTGTTCGCCGGCATCCATCTGGTGGAACTGAGTCCGGACTATCGCTACGCGCGGGTCGAGTTGCGCATGCGGCCATGGAACCGCAACTACGTCGGCACCCATTTCGGCGGCAGCCTGTTCGCGATGACCGATCCGTTCTGGATGCTGCTGGCGATGCAGAACCTGGGCAGCGCCTACTACGTCTGGGACAAGGCCGGCAGCATCGAGTTCGTGCGCCCGGGCCGCGGCACGGTGACCGCGCAGTTCCGTCTCGACGACGCACTGCTGGACGAACTGCGCACCGCCACCGCTGGCGGCGACAAGTACCTGCGCTGGTTCGACAACGAGATCCTCGACGCGCAGGGCGAGGTGGTGGCGCGCACGCGCAAGCAGCTGTACGTCAAGCGCAAGCCGGCGCGGTAATGCACGCGGCGCGCATGTCGCCATTTTCAGTTTCTGTGCGGCAGCCTGCTGCCCGGCAACGGCAAGCGCAGCGCATCGCCTTCGCTGTGGGCGTACAGCGCCACCTGCACGCCCTGTCCGTCGGCTGTCGCCTGCAGCGGCCGCTGCGCCCCGCGCAGATCGAGCGGTAGCGCTGCCAAGCGCTGCGACAGCGGCTGGACGCCGGGATGCGCACGCAGCCACAGCAACGCCGAGGTCAGCCGCATCGCCGCAGCGGTATCCTGCAGCACCCGTTGCGCACCGCCGACGAAATTGGACGCCGGCAAGCTCACCAACGCGCATCCGAACTGATTGGCCAGGCAGGAGAACGGCGAGCCCACCGGCGCGGTCATCTGCGCCTGGGCCAGCCGCCGGTCCGCGCGCAGGCTCGCACGCACGTCTGCCGCGCACGTCCGGGTGTAGGCCGGCGCGACCAGCGCCTCGCTGCGCGCGCGGTCGAACAGCAGGGTCACCCCCAATGCTTCGTACCAGCGCTCATCCGGCGCAGCGCGCGTGCGATCGAACGCGTCGAGCGACGCGAACAACGCACGCGCCTCGCCACGCAACGGCCGGCATAGGCTGACCTCGTCGACCGACAGCGGCGCGAACGCCTGTGCGCACTGCGCCGGCAGCGCCTGCTGCGCGGGCAGCTCGGCGAGCATGGCGGCGAACAGGCGCGCATTGCCGCGCAACATCGCCGCCCCGATCGTCGTCGCCAGCATATTGTCGCCACTGCGCAGCAAGACCCGCGCCACACTGGCGTCGTTGCAGACTCCGGCCAGGGCCGGATCGGTCCGACCCTCGACGAAATCCAGAGCGCGGCGCATCGGCGGCGTCTGCAGCACCGAGAACGCAGGCAGTGCCCCTTCCTGGTGCACCGGGAAGGGCGTGCGATAGCCAGATGCCGCCGTCGGCACCGGCATGCGCGCCAACAAGGCGTCCTGCGCCGCCAGCGCCTGCGCATAGTCCTGCCGCCGCGCACGCACCTTGGCCAGGCAATCGTCCTCGTCCCAATTGCAACGCGATACGCGCTCGGACGGCCAGTCCGGCGTGCGCGGATAATCGCTGGCCGCACTGCGCAACGGCTGCCCGGCCAGCCCCTGGCGGAACCTGCGCAGGTCTTCGTCGAGCACCGCCTGCCGCTGTGCCGGCGGAATGGCGTAAGGCAGCAGCCACAGGTCGACGAACAGGTTCGGCCCCTGCAGCGGCGGCGGCGCTTGCCGCAGCTGCGCCAGCGCAGCGCGCTGCGCCGCCGGCACCGGCCACCACCGCGATGCCAGATACAGCGCCACGGCCAGCAGCAGCACCGCGCCGAGCCCGCCCCCGATCCACTTTCCGATCCTCGCCACGCCGCTTCCCCAATCGCACCTGCACGGAGTGCGCCATCTTAGCCGCCGTGCGCAGCGGCCAGCGCAGTGCGCCGCTACACTAGGCGGATGTCGCCCGATACCCCCGCTCCGCACCCCCGCCCGTCCCTGCAACGGCTGTTCTTCACCGGCCTGCTGACCCTGCTGCCGATCTGGCTGACCTGGGTCGTGGTCAAGTTCGTGTTCGTGCTGCTGTCGGGCATCAGCAGTCCGTGGGTGGTGCCGCTGTCGGCGCGCATCGCGGCCTCGTTCCCGCGCGAGATGGGCTGGGCCACCGCGCTGTGGGTGCAGAATACCATCGCGCTGATCGCCACCCTGGCGGTGATCCTGCTGGTCGGCATCCTCAGCCGGCGGGTGATCGGGCAGCGCCTGCTGCGCTGGTTCGAGGCGGTCATGCGCCGCATTCCGCTGGCCAGCGTGGTCTACGACAGCGCGCGCAAGCTGCTGGACATCCTGCAGACCCAGCCCGGCAGCACCCAGCGCGTGGTGCTGATCGACTTCCCGCACCGCGACATGAAGTCGGTGGGCCTGGTGACCCGGGTGATCAAGGAACAGGGCACCGGCCGCGAGTTGGCCGCGGTGTACGTGCCGACCACGCCGAACCCGACCTCCGGCTATCTGGAGATCGTGCCGGTGGAGCTGCTGACCCCCACCGACTGGAGCGTGGACCAGGCGATGAGCTTCATCATCTCCGGCGGCGCGGTGGCGCCGGACAGCGTGCCGTTCACCCGCACCATGGACCGCTGAGGGAAGGCGCATGCGCAACGGCACGCTCGACGATCGCGCCGTCCGCCTGTTCATCGGCCTGGCCGCGTTCTTCTGCGTCAACGCCGCGCTGGCCGAATTCATCGGGGTCAAGATCTTCGCCCTGGAAGACACCCTGGGCATCGCGCCGCTGAACTGGAACCTGTTCGGCCAGACCGGCTCGATGAACTTCACCGCCGGCACGCTGCTGTGGCCGCTGGTGTTCATCCTCACCGACACCATCAACGAATTCTTCGGCCGCCGCGGGGTGCGCTTCATCTCCTGGCTGGCGGTGGCGCTGATCGGCTACGGCTTCCTGTTCGCGTTCGCGGCGATCGCGCTGGCGCCGGCCGGGTTCTGGGTCGGCGCGGCGCAGAACCAGGGCGTGCCGGACTACCAGGCCGCGTTCGCGGCGGTGTTCGGCCAGGGCCTGTGGACCATCGCCGGCTCGCTGGTCGCGTTCCTGGCCGGGCAGCTGATCGACGTGGCGGTGTTCCACCGCATCCGCAACGTCACCGGCGAAAAGCACGTGTGGCTGCGCGCCACCGGCTCCACCGCGGTGTCGCAGCTGATCGACAGCTTCGTGGTCATCTACATCGCCTTCGTGCTCGGCCCGCAGCACTGGTCGATCCCGCTGTTCCTGGCGGTGAGCACGCTCAACTACATCTGCAAGATGCTGCTGGCGGTGCTGCTGATCCCGCTGCTGTACCTGATGCGGCGGTTGATCACCGACTACCTGAGCCCCGAGCGCGCCGAGCAGCTGCGCGAGGAAGCCGCGGCCGACTGAGTGCGCGGATCGGCCGCGCTGGCGCAGCATCGAGCGGGGCCGTGCATGCCGTCGCATGCCATCTGCACACGCCGGCGACGCTGCCGCTGCACCCTGGCGGCGGCCCCTGCGCGGCCGCCGCAAACGCCGAAGACAACCGCCCGGCCTGGCCCATGCCCCGTCACGGACCTGCCGTCCAGGCATCAGCGGCCCTCCGCCTTACCGGTTTTTTCCTGACCGTGCGCGCGGCGGCGGGTGGCCTCCACGGTGCGGATCGGGCAAGCTCCCGTGCTCGCTTGTCGTTGGAGCCCGTAATGCCGCCCAGCTTTCCCCGCCTGCTGTCGCTCGCCATCGCCGCCGTCCTGAGCCTGTCGTTGGCCGCACCGGCGGATGCGGCCAAGAAGAAGGCCGTCAAGAAACAGCAGACCGTGCAGACCCGCAGCAAGGCCAGGAAGGCGCGACCGGCGCAAGCGCCGGTGGTGTTGAGCAAAGCGCAGCAGCTCAACCGCCTGTACGACGACTACTGGGAAGCATCGCTGAAGCTCAATCCGCTGCAGGCTACGTTCCAGGGCGACAGCCGCTACAACGACCAGCTGCCCAACTTCCTGTCCCCCGCCTTCCGCCAGCAGTCGCACGACTTCACCGTGCTGTGGCTGGGCAAGGCCGAGGCGATCGGCAAGGACGGGCTGAGCGGGCAGGACCTGCTCAGCTACGAGATCTTCGTCAGCGATGCGCGCACGGCGCTGGAAGCGGAGAAGTACCCGAGCTGGATGCAGCCGGTGAACCAGTTCTACAACGTCGGCAGCATCATGGTGATGCTCGGCTCGGGCACCGGCGCGCAGCCCTTCCACACGGTCAAGGACTACGACAACTGGTCGCGGCGCGCGCTCGGCATTCCCGTCCTGTTCGACCAGGCCATCGCCAACATGCGTGAGGGCATGAAGGCCGGCGTGGTGCAGCCGCGCGCCCTGGTGGAAAAGGTGCTGCCGCAGCTGGACTCGATCATCAAGCCCAGCGCCGAGGAGAGCCTGTTCTGGGGTCCGGTGCGCAACCTGCCGGCGGACATGCCCGAGGCCGACAAGCAGCGCATCACCGCCGACTACAAGCGCCTGATCGAGTACCGGATCATGCCGGCCTACCGTGAGCTGCGCGGCTTCATCGCCACCGAATACCTGCCGGCCACGCGCAACACCGCCGGCGTCGGCGCGCTGCCCGGCGGCGCGGATTGGTACGCGTACAACGTGCGCCAGAGCACCACCACCGACCTGAGCCCGGCGCAGATCCACCAGATCGGCCTGGACGAGGTCGCGCGCATCCAGGCGCAGATCCAGGTGGTGATGAAGCAGGTGAAGTTCCGCGGCTCGATGCCGAAGTTCTTCAAGTTCATGCAGACCGACAAGCGCTTCAATTTCAAGAGCGAAGACGAGCTGCTGAGCTATTACCGCGGCCTGGAGTCGCGGGTGGACGCGGCGGTGCCGCGCCTGTTCGCGCTGAGGCCGAAGGCCGCGTTCGAGATCCGTCCGGTGGAGCCGTACCGCGCGCAGTCGGCGGCCAGCGGCTCGTACATGCGGCCCAGCGAGGACGGCTCGCGCCCGGGCATCTTCTACGTCAACACCTACGACCTGCCCAGCCGCAAGACCTGGGACGCGGAAGACCTGTACCTGCACGAGGCCATCCCCGGCCATCACTTCCAGCTCGGTCTGCAACAGGAATTGAGCAACCTGCCCAAGTTCCGCCGCTTCGGCGGCGAAACCGCCTACATCGAAGGCTGGGGCCTGTACACCGAATCGCTGGGCAAGGAACTGGGCCTGTACCAGGATCCGTACAACTACTTCGGCTACCTGCAGAACGAGTTGTGGCGGGCGATCCGCCTGGTGGTGGACACCGGCCTGCACAGCAAGGGCTGGACCCGCGAGCAGGTGATCGACTACATGCTCGAGAACTCGGCCACCAGTCGCACCGATGCCGAAGCGGAGGCCGAGCGCTACATGGCCATCCCCGGGCAGGCGCTGTCCTACAAGATCGGCGAGATGAAGATCATGCAGCTGCGCGAATACGCGCGCACCCAGCTCGGCGCCAAGTTCGACATCCGCGAGTTCCACGCCGAGATCCTGAAGGACGGCTCGGTACCGCTGGACGTGTTGCAGGAGAAGGTCGAGCGCTGGGTGGCGAGCAAGAAGGGCTGAGCGCAATCGCGCTACACCTGTAGGAGGGGTTTCAACCCCGACCGGGCGTTACTGATAACGTCTGGTCGGGATGGATGGCCCGAGACCATCCAGGGCCCCGCCTATATCGCATGGTCGACGCACCGAGGCAGCCCGCCTCGTTCTTGCGGAACCGGTATCGGCACTGCGTTGATGCGCTCGTCGCGTCAACCGCCCGGCAACCCGCTCGTCGCCAGACGCTGCGCCAACAGCGCGATATCACGCGGCCTGGTGCGGCAGCAACCGCCGATCAGGCGCGCACCGGCAGCACGCCAGGCATCCAGACGATCGACCAGCGCGCAGGCCTCGGCAGCGCCGCCGTCCCAGCGCTTGCCGGCAGCGTCGTAGCGCTCGCCGGAGTTCGGATACGCCACCAGCGGCAACCGGGTCAACGGCGCCAGATGCTGCAGCGCCGGGGTGCACAGCGCCGGCGCGATGCAGTTGACGCCGAGCGCGACCACCTGCGGATGGCCATCGAGCAACGCCACCACCTCGCGCAGCGGCGTGCCGTCGCTGAGATGCATGGCATCGCGCAGGGTGAACGAAAACCACGCCGTGCTCTGCGGGAACTCCTGCAACAACGCCAGCAGCGCGGCGATCTCCGCCGCCGACGGCTGCGTCTCGCAGGCCAGCAGGTCCACGCCGGCTTCGACCAGCGCGGCAATGCGTGGGCGGTGGAAATCCAGCATCGCCGCCTGCGGCAGCGCGTAGTCGCCGCGGTATTCCGAACCATCGGCCAGGTAGGCGCCATACGGCCCCACCGAGCCGGCGACCAGCAGTGGGCCTGCCTCGGGATGCGCGGCCAAATGGGCGTCGCGCGCCTGCAGCGCCAGCTGCGCGCTCAAGACGATCAGCCGCCGCGACTGCACCGGATCGATGCCGCGCGCGGCGAACCCCAGCGGCGTGGCCTGATAGCTGGCGGTGATC
This sequence comes from Xanthomonas sp. SS, assembly GCF_014236835.1. NCBI lineage: Bacteria > Pseudomonadati > Pseudomonadota > Gammaproteobacteria > Lysobacterales > Lysobacteraceae > Xanthomonas > Xanthomonas sp. SS. Next base: position 3,328,594 of record NZ_CP051190.1, read on the forward strand.
GCGCATTGCGCGCCGGCTTCGAAATAGTCCTGATGCACCTGGCGGATCAGCTGCGGCTGCTCAAGCAGCACCTTGGCCGACCACAGTGCATCGCCGAGATCGCAACCGCGCGCCTCCAGCTCGGTGGCCAGTGCGCCGTCGAGCACGATGCAGCGGTCGTCGGCCAGCAACACGGTCAACGGGTTGTGCGGCATGCTCGCGTCCTCGCGGGCGAAACGTGATGCCGCCATTGTGTCAGGCAGTGGCCGCCGCGCGGAATCTGGGCGGTGGCGCGTAGCGCCCGTTGCGCGTACGCAGCGGATGGCGCCGCCACCGCATGCGAACGCCGATCTCCAACAGGTATCGTCCAGACGCACACCTGACGCTGCGCTATGCTCGGCGCATGGCTGACCATCTTCCTTCCTTGCCGGAGCAGCGCATGACGTTCACAGCGTTGACGCCGATGCTGCGCAGCACCGATCTCGCCGCGGCGCTGGCGTTCTACACCGACACGCTGGAGTTCCACATCGACGGCGGCGGTGCGGACGCCGGCTGGGCATCGCTGCGGCATGGGTCGCTGGCACTGATGCTGGCCGCGCAGCAAGCACCTACCGGTGTCGCTGCTGCCGGTTTTCCCGGCTCGCTGTACTTCCGCACCGACGACGTCGACGCCTGGTGGCAGCGGCTGCAGCCGCGCGCGCGCATCGCCTATCCGCTCGAGGACTTCGCCTACGGCATGCGCGAATTCGCGATCCACGATCCGGACGGCCACCTGCTGCAGTTCGGCCAGGCGCTGTGCCGATGAGCCTGACCCTGCGCGGCGTGCACCACGTGGCGATCATCGCCGCCGACTACGCGCGCTCGAAGGATTTCTACTGCCGCATCCTCGGCCTGCGCGTGATCGCCGAGGTCTACCGCGACGCGCGCGACTCCTGGAAGCTGGACCTGGCCCTGCCCGACGGCACCCAGATCGAACTGTTCTCCTTCCCCGCGCCGCCGCCGCGGCCCAGCCGCCCGGAAGCCTGCGGCCTGCGCCACCTGGCGCTGCGCGTGGACGACCTGGACGCCGCCGTCGCCCACCTGCAGGCGCACAGCGTGGTCACCGAACCGATCCGTGTCGACGAATACACCGGCCGCCGCTTCACCTTCTTCGCCGACCCCGACGACCTGCCGCTGGAGCTGTACGAGATCGGCTGAGCGGCGCCATGCCTGGGCCGTCCAGCCCCGTTGCACATCACCCGCAGCCGCACTAGCCAGCTCGCAGCGTCGCCGCTGGCAATGACTTCCGGCGCATGCGGCAACGCACGATCGCGCCAATACTCGGATATCGACCAGGGGAAGGTGCGCCATGCTGCAGATCCGCGAGTTGTCCAAGACCTACGCCAATGGCGTCCATGCGCTCAAGGGCGTCACCCTGGACATCCCGCGCGGCATGTTCGGCCTGCTCGGCCCCAACGGCGCCGGCAAGTCCTCGTTGATGCGCACCCTGGCTACGCTGCAGGAAGCCGATTCCGGCAGCGCCACGCTCACCACCGCCGATGGCCAGACGATCGATGTGCTGCGCGACAAGGACGCGCTGCGGCGCAAACTCGGCTATTTGCCGCAGGATTTCGGCGTCTATCCCAAGGTCAGCGCGCTGGACCTGCTCGACCATTTCGCAGTGCTGAAAGGACTCACCGAGCGCCGCCAGCGCAAGGAGCTGGTCGAGGCACTGCTGCAGCAGGTCAACCTGTGGGACGCGCGCAAGCGCAAGCTGGGCACCTATTCCGGCGGCATGCGCCAGCGCTTCGGCATCGCCCAGGCGTTGCTCGGCAATCCGCAGCTGGTCATCGTCGACGAACCCACCGCCGGCCTGGATCCGGAGGAACGCAACCGCTTCCTCAACCTGCTGGCCGAGATCGGCGAGAACGTGGTGGTGATCCTGTCCACCCACATCGTCGAGGACGTCACCGACCTGTGCCCGGCGATGGCGATCATGAACAAGGGCCAGGTCCTGCTGACCGGCCGCCCCGCCGACGCGATCGCCACGCTCAGCCAGCAGGTCTGGCGCAAGCAGGTGGCCAAGAGCGCGCTGGCGGAGTACGAAGCGCGCTTCACCGTGCTGTCCACCCGGCTGGTGGCCGGCAGCCCGGTGATCCATGTGTTCAGCGCCGAATGCCCGGAAGCGGGCTTCGAACCGGTCTCGCCCGACCTCGAGGACGTGTATTTCCAGCGCCTGCGCCAGCAAGCGCGGGCCGCCTGACGGAGCGCCGACCATGATCCTGGCTTTCCTGCGCTTCGAGCTGCGCGAGCAGTTGCGTTCTCCCCTGCTGTGGCTGCTGGCCGCGCTGCTCGCCCTGCTCGCCTTCGGCGCCACTTCCAGCGACGCGGTGCAGATCGGCGGCGGCATCGGCAACGTCTACCGCAACGCGCCCTCGGTCATCGCCACGATGATGACCGTGTTCACCCTGATCGGCCTGCTGGTGGCCACCCTGTTCGTCAGCAACGCGCTGCTGCGCGACTTCGAGCTGGGCACGGCCGAACTGGTGTTCTCCAGCCCGGTACGGCGCCGCGACTATCTGCTTGGACGCATCGGCGCGGCCTTGCTGGCCTGCATGGTGATGTACCTGATCGTCGCGTTCGGCATCTTCATCGCCCAGTTCATGCCATGGATCGATCCGGTCCGGCTGGGGCCGGTGGCCGTCTCGTCCTACCTGTGGACGCTGGCGGTGATGGTGCTGCCGAACGTGCTGTTCGCCACCGCGCTGCTGTCGCTGCTGGCGGTGACCGCGCGCAACATCCTGTGGGTGTACGTCGGCGTCATCGTGTTCCTGGTGCTGTACGGGGTCAGCCGCGCGGTGCTAGCCGACCTGGACAACGTCTGGGCGGCCACCCTGTCCGACCCGCTCGGCATCCGCGCGCTGGCGCAGACGCTGCGCTACTGGTCGGCGGAAGAGCGCAACCACAACCTGCCCGAACTCAGCGGCTACCTGCTAGCCAACCGCGCGCTGTGGCTGGGCGTGTCGGTGCTGCTGTTCGCGGCGACCTTCGCCCTGTTCCGCACCGAGCGCAGCGGCACCCGCCGCCGTTTCGGCCGCAAGCAGCCGGCGCCGGCCGTCGCAGTGCCCGTGGCCGCAGCCGTGACCGCTGCGCGCACCGTGCGAGTGCCGGCAGTCACGCCGTTCGCGCAAACCGGGACCGGCTGGCGGCAACTGCTGCGGCAGGTGCGCTTCGACACCCTGGGCGTGTTCCGCAGCGCGCCGTTCGTGGTCCTGCTGCTGCTCGGCATCGCCAACTTCGTGCCGCAGGCCTTGTTCGGCGGCAGCCTCTACGGCACCGACATCTGGCCGGTGACCTCGATCATGCTGCAGGGGCTGCAGAACAGCTACAGCTTCCTGCTGGTGATCATCGTGCTGTTCTATGCCGGCGAACTGGTGTGGAAGGAACGCGGCGTGCGCATCGACGGCATCACCGATGCGATGCCGGTCCCGAACTGGGTGCCGCTGCTGGGCAAGCTGTTGACCCTGATCGCGGTGATCGCGGCGTTCCAGGCGGTCGGCGCGCTGGCTTCGGTCGCGGTGCAGCTGGGCAAGGGCTATACCCAGATCGAGCCGCTGCTGTATCTGAAGACGCTGGCGCTGGGTTCGGTGTTCTACGTGTTGATGGGCGGCATGGCGCTGGTGCTGCAGGTGCTGAGCAACAACAAGTTCTTCGGCTATGCGCTGTTGATCCTGCTGCTGATCGGGCAGGTGGCGCTGTCGATGCTCGACTACACGCAGAGCCTGTACAACTTCGGCAGTTGGCCGAATGCGCCGTATTCGGACATGAACGGCTTCGGCCACTTCCTGCCGGGGCAGCTGTGGCTGCAAGGCTATTGGGGCCTGTTCCTGCTGACCTTGCTGTTGCTGGCGGCCGCGTTCTGGCCGCGCGGCGTCGGCAACGGACCGCGCCAGCGGCTGCGGCTGGCGCGGCAGCGCCTGCGCGGCGGCGCCGGGGTCGCGACCGCGCTGTCGCTGCTGGCGTTCGCCGCGGTCGGCGGCTGGATCTACTGGAACAGCAATATCTACAACACGTTCCGCTCGCCCGACCAGGAACTGGACCTGCAGGCCCGCTACGAGCGCGACTACCGCAAGTACAAGGACCTGCCGCAGCCACGCATCGTCGCGGTGACCAACCAGGTCGATCTGCACCCGGAAACGCAGTCGGTCGTGGTGGATGCCACCTGGACGGTGCGCAATACCCACGCCACGCCGATCGGCGACGTGCACCTGGGCATGAGCGGCGAGGATGGCGACGACACCTTGGTCGCGGTGGACCTGGGCGGGCAGACCCTGGTCAAGCACGACAAGGCGCTGGGCTACCGCATCTACCGGCTGACCACGCCGCTGCAGCCCGGCGAGCAGCGCAGCTTCCGCTTCCGTATCGATCGCCATCCGCACGGGCTCACCGTGCGCCAGGCGCAGAGCGAGATCGTGGGCAACGGCAGCTTCTTCAACAGCGGCATGCTGCCATGGTTCGGCTACAACGAGCGGCAGCAGATCGAGGACCGCAACGAGCGACGCAAGCGCGGGCTCGGCGAACCCACGCGCATGCCCAAGCTCGAAGACCAGGCCGCGCGCGCCAACACCTATATCAGCGACGATGCCGACTGGATCGATTTCGCCACCACCATCTGCACCGCGCCGGACCAGATCGCACTGGCGCCCGGCTATCTGCAGAAGGAATTCGTCCGCCAGGGCCGGCGTTGCTTCAGTTACGCGATGGACCGGCCGATGCTGAACTTCTACGCCTACCTGTCGGCACGCTGGCAGGTGAAGAAGGCGCGCTACAAGGACATCCCGATCGAGGTCTACTACGACGCCAAGCATCCGTACAACGTGCAGCGGATGATCGAGGGCGTACAGAAGTCGCTGGCCTACTACGAGCAGCACTTCTCCCCGTACCAGCATCATCAGGTGCGCATCATCGAGTTCCCCGGCTACCAGAGCTTCGCCCAGTCCTTCGCCAACACCATCCCGTACTCGGAGTCGATCGGCTTCATCGCCGACCTGCGCGACCCCGACGATATCGACTACGTGTTCTACGTCACCGCGCACGAAGTGGCGCACCAATGGTGGGCGCACCAGGTGATCGGCGCCAACGTGCAAGGCGCGACGATGCTGTCCGAATCGCTGGCGCAATACTCGGCGCTGATGGTGATGGAGCAGGAGTACGGACGTGCGCACATGCGCCGCTTCCTGAAGTACGAACTGGACCGCTATCTGAGCGGGCGCGGTGGCGAAAGCCTGGAAGAGCTGCCCCTGTACCGCGTGGAGAACCAGCAGTACATCCACTACCGCAAGGGTTCGCTGGTGTTCTACCGGCTGCGCGAGGAGATCGGCGAGCAGGCGTTGAACCGCGCGCTACACAAGTTCCTGCTGGCCAAGGCCTTCCAGCAGCCGCCCTACACCACGTCGGCCGAGCTGTTGCAGTTCATTCGCGCCGAGGCACGCCCCGAGCAGCAAGCGCTGATCACCGACCTGTTCGAGAAGATCACCTTCTACGACAACCGGGTCGAGGCGGCGAGCGCGCGCAAGCGTGCCGATGGCCGCTACGACGTGACCCTGAAGTTGCACGCCGCCAAGCACTATGTGGACGGCAAGGGCAAGGAGCGCGACGGCGCGCTGGACGACTGGATCGAGGTCGGCGTTTTCGCCAAGGGACCGTCGGGGAAGGAACGCGACGAGCAGGTGCTGTACCTGCAGCGCCTGCACGTGACCACCACCGCGCCGACGATCACGGTGACCGTGGAGCGCTTGCCCAGCGAAGCCGGCTTCGATCCGTACAACAAGCTGATCGACCGGGTCTCGAACGACAACCGCAAGCAGGTGACGCTGCAGTAACGGGGGGGCTGCCGCTTCGGCGGCGGCGGGCGCGCCGGCGGCCAGCCGGGGGCCACGCGCCGCCGCTTGGATCGCGCGGCGCCGCCAGCCGCCGGCCCGCCAGCGCCGGCGACTCGCTGAACCGCCCGCGGCCGGCGATTCCCAGCACCATACGCTTGGGTATACAGTCGGCCCCAGGTCGGCAGTGCGCCGACCGCTTCGCACACACCCTGGGAGGGGACACATGCGCACCACCTTCAAGACCCTGCTGCTGGCCCTGCCGTTGAGCGTGGCTGCGTTCGTCGCGCAGGCCGCCGACACCTCGCCGGTCGGCCGCTGGCAGACCATCGACGACGAAACCGGCAAGCCCAAGTCCATCGTGCAGATCGAGCAGGCCGGCAATGGCACGCTGAGCGGCAAGGTCGTCGAGATCCTGCAGTCCAACCACGGTCCGAATCCGCTGTGCGACAAGTGCGATGGCGCGCAGAAGGGCAAGCCGATCAAGGGTATGACCATCCTGTGGGGGCTGAAGCCGGACGGCGCCGCGGTATGGAGCGGCGGTTCGGTGCTGGACCCGGCCAAGGGCAAGACCTACAAGGCCAAGGTCACCCTCACCGACGGCGGCAAGAAGCTGCAGATGCGCGGCTACATCGGCATCGAGGCACTGGGACGGACGCAGACCTGGATCAGGGAGTAGGAGCCGGGAATCGAGAACCGGGAATCGGGAATCGACAAAGCAGGGCGCCCGCGAGGGCGCCTTTTTTGTGCGCGGCGGCCAGCGGCCTGCTCTTGCTTCGACCGATTCCCCATTCCCGATTCCCCATTCCCGAGTAATGCGATAATCGCAATCCCCCAGGATCGCCGTTCGCCATGACCCGCACCGCTCTCGTCACCACCGCCCTGCCCTATGCCAATGGTCCGCTGCACCTGGGCCATCTGGTCGGCTATATCCAGGCCGACATCTGGGTGCGCGCGCGGCGGCTGCGCGGCGACCGCACCTGGTTCGTCTGCGCCGACGACACCCACGGCACGCCGATCATGCTCGCCGCGGAGAAGGCCGGGGTCACCCCGGAGAACTTCATCGCCAACATCCAGGCCAGCCACGAGCGCGACTTCGCCGCGTTCGGCGTGGCCTTCGACCATTACGACTCGACCAACTCGACTGCCAACCGCGCGCTGACCGAGGCGTTCTACGCCAAGCTCGAGGCTGGCGGGCACATCGCGCGGCGCTCGGTGGCGCAGTTCTACGATCCGGCCAAGGGCATGTTCCTGCCCGACCGCTACATCAAGGGCATCTGCCCCAACTGCGGCAGCGCCGACCAGTACGGCGACAACTGCGAGGTCTGCGGCGCCACCTATGCGCCGACCGAGCTGAAGGAGCCCAAGTCGGTGATCTCCGGCGCCACCCCGGAACTGCGCGACTCCGAGCACTTCTTCTTCGAGGTCGGCCGCTTCGACGGCTTCCTGCGCGAGTGGCTGGCCGGCGACGTGGCCCTGCCCGGGGTCAAGGCCAAGCTGATGGAGTGGCTGGACAGCGAGGGTGGGCTGCGCGCCTGGGACATTTCGCGCGACGCGCCGTATTTCGGCTTCGAGATCCCCGGCCAGCCGGGCAAGTATTTCTACGTGTGGCTGGACGCGCCGATCGGCTACCTGAGCAGCTTCCAGAACCTGTGCGCGAGCCTGGGCGAAGCGTTCGAGCCGCACCTGGCCGCAGGCACCGCCACCGAACTGCACCATTTCATCGGCAAGGACATCGTCAACTTCCACGGCCTGTTCTGGCCGGCGGTGCTGCACGGCACCGGCCACCGCGCGCCGACCCGGCTGCACGTCAACGGCTACCTGATGGTGGACGGCGCGAAGATGTCCAAGTCGCGCGGCACCTTCGTGATGGCGCGCACCTATCTGGACGTGGGCCTGGAGCCGGAAGCGCTGCGCTACTACTTCGCTGCCAAGTCCTCCGGCGGCGTGGACGATCTGGATCTGAACCTGGGCGACTTCGTGGCGCGGGTCAATGCCGACCTGGTCGGCAAGTTCGTCAACCTGGCCAGCCGCTGCGCCGGCTTCATCGACAAGCGCTTCGGCGGCAAGCTGGCCGACGCGCTGCCGGACCCGGCGCAATACGCGCGCTTCGTCGCCGCGCTGGCGCCGATCCGCGACGCCTACGAGCGCAACGACGCGGCCAGCGCGCTCCGCCAGACCATGGCCCTGGCCGACGAGGCCAACAAGTACATCGACGAACACAAGCCGTGGGTGATCGCCAAGCAGGACGGCGCCGACGCGCAGTTGCAGGCGGTCTGCACCCAGGGCCTGAACCTGTTCCGCGTGCTGGCCGGCGCGCTGAAGCCGGTGCTGCCGCGCACCAGCGCCGAAGCCGAAGCCTTCCTGTCCGCACCGCTCAGCGCCTGGGAAGACCTCGACGCGCCGCTGCTGGCGCACGTCATCCAGCCCTACGCCCCACTGTTCACCCGAATCGACCCCAAACTGATCGACGCCATGACCGAAGCCTCCAAGGACACCCTCGCCCCCGCCCCCGCCGCGACCAAGCCGGCGCCAGCCAAGCCCGAAACGAAGGCGGCTGCCACTCCCGAATCCCAAATCCCGAATCCCGGCCTCATCGGCATCGACGATTTCGCCAAGCTCGACCTGCGCATCGGCAAGGTGCTGGTGTGCGAATTCGTCGAGGGTTCGGACAAGCTGCTGCGCTTCGAACTGGACGCCGGCGAACTGGGCAAGCGGCAGATCTTCTCCGGCATCCGCGGCAGCTACGCCGAGCCGGAAAAGCTGGTCGGCCGCAGCGTGGTGTTCATCGCCAACCTGGCCCCGCGCAAGATGCGCTTCGGCCTGAGCGAAGGCATGATCCTGTCGGCCGGCTTCGACGGCGGCGCGCTGGCGCTGCTCGACGCCGACAGCGGTGCGCAGCCGGGGATGCCGGTGCGTTGAAGGCTGGGATTCGGGATTGGGGATTCGGGATTCATTGAAGCGAATCCCTTGCCCGATCCGCTCCATGACGCGCTTTGCGAATCCCCAATGCCGAATCCCCAATCCCTTGCTCTTTTCGACTTCGACCACACGGTCACCACCACCGATACCTATTCGCGGTTCCTGCGCCGCGTCGCCACGCCGCGGCAGCTGGCGCGGGCGAAATGGTCGGTGGGGCCGTGGTTGGCCGGGTATCGGCTGGGCCTGGTGTCGGCGCAGGCGATACGCAGGCGGGTCACGCGGATCGTGTTCGCTGGCCGGACCGCAGAGGAGATCGCCGCGCACGCCCGGGCGTATGCGCGCGAGGTGCTGCCGACGCTGCTGCGGCCGGAGATGATGCAGCGCATCGCCTGGCATCAGGCGCAGGGCGACAGCCTGGTGCTGGTGTCCGGGTCGCTGGACCTGTACCTGCAGCCCTGGTGCGAACAGTATGGGCTGGGGCTGATCTGCAACCGCCTGGAAGCGCGCGACGGCCGACTGACCGGGCGCTATGCCGATGGCGATTGCGGGCCGCACAAAGCGCGGCTGATCCGCGCGCGCTACGATGTGGCCGCCTATCCGCGCGTCTACGCCTACGGCGACAGCCGCGAAGACCGGCCGATGCTGGCGCTGGCCCACGAGCGCTGGTACGGCGGACGCCGCATCGCCTGACCCTCGCCCTGCAGCGCGCCGCATCCGACGCGCCGAATTCGCCATGAAGCCCGCCCAAGACAATCTGCTGGAACGCCTCGATCGCCTGCTGCCGCAGACCCAATGCGGCCAGTGCGGCTTCGATGGCTGCCGCCCATACGCCGAGGCGATGGCACGCGGCGCGGCGCAGGTGGACCGCTGCCCGCCCGGTGGCGATGCCGGCGCGCGAGCGCTGGCGCGCGCGCTGGGCACCGCGCCGCTACCCTACGACCGCGGCCGCGGCGCGCACAAGCCGCCGCAGGTGGCGTTCGTGATCGAGGCCGACTGCATCGGCTGCACCAAGTGCATCCAGGCTTGCCCGGTGGACGCCATCGTCGGCGGCGCCAAGCACATGCACACGGTGCTGGCGCCGCTGTGCACCGGCTGCGAACTGTGCGTGCCGGCCTGCCCGGTGGACTGCATCGAGCTGCGCCCGGTCTAGCCGCGCGATCCGCCCCCGCGCAGGTCGGGCCGCGCTTGGCTTGCGCGTGCATGGTGCAAGCAAGTGGGATGAACACGTGTCCACGCCCGCGAGATGCCGCAGCACCATGCGAACGCGGGAATGCCCCTGCGCTGGGCTTGTCAGAACAGCCACCGGCTCGCGCCGCGTGTCCTGACGCGGCCTGCCCGGAATGGATGCCGCGCCCTGGCATCCGGCATCGGCGCGGCCGTCAGCGCATCCGGATCGGCGCCGACTGCGTATTGACAGCTGTCACCGTCTCACGGAAGCGCCACGCATGCCCATGCCGATCGCCACGTTCCCCCTCGCCTGCGCGCGCCTGCCGCTGGCCGCCGCTGTGTGCCTGGCCGCGCTGGGCGTCGCCGCCCCGGCGCGGGCGATGCTGCACTACGACGGCCTGGCCTATGCGCCGAACGGCCAGCAACTGCTGTACCGCGAGAGCCACTGGGTGCGCGACGATGGCGCGCGGCTGGTGCTGTACCGCTGCGCCGACGGCACGCCGTTCGCGCGCAAGCGCATCGCCGACGGCGGCATCGCCCCGGATTTCGAACTGGTCGACGCGCGCAGCGGCTACCGCGAAGGCGTGCGCCGTGCCGGCAGTGGCCGGGTGATGTTCAGCCAGCGCGACGGCGAGTCGGAGCGCAGCGCGCCCTTGCCGGCGTCGACGGCGCCGCAGGTGATCGATGCCGGGTTCGATGCCTTTCTGCGCTTGCATTGGGACGCATTGCGCCAGGGCACGCCGCAACGCGTCGCCTTCGTGTTGCCCAGCGCCTTGCGCACGCTGGAATTCCAGATCAAGCCCGCGGCGGCCGACGCCGGCGTGCAGCGCTACACGCTGTCGGTGGACGCCTGGTACGGCGGCGTGCTGCCGAATATCACGGTCGCCTACGCGCACGACGATCGCCGCCTGCTCGAGTTCCGCGGCATCGGCAACGTCCGCGACGCGCGCGGCCGCTACGCGCAGGTGCGTATCGATTTTCCCGAGCGGCTGCGCGGCCAGGCCGACGACGCCGCATGGAACCAGGCGCTGCAGCAACCGCTGGTCGCGCAATGCGGCGCGCGCTGAAGCGCGTCGGCGCCGTCTTCACGCCTGCGTCCCTCGCGGACGCTACACCCATGCAACCGCGTCGTCCCTCTCCCGACAAGGAACATCCATGGCCAAGGCCTATCTGTGGTTCAACGCTGCGCTGTACGCGATCCTGGCGCTGTGGTGCACGCTCCTGCCGGCGCAGACCGCCGCAGCGGTCGGCTACATCGGCCTGGACCGCTCCGGGCAGTCCGAATACCTGGTCATCTACGGCGGCCTGCAATTGGGCATGGCGTTCCTGTTCGGCTATTTCGCCCGTAGCGGGCAGATCCGTACCGGGCTGCTGCTGGCGCTCGCCTTCTACGTCCCGATCGTGCTCTACCGCAGCGCCAGCCTGCTGCGGTTGTGGCCGGTCGGACCGACCACCACCGGCCTGGCCGTGTTCGAAATCGCGCTGCTGCTCGCCGCGCTCGCGCTGTGGCGCGGGCAGCGTCGCTGAGCGACGCGCGCGCCGAAAGCCTGTAGCATCGCTGCCACCTTCGCCACCGCTCCCCGGCATGACCGAGACGCCCGATCACGACGAAGCAGGCCAATTGCTGGTCGCCACTGCGGCCGGCGACAGCGCCGCGTTCGAACGCCTGTACCGCAGCACCTCGCCGCGCCTGTTCGGCGTGTGCCTGCGCATCGTGCCGCAGCGCGGCGAAGCCGAAGACGTGCTGCAGGAAGTGTTCAGCTCGGTCTGGCGCAAGGCCGCGCAGTTCGATCCGCAGCGCGCGCGCGGCCTCACCTGGCTGACCATGATCGCGCGCAACAAGGCCATCGACTACCTGCGCGCGCGCGCGCCGGCGCGTCACTCCGTGGCGCTCGACGACGCCGGCGAACTGCACGACGACGGCCGCGACCCGCTGGCCGAAACCGAGTGGCGCGTCGCCGGACGGCGCCTGGACGTGTGCATGGGCGAACTGGAGCCGCCGCGCGGCGACCTGATCCGCACCGCGTTCTTCGAGGGCATCACCTACGAGGAACTGGCTCACCGCAGCGGAACGCCATTGGGCACGGTCAAGAGTTGGATCCGGCGCGGTCTGGCCAAGCTGAAGGCGTGCCTGGAACGATGAACGCATCCGTGCCCGATCCGCAGGAAACCCCGCCGCCGCGCGACGTGCTGGCCGGCGAATACGTGCTTGGCGTGCTCGATGCAAGCGAACGCCGCGCCGCCGAACAACGCATCGACGCCGAAGCCGAGTTCGCCGCGGCGGTAACGCAATGGCAGCAGCACCTGATGCCGCTGGCCGACGAGATCGCGCCGGTCGCGGTGCCGGAACGCGTGTGGGTGCGCATCCGCGCATCGCTCGGCCTGGATGCGCCGGTGCCGCGCGCGCCGACGGCATCGCCTGGCTTCTGGGAAAGCGTGCGCACCTGGCGTTGGCTGAGCGCCGGCGGTTTCGCCACCGCAGCGGCGTGCATGCTCACGCTGATGGTCGCGCGGCAGCCGCTCCCGCCGCAAACGCCCACCCCGCCGGTCGTCACGGCGCCAGCCGACACCGGCATCGCGATGACCTCGACGCTGATGCAGGACGACGGCAAGCCCGGCTACGTGGTGCTGATGGACGCCGACAAGAAGCGCATCACCCTGACCCCGCTGGCCGGCAGCCGCGACCCCGCGCGCGTGCCGGAGCTGTGGCTGATCCCGGCCGACGGCAAGGCGCGCTCGATGGGCGTGTTCGACGACGCGCAGGCGCGCGCGGCGCGCATTCCCGACGCGCTGATGCCGTTGCTCAGCGACGGCGCCTTGCTGGCGGTGACGATGGAACCCCCCGGCGGCGCGCCCGGCGGCGTCGCCACCGGCCCGATCGTGGCCAAGGGCGGCATCAGCACGCTGCGCCTGGCGCCGTAGGCAACAGCCGCGCCCTGCATCCCTTCCTCCTCCGGGGGAAGGTGCCCCGAAGGGGCGGATGAGGGTACGTGCGAAGCCTCACAGATCCAGATGCGCCAGCCTATTCGTGCCGACGCACCCTCACCCCAACCCCTCTCCCGATGGGAGAGGGGCTAACGCGGCCTGCGCTTTCAGTGCGCCACGCTTGACGCCGTAGAAAAAACAACACGGCATCGAGACTACGCGCCATGCTCCCTTCTCCCATCGGGAGAAGGTGCCCCGAAGGGGCGGATGAGGGTACGGGCGAAGCCACGCAAATCCAGGTGCGCCAGCCTGTCCGTGCCGATGTACCCTCACCCCACCCCCTCTCCCGGTGGGAGGGGGCTAATGCATCTCGTAGACAACGCAGCGCAGACTAAGCGCCTCCCTTCTCCCTCCAGGAGAAGGTGCCCCGAAGGGGCGGATGAGGATACGGGCGAAGCCTCGCAAATCCAGGTGCGCCAGCCTGTCCGTGCCGACGCACCCTCACCCCAACCCCTCTCCCGATGGGAGAGGGGCTACTGCAGCTCGTAGACAACGCAGCGCAGACTGCGCGCATCCCTTCTCCCATCGGGAGAAGGTGCCCCGAAGGGGCGGATGAGGGTACGGGCGAAGCCTCGCAAATCCAGGTGCGCCAGCCTGTCCGTGCCGACGCACCCTCACCCCAACCCCTCTCCCGATGGGAGAGGGGCTAATGCAGCTCGTAGACAACGCAGCGCAGACTAAGCGCCTCCCTTCTCCCCCCGGGAGAAGGTGCCCCGAAGGGGCGGATGAAGGTACGGGCGAAGCCTCACAAATCCAGGCACGCCAAGCCTGTCCGTGCCGGCGTACCCTCACCCCAACCCCTCTCCCGGTGGGAGAGGGGCTTGAGCGATATGCATCAATGACGCCCTCGGCTCTCGCGCTGCACGTGATCACCAAAAGCATCGCGAACCCGCACATTCACCCGGCCACCACTCGCGCGCAGGCAGCATCGCCGCAGCCGTCGCGCATGCGCCGGGCAGCCTGATCCTCCGACGATTCCGACCTGCGTGGACGCCGCTTCGAGCGGCGACCGCATGCGCTGCCGTGGCCGACCATCCACGTCAGCCGCATTGCGCACAGACGCCGCGACGTGAGTGCATCCGTCTTCCGGCTTTGTCCGTATCGCTATCCGAATCCCCACGAGATGCGCTTGTGCCAAGCCCCGTTCCGGACCATTCCCGTGAACCCACCGCCACACCCGCCGAGGCGCCCGCGCGCCGCGGTGGCGTGGTGCGCACGTTGCGGCGCTGGTTCGACACCGGCGCGGAGATCGAACTGGACGAGGCCCGCGCCGATCGCATCGACTGGCTGCGTGCCGCGCCCTATGTCGGCCTGCACCTGGCCTGCCTGGGCGTGTTCTGGGTCGGCGCATCGTGGTTCGCGGTGGGCATGGCGGTGGCGATGTACGCGGTGCGCATGTTCGCGCTCACCGGCTTCTACCACCGCTACTTCGCGCACCGCGCGTTCAAGACTTCGCGCGTGGTGCAGTTCCTGTTCGCCGCGCTCGGCGCCACCTGCGTGCAGCGCGGGCCGCTGTGGTGGGCCGCGCACCACCGCAACCACCACCGCCATACCGATACCCCGGCCGATCCGCATTCGCCGCGCCAGCATGGTTTCTGGTGGAGCCATAGCGGCTGGTTCCTGACCCCGCGCGGCTTCCGTACCGACTGGGAGGCGATCCCGGATCTGCGCCGCTTCCCGGAACTGCGCTTCCTCGACCGCTTCGATCTGCTGCTGCCGGTGCTGCTGGCGCTGGCGCTGTTCCTGCTCGGCGGCTGGCTGCAACGCCACCATCCGCAGCTCGGCACCGACGGGCCGCAGCTGCTGGTGTGGGGTTTCTTGGTTTCCACCGTGGCCCTGTTCCATGCCACCTTCACCATCAACTCGCTGGCGCACCGCTTCGGCAGCCGCCGCTTCGACACCCGCGACGACAGCCGCAACAACGCCTGGCTGGCACTGCTGACCTTCGGCGAGGGCTGGCACAACAATCACCACTTCTTCCCCGGCGCGGCGCGGCAAGGCTTCCGCTGGTGGGAAATCGACCTGACCTGGTATGGCCTGAAGGCGCTGTCGTGGACCGGCCTGATCCGCCAGTTGCGGCCGGTACCGGCAGGGCTGGTACGGGCGCAGGCGCGCGCACGATGAGCCGCATCGCGGTAGTGGGCTCGGGCATCGCCGGGCTGGGCTCGGCCTGGCTGCTGTCGCAACGGCACGAGGTCACCCTGTACGAGGCCGCCAATTACTTCGGCGGGCACACCCATACCCATGCGATCGAACTGGGCGGCGTGGAGTACGCGGTGGACAGCGGCTTCATCGTGTTCAACCCGCAGCACTATCCGCTGCTGAGCAAACTGTTCGCGCAGCTCGGCGTGGCAGCGCAACCGACCACGATGAGCTTTTCGGTACACGAAGCGCGCAGCGGCCTGGAATACAACGCAGGCAGTCTCGGCGGCCTGTTCTGCCAGCCCGGCAACCTGGCCAGCCCGCGCTTCTGGCGCATGCTGGGCGATCTGCGCCGTTTCTACCGGCAGGCGCCGCAGGTACTGGCCGATGCGGCGCAGGCGCAGCTGACGCTGGGCGAATTCCTGCAGCGACATGGCTATTCGGACGTGTTCCGCGACGCGCACCTGGTGCCGATGGCGTCGGCGCTGTGGTCTTCGCCGTCGCAGCGGATCCTGCAGTTCCCGATGCGCCAGCTGATCGGCTTCATGGCCAACCATCACATGCTGCAGATCAGCGGCCGGCCGCAGTGGCAAGTGGTGCAAGGCGGCTCCAACAGCTACGTGCGCGCGCTGCGCAGCCGCTGGCGGGTGCACGAGCGCATCGGCACGCCGGTGCGTTCGGTGCAGCGGCTGTCGCAGGGCGTATCGGTGCTGACCGAGGCCGACAGCGATGCCGATGCGCAGCACTACGACCACGTGGTGCTGGCCTGCCACGCCGACGACGCCCTGCGCCTGCTCAACGACGCCAGCGCCGCAGAGCGCGAGATCCTCGGCGCGATCGCCTACCAGGACAACGACACCGTGCTGCACACCGATGCGCGCGTGCTGCCGCGCAACCGCCGCGCCTGGGCCGCCTGGAACGCGCACGTGCCGGCCGATCCGGACGCGCCATGCACGGTCAGCTACTGGATGAACGCGCTGCAGTCGATCGCCTCGCCGCAGCCGTTCATCGTCAGCCTCAACCGCAGCGACGACATCGATCCGGCCAAGGTGCTGCGGCGCATGCGCTACCGGCACCCGCTGCAAACCCACGCTTCGGTCGCCGCGCAGGCGCGCAAGGGCGAGATCCAGGGCCAGCGCGGCACCTGGTTCGCCGGCGCCGGTTGGGGCTTCGGCTTCCACGAGGACGGCCTGCGCAGCGCGGTCGACGTCGCCGCCGGGCTAGGGGTACCCTGGCCATGAATCTGCTGCGCAGCGCTACCGTGTCCGCCCCGCCGGCTGGCGCCGTCTCGACAACGCCGGCGGCGGCGGGCACGACCAAGCGCGGGCTGCACAGCGCGCTCTACAACGGCTGGGTCCGGCACCGTCGCCATGCGCCCAAGCCGCTGGCGTTCCGCTATCCGATCTTCCTGATGTACCTGGACTTGGCCGAACTCGAACAGGTGTTCGCGCGGCGCTGGCTGTGGTCGGTCGGCCGCCGCAACCTGGTCGAATTCCGCCGCAGCGACTACCTCGGCGATCCGGCGCAGCCGCTGGACGAAGCCGTGCGCGACCGCGTGCAGCAGCACTGCGGCGAACGTCCGCTCGGCGCGGTGCGCATGCTGACCCACTTGCGCTACTTCGGCCACTGCTTCAATCCGGTCACCTTCTACTACTGCCACGACGCGCAGCAGCGCCTGCACAGCATCGTCGCCGAGATCACCAACACGCCGTGGAAGCAGCGCCATGCCTACGTGCTGCCGGTGGCCGCCGCGCGCAGCCACGGCAGCGTGCATGCCTGGCGTTTCGACAAGCGCTTCCACGTCTCGCCGTTCATGGCGATGGCGCACGAGTACGCATGGCGCTGCAGCGAGCCGGGCGCGCAGTTGCGCGTGCACATGGACGTGCTGGATCCGCAGCCGGCGGCCAGGCGCTTCGACGCCACGCTGGTGCTGCAGCGGCGCGAACTCTCCGGCGCCAGCCTGGCGCGCGCGCTGCTGCGCTATCCGGCGATGACCCTGCAGGTCGTGGCCAAGATCCACTGGCAGGCGTTGCGCCTGTGGCTGCGCGGCAATCCGGTGCACGACCACCCCGATCACTCCCTTCCGCGAGAACGCCGATGAACGCTCCGCACGCGCCCTCCTCCGCCGCTGCCGCGTTGACCCCGGCCGCGCCGCCGCTGCGCGGCCTCGACCGCCTGCTGCGGCAACGCCTGTTCGCCACGCTCGACGGCTTGCGCGACGGCCAGTTGCAGATCGAGGAAGCCGGTGCGATCACCACGTTGGGGAGCGCCATCCTGGGCAGCGCCACGCAGGCCGATAGCGCACTGCACGCGCACCTGCGCATCCGCGATCCGCGCTTCTACCGCCAGGCCGCGTTGAACGGCAGCGTCGGCGTCGGCGAGGCGTACATGGATGGCTTGTGGGAATGCGACGACCTGGTCGCGCTGGTGCGCCTGCTGGTGCGCAACCGCGAGCGCCTGGACGCCATGGAGACCGGCCTGGCCCGTCTCGGCGGCATGGCGATGCGCGGGCTGCACACGCTGGCACGCAACACACGTGCCGGCAGCCGCCGCAACATCGCCGCGCACTACGACCTGGGCAACCCGTTGTTCGAACTGTTCCTGGACCGCAACCTGATGTATTCCTCGGCGATCTTCCGCGACGAAGACGCCGCGCTCGGCGACGCCGCGCTGGAGCGCGCCGCCGAGCGCAAGCTGCAGCGCATCTGCGCCAAGCTGGACCTGCAGCCACACCATCATGTGGTGGAGATCGGCAGCGGCTGGGGCGGTTTCGCGCTGCACGCGGCCAAGCATCATGGCTGCCGCGTCACTACCGTGACCATCTCGCGCGAGCAATACGAGCTGGCGCGCCAGCGCGTGGATGCGGCCGGCCTGTCCGAGCGCGTCGAGGTGCTGTTGCGCGACTACCGCGACCTCGACGGCCACTACGACCGGCTGGTCTCGATCGAGATGATCGAGGCGATCGGCCACCAGTACCTGGACACCTATTTCAGCAAGGTCGGCAGCCTGCTCAAGGACGACGGCCAGGCGCTGATCCAAGCCATCACCATCGAGGACCACCGCTACGCGCAGGCGCTGAAATCGGTGGATTTCATCAAGCGCCACATCTTCCCCGGCAGCTTCATTCCCTCGGTAGCGGCGATGACCGGCGCGATCGCGCGCGCCAGCGACCTGCGCCTGTTCAACCTGGAAGACATCGGCCCCAGCTACGCGCTGACCCTGCGCGCCTGGCGCCAGCGCTTCATGGCCAAATTGCCGCAGGTCCGCGCGCTGGGCTACGACGAACGCTTCATCCGCATGTGGGAGTTCTACCTGGCCTATTGCGAGGGCGGCTTCCTGGAACGCTCGATCGGCGACGTGCACCTGTGGCTGAGCAAGCCGGGCGCGCGCCCGGCGCAGTTCGCGCCGGCGCTGGCGCACGACGCATGAGCAACCTCGCCAACTACGTCGCGTTGCAGCTGCTGTGGCTGGCGGCCGTAATGGGTGCCGGGCATGGACTGGCCTGGGCCGGCCCGGCCGCGCTGGCGCTGTTCGCGCTGTACCAGTTGCAGCCGCGCCGCCGCGCGCGCGGCGATGCGGCGCTGATGGCGCTGGCGCTGCTGCTCGGTGCCGGCGTCGATACCGCGCTGGCTGCGGGCGGCTGGGTGCGTTACGCCGCGGCGCTGCCGCCGGCGCCGTGGGCGCCGCTGTGGATCCTGGCGCTGTGGGCCGGCTTCGCGCTGACCTTCAACCATTCGCTGGCCTGGGTCATGCAACGCCCGTGGCGCGCGGCGCTGTTCGGCGCGGTGTTCGGTCCGCTCGGCTATGTGCTGGCCGCGCGCGGCTGGCAGGCGGTGACGCTGGGCGCGCCGCTGCTGCACGCGGTGCTTGCGCTGGCGCTGGCCTGGGCTGCGGCGCTGGCAGTACTGAGCGTTGCGACGCGGCGCCTGTCCGCGACGGCGCAATCCGCGCCCCGCATCGCAGGCGTCGCGCCATGAACGCCTGGCCGCTGCTGCATGTGGGTGCGTTCACCGCGCTGGCGATGCTCGCCGGCTGGGCCTGGCAGCGGCGCAGCCGCAACGCCGGCGTGGTCGATGTGCTGTGGGCGGCGTGCATGGCGCTGGCCGCGGCGTACTGCGCATGGCGTGCCGACGGCGCCGCGCTGCCGCGCGTGCTGACCGCGGCGATGGGCGGGCTATGGGGCGCGCGCCTGGCCTGGCACCTGGGCGTGCGCGTGTTCGGCGATGCGCACGAGGACGGCCGCTATCGCGCGCTGCGCGAGCACTGGCACGGCGACCAGCGCCGCTTCCTGCTGTTCTTCCTCGGCCAGGCGCTGGTGGTGGTGCTGTTCGCGGTACCGCTGTCGATCGCCGCGCACAATCCGCTGCCGCAGTGGAGCGTGTGGACCACGCTGGCGCTGGCGACCTGGCTGCTGGCGGTAGGCGGGGAAAGCCTGGCCGACCGCCAGCTGGCCGCGTTCCGCGCCGATCCGGGCAACAAGGGCAAGACCTGCCGCCGCGGCCTGTGGCGCTACTCGCGGCATCCGAATTATTTCTTCGAATTCGTGCATTGGTTCGCCTACGTGTTCCTGGCGGTGGGCAGCGGCGCGCTGTGGGTCGGCATCGCCGCGCTGGGGCCGCTGCTGATGTTCGCGTTCCTGTACCGGGTCACCGGCATTCCCTACACCGAACAACAGGCGCTGCGCTCGCGCGGCCAGGACTACGCCGACTACCAGCGCAGCACCAGCGCCTTCTTTCCGTTGCCGCCGCGGCAATGACCCCGCTTCCAGGAGATCCGCCGATGTCCAGCACCCTCGCCCCTTCGCCTGCGCCCGCGCTGCCGGCCGAATCGTTGGCCACCCGCGTGGCCGAATCCGGCCTGCTGCCGGATGCGTTGCTGCGCGCCGCGATGCGCAAGCTGTGCACGCAGCGCCTGCGCGACGAGCGCAGCGGCGGTGCCGACGCGGCCTGGGAACGCCAGCGCGCCTTCGTCGAGGCCTTGCGCGGCAGCGCCATCGCCATCGAAACCGATGCCGCCAACCGCCAGCACTACGAACTGCCGCCGCGCTTCTTCGAGCTGTGCCTGGGCAAGCGCCTGAAGTACAGCAGCTGCTACTGGGACGCCGGCACCCAGGATCTCGACGCGGCCGAGGAACGCATGCTGCACCTGTACGCCGAACGCGCGCAGCTGCGCGACCGCCAGCGCATCCTGGAACTGGGTTGCGGCTGGGGTTCGCTGACCCTGTGGATGGCCGAACACTATCCCGGCGCGCGCATCACCGCGGTGTCCAACTCGCGGCCGCAGCGCGAGCACATCGAGGCGCAATGCCGCGCGCGCGGGCTGCGCAACGTGGAGGTGATCACCCATGACGCCAACACCCTGAGCCTGCCGCATGCGAGCTTCGACCGCGTGGTGTCGATCGAGATGTTCGAGCACATGCGCAACTACCGCGAGCTGCTGGCGCGGATCGGCCAGTGGCTGGTGCCGGGCGGCCGGCTATTCGTGCACATCTTCTGCCACCGCGACCTGGCCTACCCGTTCGAGGTGCAGGGCGAGGACAACTGGATGGGCAGGCACTTCTTCACCGGCGGGCTGATGCCGGCCGCCGACACCCTGCTGCAGTTCCAGGACGACCTGGCGCTGGAACGGCGCTGGCTGCTGTCCGGCGAACACTACGAGAAGACCGCCAACGCCTGGCTACGCAACCAGGACCGGCATCGTGCCGAACTGATGCCGGTGCTGCAGGCCACCTACGGCCGCGACGCGAAGATCTGGTGGCAGCGCTGGCGCATGTTCTGGATGGCCTGCGCGGAGCTGTTCGGCTACGAACAGGGCCAGCAGTGGGGCGTGGCGCATTATCGGTTCGTGAGGCGCTGAAGCGCCGGGATTCGGGATTCGGGATTGGGGATTCGCAAAGGCGAGGCTGCATGCTCTGAGGCGCGACGTGATGCGGATCGGCCCTTGGACCGACCGTATGGTCAAGCAGCCGGGGAGAGGATCGAATCCCGAATCCCGAATCCCCAATCCCGGCCTTCAACTCACACGGCAGCGGTGATCACGATCTCGATCTTCCACTCCGGGTTGGCCAGCTTGGCCTGCACGGTGGCGCGCGCCGGGGTGTTGCCCGGGCAGACCCAGCTTTCCCAGACCTTGTTCATCTCGGCGAACTCGGCCAGGTCGGTCATGTAGATCTCCGCGCGCAGCACCTTGCTCTTGTCGCTGGCGGCGCGGCCCAGCAGTTCGTCGATCGCCGCCAGGACCTGGCGGGTCTGGCCGGCGATGTCGGCACTGGTGTCGTCGGCGATCTGCCCGGCCAGGTAGGCCACGCCGTTGTGCACGGTCATTTCCGACATACGCGGGCCGGTATCGAATCGCTGGATCATGAGGCGGTGTCCTGAAGAGGGGAAACCCGGGCATTGTCGCGCGATTGCGCCAGGCCTGCAGGCCGCCACAGCCGGTAGGCGACCAGCAGCAGCCAGGCCAGGATCAGCACGATCGCCAGCTTCTGGGTCAGCCCGCGCGGCGGCGCGCGCCACAGCACGTGCACCCACAGCGCCACGAACGCCGCCACCGCCAGGGCCAACAGCATGCCGGCACGGCCCTGCCACGGTGCTTGCCGGCGCAGCCAGGCGCTCTGCAGCAGCATCGCGCTGGTCGCGCACAGGAACGCGGTCTGCGCGAACAGCCCGTGCAACAACGGCGCCAGCAACGGTACGCGCTGCGGCAGGTAGCTGTCGCCGATCGCCACCCCGCACAGGCCTAGTGCGGCGACCGCGAACAGCAGCAGCGGTGCGGCGCTGCGTGCCGACGGCGGGGCCTGCGCATACAGGCCGGCGGCCAGCGCGACGATGCCCGCCGCCAGCAGTACGTAGACAATCCGCAGCAGCAGCCCGCCGGGGCCGTGCAGGTACAGGCTCAGCGTCGCCTGCTGCCAGTGCAGGTCGGCGCGCAGCAGCTGCAGCGCCAGCGCCACGCCCAGGAACAGCAGGCACAGCAGCGTGGCGAGGGCGCCGGCGGCGCGCGGCCAATGCGGCGGCGCGGCGGCGGGGGCCAGGGGCGTGGGCATGGAATCGGCTCCGGGTCGTAGCGGGGAACGCGATGCGCGACGCAGCGCGCGCCCGCACCCTCCGCGCACGCCGACGCGGTGCCGACGTGCGATTCCACTATGATGCGCGTCGCCGGTGTCGCCGGTACAGCCCCAGGCCAGCCGATATCGCGATGCACCAGCCCCTTTTCGCCTGCAGGCGCGCCATCGCGATCGCCCGCACCGCCAACGCTACCAGCCTGCGCAACGCCGCCGGCGCCTGCGCACAGTTCCCTCTCTCCTTCGCTTACGCTCCCCTGCAATGACCGACGCCGCGCCTCCCGTTTCCCCGTCCCCCTCCACCGCTGGCTGGCGCCGTGCGCTGCCGGTGGTGTTCAGTCTGGTGATCCTGGCGCTGGCGCTGCGCGCGCTGGCCACCGAGTTCAGCACCCACGGCTACGCCGCGATCCGCCATGCCTTCAACCAGCTCGGCGTCGGCCAGATCGCGCTGACCCTGCTGCTGGGGCTGAGCAGCTACGCCTGCCTGATCGGCTTCGACGCGGTCGGCCTGCACCGCAGCGGGCGCAAGCTGCATCCGATGCGGATCGGCGTCACCGCGTTCCTGGCGCATGCGGTCGGGCAGACCCTGGGCTTCGCCGCGCTCACCGGCGGCGCGGTGCGCCTGCGCGGCTACGGCCGGGTCGGGCTGAGCCTGGCCGAGATCGGTCAGGTGGTGCTGATGAGCACGCTCGGCTTCGTGTTCGGCGCCTGGTTGCTGCTGGCCTTGGCGCTGACCCTGGAACCGGCCTCGGCGGCGCTGGCGCTGCCGCTCGGCGCTTCGGCGGTACGCGCGTTCGGCATCGCGCTGCTGGTCGGCTTCGGCCTGATGCTGCTGCTTGCCGGGCGCGAAGGCCGCACCCTGCGTTGGCGCACCCACGAACTGTGGCTGCCGGACCGGCGCACCGCGCTCGGCGTGACCGCGCTGAGCGTGGTCGAACTGGGCCTGGCCAGCGCCGCGTTCTACGTGTTACTGCCGAACGAGTCGGGCATCGAGTTCGTCGGCTTCGTCGGCCTGTACCTGGTCGCGGTGGTGGCCGGGTTGATGTCCACCGTGCCGGCCGGGCTGGGCGTGTTCGAGTGGAGCCTGCTCAAGCTGCTGCCCGGCGTGGCCCCGGCCGCGGTGCTGGCCGCGGCGCTGATCTACCGCATCACCTACTACGTGGTGCCGCTGCTGCTGTCGGTGCTGATGGCCGCGACCTCGGGCCTGCGCCGGCCGCTGGCGGCGAGCGCGGGCGGGGTGCGCGTGGCCTGGGGCACGCTGCGCCCGTGGCTGCCGCAGATCATCGCCATGGCGGTGTTCGCGGTCGGCGCGGCGCTGGTCATCGACGGCACCCTGCCGACGCCGAAGCGGCGCCTGGGCATGGCGCCGCTGTCGATCGTGGAGACCTCGCACCTGCTGGCCAGCCTCGGCGGCGTGGTGCTGCTGCTGATCGGCCAGGGCCTGCAGCGGCGCAGCCATGCGGCGTGGGTGCTGGCGATCGGCATCTGCGTGCTGCTGCCGCTGCCGGCCTGGCTGCGCGGCGGCCACGCCTCGGTGGCGCTGTCCTCGCTGGTGGTGGCGGCCGGGCTGTGGGGCGCGCGCCGCGAGTTCTACCGCCAGGGCGCGCTGCTCGACGAGGCCTGGTCGTGGCCGTGGCTGCGCAACCTGGGGCTGGTACTGATCGCCACGGTGTGGCTGCTGTTCTTCGTCTACAGCCACGTCGAATACCAGAACGAATTGTGGTGGCAGTTCGCCACCTCGGCCAATGCACCGCGGGCGCTGCGCGCGGTGCTGCTGGTCAGCGTGGCGGTGGTGGTGTTCGGGTTGGCGCGCTTGCTGCACAGCACGCGCTCGCCGCTGCCGGCGGCCGACGCGGCGCAACTGGACGCGCTGGCGCCGGTGCTGGCCGTGGCCACCGACACCCAGGCCTGCCTGGTGCTGACCGGCGACAAGGCGCTGCTGCCCGACGAAGGCGGCCAGGGTTTCGTGATGATGCAGCGCTACGGCGGCTCGCTGGTGGCGATGGGCGACCCGGTGGGACCGCCGGAGGTCGCGCGGGCGCTGATCTGGCGCTTCCGCGAGGAAGCCGACCGCATGGGCCTGCGCCCGGTGTTCTACCAGGTCGGCGAGCAGCACTGGCAGACCTACCTCGATCTGGGCCTGACCCTGGTCAAGCTGGGCGAGGAAGCGATGGTGTCGCTGGAAGACTTCCACCTGGAAGGCCGCGACCGCGCCGACCTGCGCCAGGCCTGGAACCGCGGCAAGCGCAGCGGACTGAGCTTCCGCATCGTGCCGCTGGAGGACATCGACGCGCTGATGCCGGTGCTGGCCGACGTTTCGCAGCAGTGGCTGGAGGAAAAGGCCGGCGAAGAGAAAGGCTTCTCGCTGGGCAGCTTCGACCCGGCCTATCTGCGCCGCTTCCCGATCGCGGTGGTCGAGGCCGAGGGCAAGGTCGTGGCCTTCGCCAACCTGTGGCAGGCGCCGGCCGGACACGAACTGTCGGTGGACCTGATGCGGCACATCGCCGATGCGCCGAAGGGCACCATGGATTTCCTGTTCATCGAGCTGTTCCTGTGGGGCCGCGAACAGGGCTACAAGCGCTTCTCGCTGGGCATGGCGCCGCTGTCGGGCCTGGCCCAGCACCGCCTGGCCGGACGCTGGAACCGCTTCGGCAACCTGATCGTGCGCCACGGCGAGCGGTTCTACGGCTTCACCGGCCTGCGCCGCTTCAAGTCCAAGTTCGCCCCGGCCTGGCGCACCCGCTACCTGGCCGCCCCCGGCGGTATGCACCTGCCGGCGGCGCTGCTGGACGTGACCCGGCTGATTTCGCTGGATCCGCGTAAGCCTGATTGACGGCCGGGATTGGGGATTGGGGATTCGGGATTGGTGGCTAATCGGTTGCGGACGCAATGTCGGTTTGTGGGAGGGGCGTCAGCCCCGACGCTTTAGCGGCGGTGCGTCGGGGCTGAAGCCCCCACAAATGCCGCTTTTGCGAATCCCCAATCCCGAATCCCCAATCCCGGCCTTCAATCAATGCGCTGCAGAATCTGCTTGGCCAGTTCCGCGTAGTCGCCCTTGAAGTGATGGTCGCCGGGCAGCTTCACCAGTTGCGCGCCGCCGTGCGGCAGGTCCGGGCACAGCGTGTCGTCGTCGTCTTCGCCGTAGATGCACATTGTCTGCGCGCCCGGCATCTTCGCCACGTCCGGGGCGATCGGCAGGCCGTCGTCGCCGGAGCTGATCCAGTTGGAGACGTGGAATTCGTAGTCGGCGGTCTTGCCCAGCGACAGCAGCGCGGTGGCCTGCACCTGCTCGCGCATCGCCGGCGGCAGTTGGTTGTAGGCGGCCGGCAACACGTCGGCGCCCTGCGAGAAGCCGATCAGCACCACCCGTCCGCGCTGCCACAGGTGGCTGTAGTGGCGGTAGATCCGGTCCAGGTCGGTGGCGAAGCCCTGCGGGGTACGCTCGCTCCAGAAATAGCGCAGCGAGTCCACGCCGACCACCGGGATGCCGGCCTGGGCCAGCGCGCCGGCCACCTGCTGGTCGAGTCCGGCCCAGCCGCCGTCGCCGGAGACGAAGATCGCGAACACCTGCTCATGGCCCTTGCCCGCGGCCGCGTCGCCAGTGGGCGCAGGCACCTCGACCACTGGCAGCCCGGCCAGGTCGACCGGCGTCGGCGGCAGGCTGACGCCGCGCTGCGCGCCCAGCGAGCGCACTGCCGCGCGTAACCCGGGCAACGCATCGCCGCTGGCGCTGCGGCGGAACTGCTGCGCCTGCGGCACCTTCTGCACGAACGCGTCGCTCTGCTGGGTGCAGCGGCCCTTGCCCGGCGCATCGATCGCCGCCAGCCAAGGCAGCGGCAGCGTCGCCGGCTGCAGCGCGCGTGCCGGCGCGGTGATGCCGGCGCCACAGATCTGGTCGTCCAGCACCTGCACCGGGCAGAAATCCTCGGTGACCAGGCCGGCCAGCAGGTGCTTGGGCGCCTGCGCCGCGACCGCATAGGCCAGCGCGGCACCGTCGCCGTCGCCGACCAGCAGCGGCAGGCGGTAGGTCGGCACGTGGTAGTAAGCCTGCACGTAGCGCGAGAAATTCTCCACGTCGCCGGCGGAGAAGCCGCAGGTGCCGGGGATCTTGGCCAGCACCGCCTGCAGGTGCGCGCCGTCGATCACCACCACCATCGCGCCGTCGTCGCGCAGCGCCTCGATCTGGCGCATGCGCGCCGCCGCGCCGCGCTTGCCGCCGGCGAACCACAGCACCACGCGCTGCGCCTCGCCGTGCGGCAGCAGCACCGGGACCTGTTCGAAGCGGCCGTGGCTGAGTTTCTCCGGGACCGCGGCCGCTGGCGCCGCTGACGCTGGCGCTGCGGCCGTCGTCGCAGGCGCCGCCGAGGCGGCGGCCGCGGCGGTCAGGCCGGCCAACGCACATCCCCACATCCATCCGCCACGCATTCGCATCATCCGGCAATCCTGAAAAGGCCAATCCTGAAACAGCGTGTAAAGATAATCCCGAACGGCGGTGGCGCGAAGCGCGGCGCAGGCGCCGGTTCATGCGGGGTACGCCGCAAGCGTGCCAGCGCGGCGCCGCTGCAGCCATCAGGCGGCCGCGCCGGTGCGGCTGCAGCGACGCGCAGCGGGCGCTCACGCGCCCGGGTCGGCCTCGGGATGGCGCAGCCGCCACGCCGCCAGCGCCTGCCGATAGCGCGCCACTTCGTCGTTGTACAGGTCGTGCACGCACAGCGGACAACCGCTGTTGCAGCAATCGCTGGGCAGCGGCGGCTGCGGCGCTTGCGGGCACGGATCGGCAGTGGCGGGATCGGGATCGGACATCACGGTGCGCGGCGGGTGGCACGCCAGCGGCGCGAACAGGTGCCCATTGTAGAACGCCGCCGCGGCCGGCTCAGCCGATCGCCTGGCGCAGGTTGGCGCGCGCCGCCGCGTCGTAGCGCGCATGGAACCAGTCGCTGAGGAAGATGCGCGGCTGCGCCAGCACCGTCTTCAGGAACGCGCGGCGCTTGCGCCGGTACAGCCAGCCCGGCACCACGCCGCTGTATTCCTCGGCGATGGCGCGATCGTAGGCGGCGAACCCGGCGGGATCGGCGCCGAGGATGGCCATATCGCAATCCAGGAACAGCGCCGCCTCGGCATCCACCGCCGCGGCGGACAATTGCCCATGGCGTGCGGTCAGCTCGATCAGCGCGGCGACGCGCGCCGCGTCCAGCCCGGCGGCGGGCAGCCACTGCGCGATCGCCACCTGCGCCATGCGCGCCGACTGCGCCTCGTTGTCGCCACGCCCGGCCTGATACACCGCGTCGTGGTAGAGCACGGCCAGATACACCTCGCGCGGCTGCCGCCAGCCCAGCGCCGTGGCGACCTCGGCATAGTGGCCCAGCACCGCCTGCACGTGGCCGAAGTGGTGATAGGCGCGCGGCGGCGTGGCATAGGCCGCCTGCAGCTGCTCCCACTGCGCGGCGGGCAGGGTCAGCGGCGGCGCCGGTTCGTTCATCGGATCGCCTCGCCGCCGGCGGACGCAGGCCCGGCCGCATCCTCCGACAGCGGCCAGGTCGCCTCGTGCACATAGCGTCCCTGCCCTTGCACGCTGCGGATCAGGCTCAGCGAGGCGACCGGGCAGCGCAGTTCCGGCACGGCTTGCGGCGGCACCGTCTGCTCGTCGTAGCTCAGGGTGATATGCGGGACATAGGCCGGGTCGGCGCGCGTGGCCACGCCCTGCCGGCCGAGTTGCTGCTGCAGCGCCTCGCGCAGGTGGCGCAACGCGGGCGACTCGCCGTCGCCAAGCAATACTAGCGGCCGCGTGCGGGCGCGGCCGCCGAAGCTGGCGATCCGATCGAAACACAGGTCGAACGGCGCCGCCGCCAATGCCTGTCCGGCGGCATGCGCCTGCTGCAGCAGACGCGGCGGAATGCCGGCGTATTCGCCAAGGTAATGCAGGGTCAGGTGCAGACGTTCCACCGGCAACGCGCGACCGCGCAGGCCATGCTCGGCACGCAGGCGCTCGCCCAGTGCGAAGGCGCGCTGCGCGGTGGCCGGCTCCGGCAGCACGGCGAAGAACAGGCTCTCGCGCGGCGCCGGCGCAGCGAAGCCGAGCGAGAACTGCGCATTTTCGGAAGAAGGATCGTGGGCCATCGGCGGGGTGCGGAAGCCGCAAGCGCTGCGGCGACTGGACAAGGGCCGTCATCGTAGCAAGCGCATCGCGCCCGGCGTGCGACCGCTCGCTTGGAAAACGCAAAAGGCCGACCGGACAGAATCCGGTCGGCCTTTGCGTTTTTCTGCATCGGCGTGTTGCGACCCACGCGGACCGCAACGCACCTCGCCTTTGATGGCCGGGCGCGAACCCAGCCTGCAGCTTACGCCGCGTTCTTCATCGCCAGCTTGCGGTTGCGCATCACGTCGTGGCAGGCGCGCACTTCCGGCAGCAGCTTGGTGGCGGCATCGCGTGCGGCGACCGGAGTGTCGTTGTCGGCGATGGTTTCGTTGAACGCCTTCAACAGGCGATCCTCGGACTCTTCCAGCTCGGCCACGTAGCCGTACTTGGTGTCGCCCAGCGTCGCACGCACCTTGCCGTACATCTGCTGCATGCTGCCGACCAGCGTGCCGTGCTCGTCGGGCTTGCCGCCGACCGCCTGGACCACCGCGCTCAGGCTGCTGACGATGTCGGACTTGACCCCGGCAATGCGCAGGAACAACGCGGACAACTCGGCATCGCCGACCTTCTGCGCCGCTTCCTCGTAGAACTCCTTGCCGTCGCGGGAGATGGCGATGAGGTCGTTGAGGCTGTGGGTGGTCTTGCTCTGAATGCTCATGGATGGAACTCCTTCTGCAATGGGCCGGCGAACATCGCGCAACGGGCACGTCGGGTCGTGTTCCCCTGGATGTCGCTCGGCCGCGATATGGAAGCGTCTTGCCACGTTGCGTCGTGGGAGGGATGCTGGACGCCGGGGCATAAAGTGCACGTGAGCCGAAACGCTTGCGTCCTCACGCGGCGCTGGCAGGCATGAACAGGCATTCAGCGCCGACGCGCGGAGCGCCTTGGCGATATTTTCGCCAGCGGTTGGCGAAGGCTGGCGCAGATGGCCGCAACGCAGTTATCCACATGCTTGCCCAGCGATCGTCCACAGCCACTGTGGATGAATGCGCTGCTCCGGCCTGTGCTCAGACCCGGCATTGCGGCCTTCGCACTCGCCCGCGACCGCGCACGCCACCACCGCGCCGGCAAAGGGCTATATTTGCCCCGAGACCCTCCCATTCCGGGTCGCCACGAGGTGCGCCATGTTCGGTTGGACCGCGTTCGCCCTGGTCGCTGCCACAGCGATCGCGCCACCACCCGCGCCGCCCGCGGCGGACCAGATCATGCGCGTCCCGCCTGCGCTGCATGCGCTGGTGCAGCAGCGCGTCGATCTGCGCGCCCCGCGCGAGCAACGCCTGCAGCAACTGGTGAAGTTCGCCTTCGATGCCGACGGCCTGGACCTGCAGTACGACGCCAAGGCCACCAACAGCATCGCCGAGACCTACGCCACGCGCCGCGTCAATTGCCTGTCCTTCACTCTGCTGTTCGTGGCGATGGCGCGCGACGTGGGGCTGGACGCGCAGGTGGAAGAGGTAGGCCGCGTGCTGAGCTGGTACCAGGACGGCGACGCGCTATACAACGCCGGCCACGTCAACGTCGGCGTGCGCATCGACGGGCGCCATGCCAGCATCGACCTGGATCGCAGCGTGCTGATGGACCGGCGCGGCCCGCAGCCGATCTCCGACCGCCGCGCGCTGGCCCACTACTACAACAACCGCGGCGCCGAACTGATGGCCGACGGCGACCTGCCCGCCGCGCAACAGCATCTGGCGATGGCGCTGCAGATGGACCGCGACTTCGCCGCCGCCTGGAACAACCTCGGCGTGCTGGAGCTGCGCCAGGGCGATCCGCAAGCGGCCACGCAGGACTATGCGACCGCGCTGGCGGTCGACCCCAACCATATGTCCGCGCTGTCCAACGCCGCCATCCTGTACCGGCGCCTGGGCGATGGGCGGCGCGAGGCGGCGATGCTGGCGCGACTGCAACGCGTGCAGCAGACCGACCCGTTCCAGCAGTATCTGCTCGGCAACGAGGCGGAGCGGCGCCAGGACTACGCCGCGGCGATCGGCTACTACCGGCATGCGCTGCGGCTGTACGACGGCGCGGACCTGCTGTATTTCGCCCTGGCCCGCGCGTATCTGCTCAACGGCGATACGCGCCGCGCGAACACGGCGATGCAGCAGGCGCTGGCGCACGCCGACAAGGCCACGCAGCCGCGCTATCAGGCCAAGCTGGACGCGTTGCGGCGGCTGTCGCACAACACGCAGGCGCAGCGCTGAGTCCCGCCGCGCACGTCAGGCACGCCACGCGCGCCCGCGTCGCGCGTGCAAGCAGCTAGTCGCGCAATGGCGCGCGGCGCGTGGAAAGTCGAACCGCGCTCTTGAGCGCTTAGCCAGCCGTCGCCAGGCGCTGCGCACGGCGCGCGTCGTGGCGCGCCCACAGATACACCAGCAGACCGCCCAGCGCCGCCGCCGCGCCGACGTAGCCGGTCGAGGTCCAGCCCAGCCCGGCGCTGATCGCGATCCCGCCCATCCACGGTCCCAGCGCGTTGGCCAGGTTGAAGGCGGCATGGTTGGACGCCGCGGCCAGGGTCTGCGCCTCGCTGGCCACGTCCATCAGCCGGGTCTGCAACACCGGCGCCAGCGCACCCATCGTGCCGACCGCGACCACCGCCGGCAGCACCGCCCAGGGCGAGTGCGCGGCCAGCGGCCAGGCCAGCAGCACCGCCATCGACCACAGCAGCACCAGCGGCACGGCGCGGAACTGCAGCCGGTCGAACAACCAACCGCCGGCGAGGTTGCCGAGCAGGCCGCCGAAGCCGAACGCGCACATCGCGAACGGGATCCAGCGTTCGGACACGCCGGTGACCTGGGTCAGGGTCGGCGCCAGATAGCTGAACACGCAGAACATGCCGGCGAAGCCGACCGAGCCGATGCCCAGCGCCAGCCACACCTGCGGCCGGTTGAACGCGCGCAGTTCGCGTAGCGGCTGCTGCCGCGGTTCCTGCGGATCGGCCGGCAGCAGGCGCATGACCAGCACCACGGTCAGCACCGCGATCACCGCCACCAGCGCATACGCGTAGCGCCATTGCGCCACCTGGCCCAGCCAGGTCGCCAACGGATTGCCGACCAGCACCGCCAGATTGAGCCCCAGCAACACCCGGCTCACCGCCGCGCCGCGCTGGTCGGGGCGGCTGATCGACGCGGCGACCAGCGTGGCCACGCCGAAATATGCGCCATGCGGCAGCCCGGCGATGAAGCGCACCAGCAGCATGCTGTGGTAATCCGGCGCCAGCGCACTGGCCAGATTGCCGACCGCATAGAAGCCCATCAGCGCCAGCAGCAGCGTGCGCCGCGGCCAGCGCGCGCCGACGATCGCCAGCAGCGGCGCGCCGACCACCACGCCCAGCGCATAGGCGCTGATCAGGTGTCCGACCTGCGGCTCGTCGATCGCCAGCCCGCGCGCGATGTACGGCATCAGGCCCATGGTGGAGAACTCGCTGGTGCCGATCGCGAAGCCGCCCATCGCCAACGCGAACAGGATCAGCACGTAGCCGCGGCGCGACAGCGGCGCCTGGGGAGTGACGGGAGTGGACATGCCCGGGACCTGATGAGGGGCCGCCCATTATTGTGCATCGCAGCATGCAAGGGCACCCATGCGCGTGCAACACCGCGTTGCAGCGTGGCGCGTGGGCGTCGAGCGGCAGCCAGGCTGTACGGCTTCAGCATGCGGCCTCACCAGTACCGCCCTGGCGCGCAGCGCTCGGCGCGATGCCGCGGTGACAGCGGACATGCGCAGCACCTTAGTCAGTGCATCGCTATCGCTCGGACCGCAACGGCGTCGCGGCCAACTCCCAAGCATCGGCTCCAACACGGGAGGCTCCCTCGCTGGCGAGCCGGCCATCGGCAACGCACTGTCCCATCATGGCGACGCGCAACCGCGGCGGTCGTCCCCATGTCTTGACGGGTGACGACCGGCTCCGCCGGCGCCGTGCCGTCCATGCCCCCATTCCTGTTTCGAGAAACGTACCGATGACCGTTACCGCTTCCCCGTTGTTCGCCCCGCTGCGCCTGGGCGCGATCGAACTGACCAACCGCATCGTGATGGCGCCGCTGACCCGCAACCGCGCCGAAGGCGAAGGCCGCATCCCCTCACCGCTGGCGCCCGAGTACTACGGCCAGCGCGCCAGCGCCGGGCTGATCGTCGCCGAGGCCACCCAGATCAGCCCGATGGGCCAGGGCTACATGGACACGCCCGGGATCTACAGCGAAGCGCAGGTCGCGGCGTGGAAGAACGTCACCGCCGAGGTGCACCGCCGCGGCGGCAAGATCGTGCTGCAGCTGTGGCACGTCGGCCGCATTTCCCACGTCAGCCTGCTGCCGGACGGCGCCGCGCCGGTGGCGCCGAGCGCGCTGCGCGCCAACGCCAAGACCTACACCGCCGAGGGCTTCAGCGACGTCTCCGCACCGCGCGCGCTGCGCCTGGACGAGATTCCGGCGCTGCTCGAGGACTTCCGCCATGCCGCGCGCAACGCCATCGCCGCCGGCTTCGACGGCGTGGAAGTGCATGCCGCCAACGGCTACCTGATCGACCAGTTCCTGCGCGACGGCAGCAACCGCCGCGACGACGCCTACGGCGGCAGCATCGAGAACCGCACCCGGCTGCTGTTCGAGGTGGTGCAGGCGGTGGCGCAGGAAATCGGGGCCGAGCGCACCGGCGTGCGCCTGTCGCCGGTGACCCCGGCCAACGATGCGCACGACAGCGACCCGCAGCCGCTGTTCGAGCGCGCGGTCGAACGCCTGGATTCGCTGGGCCTGGCCTTCCTGCACGTGATCGAGGGCGCCACCGGCGGCCCGCGCGACAACATCGCCTTCGACTACGCCGCACTGCGCGCCAAGTTCCGCGGTCCGTGGCTGGTCAACAACGGCTACGACAAGGCCCTGGCCGAGCGGGTGCTCGGCTCGGGCGCTGCCGACGCGGTCGCGTTCGGGCGCCCGTTCATCGCCAATCCGGATCTGGTGGAACGGCTGCGCCGCGATGCGCCGCTCAACCCGCTGGATGCGGACACGCTCTACGGCGGCGGCGCCAAGGGCTACACCGACTACCCGACGCTGGACTGAGAAGCCAGGCACGCTGCGGCGGCACACCCGTGCCGCCGCCGCAGCTCAAGGCGTCGCCGCCTTCTGCGGCGGCGCGTCCGCGGACAGATGCGCCTGCAGGAAACCCGCCACCCCGCTCCACAGCGCGGCGCGGTGATCGACGTCGGCGAAGCCGTGACCCTCGCCCGCGAAGGTCAGCCCCACCGGCGGGTTGCCGGCCATCTCCAGCATCCGCAGCATGCGCCGGGTGTGTTCGTAGTCCACGCGCCGGTCTTCCAGCCCGTGCGCCAGCAGCACCGGCACCTTGATCGCGTCGTAGCGGTACAGCGGCGAGGTGCTGGTCATCTGCTCCAGCTGCGTGTTGGGATTGCCCAGCAGTCGTTCCAGATCGGCGCGACCATCGGCATCGCGCCCGCCGTCGCTGGCGGTATAGAACAGGATCCGGTCGGCGACGCCGGCGATCGAGGCCACGCAGCGGAAACGCTCCGGCCAGCGCATCGCCATCACCAGCGCCGAGTAACCGCCGTAACTGGCGCCAAGCACGCACATGCGCTGCGCATCCAGCGGGTAGCGCGCCAGCGCCTGCCCGATCGCCGCATCGATGTCGTCCTCGATCAGCGTGCCGAAACCGCCGCGCCCGGCTTCGCGGAACGCGCGGCCGTAGCCGTCGGAGCCGCGGAAATTGACCCGCAGCACCGCATAGCCCAGCGAGGCGAGGAACTGGGTGTCCGGGTCGAAGCCCAGCGAATCGGCCACGCCGATCGGCCCGCCATGCGGGAACACCACCAGCGGCTTGCGTCCGCCGCCCGGCGGCAAGGTCAGGAACGCCTCCAGCGGCAGCCCGTCGCGCCCCTTGAACTTGAGCACTTCGCTCGGCGCGAAGTGCATGCCGTGCAGCCATGGCATGTCCTCGGCGATCGCGCTAGCGGCACGCTTGTCCAGGTCCAGATGGAACAGTTGCGGCGGCTGGTCGCTGGCGTCGGCCCACAGCACCATCTGCCGGCCGTCCAGGTTGCGCGCGGCGATCTGCACGTTGCGACCGGGCAGCGCCGCGCTCAGCGCGCGGCCGAGGCGTTCGTCGGTGCTTTCGAAGTAATGGCTGACCAGGCGCCCGCTCTCGTAGTAAGTGACCCCGATCGGCGTGCGCCGCGGCCCCTGGATCAGGTCGACCACATCGACTCCGGGCTGGCTGAACAGCGTGCGCACGATCTTGCGCGCGGCGACGTCGTAGGCGACCAGGTCGCGCTGCGCGCGGCCGTCGTCGGTCACCGCGTAGATCTCGCCCGCATCGAAGGACAGGCCGACCGGCTGGAAATCGCGCAGGTCGCTGAGCGTCATCACGTCGCGGTAGGTCGCGCCCATGCCGTCGCGGTACATCAGCACGTAGTCGTCGTCGCGCCGCACCACCGCCAGGCGCAGCCGCCCGTTGCCGTCGGTCAGCCAGCCCACGTCGCGTTCCAGGCCGATGTTCAGCCGTTCCTGGAAGCGCGGCCGCCAGCGGTCGATCGCCGCCTGGCTGGACACGTCCATCAGCTGCACCGCGTTGTCGCCGTTGCGCAGCGTGGTGGCGAACAGCACCGTGTTGGGCGTTTGCGGCAACGCATCGACGATGTAGCCGCCATTGGGCAGGGTCAGCGGGCTCCACTTGCGCGTGCCGTCGGCCGCGGTGTCCACGCGCATGCCGCGCACCACGTTCGGGCCACGCGGCACGCGCACGGTGAACAGCAGCGCATCGTTGCCGGCCCACAGCAGTTGCTTGATCGGCTCGACGCTGGTGGCCAACAGGCGCTGCTGGTTGCTGGTCAGATCCAGCAGTTCGATCCGCCATTCGTCCTTGCGCTCGTGCAGTTGCAGCGCCAGCAGGTCGCCACGCGGGTTCAGCTCCAGCGCCTTGACCAGACCGCCGCGAAACAACGTGGCCGGGGCGATCGGCATCGCGGCCGGTGGCGGCGGCGCGCGCAACGCCACCTTCGCCGCCGGCGTGGCGTTGGGATGCTGCGCCAGCGCCTTGCGGTAGAACTGCGGGAACGGATCGGGATAGTGCCCGGAATAGCTCAGTTCGTACTGCGTCCACAGCGCCGGATGGGTCTGCTGCAGCCAGTCCATTGCGGCCAGCGAACGGTTGACCATGCCCATGTCGACATTGAACAGCGACTCGGGACGGAACAGCAGATCGCCCGGATAGGTGATACGTCCGGGTTGGACACGGAAACGGAATTCGTCGCTGTCGCGCAAGCTGTAGCTGAATTGCGGCATCAGCATGATCTTGCGCCAGGCGTAGTCGCCGACCGGCGCGATGTACAGCCGGTAGCTGATCCCCGGCTTGAGCTGGGACATGGTGCCGGCGCCGAAGATCTTGCCGTCCTTGTTCAACTCCACGCCGTGCAGTTCGACATCGGTATCCACCGCGACCAGCACCAGGCCCTCGTCGGCCGCCAACTGCGGCGTCTGCCCCGGTTTGACTTCCTGCATCCGCGCCCACGCCGGCAATGCCAACGTGCACAACACCAACAGCCACGCCAGCCCGCGCGCCATGCGCAGGCGGCCACCGGCCGCGACAACGTACGTCTCCATTGCGTCCCCTGTTCCTTTGCTGGGCGGCGCCCCCCGGCGCCCAGCGCGCATCATAGCCGTGTGCAGGCGGCTCACGGCGGGCCGGCATGGCCCGAACGATCGCGCCGGCAGGCGCTACAGGATCAGCCGCTCGCTGAGGTAATCGATGAACACGCGTAATTTCGGCAGCACGTGCCGACCCGACGGCCACAGCAGGTGGAAGGTGCCGTCGGCGGCGACATAGTCGTCCAGCAGCGTGCGCAGCGTGCCGTTGGCGACCGCATCGCGCACCGAATGCTCCGGCAGCAGAGCGATGCCGCAGCCGCGCAGGGCGAAGCTCAGGCGCGTTTCGATGTTGTTGCAGACCATCGACACCGGCAACTGCAGGCCGGCCGCCGCCGCGCCCATCGGCCAGGCCTCCAGGCGTCCGCTGCTGCGGAAGCGGTAATGCAGGCATTGGTGGGCCAGCAGGTCGGCCGGCGCGCGCGGCG
Organism: Xanthomonas sp. SS; assembly: GCF_014236835.1. Taxonomy (NCBI): domain Bacteria; kingdom Pseudomonadati; phylum Pseudomonadota; class Gammaproteobacteria; order Lysobacterales; family Lysobacteraceae; genus Xanthomonas; species Xanthomonas sp. SS. The sequence goes on from NZ_CP051190.1 coordinate 3,364,911, forward strand.
TGCCGCAGCGCTGCAGGTAGTCCGGCGCGGCCACCAGGCAGCGCCGGAAACCGCCCAGGCGCTTGGACGCCAGGCGCGAGTCGTCGGGTTCGGCCACGCGCAGCACCGCATCGAAGCCGTCCTCGATCACGTCCACCAGGCGGTCGTCGAAATCCAGATCCAGTTGCACCTGCGGATAGGCGCGCATGAAGTCGGCAAGCACCGGCAGCAGCACGTTGTTGTTCATCGGCAGGCTGACCCGCAGCCGTCCCTTCGGCGTGGCCGCGTGGCTGCCCAGCTCGCTGCGCGCCGCCTCGGCCTCGGCCAGGATGCGCCGGCAGCGCGGCAGGAACAGCTGGCCTTCCGCGGTCAGGGTCTGGCTGCGGGTGCTGCGATGGAACAGGCGCACGCCCAGCGACTGCTCCAGCCGCGCCACGCTCTTGGCCATCGCCGAAGCGGACACGCCCAGCACCCGCGCCGCCTCGGCGAAGCCGCCGCTCTCCACCACCTGCACGAAGCCGCGCAGGCTGCCCAGACTGTCCATCGCCCACTCCATTGCGGACATCTGCGTCCTCGGAGCCAGGAACTCTACCCGTCTTTTTCCGCAATCGGCATACGCCCACGCTGCAGCTCCTTCCACCGCGAGTCGCGTCCATGTCCATGTCCCCCACCGTCGCTTCCGTCGCCCCGGCGCATACGCCGGCACTTTCGCCGCACCAGGCCGCGCCGCTCGATGCCGCGATCGATGCGGCGCTGCGCGAGCAGCGCCTGGTCGGCGCGGTGGTGCTGGTCGCGCACGCGGGTCAGTGCGTCTATCGCCGCGCCGCCGGCTGGGCCGACCGCGAAACGCAGCGGCCGCTGCGCGAGGACGCCACGTTCCGCCTGGCCTCGGTCAGCAAGCCGATCGTCGCCACTGCGGCATTGGCGCTGGTCGCGCAAGGCCGGCTGCAGCTGGATGCGCCGATCGCTCGCTGGCTGCCCTGGTTCCGCCCCGCGCTGCCCGACGGGCGGGCGCCGGACATCAGCCTGCGCCAGTTGCTCAGCCACAGCGCCGGACTCGGCTACCGCTTTCTCGACCCGGCGGACGGCGCGCATGCGCGTGCCGGCGTGTCCGACGGCATGGACAACAGCGGCCTGAGCCTGGAAGACAACCTGCGCCGCCTCGCCGAAGTACCGCTGCAGTACGCACCCGGCACCGGCTGGGGCTATTCGCTGTCGATCGATGTCGCCGGCGCGCTGCTGCAGGCGGCCAGCGGTCAGCCGTTGCCGCAGCTGGTGCGCGACCTGGTCACCGCGCCGCTGGGCATGCACGCCACCGCCTTCCATGCCGAGGACGCGGCGCGGTTGGCCGTGCCCTACGTCAACGGCGACCCTTCGCCGCACCGGCTCGGCGAAGGCGAAGTGGTCGCGCCGTTCGCGGACGGCGCCGGCATCGTGTTCCATCCTTCGCGCGCGCTGGATCCGCAGGCGTTCGCCTCCGCCGGCGCCGGCATGGTCGGCAGCGCCGACGACGTGCTGCGCCTGCTGGAAACGCTGCGCTGCGGCGGCGCGCCGCTGCTGCCGGCCGCGCTGGTGGCCGAGATGGGCCGCGCGCAGGCCGGCGATTTCGGCCCGCCGGACGCGCCCGGCTGGGGCTACGGCCTGGGCTTTGCGGTGCTGCGCGATCCGGCGCCGACCGCGACCCCGGAAGCACCCGGCACCTGGCGCTGGGGCGGCGCGTACGGCCATAGCTGGTTCGTCGATCCGGCACGGCAGCTGAGCGTGGTGGCGCTGACGAACACCTTGTACGAAGGCATGTCCGGCGCGTTCGTGACCGAGCTGCGCGACGCGGTCTACGCCAGCCTGCGCAGCGTGCCGGCATGAGCGGGGAACGCCTGGCGCCGTGCCCGGCCGCGACCGCTGCGACGGCAACGCAGCGCCTGCCCTGGAGCGGATTGCTGGCGCTGGCCTGCGCCGGCTTCGTCACCATCCTCACCGAGACGCTGCCGGCCGGCCTGCTGCCGGCGATGGCGGCGGGACTGGGCGTCGGCGAAGCGTGGGTCGGCCAACTGGTCACCGTCTACGCACTCGGCTCGCTGCTGGCAGCCATCCCGCTCACCGCCGCCACCCGGCGCTGGCGCCGGCGTCCGTTGCTGCTGCTCGCCATCGCCGGCTTCGCGCTGGCCAACACGATCACCGCCGTGTCCGCCAGCTATCCGTTGATCCTGGCCGCGCACCTGCTCGCCGGGGTCAGCGCCGGGCTGTTGTGGGCGTTGCTGGCCGGCTATGCGAGCCGGATGGTGGCGCCGGCGCAGCAGGGACGCGCGATCGCGGTGGCGATGGTCGGCACGCCGCTGGCGCTGGCGCTGGGCGTGCCGGCCGGCACCCTGCTCGGGCAGCAGTGGGGCTGGCGCTGGACGTTCGGCGCGATGTCGCTGCTGAGCCTCGGCCTGCTCGGTTGGGCCCGCGCTGCGCTGCCCGACTTCGCCGGCCACACCGCGCGCACGGCGCTGCCGCTGCGCCGCGTGCTGGGCCTGCCCGGCATCGCCCAGGTGCTGGTGGTGATGCTGCTGTTCGTTCTCGCGCACAACCTGCTCTACACCTATGTGGCGCCGCTGCTGGCGCTGTCGGCCGCGGCGGCCGCGCTGGACCGCTACCTGCTGCTGTTCGGCGTCGCCGCGCTGCTGGGCATCGTCGCGGTGGGCCTGTGGATCGATCGCTGGATGCGGCCGCTGCTGCTGGCCAGCATCGGCCTGTTCGCGCTCGCCGCGCTGGCGATGGCGCTGTGGCCGCATTCGCCGGCACTGCTGGCCGTGGCGATGGCGGTGTGGGGATTAGCATTCGGCGGCTGCGCCACGCTGTTCCAGACCGCGATCGCGCGCCGTGCCGGCGAGGCCGCCGATCTGGCGCAGTCAATGGTGGTCACTGGCTGGAACCTGGCGATCGCCGGCGCCGGCGTGCTCGGCGGCATGGTGCTGCAACGTTCCGGCGCCGCCGCGCTGCCGTGGACGGCGCTGGCGCTGCTGGTGCTGGCGTGGGCATTCGCGCAGCGCCGGTACGGCTGGGCGAACACCGGCGGTTGAGCAGCGCCGGCACGACCGGCGCGCGTGCTGTCTGTGGCGTCGGCGATCGCTGGCGCCACGGGCCGGTGCCAATCCACATCCGCGATGATGCCCGCAGCCCATGCGCAACGATCGTCGTGCGGCGCGCTGCTCGCCGCTGCACGCAGCGCGCGACAACCGCCGCGGCGCGCCCCTTTGCGCCGCGACTCAGGCCTTGCGCAGGAAGCAGGTCTTCAGCACCAGTCCCTTGATCTTGTCCGAATTGCCTTCGATGTGCTCGGCATCATCCTCGACCAGGCGGATGCCGCGGATCACTGTGCCCTGCTTCAGCGGGATCGACGAGCCCTTCACCTTCAGGTCCTTGATCACCACCACGGTGTCGCCGGCCTGCAGCACGTTGCCGTTGCTGTCGCGCACCACCGTTTCTGCGGCGGTGGCGGTGTCCGCCGCTGCCGGCCACTCGTAGCCGCAGTCGGCGCAGATCCACAGCGCCCCGTCGACATAGGTGTTTTGCAGGGTGCATTGCGGACAGGCGGGTGCGGCGGACATGGGGTTCCTTGATACGGCGACGACGGGAGGACGCCTATTGTAGCCGCCCGCTCCACGCCGCCGCGTGCCGCGTCCGGTCCGCTCTTCCCGCAGGAATCCCATGTCCGCCGCTTCCGGTTCCCGCTTTGCGATCTATGCCGCGCTCGCCGGCAACCTGGCCATCGCCATCGCCAAGTTCGTCGCCGCCGCGCTGTCCGGCAGTTCGGCGATGCTCAGCGAAGGCGTGCATTCGCTGGTCGATACGGTCAACGAGCTGTTGCTGCTGTACGGCCTGCGCCGCGCCGCGCGGCCCGCCGATGCCAGCCATCCGTTCGGCTACGGGCGTGAGCTGTATTTCTGGAGCTTCATCGTCGCCCTGCTGGTGTTCGCGCTCGGCGCCGGCGTGTCGCTCTACGAGGGCATCGCGCATGTGCGCAATCCGGAGCCGGCCAGCAACCACACCCTCAACTACGTGGTGCTGGGCCTGTCGATCCTGTTTGAGGGCGCTTCGTGGTGGGTGTCGCTGCGCGAGTTCCGCGCGCGCAAGGGCGCCATGGGCTACGTGCAGGCGTTCCGCGAAAGCAAGGACCCGAGCCTGTTCACCGTGCTGCTGGAAGACAGCGCCGCGCTGATCGGCCTGTTCATCGCCCTGCTGGGCCTGTTGGCCGCGCAGTGGCTGCAGATGCCGGAGCTGGACGGCGTGGCCTCGATCGGCATCGCCGCGGTGCTGGCCTGTTCGGCCTTCGTGCTGGCCCGCGAGACCAAGGGCCTGCTGATCGGCGAACCGGCGGCGCGGCCGCTGAGCGATGCCTTGCGCCGCATCGCCGGCGCGGATCCGGACGTACGCGCGGTCAACGGCGTGCTGAGCGTGCAGATGGGTCCCGAGCAGGTGGTCGCCGCACTCAGCGCCGAATTCGAGGACCAGCGCAGCACCGCGCAGATCGAGGCCTGCATCGAGCGCATCGAACGCGCCGCGCGCGCGCAATACCCCGAATTGCAGTCGCTGTTCGTCAAGCCGCAAACGCCCGAGGCGTGGCAGGCGCGGCGCAGCGCGTTGCGCGCGCCGCCGCCAGCCTGAACGCGTAATCCGCCGCGCCGACTTGCGATCCGCCGCCGCTTTTCGTTAGGGTATTCGGGTAGCACCTCCCATCGCGCTGTGACTGTGCCGGCGTATCCCACTTCCTACTGAATGAGGTTTCCCATGGAGATCGCCAATGGCCTTGTCGCCACCATCCACTACACCCTGACCGACGATGCCGGCGAGGTGATCGATCAATCCGCGCCGGACAATCCGCTGAGCTATCTGCACGGCGCCGGCAACATCGTGCCGGGGCTGGAAAAGGCGCTGACCGGCAAGCGCCCCGGCGAACGCGTGCAGGTCGACGTGATTCCGGCCGAAGGCTACGGTCCGCGCCACGAGCAGCTGCAACAGCAGGTGCCGCGCAGCTCGTTCCCGGATGCCGAAGGCCTGCAGCCCGGCATGCAGTTCCAGGCGCAGACCGACCAGGGCCCGCTGCTGGTCACGGTCACCGAGGTCGGCGCGGAACTGGTGACCATCGACGGCAACCATCCGCTGGCCGGGCAGGTGCTGCATTTCGCGGTGGAAGTGGCCGGCGTGCGCGATGCCACCGAGCAGGAAAAGAACCAGGGCCACGCGGGCGCGGCGCTGTAACCGTCCGCATCCCGGCTGCACCGCACGAGGCCCGCAATCGCGGGCCTCGTGCATTGTGCGGAGGCGGCAGCGACAGGCGCGGCCACGCCCCTGCAGCGGCCGTCGCCAGCTTGCGCCGCGCTGCGGCTTGCCGCACAGTGCGCGGCCCCCTGCCCGGCCCCGCAGCGACATGAGACTCGGCATCGATTTCGGTACCAGCAACTCCGCCGCCGCCGCGGTGATCGATGGCCGCGTGGTGCCGATCGGCTTCGGCGACCAGCACCAGTTCCGCACCACCGTGTACTTCCCGGAAGTGATGCGCGACCCGGCCGATTTCGAGCTGACCCCGGTGCTGGAACGGCAGGTGGACGAGCTGATCGAGGCCGGCCGCCGCGATGCGGCCGCCGCCGGCCGCGAGCGCAGCCGCGACGAGTTGCGCCGCGACGCGATCCGGGTGGTGCGCCGGCAATGGATGGAAGCGCAGATGCGCGAACCGCGCAGTTCTGCGGCGCTGCTGCAGAACGCGGTGTACGGCGACGCGGCGCTGGATGCGTATTTCATCGAAGGCGAAGGCAGCCTGGTGCAGAGCCCGAAATCGATGCTCGGCTACAACCTGCATCCGCGCGCCAAGCAGACCATCACCGGCATCGCCACCCATATCCTCGAGCACATCCGCCTGACCGCCTCGCAGCAACTCGGCCTGCAGGTACGCAGCGCGCTGCTCGGGCGCCCGGTGCAGTTCCGCAGTTCGATCGGCGAGGCCGGCAATGCGCAGGCGCTGCAGATCCTGCACAGCGCCGCGATCGCCGCCGGCTTCGACGACATCGCGTTCCTGGAAGAACCCGCCGCCGCAGCGATGCACTACCACGCCGGCAGCGACGAACGCCACGACGCGGTGGTGGTGGACATCGGCGGCGGCACCACCGACATCGCCCACGCCAGCGTCGGCGGCGACGGCGCGCCGCAGGTGCATCGCGCCTGGGGTATCGCCCGCGGCGGTACCGACATCGACCTGGCGCTGAGCCTGGCCAGCTACATGCCGCTGTTCGGCCGCGGCAGCACCCGCGTGCCGGCGCACCATTACGTCGAGGCGGCGATGGTGCAGGACACCACCCGCCAGCGCGATTTCCGCCAGCATCGCTACGACGAAGTGCCGCACCCGTACGACACGCGGCTGCAGGCGCTGCAGGACACCGGCAACACCGCCCGCCTGTACCGCGCGGTGGAACGCAGCAAGATCCGCCTCAGCGACAGCGCACAGCACGCGGAGGCGCTGGAGTACATCGAAGCCGGGCTGCAGGTGCAGGTGCGCGCCGAGGAACTGACCCATGCCGCACGCAGCTATCTGGAAGCGCTGGGCGAGCTGCTCGCGCAGGTCCGCAGCGACATCGGCTGCGATCCGGCCGCGGTGTTCCTGACCGGCGGCATGTCGCGCGCCGGCTACATCCAGCAGGTGGTCGCCGCCGCGTTCTCGCAGGCGCGCCTGGTGCACGGCGACCCCTCGTTCGGCGTGGTCCAGGGTCTGGCCCTGGCCGCCGCGCAGCGCTGACCTGCGCGGCCCGCGACGCCTCGCCAACCTCGCCGCGGCGTGCGCCGGCATGACCGCGCGTGCGCAAGTCGCTAGCGCAGCTTCCGTTCATACGCAAGGGGCGCGACTGGCGTAATATGCGCGGTCACGCTTCAGCGTCACGTTTCTACACGCGTCTCGTCCGGCCGTTTCTGTCGCCCGACTCGCCCCTCTTCTCGCGCCAGCCTCCGTCCCGCTTCGGGCCGGACCCAACGGGAGCGCCTGTGTCCGGCTACGCCACCCAGATCAACACGCTCAACCTGGGCGGCCAGGACTATCGCATCCGTTCGCTGCTCGATACCCAACAGTTCTCCGATCCCGACGCGCAGGCCGAAGCGGCCGGCATTTCCTCGGCGCAATGGAGCCTGTTCGGCAACGTGTGGCCGGCCGGCCGGCTGCTCGCCGAAGCGATGGCGCTGTACGACTTCGGCGACAAGCGCATCCTCGAGATCGGCTGCGGCCTCGGCCTGGCCAGCCTGGTGCTGCGCCGCCGCGGCGCCGACATCGTCGCCAGCGACCGGCATCCGCTGACCGAAGTGTTCCTGGCCTACAACGCCGCGCTCAACGAAATGCCCGCGGTGCCGTACCGCCGCCTCGACTGGGACCAGCCCAACCTCGAGCTGGGCCGTTTCGACGTGATCATCGGCAGCGATGTGCTGTACGAACACCAGCATCCGGCGCTGCTGGCCGAATTGCTGGCGCGGCATGCGACGGCGAGCGCGGAAGTGCTGATCGCCGATCCGGGCCGCGGCAACAGCGCCGCGCTGACCCGCGCGCTGGCCACGCAGGGCTACGCGCTCAGCGAACAGCGCGAAATGCCGTTGGGGCCGGACGATCTGCCGCCCTACCGCGGCCGCGTGTTGCGCTTCAGCCGCGATGCCCTGCCAACCGGTGGCAACGCGTGAGCGCCCAACAGGCAACGCCGCGCGCCGCGGCCGAAAAATCCGTCACCTGCGATCGCTGCGACGCGATCTGCTGCCGCCTGACCGTGCTGCTGATGCCCGACGACAAGGTGCCCGAGCACTACACCGAGCACACCGCCGAAGGCCTGCACGTGATGGCCCGCGACGAGGACGGCTGGTGCGTGGCGGTGGACAGCAAGCGCATGTGCTGCTCGATCTACGAACAGCGCCCGGCGATCTGCCGCAAATTCACGATGGCCGGCCCGTATTGCCGCGACATCCGCCGCATCCACAACGATCAGTTGGCGCGCGGCATTCCCCTGACGATGTACTGACTCCAGGAGATTCACCATGGCACGTCCCACCAGCAAGACCCCGCCCCCGACCGCCAAGACCGCACGCAGCAGCAGCGGCGACAAGGCGCAGAAGGGCCTCAGCCGCGAGCGTATCGAGGCCGACATGGCCGCGTTCCGCAAGGCCGGCGGCCGCGTCGAAGTGCTCGGCACCACCCGCGTGCTGAAGAAAGTCGACGAAGCCGAAGCCGGCTGAGCACGCGCACTGCGGCCCCGCCGCAGGCGATGTCGGCGCCGTCTTCACGGCGCCGGCCGATAATCCAGATCTCTTCGCTGTGACAGACGCACGGCATGCTCCTGCGCTCCCTCTCCGCTGAACTGGGCCAGCCGGCCTGCGGCAATTGCCGCGATGGCGAGCCGCTCGGCTTCGGCATCCGCATGGCGTTCCAGCCGATCGTCGATGCGCAGGCGCGCACGATCTACGCGTACGAGGCGCTGGTCCGCGGCGAGGACGGCAGCGGCGCGGCCGCGGTATTGGCGCGGGTGCGGCCGCAGCAGCTGTACCGCTTCGACCAGACCTGCCGAGTGCAGGCGATCGCCACCGCGGCGCGGCTGGGCCTGCGCACCCGGCTGTCGATCAATTTCATTCCCAATGCGGTGTACGAACCGGCGACGTGCATCCGCCTGACCCTGGCCGCGGCCGAGCACTACGGCGTACCGACCGGCAATCTGATCTTCGAGATGAGCGAGTCCGAGCGCATCCGCGACCTGCCCAAGGTGGTGCGGATCCTGCGCGACTACGCGCAGCGCGGCTTCCTGACCGCGATCGACGATTTCGGCGCCGGCCACTCCGGACTCAACCTGCTCGCAAGTTTCCAACCGCATCTGCTCAAGCTGGACATGGCCCTGATCCGCGACATCGATAGCAGCGTACCGCGCCAGCATATCGTCGCCGGCATCGTCGGCATGGCCGCGGCACTGGGCTGCCGGGTGCTTGCCGAGGGCGTGGAGACGCCCGCCGAATACCGCGCGCTGCGCGCGTTGGGCATCGAGTTGTACCAGGGGTTCCTGTTCGCGATGCCGGCGCTGGAGGCGCTGCCGGAGATCCCTGCCGAACGCTGGGACAGCCTGGAACAGGCCGCCTGAGCGACGCCCGGCAGCGCGCATGCGCTGCAGCGTCGGCGTGGCGGCGATGGCGCTGGCCTGGCGTGTTGCGCACTTGCCCGATGCGGCGACGATTGCGACCATCGCGCCTCCCCCGCCATGCCGAACCCGCCGATGTCCTCGCTCCACACCATGCTGCCACCCTCGGTCCACCGCTGGCTGGACCTGATCGTGCCGGGCGCGCAGATCGCGCTGATCGTGCTGGGCGCATGGCTGTTGCGCACACTGCTGCGGCGGCTGGTGCGGCGCCTGAGCGAGCACCACGCGTTGCCGCCCGAACTGACGATGCTGGCGCGCCGCGGCAGCGGCTTCGTGATCTACACCACCGCGCTGTTGCTGATCCTGGATCGGCTAGGCGTGTCCGGCACGGTGCTGTGGACCGCGTTCACCGGCTTCGCCGCCGTGGCGGCGGTGGCGTTCTTCGCGGCCTGGAGCGTGCTGTCGAACATCTTCTGCACGCTGCTGATCTTCGCCACCCGGCCGTTCCGCCTGCACGACCACATCGAATTGCTCGAGAACGGCGAAAAGCCCGGGCTCAAGGGCCAGGTAGTGGATATCAACCTGATCTATACCACGCTGCGCGAACACCGCGGCGACGAGGGCGACAGCGTGCTGCAGATTCCCAACAGTCGGTTCTTCCAGCGCAGCACGCGGCGCTGGCGCGGCCACCCGGTGCCGCCGGGACTGGGCTAGCGCGCAAGCGCACGTCCTAACAAGACACTGATCGCACGAACGCTATCGTGCCTGGTCTGTGCGCCGTCTCGCGGCGCGCGCCCCCATCGACAAGGTGCCCCATGGAACAACCCGTCCACCCGTTCGCCGAGCTGTTCGCCCAGTTGGGCCTGCCCAACAGCGAAACCGAGATCCGCCAGTTCATCGGCCGCCATTCGCCGCTGCCGGACACGATGCGGCTGGAAGAAGCGCCGTTCTGGACGCCGGCGCAGGCGCAGTTGCTGCGCGAGGAACGCATCGACGACGCCGACTGGGCGATGGTGGTCGATCAACTCAACATCGCCCTGCACTCGCGGCCGGTACCGCCGGTCGGCACCGCCGCCAACGACGACTGAGTCGCCCCAGGGCGTGCCATCCATTCCCAAGCAGATCGCGCCGCTCCTACGCGTTGGATTGAACGAGCCCGTGGCCACGCCCGCGCGCGGACACGACAGCGTGCACGCGCAACAGCGGCCCTGCGGGTTGGCCTGTCAGGCCCAACGCGACCTACTCGGGAATGGAAGACACGCCCTAGCGCAGCTGGCTGTCCTTGCTGCCGCGGCGGTTGTAGCCGCTGTGCTCGTGCTGTTCGTGGTCGTGCGCTTCCTGGCAGGCCACGCACAGGCGCACGCCCGGCACCGCCTTGCGTCGCGCCTCGGGAATCGGCGCATCGCAGGCTTCGCATTGTTCCAGGCTCGGGCCCTGCGGCAGTTGGCTGCGCGCACGCTTGATCGCATCTTCGACGGTCGCGTCGATCTGGTCCTGCACCGCGCCGTCGCCCGCCCACCCTGTGGCCATGATCGTCTCCAAGGATTCGCTACGTCCCGATGATGCGGCCGCGGCCGGCGATTGCAATGCACACCGGTTTCACATTCGCCGGCATGTTCATGCACGGCGCGCGCTGCCCGCCAGCGGGTCATCGGTTCTCAAGCAAGTCGCGTTGCGCCGGAGTGCGACCGCCGCCGGCGCGTAGTACCGATGCAGCCGCCGCTGCGCAGCGAGCGGCCGAAAGGCCGCGCGCCACCGGCTACCAGATCAGGTCGTCCGGCACCTGGAAGCGGCTGTAGTACGCGTCGTCCTCGTCGCCGGCCGCCGGCGCGGCTTGGGTGGTGTCGAGCACGATCGCCGCGGGATCGCGGCTGGCCACCTTTTCCACCACCGCGCGCGGGATCGGCGCATAGCCGGCATCCAGCCGCGCGATCACCGCCGCACCGCTGATCAGCTGCGCGCGCAAGGCCGCGTCGACCCGCAAGCGCTGGATCTTGCCGGCATCGGTGAAGTGGTAGTCGATCTCGCCATCGGCCTTGAGCTTGTTGCTGTCGACGATCTGCCGCGCCTGCGCGCGCTGCTCCTGCGCGCGTGCCTGCGCGTTGCGCTCGGCGGCCAGCGCACGGTCTCGCTCCACCCGTTCCAGCCGCAGCCGCTCGCTCTCCAGCTGCTCGGCGCTGGGCGGCGGCGGCGCCTTGCCGTGGCGCGCCTTGGCCTGCTCGCGCGCGACCTGCGCCACCTGGTTCTTCTTCACCAGGCCGGCCTTGAGCAGCTGTTCCTGCAGGGGATTGCGCATCGGGAAAATCCAGTCGATCCAAGACGTTGGCCGCTATCTTACCCGCTGCGCCCGCCCGCTGGCCGCGCCCGTGCGGCGGCGGCCACGGCTCGTGCCGGCGGCCATGGCGCGCTATCGTGGCGCCATGCAAACGCTGAAATACCTAGCCGGCTATCCGCCGCATGTGCAGGATCAGGTCCGCGAACTGATCGCGCGCGATCGCCTGGGCGAATGGCTGCGCAAGCGCTACGACACGCCCAATCCGGTGCGCAACGACCGCCAACTGTACGACTACACGCTGGCGTTGAAGGACCGCCACATGCGCAGCTCCGAGCCGCTGCACAAGGTGATCTACGACAACCGGCTGCAGGCGGTGAAGCACGCGCTCGGCACCCACACCAGCGTCTCGCGGGTGCAGGGCAGCAAGCTCAAGGCCAGCCGCGAGATTCGCATCGCCGGCGTGTTCCGCGACGCGCCGGCGGCGTTCCTGCAGATGATCGTGGCGCACGAACTGGCGCACCTGAAGGAAAGCGCGCACAACAAGCCGTTCTACCAGCTGTGCACGCACATGGCGCCGGACTACCACCAGCTGGAATTCGATCTGCGCCTGTACCTGACCCAGCTCGATCTGGCCGGTACCGCGGACCGCTGAGCGGCACCGCGCATGGCAGGGCAGCGACGGCTGCACGTACACTGCCCTGCCCTGATCGCCGAGCCATTCGATGTCCGTCCCTACCCGCCTCGACAAATACGTGGCCGCCATGCTGCCGTGCTCGCGCAGCGAAGCGCAGCAGTACATCGAGGGCGGCTGGGTCAGCGTGGACGGCGTGGTGGTCGAGGAACCGCAGGCGGCGGTGACCACGCAGCAGGTGACCCTGGCCGCCGACGCGCAACTGGGCGCGGTCGAGCCGGCCACCCTGTTGCTGCACAAACCGGCCGGGCTGGACCTGGACGCCGCCCTGGCCCTGGTCAGGCCGGACACGCGCAGCGCGCTGGACATGGCCAAGGTGCGCGTGCTGAAACGCCACTTCCTGCGCCTGAACGCGCCAATGCCACTGGAAGACGCCGCCAGCGGTCTGCTGGTGCTCAGCCAGGACGGCCGCGTGCTGCGCCGCCTGACCGAGGACGCGACCTCGATCGAACAGGAATTCGTGGTCGAGGTGCGCGGCGAACTGAGGCCTTACGGCATGTTGCGGCTGGCGCACGGCCTGATCTACCGGCAGCGCAGCCTGCCGCCGTGCAAGGTCAGCTGGCAGAACGAGGACCGCCTGCGCTTCGCGATCAAGCACGTGCAGCCCGGACAGCTGCAGCACATGTGCGCCGAGGTCGGGCTGGAAGCGATCAGCCTGCGGCGCCTGCGCGTGGGCCGCATCCCGCTGGGCAAGCTGGCAGCGGGCGAATGGCGTTATCTGCCGGGCGGCGAGCGTTTCTGAGCGGCGGCGGTCGCGACCGGTGACGCGCCAACGCACGGCGCGTGCAGCCGTGCCGTCGCGCACGCTTGAGCCTTCCGGCGCGAAGTCCCCCTGTCTTGCGGCCTATTGCGCGCGTCGCGGCCGGCGGCCGACACTCGCCGCGGGCACAAGGGGACGGACATGATCGCAACGATGCTGGCAGCGGCACTGGCCTTGGCGCCGACCGATGCCGCGGTGGCGCAAGCCGACCTGCAGTTCGCCGCCGCGCGCATCGCCGCCGATCATCCAGGCCTGGCCCCCGGCGCGGATCCGGCGCTGGCCGCGCAGGCGCGACAGGCGGCGAGCGCGGCGCAGGCCCAGGCGCGGCGCATCGTCGATCGTGCCGGCTATGCCCAGGTCATGCAGGCCTATGTCGCCTCGTTCGGCGATCCGCATGTCGCGATCGAACTGGCCTCGCCCGATACCGACACCGGCGCCGCGAGCGCCAACCCGTCCGCGCCGGACAGCGCCGCGCAGGGCGCATTCGAACGCCTCACGCCAGCGGCCTGGAAACTGACCCTGCCGACCTTCTATGCCGGCGATCCCGGCTTCGATTCGACGATGAGCGCGATCGCCGCGGCGGCGGACGCGCTGCGGCAACACACGCCCGCCCTGCTGGTCCTGGACCTGCGCGGCAATGGCGGCGGCGCCGCGGCGCCCGGCGATGCGGTGCTGGCCGCGATCTGGGGCGAGCAGGCGCTGCCCACGCTGGACCGCCGCCGCGCCAGCGCCTCGCTGTGGCGGGTCTCCGACGGGGTGATCGAAAACCTGCAGACGCGCCGCACGCGCATCGCCGCGCGCTACCCGCAGGAACTGCCCGACTTCGACCGTTTGCTGGACGGGCTGCGCGCGGCGCAGCGCCGGGGAGAAGCCCTGTATCGCGACCCGCTGCCGAGCGCGGCCGCCGGCACTCCGCCGCACGGCGGCCCGGCACGCATCGTCGCCATCACCGATGGCGCCTGCATCAGCGCCTGTCTGGATTTCATGGACCGGCTGCTGGAAGGTCCCGGCGTGGAGCAGGTCGGTCAGCCGACCGGCGCCGACACGCTCTACACCGAAGTGGAAAGCGTGCCGCTGCCGAGCGGACGCGCGACGTTGCTGCTGCCGATGCAGCGGCTGGAAGGGCGCCAGCGCGGCGCGATGCAGGCCTATGCGCCGCGCGTGCGCCTGGACGACGACGCGGCGGTGAGCGCCTGGCTGCGCCGCGAAGTGGCCGCGGTTTCGCCGCCCGCCGGCACCGCGCCGTAGCACTGCGGCGCGGCGCGACCGGGATCGGGGTCGGGGTCGAGATCGATCCGAGCGTGTCGAGCGCGCCTGTGCGGCAACGCGCTACGGCTGCGCCAACGCGCGCTCCACCGCCTGCTGCGCCAACGGCGCCATCAGCGCATAACCGGCCGCGGTGGGATGCACGCCGTCGTTGGCCAGGGCCTTGTCCAGGCCGCCCTGACGATTGCGCATCTTGCTGTGGTAGTCCAGGTACACCGCGCCGTGGCTTTGCGCGTACTGCTTGATCCAGGCATTGAGCGCGCGGATCTTTTCCGCCGGCTGCAGGCCCGGCCGCCATGGGTAGTCGCTGACCGGCAGCACCGACGCCAGCACCAGCTTGATGTGGTTGGCCTGCGCCAGCTCGGCCATCGAGCGCAGGTTGTCTTCGATCATGCGCTGGGTGGACAGGCCGGTGTTGCCGGCCAGGTCGTTGGTGCCGGCCAGGATCACCACGGCCGCCGGCTTGAGGTCGATGACGTCCTGGCGAAAGCGCACCAGCATCTGCGCGGTGGTCTGCCCGGAAATGCCGCGATTGACGTAGGGCTTGCCGGGGAAGAACCTGGCGCCCTCGCTACGCCCCCACATGTCGGTGATCGAATCGCCGTAGAACACCACGCGCCGCTCGCCTGCGGCCGGCGGCGCCAGCGCGGCGTTGTCGGCGCGATAGCGATTGAGCTGCGCCCAGTCCAGCAGGCGCTGCTGCAGTTCGGCCACGTCCTTGGCCTGCAGCGTGTCCGGCGCTTGCGTGTACAGCGCATCCACCTTGCCCTGCAACGCGTCGGCGGCAGGCGCGGCGGACTGCGCGAACGCGGGATGGATGGCACTCAGGCACAGCGACAACAGTGCGGCACGCGACAAGGGCTTCACGATCGACCTCCAGCTTGGGGAAACGCGTCACCCTAATCCAAATCGTGCGCCTGCGCGCGGGTCGGTGGCTGGGGGGCGTTTGCGGAGCGCATGCACAGTGTGCGCTGCATTGTCGATGCGACGTTGCCCGCGGTTTCTGCGCACGGAGCTCGCTCGTATTCTCGGCTCGGCGATGCTGCGCCCGTACCCTCACCCCAACCCCTCTCCCGTGGGGAGAGGGGCTTGAACGCGCTGCTGCCGGCAGCGCTGCAGCCCGGCTTCGCTCAGTCGCTGGCAGCCGCCTGCCGCGGCAGCGTCGCCAGGAAACGGGTGCCATCCTGCTTCGACGAGCTGACCTCGATGCGTCCGCCATGCGCCGCGACGATCCGGTCGACGATGTACAGGCCCAGGCCCAGGTTCGCGCCGGCGACCTGCGGCGTGCCGTCGGCGTGCGCGGTGGTGGTCAGCGGCTCGAACACCGAGGCCAGCATCGCCTCGGGAATCGGCGGTCCCAGGTTGTGCACGCTCAGGCCCACCTCGTCCGCCGCCAGGCCGTTCAATGCAATGGTGATCTGCTGATCGCGGCTGCCGTACTTCAATGCATTGTTCAGCAGGTTCGCGATCACCCGGCGCAGTCGCATCACGTCCCAGCTGCCGTGCAGATCGCCGACCGTGATCACCTGCATCGCCCGTTTCGGATAGATCGTGGCCATTTCGTCGACGAGTTCCTGGGCCAACGCATCCAGGCTGGCCGCTTGCGGACGCGCCGGCGTGGACACGCCCAACTTGTCGCTGGTGAAGTCCATCAGGTCGTCCAGGATCGCCTTCATCTGCATGGCGCTGCGCAGCAGCACGCGCGCCTGCGGCGCTTGCGCCTCGCCCTGCCCCAGCATCAGGTCCGCGCAACTCATCACCGCCGACAACGGCCCGCGCAGGTCGTGGCCGAGGATGCCCATGAACAGATGCTGGGTCTGCTCCACGCTCTCCATGAAGGCGCGCACCGAATCGGCCAGGATCTGGTCCAGGGCCTCGTTGAAGCGGCTCATGTCCGGCAGATCCTGCACGCCCGGGATGTGCTCGGATCGGCTCCACAGGCGCATCACGCTGGCGCGCAGCGCACGAAATTCCGACACCAGCTGCATCATGCCGAAGCCGTGCTTGATCCGTTGCCGCGCATGCAGGCTCGCCGCGCCGTCGGTCTCGAATTGCTCCGAGCCGGCGTCCAGCGACCTGAGCCGCAGCTCGGTCGCGCTCATCGGCGCGCGCATGTCGGCGACGATTTCGGCCAGCAGTTGCGCGGCGTGATCGCGCAACTGGAATGCGCTCATCGCCTCGCCTTCCGCACCGCGGGTACGCGCGAACGCGATCCAGTCGTTGCACAGCGGCTCGATGTTCGCCTCGATGAAATCGGCCAATTTCATGCCGGCACCCTCGCACCCGGGCGAGCGCACCGTAGCCGCCGGGCGCGCCCATTCGCCGCGAGCACGGCCCCCGCGCCGCTCGCCACCGTCGCCGCGCGGCCTTCCAAGCAAAACATCCCCATTGCGTCAGCCCCCAGCGTCGATGCGCCAGCTTAAACATTCCCGGTTGGATGCGTACGCCGGGAATCTGCCGGATCGGGCAAGGCGCTGCCATCGGTCGCCGCCACAGCCGGGTTTTCGCGGCGGCTCGCGGCTGCGCGGGGCGCGACGGCTCGCGCAGCCTCTGAACGGATCGATTTTTGCGCGGCGCCGAGGCTACAAGGCGCACGGCAGTACCGATGCGGAATCGGCGATATGCGCAACGGCGAGCCGCCAAGGACCGACACTCGAATACGGCATGCGCCAGGCACGCGACGCGCAGATTGTCACCAAAGCGCCATACGGCAGCCTCCGCTTCGGCCAATCGCAGGCATGCCGCTGCGCCACACGCTCGGCATTCAGTCGCCACTCATGCGCCGATCACTGCCCCGCATCGGCCCGCATGCCGCGCGATAGCCAATGCACGAATGCCGGATGCCGAACCCACAAGCCGTTGCCCGGCAAGGGACAGCGGCGAATGCCGAAGCGCACACGCCGCGCATGCCGGCCATCGGGCATGCACAACGTTTGCCACGCGATGCCGCGCGGGCGATTGGTTTTCGCTATCCATGCAACCTTTTCGCAGGCCCTAACTTTTTTGTACGTACATGACACGCGCCGTTTTCGGTTCCTACCATTGCGCCGGTAGTGAAGGGGGGGTCCCCACTCCAAGCCCCGAAGGACACCGCATGAACAGGCATTACGCGCAACGGAAACTCTCTCTGCTGTGGCTGGCCTTGGCTCCCGGACTGATGCTCGCCGCGACGGCGTCGGCACAGTCCGCAAGCACGGCGCCGGCGCAAGCGCCGAACGACAACGCAGCGTCCGCCAGCCCGCAGGGCGGCAGCGACGGCGACACCGCAAGCTCGCGTTCCATCGCTGGCTATGGCACAGCGTTCGGCGGCGGCGCGCCGTACGCCACGCGCAGCAGTTGGGAAAACGCCGGTGGCGGCTACCTCAACACCCGCTTCGCCCCGGCCGAATGGCAGATCACTCCGTTCAACGCGGCGCGGCTGAAGACCGCATGGACCTTCACCACCGCAGGCGACGTGTCCGCCACGCCGACCGTGCAGGGCAGCGCGCTGTACGTGCCCGACTGGGGCGGCCAGCTGTATCGCATCGACACCGCGCTGGGCAAGGCGGTGTGGCAGGTGAAACTGTCCGACTACACCGGCAACGCCGCCTCGCTGTCGCGCAACAGCCCGGCGATCGCGCGCGACAGCGTGCTGGTCGGCGACCAGGCCAGCGGCACGGTCGTGGCGATCGACAAGAACACCGGCAAGCTGCTGTGGAAGACCGTGGTCGAAGCCAATGCGCAGGCGCGCATCACCGCCTCGCCGGTGGTGTACGGCGATCGCGTCTACGTCGGCGTGTCTTCCGGCGACTGGGGCGGGATGACGCCTGGCTACAAATTCTCGTTCCGCGGCAGCGTGGCCGCGCTCGACCTGAAGACCGGCAAGCTGCTGTGGAGCTTCCGCACCGCGCCGGAGGGCTACACCGGCGCCTCGGTGTGGGGCACGCTGGCGCTCGACCCGCAACGGCAGCGCGTCTACGCCACCACCGGCAACAACTACTCGGTGCCGCTGGACGTGGCCAGCTGCGTCAAGAACGCCAATGGCGACAAGACCGCGCAACTGGCCTGCCTGGCGCCGGACAACTACGTGGACTCGGTGCTGGCGCTGGACATGCGCAGCGGCAAGCCGGTGTGGACGCGCCGCCTGCAGGGCGCCGATGCCTGGTCGCTGTCGTGCCTGGTCGCGCCGACTGCCGGCGTGTGCCAGGAACCGCAGGGACCGGACTACGACTTCAGCGGCGGCGGCGCCAACCTGTTCACCGCGATCCGCAACGGCAAGCGCCAGGCCCTGGTCGGCGCCGGGCAGAAGAGCGGCGTGTACTGGGCCTTCGACGCCGACAGCGGGCGCACCGTGTGGTCCACCCAGGTCGGGCCGGGCGGCACCGCCGGCGGCATCGAATGGGGCTCGTCGGTGGATTCGCTCAAGTCGCGCGTGTACGTGGCCATCAACAACAACAACCACACCAGCTACACCCTCGCCCCCGGCAACACCGAGACCTGGAACGCCGGCGCGTGGGCGGCGCTGGACGCGGCCAGCGGCAAGATCCTGTGGCAGGTGAAGGTGCCGGGCATCGATCCGATCCAGACCACGTTCGGCGCCGGCGGCCGCGGCCCGCTCGCGTCCTCGCCCGGACTGGTCTACGCGGGTTCGATGTCCGGCGCGATGACCGTGCTCGACGCCGAGACCGGCAAGACCCTGTGGAGCTTCGATGCCGGCGGTTCGGTGTCCAGCGCGCCGGCCGTGGTGGACGGTGCGGTGTACTGGGGCGCGGGCTATAGCCGCTTCAACTTCGGCACCGGCGTGCACAAGCTGTACAAGTTCGTCCCGGCCAGCGCGCGCGGCCGCTGATCGCGCGGCAGCGTCCCCGAGACAGGTGCGCACCGACAGTCCTCCTGCACGCAGGAGGACTGTTTTTGTAGACAATGCATCCGCCGCGAGGCCGCAGGTCAGCCGCCGGCGGCGCGACAGCGACGCTTCCATCACGCAGGCGATCGGCGCGCAGCCCAGCTGCCAGCCCTTACGAGCGCTTCTTTTTTTTCGCTTCCCGGCTTTCTTCGCCGGCAATCAGCGACCGCACGTCGTGGATGATGGTGAACATCGCCGCCTGCGCCTTGTCCCCGTCACCGCTCTTGATCGCGTTCAGGACCCGCCGATGCGCCGGGATGCTCGCCGTGTGCCCGCGGATGCGGTTGGTGAACTGGATCGAAAAACTCAGCGCGGTGTTCACCAGCTCGTGGAATTGCATGTAGAACGGATTGCCGGTCGCGTCGAGGATCGCGACATGGAAGGCCACGTCCGAGGACAGGTGATCATCTTCGCCACGGCCAGCCGCGATCATGCGTTGCAGCGCGTGCTCGATCTTGCCGATCGCCTCGGCATTGCCCTGCTGCGCGGCCAGTTTGGCCGCCATCGGCTCGATGCCCTGGCGCATTTCGGTGAAGGAACGCAGCAGGCTGTGCGAGAACTTGCGCTCCAGCATCCAGCGCAGCACGTCCGGATCCAGCAGGCTCCAGGTCTGTTCGGGCCGCACCACGATGCCGCTGCGCGGGCGTGCGGACAGCAGGCCCTTGGCGGTCAGCATCTTGATCGCCTCGCGGGTCACGCTGCGGCTGGTGGCATACGCCGAGGAGATCTCCGCCTCGGTGGGGAAACTCTGCAAACCATAAATTCCGGCCACGACATCGCGCCCCAGCGCATCGAGCAATTGCGAGCTAAGCGTCGTGCTTCCGAACTGTCGCGTCCCCCTTCCCAGATGGTGGGATTTCATTGCAGGCAGCCGTTTTTACAAGGAAAGATCGAGAGTAGCACGGCGATTTCGGCGCGGAAGTCTTGATTTTTTCACAGCAAATTCCGTGGCCCGGGACATGCGCGGACACGTCCCGGACACCGGGCGGGCACACGTGTCGCCGGCCGGCAAGCAGTTCACCGCAGCCGTTCGGAAGCGCTCGCGCCGCGAACGGGTATGAGCCCGCAACACGCGTCTCGCCGTGCTGCGCCGCCCTGCCACCGCTCACTCGTCGCGCCCGGGCGCCGCCTGCTCGGCAACGCTGTCCGGCGTCGCGTTCGGCTGCAGGCGGAACCGGTAGCTCGCCGGCTGCAGCGCGATGCGATACGCCGCGTGCGGCTGGCCCCACTTGCTCCACTGGTCGTCGCCGCCCACCCCGATCTGGCGATCGTCGATCAGCAGCGACACCCGGTCATGGGCACGGATATCGGAACTGTGCGCGCTGCCGACCGGCCTGCGCTCCAGGTCCGAATACGGGAACGCGAGCGCGTTGACCGACAGCGGCGCGGACCCGCTCACGGTCAGCGCCGCGCCCTGCTGCGGCGCCAGCCGCAACCAGCGCACACCGACCTTGTTGCCGGTTTCCTGCGGGCGGATGTAGTCGTGGTGCTGCTCGGCGATCTTGCCCGCATAGAGCGCGATCTCGCCGCTGCTGTAGCGATCGGCATAGGTCTCGTGCGGACCGCGGCCATACCAGGCCAGGTCGACGAAGCGGCTGGGCATGGTGAACGCCAGGCCGACGCGCAACGGATCCGGCAGGCCGGGATAGCGCGGGTCGAAGCGCGCGGTGACCTCCACCGAGCCGTCGCGCGCCATCAGGTAGGCGACGTCGTAGCGCACGTCGGCCGTCGCGCCGTCGCCGCCAAGATCGAAACCGACCTCGATCCTGGCGCTGCCGTCATCGGCCTTGCTGGCGACGACGGAACGCACCCGGCGCGTTTCCGACAAGGTCTTCCACACCAGGTGCGTCGCATACAGGCCGGTGCCGATGTCGTTGTCGGTCGGCGCGCGCCAGAAGTTGGGCGCACCGCCCTGCAGCAATTCCTGGCCGCGGTAGGCATACCGCGCGACCAGTCCGGTGCCGCGGTCGATGCGCAGTTCCGCGCCCGCCGCGCGCAGGCTCACTTCGCCCGCCGCCTCGTGCAGCGAAACCGCGGCGCCATCCGTACGCGGCGCCGCTGCAGCCGCCGGCGGCGATGCCAGCGCGAACTGCTCCCAGGACACCACGTGCCCGGCGGGCACCAGCGGGATCGTGCCTTCGCGCGCGTGGGCGCGCACGCTGATCAGGTACTCGGCGCCGGCCTGCTTGTGCAATGCGGGCAGGTCCAGCTGCAGCTCGCCGGCCGCGCCGGCGGCGATCGCCAGGTCCGGCGCGCGGCCCTCCTGCACCACCCGCCCGTCCTGGCGGATCTGCCAGTCGAAGGAAAATCCCGACAGGTCGATGAAGGCATGCCGGTTGCGCACCAGGAAGCGCCCGCGGTCGGCGTCGATGGCCTCGAACTGGATCGGCCCGTAGACCTTGGCCAACTCGTGCAGGTGCGGGTTCGGGGTGCGGTCCGATTGCAGCAGGCCGTCGCCGAACTCGATCGCGCTCTGGCCGGAAGGGTTCGGTCCGTAGTCGCCGCCATAGCCCCAGTACGGCCGGCCATCGGCGGTCTTCAGCAGCGTGCTCTGGTCCACCCAGTCCCAGATGAAGCCGCCCTGCAGGCGGTCGTGCGCATAGATGGCGTCCCAATAGGCTTTCAGGTCGCCCAGGCTGTTGCCCATCGCATGCGCGTACTCGCACATGATCAGCGGCTTCTGCGCATACTCGGTGCTCGTCGCGTAATCGACGATGCGCGCCACCGAGTCGTACATCGGCGCGTAGATGTCGGCATAGGCATTGGGCTCGTGCTGCGCGTACAGCGTGCCCCAGCCCAGGTAGCTCACCAGCCGGGTCGTGTCGCGCGCGTGCAGCCAGTTGGCGGCCTTCTCGAAATTCGGGCCGATGCCGGCCTCGTTGCCCAGCGACCAGAAGATGATCGACGGATGGTTCTTGTCGCGCTCGAACATCCGCTGCACCCGCTGCAGGTGCGCCAGCTCCCATTTCGGGTCGTAGCCGAGCTGCACCTTCTCGCGCGGGCGCATGCCCTCGTTGCCGGCCTCCATGTAGGCATGCGACTCGATGTTCGCCTCGTCCATCACGTACAGGCCGTATTCGTCGGCCAGGGCGTACCACAACTCCGCGTTCGGATAGTGCGAGGTGCGCACGGCGTTGATGTTGTTCTGCTTCATCAACTCAATGTCGCGCCGCATCGAGGCTTCGGAGATCACGTGGAAGGTCTGCGGATCGTGCTCGTGCCGGTTCACGCCGCGGATCTTGACCGGCTTGCCGTTGACCTTGACCAACCCGTCCTTGACCTCTACCGTGCGGAAGCCGATGCGGCTGGCGCTGGCCTGGATCAGCCGCCCATCGGCGGCATGGACCTCCAGCAGCAAGGTGTACAGATTCGGCGTTTCCGCGCTCCACGGGCGCACCTTGCCGATCGCCCCGGACAGCGTGAGCGCCTGCTCCTGTTTGGCCGCCGCCAGCGTCGCCTGCCGCACCAGCACCGGCGTGTCGCCGTCGAGCAGCGTGGCGGTGACCCGCGTGCCCTTGGCCGCATGCAGCAGGCCGACGTCGACATCCAACGCTCCGCCGACGTAGCGCGCATCCAGGGTGGCGCGCGCGAAGAAATCGCGCAGCCAGGTCTGCGGCGTGGCCAGCAGGTAGACATCGCGCTCGATGCCGCTGACCCGCCAGAAATCCTGGTCTTCCAGATAACTGCCATCGGACCAGCGATAGACCTCGATCGCGACCGAGTTGCGGCCCGGGCGCAGCTGCGCGGTCACGTCGAATTCGGCCGGCAGCTTGGAATCCTCGCTGTAGCCGACCCGCTGTCCGTTGACCCAGACGTAGTAGGCCGCGCCGGCCGCGCCGATGTGCAGCAGCACCCGGCGCCCGTCCCAGCCCTGCGGCACCTCGAACTCCCGCCGGTAGGAGCCGACGCTGTTGATGGCGTGGGGGATGAACGGCTGGTTGGCCGGGAATGGGTACTGGATGTTGTTGTACAGCGGCTGCCCGTAGCCCTGCGCCTGCCAGTCGGACGGCACCGGAATGGTCTTCCACGCCGACACGTCGTAATCGTCGCGGTAGAACTGCGCCGGGCGCTGCTCCGGCGTGGGCGAGAACATGAAGCGCCAGTCGCCGTTGAGCGCGAGGTGGTAACGCGAGTCGGCGATGCGGCCGGCCTTGGCCAATTCCACCGATTCGTACGGGAAGGATGTGGCCCGCGCCGGCAGCCGGTCGATCTCGTTGACCTCCGGGCGCTCCCATTCGGGCCGCGTATCGGCGGCGGCCCAGGCCGTGGCCATGTGCAGGCCGAGCAGCAGCAAGACGCTTGCATTGGCCAGGAGTCGTTGTCGCACTGTCGGTTTCATCGAAAGCCCCTCGTGTACAAAACAGCGAATCGGGTCACACTGCAGCGGCGATTCCCAACGTCGGGATGCAGCGCCGGCACTGCAACGCGTAAACATGCACGGCCACGCGGCGGGGCGCGGGCCGGCCTCATTGTTTGCGCAGGACCACGGTGACCACCGACTGCGGCGGCGCCAGCGCCGTTTGCGCACCGGGCGCGGCGGCGCGGCGGCAAGCGGTTTCGGCGCGCTGCGCGGCCGAGGTGACGATCACCTGCTGCGACCACGCACCAGGCCCCAGCCCCTGTTCCGCAATCACCAGGCGCCGCGCGGTCAGCCCGGCGTTGACGTGCACGAATACCAGGTCGCGCCCGTCCGCCGACAGCGCCGCTACCGTATCCGCATCGTCCACCTGCAGCAGGCGCATGCCCGGCCGCAGATAGCGGCTGAAGTTGGCCATGGCCCAGTACTTGCGGGTGACCTGGAAGGGATGCTCCGCCGCCGCCGCGGCGCTCAGGTCCATCCGGATCAGGCCCCAATGGCGAGCCGCACCGGGCTTGCCGGCCGCGGACGTTTCGATCGCCTGCCAGAACACCCACGCCGACGGCTCCAGGCGCTTGAGGTCCAGCACCATGTGCTCGGCCAGCGCCAACGCCGGGCGCATGTCGTCCACGCCCTCGGCCACGTTGGGCGGCGACAGGTCGTTTTCCGACATCCACAGGCGAATGCCGCTGGCGGCGGCGATATCGCGCACGCCGGTCTGGCCGGTGCTGTCGTAGCTGTGCACGTTGAGCTGGCCCAGCACCGCCTTGGTGGCGTCCGCATAGCCGGACCAGTTGTGGATGAAGCCCAGCGCGCTGGTTTCGTCCATCGCCGCGACCCGGGTACGCAAGCCGCGCGCACGCAGCGCGCGGTCGCTGGCCTGGAGGATGCGTTCCTGCGCCGGCACGCTCCAGTGCGCGCCTTCCTGGGTGTTGGCGGCGAACCAGTAGGGCGTGCCCGGCTCGTTGACCGGCGACAGGGTGCGGAAGGCGATGCCGTGGCGACGCTGCAGTTCGTCCACCACCTGCGCCAGATACGCCGCGAACGCCGCCTCCTGGCCGGGCCGCAGATTGTCGTCCAGCCCATGCTCGGCACCGGAGACGCGCCCGCTCACGGTCATGAACCACGGCGGCGAGTTGGAAAACGCCTCGAAGATGCGCTGATCCGCAGGCACCCGCGCGCGGATCGCGTCCAGCCACCAGCGCTGGCCCTGGTCGGCCGACCAATCCCACAGCGCCGGATCGTCGGCACGCCACCAATCCTTGCCCGATGCGCCCGCCGGCTGCCGCCAGAACCCCGGTATCGCCGCGCCGGGGCGCAGATACGGCGGTGTGTCGGCCGCATTGCCGCCGCCGATGTTGTAGCGGGCGATGACCCAGCCCAGGCCGTCGCGGCCATAGAGCAGATCGGCCAGGCGGTTGCGCAGCGGATCCGGATAGGCGCCGGTCACGTTGGCAAACCAGGCCAGCGCCGTGCCGAAGCCCTCGAAGCGGGTCCGCGGCGACTGCAGGTCCGCGCGCAAGGCGACGGTGACCGGCGCGTCGGCGTCGCACAGCGGCGCGCCTAGGCACGGCAGCGCCAACGTCGCGAGCGCGATGCCGCCAAGCCAGCGGCACCGCAGCCGCGCAGTCCATGTGCGCGGCATGCGCGGGCGAGGCAGTACGGCGCTACTCATGCGCCGCCTGCATCAGCGTCACCATCAGGCTGCCGCCGCGTTCGGGCAAACGCAGTCCGAAATAGGTTTCGTCGCCGTTGAGCAGGCGCTCGCGCACCCAGCGCCCGTCGTCGAAATGCCCCTCTTCCACCGTGAGCAGCTGCGCCGTGCCGCGCGCACCGAGCTTTGCGGCGAACGCCAGGTTGGCGTTGGCGCCGGTGACCAGGAACCGTTCGGGTTCCACTTCGGCGACCAGCACGCGGCCGTTCGGCGCCGCGTTGCCCTGCCCGCGCGGCCCGCCATAGCCGTCGCGGACCTCGCCGAAGCGCACCGCGACATCCAGCTGCGAGAACGCCAGCGCCACGTTGGCGATGCCCTCCTCTTCCACCGCGGCCTGCACCCGCCCGGCATCGCGCAACGGCACCAGGAACCGCGCCGCGTCGCGCAGCAGCCGGAAGTTGACGGCGACCGGATCCAGCGTCTCGCGGCCCTCGGCATCCAGGGCGAAGTCCTCACCGATGCCGAACTTGCCGACACCCACCGCGAAGGGCCGCGCCAGCACCAGGAACATGTGCCGCGCATGCGCGGCCGACCCGCCGGTCTCCGGCACGAACAAGGGATTGTCCGGGCGGTCGTAGGCCGCGGCGATGGCGGTATAGGGCGCGACGTTGGTGTCGTAGTTGTCCACGCCGACGACGTCGATCGCCGGCGCCAGCGCCTTCCACATCGGCAACAGCCAGGACACTGCGCCGCCGCTGGGCGAGGACAGGCCGGGCCGCAGCAGGCCGGGTTGCTCGCGCGGCCAGACGTTGAGGTACAGCGGCAGGTCGTAGGCGGCCTTGCCCGCCGCGGCGACCGCCTGGATGTAGCGCGCGGTGTGGTAGGCCATGAACGCCTCCGGTGCGCGCGCGCCGAACGCGGCGGTCCAGTCGCCGGGCGCGGCGCCGGGCATGTCGGCCGGCACCTGGCTGGCGAATAGCGCCTGCGCGGCGCCGGGCATGTCGGACGGCACCTGGCTGGCGAACAGCGCCTGCGCGGCGGCGGAATGGTCGCGCTCGGCGCCGAGCGTGCCGGCCTCGTTCTCGACCTGCACCATCAGTACGGTGCGGCGCTTGCCGTCGATGTCGCGCAGGTGCCGCATCAGCGCCGCAAAGGCGCGCGCATCGGCGTCGCGGCTGGCCGCCGCCAGCGGCGAGAGCGCGTCGATCGAGCGGCCATCGGCGTCGATGACGCGCGGGTAGCGCACGGGATCGCGTTTCACCCAATCGGGCACGTAGGCCATGCCGCCGTTCTTCCAGGTGCCGAACCACAACAGCGCCAGCCGCACCTGTTGCCGCCGCGCCTCGGCGACCAAGCCGTCGACCAGGCTGAAGTCGTAGCGGCCGGCGACCGGCTCCAGTTCCTGCCAGGACACCGGGACCATCACCGTGTTGCAGTGGCTGCGCGCGATCGACGCCTGCAACTGCCGCAACTGCGCCGGGGTGCCGCTGCTGTTGTTGAGCTGCATGCCCAGCAGCAGCCACGGCATGCCGTCCACGGTGAAACTGCGGCGGCCGTCGGCGGCGACGACGAAACGGCTGTCCTGCGCCTGCACCGCCATGGCCGGGACCAGGGCCAGGAGCAGCGCGATCGCGCCGCCGCGCAGGCAGCGCCAGACTCGCGTGCGGGCGATGCTGTTGGTCGATGGCATCTGCATGGCGTGCGTGCTGTCTCCGGGTCGGGTCGGTGTGGTTGCCTGCAGGCGCTCAGGTCGCGGCGCAGTGGGCGCGGACGAAGTCGGCGTGCGCCGGCATCCGCTCCACCGCCATCGCCGCCGCCGCGGCGACGCGTTGCAGCCGCGCGGCGCCCTCCGCGGCCGGCATCGCCGCCGCCAGCGGATCGAATCCGTGCACGCGCAGGCCCTGCCCCTCCATCACCGCCAGCCAGCTGGTCTTGCTGAAGAGTTCGTCGGCCTCGCGGAACACCCGGCCCGATTGCGCGAAGACCTGCAGGCGTTCGGCCAGGCTGTCGGGGATCGGCATCGTGCGCGCACGCTCCCAGTACGCGCCGGGCCGCGCGGTGACGTGGAAGTGCAGAATGATGAAGTCGCGGATGCTGTCGAACTCCTGCGCCATCAGCCGGTTGTAGCGGCGGATGTCGGCCGGGTTGCCGGCACGGTCGGGCAGCATCTCCAGGAAGCGGGCGATGCCGGCCTGGATCAGGTGGATGCTGGTCGATTCCAGCGGCTCCAGGAAGCCCGCCGCCAGCCCCAGCGCCAGGCAATTGCCGGACCAGAAGCGTTCGCGCCGGCCGGCACGGAAGCGCAGCGTGCGCGGCTCCGCCAGGGCCTTCCCGTCCAGGTTGGCCAGCAGCGTCGCGGCGGCGGCATCGTCGGACAGATGTTCGCTCGAATAGACGTAACCGTTGCCGGTGCGATGCTGCAGCGGAATCCGCCATTGCCAGCCCGCCTCGCGTGCGGTCGATCGGGTGTAAGGCGTGAACGCCGACGAGCGCTCCGATGGCACCGCCACCGCGCGGTCGTTGAACAGCCAATGCGACCAGTCGACGAACCCGGCATCGGGCGCGTCCGCGATCAGCAGGCTACGAAAGCCGGAGCAGTCGATGAAGAAATCGGCATCGATGCGCGTACCGGACTCGAGCACGAGCGCGGCGATGCCGCCGTCGGGCGCACGCCGCAGCACCTGCTCGACCTTGCCCTCCAGCCGCGTCACGCCGCGGCTCTCGGCGTACTCGCGCAACAGCCGCGCATACAGCGAGGCGTCGAAATGGAAGGCGTAACCCAGCCGCGACAGCAAGGCATCGCCTTGCTGCGGCCGCATGAAGCGCCCGCGCATCGCCGCCAGGGTATTGAGCGAATACGCCGCCAACGGTTCGGCCTGGCCGTCGCGGTGCATGCGCCGCCACAGGCCGTCGAACGGCACGGTGCCGAAGTCGAGGCCATAGGTGCCGAACGGATGGAAATAGCGCTGTCCCGGCTGCAGCCAGTCGACGAATTCGATGCCCAGCTTGAAACTGCCCTGGGTGGCGCGCAGGAACGCGTTTTCGTCGATGCCGAGCAAGGCGTTGAACAGCGCGATCGGCGGAATCGTCGCCTCGCCCACCCCGACCGTGCCGATCGCCTCGGACTCGACCAGAGTGATACGCGTGGCGCTTGCGCCGAGCACGCGCACCAGGGCCGCCGCGGCCATCCAGCCCGCCGTGCCACCGCCGACGATCGCGATGTGGCGCAACGGCTCGCCGGCACTCACGTCCGTTGCCACCGGCACCGCTGCGCTACCCAGCGTGATCCCATCTTCATCGGTCCTTGCATGACATCGATCGCAGGTGCCCGGCCCATGCAGGCATGGGCCGGATGCGGCCCGCTTCGATCGCCGAAGCGGACCCCCATCGCATCAGTACGTGACCCGTGCCGAGAACCCGTAGCGCCGGTCGTTGAGTTCGTACCGCAATGGCGCGCTCGCCGTGCCGATGTAGATCTCGTTCATGCGGTTGTTCAAGTTCACCGCGTCGAACGACAGCGCGACGTGCTCGTTGACGTTGTAGCTGACCGAGGCATCCAGCGATGCGTAGGGCTTCTGGTACTGCGGAATGCCGTTGGCGCCGCTGCCCTGGGTGGTGTCCAGGTATTCGCCACGCCAGCTCCAGGCCAGGCGCGCGGTGATGGGGCCCTTCTCGTACAGGGCCACCGCGTTGTAGCTGTGCTTGGACAACTTCTCCAGCGGCACCGTGGCCGGAATGTCGGAGCCGGCAGTGGCGAAGGGATTGGACACGCTGCTGTCCACATAGGTGTAGTTGAACTGGAACCCCAGGCCGCTCAGCAAACCGGGCAGGAAATCGTAGAACTGCTGGTAGGCGAATTCGGCGCCGCGGATGGTGCCGTTGCCGGTGTTGAGCGAAGTGCTGATGTCGTAATCCAGGCCGTTGTAGTTGCGCACCACGGTGCCGCTGGCCAGGAAGCCGTTCACCTTCTTATAGAACAGGCCGGCGGTGAGCGAGCCGGCAGGAGCGAAGTACCATTCCAGCGTCGCATCGTAGTTGTCCGACTGGACCGGGCGCAGGAACGGATTGCCCGAGGAGCCGCCGGGCCGCCCGGTGATCGGATTGAGCTGGCTCGACGCGCCCAGCGAGACGTTGGTCGACATCTGGTCGAAATTGGGCCGCGCGATCAGCTGCGAATAGGCCAGGCGCGCCTGCAGGGTGTCGCTCAGGTGCGCGCGCAGGTTGAAGCTGGGCAGCACGTCGTTGTAGGTGCGTTCGACCGACAGCGGAGTGATGCCGCCGCCGTCCATGAACACCGCGCCGTCCGAGCCGGTGGTGGTCTTGAGCAGGCGCACGCCGATGTTGCCGTCCAGGCGCAGCCCGGCGAGCTCGGTGTCGTAGTCGGCTGTGAAATAGCCGGCCCAGGTCTTTTCGCTCTGGTGGTTGAGGTCGCTCGGCTTGAACGCGGTCTGCGGCGCGAAGCCGAACAGCGCCTCGGTGCGCGTGGTGCGGTCGAACAGGCCGCCGCCGCCGGCGAACTCCGGATACAGCACGCCACCGGTCAGGGTCTTGCCGTCGAAGAAGTCCGGCGACGGCCCCTTGCGCACCAGTTCCGGATGCGCCGAGACCGACGGATAGACCAGGCTCGTGGCGCAGTTGGGATCGGGTCCGTCCACGCCCAGGCAGGCCGCGTTCCAGGTGCCGCGCAGGTCGATGCTGCTGTCGGCGTAGCGCACGCCGGCGCTGAGCTTGGTGAAAAAACCGCCCTCGGTGAAATATTCCAGGTCCGATTGCAGCGCCAGCTGGTCGGCGTCGTTGCGGGTCAGCGCATCGGCGATATAGCTGGCGGCATAGTTGTTGGGATCGCTCAGCAACGCCGGATCGCGCACGTTGAAGCGCGGGTTGCCGCCGCGCAGGTCGAAGTCGACGATCGAGCGGTTGAGCGCGTTGCTGCTGTCCTCCGAGGCGCGGTCGTAGAGCGAGACGACGAAGCCGTTGCGGTCGGCATCGTAGGACGAGGTGAGGTATTGCGCGTCGAACGTCACCGCCAGCTTGTCGCTGGGATTCCAACGCAGATTGAGGCTGTAGTTGGTATTGGTCGAGGTGAGATCCTGGTCGTAACGCGCCGACTCGAACATCTGGTTGTCCAGCGCGCCCGAGGTCGCGTAGCCGTTCTTGTCGAAGGTGAAGTCCGCGCCCGCCAACGGCGACGCCGCCTCGCGTCGGTTGGCCTGATAGAAGTACTTGCCCTGCCGGTAGAAGTCGTAGGTCGTGCGCAGGAACTGCCCGGTGACCAGCACCGTATCGGACGGCTTCCACTGCAGCGCAGCCGCCGTGCCCAGGCGCTTGCGGTCGCCGCCGTCGTCGTAGATCTGGAAGCCGGAGGGAATCTGCGCGCCGCTCGGCGCGCCGGCGATGACGCCGTCCGGCACCGCCACGAACGGGCCGGTCAGGATGCCGTCCTGGCGATAGCTGGAGCGGCCATAGCCGACATTGAACAACACGCCGATCTCGCCGGCGTCGGTGTCGAAGCGGTCGCTGTACAGGCCCGAGGCCGATCCGCCGGTCTTGTCGGCGCGGTCGTAGTAGTTGCCTTTGACGGTGGCGCTGATGACCCGGCCGGGCGCATCGAACGGCAGCCGGGTGCGCAGGTTCACCACGCCGCCGACACCGCCCTCGATGATGTTCGCAGGCGGATTCTTGTAGACGTCGATACCGGACAGCAGCTCCGGCGGAATGCCTTCCAGGTCCAGGGTGCGGCCGCCGGAAGCGGAAAACGTATCGCGCCCGTCCAGGAAATTGCGCACCTGGGTCAGGCCACGCACGGTGACCGCTGGCTGCGTACGGTGATCGAAATCGGTGGCGCCTTCGCCATAACGGCGCTGGATCTGCACGCCGGTGATGCGCTGCAGCGCTTCCACCGTGTTCGCATCCGGCAGCTTGCCGATGTCCTGGGCCTGCACCGAATCCACGACCTGCGTCGCGTCCTGCTTGATCGCCTGCGCCGAGCGCAGGCTTTCGCGCACGCCGGTGACCGAGATGCTGTCCAGCGTCTTGACCTCGCCGCTGGCCGGCTGCGCAGCGGCATCCTGCCCGCCCTGCTCGGCAGGCGCGGTGGGCGTGGCCTGCGCCCACGCCAGGACCGGCGTCAGCATCGCCAGGCCCAAGGCGCTGGCGAGGGGATTCCTGTGCTTCGGGTACTTACGCTTGAAGGGCGCACGGCTTGTCATTCGAACTCTCTCCGGTACTGACGAAATTGACCTGCGTATCGAAACCGACATCGGCCTTGAAGCTGCGCGCGATGGACAGCGAAGTTCGTGCCGGTGGTGGCGACAACTACAGCGACAGCAAGCAGTGTTTTCCAGCTATGTTCATATTTATATGACAATTAGAGAGGGCGCACGTTGCGTCGCAACATGACCTCAGCGCCTGCGGTCGCAACGCTGCGCACTTGTGATGCCGGCCTTTGGCGCGCGCACGCCAGCGCTGACACCGGTTGTAGACGCGTGCGACGGCGCATCGCAACGACGCACCTGTCTACGAAATCGGCCACGTACGCGTGACGTCGCGCACGCAATCGCCGAGTCGGCGCCCGTAGCCTCGGCATGCACCTTGGAAGTGGGTGCAACGGCATCCGGTCCCCTGCCGGATGGTCCTGTCGTCTTCTAGAAGAAGGAAGATCCATGAATCGCAAGCACGCGTTGTACCTGGCCTTGCTCGCCGGCATCTCCGGCCTTTCCCCCGTCGCCATGGCCGCCAATCCCCCCGCGGCCGAGATGGACTCCGCTCCCGTCGAAACCAGCGCCAGTGCCGCCGCGCTCGGCGGCGCCGAACTGCGCAGCTTCGCCATCGGCAGCGCGCATGCGCCGCGGGTCATCGAACTCGGCGCTCCCGACAGCGCCCAGGCCGCGACGATGAAGCAACTGCGCGGCCAGCAGGTCAAGCATGGCCAGCCGCTGCAGATCGGCTTCTCGCGCGACATCGCCAAGCCGGCGATCAACCTGCGCCGGCTCAACTGGCAAAGCCTGCCCAACGGCGCGCAGGTCACCAGCTTCGAGATCGTCTCCACCGATGCGGCGGCGCTGCGCGCGGCATTGCAGCTCAGCGGCAGCGGCGCTCAGCCGGGCGACCCGAGCAAGGCCACGCTGCGCTTCGCCGGCGACGACGGCCGCGTGTTCGAACAGAGCGGCGCCGATTTCGCCGGCAGCGAGCCAGGCTGGTCCGCGGCGGTGTCCGGCTCGCGCCTGGTGGTGGAGATCGAACTGCCGGCCGGCCAGTACCCGCAGGGCTTCGCGCTGAAGATCCCGCAGATCTCGCACATGGACATCAATCCCGTCGCCAGCGAGGAAATGATGCGGCCGATGATCGGCGAGAGCGATTCGTGCGAGCGCGACATCGTCTGCCGCGCCAGCCCCAGCAGCGGCTTCACCTCGGCCGCCAAGTCGGTGGCGCGCATGGTGTTCAGCACCAGCAGCGGCTCCTACCTGTGCACCGGCACCCTGCTCAACAACAGCAACTCGCCGAAGAAGTACCTGTTCTGGACCGCGGCGCACTGCATCAGCACCCAGACCGTGGCCAACACCCTGCAGACCTACTGGTTCTACGACGCGACCACCTGCAACGGCTCCACGGTCAGCTCGTCCTACACCACGCTCAGCGGCGGCGCCTACCTGCGCCACGCCAACACCACCCGCGACACCTCGCTGCTGGAACTGAAGACCGCCCCGCCCAGCGGCGCCTTCTATGCCGGCTGGAGCAGTTCGGCGATCGGTTCCACCGGCACCGCGATCGAGGGCATCCACCACCCCGCCGGCGACGTGAAGAAGTACTCGCTGGGCAGCGTCACCGCGCTGTCGTCGTCGATCGACGGCAAGTCGCCGCTGTACAAGGTGGTCTGGAACACCGGCGTCACCGAAGGCGGTTCCTCCGGCTCCGGCCTGTTCACCGTCAACAGCAGCGGCGCCTACCAGCTGCGCGGCGGCCTGTACGGCGGCACCTCGTACTGCAGCGCGCCCAGCGACCCGGACTACTACTCGCGCCTTTCCGACGTGTATTCCAGCATCCAGCCCTACCTGAGTCCGTAAGCCCAGGCCCGGGAGGGCCGTACTCCCGGACCCGGACAGGCCACGCCGCGCGCGTGGCCTGTCCATACGGCCCGCCACCACCCCGGCACGCAGGGGTTACACTGGGAGCCCCATCTCTCATACGGCAGGCATCCACTTGGCAAAGCCCAACTATTCCTTCGAAAAACGTCAGCGCGAAATCGCCAAGAAGAAACAGCAGGACGAGAAGGACGCGCGCAAGCGCGAAGCCCGCGAGGCGGCCAAGGCCGCAGCGGACGCCGAAGCGAAGACGCCCGACAGCGGCACCTGAGCGGCGCCGGCGGAACCGGTCGCGTACCGGCTCCCGCCACTGCGCGCAGCCCCAGTGTCGCCGGCCATGCGCAGCGGCAGGCGTCATCGCCTCCTGTTGCGACTCAGGCGACGCCGGTGGCCGGCGCGGCAGCGGTGGATGTGGACGGCAACGTCGCCGGGAACCAATCCGCGCGTGCCAGCCAACCCTTCAGGAATTTGTCGTCGGCCGGGCGCTCCTGCGCCAACCGGTCGTAGTAATCGATCCGGCCCTGGCGATACGCCGCATAGACCTGCGCCTGGTCGGCCGCCTGCAACGCCGCCAGCGTGACAGGCCCCATTTCCCCGTCCGTGGCCAGGCCTGTCGCTCCCAGCTGCAGCAGGACCCGCTGCAGCAGCAGCACCGCCTCGGTCCCGGCATTGACGTAGAAATCGAACAGGATCTCGGCCAACAGTTGCGAGGCGATCTGATCGCCGTCCAGCTTGTCCCAGTAGGCAGTCCGATAGATGACGCCGGCCTGCTCCGGGGTCAGCGCGCGCAGTGCGTCCAGCGTCGGCTGCTCGCCGAGCAACGGCTGCGCATAGCGCTGGAACGTCGCCAGGGTGATGCCGCGGTTGGTGGCGCCGCCGGGATCGGACGGATCGTCGACGAAGCCCCCTTCGAATTGCAACAACTGCGGTAGATACAGATCCAGCGATGCCATCGCGACGCACTCCTTGACCAACGATAGGACTTGCAGTGTGGCACCGAAGCGGCGTCCATAGCTGTGCCCCAGGGAACAACTTGCGTGGCCGGGACGCTGCACGGACGCAGGCAACGGACGGCGCCTACACGCCCCGTCGACGCCTCCGTCACGACCCGCCTGCGCGCGCCAATGCACAGTGCCGGCAGGCATTCACGCCCTATCGGAGACCCGCATGGCCAGCCCGCAGGAACTGGAAGAGAAATTCTGGAAAGCGCTCAAATCCGACCGCACGGTGATGCTCGGCCTGGACGGCGTGGAAGATGGCCATGCACGGCCGATGACGGCGCAATTCGAAGGCGACCGCGGCGGTCCGATCTGGTTCTTCACCTCCAAGGACAACGCCCTGGTGCAGAAGCTGACCCAGAGCCAGCGGGTCATCGCCGCGTTCAGCGCCAAGGACCACGACCTGTTTGCCAGCATCAGCGGCACGCTCAGCGTGGACAACGACCAGGCAGTGATCGAGCGCCTGTGGAACGGCTTCATCGACGCCTGGTACGAGCAAGGCAAGGACGATCCCAAGCTGGCGCTGCTGCGCCTGGATCCGGACCACGCGCAGATCTGGCTCAACGGTTCCAGCCTGGTGGCCGGCATCAAGGTGCTGTTCGGCATCGACCCCAAGCGCGATTACCAGGACAAGGTCGCGGACGTGCCGCTGCGCTGAGCCGCGCGGCAGCGCATTAAGGCCGATGGCGCCGCTGCGTTTTCTGGGCGCAGCGGCAATGGCGCCAGATGGGACAGGTGCAATTGGCCGTCGAAGTGCGGCGGCCACAAAGTCTGGAACCTTACCCGGTGTTCGCAGCGCTTCGACCTGCATCAAAGTGCGGTAGAGGCCGGGAACGCGGAGGCAATCGACCCGCAGGCCGCCTGGGCGCATCGAGGCCTTGCTGACTTACGCCAGTCCTGCAGAGTTGACTATCCATCACGCATTACATCGAAGGACGACAGACCGAGTCGCCGGTACTTGGCCCGCAGTGCGTGGAACAGGTCTCCCGCCTTCACTCGCTCCCATTCCTGTTTGAGCATGCGGCTTGAGGTCTTGAGCAAGGCGTCGATGTTCTGCAGCAACTGGTCGTAGGAGAACGGCTCGTCCTGCAAACCACGACCGAGGCCGGCGAGGATCGACTGGAGCTGCGCGTCCATCTGCTGGTGCAGCGGATCGGTGCCGTTATCGCCCTCGGCAGCGAGATTCAAGCGCAACGTGATCTTGTAATGGTTCTTCCTGCACACATCCAGATACGTGTCCAGCTTAGTCACGATGGCTCCCTCGAGTTCGGTCAGCGTCAGCAAATATTTCCTTCGCTCTTCCGCATCCACCCTCAAGTTTGAATACCCGTTCTCTTCCACGTTCTGGTTATGCGTGTCCACATCGCGCACCCAGTCGGCGATGACCTTGCGGCTGGCCGCCGTCCCCTGGCCCTGGTCCAACAAGGATCCAAGCGTGCGTGCTGCTCCGCAGAACAAGGAGAGTTCCTCGCGCATCGCATCGATCCAGGCCTGTCTGAATTCAGACACCTTGTTTCTTTTGTTGATGTGCAAGGTCATCAGGCCGAATCCGCCTGCAATGATCGGCACCCACAGCGTACTTTCCATTGGTGCAACTCCTCTCATCAAAGGAAACGGCGATCTGTGCGGCCGTGCCGGCCGCTATCCAACACTTGCCGCATGTCCGGGCACGGCAATTCAAAGCGTCGGCATACATCCTCGCAAGACGCATCAAGGCCGCCGCGTCCGCAATTGGCTCAGCGCTTACGCTATTGCCATGATCACGTTTGGCCGTCGATCAATCGTCCGCCCCTGTCACATCGTGCTGCCGATCACGCGCAGCCAACAGGTCGGCAGCCACCAATGCGCGCGTACTGCGCAGCGATCGCGCCAATGCACTGCCGCCATGCAGTGCTGGAGCCCCGGTTTGCTCCAGCGCTTTCTGCACTCGCTCGGATAGTCCCCAATCGGCAGAGATGGCCTTCGCGCACGGCCCAGTCCAGTTCTCCAGTAAGCCGGCGACCACGTCGGGATCTGGCCGCACTGCGGCATGCCTGGCATACGCATCGCGTACCACCTGCACCACCGCGACCGTGCCCAACCCATACAACAGCGCCAGCAGCTGCGCCGCCGCGGGATCCTCACGCGTTGCATCCTCGGCATGGCGCGCCGTGGCCTTGGCCGACAGCAAGGTGTGCTCCCACAGCAGCGCCGCGCAGCGGCCGAACGCGCTGCCGTCGTCGGCGATGACCGGCTGCAGCAGCGCGGCCAGCACGATCTGGCGCAGGCCTTCGGTGCCGAGCAACGCCACCGCGCGCTCGAGGCTCTCGATCGGCTCGGCGTGGCGGCGGTACACGGCACTGTTGGCGATGCGCAGCAGGTTGCCGGCCAGCGCCGGATCCTGGCCGAGAATCGCGGCGATGGCCTGGGCGCCCACATCGGGATCGTTGATTGCGCGGGTCAGCTGCGGCAACAGCTGCGGGCGGCGCGGCGTATAGCGCGGATGCGCATCGATGCGCGCCAGGACCGCGACCGCCGCCGCGGCGATCTCGGCCTGCCCGGCACGCGACGCCGCGCTCGGTTCGGGCGCAGGCACGCCGGCGAACGCCAGCGCGTACAGGCGCAG
The DNA here is from genome assembly GCF_014236835.1 of Xanthomonas sp. SS. Classification (NCBI taxonomy): domain Bacteria; kingdom Pseudomonadati; phylum Pseudomonadota; class Gammaproteobacteria; order Lysobacterales; family Lysobacteraceae; genus Xanthomonas; species Xanthomonas sp. SS. The sequence continues at coordinate 3,401,587 of NZ_CP051190.1, forward strand.
CAACAGCGCGGATTCCTGCTCTGCGGAAAGTTCGGCGGCAGTTGCGGCCACGCCCTGCCCCGGCTCCGCCGCGATCGCCGCATCCGTGACGGCGTCTTCGGCGGTGGCACGGTGCGCAGACGCCGCGACTGTTCGCGCAACGGCGATCGGCACCACAGATCCGCGCGGGCGCCCACGGCGCCACATCCAGCCGCCGATGCCCAGCAGCAAGACGACGGCAACGCCTGCAATCCAAATCGACGGCACCATCATCGGCATCCGCAAGGTCGCCAGATCCCCCACCCGGCTGGAAGCGCAGCCATGGCCAGGCGCGCCACGCCATTCAAGCATGGCGCGCAGATTCCTGCTTGAACGGCGGCGCCGGCCTGCACGCGAAGCCGCAGCGACTGCGCGGCGCCGGCGCCCTGCACGCTCAGGGCGCCGGCGCAGCCGCCGCGCGATGCCCGTAGCTGAGCACCCGCGTCAGCTTCCAGCCGTCCTGGTCCTGACGCCACACCATCACGAACTTGGCAATGCCCTCGCAATGCCCGCTGGCCAGTTCGCAGAAGCGATGCTCGCCTTCCTCGATCGCACCGAAGTCCTTGACCGGGTAGACCCGCAGCGTGCCGTCCACCAATTCGCGGCGCACCTTGCCGCAGATCCACTTGCGCGTGTTGTCCACCACGGTCTTGCGGTCCCAGCTTGCCCCGCCAGTGTCGTGATAGAACTCCACGTCGGGCACGAACAGTTGCTCGAACGCCGCCATGTCGCAGCGGTTGTAGGCGCCGAACAGGCGCTGGTCCAGTGCGGCGACCGTGTCGAACAGCGGCCCCGCAGTGCCGTCCTCGGCCGGCGCCGCGGCCCGCGCGGTCGCCGCGCAAGCCAGCAGCAGTAGCGATCCCCAAATCTTCATCCGCCACACCCCCAGTCGTCGATGCGCAACTATGCGTCTCCCCAGGCCGCGACCGCAATGGCGCCAGGCGCATGCCGCAGGCAACGCGCTGCGCGGTGGCAAACGCAGACATCATGGCTGCAGGCACCCTCAGCGCACGCGCCACGGCCGGCGTGGCCGGCGTGGCCGGCGGCTACATGTTGCGCCGGTACTCCCCGCCCACTTCGTACAGCGCGTGGCTGATCTGCCCCAGGCTGTGGGTCTTCACCGCCTGCATCAGCGCGGCGAAGACATTGCGGCGCTCGCGTGCGGCACGCTGCAGGTAGCCGAGGCCGGCCGCATCGCCGGGAACAGGCGCGCCTGCAACTTCGCCCGGTTCCGCTGGCAGCGGCTGCGCCGGCGCAATGCCGTTGCGGCGCTTCTGCCAGTCGCGCACGTTGGCGATCTGCTGGCCCTTTTCCTCCTCGGTGGAGCGGATCAGCTCGATCTGGGTCGCGGTCTCGCCGGCGTGCTGCTTGGGCAGGAAGGTATTGACCCCGACCAGCGGCAGGCTGCCGTCGTGCTTCTTGTGCTCGTAATACAGACTCTCTTCCTGGATCTTGCCGCGCTGGTACATGGTGTCCATCGCGCCGAGCACGCCGCCGCGCTCGCTGATCGCCTCGAATTCGCTGTACACCGCCTCCTCCACCAGGTCGGTGAGCTGCTCGACGATGAAGCTGCCCTGCCACGGGTTCTCGCAGAAATTCAGCCCCAGCTCCTTGTTGATGATCATCTGGATCGCCACCGCGCGGCGCACGCTTTCCTCGGTCGGCGTGGTGATCGCCTCGTCGTAGGCGTTGGTGTGCAGGCTGTTGCAGTTGTCGAACAGCGCGTACAGCGCCTGCAGCGTGGTGCGGATGTCGTTGAACTGGATCTCCTGCGCATGCAGCGAGCGGCCCGACGTCTGAATGTGGTACTTCATCATCTGGCTGCGTTCGTTGCCGCCGTAGCGCTCGCGCATGGCCCGCGCCCAGATGCGCCGCGCCACGCGGCCGATCGCGGTGTACTCCGGGTCCATGCCGTTGCTGAAGAAGAAGCTCAGGTTGGGCGCGAAATCGTCGATGCGCATGCCGCGCGCCAGGTAGTACTCGACGATGGTGAAGCCGTTGCTCAGGGTGAAGGCGAGCTGGCTGATCGGGTTCGCCCCGGCCTCGGCGATGTGATAGCCGGAGATCGACACCGAATAGAAGTTGCGCACCTTCTGCTCGACGAAATACTGCTGGATGTCGCCCATCATGCGCAGCGCGAACTCGGTGCTGAAGATGCAGGTGTTCTGCGCCTGGTCCTCCTTGAGGATGTCGGCCTGCACCGTGCCGCGCACGCTGGACAGGGTCTGCGCCTTGATCTGCGCATAGGTCTGCGCGTCGACCAATTGATCGCCGCTGACCCCGAGCAGGGCCAGGCCCAGGCCGTCGTTGGTGGGCGGCAGTTCGCCGTGATAGCGCGGCCGCTGCCGGCCCTCGAACAAGGTCTCCAGGGTCTGCTCGGCCTGCGCCCAGCGCTGCGCATCGGCCTTGAGGTATTTCTCCACCTGCTGGTCGATGGCGGTGTTCATGAACATCGCCAGGATCATCGGCGCCGGGCCATTGATGGTCATCGACACGCTGGTGGTCGGCGCGCACAGGTCGAAGCCGGAGTACAGCTTCTTCATGTCGTCCAGGGTGGGAATATTCACCCCGGAATTGCCGATCTTGCCGTAGATGTCCGGGCGCGGCGCCGGATCCTCGCCGTACAGGGTGACGCTGTCGAAGGCGGTGGACAGGCGCGCGGCCGGCTGACCCACGCTCAGGTAGTGGAAGCGGCGGTTGGTGCGCTCCGGCGTGCCCTCGCCGGCGAACATGCGGATCGGGTCTTCGCCGGCACGCCGGTACGGATAGACGCCGCCGGTATAGGGATAGCTGCCGGGCAGGTTCTCCTTGCCGAGGAAGCGCAGCAGTTCGCCCCAGCTCTTGTAACGCGGCGCGGCGATCTTCGGGATCGGCTGGTGGCTCAGCGACTGGCGGTAGTTCTCCACGCGGATCGCCTTGCCGCGCACTTCGTATTCGGTGACTTCGTCGGTGATCGACTTCAGCCGCTGCGGCCACTCGCGCAGCAACTTCAGCGATTCGCTGGACAGCGTCTGCAGCGCATCGTTGTAGCGCTGGCGCAGCAGCAGCAAGGTCGCATCGACGGCGGCTCCGGCCATGGCGGGCGCGTCCGCGCTGCGGGCGGTCGGCTGCAATTCCTCGACTGCATAAAGCTCCAGCTGCTTCGGCAACTGCGGGTCTTGCAGTTCGTGCAACGACTGCCAGAACGATTGCGCGCGATCCGCGGCCTCGGCCTGGCGCTCGATGCCGGCGTTGAGCGCGCGGCCCTGTTCAGCGATCTCGGCCAGGTAACGCACGCGCGCGCCGGGGATCAGCACGGTGGCGCGCGGCTCCTTCAGCGTGGTGTCCAGTTGCGGCTGGAAATCGCAATGCGGCGAAGGCGCGGCGTGGCGGGCGGTCGTTTCGGCTTCGGGACCGGATGCCTCAAGGCCCAGCTTCGCGCGCAACAGCCGGCACAGGTTGACGAACATCCAGCTGATGCCGGGATCGTTGAACTGGCTGGCGATGGTCGGATACACCGGCACCGCCTCGTCCTCGAGCTGGAACGCGACGCGGTTGCGCCGCCACTGCTTGCGCACGTCGCGCAGCGCGTCCTCGGCGCCGCGCCGGTCGTACTTGTTCAGCACCACCAGTTCGGCGAAGTCGAGCATGTCGATCTTCTCCAGCTGGCTCGGCGCGCCGTAATCGCTGGTCATCACGTACACCGGGAAATCGACCAGGTCGACGATCTCCGAATCGCTCTGGCCGATACCGGCGGTCTCCACGATCACCAGGTCGTAGCCGATGCCTTTCAGGAACGCGATGCAGTCCTTCAGCACCCGGTTGGTGGCCGCATGCTGGCGCCGCGTGGCCATCGAGCGCATGTACACGCGCGGGCTGCGCAAGGCGTTCATGCGGATGCGGTCGCCAAGCAGCGCGCCGCCGGTGCGGCGCCGGCTCGGGTCCACCGACACCACCGCGATGCGCATCTGCGGGAAGCCGGCCAGGAAGCGGTTGAGCAATTCGTCGGTGACCGAGGATTTGCCGGCGCCGCCGGTGCCGGTCAGGCCCAGCACCGGCGCTGCGCGCCGCATGGGGGACTCGGGACCCGGGACTCGGGACTCGGAGGTACCGGGCAGGCCGGATTGCCACTGCTTGCGCAGCAGGGCCAGCTCGGACTCGGAGAACGCGCCATCCTCGAGCGCCGACAACACCTTGCCGATACCGATCTCGTCGTCGATGTGCGGCAACAGCGCGCCGGCCTGTTCCGGGTCGCGAGTTCCGAGTCCCGACTCCCGCGCGCGCGAAGCGCGCGCCACCACGTCCTCGATCATCTCCACCAGGCCCATCTTCATGCCGTCGTTGGGGTGGTAGATGCGCTCCACGCCATAGGCCTGCAGCTCGGCGATCTCCTCCGGGGTGATGGTGCCGCCACCGCCGCCGAACACCCGCACATGGCCGGCGCCACGTTCGCGCAGCATGTCCACCATGTACTTGAAATACTCGACATGGCCACCCTGGTAGGAAGACAGCGCGATCGCGTCGGCGTCCTCCTGCAACGCCGCGCGCACCACGTCCTCGACGCTGCGGTTGTGGCCGAGATGGATCACTTCCGCGCCCTGCGCCTGGATCAGCCGGCGCATGATGTTGATCGCCGCATCGTGGCCGTCGAACAGGCTGGCAGCGGTGACGAAGCGCAGCGGGCTGGTGTCGGCTTGCGGCAGCGGCACGCGGGACGCGGGAATGCTCATCGAGAAGACATCGGCAAGAGAATGCCGCAATTCTAGGCGCGCAGCGCAGCGTGGGCAGGTTGCGCTGCAACATGCGGCGATCGGCGCGCTGGCGATGGAGGTGCCGCCGGACGCCATGGCGAGCTTAGCTATCCGAGACATGAATGCGGCAACGCGATGCGTCAACAGCGGCGGCGCCTGCCGCGTTTGCGTTGACGTCGGCACACCGCCGATGTCCCTGGAGAATCGCATGTCCATTCGTCCCTTGTTGCTGGCCTCCCTGCTCGGCAGCGCGCTCGCCGGCGGCATGCTGGCCGCGCCCGCGCAGGCGCGCTCGGTGGTGGAACTGTCGGTGCGGACCGCACCGCCGCCGCCGCGCTTCGAACGCGTGGTGGTGCGGCCGGGCTACGTCTGGGCGCCGGGCTACTGGCAGTGGAACGGCCGCCGCCATGTCTGGGTCGCCGGCCGCTACGTGGCCGCACGCCCGGGCTATGTCTATGTCGGCCCACGCTGGGAGCACCGCGGCCCGGCCTACCGCTTCCACGGCGGCTATTGGGTACATCGCTAGGCCGCGGCCTGGCGGCGCGGCATGGTCCGCGCCGCCACAATGCTGCGTGGCGTCGTGACCGTCTTCATCGCGCTTTGCGATAGTGCGCAAACCACGGCACCCGCCGGCTCCCGAGAGAACGCATGTTCAGGCATTCGCTGTCGCGTGCGTTCCAGCCGTCGTCGTCGGCGCCAGCCTTCCGTGGCGCGGGCTGTCTGCGCATGGCGTCCTAGCGATGCCGTCGCGCGTCCCGCCAGGCACCTATGCGATCGCCATCACCGTGCTGGCGGTGGCGATCGCCAGCGTCGCCGCGTGGCGCGAACGCCCCACCGATGCGGCCTCGCACCGCGGACTCGGCGACGCCATCGACGCCACGGCAAAGACGGTCGCGGCGCGCAAACGCATCGCCACGCCCGTCGCCAGCGCGCCGACTGCGCCGAGCGCCTCCCCGACCATCGACGAACCCAGCTTCGATCGGCAAGGCCGGCTGCTGCCGGATCCGACGTTGCGGCGCTACCTGGATCGCCATCTGACGGCAGTGGATGCACAGGCCGTGGCGACGCAGCGCCAGGGCCTGGCGCGCGACCTGGTCGCGATGCCCGCCGCGCAGGCGGGTCAGATCCTCGCCTGGTTCGATCGTTACGCCGCTTATCTGCAGGCCGAAGCGGCAGACGCGCCGCACCGCATCGACCAGGAACAGCAAGTGCAGCAGACCCGCGCACTGCGCGAACGCCTGCTCGGACCGCAAGCGGCCAGCACCCTCTTCGCCGACGAGACCGCCACGCGCTGAACGGCGCAGCGATCGGCGTCGGGTGGAGAAAGATGCCCTCCGCACCGCGCCCCGGCGCCATCGGAGCGTCGCAACCGGCACCGAGATGCCTATGCCGCGCGGGTCTGCGGAGTCCGCCCGCAGAGTGCACGGTCCGCAGGCAATTGCTTTAAAATGCGCCTATCGCGACGATCAGGACCCGTTCCGGAACCCGTCGCGTTTTTCGTTTTGCGCACCCTCACTAGGCAAGTTCCTGGAACCAAGGTGTCCTACACCTGCAACGCCAGCGGAGCCCCCATGCTTTTCGAAACGCTAGCCACCACCGGCCACGAACAAGTCGTCTTCTGCAACAACCGCGACGTGGGCCTGCAGGCGATCATCGCCATCCACAACACCGTGCTCGGCCCCGCGCTGGGCGGCGTGCGCATGCGCCCCTATCCCAACACCGAGGCCGCGCTGCACGACGCGCTGCGGCTCAGCCGCACCATGACCTACAAGAACGCGCTGGCCGGGCTGAACATCGGCGGCGGCAAGGCGGTGATCATCGGCGATCCCAAGGCCGACAAGGCCGAGGCCCTGTTCCGCGCCTTCGGCCGCTACGTGGATTCGCTGGGCGGGCGCTACATCACCGCCGAGGACGTCGGCACCGACGTCAACGACATGGAACAGATCTACCTGGAGACCGAATACGTCACCGGCGTGCACCAGGTGCACGGCGGCTCCGGCGATCCGGCCCCGTTCACCGCCTATGGCGCGCTGCAGGCGCTGATGGCTTCGCTGCAGCGCAAGCTCGGCCACGAGGAGATCGGCAAGACCAGCATCGCCGTGCAGGGCCTGGGCCACATCGGCATGGAGCTGGTGAAGCTGCTGAAGGAGCGCGGCGCCAAGCTGTACGTCACCGACCTGGACCAGACGCTGGTGGAACGCGCGGTCGCCGAATACGGTGCCGAGGCGGTCAAGCCGGACGAGATCTACGACGTGGCCGCCGACGTGCTGGCGCCATGCGCGCTGGAAAGCGCGATCGACGAAGCCACCCTGCCGCGGCTGAAGGCGAAGATCATCTGCGGCACCGCCAACAACCAGTTGGCCAACGCCGCAGTGGGCGAAGAACTGCATCGCCGCGGCATCCTCTACGCCCCGGATTACGCGGTCAACGCTGGCGGAGTGATGAACGTGTCGCTGGAGATCGACGGCTACAACCGCGAACGCGCGATGCGCCTGATCCGCAGCCTGTACCACAACCTCGGCAAGATCTTCGACCTGTCCGAGCGCGACAACATCCCGCCGCAGCAGGCCGCCGACCGCATCGCCGAAGCGCGCATGCACGCCATCGGCAAGCTCAAGCTGCCGCTGGGCCGCACCGCCCCGCGCTCGATGGGGCATCTGCGCGGCGAGTAGGCGAGCCAACAACAGAACTCCCGACGCGCAGCGCGTCGGGACTGAAGTCCCTCCCACAAAAGCCGGCACGCCATCGGCAGCCAAATGCCCCTGTAGGAGCGGCTTCAGCCGCGACAGGCGAAGCGGGAAACCTGGCGCTACCTCAGCGCGTCAAGGCCGAAGCCTCCTCTGCGAATAAAGCGCGGGCCGCACCAAGCCCGCGCTACATCAGAACCCCAACCGATACCGCAGCGACATCGCATGATCGTCGCCGCGCGGGCCGAAGCGCCGGTCGTAGCCGATGCCCAGCGCGCTGCTGCCCCAGCGCCGGTCCAGGCTCGCGCCGAACAACCCGCCCGAACGCGCCGGCTGCAGATCCACCAGCGGCGCCCACGCGTCCACGCCGACGAAGCTGGCCTGGCGCTGCAGTCCTTGCGCGGCCAGGGTCTGCTGCCATTCGGCATAGCCCTGCAGCGACCAGCCGCGCCCGCCATAGCTAGCACGCAGACCGGCCAACGCCTGGCTGCGCGAAGAGGACGCGGCCGCGGCCATCAGCCCGAAGCCGTCGCCGCCCTGCTCGCGGAAGCCATCGCTGTCGATGCGGCTGTAGTCGGCGCCGGCGTACGGGGTCAGCGACGCCTTGCCGCGCCCGAAGCGATAGCCGACTTCGACGCTGCTGGACAGGAAGCGTCCGGCGTAGCGGCTGGATGCGTCGGCGACGCTATCGCCGAGCAGCAGGCTGCGGTCGAGCTGGCGCCGGTACTGCCCGGTGCCCAGTTGCGCCAGCGCGTAGGCATTGCCGCCAACCGCACCGAGATAGGCCTGGCCCTGCACCTGGCGGTCGCGGCTGTGGTCCAGGCCACCGTCGCCGCCACCGTCGGCGCGGCTCTCGCCGAAGGCGAAACCGGCCACACCGTGCTCGCCCAGGCGCAGGTCCTGGCCCATCATCCAGCCGTCGAGCTGGAACTGGCTGCCGGCGAAACTGCCCTGCCCGGTGTCGCCCAGGCGCTGGCTCCACGCGCCGATCGCGCGCGGTTGCGCGACCAGGCTGTCGAAGCGGCCGGACAGCGCGCGCCGTTGCAAATCGATGCTGTCGAAGGTCATCGCGGTGGCGGCCGCATGCGCTTCGCCGGACAGACTGCGCAGCGTCGCCGCCGCGGCGGCCGCGCTCGGCGATTGCTGCACCGCGCCGGCCGCCTTCAGCAGCGACGCATCGACCGTCGCCGGATCCCGGCTCAGTTGCGAATCAAGCTGCGCGAACGCCGCATCCACCCGCGTGGCGGAGGCGAGCGTGGCCGCGGTGATGCTGCCGAAACTCGCCGCCGTGGCGGTGACGCTCAGCGCCTGCACGGTGATCGAGGCGCTGGTGCTGTCGTAGGCAAGCGACGAGGTCAGGAACACGTTCGACGGCGTGGTCACCGAGGCGAACGTGCCGCTGAGTCCGCCGCTGGTTTCGAGCACCTTGTAGGCGGTGTTGTTGACCACGTAGTCGCGCTTGCCGAGCACGTACAGCGAGCCGCCCTGCAGCGTCGCCGTACCGGTCACCGAGAGCTTGTCGCCGACCAGCAGCGCCAGCCGGCCATTGCTGTCCTGCACGTAGTTGCCATTCAGGCTCAGCGCCGCGGCACCGACCTGGAAGGTGCCGGCATTGCTGACGTTGCCGCGCAGCGGCCCGGTGCCGATGAAAGTGGCGCCGTTGCCGATCGCCACGTTGGAGCCGCCCAGGCTGGCCGCGCTGAGCGCGCCGGCCTGCACCTGGGTCGTGCCGCTGTAGCTGTTCTGGCTACCGCTCAGGGTCAAGGTGCCGCTGCCCTGCTTGATCAGGCCGCCGCTGCCGGCGATGTCGTTGGCCCAGGTCGAGTTGCCGCTGAAGGAGACGCTGACGTCACCCCAGTCGAACCTGGCCGGCCCCAGCACCGCCTTGCCGACGTTGAGCAGGCCGTAGCCGAAGGTGGCATCCACCCCGGGCGTGCCGAGGTCGGTGGCGGTGCCGAGCAGGGTCTGCCGCAGCAGGTCGTTGCTGAAGTAGGGAAACGCCTGCCACACCAGCGCCGCGGCGCCGGAGACCAACGGCGCCGCGTACGAGGTGCCGCTGCCGTAGTAGTAGTCCGGGTTGGCGGTGGCGGTGGTCGCCTTGGGATCGACGAACACTTCCGTGCCCGGGGCCACCAGGCAGTAATGCATGGCCACGCCGCAGGCATTGGAATACGACTCCAGCTTGGTCCCGGTGCTCGCATCTACCGCGGCCACCACCAGCCAGCCGCGTTCCAGGTCCGCCGCCGGTCGGCTGCCGCCTGGGCCGGGCTGGCTGGGCAGCGCGGCGACATCCGACGGATCGGCCTTGGCTTCGTTGCCGGCGGCGAACACCACCAGCCCGCCATTGCTCAGCACGAACGGGCGGTATTCGTTGGCGATGGCGTTGGTCGCGGTCGGGTCGGTCCAGTAGATGCCGCCCCAGGAATTGTTCATTACCTTGACCCCGGCGTTGATCAGGTCCTGGTGGACGGAGGCCAGGCCCAGCGCGCCGCTGGCCTGGTTGCCTTCGCCGCTGCCGTCGTCGTCGGGCGAGGTGTCGCTGATGATGCGCGCCGACACGATCTGCGCGCCGGGCGCGATGCCGCCGGGCCACGCGCCCACCGCCTTGCCGGCGGCCAGCTGCGCGACCGTTGTGCCGTGGCCGTCGACATCGTCGACGTTGACGTTGTTCTTGGCCGGATCGACATAGATCAGGTTGGACACCACGCGTCCGGCCAGCGCCGGGTGGTTGCGGTTCACGCCGGTGTCGACCACGCCGATGCGATAGCCGCTGCCGTCGTAGCCGGCGTTGTGCGCGGCCAGCGTGTTGGTCAGCGCCAGATGCGCGTCGAACGCCGGCTGCGGCGGTGGCGGCGAGGTCGGCGGCGAGGTGGGGGGAGAGGTCGGCGGCGGCGGTGGCGGGGGTGAGCTCGGCGGCGGCGAGGTCGGCGGCGGATCGCTGCGGGTCAGCCCGCCACCGCCGCCACCGCCGCACGAGGTCAACGCCATCGCCAGTGCGGTCGCCAGCAGCGACCGGGCCATCAACTTCCGCATGATCTCTCTCCGAAGATAAGCATGCCGGCCAAATCGTCCGGCAATGTTGCGTTAGCGGCCGCAAACGGGCGGCCTGAATCGATACGAATCTACACCTGAATTCCGCCCCCGCCACCATCCCCGCCCGCGCACCGCGATTGGCAGAAGCGGCGCCGAGGCAGATAATCGGCGACTAATCTTTCGTAAGGGTTTGCCATGACCGAGATCGTCATCGCCGCGGCCAAGCGCACCGCCATCGGCGCCTTCCTGGGCCAGTTCAACGGCGTGCCCACGCCGGAACTCGGCGCCGCGGCCATCCGCGCCGCGCTGGAGCAGTCCGGCATTCCCGCCGCCGACGTGTCGGAAGTGATCATGGGCTGTGTGCTGCCGGCCAACCTCGGCCAGGCGCCGGCGCGCCAGGCCGCGCGCGCCGCCGGCGTGCCCGACGCCACCGGCGCCACCACGATCAACAAGGTCTGCGGCTCGGGCATGAAGGCGATCATGCTCGGCCACGACCTGATCAAGGCCGGCTCGGCCAGCATCGTCGTCGCCGGCGGCATGGAATCGATGAGCAACGCCCCGCACCTGCTGCCGAATTCGCGCACCGGCAACCGCTACGGCAACTTCCAGGCGGTCGACCACATGGCCTGGGACGGCCTGACCAACCCCGACGACGGCCAGGCCATGGGCGTGTTCGGCGAGGCCACCGCGGAGAAGTTCGGCTTCAGCCGCCAGGACCAGGACGCCTATGCGATCGAATCGGTGACGCGCGCGCAGGCCGCGCAGCGCGATGGCGCCTTCGACGCGGAGATCGTTCCGGTGCGCGTGGCCACCCGCAAGGGCGAGGCGGTGTTCGCCAGCGACGAGCAGCCGGGCAAGTCCGACATCGCCAAGATCCCCACGCTGAAACCGGCGTTCAGGAAGGACGGCACGGTCACCGCCGCCAGTTCCTCCAGCATCTCCGACGGCGCCGCCGCCACGGTACTGCTCAGCGCCGACGACGCGGCCCGCCGCGGCGTGGTGCCGCTGGCGCGGATCGCCGGCCACACGACGTTCTCGCAGGCGCCGGAATGGTTCACCACCGCTCCGGTCGGCGCGATCAAGAAGCTGCTCGAGCAGATCGGCTGGAGCCTGGACCAGGTCGACCTGTTCGAAATCAACGAAGCGTTCGCGGTGGTGCCGATGGTGCCGATCAAGGAACTGGGACTGGACCCGGCCAAGGTCAACGTCAACGGCGGCGCCTGCGCGCTCGGCCATCCGATCGGCGCATCCGGCGCGCGGCTGGTGGTGACATTGCTAAACGCGTTGCGCACGCGCGGCGGACGCCGCGGAATCGCAACCCTGTGCATCGGCGGCGGCGAGGCGACAGCGGTCGCCATCGAATTGATTTGATTGGAATTAACCCTTAAAACACAAAAATGAATGCGCGTGCGCTTGACAGCCGACTTTGGCTTGTCATCATGTTGAGGGCGCGCAATAGCGCGTTGCCTAACTAAACGACGAGGATAGACACACATGAGCATCAACAAGCTGCTGATCGCAATGGCCCTGGGCCTGGCCCTGGCCGCATGCTCGAAGCAGGAGCAGGCGCAGGACGCCGCTGCTTCGGCTAACGAAGCCGCCACCGACGCGCAGGCTGCTGCCGACCAGGCTTCGGCCGCCGGTGCCGCCACCGCCGATTCCGCCCAGGCTGCTGCCGACACGGCCGCTACCGCTGCCAACACCGCTGCCGACGCTTCGCAGGCCGCCGCCGCTGCCCCGACCGATGCCGCTGCCGACAAGGCTGCCGACACCGCCAAGGCTGCTGACGACACCGCCGACAAGGCCAAGGACGCTGCCGAAGAAGCCAAGAAGTAATAACTTCTCGCTTCAGGCACGTCTGAAGAAGCCGCTGGTTCGCCAGCGGCTTTTTCTTTGCCTGCGATTCGCCCAAGCGCATGCGCGACACCGGTGCTGCCCGCTGCGCCAGGCTTTCGGCCGACGCTATGATTGGCGAGCGCTAGCGCCTGACCGGCGCCATCGGCGCTGCCACCTCCAGGCCGCCTTCCTTTCGCAACGGACTTGCCAATGATCGTCGGTATCGACCTCGGCACCACCCATTCCCTGATCGGCGCCTACTTCGAGCAAGGCAGCCGCCTGTTTCCCAACGCGCTCGGCGAGTTGCTGACCCCGTCGGTGGTCAGCGTCGACGACAGCGGCATCCTGGTCGGCCAGGCCGCGCGCGAACGCCTGGTCAGCCACCCGCAGCGCAGCGTGGCGGCGTTCAAACGCTGGATGGGCAGCGACCGCGAGACCGTGCTGGGCGCGCACCGCTTCCGCCCGGAAGAACTGTCGGCGATGGTGCTGCGCTCGTTGCTGGCCGATGCCGAAGCCGCGCTCGGCGAAAAAGTGCACGAAGCGGTCATCAGCGTGCCGGCGTATTTCTCCGATGCCCAGCGCAAGGCCACCCGCGCGGCCGGCGAACTGGCCGGCATCCGCGTCGAGCGGCTGATCAACGAACCCACCGCGGCCGCCCTCGCCTACGGCCTGCAGGAACGCCAGGGCCATGGCCGCTTCCTGGTGCTGGACCTGGGCGGCGGCACCTTCGACGTGTCGATCCTGGAGATGTTCGAAGGCGTCATCGAGGTCCACGCCAGCGCCGGCGACAACTTCCTCGGCGGCGAGGATTTCCTGGAACTGCTGCTGCAGGCCTTCCTGGCCGACCATGCGCTCGCGCCGCAGGCGCTGAGCGTGCAGGAGAGCGGCCAGCTGCGGCGGCGGCTGGAAGCGGCCAAGCGCGCGCTGTCCAACGGCCAGGAAGCGACCGTGCAGATCGGCGTGGCCGGCCAGGCCCTGCACTGGACGCTGCACGAGGAACGCTTCAACCGCATGGCCGAACCGCTGGTGCAGCGCATGCGCGCGCCACTGGAACGGGCGATGCGCGATGCGCGGCTGCAGCCGGCGCAGCTGGACGAGATCGTGCTGGTCGGCGGCGCGACGCGGATGCCGCTGGTCGCCAAGCTGGTCACGCGCATGTTCGGACGGCTGCCGATGCGCCACATCAATCCCGACCAGGCGGTGGCGCTGGGCGCGGCGGTGGCGGCCGGGATGAAGGCGCGCAATGCCGCGCTGGAAGAGGTGATCCTCACCGACGTGTGCCCGTATACGCTCGGTACCGAAGTCGCCGCGCGCGACGCGCACGGCCAGCTGCGCACCGGCCTGTTCCATCCGATCATCCAGCGCAACAGCACCGTGCCGATCAGCCGCGAGGACAGCTTCTATCCGGTCCACGACGAACAGGAACACCTGGTGATCGACGTCTACCAGGGCGAGAGTCCGCTGGTGGCCAAGAACATCAAGCTCGGCGAACTGCGGGTGCCGCTGCCCCAACACCTGCCCCCTGCCGAGAAAGGCGTCACCACCCGCTTCACCTACGACAACAACGGCCTGCTGCAGGTGGAAGTGACCGAGCACCACAGCGGCCTCAAGCACGAACTGATCCTGGAGCAGAATCCCGGCCTGCTCGGCGCCGAGCAGATCCGCGAACGGCTGGCCGCGTTGCAGGCGCTGAAGATCCATCCGCGCGAACAGCAGGACAACCTGAGCCTACTGGCGCGCGCCGAACGCATGTACGAGGAATGCCTGGACCTGCGCGAACAGATCCAGGCCTGGATCGTCGCCTTCCGCGGCGCGCTCGACACCCAGGACCTGCGCCTGATCGACGACCATCGCCGACAGCTCGGCGAGGCGCTGGACGCACTGGAGCGTCGCGCTTGAACTGGGCGTTGCGGTGGCTGCAACTGCCGCCGGATGCCGACGAAACCGCAATCAAGCGCAGCTACGCCAAGCTGCTGCGCCAGCATCGCCCGGATACCGACCCGGAAGGTTTCCAGCAACTGCACGCGGCGTACCAGGCCGCGCTGGCCTGGGCGCGAACGCGCGGCGACGATGCCGATGCCGATACCCATGCCGACGAGGATATCGAAGAGGTTGAAGACAACACTGCTCGTGCAGCTGCGCAGACCGCGACCGTTGCTGGCAACCTTGCCGCCAACGATGGCGATGGCGACGATCGCCGCGACGCGCAGCCGACGCCGGCAGCGGCGTCCGCCACGCACGGCGATTTCCTCGACAGCCACCGGCCACGCCCCGAGACCGAGGGTGACGCCCCACACCCGACGCAGCACCCGCCGACGCCAGCGCCGCAGGTCGACGCGGCTACGCCGCCGCCGTGCGACCCCGAAGCGCTGTGCGACGATCTCCTCGCCGTGGCCACGCGCGCCGAGCCGCAGGCGCTGCAGCAGTGGCTGGAAGGTCAACCTGCGCTGTGGTCGCTACGCGACAAGGCGCAGGTCGGCTGGCTGTTGAGCCATCGATTGCAGCAGCGACTGCCACCAATCCAGCGCGACAATTTCGCGATCCTGCTCGGCTTCTTCGGCCTGGACGACATCGCCGCCGGCCCCGCGGCGCAGGCCTTGCCGATGCTGCAGGAGCGCCTGCACCTGGCCTGGGAAATGCAGCCGGCAAACGCCGAGGCATTGGCTCGGCGGGTGTATCCCGCCACCGCCGACGAATATCGGGTGCCCGCGCTGATGCGCCAGCTGACGCGTCCGTTTGCGCTGCCGCAGGCGCTGTGGGCGAGCCTGATGCCGGGGCGGCCGCTGGCGCTGCGCCGATTGCTGCTGCGCCTGGATCAGGGCCGTCTGCACACCCTGCCCGCACCGGTGGACCCGCAACAGATCGATTTCTGGATGAGCGCCAGCGAGGCCGGCTACCTGACCCGGGCGCGGCTCTCGGTCGGCCTGCTGCGTTGCGCCGTCACCGCGCTGCTGGTGGCCAGTGTGGTGCTGCTGGCGAGCGCCGCCAGCACCTGGTCGCCGGATCCGGTGCCGATGACCTTCGCGCTGGCACGCAGCGGCCTGGCCGCCTTGGCGATCGTGGCGCTGTGGGCCGCGTGGCTGCTCGCCGGCACGCTGCTGCGCTGGCAGGGCGAAGCGGAGTCGGACACTCGCTCGCCGGCACCGCACTGGCTACGCTGGTCGTTCGTTCCGCTGCTGGCCGGCGTCGGCCTGGGCGTGAGCGAGATTCCCGGACAGCAGCTGGCCGGCGGCGTCATCGCCACCATCGCGTTGTTCTTGTCGATGGTGCGGCTATGGCGGCGAAGCGGGCGCGCCTACCGCCCGAACAGCACCATTCTCTGGCTGGCCTTCCTGACCCCCAGCATGGCCCAGTCGATCCCGGTCCCACTCAGCGCGGCGCTGGCGCTGGGTTTGTGGACCTGGGACCTGCTGCGCCAGCATCGGCTGCGCCGGCGAAGTTCCTGAACGCGAGCCGGTGGCGATCGTCGGCATTGACACCGGCTGCATGCGCGCCCGCCTAGGCTGCGCCGCATCAACCCGCAATGGAGAACGCGCATGAACAAGACCCCGATCGTGGCAGTGGCCCTGCTGGGCGCCCTGGCGCTGGCCGCCTGCCAAGGCCCGGAAGCGCAGCAAGCGCAGCGCGACGCCAAGGTGGCTGCGGAGCAGACCGGCGAAGCAGCCAAGGAAGCTGCCGACCAGGCCGCGCAGACCGGCCACGAAATCGCCACCGACGCCCGCGACGCGGCGCACCGCGCCGCCAACTCCGAGGCGGTGCAGGATGCCTCGGCCGCTGCCAAGGAAGCCGCGGCCGACGCCAGCGAGGCCACCGCCAGCGCGGCGCAGAAGCTCGCCGACAAGGCGCGCGAGAACGCCAACGAAGATCCGCACAACGGCGACAAAGAGAAGCATTGATCGCACTCGCCCGCCGCACTCGCGCACTGCGCACGAGTGCGGCGGGTAGCGTGGCGGCGCCACGAACCGCGCCGCCACGTCCCCAGTAAAACCGGCGTTGCTGCGCCGATGTCGCAACCCGGCCGCGCCGTGGCGTGACCTACGCCACCTTTTGCACGCGAGGGTTCTGCCGATCCGGTCCCTGGTTACAATTCCCCCATGTCGACGTTCCAACGCGTGCGGATCAGAACCCGCCTAGCGCTTCTGTTCTCCGCCCTGGTCTTCGTCTCGATCGGGTTCGGGGTGTTTTCCGGCGCACAGCGTTCGATCTCCGATGCGGCGCGCGTGGCCCACACCCACCAGGTGCTGCGCAGCATCGACGAAGTGCAATCGACCCTGCTGCTGGCCGAAACCGCGGCGCGCGGCTACGAACTCACCGGCAACCAGGCCTACCTCAGCAACTACCGCGACAGCGCCGAACGCGTGCCGCGGCATCTGGCGCAGCTGCGCGGCCTGGTGGTCGACAACCCGGTACAGATCGCGAACCTGGACATCCTGCAGCGCCTGGTGCAGGCGCGGCTGACGCAGATGCAGCAGATGCTCGAGATCTACCAGCGCGACGGATTGGACGCGCTGCAACGCGCGATGGCGCCGAGCGTGTTCAAGGATTCCAGCGCGATCCGCGACCACGTGCAGCAGATGACCGAGCTGGAGCAACAACTGCTGCAAAGCCGCGACCGTTCCAACCAGCGCAGTTCCGATCTGCTGCTCGCACTGGCCCTGGCCGGGATTCCGTTCGGCCTGGGCAGCGTGGGCGTGGTCTACGCGTTGCTGTTCCGCGAATTGCGCAGCCGCAGCAACGCCGAGCAGGCCGCCTCGGTCGCCAACGAAAAGCTGGCCGCCAGTATCCGCGACCTGGAGCGCACCAGCGCCGATCTCAATGCGCTCAGCCGCTACACCGGTCTGCTGCAGAGCTGCGTGGATCCCAAGGAAGCGCTGGAGGTGACCGCGCGCATGCTCGCCGCGCTGATGCCCGACGCCGGCGGCAGCGTGTACCTGCTGCGCGCGTCGCGCGATCGCGCCGAATCCATCGTCGCCTGGGGCCAGGCGCCGGTGCGCAGCGAACCGGCGGTGGCGCCGGAGGAATGCTGGGCGCTGCGTCGCGATAAGGCGCACTTCGTGCACGCGCTGCGCCACGACTCGGCGTGCGCGCATCTGCTCGACGATCCGCAGGCGGTCGGTGCCAGCAGCGCCTGCATTCCGCTGTCCGCGCAGGGCACGCAGCTGGGCTTCGTGTTCCTGGCCGGTCCCGGCCCCGGGCCGCTGCCGCGCATCGCCATCGCCGAGGCTGCCGCCGAGCAGCTGTCGTTGGCGCTGAGCAACCTGCGCCTGCGCGAATCGCTGCGCATGCAGTCGATCCGCGACCCGCTCACCGGCCTGTTCAACCGCCGCTACCTGGAGGAGTCGCTGAACCACGAACTGGCGCGCTGCGCACGCCGCTCGGTGCCGCTGTCGCTGCTGATGCTGGACGTGGACCACTTCAAGCACTTCAACGACCTGCACGGCCATGGCGGCGGCGACAGCCTGCTCGCCGCGGTCGGACAGATGCTCGCCTCGCGGCTGCGCGGCGAGGACATCGCCTGCCGCTACGGCGGCGAGGAATTCACCGTGATCCTGCCGGAAACCGGCGCGGAGGCGGCGCTGGCGATCGCCGAGCAGATCCGCAGCGCCGCACAGCAGATGAGCACCACGCTGGACGGCAAGGCGCTGCCGGGCGTAACGCTCTCGATCGGGCTGGCCAGCTATTCGCGTGACGGCGTGGTCGCCACCACCCTGCTGCGCAAGGCCGATGCGGCGCTGTACCGGGCCAAGCGCAGCGGCCGCAACCAGGTGCAGCAGTTCGATCCGGCGCTGGACGGGATGGGCTGAGGCCAATCGCGTCCCAATGAGAAGGCGGAAGGCGCGCTGCGCCTGGGTGCCTGCCGCCCAGACCGCCGGATACGGCAAAGCGTCCCATTCGATCGCGCTGCAGGCCGTGGATCCGCTCGCGGCGTACGAAGCGCGCTTTAGCGATGGTTGTCACAAAACCTGAGCGGTAGAGCGGCGATAGTCCGGTTTCCCCCGACTGGAGACGTCTTCGCATGTCCATCTGGAAAGATCAGGGTACCCCGCGCAAGGATGGCCTGCCGCTGCCTGGCGCGCCCGGCGGCACCGCAGTGCCCGAGCCACGGCCGGTCACCGAACCGGCGCTCGGTGAATCCGCGGTCAGCGTCGCCGCGGCCGCTCCCCTCCCCGTACGCGCCGCAGCGCCGGCGGCAAAGGAGTCGCTGATCGCTGCCGACATCACCATCGAAGGCAAGATCGAAGGCACCGGCCACATCCGCATCGCCGGCAAGTTCAAGGGCGACGTCAACGTGCAGGGCGACCTGACCATCGAAACCGGGGCCAAGCTCAGCGGCGGCGTGCGCGCCAACAAGGTGATCATCGCCGGCGAGCTGGAAGGCAACATCGAATCGGCCTCGCAGGTGGAGTTGCTGGCCTCCGGCGCGCTGATTGGCGACGTCAAGGCCGGCTCGCTGACCGTGGCCTCCGGCGCGCGGATGCGCGGCCAGGCCGACTTCGGCTGGGAAGACGACAAGGGCCGCAAGGGTGGCAAGCCGACCACGGAGCCCGACGCCGGCGCATGAGCACGCCGCGTCCCGGCACTCCGGGGGCGACCCGGACCTGTCCCCACTGCAAGGCAACGATCCTGGAAAGCGCCAGCGTCTGCCCGGCCTGCAAACACCACCTGCGCTTCGACTCGGCGGTGCTGCAGCAATCGGCGGCGACCGCGACGGTGCCGCTGCGCGTGCAGGGCACCATCCAGCATCCTGCCGACGGCACCGCGTGGGAGTACACGGTGGTGGTGACGATCCGCAACGGCCGCGGCGAGGAAATCAAGCGCCAACTGGTCGGCGTCGGCGCGATGCTGGACGGCGAGGAACGCAGCTTCACCCTGTCGGTGGAGGCGACCCAGGCCAAGGGCGGCGGCAAGCGCGGGACGCGGCATTAGCCGTACTGGCTGACCAGACCCTCATCCGCCCCTTCGGGGCACCTTCTCCCGAAAGGGGGCCATGGTCCGCAGGGAGAAGGAACAGCCGCTAGCCCCTCTCCCACCGGGAGAGGGGTTGGGGTGAGGGTACGGCGCGAAGCGACTCGCGGAGTTTGAGTGCACGAGGCTGGCCCGTACCCTCATCCGCCCCTGCGGGGCACCTTCTCCCGATGGGAGAAGGAACAGCGACTAGCCCCTCTCCCATCGGGAGAGGGGTTGGGGTGAGGGTCCGGCGCGAAGCGACTCGCGGAGTTTGAGTGCACGAGGCTGGCCCGTACCCTCATCCGCCCCTGCGGGGCACCTTCTCCCGAAGGGAGAAGGAACAGCCGCTAGCCCCTCTCCCCTCGGGAGAGGGGTTGGGGTGAGTGTGCGGCGCGAAGCGTCTCGCGAAGTTTGGGTGCACGAGGCTGCGCCCGTACCCTCATCCGCCCCTGCGGGGCACCTTCTCCCGAGGGGAGAAGGAACAGCCGACTAGCCCCTCTCCCGCCGGAAGAGGGGTTGGGGTGAGGGTACGGCGCCCGCTGTCTCACCCACCAGTCAGGGCAACACCCGCGCCAACAGCTCTTCCACTGGCACATCCGCGTCCAGCGTCCCGAACGCCAGCCCGTGTGCGCCGGCCAGGCGACTGCGCACGAACGCCTCGGCAGCGGGACTGGCGCTGCGCAACAGCAGCGCCGCCTGCAATGCCAGCGCAATGCACTCGCTGATGCGGCGCGCGGCGTATTCGTCCACCTCGCCATTGCCGGCCAGCGGCGCGCGCAGTGCGTCCAGCGCGGTGTCGTAGTCCGCGTTCGCACCCGCCGCGGTCTCCAACTCGGCCAGCAGCGCCGCCGCGCTGGCCGGCTCGCGCGCCAGCGCACGCAGCACGTCCAGGCACTGGATGTTGCCGCTGCCTTCCCAGATCGAATTCAGCGGCGCCTGCCGGTACAGTCGCGGCAACATCGATTCCTCGACATAACCCGCACCGCCCAGGCATTCCTGCGCTTCGTTGACGAAGGCCGGCGCGCGCTTGCACAGCCAATACTTTCCCAGCGCGGTGGCGATACGCGCGAATGCGGCCTCGGCCGGATCGCGCTCGGCCGCATCCACCGCGCGCGCCACGCGCATGGCGAACGCGGTGGCGGCCTCGGACTCGATCGCCAGGTCGGCGAGCACGTTGCGCATCAGCGGCTGCTCGACCAGGCGCTTGCCGAACGCCACGCGGTGACGCGCGTGATGCAGCGCCTGCGCCAGCGCCATGCGCATCTGCGCGGCGGCGGCGAGCATGCAGTCCAGCCGGGTCAGCATCACCATGCCGATGATGCGCGCCACGCCGCGCCCTTCCGCGCCGATGCGCTGCGCCCAGGCGCCGGCGAATTCGACTTCGCTGGAGGCGTTGGACCAGTCGCCGAGCTTGTCCTTCAAGCGCATCAGCCGCAGCGCGTTGAGCCGGCCGTCGGGCAGGCGCCGCGGCAGCAGGAAGCAACTCAGCCCGCCCGGCGCCTGCGCCAGCACCAGGAAGCCATCGGACATCGGCGCGGAGAAGAACCACTTGTGCCCGACCAGCGCGTACTCGCCGTCGGCGCCCAGCGGCGTGGCGACGGTGGCGTTGCTGCGCACGTCCGAGCCGCCCTGCTTCTCGGTCATGCCCATGCCCAGGGTGATGCCGGCCTTGTCGGCGATCGGCACGTCGCGCGGGTCGTAGTGCGGCGCGGCGGCCTTGTCCGCCCAGTCGCGCAGCGCCGGTTCCTGGCGCAGCACCGCGACCGCGGCATGGGTCATCGTCAACGGACAGCTGGTGCCGGCCTCGGCCTGGTGATGCAGGTAGCTCAGCGCCGCCCGCGCCACATGCGCGCCCGGCTGCGGCGTGTGCCAGGACAGACCGGCCACACCGTGGGCCTTGGCCGCATCCAGCAGCTGGTGGTAGGCCGGATGGAATTCGACCGTGTCGATGCGCTGGCCGTAGCGGTCGTGCGTGCGCAGCCGCGGGCGGTCGCGATTGGCATCGAAGCCGAGCCGGTACAGCGTGTCGCCGGCGAGCGCGCCGTACTGCGCCAGCTGCGCGGCGAACGCCTCGCCACCCTCGCGCGCGACCGCGGCGCGCAGCACCGCATCGTCGCGCCACAGGTCGCGCGGCTCGAACGGCGGCGGCTGGTTGTCGACCACGTGCGTGGCGAAGACGGGCAGGTCCCGTTGCATGCATCTCCCTCCCAGAAGTGCGTGCCGCATTGTGGCCGATCCGCACGCGCGCGGTGAACCGCCCGGCGTGGATTCTCATCTCCTGCACAGCGCATTGGACACAGTGGCCGGCATGCCGAAACCCGTTTCCCAGGACCTGGTGGTGCTGCGCCCGGAAGGGCTGTACTGCCCCGCTGGCGACTTCCATATCGATCCCTGGCGGCCGGTGCCGCGCGCGGTCATCACCCATGGCCACGGCGACCACGCCCGTGCCGGCATGGGCGAATACCACTGCGCCGCCGCCGGTCTGCCGATCCTGCGCTGGCGCCTCGGCGACCAGGCCTACCGCGCCTACGACTACGGCGAACGCTTCACGCTGGGCGCAGCGACGGTGTCGCTGCATCCGGCTGGGCACGTGCTCGGCTCGGCGCAGGTGCGCATCGAAGTGGACGGCGAAGTGTGGGTGGCCTCGGGCGACTACAAACGCCAGCCCGACCCGACCTGCGCGGCGTTCGAAGTGGTGCGCTGCGACACCTTCATCACCGAGGCCACCTTCGGCCTGCCGGTGTACCGCTGGCCGGACACCGCCGCAGTGGCGCGCGAGATCGTCGCCTGGCGCCACGAATGCGCCGCGCGCGGCGAGGCCGCGGTGCTGTTCTGCTATGCGCTGGGCAAGGCGCAGCGGGTGCTGGCCGAACTGCAGCCGTGGGACGACCAACCGGCGCTGCTGCATGGCGCGGTCGCCGCCGGCGTGGCGGTGTACCGCGATGCCGGCGTCGCGATGCTGGACACGCACCCGGTCGCCGAGATGGACAAGCGCGCCGACTATGCCGGGCAGCTGGTGCTGGCGCCACCGTCGGCCGCGGGCAGCCCATGGCTGCGCCGCTTCCGCCATGCGCAACTCGGTTTCGCCTCCGGCTGGATGCGGTTGCGCGGCAACCGTCGCCGCCGCAACTACGACCGCGGCTTCGTGGTGTCCGATCATGCGGATTGGCCCGACCTGCTGCGCACCATCGAGGAAACCGGCGCGCGCCGGGTCATCGCCACGCATGGCAACACCGACGCGATCATCCGCGCCTTGAACGAACGCGGCGTCGCCGCCGAGGCGTTCCGCACCGACTACGGTGCCGAGGAATGAAGCGCTTCGCCGCGTTGTACCGGCAGCTGGACCAGAGCACCGCGACGCTGGACAAGCGCGCCGCGCTGGTCGCGTATTTCGAGCAGGCGCCACCGGCCGACGCGGCCTGGGCGATCTGGCTGCTGAGCGGCGGCAAGCTGCGACGCATCGCCAACACGCGCGAACTGCGCGAGTGGATCGCACAGGAAAGCGGCCTGCCCGGCTGGCTGGTGGACGACAGCTACGACCACGTCGGCGACCTCGCCGAAACCCTCACCTTGCTGCTCGACGATCCGGCCGCCGCCTCCGATCCGGCGCCGCTGCGCGACTGGATCGAGGAACGGCTGTTGCCGGTCGCCGCGCAGGACGAGGCCGCGCGCCATGCCGCGGTGCTCGCCGGCTGGCGCAGCCTGGCCTTCGACGAGCGCCTGCTGTTCAACAAGCTGCTGACCGGCGCGCTGCGCGTGGGCGTGTCGCAGCGGTTGGTGCAGCAGGCGCTGGCGGCGATGTCGGGCATCGACATCGCACGCATCGCGCAGCGCATGCTCGGCGCGTGGTCGCCGACTCCGGCCGCCTTGGAAGACCTGTTGTCGCACGAGGTGCTGGCCAGCGACCGCCAGCAGCCCTACCCGTTCTTCCTGGCCTCGCCGCTGGAAAACGACGTGGCCACGCTGGGCGCGATCGACGACTGGCAACTGGAATGGAAGTGGGACGGCATCCGCCTGCAGTTGATCCGCCGCGATGGCGAGGTGGCGCTGTGGTCGCGCGGCGAAGAACGCCTGGACGGCCGTTTCCCCGAGATCGAGACCGCCGCGGCCACGCTGCCGCGCGATGCGGTGATCGACGGCGAACTGCTGGGCTGGCGCGACGGCGACGCCGCGCCGCTGCCGTTCACCGCGCTGCAGACCCGCATCCAGCGCCGCAAGCCCAGCGCCAAGACACTGGCCGACACGCCAGCGCGCGTGCTCGCCTACGACCTGCTGGAACTGGACGGCATCGACCTGCGCGAACAGCCGCTGGCGCAGCGCCGCGCGCAACTGCAGGCCTTGCTCGACGCGCATGCCGATCCGCGCATCGTGCTGTCGCCGCTGGTGCAGCCCGCGTCGTGGGAAGACGCCGCGACGCTGCGCGAGGATTCGCGCGAGCGCGGCGTGGAAGGGCTGATGCTCAAACGCGCCGCGTCGCCCTACCAATCAGGGCGCCGCCGCGGCGACTGGTGGAAATGGAAGATCGAACCGCTGACCATCGACGCGGTGCTGCTGTACGCACAGGCCGGCCACGGCCGCCGCAGTACGCTGTACACCGACTACACCTTCGGGCTGTGGGACGGCGAGCAGTTGGTGCCGGTGGCGAAGGCGTATTCGGGCCTGGACGACAGCGAGATCCTGGCGCTGGACCGCTGGATCCGCGCGCACACCACCGAGCGCTTCGGCCCGGTACGCGCGGTGACGCCGTACCACGTGTTCGAACTCGGCTTCGAAGCGGTGAACAAGAGCAGCCGGCACAAGTCCGGCATCGCGGTGCGTTTCCCGCGCATCCTGCGCTGGCGCCACGACAAGCCGTTCACCGAGGCCGACCGGCTCACCACGCTGCAGGCGCTGGCGCGATGACCACGGCGCAGGCGCGCAAGCGCCCGGCCGATGCGCCGCTGTACGCATGGTTCGCCGCGCAAGGCTGGCAACCGCTGCCGTTCCAGCGCGACCTGTGGCGGCACTACCTGGACGGCGGCTCGGGCCTGTTGCACACGCCCACCGGCAGCGGCAAGACCCTGGCCGCGTTCGGCGGCCCGCTGCTGGAAGGCCTGCGCGAACAGGCCGCGCGGCAGGCGGCGGCAAACAAGCGGCCGCGGCGCGCGAAGGCAGCCGCTGCCGACAAGGCCGTGTCGACACCTAGGTCGCGCCGCCAAGCGCAGCGCGACCTGAAAGTGCTGTGGATCACCCCGCTGCGCGCGCTCGCCGCCGATACCTTGCGCGCGTTGCGCGAACCGGCGCAAGCGCTGGGCCTGGACTGGCAGATCGGCCTGCGCACCGGCGACGCCAGCGCACGCGACAAGCGCCTGGCGCGCAGCGGCAAGCTCGACGTGCTGGTGACCACGCCCGAATCGCTGGCGCTGCTGCTGTCCTATCCCGACACCGCGCCGCAGCTGGCGACACTGCGCTGCGTGATCGTCGACGAATGGCACGAGCTGCTCGGCAACAAGCGCGGCGTGCTGCTGCAGCTGTGCCTGGCGCGGCTGCGCGCCTGGGCGCCGGCGCTGCGCAGCTGGGGATTGTCGGCCACGCTAGGCAACCTGGACGAGGCGCGCGACGTGCTGCTGCCGCATGTGCCGAACGCGCCGATCGTGGCCGGGGTCAAGCCGCGCACGCTGACCCTGGAAACGCTGACCCCGGCCAGCGGCGAGCGCTTCCCCTGGGCCGGCCACCTCGGCCTGGCGCAACTGCCGCGTGTACTGGAAAAACTGTTCGCGGTGCGCACCAGCCTACTGTTCACCAACACCCGAGCGCAGGCCGAGCTGTGGCACCAGGCGCTGGAATCGGTGTGGCCCGAGGAAGCGCAGAGCCTGGCCCTGCACCACGGCTCGCTGGATCCGGCGCTGCGCCGCGCCGCCGAGCAGGGCCTGCGCGACGGCAGCCTGCGCTGCGTGGTCGCGACCTCAAGCCTGGACCTGGGCGTGGATTTTCCCGCGGTCGACCAGGTCCTGCAGATCGGCAGTCCGAAGGGCGTGGCGCGGCTGCTGCAGCGCGCCGGCCGCGCCAGGCACCGGCCCGGCGAGGCGGGCCATGTGCTGTGCGTGCCCACGCATGCGCTGGAGCTGGTCGAGTACGCCGCCGCGCGCCGCGCCATCGCCCACGGCCGCATCGAGTCGCGCCCTTCCCCGCGGCTGTCGCTGGACGTACTGGCGCAGCATTGCGTGAGCTGCGCGCTGGGCGGCGGTTTCCGCGCCGAGGCGTTGTTCGACGAAGTCCGCGGCACGGCCGCGTTCGCCGCGCTCGATGCGCCGACCTGGGCCGCGGTGCTGGAGTTCGTCGTGCAGGGCGGCCGCGCGCTGGCGCAGTACCCGGACTACCGCAAGGTGGTGCTCGACGAAGACGGCGTGTACCGCGTGCACGACCGCCGCATCGCGCTGCGCCACCGGCTGTCGATCGGCACCATCACCAGCGACGGCAGCGTCGCGGTGCGCTTCCTGCGCGGGGGCCGGCTCGGCGCGGTGGAAGAACAGTTCGTCGGCCGCCTGCGCCGCGGCGACCGTTTCCAGTTCGCCGGGCGCCTGCTGGAGCTGGTGCGGCTGGAAGACATGACCGCCTACGTGCGCCTGGCCAAGGGCGGCGACGGCAGCGTGCCGAAATGGATGGGCGGGCGCATGCCGCTGTCCTCGGCGCTGGCGCATGAAGTGGAGGCGGTGTTCGCCGAACCGCGGGGCGAGGAGGAACTGCGCGCCTTGGCGCCGCTGCTCGGCCTGCAGCGCGCGTTGTCGGCGCTGCCGTCGCCGCAGCGGCTGCTGGTGGAAAGCGTGCGCGCCCGCGATGGCCGCCACGTGTTCGTCTACCCGTTCGCAGGGCGCCAGGTGCACGAAGGCCTGGCCGCGCTGCTGGCGCTGCGCTGGGGCCGCCACCAGCGCAACACTTTCAGCTTCGCCGCCAACGATTACGGGCTGGTGCTGTCGCCGGCGCAGGAGGTCGCCACCGACGCCGCCCTGCTGCGCGAACTGCTCAGCCCCGAGCACCTGTTCGAGGACCTGCGCGAAAGCCTCAACCTGGGCGAACTGGCGCGGCGCCAGTTCCGCGAGATCGCGCGCGTGTCCGGCCTGCTGCCGCCGAGCCTGCCCGGCGGCACGCCGCGCAGCCTGCGCCAACTGCAGGCTTCCAGCGGCCTGCTGTACGACGTGCTGAGCCGCTTCGATCCCGGGCACCTGCTGCTGGCGCAGGCCGAACGCGAAGTGCTGCAGGGCGAAATGGAGCTGACCCGGCTCGCCGCCACCCTGCACGACTGCGCCGCGCGCGAACTGGCCGTGTACACGCCGCGCAGCCTGACCCCGCTGTCGTTTCCGCTGTGGGCCGAGAGCATCCGCGGCCAGCTCAGCACCGAGGACTGGAAGGCGCGGGTGATGCGCGCCGCCGCGCAGCTGGAACAACGCCATGCGCGCTGAACTGGACTGGCGCCTAGCCGGCGAGCCGATGACCCTGCTTGGCGAGCGCGCGTTGTACTGGCCGGCGCGCCAGCGGCTGCTGATCGCCGACCTGCACCTGGGCAAGGCCGACGTGTTCCGCCGCGCCGGCATCGGCCTGCCCAGCGGCGGCACCGCACTCGACCTGCAACGGCTCGCGACGCTGCTGCAGGCGCAGGCGGCGCAGGAACTGTGGATCCTCGGCGACGTGCTGCACGGCGCCGCGTCGGCGGCCGCCTGGCAGCGCGACTGGCACGCCTGGCGTGAGGCACATCCACAGTTGCGCGTGGCCGCGATCGCCGGCAACCACGACCGCGCGCTGGCCGGCGCCGGATTGGACATCGCACTGCTCGGCGAACAGGTCGAGGACGGCCCGTTCGCGCTGCGCCACGATCCGGTGCCGCACGCGCAGCTGCACGTGCTGTGCGGGCACCTGCATCCGCTGGCGAAACTGCCCGGGCTGCGCCCGCGCTGGCCGGCCTTCTGGCTGCGCGAACGGATGACGGTGCTGCCCGCGTTCTCGCAGTTCACCGCCGGCGTGGCGCCGGTGCTGGAGGCGGGGGAACGCCTGGTCGCCTGCGTCGAAGGCGCGGTGCTGGCGTTGCCGGTGGCGATGCAATAGCGCGCGGCCCTGGAGACTCGGATCGCCCGCTGTGGGAGGGACTTCAGTCCCGACGCGTTATCAGTAAAACGTCGGGACTGAAGTCCCTCCCACAAAGAAGCGACGGCGCCGCAGCATCGCAACAGGCCGGCCGATCGCAGAAACGAAGTCGGTCGCCACCTGCACGAATACGCTGGCTCACTGCACCTGTTCGCCCTGCGCCGGCCCCGCCGCAATCGGTGGCAATGCCGCCGCCTGCGCCAACACCTGCAGAAATCCCGGCTCCAGCGGCAGCTTGCCGAACCAGCCGTGCTGGGTGCCGCTGAGCACCCGCAACATGTGCCCGCGCCCACCGGGCATGCGCCCGGCCGGCAGCATGCCGAGGTCGCGCACGCGCGCCACCAGGTCGCGTTCGGACTGGAACAGCGGGGTCAGCCAACGGCTCCAGAACTGGTACACCGCCACGTGCGCATGCCGTTGCGCCTGGTAGCGCGCCAGCGCCGCGTCCAGGTCTGGCGCTTCGCGCAAGCTCTCGCTCAACACCCACGCATCCATCAGCGCCATGTTCACGCCCTGCCCCAGCTGCGGGCTCATCGAATGCGCCGCGTCGCCGGCCAGCACCAGGCGGCCGCGGTACCAGCGCTGCTGCACCGCATCGCGATAGCTGGCGCGCGCCAGTTGCGCCGGTGCGCACACCTGCGCCAGGCGCTCGCGCGCCTGCGGCCACAGCTGCGCGACCTCGTCCAGCCACGCGTCCATGCCGCGCGCCTGCCAGGCATCGAAATCGGCGGTGGGCAGGCTCCAGAAGAAACTCATGCGCGGCTCGGGATCGCCGGGGCGGGTACCGACCGGCAGCAGCCCTATCATCTTGCGCGCGGCCACGTAGCGCTGGCGCAGTTCGTCGGCGAAGGCCCAGTCGCCGCGCGGCAGCAAGCACCACAGCGCGCCCCACGGATAGACCCGGTCCAAGCGCGTGCCCTGCACCTGCGCGCGCAACGCCGAGGCCGAACCGTCACTGGCGATCACCAAGTCGAACGGGCCATGCCAGCGCCCGTGCTGGTCCTGCACCCGGCGCAGGCCGTCGTCGATGGCGACGATGCGCGTGTCGCGCTGCAGCTCGGCATAGCCGTCCCATGCCTGCGCCAAAAGTGAGAACAAGGCGCCGCGCTGCATGCCCAGGCCGAACAGGCGCGTGTCCAGGTCGCGGTAGCGCATGTCCATCACCGCGCGGCCGCACGGCGTTTCGCCGTACAGGCGGCGCACCGGCGCGCCATGCGCCAGCGCCTGCTCGAGCAGGCCGATCCGCCACAACACTTGCAACCCGGTCGGCTGCAGCAGGAAACCGGCGCCGACCGGACCCGGTTGCGGCGCGCGCTCGAACACCTGCACCCGATGGCCGTCGCGCGCCAGCAGCAGCGCCAGGGCCTGGCCCGCCGTGCCGTAGCCGACGATGCCGATCTGCATCCGTTGCTTCATCGCATCCACTGATTGCGGGCGACACCGCGGCGGTATCGCCATCCATAAAAAACCCCGCCGAAGCGGGGCTCAAAAACAGCTCAGCCGAGCAAGTGAGTTACTCGACAGGCGTAATATTGGAGGCCTGCGCGCCCTTCGGACCCTGGGTCACGTCATAGCTGACACGCTGTCCTTCCTGCAGGCTGCGGAAGCCCTTGGAATTGATCGCGGAGAAGTGCGCGAATACATCGGCGCTGCCGTCTTCCGGTGAAATAAAGCCAAATCCCTTGGCGTCGTTGAACCACTTGACGGTACCGTTCGGCATGGTGATGCGAGACCTTGTGCAATGAATGGGTGGTGGTTGTGCGGCAGCCCGCACCGGCGGAGTATGCAAAGCTTGAGCAACGATGACAATCACCCGCGCGCCAGTTCCCCGATCAGCTCCGGCAGCCCCGCCGACGCCGCCTCCACATTCGCCAGCACCTCGGCCAGGGTGATTTCCTGTGCGTCGCCGCAGCCCGCGGCCCAGTTGGCCACGATCGCCAAACACACGTATTCCAGGCCCAATTCGCGCGCCAGGCCCGCTTCCGGCATGCCGGTCATGCCGACCAGATCGCAGCCGTCGCGGCGCAGCCGCGCGATCTCTGCAATCGTTTCCAGTCGTGGTCCCTGGGTGGCGCCGTAGCAGCCACCATCGACCACCGCGGCGCCGGTCACGCGCGCGGCGGCCAGCACCTTGCTGCGCAGCATCGGCGAATACGGATGGCCGAAATCCACGTGCAGCACCTCGCTGCCCGGCTCCTCGCTGAGCGTGGAGACGCGGCCCCAGGTGTAGTCGATCAACTGGTCCGGGCAGGCCAGCACGCGCGGTCCGAAGCGCTCGCCGATGCCGCCGACGGTGTTGAGCGCGAGCACCCGCGTGGCACCGATTTGCTGCAGCGCCGCAAGGTTCGCGCGGTAATTGATCTTGTGCGGCGGCAGCGAATGGCCCTCGCCGTGCCGGGCCAGGAATGCGACCCGGTGGCCGAGCAGCGTGCCGATGCGGATCGGCCCGGACGGGCTGCCATAACGGGTGTCGACCTGGCGGGTCTCCACGTCGTCCAGTTGTGCGAGTTTGTAGACGCCGGTGCCGCCGATCACGGCCAGTGCGATGTTGTCCATGCGGATCCTCGAATCAGAACGTGCGCGAACGCCGGCCGCGACGGCCGGCGAGAGATGGAAAAGGCGCGGCGCCTTATTCCTTCATCGCGTAGATCGCCGGCAGGTTGCGCAGGCCTTCGTTGACGTCCATGCCGAAGCCGAACACGTAGCGGTCGGGCACGTCCACGCCCACGTAGTCGGCGCTGACGCCGTCCACGCAGCGCTCGTGGCGCTTGACCGTCAGCGCCGCGATGCGCACGTCGGTGGCGCCCTGCTCCAGGCACCATTGGCGCACCGCCAGCAGGGTCAGGCCTTCGTCGAGGATGTCGTCGAGCAGCAGCACGCGGCGCCCGTACAGCGCGGTGGCCGGGCGGTGCTTCCACACCAGCTCACCGCCGACGGTCTCGCCGCGGTAGCGAGTGGCGTGCAGGTAATCCAGTTGCAGGTCCTGGCCGCGTGCGCCCAGTTCCAGCGCCAGTTGCCCGGCGAACGGCAGCGCGCCGTGCATGATGGTCAGGTAGACCGGGATCTCGCCGCGGTAGTCGGCGGCGATGGCGTCGGCCATGCGCGCGATGGCCTGGTCGAGTTGCGGACGATCGACCAGCAGGTCGGCCTGGGCCAGGGCCTGGGCGATGGTGAGAGTGGACATCAGGCGGTTTTTCCGAGGGTTGCGAGCAAGTGGGATTGGGTGTGGCCGTAGCGGGCATCGGCGAGCAGGCCGTCCCAGCCGAGGGCGCCGCGGCCGATCAGGCCGAGCAGCGCGGCGGTATTGAGCGGGCGGTCGCGCACGGCCTGCAGCGATTCTTCGACCAGTTCGGGATGGCAGACCAGGACCACGTCGCAGCCGGCATCCAGGTGCGCGGACACGCGCGCGGCGACACCGCCGGCAGCGAACGAGGCGGCCATGCCGATGTCGTCGGAGAACACCACGCCGCGGAAGCCCAGTTCCTGGCGCAGGATCTGCTGGATCCAGCGCGGCGAATAGCCGGCCGGTTCCGGCGCCACCTGCGGGTAGACCACGTGCGCCATCATCACCGCATCGGCGCCGGCGGCGATGCCGGCGGCGAACGGCAGCAGGTCTTCCTGGCGCAGCACCTCGAGCGGGCGCGGATCCTCGGCATTGTCGACGTGGGTGTCTTCCAGCACCGTGCCGTGGCCGGGGAAGTGCTTGAGCGTGGCCGCCATGCCGACGCTGTGCATGCCGCGCACATAGGCGCCGGTGAACGCGGCCACCACCTGCGGATCGTCGCTGAAGGCGCGGTCGCCGATCGCGCGGTTGCCGCGCGCCAGATCCACCACCGGGGCGAAGCTCAGGTCCACGCCGCTGGCGCGCACCTCGCTGGCCATCAGCCAGGCATGCTGCTCGGCCAGCGCCAGCGCCGCATCGCGATCGCGCGCATACAGCGCGCCGAAGCCGTGCAGCGGCGGCAAGGCGCTATAGCCCTCGCGGAAGCGCTGCACGCGCCCGCCCTCCTGGTCCACGCAGATCAGCTGCGGCCGCGGCGCCGCGGCGCGGATCGCCGCGGTCAGCTCCACCAGCTGCGCCTTGGAGGCGAAGTTGCGCTTGAACAGGACCACGCCTGCGACGGCATCGTGCTGCAGCCAGTCGCGTTCCTGGGCGGTGAGTTCGGTACCGGCGACGCCGATCGCGAGCATGCGGGGATTCTCCTGCCAGCGCTGTTCAGCGCGCCTGGGCGGCATTGTCGCAGATGCCGGCGCCGGCGGCAGGCCGACGCGGCGGCATACGCTGCCAATGCGTGCTGGTGGGCGCGCCAGGTTGCCGTGGTGTGACCGGTCTACACCGCGCAGCCGTCGGGGCCGCAGTCCTGCGCCGCATCCGGCGCCGGCGGCAGCAGGCCACGCAGGGCCTCGGCGAACGCCTCCGGCGGCTGCGCGCCCTGGATCGCGTGGCGGCCGTCGATGACATAGGTCGGCACCGCGCGGATCCCCATCGCCTGCGCCTGCTGCAACTGCGCCTGGATCTCGGCCAGGCCCTCGTCGCCATCCAGCAGCGCCTGCACCCGCGCCGCGGTCAGCCCGCCGGCGGCGCCGGCGTCGATCAGCGTGCCGGTCTCGGCCAGGTTGCGGCCTTCGGCGAAATGCGCGTGGAACAGCGCCTCGGCCACCGCCTCGGCGTCGCCTTCGCGCGCGGCCAGCCACAGCAAGCGGTGCGCCGGCAGCGTGGTCACCCGTACCTGCCCGCGATCGAAGTCGAACGGCAGCCCCTCGGCGCGCGCGGTGGCCTGGGTCTGCGCCAGGATCTGCTCGGTACGCGCGGCGCCGCCGAACTTGGCTTCATAGGCCTTGCGCAGCGGCACCGGCTCGGTGCCGGCATCGGGATCGAGCAGGTAGGGATGCCAGTGGATCTCCAGCGCCGGCGCATCCGCGCCGAGCGCCGCGATGCCTTGCTGCAACCGGCGCTTGCCGATCCAGCACCAGGGGCAGACTACGTCGGACCAGATATCGAGGCGCATAGGGCGGGGATTCGGGATTCGAGATTGGGGATTCGCAAAAGCATAAACCCGATCGCCGCACGTGGCCCGCTTTTGCGAATCCCTAATCCCAAATCACCAATCCCGGCACTTCAACGAATCCCTAATCCCGAATCCCCAATCCCGGCCACTCACAGAACGGATGCGAGGCCAGCGCCAGGTTGTAGTAGCGCGCATCGTCGGTGACTTCGGCGCCGATCCAGTCGGGCTTGGCGAAGGCCTCGTCGGCACTCTGCAGCTCGATCTCGGCGACCACCAGCCCGGCGTTGTCGCCCAGGAACTCGTCCACTTCCCACAGATGGCCCTGGTGCTGCACCAGGTGCCGGCGCTTGTCGATCAGCCCGCCCACGCACAGCGCCAGCAGCGCGCGCGCATCGTCCAGCGGCAGCGGATATTCGAACTCCTGGCGGGTATGCCCGAGCTCGCGCGACTTCAGGTTGAGGAACGCCTCCTCGCCTTGGACGCGGACCCGCACCGAGGCCTTCTGCGCGCCGCTGTCCATCGCCGCCTGGTCGTTGATATAGCCCTGCGCCATCGGGATCACCCGATGCGCCGCGGCGCGCCAGCCGTCGCCGGTGACGAGGAATTTGCGTTCGATTTCGATGGCCATGGGATTGGGGATTGGAGATTCGGGATTGGTCAAAGCATAAGCCAGCGCGCAGACGCGCTGTTACGAATCCCTATTCCCCAATCCCCAATCCCGGCTTCTCAAACACCGCAATGCTCTCCACATGCGCGGTATGCGGGAACATGTCCATTGCGCCGGCGGCCTTGAGTACGAAGCCCTGCTCGTTGACCAGGTAGCCGGCGTCGCGCGCCAGCGAGCCGGGGTGGCAGCTGACGTAGACGATGCGCTGGAACGTCTCCAGCGGCAGCTGCCGCAGCACTTCGATCGCGCCGGAGCGCGGCGGGTCGAGCAGCAGCTTGTCGAAGCCCTGCTGCATCCACGGCGCCTGGCACTGGTCCTGGGTCAGGTCGGCGGCGAAGAACTGCGCGTTGTCCAGGCCGTTGCGCTGCGCGTTGTCGCGCGCCCGCGCCACCAGCCCCGCGTCGCCTTCCACGCCCACCACTTCGCGCACCGTACGCGCCAGCGGCAGGGTGAAATTGCCCAGCCCGCAGAACAGGTCGAGCACGCGGTCGCCGGGCTGCGCGTCGAGCAGCGTCAGCGCCAGCGCGATCATCTTCTGGTTGAGCGAGGCATTGACCTGGATGAAGTCCAGCGGCCGGAACGCCAGCTCCACGTCCCATTGCGGCAAGCGGAACGACAGCGGCACTTGCTGCGGATACAGCGGATGCACGCTGTCCACGCCGCCCGGCTGCAGGAAGATGGCGAATTCGTGGGCCTGGGCGAACGCCACCAGCGCCGCCTGGTCGCGCGCGCTGAGCGGCTGCATGTGGCGGAAGGTCAGCGCCACGGCGTCGTCGCCGGCGATGAACTCGATCTGCGGGATGTCGCGCTTGCCGTCCAGGCTCTCGACCAGCTCGGCCAGCGCGCTCACCTTGAAGCCGATCTGCGGGATCACCGTGTGGCACACCGACAGGTCGGCGACGAAGCGCGGATCGAGTTCGCGGAAGCCGACCAGGGTCTTGTCCTTCTTCTCCACCCGGCGCACCGAGAACCGGCCCTTGCGCCGGTAGCCCCAGGGTGCGCCGGACAGCGGCGGCAACACCGTCTGCGGGGTCACGTGGCCGATCCGCTCCAGGTTCTCGGTCAGCACCCGCTGCTTGGCCAGGATCTGCTGGTCCTCGGCCAGGTGCTGCAGCACGCAGCCGGCGCAGACCCCGAAATGCGGGCAACGCGGCTCGACCCGCTGCGGCGAGGCCTGCAGCACCTGCAGGGTGCGCGCCTCGTCGAAATGGCGGTTGCGCGCGGTGGGTTCGGCAAGCACCGTCTCGCCCGGCAGTGCGCCGGCGACGAAGGCGACCTTGCCGCCCTCGCCCTCGGGGCGGGCGACGCCGCGGCCGTCGTGGCTGAGGTCGACGATAGCGGTCTGGAACGGGGTGCGGTCTAGGCGTTTTCTGGATCGGGCCACGTGGCGGCAGGCTGCGGGCGGAAAAGGGCGGCCATTGTCGCAGATGCGCCAGGGCCTGCCGATGCGCCGGGAGAGGCAAGGCCATGCCTGGGCGCGTGCGCCGACGCCACCCGGCAAGCGCTGCAGCGCGGTCCGTCGGGCTGCCCTCGCCTACGCCCGATCCGGCCAGCAGGCCCCAGCGGCGCCACCGCCCGGAACACCCGCTTGCGGACGCGGCGGCGGCGGCGCAAAGTGGTGCGACGCATCGTCGCAGCCGCTAAGATGCGCCCAGGCCGCATGGAGGCATAAGGATGGCATCGACCCAGGACCCTGTGACGCGACTTTTGCTGGTCGAGGACGACCCGATCAGTCGCACGTTTTTGCAAGTGACGCTGGAATCCCTGCCCGCGCAGGTCGATCTGGCCGACACCGTCGCTTCCGCGCTGACCAGCGCGCAGGCGCAGGAACACGACCTTTGGCTGATCGACGCCAACCTGCCCGACGGCAGCGGCGCCGACCTGCTGCAGCGCCTGCAGCGGCAGCGCCCCGGCACCCTGGCGCTGGCACATACCGCCGACGCCAGCAGCTCGGTGCGCGAGCACCTGCTCGGCGCCGGTTTCGCCGAAGTGCTGCTGAAACCGCTCAGTCCCGAACGCCTGCTGCAGGCGGTGCGGCGGTTGCTGGCGCGTGGCCGCGTCGGCGCCGCGCCGAACGCGGCAGAGGCGGCGGTGGACTGGGACGAGACCACCGCACTGGTCGCACTCAACGGCGAGCGCTCGCACCTGATCGCGCTGCGCGAACTGTTCCTGGCCGAGTTGCCCGGTACCCGCGATGCGGTCGCCTCGGCGCTGCAGCTCAGCGACGAGCAGGCGGTGCGCAACCACCTGCACCGGCTGCAGGCCAGCTGCGGCTTCGTCGGCGCCGCCCGGCTGGCGCGCGCGGTCCGCCAGCTGCAGGGCGACCCGGCCTCGTCGCAGGCGCGCAGCCAGTTCAGCGAGGCGGTCGCGGCATTGCTGCATTGAGCCGGGATTGGGGATTGGGGATTGGGGATTGGGGATTCGTAGAAGCGGGGCGTCGGCGCACTTGCCGCCCCCCCCCTGTAGGAGCGGCTTCAGCCGCGACAGACACCGTCCGCAAGCCGGCACGCTGCAGAAGCGGTCGGGGCTGAAGCCCCTCCTACAGGAAGCCGGCAGGCAAAAGCGCGGCTCAATCGGCCTTCGGCACCGGCGATCCAGGCACGTCCGCTGAGTCGGGCGCCTCCTGCATTTCCACAGCCTCCGCGTCGCGGCGCTGGCGGGTCAGGTCCTGCAGCATCTCCCACGACTTCAGGCCGCGCCCGCCCAGGTGGTGCATCAACACCACGCGCATGCCGCGGCGCAGGCCGGGCAGGTCTTCGGCTACCGGCATCTCGTCGGCGGCCAGCGCCAGCAGCGCGCGGCCGGTGGCCATGCCGCTGCGCTGGTCGTGGCCGCGGTCGCTGAGCAGGCGGCGCGGGCCGTGTTCGGCATCCAGTACGTAGCGCGCGGCCGGGTCGATCGGCTCGCCGTCGCCGTCGTGGCGCAGGTCGAACCCCACGCCCAGCGCGTCAAGCAGATCGCGCTCGAAGCAGCGCAGCGTCCACGCCAGCGGCGCCTCCGCACCCAGCCGCGCGCGCACCCGCGCGTAGGCCAGGTACAGGTCCGGCGCAGGATCGTCGCGCGGCGCCAGGCGCAGGGTCAGTTCGTTGATGTAGAACCCGGCGAGCATGCCGTCGCCGCTCAGGCGCGGCGCCGTATCCAGCGCCTCGGCCGCACGCAGCTGAGCCAGCTCGCCGCGGCGCTGCGCGCTGAAGCGGATCGACTGCAGCGGCTGCAGCGCGGCGCGCAGCGGCTGATTCTTCGGACCCTGCACGCCCCGCGCCAGCACGCCCAGCCGGCCGTACTGCGCGCTCAGCACTTCGACCAGCAGGCTGGTCTCGCGCCAGGGGCGCGCGTGCAGGACGAAGGCGGGTTCGTGTTCGATGAGCATGGACGCTTCGGGACTCGGGACTCGGGACTCGGGACTCGGGACTCGGGACTCGGGACTCGGGACTCGGGACTCGGGACTCCAGAATGCTGTCCGGGGACAAATCGCTGTCAAGCGATCTGATGAAAAAGCGCCGTTCCGAAGAGAAGCGGCAGCTGTATTTCCGGCTCGGCCGTTTTTTTGTGGCAGGGGCTTCAGCCCCGACGCGTTATCGGTAAGGCGTCTGGGCTGAAGCCCCTTCTACAGAAAAGTGAAAATGCGGCGAACTTGCGAAAATCCCGAGTCCCGAGTCCCGAGTCCCGAGCTCTACTCCCCGTACCCGAACGCCTTCAGCGCCGCCTCGTCGTCCGACCAGCCCTCGCGCACGCGCACCCAGGTCTCCAGGAACACCTTGGCGCCGAACAGGCGCTCCATCTGCTGCCGGGCCTTGGCGCCGATGTCCTTCAGGCGGGTGCCGCCCTTGCCGATCACGATCGCCTTCTGGCCTTCGCGCTCGACCCAGATCACCGCGCCGATGCGCAGCAGCGCGCCGTCCTCGGCGAAGCGCTCGATCTCCACCGTGGTCGCGTACGGCAGCTCTTCGCCGAGCTGGCGCATCAGCTGCTCGCGGACCAGTTCGCCGGCCAGGAAGCGCTGGCTGCGGTCGGTGATCTCGTCCTCGCCGAACATCGCCGGCGCTTCCGGCACCAGCCCCAGCAGGTCGCGCACCAGCGCTTCCAGGCCCTTGCGCTTGAGCGCGGAGATCGGGTGCACCGCGGCGAAGCTGCGGCCCTCGCTGACCTGCTGCAGGAACGGCAGCAGCGCGGTCTTGTCCTTGAGCCGGTCGACCTTGTTCACCACCAGCACCACCGGGATGCCGGAATCGTTGAGCACGTTGAACGCCAGCGTGTCCTCGTCGTCCCAGCGCCCGGCCTCGATCACCAGCAGGCCGGCGTCCACGCCTTCCAGCGAGCCGCGCGCGGCGCGGTTCATGACCCGGTTCATCGCGCGCTTCTGCTCGCGGTGCAGCCCGGGCGTGTCCACCAGCACCAACTGCCCTTCCGGGAAGCTGGCGATGCCCAGCAGGCGATGCCGGGTGGTCTGCGGCCGGTTGGAGACGATGCTGACCTTGGCGCCCACCAGGGCGTTGGTCAGGGTGGACTTGCCCACGTTGGGGCGGCCGATCACGGCCACGCTGCCGCTGCGGTAAGGGGAGGCTTGCTCGTTCACTTGCTGGAATCCAGTTGCTCGATGGCGGCGGCGGCGGCCTGTTGTTCGGCCAGCCGTCGCGAGGTGCCCTCGCCCTCGGTGGTGAGGGCAGGCTCGGCGAGTACGCAGCGTACCCGGAATAGCTTGGCGTGTTCGTCGCCGGTTTCGCTGATCAGTTCGTACGCCGGCAGCGCCCGCTGCCGGGCCTGCAGCCATTCCTGCAGGCGGGTCTTGGCGTCCTTCTCCGGCTTGCCCACCGGCAGTGCGGCCAGCGCCGTCTCGAACCAGGGCAGGATCACCGCACGGCAGGCCTCGAAGCCGGCATCCAGGTAGATCGCCGCGACCACCGCCTCGACCGCGTCGGCCAGGATCGAATCGCGGCGATGCCCGCCGGACTTCATCTCGCCCGGCCCCAGGGTCAGCCGCTCGCCCAGTTCCAGCTGGCGGCCGATGGTGGCCAGCGAGGCCTCGCGCACCAGTTCGGCGCGGGCGCGGGTCAGCGCGCCTTCGTCGGCCTTGGGCCAGCGCTGGTACAGCGCCTCGGCGATCAGCTGGTTGACGATGCTGTCGCCGAGGAATTCCAGCCGCTCGTTGTGCGGCGCGCCGGCGCTGCGATGCGTCAGCGCCTGCGCCAGCAGCTGCGGGTCGGCGAAGCGGTGACCGATGCGGTCGCCGCGCAGGATCGTTTTACTCGCCACCGCGCGTCGTCAGGTCCTGGGTGATGTCGAACTTGCCGACCACGTCCAGGTTGGCGACCAGCGGCTTGCGCACTTCGTAGGCCACATGCATCTTCCAGCCCGAATCCATGCGGTCGAACTTGACGTCGTCCGGCTTCACGTTGTCCGAGTTGTTGATGTCCAGGCGGCGGAACAGCAGCGTCTTCGCCTGCGCCGGATCCATGTCGGCGCTGCCCGGTTCGGCGGCCAGGCCCTTCATCGCCGAGCGCACCGCGTAATACTCCATGTACATCGGGAACAGCTTCATGCCGATGTAGGCGAAGAAACCCACCACCGCCAGCACGATCACGAACGACGTCAACGTCATGCCACTTTGCTTGTGCTTCATCGCGCTTCCCCTTACGCCAGAAATCACTGGATGCCGGTCCCGATCCGCGAGGGATCGAAACTGCCGCTGCAGAACCACCCTTCGCAATTGAGCCAGACCAGGAACGCCTTGCCGCGCAGGTTCTCTTCGGGCAGGAAGTGGGTCTGGGTCCAGAAGCGGCTGTCCTCGCTATTATCGCGATTGTCGCCCATCACGAAATACTGGCCCGGCGGCACCACCCAATCGCCCTGGCCGGCCGGATTGTTGCGGTCCAGCCACTCCAGTTCGGTGTGGGTGCGGCCCGGCAGGTATTCGGTGAGCAGCGTGGACCCGGTCATCTCCGCGCCCTTGCCCTTGCCGACGTACTCGCCGCGCACCTGGTACTTCATCGGCGTGCCATTGATGTACAGGGTATCGCCGTGGAAGCCGATGCGATCGCCGGGCAGGCCGATGACGCGCTTGATCCAGTTCTCGTCCGGCTTGTGCGGCGGCTTGAACACCACCACGTCGCCGCGCTTGGGCTCGCTGGTCGGGATCACCTTCTGGTTGGTGATCGGCAGGCGGAAGCCGTAGGCGAACTTGTTGACCAGGATGAAATCGCCGACCAGCAGGTTCGGCATCATCGAGCTGGACGGAATCTTGTACGGCTCGGCGATGAAGCTGCGCAGGATCAGCACCACCGCCAGCACCGGGAAGAACGCCCGCGAATAATCGACCAGCACCGGCTCGGTATCCAGCAGGCCGGCGCGCGCGGCGCGGCGCTTGGCGAAGAACAACTTGTCCAGCAACCAGATAATGCCGGTGGCGAAGGTCAGGACCACCAGCGCGATTTCAAACCATTTCATTCGTGTTCCTTCGGAACGGGATTTGGGATTGGGGATGAGGGGATTCGGCAGAGCGGGACATCAGACAGGCTTGCGCGCTTGCCAATCCCCAATCCCGAATCCCCAATCCCGGCTACTTATCCATCTGCAGCACAGCCAGGAAGGCTTCCTGCGGGATCTCCACGCGGCCGACCTGCTTCATGCGCTTCTTGCCTTCCTTCTGTTTTTCCAGAAGTTTCTTCTTGCGCGACACGTCGCCACCATAACATTTGGCCAGCACGTTCTTGCGCATCGCCTTGACCGTGCTGCGCGAGATGATCTGCGAGCCGACCGCGGCCTGGATCGCCACGTCGAACATCTGCCGCGGGATCAGGTCCTTCATCTTCTCGCACAGCTCGCGGCCGCGCCGGTCGGCATGGCTGCGGTGCACGATGATCGACAGCGCATCGACCTTGTCGCCGTTGATCAGCGTGTCCACGCGCACGAACGGGCCGGCGTCGAAGCGTAGGAAGTGATAGTCCAGCGAGGCGTAGCCGCGCGACACCGACTTGAGCTTGTCGAAGAAATCCAGCACCACCTCGGCCATCGGCAGCTCGTAGCTGATCTGCACCTGGCTGCCCAGGTAGTTGATGCCGATCTGGCTGCCGCGCTTTTCCTCGCACAGGGTGATGATGTTGCCGACGTAGTCCGGCGGGGTCAGGATGTTGGCGCGGATGATCGGCTCGCGGATCTCTTC
The DNA here is from genome assembly GCF_014236835.1 of Xanthomonas sp. SS. Taxonomy (NCBI): domain Bacteria; kingdom Pseudomonadati; phylum Pseudomonadota; class Gammaproteobacteria; order Lysobacterales; family Lysobacteraceae; genus Xanthomonas; species Xanthomonas sp. SS. The sequence continues at coordinate 3,441,792 of NZ_CP051190.1, forward strand.
CACGTTGTTCAGCGGCGGCAGCTTGGACGGGTTGTCCATCGGGATCACGCTGCCGTCGGTCTTGAGCACCTCGTAGACCACGGTCGGCGCGGTCGAGATCAGGTTGAGGTCGTACTCGCGCTCCAGCCGCTCCTGCACGATCTCCATGTGCAGCATGCCGAGGAAGCCGCAGCGGAAGCCGAAACCCATCGCCTCGGAGCTTTCCGGCTCGAAGCGCAGCGCCGCGTCGTTGAGGCGCAGCTTGTCCAGCGCCTCGCGCAGGTCCGGGTAGTCCTCGGCATCGACCGGGAACAGGCCGGCAAACACGCGCGGCTGCATTTCCTGGAAGCCGGGCAGCGCGTGCGGTGCCGGGTCGGCGGCCAGGGTCAGGGTGTCGCCGACCGGCGCGCCGTGCACGTCCTTGATCGAGGCGTTGATCCAGCCCACTTCGCCGGCGCCCAGCGCGGGCAGTTCCTTGCGCTTGGGGGTGAACACGCCGACCTTGTCGACCAGATGGGTACGGCCGGTGGACATCACCAGGATCTTGCTGCCCGGCTTGATCTCGCCCTGCATCACCCGCACCAGCGAGACCACGCCCAGGTAGTTGTCGAACCACGAGTCGATGATCAGCGCCTGCAGCTTGTCGGTGTCGCGCGGCTTGGGCGGCGGGATGCGGTGCACGATCGCCTCCAGCACCAGGTCCACGTTGAAGCCGGTCTTGGCGCTGACCGCCACCGCGTCCTCGGCGTCGATGCCGATCACCGCCTCGATCTCGGCCTTGGCGCGGGCGATGTCGGCGGTGGGCAGGTCGATCTTGTTGAGCACCGGCACCACTTCCAAGCCCTGCTCCACCGCGGTGTAGCAGTTGGCCACCGACTGCGCTTCCACGCCCTGCGCGGCGTCGACCACCAGCAGCGCGCCCTCGCAGGCGGCCAGCGAGCGGCTGACTTCGTAGGAGAAGTCGACGTGGCCAGGCGTGTCGATGAAATTCAGGTGGTAGACCTGCCCGTCCTTGGCCGTATACGGCAAGGACACGGACTGGGCCTTGATGGTGATGCCGCGCTCGCGCTCGATCGGGTTGGAGTCGAGCACCTGCGCTTCCATCTCGCGCGCCTGCAGGCCGCCACAGAGTTGGATGATGCGATCGGCCAGGGTCGATTTGCCATGGTCGACGTGGGCGATGATGGAGAAATTGCGGATGTTCCGCATCGAATCAGAGGACATGAGGTGGGCGGCGGCCAGGACCGTCGTCAGGATAACGGGCCATTATCGCATGGCCGGAGGGAGCCAGGCGCCCCGGCTGCGGCACACCGACGCCCGCGGCGGCGCGGGCACGGTTTCCCGGAACAAACCCCAATGAAATCAATGGCGGCCAGCGAATCCGGGTTCGCTGGCCGCCATTGGCACTACCGCGATCGACCGCTCAGTCGACGCTGATCGCGATGAACTGGCTGGCCGGGCTGCCCGGCGCGCGCACCAGCAGCATCACCACATCGCCCTTCTTCGCGCCGGCGGTGAGCTTGCGGAACTGCGCCGCATTGGACACCGGAGTGCGCCCGACCTGCAGCACGATCATGCCCGGACGCAGCTGCGACTTGCTCGCCACCGCGCGGCTCACCTGCGCCACCTGCACGCCCTCGTCGGCGCGCAGCCCGAGCTTCTGCCGCACCGGCGCCGGGATCTCCTCCACGCTGATGCCCAGCGCGCTGCTCTCCGCGGCCTGCGGCGCCGGCGCCGCGCCACCGCGGCCCGGCGGCTGCTGGCCCATCGCCATGCCGTCGTCGCTGAGCTCGCTCAGGGTCACGCTGATGTCGCGCGGCTTGCCGTCGCGGATCACGGTGACCCGCGCCTTGCTGCCCGGCGGCAGCATGCCCACCAGCGGCGGCAGGTCCTCGCGCGTGTTGATCTTCTGCCCGTTGAAGGCAACGATGAAGTCGCCCGGCTCGATCCCGGCCTTGGCCGCGCCGCTGCCCGGCTGCACGCCGTTGACCAACGCGCCGCGCGTGTCGGTCAGGCCCAGGCCCTTGGCCTCCACATCGCTGATGTTCGGCTGCATGGTCACCCCGAGCATGCCGCGGCTGACCTTGCCGGTCTTCTTGATCTGCTCGACCGCGCTCATCGCCAGGTCGATCGGGATCGCGAAGCTGATGCCCATGTAGCCGCCGGACGCGGAGAAGATCTGCGAGTTGATGCCGACCACCTCGCCGCGGGTATTGAGCAGCGGGCCGCCGGAATTGCCCTGGTTGATCGCCACGTCGGTCTGGATGAAGGGCACGTAGCGCTGGTCGGCGTACGGGTTGCTGCGCCCGGTGGCGCTGACGATGCCGGCGGTGACCGAGTGGTCCAGGCCGAACGGCGAACCGATCGCCACCACCCACTGGCCGGGCTTGAGCATGTTGGAATCGCCCACGCGCACCGTCGGCAGGTTCTTGCCCTCGATCTTCAGCAGCGCCACGTCGTACTGCTGGTCGCTGCCGACCACCTTGGCGGTGAATTCGCGGCGGTCGGTCAGCTTGACCTTGACCTCGCTGGCGCCGTCGACCACGTGGTGGTTGGTCAGCACGTAGCCGTCGGGCGAGATGATGAAGCCCGAGCCCATCGAGCGGCCGCCGGGGGTCGCGTCGTCTTCGTCCGGCCCTTGCTGGCCAGGCCCGCCGGGCATGCCCGGTTGGCCCGGCATTCCTTCCGGCCCGAAGAAGCGGCGGAAGAATTCAGGGATCTGCGCATCGTCGGGCATGCCGCCGGCGCCGGTGCGCGTGGCCGCGGCCTTGCGGCTGATCGTGGTCTCGACGTTGACCACGCCGGGACCGACCTGTTCGACCAGGTTGGTGAAATCGGGCAGGCCAGCGACCAGTTGCGGCGCGGGCGCCGCGCGCGCGGCTGGCGCGGCGGCAGCCGGCGCGGCCGACTCGGGCTGCTGTGCGCAGGCGGCCAGCGGCAGGGTCAGGGCCAACACGCCCAGCAGATGGTTGCGGATACGGTGAGTCATCGGACGCGAGCCTCCGGTTCGGGAAAGGGAAGGAAAACAGGGGCGGTGCCGGGGGCACCGCGCGCCGGAGCGAAGCACGCGCTTCGACCGACGCCTGGGGTCAAGGCTGCTGCGGCAACGGTGCGGGCGCCGCGTCGGCCGGCAGCCGCGGCTCGAACGGATAGAACGCCGCCGACGCGCCCTGGCGCGGGAAACTGGCGGTGAACGCGCCGCCGGACGCGGCCGGCGCCAGCGCCGAGCGCGGCCATGGCCGCGCCTGCAGCGGTGCGGGCTGGTGTGCGAACGGATCGCTGGCATGTTGTTGCTGCGCGAGCGCCTGGCCGGCGGCTGAGGCCGTCAGCGGCTGCGCGGTAGCCGCAGGCCGCGACGGTGCCGCGGCGGCCATGGCACGTACCGGTTCGGCGGCGCGCGCCGCGCTGCTACGCGCGGCCTGCTGGGTGCGGGTCGCGCCGCGACGGACGGCCGCGTCCTGGCGCCGGTTGGCGGCGATGGCCACGGCCGGCGCCGCGGCGACCGCCGCGCCGAGGTCGCCCTGCGGGTCTGTCGGTGCCGGTGCCGGCGTCTGCGGCACGGCAGCCACCGGGACAGCGGGCGCCGCGGCGGCAGGAGCGCTCGAGCTGGCGACCTGCACCGGCGCTGGTGCGGGCGCCGCATCGGGCAGGCGCTCGCGGGTCATGAACAAGGCGATCGCGGCGACCGAGGCCGCCAGCGCCGCGCTGCCGCCCCAGCGCCAGGCACGGCGGCTGCCGGCGGCATCGCTGGCGCGCGCCACCTCGGCGCGTTGCGCCTCGGCCGCCACCGCCTGGCGCACGCGCTCGCCGAAATCGGCCGGCGCAGGCATGCACACGCGGCCGCGCAGGATGTCGCCGCACAGCTGCCAGCGTTCGTGGCAGCCGGCGAGCTCCTCGTCGTGCTGCAGCCGGCGCACCACGAAGCGCGCCTCGTCGGCCGGCAGTTCGCCGTCGATCAACGCCGACAGCTGCTGCCGGTAGTGCAGTTCGAACTTGTCCGGCGGCGTGGTGCCGGGAGTCGGCTCGGCCTGGGGAATGGGAGTGCTATCGGTCATACGCGGTGTCGCTCACGAGTGGCGCTGTCGGTATCCAGCAGGGGACGGAGTTCGGCGTCGATGGCGTCCCGCGCACGGAAGATGCGCGAGCGCACCGTGCCGATCGGGCAACCCATCTTCTGCGCGATGTCCTCGTAACTCATCCCGTCCACCTCGCGCAGGGTGATGGCGGTTCGCAATTCTTCCGGCAACGCATTGACCGCCTTCATCACCGTCTGTTCCAGCTCCTGGCGCATCAGTTCGCGCTCCGGCGTGTCGGTGTCGCGCAAGCGCGTGCCGCTGTCGAACTGCTCGGCGTCGAGCACGTCGACGTCGTCGGTGGGCGGCCTGCGGTTGTGCGCAACCAGGTAGTTCTTGGCGGTGTTCACGGCGATCCGGTGCAACCAGGTAGAAAACTGGGCGTCGCCACGGAAATTCCCTATCGCGCGGTAGGCGCGGATGAAGGTGTCCTGGGCCACGTCCTGACATTCGCTCCAGTCGGCGATGTAGCGCCCGATCAGGCCGACGATCCGGTGTTGGTACTTGCGTACCAGCACATCGAACGCCGCGCTTTCGCCGCGCTGCACACGCCGGACCAGTTCCAGGTCCAGCTCCTGAGGTGTTTCGACATCGGCCATAACGGGCCGCACTCCTGTCAGCCCAACCTACGTCGGACCATCTGACCGCCAATTCGGAAAAAAGTTCAGCGCCCCTGCGGACCGCCGCCCCACGACGTTAACCCGCATTCCGTTAGGCTGGCGGCATGCCAGCGGTCGCGGGACCCGCGTCACTCCCCTGTGGATTGGGATTTGACGCAACGGAAACAACCTCTGGATGATAACGATCTTCTCCATACATAAGCGGATGGTCCTCCCCATGCTTTCAGGCTTCGACGGGCTCCGATTCAGTCACTGGCAAGCGGATATCCGCGACGACGGCGTCGTCGTGCTCAGCCTCGACCGCCAGGACGCGCCCGTCAACGCGCTGTCGCAGGACGTGCTGCTGGAGCTGGGCGATCTGCTCGAACGCATCGCCATCGACCCGCCCAAGGGCGTGGTGATCCGCTCGGCCAAGGCCAACGGCTTCATCGCCGGCGCGGATCTGAAGGAATTCCAGGAATTCGACCGCCGCGGCACCGTCAACGACGCGATCCGCCGCGGCCAGGCCACCTTCCAGAAACTCGCCGAACTGCCCTGCCCGACCGTGGCCGCGATCCACGGCTTCTGCATGGGCGGCGGCACCGAGATCGCGCTGGCGTGCCGCTACCGGGTCGCGTCCAGCGACGGCTCCACCCGCATCGGCCTGCCCGAGACCAAGCTCGGCATCTTTCCCGGCTGGGGCGGCAGCGCGCGCCTGCCGCGGCTGATCGGTGCGCCGGCGGCGATGGATCTGATGCTGACCGGGCGCACCGTGTCGGCGTCGGCGGCCCGCGCCATGGGCCTGGTCGACAAGGTCGCCGCACCGGCGGTGCTGGTCGATACCGCGGTGGCGCTGGCCTTGACCGGCAGCGCGCGCCCGTTCAAGCAGCGCGCCACCGCCTGGGCCACCAACACCTGGCCGGCGCGCAAACTGCTGGCGCCGCAGATGCGCAAGCAGGTCGCGCGCAAGGCGCGCAAGGAACACTACCCGGCGCCGTACGCACTGATCGGCGTATGGGAGCGCAGCGGCGGCGGCGGCATCCAGGCGCGGCTGGACGCAGAGCGCAAGGCGGTGGTCAAGCTGGCCAGCACGCCGACCGCGCGCAACCTGATCCGCATCTTCTTCCTCACCGAGCGGCTCAAGGCGCTCGGCGGGAAGGATCATGGCATCCGCCACGTGCACGTGGTCGGCGCCGGGGTGATGGGCGGCGACATCGCCGCGTGGTCGGCCTACAAGGGCTTCGAGGTGACGCTGCAGGATCGCGAACAGCGCTTCATCGATGGGGCCCTGACCCGCGCTGGCGAACTGTTCGCCAAGCGGGTCAAGGACGACGGCAAGCGCCCGGCGGTGGCGGCGCGCTTGAAGGGCGACATGGCCGGCGACGGCGTGCCGCTGGCCGACCTGGTGATCGAGGCGATCATCGAGAATCCGCAGGCCAAGCGTGAGCTGTACCAGGCGCTGGAACCGCGGATGCAGCCCGATGCGCTGCTCAGCACCAACACTTCTTCGATCCCGCTGACCGAACTGCGCGAGCACATCCAGCGCCCGGCGCAATTCGCCGGCCTGCACTACTTCAACCCGGTGGCGCAGATGCCGCTGGTGGAGATCGTCTGCCACGACGGCCTGGCCGCCGACAACCAGAAGCGGCTGGCGGCGTTCTGCAAGGCGATCGACAAGCTGCCGGTGCCGGTGGCCGGCACGCCCGGCTTCCTGGTCAACCGGGTGCTGTTCCCGTACCTGCTGGAAGCGGCCACCGCCTACGCCGAGGGCATCCCCGGCCCGGCGATCGACAAGGCCGCGGTGAAGTTCGGCATGCCGATGGGGCCGATCGAGCTGATCGACACCGTGGGTCTGGACGTGGCCGCCGGCGTCGGCGCGGAACTGGCGCCGTTCCTGGGCCTGCCGATTCCCGCCGCGCTGCAGACGGTGGAGCCGGGCAAGCGCGGCAAGAAGGACGGCCAGGGCCTGTACGCCTGGGAAAACGGGCGCGCGAAGAAGCCGGAAGTGGACAAGGACTACCAGGCGCCGGCCGATCTGGAAGACCGCCTGATCCTGCCGCTGCTCAACGAAGCGGTGGCGTGCCTGCACGAGGGCGTGGTCGCCGATGCCGACCTGCTCGACGCCGGGGTGATCTTCGGCACCGGCTTTGCCCCGTTCCGCGGCGGCCCGATCCAGCACATCCGTGCGGCCGGCGCCGACGCGCTGCTGGAGCGGCTGCGCGCACTGCAGGCCCGCTACGGCGAGCGCTTCGCGCCGCGCCCGGGCTGGGATGCGCCGGTGTTGCGCGAGCCGGTGGCCTGAGTTGGCCGTTCGTCCTCTGCGCCCTCTGTAGGAGCGGCTTCAGCCGCGACAGGCGTTACCGATAGATCCTGTCGCGGCTGAAGCCGCTCCTACAGGAGGCGGGAGACGCCTGGCCCGGTGTCAGGAATGCGAATGCCCATGTGCATGGCCGTGCCGATGCGCATGGCCGTCGTGATGGTCGTGATCGTGATCCGCATGCGCGTCGTGCGTCCCCTGCGCAGCACGCGCCGGCGTACCGCACGGCTCCGCGCCGCAGTGCCCGGCTTCCATCTGCAGGGTGATGTGGTCGATGTCGAAGCGCGCATGCAGGCCATCGCACAGGGCCGCGCGCAACGCGTCGGCATCGGCGCCGTCGGCGATCACCACGTGCGCGGTCAGTGCCGGCGTGCTGGAGGCCAGCGCCCACACGTGCAGATCGTGCACGTCCTCCACGCCCGCAACGCCGCGCAGATAGCCGCGCACCGCGGCCATGTCCACGCCCTTGGGCACGCCTTCCAGCAGCACGTTGATCGCCTCGCGCAGCAGCACCCAGGTGCGCGGCAGCACCCACAGGCCGATCAGCACTGCCAGGATCGGATCGATCACCTTCCAGCCGGTGAGGCGGATCGCCAGCGCGCCGACGATCACCGCCACCGAGCCGAGCATGTCGCTCCACACTTCCAGGTAGGCGCCCTTCATGTTCAGGCTCTCGCCGCTGCCGGCCTTGAGCAGGCGCATCGAGATCAGGTTGATCAGCAGGCCGAACGCGGCGATGCCGAGCATGCCGACCGTGGCCACGTCCTGCGGCTGGCGGAACCGCTGCACCGCCTCCCACAAAATGTACGCGGCGACCACGAACAGCATGCCGCCATTGAACAGTGCGCCCAGCGCTTCCAGCCGCGCGTAGCCGTAAGTGCGCTTGGCATCGGGTGGACGCCGGCTCAGCCGCACCGCGACCAGCGCGATCATCAGCGCCAGGGTGTCGGTAGCCATGTGCGCTGCGTCGGACAGCAATGCCAGGCTGTTGGTCAGGAACGCACCGGCGATCTCCACCAGCAGGAACGTGGCGGTCAGCCCCAGCGCCCACCACAGCGGTTTCTCGTGACGGATCTCGGTCGGTGCGTGGCTGTGGTCGTGTCCCATGAGCTGGCCTGGCGGTGCTTGCGAAAAAGATGCGCCACCTTAGATCGGCCCCGCGGCGGAGACTATTACACCGCGACTGCATGCCGACCGGTCCATTAAGCTACTGCGTAAATGCAACGCAGGAACCTCTGTTGGCGACGCGACGCAGCGTGATGTATCGATCCAGCAGCAGGCGCGCCGCTGCCAGGATTCGCTGCCGAACGCGAACGTCGCGGCGCGATGCACTACGGGGATCGGCACGCTCCTTCCGGGATGCCGACAGCATGCAGCCTGTTTAAAGCGGTTGCGCCAATCCCGCGCGTCACGGCAGCCACCACACCAGCAGCGCGCTGATGCCAGCCAGCGCCAGCAGCGACAGCGTGCCCGCGGCCAGCACACGGCCGCCGGAGGCCAGCACCGAGCGCAGGTTCACCGACAGCCCCAGCGCCGCCATCGCCACCAGGGTCAGCAGCGCCGAAACGCGCTGCGCCGCGTCCGCCAGCGCCAGCGGCAACAGGCCCGAGGAACGCAGCAGCATCATGCCGACGAAGCCCAGCACGAACCACGGCAGCAAGCGGTGCAGCGGCAACCGTGCAACGCCCGGCCGGCCGGCGCTCAGGCCGAGCAGCAGCATCACCGGTCCCAGCATCACCACCCGCATCAGTTTGACCAGCGCGCCGACCTGCGCGCTGATCGCGCCCACCGGCAGCGTCGCCGCCAGCACCTGCGGCACCGCGTACACGGTCATGCCGGCGAGGATGCCGTAGTGGCGCTGATCCAGGCCGAACAGCGGCACCGCCAACGGCAAGGCCAGCACCACCACGATGCCCAATGCCGCGGTGAACGCGATCGAGGCCGCCACCTCGTCCGAATCGGCGTCGATCACCGGCGCGGCGGCGACGATCGCCGAGTTGCCGCAGATCGCATTGCCGCAGGCCACCAGCGTGGCCAGCCGTGCCGGCAAGCCAAGCAGGCGGCCGATGCCGTAGCCGATGCCGATCGCCAGCAACACAGTGGCCGCGATCAGCCCCAGCAGCAGGCCGCCAGCCGCACCGACCGCACTGAAGCTGACCGACGCGCCAAGCAGCACGATCGCCACTTCCAGCGGCAGCTTGGCGGCGAATGCGATGCCGGCGTCGGCCCGTGCCGGCAACCGCACCGCCGTGCGCAACACGGTACCGAGCGCGATCGCGAACACCAGCGCATCGATCCACGGCCGGCCCAGCCAACGCAGTTGCGCTTGCTCCGCCAGAAACGCCAGCGCGGCGACCGCGATCGCCAGCAGCAGCCCCGGCAGCAGCGCCGCGCCCTTGTCTCGTGCCTTGTCCATTGCCGCCACCCTGTCGAAGTGGCGGCAGGATGCGCCCGACTATCCTGTCATTCCATCGCATAATGCTGGATAGTTCGTTCGGTCCAACCGAACGATCCCGCCGTGACCCTGGAACAACTCGCCCTGTTCGTCGCCGTCGCCGAACGCCAGCACCTGACCCTGGGCGCGCAGGCCGCGCATCGCACCCCGTCGGCGGCCAGCGCCGCGATCAAGGCGCTGGAAAGCCAGTACGGCGTGCCACTGTTCGATCGGGTCGGGCGCGGCATCGCGCTGACCGCCGCCGGCGTGGCGTTCTTCGCGGAAGCCAAGGCGATCCTGGCGCGCACACGCGCCGCGGAACTGGCCTTGAGCGAGTGGCGCGGCGTGCTGCGCGGCACGCTGGATCTGCACGCCAGCCAGACCGTGGCCAGCTACTGGCTGCCGACGCGGCTGATGGCGTTCCACGCGCGTTTCCCGCAGATCCAGATCCGCCTCAGCGTCGGCAACACCGAGAGCGTGGCGCGCGCGGTGATCGACGGGCGGGCGGAACTGGGATTCGTCGAAGGCGGCGTGCACGATCCGCAGTTGCAGTTGTCCCCGCTCGGCCACGACCGCCTGCTGCTGGTCGCCGCGCCGACCCATCCGTTGGCCGGACGCCTGCGCCTGGGCCTGCCGCGACTGGCCGAGGCCAGCACCTGGATCATGCGCGAAGCCGGCTCGGGCACGCGCTCGGAGTTCGAGGCGGCGCTGCGCGCGGCCGGGGTCGCGCCGGAACGCCTGCGCGTGGCACTGACCCTGCCCTCGAACGAGGCGGTGTTGTCGGCGGTGCACGCCGGCCACAGCCTGGCGGCGATCTCGCAACTGGCGGCCGCGCCGTGGCTGGAAAGCGGCCGCCTGCAGCGCGTCGGCACGGCGCTGGGCGCACGCACGTTCCACGCCTTGCGCCATCGCGAACGCAGCCTGGGTGCGGCGGCGGCGGCCCTGCTCGACAGCGGCGACACCGTGGACGCAATTGGCTGAGGCCAACACAGTCGCGGCGATCTGGCACGCCACGCGCGCAGACGCGTCGGCGCGCGCACCGGTCTTGAGTCTGGACTACAGGCGCGCCGCGTCGCCCTGCCCCGCCACAATGGGATCTGCGCGCAGCCGCCGACCGCTTCGCAGCGCTGGCGCCATATCGCTTTGCAACATGGCGATCAATTCCAAAACAAGATAGCCGGCAGTAAATGCTTCATTGGAATGGAATGGCAGTCACTCCTATGCTCGCCCCCAGTTCCAGGCGATCGGCGCGGCGGCAAGGGGGCAAACTCCGCCACCGACGACAGCCGGGACGCAACAAGCTTCGCGCAGCGAGGCGGCCACACGACGCACGTTCGCACCATCCGCACGGGAAACCACCCCTGCGATCTGCCAGCGCGGCCAGGAGGACCGGATTGTCCGGTCCCATTTCAACTTGCTTGGTAACTTTTGTCCTGGGAGGGAACAAAGATGCCTTTTGAACAACACCGTCGCCCGGCTAGCCGGCGCGCGCAGCACCAGGCCGCCCGCACGCTGCTCGGCTCGGCCATCGTCCTGGCCCTGGCCGGCAGCTTCGGCGCCCACGCGCAGAACGTCGCCGCCGATCCGGCGCCGCCGGCCAGCACCTCGAACAGCGATACCGGGCAGGCACCGGTCACCCTGGACAACGTGATGGTGATCGGCCAGCGCGCCAGCCTCGACCAGGCGGTGCAGGCCAAGCAGCTCGATGACCATGTGGTCGAGGTGATCTCCGCCGACAACATGGGGCAGATGCCCAACGTCACCGTGGCCGAGGCGCTGGTGCGCCTGCCCGGCGTCAACGGCACCCGCGACCGCGGCAACGAAAGCCTGGCCACGGTGCGCGGCCTGGGTCCGCGCATGACCATGGGCACCGTCAACGGCCGCGAGATCGCCTCCTCCGAACCCAACCGCGCGGTGCGCTGGGAAGTGTTCCCCACCGAGATCGTCTCCACGGTCAAGGTCTACAAGACCCAGTCGGCGGACCTGGTGGCCGGCGGCATCGCCGCCACGGTGGACATCTCCACGATCAGCCCGCTCGACCATACCGGCCCCACGTTCGTCGGCACCGCAGGCCCGATCTACTACGACGAGGCCAAGGACGTGGACGGCTATTCGCCGTGGGGCAGCCGCCTCGGCGCCAGCTGGATCCACCGCTTCAACGACAACCTGGCCATTGCGCTCGGCGCCACCTACCAGAAGCAGAAGAACGCCGGCGTCTCGATCGGCAGCTGGGGCTATACCGACGACAGCAACGCGCGCGACGTCGATGGCGACGGCAAGGTCGATTACACGCCATGGGGCGCGGCCGACCAGCTCAAGCTGACCGAACAGACCCGGACCGGCGCGATGGGCACCGTGCAGTGGCGCTCGGGCAATTTCGAACTCAAGCTCGACGGCCTGTATTCGCGGATCAAGATCGACGAGGACCAGCGCCAGAACTGGTTCAACAACCTCGGCTACAGCATCTTTTCCGCCAGCAATCCGTACACCACGCCGGGTTCGTCCTACACCATCGTCGACGGCGACGTGGTCGCCGCCACGCTGGCCGATTCCAACCTGCAGGTGGACCACGTCATCAGCCACTACAGCGAGGTCAAGACGCTCGCCGCCGGCGGCCTCAACGCGAAGTGGAGCGGCGACGTGTGGACCCTGGGCGGCGACCTGTCGTTCTCGCAGGCCAAGCGCGACAACGACTGGCGCGCGGTGCGCTTCGGCAGCAATCCGGACACGGTGTCCTTCGATTTCCGCCACGGCGTCACCCCCACCATCAGCACCAGCTCCGATACGCCGGAATGGGGCATCAGCGGGCAGACCGAGCCGCAGGCGCTGCGCGACCGGATCGCGGCGCTGGCGCTCAGCGCCAGCCGCACGATCGCCGATTCGCCGATCACCGCGCTGCAGTTCGGCGCGCGCGCGGCGCGGCGCGAGAAGGAGAACCGCCACTTCACCAGCTTCCAGTCCGGCTACGACCAGCCGATCTCCGCCTACCAGGACCTGATCCATCCGGTGCAGATGCCCGACCTCAACGTGCCGACGCTGACCGGCGGCGATCTGGACGCGATCGCCAGGCTCGGCTTCGGCGGCTTCGATCCGGGCCTGAACACCGAACAGCTGCTGGACCACTGGAACGTCAAGGAAAACGTGCGCGAAGCCTTCGCCAAGGCGGTGTTCAGTTCGCAATGGTTCGGCATCGACGTCACCGGCAACGTGGGCGTGCGCGCGGTCCACACCGACACCACCAGCGACGGCTACGACACCGTCGGCGGCGTGGTCCAGCCCAGCAGCGCCAGCAACGACTACACCGACGTGCTGCCCAGCGCCACGCTCAACTTCCTGCTCGACGACGAGCGCATCCTGCGCTTCTCGGTGGCCAAGGTGATCGCGCGGCCGCCGCTGGACGAACTGCGCACCGGCCGCGCGCTCGACGACCCCAACACCACCGTCGGCCAGCTCACCGGCAGCGGCGGCAACCCGCAACTGAATCCGTTCCGCGCCACCCAGCTCGACCTGTCCTACGAGTGGTACTTCCACAAGGAAGCGCTGGCCGCGCTGGCGCTGTACCGCAAGTGGGTGGATTCGAGCATCGGCTACAAGACCCAGCACGAGACCATCGACGGCCGCGACTACCTGATCAGCGGCCCGTTCAACGGCGGCGGTGGCTACATCAACGGCGCCGAACTGACCTTCCAGACGCCGTTCTTCTTCATCCCGCACATGGAGAACTTCGGCGTCTACTCGAACTATTCCTACGTCGAGTCCAACCTGCACGAGTTCTCGCCGGCCGACGATCCGCTGCCGCTCAGCGGCCTGGCGCGCAACACCGGCACCTTCGACCTGTGGTACAGCAACAGCAAGTTCGAAGCGCGCGTGGGCTACAAGTACCACAGCCCCTACACCGTGGTGTACGGCTGGAACGCCGCACGCCTGGCGCGGCTGGAAAGCGAAGGCACGGTGGACCTGAGCCTGGCCTGGCGCTTCAGCGAGCACCTGGGGCTGAAGTTCCAGGTCGGCAATCTGACCAACGAGCCGTTGCGCGCCTACAGCGACAACAAGCGCAACCGCCTGGCCAACCAGGACGACGGCGGCTATCAGCTGTTCGGCCGCCGTTTCGCGCTGGAAGCCACCTACACGTTCTGAGCCCTTCTGCCGCAGGTACCGCATGCCGCACATACGCCGTCACTGGATGCCAGCGCTCGCGCTGGCCCTCGCCGCCGCCCTCGTCTCCGCCGCCGCAGGCGCCGGCCCGCTGTACCTGGGCGCCGACCTGTCCTACGTCAACGAAATGGAGGACTGCGGCGTGCAGTACCGCGAGCACGGCGCGGTGCAGGACCCGTTCGTCCTGTTCCATGCGCACGGCGCCAATCTGGTGCGCGTGCGCCTGTGGAACGATGCGCGCTGGACCCGCTACAGCGACCTGAGCGACGTCAAGAAGACCATCCGCCGCGCGCGTGCGCAGGGCATGCAGGTGCTGCTGGACTTCCACTACTCCGACGACTGGGCCGATGGTGAGAAGCAACTGATCCCCAAGGCCTGGGCCGCGATCACCGACCAGGACGAACTGGCGCGCACGCTGTACGGCTACACCTACGACACGCTGAGCGCGCTCGATCGCGCGGGGCTGATGCCGGAGCTGGTGCAGGTCGGCAACGAGAGCAACTCGGACCTGATGGACAGCCAGCCGTGGGACAAGCGGCGGCCGATCGACTGGGCGCGCAACGCCAAGCTGCTGCGCGCCGGCATCCAGGCGGTGCGCGACGCCGGCGCACGTTCGGCGATCAAGCCGAAGGTGATGCTGCACATCGCCCAGCCGGAAAACGTGGAGCCGTGGTTCGCCGCGGCCAGCAAGGCCGGCGTGCGCGACTTCGACTTCATCGGCATCAGCTACTACCGCAAGTGGTCCAGCGAATCGATGGCCGGGCTCGGCGCCACCATCAAGCGCCTGCGTAACCGCTACCCCGCCGAAGTGATGGTGGTGGAGACCGCCTACCCGTGGACGCTGGCCAGCGGCGACGCCTCGCACAACCTGCTGGGCGAGGACTCGCTCATCGCCGGCTACCCGGCCACCCCGCAGGGGCAACTGGACTACCTGGTCGATCTCACCCAGATGGTGATCGACAACGGCGGCAGCGGCGTCGTGTACTGGGAGCCGGCCTGGACCAGCAGCAGCTGCAAGACCCGCTGGGGCACCGGCTCGTCGTGGGAGAACGCCAGCTTCTTCGATTTCGCGCACGGCAACGAGCTGCTGCCCGGCATCGGCTTCATGCGCCACGCCTACCGGCCTGCGCCGCAGGCCAGCACCGACGCGGCGGCGACGCCCCAGGTAAAGGACCCGCAACCATGATCGAACTGAGCCGACGCGACCTGCTGCGCTCGCTGGTCGCCGGCGGCGTCCAGGTGGCCGTTCCCGGCGCGGCGGCGGCCTTGGCGCCGGCGGCGCTGGCCGCGAGCGCCACCGGCGCAGGTCCGGCGCTGACCTGGGACGAGGATGCGCCGGCACCGCGCGAACGCCTGCTGTGCGACTTCGGCTGGCGCTTCCACTTCGGCCATGCCGACGATCCGGCGCGCGACTTCAACTTCGGTACGTTCCAACGCACCTACGCCAAGGCCGGCAAGGACACCGCCGACGCGGCGTTGCTTGGTTTCGACGACAGCCGCTGGGACGCGATCGACCTGCCGCACGACTGGGCGGTGGCGCTGCCGCTGCGCCAGGACCCCGCCTCCGCCGCCATGCTGGCCGACGACCCGGCGGCCGCGCACGGCTACAAACCGCTTGGCCGCAACGATCCGCAGACCAGCATCGGCTGGTACCGGCGCGAACTGCAGATTCCAGCCGACGACCTGGGCAAGCGGATCTGCCTGGAATTCGACGGCGTGTTCCGCGACTGCATCGTGTTCTGCAACGGCCACATCGTCGGCCGCAACGCCAGCGGCTACTGCGGCTTCGAGGTCGATCTCAGCGACGTGCTCGACTACGGCAAGCGCAACGTCATCGCCGTGCGCGTGGACGCGACCCTCGGCGAAGGCTGGTTCTACGAAGGCGCAGGCATCTACCGCCACGTCTGGCTGCGCAAGACCGACGCGCTGCACGTGCCGCTGGACGGCGTGTTCGTGCGCAGCCCGTGGCAAGGCGGCGCCGCACAGGCGCTGGTCAGCACCGAACTCGGCAACAGCGGCACCGAACCGCGCAGTTGCAGCGTCACCTCTGTGATTCGCGCGCCGGACGGACGCATCGTCGCGCGCGCCACCGCGGCGCCGGTCACGGTGGCGCCAGGCGTGGTGCAGCGCGTCGAACAGACGCTGGATCTCGGCACGCCCGCGCTGTGGTCGCCGGACACCCCGCAGCGCTACACCCTGTCCACCCACCTGCATAGCGACGGCCACGCCTGCGATGCGCTGACCACCCGCTTCGGCGTGCGCAGCCTGCAGTTCGACCCGCAGCGCGGCCTGCTGCTCAATGGCGCGCCGTTCAAGCTGCACGGCACCAACAACCACCAGGACCATGCCGGCGTCGGCACCGCCATTCCCGAGCGCCTGCACGAATGGCGTTTGCGCCAGCTCAAGTCGATGGGCTGCAACGCGTACCGCAGCTCGCACAACCCAGCCGCGCCGGAAGTGCTGGAACTGTGCGACCGCCTCGGCCTGCTGGTCATCGACGAGACCCGGCGCATGTCCTCCGACAGCGAGGCGCTGGCCGAACTGGAAACCATGGTGCGGCGCGGCCGCAACCATCCCTGCGTGATGCTGTGGTCGCTCGGCAACGAGGAGCCGCAGATGGTCACCGCGCGCGGCGCGCGCATCGTCGCGCGCATGCAGCGGCTGGTGCGGCGCCTGGACCCGACCCGCCCCACCACCTTCGCGATGGACCAGGGCTTCGACGACGGCGTCGGCCAGGTGGTGGACGTACTCGGCTTCAACTACCGCACCCCGCAGATGGACGCCTTCCACGCGCGCCATCCCGACATCCCGATCTACGGCAGCGAAACCGGCAGCACCGTCGGCGTGCGCGGCAACTACCGCAGCGACGACACGCGCGGCTACGCCCGCGCCTACGACCTCGACTACCCATGGTGGGCCAGCAGCGCCGAAGCCTGGTGGAGCTACGTCGCGCAGCGGCCTTACATCGCCGGCGGCTTCGTCTGGACCGGCTTCGACTACCGCGGCGAACCCACCCCTTACAACCGCTGGCCGAACGTGGCCTCGCAGTTCGGCATCCTCGACAGCTGCGGCTTCCCCAAGGACAACTACTGGTACTACCGCGCGCAATGGACCCGCGAGCCGGTGCTGCACCTGTTCCCGCACTGGAACTGGGACGGCGTGCTGGACGAACGCGACAACGGCATGGTCGACGTCTGGTGCCACAGCAACCTGGACGCGGTGGAACTGCTGGTCAACGGCGCAAGCCAGGGCCTGCAGCAAGTGCCCGCCTACGGCCACGTCGAATGGCGGGTGAAGTACGCGCCCGGCACCATCGAGGCGCGCGGCTATCGCGACGGCAAGCAGGTGCTGGTGCAGACCCGCACGACCGTTGGCGCAGCTGCCGCGATACGCCTGCGCAGCGACCGCAACGCGTTGCTTGCCGACGCCGAGGACGTCGCCGTGGTCGCGGTCGAGATCGTCGATGCGCAGGGCCGCGTCGTCCCGACCGCCGACAACGCCGTGCGCTTCGCCGTCCGCGGTGCCGGCCGGCTGATCGGCCTGGGCAACGGCGACCCGGCCAGCCACGAGAACGACAAGGGCGACAGCCGCCGCGCGTTCAACGGGCTGTGCATGGCCTTGCTGCAGACCAGCCGTGTGGCCGGCACGCTGGTACTGGAAGCGAGCGCCCCTGGGCTGGCACCGGCACGGCTGGCGCTGCGGACGGTGAAGTCCAACGCACGCGCGTTCCTGGCGTGAAACGCGGCATGCAGCGCGCCTGTCCCGGAACCAGCGGACCTGGTGGCCCGCGCCCGCGCTGCTGCGCCGGCATGGGCGAGTGTATGACACGGAAGCTGCCCTGCGCCCGCCTCGCTCGCGAGCCCGCATGCACCGGCGTCAGGCATCCTGCAACCCCGGCCGGCCGTGTTCCACGGCATAGCGCTTCCAGCTCTGCAGCGTGCCGTTCGGCTGCATCACCTGGTCCAGCGTCTTCATGTCGCCGATCCACGCATCGCGGGTGACGTCGCACAGCACATAGCCGCGCTTGTCGGTGGTGGCCTTCAGGTGCGGGCTGTGCCGCAGCGTGCTTTCGGCCGACGCATCCACGCCCAGGCCGTCGGAACCGGAACTGATCGAGGTGGCGAGGAATTCGCTGGAGACGATCCCGGAATCGGCATTGTCCTGCACCAGATCGCTGGCGTAATGGCGGTGCGCATCGCCGCAGGCGGTGACCACGTTGCCGAAGCCGACCCGCTGGATGTGCTCGAGCAGGCGCCGGCGGCTGGCCAGGTAGCCGGACCATTGGTCGTCGGAGAACACCACCGCGCCATTCTTCTCTTCCGCGTAATTGCCCAACGCCACCTGGTGGGCGATGGTGTGCCAGCGCGGGGCCGCGTCGGCCAAGCCGTCGAACAGCCATTGTTCCTGCTTGGCGCCGACGATGCTGCGCGCCGGCGACTCCACCTGCGTGCGTTGCGCCATGTCGACCTGCTTGCTGCGGTACTGGCGGGTATCGAGCAGGTGCAGGTCCATCAGGTCGCCGTAGCGCGCGCGCCGGTAGAGCTGCATGTGCCCATCGCGCGGGAACGACGTGCGCCGCAACGGCATGTTCTCGTAGTAGGCCTGGAACGCCTGCGCGCGCCGCAGCAGGAACACCTCGCTGGGCGTGCCGTCCTGGTCTTCCGTGCCAGCCCAGTTGTTGTCCACCTCGTGATCGTCGAAGGTCACGAACCACGGCGCCGCCGCGTGTGCGGCCTGCAGGTCGGCATCGCTCTTGTACTGCGCATAGCGGCGCCGATAGTCGTCCAGCGTGTAGATCTCCGGGCCGACGTGGTTGCGCAGGTTGGTGAACGGGCGCCCGTTCATCTTGCGCACGCCCAGCTTGGTTTCGCCCTCGTAGATGTAGTCGCCGTAGTGGAAGACGAAGTCCAGCGGCTCCTCGGCGATGCGCCGCCATGCGGTGTAGTGGCCTTCCTCGTACTGCTGGCAACCGGCGACCGCGAAGCGCACCCGCTCCACCTTCGCGCCCGCCGCCGGCAAGGTGCAGGTGCGGCCGACCGGGCTGGCGTGGCCGCCGACGCTGAAGCGATACCAGTACGGCCGGCCGGGAGCCAATCCCTCCAGCTCGACATGCACCGCATGGCCCAGTTCCGGATGGGCCAGCGCCGAGCCGCGCCGCACCAGCGTGCCGAAGCCCTCGTCGGTGGCCACCTGCCACTCCACCACCATCGGTCGCGCCGGCATGCCGCCGCCGAACACCAGCGGCTCGGTCGCCAGCCGCGTCCACAGCACCACGCCGTCCGGCGCCGGATCGCCGGAGGCCACGCCGAGGGCGAACGGCGTACTCGCGAACCGTGGCGCGGCGAGCAGGTTGCGCGGGCTCAGGGACTTGGCGTCGGTCTGCGCGGCCAGCGCAGAGGCGGTGCCCATCCAGGCGCCGAACGCGGAAAGGCCGGACAGGGCGAGAAAGCGCCTGCGATCGAATGTGGTCATGGCCAGCGCCTCAGTTGTAGATGAGGTGGAAGTAGAAGAAGCGACCGTAGTCGTCGATCTCGGTACGGAAGCGTCCGTTCGGACCGGTGCTGTAGGTCGGCTGCGTGTTGAACAGGTTCTTGGCCTCGTACTTCAGCGTCACGTGTTTGCCGATCCGGTGGCTGAAGGCCAGGTTGAAGGTCATGTACGGGTCGTAGTACGAGTCCAGCCATTGCGTGTCGCCGAAGTCGACCAGCATGCGGCTGCGGTAGGTGCCGGACACGCGCAGTTGCGCGCCCTGCCACGGCATGCGCCAGATCAGCGAGCCGTTCAACGACCAGTCCGGCTGGTACAGCAGGCGGTCGAGGCGGCGCTCGCTGCCGTCGCTGATCCGGTAGTCGGTGCGGCCTTCCAGCCGGGTGGCGTTGAAATACATGTCCAAGCGCTGTCGGCCCCAATGCAGGTTGCGGTTGGCGATGGAGAACTCGACGCCGCGCAGCGTGGATTCGTCGGTATTCATCGGCTGGGTCACGCGGTAGCGGATGTCGCCGATGGTCTGGAAGGTGGTCAGGGTGTAGATGTCGTCCTTGATGACCTTGTCGAACAGCGCCACCGAGACCAGGCCGTTGTTGCCGTTGAAGTACAGGTCCCAGGCCAGGTCCAGGTTGGTGGCGCGGCGCGGTTCCAGGCCGGCGTTGCCCTGCTGGATGGTGCAGAAATTTCCGCCCTGGCCATCGTCGCCGCAGCTGGTGTTGGTGGCCTGGGCGATGTTGCTCGGCGTCGGCCGGCCCAGCGTGCGACTGGCCGAGAAGCGCAGGCGCTGGTCTTCGCTGAGCTTGAAGGTGGCGTTCAACGACGGCAGCAGGTTGTCGTAGCCGCCGCCGGTCTTGCGCAAATCGGCCGTATAGGTCTTGCCGCCGTCGGCGCTGAAGGGACTGAACGCATCGAAGCGGGTGTGGTCGTAACGCAGGCCGCCGATCAGCAGCAGCCGCTCCCAGGCGTAGTGCGCCGAGACGTAGGCGTTGCTGATGTCCTCGACGTACTTGTAGTCGCTGGTGACGTTGTCGTTCGGATAGGCCGCGTTGTTGTCGCCCAGCGTCGGCGCCAGCTGCTCGCTCCACTTGCGGTTGTCGATCAACGGAAAGCCCGGCACGGTGCCCAGCAGGGTCGCGCCCGGATAGAGGTAATCGTTGAGCGTCGCGCTGGTCTTGTAGTAGTCGAAATCCACGTTCTGCCAGATGTTCAGGTGCCGGTACTCGGCGCCGGCGGCGACACCGAAGCCGCGCGCATCGGCATCGATGTTGTGGGTGAAGTCCACCCGCAGGTTGTCGACGGTCTCCTGCGCCTGGCGCGGCGAGGTGTAGACCTGCGCAGGATTGAGCTTGAACGCCGAGCTGGTCAGCAGGCTCGGATCGGAGACGCCGACCGCGTTCGGAAAACCATGGCTGTCGTTGGCGTAGTCCACGAACAGGTTGCTTGGATAGGCGCGCACGCCCCAATAGACCTGGGTGTTGTCGAACGTCTCTTCGGTGTGGCCGGCGCGCAGGGTGAGCTTGGACGCATCGCCCACGTCCCAGCTGAAATGGGCGATGGCGCCGCGGTTGCTGCGGTCCCAGCGGTCGTGCCGGTTCTTGATGTAGATGCTGTTGATCTGGGTGGTGCCGCTGTCCTCGGTCTGGTCGCGGATCGGGAACTTGGCATTGGAGTACAGGTCGGTCTTGTTCATCGTCGAGTTCTCGTAGAACCGGTACGAGTACAGCAGCAGCGAAGCGTAGAAAGGCTGGTCGGACGGTTTCCACTCCAGCTTGGCCGAGCCGCCGAAGTTGGTGATGTAGTTGGTGTAGGTGCCGGTGCTGAAGTTGCCCGGCGCGCGCAGGCCGTTCCAGCCGGTGGCATCGCTGGGCTCGGTGGTGCCGTCGGTCAGGTATTTGCCGGCATCGTTGTAGTAGTAGTTCGATTCCACCCAGCGTTTGATGCTGTTGCGCGAGCGCTGCTCGTAGCGCGCCACCGCCACGATGCCGAACTGCTGGTCGGCGCCGAACTGGTTGGAGAACACCGCCTTGGCACTCTTGCCGAAGTGGCCCAGGGTCTTGTGGTCGCCGCCGGCACTGCGGCCGACATCGGTTTCGGCGGTGGAATAGATGCCGGCTAGATCGGCGAACACGTACTTGCCGGACCGGTCGAACGCGCTGCGGCTGATGATGTCGATCACCCCGCCGATGGCATCGGGCGCCTGCTCGGCGCTGAAGCTCTTGTAGATATCGGTGCGGGTGCCGACGTCGCTGGGAATCAGCTGCAGGTTGTTCATGCGCTCGCCGGAGCCGCTGGCGCCCACACTGGCGATCGCGATGCCGTCGATGGTCGTGTAGTTGAGGTTGGCCTGCACGCCGCGCACGGTCACGTAGCGCGGCTCGCCCGCGTCCTCCACCGCGCTCAGGCCGGGCGCGGCCATCAGGCTCTCGGCCAGCGTCTCGTCGCCGTAGCTGTCCATCTCGTCGTAGATCACCGAGTCCCGGATCATCGGCGAGGTCTTCTTCTGCTCGATCACCTCGTGCGCGGCGATCACCTTCACCGCATCCAGGGTGGGGGCGACCCTGCCCTCGTCCTCGCGCGGCGGCGGCGCGGCCGGCTTGGGTTCGCTGCGCGCCGGGGCCGGATCGATGGCGATCACGTTGCCGTCCACCACTGCATAGGTCAGGCCGGTACCGGCCAGCAGCGCATCCAGCGCCTGCTTGACGGTGGCACCCGCCGGCACCGCGCCGCCCATGCGCGCCGTGCCGGCCGGCGAATACAGGAACTGCACGCCCGAGTTGCGCGAGAGCTGTTCCAGCGCGCGGCCCAACGGCTGCGCGGCGATCGGTACGGTGACCCGCACTTCCAGCCCATCCGGCGTCGCCGCGCGCGCCTGGGCGAGCAGACAGGGTGACAGGGCGAGGACCATCGACAGGTAGAGCTGCTTCCGCATTGCGGTTCCTTGGAGGAGAGAGGACGGCGGGGCCCACGTCGCGGATCGACGGCGGCTTCTCCTAAGAAAGAGCGGGAAAACGCGGAAGTGGAGAACGCGGATTCGATGAATTTTTTTTGACAGCGCCCGTGCGCTCGCGCTCAGCGGCTGGAGACCCGCACCGTGTCGCCATCGCGGCGCACCGCCAAGCGCGCATCGCGCTGCAGAAAGGCCTGCAGCGCCGCGACCCGGTGCGCGTCCAGGCTGCCGGACAGGCGCACCGATGCGGCCGCAGCGTCCTCGACCACCACCTGCACCGTGTTGTGGCGATTGAACGCCGCCGCGACTTCGTCCAGGCGTTCGTCGAGGAAGGAGACCTTGCGCTGCTGCCAGTCCAGCAGCATCGAGGCCGGCATGTCGAGCCGCTGCACTGCACCGCTGCCGTGATCGACCAGCACCACCCGGCCGGCATCCAGCTGCGCCAGGCGCCGCGCATCCGCGTCGCTGCGCCAGACCTCCACCTCGCCGGACATCACCCCGATGCGGGTGCCCTGCAAGCGCCGCGACACATCGAACACAGTACCGATGTCGCGGATCTGCAGGCCGTCCACCTGTACCAGGAACGGTCGCCGATCCGCGGCGATGTCGAAGGTGGCTTCGCCTTGCAGCAACTCCACCCGCCGCGCCAGCCAGCCCATGCGCACACGCACGACGCTGTCCGCGTTGAGACGCAGCTGGGTGCCGTCGGCAAGCCTGAGGTCGCGCAACTGTCCGTGTCCGGCCGTCAGCAGCAGCGGCTGCGACTGCAGGTGCAGCAGTCCGAAACCCAGCCCCAGCGCGATGCAGGCCGCTGCGGCCGCCAGCGTCCAGCCACGGCGCGCGCGGCGCACGCGCGGTGCCTGCGGGCGCGGCGTGCTGGCAAACAACGGCACCACCTTGGCCAGGGTGCCGTGCGCACCGTGCGCTGCGCGACCGGCAGCCACCACCTGCTGCTGCGCCATCCCCATCGCGGCGCCCACCTGGCGATGCAGGTGCAAGGCATGCAGGTATTCGCGCACGTGCTCGGGCGAACGCTGCATCCAGTCCAGGAACGCCAGGCGCTGCGGTTCGCTCAGCGGCGCCTCGCGGTTGAGCAGGAACCAGCGGGCCGCCTGCTCGGCCACGGTCCCGTCCACGGATGGCGGCTCCTGCCGGCTCACGCGTCCTCCCTGGCGCGCAGCGCCTTGCGGCAGGCGTCCAGGCCCTTGCCGATGTGCTTGCGCACCATGTGCACGGACACGTCCAGCTGCGCACCGATCTGCGGACACTCCAGGCCATCGCGATAGTGCAGTTCCATCATCCGCCGCGTGGCCGGCGGCAGCTGCGCGATGGCGCTGCGGATATCGCTCCAGCGCTGCCTGCTTTCGAACGCGCCCTCCACATCCTCTTCGCTCTTCAGGACTTCGGCCAACAGCTCGACATCCTCCAGCGGCGGCAGCGCAGAGCGCGAGCGCGCATGCTCGCGGGCCAGGTTGGCCGCCACGGTGTACAGATACGCCTCGGGATTGGCGACGGCCTCGGCGTTATCGCCGGTGGTGCGCAGCAGGCGCAGGTAGACCTCCTGCGCAAGGTCCTCGGCATCCTCGGCGTGCGAGCCGCGGCGAAGGAAGAAGCCGCGCAGCAGGCGATGCCGCAGCTGGTAGCTCTTCTCCCAGATCCTGACACTGCTCACGCTGATCGGCCGCACCACATGGAAACGTTCGATCTTCGCGCGACAAGATGACATCGCGATTGCATCGCAGCGCTGCCGCACGGCGCCGCCGCGCATGGTCGGTTCCGTGACACGGCCTTCGCGTCATGAATCAGGGCGTCGCCCCGGCGATGTACGCTCCCCCACCGCGCACGGCGGTGAGGGAGCGCAAGCCCTCATCGCAAGCGCGAGAATGCACCGATACCGGCGATCGCCAGCCGCTCGGCGGGCAGCGCCGTTTCGGCGAACGACAGCCGCAGATAGCGGATCTGGCGGACCTCGGGGAAATTCAGCCGCTGGGTCGAGAGCGCATAGGCGATATTGGCCAACTCGCCGCCACCGGCCGGCTGCCAGTTCTTGCCATCTTCGCTGCTTTCGGCGCGATAGCCCTTTGGCGGTGCCGCGCCCTTCATCACCGCACGCGAGGGGGTGAGACTGAAGCCAGCGACTTGGCGCAGCGCGCCGAGGTCGATGGTCACCTGTACGGGATGGCCCGGCTTGGGAGCGGGTACGCTCCAAATCGTGCCGGCATCGTCGTCGAGCAACTTCTCCGCCCCTGGCGCACTGGCCTCGACGATGCGCCAACCCGCGGTGGACAGCACGTCCGGCGCGTTCGCCGTCGGCCGCGCGACCGCAACTGGCGCAACCGCGCGGAACAATGCGAATTCGCTGATCGCCGGGCAGACCGGCGCATCGAGCACGAGCAGACGCACGCGGCGCGCGGCGACCGGGCGCTCGAGTCGCAGGATCCGCTGTGCCCCGATGCATTGCGCTTCGGCCAAGCGCTGCCATTGCCCATCGACCTCGGCTTCGATCGCGAAGCGGGTGACGCGCACGCCCAGCGGCAGGTATTCGCGCAGACGGATCAGGTCGAAGCTGTGCACCGCTGACAGCTCCAGCGTCAACGTCGGCGTGGTGACGCCGTCCGGCGTGGACCAGTAGCTGTCCGGCTGGCGGTCGAGCACGCGCGCCGGCTCGAAGCCCTTGCCGCGAGACGCGCTGGCGCTGGCCTTGGCGCCCTTGGCCAGATCGATGGCGAAGCTGGCGCGGATCGCGTCGCCGAAGCTCTGCAGCACCGCCACGTCGTGGTCGGCGATGCGGCCGCGCCGGTCCGGCGGAAGATTGAGGTTCATGTTGGTGCCGCGCGCGACGGAGGTGTCGAAATAGCGCACCAGGTTCTCCGGGCTGCGCACCTTGCCGTCTTCGTCGGCATGGTAGAACCAGCCCGGGCGAATCGAGGTGTTGGTTTCGGCCGGCCACCACAGCGCCGCCCCGCGCACACCGGCATTGCCGTTTTCTTGCGTGTAAGGCGCATTGGGCATGGTCGGCCAGCACGGATCGCCAGCGACGCCATCCTCGTTGCCGACCCAACGGATATCGGCGCCGAGCGGGTCGAAGGTGCAGGCCATCGGCTGGTGTTGGTGGACCAGCTCGATCATCCGCGGCCAGTCGTAGTAAGCGGGCGCATCGAGCTTGCGCGTTTCGCGCGCTCCACCGTAATAGCCGTCGCCGCCATTGGCGCCGTCGAACCAGAACTCGAACAAGTCGCCATAGCCCGTGCACAGTTCGACGATCTGCTTGCGGAAATAGTCGAGATAGCCGGGGCGGCCATACTCGGCGTGGTTGCGATCCCACGGCGACAGGTAGATGCCGAAGGCCATGCCGGCGCGCCGGCATGCCGCCGCCATTTCGCCAACGATGTCGCCCTTGCCGTTCTTGTACGGCGAATTGCGAATGCAATGCTCGGTCAACCGGGTCGGCCACAGGCAGAACCCGTCGTGGTGCTTGGCGGTAAAGATGATCCCTTTCAGATTGCCGGCCTTGGCAGCGGCGACGATCTGGTCGGCGGAGAAATCGCTGGGATCGAACTTGCGCGGATCTTCGTCGCCGTAGCCCCATTCCTTGTCGGTAAAGGTGTTCATCGCAAAATGCACGAAGGCGTATTGCTCCCACCGATGCCACCGCAGCTGGCGCGCGCTAGGCACGGCGCCCCAAGGTGCCGGCCCCTTCGGGCGCGGCGCAGCCGCGATCTGGGCGGCGGATGCGCTGAAACCCGCGGCGACGGCCACGACACCCGTGGCAAGAAAGGTACGACGATCGATCATTGGCGCCTCCGACTCTATACAAGCCCGGATCTTAGCTTTTCCAACGGCGCAAGAGTCCGCCCCCCGAAGCTGCGGACAGTCGTGCAATGGGGAGAATGTAAATCCGTGTAGCGATCCTTCGCCGCATGCATGTGGATTGACTGCACGCTGTCGCCGATCCCTGCTTCCACGGACACTTGCAGCTGACGCCCAGACGACTCGACCGTACTTGGCATGGACTCGGCATTGCACGTGCTGCAAACCGACCGGACATTCCTTGCCTCCCGATTGGCTTCCTGCAACGGTCCATGGAAACGGGGTGACACCCGGAGTTCCACAGTGGATCGGCAGGCGACGCGTCGGGCCATGGAGCCAGGCTGAAGCCGCGCCACCCTGTCCTTTGCTGGCTGCACACGTCCATACTTGCCCACAGCCAGCCAACCTGAAATTCCTTAAATCATTGAATCAGATGCAAAATCGAGAAAAAACCCAATCTCCTGGAAGCGCCGCGGAACACACCCCGCTGATGAAGCAGTTCTTCGCCGCCAAGTCCGAGTACCCGGACCTGCTGCTGTTCTTCCGCATGGGCGATTTCTACGAACTGTTCTACGACGACGCGCGCAAGGCCGCGCGGCTGCTGGACATCACCCTGACCCAGCGCGGCAGTTCCGGCGGTGCGCCGATCCCGATGGCCGGGGTGCCGGTGCATGCCTACGAGGGCTATCTGGCACGACTGGTGGCGCTGGGCGAGTCGGTGGCGATCTGCGAACAGATCGGCGATCCGGCGCTGGCCAAGGGCCTGGTCGAGCGCAAGGTGGTGCGCGTGGTCACCCCGGGCACGGTCACCGACGAGGCGCTGCTCGACGAGCGCCGCGACACCTTGCTGATGGCGATCGCGCGCAACAAGCACGGCTACGGCCTGGCCTGGGCCGATCTGGCCGGCGGCCGCTTCCTGGTCAACGAGGTCGATAGCGAGGACGCGCTGGAAGCGGAGCTGGCGCGATTGGAACCAGCCGAGCTGCTGGTACCAGACGAAGACCAATGGCCGGAGTTCCTGCGCGAGCGCCGCGGCGTGCGCCGCCGCGCGCCATGGCTGTTCGACGCCGACAGCGGCCGCCGCCAGCTGCTGAACTTCTTCCAGCTGCACGACCTCAGCGGCTTCGGTATCGACGACAAGCCGCGCGCCACTGCCGCCGCTGGCGCACTGCTCGGCTACGTGGAGGAGACGCAGAAGCAGCGCCTGCCGCACCTGACCGCGATCGCGATGGAAACCGCGGCCGAGGCGATCGCGATGAACGCCGCCACGCGCCGCCACCTGGAGCTGGACACGCGCGTGGACGGCGACACCCGCAACACCTTGCTCGGCGTGCTGGACAGCACGGTCACGCCGATGGGCGGGCGCCTGCTGCGGCGCTGGCTACACCGCCCGCTGCGCCTGCGCGAGGTGCTGGTGCAGCGCCACCATGCGGTCGGCACGCTGATCGATCGCGGCGCGGATGCCGATCTGCGCGATGCGTTCCGCGCGCTCGGCGACATCGAACGCATCCTCACCCGCGTCGCGCTACGCTCGGCGCGCCCGCGCGACTTCTCCACGCTGCGCGACGGCCTGGGCCTGCTGCCGGCGGTACGCACGATCCTGGCGCCGCTGGATTCGCCACGGCTGGCCGCGCTGGCCGCGGAACTGGGCCAGCACGACGAGATCGCGCACCTGCTGGCCTCGGCGATCGCCGAGCAGCCGCCGCTCAAGCTCAGCGACGGCGGCGTCATCGCCGCCGACTACGACGCCGAGCTGGACGAACTGCGCCGGCTCAGCACCCACGCCGACCAGTTCCTGATCGACCTGGAAGCGCGCGAGCGCGCCAGCAGCGGCATCGCCACACTGAAGGTCGGCTACAACCGCGTACACGGCTACTACATCGAGATCAGCAAGGGCCAGGCGGAAAAGGCGCCGGTGCATTACACGCGGCGGCAGACGCTGACCAACGCCGAGCGCTACATCACCGAGGAACTGAAGAACTTCGAGGACAAGGTGCTGTCGGCGCGCGAGCGCTCGCTGTCGCGCGAGAAGCTGCTGTACGAAGCCTTGCTGGACACGCTGGGCGATCGCCTGGAGCCGCTCAAGCGCGCCGCCGCCGCGCTCAGCGAACTGGACGTGCTGGCCGGCTTCGCCGAGCGCGCGCAGGCGCTGGACTGGGCGCAGCCGGAACTGGAGACCGCGCCGTGCCTGCGCATCGAACGCGGCCGCCATCCGGTGGTGGAAGCGGTGCGCGAGCAGCCGTTCGAACCCAACGACCTGGACCTGCATCCGGACCGGCGCATGCTGGTGATCACCGGCCCGAACATGGGCGGTAAATCCACCTACATGCGCCAGAACGCGTTGATCGTGCTGCTGGCGCACATCGGCAGCTATGTGCCGGCAACGCGTGCGGTGATCGGCCCGATCGACCGCATCCTGACCCGCATCGGCGCCGGCGACGACCTGGCGCGCGGCCAGTCCACCTTCATGGTCGAGATGGCCGAGACCAGCTACATCCTGCACCACGCCAGCGCGCAGTCGCTGGTGCTGATGGACGAGATCGGCCGCGGCACCTCGACCTACGACGGCCTGGCCCTGGCCGACGCGGTGGCGCGCCATTTGGCCCACCACAACCGCTGCTACACCCTGTTCGCCACGCACTATTTCGAACTGACCGCGCTGGCCGACGAATCGGTCGAAGGCGGCGCCAGCGGCATCGCCAACGTGCACCTGGACGCGGTCGAGCACGGCGACAAACTGGTGTTCATGCACGCGGTCAAGGACGGCCCGGCCAACCGCAGTTTCGGCCTGCAGGTGGCGGCGCTGGCCGGCCTGCCGAAAGCCACCGTCGCGCAGGCGCGGCGGCGGCTGGCGGAGCTGGAGCAGCGCGGAGGCGAGAGCCACGCATCGCAGATGGCGCCACAGGCGCTGGACGCGCCGCAGCAGTTCGGCCTGTTCGCGGCCGCCCCGTCGGCGGCGCAGGACGCGCTGGCCGCGCTGGACCCGGACGAGCTGACGCCCAAGCAGGCGCTGGAAGCCTTGTACCGGCTCAAGTCGCTGCTGTAGCGCAGTGCGGCTTCAGCCCCTCTCCCGTCGGGAGAGGGGTTGCACGAGGCTGCGCCCCGTACCCTCATCCGCCCCTTCGGGGCACCTTCTCCCGATGGGAGAAGGAACAGCAGCTAGCCCCTCTCCCACCGGGAGAGGGGTTGGGGTGAGGGTACGGCGCGAAGCGTCTCGGGGTGTTTGGGGGCACGAGGCTTCGCCCGTACCCTCATCCGGCCCTGCGGGCCACCTTCTCCCGGTGGGAGAAGGGAACAGCCGCTAGCCCCTCTCCCATCGGGAGAGGGGCTGGGGTGAGGGTACGGCGGCGCAGCACGCACAACCGCCGGCGAATCGCGTCCGCTATGCGCTCGCCGGCGCCACACTTGCCGGCATGTCCGGATGCGGATGCGCCGCGAGCAATGCAGCGTCGATCGCACTGGCACGCAGCAATGCAGGACGGTCGGCATGGCGCTGCGCGAACGCGGCGAATGCCGGGCGCGGCTCGAGCAGGCCGATGCGCATGTAGTACCCCAGGCATGCGGCGGCATACAGATCGGCCGCGCTGAAGCGGTCGCCGGCCAGGTATTCGCGGCCCGCGACCGCCTGCTCCAGCGTCTGCATCAGGTCGGCCTCGCGGCCATAGCCGGCGCTGCGTGCCGGTGCCAGCGCGCCACCTTCCTTCGCGGTCAACAGTGCCTCGAACGGCCCGGCCATGAAGAACAGCCAGCGGTAGTAGTCGGCGCGTGCCGGCGATCCCGGCGGCGGCGCCAGTTGCCGCTCCGGCACCAGATCGGCCAGGTAGGCGCAGATCGCCGCGTTCTCGGTGACCACGGTGTCGCCATGGCGCAGCGCCGGCACCTTGCCCATCGGGTTGATCGCCAGATATTCCGGCGCCTTCATCGTGGTGCCGTAGTCGAGGATGACCGCCTGGTACGGCAGGCCGGTTTCCTCCAACATCCAGCGGGCGACGCGGCCGCGCGACATGGGGTGGGTGTAAAGCACGATCTCGGTGGACATGGGCAGACTTCCGTGGTGAACAGCCTGCAGTCTGGTCCTGCCCTGCTGACAGGTACTGTCAGTAGTCGGCGCCGTAGCCGGTGGCCGCGCGCCAGCGCTTGATCAGCAGATGCCGGCGCGAGGGATAGCGTTCGCCGTCGTCGGCCAGGGCCAGCACCCGGTCGGCGCGGAAGTGGCGGAAATCGCGGCGCAGTTCGCACCACGCGGCGATCATGCCGTAGCCACCGAAGAAGGCCATCGCGAACGGCCAGATCAACCGCTGCGAGGCAGCGCCGTTGGCATCGGTGTAGTCCATCCGCAGCACGTGCTCGAGGCGGATGCCATGGCGCAGCACCGGCAGCCACGGCGCCGGCGGCGGCACGTCTGCGGCGGCGGGCACCAGCAGCCCGCTGGTCTCGATCGACAGGCGCAGATTGCCGGGCAGCGTGGCCGCGATCCGCGCCACCGCGCGCTGCGCCGCCTGCGCCAGTTCCGGATCGGCCTGGCGCGCCACCCAGCGCGCGCCCAGGGTCAACGCCTCCAGTTCGTCCTCGGTGAAATTCAGCGCCGGCAGCAGGAAGCCGGGACGCAGCACGTAGCCGACGCCGGGATCGCCGAGGATGTCGGCGCCCTGCACGCGCAAGGTCGCGATATCGCGGTACAGCGTGCGCAGGCTGACGCCCAGCGCGGTGGCGAGCTCGGCGCCTGCCACCGGCCGGCGGCGTCCGCGCAGGGCGTCGAGCAGATGCAGCAAACGGGTGGCACGGATGGTCATCGCGACAGGATAGTGGGCTTTGCCGTTTCCGATCGCCGTGGAGGTTCGCCGTCGCGCTGCATAGTGCATCCGATGCGCTAGTCGCCCCCGCGCTGCAGATCACCGATTTCCACACCGGCAGGCGACATACGTCCGCGGGCGCGTTGTCCAGAGAGTGCCGACGCCGGTCGGCGCGATCCGGTCAAAACCCGGACATGCTCCACCGCGATCCTCGAACCGCTACGCACCGCCATCCTATAGGCACCACCTATCGATCCCGTAGGATCATTCGAATTCCCTACCGCAACGCTCCCGCCTATCGTGTCTTCCAATCGCCGCGCGCCATGCTTGCACTCCTTGCATCCAAACCGCCCGGCCTCGCCATCACGCGCACCGCACGACCACGGCGCGCGGCCACCCAGCGTCCATCAAGGTAGCCCTAGCCATGACCAGCGAATCGAAGTGCCCGTTCCACAGCGCCGCCAGCAGCGGCACCACGAACAAGGACTGGTGGCCCAAGCAATTGCGCGTGGACCTGCTCAGCCAGCACTCGTCCAAGTCCAATCCGCTGGGCGAGACGTTCGATTACGCCAAGGCCTTCAATGCCCTCGACCTGCAGGCGCTGAAGCAGGACCTGCGCGCGTTGATGACCGATTCGCAGGACTGGTGGCCGGCCGACTTCGGCCATTACGGCCCGTTGTTCATCCGCATGGCCTGGCATAGCGCAGGCACCTACCGCACCGGCGATGGCCGTGGCGGCGGCGGCCGCGGCCAGCAGCGCTTCGCCCCGCTCAACAGCTGGCCGGACAACGTCAGCCTGGACAAGGCGCGGCGCCTGCTGTGGCCGATCAAGCAGAAGTACGGGCAGGCCATTTCCTGGGCCGACCTGATGATCCTCACCGGCAACGTCGCGCTGGAATCGATGGGCTTCAAGACCTTCGGTTTCGCCGGCGGTCGCGAAGACACCTGGGAGCCGGATCAGGACGTGTACTGGGGCCGCGAGACCACCTGGCTGGGCGGCGACGTGCGCTATGCGCATGGCTCGGACGGCGTGGACAAGGCCGGTGGCGTGCTGGTCTCCGACGACGACGCCGATGGCGACGTGCACACGCGGGATCTGGAGAACCCGCTGGCCGCGGTGCAGATGGGCCTGATCTACGTCAATCCGGAAGGCCCGGACGGCAACCCCGATCCGCTGCTCGCCGCCAAGGACATCCGCGACACCTTCGCGCGCATGGCGATGAACGACGAAGAGACGGTGGCGCTGATCGCCGGCGGCCACACTTTCGGCAAGACCCATGGCGCCGGCCCGGCCGACAATGTCGGCGCCGAACCGGAAGCCAGCGACCTGGAGTCGCAGGGCCTGGGCTGGCACAACCGATTCGGCAGCGGCAAGGGCGGCGACACCATCACCAGCGGCCTGGAAGTCACCTGGACCAGCACCCCGGCGCAGTGGAGCAACGATTTCTTCGAACACCTGTTCAAGTTCGAGTGGGAACTGAGCAAGAGCCCGGCCGGCGCGCACCAATGGGTGGCGAAGAACGCCGAGGCGCTGATCCCGGACGCGCACGATGCGTCGAAGAAGCATCTGCCGACCATGCTCACCACCGACCTGGCGCTACGCTTCGATCCGGCCTACGCCGCGATCTCGCGCCGCTTCCTGGAGCACCCCGAGCAGTTCGCCGATGCCTTCGCCCGCGCCTGGTTCAAGCTGACCCACCGCGACATGGGGCCGCGTGCGCGCTACCTGGGTCCCGAGGTGCCGGCCGAAGAACTGGTCTGGCAAGATCCGATCCCCGCGCTGGACCACGCGCTGGTCGATGCGCAGGACATCGCCGCGCTGAAGCAGACGCTGCTCGGTTCGGGCCTGAGCATCGCCCAGCTGGTTTCGACCGCCTGGGCGTCTGCCTCCACCTTCCGCGGTTCGGACAAGCGCGGCGGCGCCAACGGCGCGCGCATCCGCCTGGCCCCGCAGAAGGATTGGGAGGTCAACCAGCCCGAACAGCTGGCGCAGGTGCTGTCCGTGCTGGAGCGGATCCAGACGCAGTTCAACGGCGCCCAGAGCGGCGGCAAGAAGATCTCGCTGGCCGACCTGATCGTGCTCGGCGGCGCCGCCGCGGTCGAGCAGGCCGCGAAGAACGCGGGGCAGACGCTGACCGTGCCGTTCGTCCCCGGGCGCGTGGATGCCACGCAGGCGCAGACCGACGTCGAATCGTTCGCGGTGCTCGAACCGGCGGCAGACGGCTTCCGCAACTACAGCAAGCGCCGCTACGCGGTCTCCGCCGAAGCGCTGCTGATCGACAAGGCGCAGCTGCTGACCCTGACCGCGCCGGAGATGACCGTGCTGATCGGCGGCCTGCGCGTGCTCGGCGCCAATGTCGGGCAGGCGGCGCACGGCGTGTTCACCGAGCGCGCCGACACGCTCAGCAACGACTTCTTCGCCAACCTGCTGGACATGGGGATCGAGTGGAAGGCGACCTCGGACAGCAAAGAGCTGTATGCAGGCCGCGACCGCGCCAGCGGCGAGCAGAAATGGACCGGTACGCGCGTGGATCTGGTGTTCGGCTCCAACGCGATCCTGCGCGCTCTTGCCGAGGTGTACGCCAGCGCCGACGCGCAGCAGAAGTTCGTGCAGGACTTCGTCGCGGCCTGGAGCAAGGTGATGCAGCTGGATCGTTTCGATCTGGCGGCGTGAGATAGGTCGACGGCCTGCCAGGTGCGTCGGGCAGGCTGCTGGTCGATTGGGCCTGCCCGGGTGATCTGGGGCTGGTTGATGGCGGCAGTTTCTGCGCTTTGTGACACGCAAAAACGCCTGGGCTTGCTTGGGCGTTTTTTTGCGTGAGCGTCGTGACATGGATATCGCAACACTACGGCTGATGCGAAGCTGGGTCGTGGAAGTGATTAGGGATGGCCTCAAATCACCTGTTCTGACACTTTCCGACAACGACAGGTTCACCACTTCGTTCGTCGCGACTGAAGTCGCTCCCACAGGGGATTTGCGGCGTGTCTGCTGGGCGCACTGTAGGAGGGACTTCAGTCCCGACACTCTCCGACACCGATCAGTTCACCGCTTCGTTCGTCGCGGCTGAAGCCGCTCCTACAGGGGATCTGCGGTGCGCCGGCTGGGTGCACTGTAGGAGGGACTTCAGTCCCGGCACTCTCCGATACCGATCGGTTCACCGCTTCGTTCGTCGCGGCTGAAGCCGCTCCTACAGGGGATATGCGGTGCGCCGGCTGGGCGCACTGTAGGAGGGACTTCAGTCCCGACACTCTCCGACACCGTTCGGTTCATCGCTTCGTTCGTCGCGGCTGAAGCCGCTCCCACAGGGAATTTTTGCGGCATGCCGGCTGGGCGCACTGTAGGAGGGACTTCAGTCCCGACACTCTCCGATACCGATCGGTTCACCGCTTCGTTCGTCGCGGCTGAAGCCGCTCCTACAGGGACTTGCGGCACGCCAACTGGGTGCGCTGTGGGAGGGACTTCAGTCCCGATACTCTCCGATACCGATCGGTTCACCGCTTCGTTCGTCGCGGCTGAAGCCGCTCCTACAGGGGATCTGCGGCGCGCCTGCTGGGTGCACTGTAGGAGGGACTTCAGTCCCGACACTCTCCGACACCGTTCGGTTCACCGATTCGTTCGTCGCGGCTGAAGCCGCTCCTACAGGGACTTGCGGCGCGCTGGCTGGGTGCACTGTAGGAGGGACTTCAGTCCCGACACTCTCCGACACCGATCGGTTCATCGTTTCGTTCGTCGCGGCTGAAGCCGCTCCTACAGGGACTTGCGGCGCGCCGGCTGGGTGCACTGTGGGAGGGACTTCAGTCCCGACTGCACGAGCCTGGGAAAGCGCCCCACCCGGCGAAAGCGAGCGAGGGGCCGCGGGCATCGAGCGGCGTCTTCGGAAACGGCCGTCCCCGTCAAAGCCTCTACAACGCGTCCAGATCGCCCAGCGCGCGGATCAGGCGCCGTGCGCGCTTGTCCGGCTTGCCATCGGGAGCCTGGTAGCCGTTGCGCTCGGCGCTGCGTTGCGCGCGTTGCTGCGCGCGCCGTTCGCGCGAGGCCTCGCTCTCCTGGTACAGCGTCTGCGCGACGCTGGCCGGGCCGCGATCGTCGCTGAGCGCCAGCACCTGGATCTCGAACACCTCCTCGCCGCGCTCCACGCGCAACTGCTCGCCCACGCGCACCGCGCGCGAGGATTTCGGGCGCTGCCCGGCTACGTCGACCTTGCCGGTTTCCACCGCCTGCTTGGCCACGCTGCGGGTCTTGAAGAAGCGCGCGGCCCACAGCCAGACATCCAGCCGGACCACACTCGGTTGCACTAGCGGTTCATTCATCGTGCTTGCGGAACTCCACGTTCATCGGTCGCTCGTCGCGTCGCTCGCTGGACCACTGCAGCGACTCCTGCGGATGGCAGCGCTGCTCGCGCTGGCTGGCGGCCAGACCGTCGGCACGGCGCGGGAGCGCGCTGTCGTCCTCGCCGACCAGGCATTCCGGTCGCTCGCCGGGCCGCACCGTGGCATCGCCCCAGCGCGCGTTGTCGGCACAAGCGGCCAGCGCCAGCGCCAGCGCGCTGCATCCGATCCACTGCAGATTGCGGCGCGACTTCGGCATTGCAAGTTCCTTTGGCTAGTGATGTGTGACGACCGCAGTGCCAGCAGCTGCAAGCCGGCCCCGCAGCGACGCATTCAGCCTAGGACGTTCCCGGTAGCGCCACATCTGCCATCCGTTGCCTCCCCGGCTTCGCGTGCAGGTGCTAGTGTGCGCGGCTCCCCGTTTCCGTCCGTGCAGGCCTGCGATGCCCAAGTCCGCCGCGCTCACCGAAGGCCCGATCGGCCGGCAGTTGCTGCTGTTCGCGCTGCCGATCCTGGCCGGCAACATCGCGCAGTCGCTGAACGGGTCGGTCAATGCGATCTGGGTGGGCCGCTACCTCGGCGAGGCGGCGCTGACCGCGGCGGCCAACGCCAACAGCATCATGTTCTTCCTGATCGGCTCGGTGTTCGGCATCGGCATGGCCGCCACCATCCTGATCGGCCAGGCGATGGGCCGCGGCGACGTGATGCAGGCGCGGCGGGTGATGGGCACCAGCGCCACCTTCTTCATCGGCATCTCGGTGCTGATCGCGGCCTGCGGCTGGTGGCTGGCGCGACACCTGCTGGCGGCGATGGGCACGCCGGCCGCCTCGCTGCCGCTGGCCGAGGCCTACCTGCGGGTGATCTTCCTGGCGATGCCGCTGCTGTACGCGTTCGCGTTCCTGTCGGCGGCGCTGCGCGGCACCGGCGACTCGCGCACCCCGTTCCGCTTCCTGCTGCTGTCGGTGGCGCTGGACATCGGCTTCAATCCGCTGCTGCTGTTCGGCTTGGGGCCGTTCCCGAAGCTGGGCATCGCCGGCGCCGCCTGGGCCACGCTGATCGCTCAGGCCATCGCTCTGAGCGGCCTGCTGCTGTACCTGCGGCACAAGCGCCATGTGCTGTGGCTGGGCCGGCAGGACGCGCGGCTGTTCCGCATCGACCCGACGATCCTGCGCGCGCTGGTGGTCAAGGGCGTGCCGATGGGCCTGCAGATGGTGCTGATCTCGCTGGCGATGATCGTGATGATCTCGATGGTCAACGGCTACGGCACCGATACATCGGCCGCCTACGGCGCGGCGATGCAGCTGTGGACCTACGTGCAGATGCCGGCGATGGCGATCGGCGCGGCGTGTTCGTCGATGGCCGCGCAGAACGTCGGCGCGCAGCGCTGGGACCGGGTCGCGGCGGCCGCGCGGCAGGGCGTGCTGTTCAACTTCCTGCTGACCGGCGCGCTGATCGCGCCGCTGATCCTGCTCGACCGCTGGACCCTGGCGCTGTTCCTGCCGCCGCACAGCGCGGCGCTGGAGATCGCGCGCCATCTCAACCACATCGCGGTGTGGTCGTTCCTGTTCTTCGGCGTGACCTTCGTGATCTCCGGCGTGGTCCGCGCCACTGGCGCGGTGCTGCCGCCGCTGCTGATCCTGGCGCTGGCGCTGTGGGGCATCCGCGTGCCGTTCGCGCAGCTGCTGCAGCCACAGTTCGGCGCCGATGCGGTGTGGTGGAGCTTCCCGACCAGTTCGATCTGCTCGATGGCCTTGTCGCTGGCCTATTACCGCTGGGGCAACTGGCGCAAGGCGCAGATGCTGAGCCAGCCGCGCCCGGAGGAAATGGCGCATCCGGCGGAAGTGCCGGCGCAGCCGCCGGCCGCGGTCGCGGACGTGTCGATCGTGCAGGATCCGGCGCGCTGAGCGCTGGTAGTCGGGTTTCGATCGAGGCAATCGCCTATGGGAGCGGCCTCGATGGCGACAGGCTTTCCGGGAAGTCGCGTCGCGACTGAAGTCGCTCCCGCATAGCCTGCGACGACTCCGGGAAAGCGCTCTCGCTTCGCTTCGGCCGAAACGGCATCGAAGGAACGCGGTCAGCGCTGGAGCACCGGACGCTCTAGCCACGCGGAAGGTCCGCGGCTTCGCTCGGTCGCGGTTGAAACCGCTCCTACAGGGACTTGCGGCAAGCCGGCTGGGTGCACTGTAGGAGGGGCTTCAGCCCCGACCGGAACCTCCAGCCCACATCATGCCCAGCGCAAGCCCGGCACATCGAGCGCAGCGTGGCAGCTACCGCGACATCGCAGATATATCGGCCCCACAAACGCAAACGGCCGCCCGAAGGCGGCCGTCGCGGCAGCAACCGGAGTCGCTGGGGTATTACTCGGCCTTGGCGGCGGCCGCAGCGGCCTGACGCGCGACCTTGGCCTGCGCAGCGGCGGCCAGATCTTCCTTGATGCGGGCGGCCTTGCCTTCCAGGCCACGCAGGTAGTACAGCTTGCCGGCGCGGACCTTGCCGCGGCGCTTCACTTCGACCGAGTCGATGATGGCGCTGTGGCTCTGGAACACGCGTTCCACGCCGAAGCCGTGGGAGATCTTGCGCACGGTGAACGAGGAGTTCAGGCCGGCGTTCTTGGTGCCGATCACCACGCCTTCGTAGGCCTGGACGCGCTCGCGGTTGCCTTCCTTCACCTTGACGTTGACGACGATGGTGTCGCCCTGGTTGAACTCCGGCAGCTTGCGCTGGATCTGGGCGGCTTCGAAGTCGGCCAGGATGGTCTTGTTGAGCTTGCTCATGGTGGGCACCGCTTGTGTCTGGTGAGGTGGTCCGGCAGTCGCCGCACGGCGATTGCGCGATATAGGTATGGGCCAAGCGCAGATGGCTAGGCCGGAAAGCCGGGCATTTTAACCCAGTCGCGCCGTCATGGCTAGGGCTTGGATGGATTTTCCTGCACGGGGGCCGGATCGGCCTGCAGGCCCTGGCGGAATTCCTCCAGCAGGCGGCGGTCGGCCGCGCTCAGCGCCGCCTCGTCCAGCAGATCCGGGCGCCGCAGCCAGGTCCGACCCAGCGCCTGCATGCGCCGCCAGCGCGCGATCGCGGCATGGTTGCCGGAGCGCAGGATGGCCGGCACCTCGCCCAGCGCGTGCTCGCGCGGATGGGTGTAGTGCGGGCAGTCGAGCAGGCCGTCCGGGCCTTCGAAGCTGTCCTGCGCGGCGGACTCGGCATCGTTGAGCGCGCCCTCCTGCAGCCGGGTGACCGCATCGACCAGCACTGCCGCGGCCAGTTCGCCGCCGGACAGCACGTAGTCGCCGATCGAGATCTCCTCGTCCACCGCGGCGGCGACGAAGCGCTCGTCCACGCCTTCGTAGCGCCCACACAGCAGCACCAGCCGCGGCAAGGCAGCCAACTGGCGGGCCTTGGACTGGGTCAGCGGCACGCCCTGCGGGCTCAGGTAGATCACCGGCGCCGGTTGCGGGTCGGCCTCGCGCACCGCCTGCAGGCAGGTCTGCAGCGGCTCGATCATCATCACCATGCCCGGGCCGCCGCCGAACGGGCGGTCGTCCACCTTGCGGTAGCCGCCCGTGGCGTAGTCGCGCGGGTTCCAGCCGTGCAGCGCCAGCAGCGCGCGCTCCTGCGCACGCCCGACCACGCCGAACGCGGCGCACTGGGCGACGAACTCGGGGAACAGGCTGATGACGTCGATGCGCATTGGGCGGGGAATGGGGAATCGGGAACGGGGAATGGGCAGAGCAAGAGCGAAGCCGGCGCACGGCCGCCTCGCTCAGAACTCGGGGTCCCAGTCGACCACGATCAGGTTGGCGTCGAAATCCACCGACTTGACGTAGTCCGGCTGCACGAACGGCAGCAGCCGCTCGCGGTCGCCGCGCACCACCAGCACGTCGTTGGCGCCGTTGGAGAACAGGTGCGAAACCTGGCCCAGGGCCACGCCGTCGACGGTGCGCACGTCCAGGCCTTCCAGGTCCACCCAGTAGTATTCGTCGGGCTTGGGCGGCGGCAGGGTATCGCGCGCCACGTAGATCTCGGTGCCGCGCAGCGCCTCGACCGCATCGCGATCGGTGACGTCAGGCAAGGTGACCACCAGATGCTTGCTGGATTCGCGGCCGCGCACGCCGCTGAGGCTGCTTTCGCTGCCGTCGGGCTTGCGCACGATCCAGGGCTGGTAGCGAAAAATGGCGAGGCGCGGCTCGGTCCACGACTCGAGCTTGGCCTCGCCACGTACGCCGAAGGCGCCCAGGATCCTGCCCAGCAGGATACGGCGCTGGCTGTCTTTCATAGGTGCAAAAACCGAAAGGGCCGCGCCAGGCGCGGCCCGCAGGATCAGGCCGCGGTGGCCTGGGCCTTCGCTTCGCGGTACAGGTTGCGCACCTTGTCGGTCAGCTGCGCGCCGTTGGACACCCAATGGTCCACGCGCGGCAGGTCGAGCACGATACGCGGCTCGGCGCCCTGCGCGACCGGGTTGTAATAGCCCAGACGCTCGATGTTGCGGCCGTCGCGCGCGCTGCGCACGTCGGTGACGATGATGTGGTAGAAGGGGCGCTTCTTGGCGCCGCCACGGGTAAGGCGAATCTTGACCATGGTGAGTTTTCCGGTGTTGCCCAGTCGCCAGGATGGCGCGGTGAGCCGGCGATTATAGCGGGCGCGCGGAACGCTGCCAAGTCGCCCCAAGATCGGTCAGATGGCTTGCCAGGCTTGGGTCTCGACGGCCGCGTTCAGTATTCGCAACAGCTCCGCGGCCGGCCCCAGCGCCTGCCCGTCCACCGCGGCGATGGCCTGCTGGCCGCGCGCGTTGCAGGCGAAGGCGGCGGCACACCCGGCCAATTCGTGCAGGTGCAGCGGCCGCACCTGCTGGGCGATGCCGAGCGCGGCCAGGCCGGCCTGCAGCAGCCGCTCCTGGGTGCCGCGCAAGGCCGGCGCCTGCGGCCACACCACGCCCTGCCCGTCCCAGGCGCCCAGATTCCAGATCGAGCCCTCGGCGATCAGGCCCTGCGCATCGACGAACAGCGCATCGTCGAAGCCGGCCTGCAGCGCCAGCCGGCGCTGGTGGAACAAGGCGAAGGTGCCGGCGTGCTTGATCTGTGGCAACTCGCGCGCGAACACCGCGCTGCGCAGCCGCAAGGGCGTGGCGTCCGCCTGCGCGGGCGCGGCCAGCGACACCAGCAGTTGCGGCGTGCAGGCCGCATTGGCGTGACGGAAATCGAAGTCGCGGGCGAACACGCTGACGCGCAGCGACGCATCGCCGCTGCCGAATGCCTGCAACGCCGCGCGCAACTCCGCACGGATCCGATCGGCCGCCAGTTCGCTGCCGAACAGCGTGCGGGTGGCCTCATCGAGCCGCTGCAGGTGCAGGTCGAAACCGCGCACCGCGCCGTCGCGCACCTGCATCGTGCTGAAGTGGCCGTAGTTGACCAGCGCCGGCGCGGCCAAGACGTCCGCGCTCGCCGGCCGCCCTTCGCAGAACAGCCTCGCGCTCACAGCAGCGCCTGCGCCTGGTCCCACCAACTGTCGAGCAGCGTCGCCGCCGGCTGCGCCGGCGCCATCCACGCCGACTGCCCGGCCCAGGCCTGCATCGCTGCCAGGCGGCCTTCCCGCACCGCGACCTGGCGCATCGGCGCGGTCAGCCCGCGCTGCACCGGGTATGGGCGCGGCGGCGGCGCTGTCGGCACGGCGGCAGCGCACACGTAGTCG
The DNA here is from genome assembly GCF_014236835.1 of Xanthomonas sp. SS. Lineage (NCBI taxonomy): Bacteria > Pseudomonadati > Pseudomonadota > Gammaproteobacteria > Lysobacterales > Lysobacteraceae > Xanthomonas > Xanthomonas sp. SS. The sequence goes on from NZ_CP051190.1 coordinate 3,482,400, forward strand.
GTGGCCAGCGCGCGGCCGAGGCGGCCGGAAAACGCACGGGTCGGCACCGTCTGTTCCGGCTCGGCGCGCGCCAGCGCGTCGGCCCAGGCCGGCGCCAGCGCCGCCTCTGGTGTGCGCAGGAAGGCGGTGCCGATCTGTACCGCGCTGGCCCCCAGGGTCAGTGCCGCAGCGATGCCGCGGCCATCGGCGATGCCGCCGGCGGCGATCACCGGCACGTCCAAGTGATCGGCCAGCCGAGGCAGCAACGCGAACAACCCGGTCAGCTGCTGCTCGGCGCGCGCCGCATCGAACGCGCCGCGGTGGCCGCCGGCCTCCGCGCCCTGCGCGACCACCGCATCGGCACCGGCCGCCTGCGCGGCCAGTGCCTCGTCCAGCGTGGTGGCGCAGGCGAACCAGGCGATGCCGGCCCGCTTCAGCTGCGCGACGAAGGCGGGCGGGAACAGGCCCATGATCGAGGACGCCACCGCCGGCCGCGCGTCCAGCAGCGCGGCGCATTGCGCGTCGAAATCGGCTGGACCGGCATCGCCGGCGGCAGCTTCGACCGGCGGCCCCCACTGCGCGAGGAACGCGCGGGTGGCGGCCTCGGCTGCGGCATCGCGCAGCGGCGGCGGATCGGGCACCCACAGGTTGACCTGCGCCGGTCCGTTGGTGTCGCGCCGAAACGCGTCCATCCAGGCACCGATGTCCGCGACCGAGGACAGCACCGCGCCCATCGCGCCCATGCCGCCGGCCTGCGCGACCGCCACCGACAGCGGCACCGGGCAGGCGCCGGCCATCGGTGCCAACAGGATCGGTGCGCGCAGGGCGAAGCGGGTGCAGAACGCGGTGACGCGGTGTTGCAGCGAATCGTTCATGGCGGGTCGATACTGCGCGTGGCGGATGCGCAGCGGATGATATCGCCAGTTTCGGCGCAGCGGCTGCGGGGTACAGCAGGCACGGGATGCGAGGGATGAGGCTGCATTGGATTGGATGGCGAGGTGGCTTCGCCCCGACCCTCACCCCAACCCCTCTCCCGGGGGAGAGGGGCTATGCGCGCTGGGCTGTTCCCTTCTCCCGCCGGGAGAAGGTGGCCCGCAGGGCCGGATGAGGGTACGGGCGAAGCCTCGTGTTCTTCGAATCAACGAGACGCTTTCGCGCCGGATCCTCACCCAATCCCCTCATATGCATGACGAGGTGGCTTTCGCTCCGACCCTCGCCCTGGCCCCTCTATGCATGGCGAGGTGGCTTCGCCCCTACCCTCACCCCCAACCCCTCTCCCGGGGGGAGAGGGGTTTAGGGTAGCGGCTCAGCGGAACGGCAGGCCGCCGCGGCCGCGCATGCCGCCCATCATGCCCTTCATGCCGCGCATCAGGCCCTTCATGCCGCCGCCGGCCATCTTCGACATCATCTTTTCCATCTGCTGATACTGCTTCATCAGCTTGTTGACGTCGGCCGGCTGGGTGCCGGAACCGCGCGCGATACGGGCGCGGCGCGAACCGTTGAGCAGGGTCGGATTGCGCCGCTCCTTCTTCGTCATCGAACCGATGATCGCAATCATCCGCGGCACGTCCTTGTTGCCGGCGACCTGCTGCTTGAGGTGCTCGGGGATCTGGCCCATGCCCGGCAGCTTGTCCATCAGCCCGGAAATGCCGCCCATGCTCTGCATCTGCTCGAGCTGGTCGCGCATGTCGTTGAGGTCGAACTTCTTGCCCTTGGCGACCTTCTCGGCCAGCTTCTGCGCCTTGTCCTTGTCGACCTGGTGCTCGACCTGCTCGACCAGCGACAGCACGTCGCCCATGTCCAGGATGCGGCTGGCCAGGCGGTCGGGATGGAACACGTCCAGGCCGTCGGGCTTCTCACCCACGCCGATGAACTTGATCGGCTTGCCGGTGATGTAGCGCACGCTCAGCGCGGCGCCGCCGCGGGCATCGCCATCGGTCTTGGTCAGCACCACCCCGGTCAGCGGCAGCGCTTCGCTGAACGCCTTGGCGGTGTTGGCCGCGTCCTGGCCGGTCATCGCATCGACCACGAACAGGGTTTCGGCCGGGTTGATCGCGGCGTGCAGCGCCTTGATCTCGGTCATCATCGCTTCATCGATGGCGAGGCGGCCGGCAGTGTCGACCAACAGCACGTCGACGAAGGACTTGCGCGCGTCGGCGATCGCGGCGCGGACGATGTCCACCGGTTGCTGCGAGGCCTCGGACGGGAAGAACAGCACCCCGACCTGCTCGGCCAGGGTCTTCAGCTGCTCGATCGCGGCCGGGCGGTAGACGTCGGCCGAGACCACCATCACCTTCTTCTTGCGCTTTTCCTTCAGGTGCTTGGCCAGTTTGCCGACCGTGGTGGTCTTGCCCGCGCCCTGCAGGCCGGCCATCAGCACGATCGCCGGCGCCGGCACGTTGAGGTTGAGGTCGCTGGCGGCCGAACCCATCACCGTGGTCAGCTCGTCGCGCACGACCTTGATCAGCGCCTGGCCCGGGGTCAGGCTCTTGAGCACTTCCTGGCCGACCGCGCGCACCTTGATGCGCTCGATCAGGGCCTGCACCACCGGCAGCGCGACGTCGGCCTCGAGCAGCGCGATGCGCACTTCGCGGGTGGCTTCGCGGATGTTCTCCTCGGTCAGGCGGCCGCGGCCGCGCAGGCGCTGCATGGTGCCGGAGAGGCGTTGGGTGAGGGATTCGAACATGCGGGCGGGTCGCAGACGGGAAACGGTCGTCGATTATAGCCGCGCCGGCCGGCGATCCCGGAGCCGGCCCTGGCGCCGCAGCCGGCCGGCTTGCTCCCGGTGCCGCCGCAGCCGCATGGCGTGCTGTCGTGGGCGCAGCGCGAACGGGCGCGTCCGATCGGCCGGGCCGCCGCCACGAGCGCAGGCCCGATATGCGAAACTGGCGCGATGTTCTTCATCCTCGTCGCGACCCTGCTGTACCTCACCGCCACCGGCCTGCTGGTCGGCTCGGTGGTGCGCGACCGGGTCGATCGCAGCCGCGCCTGGCTGTGGGCGGCGCTGCCGGCGGTGGCGCTGCATGCGGGCTACCACGTGCAGGTGGCACTGCACACCGCCGGCGGGCCGGACATGCACTTCTTCGCCGCGCTGTCGCTGGTCAGCCTGGGCATGGCGCTGATGACCGCGCTGGTCGGCGCCAGCGGGCGCATGGCGGCGCTGGGCGTGGTGGTATTCCCGCTGTCGGCGGCGCTGCTGCTGGCCTACCACTCGCACGGCCACGAGCCGGCGCCGGTGCTGGACTGGCGGCTGCAGCTGCACGCATGGATGGCGCTGCTGGCCTATGCCACGCTGGGCATCGCCGCGCTGCTGGCGGTGATGCTATGGCTGCAGGAGCGCGCGCTGCGGCGTCGCGACTTCCATCCGTGGCTGCGCGCGTTGCCGCCGCTGACCGCGCTGGAGACGCTGCTGTTTCGCACCATCGTGGTCGGCTTCATCCTGCTGACCCTGACCCTGCTGACGGGGGTGCTGTTCGTGCAGGATTTCCTGGCGCAGCGGCTGGTGCAGAAGACCGTGCTCAGCGTGCTGTCGTGGATCGTGTTCGGCGCGCTGCTGTTCGGCCGCTGGCGCTACGGCTGGCGCGGGATCAAGGCGGTGCACTGGACCCTGGCGGCGATGCTGTTGCTGCTGCTGGCGTTCTTCGGCAGCAAGTTCGTCATCGAACTGGTGCTGGGGCATCCGCAGTAGCGGCTGCGCGTCGGTATCGGGATGTCAGTGCATCCCGTGTAGGAGCGGCTTCAGCCGCGACGGCCGGCGCCGAGGAAATATCGGCTGCGGAAACGATCTGTCGCGGCTGAAGCCGCTCCTACAGGAAGCGCGATCGCTGCTGGCAGCGATCTGCATCACACCTCAATCGGCTAGCGCCGCCTCCACCGCGGCCCAATCGGCATTCGCGCCGACCTCGGCGAAGCGGTATTCGATGCGGTGCCGGTAGACCTGGCCGGGACGCAGGATGGTGTCGGGAAAGCCCGGCTGGTTCGGCGCATCCGGATAGCCCTGCGGCTCCAGGCATACGCCGCGGCCCAGGCCCGGATGCTGGCGGTCCAGCCAGTGCCCTTCGTACAGTTGCAGCGCCGGCATCGCGCTGGCGATGCGCATGGCCACGCCGCTGTGCGGCGAATACAGGATGGCGCTGCAGTCGCGCGGATCGGCCAGCACCAGGCAGTGGTCGTAGCCGCCGCTCAGGCGCAGCTGTGGATCGGCCGCGCCGTCCTTGTCGCCAATCGCGCGCGGGCTGCGGAAGTCGAACGGCGTGTCGGCCACGGCGGCGACCTCCCCTGTCGGCAGCAACGCCGCGTCGGCCACCGGCAGGTAGCGGTCGGCCGGCACCCGCAGCCACTGCGCGGCGGCCGCCACGCCGGCATCGCCGGCCAGGTTGAAGTACGGATGATGAGTGAGATTGAGCGGGGTCGGCGCATCGGTCTGCGCAGCGAACTCCAGTTCCAGGGTGCGCCCGTGCACCTTGAACTCGGCGCTGACCTGCACGTTGCCGGGATAGCCTTCCTCGCCGGCCGGCGAGTCGTAGCGCAGTTGCAGGCCGCGCTCGGACTGCGCCTGCACCGACCACACCCGGCGCCCGAATCCGCTCGCGCCGCCATGCAGATGATTGGCGCCTTCGTTGGCGGTGACCGCGTAGCGCTGCCCGTCCACGCTGAATGCCGATCCGGCGATGCGGTTGCCGAAGCGGCCGACCAGCACACCGAGATAGGCCGGGTCGTGCAGGTACGCGTCCAGCGTCGGCAGCCCGAGGACCAGCTCGGTGCGGCCGCGCGCGGTGTCGAGGCTGAGGCCGCGCAGCAGGCCCCCGTAGGTCAGCACTTCCGCGCGCAAGCCGGCGCCGCTGTCCAGGAGCACACGTTGGATGGCGGTACCGTCGGGAAGCTGGCCGAAGATCGATGACATGCGGGGTCCTTGTTGGGCGCGTGCGGAGTCCACGCGTGCCGCGCAGCATAACCAGCACGGCCGCTCGCAAGCCATCGCCGCGCGCGTTGGTGCATCGATGCACCACGCCGCGCACTTGCAGCTGCGATCGCGCGCCACCGCCAGGCGCGTGCGATGCTGCAGTCCACGCATGCGATCTGCGGCATCGCATCATTGCAATCCCCATATCGCTACGCCGATTTAAATCATTGGTCCGCTATAGGTCGCTCGCCTATCCTCGATGCGCGCATCGGGGAGCGCATCGGCAATGCACGACGCCGGACAGCCGCACCAGCAATGCGAATCGGCTATAGCAGCGAGGATTTAAGTGATTGGTCGCAACCTGCCGGCCTGCCTATGCTCGAACCGCGGTCGGGGATCCGCTGCCGTGCCGCCGCACCATCACCGGTCACAAGGATTGCGATCTGCACCGATACCTCCGCCATCGTGCCGCGCCCTGCCAGCAGCCACCGCCGTTGTTCGCTACGCGTACGCCAGCCACCGTTGTCCCACTGCATGCGCCGCACGCGGCGAGTGCCGCCCTTCACCGACAAGGCGTCCTTGCGGGGAACCGCCGCCCCATCCATCCAGGAGACCCACGATGCTCTCGACCCGCTCACTGAAGAACGCCGCGCGACGCTGGCGGCGGCGCCTGCCGCTGGCCGCCGCGGCGGCCGCGCTGACATTCGGCGCCGGCCTGGCGCAGGCCGCCGACGTCGCGGTGCGCGGCACGCTGCATGCCGACCAGCCGGGTGCGCAGGTCTCGCGCAACCTGTTCGGCCAGTTCGCCGAACACCTGGGCAACGGCATCTACGGCGGCGTGTGGGTCGGGCCGGATTCGAAGATCCCCAACACCCGCGGCTATCGCAACGACGTGGTCGCGGCGCTGAAGGCGCTGGACGTGCCCAACATCCGCTGGCCCGGCGGCTGCTTCGCCGACGAATACCACTGGCGCGACGGCATCGGCCCGCGCGCCAAGCGCCCGACCAGCATCAACACGCACTGGGGCGGCGTCGAGGAACCGAACAGCTTCGGCACCCATGAGTTCATGGACTTCACCGAGCTGCTCGGCACCCAGGCCTACGTGGCCGGCAACGTCGGCGACGCCGCGCCGGACGAGATGGCGCAATGGGTCGAGTACATGACCGCGCCGACCAAGTCCACGCTGGCCAACCAGCGCCGCGGCAACGGCCGCGAGGCGCCGTGGAAGGTGCCGTACTTCGGCGTCGGCAACGAACTGTGGGGCTGCGGCGGCAACATGCGCGTGGAATACGCCGCCGACGTGTACCGCCGCTACCAGACCTTCGTCAAGGCGCCGGCCGATCAGAAGATCATGAAGATCGCGCCGGGCCCCAGCGATGCCGACTACCACTGGACCGAAGTAATGATGCGCGAAGCCACCAAGTACATGGACGGGCTGAGCATGCACTACTACACCATCCCCGGCGGCTGGCCGCCGCGGGCCTCGTCCACCGATTTCGACGAGACCGCGTGGATCGAGACGCTGTCGCGCACGCTGCTGATGGACGAACTGATCAGCAAGCACAGCGCGATCATGGACAAGTACGACCCGGGCAAGAAGGTCGCGCTGGTGGTGGACGAATGGGGCACCTGGTACAGCGGACTGCCCAACGTCAACCCGGGCTTCCTGCGCCAGCAGAACACGCTGCGCGACGCGCTGGTGGCCTCGCTCAACCTGGACATCTTCGTCCAGCATGCCGACCGGGTGCGCATGGCCAACATCGCGCAGATGATCAACGTGCTGCAGGCGATGATCCTCACCGACGGCGACAAGATGCTGCTGACCCCGACCTACCACGTGTTCGCGATGTACAAGCCGTACCAGGACGCGACCGCGCTGCCGCTGCAGATCAAGGCACCCGACTACAAGCACGGCGAGTACACGGTGCCGTCGGTGCACGGTTCGGCGGTCAAGGCGAAGGACGGCCACGTCTACGTGGCGCTGACCAACCTGGACCCGAACCGCGCTGCGGAGGTGGTGGTGAGCGTGGACGGCGTACAGGCCAGCGGCGTCAGCGGACAGATCCTGACCGCACCGAAGATCACCGCGCTCAACACCTTCGAACAGCCGCAGGCGGTGAAGCCGGCTGCGTTTAGCGGCGCCAGCCTGCAGGGCGGCACGCTGAAGGTGGCGCTGCCGGCCAAGGCGATCGTGATGCTGAAGCTGCAATAGTCGCGGACGCCTTCGCGCCTACCCTCCCGCTGCAGGGCGCGGGCAGGTCGTCCGAACCACGCCGGCGCAGTCGGCGTGGTTTTTTTTATGCGCTGCGTTTACTCCGGCGTGTCGGACAGCCGTGCGAACAGCGAGTCGCCGTCCGGCGAGATCAGGTCGCTGACCGCCCAGCAGCCGTTGCCGCGGCGCTGCAGTTCGATCTTCACCGAGCCCGGCTTGGTGGCCGAACCGCCATGCGCCAGCCGGTAGTCCACCCGCACCTCCAGCACGGTCGCCAGGGAGCCGCCGGACACCAGGGTGAAGCGCGGCGCGCCCTGGATGTCGCCGTCCTGCGCGTTGGTCCACGGATCGTAGTCCAGGCGGCAGATGCCCTCGCGCTCGGCACAGGCGAGCTCGCCCTTGATCGCGTGGGCGAAGGACGGCGTCAGCAGCCCGTCCAGATTCTGCGGCCGCCAATAGAAATCGCGCGCCTGGTACAGCCGCTGCGCCACCTGCAGCGGCGTCGCGCACGGCGGCGCCTGCGCCGCGGCGAACGCAGGCAGGAAGGCAAGGATGGCAACGAGTCGACGCATGCGCGGCTCCGGTATCGGGGGCGCCTATGAAGCCCGGATCGCCGCGTGCACGCAAGCGCCAGGCAAAAAAGAGGAGCCGGCGAACCGGCTCCTCGACTTCGTACAGCAGCTCTCGCAAGCGGGCGATCTACGCCGCCCTGACCGCCTCGTAGCCGTCGAAGGTCATGCTGGCCGACGCGCGCCCCTGGGTCAGCGAGCGCAACGCGGTGGTGTAGGCCTGCAGTTGCGCCAGCGGCGCGTGCGCGACCACGTCGGCACGCGCGCCGCGCTCGGCGATCGCCACGACGCGTCCCTCGCGCCGCTGCAGATCGCCGAGCACGTCGCCGACGCTGGCGGCCGGGGTATCGATCGCCAACGCCATCACCGGCTCCAGCAGCAGCGTGCCGGCCTGCGCCAGCGCGGCCTTCACCGCTTCCGACGCCGCACGCTGGAACGCCATGTCCGACGAATCCACCGCATGCGCCTGGCCATCGACCAGCACCACCTCCACGCCCACCACCGGGTAGCCGCGCGGGCCCTGCGCCAGCGCCGCGCGCACGCCCTTCTCGGTCGCGGCGACGAACGCCTTCGGCACCACGCCGCCGCGGCTGCGGTCGGCGAAGACGACCTCGCCATCCGTGCGCGGCACCAGGTCCAGCACCACCTGCGCAAACTGGCCATGGCCGCCGTTCTGCTTGGACAGCCGCCCGACCACGCCCAGCGCCGCGGCGCGCAGCGTTTCCTGGTAGGCCACGCGCGGCGCGCCGGTACGCACGTCCACCTGCCACTCGCTGCGCAGGCGCTCCACCATCACCTCCAGGTGCAGCTCGCCCATGCCCCACACCAGCGTTTCGCCGGTCTCGGCATCGCTGTCGACCCGGAACGAGGGATCTTCCTGCGCCAGCCGCGCCAGTCCCTGCCCCATCCGCACCAGCTCCGCGGCATTGGTCGCGCCCAGCCGCCACGCCAGCACCGGCGGCTGCGTACGGATGCTTTCCAGCACCCAGCGCTGATCGACGCCGCTGAGCGTCTCGCCGCTGGCCGCGTCCTTCCAGCCGAGGATGGCCACGATCTCGCCAGCAACCGCCTGCGTCACGTCGTGGGTGCGCTGCGCCTGCACCACCGCCAGCCGCCCGACCCGGCGCAAGCGCCGCGCCTGCGACGTCCACACCGTGTCGCCGACGCGCAAGGTACCCGCATACACACGCACGAAGGCCAGCGGCCCCTGTGCGGTATGCGCGACCTTGAACACCAGCGCCGCCAACGGGCCGGACGGATCCGGCGCCAGCGCAGCGAGCGCCATGCCGGTGCCGCCGACGTCGTCCGCGTCGCGCGTCGCCGGCACCGGCGGGCGGTCCAGCGGCGACGGCAGCCAGTCGACGATCGCGTCCAGCAACGGCTCGATGCCCTTGCTCTTGAACGCCGAGCCGGCCAGCACCGGCACGCCGGCGCCGGCCAGGGTGGCGCGGCGCAGCGCGACGCGCAGCGTGTCGTCGTCGATCGCCCGCTCTTCCAGATAGGCCTGCGCCAGCGCGTCGTCGTGCTCGGCCACCGCAGCGACCAGCCGTTCGCGTGCCTCGGCGAACGCAGCGGCATCGTCCGTGTTCCATGCGCGCGCGGCCATGCGCCCGTCGCCGTCCCATGCGAGCACGCGGCGGCCGACCAGATCGACCCAGCCGTCGAAGCCGGAATCGCCCGGCAGCGGCACGCCGACCGCCCACACCGTGGCATCGAGCTTGCTGCGCAGCTGCGCCAGCACGCCATCGAACGAAGCGCCGGCGCGGTCCATCTTGTTGACGAACGCGACCAGCGGCACGCCGTGCCGGCGCGCCTGGCGCCACACGGTTTCCGATTGCGGCTGCACGCCGTCGACCGCGGAGAACACCGCGACCGCGCCGTCGAGCACGCGCAGCGAGCGTTCCACCTCGATCGCGAAATCGATGTGCCCGGGGGTGTCGATCAGGGTGAGCCGATGCGCCGGCTGCCCGCGCGGCGCCCACTGCGCCTGCACCGCGGCCGCGCCGATGGTGATGCCGCGGGCGCGTTCGATGTCGGAGAAGTCGGTGGTGGCGGCGCCGTCGTGGACTTCGCCGACGCGATGGATCGCGCCGGTGGCCCACAGCAGGCGTTCGGTGAGGGTGGTCTTGCCGGCGTCGATGTGGGCGATGATGCCGAGGTTGCGCCAGCGGGAAAGGATTTGGGTATTCATGAGATGGGTTCCGCATTGCCAACACTGGGGAAGCCGCATGCCCCGGTTGGCGACTGGGCATGCGGCTAGGTTTTCGGTTCGGCGGCGTAGTGCATGGCACGTTCTCCTTCGCGTTTCGGAGGTGGGACAGCTGGAAAAAAGGCAATAAAAAAGCACCCATCGGGTGCTTGTCTGCGGCGGATCGGCGGCGGCGGAGCGCTACGGCTCGGCTCGGTCCATCCCGTCAGGCAGGCGCACCCGGCCTGCGCTGATGCGCAGGGCGTCGGTCGGCAATATCAGCAGCGGTGCGTGCGGCATGGGAGGGCGGGCGATACGGTGTGATGAGGGCGCAAGTCTGGACCTGCGCCGCAGGCGGGTCAATCCATTCGGCACCACGCCGCTGGAACAGTCCGGCGCGGCGCGTGCAACGACGCGACCGGGCCGCTTGCCAGCGTTGTCGCGGAAGCGTACGCAAAGGAGTTTGCGGATGCTCATTCCCCCTCTTGGCAGAAAATGAAGGAAGATCGACCTTTGAGCCACGCGTGAATCCCGAGAGAGTGGGATCCCAACCACACCGGATTCCACCATGTCGCAACATCCACGCTTCCTCTCGCGCATCGCCCTTGTCAGCGTCGCCGGCCTCTTCGCGGTGTGTGGGTCGGTTGCCGCCGCCGGTTCTGCGGCGACAGCGCAGCCAGCGAATGCCCAGGTGACGGGCTTGCCGATCATCCACGTCCGCAAGCATCCGGATGCGCTGCCCGTGGTGGTCGTGGTCGCCCAGGACAAGACCGTGCTGTCGGACTTCGTCGTGCCATACGGCGTACTCGCGCAATCCGGCGCGGCAAAGGTGATCGCCCTGAACATGACCGACCGCCCGTTGAAGGCTGGCCCGCTCACGCTGTTGCCCGACATGACCGTCGCCGCGTTCGACGAAGCCTACCCCGATGGGGCCGACTACGTGATCGTACCGGCGACGGCGGACAAGCATGCCGAGGAAGCGACCTGGTTGCGGGCGCAACGCGCGCACGGCGCCGCGTTGGTGTCGATTTGCGACGGCGTCGAGCTGCTGGCGGAGATCGGCGCGCTCGACGGTCGCCGCGCCACGGGCCACTGGGCTTCGCTGCAGGATCGTCGGAAGCATTACCGGCAGGTCACCTGGCTGACGAACCTGCGCTATGTGGCCGATGGCGATGTCGCCTCGAGCGCCGGCGTCTCTGCCGCACTGCCGATCAGCCTTGCGCTGGTCGAGACGATCGCCGGACCGCAAGCGGCGCGCGCGACCGCCGACCGCCTGGGCGTTGCGGCATGGGAACCCGCGCATGACAGCGACATGTTCAAGGTTCTGCCGGCGGACGAGGCAACGCACCGCGCCAACATGCACGTCAAGCACGAAGATGTGGTGGCGATACAGGTGCAAGACGGTGACGACGAGGTGGCGCTGTCGCTTCACGCCGAGGCATGGTCGCGCACGATGCGCAACGAAGTCCGCGCTGTCTCCGACACGGCCGGCCCGGTACGGCTTCGCGGCGGCCTGCGCGTGCAGACCCAGGCGACATCGTCCTTGACTGCGGACGTGCGCATCGTAGTGGCCGAGACCGCCCCTGCCGGCACGGCGCTGCCTGCCGCTTTCGATCTGATCGCCCAGCGCTATGGCAGCGGCACCGCGCGCCTGTCCGCACTCGGCATGGAATATCCGTGGGGCGACCTGAAGGCGGCACAGTGACATGCACAGTTCCCTCCCTCGGCGTTATCCAGTCCAGGTCACAGGGTGGCCATATGCCGCCACCGGACGCTAGCCCATGACGTCTTTGCCAGCTCAAGGTGTTCCAGCTTCCATAGATGGAAAGCCCATCCGCAGCGATCGCGCGGGACAGCCGCCAGGACCGCTGCGGGTGGTGCTTCTTGCCTACGACGGGATGAACCTGCTTGACCTCGCTGGTCCGTTGCAGGCGCTGGCCACGGCCAACCGGGGCGCGGAATCGGGGGCACCGGCACGCTATGACACGATCGTGGCATCGGCACAGGGTGGCCCGATCGTCACCGGGTCGGGCTTGCCCGTGGTCACCGTCGCGGTCTGCGCGCTGGCGAACGTCGCGATCGACACACTGATCGTGCCGGGCGGCTGCGCGGGCGAGGAGTTCGAGGTCACGCCCGCGTTGCGCGATTTCATCGCCGCGCGCGCCGGATCGGTACGCAGGCTGTGTTCCGTCTGTACGGGCGCGTTCCTTCTGGCAGCCGCCGGCCAGCTCGATGGCCGGCGCGTGGCGACGCACTGGGCCTGGCTCGATAAGTTGAAGCGCCGGCATCCGCAACTGGAGGTCGATCCGGACAGCATCTTCATCCGCGACGGCAATCTGTGGACCTCGGCCGGGGTGAGTTCGGGCATCGATCTCGCACTGGCGCTGATAGAGCAGGATTATGGCCCGCGCGTTGCGATCGATGCTGCCAGACACCTGGTGGTTTTCATGAAGCGCGCCGGCGGGCAATCGCAGTTCAGCGTGCCGCTGGCGGCGCAGACGCGGGATCATGCCTTCGTCGAGCTGCACGCGTGGATGGCGGCGAATCTGGGCGCGGACCTGTCGGTCCCGCAGCTCGCCGAGCGTGCAAACATGGCGCCGCGAACCTTCGCGCGCATCTATGCGGCCAAGGTGGGGCGCACGCCTGCCAAGACGGTCGAGTTGATGCGGCTCGAGGCGGCGTGCCGCGCGTTGGAGGAAACCGGGTTGCCCTTGAAGAGCATCGCCCTGCACGTGGGCTATGGCGACGAACAGCAGCTGCGCCGCGCGTTTCAGCGCCAGTTCGGCACCAATCCAGGCACGCATCGCTCGCGCTTCTCGACGCACCTCGCAGGCGTCGAAACGGAGGAAACGCGGCAGCCTTGAGGAACGATGAGCGCGAGCGCGAAAGTCTGGAACACGGATATGCCGGCGCGCGTCAGGCCGCCCAGATCTCGCCGAACACCCGATCGAAGTTCAGCCCCAGCACCTTCTCGGTCACCCGCGCGCTGTAGCCGTGGCGCAGCAGGCCATCGGCGACGCGTTCGAGCTTGCGCACGCTGTTGACGTCGGGCAGGTACGGGGTGCGGTTCTCGCCGGGCGCGCCGACGCCGTCGTGGCGGCGCTGCTGCATCAGCGTGTCCATCTCGCGGATGTCCTGCGCGGTGACCGGGAAGAACATCGAGTCGGTGCCGATGCCGACGTGGTCCTCGCCGCACACGTCCAGCGCATGGCGCATGTGCCGCAGATAATCGGCCAGCTGCGGCTGGCGGCTGTCCTCAGTCAGAAACGGCAGCATGTAGATGCCCATCACCCCGCCCTTGTCGGCCAGCGCGCGCATGTCGCGGTCGAGCTTGTTGCGCGGATGCGCGAACACCGCGCTGCAGCCGGCATGGGTGAACACCGGCGGACGCTGCGACAGCGCGATGCCGTCGCGGGTGGTCTGCGCATTGGCATGGCTCAGGTCCAGCGCCACGCCGAGCCGGTTCATGCGCGCGATCGCTTCGCGCCCGAGCGTGGTGACGCCGCCGGTATCGCCGTCCAGGCAGCCGGTGCCGAACGGCGAGGCGCGGTTGTAGGACAGCTGCATCACGCGCACGCCGAGCTGGCGGAACAGATCGATGCGCTCGGGCTTGTCCTCCAGCATCGCCGCCGATTCGAAGGAGAAGATCAGCGCGATCCGGCCCTCGCGCTTGGCCCGCAGCAGGTCGTCGTGCCGCAGCACTTTCAGGAAGTGCTGCGGATAGGTTTCGACCAGCGCCTGCGCCGCGGCGATGTCCTTCACCGCTTCCTCGAAGTCGCCAGCGGCGCCGCCCAGCGTGGTCTTCAGCGCGGTCACGCCGGAATCGCGCAACTGGCGTATGCGCTCGGCGCTGTCGCCTTCGCCGGCCAGCTGGCCGATCGAGGCCAGGGTGTTGGCGTCGAGCACCAGGGCGCGGCGATACAGCGCCGCGGCGTCGCTTGCGTCCGCGCCGTTGCCGGCCGTGTCCTTCGCCTTCGGTGCCACGGCGCCATTCGCCGCCGCCGTAGCGGGCAGCAGCCCGGCAAGCAGCGCGCTGCCGGAAAGGCCCAGCCATTGCCGCCGCGTCCATGCTTCGCTCATCGCTTTCTCTCCCGCTGCAATCAAGTGGTAACGCGCCCAGCGGCCGCCAACGGCCACGCGCGCAGCCCCGCATAGCACTGCATCCGGCGCGCGGCGGTCAGTGCCGAAAGTACCGTCGGCGCTTCGCCGCACCGCCAGGCGCGCATGGCGAGCGGCCGGCTTGCGTGGATTTCTCCGCGCCGCGCTCCTATCATCCGCCGACATATCAGGGATGCGTGCCGATGACCACACCGCAGATGTCCGTCTATTTCTTTCTGCAGGCGGCGGCGATCCTGCTGATCTGCCGGCTGGTCGGCCTGCTGGCCAAGCGCGTGGGCCAGCCGCAGGTGGTGGGCGAGATGATCGCCGGCGTGGCGCTGGGGCCGTCGCTGTTCGGCTGGCTGCTGCCGGACGTGCAGCAGGCGCTGTTCCCCAAGCAGACCCTGGACATGCTGTACGTGGTCGCGCAGTTCGGCGTGGGCCTGTACATGTTCCTGGTCGGCACCGACTTCCGCGGCGACCACTTCCGCGCGCGCTACCGCAGCGCGATGAGCGTGTCGCTGGCCGGCATCGCGGTGCCGTTCGTGCTCGCGTTCGCGCTGGTGCCGTGGCTGCTGCATACCCCGGGCCTGTTCTCGGCGAAGGCCAAGACCCTGGAAGCCTCGCTGTTCCTGGGCGCGGCCATCGCCATCACCGCGTTCCCGATGCTGGCGCGGATCATCCACGAGCGCGGCCTCACCGGCAGTTCGCTGGGCACGTTGGCGCTCACCGCCGGCGCGGTGGACGACGCCGCGGCCTGGTGCATCCTGGCCATCGTACTGGCCAGCTTCGGCGGCAGCTGGAACAGCGCCTACCTGGCGATCGGCGGCGGCGTGGGCTACGCGCTGTTCATGATGCTGGTCGGCCGCCATTGGCTGCGCCGCCTGGCCGATCACGTGCGCCCCGACCAGCCGCTCAGCGCCAGCGTGCTGGCGGTGGTGCTGATGCTGTTCTGCACGAGCGCCTGGGCGATGGACGCGATCGGCATCCACGCGGTGTTCGGCGGTTTCCTGCTCGGCGCCTGCCTGCCCAAGGGCGCGCTGACCGAGAAGCTGCGCGAGCAGCTGCAGCCGTTCGTGGTGGTGTTCCTGCTGCCGATGTTCTTCACCTTCTCCGGGCTCAAGACCCAGCTCAGCGTGCTGCTGGACCCGCAGATCCTGATCGCCGCGGTGGCGATCCTGCTCGCCTCGTTCCTGGGCAAGGGCATCGCCTGCTGGGCCGCGGCGCGCGCCAGCGGCGAGAACAACCGCGACGCGATGGCGATCGGCGCGCTGATGAACGCGCGCGGGCTGATGGAGCTGATCATCATCAACATCGGCCTGCAGGCCGGGGTCATCGAGCAGGGCCTGTTCTCGATCCTGGTGCTGATGGCGATCGTCTCCACGCTGATGGCCACGCCGCTGTTCAACTGGGTGATGCGCCGCGCCGCCGCGCGCGAGGCGGCGCCGGCGGTGGCCGGCGGCAGGCCGTAACGCGCGGCCCGTCGTGCGGGTCTAGGCCGGCGCCACGCGCCACGCCAGCGGCAGGCCGGCGACGAGGTGCTCCTGCAGGGCGCGCACCTTCGGGGTGAAATCGCGGCGGTCGGCCACGCAAAGGTACAGCCGCATCGGTTCGGGCGCAGCGTCGGCCGCGCCAGCAGCGGCGTCTTCGAACAAGGCGCGCAACGCGCCGCGCTGCAGGTAAGGCTGCGCCACGAACGCGGCCAGCCGGGTGATGCCGCCGCCGGCCGCGGCCATGGCGGCGAGCGCATCGATGTCGTCGCCGACCAGCGCCGGCGCCACCTCGACATCGAAGCGCAGCCCGTCGCGGACGAAGCCCCAACGCAGGTAGCGGCCGTCCACCGCCCAGCGCAGCAACAGGCAGGCGTGGTCCTTCAACTGCTCCGGCGTCGCCGGCGTGCCCGCACGCGCCAGGTACTCCGGCGCGGCGCAGAACACGAACGGCACCGCGGCGATGCACCGCGCGACCAGGCCGTCCTGCAATTGCGGCTCGATGCGGATGCTGGCGTCCACGCCTTCCTGCGCATGGTCCACGCGATGATCGGCGCTCAGCAGTTCGATCGACAGACGCGGATGCCGCGCCGCCAGCGCCGGCAGCAGCGGCGCCAGCACATGCCGGCCGAACGCGGCGGTGCTGGCGATGCGCAACCGCCCTTCCGGCTCGGCCTGCGGATCGGCCACCGATTGCCGCGCGCGCTCCAGATCCAGCTCCACCCGCCGCACCTGCTGCAGATACAGCGCGCCGCGCTCGGTCAGCGCCAGGCTGCGCGTGCTGCGGTTGAGCAGGCGCACGCCCAGGTGCGCTTCCAGCCGCGCGATGTTCTGGCTCACCGCCGCCGCGCTCACGCCCAAGGCCTTGGCGCCGCCGGCGACGCTGCCGGCCTCGACGGTATGGATGAAGCTGCGGATGGACTGAAGAAGGTTCACTGGCAACAGCTATACGCGATGCATTCGTAAGTTGCAGTTTACAAAGTCGCAAGCCGCCCTCGCCTACTGGCGCTGCGACCGGCTTGCTAACGTGCCGCCTCCCGCGCCGTCAGGCCGCAACGACCACCGAGGCATCGCCCATGCAGGATTTCGATATCGCCGCGCCACGCCGCCTGAAACTGGGCGTGCGCACCACGCCGTTCGTGTTCGCTTTCTACATGGCCGCGATCATGGCCATGCTGATGTGCCTGGTGATCACCGCGGCCAATGCCGGTCTCGGCGAGGACTATCTGCAGCGCGTGCTGGGCGCGTATCGGCTGGCGATGCCAACTGCGTTCTGCTGCATTCTGGTGGTGCGGCCGCTGGTGATGCGGCTGGTGGCGGCGACGGTGCATGCGCCGCGTTGAGGTTTTGAGGGTTATCGCGTGTGATGCAGCGATGGTGGCGATGGGCCTCCTGTCGCGGCTGAAGCCGCTCCTACAGGTGGGGCGGCCTGCACCGAGGCCAGAAAAGTGCCGGCCTCACAGCGGCGTCAGCCGCCAGAGCCCGTAGGGATTGGCGAACAGGTCGCCGGGCTGGAACTGGGCGCTGGGTTCGGCGTCGAGCCGGTAGCGCGGCGCATCCTCGGCGACGGCAAAGGTATGGCCCTCGCGCATCGCCGGCGCTTCGGTGAACAGGTACCAGGTGAAGGTGTGCAGCAGCGCGACCGGGTCGTCTGCCGCCTGCGCATCAACGATCGCGTCCTTCATGCCGAAATGGTGCATGCCGCAGGAATGCACCTGCTCGCCGGTGAGGTTCAACACATAGGCACGATGGGCGCTGAAAAAGCCCAGGTCCGCGCACAGCTGGCGCCACGCCCCCGGACCGTGCGCGACGCCGCTGCTCTCGACCTTCACGCCCAGGCCGCCGGCGTCCAGCAGCGCCGCGGCCGCCAGCATCATCGCCTCGGCGCGCGCCCGGGAACCGCCATCGCCGATCAGGTACACGACCGAGGCATGCGCATCGATGCGCGCCATGTCGTCGGAATCGAGCCAATGCGGCCCGGCGGCAGCGAACGCGTCGGCCATGCGTGGGTCGCGCGACTCGTATTGCAGTTCGAAGGCATCGCCGCTTTCCATATGCAGCAGGACCTGCCCGGCAAACAGGTAACCGCCGCTGTCGCGGACGATGCGCGCGAGCAGATCCGAACGGTCCTGCCATGGGCCGGGAATGCACAACACGATTTTCGGGGTTTCGATCAAGGTGGCGGCTCCTTGCCGTCAGGTAGCGGATACGCGCGAGCGGAATGGCCGCTGCAGCGAAACGGCGCGGCAACGCTGGCCGCAGGCCACACCATACTCAGGTCAGCGGCGTCATCACGCCCTTGCGGTAGGCCGGACGCTGTTGCAGGCGCCGGTACCAGTCCTGCAGATGCGGCAGCGCCGGCCGTTCGATCGGCATCTCGAACCAGGCGTAGGCGAAGCTGCCCAGCGGGATGTCGCCCATCGCGAACTGCGCGCCCGACAGCCACGGCTGCTGCGCCAGCGCCGCATCGGCCATGCCCAGCAATTCGCCCGAACGCGCCAGCGCCGCGGCGATCCTGGCTGCGTCGCGTGCTTCGGGCGCGGTGCGCAGCGTGCCCCAGAACAGATCGCGGAACGGGCCGGCGAAGGTCGACGTGGTCCAGTCCATCCACTTGTCGCCACGCGCGCGCTCGGCCGGATCCTGCGGATACAGCGTGTCCGGCGCATAGCGCGCGGCCAGGTAGCGCACGATGGCGTTGGATTCCCACAGCGCCAGGCCGTGGTCCTCGATCGCCGGCACCAGGCCGTTGGGATTCAATGCGCGGTAGGCCGGATCGGCGGTCTTGCCGAACGCACCGCCGACCTCGATCGATTCATAGGCCACGCCGATTTCCTCGGCGCACCACAGCACCTTGCGCACGTTGCTCGAATTGTGTCGGCCCCAGATCTTCAGCATGGCAGCGCTCCTGTCGCGAGCGCCAATTCTATGCCGCCGCATTGCCGCTGCGACGCCGATGCATGCGAATGCGACCGTCATGCCGTCGCCGCAATGGCACGGATTCAGCCTTGGCAACCCGGCGCGACACCGCATCGAACACCAGGCAATCCCCGCCATCGGCAGGCGCAGGCGCCGTTGCGGCGGTGCCCGCCCCTGCACGCGGCAGGCGCCAGCGCGCTCAGTCGAACTGCAGCACGAAGCCGCCGCGTGCCGGCAACGCCACCTCGACGTTCTGCGTCGGCCCCGCTTCGATGCGCCGGCTGGCCAGGCCCAGCGGGCCGTCGCCATCGACGATCAGGCGCGCGCCGCGACCGGCCACGCCCAGCTCCGCCAGGTTCAGGCGCAGCGTGCGCGGTTGCGCATCGGCGTTGATGCCGGCCACGTACCAGCGCGTGCCGCCGCGCCGCGCGAACACCGCGAAGCGGCCGGGATAGCCATCCACGTAGCGGCTGTCGTCCCACACCGAGGGCAGTTCGCGCAGCAGCGCCTGCACCTCCGGCGCCGCCTTTTCCAGATTCTCCGGGGTCTCGGCGTAATGCTGGATGCCGGACACGAACAGCACCGTCTCGGCCAGCTCGAAGCCCGGCGTGGTGCGGCGCTGCACCTTGTCGTTGAGTTTGACCAGGGCCAGCGGGGTGAAGTCCATCGGGTCGAACACGTTGCGCGCGAACGGCAGCATCGCCGCATGCGCCGGCACCTGGTCGGCGTTGACCTGCTCGAAGGTGGCGAATTCCAGCCCGCGCACCGCCTCCATCGTCATCAGGTCCGGCCAGGTGCGCTGCCAGCCGCGCGGCAAGGTGGCGCCGTGGAAGTTGAGCATCAGCCCGTACGGCGCGGCATCCTGCATGATGTCCAGGTAGTAGCCGATCATCGACTGCCCGTCGCCGCCGAAGAAGTCGATCTTCACCCCGGCCACGCCCATCGCCTTGAGCCGCGCGAACTCGCGGATGCGGCTGGCGTGGGTCAGCATGCGGTCGCGCGGGGTCTGCGGCGCTTCGTTCCAGCTGCCGGCCGAGTTGTACCAGAGCAGGATCGACACCTGCTTGCTGTGCGCGTAGGCGATCAGCTCGCGCAGCTTGTCTTCGCCGATCTGCGTGTCCCACAGGGCATCGATCAAGGTGTAGCGCCAGCCCATGCGCGCGGCGAAGTCGATGTAGCGCTTCTGCACTTCGAAGGTGGTGGCGCCGTCGCCGAGCAGCGGCCAGCTCCACGACGCCTTGCCCGGCTGCGGCGGCGCGATCGGCGCGGCCGCGGGCGGATCGGCCAGGTCGGTGCCGAGCGTGGACTCGGCGATGGTCTTCAGGCTGCCGACCGCGACGATGCGCCACGGCGAGCGCCACGGCAGCGCGAAGCGCGGGTTGGCGGCGCCGCCGGGCAGCACCTCGCGCGGATCGGGCATGCCGATCGCGTACGCGCCGGGCGCGTCGGCGACATCGCGCAGGCGGCTGCCGGCGTGGCCGCGGCCCAGCGACCCCTCGCTGAGCAGGACCCAGTCCGCCTCATGGCGGAACAAGGCCGGATACACCCAGCCGGCCGCGAGCGGCGACGGCGTGCCGACGCCGATGTCCTGCAGGTAGTACTCCTCGTACGAAGGATTGGTCCTGCCGAAGCCAGTCTTCGCCGGCGACATCGGTTGCAGCCAGGCGCGCGTGGCGGCGGCGAAGCGGAACGTGGTGGAGTCCTCGCGCAGCTCGCGGATTTTAGGGTCGCGCTGCGGGAAATCGTAGCGGAACGCGACGCCGTCGTCGGAGACCTGGAATTCGATCTGCAGGCGCTCGCCGTTGGCGCCGCGCCAGGAGAACACGCGGCGGTTCGCGCGGTACTCGTTGATGCGCCGCTTGCCGGTCAGCAGCTCGTAGCGATCGTGCACAGGCTCGACCGGCGACACCGCGAGCAGACGCAGGCCCATGGAGAAATCGGCATCGTCGCGGACCAGGCCCAGCCGCGAGCGCAACAGTACCTCGCGCCCGACGCGCAGCACGCGGTAGTGCGCGCTGCCGGCCGCGTCCACGCTCACTTGCGCGCGCAGCGTGGCGTCCGGGCTGAGCACGTCGCCGACCATGCGCTCGGCGGCCAGCGCCGGCAGCGCGCACAGCAGCAACGCGCAGGCTGCAGCGATCGTCGCGGACGCCCTGCGCCAGCGGCTCAGAATTGCGGGTTCTTTTCCCATACCGGCCTCGCTCGGCAATAGACCGCATAGCGCTCGTGGGCGATGCGGTAGAACGGCACCAGGGTCAGCGGACCCTGCAGTCCCTCGGCCTCGAACACCAATTCCTGGCCCTCGCGCTTGCGCGCCCACAATTTTTCCGGCGCGAAATACACCGCCGGCAGCTGGCGGCCGACGATCCGGTTCAACGACGGCCGCTGATCGGACACGTGCAGCTGCGCCGGATCGATGCCGTCGCTGCCCAGCTGCGCGGCCAGCACCAGCGGGCCGTACATCATCGCCTGCAGGCTGGGTTCGTCGGGCAGCGGCGCCGCGTGCAGCGCCATCGGCAGGTCCAGTTCGATGCGATCGCCGTCGGCGAAACGGCGCTCCAGCGCCAAGTAGCTGCCCGGGGTCGCCTTGACCGCCTGTGCCTTGCCGTTGATGCGCAGGCGCACGCCCTGGGTGGCCCAGTACGGGATGCGCAGGCGCAGGGTCATCTGCTGCGGGCGCTTGCACTGGAACTCCAGCGCGGTGCCTTCCTGCTGCGGGAAGCGGGTGCGCTGCACGACGCGCAGGCCGCGCTCGGCCCAATCCAGCTGCGAGGCGATGAACAGGTTGACGGTGAGGCCGGCATCGTCGCGGAAGTAGATGCTGTCGTTGCTCTTGGCGAACTCCTCCACGCCGGTGCCGGTGCAGCACCAGAACGAGGCGAACGGGGTGTTGTAGAGCTTCCAGTAGCCGGCATCCATCGGCACGAAGTACATCATCATGCCGGCTTCGTCCTGGGTGCCCAGGCGCGCGTTGAACAGCACGCGCTCGTAGTAGTCCATCAGCGCCGCGTCCGGCTGCCAGGTGTACAGGTGCCGGGTCAGCTTGAGCATGTTGTAGCTGCAGCAGCACTCGTGGCTGTGCCCGCTCAGGCGCCCGGCAAAGTGGTCGGGCTTGCCGAACATCTCGAAGTCGCTGACGCCGCCGGTGCAATAGGCATGGTGGCCACTGACCGTGCGCCAGAAGAATTCGGCGATCTGGCGCTGGCGCGGCTCGCCGTCGATCTCGTAGGCGCGCGCGGCGGCGACGATCTTCGGGATCTGGGTGTTGGCGTGCAGGCCGGCCAGCGCGTCGCGCTGCTGCGCCAGCGGCTCCAGCAGCGCGGCCTGCTCGTAGCGCGCGGCCCAGCGCTGGTACCTGGCGTCGCCGCTGAGCAGGTACAGCTCCAGCAGCGACTCGTGCACGCCGCCGAACTCCACGCCGAGGATGCGTTGCCACTGCGCGTCGTCGAAGCCGTCCATCCACGCGCCCAGCCAGTCGGCGAAGCGCTGCGCGGTGCGCAGCGCCTGTGCGTTGCCGGCATGGCGGGCCATATCCAGGTGCCCGGCCAGGATCTTGTGCGCGGTGTAGATCGGCACCCACACCTCTTCGCGGCGGCCGAGCCGGTCGTAGAACGAGGACGGGTACGCGCCGATGTAGCCGTCCGCACGCTGGCAGCGCGCCAGTTCGGCGACCAGCGCATCGGCCTTGTCCTTCAGCGCGGCATCGCCGGTGGCCGCGTACAGCAGCGCGCAGGCCGACAGGTAGTGGCCTCCGGCGAAATGCCCGCGGATCTCGCAGTGCGGCGACTCCCAGCCGCCCAGCGGCTCGGCGTTCGAGTCCAGGCCCGCGGCCAGCCGGAAATTGTGCAGCAGGCGGTCGTTGGGAATGGACATCAGGTAGCGGCGATCGCGCTCGCGCGCCTGCAGGAACGGGCCGTCGAGCAATTGCACCTGGCCCAGCGCGAACGGCTGCTCGCGCAGTTGCACGGCCGGCTGCCGTTTCGCGGCCGCTGCTACCTCCGCAGGCGGTGCGGCCAGCGCCTCGCCTTGCGCCAACAGGCCCAGCGCGGCCAGCGAGGCGCCGCCGTAGTGCAGGAAGTCGCGCCGTGTGCAGGCCAGGCCCGCCTCGTCATATTCCGTCATGCGTCCGCTCCCGAATCCGGCGTGCGCCGGGTCAACACGCGTTGCAGAAGGCAGAACACCAGCAGCAGCGCGCCGATCACGATGCGTGTCCACCACGAGCTGAGCGTGCCGTCGAACACGATCAGGGTCTGGATCACGCCCAGGATCAGCACGCCGAACAGCGTGCCGATCACGTAGCCGCTGCCGCCGGCCAGCAAGGTGCCACCGATCACCACCGCGGCGATCGCATCCAGTTCCAGGCCCAGCGCATGCAGGCTGTAGCCGGACAGCATGTAGAACGTGCACACCACCCCGGCCAGCGCCGAGCAGAATCCGCTGAAGGCGTAGACCTTGACCTGGGTGGCGGCCACCGGCAGGCCCATCAGCCGCGCCGAGGCCTCGCTGCCGCCCAGTGCGTACACGCAGCGGCCGAAGCGCGTGCTGTGCGCCAGCCACATGCCCAGCGCCACCGTGGCCAGCGCGACCAGCGCGCCGATCGACAGCGAGGCGCCTGCGCCGATCGGCACGCGGAACTGGGCGATGGCCACGTACAGCGCATCGTCGATCGGGATCGAGTCGACGCTGATCAGATAGCTGGCGCCGCGCGCCAGGAACATGCCGGCCAGGGTCACCACGAACGGCTGCAGCCGGTAGCGCTGGATCAGCATGCCCATGAACGCGCCGAACAGCGCCCCGAGCAGCAGCACCAGCGGGATCGCCGCCAGCGGCGACCAGCCATGGTGCTGCACCAGCGACGCCGACAGCACCGTGGTGAACGCGATCACCGCGCCCACCGACAGGTCGATGCCGCCGCTCAGGATCACGAACGTCATGCCGACCGCGGCGATGCACAGGAAGGCGTTGTCGATCAGCAGATTGGCGAATACCTGCGGCGACAGGAAGCCGTCGTAGAGCACGCCGCCGGCGCCGGCCATGGCCACGAACAGGGCCACGGTGATCGCCAGCGGCAGGCGCGCGCCGTGCAGCAGCGTGCCGACGCGGCGCAGGCCGCGCGCGTTCTGGATCGGAACGCCTGCCGCGCTCATCGCCCCGCTCCCGGCTCGGCACGCCGCACCCAGCCGCGCACGCTGGCGCGGAACTGCGGCGATTGCAGCAGCATCACCGCGAACACCAGCAGCGCCTTGATCAGCATGTTGACCTGCGCCGGCACGCCGATCGCGTAGATCGTCGCGGTCAGGGTCTGGATGATCAGCGCGCCGATCAGACTGCCGGCCAGGCTGAAGCGGCCGCCGTCGAGCAGCGTGCCGCCGAGGGTGACCGCCAGGATCGCGTCCAGTTCCATCAGCTGGCCGGCGTTGTTGGCGTCGGCGCTCTTGACGTTGGAACTGATCAGCAGCCCGGCCAGGCCGGCGCTGAACGCGCAGAACACGTACAGCAGCACCGCGATCAGCCGCGCCTTGATCCCGGCCACGCGCGCCGCGCGCGGGTTGTGCCCGATCGCGCGCACGAACAGGCCCAGCGCGGTGCGCCCGAGCAGCAACTGCAACACCGCAAACACCGCGGCGACCACGAACAGCGCGAACGGCAGGCCGAGCAGGAAGCCGTTGCCCAGATAGAAATACGGCGGGTAGTAGATGGTCAGGATCTGGCCGTCGCCGATCAGCTGGGCGACGCCGCGCCCGGCCACCATCAGGATCAGCGTGGCGATGATCGGCTGCATGCCGACCTTGACCACCAGCAGCCCGTTCCACAGCCCGCACGCAGCGGCGACCAGCAGCGGCGCCACGATCACCGCCCATAGCGGAAAGCGGCTGTGTTCGCCGCCGCCGATCATCCACGCCGCCACCGTCGCGGCGATCGCCACCACCGCGCCGACCGAGATGTCCAGGCCGCGCACCGCGATCACCAGGGTCATGCCCAGCGCCACCAGCGCCAGCGGCGCGGCGCGGTTGCCGATGTCCACCAGGTTGCCGTACAGGTGCCCGTCGCGCCATTGCAGCGCCAGGAAGCCCGGATTCCACAGGCCGTTGCCGAGCAGCAGCAGCGCCAGCGTCGCCAGCGGCCAGAACAGCGGGTGGGCGACGATTCGCGCCGGCAGCCGCGGCGCACTGGGCGAAGACGTGGCCGCCGCGCTCATGCCGCCGCGCTCCCGGCGATCATCTCGAACACCGCGCGTTCGCCGCAGCCGCCCGGCAGTTCACCGACCAGGCGGCGTTCGCGCAGCACCGCGATGCGGTCGGCGATGCGCTCGATCTCGGCGACCTCGGCGGAAATGAACAACACCGCCATGCCCTCGCGGGCCAGCGCCAGAATGCGGGTCATGATGTCCTGCTTGGCGGCGATGTCGATGCCGCGGGTGGGTTCGTCGAGGATCAGCAGCCGCGGCCGCGTCGCCAGCCAGCGCGCCAGCACCACTTTCTGCTGGTTGCCGCCGGACAGCAGCCCGACCGGGGTTTCCACGCTGGCGGTCTTGATGCCCAGCGCGTCCACGTAGCCCTGCGCGATGCGCAGCTGTTCGGCCAGCGGCAGGAACCGGCGCAGGCCCATGCGCGCCTGCAGCGCCAGCACGATGTTCTCGCGCACCGACAGCTCGGCGACGATGCCGTCGGTCTTGCGCTCTTCCGGGCACAGCGCCAGGCCGTGGCGGATCGCGTCTGGCGGGCCGCGCAGCGCCACGTCGCGCCCATCGATGGACAGCTGGCCGCAATCGGCGCGGTCCAGGCCGAACAGCAGCCGCGCCAGCTCGGTGCGGCCGGCGCCGAGCAGGCCGGCCAGGCCCAGCACCTGGCCGCGGCGCAGTTGCAAATCGATCGGGTGCAACTGGCCACGCCGGCCCAGGCCCTGCGCCTGCAGCAGCACCGGCGCGTCTTCTGCCGGCGCGGCGTCCACCGTCGCGGCGGCCGCGGCGGCCACGTCCAGTTCGCGCCCGACCATCGCCGCGATCAGCCGCGGCGCCGGCAGCTCAGACGCAAGGTATTCGCCGACCAGGCGGCCGTTGCGCAGCACGCTGATGCGGTCGGACACCGCGTATACCTGGTCGAGGAAATGGGTAACGAACAGGATCGCCATGCCCTGCTCGCGCAGGCCGCGCATCACCCGGAACAGTTCGGCGACCTCGCCTTCGTCGAGGCTGGAGGTGGGTTCGTCGAGAATCAGCACCCGCGCCGACACGCTCAGCGCGCGCGCGATCGCCACCATCTGCTGCACCGCCACCGGATAGGCGGACAGCGCGCGGCGCACGTCAATGTCCACGCCCAGCCGCTGCAGGCACTCGCGCGCTTCGCGCTCGACCCGGCGCCAGTCGATGCGCCGCGGCCAGCCCTTCAACGGATAGCGGCCGGCGAAGATGTTCTCGGCCACCGACAGGTTCGGGCACAGGTTCACTTCCTGATACACGGTGCTGATGCCCAGCTGCTGCGCCTGCAGCGGCGAGCTCGGCGCAATCGCGTCGCCGCCCAGCGCCATGCGCCCGGCGTCGGCCGCGACCGCGCCGGTCAGCAGCTTGATCAGGGTGGATTTGCCGGCGCCGTTCTGGCCCATCAGCGCGTGGATCTCGCCGCCGCGCAGGCACAGCGCCACGTCGTCCAGCGCGGCGACGCCGGCGTAGGCCTTGCTCAGTCCCTGCGCGTGCAGCACCACCGGCTTCATCGGCAGGCTCCGTCAGTACTTGCGCTTGGGCAGCTCGGCGGCGGCCTGCTCCTGGGTATACACCGATTCCTCGACCACGATGCGCTTGGGCAGCGGCTTGCCGGCCTTGGCGTCGCGGATCGCCTGCACCAGTTGCGGGCCGAGCAGCGGATTGCATTCGACAGTGACGTTGAGCTTGCCGGCCTGCATCGCCTCGAACGCGCCCTTCACCCCGTCGATGGAGATCACCAGGATGTCCTTGCCCGGCTTCAGCCCGGCTTCCTCGATCGCCTGGATCGCGCCGATCGCCATGTCGTCGTTGTGCGCGTACAGCACGTCGATGTTGCGCCCTTCCGACTTCAGGAACGCCTCCATCACTTCCTTGCCCTTGGCGCGGGTGAAGTCGCCGCTCTGCGAGCGCACCACCTGGAAGCGCGGGTTGGCCGCGATGATTTCCTTGAAGCCCTTCATGCGGTCGATCGCCGGTGCCGAACCCACGGTGCCCTGCAGCTCGACGATGCGCACCGGCTTGTCGCCATCCTTCAGCGGCGACTGCTCGAGCAGCCAGCGCCCGGCCTTGCGCCCTTCCTCGACGAAGTCCGAGCCGATCAGCGTGGTGTACAGACTATCGTCGGACACCTTGACCGCGCGGTCGGTCAGCACCACCGGGATGTTCGCCGTCTTGGCTTCGCGCAGCACGGTTTCCCAGCCGGATTCGACCACCGGCGAGAACGCGATCACGTCCACGCGCTGGGCGATGAACGAGCGCAGCGCCTTGATCTGGTTTTCCTGCTTCTGCTGCGCGTCGGAGAATTTGAGCTTCATCCCCGCCTGCTCGATCGCCTGCTTCACCGAGGCGGTATTGGCGGTACGCCACTCGCTCTCGGCGCCGACCTGGCTGAAGCCGACCGTGATCTGGCCCGACTTGCCGGCCGCGTCCTTGCCGCCGCCGGAACACGCGCTCAACGCCGCACCCAGCAGCACCGCCATTCCCAGCACCGCCGCACGCACACCTGACTTCTGCATAACCCCTCCTCGTTCGTTGCACGCTGGCGGTCGCGCGGCGTTCGGGCCGCGGCGGCCGCCCACCCTCCCAGGCAGGCGCGCGAATGGATCGATCAGTTCATCCCGCGAATGTATAGGCCGTCTTGACCGTCGTATAGAACTCCACCGCATAGCGGCCCTGCTCGCGCGGGCCGTAGCTGGAGGCCTTGCGCCCGCCGAACGGCACGTGCGGATCGACCCCGGCGGTGGGCAGGTTGACCATCACCATGCCGGCCTGCGCATGCCGCTTGAAATGCGTGGCGTGCTGCAGCGAGCGCGTGGCGATGCCGGCGCACAGGCCGAATTCGGTGTCGTTGGCCAGCGCCAGCGCGTGTTCGTAGTCGTCGGCCGGCATCACCGCCGCGACCGGGCCGAACACTTCCTCGCGCGCGATGCGGTGCTGCGGCTGCGCGGCGATCAGCGCCGGGCGCATGTAGTGGCCCTGGTGCTCGCACTCCAGCGCCTCGCCGCCGTACACCAGCTCGGCGCCTTCTTCCTGGGCGATGCGCACGTAGTCGCGGTCCTGCGCGAACTGGCTGGCGCTGGCGACCGGGCCGATGTCGATGCCGGGGGTCAGCGCATGGCCGATCTTCAGCGTGGCCAGACGCTTGCTGACCCGCGCGACGAACTCGTCGTATACCGCACGCTCGACGATCAGGCGGCTGGAGGCGGTGCAACGCTGGCCGGTGGAGAAGTACGCGCCGTTGACCGCGATCTCCACCGCCAGGTCCAGGTCCGCATCGGCCAGCACCACCAGCGGATTCTTGCCGCCCATTTCCAGCTGGATCTTCAGCCCGCGCGCGGCGGCCTGCTTGAGCAGATGGTTGCCGGTGGGCACCGAGCCGGTGAAGCTCAGCGCATCGATGCCGCGGTCCTCGACCAGCGCCTGGCCGACGGTGCGGCCGCTGCCGATCACCAGGTTGAACGCGCCGCTGGGCAGGCCGGCGCGGCTGAGGATTTCGGCCAGCGCCCAGGCGCAGCCGGGCACGATCTCGGCCGGCTTGAACACCACGGTGTTGCCGTAGGCCAGCGCCGGGGCGATCTTCCACGCCGGGATCGCCAGCGGGAAATTCCACGGCGCGATGATGCCGACCGTGCCGACCGGCTCGCGGGTGATCTCCACGTCCACGCCGGGGCGGGTGGAGGCGAGCTTCTCGCCGGGAATGCGCAGCGCCTCGCCGGCGAAGAACTTGAAGATCTGCCCGGCGCGCGCGGCCTCGCCGATGCTCTCCGGCA
Organism: Xanthomonas sp. SS; assembly: GCF_014236835.1. NCBI lineage: Bacteria > Pseudomonadati > Pseudomonadota > Gammaproteobacteria > Lysobacterales > Lysobacteraceae > Xanthomonas > Xanthomonas sp. SS. Next base: position 3,510,724 of record NZ_CP051190.1, read on the forward strand.
GGGTCTTGCCTTCTTCGGACGCCAGCAGTGTGCCCAGTTCCTGCTTGCGCGCCAGGATCTCGCTGCCGACGAAGTCCAGCGCATCGGCGCGCTGCTGCGGCGTGCTCGCCGCCCACTTGGCCTGCGCGGCGTTGGCCGCGGCGATCGCGCCGCGCACCGCATCGGCATCGACGCTGCCGACCTCGCCGACCGGCGCGGACAGGTCGGACGGATTCTCGTCCGCCGCGATGTCGCTGCCGGCCAGCCACTGGCCGTCGATATAGCTCTGGAAACGTTGGCTCATGTCGTCCTCCCTTGCTCGGTTACAGCGCGCGCACGCCGCCCAGTTCGAACCCGGCCGCCACCCGCTGCAGCGGATTGACCAGCGCCGCGCCCAGTTCCGGCAGTTCGATCTCGAAACGGTCGCCCGGCTCGGCCTGCACGCCATCGGCGAAGCTCAGCGTGGCGGTGCCGAAGAAATGCAGGTGCACGTCGCCGGGCACGCGATGCGCGGCGTACTTGAAGTGGTGGTATTCCAGGTTGGCCAGCGAGTGGCACATGTTGGCCTCGCCGGTGACGAAGGGCTTTTCCCAGATCACCGCATCGCCGCGGCGGATGCGACTGCTGCCGCGCAGGTCGCGCGGCAGCTCGCCGCTGCGCAGCTCCGGTCCCACCGCGCAGGCGCGCAGCTTGGAATGGGCCAGGTACAGATAGTTCTGGCGTTCGGTGACGTGGTCGGAGAACTCGTTGCCGAGCGCGAAGCCGAGCCGGTACGGCACCCCATCGGCGCCGATCACGTACAGCCCGACCAGTTCCGGCTCCTCGCCGCCGTCCAGCGCGAAATCCGGCGACGGCAACGGCGCGCCCGGCGCGACCAGGATGCTGCCGTCGCCCTTGTAGAACCACTCCGGCTGCGCACCGGGCTGGCCGTCGCGCGGGATGCCGCCTTCCACCCCCAGCTGGAAGATCTTCATCGAATCGGTGAGCGTGCCCTGGTCGGCCTGCTGCTGCAGGTTCTGGTGCATCGCGTCGCGGGTGGCGGCGCTGCCCAGGTGGGTCAGGCCGGTGCCGGTGACGCGGCAGTGCGCCGGGTCCGGATGGGTCAGCGGCGACAGCACGCGGTGGTTGGCCAGCAGTTCGGCGTAGTCGAGCACGATATCGCCGAGCTGATGCGTGGCGTAGTCGTCCAGGCCGAGGCCGGCGGCGAGCGCGGCGTTGGCCAGCGCATAGGTCGAACCGACTTCGCGCAGCAGGCGCACCTGGGTGCCGTTCGCCTCTACGGCGCCCACGCTGGGGATGCCGGACTCGTCGAGCAGTTGGATCAATCGCATGAATCGGTCGCCTGTCGGAATACGAAAGAGCGGCGCGGCAGCACAGACCGCCGGTGCCGCGGATGCGGTTCTATTCTGGCCGGATGACCTATATGCAACAAATATCGTTTTTGGCTTAATGTATACGAACATTCATATGCATTGGGCCGCCATGCCTGCCGCCACGCCCTGGTTCGTCCGCGCCCGCCTGAAGACCCGGCAGCTGATGCTGCTGCTGGCGATCGAGGAGGAAGGCAACATCCACCGCGCCGCCGAGACCTTGAACATGTCGCAGCCGGCCGCGTCGAAGCTGCTCAAGGACCTGGAGGACATGATGGAGGTGCCGCTGTTCGAGCGGCTGCCGCGCGGCATGCGCCCGACCTGGTACGGCGAGGCGATGATCCGCCACGCGCGCATCGCCCTGTCCAGCCTGGGCGAGGCCGGCGCCGAGATCGAGGCACTGAAGGCCGGCTATTTCGGCAGCGTCAGCGTCGGCGCCATCGCCGGGCCGGCGATGACCCTGCTGCCGGCCGCGCTGGCCCAGGTCACCGAACAGCATCCGCTGCTACGCGTGGCGCTGCGCGTGGACGGCAGCGACGTGCTGCTGGAGCAACTGGCGCAGAACAAGCTGGACATCGTGGTGGCGCGGCTGTTCGCGCGCCACGACAAGCGCAACCTGCACTACCAGGCGCTGGCCGAGGAAGAGGTGCGCGCGATCGCCCGTCCCGGCCACCCGATCCTGGCAATGCCGCAACCGGCGCTGCGCGAACTGGCCGCGACCGGCTGGATCGTGCCGCCGGACGGCAGCGTGCTGCGCCATCGCTTCGAGCTGATGTTCCAGAACGCCGGGCTGGAGCCGCCGAAGCGGGTGGTCGAGACCTCGGCGCTGGTGGTGCTGCCGCAGCTGCTGCGCCAAAGCGACTACCTGGCGGTGGTGCCGATGGACGTGGCCAGGCATTTCGCCGACCACGGCAGCGTGGCGATCGTGCCGGTGGAACTGTCGTGCCGGATGGACGCGTTTGGCATCATCACCCGCACCGACTGGCTGCTGTCGCCGGGCGCGCGGATCATGCTGCAGGCGCTGCAGGCCGCGGCCGGGCCGGTGTACGGCTACGTCGCGCCGGCCGAGGAAGCGCCGGCACCGGCGGATGCGGACGCGCCAACCGAAGGATGAGGTCGGGGCTGAAGCCCCTCCTACAGTGCACCCAGCCAGCCAACCGCAAGCCCCTGTAGGAGCGGCTTCAGCCGCGACCGAACGCGGCAGTCAACATTCCGCCTTCGGACACCGTCAGGCCTGAAGCCATTTCCACAGTGCACCCAGCCAGTTCGCTGCAAATCCTGTAGGAGCGGCTTCAGCCGCGACAGAGCGAAGCCGCGGAGCATGCGCGCCGACAAAGCGTCGGGCCTGAAGCCCCTCCCACAGTGCACCCGGCGTGCATGCCGCAAGCCCCTGTAGGAGCGGCTTCAGCCGCGACCGAACGCAGCGGTCAACATTCCGCCTTCGGACACGGCCGGGGCCGAAGCCCCTCCTACCCGACGACAACGCATCCGCCGCTCAGGTCCAGCCCGCATCCACCACGAATTCCTGCGCGGTGATCGCGCGCGACTCGTCCGAGGCCAGGAACAGCGCCATGCGCGCGATGTCTTCCGGCATCACCTTGTCCGGCAGGCACTGGTTGCGCGCCAGTTCGCGCTCGCCGGCCTCGTCCAGCCACAGCGTGACCTGGCGCTCGGTCATCACCCAGCCCGGGGTCAGCACGTTGACCCGGATCCGCGCCGCGCCCAGTTCGCGCGCCAGGCCGCGGGTCAGCCCGTTCACCGACGACTTGGCGGTGGCGTAGACCGGATAGCCGCCGGTCTTGGTCTGCCAGCCGGTGGAACCGAGGTTGACGATCGAACCGCCGCCGAGCCGCTTCATGCCCGGCACCGCCGCCTGGATCGCGAAGAACGCGGCGCGCTGGTTGATCGCCACGCAGCGTTCCCAGTACTCCGGGGTCACCGCGTCCAGCGCGTGCCGGTCGTCGCTGCCGACGTTGTTGAGCAGCACATGGAAATCGCCCAGCTCGGCGGCGGCCTCGCCCAGCGCCGCCTGCAGCGCGGCCACGTCGGTGACGTCGCAACGGCGCCACCACGGCCTGGCCAGGCCGGCCGCGGCCAGGCGCTCGGCCAACGCCGCACTGGCCTCGGCGGCCACGTCGACGAAGGCGACCTGCGCGCCCTGCCCGGCGAAGGCCTCGACCAGCGCCGCGCCGATGCCCGACCCGCCGCCGGTGATGAAGACCCGGCGCCCGTGCAGGCTGCCGTAGGTTGCGTTGCCGGTGCCGGGAGACGCCGCGCTTGCCGTGTTGTCCATGCCGTTTCGCTCTAGGTGGATGAGATTTTGATATATGAAAACAAATATCCATAGTCAGATATTTGTTATTTTTCATGTATCAATATGCCCGCTAGCATCGCCGACGTAAAGCACCCCGGACGACGCCGCGCAGGCACCGATCCGGGCCGATCAGGTCTCGAGGATTCCGCCAGCATGGGCTCACCCACCAAACCGGTCCGCCGCAGCCAGGCGTGGTTCGGTCGCGAAGGCAAGCAGGGTTTCTACTACCGCAGCTGGCTCAAGAGCGCCGGCCATCCGCACGACATGTTCGACGGGCGCCCGGTGATCGGCATCTGCAACACCTGGTCGGAACTGACCCCGTGCAACGGCCACCTGCGCGAGCTGGCCGAGCACGTCAAACGCGGCGTCTACGAGGCCGGCGGCTTCCCGCTGGAATTCCCGGTGATGTCGCTGGGCGAAACGCAGATGCTGCCCACCGCGATGCTGTTCCGCAATCTGGCCAGCATGGACGTGGAGGAATCGATCCGCGCCAATCCGCTGGACGGCGTGGTGCTGCTGATGGGCTGCGACAAGACCACCCCGTCGCTGCTGATGGGCGCGGCCAGCGTGGACCTGCCGACCATCGGCCTGTCCGGCGGCCCGTCGCTGTCCGGCAACTGGCGCGGGCAGCCGCTGGGTTCGGGCACCGGGGTGATCCAGATGTCGGAGATGGTCCGCGCCGGCACCCTGAGCCAGGACGAGTTCGTCGAGGCCGAGGCCTGCATGCAGCGCTCCAAGGGCAGCTGCATGACCATGGGCACCGCCTCGACGATGGCCAGCATGGTCGAGGCGCTGGGCATCTCGCTGCCGGAAAACGCGGCGATCCCGGCGGTGGATTCGCGCCGTGCGCGGCTGGCGCGACTCAGCGGCCGGCGCATCGTGCAGATGGTCGAGGAAGACCTGCGCATGTCGCAGGTGCTGACCCGCTCCGCGTTCGCCAACGCGATCAAGGTCAATGCGGCGATCGGCGGCTCCACCAATGCGGTGATCCACCTGCTGGCCATCGCCGGGCGCCTGGGCGTGCCGCTGAGCCTGGACGACTGGGACCAGTTGGGATCGCGGCTGCCGTGCCTGGTCAACCTGAAACCGTCCGGCCAGTACCTGATGGAAGATTTCTACTACGCCGGCGGATTGCCGGCGGTGATGCGCGAACTCGGCGCCGAACTGGAACTGGACGCGCTCACCGTCAACGGCCGCACCCTCGGCGAGAACGTGGCCGACGCGCCGTGCTGGAACCGCGAGGTGATCCACGCGCTGGACACGCCGTTCCGCGAGCAGGCCGGCATCGCCGTGCTGCGCGGCAACCTGGCCCCGGACGGCGCGGTGATCAAGCCCTCGGCGGCCTCGCCGCACCTGCTGCGGCACCGCGGCCGCGCGGTGGTGTTCGAAAGCATCGAGGACATGAAGGCGCGCATCGACGACGAGGCGCTGGACATCGACGCCGACTGCATCATGGTGCTGAAGAACTGCGGCCCGCGCGGCTACCCGGGCATGGCCGAGGTCGGCAACATGCCGCTGCCGCCGAAGCTGCTGCGCGCCGGCGTCACCGACATGGTGCGCATCTCCGATGCGCGCATGAGCGGCACCGCCTACGGCACCGTGGTCCTGCACGCCTCGCCCGAGGCCGCCACCGGCGGCACCCTGGCGCTGGTGCGCGACGGCGACATCATCGAACTGGACGTGCCCGGGCGCTCGCTGCACCTGGAGGTCAGCGACGAGGAACTGCTGCGCCGGCGCAGCGAATGGACGCCGCTGCCGACGCCGCTGCGCGGCTGGAGCAAGCTGTACGTGGAGCACGTGCAGCAGGCGCACCTGGGCGCGGACCTGGATTTCCTGGTCGGCGGCAGCGGCGCCGACGTGGCGCGCGATTCGCATTAGCGGCGCGCCGTTGTTGTAGGAGCGGCTTCAGCCGCGACAGGATCTATCGGTAACGCCTGTCGCGGCTGAAGCCGCTCCTACAACCAGGCATCCAATGCGGCCATGGCCGCATGCAATCGGCGTCCTGCACGAAAGCCCTGCACAGGACCGGATACGCGCCGCGTCACCGAAACGTCATCGACCGCCTCTAGCCTGCGCCGCATCCAAGGGGCAAGGCAGGTCGGTGGCGGCACATCCCAAGCGCGCGTGGGCGCGTATGTTCGCGGAACACGGTCCGGTGCTGCGCGGCTTCTTCGTGCGCCGCGGCGCCAACGAGGACGCCGAGGACATGGTGCAGGAAACCTATCTGCGCCTGCTGCGCGCGCACCAGCACCAGGGCGAGGCGATCGCCAATCCCGAGGCCTACCTGTACACGGTGGCGCTGAACCTGGCGCGCGAACAGGCCGCGCGGCGCAAGCAGGCGCCGCTGCGCATCGACGAGATGGAGCAGTTTTCGCAATTGCTGGCCGCGGGGGACGACGTGGAAGACACGGCACAGCGACAGCAGCGGCAACAGCGCCTGCAGGCCTTGCTGGCCGGCTTGCCCGAACGCACCCGCGCGGTGCTGGTGATGCAGTACCGCGACGGCCTCAGCTACAAGCAGATCGCCGAACGCATGGGCGTGTCCGCGCACATGGTCAAGAAGCATGTGGTGCGCGGGCTGTCGGCCTGTCGCCGGGCGCTGGCCGACAGCGGGGAAAGCTGGTGAACGAGCCCGCTTTCCGGAGCCGCAGCGCCACCGCCGAGGCCGCGCACTGGCATGCCCTGCAACGCATGCAGGCGCTGGACGCGACGCAGCAGACGCAACTGATGGACTGGCTGACCGCATCGCCGCTGCACCTGCGCGAATACATGGCGGTGCTGCGCGTTGCCGGCGAACTGGGCGAGGCCATGCGCGGCATGGACCTGGACGTGGATGCGCTGCTCGACGCCGACCGTCGCGCCGACACCGGCGCGGCGCCGCGCAACGTGATCGCGCTGCCGCTGCCGCAACGGCCGCAACGCCCTGCCCCGCAGATTCCCCACACGAAAGACCGGCGTGCGCGCCTGCGCGGCTGGGGCATGGGCCTGGCCGCGGCGCTGTGCGGTGTGGCGGTGCTGGCCGGCTGGGCCTGGCCGCGCACTAAGACCTACAGCACCGCGCACGGCGAGCAGCGCAGCGTGCAACTGGCGGACCGCAGCACGGTGCATCTCAACGCGCAAAGCATGCTACGCGCGACGATGACGCCTTGGAGCCGGCGCCTGCAGCTGCTGCATGGCCAGGCCAGCTTCGTGGTCGCGCCGGACCGGCGCCCGCTGCAGGTGCTGGCCGGCGCACTGCGGGTCGAGGACATCGGCACCACCTTCGACATCGCCCTGTACCGGCAACAGGCGCGCATCGAGGTGGCCGAGGGCCGCGTGCACGTCTGGCGCGCCGATCGCCCGCGGCAGCCGATGCTGGCCGATCTGCGCGCCGGGCAGAGCGCGCGCATCGACGACGCCAACGGCCGGGTCGAACTGGCCAGCGAGGACGTCGCCGCGATGCATGCCTGGTGGCAGCGCCGCATCGTGTTCCGCGACGAGCCGCTGGCCAACGTGGCCGAGGATTTCAACCGGCTCAACCGCACCCGCCTGCTGATCGACGATGCCGGCGCCGGTGCGATGCGCCTGACCGGCAACCTGCGCGGCGACGACATCGCCTCGCTGCGCGCCTTCCTCGCCGACCAGCCGACGTTGCGCGTCACCGCCAGCGCCGACGCGATCCGGGTCGGCAGCCGCTTGGCGCCACGGTCGGTCGCACGCTAATCGCGGCGTCGGTCGCCGGCCGCGGCGACCAATTCCCGCGCGCTTTGCAAGATCGGTGCGCAACCGCGAGTGCCGCGGCACCACGCCCGCAGGCGCACCACGCATCACCGCCTGGCGCGTACCCAGTCATGCCACGAGCGTTCGCTCGCACGCGCACGCGCGCAACCAGATGAGAAAGCAGCTGCTCGCCCTCGCCTCCTCGCACGTGTCACAGAAAATTCATCGAAAACCGGTGCCCGATCGTCGCTGTCGATCCTCGTAGTCCAGGTACAACGCAGCATTTCGCCCTTCGCGGCGGCGCTGCGTCCCCACCTTCCGCTCCCATTGGACAACGACGATGCGCCGCACCCTGTTCCTTTCCATCGCCATCGCCCTGCATGCCGGCACCGCCGGCGCCCAGACCGTGCCCGTCGCGGTCGATGCGATTCCCGCACAGCCGTTGGCGCGCGCGCTCAACAGCCTGTCGCGGCAGAGCGGATTGCAATTCGTCTATGCCGCGGGCGTGGCCGGTAATCCGCAGACCCGCGGCACCAGTGCCGGCGCCACGCCGGAGCAGGCCTTGCAGCAACTGCTCGACGGCACCGGCCTGCGCTATCGCTATCTCAATCCGACCACGGTGACCATCGAAGCCGCAGGCGCGGCGAGCGACGCACCGCAGGCGATCCCGGCCGCGAGCGCCGCCGCGATGCCGACCGCCGCGCCCACGGCGGACGCACCGGTGAAGGAACTGGACCGCATCCAGGTCCTCGGCAGCTACGCCGGCAGCCTCAGCGCCGCGCTGCGCGAGAAGCGCTACGCCGACAGCGTGGTCGACGTGATCGCCGCCGAGGACATCGGCAAGCTGCCGGCGCAGAACGTGGCCGAGGCGCTGCAGCGCGTGCCCGGCGTGTCGATCGTGCGCGACCGCGGCGAAGGCGTGTACGTGCGCGTGCGCGGCCTGGGCCCGAACTTTCAGGTCACCACGCTCAACGGCCAGACCATGGCGGTCAACGAGAACGTGCGCACCTCCGGGCAGACCGGCCGCCAGTTCCGCTACGACACGCTGCCGGCCGAGCTGGTATCCGGCCTGGAGGTGATCAAGAGTCCCACCGCCGATCTGGACGAAGGCGCGATCGGCGGCATCGTCAACGTGCGCACGTTCCGTCCGCTGGAACTGGGCAAGACCCTGACCAACCTGTCGCTGGAATCGAGCCAGGCGCAGCGCACCCACGCCAACGATCCGCGCGTGTCCGGCCTGTTCAACTGGGTCAACGCCGATGGCAGCTTCGGCATGCTGATCTCCGGCGCCTACGCGCAGCGCAGCCTGCGCCAGGACCGGGTCAACGAAGTGAGCTGGGACTACTACCCCAATGGCGTGCCGGGCGCGCCCGGCGCCTACTACGCGCCGACCGGCTTGCGCCCGACGCTGGAACTGGAGCAACGCGAGCGCACCGGCGTGGCCGCCTCGCTGCAGTGGAAACCGAGCGCGGCGTGGGAAACCAACCTGGACCTGCTCTACGCCAAGCAGACCGTGCACTACGACGAATACAGCATGGGCGTGGGCTTCGACAGCCTGGCCAAGCTGAGCAATCTGCGCGTCGAGCACGGCGGCATCACCGGCTTCGACTACCGCAACGGCCAGGTGCAGATCTCGCGCGAGACCTCCGGCATCACCGACGACAACCGCAGCGCGCGCCTGTCCAGCACCTGGAGCGGCGATCGCTGGACGCTGGGCGCGGTGGCGTTCCACTCGCAGGCGCACAGCTACGATTCGGACCCGATCCGCCGCACCCGCCTGCGCAGCGGCACGAATCTGTCGATGCACGTGGACATGCCGCAGGCCGACGACGACAACGTGCCCAACTGGAGCTTCACCAACGGCTTCGATCCGAACAATCCGGCCACCGTGGCCGGGCGCCGCCTGGAGTGGCGCGAGATCGATGCGCGCGACAAGGAGGACGCGCTGCAGTTCGACGCCAAGCGCGCGCTCGACGGCGACTTCTTCCGCGACCTCAAGGTCGGCGCCAAATACCGCCAGCGCTCGCGCAGCTACGACCGCGCCGACCTGCTGCTCAACAGCATCGCCGGCGTGCGTTTCCCGGCCGGCAACTTCACCGCGCTGCCGGTGGACGACATGCTCGCCGACGCCAACGGCACCCTGCCGCGGCAATGGCTGGCGCCGGTCGAATCCACCTTCTGGGGCAACTGGCCGACCGCCGCGGATCTGACCAACACGCCCAACAGCGCCGACCTGCAGAACTCCTATGAAGTGAAGGAAAAGATCGGCTCGGCCTATGCGATGGCCGATTTCGGCAGCGAACTGGCCGGCCGCGCACTGCGTGGCAATCTCGGCGTGCGCCTGGTGCGCACCGAGCAGACCACCGACGGCCACGCCGACGTCGACGGCACCGCGCAGCCGGTGCATTTCCAGCGCAGCTACAACAACGTGCTGCCCTCGTTCAACGCCGCCTGGGACGTGCGCGAGGACATGGTGCTGCGCACTTCCGCGGCCAAGGTCATCACCCGCCCCGACCTCACAGACCTGTCGTCCAAGCTCACCTTCAACTCCAGCGGCGAGATCCTCACCGCCAGCGGCGGCAATCCCGGGCTCAAGCCGTTCGAAGCGTGGCAGTACGACCTGACCTTCGAGTGGTACATCGACGGCACCTCGGCGCTGACCGGCGGCGTGTTCTACAAGGACATCTCCAGCTTCATCCAGACCCAGATGTCGAACCTGGACTACCAGGGCCAGACCTATCTGCTGTCGTCCAAGACCAACGGCAGCGAGGCGAAGGTCAAAGGCGCGGAAGTGGCTTACCAGCAGGTGTTCGCCGGCCTGCCGGCGCCGCTGGACGGGCTGGGCATGCAGCTCAACTACACCTGGACCGACAGCGAGGCGACCTACCGCGATGGCACCGGCACCTTCACCGACAGCCTGGAAGGCGTGGCCAAAAACACCTACAACGCGGTGCTGTTCTACGAGAAGGGACCGCTGATGGCGCGGGTCAGCTACGGCTGGAGCGACGACATTCTCAACGCGGTCGGCACCGCCAACGTCGCCACGCTCAACAGCGACAAGTTCGGCAGCCTGGATGCGAACCTGGCCTACAAGGTCAACGACAACCTGTCGCTGTTCGTCAACGCGATCAACCTCACCGGCGAGGTGCAGCGCCAGTACGTCGGCGACCACCTGTTCGGCGGCTACACCGACTACGGCCGCACCTGGTCGGTCGGCCTGCGCGCACGTTTCTGAGCCGTGTCCGCGCGGTCGCTGCCGTCGCGCGGCGCCGCGCGCGATGGCGGCAGCGCCCGCTGTGGCGCTGTCCGCCGACCCGTCTTCCCGGCCGGTACCACGGCCAGCGGCATACCGCGCTCTGCCGTACCGCCTCTTTCGGAACATGCCGATGCCCTCGATCCCTCGCCTAGCCGCCGTCGCGCTGCTCGTCCTCGCCCTGCTGCCGTTCGCCGCCGCGCACGCCGCAGTCGCCGCGCCGCAGGACACCCTGGAAAAAGTGCTGATCCTCAAACGCCATGGCGTGCGCTCGGCGATGTCCAGTCCGGAACAACTGGGCCGCTACTCGACGCACCCATGGCCGCGCTTCGGCGTGCCGGCCGGATACCTGACCGAGAACGGCGCGCGCCTGGAGCAGTTGTTCGGCGCCTATTACCACGCGCTCTATGCAGCGCAAGGATTGTTCGCCGGCGACGCCTGCGCCAGCGCCTACTACTGGGCCAATCGCACCCAGCGCACCATCGCCTCGGCGCAGGCGTTGGCGAGCACGCTGACACCGGGTTGCGCGAACGAGGTGCACAGCGTCTCCGATGATGCCTCCGATCCGCTGTTCGACGGCGCAGCGGCCTTGCGCACGCCCGCCGCCGCCGCGCTGATGCGCGCGGCCATCGCCGGCCGCATCGGTGGCGACGCCGCCGCCTGGAACGCGGCGCAGCGCGATGCGATCGACACGCTGCAGCAGTTGCTGTTGCAGTGCGCGCAGCGGCCGTGCCCGGCCGACGCGGGTGCCGGCAAGCAGCGCCTGGACGCGGTGGCCGCGCAGATGAGCGATACCGACGACGGGATTCCCGGCGTCGAAGGTCCGGCGTCGGCCGCCTCCGGCATCAGCGAAAGCCTGCTGATGGGCTGGGCCGACGGCCAGGACTTCGCCGCGCTGGGCTGGCAAGGCCTGGACGAAGCCAGCCTGCTGCGCGCGTTCGCCCCGCACCAGGCCGAGTTCGCGCTGCGCCTGCGTGCGCCCACGGTGGCGCGCATGGCCAGTTCGCCGCTGGCCGCGCGCGTACTGGCCACGCTGCAGCAAGGTAGCGACAGCGTCGCGCATATCGCACCGATCGGCGGCGATGCGCGGCTGGTGGTGCTGTCCGGACACGACGGCACGCTGACCCTGCTGGCCGGCATGCTCGATCTGCACTGGCAGTTGCCCGGCTACCAGCCCGACCAGACCGTGCCCGGCGGCGCGCTGGTGTTCGAGCGCTGGCGCCGCGCCGATGGGCAGCGCGTGATCCGCCTGCGCTACACCGCGCAGAGCCTGGCGCAGCTGCGCGAACGGCGTGCGCTGACGCTGCAGGCGCCACCGCCGTCAGCGCCGGTGTTCATTCCCGGCTGCAGCAGCGCCACCCCGGGCTACGACTGCCCATTACCGACACTGGCCACGCTGATCGGCGCGGCGATCGACCCGCAATTCCTGAGCGAATGACGCCATGCCTCCGGCCGTTGGCCGACGACGTGGTTGCCGCATCGGCGCATTCCGCGCCGCTTCCCTGGCCATCGCGCCAGCCGCTGTTCCCCACCACCGCAAGAGGCGATTCATGATCCAGCATCTACGCACCCTCGTGAGCTTCGGCATCGGACTGAGCCTGGCCTGTGCCGGCGTGGCGCACGCGCAATCGGACACCGGCGTGCTCGACGTCCTCAGCTACAACGTCGCCGGTCTGCCCGAGGGCATTTCCAGCAGCAACCCCTCGGCCAACACCGCGCAGCTGGCGCCGAAACTGGCGCCGTACGGCCTGGTCCACGTGCAGGAGGACTTCAACTACCACGCCACCCTGTACGCCGGCGACGCGCATCCCTACCGCACCGCCACCAGCGGCGGCGCCGCCTTCGGCGACGGCCTCAACACGCTGAGCAACTATCCCTTCAGCGACTTCACCCGGGTCAAGTGGAACCAGTGCAACGGCACCGACTGCCTGACCCCGAAGGGCTTCAGCTACATGCGCGTGCGCCTGGCCGACGGCGTGCTGCTGGACGTGTACAACGCCCATCCCAATGCCGGCACCGAAGCCGGCGACCTGTCCGCGCGCCGCGCCAACATCGGCCAGCTCTCGCAGTTCATCCAGACCTGGTCGGCCGGCAACGCGGTGCTGGTGATGATGGATTCCAACACCCGCTACACCCGCGCCGACGACAACATCCGCACGCTGATCGCATCCAACGGGCTGACCGATCCGTGGGTGGAACTGGTCAAGGGCAGCGCACCGGCCGCCGGCGCCGAGCCGCTGCTGTGCGGCACACCGCCGACCAACGCCTGCGAGGTGGTCGACAAGATCCTGTACCGCGATGCGCCGCAGCTGACCCTGGTCGCCAACCGCTACCAGCTCGATCCGGGTAAGTTCTACGACAGCGCCGGCAAGCCGCTGTCCGATCACTACCCGCTGTACGCGCAGTTCGGCTGGGCGGTCGGCACCGCCGTGCGCACCAGCGACCAGTTCGGCGGCCCGCACGGCATGCCGTTCAACGATCTGGCCGACAGCGCCAGCGCGCGTCCGCTCAGCGGCGTGACCCTGCGCGGCGCCGAGCGCCTGGATAACGTCGGCGTGATCCTGGACACCGGCAAGCTGCTCGCGCACGGCGGCACTGGCGGACAGGCGACCACTCTGTCGGTGGGCGCCAACGAGACGCTGACCTCGGCCACCGTCAGCGTCGGCAAGTACAACGACACGACCCGCGTGTTCTCGCTGAGCCTGCGCACCAGCACCGGCCGCAGCGTGCAGGTGGGCAAGCCGACCAGCGAGACCTACACGCTGACCGCGCCCAGCGGCTGGCACATCGCCGGCTTCACCGGCCGCGCCGGCGACGCGATCGACAAGCTCGGCGTGGTGTACCGGAAGAACTGACAGAGACGGCGGGACGCCACACGCCCGCGCGCAAACGGCAATGGCGCTCGTTACGGCGAGCGCCGTTCGCCAGGCCGCGGGGTTTGCCGCTGCGCATCCGACAGGGCGCCAACGCCGGCACGCCGGTAGCGGACAGGTCGCGACAGCGCGTGCAACCGGATCATGGCGTCTCGGCGCGCAGTTTCAGCGCCGGCACCGGCATCGCCGCCAATGCCTCGACGTCACGTGCACGCGCGGCCTTGAGCTGCGCGAACAACGCACGGATCTCGGTATCGCCGTAAGCGCGGCGGCTCAGGCCGATCATCAACACGCCGTGGCCGGCGGGGCTGGGCACGTAGCGATACGCGTTCCATTCGACGATCGTGTTGCCATCGGCATCGGTGGCCGACAGCACGAAGTCGAGCAGCGCCTGGTCCTTGGATTCGCTGAGCAGCGGGTTGTAATGCACCACCGGATCGGTCGCCTTGCGCCGCTCCAGTTCGGCCACCTTGATTCCCATCAGTTGCTCGGGCGTGGCCGACCGATCGTCCAGCAGATCCAGCATCAGCATCGACTGGTAACGCTCGACGTTCTGCCCCTGCGGCACGTATTCGTGCTTGTAGAAATCCGGGCGCGGATGGCTGCTCCAGGCCAGATGGTAGGCGGCGCCTGCCAACTGCAACGGGCCGGGCACCGTCAGATAATCCTTCGTCTGCTGCCCTGCGGCAGCGGCCGCAGCGGTCACGCACAACAGGGCGTACAGGCCCATCCGCAACAGCGGTCGCACGATCATGCGCATCGTTCCAGTCCTTTAGAGAGTGTTGTAATCGAAATGCCGGCGGCGCCGGGCGCCGCGGCAAGCAGGCGTGGCAGCTGCCGCAGCGGGATGCAGGGCCGACCATGGCACGCGCGCCGCATGCGCGCCAATCCGGCAGCAGCGACCGGGCCGCAGGACCCGGCCGCTGCAGGATCGGACGCGGCTCAGGCCTGCTTCGGATCCGGGCCGTAGGCGTTGGCGCCCTTGACCCCTTCCATGAACATGAAGACCAGGATCACCACGCCACCCAGCCAGGGAATCAGGCCCAGCAGCACGTACCAGCCGGACTTGCCCTGGTCGTGGAAACGGCGCACCTGCACCGCGATCGACGGCACCAGCACGGCGAGCGAATACAGGCCCAGCAACACGACCGCCACCAGCGACAGCATGCTGGTGCCGTTCTGGCCGCCGACGCCGCCGCCGATTCCCATCAACACCATCAGCACGGTGATCACCACGATGTTCAACAGCGTGAACATCCAGTACTCCTTGCGCCGCGAACGCCCGGAAAAATCCGCGTAGCGCTTGAGCGGCATCAACATCCATTCCATTGTGTTTCCCTTTTTTCGAACCGCTGCCTCACTGCAGCGGGCGGCATGGTGGCATAAACGCCGCCGCAGGGAAACGCTTGCAGCTACTCGCTCGCCGCCTCCAGCGCCTGCGACAGGCGCTCCACCGCGATCACTTCCATGCCCTTGACCACGCCGGTCTTGGGCGCATTGGCCTTGGGCACGATGGCGCGCTTGAAACCGTGCGTGGCCGCTTCGCGCAGCCGGTCCTCGCCGTTGGGCACCGGGCGGATCTCGCCGGACAGCCCGACCTCGCCGAAGGCGATGGTCTTCTCCGCCAGCGGCTTGTCGCGCAGCGAGGACAGCACCGCCAACAGCACCGGCAGATCGGCCGCGGTCTCCTGCACGCGGATGCCGCCGACCACGTTGACGAACACATCCTGGTCGCCGACCAGGATGCCGCCGTGCCGATGCAGCACCGCCAACAGCATCGCCAGCCGGTTCTGCTCCAGGCCCACCGCCACCCGCCGCGGATTGGACAGCGGCGAGGCATCGACCAGCGCCTGCACTTCCACCATCAGCGGCCGCGTGCCTTCGCGCGTCACCATCACGCAGCTGCCGGGCTGGTTGGCGCTGCTGCCGGACAGGAAGATCGCCGACGGATTGGACACTTCCTTCAGCCCCTTCTCGCCCATCGCGAACACGCCCAGTTCGTTGACCGCGCCGAAGCGGTTCTTGAACGCGCGCAGCAGGCGGAAACGGCTGCCGCTCTCGCCCTCGAAATACAGCACCGCATCGACCATGTGCTCGAGCACGCGCGGCCCGGCGATACCGCCTTCCTTGGTCACGTGGCCGACCAGGAACACCGCGGTGCCGGTCTCCTTGGCGTAGCGCACCAGCCGCGCCGCGCTCTCGCGCACCTGGCTGACCGAGCCGGGCGCGGCGGTCAGCGACTCGGTCCACAGGGTCTGCACCGAGTCGGCCACGATCAGCTTGGGCTGGGCCGCGCTGGCCTGCTGCAGGATCTGTTCGATGCCGGTCTCGGCCAGCGCGTTGAGGCCGTCCAGCGGCAGGTCCAGGCGCACCGCGCGGCCGGCGACCTGGGCCAGCGATTCCTCGCCGGTCACGTACAGCACCGGCAGCGTGCTGGCCATCTTGGCCAGCGCCTGCAGCAGCAGGGTCGACTTGCCGATGCCCGGATCGCCGCCGATCAGCACCACCGCGCCTTCGACCAGGCCGCCGCCGAGCACCCGGTCGAATTCGCCGATGCCGGTGGACACGCGCGCCTGGTCGCGATGCTCCACGTCCTTGAGCGCGGTGATCTTCGGCGCCTCGGTCTTGCCGGCCCAGCCGCTGCGCCGCGCCGCGGCCGGCGCCTTCGCCGCCGACGCGCTTTCCAGCACGATCTCGCTCAGCGAATTCCACGCCCCGCACTCGGTGCACTGGCCTTGCCATTTGGTGTACTCGGCGCCGCAGTCGCCGCACACATAGGCCGTTTTCGCTTTTGCCATCTCGCTCTTGTCCGCTGCCAGGAGGCACCAGCATAGGCGCTGGCGGTCTCAGGTTGCGCGACTGGGCACATGGACCGCCGCCGATGCCCGCGACGGCGCCGCGTCTATCGATGGCGGCGGCAAGCTAATCGGCCACAAACCGTGCGTATCGGCGGCAAAACATCGGCGAACTGCAACTGTAGCCACGCACACATCACGTACGTAACGAACCCAATGGCGCTGCGCAGTTGGCAGCGCCGCTTGACTGGCGGGTGTCGCTGCGGCTCTGGCAGCTTGAAAGGCCGTCACGACGTCGGTGCCTCAGGCGCCAGTGTCCTCGGGCTTAAGGCCCATCGAGTATTCCTCGATATCCTTGCCATCGACCCAACCGCTGGCGCAGTCGCCAGCGTAGTGACCATCCGGCTTGCGTGTGCAGGCGATGCCAGTCGTCGGGCGTTTCCATTCGGTCGGCGCGTCGGCGCCCTTGCACATCGCGTTGCCCTTGCAGAGCTTCACGGTACGGGTTGGAATCGCCATGACCAGGGCACGCACCAAAACCCCGTCCTTGCGTTGCGCCGCCCGCAGGCACAGCAGCTGGTTCACTCCGACATGGGCGACGGCCTTGCCTGCGGCTGGTTTGAAACTGTCCTTGAGCGTGACGCCGTTTTCTGCTCCAACAGCGCCGAACGACAGGTTCGAGGTGCAGTCGTCACCGGCGTCGATCGCCGTGCCGTCAATGGTGCAGGAAGTGTTGCCATGCGTGTCGCGGGTGCAGGCCACGGCAGAGCCAGGCGACGACGCCTGCAACATCACCTGCAAGGCGTGCGCATCGCCTGGCGCGGCTGACGCCGCCGAGGCTGTCAGCAGAACAACCAGGCTCAGTGTCCATCCACAAGAGTTGATGATCTGTCTCCTACCGAGAAGGCCCCTCACGCTGCCTTTGACGGAGCCGGCGATGGCCTTGTGGCTGGAATTAACGAACATGGTTGTCACGGGCTTCTCCTGAGCGATCTTTTGCACAATGCATACATCCGGGCAATCGCCGGCAACTGTGGTGCCGGCATGATCTGGACCCTGGCGTTCGGCGGCCAGCCGAAATCATCGACTGGGGCGCTCAGCGTGATTCGAGACCGCCCCTTGCCGCTGCGCGCTTTCATGTGCATTCGCTCTCCACATCATTCAACGTCGGCGTCATTGAATGCACGCAGCGCTCAGCGCGCCTTGTACAGCTCGCTCAACCGATCCGGCTTGCCGGCGATACGCTCCAGGTGCGGATACTGCAGGCCGCCGTGGTAGGCGATGCGCAGCGTGTCGTAGCGGTTGCCGCGCTTGACCAGCAGTTCGATCGGCGCGGTGCCGCCCTTGGCCGCGGTGATCGCCTCCTTGATCGTGTCGGCGCTGTACTCGCGGCCGTTGACCGCGACGATGCTGTTGCCGGCGATGATGCCGGCATCGAACGCCGGGCCGTCCCACAGCACATCCTGCACGCTGCCCTTGTCGTCCAGGCTCAGGCCCAGCGAATAGGTCAGGCCGACGCCCTTCTTGGTCGCCTCGTAGGTCTTGATCGCCTCGTTCGGCTGATCGGTGTAGACCAGCTTCCAGCCGCTGGCCTCGATGCCGCCGAGCAGCGAACCGTGGCCATCGACGCGGCTGCGCAGGAACGTCGCCCAGTCGTACTTGGCCACGCCGTCGAGGGTGGCGACGATGTCCTCGAAGGTGTACGGATTCACGTCCCAGGCGCCGTCGTGCATGCCGAAGAAGGCCTTGGCGAAGTCGTCGATCGAGCGCTTGTTGCCGCTCAGCTCGCGCAGCTTGGCGTCGGTCTCCAGCCACAGCATCTGCCCGCCGGAATAGTAGTCCTCGCTCATCTGGTAGCTGCGGTAGGCGCGCGGCCGGCGCAGCGACATGGTCGGATCGTTGGTGGTGTCCTGCAGCGCGCGCCAGGCCAGGCCGGGGCGGCCGCGCTGGTAGGTGGCGGCGACGTCGGCGAGCGCGTCGCGCGCCTGGCTCTGCGTCCACAGGCCGGAACGCGCGGACAGCACTTCGCCCCAGAACTGGGTCTGGCCTTCGTACAGCCACAGCAGGCTGTCGCCCATCGGCACGTTGAAGTTCGGCGTGGCCAGGTCGGCGCCGCGGCGGTACTTGCCGTTCCAGGAATGGTTGAACTCGTGCGGAAGCAGGTCGCGCCGGTCCCAGCTCTTGTCCCACTCGGTGAAGTAGTTGAGCGGGCCGCTGTTCTCGCTGGAGCGGTGATGCTCCAGGCCGATGCCGCCGAGCTTCTCGGTCAGGGCCAGCAGGAATTCGTAGTGGTCGAAATGGCGCGCGCCGTACAGCTTGTCCATCTGCTGCACCAGAGCCGCGTGCGCCTTGATCTGCTCGGGCTTGGCCTCCAGCGACTTGGCCTCGTCGGCGAACACGTTCAGGTACACCGGCGCCTTGCCGCCGGCATCCAGCGCGATGCGCTTGTAGTACTTGCCGGCGAACATCGGCGAATCGACCAGGTCGTCGAAGTCGATCGGCTTGAACGTCACCGTGTCGCCGACGCGGGTGGCGGTCTCCAGCGCGGTGGCGTAGCTCCAGCCCGGCGGCAGGGTCACGCTGGCCTGGGCCTTGATGTTGCGCGCGTAGTAGCCGGCCGGGTACAGCGCGGTGGTGTTCCACTGCAGGTTGAGCAGCTCCGGGGTCATCATCACCCGGCCCTGGCCGTCGCCCTGCGAGGACAGGAACTGGAACTCGGCGACGATCTCGCTGGCGCCCTGCGGCACCTCGACCTTGAACGCGTACACGTCGAACTGGTCGCGCTTCCACGGCAACACCTGGCCGTTGGCCTTGATCACCAACCCGGCCAGCTTGTCGATCGGCCCGGTCGGCGAATGGTTGCCGGGGATCCACTGCGGATACAGCAGGGTCATCGGACCCGGCGTGGCCGGCATCGTGGTGCGCACGCGGAAGATGCGGTGCGCCAGGTCGGTGGCGTCGACGTCGATCTTCAGGGTGCCGGCGAACGGCACGTCCTGCGGCGGCGCGGTCTGCGCCGAGGCCTGGAAGGCGGCGGTGGCGGCCAGCAGCAGCGGCGCCATCCAGGCGGTGGACTTGGTCATGGGGTCTCCAGTGGGGTGCGGCGAACGGACAACCCCTCGATGCTATGCCGCCCGCGCCGCGGCGTTCCATGCCATTGGTCATGCATCGGCGCCATTGCCGGCGACACCGGGCCAATATTCGCGCCGAGGCGAGCGCCACAACGCAAAAGGCCGCCCGGAGGCGGCCTTTTGCGTTGTGGCGACTGCGCGCCCTCAATGCATCATGTTGACGTTGAGGTTGTGCATGACCCACAGCGAGCCGATCACCACGATGCCGATGATCAGCAGCGAGAACAGGCCCACGTGCACGTTGGAGCGCTGCTCGGCGGAGCGGTCCATGTGCAGGAAGTAGATCAGGTGCACCAGCATCTGCACCGCGGCCAGCACCGCGATGACGATGACGGTCACGCCCTTGGGGAACGCGCCGCTCATCACCATGCCGAACGGGATCACGGTGAGCACCACCGCCATCACGAAGCCGATCAGGTAGGACTTCAGGCCGCTGCCGTGCGACTCGGCGTGTGCGTCGGAAGAAGAGTGGTTGGCCATTACAGCGCTCCCAGCAGGTAGACGATGGTGAACACGCCGATCCAGATCACGTCCAGGAAGTGCCAGAACAGGCTCAGGCACGCCAGGCGGGTGGTGTTGCGCGGGGTCAGGCCGTTCTTGGCGATCTGGATCACCAGCACCGCCATCCACAGCAGGCCCGAGGCCACGTGCAGGCCGTGGGTGCCGACCAGGGTGAAGAACGCGGACAGGAACGCGCTGCGGCCGGGGCCGGCGCCCTCTTCGATCAGGTGATGGAACTCGTAGATTTCCATG
Organism: Xanthomonas sp. SS; assembly: GCF_014236835.1. Lineage (NCBI taxonomy): Bacteria > Pseudomonadati > Pseudomonadota > Gammaproteobacteria > Lysobacterales > Lysobacteraceae > Xanthomonas > Xanthomonas sp. SS. The sequence continues at coordinate 3,530,891 of NZ_CP051190.1, forward strand.
CCCAGGAAGCCCAGGCCCAGCGCCGCGGTGACCGCCAGCCAGCCATACAGGCCGCCCAGGCTGCGCTTGTGCGCGGAGATCATCGCCAGGCCGAAGCTCAGGCTGCTGAACAGCAGCAGGAAGGTTTCCACCAGCACGAACTTCAGGTCGAACAGTTCCTTGGCGGTGGGGCCGTCCACCGTCGCGCCGGCCAGCACCGCATAGGTCGCGAACAGGCCGGCGAAGAGCAGGCAGTCGCTCATCAGGTAGACCCAGAACCCGAACACGGTGTTGCCGCCGCTGTCGTGGTGGGCGTGGTCGTCGTGGCCGTCCGCGTGGACGGCGTGGTGGTTGTCGAGCGTCGTGGAGGACATGGTTCAGACCGCCTTTGCGGCATGTGCCGCCTGTTGCTGTTCCAGCAGGGCGAAACGCGCGTTCTCGATGCGTTCCACTTCCTCTGCCGGCACCCAGTAATCGACGTCGTCGTCGAACGTGCGCGCGATGAAGCTGCCGATCATGCCGACCAGGCCGATGATCGCCATCCACCAGATGTGCCAGATCAAGCCGAAGCCCAGCACCACGCTGAAGGCGCCGATCCAGACCCCGGCCGCGGTGTTGCGCGGCATGTGGATCGGTTCGTACTTGGCAGGACGCGTCCAGGCCTTGCCCTTGACCTTGTCTTCCCAGAACTGGTCGCGGTCGTCGATGTGCGGCAGCACCGCGAAGTTGTAGAACGGCGGCGGCGAGGACGTGGCCCACTCCAGCGTGCGGCCGCCCCACGGGTCGCCGGTCAGGTCCAGGTTGTCCTTGCGCTTCCAGACGCTGTAGCCGATCTGCACCAGGTTCAGGAAGATGCCGATGCCGATGATCGCCGCGCCGGCCGCGGCCACCATCAGCCACGGCGCCCACTCCGGGTGGTTGTAGCTGTTCATGCGCCGGGTCATGCCCATGAAGCCGAGCACGTACAGCGGCATGAAGGCGACGAAGAAGCCGACGATCCAGCACCAGAACGAGGCCTTGCCCAGCGTCTCGTTGAGCTTGAAGCCGAACGCCTTCGGGAACCAGTAGGTCAGGCCGGCCAGGTAGCCGAACACCACGCCGCCGATGATCACGTTATGGAAGTGCGCGATCAGGAACAGGCTGTTGTGCAGCACGAAGTCCACCGCCGGGATCGCCAGCATCACCCCGGTCATGCCGCCGATGGTGAAGGTGATGATGAAGCCGATCGTCCACAGCACCGGCGCGGTCATGCGTACCCGGCCGCGGAACATGGTGAACAGCCAGTTGAAGATCTTCACCCCGGTGGGGATGGAGATGATCATCGTGGTGATGCCGAAGAACGCGTTGACGTTGGCGCCCGAGCCCATCGTGAAGAAGTGATGCAACCACACGATGAACGACAGCACGCCGATCGCCGAGGTCGCATACACCATCGAGGTGTAGCCGAACAGGCGCTTGCTGCTGAAGGTGGCGATCAGCTCGGAGAAGATGCCGAACGCCGGCAGGATCAGGATATAGACTTCCGGGTGGCCCCAGATCCAGATCAGGTTGACGTACATCATGGCGTTGCCGCCACCGTCGTTGGTGAAGAAGTGCGTGCCCAGGTAGCGGTCGGCACCCAGCAGCGCCAGCGCCACGGTCAGGATCGGGAACGCGGCGATGATCAGGATGTTGGTGATCAGCGCGGTCCAGGTAAAGATCGGCATGCGCATCAGGGTCATGCCCGGCGTGCGCATGCGCATGATCGTCACGAAGAAGTTGATGCCGGTCAGCAATGTGCCTAGACCCGATATCTGCAAGGCCCAGATGTAGTAGTCGACACCGACCCCTGGACTGTATTCCAGCCCCGACAGCGGCGGATACGCCAGCCAGCCGGTCTGGGCGAATTCGCCCACGCCCAGCGAGATGTTGACCAGCGCCGCGCCGGCCACGAACAGCCAGAAGCTCAGCGAGTTCAGGAACGGGAACGCCACGTCGCGCGCGCCGATCTGCAGCGGCACGATCAGGTTCAGCAGGCCGGTCATGAACGGCATGGCCATGAAGAAGATCATGATCACGCCGTGCGCGGTGAAGATCTGGTCGTAGTGGTGCGGCGGGAAGATGCCTTCGTTGCCGCCGTGCGCGATCGCCTGCTGGGTGCGCATCATCGCCGCGTCGGCGAAGCCGCGCAGCAGCATGACCAGCGCCACCAGGATGTACATCACGCCGATGCGCTTATGGTCGACCGAGGTGAACCACTCCTTCCAGAGATAGCCCCACAGCTTGTACTTGGTGACCGCCGCGGCCACCAGCAGGCCGAGCAGGCCGGCGCCGCCGAGGGCGGCCATGATGATCGGCTCGTGGTACGGAACCGCCTCGAGCGTGAGTTTGCCTAGCATCACTTGTCTCCAGAAGTGCACATGGCGACCGGCTCAGCAGCCGATGCCGGATGGTCGTCGTGGCCTTCCATGTGGTGGCCCTTGCCCATCATGTATTTGTCGAGCAACGACTTGAACATGCCGTCCTGCACCGACGAGTAGTAGGTCACCGGGTACTGCGCCTTGTCGTTGCGGTTGGCCGCCAGGATCTGGAACTCGGCCTGGTCCAGCGCCTTCGGCGCGGCCTTGACCTTGGCCACCCAGGCGTCGAACCCGGCCCGGTCGGTGGCGTGCGCGGTGAAGCCCATCTTCGAGAAGCCGTGGCCGCTGTAGTTCGCCGACAGGCCGAAATAGTCGCCCGGCTCGTTGGCGATCAGGTGCAGCTTGGTCTCCATGCCGGCCATCGCGTAGATCTGCGTGCCCAGGTGCGGGATGAAGAACGAGTTCATCACCGTATCGGAGGTGATCTTGAAGTTCAGCGGCGTATCCACCGGGAACGCGATCTCGTTGACCGTGGCGATGCCCTGCTCCGGATAGATGAACATCCACTTCCAGTCCAGCGCCACCGCCTCGATGACGATCGGCTTGACCTTGGAGTCCAGCGGCTTGTACGGATCCAGCTCGTGCGAGGAGCGCCAGGTCAGCACCGCCAGCACCAGGATGATCATGCACGGGATCGACCACACCACCACCTCGATCGCGGTGGAATGCGACCAGTTCGGCTCGTAGCGGGCCTTGGTGTTGGACGCGCGGTAGCGCCAGGCGAAGGCCAGGGTCATCACGATGACCGGGACCACCACCAGCAGCATCAGCACCACCGAGGTGATCAGCAACGTCTTTTCGTCGTGGCCGATCTGCCCCTTGGGGTTGAGAATGGCCGCGTCGCACCCGGCCAGCAGCAGCGCGGGCAGGAGCAACAGACCGGAGCGCAGCGAGCGCCGGAGTTGTTTCAACGGAATCATCGAACGATCCAATTGCGTAGGGGATGCGGAACGCGCAACGGCAAACGGGAGCGGCCCGGACGGGCGTTTCCGCGTTTCCTGCGGCATCCTGGCCGGCATGCGCGATCGACCACGCATTTTATGCTGCCGTGCGGCATCTCCGAAAGCCATTGACAAGGCCGAGCGTGCGCACAGGCGTGTTTTTGCGTGCGACACATTGCCGCACCTGCGTGCGACGGATCGCCGCAGCCCGCCCGCGACGTGCAGGCGGCGACTCCGATCTCGTCACATTTGAGATGACATCGGGCGCGGCCGGCGCCGCTTCGGCACGGCGTTTCTTCGTTCAACGAGGGTCGGCGTCGCGACCGGCCACGGTGCGAGCGCCGCCGCGTCCCTGCCCGCTGGGGCGCTACGGCCGCGCCGCCGCCTTCTTCTGCTTGATCTGCTCGATGTAGTTGTAGATGGTGAAGCGGCTGACCCCCAGCGCCGCCGCCACCTGCTCCACGCTGTTGCGGATCAGGAACAGGCCGCGATGCATCATCGCCTCCACCGCGTACATCTTCTCTTCCTTGTTCATCAACGCCGGCGGCTTCATGAAGCGCTTGACCGCGTCGTCGATGATCTCCTGCATCATCGCCTCCAGCCCGACCTCGCCGGCGGGCGCCTCGCTGCGCGGCGGCTTGGCCTTCCGGTGCAGCATCTGCTCCAGCCAGCCATGGGCCATCTCGAACACGGTCATGTCGGCGTTGAGGCACAGCGCGGCCACCGGCTGGCCGGCGCCGTCGCGGAACAGCAGCGTGGCCGAACGCAGATGGCGGCCGGCGGCATTGGTGGTCTGGTACTCGTCGACGATCGCCCAGCTGATCGTGCCGGTACCCGCCACGTCGCGGTAGAGCTCGCTGAAACCGGCGTCCTCGCGCGGGCCGCTGAGGATCGGGTCGCCGAGGTTGCGCCCGGACACATGGCCGTTGGCGATCGCCAGCACCGAGGCCCCGGGCGCGGACAGGTCGTGCAGCACCACTTCGATGTTCTCGCCGATCACCCCGCCGAGCAGGGCCACCACCGGCTTGAGCAGTTCGAACAGGTCGCGTACCTGCACCCCCGCGCTCAGCCCCTGCGCAGGTGCGGGAGCAGGCGCCGCCTTGCCAGGCTTGCGCTTGGCGGCGGGTGCCCCGCCCTTCTGCGGCGCCCCACTCTTTTTCGCTGTTGCCATCGAATCGTTCCGTCCCAGAGGAGTGCCCGGCGCAGGCGCACCGGCCATCTTGCCGGCTGCGCCGGCGGGCGTCGAGACGGCAGCGCAACGGCGCAGCTCCGCACAGGAACGATGTGACGCGGTCTTGACATACAAATTATTTTTGTATATCAACAAACTGTTGAAGCAACACCGAGCTCGCGGCGCCAGGGGGTGACGCGGGCCGGCCAACCACCGTCGCGCCCTCGCATCGGGCGCCGCGCCACGCTGCACCGGGGACAACCAAGCAGACCATGTCGACGTCCATGCCGTCCGCCAGATCGTGCTGTCGCGCCACTGCCTGGCTGCGTCCGTTCGCAGTTGCGGCGGCGCTGTGGCTGGCCGGCTTGGCCAGCGCCGCGGCGGCGGTCCCGGCGCATGCCGACGTGCAGGTGCGCTCGGCCGGCAGCGTCGCCGTCGAGGGCCATGGCACGCTGCGCTACGCGGCCGAGGCCGGGTTGCTGCCGATCCACGACGATCCGACCGGGCGGCTGCTGGCGTCGGTGTTCTTCGTCGGCTACAGCGTCCCGGCCAGTGCCGGCGCGGTGCGGCCGCTCACCTTCCTGTGGAACGGCGGCCCCGGCTCCAATGCCGCGCAGCTGCACATGGGCGTGGGTCCGCGGCGCCTGGATACCGCCGATCGCCTGCCGGACTGGACCCCGGCGCAGAGCGAGCGGCCGCTGGTCGAAAACGCCGACAGCTGGCTGGGCGCCAGCGATCTGGTGTTCGTCGATCCGCTGGGCACCGGCTACAGCCGCGCAGTCGACGCCAAGGACCTGCCGACGCTGTACACCTCGCATGGCGATGCGGAAGTCATCGCCGAAGCGATCCGGGTCTATCTCACCCGCCACGACGCCTGGGACCGCCCGCTGTACCTGGCCGGCGAAAGCTATGGCGTGACCCGCGCAATGCTGGTCGCCGCAGCGTTGCAGCGACGCGGCATGCCGGTACGCGGCGTGGTGTTGGTGTCCTACAACTTCGACCTGGGCACGCCGCCGGCAGCCTACCCGGAAGACGCATTGAACGTGCCGCAGTTCACCGCCGCGGCGCACTACCACCGGCGCCTCGACGCCGCGCTGCAGGCGCTGGACGAAACGACTGCGGTCGCCCAGGCGCAGGCTTGGATGCAGCAGGATTACCTGCCGTTTCTGACCACGCCAGCGACGCAGACGCCGGAGTCGCGGCGGCGGATCCTGGCCGGGCTGGCGCGCTTCAGCGGCCTGCGCGCGCAGGACATCGACGCCAGGCAACTGACCATCTCCACCGCCGATTTCGCCGACCGCCTGCTCGCCGACCAAGGCCTCGAGCTGGGCCGCTACGACCTGCGCATGACCGCGCCGCGGCGCGCCAAGGACGCCCCGTGGATGCCGGGCATCGACCCGAGCCTGCTGCCGATGGCCGGCCTGATGAACGGCACCTCGCGCGTGTTCAACCGCTATCTGCGCCAGCAGCTCGGCTTCGAGAGCGACCTGCTGTATCGCGGCCCGTTCGGCAACGCATTCCATCCATCGCCGCGCTACACCGACCCGAAGTCCGGCATGCCCGACGACTGGATGGCGCAACTGTGGGATTTCTCGCAGAAGCTTCCCGAAGGCGCCGATGCGCCGCTGCGCAAGGCGATGGACCAGGACCCGCAGCTGCGCGTGCTGAGCCTGCGCGGCCGCTACGACGGCTGGCCCTGCGAAAGCTCGGTGGAGACCGCCCGCGCCGCCGGCCCGCGCTACGCCGCGCGGGTGACCAACCTGTGCCTGCAGGGCGGACACATGTGGTACTCCGAACGCGCCAGCCGTGCCCAGGGCCGCCGCGCGTTCGAAGCCTTCCTCGCCGCCTCTCCCTCGCTTCCCAGCACGGACTAGCCCATGCGCTCCGCGACCGCACGCCCCGGCCCTGTGCCGCCGAAGACCCGACTGCTGCAGCCGCTGCTGGCGCTGGCCCTGGCGATGGCCTTGCCTGCCGGCAACGTGGTGCACGCCGCCGAGTTGGGCTTCGTCGATCCAACCACGCTGGACCAGGTGTCGTTGCCCACGCCGGTCACCACGCAGCACCGCGGCGTGTTCAACGGCCAGCGCATCGCCTACGCGGCGACAGTGGAAACCTATGCCACCACTGACGCCGCCGGGCGCCCGGCGGCACGCCTGGTCTCCACCGCCTACGTCGCCACATCCGCCGCCGGCGCGCGGCCGCTGATCTTCGCCTTCAACGGCGGCCCGATCGCCGCCAGCACGCCGCTGCATTTCGGCCTGCTCGGTCCGCAGCGGCTGGCCGTGCCCGACGACCTGCAGGCCAACGCCGCCGGCTTCAAGCTGGTGGACAACCGCTATTCGCCGCTGGACGCGGCCGACATCGTCATCTTCGATCCGGCCAGCACCGGCTACAGCCGCGTCGCCGAGGGCGTGGCGCCGGCCAGCCAGTTCTCCACCCGCGCCGACGCGCGCCAGCTCGCGCAACTGGTGGCGGCGTGGCTGGACCGGCATGGCCGCCGCGGCTCGCCGGTGTACCTGCTGGGCGAAAGCTACGGCACGCTGCGCGCACCGGAAGCGGCCACGCAACTGCAGGCCGCCGGCATCGGCGTGGACGGCATCGTCCTGCTCGGCCAGGCCGCCAACATCCTCGAATACGCGCAGCGGCGCGACAACATCGTCAGCTACGCGGTGTCGCTGCCGACCCTGGCCGCGCTCGGCTGGTACCACGGCAAGGTCGATCGCAAGGGCCGCAGCCTCGCGCAATTCGTCGATGAAGCCTCCGCCTACGGCCGCGAGCGCTACCTGAGCACCCTGTTCCTCGGCAACCGCGCCAGCGCGCAGCAACGCGAAGAGGTGGCGCAGGCGCTGCAGTCCTTCACCGGCCTGTCGGCGGACACCTGGCTCAAGGCCGACCTGAAGGTCTCCAAGGTCGCCTACGCGCGCCAGCTGTTCCCGGGCCGGATCCTGGCGTCCAGCGATGGCCGCTACCTGCTCGACGCGCAGGGCAATTCCGGCAGCGTGCCCGACTACAACGCCGTGGCCGAACGCTACTACCGGCAGGTGCTGAACGTCCCCGCGCAGGTGGGCCACTACTCCACCGCGCTGCCGACCTCCAGCGACTTCAATGCCTGGGACTGGGACGCCAACAAATCGCCGTTCGGCGACTACCCGTGGGTCGGACAACTGCGCCAGCTGCTGGTATCGAATCCGAAGTGCCGGCTGCTGGTCGGCAACGGCTACTACGACAGCCAGACCACGATCGGCGCGATGGATTATCTCGCCGCGCAGTCGGGCTTTCCGATGCAGCAGGTGCGCACTCGCTACTACGAGGGCGGACACATGATGTACACGGTCGAGCACACCGCCGCCGGCCTCGCCGACGACATCCGGCAGATGGTCCGCCGCACCTGGTGACATGACATTCCGCAGTTCCCGCAGCACCCGTGGTTCGCGCTCCACCCATCCCGCCCACCGCCCGCCAGACGAGTCCCGCCCATGTCATCCGTAGCCCGCCGCAACCGTCTCTCCCAGTTCATTTCGCGCGCCCTGTGCTGCCCGGCCAGCGCGCTCCTGCTGCTGCCGTCCATCGCGCTCGCCCAAGACGACGGCGCCACAGCGGCCAAGCAGCTGGACACCATCACCGTGACCGCGCAGAAGCGCAGCGAGCGGCTGCAGGACGTGCCGATGTCGATCCAGGTGCTCAACACCGAGAAGATGAGCAGCGAAGGCAGCTACAAGCTGGCCGACTATTTCGCGCAGTTGCCCGGCCTGTCCTACATCCAGTCGCCGATGAGCAGCAACATCGTACTGCGCGGCATCGCCACCGATTCCGGCCTCGGCAGCCGCCCGACCTCGGGCATCGTCATCGACGACGTGCCGTACGGTTCGGCGCTCAGCACCGGCGCCATCCCCGACCTGGACCCGTCCGACCTGCAGCAGATCGAAGTGCTGCGCGGCCCGCAGGGCACGCTGTACGGCGCCAGCAGCATGGGCGGGCTGATCAAGTACGTGATGACCGATCCGGACACCAGCGCGACCTTCGGCCGCGTCGAGGCCGGCGGCTCCACCGCCGCGCACGGCGGTTCCGGCTACAACGCGCGCACCTCGGTGAACCTGCCGTTCTCCGACCGCTTCGCGCTGCGGGTCAGCCTGTTCCAGCGCCAGGATCCGGCCTTCGTGCACAACACCAACAGCGGCGACGAGAACGACAGCCAGGTGCGCGGCGGCCGCGTCTCGGCGCTGTGGAACGTCAGCGACACGGTGACCGTGCGTTCCTCTGCGCTGTTCCAGGACACCGAGACCGGCTCCAGCTCGGTGGTCGACACCGATCCCGACCTGCATCCGCTGTACGGCCAGTACAGCCACGACCGCATCAGCGGCGGCGACACCTTCAAGGGCCAGGTGCGCTTCTACACCACCAAGGTCAGCTGGGATCTGGGCTGGGCGATGCTGGACAGCATCAGCGGCTACGCCCAGCACCGCAGCCGGGCCTACCAGGACGTGGGCTACACCACCATCGGCCGGCTCGCGCCGGTGTTCGCCGGCATCTTCGGCCTGGACAGCGACAACCCCAGTTCGCTGATCGACAACCGCTACAACACCGACCGCACCACCCAGGAAGTGCGCCTGGTCTCGCAGGGCGAGCATGCGCTGGACTGGCAGGTCGGCGCGTTCTACAGCGACGAGGAAGCCAAGAGCACGCAGAACTTCTACATCGCCGACAAGACCAGCGGCACCATCTACCGCGACTTCCCGCTGCTGGTCTCGCTGGGCGACAGCACCTACCGCGAGAAGGCGGTGTACGCCGACGGCACCTACCATTTCACCCCGCAGTTCGATATCCAGTTCGGCGCCCGCTACGCACGCAACAGCCTGCGCGAGAACAGCGACACCGGCGGCCTGCTGCAGGACCCGAACCAGAGTTTCGACAGCAACAAGGACAGCGCCACCACCTACCTGTTCTCGCCACGCTACCGCTTCAACGACGAGTTGATGACCTACCTGCGCGTGGCCTCCGGCTACCGTGCCGGCGGCAGCAACGGCACCCTGGTGGCCAACGTCCCGTTCTCCTACGACTCCGACAGCCTGTGGAGCTACGAGCTGGGCCTGAAGACCCAGTTGCTGGACCACTCGCTGAGCCTGGATGCGGCGCTGTTCTACATCGACTGGAGCGACCTGCAGATCTCGCAGGTCGAGCCGACCCTGGGCAGCAGCTACACCACCAACGCCGGCAAGGCCAGCAGCCAGGGCCTGGAACTGTCGGTCAACTGGGTGCCGTCGGCCGACTGGAAGGTCACCGCCAGCTACGCCTACACCGACGCCACCCTGGCGCAGGACATCCCCGGCTACACCGAGGGTTCCTCCGCCTACGGCAAGGACGGCAATCGCCTGCCGTACTCGGCGCGCAACAGCGCCTCGGCCTCGCTCAAGCGCTATTTCCCGCTGGGCAGCAACCTGGAAGGCTTCGCCGGCGCCGACGTGGCCTACATGGGCGATCGCGACATGGAGTTCACCACCTCGGCCAGCATCCCACGCATCCACCTGCCCAGCTACACCACCGTCGGCCTCAACGCCGGCGTGCAGGGCCAGGCCTGGAGCGCCACGCTGTACGTGCGCAACCTCACCGACGAGGTCGGCTACATCAACGCCAACCGCCGCGGCTCGCTGGCCAGCTCGCCGCTCGGCGCGACGATCATCCAGCCGCGCACCGTGGGCCTGACCCTGGCCTGGGATTATTGATGCGCATCGCCGGCCGCCGCACAGCGGCCGGCCCTTCTTCCCGTTGCGGAATTCCCCGATGAAATGGATCCACGGCCTGGCTCTGCTGCTGTGCACGGCGTTGCCGTTCGCCGCAGCCGCCGAAGATGCGGCGCCGCTGCCGAAACCGACCCTGCTGTCCAGCCCGCAGCAGGCCCGCCTCGGCGAGCAGCGGCTGCGCTATCGGGTCAGCTTCGACCAACTCGATTTCGCCGGCGCGGACGGCGCCCGCGTCGCCTCGATCAGCGCCATCGGCTATCTGGCCGAGCGTACCGATGCCGACACACGGCCGGTGCTGTTCGCCTTCAACGGCGGGCCGGGCGCATCGTCGGTGCTGCAGGTCGAAGGCCTCGGCCCGCGGCTGCGCGTGCGCGACGGCAAACGGCAGACACTGATCGCCAATCCGCACAGCATTCTCGATGCCGCCGATCTGGTGTTCATCGATCCGCCCGGCACCGGCTTCAGCCAGGCCCCTACCGATGCCGCCGCACGCGCGCGCTACTGGTCCGACCATGGCGACGCCAAGACGGTGGAGGCGATGATCCGGCACTGGCTGAAGACGCACGGGCGCGAACGCGCGCCGCTGTACATCGCCGGCGAAAGCTACGGCGGCTACCGGCTCGCCCTGCTCGCCGCGGACATCGCCGACCTGCGTCCGGCCGGCGTGCTGCTGGTCTCGCCGCTGCTCGATGCCAGCAGCGGCGACGACAGCCCCGGCAACGACCTGCGCGCTGTGTTCGACCTTCCCTCGCTGATCGTCGCCGCCGCCGCCCACGGCAAGGGCGAGCTGGCCGGACAACCGGTGGAAAGCGTCTATGCGCAGGCGCGTACGTTCGCGCTCGGCGATTACGCGCAGGCCCTGCTGCAGGGCAGCGCCCTGCCGGCCGACGCGCGCAGCCGCATCGCCGCGCGCCTGGCCGCGCTGCTTGGCGTGCCGGCGCAAACGCTGCTCGCAGCCGACCTGCGCCCGGACGTGGAAAGCTTCCGGCTTGGCGTGCTCGCCGCCGACGGCCAGCAGATCGGCCGGCTCGACAGCCGCGTCGCCGCGCCGCTGCCGGCGCCGCAAGCGGCGGACAACGGCCGGCCCTCGGCCGCCAACGATCCGGCGCTCGGCCTGGGCCGCAGCAACCAGATCACCTCCGCGGTAATGGCCGACTACCTGCATGGCCTGTTCGGCGACGGTTTGCCGCGCGACTACGTCAGCCTGGACATCGATATCGCCATGGCCTGGCGCTTCAGCGCCGACGATGGCGCCGGCCCGCGTCCGTTCGGCAGCGCGCTGCGCTTCAATCCCACGCCGAACCTGGCCCGCCTGGCGCAGGCCAATCCCGGCTTCCATGTGCTGGCGCTCAACGGCTATTACGACCTGGCCGTGCCCGCGCTCGGCCCCTGGTACGCGCTGCACCACAGCGCCCTGGATCCGGCGCGCATCGATTTCCGCCTGCTGCCCGGCGGCCATGCGGTGTTCGCGGAAGACGCATTGCGCCCGCAATTGCATGGCCTGCTGAAGGACTTCCTGCAATGAGCCGCACGCTGCCGCTGTCCATCGCCATCGCCATCGCCATCGCCTGCACGTTCGCCGGCCACGCCGCGTGCGCCGCCACCGCGCCGCAATCGCTGGTGCTGATCGCCAACGGCGAGAACGTCGGCTACCTGAAGGCCACGGCCAACGGCGACACCTACGAGGTCGACTACCACGTCGACAACAACGGCCGCGGTCCCAAGCACCACGAGACCATCGTGCTCGGCGCGCATGCGCTGCCGCTGGCGTGGTCGATCGCCGGCACCTCGCTGATGGGCGGCAAGGTCGCCGAGCGTTATCAATGGCGCGACGGCATCGCCGAATGGAGCAGCCAGGCCGACAGCGGCCGCACGCCGCGGCCGCGACCGGCGCTGTACATCGCCAACGACAGCAGCCCCTGGGCGATGTGGACCTACGCCAAGGCCTTGCTGGCCGCGCCGGACCACGCCCTGGACGTGCTGCCCAGCGGCCGCATGCAACTGGAACTGGTCGGCACGCTGGCATTGCAGGGCCAGGCCGGGGCGCCGCCGCTGCAGGCGCGGCTGCTGCGGCTGTCCGGCCTGGACCTGGAACCGCACTACCTCGCCGTCGATGCCGACGACGCGCTGCTGGCCGACATCGACGACGACGCCATGGCGATCCGCGACGGCTACCAGGCGCAGGTGGCGACCATCGCCGACGCGGTGAAGGCGCAGCAGTTCGCGCATGCGCAGGCATTGCAGCGCCAGCTCGCGCATCCGCTGACGCGCGATCTGTGGCTGCGCAACGTGCATGTGTTCGATCCGGTCAACGGACTGCGCAGCGACGCGGTGAACCTGCATGTCGCCGACGGGCACATCGTCTCGATGGACGCGCGCTGGCAGCCGGCGCCCGGTGACAGCGTCTACGACGGCAACGGCGGCACGGTGATTCCCGGCCTGCACGACATGCATTCGCACAGCACCCTGTCCTCCGGGCTGTGGTACCTCGCCGCGGGCGTCACCAACACCCGCGACATGGGCAACGACAACGCCTTCCTGCTCGACCTGACCGCGCGCATCGAACGCGGCGAGATCGCCGGCCCGCGCATCGTGCGCAATGGCTTCCTGGAAGGCCGCAGTCCGTATTCGGCGCGCAACGGCTTCGTCGTCGATACGCTGGACGACGCGCTGAAGGACGTCGCCTGGTACAAGGCCCACGGCTACTGGCAGATCAAGCTCTACAACTCGATGAACCCGGCCTGGGTGGCGCCGATCGCCGAACGCGCGCATGCGCTGGGCATGGGCGTCACCGGCCACATCCCGGCCTTCACCAACGCCGACGCGATGATCGCCGCCGGCTACGACGAGATCACCCACATCAACCAGCTGATGCTCGGCTGGGTACTGTCCCCCGAAGAAGACACGCGCACGCCGCTGCGGCTGACCGCGATGCGGCGCGTCGCCGACCTCGACCTGGACGCGCCGAACGTGCGCCACACGCTGCAGCTGATGCGCCAGCGCGACATCGCCCTGGACACCACCGAGGTGATCGTGGAGCGGCTGATGCTCAGCCGTGCCGGCAGCGTGCCGCCCGCCGATGCGCCGTACCTGTCGCACATGCCGATCGCCTACCAGCGCTACCGCCAGCGCACCTTCGTCCCCGACCTCGACGCGCAGGCCGACGCGCAGTACCGCCGCGCGCTGGACAAGACCCTGCAGCTGATCGGCCGCCTGCACCGCCAGGGCACCGTGCTGCTGCCTGGCACCGACGACAGCACCGGCTTCACCGTGCACCGCGAACTGGAACTGTACGTCGCCGCCGGGCTGACCCCGCAGCAGGCGCTGCGCGCCGGCACCTGGCAGAGCGAGCTGCATTTCGGCCGCACCGACCGGCTCGGCAGCGTGCATCCGGGCAAGCAGGCCGACTTCGTGCTGCTGCCCGGCGATCCGACCACCGACATCGCCGCGATCCGCCAGCCCGCGCTGGTGGTGAAGGACCAGACCCTGTACCTGCCCGCCGAGATCTACCGCGCCCTGGGCGTGGCCCCGTTCGCGCCGGCCCCGAAGAAACTTCAATGAACCCGATCCCGCATCCCATGCAGACCCCGCACGTCCTCCCCTCCGACACCGTGAGCGCGCGCCTGCGTGCGCTCGGCATGACCTTGCCGCCACCGCTGCGCGTGCCCGACGGGGTGATCCTGCCGTTCGCGCCGGTGCACGTGATCGGCACCCGCGTGCTGATCTCCGGCCACGGCCCGCAACACGCCGACGGCAGCATGGCCGGCGGCGTCGGCCGCGTCGGCGACGAACTGGATGAAGCCCAGGGCTATGCCGCCGCGCGCGCCACCGCCCTGTCGATGCTGGCCAGCCTGGAACGCAGCCTGGGCAACCTGGAACGCATCAAGCGCTGGGTGCGCGTGTTCGGCATGGTCCGCTGCGCGCCCGGCTTCCAGCGCCTGCCGAACGTGATCAACGGCTGCTCGGACCTGTTGCTGGCGCTGTGGGGGCCGGAACTGGGCCAACATGCGCGCAGCGCGGTCGGCATGGCCGAGCTTCCGTTCGGCATCCCGGTCGAGATCGAAGCCGAAGCCGAACTGCATTGAACTGACCCTCGCCTGCCGGAACGCCACCATGGACACCCGCTCGCCCCGTTTCGACCTCACCCGCCGGCAATTGCTGGCGGCCGCCGGCGCATTGCCGCTGTCCGCAGCGCTGTCCGGCCTCGCCGACGCCAGCAACGCAACAACCGCTGCTGCGACCGCCGCCTCCACGCCCGCACGCGGCCTGCAAGGCCTCGGCAATGCCTTCGAGATCGCCGGCTGCTATCTCAACGGCGCCTACATGCATCCGGTCAGCCGCGCCGCCGCGCAGGCGCAACGCGGCTTCCTCGATGCGCGGCTGATGAATGCCAATGCCGACGAGGTCGACATGGGCGGCGACCGCGAGCGCGCGATGGCCGCGCTGGGCCGGCTGCTGCATGCCGACCGCGACGAACTGGCGTGGATTCCCAGCACCATGGTCGGCGAGAACCTGGTGTTGAACGGCCTCGGCATTCCGCACAGCCGCCAGCGCGTGGTCACCGACGCCTACCACTTCAACGGCTCGCTGTTTATGTACATGGAACTGGCCAAGCGCGGCCTCGACGTGCAGGTGGTGCGCCCGCACGACAACCGCATCCGCCTGGAGGATCTGGACAAGGCGATCACCCCGGGCACGCGCCTGGTCGCGCTGACCCTGGTGTCCAGCGTCAACGGCTTCCAGCACGACCTCAAGGCGGTCTGCGACCTGGCCCACAGCCGCGGCGCGCTGGTCTACGCCGACTTGATCCAGGCCGCCGGCAACACCCCGATCGACCTGCACGGCAGCGGCGTGGATTTCGCCGCCAGTTCCACCTACAAGTGGCTGATGGGCGACTTCGGCCTGGGCGTGATGTATGCGCGCCGCGCCAGCCAGGACGCCTTGCGGCAGATCGTCTGGGGCTACCGCCAGGAAGGCGAGACGGTCTCGCACCTCCTGCCGTTCGACCCGCCCGGCGAGCCGCCGCTGGAAACGCAGGCGATCGGCGGCCTGGCCGGCAAGATCGAAGTCGGCACGCTCAACAATTCCGCCGCCGCCGCGCTGGCGACCTCGCTGGAACTGATCGAGCGCATCGGCGTGGACGCTATCCAACAATGGCGGCAACCGCTGCTGGCGCGCCTGCACGCCGCGATCCCGCGGCTGGGCTTCGACCCGATGACCCCGCCGGATTCCAACTCCGCGCTGGTGTCTTTCGCCCAGCGCGACGTCGGCAAGCGGCTGGCGCCGAAGCTGAAGGCGGCCGGCGTCGAAGTCACCCTGTACCGCAATTACTTCCGTGTGTCGCCATCGTTCTACAACGGCAGCGACGATGTCGAACGTCTGATCGAGGCCCTGTCATGAAGCGACTCCCATTGCTGCTGTGCGCGCTGCTGCCGTGGACCGCACAGGCCGCGCCGGCAGCGCTGCACCACTACGGCGCCGCGCCCGGCGCGCCGTTCTCGGCCGCGGTGCGTGCCGGCGACACGCTCTACGTCTCCGGCCAGATCGGCAGCGCCGCGCAGGGCGGATTGCCCGAGGAGTTCAGCGCCCAGGCCAACAACGCGCTGGACAACGTCGCCAGCGCCCTGGCCCTGGCCGGCGCCGGCATGGACGACATCGCCAAGTGCACGGTGATGCTGACCGACATGGCGCAATGGCCCGCGTTCAACGCCCTGTACGTGCGCCGCTTCAAACCCGGCCACCTGCCCGCACGGAGCGCCATCGGCGCCAACGCCCTGGCGCTGGGCGCCAAGGTGGAAATCGAATGCATCGCCTACCTGCCCCAGGCCAAACCATGACCGCACGCACCTCCCGCTGGCTCCCCCTCGCCCTGCTCCTGGCGCCGGCCTGCGCCGCGCTCGCCGCCGAACCGCATACGGACCGAGTACTGCTGGCCCCAATCCCGCTGGACGTGGTGCTCACGCCCAAGGCCGATGCCGGCCAGATCGGCGCGCTGCAGGTGCACCTGCACCTGCCCGCGCCCAAGGTCGCCGCCGGTGCGCCGCTGCTGCGCATGCCGGTGGAGCTGGTGTCCACGCCGACCGCCGCCTACAGCGCCGAACAGATCCAGGTGCGCGACGCGCGCGGCGCCCTGCCGCTGCGCGCCGTCGACGAAGCGCCGGACCCGTCCGGCAAGTACCGCAACTACCTCGCCACCCGCGCCAGCGTCGGCGACGTCGACGTGGACTACGCCACGCCGCCACGCAAGGTCGATGCCGACACCCGCAACGGCCCGCTGTTCGACCTGCGCGCGCAGGACGGCGGCCTGATGGGCGCCGGCGTCTACTTCATGGCGCTGCCGCCGGGCGAGGCGCCGCGCCAGATCCACCTGCGCTGGGACCTGAGCGCACTGCCGGCCGGCGCGCGCGGCGTGTGGAGCGTCGGCGAAGGCGAGCAACGCACGACCGGGCCGACCGACCTGCTGCGCTTCTCCTACTACGCCGTCGGCGCGATGCAGCGGGTGCCGGAAAACGACGACGACGTCTTCCACTTCTACTGGATGGATGCTCCACCGTTCGACGCGCAACTGCTGGCCAGGCAGACCGGCCAGCTGTACCGCTACATGGCGCGCTTCTTCGGCGACGACGGCTCGGACTATCGCGCCTTCGCCCGCCGCAACCCGTACCCGGCCGGCGGCGGCACCGGCCTGGCGCACTCCTTCATGTTCGGCTACGGGCCGCAGGGCCAGACCATCGCCGAGGGCCCGCAGGCGCTGCTGGCGCACGAAATGGCCCACACCTGGCCCAAGCTCGACGGCGAGGAACACGCGCTCACCGCCTGGTACACCGAAGGCACCGCCGAGTTCTACTCGCTGCTGCTGTCGCTGCGCGCCGGCGTGTACGCCAAGGATGCTTTCCTGCAGGCGATCAACCACCGCGCCGACGGCTACTACGACAACCCGTTCCGCGCGCTCGACAACAGCGCCGCCGGCGAACGCTTCTGGAAGGACGCGCGCGCCCAGCGCGTGCCGTACGGCCGCGGCTTCATGTATCTGGTGAGCGTCGATGCGCAGCTGCGCCAGTACGGCCGGCAGGCGCATTCGGTGGACGACCTGGTGCTGGAAGTGCTGAAGCGCCAGCGCGCCGGCGAAACCATCGGCGTGCCCGAATGGCGCGCGATGGTGGTGCGCGAACTCGGCGCCGGCGCCGGCGGCGACTTCGACGCGATGGTCGCCGGCAAACTGATCGTGCCGCCCGCGCCGGTGTTCGGCTGCTACCGCGTGGTGCCGGCGCCGCACCAGCCGTTCGAGCTCGGCTTCGATCGCATGCGCATGGGCGTGATCAAGAACCTGCTGCCCGACTCTGCCGCCGCCCGTGCCGGCGTGCAGGAAAACGACCGCATCGTCGAATACACCCCGCTGGAACAGGCGATGGCCGACGAGCACACGCATATGCAACTGAAACTGGAGCGCGACGGCAAGCCGGTGCAAATTGACTACCTGCCGCGCAGCGCGCGCGTGGACGCCTGGCGCTTCGCCGTCGATCCGGCCCTGGCCGCCCGCTGTTCGCCCTGATCCCCACCTGCCGCGACCCTTGCCGATGAAGATGCCACTCCACCGCTGCCTGTTCCTGGCCCTCGCCGCGGCCGTGTCTCCGGCCCTGGCCGCGACCGACGCGCCGTACGCGATCACCATCCACGCGCAGGCGGACACCGCCGGCAGCAGGATCGAGGCACTGCTGGTGGACGAAGCCATCCCGCTGCCGGCCACACCGGCCGGCACCACCGTGCTGGCGATGCCGCACGTGACCAGCAACGTGCCCACCATCGCCGCCAGCGTCGGCGAACTGGCCGCGAGCGACGACCGCGGCGCCGTGCAGTTGCGCTATCGCGACCAGGGCGAAGGCCCGGCCCGGCAGCGCGAGTGGTACGCCGATCGCGCTGTCGCCGGCATCCTGCGTTTCTCTTATCGCGCGGCGATGACCGAAGCGCTGGCCGCGCGCGGCGCCGCACCGCCGATCGAACTGCGCAGCGAGGAAGGCGCGTTCTCCGGCGCCGGCGCCACCTTCCTGCTGCATCCGACCAGCGGCCAGCACGACATCGACCTGCACTGGGACCTGTCGGCGCTGGGCGCGGGCGCGCATGCCGTGAGCAGCCTGCAGGACCGCAACGCGCGCGACGTCGGCATGGAAGCGCTGGACAGCAGCTACTTCATGGCCGGCAAGATCGGCCTGTACCCGCAGGCGCCCGACGCCACCGGCTTCTTTTCCGCCTGGCAGGGCAACACCCCGTTCGACGCGGAAAAACTGCTGACCTGGACCCAACAACTTCGCCAGCACTACCAGGCCTTCTTCGCCGTGCCGGCCACGCCCTATGGCGTGTTCCTGCGCCGCAACCGGGTCAACCCCGGCGGCGGCATGGGCATGTACAACTCCTTCGTCGTCACCTACGACGACGACCGCGGCAACGACCCGCAACAGCTCGAACTGACCCTCGCCCACGAGATGTTCCACACCTTCCAGCCGCACATGAGTTCGCAGTACGACGGCGAAAGCCTGAGCGAAGCCTGGTTCAACGAAGGCACCGCGGTGTTCTATCAGGCGCGCCTGCCGTTCCGCTACGGCATGATCGACGCCGACGCGTTCCTGAAGGACCTCAACTACACCGCCGCCCGCTACTACACCAACCTCCTCGGCAACGCGCCCAATGGCGACGTGGCCACGCGGTTCTGGCAGGACACCCGCATCCGCACCCTGCCCTACGACCGCGGCTTCCTGTACTTCGTCACCGTCGACGACGCCCTGCGCAAGGCCAGCGGCGGCCGCAAATCGCTGGACGACCTGATCCTGGCGATGCTGCATCGCCGGCAACGCGACAAGCCGCTCGGCATCGCCGACTGGGAAGCACTGCTGCGCGACAACCTCGGCGAAACAGCGGTACGCCAACTGCACGCCATGCTCGACGGCGCCGCACCGCTACCGGCCAGCGACGCCTTCGGCCCCTGCTTCGAACGCATCTCCCAACCCATGCGCCGCTACGAACTAGGCTTCGCCCCCGCCGTGCTGACCGAATCCCCGCGCATCGTCCGCGACCTGATCCCCGGCTCGGCGGCCGCCAAGGCCGGCATCCGCAACGGCGACGAAATCACCCGCCCGGTCGGCCAGGATCAGTTGCAGGGGGAGCAGGACGGCGTCCTCGCCTTGCAGTTGCTGCGCGATGGCAAGCAGTTGACGGTCTCGTACAAGCCGCGCGGCGAGACCGTGGCGACGTGGCAGTGGCGGCACAAGCCGGGCAGCGCGCAGACCGCCTGCTCGTTGCCCGCCACCGCGGCTGCGCCATGATCGATCGACTCCTGCCCGTGGCGTGCGCCTGACAGGGTTTCCGCCGCCAGCGCGGGCGGGACAGGCTTCACGCAGGTACGGATCGCGGGTCTGCTAGCCTCGCCCTCGAACCGCCTGCGCAAGCAATGCCGAGGCTCATCCTGCGCATCGGCGGGGCCGAGCAGGCAAGCGAACGACAGGCGCTCTGGTTCTGGTGCGTGCAGATCGTCTGGTTCCGCCACCGGATGCGGATCGCCCTATGGCGCAGCGCGGTTGCCGCCGCTATCACCCTACTGATAGGTGCGGGGATCAACTTGGGTGTTGGGCATGCATTGCCGCATGTCCAAAGTTGGAAAGCGGCATCGGTGGCGGAGCCAAACACGAAGGCCCGCTCAAGCGAATAACACTGGCGGCCCAAAATGCCAGAGCATGGAGCCGCCATTATTGCTTCGACACGTGCTCACACTTGAAAGTTAAACCCTGCTCCAGTAAAGCAATAAAGTGGACCAATCACTTATGCAACCAGATTTAGAGTTTGACTCCCGAAGCATCCACATAAACCGAGAAAAAAATGACAGCGCTATTAAGAAAACCAAAGCATCCATCCATTGATAGTAAAAATGCATGGAAGGGCGACCCCTTCAATCGCAAGCGGGATGCAGAAGTTCTATGCCGACTAATTGCATCCAGTACGGCCGACCCAATTGTCATATCACTGCAATCCCCTTGGGGAACGGGAAAAACCACCTTCCTAAGAAGGCTAGCCACCCATATCGATAGCGAATTCTCAATTCCAACAATCATTGTGGACGCGTGGAAGAATGACAGCTTTGACGATCCACTCGAAGCCATAACGACTGAACTCATCGCAAGCCTCGATGAGAAGAAAAAGAGAAGCAAAAGCGATTCAAAGAAAGCCATGACAGAGAAAACGATCCTTAAGATCGCCAAGCACAGCTGGGAAGTATTGCGGTCCACTTCTGCACCAGCCGCCGAGGCAATATATCCGGGAAGCGGACAGGTTATTGCTCCTATTGCAGAGATCGCTGATCAGTGGGTTGAAAATCAGCGATCAAAGAGAGAGGCACTGCCTAAATTCAAAGAGACACTTATTGAAATACGGGATACATTAACTAGTCGCACCAAGAATCGCCCTATCCTTCCAATCCTTCTTATTATCGACGAACTGGACAGATGCCGGCCAGACTACGCAATCAAGATGCTAGAACGCATCAAGCATTACTTCGACGTAGCCGGAGTGACTTTCCTGATTGCAACGGACCGTGGAAACTTGCCTTCTGCGGTAAACACAGTCTATGGATCACACGTGGATGGAGAGTTGTATCTGAGAAAGTTCTTTGATTTCGAGTTTCACCTTCCCCCACCATCCAAGGAGGTCTATGCCATATATCTTGCCAGCACTTACATTCTGCCTTACGCATCGCCCGATGACGCTCTCAGCTTCAGCACTGGAATTAACAGACATGCAATTGAAGAATCCTTCAATTATCTAAAAATTGATGATATAGATAAAGCGGCCTATCAGCTCCACTTTCCATCTATGGCCAACGCAATGGATCTCAGTCTTAGAGACCAATCTCAGGCGCTTACAATGTTAGCGGCGTTTATACATTCACGAGAAGACAACCCCAAAAGACTCCCAGTCATTGACTGCTTCATTTCTTGCATTCGGTTTTCTTGTCCTCAGTTCTTTAACGAGCTAATAAATGATCAATCTTTCACTCCAATTCCTAACGATGCCCCTCAGTCTCGAAAGACACTTTTCGCATCAATTGGGCGTACTGCACAGTGGGCTGCGATTGAGAAGTTTTTCTCACGACCGTCTACTGTGATGGTGATGTTCGACGGAGATATGCGACGCTCTAACGATGAAGAGACGCAGCCATGGGAACGAATGGCATCCTCTTTAAAGAGAGGATCAATGGCCACGCAAGGAGAATTTATAATTTTTGACCTGGCAATGCGCATGAAGCGTGATTTCCATAGAGATCCGTTTTCATACGCCCTGAACTTTGTTCGCCTTACCCCGCCAACACTAAAGCGAGGCAATTCCAGTTAATTTAGCCATTCAGTTCACGGTTTTAATTGTAGAGAAAGATCCGCTTGGAAGACTAATCACTCCAGAGCACCGTCCAAGTGGCGAGCCTCTTAAGCCACTGACGTCGCGTGCCTCCACGATAGTCGGCGGCATCAAGTAAACCATAGGCAGAAGAATCTTCAGCCCTCGCCTTTTCATCAGAATAGAGAGTTAATAGCTTCGAACCCATCGCAAGCTTACCTAGCCCCACTTAGTCACAGGAAGCGACCTGATTCAACTACGGATGGCCTCAACAGATTGCCCCTCGCCGATTGACGTCGAAACCACTTCGAGATGCATTAGGTAGCACGTCTAGAAGCGACACTCTGCCTCACGACTCCTGTCCCCAGCTTCAGTCCAGATAGGCCTTGTGAGAGGCAATGACCTAGATTTCATGGACTTTGCCCCAGTCCCGCCCACAAAAAACCCCGACCAAGGCCGGGGTTTTTCGCTGAATCTGGTGCCGGAAATAGGAATCGAACCTACGACCTACGCATTACGAATGCGCCGCTCTACCAACTGAGCTATTCCGGCTGAACCGCCAATTCTAGGGGGGCGCCGGCCGCCGGTCAATTGACAAGGCGCAGGCGCAGTTCCTTGGGCAGGGCGAACACCATCGACTCCGGTTCGCCGGCCAGTTCGCCGACGCCGTCGGCGCCCAGCTCGCGCAGCCGCGCGATGACCCCATCCACCAGTACCTGCGGCGCGGAGGCGCCGGCGGTCAGGCCGATGCGGCGCTTGCCGACGATCCAGGCCGGGTCGATCTCCTCGGCACCGTCGATCAGGTAGGACTCCACCCCGTCGCGCCGCGCCAGCTCGCTGAGCCGGTTGGAATTGGAGCTGTTAGGCGAGCCGACCACCAGCACCAGGTCGCACTGCCTGGCCAGGTCGCGCACCGCGTCCTGGCGGTTCTGGGTGGCGTAGCAGATGTCGTCGTTCTTCGGCCCCTGCATCGCCGGGTAGCGCTCGCGCAGCGCGTCGATGATGCCGCGGGTGTCGTCCACCGACAGCGTGGTCTGGGTGGTGTAGGCCAGGTTCTCCGGCTGCTGGATGTCCAGCGTGGCGACCTGCTCGATGTCCTCGACCAGATAGATGCGCCCGGCGCCGCGTTCGCGGTTCCACTGGCCCATCGTGCCCTCCACCTCGGGGTGGCCGGCATGGCCGATCAGCACCACGTCGCGGCCGGCGCGGCAGTGCCGGGCCACTTCGAAATGGACCTTGGTGACCAGCGGGCAGGTCGCGTCGAACACTTTCAGCCCGCGCCGCTCGGCCTCCTGGCGCACCGCCTGGGACACGCCGTGGGCGCTGAAGATGACCGTGTTGCCGTCGGGCACCTCGTCCAGTTCCTCAACGAAGATCGCGCCGCGCTGCTTCAGGTCGTCGACCACGAAGCGGTTGTGCACCACCTCGTGGCGCACGTAGATCGGCGCACCCAGGGTCTCGATGGCGCGTTTGACGATCTCGATCGCACGGTCGACGCCGGCGCAGAAACCACGGGGATTGGCGAGCAGGACGTCCATGGCTCCAATTATCCCGCTTTTCGCTTCGACTTGCCGTCGAACACGCCGAACAGGGCGATGCCCACGGCGCCGGCGACGATCGCCGAGTCGGCGATGTTGAACGAGGGCCAGTAGTGGTCGCCCACGTACCACTGGATGAAATCGACCACATGGCCATGCATCAGCCGGTCGATGACGTTGCCGATCGCGCCGCCGATGACCAGGGCGTAAGGCATGGCGCTGCGCCAGTCGCCGCGCGGGGTGCGCGCCAGCCACCAGGCCAGCAGGCCGCTGATGCCCACCGCCAGCGCGGTGAAGAACCACAGCTGCCAGCCGCCGGCCTGGCTCAGGAAACTGAACGCGGCACCGGTGTTGTAGGTGCGGTACCAGTTCCAGAAGCCGTCGATCACCGGCACCGCGGTGAACTCGGGCAGGCTGGACAGCACCCAGGCCTTGCTCCACTGGTCCAGGCCGATCACCAGCGCGGACAGCAGCAGCCAGATCAGCGCGGAGGGTTTGGGTCGTACGGTCATGCGCGGGGTCCGCCTCGGGCGAAGGGTGGGTATGAAAGACAACGACGCGGCGTAAGTCACGACGGCGACGGCGAAGGCATCGCCGCCGCCGCGCAGGAACGGATCAGAACCAGGTGCGCTCCTCGCCCGGTCCGTCGATGTTGCCGACGCAGCGGCCGCACAGTTCCGGGTGCGCCGGATCCACGCCCACGTCGGCGCGATGGTGCCAGCAGCGCACGCACTTCTGCTTGGCGGTGGCCTGGGCGCTGACGAAGATCTCGTCGGTGCTGGCCTCGCGCACCACCACGTCGCCGCTGATGAACAGGAAGCGCAATTCCTCCTGCAGCGGCTGCAGCCTGGCGGCCGTGGCCGCGTCGGCGGCGACGGTGATCTCCGCCTCCAGCGCCGCGCCGATCACGCCGTTGCCGCGCATCGGCTCCAGCACCTTGGCCACCTGCTCGCGCAGCGCCAGCAGCTGCTCGAAATCGGCCGCGCTCAGCGGCGCATCCTCCGGCAGCGGCGCCAGGCCTTCGTACCAGGTCGCGAACAGCACGTTGCCGACGTGCGCGCCGGGCAGGTAGCCCCATAGTTCGTCGGCAGTGAAGCTCATGATCGGCGCGATCCAGCGCACGAACGCTTCGGCGACATGGAACATCGCGCTCTGCGCCGAACGCCGGCCGTGCGAGTCCTCCGGCATCGTGTACAGCCGGTCCTTGGTCACGTCCAGGTACAGCGAACCCAGGTCCACGCTGCAGAAGTTCAGCAGCGCCTGCACGATCGCGGCGAAGTCGTAGCGCGCGTAGGCGGCCTTGATCTGCTCCTGCACCTCGTAGGCGCGATGCACGATCCAGCGGTCCAGCGCCACCAGCTCCGGCAGGGTGCGCAGGTGCGCGGCGGGGTTGAAGCCGTGCAGGTTGCCGAGCAGGAAGCGCGCGGTATTGCGCAGGCGCCGGTAGGCGTCGGAGTTGCGCTTGAGGATCTCCTGCGACAGCGACATCTCGTTGCTGTAGTCGCTGGAAGCGATCCACAGGCGCAGGATGTCCGCGCCCAGCGTCTTCATGATGTCCTGCGGCTCGATGCCGTTGCCCAGCGACTTGGACATCTTGCGGCCGTGCTCGTCCACGGTGAAGCCGTGGGTCAGGCACTGCCGGTACGGCGCCGCCTGGTCCAGCGCCACGCCGGTCAGCAGCGAGGACTGGAACCAGCCGCGATGCTGGTCCGAGCCTTCCAGGTACAGGTCGGCCGGCTTGGGAATGCCGCGCTCGGCCAGCACCGCCTCGTGGGTCACGCCCGAATCGAACCACACGTCGAGGATGTCGGTGATCTTGTCGTAGTCGGCGGCTTCCTCGCCGAGCAGGTCGGCGGCGTCGAGCGTGTACCACACGTCCACCCCGCTCTCCTCGACGCGGTCGGCGACCTGGCGCATCAGCTCGGTGCTGCGCGGATGCGGCTCGCCGGTCTCGCGGTGCACGAACAGCGCGATCGGCACGCCCCAGGTGCGCTGCCGGGAGATGGTCCAGTCCGGACGCCCGGCGACCATGCCGGCGATGCGCGCCTGGCCCCAGGACGGATACCAGTGCACGCCCTCGATCGCCTTCAGCGCGTCGGCGCGCAGGTTGGCCTGCTCCATCGAGATGAACCACTGCGGGGTGGCGCGGAACGCGATCGGGGTCTTGTGCCGCCAGCAGTGCGGGTAGCTGTGGACCATGCTCGCGTGCGCCAGCAGCGCGCCGCGCGCGGCGAGCACCTCGGCGATGGTGTCGTTGGCCTTCCAGATGTGCAGCCCGGCCAGCACCACGCCGTCAGCCGGCGGGGTCGAAGGCAGGTACACGCCGCGGCCGTCGATCGGGTTGATCTGCGCGGCGGTGTAGCGCTCGATCAGGCCGTACTGCTTGGCCGCCACGTAGTCTTCCTGGCCGTGCCCGGGTGCGGTGTGCACCGCGCCGGTGCCGTCCTCGTCGGAGACGTGGTCGCCCAGGATCAGCGGGATGTCGCGCTCGTCGTAGAACGGATGCGCCAGCAGTTGGTTCTCCAGCGCCGCGCCAGCGACGCGGCCATGCACCACCACCTCGGTCACGCCGTAGCGCTGCAGCGCGCGCTCGGCCAGCGCATCGGCCAGCACCAGCCAGCGGCGGCGGCCGTCGTGCGCCGGGCCTTCGACCAGGGCGTAGCTCAGGTCCGGCCCCAGCGACACCGCCAGCGAGGCCGGCAGCGTCCATGGCGTGGTGGTCCAGATCGGCACCGCGACCTCGACACCTTCCGGCAGGTCGACGCCGAACGCGGCCGCCAGCGCCGCGCCGTCGCGCGCGGTGTAGGCCACGTCCACGGTCGGCGACTGCTTGTCGGCGTATTCGATCTCCGCCTCGGCCAGCGCCGAGCCGCAATCGAAGCACCAGTGCACCGGCTTCACGCCGCGGGTCAGTTGGCCGTTGTCGACGATGCGGGCCAGCGCGCGCATCTCGTTGGCTTCGAAATGGAAGTCGAGCGTGCGGTACGGGTTGTCCCAGTCGCCGATCACGCCCAGGCGCTTGAAATCGCGGCGCTGGATGTCGATCTGCTCGTTGGCATACTCGCGGCATTTCTGCCGGAACTGCGCCGCATCCAGCTTGACCCCGACCTTGCCGTACTTCTTCTCGATCGCGATCTCGATCGGCAGGCCATGGCAGTCCCAGCCCGGGATGTACGGCGCATCGAAGCCGGCCAGGTACTTGGACTTGACGATGATGTCCTTGAGGATCTTGTTGACCGCGTGGCCGAGATGGATCGCGCCGTTGGCGTACGGCGGGCCGTCGTGCAGCACGAACAGCGGCCGGCCCTGGGCGTTGTCGCGCAGCTGCGCGTACAGCCCCTCGCTCTCCCAGCGGGCCAGCGTGTCCGGCTCGCGCTTGGGCAGATCGCCGCGCATCGGGAAGTCCGTCGCCGGCAGATTGAGGGTGGCTTTGTAGTCCTGGGTCACGGGGATTTACCGGTTGTCTTCATTGGAGAGTCCGCGCACGGAGGCGCGGGCTTGTGCGAGCGGCAGCGCGGATCGCGGCGCGGACGCGAGCAGGCGCCGGGCCAGCGCGGCGTCGCGGTGCATCTGTTCGGTCAGCGCCGGCAGATCGGAAAATTTTTCTTCGTCGCGCAACTTGGCGACGAATTCCACGGCGATGTGGCGCCCGTACAGGTCGCCGTGGAAATCGAACAAGTGCGCTTCCAGCAGCGGCTCCACACCCTGCACCGTCGGCCGCGTGCCGAAGCTGGACACCGACGGCCACGGCTGCTCGCTCACCCCGTGCACCCAGGTCGCGTAGATGCCCGACAGCGCCGGCGTGCGCGGGAAGCGCAGGTTGGCGGTGGGATAGCCGAGGGTGCGCCCGAGCTGCTTGCCGCGCACCACGCGGCCGTCGATCGCGTACGGACGGCCGAGCAGGTCGGCGGCGTGGGCGAATTCGCCGGCCACCAGCAGTTCGCGGATGCGGGTGCTGGAGATGCGCTCTTCGCGCAGGTGCACCGGCTCGATCTCGCCGGCGGAAAAGCCCAGTTGCGCGCCCATCTCGCGCAGCAGCGCGATGTCGCCGCCGCGCTTGTGGCCGAAACGGAACGCCGGGCCGATCCACACTTCGCGCGCCTGCAGCCGATCGACCAGGGTGCGCTGCACGAAGTCCTGCGCGCTCATCGACGACAGCCGCCGGTCGAAGCGCAGCAGGCCCACGCTGTCCACGCCGAGCTGCTGCAGGCCTTCGACCTTGGCCCGCGCCAGGGTCAGCCGCGGCGGCGGCGCGGCCGGCGCGAAGAACTCGCGCGGCAGCGGCTCGAAGCTCAACGCCACCGCCGGCACGCCCAGCGCGCGGGCACGCGCCAGCGCATGGCGCACCAGCGCACGGTGGCCCAGATGCAGGCCATCGAAGGCGCCGATGCAGACCACGCTTCCCTGCGGGAACAAAGTCCCGCCCTCGACGTCTCTAAACAGCCTGCTCATTCCTCGGTCCGAAGCGCCGGCGCTGGAGTGCGCCGGCCGATGATGCGTAACCGTCGAGTATAGCGGGGTGCGGCAAGACCCGGGACAGCAGGGCCGCCGGAGGAACCCGCGCCAAGCGATCGGCCCGGGGCGGGCAAGCACCGCTCTTCTGTAGGAGGGGCTTCAGCCCCGACGCCTTACCGGTAGAGCATCGGGGCCTGAAGCCCTCCTACAGAAAGCGCAAGTGCCGCACTTGCGAATCCCCAATCCCGAATCCCCAATCCCGGCCCTTAGTGCTCGCGCAGATCCCGCGGCCTGAACCCCAGCGCCAGCAACGCCAGCAGATACACCAGCCCACCACCACATACCAGCGCCAGCAGGCTGCCGATGCGGTGCCACTTGTCCATCGTGGTGAACCCCGGCAGCCAGTGCAGGCCCAGCCCCAGCACCGCGGCCATCGCCGCGCAGGCCACGCCCAGCCGCAACAGGTAACCCGCCCAGCCCGGCCGCGGCCGGTACACCTCGGCGCGGCGCAGCCAGCGCCACAGCAGCGACAGGTTGATGTAGCTGGCTACCGCGCTGGCCAGGCCCAGCGCCAGGTGCAGGCCCGGCACCGCCGCCAGCGCCGCGCGCACGCCCTGCGCGCGCAGCTCGGCCGGCACCCACAGGTGGTACAGGATCGCCAGGAACAGCAGGTTCAGCACCATGTTGGCGACCAGCGCGACCACGCCGGCGCGCACCGGGGTGCGCGTGTCCTGGCGCGAGTAGAACGCCGGCAGCAGCACCTTCAGCAGCGCGAACGCGGGCAGGCCGAAGCTCAGCCCGAACACCGACATCGCCGCCATGCGCGTGTCGAACGCGGTGAACTTGCCGTACTGGAACAGCGTGGCCACCAGCGGCTGGCTCAGCAGCATCAGCCCCAGCATCGCCGGCACCGCGATCAGCAGCGTGGTGCGCAGGCCCCAGTCCAGCGCGTTGGAGAAGCCGACATGGTCGGTCTTGACGTGGTGCCGCGACAGCGCCGGCAGGATCACCGTGCCCAGCGCCACGCCGAACACGCCCAGCGGCAGCTCCAGGAAGCGGTCGGCCTGCGACAGCCAGCTCTGCGAGCCGGCGAACAGAAACGAGGCGATCACCGTGTCCAGCAACAGGTTGATCTGCGCGATCGAGGAGCCGAACAGGGTCGGCACCATCAGCGTCAGCACCCGGCGCACGTCCGGGTGACTCCAGCCCCAGCGCGGCAGGGTCAGCAGGTCGATGCCGCGCAGCGCCGGCAACTGGAACAGCAGCTGCAGCAGCCCGGCGACCAGCACCGCCCAGCCCATCGCCAGGATCGGCACCTCCAGCTTCGGCGCCAGCCACAGCGCACCGGCGATCATGCACAGGTTGAGGATCACCGGCGTCAGCGCCGGCAGGCCGAAGCGATTGAAGCTGTTCAAGGCACCGCCGGCCAGCGCGGTCAGCGACACGAACAGCAGGAACGGGAAGGTCAGCCGCAGCAGATCGACGATCAGCCCGAACTTGGCCGGATCGTCGCTGGAGCCGGGATTGAACAGCAGCGCCACCTGTGGAGTGAAGATCAACCCCAGCGCGGTGACCAGCAGCAGGATCCCGCCCAGGGTGCCGGACACCCGCGACATCAGCGCGCGCAGGTCGGCATGCGGCCGGGTTTCCTTGACCTCGGTGAACACCGGCACGAACGCCGTGGCGAACGAGCCCTCCGCGAACAGCCGGCGCAGGAAGTTCGGAATGCGGAACGCGACCCAGAAAGCGTCGGTGGTCGCGTTAGCGCCGAACGAAATGGTGATAGCCTGATCGCGTACCAGCCCCAGCACGCGCGAGACCATGGTCATGCTGCTGAACGAGAGTAGCCCGCGGAGCATGCGCGGCGTGCTCATGCAGCGACCCTCTTGACAATTGGCTTGACGCAGTTGTTTAGAACCTTCATACTCTCCCGCTTGTTTTTATCCACCACACAGCTTTCCAGGAAACCACCACCGTGGCCAATATCAAGTCCGCCAAGAAGCGCGCCAAGCAGACCGTCGTGCGCAATGCGCGCAACACGGCTCAGCGTTCGATGCTGCGCACCGCCGTCAAGAAGGTCATCAAGGCCCTGGACGCCAACGACGCCGCCGGCGCCGAAGCCGCTTTCGCCGTTGCCCAGCCGATCCTCGACCGTTTCAGCTCGCGCGGTCTGATCCACAAGAACAAGGCTGCGCGCCACAAGAGCCGCCTGACCGCCCGCATCAAGGCGATCAAGACCGCCGCCTAACCGGCTGCGGTCGTTGCCGGAAGCGCTCGCGCTTCCGGCACTACGAAAAAGCCCGGCCTCGGCCGGGTTTTTCGTGTGCGTGCGATCCGCTGGCGACAACCGCGCGCCGGACCGGCCGCCGCGCTCAGAGCGCATCGGCGGCCGGGGCATTGGCGGCCGCTTCCAGCGCATCCTCGCGCTGGCGGTCGAAGAACGCCATCACGTCCTTCATGATCGGCCAGGTGCCGTCGCGACCCAGCGCCGACACCAGGTACCACGGCTGGGTCCAGCCGAGTTCGGCGACGACCTGCTCGGCCAGCGTGCGCGCCTCGTCCTCGAACAACAGGTCGGCCTTGTTCAGCACCAGCCAGCGCGGCTTGGCCAGCAGCTCCGGGTCGTGCTTTTCCAGTTCGCGCTCGATCGCCCGCACCTGCTCGGTCGGCGACACGCCATCCACGCCGCCCTCCATCGGCGCCAGATCCACCAGGTGCAGCAGCAGACGCGTGCGCTGCAGATGGCGCAGGAACTGCGCGCCCAAGCCGGCGCCGTCGGCCGCGCCCTCGATCAGGCCCGGAATGTCGGCGATCACGAAGCTGCGGTAGGCCTCGACACTGACCACGCCCAGGTTCGGATACAGCGTGGTGAACGGATAGTCGGCGACCTTCGGCGTGGCCGCGGACACCGCGCGGATGAAGGTGCTCTTGCCGGCATTGGGGAAGCCGAGCAGGCCGACGTCGGCGAGCAGCTTCAGCTCCAGCTTCAGCGCGCGCTCCTCGCCCTCCTCGCCCGGCGTCGCCTTGCGCGGCGCGCGCGTCACCGAGCTCTTGAAATGCATGTTGCCCAGGCCGCCCTTGCCGCCCTGCGCGACCAGCAGCTTGTCGCCGTGCGCGACTAGGTCGCCGATGGTCTCGTCGGTATCGACGTTGATCACCACGGTGCCGACCGGCACGGTGATGACCAGATCTTCGCCAGCCTTGCCGTACATCTGCCGGCCCATGCCGTTCTCGCCGCGCTGCGCACGGAACGCGCGCTGGTGGCGGAAATCGACCAGGGTATTGAGGTTCTCGTCGGCGACCAGCCACACGCTGCCGCCGTTGCCGCCATCGCCGCCGTCCGGCCCGCCCAGCGGGATGAACTTCTCGCGGCGGAAGCCGATGCAGCCGTTGCCGCCATTGCCGGCACTGACCTGGATTTCTGCTTCGTCTACGAGTTTCATGAATTTACAACCGGGAATGGGGAATGGTGAATCGAGAATCGGAAAAGCCAACCGGCGCCGCGGCGTCGATTCTAATTGGCAGCACCCGATCGGCAAAATCCGACCAGCTGCATGACCAGGAAACGGAACGAGTCGACGGGAGACGCCTTTGCCATTCCCAATTCCCCATTCCCGATTCCCAGCCGTAAAAACAAAAACCCCGCCGAAGCGGGGCTTTCGTCAGCAAGCCCGCGCCGTGGCGCAGGCCCTGGAGGCGAAACGCTTACGCCTCGGCGGTAGCCGCTTCGGTCACCACGCTCACGGTGCGACGCTTCTTGGCGCCCTTCACCGAGAACTCGACCTTGCCGTTCACCAGCGCGAACAGGGTGTGGTCGCGGCCCAGGCCGACGCCCGAACCCGGGTGGAACTGGGTGCCGCGCTGACGCACGATGATGTTGCCCGCCTCGATCGCCTGGCCGCCGAAGATCTTCACGCCCAGGTATTTCGGGTTGGAGTCGCGGCCGTTGCGCGAGGAACCTACGCCTTTTTTATGTGCCATGACTGCTGCTCCTTACTTCTTTTCGCCACCGGCAATGCCGGTGATCTCGATTTCGGTGTAATGCTGACGATGTCCCTGACGCTTCATGTGGTGCTTGCGGCGGCGGAACTTGATGATGCGCACCTTGTCGGCACGGCCATGGGCCACGACCTTCGCGGTGACGGTGGCGCCGTTCAGCGCGTCACCGAGCTTGATGCCGTCGCTGTCGCCCAGCATCAGGATGTTGTCGAACTTGATCTCGTTGCCGGCTTCGACTTCGAGCTTTTCCACGCGGAGCGTTTCGCCCTGCGCGACGCGGTATTGCTTACCGCCAGTTACCAGTACTGCGTACATGACCAGACTTCCTCTGTAGTTATTGTGGTCGCCCCTGCCGTGCCTCTTCGGGCAGACAGGAGCGGAATTGTAATGGCTTCAGCGGGTTAGGGTCAAGTCCCCACCCCGGCGCGGGCGCGGTCCCGGCGCCCCGTCACGATTGGCTGAACCGGCCAGCCGCGGCAGCCCCCGAATCCTGGCAAATCCGGCAATTGCCCCCACCTGACAAGCTGGGTACGCTGATCGATTGCCGTCCCCTCTCCGCCCCCACGCTGGCCCTGGCTGACGCCCGGCCGGCACAACACGGACCCCTCATGGCGATGGATTTCATCCGCATCCGCGGCGCGCGGACGCACAACCTCAAGAACCTCGACCTCGACCTGCCGCGCGACAAGCTGATCGTGATCACCGGCCTGTCCGGCTCGGGCAAGTCGTCGCTGGCGTTCGACACCATCTACGCCGAAGGCCAGCGCCGCTACGTGGAGTCGCTGTCGGCGTACGCGCGGCAGTTCCTCAGCGTGATGGAAAAGCCCGACATCGACCACATCGAAGGCCTGTCGCCGGCGATCGCGATCGAGCAGAAGTCGACCTCGCACAACCCGCGCTCCACGGTCGGCACCATCACCGAGATCTACGACTACCTGCGCCTGCTGTACGCGCGCGTCGGCCAGCCGCGCTGCCCCGACCACGGCTATCCGCTGGAAGCGCAGACGGTCAGCCAGATGGTCGACCACATCCTGGGCCTGGACCCGGAGCAGCGCTACATGCTGCTGGCGCCGGTGATCCGCGACCGCAAGGGCGAGCATGCGCAGGTGTTCGAGCAGCTGCGCGCGCAGGGCTTCGTGCGCGTGCGCGTGGACGGCGAGCTGTACGAGATCGACGCGGTGCCGGCGCTGGCGCTGCGCCAGAAGCACACCATCGAGGCGGTGATCGACCGTTTCCGCCCGCGCGAGGACATCAAGCAGCGCCTGGCCGAGAGCTTCGAGACCGCGCTGAAGCTGGCCGACGGCATGGTCTCGGTGCAGTCGCTGGACGACACCGCGGCCGCGCCGCAGCTGTTCTCGTCCAAGTACAGCTGCCCGGTCTGCGACTACTCGCTGCCGGAGCTGGAGCCGCGGCTGTTCTCGTTCAACGCGCCGATGGGCGCCTGCCCGAGCTGCGACGGCCTGGGCGTGGCCGAGTTCTTCGACCCCGAGCGGGTGGTGGTGCATCCGGAGCTGTCGCTGTCGGCCGGCGCGGTGCGCGGCTGGGACCGGCGCAACGCCTACTACTTCCAGCTGATCGCCTCGCTGGCCAAGCACTACAAGTTCGACGTGGACGCGCCGTGGCAGTCGCTGCCGGCGAGCGTGCGCCAGGCGGTGCTGTACGGCAGCGGCGACGAGACCATCACCTTCACCTACTTCACCGATGCCGGCGGCCGCAGCCAGCGCAAGCATCGCTTCGAAGGCATCATCCCCAACCTGGAACGCCGCTACCGCGAGACCGAATCGCCGGCGGTGCGCGAGGAACTGGCCAAGTACATCAGCCAGCGGCCGTGCCCGGACTGCAAGGGCGCGCGCCTGAACAAGGCCGCGCGCAACGTGTTCGTCGCCGACCGTCCGCTGCCGGACCTGGTGGTGCTGCCGATCGACGACGCGCTGAACTTCTTCCGCCAGCTCGACCTGCCCGGCTGGCGCGGCGAGATCGCCAGCAAGATCGTCAAGGAGATCGCCGAGCGGCTCGGCTTCCTGGTCGATGTCGGCCTGGATTACCTGACCCTGGAACGCAAGGCCGACACCCTGTCCGGCGGCGAGGCGCAGCGCATCCGCCTGGCCAGCCAGATCGGCGCCGGCCTGGTCGGGGTCATGTACGTGCTCGACGAACCGTCGATCGGCCTGCACCAGCGCGACAACGAGCGCCTGCTCGGCACGCTGACGCGGCTGCGCGACCTGGGCAACACGGTGATCGTGGTCGAACACGACGAGGACGCGATCCGCCTGGCCGACTACGTGCTGGACATCGGCCCCGGCGCCGGCGTGCACGGCGGCGAGATCGTCGGCCAGGGCACGGTGGCGGACCTGCTGAAGGCGCCGCGCTCGCTGACCGGCCAGTACCTGTCCGGCAAGCGCCGCATCGAGATCCCGGCCAAGCGGCACAAGGCCAACCCGAAGATGACCCTGCACCTGCGCGGGGCCACCGGCAACAACCTCAAGAACGTGGACCTGGACATCCCGGCCGGGCTGCTGACCTGCGTCACCGGCGTGTCCGGTTCGGGCAAGTCGACGCTGATCAACGACACCTTGTTCACCCTGGCCGCCAACGAGATCAACGGCGCCTCGCATACGGTGGCGCCGTACCGCGAGATCGAGCATCTGGACCTGTTCGACAAGGTGGTGGACATCGACCAGTCGCCGATCGGGCGCACTCCGCGCTCCAACCCGGCCACCTACACCGGCCTGTTCACGCCGCTGCGCGAGCTGTTCGCACAGGTGCCCGAATCGCGTGCGCGTGGCTATTCGCCGGGCCGTTTCAGCTTCAACGTGCGCGGCGGCCGCTGCGAGGCGTGCCAGGGCGACGGCCTGATCAAGGTCGAGATGCACTTCCTGCCCGACGTGTACGTGCCCTGCGACGTGTGCCACGGCAAGCGCTACAACCGCGAGACGCTGGAGATTCTGTACAAGGGCTTCAACATCAACGACGTGCTGCAGATGACAGTGGAGGACGCGCTGCGGCTGTTCGAGCCGGTGCCGACCATCGCGCGCAAGCTGGAGACGCTGGTCGATGTCGGCCTGAGCTACATCAAGCTCGGGCAGAGCGCGACCACGCTGTCCGGCGGCGAAGCGCAGCGGGTGAAGCTGTCCAAGGAACTCTCGCGCCGCGACACCGGCCGCACCCTGTACATCCTCGACGAGCCGACCACCGGCCTGCACTTCCACGACATCGAGGCGCTGCTGGGCGTGCTGCACAAGCTGCGCGACGAAGGCAACACCGTGGTCGTGATCGAGCACAACCTGGACGTGATCAAGACCGCGGACTGGGTGGTGGACCTGGGTCCGGAAGGCGGCCATCGCGGCGGCACCATCCTCGCCACCGGCACCCCGGAGGACATCGCCGCGCATCCGGATTCCTACACCGGCCATTTCCTGGCCAAGCTGCTGCCCGCCGGCACCGCGGCCAAGCCGACCAAACCGGCGGCGATGGCCAACAAGCCCGACGCGCTGCCGCCGCGCAAGAGCAAAGCCGAGAAGGCCGCCGCCAAGAAGGCGGCCAAGAAGACCACGACCAAGAAGGCCGCACGATGAGCACATCCCCCGCCGATTCCTCCCCCTCGCACAAGCCGCTGGCGCGCGTGCCGATCAGCGTGCGCTGGCGCGACATGGACAGCATGGGCCACGTCAACAACGCCAAGTACATCTCCTACCTGGAAGAAGCGCGCGTGCGCTGGCTGCTGCAGGTGGAAGGCTTCTCGATGCGCAACCGCATCGCCCCGGTGGTGGCCGCGACCAACGTCAACTACCGGCGCCCGATCGTGTGGCCGAACGACATCGTGGTGGAACTGTTCGTCGAGCGCATGGGCAGCAGCAGCATCACCGTCGGCCACCGCATCGTCGACCAGAAGGACGACAGCGTGCTGCACTCGGACGGCAACGTGGTGGTGGTGTGGATCGACACCGAAACCGGCAAGAGCGCGCCGCTGCCGGACGAGATCCGCGCAGCCTGCGGCTGATTGAAAAGCCGGGATTGGGGATGACCAGCCGTTCGGCTGTGGAAAGCCGAAATTCGGGATTGGCAGAGCCACACAAGATCGCTTTTGCGAATCCCAAATCCCCAATCCCCGCCCTTGTAGGAGCGGCTTCAGCCGCGACAGGCACCATCCGAAATCCTGGCACCGAACCGGTCGCGGCTGAAGCCGCTCCTACAGAAAAGCCAGGATGCAGCGCACTCGGGACCATCCCCCGGGTCCCCGGTCCCCGGTCCCGAGTCCCGCCAAAAGCTACGGCTTGCTCGCACTCACCTTCAACTCACCCTGCACTTCGCGCCCGTCCTCCAGCACGAAGCTGATCGGCAGACTCGCCCCCTCGCGCAGCGGCTGCGCCGGCTGCATCAGCATCAGGTGCAGGCCGCCGGGCTGCAGCACCGCATCGGCGCCGGCGGCCAGCGGCAGGCGCTCGATCTCGCGCATCTTGCTGACCCCATCCACCTGCGTGCTCTGGTGCAGGCTCACGTCGGCGAACGCTGGGCTGCGCGCCGACACCACCGCCAGCGCCTGCTTGCACGGGTTGTGCAGCCGGCCGAAACCGGCGGCCATCGGCATCGCCGCGTTCGGCGGCAGCCGCACCCAGCCCGCCTGCCACTGCGGCAAACAGCCAGCGGCCTTGGGCGCGGCCGGCGCCGCGAAGGCGGCTCCCGGCGCCAACCCGGCCAAACACGCCAGCCCGATGGCCAGCCCCCGTACGCATGCGGATGGTTTGAGCTTCATGGCTCTATGATAGCGGTCCCGCACCGCGCCGCCTTCGGAAGCTTTCGCATGACCTCGCTGATCCAGGTTCTCGACCACGGCCCCATCCGCCAGCTGCGCCTGGCACGCGCGCCGGTCAACGCGCTCGACACCGCCCTGTGCGCCGAACTGGCCGCGGCGGTCGCGCAGGCGCAGGCCGACGCGGTGCACGCGCTGGTGCTGTCCGGCAGCGAACGCATCTTCTCCGCCGGCATGGACGTGCCGCACCTGCTCGGGCACGGCGACGACCGCGCCAAGCTGCTCGCCAGCTGGCAGCAGTTCTTCGGCGCGGCCCGCGCGCTGGCCAACAGCGCGATCCCGGTGGTGGCGGCGCTGACCGGGCACGCGCCGGCCGGCGGCTGCGTGCTGGCGCTGTGCTGCGACTATCGGGTGATGGCGCGCAGCCCCGAGCCGGCGCATCCGGTCAGCATCGGCCTCAACGAGACCCAGGTCGGCCTGGTCGCGCCGGAAGGCATCCAGCGCCTGCTGCGGCGCGTGGTCGGCGCGCACCGCGCCGAGCGGCTGCTGGTCGGCGGCGACCTGGTCAGCGCCGAGCGCGCGCTGGAAATCGGCCTGGTCGACGAACTGGTGGACGCCGAACTGGTCGTCGCGCGTGCGGTGGCCTGGCTGCAGGAACTGCTGCAGCGGCCGCGGCAGCCGATGCTGCAGACCCGCGCGATCGCCCGCGCCGACCTGCACGCCGCGCTGGCCGACGAGCACATCCAGCTCGAGCGCTTCGTCGACAGCTGGCAGGCGCCGGACACCCAGGCCGCACTGCACGCGCTGGTGGCCAGGCTGGGCAAGCGCTGAGCGGCGCCTGCACGCAGGCGGGCGCGGGCGGCCCGGTATAATCGTCGACACTCATTGCCCAGGCCCCGCCTCTTGTCCGCCAAGCCGCCCGCTCCCGTCGTCTCCGAACTGATCGAACTGCTGTCGCTGGAACGGCTGGAGGACAACCTGTTCCGCGGCCAGAGCCGCGACATCGGCACCAAGTACGTGTTCGGCGGGCAGGTGCTGGGGCAAGCGTTGTCGGCGGCGCAGGCGACGGTGGACAACGGCCGCCGCGCGCATTCGCTGCACGCCTATTTCCTGCGTGCCGGCGACATCGATCACCCCATCGTCTACGACGTGGACCGCACCCGCGACGGCGGCAGTTTCTCGGTGCGCCGAGTCACCGCGGTGCAGCACGGCAAGGTGATCTTCTTCTGCGCGGCCTCGTTCCAGGAGCAGGAAGACGGCGCCACCCACCAGCTGAAGATGCCGGAAGTGCCACAGCCGGAGGACATCGAACCGACCCAGGCGGCGCGCCCGGACGTGCTGGCGACGCTGCCGACCAAGGTGCAGCGCTGGCTCTCGCGCGGCGGCCCGTTCGAGTTCCGCCACGTCTACCCGCGCGACGAACTCAACCCGCCCAAGCGCCCGCCGTTCCAGCAGATGTGGCTGCGCCTGAGCGAGCCGGTCGGCGACGCGCCGGAACTGCACCAGGCGCTGCTGGCCTACGCCTCGGATTTCCACCTGCTCGGCACCGCGACCTTCCCGCACGGCATCAGCTACTACACGCCGAACGTGCAGATGGCCTCGCTCGACCACGCGCTGTGGTTCCACCGCCCGTTCCGCGCCGACGACTGGCTGCTGTACTCGCTGGACAGCCCCAGCGCGCAGGGGTCGCGCGGGCTGGCGCGCGGCCAGTTCTTCACCCGCGACGGGGTACTGGTCGCCAGCACCGCGCAGGAAGGCCTGATCCGCGTGGTGCCCGAGGCCGGCGCCGCGGCGCAGGTTCCGGCCAAGGACTGAGGCGACGACGATGCGGCAGATCTTCAGCAGTCAACGCGTGGAAACCGCCGAAGGCGTGGCCAAGCTGTTGCGCGAGCAAGGCATCGAGGTGCGGCTGAGCAACGGCCGCTCCTATCGCAGCCGGCGCAGCGGCCAGTTCAGCTACATCGACCCGGTGGCGACCCAGGTGCAGCCGACCGTGTGGGTGGTGCATGCCGACGACCAGCCGCGCGCGCGCGCCTTGCTGCGCGAGTCCGGCCTGATCGACAGCACCCGCCAGGACCCGGCGCAGACGCTGCCGTACCTGAGCGAATTCCGCTCGCAGGCGGTGCCGGACAGCGGCAAGCGCTGGGCGTGGCGGCTGCGCGTCGCGCTGCTGCTGGCGATCGGCGCGGTGGCGCTGGTGACGGTGCTGCGCCATCGCGGTAACCAGGCCCCCGTCCCCGCTCCGGCCGCAGCGCCAGCCTCCGCACCGGCGTCGCAACCGGCGCAGGACAGCGACGAAGTGCGCGTGCGGGTGCAACCGGCGCAGCGCGGCAACTGAGCCGTCATCGTCAGCGAAGGCATGCTGTTTTTGCAGGGTTTGGAGTGGCCGTTGACGATCGACGGCCGCCGAAGCCGGCGATTTCGTCACAGCGTCCGTGGCAGTTGAAACCGCTCGCGACCGACCGACTGACCGACTGACTGACTGGCGGCACTGTTGGCTGGCTTCACTGTAGGAGGGGCTTCAGCCCCGACAGGCTGCCGAAGTTCTCCACTTCGCCAAGGTGCCTGTCGCGGTTGAAACCGCTCCTACAGGAGCATGGCGATTGACCCGGTGTGCTGCGGGAACGCTGCTTGGACAAATAAAACAAAAACGCCCCTGCGCATCGCTGCGCAGGGGCGGTTGTCGATCGGCGCCTTGTTGCTGTTGCTTGTTGCTTATTGCCTGTTGCGGGTTATCTGTTGCGTGGTGGAACGATCAGTGCGCGTCGGGTGCGGCCGGCATCGGCTTCGCGCCATGCTTCTGACCGGGCTTCTGGCCGGGCTTGTGCATCCACATCGATTGCGCCGCATCGAACTCGGCGCGGCTGAGCATGCCGTCCTTGTTGGTGTCGGCCTTGGCGAACCATGCGTCGCGATGCTGCTTGGCGCGCAGCTCGAAATCGGCGCGATCGACGAAGCCGTCCTTGTTCGCGTCCATCTTGTCGAAGCGCTCAGCGAACTTCGGATCGGCCTTGGCCTCGTCGCGGCTGATGCGGCCGTCCTTGTTGGTATCCAGCTTGGCCCACATCGCGCCGTGCTCGCCGCGTCCGCCGCGCTCGCCGTGACGGCCATGGCGCGGGAACTCGTCGGGGCTCAGCTTGCCGTCGTGGTTCTTGTCCATCGCGTCGAAGTGCTCGGCCAGGCGCGGGTTGGCCGCAGCCTCGCTGCGATCGACGACGCCGTCGCCGTTCTTGTCCAGCTTGGCGAACCAACCGGCGTCGGCCGGCGCGGCGGAATCGGCCGGGGGCGGATTGGCGGCATAGGCACCGCCGGACAGCACGGCGAGCATGGCCAGGGCGAGCAGCGGATTGCGGTAATTCATGGAAAACTCCCTGAGGGAAAGGAAGACACCTGCCGGCGCGGCAAGCGCGTGCGGCAGTCACCAGCGCAGCAGCGACGGACCGCAAAGCGGGCCGGCGCAGCGGCGCCTTCACTGCAATCAACGCCCCGTTGCAGGCGCGGTTGACCCGTGCCGGGGCGCATTCATGCGGCGGACAGTCGCGGCCGCTGCGATCGCGAAGCGCTATGCTCGGTGCATGGCCATCCACACCGACGCCAGCGACGACCTGCGCCTGTTCCAGACCGGCCAGCACGCGTGCGGCTATTGGCCCGAGCGGCAGGCGCGCGATCTGGTGCTGGACCCGCACGACCCGCGCCTGGGCGCGCTGTATCCGCTGGCGCTGAGCTGGGGGTTCCGCCGTTCCGGCGACCTGGTCTACCGGCCGCATTGCGACCACTGCCGCGCCTGCGTGGCGGTGCGCATCCCGGTCGCCGAGTTCGTGCCCGATCGCAGCCAGCGCCGCTGCCTGGCGCGCAATGCCGACATCGACACGCGCATCGTCGCCGCCGAACGCAACGAGGAACAGCTGGCGCTGTACCAGCGCTACCTGCGCATGCGCCACCCGGGCGGCGGCATGGATGCGCACGGCGCCCACGAGTTCGACCAGTTCCTGATCGGCCGCTGGTCGCACGGACGCTTCCTGGAGATGCGCCAGAAGACCGCCGACGGACAGCGCGGGCCGCTGCTGGGGGTGGCGGTCACCGACATCGCCGAGCAGGCCCTGTCGGCGGTCTACACCTTCTACGATCCCGACGTCGCCGCGCGCGGGCTGGGCACGCTGGCGATCCTGCAACAGATCGCCTGGGCCAAGCGCGAAGGCCTGAGCCATCTGTACCTGGGCTACTGGATCCGCGGCCACCAGAAGATGGACTACAAGCGTCGCTTCCGGCCGCTGCAGGCCTACGACGGGCGCACCTGGCGTGACTTCGACGACAGCGCCGGCCGCCTCGGCGACTGAGCCTGCAGCCAGTCGAGCGCGCTGCGCGCAACACATGCGCCGACCCGCCCCGCTGCAACACTGTAGGAGGGGCTTCAGCCCCGACCCGACCCCATCCGATGCCGCGAACAACCGCGTGCACCGCCCCACACCACCGCGCAATGCCGCCCCGCGCACCGCCACCGCGCCATCGTTCCGACATGCGCCGCATGCGAACATGCGCGCATGAACCCACGCGCCCTGTTGCTCGCCCTGACCCTGCTGTGCGGCGCCTGCTCGCACACCGGCTCCGCCCCGACCGCCACCACGCCCGCGCCGCCCGCCGCCGCGGCACTGCGCCTGGCCACCTTCAACACCTCGCTGAATTCGGACGAGGACGGCGGCCTGATCGCCGCACTGCAGGGCGACAGCGCGCAGGCGCGCAAGATCGCCGCGGTGCTGCAGCAGGTGCGCCCGGACCTGGTGCTGCTCAACGAATTCGACTACGACGATGCGCACCGCGCCGCCGACCTGTTCCAGCAGCGCTACCTGGAAGTCGCCCAGCCGCTCGGCGGCGCCGCGTTGCACTACCCGTACCGCTACCTGGCGCCGGTCAACACCGGCGTGCCAAGTGGACTGGACCTGGACAACGACGGCAGCGTCGGCGGCGACGGCCGTGCGCTCGGCAACGACGCCTGGGGCTACGGCCTGCATCCCGGCCAGTACGGCATGCTGCTGCTGTCCAAATATCCGATCGACGCCGCGGCGGTGCGCAGCTTCCGCCTGTTCAAGTGGAGCGCGATGCCCGGCGCGTTGCGCCCGACCGTTCCGCCCGACGGCCGCCCGTTCTACAGCGATGCGGTGTGGGCGCAACTGCGGCTGTCGTCGAAGTCGCACTGGGACGTGCCGGTGCGCACGCCGCTGGGCCTGGTCCATGCCCTGGTCGCGCATCCCACGCCACCGGTGTTCGACGGCGCCGAGAAGCGCAACGCCGCACGCAACCACGACGAACTGCGGCTGTGGCGCGAGTATCTGGACAACAATGCCAGCGCGACATGGCTGTGCGACGACGCCGGCCGTTGCGGCGGCCTGGCCGCCGACGCGCGCTTCGTGATCCTGGGCGATCTCAACAACGACGTCATCGACGGCGAAGGCCGCCACGACGCGATCCGCGCGCTGGTCGAGCACCCGCGCGTGCTGCACTACCCGACCCCGCACAGCGCCGGCGGCGAAGAAGCCGCGCGCGCCTATGCCGCGCACGGCATCGCCCACCGCGGCCCGCCGCAGCAGGTCACCGGCGATTTCGGGCCGAAAGCCGGCGCGATGCGGCTGGACTACGTGCTGCCGTCCAATGGCTTCCGCTACCTGGACAGCGGCGTGTTCTGGCCGGCCTCCAACGTCCCGGCCGCGGCGATCGCCGACGGCAGCGACCATCACCTGGTGTGGGTGGATGTGGCTGGGGAGCCGGGATTGGGGAGTCGGGATTAGGGAGTCGTAGCGCTGGCGGTCGCCGGCGACTGAGCTGATCCGGGCTTTGGGGGTCGCCGCGCCGCGGCCTTGATCCAGATCAAGGGCAAGACTGCGCAAACGCTATCCAATGCATCCCGCACCCCGTCGGGATGCATCACCGGATAGCGAGCATGCGAACGCAACAGCTGCAACAGGCGCTGGAGGGACTCAACGGCGCCACCGCCGACATCGAGGCCTCGGCGCTGATCTCCCTGGATGGACTGACGATCGCCTCGGCGATGCCGCAGGGCATGGACGAGGACCGCGTCGGCGCGATGTCGGCCGCGCTGCTGGCGCTGGGCGAGCGCAGCGCGCGCGAGCTGGCACGCGGGCCGCTGGAACGGGTACTGATCCAGGGCGAACTGGGCTACGTGATCATGAGCGCGGCCGGGCGCGAAGCGGTGCTGACCGTGCTGGCCAAGCCCAGCGCCAAGCTCGGCCTGGTGTTCCTGGACATCAAGCGCGCCGCCCACGCGCTGCAGCAGATCCTCTAGGAGCGACGCCATGCCGCTGCCGCCGATGGATCCGCCGCACGAACCGCACCGCAGCGCCGAGCTGCGCTACCACGACGGCAGCCGCCGCCTGGTGTACTGGAGCGAACGCGAAGTGGCCTACCCGGACGGGCGCCTGATCGTCTCGCGCACCGATCTGGACGGCGTCATCACCCACGCCAACGACGCCTTCGTCGAACTCAGCGGCTGGCCGCGGGCGACGCTGATCGGTGCGCCGCACTGCATCCTGCGCCATCCGGACATGCCCAGGCGTGCGTTCGCCGACCTGTGGGACACGGTACTGGACGGCGAAAAGTGGCACGGCTACGTCAAGAACCTGCGCCGCGACGGCGCCTGTTACTGGGTCTACGCCACCGCGCTGCCGAACGTGCGCAACGGCCAGGTGGTGGGCTTCACCTCGGTGCGGCGCAAGCCCTCGCGGCGGCGCATCGACGCGCTGCAACCGCTGTACGCGCAGTGGCTGCAGGACGAATGCGCGGAGAGCCCGGCATGAGCCTCGATTTCCTGGTCGCGCCGGATTTCGCACCGGAAAACTTCGGCG
This sequence comes from Xanthomonas sp. SS, assembly GCF_014236835.1. Classification (NCBI taxonomy): domain Bacteria; kingdom Pseudomonadati; phylum Pseudomonadota; class Gammaproteobacteria; order Lysobacterales; family Lysobacteraceae; genus Xanthomonas; species Xanthomonas sp. SS. The sequence continues at coordinate 3,574,094 of NZ_CP051190.1, forward strand.
GCTGGTACCTGCTCAGCACCGTGCTGCAGCGCCGCGCCGGGGTCGGCCTGCACCTGCTGATGCCGGCCGATGCGGCCGAACAGAAGCAGTTGCTCGACCGCAGCGTGGTCGATCTGGTGTACGCCAGCCCGTTCGATGCCAGCGCCTTGATCCGCACACACGGCTATCTGCCGGTCGCACGCCCGCGCGGTCACGCCGACGAAGTGGTGATCGCCGCCGCCGCGGACGCGCCGGCACGCTGCGTCGAAGACCTGGCCTACGGCTGCCGCATCGCGCTGACCGACAACCACGACGTGCGCCTGATCGCGTTGCGCCTGCTGGAGCCGGCCGATCTCGATCCCGAACGCATCGCCTGGCGCCCGGCGAGCAGCTACGCCGCGGTGGCGCGGCTGCTGCTGGAAGGCGAGGCCGATGCCGGCCTGTTCCTGGCCGACGCCTACCACCGCCTGTCGCGGCTGACCCGGGAGCGATTGCGGCCGCTGGTGCAGAGCGCACTGTGCGACATCGGCCATGTGCTGCTGGCGCACCCGCGGATCGCCGCGCAGGTGCCCGCGCTGCAGGCGCAACTGCTGGCGCTGGGCGATGCCGTGCACCGCGAGGATCGGGGCGTCCTCGATGCGCTCGGCCTGGAGCAGGGCTTCGAGGCGATGGCGATGGAAGACGCGGAATTCATGATCGACCTGATCGACACCTTGCTGGACTGAGCGTACCGCCATGGCCAACCGCCCCGCTCCAGATCCGGCCCGCTTGCTGATGCGCACCCATGCGCGCGCGCTGCTGCGCGATCCGCACGACACCGGCGCGCACCTGGCGCGGCTGCATGCAGCGCTGCAGTTGGCCGACGACGAACCGGTGCAAGGCGTGCTCGCCGACCTGTTCGTCGGCCTGCCGCGCCACGACAGCGCGCTGCGCCACGCCGCGCTGCAGATGGCCGAGCAGCGCCTGCCGCCGCACATCGCCGCAGCGTTCCTGCGCCACAGCCAGGGCCATGCGCTGCTGCCGATCACCGCGCTGGCCACGCGCTGGAGCGTGCTGGCGCGGCCGTCGGCCGACGTGCCGGCGCGCATGCGCCGGGCCAATCCGGATCACTCGCGGCGGCTGGCGCGCGAGGTGGTGGAGGCGCTGTGCGATGGCGAGCCGCTGGCGGCCGCGCGCAGCGAGCGCGAATTCCTCGACTACTGCGTCAGTTGCCAGGACAAGCTCGCCTTCATGCTCGCCAGCCGCGACCTGCGCCGCCACGCGCTGGCGCTGGACGACCGCTGGGACCGCGCCGCGCGCTGGTTGCAGCAACGCGATCTGCTCGGCGGCCGCAGCGTTTCCGCCGCCTTCCCTCTTCCCACCGCAAGCCACTGGCCATGAACGATCAAGACCCCACCTGGCTGATGCCGACGCCGCACGGCGTGCTGCACGGTTTCGCCAGCGCCGCACCGGACCGCATGCAGCGCGCCTTGCAACTGCTGCTCAGCGCGCACGGCGCGCTGTCGCTGCCGGAATGGCGCATGCGCGTGGACGGCGACGTGCAGCGCCTGCTGCACGAGGCGCGCGAGCGGCAGTGGATCCAGTTGCTGCGGCGCCCGGTGCCCGGCCCGGAGATCCGCCTGGACGATTTCGCCCAGCACGTGATCGCGCCGCTGTCGGCCGAACGCCGCGCGGTGCTCGCCTCCGACGGCGGCTTCCGCCTGGGCCATGCCGGGCTGAGCCAGGACGAGGCCGACACGCTGAGCGTGGCCGCGGCCGATTTCTCCGACTTCGCGCAACGGCAGAGCGCACGCGGCTGGAGCGGGGCGCAGGGCTATGTGTCGTTCTACAGCGAGCCGCAGCTGTTGCTGCCGGACTGGTCGTTCGTCCCGTTCTGGGTGGACGGCAGCGGCTACTGGCTGATCCTCGGCGGCGAAGCGCTGCTCAACAACCTGGCGATGGTGGAACTGGTGTGGAGCATCCGCCTGGCGGCGGCGCGGTTCGCGCCGCCGGGTTGAAGAGCCGGGATTGGGGAATCGGGATTGGGGATTGGGAACGGCGTGACTGGCGCGTCCCTTTTCCGTGCCGTCAGGCCTTCAGTTCGATGGTCAGCGCGGCTGCCGCATCGCGGGCGGTCTGGCGCGCTTCGTCGATGCTGGCGCCGCGCGCCAGGGTCACGCCGACGCGGCGGTGGCCGTGCACGCTGGGCTTGCCGAACAGGCGCAGTGCGGTGTCCGGGGCCTGCAGCGCGGCGGCGACGTTGCCGAACAGCGGCACGCCCTCGCCGTGCGCCAGCAGCGCGCACGAGGCCGACGGCCCGCTCTGGCGGATGACCGGGATCGGCAGGCCCAGGATCGCGCGCGCATGCAGCGCGAACTCGCTCAGTTCCTGCGAGACCAGGGTGACCAGGCCGGTGTCGTGCGGTCGCGGCGACACTTCGCTGAACCAGACCTCGTCGCCCTTGACGAACAGCTCCACGCCGAACAGGCCCCAGCCGCCGAGGTCGTCGGTGACCGCGCGCGCGATCTCCTGCGCCCGCTGCAGCGCCAGCGCCGACATCGGCTGCGGCTGCCAGCTCTCGCGGTAGTCGCCGTCCTTCTGCCAGTGCCCGATCGGATCGCAGAACGAGGTGCCGGCGGCATGGCGCACGGTCAGCAGGGTGATCTCGTAGTCGAAGTCGATGAAGCCTTCGACGATGCAGCGGCCGGCGCCGGCGCGGCCGCCGGTCTGCGCGTATTCCCAGGCGGCGTCGATCTCGGCTTCGCTGCGCAACGTGCTCTGGCCCTTGCCCGAGGACGACATCACCGGCTTGACCACGCATGGCAGGCCGACCGTGGCGATCGCGGCGCGGTACTCCTCCGGCGTATCGACGAAGCGGTACGGCGAGGTCGGCAGGCCCAGCGTCTCGGCGGCCAGGCGGCGGATGCCCTCGCGATCCATGGTCAGCCGCGCCGCGCGCGCGGTCGGGATCACCCGCTGGCCGTGCTCGCGCTCCAGCGCCACCAGCGTCTCGGTGTGGATCGCCTCGATCTCCGGCACGATCAAGTGCGGCTGCTCGCGCGCGATCAGCTCGCGCAGCGCCATCGCATCGAGCATGTCCAGCACGTGCGAGCGGTGCGCCACCTGCATCGCCGGCGCGTCGGCATAGCGGTCGGCGGCGATCACCTCCACGCCGAAGCGCTGCAGCTCGATCGCCACTTCCTTGCCCAGTTCGCCCGAGCCCAGCAGCAGCACGCGGGTGGCGGAAGCGGACAGCGGGGTTCCCAGGGTGGTCATGGCGGCGGTGCCTGCGCGGAAAGAGGGGCGCCATTCTAACGGCCCGACGCGCCCGTCCCATTGCGAACGTGCCGGACACCCCCTTGCAAAGAGATATCAAAGTGATATCTTTCCGCCACACACCTGGGGAGACCGCCATGAAAGAACGCACGCTTCGCTCACTGCCCGGCATTCCGCTTCTGCTCGGCGTCCTGGCGCTGTCCGCGCTGGCGCTGTGGCTGTTCGTGATGGGCATCATCAAGGACCCGGTCAGCGGCGGGCCGAGCTCGCTGCCGCTGGTGCTGCTGTCGCTGCTGCTGGGCGCGGCCGCCCTGTTCAGCCTGTGCGGCCTGTACACGGTGCAGCCGAACCAGGCCGCGGTGCTGAGCCTGTTCGGCAAGTACGTGGGCACGGTCAAGGACAACGGCCTGCGCTGGAACAACCCCTTCTATTCGAAGAAGAAGGTCAGCCAGCGCGTGCGCAACTTCGAGAGCGGCCGGCTCAAGGTCAACGAACTGGACGGCAGCCCGATCGAGATCGCCGCGGTGATCGTGTGGCAGGTGATCGACGCGTCCGAGGCGGTGTACAACGTCGACGACTACGAGAGCTTCGTGCACATCCAGTCCGAATCGGCGCTGCGCGCGATGGCCACCAGCTATCCCTACGACCAGCACGAGGACAACCAGATCTCGCTGCGCAGCCATCCCGCCGAGATCAGCGAGCAGCTCAAGCGCCATCTCGACGAGCGCCTGACCCAGGCCGGCGTGGACGTGATCGAGGCGCGCATCAGCCACCTCGCCTATGCGCCGGAAATCGCCCAGGCGATGCTGCAGCGGCAGCAGGCCAACGCGGTGATCGCCGCACGCACGCGCATCGTCGCCGGTGCGGTGGGCATGGTCGAAATGGCGCTGGCCGAACTGGAGAAGAACGGCACCGTGCAGCTGGACGAGGAGCGCAAGGCGCACATGGTCAGCAACCTGTTGACCGTGCTGTGCTCGGACCGCGGCGCGCAACCGATCGTCAACGCCGGCTCGCTGTACTGATGCGCGAGCCGCGCCACTTCCGTGCGACAGCGGCCGCACGGATGCACAGGAGCCGTCCCGCATGAGCGAGAAGAAGGCCTATCCGCTGCGCATCAACGCCGACGTGCTGGCAGCGGTGCAGCGCTGGGCCGACGACGAGCTGCGCAGCCTCAACGCGCAGATCGAATACGTGTTGCGCGACGCGCTGCGCAAGGCCGGACGGCTGCCCAAGCCGCAGGACGACAAGGAACCGGAAGCATGAGCAAGCGCTGGGAATACCTCACCCTCGAAACCAAGACCAATCTGCTGATGGGCCTGAAGATGGAGGAACTGCAGGCCGAACTGAGCAAGCAAGGCAAGCTGGGCTGGGAACTGATCAACGTCCTCACCCTGCCGGGCACCAAGCCGCTGCTGATGTTCAAGCGGGAGCTCTGACATGCGCCTGCGCTGCGCGTCGCGGCTCGCGCTGCCGTTGCTGCTGGCGTGCTCCTGCGCGCTGGCGGCCACGCCGCAACAGGCTGCCGACACGCTGCTGGATCGCTTGCAGGCCGGCGACATCGCCGCGGCCGAGCGCGACTTCACGCCGGCGATGGCGCAAGCGGTGCCGGCCGAGAAACTGGCCGAGGCCTGGCACATGGTGTCCGCGCAGATGGGCGCGTTGCAGCATCGCGGCACGGCCAGCGAACGCCAGCAGCAAGGGCTCAGCCTGATCGAGCGACGCCTGCAGTTCGAACGCGGGGCGATGCTGTTGCATGTCTCGGTGAACGCCGAAGGCAAGATCGCCGGCCTGCTGCTGACCCCGGCGGCGCCACCGGCCCCGCCGCCGCCCGCCGCCGATGCCGGCTTCGCCGAACAGGCGTTCGCGGTCGGTCCGCTGCCCGGCACCCTGGCCTTGCCGGCCGGCAAGGGGCCGTTCCCGGCCGTGGTGCTGGTGCAGGGCTCCGGCCCGCTCGACCGCGACGAGACCATCGGCCCGAACCGGCCGTTCCTGGATGTCGCGCGTGGCCTCGCCGCGCAAGGCATCGCGGTGCTGCGCTACGACAAGCGCACCTTCGCCCTGCCGGAAAGCTTCGCCGGGCGCATGGAAGACGGCTTCACCATGGACGACGAAACCACCGACGATGCCGTCGCCGCGGTCGCGGCGCTGGCGCGCACACCTGGCATCGACCCCAGGCGCATCTTCGTGATGGGCCACAGCCAGGGCGGCATGCTCGCCGCGCGCATCGCGCGCATGTCCGGCAAGACCGCTGGCATCGTCCTGTGGGCGGCACCGGCGCGCTCGCTGCTGGACCTGCTGCTCGACCAGAACCGCTACCTGCTCGGCCTGCAAGGCACGCCATCCGCCGAGGGCAAGGCGCGCGTGGCCGAGATCGAGCGGCGCGTGACCAAGGTTCGCGGCGACGGCGCGGTGGCGCGGACCGATTCGCCGCAGGACTTGCCGGCCGCGTACTGGCGCGCGTTCGACAAGGTGGATCCGGTGGCCGACGTCCTCGCCCTGCGCCAGCCGGTGCTATGGCTGCAAGGCGAGCGCGACTTCCAGGTCACCGCGCCGGACTGGCAGCGCTGGCAGCAGGCGCTGGGCGACAACCCACACGCGACCCTGCACCGCTATGCGCAGCTCAACCACCTCGGCATCGCCGGCAGCGGCGCGCCCGGCCCGGCCGAGTACGGGCAACCCGGGCATGTCGACCCGCAGCTGATCGCCGATACCGCGCAGTGGATCCGCGCACAACGAATCCGCGCACAACAATGACCGCCATGCACAGCCGTTCCCGCGCCGCACCGACCTCCCGCGACTACCGCGTGGCCACGCCCGGGCGCCTGCCGCTGCTGGGCCTGTGGCTGCCGCTGCTGCTCGCCGCCGGCCTGGTCGCCGCCGTGGGCCTGTCCAGCCCGGACCGCGGCCATCGTCTGCACTGGGCCACCCTGGTGCTGCTGCCGGCGACCGGTACGGTGCTGAGCCTGTTCTACCTGCGGCGCGGCATCCGCCTGCAGGAACGGACGCTGCTGGTCCGCTCCAGCATGTTCGCCGCGCGCACCGACATCGCGCAGATCGATCTGGCGCATGCGCGCGTGGTGGACCTGGCCGAGCACGGCGAATTCGCGCCGACCCGCAAGACCATCGCCTACGCGTTGCCCGGCTTCAAATCCGGCTATTTCCGCATGCGCAACGGCCAGCGCGCGTTCTGCCTGGTCACCGACGCCAGCCGCGTGCTGGCGCTGCCGCTGCGCAACGGGCGCTGGCTGCTGCTGAGCCCCGAACAGCCGCGGCAGTTGCTGCAGGACCTGCAACGGCTGGCCGCGCACCGCGCTTAGCCCTACCCTGTGCGGATGCGCCCCACTCCCGCCCTGCTGCTCAATACCGAATGCATCGAACTGCTGCCGGCCGGGTTGCTGCGCGCGCGCAGCAACCTCGATGCGCGCCTGCTCGCGCAGGCGACCTGGCTGCTGCGGCGCAAGTGCGACGGCCGCTACCTGGCGGCCGCCTCCGCGCGCGGCCTGCACGCGCTGCTGCCGCGGCTGATGCACGAACCCGGCATCGAGGCGGCGCTGGATCGCCTCGACGCCCTGCCCCTGCGCCGGCAACCCGGCGACGCCGGACTGCTGCCGCTGAGCGCCTTGCACGAACGCCTGGCCGGCCTCGGCCTGGACGCCGAGGACTACGCGCGCGACACCGGCCTGCCGCTGCAGGCCGAACCCGCCACCCTGCATGCCGCCGGTCGCGACCGCTACCGGCGCCCGCTGTGGCTGAGCGCCGGCGCCGCGCGCGCCTGGCCGGCGCTGCAGCGCGCCGCCGCGCGCGACGGCGTGGTGCTGGAGGCGATCTCCGGCTACCGCAGCCACGACTACCAACTGGGCATCTTCGCGCGCAAGTTCGCGCGCGGGCAAAGCTTGCAGAAGATCCTGCAGGTCAATGCCGCGCCCGGCTACAGCGAACACCACAGCGGCGATGCGCTGGACATCGGCACGCCCGGCGAGCCGCCGGCCGAGGAGAGCTTCGAGCGCACCGCGGCCTTCGCCTGGCTGCGCGCGCATGCCGCCGGCTTCGGCTACCGGATGAGCTATCCGCGCGACAATCCGCACGGCATCGTCTACGAACCCTGGCATTGGCGCTGGCACGCGGGAGCGTCGGCATGAAGGTCGGCATGGAGCATCGTATTGAACGCTTGTTGCGCGGCGGCCTGACGTGGTGCGCCCTGGGATTGCTGTTGCTGCCGGTCGGCGCCTCCGCGCAGTGGCACGACCGCCAGGGCAAGCCGGTCGCCGACAGCGCCGAGCGCGCGCACGACAAGAACTTCGCGGCGACGGTCCACGTCGCCGACGAAGCCGCATTCGCGCGTTTCGGGAAAGAGTGGACCGAGACCGACAGCAGCCACGGCCCGCAACTGCGCACGGCCGCCCGCGTGCGCCGCGGCGAACCGCTGCGCGTGGTCGTGCTGTATTCGGGCTGCGCGCCCAGTCCCAACAACGACGGCGCCTGCGACGCGCGACTGAGCCTGCGCATGCTCGGGCCGGACGGCCAGGTCGCGCTGCAGGAACCTGCGCGAGCGCTGACCACCGGCGGCAAACCGGCCGCGCCGGGCATGCTGGAACTGGCACCGCTGTCACTGCAGCTGCGCTTCGAACCGGCGGATCCGCTCGGCACCTATACGCTGCACGCCACGCTCAACGATCCCAGCCAGGATGCCTGGGTGCGCGTGCAGACGCAGGTGGAACTGGTCGCCGATTGACATACACCCCCTGCCAATCCCACTGAGAACACCTTGCTTATGGACGAGCACATCGACAAACAGCGCCGTGCGGCCACTGCCGCCCTGATCGGTGCCGGCGCCGCACTGGCGATGCCTGGCTGCCGGCGCGAGACTGCCGCCGCTGCGCAGGTCACCGACATCGCCGGCATCGACCGCACCGCGGTCGCGCGCATCGCCACGCCGCGCAGCGTGGCCGACGTCGCCGCGCTGTTGCGCGGCAGCCGCGGCGCGGTCTCGATCGGCGGCGCGCGCTACAGCATGGGCGGGCAGATCGGCGCCGCCGGCTCGCTGCATCTGGATCTGCGCGAACTGGTCGGGCTGGTGCGTCTGGACCCGGCCGCGCAGCGCATCCGCGTGCGCAGCGGCATGCGCTGGCGCGACGTGCAGGACCTGATCGACCCGCACGACCTGGCGGTCGCGGTGATGCAGAGCTACAGCAATTTCAGCGTCGGCGGCTCGGTCGCGGTCAACTGCCATGGCCGCTACCTGCATGCCGGGCCGATCGCGCATACGGTGCAGGCACTGCAACTGGTGGATGCGCAGGGCGAGGTGCACGAACTCGACCGCGAGCGCGATGCCGAGCTGTTTTCCGCGGCGATCGGCGGCTACGGCGGACTCGGCGTGGTCACCGAAGTGGAACTGTCGCTGGCCCGCAACGACATGCTGGAACGGCATGCGCAGCGCGTGGCGCTTGCGGACTATCCGGCCTTCTTCGCCGAACGCATCGCCGCCGACCCGCGCGCGGTGATGCACAACGCCGACCTGATGCCGCCGCATTTCGATCGCCCGCTGGCGGTGACCTGGCTGCGCAGCGACGCGGCGCCCACCGACACGCGCCGGCTGGTGCCGCGCGGGCAGGACTACGCGCGCGAACAGAACCTGATCTGGGCCGCCTCCGAACTGCCGCTGGGCGAATCGTTGCGCGAGCGCTATCAGACCGAACCGCTGCTGCAAACGCCGGCGGTGATGCGCCGCAACTGCCAGGCCAGCCTGGACGCGCGCTCGCTGGAACCGCGCACGCGGCGCATGTCCACCTACCTGCTGCAGGAATACTTCCTGCCGCTGCCGGCGTTCGCCGCCTTCGCGCGCGAGATGGGCGCGATCCTGCGCCGCCACGAGGTCAACGCGCTCAATGTGTCGATCCGCCACTCGCCGGCCGATACGGTGTCGCTGCTGCGCTGGGCGCCGCAGCCGGTGTTCTCCTTCGTGCTGTATTACAAGCAGCGCAGCGGCGCCGCCCCGGATCGGGCCGCGGCAGTGTGGACCCGGCAATTGATCGACGCGGCGCTGGCGCACGGCGGCCGCTACTACCTGCCGTACCGGCTGCATGCCACCCCGCGCCAGTTCGCCGCGGCCTACCCCGAAGCCGAGGCCTTCGCGCGGATCAAGCGCCGCATCGATCCGCAGCACCGCTTCCGCAATCGGCTGTGGGACAGGTATTTGCCGGCATGACGCTGGATGCGATGACGCGCGCCGCCACGGTGGTCGACGGCAACTCCCCTGTAGGAGCGGCTCCAGCCGCGACCGGGCTTTTCCTATCCCAGGCTGTCTAGACATTCATTCCAGCCACATTGGGATGAAGGCCAGATACAGAAAAGCCAGGACATGCCTGGCGAGCCGCCGGCCGAAGAAAGTGTCGAACGCACCTCGGCATTCGCCTGGCTGCGCGCGCCGGTGCCGTCGGGTACCGGATGAGCTATCCACGCGACAATCCGCACGGCTTCGCCTACGAGCCCTGGCGCTGGCAGGCGTCCGCTTGCGCATGACCTGGCGCAGCGGCAGCCGACATCGCCGTCTCATTCGTCAGGGACCTCGAAAAGCCTTAGGTGGGGAAACTCCACGCTGAGCGCATCAACGGCGAACCGGCGCATCGCTACGCTTTCTCGTGTGATTGTCTGCCGACCGGCGCGTAGCCGGCCGCACATCGCGCAAGTGCATCGCGATGACGCGCCCAGAAGCGCAGCGCGCTTCAAGTTTCCGCCGCGACGGCCGCTATCGGCTCTCTGACACCTCGATGCAAGGACGCCAGGCCGATGCCGGACAATCCCTACGCCGCCCCACAAGCGCACATGCCCGCCGCCGCGCCACCGCTGGCCAAGGCGCCCGACACCATCGTGCGCAAGATCATGGTCGGCTGCATCCTCGCCAGCATTCTTGCGGCGATGGACCTGATCGCCGCCGTGCGCGGATTCGTCGCCGGCCAGGTGGCAAGCGGCGTCACCAGCGGCATCGAAGCGGCGCTGGTCTCCGCGCTCGCCTACGGCCTCTACCGCAACAGCCGGGTGGCCGCCATCCTGTTGCTGGCGTACTACGTGCTGGTGCGCGTGGTGTTCTTGGTCACAGGCAACCTCACCGGCCTGGGTACGGGCGTGTTGATCGTCTTGGCCTTTCTAAGCGCGGCGCGCGCCACCTTTCAGTACAACGGCTGGCTGCAGCAGGAACGGCGCTTCCCGTCCTCGCAGCGTCCACGCCTAAGCGACGACCCGTTTTTCCGGACGCCAGCGCCCGCAGCAACCGCGCAGCCGGCAGCGGAGCAAGCCGCACGTCCTTCGCCCACGCCCTGAACGGGCGCCAGGGTCCGCGACGACACCCCGGCCGAGCGTCGCTCGGCCCTACTCCTGCGAACGCGGCGTGGGCAGCTTGGTGGCGTCGCTGAAGTCGGCGATCTTCCACAGGTAGAAACTGGCATAGCTGCGATACGGACCCCAGCGTTCGCCGCGCGCGTCCAGCGACTGCGGCGTGGGCATCTGCTCCAGCGTGTCCACCCGCTGCGCGCCCTTGCGCACGCCCAGGTCGTCCACCGGCAGCAGGTCGGGACGGCCCAGGCGGAACAGCAGCATCATCTCCACCGTCCAGCGGCCGATGCCGCGGACCGGCAGCAGCGCCTGCACGATCGCCTCGTCGTCCATGAAGGCGAGTTTGCGCAACGAAGGAATCTCGCCGGCTGTCTCGCGCCGCGCCAGATCGCGCAGCGCCAGCGCCTTGTTGCCGGACACGCCGCAGGCGCGCAGGCCGGGATCGTCGATCCGCGCCAGCGTGTCGGCATGCAGCCGGGTGCTGCCGATCGCCGCCTCGACGCGGCCGACGATGGTCGCCGCGGCCTTGCCGCTGAGCTGCTGGAACAGGATCGCGCGCGCCAGCGCATCGACCGGATCGAACGGCTTGGTCCAGCCCGGCTGCGGCGCGATCGGGCCGATCCGGCGCATCCACGCGCCGAGCTTGCGGTCGCGCCGGCTCAAATAATCGAAGGCGGCCTGAGTGTCGAATCCGCGCGCGTGATGTGGCATCTCAACGCCTCAGCGCATCCAGCGCGTACAGCACCCAGCCCAGCATCAGTGTCGTCCCGCCGACCGGGGCCAGCCGGGTCGGCCACTGCGCCAGCGCGTTACCGGCCAGGCTGCCGGAGAACAGCAGCGTGCCGAGCAGCAACAGCGCCAAGGCGGCGCGGCCGAGCAGGCGTTCGCTGCTGCGAGCCAGTGCCGCCAGCGCCAGGCCATGGCCGAACGCGTATAGGGCCGCGGTCTGCAGATGCGATTGCGCCAGCGGCTCGGCGACGCCGTGCGAGGCATAGGCGGACAGACCGATCGCGGCGGCCGCCAACAGGCCGCCGGCGCAGGCCAGCCACGAGCGTTTGCGCGAACGCCGATCGAGATTCAGCATGACGGTGCTCCGTTGCGGCCGGTTTCCGGCCCCACAAACGAAACGCGCCGCAAGAAGCGGCGCGTTTCGGGTCACTCATCCATCCAGGCGACGGCTTACTTGATCGCCCAGTAGATGTCGTACGTGCCTTCCGGCGTGAACGCCTTGTCCACGCCGCCCTTCCAGGCCTCGTACGGACGGTCGGTCACGTCGTAGCCGCTGGTGGCGGCCCAGGCGCGGACCGCATTGCGCGCCGCATCCAGGCCCGCCATGTGGCCGGTGTAGCTGGCGAACGCGGAGCGGTGCGCTTCGGTACGCAGGTAGGTGACCGGCGCGCCCTGCGGGATGGTCAGCTTCATCGGATCGCCGCTGGCGGCGACCGGGGTCGCATCGACCGGAGCCGCAGGAGCAGCCGCATCGTCCTTCTTCTCTTCCGGCTTGGCCGCCGCGTCCGGCTTCGGCGCGCCACCGGCACGCTTGCGCACCGGCTGGGTCACGTCGAAGGCGTACTTGTCGGAACCGAAATCGGTGGTGACGATGCGCACCGGACCGGCCGCTTCCAGGCCGTTGGCGTCCATCACCCGCTTGATCCACTCCTGGTTGTCCTTGATGGACTTCTTGATGGAGTCGTTGTCGCGGTCGATGTTGCCGGCGTTGACCACCAGCAGATCCTCGGACGGGACGTCGACGACCTTCAGGTCGGTCAGCGGGGTTTCCTCGGCGCGGTAGTCGACGTTCGGCACGGTGGCCAGCACGTTGCTCAGCCGCGACAGGCCCAGCTTGATGTCGTCGCCGACATGGCGGCTCACGTACAGGCCGGCATAGCGACCGAACAGGTCCCAGCCGTACTTGACCGTGTAGTCCTGGGTGATCTTGACGTTGCGACCGCTCTTGCCGGTCGGCTCGAGCTTGAACGACGTGGTCTTGTCGCTGCCCTTGCTCTCGTCTTCGATGCCGATGACGACCTGCTTGTTCTTTTCGGTCGAGGTGATGGTCCAGCTGCCCTTGCCGATGTAGCCCTCGCTGGAGGTGTAATCGAGGCGGGCGCCGACGCCGGCTTCAGGACCGGAAAGCTTCAGTTGGATACGCGGATCGCGTAGCACCAGAGGGTTCCAGTCCTTAAAACGACGCAGGCTGTTCACCGTGTCATAGACAATGGTCATACGCCGATTGGTTTCGACGCTCTCGGACATGTGACGCTCCGAAGGCAGCACCAGGCCGACGATGACGAACAGGCCAGCCACGATCCCCAGTGCGATCAGGAATTCGATAATACGGGTCATTCAGGAGGTCTCCGGGGCCGATCCCACGGCCGGGTTAATGAAGCGAAGCGGCCATCCTAGCAGGCTTCGCGGTTCGTGGTCATGCACATCGCGGCGCGGAATTCGGCACAGTGGCCAATTCCCCGCGAAGGCGCCGTGCACAGGGCCGCCGCACGGTCCAGCCGGCGACCAGACCATTGTCGCGCAAACGGTGGCCGACAGGGTTGGCGCAGGGCCGCGGCGCTGCAGGCCAGCCAGCTTCGGCGCGGCCTTTGCGCCTGCGCGCGCGCGATGCCGCCTGGCCGGGCGGCCAGACCAATGCGTCCGGGACGGTGTGACGCAAAGGCCATCGGCTCTGACCCCATCCAGGCTCGGCGGGCCTACTGCTGCGTTCGTCGCGACTGAAGTCGCTCCCACAAGGGGCTGACGCGGCGTCGGCGCGCGCGAACGCCCAGCGCGCTGCGCCGGGCCGGGCATCCTGGCCCGTCAGACCAACTGCAGCTCGAACGCCTTCAGTACCGCCCGGGTGCGATCGCGTACGCCGAGCTTGGACAGGATGTTGGACACGTGATTCTTGATCGTGCCCTCGGCCACGCCCAGCGAGTTGGCGATCTCCTTGTTGGAGAAGCCGCTGGCCATCAGCCGCAGGATCTCGGTCTCGCGGTCGGTCAGCGGGTCGGGCCGATCCAGGCTGACGAAGTCGTTGCGCATGTGCTCCAGGCCCGACAGCAGGCGCTGGGTCACCGCCGGCTGCACCAGCGAACCGCCGGCGGCCACCGCGCGGATCGCGCCGACCAGTTGTTCCAGCGACACGTCTTTGAGCAGGTAGCCCTTGGCCCCGGCCTTGAGCCCGGCCAGCACCAACTGGTCGTCGTCGAAGGTGGTCAGGATGATGGTCGGCGGCAGCGTGCCGTTGCGCGACAGCATCTGCAGCGCCTCCAGCCCGGACATCGCCGGCATGCGCATGTCCATCAGCACCACGTCCGGCTTCACCTGCGGGATCAGCTCCACCGCCTGGCGGCCGTCGTTGGCCTCGGCGATCACCTCGATCCCGCCGTCCAACGCCAGCAGCGAGCGGATTCCCTGCCGCACCAGGGTTTGGTCGTCGACCAGGCAGACACGGATCATCACAACACTCCTTGTGAAACGGCGGGCGGCAGCAAGGCGGCCGCGCTCGGGACCGAGGCGCGCAGGCGGAAGCCCGTGCCCTGCGGCGCATCGATTTCCAGGCTGCCACCATACTGGCTCAGCCGCTCGCGCATCCCGCGCAGGCCATTGCCGGGCAGCAGCGCCTCGCAGCCGCGGCCATCGTCGTGGGCGCGGATCACCACCTGCGGGCCTTCGCGGCGCACCTGGATCCACAGGTTGTCGGCCTGCGCGTGGCGCACCGTGTTGGTGATGATTTCCTGGGTGCAGCGCAGCAAGACATGCGCGCGCTCCGGATCCTCGACGGTCAGCGGCTCGTCCACCTGCAGGTGGATCCGCAGCGACGGCACCCGCTCGACCAGCGGCCGCAGTGCCGCGGCCAGGTCGATCGCGCCGCTGTCGCGCAGATGGCTGACCGCCTCGCGCACGTCGGTCAGCAGCAGCTTGGCCAGGGTATGCGCCTGGTGCACATGCTCCTGCGCGCGGCCCTCGGTGATGTGGCCGGCCACTTCCAGGTTCAGGCTCAGCGCGGTCAGGTGGTGACCGAGCAGATCGTGCAGCTCGCGCGAGATGCGGGTGCGCTCGTTGACCCGGGCGCTTTCGGCCAGCAGCGCGCGGGTGGCGCGCAGCTCGGCATTGAGCTGGCGCTGCTCCTCGCGGGCCTGGGCCTGCTGCCGCGCGACCAGGCTGGTGACGAAGATGAACATGGAGAAGCCGCCGTACAGCAGCGACTGCATCAGCGCATCGAACATCGGAAAGCCGACCAGCAGGTAGTACACCGGCAGCACCGCCAACTGGCTCAGCACCAGCCACAGCACGCCGATCCGCACCGGCAGCAGCCACGGGATCACCCCCGCCGCCACCATCATCAGGATGCTGCCCAGCCCGCTTCCGGTCAGATAGCTGACCGCCAGCGCGCAGACCGTCAGCAGCAGCAGGATCAGCCGATCGTACCAATGCGCGTGGCCGCCACTGCCCAGCCCGCGGGTCAGCCAGTAGTAGCTGCCGCCGAAGGCGATGAAGAAGCCGGACATCATCGCCGCTTCCCAGCCGCCACGCCGGTTCAAGCCCTCTTCCGGGATCCAGTAGGTGTAGACCAGCGGCATGGCGATCATGGCCCAGGTGAACAGGCCGGCGAAGCGCAGGACGCGGGTATGGCTGAGGTTTCCCAACATGCACGCATCTTAGGATGAACGGTGCGCAATGCACTCCCACGGAAGTCATGCATGCGCGGCTCGCCGCCCCGGGCCACGCGTGCGATAATCCGGCTGGCGGTCCGCATCTGGCCGCGCGCGCATCAGCAACGGAGTCCCAATGTCGATCGTCATCCGCGACGTGCGCGAGCACGAGCTCGATTCGGTCCTGGCCCTGAACAACAACGCCGGACTGGCGATCCTGCCGCTGGATTCGGCCAAGCTGCACCGCTTCTACGAGACCGCAGAATACTTCCGCGTCGCCGAGCGCGACGGCAACCTGGCCGGCTTCCTGGTCGGTTTCGGCGGCGACAGCGATCACGACAGCAGCAATTTCGCCTGGTTTCGCGAGCGCTATCCGGCCTTCTTCTATATCGACCGCATCGTGGTGGCCAGCCGCCGCCGCGGCGGTGGCGTCGGCCGCGCGTTCTATGCCGACGTGCAGAGCTACGCCGAGCTGCGCTACCCGCAGCTGGCGTGCGAGGTTTTCCTGGACCATGGCGCGGACGCGGCGCTGCTGTTCCACGGCAGCTTCGGTTTCCGCGAAGTGGGCCAGAACACGATGAACGAGGTGGAAGTGCGTGCCAGCATGCTGTTGAAGGATCTGTGCAGTTACGCCTGGGTCCGCGAGACCTACGGCGAGCAGTTGCCCGACCTGCCCTGGGTCGGCCATGCCCGTCGCCTGCAACGGGCCCAGCGCCCGACCGGGACCTGAGCGTGTCGTCGGTGAATCTGGATTTCGAGCAGGCAGGCGAACTGAAGATCGGCCAGGTCGGCATCGCCAACCTGCGCATCCGCACCCTGGACGTGGCGCGCCTGACCCAGGAAATGCGCGAGCGCGTGCAGCGCGCGCCCAAGCTGTTCGGCCGCGCCGCGGTGATCATCGATTTCGGCGGCCTGGCGCAGACGCCCGACACCGCCACCGCGCGCGCGCTGCTGGAAGGCCTGCGCGCCGCCGGCGTGCTGCCGGTGGCGCTGGCCTACGGCACCCGCGAGACCGAACAGCTGTCCGAGGCGCTGGGCCTGCCGCTGCTGGCCAAGTTCCGCGCCCAGTACGAGCGCATCGACGGCGGCGCTCCCGCCGCAGCGCCCGCCCCGGTCTCGCCGCCGCCCCCGCCGCCGCCCGCCCCTGCGGCGCGCCCGCAGCCGGGCCGCATGCAGAAGACCGCGGTGCGCTCGGGCCAGCAGCTGTACGCGGAGAACTGCGACCTGACCGTGGTGGCCACGGTCGGCGCCGGCGCCGAAGTGATCTCCGACGGCAGCATCCACATCTACGGCAGCCTGCGCGGTCGCGCGCTGGCAGGCGCGCAAGGCAACACCGAGGCGCGGATCTTCTGCCGCGACTTCCACGCCGAACTGGTCGCCATCGCCGGCCACTACAAGGTGCTGGACGATATTCCCAAGGAACTGCGTGGCAAGGCCGTCCAGGTCTGGCTGGAGCAGGACCAGATCAAGATCGCCGCGCAAGATTGACGCGGCCCTACAACCGAACGTATCAGGAGACATTCCTTTGGCTGAAATTATCGTAGTCACCTCCGGCAAGGGCGGCGTCGGCAAGACCACCACCAGCGCGAGCCTGGCCTGCGGGCTGGCGCGACGCGGCAAGAAGGTCGCCGTCATCGACTTCGACGTGGGCCTGCGCAACCTCGACCTGATCATGGGCTGCGAGCGCCGGGTGGTGTACGACTTCGTCAACGTGGTGCACGGCGAGGCGACGCTCAAGCAGTCGCTGATCAAGGACAAGCGCTTCGACAACCTGTACGTGCTGGCCGCCTCGCAGACCCGCGACAAGGACGCGCTGACCCAGGAAGGCGTGGAGAAGGTGCTCAAGGACCTGGTCGCCGAAGGCTTCGAATACATCGTCTGCGATTCGCCGGCCGGCATCGAGAAGGGCGCGTTCCTGGCGATGTACTTCGCCGACCGCGCCGTGGTCGTGGTCAACCCGGAAGTCTCTTCGGTGCGCGACTCCGACCGCATCATCGGCCTGCTCGACTCCAAGACCCGCAAGGCCGAGGAAGGCCAGACCGTGCCGGCGTTCCTGTTGCTGACCCGCTACAGCCCGGGCCGGGTGGAAGGCGGCGAGATGCTCAGCATCACCGACGTGGAGGAAGTGCTGGGGCTGAAGGCGATCGGCGTGATCCCCGAATCCGGCGACGTGCTCAACGCCTCCAACAAGGGCGAGCCGGTGATCCTGGACGGCGAGTCCCCGGCCGGCCAGGCGTACGACGACGCCGTGGCCCGGATCATGGGCGAAGAGCGCCCGATGCGCTTCATCTCCGTGGAGAAGAAGGGCTTCTTCACCAAGTTGTTCGGAGGGTGAGCATGGGACTATTCGACTTTCTCAAGGCCAAGAAGAACACCGCCGAGACGGCCAAGAACCGCCTGCAGATCATCATCGCGCAGGAACGCAACCACCGCGGCGGCCCGGATTACCTGCCGCTGCTGCAGCGCGAACTGCTGGAAGTGATCAAGAAGTACGTCAACATCGACGCCGACGCGGTCAAGGTGGACCTGGTCAAGGACGGCGAACACGACGTGCTCGATATCTCGGTGGCATTGCCGGAAGGGCCGACGCCCTGACGGGCAGCGCGCTGCGGTCGTGGATAGCGACCGTGGCGCGCAGCCTGCGCCGCGTTGTTCGGTGGTGTGTTCGACATAACGTCCCCACGAAAATGCACTGCGGCGCCCGAAATGCGCCATGGTTGCGTGCACCACCCCAGCTGCGCTCACCGAACGCACGAGTTCGAGCGGCATGGCAGTCGCGCTGTCGGCCGGCCCAACCGCCGCCAATGCGTTGCCGATTGCCTCTCGCGCCGCCTCTCCTTCCCGACCTCACGATGCAGACCGACGACTCCCGCTCCGCACCCGCTGCCGAGGTCCTGACCGTCGGCGCCATCGGCCTGGACGCGCCGCGCGCGCTGCTGGCCCGGCATGGGCTGATGCTGCACCGGGTCGCCGACGGCGCCAAGATTCCCGGCAGCTACTGGGGCGAACCGGAAGCCGGCGTGATCGCCAGCGACGTGTACGTGCGCGACGACACGCCGGTGCATTCGCTGCTGCACGAGGCCTGCCACCTGATCTTGCTGCCGCCGGAACGGCGTGCGCTGGTGCATACCGACGCCACCGACTCGGTCGAGGAAGAGGACGCCACCTGCTACCTGCAGATCGTGCTGGCCGACGCGCTGCCCGGCGTCGGCAGCGCGCGGCTGATGGCCGACATGGATACCTGGGGCTACACCTACCGGCTGGGTTCGACACGGGCCTGGTTCGAACAGGACGCCGAAGACGCGCGCGTCTGGCTGCTGCAGCGCGGACTGTTGCCGCAGCAGGCGTGAAGCCCGCGCAAGCAATCCCTCGGCCTCCGAATTCTTGCAGGAGCGGCTTCAGCCGCGACGAACGAAGCACGATGCAAACCGGCCACGCATGCAGTCGGGACTGAAGTCCCTCCCACAGCGCACCCAGCCAATCTGCTGCAAGCCACTGTAGGAGCGGCTTCAGCCGCGACGAACGAAGCACGGAGGCCAACCGGCCATGCATGCAGTCGGGACTGAAGTCCCTCCCACAGTGCACCCAGCCAATCTGCCGCAAGCCACAGTAGAAGCGACTTCAGTCGCGACGAACGAAGCACCGATGCCAACCGGCCACGCATGCAGTCGGGACTGAAGTCCCTCCCACAGCGCACCCAGCCAATCTGCCGCAAGCCACTGTAGGAGCGGCTTCGGCCGCGACGAACCAAGCACGATGCCAACCGGCCACGCATGCAGTCGGGACTGAAGCCCCTCCCACAGTGCACCCAGCCAATCTGCCGCAAGCCACTGTAGGAGCGGCTTCAGCCGCGACGAACGAAGCAACGATGCCAACCGGCTACGGATGGCAGTCGGGACAGAAGTCCCTCCCACAGCGCACCAGCCAATTTGCCGCAAGCCACTGTGGGAGCGACTTCAGTCGCGAC
Source organism: Xanthomonas sp. SS (assembly GCF_014236835.1). Taxonomy (NCBI): domain Bacteria; kingdom Pseudomonadati; phylum Pseudomonadota; class Gammaproteobacteria; order Lysobacterales; family Lysobacteraceae; genus Xanthomonas; species Xanthomonas sp. SS. The sequence continues at coordinate 3,593,273 of NZ_CP051190.1, forward strand.
GAACGAAGCGGGATAGCGCACGGGCTTCGGATGCCATCAGGGCATGGATGGCAACCCAGCTGCGGACGCGGTCGCGGCTGAAGCCGCTCCTACAGGTTGCGGTACAGGTTGCGCGGCAATAGCCGCAAGCCGATGCCGCTTCGGTGCAAGCGCGGCAACGCGCTACGCCGCGCCAGCATCCTTCAATGCCGGACGCAGATCCAATGTCGCCCGCGTGCCCTGCCCCGCATCCGAATCCAGTTGCAGCGACCAGCCCAGGTGCTCGCACAGGCGCGCGATCAGGTCCAGGCCGATGCCGCTGCCCTCGCGGCCGCCGCCGCGGGCCATGCGCATGTAGATGGCGCTGATCTCTTCCGGCGCCATGCCGTGGCCGGGGTCGTCGATGCGCACCACGCCCGGCGCCGGCATCGCGATCTGGATCACGCCCTGGTCGCTGTTCTCGATGGCGTTGCGCAGCAGGTTGCCGATCGCCGCCTGCACGATCGCCAGCGGCGCCAGCACCTCGCACGGCGGCAACGGCGCCAGCACCAGCTCCAGGCGCTTGTCGGCGCACAGGTGGCGATGGTCTTCGACGATGTCCGGCAGCAACTGGTCCAGGCGCACCAGGTCGCTGCCGCGCGCCAGCCGCGCCGGGTCCTTGGCCAGCACCAGCAGCAACGAGATCAGTTGGCCGACGCCGCTGGCGGTGCGGCGGATGCGCAGCAGCTGGTTGCGCGCGCTGGGCGGGATGTCGGACTGCTCCAGCGCCAGTTCGGCGGCGCCGCCGATCACCGCCACCGGCGTGCGCAATTCATGGCTGGTGCTGTCGATGAAGGCGCGCTCGCGCTCGACGAACAGGTCGTTGCGCAGCAGGTAGTCGTTCAGCGCATCGGCGATCACCACCTGTTCGGCGCTGGCGCGCGGATGCACTTCGATGCGCTGGCCCGGCCGGTCCGGGCGCAGGCTGCCGATGCGTTGCGCCATGTCGGTGAGCGGCTGCACCACCCGGCCCAGGCCCCAGGCCACCAGCGCGCCTAGCAGCAGCACCGCGATCACGTTGGACAGCAGCATCCACAGCGCCAGGTTCTCCTCGTGCTTCTGCAGCTCGGTGATGTCCAGCGACAGCGCCAGGCGGCGGCCCTGCACGTCCTGCACCAGCACCACCTTGTCGCGGCCTTCCAGTGGCACGTCGTCGTGCAGCCCAGGCGCCAGCGCCGCCACCGCCGGCGGCAGCGGCTCGCCGCCTTCGTCGCCGTACAGGCTCACGGTGCGGGTGTCGATCCAGCGGTAGTCCGGATCGACCGCGCTGCGCGCCAGGAAATGCTCCAGTTCGGAGCTGAGCAGCGAACGCCATGTCAGCTGCTCGGCCTGGTCGTTGACGATGTAGCCATGCACGAACACCGCCAGCGACAGCAGCGCCGCATAGCCGACCAGCCACAGGGTGATGCGTTGCCGCAGCCCAGTCCTACGCGGCATGCTCTTGCTCGTGCGGGTCCACCACCGCAAGCCGGTAGCCGATGCGCGGTAGGGTGTGGATCAGCTTGGTCGCGAACGGGCCATCCACGCTGCGCCGCAGGTCGTAGATATGCGAGCGCAGCATGTCGCCGTCCGGCGGCTCGTCGCCCCACAGCGCCTGCTCCAGACGATCGCGGGTGACCGCGGCCGGGCTGGCCTGCATCAGCACTTCCAGCAGCTTGCGGCAGGCAGGATACAGGTGCAGGGTGCGGCCGCCGCGGGTCGCCTCCAGCGTGCCCAGGTCCAGCTGCAGGTCGCCCACGCGCAGCAGCTTGCTGCGGCCGCGGCCCTGCGCGCGCAGCAGCAGCGCCTCCAGCCGCACTTCCAGCTCCGGCAGCGCGAACGGCTTGGTCAGGTAGTCGTCGGCGCCGGCGCGGAAACCGGCGATCTTGTCAGGCAGTTCGTCGCGCGCGGTGAGCATGATCACCGGCACCTCGGCGCGGTGCTGCTCGCGCATCGCGCGCAGCACCTGCGGCCCGTCCAGACGCGGCAGCATCCAGTCCAGGATCACCGCATCGTAGTGCTGGGTGGTGGCCAGGTGCAGGCCGGTGACGCCGTCCGGCGCCGCGTCCAGGGTGTGGCCGCGCACCTCGAAATAATCGAACAGGTTCGCGACCAGGTTCCGGTTGTCCTCTATCACCAACAGCCGCATGGCACTCGCTCGCATTCCGGGACGACGGGGGGATGGGCGCCATGCTAGCGGATGCGCGTCGGAACGCGGTCGGAACGCTGCGTCTCTGCGGGCCACGCTGGGCGACCCTGACCCACGCATCGCCTTCACCGCGCGGCTCGGCATGCGGCATCGCAGCAATGACGCCGATTGGGATACGCATCCAGTGCTGCAGAAATACAACTGCAGCTGAAGCCCGCAGCGCCGCTACCTTCACAGTCCGACCACTCTCCGACACGGGCACGGTGACCATATCCACTCTTACCGTCCCAGGCTGCGTCTGCAGACTATGCATAGTCCGTCCCTTGGCATGCCCACCGTGAGCGCAAGCAATCCGAGCGCGCATGGCCATTTCTATCTGTCCCACGCCCTGCTGCCGCTGGCCGCGACGCTACTGGCCAGCACCGTGCTGATGGGCCTGGGCGGGGATTTCTGGTTCGCCGACCTGCTGTACCGCTGGGAAGGCGGCCACTGGGCGCTGAAGAACGCGGCGCTGACCCGCAGCCTGATCCATCACGACGGCAAGCTGCTCAGCACCGTGGCCTGGGTGGCGACCGCCGCCCTGGCGGCCTGGGCCTGGCGCCGCGCCGACGGCCAGCGCTACCGGCTGCCGCTGCTGTATCTGGCGCTGGCGGTGGCGTTGAGCACCGGCGTGGTATCGCTGCTGAAGTCGCTGACCCACATGGACTGCCCGTGGGACCTGAGCCGCTACGGCGGCCGCCTGCCGTACATTGGCCTGTTCGAGGCGCGGCCGGCCGGCATGCCGCATGCGGCCTGCTTCCCGGCCGGGCATTCCAGCGCCGGCTATGCCTGGGTGGCGCTGTACTTCGTCGCGCTGGCATTGAAACCGGCCTGGCGCTGGCCGGCGCTGGCGGTCGGGCTCGGCGCCGGGCTGCTGTTCGGGTTCGGCCAACAGCTGCGCGGCGCGCACTTCCTGTCCCACGATCTGTGGACGCTGTCCCTGAGTTGGTGCGTGGCCCTGGGCCTGTACCGTGTTTTGCTGTGGCGGCCGCAGGTTTCGGCCCGATCCATGCATCTCCCCTTGCCTGTCGTGAAGGAAAGTCGCGCATGAGCGTTTCGCTGCCGCATCCCGGCACCCATTCCAAGACCCGCTGGTGGAGCTACCGCCCGCTGCTGAGCAACGAGACCCTGGCGCTGGCCGCCAGCGCGTTCTTCGCCCTGGCCTGCAACGACATGTTCTGGCGCAGCGCGATGAGCGGCCACCCCGGCGACCTGAAGCTGGGCGTGTCGCTGTTCCTGCTGCTGCTGTCTGTGCACGGGCTGCTGCTGGGCCTGCTGCTGTGGCGCGGCGTATCCAAGCCGCTGCTGAGCGTGCTGCTGCTCACCACCGCGTTCGCCACGCACTACATGAACAGCTATAGCGTCTATCTGGACGCGGACATGCTGCGCAACGTGCTGGCCACCGACCACAAGGAATCGCGCGAACTGATGACCCCGGCGCTGATCGCGCCGCTGCTGTTCTACGCTGCGCTGCCGATCCTGGCGCTGTGGCGGCTGCGCCTGATCCGGCGTTCGCCAGGCAAGGCGCTGGCGATCCGCGCCGGCTTCCTGCTGGCGATGCTGGCGCTGGGCGGCGTCGGCGCGATGCTGTCGTTCCAGGATCTGTCTGCGATGATGCGCAACCATCGCGAGATCCGCTACCTGGCCACGCCGATCAACTATCTGGTCGCGTTGCGGCAGAACCTCAAGTCCGACAGCCCCACGCACAAGGCGCCGAAGCTGCCGCTGGAACACGATGCGATCGCCACGCCGCGCGCGTCCGGCAGCAAGCCGCGCTTGCTGGTCGTCGTGCTGGGCGAAACCGCGCGCGCGCAGAACTGGGGCCTGAACGGCTACGTGCGCCAGACCACGCCGCAGCTGGCGCAGCTGGACGTGATCAACTTCCCCGACATGCATTCGTGCGGCACCAGCACCGAGGTCTCGGTGCCGTGCATGTTCTCCCCGTTCGGCCGCCACGACTACAACGAAGGCAACATCCGCAAGCACCAGTCGCTGCTGCACGTACTCGAGCACGCCGGCATCGCCACGCTGTGGCGCGACAACCAGTCCGGTTGCAAGGGCGTGTGCGATGGCCTGACGATCCAACGCCTGGACGACGCCAAGGACCCGCAGCTGTGCAAGGACGGCCGCTGCATGGACGAGATCCTGCTGCAGGACCTGGCCACCCAGGTGCGCGCCAAGCCCGGCGACCGCGTGGTCGTGCTGCACCAGCTCGGCAGCCACGGCCCCAGCTATTTCGAACGCTATCCGGCCGGCTTCCGACGCTTCACGCCGACCTGCGACACCGCCGACCTGGGCCACTGCGAGCGCGACCTGATCGCCAATGCCTACGACAACTCGCTGCTGTACACCGACCACCTGCTGGCGCGCACCGTGTCCACGCTGGAAGCGATGCCCGATTACGACACCGCGATGATCTACCTGTCCGACCACGGCGAATCGCTGGGCGAGAAGGGCCTGTACCTGCACGGCGTGCCGTATGCGATCGCCCCGCAGGAGCAGACCCACGTGCCGATGGTGATGTGGTTTTCGCCCGGCTTCGCCAGCGACCGCGGCCTGGATCTGGCCTGCGTGCGTGCGCGCTCGCGCCAGTACGCCGACCAGGACAACCTGTTCCCGTCGGTGCTGGGCCTGATGCAGGTCAAGACCGGAGTCTACGAACGTTCACGCGACCTGTTCGCGCCCTGCGCGGGTAGCGGCAGCGCAATCGCCGCCGGCACCGGAAGCCGCTAAGCGACGGCGTGGCGGCGCGCCGCCGCGCAGTCGGCGCGGGCGGCCCTTGCGGCGGGCGGGGCGGACCACTAGCCTCCTCGCATTCGTCACCGAAGGATTCGCCGTGAACCACCGCCCCCTGCTGCTCGCGCTGTGCATCGGCGCGAGCGTGCTTGCGCTGTCCGCGTGCCGCAAGGAAGCGACCACCGAGACCGACACCACGCCGGCGCCGTCCGCGCCCGGCGAGAGCGCCGACCAGTTCGTCGCCCGCATCAACGAGGAATACCGCGCGCTGCTGCCGGAGCTGACCTCGGCGCAATGGCTGTCGATCACCTACATCAACGGCGATTCGGAGCGGCTGGTATCCAAGGCCAACGAGCGCTGGCTGACCACGCTCAACGGCTGGATCGCGCAGGCCAAGCGCTACGAAGGCAAGCCGATGTCCGCCGACAGCGCGCGTTCGCTGCAGTTGCTGAAGCTGATGACCGCGATGCCGGCGCCGCGCGACCCGGCCAAGCTGGCCGAACTGGCCACGCTGGCCTCGAAGATGGAAGGCGCCTATGGCGCGGCCGCCTATTGCACCGGCGAGGGCGACGCGCGCCGCTGCCGGCAGCTGGGCGAACTGGAGGACGTGCTGCGCCGCAGCCGCGACTACGACCAGCAGCTCGACGCGTGGCAGGGCTGGCACGGCACCGCGCAGCCGATGCGCAAGGATTACCAGCGCTTCGTCGAACTGGTCAACGAAGGCGCGCGCGAGATGGGCTACGCCGACACCGGCGCGATGTGGCGCAGCGGCTACGACATGCCGCCGGCGCAGATCGCCGCCGAGACCGACCGGCTGTGGAGCCAGGTCAAGCCGCTGTACGAGCAACTGCACTGCTACACCCGCGGCAAGCTCGACGCCGAGTACGGCAAGGACAAGGGCGAGGTCGCCGGCGGCCTGCTGCCCGCGCACCTGCTCGGCAACATGTGGCAGCAGGACTGGAGCAATCTGTGGGACCTGCTGCAGCCCTACCCTGGCGCCGGCAGCCTGGACATCACCGACACGCTGGAGAAGCAGTACCAGAGCAACCTCGGCGCGGCGCTGGCGCGGCGCAATGGCGACACCTCGCCGGAAGCGCGGTTCATGGCCCAGCGCGACGCGCAGCTGCAGAGCGCCAAACAGATGACCGAGCGCGCGCAGGATTTCTACACCTCGCTGGCGATGCCCAAGCTGCCCGACAGCTACTGGGCGCGCAGCCAGTTCATCAAGCCGCTGGAGCGCAACGTGGTCTGCCACGCCAGCGCCTGGGACATGGACATGGCCGGCGACGTGCGCACCAAGATGTGCATCAAGCCGAACGAGGAAGACTTCACCACCATCTACCACGAACTCGGCCACATCTATTACGACCTTGCCTACAACCCCCTGCCGCCGCTGTTCCAGGGCGGCGCCAACGACGGTTTCCACGAGGCGATCGGCGACACCATCGTGCTGGCGATGACCCCGCAGTACCTGCATTCGATCGGCCTGGTCGAAGCGCCGCAACTCAGCCGCGAAGCACTGATCAACGCGCAGATGCGCATGGCGCTGGCGAAAGTGTCGTTCCTGCCGTTCGGACTGATGATCGACCGCTGGCGCTGGGGCGTGTTCGACGGCTCGATCGCGCCGGAGCACTACAACCAGGCCTGGTGGGAACTGAAGGCCAAATACCAGGGCGTGGCCCCGCCGACGGCGCGCGGCGAGGACTTTTTCGATCCCGGCGCCAAATACCACGTGCCCGGCAACACCCCGTACACCCGCTACTTCCTGTCGCACATCCTGCAGTTCCAGTTCTACAAGGGCCTGTGCGACGCGGCTGGCCACAAGGGTCCGCTGTACGAGTGCACCTTCTACGGCAACAAGGAGGCCGGGCAGAAGTTCTGGTCGATGCTGCAACGTGGCGGCAGTCAGCCCTGGCAGCAGACGCTGAAGGAACTGACCGGCAACGACAAGCTCGACGCCGCCCCGCTGCTGGAATACTTCGCGCCGATGCAGGAGTGGCTCAAGCAGCAGAACCAGGGGCAGATGTGCGGGTGGGAGGCGCCGAAGGCGGTGCAGGCATCAGGGCAAAAGTAAATATTGCTCGGAAGAGCCTGACATTAAACGACAAGGCCCGCTGATGCGGGCCTTGTGCGTCATGGGTGAAGATAACTGCCTCCGTCCCCGTTAGCCTGAAAAGTTCAGAAGCTCCTTAGCGATACCTCGATTTTCGGGAACGCCAATCCCCCAATAAAACAATCGCCCAACTTCGGCGACCGATTGCTTCTCTCCCAACATCATGGCCCTGAAGTAGTAAATGCCAGCCTTCTTTAAGCTCTTCCTGACGCCTTTTCCCGTTTCATAGCTGACAGCGACGTCGAAGCACGCATCCGGAACAAAATTTTCAGCCGCTTCCAACATCAAGGAAAAGCCTCTCTTTTCATCCTTGTTGAAGAACTGGCCATGAAAGTGCCAAGTACCAAGCGCATAGGTAGCGCGCTTGTCACCATGTGTATGCGCCTCCTCAAGCAACTTGGCGACTGGAGCAAGGTCTCCTCGGTCGCTGTCAGATCTCATCGATCTTGCCGCACGCAAAGCAGCATCGTATTTCTTATTACTTTCTTGGCGGCCAAGGACCTTTGTGGCCTGACGGCCTCTCACCCTACGGGTCTCTACTGTCATCGCCCCTCCTTCCACCAGATTTGTCTGGTTTGGTTTTGGTTTGCTCTTGCCCTTCCCTTCTCACGCTTTCCTGTTGTGCCAGGCCTTGCACCTACTCAATCGTCGGCCAGCCGCGCCCAACGTTCGTGGTCGCGCCACACCCCGCCGATGCGCAGGTAGCGCGGCGAATAGCCTTCGTGGCGGAAACCTGCGCGTTTGACCAGCGCCAGCGAGCGCGCGTTATCCGGTTGGATATTGGCCTCCACCCGATGCAGGCCCAGTTCGGAAAACGCGTAGGCCACGCACAGCCGCAACGCATGGGTCATCAGCCCGCGGCCTTCGCAGCCGGCCATGGCGTGGTAGCCCAGGTAGGCGCTCTGGAAACAGCCGCCGACCACCTGGCTGAAGGTGAACAGGCCGGCGACCTCGCCGCTGTCGCGGGCGCGCGCCAGCAGGGCGACGTTGCTGCCGTCCAGGGTCTGCGCGTACCAGGCGTTGAAGCCGGGCACGTCGGTGAACGGATACGTCCACGGATGATGCAGGGCGGTGCTGGCGCGGTGCGCCTGGATCAGCGCCAAGCCGTCGCGGCGCCGCACCCGCGCCAGCGACACGGCGGCGTCCGCGGCCTGGCTGGCGCTCTGGCCCATGCCTTCAGCCCGGCAACGCCGCGCCGGCGCCGCGCTGCATGACCTGCGCGTGGCGGTCCTTGAACTCGTCGAAGCTCAGCCCCTGCGCCTGCGCATCGGCGTGCGCGGCATCCTTCAGCGCATCCGAATACACCAGCCGCACCGGGGTGCCGGCGCGCTCGTGCAGCTCCGCGGCCTGCATGATCAGCGACAGCACCTGCGCCGCGCTCTCGCTCTGCCCGGCGATGCGCCCGTCCATGCCCAGCACCCACTCGCCGTCGCGGCGCACGATGCCGGCCAGCAAGGTGCGCTGCTGGTCGCGCAGCTCGGCATGCGGTTCGATCGCGGTGGCCGCAGCGGCGGCGGCCTCGCTGCGGTGGCGCAGGCGTTCGGCAAGCTTCTTGCGCACGTCGCGGCGCTGCTTGGACTGGATGGACATGCAATTTCCTCAACGATGACCCGGCGACGATAGCCCAACCGCGCCGCTGGCGTCACACCGGATCGGCCGGCTCCAGCTGTGGCACCTGGCTGCCGGGCCGCGGCAAGCGCTTGCCGCTGCGCCGTTCCCAGCGCCAGAAGCCCCAGCCGATCAGGAAGAACGCGCCCGAGCCCAGCGCCAGGTGCATCGGCCGGCCGCTGAGCAGCGGCGACAGCACCCCGGCCACCACGGTGTTGAGCATCAGCTGGGTGAAGGCCTGCAGCGACGAGGCCAGCCCGCGCTGGCGCGGGTACATGTCCAGCACCGCCAGTGCCAGGATCGGGAAGATCAGCGCCATGCCCAGGCCGGCCACGAAGATCGGCAGCACCGCCCACGGCAGCGCGATCTGCGGCGCGATCGCGGTATAGGCGATGTTGCCGACCATCGACACGCCGCAGCAGATGAAGCCGATGCGCACCTGCCGCATCGGCCCAATGCGTCCGGCCATGCGCCCGGACAGGAACGAGCCCAGGGTCATGCCGCCGATGGTGGGAATGAACAGCCAGGCGAAATCGCGCTCGGTGCGGTGCAGCAGGTCGATCATGAACACCGGCGCCGAAGCGATGTACAGGAACACGCCGGCGAAGTTGAACGCGCCGGCAGCCGCCAGGCGCTGGAAGCGTGCGTTGAACGCGATGGCGATGTAGTCGCGCAGCAGCGTGCGCGGCGCCAGCGGGGTACGCGCCTGCGGCGGGTGCGTCTCCGGCATCCAGCGCAGTGTGGCGACCAGCAACAGCAGCGAGAACCCGACCAGGAACCAGAAGATCAGCGGCCAGCCGGCACCGGTGGCCAGGATCCAGCCGCCGATGATCGGCGCGATCGCCGGGGCGATGCCGAAGATCATCGACACCTGGCTCATCAGCCGCTGCGCGTCGTGGCCCTGGTACAGGTCGCGGATCACCGCACGGCCGACGATCATGCCCACCCCGGCGGAAACCCCCTGCAGCGCGCGGAACGCCAGCAGCGTGCTCAGGTCGCGCGACAACGCGCAGCCGGCCGAGGCCAGCACGAACACCACCAGCCCGCCGACGATCACCCGCTTGCGGCCCCAGGCGTCGGACAGCGGCCCGTGCGCCAGGCCCATCAGCGCGTAGGCCAGCAGGTACACGCTGACCGTCTGCTGGATCGCCACCGGATCGGCGCGCAGGCGCTGCGCCAGCTGCGGGAACGCCGGGAAGATGGTGTCGATCGAGAACGGGCCGAACATCGCCAGCCCGGCCAGCAGCAATGCCAGGCGGCGGGTCGAGATCGTCGGGAGCGTCATGCGCAGGATCCTGGAAAGCCGGCCGCACGCAGCCCGGGCGGGCGAACACGCGACGACACCGTCCAAGGGACGGAACGATGGGAAAAGGAATGCCGCCATGATAAACCCTGGCCGATGCCGCGTTAAGCGCCGACCGCGCAGGGCATATCGATGCGACCGGGATGGCCTCCACATGAAGCCGCGGCAGCAGGCCGCTACGGTTCAGCAAGCCGGCGCGAGGGCCGCTGCAGGCATGCCCGGGGCGGCCCCGTGGGCGCCGCCAGCCACGCTATAATCGTCGGGCAGCATGGTGGGAGAAGCGGGGCGACCCGCTGCCGAAGGCGCAAACGCCCGTAATCGCTCAGGCCCGATACCACCCGCACCAAGACTCTGGAGAGACCGGTCCAACCCGGCGCCGAAGGGGCACGAAGCGCAGCGCAATACGCCGCCGCTTCCAAACTCTCAGGCAAAAGGACAGAGGGGCAGTGGGAAGACATGTGGCTTCCCGTCGGTCGTGTCCGCAGCTGCGGCCGACGGCGGCATCCGTGCGTCCTCCGCCCTTCGTGCCCTCCTCTGCCGGACGACCGCCATGTCTAACACCCCCTCGCTGCGCGACCTCGAACACCACTCGGCCTTCGTCGAACGCCACATCGGCCCGAACGACGCCGAGATCGCGCACATGCTGCGCACCGTCGGCCACGATTCGCTGGAGGCGCTGACCGACGCCATCGTGCCGGGCAAGATCAAGTCGCCGCTGCCGCTGGCGCTGCCCGAAGCGATCACCGAAGAGGAAGCGCTGGCCAAGATCGGCGCCATCGCCGACAAGAACCAGGTGCTGCGCAGCTTCATCGGCCAGGGCTATTACGGCACCCACACGCCGAAGGTGATCCTGCGCAACATCCTCGAGAACCCGGCCTGGTACACCGCCTACACGCCGTACCAGGCGGAGATCTCGCAGGGCCGCATGGAAGCGCTGATCAACTTCCAGACCATGTGCGCGGACCTGACCGGCATGGAGATCGCCAACGCCTCGCTGCTGGACGAGGCCACCGCCGCGGCCGAGGCGATGACCCTGGCCAAGCGCTCGGCCAAGGCCAAGTCCGACACCTTCTTCGTGCACGACGCGGTGCATCCGCAGACCCTGGAACTGCTGCGCACCCGCGCCGAGCCGCTGGGCATCGTGCTGCGCGTGGGCACGCCGGAGGAAGCGCTGCAGGCCGAGTGCTTCGGGGTGCTGCTGCAGTACCCGGACAGCTTCGGCCACATCGGCGACCATAAGGCGCTGGCCGACGCGGTGCATGCGCAAGGCGGCCTGGTCGCGGTGGCCACCGACCTGCTCGCGCTGACCCTGATCGCCGCGCCCGGCGAATGGGGCGCGGACATCGTGGTCGGCAACTCGCAGCGCTTTGGCGTGCCGTTCGGCTTCGGCGGCCCGCACGCCGCGTTCATGGCCTGCCGCGACGCCTACAAGCGTTCGATGCCCGGCCGCCTGATCGGCGTGTCGATCGATGCCGCCGGCAACCCCGCCTATCGCCTCACCCTGCAGACCCGCGAGCAGCACATCCGCCGCGAGAAGGCCACCTCCAACATCTGCACCGCGCAGGTGCTGCTGGCGGTGATGGCGGCGATGTACGCGGTCTACCACGGCCCCGACGGCCTGACCCGCATCGCGCGGCGCACCCACCGCCTGGCCGCGATCCTGGCCGCGGCGCTGCGCAGCGCCGGCGTCGACGTCGGCGAGCGCTTCTTCGACACGCTGCACGTCAAGGCGATCGATGCCGAGGCGATCCACGCCAAGGCGCGCGCGGCCGGCATCAACCTGCGCGCGATCGACAGCGAGGCGGTGGGCATCAGCCTGGACGAGACCAGCACCCGCGCCGATGTGGTCGCGCTGGCGCAGCTGTTCGGCGCGAGCGCCGATGTCGATGCGCTCGATGCGGCCACTGCCGACGCATTGCCGCAAGACCTCAAGCGCAGCAGCGCGTTCCTGCAGCACCCGGTGTTCAACACCCACCACAGCGAGCACGAACTGCTGCGCTACATGCGCGCGCTGGCCGACAAGGACCTGGCGATGGATCGCACCATGATCCCGCTGGGCAGCTGCACGATGAAGCTCAACGCCACCGCCGAGATGATCCCGGTGACCTGGCCGCAGTTCGGCGCGATCCATCCGCTGGCACCGGCCGAGCAATCCACCGGTTATGCGCAGCTGATCGGCGAACTGGAAGCGATGCTGGTCGAATGTACCGGCTACGACGCGGTGAGCCTGCAGCCCAACTCCGGCGCGCAGGGCGAATACGCCGGCCTGCTGGCGATCCGCGCCTACCACCGTGCGCGCGGCGAGGCGCATCGCGACATCTGCCTGATCCCCGAATCGGCGCACGGCACCAACCCGGCCTCGGCGCAGATGTGCGGCATGAAGGTCGTGGTCACCAAGTGCGACGCCAACGGCAACGTCGATGTCGACGACATCCGCGCCCAGGCCGAGAAGTACAGCGAGCGCCTGGCCGCGCTGATGATCACCTACCCGTCCACCCACGGCGTGTTCGAGGAAGACGTGGTGGCGATCTGCGAGGCGGTGCATGCGCACGGCGGCCAGGTCTACACCGACGGCGCCAACATGAACGCCTTGGTCGGCGTGGCCAAGCCCGGCAAGTGGGGCTCGGACGTGTCGCACCTGAACCTGCACAAGACCTTCTGCATCCCGCACGGCGGCGGCGGCCCGGGCGTGGGTCCGTGCGCGGTGAAGTCGCATCTGGCGCCCTACCTGCCGAAGACCCTGGGCGGCGAAGGCGACGTCGGCATGGTCAGCGCGGCCAGCTTCGGCAGCGCCTCCATCCTGCCGATCAGCTGGATGTACATCACCATGATGGGCAACGCCGGGCTGCGCAAGGCGACCCAGGTCGCGCTGCTCAACGCCAACTACATCGCCAAGCGCCTGGCCCCGCATTACAAGACCCTGTACACCGGCCGCAACGGTTTGGTCGCGCACGAGTGCATCCTCGACGTGCGCCCGCTGGAGAAGACCACCGGCATCGGCGCCGAGGACGTGGCCAAGCGCCTGATCGACTTCGGCTTCCACGCGCCGACGCTGAGCTTCCCGGTCGCCGGCACGTTGATGGTCGAGCCGACCGAGAGCGAATCGCTGCACGAGTTGGACCGCTTCATCGACGCGATGATCCAGATCCGCGAAGAGATCCGCGCGATCGAGGACGGCCGCCTGGACCGCGAGGACAACCCGCTCAAGCACGCTCCGCACACCGCCGCGCAGGTCACCGCCGGCGAGTGGACCCACGCCTATCCGCGCGAGCTGGCCGCGTTCCCGCTGCCCACGCTCAAGCAGGCCAAGTACTGGCCGCCGGTGGCGCGGGTGGACAACGTCTACGGCGACAAGCACGTGATGTGCGCGTGCATCCCGGTGGATGCGTACAAGGACGATGTGGTGGCGTAACGCTCCGCGATCGCGGACGCATGCCAGAACCAGCCGCGGACTCCGCGGCTGGTTTTCTTTTGCCGCACGCTGCGCAAATTCGTTCGAGTGCGCCGCGTCCGGCGCACGCCTAGACCACTCGAGACGCTGCGCTCAGTTTCACTCCACGCCGGGATCGAACTCCAGGCCGTCGCCGATCTGCTCGATGCAGCGCAGCGGCTGCTTGGGCAGCTGGCGCCAGTGCGTGCGCAGCGCGCTGTCCTCGATGTTGCCGTCACTCACCTTGGCCTTGCCGGTCAGGTAGTTCGCGCTGATATCGTGGACTTCGCCGCTGCCGCGATTCGTGCCGTGCACGTCGTAGCCGATCAGCTGGAAACAGCCCTGCCCATAGCGGAACCGGAACGTGGTCTGGGAGGTGCTCCAACTGCCAGCGCTGGAAAACTGGTTCAGGTTGACCGAAAACGTGCCGCGCGCGATGGCCGGTTCGCCGCCTTCGAGGTAATCCTCCATGTTCGGCGCGTCCGGGCGCGGGATCAGCGTGTGATCGCGCAGCGCCAGCCGGTAACCATCGCCCTCGGCGAAGGCCACCGCCAGCATGCGCGGATTGGTGTCGAAGCGATCCGGGCCGAAGTTGGTGTTGTCCAACACATTGCGCGGATCGGCCATCTTCAGCACCAGCAGCAGATCCGCGCGGCCATCGCCGTTCAGATCGCCACGGCGTTCGACCTCCAGCTTCCAGCCGCTCGGCACGAACGCGGCGGCATCGCCGCCCTGCGCGGGCAACTGCGGATAGACCACCGCAGGCGGATCCAGCGCTTGCGCGGCGCCGGTGACGGCCAGCAACAGAGGGAACCACGGCCAGGCGGAGGTGTGCGTCATAGCGGATCGAGCGTGCAGGAAGGAACCGCGATGGTGGCACGATTCGGCGGCGCTCTCGCGCAGCATTTACCGCGTGCGCTCAGCCCGGCGCCGCGACGCCGTGCATCTCCGCCGCCGCGTCCTGCGCATGCGCGCAGCAGTTGCGGCCGTTGCGCTTGGCGCGGTATAGCGCGGCGTCGGCGTGGTGCAGCAGATCGATCGCCGCCTCGGCGCTGGCCGGATGGGTGGCGATGCCGATGCTGACCGTGACCACGCCCAGCGGACTGGCCGGGTGCGGAATCTGCCGCTGCTCGATCGTCGCCAGCAGGCGCCGCGCGATCACATGCGCGGCATCGGCCACGGTGTCCGGCAGCACCACCGCGAATTCTTCGCCGCCGTAGCGCGCCACCGTGGCGGTGTGCGCGGGCAAGGCCTCGGCCAGTGCGGTGGCCACCTCCACCAGACAGGCATCGCCGACCACGTGGCCATGGCTGTCGTTGAACTGCTTGAAGAAGTCGATGTCGATCATCAGCAGCGAACAGTCCAGGCCGCCGTCCAGGTCGCGCAGCCGCGCCGCCAGGCCGACCCGATTGGCGATGCCGGTCAGCGGATCGCGCGCCACCTGCTGCTGCAGGCGGCGCGTGCCCAGGCGGCTCAGCCGCTGGATTTCCAGGTGCTCGCTGTGCAGGAACGCCACGTGCACGCCGTACACCGCCACCGCCGCGGTGGCCGCGGCCATGCCCCAGAAGAAGCTCACCCGCGACACGCTGATCGCCAGCAACAGCACCGCCAGCGAAAACACGATCGGCGCGAACGCGGCGATCAGTTCCGCGCTGCGCATGCTTGGCCGCGCGTGGCGCAGCCAGCGCCCCCGCGGCAGCGACGCCACCAGCACCAGCGCCATGCCGGGCAGATCGATCAGCAGCCCACCCCACCACGGCAGCCCGGCCAATTCGATGCGGTTGTACAGCGCCGTCACTGCCGCGTTGGCCCACAGGTAGGCGCTGGCGCTGAGATAGAAGTGGCGGCGGCTGCAGCCGCCGGCGCCGAGCAGGCGCAGCGTGGCCATCGACGCGAGCAGCAGACCCATCGCATCGGCGTGATTGATGATCAGGCTGACGTCGGGTTCGGAGAACCCGTTGCTGGACGACAGCGCCAGGTCGATCAGCAGGAACAGCAGGCCGGCACCGACCAGCGCCAGCAGCGCGTCCAGCGCCACCACCAATCGCGGCTGCGGCCGGTTGAACGAGCGCGCGATCAGGAACAGCGCCGGCACCATCGACGAGCCGGAAAACATCACGCCCAGCACCTGCAGCGTCGGACCGTGCTGCGGCACCAGCAGCGCCAGCAGGTTGCAGCCGGTCCACAGCATCTGCACCCCGACCACGCCACCCAGCAGCCGCCACGGCCAGCGGTCCACCGCCGGCGCGTGGCGCAGCCGGCGCAAGACGGCCAGCACCGCCATCGCCTGCACCGCCAGTCCGCACCACTGCGCCGCAGGCGCAGCGCTGCCGCCCGCCTGCGCGGCCAGCGCATGGGCGAGCAACAACCCGATGACGACGATGGGCAAGAACACGTTCGGTCTCCGTCGCACGCCATGCTGCGTTGCATCGGCCGCTGCCGCTGCGCCGTCCCCGCGCTCGCGGCCCCTGAAAGGAGCGGCGCGCAACGCACTATCGGCCGCGCGGCGCTGTCCTGTAGCGCCAGCTTAGCGGCAATGCCGCACCGTTCGGCGCTTGCGGCGTCCCGACGGGCAGCGGCAGCGGGCACGCCCGCGGTTCGCCGCAGCCGCCGCGGGCGACGCCAGGCCGTGGCGCGACGCATCGGAACTCAGCGATACACGTCGCTCGCACGTCCGCGCTTTGTGCGAACTGCAACACATGCCGCAGCAGCGTCCTCACGCCATGCTCGGACAGGTTGCACGGATCGTTCACGGCTGCCGGCACAGCATCGGTCGGACCCCTGACACCCCTCTCTCCCGCACATTCCGCAGCCATTGCAGCGCGAATCCCTTCTGCCGTAACTGCCTCATCCCCCGGAGCGCTCATCCATGGCCAGCCCTCGCAAGCCCAGCAAATCCAGCACGCCCGTCGATACCAGCGCCGTCGCCGACCAGCGCGGTCGCGGCGACGAACTGCATCAGCATGCCGGCGGCACGCATCCGCCGCTGACCACCAACCAGGGCATTCCGATCGCCGACAACCAGAACTCGCTGCGCGCCACGCCGCGCGGACCGACGTTGCTGGAAGATTTCATCCTGCGCGAGAAGATCACCCACTTCGACCACGAACGCATCCCCGAGCGCATCGTGCACGCGCGCGGCAGCGCCGCGCACGGCTATTTCGAGCTGACCGCGTCGCTGGACACCTACACCACCGCCAAGATCCTCACCGAGGTCGGGGTGAAGACACCGGTGTTCACCCGCTTTTCCACCGTCGCCGGCGGCGCCGGTTCGGTGGACACGCCGCGCGACGTGCGCGGTTTCGCGGTCAAGTTCTACACCAAGGAAGGCAACTGGGACCTGGTCGGCAACAACATCCCGGTGTTCTTCATCCAGGACGCGATCAAGTTCCCGGACCTGATCCACGCGGTGAAGATGGAGCCGGACCGCGGCTTCCCGCAGGCGGCCAGCGCGCACGACACGTTCTGGGATTTCATTTCGCTGACCCCCGAATCGCTGCACATGATCATGTGGGCGATGAGCGACCGCACCATTCCGCGCTCGCTGCGCATGATCGAAGGCTTCGGCATCCACAGCTTCCGCCTGCTCGACCGCAACGGCAACAGCACCTTCGTCAAGTTCCACTGGCGGCCCAAGCTCGGCCTGCAATCCACGATGTGGGACGAGGCGGTGAAGCTGGCCGGCGCCGATCCGGACTTCCATCGCCGCGATCTGTTCGAAGCGATCCAGCAAGGCGATTTCCCGGAATGGGAGCTGGGCGTGCAGCTATTCACCGAGGAAGAGGCCGACAAGTTCCCGTTCGACCATCTGGATTCGACCAAGCTGATTCCCGAGGAACTGGTGCCGCTGAAGATCGTCGGGCGCATGGTGCTGGACCGCTGGCCGGACAACTTCTTCGCCGAGACCGAGCAGGTGGCGTACTGCCCGGCCAACATCGCCCCCGGCATCGATTTCTCCAACGATCCGCTGCTGCAGGGCCGCCTGTTCTCCTACCTGGATACCCAGCTCAGCCGGCTGGGCGGGCCGAACTTCCACCAGATCCCGATCAACGCGCCGAAGTGCCCGTTCGCCAACATGCAGCGCGACGGGCACATGCAGATGGGCGTGCCCAAGGGCCGCGTCGCCTACGAACCCAGCTCGCTGCAGGACGACACCCCGCGCGAAAGCGCGCGCGGCTTCCCCAGCCACGCCACGCCCAGCGAGGACGGCGCCAAGGGCCGCGTGCGCGCCGAGAGCTTCGCCGACCACTACAGCCAGGCGCGCATGTTCTTCCGCAGCCAGAGCAAGCCGGAACAGGCGCACGTCGCCTCGGCGCTGGTGTTCGAGCTGTCGAAGGTGGAGACCGCGCATGTGCGCGAGGCGGTGGTCGGGCACCTGCGCCACGTCGATCAGGCGCTGGCGCAGCGCGTGGCCGACGGCCTGGGCATGGACGCGTTGCCGCCGGCGCCACCGGCCGCGGTCGCGCCGCAGGACATGCCGCCGTCGCCGGCGTTGCAACTGATCGGCAAGATGAAGCACACCCTGCAGGGGCGTGCGATCGGCATCCTGGTCCACGACGGCTCCGACGCGGCGACGGTGAAGGCCCTGCAGAAGGCGGCGCGCGACGCCGGCGCCACGGTCAAGATCGTGGCGCCGAAGGTCGGCGGCGCCAAGCTCAGCGACGGCAAGAAACTGGCCGCGGACGGGCAGTTGGCCGGTACACCGTCGTTCGTGTTCGACGCGGTGGCGGTGGTGCTGTCGGCCGAGGCCGGCAAGCAGCTGAGCAAGGAGTCGGCGGCGGTCGATTTCGTCAGCAACGCCTTCGCGCACCTGAAGGCGATCGCGGCCGACGCCGGGGCGCAGCCGCTGCTGAAGGCCGGCAACGTGGTCAAGGACGCCGGCGTGCTCGATGCCGGCAACGCCAAGGGCTTCATCGAGGCCGCCAAGACCCGCCAGTGGGACCGCGAACCGAAGCTGCGCATGCTCGCCTGAGCCTGCGTCGCCAGCGTCAGCCTTGCCCCCGACCGCGCCATGCCTTCGCATGGCGCGGTTTTCGTTTGCGGTTGGGGGCGGCGGGTCTGGGGCGCAGCGCTGGTTTTTCCGGTGGGGCGTAGCACCGGGTCCCGAGCCGGCCGTCGCGGCGGCGCCTGATCGGTATCTTGGTCGCGGCAGCGGTCCAACACTGCCCTCCCCTAGAGCCGATGAACGGTGTTGCCGACCTCCGGAATCAGGACGGATGCGGGCGCCGGAAATTGCCCTGTCTAATTTTTCGCCAGGTCTCTTGACAGTCTTGTGGCACGTGGCCGCGACGGGCTTATCCACACCCTTATGCAGAAGTCATCCACACCCCCTGTGGACAACGGCGCGCCCTCCGGCGCAGCGGCAGCCATGGGGCAAGTGGTTGAAAAACAAAAGAAACTGCTTGGCGCCTATTGACAAACGCGGATCTACGGCCGGGCCGACTGCTGTCTCGCAACAAATCCGAGACAAAACTTATCCCGAGGCCTGTCCGCTGCGGGCGCGGTTTTGCGTTTCTGGCTGAATGCGCGGTGCCCTGGCGGTGGGCGCGCGCTGTGCAGGCCGTTGGTGGTCGCCGTCATGAGACGGACATGGGAGCGGATCTGGCGGCTCGGTAGCTGTTCTGGCTATGCATCCCGGCTGTTCCCTTCTCCCACCGGGACCATGGCCCCCTTTTCGGGGGAGGTGCCCCGAAGGGGCGGATGAGGATACGGGCATAGCCTCGTGCACCCAAACGCCGCGAGACGCTTCGCGCCGGACCCTCACCCCAACCCCTCTCCCGGGGGGAGAGGGGCTACGGCTGTTCCCTTCTCCCCACCGGGACCATGGCCCCCTTTTCGGGGGAAGGTGCCCCGAAGGGGCGGATGAGGGTACGGGCGAAGCCTCGTGCGCCCAAACTCTGCGAGTCGCTTCGCGCCGGACCCTCACCCCAACTCCTCTCCCGGGGGGAGAGGGGCTAGCGGCCGCTCCCTTCTCCCATCGGGAGAAGGTGCCCCGAAGGGGCGGATGAGGGTACCGGCGAAGCCTCGTGTACCCGAACTCCGCGAGACGCTTCGCGCCGTACCCTCACCCCAACCCCTCTCCCGAGGGGAGAGGGGCTACGGCTGCTCCCTTCTCCCATCGGGAGAGGGTGCCCCGAAGGGGCGGATGAGGGTACGGGCGCAGCCTCGCGCACCCACACTCCGCGAGTCGCTTCGCGCCGGACCCTCACCCCAATCCCTCTCTCCCACGGGACTTCCTTCGGTCGCCGACGGGAGAGGAGCTATGCACCTCGGCTCAAGCCAGCACGTCGCCACCCGGCGTGGGCAGCAGCGATTCGGCCAGGCTGCGCTCCATCTGCTTCAGGTAGTCGCTGAAACCGCCGCGTGCCCGCGCCACGCGCCTGGCGCTGGTGACCACCACCGGCTGCGCGCGGCGCGCGATCCGCGCCTGCACGCGCACCATCGCCTCGACCAGCGCCACGTCCTCGTGCGCGGCCAGCGGCAGGAAGCCGCCGCAGCGCCGGTACAGGTCGGCGCTTAGGCCCAGGTTGGCGCCATGCACGTGCGGGTGGTCGTCGCGGCGGCATTCGCCGGCGCGGTAGGCATCGCGCAGCGCGCTGCCGTAGTCGTCCCAGTCGCCGACCGTGACGATGCCGCAGAACGCGTCGCTGGCGCAGTCCAGTTGCGCCGACAGCCAGTTCGCCGGCACCACCGAGTCGGCGTCGGTACACGCCAGCCAGCGGGCGCCGGCGGCCAGCGCGGCCTCGGCCGCCGCCGCGCGCGCGCTGCCGACATTGCCGGACTGCAGCACGATGGCCTGCGCGCCGTGCGCGGCCACGATGCCCGCGGTGCCGTCGCTGCAGCGGTCCAGGGCGATGAACACCTGCACCGCCTCGCCGCGCAGGCCGGCGCAGTGCGCCGCCGTCGCCACCGAGCGTAGGCAGGCGCCGATCAGCAGTTCCTCGTCGTGCGCCGGAATCAGCACCGCGATCACCGCAGCCGCTCCGCGGCCGCGACCGAATACGGGGTAGCGCTCCAGGCTTCGAGCAGCACGTCGTCGTCCTCGTAGCGCAGCAGGCGCGGCAGCTGCAGGGTCTGCGCCAGGCAGGTGTGCACCGCGCGCCCGTCCATGCACGCCTGCGCGAACGGATGCAGCCAGTGGCAGGCGACCAGCACGCCCTGCTCGGTCAGCGACGCGCGCAAACGCTGGATGCAGTCCTGCAGCAGCGGCAACGGCAGGTAATAGCCGACCTCGCTGAACACGATCAGATCGAAACGGCCCGGCGGCCAGCTGCGCGGATGCTCGGCCTGTTGCACCTGCACGTGCGCGGATTCCGCATTGCGCTGCGCGGCCAGGGCCACCGCGCGCTCGGACAGGTCGGTGGCCAGCAGCGCGTCGCAGCGCGGTGCCAGCGCCGCCGTCAGCTCGCCGTTGGAGCAACCCAGTTCCCAGGCGCGTTCGAAACGTGCGCGCGGCAGACTGGCCAGCAACAACGCGCGCTTGCGTGCCTCGTACCAGCGTTCGCGATAGCCGAACGGATCGTCGTCGCGGTAGATGTCGCCGAAATACTCCTGCACCGCGCTCATGCGACAAAGACCTCGAAGCGGCGCGCGAAACGTTCCAGCACCTGCGGCGGCAGGATCGGCGCCGGCACCGCCGGTTGCGCGGTGCCCAGCTGCGAGGCGAAGCAGCGCAGCGCCTGTTGCTTGGCCTGCCAGTCGGCGTCGTCCAGCGCATAGCGGACCGCGCCAGGCAGCGCCTGTTGCGGCGCGCCGGCGTCCATCCAATGCCAGGCCCAGACAGGGAATTCGGCCATGCGCGCATCGCCGGCGGCGACGGCGCGCCGCACCGCCCGCGCGGTGGCTTCGTGGTCCGGATGACCGTCGTGGCACCACGTCGTCAGCACCAGATCGCCGGCATGCAAATGCGCGTGGATCTGTTCGGCGACCACGAATTCGCGCTGGCCGACCTGGCCGTCGGCGATGCGCAGGTGGCAGATCGCAGCGGCATCCAGGCCCAGGCACTGCGCGGCGGCGGCCAGTTCGGCGCGGCGCACATCGCGCAGGCGCTGCGGCGTCCAGTACGGATCGTCGGGATAGCACGCCTCGCCGTCGGTCACCGCGATCAGGCACACCGGCAGGCGCAGCCGCCGCGCGCAGGCGACCGCGCCGCCGCAGCCCAGCGCTTCGTCGTCCGGATGCGGCGACACCACCACCAAGCGGCCAGCGCCGGCGAGCAGGTCTTCGATCCGGCGCTGCGGCAAGGCCGCCAGCCACGGCGAGCGCTGCCACGCCGATTCCGGCGTGCCGTCGCCGTGGATCTGCGCCGCGCTCACAGCCGCCATGGCTGCACCTGGTCGGCCAGCGCCTGGCCCAGCGCCGCCCAATCGTGCTCGGCATGGCTCTGGCGCACGAACACGGCCAGGTCGGCGCAGCGCAGGGCGTGTTCGCGATCGCTGCACAGAGGTGCCGGGCCCAGCGCGCGGCCGACGCGATCGAGCACGTCGGTGGCGGCGCGTTCCACGAACGAACGCAGCCGGATCACCGCATGCTGGTGATCGTGTTCGGGTGCCGCGTCGATCGCCGCGGCCAGTTCGCGCAGCAGCGCGCGCGCCGCGCCGAGCTGCTGGTCGATCGCGCCCAGGTGCATCGCCGCATGCGCATCGCGCTGCAGCTTCGGATGCGCGCGCAGGCGCTCGGCCACCGCGGTCGCCGCGCCGAACCAACAGGCGGCGATGCCGGCGCCGCCATGCCAGAAACCCGGACGCGCCAGATACCGGCCCGGCGCACCGATCGCGCTGGCCGGCACGGCATCGAAGGTCACCGGCCCGCTGACCACGCGCGCCATGCCGACCGCCGCCCAGGCCTGCGTATCGATGGCGATGCCGGGCTGGTGCATGGACACCTGCACCAGGTGCTGGCGGTCCTGGTCGTGCGCGGTGAGCAGCGCGCAATCGACCATGCCGGCGCCGGAGCACCAGGCCTTGCGGCCGTGCACTTCGCCACGCCCGGCATCGCGGCGATAGGCCAGGCGCGCATCCGGCGCTTCGGCGGCCCATACCGCGAACAGTTGCCCGGGCGCAGGCGCTGCGGCGCCCAGCTCGGCCAGGATCGCCTGCGCGTCGTAATGCGCCTCCAGCACCTTGGCCAGGCACACATCGCTCGCGGCGATCTCGGCCAGGATCCGCCAGCGATCCAGGGTGTTGCCGGCGCCGGGCAGCGGCAGCTGCGGATAGCGTTCGAGCACGCGCAAGGCGGCGCTGCGCAGATCGCACACGTCGCCCAATGCGGCAGGGGAAAGCAAATCGGTCAAGGAAGTCTCTCAGGCAATTCGAAAAACGACACGGTCGATGGCGCGACGGATGCGCGGCATGCGATGCGGGGTGTGCCGCGATCACAACAGGCACGCCGCCCACGCAGCGTGTGCATGCCGCACGGCGACGTGCACATCGATAAAGAGTTCATGCACGGTGCCGGCCTCGGCCACCATCGGCTGCATGCAGCGCGACGGCAGCGAGGCGACGGCCGCGCCGGGTTACGGCGTCAGGATCACCTTGCGGCAGTCCTGTTCCTTCTTGTCGAAGATCGCGTAGCCGTCGGCGGCCTGCGCCAGGCTCATGCGATGGGTGATGATCTCGTTCGGCTTGAGCCGGCCTTCGCCGATATGCTCCAGCAGCTCCGGCAGGAAACGCTGCACGTGGGTCTGGCCCATCTTGAAGGTCAGGCCCTTGTCGAACGCGTCGCCGAACAGGAAGCCGTGGATGAAGCCGGCATACACGCCGGGCACGCTGACCGTGCCGCCGCGGCGCGTGGCGGCGATGCACTGGCGCAAGGCGGTGCCGCTGCTGCCTTCCAGCTTCAGCGTGGCCATCACCGTTTCCACGGTGCTGCCCTTGGCTTCGAAGCCGACCGCGTCGATGCTGGCATCCACGCCGCGGCCGTCGGTCTGGCCGACGATGATGTCGGCCGGATCGTCGATCTGTTCGAAATTGAGCGGAATCACGCCATAGGTCTTCTGCGCGAAATCCAGCCGGTACTGGTACCGGTCGACCATGAAGATGCGCTCGGCGCCGAGCATGCGGCAGCAGGCGGCGGTCATCAGCCCGACCGGGCCGGCGCCGAAGATCGCCACGGTGCTGCCCTGGCCGACGCCGGCGTTGAGCGCAGCCTGGTAGCCGGTAGGCAGGATGTCGGACAGGAACAGCACCTGCTCGTCGTGCAGCGCATCCGGTACCACCAGCGGGCCGACGTTGGCCTTGGGCACGCGCACGTATTCGGCCTGGCCGCCGGCGACGCCGCCGTACAGATGGCTGTAGCCGAACAGCGCCGCCGGCGGGCGGATGCCCTTCTGGTTCAGCGCGGCGCCCTTGCCGGTATTGGTGGTCTCGCAGGCGGCGTATTCGGTCAGGCGACAGTGGAAGCACTCGCCGCAGGCGATCACGAACGGGATCACCACGCGGTCGCCCTTCTTCACCCGCGTCACCTCCGGGCCGACGTCTTCGACCACGCCCATGAACTCGTGGCCGAGCACGTCGCCGCTGTGCAGGTCGGGAATCTTGCCGCGATACAGGTGCAGGTCGGAGCCGCAGATCGCGGTAGCGGTGACCCGCAGCACGATGTCGTCGGCATCGATCAGGACCGGATCGGGAACGGTTTCCACGCGCACGTCCTTGGTGCCGTGATAGGTGAGAGCTTGCATCGGATGGTGTCCTCTTGCGACGGCGTGGAGCGCAGTGTTGCCGCAGGCGACGTGCAACCGGGGTGACCATGCCGTGAGGTCAGCGTGGCGGGATCGGTGCAGCGCCATGCTGCGCGGTGCTGAGGCGTGCCAACGATTGCCGAGCGATCAGCGCGATGGCGTGCGCTAATGGAGCGACGACGCGACTCAGTGCGGCAACAGTCGCGTATCGATCGCATGCTCGGCGAGCATCGCCGCCAACGCCTGCCGCGCCTGCGCACGATCGCCCGGATCCGCCGCATCCAGCAGTTCCTGCGCGAGCGCGCTGAACTGCGGCCAGAACTCCGCCGGATGGCGCAGATGCGCGGTCCACTCCGGCAGCATCGCCGCCATATGCGCCAATGCCGCCTGCGTCTGCGCGTGCGTGTTCATGTCGGCGCGCGCAGCTGCCGCCATTGCACGCGATGCGCCTTGCCGTCGTCGGCCAGCGCGATGCGCGCGTCCTGCTGGCGCAGTCCGTCCAGGAACAGGCCGCTGCCTTCGTCGGCATCCGCGCCGGCCTCCGTTTCACCGGCAGCCGACTGCAGCAGTTCGATGTGATACGTGCTGCTGCCGTGGCGGTAATGCAGTTCGCAGCGCTCCCAGTCGGCCGGCAGGCACGGCTGCAGTCGCAGGCTGTCGCCTTCGCGCTGCAGGCCGAGCAGCGATTCGACCAGCAGCCGGTACATCCAGCCGGCCGAGCCGGTGTACCAGGTCCAGCCGCCGCGGCCCACGTGCGGCGCCACGCCGTAGACGTCGGCGGCGAGCACGTAGGGTTCGACCTTGTAGCGCTCGCTGGCCGCCGCATCCAGGCTGTGCTGGATCGGGTTGATCATCCGCGCCAGTTCCCAGGCGCGTTCGCCGTCGCCGAGGTGAGCGAAGGCCATCGCCGCCCACACCGCCGCATGCGTGTACTGCCCGCCGTTCTCGCGCACGCCCGGCACGTAGCCGCGGATGTAGCCGGGGTCGTGCTCGATGCGGTCGAACGGCGGCTCCAGCAGCTGGATCAGGCCGGCGTCGCGCTTGACCAGATGCTTGTCCAGCGCGGCCATCGCCTGCTGCGCGCGCGCCGGTTCGGCCGCGCCGGACAGCACCGACCAGCTCTGCGAGATCGAATCGATGCGGCATTCGGTGTTGTCCGCCGAACCCAGCGCGGTGCCGTCGTCGAACCACGCGCGCCGATACCAGCCGCCATCCCAGGCATGCGCCTCCAGATTGCCGCGCAGGACATGCGCCGCCGCGTCGCATTCGTCGGCGAAGGCGGCATCGTCGCGACCGCGCGCCAGGGCCGCGAACTGCTGCAGCACGTGGTACAGGAAGAAGCCCAGCCACACGCTCTCGCCCTTGCCGCCCTCGCCCACCCGGTTCATGCCGTCGTTCCAGTCGCCGGTGCCGATCAGCGGCAGGCCGCGTTCGCCGAGCAGCGCCATGCCGCGACGCAGCGCCTGCACGCAGTGCGCGTACAGCGGCGCACGCTGGCTGGACGGCGCCGGCAGGTCGTAATACGACTCCTCGTCGGCACCGACGGCGCGGCCTTCGATGTAGCGCACGTCTTCGTCGAGCACGCCGCGATCGCCGGTGACCTGCAGGTAGCGGCATGCCGCCAGCGGCAGCCACAGGTAGTCGTCCGAACAGCGCGTGCGCACGCCGCGGTCCTGCGGCGGATGCCACCAGTGCAGCACGTCGCCTTGCGGGAACTGGTGCGCGGCGCTGGCCAGCAGGTGCTCGCGCGCCAGCGCTGGCGTCGCGTGGACCAGCGCCATCATGTCCTGCAGTTGGTCGCGGAAACCGAACGCGCCGCCGGACTGGTAATAGCCGCTGCGCGCCAGGTAGCGGCAGGCCAGGGTCTGGTACGGCAGCCAGCCATTGACCAGCAGATCCACGCTGGGATCGGGGGTCTTCACCTGCAAGCCGCCGAGCAGTTGCCGCCAGTGGATGCGCACCGCATCCAGCGCGTCGTGCGCGGCATCGCGGCCGCGCATGCGCCGCGCCAGTTCCACCGCCGCGTCGTGGTCCTTGCCGGCGCCGAGCCGGAACACGGTTTCGCAGTCGGCGCCGGCGGCCAGGCTCAGCGGCACCTGGATCGCCGCGCACGGATCCAGCCCGGCGCCGAGGCGTCCGGACAGGCGTTCGCGGCGCAGCGCCTGCGGGTCGGCCATGTCGCCGTTGCGGCCGAGGAACTCGCTGCGGTCGCCGCTGCAGCTGCGCGTATCCGCGTCCACGTCGAAGAACGCGGTGCGCGCGGAGAACTCGGCGTTGTACGGATTGCGCGCCAGCAATGCGCCGTGCGCGCCATCCTGCTCGGTGACCACGTGCATCTGCGACTTCACCCGCAGATCGCCCAGCACCCATTCCACATAGCCGGTCGCCGACAGGCGCCGGCTGCGGCCGGACAGGTTGCGCAGCTTCAGCACCGAGAACTTCACCGCCTCGTGCAGCGCCACGTACACCCACAGCTCGCTGGCGATGCCGTCCTCCACATGCTCGTAGACGCTGTAGCCGAAGCCGTGGCGGGTGCGGTAGTCGCCCTCGCCGCGGCGCGGCAGGGCTTGCGGCGACCACACCCGGCCGCTGTCCTCGTTGCGCAGGTAGAACGCCTCGCCGCAGGCGTCGGCGACCGGGTCGTTGTGCCACGGCGACAGGCGGAACTCGTGCGCGTTCTCGAACCAGGTATAGCCGGCGGCGCTCTCGCTGAGCACCGTGCCCAGCTGCGCGTTGGCCAGCACGTTGGACCACGGCGCCGGGGTCGGCGCGCCCTCGCGCAGCGCGACCAGGTATTCGCGGCCGTCGGCGGCGAAGGCGCCGGTACCGTTGTCGAACAGCACCTCGGCGTGCGCCGGCGCGAACGGCCACGGATCCTCGTGCGCATCGCCGGCCGCATGCGCAGGCACTGCCAGGGCCTGCGCCTCGGCCAGCGCGGCGGCCGCCAGCGGCACCAGTTCGGGCACGCCGCGCGGCGGCGGCAGATGCCGACCGATCTGCGCGGCCAGGGTGCCACGCTGGTCGCTGACGATGACCCGCGCCACCACCTGCAGCAGGATGCGGTCCTCCTGCGAGATGTTCTGCACCGGACGCACGAAGATGCCGCCGGGACGCTCCAGCACGCTGGCGTCCGGATCGGCCGCGACCATACCCAGGATCTGCTCCTGCAGCTGCTGCCGGTAGCCGCTCTGGCTTTCGTTCCAGATCACCAGGTCCGCATGCAGGCCCTTGAGCCGCCAGTACGCGTGCGCCTGCACCATCTGCCGCACCAGTTCGATGTTGTCGGCATCGCCGATCTGCAGCAGCGCGATCGGCAGGTCGCCGGAAATCGCATGGCCCCACAGCCCGGACTGGCCGCGCCGGTTCTGCAGCAGCAGTTCGCTGTCGGCGCGCAGCGCCGGATGCACGTACACCATCAGCCCGGCCAGGCGCTCGTACAGCTGCGCATCGGCCTGCGAGGCGTTGATCTGGCGGCGCACCACCTGGCTGTGGGTCCAGGCCAGGTCGAACACGCGGTCGGCCAGGCGCCGGTCGCGGTACTTGTCGATCAGCGCCATGCACGCGGCACGGTCGCCGCCGACGCCGTAGACCATGTCGATCATCGCGGTCTGCTCCGGCGCCAGCACGATCCGGCAGCGGATCGCGACCACCGGGTCGAGCACCGAGCCGGCGGTATCGGACAGCACCGTATCGTGGCTCAACGCGCGCGGATTGCGCGCCGTATTGCCGCGGCCGAGGAAGCGCGCGCGGTCGGTCTCGTAGGAAATCGCGCCGATGTGCGCATCGTGCACCGCCACCAGGTGGAACATCCACGGCGCGACTTCGTCGTGCGCGCGGGTGCGCCGCGTGCACAGCAGCGCCTGCGTGTCGCGGGCGATCTCGGTCTGCACGAACAGGTTGCTGAAGGCCGGGTGCAGTTCGTCGGCGATGGCCGGCGCCAGCACCACTTCGGCATAGGTGGTGATCTCGATGGTGCGCGGCTGCCGCGACCGGTTGCTGACCCGCAGGCGGCGCAGCTCGATGTCGTCCTCGGCGGAGATCGCCACTTCCAAGTGCGTGTCGAAGCCGCGCTTGCGGCCGCGGAACTCGGCCTTGGCATCGGAGAAGATCGCTTCGTAGTGGTCCACCTTCACCGCGGTGGGCTGGTAGGCGGCCGACCAGTAGTCGCCGCTGTCCACGTCGCGCAGGTAGCAGAAACTGCCCCAATGGTCGCGGGTGCCGTCCTCGCGCCAGCGGGTGATGGCCATGTCGCGCATGCGGCTGTAGCCGCCGCCGGCGCTGGTCAGCAGGCCGTGGTAGCGGCCGTTGGAGAGCAGCTGCACCGCCGGCCGCGGTGCGCCCGGGTCGCGGAACACGCGCAGCTGTGTCTCGTCCTCGCGCGCGTCCTGCGGACTGCGCGCGGCGCCGTCGGCCTCCTGCGGATGGAACACGCCCACCCGCGGGATCCGTTCCTGCAGCAGCAGCAAGGTGGCCTGGAATTCGGCATCGGCGGCGAAGCGCTTCTGCATCGGCTGCTCGCGCAGCAGATGGTCCAGCGCCAGCAGGCCCATGCCCTGATGGTGCGCCATGTACGAGCGGATCAGTGCGTGGTCCTGGCCGGGCGGCACCCGGCTGGGGGTGTAGTCGATCGCCTCGTGCAGGCCGAAGCGGCCGCCGAAACCGGACTCGGCGAGCCGCTGCAGATTGGCGCAGGCCGCTTCCGGGGCCACCATCAGCGCCATCATGCTGGCATACGGCGCGATCACCAGATCGTCGCCGAGCCCGCGCTTGAGTCCCAGCCCGGGCACGCCGAACGCGCGGTACTGGTAGTTCATCCGCGCATCGACCGCGTTGTAGCCGGACTCGGAGACGCCCCACGGCACCGCGTGCCGCGCACCGTGCGCGATCTGCGCATTGACCGCATGCACCGCGGTCTGGTCGAGCAAGGTGTCGGCATAGCTGGGCATCACCAGCTGCGGCATCAGGTATTCGAACATCGAGCCGCTCCACGACAGCAGCGTCGCTTCGCCATCGACCTCGGTGAGCTGGCGCCCGAGCGCGAACCAGCTTTCCTGCGGCAGCTGGCCCTGGGCGATGGCGACGAAGCTGCACAGCCGCGCCTCCGACGCCAACAGGTCGTAGTAGCCCTGGTCCAGGCGCCGCTCGTCGACGTTGTAGCCGATCGCCAGCAGGCGCCGCGCCGGATCGTAGAGGAAGCCGTATTCCATCAGCGACAGCTGCCCGGCGATATGCGCCAGGCGCTCGAGCTGGTGGATGCGCGCGCGGGCGCGCTCGGCGGCCTCGGCGTCGCAAGTCTGCGCGGCCAGCGCGCGCAGCGTCGGCAGCGGCGCGTCGGTCACCGGCAGGCACGCGTCGTCGCGATCCGGCGCCGTCGCCCACGGCGCGAACTCGCGCAGTTCCTGCTGCGCAGCGTTGCACGCGTCCAGCAGGACCTGCGGCCAGTGCGGCGCCAAGGCGTCGGCGGACTGCTCCGCACCGGCGGCCGGCGGCGACCAGCGCTCGGCGATCGAGCCCGCCTGTACGGCCAGCGCAGCCAGTGCGTGCCAGGTCTGCGGCAGCGTCTCCGGCGGGGCCGCGCGCAGCGCCTGCAGGCGCTGATCGAAGTCGTGCAGCGCGGCCTGCGGCAGCGCCGCCGCGGCTGGATTGTCGTGCGCGGCCTCGCGCAGCACGCCGAACGTGTCGGCCAGCCCGTCGAAGCTGGCCGCCGCCAGCAACGGCGCATCGCACAACGCCAGCAGGCCCTGGCGCAGGGTCAGCAGATGCCCGGCCAGGTTGCCGCTGTCCACCGTCGACAGGTAGATCGGCGGCAGCGGCAGCAGGGTCTCGGTGTCGTACCAGTTGTAGAAATGGCCGCGGTGGCGCGGCAGCGTCTCCATCGTCGCCAGGGTCAGCCGGGTGCGTTCGATCACCCCGCCCGGCTGCAGGTAGCCCAGGTCGTACGCGGCCAGGTTGCCGAGCAGGGCCAGGCCGATGTTGGTCGGCGAGGTGCGCCGCGCCACCACCAGTTGCGGATGTTCCTGCACGTTGTCCGGCGGCAGCCAATGGTCCTGCGCGCGCATGTGCACTTCGAAGAACGCCCAGGTACGCCGCGACAGCCGGCCGAGGAAGGCGCGCTGCGGCGGCGCCAGCTGTGCGCGGCGCGGTGCGGCGGCATGCCCCATCCACGCCATCAGCGCGGGCGCGACGATCCACAGCGCCAGGATCGGCGCGGCGACCCACAGCGCGTGCGGCTGCCGCCAGCCCAGCACGGCCAGCAGCGCCAGCGCGCACAGCGCTGCCGGCGCCATCCCGCCCAACTCGGCCGCATTGCCGCGGCCGAGGCTGCGCGCCACGTCGCCGGACGCATGCCATTGCAGCAAGTGGCGCCGGCTGACCAGCATGCGCCACAGCGTGCGCACGATCGCCAGCGCCGCGTAGCCGGCCTCGTACGGCAGGCAGGCCAGTGCCACCAGCGCGCGCTGCAGTTGCGTCGCCACCGCCTTGGCCAGCGTGCCCAGGTGCATGCGCCAGGCCATGTCCGATGGCTTGACCACCAGGTCGTGCAGCGCCGGCACCACGATCGGCAGCACGAACAGACCCAGCAGCCACGCGGTCCATGCCGCCGGCCGCGGCAGCCACAGCCAACCGATCGCCAGCAACGCGGTGGCGGCGATCGGCACCAGGCTGCGGCGCAGGTTGTCCAGCAATTTGCCGCGCGACAGCAGCGACAGCGGCGTGCGCCGGTAGCGGCCGGCGGCGTCCGGCACCCACGGCAGCAGCCATGGCAGCAACTGCCAGTCGCCACGGATCCAGCGCGCGCGGCGCTTCACGTCGGCCGCATAGCGCGCCGGATAATCCTCGAACAGGCGCACGTCGCTGACCAGGCCGGCGCGCGCATAGCAACCTTCCAGCAGGTCGTGGCTGAGGATGCGGTTGTCGGGCAGGCGGCCGTCGAGCGTCTGCTCGAACGCATCCACGTCGTAGATGCCCTTGCCGACGAACGAGCCTTCGCCGAACAGGTCCTGGTACACGTCGGACACGGTGCGCGTATACGGGTCGATGCCCGGCTCGCTGCCGAACAGGCGCGCGTAGCGGGTGATGCGATGGCCGCTCATGCTGCTGCCCACGCTCGGCTGCAGGATGCCGTAGCCGCGGGTCACCCGGCCCAGCGCCGGATCGATGCGCGCGCGGTTCAGCGGATGCGCCAGGGTCGCGACGAACTCGCGTGCCGCATCGCGCGGCAGCCGCGTGTCCGCGTCCAGGGTGATCACGTAGCGCACCTGCGCCAGCAGCGCGGTCGCGCCGATCGCCGCGCTGAAATCGGCATCGGCCGCGCCGCCGCGCAACAGCCGGTTCAGCGCCGCCAGCTTGCCGCGCTTGCGCTCGTGGCCGATCCAGGCGCGCTCGCCGGCGCTCCACAGGCGCGGGCGGTGCAGCAGGAAGAAGCGGTCGCCGCTTTCCGGCGCGTAGCGTTGGTTGAGCCGCACGATGTGCTGCACGGCGTGGTCGAGCAGCGCCGCGTCGCCGGGCAGCGTCGCCTGCGCGGCATCCAGGAAATCGGTCAGCAGCGCGAAATGCAGCTGCGCATCGCGATTGGCCAGGAACCGCACCTCCAGCCCCTCGGCCAGTTCGTCGATCGTGGCCGTGTCGCTGAGCATGCTCGGCACCACCACCAGGGTCCGCGCACCGGCCGGAATGCCCTTGGAAAAATCCATCCGCGGCAACGTGCGCGGCGCCACCAGCAGCGTCGCCGCCCAGTTGACCAGCGCCACGCCCAGTTCGCTGAACGCCAGCACGCCCAACAGCGCGGCCGTCGCCCACAGCCATGCCGGCACCGTGGCCAGCGCATGCAACTGCTCGAGCAGGGTCCAGGCGCCGAATGCGGCGATCGCCGCGATCGGCAGCAGATACCCGGGCAGCGGCAGCGTGCGCCGCGCCATGTACGGCCGGCGACGCGCGCGCGGCAATGCGGCGATCGCCGCCGGCAGGTCGCGCTGGCCGTCGTCGACCAGGTAGTAGCCGACATGGCGCCGGTCGTCCGCGGCCGCCGCCTGCGCCAGCTGCAGCACGCACGCGGCCACCGCGTCTTCGCTGGCGCCGCTGCGCCGCGCCAGCAGCTCGACGCTGTGCCGGTAGCTGTCGCGGGTCTGGAAGTCCATCTGCGCGTAGGTGCCGTGCGGATCGCGGCGCAGGTGCGCTTCGACCGCGCTCAGTTCCTCGACGAAATCGCGCCAATCCATCGTCGCCAGAAAACGCAGGCTGGCGATGCTATTGCTGATCGAGACCTGGTCGGCGGCCTGCTGCTGGCTCTCCGCATGCACCATGTCGTCGATGCGTTGCCCGCCATCGGCCAGCCATTGCTCGACCCAGGTCACCGGCATCGCCAGCACCCCGCCGCGCCCGTGCAGCCCGCGCACCAACTCGGCCACGAATGCGCCGGACAGCGGCGGCTGCGAGCGCGCCATGTCCGCGACCACCAGCACCACGCTCTTGGGATCCTGCGCGGCGGTGGTATTGAGCCGGTCGGCCCATTCGCTGGCCAGGCGGTGGTCGATGCCGTCGCGCATCACCCGCGCCGCGACCCGGCGCAGGTTTTCCAGCAAGCCCAGGCGCAGCATGATCGGAATCGCCCACAGCTCGCCCAGCTTCAGCGGCGTCACCGTCTGGTAGGCGGCGATGAAGCGGCTGGCCATGTCGGCATCGATACGGCCGTCGCCGTGGGCGATCGCGTCCATCGACAACGCATAGACGCGCGGCAACCCGGCCGACGCGCCCTGCGCCAGCGCCGGCAGCTGGCGGCTGTAGCCGGCCGGCAGATGGCGCCGCGCGATCAGGATCTGTTCTTCGACCAGGTAGAAGTTGTCCAGCAGCCATTCGCCGGCCGGAGTGACGCGGATGTCGTCGCGGACCATCGCCGCGAGCATCGCCAAGGCGTCGCGCAGCACGTCCTCGTTCTGTTTCAGCCGCGCCAGCAACACCTCGGGACTGCGCCCGCCGCGCACCCGGTGACTGCGCGCCAGGGCTTCGCCGTGCGCGGCCATCTGTTCGGCGCTGAGCAGTTGCGCGCGCAGCGGCTCTTCGGCCAGCGGCCGCGTGCGGCCATGCTGCAGGAACATCGCGCGCATGCCGGACAGGCCACGCCGATAGGGAAGCAGCCGTCTACGCAACGCACGCCAGGGGGACGCCATGATGATCCAGAGGGGCCAAAGAGCCCGCTTGGCTTCATGCTTAGCAGGCGCCGGCAGCGCCAGGCGTGAATGCGGACAGCGTGGTGCGCGTGATTGCCGATCGTGCTTGCGTCGCTGCGCGAGACACAGCCGCGCTGCGGTTGACGCTGCGGCTGGCGCACGGCGCGCCGATGGCGTTCAGGTGCCGATGCGCGCGTTGTCGCCGCTCGGCGCAATGTGCCGCGATCGCGGCGCGATTGCGCAGAAGGCAGATGCTGCAAAGCGAGGCGAACACGCCCCGACGATGGTCAATGGCAGCGGCGACGACAGGCAGCGCGCGCACCGCGTACGCACATGACGCCGCAGCGCCGAAAACGGAGACGTTATGCCAGCAACGGCGCCCGGCTCAGATCCGCGTGGTCGCCAGGAAGCGCTCGCGGTCCTGCTGGGTGCGGCGGCGGATCTCGGCCAGGGCCTGGCTCTCGGTGGCTTCCAGCATCGACTCGAACAGGCGCTGGAAGTGATTGCGCATCGCGTTGCGCGAGGCCGCCGGATCGCGCGTCTTCAGCGCTTCCAGGATCGCGGCATGTTCGTCGGTGCGGGTCGCATCGTCCTGGTGGCAGACATGCGCATACACCTGGCGCACCCGCGGCAGTTCGTTGCGCATGCGCCAGATCAGGTGGATGCAGTACTCCACCACCGGATTGCCGGACAGGCGCGCGATCGCCAGGTGGAAGCGGCGGTCGTATTCGCCGGCCATTTCCTCGGTGGTGGTCGGGTCGGACATCGCCGTGACCAGGGTCTGCAGTTCCTCGATGTCGGCATCGGTCAGGCGCCCGGCGGCCAGTGCCGCGGCTTCGGCCTCGATCACCGTGCGCGCGGCGGTCAGGTCGAACGCGGTGACGTCGGGCAGCGCGCCCTGCGCATCGATCGGACGCGGCCGCACGTACACGCCCGAGCCGGTCTTGATCGCGATCCAGCCCTGCGCTTCCAGCGCGATCTCGGCCTCGCGGATGGTCACCCGGCTCACCCCGAACCGCTCGGCCAGATCGCGCTCGCCCGGCAGCCGCGAACCGGTCGGGAATTCTCCCGATTCGATCAGCGACAGGATCTTTGCGGCGATGGATTGGTAGAGGCGGCTTTCGGACATTCGCGCTAAGGACCCGTCGGTGAATTCCACAGCGGCGCCGGGACGACGCGCCGGCGCCTGCTGCGGCTCGAAAAACGGCGCGACCCGGGAGCCGCGCCGCTGCGTTCAGAACTTGTATCGTACACCGAAATATGCGCGCCGCCCGTAGCTCACGTACTCGCGGAAGTTGCCGTAGACAGGCTGGGATGCGACGCGCGGTTCGTTGGTCAGGTTCATCAGTTCCAGCGACAGCGACAGCTGCTTGGTGACCCGGTAGCGGGCGCGGAAATCCACGCTGGTGTTGTCGTCGTAGTAGCGGTTCTGCTGTGCGGTGTTGCCGGTGAAGTCCTGGTAGTACTTGGAGCGATACTTGCCGATCGCCTGCATGTCGAAACGGCCCAGTTCCCAATACAGCGAACCGGACAGCACATGCCGCGAGAAGCCGCTGAGCCCGGCCGGGGCCACGATCGCCGGGATCACCGCGCCGGTGACCCCATCCACCTGCTCGCCCAGGCGCGGATCCTGGGTCTCGTAGTCGGTGTCGGCGTAGTTGTAGCTGAGCTTGAAACCGAGCCCGTCCAGCGGCTTGGGCAGGTAGGAGAAGCGGTGCGCGGCGCTGAGCTCGAAGCCGGTCAGCGTGCTCTTCTTGTCGGTGGTCACCTGCCGCGGCACCGCCACGGTGACGCTCTGTCCATCGACCACGAAGGTCTCGTCGAACAGCGCGGTCTCGGTGCCGCCGTTGAACTGCTTCCAGTACACCGCACCGGCCAGCATGCTGTCCTCGTTCGGATACCACTCCAGCGACACGTCGCCGTTCCAGGACATCAGCGGCTTGGCCTCCGGGTTGCCGGTGGCGGTGATGCCGGCCAGCGCCTCTTCCAGGCTGGTGAAGTTCTCGGTGCCGGTGAGGTTGACGTTGCGGCCCGAGCCCAGCGCGGCGATGTCCGGACGCGACATCGCCCGGTAGCCGGCCAGGCGCAGCAGCAGGTTGTCGCGCAGTTCGAACGACGCATTCGCGCTGGGCAGCAGCTTGTCGTTGCCGGCCTTGGCGACCAGGGTCTGGTAAGTGCCGGTCGGCTGCAGGCGCAGCGTGCCGGCGCCGTTGTCGATCAGGTCCAGGTCGGCGCGCACGCCTTGCGAACGCACATCGGTCTTGACCCAGCGCACGCCCATGTTGCCCGTCACCGGCAGCCCGAACAGCGTGCTGCGGAAGTCGGCCATCAGGAACAGCGCCTTGGTCTTCTCCACCACGTCGACGTTGTTCGGATCCATGTAGTTCGGATCCACGCCGGTATCGCTGCTGCCGCGGAACGCTTCGTACAGGCAACTGGGATCGAAGTAGGCCCAGCTGGAGATGGTGTTGCCGCTGGCCGCGTCCAGGAAATCGTCCTGCGGGAACGCCGCGCGGCAGGCCTGGTTGGCGGCGACGATCTGCGCGCGTCCGGCGCCGCTGGAGGCGATGTCGGTGGTGATGGTGTTGTCGAAATAACGGTAGTCG
The DNA here is from genome assembly GCF_014236835.1 of Xanthomonas sp. SS. Classification (NCBI taxonomy): domain Bacteria; kingdom Pseudomonadati; phylum Pseudomonadota; class Gammaproteobacteria; order Lysobacterales; family Lysobacteraceae; genus Xanthomonas; species Xanthomonas sp. SS. Next base: position 3,629,099 of record NZ_CP051190.1, read on the forward strand.
GCCTGGCTGGCGCGCAGGCCGAAGCTGAGCTTGGTCAGCAGGCCGTCTTCGGGTAGGTAGCTGACGTCGAAGCGGCCGGCACGGATGCGGTGGTCGTTCTTTTCCTCTTCGGAGGTGACCCGCGCCGCACCGGTAAAGGCGTCCCAGTCGTTGACGTCGAATGCCGGATCGAGCGCGATGCTCGGCACATCGCCGCGGTTGTCCCAGTCGTAGTTGACGTAGCCGGTGGTGCCGCTGCTGATGCCCGGCACCACGGCGTTGTTGACGTCGCGGGCGTTGGCGCGCAACCGCGTCATGCGCTGGGTGTCCTCGCGCACGGTATGCGAGTAGGACAGGTCGGTGGCGATCTCCCAGGCCACGCTCGGGCGCAGCACGATGTTGAGGCCGCCGCCGGTGTATTCCTCGTTGCGGTCGTACAGGGTCGAGGTGGAATCGATCGAGGTGTTGCCCGAATAGCTGCGCAGCACGCCGTTGTCGTCGACCTGCCGATCGACGATGCCGCGGCGGGTGTTGGACAGGCTCAGGTCGGAGCGCTTCTCGTGCCAATTGCGGTCGGTGTGTTCGTAGTCGACGTTGACCTCGAGCACCTCGTTGGGCTTCCACTGCACCGCGGCGAACTCGGACTGACGGTCGTTGCGTTCCTGCTTGAGCCGGTAGATGCGGCTGCTCGGCACCAGATAGTACGGCGCGCCGTTGGCGATGGCGTTGGCGCCGACCTCGGCGCAGTTGGCGTTGCGCACGTTCTGGGTGCCGTCGCAGGCGTACCAGGTGGAGCCGCTGGTCATGCTCTCTTCCGGATCGGTGCCGTCCAGCGCCTGCAGGCCGATCGACACGCCGAGCTTGCCGCCGTTGGCGAACTCGAACTGGTCGATGTAGCTGGCGGTGCCGCGCCAGCCGATGCCGTCCTTGTCGCGGTACTTGCTGTCGTACTCGGCCCAGCTGCCGCGCCCGTCGAACTGGATCGCGCGCTTGCCGTAGTCCAGCGGCTTGACCGTCTCCAGGCCGATGGTGCCGGCGACGCCGCCTTCGATCAGGTCGGCGCGCTGGGTCTTGTAGATGGCCACGGTGTTGATCAGTTCGGCCGGGAACATGTTGAAGTTCACCGAGCGGTCGCCGCTGCCGTTGGTGATCTCGCGGCCGTTGAACTGGGTGCTGCTGAGGAACGCGCCGAGGCCACGGATGGAGATCTCCGAGGCGCCGGTCTTGTCGCGGGTGGAGGCCGCGCCGGTCAGGGTCTCGATCGCATCGGCCAGCGACGGCGCCGGCAGGTCGCCGATGTCCTCGGCCGAGAGCACGTCGGAGATCACCGTGTCGTCGCGCTTCTTGTTGATCGAGGACTGGATCGAGCCGCGGATGCCGGTGACCTGGACCTGGTCCAGCGTCGTCGCACCGCTCGCCGGCGCCTGCGCCGTGGCGGTCTCGGCCGCAGCGGCGGGCGGTTCCTGCGCCCAGGCCACGCTGGTCAACGAGGCCGCGATGGCGCAGGCCAGGGCGCTGCGCAACGAGCGCGCGCCGGCGCGCTTGGCGGACGGGGCCGCATAGGGGTGCCGCATGGTCTCTCCTCCCGAGTGAACGCCGTAAGGGCTACGACTTGGGAGCGGAGCCTTCACCGGTCCCCGACCAATGTCAACAAATTGGTAGAAATATCCGTCCAGGCCAATTGGTACGTGAGATTGATCTTATTTTATGTGCGTTTGCAGCACGCATTTCGCGCCAAAATACCTTTCCAGATAAATGATTTTTGGTATGCGCATCTGGTTGACGAGCGTTCGACCTCTGCTACCATCCGGCCCACGGCGGCGCCGCCACGGCACGCATCGAGAGGAGGCAGACCATGGCATCGACCGCCGCGCGCAACCGCTTCGCCCTGCTGTTCCTCGCCCTGGCGGCCGGCCAGGCCGATGCCGCCGACATCCTCGTCGCCACCCCGGCCGAATACCGCGCCGCCACCGGCGCCCTGCAACCCGGCGACCACGTGATCCTGGCCAACGGCGAATGGCGCGATTTCCAGATCGTGTTCGCCGGCACCGGCACCGCCGCGCAGCCGATCCGCTTGAGCGCGCAGACCCCGGGCCAGGTGATCATCACCGGCCAGTCCAATCTGCGCATGGCCGGCACCTACCTGGTGGTCAGCGACCTGGTGTTCCGCGACGGCTACAGCCCGACCGAGGCGGTGCTGTCCTACCGCGTCTCCAGCAAGGAGCGCGCGCGCCACAGCCGCATCACCCGGGTCGTGGTCGACCGCTTCAACCAGCCCGAGCGCAGCCGCTCGGACAACTGGGTGGCGATGTACGACAGCCACAACCGCTTCGACCACAACCAGCTGGTCGGCAAGAACAACGCCGGCCCGACCATGGTCGTGGTCCGCGACGCGGTGCAGGGCCTGGACAACCGCCACCGCATCGACCACAACTGGTTCGGCCCGCGCCCGAACCTGGGCGCCAACGGCGGCGAGACCCTGCGCATCGGCACCAGCAACGACGCCAGCTCCGCTTCCAATTCGCTGGTCGAGAACAACTGGTTCGAAGGCTGCGACGGCGAAGTGGAGATCGTCTCCAACAAGTCCGGCGGCAACACCTACCGCGGCAACGTGTTCAAGCGCTCGCGCGGCGCGCTGGTGCTGCGCCACGGCGACGGCAACCTGGTCGAGAACAACGTGTTCTTCGGCGACGGCAAGGACGACACCGGCGGCATCCGCGTCATCAACCGCAAGCAGACCGTGCGCAACAACTACCTGGAAAGCCTGGCCGGCGACGGTTATTCCTCGGCATTGAGCATCATGTACGGCGTGCCCGATTCGCCGGCCAACCGCTATGTGCAGGTGCAGGAAGCGCTGATCGAACACAACACCTTCGTCGCCAGCAAGCAGCTGTTCTTCGGCGCCGGCAAGGACGACGAACGCACCGCCGCGCCGATCGACAGCGATTTCGCCGACAACCTGATCGTCGCCGAGCACGACCCGGTACGCGTGCTCGGCGACCTGTCCGGCATCGCCTTCGCCGGCAACCTGCAAAGCCCGTCCGCCTCGCCGCGCCTGCCCGGCGGCGTGACCGGCCGTACGCTGACGACGACGCGCACCGCGACCGGCCTGCTGGTCGCGGCGGACGCCGGCGGCATCGGTGCCGACCCTGCGCTGACCTATGTGCCGCGCGACGACGTCGGCGTGGCCTGGTACGCAAAGGAAACGGTGCCGGTGGCGCTGGACAGCGGCCGCCGCCAGCGCGTGCGGCCCGGCAACGATACGCTCGCGCAGGCGGTGGCGGCCGCCGGCGCCGGCGATCGCCTGCAGCTGGATGCCGGCCGCTATCAGGTCGATCAGTTGCTGGCGCTGCACCACCCGCTCAGCGTCGAAGGCCCGGCGCGCGGCCAGGCGCAGATCGCGTTCTCGCGCGCCACCCTGTTCCAGATCGAAGCCGGCGGTGCGCTGAAGTTGACGCACCTGCAGATCGACGGCAGTACCGCGCCGGACGAAGTGGGCAACGCGGTGATCCGCACCGCACCCGGTTCCAATGCCGCCAACTACGAACTGATCGTCGAGGACAGCCGCATCCACGGCCTCACCGGCAACCGCGGCTTCGACGTGATCGCGCTGGGCAAGGGCACCCTGGCCGAGCGCATCGCGCTGCGCCGGGTGGTGGTGGAAGACGTCTCCGGGGCGGTGCTGTCGGCGCATGCGGAAACCGACGACCGCGGCACCTACAACGCCGCGCGCGTGGAGATCGCCGATGCGCAGTTCCGCCGCATCGGCGGGCCGGTGGTGGACCTGTACCGCGGCGGCCGCGACGAAAGCACCTTCGGCCCTGTGCTGACGATCAGCGGCTCGCGCTTCGAACGCGTCGGCGGCGCCGATGCGCCCTCGCTGCGCCTGCACGGCGTGCAGCGCACGGTCCTGCACGACAACCAGTTCATCGACAGCGCCGCGATCAGCAGCGTGCGCACCACCGGCACGCCACAGCTGATCGCCACCCGCAACCAATTCCTCGGCACCCCGGCCCTGCCGGCCACTGCCGACGCGGAGCCTTTGCTATGACCCGATCCACTCGCCTGATGCTGCTGGTGCTGGCCGCCGCCACCAGCGCGCCCGCCGCCTGGGCCGCGCCTGCCGCGCCGCCCGCCGCCCCGGCCGCGAGCGACAACGCTGCCAGCGACGCCGCCCCGGTGCTGGTCACCGCCGCGCAATGGCAGCAGATGGCCAGCGATGGCGCACGCTACCCGCTGTTCGCGCGTGAACGGGCGCGCGCCGAAGCCAGCCTGCGCAAGGCGATGCAGGCCGGCATCGACGTGCCGCTGCCGAAGGATCCCGGCGGCGGCGCCAGCCACGAACAGCACAAGCGCAACTACCAGGCGATCCAGGCCGCCGGCGCGCTGTACCGGCTCACCGGCGAGCGCGCCTACGCCGACTACGCGCGCGACCTGCTGCTGGCCTACGCCAAACTGTACCCGACCCTGGGCGCGCATCCGGCCGGGCGCGGCCAGGTGCCGGGGCGGCTGTTCTGGCAATCGCTCAACGACTCGGTGTGGCTGGTCTACGCCGCGCAGGGCTACGACGCGATCCGCGACAGCCTCAGCCCCGCCGAGCGCACCACCATCGACGAACAGGTGTTCCGGCGCATGGCGCACTTCCTGTGCGACGAAAGCGCGGACAACTTCGACAAGATCCACAACCACGCCACCTGGGCGGTGGCCGCGGTCGGCATGACCGGCTACGTACTGCGCGATCAAACGCTGGTGGACAAGGCGCTGCGCGGCAGCAGGCAGGACGGCAACGCCGGCTTCCTCAAGCAGATCGACCTGCTGTTCTCGCCCGACGGCTACTACGCCGAAGGCCCCTACTACCAGCGCTACGCGTTGGCGCCGTTCGTGCTGTTCGCCAATGCGATCGAACGCAACCAGCCGCAGCAGAAGATCTTCCAGCGCCGCGACGGGGTACTGCTGAAGGCGGTCGATACGCTGGTGCAGAGCAGCTACGCCGGCTACTTCTTCCCGCTCAACGACGCGATCCTGGACAAGGGCCTGGATACCGAGGAACTGGTCGCCGGCCTCGGCATCGCCTACGCCCAGACCCACGACGCGCGGCTGCTGTCGATCGCGCAACGCCAGCAGCGCGTGCTGCTGACGCCCGAGGGCCTGGGCGTGGCCGCGGCGCTGGCGCAGGACAAGGCCAAGCCGTTCGCGTTCCGCTCCGCGCTGCTGCGCGACGGCGCCGACGGCGATCACGGCGCGCTGGCGATCCTGCGCGCCGGCGGCGAGGACGGCCAGACCCTGGTGATGAAGAACACCTCGCAGGGCATGGGCCACGGCCACTTCGACAAGTTGAACTGGCTGTTCTACGACAACGGCCAGCGCGTGGTCACCGACTACGGCGCGGCGCGCTTCCTCAACGTGGAAGCCAAGTCCGGCGGCATCTACCTGCCCGAGAACACCAGCTGGGCCAAGACCACGGTGGCGCACAACACGCTGGTGGTGAACGAGCGCAGCCACTTCGACGGCGACTGGCGGGTGGGCGAGGAGCATGCGCCGACGCCGCTGCTGTTCGCCCACGACAAGGACACCCAGATCGTCTCCGCGCGCATGGACCACGCCTACGAGGGCGTCAGCTTCACCCGCACCCAGGCGCTGCTGACCCATCCGGAGCTGGGCCTGCCGATCGTGATCGACCTGCTGCGCGTGCACGGCGCCAAGCCGGCGCGCTACGACCTGCCGCTGCACTTCAACGGCCACATCATGCAGGTCGGCTTCGAGGCCAAGCGCGCGCTGGCCGAACGCCCGGTGCTGGGCAAGGCCAACGGCTACCAGCACCTGTGGGTGGACGCGAGCAGCGAAGCGTCGCAGGCGCCGCGCAGCCTGAGCTGGCTGCTGGACGGGCGCTTCTACAGCTACCGCTTCGGCAGCAGCGCGCCGTCGCGCGCGATCCTGGCCGAGAGCGGCGCCAACGATCCGGACTTCAACCTGCGCCGCGAACCGATGCTGCTGCAGCGCGTGGACGGCCAGGCCGAGGCCAGCTTCTTCGGCGTGCTGGAGCCGCATGGCGAATACAACGGCACCGCCGAATACGTGCACGGCGCCGACAGCCGCATCCGCGCCATCGCGCGCGTGCGCGGCGACGACGCCGAGGTGATCGTGCTGACCCTGGCCTCGGGCAAGACCCTGGCGTTGGCGGTGGCCGACGATGCCGCCGCCGAGCGCGAACACAGCGTGCAGGTGCAGGGCCAACGCTATGCCTGGCGCGGCGGCTATGCCCGCTTCGACCGCGCGGCGGGCGGCAAATGAGCACGCCCGCCTCCGTCGCCGCCAAGCCGGGCAAGCCAAGCAAACGCAGCGCGGTGCGCTGGATGATCGTGGGCCTGATCGCGGTGGCCACGGTGATCAACTACATCGACCGCAACGCGCTGGCGGTGATGTGGCCGGCGATCTCGCAGGACATCGGCGCGACCAAGGAAGACTACGCGCTGCTGGTAACCATTTTCATGCTGTTTTACGCGGCCGGCCAGTTCGTGTTCGGGCGCCTGTTCGACATCATCGGTACGCGCATGGGCTTCGCGTTGTCGATCGCGGTGTGGTCGATCTCGATCGCGCTGCATGCGGTGACCCATTCGATCGTCTCCTTCAGCATCGTGCGGGCGATGCTCGGCATCAGCGAGGCCGGCGCCTGGCCGGGCGCGGTGAAGGCCAACGCCGAGTGGTTCCCGGCACGCGAGCGCGCATTGGCGCAGGGCATCTTCAACGCCGGCGCCTCGATCGGCGCGATCGTGTCGGCGCCGCTGATCGCGCTACTGTTCCTGTGGCTGGGCTGGAAAGGCACCTTCGTGCTGGTCGGCACGCTCGGCTTCGTGTGGCTGCTGCCGTGGCTGGTGATCTACCGCGCCGGCCCGGACAGGCATCCATGGGTGGATGCCGCCGAGCGCGCGCTGATCCTGGACGCGCCGGCCGACGGCCACGCAGCGGACAAGCCGGCCTACCTGCCGAGCCTGCGCCAGATCATGTCGCACCGGCAGAGTTGGGGCATCGTGCTGTCGCGCTTCTTCATCGACCCGATCTGGTGGCTGTTCGTGTCGTGGCTGCCGATCTACCTGGCCGAGACCTTCCATTTCGACATCAAGCAGATCGGCGCGTTCGCCTGGGTGCCGTTCGTCGGCGCGATGCTCGGCAGCCTGTCCGGCGGCTGGCTGTCCGGGCGCTTGATCGCGGCCGGCTGGAGCGTGGACCGCGCGCGCAAATGGACCATCACCCTGGGCGGCGCGATCATGGCCCCGGCTCTGCTCGGCGCGGTGCTCGCCGCCGATCCGACCATCGCGGTGCTGACCATCGCCGCGGTGCTGTTCGGTTTCCAGATCGCGATCGGCAACATCCAGACCCTGCCCGGCGACCTGTTCGACGGCAAGTCGGTCGGCTCGCTGGCCGGCATCGGCGGCATGGCCGCGGTCGCCGGCACCCTGATCACCACCTGGCTGGTGCCGGTGATGACCGCCCACTCCTATGCGCCGATGTTCATTCTCGTCGCCGCCCTGGTGCCGGCCTCGCTGGCCGCGCTGTGGCTGGTGACCGGCCGCATCGAAAAACTCGACGATCCCGCCACCCGCGGCTGATCGCCTTCCCTTTCCCCACAACGCAAGGACTCATCGCGCATGCAATTCCAAGACAAGGTGGCCATCGTCACCGGCGGCGGCCGCGACATCGGCCGCGAAGTTTCGCTGAAGCTGGCCGCGGCCGGCGCCAAGGTGTGCATCAACTACGCCAACGACGCGGCCAGCGCCGAGGAAACCCTGCGCCAGATCCAGGCCGCTGGCGGCCAGGCCATCGTGCATCGCGCCGATGCAGCCAACGCACAAGCTGTGGCCGGGTTGGTCGCCGCGACGCAGCAGGCGTTCGGCCAGCGCATCGACATCCTGGTCAACGTCGCCGGCGGCATGCTCGCGCGCAAGCCGCTGGCCGACATCGACGAAGCCTTCTTCCACCAGGTCATGGACCTCAACCTGAAGTCGGTGTACCTGACCACGCAGGCGGTGGCGCCGCACATGCAGGCGGGCGCGGCGATCGTCAATTTCGCCTCGCTGGCCGGCCGCGACGGCGGCGGTCCCGGCGCGGCGATCTACGCCACCGCCAAGGCCGCGGTGATGACCTTCTCGCGGGCGATGGCCAAGGAACTGGGCCCGCGCGGCATCCGCGTCAACGCGCTGTGCTGCGGCATGATCGCCACCCGCTTCCATGACGACTTCACCAAGCCGGAAGTGCGCGCCTTCGTCGCCAACGCCACCCCGCTGCGCCGCGAAGGCCGTGCCGCCGAAGCCGCCGATGCGGCGGTGTACCTGGCCTCCGATGCCGCCAGCTTCATCAATGGCGCCAATCTCGACGTCAACGGCGGCGTGTATTTTTCCTGACCCGAACGCCTAGGAGCCACGCTCATGTCGTTGCGATTCCCGCCCTTGCGGCCGTTGTTGTGGAGGGGCGCGGTAACCGCCGCGCTCGCGTTGTACATGACGCTACCGGCGGCGGCGCAGCAGGCCGCGCATTGGCTGCCGGCGTGGATCGCCTCGCCCACGCCGGACCGGCTCGACGGTCCGGCCGGCAGTTCGTTGCAGTTCGAGCGGCAGAGCGTGCGCCAGGACATGCGCCTGGGCACCGCCGCGCAGGCCTTGCGCTTCCGCATCAGCAACGAACTGGGCACCGCGCCGCTGAAGATCGGCGCGGCGTCGGTGCGTCTGGCTAGTGCCGCCCAGCCGGCGCAGCCGGTGTCGTTCGACGGCCGCCGCGAGATCGTGCTGCCGCCCGGCGGCGTCCTGCTCAGCGATCCGGTGGCGCTGCGCGCGCCGGCATTGGCCGAGATCGCGCTGACCCTGTACTTTCCCGAGGCAGCGCGGCCGGCGGTGCGTCGCACGGCGGTGCGCGTGGCCGAGGGCAATGTCGACGTGAGCGACGCCACCGCGCTGAGCTACCGGCAGAACGTGGTGTCGGCGGTGTATGCGCAGACCAGCGCGTCGCCGCGGGTGGTGGTGGCGCTGGGCGATTCGATCACCGAAGGCGCCACCGCCGCACGCGGTAGCAATGGCGACTGGCCGGCGCTGCTGGGCAAGCGCCTGGAGCAGGCCTGCCCCGGCCAGGTAGTGGTGCTCAACGCCGGCATCAGCGGCAACAAGCTGCTCGACGCCGGCCGCAGCCCCAGCGCGCTCGCGCGCCTGGACCGCGACGTGCTGGCGCTGCCCGGCGTCGACCAGGTGCTGCTGTTCGAAGGCATCAACGACATCCGCCACAGCGGGCCGCCGGCGTTCGCGCCCGGGCGCACTGCTGCGGACATGCAGCTTGGATATCGCCAGGTGGCCGAACGCCTGCGCCAGCACGGCATCGCCACGATCGGCGCGACGCTGACCCCGTTCGGCGCATCGGAACGCTACGAACCCGTGTCCGCCGCGACCCGCCAGGCCTTGAACGCCTTCATCCGCGACAGCAAGACGTTCGACGCGGTGATCGACTTCGACGCGATCCTGCGCATGCCCGACAACCCCGAATCGCTGCCAGCCGCCATCACCCGCGACCACCTGCACCCCAACGACGCAGGCTACGCGCGCATGGCCAACGCCATCGACCTGTCGCTGTTCGGCTGCAAGGCGCGCTGACGGGGCAAAGATCTCCGCGCCGCTACCGCGAGCGGTGCACGTCGTTCGCGGCTGGAGTTCTTCGCCGAGCGTGCCGCCGCCCCCATCCACGCTCCCCGACACTGTGGGGAGCGACTTCGGGTGACCTCGCGCCATCCGTCGCGACGGGCATTACCGACAAAGCCCGTCACGACCGACCTCACCGGCAGGCGCTCGCACAGAGGACATCGCTCCTGATCGAGCAAGCGCCGAGGCCCGTCGCTACGATTGGGATAGGCTATAGCCATGCCGATGCAAACCGCACATTGCCCGACTTGCTGCACTGGCATCGCGCGCTCGTCCCTCTCGCGTCGTCGCCCCAGCGCGAACGGGACGCGCCACCAGGCAGCCGCGTCGTGAGCGCCACGCACTTCCAGGTACTGGACCACGTCGCGCATGCCTGGTTCCTGTTGCAATCCGGCACGGACCGCTTCCTGGACGTGAACTGCAACGCCTCCGCGTTCGGCTACTCGCTGTTGATCCGGCTCGACGCCGACGAATGCGCGCAGATACAGCAGGGCGGACACGCCGCCTGCGACGCCCTGGCCACGCGCATCCGCGACACCGCGTCGCCGCGGCACCCGCGCGATGTGTCGCGCGATCACGGCGAAGCGGTGTCCGATGCCATCGCCCGCTGGCGCGAGGAAAACGGCAACTGAAGTCAGGCCGTCGCCGCTGCCGCCACGAGCGGCTCCGGCGGTGCATTACCATGCGGCTTCCCGCCTGCGAACCCTTGCCATGCCCGACAGTCTCCACGACCTGCAAGCCGCCCAGCGCGCGTTCGCCGACGCACGCGATTGGGGCCAGTTCCACACCCCGCGCAACCTGGCCGCAGCGCTTTCGGTCGAGGCGTCGGAACTGCTCGAGCATTTCCAATGGCTCACCGACGAGCAGAGCCGGCAACTGTCGGACGACAAGAAGGCCCAGGTCGGCAGCGAAGTCGCCGACGTGCTGCTGTACCTGCTGCAGCTGTGCGACAAGCTGGGCATCGACCCGATCGAGGCGGCGCGGCAGAAGATGCAGGTCAATGCCGCCAAGTACCCGGTGGACCGCGCCAAGGGCCGCATCACCAAATACACCGAGTTGTAGGCGTCGCTCACGCCCGCCGTTGTAGGAGCGGCTTCAGCCGCGACAGACTTTATCCGGAGAACCTGTCGCGGCTGAAGCCGCTCCTACAAGGGATTGAAAGACGCCTCCAAGACGCTTGCGCCCTATCGCGAAGACGCCTTCTTCGCAGCGCGCTTGCGCGGCGCACTCTTCCTGGCCGCCGTCTTTTTCGCCGTACTCTTGCTTGCGGTGGAGGCTCCGGTCGCGGCCTTCTTCGCCCGTGTCCGCGCCGCCTTCTTGGCCGCGCTCTTGCGCACGCTGGCGCCCTTGGTCTGTGCGGCCTTCTTCGCCGCGGCCGAACGGCTGCTGGCGGTGCGCTTCTTGGCCGCCTTCTTGGTCTGCGTGGACAAGGCCTTCTTGCCCACGGTCTGCTTGGCGGTCTTGCCCTTGCTGGCGGTCTTCAGCGCCTTCTTGGCGCCGCGCGAACGGGTCGGCGACGGCGCATCGGCCTTGCCGCCCTTCGCTTCTTCCTGCGCGACCTTCTTCTTGGTGGACTTGGAGGCGGTCTTGGACGCACCAGTCTTGACCCCGGCGCGGCGTGCCTTGGACAGGCCGATGGCGATCGCCTGCTTGGTCGACTTCACCTTGGTCTTGCCCTCGCGCACCCGATCGATCTCCTCGTGGACGAATTCGCCGGCCTGGGTAGTACCCGCCTTGCCTTCGCGCTTGGCACGCTTGGCGCTGGCGGTGGTGGATTGCGTCGGCATGTCGTTCTCCTGCAAGCGGCCGGAACTGGCCATCGCAACAGGTGTAGCAGCCAAAAAGTAAAGAACCGGCATAAACCACGCGAAGCCGATGTGCACTGCGCGCGGTTCGCGTTGCGGGTGTGCAGCAGTGCGAATGGCGCGAACCCATGCTGACGAAGCGTGCGCGCATGCTCGACATGACCGAGCGCTGCGCAAGATTTACTGCCCTCGCGTTCGATCGCGTCACTTATTTTCCCTGGCTGGACGCGCGATACACGCCGCCACGTCGCCACCGCAGCGCGCTCCGCCAGATCCGCGCGGCCACGCTGCGCGCGCATCGCATTGCCGATTCCACGCGACGTTTTCTGGACGATGTCCTCGAAGTCGTCATCCTTGGCTGCCAGCAGATCTCGCGCTGCTTCCGCGTCGGACTTGGACCAACGCGCCGATCGCTTGGCACCGCCCGGCGATCGGATTCTCCCGCGCGCCGCTGCCGTCGCGCACACCGCTCTTGCTGCAGCAATCTACTGGCGACGCACGCGTCGGGTTGGCGCATCGTCGGCGCCACTCGCCGCGTCGGCCGGTGCCGGCTCCCAACCGAACACGCTGCGCCCGCCGTAGCCGTGCGACGCGCGCCGCTCCTCGGCGATCAGCGCCTCCACCGACGGCCCGCGCGCGTGCGGTTCGAGCAGGCGCGCCTGCGCATCCAGCCGCCGGATCGCCTCCAGCTTTTCCTCGCGGCCCAGCTTGGCCTGCGCCACCGCGGTCTTGAGTACGCCGATGGTGTGGTCGTAAACGCGCGTCGGCACCGGGAACGGATGCCGATCCTTGCCTCCATGCGCCATCGAGAACCGCGCCGGATCGGTGAATCGGCACGGCGCGCCGTGCAGCACTTCGGCCACCAGCGCCAGTGCGCGCACGGTGCGTGCGCCGACGCCCGGCACCTGCAGCAGTTCGGTGAAATCCTGCGGCCCGCATTCGGCCGCCGCGGCCAGGTTGCCATGCAGGCGCCGGGTCACGATGTCGCTGCCGCGCAGGTCGTGGTGGTCGGGCAGCGACAGGTGCGGCAGGCCGGGCGGCCTGCGCGCCGGCATCGCGTCGGGCGTGGCGGCGAACAGGTCGCCGCTCGGCGCGAACAGCGCGTCGGCCGCCGCGCTGCGCGCACTCCGCGCCGCGTGCGCGGCGGCCATCGCACCGTTCACCGTGTTCGCGCGGGTGGCGGCACGTGGCACGGACGCCACCGCGTGCGCCGAAGACGCTTGCAATGCGCCGTATTCCTGCGCGATCCGGTCCGGCCCCAGCGCCTGCAGCAGTTCCACCTGCGCAGCCCGCGACGCGGCGGCGCGATGGTCGGCGAGATTGACGATGCGGCCCTGCCCCGGCCCGTCGATCGCCGCATGCGGCGCATCGACGAAACTGCTCAGCCCTTCGGACAGCCAGTGATAACGCCGCGCCTGCTTGCTGGCACCGTTCATGCCCTGCTGCACCACCACCCATTGCCCGTCGTCGCTGACGATGAAACCGTGCAGATACAGATCGAACCCGTCCTGCACCGCGGCGCTGTCCACCTTCGCCACCAGCCGGCTGGCGCGCGCCAGCCCGGCGCCGTCCAGCCCGGTGCGTTCGCCCACCGCGCACAACTCATCGGGCGTGGCACGCGAATGCCGCCCGCGCCCGCCGCACACATGGATGCCCAATTCGGCGGACAGCGGCGTCAGCCCGCGCTTCAGCGCACCCAGCACGCTGGTGGTGATGCCCGAGGAATGCCAGTCCATGCCCATCACCGCGCCCAGCGACTGGAACCAGAACGGATGCGCCAGGCGCCGCAGCAGCTCGTCGCGGCCATAGCTGTGCAGATGGCCTGGCACATCACCGCGCCGAGCCGGGTCATGCGCTCGCCCAGCCAATGCGGCACGCGGCCACCGTGCAGGGGCAGATCGGCGCTGCCGGAACGTCGGCTCATGCGCGGAACTCCGAAGAAAAACGGATCGCCAGCGTAGCCAGGCCGCGTCTCATCGCGCGACTTGCGACCGCAGCAAGACTGAGCGATTCAGCGAAGAGCCGCGCAATGTCCACCACACTGCAGTCGGGGCTGAAGCCCCTCCCACAACGTACCCAGCCAACTCACCGCAAACCCCTGTAGGAGCGGCTTCAGCCGCGACAAACCAAGCGACGCGCCTATCAGCCTGTGATGGATGAGAGACCGACCGCGACTCCACCACAACACAAAAGCCAGGAAGCCGCGCGACTTCCAGCCCCATGCAGTCGGGGCTAAAGCCCCTCCCACAACGCACCCAGCCAACTCGCCGCAAGCCCCTTGTGGGAGCGACTTCAGGGCACCTCGAACAACCCATAGTTTCATCACTATGAGCCGCGAGTACGCAGCGTCAGCGTGTCTTGAGGACGACTTCGGTGTATTGCCGGCTTGCTGGATGGCATTGATGTGCCAGGTAAGGCGGCCGTCGGCCGCCTTACCTGATCACGCCGGCACCATGGCCCGATGCTGCAGCCGCGCCAGCCGCATCAGGTTGTGACTGGCGACCTTCAACCCGATCACCACCGTGGCCCGTGCCAACCCAATGGTGCGCAGGCATTTACCGCCCTGCTGCGCCAGCCGCGCGAACGGGTGTTCGCCGAACACCCGGTCCTTGGCAAGCCGCCGGTTGCGGCGCTGTTGGGCCGCGCTTAGCGGCTTGCGCGCCTGGCCCTGGTGCTGAATGGCCGCCCGATAGCCGCGTTGCGTCAGATCGGCCTCCCGCGATGCGTCGGCATAGCCACTGTCGGCCCACACCGTGCGTCCGTGATTGCTGGGGTCCAGCACCTCCTCGAAGTGTCGGCTGTCATGCACGTTGGCTGCGCTCACCGCATGTCGGCGGATGAAGCCCCAACGCCGATCGGTGCTGGCGTGCAGCTTGTAGCCGTAATGCGCCTTGCCGTGCTTGCGCGTCCAGCGGGCTTGCACATCCTTCTGCGCGCGCTTGGCGTCGCTCCAGTCTTGGCCTACCTCGCTACCCTGCTTGATCTGTGCGTTCTCCTCGCGCGTGTTGCGTTGGATCGGGGCGCTGACGATGCTCGCATCGATGATCTGACCGCCGCGCGCAATGAATCCCGCACGCTGCAATTGCACGCCAACCGCTGCGCTGATGTCGCCCATCAGATCCTGCGCCTTGAGCCGCTCGCGCCACACCCAGATCGTCTTGGCGTCAGGCACCTTGCCGCTGTGTTCCAGTCCAAGGAACTGCTGGAAACTGCGCCGATCCAGCACCTGGTACTCCAGCGCATCGTCAGAGAGGTTGTATAGCTGCTGCAACAGCAGCAGTTTGACCATCACCACCGTCGGCCAGGCCGGACGGCCCCCGTGCGTGCCGGTGCCCAAGGACAGCTTCGCATCGACGGCTTGGGCAATCGTTGCGAAATCGATATGGCGAGACAACACCGCCAGCGGGTCGCCTATCTGCTGGCGCTTGGACTCGCGTTCGTGTCCGGCAAACAAGCTGATCATCGCAGGGCCTCGGCTCTCTCTCTTCTGACCATATGATGCCAAAGAAGGAGGTTTTTAGAGGTGCCCTTCAGTCGCGACGAACGAAGCGGTGCACTTCACGGCTTCGAACAGGATCGGCGCAGAAGCCTTGCCTTGAAAAAATCTATAGCGCAGATCGCGGTGATCCAACGCTCAATCGACTCAGCCGCCACCACGCTTCCGCTTCGCCGACGCCGCAGTAGCCGCAGTCGCAGCCGTAACCCCAGACTTGCCTGCCCCCTCCCCCGCATGCACCGTCGCCAGCGTCATCGCGATCAGCCCGCCGATCAGACGCCGCAAATCGCCCTCGTTATCGGCCGACGCCTTCAGACTGGTGGTGGCCAGGCGCAGGATGTAGGCGATGTCCGCCGCCGACATCGCCGCTGGCGCATGCACTTCCGGCTGCAGCGTCGCCACCAGCTGCGCCTCCAGCTCTGCGTACAGCGCGGCCAGGGCCTCCGGCGCGTAGTCGCCGCACTTGGCCAGCAGTTCGGTGGCGTTCTCCGAATCGATCACCGCCGCCACCGGTTCCAGCACCCAGATGTCGAACAGATGCCGCAGCCGCGTCGCCAGGTCCTGCCCCGGACGCAGCCGCACGCCGGATTCGGCCAGGCACTGGTCGCGCTGGCGCAGCACCATCGCGGCGAAGATCGCCTCCTTGTTCGGGAACGACGCGTACAGCGACGGACGCGACATCTGCGCCGCCGCGGCGATGTCGCCGATGCCGACCTTGCGGTAGCCGTGGCGCAGGAACAGCTGGAAGGCGGCATCCATGATGCGCGTCTCCTTGCTCGGCAGAGCCGCAACGGGTGCAACGGATTTTACACTTGACATAATTTGTAAAGTTGTCAAAATTACATTTCCAGCCAAATTGTAAAGCACCGGAGCCCTGATGAACGCTATCGCCCCAACGGCCCAGCCCCGCCCGACCCGCGCCTACGCCGCCCTGGAAAAAGGCGGCGCGATGGTGCCCTGGCATTTCGAGCGCCGCGCCGTGCGCGAACGCGACGTGGCGGTGAAGGTGCTGTACGCCGGCGTCTGCCATTCCGACCTGCATTCGGTGAACCACTGGGGCGGCGAATTCCCGCTGGTGCCCGGCCACGAGATCGTCGGCGAAGTGGTGGAAGTGGGCGCGGCGGTGTCGGAGTTTAAAGTCGGCGAGCGGGTGATGATCGGCACCATCGTCGATTCCTGCCGCGTGTGCGAACCCTGCCGCGCGCAGATGGAGGTGTACTGCCGCGAGTTCCCCACGCTCACCTTCGACGGCACCGACCGCGTCGACGGCAGCCGCACCCGCGGCGGCTATGCCGAGTATTACGTGGCCGACGCGCACTTCGTCTATCCGCTGCCCGACGGCCTGGATCCGGCTGCGGCGGCGCCGCTGCTGTGCGCCGGCATCACCACCTACTCGCCGTTGCGGCACTGGCAGGTAGGCCCAGGCAGCACCGTGGGCGTGGTCGGCATCGGCGGCCTGGGCCACTTGGGGGTGAAATTCGCGCGGGCGCTGGGCGCGCACGTGGTGGCCTTCACCACCTCGCCGAAGAAGGCCGCCGAAGCGCAGCGCCTGGGTGCGCACGAAGTGGTGCTGTCCACCGATCCCGCACAGATGCAGGCACAGGCCTTCCGCTTCGACTTCATCCTCGACACGGTGTCCTCGGTCTATCCGATGGACGCGATGCTGCAGGCGCTGACACTCGACGGCACCCTGTGCGCGCTGGGCCTGCCGGACCACTTGGAATTTCGCCCGGTGATGCTGGCGATGGGCCGCCGCCGCATCGCCAGCTCCGGCACCGGCGGCACCGCCGACACCCACGAAATGCTGGCGTTCTGCCAGCAGCACGGCATCGTCGCCGACGTGGAAGTGATCGCGATGGAGCAGATCAACGAGGCCTTCGCGCGGCTGCAGAAAGGCGACGTGCACTACCGCTTCGTGATCGACATGGCGCGCTCGACGCTGTAGCCGGCAGTGGTCTGCGGCGGCGTTGCCCGGCAAAAACGTCTTCGCGGGCCGGACGCGCTAGCCGGCACCCACGCGGTCCTTGCGGCAGTGCCCGCGCGGGGAAATCGGGACGCCCGCGCCTGGCTTGACCGCCCCCGCCGCGCAAGCGATGCTCGACGCGGCGGCTGATGCAGCCGCCGCACCCGCGCAGTCGGCCACGCTGCGCAACCGTCCTCGGCCACGCCAACAAGGAAGACTCCTGATGTCCGCCAACAAAACCGTCGCGCCCGCGCTCTCCGGCGCCATCAGCCTGTTCGTGGTACTCGGCCTGTGCGTTAGCCCCCTGTACTTCAGCGCGGCCCTGGTCTGCCTCGCCATCCTGGCCATGCGCAACGACACGCGCCAGGGACAGCTGTACGCCGGGCTTGCGCTCCTGTTCCTGCTCGTCGCCTTCGGCTACGGCATCGGCAAGGACCTGGCGCAACGCGACAATGCGCACGACGCGCAGGTTGCCGCAGTCGACCGCCAGTAGCGCGCGCCAACTCGCCCGGTCGCCTCGCGAGGCACCTGCGCGGCGCCACGCGATCGCTCGCCGAGTTCGCGCGCCCGCGGCCAGCGGAATCGACCCCGGCAGCGCATCTGCGTAAACTTCCGCGGTGATGAAACAAGCGACCTACGTGGCATTGCAAGCCACCTGGCCGCGGCAGGGCCGCCACATCCTGGCGCACTTCGATGCCGAATCGATCCTTGTCTACCAGGCGTACCGCCCCTCGATCGCGCAGTTCGCGGTCGCGCAGCAACGCTTCGGCGGGGAATTCAGCTACGAGCGGATGAGCTGGATCAAGCCCAACTTCCTGTGGATGATGTATCGCTCGGGATGGGCGCAAAAGGAAGGACAGGAACGGATCCTGGCGGTGCGGCTGCCGCGCGCATTCTTCGACGAACTGTTGCGCACCGCGGTTCCTTCGACATTCGATGCTTCGCGCTTTTCCAGCCACGCCGAATGGCAGGCCGCGATACGCCATTCCGACGTGCGCCTGCAATGGGATCCCGACCATGCGCCCGACGGCACCCCACTGGAACGTCGCGCCTTGCAACTGGGCCTGCGCGGCGAGGTGCTGCGCCGCTACGGCACGCAGCAGGTCATGGCGATCGCCGACATCACCGACTTCGTGCACGCGCAGGCGGCCAATTTGCGCCACGGCGAGGCGTCACTGTGCATGCCGCACGAACGGGTCTATCTGCCCGAAGCGAGTGCCGCGCACGCCGTCGGCCTCGACCTCTGAGGTATAGCGCCGATAGCGGTGGCGCATGCCGCAATACGGCGCTGCACGACCGCGCACCGCGCCTGGCACCCTGCATGCGCGGGCATACTGTCGGCCCTCCCGACTGCCGCAGGAAACCGATGTCCTACAGCGCACTTCGCACCCTGCTCGCCCCCTGGGGCGAGCTACGCCCGCAACCGGCGTCCGACTGGCAGGGACCGATGCCGCTGCCGGCGGCGCTCGTCGATTTCTATGCGCAGGTGGGGCCGTGGGGCGAGACCTACCACGCGCACGTTGGCCCGATCGGCGTGTCGCTCGACATCGGCGGCAACCCCGTCGACATTCCGCCGCTGCACAAGCTCTGGCAGCTGCAAGCCGGATACCGGTGGAATGCGGTCAGCGGCGAACGCCTTGCGGACTGGAGCGAGCAGTGGCTGGTGGTCGCGGACCAAGGCGCGGATCCTTTCATTCTCGACATCGCAAGCGGCGAGGTCCTGTTCGCGTTTCACGGTGCCGGTGCGTGGCAACCCAAGTGGCTGGCCGCCAACCTGGATACTGCATTCGGCGGCCTGGCCACCATCGCCAACGCCATGGCGAAACTGGGCGACGACGCATTCGACGACACCGACGAGCTGCTCGCAACGGCGCGAGCGGCGGTCGCCTCGTCCCTGACGTCGTATCTGGGCAGCGCTGCGCAGGCCGCGCAATTTCTGGATGCGTTGGAGTGGTACCAGGCTTGAACTCGGCTGGCAGGCGTTGAAGCCGACGGTGGAGCCGGGCGTGTTCGACATGTGGGTGGCACCATCGGCCGAAGCTGCCGGCGTGTCCGTCAGCTTCGAATTGGCAAGCTGAGAAGCAGGAGCGTTTCGCAAGAGCAATCCCTGTAGGAGCGGCTTCAGCCGCGACAGGCGCCATCAGGCAAGCCCGTCGCGGCTGAAGCCGCTCCTACAGAATGCAACGCGCTATCACTGCCGCGTCTGCCTCGGCAACGGCGCAGTCGTGGGTGGCGCCATCGGCCGAGCCCGCGGGCGTGTCCGCCAGCTTCGAATTGGCAGGCTGAGAAGCGGGAGCGCTCCGCAACAGCGAACCCTGTAGGAGCGGCTTCAGCCGCGACAGGCACCATCAGTAAAGCCCGTCGCGGCTGAAGCCGCTCCTACAGGATGCAACACGCTATCCCTGCAGCGTCTGTGTCAGGAACGGCGCAGTGTGGGCGCCGCCGTCGCGGCCGCCACGCGCATCCCACGCGTCGCCGCCGGTCCGCTTCACGTCGGCAGCACCTCGCGCTCACGTCGCGGTGCCGGGCGCGGCGCTGAGATGGGTACCCGACGTCGGCCCGCATGCATCCCGCCGCTGCCTGCAGCGCTCCGGACCTGGCGGAGGACGCCGAACAGGCGGCGCAAAGACCATGCCCGCGCCGCCGCTCCTTCCCCCATCGAGGAACCGCGCCATGAGCGATCACGATCCCAACCACTCCGCCAGCCGTCGCCGTGCGCTTGGCGTCCTCGGCAGCAGCCTGGCCGCAGGCGGCACGCTGGCGATGTCCGGTGCCGCCGCGCAGGCCACGTCGGCGGGCACCGGCGCCGCCGGCAGCAGGCCGCCGATGCAGGACCCACGCACCCAGTATCCGCGCCCGCCGTTCGATACGCCCAAGCAGGAATGGCCGGGTCTGGCGTCGAAGATGGTGCCCGTGCCGGACCACGGCGAGCGCAGCTACGTCGGTTCCGGCCGCCTGGCCGGGCGCAAGGCGCTGATCACCGGCGGCGATTCGGGCATCGGCCGCGCCGCGGCCATCGCCTTCGCGCGCGAGGGCGCGGACGTGGCGATCAACTACCTGCCGCAGGAGGAGTCGGACGCGCGCGAGGTGGTCGCGCTGATCCGCGCGGCCGGGCGCAAGGCGGTGGCCATTCCCGGCGACCTGCGCGGCGCCGCGTTCTGCAGGCAGTTGGTCGATCAGGCAGTGCGCCAGCTCGGCGGGCTGGACATCCTGGTCAACAACGCTGCGCGCCAGACCGCACAGCCGTCGATCCTGGACATCGACGACCAGCAGTTCGACGACACGCTCAAGACCAATCTCTACGCGCTGTTCTGGGTGACCCGCGCCGCATTGCCGCACCTCAAGCCCGGCGCCTCGATCATCAGCACCACCTCGATCGTGGCCGACGATCCGCCCGAAGCGCTGCTCGATTACGCCACCACCAAGGGCGGCATCGTCAGCTTCACCAAGTGCCTGGCCAAGCAGCTGGCGCCCAAGGGCATCCGCGTCAACGCGGTCGCGCCCGGCCCGTACTGGACGCCGCTGCAGCCCAGTGGCGGGCAGTTCATGGACAAGCTGAAGACCTTCGGCGCCGACGGTCCCACCGGCAGGCCCGGCCAGCCGGCCGAGATCGCACCGATCTACGTGCTGCTGGCCTCGCAGGAATCCAGCTTCACCACCGGCAGCATCTTCAGCAGCGTCGGCGGCCGCGGCAACGTCGGCTGAGCGTTGCCGTTCCCGCGCCGACCTCTGCTGGCGCGGGACGGCCGCAATGCGTCACCCCGCGGGCGACGGATCGAATGCAAGGCCGCTGCGCGTTGGCGCCTGCGACAACGTCCTTGCATGCAGGCGGTTCCACTTGCGGCAGTTGCGCCGGCACCGGAACTTGGAAACATCCAGCCCTGCACCGCGCCCGGCAGGAACGGTGCGATGTGGGCAGCCTGCCTCGCCACTGCGTTGGAACGCTTCAGCCTACAGCGCCTCCGCCAGGAACGGCGCGGTGCGACTGCCCGCATGCCGCGCCACCGCCAGCGGCTCACCGGCAACGACCACCTTGCCACCTTCATCGCCGGCGCCCGGCCCCATGTCGATGATCCAGTCGCTGGCCGCGGCCACACGCATGTCGTGCTCGACCGCCACCACCGTATTGCCCGCCTCCACCAACCCGTGCAGCTGGCGCAGCAGCGTGTCCACGTCGGCCGGGTGCAGGCCGGTGGTCGGCTCGTCGAGCACGTACACGGTATCGCGACGCTGCGCGCGTTGCAGCTCGGTGGCCAGCTTGATGCGCTGCGCCTCGCCGCCGGACAGCTCGGTGGCCGGCTGGCCCAGCCGTAGATAGCCAAGTCCCACCTCGCCCAACACCTGCAGCGGCCGCGCGATCGCCGCATCGTCGGCGAAGAAGTCCGCTGCCTGCGCCACGGTCATGCGCAAGACTTGCGCGATGTTGTGTCCGCGCAATTCGATCTCCAGCGTCTTGGCGTTGTAGCGCGCGCCGTGGCAGGTGGGGCATGGCGCATAGACGCTGGGCATGAACAGCAATTCCACGAACACCGCGCCTTCGCCTTCGCAGGTCTCGCAACGGCCCTTGGCCACGTTGAACGAGAAGCGGCCGGCATCGTACTTGCGCTTACGCGCCGCGGGCGTCGCGGCGAAGCGCTTGCGCACATGGTCGAACAAGCCAGTGTAGGTCGCCAGATTGGAGCGCGGCGTGCGGCCGATCGGTTTCTGGTCCACCTGCACCAACCGCCGCACGTGCTGCAGGCCATCAGCGATGCGGCCGTCGGTCGCCACCTGCGTGCTGCGCTCGAGCGGATCCACGCCTTCTTCCGGATCGATGCGCTCCTGGCCAAGATGCGCGCCGAGCAGTTCCACCAAGGCCTGGCTGACCAGCGACGATTTCCCCGAGCCGGACACACCGGTGACCGTGGTGAACACGCCCAGCGGGATGTCCACGTCCAGCGCGGCGACGTTGTTGCGGGTGATGCCGCGCAGCTGCAGCCACGCGCCCGGCGCGCGCGGCGCATGTGCGATCGGCGCCTGCTCGGCGAACAGGTAGCGGCGCGTGGACGAGGCGGCGACCTGCGCCAGTCCGGCCGGCGGTCCGCTGTACAGCACCTGCCCGCCCTGCTCGCCCGCACCGGGACCGACATCGACGATCCAGTTGGCATGGCGGATCACGTCGATCTCGTGTTCGACCACGAACAGCGAATTACCCGCGGCCTTGAGCTGGTCCAGCGCGGCCAGCAGCGCCTGCGCATCGGCCGGATGCAGGCCGGCGGACGGCTCGTCCATCACGTAGACCACGCCGAACAGCTGCGAGCGGATCTGCGTGGCCAGGCGCAGCCGCTGCAGTTCGCCGGGCGACAGCGTCGGCGTACTGCGTTCCAGGGTGAGATAGCCCAGGCCCAGCTCCTGCAGGATCTGGATCCGCGCCAGCAGATCCTGGGCGATGCGCTGCGCGGCGATGGCCTGCTCGGGATGGCGCTTGGCGCCGCGGGTGCGGCCTTCTGCAGCAGGGCGCAGCAGTTCGGCCACTTGCGTGAGCGGACGCTGCGACAGCGCGCCGATGTCGAGTCCGGCGAAGGTCACCGACAGCGCCTCACGGCGCAGACGCTTGCCGTCGCAGGTCGGGCATGGCGTGCTCAGCAAGTATTGCGACACGCGCTTCTTGATCAGCGCGCTCTGCGTGCTGGCGAAGGTATGCAGCACGTAGCGGCGCGCGCTGCTGAAGGTGCCCATGTAGGCCGGCTCCTGCTTGCGCCGCAGCGCACGCTGGGTCTCGGCGAGGGTGAAGCCCGGATACACCGGCACCGTCGGCTGCTCGTCGGTGTACAGGATCCAGTCGCGGGTCTTCTTCGGCAGCTTCGCCCACGGCACATCGACGTCGTGGCCGAGCGTGGTGAGGATGTCGCGCAGGTTCTGTCCGTGCCAGGCCGGCGGCCACGCGGCCACGGCGCGCTCGCGGATGCTCAGCGACCGGTCCGGCACCATCGATGCCTCGGTGGCGTCGTAGATGCGGCCCAGGCCGTGGCAGGTCGGACAGGCGCCGGCCGGCGTGTTCGGCGAGAAGCCGTCGGCATAGATGATGGCCTGCCCCGGCGGATAGTCGCCGGCGCGCGAATACAGCATGCGCAGCGAATTGGAGATGGTGGTGACGCTGCCGACCGACGAGCGCGTGCTCGGCGCGCCGCGATGCTGCTGCAGCGCCACCGCCGGCGGCAGGCCTTCGATGGAATCCACATCCGGCACCCCGGCCTGGTCGATCAGACGCCGCGCATAGGGCGAGATCGAATCCAGATAGCGGCGCTGCGCCTCGGCGAACAGCGTGCCGAATGCCAGCGACGACTTGCCGGAGCCGGACACGCCGGTGAACACCACCAGCGCATCGCGCGGCAGTTCCACATCCACATCCTTGAGATTGTGCTCGCGGGCGCCGCGAACGCGGACGAAACCGGAGGCGGGGGAGACGGGCGGCTTGGGCATTGGCTGGAAAATTGGCGAGAGCTTGCGCAAGCTTAGCGGGGTCGGGCGGAGGCGGCTGTGTATGGGCTGGCGCGCCGAGTCCACTACATGCACACCTGTCAATCGACAGGCGCTGTTGCGGGGGTGGCTTCAGTTCCGGCGCTGCCCGAAGCTATTAGGTCCACCGCTTCGCCGGTCGCGGCTGAAGCCGCTCCTACAAGAGCCGACACGCCCAAAGAGCCGCCACGCCCGGCTAATGCTCTCTGTAGGAGCGGCTTCAGCCGCGACAGGCAGCTTGCAGCGTCGACACATCCCGGTCGGGGCTAAAGCCCCTCCTACAGAAAACTTGCGGCGAGCCAACTGGGTGCACTGTGGAAGGGACTTCAGTCCCGACGCTGTCGCCCACCGCTACACGTAACGCGGAATCGGCCCGAGCTGCGGCGTCTGGTCCGGCAGCTCCACTTCGGTGTCGTCCACATAGCACCAGCCCCAGCCTTCGGGCGGATCGTAGCCTTCGATGATCGGGTGCGCGGTCTGGTGGAAATGCTTGGTCGCGTGACGATTGGGCGAATCGTCGCAACAACCGACATGGCCGCAGCTGCGGCACAGGCGCAGGTGCACCCAGGGGCTGCCGATCTTCAGGCATTCCTCGCAGCCGCGCGCGCTCGGCGTGACCTCGGCGATGGTGGAAAGGTGGGAACAACGCGCACTCATGGGCTGGCCCTCTCGATGGTGGCGGGCGCACTGCGCCGCGCCAGGAACTGATGGATCTGCGCGACCACCGCCGCGCCCTCGCCGACCGCCGCGGCCACGCGCTTGACCGAACCGGCGCGCACGTCGCCGATCGCGAACACGCCCGGCCGATCGGTCTCCAACGGCAGCGCAGGCACCTGGCCAGCGACCGGTTCGGCGCCGGTGACGACGAAACCGGCGTGGTCCAGCTGCACGCAGCCGTCCACCCAGGCGCTGTTGGGATCGGCGCCGACGAACAGGAACAGATGGTGCAAGGTGCAGCGATGCGTGGCGCCGCTGGTGCGATCGCGAAACTCCGCGCTCTCCAGCCGCTGCGATGCGTCGGCCTGCAGCGACACCACCTCGGTGCCGGTGTGCAACTCGACATTCGGCAACGCGGCGATGCGCTCGATCAGATAGCGCGACATCGACGCCTCCAACCCGGCACCGCGCACGATCAGGTGCAGGCGCTTCACCTTCGGCGCCAGGAACACCACCGCCTGGCCTGCGGAATTACCGCCGCCGACCAGGGCCACCTCCTCGCCTTCGCACAGCCGCGCTTCCACCGGCGAAGCCCAATACGACACACCATTGCCTTCGAACGCAGCCAGGTTGGCGATGTCCGGACGCCGGTAGCGCGCGCCCGACGCGATCACCACGGTGCGCGCCTGCACGCGCAGGCCATCGCGCATCTGCAACTGCAGCGGCGCGGCGCTGCAGTCCTCGGCGCTGGCCGCATCGCAATGCAACTGCGCCACTTCCAGCGGCAACGCCAGCTCGGCGCCGAACTTCAGCGCCTGGTTGTAGGCGCGCCCGGCCAGCGCCTGGCCGGAGATGCCGGTGGGAAAGCCCAGGTAATTCTCGATCCGCGCCGACGCGCCGGCCTGGCCGCCGATCGCGCGCTGGTCCAGCACCAGCACCGACAGCCCTTCGGAGGCGGCATACACCGCGGTCGCCAGGCCGGCCGGGCCGGCGCCGACGATCGCTACGTCGTAGCGCTTGTCGGGGTCCAGCTCCGGGGTCATGCCCAGGCAATGCGCGGCCTCGGCCTCGCTGGGACGGCGCAGCACGGTGCCACTGGGGCAGACCATCAGCGGCAGTTCGTCGTGATGGATGCCCAGGCGCTCGACTAGCGCGCGGCCCTCGTCGTCGTCGGCCGCATCCAGGAAGGTGTTGGGATAGCCGTTGCGGGTCAGGAAGCCCTGCAACCGGGTCAGCCGCGCCTCGCCCGGCTCGCCGATCAGCACCGAACCGGCGGTATCGCCTTCGATCAGCCCGACCCGGCGCAGGATCAACGCACGCATCACGATCTCGCCGACATCGGCCGAACTGATCATCAGCGAGCGCAGATGCGCCGCATCGAACGGTACCGCCACGCAGCCCTGCGCCCCGGCACGCCCGCCGGCCAGCGACGCGCGCCCGGCCAACTGGCTGACCTCGCCGCTGAACTGCCCGGCGCCGTGCTCGGTGACCGGCTTCTCGTGTCCCAGCCCGTCGCGGCGCACCACCGCGATCGTGCCCTGCAGCACCAGCCACACCGGCGCCGGATGGTCGCCGACGGCAAACACCTCCTCGCCCGGCGCGAACGTCCGCGGCGCGCCGCTGGCGAAGCGGCGCGCGGTCTCCACCTGCGCCGGCTCGAGCACCGGGAACATCTGATGGCGACGGGTATCGGCCAGGCTCATCGGCATCCTTGTGGGTAGCGGGCGACAACATGCACAGCATGCGATGCGTGGGCGCCGCGGGCAATCACCCATTCTGGGAGGCCCCCTCCCCTCTCCCACCGGGAGAGGGGCCGGGGGTGAGGGTACGGGCGCAGCCTCGTGTCCTTAGTGGACGCAGTTGCCTTCGTCGCAGCGCAGCAGCCTGCATCACCCATTACGTACACCCAGGCATGGCTCACGCCAAACGCAGCGCCCGTGGCGCCGGCGCTCTTGTGTTCGACCCGCAACACCCCATCCAGTGGTTGCTGCGCCAATGCTGATGCCTACCCGGCCCACCTCTTTCTCAAGGAACCGCCCATGTCCGTCTCGATGTACCGCCTTACCGTCCCGGTGTTCCTGCGTGGCCTGGACGTGCTGCAGCACTACGTGGACCTGGCCGAACGCCATGCGCAGGACCAGGGCCTGGATCCGCAGACGCTGGTCGACGCACGCCTGGCGCCGGACATGTTCGGCTTCGCCGCGCAGATCCAGCGCAGCTCAGACACCGCGAAGAACACCATCGGCCGTCTCAGCGACATCGTGCCGCCGAAGATGGCGGACGACGAAACCACCCTGCCGCAGCTGCGCGAGCGCATCGCCGCCACCCAGCGCTTCCTGCACAGCGTGGACGCTGCCGCCCTGGAGGGTGCGCAGGACCGCGCGGTGTCGCTGAGCGCCGGCAAATTGAAGGCCGACTTCAACGGCAGCGACTACCTGCTGACCTTCGCCCTGCCGAACTTCTTCTTCCACGTGGCCACCGCGCACGCGATCCTGCGCCAGCAAGGCGTGGCAGTGGGCAAGCTCGATTACCTGGGACGGTTCGACACGGTGGAAACCGAGAGCGCTTAAAGCCCCTCTCCCCTCGGGAGAGGGGTTGGGGTGAGGGTACGGCGCGAAAGCGTCTCGCTGATCCAAGCGCACGAGGCTGCGCCCGTACCCTCATCCGCCCCTGCGGGGCACCTTCTCCCGAAAAGGGGGCCATGATCCCGATGGGAGAAGGGAATAGCCGAGCATGCATAGCCCCTCTCCCACCGGGAGAGGGGTTGGGGTGAGGGTACGGCGCAAAAGCGACTCGCTGATCCAAGCGCACGAGGCTGCGCCCGTACCCTCATCCGGCCCTGCGGGCCACCTTCTCCCAATGGGAGAAGGAACAGCCGCTAGCCCCTCTCCCCTCGGGAGAGGGGTTGGGGTGAGGGTACGGCGCGAAAGCGGCTCGCTGATCCAGGCGCATGAGGCTTCGCCCCTACCCTCACCCGTCCCTTGCGGGGCACCTTCTCCCGAGGGGAGAAGCATGCATCGGCGCCAAACGACTACGCCAACGAAGGCACCGCAAGCGCGCCTGCATCGTCCGCGGCAAACGCCTCGCCCGCCAACGCATGCATCCGCGCCACCGCCACCGCGAACGGCCTTAGCACCGCCACGCCGCGTTCGGCGAATACCGCATGCAGCGCGGCGTAGTACCACAACGTCCCCTCGCGGCCGGCAGTGAAGCGTTCGAACACCTCCACACCCACCTCGGGATCTTCCAGATCCGCGACGATGCTGCGCGCGTTGTAAAGCTTGTCGCAGGCGGACACCAACAACACCGCATCCGGCGCCTCGCGCAGATGCGCCAGATACGCCTGCTTGCGGGTGCGCCAGTCGCGGCGTCTGGCCGGCACGTCCTCGTGTTCGGCCTTGCGCTCGGCGCTGGCGTCGGTGCAGCCCATCACGATCGTCGCCACCACATCGCCGAACTGCGCACGGATCACCGCCTCGTGGCCGGCACCGCAATCCTCGACCACGTCGTGCAGCAACGCGCCGATGGCCTGGTCTTCATTGCCCCCGGCTTCCAACACCAGCGTCGAAACCCCCAGCACATGGCTGAAATACGGCACCGTGCCGCCCTTGCGGAATTGGCCGGCGTGGGCGATGCGCGCGTAGTCCACGGCACGCGCATAGAGTTCGGTGAGAGCGGTCATGCGGTCTTCCTGACGAGGGCAGACCCGCATTATTGCGGAATCCGCACGCCATCGCGGCGCGAACGGTTCAGCCCGATCGCGGCCGCACCCGGAACACCACGCTCATCCGCGGCGCCACCGGCTTGGCGGTCTTGGGGATGCCATGCTCGTGGGTGAGCTGCGAGGCGTGGCTCATCGCCAGCAGACTGCCCGGCGCCAGTTCCACACCGATGGTCCTGCGCGCGCCGGCCGTAGCGCGAAGATTCATGCGCCGCGGCGCGCCCAGCGACACCAGCGCGATCGGGTGCGGCGCCAGCAGCGTATGCAGCTTGTCGTGATGCATCGCCACGCTGTCGCGGCCGTCGCGGTACAGGTTCAGGCCCACGTCGGTGTACGGCGCCGGCAGCCGCGCCTGCACCGCGGCATGCAGCGCACGCAACGGCAGCGTCTCGGACAAATCCTGCAGGCGATATGCCGCCACCAGCCGCGGCACGTCCACCACCCGGTCGTACATCGGCCGGCGCAGCTGCTGCCACTGCGCGCCATCGCGCAAAGCGGCGAACCAGGCCTGCGCCAGCTCCGGATCGAGCAACTGCGGCCAATAGCGGATACCGCCCTCGGCATCGGGCACCAGGCAATGCGGCGCGTCGTCGGGCTGAGCGAACAGGTCCATGGGCACAAGATGGGGGCGCGGCAAAGGGGGCACCATCCCAGCATCTGAACGGATCAGTGGCTGCGACGCGGCGAAATGTCGCAGCCCAGGACGGGAATTCTTACTTTTCGCCCGCGCTGCCTTAACGTTGCGCTTGGGAGCATGCACACTGTCCCACCCAACAGCACAGGCGATACGCACGCATGACCGCAGCGCGCAGGACGACGGAAAGCATGACCACAGCAGCCGCCACGCCCCTCCACAACGCCCATGGCGCCAATGCCTCCGGCAACGACAGCGCCCATGCGCCCGCCGCAGCGCTCCGCGCACGCGGCGCACGCACCAACCGCAGTGAGGTGTTCCAGTCGCCCCTCTCCGCAGGCAGCGCCGACAGCGATCTACGCCGACGCGCGGAGCGTGTGCAATTGGCGACCAGGGTGGCCGCGGTCGGCACGATTGCCGCCGTGGCAGCGGTCGCCGCGCTGATCGCCTGGCGACGCGCGCGGCGCTAGCCGATTGCGGCGACGGCGTGCTGCTGCCTTGCTGCAGCAGCATGCAAGCACCCGAGCGCGTCCATCCGCTTGCAACTTGATGCTGAGTGCCATGCTGTTTGGTCGCGCAAAGGACACCGGCTAGGCCGAATAGCCTTTAGCCATCCAGAGCCGCCACCACGCAATCCTCCCAAAGCGGCCGCCGCAGCACACTCATGCATGGCCGCTAGCGGGCCATCAACACCATGAATTGAGTGGCGGCATCCCCTTGGCGCGTGGTGATCGGCCCAGCGGTCGTCGCGATGCGCGTGGTGCATGCGCTGGCGCCCAATGCGTTCGATCCGCGGCATGCGCCGCTTCTTCGGCCGCTATCTGGCACGCACGCCGCACGCGCCGATGTTGCCGGGCAACGTATTCCAGCCGCCACTGTCGCCTGGCGGCGTGGACGGCGGCCTGCGCCGGCGCGCGCAGCGCACCGAGCTGGCGGCGCAGTTGGCCGCAGCCGGCGCGGTGGCCGCACTGGCCACGGTCGCAGTGATCGCCTGGCGTCGCAGCAGCCGCTAGAGCGCGCAGCAGGCGTCGCACACGCATATCGCTCGGTCGTACCGCACGCCGCATCCGTAATGCGACGCGTGCGGTTGCGTCTGCATGTCTGCAGGCAAGCCGTGCCGTGCCGGTATCGCACTTTCACGTGCCCTGCCCATTTCGTTCACCCCACAACATCCGCGCGATTTCCATACTGCGTGCGTCGGCCCGCCGAGTGTATCCACCTCGGCATGGCGTCGCGCCATCCCTCATCGCAAGGAGATCGTGCATGTCTGGCAGCAAGAACCAGTTCACGATGCAGAACCCGCTCACCCAGTTCCCGCAACCCGAGTTCCCCGAGCAGACCCAGACCCCGCCCGGCAGCGTGCACGCGTTGCAACCGGCCGCCGACCACGGCGAGCAGAGCTACCGCGGCTTCGGCCGCCTGGCCGGACGCAAGGCGCTGATCACCGGCGCCGATTCCGGCATCGGCCGCGCCACCGCCATCGCCTATGCGCGCGAAGGCGCCGACATCGTCCTCAACTACCTGCCCGAGGAAGCGCAGGACGCCGCCGAGGTGGTCGCGCTGATCGAGGCCGAAGGCCGCAAGGCGGTGTGCCTGCCCGGCGACCTGCAGGACGAGGCGTTCTGCCGGCAGCTGGTGGCCAAGAGCGTGGAGGCGCTGGGCGGGCTGGACATCCTGGTCAACGTGGCCGGCAAGCAGACCGCGGTGAAAGACATCGCCGAGCTGAGCACCGAGCAGTTCGAGGCCACCTTCCGCACCAACGTGTTCGCCATGTTCTGGCTGTGCAAGGCGGCGGTGCCGCACCTGCCGCCGGGCGCCACCATCATCAACACCAGTTCCATCCAGGCCTACCAGCCCTCGCCGATGCTGATCGACTACGCGCCGACCAAGGCGGCTATCGCCAACTTCACCCAGGCGCTGGCGCAGCAACTGGCCGACAAGGGCATCCGCGTCAACGCGGTAGCGCCGGGGCCGGTGTGGACACCGCTGCAGCCCAGCGGCGGGCAGCCGCCGGAGAAGATCCCCGCGTTCGGCTCGGAAACCCCGCTCAAGCGCGCCGGCCAGCCGGTGGAGATGGCGCCGCTGTACGTGCTGCTGGCTTCGCAGGAATCGAGTTACATCACCGGCGAGATCATCGGCGCCACCGGCGGCCTGTTGCTGTCTTGAGCGCACCGGCCGTGCCTGCCCGCGCGCCACGCCTGCAGCGCGATGCCGAGGGCACCGCGCCGATCGAGAGCTACGCCGCACTGGGCGACGGCCGCTCGGTGGCGCTGGTCGCCGCCGACGGCAGCATCGACTGGTGGTGCGTGCCGACCATGGACGCACCGCCGCTGTTCGACCGCCTGCTCGACGCGCGCGACGGCGGCCGCTTCGCCATCACCCCGGTCGGCGCCAGCGAGGTGCAGCGCCGCTACCGCGACGACAGCAACGTGCTGGAAACCACTTTCCGCACCGCCAGCGGCAGCGCGCGGCTGACCGAGTCGCTCAACAGCGGCGAAGCCGGGCGCCTGCCGTGGTCGGAGCTGGCGCGGCGGCTGGAAGGCATGGACGGCGAGGTGGAGTTCGAGATCTGCTTCCGGCCCGGCACCCGCGCCGGAACATCCACGCCGTGGACGAGCGACACCCCCAACGGCCGCGTGTTCCACATCGGCCCGGTGATGGCGATGCTGCGCCACTCGCAGGCGCTCACCGTTTCCGCCTACGACGACCGCGGCGTGCAGGCCCGGCTGCGCCTGCACGCCGGCCAACGCGAGGTGATCGCGGTGCTCGCCACGCAGGACGAAGCGCTGCCGGTGCCGCCATTGGAGGACATCGACGCGCGCATCGAGCGCAGCGACCAGGAATGGCGCGAGTGGACCGGCAACCTGCACTACGACGGCGGCTACCCGCAGACCGTGCTGCGCTCGGCGCTGGCGCTGAAGTTCCTGTGGTATTCGCCCACCGGCGCCATCGCCGCCGCGGCCACCACCTCGCTGCCCGAGGGCATCGGCGGCAACGGCAACTGGGACTACCGCTACGCCTGGGTGCGCGATGCCGCCTACACCACCAAGGCGTTCCTGCGCGTGGGCGCCCTGCCCGACGCCAAGGCCGCGTTCGCCTGGCTGCTCGGTACCATCGCCCGGCACCGGCCTTGGATCCGCCCGTGCTACACGCTGCACGGCGAACTGGTCCCGGACGAGCGGCAGATCGATATCGCCGGCTACCGCCACACGCGCCCGGTGCGCGTGGGCAACACCGCCACCGACCAGCTGCAGCTGTGCCTGTACGGCGACGTGTTCGAGATGACCGCGCGCTTCGTCGAGCACGGCCACATCCTCGATCCGCACACTGCGCAGCAGCTGTTCGAACTCGGCAACGCATGCGCCGAGGCATGGATGCGCAAGGACGCCGGATTCTGGGAACTGGAGGACGCGCAGCACTACACCATGTCCAAGATCGAGTGCTGGATGGCACTGCGCCGCGCCAGCGAACTGGCCCAGGCCGGTCACCTGTCCAAGGCCATGCTGCCGCGCTGGCAGCGCGAACAGGCGCGCATCCTCGACTGGATCGACGCGCACTGCTGGTCCGAGCACAAGCAGGCCTACACCCTGTACGCCGGCAGCGATGCGCTGGATGCGGGGCTGATGCTGGCCTCGCGCTTCGGCCTGGGCGAGGTGCGCCGCGAACGCATGATCGCCACCCGCGAGGCGATCCGCCGCGAACTCGGCAGCGGCGACGCGCGCGCACTGCTGCACCGCTACAGCGGCATGCAGCAACGCGAGGGCGCGTTCATCGCCTGCAGCTTCTGGATGGTGGAGGCCTACGGCCTGCTCGACGAACGCGACGAAGCCAGGCGCCTGTTCGAGCACCTGCTCGACACCGTCGGCAACGACGTCGGCCTGCTGCCGGAACTGGTGGATACGCACAGCGGCGCCGCGCTCGGCAACATGCCGCAGGGCCTGAGCCACCTGGCGCTGATCCATGCCGCCCTGGCGGTGGGCGGCGAATAGCAGCGGCATCGCATCGGCGCCCTAGCGCACCGCCCCCTGTAGGAGCGACTTCAGTCGCAACAGACACCACCAACAACACGTGTAGCCCCCGCCAGCACGTCACTCACCAAAGCATCTCCCGCAACGCCCCCGCAGTCTCGAAAAGGCTAATCCCCCATCGACACCGCGAACCGCATCGACGCATCCACCTCCTTGCGCGGCAGCGCCCGGATACGTACCAGCACATTGCGGCACACGTCCAGGTCGCGGTACACCAGCGTGCGCCCGTCGCCGAACTCGAAACGCAGGTCGTAGCGACAGCCTGCGCCGGCGATGCCGATGGTGGCCGAGTCGCCGCCGCCGCGCAGCGGGTCGGCGGCAATGGCGCGGAACGTGGTGCTGCCAGGGTCAGCGACCGCCAGCGCGGTCACGCTGTCGTGCGCGCGGTTGACCAGCATGACGTAGTGCGTGCGACTGGCGTCCTGCGCATGGGCGGTGGCCGCTGCGGCGAGCAGCGCGATGGCAAGGCAGGCGGTGGGCAATGGAGGCATGGCTGGGATCTCTGGCAGGAAGGGATACCGCCCGGCGCGCATTGCGCAGCGGCAGCGGTGCGCATATCTGGCGCGCCCGCCCTGCCCCGCGCCCAGCGATCCGGGACGAATCGTCGTCCTGGCGTGCCCAATCGTCGCCATTGCTCGCCGCGCTTCTCAGCACGCACCACCGCGCTTAGGATCGGCGCATCCCGTTCGAGCATCGCCCGATGAAGATCCGCCTGGGTTCCACGGAAATCGGCCTGACCCGATACCTGAGCCTGTGGACGGCCGTTGTGGTGGCGTTCGCCGTGCAGGGCTGTCTGTACGACTCCGTCAACAACGGCTACACCTGGCAGCTCGGCGACTACCTGCGCTGGTCGATGATCCAGTGGTACACCTGGGCCGCGCTGGCGCCACTGGTGTTCCGCCTGGGCGAACGCTACCCGATCCCCACGCCGCTGCAGCTGCGTTCGCTGGGGCGGCAACTGCTTGCCAGCATCGGCGTCACCACGCTGGCGATGTTCATCGGCGCAGTCGTCTCGCCGGGCGCGTTCTTCGACCAGCTCGGGCAATTCATCGGCAAGCACTTCGCCACCGGCCTGCTGACCTACTGGAGCCTGCTGGCGATCCAGCAGGCGCTGCACTACCGCAGCGAGAGCGACCGCCGCGAACTGGAAGCCGGCCGCCTGGCGACCGAGCTGGCGCAATCGCGGCTGCAGGCGCTGAAGACCCAGCTGCAACCGCATTTCCTGTTCAACACCCTGCACGCCATCGTGACCCTGCTCGACGACGACGTCGCCTCGGCCGAGGACATGCTGCTGCGCCTGAGCGAACTGCTGCGCGCGCTGCTGGAGGAATTCGACGGCCAGGAAATCACCCTGCGCCACGAACTCACTCTGCTCGACCTGTACCTGGGCATCCAGCGCAAGCGCTTCGGCGATCGCCTGACCACGCGTCTGTACATCGACCCGGCCACCCTCGACTGCGCGGTACCGAGCCTGCTGCTGCAACCGATCGTGGAGAACGCCATCCAGCACGGCATCGGCCGCCACGCCGGCGCCGACTGCGTGGAGATCGAAAGCCGGCGCGAGGACGGCCAGCTGCGCATCGAAGTGCGCAACCGCAACAGCACCCTGGGCGACAGCAGCGGCAACGCAGGCCACGGCATCGGCCTGTCGAACACGCGGCTGCGGCTGCGGGAACTGTATGGCGACGCCGCCGAGATCCGCCTGGACATGATCTGGCCGCAAGGCGTGGCGTGCCGCATCCGCATGCCGTTCCGCGAACTGGAAGACGCCGAAGGCGCGCCGGAGCACGTACCCGCATGACCATCGCCGCGCTGGTCATCGATGACGAGCCGATCGCCCGCCACGCCATCGTGCGCCTGCTGCGCGAGCACGCCGACATCGCCCTGCTCGGCGAATGCGGCGACGGCGCCGCCGCGGTGGCGGCGATCCGCGCACACTCGCCGGACCTGGTGTTCCTGGACATCCAGATGCCAGAAATGACCGGCATGGACGTGGTCGCGCAGATCGGCGCCGAACGCATGCCCGCCACCGTGTTCGTCACCGCCTACGAGCAATACGCCGTGCGCGCCTTCGAAGCCAACGCGCTGGACTACCTGGTCAAGCCCTTCAGCCGCGAACGCTTCGCCGCCACCCTGCAACGCGCCAAGGCGCGGCTGGGCGGCGCCGGCAACAACCCGGCGCACCTCCTGCAGGCGCTGGACGCACTGCGCCAGCGCGATGCTTACCTGCAACGCATCGCCGTGCGCGTGGACGAACACGTGGTCTTCGTCGCCGTGGACGACATCGTCTGGATCAAGGCCAACCGCAACACCGTGCAACTGCACGTGGCCGGCGCCGTACACGAACTGCGCGAGACCATGGCCGCCCTAGGCGCGCGCCTGGACCCGCGCCACTTCGCCCGCGTGCACCGCTCGGCGATCATCAACGTGCGCCGGGTCAAGGCCATCCATCCCTGGTTCAACGGTCACCACGTGGTGACCATGGACAACGGCCAGCAGCTGCGCATGAGCCGGTACCAGCATGAGGTGTTCCTGCGGCTGGTGACCAACGGCAGCGGGGAATGAGCGATCGCGGTAGGCGATAGAAGCCTACGCCAGCGCCGCCACCGGGCTGGATCGACACGCGCGGTCCACCCAATTACATTGGGCGTCTCGCTTCGCGCCGCGCCACCGCAGCGCCACGCGCAGGACATCCCAGGAGAAGCACATGCAGCCGTGGCGCGTCGCCGTGCAGATCGCAGGCCTCTTGTTTGCCGCAGGCGCATGCAGCATGGCCGACGCCGCACCCAAGACCCCAATGGCCTCCGACGTCCTGGCCATCCCCGCCGACCTGCCGACCCAGCGCCTGTTCGACTGCGCCGAGACCAGCATCGCCCACTTGTCCGAGACCAGCAGTTCCTGGCCCAAGGTCACGCGCAAGGATGCCGCCAATGGCGTGCTGGAATCGGGCAACTTCGAAGACGCCAACCGCAGCGGCTTCCGCATGCGCATCGAGCGCGCGCAGGGCGCCGGCCAGGCCAGGATCGCCCTCAAGGGCGCTGGCGCCTACTTCGCCGACCTCGGCGTGGCGCAGGCGATGCAGGACCTCAAGACCGCGCTGGGCAGTTGCATCGCCGCCCCACCGCGCTAGTCTCGAGCAGACGGAAAGAAGAGCCCCATGCGCGACCATTCGATCGAAGCACGCTTGCTCTGCATTGCCGGCATCGCCGGCCACGCCTACTGGGTGCTGCGCGACGAGCGCGGCAACGCCCTGGCCGAACTGCACGGCCTGGCCACCGACCGGCAGACCGGCACGCCGATCCCGATCGGCACCGACGCACGCAGGCACGCGCTGCGCGCCTGGCACTACCCACACGACGCCGATTACGCCAACGCCATCGGCGCACCGCCCGACCGCACCAGCTACCTGCGCGACGGCCAGCCGGCGCGCACCGCCGCCAGCGGCGACAAGCACGAGATCCTGGCGCGCTGGCACGCGGCGCTACGCGCCATGCCCGAACTCAACGCCCAGGACCTGGACTACCCCAACTACGGCTTCAAGCTGCTCGGCGCCACCATCAACAGCAACTCCGCCTTTCGCACCTTCGGCGAACTGATGGGCGTGCCGGTGCCAGGTTTCTCCCGCAGGCTGCAACCGGGCATCGGCAACTGCATGTTGCCGCGCGAGCGCATCGAAGCGCTGCGCTATCGCGAGCAATCGGCGCAGGACAGACCACGCCTCACATCGGCCAGCGAAGCCTTCCGCCAAAGCTCACCAAACCACGCCGTGCCGCAACAGATCCGCAGCAACAGCTAAGGCGCGCCTGACAACGGGTGTGAACATGGATCAGTTCCATGACTCGCCAGAAAAGGAGTACGCAGCGTGAAAAGCAGTTCCAATCTTCTACTGGCCTTGGTGCTCGTTCTTTCGACCGCCTCCTGTGCAAGCACCGGCCCTGCGACCGATAAAGTTCAAGCGAAGCACATGGACGAGAACGCCGAGATGACCCCATCCGATCTGGGGCATCGCTTTCTAGCGATGATCAAGAACATGGACAACTTCGACGACCTATCGGCAGAATTCATACAACACTCGACAGGCTCTACGTTCAAAGGTGATGAAAAATCAGGATTTTCCACCTTGAAATCGCCAGATGGAAATTGGCAGTACGCCACAACATATAACTTCGATAAAAAATCTGAAGAATATTCAAACGTGACGCTGGAATTGATCAGAATGAATAGCTCTGTCGATGAATCCAGCCTTCCCTGCGACCTCGCGACTGATGAATACGACAGCGCACTAAAGGCGATGGGATTCAATACCGCGCCGCCTACATACGGCGAAATCGGATGGCTTCTAGCCTTGCATTACACAAGCAAAAATATGCATGTCCAGATCGTCCCCCAGCATGGGAATCCAGCCTGCATAAAAGCGTTCAGCATCCAGAAGCTTGATATTTGAAATTACTTACAATCACTTTCTCTCACAAGAGCGCTCCGAGGGACCACGCTACCAAGTGGCAAACCATCCACTGCCGCCAATACGTCTCCGCATCGGCCAAGCCCTCCATCCAAAGTCACCGCCGACAGCGCTACCCCGCAGCTGATCCGCAGCAAGACCGAAGGACTGACTGGGCAGCCGGCCATTTGATCGGCGCATGGCCTTGGTCTACAACAACAACCTGGCAGCGCAGTACCATGTCGTTACCTGTACCTCAGCCGTGCCCCCTTCGACGCCATGAACATCAAATTTGGTACCCGCCGGAACGCTGAAGCATGAAGATAGAACTTGGCATTGGACACGCCCGCTTTCGCGGTAGCGACATGAAGGAGCACGCGACGTGACAAGAACTTCAAATATCCTACTAGCTTTAGCGCTCACCACCTCTTCAACCTCTTGTGCAACCACGGGTATGGCAGCCGATGAAAGCCAAGGAAGAAACATGAACCAGCACACCGAAATGAGCCCGAACGAATTGGGGCGTCGCTTCCTAGCGATGATAAAGGAAGCAAAGAGCTTTAAGGACCTGTCGGCGAATGCCGTGCAACGCTCAATAGGAAAGCCGTTCAATCCAAACAAGACCGAGGAAAAGGGATTCTATACGCTCAACTTGCCGGGCGGCGACTGGCAATACAGCGTAATCTACAATTTCGACGAGAAATTTCCCGAGTATTCCAATATCTCATTCAAACTAATTGAGTCGAAAAATTCAGAAAATCCCCCGCAACCTCCCTGCGACTTACTGGTCGAAGAATATGCCCGAGAGTTGAAGTCGGCCGGATTTACAACTCAACCAGAGTCCCACAACGAAATCCGCAGACTATTGTCCGTACAGTACACACGCAACGATATGTTTGTTCAAATCATCCCGCAAGATCAGGCTTCCAAAACCGGACAACTTTGCATCGAGACGATCAGCGTTCGCGAATTTGAGGAGTGACAGGGATGGCAACCGAAAATGCACAATTGCAGACTGCATTGGCAAGCTTCTCCAGCCAGCCGGGCGTGACGCCTGATCAAGCGGCGCAATTGCGCGCAGCGCTCTCGGTCGATCAAGACCTTGTAGAACGCCTAAATCAACAAGCTGCCAGTGGCCACCTCAATGGGTTCGCATTGAGTCCAAACGGCGCAGACGCGTTGATTGGTTCTTACGACAAGTCGTCCGGCATCGTGACCCTACCGGCACTCCAGGCCGGACCAGCCGCAGCCACCGATTTGCGCGCTGCGTTGCGGCTGCAGGAAATGAGCATGCGCTTCGCTCACAGCGCCTACATCGATGGCAATCAACAAAGCCAGGCCGTGACGCCGAACATGGTCACCAACCTGCAAGCGACCATCAACAGTTCGCCGGTTTTGGCAAACGAGATGAAACGCGCTGTCACGACGATCGACAGCAGCAATAGCCGAGATAGACAGCAGCATATGCTGCTCGAGAATTTCGCACCACTCAGCGGCACGGTCGCGGGCGGCACGTTCAATCCGGCAGACAAGACGATGAGCATTCCACCCAGCACGCTGGGACCATCGCCAAGCCAATTCAACCGGCATAACGCCGTCGACCTGACATTTGTATTGGGGCACGAAACCCAGCACGCCTTCAACCAAGTGTCGATGGCACCTGCTTACCGGCAGTTCGACGAAGCCGCCAAAGCGATTGCGAGAGACAACGACCCGATCAACGACTACACCGTCCCAATCGAAAACTTGATTGGGAGCAATCGGCAGGATGAAGCCAAAGCGCAGATTTCAGGATGGAACGCGTTGATAGACAGGGTACGACAGCACGATCCTGCGGCGAACTTGACCACAATGATGAACGTCCCGAGCAATCGCATGAAGGATTTCGTCAAACCCGATCCATCCAATGCTGGCCAAGCCCAAGCACTACCTGGATTGAGCTTCAATGCCGATGGCTCACTCCCGATGACACCGGAGAATATTGCCACACAGGGACGAGTTTACTTCGACAAAGCCGCAAGAGGCACCCCGGGTCTGCCGTTGGATCAGACGACCAGCATCGGCTTCTACGGCGACTCGGACTACCCCAATTACTACGGCGCCCTGGCCCTGAACCGCGCGATCAAGATCGACAGAGAAAACGCGCACCCAGTCCGCGGCGTCGAGCCGCAAATGCATCTCAACATGCAACGCCTGCACTTCAACGAGACCTTGCTGGAGCGCAACGGCATCACCTTGCCGCAGGCCACCGCGGCCACCCCGCAGGCGTACTGGGATACCAGTACCACCCCGCCAACACCCGGCCTGCTGCAACACACCCGGGACTCGCACCAGCACATCAGTCCAACACCGGAGCTTGATCCTCCGCAGACAGGACGCGCCCAGCCGGGCGACCCTGGACATCCCAACACCCCATTGTTCGAGAAGATCCGCGATGGCGTGCGCGGACTGGATCAACAAGCCGGCAAACCGTGGGACGAGAACAGCGAGCGGCTGAGCGCGAGCCTGTTGCTGCTGGCGAGCGAAAAGGGCTTCACGGCAAAGGACGACCTGAAGATTGCGGCCAACACGCCCACCGCCACCTTGGGCAGCGGCGAGGTGGTGCACCTGTGGCGCACCGGCCACCCGTCGCCCGACCCCGCAGCACACCGAGCACACATGCCCATGCAGGAAGCGCTCGCGGTGCCGGCGGAACAGCGCTTCGCGCAATTGGATGTGGTGCAGCAGCAAGCCAGGTCCGAGGAACTGCAACGCAGCCAACAGCAGGAGACCGTGCAGGCGCAATCGGCGCCGGTGCGTTCGATGTAGTCGCCGCAAGCCCTCCTCCCCTGCCCAGCGCGGGCGCGGCATCGGCCCGGCCGCGGTGGTGCCGGTAGCCGAGACAGACAGGCTGCACAACAGCGGCGACTCCATCGACCAGAGACTGCACGCAGGAAGCGAATGGCGACTCGTCTACCGCAGACGAGGACCGGTCATGGCGCCCCGCTATCGGCACCATGGCCCTGCGTCTGATACGGGGACTGACGCTGCGCCGGCCACGACACCTCGCGCAGCACCATTTCCAACTGCTCCGCGAGCAATTCCATGCACACCGCCAGCTCGCCCGCACGCACCTTCGGCGCGGCCTCGCGCTCCTCGGCCACGCTACGTGGCTCTGCCAGTCTTGCGAGGAACTTGATGAACTCGCCCAGCCGCACCAACCGGAACTGGCTCTCTTCGGGCAGGAAATAGCCCGCCATTTCAAGATCTTCCGTTCTGTACTCCGACATCGTCGCCTCTCCTTCCATGAAGTGGCCGTCCGCCGCCATGGCGGACGGGAAGTCGGGAGGCTAGAAACCGCGAACAGCCGGCGGGTTTATTCCCCTTGCGGGTGTTGTATTCACCGCCCTCCCGACGCAGAGATCGCGTCGGCTGCACCTGCAAAACACGCAGGCACAAAAAACCCACCGGTTTGTCGGAGGTGGGCACCGCTGTTCGAGGAGTTTCTAGGCTCCGTGTAGCAATATTGCTACCGATTGCGCTTTACGTCAATACCGCCTACACCCCAACTGATGCAAATTACCGGCACGACCATATCCGCTGAAACAACTCACTAAAAAAGTCGCTGCATATGAATTTGAAGCTGATCACGATAGAAGCGAACGGATTGACTCTTATATCCGAATTTTAAAGAAAGGCGCCTTCACCGGCAGTCCTGTCAAAACCATCCTCGCCTACCCAACCAGCCTGACAAGGTGCGGATCATTCCGCAGCCAGACACACCATTTGGCTACAGACGAAAGTTCAGCGTCGGGCTTGGTGAGGCAGGCGATCTCACGAGCGGTCATCTTAACTCTCTCGCGAGCAGCAGCAGAGCCCCGTGCTTCGGACAGTGCCTTTTGATATCTATTGATCAGCTTCGTCGTGCTCTGCCATACCTTCCTGCGCTCTTCAGCCAGAGCCTGGTGTTCCGTTAGTTTCA
Source organism: Xanthomonas sp. SS (assembly GCF_014236835.1). Classification (NCBI taxonomy): domain Bacteria; kingdom Pseudomonadati; phylum Pseudomonadota; class Gammaproteobacteria; order Lysobacterales; family Lysobacteraceae; genus Xanthomonas; species Xanthomonas sp. SS. The sequence goes on from NZ_CP051190.1 coordinate 3,669,959, forward strand.
AGCGCTCAACGGTACGTCTAACCCGCACACGCTCCCACCTGGTAGCTCCCGGCGCGGGCACCGCCTTGCCTTCCTCATCAAAAGAGAGCAGCGTGACATCGTGAGCATTCGTTGGGTCCAAAAAATGATAGACCTCATCCCCCTCACAACGGCAAGCGTAAGTCGAACATCGCGAGCCGTAGCAGAGCGGAAACCATGTACCCTTCTTACGATTTGGCACAGTGCCAGCGATTCGGAAATTCATATAGTCGAAAGCGAGCCACCAATAGCCATCACGCACCAGTCCTCTTGCATTACGCGCTGTTTTTTTAGGACGAAAGTGCTCAACATCAAGGTGTGATGCAATCTCTCTCGCCTCAGTGAACCAGCATTTTCCCCGCGACAGCGCCAGAAGCCACGGCTTTAATTTTCCCCAGTGATCGCCACGCCTGTCTATCAGCGTGTTGCGCTCTTCAATTTGCCCCGCAGCATTTAGCCTAGCCAGCTCACCCAACAGACGGGTTGATTCATCCAACCAAGCGTTCCAGTCCGTCGGCGTCCAACGCACATCTGCGGGCAGATCCATATCGGTAGGCAACTTATTTTCTAGATCGATGAAGATCACTTGCCCGCCTCCTCGCGCAGGATTTCGTTGATGATCTCGTCCGCGATGCGATCTTGTTCGGCCTGCTCGTCTGGCATAAGTGTTGGTTTATGGAACTTCGTGTGCTTAGCCATGCGTCGCACGAACTTGGCGTAGAACGGGTCTTTAAAGTCGGCACTTGAGAAGCCCAAATCCGCCAACTCCACACTCAAACGACGCAGCTCATCCTCTTCCTCAGGTGTGCGCACGTCGAGGGCAAAAAGCTCATTGCGCCGAAACAAACGTCGCTCAGTTTCACTGTCCAGCGTTGACGAAAGACCAAACAGTTCGCTCTTCAGCAACCCCGTTACGCCCATGCCTTGTGGGTGCTCGTCTGGCGTGTCTACCAATGTCATCTGCCCCTGCTTGCGTAGGATATGCACCTGCTCACGCTTCAGGCTGCCCACCATCATCGGATCGTGGGTAGTGATGAGAATCTGCGACTCCCCTGCCGTGTGCCCCTCCTCCTCGCTGAGCACTCCCTCAATGTCATCGAAGTAGCGTAGTTTCCAGATCGGGTTTAGATGCGTGTCTGGCTCGTCGAGGAGGAATAGGCAGTCGTTCTCTCGCGTGATGCGCATCAACCCCAGCACAGTTAGCATCTGCAGCTCGCCCTCCGACAGCTGCGTGAAGCTCACCGCGCCGCCATGCTCGTCGCGCTTCTTGACAGTGATGCGCACCTCTTCGATCAGGTCGCCGATGTACGCACCCTCGGCATAGCGGAAGAAGCTGTCAGTGCCGCCTACTAGCTCGCCCAGTTGTCGGAGCTTGGCATGACTGGACACGTACAGGTAGAGCTGTTTCTGCCTCTCCGTCCGGCCCCGGAAGTCGATTTGCTGCGGAGCCTCTTGCTCGATGGGTGCCCAGGCGACCTGCCACAGCTTGTCGAGAAACTCGCTAACCACATTGCCCCGCGCGTACCAGAAGCGCGGGTCACCCTCATTGAGCTCGTTCTCGTCAAAGCGGCCTCCTCGACGCTTCTCGCGGAGGCGATGCGGCTCCTTCAGCACGAACAGGGCCGACTCCAGCGCTTCGATGTGCAGGTTCTTCAACACCTTCTGGAAGACTGGGTCGTCAGACAACAGGCAGGCCAAAAGAACCAGCTGGCTGTGGCCGCCACGGCAATAGAACAGCCGCCGCAGGCGATCGTCGCCGACCTGCTTCAGCCGGGCATCCCGGCGGCGCCGCACTTCTTCGAGAGCACGGATGTCGGCTTCGCTGGCCGAAAAGCGGGTTAGCAGCTGCTCTGGCAGCACCTCGTCGGTGGTGATCTCCTGGCGTTGATTGAAGCGGCGCTGGTGCTCTTGGAATAGGGCCTCTATGCGCTCATTGCGGCCCGAGTAATAGGCGAAGACGTGCGAGGGCAAAAACTCCCGGTTCTTCAGTAGATGCCCTTGCGTCTCCGCCTTGCCATCCACCCATACGAAGGGACGCTTCTGCTTGGCAGTGTCCGCCTGCAGGCGCACCGTGTGGCCCCTAATATAGTACTCCAGCGTATAGTCTAAGGCCGCATCGCGGTCCAAGTCGACGTCCCGGAAGATGGTGATCAATGCCTCAATCAGGTTGGATTTCCCCACACCGTTCTGGCCGATCAGCGCATGGCTGCGGATGGCCTTGGGCGCCGTGGCTGTGGCCCCAGGCGCGGGATCCAGCTGGGTCGCGAAGTCGATCACCACCCCGCGGAGGTTGCGGAACTGGGGGATAGCCAGGTGCCGTAACTGCATGGTCAGGCCTTAGCTGCTTCGGCGGCAGGCTTTTCAAGCACCTGCGCCACCTCGGGCTCGGCGATCCAGCCATGCGCCACCTCGATCTTTAGCTGGGCATAGAACGCGTCGACTTCGCCACCAAAGCGTTGCCACAGATCGCGCGCAGCCATCTTCCCTTTGTTGCGGGAAAGGATGCTGGCTAGTGGCGCCTGGGCCTTCACGTCGGGTGGCGTGGCCAAGCACAGCGGGGCGATGAGTTCGGTCTGTGGGGCTTTCACAGTGGTGTCCTCGTCATATTTAACGGTGATGCCGGAGAGCGCAGCGACAGCAGAAAGTGCAAGTGTTGCGGCAGTCTTGCGAGCCCGAGAAAGCTGGTGTGTGTACAAAGCACAGCACTCAAACAACTGGTCAAGCATTTCAACAATCCGATCTTGCTCACCCTTTGGCGGCACAGGAATCTGAAGATTCTCAACGTCACTAACATTGATGTGCTTCACAGTCATCCCCACTGCTGCCTCCATGAGACGCTCTTTGAAACTCGGACTTTGCATCACGTAGAGCAGGTATTGGGGATTAAAAAGTTCGCTAAAAACCCGGATCAGCATCAGTCGCTGCCCTAATCCGACGCGCTCGCCTCTAGGCACCATTGCTGCCTCGCCCATGGGGGCTTCGCGAGTAAGGAAAATGTCTTCAGCTCTTGGAGCCAAGCGACGCGACCTTTGCTGGTAAACATCTTCAGATACTTTTTTGGTCGCCCGGAGGAGCATTTTCCCATCTCGAATGTCTGTCGTGCGCACCAAGTGCACCCCATCAGCGGAATAGACGGGAGTCTTGTGGTCGCAATCAATAATGACCTGGGATACCTGCAGCATTGAAGCCCAGCACCAATGGCTGGGGAGTGGTACGGCCGGTGCCGTTGCATGCTGCGTTCGGATTTTCTTCGCCATTGCGACCGCTTCCTTTTTCTCCTGATTTTCAGCGGTCTTTTCCCATTTTGACCTAGCTGCCGCGATCTGGTCGAGCAGTTCCAATGCCACGACCGGTTCACGAGATGGAATGAAGAATCGCCCATTGACAGCGAGGTCAAGAACCAGCCCCTTGAAAGCCCGAACATCTTCCGGCTCACTGAACAAGTTCCCAAAGTTGGATTGCAGGCGTTGCCAGTTCGTCTGCAGTTCGAGCGGGCTTTCGGCGCTGGCGAGAGCTTGCAGCGTGGACTGGCGCAGGGCGTTCTGCCGTTTACGGAGGCTTTGCTGCTGCTTGCCCAGTTGATCGAACAAGGACATTAGCTCATTGATTTTGCCGACGATGCGCTCCTGCTCTTCCAATGGCGGCAGGGGGAACGGAAGCATGGCAAGCGCCTTGCTCGACATGTTGGAGATCCCGATACCCTTGCGATGCTCATTGATCTCCCCGGTCAGACTCAGCTTCTCAAAGAAGCGATAGGCATAGAACGGATTGATATTTCCCAGGAACCTGGCTCGATGCACATGATTCTGAAAGCAGACCTCCTGATCGGAGACCCAGACCGCCGCCCTGCCGGCTTCTCCACCCTCGCAGATCAAGAGATCGCCCTTCCGTGCGGTGCATTTCTCCAGCTCTTCATCTCGGATGAGCATTTGCCTGACATTGCTCAGGTCGAAACGCCCCCAGTAAAGGTTAGAAGTTGTGATGTAGGGGCGCGGTTGTCCACTATTGCGTACCGAATCCAGCGTCTTTCCCGAGTTGTGCAAGGCAATCTCGCCGAAGCGAGTCCAACACCAAGTGGCAGGCACTCTGTATGGGCGATCCTTGTCCGTGACAACCGGCAGCGGCTTCGGCGAGCGCAGCGCTCGCGAGGCAATCAGCGACTGTTTTTCCTTGTCAATCACCTCCAGCAGTGATGCAGCATCCTCGCCGGGCACCTGCTGGAGCAGCCGTCCTTGCATGGCGAGTACGAGGACCAGCTCTCGTAGTTTTGCGAGTCCATTTGGAGCGTGTGAGATGTGCCCAAAATCCGCCAGAAACTGCTGCGCATCCATCAGGCATTCTCGCCGACGAAGTGGTGTGCCAATGCGGCAGCGAGCTCGCTCTTTAGGCGATTTTCGGTCTCTTGGATCTGGCCCAACAGGGTCTTGTACTTGTCCAGCAGCACGTCAGGATCGTGACTCTCTTCTTCGGGCGTGTTGGGGTTCTTCAGGTCCAGGTTGTAGATCGGCCAGTACAGGCGATCACCGGCCGCCTGAGCGTCGCGGGCCTGCAAGCGCAGTGTGTCGACCTGGGTTCGTAGCGTATCGATCTCGCCGTCCACCGACCGGCGCTGCTTAGCATCGCTCACGCCCCTGATGGAGTCGCGCAAGTCACGGATGCGGTTTTCCACCGCACTGGCCTCGTTACCCAATTGCTCGGCCCGGCTCCAATGCGGCCTCGCGGCGGCCTCCGCCTGTTCACGCTTGGTCTTGAAGTCCACCCTCCAGGCGAACTCGTTCTCCACACGGTCGTCAAAGTCATTAGCCTCGCTGCCCCACCAGTCCTGCTCGGGCTTGAACTCCTCAAAGCGGATGGGCTTGGTCTTGCTGTAGCTCTTGTATCCCGGCGGATACGGGTGCTCGTAGTACCAGATGGTGTCGGTGTGGAAGTGCCCCGTCCCGTCGTCTACAACTGCGCACTTGGTGAAGAACAGCAGATTGGTCTTAATGGTGGTGTACGGGGCGAACACGCCCCTGGGCAGGCGCACGATGGTGTGCAGCTTGCAGTCGCGCAGCAACAGCTTCTTAAGCGTGGCCTTTATGCCATCGCCGAAAAGGAAGCCGTCAGGCAGCACGACTGCGGCGCGCCCGTTATCCTTCAGCAGCTTCTTGACGATCAACGCCATGAACATGTCGGCGGTTTCGCGCGTTCGCAGGTCGGCGGGGTAGTCGCCACCCGCACCGTCGTCCTCATAGCCACCGAAGGGCGGATTCGTGATGACGCAATCGACCTTATCGTCGGCGCTCCATTCGTTCCAGCCAACGCCTAGCGTGTTGCGGTGCTCGATCTGGCTAGGCACGTCGATCCCGTGCAGTAGCATATTGGTAGTGCACAGTAGATGGGGCAACGGCTTCTTTTCGATGCCGCGAATCAGCCCCTCAAGTGCAGCTTTATCGACTGCACTCGACTTAGCCGTCAACTGGTTGCGCAAATGGTCGATGGCAGCAGTCAAAAAACCGCCCGTGCCGCAGGCAGGGTCCATGACCGACTCGCGTTTGGACAGACTGGGATTCACCCGGTCTGCCATGAATTGCGTGATAGCACGCGGGGTATAGAACTCGCCCGCATTGCCGGCACCGCGCAGATCATTGAGCAGTTGCTCGTACACATCCCCCAGGTTGGCGCGAGTCCTGAAATCGTGAAAGTTTATGGCCTCTTCCAGCTTTTCGATCACCGCAAGCAGCTGGGTGCCAGACTTCATGTAGTTGTAAGCATCTTCGAAGACGCTGCGAATCACCTTGTGCTGCGGGCTCGCATTGGCGTCCAGTTCTTTTAGCGTGGGGAACAGCTCATTGTTGACAAAACTGATGATCGTACTGCCAGTGATCTGTGGCTTTTTTTTGCCATCCTCTTCAGTCAAATAAGCCGCCCAGTTTCGCCAGCGCATGGCCTCCGGTATCGGAGACTTGTACTTCGGATTTTCGTCTTCCCACTCCTCCTCACGTTGATCGAAGACCTTAAGGAAGAGCATCCAGGTGAGCTGGCCAAGGCGCTGAGCATCGCCGTCGACGCCGTCGTCCTTACGCATAGCGTCCTGGATGGACTTGATGGTGCTACTGAGGTTCATCTAACTATTCCGATTATGGGTCTGCGCAGGATTTTCCATGTCTCCGGTGTCTTGGGTGCGGGACGCGCGCTCAATGATAGCCGCCTTCCCACCAGGGCTTACCACCTGACTCACAATTTGGCCTAGCCCTTGCGCGCCGCATCCAACTGGAACTGCAGCACCGCCAACACGTCCCTTGCCTCGACATAGCCGCCAGATCGACGGGCTTTGTCGCGGGACGCCAACCCGCGCTCGACGAAATGCAACGCGCGCTCTGCCTCATCGCACAGCGCCGGGTCGACTCGAGGTACAGGAAAGGAGGCAGCTTTCACGGCAACTTAGGCCTGATATTTCGATCATTGGATTTCGCCATGGCGATGCTCCTTGCAGGAATGTGTACTTCATGCGGCGCGCTCGCTCACGCGTCAAGCCCAAGCGCCACCCGCACCGCATCGCACGCCGCAATCAAATCCACCACCAACCGCTCACTCACATCCAGCTCGCCTTCGTACTCGGCGACGTTGCGCTGGTGGTGGCACTTGTCCAGCACCCGCCACACCTCCGGCCCAAGGCTCAGGGTGTGAGGCAACACCTGGAACACGATGTAGCGGTTGTTGGCGCGGTAGCCCTTTGCCCGCAGCGCCGCCAGGCACAGCGCATGCGCGGCGTTGTAGGCCAGGTCGAAGCGGCTTTCCAGGGCGAGCGTGGCGTTCTTGGCGTCGCCCAGGCGCGCCAGGCCGGAGCGGATCAGGCCGTCGAATTCGCGTTGGTCGGTCGGTTCGACGCTGAGTTGCTTGCCGGGGCCGGACAGGTTTTCAAGTGGCGAGGTCATCCATCCCTCCGATCACCCAGATCTTGGGTTGCTGCAGCACGCGCTGCAGGAATGCGTTTTCGTCGCGCAGCCGCTTGAGGTAATCGGCACGCGTGTACAGGGTGGGATTGACCGGGCGGCCCAGCCGCGCCTGCATGCCATCCAGCGCGCGCATCAGGTCGGCGTAGCCCAGCGTATCGGAGATCACCATCAGGTCGATGTCGCTGCGCGCGGTGTCGCTGTGCTTGGCGACCGAGCCGTAGACGAAGGCGGCCACGATCTCGGCGGCGATGGGCTGCAAGGCCTCGCCGAGCGGGCCGGCCAGGCCGATGGTCTTCTGCACGATGCCGAGCAGTTCGTCGTGGATTGGCGAGTGCGGATTGGCCTGGTAGCGCTTCTGGTTGCCGGTGCGCTGCACGCTGAGCAGGCCGGCATCGGCCAGCTTGGCCAGTTCGCGCTGCACCGCGCCGGAGCCGGACCCGGCGGCCGCGATCAGTTCGCCGACCCCGAAGTCGCGCTGCGGCTGGCCGTACAGCAAGGCCAGCACGCGTTGCTGCGTGCGGGTGAACAAGGCATCGGCCAGGCCCGAGGGCCGCGTGGTGGCTGCACGCGGCGCTTCGGTCTTTGCAGTGGCGGTGGCGGCCTTGTTACCCATAATGGGTAGGTTATTACCCAATCTGGGTATTTGCAAAGCCTTTTGGCTGGGCCGGGCGAAGGCTCCCTAGTCGGGAGCCAGCCGCATCAACCAGCCACCACCCACCCTCACCCCTTACGCCCCACCAACCACGCCTTGATCTGCGGCACCCGCTGCGCACGCAGCTTCACCCGCGTGCGGATGTCGGCGATGGCCGCGTCCGCATCGCGGCGCGAGGTCGCGGCGAGGTAGCGCTGCGCATACGCCTGGATCTTGTCGACCATCTTCAGGTCGACCGAGCCGGCCCCCAGGCGCGGGTAGTAGCGGGCGCGCGAGGTGGTGTCGATCAGGGTGTCCACGTGGTCGCGGTGGGCCACGGCGAAATCGAAGGCCAGGTCCGGGTGTTCGCCCGCCACCGTCGTGATCATGGAGGCGCTGTTGGTGGCGCCGGGCTCGTCGGTCAGCGCCATGTCCAGGGCGCGTTGCGCGAGGGTGGCGTCCTTGGCGCCGGCCAGCAGCAGGTAGTCCTGGTCGCGGATCATCGAGGACGTCTCCTTCTGCGCCATCCGATGCAGCGCGTCCCAGGTGGCGGCGTCGGCATGGCGCGCGACGATGCCCAGCACGCTGTTGCGCAGTTCCGGCGACAAGGCGGTCGGGTCGGCCTGGAAGGCAGCGAAACGGCGGCGCGCTTCGGCGATCACCTGGGCGTCGCCCATGCCGCCGAGCGTGTCGATCAGGTGCGCGCGCAATTGCTTGGCCTGGGCGGAATCGCTGGCGCGATCGTCCCAGCCCAGGGTGGCGAACTCCGGCGCCAGCCACGACAGCGCGTAGCGGCGCCAGGCGGCCTGGCTCTGCGGATCGTCCTGGAACAGGTCGTCGATGCCGGCGTAGACCGTGGCGACAGTGGCCCACAGGTCCGACGCCGCGCCCACCGGCACGGTGTCGGCCAGGCCGAGCAGGTCCGCTTGCGGCTGCAGGCCGACGCTGGCCAATGCGCTGGTATCCAGCAGCACGCCGAGCTGGTCCACCACCGGCAGCATGGCGAAGCCAGCGGTCAGCGCCTTGAATTGCGCGGGCGCGTACAGCGTGCGGTAGTAGCCCTTCTGCCCGGCGTTGACCAGCACCGGCGCGGCGCAGCCGGGCAACTGCAGCTGCGCGCTGCCGTCCACCAGCACGCGCACTTCTTTGTCGCCGCTGCGCACGGCTACCGGCACGTGCCAATGCAGCGGTTGTTTGTCGGGGCGGTCGAGGGTGTATTCGCCCTGCTCCAGGCGCACGACGGTGGTGCCGGCGTTGCAGCTGGCGGCGACCTTGATCAGCGGCACGCCGGGCTGCAGGGTGAAGTCGTGCGCCACCTGCAGGAAGTGCTTGCCCGGCGCGGCGGCGTCGATTTCCTGCCACAGGTCGCCGGTGACGGCGTTGCCGTAGGCGCGCTTGCCGATGTAGCGGCGCACGCCGTCGCGCCATGCGTCGGCGCCGACGTAATCCTCCAGCATGCCGATCACCGCCGAACCCTTTTCGTAGGTGATGCCGTCGAAGGCCTGGCTGGCCTGTTCGACGGTGTCCACTTTCTGCACCACCGGGTGGGTGGTGGCGTAGGCGTCGCTGCCCATGGCGGCGCGGCTGACGTAGGCCGGGCCGGTCTTGTCGATATCCCATTCCGGATGCAGCTTGGCGGTGGTGCGGCCTTCCAGCCAGGTGGCGAAGCCTTCGTTGAGCCACAGGTCGTCCCACCAGGCCATGGTCACCAGGTCGCCGAACCATTGGTGCGCGATCTCGTGCGCGGCGGTGGTGAACACGCGCTGGCGATCGGTCACGTCCGACACCGCCGGATCCAGCAGCAGGGAATGTTCGAAGGTGAAGATGGCGCCCCAGTTTTCCATGGCGCTGAAGAACTGGCTGCCGCCCGGTGCGGCGATGTTGTCCAGCTTGGGCAGCGGATAGCGCACGCCGAAGTAGTCGTTGTATTCGCGCAGCACGTCGCGGCCGGACTCCAGCGCGAAGCGCGCCTGCTCGGCCTTGCCCTGCTGGGCGATCACGCCGATCTCGGTGCCGTTGTCGCCCTTGAGCGCGGTGCGCTCGAACTCGCCCACGCCCAGGAACAACAGGTAGGTGGACATCTTCGGCGTGGTCTGGAACGCGACGCGCTTGAGGCCATGGCCAAGGTCGGTGGCGGCGGCCACGGGCATGTTGCCGACCACCATCTGCGCGGCCGGTGCGTTCACCGTCAGGTCGAAGGTGGCCTTGAAGTCGGGTTCGTCCCAGGACGGCAGGAAACGGCGCGCGTCGGAGTTCTCGAACTGCGTGTACAGCGCGCGGCGCTGGCCGTGCGGGGTGGCATAGTCCAGCGCGAACAGGCCATTGGCCTGCGTGTTGATGACGCCGCTGTAGTCGATGGACAGCACGTAGCGGCCCGGCGCCAGCGGCTGGGCGAACAAGAAGCTGGCGGTCTGCGCGTCGGCGTCGGTGGCGACCTTGGCGACCAGCGCGGCTTTTGCCTTGCCGCCGGTGAGGGTGCTGCGGCCGAAGCGCAGGTTGGCCGCCTGCAGCACGATGCGGTCGGTGGCCTGCAGCACGTCGAGCTCGATGCGGACCTTGCCGTCGAACGTCATCGTGTCGGCGTGCGGGGTGATTTCCAGCGCGTAATGGCGCGGCCTGGCGGTGCGCGGCAATTGCGTGGTGACCGCAGCGGCCGGCGCGGCGGCAATGCTGGGTACAGGACGTTCCGGCTGGGCGAACGTGCACGGCGAGACGCTGGCCAAGGCCAGGGCGATGGCGGTCGTGAGGATCTGGCGCATGGGGGCTCTTCGAATGGGCCGGCGCAGGATACAGACGGCGTGGCGCGTTCGACGCGGCCGCGTGGAACGCAGACAGCGGGCAATCAGCTCGGGCCGCCAGGACCCCACCCTGCTGACCCGATGGCAGCGGCTAGGTCACGCCAGTTGCCTGAGTTGCGCCTCGCTGGGAAAGCCTCGCACGCGAAAGCGCGGCGGATAGAAGTCCGTTTCCTGCTGCATCAGTTCGGCGACCACCGCGACGGCCTTGTCCCAGTCCACGACCACCATGTCCGCGTCGCTCTCGTCCTTCGGCACGACGAAGGCGATGCGATCGGCCTTCGGCAAGGAGGTGTCGACATCGCGGGTCCAGGTCGCCAGCGAGAACTGATTACCGCTGCCGTCGTTCTCCTCGAACACGCGGTAGGAGGCGACGAAGATGTCGGTGTCGTTCGCTTCGTGGATCTTTTCCAGCAGTTCCTTCTGCAGGGAATAGGCCGGCGCATCCATCATGCGCTGCAGATCGGCCTGGCGGCGCCGGTGCTCGGGCTGCGGCAGCACGAACGGCACGATGCGGCGTGCGTCGTCGTAGGCGAAGGCCAGCGAGGAGATGCAACGGCCGTTCGCGGCCGCTTCCATGCTCAGTTCCAGCATGCCGGCCATCGCGGTTTCGTCGCGGTCGCCCACCACCAGCAGGCAATCGCGGGTAGGCAGCATGAACACCGGTCGCCCCTTCACCGGGACGCGCTGCAGCACGTCGGGCAGCAACACGCGGCTGGTGTCGTAGGCGTCCTGCCATGCGCCGCGGAAGATGCCTGCGGCGACCTCGACGAAGCGGTCCGGCGTGACGTCGCGCAGGTTGTCGTGGGCGATGGCCAGGGCTTGCTCGAAGGTGATGCCCCATGCGTCCTTCGGCCCAGCGAGCAGGGTCGAGGTCGAATCGGGGCGGTCGATCGCCAGCAACTCGACGCAGTCCTCGGCCAACTCGCGCCAGACGGTCGTGAACGGCGTCTCCCAGCCATGCTCGCGGACATGCTCCAGGCGCATTTCCTCGAACATGGCGCGATGGCGCACGACGGGCATCAGCATCGGCCGCGCCTGCTCCAACGTCTCGATCTGGTGTTCTTCGCCGCCCTCCTCCACGAAGGCCGCGGCATAGCTGCGCAGCACCTCGGCGCGACGCTGGCGATCGGCCGTGGTGTAGTCGTGATAGGCGTTGTGCAGGTTGATGATGCGCCCGCGCGGCGCGACAAGGCGGAATTCGTCCGGCCGGTACGCCAGTTCGTCGCGGCAGCCCTGCGCGCGCAACGCATCCTCGAACAGCTTGGCGAACGCATCCGGGCTGGGCTTGCGATTGAACAGCTTGTCGAACAGTGCCGTGAGCATCAGCGGTCTTCCTTGTTAGTTGGGGCGGGTGTCCGCCTTGGTTTCATGCATCGCGTGCATAGCCCGCCTCTCGCTGTGCGCGGATCGCCAGCACGACCACCGTATCGGTCACATCCACATAGCGATACAACGCCACGTATCCGCGCGAACCGCGGCCCATCACCAGTTCGCGGCTGTCTTCATGGACCGGACGGCCGATCAACGGATTGCCTGCCAGCACATCGAACGCGCTGACGATCTCCTCGGCTCTCTCTTCTGCATGCGCGCTCTCTTGGTCGCGCAAATACGCAGCGATCCGCTCCAGATCCTCGATCACGCCGGAGCCGAGGCGAATGCGCGCCACTTCAGTCTTCCAGCTTGCGCGCCACCGGCCGCTTCGCAGGCTTTCCTGCAACCTGGGCCCTGAAGTAGGTGCGCGCCTCGTCCCACGGGATGGTCTCACCCGTCTCTAGGAACTCGGCCCAACGCTGATCGGCCTGGGCGTGGAAGTCGGCACGTCGCTCGGCCAGTTCGGCCTTCTCGGCGATGGCCTGCAGGATGAAATTGTGCGGCGTGGTGCCGTCTCGCTTCGCCGCTGCGGCAATCCGCGCCTTGAGCTCGTCGGGTAGACGGATGGTGGTGGTGCTCATGGAATCCTCCGGGCACGTCGTGCCTGCGACGAATGTAGCACTTTTGTGCCACACGGGAGCGAAGCCAAGACGAGAAGTCCGATCCTCACATGGGATTGCGACTACCGAGAAGGACCATCCGATCCGGGACTATGCATCCGTCTCCCCAGCACGATGCATCGGCGTAGCATCAATCAAAAACATGTGATACGTTTAATAAACGTATATCCATACAATGGATTTCTCATGGCGCTAAAACTTAAGCAATTCCGCGTAAAAGCAATGCTCAGCCAAGCCAAGTTAGCCAAGGCGGTGGGTGTCTCACAACCCAACTATCAGCGCTGGGAGAGCGGAGCCTCCCCTATCCCGAAAGACAAGCTCGTGAAATTAGCAAAAGTGCTGGAGACAAACCCGGACGCTCTGCTTGGAAAGCATCCGCCAATCCTGGCGGGGTTCTACGACAAGTCCGTTGGAGAAGACCTCAACTACTATGGTGAAGTCGCGATTCACTTTTTAGGTGGCGGCTCCCCTCTATTGCTTTCAATCACAGACGGTGTATTTAATCGCCTACACCACGCACTTCAGCAACAACCTAAATTCGTGACAGTCGAAAGCCTGTCGAATCAGACAGTTGTGATTCGGGTGGGATCGATCGCTGACTTGTATTTCTCAAGTGAGGCGTATGACGACTTTGGCCCAGAGCACGACACTTACGTAGATCACGCCAGCTTGCAGATGCCAGATGCGCGTGATTGGGAAATTGTGGAAGAACTTAGTTTTGATGGGGAACTCGCTAAATTTTCCGCCAAAGACGTCAAGCGCGTCTCTGAAGCAATCATGCTCACGGATCTCCAATATGATTCACTAGTCGCGGAGGGAAGGATAAAACCAGAAGAGCTTGAAAGCGAAAAGCATAAAAACTCTATTGCGACGGACAGGATTTTTGAGCTTGCAACTCACACTAAATACCAGCTTTCGAACGGAAAAAAACGAACTTTACACATCCCAGACGATGAAGAACTTTTCGATTCGTTCTATGAGCTGGTAGATTTCAGCGAAGATGACGGCGACGCTGGAGAACTGACAAGAGTTTCCATCGAAGGCTGGCACCGCACCGCTTTCATCAATAACTCGGCACTCGACTACGTCATGCTACCAACCCATCGCTTCGAACGAGGACGAGCAGAGGCTGACGCCAGGATGCTCGAGGAAGATCAAGATGCATGATCTAGCTGCCGAGCACTCTCAAGCAATAGCGCAGCCGAGAAGAGCGAAGACTTGATGCTGTTTATCAGACCGCGATCTGCACGCTCTGGCGCAATAAATTAAAATATAAAAATATAATTTTCAATTAAAAAGCCCCGCTATCGCGGGGCTTTTAACTGAGGCTCGTCCCATTTCTACCATGTTCGGGAGAAAGGGCGGAGGTTAGCTTGCCTACGCGAACGGATCCTGCAACACCATCGTGTGGTCGCGGTCCGGGCCGGTGGAGACGATGGAGATCGGGCAGCCGGCCAGTTCCTCCAGCGCGCGCAGGTAGGCGCGGGCGGCGGGCGGCAGGTCGTCCCACACGGTGATGCCGTGGGTGTTCTCGGTCCAGCCGGGGAACTCCAGGTACACCGGCGTGCACTCCTCCCAGCCCTGCGCGTCCAGCGGGGCGTATTCGGTGCGCTTGCCGCGGTATTCGTAGGCGATGCAGATCTTCAGCTTCTCCATGCCGTCGAGCACGTCGAGCTTGGTGATGCACAGGCCGGAAATGCCGTTGATGGCCACGGCGCGCTTGAGCGCGACGATGTCCATCCAGCCGCAGCGGCGCGGGCGGCCGGTGGAGGCGCCGTACTCGGCGCCGCGGTCGCGGATGCCCTGGCCGACTTCGTCGTCCAGTTCGGTCGGGAACGGGCCGCCGCCGACGCGGGTGGCGTAGGCCTTGGCGATGCCCAGCACGTAGTCGATGGCATCGGCGCCGACGCCAGTGCCGGCCAGCGCGCCGCCGACGGTGGTGTTGGAGCTGGTGACGTACGGGTAGGTGCCGTGGTCGATGTCCAGCAGCGCGCCCTGCGCGCCTTCGAACAGCACGCGCTTGCCCTGCTTGCGCAGCTCGTGGAGGATGCCGGCCACGTCGGACTTCATCGGCTGCACGTATTCGCCGAAGGCCAGGGCCTCGTCGAAGGTCTTCTGGAAATCGACCGCTTCCACGCCCAGGTACTTGGTCAGCACGAAGTTGTGGTAGTCCAGCGCGGTGCGCAGCAGTTCTTCCAGCTGCGGCGGGTAATGCAGGTCGGCGATGCGGATGCCGCGACGCGCCACCTTGTCTTCGTATGCCGGGCCGATGCCGCGGCCGGTGGTGCCGATGGCCTTGCCGCCGGCGGCCTTTTCGCGGGCCTGATCCAGGGCGATGTGGTACGGCATGATCAGCGGCGCGGCCGGGGAAATCTTCAGGCGCGAACGCACTTCCACGCCCGCTTCCTCCAACTCGCTGATTTCCTTGATCAAGGCGGCCGGGGAGATCACCACGCCGTTGCCGATCAGGCACAGCGCGTCTTCGCGCAGGATGCCGGACGGGATCAGGTGCAGCACGGTCTTCTTGCCGTTGATGACGAGGGTGTGGCCGGCATTGTGGCCGCCCTGGAAGCGCACGACGGCGCCGATTTCCTCGGTGAGCAGATCGACGATCTTGCCTTTGCCTTCATCGCCCCACTGGGCGCCGAGCACGACAACTGACTGACCCATGGCTGGGTAACTCCTGGTTTGCTGCGCGGCCATCGGGGCCGCACGGATGTGGTGGCCATGCACGGGTCTTGCCGGCGCCGGTACGGCCGCTCCATCGGGGAGCGTCCAGGCGGCGGCAGGCCCTTACACAGAAAAAGCCGGTCGAGACGCTCGCATGGAGCGGGCCCGGCCGGCTTTTGTGCATTATCCGGGTTTTGGGTGACGCTCACCACCCCCTTGGCCGCTGCGTTCAGCAGCGCGACCGGGCTGGATGGATCGGGGGCCGTCGCTCAGGCGCGGACCCACCACAGGGCCAGCAGCCCCACCGCCACGGCCACGCCACCGGACGCACGCAGCTGCGCGGCCGGCATGGCCAGCATCTGCTGCACCAGCCGCTTCCAGGCCTCCGGCGCGACCAGCAGCACCAGCCCCTCGAAGACGATCATCAGGCACACCGCGGCGATCAGGTCGTGCATGGGGTCTCGGACAAAGGAGATAGATGTGTGAACGCGTCAGCGCTGGATCGCCTTGGACCATCTGTAGGAGCGGCTTCAGCCGCGACGGGCTTTCCTGGGAAATCCTGTCGCGGCTGAAGCCGCTCCTACAGGGGAATGCGGGCTACGGCCCTCTCGCCGAACGGGATCAGGACCCGCTCTTGCGAATCCCAAATCCCCAATCCCCAATCCCGGCTCGATCAGCGCTCGCTCTTCAGGTACTGCAAGAACGGATCGTTCTTGTCCAGCACGATCACCGCGTTGCCGTCGGCCATGGCGCCGCGATAGGCCTCCAGGCTGCGGTAGAACGCGTAGAACGACGGGTCGGCGGAGCCGGCCTTGCCGTAGATGCTGGCGGCTTCGGCATCGCCTTCGCCGCGCAGCTTCTGCGCGTCGCGCTCGGCCTCGGCGACCAGCACGGTGCTCTCGCGATCGGCCTGGGCACGGATGGTCAGCGCCTGCTCTTCGCCCTCGGCGCGCAGCTTGCTGGCTTCCTGCTTGCGCTGCGCGCGCATGCGCTCGTACACGTCGGTGATCACCTGGCTGTCGGTCGGCAGGTCGATCTGCTTGATGCGCAGGTCGGTGATCTGCATGCCCAGGGTCTTGCCGGCGGCGTTAATCGCGCTCAGCTGCTGCGCGATCAGTTCGCTGCGGTCGCCGGACACCAACTGCTGCAAGGTGCGCGAGTTGATCTGGTTGCGCAGCGAATCGATGATGATCGGCGCCAGGCGCGCATTGGCCACCTTCTCGTCGCCGCCGGTGGCGCGGTAGAACGCGCGCACGTCGGAGATGTAGCCGATGGCGAAGAAGTCGACGCTGACGTCCTTCTGCTCGGCGGTGAAGTAACGCGCCGGCGGCGTGTCCAGCACCTGGAAGCGGCGATCGAACACGCGCGTGGATTCCACCAGCGGCAGCTTGAAGTGCAGGCCTGGCTTGAGGTCGGCACGCGCCACGCGGCCCAGGTTCAGCACCATCGCGGTCTGGTCTTCGCGCACCACGAACACCGAGCTCAGCAGCGCGAACAGCGCTACGACGGCAACGCCCGCCCACAGGGAAATTCTCATCGCTGCACCTCCTCACGGCCGTTCGGGCGCGGCGTGCGCTCCGGACTGCGGATACTTTCGGCCGGGCTGCTGGACAGCGACGGCATCAGGACTTCCTGCGGCAGCGTCGGCATGCCGCCGCTGGCGGACGGCGCCGGCGCAGCGCTGGCGCCGCTCTTGCCGCCATCGGCCGGCATCGGCACGTAGATCAGCTGGCGGCCGTCGCCGCCGATGACCTTGCGGTTCTCCGACAGCACCTTCTGCACGGTTTCCAGCCACAGCCGCTTGCGGGTGACCTCCGGCGCGTTCTGGTACTGCTGCTGCAGCAGGGTGAAGCGCTCGGCGTCGCCCTGCGCGCGGGCGATCGACGCTTCCTTGTAACCCTCGGCGACGGTGCGGGTGCGCGCGGCCTGGCCGCGGGCTTCCGGCACCATCTTGGCGGCGTAGGCCTGGGCCTCGTTGATCAGCCGTTCCTTGACCTGCTGCGCGCCGTTGACCTCGTCGAAGGCCGGCTTCACTTCTTCCGGCGGACGCGCGTCGGGCAGGGTCAGGCCGGTCACGGTCAGGCCGGTGCGGTAGGCGCTGAGCGCGGCCTGCAGGCGGTCGCGCGCGGCGGTGGCCATCGGCCCGCGGTTGTTCAGCACCACGTTGAGGTCGGCGCGGCCGACCTGTTCGCGCACCGCGCTCTGCGCGGCCTGCTCCAGCACCTGGTCGGCGTTGCGCGAGCCGAACACGTACATGCGCGGGTCGTCGATGCGGTACTGCACGTTGAGCGAGACGCTGACGATGTTCTCGTCGCGGGTCAGCACCGGCACCTGGTTGCTGAAGGTCTTGATCTCGGTGGCGTTGACCTTGCGCACCGATTCGATCGGCCACGGCAGCTTGAAGCTCGGGCCCGGCTGCAGGATCCGCGAGAACTGGCCGAAGCGCAGCACCACGCCGCGCTGCTGCTCGCCGATCAGCTGGAAGCAACTGAACAACAGCAGCAGCACCGCCGCCGCCAGCACCCAGCGGCCGATGTTGGCGCCGTCGCCGCCGAACAGGTCCTTCAACGGACCGGGCAACCCGCCCCACTTGCCGCCACCATTGCCGCCACGAGGCTTCCAGGGATTGCGCCCGTTATTGTCCGAGCCATCTCCGCCCTTGCCGCCGGGTGTATTCCAGGCCATGCATGCTCCAAGAAGGTAGGTGGCGGCGCGTCGGTGCGCGCCGGTCACCGTAAGTGAGTCGCCGATTCTACAAGATGGGGCAGATCCGACGTTTCGAAAGGGCTATCTTGGTGCATTCCTTCGTGCCGACCAAGGTTTTCGCTATGTCGCTCCCCGCCAGCTTCCCCGCTTTCCGCATCCACCAGGACGAGGCCGGCTACCGCGCCGCGGTCGAGCCGGTGCGTCTGGACCAGCTCAGCCCGGGCGAAGTGGTGATCCGCGGCGCCTGGTCGTCGGTGAATTTCAAGGACGCGCTGGCCGGCACCGGCCAGGGCAAGATCCTGCGCCGTTTCCCGCTGGTCGGCGGCATCGACGTGGCCGGGCACGTGGTCGCCTCCAGCGATCCGGCCTTCAAGGAGGGCGATGCGGTGCTGGTCACCGGCTGCGGCCTGAGCGAAACCCGCGACGGCGGCTACAGCCAGTACGCGCGGCTGGAGGCCAAGTGGGTGGTGCCGCTGCCGGCCGGGCTGAGCCTGCGCGAGAGCATGGTGCTGGGCACCGCCGGCTTCACCGCGGCGCTGGCGCTGCTGCGCCTGCTCGACAACCGGCAGACCCCGGACCACGGCCCGCTGTGCGTGACCGGCGCCACCGGCGGGGTCGGCTCGCTGGCGATCGACATCTTCAGCCGTGCCGGCTTCGAGGTGCACGCGGTCAGCGGCAAGGCCGACCGCGCCGAGCACCTGAAGGCGCTGGGCGCCAGCCAGGTGCTGGGCCGCGACGCGCTGCAGAGCAAACGCCCGCTCGAGTCGGTGCGCTTCGGCGGCGGCCTGGACAACGTTGGCGGCGCGATGCTGACCAGCCTGCTGGCGCAGACGGCCCCGTACGGCAACGTCGCCAGCGCCGGGCTGGCGGCGACGCCCGAACTGGACATGACGGTGATGCCGTTCATCCTGCGCGGCGTGTCGCTGCTGGGAATCGGTTCGGCCGGCACCGCGCGCGACCTGCGCGACCTGATCTGGCAGCACCTGGGCAGCGACTGGAAACCGCGCCACCTGGACGCGATCTGCACCCGCGAAGTGGACCTGTCCGGCCTGCCCGAGGTGTTCGCGACGATGCTCGCCGGGCAGTCGTTCGGACGCACCGTGGTGCGCCTGGATCCGGCGGCGTAGACGCCCCCGGGGGTTTGTGACGCGCACCGCTTTCCGGCTGCGCGCCGCTGCCACTACACTCGTGGCTCCAAGGGGGAAACACATGGCACGCATCCTGATCGTCGACGACTCGCCGTCGCAGTTGCTCGGCATCCAGCGCATCGTCGAAAAGTTGGGCCACGAAACGATCACCGCCACCGACGGTGCGGCCGGCGTGGAAGCGGCCAAGGCGTCGTTGCCGGACCTGGTGCTGATGGACGTGGTGATGCCCAACCTCAATGGCTTCCAGGCCACCCGCACGCTGCGCCGCGAGCCGAGCACGCAGAACATCCCGGTGATCCTGGTCACCACCAAGGACCAGGACACCGACCGCATGTGGGGCATGCGCCAGGGCGCCCGCGCCTACATCACCAAGCCGTTTTCCGAGGACGAACTGTCCGAGGTGATCGAGCGGGTGTTCAGTGGCGAGGATCCGCCTAAGGGCTGAAAAGCCGGGATGGCGGGATTCGGGATTAGGGATTAGGGATTGGGATGCAGCCGAGCCCGCCATGCGCTCTCGCCTGCGCTTTTTGTGGGAGGGGCTTCAGCCCCGACGCCTTATCGGTAACGCGTCGGGGCTGAAGCCCCTCCCACAGGAAAGCACAAGCCGCGGCAGGCCTGGGAAACTCGAATCCCCAATCCCGGCCTTCCACAGCCGAATGGCTGGTCATCCCGCCATCCCGGCCTTCCTCAAACCGCCTCGCCGAACGCCTTGGCCAGAGTGCGATAGGCCTTGCGCTGCGCCTCGGTCTCCGGCGCCGGCGCCAGCACTTCCAGCTCCACGATCTGGTCGCCCGGCGTAG
Source organism: Xanthomonas sp. SS (assembly GCF_014236835.1). Taxonomy (NCBI): domain Bacteria; kingdom Pseudomonadati; phylum Pseudomonadota; class Gammaproteobacteria; order Lysobacterales; family Lysobacteraceae; genus Xanthomonas; species Xanthomonas sp. SS. The sequence continues at coordinate 3,689,659 of NZ_CP051190.1, forward strand.
TCCCCGGCAGGCCGCGGCCGCGCAGGCGCAGCTTGCGCCCGGCATCGGACTCCGGCGGGATCTTCAGCTCCACCGCCCCGCCCAGGGTCGGCACGCTGATGCTGGTGCCCAGCGCCGCCTGCCACGGCGACACCGGCAGGGTGTACAGGATGTTGAGCCCGTCCACCTCGAACTGCGGGTGCGCGGCGTATTCGATTTCCAGCAGCAGGTTGCTGCCGCCGTTGCCCTGCCCGCTCAGCCGGATCACCTGGCCGGGACGCACGCCCTTGGGCACGCGTACGTCCAGCTGCTTGCCGTTGATGGTGATGCGCACGCTGTCGCCGGCGTACACCGCCTCCAGCGGCACCGCCAGCTTGGCGCGGGTGTCGCCGCGCGGCGCCGCGCCCGGGCCGGGACCGGGGCCGGCACCGCCCTGGCGCGCGCGCTGCTGGCGCGCGAACAGGCTCTCGAAGAAATCGCTGAAACCGCCGCCGGCGCCGCCGTTGCCGAACACTTCCTCGAAGTCGTAGCCCTGCGCTCCGCCGTAGTTGGGCGGGGCCTGGAACTCTTCGCCGGGCCGGTAGCCCTGCGCGCGCAACTGATCGTAGGCGGCGCGCTTGGGCGGATCGCGCAGCGCCTCGTAGGCCTCGTTGATGGCCTTGAACTTGTCCTCGGCGCCGGCCTCCTTGCTGACGTCGGGATGGTACTTGCGCGCCAGCCGCCGGTACGCGGTCTTGATCTCGGCGTCGCCCGCGCTGGGCTCCACGCCCAGGGTCGCGTAGTAATCCTTGAATTCCATCCATCACCTCAAAAAGAGTCGGCCCGCCGCCTTGCGGCAACGGGCCGGTTGCATGCTGCGCACCATCGCCCGGCCATTCTACCGGCCGGCCGCGAAGGCGCGGCGACGCCGTGGCGCCGCCGGCGCGTGCGGGCGCTTACTGCACGATCGTGGCCCCGGTGTCGACCTGGATCCGGCGCGGCGTGCTCGCCGGGCGCTTGGGAATGCGCACTTCCAGCACGCCATGGTAGCCGCTGGCGGAAATGCCGTCGGGATCGGCGCTGTCGGGCAGCGCGAAGCGGCGGTGGAAGCTGCCGTAGCGGCGCTCGATGCGCGAGAAACGCTCGCTGTCGGCGGTGGACTCGCTCTTGCGCTCGCCCCGGATCGACAGGATGCCCTTGTCCATCGACACCTCGATCTCGGACGGGTCGATACCGGGCAGGTCGGCGTACAGCACGAAGCGCTCGGCTTCTTCCTTGATGTCCACGCGCGGCACCCACTGCGCGGTGACGACGGCCGACTCGTCGGTGCCGCCGTTGGGATCGAAGAAGCGGTCGAACACCTGCTTGATCTCGTTCTGGAAGGCGGCCTGGGCCGGCAACTGGCGATAACGGACGATGCTCATCTCGTAGTCTCCTGCAACGTGAATGGGATAGACCCTGACGGGTGGTTCGCGGCGCCGGGGCATGCCCGCCGCCATGCCTGCCAGATAGGAATGGCCCTGCGCTTTTCAAGAGGCCTTGACGCTGCCTTCCCATACCGATTTCTAGACTCGATTCATCCAAGGAGCCCGACATGCCCATCCAGCCCGGCGAACGCATTCCCGAAGTGGTCCTGCAACGCATCCGCGAGGGCGTGGAGCAGGTCGACACCCGCACTCTGTTCGATGGCCACCGCGTGCTGCTGTTCGCAGTGCCCGGCGCGTTCACCCCGACCTGTTCGGAGAAGCACCTGCCCGGCTACGTCGAGCACTTCGAGGAGTTCCGCAAGCGCGGCATCGAGGTGTACTGCATGGCGGTCAACGACCCGTTCGTGATGCAGGCCTGGGGCAAGAGCCAGTTGGTGCCCGACGGCCTGCAGATGCTGTCCGACGGCAACGGCGACCTGGCCAAGGCGCTGGGCCTGGAAATGGACGCCAGCAGCTACGGCATGGGCGTGCGTGCTAAGCGCTTCGCGCTGTACGCCGAGGACGGCGTGGTGCGCGCGCTGTTCGTCGAGGCGCCGGGCGAATTCAAGGTCTCCGCCGCCGACTACGTGCTGCAGCATCTCCCCGACTGATCCCCTTCACCCACCACACAGGAACCGGCCAGCCATGTCCAACAAGCCAGCCAACGACGCCAAGCCGCTGCAGCACACCGCCGGCCTCACCGACACCGCCACGCTGCGCGCCAACGCGCGCCAGAGCATTGAGGACGGCGCGATCACCAAGAGCTACAGCGCCGACCGCGAGGCGGTGATCAAACTGCTCAACGATGCGCTCGCCACCGAATACGTGTGCGTGCTGCGCTACTACCGCCACTACTTCATGGCCTCGGGCATGCTCGCCGACTCGATCAAGGCCGAGTTCCTGGAGCACGCGCAGCAGGAGCAGGAGCACGCGCACAAGCTGGCCGAACGCATCGTGCAGTTGGGCGGCGAGCCGGACCTCAATCCCGACACGCTGACCGCGCGTTCGCACGCCGAGTACAAGGAAGGCGAGGACCTGCGCGACATGGTCAAGGAAAACCTGATCGCCGAGCGCATCGCCATCGACAGCTATCGCGAGATGATCAACTTCATCGGCGACAAGGACACCACCACCAAGCGCATCCTGGAGCAGATCCTGGCCCAGGAAGAAGAGCATGCCGACGAGTTTTCCGACCTGCTGGAAGGATGGATCGGGAAGTAGTTCGCGCGATCGCCTGCATGGACATCCAGCGCCCGGCACCTGCCGGGCGCTTTTTTTTGCAACCGCGACGGGTTCGTCGGTAACGCCGTCGGGGTTGGAACAAGGGTCGGACGAGCCGAGCGCCCGCTTTTTGTAGGAGCGGCTTCAGCCGCGACAGGATCCATCCGCAAACCTGTCGCGGCTGAAGCCGCTTGTGTCTAACGCGGGTATATCGTTGAGGTGAGAGCGGAGTGCGGCAGGCCGCTAAGTCGCAGTGCCTCACGAGCACGAGTAGGAGTCAGGACCGCCGCACTCCGATTCTCCTGCCCCAAAAGCCCGAACAGTTGCCTGAGCCGCGAGCTCGAACCTACAAGCATGGGCATCGGCAGGAGATCTCTCGTCCCTGAGTCTACTGCGGAGAACGTCTATGTCCATACAGCGCTTTGTCGGGATCGATGTTTCCAAGGCCGAACTGGCCATGCATGTCTTGCCGGACGGGCTGGCCTGGACCCAAGCCAATACGCCCGAGGGGCACGCCTGCCTGGTCCAATGCCTGGCCCAGATGGGATGCGAGCGGATCGTGCTGGAAGCCAGCGGCGGCTACGAACAGGCCGTGCTGCAGGCGCTGTCGCAGGCCGGTCTGCCCGTGGTCCGGCTCCCCGCCCATCGCCCCCGGGCGCTGGCGCAGGCGTTGGGCCTCAAGGCCAAGACCGATGCGCTGGATGCGCGCTTGCTGGCCATGGCGGCCCAGTGCATCCACGCCCAGCCCACCGCGGTGCTCCCTGCACCGCTACAGGCGCTGCGCGAACTGCTTCACCTGCGCAGCACCCTGGTCGCCCAGCGCGATGCGCAGCGCCGGTGCCTGGAGCACGTGACCTGCAAGGCGGTGCGCGACCAGTGGCTACAGGTGATCGCGCTGCTGCAGCAGCGTATCCGTGAGGTGTCCCGACAGATCGCACGGGCGGGAGCGACCTGCTCTGATCTGCCCAAACTGCCCGGGCTTGGCCCGATCCTGCGCGCCACCCTGGCCGCGCGGCTTCCCGAACTGGGCACCGTGCCTGCGCGCAAGATCGTCGCCCTGGTCGGGCTAGCGCCGTTCAATCGCGACAGCGGCCGCTGGCGCGGCCAACGTCGCATCCAGGGCGGACGCGCCGACGTGCGGCGGGTGCTGTACATGGCCACCTGGGCCTCGATCCGCACCGGCTCCCCGCTGGCACACACCTACGCCCGCCTGACCGCCGCAGGCAAACCCGCCAAGGTCGCCATCGTGGCGTGCATGCACAAGTACCTGCGCTGGCTCAACGCCATCGCGCGTGATCGAGCACCGTACGCTCCTCCTGCCATTGCTGCTGCATGACAGTTGACTCCTACAAGGGCCATGCCGCTTCGCGCGTTTTTCTTCGTTCGCAAAAAGTCCGCGACACCATGTCGGCGCCCGCTCGCAGCCCTCGCCTTTCGCAGGCAGTGCAGCACCATTGTGGGAGCGACTTCAGGGCACCTCGAACAACCCGTCATTTCACTGAAGTGAGCTGCAAAGGCGCTGCCGTTACGGCTGTTCGAGGAAGCCAACGTGCTTCGCAGGGGTCCTGGATGTAGGAAGAGCGGCCGGATTGGCCGCCTCACCCGCTCACGCGGGCGCCATGGCCCGCTGCTGCAGCCGCGCCAGCCGCATCAGGTTGTGACTGGCGACCTTCAACCCGATCACCACCGTGGCCCGTGCCAACCCGATGGTGCGCAGGCATTTACCGCCCTGCTGCGCCAGCCGCGCGAACGGGTGTTCGCCGAACACCCGGTCCTTGGCAAGCCGCCGGTTGCGACGTTGTTCGGCCGCGCTTAGTGGCTTGCGCGCCTGGCCCTGGTGCTGAATGGCCGCCCGATAGCCGCGTTGCGTCAGATCGGCCTCCCGCGATGCGTCGGCATAGCCACTGTCGGCCCACACCGTGCGTCCGCGATTGCTGGGGTCCAGCACCTCCTCGAAGTGTCGGCTGTCATGCACGTTGGCTGCGCTCACCGCATGGCGGCGGATGAAGCCCCAACGCCGATCGGTGCTGGCGTGCAGCTTGTAGCCGTAATGCGCCTTGCCGTGCTTGCGGGTCCAGCGGGCTTGCACATCCTTCTGCGCGCGCTTAGCGTCGCTCCAGTCTTGGCCTACCTCGCCACCCTGCTTGATCTGTGCGTTCTCCTCGCGCGTGTTGCGTTGGATCGGGGCGCTGACGATGCTCGCATCGATGATCTGACCGCCACGCGCGATGAATCCCGCCCGCTGCAATTGCACGCCGACCGCTGCGCTGATGTCGCCCATCACATCCTGCGCCTTGAGCCGCTCGCGCCACACCCAGATCGTCTTGGCGTCAGGCACCTTGCCGCTGTGTTCCAGCCCAAGGAACTGCTGGAAACTGCGCCGATCCAGCACCTGGTACTCCAGCGCATCGTCAGAGAGGTTGTATAGCTGCTGCAACAGCAGCAGTTTGACCATCACCACCGTCGGCCAGGCCGGACGGCCCCCGCGCGTGCCGGTGCCCAAGGACAGCTTCGCATCGACGGCTTGGGCAATCGTTGCGAAATCGATATGACGCGAAAGCAGGGTCAGCGGGTCGCCTATCTGCTGGCGCTTGGCTTCGCGTTCGTGTCCGGCAAACAGGCTGATCATCGCGGGGCCTCGGCTCTCTCTTCTGACCATATGATGCCAAAGAAGGAGGTTTTTAGAGGTGCCCTTCAGTCGCGACGGGCCTTACCGGTAAAGCCCGTCGCGGCTGAAGCCGCTCCTGCAACGTTCCATCGACTGTAAGCAGCACAGTCGAATGTTCCACATCGCGCGTCGCGCAATGCACGCGCAACTACACTCAATGCAACACCCGGAACCGCACCTGCGTCCACGCGCCATTGCTGGCCAGCGCAGTCAGGGTATGGTCGCCGGCATCGGCGAAATCGCGCTGGAAGTTGCGTGCGCCCTCGGTGCGCGCGATCCAGCGCCCATCCAGCAGCCAGTCCACCGGCGCCGTGGTGCCTAGCGCCCGCACCTGCAGGCGCACGCTGAGGCTGCCCGGTGCGCGCGCCAGTGTGGCGCGGTCGTTGAGGCCTTCGATGCGCAGCACGTCGTTGCCGCCGCGGCCGTCGTCGCGGCAGTCCGGTGCCAAGGCCGGCAGTTGTCCGGCCTGGCGTTCGCTGGCGTGCAGCCATGGGGTCAGCAGCGCCGGCCAGCGCGCGAGTTCGCGTTGCACGGCCTGGTGTGGCCGCGCGCAATCGGGCGACAGGCGCAGGCCGCTGCGCGCATCCACCTGCACCGTGTCGCGGCCGGCGCTCCACAACCGCGCGTCGCGCTCGGCGAAGGTCGGCGGCACCGCGCCATCCAGCGCGTAGGCGGAGAAGCGCCGCTGGCACAGCGCGGGCGGGGTCTGTTCGGCGGCGATGCCCAGCGGCCAGCACACGTCCAGCTGCTGCACGTTGCCCGGCATCGGCCGCGGCGCATTGTCGCCGCGCGCGCGCGGCAGGCTGTCGATGGTCTCGAACATCAGCGGCAGCGCGGTCACCGCGCCGTACTGGCCGGGCAGCGGCGTGCCGTCCGGGCGCCCGACCCAGACCCCGACCGTGTAGCGGCGGGTGCTGCCGATCGCCCAGGCGTCGCGGTAGCCATAGCTGGTGCCGGTCTTCCACGCCACCCGCGGGCGCGTGCCGACGTCGAAGGTGCCGATGCCGTAGCCGGGGCGCGGGTTGGCCTCAAGGATCTCGCGCACGATCCACGCCGCACCCGGCGACATCAGCCGCCGGTCGATGACCTTGTCGGTGGCGGTGTAGCGCACGTGCCCGGCGATGCCGTCGCGATTGAGCGCCGCGAAGGCGCCGACCAGTTCTTCCAGCTGCGCGCCGGTGCCGCCGAGGATCAAGGCCAGGTTCGGGGTGCTGCCGCGCGGGAACTTCAGGCCGATGCCGGCATTGTTCAGGCGCGCGGCGAAGCGCGCCGGGCCGACCCGCTCGAGCAGGTCCACCGCCGGCACGTTCAACGACAGGCGCAAGGCGCTGGCGGCGCCGACCGGACCGTTGAAGGCCTCGTCGAAATTGCCCGGGCGGTAGTCGCCGAAACTCTGCGGCGCGTCCACCAGCAGGCTTTCGGAATGGATCAGGCCGTCGTCCAGGGCCATGCCGTACAGGAACGGCTTGAGCGTGGAACCGGGCGAGCGCCAGGCCTGGACCATGTCCACGTCGCCGAGCCGCTTGCGGTCGCCGAACGTCACCGAGCCGATGTAGGCGCGCGCCTGCAGGTCGCGGTTGTCCACCACCAGCAACGCCGCGGAGGTGCGCTCGGGCAGCTGCGAGAAATACGCGCTGACCCGGTCCTCCAGGGTGCGCTGCAGGTCCGCATCGATGGTGGAGACGATGTGTGCGGCGCGCGGCGATTGCCGGCGCAGGCGCTCGGCCAGCAACGCGGCGTGCATCGGCGACTGCAGCGAGCGCGCCACCACCGGCTCGATGCGCGCATCGTCGACCTGCTCGCGCGACCACACGTGCAGTTCGACCATGCGTTCGAGCACCTTGTCGCGCGCGGCGCGCGCGGCTTCCGGGTGCCGGTCCGGGCGCAGCCGGCTCGGCGCCTGCGGCAGCACCGCCAGCAGCGCCGCCTCGGCCTGCGACAGGCGCGCCGCCGGCTTGCCCAGGTAGGCCCAGCTCGCCGCGTCCACGCCTTCGATGGTGCCGCCGTAGGGCGCGCGCTCCAGGTACAGCTGCAGGATCTGGCGCTTGCTCAGGTGCACTTCCAGCTGCAGCGCGCGCAGCAACTGCTGCAGCTTGCCCAGCGGGCTGCGCGTGCTGACGTCGTCCGGCATCAGGATCCGCGCCACCTGCATGGTCAGGGTGGAACCGCCGGAGACGATGCGGCGCGAGAAGACCCACTGCTTGCCGGCGCGCAGCAACGCCCACGGGTTGACGCCGGGGTGATGCCAGAACCAGCGGTCTTCGTAGTTCAGCAGCGCCTGCAGGTACAGCGGCGACACGCTCTGCGGCGTGGCCGGGTAGCGCCACACGCCGTTGCCGTCGGCGAAGGCGCGTAACGGGGTGCCATCGGCGGCCACCACCAGGGTGGAGGTGTCGCGCGATTTCGGCAGCGGCAGCGGGAACGCCAGGTCCAGCAGCAACAGCGTGGCCAGCAGCGCCGCGGTGCCCCAGCGCAGCACGCGCCACTGCGTGCGGCTCCAAGGCAGCTTCGGCAGCAGGCGCGTCCAGCGCCGGGTGCGCCACGCGCGGGGCGTAGCGGCGGAGACGTCCTGTGGCATGCGGGCTCCCGGTGGAAGCGGCTATTTTGCCCGTTGTGGCGGCGCCGGCGCATCCGCGCGATGCAATTGCACCGCCTGCACCAGGAACGGCGCGCACAGCGCCTGGGCCGCATCGTGCTCCACCACGAGATGGTCGATCGCCGCCACCGCGGCCACCAGATGCGGCGCATGCGCGCCGAGTTTGTCCACGGTGACCACCACCGCGGTCTCGCCGCTGGCCTCGATCATCGCGCGCTTGAACAGCGCCTCCTCGCCGTCCACGCCCCACAACCCGCGCTCGGCATCGATCGCGCAGGCGCCGGGAAAGCACAGGTCGGCGCGGACCTGGCGCAGTTGCTGCAGCGCCTGCGCGCCGACGGCGGCGCCGATGCGCGGATCGATCCGGCCGCCGATCAGCAGGATCTCGAAACCTTCGCGCGGCATCAGCAGTTGGGCGATGTCCGGCGCATTGGTGACCACGGTCAGGCGCTGCCGCGGCGGCAACGCGGCGGCGATGGCGCTGTTGGTGGAGCCGGCATCGATCAGCAGCACCTGCCCGGGGCGCACCAGCGCGGCGGCCGCCTGCGCCAGCGCGCGCTTGCGCTCGGCATGTTCCTCGTGCCGCTGCGGCAGCGGCGCGAAGCCGGGCGTGGGCGGCAGCGCACCGCCGTAGACGCGGCGGCACAGGCCCTGCGCGGCGAGATCGCGCAGGTCGCGGCGGATCGAATCCTCCGACACCGCGAACGCCGCGGCCAGTTCCGCGGCCACCACCCGGCCGTGCTCGCGCAGGCGCTGCAGGATCGCCTGTTGGCGTTCCTGCGGCAGTGCGTCGGCGGCGGCACTCATGCGTCCGGCCCGGCGCCGCTTAGCGGCAGGCCCAGCGCGCGCAGCTCGGCACGCAGCGTGGCCGCGTCGCGAAAGTGCAGCGCGTGCAGGCCCTGCGCGGCGGCGGCGTGGACATTGCGCGGCGCGTCGTCGATGAACACCGCGCGCGCCGGATCGATGGCGTAGCGCGACAGCAGCAGCGCGAAGATCGCCGGATCCGGCTTCACCAGGCGCTCCTGCCCGGACACCAGGATCCCGGCGAAACGCTGCAGGAACGCATAGCGCTGCAGCGCGACCGGGAACGTCTCGTGCGACCAGTTGGTCAGCGCGTACAGGCGCACGCCCTGTGCGTGCAGTTCTTCCAGGATCTGCACGCTGGCGTCGAGCGGGCCGCCGAGCGTCTCTTCCCAGCGCAGGTGATAGGCGGCGATCCGCTCGGCCTGCGCCGGATGCAACGCGCTCAATTCGGCGACCGCCTCGCGCCACGGCCGGCCGGCGTCCTGGCGCTCGTTCCACTGCGGCGAGCACACCTCGGCGAGGAAGCGCTCCATCTCGGCTTCGTCGTCGAACAGTTGCCGGTACAGATGGCGCGGGTTCCAGTCGATCAGCACGCCGCCGAGGTCGAAGATCACGGTGTCCGGTGCGTGCGCGGGAATGGAGGGCATGGCGTGGTACTCCTTGGTCGGATCAGTGCCGCAGCAGCCGCGACCCCATCGCCACCAGCAGCAACAGCCCGGCCACCGCCAGCAACGCGGCGGGCAGGCTGCTGGCGTGGGCGAGGAAGCCGATCAGCGCCGGGCCGGCGAGCAGGCCGGTATAGCCGAGCGTGGTCAGCGCGGCAATTGCCACCGCCGGCGAGGTGCCGGGCAGGCGCCCGGCCGCGCCGAACAGGATCGGCACCAGATTCGACACGCCCAGGCCGACCAGCGCATAACCGAGCAGGCCGCTGGCGACACCCGGCAGCTGTGTGGCCAGCAGCAGGCCGCAGGCGGCCAGCGAGGCGCCGGCCGCCAGCATCGCCGGCTGGCCGATGCGCGCGACCACCCGATCGCCGCCGAAGCGGCCGGCCGCCATCGCCACCGAGAACAGCGCGTAGCCGACGCCGGCATAGCGCGTGTCCACGCCATGCAACTCGCGCAGCAGCACCGCGCTCCAGTCGAGCATCGCGCCTTCGGCCAGCAGGCAGATGAAACACAGCGCCGCCAGCACCAGCACCACGCCGCGCGGCAGGCGCAGCGGGACGCGCTGTGCCGGGTCGCCGGCGGCGACGCGCAGCAGGCCGGAGCGCTGCCACAGCAGCAACGCCAGCAACAGCGCCGACACCGCGAGCGTGGCCGCCAGCGGCGGTGCGCCGGCCGCGAGCAACGCGCTCATCGCCGCCGCGCCGCTCAGCCCGCCGACGCTGAACACGCCATGGAAACTCGACATCACCGGGCGCCCGGCGCGTTTTTCGGTCTCCACGCCGTGCGCGTTCATCGCCACGTCCAGCGCGCCGAGCGCGGCGCCGAAGTACAGCAGCGCGGCGACCACGCTCGGCAGGTTCGGCGCCAGCGCCACCAGCGGCAGGCCCAGGCACAGCGCCAGCCCGGAAGCGACCATGACCACGCGGCTGCCGACGCGGTGGCTGAGTACGCCGGCCAGCGGCATCGCCAGGATCGAGCCGCCGCCGAAGGCGAGCAGCACCAGACCCAAGGCGGCATCGTCCAGCGCGAAGCGCGCTTTGACGTACGGCACCATCGGCGCCCACGCGGCCATCGCGATGCCGGACAGCAGGAACACCCAGCGGGTGGCGCGGATCGCAGGCCTGGCGGCGTTGGGGAAGGTGGGCGTAACGCCATCCACTGTGGCGAGAGGTGGGTCGGTAGGCATGCGGCGACTGTACTGAAACACGCAAAAACGTGCAATAAGACGCAAAATGCTGCATCGACAGGTGGCGGTGGAACGCCGTGGCGTAGCTACGAATTCGGAGACGATCCGCGATGCGCACTACTGCTGCCCGGCGCCCGACCATCGTGCAAGAAGAGGCTTCAACCCTGCTTCAACGGCAAGGCGTCGAGCCCAAAGCATCCCGCCACGCCTGCGCCGCGCTTACGGAATCACGCATCATGCGCACGCGCCTGCATAGCATCGCCCTGCCGGCCGTGCAGGTGCTGCATGCGGCATCGCCACTTGCGCTCCGGACGACAGGGCCGCACGGCCGGCGTCACTCCCCGCGGCCGTCCGCCGCCAGCGGCAGGCGCAGCGTGGCCACGCTGCCGGCGGCATCCGCACGCGCCTCGAGGCTCAGACTGCCGCCCTGCGCCTCCAGGATCTGCCGCGACAGCACCAGGCCGATGCCCGACCCGCCGGGCTTGGTGGTGAAGAACGGCACGAACAGGTTGTCGCTGGGCGGTAGCCCGGCGCCGCCATCGAGGATTTCGATCAACGCGCTGGCGCCGTCGCTGCGCGCGCGCAGCACCACCGGCGCGCTGCCGCCGGACTCCAGCGCGTTGCGCAGCAGATTGATCAGCACTTGCTCGAGTTGGTCGGCGTCGGCGCGCAGCCGCAGCTGCGGCTCGATTTCGACCAGCACCCGCGCATCGTCGAGCAGCCGCTGCACGCGCACACATAGCGGTGCCAGTTCCACGGTTGCAAGCACCGGCACTGGCAACCTGGCCAGGCGCGCGTAGCCGCCGAGGAAACGCTGCAGCGCCGCGCTGCGCTGTTCGATCACGCTCAGGCCGTTGCGCAGGTCCTCGTGCAGCTCGGCATCGAGCGTGTCCGGCGCGGCCGCGAGCAAGCGTCCGAGCGTATCGGCGATCGAGCCGATCGGCGCCAGCGAGTTGTTGATCTCGTGGCCGAGTACGCGCAACAGGCGGCGGAAGGCTTGCGCCTCCTCCTCGCGCAATGCGCGCTCCATCGGCTGCACCAACAGCAACTGTCCGGCCTGGCTGCGGCTGCGCAACGCGGCATGGCCGATCTGCCAGCGCCCTTGCTGGCCGGCGAAAGCATGCGCGTGGATGCTGCCCGAGGGCAAGGCGAACAATTCGGCCAGGCCCAGCGCCTGCGCGGACTGCCCGATCAGGTGCTCGGCGGCGGCGCCGAGCAGGCGTTCGCCGGCCGGGTTGACCAGGCGCAGGCGCTGGTCCTGTTCGAACGCGAACACCGCCCCGTCCAGCGCCGCCAGGGTCTTGCTAAGCAGTTGCAGGCTCTCGTGCGAATCGCGCTGCTCGTCCTGCAGCCGCTGCGCCAGCGCGTTGAACCGCTGCAGCAGGCCATCGCTGTCGCGATCGCGTGCGTCCTGCGCCACGCGCACGCTGTAATCGCCCTCGCGCAGCGCCTCGAGCAGGCCGCCCAGCGTGCGCAGACGCTGGCCGGCATCGCGCTGCTGCCAGCGCCACAGCGCCGCGGTCAGCGCCAGCACGCACAGCAGCAGCACGGCCGCCTCGGGCGGCCGCGGCGTGCCGACCGCGAGCACCAGGATCAACGCCAGCATGGCCGGCGCCGCCAGCCACAGCGGTCGCCGCCGTTGCCGCTCAGCCGCCGTCATCGCTGCGCAGGCCGTGCTTGCCCAGGCGCCGGTACAGGCTCTGCCGGGTGATGCCGAGCTGGTCGGCGGCGCGCTGCAGATTGCCCTGCTGCTGCGCCAATGCCTGGCGCAGCAGCAGCGCCTCGGCTTCTTCGAGGGTCAGCTGGGTGGACAAGGCCGGCGCGGCGGACGCCGCCGGCTGCAGGCGCAGGTCGTCGCTGCCCAGCGTCGCGCCATCGGCCAGCAGCGCGGCGCGTTCCATCGCGTGCGCCAGTTCGCGCACGTTGCCGGGCCAGGCGTAGCCGAGCAAGGCGCGCTCGGCGTCGCGCGCCAGCGCCGGCAACGGCCGCCGGTAGCGCGTGCAGGCGGCGGCCAGGTAGTGCCGCGCCAGCGGCAGGATGTCGGCCGCGCGCTCGCGCAGCGGCGGCACCCGCAGCTGGAAGGTGTTGAGCCGGTACAGCAGGTCCTGGCGGAAATTCCCCGCCGCCACTTCCGCATCCAGGTCGGCATTGGTCGCGGCGACGATGCGCACGTCCACGCGCTGCGTGCGCGAGGACCCGAGCCGCTCGAATTCGCCATCCTCGATCGCGCGCAGCAGCTTGGGCTGCTGCTGCAGCGGCAGGTTGCCGATCTCGTCCAGGAACAGGGTGCCGCCGTCGGCCAGTTCGAAGCGGCCGGCGCGGTCCTGCCGCGCGTCGGTGTAGGCGCCGCGCACATGGCCGAACAGTTCGGCCTCGAACAGGGTCGGCGCCAATCCGCCGATGTTGACCTTGACGAAGGCCTGCGCGCGGCGTGGCGACCACTGGTGCAGCAGCTGCGCGAGCAGGCTCTTGCCGGTGCCGTTCTCGCCCAGCAGCAACACGTTGGCGCCGCTGCCGGCGATGCGCAGCAGGTCCTCGACCAGGCGCTGCATCGGCGCCGAGTCGGCGACGAAGCCGGCCGCGCCGTCCTGCAGCAGCAAGGCCTGCGCCTCGCCGAGCCGCTGCGCGTTGCGGCGGCTGCGGTCCAGCGCGATGCGGCTGTCCAGCACCGCGAGCACGCGCGCGTTCTGCCACGGCTTTTCGATGAAATCCACGGCGCCGTCGCGCATCGCCGCCACCGCCAGCTCGATGCTGGCCCAGGCGGTCATCGCGATCACCGGCAAGCCCGGCCACTGCGCGGCGATCTGCGCGATCAGCGCCAATCCTTCCGCGCCGGAGGTGGTGTCGCGGGCGTAGTTCATGTCCACCAGCACCGCGGCGAACTCATCGCCGCGCAGGCAGGCCAGCGCCAGCTCCGGCGACTCGGTGCCGACCATGCCGTAGCCGGCGCTCTTGAGCAGCATGCGCAAGGCCTCGCGCACATCCGCCTGGTCGTCGACCACCAGGATGCGCGGCGACGCCGCGGTCAGCGGTTTCATCGCCGAGACCTCATTCCGTTGACACCCAGTTTTCCAGGCGCAGGCCGACAACGCGCTCGAACTCGCGCACGTTGTTGGTGACCAGCACCGCATCCAGGGCCAGGGCATGCGCCGCGATCAACTGGTCCAGCGCACCGATCGGGGTGCCCTTGCGCTCCAGTCCGCTGCGCAGCGCGCCGTAGCGGCGCATGGCCGCTTCGTCGAACGGCAGGATGTCCAGCGGCGCCAGGAACTTGTCCAGCGCCTGCCGATTGCGTGGCGAGCCGCTCTTGTCCACGCCATAGGCCAATTCGGCGCCGGTGATGCTGGAAATGGCGACCTGCCCGATGCGCAACGCGGCAAAGCGGTCGAGCACACCGGGCGGACGCCGATTGATGATGTAGATGCAGATGTTGGTGTCGAGCAGATAGAGCGGCTGACTCATACGGGCCACTCCCCGCGCACCTGCTGTTCGGGCTGCTCGCGCTGCAATTGGAAGCCGGGCTCGAACTCCTCCAGCGCCTCGCGCAGCAACTGCCAGGGGGCATCCAGGGGCAACAGCAGTACGCCGTTGCCGAAACGCCGGGCGATCACCTCCTCCCCTTCGAAGCGCAAAGCCTTGGGCAGGCGGACGGCCTGACTGCGCCCGGACTGGAACAGTTTCGCGGTCGTGGTCATGGCGATACTCCAATGGCAATGGATTGATATATACCGATGATATATACCACCTCGACAGTGTCAATGCCGCCCCTCGCCGTCCCGCCTGCCAAGGTTTCATTCGGCGCGCAACGCCTGCATCGGCGGCACCCGCGCCGCACGCTGCGCCGGCGCCAGCGCCGCGAGCAGGCCGGCCGCGGCGAGCACCAGCAGCACCGCGCCGATCGCCAGCGGATCGGCCACCCGCACCTCGAACAGGAAGCGCTGCAGCAGCCGCGACAACGCCATCGCCACGCCCAGGCCCAGCAGCAGCCCGATCCCGATCTGCAGGCCGGCCTCGCGCAGCACCTGCCGCCGCAGCCGCGCCGGCGGCGCGCCGAGCGCGGCGCGCACGCCGAATTCGTGCTGGCGCGCGGCCACCGCCACCGCCATCACCGCGTACAGGCCGACCGCGGCCAGCAGCAGCGCCAGCGCCGCGAACAGGCCGACCAGCAGCAGGTTGAGCTTCTGCTCGCCGGTGGTGCTGGCGACCAACGCCTGCATCGGCTGCAGGTCGGCGATCGGCTGCTGCGGCGCCACTTCGTCGATCGCCGCACGCAGCGCGCGCTCGTCGGCGCCCAGCGCACCGGCATGCAGGCGCACCGCATAGGTCAACGCGCCGAAGCTGCGCATGATCTGCCACATCGGCTCGCTCATCTGCGCCAGCGGCTGGTACACCATGGGCTCCGGCGGCTGGGCCGGGCCGGCGTGGCGCACGTCGCCGACCACGCCGACCACGCGCATCGGCAAGCGGTTGTTGCCGCCGTCGTCGGGCACGGTGACGATCTTGCCGAGCGCATGGCCGTGCAGATAACGCTCGGCGAACGTGGCACTGACCACGCAGATCTTCTCGGCACCGGCCACGTCGCCCTCGGCGATGCCGCGCCCGGCCAGCAACGGGATGCGAAACACCTGCAGGAATTGCGGCGTGGCCAGGCGGTACTGGCTGTTGACGGACGGCATGCCGTCCACCTCCACGCTCCAGCTCAACTGCGTGGTGGCCGGCGGATTGGTCGACACACCGACGCGTTCGATGCCGGGCACCTGCTGCAGCCGCGCGACGATGCGTCGGGTCTGCTCCACCGCATCGTGCACCGTGGCGTAGCGCTCCTTCACCGGCGCCAGGGTGAACACCACCGCGGAGCGGCTTTCGAACCCCATCGGCACTTCCGCCAGCTTCTGCAGCGTGCGCGTGAACAGCGCCGCGCCGATCAGCAGCATCACGGCGATGGCCACCTGCGCGATCACCAGCGTGCGGCCGAGGCGGCCGGCCTGCAGGCTCCAGCCGCCACGTCCGCCGCCGGCCAGTTCCGTCACCAGGTTGCGGCGGCGGCCGCGGACGATGCCCAGCGCGGCGGCCAATACCGCGGTAGCGCCGCCGGCGAGCAGCGCGAACAGCGCGCTGGCGCCGGTCAGGTGCGCGGCCTCGCCGCGCATCCACAGCAACGGCACCCAACCGCCGAGCAGGCGCAGGCCGAGCCAGGCCAGGGCCAGTCCGGCCAGACTGCCGAGTGCGCCGATCAGCACGCCTTCGGCCAGCGCCGGCAGGCTAAGCCGCAACCATGGCGCACCGAGCGCGGCGCGCACCGCGCTGTCGTGACTACGGCCGAGCGCGCGCAGCAGCATCAGGCTGGTCAGATTGATCGCCGCGATCAGCAGCACGCAGGCCGCCGCAGCGAAGAACAGCCACAGCGTGTTGCCGCTGTAGGAGGTGTACAGGCTGTCCTGCAACAGCAAGGCGTTCGGCGGCTCCCGTTGCAAGCTCCGCCACCACGATTCGTCCATGTGCGGGCTGTTGCGCAGCAAGCCCTTGATCACCACCGCGGTCTGCGCGGACGCGGCGGCCACGCCAACGCCCGGCCGCAACCGCGCCACCACGATCTCGTTGGTGGACAGGTTGGTCGCCGCCAGGTCCGGCTGCATGTTGCGGATCAGGTCGAACGGCTCGGCCCAGGGAAAGTCCGCGGGCAGCACGCCGACGATCTGCACCGGCTTGCCCTCGACCTGCAAGGTACGCCCAACCGCTGCCGGATCGCCGCCGAAATAACGCTGCCAGAAGCGATGCGCAAGGATCACCGCCTGCGGCCCGCCGGGCCGGCTTTCCTCGGCCGTGAAGTTGCGCCCTGCCGCCATCGGCATGCCCAGCGTGCGCAGAAATCCCTCGTCGGCGCTGATCGCAGCGACCACCTCGCTGGCATCGCCGCGGGCGATGTTGGTCGGCACCGGAAACCCACGCACGATACCGACGGCCTGCATGCTCGGCATGCGCCGCAATATCGGGTAATAGCCGGGCGCGGCGACGTTGTGGCCGCCAGAGGGCAGGCCCAGGGTGACCAACTGCTGCGACTGCGGGAACGGCAGCGGCTTCAGCAAGGCCTGGTCGAGCAGCGCGAACACCGCGGTGGTGGTAGCCACGCCCAGCGCCAGGGTCAGCACCGCCAGCAGCAGGTAGCCGGGCTTGCGCGCCAGCGCGCGCCAGGACTGCCGCGCTTCGGCCAGGTAAAGGGCGGCGCTCATCGCGCCTGCTCCGCGGCGCGCGCCGGCAGCGCCACGTCCTGCTCGTGGCGCAGGCGCTCGAAGGTGTCTTCGTCGACGATGCGCCCGTCGAGCATGTGCACGATGCGCTGCGCGCGCCGCGCGAACGCCGCATCGTGGGTGACCATGCACAAGGTGGTGCCGTTGTCGTGCAGCTGTTCCAGCAGCTGCATCACCGCTTCGCCGTTGCGCGTGTCGAGATTGCCGGTGGGTTCGTCGGCGAGCAGGATCGACGGGTTGCCGGCCAGCGCGCGCGCCACCGCCACGCGCTGCTGCTGGCCGCCGGACAGCTGCCCCGGATAGTGCTTGTGGCGATGGTGCATGCCGACCAGTTCCAGCACTTCGCGCACGCGCTGGCGGATCCGGCCGCGCTCGGCGCCGTCGCGATAGGTCAGCGGCAGCGCCACGTTCTCTTCCACGGTGAGGTCGGCGATCAGGTTGAAGGCCTGGAAGATGAAGCCGATCTCGGCGTTGCGGATGCGCGCGCGGCCGACCGCGTCCAGCTCGGCGACGCTGCGGCCGTTGAGCCGGTACGTGCCGCCGCTGGGCGCATCGAGCAGGCCGAGGATCGACAGCAGGGTCGACTTGCCGCAGCCGGACGGGCCGGTGATGGCGACGAAATCGCCGCGCGCCACGTCCAGCGCGATCTCGGCCAGGGCGTGGGTCTCCACTTCGTCGGTATGGAACACCTTGCCCAGCCCGTGCAGGCGGATCAGCGGTTCGGCGGAAGCTGCGGGAAATGCGGTCATTCTGGTTCTCCTGGAGCGCTAGCGTAAGCGCAGGGTGGCGTAGGCGTTCCACTGGCTGGTGTCGGACAGCACGACTTGCTCGCCGGCATGCAGCCCGGCACGCACTTCGATGCGATCGCTGGAGGCGGCGCCGAAGCGCACGCGGATGCGTTGCGCGCGCGCGCCGCCGTCGCGCAGCACGAACAGGCTGCCGGCGGTGTTCGGCGCGGCCAGGGCCGGGCGCGGAATGCTGACCACGTCGCGCAGGGTGCCGAGCACGATGCGTCCGTCCACCGACAGGTCCGGGCGCACGCCCGATGGCAGCGGCGGCGCCAGGCGCACGTCGACCACCACGCTGCCGCTGCGCACTGCCGGATCGATCCGCGCCACCTGTCCGCTGACCACGCCGTTGTGCGTGTCCACCGCGACCGGCTGCTCGTCGATCACGTCCTTGGCCAGCACCTCGGCCACCTGCAGCCGCGCCAGCAGGTCGTCCGGGCGCGCGACCCGCGCCAGCTTGGCGCCGGCCTCGACGCGCTGGCCGGGCTCCACGTCCACCTGCTGCAGGATGCCGTCGCTGCCGGCACGCACCTGCAGCGAGGCGGCCTGTTGCGCGGCGATGGCCAGGGCGCTGGCGGCCTGCGCGCGCCGCGCCTGGGCGGCGCGCAACTGCGCGGCCATGTTCTGCCGGAATGCGGCCACGCGTTTGGTTTCGATGCCGGCGCGGCCGCGCTGCTGCGCCTCGACGATCTGGCTCTGGGTCAGGTCGATCGCCGAAATCGCGCCGCCGTCGTGGCCGCGCCTGTAGGCCTGCGCCTTGATCTGCGCGATCTGCAGATCGGACGCGGCCTGCGCCTGCAGCGCCTGCTGGTCCAGTAGTTGCGAAGCCAGCGCCGCGTGCAGCGCGGCCAGGTCGGCATCGGCGCCGGCCAGTGCGGCGCGGGCGCGGTCCAGGCCGGCATCCAGCTCGGGGTTGGCCAATTGCAGGATCAGCGTATCGGCCTGCACCCGCGCGCCGGCATCGACCAGCTGTTGCTGCACGGTAGCGGTGGCGCCGGCGGTGATCCAGCGGATCTGCCGCGGCACCAGCACGCCGTTGGCGCGGATCTCGCGGCGCATCTCGCCGCGCGTGGCCGCGTCGATCCACAGCTCGCTGCGGCTGACCTGCGGCGCGGCGCGGCCCGCACCCAACAGCACCACGCCGAGCAACAGCACGGCCGCCACGGCCAACGCCAGCCAGCGGCGCCGGTGGCGCCAGATCGAACGGTTCGGAGACTTCGCGATATCCATGGCCATTGCAGAGCAGGCCGCATGCCAATCGGCGAAGCGCTATAACTCTTTGAAACGATTGCCTATCGTCCGCGTCGGGCGCGACCGCTGCGTCCGCAAGCGGACGATCGGCGACCGATTACGGACAGTTGCGCGGCGAACCGCGCGCGCTCAGCGATTTTTTTCGAGCGACGCGCGGTAGCGCAGCAGGGCTTCGGGCTCGTCGGTCTGGAACGCGCCGATCCCGGCACGGTACAGCCGTCCCCATACCGCATCCGGATCGCGCACTGCGTCGGCGTCGCCGCCGTAGCCGGCGACGAACCCTTCCCACAGCGTGTTGACCAGCAGCCGCACGTGCTGCTGCCTGGTCAACGCGGCCAGCGGCGGCAACTGCTCGGCGCGCATCCGCGGCAGTTCGATCGCCACCGGGCGCACCTTGCCGCCGATCTGGGTGCGCACGGTCTGCAGCAGGTCGTCGGTGCCCGGCGGATTGAGCAGCACCGGGGTGAAGTTGACCTGGTCGAACGGCGGCAGCGACGACAGCGGCTGGCTGTACACGCCGACCTCGGTCTTGAGCAGCACCTGCCGCTGCATGCCCGCGCGGCGCACCGCGTCCGCCACCTCCGCATAGATCGGTGCCTTGACGTCGAGATTGAGCATGATCCGGCCCTTGGCCGCGGCCAGCATCTGCTCCAGGGTCACCGGATGCTGGTCGGTGAGCGGCGCCTGCGCGCCGCCTTCGTCGTCGCGCAGGCGCAGCCGCGACAGCTGCGCCCAGGTCATCTCGGCGACCTTGCCGCTGCCGTCGGTGGTGCGTTCGACGGTGGCGTCGTGGAACATCACCAGGGTGCCGTCGGCGGCGCGGCGGATGTCGGTTTCCAGCATGTCCACGCCCATCGCCACGCAGCGCTCCAGGCCGGACAGCGAGTTCTCCGGCGCATGGCCGGGGAAGCCGTGCGCGGGCGCAGGATTGTGGCAACCGCGATGGGCGACGACGAAGATGCCGCCGGCGGGATCGGCCAGGCGCGCCTGGCTGGCGACGCTGCCGGAGGGAGCGGCGGCGACGGGGCCGGTCAGCGCGCTGCCCAGCAGCAGGAGCGGCAACAGAGTGGATTTCATGGCGATGGGCGTCCGAAGGAATGAAAGGTTTTAAAGAGAAGGCGTGAAGCGGATGCCGAACCAGTAGGTGGTCGGCACCGAGTAGGTGTCCTTCAACAGGTTCTCGCCCGGCCCGGTCACGCTGGTGATGCGGCTGTGGGTGACGTTGCTGACCTGGCCGACCACGCTGACCTGCTTGTTGACCGCATAGGTCGCCGACAGATCCAGCTGCGAGCGCGGCGACCAGTACAGATCCTGCCAGTCGATGTTGCTGACGATGGCGCGCAGCGCCTTGCCCTGGCGGTTGTAGGCCGCGCGCAGTTCCAGCCCGCCGATGGTGTAGAACAGCGAGGCGTTGGCGGTGTAGCCGGGCTGGCCGACCAGGCGATCGACGCTACGCTGGCGCTGGCTCACGTTCGGCGCGCTGCCGACGCTGTACGGCACGTCCATGCCGCCGTCGAGCAAGGCCAGATTCGCGCTGCCGCCGAGCCCGGACAACGCTGGCACACCCGGCAGCAAGGTGTTGAGCACCGCGCTCAGTTCCAGGCCGCGGATATGCGCCTTGGACGCATTGGCCGGTGTACTGATCAGCACGTTCGAATAGGTGGTGCCGTTGTAGCTGAACTGGTCAGTGCGCGACAGGGTGAAGATCTCGTCCTGGATGCGCTTGTTGAACACCGCCGCAGCCAGCATGCCGTCGAAGTCGTCGGGCAGGCGCCATTCCAGCGACAGGTCCAGGTTGGTCGACACGCGCGGCTTGATGTCCGGATTGCCCACGGTCACGGTCACGCCCTGGGCGTTGGGATTGCCGGCGTCGGTGCTGTTGACGAAGCCGATCGAGGTGCGCGCGGCATAGGCGTCGTACGGCGGGCGGCCGAGCGTGCGGCTGGCGCCGGCGCGCAGGTCGAGGCGGTCGCTGAGGTGGTAGGTCATGATCGCCGACGGCAACAGGTTGGCGTAGTGCGAATCGGTCGGCGCATCGACGTAGACGTACTTGCCGCTGGCCGTATCCAGCTGGCGCTGGCGGCCGACGGTAGACTGGTCTGTGTCGTCGTAGTGCAGGCCGGCCTCCACGTTGAACGCCTCGGCGCGGTAGCTGACCAGGCCGTAGGCACCGAAGATCTTTTCGCTGTGGCTGAAGTTGTCCTGGTTGCTGAAGGCCGACTGGTCGGTGCTGTTGAACGCGCTCAGCGGCGTGGACTGCAGCACGCGCCGGGCCTTGTTCGGATCGATGGTGATCAGGTTCAGACCCAGGTAGCGCAGCGGCGCGTTGGACGGCGCCAGCACGTCGGCGATGTTCAGTGCCGGCGCGCTGCGGTTGGGCTCGTAGTCGTCGCGGTAGATGTCGAACGACGGTTTGTCGGTGGTGTACGACAGGCCTGCGCCGAAGCCCAGGCCGCGGTCCTGCTCGCCTTGGTTGAAGGCGTAGTCCAGGCGCCCGGTGAGGATGCGGTCGCGCGCGCTGCGCTTGTAGTCCGGGCGCCAGTACAACAGGCTGTAGTTGTCGTAGTTGGAGTACGCCTGCGGCGCCACCGGGAAGCGCTGGTTCAGCGCCGAGGTGTCGTAGGTGAAGGCGTAGTCGGCGCTGGGCACGACGGTGACGCCGGGGCCGGTCTGGCCGACCGCAACCGCCGCCGGTCGCGACGCGCCGGTGACGTACTTGAACATCTGGATCGGCTCGTCGTAGGTCGCATCCGACCACGAGCCGCGCGCGGAAAACATCTGCCGGTCGTCCGGCCGCCATTCCATGCCGGCCTGGCCGAGCTTGGTGCGGGTGGTGGTGACCTGGTTGGAATAGCCGACCTCGATGTCGCCGGCCGGATAGCTGCCGGAAGTCGCGGTCTGGTTGGCGACGCGGTTGCGGTTGCGCGGATCGATGATCAGCTCGTTGCGCTGCATGTCGTCCTTGAAATAGTAGTAGCCCGCGGTGACGTAGGCCTGCAGGTCGGCGCTGGGGTGCGCTTCGAACTTGCCGGTCAGGCCGTAGCGGTCGCGCTTGTCCATCACGTACCAGTATTTGTCCTGCTGCGGCACCGCCCAGCCGTTGCCGAGGTTGCTGCCGCTCTGCAGCACGCCGTTGCCGTCGTAGAACCCGTAGTGCACCGTGTCGGTGGTCATGTGGGTTTCGGTGTAGCTGCTCAGCGTCTGGTAGTTGCCGGACAGGGTCAGGCCGTACTGCCGGTCGCTGCCGAAGGTGGTGCTGCCGGTGGCGCCGAGGCGGTAGCCGGGGTCGTCTTGGTCGCGCGGCTTGCCGACGTCGTTGGCGTGGCCCAGCGAGGCTTCGCTGGTGAAGAACGGCTTGCCGCCGTTCTCGAACGCGCTGCGCGTGCGCAGGTTGATCGCACCGCCCGTGGCGTTGGGATCGAGATCGGGAGTGAAGGTCTTGACCACCTGCAGTTCGCTGACCATCGATGCCGGCAGGATGTCCAGGCGCACGCCGCGGGTGATCGAGCCGAGCGTGCCGTTCGGCGTACCCGGCGAGGCCACGGTCAGGCCGTCGATGGTGACGTTGTTGTAGGACGGGCCGAGGCCGCGCAGCACCGGCGTGGCGGCCTCGTCGCGCGGATGTTCGTTGTCGGTCGCCGGCAGCACCGACAGGCCGGGGATGCGGCGCAGCGCCTCGACGATGGTGGTGTCCGGCAGCGCGCGCACGTCGGTGGAACTGACCACGTCGGTGATGTTGGTCGCCGCGCGCTTGCTCTCCATCGCCGCGGCATTGGCCTTGCGCACGCCGGTGACGACCACGCTGTCCAGGGTCTTGGCGGTGCCGGCAGCCGGCGGCGATGCGGCGGCGGTATCGGTGCTGTCGGTGTCCGCGGCGGCAGGCGGCAACGGCGGCGCCGCCTGCTGCGCGAGGGCGGCCTGGCAACTGGCGGCAAGCAGGCACACCAGCAACGTGCGCTGGTGGCGGTGGTGCGATCGCGTCATCTCGTATCCCCTGGAAAATGTCGAAATTAATTACTAACTTCAAAGTAGTTAATTTTATCCAGAGGGTGATGACAGGCCCATGTCATGGCGTTGGCAGTTGCAGGAGCGGTCGGGTTCGCGCTGAACAGCCGCACTGCGAGCGGTGGTCGGCGAGCGCATGCCGGAATGGCGGGTGGGAAGCCATCTCGATTGCAGGACGCTGCGCCACTGGGTGTGCTGCGGCATCGCGCCGGCGGCCCCAAAACGACGATAGGGCCACAAGGGCCCTATCGCGTTGTTATTCATTGTGTGTGGCCTGGTCCGCCAGAGCCTCAAGCCACTCAACCAAAGCCGACACCCTCTCCCATCAGGACCATGACCCTTTTCGGGGGAAGGGGGCCCGCGAGCCGGATGAGGCTGCGTGCGCAGCCTCGAGCGCCCAAATCCACGAGACGCTTCGCGCCGCACCCTCACCCCAACCCCTCTCCCGGCGGGAGAGGGGCTTTAGGCGCCTCTGCGTGCAGCGCTTGCAGCGAGTTGCGCTGGATGGCGCATGACTAAGGCTGCACGACGTTGATCGTGCCCGGGTTGCTGCGCCCCACCCCGCGCAGGTCGGGACGGTACATGTCCTCGACCAGCGGCGGCGGCACCGTGTAGGTGCCCGGAGTCACCGCGCGCACCAGGTAGAACACCTGTGCCTTGCCGCCTTGCGCCAGGCTCAGCGCGGCCACGTAGCGGTCGTCGCGGAACTCCTCGTGCTTGACGTCGGCGGCCTCGGAACGGTCGCTGATCTCGATGCCGTCCACCACCACGTCGGCCCACTGCTTGGCGTCGCCCAGGTTGAAGTTCTCGATCTCCAGGCCAGCCGGCAGCAGATCGGTCAACAGCGCGTCGGGCATGCCCACGTTGGAGGTGATGGTGACGCGCACGATCAGCGCCTCGCCTTCCTTCAGCGGCCGCGGCGTCCACGGCGTGCCGTCGGTGCTGTACCACTCGCGTTCCACCTTCAGCGTGCTCTCGTCCACCTCAGGCGCCTTGCGCGGGATGCCGGCGATTTCCAGGCTGGCGTAAAGCGGCGCCTCGCCCTGCGGCACGAAGCTGACCCCGCGCGCCAGCTCGGCCTCACCGAACTGACGGCCGAACGCCTTGGCCGCGCCGATCGCCTCGCTGCTGTCGCCGATCGCCAGCTGCCCGGACACCAGCTTGCTCTGGTTGACCAGCAAGGCCTTGCCCATCCGCGCCAGGGCCACCTGCTCCTGGGTGCTCAGCCACAGCCAGCCGCTGCGGCGGCGTGCGTCGATCTCGCGGCCCAACGCCACCGCGCGCGCATCGTACTCGGGCTTGGCCAGGCCGCGCTCGTGCAGCAGCGCGATCATCAGCGCATCGTCGCGGATCACGCTGCCGTAATCGCCGAAGTAAGGCGGACGGTCGCCGCTGTCCTTGGCGAAGCCAGCCGCGATCGCCGCGTCGCCGCGCTTCTTGTCGCCCTGCAGCGACAACGCCACGCCCAGGTGCACCAGCGACAGGCCGGTCAGCGCCTTGCCGCGATCGTTGTCGTACAGCGCGCGCAACGTGCCCAGCGGGGCGCGGTTGACCCGCGCCAGCACGTAGCCGGACCAGGCCTGGTTGGCGAACTTCAGGTTCTCGCGGCGGTCCTGGCCGTAGAAGTTGTTGCCGCCGGACAGCAGGTCCTCGCTGAGCCGGTTGAGCGCCTTCTGCAGCACGTTGTCGGGCACCGCGAAACCGGCGTCCTTGGCGTCGAGCAGGAACTCGGCGATGTACGGGGTCAGGCCCGGATTGACGTAGCCGTCGTCGCCCCACATCGAGAAGTGGCCGCTGGAGATCTGCATCGAGGCCAAGCGGCCGAACGCGCCTTCCATGCGCGCGCGGCGGGTGGCCGCGTCCAGGCCCTGGGCGCCGAGCAGCTTGGCGGTGGTGTCGTCGAGCAGCAGCGCGGCGTAGCCCTTGCTGGTGGTCTGCTCGGCGCAACCGTACGGGTAGTTCAGCGCGCCCTGCAGCGCGCTGGCGAACGGGATCGGCGGCAACGCGCTGACCAGCATGCGCGCGTTGACCGAACCGGCCATCAGCCCTTCGGCATCGCCCATGCCCAGCGTCACCGGCGCCAACGGATCCAGCACGCGGGTCTGCGCGCGCAACACCGACGGCCACGCCGCGCGCACCGGCAGGTCGTAGCGGCGGTCGACGCTGAAGCCGTTGCCGTTCACCCGCACCCGTACCTTGGCCACGGTGTAGCCCTCCTGCGCCACCAGCGGGAAGCTGAGCGTGGCCTTGCCGTCCTTGCCGAGCTTGGCGCTGCGCGCATTCTCGGCGATCGCCAACGGGCCTTCGCCATCCACCTGCACCTTGAACTCGCCCGCTTGCCCGGTGAAGTTCTGCACGTCCAGGGTGACCGTGCTGCGGTCGCCCGGCGCCATCACCCGCGGCATGCTGGCCTCGGCCACGATCGGCGCGCGCACCAGCGTTTCCACGTCGCGATTGCCGTAGCGCTCGTCCGAATACACCAGCGCCGAGACCCGCAGCGTGCCGTTGAAGTCGGGCACCGGCAGCTGCACCCGCGCATTGCCCTTGGCGTCGAGCTTCACCGAGCCGGAGAACAGGTCCACGGTCTGCACCCGCGCGGTGGGACGCTTGGCCTGCGGCAACGCCGCCAAGGCCATGTCGCCGCCGAAGCGCAGCTTGCCGGTGCCGCCCTCGAAACTCTCGATCACCCGGCCGTAGATGTCGTACGAGTCCACGCCCAGGCGCCGCTGTGCGAAGAACTGCGCGTTGGCATCAGGCACCGGGAAGCGGGTGATGTTGAGGATGCCCACGTCCACTGCGGAGATGGTCACGTGCGCCTGCTTGCCGGCCAGTTCCGGCACGCTGACCGTCACCGGCAGCGGCTGCTCCGGACGCATCTGCTTGGGCGCGACCAGGCCCACCGCCACACGCCGGGTCTTGCGCTCCATCGGCACGAAGGCCACGCCGACCGCGCGCGCCGGGGTGATCTTGCTCGGCGCCGAACCGCCGCGGAACACCAGCGCGGTGACGTAGACGTCGTGGCGCTCCCAGTCCTTGGTCACCGGGATCTCGAAGCTGCTGCCCGGCTTCACGTCGATGTCCTGCACGTACAGCATCTTGTCGCTCTCGACCATCAGCACGCCGGGACCGGCATGCGGCGGGGTCAGGGTGACCTTGAGCGTGTCGCCGGCCTTGTAGCCGGTCTTGTCCAGCGCCAGCTTGACCTTGTCAGGACGCGCGTCCAGGCCGCGGTTCTCGTCGTTCCAGCTCCAGCCGGCGCGGAACGGATAGCGCGTGGTCAGGCCGGTGGACGGATCGAACACGTCCACGCGGTACTCGCCCCACTCCACCGGGAAATCGAACTTGGCCGCGGCGCTGCCGGCATCGACGGTGATCGACTGCTTGTTCTCGAAGCGGCGGGTGAAGTCGTAGTCCCAGCGGTTGTCGGCGAACGCCCAGTGGTAATCGCGCAGCTCGCGCACCAGGGTCACCTTCAATCCCTTGGCCGGCTGCGGCTTGCCCTGCGCGTCCACCCGCATCAGCTCGAAGCGGGCGTTGGCGTTGGCGTCGGCGCCGTCCTTGTCGTCGAACAGCGGGCGCACGCCGACCAGCGCCGGCGCCGGCCACAGCACGCGCTTGAGCGTGCGGGTGACGGTGCGGCCGCCGGTTTCGTACACGCTCGCCGAGACCAGTGCGGCGATGGT
The DNA here is from genome assembly GCF_014236835.1 of Xanthomonas sp. SS. Classification (NCBI taxonomy): domain Bacteria; kingdom Pseudomonadati; phylum Pseudomonadota; class Gammaproteobacteria; order Lysobacterales; family Lysobacteraceae; genus Xanthomonas; species Xanthomonas sp. SS. The sequence goes on from NZ_CP051190.1 coordinate 3,716,198, forward strand.
GCTGGTCGGCTTGGCTTCGTCCGGCAGCGCCAGGTCTTCGGCGATCTTGCCGTCGGCGCCGAACTCGGTATCGATCACGTCCTTGGCTTCGCGCGGCAGCTGCAGCGTCGAGTCGCCGAAGAAATAGCCGGGCAGCGACTCGACCGGATGCTGCTCGACCGCCACCGCCAGCTTGGCGGTGAAGCGGTTGCCGTCGGCCGGCGCGCCGTACAGATAGGCGGCGGTGGCCTGCAGCTTGAACGGCTCGCCCGGCTTGAGCGTCTTCTGCGCGCTGTCCAGGTCCAGCTTCATGCGCTCGGGCAGGAACTCCTCGATGCGCAGGGTCATGCCCTGCACCGCTTCCTTGCTGGACGGATCGGTGCGGAACTCCACCTGCCAGCGCCCGGTCGGCGCATCGGCGGGAATCAGCTGCTCGAAGCTGAAATAGCCCTGCTCGCCCGGCTGCAGGCGGGTCTCGCGGAAGATCTTGCCGTCGGGCTGCTTCAAGCGCAGGAACACCGGTTGCGCGCCCTTGCCGGTGGTGGCCACCGGTTTGCCGTCGTTGTCGCGCAGCAGCGCCGACACGCGCACCGTCTCGCCGGGGCGGTACAGATCGCGGCCGGACCAGGCGAACACGTCGAACCAGGCGTTCTCGCGCCCGGCCACGGCGAATTCGCTCAGGTCCAGCGCCGGCTGGTTGAACGGCAGCATCGACAGGTCGGTGCCGCTGCGCGCCACCAGCACCTGGCCGGCGTCGAGGGTGTAGTTCAGCAGCGCGTTGCCGTTGGCATCGGTCTCGCCTTTCAGGAACAGCTCGCCCTTGGCGTCGAGGATGCGCAGCTCCACCTTCTTCAACGGCTCGCCGCTCTGCAGCGAGGCGGTGTGCACGAACAGCTTGTCCTTGTAGGCGCGCGCGTGCAGGCCGATGTCGCTGACGGTGAAGAATGCGGTGTCGTATTCGTTCTCGAACCGGCCCGGGCGCTTCATCACCGCGAAGTACAGGCCCGGCGCCTGCAGCTCCTTGATGTCCTGGATCGGCAGATAGGTCAGCGCGCGCTCGTTCTTGTCGCCGCCGAGCACGAAGCGGTTGACGTAGACCGACTCGGCCAGCTGCGAAATCGGGGTGTGGTCGCTGTAGTCGCTGTCCATCTCCCAGCTGCCGCGGCGGCCGCCGCGCTGGTACTGGGCGAAGAACGCCGGCAGCGAGCCTTCCTTGACCCGCATGAACTCCACGTCCACTTCCGGCACGTTGAGCGACACCACCGGCAGGCCGCGGCTCTCGCGCGCCGGCAGCACGCTGCCCTGCGAGGCGAAGCCGACCGCCGGCTCCAGTTCGCCGGTGTAGACCTTCTGCTTGAGCGGCTTGCCCAGGCGGTTGCCGTCGGCGGCGAGCAGGTCGGCGGAGATCAGCACGGTGTAGTCCTTGGCCGCCTCCACGTACGGATAGCGCAGGGTCTTGCCGTCGTCGGACAGCGACCAGGCGCTCTCGTCGGTGCCGACCTTCTCCTCGAAGCGCAGCAGCTTGTCGAAGTCCTGGGTGCCGACCAGCGGCCGCGAGAACTCCAGCGCCAGCGACAGCCCGTCGCCCTTCTGGTCGGGATAGGCGCGAACCAGGCCGAAGCCCTTCATCGCTTCCTTCTGGCCCTTGACCGGCTCGCCGCTGGCGTCGGGCAACTGCCCGGATTCGTTGCGCTTGCAGCCGCCCAGCGCCAAGGCCAGGCCCAGCAGCAGGAAGGTGCTCAACAGCCCCGCGCGCAGGAGGCGCCACTGCCGCTTCGAATCCGTGTGCATACGTTCGCTCCGTGAAAGTGGCGCGAGTATAGAACGCGGACGCGGCGGCCGGAGGGTCGAAATCAAGATTGCGGACGCGGCGATCGCCGGCGCCTGGCAAGGCGGTCGGGGATGGTGGCGGGCGGGCGCCGCCGGACTGTGCAGGCGGCGATTTCTGCGTGCCGGGTTGCCGCGCATGGCGGCGGCGCCCAGCGCTCATCCGTACTCCGGCCGACACGCCATCGTCGTTGCCTGATATCGCTGTGGAAGCAACCGATGAGGCCACAGGTTACCCAGACCGGATGCAGTCGGGACTGAAGTCCCTCCCACAGTGCACCCGGCCAGCGTGCCGCAAGCCCCTGTAGGAGCGGCTTCAGCCGCGACAAACGAAGCCGGGAACTGCACCAGCTTCGGACACTGCCTGTCGGGGCTGAAGCCCCTCCTACAGTGCATCCGGTTGGATGGCCGCAAGTCCCTTGTAGGAGCGGCTTCAGCCGCGACAAGCGGAGCCGCGGACGCGCCGCCGTCAGCGCAACAAGCGCTGCATGTACAGCGCGATCAGCCGTGGCCGGTCCAGCGCCAGGCAGACCTGGGCGTTGGCGGCGCCAGGCGCCGCATGGCCGCGATCCGCCGATCCGTCGACGGCCGCAGTACCGCCAGCTGCGCTCGCGCCAGGCGGCACTTCCCGCGTATACCCCTGATCGTCGACCGTGATGCGCAGCGGCACGGTCGGGCACAGGCTCGGGTCGAGCAGCTGCGCCACCGGCACCACGTCGAACAGGGTCGGCGTGGCGCTGGCCCAGGGCTGGTCGGTGTCGCGCCACTGGTAGTAGAGCTGGGTCAACGCGTCGGTCAGCGGATCGCCATGCGCGAACAGCGCCACCCGCTCCGGTTCCTCCAGGGTCACCTGGGTCGCGTCCAGCGGCAGCAGCACGATCGGCACGCCGGCGGCGAACACGCGCTGCGCGGCGCCGATATCGGAAACGATGTTGTATTCCGGCGCCGGCGCGCTCGGCGGCCGGTAGCGCGACTTGCCGTAGCCCGCACGCACCGAGCCGCCCATCAGCACCACCTGCCTGAGCTGGGCGAAGCCCTGCGGGTCGCGCTGCAGCGCGCGCGCCGCGTCGGTCAGCGGGCCGAGCACCAGCAAGGTCACCTGCCCGGGATGGCGCCGCGCCTGCGCCAGGATGAAGTCCGTCGCGTCCGGCGCCTTGCGCGGCAGCGTGCCCTGCGCCGCCCAGCGCGCCTGGCTGAAGGGAATCGTGCTGGTCGTGACATGGCCGATCGCCAGCGGGATCTCGCTGCGTCCTGCCTGCTGCAACAAGCGCTGCAGCAACTGCGCACGCAGTGCGGTGTCGCCCCAGGACGACGCGATGCCGAGCACGTCCAGTTCCGGGCTGCGCAGCAGCAGCGCCAGCGCGAACGCGTCGTCGATGTCGTCGCCGATGTCGGTGGATACCACCACCTTCTGCGCCGGCGGCGCGGCTGGGGGCGCCGCCGCAGCGTCAACCGCTGCCAGGGCCAGCAGCGCCAGCGCCGCCCACCGTTTCAGACTGCGCATGCGCGCCTCCCATAAAAAGAAACCGCCGGCATGATAGCCGGCGGTCCCTGGTTCATCGCAACGCGGACGCGCCGATCAGAAATTGGCGCGGAACTGCGCGCCGACGATGCGCGGATCGTTGATGAAGCCGGTGAGGTTGTTGAAGTCGATCGCACCGGTGGCGCGGATCTGGTTGGTGCAGTTGCGGCAGAACACCGACACCTCGTACGCGCCGGCGCCCCAGTTGTAGCCGATCTTGGCGCCGCCTTCGAGCAGCGGCTGGCCGACGAATTCGCGCGAGTCGTACAGGAAGAAGTTGATCTCGCTGCGGTAGGACCAGTCGGTGTAGAAGAAGAACTCTGCGTCGTCGCCGACCGGGATGCCGTAGCGCAGCGTGGCGTTGCCCATCCACTTGGCCGCCTGCGGCAGCACGTTGCCGTCGATGATGGCGTTGCCGGCGGCGTTGAGCGGATCGGTCACGGTGCAGGTGCGGCATACGCCGACCGACAGGGTCGGATCCTCGATGCGGGTCCAGTTGTAGGCACCGCCCAGGGTGAAGCGCAGGTTCTGGGTGAGCAGCGCCTCGAAGTCGAACTCGGCGCCGCGCGCCTTGGATTTGTCGGCGTTGAGCAGGCGCACGTCGTTGGAGGTGCCGCCGACCGCGGTCAGCTGCTGGTTCTTCACCCGGAAATCGTAGATGTCGAAGCTGATCCGCGCGCGCTTGTCGAATAGGTCGGACTTGATGCCGATCTCGTACGAATCCACGGTCTCCGGCGCGGCCACGGTCAACGGCGCGGTCGCCGACGGCACGCCGAAGCTGGCGCCGCGGAAACCGCGCGCGGCGCGGGCATAGACGTTGACCGCGTCGTTGATGGTGTAGGTCGCGCTGAGGTCGCCGGTGACCTTGGAGTTGTCGGTGCTGCCGGTGGACGGATCGAGCAGGGTGACGCGGTCCAGCGCCAGCACGTCGAAGGTCTTCTTATCGTAGGTGTAGCGGATGCCGGCGCGCAGGTCCAGGCGATCGGTGGCCGCGTAGTTCAGCGAGCCGAACGCCGCCCACGAGGTGTTGCGCTGGCGGGTCAGCTGGTAGCTGCTGAGGGTGCCGCCGCCGAAGGTGTTGTAGGTGTAGTTCTCGCCTTCCACCGAATCGTGGAAGTAGTACAGGCCGGCCTGCCAGTTCACCGGGCCGGCGTACTGCGATTCGGCACGCAGCTCCTGCGAGTACTGGTCCAGGTTCTTGATGCCGCCGGCGGTTTCCACCGGGAACGCGATCACGCCCGGGCCGGACGGCGGCGCGAACACCGCGCCGTAGCCGCCGTCGATGTCGCCGCGGCTGTAGTACTTTCCGATGCCCTCGTAGCCGGTGATCGAGTGCAGCACGATGTCGCCCAGGTCCCAGGTCAGGTTGGCGCTGCCGCCATAGGTCTGCAGTTCCTGGGTGTTGCCGCCGTCGATGGAGGCCTTGTCCGGATCGAAGCCATCGACCAGCTTGTTGCTGCCCGGCTGGAAGATGTTGGCGCGGAACAGCCGCGCGGTGCCGTCGAGATGCCGCGCATGCGCGTTGAACAGCGCGCTGAAGTCCTCGCCCGGCTGGAACAGCAGCTGCACCCGCACCGCCGAGTCGGTGTAGCCCTCGAACGAGCGGTCGTCGACGGTGTTGTCGACCCAGTCGTCGCGGCGCTGGCCCAGCGCCGACACGCGCGCGGCCCACTTGTCGCCCATGGCGATGCTCAGGCCGGTTTCCATGGTCATGGTGCCGTAGGTGCCATAGGACAGGCTGGCGTAGCCGTCGTTGGCGCCGATGCTGGGCTTGACCGAGTTGAACTTGACCACGCCGGCCGGCGTGTTGCGGCCGAACAGCGTGCCCTGCGGGCCGCGCAGCACTTCCAGGCCTTCCAGGTCGAAGATCGGGAAGCCCTTCAGGAACGCGTTCTCGGCCACCACGTCGTCGTACACCAGCGACACCGGCTGCGAGGCGTAGGTGTTGAAGTCGGTGTTGCCGTAGCCGCGGATGTAGAAGCGCGGGAACACGCGGCCGTTGGAGGATTCGACATTGAGGCTGGGCGCCTTGCCGGCCAGCACGCGCACGTCCGAGCCGCTGGTGGCGATCGCGTCCAGGTATTCCGGGCGCAGCACGCTGGCGGAGATCGGCACGTCCTTGGAGTCTTCCGAACGCCGTTCGGCGGTGACCTTGACCGCATCCAGGCGGGCGACCCCGTCCGTGCTGTCCGCCTGCTGGGCGGCGGCGGAGAACGAGAGGGCGGAAACGACGGCTACGGCAAGTGCGCTGGTGCGCAGCGACCAACTGGCGGACATGGGGACTCCGGAGTGGAATGGGCAAGAGCGAATGCGCGCCGCCGGCAAGCGATGCCGCGCCGCACCATAATTAACACAAAATACACATGTTGTGCATGTCCCGGTCACTTGAACGTGTTAAGGCTGCAAGTGCGCAATGTGCTGCCACATGTGCTCTGCAAGCGCGCTGTCCAGACGGCCCAGGTCTATCAACATCGCACTGCGGATTTCCGGTTGGCGACGCCACCGCGGCCTTGGCCGCGCAACAACACGCGCCGCTGCGCCCCACCCGCACCCTGTAGGAGCGGCTTCAGCCGCGACAGGAACTACGGTTAGAGCATGTCGCGGCTAGAACATGTCGCGGCTGAAGCCGCTCCTACAAAAACAAGACCCGGATTTGCGGCGCCACAGCGATGCAGCCCTGCCGCCGGCTCAGCAAATATCGCCCGGCACCCGCACCCAGCCCTCCATCAACACCCGCGCGCTGCGGCTCATGATCGCCTTGGTGACACTCCACTGGCCGTCCCCCTGCTGCTGCGCTTCGGCGCCCACGCGCAAGGTGCCCGAGGGATGGCCGAAGCGCACCGCCTGGCGGGCGCCGCCGCCGGCCGCGCGATTTACCAGCGTGCCCGGAATCGCCGCGGCGGTGCCGATCGCCACCGCGGCGGTGCCCATCATCGCGTGGTGCAGCTTGCCCATCGACATCGCCCGCACCAGCAGGTCGATGTCGGTGGCGGCGACCGGCTTGCCGCTGGAGGCCACGTAGTCGGCCGGCGGCGCGACAAAGGCCACCTTCGGCGTGTGCTGCCGCGTCGCCGCGTCTTCCAGCCTGGCGATCAGGCCCATGCGCAGCGCGCCGTACGCGCGGATCGTCTCGAACCTGGTCAGGGCGTGCGCGTCGCCGTTGATCGCGTCCTGCAGTTCGGTGCCGCGGTAGCCCAGCGCCTGCGCGTCGAGGAAGATGGTCGGGATGCCGGCGTTGATCAGGGTCGCCTCGAAGCTGCCCACGCCCGGCACGTCCAGCGTATCGATCAGGTTGCCGGTGGGAAACATCGCCCCGTCCGCGCCGTCCTCGTCCGCGGCCGGATCCAGGAAGTCGAGCTGGATCTCGGCCGCCGGGAAGGTCACCCCGTCCAGTTCGAAATCGCCGCTCTCCTGCACTGCGCCGGCCACGATCGGCACCCGCGCGAGGATGGTCTTGCCGATGTTGGCCTGCCAGATCCGCACCGTGGCCATGCCGTCGTGCGGAATGCGCGCCGCATCGACCAGCCCGGCGGCGATCGCGAACGGCCCCACCGCCGCCGACAGGTTGCCGCAGTTGCCGCTCCAATCGACGAACGGGCGGTCGATCGCCACTTGCCCGAACAGATAGTCCACGTCGTGGTCGGCGCGCGCGCTCGGCGCCACGATCACCGTCTTGCTGGTGCTGGACGTGGCCCCGCCCATGCCGTCGATCTGCTTGGCGTAGGGATCGGGACTGCCGATCACCCGCAGCAGCAGCGCATCGCGCCCCGCGCCAGGCAGCTGCGCGGCGGGCGGCAGATCCTGCAGGCGGAAGAACACGCCCTTGGAGGTGCCGCCGCGCATGTAGGTGGCGGGAATGCGGAGTTGGGGAACGTGGGACATGGCTATTTTTCCGACCACCGCGCAAGCGGCGAGTAGTTCAAGGGTTGGCGGGAATCTCGGCCTCGACCAGCTGCGCCAGCAGGGTCAACGACTCCTGCCAGCCGAGATGGCAGAACTCCACCGGGATCTGCTCGGGGATGCCGTCCTGGACGATGTCCAGCTCGGTGCCGCAGGCCACCGTGCGCAGCCTGACCGTCACCATCATCTCGCCGGGCAGGCCAGGATTGTCGAACGTATCGGTATGGCGGATCAGCTCGCCCGGCACCAGTTCCAGATAGGTGCCACCGAAGGATTCGCTGGTGCCGGCGCCCAGATTGGTGAAAGAAATCTTGAAACTGCCGCCCACGTGCGCATTCAGTGCATGCACGGTGGCGACGAAGCCATGCGGCGGTAGCCACTTGGCCAGCGCCGCCGGCTCCAGGAACGCGCGGTAGATGCGCTCGGCCGGCGCGCGCAGGACGCGGTGCAGGCGGACGGTACCGGTGTTGCCGTTGCTCATGGTGGTTTCCTCATTGGTGGACGGCGCGCGCAGGATGGCACGCGCTCATGACACCGACGAATGGGACAGGGCGGTTTCGACACTGCCCAAAAATCCTGCCCGAAACGCCGCAGTACGCTGCCGGGTTCATGCAGGCTGGCGGCCGCGAAAGGCCCGATCCCGAGCCCGCTTGCGCATCGTGTCGAAGAAATCCGGTTCCATCGCCGTGGCTGGACCGGAATCGGCTCCCTCCAGCAGCACGCCACGGAGGTTTTCCGCGTCGCACTGCCCGCAGATCAACCCGCGCACGGACTCGCTGCTGGAACCGCAGTCGTGTCCGGCCACCTGTTGGTCGACGAACAGCTTGTGCTCCTCCGGCGAGGAGATGTTCTTGGTCGCCATACGCACTCCCGACAGCAAGATTGCCGAATTCTGCATCGCCAGTCCGCGGGCGCAAGCCGCGAGCGTTTCCTTTCGAGCATGCCGCCGAATCAGGCGGCGGACGCCTCCAGGAAATCCTGCGCGAAACGCTGCAGCACGCCGCCGGCCTCGTAGATCGCCAGTTCCTCGGCGGTGTCCAGGCGGCAGGTCACCGGCACTTCCACGCGGGTACCGTCGGCGCGGGCGATGGACAGGGTCAGCGTCGCGCTGGGGGTGCGCGCGCCGAGCACGTCGAACACCTCGCTGCCGTCGATGCCCAGGGTCTTGCGCGTGGTGCCGGGACGGAATTCCAGCGGCAGCACGCCCATGCCGACCAGGTTGGTGCGGTGGATGCGCTCGAAGCCCTCGGCCACGATCGCCTCGACTCCGGCCAGACGTACGCCCTTGGCCGCCCAGTCGCGCGAGGAGCCCTGCCCGTAGTCGGCGCCGGCCACGATCAGCAACGGCTGCTTGCGCGCCATGTAGGTCTCGATCGCCTCCCACATGCGCAGCACCTGCCCTTCCGGCTCCAGCCGGGTCAACGAACCGCGTTGCGGCTGGCCATCGACCACCGCCATTTCGTTGAGCAGTTGCGGATTGGCGAAGGTGGCGCGCTGCGCGGTGAGGTGGTCGCCGCGGTGGGTGGCGTAGGAATTGAAATCCTCTTCCGGCACGCCCATCCGCGTCAGGTATTCGCCGGCGGCGCTGTCGGCCAGGATCGCGTTGGACGGCGACAGGTGATCGGTGGTGATGTTGTCGCCGAGCACCGCCAGCGCGCGCATGCCGCGCAGCGTGCGTTCGCCGGCCAGCGCGCCTTCCCAGTACGGCGGGCGGCGGATATAGGTGCTCTGCGGACGCCATGCGTACAGCGGCGCCACCTGCGCGGCGGCCAGCCCGCTGCGCGCGAACATCGGCTCGTAGACCTGGCGGAACTGCTCCGGCTTGACGCTGGCGGCGACGATCGCGTCGATCTCCGCGTCGCTGGGCCACAGGTCCTTCAGCGTCACCGCCTGGCCGTCCTTGTCCACGCCGAGCACGTCCTTCTCGATGTCGAAACGGATGGTGCCGGCGATCGCGTACGCCACCACCAGCGGCGGCGAGGCCAGGAACGCCTGCTTGGCGTAGGGATGGATGCGCCCGTCGAAATTGCGGTTGCCCGACAGCACCGCGGTGGCGTACAGATCGCGGGCGATCACTTCCTGCTGGATCGCCGGATCCAATGCGCCGCTCATGCCGTTGCAGGTGGTGCAGGCGAAACCGACGATGCCGAAACCCAGCTGCTCCAGCTCCGGCAGCAGCCCGGAGGCTTCCAGGTACAGCTGCACCGCCTTGGAGCCCGGCGCCAGCGACGTCTTGACCCATGGCTTGCGCAGCAGTCCGCGTGCGTTGGCGTTGCGCGCCAGCAAACCGGCGGCGATGACGTTGCGCGGATTGCTGGTGTTGGTGCAACTGGTGATCGCAGCGATGATCACCGCGCCGTCGGGCATCAGCCCCTGCGCCTGTTCGGCCTTGCCGGATGCCAGCTTGGTCTCGTCGGCGATGCCGCGCGCGGCCAGCTCGCTGGTCGCCACGCGCTTGTGCGGGTTGGACGGGCCGGCCATGTTGCGGGTCACGCTGGACAGGTCGAACGGCAGCACGCGTTCGTACTGCGCCGCGGCCAGGTCGTCGGCCCACAGTCCTGCGGCCTTGGCATAGGTTTCCACCAGCGCGACCTGCGCGTCGTCGCGGCCGGTCAGGCGCAGGTAGTCGATGGTCTGCCGGTCGATCGCGAACATCGCCGCGGTGGCGCCGAACTCCGGGGTCATGTTGGAGATCGTCGCGCGGTCGCCCAGGGTCAACGCCGCGGCGCCTTCGCCGTGGAACTCCAGGTAGGCGCCGACCACCTTCTGCGCGCGCAGGAATTCGGTCAGCGCCAGCACCAGATCGGTGGCGGTGATGCCCGGCTGCGGCCGTCCGCTCAGCGCCACGCCGACGATATCCGGCAGGCGCATCCACGACGCGCGCCCGAGCATCACGCTCTCCGCTTCCAGCCCACCGACGCCGATCGCCAGCACGCCCAGCGCATCCACGTGCGGGGTGTGGCTGTCGGTGCCCACGCAGGTGTCCGGGAACGCCACGCCATCGCGCACCTGCACCACCGGCGACATCTTCTCCAGATTGATCTGGTGCATGATCCCGTTGCCCGGCGGGATCACGTCGACGTTCTCGAACGCGCGCTTGGTCCAGTCGATGAAGTGGAAGCGGTCGGCGTTGCGGCGGTCTTCCACCGCGCGGTTCTTGGCGAACGCGGCCTTGTCGAAGCCGCCGAATTCCACCGCCAGCGAGTGGTCCACGATCAGCTGCGTCGGCACCACCGGATTGACCTGCGCCGGATCCCCGCCGCGCTCGGCGATCGCATCGCGCAGCCCGGCCAGGTCCACCAGCGCGGTCTGGCCGAGGATGTCGTGACACACCACGCGCGCCGGGAACCACGGAAAATCCAAGTCGCGGCGGCGTTCGATCAGCTGCATCAGCGAGGCGTCCAGCGTCGCCGGATCGCAGCGCCGCACCAGGTTCTCGGCGAACACCCGCGAGGTGTACGGCAGCGCGGCATAGGCACCGGGCCGGAGCGCATCGACCGCGCCGCGCGCGTCGAAGTAATCCAGCGAAGTGCCGGGCAGAGGTTTGCGGTAGTGGCTGTTCATAGCTGGCTACAAAGTTGGGAAAAGCAAAACAAAAACGAAGCCGGGACTTCCTTCTCCCATCGGGAGAAGGTGCCCCGAAGGGGCGGATGAGGGTACGGGCAAAGCCTCGTGCAAATGCGATCCCACATGAGGCGGATGAGGGTACGGGCGCAGCCTCGTGCAAATTCGATCCTACATGAGGCGGATGAGGGGCCGGACGTAGCCTTGTGCAACCAAACAACACCAGGCTGCGCCCGTACCCTCACCCCCGACCCCTCTCCCGATGGGAGAGGGGAGACTTCAGCTGCGTCGGTCGATCGGCACGAACTCCTGATCCTCCGGCCCGGTGTAGTTCGCACTGGGGCGGATGATCTTGCCGTCGATGCGCTGCTCGATGATGTGCGCGCTCCAGCCGGCGGTGCGCGCGATCACGAACAGCGGGGTGAACATCGCGGTCGGCACGCCCATCATGTGGTAGCTGACCGCGCTGAACCAATCCAGGTTCGGGAACATCTTCTTGATCTCCCACATCACCGCCTCCAGGCGCTCGGCGATGTCGTACATCTTGCGGCTGCCCTGCGCGTCGGACAGCTCGCGCGCCACGTCCTTGATCACCTGGTTGCGCGGATCGGACACCGTATACACCGGATGGCCGAAGCCGATGATCACTTCCTTGCGCTCGACCCGCGCGCGGATGTCGGCTTCCGCCTCGTCGGGCGTGTCGTAGCGCTTCTGCACCTCGAACGCGACCTCGTTGGCGCCGCCGTGCTTGGGCCCGCGCAGCGCGCCGATGCCGCCGGCGATGGCGCTGTGCATGTCGCTGCCGGTGCCGGCGATGACCCGGCAGGCGAAGGTGGAGGCGTTGAACTCGTGCTCGGCGTACAGGATCAGGCTGGTGTGCATCGCCTGCACCCACTCTTCGTGCGGCTTGAAGCCATGCAGCAGGTGCAGGAAATGGCCGCCGATCGAATCGTCGTCGGTCTCCACCTCGATGCGCTTGCCGTTGTGGCTGTAGTGGTACCAGTACAGCAGCATCGAGCCCAGCGAGGCCATCAGCTTGTCGGCGATGTCGCGCGCGCCGGGATGGTTGTGGTCGTCCTTTTCCGGCTGCACGCAGCCCAGCACCGACACGCCGGTGCGCATCACGTCCATCGGGTGCGCCGACGGCGGCAGCTGTTCCAGCGCCGCCTTGACCGCGGCCGGCACGCCGCGCAACGAACGCAGCTTGGCCTTGTAGCCGCGCAGTTCGCTGTTGCTGGGCAGCTTGCCGTGCACCAGCAGATAGGCGATCTCCTCGAACTGGCTGCTGCGCGCCAGGTCCAGGATGTCGTAGCCGCGGTAGTGCAGATCGTTGCCGCTGCGGCCCACCGTGCACAGGGCAGTGTTGCCGGCGGCGGTACCGGACAAGGCCACCGATTTCTTCGGCTTGAAGGCCGGTGCGGCCTGGCTGGCGTTGGTGTCGTTCATGCGTCGTCTCCCGGGTATCGCGGTCGTGTCATCGAATGCGGATCAGTGCGCGGGCGCGTCAGGCGGCAGGCCGCCGGCGCGCTCGAGCAATTGCTGCAACATGGCGATCTGGCGGTTCTGCAGCTCGACCAGCGTTGCCCAGTCCTGCTCGCGCAGCTGGTTGAGCTTCTCGTGCACCTGCAGGATCTCCAGTTCGGATTTGATATTCACTTCGTAGTCGTTCTGCGCGCGCAGGCGGTCCACCGCGGCCTGGCGGTTCTGGCTCATCATGATCACCGGCGCCTGGATCGCGGCCAGGCACGATAGGCATAGGTTGAGCAGGATGTAGGGATACGGATCGAAGCCTCCGCTCAGCACCACGCTGTTGAGCACGATCCACGCCAGCAGCACCAGGCCGAAGCCGATGATGAAGCTCCAGCTGCCGCCGACTTCGGCCACGCGATCGGCGATGCGTTCGCCCAGCGAGCGGTCGCGGTCGGCCTGCTTGACGATGTCGCGCGCCACATGGCGCTTGGCGATGAAACGCTCCACCACCTCGCGCTCGGCGTCGGGCAGTTTCTCCAGCTCGGTCTGCAGCAGTTGCCGCGCGGTCTGGCGGCGGTCGATGCGGCCGTGTGGCGGCGTGGTGCCGACGTGGGTGTTCATGGACATGCTCGGGCAGGGGAACCGGCGTGGATCATGCGCCCTTGCCGGCGAACAATGCGTCCAGGCGCTGCTCAAAGGCGTGGTAGCCGATGCGTTCGTACAGCTCCTCGCGGGTCTGCATCGTGTCCACCACGTTCTGCTGGTGGCCGTCGCGGCGGATCGCCGTGTACACCGCCTCGGCGGCCTTGTTGGCGGCGCGGAACGCCGACAGCGGGAACAGCTGGATCGCCACCCCGGCCGATGCCAGTTCGTCGCGGGTGAACAGCGGGGTCTTGCCGAATTCGGTGATGTTGGCCAGCACCGGCACCTTCACCGCGTCGACGAAACGGCGGTAGGTGTCCAGGTCGTAGGCCGCCTCGGCGAAGATGCCGTCGGCGCCGGCCTCCACGCAGGCGATGGCGCGTTCGATCGCCGCGTCCACGCCGTCCACCTGGATCGCGTCGGTGCGCGCGATCAGGAAGAACTCGGCATCGGTCTTGGCATCGGCGGCGGCCTTGACCCGGTCGGCCATCTCGGCCTGGCTCACGATCTCCTTGCCGGGGCGGTGGCCGCAGCGCTTGGCGCCGACCTGGTCTTCGATATGGCAGGCGGCCGCGCCGGCCTTGATCAGCGACTTGATGCTTCGCTCGATGTTGAACGCGCTCGGGCCGAAGCCGGTGTCGATGTCGACCAGCAGCGGCAGGTCGCAGACATCGGTGATGCGGCGCACGTCGATCAGCACGTCGTCGAGGGTGTTGATGCCCAGGTCCGGCAGGCCCAACGAGCCGGCGGCGACACCGCCGCCGGACAGGTAGAGCGCCCGGTAACCGGCCCGTTGCGCCAGCAGCGCGTGGTTGGCGTTGATCGCGCCGATCACCTGCAGCGGCGATTCGGCGGCAAGCGCGGCGCGGAAACGGGCACCGGCGGAAACGTGCGACATGGCGAACTCCTGAGCGAGGGCGGCGGCCCGCACGGCCGTTCCGCGATGGCCGCCAATCTGGCACCATCGCCCGGACCGATCAATCTTGATTCAATGAATCAACCTATCAGCGGATTCCCATGTCCCCCGAAGCCGACCGCAACCTGATCTCCGCTGCCGAGGCCTGCGCCCTGCTCGGCATCAGCAGCGCCACGCTCTATGCCTATGTGAGCCGGGGCCTGCTCGGTTCCCGCGCCGGCGCCGACCACCGCAGCCGCGCCTACCTGCGCGCGGAAGTGGAGCGGCTGGCGCAGCGCAAGCGGGTCGGCCGCGGTGCCGCGCGCGGCGCCGCGCAGAGCCTGGACCGCGGCCTGCCGGTGCTGGAGACGCGCATCTCGCTGATCCGGCCCGACAGCCCCTACTACCGCGGGCGCTCGGCGGTGGCCGCGGTGCGCGAAGGCGCCGGCCTGGAGGACATCGCGCGGCTGCTGTGGGATTGCCTGGACGAAGACCCGTTCGCCGCGGCCCCGGTCGCGCCGTGGCCGCAACGGGTGGCGCCGCTGGCCGGCGACGCCACACTGCCGCCGCTGGAGCGCGCCATGGCCTGCATTCCGCTGCTGGCCCTGGAGCTGCGCCAGCCGCTCAACGCCGCGCCGACGGTGCGCCGCGAGATCGCCGCCACCTTGCTGCGGCAGAACGCCGCGCTGCTGGTCGGCACCCAGCCGGACACCCGGCCGGTGCATCGCCTGATCGCCGACCGCTGGCGCCAGGGCGATGCCGATTTCGCCGAACTGGTGCGCGCGACCCTGGTGCTATGCGCCGATCACGAACTCAACGTCTCGGCCTTCGCCGCGCGCGTGGTCGCTTCCACCGGCGCACCGCTGCACGCCACCGTCAGCGCGGGCCTGGCCGCGCTGTCCGGCCCGCGCCATGGCGGCGCCACCGCCCGCGCCCACGCCCTGCTGCGCGACGCGCAGGACGCCGCCGACCCGGCCGCCTTCGTCGCCGAACGCTGGCAGCGCGGCGACGACCTGCCCGGCTTCCACCACGCCCTCTACCCGGACGGCGACCCGCGCGCGGCCGAAGTGCTGCGCCTGCTGCGCGAGCGCTGCAGCCACCACGCGCAGATGCGGCATGTGGAAACGGTGCTGGCCGCGGCGCAGGACTGCAGCGGTCAGGCGCCCAACATCGACGGCATGCTCGCGGCGATCTGCCTCATCCACGACCTGCCCGCCGCCCACGCCCTGGTCCTGTTCGCCGCCGCCCGGCTGTCCGGCTGGCTGGCGCATGCGCTGGAGCAGCAGGCGCTGGGCAAGCTGATCCGCCCACGGGCGCGCTATGCCGGGGTGATGCCCGATGGTTCGGCGCCGGGCTGAACGCGGCGCGGACGCAATCCGCAACTTGCATACGTACATAAATAAGTACACCACGGCATATGGAAACCACACTGGAAGTGCGCTTCTATCGATCTGCATCGGGCGCTGAGCCGGTGCGGAGCTGGCTCAGGGAAGGCATCTCGGCCGAGGCCAGAAGAACCATCGGCGGCGACATGAAGACGGTGCAACTGGGCTGGCCCCCGGCATGCCATTGGTGCGCAAGATGGATCATCGCCTCTGGGAAATACGCAGCACGATCCCCGAGGGCATTGCGCGGATTTTTTCACGATCGTGAAATCGGACATGGTGCTGTTGCATGGCATCGTCAAAAAATCGGACAAGACCCCGAAGTCCGATCTGGAAACCGCCAAACGGCGCAGAGACGAGGTGATGCAATGAGTCGAAATGCCCACATCGGATCCAGCTTCGACGACTTCCTCGCCGAGGAAGGCATCCTCGAAGAAGCCGCTTCCATCGCGGCCAAGCGCGTGATCACATGGCAAGTCGCCGAAGCCATGAAGGCGGCCAAACTCACCAAGACCGCATTGGCCCGACGCATGAACACCAGCCGCTCGCAGCTGGATCGCGTGCTGGACGAAACAGATACCGGCCTGACCCTGGATACGCTGAGCCGTGCCGCCACGGCCCTGGGTTATCAGATACAGATCGGACTGGTCCTCGCCCAGACGGAAAAACCCGGCAAAAAATCGACGGCGACAAAGCGCAAAGCGCTGGCCGATGCACGGGACTGACAGCGCCGGGAATCCGTAGCGTCCATAGACGGGGGGCGGCAAGCCTGCCCAGCGCTCGATCGCGATAGCGCCGGATGGCACGGATGCGTCCATGGCAAAGCCAATGCCCGCTATCACCGGTAGGTGGCTAATGCAGTGAGCCGCATCGCCAAATTGTCCACAACGGTGTACAAATGTACACCATGGATACCCTCTCCCCGCAGCGCGCCGCCATCCTCGCCTACGTCCACGACTGCGCCGAGCAGGCCGGACGGCCGCCGAGCCTGGCCGAGATCGCCGAACGCTTCGGCTTCGCCTCGCGCAATGCCGCGCGCAAGCACGTGCAGGCACTGGTCGAGGCCGGGCTGCTGGAGCATGTGCCGCAGCAGGCGCGCAGCCTGCGACCGGCGCAGGCGCAGCCGCGCAGCGGGCTGCTGCGGCTGCCGGTGCTGGGCCGGGTCGCCGCCGGCGCGCCGATCGGCGCCGATATCGGCCTGGACCAGCAGTTGCGGCTGGACCGCGCGCTGTTCGCGCTGCGTCCGGACTACCTGCTGCGCGTGCAGGGCGATTCGATGATCGACGACGGCATCCTCGACGGCGATCTGGTCGGGGTGCGCCGGGCCGCCGATGCGCGCAACGGGCAGCTCGTGGTGGCGCGGCTGGACGGCGAACTCACCATCAAGCGCTACCGGCACGACGGCGAACGCATCCAGCTGCTGCCGCGCAATCCGGCCTATGCGCCGATCGTGGTGCAGCCGGGGCAGGACTTCGCCATCGAAGGCCATTACTGCGGGCTGATCCGGCAAGGCTGATGGCGGCCGTCGTCGCCCTCGACCGCCTGCTGGCCGAACGCCGGGTCTGGCGCGGCCAGCCGACCGCGCTGCCACCCAGCGCGCAGCCCACCGGCCATGCCGCGCTCGACGCCGCGCTGCCGGCGCGCGGCTGGCCGGAGATGGCGCTGACCGAACTGCTGCACGCCGCCGACGGCATCGGCGAACTGCAGCTGCTGTGGCCGACGCTGGCGCGGCTGTCGCAGGGCGGCGGCCGCATCGTCCTGGTCGATCCGCCCTATCTGCCCTACCCCGCTGCCTGGGAACAGGCCGGGGTGGCGCTGCCGCAGCTGCAGATCGTGCGCGCCGGCGCGGACGCGGCCTGGGCCGCCGAACAATGCCTGCGTTCGGGCAGTTGCGCGGCGGTGCTGTGCTGGCCGGCGCAGGCCAACGACAAGACCCTGCGCCGGCTGCAGGTGGCGGCCGAAACCGGGCGCGCGCTGGGCTTCGCCTACCGGCCGCTGAAAGCCGCGGCCAATCCGTCGCCGGCCGCGCTGCGCATCGCCATCGATGCCGCACCGGCGCAGTTGCGCGTGCTCAAGTGCCGCGGCGGCACGCCGCCGGCGCGCGCCATTGCGCTGTCCGCGCTGGCTACGCCGTCATCGGCCTCGGCTTGAGCGCGCGCGCATGCGCTGGGCCTGCATCCTGCTGCCGCAACTGGCGCTCGACACGGTGCTGCGGCGCTGGCCGACGCCGGACGAACCGCTGGCGCTGCTCGCCGGCCCGCCGCAGCGGCGCACGCTGAAGGCGGTCAACGCCGCCGCGCGCGCGCGCGGCCTGCAGCCCGGGCAATCGCTGGCCACCGCGCAGGCGCTGTGCGACCGCTTCGCCACCGCCCTGCACGATGCCGAGGAAAGCCGCCGCTGCCAGCAGTTCCTGGCGGCGTGGGCGTACCGCTTCAGCTCGCTGGTCAGCACCGACTATCCCGGCGCGTTGCTGCTGGAGATCGAGGCCAGTCTCGGCCTGTTCGGTCCCTGGCCGCGCTTCGAGGCGCGCCTGCGCGAGGAGCTGACCGCATTGGGTTTCCGCCACCGCATCGTGGTCGCGCCGCATCCGCTGGCCGCGCGCGTGCTGGCCAATGCGCACGACGGCATCGCCCTGCTCGACAATGCCGCGCTGCATGGCGCGCTGGGCCAATTGCCGATCGCCCGCGCCGGGCTGGAACCGGGCCTGGCCGACGCCTTCGCGCGGATGGGCCTGCGCAAACTGCAGCAACTGTTCGCGTTGCCGCGCAGCGGCCTGGCGCGGCGCTACCCGCCCGCGCTGCTGCAGCACCTGGATGCCTTGCGCGGGCAGGCGCCGCTGCCGCTGCAGTACTACCTGCCGCCGGACCGCTTCGATGCGCGGCTGGAACTGGGCTATGCGGTGGAATCCAGCCAGGCCCTGCTGTTCCCGCTGCGCCGCCTGACCGCCGACCTGGCCGCGTTCCTGGCCGGGCGCGACGGCGGCGTGCAGCGCTTCCAGTTGCACCTGGAACACGAAGGCCTGGACGACAGTGTGGTGCCAGTCGGGCTGCTCGCCGCCGAGCGCGATGCAGCGATGCTGTTCGAACTGGCGCGCGGCCGCCTGCAGCACGCCAGCGTACCGGCGCCGGTACAGGCCATGCGCCTGCGCGCCGACGAACTGCCGCCGTTCGTGCCCGCCGCGCGCGAACTGTTCGACGACCGCGCGCAGCAGGCGCTGCCCTGGGAACAGTTGCGCGAACGCCTGCGCGCACGCCTCGGCGACGACGCCGTGCACGGCCTGCGCGCGCATGCCGACCATCGCCCCGAACAGGCCTGGCGTGCCGAATCGGGCAAGCCGGCAGCGTCGGGCAAACCGGGCAAAGCGCCTGCGGCTGCAACCGCCACACTGCCGCGCCCCGGCTGGCTGCTGACTCGGCCGATCCCGCTGCGCGAGCGCGACCCCGAACGCCTGGCCGGCCCGGAACGCATCGAAAGCGGCTGGTGGGACGACGGCGACGTGCGCCGCGACTACTACATCGTGCGCACCCGCCAGGGCCAGCGCGCCTGGGTGTTCGCGCCGGCCGATGCGCCGGACGCGCTGATGCTGCACGGCTGGTTCGCATGAGCCACGGCCCGCAACGTCCGCGGCTGCGCGCCGTGCCGGCGCCGGCACAGGCGCCGGCCACGCCATCTGTCCCGGCGCGCGACGCCACGTGCACGCGCACCGCATTTCCCGACTACGCCGAACTGCACTGCCTGTCGAACTTCAGCTTCCAGCGCGGCGCCTCGCATGCGCGGGAACTGTTCGAACGCGCCGCACGGCACGGCTACCGTGCGCTGGCGATCACCGACGAATGCACCCTGGCCGGCATCGTGCGCGCCTGGCAGGCGGCCCGCGACACCGGCCTGGCGCTAATCGTCGGCAGCGAACTGCAGATCGAACACGGCCCCAAGCTGGTGCTGCTGGCCGAGACACTGCACGGCTACCAGCAGCTGTGCCGGCTGATCACCGTGGCCCGCCGCCGCGCCGACAAGGGCAGCTACCGCGCGCTGCGCAAGGATTTCGACGGCGACCTCGACGGCCTGCTGTGCCTGTGGCTGCCGCGCGACCATCGCGAAGACGACGCCGACGGCACCTGGCTGCAGGCGCGCTTTCCCAAGCGCCTGTGGCTGGCGGTGGAACTGCTGCGCGGTCCCGACGACGACGCCCTGCTGCACGCGCGCCTGGAACTGGCCCGGCGCCTGCACCTGCCCGCCGTCGCCAGCGGCGACGTGCACATGCATGCGCGTGGCCGCCGTGCCTTGCAGGACACGCTGACCGCGATCCGCCAGCGCCTGCCGCTGAGCGAGGCCGGCGCGCACCTGTACGCCAACGGCGAGCGCCACCTGCGCCCGCGCGCCACCCTGTCCACGCTGTATCCGCCTGCGCTACTGGCCGAATCGGTGCGCATCGCGCAGCGCTGCAGCTTCGACCTCGGCCAGTTGCGCTACCAGTATCCGCACGAACTGGTGCCGCCCGGGCAGACCCCGACGCAATGGCTGCGCACGCTCACCGAACAAGGCGCCGCCGTGCGCTGGCCGCACGGCGTGCCGGAAAAAGCGCGGCGCCTGATCGAACACGAACTGGGCGTGATCCAGCGCCTGGGCTACGAGTCCTACTTCCTCACCGTCTACGACCTGGTGCGCTTCGCCAGGTCGCGCCACATCCTGTGCCAGGGCCGCGGTTCTGCGGCGAATTCGGCCGTGTGCTATGCGCTGGGCGTCACCGCGATCGATCCCGACCGCATCGGCATGCTGTTCGAGCGCTTCATTTCCGAAGAGCGCAAGGAACGGCCGGACATCGACGTCGATTTCGAGCACGACCGCCGCGAGGAAGTGATCCAGTACATCTTCAGCCACTACGGGCGCGGGCGCGCTGCGTTGGCGGCGGTGGCGATCACCTATCACGCGCGCAGCGCGGTGCGCGACGTGGCGCGCGCGCTGGGCCTGCCCAGCGACACCGTCGATGCGCTGTCCGCCGCCCTCGGCCAGCGCGATCCTGCCGAATCGCCGCAGGAACTGCTGCGCGAGCGTGGCTTCGATCCGGACACGCCGCTGATGCGCCGGCTGCTGGTGCTGACCGGCGAATTGATCGGATTTCCGCGCCACCTGTCGCAGCACCCGGGCGGCTTCGTGATCTCCGAGCATCCGCTGCACACGCTGGTACCGGTGGAGAACGCAACGATGGCCGAACGCACCGTGATCCAGTGGGACAAGGACGATCTGGAACTGGTCGGGCTGATGAAGGTCGACGTGCTCGCGCTGGGCATGCTCAGCGCGCTGCGGCGCACGCTGGACCTGCTGCGCACGCATCGCGGCCGCGATCTGTCGCTGGCCACCATTCCCGCCGAAGACCCGGACACTTACGAAATGATCCAGCGCGCCGACACCATCGGCGTGTTCCAGATCGAATCGCGCGCGCAGATGGCGATGCTGCCGCGGCTGCGACCAGAAGTTTTCTACGACCTCGTCATCCAGGTGGCGATCGTGCGCCCGGGGCCGATCCAGGGCGGCATGGTCCATCCCTACCTGCGCCGTCGCAACAAGGAGGAAAAAGCCGATGATCTGCCACCGCAGCTCTTCAAAGTCTTCGAACGGACGCTTGGTGTCCCACTGTTTCAGGAGCAGGTGATGCAGTTGGCGATGGTCGCCGCCGACTACAGCGCTGACAAAGCTGACCAACTGCGGCGCTCGATGGCCGCCTGGAAACGTCATGGCGGACTGGAGCCACATCGCCAGGATCTGCTGAAGGGCATGCTCAAGAACGGCTACAGCGCCGAATTCGCCGCGCGCATCTTCGAACAGATCAAGGGCTTCGGCAGCTACGGCTTCCCAGAGAGCCATGCCGCCAGCTTCGCCCTGCTCACCTACGCCAGCTGCTGGCTCAAGCGCCACGAACCGGCGGCCTTCACCTGCGCGTTGATCAACAGCTGGCCGATGGGCTTCTACAACCCCGACCAGTTGCTGCAGGACGCGCGCCGCCACGGCCTGCAGGTGCGCCCGGTGGACGTGCGCTACAGCGACTGGGATTGCGGATTGGAATCCTACAGTGCCGATCCGACGGTGCAGCCGGCGATCCGCCTGGGCCTGCGCATGGTTCGTGGCCTGGCCGAAGACGCCGCGTTGCGCCTGCAGCAGGCACGCGCGCAGGCGCCGTTCCGCGACCTCGCCGACCTGTGCCATCGCGCCGCGCTCGACGACAAGGCGCGCGACAGCCTGGCCGACGCCGGCGCGCTGAAGCCGCTGGCCGGCCACCGCCACCGCGCACGCTGGGCGGTGGCCGGCGTCGAAGCGCAGCGTCCACTGTTCGAGCCGCTCGAGGCCACGCAGGAACAACAGGTAGCCTTACCGCTGCCCAGCCTCGGCGAGGACATCCGCGCCGACTACGCGACCATCGGCACTACCCTCGGCAAACATCCGCTGACCTTGCTGCGTGCGCAACTGCGCGCGCGCCGCTACCGCCACTCCGGCGAACTGCGAGCGCTACCGCATGCCAGCGCGGTCGCCATCGCCGGCCTGGTGACCATGCGCCAGCGCCCGCAGACCGCCAGCGGCGTCACCTTCCTCACCCTCGAAGACGAACACGGCCTGGTCAACGTGGTGGTGTGGCGGCGCCTGGCCGATCGCCAGCGCCAAGCGCTGATCGAATCCAGGCTGCTGGCAGTGCGCGGCCGCCTGGAAACCGCCGACGGCGTGCGCCACCTGATCGCCGGCCACCTCGAAGACCTGACCCCGCTGCTGCTCGGCCTGGACATCCGCAGCCGCGATTTCCATTGAGCCGGCAGTCGCGACCACGCATGCCTTGCGCGACGAACGGGTCACGGCAATTGCGACGGCGCCTCCGCCGCCTTGCCGCATGCCTGCGTCGCCCGTTGCACCGCCTCGGCTTCGCCCAGACCTTCGCGGTAGATGGTGGTAGCCAGTTCGCGCCTGGCCTTGCTCGACCCGATCGAACCGTTGCTGGCGATATCCGACAGCGGCCCGCCCAACTGGCGATATCTGGCCACGAGCTTGGCCGTCGCAGCCATGCTGTCGCACTCCACCGGTGCCGCCTGCACCGGCGCGCACACCATCAGCAAACACGAAAAACCCAGCGCGGCGAGTGTCTTGTTCATAGCTGCTCCCAAGCGGAGACGAAGACCGCCATCCCCATGCGGCCGCGCAGGGCTGAAGCGCTGCAGCACATCGCTGCACAGCACTGCAGCGCGCGGCGCGGCATCGCCACACCACCACCGAGAGCACCGGCAAACAGGCCGCAGCGGCATCGGGCCGCGCGTATCGCCATCCGCTCAGTGCGGACAGCGCCGATGGAAGATAGCCAAGGCAACTGCCGTCGCCAGCGGTGTTGCGACGAAACCCGGCGGCGGCGGATCGAACAATCGGATCAGCGGCGCGAAGTGCGACAGCAACGTCGCTGCGTGCCGTCCATCGCGCAAGCACGGACGGCGCCCATGTCGGAGCGTGCGCGCAGCCATCCGCTGTTCGGGGCGCGTTCGGGCTGGCTGGCGCAATTCGACGGCAGAAAAGCCGCTGGCGATGCGCGGCAGACTGCAGGCACCGAACGCATGCGCGCTCGACCGTCCACCTGCCAGAAGACCTGGCTACGTCACTGCAGAACGCGACTGTGCGCAACCGGCATTTCAAGCGGGCGAACGCCCGCCTGGACTTCGTCTTCGATCAAGGCGTGCGATGCGTCGAACACACGACCGTGGTCGAGTTTTGCCGAGCATGACGCGCACATCGACAGCCATGCTCTTCGGTAGAACGCCATGGAAAGTCCGAATGCATCCGGTTTCTTTATCCGTCAAAACTGCGCGGATCGACTGGCAGAAACCGGCGGTGCGGCAGAGCGTGGAATTGCATCCGGCACGCTCCCCATTGCGAGGTGCCGCGCCCGCGATCAGTGGGCAGGAGCGGCCAGGCGCGCGTACTGGTCGCGGCCGATCCAACCGGTGAACGAACCATTATTGGCATTGATGAATTCGACCTGGGCCCAGCCATCCTTGAACGCCAGCACGCCCACCACATCGCCCTTGACGACATAAGCCCCCTTGGGCGTCTTGGGGCCCGGCGTTTTCTGCAGATACGCCTTGTCGGCGGACACCGTCACCAGGCCGATCCATGTGTTGCTGACGGTCCGGGTCAGGTCCAGGCCAGTGGCGATTTCCGGCATCAACACATTGAGGCAACCGGGATGCTGACGGCCCTGCTTCACGGTCAGCGTCACGCCGTCGGACGAAGCCGCCACGGTTCCGGGGTAGGCCTCGTGCGACCACGTGGTGACCGAGACCGGCGCGTTCCCCTCGGCCTTGCCCTGCAGATAGAACGTACAACCACGGCTTACGCCCTCGCCCATCTCTTCCGAGTAGAAGCCTTCGATCCGATGCTCGGGCGTCACCGCGAGCATCAGCCCTTCGTACTTGCCCGAATGCAGCGCAGCCGTGCCCGCGAGTGCAGGCGCTACGGGGCAAAGCGAGAACAAACCAATAGCCAGAAACCGGGTGATCGCCATTTTTTTCCTTCAAGTGCTTCGCAAGTTCTTTGAAGCGTTTGTCATGGCAACCATCATAACCGTCGCAGGTATGCAGCACGGCCACCAAATCGCGCTCTTGATGGCCTCGCTCCACAGCGGACGCTTGCTGCAAAGCCGGGAACGCCTTCGATCGACTATCGCCAATGGCCGCGTCGCCCACTCGGAACCGAGCAGACGATGGCCGTTGCCAGACCCGATTGCACCGCGCAGCTCGCGCAGCACCGTCTATGGCTTCCGACCCAACCCCGTCAGCAGCATCTGTACGCCTTTCCAGCCCCAGTACACCCGATGGCACGCGATCAGGCCGCGCGCATCCAGGTCCATGACTTCTACCAGGTCGACCTGATCGCCGTCCGGCGTTTCTCGCGGATATTCCCAGACCACCTGGCGCTGCGAAGCATGCCAACGACCGCTGCGATACCAGCGGCCGAGGCCGTTTTCGGGCTGGGCGAAGGACGCCGCGAAGAACGTCCTGAGCGCTTCGCGTCCCTGCAGCCTTCCATCCTGCCGCTCTGCGGAGACCACATAGGCCAAGGGCGTTTCCAGCATCGCGTCTTCCGCGTACAACGCCATCAGCGCATCCAGATTCCGCTCGACAACGCTGTGGTGCCATTGCTCGAAGATGCGGCGGGCATCGCCCTCCGATCCGTTCGATCGCGCTTCGATTTCGCTCATGCAAGACACTCCGATACAGTGCACTGCAGTCTAGGAACATGCGCAGGCCGTCGATTCGATGCGTGTCGAAGCGCTCCGGCGAGGCGCGGTCTATGATGGCCGCGCCCGCCAGGAGTGCACACGATGCCGGTCGAACAGCCCAAGCTTGCCGCGACCGCGTTCCTCATCGCCGATCCCGCCCGCGCCGCCATGTTGATGGCGCTCATCGACGGGCGTGCACTGCCTGCCGGCGAGCTCGCCTTCGCCGGCGGCGTCACCCCGCAGACGGCCAGTTCGCACCTGGCGAAACTGCTGGACGGCGGCTTGCTGGCGGTCGAGGTCCAAGGCCGCCACCGCTACTACCGGCTGGCCGGTTCGCACGTCGCGTTCGCACTGGAGAATCTGGCGACGCTCGCCGCGCCCGCCGTACCGCGATGCCGGAAAGCGGGGCGCAAGCAACAATCGCTGACCTTGGCCAGATGCTGTTACGACCACCTGGCGGGGCGACTGGGCATCGCAGTGACCGAAGCGCTGGAGCGGCGCGCGCTGATCGTCAGACAAGACGACAAGCAATACGCGGTGTCCGCCGAAGGCAGCGCATGGTTCGCGCGGATGGGGCTGGACGTTGCGCGCCTCGTCCCGACCAGGCTCGGCATCGCACGACAGTGCCTGGACTGGACCGAACGCAAGCACCACCTCGCCGGCCCGCTCGGCGTCGAATTGCTTGCGCTGCTTTGCGCCAAACGCTGGCTGCGCCGCAGCGATGGCTCGCGCGCGATCCACATCACCGACAGCGGCTGGGCCGGCCTGCACACGGAACTGGGGATCCACCGGCTTGCCGGCGACGAACTCGCGCTGGATTCCTAAGGCGCTTGCGCAAATGGAGCGTCCAGCGCATAGCGGCGCTGGCAATGCTCGCAGAAGAACGCGCGCCTCTGCGCCTTGCCGAGCTGCTTGCGATAGGTCAGCAGATGGCCGTCGCGCGGACAGATGGTCTTGGTATGCACCTGATAGTGCTTCTTCAGCACGAAGGCCTTCTTCCAGTTATAGAAATCGAAGCTGTACTCGCGCGCCTGCGTCACCAGCTCGGCCAGCTTGCGCGGCGGCAACGCCCCCACTTCGCTTTCCGGATGCACGCGGATGCGATGCAACACCTCGTTCTTGATGATGTTGCCGACCCCGGCGAACACGTCCTGGTCCAGCAACGCATCGGCGGCCAGCATGCGCGGCCGCAGCCGCAACTTGCGCCGCGCCTGCGCTGCGTCCCAGTCCGGATTCATCACGTCCGCGGTCCAGTCGTAGGCATCGTCCAGCGCGCCCTCGATGAACTTGACCGAGCACGCGTAGAAATTCAGCTCCTCGCCCTTGGCGAAACCCAGGCTCAGCCGCGGCGGCGCCTCCTTGCGCGCATTGATCCGGTAGCTGCCGAACAGCAGGAAATGGATGCGCAGGCTGAACCCGTCGAACTCGATCAGGAAGTGCTTGCCCCAACTGCGCAGCGACAGGATCTTGCGGTTGCGCATCCGTTCCAGGTCCTGCTTGCTGTTGCCGGACACCCGCAACACCTTGCGGCCCGCGAACGCGGCCGCCTCTTCTTTCAGGATGACGATCGAAGGACCTTCTGGCATGCCTGCAGTATCTGGAATGGCCGTGAGCCGATCGTGAGCCGAGCGCCCCACCTATGGACATGACGCTTACTTGGACCATTTGGTGCCGCCTCAGAACTCAAATTGACACGCTCCAATCCGCATGTACAATTATTTGTACAACTGGAGCCCAGCATGGACACCATCACCTATAGCGCTGCACGCGCCGCCCTCGCGGACACCATGGAGCGCGTCGTCAACAACCACGAGCCGGTGATCATCACCCGCAGCCGCGAGCAATCCGTGGTCATGCTGTCGCTGGAGGACTACAAGGCGATGGAGGAAACCGCCTACCTGCTGCGCAGCCCGAAGAGCGCGCAACGCCTGCTGGAATCTATCGCCCAGCTCGAGGCCGGTCGCGGCAAGGCACGGGATCTGGCCGAGTGACGCTTCAGTTCTCGGACAATGCCTGGGAGGACTACCTCTACTGGCAGCAGACCGACAAGAAGATGCTCAAGCGCGTCAACGACCTGATCAAAGCCATCCAACGCGATCCCTTCCAGGGCGTCGGCAAGCCCGAACCGCTGCGCCATGCCTTGGCCGGCTATTGGTCGCGGCGCATCAACGACGAACACCGCATCGTCTACAAGGTCGAGGCGGGCATCCTGCTGATCGCGCAGCTGCGCTACCACTACGTATAGTCTCGCCGCTTCCAGCGTGCGGGTTCTCGGCCGCCAATAGCGGTTCGCAAAGCAAATACAGGGCAACAAAAAAGCCGGCACATGGCCGGCTTTTTCCGTTTCGCGAATCCCCCTGAAAACAAGGGATTTTTATGGTGGGCGGTGCAGGGTTCGAACCTGCGACCCTTGCCGTGTGAAGGCAATGCTCTACCGCTGAGCTAACCGCCCGTGTCGCGAGCCGCACATTATAGGGCTGTCGTGGCTGGCGTCAACGGTCCTACGCAGACGCCGTGTCGGCACGGCCGCTACATGGTCTGGGTCGGCTTGTCGGCGTTGAGGGTGCCGGCCAGTTGGGTCTCGATCTTGTTGCGGATGGTCTCGCCTTCGCTGTTGTCCGGCAGTTGCACGCCGATGCCGGCAGTGCGGTTGCCCTGGGCGCCCATCGGGGTCACCCAGATCACCTTGCCGGCCACCGGCAAGCGCTCGCTGGAATCGGGCAGGGTCAGCAGCAGGAACACTTCGTCGCCCAGGAAATAGCGCTTGGGCGTGGGCACGAAGATGCCGCCGTTCTTCACGAACGGCATGTACGCGTTGTACAGCGCCGCCTTGTCCTTCACCGCCAGCGACAGGATGCCCTGACGTCCGCTCATCGCACTCATCGTTGTCCCCCTCTCCGGACCGGGCGATCGCCATCGCGCCAGGCCAGCAACAGTTCCGCGATGGCCAGGTCGCCACGGACGGTGGTGCGCAGCAGGTCGCGGGTGCGATTGGCTGCGTCGAACCAAGTGGCCAGCTTGTGCAATCGCGCCGGGTCGGTCAAGCCGGCCTGCGAAGCCTGCGCCAGCGCCAGGTCGGCGGCATGGCCCAGGCGCTGCTCGGCGAAGCCGTCGGCGCTCCAGCGCTGCGCCGCCTCGACCGTGCCCAGCTTGCCGGCGGCGACCTGTTCCAGATCCGCGGCCACCTGCCGGCGCAGCTTCAGGCCGTCCTCGCGCAACCACTGCGCGGCCAGGCCGGGATGGCCGCGCGCGGCGGCCAGCGCTTCGCGTGCGGTCTTTTCCGGGAACTCCTGGGCCAGCAGCCAGGCGATCGCCTCGTCGGCCGGCGGCAGCTTGAATTCCAGGCGCTGGCAGCGGCTGCGGATGGTCGCCGGCAGCCGCGCCGGCTGCGCGCTGATAAGCCACAGGTAGCGGCCGGGCTGCGGCTCTTCCAGGGTCTTGAGCAGGGCGTTGCAGGCGGCGCGGTTGATCGCGTCGGCCGGGTCCACAACCACCACCTGGGCGATGCCGTACTGCGGGGTCAGCGACAGCTTCTGCGAGATCTCGCGCACCTGTTCGATGACGATCTCGGTGCGCAGTTTGTCGCCGGTGCGGTTGGGAATGAACGAGATCAGCTGCAGGTCGGGATGGGTGCCGGCGGCGATCAGCTGCGCGCTGCGCAGATTCGCGGCCGGCTCGCCCTGGCCGAGCACGTGCGCGGCCAGCTTCAGCGCCACCGCGCGCTTGCCCAGGCCGTCCGGGCCGCAGATCAGCAGGCCGTGGCCGAGCCGGCCGGCGTCGAGCGCGGCCACGGTCTGCTCGTAGGCGCGCTGCTGCCAGGGCGCGAAGGGCAGCGTGTCGGTGGAAGCGGAGCTCATGGCGTGCGCTCCTGCTGCACCCAGGCGGCCAGCGCGGCGGCCACGTCCTGCGCGACCGCCTGCGGCGGCTGGCTGGCGTCGATGGTGCGGAAGCGCTGCGGGTCCTGCGCGGCGCGCTGGCGGAAACCGGCACGCACGCGCTGGAAGAAATCGTCCTGCTCGCTCTCGATCCGGTCCGGCCATAGGTCGCGGCCGCTGGTGCGGGCGCGGCCGATCTGCACGTCCAGGTCCAGCAGCAGGGTCAGGCCCGGCTGCAGGCCGACCGCGCGCCGCTCCAGGTCGGCGATCCAGGCGCGGTCCAGGCCGCGGCCCTCGCCCTGGTAGGCGTAGCTGGAATCGGTGAAGCGATCGCTGACCACGTAGGCGCCGCGTTGCAGCGCCGGGCGGATCACCTCGCGCACGTGCTGGGCGCGCGCGGCGAACACCAGCAGCAGTTCGGTCTCGGCGGCCAGCGGCTCGGCCGGCTGCAGCGCCGGCGCGTTGTTGAGCAGCAGCTCGCGGATGCGTTCGGCCAGCGGGGTGCCGCCGGGTTCGCGGGTCAGCACCACCTCGTGGCCCTGTGCCTGCAACCAGTCGCGGATCGCGTTGATCGCGGTGGTCTTGCCGGCGCCCTCGCCGCCTTCCAGGCTGACGAAGCGGTGGTGGCGCAACACGGCCTCGCTCATGGCGTCACCGCCGCGCCGCTGCGCGCGCGCAGGCGCTGCAGGTAGCGCGCCACTGCCGCGGTGTGCTCGGCATAGCTGGCGGAAAACGCGTGCGCGCCGCTGCCGTCGCCGACCGCGACGAAGTACAGGCTGTCGCCGGGCGCCGGATTGGTCGCTGCGCGCAGCGCGTCGCGGCCGGGCATGGCGATCGGGGTCGGCGGCAGGCCGCTGCGGGTGTAGGTGTTGTACGGGGTATCGGTTTCCAGGTCGCGCTTGCGGATGTTGCCGTCGTAGGCGCTGCCGATGCCGTAGATCACGGTCGGATCGGTCTGCAGCTTCATGCCCTGCTGCAGGCGGCGCACGAACACACCGGCGATCTGCGGGCGCTCAGCGGCCAGGCCGGTTTCCTTCTCCACGATCGAGGCCAGGGTCAGCGCCTGCTCCGGCGATTGCAGCGGCAGTTCGGCGGCGCGCGCGTCCCAGGCCTCGGCCAGCGCCTTGTCCATGGCCGCGTGGGCGCGCTGCAGCACGTCCAGATCGCTGTCCTCGCGCTGGTACAGGTAGGTTTCCGGCAGGAAGCGGCCTTCCGGGTGCTGACCGGGCTGGCCGAGCTTGGCCATCAGCTCGCTGTCGCTGAGCTCGGTGGCGACGTGGCGCAGCGGCGTGGCCGCGTTCAGCGCCGAACGCAGCTGGCGAATATTCCACCCCTCGACGATGGTGAAGCGGTAATGGATCACCTGGCCCTTGCGCATGCGCAGCAGCAGTTCGCGCGGACTCAGCGCCGGCTGCAGCGCGTATTCGCCGACCTTGAGCTTGCCGGCGGCATCGAGCTGGCGCGCCAGCAGCTGCCATTGCAGGTTGCTGCCCTGTTCGACCCCGGCCGCGCGCAGCTTGCGCAGCACGCCGTTGAACGAATCGCCACGCGCCACCTCCACGCTGGGCTGCGTCGCGTGCAGCGGCTGGTCGGAGAAGGCGCGATAGCCCTGCCACCACCACGCGCCGGCCGCGGCGGCCAGCAGCGCAAGCACCAGCAATGTCGCCAGCAGGGTCAGACACCCGCGTTTAGCCCAAGCCACGACCACCTCGAAGCGAATTTAACGGGGTGCAGGATACCGCGCGGCCGGCATCGGCCGGTATCGCGACCGCGCCGCTCACGGTTCCAGCGCGCGCAGCAGGCCGCGCGCCTTGGCCCGGGTTTCGTCGAGTTCGCGCTCAGGCTGCGAATCGACCACGATGCCGGCGCCGGTGCGGAAATGCGCCTGCACGCCGTCCACTTCGGCGGTGCGGATCAGGATGTTCAGGTCCATGTCGCCGTCGCGGTTGAGCCAGCCGAACGCGCCGGTGTAGGCGCCGCGCGGGGTCCGTTCCAGCTCGGCGATGATCTGCATGCAGCGCACCTTGGGGCAGCCGGTGATGGTGCCGCCGGGAAAGGTGGCGCGGATCACTTCGCCGGGACTGACCCCGGCGCGCAGCCGCCCGCGCACGTTGCTGACGATGTGGTGCACGTGGGCGTAGCTCTCCACCGTCATCAGCTCGTCGACCTCGACGCTGCCCGGCGCGCAGACCCGGCCGAGGTCGTTGCGCTCCAGGTCGATCAGCATCACGTGCTCGGCGCGTTCCTTGGGGTGCCCGACCAGCTCGCGGATGCGCGCGGCCTCGTCGTCGCCCGGCGCGCGCGGGCGGGTACCGGCGATCGGCCGAGTCTCGACCACGTCGCCGCGCACCGACACCAGCCGTTCCGGCGAGGAACTGACCACGGCGCGGCCATGGCTGGCGAACAGGCCGGCGAACGGCGCCGGATTGGCGCGGCGCAACTGCGCGTACAGCGCGGCCGGATCCAGCGCGGCGGCGAAGCGTGCCGACCAGCGTCGCGACAGGTTGACCTGGAACACGTCGCCGGCGCGCAGGTAGTCTAGGATGCAGCACACGCCATCGACGAAGCGCTGCGGCGGGTCTTCGTCGATCGCCAGCGGCGCGGTCCAGGCCGGCAACGGCGCGGCGGCGGGCAGCGCCTGCAGATCGGCGAGTGCCGCATCCAGCAGCGCCGCATGCGCGGTTTCCGCCAGCGCCACGCATTCGCCGCTGGCGTGGTCGCGCAGCAGCGCGGCCGGGCAGCGCAACGCCAGCGCGACCGGCGTCGCCGCCTGCCCCTGCGGCAATTGCAACACCGGTTCGACCTGCGTCGCTAGTTCGTAGTCCAGCAGCAACGCCCAGCCGCCACGGAACGGCCAGCGCGGCTCGTCGCGCGCGCAGCGTTCGGTCTGCCAGTGCGCATCCAGCGCAGCCAGGAAATCGCCCTCGACCACGGCGCCTTGCAGGTCGCGGGTGACGCCATCGCGGTCCAGGCGCAGGCCCTCGCCGCTGGCGATCAGCAGCAGGTCCCAGCGGCCCTGCGCGGTCCCCGACGCCGCCGATTCCAGCAGCAACGGATAGCGCTGCGGCGCCAGGCGGTGCAGCGCCAGCAGATCGGTAGCGGCCGGCAGGGGAACGGTACGCAGCATCGAAGACCCGGTGGAAGATGGAGGTGATGCGGACGCAGGCGGCGGTGCGCCGCTCACGTGCGAACGATCGGCGTCTCTGCACCTGCGCGCCGGCGGATGCGTCCGGCGCAACGGCGCAGTCGCGGGGATCGCATCAACCGACGCCATCAGCGCGGCATCGTGCGGCTCACAGATCATTGGTTCCGCCCCGATCGCGGCTGCGACAACTCCGACGTGGATCGCCGCCGCGCCAGCGCAAACGCTCAGGCATCAGCAAGGCAAATCCGCTCGCCAAAAACGAGGCGGCCGCGCCACCCGCTACAAGAGCGGTTTACACAAACGAACAAGCTCGAACACGGGGAGAAAACGGAACGCTCTTGCCAATCCCAAATCCCGAATCCCCAATCCCGGCTCAATCACATCCGCTTGAACACCAAGGTCCCATTGGTCCCGCCGAAGCCGAACCCATTGGACATCGCCACCTCGATCTTCTTCTCGCGCGCCACGTTCGGCACGTAGTCCAGGTCGCAACCTTCGCTGGGCTCTTCCAGGTTGATCGTCGGCGGGATGATGCCGGTGTGCAGCGCCATCACCGAAAAGATCGCCTCGGCGCCGCCGGCCGCGCCGAGCAGATGGCCAGTCATCGACTTGGTCGAGCTGACCATGGTCTTGTAGGCGTGGTCGCCCAGCGCGCGCTTCATCGCCAGGGTCTCGGCCAGATCGCCCAGCGGCGTGGAGGTGCCGTGCGCGTTGAGGTAGTCGATCTGCTCGGGATTGAGCTTGGCGTCCTTGATCGCGGCCAGCATGCTGCGCGCGGCGCCTTCGCCGTCCTCGCTCGGGGCGGTCATGTGGAACGCGTCGGAGCTGGCGCCGAAGCCGACCAGCTCGGCATAGATGCGCGCGCCGCGCGCCTTGGCGTGTTCGTACTCTTCCAGCACCAGCACGCCGGCGCCGTCGCCGAGCACGAAGCCGTCGCGGCCCTTGTCCCACGGCCGCGAGGCGGCGGCGGGATCGTCGTTGCGGGTGGACATGGCCTTCATCGAGCAGAAGCCGCCGACCGAGGTCGGCGAGGAACCGCGCTCGGCGCCGCCGGCCAGCATCACGTCGGCATCGCCGTGCTGGATCATGCGCAGCGCGGTACCGATCGAATGGTTGGAGGTGGCGCAGGCCGAGACCGCCGAGAAGGTCGGGCCCTTCAGGCCCTTGATCAGGCTCACCTGCCCCGGCAGCATGTTGATGATGGTGCTGGGAACGTAGAACGGCGAGATCTTGCGCGCGCCGCCCTCGTGGAATTTGATGGTCTGCTCTTCGATGCCGAGCAGGCCGCCGATGCCCGAGCCGAGGATCGCGCCGATGCGTTCGGCGTTGCTGTCGTCGATCACCAGGCCCGAATCGTCCAGCGCCATGAACGAGGCGCCGACGCCATAGTGGATGAACGAATCCATCTTCTTGACGTCCTTGGCGGACATGAACTTGGTCGGATCGAAATCCTTGATCTCGCCGGCGATCTTGGTGGTGAACTGCGACGCATCGATCTGCGTGATCGGGCCGATGCCGGAACGCCCGTTGACGATTCCATCCCAACTGCTGGCCAGGTCATTGCCCAACGGCGATACCAGGCCCATGCCGGTTACGACGACGCGACGGCTCATTGCGAAATCTCCTCGCCGCGGTACGCGCGGCGTTGACGCTGTAAAAACACAGGGCCGCAAGCGCGGCCCCATGGGATTGTCACGCGGACCGGACCCACGCAGGCGCCGATCGCGATCGAGAACGGAGCATCAGCTCTTGACGTGCGACTTGACGTAGTCGATGGCCTGCTGCACCGAGGTGATCTTCTCGGCTTCTTCGTCCGGAATTTCGCACTCGAACTCTTCTTCCAGCGCCATCACCAGCTCGACGGTGTCCAGCGAGTCGGCACCCAGGTCATCGACGAACGATGCGCTGTTGGTGACTTCTTCTTCCTTGACGCCGAGTTGCTCGACGACGATTTTCTTGACGCGTTCTTCGATGGTGCTCATTGGGATATCGCTCCAGATGGAGTAGTGGTGGTTCAAAAACGCCATCGGGCTGCGATGGCCGCGTTGGATAGTGTAGTGGAAACCGCCCGGCGCTTGCATCGCTGCACAAACGCCCATCGATCAGCCACTTAGGCGCAGTCCTTGCGCCGCAGGCTTACGGCATGTACATCCCGCCGTTCACATGCAGGGTCTCTCCGGTGATGTAGCCGGCCCCGGGGCCGACCAGGAACGCCACCGCGTTGGCGATGTCGGCCGGCTGCCCGAGCTGGCCGAGCGCGATCTGCTCGAGCAGCGCGGTGCGTTGCGCCTCGGGCAGGGCCTTGGTCATGTCGGTGTCGATGAAGCCCGGCGCGACCACGTTGACGGTGATGCCGCGCGAGCCGATTTCCTTGGCCATCGACTTGGAGAAGGCGATGATTCCGGCCTTGGCCGCGGCGTAGTTGGCCTGGCCCGCATTGCCGGTCACCCCGACCACCGAGGCGATGTTGACGATGCGGCCCTTGCGCGCCTTCATCATGCCGCGCAGCACCGCCTTGGAGGTGCGGAACACGCTGGTCAGGTTGGTGTCGATGATCGCCTGCCAGTCCTCTTCCTTCATCCGCATCAGCAGGTTGTCGCGGGTGATGCCGGCGTTGTTGACCAGGATCGAGACCGCGCCGAATTCCTTGCCGATCGCCTCGATCAGCGTCTCGACCGCGGCCGGGTCGGTGACGTCCAGCGCGCGGCCGTGGCCGCCGTTGGCGGCCATCCGCTCGCCGATCGCCTGCGCGCCGGAGGCGGAGGTGGCGGTGCCGATGACGGTGGCGCCCTGCGCGGCCAGGGTGTCGGCGATGGCCGCGCCGATGCCGCGGCTGGCGCCGGTGACCAGGGCGATCTCGCCCTGCAATGGCTTGCTCATCTGCTGTTCCTTGGGGGACGGACGGCGCGCGAGGCGCCGCGGGAAAGGAGACCGCCGCGGACGTACCCGCCCGCGCGCGGCAGCGGGATCAGGCGGCCCAGGTCTCGAGCGCGGTGGCGAAGTCGGCCGGGGTGGCCAGCGCGCGCCCGTCCAGCGACTTGTCGATGCGCTTGATCAGCCCGGTCAGCACCTTGCCCGGGCCGCATTCGGCCACGCGGGTGGCGCCGCGCGCGGCCAGCGCCTGCACGCAGCCGGTCCAGCGCACCGGCAGGTACAACTGCTCGACCAGCGCCTGGCGGATCGCATCGACGCCGTCGTGCACCTGCGCATCCACGTTCTGCACCACCGGCAGGTGTGGCGCGTGCCAGGCCATGCCGCGCATCGCCTCGGCCAGGCGGTTGGCCGCCTCGCGCATCAGCGGCGTATGCGAGGGCACGCTGACCGCCAGCTTCACCGTCTTGCGCACGCCGCGCTCGGCCAGCAGCGCCAGCGCGCGGTCGACCGCCGCCGCGTCGCCGCCAATCACCACCTGGCCGGGCGAGTTGTAGTTGGCCGGGACCACCACCTGGCTGCCGGCGGCCTGCGCGCAGACCTCCTCGACCAGCGCGTCCTCGGCGCCGATCACCGCGGCCATCGCGCCGACCCCGGCCGGGGCCGCGTCCTGCATCAGCTGGCCGCGCAGGCGCACCAGGTGCGCGCCGTCGTGCAGCGACAGCGCGCCGGCCGCGACCAGCGCGCTGTATTCGCCCAGGCTGTGCCCGGCCAGCAGCGCCGGACGCGCGCCGCCCTGGGCCAGCCACAGCCGCCACAGCGCCACGCTCGCCGCCAGCAGCGCCGGCTGGGTGTATTCGGTGCGGTTGAGCATTTCCTCGGGGCCGCCCTGGGTCAGCGCCCACAGGTCGACGCCGGCGCCGTCGGAGGCCTCGACGAAGCTGTCGCGCAGCTGCGGGTGCAGTTCGGACAGTTCGGCCAGCATGCCCAGCGATTGCGAACCCTGGCCGGGGAAAACGAAGGCGAGTGTGGAATCGGTCACGCGGATGCGCCTGCAAAAATCGAGCGGCGATGATACGGGCGAAACCGGCCGTGCGTCTGTACCCGGGCGTATGTGCGCCGGCACGGCGGCGGTCGCAGCGCGGCCGGATACGGACGGCGCGCGACCCGGCGCAGCGCGACGGGGACCGCGTCCGGGACCGGCGACCGCGCCGCGGCGGCGGGACGCGCCAGCGTTGGATCGGCCGAGGTTCGAGCGGGCATGCGCTTTCGTGCGGATCCCGACGTTCGATCGGGCCGCCCCTTGGGTCAAAGGATTGGATCAACGCAATGGAGGCGGCCATCGCCGCCGCTTGCACCGGGGTTAGGCGCATGGCGCGCTCGCACCCGCCGCGGGCCATGGCGCGCCTGGCGCCATGCCGCGGGGATTCCCGGACTCAGTAGCGCAGCAGCGCCGAGCCCCAGGTGAAGCCGCCGCCGAAGGCTTCCAGCAGCAGCAGCTGGCCGCGCTGCACGCGGCCGGAACGCACCGCCACGTCCAGCGCCATCGGCACCGAGGCGGACGAGGTGTTGCCGTGGATGTCCACCGTCACCACCACCTGCTCCATCGACAGCTCCAGGCGCTTGGCGGTGGCTTCGATGATGCGCAGGTTGGCCTGGTG
Organism: Xanthomonas sp. SS; assembly: GCF_014236835.1. Classification (NCBI taxonomy): domain Bacteria; kingdom Pseudomonadati; phylum Pseudomonadota; class Gammaproteobacteria; order Lysobacterales; family Lysobacteraceae; genus Xanthomonas; species Xanthomonas sp. SS. The sequence continues at coordinate 3,752,181 of NZ_CP051190.1, forward strand.
CGGGATCAGCCAGTCCAGGTCGCCCTTGTTCAGGCCGTTGGCGTCGAGGGTCTCGTCGACCACCGCGTCCAGCGCCTTGACCGCGTACTTGAACACCTCGCTGCCCTTCATCTGGATGCCGCCGGCGGAGGCGTCGCCGGTGCCATCGCCGAGCCCGGTGGAGATGCCGACCGGATTCCACAGCAGTTCCTTCTTGCTGCCGTCGGCATGCAGATGGGTACTGAGGATGCCGGTGTCTTCGTCGGCGCGCAGGACCACCGCGCCGGCGCCGTCGCCGAACAGCACGCAGGTGGTGCGCTCGGTCCAGTCGACGATGCGGCTGAGGGTCTCGGTGCCGATCACCAGCACGGTCTTGGCGTCGCCGCAGCGGATGAACTTGTCGGCCACGCTAAGCGCGTAGACGAAGCCCGAGCAGGCGGCGTTGACGTCCAACGCGGCGCAACCGACCGCGCCCAGCCGCGCCTGGATCAGGCAGGCGGTGGACGGGAAGATCAGATCCGGGGTGGTGGTGCCGACGACGATCATGTCCAGCGCGGCGACGTCTATGCCGGCCGCCTCGATCGCCTTCAACGCGGCTTCGTAGCCGAGGTCGCCGGCGGTCTGCCCCGGCGCGGCGATGTGCCGCTCGCGGATGCCGGTACGGCTGCGGATCCATTCGTCGCTGGTATCGACCATGTGCGACAGATCGTCGTTGGTCAACACTTTTTCAGGCAAATAGCTACCGGTGCCCGCGATCCTGGAATAGATCCGCTTGCTCATGCTGATTCCTGTTGCCTGTTACGCAGGCCGCCCGTGCGGGCGCGGCCTGTGAAGATGGGTGACTCCGTCCGCCGCGGCGCGAGGGACGGGCACAAATCAATCTTCTTCGACCTGCGAGGTCTTGGTGACGATCACCTTCTTGCCGCGGTAGTAGCCGTCGGCGGTGATGTGGTGGCGCAGGTGGATCTCGCCGCTGGTCGGGTCGGTCGACAGCTGCTTGGCGCTGAGGGCGTCATGCGAACGGCGCTGGCCGCGGCGGGACGGGGTGACACGGGATTTCTGCACAGCCATGGGATTGCTCCAAACTCGGTTCGTTTACATCTGTCGTCATTACGTCGCGCAGGACGCGCGCGTCCGGCAACAACCTTCAAGGCAGCGGGCCGGCGGGCCGACCGCTACTGTTTCTTCAGCGCCGCCAACGCCGCGAACGGGTTGGCCTTGCTCACCTCTTCCTCGGTCGCCGGCCAGTCCTGTTCGACCGCCTCGCTTCCGGGCGCCACCGGCACCAGCGGAACCGCCAGCACCAACTCGTCCTCGACCAGATCGGCGGGCCGCAGCATGCCGTCGTCCGGCACCAGCAAGGCCTCGTACTCCGGCGGCAGCGCGGCCTCTTCGGCCTCGCTGCGAATCAGCCCCAGCCGCTGTACGCTGGACACCGGCAGCAGGAAGCGCTGCAGGCTGCGCTGACAGATCAGCGGCAGCTCGGTTTCGAGCGTCAGTTCGACGTAGGACACTTGCAGTACAGCGTCGCGGCCGAATTCCAGCGTGTAGCGGCATTCGCCTTCGGTATCGGCCAGACTGCCTTGCAGACGGGTCATCGCCGAGAGCGGCAGACGGTCTTCGAAGACCCTGCGCGCTGCGACCATCCGCCAGGCATCCAACAGTTCGGGCACGTTCGCGGACATAAGCCGCAGAATGTTAAGGACTAGGACAGGCTCTGTCAAACCCGTCCCTGTCATCCTGCCACGCTCGTCATTCTGCCCGTCCAACGACCTGCTTGCCCGGCCCGGGCCTGCCGCCGCAGACTGCCGGCCCCGGCGCCCGCGCCGCCCTGCCCGACCGCTGATGCCGCGCCTGATCCTGGCCTCCACCTCCGTCTATCGTCGCGAGCTGCTGCAGCGCCTGCGCCTGCCGTTCGACAGCGCCCGCCCGCAGGTCGAGGAGACGCCGCTGCCCGGGGAAGCGCCGCTGGCGCTGGCGCAGCGCCTGGCGCGGGCCAAGGCCGCGGCGGTAGCCGCTGGCGCCGCCGATGCCTGGGTGATCGGCTCCGACCAAGTCGCCGAACTCGATGGCCAGCCGCTGGGCAAGCCGGGCCATGCCGAGGCCGCGCAGGCGCAGCTGGCGGCGATGTCCGGACGCAGCGTGCGCTTCCATACCGCGGTGTGCCTGCTGCGCGGCGAACGGGCGCTGCAGCTGTGCGACCTGACCGAAGTGCGCTTCCGCGTGCTGCAGGCCGAGGAGATCGCCCGCTACGTCGCCACCGAGCAGCCGCTGGACTGCGCCGGCAGCTTCAAGTGCGAAGGCCTGGGCATCAGCCTGTTCAGCGCGATCCACAGCCAGGACCCGACCGCGCTGGTCGGGCTGCCGCTGATCGGCCTGGCCGGGCTGCTGCGCGAGGCCGGCTACGTGCTGCCCTGACTCAGCGCGATCAGCGCCGGCCGACCCGGCACCACTGGTACGGGAAGCGCGCCTGCCCGACCCAGGACTCGTGGACCGCGCAGGTGTCCAGCTGCAAGACCAGGCCGTAGCGGGCCAGTTGCTGGTCGGCCAGGGCCAACGCCTGGCGGTCGCCGGCGGCGATGTCGATGGCCCGTTCCGGCAGGATCGTCCACTGGCAGCGGCCATCGCGCTTGGTCACTGCCGCGCGTACCGGCCGGTGCGCCAGGCGCCGCATCAGCCGGCAGTCCGGCCCGTGGTCCAGGCCCAGGCGCGCAGCCAGCGCATTGAGCCGCTGCAACCGCGTGACGTTGCGATCCACCGTCGCCGGCAACAGCGCATAGCCCTGGCCGCGTTCGGCCAGCAGCGCCTGCACGCGCTCGGCATAGGCCGGCGATTCGGGGAAATTGGACGCCACCGACGCGTACGCCGCCTGCGCCGGCAGGAACGGGATGCGCCACGACTGCGGCACGTCGCCGACCAGCAGCACCAGGCTGCGCGCTGGCTGCGGCATGCTCGGCGCCTGCACCCGGAACGCCGCGCGCGCCCAGCGTTCGTGGCCCCAGTCGCCCCAGCCCTGTATGGCGACCAGTGCGCAGGTGATCAGCGCCCAGCGCGCCGCCGGCGCGGCGATGCGTGCCGGCAGCAAGCGCCGCAGCCCGACCCACAGCACAAGCGGCGCCAGCAACTCCGGCACCACCAGATAGCGCTGGATGCTGAACACCGACTGCCAGGCCAGGTACGCGACCACGAAGAACACCAGCAGCGCGCGCCACGCCGGCGCGACCACGTCGCTGGCCGCCGCGGGCCGGGGTGGCCGGCGCAGCACGAACCGCAGCAGCGCGGCCACGCCGACCAGGTATAGCAACGGCCAGACGATCTGCCGCAAGGCGACCTCGCTGACCCGGTTCGGCGCGAGCGAGAAGTGCAGCGGCCAGCTCAGCCACTGCAGCCAGCCCTGCGGCAGCCAACGCGTATCGCTGAGCGCGACCGGCTGCGCCAGCGGCGCCAGGAAGTGGCTGTTGAACTGCGGGAACAGCGGGTTGCCGAAGGCCTTCCACACGCCCAGCAACCACGGCCCGGCCAGGACCGCGAAGCCGAGCACGGTGACCGCGGTCAGCACCGCGGCGCCGCCGACGCGTTGCCGCATGCGCCCGCCCGCGACCAGCGCGGCCACGCCCAGCGCAAGCGCGAACGATGCATTGGTCAGCTTGCAGGCCAGCGCCAGGCCCAGCAACGCACCGGCCAGCGCCCACCACGCCACCGCCACGCCCTGCCCGGCCGCCTGCTGCCGGCGCTGCGCGTGCAGCGCGGCCAGCAACGCGCCCAGCACCGGCAGTGCGCTGCTGTTGTCGGCCATGGTCCCGGCGAATTCGGACAGGAACGCGGCGCTGCACATGCCGGCCAGGGCCAGCCACGGCGCCAACCGCGCCCGATCCAGGCGCGGATCCAGCACCTGCCAGACGATGCCGGCCAGCAGCAGGAACGCCAGCGCGTGCAGCGCGCCCATCGCGAAGCCCGCCAGCGGCGCCGGCAGGCCAGTCATCAGCGCGTAGTGCAGCACGTCCAGCAACGGATTGAAGTAGCTCTGCAGTTGCGCCGGCGCCAGGTCCGTGCCGAGGCGGCCGTGCAGCGCGGCATAGCCGTTGTACAGGTGGTAATTGCGCAGATCCCAGTTGGCGTCCTGGCCCAGCAGCAGCGACAGCAGGCCGCCGAGCAGCGCGACCGCTACGCCGGCGGCGATCACGTTGCCGCGGCTGTGGAAGGCGAAGCGGCGATCCAGCGCGCGCAGCAGACGCTGGCGGCGGCTCGGACGCGGCACTGCGTCGCTTGCTGCACTCATGCGTGGTCGTCTTCGACCGCGGCAGACGCCGACGGCGAACGCAACGGCAGCGCCGGGATCGCCAGATAGGCCAGGCGCTTGGCCTCGACCCGGCCGCGCGTGACCGTGTCCAGGATCAGCCCGCAGGCCAGCAACAGGAAGCCGAGCAGCACCAGCGCCGAACACAGGATCGCGGTCGGGAAGCGCGGCACCAGCCCGGTGTGCGCATAGGTGAGCACCAACGGCACCGCCAGCCCAAATGCCAACAGCACGCAGGCGCCGAAGCCCAGCGAGAAGAACAGCAACGGCCGCTCGGCCTTGAACAGGCGCAGGATGGTCAGCAGGATCCGCGTGCCGTCGTGCCAGGTGCGCAGCTTGCTTTGCGAACCCTGCGGCCGCGCGCCGTAGGCCGTGGCCACTTCCGCCACCGGCATGCGCAACTGCAGCGCGTGCACCGCCAGTTCGGTCTCGGTCTCGAAGCCGGCGGCATGTGCGGGAAACGACTTCACGTAGCGCCGCGAGAACACCCGGTAGCCGGACAGCATGTCGTCGAAACTGCGCCCGAACAGGAAGCTCACGCAGCGGGTCAGCAGCACGTTGCCGACGCGGTGCCCGGCGCGATAGGCGGCGGCCTCCTCGCTGCGCCGCGCGCCGACCACCATGTCCAGGCCATCGCGCAGCAGGCGCTCGATCAGCGCCGGCGCCATCGCCGCGTCGTAGGTCGCATCGCCATCGACCAGCACGTACACGTCGGCATCGACATCGGCGAACAAGCGCCGCACCACGTTGCCCTTGCCCTGTAATGCAACCTCACGCACCTGCGCGCCGGCCGCGCGCGCGCGCTCGATGGTGGCGTCGCTGGAATTGTTGTCGAACACGTGGATGCTCGCCGTCGGCAACTGCGCGGCGAACGCGGCGATCACCTGGCCGATCGTGGCCGCTTCGTTGTGGCAGGGAACCAGCACCGCGATCCGCGGCAGGGCCGCGGCGTGGGCAGCAGAAAGACTCGGCATGGGCGGTGGGCGGTCCTGCGCGGCGGGCGTGGAAAGGCGCGCCATGCTATCAGCGGCGGCGCAGTTCGATCGGCTGCTCCCACCACTCCTCGACGCTGCCGTCGCGGCCATGCAGGCGCAGGCCGAGCCAATGCGTGCCCGGCGCCAATCCGCTGGCATCGAGTTCGGCGCGAAAGCCGACGTTGGGATGGCCAGGATCGGTGGAGATCTTCCAGAACGCGGTGATGTCGTAGGTCTCGCCGTAGCGCGCCTGCGCGGCGACCTTGCCGTCGAGCAGCACCTCGACCCGGGCGATGCCCACGCCGTCCTTGAACGCCCAGCCGGACACCTCGAAATGCGGCGCCACCTTGTCGCCCACGCCCGGCGCGTTGAACCAGGCCATCGCCGGCGTCGTGCACGGTCCGGGCAGGCGTTGCGCCGGCAGCGCGAACAGCAGGAAACGCTGGTTGCCGTGATCGCTGGACACCACCTTCGGCGGCGGCAACGGGCCGACCAGTTCGCAGACCGCGTGATAGCGCTGCAGCAGCAGCCGGTATTTCATGTCGCTGGGCGACAGCACCAGCAGCCGCGGCCCATCACGCCGGCCGTCGCTGAGCAGGCCCCACTGGCGCAGCTGCGCGCTGCGTCCGTGCTTGTCGTTCAACGCGTGCGGCAGCACCTGGATATCGGCATCGCCCAGTTCGAAACCGAGCTCGGCGCCGACCTTGAAGTTGTCGGCCAGCACCTGCGTGCCCGCCGGCATCGCCGCCAGTTCGCGGCGCACCGCCGAGGCCAGCGGCTTCCAGCCGGCGAAGTTGCGCGGGTAGTACTTGTCGCCGGCGGCATGCTCGCGCACCGACGGCACCGACACCGCCAGGTAATAGCCGAACGCGCCGACCAGGCCGATCCCGGTCAGCAGCCAGGTCGCGCGACGCAGCCGCTTCGGCCAGCCGTTGAGGATCACCGGCGCGGCGATCAGCAAGGCCAGATAGCCCGGCAACGGCCAATGGAAACTGATGCGCTCGGCATCGGTGAAGAAGCCGAGCAGGAAGATGCCCAGCGTGGACACGCCGCCGAGCAGGCCGAAATAGCGCCACTGCACGCGCGCGCCGCCGCTGCCGCCGCCGCGCGTGGCCACCAGCGCCACCTTCCACATCGCCACCGCCAGCAGCGGCGTGACCAGCAGGCCCTGGATCAGCACGAAGGCGATGCCGCTGGGCTGGAAGCTCCAGGGATGCCGATCGATCAACTGGAACTTGACCCCGGCCTCGCCGTTGTCCGCATTCCAGGCCAGCAGCGGCAGCCAGGCGACGATGCCCATCGCCAGCGCCACCCACACCTGCGGATCGCGCAGCATGCGCCGGCCCTGCGGGATCAGCAGCAGCGCAATCGCGCCGACCCCGATCACCCCGGCGAAGCGGTAATGGCTCAGCGCGCCCAGGGTCAGGCCCAGCGCCAGTTCCACCGCGCTCATCGCATCGATCTGGCGCAGCAGCCGCGCGCTGGCGTCCATGCACAGGATCGTCGCCAGCGCCATCGGCACGTCCGGCAGGGCGAGGATGCCGAGCGTGCCCGACAGCGGCATCAGCAAGGTCAGGCTGCCGGCGCGCCAGCCGGCCACCGCACCGAACCAGCGCGTGGCGATGCGCGCGATCAGCCACGGCATCAACGCCGACAACAGCAGGAACGGCGCGCGCAGCGCCAACAAATGTTCGCCGCCGAGCGCCACGCCCAGCCGCGCCAGCCAGGCGGTCAGCCCGGGCAGATCCGAATAGGCGGCGGCCAGGTGCTGGCCTTCCTGCCAATAGAACGCCTCGTCGACGAACAACGGCAGGCGCGCGGCCACCAGCAGCTTGGCTGCGGTGACCAGCATCCACAGCACCATGAAGGTGGTGCGTGCACGTTGTTCGCCTTGCATTGCCTTTAGACTCCCCTAAACCGTTGCGAGAATGCGATGCCTACTCCGCCCCGCTTGCCGGAAATGCTAACCGATACGCTGCGCGAGGCGCTCGCGCAGGCCCAGCAGCAGGTCAATTCGCTGGTTCTGGGCAAGCCGCAGCAAGTGCGCATGGCGTTTGTCGCGCTGCTGTCCGGAGGACATCTGCTGATCGAGGACCTGCCCGGGCTTGGCAAGACCACGCTGGCGCATGCGCTGGCCGCGAGCCTGGGATTGAGCTTCCAACGCGTGCAGTTCACCTCCGACCTGCTGCCGGCCGACGTGCTCGGCGTGTCGGTGTACGACGCGCAATCGCGCCAGTTCCAGTTCCATCCCGGGCCGGTGTTCGCGCACGTGCTGCTCGCCGACGAGATCAACCGCGCGCCGCCGCGCACGCAGAGCGCGCTGCTGGAAGCGATGGCCGAACAGCAGGTCACCCTGGACGGCACCACGCATCCGCTGCCGGCGCCGTTCTTCGTCATCGCCACGCAGAATCCGGTGGACCTGTCGGGCACCTTCCCGCTGCCCGATTCACAGCTGGACCGCTTCCTGCTGCGGCTGGCGCTGGGCTATCCCAGCGCCGAATCCGAACGCGCGCTGCTCAGCGGCAGCGACCGCCGCGACCTGATCGCACAGGCCCGGCCGCTGCTCAGCGACACCGACATGGCCACGCTGCGGCACAGCGTGGAACAGATCCACGCCAGCGACGCGCTGGTCGGCTACGTGCAGGCGCTGCTCGCACGCAGCCGCCAGCATCCCGGCGTGCGCGTGGGCCTGTCGCCGCGCGCCGGCATCGCGCTGCTGCGCGCGGCCAAGGCGCACGCGCTGCTGCTCGGCCGCGCGCATGCGCTGCCCGAGGACGTGCAGGCGCTGTTCGTGGCGGTCGCCGAACATCGCCTGGTGGCCGAACAGGAGTCGGCCTCCGGGCAAGCGCTGGCCAAGGCGATCCTGCACAGCGTGGCGGTGGACTGAGGCCGATGCGGGCACGGCTGCGCGAGTGGCGGCAGGCGCTGGCACGGCTGGCGCGGCCGCGCGATCCCGAGTCGTTGCCGGTGCGGCTGGACCGGCGCCGGATCTACATCCTGCCCACGCCGTTCGGCGGCTTCCTGGCGCTGTTGCTCGGCGCGATGCTGCTCGGCGCGCTGAACTACAACAACAACCCTGCCTTGCTGCTGGCGATGCTGCTCGGCGCGGCCGCCATCGCCAGCGCGATCGCGGCCCACCTGCAGCTGTCGGGACTGCGCCTGGACGCGCTGTCGGCCGAACCGGTCGCGGCCGGCACGCCGCTGCGGCTGCGCCTGGCGCTGGCCGCCGGCGACGCCCGGCAGCGCCGTGGCCTGCGCGTGGCGCATGCCGACCGGCACACCTACATCGACCTGCACGGCGACGGCGCCACCGAAGCCGACCTGGAACTGCCCACCGAACGCCGTGGCTGGCTCGACCTGCAGCGCATCCGCATTTCCACCACCCAGCCGCTGGGCCTGCTGCGCGCCTGGGCCTGGTTCTGGCCGGACGCGCCGCTGTTGGTCTATCCGCAACCGGAGCAGGAAGGGCCGCCGCTGCCGCATGGCGACGGCACCCCGACCCAGACCCGCCTGCACGCGCTCGGTGAAGAGCTGCAGCAGTTGCGCCCGTACCGCGCCGGCGATGCGCCGCGTGCGATCTCCTGGAAGCACTCGGCGCGCCGCGACACGCTGCTGGTGCGCGAATACGAACGCCCGATCGGCGTGGACGTGGTGCTCGACTGGCGCAGCCTGCCGGCGCTGCCCTACGAGCGCCGCATCGCGCGGCTGGCACGCTGGGTCAACGAGGCCGAGCGCGACGGCCGCCGCTACCGCCTGCTGTTGCCGGGGCAGCCGCCGCTGGGCCCGGGCCGCGGCCCGCAACACCGACACCTGTGCCTGCGCGCACTGGCGCTGCTGCCGCATGGCTGAGCCGCGCTCGCCCGCGCTGCGCGACAGCAGCCGCCACTGGGCGCTGGGTGCCGGCCTGCTGGCGCTGCTGCCGCTGCTGCTGCAGTTGCCCGGCGCGTTGGCGCTGCTGTTCGCGGCGACCGCGCTGCTGATCGGCGCCAGTTCGGCATGGCGACCGCTGCCGGCCGCGCTGCGCCTGCTGCTGGTGGCGGCGATGCTGGCGGCGATCTACTGGCAGGTCGGCATGCGCTTCGGCCGCGATACCGGCTGCGCCATGCTCGCGGCGATGCTGGCGATCAAGCCGTCGGAACTGAAGACGCTGCGCGACGCGCGCAGCCTGCTCGGCTTCGCCCTGTTCGCGCCGTTCGCCGCGTTCCTGCTGGACCAGGGGCCGATCACGATGCTGCTGGGGCTGGCCGCGGTGATCGCCGCGCTGCTGTGCATGCAGCGCCTGGCCGACCAGGAAGGCCACAGCGCCGCGCCGCCGCTGCGCGGCCAGTTGCGCGGCGTCGGCCGGCTGCTGGCGCTGGGCCTGCCGCTGGCACTGGCCGCGTTCTGGCTGTTCCCGCGCCTGGGCTCGCCGCTGTGGGGCGTGCCCGAGCGCGCGCTGGGCCGGCCTGGCCTGTCGGACACGATGAGCCCGGGCCAGTGGCTGGACCTGATGGCCGACGACACCCCGGCGCTGCGCGTGCAGTTCTTCGGCCGCGTGCCGGCACCGGCGCAACGCTACTGGCGTGGGCCGGTGCTGTGGGATTTCGACGGCAGTACCTGGCGTGCGGATCGGGGCAATGCGTATCTGCCGGCGCCGGCGGTGCAGACCGGCGCGGCCGCGTGGGATTACGAGATCGAGGTCGAGCCGACCGATCGCCGCCAGCTGGTGGCGCTGGACCTGCCGCTGCAGGCGCCGGAAGGCACCCGCATCTCCGCCGACTACGTGCTGCACAGCGAGCGCCCGCTCGGCGCGCTGACCCGCTGGCGCCTGCGCTCGGCGCCGCCGCTGCGCTTCGAGGCCGCGCTGGCGCCGGCGCAGCGCCAGCGCGCGCTGGCGCTGCCGCCCGGCTACAACCCGCGCACCCTGGCGCTGGCCAAACAATGGCGGCAGCAGGCCGGCGCCGACGATGCCGCGATCGTGGCGCGCGCGCTGCAGTGGATCCGCCGCGACTTCGCCTACACGCTGGAGACGCCGCTGCCCGGCCGCGACGGCGTGGACGAATTCCTGTTCCAGCAGAAGGCCGGGTTCTGCCAGCACTTCAGTTCCGCCTTCGTGGTGCTGATGCGCGGCGCCGGCATCCCCGCGCGCGTGGTCACCGGCTATGCCGGCGGCACCCGCAATCCGTTCGGCGGCTATTGGGTGGTAAGGCGCATGGACGCCCACGCCTGGGCCGAAGTGTGGCTGCCGCAGCGCGGCTGGGTGCGCGTGGACCCGACCGCCGCGGTCGCCCCGGAACGCATCTACGACACCTTGGAAGACCGCCTCGGCGGCGATGCCGGCGCCCAGGGCGGCAGCGCCGACTGGCAGTTGCGCGACGTCGGCGACTGGCTGCGCCGCGGCTGGAACGACCTGGTGCTGTCGTTCGACGCCAACCGCCAGCAGCGGCTGCTGAGCGAGCTGGGCATCGCCAAGCTGGAGCCGGCGCAACTGGTCGCCTTGTTCGCCGGCTTCGCCGCCCTGCTGCTGGGCTGGATGGCCTGGCTGCTGGCGCGCGGCGAACGCGAGCACGACCCGCTCCTGCGCGCCTGGCGCCGGCTGGGCCGGCGCTACGCCCGGCTCGGCCTGGGCCGCGAAGCGCACGAACCGGCGCTGCTGTGGGCATCGCGTGTACACCAGGTGATGGAGGCAAACGCGTTGCTTTCGCTCAGCCAACGTTTCGCCGATTCGCGCTACGCTGGCGCGGATTCGGACAGGGCTTCATTGTTGCGCGACCTGCGCAGGCACCGTCCGCATACCGGAGCATTTCGATGAAGATCCGATTGCTGTTCCCCGTCCTGGCCGTTCTCGCCCTGGGTGCCTGCGCGACCGCGCCCAAGCCGCTGCAAGGCCAATTCGCCACCGTCACCCCGCGCGACTCGGTCGCCGGCCAGCAGGTCGGTACCTCGGTGCGTTGGGGCGGCAAGATCATCCAGACCAAGCCCGGCCAGGGCCAGACCTGCTTCCAGATGCTGTCGCGGCCGTTGAGCGCCAGCGGCCGTCCGGACAGCGACTCGGCCGACGCCAGCGACGGCCGCTTCATCGCCTGCCGCTCCGGCTTCTACGACCCGGCGGTGTTCGAACCCGGCCGCGAGGTGACCTTCATCGGCCACGTCGCCGGCTACGAAAGCACCCGCATCGGCGAGTACGACTACCGCCTGCCGAAGATCGATGCCGACGTGGTCTACCTGTGGCCGGTGGTGCGCCAGGTCGACGTGGTCCCCGCCTACCCGTACGGCCCCTGGGGCCCGTGGGATCCGTGGGGCCCGCGCTGGGGCTGGGGCCGCGGCTGGTGGTAAGCCGCCCGGCGCCACGCGCTGTGTCATGATGGAGAAGAAAACGCCGCTGAAAAGCGGCGTTTTCTGTTTGCCCGGCAGGGCTGCGGCAAATCGCGCCGCGGCGGCCGCTCAGGGCGTGCCGAAGCGGCCCAGCGGCGCACCTGCCAGCAGGTGCAGGTGCAGATGGAACACGGTCTGCCCGGCATGCTCGCGGCAATTCATCACCACCCGGTAGCCGTCCTCGGCCAAGCCCTGCTCGCGCGCGTAGGCGGCCGCGGCCAGCACCAGCTTGCCGACCAGCGTAGCCTGCTCCGGCGCCAGGTCGTCGAGGGTGGGAATCTCCACCTGCTTGGGAATGAACAGCACGTGCACCGGCGCCTGCGGCGCGATGTCCTTGAAGCCGAGCACGTCGTCGTTCTCGTACACGATGCTCGCGGGAATTTCGCGGCGGATGATCTTGCCGAAGATGGTGTCCATGGGCCAGCTCGCACAGCGGAAAGGGGCAGTCGTTATAGCCGAATTCGGCGACACGCAGCCATCGCCAGAGGTGCCGCTACTCGCCTGCTCCGCCGCGCGGGACCTCGTTGCGGCTGCCGAACGCATGCGACAGCGTGCCGCGATCCACGTACTCCAGCTCCCCGCCCAGCGGCAGGCCCTGCGCCAGCCGGCTAGGACGCACGCCATGCCGACGCGCCAGCTGCGCCAGATAATGCGCGGTGGCCTCGCCCTCGACGGTGGAATTGGTGGCGATGATCAGCTCGGTGATCTCGCCCTGCGCCAGCCGCGTGCCGAGCCGGTCCAGGCCGAGTTCGCGCGGGCCGACGCCGTCCAGCGGCGACAGCCGCCCCTGCAGGATGAAATACAGCCCGCGGTAGCCGGTGGCGTGCTCGATCGCCAGGCGGTCGGCAGGCGACTCCACCGCGCACAGCTGCTGGCGATCGCGGCCGGCGCTGGCGCAGATCGCGCACAGCTCGGTCTCGCTGAAATCGCGGCACTGCGTGCAGTGGCCGACCTTCTCCACCGCCTCGGCCAGCACGTTGGCTAGGCGCAGCCCGCCGTCGCGCTCGCGCTCGAGCACGTGATAGGCCATGCGCTGCGCCGACTTCTGGCCCACACCCGGCAGGATCCGGAAGGCCTCGATCAGTTGTTCGAGCAGGGAAGACATGAATTCGGGATTCGAACGTCGGACTCCGGGATCGGGAAGCAGCGGCTTCGCGCTTGCCTTCGCGAATCCCCACTCCCCACTCCCGAATCCCGGCCTCTCAGAACGGCAACTTCATGCCCGGCGGAATCGGCATGCCGGCCGTGGCCGCGCCCATCCGCGACTTGGACTCGGCGTCGATCTTGTTGCACGCATCGTTGAAAGCGGCGGCGATCAGATCCTCGGCCATCTCCTGGTCGGAGAGGATGCTCGGATCGATCCGCACCTTGCGGCACTCCTTGGCGCCGGTCAGGGTCACGCTGACCATGCCGCCGCCGGCGCTGCCGGTGACTTCCAGCTGGGCCAGTTCTTCCTGGGCGCGCTGCAGGTTTTCCTGCATCTTCTGCGCCTGCTGCATCAATTGGGCGATGTTCCCACGCATGCTTGATTACTCTTGGTAGGGGCGGATGGAATCGGGCACGACCCGCGCGCCTTGCTGCTGGATCAGCGCTTGCACCGCCGGGTCTTGCAGGAACGCGGTCTCGGCCGCGCTCTGACGCTCGCCGCGTTGCCGGTGCGAGCGCTCGTGCAGGGTCTCGGCATCGACCGCGATGCCGCTTTCGATCACGATCTTCGGCCGGCTGCCCAGCGCGTCGGCCAGCGCCGCGGCCAGTTCGCCGAGCGAGCGCTCGGACTGCAGGTATTCGAAGCCCGGCGACAGCGACAGCCGCAGCACGCCGTCGGCGTGGCTGACGAAGGCCGAGTTGGCGGCGAGCTGCCGCGACGGCCCGGTCAGACCGCAATCGGCGACCAGTTCCAGCCAGTCCTCGGCCGCGTGCAGCACGCGCGGCGCGGCGTATTCGGGGGGCGTGCGCTCAGCGATGGCCAGCGGCGGCACCATCGCCATTTCCGGCTCGGGCGCGGCTGTGGGGGCCGGCGCGACCGGCGCCATGGTCGCCGCCGGCGGTGCTGGGGCCGGTGCAGCGGTTTCCCACGGCGGGTCGAGCACGGCGGGCGCCGCGACCGGTGCGGGCGCCGGTGTCGGCTTGTCTGCGACCGCAGCCGCTGCCGGCGCTGGCGCCATCATCGGTGCGGCGGGCGCGGGCATCGCGGCGACGGACGGCGCGGCGACGCTGGCCGCAGCGGCAGCAGGTGCCGCAGCCACGGGCGTCGCAGGCGCACGGCCTTCCGTCGTCGTATCCGACCCGGATGCGGGCGGCAGCGGTGCCGCACCCGCCGGGCGGAACGCCAGCATGCGCAGCACCGCCATCTCGAACCCGGCGCGCGGACTCGGCGCCAGGTACAGGTCGCGGCGGCCGTTCAAGGCCATCTGGTACCACAGCTGCACGATTTCCGGGCGCAGACGCTCGGCGAACGGCGCCGGGTCCAGCCCGTCCAGGCCGGCCACCGCCGCGCCGGGCACCAGCTGCCGCACCTGGATCCGGTGCAGCGCCTCGGCCAGCGCCTCCAGCACCCCGCCCCAGTCCGGCGAGAACTCGGCCAGCGTGGCGACCACCTGCAGCAGCCGCTGCCCGTCGCCATCGGCCAGCGCCTCGAGCATCGCCCCGACCTGGGTGCGGTCGACCGTGCCCAGCATCGCCCGCACCACGTCGTCGCGCAGCGCGCCGCCGGCATAGGCGATGGCCTGGTCGAGCAGCGACAGGCCGTCGCGCAGGCTGCCGTCGGCAGCCTTGGCCAACTGCACGATCGCCGAGGCATCGACCTCGATCTGCTCGGCGGCCAGGATCCTGGTCATCTGCCCCTGGATCTGCTCCTCGTCCAGGCGCTTGAGGTTGAACTGCAGGCAGCGCGACAGCACCGTCACCGGCAGCTTCTGCGGGTCGGTGGTCGCCAGCAGGAACTTGACGTGCTCCGGCGGCTCTTCCAGCGTCTTCAACAGCGCGTTGAACGCCGCCTTGGACAGCATGTGCACTTCGTCGATCAGGTACACCTTGTACTTGCCGCGCGAGGGCATGTACTGCGCGTTCTCGATCACCTCGCGCACGTCGTCCACGCCGGTATTGGACGCGGCGTCGATCTCCAGCAGGTCGATGTAGCGGCCGGCGTCGATGTCCAGGCACGCCGGGCACTGCCCGCACGGATCGGCGCTGGTGCCCTGTTCGCAGTTCAGCGACTTGGCGAAGATCCGCGCGATGGTGGTCTTGCCGACGCCGCGGGTACCGGTGAACAGGAACGCGTGGTGCACGCGCCCGCTGTCCAGCGCATTGGTGAGCGCGCGGACCACGTGTTCCTGCCCCACCAGCTCGGCAAAACGCTTGGGGCGCCACTTGCGGGCGAGAACGAGATAGGACATCAGGCAACCGTCTTCATCTGAACCGCCATTGTGCCACGCCGCGCCGCGTCGATCGTTCAGCGGCAGCGGCGGCCGGACCGGCGCCACGGGCCTGGACGGCGGCGGGCCGGCGCTTTTTTTGCTATCGGAGCCGGACCCGGCGGCAAGTCCCGGCCCGCGCAGAGCGTTCTCCTTGTTAACGGCGCCCGCGACGGCTAGAATCCCGCCCCTGCCGTCGGCTAGTCGCGCCGGCAGGCACGGAGAGGTGTCCGAGTGGTTGAAGGAGCACGCCTGGAAAGTGTGTAAGCGTCTAAACCGCGCTTCGGGGGTTCGAATCCCCCTCTCTCCGCCAGATTCGAATTGCGCTTCCCTCGCAGGGTTTCTTCGCCACCGGCGAAAGAACTCAAAGGGAAGACCGCGCCACGGCGCGGTTTCGTCTCTATGGTGGCCCCGTCGGCCCCTCGCGACGCTAGGTCGAAAACTCCGCCAGGGCCGGAAGGCAGCAACGGTATCGATCGACGCGGGCGCCGAGGTCAGCCGGCGGGGTCGCCACCCTTTTCCTGAAAACACATCCGCCAGGTAAATGCGGTCACTTCGACCGGATGCTGCTGGCAAGCTGCGGCTGTGTCCCGCGCCATGCCGCAAGCGTCGATCCTGGCCAGTCGTTAGCACCGGCCGTGGCGACGGCGCAACCATCCCCGCAACGGCAACATTCCCACGGCGCGTATCGATCGACGCGGGCGCCGAGGTCAGCCGGCGGGGTCGCCACCCTTTTCCTGAAAACACATCCGCCAGGCAAATGCGGTCACTTCGACCGATGGGTGGTGGCAAGCTGCGGCTGTTCCCGCGCAGTGCCGCAAGCGTCGATCCTGGCCAGTCGTTGGCAACGGCCGTGGCGACGGCGCAACCATCCCCGCAACGGCAGCATTCCCACGGCGCGTATCGATCGACGCGGGCGCCGAGGTCAGCCGGCGGGGTCGCCACCCTTACTTCTGAAGATAAAGCCGTATGGGCCGATTCGGCGCCTATGCGCGGTTCGCCCCTGTTCGCGTCAGTCGCGTTGTGGCCGACGCGACCGGCCCTACGCCTCCGGATGCAACCAGCCGGCGTCGCCCTCGCGATAGTGCTCGTGCTTCCAGATCGGCACCCGCGCCTTGACCTCGTCGATGACGTAGCGGCACGCGTCGAACGCCGCGCCGCGGTGCGCCGCGACCACGCCCACCCACACGGCCAGGTCGCCGATCGCCAGGTCGCCGATGCGGTGCACGCAGCGCAGGTCGAGGATGTCGAAGCGGACTAGGGCTTCGTCGGCGATGCGCCGGCCTTCGGCCTCGGCCAGCGCCGCATAGGCCTCGTAGCGCAGGCCATCGACCGCGCGGCCGTCGTTGTGGTCGCGTACCCAGCCTTCGAAACTGGCGTAGGCGCCGGCCTGCGCGTGCGCCAGCGGCGCGCGCAGCGCGACGATGTCCAGGGCGCTGTCGGCAAGATGGAAGCGGTGCGTGTCGGACATCGCTCAGCCTCCCGAGACCGGCGGAATGAACACCACTTCGCTGCCCTCGCGCAGCGCGTCGTCCCAGCCCACGAAGGCGCCGTCCACGGCCACGCGCAGGCGCTGCGACGGCCAGCGCAGGCCGTGCCGCGCGTCGAGTTCGGCGTACAACGCACGCAGGTCGGCGGCCGCGGTCTGCACCTGTTCGCGCTCGATGCCCGCCGCCTCGCGCAGGCTGGCGAAATACAGCACGGTCACGCGCACGCTCATGTCGCGCTCCCGACGTCGCGCTTGCCGCCGCGCTTGCCGAGCAGCCGCACCGGGCCGATCGTCATCGCGTGGGTCAGCGCCTTGCACATGTCGTAGACGGTCAGCGCGGCGATGCTGGCGCCGGTCAGCGCCTCCATCTCCACGCCAGTGCGGTGCACGGTGCGCACCGTGCACTCGATGCGCAGCACCTGCGGCGAGGCCCAATCGATCGCGAAGCGGCAGCCGTCGATCGGCAGCGGATGGCAGAACGGAATCAGTTCGTGGGTGCGCTTGACCGCCATGGTGCCGGCGATCACCGCCGTGTCGACGATGCCGCCCTTGGCGCTGCGCAGCGCGTCGGCGCGCAATTGCGCGGCCACCGCGGCGGGAAAGCGCACTCGCGACTCGGCCACGGCGACGCGCGCGGTGACGGCCTTGGCCGAGACGTCCACCATCGTCGGCAGCCCCTGCGGGTCCAGATGGGTCAGCGTTTTGCTCGCCGCGACGGCGTATTTGGCCTTTTCTTCGCTCATAGGCTGCGCTGCCGCTCCCACGGCACCCTGCTCAGGCGGCGCCGGGAATCGGCGTGCCCTGGTGGAACAGCATGCGCCATTCGCCATCGCGGCAGCGCCACAGCGAACTGCGCAGCGCATGCCGCACCGGCGCGCCGTCGCCATCGTGGCGCTCGCTGCGATAGCGCAGCTGCGCCAGATCCGGCGCCGGCAACCATGCCTGCAAATCGAACGCGCGATAGCGGACCGCGCCGGCCTCTGCCGGCAGTTCCTGCAGCAGCGCCTGCCTGTCGATGCAGCGCCCGGACGCACCGAATTCGACGAACGCCTCGTCGAGCAGCGCCGACAACCGCGCCATCGAGGCGCGCGTCGCCGGCTCCAGCAATTCCAGCTCAAGCGCGAACAACCGGTGCTTCAGCGACTCGTCCATTGCGCTCATCCGCCGATCAGGAACATCTCGACGTGCTTGCCGCGCGCCGCGCGCGCATCGCCGCGCAGTTCGCTGTAGCGATCGCCGCGTTGGCCCCACAGCGCCTGCACGCGCGCGGCCAGCGCGTCCTCGCCGCCGGCCAGGGCCGGCTTGAGGTCGGTGCCGGCGGCGGCGAACAGGCAGGTGTAGAGCTGGCCGTCGGCCGACACCCGCGCGCGATGGCAATCGCCGCAGAACGGCGCACTGACCGAACTGACGAAGCCGATCTCGCCACCGCCATCGACGAAGGCATGGCGTGCGGCGACTTCGCCGGCGTAGTGCGGATCCAGCGCGCGCAGCGGCCAGCGCTCGGCGATGCGCGCGTGCAATTCGGCCGAAGGCACCACCCGCTCGCGGCGCCAGGCGTTGCAGGTGCCCACATCCATGTATTCGATGAAGCGCAGCACGTGGCCGCTGCCGCGGAAATGCGCCAGCAACGGCAGCACCTGATCGTCGTTGATGCCGCGCTGGACCACGCAATTGATCTTCACCGGCCCCAACCCTGCGGCCACTGCCGCGTCGATGCCGGCCAGCACCTGCACCACCTCGCCGCGGTCGCCGGACATGCGCCGGAAGGTCGCCGCGTCGATCGCGTCCAGGCTCACCGTGACCCGGCGCAACCCCGCATCGCGCAGGGCCTGCGCGTGCCGCGCCAGCAGCGAGCCGTTGGTGGTCATGGCCAGGTCGTCGAGGCCGGGAATACGCGCCAGGCGCCGCACCAGTTCCGGCAGGTCGCGGCGCAGCAACGGCTCGCCGCCGGTCAGGCGCAGCTTGCTGACGCCGTTGCGCACGAAACCGCGCACCAGCGTCTCGATCTGCTCGAACGACAACCGCGAGGCCGCATCGAAGCCGTAGTCGTCGGGCACCTTGTCGGCCGGCATGCAATAGCCGCAGCGGAAATTGCAGGCCTCGATCACCGACAGGCGCAGGTCGCGCAACGGCCGCCCCAGCCGATCCAACGGCGCGATGGACGCGAGCGGCAGCGGCGGGCGCAACACGGCGCTCATGGCGCCGGCACCTGCGGCGCGCGCGGCGTTTCCAGCGCCACGCACTCGCCCGGCCGCGCGACGCGGTGGCCGCGCGCGCGCAGGGCTTCGGCATCCTCGGCGCTGGCGTAGTGGTACAGCATCATGCGTTGCAGCAACTCGGCGGGATATTCCCGTTCCAGGTCATCGACCCCAGTATGCGACGGATTGCCGTGAAGGCCGCAGTCATGCGCGACCAGTTCGCCGTCGCCGGCATAACGGCTCAGCATTTCCGGAATCGGCCGGGTATCGCCGCTCCATACCAGCGCGCCCTGCAGGCGCAGCCCGAAGGCGGTGTCCGGCCAATGGTGACGCACCGGGAATACCTCCAGCCGCACCCCGTCGTGCCAGAACGCGTCGCCGACCGCGATCAGCTGGAACGCGTCCCAGAAATTGGCGCCGCCCTCGGCCAGCACGTTCGGGTAGTCGCCGATCCGGCGATGCAGCAGCGGCACCAGCGGCGCCGGCACGTACACCCGCACCTTGCCGCGCCGCGCCGAGAAATAGGCGTCCACGAACAGCCGCTCGAAGCCGGCCACATGGTCCAGGTGCACATGGGTCACGAACAGCGCCTGCGGCATCGCCCGGTAATGCGCCTCATAAGCGCTCAGGCCCTCGCCGCCGCAATCGATGCTCAGCCATGGCGCAGCGTCGCGCTCGATCGTGGCCATCGGCGAGCCCAGCTCCACCGCCGACGCATTGCCGACGCCCTGGAAGCGCAGCGCCCAGGCCATCAGTAGCCCCGGTTCCAGGCCAGGTCATAGGCGCGGCGCAGGCGCGCGTAGTCCTTGTTGACCTCGTCCACGCTGCGCTCGCCGCGCAGCTTCAGCAGCGAGCGGTGCAGGCGCTTGAGGTTGCGCTCGCGCCAGCGTGTGGCCGGGATGCGCAGCACGCCGCGGTCGAAATCGATCATCCAGCCGCGGCCGTTGCCGTCGAACAGGATGTTGTGCGCGTTGAGATCGGCGTGGTCCAGCCCGGCGCGGTGGAAGCGCGCGACCAGCCGCCCGGTCTCCTCCCACGGCGCGCCGCGGCCGGCGACATGCGCGCGATCGGCCAGCGAGCGCACCCCTTCCAGCCGCTCCATCAGGATCGCGGCACGGTAGCGCAGCCCCTGGCGCAGATAGCAGGCGGCCAGCGGCTGCGGCACCGGCAGCTTGCGTGCGATCAACGCGCGCATCAGCCGGAACTCGGCGAAGCTGCGGGTGCGGTCGGCGCCGGACCACAGGTAGCGATCGCGGCTGAGCTTGGCGACCAGGCCGCCGCGCCGGTACTGGCGCAGCACGCTGGCGCCGAACGGGGCATCGACGAACCAGGCGCCGCCGCGGCCGCCCTCGTCCACCGGGCGCGCGCGCTCGGCCCAGTGCGCGGCCGAGAACAGCGCCGGCTCGGCTTGCCGCAGCCGTTGGCGGTCGAACAGAATGGCGCCATAGCCGCGGCCCTCGCGGTACGGCGTCAGCGCTTCGGTGGCGTCGAATGCAACCATTCAGCGAGTCTAACAACACCATGGCAGCAACGCTCCCTTCGCTGTGCCTGTTGCGCCTGTCGGCGCTGGGGGACGTGACCCATGTGGTGCCGCTGGTGCGCACCCTGCAGCGCGCCTGGCCCGCCGCGCCGCCGCTGCACTGGATCATCGACAAAGGCGGGCACAGGCTGCTCGACGGCCTGCCCGGGGTGATCTTCCACGACTACGACAAGCGCAGCGGCCTGGCCGGCATGCGCGCGCTGCGCCGCGAACTGCCGGCGCAGGGTTTCGACGCGCTGCTGCAGATGCAGGTGGCGCTGCGCGCCAACGTACTGTCCGCGTTCGTACGCGCGCGCCGCCGCATCGGCTACGACCGCAGCCGCTCCAAGGACCTGCACGGCCTGTTCGTCAACGAACGCATCCCCGACCGCCCCGGCATCCACGTGCTCGACGCGATCGGCAGCTTCTGCGAACCGCTGGGCCTGCGCCAGACGCAGGTGCGCTGGGACCTGCCGATTCCCGACGACGCGCACGCCTGGGCACAGGCGCAATGGCCCGAGGACGGCCGCCCAGCGCTGCTGATCTCGCCCTGTTCCAGCCACGTGCGCCGCAACTGGTACGCCGACCGCTACGCCGCGGTCGCCGACCACGCCGCCGCGCAGGGCTGGCGGGTGGTGCTGTGCGGCGGGCGCAGCGAACTGGAGCGCAGCACGGCCGACGCCATCGTCGCGGCGATGCGCGCGCCGGCGCTGGACCTGGTCGGCCGCGACACGCTCAAGCAACTGCCGGCGCTGCTGCAGCGCGCCGCGCTGGTGATGACCCCCGACTCGGGCCCGATGCACATCGCCAACGCCGTGGGCAGCAAGGTGCTGGGCCTGCACGCGGCCAGCAACCCGCGCCGCAGCGGCCCGTATTCGGACATCCGCTACTGCGTGGACAAGTACGATGCGGCGGCGCGCAAGTTCCTCGGCAAGCCGGCCGAGCAGCTGAAATGGGGCAGCAAGATCGAATTCGACGCGGTGATGGCGCTGATCGGCGTGGACGACGCGATCGCCGCGTTCGAGCGCTACCGCGCCGACCAGGGCATGTAAGCCGGCTTGTGCGCGGGCCGAGCGTGGCCGTACGTCGTCTCGATGATCAGTGCACGGCGTACGGTCGGTCAGGCGCCGGGCGTGTACTCGCTATGGCTGGGCGCCGGGCGGCGGCGTGGCTGCGCCTTCCCACCCTGCTGCTGGCGTTGCCGCTGGTGCGCCGGCTCACCGGAATCCTGGTCGCCCGCGCCTGATCCGCCCATCCCTGGCCTACAGGGGCCACACCGGGAGGCGGCGACGCCTCCCGGATGCTTCGCTCAGGACGCCGCGCCGCGGTAGTCCTGGTAGGACTTCTCTTCGACGTAGCTGGAACCCAGTGCCAGGTTGATCTCCTTCTTGATCCGCGCGCGCTCGTCGTTCTCGTAGTACACGCTGCGTGCGAGCTTGATGAATTCCTCGTCGAAGGCCTGCGCCTTCTCCTTGATCCGGATCTCGTCCTCGATCACCCACAGGCGCTCGTTGACCGCCTTCAGCTCCAGGCGCAGGCGGGCGACGTCGCCGCTGGCGGCCGGATGCGCCATCCAGGTCTTTTCCAGCGCCGACAACTCCGCGCGCACGTTGGCCAGCTTGGCCGCATCGCCGATGCGCTCGGACTTGATCTGCAGGATGGCGATCTTGTCGAGCAGTTCGCCGAAGGACACGGGGACGAGGATTTCGGACATGGGCACACCCAGGCGAGAGTTGAGAGGAAGTGTAACCAGCAGGCCTTAAAGCCATGTCGGCGCGGCGTGGCCGCGGCCGTCAAAAACAAAAGGCCCCTGACGGGGCCTTCTGCACACGGGCGATACTGCTGCCGCGAAACTGGCGGGAAGGGGGGGATTCGAACCCCCGAGGCGCTATAAACGCCTGCCTGATTTCGAGTCAGGTACATTCAACCGCTCTGCCACCTTCCCGGGTGGTCCCCGGCGGACCGGGGGCGTGCATCATACGGTCCCCGCCGCGCGCGGACAAGCGCCGCGTCGCACGGCAGCCCGGTCCCCACCCCCGCACTGCCATGAACCCCGCCTGCCCCGCGGCGCGGCCAGCGATTGCCTGATGTCCGCTTGGCCGCGATGATGCCGTTTGAATGACAGGAAGCCGGGCCGGCCGTGGGCGCGCAATGATCGAATTCGGACACCTCACCCACGTCGGCCTGCGCCGCGAACTCAACGAGGACACCTATTACGGCGACAACGAGCTCGGCCTGTGGCTGGTCGCCGACGGCATGGGCGGCCATGCCTGCGGCGAGGTGGCCAGCGCCCTGGCGCGCGAGGCCATCGTCCGCGAGGTGCGCAGCGGCACCCCGCTGGCGCAGGCGATCCGCATCGCCGACGAAGAGATCATCCGCGCCTCGCGCCGGCGCAACGACACCTTGCCGATGGGCACCACCGTGGTCGCCGCGCGCGTGCAGGGCAACCGCTTCGAGGTGGCCTGGGTCGGCGACAGCCGCGCCTACCTGTGGCGTGACGGCAAGCTGGCCCAGCTCAGCCAGGACCACAGCTATGTGCAGGAACTGATCGCGCAGGGCGCGCTGACCGCCGAGCAGGCGCGCGCGCATCCACACCGCAACGTGGTCACCCAGGCGCTGGGCGTCACCGATCCGCTGCACCTCAACGTGGCCACGATGACCGGCGAACTGCGCCCGGGCATGCAGCTGCTGCTGTGCAGCGACGGGCTGACCGAAGAAGTGGACGACCCCGGCATCGCCGCCACGCTCGGCCACGACGACTGCAGCGCGCAGGAATGCGTGGATACGCTGGTAGCGGCCGCGCTGGACGGCGGCGGCTCGGACAACATCACCGCGATCCTGGTGCGCTGCCACTGAGTTCAGGCAGGCGCGCGACCGGTGCCGGCCATGGCGCCGACCGCGAGCGCGGCGTTAGCTGGTTGGCAACATCGATGCCGCAGCGTGTGCCGTCAAAAGAGACCGCGCTAACGCTGCGCTAGCACGCACGCCCATACCCGGCCATGCCACCGCTGCTCCGGCGCGTGCCTGGATGGCCGCGCCGCCGTCCGTGCCATTGCCGCGCAGACCGGCTCCGGCACCAGCATGGCGAATCCCCGCCGACGCACGCCGACAAATGCCAGCGCTCAGCGCCGCAGCGGCTCAGCCAGCCACGGCGTCGGCCAGCACCGGCTCGTCGGCGTCCCACAGCGCGCGCCCAGCCTTCTTGCGCAGCTTTTCCAGCCGCGCCTGGTGCGCCTCCAGCTCCGACGCGGTCGGCAGCACCCGCGGCCGCGGCAGCAGCGTCGCCATATCGAACGCCGCGCGTTGACCGTCGGCGTGGTTGCCGCGCTGGTCGGCCAGGGCGAAACCGATCTCCTCCTGCCCCGAGGTCAGCGCGATGTAGACGTCACTGAGTATCTGCGCATCGAGCAGCGCGCCGTGCAGCTGCCGGTGCGAGTTGTCCACGCCCAGGCGCTTGCACAGCGCGTCCAGCGAATTGCGCTGGCCCGGGAAGCGCTCGCGCGCCAGCAACAGCGTGTCGATGACCGTGGCACGGTCGAGGATGCGCCCGTAGGACGTGCCCAGCCGCGACAGTTCGTTGTCGAGGAAGCCCAGATCGAACGAGGCGTTGTGGATGATCAGTTCGGCGCCGTCGATGAACGCCAGGAACTCGTCCACCACCTCGTGGAATTCCGGCTTGTCGGCGAGGAATTCCAGGGTCAGGCCGGTGACTTCCTGCGCGCCGGGTTCGAAGTCGCAGTCCGGGCGCAGATAGCGATGGAAGTTGCGCCCGCTGGGGCGGCGTTCGAGCAGTTCCACCGCGCCGATTTCGACGACGCGGTTGCCCTTCTTCCATTCCAGGCCGGTGGTTTCGGTATCGAGGATGATCTGACGCATGTGGCTCGCTGCAGGATGAGGCGTGGAAAGGATCAGGACGCGACCGCGGCGCCGCCGGCGCGCACCCGCAGCGCCTGGTTGCGCGCCAGCACGTCGACCCGCTCGTTGTCCGGATCGCCGCTGTGGCCCTTGACCCAGCGCCAATCGATGCTGTGCCGCTGCGCGGCGGCATGCAGCCGCTCCCATAGGTCGCGGTTCTTGACCGGGTCGCCGCCGGCGGTCTTCCACTGCCGCCGCACCCAGCCCGGCATCCATTCGGTGATGCCCTGGCGCACATACTGCGAATCGGTATGCAGCACGATCTGGCACGGCTCGCTGAGCGTTTCCAGCGCCATGATCGCGGCCATCAGCTCCATGCGGTTGTTGGTGGTGTGCGCCTCGGCGCCGGCGACTTCGCGCTCCAGGCCCTTGTAGCGCAACAGCGCGGCCCAGCCGCCGGGGCCGGGATTGCCGAGGCAGGCGCCGTCGGTGTGGATATCAACAGTCTTCATGGTCGTCCAGGAATCAGATGGAGGCGGCCGAACCGCGCCAGCGTACCGGCGCGCGCAGCGGAATGGGGCCGATGCCGGCGGCGGTGCGCTTTTCCGCCTGCAGCAGGCACACCGCGCGCAGCGGCGCGCCGGAGGTTGCCGAGCCGACGCCGCCGCGGGTCGGCCAGACCGGCCCGAGGTAGCGCAGCGGCTCGGTGCACGGCAGCCCGGCCTGCCCCAGCAGCCCGCGCCAGCTGCCCGGCGGCCGTGCCACCAGGCCCTGCCGGCGCCAGCGCAGCCGGTACGGGCTGACCGCGTTGAGCGCGAACAACCAGACCCGGCCGCCCGGCAGCAGCACCCGCTCGCACTCTTCCAGCAACGCCGCGGCATCGGCGCCGAGCACGTGCTGCAGCACGATCGCGTTGACGCTTTCCGAGGGCAGTGGCAGCGGCAGCGTGCACACCAGGTCGCCGGCGTAGCCGCGCGCGGTGCGGTGCAGGCGCACGCCACGCCCCGGCAGCTCGCGCGCCAACGGCGCGAACGGCACCGGCGCCAGCCACAACCAAGGCTGCGCGGGGCGTCCAAGCAAGGCGTCGAGGATCAGCGGCTGCTCGGCCTGGAGCAGCTGTTGCGCCACCGCCGTATCAAACCAGGATGAGACGGCGGCTTGACGAGGGAACGGGGTGGCAGGCATGGTGCCAATTCTATGCGACTGATCGCCCTGCCCGCATTCCAGGATAATTACATCTGGGCGATCGCCGCCGCGGATGGCCGCGCCGTGCTGGTCGACCCCGGTCAGGCCGAGCCGGTGTTCGAAGCCGCCGCGCAAGGACTGCAACCGGCCGCGGTGCTGCTGACCCACCATCACGACGACCACATCGGCGGCGTGGCGGCCCTGCGCGAGCGCTGGCCGGACCTGCCTGTGTATGCCCCGGCGGACGAGCCGCGGGTCCCGTTCGCCAGCCAGCGCGTCGGCGACGGCGATGCGGTCCAGGTGCTGGGATGGGAATTCCAGGCCCTTTTCGTGCCGGGGCATACCCGTTCGCACGTGGCCTATGTCGGCGAAGGCCACCTGTTCAGCGGGGATACGCTGTTCAGCCTAGGCTGTGGGCGCATGTTCGAAGGTACGCCCTCCCAGATGTTGGGTTCGCTGCAACGGCTGGCTGCCCTCCCGGGCGCCACGCTGCTGTGTTGCGGACACGAATACACCCTGGCCAATGCGGCATTCGCCGTCACGGTCGATCCCACCAACGCTGCCTTGCGGCAGCGCCATCAGGAAGTCCAGGCCATGCGTCATGCTGCCCGTCCCACTGTTCCCGTCACCCTCGCCAGCGAAGTGGCGACCAATCCGTTCCTGCGTACCGCCTCGGCGGCGATCCAGCAGGCGGTCGGCGCCCGGCTCGGCCGCGGCGCACGCGACGAAGTGGAAGTATTCGCCGAATTAAGGCGCTGGAAAGACGATTTTCGCGCATGAGGTCGCTGTTCTTGACGGCGGCGCTGACCCTGGCGCTCGCCTCGGCAACCTCCTCCGCGAGCGCGGCGGCACCCATCGGTGCGGCGCTGGAGCAAACCGTCGCCGGACTGAACGTGTTACCGATGGACGCCGCGGCGCTGCCGCCGGCGACCACGCGTAACGGCCACACCATCCTCGCCAGCTTCCGCGACGGCCTGGCCGACGCGCAATGCGACGGCGGCGCCACCGACGCGCGCTGGAAGCAGCAGTTCGCGCGCGCGCCGGCGCGGCTGGCCAACGAGGACGAGGACGTGCTGCCGCTGTTCGGCTACGTGGTGGACGAACTGCGCGCCGCCGACCTGCCCACCGAATTCGCGCTGATCCCGTTCGTGGAGAGCGGCTACCGCCCCGCCGCGCGCAATAGCAGTGGTCCCGCCGGACTCTGGCAGTTCATCGCCGACACCGCCCGCAACCACGACGTGCCGGTCGAAGGCGGCTACGACGGCCGCCTGTCCGCGGTGGATTCCACCCGCGCCGCGGTGCGTTACCTGAAGACTTTGCACGGCATGTTCGGCGGCGACTGGCGCCTGGCGATCATGGCCTACAACGCCGGCGAGTACCGCGTGCTGCAGTCGATGCGCCGCGCCGGCATGAACGCGCAGAACGCGCAGCCGGCCAAGTTGCCGGGGCTGTCGCCGATCACCTATGCCTACGTCGAGAAGCTGCACGCGCTGGCGTGCGTGCTGGAACAGGCGCAGACCCGCGACGAATGGATGGCCTCGCTGGACCGCGAAGTGCCGATCCTGCAGGCGCGCACCCTGCCCGCCGGCATGGCGCTGGACGAATGGGCACGGCAGCAGGCGTTGCAGGGCAACCAGGTCGCACGGCTGAATCCGGCGCTGGGCAGCGTGCGCAACAAAAAGCGCGCGCTGCCGGTACTGGCGCCGGTCGGCAACGGCGGCAGCGCCGCCACCGCTGCTGCCGATGCCATGGCGTTGGCGGCACAACCGCAGCAGGCCGAAGAAGCGCCGGCGACGCGTGTCGTCGCCAGCATCGCCGAGCCCACGCCGCCACGCATGCGCCAGCGCACGCCCGCGGCGCGCCGCACCCACACCGTCCGCGACGGCGACACCGCCTGGACCATCGCCAAGCGCTACGGCATCACCGTGCAGACGCTGCTGGCGAAGAACGGCCTGTCCGCGCGCAGCGTGCTGCGTCCTGGGATGGTGCTGAGCTACGAGGAATAGGCGAGTTCCGCTGCGGCGGGACCGCGAGAGCGGCAACCGTCAACGCTGCCGACGTCGGCCAAGGCAACATGCCCCTTGGCAAACGGCCGAGAGAAGCGAGAGCATCAAGCGTTCCCCCATTGGCCAGCGCCCCAGCCCAAGGCAGGCGTCCGCGACTTCGACATCCTCCGGCAGCGCGACGCCGAACGCGGCCGCCAGCGCTGCGCCGTCGTGTGCGGTGTAGGCCACGTCCACGGTCGGCGACTGCTTGTCGGCGTACTCGTAGGCCGCCCCATTGCATCTCCGCTGACGTCGCCTCCACCGCGTGGCGAACAGTCGAAAAACGACTGGGCCGCAAACGCTGCACATTGACCCGAAGCGAACACCCGGCCCCCTTGTCGACATATCGTTGCGGCAATGCACACCGCGTCGCCAACGGTCATCGCCACTGACGCTGACGCTGCCGAGCGCAGGCGCAACCGCCCTGCGCGTGCGTCCACACGTGCGCACTGACGCTCCCTTCTCCCCTCGGGAGAAGGTGCCCCGAAGGGGCGGATGAGGGTACGGCGCACCGGCGCATACGCGAAGCACATGCACACTTCCTTGCCGCCCTTACGGCACCGCCGCAGCGACCGCGTCACGATGCATGATCGCGCGGCACATCACCGCACATCCGAATATCCCACGTGATCTCTGTGCTCCGTGCTCCGGAGTGCCGAATGTCTCAAGCGCCGGAATGCAGGACCCACAAACGAACAAGCCCGGCAGGACCGGGCTTGTTCGCATCACGCATCGGCGCAAACAGCGATTACAGATTCGCTTCCTGCACGCTGACCTTGTAGCGCTTGCGCATCGCGTCGATGTAGGCCTTCGACGCGGCAGCGCCTTCGATCTGGCCCAACTGCTGCTTCAGCGTCGCCTGCTGTTCCGCCGGCACCTTGCTCAGGTCGCCTGGGTTCACCTTGTTGAGCACGAACAGCGCGTAGCGCTTGGCACCACCCGGCACGCCATTCGCCGACAGCTCGACCTTGCCCACCGACGGCTTGCCCGCGGCCGGCAGCGGCGCACTGAAGATCGCGCGGTTGGCTTCCGGACTCGGCATCGGCACGGTGCGCGGCAGCCCCGGCATCGGGTTGATCTGCAGCTTCTCCGGGCCGGCCAGCGCCTGCAGCGTCTCGCCCTTGCGCAGCTTCTCCAGCAGCGCGTCGGCCTTCGCCGCGGCCGCCTTGGCCGTGCGATCGGCATGCACCGCGGCCACCACCTGCTCGCGTACCTTGGCCAGCGGCTGGGTCTGCTCGGGCAGGTGCTGGGTGACGCGGATCAGCACGCTGTGGTTCGGGCCCAGGGTGATCGGATCGCTGACCGTGCCGTCCTGCACCAGCGTGTCGGAGAACGCCGCACGCAGCACCGCAGGCTGCGCGGCGATGCCGCTGCCGTCGGCGCGCGAGAACGGCCCCAGGGTCTGCACCGGCAAGCCCACTTCCTTGGCCGCCGGCGCCAACGCGGTCGGGTTCTTCAGCACCAGGTCGACCAGCTTGCCGCTCAGATCGCTGTAGACCTTCTCGTTGTCGGCCTGCAGCTGCTCGCCGGCCAGCTGGTCGCGCACCTGCTCGAAGCTCTTGCCCTGGCCGCCCTTGATCTCGCGCAGCTGGATCACGTGGTAGCCGAACTCGCTCTTCACCGGGCCGACGATGTCGCCGGCCTTCATCGCGAACAAGGCGTCCTCGAAAGGCTTGATCATCACCCCCCGCTCGACCCAACCCAGGTCGCCACCGGCGTTCTTGGAACCCGGGTCCTCGGAATTGGCGCGGGCCAGCGCGGCGAAATCGGCGCCGGGCTGCTTGGCCTCGGCCGCGAGCTTGGCGGCCTTGGCCTCGGCGGCCTTCTGCGCCGCCGGATCCTTGCCGGCACTGATCAGGATGTGCGAGGTCAGGCGCTGGTCGGGCTCGACGAAGCGGGCCTTCTCGTCCTCGTAGCGCTTGCGCAGCGCCGCCTCGTCGGCCGGCTTGGCCGGCGGCAGCTTGCTCGCGTCCAGCTCGACGTATTCGATCGACACCCGCTCCGGCTGCTTGAAGTCGGCCTGGTGCGCGTCGTACCACTGCTGCACCTGCGCGTCGCTGACCGGGGTGGTGTCGGCCGGCTGTTCCGGCAACAGCGCCAGGTCGACGTCGCGGGTTTCGCCGAGCATCTTCAGCAGACGCTCGGATTCCTGCTTGGTCGCGAACGCCGATTCCATCAGCGCGGACGGAATCAACGACTGCTGCAAACCATCGCGCACCAACTGGTCGAACATCGCCGGCGTCCGCGGCGGGGTGCCCGAGGCCAGCGCCAGGCGGTAGCGTTCCGGATCGAACTTGCCGTCTTTCTGGAACGCCGGAATGGTGGCGATGTAGTCGCGGACCGCGGCATCGCCGACCACCACGTGCGCCTGCTCGGCGGCCAGCTTCACCACCTGCTCGTCGATCAACTGGTCGAGCACCTTGCGCTTGTTGTCGGCGCTCTCGAACTCGCGCGGATCGAAGTTCTCGCCCTGCTGCTCGCGCGCCTGCATCCGCGCTTCCTCGAAGCGCGCACGGAACTGCTCGGTGCTCACCTCGTGGTGCTGCCACAGGAACGACACCGGCCACCACGACGGCGCCGACGACCACCACGACGGCGGCGCCTGCACCTTGGCGACGTTGTTGGCACCGACGCCACCGAGGTAGCTGCTGTCGATGACGAACAGGAACGGAATCATCAACAGGCCGATGATCGCGGTGGCGATCCAGCCCGAGGTCTTTTCGCGGAGTTTCTGCAGCATTGGTTGGGAACCGAGCCTGTTGGCGAGCCGCGCAGTTTAACCCGCTTCACGCCCTGCGGCGGAATGGCGTGCCGCGGCGCGTGCGCCCGCATGAAATCCGCGGCCCGCATGGCGGTCGCCGGCAAGGCATTCCGGAAAAAAAGAAACCCCCGATCGCTCGGGGGTTTCGCGTACAAAACTGGCGGAGTGGACGGGACTCGAACCCGCGACCTCCGGCGTGACAGGCCAGCATTCTAACCGACTGAACTACCACTCCGCTTTTTGAACGGAGGCAGGCACGAGGCCCGCAATCTCTAGGTATCTGCGCAGCGCAAGGCGCGGCGGATGCTTCGAGAAACGAAACCCCCGATTTCTCAGGGGCTTCGGTGCAACTGGCGGAGTGGACGGGACTCGAACCCGCGACCTCCGGCGTGACAGGCCAGCATTCTAACCGACTGAACTACCACTCCGCTTTTGAAACTTGCCGCTCGGTGCTCTGGTGGGTGCTGAGGGTTTCGAACCCCCGACCCTCTCCGTGTAAAGGAGACGCTCTACCGCTGAGCTAAGCACCCTAGCGAGTCGATTAGTTTACGGCATCCTTCAGCGCTTTGCCAGCCTTGAAGGTCGGATTCTTCGACGCGGCGATCTTGATCGAGTCGCCGGTCTTCGGGTTGCGGCCGGTGCGCTCGGCACGGTCGCGCACCTGGAAGGTGCCGAAGCCAACGAGGGTCACGCTGTCGCCCTTCTTGAGCGCCTTGGTGACTTCGGACACGAAGGCGTCGACGGCGCGACCGGCTTCGGCCTTGGAGATATCCGCAGCGGCGGCGATAGCGTCGTTCAGTTCGGCTTTATTCATTTCTTGATGACTCCATGTGCGGCAGAAAACCGCGGAATTGAGGATCGGGTGTCGGCGTGGCCTGCCTCGTCAGCGACGAGGCCCCGATTGATGTTTTCACTACCAAGCACGCGCGTTGGCAGTGCTCGCAAGTCGTGCATTTATACCAGCGGCCTCCCACCCGCGCAAGCCGAAAAGCCAGCAACGGCGCGGGTTTGAGCCACTTGGGCGGGCGCGGTTCAGCGCTCTTCAGTGCTTGACGCGGGCGTTCGAGGATGCTTTCGGCTTGGGCTTGCGCCGCACCGGTTCGCCCTCGGCGGCGGCCGCAACCTTCGGCTTCAACGGCGTCTCCAGCGCCAGGTCGAGCACTTCGTCGATCCACTTGACCGGCACGATCTTCAGGTCGCGGGTGACGTTCTCCGGAATGTCGGCCAGATCCTTGCGGTTTTCCTCCGGGATGATCACCGTGTGGATGCCGCCGCGCAGCGCCGCCAGCAGCTTCTCCTTTAGCCCGCCGATCGCCGAGACGCGGCCGCGCAAGGTGATCTCGCCGGTCATCGCCACATCGGCCTTGACCGGCACCTTGGTCAGCATCGACACCAGCGAGGTCACCATCGCGATGCCGGCGCTGGGGCCGTCCTTCGGCGTGGCGCCATCGGGCACGTGCAAATGCACGTCGTGCTTCTGCAGGAAGTCGACCTCGATGCCCAGCCGCTCGGCGCGCGAACGCACCACCGACAGCGCCGCCGAGGCCGATTCCTTCATCACGTCGCCGAGCTGGCCGGTCAGGATCACCGCGCCCTTGCCCGGGACCAGGGTCGATTCGATCTGCAGCAGATCGCCGCCGACTTCGGTCCAGGCCAGGCCGGTGACCAGGCCGACTTCGTTCTGCTCCTCGGCGCGGCCGAAATCGAAGCGGCGCACGCCCAGGTACTTGTCCAGGTTCTTGGAGCCGACGCTGACCCGCGCCTTGTCCTTGCGCACCGCCGCGCCCTTCTTCGCCGGCGCCTTCTTGGCCACTGCCGGCTGCGGACCGGCCAGCGCGATTTCCTTGACCACCTTGCGGCAGATCTTGGCGACTTCGCGCTCCAGGTTACGCACGCCGGATTCGCGCGTGTAGTAGCGCACGATGTCGCGGATCGCGTCGGCGGCGATCTCCAACTCGTCGCCCTTCAGGCCGTTGGCCTTCAGCTGCTTGGGCACCAGGTAGCGCATGGCGATGGCCAGCTTCTCGTCCTCGGTGTAGCCGGGGATGCGGATCACCTCCATGCGGTCGAGCAGCGGGCCGGGGATGTTCAGCGAGTTGGAGGTCGCCACGAACATCACTTCGGACAGGTCCAGGTCCACTTCCAGGTAGTGGTCGTTGAAGGCGTTGTTCTGCTCGGGGTCGAGCACTTCCAGCAGCGCCGAGGACGGATCGCCGCGGAAGTCCATCGACATCTTGTCGATCTCGTCGAGCACGAACAGCGGGTTCTTGCTGCTGACCTTGTTGAGGTTCTGCACGATGCGGCCCGGCATCGAGCCGACGTAGGTACGCCGATGCCCGCGGATCTCCGCCTCGTCGCGCACGCCGCCGAGCGACATGCGCACGAACTTGCGGTTGGTGGCCTTGGCGATGGACTGGCCGAGCGAGGTCTTGCCGACGCCGGGCGGGCCGACCAGGCACAGGATCGGGCCCTTCATCTGCTTCACCCGCGACTGCACCGCCAGATATTCGAGGATGCGGTCCTTGACCTTCTCCAGGCCGTAGTGATCGGCGTCCAGCGTTTCCTGCGCAACCTTCAGGTCCTTGCGTACCTTGCTGCGCTTCTTCCACGGCACGCCCAGCAGCCAGTCGAGATAGTTGCGCACGACCGCGGCTTCGGCCGACATCGGCGACATCTGCTTGAGCTTGTTGAGTTCGGCCTTGGCCTTGGTTTCCACCGGCTTGGGCATGCCCGCCTCGGCGATCTTGCGCGCCAGTTCTTCCAGTTCGCCGGGCGCGTCATCCAGGTCGCCCAGTTCCTTCTGGATCGCCTTCATCTGCTCGTTGAGGTAGTACTCGCGCTGGCTCTTCTCCATCTGCGACTTGACCCGGCCGCGGATGCGCTTCTCCAGCTGCTGCACGTCGATCTCGCCGTCGACCAGGCCGACCAGCATCTCCAGCCGCTCGCCCACTTCCAGGGTTTCCAGCAGGCGCTGCTTGTCGGCCAGACGCACGCCGATGTGCGCGGCGATGGTGTCGGCCAGGCGGCCCGGCTCGTCGATGCCCGACAGCGTCTGCAGCAGCTCCGGCGGCAGCTTGCGGTTGGTCTTGACGTACTGCTCGAACAGCGACATCAGCGAACGCGCGATCGCCTCGACCTCGCGCTCCTCGCGCGATTCGGCAGCGTCGATCTCGACGCCTTCGCCCTGCAACGCGCCGTCGCGTTCGGCCACCTTGTCGACGCTGACCCGCGACAGCCCCTCGACCAGCACCTTGATGGTGCCGTCGGGCAGCTTCAGCAATTGCAGCACCTGCGCCAGGGTGCCGACGTTGTACAGGTCGGCCGCCACCGGATCGTCGGTCTCGGCGGATTTCTGCGCGACCAGCAGAATGCGCTTGTCGGCCTCCATCGCGTGCTCGAGCGCGCGCATCGATTTGTCGCGGCCGACGAACAGCGGGATGACCATGTGCGGGAAGACCACGACGTCGCGCAACGGCAGGACCGGCAGGTCGAGGACTTCGGATTTGGACTGGGCCATGAGGGTTCCGATGTGGGGTGCGGGAATGCGGAAAAGGCGGGCATAAAAATGCCGATGGCCCCGTTATGGGGCCATCGGCTGGGCGATGCAAGGGCAGCGAAAAAGCCCCTTTTTTTTCAAGCGCTTAGCCAATGGCGAAGGCCGCGGCATGGCAGCGCCGCGGCTTCACCCGGCACTCACTCGGCCGAGGCCACCTTCGGCGCCGGCGGCGGGGTCTGGTAGATCAGGTACGGCTCGGACTTGTGCTCGATCACCGACTCGTCCACCACCACCTTGCTGACGTTTTCCTGCGACGGCAGTTCGTACATCGTGTCCAGCAGCACCGACTCGACGATGGTGCGCAGGCCGCGTGCGCCGGTCTTGCGCTTGAGCGCCTTCTTGGCGATGGCCAGCAACGCGTCGGGCCGGAATTCCAGCTCCACGCCTTCCATCTCGAACAGCTTCTTGAACTGCTTGGTGATCGCGTTCTTCGGCTCGGTCAGGATCCGGATCAGCGCCGGCTCGTCCAGTTCCTCGAGCGTGGCGACCACCGGCAGGCGGCCGACGAACTCGGGAATCAGGCCGAACTTGATCAGATCTTCCGGCTCCACTTCCGCCAGGATCTTGCCGACTTCGCGCTTGCGCTCGGAACTCTTCACCTTGGCGCCGAAGCCGATGCCGCCGACGTCGTTGGAGCGCTGCTGGATCACCTTGTCCAGGCCGGCGAACGCGCCGCCGCAGATGAACAGGATGTTCTTGGTGTCCACCTGCAGGAATTCCTGCTGCGGATGCTTGCGCCCGCCCTGCGGCGGCACCGACGCCACGGTGCCTTCGATCAGCTTCAGCAGCGCCTGCTGCACGCCTTCGCCGGACACGTCGCGGGTGATCGACGGGTTCTCGCTCTTGCGCGAGATCTTGTCGATTTCGTCGATGTAGACGATGCCCTGCTGCGCCTTGTCGACGTCGTAGTCGCACTTCTGCAGCAGCTTCTGGATGATGTTTTCCACGTCCTCGCCGACATAGCCGGCCTCGGTCAACGTGGTCGCATCGGCGATCGTGAACGGCACGTTGAGCAGGCGCGCCAGCGTTTCGGCCAGCAGCGTCTTGCCCGAACCGGTCGGACCGACCAGCAAGATGTTGGACTTGGCCAGCTCGACTTCGTCGTTCTTCTGCCGGCTCTCGATGCGCTTGTAGTGGTTGTACACGGCCACGGCGAGCGTGCGCTTGGCGCGCAGCTGCCCGATCACGTACTGGTCCAGCACCTCGAGGATTTCCTTGGGCTTGGGCAGGCTGCTGCGTGCGGACTGCGCCTTCTCCTCGAGCTCCTCGCGGATGATGTCGTTGCACAGCTCGACGCATTCGTCGCAGATGAACACGCTCGGCCCGGCGATCAGCTTACGGACCTCGTGTTGACTCTTGCCGCAGAACGAGCAGTACAGAATCTTGTTGCTGTCGCCGGAACGGCCTTGCCGGTCTTCGCTCATTGCTTCGCTTACCCAGTTACCCCACCCGATGAACGGGGGTTCGATTTCGAGAATAACACAGGGCCGGGAGGACGCTAGCCCGGCCCCGGCCCTGCGGAATACGCTGCGTTTTGCAGTACATGCAAGCCTTATGCCGGCTGGATCGACTCTTCCGGACGGCGCTCCAGCACCTGGTCGACCAACCCGTAAGCCTGCGCGTCGGCGGCGCTCTTGAAGTTGTCGCGCTCGGTATCGCGGGCGATGGTTTCCAGCGACTGGCCGGTGTGCTTGGCCAGGATTTCGTTCAGCCGCGAACGCAGCGTCAGGATCTCGCGCGCGTGGATGTCGATGTCGGTGGCCTGGCCCTGGAAGCCGCCCAGCGGCTGGTGGATCATCACCCGCGAATTCGGCAGCGCGTAACGCTTGCCGGCCGCGCCCGAGGCCAGCAGCAGCGCGCCCATCGAGGCGGCCTGGCCGATGCAGATGGTGCTCACGTCCGGCTTGATGTACTGCATGGTGTCGTAGATCGCCATGCCGGCGGTGACCACGCCACCCGGCGAGTTGATGTAGATGTTGATGTCCTTTTCCGGGTTGTCCGCTTCCAGGAACAGCATCTGCGCCACGATCACGTTGGCCATGTGGTCGTCGATCGGGCCGACCAGGAAGATCAGCCGCTCCTTCAGCAGGCGCGAATAGATGTCGTAGGCACGCTCGCCGCGGCTGGTCTGCTCGACCACCATCGGAACCAGATTCAAGGCCTTGGTCACATTGTCCACGCGGGAACTCCTGCTCTGTGTCGTCCCTGCACGGGGATGTGCAGGGCTTCGCATCTTGTCGCGCCCCCACGGCTGCGAGGGCTTGGATTGCGTCTCCAACCCGCATGCAACATGCGGGCCGCCGCGAAGCGTCGCCTTACTGGCGGATCGCTTCCTGGAACGTCATCGCCTGCTCGGTGTGCTTGGCGCGCTCGGCGATCCAGTCGATCACCTGCTCTTCCATCACACGGCTCTGCAGTCCACCCATCAATTGGGGATCGTTGCGGTACATCTCAATGACCTGTTCCGGCTCTTCGTAGGTCGAGGCGATCAGGCGCAGGGTTTCCGAGACCCGCTTGGGGTCCAGGCGCAGCTCGTTGCGGCGGGCGACCTCGCCGACCAGCAGGCCGACCAGCACGCGCTTGCGCGCCGCGTCGACGAAACCCTGGTGCGCGTCGTCCGGCACCTGGCCCGGATCGCGGCCGGAGCGGCGCATCTGCTCCACCTGCTGCGCCAGCATCGAACGCGCTTCGTTCTCGACCAGCCGCGGCGGCATTTCCACCGACGCGTAAGCG
Source organism: Xanthomonas sp. SS (assembly GCF_014236835.1). Lineage (NCBI taxonomy): Bacteria > Pseudomonadati > Pseudomonadota > Gammaproteobacteria > Lysobacterales > Lysobacteraceae > Xanthomonas > Xanthomonas sp. SS. The sequence goes on from NZ_CP051190.1 coordinate 3,788,539, forward strand.
GCGATCAGCTGCTCGCCGACCTCGCGGCGCAGCCGGTTCATCAGCGCGCCCTTGAGCTCGCGCTCCAGGTTGATGCGGATGTCCTTGCGGAACTGCTCGGCATCGCCGCTCTTCACGCCGAAGCTCTTGATGAACTCCTTGTCCACCTCCGGCAGCACCGGCGCGGCGACTTCGACCGCCTTGACGTGCACCTGGACCTGCTTGCCGGCGAACTGCGGCACGCGCCAGTCGGCCGGGAAATCGACCGTCAGGGTCTTTTCCTCGTCCTTGGACAGGCCGACCAGGCCCTGCTCGATCGCCGGGAACATGACGCCCGAGCCGATCACGCTGCTGCCCTTCTCCACGCCCTCGGCGGGCAGGCGCTCGTCGCCGGCCTGCGACCAGGTTTCCAGGGTCACCAGGTCGCCGTCCTGCGCCGGACGCCCGGCGGGCTCCCAGGTGCGGCGCTGCAGGCGCAGGTTCTCGATCATCTGCTCGATGTCGGCGTCGGTGACTTCGGCGGTGTGGCGGATCACTTCCAGCTTGGCCACATCGATGTCGCCGAAGTCGGGCACCACTTCGAAGGTGGCCACGAACTGCAGTTCGTTGTCGCCGGCGCGGTCGATGCGCGGATTGCCGGCCAGGCGCAGCTCGTGCTCGCGCACCGCCGAGTCGAAGGTCTCGCGCAGCAGGCCGTCCAGCGCCTCGGCGCGGATCTGCGGCCCGAAGCGCTGCTCGATCACCTTCGGCGGGATCTTGCCGGGACGGAAGCCCTTGATCCGCGCGGTGCGCGCGACTTCGCGCAGGCGGCCGCCGATATGGGTCTCCAGGCGCTCCTCCGGCAGGGTGAAGGTCAGACGCCGTTCCAAGGTACCGGTGGTTTCGATCGAAGCTTGCATGTGGACTCCTGCCACCGGGAGCCCACGGCTCTCGGCACGATGTAGAAAGACGGGTTGACGCGGGCACGGGACGGCCGCCGCAGCCGGATAGTTTCGCCTATTCCCGCGGTGCCTGCCAGCGCACCCGGTCGGCCGGCGCTGGCGCGGCGGGGGTGCGGACGGGGGCACGGGGTGCGGCGGGCCGCGCAAGCGGCACCGGGATGGTGCGAAAGAGGGGACTCGAACCCCTACGCCTTGCGGCACTGGTACCTAAAACCAGGGCGTCTACCAATTCCGCCACTTTCGCGCTGCGGCGCCTGAGCGCGCGCCTGTGCATTGTTGCAGGCCTGCCGGCAAAGAAAAAGGCGCCCGACGCAATGGATGGCGCCCGGCCCGGCCGGCAGCCGGGGATGCGAGGCGCACCCCGTCGATTGGGATGCAGTGCCGCAGGGCTTTGCAATCAATGCATTAGGCCGCCTCGCTGCGAAGATCGAGCGTCGGAATGGCGGCGCGGAGCACACATGCCGTTTCCGCGATCCCGCCGATGGCAAGGTGCCAGGCAGCCTTGCCCTCAGCCCTTGGGCACCCGGCGCCGCCCGCGCACCGCAGCCGGCGCCAGCACGAAGGCCAGCGACATCGGCCGATCACGCGACGGATCGCGCGGGCGGCTCAGCAGCTCGCACAGCCGCTCCAGCAGCGCATTGGCCTCGGCCAGTTCCGCCTGGTTGAGCCAGCCCTTGTTGCGCGCCGCCCACAGTTGCCGGCCAGGGCCGTCGACCTCGACACCGGACTGCTTCAGGGCCGCCTGGAAGTCACGCTCGGCGACCTGCGCCAGGCCCTTGGCATAGGCGGCCAGGGCCGCGACCGCCTCCGCGTTGGCCAAGTCGTAGGACAGGCGCAGCGGGACGCCGGCGCTGCCCGCGAGCCGGAACACCCGTTCTCCCGCCACGCCCGCCCCTTCGCGCACCAGTTCGCTCTCGGCGAGCAGTTGCAGATGGTAGTAGAGCCCGTCCGCCGGCCGGCCCAACTGTTCCGACAGCTCCGCGACGCTGGCCTCTCCACCCAGCGACGCCAGCGTATCGACCAGTTCCTGCCGTACCGGCGAGGCCAGGAGACGGATATGCGCCGGATCGCGGATCGCGGCGGTGTCGAACGGGTGCTGGGCTTTTTTCGTCATTTTGAAATTATATGGTATTTTTTCAACACTCTTCCAGAGACACCCTGATGCGAAGCCCGCAACTGCTCCGAGCATTCCTGTTCCTCCTCGCCGCCACGCCAATCCTGGGCGTAGCGCCCGGCCAGGCGGCCGAACGCTACAGTCCCCAGCAACTGCGTGCCGACATCGACGCTCTGCAAGCGGGAATCGCCGCGACCCATCCGCATCCGTCGCATTCGGTCGATCCGGCACAGCTCCAGCTTGCCATTGACGCCTTGCGGCAGCGGGCCTCGACCGGGCTGGACCGCGATGCGGCCTGGCGGGACTTCTCCACGCTCAATCCGCTGCTTGCGGACGGCCACTTCTTCGTCGGCTACGCCGACTGGCGCGCAGAGACGGAACAGCATCTGCGCGACGGAGGCGCCCTGTTTCCCTTCGAAATTACGGTCGATGCGCAAGCGCGGGTACGAATCCTCTCCGAGCTGGGCGGCGCTGCGACGGCGCTTTCCGGCAGCTCGGTCGAGACCATCAATGGCGTTCCCGCAGGCGACGTCGCGCGCGCACTGCTCGCGCATGTGCACGGCGACAGCGCGCGTTTCCGCGCCGACCTGCTGTCGCGGCGCTGGTGGTTCTTCTACTGGAAAGTGTACGGCGCGCCCGCGTCGTTCGAACTGACGCTCGCCGGGCCTGCGCAGGCGCGGCTGCGCAGGCCCGCAAGTCGCGCACACCCTTCGATCCTGGTCGGCGAGGACGATTTCGACAGGCAATTCGCCTTCGAACTGCGCCCGGGCGCCGCCGCGGTCATGACCATTCGGACCTTTTCGTGGCCTGAGCAGGCGCCATTCGAGGAGTTCACCCGCCGCGCGTTCCAGCAGATGCAGGCAAGCGGCACGCGCACGCTGATCATCGACGTGCGGCAGAACGGCGGCGGCAACGATGCGATGTGGCTGCAAGGGCTGCTGCCCTACATCGCCGACCGACCCTATCGATGGGCGTCGCGCTACACCAAGAAAGTGCTCCGCGACGACCCTGCGAAACACGAACGGCAGGGCCAGGTGCTGAGCGGAACCGTGGACACCTGGAGCGCTCCGCGCACCGACGATCCGCTGCACTTCGACGGCAAGGTCTACGTGCTGATCGGCCGCGGCACCTATTCCTCGGCGGTGCTGTTCGCCGACACGATGCAGGACTTCGGCTTCGGAACGCTGCTGGGCGAAGGCGCCAGCGTCAGGAGCACGCAGACCGGCGGCGTGCAGAAGATCGCGCTGCCGCAGACGGGACTGGTGCTGTGGGCGCCGCGGCTGCTGCTGGTGCGGCCGTCGGACGCAGCGACGCCACTGTGGCTGACGCCGGACATCGGCATCGACGACGATCCGTTGCATCCCGACGCGATGGTGGACGCTGCGCTGGCGATCGCGGCGGCGAAACGCTGACCGCGTCGCGCGGAAGCGACACCATGGCCGGCATGCACTTGCGCACGCCCGGCGCATAAAAAAACAGCCACTTGGCTTGCGCTAAGTGGCTGCTTGATTTGGTGGGCCGTCAAGGATTCGAACCTTGGACCTATTGATTAAGAGTCAACTGCTCTACCAACTGAGCTAACGGCCCTGAAACTGAGTCGCGCATCTTATGCGCTTTTTTGCTTCGTTGCAACACCCCGCGAAGCAGCGGGTCACGCGATCAATGGGGTGGCTGAGGGGACTCGAACCCCCGACATCTGGAATCACAATCCAGTACTCTAACCAGCTGAGCTACAGCCACCATTGAACTCTTGCAACACCCTGTCCGGCGCCGGTGTGGCGCGCCCGACAGGAATCGAACCTGTAACCGCCGGCTTAGAAGGCCGGTGCTCTATCCGGTTGAGCTACGGGCGCCCAGGCCGGATTGTCGCATTCCTCTCCGCCGTTTGGACATCGGATTGGTCGGGGTAGAGGGATTCGAACCCCCGACATCCTGCTCCCAAAGCAGGCGCGCTACCAGACTGCGCTATACCCCGGCGGAACACCCTCGCGGCCGAGGCCGGAAAGGTCGGCTATTGTGGGAACCTCGCGGCCCGGTGTCAACGGCACATCGCATTCGCGCCGCCTGCGCTATCCTCGCCACTTGCGGCCGATACGGGCCAATCGTCTTTTTTACAGGGAGAAACAGCATGATCCGCAGCGGCAACCCCGCCTTGAAGGAATCCACCTTCCTCGACCTCGGCAGCGGCGCGGTGGTTTCGCGCGACGGCGAGGCGATGACGCTGAACGGCACCATCCACAAGACCGGCGCCTTGCTGCTGCTGACCGTGCTGACCGCCGTGTTCGCCTGGAGCCAGTCGATCTCGGTCGATGGCGCCGGCAACGAAGTGATCGCGCCGGGCATCATCGGTTACGTGCTGGGCGGCGCCATCGGCGGCTTCATCCTGGCCATGATCACCACCTTCAAGAAGACCTGGGCACCGATCACCGCGCCGCTGTATGCGCTGGTGGAAGGCTTCTTCCTCGGCTCGATCTCGGCGCTGTACGAACACCGCTTCAACGGCATCGTGCTGCAGGCGGTGCTGCTGACCTTCGGCACCCTGTTCGCGCTGCTGTTCGCCTACCGCAGCGGGCTGATCAAGGCCACCGAGAACTTCAAGCTGGGCGTGGTGGCGGCCACCGGCGGCATTGCGCTGGTGTACCTGGCGACCATCGTGCTCGGCCTGTTCAACATCCAGATTCCCTACATCCACGCTTCCGGCACGGTCGGCATCCTGTTCAGCCTGTTCGTGGTGGTGGTGGCGGCGCTGAACCTGGTACTGGATTTCGACTTCATCGAAACCGGCGTGGAACAGGGCGCACCGAAGTACATGGAGTGGTATGGCGCGTTCGGGCTGATGGTCACCCTGGTGTGGCTGTACATCGAGTTCCTGCGGTTGCTGTCGAAGTTGCAGTCGCGCAATTAAGCCGGGAGTCGGGAGTCGGGAATCGGGATTGGGGATTCGCAAGAGCGGCTCCCCTGTGATCGATGAGCGGAAGTGGCTTCAGACAAACTTCCGAGCAAAAGAAAAGGGCGCCGCGCGGCGCCCTTTTCTTTTTTGCGATCTTCCGGCGCGCTCAGAGGCGGCTGGCGATGGCCTTGGCGAAGCCCATGGTGTTGCCGCTGCCGCCCAGGTCCGGGGTCAGCCCGTCCTTGGCTTCCAGCGTGGCGACGATGGCGCTGCGCAGGCGCTCGGCGTTCTGCGGCTGGCCGACGTGGTCCAGCAGCTGCGCCGCGCCCAGCAGCAGCGCGCACGGGTTGGCCTTGCCCTGCCCGGCGATGTCCGGGGCCGAGCCGTGCACGGCCTCGAAGATCGCCGCGTCGACGCCGATATTGGCGCCCGGCGCCAGACCCAGGCCGCCGACCAGGCCGGCGCACAGGTCCGACAGGATGTCGCCGAACAGGTTGGTGGTGACGATGATGTCGAACTGCTCCGGACGCATCACCAGCTGCATGCAGGCGTTGTCCACGATCATTTCCTGGAACTCGATCTCCGGGTAGTTCGCGGCCACTTCGCGCGCCACCTTCAGGAACAGGCCGGAGGTGGACTTGATGATGTTGGCCTTGTGCACCGCGGTGACCTTCTTGCGGCCGGTCGCCCGCGCCAGGTCGAAGGCGTAGCGGACGATGCGCTCGGAGCCCTTGCGGGTCACCTTGGCCATCGACACCGCGGTCTCGCCGTCGGCCGACACTTCCTGGCCTTCGCTCAGGTAGGCGCCTTCGGTGTTCTCGCGCACGGTAATCAGGTCCACGCCGGCGCCGAAGCGCGACTTGGTGTTCGGGAACGACTTGGCCGGACGCACGTTGGCGTACAGGTCGAACTGGCGGCGCATGGCCACGTTGATCGAGCTGAAGCCTTCGCCGACCGGCGTGGTCAGCGGGCTCTTCAGCGCGATCCTGTTCTTGCGGATCGAGTCCAGGGTGGCGGCCGGCAGCAGATCGCCGTGCTTCTCCAGGGCGACCAGGCCGGCGTCGGCGTATTCGTAGGTGAGGCCGGCGTTCAGCGCGTCGAGCACGAACAGCGTGGCGTCCATGATCTCGGGGCCGATGCCATCGCCACGAATGACCGTGATTGTCTGCGTCATAGGATTGGGGTTTCCGTACAGAGGGGGAACGCGCCGACCGGAAGCCCGGGCTGCAGGCGCAAGGAGGTTTCACCAGTAATTATGCCCGAAGCCGGTGAAGGTCCCCAAAACCAGGCAGGCGCAAAACGCAGCGCGCCGCCCGCAGGCGGCGCATGCCAGGCCGATCCGGCGCTACTCAGCCGTGCGCGTGTTCCGCCGGCGCAGCGGCGGCGCCTTCCTCGAGCTTGTCGAGGAAATCCACCGCCCGGCGCAGGTGCGGAATCACGATCGAGCCGCCGACCACCAGCCCCACCGAGAAGGTCTCGAAGAACTCGTCGCGCTGCACGCCGGCCTCCTTGCACTGGGCCACGTGGTAGCTGATGCAGTCGTCGCAGCGCAGCACCAGCGAGGCGACCAGGCCGAGCAGTTCCTTGGTCTTCACGTCCAGCGTGCCGGCCTGGTAGGTCTGGGTGTCGAGCGCGAAGAAGCGGCGCACCACCTGGTTCGGCTCGGCCAGGATGCGCTGGTTCATGCGCTGGCGGAATTCGGTGAACTCGCGCAGCCGATCCTGGCCGTCGCCACCCTCGCCGCCCGCCTGCGCTGCGCTCATGCCTGCGCCTCGGGCGCCTGGCCATCGAGCAGCGGCTGCAGCTTGCCGGCGCGGTGCAGCGCCATCATGTCGTCGTAGCCGCCGACATGGGTGTCGCCGACGAAGATCTGCGGCACGCTGGTACGGCGCGCCAGGGCCACCATCTTCTCGCGCTCGGCCGGGTCCAGGTCGATGCGCACCTCGGTCCAGCTGCGGCCCTTGCTCTTCAGGAAGTTCTTGGCCGCCACGCAGTACGGGCAGATCGCGGTGGAATACAGGGTGATCGGCGGGCCGCCGGCCTGGCCGTCATCGGTAGCTTGGGTGTCCACGGGAAACTCCGGGCGAGAAATGGGGTCCAAGCCACTATGGTAGCGGCCTGGTGGATTTTCGAGTCCGCTGCCGCAACACTGCAGATCACACAGGTTCAACCACCCTGGATTCACCCGCCGCCGCCGCGGCACCCCGCCCTGCCCTGGAGCCTCACTTGCGCCCGCTGCCGCTTGCCTTCGCGATCACCCTGGCTACCGCCGCCGCCATCGCGCCGGCGCAGGAGAACAAGCTGCCGGACATCGGCTCCTCGGCCGGCGAGCTGCTGACCCCGGCGCGCCAGGCCGAGTACGGCAAGATGATGCTGGCCGAGCTGCGCAACTACGACTACGTGCTCGAAGATCCGCTGATCGACGACTGGCTGCAGACCATGGGCACCCGGCTCGGCGCCAACAGCGACCAGCCGCAGCAGAAGTACACGTTCTTCATGCTGCGCGACCGCCAGATCAACGCCTTCGCCACGCTGGGCGGCTATGTGGCGGTCAACGCCGGGCTGGTGCTGACCGCCGAGCGCGAGGACGAGGTCGCCGCGGTGCTGTCGCACGAGATCGCGCACATCACCCAGCAGCACGTGCTGCGCGGGGTGGAGCGGGCGCAGCGCGACCAGGTGCCGATCCTGCTCGGCATGCTCGCCGCGGTAGTCGCCGCGCAGCAGGCCGGCGGCCGCTCCAGCGGCGACGCCACCCAGGCGGCGATCGCCAGCGGCCTGGGACTGATGCAGCAGCGCCAGATCGACTACACCCGCTCCAACGAATCGGAGGCCGACCGCCTGGGCATCCGCACCTTGGCGCGCAGCGGCTACGACGTGGACGCGATGGCCGGCTTCTTCGAGCGCATGTCGCTGGCGATGCGCGGCAATCAGGGCGGCTACAGCACCCCCGACTACCTGATGACCCACCCGGTCACCACCACCCGCATCAGCGAGGCGCGGCAGCGCGCCGAACAGATGAAGAAGAACACGGTGACCGTGACCACCAGCGTGCCCGGCGGCACCTTGCGGGAGCGGGTCGATCCCAACGACGTGTCGCTGAGCCAGCCGCTGGGCGCGCCCAGCAATCCGTTGCTGCCCGGGCGCCTGCAACTGCCGTTCGAGACCTATTCGCGCGGCGCCAGCGGCCAGTTCGAGTGGGCCCGCGAGCGCCTGCGCGTGCTCAGCGCCAACACCCCCGCCGATGCGGTCCGCGAGTACGAAGGCCTGCGCCAGGGCAGCAAGCAGGGCCTCAGCGACGCCCAGCGCTACGGCCTGGCGCTGGCCCGGCTGCGCGGCGGCGGCAGCCCGCAGGACGGCATGCAGACCCTGGAAGACCTGCTGAAGGCACATCCGGACAGCTGGTGGCTGAGCCTGGCGGTGGCCGAGGCCGAGTCGCGCAACGGCCACAGCCAGCAGGCCAACCCGCGCTTCGACGCCCTGCTCAAGCGCCTGCCGAGCAACCGCGCGGTGGCGCTGACCTATGCCACGGCGCTGAACGAGCAAGGCGGCCGTGCCGCCGGACAGCGCGCGCAGGCGGTGTTGCGCCCGCTGCTGAGCGCGGCCGCCGACGATCCGGTGTTCCAGCGCACCTTCGCCCGCGCCTGCGAGCTCGCCGGCGACGGCAACCGCGCCGGCGAAGCCTATGCCGAGGCCGCCTACCTGAACGGACGCCCCGAGCAGGCGCTGATCCAGTTGAACAATCTGAAGAAGCGCGACGACCTCGATTACGTGGCGCGCGCGCGCATCGATGCGCGGATTGCCGCGATCACGCCCACGGTGCTGGAGTTGCGCCGCCAGGGCGTACAGGATCCGGATGTGAAACAGCGCTGAAACGCACTGTGGCGGCGGTCATCGAATAGTAATAAAACCGTAGTCTACTGGCGACCTCTCCTCCCAGCCCCACGGTGCCGTCGTGCAGAAACGCATCCTGATCGTCGACGACGAACCCGCCATCCGCGACATGGTGGCGTTCGCCCTGCGCAAGGGCGACTTCGAACCGGTCCATGCCGGCGACGCGCGGGAAGCGCAGACCTCCATCGCCGACCGCGTCCCCGACCTGATCCTGCTGGACTGGATGCTGCCCGGCACCAGCGGCCTGGAACTGGCCCGGCGCTGGCGCAAGGATGCGATGACCCGCGAGGTGCCGATCATCATGCTCACCGCGCGCGGCGAGGAAAACGACCGCGTCGGCGGCCTGGAAGCCGGCGTCGACGACTACGTGGTCAAGCCGTTCTCCGCCCGCGAGCTGCTGGCGCGGATCCGCGCGGTGATGCGGCGTACCCGCGACGACGACGAAGACGGCAGCGTCTCGGTCGGCAGCCTGCGCATCGATGGCGCCGCGCACCGCGTGTTCGCCGGCGACGCGCCGGTGCCGATCGGCCCCACCGAATACCGCCTGCTGCACTTCTTCATGACCCATCCCGAGCGCGTCTACAGCCGCGCGCAACTGCTCGACCACGTGTGGGGCGGCAGCGTCTACGTCGAGGAGCGCACCATCGATGTGCACATCCGCCGGCTGCGCAAGACCCTGGAGCCGTTCGCGGTGGAGAACATGGTGCAGACGGTGCGCGGCTCCGGCTACCGCTTCTCCTCGTCCATCTGACTGTCGCCGTCGCCTGCTATAACCGGCGGACGACAAATTACGATCCATCGCGACAGAGCGCGCTCCCGATGCCCCGCCACATGCGTTACGCCTGGCTCAAGACCCTCGGCACCCTCGCCGCACTGCTGTTGCTGGCGGTGCTGGCCGGCTGGGTCGGCGGTCACGTGTGGATGGCGCTGACCCTGACTTCGCTGGCGGTGATGGGCTGGCACTACTGGCGCCTGCGCCGCGTGCTGGGCCGGCTGACCGCGCGCCAGCGCTGGGAACCGCCGGCCGGCACCGGCGTGTGGAACGAGCTGGACCGGCTGCTGTACCGCAGCCAGGCGGAAATGCGCACGCGCAAGCGGCGCCTGCTGGACATGCTGCGCGCCTACCGCGCCGCCGCCGCGGCGCTGCCCGACGCGGTGGTGGTGGTGGACCGCAACAGCCAGCGCATCCAGTGGTTCAACGAAGCCGCCGGCACCCTGCTCGGCCTGCGCCATCCCGGCGACCTCAACGTGCCGGTGGTGGAACGCCTGCAGCCGATGCCGCTGGCGCACTGGCTGGCCGGCGGCCGCAACGCCGAACCGATGCTGGACACGCCCTCGCCGCTGGACGATCGGCTGCGCCTGAACCTGCGCCTGATCCCCTACTCCGACGACTACTGGCTGCTGGTCGCGCGCGACGTCAGCAAGCTATTGCAGCTGGAGCAGGTGCGCCGCGATTTCGTCGCCAACGTCTCGCACGAACTGCGCACGCCGCTGACCGTGGTGCACGGTTACCTGGACATGCTCGATCCGGAGGATTTCCCCGATTCCGGGCCGATGATCGCCGAGATGCGCAAGCAGTCGCAGCGCATGACCCAGCTGGTCGAAGACCTGCTGACCCTGTCTCGGCTGGAATCGCAGGAACACGCCAACGAAGAGAGCATCGCGATGGCGCCGATGCTGGCCACGCTGCGCCGCGAGGCCGAAGCGCATAGCCAGGGCCGGCACCGCATCGAGGTGCACGACGAGGCCGATCTGGACCTGGTCGGCTCCAACAAGGAATTGCACAGCGCGTTCTCCAACCTGGTCACCAACGCGGTGCGCTACACCCCTGCCGGCGGCGCGGTCAGCATCACCTTCGCCCGCGAAGGCGACGGCGCGGTGCTGTCGGTGCGCGACAGCGGCTACGGCATCCCGTCGCACCACCTGCCGCGCATCACCGAGCGCTTCTACCGCGTATCCAGCAGCCGTTCGCGCGAAAGCGGCGGCACCGGGCTGGGGCTGTCGATCGTCAAGCATGTGCTGGGCCTGCACCAGGCGCGGCTGGACATCGAAAGCGAAGTCGGCAAGGGCAGTACGTTTTCCTGTCACTTCGGCGCCGGACGCGTGCATCCGCGGCACGACCGTGCCACCCTGACCTCCGCCTAACGAGTAACGCCATGCCACGCGCCGCCGCTTTGCCGCCCACGCCAGCACCGGAGGTTCCCAGCGACCCGCTGCGCGACCCGTCGCTGTATCTCAACCGCGAACTGTCGCAACTGGATTTCAATTTCCGCGTGCTGGCGCAGGCGCAGGATCCGAGCGTGCCGCTGCTGGAGCGACTGCGCTTCCTGTGCATCTCCTGCACCAACCTCGACGAGTTTTTCGAGATCCGTGCCGCCACCGTGCGCCACGCACTGGAATTCGGCTTGCCGCCGGCGCCGGACGGGCTCAGCTCGAGCGCGGTGCTCAACACCATCCACGACCGCGCCGCGCAGCTGGTCGACCACCAGTACCGCTGCTGGAACGAAGTGCTGCGGCCGGCCCTGAAGGACGCCGGCATCGGCGTGCTCGGCCGCAACAGCTGGAACGCGCGGCAGAAGCGCTGGCTGCGCGCCTATTTCCGCAACGAGATCATGCCGGTGCTGTCGCCGCTGGGCCTGGACCCGGCGCATCCGTTCCCGAAGATCCTCAACAAGTCGCTGAACATCGTGGTGGTGCTGAAGGGCACCGACGCGTTCGGCCGCGTCGGCCACCTGGCGATCGTGCGCGCGCCGCGCTCGCTGCCGCGCATCATCCAGCTGCCGGAAAGCCTGTCCGAGGGCGGGCAGAGTTTCGTGTTCCTGTCCTCGGTGCTGTCCACCTTCGTCGACGAACTGTTCCCGGGCATGGAGGTGATGGGCTCCTACCAGTTCCGCGTGACCCGCAATTCCGAGCTGGTGGTGGACGAGGAGGAAGTGGAGAACCTGGCACTGGCGCTGCGCGACGAACTGGTCAACCGCGGCTACCGGCCGGCGGTGCGCCTGGAGATCGCCGAGGACTGCCCGAAGCCGATCGTGCGCACCCTGCTGCAGAACTTCGAGTTGCCGGAAAACGCGGTGTACCGCATCAACGGCCCGGTCAATCTGAGCCGGGTCAATCAGGTCTACGACCTGGTACAACGCCCGGAGCTGAAGTATTCGCCGATGAATCCGCGCACGCTGCGCGACAGCGACGGCATCTTCGCCATCGTCGCCGCCGACGACGTGCTGCTGCACCACCCGTTCGACGCGTTCACCGCGGTGCTGGACCTGATCAAGCAGGCCGCGGTCGACCCGCAGGTGCTGGCGATCAAGCAGACCCTGTACCGCACCGGCAAGGACTCGGGCATCGTCGATGCGCTGGTGCTGGCCGCGCGCAACGGCAAGGACGTGACCGTGGTGGTCGAGCTGCGCGCGCGCTTCGACGAGGAAGCCAACCTGGGCCTGGCCGATCGCCTGCAGGAAGCCGGCGTGCAGGTGGTGTACGGCGTGGTCGGCTACAAGACCCACGCCAAGATGCTGCTGATCGTGCGCCGCGAAGGACGCAAGCTGCGCCGCTACGTGCACCTGGGCACCGGCAACTACCACAGCGGCACCGCGCGCGCCTACACCGACCTGAGCCTGATCACCGCCGATGCGGACATCTGCAACGACGTGCATCTGCTGTTCCAGCAGTTGTCCGGGCTGGCGCCGAAGATCCGCCTCAAGCGCCTGCTGCAATCGCCGTTCACCCTGCACCCGGGCGTGCTGCACCGGATCGAGCGCGAGACCAAGCTGGCCCTGGCCGGGCGCCCGGGCCGCATCATCGCCAAGATGAACGCGCTCAACGAGCCGCAGGTGATCCGCGCGCTGTACGCGGCCTCGCAGGCCGGTGTGAAGATCGACCTGATCGTGCGCGGCGCCTGCACGCTGCGCCCGGGCGTGCCGGGCGTGTCGGACAACATCCGGGTGCGTTCGATCGTCGGCCGCTTCCTCGAGCACAGCCGCATCTACTGGTTCGGCAACGACGGCGCGCCGGAACTGTTCTGCGCCAGCGCCGACTGGCTGGAGCGCAACCTGCTGCGGCGCGTGGAGACCTGCTTCCCGATCCTGGATCCGGATCTGGTCAAGCGCATCCATCGCGAGGTGTTGCAGAACTATCTGGCCGACAATCTCAATGCGTGGGAACTGGACGCCAGCGGCGCCTACCGCAAGCTGGCGCCGGGCCAGGACCAGCCGCCGCATTCGGCGCAGCTGACCCTGCTCGACGGACTCTGAGCCACGCCACCTGCGCGCCGATGGACGGCACCCGCCGTGCATCGGCTACCATTCCGCCCATGCCTTCCATCTCCCCGTACACGCCGTTGCGCGATGGCGACCTGCTGGCCGCCATCGACCTGGGTTCCAACAGTTTCCACATGGTCGTGGCGCGGTATCAGCTCGGGCAGCTGCGGGTGGTGGACCGCCTGCGCGAGACCGTGCGCATGGCCGACGGCCTGGACAACAAGGGCGGGCTGTCGGCCGAAGCGCGGCAGCGCGCGCTGGAGTGCCTGGCGCGCTTCGGCCAGCGCATCCGCGACGTGCCGTCGCTGCACGTGCGCGCGCTGGCCACCAACACCGTGCGCCAGCTGCGCTCGCCGCAGGCGTTCCTGATCCCCGGCGAGACCGCGCTCGGCCATCCGATCGAAGTGGTCAGCGGCCGCGAGGAAGCGCGCCTGATCTACCTGGGCGTGGCGCATGCGCAACCGCCCAAGCCGGACCAGCGCCGGCTGGTGATCGACATCGGCGGCGGCTCCACCGAATTCATCATCGGCCGCGGTTTCCAGACCCTGGAACGCGAAAGCCTGCAGGCCGGCTGCATCGCCAGCACGCGGCGCTTCTTCCCCGGCGGCAAGCTGTCGAAGAAGAAATGGAAGGACGCGCTGACCGAGATCGGCGCCGAGTTCCAGCAGTTCGCCGGGCTGTACCGCACGCTGGGCTGGGACGAGGCGCTGGGTTCGTCGGGCACGCACAAGGCGATCGGCGAGATCTGCGCGGCGATGAAGCTGACCAAGGGCGCGATCACCGCCGAGGCGCTGCCGCAGCTGCGCGAACGCCTGTTGCTGGCCAAGCGCATCGAGGACATCGACCTGCCCGGCCTGTCCGCCGACCGCCGGCCGATCATCGCCGGCGGCGTGCTGGTGCTGGAGGCCGCGTTCCAGGCCCTGGGCCTGCAGCGCCTGATGGTGAGCAAGGCGGCCATGCGCGAAGGCATCCTGTACGACATGCTCGGCCGCGGCGGCGAGAACGATCCGCGCGAAACCGCGATCGCCGCGCTCACCCAGCGCTACGGCATCGACGAGGCGCAGGCCGCGCGCGTGGAAGCCACCGCGATGGCGCTGTTCGCGCAGGTCGCCGGCGATTGGGCGCTGGATGCCGACGACGAACGCATGCTCGGCTGGGCCGCGCGCCTGCACGAGCTCGGCCAGGCCATCGCGCACAGCCAGTACCACGTGCACGGCGCCTACGTGCTCGAGCACTCCGACATCGCCGGCTTCTCGCGGCAGGAGCAGCAGGTCCTGGCGACGCTGGTGCGCACCCATCGCCGCAACGTGCCCAAGACCGCGTTCGACGCCCTGCCCGACCGCCTGCTGCTCAGCGCCAAGCGCAAGGCCGCACTGCTGCGGCTGGCGGTGCTGCTGCACCGCGCGCACGAATCCGAGCCGATCCCGTCGCTGGACCTGAAGGCCAATGGCGACGACCTGCACCTGATCCTGTCGCAGCCGTGGATCGAATCGCGGCCGCTGCAGCGCGCCGACCTGATCGGCGAGGTCGAGGGCATGGCGGGGTTGGGGATCAATTTCCGGCCGTTTGTGGCCTGACAGCCGGGATTGGAGATTGGGGATTCGGGATTGGTAGCGGCGCAGTAACTGGCGCGCGGCTAAACGTCCTGGGCCGGCGTCATGATTCCTACATGCGGCGGACATGTTCGCTTCACCGCCTCGCGCGATGCTTTGGCAAACCGGAGCCTGAAGCATGCGCTACGCGATCGTCACCGAGACGTACCCCCCTGAGGTCAACGGCGTCGCGCTGACCGTGCAGGGGTTGGAACTGGGATTGCGTGCGCTCGGCCATCAGGTCGACGTGGTGCGGCCGCGCCAGGTGGGCGACCACGACGGCGATGCGCTGCTGGTGCGCGGTGCGGCGCTGCCGCGCTACCCCGGCCTGAAGTTCGGCCTGCCCGCGCCGCGGCGCCTGGCCCGGCTGTGGCAGGCTGCGCCGCCGGACGCGGTCTACATCGCCACCGAAGGCCCGCTGGGCTGGTCGGCGCTGCGTACCGCGCGGCGCCTGGGCATCCCGATCGCTACCGGCCTGCACACCCGCTTCGACGAATACCTGCCGCAGTACGGCGCCGCCTGGCTGCAGTCGACCGCGCTGCGCTGGATGCGGCGCTTCCACAATCAGGCCGACGCGACCCTGGTGCCGACCCGCGAGCTGCTCGGCTTCCTCGCCGGGCAAGGCTTCGAGCGCGCACGCCTGCTGGCGCGCGCGGTGGACAACCGCCAGTTCGAACCGCAGCGCCGCGATGCGCAGCTGCGTCGCGAGTGGGGCCTGGAGGCGGATGGTTGCGCGGCCCTGTACGTCGGCCGCATCGCCTCGGAAAAGAACCTGCCGCTGGCGGTGCGCGCGTTCCGCCAACTGCAGCGGGTGCGTCCGGAAGCGCGCTTCGTCTGGGTCGGCGACGGCCCGATGCGCGAGCGCCTGGCGCAGGAAAACCCCGACTTCATCTTCTGCGGCGTGCAGCGCGGCGACGCGCTGGCGCGGCACTTCGCCAGCGGCGACCTGTTCCTGTTTCCCAGCCGCAGCGAGACCTTCGGCAACGTGACCCTGGAAGCGATGGCCAGCGGCGTGGCCACGGTCGCCTTCGACTACGGCGCGGCACGCGAATACCTGCGCGACGGCGTCAACGGTGCGGCGGTGGCCGACGACGACGGCTTCGTTGCCGCGGCGGTACGCCTGGCCGGCGACGACGCCCTGCGCAGGCAGCTTGGCGAGGCCGCCTGCGCGGCGATGCAGCAGCTGCGCCCGGAACAGGTCGTGGCCGATTTCGAGGCCCTTCTCGGCGAACTGGCGTACAGCAGGAGGTCCCATGTCGACGCGGCTTGAGATTCTGCGCGGGCACGAAACCCGCTGGTGCCGGCAAGCCAACCATTGGTGCCGGCGGCGTTCGGTGCGGCGCTTCTTCGCGCTGATCAGCCGCCTCGGCGACGGCGTGTTCTGGTATGCGCTGATGACCTTGCTGGTGGTCTGCGACGGCATGGGCGGCGTGTTCGCTTCCGCGCACATGGCCGCCACCGGTGTGGTCGCGCTGAGCCTGTACAAGGGCCTCAAGCGCTGGACCCGGCGTCCGCGCCCGTACGCGGCCGACCTGCGCATCCGCGCCTGGGTGGCGCCGCTGGACGAGTTCAGCTTCCCGTCCGGGCACACCTTGCATGCGGTGTCGTTCGGCATCGTCGCCCTGGCCTACTACCCGTGGCTGGCGCCGCTGCTGATCCCCTTCATCGCCTGCGTGGCGCTGTCGCGGGTGGTGCTGGGCCTGCACTATCCCAGCGACGTGCTCGCCGCCACCGGCATCGGCGCAGCGCTGGCCGGGGTGTCGCTGTGGGTGGTCTTGTAGCGGGGATTGGGCATTCGGGATTGGGGATTCGTAGCAACGGGAGCGGACGCAGCACGCTGGACCTTGCCAATCCCGAATCCCCAATCTCCAATCCCGGCTCCATTACAATGCAGAAATGACCACGCTGTTCATTTCCGACCTGCACCTGGATCCGGCCCGGCCGGCGATCACCGAGCTGTTTCTGGAGTTCCTGCGCGGCGAAGCGCGCGTTGCCGAGGCGCTGTACATCCTCGGCGACCTGTTCGAGGCCTGGATCGGCGACGACACGCCGTCGGAAACGGCCGACGCGGTGGCGCTCGAGCTGCGCGCGCTGAGCGATGCCGACGTGCCGGTGTTCTTCATGCACGGCAACCGCGATTTCCTGCTCGGTGCCGACTACGCGCGCCGCGCCGGCATGCGCCTGCTGCCGGATCCGTGCGTGATCGATCTGTACGCCGAGCCGACGCTGCTGCTGCACGGCGACCTGCTGTGCACCGACGACACCGCTTACCAGGCGTTCCGCGCGCAGACCCGCGATCCGGCGTTCCAGCAGCAGTTCCTGGCGCAGCCGCTGGCCGCGCGCATCGCCTACGCGCAGCAGGCGCGCGCCGCCAGCCAGGCGCGGCAAGCGGAAATGAAGCAAGGCGATCGCGCGCAGTTCGAAACCGTCACCGACGTGGCGCCGGACGAGGTCGTGGCCAGCTTCGCGCGCTACGGCGTGGCGCGGATGATCCATGGCCATACCCACCGCCCCGCGGTGCACACGCTGGACGCCAACGGCCGCAGCTGCACCCGCATCGTGCTCGGCGACTGGTACGAACAGGGTTCGGTGCTGCGCGTGGATGCGCAGGGTTGCCAGTTGCAGCAGCTGTAATCGGCAGCGGTCAGAAACGCACGCACAGAACCCGCGAGCGTTACAGCATGCCGCCGGCGTTGTCGCGCGCACGCTGCGCATAGCCGACGAAATCGCCCTCGGCCACGTCGTACCACAGGATCGCGCCGGAGCGTTCGACCCGGTAGCGATCCCTGACCGGTGCGGTCTGCGGATCGCCCGGACAGCCTTCGCCGTGCTTCTCGCGCACCGCGACATCGATCGCGACGGATGATGCGCTGGCGGCGGGTTCGGCGGTCGCCGACGGCGATGCAGCGGCGTCAGCGGCCGCGGGCTCGGCGTCGGTCTCGGCAAAGTATTGCAGGCACTGCGCATCGGCATAGACATGGTCGGCCGCCAGACGCGTCTCCAGCATGTCCACCGCGCGGGTTTCGTCGAACGCTGCCGCGTGCGCTTGGCCCGTGGCCGGTGCGGTCGCGGGGGCCGACGCGGTCGCCGGCGCCTGCGGCGGTGCGGCCGGCGGATCCGCCGGGCCGCAGCCCATGCTCAACATCGCCAGCGCCAAGGCCGCCGGCAGGCCAATGCTCTTCAACACCATTGCCGATTCCAGGAGTAATGAGCGGTGCGCGCCCGGCGCTGCCGGACACGTCGTCGCTCAGCATAGCCGAAGCCGGACGCCACGGCGTCCGCCCGGCCTGCAGGATCGGCAAGCGGAGCGCCCCGACACAGGCCTGGCGCGGCCTGCATCGGAGCGCCCCTTGAACGCGCTATCTCAGCGGAACGCGGCGACCGCCGCCTTGGTATTGACCAGCACGCGCTGGTTGTCCGCGGTGCTGGCATTGCCCATCGGCACGCCGCCGTAGGAAATGTTCGGGTTGGACCAGTA
This sequence comes from Xanthomonas sp. SS, assembly GCF_014236835.1. NCBI lineage: Bacteria > Pseudomonadati > Pseudomonadota > Gammaproteobacteria > Lysobacterales > Lysobacteraceae > Xanthomonas > Xanthomonas sp. SS. The sequence goes on from NZ_CP051190.1 coordinate 3,806,683, forward strand.
GTTCAGGCGCGGGCAGCTGACGGTGCAGTTGTAGGCCATGATCGTGCGCCAGTTGTTGCCGTAGCGGTAGCCGTGGCCGTAGGCGTACGGCGAGGTGCTCGAATCGGTGGCGATATCGTGGCGCGCGCTCTGCAGATGGCCGATCTCGTGGGCGAAACTGTAGTAGCCGGTGGCGCAATCCCAGTACACCGCGGCGAACGCGGTGGCCGCGGTCGAGCCGATGCCCGAGGCCAGGCCGCAGTAGCTGCTGTTGTCGATAATCAGCACGCCGACGTCGGCAGCCACGCTGTTACGCGTGGTGTGGATGCTGTCCATGTAGCCGTCGCTGGTGCCGCGGAAGCGGCTCAGGTCGGTGGTGAAGTCGCCGGACTCGGTGTAGCTGGTGGTCTGGTAGCCGGCCAGCTGCATGGTGATGCCGACGTTGCTGTTGGTGTAGCCCTGGTTGGACTCGGCCACCGCCAGTTGCACCAGCGACTGCATGTTGCCGCCATAGCTGGTCACCGCCTGGTTGGTGGCCACCACCAGCACGCGGATGGTCGCCGGCGAGCCGGACGAGGCGGCGGCGGTGGTGGCGCGGTCGTCGACCACGGACTGCGGCATCTGGATGGTCGGCAGCAGCGCGTACTCGGCCGGATGTTCGGCCGGCATGCGGCTTTCGTCGACCTCGACCAGCACGTGGCCGCCGCCGCTGATCGGGCGCAGGTGGAACAGCGTGCCGTTGCTGCGGATGCTGCCGGTGACGGTGTCGCCGCTGCGCACCAGGATCGCCGAGTTCAGCGGATCCAGGCCGGAGCGCGCGCGCGCCTTGGCCGCGGCGGCGTTGCCCAGGTTGCCGTACCAGATGCTGTTGCCGCCTTCCAACCGTTCGGTCCTGGTCTGCGTGGCGGTGACGCGCTGGCCCAGCAGGTCCAGTTCCAGCTGCGCCTGGGTGGCGTCCACCGCGGCGGCGTCCACGCGCACGCTCTGCACCGCGCCGGTGGCGGGATTGGCCAGCACCCGGCTCAACGCGGGCTCGCCGGGGATGGCCTTGGAAATGTACTGACTGCTCTGGAACAGGGGTTTTCCGGCCGCGGAGGCGGAACCGGCGACACACAGGGCAAGCATCGCGGTAAGGCAGCACATCGACTTCATGTCGTACTCCCAGGGGTGGTGAGAAGAGACGGAGCGTCGTCCCTCGCGCAGCAGGCATCGGACATAGCGCACGGGGGATTCCGATTAGCCGCTCAGCCAATGTTCAGCGCAAGCAACAAAGTCGATCGCGTTCCCACTCAGAGATCGCCATTCCAGTAGCACCGTGATCGGCATCCACGCACTGCCCTTTACAGCGCGCGACCGCTCTCATGGGGTGCTGACGCAAGCCAGCGGCGATCGTTGGGAAACCGTCCGCGCCGGTCCGCCGGGTAACGCAGGCCGCCTCGCCACGCGGCAGCGCGCCGCCTCAGCCGGCCTGGCGCTGCAAGGCGAGCAGTTCGTCCTCGTCGAAACCGGCCAGCAGCCGCGCCGGCAGGTTGAACGGGCCGTGCAGGTAACCGCCGGCGTATTCGCGCAGCAGCTCGGCGAAGCGGGCGCGCGGCTCGATGCCGGCACGCGCGCAATACCAGCGGTACCAGCGCGAGCCGGCGGCGACGTGCGCCACTTCTTCGCGCAGGATCAGTTCCAGGATCTCGACCGTGGCCGCGTCGCCGAGCGCGCGCAGCTTCACGATCATGCCCGGGGTCACGTCCAGTCCGCGCGCCTCCAGCACCCGCGGCACCAAGGCCATGCGCGCCAGGCCGTCGTGCGCGGTCTTCTCGCACATCTCCCACAGCCCGTTGTGCGCGGCGAAATCGCCGTAGTCGTGGCCCAGCGCACGCAGCCGCTCGCGCAGCAGCGCGAAATGGCGCGATTCGTCGGCGGCCACCGCCACCCAGTCGGCATAGAACGCGTCGGGCAACCCGCGAAAGCGGTACACCGCGTCCCAAGCCAGGTCGATCGCGTTGAGCTCGATGTGCGCGATCGCATGGATGAAGGCGGCGCGGCCTTCGGCGCTGCCCAGGCCGCGCCGCGGCAGTTCGCGCGGATGCACCAGCAGCGGCCGCGGCGGCCGCCCCGGCATGCGGATCGGTTCGGGCTCGGCGGCGTCCGCCGGCACGCGCAACGCGCCGGCGGCGAACGCGGCAGCGTAGCGCTGGGTCAGGGCGACCTTGTCCTCGGGCGCGCTGGCGGCCAGGCACAGCCGTGCCGCGTGCAGCAGATCCCCGCCGGCTTGCGCGTCGTGCATCCGTGGGCCACGCCAGGCCGCGTCAGGCGCGGCGCTTCTTCTTCGCTTCGTCCGAACGCAACTGCATGATGCGCTCGAAGTAGCCCGGCTCGATGCCGGTGGTGTATTCGCCGTTGAAGCACGAGGAATCGAAGGTCTTCAGTTCCGGGTTGCCCTCGCGCACCGCGGTCTCCAGGTCTTCCAGATCCTGGTAGATCAGCCAGTCGCAGCCGAGGAATTCCTGGATTTCCTGCTCGCTGCGGCCATGCGCGATCAGCTCGTCGGCGGCCGGCATGTCGATGCCGTAGATGTTCGGGTAGCGCACCGGCGGCGCGGCGCTGGCCAGGTACACCTTGCGCGCGCCGGCCTCGCGGGCCATCTGCACGATCTGCCGGCTGGTGGTGCCGCGCACGATCGAATCGTCGACCAGCAGCACCACGCGGTTGCGGAATTCCAGGTGGATCGGATTGAGCTTGCGGCGCACCGACTTCACCCGCTCGACCTGTCCCGGCATGATGAAGGTGCGGCCGACGTAGCGATTCTTGACGAAGCCCTCGCGGTACTTCACCCCGAGCACGTTGGACATCTCCAGCGCGGCGTCGCGCGAGGTGTCCGGGATCGGGATGATGGTGTCGATGTCGTGGTCCGGGCGCAGGCGCAGGATCTTCTCGCCCAGCTTCATGCCCATGCGCATGCGCGCCTTGTGCACCGAGACGTTGTCGATCATCGAGTCCGGGCGCGCGAAGTACACGTACTCGAAGATGCACGGGGTGTGGTCGGTGGGCGAGGCGCAGACTTCGGAGAACAGCTCGCCGCGGCCGGTGATCACCAGCGCTTCGCCGGGGCGCACGTCGCGCAGGCGGGTGAAGCCGAGGATGTCCAGCGCCGAGGACTCGGAAGCGACGATGTATTCGTCGCCTTCCACGCCCTCGCGCTTGCCCAGCACCAGCGGACGGATACCGTGCGGGTCGCGGAACGCCACCAGGCCCAGGCCCAGCACCACGCTGACCACCGCGTAGCCGCCCTTGCAGCGGCGGTGCACGCCGGCCACCGCGCGGATCGCCGCTTCCGGGGTCAGCATGCGCTGCGCGTCCAGCTCGTAGGCGAACACGTTCAGCAGCACTTCGCTGTCCGAATCGGTGTTGATGTTGCGCCGGTCGGCCTCGAACACCTGCTGACGCAGCGCCTCGGTGTTGATCAGGTTGCCGTTGTGCGCCAGCGCGATGCCGTAGGGCGAATTGACGTAGAACGGCTGCGCCTCGTCCATGCCTTCCGAGCCGGCGGTGGGATAGCGGCAATGGGCGATACCGACCCGGCCTTCCAGCACCGCCATGCGCTTCTCGTCGAAGACGTCGCGGACCAGGCCGTTGGCCTTCTGCACGCGCAGACGGGTGCCGTCGGCGGTGGCGATGCCTGCGGCATCCTGCCCGCGGTGCTGCAGCACGGCCAGGCCGTCATACAGTTGCGCTGCGACATTCTGATTGCCGACGATTCCGACGATGCCACACATTTGAACGCTCTCCGCGGCGACTGCGCCGCTATTGGGAAGGTGGCCGTGCCTGGCCGTTGGATTCGACCCGTGCCGGGTCGTTTGCTGCCGGACGCGCCTGCGCCGGATCGATGTTCGCAGGCAGGACCTGGTTCGGATCGCCGCCGGGCTGCGCGGATTGGGCCCCCGGACGCCCCAGGGCCTTGGACATCACCTCCTGCAGGCCACTGGCCGACAGGGCGTTGCCCAGGGCGGCATTATCGCCTGCCAGGGGCAACTTGCCCAAATCCATCTGAGGCATGTTCATCTGCTGCAGGTTCATCTGCGACATGTTCAGTTGCGGCATCTGCGGCATGCGCCAGTCCGGCAGCTGCGCGCGCATCCAGTGCACGCCGGGGCTGAGCACCGGCAGCACCACCGACTGGCGCCAGGCCGGCTCGCGGGTCAGCGGGGTGAAGCTCATCAGCAGCACCAGCACCGCGGCGAAGAACCCGCCGCGCAGCGTACCCAGGCCGAAGCCCAGCGCGCGGTCGGTGCCGGACAGCGCGGTGGCGCGCACCGCGCTGCGGATCACCATGCCGGTGATGCCCACCACCGCCATCGTCACCACGAAGGTCAGCGCGTAGCCACCCAGATAGTAGGTCATGCTCGGATGCGCGCCGTCGGCCAGCCAGCGCCCGGCATCGCCGCCGAACTGGAAGGTGGCCCAGCCGGCCAGCAGCCACGACAGCGTGCCGACCACGATGCCGACGAAGCCGCGCAGCGCGCCGAGCAGCGCCGAGACCAGGATCACCGCAAGCAGCACCATATCGATCATGCGCGCCTCCCGCGGCCGCACCGCGCCATGGCGGCACAACGCCGCGATTCCCTTCCCTGGTACATGCTTGCGACTCCGTGGGCCGACGCCCGGTTCAAGGGTGTGGACGTACCATACCGCTGATGCCGACCTTGGATGCGACCTGCGCGCGCAGCTGTTCGGCATCGGCGCGGTTGGCGACCGGGCCGACCCGCACCCGGTTCAAGGCGCCCTTGTCGGTACGCACCTGTTCGACGAAGGCGCTGAACCCGGCGGCGCGGACCTTGTCGCGCAACGCGTTGGCATCCTCGGCCTTGCCGAACGCGCCCAGTTGCACGGCGAAGCCGGTGCCGGACGCGGCCGGTACGCTCGGCACGCTCGGGGCAGGCTTGGCCGCCGCGACCGGAGCCGGCGTCGCCGCCGGCTTGGCCGGCTCGGGCTTGGGCTGTTCAGGCTTGGGCGCCGCGGCGACCGGCGGCTTGGCCGCGGCCACCGGCTTGGCCGGCTCCGGCGGCAGGGTTTCGGTCTTGGCCGGCGCCGCGCTCGCGGCCGGGGTCGCGGCGGTGGCCACCGAGGACGCGCTCGGCGCGTCCAGGGTCACCACCTGGGCATTGACGTCGTTGCGCACCTTCACCGCCTGCAGCCGCACCGACTCGGCCTGGGCGCGGTCGGCATACGGGCCGATGCGCACACGCCAGGCCTGGCGCCCGCCGATCGTGGCCGCCTCGCGGAAGCCCGGCAACTGCGCCTGCTTGAGCCGCGCGATCACCGCATCGGCGTCGGCCTGGGTGGAATAGGCGCCGAAATTGACCGCGTAGTTGCCGGCGGCCACGGTCGGCGGCAACGCCTGCGCGGCGCCGCCGGCCGCTGCCGGGGTGGCCAGATCGGCGGCGTCGGGGTTGTCCTGCACCGGCGCCGGCGTCGCGGCCGGCGCGTTGGCCATGCCCACGGCACCGCCGCTGGGCGCGTCGCCCGGCGTCACCAGCGGCAATTCGCGGGTCTGGAACTGGCCGTCGGCCGGAGCGTCCGGGGCCTTCAGCGGAACATTGGCGACGCCGCTGTCGGGCGCGGGGCCCTTGACCAGCATCGGCAGGAAGATCACGGCGAGCGCCACCAGGACAAGGGCGCCAATCAGTCGCTGTTTCAGGACGGTATCCACGGAAAGCTTGAGGGGGCGGCATGGCGGAGTGCCGCAGCGATTATAAGGTCGGGCCGGCTGCCGGCGGGGTCAGCCGGCTGAATGCAGCCAGTGCAAGGCGTCGGCCGCGGTATGGAACGAGCCGAATACCAGCACCCGGTCGCCTGGCCGCGCCTGCGCCAGGGCCTGCTGCAGCGCCTGCGCCACGCTGTCGGCGAGGCTGGCAGCGGCGGCGTCGGTACCGGCCAGGCGCGCCTGCAACTGCGCGCCGCTCTGGCCGCGCGCGCCGGACAGCCCGGCCAGATGCCAGGCAGCGACCTGCCCGGCCAGCGCCTGCACCACGCCGGCCGCGTCCTTGTCGGCCAAGGCGGCGAACACCGCGTGGGTGGCGCCGGCGCAAGGCTGCGCCTGCAGCGCCGCGGCCAGCTCGCGCGCGGCCTGCGGGTTGTGGCCGACATCGACCAGCACCTCCACCCCGTCGTGCACGAACGGCTGCAGGCGTCCGCGCAACTGCGCCGCGGCGATGCCCTCGGCATAGGCGGTGCGCGGCAAGGCCTTGCGCAGCGCGCGCAAGGCGGCGATGGCGGTGGCGGCATTGGCGCGCTGCACCGGGGCGCGCAGCTGCGGCGACGGCAACTCCAGCTCGGTGCCGACGTCGCGCCAGCGCCATTGCGCGGCGTCGATCGGCTCATGGAAGAAATCGCTGCCGGCGCGGATCGCGTTGGCGCCGATCGCATAGGCGCGGCGCAGCACGCTCGACGGCGGATCGATCTCGCCCAGCACCAGCGGTTTCCACGGCCGCGCAATGCCGGCCTTTTCCGCGCCGATCGCCTCGCGGTCCGCGCCCAGCCAGTCGGTGTGGTCGATATCGACGGTGGTGATCACCGCCACGTCGGCATCGATCAGGTTCACCGCGTCCAGGCGCCCGCCCAAGCCCACTTCCAGCACCGCCAGGTCCAGCTCGGCCTGCTGGAACAGCCACAGCGCGGCCAGCGTGCCGTACTCGAAATAGGTCAGCGGGGTGTCGCCGCGCGCGGCCTCCACCGCCTCCAAGCCGGCCACCAGTTGCGCGTCGCTGGCCTCTTCGCCGCCGATGCGGACGCGCTCGTTGTAGCGCAGCAGGTGCGGCGAGGTGTAGCTGCCGACGGTCCAGCCGCCGGCGCGCGCGATCGCCTCGACGAAGGCCACGGTCGAGCCCTTGCCGTTGGTGCCGCCGACGGTGATGACTTTCTTCGCCGGCCGCGCCAGGCGCATGCGCGCGGCCACCGCGCGCACGCGCTCCAGGCCCATCGCGATGTCCTGCGGGTGCTGCTGCTCGATGTAGGCGAGCCATTCGGGGAGGGTTTTCATATGTGTATTTTCAGCCTTTCGACGAGGCGCGTTCGATCACCCGCCCACCTCTTGGAAGCAACAGCTTTCGCGCTGACGCGCGAGTCACTTTTCTTTGCTTGTGCAAAGAAAAGTAACCAAAAGAAAGCACACCCGGGCGCCGCGCCCTCCGCGCTTCGCGCTCCGGGTGCGCACGTGGCCTGGGCATTTTTCGAAGGCACATCCATGTGCCTACGAAAAACGGCGCGCATCGTGCGCGCCGCCCCTTCGGGGTTTTCGCCCAGACCACGTGCCGCGGCTCACGGGACCCGAAAAGCGAAGCAAAAGCAAAAACGTGCACTGGGTTGGTACTCGGAGCCGCAATCAAATTCGCGGATTTCGCCGCCTACAGCGCCCGGTGCTTGGCCTCGCCGAAGAACGGGGTGTGGTGCGCGCAGTCGTTCAGGCGCACCACTTCCAGATGTTCCACGTCCGGGCCTTCGAGCAGGTTCAGCGTGGTCGGCGCCTGGCGGAAGCTCCACAGCTTGGCGATCGGCAGGCCCAGCACCCGGCACAGGATCACCCGGTTGACCGCATCGTGCGCCACCACCAGCAAGGTGTCGTACTCGCCCAGGCCCTCGGCGGCACGGGTCAGGCCGCGCCAGGAACGGTCCAGCACCTGGCGCAGCGACTCGCCACCCGGCATCAGCACCGTGTCCGGCTCCTCGCGCCAGGCGCGCAGCCGCGCCGGATCCTTGTCGTTGATCTCGCTGGCGAGCAGCCCTTCCCATTCGCCGTGGGCGATCTCCTGCAAGTCGGGATCGGTCAGCAGCATCGCCTCGCGCTCCGCGCCAAGCGCGTAGCGGGCCGTGCTCTGCGCGCGCGACAGCGGCGAGGCCACCGCGCGGGTCAGCGGCACCTCGCGCAGGCGCGCGCCGAGCGCCTGTGCCTGCGCCTCGCCGACCGGCGACAACGCGATGTCGATCTGGCCCTGGTAGCGGCCTTCGGCGTTCCACGGGGTTTCGCCATGACGAGCGAGCAGGATGCGCATGCGGTGGAATTCCGTTGGGAGAGAGGTTGCCGTCTCGCGAACGAAAACGGAGCGGCATGATACCTGCTCCGTCGCCGGAAACCCCCGAACCGCATCCCGCTCCGCCGCCGCAACCGTCGCCGTTTAGCGGAGGGCAGGCCGCGCGGTGGCGGCGGTCGCGCGCTGCCGCCGCGCCATCCGGTTACTGCTTCAGATTCAACTCCTTCAGCAGCCGCGGCGCCGGCGCCACTTCCTGCATGATCCAGTGCAGGTAACGCGAGTCGACCGCGATCATCCGGGTCATGGCCGGGTCGAACACCCAGTTGGAACTCACCGATTCCCAGTTGCCGTCGAACGCCAGCCCGACCAGCTTGCCCTGCGCATCGAGCACCGGCGAGCCGGAGTTGCCGCCGGTGATGTCCAGGTCGGACAGGAAATCGACCGGCACCGAACCCAGCCGCTTGTCCTCAAGCCCGCCGTAGCGCTTGGCCTTGGCCGCGTCGAGCAGGGCCTTGGGCGAATCGAACGGATCGGCGCCGGTGTCCTTGGCCAGCACGCCTTCCAGCGTGGTGAACGGGGTGTAGGCCACGCCGTCCTTGGGCGCATAGCCCTTGACGTTGCCGAAGGTGATGCGCAACGAGGAGTTGGCGTCCGGATAGACCGACTCGCCCTGGCTCTTCTTGTAGTCGGCCAAGGCCTGCAGGTAACGCGGGCGCGCCAGCAGTTCCTCGCCTTCGCGGCGCTTTTCCTCGTGCTCGATCTGCAGCAGCGCCGGCATCAGCGCCACCGCATAGCGCAGCGCCGGGTCGTCGCTGGATTCGAACGCGGCACGGTCGGCGCGCAGCCACTTCAGGCGTTCCTCGGTGCTGCCCAGCTTGGTGCCGGCCAGCCGCGCGGCGGCGGCCTGCGCATCGGCGCCGGCCAGCCACTGGTCCAGCGCCGGCAGCCGCTGCGCCTTCGGCAGCTTCAGGTACTGGTCGAACCAGTAGCGCTGCAGTTGTCCGTCCATCGACGCGACGTAGCGGCGTTCCATCTGCTTCTGCGCGCCCTCGATCTCCGGCAGGTCGCGTTCCTGGTAGCCGGGCTCGCGCTCGGCGTCGGGCTTGGCCCGCTCGATCGACACGCGATACAGCGACAGCGCGCTGCCGAGCACGCCGGTGCGGCGCAGCTGGCGCAGGATCAGGTCGCGGTCGCGGGTGGCCTTGGCCTGCTCGTCCAGCGCCAGCAGCTGCGCATGCGCCTGCAGCGCCGCTTTGCCGTCGCGGCCCTGGCGCTTGAGCCAGGCCAGCACCGCGCGTTCCTCGGCCTGCTTCTGCGCGGCCGCGTCGATGCGCTTGAAGCCTTCCAGCTGCCCTTCGTAGTTCTTGGCGACGTTGTTCCAGCTGGCCATCGTCGCCGCGTACTTCACCTGGATGTCCGGGTCCTGCTTGCCGGCCTGCTCCACCAGCGCGATCAGGTCACGGTACTGGCGCGCGGCGGTGGGATAGGCCCAGCTGGCGGTGGCGTCGAATTCCGAGGCCAGCGCATAGCGGTTGGTGCGGCCCGGATAGCCGGCCACCATCACGAAGTCGCCGGCGCCAAGCGGCTGGTCGGCGAACTTGAGGAAATGCTTGGGCTGGTACGGCACGTTGTCCTTGGCGTAGGCCGCCGGCTTGCCGTCCTTGCCGACATAGGCGCGGTAGAACGAGAAATCGCCGGTATGGCGCGGCCACATCCAGTTGTCGACGTCGCCGCCGAACTTGCCGATGCCCGACGGCGGCGCGTAGGCCAGGCGCACGTCGCGGATTTCCAGGGTGCGGAACAGCCGGTAGGTATTGCCGCCGGCGAAGCTGTACAGCTCGCAGCGGTAGCCGGCCTCGGCTTCGCAGGCCGCGACCTGGGCCTTGTCGAACGCCTCCAGCGCCTGGGTGCGCTTGAGCGCGTCGCTGCCGGCAGCGGCCATCGCGGTCTTGGCCTGCTCGGTGACATCGCTGATGCGGTCGAGCACGTAGATGCGCGCGTTCGGCCCGGCGCTGAGCTCGGCGCCGTTGCTGGCCGCGCTGAAGCCGTCGCGGATCAGGTTCTTCTGCGGCGTGGAATTGAGCTGGATCGCGCCGTAGGCGCAGTGATGGTTGGTCACCACCAGGCCCTGCGGCGACACGAAGCTGGCGGTGCAGCCGCCCAGCGACACCACCGCGCCCATCGGATCGCCGGTCAGGTCGGCCAGTTGCTGCGGCGACAGCTTCAACCCGGCCTGCTGCAGCTGGCCGGCGATATCCGGCAATTGCTGCGGGACCCACATGCCTTCGCCGGCATGGGCGGCCGGGGCACAGGCCAGGGTGGCGACGACGGCGACAGCCAGCAGATTCGAGCGCATCGAATGGATTCCTTCGCGACAGGCATGAAATAGACGTTAGATTGTAACGAATGCAACCGACGCCACGACCATGACCAACGGCACCCCGCACGCGCCGCAACATGGCCGCGCCTGCGGGCGGCTTATACTTCGCGCCCTCTCAACCCCGAGTCTTGCACCGCCATGGCGCAAACAATGAAGGCGCTGGTCAAGCGCGACGCAGCCAAGGGCATCTGGCTGGAACAGGTGCCGGTGCCGGTGCCCGGCCCCAACGAAGTGCTGATCAAGCTGGAGAAGACCGCGATCTGCGGCACCGATCTGCACATCTATCTGTGGGACGAATGGAGCCAGCGCACGATCAAGCCCGGCCTGACCATCGGCCACGAGTTCGTCGGCCGCATCGCCGAGCTCGGCTCGGCGGTCAGCGGCTATCAGGTCGGCCAGCGCGTCTCGGCCGAAGGCCACATCGTCTGCGGGCACTGCCGCAACTGCCGCGGCGGGCGCCCGCACCTGTGCCCGAACACGGTCGGCATCGGCGTCAACGTCAACGGTGCCTTCGCCGAATACATGGTGATGCCGGCCTCCAACCTGTGGCCGATCCCGGACCAGATCCCGTCCGAGCTGGCCGCGTTCTTCGATCCGTACGGCAACGCCGCGCACTGCGCGCTGGAGTTCGACGTGATCGGCGAGGACGTGCTGATCACCGGCGCCGGCCCGATCGGCATCATCGCCGCCGGCATCTGCAAGCACATCGGCGCGCGCAACGTGGTGGTCACCGACGTCAACGATTTCCGCCTGAAGCTCGCCGCCGACATGGGCGCCACCCGCGTGGTCAACGTCGCCAACACCTCGCTGAAGGAGGTGATGGCCGACCTGCACATGGAAGGCTTCGATGTGGGCCTGGAGATGAGCGGCAACCCGCGCGCGTTCAACGACATGCTCGACTGCATGTACCACGGCGGCAAGATCGCCATGCTCGGCATCATGCCGCGCGGCGCCGGCTGCGACTGGGACAAGATCATCTTCAAGGGCCTGACCGTGCAGGGCATCTACGGCCGCAAGATGTACGAGACCTGGTACAAGATGACCCAGCTGGTGCTGTCCGGCTTCCCGCTCGGCAAGGTGCTGACCCACCAGCTGACCATCGACGAATTCCAGAAGGGCTTCGACCTGATGGAAGAAGGCAAGGCCGGCAAGGTGGTGTTGAGCTGGTGAGGTCCGGCGCGGCGGCGATGCCGCGCTGCGCTGCCAGGACCGGTGTCATCGGCCTGGCGATCGCACAAAAAAGAAGGGCGCCGCAAGGCGCCCTTCTTCGTTGGCGACGGTGTTGCGCGGATCAGAACGCGATCGTGCCGGAGACCGCGAAGCGGTGGTCGGCCAGCTTCTCGGTGAAGTTCTGGTTGCCCTTGTCGTCGGTGTCGTAGTAGCCCACGCTCAACGCCAGCGGACCGACCATCTTGCCGACACTGACGCTGTAGTCGGTGTAGTCCTGGTACTGCGTCAGCGCGCTGGCATAGGTGGTGCGGCCGACGTGCGCGCCGATGCTGAAGTCGTTCGGCAGGCTCCAGTTCCCGTCCAGCGCGTAGTAGAAGCTGTCCTCGTCCAGGTTGTAGACGTCGTCGGTATACGCCACGGTCAAGGAGTAAGTCTTGAGGAACTTGGTCTTGGTGATCAGTTCGTTGTAGTTCGACTTGCCGGAGCCCGGATAGCCGTAGCGGTTGACCATCACGTCGAAGTTCCAGTCCGGGGAGAAATCGACGTTGTAACCGATGAAGCCGTCCACTTCCCAGTCCGGGTCGCCGGCGCCGAAGTCGACGTTGGAGCCCCAGGTGCCGACGTACAGGCCGAACGGCGAGGTGTAGGTGACCCCGGCCTGGAACGCAGGGCCTTCGTTGGTCTGCGAGACGCCGCGGAACACGTAGTCGCTGACCACGCCATAGGAGCCGGTAATCGGCGAGGCAGCGGCCTCGTCCTGGGCCAACGCACTCAGCGGGGAGGCGGCCAGCGCCACGGCCAGGGCGACACCAAGCTTGATCTTGTTCACCGGTAATTCTCCTACGAGTTGACGAGGGGGGTGGTTCCAGCGTGCGCTGCAATGCTGGCTTCACACTTTTTTAACCGGTTTTTTCTTGCAGTGCAACACTTTCAAGACAAACCAAGTCATCGCAGGCCTTGCAGCTGTGCGCTTCGGGTCAGGCTTTGTCTACGTGATGCGCCCGCGGCCAGCCCAACGTCCAGGGCATGGCTGCTTTTCATTTGCCACCGGCAGAAACCTTGTGGGAGCGACTTCAGTCGCGACGGGCCTTCCCGGTAACGCCCGTCGCGACTGAAGTCGCTCCCACAGCAATGCCGCCGACGGCGAAGATTGCGGTCGGAAACGCCGCATCGCCGCTGCGCGTCGTATCCCCGAATGCCGCTAGCCGCGCTGCTGCGCGAACAAGCCGAAGCGTCTCGCACTCAGCTGCAGCACCTGGCCGGGCGCATAGCGCGTCGCGCCCTCCCCCGCCGGCAGTTCCACTTCCACTTCGTCCTGGCCATGCGCCAGCTGCGCGCGCAGGCGCAGGCGCGAGCCGCTGCGCTGCGAGGACAGCACCGTCGCCGCCCAGCCGCTGTCGCTGGGCGCCAGATCTTCCGGGCGCACGTACAGATCGACCGGGCCGCTGGACAGCGGCGTGTCCGGCGCCGGCAGCGCCAGGCCGGCGATCTGCAACTGGCCGTCGTGCAGTTGCGCCGGCAGCCGGTTGACCGCGCCGACGAAGCCGTACACGAACGGCGACACCGGGCGGTCGTAGACATCGGCCGGGCTGCCGAGCTGTTCGATGCGCCCGCGGTTGAGGATCGCCACGCGGTCGGCCAGTTCCAGCGCCTCTTCCTGGTCGTGGGTGACGAACACGGTGGTCAGCCCGGTGCGGTCGTGCAGTTCGCGCAGCCAGCGCCGCAGGTCGCGCCGCACCTGCGCGTCGAGCGCGCCGAACGGTTCGTCCAGCAGCAGCACGCGCGGCTCGATCGCCAGCGCGCGCGCCAAGGCCACGCGCTGGCGCTGGCCGCCGGACAGTTGGGTCGGGTAGCGCGACTCCAGTCCGTCCAGTTGCACCAGCGCGAGCAGTTCGCTGACCCGCGCACGGATCGCCGGCTCGGCCAGGCGCTCGGCGCCGCGGCGCACGCGCAGGCCGAAGGCGATGTTGTCGCGCACGGTCATGTGCCGGAACAGCGCGTAGTGCTGGAACACGAAGCCGACCCGGCGCGACTGCACCGGCAGCCCGGTCGCGTCCTCGCCGTCGATCAGCACGCGCCCGGCGTCGGCATGCTCCAGTCCGGCGATCACCCTCAACAAGGTGGTCTTGCCCGAGCCGGACGGCCCCAGCAGCGCCAGCAACTCGCCCTGGCGGATGTCCAGGCTGACGTCGTCGAGCGCGACGAATTCGTCGAAACGCTTGCCCAGGTGCTGTACGCGGATGGTCATCGCAACCTCAGTGTCGGTGATTGGCGGCCAGCGATTCGCCGTGGCGCCATTCCAGATAGGACTTCAGCGCCAGGGTCAGCAGCGCGGTCAGCGCCAGCAGGCTGGCGCAGGCGAATGCGGCGCTGTAGGCGTACTCGTTGTAGAGGATCTCCACGTGCAGCGGCAGCGTGTTGGTGCGCCCGCGGATGTGCCCGGACACCACCGACACCGCGCCGAACTCGCCCATCGCCCGCGCACTGCACAGCAGCACGCCGTACAACAGGCCCCAGCGGATGTTGGGCATGGTCACCCGCCAGAACATCTGCCAACCGTTGGCGCCCAGGCTCAACGCCGCCAGTTCCTCGTCGCTGCCCTGCTGCTCCATCAGCGGCATCAGCTCGCGGGCGATGAACGGGAAGGTGACGAAGGTCGTCGCCAGCACGATGCCGGGCAGCGCGAACACGATCCGCGGCAGTTGCAGCAGCACCTCGCCGAACACCGGCAAGTGCAGCCGCCAGCCTTCGTCGATCAGCGGCCAGGCCCAGCCGCTGCGGCCGAAGATCAGGATGAAGACCAGGCCGGCGACCACCGGCGACACCGAGAACGGCAGGTCGATCAGGCTTACCAGCAGGCGCTTGCCGGGAAAACGATGCTTGCTCACCGCCCACGCCGCGGCCACGCCGAACACCAGGTTCAACGGCACCACGATCGCGGTCACCAGCAGGGTCAGGCGGATCGCCGCGAGCGCATCGGGATCGGAGATCGCCCGCCAGAACACGCCGATCCCGCCGCGCAGCGCCTCGACGAACACCAGCAGCAGCGGCAGCAACAGGAACGACAGCAGGAAGCCTAGCGCACCGAGGATCAGCAATACCTGCACCCACCACGGCTCGGTGGTGACCGCGGCGGCGCGGCGGGGGACGGCAGGCGGCGATGCGCTCAACGCAGTCTCCGAAAACGGGAGGGTCAAGCCGGACACGGTATCGTTCATCTCAATGCGCCGCCAGGCCGCGCCGCGCGAAGCGCGCCTGCACGCCGTTGACCACCAGCAGCATCAGCAACGACAGCAGCAGCATCGCCGCGGCGATCGCGGTCGCGCCGGCGTAGTCGAATTCCTCCAGGCGGATGGTGATCAGCAGCGGCGCGATCTCGGTCGCGTTGGGCAGGTTTCCGGCGATGAAGATCACCGAGCCGTACTCGCCGATGCCGCGCGCGAAGGCCAGCGCGAATCCGGTCAGCACCGCCGGCCACAGCGCCGGCAGCACCACGCGGCGGATAGTCTGCCAGCGGCCTGCGCCGAGCGTGGCGGCGGCCTCTTCCACGTCGCGCTCGGCTTCGGCCAGCACCGGCTGCACGATCCGCACCACGAACGGCAGCCCGACGAACACCAGCGCCACCACGATGCCGAGCTGGGTGTAGGCGATCTTCAGCCCCAGCGGTTCCAACCAGCGGCCGACCCAGCCGTTGCCGCCGTACAGCGCGGTCAGCGCGATGCCGGCCACCGCGGTCGGCAGCGCGAACGGCAGGTCGATCATCGCGTCGAACAGGCGCTTGCCGGGGAAGCGGTAGCGCACGAACACCCAGGCCACCCAGGTGCCCATCACCGCATTGAACGCGGCGGCGACGAAGGCGGTGCCGAAGCTGACCCGCAGCGCCGACAGCACCCGCGGTTCGCTCCACACCTGCCACACGCCATGCCAGCCCAGGCCGCTGGTCTTGAGCACCACGCCCAGCAGCGGGATCAGCACCACCAATCCCAGCCAGGTCAGGGTGATGCCCAGGCTCAGGCCGAGCCCGGGGATGACCCTGCGCCGCGACGGAGCGCGCGTGGCGGCGACGGCATTCACTCCCATCGCGTCACTTGCTCGCCTGGATCTGGTCAAACAGGCCGCCATCGTTGAAGTGCTCGGCCTGCGCCTTGGCCCAGGACCCGAACTGCTGGTCGATGGTCACCAACTGCACCTTCGGCAGGCGCGCGATGTCGGCGCGGTCGGCGTATTCGGGATGGCGCGGGCGGTAGTAGTGCTTGGCTGCGATCTTCTGCCCTTCCGGCGAATACAAATACTTCAGGTACTCCTCGGCGACGTCGCGAGTGCCGTGCTTGTCGACGTTCTTGTCGACCACCGCCACCGACGGCTCGGCCAGGATCGACAGCTTCGGCACCACGATCTCGAACTTGTCCTTGCCCAGTTCCTCCTGCGCCAGGAACGCCTCGTTCTCCCAGGCCAGCAGCACGTCGCCGATGCCGCGCTGGACGAAGGTGGTGGTGGCGCCGCGCGCGCCGGTGTCCAGCACCGGCACGTTGCGGAACAGCGCGCGCATGTAGCCGAGGATGCGCTCGCGGTCGCCCTTGAAGATGTGGTCGGCGTAGGCCCAGGCGGCCAGGTAGTTCCAGCGCGCGCCGCCGGAGGTCTTCGGGTTCGGGGTGATCACCGACACGCCGGTGCGCAGCAGGTCCGGCCAGTCCTTGATCTTCTTCGGGTTGCCCTTGCGCACCAGGAACACGATGGTGGAGGTGTACGGCGCGCTGTTGTCGGGCAGGCGCTTGACCCAGCCCGGATCGATCAGCTTGCCCTTGTCGGCGATCGCGTCCACGTCGTAGGCCAGCGCCAGCGTCACCACGTCGGCCTCGACCCCGTCGATGACCGAGCGCGCCTGCTTGCCGGAACCGCCGTGCGAGGTCTCCACGGTGACCTTGTCGCCGCTGTGGGTCTGCTCCCAGTGCTTGGCGAAGGCGGTGTTGTAGTCGCGGTACAGCTCGCGCGTGGGATCGTAGGACACATTGAGCAGCTGCACGTCGCGCGCGACGGCGGTGCCGGCGAACGCGCACAGCGCGAGCGCGAGCAGCGGGCTGAATCGGCGCGGCAGGAAGCTGGGCATGGGCGGAACTCCGGAAGAGGGTCAGGGGGCACGGGCAGTCCGGCCATGCGACCACGGCCAGTGCGCCATGCTGCGCAGCCGCATTGGTCCGGTGAAATGACTTCGCCGCCGATGCTTATGCCATTTTTGCATGACGCCCGCCGACCTTCGCACACGCCGCGTTAAAATCTCCGCTTCTCCCGCCTGCGCGTGCCCGTCATGACCGATTCCCGCCTCACCCAGCACTACGCCGACGAACTGGACGCGATCCGCGCGCAAGGCCTGTTCAAGTCCGAACGCATTATCGTCGGCCCGCAGGCGGCCGAGATCGTGCTGGCCGACGGCCGCCGCGTGCTGAACTTCTGCGCCAACAACTACCTGGGCCTGGCCGACCACCCGGCGCTGATCGCCGCGGCCAAGGATGCGCTGGACACCCACGGCTTCGGCATGGCCTCGGTGCGCTTCATCTGCGGCACCCAGGATCTGCACAAGCAACTGGAAGCGCGCATCGCCGACTTCTTCGGCACCGAAGACACCATCCTCTACGCCGCCTGCTTCGACGCCAACGGCGGCCTGTTCGAGCCGCTGCTCGGCGAAGCCGATGCAATCATTTCCGATGCGCTCAACCACGCCTCGATCATCGATGGCGTGCGCCTGTGCAAGGCCAAGCGCTTCCGCTACGCCAACTGCGACATGGCCGACCTGGAAGCGCAGCTGCAGGCCGCCGACGCCGCCGGCTGCAAGACCAAGCTGATCACCAGCGACGGCGTGTTCTCGATGGACGGCTTCATCGCCCCGCTCGACGAGATCACCGCGCTGGCGAAGAAGTACGGTGCGCTGGTGCATATCGACGAATGCCATGCCACCGGCTTCCTCGGCGCCACCGGCCGCGGCTCGGCCGAGGTCAAGGGCGTGATGGACCGGATCGACATCTTCACCGGCACCCTGGGCAAGGCCATGGGCGGCGCGCTTGGCGGCTTCACCACCGGCAGGCGCGAGGTGATCGAACTGCTGCGCCAGCGCTCGCGTCCCTACCTGTTTTCCAACTCGCTGCCGCCGCACGTGGTCGCCGCCGGGATCAAGGCCTTCGCGATGCTGGACGCGGCAGCCGACCTGCGCGCGCAGCTGGTCGAGAACACCCGGCACTTCCGCGAGCGCATGGCCGCGGCCGGCTTCGACATCAAGCCCGGCACCCACCCGATCTGCCCGGTGATGCTGTACGACGCGCCGCTGGCGCAGCGCTTCGCCGAACGGCTGCTGGAGGAAGGCATCTACGCGATCGGCTTCTTCTTCCCGGTGGTGCCCAAGGGGCAAGCGCGGATCCGCACCCAGATCAGCGCCGCGCATACCCGCGAACAGCTGGACCGGGCGATCGACGCCTTCGTCCGCATCGGCCGCGAGTTGAACGTCATCCCCGCCTGAGCATGCGCACGGTGCTGCGCCAACGGCTGTTGTTGGCGGCCCAGACCGACGCCCACGCGCAAGCCCTGGAAGACGGCTGGGAGACGCGCTGCCTGCATTGCCGCCGGCGTCTGCGCCTGCGCGGCGACGGCGAACCGCTCGGCCACAGCACGCTGGAACACGTGGTGCCGCAGGCCTGGTTCGGCCGCCGCGCGGCGGCGCCGCTGTGTGGCCTGGTCGGCGACGACGCGAACGATGCGCGCAATCTTGCCCTGGCCTGTGCCGGCTGCAATCACACTAAAGGTCGCCATCACGATGCGCGCGGCCCGCAGGATGCGCGTGCCTACGCGGTGGTCGCCGCCCTGCTCAGCGCGCGGCTGGCGCGCTGGCGTCCGCTGCCGGCGCCAGCGCCCTGACCTCGGCGGCACTGAGTTCGCGCCAGGCGCCCTTGCCCAGTTCGCCCAGCGCCAGCCCGCCGATCGCCACCCGCACCAGACGCAGCACGCCCAGATCGAGTTCGGCGAGCAGGCGCCGGATCTGCCGATTGCGGCCCTCGTCCAGCACCACTTCCAGCCAGGCGTGCTTGTCGCCTTGCCGTAACAGCCGCGCCTGCTTGGCGCGCAGCGGCTCGCCGTCGGCGACGACGCCGGCGCACATGCGCGCCAGCAGGGCCGCGTCGGGTAGCGCATCGACCTGCACGTGATAGGTCTTGTCCGGGCCGCTGGCCGGATCGGCGACCCGTGCCGCCCACTGCGGATCGTTGCAGAACAGCAGCAAGCCCTCGCTGGCCTTGTCCAGGCGCCCGACCGGCGCCAGCCAGGGCAAGCCGGCGCCGTCGAAACAGCGGTAGACGGTGTCGCGGCCGCGCTCGTCCTGCACGGTAGTGACCAGGCCGCGCGGCTTGTTGAGCATCAGGTACAGGCGCTGCGTAGCGGCCAGCGGCACGCCATCGAGCGCCAGCCGGTGGCGGCCGCGCAGGATCGGGAATTCGGGATCGGTGACGGTGCGGCCGTCGACCGCGACGCGGCCGGCGGCGATCCAGCGCGCGGCTTCGGTGCGCGAGCACAGGCCGAGCTTGGACAGCGTGCGCGCCAGGCCGTGGCGGGCCTCGCCGGCCACCGCCGCGCGCGGCGAACGCGAGGCGCCGGCCGCCGGCACCGAGGTGCGCGGCGCGGGACGGCGGGAACGCGAAGGAGGCTTCACCGCTCGCGCTTCGTACGCAGGCGCGGTCGGCGACCGCGCGCAGCGCTTACTGCTTGTCGACCGGCGCGGCCGCGGCGGGCGCCGGTGCGGCGGCGGGCACGGCGGCCGGTGCCGGACGCGCCTTGACCACACGCACGCCGCGCGCCTTCATCCAGGCGTCGAACTCTTCGGCGGTCATGCGCTTGCCGTTCTGGCTCATGTCGAAGCGCCACGGGGTGTTGTCGAACGCGGTGGTCGGCTTATAGGCGGCCGGATCGTTCGGCTTCACTGCACCGCCGGCCGGCATCGCGTTGGCCAGGCTCTGGCAGCCTTCGGCGCGCAGCCGCAGCAGCACCCGGTCCAGCGACTGGTCGCTGCTGTAGGACTGCGCCAGCACGCCGCTGGGCATACCCAGCTGCAGGTTGCGCGTGTACAGCTCCGAGGCGATCGGCGCACCGACCGTGGCCGGCAGCGGCAACGGCTTGGGCAGCACGTCGCCGGAGCAATCCGGTGCGGCATGGGCGGCAGGAATCAAGGCAAGACCAAGCAGGCCGGCCGTAACGATACGCAGCATCGGTTTTTTTCCATTCAGGCGAGACGACGCCGCGAGTGTAGGCAGGGCCAGGCGCAGTTTCAACCGATACCGGCACTGCATGCGCTAAATAATTGGGAAGGCTGAAAAAGTTCAGCTTGGCGAAGGGCTTTGTGTCGCGCCTTGTAGGAGCGGCTTCAGCCGCGACATGTCCTCTCCGGCAAGGCAAATGTCGCGGCTGAAGCCGCTCCTACAGATGCGCGCGATGTTTTCCGGGCGCACAAAAACAAAGCCCGGCGCGAGGCCGGGCTTTGCTTGAAGCATGAAGCATGAAGCGTCCGATTAGTTCTGGACGTTCAGCTCGGTACGACGGTTCTTCGCACGGCCTTCCGGGTTGTCCGAACCATCCGGGTTGGTGTTCGGCGCAATCGGGCGGCTCTCGCCGTAACCGATCGGACCGACCAGACGCGAAGCGTCCACGCCGTTCTTGGTCAGGTAGTCATACACGGTGGTCGCACGACGCTCGGACAGCTTCTGGTTGTAAGCGTCGGTACCCTTCGAGTCGGTGTGACCGGCGACCTCGACCTTCAGGTCGGGGTAACGCTTCAGGATCTCGGTGGCTTCGCTCAGAATCGCGATCGCGTCCGGACGCAGGGTCGACTTGTTGAAGTCGAAGTTGACGCCCTTCAGGTCGATCGACACAGGCACCGGGCAACCGTCCGGACCGATGGTCTGGCCGGGCTGCGAAGCCGGGCACTTGTCGTCGCAGTTGTTGACGCCGTCACCGTCGTCGTCCATGTCCGCGCAGCTCGGGGCAGCGGTCGGAGCAGGAGCGGCAACCGGAGCAGACGGCGGCGGGCCGAGCGGGATCACGACGCCGACCGAAGCCAGCACGTCGCCGAACCAGTTCTCGGACGGAGCGGCAACGCTCTGGTCGTCGAAGTCAGCGCGGTAGGCCACTTCGGCACGCACGGCAACGCGCTTGTCGAAGGTGGTCTGCAGACCGACGCCGGCCTTGGCGGCAAAGTTGCCGTCCTTGCGCTGGCCCGGGGACACGGCGCCGCCGGTGTCGAACTCTTCTTCCGAACGCTGGTAGCCCAGACCGAACAGCAGGTACGGGTTCCAGCCACGGCCTTCCTGGATGAAGTGGCGACGCAGGTCGAACGAGATGCCGTACTGGCTCCAGTTCAGGTCCTGGTTGGCGTCGAAGTTCGGGTTCTGATAGTTCAGTTCACCGTCGATCGACCAGTTCGGGCTGACGAACTTGCCCAGACCCAGGGTGACGAACGGGGCGTCGTTGGTCAGACGGTCGTTGTCCTGGAAGTTGAAACCGGCCGAACCGGTCAGGTACCAGCGGTCGTCGAATTCCTGTGCGGACGCTGCCTGGGCGACGGCCAGACCGCCCAGCAACGCGGCGGTGAGAATTTTCTTGTTCATTAATACAGCTCCTTGTTTCGGGGATATAGAAACCGATAGGGCATGGTTCAGTACAGATGTCTCGTCACATCCAGACGGCCGTTCCGCACGCCATCGCCGCGCACATTATGCTCGGCATGGTGAAGACCGCGTTAACAGGCACGTAACATGTGAAACCCACGACCAGACCCTCGGCGGTCGTGGATACACCGTATACAGCTTCATGAAATGATGCAATGCGGCGCTTCGGGCCTGTCGGCGCGTGTAGACAGCATGCCGGTTTTGTACGGCCGTCTCACTCCAGGCGCTCCCAAGGCGGCGGATCCGCCAGCTGAACCTGCATGAACTCGACGAAGGCGCGCACACGCGGCGGCACCAGCCGGCGCTGCGGCATCACCGCGTAGATGCCGGTCTCGGCGATCGTGTACTGCGGCAGCACCTGGCGCAGGCGCCCGTGGCGCAGGTCCTCGGCCACATGCCAAACCGAATGCAGGGAAATGCCCTGGCCATTGAGCACCGCATCGCGCAGTACTTCGCCGAAGTTGGATTCCAGCGGCCCGCCGACCTTGACCGCGACCTCGCCCTCGGCGCCGTGCAGGTGCCAGGTGTCCTGGCGGCCTTCGGCGCCGGTCAGCAGCAGGCAGGCATGCGCGGCCAGGTCCGCCGGGGTGGCCGGTTCGCCGTGGCGGCGCAGGTAGTCGGGAGCGGCGCACAGCACCCGGCGGTTGCCGGCCAGGCGCCGCGCCACCAGGCTGGAATCGCGCAGCGCGCCGATCCGGATCGCCAGGTCGAAGCCCTCGCTGACCAGGTCCACCACGTTGTCGCTCAGGTGCACGCTCAACCTCATCTGCGGATACAGGGCCATGAACTGCGGCAGCAGCGGCGATACGTACTGGCGCCCGAACGAGGCCGACATGGTCACCCGCAAGGTGCCGGCGGCGCTGCGGCCGGCTTCGCGCAGGCCGCCGGCCAGCGACTCCAGGTCCTCGACCAGCGCGCGGCCCTGCTCGGCCAACTGCAGGCCTTCGGGCGTGGGATGCAGGCGCCGCGTGGTCCGGTGCAGCAGGCGCACGCCGAGATCGCGCTCGAGCCGCTTCAGCCGCTGGCTGGCGACCGCCACCGACAGATCCAGGCTGCGCGCGGCAGCGCTGATCGAGCCCAGGTCAAGCACGCGCAGGAACAACGCGATGTCGCCGATCCGGTCCATTTTATGGATTCCGTTGAAAGTCACTCAATATCTTGCCAGTTTGTGCTGATAAAGCGCGGATCTAGGCTGTGCTCCGTCCCGTCTTCCGGAGCCGTCATGGCCGCGCTTCCCGCACCTCCGCCAGGCGCCGCGCCGCCGCGGCTACCGCTCGCCCTGTTCGCGCTGACCGCCGGCGCATTCGGCATCGGCACCACCGAGTTCGTGATCATGGGCCTGCTGCTGCAGGTCGCGGCCGACCTGCAGGTCAGCGTCCCGGCCGCCGGGCTGCTGATTTCCGGCTATGCGCTGGGCGTGTTCGTCGGCGCGCCGCTGCTGACCGTGGCCAGCCGGCGCTGGCCGCGCAAGCGGGTGCTGGTGGCGCTGATGCTGGTGTTCACCGCCGGCAACCTGGCCTGCGCGCTGGCGCCGGACTACGCCACGCTGATGGCGGCGCGGGTGGTCACCTCGCTGGCGCACGGCACCTTCTTCGGCGTCGGCGCGGTAGTCGCCACCGGCCTGGTGGCGCCGCAGCGCAAGGCCTCGGCGATCGCCACCATGTTCACCGGACTCACCGTCGCCACCCTGCTGGGGGTGCCGGCCGGCGCCTGGCTGGGCCTGCAGTACGGCTGGCGCGCGACGTTCTGGGCGGTGGCCGCGATCGGCCTGCTGGCCACCGTGGTGATCGCCGCGCTGGTCCCGGCCAGCGACGACGCCGCTCCCACCCTGCCGCTGCGCGACGAACTGCGCGCGGTCGGCCGCGCGCCGGTGCTGCTGGGGCTGGCGACGACCGTGCTCGGCTATGCCGGCGTGTTCACCGTCTACACCTACATCCAGCCGCTCCTGACCCGGGTCACCGGCCTGGCCGACAGCGCGGTGTCGCCGCTGCTGCTGGTGTTCGGGGTGGGCATGATCGTCGGCAACGTGTTCGGCGGACGCCTGGCCGATCGCCATCCGCGACAGGCCTTGCCGCTCACCCTGGGCCTGTTGGCGCTGGTGCTGGCGGCGCTGGCCTTCGCGCTGCGCTCGGCACCGGCGATGACGCTGGGGGTCGGCCTGCTCGGGGTGGCCGCGTTCGCCACGGTGGCGCCGCTGCAACTGTGGGTGCTGGGCAAGGCCGGCGACGCCGGGCAGCATCTGGCGTCGAGCCTGAACATCGGCGCGTTCAACCTGGGCAACGCGCTGGGCGCCTGGCTCGGCGGACTGGTGATCGGCCACGGCGGCAGCCTGGCGCACTTGCCCTGGGCGGCGGCGCTGGTCACCGCGGCCGGCCTGGCGGTGGCGCTGCTGGCGCTGCGGCTGTCGCCCGCATCCGAACCTGCGCCGGCGGCGGCCTGCGCCGCGGGCGGTGCGGCATGAGTCGGCACCTGCGCCAGGCCGCGCTGGCCACGGCCTTGTTGGGCGCGTTCGCGTTGCCGGCCGGCGCGGCCGAGCGCGACTGGATCGCGACCTGGCAGGCGAGCCCGCAGCCGCTGTGGGCCGCAGACTTCCCGTTCCCGACCCAGACCCCGTTCAACCTGTGGCGGCAGACCGTGCGCCAGGTGGCGCGGATCAGCCTGGGCGGCGAGACGGTGCGGGTGGAACTGTCCAACGCCTACGGCCGCGAGCCGCTGCAGATCGGCGCCGCGCACCTGGCATTGGCCAGCGACGGCGCGGCAACCGTACCCGGCTCGGACCGCGAACTGCGCTTCGGCGGACAGCGCGCGGTGACCATCCCGCCTGGCGCGCCGGTGCTCAGCGATCCGGTCGCGCTGAGCGTGCCGGACCTGGCCCGGCTCAGCGTCAGCCTGTACCTGCCGCAGCCGACCGCGCCGTCCACCTTCCATTGGGAAGGCCTGCAGAGCGCCTGGCTGGCCGCAGGCGAGCGCACCGCGGATGCGGCGCTGGACGATGCCACGGCACTGCCGGTGCGGCTGTTCGTCAGCGGCATCCAGGTGCGCCGCGCCGATGCCGCCGGCGCGGTGGTGGCGCTCGGCGATTCGATCACCGACGGCGCCGCGTCCACCCCGGGCGGCGACCGGCGCTGGCCGGACCAGTTGGCCACACGGCTGGCGGCGCAGCGGGTGGCGGTGCTCAACGCCGGCATCTCCGGCGGCCGCGTGCTGCGCGACCGCATGGGCAGCAATGCGCTGGCGCGGCTGGATCGCGACGTGCTGGCGCAGCCCGGCGTACGCACGCTGGTGCTGCTGATCGGCATCAACGACATCAGTTGGTACGCCACGCCGTTCGCGCCGGACGATGCGCCGGTCTCCGCGCAGGAGCTGATCGCCGGCTACCGGCAACTGCTGCAACGTGCGCAGGCGCGCGGTCTGCGCGTGATCGGCGCCACGCTGACCCCGTTCGAGGGCGCGTTGCCGGACACGCCGATCCGCGGCTACTACAGCGCGGACAAGGAGCGCGTGCGCCAGCAGGTCAACGCGTGGATACGCGATGGCAACGGTTTCGATGCGATCATCGATTTCGACGCCCTGCTCCGCGACCCCGCGCACCCTACCCGCATGCTGCCCGCGTTCGATTCCGGCGATCACCTGCACCCCGGCGATGCCGGCTATGCCGCCATGGCCGAAGCCGCCGCGCGCGTGCTCGGCAACACGGCCGACACGCATCGCGCCGCCGCCTCGCCACGCTGACCGCCCCTCCCTTCCGTTCCCCCGCAAAGGAATCTCCACCATGGAATACCGTCATCTCGGCGCCTCCGGCTTCAAGGTCCCCGTGCTCAGCTTCGGCACCGGCACCTTCGCCGGCTCGAACGAGTTCTTCGCCGCCTGGGGCAATTCGGACGTGGACCAGGCGCGGCGCCTGATCGACATCTGCCTGGAGGCCGGGGTCAACCTGTTCGACAGCGCCGACATCTATTCCGGCGGCGCCGCCGAATCGGTGCTGGGCGCGGCGATCAAGGGCCGCCGCGACCAGGTGCTGATCTCGACCAAGGCCACCTTCCGCTTCGACCCCGACGCTCCGAACAGCGCCGGCTCCTCGCGCTTCCACCTGCTGCGCGCGGTCGACGCCGCGCTCAAGCGCCTGGACACCGACTACATCGACCTGTTCCAGTTGCACGGCTTCGACGCGAAGACGCCGGTGGAAGAAACCCTGTCCACGCTCGACGACCTGGTCCGGGCCGGCAAGATCCGCTATCTGGGCGTGTCCAATTTCTCCGGCTGGCACCTGATGAAGTCGCTGGCGGTGGCGGATCGCTACGGCTGGTCGCGCTACGTCGCCAATCAGACCTACTACTCGCTGATCGGCCGCGACTACGAGGAAGAGCTGATGCCGCTGGGGCTGGACCAGGGCGTCGGCGCGGTGGTGTGGAGTCCGTTGGGCTGGGGCCGGCTGACCGGCAAGATCCGCCGCGGCCAGCCGCTGCCGGACAGCAGCCGCCTGCACAACAGCAAGGTCACCGAGGCCGGCCCGCCGGTGGAGGACGAGCGCCTGTACCGGGTGATCGACGCACTCGACGCGATCGCCGCCGAGACCGGCAAGAGCGTGCCGCAGATCGCGCTGAACTGGCTGCTGCAGCGGCCCACGGTGAGCAGCGTCATCATCGGCGCGCGCAACGAGGAACAGTTGCGGCAGAACCTGGGCGCGGTCGGCTGGAATCTCGACGCCGCGCAGGTGCAACGGCTGGACGCGGCCAGCGCGGTGGTGCCGCCGTATCCGTACTGGCATCAGCGCGGCTTCGCCGAGCGCAATCCGCGGCCGGTGTGAGCCGAACACGCCGCACGCCGCAGCAACCGCCACGCACTCCGACCATCGATTCCGCACTCCTGGAGACACCATGAAAGCCGTCGCCCTGACCCGCTACCTGCCGATCGACGATCCGCAGTCGCTGTTCGATACAGACCTGCCCACCCCGCCCACCCCCACCGGCTTCGACCTGCTGGTGCGGGTGGAAGCCGTTTCGGTCAATCCGGTCGACACCAAGGTGCGCGCGCCCAAGCCGCAGGTGGAAGCGCAGCCCAAGGTGCTGGGCTACGACGCGGCCGGCGTGGTCGAGGCGGTCGGCGCCGATGTCGAGGGGTTCGAACCCGGCGACGAGGTCTATTACGCCGGCGACATCACCCGTTCCGGCAGCAATGCGCAGTACCAGTTGGTCGACGCGCGCATCGTCGCGCGCAAGCCGGCGACGCTGGATTTCGCGCAGGCCGCGGCGCTGCCGCTGACCACGCTGACCGCCTGGGAACTACTGTTCCAGCGCATGCCGTTCGACTTCGACGACGAGCGCAACCGCGGCCGCCGGCTGTTGGTGATCGGCGGCGCCGGCGGCGTCGGCTCGATCGCGATCCAGCTGGCGCGGCACGCCGGCTTCGAGGTCATCGCCACCGCCTCGCGCCAGCAGACCCGCGATTGGTGCCTGCAACTGGGCGCGCAGCACGTGATCGACCATCGCCAGCCATTGGCGCCGCAGCTTCAGGCGCTGGGCATCGAACAGGTGGATGCGGCGCTGAACCTGGCCGACACCGATCGCTACTGGGACGCGCTCGGCGAACTGATCGCGCCGCAGGGTCACGTCGGCCTGATCGTGGAACCGGCCGGCGCGCTGCGCATCGGCGATCCGTACAAGGCCAAGTGCATCGGCATCCACTGGGAAATGATGTTCGCGCGGGCGCGCTTCAAGACCGCCGACATGATCGAGCAGCACCGCATCCTGGCGCGCACCGCCAGCCTGATCGACGCCGGCGCGTTGCGCACCACCCTGACCGAGACCCTGGCGCCAATCGACTCAGCCAACCTGCGCGAAGCGCACCGACGCCTGGAATCGGGCAGCACCATCGGCAAACTGGCGCTGGTTGGCTGGAGCTGAGCTGCAGGCGCAGTTCGATCAGGGCACGGGCGCGACCGCCCTGCTTTGCGCGCGGCGGTATTGGCCGCTCCATAGAACGCACGCCAGCTCCGCTGTTGCTGTTGCTGTCGCCTTTGCTTTTGATCTACCGGGCCCCCTCAGCGCGGCAGACCCGACGGGCGAATACCCGAAGGGCGGCGCGCAGGATGCGCGACGTTTTTCGTTGGCACAGGGATGTGCCATCGAAAAATGCCCGTCGGGGCTGCGGACCCGGAGCGCGTAGCGCGGAGGGCGCGCTGCGGGGTGTGCTTTCTTTTGGTTACTTTTCTTTGCACAAGCAAAGAAAAGTAACCCGCGCCAGCGGAAGCTCTTGCTCTTGCTCTTGCTTCAAAGCTTCAAAAGCCAAAAGCCCAGCGCCTGAACCAAAGCAACGGCAACGGTAAGGCAACGCCCCTCTTGCCGTAGCCCAGGTTTCACGTCACCCTGCGCGCTTCCGTACGCCAGCGTATCCAAGCCATGTCGCCCGCCCCCGGCCAGCCCGACCCCTCCTCCCCCGCCTACCCGCACCTGTTCGCCCCGCTCGACCTGGGCTTCACCCAGCTGCGCAACCGGGTACTGATGGGCTCGATGCACACCGGCCTGGAGGATCGCGCCCGCGACTTCCCCAAGCTGGCCGCATATTTCGCCGAGCGCGCCGCCGGCGGCGCCGGACTGATCGTCACCGGCGGCTTCGCCCCGAACGTGGTCGGCTGGCTGAAACCGTTCGGCGGCAAGCTGTCGTGGCCGTGGGAAGTGCGTCCGCACCGGCAGGTGACCGCCGCGGTGCATGCGCACGGCGCCAAGATCTGCCTGCAGCTGCTGCATGCCGGGCGCTACGCCTACCACCCGCTGTCGGTGGCGCCATCCAAGCTGAAGGCGCCGATCAACCCGTTCACGCCGCGCGCCCTGTCCGCACGCGGGGTCGAGCGCCAGATCGGCGCCTATGCGCGCGCCGCGCGGCTGGCACGCGAGGCCGGCTACGACGGCGTGGAAGTGATGGGCTCGGAAGGCTATCTGATCAACGAATTCGTGGCCCCGCGCAGCAACCGCCGCGACGATGCCTGGGGCGGCGACGCGACCCGGCGCATGCGCTTCGCGGTGGAGATCGTGCGCCGGATCCGCGAAGCCTGCGGGCCGGACTTCATCATCATCTACCGGCTGTCGCTGGTGGACCTGGTCGAGGACGGCAGCGACTGGCAGGAGATCGTGGCGCAGGCGCAGGCGATCGAAGCCGCCGGCGCGACGCTGATCAACTCCGGCATCGGCTGGCACGAGGCGCGCGTGCCGACCATCGCCACCTCGGTGCCGCGCGCCGCGTTCGCCGGCGTCACCGCCAAGCTCAAGCCGTACGTGCGGGTGCCGCTGATCGCCACCAACCGCATCAACATGCCCGACGTGGCCGAGCGCATCCTCGCCGGCGGCGGCGCCGACATGGTGTCGCTGGCGCGGCCGCTGCTGGCCGATCCGCAATGGCCGAACAAGGCGCGGCGTGGCCAGGCGCAGGCGATCAACACCTGCATCGCCTGCAACCAGGCATGCCTGGACCATGTGTTCGAGAACAAGACCGCCAGCTGCCTGGTCAATCCGCGCGCCGCGGCCGAGACCGAACTGAACTATCTGCCCACGGCAGCGCCCAAGCGCGTCGCCGTGGTCGGCGCCGGCCCGGCCGGACTGGCCTGCGCCACGGTCGCGGCCGAACGCGGCCACCGCGTCACCCTGTTCGACAGCGCCGCGGAGATCGGCGGCCAGTTCAACGTGGCCAAGCGCATTCCCGGCAAGGAAGAATTCCACGAGACGCTGCGCTATTTCCGCCACCAGCTCGAGGCCACCGGCGTGGACGTGCGCCTGCACACTACCGCCGATGCGGCGCTGCTGGCCGATTTCGACGAAGTGGTGCTGGCCACCGGCATCGTGCCGCGCGCGGTGGATTTCCCCGGTGCCGATCACCCCAACGTGGTCAGTTATCTCGATGTGCTGCAGGGCCGGGTGCAGGCGGCGGACACGGTCGCGATCATCGGCGCCGGCGGCATCGGTTTCGACGTCGGCGAGTTCCTGGTGCATGCCGGCGTCTCGACCGCGCTGGACCCGGCGCGGTGGATGGCCGAATGGGGCGTGGATCCGCAGTTCGAGGCGCGCGGCGCGTTGCGCAAGCCGCAGCCGGAAGCGCCGGCGCGCAAGGTGTGGCTGCTGCAGCGCAGTGCCGGCCGTCCCGGCGCGCGCCTGGGCAAGACCACCGGCTGGATCCACCGCGCCACGCTCAAGGCGAAGGGCGTGACCATGCTCGGCGGGGTCGAGTACCTGGGCATGGACGATGCCGGCCTGCGCATCCGCGTGGACGGCACCGAGCAGTTGCTGCCGGTCGGCACCGTGGTGGTCTGCGCCGGGCAGGAGCCGCGCCGCGACCTGCACGCTGCGCTGCAGGCGGCCGGTCGCAAGCCGCACCTGATCGGCGGCGCCGACATCGCCGCGGAACTGGATGCCAAGCGCGCCATCGCCCAGGGCAGCCGCCTGGCGGCGCAGTTGTAGGCAAGCGTGCCGCGCTGCGGCGGCAGCGATCCCGGCAGGCAGCGCTCGGCACGGCCGACTTGGTGCTGTCGCATCGCGACGCTATAACGCCGGGGATGCAACGGACCTCGCCCGCTCCGCTACAGACCCAGCCATCGCTGCCATCGCTGCCGCGCACCGCGCTGGCGGCGTATGCCTGCGCGCATTTCGGCAAGAGCCTGCTGTGGTACGCCAGCGAACTGCTGCTGATCTATTCGTTGACCGAACACACCGGACTGGGCGCGGTCGCCGCCGGGTTGGTGCTGGCGCTGGGCCTGCTGGTCAGCGCAGCGATCGGTCTCGGCGCCGGCTGGAGCCTGCGCCGGCGCTTGCGCGAGGTGACCAGCAGCGGGCACCTGCAATGGCTCGGCCTGAGCGCAGCGGCGCTGGCGCTGCTGCTGGTGTTCGCCGCGCCGCTGCTGCCGGCGCCGCTGCGGCTGGGCTACGTGCTGGTGCTCAGCCTGCTGTTCCGCACCGCTTACGCCGTCTGCGACGTGGCGCAGAACACCTTGCTGAGCCTGGTGCGTTGGCCATGGCGCGGTCACGACGGTGCCAGCGCGTTGCGTCTGGCCGGCAGCGGCATCGCGGCGCTGCTGATCAGCGCGATGGTTGGCGCGATGCTGGCGCGGGGCGCCGGCGGCGCGGCCTTCGCACTGCAGGCCAGCGCCCTGTTGGCCGCAGTGGCTGTGGTGTGCGCATGGCAGCTGCGACGCGTACTAACGCGCGGTGGTGCGCCGCTTCCGCACGCTACACCCGGCGCGCCGACGTGCACCGAGCCGGCGCCGTGCTGGCGCGCGATTCCCTGGCAGCCGCTGCTGCTGATCGCCGCGATCTCGCTGACCCTGCCCGCCTTCACCAAACTGGCGCCGTACGTGGCCGCCTACGGCCTGCTGTCGCCAGGCTGGGGCAGCGCGGTGCTGATCGCCTATGCGCTGGGGTCGGTGCTGGTGCAACCGCTGGCGGCGCGGTTGGGCCGGCGGCATTCGCCGCAACAACGGCTGGCCTGGCTCGGCGCGGCACTGCTGCTGAGCGCGCCGCTGTTCGCGCTGGCGCTGCCCGCACGGCCGCAGCTGAGCCTGCTGGCGGCAGCATGGATCGGCGCGATCGGCGGCAGCAGCGGCCAGCTCGTCTGGGCCTGGCACGCGCAGCTGACCGCCGAACGCGGGGTCGCCCAGCACGCGCTGTGCTTCGCCGCGCTGGTCGCCAGCGCACAGGTGGCGCTGGCCGCCGGCATCGCCGTGATCGGGCTGTTGCTGGGCGCGGTGGATTACCGCGAGAGCCATTGCCAGCTGCTGCGCTGGGCGATGGCCGCCGGTCCACTGGCCTGCGGCGCGCTGTGCCTGCTGTTGGCGCTGCTGGCCGGGCGCCGCCCGCTCAGGCGAAGAAAGCTCGCTGCAATGGCATGAGCGCCGCGCCCAGGGTCACTGCGTCGCCGGCGGTACCGGCGATGCGCAGTTCCGGCAGCGGCGGCGCCAGGCCATGCCGGTTTGGTGCGCGCGGGATGCGGATGCGTTCGATCAGGCGTTCGCCGATCGGCGCAGGCAGGCGTCCGCCGATGACGATCGCCTGCGGATCCAGGGTGTAGGCCAGGTACGCGCACAGCTGCGAGAACGGCGCTGCGGCCAGCTCCAGCCAGGCGTCCACGCCCGGGCTGTGCGGGCCGATGTCGGCCAGCATCTGCTCGACGCCGGCGTAGTCCTGCCCGGCCGCGCGCGCCAGGGACAGCAAGGCGTCCAGGTTCGGATAGGCCATGCCGGCGACGGTCCAGATGCCGCCGAACTCGCCGGCGTTGCCGCGATGGCCGCGGAACAGCCGGCCGTCGGCGATGATGCCGCCGCCGAAGCCGTTGGTCAGGTGCAGATAGGCGAAGTCGCGGCAGTCGCGGCCGACCCCGTACAGGCTCTCGGCCACCGCCGCCGCCGCGCCGTCGTTCTCCACCGTGACCGGGCAGCCCAGCGCCTCTTCCAGGATCGGCCGCAGCTCGACCTGGGTCCAGTCCTCCAGCGCCGGCGGCCCGGCCATCTGCTGGCCCTGACCGGTGAAGAAGGCCGAGATCGCCATGCCAGCGCCGACCACCCGCGCCGGATCCACGCCGGTTTCGGCCAGCAGTTCCTCGCGGAACCGCAGCAACTGCGCCAGCACCGGGGCGCGCCGCATGTCGGCCAGGCCGACGCGGCGCTGGCCGCGCACCGCGCCGGCGAAATCGACCAGGGCCATCGCCACCACGTCGCCCATCAGGCCGATGCCGAACGCGTAGGCGTAGTCCGGCGCCAGGCGCACATCGACGCTGGGGTTGCCGCGCCCCCCGGCGGCGCGCGCGCTGAGCTGCACCATTCTGTCCTGCACGAAGCCCTGCAGCAGGCGCGCAACCGTGGGCTGCGACAGGCCCAACTCGCGACTCAGCACTGCCTGGGTCTGCACCCCGGCCTTGAACACACGGTCGAGCAACTGGCGGCCGCCGGCGCTGACGCGCGGCGGGAAATCGGCATGGAGCATGGGACGGCGTGGACCAGAAATGGATGTGCCGCAACGCTAGCATGTGGACACATAAGTTTCATACATGGTAAATAGTATTACCCCCACATACTTTAATTGGGGGATTCCATGCGTACCAACCATCCACACCAGAGCCTGCTCGCGCTGGCGCTGTCTTCCGTTCTTGCCGCCAGCGCAGCCAATGCCCAGGAGCCGCCACAGGCCCCCGCCGCTGCCGACGCCACCACCACGCTGGATCAGATCGTCGTCACCGGCACCCCGCAGGGCCAGTCGCAGAAGGACGCGCCGTTCGCGATCAGCGTGGTGTCGAAGCAACGCCTGGATCGCGCGGCGCCGAGCAGCAGCGTCGACATGCTGCGCGCCGTGCCCGGCTTCTCGGCCGAGCCCTCCGGCGGCCAGGGCGGCGGCCAGAACCTGTACGTGCGCGGCCTACCCGCCGGCGGCTGGTACTACGTGCAGTACCAGGAAGACGGCATGACCCTGTTCGACGAGCCGCAGGAAAGCTTCTTCAACGTCGACACGCTGTTCTCCCTGGACATGATGACCGAGCGCCTGGAAGTGGTGCGCGGCGGCACCTCGCCGCTGTTCGCGACCAATGCGCCGGGCGGCACGGTCAACGCCATCACCCGCCACGGCACCGCCACGCCCGAGGGCGCGGTACGCATGAGCGTCGGCAGCGACGGCCTGCGCCGCGAGGACGCCTACAGCTCCGGTCCGCTGAGCGAGAACGTGCTGTACAGCATCGGCGGCTACCACCGCAGCGACGACGGCCTGCGCGAGACCGGCTACAACGCCGACAAGGGCGGCCAGTTGCGCGGCAACCTGACCTTCCTCATGGGCGATGCGATCCTCGACGTGGACGCCAAGTACCTCGACGACCGCACCGCGTTCTACAACCCGATCCCGCTGGACGATCCGCGCAACCCGTCGCAGTCGCTGTCGGCGCTGCTCGACCCGCTGGACGGCACCCTGCTGTCCAACGACCTGCGCCGGACCACGGTGCCGACCTTCGACGGCAACCGCCGCATTTCCCGCAACCTGGATCTGGCCGACGGCATCCACAACAAGGTCAAGCAACTCGGCACCCACCTGGAGTGGAACCTGGACGACGGCCTGACCCTGAACAATCGCATGCGCTTCGTCGATGCCGAGGTGGACTACACCGCGCTGTTCTCCGGTGCCGCGCCCGCCGATGCCGCCGCCTACC
The DNA here is from genome assembly GCF_014236835.1 of Xanthomonas sp. SS. Taxonomy (NCBI): domain Bacteria; kingdom Pseudomonadati; phylum Pseudomonadota; class Gammaproteobacteria; order Lysobacterales; family Lysobacteraceae; genus Xanthomonas; species Xanthomonas sp. SS. The sequence continues at coordinate 3,840,099 of NZ_CP051190.1, forward strand.
TGTCCACCCAGCTCGGCCGCGCGCGCACCGGCTTCGGCAACCGCGTGGCCCGCGTCGGCTACGTCAGCAGCGGCGACGGCGCCGTCTACGATCCGGCCGGCGCCGATGGGCTGGTGCTGGAAAGCGGCCTGTGGAACGCACGCACCCACCTGCGCACGCTGTCCGACGATCTGCGCCTGAGCAAGGCGTTCGGCGAATCGGCGCTCGGCCAGCACACGCTCACCGCCGGCGTGAACGTGCAGCACTTCGAATACGCCCAGGACCGCCTGCAGAACACCGTGCTGACCACGCTGCAGAACAATGCGCAGCGCCTGGACGTGCTGGCCTACGACGCGGCCGGCAACGTGGTCGGCTCGGTCACCCAGAACGGCTTCGTGCGCTACGGCAACGGCGTCACCCGCGGCTTCGCCAACGGCACCTACCTGTCGCCGTACCTGTGGGATTCGGCGCGCTTCGGCCGCTTCGGCGTGGACGCCGGCGTGCGCTACACCCGCTACAGCGCCGACGGCGGCGTGTACGCCAACACCACACGCAACCTCGGCGATCCCACCACCCTGGCCGACGACAGCGCCGGCGGCCTCAGCGGCGCGTTCAGCGCGCGCGAGGACCGCCGCCATGCCACGCAATGGACGCTCGGCGCCGAGTTCGCGCTGACCCCGCAGTTGCAGACCTTCGCCCGCTACACCAAGTCGCAGCGCCTGCCGCGGCTACAGAACGTGTACCAGACGCAGAACGCGGCGGTCACCGACATCGACCAGGCCGAAGCCGGCCTGCGCGGCGCCTTCGGCGACACCTTCTCGTTCTCCACCGTCGGGTTCTGGAGCCGCTTTAACGATCTGTCGATCAGCGCGATCGTGCTCGACGACGCCGGTGCGGTGCAGACCCTGGCGCTGGTCGGCCAGACCCAGACCTTCGGCCTGGAGTCGGAGTTCACCTGGCGTCCATCGGCGCACTTCGGCATGACCGGCTCGGTCACGCTGCAGGATCCGCAAACCCGCAGCCTGAGCAACGCCAGCACCGGCGCCAGCTACGGCGACCTGGACGGCAAGCAGATCTCGCGCATCCCCAAGTTCATGGCCTCGCTGAGCCCGACCCTGTACTTCGACATCGCCGGGCGTCCGCTGGAACTGTCGGCCACCGCCTACCGCATGGGCCAGCGCTACGTCGACTACACCAACGCCACCGCGCTGCCGGCCTACACCACCTACGACCTGGGCCTGTTCGCCCGCCTCAGCGACAACCTGGAACTGCAGCTGCATGCGGCCAACGTCGACAACAGCGCCGGCCTGACCGAAGGCAACGCACGAGTGGACACACTGTCCGGGCAAGGCACCGCCGAGGCGATCTATGCGCGTCCGATCTTCGGCCGCAACTACAACGCGTCGCTGACCTGGCGGTGGTGAGCATGTGCTACCGCAAACTGCTGATGGGCGCGGCCATCTGGCTGCCGCTGATGACGGCGACGGCGACGGATTTGCCGCAGCGCCTACGCGATCCGCATGGCGATGCGCTGGTGGTGTCGCACCGCGCATGCTGGAAGTTCGCCTCGGAGAACACCCTCGATGGTATCGCCGCGTGCATCGCACACGGCGTGGATATGGTCGAGGTCGACGTGCGCACCACCCGCGACGGCAAGCTGGTGCTGATGCACGACGAGCGCGTGGATCGCACCACCGACGGCCATGGTGCGGTGGCCGAGCTGGACGCGGCGCAGATCGGCGCGTTGCGCGTGCGCAGCCGCGGCGGCGGCCGCAGAAGCACCCTGACCGAACGCCACCCGCCGACGCTGGCACAGGCGCTGGCCGCGGCGCGCGGCCGGGTACTGGTGAACCTGGACGTCAAGGCCGCTGCGCTGGACCAGGTCATGGACGTGGTCGAGGCGGCCGGTGCGCAGCGCGACGTGCTGTTGAACGTGCCGCTGGACGTGCCGCAGGCCGCGCTGCAACGCGCGCACGCGGCCGGCATCGCGCTGCAGGTGCTGTACCTGCAACGCGACACCGCGCTGTCGCCGCAACAGGCGCTGCGCCAAGCCGCCGCGCTGCGTCCGGCGGTAGTGCAGTTGATGTTCGACGATCCGGCGGTGCTGGATATCGCCCAACGCGAACTGGCGCCAAGCACGCGCCTGTTCGTCAACACGATGACCAACGACATCGCCAGCGGCCGGCCGATGCGGCTGTCGGCGAACTACACCGACCAGCGCGCGCTGCGCGATCCGGCCAGCGTCTGGGGCGCGCTGCGCGCGCATGGGGTGAGCATGATCCAGACCGACGAGCCATTGGCGTTGCAACGCTACTTGCGCGAATCGGACATTCACCGGTAGCCGTCGTCGATCTCAATCCTCGCGGCGCAGCGACAGTCGCAACGCGTCGCGAGGGACCAAGCCCCAGACGGTCGGCATGCAGCCAGATCGCGCCCATGGATGGCGCAGCCGTCGTTCCGAGCGATTCGCCGCGACGGTCGAGCCAACACGGTCGGCCGCCATCGGCGTCATTGCGCCTTTGTCACGTCCATCCACTCCCAACAGGAGAGCACATGAAATCCTCCAAGAAACGCTTCAAGCGCCTATCGCTAGTACTGGCCTGCGCCTCGCTGACCGTGTTGTCCGGCCTCGCCTCGGCCGCCAACAACTGGAATCCGCAACACATCCTCAACGCCATGAAAAGCCCCTACCAGGGCAACCGCGCCAGCGTCGCGGTGATCGCGCATCGTGGCCTGGTCGCCAACGGCTGCCCGGAAAATTCCACCTGCTCCATCCTCAACACCTACAACAACAACATCGAAGCGATCGAACTGGACGTCAAGCAGTCCTCCGACGGGCAGCCGTGGTTGTTCCACGACCAGAACGCCGGCCGCGTGATCGCGCATTCGCCGAGCTTCAACATCTTCGAGCCGGGCAACGGCTGGAATCCGGACATCCGCACCATGACCAGCCACGAGCTGGTCAATTCGTTCCTGCGCGACAAGAACTTCGCCAAGACCAACTACCGCCCGGTGCCGCTGGCCAACGCGTTGGATGCCGTGCACCACAGCGCCAATCACATGGTCGTGGTGCTGGACCTGAAGACCCTGGACGCGGTGTCGCGCGCCGCCGACCTGGCGCTCTACTTGGGCATGCAGAACCAGGTGGTACTGAAGTTCAGCGCCTCGCTGCTGCCGCGCACGCCAAGCGACATCACCCGTTACACCAAGGGCGTGGCGTTCGCACCGACCGTCTACGCCGGCGACATGGACAGGCTCGCCGACGGCGGCTACACCGGCCTGTGCGGAACGATCAGCCCCAACACGCCGTTCTGCCGCGTCAATGCGTGGATCGAACAGGCCCGCGGCGAGAAAGGCTTCGCCTGGCTAGAAATCGGCAACAAGCAACCGCGCCGCAGCGACCCGACCGGCGAACTGCTGGCCGGCGAGCAGGCCAATCACCGCGCGCTCGGTGCGTTCTCGCCGGTGCCCGAGTACCGCCTCGGCAGCCACGACGGCCAGCACTTCGTGCGCAGTAACGGGACCTGCTGCGCGGCGCTGAGCGACTACCTGACGCGCACCAAGTACTTCGGCAACGAAGTCGCCGACGACCGCTCCGACTTCGGTGTGCAGGCGTTGGCCGGCTTCACCAACATCATCAGCGACGACCCGCTCAGCATCACCCGTTCGCACATTTTCCGTAACACCTCGCGCTACGAGTGATCGCGGCATGATCCAGCCGGGGAGTTCGCTCCCCGGCTTCCCGCCGCACTCTCCACCCAGGAAGCATCCGCTATGCGTCCCGTTCACCGTCTACGTCTCCGTCACCTGTTTGTCCTGCTGCTCGTCGCCGGCGTGAGCTGGCTCCTGTTGCAACGCGCAGCGACCGCGGAAGGCGCCCGCGCCGCAACGGCGCCAGCCGCCGCGCCGGCATCCGCGCAGCGCGCCGCCTCTGCGACCGACATGCCGTCCGCATCACCGTCTTCCACCGACACCGTGCCCGGCCCATCGGCGCGCGAGGTCATTGCCGCGGCGCAGGCGCTACCGGCCGATTTCCAGGCCGATACGTTGCTGCGCATCGCCGACGCCAAGGACCTGCCGTCGACGGCCAGCGGCGATCGCCGCGACGCCGCGATGCGCCTGGCGCAACAGGCCTCGGTTCTGGCAGAACGCGCGATGCGGCGCATGCCCGGCCTGGCCAGCGCCGGCTATGCCAGCGAAGAGCACAACAACGAGTTGCGCGACACCCACACCGCCGGCCTGGACCGGCTGTCGCTGCAAACGCGCGCTGCGCGCATCCTCGCGACGTCTCCCGCACAGGCGACCGCGTTGTTCGCGGCGCAGCCGACGCCACAGGCCGCCGGCTGCGATGCCGAGCTGATCGACGATCCCAGCCCCACCTACGCGCTGGCGACCGCACTGCAGCCCGCCCAGGCCGCGCCGCAGGCGGCGTCGCTTGCCGAGCGCGTGGACAAGGCGCAACGGGAAACCGACGTGGCGCCGGCGCTGAAGATGGTGCTCGCCAGCACGACGCTGGAGCGCAACGGCCAGGCCCAGGTCGCCGACAGCCTGGTGCGCATGTTCGCGCGCATCCGCGGCAACGATCCGGGCTTCACCGCCACCGAACTGAGCGTCGCCGCGGACATGCCGCTGCTGCTGCAATGGCTGCAGGACGCGGCGCTGCGCGAGCGGCTGCATGCGGCGTATCGCACTTATGTCGCGGCGCATCTGGAGCAGGCGCGTTGCCCGGCGAGCCTGCTCGGCAACCACTGGCTGCTCGAACAGCGTTTCGTCGCCGAACTGCCGGACGAACGCATCCCGCCGGCACCGCCGGTGGCGCAGGAATCGATCGACGACGAGGCGATCTCGTTGATCCGCGAGGCTGGCTACAACATGCGCACGCAACTGCTGCTGCCCGACGCCGCTGCGGACGACCCTGCGCTGGAAAAAGCCTCCGCCGAATTCCTCGACCAGCTCGACCATGGCGTACTGCAGCAAACCGCGGCAGGCGACGGCAGCGGCCGCGTGCAGCGTGCACGGTTGCGCGAACTGCTGCGCTATCTGGAATATGCGCCGAGCGGTACGTCGCGCGATCGCGGCGTCGCGCTGATGGCGTCGTTGCTGTCCGGTCCCTACTACGCGCAGGACCACGACACCTGGTTCGGCGATCTGCACGTGGTCGCCGCGCAGATGCAGCGCTGGCCCGACCGCGCGCAACGGCTCGCGCAATTGGCCGGACATCGCGATCCGGTGGTGAAGGTCTACGCGATGCTGATGCAGCGCGGTCAGTTTCCCTGAGTCTCGTTGCAGCGGATCCACCACGCTTCGTTACCTCCGCGCGCGGCGCCACGCGCCGCGCGCGCCACACGGATCGTGAACCCTGTCAACAATCGGGGTTCAGTTGCGATTGGGGAAGCGGCGCCTATTGTGCGCGCCACTTCCGATCCACCCATCTTGGTGGATCTGCCGGCCTCCAAATTGCGCCGGCACCCGGGCGACCCGTGACAGGCCGCCTCCCCATGACGCCAAGCCGCATCGCCTTGCCGCGCCACCCGGCGCAGCCCCGATGACGGCCCATACGGAGCAAGGAGTTATATGAAACTGGCCTGGATCCTCTGGCTGTCGCAACTGCTGCCGCAACCCGCCGCCGATTCGTTGTGTTTGAGCACTACCGTCTATCTGGAAGCGCGCGACCAAACGCTGCGCGGCCAGCAGGCGGTCGCCGAAGTGGCGCTGCGGCGTCTGGACAGCGGCCTGTGGGGCAACTCGATGTGCCAGGTGGTCACCGCGCGCAAACAGTTCGCGCCGGGCCTGGTGAAACCCGGCACCGAACTGAAGAACGACGACGCCTGGGCCGATGCGGTCAACGTCGCCTTCGCCGCCGAGCGCAACTGGGCGCTGCCGCAAGGCCAGCGCAAGGAGATCGTGCCCGGCGCCAGCCACTTCGCCGCGCATGCGATCGCCAGCCCGAGCTGGCGCAACGCCTACCAGGTGGCGACGATCGGCGACCACACGTTCTACCGCGTGCAGAAACTGCGGCCGCGCAACGCGTCCTGACCGGCTGTACGGCGCTATCGCCAAGCGCACACAGGGCCGGGTACGCTTCCCGGCCCTTTGTTCGTGCGGAGTCTGCAATGAAACTGTATGCCAAGCCCGGTGCCTGCTCGCTGGCCGACCACATCGCGCTGCGCTGGGCGCAACTGCCGTTCGAACTGGAAGTGCTCGACGCCGCGTCGATGAAGGCACCGGCCTATCTCGCGATCAATCCCGCCGGCGCGGTGCCCGCGCTGCAGGTGGACGCTTGGGTGCTGACCCAGAACTCGGCGATCCTCAACTACATCGCCGATATCGCGCCCGCGGCGCAGCTGGCCGGCGATGGCAGCGCGCACAGCCGCGCCGAAGTGCAGCGCTGGCTCGCCTTCCTCAACGCCGACCTGCATCCCGCCTTCCATCCGTTGTTCGGCAGCACGCGCTACCTTGAGGACGCAGCGGTGATCGCGCGCACCCAGGAACATGCGCGCGAACGCTTGCGTACGCTGTACGCGCGCGTGGACGCGCAGTTGGCGACGCAGCCATGGCTCGCCGGCGCGCAGCGTTCGATCGCCGATGCGTATTTGTTCGTCACCCTGCGCTGGGCGCAGGCGCTGAGGATCGAACTAGGCGCCAACTTGCAGGACTTCTTCGCGCGCATGGCGGCCGATCCGCAAGTGCAGGCGGCGCTGCAGGCCGAAGGCCTGAATTGAAGCGGGGCAGTTAGTACGGTTTTATCGCTCGGTTTGCGCGCAAACGAACGTGTAGGAGCGGCTTCAGCCGCGACAGGATTTATCCGATGGAACCTGTCGCGGCTGAAGCCGCTCCTACAACGGCGAGTATCGCTTCCGCGCCATCGCACATGGACATCGGCGCTCGATCTTCGACTACTGCGGATCGCCGCCGAGCGTATCCTGCAGCCAACGCGCAGCCAGCGCTGGCGACTTGGCCTTGCCCAGTGCGGCGGTGAACTCCGGCAGCAGCGCTTCGAGCGCGGCGGCATCGCTGCAGCGCTCGATCCGCAACTGCATGAAATAACCCTTCAGCCCCAGATGCTTGCGCACCGCTTCGCTCATCGCATCGTAGAGATGCGAATAGCGTTGCGCCGCTTCGTGCGATACCGGCGTATCGCCAGGATTGGCCGACGGATGGATGATATCGGCCAGCGTCGTCGCCGATGCGGCCGGCGGCGCGCTCGATGGCGATATCGATGGCGATGCTGCAGGCGCAGGCGAGATCGACGCATCGCCGCCGCGGGCGATCAGGCCCATCTGCTGCAGCTGCGCCAACGCGTCTTCCGGCGCATGCAGGCCGGCGACGATCTGCTGCAGCGCGCTGTCGTCCTTGTGCCCATCCACCACCAGCAGGATCGAGCGCAGTTGCGCCGGCAACCGGCGCGCGCGGTCCGCGATCTCCTGCCGTCCGGCGTCGGTCTTGGCATAGCGCTCGCTCATTCACCGCCCTCCCCTGTGATCGCGCGTCGGCGGCAGCCGGCGCGCTTGTCGCGCGATGCAGTGGCGCCTCAGCGCGCCAGCACCCGACGGATCTCGTCGAGCGCGCCCGGATCGTCCAGCGTCGACAGGTCACCGGGATCGCGCTGCTCGGCCAGCGCCTGCAGCGAACGCCGCAGCAGCTTGCCCGAGCGCGTCTTCGGCAATGCCTGCACCAGATACACCTGCGCCGGCCGCGCCACCGCACCGAGCCGCTCCACCACGCATTGCCGCAACTGTTCGGCGATGGAGGCGACGGCATCGGCCGATGCCTGCTGTTTCAGCGTGGCAAAGACCACCGGCACCTGTCCCTTCAGTTCGTCGTGCATGCCGATCACCGCCACCTCGGCGACATCCGCATGGCCGGCGATGGCTTCTTCGATCTCGCGCGTGCCCAGGCGATGGCCGGCGACATTGATCACGTCGTCGGTGCGGCCAAGGATGAAGGTATAGCCGTCGTCGTCGCGGATCGCCCAGTCCAGCGAGCTGTACAGCAGTTCATCGAAATGGCTGAAATAGCTGCGCAGGAAACGCGCGTCGTCGTTCCACACCGTGGTCATGCAGCCCGGCGGCAGCGGCGGCTCGATCACCAGCACGCCCTTGCGCCCGGCCGGCACCTCGATGCCTTGCGGATCGACGATCTTCATCTTGTAACCGAGATTGGGAAAGCCCGGCGAACCCGGTTTGACCGGCCGCATTTCCAATCCCGGCAGCAAGGTCAGTGCCGGCCAGCCGGTCTCGGTCTGCCAGTAGTTGTCGATGATCGGTTTGCCCAGCGCCTCGCCGATCCACAGCGCGGTCGGCTCGTCCAGCGGCTCGCCGGCCAGGAACAGGTACTGCAACGCGCTCAGGTCGTGGTCGCGGATGTGACTGACCGGATGCTTCTTCAATACGCGGATCGCGGTCGGCGAGGAGAACATGGTGCGCACCCGGTATTTCTCGCACAGCGCCCACCACACGCCCGGATCCGGATTGACCGGCAACCCTTCGTACAGCAGCGAGGTGCAACCGGCGATCAGCGGACCGTACACGTTGTACGAATGGCCGACCGCCCAGCCGACATCGGAGGTGGAGAACATCGCCTGCCCGGGCGCGCAATCGAACACCGTGCGCATCGACAGCGCCAGCGCCACCGCGTAGCCGCCGACGTCGCGCTGCACGCCCTTGGGCTTGCCGGTGGTGCCGGAGGTATACAGCAGGTAGCTGGGTTCGTTGGATTCCAGCCAGGTCACCGGCACCTGCGTATCGCCGACCTGCGCGCGCAGATCGGCGTAGTCCACATCGCGCCCGTCGCGGCGCGGCTGCGCCGGATCCAGCCCGCGCGAGACGATCAACACCTTCGGCGGCGGCGCACTGGCTTCCGCGCAGGCGGCATCGACCAGCGGCTTGTAGGGAATGATCTTGCCACCGCGGCTGCCGGCATCGGCGGCGATCAGCAGCTTCGGCGCCGCATCGTCGATGCGCAGCGCCAGGTTGTGCGCGGCGAAACCGCCGAACACCACCGAGTGCACCGCGCCGATGCGCGCGCAGGCCAGCATCGCGAACACCGCCTCGGCCATGTTCGGCATGTAGATGACCACGCGGTCGCCTCGCTGCACGTCCAGGCGCAGCAGCACCGCGGCGAAGGCGTTGACCTCCGCATGCAGCTGCGCGTAAGTGAACTCGCGGGTCTGCCCGGTCTCGCTGGACACCGCTACCAGCGCCAGCTGCGCGGCGCGCTCGGGCAGGTGCCGGTCGACCGCGTTGTAGCACAGGTTGGTCAGGCCGCCGCCGAACCAGCGCCGGAACGGCGGGTGGTCGTATTCCAGGATCGTCTGCGGCGGGCGCTGCCAGTGGATCGCCTTGGCCTGCTCCGCCCAGAACTCCTGCGGCTGCTCGATCGAGCGCCGGTACAGCGTCGCGTAGTCCATGCGGCCCCTCCCAAGGCGATGCACCCACGCCGAGCATAGTCCCTGCGCGGCGTGGCGTCGTCCGACCTTGGTCGAACGGCGCCGGTGGCCGAATGCCTGAATCGAGCCGAGCTGCGAAGCGGCGTCGGCCCGGACCAATCGTCAGGCGTGCCCATCGACCGAGCGCACCAATGTCAGGTTCGCGCAGTCTTCCGACTCAAGCACCCGACCAGCGCTTGGAGTGTCGATCATGACGCCTTGGCCGAACTCCGACCGAAACCATTCCCTCGAGGCCGCGTCTTCCTGCGGGGGAAAGTCGCCGGTGCTGACCACAAAGAGCACTGTGGATGGGCTTTCGTCGTCGAACCACTTGACCAGGTCGCCGCGGCGGACGGGAATGTCTGTGCCGGGGTAGCGAGGGACAGTCATGGCACGGCCGACTACCGCTTCTGCGCTGCCGCTTTCGCCTCCGCCGCCGCACGCGGCGGCGCATGCTTCACGTAGCGGTCGAACCACTCCAGCATCTCGGCCACCACGTCCTCGTTGGACTCGCGCGCGCTATACCAGTGCGGCTCGAACGGCAGCAGCACCAGCCGCGCGGTACCGCCGTTGCCGCGGATCGCCTGGAACAGCCGCGGCGCCTGGGTGGTTTCGGTGCCGGGGTTGGCGTCGTCCATGCCGTGCACGATCAGCAGCGGCTCGTCGATCTTGTCGGCGTGGAAGAACGCCGAGGCCTGCGCGTACACCTCCGGCGCCGCCCAGAACGAACGCCGTTCGTTCTGGAAGCCGAACGGGGTCAGGGTCTTGTTGTAGCTGCCGCTGGTGGCCACGCCGGCGCGGAACAGGTCGGTATGCGCCAGCAGGTTGGCCGCCATCAGCGCGCCGTGGCTGTGGCCGGTGACGCCGATCCGCTGCCGATCGACCACGCCCAGTTCCACCGCCTTGTCCACCGCCGCGGTGGCGTTGTCCACCAGCTGCTGCAGATAGGTGTCGTAGGCGGTCTTGGGATCGCCGACGATCGGGAACGCGGTGTCGTCGATGATCGCGTAGCCGGCCAGCAACAGCAGCTGGTAGGAGCTCAGGCGGGTGAAATCGCGCTCGTTGGCGCCGCTGACCTGGCCGGCCTTGGACGGGTCGGCATAGTCCAGCGGATAGGCGTACAGGATCGCCGGCACCCGCGTGCCTTCCTTGTAGCCCGGCGGCGTGTACAGGGTGAACGACAGTTCCACCCCGTCCTTGCGCTTATAGGTCACCAGGCGCTTCTTGATCTGCCGTACCAGCGGCGTCGGATCGGGGAAGCGGGTGACCGGCGCGACGCTCGATGCGTAGACCGCTTCGCCCGCCGCCGCAGCGGGCTGCGCCTGGCCCAGCGCGCGCAGGTACACGTTCGGCGGATCGGTCGGCGACTGGCGCCAGGTCAGCAGCCGGGTGGTGTCGTCGCCGGCGAACCCGGCGAACACCTCGTCGACGCTGGCATCGCTGCGGAACAGGCGCTCGGTCTTGCCGCTGGCCAGCTCGTAGCGGTCCAGGAACGCGCGGTCGCCGGCCGGCGTGGCGCCCTGCCCGCTCAGGAACAGCGCGCCGCGGTCCTCGTGCAGCACGGCCTCGCCGTTGGCCAGCACGCGCAGTTCCGGAGTGCCGGGATCGGCGTACAGGTCGTCGGTGGACAGATCGAACAGCACGCGGCCGGGCGTGCCGGGGCGGTCGGCGTCGAGCAGCGTGGTGCGCCGCCAGTGGCGGTTCTCGTCGTATTCGTCCAGCAGCGCCTGCCCGCCCTGGGCGAACCAGGACAGGCCGGCGTAGCGCTGGGTCACCCGCGCCAGTTCGCGCGGCTTGGCGGTGAACGGCGCCGCCAGGATCAGCAGCTTGTCGCGCGCGGGCACGGTGGCCTTCCAGTCGCCGCCGTCCAGCGCCTCGGCCCAGACCAGCGTGGCCGGCTGGTTGGCCCGCCACGAGTACGCACGCGGGCCGGTCGGCACGCCCTGCACCGGCACCCGGTCGGCGACCGGCAGATCGGCCAGCACGCGCTCGCCGCCATTGGACAGATCCAGCACCGCCACATCGTGGGCGAAACGCGCATAGGTGGTGACGTAGGAATACGGCCGCTTGAGCCGCTCCACGCGCACATGGCGGCCATCGGGCGCGCCATCGACCGCGGTATAGACCGCCGGCGCGCCGACCTTGCTCTGCTTGCCGCTGGCCGCATCGACGGTGAGCAACTGCGAGGTGGCGTAGTAGGCGAACAGCGCCTCGTCCTCGGGACTGGACAGCGTGTCGCGCGCCTCGTAGGTGCTGCTCTCACCTTTGCCCTGGATGGTTTCCTTGACCTCCGGTCCCGGCGGCACCGCGGCCTTGCGCGGCGCCGCGCCCAGATCCTGCGGCACGGTCTTCAGCAACAGCGTGTCGCTGCCGCCCAGCCACTGGATCTCGCCGCCCAGCACCGGGTTGAGCTGCACACCGTCGATGCGGCGCACGTTGCCGGTGGCGACGTCGCCCAGCCACAGCTCGACGCGGTCGGCGGCGGTGTTGTTGAAGGCGAAACGGCGCCCGTCCGGCGACCACACCGGCAGCGCCGGACAGGCACCGGCCGGCAAGGTCACCGCGGTCTGCTTGCCGCTGGCCACGTCGACCAGACTGAAGCCTTCCAGGCAGGCGCGGATGCCGTAGCCGTTGGACATGTCGTGGCGGCTGTGGCTGCGCGGCTCCACACGCACGCCGGCCAGCTTCAGGTACGGCTCGGCGACGCGCGCGATCGGCGGATACTGGGTGCGCTGCACCAGCAGCAGGGTCTTGCCGGTGGGATCCAGGCGCGGCGACGGATTCAGCGGCGCGCGCATCACCCCCAGCAACGGCTCGGGCGGCTGCCGGTAACCGCTGTCGGCGGCCTCAGCGGCGAGCGGCAACAGGCTGGCGACGGCCAGCACCCCGATCCAGCGATACGGCACGAGCATGAGGTTGTTCCCCTGGCGAATGGCCGAGGAAACGTAGCACAACGGTGCGCCGCAGGGCCGCCGCGAGCAGCGCCGACGCGGCGCCCTAGTGCGCGGCCTTGCCAGTCTCTGCCACGATCTCGCACTTGGCCTTGCCGCCCTGCTCGGCGGCGCAATATTTTTTCGCGGCCCGACGCGCCTGTCCGGCGCTGTTGCCTTCGGAGGCATACAGCTGGCCGTCTGCGCCGAGGGCCATCGCCGCATGGGCAAGCTGGTGCACGTAGGCAAAGCAATCCGGCTCGCCACCGCACAGCTGCAGCACGGTCTGCCGGGCGTCGCGGCGGCGCGCGCCGCCGGCCGTGGCGTAGGCCTTCTGCTGCTTGCCGTTGTAGCCGAGCGCGCTGAAGGGCCAGTACACCGCGCGGCCGCCGCTGCCGGCCGAGACCACGACGTCGCAGCGCGCACCGGGCCTGGCCAGCACGCATTGCCGCACCGCCTCGTCCGCCGTCGCGGCGTAGCCGATGGCGTCGTCGTCGGAAGCGGCCAGGTAGAAGTAATCGTCGTAGAAACTCACCACCAGGCAGGACGGTCCGCAGTCGCGTTGCGCCGCCGCCTTGGCTTGGTCGGCGTCGCTGTAGTTCCACACCGATCCCATCGCCCGGCTCGCCGGATCCAGCGCGACCGCGCCGGCCAACCACTCGCACTGGCTCTGCAGCACGGGCTGATTGTTGGCGTACATGCCGACCACCACGTCCTGGCAGGACTGCCAGGCCTTGGCCGATCCCGACCATCCCAATGCCGCCGCCATCAGCAGCAGCAAGCACCACATCCGTTGGTTCATTCGTGCGTTCCATGCCCGTTTCGAGTCGCGCATTCTAAACGCTGCCGATTGCGCGTTGGGAACAATCGCGCATGCGCCCACGCCGCGAGGCGACGCACCGGCCGACCAAAAAAAACGCCGGGCAAGCCCGGCGTCTTCGGTACCGCGCTCGCGCGCGATCAGCCCAGCAGGTGGGCCACGCCGCTGCGCTCTTCTTCCAGCTCGGCCAGGGTCTTGTCGATGTACTTCTGGCTGAAGTCGTCGATCGGCAGATCCTTGACCAGGGTGTACTCGCCGTTCTCGGTGGTCACCGCGAAGCCGAACATCACGCCTTCCGGGATGCCGTAGGAGCCGTCGGACGGCACGCCCATGGTCACCCACTTGCCGTTGCTGCCCAGCACCCAGTCGCGCACGTGGTCGATGGCGGCGTTGGCGGCCGAGGCGGCCGAGGACGAGCCGCGCGCCTCGATGATCGCCGCACCACGCTTGCCCACGGTCGGGATGAAGGTGCCGGCGTTCCACTCCTGGTCGTTGATCGCATCGGCAATGGACGCGCCCTCGACGGTGGCGAAGCGGTAGTCCGGGTACATGGTCGGGCTGTGGTTGCCCCACACCACCAGCTTCTCGATGCCGCCGACCGGCTTGCCGAGCTTGCCGGCCAGCTGGCTCAGCGCGCGGTTATGGTCCAGGCGCAACATGGCGGTGAAGTTCTTCGGGTTCAGGTCCGGTGCCGACTTCATCGCGATGTAGGCGTTGGTGTTGGCCGGGTTGCCGACCACCAGCACCTTGACGTTGCGGCTGGCGACCTTGTTCAGCGCCGCGCCCTGCGCGGTGAAGATCTTGGCGTTCTCCAGCAGCAGGTCCTTGCGCTCCATGCCCGGGCCGCGCGGACGCGCGCCGACCAGCAGGGCGACGTCGGCGTCCTTGAACGCCACTTCGGCATCGTCGGTGCCGACCATGCCGGCCAGCAGCGGGAACGCGCAGTCTTCCAGCTCCATCATCACGCCCTTCAGCGCGGCCTGGGCCTTCTCCATCGGCAGCTCGAGCAGCTGCAGGATCACCGGCTGGTCCTTGCCCAGCATTTCGCCGGAAGCGATACGGAACAGCAGGGCATAGCCGATCTGGCCGGCAGCGCCGGTCACAGCAACACGTACGGGTGTCTTCATGGGGGGTTCCTCTGCTAAAAAAGGGATAAGGGAATCAGTAGACGCGGTAGCCGAGCGGCTGCAGGTGCGCGTCCAGGGCGGCAGTGTCGTAGCCGTCGATGACGTGCTGGCCGATCACCGTGATCGGCACGCCTTCGCGGCCCAGCGCGGCGGCGGCCAGGCGGCCCTCCTCCTGCTCCACATCGAGCACGCGGTAGCGGACCTGGGCACGTTCGAAATCGGCCTGTTGCCGGCGGCAGTAGCCGCACCAGTCGGCGGCCAGCATGACGATGCCGTCCGCGCCGGTGAGCAGCCGCGGATCGCCGGCCGCCAGCGCTGCCGGCGCCGGGGTCGCCCCGGAACTGCGCCACCACGCGTGAATGCCGCCACCGATTACCAGCAGCAGCAAACACAGCAAAAGGGGACGCATCGTCATCGAGGGTCGGGCGCGGCAAGCAACCGGGAAATGTTAGCACGCAGGCCATCTGCGACCGGCCGCCAGGGCCGGTCGCGACGGCACTCAGGCGTCGAGCAGGCGGTTCCACTCGGCGACGCGGTCGGCCTTGGCCGCCAGCACCGCATCGGTGTCGCCTTCGATGGTGATCTTGTTGATCGCATCGCCCTGGGCGACGCTGTCGACCACGTCCAGACCCTGGGTCACCTTGCCGAACACGGTGTGCTTGCCGTCCAGCCATGGGGTGGCGGTGTGGGTGATGAAGAACTGGCTGCCGTTGGTGCTGGGACCGGCATTGGCCATCGACAGCACGCCGCGCTCGTGGCGCACGCCGTTGTCGGTCTCGTCCTCGAACCGGTAGCCCGGGCCGCCGCGGCCGGAGCCTTCCGGGCAGCCGCCCTGGATCATGAAATCGGCGATCACGCGGTGGAAGCTCAGCCCGTCGTAGAAGCCGCGCTTGGCCAGGTTCACGAAGTTGGCCACGGTCAGCGGCGCCTTGTCGGGGTACAGCTCGATCGTGATCGGGCCGCGGGCGGTGTCGAAATGGGCGATCAGGGACATGGGATTCCTTGGAAACGGGGGCGTCATTTGGGGCGCATAGGATACACGGCGGCCTGTTTGGCCCGCTTCCGGCACCGCCGACAGCGCCATCGCCGCCGCCTGAATCCTGAACCGGCAGGCGCGTCCGGATACAGGTATAATAGCGGGCTTACTCTCCTTCCTTTCTGGCGCCGGTTGGCCCCCTTTCGCATGTCCATCGAAAATCTTCGCAATATCGCCATCGTCGCCCACGTCGATCATGGCAAGACCACTCTCGTCGACTGCCTGCTGAAGCAGTCCGGCACCCTCTCCGAGCGCACGGTGCTGGCCGAGCGCGTGATGGACAGCAACGATCAGGAAAAGGAACGTGGCATCACGATCCTGGCCAAGAACACGGCCATCACCTGGCAGGGCAACCGCATCAACATCGTCGACACCCCCGGACACGCCGACTTCGGCGGCGAAGTGGAGCGTGTGCTGTCGATGGTGGACTCGGTGCTGATCCTGGTCGACGCGATGGACGGGCCGATGCCGCAGACCCGCTTCGTGACCCAGAAGGCCTTCGCGATGGGCTTCAAGCCGATCGTGGTGGTCAACAAGATCGACCGCCCCGGCGCGCGTCCGGATTGGGTGATCGACCAGGTGTTCGACCTGTTCGACAAGCTCGGCGCGACCAACGAGCAGCTCGACTTCCCGATCGTCTACGCCTCGGCGCTGCACGGCTACGCGAGCCTGGACGACAGCGCCCGCGAAGGCGACATGACCCCGCTGTACGAAGCGATCATGAAGCACGTGGCGCCGCCGCAGGTGGACCCGGACGGTCCGTTCCAGATGCGCATCAGCCAGCTGGACTACAACAACTTCGTCGGCCTGATCGGCATCGGCCGCATCCAGCGCGGCAAGGTCAAGAAGAACATGCCGGTCAGCATCGTCGACCGCGAAGGCAAGAAGCGCCAGGGCAAGATCCTGCAGGTGCTGGGCTTCATGGGCCTGGAGCGGGTGGAAGTGGAAGAGGCCGAGGCCGGCGACATCGTCGCCATCTCCGGCGTCGCCGACATGAGCATCTCCGACACCATCTGCGCGCTCGATACCCCGGAAGCGCTGCCGGCGCTGACCGTGGACGAGCCGACCATCTCGATGACCTTCCAGGTCAACAACTCGCCGTTCGCCGGCAGCAAGGAACACAGCGGCGGCAAGTTCATCACCAGCCGCCAGATCCGCGAGCGCCTGGAGCGCGAGACGCTGCACAACGTCGCGCTGAAGGTCGAGGAAGGTTCGGACCCGGACAAGTTCCTGGTCTCCGGCCGCGGCGAGCTGCACCTGTCGGTGCTGATCGAGAACATGCGCCGCGAAGGCTTCGAGCTGGCCGTGTCGCGCCCGGAAGTCATCGTCAAGGAAATCGACGGCAAGCTGATGGAGCCGGTCGAGCAGTTGGTGGTGGACATCGAAGAGCAGCACCAGGGCGGCGTGATGGAGAAGCTGGGCGTGCGCAAGGGCCAGCTGAAGAACATGGAGCCGGACGGCAAGGGCCGCGTGCGCC
Source organism: Xanthomonas sp. SS (assembly GCF_014236835.1). NCBI lineage: Bacteria > Pseudomonadati > Pseudomonadota > Gammaproteobacteria > Lysobacterales > Lysobacteraceae > Xanthomonas > Xanthomonas sp. SS. The sequence continues at coordinate 3,856,895 of NZ_CP051190.1, forward strand.
TGGACTACATGATCCCGGCGCGTGGCCTGATCGGCTTCCAGAACGAGTTCCGCACCCTGACCCAGGGCTCGGGCCTGCTGTTCCACGTGTTCGACCATTACGGCCCGAAGGAACAGGGCGCCATCGCCAAGCGCCAGAACGGCGTGATGATCGCCAACGCCGCCGGCGCCACCCCCGCCTACTCGCTGGGGCCGCTGGAAGAGCGTGGCCGCCTGTTCGCCGCCGAAGGCGACAACGTGTACGAAGGCCAGCTGATCGGTATCCACTCCAAGGACAACGATCTGACCGTCAACGCGATCAAGACCAAGCCGCTGACCAACATGCGCGCCTCGGGCAAGGACGATGCGATCAAGCTGACCCCGGCGATCAAGTACACGCTGGAGCAGGCGCTGGACTTCATCGAGGACGACGAGCTGGTCGAAGTCACCCCGAAGGAAATCCGCCTGCGCAAGAAGTTCCTGACCGAAAGCGATCGCAAGCGCGCCGGTCGCGGCGGCTGATCGCCGAGTTCCCGTGGCCAGCAAGAAGGCGTACAACCCGGATCCGCATGCGCATCCGGGCCTGCACCTGATCGCACTGCTGGAGGCCGGCAAAGGCCTGCTGGCGGTGCTCGCGGCCACGGGTCTGGAACTGATGGGTCCGCTGCCGCTGCGTGCGGCGGTGGGCCGGCTGATCGTCCGCTTCAGCCTGGACCCCGAGCACGGCGCGCTGCCGTCGCTGCTCACCATGATCAATCCCGGCGCGGTGCATCTTGCCGCCGCCGGCATGCTCGCCTACGGCGTGCTGCACATCGTCGAAGCCTGGGGCCTGTGGCGCGCCAAGGCCTGGGCGTCGATGCTGGGCTGCATCTCCGCCGCCATCTATCTGCCGTTCGACATCTACGCGATCGTGCGCCATCCCGGCTGGGCCGCATGGGCGGTGCTGGCGATCAACCTCGCCGTGGTCGGGATCCTGGCCCGCGACCTGGTCCGGCGCCGGCGGCGTCCCGCGCACTGAGCGCATGCGGGCAAACGCCCGCACCGGTTTGCCAATCCCCATAGCGCTGCGTAGCCTCCTGGAGAACGACTCCCGGGGAATGCGCCGATGCGTCTGCTGCCCGTCCTGTTGCTGTGCGGCGCCCTCGCCGGCTGCCGGCACGCCGCGCTGCCCGACACCACCGTCGCCACGCCGCCGCCCACGTCGGCCGCGTTCGCCCATGCCGAAGCCGACATCGCCACGCTGCAGGCGCAGATGGCGCGCGGCACGCTCGACAGCGCCAGCCTGACCGCGGCCTACCTGCAGCGGATCGATGCGTTGGACCGGCAAGGACCGGCGCTGCACGCGCTCATCGAGCGCAATCCGCACGCCCTGGACGAAGCCCGGCAGCTGGACGCCGAACGCCGCGCCGGGCATCTGCGCGGCCCGCTGCACGGCATCCCGCTGGTGCTGAAGGACAACATCGATGCGCGACCGATGGCCAACTCGGCAGGCTCGCTGGCACTGGCCGAGTTCCATCCGCCGCACGACGCCTTCCTGGTGCAGCGCCTGCGCCAGGCCGGCGCGGTGATCCTGGGCAAGAGCAACCTCAGCGAGTGGGCCAACTTCCGTTCCAGCAAATCCAGCTCGGGCTGGAGCGCGCGCGGCGGGCAGACCCGCAACCCGTACGTGCTCGATCGCAACCCCTGCGGCTCCAGCGCCGGCACCGGCGTGGCGGTGTCGGCCAATCTGGCCACGGCCGGCATCGGCACCGAGACCGACGGCAGCATCGTCTGCCCGGCCGCGGTGAACGGCCTAGTCGGACTGAAACCGACCGTGGGCCTGGTCAGCCGCGACGGCATCATCCCGATCTCCGCCAGCCAGGACACCGCCGGGCCGATGACCCGCAGCGTGGCCGATGCGGCGACGCTGCTGAGCGTGCTGGCCGCACCCGACACTGCCGACCCGGCCACCGCCGCGGCACCGCGCCCCTCCGGCTACGACTACGCCGCGCATCTGCGCCGCGACGCGCTGCGCGGCGCGCGCATCGGCCTGCTGCCCTCGCCGCTGACCCAGACCCCGGACATCGCCGCGACGCAGGCGCGCGCGGTCGCCACGTTGCGCGCCGCCGGCGCCACCGTGGTCGATGCGCAGATCCCCACCGCAGGGCAATGGGACGACGCCGAACTGAGCGTATTGCTGACCGAGTTCAAGGCCGGGCTGGAGCATTACCTCGACACGCGCCAGGCGCCGCTGCGTACCCTGGCGCAACTGATCGCGTTCAATCGCGCGCATGCCGAGCGCGAGCTGGCGCATTTCGACCAGGCCCTGTTCGAACAGGCGCAGGCCACCCGCGGCCTCGACGACCCGGCCTACCTGCAAGCGCGGGAGAAGGCGAAACGCCTGGCCGGCCCGGACGGCATCGATGCGGCGCTGCGCGCGCAGCGGCTGGATGCGCTGATCGCGCCGACCACCGGCCGCGCCTGGAAGACCGACCCTGTCGGCGGCGACGACTTCCCCGGCGCCAGCTACGGTGCGGCCGCAGTGGCCGGCTATCCGAGCCTGACGGTGCCGATGGGCGCCAGCGACGGCCTGCCGCTGGGCTTGGTGTTCATCGGCGGCGCCTGGAGCGAACCGCGCCTGATCGAACTGGGCTACGCCTACGAACAGCGCAGCCGCGCACGCACGCCGCCGACATTCTTGCCGATGCTGCCGCAGACCACGGAGCATCCGTAAAGCGGATAGCGCCGCAACGGCGCCAAGGCGCACCCCATCGACAGGGGTTGGCGAAGAACGCCCCTGTAGGAGCGGCTTCAGCCGCGACCGAGACTTACCAGGAAAGCGCCGGTCGCGGCTGAAGCCGCTCCTACAGGTTTGAGAATCCACGCGTCACCAACAACGCGTGGACACTGCAGGCGCCTGCCGCAACGACGACACGACGCAACGCGACGCTATGCCGTATCCGGCCGCGGCGCGTCCGGATCCTGCGCCACTGTCGCCGCCGGCGCGCCATCCTCGGCGCCGGGCGAGCGCATCGCCGCCGAGTCGCTGGTCGTCGATGGCGGCCGCGGGGCCGCGCGCGCGGTGTCCGAGGAAATCTCCGCGCGCATCCTCGGCAAGGCATATGGATGTTCGCGGGTCAGGAAATCGATCATCCGTTCGCGCACGATGCAGCGCAGGTCGAACGCATCGCCGGAGTTGCGCGCGCTGACCAGCAGGCGCACCTGGATCGTGCTCTCGCTGGTCTCGGTCACCTGGGTCACGCAGACGCGGCCATCCCACAGCGGTTCGCTCTTGCAGATCCGCTCCAGTTCGGCGCGCAGCTGCGGCATCGGCGTGCGGTAATCCAGCCACAGGAACGCGGTGCCGAGCAGATCGGCGCTGCTGCGCGTCCAGTTCTGGAACGGGTTCTCGATGAACCAGGTCAACGGCACCACCATGCGCCGCTCGTCCCAGATCCGCACCACCACGTAGGAACTACCGATCTCCTCGATGCGGCCCCACTCGCCTTCGACGATGACCACGTCATCGAGCCGGATCGGCTGGGTCAAGGCGATCTGCAGGCCGGCGATCAGGTTGCCGAACACCGGCTTGGCGGCGATACCGGCGACCAGGCCGATGATGCCGGCCGAGGCCAGCAGCGTGGTGCCGATCTGCCGCACCGCCGGGAAGGTCAGCAGCACCACCGAGGTGCCGAGCAGGATGATCGTGCCCATCGCCACCCGTGCCAGCACCCGGGTCTGGGTCTGGATGCGCCGCGCGGTCAGATTGTCGGCCACTTCGATCGGGTAGCTGCGCAGGATCGCCTTTTCCAGCGCGGCGGCGCCGCGCACCAGCAGCCAGGTCACGCAGCCGATCATGCCGATATGCAGCAGATGCTGCAGGTCGGTCAGCGCGCGCTCGTCCAGCGGCGTGGATTCCAGCGCGAAGCTGAGCATCAGCATCGGCAGCAGGAATGCCATCGGCACGCTGAGTACGCGCACGATGCGCGCGCGCCGGTAGTCGCGCCCGCGCATGCGCTGCGCGATGCGCAGCAACAGCCACCAGGCGAGGAAGCCGAGCACTACCGCGGCGCCGATCGGCAACGTGTAATCGCGCCACGGGATCCAGTCGAGATCCAGGTTCAAGATGCGCTCCTTGAAGAGGGGAGGAGTCGCGACAGTGTGACAAAGCAAGCATAAGCATCGTGTCGAGCGCTGCGGCCGGTACGAACCGCGTCGTCATCGCGAGGCGCGCGCACGGCGCACATCCGAGACAGGCTCATCGCCGGCGAGTAGTGCCCCGTTCCTGGCGCAGTCCATGACCGATGTGCGCGATCGCATCGTGCGGGGTTCCTGCCCGGCGACAAGCACTCGCCAACGGCCTGCAGCAGTCGCCGCAGTTGGTGCGTCTTCAGTTACGAAGCTGGATGCAGCAGACACTGCGCCTGCCAGGGCCCGATGCGCCGACATCACCAACCAGCACCACCAGTCCCGCATCGCAGGCCGCGACACGTGCACACGGCAGCTGCATTCGCGGTGCCGGATATCGACGACTTCAAGCGCATCAACGAAACCCATCGCCGCAACACCGGCACCTGGCGCACGCAGCGCACCAGCAAGCGCGCTGCGGCGACCGTGGGTGCACCGCCGTCAGTCCGTCGTCAGCGGCACGCTGCGCCCGTTCTGCTTGCGCACGATCGCCAGCGCGATCTCCAGCGACTGCTCGTAGTTCAGGCGCGGATCCACGCTGGAGCGATAGGCCCGCTCCAGGTCGCGCTCGGTCAGCTCGCGCGCGCCGCCGGTGCATTCGGTGACGTCTTCGCCGGTCAGCTCCAAGTGCACGCCACCCAGCCGCGTGCCGGCCGCGGCGTGGATGTCGAACGACTGCTCCACCTCGCCCAATACGTTGTCGTAGCGCCGCGTCTTGTAGCCGTTGCTGGTGCTCTCGGTATTGCCGTGCATCGCATCGCACACCCACAGCACGCGACGGCCGTCGCGCTTCACCGCATCCAGCAACGGCGGCAGCTTCTGCGCGATCTGTGCCGCACCCATGCGGTGGATGAAGGTCAGCCGGCCCGGTTCGTCCTCGGGATTGAGCACGTCGATCAGGCGCAGCAACTGGTCCGGCTGCGCCGACGGCCCGACCTTGATCGCGATCGGATTGCGGATGCCGCGGAAATATTCCACGTGCGCACCGTCCAGCGCGGCGGTACGCATGCCGATCCACGGATAGTGCGTGCTGAGGTTGAACCAGCCCCACTGCCGCGGCACCTCGCGGGTTAGCGCTTCCTCGTACGGCAGCAGCAGCGCTTCGTGCGAGGTGTAGAAATCGACCCGGTTGAGGTTGTACAGCTGCGCGCCGGACAGCGTCTCCATGAAGCGCACCGCATCGCCGATCGAGGACACCATCTTCTGGTAGTCCTCGGCCAGCGGCGAATAACCGACCCAGCTCAGGTTCCAGTACTCGGGATGGTGCAGGTCGGCGAAGCCGCCATCGATCAGCGCGCGCACGAAGTTCATCGTCATCGCCGAACGCGAGTGCGCGGTGATCATCCGCCGCGGATCGGGCACGCGCGCCTGCGCGGTGAACTCCGGGCCGTTGACCACGTCGCCGCGATAGCTGGGCAGGGTCACGCCATCGCGGGTTTCGGTATCGGCCGAGCGCGGCTTGGCGTACTGGCCGGCGTAGCGGCCTACGCGCACCACCGGCAGGCGCAAGCCGTGCACCAGCACCAGGCTCATCTGCAGCAGCACCTTGAGCCGGTTGGAGATCGTGCCGGACTCGCAATCGCTGAAGTTCTCCGCGCAATCGCCGCCCTGCAGCAGGAACCGCTTGCCTTCCTGCGCCTCGGCCAGCTGCTTCTTCAGCGCGAAGATCTCCCACGAGGTGACCAGCGGCGGCAGGTGGCGCAATTCGCCCAGCGTCGCTTCCAGCGCCTGCGCGTCCGGATACACCGGCATCTGCAGCGCGGGTTTGCCGCGCCAGCTTGCGGGCGCCCAGGACGGTGAAGCGGATTCGGGCGCGGCGGCGGGGACGGACAGGTTCATGAAAGGACTCCTTGGCAACCTGCGATGTTCGCAGAGCCTGGCCGCGACGCAAAGCACTGCGTGACGCGCTTGCGCAGCCGTGGCCGCAACCGGCGCCGGGACATGAACGCCAGGCAAAGCGCGCAAGCCGGCCATGACTTCCGACCTACGCCAGCGCTGTCACGAAAGTAGAATGTTATTACATAACAAGCTTACTCCCCTTCCATTCCAGGTCTCGCCCTCGCCATGACGCCCCGCCCCCTCTCCACCGCCATCGCCCTTGTCCTGCTGGCCGCACCCGGCTTCGCGCTCGCCGCCGATGCGGTTACCGCCGACACCGGCCCCGAGCGCACCACCGATCTGGATGCGGTCACCGTCACCGCCAAGCTGGAGGCGGCGCGCAACGCGCTGTCGCCGGACATCGGCAGCAGCCAGTACTCGATCACGGCCGAGGACATCGATCGCTTGCCGCTGGGCGCCTCCACCCCGCTCAACCAGGTACTGCTGCAGGCGCCGGGCGTGGTCCAGGATTCCTACGGCGGCATCCACGTGCGTGGCGACCACGCCAACCTGCAGTACCGCATCAATGGCGTGCTGATTCCCGAGTCCATCTCCGGCTTCGGCCAGAGCCTGGACCCGCGCACGATCAAGAGCATCAAGCTGCTCGACGGCGCGCTGCCGGCGCAGTTCGGCGATCGCACCGCGGCAGTGGTGGACATCACCACCAAGAGCGGCGTGGAACTGGGCAACGGCGGCAGCGTCGGCATCACCGGCGGCTCCTACGGCACGCTCAATCCGAACGCCTCCTGGTGGGGCAGCAGCGGCCGCTGGAGCTGGTTCGTCACCGGCGACTACGAGCAAAACAAGCTCGGCCTGGAGAATCCGGTCAACAGCCGCGACCCCGAACACGACAAGACGCATCAGGGCAAAGGCTTCGCCGACCTCAGCTACCTGATCGACGAGAACACCCGACTCAGCCTGCTGGTCGGCTACGCCAACAACCGCTTCCAGATCCCGAACAATCCCGGGCAGACCCCCGCCTACGATTACCTCGGCAGCACCGACTTCGATTCGTCCAAGCTCGACGAGAACCAGCGCGAGAACACCCGCTTCGGCACCCTGGTGCTGCAGGGTTCGCTCGGCGCCACCAGCTACCAGCTGTCGGCCGGTCAGCGCTACAGCAGTGTCGCGTTTTCGCCCGATGTCGCCGGCGACCTGATCTTCAACGGCGTCGCCTCGCAGGTGGACCGCAGCAACCGCGCCAACACCGTGCAGGCCGACTTCTCCACTCCGCTCGGCGACGCGCACACGCTGCGCTACGGCGTGTACGGCAACTTCGAACATGCCGTCGCCAGCAACAATTCCTATGTGTTCCCGGCCGATGCCGACGGCAACCAGACCAGCAACGCGCCGGTCTTCATTCCCGACGCCAGCCGCTTCCACGCCAGCACCTACGCGGTTTATCTGCAGGACGAATGGAAGATCGGCAACGACTGGACCGTGAACTACGGCGTGCGCGGCGACCGCTACAAGGCGTTCGGTACCACCGAAGGCCAGCTCAGCCCGCGCCTGGGCGTGGTCTGGCAGGCCAGCGCCGACACCACCGTGCATGCCGGCTATGCGCGCTACTTCACCCCGCCGGCCAGCGAACTGATCTCCACCAGCGACATCGCCCTGTACGACGGCACCACCAACCAGCAGTCCACCGCCGGCGGCGCGACCACGCCGCTGAGCGAGCGCAGCGACTACTACGACATGGGCATCTCGCAGGTGGTCAACGAGCACCTGACCCTGGGCCTGGACACCTACTATCGCAAGGCCGACCGCCTGCAGGACGAAGGCCAGTTCGGCGCCGCCTACGTGTATTCCACGTTCAACTACCGCTACGGCCGCATCCGCGGCGCGGAGTTCAGCGCCGACTACAGCAACGGCCCGGTCACCGCCTACTTCAACGTCGCCTACAGCAAAGCGATGGGCAAGCGGGTCATGACCAGCCTGTACAACTTCGATCCGGACGCGCTGGCCTACGCCTATGACAACTGGATCCACCTGGACCACGACCAGAAGTTCACCTCCTCCGGCGGCATCAGCTACGCGATCGACGACGCCAGCCGGATCGGCGCCAACTACCTGTTCGGCAGCGGCCTGCGCACCGATACCGCCACCGTGCCCAACGGCGCCGAGCTGCCCTCGTACTTCCAGCTGAACCTCAGCGCCGGCCACGACTTCGCGCTCAGTGCGCATCCGCTGCACGCGCAAGTGGCGGTGCTCAACGTGCTCGATCGCGCCTACCAGCTGCGCGACGGTGGCGGCATCGGCGTGTTCGCCCCGCAATGGGCGCCGCGCCGCGGCGTCTACCTGAGCCTGCAGCAGGACTTCTGAGGCGGATGCGCAACCAGGCCGCGCCCGCGACGGGTCGGCCTGGATGCGTGGATGTATTCATGCATGGATGGGCGTAGCGCAGCGATCGTTCGCAGCGGGCTGCGCCGCCGCTGCCCGCGGATTCACGCCATCCATTTACCGCCTACAGCACCGTGTAGGAGCGGCTTCAGCCGCGACAGGGCCTTACCGATAGCGACTGTCGCGACTGAAGTCGCTCCTACAAGGGCGCTCACTCCCAGCCGACGGCAAGGCGCGCAGCACGCGAAAATCTCAGTGCAGCGAACGCCGCCGGGCCTTGAACCCGGCATACAGCGCGAACAGCGCCAGCGCCACGAAGCAGATCAGGCACCACATCGGCATCGACAGGCCGAGGAAGCGCCAGTCGATATTGCCGCAGTTGCCGGTCCCGGTCAGCACCCGGCGCAGCACTTCGAACGGCCCCATCGTCTCGCGCAGGAAGCTCAGCGGCGGCCCGCAGGAGGCCATCGGATCGGGAAACAACTGCACCGACACGTGCTTGGTGGAAATGCCGGCGCCGATGGCCGCGGCCAGGAACGCCAGCACGCCGTACACCTTGCGCCCGCCGCTGCGGGACGGCCCGTGCAAGGCGCCGAGCAGGAACAGCAGGCCCAGCGCGGCGAACGCGATGCGCTGGAAGATGCACAGCGGACAGGGCTCGATGCCGAGCTGCACCTGCACGTAGATCGCATAGCCCAGCAGCCCGGCACAGATCAGAAAGCCGAACAGGAACTGCGCGCGGAAACTCCAGCGTAACGGGTTCATCGGGTCGGGCTCACATGAACGGTGCGCGCATTATCCGCCATCGCCCGCCTCGCCACCATGTGCCGTGCGTCCTTGGGTGCAGCGAACGCGTCGGCACGTGCGCGGCGCAAACCGATGCCTTCAGACGCAAAAAAGCCCGGACATGCCGGGCTTCTTGCTGACGCGGTGCGGGCGGATTTACTCGGCCACTTCCTCGGCGATCGCGGTCGGGCGATCGACCAGCTCGACGTACGCCATCGGCGCGTTGTCGCCGGCGCGGAAGCCGCACTTCAGGATGCGCAGGTAGCCGCCCGGACGCGACTGGTAACGCGGGCCCAGCTCGACGAACAGCTTGCCCACCGCTTCCTTGTCGCGCAGGCGCGAGAAGGCCAGACGGCGATTGGCGACGCCATCGACCTTGGCGATGGTGATCAGCGGCTCGGCGACGCGACGCAGTTCCTTGGCCTTCGGCAGGGTGGTCTTGATCAGCTCGTGCTTGAACAGCGAGGCCGCCATGTTGGAGAACATCGCCTGGCGATGGGCGCTGGTGCGGTTGAACTTGCGGCCGGATTTCTGGTGACGCATGGTCTTGGTTCCTATGGATATGGAAAGTTGAAACTGCTGGAGATCGCTGTCGCCGTCCTGGCGTTGAACAATGGACTGCGGATGGTCCGAGCCGGCCGTCCCTGACCGGACAACGCCGCGGGCTTGAAGACCCGTCGGCGTAGTGGTGCAACTGATGCGGCGCGAGGCGCCGCGAAGGCGCCCCTGCTTCCCTCCCTGGCGGTCTTACCTGGACTCCGTGGAGTCCTGCCCGGCCATCCATGACCGGACCTGCAGCGTCCGTGGCCGGTGCCGGTGCGGCATCGGCCAGGTGCGGCTGCTTAGCCGAGCATGCCGTGCTGGGCGACGCCGGCCGGCGGCCAGTTCTCCAGCTTCATGCCGAGCGACAGGCCACGCTGGGCCAGCACTTCCTTGATCTCGGTCAGCGACTTCTTGCCGAGGTTCGGGGTCTTGAGCAGTTCCACTTCGGTCTTCTGGATCAGATCGCCGATGTAGTAAATGCTCTCGGCCTTCAGGCAGTTGGCCGAACGCACGGTCAGTTCCAGATCGTCGATCGGACGCAGCAGCACCGGATCCACGCCGTTGCTGGCCGGCTTGGCCGCGCCACGGTCGCGATGGGTGAAGTCGCCGAACACCGACAGCTGGTCGCTGAGGATGTCGGCGGCGGTGCGCACGGCTTCCTCGGCATCGATCGTGCCGTTGGTCTCGATGTCCAGGACCAGCTTGTCCAGGTCGGTACGCTGCTCCACGCGCGCGGACTCGACCGCGTAGGCGACGCGACGCACGGGCGAGAACGACGCATCCAGGATCAGGCGACCGATGGTGCGGGTCTCCTCGTCCGGACGGCGACGCGCGGCGGCCGGCTGGTAGCCGAAGCCACGCTCGATCTTCAGACGCATGTTGATCGCCATGTCCTTGGTCAGGTGGCAGATCACGTGGTCGTTATTGAGGATCTCGACGTTGTGGTCGGTCTTGATGTCGGCGGCAGTGACCGTGCCCGGACCCTGCTTGGACAGCGACAGCGTGGCGCTGTCGCCGGTGTGTATGCGGATGGCCACGTCCTTGAGGTTGAGCAGGACATCCAACACGTCCTCCTGCAGCCCTTCGACCGTGGTGTACTCGTGCAGCACGCCGTCGATCTCGACTTCGGTGATCGCGAAGCCGGGGATCGAGGACAGCAGCACGCGACGCAGGGCATTGCCCAGCGTGTGCCCATACCCGCGCTCCAAGGGCTCGATTACGACCTTGGCGCGGTTGTCGGTAAGGCGTTCGATCTGCGGCCCACGGGGGCGCAGAACCTGGTTGGCGGTAACCGTCATGTTGCGGGTTCTCCTGACGAGCCTCCGTTGCCGGAGGCTCTCCAATGTGATTACTTCGAATACAACTCGACGATCAGCGCTTCGTTGATGTCAGCAGGCAGGTCCGCACGATCCGGCACGGCCTTGAAGATGCCGCTGAACTTCTTCGAATCGACCTCGACCCAGGACGGGTTCAGGTCGTGCGTTTCGGCAACGGTCAGCGCTTCCTGCACGCGAAGCTGCTTCTGCGCCTTTTCCGACAGGGCGATCGCATCGCCGGCCTTGACCTGGTACGAGGCCAGGTTCACCGACTTGCCGTTGACCAGCACGCCACGGTGCGACACCAGCTGGCGCGCGGCCGGGCGGGTGACGGCGAAGCCCATGCGGTAGACGACGTTGTCCAGGCGGGTTTCCAGCAACTGCAGCAGGTTCTCGCCGGTGTTGCCCTTCTTGGTCGAGGCCTTCTTGTAGTAGTTGCGGAACTGACGCTCCAGCAGACCGTAGATACGCTTGACCTTCTGCTTTTCGCGCAGCTGGGTGGCGTAGTCGGACAGCTTGCCCTTGCGGGCGGTCGCGCCGTGCTGGCCGGGCTTTTGCTCCAGCTTGCACTTGGAGTCCAGCGCACGCGCCGGGCTCTTGAGGGAAAGATCGGCGCCTTCACGGCGCGCGAGCTTACAGGTAGGACCGATATAACGAGCCATTTCTTATCGCTCCTTTAGACGCGACGCTTTTTCGGCGGACGGCACCCGTTGTGCGGGATGGGCGTCACGTCGATGATGTTGGTGATCTTGTATCCGACGTTGTTCAACGAACGGACGGCGGACTCGCGACCCGGACCCGGGCCCTTGATGCGCACTTCCAGCGACTTCACGCCGTAGTCGAGCGCAGCGCGCCCGGCCTTTTCGGCGGCAACCTGCGCCGCGAACGGCGTGGACTTGCGCGAACCGCGGAAACCAGCGCCACCGGAGGTCGCCCAGGACAATGCATTGCCCTGACGGTCGGTGATGGTCACGATGGTGTTGTTGAACGAAGCGTGGACGTGGGCGACGCCGTCGGTGACGACGCGCTTGATCTTCTTCTTGGTTTTTGATGCTGCGGGCTTAGCCATGTCTGTCCCTTACTTCCTGATCGCCTTGCGCGGGCCCTTGCGGGTGCGGGCGTTGGTGCGGGTGCGCTGACCACGCAGCGGCAGGCCACGACGATGACGCAGGCCGCGGTAGCAGCCCAGGTCCATCAGACGCTTGATGGCGATGCCCACTTCGCGACGCAGGTCGCCTTCGACGATGTACTTGCCGACTTCGAGGCGCAGGCGCTCGATTTCCGGTTCGGACAGGTCACGGATCTTGGTGGTCGAGGTCACGCCTGCGGCTTCGCAGACCTTCTTCGAACGGGTACGGCCGATGCCGAAAATGCTTTGCAACCCGACCCAGACGTGCTTCTGGGCTGGCAGGTTGACGCCTGCAATACGCGCCATGACGCGGTTCTCCAACTGAGTGATGGCCCGACGGCGCACTATGGCGCCATCCGGCAGGATGGATCAAAAAGTGAACTTGTAAGTCTAGCAAGGTCTCGGGTTACATGGAAGCCCGTGGAACCTTTCGGTTCCGCAAGCCCGGCATGGGGAGTGTGCCCATGCTCCGGCGCCGGACGTCGTTGGCCAGGGTGAGGATCCACCTCGGCCGCCCGCGCTACTCCAGCGCAGGACCACCACGTCGCACCCACGCACGAGACCGCTGCATGGGCCGCCCTTCAAGTGGGAAGACTGCGCCCGGGAACCGGGGGCGCCTTCACCGAAGGAAGTCAAATTATAGCAATCAACCGCGGGCGAAACCGCCGCCGCGCGAGCCACCCTTGAGGTTGGCCTTTTTCAACAGGCTTTCGTACTGGTGCGACATCAGGTGCGCCTGGATCTGCGCAATGAAGTCCATCACCACCACGACCGCGATTAGCAGCGAGGTGCCGCCGAAATGGAACGAGGTGCCAAGCTGCGCGCGCATGATTTCCGGCAACAGACACACGATCACCAGGTACAGCGAGCCGGCAGCGGTCAACCGGGTCAGCACGCCGTCGACGTAGTCGGCGGTGGCCTTGCCCGGACGGATACCCGGGATCAGCGCGCCGGACTTCTTCAGGTTGTCCGCGGTTTCCTGCGAGTTGAACACCAGCGCGGTATAGAAGAACGCGAAGCCGATGATCAGCGCGGCGAACACGATCATGTGCACCGGCTCGCCCGGGCCAAGCGCATTGGCGATGCGCTGCAGCCAGCTGCCGAAGGTGCTGTTGGAGGCGGCCTGGCCCGACCACATCGACAGCGTCGCCGGGAAGGCGAGGATGCTCGAGGCGAAGATCGGCGGAATCACGCCAGCCATGTTCAGCTTCAGCGGCAGGAACGAGGTCTGGTTCATGTATGCGTTACGGCCGCCTTGGCGCCGCGCGTAGTTCACCGTGATCCGCCGTTGCCCGCGCTCGACGAACACCACGAACAGGGTGAAGGCGAGGATGGTCAGCACGATCAGCAACAGCGAGATGAAGCTCATGTTGCCGTCGCGGTAGGCTTCCACGGTCTGGATCGACGCGGCCGGCAGCCCGGCGACGATGCCGGCGAAGATGATCAGCGACACGCCGTTGCCGATGCCGCGCTCGGTGACCTGCTCGCCGACCCACATCAGGAAGATGGTGCCGGCGGTCAGCGCGATCACCGCGGTGAGCACGAAGCCCATGCCCGGCGCGTACACCACCGGTGCGCCGCCCGGTGCGGTCTGGTTCTGCAGCGCCAGCGCGATACTGCCGCCCTGCACCACCGCCAGAAGCACCGCGCCGATGCGCGAATACTGGGTGATCTTGCGTCGGCCGGATTCGCCTTCCTTCTGCATCGCCTTCAGCGACGGGAAGATGTGCGTGGCCAACTGGATCACGATCGATGCCGAGATGTACGGCATCACGTTCAGCGCGAAAATGCTGAAACGGTGCAGGGCGCCGCCCGAGAACATGTTGAACATGTCCACGATGCCGCCGCCCTGCGCCTGCATCAGCGCAAGCATGGCTTCGGGATTGACGCCCGGCACCGGCACGTAGCAGCCGATGCGGTAGACGATCAATGCGCCGAGAACGAACAACAGGCGCTGGCGAAGTTCCGTGAACTTGCCAAGCCCGCCGCCGAGGTTACCCATGCCAGCCTGCGCCATCTGCGTGTTACTCCTGCACGCTGCCGCCGGCAGCTTCGATTGCCACCTTGGCACCGGCGGTCGCGGCGATGCCCTTGAGCACGAACTTCTTGCTCAGCTCGCCCTTGAGGACGACCTTGGCCTTCTTCGCGGTGCTCGGGACCAGCTTCGCAGCGCGCAGCGCGGCGAAATCTATCTCGCCTTCCGGCAGGTTGTCGAGCTGGTAGGACAGCACTTCGGCGGTGTCCTTGGCCATCTTGGAACGGAAGCCGATCTTCGGCAGACGGCGCTGCATGGGGGTCTGGCCGCCTTCGAAACCGGCCTTGATCTTGCCGCCGCCCTTACGCGCGAACGAACCCTTGTGGCCGCGGCCGCAGGTCTTGCCCAGGCCCGAACCGATGCCGCGACCGACGCGGGTGCGCTCGGTACGCGCGCCGGGGGCCGGCTTCAGATCATTGAGTTGCATAGTCATGGTCGCTTATTCCTCAACCTGGACGAGGTAGTGAACCTTGTTGATCAGGCCGCGTACCTGCGGGCTGTCCTTCAGTTCACGCACATCGTTGAGCTTGTTCAGGCCCAGCGCACGCACCGACAGGCGGTGACGCGACTGGGTACCACGAAGGCCGCGCACCAGGCGCACCTTCACCGTCTTGTTGGACTCATTAGCCATGGTTGAGTTCCTCCACCTTCTTGCCGCGCTTGGCCGCAATGCGCGACGGCGACTGCATGTCTTCCAGGCCGCGCAGCGTGGCGCGCACCAGGTTGATCGGGTTGCGCGAGCCGACGGCCTTGGCCAGCACGTTCTTGACGCCGACCGCTTCCAGCACGGCGCGCATCGCGCCGCCGGCGATGACGCCGGTACCTTCCGAGGCGGGCATCATGAACACGCGCGCCGCACCGTGGCCGGACTTCACCGGGTGCCACAGGGTGCCGTTGTTCAGATCGATGTTGAGCATGCCCTTGCGCGCATATTCCATCGACTTCTGGATCGCGACCGGCACTTCGCGCGCCTTGCCGTAACCGAAACCGATCTTGCCGTTGCCGTCGCCGACCACGGTCAGCGCGGTGAAGGTGAACTGGCGACCGCCCTTGACCGTCTTGCTGACGCGGTTGACCGCGACCAGCTTTTCGATCATGCCATCGTCGACTTTCTCTTCGCGGTTGCGGTCGCGATCACGACCCCGCGGTGCACGCTGTTCTTCAGCCATTGTGTATTCCTTGGTAGTTGAAAGATTTACGGCTTGCATGCCGCTTGTAGTTGTTGACTGGAACCGTGTTCCCCGGACGCGCGCACAAGGCGCGCCAAGGTCCGATGCAGCCCGCATCGGCAGGTCGGGCGCGGCGTGGACGCCGCACCCGCAAGGATCAGAACTGCAGGCCGCCTTCGCGCGCGGCGTCGGCCAGCGCCTTGATGCGGCCGTGGTAGCGGTAGCCCGAGCGGTCGAAAGCGACCTTCTCGATGCCCGCGGCCTTGGCGCGCTCGGCGATCAGCTTGCCGACCTTGACGGCCGCCTCGCTGTTCTTGCCGCTCTTCAGGCCGTCCTTGACGTCGGCCTGCAGGGTGTTCGCCGCAGCGATCACCTTGGAGCCGTCGGCAGTGAAGACCTGCGCGTACAGGTGCTGGCCGGTGCGCAGCACCGACAGGCGCGCGACGCCGAGTTCGCGGATGTGCGCACGGGTCGACTTGGCGCGACGCAGGCGGGCGATGTTCTTGTTGATGGTCATGTCTGTGTCCTACGGAAGCTGAAGGAAGCGGGGCTTTTCGTTTGGGAGCCCGGCGATGGACGGCCGGACTCCCAGCGGATGGGCCTACTTAGGCCTTCTTGGCTTCCTTGCGAATGATGGCTTCACCGGCGTACTTCACACCCTTGCCCTTGTAGGGCTCCGGCGGACGGAAACCGCGGATCTTGGCGGCGACTTCGCCGACGCGCTGCTTGTCGGCGCCCTGCACCACGATCTCGGTCTGAGTCGGGGCGGTCAGGGTGATGCCTTCCGGCGCCTTGAACACGACCGGGTGCGAGAAACCGAGCGCCAGGCTCAGATCCTTGCCCTGCATCGTGGCGCGGTAACCGACGCCGACCAGCTCGAGCTTGCGCTCGAAGCCTTCGGACACGCCGTGCACCATGTTCGCCAGGATCGCGCGGACGGTACCGGTGATGGCGATCTGCGACGGGTCGTTCGCCGACAGCGTGGCGACACCGTTTTCCTGGTTGATTTCGACGCCAGCCGGCTTGATCAGCGACAGGGTGCCCTTCGGGCCCTTGACGCTCACCAGCTCGGGCTGGACATTCAGTTCGACGCCCTTCGGGAGGGAAATCGGCTTCTTGGCTACGCGGGACATTTACTTACTCCTTCCCTTAGGCCACGAAGCACAGGACTTCGCCACCGACGCCGGCCTGACGGGCCTGCGCATCGGTCATGATGCCCTTGGACGTGGAAATGATGGCAACGCCCAGGCCGCCGAGAACCTTCGGCAGTTCGGCCTTACCGCGGTACTGACGCAGACCCGAACGGGACACGCGCTTGAGCGTATCGATGACCGGACGGCCCTCGAAATACTTCAGCACGATTTCCAGCTCGGACTTGTTGTTCTCGATCGGGTTGACGCGCAGGTCGCCGATATAGCCTTCGGCCTTCAGCACTTCTGCGATCGCTACCTTGATCTTGGAGGACGGCATTTTCACCGTCGGCTTGCCAACCGCGGCCGCATTCTTGATGCGGACCAGCAGGTCGGCGATGGGATCAGTCATGCTCATGGTGTCTACCTTTGAGTGCACCGATATCCGCTTTCGCGAAAATCTTGTGATGTGAAGCTGTGGAATGAAGCGGTGATATGCAGCGTGAAGCGTCCTGGAGAAGGCCAGGGCCTACCGCGACTCGCCCTGCTAGGCGCAGGCAAGGAGCGGGATTATACGACAAAAAGTCCGACTTGCGTCGGACTCGTTGACGGAACAGCAAGCGGGCGGGCGACCGCCCTGCCCCGGGCTCCGCGAACGGAGCCGGGACCGCCGGTTGTTACCAGCTGGCCTTGCGCAGGCCCGGCACGTCGCCGTTCATCGTCGCCTTGCGCAGCATGTTGCGGCCGAGGCCGAACTTGCGGTACACGGCGCGCGGACGACCGGACAGCTCGCAACGGGTGCGCTGGCGGCTCGGCGACGAATCGCGCGGCAGCTTCTGCAGCTTGACCACCGCGTCGGCCTTCTCGTCGTAGGACGAGCTGTCGGCGGCGATGATCTTCTTCAGCGCGTCGCGCTTGTCGGCGAACTTCTTCGCCAGCTTCTTCCGCTTGATGTCGCGGTTGACCATGGAGGTCTTTGCCATCTGTAAATCCTCGGGATTCGAGATTGGGGATTGGAGAGTCACAGGAGCCGGGACATGGTGGGGCAGCGCCCTTCCAATCCCGGATCCCGAACCCCGAATCCCGGCTGTCAATCAGTTACGGAACGGGAACTTGAACGCTTCGAGCAACGCCTTCGCTTCGGCGTCGGTCTTGGCGGTGGTGGTGATGGCGATATCCATGCCGCGGATCGCATCGACGGCGTCGAAGTCGATTTCCGGGAAGATGATCTGCTCCTTCACACCCATGTTGAAGTTGCCGCGACCGTCGAAGGAGCGACCCGACACACCACGGAAGTCGCGCACGCGCGGCAGCGAGATGTTGATCAGGCGATCCAGGAACTCGTACATCTTGGCGCGACGCAGCGTGGTCTTGCAGCCGATCGGCCAGCCATCGCGGATCTTGAACGACGCCACCGAGATACGCGACTTGGTGACCACCGGCTTCTGGCCGGAGACCTTGGCCATGTCGGCCACGGCGTTTTCCAGGATCTTCTTGTTCGTCGCCGCCTCGCCCACGCCCATGTTCAGGGTGACCTTGACCAGCTTCGGCACTTGCATCGGATTGGTGTAACCGAACTTCTTCATCAGAGCCGGTACCACTTCTTCCTTGTAGATCTTTTCGAGACGGGAATTCATTGTGTCATTCCTCAGGCGTCGAGCGCCTCACCGCTGGAGCGGAACACACGCAGTTTGCGTCCATCCTCCAGCACCTTGAAGCCAACGCGCTCGCCCTTGCCCGTTGCCGGGTTGACGATCGCCACGTTGGAAATATGGATCGACGCTTCACGCTCGACCACGCCGCCGGCAACGCCTGCCTGCGGGTTCGGCTTGGTGTGGCGCTTGACGATGTTCGCGTTGGAGACGATCACCCGATCGCCGTCGACGCGGACGATTTCGCCCTGCTTGCCCTTGTCCTTGCCGGTAGTGACGACAACCTGGTCGCCCTTCTTGATACGGTTAGCCATGTGTATGTCCTCCGCTCACAGCACTTCAGGAGCGAGCGAGACGATCTTCATGAACTTCTCGGAACGCAGCTCGCGGGTAACAGGCCCGAAGATGCGCGTGCCGATCGGCTCCTGCTTGTTGTTGAGCAACACCGCAGCGTTGCCGTCGAAGCGGATCAGCGAACCGTCGGGACGACGCACACCCTTGCGGGTACGCACCACGACGGCGTCGTAGACTTCGCCCTTCTTGACCTTGCCGCGCGGGATCGCGTCCTTGACGGTGACCTTGATGATGTCGCCAATGTGCGCGTAGCGGCGCTTGGAGCCGCCGAGCACCTTGATGCACATCACTTCCTTGGCACCGGAGTTATCGGCGACATCGAGGTAGCTCTGCATCTGGATCATGATTCAGATCTCCCTTATTCGGCCGAACGGGTGACGATTTCAACCACCCGCCAGTTCTTGGTCTTGGACAGCGGCGCAATCTCGGTCACGCGCACGACATCGCCTTCGTTGCAGGCGTTGTCGGCGTCGTGGGCGTGGAGCTTGGTCGAGCGCTTGATGTACTTGCCGTACAGCGCATGCTTGACCTGACGCTCCACCAGCACGGTGACGGTCTTGTCCATCTTGTTGCTGACGACGCGGCCTTCGACCGTGCGCAGCGTCTTGCTTTCGTTAGTGTCGCTCATGGCGGCCATCCTTACTTCGTGCTGCCGATCAGGTACTTCACGCGAGCAATCTCGCGGCGCACCCGGCGGGTTTCGTGGGTCTTCGGCAGCTGCCCGGTGACCTGCTGCATGCGCAGGGCGAACTGCTCCTTGCGCAGATCGGTCAGGTGCACCTTCAGATCGTCAGCCGACTTCTCGCGGAGTTGTTTGATGTCCATCAGCGTACCGTCCGAGTCACGAAGGTGGTGGTCACCGAAAGCTTGGCGGCGGCCAGGCGGAACGCCTCGCGCGCGATATCTTCGCCGACACCTTCGATTTCATAGATCATGCGACCGGGCTGGATCTGGGCGACCCAGTACTCGACGTTGCCCTTACCGGAGCCCATTCGCACTTCGATCGGCTTCTTGGTGATCGGCTTGTCCGGGAACACGCGGATCCACATCTTGCCGCCGCGCTTGACGTAGCGGCTGATCGAGCGGCGCGCCGCTTCGATCTGGCGCGCGGTCAGCTGACCGTGCGCGGTGGCCTTCAGCCCGTACTCGCCGAAGCTGACGGCGTTGCCGCTCCACGCCAGGCCGTCGTTACGGCCCTTGTGCATCTTGCGGTATTTGGTTCGCTTGGGTTGCAACATTGCCGTTACCTCGCTTCACGAGCCGGACGCGACGGACGGTCACCACGGTCGCCGCGATCGTTACGATCGTTGCGCGGGGAATCGTCCTGCTTTTCCTGGCCAACCTGGGAGAAATCGAAGATCTCGCCCTTGTAGATCCACACCTTGATGCCGATGATGCCGTAGGTCGTCTTGGCTTCAGCGAAGCCATAGTCGATGTCGGCACGCAGCGTATGCAGCGGCACGCGGCCCTCGCGGTACCACTCGGAACGGGCGATTTCCGCACCGTTCAAGCGGCCGGCGACGTTGACCTTGATGCCCAGGGCACCCAGGCGCATCGCGTTGCCGACCGAGCGCTTCATCGCGCGGCGGAACATGATGCGACGCTCCAACTGCTGCGCGATCGACTCGGCGACCAGCTGCGCATCCAGCTCCGGCTTGCGCACTTCGGTGACGTTGATGTGGGCGGGGACGCCCATCATCTCGCTCACTTCCTTGCGCAGCTTCTCGATGTCCTCACCGCGCTTGCCGATCACCACGCCCGGACGGGCGGTGTGGATCGTCACGCGCGCGGTCTTGGCCGGACGCTCGATCAGGATCTTGCTGATGCCCGCCTGCGCCAACTTCTTGCGCAGCATTTCGCGAACCTTGAGGTCGGCTGCCAGGTAACCGGCGAACTCGCCCTTGTTGGCGTACCACTTGGAATTCCAGTCCTTGGAGACACCCAAGCGGATTCCAATCGGATGAACTTTATGACCCATCGTCTTTTCCTTTCCGCTTTACTTGGCGGCGCCCACAACCACAGTGATGTGGCTGGTGCGCTTGAGGATGCGGGTACCGCGGCCTTTCGCCCGCGCCATGAAACGCTTCAGGGTCGGACCTTCATCAACCATGATGGTCTTGACCTTCAGCTCGTCGACATCCGCGCCCTGGTTGTTCTCGGCATTGGCGATCGCCGACTCCACCACCTTCTTGATCAGGTGGGCAGCCTTCTTATCCGAGAACTTCAGCAGGTTGACCGCCCGCTCGGCGGAAAGACCGCGCACCTGGTCGGCGACCAGGCGGGCCTTCTGCGGGGAGATGCGCGCAGTGCGCAGGATTGCTTTCGCTTCCATCGTCATCTCTCCTTACCGGCTCGACTTCTTGTCGCCACCGTGACCCTTGAAGGTCCGGGTGACGGCAAATTCGCCGAGCTTGTGGCCGACCATGTTCTCGTTGACGAGCACCGGAACGTGGTTCTTGCCGTTGTGCACGGCGATGGTGAAACCCACCATCTCCGGCAGGATCATCGAGCGACGCGACCAGGTCTTGATCGGACGCTTGCTGCCGGCCGCGGCCTCCACCTTCTTGACGAGGTGGTGATCGACGAACGGGCCTTTCTTGAGTGAACGTGCCATGGTCGATTAGCCCCTACGATCGCGGACGATGAATTGTTCGGTGCGCTTGTTATGGCGCGTCTTGTAACCCTTGGTCGGCACACCCCACGGGGTGACCGGATGCGGATTACCCTGACCGGCCTTCGCCTCACCACCACCGTGCGGGTGATCGACGGGGTTCATGGCCGCACCGCGAACGGTCGGACGCACGCCGCGCCAGCGCTTGGCGCCCGCCTTGCCCAGCTTCTCGAGGTTGTGCTCGTCGTTGCCGACTTCGCCGATGGTGGCGCGGCACTCGACCGGCACCTTGCGCATTTCGCCGGAGCGAAGACGCAGGGTGGCGTAGATGCCTTCACGCGCGACCAGCTGCACCGCGGCGCCGGCAGCGCGCGCGATCTGCGCGCCCTTGCCCGGCTTCAGCTCGATGCCGTGCACCGTCGTACCGACCGGGATGTTGCGCAGCGGCAGGGTGTTGCCGGTCTTGATCGGCGCATCCGAACCCGCGATCACCTGGTCGCCGGCCTTCAGGCCCTTCGGCGCGATGATGTAACGGCGCTCGCCGTCGGCGTAGCACAGCAGGGCGATATGGGCGGTGCGGTTCGGATCGTATTCGATCCGCTCCACGCGCGCCGGAATGCCTTCCTTGTTGCGCTTGAAGTCGATCAGGCGGTAATGCTGCTTGTGGCCACCGCCGACGTGACGGGTGGTGATGCGGCCATGGTGGTTACGACCACCGGACTTGCTCTGCGGCTCCAGCAGCGCGGCATGCGGCGCGCCCTTGTGCAGATCGGGCGTGACCACGCGCACGGCCGAACGACGGCCGGGAGAAGTGGGTTTGAATTTCATCAATGGCATGGGATGGACCTCAGGCCTTGGCCGTTACGTCGATGGACTGGCCTTCGGCCAGACGCACGTACGCCTTGCGCCAATCGCCGCGACGACCGCTGCGCGAACGGAAGGACTTGTTCTTGCCCTTGACGTTCAACACGTTGACCGACTCGACCTTGACGTCGAACAGCTGCTCGACCGCGGCCTTGACATCGGCCTTGGTGGCTTCGCTCGAGATCTCGAAGACGTACTGATTGGAGAGTTCCTGCAGGCGCGCGGTCTTTTCGGAGACACGCGGGGCACGCAGCACGCTGAAGATTTTTTCGTTGCTGCTCATGCCAGCCACTCCTCGACCTTCTTGACCGCATCGGCGGTGATCACGACCGTATCGGCCCCGACCAGCGACACCGGATCCAGGCCCTGCACGTCACGCACTTCCACGTAGGGAAGGTTGCGCGCCGACAGGTACAGATGCTCGGACGCCTCTTCGGTCACGATCAGCGGGCGCTTGCCCACTTCCAGACCCTTCAGCTTCTCGATCAGATCCTTGGTCTTGCTGGCCTCGACGTCGAACGCCTCGACGACCATCAGGCGACCCTGGCGGTTGAGCTCCGAAAGGATCGCGCAGATCGCAGCGCGATACATCTTGCGGTTCACCTTCTGCTCGAAGCTGCGCGGCTTGGCCGCGAAGGTCACGCCGCCGCCGACGAAGATCGGAGCGGTCAGCGCGCCGTGGCGTGCGCCACCGCCCTTCTGCTTCTTCGACTTCTTGGTGGTGCCGTTGACTTCCGAACGCGTCTTCTGCGCCTTGGTGCCGGCGCGGCCGGCGTTGCGATAAGCGACGACGACCTGGTGGACCAGATCCTCGCTGAAATCGCGACCGAACACGGCGTCGGAGACCGAGACCTTGTTGTTGCTACCCGTGATAACGAGTTCCATCGTCATCTCTCCTTATGCCTTGCTAGCCGGACGCACGATCACGTCGCCACCGGCAGCGCCAGGCACAGCGCCGCGAATGGCGATGAGGCCACGCTCGACGTCGACCTTGACCACTTCCAGATTCTGCGTGCTCTGCTGCACCGCGCCCATGTGGCCGGACATCTTCTTGCCCGGGAAAACGCGACCCGGGGTCTGGCGCTGACCCAGCGAACCCGGCGCGCGATGCGACAGCGAGTTACCGTGGGTGGCATCGCCCATGCGGAAGTTGTACCGCTTGATGGTGCCCTGGAAACCCTTACCCTTGGTGACGCCCTGGACGTCGACCTTCTGGCCGACCTCGAAGATGTCCGCCTTGATCTCGCCGCCGATGGCGTAATCGCCCAGCTGCGCGTCTTCAACGCGGAACTCCCACAGGCCGCGACCGGCTTCGACCTTCGCCTTGGCGTAGTGGCCGGAGGCAGGCTTGTTGACCAGCGCGGCGCGACGGGCGCCCACGGTGATCTGCACGGCGCTGTAGCCGTCGCTTTCGACGGTCTTGAGCTGGGTGATGCGGTTCGGGGTCGCTTCGATCAGGGTCACCGGGATGGAGCGGCCGTCTTCGGTGAAGACGCGGCTCATGCCGGCCTTGCGGCCCACGAAGCCCAACGAATATTTCTTCGTCATGGTCGTAGTCCTCAGGTCAACTTGATCTGGACATCGACGCCCGCCGCGAGCTCGAGCTTCATCAGCGCGTCCACGGTCTTGTCGTTAGGGCCGATGATGTCGAGCACGCGCTTGTGCGTGCGGGTCTCGTACTGGTCGCGCGCGTCCTTGTCGACGTGCGGAGAAACGAGAATGGTGTAGCGTTCGATCTTGGTCGGCAGCGGGATCGGGCCGCGCACTTGCGCGCCGGTCCGCTTAGCCGTCTCAACGATCTCGCTGGCCGAACGGTCGATCAGACGATGATCGAACGCCTTCAGCCGAATCCGGATCTTCTGATCCGCTTTCTGACCGGTCTTTTGCTCCGCCATGGCGGTGGGTTCCTTCGTTAAAAGAGCGACGGGCAAGGCCTCTGGGATACCTGCCCCGATTATTTCCTGACGTCGTATACCGCCGAGCATCCAGCTGGCGAGGGCCATTCCTCCGCCCAAAAACTGAGGCAGACCAGTTACCCGGCCTGCCCAGACGGAAAAGTATAATGCGCAGATAAAACAACGTCAACAGCGCAAGGCCGTTGATTGCTTGATGCAGCGCGACCTTCCCGGTCTGGCGAACACGAGGGGCGTCCTGCCTCTCTTTTCGCGGTGTATCCGGCACCCTACCCAGGAATGCCGAGCCGCGCATTATAGCGGCTGTTTCACCCGCCCGCAACATGCCGCGGCAAGAATTTTGTACCGCCCTGCCCTTGCGCAAAACGACGAAGGGCCGGCTTGCGCCGACCCTTCGTTGAACCGCCAGCCGAAGCCGCGGTCGCCACCGGCCGGACGGCCCGGAAGGGCCGCCGACGCATGCGGGCATTACTTGATGATCTTGGCCACCACGCCGGCGCCGACGGTACGGCCGCCTTCGCGGATCGCGAAACGCAGGCCTTCGTCCATCGCCACCGGGTTGATCAGCGTGACCACCATCTTCACGTTGTCGCCCGGCATCACCATCTCGACGCCTTCCGGCAGCTCGCAAGCGCCGGTGATGTCGGTGGTGCGGAAGTAGAACTGCGGACGGTAGCCCTTGAAGAACGGGGTGTGACGGCCGCCCTCGTCCTTCGACAGCACGTACACTTCGGCTTCGAACTCGGTGTGCGGCTTGATCGAACCCGGCTTGCACAGCACCTGGCCGCGCTCCACGTCGTCACGCTTGGTGCCGCGCAGCAGCAGACCGGCGTTGTCGCCCGCCTGGCCCTGGTCCAGCAGCTTGCGGAACATTTCCACGCCGGTGACCGTGGTCTTCTGCGTGGCGCGGATGCCGACGATTTCGATTTCGTCACCCACCTTGATGATGCCGCGCTCGATACGGCCGGTCACCACGGTGCCGCGGCCCGAGATCGAGAACACGTCTTCCACCGGCATCAGGAACGGCTTGTCCACGTCGCGCTGCGGCTCCGGGATGAACGTATCCAGCGCTTCCACCAGCTTCAGGATCGACGGCACGCCGATCTCGCTCTGGTCGCCTTCCAGCGCCAGACGCGCCGAACCGTGGATGATCGGGGTGTCGTCGCCCGGGAAGTCGTACTTGCTCAGCAGCTCGCGCACTTCCATCTCGACCAGCTCGAGCAGCTCGGCGTCGTCGACCATGTCGGCCTTGTTCAGGAACACCACGATGTGCGGCACGCCGACCTGGCGCGACAGCAGGATGTGCTCGCGGGTCTGCGGCATCGGGCCGTCAGCGGCCGAGCACACCAGGATCGCGCCGTCCATCTGCGCCGCACCGGTGATCATGTTCTTGACGTAGTCCGCGTGACCCGGGCAATCCACGTGCGCGTAGTGACGGTTCGGGGATTCGTACTCCACGTGCGCGGTCGAGATCGTGATGCCGCGCGCCTTCTCTTCCGGCGCCGCGTCGATCGCGTCGTATGCCTTGAACTCGCCGCCGAAGCGCTCTGCGCCGATCTTGGTCAGCGCCGCGGTCAGCGTGGTCTTGCCGTGGTCGACGTGACCGATGGTGCCGACGTTGACGTGCGGCTTGGTGCGCTCGAACTTACCCTTTGCCATGATGTATTTACCTTGTAATTCGTAATTGGGGACAAGGGAGCGGGATGCGGGAGTGGCTATGCCCGCATCCCGAATCCCGTCTCGCTAAAGTCAGCTTTTCTTGATGACCGATTCGGCGATGTTGGCCGGCGCTTCGGCGTAATGGTCGAATTCCATCGAGAACGTGGCGCGACCCTGCGACATGGAGCGCAGCGTGGTGGCGTAGCCGAACATTTCGCCCAGCGGCACCATCGCGTTGATCACCTTGCCGGACGGACTGTCGTCCTGGCCCTGCAGGATGCCGCGACGACGGCTGACGTCGCCCATCACGTCGCCCAGATAGTCTTCCGGGGTCACCACTTCGACCTTCATGATCGGCTCCAGCAGGACCGGGCTGGCCTTGTTGAAGCCTTCCTTGAAGCCCATCGAGCCGGCGATCTTGAACGCCATTTCCGAGGAGTCGACGTCATGGTACGAGCCGTCGATCAGGCGCACCTTGATGTCCACGATCGGGTAGCCGGCCATCACGCCGTTGGCCACCGCTTCCTGGATGCCCTTGTCGACCGCCGGGATGTATTCCTTCGGCACTACGCCGCCGACGATCGCGTTCTCGAAGGTGTAGCCCAGGCCACGCTCCTGCGGCTCGATCTCGAGCACGACATGACCGTACTGGCCCTTACCGCCGGACTGGCGCACGAACTTGCCTTCCTGCTTGACCGCCTTGCGGATGGTCTCGCGGTAAGCCACCTGCGGCTTGCCGACGTTGGCTTCGACGTTGAACTCGCGCTTCATGCGGTCGACCATGATTTCCAGGTGCAACTCGCCCATGCCGCGGATGATGGTCTGGCCGGACTCCTCGTCGGTGTTGACGCGGAACGAGGGATCTTCCTGGGCCAGACGGCTCAGCGCGATACCCATCTTTTCCTGGTCCGACTTGGTCTTCGGCTCCACCGCCATCGAGATCACCGGCTCCGGGAACACCATGCGCTCCAGGATGATGATGTGGTCCTGCGCGCACAGCGTGTCGCCGGTGGTGACGTCCTTCAGGCCCACCGCCGCGGCGATGTCGCCCGCGCGCACTTCCTTGATCTCTTCGCGATTGTTGGAGTGCATCTGCAGGATGCGGCCCACGCGCTCCTTCTTCGACTTGACCGGGTTGTACACCTGGTCGCCGGAGTTCAGCGTGCCGGAGTAGACGCGGAAGAAGGTCAGCGAACCCACGAACGGGTCGGTCATGATCTTGAACGCCAGCGCCGAGAACGGCGCGGTGTCGGTGGCCGGACGGCTGTCTTCCTTGTCGTCCTCGTCGATGCCCTTGACCGGCGGACGGTCGCTGGGCGACGGCAGCAGCTGGATCACGCCGTCGAGCATCGCCTGCACGCCCTTGTTCTTGAACGCGGTGCCACAGTACACCGGCACCACTTCCACCTTCAGGGTGCGCTCGCGCAGGCCGCTGACGATTTCCTCTTCGGACAGCTCGCCCTCGTTGAGGTACTTGTCCATCAGCTCTTCGTTGGCTTCGGCCGCGGCCTCGACCATGAACGCGCGCGCCTCGACGGCCTTGTCGGCCAG
Source organism: Xanthomonas sp. SS (assembly GCF_014236835.1). Lineage (NCBI taxonomy): Bacteria > Pseudomonadati > Pseudomonadota > Gammaproteobacteria > Lysobacterales > Lysobacteraceae > Xanthomonas > Xanthomonas sp. SS. The sequence continues at coordinate 3,883,970 of NZ_CP051190.1, forward strand.
GTTGGCGGGGATCTCGCGGTACTCGAACACGGTGCCCTGCGAGGCGGTATCCCAGTGGACCGCCTTCATCTTGAGCAGGTCGACCACGCCCTCGAAGCCGTCTTCGGCGCCGATCGGCACCTGCATCGGCACCGGGTAGGCACCCAGGCGCGACTTCAGCTGCTCGACCACCTTGTCGAAGTTGGCGCCGGTACGGTCCATCTTGTTGACGAAGGCAAGACGCGGCACCGAGTACTTGTTGGCCTGGCGCCACACGGTCTCGGACTGCGGCTGCACGCCGCCGACCGCGCACAGCACGAACACCGCGCCGTCGAGCACGCGCAGCGAACGCTCGACTTCGATGGTGAAGTCGACGTGCCCGGGGGTGTCGATGATGTTGAAGCGGTGCTGCGGCAGCGACTTGTCCATGCCGCTCCAGAACGCGGTGGTCGCGGCGGAGGTGATGGTGATGCCACGCTCCTGCTCCTGCTCCATCCAGTCCATCGTCGCGGCACCGTCATGCACCTCGCCGATCTTGTGGCTGACGCCGGTGTAGAACAGGATGCGTTCGGAGGTGGTGGTCTTGCCGGCATCGATGTGAGCCATGATGCCGAAGTTACGGTAACGCTCGATGGGAGTGTTGCGGGCCACAGGGAGCCTCTCAGAATTCTTGGATTGCGGATGGCCGAACGCCGCCTTGCGGCGGCCTTCGGATTTGTGCAGCGCTCAGCGGCGCCACTAGCAGCACATATAGATTGTGCTGACGGGCCCTGTTTCCAAGGCCCGGAAGGTCACCAGCGGTAATGCGCGAACGCCTTGTTCGCTTCCGCCATGCGGTGGGTTTCTTCACGCTTCTTGATGGCGCCACCACGGTTTTCCGAGGCGTCGACCAGCTCGGCCGCGAGCTTGCGCGGCATCGAGTTCTCGCCGCGCTTGCGCGCCGAGTCGATCAGCCAGCGCATGGCCAGCGCCATGCGACGGGAGGTACGCACCTCGACCGGCACCTGGTACGTGGCACCGCCGACGCGACGCGACTTGACTTCGACCGCCGGAGCGACGTTGTCCAGTGCCTTCTGCACCAGCTCGACCGCGTTCGGGTTTTTCTCGCCGATGACGTCCATTGCGCCATAGACGATCTTTTCGGCGACCGACTTCTTGCCGCTCAGCATCACCATGTTGATGAAACGGGCGATGGTTTCGCTGCCGTGCTTGGGATCCGGCAGGACGGTGCGCTGCGGAGTAGAACCTTTACGAGACATTTGTGTGCTTTCCCTTAGCTCTTCGGACGCTTGGCGCCGTACTTGGAACGACCCTGGCGACGCTTGGCGACGCCGGCGGCATCGAGCGAACCGCGCACGGTGTGGTAGCGCACGCCCGGCAGATCCTTGACGCGACCGCCGCGGATCAGGACCACGGAGTGCTCCTGCAGGTTGTGGCCTTCGCCACCGATGTAGCTGATGACCTCTTCCTGGTTCGTCAGGCGCACCTTGGCGACCTTACGCAGGGCCGAGTTCGGCTTCTTCGGGGTGGTGGTGTACACGCGCGTGCAGACGCCACGGCGCTGCGGGCACTTGTCAAGCGCCGGGGAGGCGCTCTTGTAGGTGGTCGCCTGCCGCGGCTTGCGGACCAGCTGGTTGATCGTCGCCATCAGTGGATTCTTCTGATTGAGGCCGTGGGGCCTGGATGCGTGAAAACGAAGGCAGGCCGAAGGACGGCCTGCCGAGACAGGAAAGTATAGCGGGCAAGTAAAAGCTCCGTCAACTCAACGGAAACTTAACTTGCTGGTCCCTCCCGGACCGGAACACGGGGCGCGTCCGCTGCGCCCCTTTTCGCTTGGTACGACCAGCCCCGCGCACGGGGCCGATCAGGCTCACTCTTCGCTGCTGGCAGCCGCCGGTGCGGGCGTTTCGACCGCCGCCTCGGCGTTGCCGCCGGACAGGGTCTGCATCTCCGACTCGGTCAGGCCGGACGCGCCACGGCGACGCTGGGCGTGGTAGGCCAGGCCGGTGCCGGCCGGGATCAGACGGCCGACGATCACGTTTTCCTTCAGACCGCGCAGCGTGTCGCTGGTGCCGCGGACCGCCGCCTCGGTGAGGACGCGGGTGGTTTCCTGGAACGACGCCGCCGAGATGAACGACTCGGTGGCCAGCGAGGCCTTGGTGATGCCCAGCAGCACCGGGTCGTACTTGGCCGGCAGCTCGTTGCGGGGCACCAGGCGGGCATTTTCCTCGATGACGCGCTGGCGCTCGGCCTGCTCGCCGTTGAGGAACTTGCTGTTGCCCTGGTCGGTGATCTCGACCTTGCGCAGCATCTGCCGGGTGATGACCTCGATGTGCTTGTCGTTGATCTTCACGCCCTGCAGGCGATACACGTCCTGGATTTCCTTGACCAGGTAGGCGGCCAGCGGCTCCACGCCGAGCAGGCGCAGGATGTCCTGCGGGCTCGGCTCGCCGTCGACCACGGTCTCGCCCTTGGCCACGTGCTCGCCTTCGAACACGATGATCTGGCGATACTTCGGGATCAGCTCTTCGTGTTCCGAACCATCAGTGTCCTTGATGATCAGGCGCTGCTTGCCCTTGGTGTCCTTGCCGAAGCTGATGATGCCCGAGCGCTCGGCCAGGATCGCCGGATCCTTCGGCTTGCGCGCTTCGAACAGATCGGCCACGCGCGGCAGACCACCGGTGATGTCGCGGGTCTTGGATGCTTCCTGCGGGATCTTGGCGACCACGTCGCCCACGCCCACCGCCGCACCGTCCTGCAGGTTGACGATCGAGCGCGGCGGCAGCAGGTACTGCGCCGGCAGATCGGTGCCCGGGATGGTCAGGTCGTTGCCCTTGCCGTCGACGATGCGCACGATCGGGCGCAGGTCCTTGGCCTGGGCGCCGCGACGCTTCGGATCGGTGATCTCGCGCGAGGCCAGGCCGGTCAGATCGTCGGTCTTCTCGATGACGGTGACGCCGTCGATGAAGTCGATGAAGCGGATGAAACCGGCCACTTCCGACACGATCGGGTGGTTATGCGGATCCCAGTTGGCGACCGACTGGCCGGCCTTGACCGCGTCGCCGTCCTTCGCGGTGATCGTGGCGCCGTAGGCCAGCTTGTAGCGCTCGCGCTCGCGGCCGTGGCCGTCGAGCACGGACAGTTCGCCCGAACGCGACACCGCCACCAGAGAACCGTTGGCGTGCTCGACCGACTTGAGGTTGTTGAACTTGATCGAACCGGTGGTCTTGACCGTGATGTTGTCCACCGCCGCCGCACGCGAAGCTGCGCCGCCGATGTGGAAGGTACGCATGGTCAGCTGGGTACCCGGCTCGCCGATCGACTGCGCGGCGATGACGCCGACCGCTTCGCCGATGTTGACCAGGTGACCGCGCGCCAGGTCGCGGCCGTAGCAGCGGGCGCACACGCCGAACGAGGATTCGCAGGTGATCGTGGAGCGCACCTTCAGCGTCTGCACGCCGGCCTCTTCCAGCTTGGCCACCCACTGCTCGTCGAGCAGCGTGTTGCGGGTGACGATCGGATCCTCGTCGTTGCCCGGCAGGAACACGTCCTCGGCCACCACGCGACCGAGCACGCGATCCTTCAACGGCTCGACCACGTCGCCGCCTTCCACGATCGGGGTCATGGTCAGGCCGTCGCTGGTGCCGCAATCCGGTTCGGTGATGACCACGTCCTGCGCCACGTCGACCAGACGCCGGGTCAGGTAACCCGAGTTGGCGGTCTTCAGCGCGGTATCGGCCAGACCCTTACGCGCGCCGTGGGTGGAGTTGAAGTACTCCTGCACGTTCAGGCCTTCGCGGAAGTTGGCCTTGATCGGGGTCTCGATGATCGAGCCGTCCGGACGCGCCATCAGGCCGCGCATACCGGCCAGCTGACGGATCTGCGCCTGGCTACCACGCGCACCGGAGTCGGCCATGATGTAAAGGGAGTTCATCGACTTCTGGTCGATGATCTCGCCCTTGGCATTGGTGACCTTCTCGGTACCGATGGTGTCCATCATCGCCTTGGCGATGCGCTCGTTGGTGCGCGACCAGATGTCCACGACCTTGTTGTAGCGCTCGCCGGCGGTGACCAGACCGGACTGGTACTGCTCCTGGATTTCAAGCACTTCCTGCTCGGCTTCGCCGAGGATGCCCTTCTTCTCCGACGGGATCAGCATGTCGTCGATGCCGATCGACACGCCGGCGCGGGTCGCGTAGGCGAAGCCGGTGTACATCAGCTTGTCGGCGAACACAACGCTGTCCTTCAGACCCAGCTGGCGGTAGCTGGAGTTGATCAGGCGGCTGATGTTCTTCTTGGTCAGCTCGGTGTTGGCCAGCGCGAACGGCAGGCCGTCCGGCAGGATTTCGGCCAGCAGCGCGCGCCCGATCGTGGTGTCCACGATCGAGGTCTTCTTGCTGCGGCTGCCGTCCTCGTCGATCACCGTCTCGGTGATGCGGACCTTGACCTTGGCGTGCAGTTCGACCACGCGGTTGTCGTAGGCGCGCTTCACTTCGGCGATGTTGGCGAACACCATGCCCTCGCCCTTCTTGTTCTCCAGGGCGCGGCTCATGTAGTACAGGCCCAGCACCACGTCCTGCGACGGCACGATGATCGGCTCGCCGTTAGCCGGCGACAGGATGTTGTTGGTGGACATCATCAGCGCGCGCGCTTCCAGCTGCGCTTCCAGCGACAGCGGCACGTGCACGGCCATCTGGTCACCGTCGAAGTCGGCGTTGAACGCGGTACACACCAGCGGATGCAGCTGGATCGCCTTGCCTTCGATCAGCACCGGCTCGAACGCCTGGATGCCCAGACGGTGCAGGGTCGGCGCACGGTTCAGCAGCACCGGGTGCTCGCGGATGACCTCTTCCAGGATGTCCCAGACTTCGGCTTCTTCGCGCTCGACCAGCTTCTTGGCGGCCTTGATGGTGGTGGCCAGGCCGCGACGCTGCAGCTTGGCGAACACGAACGGCTTGAACAGCTCCAGCGCCATCTTCTTCGGCAGGCCGCACTCGTGCAGGCGCAGGGTCGGGCCGACCACGATGACCGAACGGCCGGAGTAATCCACGCGCTTGCCGAGCAGGTTCTGGCGGAACCGGCCCTGCTTGCCCTTGATCATGTCGGCGAGCGACTTCAACGGGCGCTTGTTGGTGCCGGTGATGGCACGGCCGCGGCGGCCGTTGTCCAGCAGCGCATCCACCGATTCCTGCAGCATGCGCTTTTCGTTGCGCACGATGATGTCCGGCGCATTGAGCTCGAGCAGGCGGCGCAGGCGGTTGTTGCGGTTGATGACGCGGCGGTACAGGTCGTTCAGATCGGAGGTCGCGAAGCGGCCGCCGTCCAGCGGCACCAGCGGACGCAGATCCGGCGGCAGCACCGGCAGCACGGTCATCACCATCCACTCCGGACGGTTGCCCGACTCGAGGAAGGCTTCGACCAGCTTGATGCGCTTGGTCAGACGCTTGAGCTTGGTTTCCGACCCGGTGCCGGCGATCTCTTCGCGCAGGCGGGTCATTTCCGACTGCAGGTCGATCGTGCGCAGCAGCTCGTACACCGCCTCGGCGCCCATCGCGGCGTCGAAGTCGTCGCCGTGCTCCTGGCGCGCGGTCAGGAACTGCTCTTCGGTCAGCAGCTGGCGGCGCTCCAGGGCGGTCAGGCCCGGCTCGGTCACCACATAGGCTTCGAAGTACAGCACGCGCTCGATGTCGCGCAGGGTCATGTCCAGCATCAGGCCGATGCGCGACGGCAGCGACTTCAGGAACCAGATGTGCGCGACCGGCGAGGCCAGGTCGATGTGGCCCATGCGCTCGCGGCGCACCTTGGCCAGGGTCACTTCGGTGCCGCACTTCTCGCAGACCACGCCACGGTGCTTCATGCGCTTGTACTTGCCGCACAGGCACTCGTAGTCCTTGATCGGACCGAAGATCGCGGCGCAGAACAGGCCGTCGCGCTCGGGCTTGAAGGTACGGTAGTTGATCGTTTCCGGCTTCTTCACTTCGCCGAAGGACCACGAACGGATCAGGTCCGGCGAGGCCAACGCGATCTTGATCGCGTCGAAGTCCAGCGTCTGGCGCTGCTGGTTGAAGAGGTTGAGCAGGTCTTTCATGGTGTTTCTCCGAAAGGAGGAATACGTGTCGATGGGCTGTCAGAGCGCTGCGGCGGCGCGGGTGCCCTGCGGCACCCGCGCCTGCGCGATCAGTCTTCCAGTTCCATGTTGATGGCCAGCGAGCGGATTTCCTTCACCAGGACGTTGAAGGATTCCGGCATGCCCGCGACCATCTCGTGCTCGCCGTCGACGATGTTCTTGTACATCTGGTTGCGGCCCTGCACGTCGTCGGACTTCACCGTCAGCATTTCCTGCAGGGTGTAGGCCGCGCCGTAGGCTTCCAGCGCCCAGACTTCCATTTCGCCGAAGCGCTGGCCGCCGAACTGCGCCTTGCCGCCCAGCGGCTGCTGGGTGACGAGCGAGTACGGACCGGTGGAGCGCGCGTGCATCTTGTCGTCGACCAGGTGGTTCAGCTTCAGCATGTGCATGTAGCCGACCGTGGTGTGGCGATCGAACGCCTCGCCGGTGCGGCCGTCGTACAGCTGGGTCTGGCCGCTGATCGGCAGGTCGGCGAGCTCGAGCATGTGCTTGATCTCCGCTTCCGTCGCACCGTCGAACACCGGGGTGGCCATCGGCACGCCGTCGGTCAGGTTGCCGGCCAGGCGCAGCAGCTCCGCGTCGCTGAACTGATCCAGGTCCACACGGTCCTCGCCCAGCTTCTGGTCGTGGTTGTAGATCTGGGTCAGGAACTTGCGCAGGTCGGCGACCTTGGTCTGCGCCTCGAGCATGTTCTGGATCTTGCGACCCAGGCCCTTTGCGGCCCAGCCCAGATGCACTTCCAGCACCTGGCCGATGTTCATGCGCGACGGCACGCCGAGCGGGTTCAGCACGATGTCAACGGTCTCGCCGTTGGCCATGTACGGCATGTCCTCGATCGGCTGGATCATCGACACGACACCCTTGTTGCCGTGGCGACCGGCCATCTTGTCGCCGGGCTGGATGCGGCGCTTCACTGCCAGGAACACCTTGACCATCTTCAGCACGCCCGGGGCGAGGTCGTCGCCGGCGGTGATCTTGCCGCGCTTGTCGGCGAAGCGACGCTCGAATTCCTTCTCGTGCGCCTGGATCTGCTTCTGCGCGCGCTCGATCGCGTCCGACGGCTCCTCGTCCTTCATCCGCAGCGCGAACCAGTCGGACTTCTTCAGCCCGTCCAGGTACGCGTCGGTGACGGTGTCGCCCTTCTTCAGGTTCGGACCGCCGTTGGCGACCTTGCCGATCAGCTGAGTGCGCAGACGCGCATAGATCGCGCTTTCCAGGATGCGGAACTGGTCGTCGAAGTCCTTCTTGACCCGCTTGATCTCGTTTTCCTCGATCTGGCGGGCGCGCTTGTCCTTCTCGATGCCGTCGCGGGTGAACACCTGCACGTCGATGACGGTGCCGTCCATGCCCGGCGGCACGCGCAGCGAGCTGTCCTTCACGTCCGAGGCCTTCTCGCCAAAGATCGCGCGCAGCAGCTTCTCTTCCGGGGTCAGCTGGCTCTCGCCCTTCGGCGTGACCTTGCCGACCATGATGTCGCCGGCGCGCACTTCGGCGCCGATGTACACCACGCCCGACTCGTCCAGGCGGTTCAACGCCTGCTCGGACACGTTCGGGATGTCGGCGGAGATTTCCTCCGGCCCCAGCTTGGTGTCGCGCGCCACGCAGGTCAGCTCTTCGATGTGGATCGTGGTGTAGCGATCCTCTTCCACCACGCGCTCGGAGAGCAGGATGGAGTCTTCGAAGTTGTAGCCGTTCCACGGCATGAACGCGATCAGCATGTTCTGGCCCAGGGCCAGCTCGCCGATGTCGGTCGAGGGACCGTCGGCCAGCACGTCGCCGCGCGCGATCACGTCGCCCACATTGACCAGCGGACGCTGGTTGATGCAGGTGTTCTGGTTGGAACGCGTGTACTTGATCAGGTTGTAGATGTCGACGCCGGCATCGGTGCCGCCGCCGATCTCTTCCTCGTTGACCTTGACCACGATGCGGCCGGCGTCGATCTGCTCGATCACGCCGCCACGGCGCGCGTTCACGGTCACGCCCGAGTCGCGCGCCACGGCGCGCTCGATGCCGGTACCGACCAGCGGCTTCTGCGCACGCAGCGTCGGCACGGCCTGGCGCTGCATGTTCGCGCCCATCAGCGCGCGGTTGGCGTCATCGTGCTCCAGGAACGGCACCAGCGCCGCCGCGATGGACACGGTCTGCATCGGCGACACGTCCATGAAGTGCACTTCGGCCGGCGGCTTCAGCAGCGACTCGCCCTGGTAGCGGCACGGCACGAACTGCTCGGTCAGGCGGCTCTTGGAATCGTGCAGCGCGTTGGCCTGCGCGATCACGTACTCGTTCTCTTCGATCGCCGACAGGTATTCGACGTCGTCGGTGATCTGGCCGTCCACGACCTTCCGGTACGGCGTCTCCAGGAAGCCGTACTGGTTGGTGCGGGCATACACCGCCAGCGAGTTGATCAGGCCGATGTTCGGGCCTTCCGGCGTCTCGATGGTGCAGACGCGGCCGTAGTGGGTCGGATGCACGTCGCGCACTTCGAAGCCGGCGCGTTCGCGGGTCAGGCCGCCCGGACCCAGCGCGGAGACGCGGCGCTTGTGCGTCACTTCCGACAGCGGGTTGTTCTGATCCATGAACTGCGACAGCTGCGAGGAGCCGAAGAACTCCTTGATCGCGGCGGCCACCGGCTTGGCGTTGATCAGTTCCTGCGGGGTCAGGCCTTCGGACTCGGCCATCGACAGGCGCTCCTTGACCGCGCGCTCGACGCGGACCAGGCCCACGCGGAACACGTTCTCGGCCATTTCGCCGACCGAACGCACGCGACGGTTGCCGAGGTGGTCGATGTCGTCGACCACGCCGCGGCCGTTGCGGATCTCGGTCAGGACCTTGATCACTTCCAGGATGTCGGAGCTGTCGGCATGCTCGGCGACCAGGCGCTTGGACTCTTCGTCGTTGCGCTCGCCGAAGTACTTCTTGTCGTACAGCACCGACTCGCCGGTGACTTCCTTGCGGCCGACACGGCGGTTGAACTTCATGCGGCCGACCGTGGACAGGTCGTAGCGCTCGAAGGTGAAGAACAGGTTGTGGAACAGGTTCTGCGCGGCATCCTTGGTCGGCGGCTCGCCGGGACGCATCATGCGGTAGATCTCGACCAGCGCTTCCAGCTGGGTCTTGGTCGGATCGATGCGCAGGGTGTTGGACAGGTACGGACCACGATCCAGATCGTTGACCCACAGCGTGCCCACGGCGTCGACGCCGGCCTTGCGGAACGCGGTCAGCTGATCTTCGCTGATCTCGTCGTTGGCGCTGGCCAGCAGTTCGCCGGTCGAGGCATCGACTACGTCGTGCGACAGGATGCGGCCGACCAGGTACTCGTCGGGCACGGCCAGCGCGGCGACGCCGGCGGCTTCCAGCTGCTTGACGTGGCGCGCGGTGATGCGCTTGCCGGCCTCGACGATGACCTTGTCGCCATCGGCCAGGTCGAAGTTCAGCGTCTCGCCGCGCAGGCGCTCGGGCACCAGCTCCAGCTGCACGCCTTCCTTCGGGTCGATGTGGAAGGTGTTGATCTCGAAGAACTCGGCCAGCATCTCTTCGTTCGAGTAGCCGAGCGCGCGCAGCAGGATCGACACCGGCAGCTTGCGGCGGCGGTCGATACGGGTGAACAGCGCGTCCTTCGGGTCGAACTCGAAGTCCAGCCAGGAACCGCGGTACGGGATGATGCGGGCGCTGTACAGCAGCTTGCCCGAGCTGTGGGTCTTGCCGCGGTCGTGATCGAAGAACACGCCCGGCGAACGGTGCAGCTGCGAGACGATGACGCGCTCGGTGCCGTTGACGATGAAGGTGCCGTTGTCGGTCATCAGCGGGATTTCGCCGAGATAGACCTCCTGCTCCTTCACGTACTTGATGGCCTTGGTCGAGGACTCGCGGTCGTAGATCACCAGGCGCACGGTCACGCGCAGCGGGGCGCCGTAGCTCATGCCGCGCTGGCGGCATTCACGCTCGTCGAACACCGGGTCGCCCAGCTTGTAGCCGACGTACTCCAGGGCCGCGTTGCCGCTGTAGCTGGAGATCGGGAACACCGATTTCAGGGCCGCGTGCAGGCCGTGGTCCGAACGCTTGTTCGGGTCGGTGTTTTCCTGCAGGAATTCGCGGTAGGAATCCACCTGGATCGCCAGCAGGAACGGCACTTCGAGGATCGAGCGCTGCTTGCCGAAATCCTTGCGGATACGCTTCTTTTCGGTGAACGAATAAGACGTCATGAGGTATCACCTTGGCTGTGCGGGCCGCGCGTCCGCGGCCCTGAGTGAACATAAATTGTCAGTTGGAAGTCGCTGGTATTGCCGGCACCAGCACGCCTTCTCTTGCTACTTCCAACTACCAACTCGGTAAGGCCGAAATTGGGGATGACGGGATTCGGGATGGGCCAAACGGGCGCCATCAAATCCCTAATGCCGAATCTCCAATCCCGGCTTTGCAACAACGGCCAAAGGCCGGGGACTTGCGTCCCCAGCCTTCGATGCATCACCTGACACGCTGGCGATGCAAGATGCCGATTACTTGATTTCGACGGTCGCGCCGGCGGCCTCGAGATCCTTCTTGAACTTCTCGGAATCTTCCTTCGACACGGCTTCCTTGACGGTCTGCGGAGCACCTTCGACGAGGTCCTTCGCTTCCTTCAGGCCCAGGCCGGTGATGGCGCGGACGGCCTTAATGACTTCGACCTTCTTCTCGCCGATAGCCTTCAGGATGACGTTGAACTCGGTCTGCTCTTCGACCGGGGCAGCAGCAGCGGCCGGGCCGGCAGCGGCGACCGGGGCGGCGGCGGAGACGCCAAACTTCTCTTCGATGGCCTTGACCAGCTCCATCACTTCCATGAGGGTCTTTTCGGCGATTGCGTCGACGATCTGTTCGTTAGACAGGGACATTGTGATTACCTTTGGAATTTTTTTCTGGATGAGGTTCTAGTGAACCGTTTCAGGTGTCGCGAACTTAAGCCGTTTCGGCCGGGGCTTCTTCCGCTGCGGCGGGGGCTTCTTCGCCACCACCGAGCTTGTCGCCCACTGCCTTGACCGCGCGTGCAAACATGCTCGCCGGCTCGGCGAGGACGCGTGCCAGCATGGCCAGCGCCTGCTCGCGGGTCGGCAGCGATGCCAACACCTCGAGGTGAGCGGCCGGATACAGCTGGCCACCCATCGACACGACCTTGGCTTGCAGCTTGTCGTTACCCTTGGCGAATTCCTTGATCAGACGACCGGCAGCGCCGGGTTCTTCCGTCGAGAACGCATACAGCAGCGGACCGACCAGCGCGTCCTGGACGCACTCGTATTCGGTACCGGCAACGGCACGCGCGGCAAGGGTGTTCTTGACAACACGCAAGTACACACCGGTTTCGCGCGCCTTCTTGCGCATCGCGGTCAGCTGGGCGACCGTGATGCCGGCGTACTCGGCAGCAACCAAGGAGTGAGCCTTCGCGGCAACGTCTGCCAGTTCGGCGACGACTTCTTGCTTCTGGGACAGATTGAGAGCCATTGCACTCCTCCGTTAAAGCAGAGAGTCGGGATTGGTGATTCGGGATTCGTCAGGAGCGATACCGCCGCCCTTGCCAATCCCCGATCGCGAATCGCGAATTCTCGCTTCAAACAAACTCCGCTTGCGGCTCCTGCCGCTTGCGGTCCTGGGCGGCCTCCATCCTGGATGCCGGGGACGCCGAGTGGCATCCCAGTTGGTGGCCGTTCCAGACCTGGAGTGAGCGCGCTCGGGAAACCCCGAACTGGCCTGAACCAGAAAAACTCCAGAAAGGCGGCACCATCTACGCCGGCGCGTCCCCGAGGGGACTGGATTAAGCGATCCCGCTGTACCGACGGCGACTCCTTGCCATATCGAGCTTCCGTGCCCGTCGTCGGTATGCGCCGACCGCGCCTGCGGTCTTTGACGGCTTCGCTCCGGGTTGCCCCTCGGCGACGCCTTCAAAAGGGTGAAACCGGCGGCGCCCCTCGCGGAGCGCCGCCGTCTCGCGAATTACTTCAGGGACAGCGAAGCCTGATCGACGGTGACGCCCGGACCCATGGTCGAGCTCACCGAGATCTTCTGCAGATAGGTACCCTTGGACGTGGCCGGCTTGGCCTTGACCAGGTCCATCAGCAGCGCCTGCAGGTTGTTCTTCAGCGCTTCGTCTTCGAAGCTGGCCTTGCCGATGGTGCAGTGGATGATGCCGGCCTTGTCGGTGCGGTAGCGCACCTGACCCGACTTGGCGTTCTTCACCGCTTCGGCCGGATTGGCCGACACGGTGCCGACCTTCGGGTTCGGCATCAGGCCGCGCGGGCCCAGCAGCGTGCCCAACTTGCCGACGACGCGCATCGCGTCCGGGGTGGCGATGACCACGTCGTAGTTCAGGTCGCCGGCCTGCATCTTCTCGGCCAGGTCGTCCATGCCGACGGCTTCGGCGCCAGCGGCCAGGGCTTCGTCAGCCTTGGCGCCGGCCGGGGCGAACACGGCCACGCGCACGCTCTTGCCGGTACCGGCCGGCAGCACGGTGGAACCGCGCACCTGCTGGTCGGACTTCTTGGCATCCACGCCCAGGCGCACGGCCACGTCGACGGCTTCGACGAACTTGGCCTTGCTGGTGGACTTGAGGATCTTCAGCGCTTCGTCGATCGAATACGCCTTGCCCGGCTGCACGGCAGCACGGATTGCTTTCTGTCGCTTGGTCTGTGCCATCGCTTAACCCTCCACCGTCAGGCCCATGCTGCGGGCGGAACCCGCAATCGTACGTACCGCCGCTTCCAGCTCGGCTGCAGTCAGGTCGGCTTCCTTCGCCTTGGCGATCTCTTCGAGCTGCTTGCGGGTGACCTTGCCCACCTTTTCGGTGTTCGGGCGCTTGGAACCGGAGGTGACACCTGCGGCCTTCTTCAACAGCACGCTCGCAGGGGTGCTCTTGGTGATGAAGGTGAAGGTACGGTCCGAATAGGCCGTGATGATGACCGGAGTGGGCAAGCCCGGCTCCAGCTTCTGCGTGGCGGCATTGAACGCCTTGCAGAATTCCATGATGTTCAGGCCGCGCTGACCCAGCGCAGGACCGACCGGCGGCGAGGGGTTGGCCTGACCGGCCTTCACCTGCAGCTTGATGTAACCGACTACTTTCTTTGCCATTTCAGTGGTCTCCGGGTGCTAGCGCCCAACTTGCAGGCTCCCCATCGCGACGGGAAAATCACGTGTCCCGCCATCACGTTTGAAGTGCGCAGAAAGCCGCCTTGCGGCGGCTTCCGGTCCTGCCAGGCGGCGAGCCTGGACAGCGAGCCGCGCAGTATAGCAGAGATTTTGGCGTCCGGCGCAGCTGCGCCGGCGCGGGCTCAGGCCTTCTCGACCTGGCCGAATTCCAGCTCCACCGGGGTGGAGCGGCCGAAGATCAGCACCGCAACGCGCAGGCGGCTCTTCTCGTAGTTGACTTCCTCGACCACGCCATTGAAGTCGTTGAACGGGCCATCGGTGACGCGGACCATCTGGCCCGGCTCGAACAGCACCTTCGGACGCGGCTTCTCCACGCCATCCTGAACGCGCTGCAGGATCGCATCGGCCTCTTCGTCGCGGATCGGAAGCGGGCGATCGGCGGTGCCGCCGATGAACCCCATGACCTTCGAGGTTTCCTTGACCAAGTGCCAGCTTTCGTTGTCGATGCGCGGGATGCCGGCTTCTTCGTGGGTCTCGATCTGCACCAGCACGTAGCCCGGGAAGAACTTGCGCTCGGAACGGCGTTTCTGGCCGGAGCGCATTTCGATCACTTCCTCGGTCGGCACCAGCACGTCGCCGAAGCGCTCCTGCATCTCGTCACGCACAATGCGGTCGCGCAGCGCTTGGGCCACGGACTTCTCGAAGCCTGAATAGGCGTGAACGACATACCAACGCTTCACTGCTGCACTCTCCTCAACGACTCACGAACCACTGCATCAGCTTCTGGATCAGGAAATCGAACCCGCCCAGCAGCAGACTCAGAATGATCACCACCACGATCACGACCCAGGTGGTGCGGATCGCTTCCTGACGGGTCGGCCAGACCACCTTGCGCAGCTCGAACCGGGACTCGGACACGAACTCGCGGGACTCGCGCCCCTTGGCGGTCAGCAGAAACACCGCGGCGGCCGCGACCAGGCCGACGATGACCGCCAGGCCACGCAGCGGTCCAGACCAGCTACCCAGCTGCGTCGCACGACTCGGCTCGCCGAACCAGAACCAGACAAACAGGCCCGCAACCACCAGCAAGGCAGCGATGACGTACTTGACGATATCGCCACCGGTGGAAGCGGCGTTGCCTTTGGAATGCTCGATCTTGCTGTTCATCCGACTCTTGCGGCTATGCGACCAAGGTCACTGGATAGGGTGCGGCAAATTGGCACGCCAGGAGGGACTCGAACCCCCAACCTGCGGTTTTGGAGACCGCTGCTCTGCCAATTGAGCTACTGGCGTGTAGTAAGAACGATTGCACTTCCCTTAGACGGCGAAGGCGGACCGAAGGTTCCGGCCCGCCCTTCGCTGAACCCGACGGCCGAAGCCGCCTGCACATCGTCAAACTGCGGCGACCGAAGTCGCCGCAGCGGGCATTACTTGATGATCTTGGCCACCACGCCGGCGCCGACGGTACGGCCGCCTTCGCGGATCGCGAAACGCAGGCCTTCGTCCATCGCCACCGGGTTGATCAGCGTGACCACCATCTTCACGTTGTCGCCCGGCATCACCATCTCCACACCTTCCGGCAGCTCGCAAGCGCCGGTGATGTCGGTGGTGCGGAAGTAGAACTGCGGACGGTAGCCCTTGAAGAACGGGGTGTGACGGCCGCCTTCGTCCTTCGACAGTACGTAGACTTCGGCTTCGAACTCGGTGTGCGGCTTGATCGAACCCGGCTTGCACAGCACCTGGCCGCGCTCCACGTCGTCACGCTTGGTGCCGCGCAGCAGCAGACCGGCGTTGTCGCCCGCCTGGCCCTGGTCCAGCAGCTTGCGGAACATTTCCACGCCGGTGACCGTGGTCTTCTGCGTGGCGCGGATGCCGACGATTTCGATTTCGTCGCCCACCTTGATGATGCCGCGCTCGATACGACCGGTCACCACGGTGCCGCGGCCGGAGATCGAGAACACGTCTTCCACCGGCATCAGGAACGGCTTGTCCACGTCGCGCTGCGGCTCCGGGATGAACGTATCCAGCGCTTCCACCAGCTTCAGGATCGACGGCACGCCGATCTCGCTCTGGTCGCCTTCCAGCGCCAGACGCGCCGAACCGTGGATGATCGGAGTGTCGTCGCCCGGGAAGTCGTACTTGCTCAGCAGCTCGCGCACTTCCATTTCGACCAGCTCGAGCAGCTCGGCGTCGTCGACCATGTCGGCCTTGTTCAGGAACACCACGATGTGCGGCACGCCGACCTGGCGCGACAGCAGGATGTG
Organism: Xanthomonas sp. SS; assembly: GCF_014236835.1. Classification (NCBI taxonomy): domain Bacteria; kingdom Pseudomonadati; phylum Pseudomonadota; class Gammaproteobacteria; order Lysobacterales; family Lysobacteraceae; genus Xanthomonas; species Xanthomonas sp. SS. The sequence goes on from NZ_CP051190.1 coordinate 3,899,450, forward strand.
CTCGCGGGTCTGCGGCATCGGGCCGTCAGCGGCCGAGCACACCAGGATCGCGCCGTCCATCTGCGCCGCACCGGTGATCATGTTCTTGACGTAGTCCGCGTGACCCGGGCAATCGACGTGCGCGTAGTGACGGTTCGGGGATTCGTATTCCACGTGCGCGGTCGAGATCGTGATGCCGCGCGCCTTCTCTTCCGGCGCCGCGTCGATCGCGTCGTATGCCTTGAACTCGCCGCCGAAGCGCTCTGCGCCGATCTTGGTCAGCGCCGCGGTCAGCGTGGTCTTGCCGTGGTCGACGTGACCGATGGTGCCGACGTTGACGTGCGGCTTGGTGCGCTCGAACTTACCCTTGGCCATGGCTGCTTCTTCTCGGTGATCGTAGAAAGATTTGAAGACTGAAGATGGTGCTCACGAAAGGAATCGAACCTTCGACCTCCTCCTTACCAAGGAGGTGCTCTACCGACTGAGCTACGTGAGCGTAGTTCTATTGTGACACAAGCGCGTTCAATGGAGCGGGAGACGGGAATCGAACCCGCACCATCAGCTTGGAAGGCTGAGGTTCTACCGTTGAACTACTCCCGCTACGGGATGCCGCACTGCCACAACAAAAAAACTGGTGGAGGGAGGTGGATTCGAACCACCGAAGGCGTAAGCCAGCAGATTTACAGTCTGCCCCCGTTGGCCGCTTGGGTATCCCTCCAGCTACCCGTCCCGATCAGGCCGCAAGGCCGAAATCAGCACGGGGTGAAACAGCCCGCTATTCTTCCCTGACATCCCTGCCTTGTCAACAGTATTTTGACGCGATGTCGCAGGAAACGCGCACCGCGCGCGCCACGCCCGTGGCACGGCGCGAACGCGCGCATGCGGGTCAGACGTTGAAGCGGAAATGCAGCACATCGCCTTCCTGCACGCGGTATTCCTTGCCCTCCAGGCGCAGCCGCCCGGCCTCGCGCGCGCCGGCTTCGCCCTTGTACTTGATGAAGTCGTCGTAGGCGATGGTTTCGGCGCGGATGAAGCCCTTCTCGAAATCGGTGTGGATCACCGCGGCGGCCTGCGGCGCGGTCGATCCGGCCTTCACCGTCCACGCGCGCACTTCCTTGACCCCGGCGGTGAAATAGGTCTGCAGCCCAAGCAGCGAATACGCCGCGCGGATCACCCGGTTCAAGCCCGGCTCGGCCAGGCCCAGGTCGGCCAGGAAGGTGTCGCGATCGGCGTCGTCCAGCTGCGACAGCTCTTCTTCGATCGCCGCCGACACCGGCACCACTTCGGCGCCCTCGGTGGCGGCGCGCGCGCGCACCGCATCCAGGTGCGGATTGTTCTCGAAGCCGTCCTCGAGCACGTTGGCGATGTACATCACCGGCTTGAGCGTGAGCAGGAACAGATCGCGCACCAGCGCCTTCTCTTCCTCGTCCAGGCCCGCAGTGCGCCCGGCCTTGCCGTCGGCCAGCGCGGCCTGCAGCTTGGCCAGCACCGGCTTGCGCGCGGCCGCGTCCTTGTCGCCACCCTTGGCGCTGCGCTCGGCGCGGTTCAGCGCCTTCTCGACGCTGTCCAGGTCGGCCAGGGCCAGCTCGGTATCGATGGTCTCGATGTCCGAGATCGGATCGACCTTGTTGTTGACGTGGATGACGTCGGCGTTCTCGAAGCAGCGCACCACGTGGGTGATCGCATCGACCTCGCGGATGTGCGCCAGGAACTTGTTGCCCAGGCCCTCGCCGCTGGCCGCGCCGGCGACCAGGCCGGCGATGTCGACGAACTCGACCGCGGTCGGCACGACCTTCTGCGGATTGATGATCTTGGACAGCTCGCCCAGCCGCGGATCCGGCACCGGCACCACACCGACGTTGGGCTCGATGGTGCAGAACGGGAAATTGGCCGCCGCGATGCCCGCCTTGGTCAGCGCATTGAACAGGGTCGACTTGCCGACGTTGGGCAGGCCGACGATGCCGCACTTGATGCCCATGGTTCACTTCCGGGATTTGGGATTCGGGATTGGAGATTCGCCATGCCGCACGGCCGCGAATCCCCAATCCCCAATCACGAATCCCTGCTCGTATGCAGCCGCTTCATCGCCTCGTTGAAATCGCCCTGCACCGCCAGCGGTAGCACCGCGATGGCCTCGTCGATGGCGCGGTCGATCAGGATCTGGTCGTCCTTGCTTGCACGCCCCAGCACCCAGGGTACGACCTTGTCCTTGTGCCCGGGATGGCCGATGCCGATGCGCAGCCGATGGAAACCGGCATGCCCAAGCAGGCGAATGGTGTCGCGCAGCCCGTTTTGCCCGCCATGGCCGCCGTCGAACTTGAGTCGCGCCGTACCCGGCGCCAGATCCAGCTCGTCGTGCGCCAGCAGCGCCTGCGCCGGTTCGATCTTCCAGTAGCGCAATGCGGCGGTCACCGACTTGCCGCTGAGATTCATGAAGGTGGCCGGTTTCAACAGCCATACCGCCTGCCCGGCCACATCGACCTTGGCGGTTTCGCCGAACAGCTTGGCGTCCACGCTCCAGCGCGCGCCGGCCCGCTCGGCCAGATGTTCGACAAAACGAAACCCGGCGTTGTGCCGGGTGTTCGCGTGTTCGGCTCCGGGATTGCCCAGACCGACGATCAGACGCAGACCAGTCATGCCGCAGCATCGCCGCAGCACCCGGACCAGACGGCCCGGGCGCTGCGCAGGCGATTACTTGCCGTCCTTCTTCGCCGGCTCGGCCGCGGCCGGGGCATCGGTCGCTTCCGGCTCGGCTTCGACACGGCCGTGCTTGGCGATGACCACCGCCACGTCGTGCTCCTTGCCCAGCTTCAGCTCCGGCAGCTCGACGCCGGCCGGCAGCTTCAGATCGGACAGGTGGATCACGTCGCCGACGGACAGCGCGGACAGGTCGACTTCGACGAACTCCGGCAGGTCCTTCGGCAGGCACACGACCTGGATCTCATTCAGCTCGTGGGTGACCACCACTTCGGCCGACTTGCCGGCCGGCGAGGTGTCCTCGTTGAGGAAGTGCAGCGGCACCGAGGCATGCAGCACCTCGTTGTCGTTCACGCGCTGGAAGTCGATGTGCAGGATCAGCTGCTTGAACGGATGACGCTGCATATCGCGCAGCAGCACCTTCTGGATGTCGCCGTTCAGGCTCAGGCTCAGGATCGACGAATAGAACCAGTCGTTCTGGCTGGCGAGCCAGACTTCGTTGTGGTTGAGCTCGATGTTGACCGGCTTCAGTTCGCCACCGTAGACGATGGCGGGGATCAGGCCGTCGCGACGGAGGCGGCGGCTCGCACCCTTACCCTCGACCTCGCGGCGCTGAACCTTGATTTCATGTGTGGTTGCCATTTGCGTTTACTACCTTGGTTGAATGAACCGCCTCGCGGCGGTTTTGAGGACTCTTCCGCGACCAGAAGAGTCTGTGTGGAGCCGGGATTGGGGATTCGGGATTGGGGATTCGCAGAGCCAGCGCCGTTGCGAATCCCCAACCCGAATCTCCAATCCCCGCCCTTAGATCAATCGACGTACAACGAACTCACCGACTCGCCGAAGGCGATGCGGCGGATGGTTTCGGCCAGCAGCTCGGCGACGCTGAGCTGGCGGATCTTGTTGCAGCCGCGCGCGGCGTCCGACAACGGAATCGTGTCGGTGACGACCAGTTCGTCGAGCTGCGAATTGCTGATGTTGCTGACCGCCGGGCCGGACAGCACCGGATGGGTGCAGTACGCGGCCACTTTCAGCGCGCCCTGCGCCTTCAGCGCGGCTGCGGCGGCGCACAGGGTGCCGGCGGTATCGACGATGTCGTCGACCAGCACGCAGGTCTTGCCTTCGACGTCGCCGATGATGTTCATCACCGTGGACACGTTGGCGCGCGGGCGGCGCTTGTCGATGATCGCCAGGTCGGCGTCATCCAGGCGCTTGGCCACGGCGCGGGCGCGGACCACGCCGCCCACGTCCGGCGACACCACAATCAGGTTATCGGTGCCGTAGGCGCGCCAGATGTCGGCCAGCAGCAGCGGTGAGGCGTAGACGTTGTCGACCGGTATGTCGAAGAAGCCCTGGATCTGGTCGGCGTGCAGGTCCACGGTCAGCACGCGGTCGGCATTGACCGCGGTGAACATCTTCGCCGCGACCTTGGCGGTGATCGGCACGCGCGAGGAACGCATGCGCCGGTCCTGCCGCGAGTAGCCGAAGTACGGCACCACCGCGGTGACGCTGGCGGCGCTGGCGCGCTTGAGCGCGTCGATCAGCACCAGCAACTCCATCAGGTTCTCCGCGCTGGGCGCGCAGGTCGGCTGGATCACGAACACTTCCTGCCGGCGCACGTTCTCCTCGATCTCCACCTGCACTTCGCCATCGGAGAAGCGCGACACCATCGCCTTGCCCGGACGCACGCCCAGCTCCTTGCAGATGCTCTTGGCAAGCGGCTTGTTGGCATTGCCGGAGAACACCAGCAGGTTACGTTGATCTTGCATGAGGAGTGTCTCGGGCGGCGGCGAATGTGCAACGAAGAAACAGCATGGAAAGCGGGAAAAACCAGGCGAAGCGACGCTTCTACCTGTTGAACCCCCGCACATGGATGTGCGGGCTTTTGCAGAGGGATCTGCATACATAATTGGCAGGGGCGGTAGGATTCGAACCTACGAATGCCAGGATCAAAACCTGGTGCCTTGGGCCTCTTGGCGACGCCCCTGCATGAAACTGTTGCTATGCCTCCAGCGCATCGAGCAGCGGCGAACGGGTCACGCCACCAGCCACCCAGGCGCGCAATCCGTCCGGCAAGGCCGCCAGCGCGCGCACGGCGGCAGCGCGATCGGCGAACTCGACGAAACACCCGCTCCCCGACCCGGTAAGGCGCGGCGTGCCGATCTGCGCTAGCGCCTGGAACACGGCCTGGATGGCCGGTTCGCAGCGGAGCAGCACCGGCTCGAACGCATTGCCGAGCAGGAAACCTGAAACGAAGTCGGCCATTTTCGCGGGCGCAGCATCCCGCGTCAAATCCGGGGCCTGGAACAGCGCCGCGGTGGGCACGTGAACCCCCGGATCGGCCAGCACATACCAGGCCGGCGGCAGTGGCAATGGAGTCAGCAGTTCGCCCACGCCCTCGGCCCAGGCATCGCGGCCGCGCACGAACACCGGCACGTCCGCACCCAGCGCCAGGCCCAGGCCGGCCAGCGCGTCCTCGTCCAGTCCGGCGCCCCACAGCGCGTTCAGCGCGACCAGCGCAGTCGCCGCGTCGGACGAACCGCCACCGAAACCGCCCCCGGCAGGAATGCGCTTTTCGACGCGGATGTCGACACCTTGGGCGATCTTGGCGTGTTTTTGCAGCAGCCGCGCGGCCCGCACCAGCAGGTCGTCGGCCTCGGCGACGCCCGGCACGGAGTCGCCGAGCCGCGCCACCACGCCGTCGGCGCGCACGCGCAGATGTACGGTGTCGCCCCAATCGAGCAGGCGGAAGACGGTCTGCAGCGCGTGATAGCCGTCGGCGCGGCGGCCGGTGATCTGCAGAAACAGGTTCAGCTTCGCCGGGGCCGGCCAGGCCGACCAGCCGTTCTCTCCCACTGCGCTCATGGCGCGGCGAAGTCCCACTGGTCCAGCAGCAGGCGCACCTTGGCGTCGCCGTTGCGCGCCTCGATGCGCCGCGGCAAGGCCGGACGGCCGTCGCTGGGCGGGTACCACTCCTGGAACTGGATCTCCCAGCCCATCTGCCGCAGCGCCTGCGGACGCCCTTCGGCGTCGTAGCTCACCTGCTCCGGCGCGCCTGCGTCCACCGCGACTTGCCCACGCACCCAATCCGGCAGCAGATTGACCGGAATCTCCCAACCTGTGGCCTCGAGCAGCAGCTGCTGCGCATCCTCGCCGGCGCGCGGACCGCCCTCCAACCCTTCCAGACGGCCGCCGCCGCGCTGGCTGTCGCCGGTCAGGCGCCAGCTCTGCCGGGTCACCGGCGCGCTGAGCTCGATCCGGTACTGGCGCTGCTGCTGCGCCCAGTCGATGCGGCCGCTACCGCCATTGCGGCCCTTGGTGATCGCCACCCGACCCTGGAACGACCAGTTCGGATGCGCGGCCAGCCAGGCGCTGCGGGCCGCTTCGGCCTGGCGCGCGGCCTCGTCGAGCGGTGCGCTCGCGGCCGGCGGCGCCTGCCGCGGCGCCAGCGAAGTACAGCCGGCCAGCGCCAGCAGCGCCGTCAGCGCCCATGCCGCGCGCAACGCCGCCCTCACGGCGCGACCTTTTCCATCGCCCGCTGCAGCGCGCGATTCTTCGGATCGAGCTTGCGCGCCTCGTCGAAATACTTGGTGGCCTCGTCGTGCTTGCCCTGCTCCCACAGCACCTGGCCGATATGCGCGGCGATCTCCGGATCCTTGAACAGAGTCCAGGCGCGGCGCAGCTGCACCAGCGCTTCCTGGGTCTTGCCCAGCCGGTACAGCACCCAGCCATAGCTGTCGATGATCGCGGCGTTGTCCGGATCGGCGGTACGCGCGCGATCGATCAACTGCAGCGCCTCGCGGTAGCGATGGGTGCGGTCGGCCAGGGTGTAGCCGAGCGCATTGAGCGCGGCCACGTTCTCCGGCTCGGTGACCAGGATCTTGCGCAGGTCGGCTTCGGCACGGTCGATGCGGTCGCGCCGCTCCCAGGCCAGGCCGCGCGCGTACAGCAACGCATTGTCGTCCGGATAGGCGGCCAGGCCGCGCTCGAACACCTGCAGTTCGCCGTCGTCGTCGCCACTGCGCTGGCGCAGTTCCGCCTCCAGCACGTAGGCGTCGCGGCGCGCGGCGTCGTCGGCCTCGGCATCGTCCTGCAGCGCGCGCGCCTCGGTGAAGGCGGCATCCTTCTGCCCGAGTTCGTACAGCGCGCCGGCGGTGCGCAACCGCGCTTCGTTGCGCAGCGGGCCGCCCGGCACGCCGCGGTACCAGGTCACCGCTTCCTGATAGCGCTTCAGGAACTCGGCGATCTTGCCGAGCAGCAGGCGCCGCTCCGGGTCCGGCTGCCCCGCGCCTTTGCGCAACTCCTCGTACAGCGCGCTCAGCGCCGCGTTGTCCTGCAGCTTGGCCAGCATCGAGGCGCGCAGGCCGTAGTTCTGGGTGTTCTGCGGACCGAGCGCCAGCACCCGCGCCGCCGCGGCGGTGTCGCCGATCGCGTCGTAGGCGTAGGCCAGCGCGCCGCGCAATTCCGGGTCGGCCGGCGCCTTGGGCTCCACGCCCTGCAGCAACGCCCGCGCCTGCTCGGTCTTGCCGGCCTGTTGCAGTTGGGTGGCGTGCAGCAGGGCCACCCGCGGCTCTTCCGGGAAACGCTTGACCAGTTGATCGACGATACGCTCGGCCAGCTTCGGCTGCTCCAGGCGCAGCGCCAGGCGCCCGAACTCCTGCCAGGCCTCGAGCTGATCGGGGATGGCATTGGCGTCGAGCAGCTGGTCCAGCACTTTCGCCGCCACTTCCGGATCGCGGTTGCCGCTGACCAGCGCCACCAGCGCATAGCGCCAGCCGCGCGCGTCCTTGTCGCGCAGCAGCGCCACCAGCAGGCCGCGCGCCTGGCGCAGATTGCCGTTGCGCAGCGCCAGCGAGGCCTCGGCACTGCGCATCGGCAGCGACTCCGGCGCGCGCTGGCGCCACAGCGCCAGGGCCTGCGCCGCGGCCGCGTTGTCGTTGGCCAGCATAGCGATACGGGTCGCGCGCTCGGCCAGGCCGGCATCGCCGGGCGCCTCGTTCGCCGCCTCCAGGTACCAGTGCGAGGCATCGGCCAACTGCCCGGCCTGCAGCGCGAACTCGCCGGCCAGCACCGGCGTCAGCGAGGACGCAGCGGCGCTCGGCGGCAGCTTGGCGGTGGCCGTCGGCGCGGCGGCGGCGGCACCGGTGGCCGGCAGCGCGGCGAGCGCCGACAGCAATAGAACGATACGGATGCGAATCAATGCGGGCATCGGGGGCAACCGGGCCGTAAAATGGGGCCCTGAATGGCCAGCAGCTTATCGCAAGCAACTGAACAGATGACGTTGTGGGTGCTCGGATTGAACCACCAGACCGCGCCGGTCGACCTGCGCGAACGGGTGGCGTTCGCCGGCGATGCGCTGCCGCGCGCGCTGCAATCGCTGCGCGCATTGCCCAACGTCGCCGAGGCCGCCCTGCTGTCCACCTGCAACCGCACCGAGCTGTACGCGATCGCCGACGACGCGCAGAGCCTGGCCGACTGGCTGGATTCGCATGCGGCCGGCCTGCACGGCTACCTGTACCAGCACCAGGACGCCGATGCGGTCCGGCATCTGTTCCGCGTCGCCACCGGGTTGGACTCGATGGTGCTGGGCGAGCCGCAGATCCTCGGCCAGGTGAAGGACGCCTGGGCGCTGGCGCGCGAGCACGGGGCGATGGGCAACCGCCTGGACCGGCTGTTCCAGCAGACCTTCTCGGTGGCCAAGCGCGCGCGCACCGACACCCGGGTCGGCGCCAATCCGGTCTCGGTGGCCTCCACCGCGGTGCGCCTGGCGCAGAACTCCTTCGCCCGGCTCAGCGAATCGACGGTGCTGCTGGTCGGCGCCGGCGAGACCATCGAACTGGCCGCCAAGCACCTCAGCGAAGGCCGCGTGCGGCGCCTGCTGATCGCCAACCGCACCCTCGCCCACGCCCAGGAATTGGCCAGCCGGCATGGCGGCGTGGCGCTGCCGCTGAGCGAGCTGGAGCGGCATCTGCAGGAAGCCGACGTGGTGTTCTCGGCCACCGCCGCACGCGAGCCGGTGGTGACCCGCGCGCAGGTCGAGCAGGCGCTGCGCGCGCGCAAGCACAAACCGATGCTGCTGTTCGACCTGGCGGTGCCGCGCGACATCGAGGCCGGCGTGGCCGAGCTGGCCGATGCCTATCTGTACACCGTGGACGACCTGGAACGCGCGGTCGAGGACAATCGCCGCGGCCGCCGCGAAGCGGCCGAGGCTGCCGAGGCGATCATCGACCTGCAGGTGCTGCGCTACATCGAGACGCTGCAGGCCAGCACCCGCCAGGCGCCGCTCAAGCGCCTGCGCGCGCACGGCGACAGCACCCGCGACGACGTGCTGGCCAAGGCACGGCAGCAGCTGGCCAACGGCAAGCCGGCCGACGAGGTGCTGGAATTCCTCGCCAACACCCTGACCAACCGCCTGCTGCATCCGCCCACCGCGGCGCTGCGCGAGGCGGCGCTGAGCGGCGATGCCGAGCTGGCCCGCGCCGCCGAGCGCCTGTTCCCGGAAAAGCCGGGCTATTTCCATCCCATTCTGAAGACCGATGACACCGACCCTGCGCCGTAAGCTGGAGGCGCTGGCCGAGCGTCGCGAAGAACTCGAACGCCTGCTGTCCGATCCCGAGGTGGTGAACGACAACGCGCGCTTCCGCGACTACTCGCGCGAATTCGCGCAGCTGGAGCCGGTCGCCGCCGCGCTGGCCGACGAGGCCGCGGCCAAGGCCGACCTGGCCGCGGCCGAGGCGATGCGCGGCGATCCGGAACTGCGCGAACTGGCCGAGGAGGAAATCGCCGCCGCCCACGCGCGTCTGCTCGCGCTGGACGAACAGCTGGCACTGCTGCTGGTGCCGCGCGATCCGCGCGACGACGGCAACCTGTTCCTGGAAGTGCGCGCCGGCACCGGCGGCGACGAGGCGGCGATCTTCGCCGGCGATCTGTTCCGCATGTACGCGCGCTACGCCGAACGCCAAGGCTGGAAGGTGGAAGTGGAATCGGACAGCCCCGGCGAACACGGCGGCTACAAGGAGATCGTGGCGCGCATCGTCGGCCGCGGCGCCTACTCCAAGCTCAAATTCGAATCCGGCACGCATCGCGTGCAGCGGGTGCCGGCGACCGAGTCGCAAGGCCGCATCCACACCTCGGCGGCGACGGTGGCGATCATCCCCGAAGCCGACGACGTGGAAGAGATCGCGATCAACCCGGCCGACCTGAAGGTGGACACGTTCCGCTCCTCCGGCGCCGGCGGCCAGCACGTCAACAAGACCGAATCGGCGATCCGCATCACCCACGTGCCCAGCGGGGTGGTGGTCGAGTGCCAGACCGAGCGCAGCCAGCACGCCAACCGCGACAAGGCGATGAAGCGGCTGAAGGCGCAGTTGCTCGACGCCGAGCGCAGCAAGCAGGCCGCGGCCGAGGCGCAGGACCGCAAGCTGCAGGTCGGCAGCGGCGACCGCAGCCAGCGCATCCGCACCTACAGCTTCCCGCAGGGCCGCATCACCGACCACCGGGTCGAAGGCCTGACCCTGTACGACCTGCCGAACGTGATCGAAGGCGACCTCGACGCGCTGATCGAGCGGCTGAGCCATGAGCACCAGGTCGACGAACTGGCGCGGCTGAGCGACAGCCCGTGAGCGTGCGCCGCGCCACTGCGCACGCGCCGGCCACCGTGCACGCGTGAGCGGCAGCGCGCTGGACGAACTGCGCCAACTGCAGGACGCGGTGCGCCGCGATCCGCAGGATTTCATCGCCTGGGTGATGCTGGCCGACGCCGAACTCGGTGCCGGGGCGATCGCCGCCGGCGAGCAGGCCGCCCTGCGCGCGTTGCAGTTGCGCCCGGCGCATCCGGAAGCGCTGGCGCGGCTGGGCCGCGTGCGCTGGACCCAGGGCCGCCACGCCGAGGCCGCCGCCGCGTTGCGCCAGGCGTTGCAGCACGCGCCGCAGCATCCGGGCATCGCCCTGTGGCTGGGCCATGCGCTGGAAGACAACGGCGAGGCCGAAGCCGCTGCGCAGGCCTATGCGCACGCGCATGCGCTGCTGCCGCAGGAGCCGTCGATCGCCGCGCACCTGCTGAACTGGCGGCGCAAGCTGTGCGATTGGCGCGCGCTGGACGCGCTGTCGCAGCAGGTGCGCGACGCGGTGCGCCAGGGCCATCCGGCGATCGAACCGTTCGCCTTCCTCAACGAGGACGCCACTGCCGCCGAACAGCTGCACTGCGCGCGCAACCGTGCGCTTGCCTTGGCGCAGACCCTGGCGCCCTTGCCGGCGGCAACGCTGCGCCGCGCCGGCCCCTTGCAGGTCGGCTTCCTGTCCAACGGCTTCGGCGCGCATCCCACCGGGCTGCTGACCGTGGCGTTGTTCGAACGGTTGCGCGCGCACGCCGACCTGCAGGTGCAATTGTTCGCATTGAACCGCGACGACGGCAGCGCAATCGGCACGCGCCTGCGCGCCGCGGCGCATGCCTGGCACGACGTCGCCGGGCAGCCGCACCGGGCGATCGCGCAAGACATTCGCGAGGCCGGCATCGACATCCTGTTCGACCTGCGCGGCTGGGGCGGCGGCGGTGCGCCGGAAGTGCTGGCGCTGCGTCCGGCACCGCTGCAGATCAACTGGCTGGCCTACCCCGGCACCTCCGGCGCGCCGTGGATCGACTACGTCATCGGCGATGCGTTCGCGCTGCCCGATGCGCTGGCCACGCACTACAGCGAGCGCGTGCTGCGCCTGCCGCGCGCGTTTCAGCCGTCGGACGACAGCCGCCACATCGGCACGCCACCATCGCGCCTCGACTGCGGGCTGCCCGAGCACGGTACGGTGTTCTGCTGCTTCAACAACAGCTACAAGCTGACCCCGCGCAGCATGGCGCGGATGCTGGCGGTGCTGCGCCAGGTCCCGGACAGCGTGCTGTGGCTGTTGTCCGGACCAGGCCAGGCCGATGCGCGGCTGCGCGACGCCGCGCGGCGCGCCGAAGTGGATCCGGCGCGGCTGCGCTTCATGCCCAAGCTCGCGCACGCGGACTACCTGGCCCGCTACCGGCATGCTGACCTGTTCCTGGACACGCATCCGTACAACGCGCACACCACCGCCTCCGACGCGCTGTGGGCCGGCTGCCCGCTGCTGACCTGCCCCGGCATGACCTTCGCCGCACGCGTGGCCGGCAGTCTCAACCATCACCTGGGCATGGACGCGATGAACGTCGCCGACGACGATGCCTTCATTGCCAAGGCGGTACAGCTGGGCCGCGATCCGGCGGCGCTGCGTGCACTGCGCGACACGCTGCAGCAGCGCCGCGCCAGCGCCGGTCTGTTCGACATGCAAGGCTTCGCTGCGGACTTCGCCGACCTGTTGCGCGATACCGCGCGCCGGCATGGCTGGGGCGGTCCGCAGTAGCTCGTAAATCGCCCGGCCGCGGCGGCACCTGCACCTGGCGCAGCGAACGGATGCGTTCGCATCCAGACCAAACCTCCCGACAGATTGCATGCGTCGGCGGCCGCAATTCTTCAGCGCAGCGCGAGCAACAGCCAACCGCGGCTTGAAGACACGCACATCGTTGCACCTGTTGAAGCGCCCGTCATGCAGAAACACGCTTGACCTGAAGCACGGTTGAGGTTCGACACTGCGCGCCTTCCGTTCGCGCACGCCCCGATGCCATCCCGACTGTCGCCCGACCTCACCTCCCCGCATGCACGCAGCGTCCTGGTCGCCCATGCTTCGGCACCGGTCTGCGCGACGCTGCTCGCACGCTTGCACGCCAACCCCGGCACCGGTCTGCATGCCCTGGCCTGGCTGGAAGCGTTGAGCGCCGCGCCAGACCTGCTGTACGCGCAATGTTGCTACGACGACACTACGCCGCTCGGCCACAGCTTGCGCCCGCGCGCGCCGGCGCCGCGGCTGACGCTGCGCCGTTATCGGCGCATCCGCAGCGGAGTATCCGATCCGCAGCGCGCGCCCGGCTGCGTCGTGGTCACCAGGCTGGCGACCCGCGATGCCGCGCAGGCGCAGCGCCACGCCAACGCCGCGTTCGCCGCGCTGCAAGACGGCGCGCACGCGCTGCGCGGGCTGATCGCCTCGCACCTGCACCTGTCCGACGATGGCCGCAGCCTGCTCGACTATGCCGAATGGAGCAGCGCCGACGCACAGCGTCGCGCCTTGCAGCGCGAACCCGAGCGCCTGCCCCTGGCGTCCCATCCCGCGGCCAGCGTGACCCGTTACCGGCCGCGCGCGCTGAGCCTATCCGGCGCCCCGACGCAGCCCGCGCACGCACCCGCCTGAACCGGCATCGCGGTTGTTCTGCGATGGCGCCTGTACGGATGCTGCCGAAGCGTGCCGGCAGGCTATACGCCGACCGGGCGAGCCGCTAGGCTTCGGGCATGAGCGCCAAAGCCGATTTCATCGCGTTGAACCTGTGCGTATTGACCGTCTCGGACACGCGCAGCCTGGCCGAAGACAGTTCCGGCGATTACCTGGTATCGGTGCTCGGCGAGGCCGGCCATCGCCTGTACGCGCGCGAGCTGCTGCCCGACGACCGTTACCGGATGCGCGCGGTGGTCTCGGCGTGGATCGCCGACCCGCAGGTCGACGGCATCCTGGTCACCGGTGGCACCGGCTTCACCGGCCGCGACTCCACCCCCGAGGCGCTGCTGCCGCTACTGGACAAGCAGATGCCCGGCTTCGGCGAACTGTTCCGCGCGATCAGCTTCGAGGAGATCGGCACTTCCTCGCTGCAGTCGCGCGCCTTCGCCGGCCTGGCCAACGCCACCTTCGTGTTCTGCCTGCCCGGCTCGACCTCGGCCTGCCGCACCGCCTGGGAAAGGATCGTCGCCGCGCAGCTCGACGCGCGCACCCGGCCGTGCAACCTGGCCACGCTGCGCCCACGCCTGAAGGAATGACCTGGAACCGCGCATGTCACTGGACACCACCCTGCGCCTGCTGGCCAAAGCCAGCGGCATGACCGCGGCGGACATCGCCGCCGCCATCCCGCGCGCCGGCGCCGCCACGGTCAAGGCCTGGCTGGCCGGCGAAAAGATGCCCGGCCGCGACCAGCTCAATGCGCTGGCGCGCGCGTTCGGCGTTCCCGCCGGCGCGCTGCTCGGCGAACTGGCCAGCCAACTCGACCCGGCCCGCACCCGCGGCGAACACGATCTATTGCAGGCCTATCGCACGCTCGACAGCCGCCAGCAGGGCGCGCTGCTGGAAGTGGCGCGCAGCATGGCCGGCACCCGCACGAGACGCAGCAAATGAGCAAACTCAAACGCAAGCAGTACCAGGCATTGATGCAACCGCTGCAACTGGAACTGGCGGCGCTGGCGCAGGCGCTGCAGCACAGCGGCGAACGCGTGCTGGTGCTGTTCGAAGGCCGCGACACCGCCGGCAAGGGCGGCGCGATCCAGGCCATCGCCGAACATCTGAACCCGCGCCAGTGCCGGGTGGTGGCGCTGCCCAAGCCGACCGACCGCGAAAGCACGCAGTGGTATTTCCAGCGTCACGTCGCGCACCTGCCGGCCGCCGGCGAGATCGTGCTGATGGACCGCAGTTGGTACAACCGCGCCGGCGTGGAGCGGGTCATGGGCTATTGCAGCGACGCGCAATACCAGGCCTTCCTGCGCCAGGCGCCGCTGTTCGAGCAGTTGCTGGTCGACGACGGCATCCGCCTGTTCAAATACTGGTTGTGCGTGGACCAGGACCAGCAGGAGAAGCGCTTCGCCGAACGCCTGCACGATCCGCTGAAGGGCTGGAAGCTGTCGCCGGTGGACCTGCAGTCGCGCGCCCAGTACGCCGAATACACCCGCGCCCGCGAGGCGATGCTGGACGCCACCCACCGCGAACAGGCGCCGTGGACCCTGGTCGATTTCAACGACCAGAAGCGCGGCCGCCTGACCTTGATCCGACATCTGCTCGACCAGTTGCCCGACACCCCGCTGCAGGAACCGGAACTGGAGCTGCCGCCGCTGAAGCACAAACCGCGCAAGGAAAAGTTCGGCGTGTTGCAGCCTATCGCGTCGGTTTGAGGCCGGGATTGGGGATTAGGGATTGGGAATTCGATGGTGCACCCGCGACCGTCGGTGCATCGGTCTCCTGTAGGAGCGGCTTCAGCCGCGACCGTATCTCTCCGCAAAGACGCGATCGGATTGACTCCTTCCGCAGCGGCACGCGGTTATGTAGAAGGGACTTCAGTCCCGACGCGCTACCGGTAAGACCTCATCGGGACTGAAATCCCTCCCACAGCGGGCCGCCAGGATTTCCGCGATGTCACCCGATCGCGAAGCCCGCCGCCACTGGCTCCGGCCATGGCTCGCGCAGCACCTGTTCGACCCGCGCCGCCGGCGGTCCGTGCCGCAGCCATTCGGCCAGCGCCTCCAGCGCCGCGGCCTCGCCAGCGGCGACGACGTCGACGCGGCCATCAGCCAGATTCCGCGCGTATCCATCCAGCCCCAAGGCCAGCGCGCGTTCGCGGGTGGAGGCGCGGAAATACACGCCCTGCACCCGGCCGGCGACCAGGAAGCGGGCCGCCGCCATCAGCCGGCGGCCTTCGCCTGGCCAGCGACCTTGCCGCCGGCCGCGGCGATCGCCGCCTCGATGTCGTGCGCATTGACCGGCCCCAGGAACTGCTTGGCGACCTTGCCGTCCGGGGCGATCAGATAGGTCATCGGCAACCCGCGCGGGGTCGCGAAATCGGCCGGCGGCGCGTAGGTGTCGAGGATCGCCACCGGGTAGGCCACCGGATGGTCCTTCAGGAACGCCTGCATCTCCGCCGGCTCGATGTCCTCGTAGGCCAGGCCCACCACTTCGATGTTGTCGCGCATCACGTGCAACGCCGACAGCTCCGGCATTTCCTTCAGGCACGGCGCGCACCAGGTGGCCCAGAAGTTCACCACCACCCACTGCCCGCGATGCGCGGCCAGGTCGTAGTCGCTGCCGTCCACCGCCTTCACCTTCAACGTCGGCTGCGGCCGGGTTTCCTGCACCACGTTCGCTCCTTCGCCAGCGGCGGGCGCGTTCGGTGCAGCGGGTCCGGCAGGCGCCGCCGGGGCGGCGGGAGCCGTGGGCGCAGGCGCGCCGGGTGCAGCGCCATCGGCGGGCGAAGGATGCCGATCGCAGCCCGCCAGCAGCGCGGCAGCGGCGAACAACGGGAACAGGATGCGCGGGGTCATGCGAGGTCTCCGATATCGGTGTAAAGATCGCCGACGCGACGTTTCAGCACGTCGCGCAGCGGCATGCGCAATTCGTCCAGCGCGCGCCACGCCGCCTGCCCCAGCGCGTCGTCGCGGCACGGCAGGTAGGCTTCGGCGATCGGGATGCGCAGCTGGCAGTTTTCGTAGAGTTCGGTCAGCGGCACGTCGGCCAGGTCGCGCGCCAGCAGCCATTCGCCATGCTCGACGCGGCTGAGCAGGCGGCTGCGCTCCAGTTCGCACAGCAGTTCCTGCACCAGCGAATCGGTCAGCATCGGCTCCAGCTGCAGGATCTGATCTTCCTGCAGGCCATGGCCGTCCTTGCGCGCCTGCGCGAAGCGCCCGAGCAGGCGCAGCAGGCCGTAGATCTCGTAGCCGGCCGGCAGCCGCATCGACGCCGGCTGGTAGCGGAAGGCGGCGATCGAGGACGCCAGCGAGGCCCCGAGCAGGATCCCGATCCAGCTCAGGTAGGTCCACAGCAGGAAGATCGGCACGAACGCGACCGTGCCGTAGATGCGCTGGTAGGACTGGAAGCTGCCCAGATACAGGCTCAGCCCCCACTTCACCAGCTCCAGCAGGGCCACCGCCAGCAGCGCGCCGGGCACCGCGTGACGCAGCTTGACCGTGTGATGCGGCACCACGCGGTACACCAGGGTGATGCAGACGAACTCGATCAGCACCGGCGCCAGGCCCAGCGCCATCTGCGCCAGCAGCCGGCCTTCGCTGGTGCGGAACAGCGGCAGCGCGAAGAACCGCGCCGACGCCGCCAGCGACGCCGCGGCCAGCAGCGCGCCCAGGGTCAGCACCGTCCAGTACACCAGGAAGCGGGTCAGCCGCGGCCGCGCCGAGACCACCCGCCAGATCCGGTTGAAGGTCTGCTCGACGCTGTTCAAGGTGATCAGCAGCGACACCATCAGCGCGATCGTGCCGGCGCTGGTCAGCTGCCCGGCGCTGGCCGAGAACTGGCGCAGATAGGCCTCCACCGAACGCGCTGCGGCCGGCACGAAGTTGGAGAAGATGTAGTCGCTGAGCTGGTCGCTCCACTTGTCGAACACCGGGAACGCCGAGAGCACGCCGAACACCACCATCGCCAGCGGCACCAGCGCGAAGATCGTGGTGTAGGCCAGCGAGGCGGCGGCCTGGAACAGGCGGTCGTCGAGGAAGCGCCGCCACAGGAACCCGGCGAAGCTGCGCATCCGCGCGCGGTCGCGCACCCGCTCCGTCCAGAGATTGACCGTGTCCAAAGGCTGCATCGGGCAAGGGTACCCGATGCGCACGGATGCCGGCATCGCCGATACTGGCGGCCGTTCTGGTGCAAGCAAGCGAGGGCCGCATGGCCGAGATCCTGGTCCTGTACTACAGCCGTGGCGGTTCGGTGGCGCGCCTGGCGCGGCAGATCGCGCGCGGCGTCGGCGAAGTGCCCGGCATGGCCGCGCGCCTGCGCACGGTGCCGCCGGTGGCCGCGGTCACCCAGGCCAGCGCGCCGCCGGTGCCCGACAGCGGCGCGCCGTACGTGGACGCCAGCGATCTGCGCGACTGCGTCGGCCTGGCCCTGGGCAGCCCGACCCGCTTCGGCAACATGGCCGCGCCGGTCAAGCACTTCATCGACGGGCTCGGCGCCGAATGGGCCAGCGCCACCCTGGCCGGCAAGCCGGCGGCGGTGTTCACCTCCACCGCCTCGCTGCACGGCGGCCAGGAAGCCACGCTGCTGTCGATGCACCTGCCGCTGCTGCACCACGGCTGCGTGATCGTCGGCATTCCCTATACCGAACCGCTGCTCAGCAGCACCCGCAGCGGCGGCACCCCGTACGGCGCCAGCCACGTCGCCGGTGCCGACGACGACCCGCAACCCAGCGAGGAAGAAGCGCAGCTGGCGCGCGCGCTGGGCCGGCGCCTGGCCGGCATCGCGCAACGCTTGGCGGCGCCATGAGCACCGCCCGCCTGCGTTACGCGCTGGCCGCCACGCTGCTGGTACTGGCGCTGTTGTACGCGGCCTGGTTCCACGACGACCGCCACCGCCTCGCCGCGCTGCTGGTGTTCGCACTGCCGCCGTTGCTGCTGGCGATCGGCGTGCTGCGCGGCTCGGCGGTGGCGCGCTTCTGGGCCGGCGTGTTCGGGCTGTTCTGGTTCAGCCACGGGGTGATGGCCGCCTGGAGCCATCCGCCGCAGCGCGCCTACGCCTGGGCCGAACTGCTGCTGGCGTTGCTGGCGATCGGCCTGTCCAGCGCGCCGGGCATTCGCGCGCGTTTCGCGCGCAAGCGCGGCGCCAAAGCGTCCGGCGACGGCACGCCCTGAGCGGCCGCCGCCGGCCTGCCGGTATCATGGCGGCCCTGCGCGACCGCGGCCGCGCCCCGTCATGCTCTAGGAACCGGCAATGGAAGAACTCCTGATCGTCACCACCGGCGGCACGATCGACAAGATCTATTTCGACGACAAGTCCGACTACCAGATCGGCGATCCGCAGATCGGCCAGATCCTCAAGGAACTGGGCGTGACCTTCCGCTTCAGCGTGATCCCGATCATCCGCAAGGACTCGCTGCACATCACCGACGAGGACCGCGAGCTGATCCGCGCCACCGTCGCCGCGCAGTCCGCGCGCCACGTGCTGCTCACCCACGGCACCGACTCGATGGTGCAGACCGGCAAGGTGCTGCAGACGATCCCGGACAAGACCATCGTGATGACCGGCGCGCTGAACCCGGCGCGGTTCCGCGGCTCCGATGCCGAATTCAACATCGGCTGCGCGGTCGGCGCGGTGCAGTCGCTGCCGGCCGGGGTCTACATCGCCATGAACGGGCAGATCTGGGACCCGCAGAAGGTGCGCAAGAACGTGGCCGCGAACCGCTTCGAGCCGGTCTGAACCGCGATGTCCAAGGCCACCCGCGCAACCCGGGCATTGGATGCGGCCGGCGTCGCCTATCGCCTGCATCCCTACGACTACGAAGCCGAAGCCGGCGCCAAGGGCCTGCAGGCGGCGCAGGCGCTCGGCCTGCCGCCGGCGCGGGTGCTGAAGAGCCTGATGGCCTGGATCGACAGCAACGCCGTGTGCGTGGTGGTGCCGTCCGATCGCCGTGTGCAGCTGAAGAAGCTCGCTGCGGCCGGCGCCGGCAAAGCCGCGCGGATGATGGAAGTGGCCGAGGCCGAGCGCCGCAGCGGCTACAAGGTCGGCGGCATCAGTCCGCTGGGCCAGCAGCGGCCGGCGCCGGTGCTGATCGAGCAATCGGCGCTGGCCCCGGGCAGCGTGTGGTTCAACGCCGGGCAGCGTGGACTGCTGGTCGAAATCGCCGCTGAGCAGATGCTGGACGTGCTGCAGGCGCGCGCCTGCGATCTGTGCGAGTGACACGTCAGCCGCGGCAACGGCGTGGGCGGCATAGCACGCGCTAAGAATGCAGCAGCGGCTGCGTCGACCGCATCCGCAGCGGCATGGCGGCAGGTAGCCAACGCAAGCGAAAAGGGCCGCCATGCCTGCGCCCCACTTCGACCACCGGCAACTGCGCAACCAGCGCGCGGATCGGAACCCACGACAACAAAAAAGCCCCGCGCCGAGGCGCGGGGCTGTCGTGTCCGCAACGTCCAGGGCGTCCTGCCCTGCCGCTGCGTGCGGTTGCCGATGCCTGCGCGGCGCGGCCATACAGGCGCACGCCGCACAGCGGGCGGGATCAGTAGTTCGCGGTCAGGGTGACGCCCGAGAACGTGCTGTACGCCTTGAGCCGCACGTAATAGGTGCCGGCGCTGGGCGCGTTGAAGGTGCAGGTCTCGTTGTTGCCGTTGAGATACGGACGGCATCCATAGGTGCTGTCGGTCGGCGCGCTGCCCAGCCGCACGTACAGATCCGCGTCGCCGCTGCCGCCGGAGATGGTGACGGTCAGCGAACTGACCCCGGACGGCACGGTCACGGTGTAGTTCAGCTCCGAGCCGCTGCTGGCGCCGAGCCCGGTGACCGGCACGCCGTCCTGCAGCGTGTTGCCGGTGGGAGGCGTGGTGGTGCCGCCGCCCAGCGCAGCTGTCACCGCGGCGTTGGCGTCGAGCAGACCGGCGCCGCAGCCCTGCGAGCAGGAGAAGCTGGCCGCGGTGCTCTTGATGGTGCTCTCCACCTGCGCCGGGGTCAGCGGGGTCGAGGCGACCGACTGCATCAGCGCGACCACGCCGGCCACGTGCGGCGCCGCCATCGAGGTGCCGTTGTAGGACGCGTAACTGGCGCTGCCCGGCGTGGTGGTCCCGGAGTTGAGCGTGGACTGGATGCTCGAGCCCGGCGCGGAGATGTCGATGCCGGTGCCATAGTTCGAGTAGCTGGCCTTGGCCCGCGAGGAGGTGGTCGCGGCTACCGCGATCACGTTGGCGCAGTTGGCCGGCACCGAGGTGGAGACGTTGGCCGAGCTGTTGCCGGCCGCCACCACCACCGTGGTGCCGCGACCGACCGCGCCGTTGATCGCGTTCTGGTAGGTGGTCGAGCAGGTACCGCTGCCGCCCAGCGACATGTTGATCACTTCGGCCGGGGTGGTGTTGGCCGGCACGCCGCTGACGGTGCCGCCGGAGGCCCAGGTGATCGCGTCGGCGATGTCGGAGGTGTAGCCGCCGCACTTGCCGAGCACGCGCACCGGCAGGATCTTGGCATTGAAGGCGGTACCGGCCACACCGGTGCTGTTGTTGGTCAACGCGGCGATGGTGCCGGCCACGTGGGTGCCATGCCAGCTGGAATTGGACGCCGGCGAACCGGAGTAGCACTCGTTGGCCGCGGCCCAATCGCCTTCGTCGGCCGGATTGCTGTCGCGGCCGTTGCCGTCGCGCGCGTCGGCCGCGACGCTGATGAAATCGTAGCCGGGCAGGACGTTGGCGTTGAGGTCCGGGTGGCTGGTGATGCCGGTGTCGATCACTGCCACGACCACGCCGGTGCCGGTGGCCTGGTCCCAGGCCGGACGGACGTTGATGCCGGCGGTGGTGGTGCCGAAGGCCCACTGGTTGGACAGGCTGGGATCGTTCGGGGTCAGCGCGATCTGTACGCGCATGTCAGGTTCGACGTATACCACGTTCGGATCGGCGGCCAGCTGGCGCATCAGCGCCTCGGCCTCGGCGTGGTCAAGCGCCCGACTGGCCTGGATCACTTCCGGGCCAATCGCCAGGCGGCGCAGGCTGGTCAGCCCCAGCGCACGGCCGTTCTTGGCCGGCATCGCCGCGGCCACGGATTGCAGCGTCGCGCGCAGCGATGGCGAGGCGGCGGCGGCGGCACTTGCGGTGCCGACAGGGGCCGCATCGCGGGTCTGGACGATGAAACGTTGCACGGTCGGCTCGGCGGTCAGACCGGAGAGGTTGACGTCGCCGGCGAATGCCGGTGTCGCCAGCAACAGCGAAGTCAATGCGGACGCTCCCAGCACGATCAGCCAAGGACGCTGGCGCGAACCACGTTGCGAAATTTCGGACATTCGGAACTTCCTTTTCGTTGATTGCCACCTGACGGCGATTTTTCGCGCTGCGGATGCCTAAACAGGCACTGAATCCGAATGCGGCGCGACTCCCAGGCCGGCCCCCTGTTGCCAGCCGTTCATCCGACGCTATCCCAATACAGACGCGTATGGACCGAATTCTTATCGTCCAAAACCCATAAGCGTGACGATGGTCAACATAAAGGCAGACTTCGCTTCGGCTTTTTGCGACGCGACGGCAACGCCGATGGCTCAAGAAGACAGTCCTGGGACATTTTTGCGCGGCGCGGCGTGATCACGCGCCAATGCGGACAGCCTCCCGTACGCAGAAGCAGGCTTGCAGGACAGCGGCAGGGCCAGCGAATGCCTGCGAAGCGGTAGCACCGGGTCGCGGCGCGCATTGGGGAAGCCGCGGCGATGAGCGAACGCGCGAGCCGAGCGATCTGCCGGGCCGGGCCTGACGGGCCGCCCATGGCGTCTCCGGGAACGGACGATGCCCCCGCGGATCGGAAGCTGGGCGCAGCCTGCGCCACGCCCAGCTCGGCGCCCGTCAGTAGTACCGACAGGCGAGAAGAAAGCCTGGGCTCAGCCCAGGCGCAGCAGCCAGCCGTGGCGGTCGGCCACGCGGCCGTACTGGATGTCGGTCAGTTCCTGGCGCAGCGACAGGGTCACCGGGCCGGCCGGTGCGGTCAGGTCGCCGACCGCGAAATCCTTGCCCTTCAGCTGCCCGATCGGGGTCACCACCGCGGCGGTACCGCAGGCGAAGATCTCGGCGATCGCTCCGGAGGCCACGCCGTCGCGCCACTCGTCGATGGTCACCTGGCGCTCGACCACGGCCATGCCGCGATCGCGCGCCAACTGCAGGATGCTGTCGCGGGTGATGCCTTCGAGAATGCTGCCGGACAGCGCCGGGGTGACCAGGCTGCCGTCGCGCATCACCAGGAACACGTTCATGCCGCCCAGCTCTTCCAGGTACTTGCCCTCGACCGGGTCCAGGAACAGCACCTGCGAGCAGCCCTGCGCCTGCGCCTGCTGCTGCGGCAGCAGCGAGGCGGCGTAGTTGCCGCCGCACTTGGCCGCGCCGGTGCCGCCCTTGGCCGCGCGCGCGTAGTCGGTGGACAGCCAGATCGCCACCGGCGCCACGCCCTTGGCGAAGTAGGCGCCGGCCGGGCTGGCGATGACGTAGTAACCGGCCTTCTGCGCCGCGCGCACGCCCAGGAACGCCTCGTTGGCGATCATGAAGGGGCGGAAATACAGGCTGGTCTCCGGCGCCAACGGCACCCACGCGGCATCGACCGCGATCAGCTGGCGCAGCGATTCGACGAACAGTTCCACCGGCAGCTCCGGCAGCGCCAGGCGCTGCGCCGAGCGCTGCAGGCGCCTGCCGTTGGCGTCCGGGCGGAAGGTCCAGATCGAGCCGTCGGCATGACGGTAGGCCTTGATGCCCTCGAAGATCTCCTGGCCGTAGTGCAGCACCGAGGCGGCCGGATCCAGCGCCAGCGGGCCGTAGGCGCGGACCTGGGCGTCATGCCAGCCCTGCTCGCGTTCCCATTCGATGGCGACCATATGGTCGGTGAAGTAGTTGCCGAAGCCCGGCGCGGCGAGGATCTGCGCGCGCGCATCGGCGCTGCGCGCGGTGGTGGACGGGATCAGGCGGAACTGCGAAGACGGCTCGGTAGCGGACACCGGGGTTTCCTGTGGTAGTCGAGGGACGGCCGTGCCGCTGCATCATCCGAGCGCAGCGGCGGCGCCTTGTCCCGGCCCCAGGTCGCGCAGTCGCGCGGGTCAGAGCATGCCGGTTTCGAGGCGCGCGGCCTCGGACATCATATGCCGGCCCCACGGCGGATCGAACACCAGTTCGACATCGGCCTCGGCGATGGTCGGGATCAGCTCCAGCTTGCTGCGCACGTCGTCGACCAGGATGTCGCCCATGCCGCAGCCCGGCGCGGTCAGCGTCATCTTCACCTCGACCATGCGCTGGCCGTCCTCGCGCGGCTGCACGTCGACTTCGTAGACCAGGCCCAGGTCGACGATGTTGAACGGGATCTCCGGATCGAAGCAGGTGCGCAGCTGTTGCCAGATCAGCGCCTCGACCTGCTCGTCGCCGGCACCTTCCGGCAGGTCCAGGCCCGGCGGCGGCTCCTTGCCGATCGCGTCGCCGTCCTTGCCGGCGATGCGGAACAGGTTGCCTTCGACGAACACGGTGTAGCTGCCGCCCAGCGCCTGGGTGATGTAGCCGTAACTGCCGGCCGGCAGGGTCACCGCGTCGCCTTGCGGCACCATCACCGCCGCGCAATCGCGTTCGAATTGGACAGGTTCGCTGCTGCGTGAGTACATGGGGGCGATATGGGGGCTGGCCCCGCCGGTGCAAGTCGTCCAGTTTATCCGAGTGCGCGGGGAACGCGGCGAAGGGTATCCTGTGCGGATTCTCCGGGAACATCGCATGCCGCCCTCTTCCACGCCGGCCAGGACTTCGCACTGGCTATGGCCCTTGCTGCTCTGCCTGGGCTGTTTCACCGCCCTGATCGCCTGGATGCTGGTCGCGCTGAGCCTGGGCCATCAATCCGGCTGGATGGCGGTGCTGGTGGCGCTGGAGGTTTCCTGGATGCTGCGCCTGGGCACGCTGCCGCGCGGCAAGCTGCGCATCGCCGTGGCGGTGCTGGCCACCGCGCTGGTGATCGTCGCCGCCAACTGGGGCATCGCCGCCGCGCACGTGGGCGCCGGGCTGGGCCTGGATACCTGGGATTCGTCGCTGAAACTGGGCGCGCGCTACGCGTGGACGCTGACCGTGCTGGCCAACCGCCCCGGCGACGTGCTGTGGCTGGGCATTGGCCTGATCGTGGCCTACTTCAGCGCGCGTTGAGGGGAGTGGTCGCGGCTGAAGCCGCTCCTACAGGGAGCCGGCAAGCCCTGTAGGAGCGGCTTCAGCCGCGACAGCATCCATGCGCGCCGATCGCCGGCGCCGGTTCAATGCCCGCTGTCGAGCGCCTTCAATTCGCTGACCAGCGCGCCGGCCGCCTCGGCGCCGTCGCCGTACAGCATGCGCGTGTTGTCGGCGTAGAACAGCGCGTTCTCGATCCCGGCAAAGCCGGTGCCCTTGCCGCGCTTGATCACCACCACGTTCTTGGAATTGACCACGTCCAGGATCGGCATGCCGTAGATCGGGCTGGCCGGATCGGTCTTGGCCACCGGGTTGACCACGTCGTTGGCGCCGATCACCAGCGACACGTCGGTGCTGGGGAACTCGGGATTGATGTCGTCCATGTCGGCGATCAGGTCGTAGGGCACGCCGGCTTCGGCCAGCAGCACGTTCATGTGCCCGGGCATGCGCCCGGCCACCGGGTGGATCGCGAACTTGACCTTGACCCCGCGCTCGATCAGCCGCTGCGCCAGCTCCCAGATCTTGTGCTGCGCCTGCGCCACCGCCATGCCGTAGCCGGGCACGATCACCACGCGTTCGGCATAGGCCATCATCGCCGCCACGTCGCCGGCCTCGATGGGTTTTTGCGCGCCACTGATCTCCTGCGCCTGGCCGCCGCCGCCGAAGTTGGAGAACAGCACGCCGCTGATCGGCCGGTTCATGGCCTTGGCCATCAGTCGGGTCAACAGGATGCCGGCCGCGCCGACCATCATGCCGGCGATGATCAGCGCCTCGTTGCCCAGCACGTAACCCTCGAATGCGACCGCCAGGCCGGTGAAGGCGTTGTACAGCGAGATCACCACCGGCATGTCGGCGCCGCCGATCGGCAGCGTCATCAGCACGCCAAGCGCCAGCGCCACCGCGAAGAAGGCGACGATCGCCACCGGGCTGAGTCCGATCGCGGCCCACGCGCCCAGGCCCAGCATCGCCACGAACACCAGCAGGTTGAATGCCTGTTGGCCGGGGAAGGTGACGCGCTTGTCCAGCCGCCCGTCGAGCTTGGCCCAGGCGATGACCGAACCGGACAGCGAGATCGCGCCGATCGCCGAGCCGACGATGGCCAGCGCCAGCGTGGTCGCGTCGGGCTGGCGCGCGGCCAGCGCGGCGATCGCGCTCTCGCTCCAGTGCGAGGTGTCGCGGTGCGCCAGGAACGAGAAGCGCAGCAGTTCCACCGCGCCGATCGCCGCGGCCGAACCGCCGCCCATGCCGTTGTACAGCGCGACCATCTGCGGCATGTCGGTGATGGCGACCTTCTTGGCCGAGATCCAGGCCGCACCTGTGCCGATCGCGATCGCCAGCAGGATCAGCGGCAGGTTGTGCAGGCCGGGCAGCAGGAACGTCGCCGCGGTCGCCAGCAGCATGCCGAACCCGGCCCAATGGATGCCGCTGCGCGCGGTCTTGGGCGAGGCCATGCGCTGCAGGCCGAGCAGGAACAGGGTGGCGGCCACCAGGTAGCTGGCCTTCACCAGCCAGGACAGTGCTTCGGCGGTGGTCAGGGTCACGGCTTGGACTCCGGCTTCTTGCTGGACTTGAACATCTCCAGCATGCGCTCGGTGACCACGTAGCCGCCGGCGGCATTGCCGGCGCCGAGCAGTACCGCGAGGAAGCCCACCGCCTTCTCCAGCGTGGTGTCGGCATGGCCGAGCACCACCATCGCGCCGATCAGCACGATGCCGTGGATGAAGTTGGAACCGGACATCAGCGGGGTGTGCAGGATCACCGGCACCCGCGAGATGATCACATGCCCGGCGATGGCCGCCAGCATGAAGATGTACAAGGCCACGAAACCGTCGCTCATTCCGCTTCTCCCGGGCGCCGCGCCCGACCGCCGCAATCATAACCGGGTGCTGAATCGGTGGGCGATGGCTGTATGCGGCGGCAAGCGGCGGCGAACCGGGCCGGCGCCAGGTCAACCGCGGCGGCGGCAATGCGTTCTCCACGGTATCCCCGCGCCAGGAAGCTAAGCTGTGCTGGTGAGCACGCCCGCCCTCGACCCCCCGACGACCGACCTCGACCGCGACGACGCCACGCGTCCGCTGCCGGCGTCGCTGAACGCGTTCCTGGCCGAGATCGGCCCGCGCGCGTTCCGCTTCGCCGAGGCCGGCCTGCGCCAGCGCGAGGATGCGCTGGATGCGGTGCAGGACGCGATGATCAAGCTGCTCGCCTACCGCGAGCGGCCGGCGCAGGAATGGACCCCGCTGTTCTGGAGCATCCTGCGCCGGCGCATCATCGACCTGCAGCGCCGCCGCGGCTTCCGCCTGCGTTTCTGGGCGCCGGCCAGCGAGCACGGCGAGGACAGCCAGCCGGACTGGGCCGACGACGGCCCGACGCCGGCGCAGCGCCACGAGCAGCGGCAGACGCATGCGCGGCTGGTCACGGCGTTGCGCGCGCTGCCGGCGCGGCAGCGCGAGGCCTTCACCCTGCGCGTGCTCGAGGAGCTGGATGTGGCCACCACCGCACGTGCGATGGGCTGCTCCGAAGGCTCGGTCAAGACCCATCTGTCGCGCGCCCGCGAGGCGTTGCAGAAACTTCTGGAGGACGTCCGGTGAAACCCGACACCACACATTCGGCCGCGTTCGACGCGCAGATGCGCCGCGCGCACCAGGCCTCGCTGCAGGCGTTGCCGGCACCGACCCTGGCGCGACTGCGCGCCGCGCGCCACGCCGCCAGCCGCCCCCACGCCGCGCCGGCGCGGCGCTGGGGCTGGCTGCTGGCGGCGGCGCCGGCCCTGCTCGGCGCGACCTTCGGCCTGCATCTGCTGCTGCGCCCGGCGCTGCCGGTCGCGGTCCAGGCGGCGAGCGTCGCCAGCGTTCCCGCCACGGCCGCGGTGTCGGCGAGCGGCGCCGCGCAAGGCGACAGCGACGACGCCGTGGCCGGCCTGCTCGACGAAAACCCCGACCTGTACCTGTGGCTGGGTTCCGATACTTCGCTGGCGATGGAATGAACACGATGAAGCGCCTGATCCGCCTGTCCCTGGCGCTGGCCCTGCTGGCCGGCGCCACCCCGTTGGCGACGTTCGCCGCGCCGCCACCGCCACCACCGCCGTCGGATGCCGACGCCGATGCGGGTCCGCCGCTGCCGGACTGGGAGCACCTGAGCGCGCAGCAGCGCGAACTGCTGATCGCGCCGATGCGCCAGCGCTGGAACGACTCTCCGCAACAGCGGCGCAGGATGTTCGAGCACGCGCAGCGCTGGCAGAGCATGACCCCGGAGCAGCGCGAACGCGCGCGCAAGGGCGCACGCCGCTACGAAGACATGAGTCCGCAGCAGCGCGAAGAGGCGCGGGTGCTGTTCGAACGCATGCGCGCGCTGCCGCCGGAGCAACGCAAGGCGCTGCGCGATCGCTGGGAAACGATGACCCCGCAGCAGCGCGACGCCTGGATCAAGGCCAATGCTAGCCCGGAGACCAAACTTGCGCCGGGTTCCAGGTGACCGTCCTCCTGTAAGCGTGTCGAGGCGGCGGCGGTTTTTTTATCGCTGTCTAAGGCTGCCGCCGCGACTGAGCGTTGGTCTGGAGAATCGATCGCGACACAGGCCGCCGATCGAATCCGTCGCGATAGAACAGCAGGCTGCATCGCGCCATCGTCGGAGTCGGGATGCGCGAGCATGTAGGCTCAGGGGCTTTGCCCCGGGGAGATTTTGCAGTGGCGGGAGCGATTGCCGGTGGCTCCTGAGCCATCGTTCGCGACAGGCGCTATCGGCAATGCCCGTCGCGACTGAAGTCGCTCCTACAGTTGGCTCCCGCAGGTCGCCTGACGCCTGCGACTTGCGGCTCACCGTTGCCTCATTAGGTCATTAGGGCCTGCACGATGCGGCGAATGTCGGGAGAAAACGCTCGGAGCCACCGGCAACGTTCGCATCCGCGCGCCGCGGTGCCGACCGCCGTGCCAGGCCCGGCACGCGGCCGACAGCACCGATCGACCGATCAACCGATCAACCGATCAACCGATCAACCGATCAACCAGTCCAGCGCGTCTTGGTCAGCAACTCGTCGTCCCAGTCGTAGGCGATCGCGCCGTCCTTCAGGAACAGCGCGACGAAGTTGTAGACGTTGCGCGCATACATCTCGCTGGCGTGCACCGCGCCCATGCTGGCCAGGTCGAGCGGGCCGGCGACGACCACGCCAGCGTGCTCGATGGTTTCGCCGGGGCGGGTCAGTTCGCAGTTGCCGCCGGTCTCGGCGGCCAGGTCCACCACCACGCTGCCCGGCTTCATGCCCTCGACCATCGCCGCGCTGAGGATCTTCGGCGCCGGCCGCCCGGGCACCGCGGCGGTGCAGACCACCACGTCGATGCCTTTCAGGTGCTCGGCCAGGCGCCGCTGCTGCTCGGCGCGCTCCTCCTCGGTCAGCTGCCGCGCATAGCCGCCCTCGCCCGCCGCGCTGACGCCCAGGTCGAGGAACTTGCCGCCCAGCGATTCGATCTGCTCGCGTGTCTCCGGGCGCACGTCGAAGCCTTCGACCTGCGCGCCCAGGCGCTTGGCGGTGGCGATGGCCTGCAGGCCGGCGACGCCGGCGCCGACGATCAGCACCTTGGATGGGCGGATGGTGCCTGCCGCGGTGGTCAGCATCGGGAAGAAGCGCGGCGCCAGCTGCGCGGCGATCAGGGTGGCCTTGTAGCCGGCCATGCCGGCCTGCGAGCTGAGCACGTCCATCGCCTGGGCGCGGGTGGTGCGCGGCAGCCGTTCCAGCGGGAAGGCAACCAATTGCCGCGCCTGCATCGCCTCGGCGCGCGCCGGATCGGCTTGCAGCTGCAGGATGCCGACCACGCCGGCGGCGGGCTTGAGCTGGTTCAGCGCGACGACCGGCAGCGGCTGCACGCACAGCACCAGATCGGCCTGCGCCGGGGTCGCGGCATCGGCGAGCTGCGCGCCAGCCGCGAGATAGGCCGCATCGACGAAGCCGGCGGACACGCCGGCACCGGGTTCGACATGCACCTGCGCGCCGAGCGCGACCAGCTTCTTCACCGTCTCCGGCGTCGCCGCCACGCGGCGTTCGCCGTGCGCCGACTCCTTCACCACCAGCACCTGCACTGCCATGCGATTCCCCGTGCGTTGCCCGCCCTAGTCGGCGCCGATGCTACAGGGTCCGCGCGGCGATGGCAGCGCCGGGCGAACGGTTCGTCGACGGCATTTGCAGGAGCGGCTTCAGCCGCGACAGCATTCCCCAGAACGCCCGGTTGCGGCTGAAGCCGCTCCTACAAGGGCATGCGCAGCGCGCGCGGAGCCTGGGAAGGCGGCGAGGCAGGATCCATCCGCCTCGCGCCAACGGCCCTCAGTGCAGCGTCGCGTTCTGCGGGTCGAGCCGGTCGATGACGCCCTGCATCGCGCTGTCGAAGGCGCCGTCGTTGATATGGCTGCGCAGCCGGCCCAGCCGCACCATCACCGCCAGTTCTTCCGGCGAGGCCACGCAGAAGCGCACACCGCGGCGATTGACGAACAGCAGCCGCGCCGAGATCGGGCTGACCCACGACAGCTTGCCGGTCTGCACCTTGCCGTCGCGGTCGATGAAATCCAGCCAGGTGCCGATCGGCATCGCGCGGAAGCGGTCGGCGTCGGCGTTGTCGTAATCCTCGACCGTCTCCGCGGCGGTGACCTCCACCGGCTGCGCCTCCTGCACCGGCGGTTGCGGCAGCGTCACCTGCGGCAGTTCCGGCAGCGGGCGCTCCAGTTCCGGGCGCAGCTCGGCGACCGCCTGCAGCGTGTCGTGCAGCACGTTGATCGCCGACGCGGCGGCCTCGGCATGCAGGCCCACGCTGGCGAAGACCTTGGTCAACGGTCCCTGCCAGGCCTGCAGCCAGGGCTTGCCGACGATGTGCCGCTGCGCCTCGGCCGCTTCCTCGAGCAGGCCGTCGGCCAGCGCCAGCGCATCGCGCACGCCGGCGCCGTCCTCGCCCTCGCGCAGCACCGCCATGGTCAGGTGGTGCTGCCACGGCTGGCGCAGGAAGTCGTCCAGCGCGCGCGGCAGCTGCCGGCCCTGCAAGCGCACCTGCAGTTCGGCCTCGGCGCGCTGCCGGGCCAGTTCCAGCTTTTCCTGGCCACGCTGGGTTTCGGCGGCGCGGCGCTCGGCAATCTCGATGCGGCGCCGGTGCTGGGCCAGGAAATCGCGGAATTCCTCTTCCAGGGTCAGGAAGATCGCCAGGTTCTCGTTGAACTCGGCGACCAGCCGCTCGATGATTTCCTCGACCTTGCCCATCAGCACGCGCTCGGCCGGACTCTCGCCGGTATTGCCTTCGCAGGCCTCGGCCAGCGAGTTGAGCAGGCGCCGCGCCGGGTGGGTCTTCTGCACGAACATGCGCCGGTCCAGCAGCGCGACCTTGACGAACGGCACCACCAGGCGCCCGATCAGTTCGCGCGAGCGCCCTTCCAGGTCGCGCTCGTCGAGCATCACGTCGAACAGCATGCCGACCAGATCGATCGCATCCTCGTCGACCGGATCCAGCCGCGCATGCGCCGGGTCCACGCCGAACTGGGTGGCGTTGGACAGCACTTCGCTTTTCAGCCGCTGCGCCAGCGATTCGCCGTCGTCGCCGATCGCCGCGCGCAGTGTGGCGCTGGGCGTGGCCTGCAGCAGCGACAGCACCGAGATCATCTCGCGCTGGCTCAACGAGCGCTGCTGGCCGACCGCGGCGCTGGCCGCGGATGTGGCGTTCTCGCGCACGCTGCGGGTCTGCTGCAACAGTTCGTGCAGCGCCTCCAGCAACACGCCCTGGCTGCCGCCGGGCAGGTTGGCGCCGGCCTCGGCGTAGCCGTCGGTGGCCTGCAGGCGGCCGCGGCTCTCGGCCCAGCGGTCGACGAAACGGCTGGCCCAGGCCGGCGCGTACTGCTCGTCGTACTCGCCCGCCTCGCCGGCAGCGCCGCCGTCCTCGCCGAATCCGGGGTTGTCGCCGCGGGCCTGGCGCTCTTCCGGCGGCGGCGCGCGCCGCGGCGCTGGCGGCGGGCGTGGCCGCGAGATTTCCGGCATCACCCCGGCGCGCGCCAGGCTGTCGTCCAGTTCCTGGTAGAGCTTGCCGATGCCGCCGGTGAGGTCGCGCTCGCACAGCTTGATCAGCACCAGCCGCACTTCCGGCGCGAAATCACTGGTGGAGAACGCGGCATGCACCGCGACGCCGATGTGTTCGGGACCAACCGGATTGGTGTCGGCGTCCAGTTCCAGGCCGCCGGCGATCCAGCCCAGGCGGCGGTCGATGCGGCTGAGCACCGGTTTCCATTCGCGCAGCAGCACGCTGGCCAGGTTGCGCACCGCCAGCCGCGATTCCAGTTCGTGTTCGGACACCAGGCTCAGGCCCTGGCCGTAGCCGGCCAGCGCCACTTCGGCCGACAGCGGCGTGCCGGCTTCCAGCGCCTGCCAGGCCTGGTCCAGCTGCGCACGGAAGCGCACGCCGATTTCGTCGCGGCGGCGGCGCAGCTCGCGCATGCCGTCCAGGAACAGCAGCTGCGAGGAGCCGGCGCTCTCGGCACGGTCGAACAGGACATCGTCGAAATGCGCCAGCGCGGCGGCGAACGCTTGCCCCAGCACCGGCAGCATGCCGTCGCGCGCCTGCATCAGCAGATGCGGGTCGCGCGCGGGATGTGCGTGCGGCGAGCTGGGGCTGAAACTCATGCGCGAAGGCTCCGCGCCGGGAACGGCGCTAGGAAAAGAGTAAAAGGAAGTCGAACGGACACGGCCCCTGTTTCCGCCTCTGCATGGTAGGCAAGGTACCTGAACAGCAACCGTGACGCGCTACACATTTTACGCTCCGGAACGTGACCTCGTCCGTCATCCTAGGCGGTCTTTGCGTAACGCCACCTGCAAGACCGTGCCAAACGTCCGGGGCGCGGCGCGTTCAGGCCGCGACCGCGACCCGCTCCAACCGGTCCACCGCCCCCTGCATCGCGCTATAGAACGCATCGTCGTCGCGATGCAGGCGCAGGCGATCCAACTGCACCATCATCGCCAGCGCCTCCGGCGAGGCGACGCACAGGCGGCCGCCGCGGCGGTTGACGAACATCAGCCGCGACGAGATCGGGCTGACCCAGGACAACTTGCCCGGCTGCACGCGTCCTTCGCGATCGACGAAATCCAGCCAGGTCCCCATCGCCAGGGTGCGGAAATACTCGGCGGTGGTGTGGTCGAAATCGGTCGCCTGCGCCGGCTCGGGCAACGCCGGCACGGTCTCGGCCGTCGGCGTCTCGGCAGCGACGACCTCAGGCGCGGGTGCCGGCGCCTGCAGCGGACGCGCATGCGCCACATCGTCAAGGGCCGCCTGCAAGCCCAGCCAGGCGGCCTCGGCGGCGGCCGCATCCAGGCCGACGCTGGTCCACAGCCGCAGCAGTTCGGCGCGCTGCGGCTGCAGCCAGCCGCCCGCCGGCACGCCGCCGCCGGTCTGCGCCTGGCGGCATTGCGTCAGCACCGCGTCGCCCAGCGCCAGCGCCGCGCTCACCGCCGCACCATGGCCGTCGTCGCGCAGCGCCGACTGCTGCAGGTACTGGCACCACGGCTGACGCAGGAAGGTCTCGATCGGCGCCGGCAAGGCCGTCCCGTCCGCGTCGCCCTGCACGCGTTCGTCCACGGCCTGTGCGGCCAGGCGCCGCGCCTTGTCGCGGCGTTCCTCGGCGCGCTGCAGTTCGGCCGCACGGCGCTCGGCGATCTCCACCCGGCGCCGGTACTGCTCGTAGGCGCTGCCGAATTCCGCCTCCAGGGTCAGAAACACCGCCAGGTGCTCGTCGAAATCGCTCACCACCCGTTCCACCACCGCCTGCGCCTGCGCCAGCAGCACCTGCTCGATCGCGCTGTCGCCGGCATTGCCGTCGCAGGCGTCGGCCAGCAGGTTGAGCAGGCGCCGCGCCGGATGTCCGTCGCGCACGAACAGGCGGCCGTCGATCAGCGCCACCTTGGCCAGCGGCACCAGCATCTGCCCGAGCAGTTCGCGTTGCGCCGGCTGCAGCACGCATTCGTCGAGCATGACCTCGAACAGCAGGCCGACCAGGTCCAGCGTGTCCGCATCGGCCGGCTCCAGGCGCGTGCTGGCCGGATCCAGCCCCAGCGACGCGCCGATCGCCACCACCTGCCGGCGCAGCCCCTGCGCCAGCGGTTCGCGGTGTTCGACGATCGCGGCGAAGCCGGCCAGCGGCGTGGTCTGCAGCAGCGACAGCACAGACAGCAGTTCGCGCGGCGACAGGCTGCGGCGCGCATCGTCGGCGGGTTCCGGCACGACCGGCTGCGCCTCGTGCAGCAAGGCGCGCAGCGCCGGCGGCAGCACCTCATGGTCGTCGCGGGCGTGCGCGTCCAGCACGCGCGCCGCGCGGCGCTGCGCGGCCGACAGCGGCACGGCGGCATGCCAACTCTCGAAGAACCGGCTGATCCAGTCCGGCGCCGCGTCGTCGCCGCTGGCGCCGTTGCGCGGGATAGCGCGGCGGCGGGTGCGCCCCATCGGCAGCGAACGCGCCCGCGCGACCTGATCCAGGCGCTGCTCCAGCCGCGCGTACAGCTCGCCGACCCGCTCCTGCAGTTCCTGCTCGCAGACCTTGACGATCGCCAGTTGCACCTGCGGCGCCAGCACCAGCCCGTGCAGCGCCGCATACACCGCCGCGCCGATATGCTCGGGACCGAACGGGTTGTTGTCGGCATCGATGCGCTGGCCACCGGCGATGAAGCCGAGGAAGCGGTTGAGCCGCATCAGTTCCGGGCGCCAGCGGTGCTGGATCGCGCCGGCCAGGTTGCGCACCGCCAGGCGCACGTCCAGTTCCTGTTCGGAGACCAGGCTCAGGTCGCCGCGCTCGCGCGCCAGGGTGCGTTCAACCGACAGCGGGCGGCCGGCTTCCAGCGCCTGCCAGGCCTGCGCCAGATGGCCGCGGAAGCGCGCCGCGATCGGCTCGCGCTGCTGCCGCAGCAGCTGGATCGCCTCGAAATAGTCGTTCTGGGTCGGCCCCGCACGCTCGGCCATGCGGAACAGCGCGTCGGCGAGCACGTCCAGCACCTCGCCGAATGCCTCGGCGAGCGGCACCGACACCACGTCCCGGACCTGGTCGAGCAGGTCCGAGTTGCGGCTGGGCAGCAGCTCCTCGGCATATTCGGCGATTGTCATGGCAGTGTGATACGCAAGCGCAAGTGAGACCGACGTCAATTCGGAAGTTAGCGGCAGATCGAGGATGAAGCTTGACTCTCCGTGTAACCGCGGCATCCGCTGCCGCTTTTGGGCACGCGACTATAATTCGGCGCCCGCCCCACGGAATCGAGACTATGCGCACACTTCACTCGCTGCAAGCGCTGGATGAGCGCCGCTCGGTGCCGTCCAAGCAATTGGGCGAGCCGGGACCCGACGAGGCGACCCTGCTGGCGATGCTGCGCTCGGCGGTGCGCGTGCCCGATCACGGCAAGCTGGTGCCGTTCCGGTTCCTGCGCATCGCCGGCCCGGCGCGCCTGGCGCTGGGCGACTTCCTGGCCGAGCGCACGCTGCAGCGCGACCCGGGCGCCCCGCCCGCCGCGGTAGAGAAGGATCGCGACCGCTTCGCGCATGCGCCGCTGGCGATCGCGGTGATCGCGCGGCTGCAGCGCGAGGCGAAAGTGCCGGAGATCGAGCAATGGCTGACCGCCGGCTCGGTCTGCTTCGCGCTGCTGCAGGCGGCGCAGGCCTACGGCTTCGGCGCGCAGTGGCTGACCGCCTGGATGGCCTACGACGATGCCGTGGCGGCGCGGCTGGGCCTGGCCGAGAACGAGCGCATCGCCGGTTTCATCCATATCGGCACGCCGCGCATGCAGGCGCCGGAGCGCGAGCGCCCGGATCCTCAGCAGCTGCTGAGCGATTGGACGCCGTGAACGCAGCGGCGCCGACGCGGCCGCTGTACCTGGTCGATGCCAGCCTGTACGTGTTCCGCGCCTGGCACTCGATCCCGGACGAGTTCCAGGACGCGCAGGGCTGGCCGACCAACGCGGTGCACGGCTTCGCCCGCTTCCTGCTCGACCTGCTCGAGCGCGAGCGCCCGCAGCACATCGCGATCGCCTTCGACGAAGCGCTGGACAGCTGCTTCCGCAATCGCCTGTACCCGGCCTACAAGGCCAACCGCGCGCCGGCGCCGGATGCGCTGCGGCGCCAGTTCGCGCACTGCAAGGCGCTGTGCGCGGCGCTCGGCCTGGGCGTGCTCGCCCATCACGACTACGAGGCCGACGACCTGATCGGCAGCGCCCTGCACAGCATGCGCGGCGAAGGCTTCCATGGCGTGATCGTGTCCGCCGACAAGGACCTGTCGCAACTGCTGCTGCTCGACTTCGACGAACAGTGGGACTACGCGCGCGGCCAGCGCTGGGGCACGGCCGGGGTCAAGGCGCGGCACGGCGTGCACGCGCACCAGATCGCCGACTACCTGGCGCTGACCGGCGATGCGATCGACAACATTCCCGGCGTCACCGGCATCGGCGCCAAGTCGGCGGCGATCCTGCTGGCGCATTTCGGCGACCTGGACACGCTGCTGGCGCGGATCGACGAAGTGGCGTTCCTGCGCCTGCGCGGCGCGGCGCAGATGGCGGTGCGCCTGCGCGAGCAGCGCGAACACGCGCTGCTGTGGCGGCAACTGGCCACCATCGCGCTGGACGCGCCGCTGCATTCGGCCGCGCCCGGCTTCGCCCGCGGCCAGGCCGACGCCGACATGCTGCACGGCCTGTGCGAAGCGCTGCGCTTCGGCCCGCTGACCCGGCGCCGGTTGCTGCAGGCCGCCGGGCTGGACGGCGCCGTCGGCTAGGCGTCGGCGTGACGCGGGATGACACACTCGCAGAACGATTCCAATCGGTCTCGCGCCAGCAGAAGCGGCAAGCGTGCCGACCGGCGCGCAGCGCTTAGCCAATCGCCCGTGCCCCTGTAGGAGCGGCTTCAGCCGCGACAAACGAAGCGATGCACGTTGCGGCGTCGAAAAAGCGCCCGAACCAAAAGCACCGCCCGCAGGCAACCGTTCCCAAATCCTGTCACAGCACAAGCGCACGCGCATCATCGCGATGCCGATGGCTCTACACTTCGGTACAGTCAGCCGCGCGTCGACGCGGCCACGCCTCCTTCTTCCGAACCGAGCGAACGCTACCCATGACCCGCCACGATTCCCCGCCCCGCATCGTCTACGAAGGCAAATACCAGCGCATGGTGGTGCGCGGCACCTGGGAATATTCCGAACGCGTGCACGCCGGCGGCCTGGCCGCGATCATCGTCGCGGTGACCCCGGACGACGAGGTGCTGTTCGTCGAACAGTTCCGCGTGCCGCTACAGGCGCGCACCATCGAGATGCCGGCCGGGCTGGTCGGCGACATCGACGCGGGCGAGTCGATCGAAGTGTCGGCGGTGCGCGAACTGGAGGAAGAGACCGGCTGGACCGCCGACCACGCCGAGGTGCTGATGATCGGCCCGACCTCCTCCGGCGCCAGCAATGAGAAGGTCGCCTTCGTCCGTGCCAGCGGCCTGCGCAAGGTCGGCGACGGCGGCGGCGACGCCAGCGAGGACATCACCGTGCACACGGTGCCGCGCGCCCGCGCCGCGGCCTGGCTGGTGCAGAAGATGGGCGAAGGCTACGAGCTGGACGCCAAGCTGTGGGCCGGGCTGTGGATGATCGAGCACCAGTTGGACGGCACCCCGCGTGGCTGACCGGACTGCGCGCGCCGACACCGCGCCGTCCCTGCTCGGCGCAGGCGATCCGCCGCCCTACCGCGTGCTCCAGGCGCAGGGCCGTTCGCCCTACCTGCTGATCGCCGACCACGCCGGGCAGCAGGTGCCGCAGGCGCTGGCCGGCCTGGGCCTGCCGCAGCACGAACTGGACCGGCACATCGGCTGGGACATCGGCATCGCCGGGGTCACCGCCGAACTGGCGCAGGCGCTGGATGCGTTCGCGATCGTGCAGACCTATTCGCGGCTGGTGATCGACTGCAACCGGCCGCTGTCGGCGCCGGGGTCGATCGCCGAGGTCAGCGACGGCACCGTGGTACCGGGCAACCAGGGCCTGGACGCCGCCGCGCGCGCGGCGCGCGCCAGCGCGATCTTCGCGCCCTACCACGCGCGTATCGCCGCGGAACTGGACCGGCGCCGCGACGCAGGCATCGCCACCATCCTGATCGCGATGCACAGCTTCACTCCGTCGATGGCGGGCGCGTCCCGGCCCTGGCACGCCGGCGTGCTGTACCAGCGCGATGCGCGCTTTGCGCAGGCGCTGCTGGCCGAATTGCGCGCCGAGCCGGGCCTGGTGGTCGGCGACAATGAGCCGTATTCGGTCAGCGATGCCACCGACTACGCGATCCCGGTGCACGCTGAGGCGCGCGGCCTGGCGCACGTGGAACTGGAGATCCGCCAGGACCTGATCGCCGACCCCGCAGGACAGCGGCAATGGGCGCAGCGCTTGCTCAGCATGCTGAATCGGTTGCAAGCTGCCTTCACACCGGGCTGAGCGCAGGCTGCGCACTCTCGGTGCATCGCCGTCCATTCGGACGCCCCCTCGCTGCATGCACCGGACCCCCTGCCCCCATGCTCATCCGCCTCGGCTACGAGATCCGCTACCGTTTCCTGCAGCCCACCCCGGTGCTGGCGATGCTCGACATCCACGACAGCCGCCGCACCGACATCGTCGTGGCCACCGCGCTGCAGACCGAACCGGCGATCCCGCTGCGCGGCTATCGCGACCAGTTCGGCAACAGCTGCACGCGCATGCTGGCACCGGCCGGCGTGCTGACCCTGCGTGCCGACGCGGTGGTACGCGACAGCGGCCTGCCCGACCAGTACCGCTACGACGCGCCGCAGACCCCGGTGCAGGACCTGCCGGACGACACCCTGATGTACCTGCTCGGTAGCCGCTACTGCGAGACCGACCTGCTCAGCGGCATGGCCTGGGACCTGTTCGGCAGCGCGCCGACCGGCTGGGCGCGGGTGCAGGCGATCTGCGACTACGTGCATGCGCAGATCGAATTCGGCTACGAACATGCGCGGCCGACCAAGAGCGCGGCGCAGGCGCTGCAGGAAGGCCGCGGCGTGTGCCGCGACTTCGCCCACTCGGCGATCGCGCTGTGCCGCTGCATGAACATCCCGGCGCGCTACTGCACCGGCTACCTGGGCGACATCGGCGTGCCCGCCTCGGCGGCGCCGATGGATTTCTCCGGCTGGTTCGAGGCGTTCCTGGACGGGCAGTGGTACACCTTCGACGCGCGCCACAACCTGCCGCGCATCGGCCGGGTGCTGATCGCGCGCGGCCGCGATGCCGCCGACGTGGCGATCAGCAACACCTTCGGCTACAACACGCTGGAGTCGTTCGTGGTGTGGACCGACGAGACCGACCAGGCGCGGCTGGATCCGCGTCCTGCCAGCGCCGCGGGGGTCGCCGGCAACGGCGCCGCGGCGCTGCGGACCGAGGGGCTGTACCTGTAGGGCGATTTCGCCCCAGGCACAGCCGCATCCCGCAGTGACTTGCGCGGGATCGGAGCATCGGTCGCGATGGGCAGGACTTGCAACGTCCGTCGCGACCCACGCTCCGAAACCATCCCGGCCGCCCTTTCAGGGACATTGGGCCAGCCGATGAACCGGCCGGCGTGTTGTGGGAGGGACTTCAGTCCCGACTGCAGCGAACTGCCAGGACTTCGCCCGCGCCTTCATCCCCCGCCGGGCACCTTCCCCCGAAAAGGCAGCATGGTCCCGCAGGGAAAAAGAAGCGGCGCGCGCTGCGTGGCCGGCGGCGACACACCACGGCAAGAGCGCGCGAACGCCGCGCCGTAGCATCGTCGGCATCGTCGGCCTCGTCGCCTGTCGGAGTCTTGCCGTGCCCGTTCGCCGTCGCTGTCCCCTCTTCTGCTGCTGGTGCTGATGCTGCAGGTCCCGGCGTTCGCGCAACAGGTGGCCACCGACCCGCCGACGCAATGGCAGGCCGACGCCAAGGCCAACAAGAAAGCCGCCAAGCAGGCCGAAAAGGCCGCCGAGCGCGCGCTGCCACGGCAAAAGGCCGCTGGCGGACCCGCGCCTGACGGCGCAGGTCCGGGCGGCGGTCACGAAGACTCGGGCGGTCCAGGCGGCGAAGGCGGTCCGCCGGGCGGTGCTCCCGGCGGTGGATCCGGCGCACGCCGCGCCAGCGGTCCGCTGCAGATGCTGCGTCCGGAGATGGAGTTCGCCGCGCCGTTGACCGACACGCTCCTGCTGTACCGCACCCGCGAATCGGTGGTGTTCGGCCGCCCCGACAGCAGCGACGTGTTGATCCTGCCGCTGTCCGGAGCACGCGTGCAGATCGCACCCGGCGTGCAGGCGCTGCTGCACGACAATCCCGACGGCATGCTGGTGGAAATCAGCACCAGCAACGGCATCCGCGTGTCCTACCGCTACACCACCGATGCGCAGGATGCGGACAGCCTGCGGGTGCACATCCGCGCCGAAGGCCATGCCGAATCGCAGCGCGGCGGCGTGTTCGAGGTCGAACGCGTGTATCGCCGCGGAAACGCGGCAAAACGAAAGGGTTGAACCGGACGCCGGCGCGGGCAACAACGGCAACGCGCATGCGCAAGCCGCTGGCGGATGCCTCGCAACCTGGCCCGATCCAGGCCGACAGTGCGGACATTGCCGCATGCCGTGTGCCGCGAATGCGGCACACGGCATGCCAGCCTCAGGCGAAGGCGTCGGTGGCGCGCACCAGGGCGTCGACGTTCTCCACCTCGAACGCGGAATGGCCCGCGCTTGGGGTGATCTGCAGCGTCGCCTTCGGCCAGGCCTTGTGCAGCTCCCAGGCGCTCTGCAGCGGGCACACCACGTCGTAGCGGCCCTGCACGATTACTCCGGGGATGTCGGCGATCCTGCCTACGTCGCGCAGCAACTGGTCTTCCACCTCGAAGAAGCCGCCGTTGACGAAGTAGTGGTTCTCGATGCGCGCGAACGCCAGCGCGAACTGCGCGTCCTCGTGGCCGCTGACGAAATCCGCATCCACGTGCAGGAAGCTGGTGGCGCCTTCCCACACGCTCCACGCGCGCGCCGCGGCCAGGCGCGTGGCCTGGTCGTCGCTGGTGAGGCGGCGATGGAACGCGGAGATCAGGTCGGCGCGCTCCACCGGCGGAATCGCGGCGACGTAGTGCTCCCAGGCATCGGGAAACAGGCGGCTGGCGCCTTCCTGGTAGAACCACTCCAGTTCCCAACGGCGCAGCATGAAGATGCCGCGCAGCACCAGTTCGGTGACGCGCGACGGATGGCTCTGCGCGTAGGCCAGCGCCAGGGTCGAGCCCCAGCTGCCGCCGAACACCTGCCAGCGTTCGATGCCGAGCGTTTCGCGCAGCCTCTCGATGTCGGCCACCAGATCCCAGGTGGTGTTGTCGACCAGGTCCGCATGCGGTGTGGAGCGGCCGGAGCCGCGCTGGTCGAACAGCACGATGCGGTACTTGGCCGGATCGTGGAAGCGACGCATCTTGGCGTTGCAGCCGCCGCCCGGTCCGCCGTGCAGCAGCACCACCGGCTTGCCCTGCGGGTTGCCGCACTGTTCGTAGTACAGCGTGTGGCGCGCGTCCACCGGCAGCATGCCGCTGTCGAACGGTTCGATCTCGGGATATAGGGTGCGCATGGCGGTTCCTGCGGAAAAACCCGATTTTAGCGGGGAAGACGCGGCCCTGCCCGCGTTCACGGACGCTGTTTGCGCGGCCGGCACGCGTGCGACATCCGTCCAGACGCAACCGTCTGCGACCACGTCAGCCGGCCGGCCAGCGCCCCAGCGTGACCCGGTCGCGCGCCTCCAGGTCCTGGTAGGTCGCCACGTTGTCGAAGCCGGCATCGGTCAGCAGCGCGCGCACCGCCTCGCCCTGCTCCCAGCCATGCTCCAGCAGCAGCCAGCCGCCCGGCTGCAGGTGCGCCGCTGCGCCGGCGACGATGACGCGGATGTCGTCCAGCCCGTCGGTGCCGGACGCCAGTGCGCTGGCCGGTTCGTAGCGCAGGTCGCCCTGCGCCAGGTGCGGGTCGCCGGCGGCGATGTAGGGCGGGTTGCTGGCGATCAGGTCGAAGCGCTGTCCGGCCAGCGGCGCCAGCCAGGGGCCGTGGGCGAAGCGGACGTTGTGCAGGCCGTGCGTGCGCGCATTGGCTTGCGCCACCGCCAACGCGGCTTCGCTCAGGTCGGTGGCCAGCACCTGCGCCTGCGGCCGCTCGCTGGCCAGCGCCAGCGCGATCGCGCCGCTGCCGGTGCCCAGGTCGGCGGCGCGGCGGCCCGGCGCCGTGTCCA
The DNA here is from genome assembly GCF_014236835.1 of Xanthomonas sp. SS. Taxonomy (NCBI): domain Bacteria; kingdom Pseudomonadati; phylum Pseudomonadota; class Gammaproteobacteria; order Lysobacterales; family Lysobacteraceae; genus Xanthomonas; species Xanthomonas sp. SS. The sequence goes on from NZ_CP051190.1 coordinate 3,940,795, forward strand.
GCCGCTCCAGCGCCAGTTCCACCAGGCGCTCGGTATCCGCGCGCGGGATCAGCGTGGCCGGGCCGACCGCCAGGTCCAGGGTCCAGAAGCCGCGGCGGCCGGTCAGGTAGGCCACCGGCTCGCCCTGCGCGCGCCGCGCCAGCAGCGCGCCGAAGCGCTCGGCGGCATCCGCGGGCAACGGGTCGCGGGCATGCGCGAACAGCCAAGCGCGGTCGCGCTGCAGAGCGTGGATCAGCAAGGCTTCGGCATCGGCGCGGTCGATCTGTGCGCAGGCCGCGCGCAGCAGGGACTCGGGGGTGGGGGCGTTCATCGACGTCACGATGCCGCAGCGGTCCGGAAAAGCCAACGTGGTAGAACGTTGCGACTGCGTGCTTCCCCCGCAGCGCAGCAAAGAGCCAGGCTTGAATAGCGATAGACAAAATCTATCTATTCAATTCCATCAATCGATTTGAGATATCTATCGACCCCTCCTATGATGAGCCTCGTTCTATCCCCCGTCCCCCTTCGCAACCACGAGGAAACTCCATGTCTCTGATCAACACCCAGGTCCAGCCGTTCAAGGCCAACGCTTACAAGAACGGCGAATTCATCGAAGTCACCGACGCGGACCTGAAGGGCAAGTGGTCGGTGCTGATCTTCATGCCGGCCGCCTTCACCTTCAACTGCCCCACCGAAGTGGAAGACGCCGCGGACAACTACGCCGAGTTCCAGAAGATCGGCGCCGAGGTCTACATCGTCACCACCGACACCCATTTCTCGCACAAGGTGTGGCACGAGACCTCGCCGGCCGTCGGCAAGGCGCAGTTCCCGCTGGTCGGCGACCCGACCCACCAGCTGACCCGCGCGTTCGGCGTGCACATCGACGAGGAAGGCCTCGCCCTGCGCGGCACCTTCGTGATCAACCCGGAAGGCGTGATCAAGACGCTGGAAATCCACGACAACGCGATCGCCCGCGACGTCACCGAGACCCTGCGCAAGCTCAAGGCCGCGCAGTTCGTCGCCTCGCATCCGGGCGAAGTGTGCCCGGCCAAGTGGAAGGAAGGCGAAAAGACCCTGAAGCCGTCGCTGGACCTGGTCGGCAAGATCTAAGCCGCCCCACTCCCATCTCCGCCGCTTCGGCGGGGGTGGGGGTGAACCGCAGCCCGCGTCGCGGCCGCTACGCCCGCCTCACGCCAGCCACCGGCAGCGCGCGCCGGCTGCGGTTCACCCCTCCTCCCAATTCTTTCGGCGGTCTGCCCCTGCGGCAGCAACGCCTTCCCCTCGCTTTGCCCATCGTCAGGAGTCCGCCATGTTGGATGCCGATCTGAAAACCCAGTTGAAGGCTTACCTGGAGCGGGTCGTTCGGCCCATCCACATCACCGCGTCGGTGGACGACGGCGCCAAGTCGCGCGAGATGCTCGACCTGCTCGAAGACCTGGTGCTGCTGTCGGACCAGATCAGCCTGGACGTGCACCGCGACAGCGGCGAGCGCACTCCGTCGTTCGCGCTGACCAGCCCCGGCCACGACATCCACCTGCGCTTCGCCGGGCTGCCACTGGGCCACGAGTTCACCTCGCTGGTGCTGGCGCTGCTGCAGGTCGGCGGGCATCCGTCCAAGGCCACCGCCGAGGTCATCGAGCAGGTGCGCAACCTGCCCGGCGAGTACGTGTTCGAAACCTATTTCTCGCTGTCCTGCCAGAACTGCCCGGACGTGGTGCAGGCGCTGAACCTGGCCGCGGTGCTGAACCCGAACATCAAGCACGTGGCGATCGACGGCGCGCTGTTCCAGGACGAGGTCGAGGCGCGGCAGATCATGTCGGTGCCCACCGTGTACCTCAACGGCGAAGTGTTCGACCAGGGCCGCATGAGCCTGGAGCAGATCGTGGCCAAGCTCGACACCGGCGCGGCCAAGCGCGATGCGGCCAACATCGCCGCCAAGGCGCCGTTCGATGTGCTGGTGATCGGCGGCGGCCCGGCCGGCGCGGCGGCGGCGATCTATGCCGCGCGCAAGGGCATCCGCACCGGCGTGGCGGCCGAGCGTTTCGGCGGCCAGGTGCTGGACACCATGGCGATCGAGAACTTCGTTTCGGTGCAGGAGACCGAGGGCCCCAAGATGGCCGCGGCGCTGGAGCAGCACGTGCGCCAGTACGACGTGGACATCATGAACCTGCAGCGCGCCGAACAGCTGATTGCGGCCGGCGCCGACGGCTTGGTCGAGATCAGGCTGGCCAATGGCGCGTCGCTGAAGAGCCGCAGCGTGATCCTGTCCACCGGCGCGCGCTGGCGGCAGATGAACGTGCCCGGCGAGGACCAGTACCGCAACAAGGGCGTGGCCTATTGCCCGCATTGCGACGGCCCGCTGTTCAAGGGCAAGCGCGTGGCGGTGATCGGCGGCGGCAATTCCGGCGTGGAAGCGGCGATCGACTTGGCCGGCATCGTCAGCCACGTCACCCTGGTCGAGTTCGACGCCAAGCTGCGCGCCGACGAAGTCCTGCAGCGCAAGCTGCGCAGCCTGGGCAACGTGGACATCATCGTCAACGCGCAGAGCACCGAGGTGATCGGCGACGGCAGCAGGGTCACCGGGCTGGTCTACAAGGACCGCGTCGGCGGCGATATCCACCGCCTGGCGCTGGAAGGCATCTTCGTGCAGATCGGTCTGCTGCCCAACACCGAATGGCTGCAGGGCACGGTGGCGCTGTCGCCGCGCGGCGAGATCGTGGTCGACGACCGCGGCCAGACCTCGCTGTCCGGCGTGTTCGCCGCCGGCGATGCCACCACGGTGCCGTACAAGCAGATCATCATCGCCATGGGCGAAGGCTCCAAGGCGGCGCTGAGCGCGTTCGACCACCTGATCCGCAGCAGCGCGCCGGTGAGCAGTTCGGTCGCCGAAGCGGCCTGACCCGGTCACGCCGCAGCGACCTCGCGCCGCGACCCGGCGCGGGGTCTATGCTGTTCTCAGCACAGCCCGCACCGCCAAGGAACCTGCCGATGAACCTGCGTGATCTGAAATACCTGGTGGCGCTGGCCGATCACAAGCATTTCGGGCGTGCCGCGGCGGCCTGTTTCGTCAGCCAGCCGACGCTGTCCACGCAGATCAAGAAGCTGGAGGACGAACTGGGCGTGCCGCTGGTCGAGCGTGCGCCGCGCAAGGTCATGCTGACCCCGGCCGGGCGCGAGGCGGCCAGCCGCGCGCGCGGCATCGTCGCCGAGATCGAGCAGATGAAGGAAGCGGCGCGGCGCAGCCAGGACCCGGAAGCGGGTACGGTGCGCCTGGGCATCTTCCCGACGCTGGGCCCGTACCTGCTGCCGCATGTGATTCCCGGCATCCGCGAGCGCTTCCCGCAACTGGAACTGCTGCTGATCGAGGAAAAGAGCGACGTGCTGCTGACCCGGTTGCGCGAAGGCCGGCTGGATGCGGCGCTGCTCGCGCTGCCGCTGCACGACGACCAGTTGCATACCGAATTCCTGTTCGAGGAACCGTTCGTGCTGGCGGTGCCGGATGGCCATCCGCTGGCCAAGCGCGATTCGTTGAGCCTGAGCGAGCTGCACCAGCAACGGTTGCTGTTGCTGGAGGACGGCCATTGCCTGCGCGAGCAGGCCTTGGACGTGTGCCACCTGTCCGGCGCGCTGGAAAAAGCCGAATTCCAGGCCACCAGCCTGGAAACGCTGCGGCAGATGGTGGCCGCCAATGTCGGCGTGACCTTGCTGCCCTTGCTGGCGGTGCAGCCGCCGGTGACCAACTCGTCCAACATCCACCTGCTGCGCTTCGACGACGCCTCCGGCCCGAGCCGGCGCATCGCGATGCTGTGGCGCCGCAGTTCGGCGATGAGCGATTTCCTGGAGCAGTTGGCGAAACTGTTCAAGGCGCTGCCCGAGGCGCTGCTGTCGGCCAAGGCCGCGCCGTCGAGTCTCGCCCCGGTGGCCGCCGCGCTGCCGCCTCGCGGGGCGACACTCTGAGCGTGGCACCGCGCCATTGGCGCAAGGCGCGCGGGCGACGCTAACGCCCGGTTTACGGCCGTCGGTGCGACAATCCCGCGATTACCTGTGTAGAGGAATGCGGATGACGTCTATCGGAACCGTGCTCGGCCGCCATCGCAACAATGCGACGCTGTCGATCCTGGTCATGCTGTTCGGCCTGGCGCTGCTGGCCTGCGGCGTGCTTCTGTTCGCGGTGCGCGACAAGGTCGCGCCGGAAGCGGCGCAGACGCTGCAATGGATCATGCTCGGCCTGGCGCTGGTCGGCGTGCTGACCATTCTGCTGGGCTGGGCGATCCGCCGCGGCGGCTGGGAACAGGGCGAGCTGGGCGTGCGCCAGTTTCCCGAGCGCAGCGATGGCACCTACCTCTATCGCGACATCGTCGAAACCTGCCAGTTCTACCGCGCCGGGCTGTCGGTCAACCTGGGCTGGCGGCGCGAAGGCCAGGAACAGTGGCAGGCCGCCAACGGCAACATCGGCGGCTACTACAAGTTCCTCGACCGCTTCATGCACGGATACCTGCAGGCGCGCGTGCCGGTGCTGATGGCCAAGCTCGATGCCGGGCAGACACTGAGTTTCCGCATGGTCACCACCGCCGGCGCGATCCGCCGCGAATTCGCGGTCAACATGAAGGGTTTCACCCGCGGCCCGCTCGAGACGGTGCAGCTGAGCCGCGAGCGCCTCGCCTTTGCCGGCAACCAGATCCGCATCGACGACATCGTCGCCATGGACGTGTCGGCGTGGACCTCGCGCCTGCAGTTCCAGTTGCGCGGCGGCAGCAAGGTCAGCGTCAGCTACACCGCCTTGTTCGACGGCCCGTTGCTGTTGGCGTTGCTGGAACAACTGCTGCCCACGCAGCCGCACGTCACTGCTGTCTGAGCGCGGCCATCGGCCCTGCGGCCGATGCCACGCGACAGCCAGCGCCATCCGGGCGGCGCCTCGCAGCGCCGCCTTTTTCATGACCCAAGGAGTTTGCCATGTCCTCTCAACCGCAAAGCGGCCTGCCCCCTTCACTGATCGTATCCAGCCACGACCTGGCCCGTCTGGAGGCCTTGCTCGAGTCCCCCGCCTTGAAGCAGCACCCGGCCGCGCTCGCGCTGGGCGAAGAACTCGGCCGTGCCACGGTGGTGCCGCCCGAGCAACTTCCCGCCGGCATCGTCGCCATGCACTCGCGCGTGGAATGCGAAGACGAACTGCACGGCGAACGCCACCAACTGACCCTGGTCTATCCGCACGAAGCCGATGCCGCGCAAGGCCGCATCTCGGTGCTGGCGCCGGTCGGCAGCGCCCTGCTCGGCCTGGCCGTGGGCCAGTCGATCGACTGGCAGGCCCCCGGCGGCCGCGCGCTGCGGCTGCGCGTGCTCGCGGTGCAGCCGGCAAGCGACTTCGTGCACGCGGCGGGTTAACGTGCGCGGGCTTATCCTCCATTCCATCCGTTCCGAGAACTATCGATGACGTCTTCCGCTCCTTCCAAACTGGCTCAGCTGCGCGAGTTGTCCGTGGTCGTGGCCGATACCGGCGACTACGATGCGATCAAGCGGCTCAAGCCGGTCGATTGCACCACCAATCCGACCCTGGTGAAGAAAGCCCTGGACCTGCCGGTCTACGCCGACCTGATCGACGAGGCGCTGGCCTGGGCGCGCGGCCAGGACGGCGATCACGCCACCCTGGTCGACGAGATCGCCGACCGCCTGACCATCGGCGTGGGCAGCAAGCTCAGCGCGCTGGTGCCCGGGCGCGTGTCCACCGAGGTGGACGCCGACCTGGCCCACGACACCGCCGCGACCATCGCCAAGGCGCACAAGTTCATCGCCATGTACGCCGAACGCGGCGTATCCAAGGACAAGATCCTGATCAAGGTCGCCGCGACCTGGGAAGGCATCGAGGCCGCGCGCCAACTGCAGAAGGACGGCATCGACTGCAACCTGACGCTGATCTTCAACCGCACCCAGGCGCTGGCTTGCGCCGAGGCCGGCGTGTTCCTGATCTCGCCGTTCGTCGGCCGCATCCTGGACTGGTACGTGGCCAACGGGCAGACCCCGGCCAACATCGACGAAGACCCGGGCGTGCAGTTCGTGCGCGGCGTGTACGCCGAGTTCAAGCGCCGCGGTTCGCAGACGGTGGTGATGGGCGCCTCGTTCCGCTCCACCGCGCAGATCGAGGCGCTGGCCGGCTGCGACCGCCTGACCATCTCGCCGGACCTGCTGGAAAAGCTCGACGCCGACCATGGCGAGCTGCCGCGCAAGCTGTCGCCCGGCCAAGCCGACGGCGCGCAGATCGCACCGATCGATGCCAAGCAGTTCGCCACCGACCTGGCCGCCGATCCGATGGCGACCGAGAAGCTGGCCAGCGGCATCGACACCTTCGCCAAGGACCTGCAGGCGCTGCGCGACACGATCCGGCAGAAGCTGGCCATCTGACCGCGGCTGCCAATGGCACGACCCCCGAGCGGCGGCAACGCCGCTCTTTTTTTGGTGCTGGGAATGGGGAAAAACGGGAATGGGGAATGGGGAATGGGCGAAGCGGGTTTCTGCTTTGCGTTCGATTCCCGATTCGCTCCGGACTCCGTCGCTGTTAAGAAGCGATAGCACGCTGCACACAGCGTGCATGCGGCAACACGGCCTAACGCCGAAGACACGCACAGGCTCGACGCACGCGCGATAGCGCTTTCGACACCGCGTTGGCGCCGCCGCAACTTTTCGCCGGCTAAGCTGCGCGCTCCACAGCACAGGTGCGGCAAATGGCAACGATCGCGGTAGTGATGGTCGATGGCGTGGCGGACTGGGAGATCGGCACCATCCTGCCGGCGGCGCGGGCCTGGTTCGGCGATGAGATCCAGGTCGCCAGCATCGACGGCAAACCGGTCAGCTCGATCGGCGGGCTGAACCTGCACCCGGACTACGCGTTGTCGGACCTGGCGCCGCTGGATGCGGACCTATGGCTGCTGCCGGGCAGCGAGCGCTGGCAGGCCGGCGAGATTCCCGGGCTCAGTGCGCTGCTGCAGCAGCGCATCGACGCCGGCCGCGCGGTCGCGGCGATCTGCGGCGCCACCATCGCGCCGGCCTACGCCGGATTGCTCGATACGCGGCCGCACACCAGCAATTCCCAGGCGTTCCTGCGCGAGCACGTGGGCGTCTATGCCGGCACCGCGCATTACCTCGAACAGAAAGCGGTCAATGCGGACGGGCTGATCACCGCACCTGGCACCAGCCCGGTCAGTTTCGCGCTGGAATGCCTGCGCCAGCTGCATCCCGAGCGCGAGGAACAGATCGCGCAGATGCGGCAGATGTTCGCTGCCGAATTCGTGTGACGCAGCGCGCGCCGGCCTGAAACCGGCGCGCGTGAGGACCGCGCAGCGCGTGGACGCTGCGCGGCCGGCTCAGGCCTCCAGGCCGAGCGGGCAGCTGACCCCGGTGCCGCCCAATCCGCAGTAGCCGCCCGGGTTCTTGGCCAGGTATTGCTGGTGCTCGTCCTCGGCGTAGTAGAACGGCGGTGCCGGGAACAGGATCTCGGTGGTGATCTCGCCGTAGCCGGCCGCGCGCAGGCGCTGCTGGTAGGCGTCGCGGCTGGCGATGGCCGCGTCGTACTGCGCCTGGCTGCTGCAGTAGATCGCCGAGCGGTACTGGGTGCCGGTATCGTTGCCCTGGCGCATGCCCTGGGTCGGATCGTGGCTTTCCCAGAAGGTCTGCAGCAACTGCTCGAAGCTCAGCGCCTGCGGATCGAACACCACCAGCACCGCCTCGGTGTGGCCGGTCTGACCGGAGCACACTTCCCGGTAGGTGGCGTTGGGCGTCTGCCCGCCGGCGTAGCCGACCGCGGTGCTGAACACCCCCGGCAGCGACCAGAACTTGCGCTCGGCGCCCCAGAAGCAACCCAGGCCGAACTGCACCTGCTGCAGGCCGGCGAACGCATCGCGCAGCGGGTGGTCGTTGACGAAATGGCGGTTGTGCAGCGGCAGCGGCTCCGTGCGGCCGGGCAGGCTTTCGCCCGGGCGCGGCAGGCGCTGCTTGAAGGCACCGATTCCCAACATGGCGCGGACTCCTGGCATCGAAAGGGATGCCTTCTGGATGGCGCTGCTGGCACCGGCTTTCAAGGTGCGCGTGGCGCTGGGCCGCCATCGGCCCAGGCCACACGCCCGCCAGCTCAATGCGCCGCGGTCTTGCTGCCGCCGCCCGCCAGTTCCGGCATCGCCGAGCTGTGGTGGTTGATGATCAGCCAGCGGCCGTCGCGCTTCTCGTAGACGAAGGTGTAGCGCGCCTGCACCTTGCGGGTGCTGCCGTCCGGATTGGTCAGGGTGAAGGTGTAGACGCCGGCATCGACCGCGCTGTCGTCGTCGAGCAGCCGCACCTGGCGGTAGTTGATGACGCCCTGCGGCTTGGCCGCCAGGAAGTGGTCGAAGTAGTCCTTGATCTCGGCGCGGCTGGCCCGGACCTGGTTGGACACGGTCGGCAGCAGCACGCCGTCGCGGGCATACAGGTCGGCGACGCGGTCGGCGTTGCCGGTGGCCAGCGCCGCGTTCCAGCGGTCGAACAGGCCGGCGATCTCGCGCTCCTCGCCCGCGGCCGGCAACGACGGCCGGGCATCGTAGTGCATCGCCGGAGCCGCCAGCGCGGTGGTGGTGGACAGGCTCAGGACCAGGGTGAACAGGATGCGACGCATGGTGGATCTCCGCTGTGGATGAGGGAATGCCATCTCGGGGCGAAGCCAGTATTGGCAGCGGCGGCTTGCGTAAAATCCGCTGGGCGGCATATCCTCGAATATGCCGATCGGCATAGTGGAGAACAGCATGCAAGCCCCGCTCAATGCAGGCCAATGGCGGCAGGAACTGCGTCGCGAAGCGGCCGACAGCGCGCGTTGGCAGGCGGTGGCCGACGCCGCCGACGCGGTGACCCGCGCCGCGGGCGCCGAGCAGGCCGGAGCCGCCGCGCTGCGCCTGGCGCGCGAGCTGCTGGATGCGCCGCACGCCGCGGTGCTGGCGCTGCGCGGCAGCCGCAGCCTGGTGCTGGCCAGCCATGGCGACGCGCTGCCGCCCGGCGCCAGCGTCGCCACCGACGGCCCGGCGCTGTCGTGGCGCCTGGCCGCGCGCGCGGGCGACGCGGCCGAGCTGTGCGTGCCGATCGCCTCGCTGGGCGCCACGCTGGGCACGCTGTGCCTGGGCTGGAACGCGCGCATGGCGCCGGCGCCGGGCGACGTGCAGGCGATCGCCACCATCGCCGCGCTGCTGGCGCCGGCGGTGGCCGAACCGGCGCGTGCGCCGCGGCGCCGCAAGCCGGCGCAACCGGACCGGCTCGGCGCGCTCAGCGCGCGCGAACGGCAGGTGCTGGCGTTGCTGCCGCGCGGCCTGACCAATGCCGGGCTGGGCGCGGAACTGGGCATTTCCGCCGGCACCGCCAAGGTCCACGTGGAGCGCATCCTGCAGAAGCTGCAGGTATCCGATCGCACCCAGGCGGCGGTGTATGCGGTGCAGGCGGGGATGGCGCTGTGAGCGCGGCCACGCTGCGCTGGAACGACTGGCCGCTGACCCGCAAGAGCCTGGCGGTGGTCGCGCTGCCGCTGTTGCTGCTGCTGGCGGCATTGGTGGCGATCTACAGCGTGGAACGGCAGAACATCGCCGCCGAGAACGACGTGCGCCAGACCCTGGAAGTGCTCAGCGACCTGTACGAGGCGCACGCGCTGCTGGCCGAGACCGCGGCCGGCGTGCGCGGCTACCGGCTGGTGCGGCAGGACGCGTTCCTGACCCCGTACCGCGACGCCGAACCGCGCCTGCAGACCGTGGTGCAGCGCCTGGCGCAGCGCATCACCGATCCGCTGCAGGCGCAGCGCTTCGCCCGCATCCAGCCGCTGTTCGCGGAGAAGATGCAGGGCTGGCGGCGGCTGCTGGCGCCGGACCTGAGCCGCGAAGAGGAGATCCGCCAGCTCAGCGAAGGCAAGGTCAAGCTCGACATCCTGCGCGCCGAACTGCGCGAGCTGCGCAACTACGAGACCGCGCAGTTGCAGATCCGCACCGCCAAGGCACAGGCGCTGCGCCAGCGCAACCTGCTGATCACCCTGTGTGCGGCGATGCTGGGCGGACTCGGCGCGGTGTTCGCGGTGGCCTGGTTCGCCTCGTCGCTGTCGCGGCGGCTGCGCGTGCTGTCGGCCAACGCCGACCGCCTGGGCGAAGGCCTGCCGCTGGCGCCGCAGCTGCGCACCGGCGACGAACTGGGCCAGGTCGCGCAACGCCTGGACCAGGCCAGCACCCTGCTCGCCGCGCGTGCCGCCGAAGCGCAGTCGGCGCGGCGCGAGGCCGAGGCCGCCAACCGCGCCAAGACCGAATTCCTGTCGCGCAGCAGCCACGAACTGCGCACCCCGCTCAACGCCATCCTCGGCTACGCGCAGGTGCTGGAGATGGACCTGCCAGGCGCGGCGCAGCGCGGCCAGCTGCAGCACATCCTCGGCGCCGGGCGGCACCTGCTCGGGCTGATCACCGAGCTGCTGGACATCGCCCGCATCGAGTCCGACCAGCTCGACCTGAGCCCGCAGCCGGTCCCGGTGCGCGCGGCGATCGAGGAAGCGCTGGGCCTAGTCGCGCCCGAGGCGAAGACCCGCGGCATCGCCCTGCAACCGCTGCAATTCCCGCCCGCCTGGACCGTGCGCGCCGATCCGCAGCGCCTGCGCCAGGTGCTGATCAACCTGCTGTCGAACGCGATCAAGTTCAATCGCCCCGGCGGCGAGGTGCGGGTGAGCGCAGAGCGGCAGGGCGAGTTCCTGGGCATCGCCGTGCACGACCAGGGCCACGGCCTGTCGGCCGAGCAGGTGCAGCGCCTGTTCACCCCGTTCGAGCGGCTGGGCGCGGAGCGCTCGGCGATCGAGGGCACCGGCCTGGGCCTGGCGTTGAGCAAGCGCCTGACCGAAGCGATGGGCGGGCGCATCGTGGTGGAGAGCAGCCCGGAGGGTTCACGGTTCTGGATCGCGCTGCCGCTGGACCGGCCCGCCGACGCGCCGGCGCCGCATCCGGCGATCGCCGCGACGGCGGCCGGCGATGGCCAGCGCAGCGTGCTCAGCGTCGAGGACAATCCCTCCAACCAGGCGCTGATCCGCACCCTGGCCGAGCGCCGCCCGCACTGGCGCCTGCACGAGGCGGCGACGCTGGCGCAGGCGCGCGCGCAGTTGCAACAGGCCCGCCCCGACCTGATCCTGCTCGACCTGCACCTGAGCGACGGCAACGGCGAGGACCTGCTGCGGCAACTGCGCGAGCAACCGCACACCGCGGCGATCCCGGTGGTGGTGGTCAGCGCCGACGCGACGCCCGCCACGCTGGCGCGGGTGCAGGGCGACAACGTGCGCGCCTACCTGACCAAACCGCTGGACGTAGCCGAATTCTTCACCGTTCTGGACCGACACCTCGCATGACCCGCAACGATGTCCTCGCCTCGCGCATCCTGATCGTCGACGACGAACCGGCCAACGTCCGCCTGCTCGAAGACCTGCTGCAGCGCGAAGGCTTCCAGCAGGTGGTGGCGACCACCGACCCGCAACGCGTGCTGGGCCTGGTCTCGGCGTTCGCGCCGGACCTGATCCTGCTCGACCTGATGATGCCGGAGCTGGACGGCTATGCGATCCTGGAGCAGCTGTCGCGGCTGGCCGGTGCGTCCAGCTTCCTGCCGGTGATCGTGCTCACCGCCGACCCCAGCCGCAGCGCGCGCCACCGCGCGCTCGGCCTGGGCGCCAAGGACTTCCTGACCAAGCCGCTGGACACCTTCGAAGTCGCGCTGCGGGTCTGGAACGTGGCCGAGACCACGGTGCTGTTCAAGCGCCTGCGTGCCCTGGCCGACCCGGAAGCCGCCCCACCAGGCTGGCGGGCCGATTAGGGGCCGGGATTGGGGATTCGGGATTAGGGATTCGAAAAAGCGGGCCTGCGGCTCTTGCGAATCTCCAATCCCGAATCCCCAATCCCGGCCCCTCAACTACATCGCCCGCGTGACCTGGCCGCCCAGGCCCAGTGCTGTCAGCACTTCCTGTGCTTTCTCCAGCAGTTCGTCGGCCACGCAGACCTGCACCACGCCGAACGGCAGTTCGCCGGCGCCGCCGAGCAGCGCCTCGCCGAACACGAACGCGGTGATGCCGGCGTCCTCCAGCGCGTGCTTGGCCAGGTGCGCGTCGATCAGGTGCTGGGCGCGGTAGGCGATCTGCATGATGGCCCGCCCTCAGCCGCGCGCCGTGACGTCGGCAAACGCGACTTCGGCGGCCGCGCCGGCGCACCATTCGCGCATCGCCGGCAAGGCCTCCAGGGCCGCCATGTATTGCGCGGCCGCCGCCGGCACCGCCACGCCGTAGCCGGCGAAGCGCACCGCCACCGGCGCGAACATCGCATCGACGATGCCGAAGTCGCCGCACAGGAACGTCCCGCCGGCGCCATGGGTCTCGCGCAGCGTCGCCCACAGCTGCACGATGCGCGCGATATCGGCCTGCGCCTCGGCGTCCCAGTGCTGGCCGTCGGGCTGGCGGCAGGCCTGCATCGGCAGCTGCCGGCGCAGCGCCAGGAAGCCGGAGTGCATCTCGCACGCCGCCGCCCGCGCCTGCGCCCGCACTACCAGGTCGGCCGGCCAGCCGCGGCCGCCCAGCCAGCACTCGTTGGCGTACTCGCAGATCGCCAGCGAATCCCAGATCTGCAGTTCGCCGTCCCACAGCGCCGGCACCCGCCCGGTCGGCGAATAGGCGCCGATGCGCGCGGCGAACTCGGGCGTGTCCAGCGGCAGCGGCACTTCCTCGAACGGCACCGCGAAGTGCCGCAGCAGCAGCCAGGGCCGCAAGGACCACGAGGACAGGTTCTTGTCGCCGATGACCAGACGGGGAAGCGGCATTGGCGCGATCTCGGGGTAGACGGACCCGCAGCGTACGCGGCGGCGCGGCCAGCAGCCAGCTCGGCTAAACTTGCGCTTTACTTATCTGCTGAAGCGCGCATGTCCGAGACCCCCGCCACCGACGCCACCGCCCCGGCCGAGAAGAAAGACTTCATCCGCCAGATCGTCCGCGAGGACCTGGCCAGCGGCAAGCACGCGGCCATCCGCACCCGCTTCCCGCCAGAGCCCAACGGCTACCTGCACATCGGCCACGCCAAGGCGATCTGCCTGGATTTCGGCATCGCCGCCGAGTTCGCCGGGCGCTGCAACCTGCGCTTCGACGACACCAATCCGGCCAAGGAAGACCCCGAGTTCGTCGCCGCGATCCAGGACGACGTGCGCTGGCTGGGCTTCGACTGGGCCGAACTGCGGCATGCTTCGGACTACTTCGAGGTGTACTACCTGGCTGCCGAGAAGCTGATCCGCGACGGCCACGCCTTCGTCTGCGATCTCTCCGCCGAGCAGGTGCGCGAATACCGCGGCACGCTCACCGAGCCGGGGCGCAATTCGCCGTACCGCGAGCGCGGCGTCGAAGAGAACCTGGACCTGTTCCGGCGCATGCGCGCCGGCGAGTTCCCCGATGGCGCACGCACCCTGCGCGCCAAGATCGACATGACCAGCGGCAACATCAACCTGCGCGACCCGGCGCTGTACCGGATCAAGCACGTCGAGCACCAGAACACCGGCAACGCCTGGCCGATCTACCCGATGTACGACTTCGCGCACTCGCTGGGCGATGCGGTGGAAGGCATCACCCACTCGCTGTGCACGCTGGAATTCGAAGACCACCGCCCGCTGTACGACTGGTGCGTGGACAAGGTCGACCTGGCCGGCCATCCCGAGTTGCTGCAGTCGCTGCTGGACAAGGGCCTGCCGCGCGAGGCGGCCAAGCCGCGGCAGATCGAGTTCTCGCGTCTGAACATCAACTACACGGTGATGAGCAAGCGCAAGCTGACCCAGCTGGTGGCCGAGCAGTTGGTCGACGGCTGGGACGACCCGCGCATGTACACCCTGCAGGGCCTGCGCCGGCGCGGCTACACGCCGGCGGCGCTGCGCCTGCTGGTGGACCGGGTCGGCATCAGCAAGCAGAACTCGGTGATCGACTTCTCGGTGCTGGAAGGCTGCCTGCGCGAGGACCTGGATGCGGCCGCGCCGCGGCGCATGGCGGTGATCGATCCGCTCAAGCTGGTGCTGGGCAATCTGCCGGAGGGCCACAGCGAGACGCTGGTTTTCTCCAACCATCCCAAGGACGAGTGCTTCGGCCAGCGCGAGGTGCCGTTCTCGCGCGAGCTGTGGATCGAGCGCGAGGATTTCGCCGAAGTCCCGCCCAAGGGCTGGAAGCGGCTGGTGCCGGGCGGCGAAGTGCGCCTGCGCGGCGCCGGCATCGCCCGCGTCGACGAGGTGATCAAGAACGACGCCGGCGAGATCGTCGAACTGCGCGGCTGGCTGGATCCGGAATCGCGTCCCGGCATGGAAGGCGCCAACCGCAAGGTCAAGGGCACCATCCACTGGGTCAGCGCGGCGCATGCGCTGGAGGCGGAAATCCGCCTGTACGACCGCCTGTTCTCGGTGGAGAAGCCGGACGACGAATCCGACGGCAAGACCTACCGCGACCACCTGAATCCGGCCTCCAAGCGCAGCGTGCGCGGCTACGTGGAGCCGGCGGCCGCGCAGGCCACGCCGGAGCAGGCATTCCAGTTCGAGCGCAGCGGCTACTTCGTCGCCGACCGCTACGACCACAGCGCGGCCACACCGGTGTTCAACCGCAGCGTGACCCTGCGCGACACCTGGACCAGCGGCCAAGGCGGAGCGTGACCGCAACCGCGTCGCCTGCTGCCGCGCTGCCGTCCGCTCTACGACATCCGCTCGCGCGGCTGGCGCTGATCGCCGCGGTCCTGGCCCTTGCGCATTACCGTTGGCTGCCGTTCCCGTGGCGGATGCCGGCGGTCGGCCTGCTCGGCCTGGGCCTGGTCTGGCTGGAGACGCGCTCGCTGCAGGCATGCGGCCTGCGCCAGCGCTCGCCGCTAGCGTGGCTGGGCTGGACGCTGCTGCTGTTCGTGCTGGTGGTGGCGGTGATCGATCCCTGGCTCGAACCGTTGGTCAACCGGCTCACCGGTACCCCGACCGACTACAGCGACTATGGCGCGCTGCATGGCAACCTGCCGGCGGCGGCGAAGCTGATCGCACTGGCCTGGCTCAGCGCCGCGATCGGCGAGGAACTGGTATTCCGCAGCTTCCTGATGCACCAGTTGAGCGCACTGATCCGCAGCTTCCGCGGCGCGCACGTGGTGGCCGCGCTGCTCGGCGGCATCGCATTCGGCATGATGCACGCCGGCCAGGGGGTGTCCGGCATCGTGCTGACCGGCATGGTGGGCAGCCTGTTCGGCTACGTCTACCTGCGCTCGGGCCTGCACCTGGGGGCGATGATGCTGGCGCACGGGCTGATCGACAGCTGGGGCGTCACCACCCTGTACCTGGGCTGGCACTGAGCGGCGGGCCGGCATTGTCGGCGCGACGCTGCACGGCGTGCGCAACATGGCGCTCGGTGAACGAGCCGCCGACGGTATCCCACCAAATGCGAGAGCGAGTGAGACACGGCACGCAAGCCGTACGTGTCTGCAACCGGGAACCTGACAAATGCTGGCGCGTGCGGCCGGTATGCCGCATACCCAACGGCGGCATGGCCCCGCGCTTTCCAATCGGGGTGTCGGCACGTTAGCGTAGCGCCCATGTCGCCCGCCCCCATCCTGAGCCTGCGCAGCTATGGCCGCGACGGCCATGTCCACCAGCACGCCCACGTGCAGATCGTGCTGCCGCTGCAGGGCGAGCTGGAGATCGAGGTGGGTGGACGCGTCAGCCGCCTGGATGCGTTCCGCGCGGCCGTCGTCGCACCGCACACATCGCACGTGCAGTCGGCGGAAGGCGACAACCGCTTCCTGGTGCTGGACTGCGATACGGCCGGGTTCGACGACGACGCACTGGAACGCCTGCAGCGCGCGCCCTTCCTCGACCTGCCGCCGCAACTGCAACGCCTGCTGGCCTCGCTCGACCGCGCGCAGCCGGGCACCGGCGCCGCAACCTGCGCAGCGCTGGCGCTAAGCCAGCTGCGCACGCAGCGCCGCGCATGGGCGCGGCTGCAGGAACTGTGCCTGCGCATCGAGGACGCCCCGGGCCAGCCGTGGCCGGTGGAGCGCATGGCGCAAGCGGCGCACCTGAGCGTGAGCCGCCTGCATGCGCTGTTCCGCGAAGCGCTGGGGCGTACGCCGCAGGCATGGCTGTCGGCGCGGCGACTGGACTGGGTACGCCGGCAGTTGGCGTACGGCGAGCGGCCGATCGCGCAACTGGCGCTGGACAGCGGCTATGCCGACCAGAGCGCGCTGACCCGCGCGCTGCGGCGCAAGACCGGGCACACGCCCGCCGCCTATCGGCGCCGCCATCGGGCGGCCGCCATGGCGTCGGATCAGTAGCCTGGGACAAGCCGCGGCGGCACGCGCAAGCCATGCTGGCGCACTACGCAACGAAGCAACAGGACACGGCATGCGCAAGCGTTTATGGGCGGGAGTGGGCAGCGGCATGGCCGCCGGTGCGTTGTGGGGACTGGTGTTCCTGGCGCCGCAGTTGCTCGCCGGGTTCTCACCGCTGCAGCTGTCGGTGTCGCGCTACCTGGCCTACGGCGCGGTCGCCGCGCTACTGCTCGCCCCGCGCTGGCGCGCCGCCACCGCTGCGCTCGGGGCGCCCGAATGGTGGGCGCTGCTGCGGCTGAGCCTGCTCGGCAACATCGTCTACTACGTGTTGCTGGGCAGCGCCGTGCAATGGGCCGGCGGCGCGGCCACGGCCTTGATCATCGGCTTGCTGCCGGCGGTGGTCACGGTACTCGGTTCGCGCGCGGCCGGCGCGATGCGGTTGCGCCGGCTGGCCGCGCCATGCGCGCTCTGCGTGCTCGGCGTGGCGCTGGTTGCGGCGCAGACGCTCGACGCCACGCACCCGGCGCAGACCAGCGTGGGCACGCGCGCGGCCGGGCTGGCGTGCGCGGTCGGCGCGCTGGCGTGCTGGGCGGCGTATTCGATCAAGAACGCCGGCTGGCTCGCGCGCCGGCCCGACATCTCCGGGCGCGACTGGTCGATGCTGACCGGCGTGGTCACCGGCGCATTGGCGCTGACCCTGGCGATCCCCGCGTTCGCGTTCGACCACGGACATGCGGCCGACGAATGGGCGCGGTTCTGGGGCGTGGCGATCGTGCTGGGCGTGTTCGCTTCGGTGATCGGCAATGCCTGCTGGAACCACGCCAGCCGGCTGCTGCCGCTGACCCTGGTCGGGCAGACGATCGTGTTCGAAACCGTGTTCGCGCTGCTCTACGGTTTCCTGTGGGAGGCGCGCTGGCCCACCCTGCTGGAAACTTTGGCGATCGCCTGCCTGCTGGTGGGCGTGCTGTGGTGCACCTGGCTGCACGCGCCTGCGCCGGTGCGCAAGCCGGATGCAACATTGGGTTAAGGCACGCCGCCTAGACTGCAGGCGTCATCCCTTATCCCAGGAAATTCCCCATGTCCGCTGCTTTGCGCACCTCCTGCCTCGGCCTTGCGCTGCTCGCCCTGCTCGCCGGCTGCGACATGGCGCCGTCTTCCGCCCCCTCGCAAGCCGCTGCGACGCCCGCACCCGCTCCTGCATCTGCACCTGCATCCACAGCGGCGCAAGGCAAGTGCGACGCCGTGCCCGACCACGACTACGACATGCCCGCCGCACGCTTCGACGAAACCGCACAGCAGCTGGCGCATGCCACCGGCTGCGGTATCGTCTACGACGACCAATCGCTGTCGCCATTGCAGGTCAACGCGGTGAAGGGCCGGATCAGCATCCGCCAGGCGATCCACCAGGCCATCGACGGCACCGCGCTCCAGGTCAAGCAGGAAACCGCCGATACGATCGCCGTCGGCCGCCGCTGAGTTGCCGGCGCCGCGGCCATGCGCGCTACCATGGCTGCGGTCCCTCGCACGGAAGGTCGCCATGTCCAGTCGTCTCGCGCTGTTGCTGTGCTGCCTGTGCCTGTTCGCCGGCACCCTCGTCTTCAGCGGCTGCGCGCGCAGCGAAGGCGCCAAGCCCGCCGCGCCCGGTTTGCCGGTGAAGGTGGACACCACCTGCCGCAGCGACGCCGACTGCATGGTCAAGGACGTCGGCAACTGCTGCGGCGCGATGCCGGCCTGCGTCAACCGCGACAGCCCCACCGATCCGCAAGGCGTGATGGCGCAATGCCAGGCCAGCGGCCGCATGAGCGTATGCGGCTCGCGCGCGATCGGCGGCTGCCAGTGCGTGGCCGGGCAATGCAGCGCCAAGGGCATGCAAGCCGATACACTGCGCGACCCCCAGCCTGCCGAACCCGTCCGCTGATGCTCTACGCGCAAGTCCATCTCACCCTGCCCGCCTGGATCCACGACGCGGTCGATCCGCAGGCGGTCTATCCCGGCGATGCCGACAAGGTGGCACTGGCGGTGGAACTGTCGCGGTTGAACGTGGACGCCGGCAGCGGCGGCCCGTTCGGCGCAGCGGTGTTCGGCCCGGACCATCGCATCATCTCGGTCGGGGTGAACCTGGTGGTGCCGCAGACCACCTCGCTGGCGCACGCCGAGAACATGGCCTACATGCTGGCGCAACAGCGCCTGCAGACGCCGCGACTGAACTCGGTGCTGTCGCCGGTGACCCTGGCGACCTCGGCGCAACCGTGCTGCCAGTGCTATGGCGCCACCATCTGGGCCGGCATCGACCGCCTGCTGATCGGCGCCAGCGCCGAGGACGTGATGGCGCTGACCCCGTTCGACGAAGGCCCGCTGCCGGCAGACTGGATCGGCGAACTCGAGCGCCGCGGCATCGAAGTGGTGCGCGGCCTGCATCGCGACGCCGCCTGCGCGGTGTTGCGCCGCTACGGCGAACTCGACAGCCCCCGCTACTGACCGCCGCCCGGCGAAGGCTTCCTCAATGTCCTCCCTGAACGGCCTGCTGTGCTACTGCCGGCAAGGCTTCGAACCCGAACTGGCGGCCGAACTGAACGATCGCGCCGCGCGCGCCGAACTGCCGGCCTATGCGCGTACCGAGCGCAACAGCGGCTACGCGCTGCTGCTCTGCGAAGACCCTTTGCCGCCGCGCGCGATGCCGTGGCGCGGGCTGATCTTCGCACGGCAGAAACTGCGCCTGCTGGCCGAACTGCGCGAGCTGGATCCCAGCGACCGGATCGCGCCGATGCTGCAGGCGCTGGCCGGACACAGCCGCTTCGGCGACTTGTGGGTCGAGCATCCGGATTCGGACGAAGGCAAGCAGCTGTCCGGTCTGGCTCGCAGTTTCGGCAACGCGCTGCGCCCGGCGCTGCGCAAGGCCGGCCTGCTCAGCGATAAGCCGCAGCCGAAGCTGCCGCGCCTGCACGTGTGCTTCCTGGCCGGCACCCACGCCTTGCTGGCCGTCGCCGACAGCGACGACAGCGCGCCGTGGCCGCTGGGCATCCCGCGCCTGAAGCTGCTGTCGGAGGCGCCCTCGCGCTCGGCGCTGAAACTGGAAGAAGCATTGCTGGCGCTGCTGGCGCCGGAGGAACGCGAGACGCTGCTCAAGCCCGGCATGCGCGCCGCCGACCTTGGCGCGGCGCCCGGCGGCTGGACCTGGGTGCTGACCCGCCAGCACCTGCACGTGACCAGCGTCGACAACGGCCCGCTGCGCCAGCACGTGCTCGACAGCGGCCTGGTCGATCACTTGCGCGCCGACGGCTTCCACTGGAAGCCGCCGCAGGCGCTGGACTGGATGGTCTGCGACATGGTCGAACAGCCGCGCCGCGTCGCCGAACGCATGGGCACCTGGTTCCGCGAAGGCTGGTGCCGGCACGCAGTCTTCAACCTCAAGCTGCCGATGAAGAAGCGCTGGGACGAGACCCAGCTGTGCCTGGATCTGTTCGCCGAGCGCGCCGAGCGCCCGCTGCAGATCCGCGCCAAGCAGCTGTACCACGACCGCGAAGAGATCACCGTGCTGGCGATGTCGCTCTGAAGTTGCGGGCGCGGCGACAGCGTCTTCTGTAGGAGCGGCTTCAGCTGCGACAGGGCGTTACCGGCGAGATCCTGTCGCGGCTGAAGCCGCTCCTACAGGGAATCGAAACAGCCGCGAGGAAAAGCGCCAGGCATCGCTCGCCCGCGGGCACAGAACCACCGTACTCGCTACAGCACGATCCGCTTGCCACCCTCGCGCGCCGAACGCTGGATCGCATCGATCACCCGCATGTCGCGCAGGCCTTCCTCGCCCGGTGCGCGCAGCGGCGTGCCGTCGAGGATCGCCAGCGCATCCTCGTCCATCTGCAGCGCCTGCTGGTGGCGCACCTTCGCATCGAACACGCGGCCGTCGCTTGCCCTGCCGCGGATGCCGTCGTAGCTCTGGAACGGCGCCAGTTCGTACCAGCCGCGCTCGCACTCGGCGCGCAGCCGGTTCATGGTGCGGCCGAAGCTGGTGGCGCAGTCGGCGAGCACTTCGTGCGGGAATTCCAGCTTGAACTGCATGTGCTCGTCGACCTCGTCGAACAGCGCCGGCCGGTCGGTGGACCGATGCGCGCTGACCGCCAGCGGTTCGGCGCCGACCGTGTAGCGCGCCGCATTGAGCGAATACACGCCCATGTCGTACATCGCGCCGCC
Source organism: Xanthomonas sp. SS (assembly GCF_014236835.1). Classification (NCBI taxonomy): domain Bacteria; kingdom Pseudomonadati; phylum Pseudomonadota; class Gammaproteobacteria; order Lysobacterales; family Lysobacteraceae; genus Xanthomonas; species Xanthomonas sp. SS. The sequence continues at coordinate 3,961,284 of NZ_CP051190.1, forward strand.
GCCGAACTGCGCGCGCAGCCGCCACGGCCGCTGCGCCGGATCGGTGTCGCCGTAGCCGTTGTAGCCGGCCTCGGCGCGCACCGTGCGCATCGCGCCGAACGGGCGCTCGCCGGCCAGGGCGATGATCCGCCGCGTGTTCGGCTCGTGCTGCATGCGGTAGCCGATGCTCAGCCGCACCTTGTTGCGCGCGCACGCGGCAATCATCGATTGCGCCTCGTCGGCATGCATCGCCATCGGCTTCTCGCACCACACGTGCTTGCCGGCGGCGGCCGCGCGCAGGCTCAGCGGCGCATGCAGATGGGTCGGCGTGACCACATAGACCACGTCGATGTCCGGGTTGTCGGCGATGCGCTCCAGCTCGTCGTAGCTGTAGACGTTGCGATCGGGAATGCGGTAGCGCGACTGCCACTGCGGAATCTTGTGCGGCGAGCCGGTGACGATGCCGGCCAGCCGGCAATGCTTGGTCAGCGCCAGGCCCGGTGCCAGGCGGTTGCTGGCGTAGTCGCCCAGCCCGACCAGCGCCACCCCCAGCGGTTTCTTCGGCTTGCCGCGCGGCGCCGCCCACAACGGCGATCCCAACAGGCCTGCGCCCGCCGCGGACAACCCGGCGAGCAGCACACGGCGACGATTCGGCGAGGACAGCGACATGCGGATCTCCCTGAAGGCCGGACACGGATCGCCCAAACCTTAACGCATCCAGCGCCCGCCGTTGTGAGCGCCATCCCGGCCGCGCCGGCACGTCTGGCACACTGCCCGGCCCTGCATCGCTCCGGGTCTGTCCATGTCCATTCGCCTGCCGTTTCTCACCGCTGCCGGCGCGGCGCTGCTGCTCGCCTGCGCCACGGCGTCCGCAGCGAACGCCGGCCTGTTCCGCGCCCGCGACCTGATCGGCGACGGCGTATTCACCCACGGCATCGAAGGCCCGGCGAGCGGCCCGGACGGCGCGCTGTACGTGGTCAACTTCGGCCACGAAGGCAGCATCGGCCGGGTCAGCTTCGCCACCGATGGCAGTGCACAGGCGGCGCTGTTCGTGGACCTGCCCGCGGGCAGCATCGGCAATGGCATCCGCTTCGACCGTGCCGGGCGCATGTACGTGGCCGACTACGCCCAGCACCGCATCCTGCGCATCGCACTGGACAGCAAGCGCATCGAGGTCTACGCCACGCTGCCCGGCGCGTTCCAGCCGAACGACATCGCGATGGCGGCGGACGGCACCCTGTACGCCAGCGACCCGGACTGGAAAGGCGACGGCGGCCAGCTGTGGCGCATCGACCGCGACCGCAGCGCGCACCTGATCGAAACCGGCATGGGCACCACCAACGGCATCGAGGTCAGTCCCGACGGCAAGCGCCTGTACGTCAACGAGAGCGTGCAACGCAAGATCTGGGTCTACGACCGCGCCGGCGACGGCACCCTGTCCAACAAGCGCCTGCTGCTGGCGTTCCCCGATTTCGGCCTGGACGGCATGCGCTGCGACGCCGACGGCAATCTGTACCTGGCCCGCTACGACGCCGGCAAGGTGCTGGTGCTCGATCCGGCCGGCAAGGTCCTGCACACGATCGCCACCAAGGGCGGCAAGCCCACCAACGTGGCCTTCGGCGGCAAGGACGGGCGCGACGTGTATGTGACCCTGCAGGATCGCGGCGCGATCGAGACCTTCCGCAGCGATCGGCCGGGGCGCGAGTACGGACGTTAATTCATACAATGTCGCTGGGATGCGCATCGCATCGTCGTCTCAGTCCGCGCAATCGCGATCGGGCATCCTGCCTGCACTGACTGGAGGGCCGCGCACATGCAGCCGATCGAACTGAAAGACCCGGCCGGCTTCGCCGACGAATTCCTGCGCCTGACCCTGTTGCAAGGGTTCCAGTCGCTGACCAAGCGCGACCTGGAGTTGCTGATCTTCGTGTTGCTGGAACGCGACGGCGCGATCTCGCGCAGCGATTCCAACAACGCGGTGGCGCTGCGCCTGCGGGTGACCCCGGCCAAGGTGAAGGGCCTGCGCCGCGACGGCTATGCGCGCTGGCGCGCGCTGGTGCCCGAAGACGGCGACGCAGCCCTGGAGCGCATCGTGGCGACGGTGCTCACCGAGGACAACCTGCGCGCCGGGGCAAAGCACGTCAGCGAACGCAGCAAGAAGGAGGGCTTCCTGGCGATCCGCATCGAGCATCCGGACGACCAGCAGCGCTTCGAGCAGGCCATCGTCGACGTGGGCGCGATGCCCGTGTACGAGCGCAACCGCGACGTGGTCGCGGTGCGCTTCGACACCTTGCTGAAGATCGCCGAGCGCTGGGGCTACCTGCAGCCGGAGCCGGAGAAGGTGGCGCGCGAGCTGGAAAAGCTCACCCCGACCGCCGAGGAAGTGGCGGACCTGTTGAAGAAGGACGTGGGCAAGCTACGCTGGGAGGATGTGCGCCGCGCGCTCAACAGCCTCGGCGCCAAGGCCATCGCCAGCACCGCCGAGGGCGGGTTGAAGGGATTGCTGAAACTGGCGTTCCCGTTCATTCCCAGCTGAGCCTGCCACGCCGTCCCATCATTCGCACCATCGGAGTCCGTTGTGTCCATGCATTGCCGTTCGTCCCTCGCCGCCTTTCTGCTGGCTGCCGCCCTCGTCCCCGCCGCCGCGCAGAACCTCAACCCGACCTCGAGCGTCGTCACCGAGCCGTTGCGCGACGTGCCGGCGAGCATCGTGCAGGCGCAGCCGCTGAGCAGCGGCGAGGTGACCCACCAGGTGCGGCTCGACATCCCGCATGGCCAGGCGCCGGTCACCGTGCGCACGGTCCAGCCCGACAACGTCGCCGGCAACTACCGCATCGACTTCGACGCGCTGGACAGCGACCACGACGGCTACATCAGCCGCAGCGAAGCGCAGGCCAGCCCAGCGCTGGCCGACGAATTCGATTCGCTGGACCCGCAACGCCGCGGGCGCCTGAGCCGCGAGCAGCTGGCCGGTTGGCTCAAGTGATTCGTCGCGCCGGGTCGGGTATCGCTTGCAGAAATAGCAGCGGGTAGCTGCGGCGAACACGACCGGCGCCACGGTCGGGGCTGAAGCCCCTCCTACAGTGCACCCAGCCGGCTCGCCATTGCTTCCTGTAGGAGCGGTTTCAACCGCGACAGAAGCTGCGGCAAGCTAACGGGCTTCGGCAGCCATTGGGGCTGAAGCTCCTGCCACAGTGCACCCAGCCAGCCCGCCGCAAGCCCCTGTGGGAGCGACTTCAGTCGCGACGAACAGAGCCTGCCACCGAACCGAATTTGGCGATCTGTCGGGGCTGAAGCCCCTCCTACAGTGCACCCATGCACCCAATCGCAAGTCCCTGTAGGAGCGGTTTCAACCGCGACCGGCAAAGCGATGGCTATTCGGACGTCTCGCGCTATCGGAGCCGATGTCCCAAGGCCACCCAGCGCTCCACCTACAACAGCCGCAGCGCCTTCCGCTCCCGCAGGAGCGACCAACGCCTCTCGCACCACCCCGAATCGCTACACCCCCGAAGCGCGCTTCCAGAATCCATGCATCAGCAGCGGCAGCTTGCCGGCCAGGCCCAGCAGCGGGCCGCGCAGCAGGGTCAGGTGCATCTCGTCGTTGGAGAACAGCCGGTTGATCGCATCGAAGCCGTAGGCGGCCACGGTGTTGTCGCTGCGGCGGCCGCGCGCCCAGCGCGCCAGCCGGTGCGGCGCCGACCAGTCGACCCGCCGCGCCTGCGCCTGGCGCACCTGCGCGGCCAGCGCGGCGACGTCGCGCAGGCCGAGATTGACGCCCTGCCCGGCCAGCGGATGCACCACGTGCGCGGCATCGCCCAGCACCAGCAGGCGGTCGCGGTGGTAGTCCTCCACCAGTTGCCGGCGCAGCGGGAAACCGACCCGCGGCGACAGCGCGCGCACCGCACCCAGCCGCGCGCCGAAGGCCTGGGTCAGCTCGGCGCCGAATGCGGCGTCGTCCAGCGCCAGCACCCGCGCCGCCTCGGCCTCGGGCAGCGTCCACACGATCGAACTGCGGCCGTCGGCGAACGGCAGGAACGCCAGCGGGCCGCCGGGCAGGAAGCGCTGCCAGGCGGTGTCCTGGTGCGGCACGTCGGTCTGCACGAAGGCGACCACGCCGCGCTGGCCGTAGTCGTGCGCCGGGGCGTCCAGCCCGGCCAGGCCGCGCAGCGTGGAATCGGCGCCGTCGGCGGCGATCGCCAGGCGCGCGTCGAGCCGGCTGCCGTCGTCCAGGCGCAGGCGCACGCGCTCCTCCGCCATCTCCACCGCCTCGACCCGCGCCGGGCAGTGCAGTTGTACCCCGGCCGCCGGCAGCGCCGCCCATAATTGTTCGACCAGCAACGCATGCTCGACGATCCAGCCCAACTGGTCGCGGCCCAGCGCATCGGCATCGAAGTCCAGCTCGCCGCCGCCACCGGCATCCCACACGCGCATGCGCCGGTAGGCCTGCGCACGCCGCGCCAGCACCTGCGGCCACACGCCCAGCGCCTGCAGCAGCGCGGCGTTGTCAGGGGCGAACGCGTACACGCGCAGGTCCGGCTCGGTCGGCGACCAGCGCGGCGGCTCGCGGCCCTCGACCAAGGCCACCGCCAGGCCTTCGGCCGCCAGCGCCAACGCACAGGCGGCGCCGACCACGCCGCCGCCGACCACCACCACGTCCAGCACGCCGCGCCGGCTCATGGCGTCGCCTCCCGGCACAGCTGCGGCACTTCGCCGCGGAAGCCCATCGCACCGCCGACCAGGAACGACTGCAGCGGCGCGGCCTGCGCCGCCGCCAACAGGCCCAGGCTGCGCAACGGACGCAACAGCAGCGCCGGGTTAGCGGTCAACCGTGCCAAGCCGCCGGAGAAGATGACAGTGCGCTGCCGGTCCTGCTCGCGGCGCTGCGCGTACTGCTGCAGCAGCGCCGGCGCGCCCGGATCGGCGCGGTCGCGCTCGATCAGTTCGGCCAGGGTCAGCGCATCGCGCAGGCCCAGGTTGAAGCCCTGCGCACCCAGCGGGTGCAGGGTCTGCGCGGCGTTGCCGAGCAGCACCGCGCGCGCGTCGGTCAGGCGCCCGGCCAGCACCTGCACGATCGGATAGGCGCTGCGCTCGCCGCTGCCCAGCAGGCGGCCGACGCGCCAGCCCAGGGCCTCCTGCAGGCGCTGCAGCCAGGCGGCCTCGTCGAGCGCGGCCACTGCGTCGGCCTGCTCGGCGGCGACCGCGTGGATCGCGCCGTAGTGGCGGTCGCCGCGCGGCAGCAGCGCAGTCGGGCCGTCGTCGCGGAACCGCTCGTAGGCGGTGCCGTCGGGCTGGCGGCTGCCACGCACCCGCGCCACGAACAGGGTCTGGTGGAAATCGTGGCGGGCGGCATCGATGCCCAGCGCGCCGCGCACCGCGCTGGCGCTGCCGTCGGCACCGACCAGCAGCCGCGCCTGCAGCACCTCGGTCGCTCCGTCCTGGGCGATGCGCACCGAGCGCAGCGCTGCATTCTCGCCGGCCTCCAGCGCCAGGAACTGCGCCGGCCGGTAGCGGCTGACGTGGGACGCTTCGGCCAACCGCGCCTCCAGCGCCTCGCCGAAATCGCGCGCCACCACGACCTGCCCGAACGCCTCGCGCCCGTAGTCGGCCGCCTCCAGCCGCACCCGGCCGAAATCGCCTTCGCGGCTGACGTGGATGCGCCGGATCGGGCCGGTCGGCGTGCGCAGCCGCTGCATCACCCCCAGCGCGCCCAGCGCGTTGACCGTGGCTGCGGCGAAGCTGAGATTGCGCTGGTCGAACACCGGCGGCAGCGCGCCCGGCGGCGCAGCCTCGACCAGGCCCACGTCCACGCCCAGGCGGTCCAGCGCGATGGCCAGGCTGGCGCCGACCAGGCCGCCGCCGACGATCACTACGTCATGTCGTTTGCTCATCCGGCCATGATACGACCGGCGCCCGAATCGTCGGTGATCGCAGCGACATGCCAGCTGCGCCCGCTTGTCCTGCGCGCCGCCGCGGCCAGGCCGCCGCCGCCCTGGCGCTGCCCGCCGCCGGCTCGCGCCCCAGGCTCGCCGCTTCCAGTAGAATCGGCGATCTCCGTACCGGTGCCCGCCTGCCATGACTTCTTCCAGCCACCGCCTTCCCGCCCTGCTCCTGCTGGCCGCGCTGCTGGCCGCGACCCGCATCAACCATTTCGGCGCGATTCCGGACGCCTCCTGGGCGGTGTTCTTCGTCGGCGGCTTCTACCTGCGCGGCTGGACCCGCTGGGCGTTCCCGGCGCTGATGGCGCTGGCGGTGCTGGTCGACTACCTGGTGATCCGTGGCCAGGGCCTGAATTTCTGGCAGCACTACTGCGTGTCGCCGGCGTACTGGTGCCTGATCCCGGCCTACTTCGCGCTGTGGGCCGGCGGCAGCTGGCTGGCAGGGCGCTACCGCGGCGCCGACTGGCGTGCGCTGGGCCTGACCGCAGCCAGCCTGGTGGTGGCGGTGGCGGTGTGCCACCTGATCGCGCAGGGCAGCTTCTATTGGGTCAGCCGCAGCGTGCCCAACCCGACCATCGCCGGCTGGTGGCAGAACTACAGCGACTGGCTGCTGCCGTACCTGGGCAGCGCGGCGCTGTACACAGCGCTGGCCGCGGCGGTCCAGGTCGGGGTCGAGCAGCTGGCGCGGCTGGGCCAGCGCGGCCAGCCCGCCGGCCACTGAGCCGGGGCCCGGTTCCGACGATGGGCAATCGTCTCTCCAAGATCTACACCCGCACCGGCGACGACGGCAGCACCGGCCTGGGCGACGGCAACCGGGTCGGCAAGGATTCGGCGCGGGTGGCCGCCTATGGCACCGTCGACGAGGCCAATTCGGCGATCGGCGTGGTCCTGGCCTGTGCGCTGGCCGACGACGTCCGCACCCTGCTGACCGCGATCCAGCACCAATTGTTCGACCTGGGCGGTGAGCTGTGCATCCCCGGCCATGCGGCGATCCACGACGCCGACATCGACGCGCTCGAGCAGCACCTGGACCGCTACAACGACACCTTACCCGCGCTGAAGGACTTCATCCTGCCGGCCGGCGGCGAGGCCGCGGCGCGCTGCCACCTGGCGCGCACCATCGTGCGCCGCGCCGAGCGCGAGACGGTGGCGCTGTCGCGCCAGGACGCGGTGCGGCCGGAGGCGGTGCGCTACCTCAACCGCCTGTCCGACCTGCTGTTCGTACTGGCGCGGGTGCTGGCCCGAGCCGATGGCCAGGGCGAAGTGCTGTGGCGCCACGACCGCCGCCAGGCCTGAGCGGCAGCGGCGGCGCGCGGACCGGGCGGCAGGCATGCTGATCTATACCCATCCCGCCTGCCTGGGCCATGAACCCGGCCCGGAACACCCGGAGCGGCCGGAACGCCTGCAGGCCGTCACCACGGCGCTGCGCGAGGCCTTTCCCGACCTGGCATGGCGCGAGGCGCCGCTGGCCAAGCTCGGCGATCTGGCCCGGGTCCACGAGCGCGAGCTGATCGACAGCGTCCTGGCCGATATCGACGGCAAGCGCATGCTCGACGTGGATACGGTGATCTCGCCCGGCTCGCGCGCCGCCGCGCTGCGCGCCGCTGGCGCCGGCCTGGCCGCGGTGGACGCGGTGATGCGCGGCGAGACCGACACCGCCTTCTGCGCGGTGCGCCCGCCCGGCCATCACGCCACCGCCGCCACCGCGATGGGCTTCTGCCTGTTCAACAACGTCGCCGTGGCCGCCGCCCACGCGCGCGACACGCACGGCCTGGAACGGATCGCCATCGTCGACTTCGATGTGCATCACGGCAACGGCACCCAGGCGATCTTCGAGCGCGACCCACGCGTGCAGTACCTGAGCACCCACCAGTCCGGGCTGTTCCCCAACTCGGGCGGGGTCCACGACCGCGGCGTCGGCAACCTGCACAACGCGCTGCTGCCGCCGGGCAGCGGTGGCTTCCGCTTCCGCAACACCTGGGCCGACCAGATGCTGCCGCTGCTGGACGCGTTCAAGCCGCAGCTGCTGCTGATCTCGGCCGGTTTCGATGCGCACATGCGCGACCCGCTGGCCGACCTGATGCTGGAAACCGAGGACTTCGGCTGGCTCACCGCGGAGCTGCGCGCGCTGGCCGAACGGCATGCGCGCGGCCGCGTGGTGTCGCTGCTGGAAGGCGGTTACGACCTGCAGGCGCTGCGCGAATGCAGCGTCGCCCACGTCGACGCGCTGCGCTGAGGCCGGCGCGGGCGGATGAACCCCGTCCCCCGAGCGGGGGACGTCTTCATTGCCCCCATGCATGGGATGGGGCAAGCTAGCGGTCGTTTTAGCCCGATACCTGACGCGCGTGCGCCGAGCCCTCCGCCTGCTACCCCTTCCGTTCAGTATCGCTCTCTGCCTGCCGGCGATGGCGGCCGAGAAGCCGCCCAATTGGGGCCTGTGCCCGACCCCGGACGTGCTGCCCAAGTTCGACGACGCGCCCAAGGTCGACCCGAAGATGGCCGCGATCCGCGATCAGCAGCCGACCGACATCGTCGGCGACAAGCTGTCCGGCACCACCACCATTCCCAACTACACCGGCAACGTCGCGCTCAAGCGCGGCGACCAGTTCATGGGCACCGACAGCCTGCGTGTGGATACCGAGACCGGCAATTACATTGCCGAGGGCCACGTGCGCTACCAGGATTCGTCGATCCGCATGATCGCCGACCGCGCCGAAGGCAACCAGGACACCGACACCCACAAGATCAGCAACATCCGCTACCAGCTGATCGAGCGCCGCGGCAACGGCAAGGCCGACTCGGTCGACCTGCAGGGCGCGCTGGGACAGATGCACCGCTCCACCTACACCACCTGCGATCCCTCGCAGCAGGTGTGGGAGCTGCACGCGCCGGAGATCGACGTCGACAACGACGAGGGCTTCGGCACCGCGCGCAACGCGATCCTGAAGATCTACAACGTGCCGATCCTGTACGCGCCGTGGTTCAAGTTCCCGATCGACGACCGTCGCACCAGCGGCTTTCTGTTCCCGGCGATCGGCATGTCCGGGCGCAACGGCTTCGATTACATGCAGCCGTATTACCTCAATCTGGCGCCGAACTACGATGCCACGCTGTATCCGCGCTACATGAGTTCGCGCGGCTTCATGCTCGGCAGCGAGTTCCGCTACCTGTATGAAGGCGGCAAGGGCGAGATCGAGGCAACCTACATGCCCGACGACCAGTTGCGCGACAAGGACCGCGGCAAGTTCGAATACCAGGGCTATCACAATCTCGATAGCACTTGGCAGGCGCGTGCCTCCATCGCCTGGGTCAGCGACGAGCGCTACACGGAAGACTTCTCCAACCGCCTGCTCGGCAACTCGGTGTCCAATATTCAGAGTACGGTCGGCATCTACGGCACCGGCGAGACCTGGACCGCCGGACTGATGGCCGATCGCTGGCAGCTGACCGACTACACCCTGACCGAGGGCGCGCTGCCTTACAACCGCCAGCCGCGCGCCTTCTTCAACTGGGACCAGGCGTTCGGCAAGTGGTTCGAAGCCGGCATCTATAGCGAAGCGGTGCGCTTCGTACACGACGACGTGCATGCCAAGGACGCGGAGTACGAACGGACCGGCGTGACCACCGAAATGCCCGGCGGCACCCGCCTGGACCTCAAGCCCTACATCTCGATGCCGCTGGCCGGCGCGGCGTGGTTCCTGAAGCCGACCGTGGCCTGGCGTTACACCGCCTATCAGTTGGACAAGGATCTGGCCGCCACGCTGGGCGGCGACACCTCGCCCACGCGCAGCCTGCCGATCACCACCGTCGATGCCGGTCTGTATTTCGACCGCGACGCCAAGTTCGGCGACACCAGCTACCTGCAGACCCTGGAACCGCGGCTGTTCTATCTGTACACGCCATACCGCAACCAGGACGACCTGCCGATCTTCGACACGCGCGAATTCACCTTCAGCTGGGGCCAGCTGTTCCGCGATTCGCGCTACACCGGTGCCGATCGCCAGAACGACGCCAACCAGATGACCCTGGCGCTGAGCTCGCGCCTGCTGCGCCAGGACGACGGCAAGGAAAAGCTGTCGGTCAGCCTCGGCCAGATCCTGTACTTCAACGATTCCAGGGTCAGCCTTCCCGGCAGCAACACCACCATCGAGCAGGGCAAGTCGGCATGGATCGCCGACGCCAACTACATGATCAACGACCGCTGGACGATGGGCGCCACCTACCAGTGGGATCCCAAGTACCGGCGCAAGGACCTGGCCAGCTTCCGCACCCGCTATCTGCTGCCGGGCGACGGCATCGTCAACGTCAGCTACCGCTTCCGCCGCGACCTGCTGGAACAGACCGACGTGTCAGTGCTGTACCCGATCAACCCGACCTGGAGCCTGGTCGGGCGCCACTACTATTCGCTGGAAGACAGCAAGCCGCTGGAAATCATCGCCGGCGTGCAGTGGGACAGCTGCTGCCTGGCCGTGCGCGCATTGGCGCGGCGCTACGTGCGCAACCGCGAAGGCGATCTGGACACCGCGTTCCAGGTCGAGTTCGTGCTGAAGGGACTCTCCTCGCTTGGCCAGGACACGGACCGCGTTCTGCGCCGTGCTATTCTCGGCTACAACCGCGACGACCTGTACTTGGTCCCGCCCAGCAACACCACGACCGATCCGGACGCTTACGATCCGAACCTGATTCCATGACCAATACCCTCTCTGCTTTCCTCGTCACCTTGCTGGCGATCGCCGGCGTGTCCGCTCCGGCTGCCGCGCAACAAACCCAACCACTGGACCGCATCGCTGCGGTCGTCGACGAGGATGTCGTACTGCAGAGCGAACTGGATCGTGCCGTTCGCAACGTGAAGGCGCAGTATTCCGGCCGCGAGGCGCAGCTGCCGCCGGACAACGTGCTGCAACGCCAGGTACTCGAGCGCCTGGTGCTGGTCAAGCTGCAGGTGGCGCGTGCCAACAGCACCGGGATCCGCGTCGGCGACGACGAACTGAACCGTGCCATCGGCAGCATCGCCCAGCAGAACGGCACCGACGTCGACGGCCTGCGCAAGAAGCTCGCCGCCGACGGCATGGCGTTCGACGATTTCCGCAACTCGGTGCGCGACGAGATCACCGTGCAGCGCATGCGCCAGAGCTTCGCGCAGAGCCGCATCAACGTCAGCGAGAGCGAAGTGGATGCGGCGCTGGCGCAGCAGGCCACCACCGGGGCCCAGTACCACCTGGCGCACATCCTGGTCGGCCTGCCGGAAGGCGCCACCGCCGACCAGATCAAGACCGGGCAGGGCAAGATCGACGGGGTCAAGACCCTGATCGACAAGGGCGAGATCGATTTCAGCGCGGCCGCGGTGCGCTATTCCGACAGCCCCAACGCGCTGGAAGGCGGCGACCTCGGCTGGCGCAGCCTGGACGAAATCCCGAACGCCTTCGCGCAGCTGATCCGCGACATGAAGCCGGGCCAGGTCGCCGGCCCGCTGCGCGGCCCCAGCGGCTTCCAGCTGCTGAAGCTGGTCGAGATCCGCGATGCCTCGGCCAATCCGGAAAAGAAGACGGTCACCGAGTACCACGCCCGCCACATCCTGATCCGCGTCAACGAGGCGCAGCCGGATGCGGCCGCCAAGGCCAAGATCGAGACCCTGCGTGCGCGCATCGCCGGCGGCGCCGACTTCCAGGCCGTGGCCAAGGAGTCCTCCGACGACGCCAACAGCCGCGGTCAGGGCGGCGACCTGGGCTGGTTCCCGGCCGACGCGTTCGGCCCGGACTTCGGCCACCAGATCGAAGGCCTCACCGACAACCAGATCTCGCAGCCGTTCCGCACCGAGGCCGGCTGGCACATCGTGCAGCGCGTCGCCACGCGCCAGACCGACGTGACCAGCGACACCCAGCGCGCCCAGGTCCGCGAGACCATCGGCCGCCGCAAGCTGGAGGAAGAGTACAACCGCTTCCTGCAGGAAATGCGCGGCGAAGCCTATGTGAACCTGCGCGTCGGCGGTGCCGAGAGCTCCGCCGCGCCGGCTGCCGACGCCACCGCGCCGGCGGCGGCCCCGGCACCGGCCGCCACCAAGCCGTAAGCCGTGCTGCCCTCGCTCGCGCTGGTGCCGGGCGAGCCGGCCGGGATCGGCCCGGAACTGTGCGTGCGGCTGGCGCAACAGCCGCGACGCGACTGCCAACTGCTGGCCTTCGCCGACCCCGACACCTTGCGCGCCGCCGCAGCGGCGCTGTCGCTGCCGCTGCAGCTGCTTCCCGAATCCGCCCCCGCGCTGGTACCTGGCGATCTGCGCCTGCGCGCGGTGGGCAATGCCGTGCCCAGCCGTTTCGGCCATACCGACCCGGCCAATGCCGCCGCGGTGATCGGCGCGCTGACCCAGGCCGCCGACGCCTGCCTGCGCGGCGAACTGGCCGGCCTGGTCACCGGCCCGGTGCACAAGGCGGCGATCAACGACGGCGGCATCGCCTACACCGGCACCACCGAACTGCTCGCCCGCCACGCCGGGCGCGAGGTGGTGATGATGCTGGCCAACGACATCGTGCGCGTGGCCCTGGCCACCACCCACCTGCCGCTGCGCGCGGTCGCCGACGCGCTGACGCCCGCGTTGCTGGAGCGCTGCCTGCGCATCGTCCACGCCGCGCTGCGCAGCGACTTCGGCATCGCCGCGCCGGTCATCGCGGTGCTCGGGCTGAACCCGCATGCCGGCGAGGACGGACATCTGGGCCGCGAGGAAATCGAGGTGATGGCGCCGGTCCTCGCCGCCTTGCGCGCCGAGGGCATGCATCTGGTCGGCCCGCTGCCGGCCGACACCGCGTTCCTGCCGCAGAAACTGGCCGGCTTCGACACGGTACTGGCGATGTACCACGACCAGGGTCTGCCGGTGCTCAAGTACAGCGGCTTCGAGCAGGCGGTGAACCTGACCCTGGGCCTGCCCTACCCGCGCGTGGCGGTCGATCACGGCACCGCGCTGGAGCTGGCCGGCCGCGGCATCGCCGACCCGTCCAGCCTGTTCGCCGCGGTCGCGCAATGCGCGCAACTGGCCGCGCGCAGCACGCTTGTGTAGGAGCGGCTTCAGCCGCGACATGACTTACCGGTAACACCCGGTCGCGGCTGAAGCCGCTCCTACAGGGCGCCGCGCGCCCCATCCCGATAAGATGCCCGCATGACTTCCTATTCCGGCTTCAGCGCCCCGGCCAAGAAATCGCTTGGCCAGCACTTCCTCAGCGACCGCGACTACATCGACAGCATCGTGCGCGCGGTCAATCCCAAGCCCGACGAGCTGCTGGTCGAGATCGGCCCCGGCCAGGGCGCGATCACCTTCCCGCTGCTGCGCCGCCACGGCCGCCTGACCGTGATCGAATTCGACCGCGACCTGATCGCGCCGCTGACCGCCGCGGCGGAAGGGGTCGGCGAATTGACCATCCTCAACCGCGACGTGCTGTCGGTGGATTTCGCCGAACTGGCCGGCGACGGCCGCATCCGCCTGGTCGGCAACCTGCCCTACAACATCTCCTCGCCGATCCTGTTCCATGCGCTGGACCATGCCGCGGCGATCGCCGACATGCACTTCATGCTGCAGAAGGAAGTGGTCGACCGCATGGCCGCCGGGCCGGGCAGCAAGGTCTACGGCCGGCTCAGCGTGATGCTGCAGGCGTACTGCGAGGTGACCTCGTTGTTCGTGGTGCCGCCGGGCGCGTTCCGGCCACCGCCGAAAGTGGATTCGGCGGTAGTGCGGCTGGTGCCGCATGCGCCGCAGGACATCGGCATCGCCGACCGGCGGCGCTTCGCCGACGTGGTGCGCGCGGCGTTCGGGCAGCGCCGCAAGACCTTGCGCAATGCGCTGGGCGGAGTCTGCGATGCGGCCCAGTTCGAGGCCGCCGGGGTGCGCCCGGATGCCCGCGCCGAGCAGTTGGAGGTCGCCGACTTCGTGCGCCTGGCCAACGTGGCGCAGGCCTGAGCCACGGGGCCGCGCGTCGCAGCGCGATCCGCATCTCTCCGCTCCACGCGCACGCCAACGCACCCACACGAAGGCCGCAGCAGCGCGGATCGCACTGCGCGGCCGGCCCACGACACGCGGCACGGCGCGCAGCGGCCGCAGCACGCGCTGCTTGCAGCGCGCTCATAGACGGCTCGCAGTCCATTCCTGCGCCGGCTTTGCTTACACTGTGAGGCATGAACGATGACGCCCCCTATCGGATCGAGGTCGAAGTGTCGCCCCGGTTCCTCGACGACCAATCGGCGCCGGAGGACGGACGCTACGCGTTCGCCTACACCATCCGCATCCACAACCGCGGCCGCGTCGCCGCGCGGCTGATCGCCCGGCACTGGGAAATCACCGACGGCAACGGCCGCGTGGAGCGCGTGGACGGCGACGGCGTGGTCGGCGAACAGCCGCGGCTGCGTCCCGGCGAGGACTTCCGCTACACCTCCGGGCTGATGCTGGAAACCGAGCACGGCACGATGCGCGGCCACTACGACATGGAAGCCGACGACGGCACCCACTTCGTCGCGCCGGTCGCGCCATTCGTGCTGACCGTGCCGCGGACGCTGCACTGATGGCGCCCGCATGAGCGTGTGGGCCATCGGCGACCTGCAGGGTTGCTACGACATCACCCAGCGGCTGCTGGAAAAGATCCGCTTCGACCCGGCGGTGGACCGGCTATGGTTCTGCGGCGACCTGGTCAACCGCGGTGGGCAGTCGCTGGAAACCCTGCGCCTGGTGCACTCGCTGCGCGCGCACAGCGAGGTGGTGCTGGGCAACCACGACCTGTCGCTGCTGGCGATCGGCGAGCGCAGCCCGGACGAGCAGCGCAAGGTCAATCCGGACCTGCAGCGCATCGTGCTGGCCGAGGACCGCGACGAACTGCTGACCTGGCTGCGCATGCAGAAACTGCTGCACGCCGACCGTGAACTGGGCTGGATGATGATCCACGCCGGCCTGGCGCCGAAGTGGACCACCACCCTGGCCGAAAAGCATGCGCGCGAAGTCGAGCAGCAACTGCACGGCAGCGGCTACCGCAAACTGTTCCGCAACATGTACGGCGACCGCCCGGCCTGGTCGCCGGGGCTGACCGGCTACGACCGCTCGCGCGCGATCATCAATCTGTTCACCCGCGCCCGCTATTGCACCCCGCGCGGGCGCATCGCGATCGAGGAAAAAGGCACCCCGGGCACCCAGGCACAGGGCCTGTATCCGTGGTTCGAAGTGCCGGGCCGCGCCGAGCGCGACCTGAAGATCGTCTGCGGTCACTGGTCCACGCTGGGCCTGACCATCACCCAGGGCGTGCACGCGATCGACACCGGCGCGGTCTGGGGCGGCAAGCTCACCGCGCTTCGGCTGGACGGCGAAGACCTGCAGGTGGTGCAGGTGCCGGGGCGCCCGATCGAAGGGCCGCCGCCGGTGCCGCGCGCGCGGCCGCCGCGGCGCAGGTCCGGCGGTGGGCGTGGTGCGGGTGGCGGTGCCACTACACCGCCGCCGCCTCAGGAATGATGATGGCTGCCGGCAGGCAGGCTGCCACGTGTAGGAGCGGCTTCAGCCGCGACAGGATCTCGCCGGTAACGCCCGGTCGCGGCTGAAGCCGCTCCTACAACAGACGCCGCGCCGCCCGCACGAATCCGCTACGGCGCGCTTTGCCTGCGCCGGTAATCGACGAATTCGAACGCCAGCGCATGCTTCGCATCGGCCGCGTGCGCCTGCCGCGCCACGACCTCCCACTGCGCCGGATCGAACGCCGGGAAATGCGCATCGGCGCGCTCGACCACGGTATCCACGTGGGTCAGATACAGCATCTCGGCGTGCGGCAGCGCCAACGCGAAGATGTCGCCGCCGCCGATCACCGACAGCTCTTCCGCACCGCTGGCCTGCGTCGCTTCGATCGCCGCCTGCAGCGAGGCGACCGCCTGCATGCCCTCGAACGGCACCTGCCCCGAGCGCGTCATCACCAGGTTCAAGCGACCCGGCAACGCGCGCCCGAGCGACTGCGCGGTCTTGCGCCCCATCAGCACCGGCTTGCCCAGGGTCAGCGCCTTGAAGCGCTTCAGGTCGTCCGGCAAGCGCCACGGCAGATCGTTGTCGCGGCCGATGGCGTTGGCGCGATCGAGCGCAGCGATCAAGGTGAGCCGGGGCTTGGAACCTGGGACGTGGGACGCGCCCACATCCGTCCCCGCCGCTACAGCCGCCTTTTCCGATTCCCCATTCCCCATTCCCGACTCCCCGCCTCTCACACCGCCACCGGCGCCTTGATCGCCGGATGCGGCTCGTAGCCCTCGATCGCGATGTCGTCGTAGGTGAAGCCGAACAGGTCGCTGACCGCGGGATTGAGGCGTAGCGTCGGCAACGGCCGCGGCGTGCGCGACAGTTGTTCGCGCGCCTGGTCGTAATGGTTCGAATACAGGTGCGCGTCGCCCAGCGTATGCACGAAATCGCCGACGCCCAGGCCGGTGGCCTGCGCCACCATGTGGGTCAGCAGCGCGTAGCTGGCGATGTTGAACGGCACGCCGAGGAAGATATCGCCGCTGCGCTGGTACAGCTGGCAGCTGAGCTTGCCGTCGACCACATAGAACTGGAACAGGCTGTGGCACGGCATCAACGCCATCTGCGGCAATTCCGCCACGTTCCAGGCGCTGATCACCAAACGTCGCGAATCGGGATTGCGCTTGATCTCGTCCACCAGCCATTGCATCTGGTCGATCTCGCTGCCGTCGGCACCGGTCCAGCGCCGCCACTGCTTGCCGTACACCGGGCCGAGTTCGCCCTGCGCATCGGCCCACTCGTCCCAGATGCTGACCTTGTTGTCCTTGAGGTAGGCGATGTTGGTTTCGCCCTTCAGGAACCACAGCAGCTCGTGCACGATCGAGCGCAGGTGCAGCTTCTTGGTGGTCACCAGCGGGAAGCCGGCGTTGAGATCGAAGCGCATCTGCCAGCCGAACACGCTGCGCGTGCCGGTGCCGGTGCGATCGGATTTCTCGGCGCCGTGCTCGAGTACGTGGCGCAGCAGGTCCAGGTAGGCCTTCATGGCTTGGCGCCCCCTGCGACCGGCGTCGGCTGCAACACCGGCGCGCGACGCGAGCGCCACAGCAGGAACAGGCCGAGCAGGATCAGCGGCGTGCTCAGGATCTGGCCCATGGTCAGCCAATGGAACGCCAGGTAGCCGATCGGCGCATCGGGCACGCGCACGAACTCCACCGCGAAGCGGAACACGCCGTACAGCAGCGCGAACAGGCCGGACACCGCATAGCGCCGGCGCGGCCGCAGCGAGAACGCCCACAGCATCGCGAACATCACCAGGCCTTCCAGCACCGCCTCGTACAGCTGCGAGGGATGCCGCGCGAACTTGTCCAGCGCACCGCTGGCGTACTGCGCCTGGATCTGCGCCAGCGGCCAGTCCTGCAACTCCGGCGTCCGCGGGAAGATCACGCCCCAACCGGCATTGGTGAACTTGCCCCACAGCTCGCCGCCGACGAAATTGCCGACACGGCCGAAGCCCAGGCCCAGCGGCACCAGCGGCGCGACGAAATCCATGGTGTCGAAGAAATGCAGGCGCGACTTGCGCGACCACCAGGCCGCGGCCACCAGCACGCCGATCAGGCCGCCGTGGAAGCTCATGCCACCGTCCCAGACCTTGAAGATCAGCAGCGGGTTGGCGAGGAAATCGCCCAGCGCGTAGAACAGCATGTAGCCGATGCGTCCGCCGAGCACCACGCCGAGCATCGCGTAGAACAGCAGGTCGGAAAATCCTTCCATGTCCACGCCCGGCAGGCGGCCGGCGCGGATGCGCAGCCGGCCCAGCCACCACGCCGAGGCGAAGGCGGCCAGGTACATCAGCCCATACCAGTGCACCTTCACCGGACCGAGCGAGAAGGCGATGGGGTCGATCTGGTGGAGATAGGTCATGCGGGGAGCGTCGGCCGGAGGGCGAGGGTCGCCTATTCTGCCATCGGCGCTGGTCACTACCGAGGTCTTGGTCGACTTGGACTGCGCTAGGCTTCATCTGCCGGCAGGCGCAAGCGTCTGCCATCGGCGCCGGTCACTACCGAGGCCTGGCCAACTTGGACGGCGCTCCGCGTCATCTCCCGACAGGCGCGAGCGTCCGCCATCGGCGCCGGCTGCCGCCACAGTCACGACGGGCACAGCGGCGCTACCGCTTCATCTGTGGGCCAGCGCGACCCGCATCGCAGCGAGTCATGCCGCGGCGGCGCTCAATCCAGCAGTTGCGGCATGTTCGGCAATTCATCCGGCTCGGCCTGGCCCGGCTGTGCGGGGAAATGCGTGGCCAGCAAGGCCGATACCGCCGCCACCCCGGCGATCACCGCCTGCTCGGGCTGGCCGGCGCGCATGTCGCGCTCGATCAGCGCGCAGACCTGGCGCCATTGCGCGGCGTCGACGCGCCCACGCAGACCGCGATCGGCCACGATCTCGATCCGGTGGTCGGCCAGCAGCAGGTAGATCAGCACGCCGTTGTTGGCCTCGGTGTCCCACGTGCGCAATTGCGCGAAGGCCTGCTCGGCGCGCGCCCGCGGCGCCATGCCGCGCAGCAGCGCCGCCGGTGCCAGCGCCGATTCGACCGCAAACATCACCTGGCCGCGGTGCAGCCGTTCGCCGTCGGCGATCGCCGCGCCGATGCGCTCCAGGCTGGCGTTGGGGAACAGCGTGCGTGCTGCCGGCGCGAACAGATGGCGGAGCAGACGCATCACCAACTCCCCGAGGCGCCACCGCCTCCCGAACTGCCGCCGCCACCGCCCCAGCCACCCCCGCCGCCGCCGCCTCCGCCTCCGCCGAAGCCACCGCCCCCTCCGAAACCACCGCCACCGAAGCCGCCGAAGCCGCCCCCGAATCCGCCGCCACCGCCGCCGACCGAGCGGCCCGGCGAGATGCCCGACAGCAGGCCCAGCACCAGCCCGATCGCGCCGGTCAGCGCGGCGACGAACAGCGACAGGCTCAACAGCAGCCCCACGCCACCGCCGGCGAGCGCCGCCAGCACGCCGCGCAGCAGACGCGGCGCGCGTGCGAACAGCAGTTGCGCGACGAAGGCGGCGAACAGGCCACCGAAGAAACCGAGCGGCAGCTTGCCGCCGGAACGCGATTCGGCCGCGTGCGTGCTTACCGGCGGCGGCAGCTGTTCGCCGTCGATCAGCTTGACCAGCATCGCGGTGGCCTCGGCGATGCCGCCGCTGTAGTCGCCGGCGCGGAAGCGCGGCGCCAGGTATTCCTGGATGATGCGGTTGGCGGTGGCATCGGGAATCGCGCCTTCCAGGCCATAGCCGGGCTGGATGCGCACATGCCGATCGTCCTTGGCCACCACCAGCAGCACGCCGTCGTCCACGCCCTTGCGGCCGAGCTTCCACGTGTCGAACACGCGCTGGGTGTACTGCTCGATCGTCTCAGGCGCAGTGGTCGCGACCACCAGCACCTGCAGCTGGCTGCCCTTGCGCTGCTGCAGTTGCACCGCCTGCTGCTCCAGCGCAAGGCGCTGGGTCGGCTGCAAGGTGCCGGTGGTATCGACCACGGGCGTGTCCAGCGGCGGGATCGGCGCCTCGCTGGCCGCCTGCGCCCAGGCCAGCAGCGGCAACAGCGCCAGCAGCAGCCCGAGCCAGACAAGCCGGCCGCGGCGCGCGCGGCAGTGGCGGGTGATCGTATCGCGCATTGCAGACTCCTGCCGAAGCAATCGCGCGGCGGCATCGAAGGGAAGAAACCGCAGCGGCGGCGTGGCCCGGGAAGCGGTTCGCTGGCTTACGCCGTCAGCCCGGCTGCACAACCTGGCCGGACGCCGCAACGCGGGCCGGCGCGCAGCGGCGCCATCGTCGGCACCGCCAGGCGCTGCAACGCGCTTACTGCGCCGGTGCCGGCTGTGGCGACTGCTGCGGTTGCGCTTGCGGCGCGGGCTGCGCCGGCTGGCCACCGAAGTTCACCGCCGGCGCCTCGGAGATCTGCGCCTCGTTGGCCACGGAGAAGTTCGGCTTTTCCTTGTAGCCGAAGATCTTCGAGGTGATCACCTGCGGGAACGAGCGGATGTAGGTGTTGTAGTCCTGCACCGCCTGGATGTAGCGGCCGCGCGCCACGGTGATGCGGTTCTCGGTGCCTTCCAGCTGCGCCTGCAGGTCACGGAACGACTGGTCGGACTTGAGGTTCGGATAGTTCTCGGTGACCACCAGCAGCCGCGACAAAGCGCTGGACAGCTGACCCTGCGCCTGCTGGAACTGCTGCAGCGAAGCCGCATCGTCGGCGTTGACCTGGACCTGGCCGACCCGCGCGCGCGCATTGGTCACGTCGGTCAGCACCTGGCGCTCCTGGTCGGCATAGCCCTTGACCGTGTTGACCAGGTTTGGGATCAGGTCGGCGCGGCGCTTGTACTGGTTCAGCACCTCAGACCAGCCGGCCTTGACCGCCTCGTCCTTCTGCTGGATCGCGTTGTAGCCGCAACCGGACAACAGCGCCACCACGGCGGCGAGGAACAACGAGCGGGACAACAGGCGCATGGCGCTCTCCGGCATGAAGACAGGGCGCAGCTTGCCACGCCCCCCGTGAAAACGCAGCCGCGCCTGGGTCAGCCGTTCACCACTTGCCGGCGCCGGGCACGTTGTGCGCGGCGGCGCGGCGGCGCATCAGCAGGTTCAGCCATTCCACCAGCACCGAAAAGCCCATCGCCGCGTAGATGTAGGGCTTGGGCACGTGCACGTCCAGGCCGTCCAGGATCAGCACCACGCCGATCATCAGGATGAACGCCAGCGCCAGCATCTTCACCGTCGGGTTGGCGTCGATGAAGCGGCCCAGCGGGTTGGCCGCCAGCAGCATCACAGCCACCGCCAGCAGCACCGCCGCCACCATCACCGGGATGTGCTGGGCCATGCCGACCGCGGTGATCACCGAGTCCAGCGAGAACACGATGTCGATCACCGCGATCTGCGCGATCACCATCCAGAACACGCCCGAGGCCTTGCTGGTGGTCGGATCGGCGTCTTCGCCGCCGGTGATCATCTCGCGGATCTCCATCGTGCCCTTCACCAGCAGGAACACGCCGCCGACGATCAGCACCAGGTCGCGCACCGAGATGCCCATGCCGGCGACGCTGAACAGCTCGCCCTGCATCCGCGCCAGGAACGCCAGCGACACCAGCAGCGCGATGCGGGTCAGGCACGCCACCGCGATGCCGAACTTGCGCGCGGCCGGGCGTTGCGCCTCGGGCAGTTTGCCCACCGCGATGGAGATGAACACCAGGTTGTCGATGCCCAGCACGATTTCCAACGCGCTCAGCGTCAGCAGCGTCAGCCAGGTGTTGGGATCGGCGAGAAACTCGAGAGCCATGGGGTCGAATCCTTTAACGGTAAATAAAGACAGGCGGACGTCACAGCACGCGCGGCAGCAGGATCAGGCCCCAGCACAGCGCGACATTGGCCAGCATCAGCAGCACCGCCGCCGAGCCCATGTCCTTGGCGCGGCCGGCCAGTTCGTGGTGTTCCGGGCCATAGCGCTCGATCACCGCCTCGATCGCCGAGTTGAGCAGTTCCACCGCCAGCACCAGCAGCAGCGAGCCGATCATCAGCGCCTGCTGCACCGGCCCCTGCCCCAGCCACAGCGCCAGCGGCGCCAGCAGCACGAACAGGCACGCTTCCAGCCGGAACGAGGACTCGTGCAGCCAGGCCGCGCGCAGCCCCTGGTACGACCAGCGCAGTGCCATCAGCATCCGGCGCGGTCCGCGCGGCAGGTGCCCGAATTGGTCGGCCATGGATCAGGCCCGGCCTGCGGAACGGGGACGCAACGGCAACGGCCGGAAGAGAACGGTCATGGGCAATGGCGAAGCGGGCTAGGCGCCAATTTTGCCACAAGCCCCCGTTCGCCGCTGAAATGAACCGCCGCAGGCTTCCGATTTGCCTGCCTCGCCGCGCCTGCGGCACCATCGCCGCTCCGCCGCATCCAGGAGACGCACCATGTCCCGTTCGCCGCTGCGCACCGCGCTGCTCGCCACCTGCCTGTTCCTGCTGGGCCTGCATTCGGCCCTGGCGCTCACTCCGGCCGCCGCACCGAAAATTCCCGAACAGGTCTCCAGTCCAGACTGGGAACAGGACATGCAGCGCTTCGCCCAGGCCGACGCCGCGCATCCGCCCAAGCCCGGCGGCGTGCTGTTCGTCGGCAGTTCCTCGATCCGCTTCTGGACCTCGCTGGCCAGCGATTTCCCCGGCGTGGACACGCTCAACCGCGGCTTCGGCGGCTCCGAGATCCGCGACAGCACCTGGTATGCCGACAGCATCGTGGTGCCGTACCGGCCGCGCCTGGTGGTGTTCTACGCCGGCGACAACGACCTCAACAGCGGCCGCAGCCCGCAGCAGCTGCGCGACGACTTCCTGGCCTTCGTGGCGCGGGTGCGCCGCGACCTGCCCACGACCCGCATCGCCTACATCTCGATCAAGCCCAGCCCGGCACGCGCGGCGCTGCTGCCAAAGGTGGCCGAAGCCAATGCGCTGATCCGCAAGGCCGCCACCGGGCTGCAGCGGGTGGACTTCATCGACGTGGCCACGCCGATGCTCGGCGCCGACGGGCAACCGCGCGGCGAACTGTTCGGTCCGGACCATCTGCACATGAACGCCGCCGGCTATGCGCTGTGGCGCGACATCGTGCGACCCTATCTGCAGCGCAAGTAGGCAGTGGCGCCCTTCCTGGCTCCCGACCGGCTACCCTTGGCGGGCCCGTTCCGTTGTCCCCCGCGTGGAGTAGCACAGGATGCCCAGGGCCCTGGTCATCGAAGACGATGAAGTGACCGCCCGCGACATCGTCGCCGAGCTCGGCGCCCATGGCTTCACCGCCGTGTGGATCGCCAACGGCCGCGACGGTCTCGACCATGCGCTGGCCGACGGCTACGACATCATCACCCTGGACCGCATGCTGCCGGGCATGGACGGCATCGATGTCGTTTCCGAACTGCGCAAGCGCGCGGTGGAAACGCCGGTGCTGATGATCAGCGCGCTGTCGGAGGTGGACGAGCGCGTGCGCGGCCTGCGTGCCGGCGGCGACGACTACCTGACCAAGCCGTTCTCGCCCGACGAGCTTGTCGCGCGCGCCGAAGTGCTGCTGCGCCGCCGTCGCAGCGCCAGCGCCACGCCGCAGACGCGCCTGCGCGTGGCCGACCTGGAACTGGACCTGGTCCGCCACAACGCGCTGCGCAACGGCCAGCCGCTGGCCCTGCTGCCCACCGAGTTCCGCCTGCTCGAGTTCCTGATGCGCAACGCCGGCCAGGTGGTGACGCGGCAGATGATCTTCGAGCACGTCTGGGGCTTCCATTTCGATCCCGGGACCAACGTGATCGACGTCCATCTCGGCCGCCTGCGCCGCAAGATCGACGGCAACGGCCAGCCGCCGCTCATCCGCACCATGCGCGGCTCGGGGTATGTGCTTGCGCCCGCTGACTGACGCCTGGCGTTCGGCCACCGCGCGGCTGATCCTGATCTACGGGGCGCTGTTCGCGGTCTGGTGCGTCGTGCTGCTCGGCGTGGTGCAGTGGGAGTCCTCGCGCTACCTGTCGAACGTGGTCGACCAGATGCTGGCCGCGCGCATCCACTACCTGGAAAACACCGATCCCAGGCGCCTGGCCGACACGGTGGCCGCGGCCAGCGCCATCGACATCCAGGGCTTCATGTGGGTGGGCCTGTTCGACGCCAATGGACGCCGCATCGCCGGCAACATCGATGCGGTGCCCAAGGGCATGGCCGAGGACGGGACGGTCCGCCCCATCGAGGCCAGCCTGATCGACACCGGCCGCGGCAGCCAGACGCGCGCGCGCGGCATCGCCCGGCAACTGCCGGACGGCCGGCGCCTGGTGGTGGCGAAGGAAAGCAACGTCATCGACGGACTCAGCGGGATCATCTGCCGCGGACTGCTGTGGGGGCTGTCGTTGACCCTGCTGCCCGGCGTGCTTGGCGGCATCCTCATCGCGCGCGGCCCCGCGCGCCGCATCCGCGCCATCCAGCAGGCGATGGAACCCATCCGCCAGGGCGACCTCAGCGTGCGCCTGCCGGTGTCGCGCGGCGGCGACGAGGTGGATTTGCTCGCGGCCACGGTCAACCAGGCGCTCGGCGAGATCGAGCGCCTGCTCGGCGAAGTGAAGGGTGTCACCGACAATATCGCCCACGACCTGCGCACGCCGCTCACGCGCATGCGCACGCGCCTGCACCGCCTGCAGCAACAGTTCGCCGACCGCCCCGAAGGCCAGCAATTGGACGATTGCGTCGGCGAGATCGATACCGTGCTGACCCGCTTCCGCGCCCTGCTGCGGGTGTCGGAGCTGGAGGACCGCCAGCGCAGCGCCTGCTTCGCGGCGCTGGACCTGGGCGCGCTGCTGAACGATGTCCACGGGTTCTACGCACCGCTGGCCGAGGACCGGGGGCAGGTGTTCGAACTGGCGCTGGAGCGGTTGCCGTCCGTGCGCGGCGACCCGCATCTGCTGTTCGAGGCGCTGGCCAACCTGGTCGGCAACGCGATCAAGTTCACCCCCGACGGCGGCACGATCCGCCTGGCGGCGCACACCGACGCGGCCGGCAACGCGCGCATCGACGTCGCCGATAGTGGGCCGGGCATTCCGCCCGGCGAGCGCGAAGCGATCTTCCGCCGCTTCTACCGGGGCGACCAGACCCGCGCCAAACCCGGCTGCGGGCTGGGGCTGGCGATCGTCAGCGCCATCGTGCGCCTGCACGGCTATGCGCTGCGCGTGGGCGGCGACGCGCGCGGGGCGGTGTTCTCGGTGATCTGCCCGGCCGCCGCCCCGCCGCCCGAACCGCGCGCGGCCGCGGCCGAACCCGGCGCGCCGGGCGGACAGCTGCCGGACGCCCGCCCGCTGGCGCAGTGACGGGCAACCAGTCGGCCCGGCAACGACGTGTCCGGCCGCCGCCACGTCTAAATAAATCTTAACTACGCCCAGGACAGGCCAGGGCGCAGAATTCGCCGCGACGCAACATTCGCGCACGGAACCCCTCCCCCCCATGATTGGCATCGTCCGGATCGCCCTGACGCGACCGTATACCTTCGTCGTCCTCGCCTTGTTGATCCTGATCGTGGGGCCGCTGGCCGCGTTGCGCACGCCCACCGACATCTTTCCCGACATCAGGATCCCGGTGATCGCGGTGGTGTGGCAGTACAACGGCCTGCCGCCCGAGCAGATGGCCGGGCGCGTGTCCTCGCCGTTCGAACGCGTGCTCACCACCACGGTGAACGACGTCGAGCACATCGAGGCCAGTTCGATCCAGGGCTTCGGCATCGTCAAGATCTTCTTCCAGCCCGGCGCCGACATCCGCACCGCCAACGCCCAGGTCACCGCCGTCGCGCAGACCATGCTGCGGCAGTTGCCGCAGGGCACCACGCCGCCGCTGATCCTCAACTACAACGCGTCCACGGTGCCGATCATCCAGCTGGCGCTGTCCGGCGAAGGCCTGACCGAACAGAACCTGGCCGACCTCGGCCTCAACATCATCCGTCCGCAGCTCACCTCGGTGGCTGGGGCGGCGATCCCGTATCCGTTCGGCGGCAAGACCCGCCAAGTGCAGATCGACATCGATCCGCCGGCGCTGCAGGCGCGCGGACTGTCGGCGCAGGACGTGGCCAACGCCCTCGCCGCGCAGAACCTGATCACCCCGGTGGGAACGCAGAAGATCGGCCGGTACGAATACACGCTGCAACTGAACAACTCGCCGTCCGACATCGAGGAACTGGGCAACCTGCCGGTGAAGGCGGTCGACGGCGCCACGGTGTTCATCCGCGACGTGGCCCACGTGCGCGACGGCGCGCCGCCGCAGACCAACATCGTGCACGTCGACGGCGACCGCTCGGTGCTGATGACGGTGCTGAAGAACGGCTCGGCCTCGACCCTGGCGATCATCGCCGGGGTCAAGGACCGCGTCGCCGCGATGAAGGACGCCTTGCCGCCCAACCTCAAGGTGGTCCCCATCGGCGACCAGTCGCTGTTCGTGAGCGGCGCGATCAAGGGGGTCGCGCGCGAAGGCGTGATCGCCGCGGCGCTGACCAGCCTGATGATCCTGCTGTTCCTCGGCAGCTGGCGTTCGACGCTGATCATCGCAACCTCGATCCCGTTGGCGATCCTGAGTTCGATCGCCGCGCTGTCGGCGATCGGCGAAACGCTGAACATTATGACCCTGGGCGGCCTCGCCCTGGCGGTCGGCATCCTGGTGGACGACGCCACGGTGACCATCGAGAACATCAACTGGCACCTGGAACAAGGCAAGAACGTCGAGACGGCGATCCTGGACGGAGCGGCGCAGATCGTGACGCCCGCCTTCGTCTCCCTGCTGTGCATCTGCATCGTGTTCGTGCCGATGTTCTTCCTGCAAGGCGTGGCGCGCTTCCTGTTCGTGCCGATGGCCGAGGCGGTGATGTTTGCGATGATCGCCTCGTTCATCCTCTCGCGCACGCTGGTGCCGACGATGGCCAAGTACCTGCTGCACCCGCACGCGCCGCACACCGACCTGCATGGCGACGGCGGCGGCCTGCCGCCTTCGCGCAATCCGCTGGTGCGCTTCCAGCGCGGCTTCGAACGACGCTTCGAGGCCTTCCGCGCGCGCTACCACGCATTGCTCGAAACCGCGCTGGCGCATCGCCGGGGATTCGTGCCCGGCTTCGTGGCCTGCGTGGCGCTGTCGTTCCTGCTGGTGCCGATGCTCGGCCGCAACTTCTTCCCGGCGGTGGATTCGGGCCAGATCCTGATGCACGTGCGCGCGCCGGTCGGCACGCGGGTGGAAGAGACCGCACGCCTGTTCGCCGCGGTGACCGGCGCGGTGCGCACGCTGATCCCGAAGCAGCAGCTCGCCAGCGTCGTCGACAACATCGGCCTGTCGTCCTCGGGCATCAACAACGCCTACAACAACACCGGCACCATCGGCTCGCAGGATGGCGACATCCAGATCGCGCTGAACGAAGGCCACGCGCCCACCGCCGACTACGTGCGGCGCCTGCGCCAGACCCTGCCGCGGCAGTTCCCCGGCGTCGTGTTCTCGTTCCCGCCGGCCGACATCATCAGCCAGATCCTGAACTTCGGTTCGCCCGCGCCGGTGGACCTGCAGATCCGCGGCCCGAACCTGGCGGCCAACTACGCCTACGCCAACCGCCTGTTGCGCGAGATCCGCCGCGTGCCGGGCGTGGCCGACGCGCGCATCCAGCAATCGCAGGCCAACCCCGGCTTCAACGTGAACGTGGACCGCAGCCGCGCGCAGCAGGTCGGCATCACCGAGCGCGACGTCACCAGCAGCCTGGGGGTCAACCTGGCCGGCTCCAGCCAGATCGCGCCGACCTTCTGGCTCAATCCGCAGAACGGGGTGTCGTATCCGATCGTGATGCAGACCCCGCAGTACAGCCTCGACAGCCTGTCCGGCCTGGAGAACCTGCCGATCAGTCCCAGCGCCGGGACCGGCGGCGCGCAGGTCCTCGGCGGCCTGGCGACGGTGTCGCGGACCGCGACCAGCGCGGTGGTCAGCCAGTACAACATCAATTCGATGGTGGAGATCTACGCCGCCACCCAGGACCGCGACCTCGGCGCGGTCGCCGCCGACATCCAGAAGATCGTCGATGCCAACCAGAAATTCCTGCCCAAGGCGTCCAGCACCGCGCTGCTCGGCCAGGTGCAGACGATGAACAATGCGTTCTCGGGACTCATCTTCGGCCTGCTCGGCGCGATCGTGCTGATCTACCTGTTGATCGTGGTGAACTTCCAGTCGTGGAGCGATCCGTTCGTGATCGTGACCGCGCTGCCCGCGGCGATCGCCGGCATCGTGTGGATGCTGTTCGCCACGCATACCAGCCTGTCGGTGCCTGCGCTGACCGGCGCCATCATGTGCATGGGCGTGGCCACCGCGAACGCGATCCTGGTGGTCAGCTTCTGCCGCGAGCGCCTGGCCGAACACGGCGACGCGGCGAAGGCCGCGCTGGAAGGCGGCTTCGTCCGTTTCCGTCCGGTGCTCATGACCGCGCTGGCGATGATCATCGGCATGGCGCCGATGGCGCTGGGCATGGGCGAAGGCGGCGAACAGAACGCACCGCTGGGCCGCGCCGTCATCGGCGGACTGGTCTTCGCCACCATCGCCACGCTGTTCTTCGTGCCGGTCGTCTTCAGCATGATCCACAGCCGCCGCGCCCATCCGTCTTCCCCACCGGCGAACGCCTCCGGAGAGTCCTTGCATGTCGCCTGATACCCCGCACACCCGGCCCCCGCACCGCCTCCGCCTGGCCGGCATCATCGCGCTGATCGTGGTCCTGGCCATCGTCGTCGCCGGGGTCGCCACGCGCGCCAACGACGCGCGCACGCTGCGCGTATGGACAGACGACCAGGCCATGCCGACCGTGCAACTGGTGACGCCGGAAGCGGGCCAGGGCGACGGCGACCTCAACCTGCCGGGACGCCTGCAGGCGTATGCCCGCGCCCCGATCTACGCCCGTACCAGCGGTTACCTGAAATGGTGGAAGGCCGACATCGGCAGCAAGGTCAAGGCCGGCGACGTACTCGCCGAGATCGAAACCCCCGACCTGGACCAGCAACTGCTCCAGGCCAAGGCCGACCTGGCCAGCGCCCGCGCCAACGCGGCGCTGGCGCAGACCACCGCCAAGCGCTGGCAGGCGATGGGCCACGCCGACTCCGTTTCCAGGCAGGAAGTGGACGAGAAGACCGGCGACTACGACGCCAAGCGCGCGCTCGCGCAGGCCGCGCAAGCCAACCTCGAGCGCATCCAGGCGCTGAAGGGGTTCGCCAGGCTGGTGGCGCCGTTCGATGGGACCGTCACCGCGCGCGAGACCGACGTCGGCGCGCTGGTCAACGCCGGCGGCGGCGGCCAGGAGCTGTTCGTGGTATCGGACACGCGCAAGCTGCGCATGTACGTGAACGTGCCGCAGAACTACGCGCCGTCGGTGCGTCCGGGTGCCCGCGCGACCCTGACGGTGCCGGAGCATCCGGGCCAGACCTTTAGCGGGGTCGTCACCGGTTCGTCGGAAGCGATCAACGCCGCCTCCGGCACCACCCTGGTCCAGGTGGCCGTGGACAACCAGGACGGCAAGCTGCTCGCGGGCAGCTACGCCAGCGTCACCTTCGATCTTCCGGCCAACGCCACGCTGCTGCGCGTGCCGGCCAGCGCGCTGGTGTTCGACGACAAGGGCCTGCGCGTGGCCGTGGTCGATGCGCACGACACGGTCTCGTTCAAGGCCGTGACCATCGCACGCGATTTCGGCAAGACGGTGCAGCTCGGGTCGGGTGTCGCCGCTGGCGACCGCCTGATCGAAAGCCCGCCCGATGGCCTGGCCGAAGGCGACCGCGTGCGCATCAGCGCGCCCAAGGCGGCAGGCGACCATGCCAAGGCCTGATCGCATGCGCGCACGCACTGCGGTAACGGCGGCCCTGCTGTCGCTGGGCCTGTCGGCCTGCTCGCTGGCGCCCACTTACCACCCGCCCGAGGTGCCGGTGGCGGCGCAGTACGGCGATCCGCATTCGCCATGGGTGGAGGCCGCGCCCGCCGACCGTATCGACCGCGACGGCTGGTGGAAGGTCTACGGCGACCGCCGGCTCGACCAGCTGCAGGAGAAGCTGCTGGCCAACAACGCCACGCTGGCCGCCGCGCTGGCCCATTACCAGCAGGCCGAAGCGTTCGCCCAGCAGGCGCGTGCCGGCTACTTCCCGACCCTGGGCCTCAACGGCAACGCGGTGCGGAACCGCCAATCGGACACGCGTCCGCTGCGCGGCGCCACCTCGCCGGCCTATTACGACGGGTACACCGTCGGCGCCCAGCTCGATTACGAAGTGGACCTGTGGGGCCGGGTACGCGACACCGTCGCCGCCGGCGAGGCGCAGCAGGCGGCAGCCGCCGCCGATCTCGCACAGGCGCGCTTGAGCCTTCAAGCGCAGCTTGCCGACAGCTACCTGCAACTCAACGGCGACGATCGCCAGATCCGCGTGCTGAGCGAGAGCATCGACGCGTTCACCAAGGCCCTGCAGCTCACCCAGTCGCGCCACGACGGCGGCATCGCCTCGGGCCTGGACGTGGCGCGCGCGCAGACGCAACTGTCCACCGCGCTGTCGCAACGCACCCAGGCGCAGGCGCAGCGCGCGCTGGTGCTGCACGGCATCGCGGCGCTGGTCGGCGATTCCGCGTCCAGCTTCCAGCTCGCGGCCGAGACTGCGCAGGTGCCGGTGCCGGCGATCCCGCTGGCGCTGCCGTCCACGCTGTTGCAGCGCCGTCCGGACATCGCCGCCGCGGAGCGGCGCACCGCCGCCGCGAACGCCCAGGTGGGCATCGCGCGCGCCGCATTCTTCCCGCAGCTGACCCTCGACGCGCAAGGCGGCTGGCAGAGCGACCGCTGGGGAGGCCTGGTCGCCGCGCCCAACCGGTTCTGGGCCATCGGCCCCACGCTGCTGCTGAACGTGTTCGACGGCGGCCGCCGCAAGGCCGGGGTGAAAGCGGCGCAGGCCGCGACCGACGAGGCCGGCGCGACGTACCGCGAGGTGGTGCTCACCGCCTTCGCCCAGGTCGAGGACAACCTGAGCCTGTTGCACGAACTGGGCACGGCATTGACCGATCAGCGCGCGGCGGCCGCGGCGGCGCAACGGTCGGTCGATCTTGCGCTCAACCACTACCGCGAGGGCGCGGCGGGTTACCTGGACGTGGTGCAGGCGCAGACCGCCGAACTCGATGCGCGGCGCAGCGTCATCGACCTGGAAACCCGCCAGTTGCGCGCCAGCGTCGCCTTGATCCGCGCGCTGGGCGGCGGATGGACGACGCAGCAAAAGGCCTGACATCGCGCCAGGCGCGCTCGGCAAACCCGCTGCCGCGCGGTTCGTGCACCCGCGCCGATGGCGATCGTGCAGTGCGACCTGCTCGCGGCCGCAAGCAGCTCGCACCGCCGCAGCTCACTTGGCCGGATCGAAGCGCACGGTGGCGGTGGTGCCGCCGCCTTCCGCGCTTTCCAGCCCGATCCGCCAGCCGAAGCGCTCGCACAGCCGGCGCACGATCGACAGGCCCAGCCCGGTGCCCTGCGGGCGGTCAGGCTCGGCGCGGAAAAACGGCTCGAACGCGCGCTGCAGCGCTTCGCTGGACATGCCGATGCCGGTATCGCGGATGCTGATCCGGTCGCTGCCGATCTCGACCACGATGCTGCCGGCATCGGTATAGCTGCAGGCGTTGCGCAGCAGGTTGCTGACCACCACGTGCAGCACCCGCGGCGGCGCGTGCAGGCGCGTGGCGGCGAGCACGCTGACGGTCAGCGTCACCGGCTTGCTGGTCAACAGTTCGCGCGCATTCTCGACTTCGTACTCGACCACGTCGGCGACCTCGAAGGTCTCGCTCTGCGGCACCACGTCCGCCTCGCGCGCCAGGATCAGGAATGCGTCGATCACCGCCTCCATGTCGCGGCCGGCGCGCTGGATGCGCTGCAGGCTGCGGCCCAGCCGCGGCGGCAGGTCGGGATCGGTCATCGCGATGTCGCTGGCGACGCGGATCACGGTCAGCGGCGTGCGCAATTCGTGGCTGGCATCGCGGGTGAAGTTGCGCTCGCGCGACACGTGGTCGGTGACGCGCAAGGCCAGCGCATGCAGCGCGGCGGCCAGTTGCCGCGATTCGCCCTGCACGTCGGCCGGCAGGTTTTCCGGTGCCAGGTCGGCGGTGGACGGATGCCGCGGATCCCACTGCGACACGCGCCGCGCCAGCCAGTTCACCGGCGACAACAGGCGCCGCGAGGCGCGATGGGTCAGCCACCCCACCACCACCACCGCGATCAGGGTCAGCAGCGCCGGCACGATGCCGAACCAGAACGCCAGGCGCTGCGCCTGCGCGCGCAGGAACACCAGGTACAGGCGCCCGGCTTTGGTTTCGTCGACCAGTACCATCTCGCCGCCGGGACGGTTCTCGTGCAGGCCGGGATCGAGGCCGCGCAGATTCGCCGGCACCGCCGCATCCGATTGCCCGGCCGGCACCAGATAGCCGCGCAAGGTGTGGCTGTTGGGCGGCGGCTGCGACGGGGATTGCGCGTACAGGCGCCAGTAGTGCGCGGCTTCCTGGCGCATCACCGAGCCCACCAGCGAGTGCTGCACGACCGCGACCACCAGATAACTGCCCAACGCGACGATGCAGCCAGCGAACAGGATTCGGGCGATCAAGGCAAGGCGGATTTTGCGCGGCAAACCGTGCGGCATTACAGCTTCCGTGTGAAGTCGCCGCGATTATAGGAGGGCGAATCGTGAATCCGCCGTGCAAGCAGACCCCGTTGCCGGGGCTTGCTGCGTAACGAACGCCGGCCTCTTAACGAAGCCAGCCGGTACCGCTCAGCTCATCGGCTGGGCGATGTCGGCGATGCGGTAGCCGGCGCTCTGCACGGTGTGCAGCAGCGGCCGGTCGAACGGCTTGTCGATGATCTTGCGCAGGTTGTACAGATGGCTGCGCAGCGTATCCGAGTCGGGCAGGCCGTTGCCCCAGATCTCGCGCTCGATCTCCTGGCGGGTGACCACGCGCGGCGATTCGCGCATCAGGATGGTCAACAGGCGCAGGCCGATCGGCGACAGCTGCAGTTCGGTGCCGGCACGGGTCGCACGCATGCTCACCGGATCCAGCACCAGGTCCGCCACCTTCAGCACTTCCGAGCCGACCTGGCGGCGCTCGCGGCGGATCAACGCGCGCAGCCGCGCTTCCAGTTCCTGGATCGCGAACGGCTTGGTCAGATAATCGTCGGCGCCGAAGCCCAGGCCGGTGAGCTTGTCGTCGAGCGTGTCGCGCGCGGTCAGCATCAGCACCGGCGTGGACTTGCGCGCGTCGTTGCGCAAACGGCGACACACTTCGATGCCGTCCAGGCGTGGCAGCATCAGGTCCAGCACCACCACGTCGTAGCTGTTCTCCGCCGCCAGGCGGTAGCCGTCCAGGCCATCGCAGGCGTAGTCCACTTCGAATCCCCGGCCTTCCAGGTATTCGCCGATCATTTCGGAGATGTTGCGGTTGTCCTCGACGACCAGAACGAGTCCGGAGGTTTCCTTGGTCTGACGCATAGAGCTTCCTCAGTCTTCAGCTTTGTGAAACATGCCGGAAGCCCGGTGGTGACCGCGTGAAGACCGCTTCATATGCCTGAGCGGCGCGAAAATCACCCGCCGATCAAGGGTTTGAGCTTGGGCCACACGTTGTCCAGGACCTTCGGCTGGCCGGCGGCGGTGGGATGCAGGCCGTCGTCCTGCATCAGCGCCGGGTTCAGCGCCACGCCCTCCAGCAGGAACGGCAGCAGCCCGGTCTGGTATTGCTTGGCCAGGTCGGCGTAGACCGCGCGCAGCCGCTGCCGGTAGGCCGGCCCGTAGTTCGGCGGCACGTCGATCCCCAGCAACAGCACCTTCGCGCCGGCATTACGGCTGAGCACGATCATCTTCTCCAGATTGCCGCGCAGTTCCGCCGGGGTCAGCCCGCGCAGCGCGTCGTTGCCGCCGAGTTCGATCACCACCACCGCCGGCCGGTGCTTTTGCAGCAGCGCCGGCAGCCGGGTCAGCGCGCCGGAAGAGGTCTCCCCGCTGATGCTGGCATTGACTACGGCCGGTGGCGCCTGCATCTGTTGTTGCAGGCGGCGCTCCAGCAGCGCCACCCAGCCGGACTGGACCGGGATGTTGTGCGCAGCGCTGAGGCTGTCGCCGACCACCAGCACCGGCCCCGTCGCACCTTTGGCACAGGCGATGGCGGGCAGCAGCAGACACCATGCCAGACAGGCCAGGAGCCAGGCGCTGCGCGTCCAGGCAGGCGTTCCTTTCGTATCGTTGCCACGCATCCGGAGATTTCCTCATCGACAGTCTGGCCCCCACTCCCCGCACCGGCATCGCGATCGACGTACGCGATGTCGGCAAATCCGTCAGCGGACCGGAGGGCACGGTCCACATTCTCGACAACGTCGGATTGACCATCGGTGAAGGCGACAGCGTCGCCATCGTCGGCGCCTCCGGTTCCGGCAAGACTACCCTGCTCGGCCTGCTCGCCGGCCTGGACCTGCCCACGCGCGGCGAGATCGTGCTCGCCGGACAATCGCTCAATGCGCTGGACGAGGAAGCGCGCGCCGCCTTGCGCGCGCGCGAGGTCGGTTTCGTGTTCCAGAGCTTCCACCTGCTGCCGTCGCTGACCGCCGCCGAAAACATCGCACTGCCGCTGGAACTGGCCGGGCGCGAGGATCCGGCGCGGGTGCGCGAGGTGCTGGAGGCGGTCGGCCTGACCGCGCGGGCGCGGCACTACCCGCGGCAGTTGTCCGGCGGCGAGCAGCAGCGCGTGGCGCTGGCGCGCGCGTTCGTGGCGCGGCCGCGGATCCTGTTCGCCGACGAACCCACCGGCAGCCTCGACCAGGCCACCGGCCAGCAGATCAGCGACCTGCTGTTCGCGCTCAATGCCGGCAGCGACACCACCCTGGTGCTGGTCACCCACGACCTGCGCCTGGCGCAGCGTTGCGAACACCGCTACCGGCTCGACCGCGGGCGCCTGCGCCAGGCCGAAGCGGTGGCCGACGCATGAACGTGCTGCGCCACGCCGCGCGCGCGCTGCGCCGCGAACTATTCGCCGGCGACCTGCTGACCGTGTTCGCCGCGCTGGTGCTGGGCGTGGCGGTGATGACCGCGGTCGGCACCTTGGTCGATCGCGTGACCCTGGCGCTGACCGGCAGCGCCGCCGAGGTGATCGGCGGCGACCTCGGCGTCACCGGGCGCCAGGACATCCCCGCCGCGTTCGCCGAGGAAGCGCAGCGCCGCGGCGTGCGCCACACGCGCCTGGTCAGCTTTCCCAGCGTGCTGTTCCATGGCGACGCCAGCCAGATGGCCAACATCAAGGCGGTCGACGTCGGCTATCCGTTGCGCGGCGAATTGCGGGTCGCGCGCGACACCGCCGGCGCCGGCAGCGAGCGCGCCGGCCCGCCGCCGCGCGGCCAGGCCTACGCCGATCCGCGCCTGCTCGAGGCGCTGGGACTGAAGCTGGGCGACGCTCTGGAATTCGGCGCCGGCACGCTGCGCGTGACCCGGGTGCTGCGCGCCGAGCCGGACGCCTCCGGCGAATTGATGCAGCTGTCGCCGCCGCTGTTGGTCAACCGTGCCGACGTCGATGCCGCCGGCCTGCTCGGCCCCGGCAGCCGCGCCTCGTACCGGCTGATGTTCGCCGGCGCGCCGGGTGAGATCGCCGCGCTGCGCGAATGGCTGCAGCCGCGCGCCAAGGCGTTCCGCCTGGTCGGCATCGAGGACACCCAGCGCGGCGTGCGCGGTGCGTTCGACCGCGCCGGCCGGTTCCTTGCGCTGACCGCGTTGCTGGCGGTGCTGCTGGCCGGCGTCGCCACCGCGCTGGCGGCCAATCGCTTCGCGCTGCGCCGCATCGACAGCGTGGCGGTGCTGCGCTGCCTGGGCGCGCGCCAGCGCGACATCCTCGGCGCGCTGGCGCTGCAGTTGCTGCTGCTGGCGATCCCGGCCTGCGCGCTCGGTGTGGGCCTGGGCATGCTGGCGCAGATCGGCCTGGTCGAAGCGCTGGGCAGCCTGATCCCGAACCGGCTGCCGCTGCCGCAGGCGACCCCGGCCCTGGCCGGTGCCGGCATCGGCCTGTTGCTGCTGCTCGGCTTCGGCCTGCCGCCGCTGCTGCGGCTGCGCGACGTGCCGCCGATGCGCGTGCTCAACCGCAGCTTCGCCGCGCTGCCGCCGACCTCGCTGCTGGTCTACGCCGCCGCGCTCATCGCCACCGTGGTGCTGGCGGTGTACGCCACCGGCGATGGCGTGCTCGCGGCCTGGGTGCTGGGCGGGCTGACCCTGCTGGCCGCGCTCGCCGCGGCGGTCGGCGGCCTGCTGCTGGCCCTGCTGCGGCGGCTGCAATCGCGCCTGCGCGGGCCGTGGAAGCTGGGCCTGGCCGCGCTGACCCGGCGCCGCGCGCTGAGCGTGGTGCAACTGGTCGGGCTGTCGCTGTCGCTGTGTGCGCTGTTGCTGCTGGCGGTGATCGGCCCGGGCCTGCTCGGCCAGTGGCGCGACCGGCTGCCGGCGGACACGCCGAACTACTTCCTGATGAACATCCAGCCCGACCAGGCCGAGCACGTGCTCGGCACGCTGCGCGGGCTCGGCGTCACCGACGCGGCGGTGGAGCCGTTCAGCACCGGCAAGCTGGTGGCGATCAACGGCAAGCCGCCGCAGCGCCAGGAGCAGGGCCCGGAAGACGACGGCGATGGCGCCGATCGGCCGATCAACTTCTCCTGGCGGCATGAATTCCCCGCCGCCAACCGCCTGCTGTCGGGCCGTTTCTGGGCCGCCGACAGCACCGCGGCGGAAGCCTCGGTGGAGGAAGCCTGGGCGCAACGCTACGGCCTCAAGCTCGGCGACCGCATCACCCTGCTGCTCGGCGAGCAGCAGCGCAGCTTCACCGTGACCAGCGTTCGCAAGGCCGACTGGGATTCGTTCCGGGTCAATTTCTTCCTGTTGCTCAATGCCGGTGCGGTGCAGGACGCGCCGTACAACCTGATCTCCGCGTTCCACCTGCCGCGCGGTTCCGCGGCGCAGCTGAGCGGGCTCAGCCGCACCTATCCGAACGTGTCGCTGCTGGACATCGACGCGATCCTGGGACGGGTGCGCGAGGTGATCGACCAGGTAGCGCAGGCGGTGCAACTGGTGATGGGCTTCAGCCTGCTGGCCGGCGTGCTGGTGTTGCTGGCGGCGCTGCAGGCCACCGCCGGCGAACGCCGCTACGACAGCGCGGTGCTGCGCACGCTGGGCGCGCGCCGCGGCCAGTTGCGCGGCGCGGTGCTGGTGGAATTCGGTGCGCTCGGCCTGCTCGCGGCGATCCTGGCGGTCGGCGCGGCAGCGGGGATCGGCGTGGTGGTGGCGCAGCAGGCGTTCCAACTGACGCTGTCGCCGCCGTGGCCGGCGCTGCTGCTGGGCGGGGTCGGCGGCGTGCTTTTGAGCCTGCTCGCCGGCTGGTCGGGCACGCGCCGCATCCTGCGCACACCGCCGGCGCTGGCGCTGCGCGAGAACTGAGCGCGCGAGTCCAAGGTGCGCGCGGCAACTGCTGCGCGCATTACCCAAAGGCGGCCGCAAGCGTGCGCAGCCGCCACACCATCGGGAGCACGGCGACCGCGCGCAAGACGGATGCTGCAACCGCCTCCGCTTGCCGGCACAATCGCAATTCCCATGCAGAACGTGCCTGGCCGATGAGCGACACCCTCTCCCGCAACAGCGTGCCGTACCTGGCCTGCATCATGGCCGAGACCCGCAGCGGCCCGTACTACATCGCCACCGCACCGACGCCGCAGGCGCTCGATGGCTTGGGCAAGACCCTGCGCGAGCGCAACAGCGTGCGCGGACAGACGGAAGATCCGGTCGCGATCCTTGCGGTGTGGTACGAGGAATGCGAGAACGAAGTGGCCGCCTTGCTCCGCGCCGCAGAGATCTCCCGGCTCAGCCATTGCTGGCAGCGCGGCCTGATCGAGTCGTTCAATCCGCAGTGGCTCGACCTCAGCGGGCTATCGGTCGGTTTTCCCTGGATCTTCACCCTGCCCGAGCGCAAGGGACTGAGCTACCACTTGGTGACCGACCTGTAGCCCGGCGCCGCGGCGCACTGCCTGCGCCGGGCAAAAAAAGGGAAGGCGCCAGTCCCGGCCGCCTTCCCACCCTGGCTCTGCGCCACAGCGGCGTTCAACGCTCGGCGGGCGCCGGCTCCACCCACTGCGCGAACACCGCGGCGATCTTGGCATCGGCCACCGGCTTGCCCTGCTGCACCGCCTCGGCCTGCTCGAACAGCGGCATGATCATCGCCATGCCGTCGAGCTTGGTCTTCAGGTGCACGCCCGGCGGCTTGCCGAGGAAGGCGTCCCAGTGCGCGCGCACCTTGGCCCAATAGCCCTGCGTCGCCTTCCAGTAGTCGTAGGCCGGCTTGAAGTCGACCTCGCCGGTCTTGACGTAGTCGTTGAAGCCGAATTCGCGCGCGATCGGCTGCTGGCTGCCGTCGGGCTTGCGCAGCACCTTGGTGTTGAACTGCTCGTGGGTCCAGCCGGCCGGGGTCAGCGTGTGCCGGTTGATCACCGCCAGCGCGTTGTAGTCGCTGCGCTTGGTGTATTCGCGGCGCGGCAGCGGCCGCCAGCTCAGGTCGCTGGTCCAGGTCGGGTGGCCGTCGGCGTAATCCCAGCGGCCGGTGCCGCAATAGCGCGGCGCGTCGCTGACTTCGTACACGCACTGGGTCCAGGCGCCGCGGGTCGCGGCCGCGTCCAGCGGGCGCACCTGCCAGGTCTGGTCGGCGCTGAATTCGAAGCGCTGCGGCGCCTCGTAGCTCCAGTCCTGGCGCCAGTGCTTGGTCACGTGGCCGCTCTTGGTGTCGACCAGCAGATGCTGCAGCACCACCTTGCGCGGGCTGTCCTCGACCACGATCACCACTTCGTTGGCGCCGCTGCGCATCGCCGGCGCGCGCTCGTAACCGGGCTTGAGCAGGACGGTCTCGTCGAAGGCGAAATCCACCATGTACTCGCCTTGCATCGCCAGGATGCTGGTGCGGTCGCGTTGCGGATCGGCGTCCTGGGCGTGGGCCAGGCCGGTAGCGGCGAGCAGGAGCAGCAGAAGCGGTGATTTCATCGTCGTGGTCGGTCGTAGTAGCTGAGGAAGAAGAGAGGAACGCGCCCTACAGGCGCAACAACGGCCACGGCCGTTGCGGATCGTGGCGCGCGGCCGGCAGGCCGGCGCGGGCGCAGCAGCAGTCGTCGACCAGCACTTCGCCCTCGGCCGCTTCCAGCCGCGCGATGCGCCGGGCGATGCTGGCGCCCAGCGGCGACACGCTGGCGACGCTGGCCGCCAGTTCGCCGTCGCTGGCGTGCAGGCGCAGCGCCCGCGCGCGCCAGCTGTCGCCGCTCAGGCGGCCGGCCACGCGTCGCCACAGGCGTTCGGCGACGCCGCCATCGGCGCTGCCGCTGTGCACTGCCGGCAGCGCGGACAGCAAGGCGTCCCAGGCGACGAAATCGCTGTCCGGCAGCAGGTACAGGCGCCAGCAGCAGCGTTCCTGGCGATCGTAGAAGCACAGGCTTTCCAGCAATCCGTCGCTGTCCACGCCGAGCTGCGCGCCGACGCGCAGCGCATGGTTCCAGCCCATCAGTTCCGTGCCCAGCTGAGCGCGGTACAGGCACAGCACGGTGCCCAGCGCCGCCAGCTGCGCCGGGCGCGGCAGCGGCGCGGATGCGGCGATCCGGGTCGCGTCGATGCTCGCTGGCGCCGCCTTGCCCATGCGCCGCTACCAGTCCAGCGCCAGGCTGACCGAGACGTTGCGTCCGGCGCCGGTGTAGCGGTCCAGCACCGCGCTGCTGGCCAGGGTCGCGCTGGGCAGGTTGTTCCAGTCGATATAGCGGCGATCGGCCAGGTTGAACACGCCGACGTTGAGCCGCGCGCCCGGGGTGAAGTTCCAGTGCGCCAGCAGGTCCAGCGTCGCATAGCCGGACGGTGTGTAGTACGTCGCCGACGCCGGGCGCTTCTTCTTCGCCACGAAGCTGCCGACCAGTTGCGCGCCCCAGGTCTCGCGGTCGTAGGCCAGGCCGAGCACGCCGCGCAGCGGATCGATCGAATTCAATGGCGTGGCGTCGGTCTTGTTGTCGCCGCGCGCATAGGCGGCGCTGGAATGCAGCGACCAACCGGCCCAGCGCGCGTCCAGCGCGCCGAAATCGACGCCGGCCTTGGCCTCCACGCCCTTGATCACCACGTGGTCGACGTTGCGCGACTGGTACAGCATCAGGCCGTCGGCGTTGTAGCCGACGAAGCTGTAGGACTCGATGAAGTCGCGGTAGTCGTTGTAGTAGCCGCTCAGCCCGAAATAGCCGGCCGCCGCGGTATAGCGCAGGCCCAGTTCGGCGCCCTTGCTGGTCTCCGGTTTCAAATCCGGATTGGCGATGGCGGTGTAGCCGAACTGCAGGTTGGTGAAGCCGATGTTGACGTCGTTGTACGGCGGCGCGCGGAAGCCGTGCGCGTAGTTGGCGTACAGCGACCACGCATCGTCGATGCGCCAGATCGCGCCGAGCTTGGGCGAGACGTTGCTGTCGGTGACCTTCTCCGCGGCTACGCCGGGGTTGTCGACGGCGAAGATCGCATCGACCTGCGGCGACAGCCGGTAGTAGTCCACGCGCAGGCCCGGGATCAGGCTGAAGCGACCGTCGGCCAGGCGCATCTCGTCCTGCAGGTAGGCGCCGGCCTTGGTGGTCTCGGTGACCGGGAAATCGCGCACTGGGAACGTCTCCACGCCCACCGTCTTGCTGATCGCGCCGGTGCTCAGGTTCTGCGCGTAGCCGTCGCGCTTTTCGTGGGTGTCGCTCCACGACAGGTCGATGCCGTAGCTGACATCGTGGACCACGCGGCCCTGGTCCACCTGCTTGTGCAGGTTGGCCTGCAGCCCGTACAGGCGTTGGTCGAAGTCGTGCTCCATGTGCCGCAGGGTGTTGTTGCTGCGGCGCTCGTCGGTGCGTTGCAGGCTCTCGCTGTCCTGCCGGTACAGCTGCCACTGCAGGTCGTCGGCGAGCAGCGTGTCGAGCTGGTCCACTTCGTGGGTCAGCGACACGCGCGCGCGGGTCTGATGGTCGCGGCCGCGCTGCGACAGGATGCTGGAGGTGACGTTGCTCAGCGCATCGATGCTGGAATAGTCCTCGTTGCCTTCCACGGTCAGCTTGAAGCGCTGGTTCGCGCTTGGCGCGTACACCAGCTTGCTGAGCAGGCTGCGGCCGTCGCTGCTGAGCGGATTGGGCGCGGTGCGCGCCGCGCCGGTGCTGCGGTTGTCGCCCTGGGTCTCGCTCTCCTGGCCCTGGCGGTGGCTGACCGCGGCCATGCCGCTCCAGCGCTCGCCGCCGAACGCGACCAGCGCACCGGCGAACAGGCCGTCCCATTCGCTCTCGTAGCCGAACTTCAGCCCCACGTAGCTGTTCTTGCCCGGCGCCAGGTAGTCGGCCGGATCCTTGGTCACGTAGGCGACCACGCCGCCAAGCGCATCGGAGCCGTACAGCGAGCTGGCCGGTCCGCGCACGATCTCGACGCGCTTGAGCGTTTCCATATCGACGAAATTGCGGTTGGCGTTGAGATAGCTGCCGAAGCTGAAGGTATCCGCGACCGGGATGCCGTCGGTCAGCATCAGCACGCGGTTGCCGTCCAGGCCGCGGATGCGGATGCCGCCGATGCCGCTGAAGCGGCCGCTGTTGCCGGTGACCGAAACGCCGGGGCTGTAGCGCAGCAGGTCCTTCAGGTCGTAGACCAGTTCCTGGTCCATCTGCTCGCGGTCGATCACATCGACGCTACTGGGGACATCGACGATGGCGCGCTGGGTGCGGGTGGCGGTGACCTGCAGGCGGTCGAAATCGCGCGGCGTGGCGGAACTGGCGGCATCGACGCCATCGGTGGCGTCGACGGGTGCGGCATGCGCGCAGGCGGCCAGGGCCAGCCACAGCGCGCCGGTGAGCGGAGCGGTACGGATCATGGAAGTCATCGGTGGGTCGCGAAAAAATCCCGGCCACGCCGGCGCAAGCCGGCGCGAGGGCCGAGGAGAGAAACGGTCGCGACTGCGGGCGGCCGCGGCGGACCCATCGGGTCCGGCCAGGTGGCGGCAGTGTCGAGCGGGTGGCCTGGCCGCGCGCTGCGCGGCCGGCCGGTTTACTTGGTCAGGATCAGCTTGTCGTTGCTGGTATGGCGCAGGCGATACACGCGATCGCCATGCTGGATCAGTACTTCGCGGCGCCCCTTCAGCAGCGCTTCGCTGCTGATCGTCTCTTCGACCGGGACCGCGCGCGGCAGCGCACGCTCGCGCAGGCTCAGGGTCTCGGGGTGACGCAACAGGACGGGTTGAGCGGTCATGGTCGGGCTCCGTACACAGGGGTCGATACGGATGATAATGATTCTCAATAATTAAGCAAGAGCCGTTCTCGTTTGCGGCGATTCAAGCTGCGAATAGGAAACCGAACTTCGACAGTCCTGCCGAATCGGCTATTGCGCACGGCTCTCGCGAACCGTGCGCCCGCCTTCGCGCCGAAGGCGGCGCCGGCTCAGGCCACCGCCGCCTCGACCTGCGCCCACCACGCCGCATCTTCGCGCGCGGCCAGCTGCAGCGCGTCGAAGTTCTGCAGCAACTGGGCGACGCGGCTGGCGCCGAGAATCACCGTGGACACGTGCGGGTTGCGCAGGCACCAGGCGATCGCCAGCGCCGCCGGTGCCACGCCTTCGGCGGCCGCCAGCGCGGTGAAGCGGCGCGCGCGCTCCACGCGGCGCTGCGCCGGCGGCCCGATCACCTCCTCGTGCAGCCAGGCGTTGCTCGCCTGGCCCAGGCGCGAGGCCGGGTCGATGCCGTCGTTGTACTTGCCAGTCAGCAGGCCCGAGGCCAGCGGCGACCAGATCGTGGTGCCGAGGCCGAGTTCGGCGTACAGCGGCGCGTATTCCTGCTCCACGCGCTCGCGATGCAGCAGGTTGTACTGCGGCTGCTCCATCGACGGCCCCTGCAGGCCGAGCGCCTGCGCCACCTGCGCCGCTTCGCGGATGCGCTCGGCCGGCCATTCGGAGGTGCCCCAATACAACACCTTGCCCTGCCGCACCAGGGCGTCCATCGCGCGCACGGTTTCCTCCACCGGCGTGTCGGCGTCGGGACGATGGCAGTAGTACAGGTCCAGATAGTCCACCCGCAGCCGCTTCAGCGCGGCATGGCAGGCGTCGGTGACGTGCTTGCGCGACAGCCCGCGCTGGGTCGGACGCGGCGCGTCGACCGCGCCGAAGTACACCTTGCTGGACACGCAATAGCCGTCGCGCGGCAGCCGCAGGTCGGCGATCACATCGCCCATCACCTGCTCGGCGCGGCCGCGCGCGTAGACCTCAGCGTTGTCGAAGAAGTTGACCCCGTGGTCCCAGGCGGCGGCGATCAGGTTGCGCGCTTCGTCGCGGCCGATCTGTCCGCCGAAGTTGATCCAGGCACCGAACGACAGCGCCGACAGCTGCAAGCCGGTGGCGCCAAGGCGACGGTAGTGCATGCGAATTCCTCCTGCGGTGCGAGCCGGCGCACGTGGCCGGCGGGCGGCCGCACAGTGTAGCGAGGCGGCCGGCACGCGCCCGCACTCCGCGCGGCGCCTTGATCGGCAACCCATTTCCGGCGCTGAACGGGGTTTGCCTTGCCGCCCGTCACCCCCTGCACTACGCTCCCTCTCTTTGGTCCGGCGATCCAGGGGAAGCAGATGGTCGAGGGTTTGGGGAGGATCGGCTTCGGCCTGTTCGGGTTGGCGGTGCTGATCGGGATCACCTGGTTGTTCTCGAACAACAAGCGCGCCGTGGATTGGAAGCTGGTCGCGACCGGCCTGGTGCTGCAGATCGGCTTCGCCTCGCTGGTGCTGCTGGTGCCGGGCGGGCGCGAGGTCTTCAACTGGCTGGGACAGCTGTTCGTGAAGGTGCTGAGCTTCGTCAACGAAGGCTCCAACTTCATCTTCGGCAGCCTGATGGACACCACCAGCAACGGTTTCATCTTCGCCTTCCAGGTGTTGCCGACGATCATCTTCTTCTCCGCGCTGATGGGCGTGCTCTACCACCTGGGGGTGATGCAGGCGGTGGTGCGGGTGATGGCCTGGGCGATCACCAAGGTGATGCGCGTGTCCGGCGCGGAGACCACCAGCGTCTGCGCCAGCGTGTTCATCGGCCAGACCGAGGCGCCGCTGACGGTGCGCCCGTACATCCCGAAGATGACCGAATCCGAATTGCTGACGATGATGATCGGCGGCATGGCGCACATCGCCGGCGGCGTGCTCGCCGCCTACGTGGGCATGCTCGGCGGCAGCGATCCGGCGCAGCAGGCGTTCTACGCCAAGCACCTGCTGGCGGCGAGCATCATGGCCGCGCCGGCGACGCTGGTGGTGGCCAAGCTGCTGATCCCGGAAACCGGCACGCCGCTGACCCGCGGTACGGTCAAGATGGAAGTGGAGAAGACCACCAGCAACATCATCGACGCGGCCGCCGCCGGCGCCGGCGACGGCCTGCGCCTGGCGCTGAACATCGGTGCGATGCTGCTTGCGTTCATCGCGCTGATCGCGCTGGTCAACGCACCGCTGACCTGGCTCGGCGACGCCACCGGCCTGGCTGCGGCGATCGGCCGCCCGACCAACCTGTCCACCATCTTCGGCTATGTACTGGCGCCGATCGCCTGGGTGATCGGCACGCCGTGGGCGGATGCGACCACGGTCGGCTCGCTGATCGGGCAGAAGGTCGTGATCAACGAGTTCGTCGCCTACAGCGAGCTGTCGAAAATCGTCAAGGGCGAGATCCCCGGCATGCAGCTGAGCGAGGAAGGCCGGCTGATCGCCACCTACGCGCTGTGCGGCTTCGCCAACTTCAGCTCGATCGCGATCCAGATCGGCGGCATCGGCGGGCTGGCCCCGGAGCGGCGCCAGGACCTGGCGCGGTTCGGCCTGCGCGCGGTGCTCGGCGGTTCGATCGCCACCTTCATGACCGCCACCATCGCCGGCGTGCTGTCGCACTTCGGCTGATGCGATGTCCCTTTCCCCAGTAGTTGAGAAGCAGCACATGCCTATGAGTTCGGTCATCGTCGTCGGTTCGTTCAATGTCGACCACGTCTGGCGCTGCGAAACCCTGCCCGCCCCTGGCGCCACCATCGCCGGCCGCTACAGCACAGGCCCCGGCGGCAAGGGCTTCAACCAGGCGGTGGCGGCGGCGCGCGCCGGCGCCCGCACCACCTTCGTGTGCGCGCTCGGCGACGATGCCGGCGGCGCGATGGCGCGCGCGCTGGCGGCACAGGACGGCATCGACCTGGCCGCCGAGGCCA
The DNA here is from genome assembly GCF_014236835.1 of Xanthomonas sp. SS. NCBI lineage: Bacteria > Pseudomonadati > Pseudomonadota > Gammaproteobacteria > Lysobacterales > Lysobacteraceae > Xanthomonas > Xanthomonas sp. SS. Next base: position 4,005,938 of record NZ_CP051190.1, read on the forward strand.
GCACCGAGCCGACCGGCACCGGCGGCATCTACGTCGACGGCCACGGCCGCAACACCATCGTCATCGGCGCCGGCGCCAACGCCGCGTTGAGTCTGGGCTTCGTGCAGGCGCAGCGCGCGCTGCTGGGCTCGGCGCGGGTGCTGCTGGCGCAGCTGGAATCGCCGATCGAGACCATCGAGGCGACCCTGGCGCTGGCGCGCGAGACCGGCCTGACCACCGTGCTCAACGCCGCGCCGGCGAATGCGCAGACCAGCATCGGCCTGCTCAAGCTGGCCGACGTGCTGACCCCGAACGAAACCGAGTTCGCCGCACTGCTGACGCGTCATGTCGGCGAGCGCGTGGATGCCGACGACGTCGCCGCCACCGATGGCGGCAGCCTGCACGCGCTGTGCCGCAAGCTGCTGCCGGGCGGCACCGTGGTGGTGACCCTGGGCGCGGTGGGTGCGTTCATCTCGCACCCCGAAGAGCGCCAGCGCGGCGACACGCAGCCGTATTACCGTATCGGCGCCGAAGCCGCGCAGACCGTGGACACCACCGGCGCCGGCGATGCGTTCAACGGCGCGCTGGCGGCCTCGCTGGCGCAATCGCCGAACGCCAGCTTCGCCACCCATGTGCGCTTCGCCAACCACTACGCGGCGCGTTCGACCGAAGCCGAAGGCGCTGCCGCGTCGATGCCGCGACTGGTGCCCGACGCCGGCTGAGCCGTTAGTGTCGATGGCGGCATCCGTTCCCGTTCACCCGGACCACTGAATCCACCGCCCGTCGCCGCGACGGGCCCGCATCCTCGACAAGGAGTTTTCGATGCCCCGTTTTTCCGTCATGTCGTTCGGCGCGCTGTGCGTGCTGCTTGCCCCGCTGTCCGCTCTCGCCGCGCAGCGCTGCGACTGGAACAGCACGGCCGCCGACGCCGACCGCGCCGCGGTGACCGTCTCCGCGGACAGCCTGCAACAGGCGATCGCGCCGCATTACGGCGATGCCGACCAGGAAGACGGCGCGGCACTGGCGCGCACGCTGCTGCAGCGCGCGCAGTCGCCGCAGCTGCCGGGCAAGCTGGAAGGCCGCTGGAAGGTGCGCTCGATCCAGGTCGACCAGCGCTTCGCCTATGCCTACCCCTACTTCAAGGCCGAGATCGCGCGCGATCCGTGCGGCTATCACCTGAGCAAGACCAGCGGCTCGCAGCGCCGCAGCGGCACGCTGTATCCGCTGGCCAAGGACAGCCGCGAGTTCGCGTTTCTCGGCGCCAGCACGGTCAACGACGATCCGCAGGGCCACTACGCGCCCGGCAACGTTTCGGACGGCACCAATGGCAACAGCGTCGGGCGCCTGGTGGCGCTGGGACCCGACGAACTGCTGCTGATCCTGGACGGCAACGCCAAGGGCTTCGAGCTGTACCAGCTGATCCGCTGAAGCATGCGGCCATTGCCGCGCATAGCACCTGCCCGGCGCCGATAGTCCGATGGCCCGGGCATTGTTTTTTTCGCGCAACCATCGCTGCCGCGACTGCGGTGACATCGCGCTGACATCGAATCGCGGCATCGTGCTGCAGCGGCATTGGTCGCGTGCGGCCGCCACCGCAATTCAGGCGTCCCACGCATCGCCGCAACGCAATGCTGACGCGTCGTCTCGCCGCAATCGCATCGCTGCCTGCGCTTGCGCACAACGCTCGTGCGCGTCCGCCAGCCTCGCCACGCACTACCCAGCAAGCATCCATGGTCGATTTTGCAAACACCGATGCGGAACGTGCGGGTATTCGCATTCGCGGCAACGCGTCCTTGCTAGATTCACCGGCGCTCGGCAGTCGCGCGTCCTCTGGCGCACGGCGAGTGTCTTCTGCGTGTCTGATCGCGTCGACCACCCCTCTTCCTAAATGGATCATCCGATGAAGATGCACAGAGGATTGAAGCAGTATGGGTTGCCCTGCGCATTGCTCAGCGTCCTGTTGAGTTCTTGCGGCGGCGACATCGATGGCGGCGACGACGCGACTGCGCCTGACGTGACGACGACCGTGCCCAGCGCCTGGCCGGTGATCTCGCACCCGAAAACGGACACGCCAAGCAGCACTTCCCCCGATACCAGCGACACGCCTGACACATCGTTGCGCCGGCCGCTGTCGCCACACCAGCCGATGTTTCTGATCCATGCCGACACCTGGAACGAGGCCGATCCGCAGAAGATCATCGACCTGATTCCGGCCGACCTGCGTCCTTACACCGTGCTGCTGATCTCCCTGTCCATCAACCACCAGGGCGCCACCGGCAATCAATGCAATTGGATACAGGTGGAGAACGGCCTGGAAACCGCTCGCTCCTGGATCAAGACTGCGGCGGCCAATGGCGTGTGGGCGATGATCCAGCCTTCCAGCGGCGGCTTCAGCCACCTCCCCGACTACGCGCCGAATGCGGACCTGGAAGCGACGGCCTACGGCGAGTTCTTCCGCGACTACCCCAACTTCATCGGTTTCAACTACGCCGAGCAATTCTGGGGATTCGACCAGCCTTGCTCGGGTTCGCCCGCGCAACGCTGGGAACATTGGGCCAACCTGCTCAAGCTCACCAACAAGTACGGCGGCTATCTGGACGTGAGCTTCACCGGCGGCTTCTACGGCGCCGGCATCAATCCGTTGGCCATGGTCAAGCGCAACCAGATCTTCAGGAACGCCCTCGGCGCCTATGCCAAGAATTTCATCATCGAAGAGAAATTCACCTCCAATTACGGCTACCACGACAACGAGAGCGTGAGCCTGGGCATGTTCCTGTCCGGCTACGCGGGCCACTACGGCACGCGCCCGGACCGCACCGGCTGGTACAGCAGCGACGGCAGCAGCTATCCGGTGCAGGCCGGTTCGCCGCACCTGATCGAGCACCTGACCCTCACCGGCGAAACCGTCTTCGACGGCCCCGAGCAGATCACCCTGGATGCGGTGCACACCCTGCCGAACGCGACCACCGCCGATGGCTACAAGAGCCGCCGCTGGGAGTTCTACCCGCATTTCCGCAACATCCAGCTGGACATCTACCGCAAGATTCTGGACGGCACGCTGCGCATCCTCAGCCGCCAGGAAGTGATCGACCGCTCCAAGGTCGTGATCGTCAACGACACCACCACCGGCGACGACAGGAACCTGTATTCCTCGCCGGAAACGCTGTTCTCCGGGTTGTACCTGCTGGACGGCGACGGCACCTACCTGAACCAGCACAGCTGGTACAAGAAGACCGGACGCTATCCGGCCATTCCCACCGTCTGGCAGCTGACCGACGCCACCGCCAAGTCGTTCAAGGTGCAGATCGCCAAGACCGCCTATGCGACGCGCTGGCCGACCATGTCCGCCAAGCTCGACGAACTCAATGCGCTGTTCCCGCAGGAATACACCGGCACCATCTACGCCGGGCGCCAGGACAACACCTGGGTCACCTACAACCCGTCCAAGGCCAACCAGGCCGCCAGCGGCACCATCCCGCTCAAGTACAACAGCTGCGCCGCGGTCAGCGTGAACTACGCGCCCTACAGCAGCGGCGTGATCAAGGAATTCCCCGACAGGCTGTCGATCTACCTGAGCAACTTCGACTCCCCCGATGGTGCGTTGAAGACGGACACGATCGATATCGACGGCGCCACCACCACCCCGACCTACACCTTTGCCGATCGCGGCGATCACCAACCCAGCAAGGTGACCAGCGTGGCGACGGCGGACGGACTGACGCTGAGCGTGGCGCACAATGGGCCGCTGGACATCACCGTGCACTGCACCGGCAACGCCAGCGGCCGCGCGACCTCCGCACCGGTCGCGAGCCTGCAGGCGCCGAACGCGCCGCCCGCCTACACCGGCGTGCAGCAGTACGAAGCGGAGAACTTCGATTTCCGCAACATCCGCAGCCTGGTCGCCAACGGCGTCTCCGGCCCGCTGCGCAACTACCAGGGCATGGGCTACGTCGACTTCGGCACCGGTGCCGGCGCCAGCATCCGCAACGATGTCCGCGTCGCCAGCGCCGGCACCTACCAGCTGCAGACCCGGTATTCGACCGCCGGTGCGAGCATCGGCAACGTGGACCTGTACGTCAACGGCATCAAGGCCGGCACGCCGGCGTTCGCGCAGACGACCTCGGCCAGCGACTGGGCGACGCTGCAGCAGCCGGTGACGCTGAATGCCGGCAGCAATCGGATCGAGTTCCGCGCCAGCGCGGCCCGGCCGGCGGCGCTGTACCTGGACAACATCCGCCTGTCGCACTAGCGGGCGTTTCGCGGCGAGCCGGGCAACCGGCGCGCCGCGAAACGCCTCGACATGGGCGCCACGGGAGGCGGCGCGGTTGCCGCCCCGCTACACTGGCGGCATGCGCATCGGCCCCTACACGATCGAACCGAAGGTGATCCTGGCGCCGATGGCCGGGGTCACCGACAAGCCGTTTCGGTTGTTGTGCAAGCGCCTGGGCGCCGGCCTGGCGGTCTCGGAGATGACCATTTCCGACCCGCGCCTCTGGCAGACCCGCAAGTCGCTGCAGCGCATGGACCACGCCGGCGAGCCGGACCCGGTCAGCGTGCAGATCGCCGGCACCGAACCGCAGCGACTGGCCGAGGCGGCGCGCTACAACGCCGATCACGGTGCGCAGCTGATCGACATCAACATGGGCTGCCCGGCGAAGAAGGTGTGCAACGCCTGGGCCGGCTCGGCGCTGATGCGCGACGAGGCGCTGGTGGCGCGCATCCTCAGCGCGGTGGTGAACGCCTCGCCGGTGCCGGTGACGCTGAAGATCCGCACCGGCTGGGATTGCGACCACCGTAACGGCCCGGCCATCGCGCGCATTGCCGAGGACTGCGGCATCGCCGCGCTGGCGGTGCACGGCCGTACCCGCGACCAGCACTACAGCGGCCAGGCCGAATACTCCACGATCGCGCAGATCAAGGCCGCGTTGCGCATCCCGGTGATCGCCAACGGCGACATCGACTCGCCGCACAAGGCCGCGCAGGTACTGGCCGCGACCGGCGCCGACGCGGTGATGGTCGGCCGCGCCGCACAGGGCCGGCCGTGGATCTTCGGCGAGATCGCGCACTATCTGGCGACCGGCGAACTGCTGCCGGCGCCACCGCTGCAGTTCGTGCGCGACACCCTGCTCGGCCACCTGCAGGCCCTGCACGATTTCTACGGCGAAGCGCAGGGCGTGCGCATCGCGCGCAAGCACCTGGGCTGGTATGCCAAGGACCGCCCGGAGAACGCGGCGTTCCGCGCGGTGGTCAACCGCGCCGAGAGCGCGCAGGCGCAGTTGGCGCTGACCGCCGACTATTTCGACGGGCTGCTGCATACAGCGGCGGCGCAGGCGGCCTAGACCGCGTCGTCGTCCATTCGCGGGCAGGTCGCTGCCGGCGCGGGGCCAGCGGCAGGCCGTCGATCGCCACGCACCGACGCGGATCGCGGTGCCCTCGGGCGTGAGTAGCGCATCGACTACGCACTCGACCACGCCGGCCAACCGCAACCGCTGGCGGTGAAACTACTGTTTGGCCTGGCCTACACCCCGCGCGTCGCCAGGTCGTGTTGGGTCCGTCAGGCCCAAACCCGCATGGTCACTGCTGCGCGCGCACGCTGCCGTGTCAGCGCGCGGACTCGCGCCCTTCCTCTTCCATGTCCGTGTGCGCGTACCCAAGGCCCGATCCGCTCGCGACTGGATGGCACGCCTGGCCGCGCATATTCACAAGTCGCAGCCGGCGACGTCCTAGTCATCGGGAATGGTCAGGAGCCGCCGGTTTGAACGCCAACACGATGCGCCTGCTGCGCTTGCTCGGCGCCCTGCACCGTCCCGGTCCCGCTCGCGCTCGATCCGCCCGGCCCCCCGTCGCGGCGGCAGCGCGCAGCGCGATCTCCCAACGCCGCAGCGAGGAGCCGCACATGCCAAACGAACAGGATTTTCTCAGGAAGCACTACAGCCCCGGCGATGCCGACGCCGCGGTACAGGCGGCGCTGACGCGCCTGGCCGGCTCGCCGGCGTACATCACCACCAGCAGCGTGATCCACGGCATCGCATGGACGGATCTGTTGAACCGCATGTTCATTGCGGTCATCAACGCCGACGGCAGGAGCGCCGCCAGGGCAGACGTGGCCGCGGATCCAGACGGCATGGCGTATGCGATCAGGGTGGTGTCCAAGCAGCACGGCGAGCAGTGGAACATCGTGTTGACCGATATCGACTACGTGGACGTGACCCGCAAGGGCGCCGGCTCCAGCGTGACCTACGAGACCGGCAAATATCGCAATGGCAACGTGTTCATTTCCGCCAGGGCGGTGAAGGACGAACCGGGCCTGCTCGGCGAGGTCGTACACCTGACCACCGGCTTCGGTTCGCCGGACGGATCCTCGCCCTGATCCGCCTGCGCGGCCACGCGCCTGGCCTGCCGACGGCGGCCGGACGCAACCGTCAATCGTCCGATGCGGCAGCCGGCGTCGCCGCCGCCGCGGGATCCGCCGGTTGCCGCCAGATCCGCTGCCACATCCGCGCCAGCGCCGCGCGGATCTGCCCGCGCGCCACCGGGGCGCGATAGGCCGCCTGCAGCTGGCGCGGCTCGATCGCCTGCCAGCCATCGCCGTTCTGCCGCGCCACCGCGAAGTTGAAGTTGTAGTCCGGCTCCAGGCCCATGCGCAGGTCGCTGAGCATCAGCTCGCCGTCCTTGACCTGCGCGCGCATGAAGCCGCGGTTGAACCAGGCCAGCCGCTGCACCGCCGGCAGCGCGCGCACTTCGCCCAGCGCCTGGGTGTTGGAGGGATAGCCCTGGAAGCGCATCGGCCCGTGGTCGGCGACCAGCGAGCGCTCGCCGATCACGTAGCCGCTCGGGGTCATCGCCACCACCCGCCACAGCAGCGTGTTGAACGGCATCGGCACCGAGAAGCGCGGCGCGTGCTGCAGGCCCATCGCCGCCAGCGCACGGTCGGCTTCGCGATCGACCAGGTGCTTGGCCAGCAGCGACCAGCCCAGGTAGGCGCTGCTCAGGATCAGCCCGGCCAGCAGCGCCTGCTGCGCCACGCGCCGCGCACGCGCCCACCAGGCGATGGCGCAGGCCAGGATCAGCCACAGCGTGTATGCCGGGTCGATGATGAAGACGCTGGACCACATCGCCGGCGGCGGCCGCAGCGGCCACCACAGCTGGGTGCCGTAGACGGTGAACGCATCGAGCAGCGGATGCGTGATCAGCGCCAGCTGCATCGCCCAGAACCAGCGCCGCGGCGCTGCAGCCACGCGGCCATGGCCGAAGCGCCGGTACAGCCACCAGATCAGCCAGCCGAGCAGCGGCAGCACGAACAGCGAATGGCTGAAGCTGCGGTGCACCGTCATCAACGTGACCGGATCGCGGGTCAGCGGCAGCAGGAGCAGCGAATCGAGATCGGGCACGGTGCCGAGCGCGGCGCCGGCGAGCAATGCAGCGCGGCGATGCGCCGCAGGGGCGATGGCCGCGGCGATGGCGCCGCCAAGTACGATCTGGGTGAGGGAATCCATCGGCCGATGCTAGCAGGCGATGGCTCATGGGCGGCTTGAAGAAAACCGCGAGGCGCTCGTTTGCTATCCAGGGACTTGCGGCCAGCCAGGGTGGATGCACTCCGGTTGGCGTAGGGCCATCAGCCCCCGAACTCTTCCACGACCAGTCGGCTTGCTGGCTCGGTTCGTCGCGGTTGAAACCGCTCCTACGAAATGGGATGGTGCGATGTGTGCGCCGATGCAGGCGCGCTACGCCGCCTGCGGCAGGCGCAACACGCGCGGGGCCAAGGTCTCGAGCACCTGACCGGTATGCGACAGCAACTGCAGCCGGCTCTGGTGGTCCTCGCTCAGCGCGGTGAGGCTCTCGACCCAGTCGCCGTAGTTGGCGTAGACCAGGCCGTCGCGCTCGAACAGGCCGGCGCGGTGCACGTGGCCGAAGACCACGCCGTCCAGGCCGCGGCATCCAGTCTGGGCACGGCGACGCGTGGACCGACCTGTGCGTCTTCCCTGGAGAGGAAACGTCCGGCGACACGCCCGCATTCGCGGGCGGGCGAACAAGGAAAGGCGTCCCGCCGGGACGCCTTTCCATTCCGACGTACGCTGCCCGGATCAGAACCCTTCGAAGAGCAGGGTATGGACGTCGTTGGAAACGGTAGCGGCCGTGCCGACGTTCTCATTGGAGAGAAAATAGCCGGCCACGTCCGACGCGATGACGCCCAGCCATTTCCAGAACCGTCCCTTCGACGCAGTTCCGTTCTCGGCCGCATGCTCGGACCAGTAGCGCGTGGAGTGCCTGGCCACGCTCAGCCCGCCCAGGATCAGCGAGCCGTTCTTCGACTTGGGATCGAGCCGTTCGATGGCCTCCCTCTCCAGGTCCGCGAACTGCACCGCCGCCGCGTCCAGGTCCTCGGCGTTCTCGACGATCTGGTCCATCCGCTCAATGAACGAAAATTCGTAGGCACTGAACTGTTGGCGCAGCCCGGCCAGGTTTTCCGCGAACGGCCGCGTCGGGTCGACCGAATCGACGATGGGCTGTTGCGTGGCGATGAATCGCTCCAGCGGGATACCGGGGTCGTAGCCGCACTTTTTGACCAGGACGGTCAGGGAATCGTCGGGAGAGGCCTTCAGGTCCATCAGGCAACCGAGGTACATGTTGTGCTGGATGCCGGCCTGATCCACGGGGTTCTCGGCCGCCAGCGCGGGGACACCGAAGGCACTGCCAGCCAGGAGGGCGGCCGTTGCGACAAGGAGCTTCTTCTTCATGAGCATTCTCCTGCAATGGATGGGTTGAGGGTGGCTCTGGTCTCCCGACCTCCTTGCGGAGACTTTCGGGCGATGTGGCCAGCACCGCATCGGCACGCGGCTTGATGCGGCGGTGTCAGGCTAGGCAGGGTTGCGTCGAGACACGAGGGCGAAACCGGGTCGCCGCAGGAGCGAACCGGGTCGAATTGACGAACCCTGGGCCGGCACCATGCTGTCGCGACCGCGCGTCCTAAGGCCTGCGGAGCGGGTTCCACCATCGAAAAATCAATGCGTTATGTGGATTTATTCCCAGTCTATACCCGGGGGTACGCTGGCATTCGTATCGCCGCCGCTTCTACGCTGCACGTCCCGTTCCTTCTGTTCCGAGGCTCCGATGCTTGCCTGCCGTTCCGTCATCCACGCCGTCATCGTCGCGGCCCTCCTGGCATTGCCCCTGGCCGCTCACGGCCACGACACCCTGCCGCCGGACTGGTGCCTGGAGGAAGACGAGGAGCCGGAAGTCGTGGTGAAGTTCGATTTCAACGGCGGGCAATTGCGTCAAGTGATGGACAAGTGCGGCGTGGTCGACAGCCATGAGCCGTATGCGAACGCGCTGAACACCATCACCGCCTATTGCGACGTCGTGGCACCGTCGCGATCGGCCAAGCCCATCGTGCTTGGCCCCGCGACCTTCCTGGCCCGGGACCACCACAGCACATACCGCATGGAACAAGGCTTGAAGGGGGCCTGCGTGGTCTGCCCGGCCAAGCGCGGGCGCTGACCAGCCGTGAAGGAGCGCGCGCCGCGATCAGTCGCCAGCCGGCGCGGGCGGCGCGCAGGAACCGTCGTGTACGAGTGGTTCATGAGGCTTCCGAGCACCGTCCGCGCCCGGCTGGTGGCCGCGTAGCAGTTTGCCAGCCACTCTCAGACGAGCGCGTCCCTGCGGGTATAGGCCAGCACCGCGTCGACCCGGCACTGCAGCGCGGCGCGCGTGTCCGCCGACAGGCCATCGCAGTGTGCGAGCACGAAATAGGCCGATCGCAACACATCCCGCCAGCGCGGGTTGTGCGGCAACTTGGAGACTGCCAGGTAGCGCTCCATCGCGCGTGCGCGCAGGCGGCCGTCGTCGATGTTCACGCGCCAGATCCGGCTGCGCTCGGCCAGTTCCAGCCGGCCGGTCCCGGTAGCCCGTTCCCAGGTGTCGATGACCGCCAGCATGAGTTCGACCAGCGTGCGCCGGAACGCATCGCGCGCCGCAGGCGCGGCGCCCTCGTCCTGCTCCGCAGCCCGCCCGGCGTCCGCGGCCGCATCGCTACCGCGTTCCTGCAGGGCGAGGACGACTAGGCCGTCGCCTCCCGGCCAGGGTTCGAGCGTCGCAATCAGCGAGCCGCCGTGCTGGGCGACGAACTCGATGCGCTGCCCCGTGCTGTCCTCCATCCGCTCCAGCGCCGCCTGCAGCGCGGGGCGATCGGCGGCGGCCACGAAGGCGGACACCGCCTGTCCCACAGGCTCGGCATCGTCCGCACCGCCGAGCCGAAGGCGCCCGGTACGATTGGCGACCAGCACCTGTCCTTCGGCATCGAGCAGGCACACTGCATCCTCGCGGCTGTCGAGCAGTGTCTGCAGCAGGCTGCGATCCTCGGCCAACGCGTCCGCCTCGCGCCGATAGCGGGCAAGCTCCTCCTCGTGGCGGACCCGCCGTGCAGCGTCCAGCAGGCGTTCGCGTTGCCGGCGCCGCTGCAGCAACAGCCACACGCCGAGTGCTGCCGCGACGCCGGACACCAGCGCGAGCCAGAGCAGCAGCGTGCGTTGACGTAGCTGGGCCTCGTGCAAGCGGTTCCGGCTTTCCAGCAGGGCGATGGTGCGCTGCTGTTCCGCGGTTTCGAAGCGGATCCGCAACCAGTCCAGCTGGCGGTCGTGCTGCGCACGCACCAGCGCGGTGGCTTCCGCGTTCGCGCGCCGCAGTGTGGCGTTGGCGGTCACGGCATCGCCCGTACTTTCCTGCAGCCCCGCCAGTTCCTCCAGCAGCGGCACCCGCACCGGATCGCTGCTGGCGGCCGATGCCAGCGCCTCGTGCAGGCGCGCCGCAGTGGCGGCGGCGTTGCCTTCGAGCCGTGCCGTCCGCGCCATCTGCAGCTGCAACGCCGATGGCAGCGGCAGCTTCCACGCGCCGGCCAGCGCCAGCGCACTGGAACTCCAGCGCCGCGCCTGCGGCACGTCACCCAATGCCAGTGCCGCGCGGATAAGACCGTCATGAACCCGCAGCTCATAGACCCGGCGGCCTTTCTCGCGGTACACGGCCAGGGCCTCCTGCAGCCAGGCCAGCGCCTGGCGCGTGTCGCCGCTGTCGAGCGCCAGCTCGGCCATGGTTTCCTGCACATGCGCTGCCTCGATGGAGTCGCCTTTCGCACGGTTGGCGGCGAGCGCATCGCGGTAGTAGCGCATCGCGGTGTCGGGCTCGCGCAATTCGCGATACACGTCGGCGATGTTGTTGAGCACGGACGCCGCGGCACCACCCTGGGCGCGCTGGATGCCGAGGCTGACCGTCAGGTTGCGCAGGGCGCCGTGAAAATCGCCGAGACGGCGCAGCGCCGCGCCCATATTGTTCAGATCGCGCGCCTCCGCCCCATGATCGCCGAGCGCCCTGGACAGGGTGGCCGCGCACTCGAACCGCTCGAGCGCCTGCGGAATGCGTTCGCGGCGAAAATCGAGAATGCCGCGGCGCCGGGTGAGTTCGTAGCGCAAGCGCTCGTCGCCGCCATCGCCGATGTTGGCGTCGGCGCAGTCCAGCGCCTGTTCGGCGGCCTCAAAACGGCCGATGTCCAGGCGTTCCTGGGCCTGTGCGAACAACGCTGCCACCTGCCCATCGCCCGCCGCTCCCAAAGGCGAAAGTCCCGCACGCTGGACGCACAGCACCGAGTCCGGAAGTGTGCGAGCCGCCTTGGCGTCCGTGCAGCCGTACACCGTGTTTCGCGCGATCGAGGTGCCGCTGGCCGTGAGCAGGATGAACGTGCACAACAGTCCGAGGTTTGCCGGATGCCGGCCAGCGATGCCGGAAGGGGCTGGCACGAGCAGGCTCATCCAGTTCAAAGCGGAACGCAACGACCGACCGGACAACTCCTTCCCTGGCTTCACTTTCTCCATGACCCCCGACGTGATCGAGATGCGGCAAGCTTGCGCGGCGCCGTGCGTCGGCGCGACAACCAGGCTCGATCGTGGCGTCCTGCCCGCGCTTGCCGCTCCGACGGAATGCAGTAGACCTGATGACATGGATGCCGATCAAGCGCAAGCCGCGCTTCACGGACGCGGCGCGTCGATCATGGGATGCACGGCACGCGGTGATGCGCCGCTTCCCTCAACGCAGATGCGGGGTGTCGAATCTGGCGGTCGGTTGCGGGCGGCACTGGTCACGGACGCAAATGCTCAGCACAAGCACGCGCAGGCACGGAAACACGACCTGCCGAAGCGCTTGCCCTGGCAGTGCGTCGTATCGCGCAAACCGCGGATTCAGGCCGCCCGCGGCCAGGCGCTGTCCTGCACCGACCGCAGGCGCGGCGGCAGTTCGGCCAGCACTTCGTCGCGATGCGAGAGCAGGCGCAGGGTACCGTCGGCCTCTTCCGCAAGTGCGGTCAGGCTTTCGACCCAGTCGCCGTCGTTGGCGTAGACCAGGCCGTCGCGTTCGAACAGGCCGGCGCGGTGCACGTGGCCGCAGACCACGCCGTCCAGGCCGCGGCGGCGCGCGTCGTCCAGGCCGGCGTCGACGAAGCGCTCGATGTAGCGCTCGGCGGCGCTGCTCTGCCGCTTCAGGTAGTCGGCCAACGACCAGTAGCGCATGCCGAAGCGGCGGCGCACGCGGTTGGTCAGCTGGTTGCCGGTGAGGATGCGGTAGTACAGCCAGTCGCCGAACTTCTCCTGCAGGCCGCCGAACTGGGTGACCGCGTCGTAGTCGTCGCCATGCACCACCAGCAACCGGCGGCCGTCGGCGGTCACGTGCACCGCGCGCCGGCGCACCTGCATCGCCGGCAGCGCCAGGCCGCAGAAGCGGCGGATCGGGCGGTCGTGGTTGCCGGGCACGTAGATCAGTTCGGTGCCGCCGCGCGCCAGCGCGTGCAGCGCATCGATCACGCGCTGGTGCGCCGCACCCCACACCGCGCGGCGCTGCGCCATCCACCAGAAGTCGACGATGTCGCCGACCAGATACAGCTGCTTGCACTGCAAGCCGCCGAGGAAATCGGCCAGTTCGCGCGCATGACAGTGCGGCGCGCCCAGGTGCACGTCGGACACGAACACCGCCCGGCGCGGGGGCGGAGACAAACTGCTCACATTGTTCATGCCGTCACCTCTGCTTCGCTACGTGGCCGTTCCAGGTAGCGCACGCGCTTCTTGCTGCGGATGCGCTGCAGATCCAGTTCGATCAGGCCATCGACCGCGTCGTTGAACGCCGGATCGACGCCGAAAGCGAGGAAGCGCGCGCCGCCCGGCTCGCACAGCTCGGTGTACTGCTTGTAGAGCATCGGCACCGCCGCGCCGAGCGCGTCCAGGTTGCCCTTGAGCACCTTGAACGCGGTCTCCGCGTCCAGCGCGTCGAACGCCGGTGGCGCCCGCGAATAATCGAACGGCCGCGCCGAGGCCGCTTCGCCCAGCGCATCGCCGTAGTAGCGCGCGTAGTAGGCCACGATCTGTTCGCGCGCCTGCCGCGGCAGCGCCGCGCTGATCGAGACCGCGCCGTACAGGTAGCGCACCTGCGGATAGTCGCGCAGGTAGGCGCCGATGCCCTGCCACAGGTAGTCGATGCTGCGGCTGCCCCAGTAGTCGGGCACCACGAAGCTGCGGCCCAGCTCCATGCCGGCGGCGATGCGCGGCAGCAGCGCTTCGCCGTAGCGGAACAGCCCGGCGGTATAGAAGCCTGCCAGGCCGCGCTCGGCCAGCACCGGCGCGCCGCGGGCCACGCGGTAGGCGCCGACCACGCGCGCGGCGGCGCCGTCCCACAGCACGATGTGGTCGTACCAGGTGTCGTAGTCGTCCAGGTCCAGGCGCCGGCCGGTGCCTTCGCCGACCGCGCGGAAGGTCAGCTCGCGCAGGCGGCCGATCTCGCGCAGCAGCGCCGAACCGGCGCGCAGCCGGCCCACGCGGATCTGCTTGCCGTCCACGGTCTGGCCCAGGCTGCGCAGCGCGGCGAATTCCGCCGCCACTGCGGCCGGATCCTCGGCCGCGACCAGCGGTTCCTCGCTCGGCGCGGGCGCGTCGGCGCCGGCGCGGCCCAGCGCATACAGCTCGCGGCGCAGGCCGCGCATCAGTTCGGCGTCGGACTGGCCCTGCGGCAGCGCACGGGCGCGGCCCAGGCTCAGCGCGATACGCCGCTCGCGGCGGGCGAACATCTCCCGCGCCAGCAACGCGGTGCCGGCCGGCTTGAACAGCGCCGAGGCGCCGTAGAACAACGCCGAGTTGCGCGCATGAATGCGCACCGGCAGCACCGGGGTGGCGGTGCGCAGCGCGAAGCGGGTGAAGCCGCGGCGCCAGCGCCCGTCGGCCACCCCGCCCCAGCCCAGCCGCGACACTTCGCCGGCCGGGAACACGATCACGCACTGTTCCTGCTCCAGCGCCTGCTCGATCGCGCGCACGCTGGCCGGCGACGGCGCGCCGCCGAGGATGCGCACCGGCAGCAGCAGCTCGCGCAGGCCTTCCAGCGCCCACAGGAAGTCGTTGGCGACGATCTTCACGTCGCGCCGCACCTGGCCCACGCAATCCAGCAGGGCCAGCGCGTCCAGCGCGCCGGAGGGGTGGTTGGCGACGATCAGCAGGCGCCCGCGTGCCGGAATGCACTCGGCGGGGGTCGGCGCGACCACGTAGCGCGCCTGCAGGAAATCCATCCCGGCCTGGACCAGGGCGAAGCCGCGCAGCTCCTGGCTGGCGTCCAGGAACGCGTCCAGCGCGTCCAGGCCCGACCATTTCTGCAGGCCGCGCAATAAGGGCCGCACCAGCCGCGAGCGGCGCCCGGCGAACCAGTGCGGGTAGCGATCCTGCAGACGACGTTCGAGTGCGAGCACGGCAAGCCCCCTTGCTGACTGCGCACAGCTTCGGCCCCCGCGGCGACACCGAGCTTGCAATATGACTACGGCAAAGTGACGCCCGCGGCCCCGCCGGCTGACCGGTTAACCTTGCCCAACGCCGGCGGGGCCACAATGCACAGCACCGCGCGCCCGTGTATCATGCGCGTCCATCTTTTCATCCGAATACAAGGATATAGCCGCGATGTCCAGCTATCTCTTCACCTCCGAGTCGGTCTCCGAAGGCCACCCGGACAAGATCGCCGATCAGATCTCCGATGCCGTGCTCGACGCGATCCTGACCCAGGACAAGCGCGCGCGCGTGGCCTGCGAAACGCTGGTCAAGACCGGCGTGGCGATCGTCGCCGGCGAAATCACCACCAGCGCCTGGATCGACCTGGAAGCGCTGACCCGCAAGGTGATCCTGGATATCGGCTACAACAGCTCCGACGTCGGCTTCGACGGCGAGACCTGCGGCGTGCTCAACCTGATCGGCAAGCAGTCGCCGGACATCAACCAGGGCGTGGACCGCAAGAAGCCGGAAGAACAGGGCGCCGGCGACCAAGGCCTGATGTTCGGCTACGCCACCCGCGAGACCGACAGCTTCATGCCGGCGGCGATCCACCTGGCGCACCGCCTGGTCGAGCAGCAGGCCAAGGTCCGCAAGAAGAAGAACTCGCCGCTGGCGTGGCTGCGCCCGGACGCCAAGAGCCAGGTCACCCTGCGCTACGAAGACGGCGTGGCGACTGCGATCGACGCGGTAGTGCTGTCCACCCAGCACGACCCGGACGTCAAGCAGAAGCACCTGGTCGAAGCCGTGCGCGAGGAAATCCTCAAGCCGGTGCTGCCGGCCAAGTGGCTGCACAAGGGCACCAAGTTCCACATCAACCCGACCGGCAAGTTCGTGATCGGCGGGCCGGTGGGCGACTGCGGCCTGACCGGGCGCAAGATCATCGTCGACACCTACGGCGGCTGGGCGCGCCACGGCGGCGGCGCGTTCTCCGGCAAGGATCCGTCCAAGGTCGACCGTTCCGCGGCCTACGCGGCGCGCTACGTGGCCAAGAACGTGGTCGCCGCCGGCCTGGCCGACCGCTGCGAAGTGCAGGTCTCCTACGCCATCGGCGTGGCCGAGCCGACCTCGATCTCGGTCACCACCTTCGGCACCGGCAAGATCGCCGACGACAAGATCGAGAAGCTGATCCGCAAGCACTTCGACCTGCGTCCGTTCGGCATCCTGCAGATGCTCGACCTGATCCACCCGATGTACCAGCAGACCGCCTCGTACGGCCACTTCGGCCGCACCCCGAAGGCGTTCACCTACACCGACGGCACCGGCGCGCAGCACAACGCCACGGCGTTCTCGTGGGAAAAGACCGACCGCGCCGACGCGCTGCGCGCGGACGCGAAGCTGAAGTAAGCCGGCGCTTCGGCGCCTGCACGAAAACGGGCCGCATCGCGGCCCGTTTTTTTTGGTTGATCGTGGCGGCGATGACGCACGCACCGCAGCCGGAAAGTATTCCCGGCGACGGCTGAAGGAGGGTCTTTATCCAGCGCGCAATCCGCCCCCTGTAGAGGCGCCATGTCCAAATACAAGGAGCGGCTTCAGCCGCGACCGACAGCACGGAGCACCCGCGAATGCCCCGCGCTGTCGGGGCAGACGCCCCTCTTGCAAAACAGCGTGCTACCCGAAGTCGCTGGCGCCAGAGCCATTGTCATCGCCAGACCCCGAGGAATCGCCCGGCGACGGCGCAACACGCCGCTATCGCCGTGACCCACTCACTTCGCGAACTGCACGTGCCCCTCGACGAAATACACGCCCTTGTCGCCCTGGCTCGGCAACGCCGACAGCGTATCGGTCACGACCTGGCCGCGGATATCGGTGAGGCGGATCTCCAGCAGTTGCGCGCCCATCTGCTCGCCAACGAAATGGTTGTACGGCATCTTCGGCAGGCTGACCCAGGCGCCGTTCTTCTTGTATTCGAACTTGACCACCGGATACAGGTGATTGCGCACCTGGATCGCGGCCCAGTACTGCGAACTGCCTTCCTTGATCCGGTACACGACGTTGCCGTCGATCGGCGCGGCGACCACCTTCCAGCTGATCGGGATATGCCCGGCACCGATGTCACCGATCGCGGCGAAGGCATTGGGCGACAGGTCCAGGCCGCAATCGCCGCCCTCCGGATACAGGTCGGTGACGTAGACCGTGGCGGTGCCGCGCGGCCCCTGCACCTGCAGATAGGCACCGGCCAGCGCGGCGGGAATGCCGCCGTAGTTCATCTGCGTCGGATTCAGCGCGGTGATCATCGCATCGGCTGGAATCGGATCCAGCAGCACGGCGCCGCCGGAGTAGCCGGAACCGGTATAGGTCGCCGTGCCGTTGCAGATCCCGTCCCAGGCGGCAGCGGCGGGGGCGGCGATGGCGGCCAGGCACAGCCCGGCGAACAAGGTGGTGCTGCGCAAGGCGCGGGCGCGACGTGTCGGCATGGGATTCTCCTCGGCGAAGGCGGCGCCGGCCGCTGGCGTGCCGCCACCGGCCATGCGCCAGGTGCGCGGTGCGCCGCGCATCGGCCCGGGCACTGCGCGGGCCGACGCACTCTATGCCAGGCGCCGCCCACACACCGGCACCGCCACCAGGGAAACCGCATCTTGGCCGATGGCGTAGACCGCGGCGCCGGGCCGACGTCACCGCGCGCGCGAAACGCGCCCGGGCTTCAGCCGCGGCGGCGCCGCCCCGCGCCGGTTTCCAACCGCCACAGCAGGTCGCGCAGCGGGGTGAGCGCGGTGGCCATCCCCGCCGCCACGCCCAGCGCATCGGCCAGCGCGTCGAACGGATCGGCCGAGCGCGTGGTGGTCCACGCGCCCTGCGCGAACTCGATACCGATGCCGAGCAGCAACAGGCCCAGCGCCGCCCAGCGCCAGGCGCGCGGCCCGGCGTAGACCTGCACTGCGCCGGCCGCGAGCAGCAGATAGGCGGTGAAATGCTCGGCCTTGTCGGTGTCCGGCAGGTCGGACAGCTGCGGCGGGTGCGGCATCATGCACACATAGATCAGCACCAGCACGCCCAGCCACCACAGCCCCAGCCACAGCCAGGGCCGGCGGAACGCGCGGACCGCCGCCATCACAGCCGCCAGGTCAGGTCGCCGACCAGGAACGCCGGCGCCAGCGACACATCGCGTTCGAAGCCCATCACCTGGAAGCGCTCGCCCATCTCGCTGGGCAGGGTCAGCCGTTTCACCTGCTCGCGCAGGCGCAGGCGGCCGCGTTCGTCGCTGCGCGCCTCGGCCTCGGCCAGCAGCCCATCCAGGCCGTTGCCGAGCAGGAAGCTGGCCTGGGTGCAGTAGCCGCCCAGTTCGAAACCGGCGCCGGTGCCGGCCTCGGCCAGCGCGGTGAAGTCCACCGACGCGGTCAGGTCCTGCAGGCCCGGCCACAGATAGGGATCTGAGTGGGTACGGTGCCGGTAGAACGCGCGCAGGGTGCCGTCGTTGCGCTGCGGCAGGTAGAACTCGCCGCGCGGATAGCCGTAGTCGACGAACAGCATCGCGCCGCTGCGCAGGCCGCCGGCCACCGCCTGGACCCAGTACGGCAGCTGCGGCAGCAGTTCGGAGCGGTAACCGTCGGCGAACGGCCTCTCCAGATAGCGTTCGACATGGCGCACCGCCGCCGCCAGCAGCGGATCGGCCGGCTGCTCGCCGCGGCGGAAGCGGCCTTCGCCGTCCAGGCTCACGGTTTCCTCGAACACCTCGCCGTCGCGCAGGGTGAAGCGCGGCGTCGGCAGCGCATCGATCACCTCGTTGGCGAACAGCACGCCGTTCCAGTCGTCCTCGAACGGCCGGTCCAGCCACTCCACCAGGTCGAACACCGGCGGGATCAGCGCGCGCTGCAGGCGCTCGCGCTGGCGTTCGCGCAGGTCGGCGCTGGGCTCGAGGATGGCGTAGCGCTCGGGCAATGCGTCCAGCGCCAGCAGGCGCTTGAGCATCACCTCGGCGAACGCGCCGCTACCGCCACCCACTTCCAGCATCCGCGCCTGCGGCCCGAGCTGCTGCAGCACCGGCGCCAGCGCGTTGGAGACGGTGGCGGCGAACAGCGGCCCCAGCTCGGGTGCGGTGACGAAGTCGCCGTCCTCGCCGAACTTGCTGCTGCCGGCGCTGTAATAACCAAGGCCCGGCGCGTACAGCGCCAGCTCCATGAAGCGCGAGAACGGAATCGCGCCGCCGCCGGCGGCGATCTCGGCGCGCAGATGCGCGGCCAGGCGGTCGCTGTGGGCGAGCGCGTCGGCGTCGGGGGTAGGGAAGTCGATAGGCATGCGGCGCTGGATTGCGTGGACAATGCACAGCATAGCCGAGCGTGGAATGCACACATGACCGAGACCAAAGTCGCCCTGATCACCGGTAGCGCGCGCCGCATCGGCGCCGGCATCGCGCGGCGCCTGCACGCGGCCGGCTATCGCGTGGCGCTGCACGCGCATACCTCGCAGGCCGAGCTGCAGGCGCTGGCCGAGGAACTGGAAGCCGTGCGCGCCGGCAGCACCCTCACCCTGCACGCCGACCTGCGCGACGCCGCGCAATTGCCGGCACTGGTGGACCAATGCGTGCAGCGTTTCGGCCGGCTCGATGCGCTGGTCAACAATGCCTCCAACTTCTACCCCACCCCGCTGGCCGAGGCCACGCCGGCGCAATGGGACGACCTGTTCGCGGTCAACGCGCGCGCGCCGCTGTTCCTGGCCCAGGCCGCGGCCGCGCAACTGCGCGAGCGCCGCGGCGCGATCGTCAACATCACCGACCTGCATGCCGAACAGCCGCTGCGTGCGCATCCGCTGTACAGCGCGGCGAAGGCGGCGCTGGCGATGCTGACCCGTTCGCTGGCGCTGGAGCTGGCGCCGCAGGTACGGGTCAACGCCATCGCCCCGGGCGCGATCCTGTGGCCGGAAACCGGCAAGGACAGCGCCGCGCAGCAGGCCTTGCTGGCGCGCACGCCGCTGGCGCGGATCGGCCAGGTCGAGGAGATCGCCGAGGCGGTGCGCTGGCTGCTCGACGACGCCGGCTTCGTCACCGGGCAGACGCTGCGGGTGGATGGGGGGCGGGGGCTTTCTTGAAGGCTGGGAATGGGGAATCGGGAATGGGGAATAGGCAAGCGCGCCTGGGCCAGTCGTTGCTGGGAACCACTGCTTACCGCGCCATGACAGCCTGAAGACCGACCCGGCGTCCGCCTTTACCGATTCCCCATTCCCGATTCCCCATTCCCGGCTTCATCAAGCTGCACCACCTCAAACGCCTCCCCGAACTGCGCATGCGCCTGCCACAGCGCGCCCAGGCTGCGGCCGCTGAGCGGGTCGACGAAGTCGGCGGCGATGTCGGCCAGCGGCTTGAGCACGAAGGCGTGGCGCAGTTCCGGGCGCGGGATGCGCAGGTGGCCGGGGCCTTCGACGATGCGGTCGCCGTAGAACACCACGTCGATATCCAGGGTGCGGTCGCTGAAACGCGGGCCGCTGCGGTCGCGCCCATGCGCGTCTTCCAGCGCATGCAGCCAGGCATCCAGCACTTCCAGCTCCCACTCGGTCTGCAACGACACGGCATTGTTCAGGAACGGCGGGCCGTCGAATCCGACCGCCGGGGTGCGGTAGGTCGGGGATACCGCGATCGGGCCGAAACGCTGCCGCAGCGCACCTATCGCGGCAGGCAGATGCTGTTGCGGGCGCAGATTGCTGCCCAGGCTGAGGAGCACGGTGGTCATGGGATATTCGCGCATGCCGCGGCCGCGACCGTCAACGGGTAGCCAAGCCCGTCCCCCCCGCATAGAATCGAAACGCACTGAACTCCGGCAGCGACATGACTTATTGCGTAGGTATCGAAGTGGACGAAGGCCTGGTCTTCGCCGCAGACACGCGCACCAACGCCTCGCTGGACGACGTCCGCGTGCATCGCAAGCTGCATGTGTTCGAGTATCCGGGGCAGGCGGTGTTCGTGCTGATGTCGGCCGGCAACCTGGCCACCACCCAGCTGGCGATCTCCAAGCTGCAACGCGATGCGGACGATCCGGACGCGCCGCGCAGCCTGCGCTCGTTCAAGCACCTGTTCGAGGTCGCCGAATACGTCGGCGAGGTGCTGGTCTCCAGCCAGATCAAACTCTCCGAGCAGTCCCAGCATAGCGGCGTCAGCGTGCAATCCACCCTGATCCTGGGCGGGCAGATCGCCGGCGAGCGGCCCGGGCTGTACATGATCTACCCGCTGGGCAACGCCATCGCCACCTCGCCGGAGACGCCGTACCTGCAGATCGGCGAGTCCAAGTACGGCAAGCCGATCCTGGACCGCATCATCCGTTCGGAGATGCAGCTGGAGGACGCCGCGCGCACCGCGCTGGTGTCGCTGGACTCCACCATCCGCTCCAACCTGTCGGTCGGCATGCCGATCGACCTGGCGGTGATCCGCCGCAACGACCTGCGCGTCACCGAGCGCCTGCGCCTGGAAGCGGACACCCCGCTGTATTCGGAAATCCACGACACCTGGTCGCGCAAGCTGGAGAACGCGGTGCGCACCCTGCCACGCTTCCCCTGGGAGCCGGCGCTGACCACCGAAAGCGACGCCGACACCCGCGGCACCCTGCCGCCGCTGCCGCCACGCCGCGTGCCGGCCAGGCGCGACCCGGAAGACCAGTCGTCGCAGCAGTGAAGCCGGGATTGGGGATTCGGGATTGGGGATTCGCTGTGAAGCAGGGATTCGGGATTTATGGATTGGGGATTCGCAAAAGCGCATCCAGGCTCTGATCGCCCGCGCTGAAGCGCTCTACTGTCCGTGCAACGGCGTTGCCTTTGCTGTTGCCTGAAACGAATCCCGAATCCCCAATCCCGAATCCCGGCCCCTCAGCCACTCTCCAACGCATGCGCCACCGCGCGGAACACGCGCTGCATCTCCAGCGGTTTGCGCAGGACGTGCACGGCGATGTCGCGCGGGAAGTGATCGCGCTGCAATGACGTGCCGGCATCCTCGAGCACGATCGCCGGGCCGTGGTAGTCCAGATCCTGCAGCGCCAGCAGCAGGCTCACCGCCGACAGCAGGATGATGTCGCTGTCCACGATCACCAGATCCGGCATGCCGTGTTCGCGCACCTCGCGCAGCGCCGCGGCGCCGTCGGAGGCCAGCTGCGGCTGGTAACCCTGGCTGGACAAGGCGTTGCCGAGCAGCGACAGGCGCGTGGCCTCGCCGTCCACCAGCAACACACGCTGGCCCCTGCCCATCGGCATCGCCGGCTCCGGCTCGGCCGAGGGTGCGTGACCGCGCAGCGGGATCAGCAGTTCGAAGCAGGTGCCCACGCCCGGCGTGCTGTCCACGCCGATGCTGCCGCCGTAGCTTTCGACGATGCGCTTGCACGAGATCAGGCCCAGGCCGGTGCCGTCGGCCTTGGTGGTGAAGAACGGACTGAACAGCTGCGCCTGGGTGTCCGCGTCCATGCCCACGCCGGTGTCGCGGACCAGGATCCGCACCCGCTCGCTGCCGTCGGCGCCGATCGCCGGCGCCGCCGAAATGGCCAGCGTGCCGCCATCGGGCATCGCCTGAATCGCGTTCAGGCCGAGGTTGAGCAGGCACTGCTGCAGCTCGGTGTAGTTGGCCTCGATCGACAGCTCGGCGTCGGCCACCTCCACCTGCAGGCCGACCCGCTCGGGCAGGCTGCTCTTGAGCAGCATCTGCACCGCCTGGAACAGGCCGGCGATGGACACCCGCTCGCTGGGCGTGCGCGAACCGCGCACGAACGACAGCATCGATTCGGCCATTTCGTGGCCGCGCCGGCCGCACTCGGCGATGACTTCGGCCAGGTGCCGCAGCTGCGGGTCGTCGCTGCGCCCGATCATCAGCTCCGGCACGATCAGCAGCGGCTGCAGGATGTTGCGCAGGTCGTGGCTCAGGCCGGCGGCGAGCATCGCCAGGCTCTCCAGCCGCTGCGCGCGCATCAGTTCGCCCTCGACCCGCTGCCGCTCGCGCTCGGTGCGCGCCTCGCGAATCGCGCGCGCCACCGCCGACGGCAACCGGGTCGGGTTGTGCTTGATGATGTAGTCGTTGGCGCCGTCGCGCAGCGCCTCCACCGCGGTCTCCTCGCCGATCGTGCCGGAGACGAAGATGAAGGGCACCGAGGTGCTGTGCTCGCGCAGCACGCGCAGCGCCTGGTGTCCGGAGAAGCCCGGCATGCTCAGGTCCGACAGCACGATGTCCGGCGCGAACTCGCGCAGCGCGACGCGCAGCGCGGACTCGCCTTCCACCCGCCGGAAGGTCGCCTCCAGGCCGGCCTCCAGCAACTGGTCGGACAGCAGCTCGGCGTCTTCCGGAGAATCCTCGACCATGAGGATCCGGATCGGTCCGAGCTTGGTGCCGGTCGTAGGCATAGGCGCTTACTCTTTGTCCGGCGCCTGGTTGATCACCGCCCAGAACGTGCCCAGCGTCTTCACCGCAGTGAAGAACTGGTCCACGTCCACCGGCTTGACCACGTAGGCGTTGACGCCCAGATCCCAGCTGCGCGCCAGGTCGCTTTCCTCGCGCGAGGACGACAGGATCACCACCGGCAGGCGCTTGAGCGACTCGTCGGTGCGCACCAGCTTCAGGACTTCCAGCCCGTCCATGCGCGGCATCTTGATGTCCAGCAGCAGCACCGCCGGCAGGCCTTCCTCGCGGTCGGCGTAGGCGCCGCGGCGCAGCAGGTAGTCCATCGCTTCCACGCCGTCTTCGACATGCACGATGGGATTGGCCAGGCGCGCGTCGCGCAGCGCATCGACCGCCATCTCGGCATCGGCGGGGCTGTCTTCGGCAAGCAGGATGGTGCGGATGGCGGTCATGCGGTCAACTCGTTGGTAGGCGCTTCGAGCGCGGGAGGTAAGACGAAATGGAAGGTCGCGCCCTGGTCCGGCGTCGCATCGGCCCAGATATGGCCGCCGTGGCGGGTCAGCACGCGGCGCACGCTGGCCAGGCCGATGCCTGTACCGGTGTACTCGCTGGCCTTGTGCAGGCGCTGGAACACGCCGAACAGCTTGGCCGCATAGGCCATGTCGAAACCGGCGCCGTTGTCGCGCACAGTGAAGTGGTGGTTGCCGTCGGCTTGCAGCTGATAGCCGACCTCGATCATCGCGACCTCGCGCTTGGCGCTGTACTTGACCGCATTGCCGAGCAGGTTCAACCACAGCTGGCGCATCATGTTCTCGTCGGCGACCAGGATCGGCAGCGGCGCGACGCTCCACTCGATGCGGTGGCCGCTGCCGGCATGATCGGACTGGAAGTTGGCGTCCAGCACCGAACGCGTCTCCGCCACCAGCGACTGCATGTCCACCGCCTGCAGGCGTAGCGCGCTGCGGCCCAGCCGCGAGTAGACCAGCAGGTCGTCGATCAGCGAGGCCATGCGCCGCGCCGAGGTGCCGATCACTTCCAGATAATGGCGGCTCTTCTCGTCGGCGTCGTCGCCGAGGTGGCGTGCCAGCTTGTCGGCGAAGCCGGCGACATGGCGCAGCGGCGCGCGCAGGTCGTGCGAGACCGAATAGCTGAAGGCCTCCAGTTCGCGATTGACCTCCGAGACCTGCTCCACCTTGCCCTCGAGTTGCCGGTTGAGCATCTGGATACGCTGCTGCGAGGCCTTCTGCAGGCTGATATCGCTGACCGTCATCAGCACCACTTCGTCCTCGCTGTCGGGCAGCGGCATGCGCCGCGCGTTGAGCAGCATGGTCCGCCCGACGCCGTCGGCACCGGCCTGTTCGTGTTCGAAATCCCACAGCTCGCGCCCGCGCAGCAGCACGTCGGCCAGGCGCTGGCGTACGAGGGGATCCTCCCAGACACCGTCGCCGACATCGGCCAGCATCTTCGTCGGACGCTCCGGGTCCAGCCCGTACAGCTCGCCGAAAGCGGCATTGTGCATCAGCATGCGCTGCTCGCTGTCGAGCAGCACGATCGGCTCGCGCACCGTCTGCAGCACCGCGGCGGCGCGGGCATTGGCGCGCAGCATGTGCCGCTCCGCGTCCAGGCGCCGGCCGATCTGCCGCTGCAGCAGCCAGATCACCAGGCCCAGCAGCAGCAACTGCACCGCCAGCGACACCCAGCTGATCGCCGAGGCCAGCATCCGCCGCTGGTCGGCGTCGGCGGTGCGCTCGGCCAGCAACGCATCCTCGCGCTTCTGCAGTTCGGCGACCAGGCCGCGGATCGGGTTGTCCGCGGTCATCTCCTGGATCAAGGCGCGGATCCGTTCCGGGTCGCGGTTCTCGGCGATGCGCGCCGCCAGCAGGCTGCGCCGTTCCAGGGTGCTCTGCAGGCGGCCGATGCGCACCTGCTGGTCGGGGTTGTCGCGGGTCAGTTCGACCAGGCGCGCGATGGTCGGGGTGATCGCCGCGCGCGCCCCGCTGAAACGCGCACGCAGGATCGGCGAGTCGACCTCGTGCGACATCGCCATCGCCGCCGACTCCATGTCGCGCATGTCCGCTTCCAACCTGCTGAGCGCCGCCGTGACCTCCTGGCTATGGCTGACCCAATCGGCCGCACGCAAGGTGCTTTCGCTCATCTGCCGCAACAGCAACGAGGGCAGGATCACGATCAGGACCACCGCCAGCACCAGCAGCGGCAAACGCCAGCGGTCCCAGGCGTCATGTTTGGCGGTGATCTGCATACCTGTTCTTTGAAGATGGAAGACGGCAGCGACAGCGGGGCGGCATTGTCGCCGATCCCCGCGAGCGCACGATGAATTATTCAGGCTTCGCGCAAGCTCCCCATCGCGGCGCCTGAATGCGACTTTATCTTAACGATTGGGGACAAAGAAATGGGCGGCTGTGCGCCGCCCATCGGTTCAGGCCATTCGACCGTACCCCGGATCAGCGCGCCGACGCCCGGACCATGCGGGCAGCGGCGTCGTGCGCCGCGCCGATCAGCGTCCACGACGACATCCCGGCGCGTACCAGCAGGAAATCGGCATGGCTGTGCAGGCGCGCGCGCTCGCCGCTGGTCAGGTCCTTGTCCAGGTCGTGCATCAGTCTGGCGAAGGCGCGCCAGAACCCGGCATCGTCGTGGAAGGTGACCAGCAGCATGCCCAGCTTCGATTCGAGCTGGCGCATCGCCAGGAGCAGGGAGGACGGTCGCGGCGGCGCGTCTGTCGAGGAGAGCGGCGTATCCACCGCGTCGAGCGGCGCGGGTTGCGTGGCCGCGTGGCTTGGCGCGGCTGGAGAGTAAGCATCCAACATGGCAATTCGCCTGGTAGCTAACGTGGCTTGATGATGACTGAACGTGCGTCAATGCAATGCGAAGCGCGGCGATACGCCGCGTGATGCTCCCGGCACGCGAGTGCGTCGCCCAAAAAAAACGCACTCCGAAGAGTGCGTCGTAGTGCAGAGGTGGGGCGCGCCTCGTCGCGCGCCCCACCACCGTCACCGATGGCGTGAATCAATGCTTGGCTGCGCCAGTCACTTTCAGGCCGGTCGAGTCGACCTTCTTGACCCCGTCGATCATCTTGGCGACCGACACCGCCTTGTCGTGCTGCGCCTTGCTTCCGACCGCACCGGACAGCTTGACCGTGCCATTGAGCGTCTCGACCTTGATGTCGGTGCCGGAGACGTCCTTGGTAGCGAGCAGATCGGCCTTCACCTTGGTGGTGATCCAGGTGTCGGTGACCGGCTCCTTGGATTCGTGCTTCATGCCGTCGTTGTGGGCCATGGCAGCATGGTCCTTGTCGGCGGTGGTCGGCGGATCGACGGCGAGCGCCTGGCCGGCGGCCAGGGTCAGACCGAAAGCGAGTGCGGCACTGAGCAGCGTGGGCGACGTGAACTTTTTCATGATGTCTTCCTCCGTTGAAGGTGTGGGGCGGAGTGTCTGCGCGGTGGCGTACAAGCGACGTGACCGGCAAATCGCGGCAGCGTGAAAGGCGTGCACGCCAGGTGAAGCAGGTTGCAGGGATACTGTCTTCCCTTGCACTTGCACCGCACGCCATGGATCAGACCTTCAATCTCGCCCTGCTCGGCTACGGTTTCGTCGGCCGCGTGTTCCATGCGCCATTGATCGCGCACACGCCGGGCCTGCGTCTGCACACCATCGTCTCCAGTCGCCACGACGAGGCGGCCGCGGCCTATCCGCAGGCGCACATCGTCGCCGACGCGCAGCAGGCCTTCGCCGATCCGCAGATCGATGCGGTAGTAGTGGCCACGCCGAACCAGACCCATGCGCCGCTGGCGCTGGCGGCGCTGGCGCAGGGCAAGCACGTGCTGGTGGACAAGCCGTTCACCCTGGACGTGGACGAGGCGCAGCAACTCATCGCGCGGGCGCAACGCGCCGGACGCATCGTCAGCGTGTTCCAGAACCGGCGCTGGGACGGCGATTTCCTCACCCTGCGCGCGCTGCTGGAAGCGGGCACGCTGGGCGAGGTCGCCGAGTTCCACTCGCACTTCGATCGCCATCGCCCGCAGGTCGGCAACCGCTGGCGCGAGCATGCGCTGCCCGGCTCCGGACTGTGGTTCGACCTGGGGCCGCACCTGCTCGACCAGACCCTGCAACTGTTCGGCATGCCGGAAGCGATCCAGGTCGATCTGGCGCAGCAGCGCCATGGCGCACAGGCAACCGATTATTTCCACGCCGTGTTGCGCTACCCGCGGCTGCGTGCGCTGCTGCATGCCGGCTCGCTGGTCGCGGCGAACGGGCTGCGTTTCGCCGTGCATGGCGAGCGCGGCAGCTATCTCAAGCATGGCCTGGACACGCAGGAGGCGCAGTTGCGCGCCGGACTCACCCCAGCCGCGCCGCAGTGGGGCGAGGATCCGCTCGCCGGCCAGCTGACGCTAGTTGCCGACGACGGCAGCACCACCGCGCACGCGCTGCAGACGCAGCGCGGCGATTATCGTCACTGTTATGCCGGCTTTCGCGAGGCGATGGCCGGACGCGCGCCCGCGCCGGTGGATGCGGCGCAGGCGCTGGCGGTGATGCGCTTGCTCGAACTCGGCCAGCGCAGCGCCGCCGAAGGCCGCACGCTGGCGCTGGACTGAAACGCCGTTACTTACACGGCCGCGGCCCCGGACGGCGGCACCGCCGGCGTTTCGTGCTTGATCGCGTGCCCGCCGAACTGGTTGCGCATCGCCGACAACAGCTTGTCGGTGAACGAATCGTCGTCGCGCGAGCGCAGCCGTTCCAGCAGCGACAAGGTGATCACCGGCGCGGGAACGTTGAGGTCGATCGCCTCGGCCACCGTCCAGCGGCCTTCGCCGGAATCTTCGACATAGGGCGCGATCCCGGCCAAGGTGGGGTTGTCGCCCAGCGCATCCGAGCACAGGTCCAGCAGCCACGAGCGCACCACGCTGCCCTGGCGCCAGACCTCGGCGATCTGGTGCAGGTCCAGTTCGAATTCCTGCTTGCGCGCCATCAACGCGAAGCCTTCGGCATAGGCCTGCATCATTCCGTACTCGATGCCGTTGTGGACCATCTTGGTGAAGTGGCCGGCACCGCTGGGACCGACCCGGCCCCAGCCGGCATCGGCGGCCGGCGCTAGCGTGGCGAACAGCGGGTTAAGCCGGCTCACGGCCGCTTCGTCGCCGCCGATCATCAGACTGTAGCCTTCCTTCAGGCCCCACACGCCGCCGCTGGTGCCGCAATCGACGTAGGCGATGCCGTGCGCGGCCAACTCGGCGGCACGGCGCATCGAATCCTTGTAGTACGAATTGCCGCCGTCCACGACCACGTCGCCTGCGGCCAGCAGCGGCAGCAAGGCGGCCAGGGTGTCGTCGACGATCTTGCCGGACGGCACCATCAGCCACACCGCACGCGGCGCCGGCAATGCCGCGACCAGCGCCGCCATCGAATCCGCCGTCTCCACGCCGCGCTGCTGCGCCGCGCTGCGCGCCGCCTCGCCCAGGTCGAAACCGACCACGCGATGGCCGCCACGCACCAGCCGCTCGGCCATGTTCGCGCCCATCCGGCCCAAGCCTACAAGTCCCAGTTCCATGCGTCTGTCCTAGCTCGAAGTGAGGAGCATTAGGGTCGCACGAAGCGGCGCCGGCGGCGTGACGCGCAGCTAAGGAACGCGTCCGGATGAAGCGCCCTGCGCCGCTCGCGCACAGTCCTGCAATTGCTGGTCGCGCCAGCGCCGGTACAAGGTGGTATGCAGGTTGTGCAGGGTCAGGTCGATCGCGAACGGCGTGCGCGGATTGCGGTCCAAAAGGCGCGCCACGTGGTAACCGATCGGCTTGGTGCCCTTGGGATGCACGTATACGTCGAAGCCCCGGTAGAAGGGATCATCGAGCAGCGCATCGATCTGCGCCAGGACACTGCGTTGCGCTGGCGACAGCGTCGCGCGCAGCGTGGGGTCGCGTTCGAACAGCAGTTTCTCGAAGCGCTCGCGGCCGGGTCCGCGTAAGCCCTGCGCCAGTTCCCAGATGCGCCGGTTGCTGGCGTCGTAATGGGCGAAGCCGCCATGCCGGCGCAACGCCGCCGCCGCGTCGGCGCTGACCGCCACGACCACGAAGTTCTCCGCCTGGTTGTTGATGTCGTCCAGGTAGCGGCGCTCGAACACGTGGGCGATGAAACCGGGCGCGCCGAGGAAGGCGGCGCCGCCCAGTTGCGCGGTCTTGGCCGCCTTGCCGTCGGCGAAGAACTCGCCGGCATGCGCGCCGAGCAGGATGCTGTCGGTGTCGTGCAGGGTCAGGAAGGTGCCGATCGACAGTTCCCCGGCACTGAACGCGCGATCGAAGCCGGCATCGCCGTACAGCTCGCGCTGCGTGGCGAGCTGCGCGATCTGCCGGCCGACGCCGCACTCCGAGCGCACGTGGCCGCTGTAGAACGCCTCGATCGCGCGCGCATTTCCCTGCGCCGGACGGTAGCCGCGGCCGAAGCTGCGGAAGCGCTGCCAGCCCTGCCGGCGCGCGCCGCCCGGGCCGAATCCGATCCAGCCCAGTTGCAGCGCGCTGAAGCGGTAGCCGGGGTTGTCCTGCAACCGCGTCACCGCGCGCTGGGTGGCCGCGCCGAGCAACAGGAAATAGCCGCACTGCGTGGCCGGCGTCTCCAGCAGCGCGCGCAGCGCATCGCGCCGTTGCGCCGGGTTCCACTGCGCCGGCAAGGCCGCCTGCAGGTCGCCGTGCGCCTGCGCGTCGGCCAGCGAGCTGCGTTCGCAGGGCGTGCCCGGCAGCAGCCGCGGCTGCGCGGCCGGCATGCTGTCGATGCGCCAGCCGAGCTGGCGCAGCAGCGCGGCAAGGCAGTCGGCGCTGGCCTGGTCGGCCGGCTCGGGCGGCGCGGCGAGTGCACCGCCCGCGGCCAAGGCCAGCGCCAGCAGCAGGCGCGCGGCGAAACGGCATCGGCGCGGCGCTGGCGGGTTCGGAACAAGGACGGTCATGGCACGAGCATGGCAGATGCGAAAGAGGACAACGGCAGGAGGCATGGCGCGCAGCGGCACGCACACGCGGGTGCGCAGCGTGACGCGCGCGCGGTGCACGCGCCGCGAAGCCGTGCGCCACGGCGATACGCATGGCGGCCATCGGCAGCGTATTCACTCGGCTGCCATGCCGGCCGGCCCTACACTGCCGCTCCCCGCTCGCGGAACTCTCGTCATGCATGTGCTCGTCACCGGCGGCACCGGATTCATCGGCCGCGCACTGTGCCCTGCCCTGCTCCAGGCCGGACACCAGGTCAGCGTGCTCAGCCGCGACGCGGCGCGCGCGACGCGGGCGCTGCCCGGCGTGCAGGCGCTGCAAGACCTGCAGGGCGCGGCGCCGGCGCACGCGGTGATCAATCTCGCCGGCGAACCGCTCAGCAACGGCCGCTGGAACGAGACCCGCAAGCGCCGCTTCCGCACCTCGCGCATCGGCACCACCCGCGCGCTGCTCGACTGGATCGCGCAACTGGACCCGGCGCAGCGTCCCGCCTGCCTGCTGTCCGGCTCGGCGATCGGCTACTACGGCGACCGCGGCAACGACCTGCTCGACGAACGCAGTCCGGCCGGCGCGGATTTTTCCGCGCAGCTGTGCCAGGACTGGGAAGCCGAGGCGTTGCGCGCGCATGCGCTGGGCGTGCGCACCAGCCTGGTCCGCACCGGTGTGGTGCTCGGCCGCGACGGCGGCGCGTTGTCGCGGATGCTGCCGCCGTTCCGGTTCGGCCTGGGCGGGCGCATGGGCGATGGCCGGCAATGGATGAGCTGGATCCATCGCGACGATCACGTCGGCCTGTTGCTGTGGCTGCTGCAGCACGGCGGCGACGGCGCCTACAACGCCACCGCGCCGGCACCGGTGACCAATGCCGATTTCGCCCAGCAGCTCGGCCAGGCGCTGCACCGGCCGGCGCTGCTGCCGGCACCGGCCGCGGCGCTGCGCCTGGCCTTCGGCGAGATGTCCGATCTGTTGCTGGGCAGCCAGCGGGTGTTGCCGACCCGCGCACAGCAGGAAGGCTATGTGTTTCGCTATCCGGAGCTGGGGGCGGCACTGAGTGCCATTGTCGGCTAGGGCCAGCAACGCCGCAGCCTGCCTCTGTAGGAGCGGCTTCAGCTGCGACAGGGTCTTGCCGGATGATGTCTGTCGCGGCTGAAGCCGCTCCTACAGAAAAGCGTGGCATGGCCTGGCAAGCGCCTGCGAGCCCCGCGGCGGCATTCACCGACCTGTCCACACAAGTCCCTGGTTGCGCCAACGCAAAACGCCCCGGCGGATGCTGTCCGCCAGGGCGTTTTTACTTACTTGCAAAGCGCGCCGCGATGGCCGATCGCGGCGTGGGCTCAGTAGCGCTTGCAGACCGTCTCGACGCGGCGGTTGCCGTTGGCCTGCTGGCGCTGGCCCTGGATGTAGCGCCCGGTGGCGCCGCCGGCGACCGCGCCGCCGACCGTCGCCAGCTTCTTGCCGTCGCCCTTGCCGATCTGGTTGCCGAGCAGGCCGCCGATCGCCGCGCCGGCCACAGTGCCGCCGATGCGGTTGGGGTCGGTGTTGTTCTTCTGCACTGCGACCTTCTTGCAATGCACGCGGGTGCCGTCGTTGAAGCGGCGTCCGGCGTCTTCCGGCCCGTAATGGCGCTGCGCCTGCGCCAGCGGCGCGGCAGCAGTGGCGATCGCGAGGATGCTGAGACACACGGCGGATTTGAAAGTGTTCATGCTGGTTGCTCCTGGGTGGCGGAGCCGATACCTGTTACAGGCATCGCACTCCCGACGGCGCCACCTTTGCACCGCGATTGCGAATGAATCGTGAAGCGAAATGCCGCTATTCAGCTTCCGTAGCCGCGGATGAACGCACGCCTCAGCGCGGCGTGGTGCCGTCGTTGACCGCGGGCGCGGCAGCAGGCGCGGGCGTAGCTTCCGCCACCGGCGTCGGCGGCACTGCTGCGGGTGCAGGTGCCGGCGGCGCTGCTGCCGGCGGCGGCGTCGGTGCAGCCGCCGGTACCGCAGCGGCCGGCTCGGGCTTGGGCGCTGCCGCCGGCGGCGGCTCGGGCGGCGCGGCCGGCTTGGCCTTGGGCAGGTACTGCGCCATGAGTTCGAAGAAGCGCTTGTAGAAATCGCCGTCCTGCACCGTGCTGCTGGCCACGCGCACCAGCGAGTCGTCGCTGCTGCCGACCGGCAGCGACACCGAGCCGAGCACGCCGACGCCGACGCTGGCCGAGGTCGCGCTCTTCTTCAGCGCATAACGGTCCTGCAGCGCGCTGACGAACACCCAGGACTCGTCCTGGCCGTGCGCCACGCACGACACGCGAAGCTCCAGCTGCTCGTGCGAATCCTGGTTGGGCTGGAAGTTCTTGGTGCCTTCGACCGCATCGGCGGTGGCCTTGGCGACCACATAGCCCTGGCTCAGCAGCGCGCGCCGCGCCGACTCGCAGGCCTGGCCCGGCTGTACCGGATAGCTGCGCGAATAGGTGTTGTCGGAGTTGAAGGTCTCCTTCACCAGGTTGTCCTGCTTGCGGGCGAAGCAGCCGCTCAGGCCGATCGCGACCAGCACGAGCGCAGGAAAGGCGAGGACGTTGGACGAAGCGGACATGGCCGTGGACCGAAAGGAAGGAACCGGCCAAGGATAGCCGCAAGCGCGTCGAGGCGGCCTTGATGCCGCCGCCAGCGCTCATCCCGCGGTTAGCGAGCCCGGCGCCGGCTGCAGCGACAGGTCCACCCGCAGCAGGCCGCCGCCGCAGTCGCGGCGTTCGGCGCGCAGGTAGTGGTAGGCGTCGAGCAGCGCCAGCGTCGGCGGCGCCGCCAGCGGCTCGCCCCACAGGCTGAGCGCGAAGCCGCGCGCGCGCAGCCAATCCATCAGCCGCTGCAGTTGGCCGAGGTCGCGCGGCAGCAGCAGGTCCACGTCGCCGGGCGGGCGCGCGGCCGCGTCGGGGTCGGCGAGCCAGGCCGGATAGCTGCCGTACACGGCGTAGGCGAACCCATCCGCGCGCAGTGCGGCCAGCAGCTGTGCGCTACCCTGCAGGTCGATCGGTTCGCGCCGCTTCTGGAAGATCAGCGCGTACTCATGGCTGCGGTCGCTGCGCGTGTCGCCGGGCGCCAGCGACTGCGCGGTCTGGCGGGGATAGCACAGCACGCGTTCGGCGCAGGGCACGAACAGGCTGCCCAGCACCCGCGCCAGGTCCCAGGCCTGCGGCACGCATACGCCGCCGACCTCCACGTTCTCGACCATCGCGATGCAGAAGCCGTCGTCGCGCAGGCCGCGGCGCACCGCATGGAACACCGCGCGCAACCCGCCCAGATACGCCGCGTAGTCGGGGCTGGCATACAGCTGGCCCGGTGCCGTCGCGCCAGGCCAGTCGCAACCGAAGTACGGCACGTTGGTCAGGCACAGGTCGACCGGCGTCTGCAGCGCGAGCTGCGGCAGCGCACCGACCCGCACCTGCGCGCGCAGCCCGAGCCGCTGCAGGCGCTCGCGCGCCAGCGCCGCGCGCCCGGCATCGATCTCCAGGCCCAGCCCGCGCCGGCCTTCCAGTTCGGCGGCGAGCAAGGTGCTGCCGAAGCCGCAGAACGGATCCAGCACGCAGGCGTCCGGTGCGCTGAACTGGCGCACGAACGGGCGCATCTGGCTGACCCAGCCGCAATCGCGCGCGCGCAGCGGATCGCGCCGGCGCAGGTCGTCGGGCAGCCTGTGTTCGGGCGGATCCGGCGGCGGCGTCCACCAGCTGCGGCTATCCATGCCGGGCCTGCCACAGCAGGTCGCGATCCGGCTGCCAGCCCGCGCACAGCCGGCCGTCGGCGAAGAACACCAGCTTGTAGATATCGCCGCTGTCGTGGCGCGCCTGCATCGCGGCATAGTCGGAAGTCTCGAACACCACCTCCATGCCGTCGGCGGTGGCCATGCGCAGGTTCCAGAAGTAATAGCCCTCGGTGATCTGCAGCGGCCGCAGCGTGCGCCACCACGGCGTGGCCATGCACGCGGCCACGACCTGCTCCACGCCGACCCGCGCCTGCGCCAGATAGCGCTGGGTGCCGCCGCTGCGGTAGCCCTCGCCGAGCCGCGAGAACTCGCGGAAAATCACCGTGCCCGCGCCGCATTCGCGCGCCCAGCGCAGATAGCCGGCGACGCCGTCGGCATCGGCGATGCCGCCGTGCTGCAGGATGCACACCAGGCGCAGCGGCAGCGCGGCGGCGATGCGCTGCGCGGTGGCGACGAACACCTGCGCATCGGCGATCGCCTCGCCGTCGCGGAAGCGCATGATCGCGTCGTTGCCGGCCTGCTGCGGGTGGTGCCGCGACAACTCCACCCACGACAGCCCGAAGCGTTGCAGCGCGTCCAGCAACACATCGCCGCGGCCGCGGGCGAAGCCGGCGCCGTTGCTGTACAGCACGCGCTGCTCGACCAGCAATCCATCACGTTCGGCCTCGGCCAATGTGTGCAGCAACTGCAGGAACCAGGCTTCGTCATCGGTCATTTCCAGCCCCGACAGCGACTGCGACAGCGGCAGCCCGGACAACTGCGCCAATCCCTGCCGCAGCATCGCGAAATAGTCCGGCGGCGGTCGCAGGCTGGCCGCGGCGGTGCCGCCAGCCTGCGGGCGCAATGTCTCCGAACAGAAGCGGCAGCGCGCCGAACACGGCCGCACCGACGCGTACGGGGTGAAGGTCACCGGCTGCGCGACGCGATAGTCGCGCCCGCCGATGCGCTGCACGCGCCAGCGCGCGGCATCGGCGGCGGCCGGCACCCGCCATTCCAGGTGCGGCATGCCGGCGCGCAGTGCGGCGAACAGCGGCGAGGCGCCGCTCAGCGGCGGCGCGAACTCCATGCTGGCGTCCATGCCGGCACCTACAGGCGCGCGGCGTTCGCGCGCTCGCGCACCTGCGCCAGGCTCCAGTCGTGCAGCAGGCGGCCGTTTTCCCACACCGTGACCATCGCATCGTCGTAGCCGGCAGGCCGCGCCAGTTCGTCCAGCGACGCGGCCGAGGCCGGCACCGGCTCGGTGCGGTAGCCGCCGTATTCGCGATGGCGCAGCAGGCTCATGCGGCCGCGCTTGCTGAGCTTGCCCTTGTCGGTGACCGGGTCCTTGTAGACGTCGATCCACTTGCCGTCCACGCGCGCGGCCGAGCACTTCAGCGCGAACTTCTGGGTGTCGCGGTCCAGCCGCTGCAGCAGCGCGCCGCCCATGCCGAAGGCGACGTTGTCGGTGGCGTAACCGGCGCTGGTGACGCGTTCCAGGATCGCGCGGATGCTGGTCGGGTTGACCCCGTCGCCCTGGATCACGCGCACGTGGTTGAGCACCTTGTAGCCCTTGCCGTTGACGCTGTGGCCGAAGGCCTCGTCGAGCAGCTCCAGGCACTGGTGCACCACCGCGACCGGGTCGCCGGAATCGGGGCGGATCACCACGGTGGCGCCGGAGGCGATCACTTCCTCGCGCAGCGTGGTCCCCCAGTGTTCGCGGATCGCGTGGAAGATGTCGTAACTGTCGGACACCACCGCGACGATGCCGCCGGGCTTGCCGAACTGGGTGAGCATGTTGCGGTACGCATCCACTTCGCGCTCGCGGCCCCAGCTGGTGATGGTGCTGTGCTCGGCGGCCGGGATCGAATAGCCGGCCATCGGCTCGTGATAGTGCGCGCGCGCCAGCAGCAGCCCGGACACGGTATCGGTGCCGAGGAAGTTGACCAGGTGCGCGGCGCCGCCGATCGCCGCCGACTCCAGGCTGGACACGCCGCGCGCGCCGAAGTCGTGCAGCTTGAACGGCAACTGCCCTTCCGGGTCGTCGCTGGTGCGCTCCAGGAACTGGCGCAGGGTCTGCTTGGCGTGCCAGCTGACCGTGGCCACGGTGACCGGATACCAGATGCGCAGCAGCAGCGTTTCCAGGTACGAGGGCACCCAGTAGGCCTGCGCGTCGGTGGACTCGATGGTCATCAGCGCGTTGTGGGTCGGCACCACGCTGCCCTCGGGCACGGCGCGGATGCGGATCGGCAACTGACCGCCGAGGCGGTCGACGATGTCGCGCCAGCCGGCCTCGTTGAACGGCACGCCGTGCGCGGCGAACAGGTCGCGTGCCTCGTCGACGTCGGCATGGGTGATGGCGCGGCCCAGCGCCTCCTTCAGGATCGACTGCAGGCCGAAGAACACGGTGCGGTCGTAGACGCCGCCGCGCGATTCCACGTAGAAGAACGTGGCATCGGTGCCGGCCGGATATTGCAGCCAGTGGCTGGCCTTGTAGCTATCGGTGTTGAGCAGCAGGTTGTTCAGGCATTGCATGACGGGAAGCTCCTTCGCGTCGGGGAAAGGCCAGCGGTCTGTCCGCCGGCCGGGAAAGCCGCGGTCAACCGCGGCCCAGAAAGAATTCGAGCAGGTGCAGGTGGTCTTCGAACAGTTTCGGGCCCATGCCCAGCACTTCGCTGACCGGAATCCAGCGCGCCTTGTCGGCATCGTCGCCACCGCGCACCTCGGGCAGTTCGCCGAAGGTGAATTCGAAGTGGAAGGCGTGGGTGATGGTGCGCCCGCGCAGGCTGCGCTCGGGATGGTCGAACACGTGGCGGTTCTTCAGCGAGCCCTTCAGCACCGGCACCGGGATCTTCAGCCGGGTTTCCTCGCGCAGCTCGCGCAGGCAGGCATCGAAAATGCTCTCGTGCTGGCCGACGAAGCCGCCCGGCAACGCCCACAGGCCCTTGCCCGGCGCGGCGCGGCGCCGCACCAGCAATACGTGGCCCGAATGCACCACCACCGCGTCGGCGGTGACGAAGGTCGGCGGATACGGCGCCTCCTTCCAGGCCGCGCGGTATTGCTCGATGAACTGGTACTCGGCCAGCAGTTCCGCATACGACGGCGAGTTCTTGCGGAACGCCTCGAGCATGTCGAACACCGGCGCCGGCACGTTGCCGCGCAGCATCAGCAGCGCGCCGTGGAAATCGATGCTGCCGGCCTCGAACAGGTAGCGGCGCAGTTCGGTCGCCGACAGGGTTTCGGTGTGCTGCACGTCGACCAGCGGCCACTGCGGAAACTCGCGCAGGTAATAGCTGCTGGCGTCCTTGTCCATGCCGACCAGGCCGATGCGCGCCTCGGCGGCGCCGCCATCGGCACGCACCGCCTCGGCCACCGCCGACTGCACGGCGGCGATCCATTGGCTCTCGTTGTACAGGTGGTCGCGCAGCGGGCGCAGGATCAGGCGCTCGCCGGCGCCCTCGAGCGCGGCCTGGATCATGACGCTGCGTTCGGCCACCGTCCACGGATTGCGGATGGTGCGCGGGGTCTCGGCCGAGCCGATCAGGAAGATGAGTTTCTGCGCTCGCGCCAGGGCGTGGCGGGCAACGGCGGCGTGGCCGTTGTGGAAGGGCTCGAAGCGCCCGATGAACACCAGGTAGTCGTATTCCATGAGCATCCCTCACGGTGATTGGGGTCGCCGCGGGTCTGTCCCTTGGCGTGCGACAAATGCTACGCCGATGGGCGAAGGCGTCAAGTGCCGCGCGCGAGGCGCCGCTGTCGCCAGGCGTAGACACCCTGCGCCGCAGCGCGCGTGGCGCGCGCGATCGCGCTAGCCTCGCGCACGCCACGGCCAGCGCCGCAGGCGTCGCTTACCGGCACTCCATCATCGCGAGGAACCCATGAACGGATCGAGCAAGGGCATGTGCACGTGGCTGGCGCTGTTGCTGCTGGCCTGCATGTGTGCGCCGGCAGCGGCGCAGAGTTTCGCCAAGGGCGCGGACGTGAGCTGGATCGACCAGCAGGAAAGCAGCGGCCGCGTGTTCCGCAACGCCGCAGGCGCGAACGCCGATTTCTTCGCGTTGCTGAAGGGCAGCGGCGTCAACGCGGTGCGCTTGCGCGTCTGGGTCAATCCCAAGGACGGCTGGTGCGATGGCGCCGACGTGCTGAACATGGCCCAGCGGGCAAAGGCGCAGGGCATGCAGATCATGATCGACTTCCACTACAGCGACAGCTGGGCCGATCCCGGACAGCAGACCAAACCCGCGGCGTGGAACGGCGATGCGTTCTCCAAACTGGTCAGCGACGTCTACGCGCACACCAGCGGCATCCTGTCGTATCTCAAATCCAACGGCATCAACGTCAGCTGGGTGCAGGTCGGCAACGAGATCAACAGCGGCATGCTGTGGCCGGATGGCAAGACCCCCAACTTCGGCAATCTCGCGCAGCTGATCAACAGCGGCTACAACGCCAGCAAGTCGGTGTATCCCAACGCCAAGGTGGTCGTGCATCTGGCCAACGGCTACGACAACGCGACCTTCCGCTGGTTCTTCGACGGCCTCAAGTCCGCCGGCGGCAAGTGGGACGTGGTCGGCATGTCGCACTATCCCTCGAGCAGCGGCTGGCAAAGCGCGAACACGCAGATCGCCAGCAACATGCGCGACGTGGTGGCGCGCTACGGCACGGACGTGATCGTCAGCGAAGTGGGCATGGACTGGCAGCAGGACGCGGCGACACGCGCGATGCTGGCCGACCTGGTCGCCAAGATCCGCGCGGTCGGTGCGCATGGACTGGGCGTGTTCTATTGGGAGCCGGATGCGTATCCGGGCTGGCAGGGCTATACGAAAGGCGCGGTGAACAACAACGGGCAGCTCACCCAGGCGCTGTCGGCGTTCCAATAACGTACGCGGCGCCTGTCGCGCCGCTGCACGCCGGGCGGGTTTCGCCGCGTGGTGTGCGCCAATGTGAGCGTCGTGGCGTTGCGTGCGCGACGCAGTCCGCGACTGGATGGCGGTCACATCGGCATGCCACCATTGGCGCGATCCCACCGCCAGACCTGTCGCCATGTCCAAATTCTCGTTGTCACCGCGTTCGCTTGGGTTGCTGCTGTTGCTCGCGCTGGGCGCAGTGCTCGCCCCGGCGCAGGCGCGCGCGCCATCGCACGCCGTACCAACCGCGCTCAAGGTGATGAGCTTCAACGTGCGCGTGCCGGTCGATACCGACGGCGACAAGCGTTGGGAGATCCGCCGCAGCGCGATGGCGGCGCTGATCCGCGCGCAGCATCCCGATGTGTTCGGCACCCAGGAGCTGGTCAAGCTGCAGGCCGATTACCTGGCCGCGCAACTGCCCGACTACCGCTGGTTCGGGCGCAGCCGCGACGGCAGCGAGGACGGCGAGCGCATGGGCGTGTTCTACGACAGCCGCCGCCTGAAGCTGGTGGAATCGGGCGATTTCTGGCTCT
Source organism: Xanthomonas sp. SS (assembly GCF_014236835.1). Classification (NCBI taxonomy): domain Bacteria; kingdom Pseudomonadati; phylum Pseudomonadota; class Gammaproteobacteria; order Lysobacterales; family Lysobacteraceae; genus Xanthomonas; species Xanthomonas sp. SS. The sequence goes on from NZ_CP051190.1 coordinate 4,045,187, forward strand.
CAGACACCCCGACGGTGGTCGGCAGCATCAGTTGGGGCCACCCGCTGCCGCGGATGGTGAACTGGGGGCTGTTCGAACGCATCGCCGACGGACGCCGTTTCTACCTGTTCGACACCCACCTGCCGTACCGCGACGAAGACGAGGCCGCACGCGCCAAGGGCGCCGCGCTGCTGCTCGCGCGCGTGCAGGCCTTGCCGGCCGGCGTGCCGGTGGTGATCACCGGCGACTTCAACACCGCGCCGGATTCGCCCACCTACCGCACGCTGGTGCCTGCGCTGGCCGACGCGCGCAAGCAGGCGCCGCACGCACAGGGACCGGAAGCGACCTTCCACGATTTCACCGGCCATCCCGACCGGCGCATCGACTGGATCCTGTCGCGCGGATTGCGCGCCACCCACTTCGCCACGCTCGATGCGCGGCCGCAGGGACATTGGCCGTCGGACCACTTCCCGGTGGAAGCCGAGTTCGCCTGGCCGCAGTGAAGTCGATCGCTTGCGCACGGGATGTCATCCCGCGCCGGTAGTCGCGGCAGCGTCGGCGTGCGCGCACAGCCAGTCCAGCACCTGACGCACCGCCGGCGCCGGTGCGGACCGCCACACGATCGACAACTGCCGCGCCGCCCACGGCTCCTGCAACGGCACCGCGACCAGTTGTTCGCGCACGCTGACCCGGGCCAGCGCGGCCTGCGGCAGGATCGCCACGCCGGCGCCGCGCGCCAGCATCCGGCACAGCGGTTCGATGCCGTGCACATGGGCGCGGATGCGCAACTGGCCGCCGGCACGCGTGGCCTGCGTGCGCAGGTGCCGCTGCAGCGCGCTGTCGTCGGCCAGGCCGAGGAATTCCGCCTGCCATAGCTGCGCCAGGCGCAGCTGCGGCGCGCGCGCCAGCGGATGCGTGGCCGCCGCCACCAGCACCAGCCGGTCCTGGCGAAACGCCTGCGCTTGCAGGCCGGACAGGTCGGCATGATCGGCGATCACCGCCAGGTCGGCACGCTCCTCGCGCACCGCATCGGCCGCGGTGCTGCTGCCCTGTTCGCGCAAGGCCAGGTCGATGCGCGGATGCGCGACCAGGAACTCGGCCAGCAGTTCGGGCAGCCATTCGTACAGCGCCGCGGTATTGGCCAGCAGCCGCACCGTGGCCTGGTTGGCGCCGGTGTGCTCGCCCAGTTCGGCGCGCATCGCCTCGGCCTGGCGCAGCAGCTGCCGTGCGTGCCGCAACAGCGCGGCGCCGGCCGCGGTCAGGCTCACGCCGCGGCGGCCGCGCGCGAACAGCGCCGCACCGGCCTGCAGTTCCAGCGCGCGGATGCGCGCGCTGGCCGCGGCCAGCGACAGCGCGGCGCGGTCGGCGCCGGCGGTGATGCTGCCGGCCTCGGCCACCGCCACGAACAGCCGCAAGTCGATGAAATCTAGGTGCATCGCCGCTCCAGCCTTCGTCGTTGCCGAAGTCTGCCTGAAGCGATCGCGCATTGTCCGACGCCGCGGCACGGCCGATGCTGCAGACATGCAATCGCTTATTCCGCATCTGCTGCCGCTCGCCGCGGTGTTCTGCCTGGCCGGCTTCGTCAAGGGCGTGGCCGGGACCGGCCTGCCGACGGTCGCCATGGGCTTGCTGGGGCTGTGGCTGGCGCCGCCCGAAGCGGCCGCGCTGCTGGTATTGCCGTCGCTGCTGACCAATCTGCAGCAGGCCTGGGGCAAGGGCGCGGCGCCGCTGTTGCGGCGGCTGTGGCCGCTGCTGCTCACGATCGCGATCGGCACCTGGCTCAGCGCCGGCATCCTGATCGGCGCCGATCCGGCGCTGGCGCGCGGCGGACTCGGCGCCTTGCTGGCGCTGTACGCGCTGCTCGGCCTGAGCCGCTGGCAGGGCCGGCTGCCACCGCGGCACGAGCCCTGGGCAGGCCCGGCGGCCGGGTTGGCGACCGGCCTGCTGACCGGCGCCACCGGCGTGTTCGTGCTGCCGTCGTTGCCCTATCTGGTCGCGCTGGGCCTGCCGCGGGAGACGCTGATGCGTGCGTTGGGCTACTGCTTCTTCACCGCCACGCTGGCGCTCGCTACTGCCTTGGCCTGGCACGGCGCATTTACGCGTGGCGCGCTGGGTCCTTCGTTGCTGGCGCTGCTGCCGACCGCAATCGGCATGTGGCTGGGCGCGCGCTTGCGCCAGCGGATTTCCGCCGAGGCGTTCCGGCGGGTGTTCTTCCTGACCTTGCTGGCGTTGGGTGTGCATCAGCTGTGGCAGGCGCTGGGTTAGCGCAGTTTTCGATCCAGTTGATGCGCACCTGTAGGAGCGGCTTCAACCGCGACCGGGCGTTACCGGTAAGACACGGTCGCGGCTGAAGCCGCTCCTACAGAAAGTCTGTCAGGCTGGTGCCCGAGGCGAAGCCTGCAGTGCGATCGTCGGTACCGTGACTGGCTGCTCTGCCACAGCGTTCGGCACCAGCCGCGCAGAACGCAAGCGCGCGCGGCCACGCAAACGCTCAACGAAAAACGCGCCACCGCTGGGCGATGGCGCGTTGATGTTCGCGCGGCGATGGCGCAAGGGCTCAGTCGGCCCAGCGCCCTGGGCCGGTGGACTGCGGCAGCACCTGCACCGACAGCGGGTGGTCCTTTTCCAGCAGGTTCAGCGCGTCGGCCAGGATCGAGGCCGACTCGCGCAGCAGCGGATCCGGGCGCTTGTCGACCAGCTTCTCGCGCGCGGCATCCTTGATGATGTCGCGCTCGTTGCCGGTCAGGCCGTCGTCGCTGCTGTCGTCGGCGAGCGGATCCAGCGGCAGGCCGAGCTGCTTGCGCATCTCCTGGCGCTGCTTGCGCTGCACGTCCTGCTTCTCGCGCTCGGCGCGGCGCTCGGCCTCGTTGAGCACCACGTACTTCTTCGCCGCTTCGGTGCGGAACTGCTGCACGTCCTCTTCCCACCACTGGAATTCCTTGTCGCTGGCGATGCGGCTGGCATGCAGCGTCTCCAGCTTCGGCAGCAGCGGTGCGAAGTTGCCGTACTGGGTGTGCGGCACCGCGGCGATGCGGGTCCACGGCAAGGCGTTGGGGTAGGTGCTCTCGCCGAACTCGGTGGCATCGACGCTGGCCGGGAACGCGATGTCCGGCACCACGCCCTTGTGCTGGGTGCTGCTGCCGCTGACCCGGAAGAACTGGGCGATGGTCAGCTTGACCTGGCCGAAGCGGTCGGTCTCGTTGGCCGGCCAGCGGTCCAGGTCGACGATGTTCTGCACCGTGCCCTTGCCGAAGCTGGTCTCGCCGATGATCAGGCCGCGGCCGTAATCCTGGATGGCGCCGGCGAAGATCTCCGAGGCCGAGGCCGAACCGCGGTTGATCAGCACCGCCAGCGGGCCGTCCCAGGCCACGGCGGGGTTGTCGTCGCTGTTGACGGTGACGCGGCCGCCGGATTCGCGCACCTGCACCACCGGGCCCTGCTCGATGAACAGGCCGGTCAGTTCGATCGCCTCGTCCAGCGAGCCGCCGCCGTTGTTGCGCAGGTCAAGCACCACGCCATTGACCTTGTCGGTCTTGAAGCCGGCCAGCAGCTTGGCCACATCGCGGGTCGCCGAGGCGTAGTCGCTGGCGTTGCGGCGGCGGCCTTCGAAGTCCTGGTAGAACGCCGGCAGCTTGATCACGCCGACGCGCCGCGCCGGTTCGCCGTCCTTCGCCGGCAGGGTGATGGTCTCGCCCTTGGCGGCCTGTTCGGCCAGGCGCACCTTCTGCCGGGTCAGCAGCAGCTGGCGGTGCTTGCCGTCCACGCCGGCCTCGGCCGGGATGTACTCCAGGCGCACCTGGGTGTCCTTGTCGCCGCGGATCTTGGCCACCACGTCGTCGATGCGCCAGCCGATCACGTCCTCGACCTGGCCGGACTTGCCCTGGCCGACGCCGACGATGCGGTCGCCCGGCTTCAGCGTGCCGTCCACCGCGGCCGGGCCGCCGGGGATGACCTCGCGGATCACCACCATGTCGTCCTGCTTCTGCAGCTGCGCGCCGATGCCTTCCAGCGACAGCGACATCTGCTGGTTGAAGTTCTCGGCGGTGCGCGGTGTGAAGTAGTCGGTGTGCGGATCGACGGTGTTGGTGTAGGCGTTCATGAAGAACTGGAACACGTCCTCGCTCTTCAGTTCCTTCACCGAGTCGGCGAGGTTGGCGTAGCGCTTGTCCAGGGTCTTGCGGATGTCCTCGGACTTCTTGCCGGCGAGCTTGAGCCGCAGCCAGTCGTTCATCACCGACTTGCGCCACAGGTCGTCCAGTTCCTGGTTGTCCTTGGGCCACGGCACGTCCTTGCGGTCGTACTCGAACTTCTCGCTGCCGTTGAAATCGAAGTCCTGCTTGAGCAGCTTGCGCGCGTAGCCGATGCGCTCGTCCACGCGCTGCCGGTACACGGCGAACACCTGGAACGCCGGCTCCAGCTGGCCGGCGGCGATATTGCTGCCGAGATTGGCCTGGAACGCGGCGAACTTGTCCACGTCGGCCTGGGTGAAGAACTGCTTGCTGCCGTCCAACGTCTCCAGGTACTTCTTGAAGACTTCCTTCGAGGTCGCCTCGTCGAGCGCGCGCGGCCGATAGGCGTAGCGGCTGTCGGAGAGCAGCCCGTACACCAGCTTGGCGGTGGTGGACTGGTCGGCGGTCGAGGCCGCCGGCAGCGCGGGCGCATCGGTGCGGGCGAACAGCGCCAGCGGCGTGGTCAGCGCGAACGCCAGCAGGAAGACGGAAGCTTTGAATTTCATCTACGTACTCTCGGCACGAGGCCGTCAGGGGGGCTGCAGATCGCGTGAGACAACACGACAGTGCCGCAAGTTGCAGGCCGTGTCACCTGTTCCTGAACCAGACTAGCCGGGGGCCGGTAGCGAAGTGTGAATGGCGCCGGTGCAGGCGCTGCGGGCGGGCGTCGCGGCCGGCACGGCGGGCGTCCTGGACGCTCGCCAGGACGCGGCGGCGCCGGCGCAACCGCTGCCGCAGGGCGAACTCAGGCGGCGACGCCGGCGCCGGCGGCCTGCCGATCGGCATGGTAGGACGAGCGCACCATCGGCCCGGAGGCGACGTGGCTGAAGCCCAGCGCATTGCCGTACTCCTCCAGCGCCTTGTATTCCTCCGGCGTCCAGTAGCGCATCACCGGGTGGTGGTGCGCGGTCGGCTGCAGGTACTGGCCGATGGTGACCATGTCCACGTCGTGCGCGCGCAGGTCGCGCAGCGTGGCCTGCACCTGCTCCATGGTCTCGCCCAGACCGAGCATGATCCCGGACTTGGTGGCGATGGACGGATGCTGCGCCTTGAACTTCTGCAGCAGGGTCAGCGACCACTGGTAATCGGCGCCGGGACGCACGTTCGGGTACAGGTCCGGCACGGTCTCGATGTTGTGGTTGAACACGTCCGGCGGGTTGGTCGCCAGGATCTCCAGCGCGCGGTCCATGCGGCCCTTGCCGCGGAAGTCCGGGGTCAGGATCTCAATGCGGGTGGCCGGCGCGGCGGCGCGGATCGCGCCGATGCAGTCGGCGAAGTGCTGGGCGCCGCCGTCGCGCAGGTCGTCGCGGTCGACGCTGGTCACCACCACGTAGCGCAGGCCCATGTCGGCCACGGTCTGCGCCAGGCTGGCCGGCTCGCTCGCGTCCGGCGGCTTGGGCCGGCCATGGGCGACGTCGCAGAACGAACAGCGGCGGGTGCACACCTCGCCCAGGATCATGAAGGTGGCGGTGCCGTGGCTGAAGCACTCGTGGATGTTCGGGCAGCTGGCTTCCTCGCAGACCGTGACCAGGCGGTTCTCGCGCAGCTTGGCCTTGAGCGTCTGCACCGCGTTGCCGGACGGGATCCGTACCCGGATCCACGACGGCTTGCGCAGCACCGGCGCGTCGGCGAACTGCACCGGCGAGCGGTTGATCTTGTCCCCGCCCAGTTGCTTGACGCCGGCCTGCAGCGGCGCGGACGCGGGCGCGCTGTCGCCGGAAAGGACTTGCAAGGGGATGCTGCGTGCGCTGGGCTGGGTCATGGCGTCGTCGGCGGGCAGGCGGTCAGGCCGCGTGCGTGAGCGTGAGGTCGGGCAAGGCGTCGAGCGGCTGCAGGGTCAGCCCGAACTGGCGCGCCAGTTGGGCCAGCAGCACCGGTTTGACGGCCTGCATGCCGGAGGGACCGCCCAAGTCTAGCACCGAGGTCACCTGCAGGCCCTGATAGCCGCAGGGGTTGATTCGGTGGAACGGCTCCAGATCCATCGCCACGTTGAACGACAGGCCGTGGAAAGTGCAGCCGCGGCGCACGCGGATACCGAGCGCGGCGACCTTGGCTGCGCCGACGTAAACCCCGGGCGCGCCATCGCGGCGCTGGCCGAGAATGTTCCATTCGTCCAGCGTGTCGATGATGGCCTGCTCGATCCGGCACACGTAGTCGCGCACGCCGATCTTCAGCCGGCGCAGGTCCAGCAGCGGGTACACCACCAGCTGGCCGGGGCCGTGGTAGGTGACCTGGCCGCCGCGGTCCACGTGCAGCACCGGGATCTCGCCGGGCGCCAGCACGTGCTCGGGCTTGCCGGCCTGGCCGAGAGTGAACACCGGTTCGTGCTCGACCACCCACAGCTCGTCGGCGCTGGTTTCCTCACGCGCATCGGTGAAGCGCTGCATCGCCCGCCACACCGGCTCGTAGGGCTGGCGGCCGAGATCGCGGACCCGGCACGGCGGCAGTGCCTGCGTCGGCTCCGGCGGCAGTACCGCGGCGCCGGCTACAGCGTCCACTTCACTTCCGGATGCTCGCGCAGCGCCAGGTGCGCGGCGTCGTACTGGGCGCGGTCGGCGGCGCGGAAGGCGATCCGCACCGACACGTATTTGCCGTTGGACGAATGCTTCCAGCTGATGCGCTCTTCCAGCACGTCCACGCCGGCCTGGGCGAGCAGGCGCGGCAGTTCGGTCTCCAGCCCGGTGTTGGCGGTGCCCATCGCGCTGAGCTCGAAGACGCCGGGGAACTGGAAGCCGTGATCGGGGTTGTCGGAGGTGATATCCATGGCTGCATTATCGGGCCGGCGCCGGGCAAACCCAAGGCCGCGCCGCGCCGGCAGGCCGCTTGTACGGGCGCTGGCGGCAGCCGCACCGCGTCAGCATGTGGGCGCGGTTGGCAAGCGATGCCAATAGGACGAAGCGATACGGCTACACGGCTTTCGCGCGAACGCCGGCGCGGCCTATGCTCGGCCCGGCATCTTCATGAATGCAGGCTTCACGGGACGCGCGCATCCGGCCCGCTAGCGTCGGTGCACCCATTCCCCTCCTTCCCTCCAGGGACGTCGCCCATGCCGTCATCGCGCCTGCCTCTCGCCTTCGCCGTCGTGCTCGCCATCGCTTCGCTGCCCGCTGCCGCCGCCACCGACCGATGCGCCGGCAGCGCACTGGAAGACACCCCACCGACAGTGAACGTCCGCGTCGACAACGACCTGTTCGGCGGTGCCGGCCAGGACCAGGGCTATACCAACGGCTTCGGCATGACCCTGGTGTCGCCGAACCTGGTCGACTTCACCGACGACCCCTGCCTGCCACGGCTGGCGCGGGCGGTCAACCGCTACCTGGAGCGCCTGCACCCGGGCGAGTTCGAGCAGCAGAACATGGTCTTCAGTTTCGGCCAGGCCATCTACACCCCGACCGACAAGACCCGCCGCGACCTGATCAGGGACGACCGCCCCTACGCCGCCGTGCTGGCGGTGAACTTCGGCTACAACGCGCGCAATGGCGACCGCCTGCGCACCACCCAGTTGTTGCTGGGCATGGTCGGCCCGTCGGCGCAGGGCAAGCAGGTGCAGGACGCGGTGCACGATGCGCTCGGCGACGAGAAATTCCTCGGCTGGGACAACCAGTTGCACGACGAACCGGTGTTCCGCCTGGTGCACGAACGCATGCGCCGCTGGCCCGGCGACGCGACGGTCAACGCCGACGGCTGGGGCTGGGACGCGATCAGCCACTGGGGCGGCGCGCTCGGCACCCTGCAGACCCACGCCAACGCCGGCGGCGAAGTGCGCTTCGGCTGGAAACTGCCCGACGATTTCGGCAGCTCGCCGTTGCGCCCGGCCGGCGAGAACACCGCCCCGCCCCGCTACGGCATGGGCCGCGGCTGGTCGGCCCATCTGTTCCTGACCAGCGACGCGAGCTGGGTGCTGCGCGACATCACCCTGGACGGCAACACCTTCCGCGACAGCCACAGCGTGAAGAAGCGCCCCTTCGTCGGCGAGGCCGGTTTCGGCCTGGCGGTGATGCGCGGCAAGTGGAAGTTCGCGCTGGCGCGCTACTGGAGCACCCGCGAATTCGACCTGCAGAAACAGACGCCGGTGTTCGGCAGCTTTACGATCAGTCGGCGGCTGTGAAGAGCCAGGATTCGGGATTGGAAACCGCTCCCGGCTTCGGCGAATCCCCAATCCCCCAATCCCGAATCCCGAAAAAAAAAGCCGGCGCAAGCCGGCTTTTTTTCAACTCACTCGGCTTCCCACCACATCCAGAAGCTGTCCCACAGGCGCTTGAAGAAGCCGGCCTCGTCGACCGCCTTCAGTGCCACCAGCGGCGCCTGCGCGATCACCTTGCCGTCCAGCGAGACCTTCACCGTGCCGATCGCCTGGCCCTGCTTGATCGGCGCTTCCAGGGTCTTGGGCACGTCGATCGACGGCTTCAGTTCGTTGTAGCGGCCGCGCGGCACGCCGACCAGCAGCGGCTGCGCCACGCCCAGCAGCACTTCCTTCTCGGTGCCCTTCCACACGCGCTGCTGCGCGACCTGCTTGCCCGGCTCGTACAGGCGGTGGGTCTCGAAGAAACGGAAACCCCAGTTCAGCAGCGCCAGGCTGTCCTCGGCGCGCTGCTTCTCGGAGCTGTCGCCCATCACCACCGCGACCAGGCGCTGGTCGCCGCGCTGCGCCGAGCTGAGCAGGCAGTAGCCGGCCTCGGAGGTGTGCCCGGTCTTTATGCCGTCCACGCTGGGGTCGCGCCACAGCAGCAGGTTGCGGTTCTGCTGGGTGATGTCGCCGACCTTGAACTCCTTGATCTTGTTGTAGGCGTAGGTCTCCGGATAGTCGCGCACCATCGCCCGGCCCAGCAGCGCCAGATCGTAGGCGGTGGTGTAGTGGCCTTCGGCGGACAGGCCGTGGGCGTTGACGAAGTGCGAGCCGGTCATGCCGAGCTTGGCCGCGTAGTTGTTCATCAGCGACGCGAAGGCTTCCTCGCTGCCGGCGGCGTGTTCGGCCAGCGCGATCGCCGCGTCGTTGCCGGACTGGATCGCCATGCCCTTTTCCATGTCCTCCAGGCGCGCGGTCTGGTTGACCGGGAAGCCGCTGTAGCTGCCGTCGGTGCCGGCGCCGCCCTCGCGCCAGGCGCGTTCGCTGAGCATGACCTGGTCGTCGCGCTTGATCTTGCCCAGCTTCAGTTCGGCGGCGATCACGTAGGAGGTCATCACCTTGGTGATGCTGGCCGGGGCCACCCGCGCGTGCTCGTTCTCGCCGGCCAGCACCTGGCCGGTGGCGTAGTCCATCAACACCCAGGACTTGGACACGGCCGGCTTGGGCGCCGGCGGAATCGCCACGGCGGCGGGCGCGGTGGCAGCGGCGGCAGGCGATGCCGGCACCGGGCCGGGGGTCTGCGCGGAAACCAGGCCGACGGCGAAGGTGGCCACGGCGGCGACGGCGAAGCGGAATTTCATCTAAAACGACTCCTGGCGGGCCCGAGGGCCGATGGTAAACGAGGCATTGTAGGGCTAGCCGGCGCCCGCCCAGGCGCCACGGCGGCGCAGGCGGGAGGCGGCGTTAAGCCATCGGCGCGGGAGCGGCACGCGAACCTGGCGACGGCTGGCGCGCGGCGGCGCCGGCGACAGGCCTGCGGTTCGTCACGCGCTTCAGTCCTTGACGATCTGCGGACGCCCGAAGCCGAGGCCGGCGATGCGGCTGGCCAGCTCGGTGGCGCGGCCATGGTCCTCGGCGGCGACCCGCAGCCGCCACAAGGTGCGCCCGCCGGACACGATGTCGCTGACGCTGGCGCCGACGATGCCGGCCGAGGCCAGCTGCGACAGCGCGCGGTTGGCGTTCTCGCGGCTGGCGAAACTGGCCACCTGCAGCAGGATGCCGAGCGGACCGCGCGCCGCAGCGTTGTCGGCCGCCGCGCGGGTCGCCGACACGGCCGGCGCGGCCGGTGCCGGTGCCGCAGCCGCGACGGTGGTCGCGGTGGGCGTCGGCGCGGCGGCAGCGGTGGCGCGTCGCGGCGGTGCCTGCTTGGCGGCTACGGCCGCATCGATCTTGGCCGGCTTGCCGGTCGCCACGCGCACGCCGCGCGATTTCATCCAGTCGTCGAAATGGTCGGCATTGGCCGCGGTATCGGCATCGGCCAGCACCCGGTAGCGCCAGCGCTCGCCTTCCGGCAAGGCGGCCGCCGCCGCGCTCGCACTGGCGGCACTGGGCGCGGCAGTGGTGCTGGACGCGGCAGTGTTGCGCGCCGGCACGCTGGCCGCGGCGACGACGGTGGCCGGCTTGGCCGGCAAGGCCTTGACCAGGTTGTCCATGTCGGTGGCGCGGCGCGCCGCTGCGGTCTGTGCGGCACTGCCCGCTGCGGCCGCGCTGGCCAGCGCGGTGCCGGTCGCGACCTGCTTGCCGGTCCGCCGCGACGCGAGCAGGTTGCCGTTGTCGGCCGGGGTCAGCCCGCGCACTTCGACCCGGCCGGTGCCCTTGCCGGTGATGCCGAGCTTGACCGCCGCCGCGTAGCTCAGGTCGATGACCCGGTCGTCGTGGAACGGGCCGCGGTCGTTGACCCGCACCACCACCGATTCGCCGTTGTCCAGGTTGGTGACCAGGGCGAAGCTGGGCAGCGGCAGGGTCTTGTGCGCGGCGGTGAACGCGTACATGTCGTAGACCTCGCGATTGGAGGTCAGCCGGCCATGGAACTTGCTGCCGTAGTACGAGGCGGTGCCGCGTTCGACGTAGCTGTGCGGGTCGTCGATGATCTTGTATTCGCGGCCCAGCACCATGTACGGCGAGCGGTTGCCGACCGCCGAGCGCGGCTCGTTGGTGACCAGCGGCTCGGGGATGCAGGCCACGTTGGGCACGTAGTCCGGGGTGCTGTCGCTGACCCCCGGCGCATACAGGCCGCCGGCGGTGTAGTTGCCGCGCGTGGACGGGTCTTCCTTGGCCGGTGCGTACGGCGAGGTGGACGGGCAGCCGGTGGCGACATGCGCCGGACCGCGGCCTTCCACCCGCACTCCGGGCGCGGCGGCGGCGCCGCCAGCGGTCTTCTTCGGGGCGCTGCTGCAGGCGGCCAGCGCCAGCAGGGCGACGACGGGGACGATCCGGAGCAGCGCGGTCGGGTTCATGCCGGGGGTAACTCCTTGCCGGCGATGGCCTGGGACAGTTGGTACACGGCCATCGCGTACATCTTGGAAATGTTGTAACGGGTGATCGCGTAGTAGTTCTGGAAGCCGAGCCAGTACTGCTTGCCGGCGCTGCCGTCGAGCGTGATCGGGGTGGCGGTGGCGCCGGCCGGGACCGGCGCGGTCGGCTGGTAGCCGCGCGCGGCCAGGTCGGCCAGCGTGTAGCTCGGGGTCCAGTCGGTCGGATTGAGTTCCTCGGCGCCGGGACGCAGCGTGGCCGGCACCGCGACCACGCCGTCGCGCACCCAGCCGCCCTTCTTGACGAAGTAGTTGGCGATCGAGGAGAACATGTCGTCGTAGTCGGTGAACAGGTTGCGCTTGCCATCGCCATCGCCGTCCACCGCGAACTGGCGATAGCTGGACGGCATGAACTGGCCCAGGCCCATCGCGCCGGCGTAGCTGCCGATCAGGGTGGCGATGTCCAGGTTCTCTTCGCGGCCGAGCGCGAACAACTGGCCGAGTTCGTCGCGGAAGAACAGCTCGCGGCGCACTTCGCGCTCGAGCTTGGCCGGGTCGCCGCTGCGCGGATAGCGGAACGCCAGCGTGTACAGCGCATCGAGCACGCGGTAGCTGCCGGCGTTCTTGCCGTAGCTGGTCTCCACGCCGATGATCGCGACGATGATCTCCGGCGGCACGCCGGTGCGCGCCTGCACCCGCATCAGTTCTTCGCGGTGTGTGGCCAGGAACGCGCGGCCGCCGTCGATGCGCGCCTGGCTGATGAACATCGGCCGGTATTCGTTCCACGGCTTGACCCGCTCGGCCGGGCGCGACATCGCCGCCACGATCGCATCCTTGAACTGCGCCTGCGCCAGCGTCGCCTCGATCTGCGCCGGGTCCAGGCCGTACTTGGCGGCGGTGTCGCGGACGAAGTTGGCGCGCGCGATCTCGAACGGCACCGGGGTCAGGTCGACCGGCGGCGCGGGCACCGCCTCGGGCGCCGCCTCCGCCGGCAACGCCGGGCGCGGCGTGGACTGCGGCAGCGCATTGGCCTGCGGCGGCGGCGGCGGAGCCTTGGGCTGGGTCGCGCATGCGACCAGGCCAAGCGTGATCAGGCAAATCAGCGAGCGTCGAATCATGCCGGCAGGTTAACAGAGTCCAGATGAATTTCCACCAATAACGCCATGAAACAAAAGAACTTTGCCGCGAGTCAAGCGCGCCTGGCGTATTCATGCTGGGAGCGCGGCGATGCCCCGCGGGGTCACGGCACCGGCATCTGCGCATCGCCGGCCGTGCAGCGCAAACGCAAGGGCCGCCGGCGGTTGCCCACCGACGGCCCGTGGTACTGCGCAGCGGCGACGCTCAGAACGGCGCGTCGATCTCCACCGCGTCGATCAGCTTGTGGTTGACGAACTCCTTGATGCCCAGCCCGATCAGTTCGCGGCCGTAGCCGGAGCGGCGCACGCCGCCGAACGGCAGGTCGGTCTTGACCATGGTCGGATGGTTGACGAACACCATGCCGGTGGAGATGCGCTTGGCCACCGCAAAGCCGCGTGCGGTGTCGGCGGTGAACACCGAGCCGCCCAGGCCGAACGGCGAGTCGTTGGCGATGCGTACCGCATCGTCTTCGTCCTGCGCCTCGAACAGCATCGACACCGGGCCGAAGAACTCCTGGTAATAGGCCGGGTTGTCGGGCGTGAGGTCGGTCAGGATGGTCGGCTGCACGAACGCGCCCTGCGCCGGCACCTTCGGACCGACCTCGGTAGCGGTGGCACCGTGCTCGACCGCCGCGGCGATCTGCAGCTTGAGTTCGTCGGCCGCGCCCTGCGAGGACAGCGGCGCCAGCGTGGTCGCCGCGTCCATCGGATCGCCGGCCTTCAGTGCTGCGACCCCATCGCTGTAGCGGCGCAGGAATTCCGCGTACAGCTCCTGCACCACGATCATGCGCTTGGACGACACGCACACCTGGCCGCCGTTCCAATGGCGGCCGAACACCGCCCACTTCACCGTCTTGTCCAGTTCGGCATCGGCCAGTACCACGAACGCGTCGGCGCCGCCCAGTTCCATCGTCGATTTCTTCAGCGCCTTGGCCGCCTGCGAGGCGACGATGGCGCCGGCGCCTTCCGAACCGGTCAGCGCCACGCCGTGCACGCGCGGATCGTTGAGGATGGTTTCCACCTGCGAACGCGTGGCGTAGAGATTGGCGAACGCGCCGGCCGGCAGGCCCGCCGCGGCCATCAGCGCTTCGAACTTGGCCGCGCTCTGCGGCACGTTGGACGCGTGCTTGAGCAACACCGTGTTGCCGGCCGACAGCTGCGGGGCGATGATCCGCGCGATCTGGTAGTACGGGAAATTCCACGGCTCGATCGCCAGCAACACGCCCAGCGGCTCGTGCACCACCACCGCCTCGCCTTCGGCCGGATCGGCCACCGGCAGCGTTTCCGGCGCCAGCAGGCGCTCGGCGTTGACCGCGTAGTACTCGAAGATGTCGGCCGACAAGGTCACCTCGGCTTCGGCCTCGCCGATCAGCTTGCCCATTTCCAGAGTCAGCAGTTGCGCGTAACCGCGCACGTCGGCACGCAGCAGCTGCGCCGCCGCATGCATGACCTTGGCGCGCTCGGCGAAGGAGGCGTTCTTCCACTGCTGGAACGCGGCATCGGCGGCACCGATCGCGGCGAGCACCGCCTCGTCGGTCGCCTCGGGGAAGCTGGCGAGCAGTTCGCCGGTGTAGGGATTGCGGGTCGCATAAGCCATGGTCGTGTCCTCGTGGAAGGTCGGGAAGCGCCGGCGTGTCGTCGCGCCGGCACGGGAAGCGGTTCGGTCAGACGGCCAGTTCCTTGACCGCCTGCACCATGCGGTTGAGCACCGCGGCGGCGTCGCCGTAGACCATGTCGCAGTTGTCGCCGTAGAACAGCAGGTTCTCCACGCCGGCATAGCCCTTGCCCTGGCCGCGCTTGATCACGTAGACCTGGTGCGCCTGGTCGGCGTTGAGGATCGGCATGCCATAGATCGGCGAGGCCTTGTCGCTGCGCGCGGCCGGGTTGACCACGTCGTTGGCGCCGATCACCAGCGCCACGTCGGTGCTGGCGAAGCTGTCGTTGATGTCTTCCATGTCGAAGATCAGGTCGTAGGGCACGCCGGCCTCGGCGAGCAGCACGTTCATGTGCCCGGGCATGCGTCCGGCGACCGGATGGATCGCGAACTTCACGTCCACGTCGGCGGCCTGCAGCAGCTTGACCAGTTCGTACAGCCGCGACTGCGCTTGCGCCACCGCCAGGCCGTAGCCGGGCACGATGATCACGCTGGAGGCATAGCGCATCGCCACCGCCGCATCGCTGGCTTCCACCGCGGTCATGCGGCCCTGCACGTCGCCCTGCGCCACCGCGGCGCCGTCGCCGAAATTGCTGAACAGCACATTGGCCAGCGAGCGGTTCATCGCCTTGGCCATCAGCACGGTCAGCAGGGTGCCGGCCGAGCCGACCACCATGCCGGCGATCATCAGCGCCGGGTTCTGCAGCGCGAAGCCTTCCAGGCCCACCGCCAGGCCGGTGAAGGCGTTGTACAGCGAGATCACCACCGGCATGTCGGCGCCGCCGATCGGCAGCGTCATCAGGATGCCGAAGCCCAGCGCGGCGACGAAGAACGCCAGTGCCGCCCAGCCGCCGCCGATCTGCGCGACCACCAGGCCGCCGAGTACCAGCGCGCAGAGGAACACGCTGGCGTTGAACACGCTCTGCCCTTTGAACCTCCACGCCGTGTTGATGCGCCCATCGAGTTTGGCCCAGGCGATCACCGAGCCGGACAGCGAGATCGCGCCGATCAGCGCACCGAGCACGGTCACCGTCAGGTGCAAGGTGCCGTGCGACGGCTGCCGCGAGGTCAGCGCGACCGCGGCGACCGCGGCCGCGGCACCGCCGCCCATGCCGTTGTACAGCGCCACCATCTGCGGCATCGCGGTCACCGCCACCTTGCGCCCGCTGCGCCAGGCCCAGGCGCCGCCGAGCGCCAGCGCCAGCAGCGCCAGGGCGAGATTGGTCAGCGCATGCGGCTGCGCGCTCGGCTGCAGGTCGGCCAGGTAGCCGAACGCGGCGGCGACCGCGACCAGCATGCCGATGCCGGCCAGCACGATGCCGCGCAGCGCGGTCACCGGCGAGGACATGTGCTTGAGGCCGAGAATGAACAACAGGGCGGCGGCGAACCCGCTGAGCTCCACCAGTAACTGCAGCATGACGCTATTCCTTCGGGGAGGCGGAGGCGGATTTGGCGCTGGGCTTGAACATCGCCAGCATGCGGTCGGTGACCACGTAGCCGCCGGCGGCGTTGCCGGCGCCGAGCAGCACGCCGACGAAGCCGATCGCCTGGCCGGCGACGGTGTCGGCGTTGAACAGCGCGTGCATCGCGCCGACCACGACGATGCCGTGGATGAAGTTGGAACCGGACATCAGCGGCGTGTGCAGGATCGACGGCACCTTGCCGATCACTTCGTAGCCGGTGAACGCAGCGAGCATGAACACGTACAACGCGATCATCCAGCTCATCGACAGATCGAGATTCATCGCTCAGGACTCCTTGGTGGCGGCTGCAGGCGCGATGGCCTGCGGCTTGGGATGGCTGATCTGGCCATCACGGGTCAGCAAAGTGCCGGCCACGACCTCGTCGTCGAAGTCCGGCGCCAGCGCGCCGTCCCGGACCAGCAGCTCGAGCAGGTTCAGCAGGTTCTTCGCGTACAGCTCGCTGGCGTGCTGGGCCAGCGCCGAGGGCACGTTGAACGGCGCGACGATAGTCACCGGCCCCACTTCCACGGTCTGCCCGGGCACGCTGCCCTCGCAATTGCCGCCGCTGTCGGCGGCCAGGTCCACGATCACCGCGCCGGGCTTCATGCCGGCGATCTGCGCGCGGTCGATCAGGATCGGCGCGGTGCGTCCGGGCACGTTGGCGGTGGTGACGATCATGTCGGCCTGCTGGATGTGCTGGGTCAGCACCGCGGCAGCCTTGGCCCGCTCCTCTGCAGTGAGTTCGCGCGCGTAACCGCCCTCGCCGCGCGCATCGATGCCGGTATCGACGAACTTGGCGCCGACCGATTGCGCCTGCTCGCGCGTCTCCGGACGCACGTCGTAGCCCTCGGTGATCGCGCCGAGCCGGTGCGCGGTGGCCAGCGCCTGCAAACCGGCCACGCCCAGGCCCATCACCAGCACGCGCGCGGCGCGCAGCGAGCCGACCGCGGTGGTCATCATCGGCAGGATCCGCGGCAGGTGCACCGCGCCCAGCAGCGGCGCGTAGTAGCCGGCCAGCGCGGCCTGGCTGGACAGCACGTCCAGCGCCTGCGCGCGGCTGATGCGCGGCACGGTCTCCATCGCGAACGCGGTGATGCGGCGTTCGCACAGCAGCTCCAGCAAGCCCGGCGCCTTGGCCGGATACAGCATCGCCACGAGCACGCTGCCTGGACGCATCGCCGCCAGCGTCTGCAGCGACGGCGCCTGCACCGCCAGCACCAGGTCGGCGCCGGCGACGACTTCCTGCGCATCGTCGAGCACGGTGGCGCCGGCATAGGCGGCATCGGCAAAGTGCGAAGCCGTGCCGGCTCCCGCCTGCAGGCGCAACTGCGCGCCCAGCTTCGCCAGTTTCGGCAGCACCGCGGGTACGATCGCCACGCGGCGCTCGCCGGCCTGCTCTTCCTTCACTACCGCTACGGTGAACGCCATGGATCGGTGCCTGTGGGGAACTGCAGGCACGATGCGCGCGCGGCCCGCCGCGAACATTGATTGCGATCAATTGCGGCCGACACAGTGGCCTGCGGTACAGGCGCGAGACGATTCCGGTAGCGATAGCGCCTGTCAGCGCTGTTGGGCCAGCGCCTCGCCGCGCCGACGGCGGCTACAACGCGGGAAAGACCGGTTGCCGCTGCACGCAGGCAATGCACCGGACACGTGGTCGCCCAGGCGCTGGCATCGCTGCCGGTGGATCGTTGCGGGTCGGAGCGGCGCACGCGGATACGCGCGTTGCTTGCCTTCAGCGCGGCGACGTAGATGACACGTTGGATGCGGACGCGACGGACCGCATGGCCGGGCACGGCGGATGTCTAGCGCGTCATCCGCCCCGGGCGCCGGCAGCGCCAAGCCGCCGGGGCAGCGGACATCGCTATTGCAGCGCCCCAGGCGGGGTGCGCAGCGGAGCTGGTTGCACCGTGCCTGCGCGAGGATGCCCGGCATCGAGCGCAGCGACAGGTTGGCGTGCGTCCTCCGCGAGCTGCTGCCAGCGCGCGTCCACGATCGTCGCCAATCCGGCCGGGTGCTGGTCGAAATGGTGACCGCCGTGCAGCGCGACGATCTTCGCACCGCTGTCGCGCAGCTGCGGGCACACCGTGTCCTTCTCCTGGTCGCCGTACACGCACAGCAGCTGCGACGGCGCGATGCGCGCGATTTCCGGCAACACCGGCTTGGCGTCGTTGGCATCGCCCAGGTCGAACCAGTTGCGCACACGGATCTGGAAATCGGCCTTGTGGTCCACACCGAACAAGGCCAGCAGGCCGACCTGCGCGCGCTGCGCCGGCGGCAGCCGGTTGTACATGAACGGCATCGCGGTGGCGCCGAAGGAATAGCCCACCAGCAGGATGCGCTGCGGGTGCCAGCGCTGCTGGTAGTGGGCGATGACCCGCGCCAGGTCGGCGCTGGCCTGCGCCGGCGGCTTGTCGCGCCAGAAGTAGCGCAGGCTGTCCCAGCCGACCACTGCGATGCCGCGCTGCTGCAGGGCCTCGGCCATGCCCTTGTCGATATCGCGCCAGCCGCCGTCGCCGGACAGCACGATCGCCAGCGGCGCGCCGGGCACGCGCACCGGCAGTTCGGTCAACGGCAGGTCGTCGAGCGCGCCGCCGCTGCCCGACGCATGCAGGTGCGCAGCCACGCGCGCGGCCAGCGCCGTCTCCGGCGCCGCGCCCACCGGTGCCGCCGCGAGATCGACGAAACCTTGCGCGCTGTTGGCGTGCGCGGTGCCGGCGCAGACCTCGGTCGGCGCCGGCGCGATGCCGATCGCGCCGCCCAGGGTCGCCGCCGGCGCGGCGCCGACGATGCGCTCGGCCAGGGTCGCGCTGGTGCCGGTGCCGGCCAGCATCGGCAGGAAATAGCGATCGCCGTGCAGGTCGCGCTGCAGGTGCCGGCTCAGCTGCTCGGCATCGTGCCAGGCACGCCCGCAGCCGCTGCCGCCGCGCTGCAGGCGCATCAGGTAACGATCGCCGTCGACCGTCGCGACCACCGCGCCGGTCGCGGCGATGCGCGCTGCCGCCGCCTGGCGCTGCGCGCGGTTGCCGCTGGCGAACAGGATCACCACGCCCCGCGGCGGGCCGGCCGGCTGGGTCAGCGTGACCCGGCCGTAGCCGTGGCTGTGCATGGCGCCCTTGGGAAAGTAGTAGCGGATCAGCGCATAGCCGCTCAGGCCCAGCACGACGCTCAGCAGCAACAGGAATCGCAGGAATTTCATCGACACACATCCATGTCGGCACAGCCGAGCGGACAGGAACCACGGGGAAGACGCGAGGAGGACAGGCGCGGACGGACGCAGAAGAACGACACGGGCCAGGCCCGGATCGACGATGCGCTGCGTTGGCTCCCCTCGATGGACGCGGGCCGGCTGGGCGGCGTCGACGCCGCGCATGGCTCACCCGGAACAGATCCTGCGCTCGTGGCGGGCCGGCTCCAGCGGCGCCGCGACGTGGCATCGACGCGAATTGTGCGCAGCGCCGACATACGCCGCAATCGTTTGCCACATCACCGCATACTCGCGGTTAAGCCTGCGCGCGCCGCGTGCCGCGGCGGCTCAGTAGCCGTGCACCGGGCGGTGCGCCTTGACCGCCATCACCAGGCCCAATCCGGCCAGCAGCGACACCGCGGAGGTGCCGCCGTAACTCATCAGCGGCATCGGCACGCCGACCACCGGCAGCAGCCCGGAGATCATGCCGCCGTTGACCAGCACGTAGACGAAGAACGCCAGGCCGGTGGCGCCGGCGAGCAGGCGCGAGAACGTGTCGCGCGCCTGCGCGGCGATCCACAGGCAGCGCGCGATCACCACCAGGTACAGGGTCAGCACCGTGGCCACGCCGATCCAGCCGAATTCCTCGCTGAGCACCGAGAACGCGAAGTCGGTGGTCTGCTCGGGAATGAAGTTCAGGTGCGACTGCGACCCCAGGCCCCAGCCCTTGCCGTGCAGGCCGCCGGAGCCGATCGCGATCTTGGACTGGATGATGTTCCAGCCGGCGCCGAGCGCATCGTTCTCCGGATTGAGGAACATCATGATCCGGTCCTTCTGGTACGGCCGCAGCAGCCATAGCCAGGCCACCGGCGCGGCCGCGGCGACGCCGCCCACCGCGATGCCCACCCACCACCATGGCAGCCCGGCCAGCAGCAGCACGAAGCCGCCGCTGGCGGCGATCAGCACGCCGGTGCCGAAGTCCGGCTGCAGCATGATCAGCGCGGTCGGCAGGCCGATGATCACCGCGCTGACCAGCACCGTGGGCACGCGCGGCGGCAGCGGCACGCGGTGCAGGTACCAGGCCACCATCATCGGCATGCTGATCTTCAGCAGCTCGGCCGGCTGCAGGTAGAACACCTTCAGGTCCAGCCACTGCCGGCCGTACTTGCCGGTGCCCAGCGCGAACACCGCCAGCAGCGGCAGCATCGACAGCGCGTAGATCAGCGGCGTCCACGCGCGCAGGCGCAGCGCCGAAACCCGCGACAGGCCCCACATCGCCGCCGCGCCGATCGCGAAGCGCATGGCCTGGGCCAGCATCAGATGGTTGCCGCCGGCCTGGCCGCCGGCGCTCTTGAGCACCGCCAGGCCGATCACCATCAGCGCGCCCAGGGCCAGGCACATCGGCCAGTCCAGGGTGCGGGCGAAACGGCCGCCGAGATCGGCCAGCCAGCGCAGGAAATCCTTCATCGTTCGTCCGGGATCTCGTCGGGGATCGGCGGCGGCGCGGCCGGCAGCGGCACGGCGGCGGCTTCCACTTCGACCGGGCCGACCAGCACCGGACGCTCGCCGGCGGCCAGCGCCACCGCGTCGGCGGCGCCGCGCGAACCCGGATCTTCGGCGTAATACAACTGGCTGCCGAACGCGGTGGCGCCGCGCAGGCTGTCCAGCGGCTCGATGCCGGCGGGCAGGCGGCCGAGCAGCCAGGCGTCGAAGATCTTGCGCGCGATCGGCGCGGCGGTGCTGGCGCCGTAACCGCCGCCTTCCACCGCCACCGCCAGCGCGATGGTCGGCTGCTCGGCCGGGGCGAACCCCTCGAACAGCGAGCGATGGCGAAGGTGCATCGGCAGGCTGCGCGGATCCACCGCGGCCAGGCCCTTGCGGCTGACCACCTGCGCGGTGCCGGTCTTGCCGGCCATCTGGTACGGCGCGCTGACCGCGATCGCATGCCCGCTGCCGCCCGGACGCATGGTGTCCATCATGCCCTCGCGCACCGCCTGCAGGTTGCCGGGATTGTCGCTGATCGGCTTGCCCGCGCCGAGCGCCACCGGCGCCCACGGCTGGTCGAACGCACCGCGCTGGGCCATCACCAGGTGCGGGGTGCGCAGCTGGCCATCGGCGATGCCGGCCACCGCGCGCACCAGTTGCAGCGGGGTCACCTTCCAGTCGCCCTGGCCGATGGCGATGTTGACCGTGTCGCCGGGATACCACGCTTCCTTGCGACTTTTGGCCTTGTAGGCCGGCGACGGCACGATGCCGCCGATCTCGCCCATCAGGTCGATGCCGGTGGGCGCGCCGAAACCGTAGCGGTTCATGTACTGGTCGACCTTGGTGATGCCCATGTCGATGGCCAGCTTGTAGTAGTACGTATTGACCGACTGCGAGATCGACTTGCGCAGGTCGGTCCAGCCGTGCCCGCCGCGGTGCGAGTCGCCCCAGCCGCGGCTGACCCCGGGCAGGTAGAACATGCCGGTGGACAGGATCTTGTCCTCCGGCCGGCGCGTGCCGCTGTCCAGCCCGGCCAGGCCCATGAACGGCTTGATGGTCGAGCCTGGCGCCACCCCGCCGAGCACCAGGCGGTTGAACTGCGGCCGCGACGGATCGCTGTTGAGCGCCTGGAAGTCGGCATGCGAGATGCCGTTGACGAACAGGTTGGGGTCGTAGGACGGCAGGCTGACCATCGCCAGGATCTCGCCGGTGCGCGGATCGATCGCGATCGCCGCGCCCTGGTAGTCGCCGAACGCGGCGACCATCGCGCGCTGCAGGTCGGCATCGATGGACAGGCGCAGGTCGGCGCCGGACTGCGCCGGGACCCGGCCGACGGTGCGGATCGCGCGGCCCTGCACGTTGGTCTCGACCTGCTCGTAGCCGACCTTGCCGCGCAGTTCCTCTTCGTAATAGCGCTCCAGCCCGGACTTGCCGATGTGGGTCAGCGCGGCATTGCCCTCGCCCAGCATCTCCAGGTCTTTCTCGTCGATGCGGCCGACGTAGCCGATGATGTGCGCGAACAGATCGCCGTAGGGATAGTGGCGGGTCAGGTACGGCTCCAGCTCCACGCCGGGGAAGCGCCAGCGGTCCACCGCGAAACGCGCGCGCTCCTCCTCGCTGACCCGCAGCTTCAGCGTCACCGGGCGGAAGCTGCGGCTGGCCTTGCGCGCGGCCTGAAAGCGCTCGATGTCCTCCGCCGACAGCGCGATGACCTTGCCCAGCTCCGCCAGCAGCGCGTCCATGTCCTCGACCTTGTCCGGAGTCACGTCGAGCCGGAACGCGGGCACGTTCTCGGCCAGCAGGCGGCCGTTGCGGTCGTAGATCATGCCGCGCCCCGGCACCACCGGCCGCGGCTTGATCCGGTTGGCGTCCGAGCGCGTGGCGTAGATGTCGTGGTCCAGCACCTGCAGCTTGAAATACCAGGCGCCCAGGCCGACCAGCGCCACCAGCACGCCGAAGAAGCCCAGCGCCGCGCGGCGCCGGAACTGCTCGGCCTCGGCGTGCGGGTTCTTCTGCGTGCGGCGGGTATTCAGGGCCACGCTACTTCTTGCTCCGCCGACCCAGCCGCAGCGCGTCCAGCAGCACGAACAGCGGCGGCCACAGCGCCATGCCCAGCAGCGGCGCCCACCAGTAGTTCCACGGCAGCGTCGGCTCGCCCACCGCCAGATGCACGGCCGCGGCGACGATGCGGTCGTTGACCAGCAAGCCGCCGATCGCCAGCGCCTGCTGCGACATCGGGAAGAAGCGGATGCGCGCGCGGAAGCGCTGCAGGATGAAGCTCAGGATCACCAGCCGCAGCGCCTGCTCGCCCAGCACCCCGCCGTACAGCAGGTCGGCGATCACGCCGATGGCGAAAGCGAAACCCAGCCCGACCGTGTCCGGCGTCTCGATCACCCAGTACGCCACCACCAGCGCCAGCCAGTACGGGCGCAGCGGCTGCAGCACCAGCGGCAACGGCAACAAGCCCAGCACCAGCGCCAGGATCACGCTGACCGGCAGCACCCAGCCTTTGCTGCGGGGGCGGCTCATTGCTGCGTCTCCTGTGGAGACGCCGGGATTCGGGATTCGGGATTGGGGATTGGGGAGGGCTCTGGCTGTTTGGGGGCGACGGGCGCGGCGGAGGCAGCGGGAGCGGACGCAGGGCGCGCGGGCGGCTGCGTGGCGGCTGATCGCGGAGAGGCGAGGATTGGAGATTGGGGATTGGGGATTGGGGGGGACGCAGGCTGTCCGGGCGTGGTGGAAGCCCCGGATGGCACATGACCATTGCCGCTGCCACTGGCGCCGCTTCTATCCAATCCCGAATTCCCAATCCCCAATCCCGTTGCAGCGGCCGAAGGCCGCAGCAACAACACATCCCGCCCCCGGTCCAGCTTCGCCGCCGGCTTCAGGTTGCCGACCAGGAAGGCGTGGGTGTCGTCCGGGCGCAGCGTCGCCACCGTGCCGACCGGGAAGCCGGCCGGGAAGCGCCCGCCCAGGCCGGAGGTGACGATCTCGTCGCCGACCTCGACCCCGGCGCTGAGCGGCACGTCGCGCAGTTCCAGGGTGTCGCCGCGGCCGTAGACGATCAGGCGCACGCCGTTGCGCGCCACCGTCACCGGCACCGCGTGGTCGGGGTCGGTCAGCAGCAGCACGGTGGAGTGCAGCGGGGTCACTTCGATCACCTGGCCCATCAGCCCGCCGGCGTCGATCACCGCCTGGCCGACGTGCACGCCGTCGCGGCCGCCGGCGTCGAGCACCAGCCGTTGCCGGGTCGGGTCCAGGTCGATGTCCAGGATCGGCGCCAGCTGCACGTCCAGGCCGCGGCGCTCGGCCACGCCCAGCAGCTCGCGCAGCTGCGCGTTGTCCAGCGCCGCGGTCTGCAACCGGGTCAGCCGCGCCTTGGCGATCAGCAGCTCGTTGCGCAGCGTGCGGTTCTCCCTGACCAGTTGCGCATGGCTGGCGGCGTTTTCCTGCACCTGCGAGCCGAGCCGGCCCGGCAACCCGGCCAGCGCCCACAGCGGCTGCACCAGCAGGTTGGTCTGGCTGCGCAGCTGGGCCAGCCAGCCGGCCTGCGCGTCGAGCACGATCAGCACCACCGCCAGGGCCAGGTAGGCCAGCAGGCGCGGCGTGCTGGCGGCTTCGCCCGGGCGGGCAGTGACGGGAGGACCGGCGTAGGGAGGCACGGGCTAGAGCCGGGAAAGGGGAATCGGGAAAGGGGAATCGGAAAACGACAGCGCGCTCCCGGCTCGATCGGGCCGGGGCGCAGGCACGGGGGCGGTCGCGGAGCCGGCAATGTCGGTGCGGATGGGGGATTCGATTCCCCATTCCCCATTCCCGATTGCCGGCCTCACCATCACTCCGGCGCGAAGAACTCGTTGCCGTGCATGTCCACCAGCTCCAGCGCACGGCCGCCGCCGCGGGCCACGCAGGTCAGCGGGTCGTCGGCGACCTGCACGTGCAGGCCAGTCTCCTCGGAGATCAGCCGGTCCAGGTCGCGCAGCAGCGCGCCGCCACCGGTGAGCACGATGCCGCGCTCGGCGACGTCGGCGCACAGTTCCGGCGGGGTCTGTTCCAGCGCCAGCTTGACCGCCGAGACGATGCCCGACAGCGGCTCGTGCAGCGCCTCGAGCACCTCGTTGGAGTTGATCTTGATCATCTTCGGCACGCCCTCGGCGAGGTTGCGGCCGGAGATTTCCATCTCCTGCACCTCTTCCTGCGGATAGGCGCAGCCGATCTGCAGCTTGATGCGCTCGGCGGTGGCCTCGCCGATCAGCATGCCGTGGTTGCGGCGCACGTAGTTGGTGATCGACTCGTCGAAGCGGTCGCCGCCGATGCGCACCGACTGCGAGTAGACGATGCCGTTCAGCGAGATCACCGCCACCTCGGTGGTGCCGCCGCCGATGTCGATGACCATCGAACCGCGTGCCTCGGTGACCGGCATGCCGGCGCCGATCGCCGCGGCCATCGGCTCCTCGATCAGGTACACGTCGCGCGCGCCGGCCTCTTCGGCCGATTCCTTGATCGCGCGGCGCTCGACCTGGGTCGAGCCGGCCGGCACGCAGACCAGCACGCGCGGACTCGGGCGCAGGAAGCGCGACTTGTGCACCTTCTTGATGAAGTGCTTCAGCATCGCCTCGGTGTAGGTGAAGTCGGCGATGACGCCGTCCTTCATCGGGCGGATGGTGGTGATGTGGCCCGGGGTACGGCCGAGCATCTGCTTGGCCTCGGCGCCGACCGCGGCCACCGAGCGGGTGCCGCCGATCGCCCGGTCCTGGCGCACCGCGACCACCGACGGTTCGTTCAGCACGATGCCCTGGCCACGCACGTAGATGAGGGTGTTGGCCGTGCCCAGATCGATGGACAGGTCGTTGGAGAACATGCCGCGGAGTTTCTTGAACATCGGGGAATTGAGTCCTGGGGAGTCGCGTGCCGTCGCCGAATGGCGAAAAAATGGGCAGAAAACGAAGTCTGCTAGCGTAACAACCCACCTGGGTGCGGGCAAGGAAAATTCTCGCTAAAACCGCGCCTTGCACGCGCTCGCAGCGGCGCCGTGCATCGCGCTTCTGGCCCTGCCCGGCCGCAGCCGTTACCCTTTGCGCCGCGGCGACCCCGCACGCTGCCCGCCTGAATGCGGGCTCATCCCTCCGCCAAGGCCTGCCCGATGTCCGCACTGATCTGTGGTTCCCTCGCTTTCGACACCATCATGGTGTTCCCGGACCAGTTCAAGAACCACATCCTGCCGGACAAGGTGCACATCCTGAACGTGTCGTTCCTGGTGCCGCGGATGCGCCGCGAGTTCGGCGGCTGCGCCGGCAACATCGCCTACAACCTGCACCTGCTGGGCGGCGATCCGATCCCGATGGGCACGGTGGGCCAGGATTTCGGTCCGTACCGCGAACATTTCGAGACCTTGGGCATCGATCTGTCGCGGGTCAAGGTGATCGAGGACCTGTTCACCCCGCAGGCGTTCATCACCACCGACCATGACAACAACCAGATCACCGCGTTCCATCCCGGCGCGATGATGCGCAGCTACGAGAACCACGTGCGCGACGTGCCGGGCGTGACCCTGGGCCTGGTCGGCCCGGACGGGCGCGAAGGCATGATCCAGAACGCCGAGGAATTCGCCGCAGGCGGCATTCCGTTCATCTTCGATCCCGGTCAGGCGATGCCGCTGTTCAACGGCCCGGAGCTGCGCACCTTCATCGAACAGGCCGATTACGTGGTGGTCAACGACTACGAGTCCAACCTGCTGCAGGAGCGCACCGGCTGGAACGAGCAGGACATCGTCTCGCGGGTGCAGGCCTACATCACCACCCAGGGCCCGAAGGGCGCGCTGGTGTACACCCCCGACAAGACCTACGACGTCCCGCCGGCGCACGAGCGCCGCGTGGTCGACCCGACCGGCTGCGGCGACGCGTTCCGCGCCGGTCTGATCTTCGGCATCGAACGCGGCTGCGACTGGCTGACGATCGGGCGCATGGGCAATCTGATGGGCGCCTTGAAGGTCGAGCATCCCGGCACGCAGAACCAGCGCTTCGACTTCGACGAGTTCAACGACCAGTTCAAGCAGCAGTTCGGGTACGCGTTGTAAGCCGGGATTGGGGAGTCGAGATTGGGGGATTCGTAAAAGCAGGAATCTGGCGCTTTAAGGCCACGACGAACCGCGCAATCGCGCGGTTTTTCGTTTTGGCCGACGCCGGAAAAGGATCCGCAGCGGAAAACCGCTCTTGCCAATCCCGAATCCCAACTCCCCAACCCCGGCTTTTGCTGCACTGCGGTTTGAGCCCCGGCCCGGTTTGTGCGTCACTGCCGCTCTGGTCCCGGGTGGGGGCCCGAGGATGCGCCACGTGTCGGAGCTGACTGTCGCCAACCTCCTGCAGGCCACGGCTGGGCCGTCGTCCGCTGCCGAGGCGGAATCCGCGTTGCTGGCGCGGATGCGCCGTTTCCGCCAGATCGAACCGCTGCCGCCGGCGCTGGCGCGCTCGTGGCAGCGCTGCATGGACGAGCACGGACTGAGTCCGGACGCCCCGCCTTCGCCGATGGTCCACGACGGCAACGGGCTGCGCGAGCGCCAGCAGCGGCTCGAGGAAGTGCTGCGCATCGCCAAGGTGGAGATGGAGAACCTCTACGAGCAGATCGCCGGCGGCGGCTACGCGGTGGTGTTCGCCGACGCCGAGGCGACCTTGCTGCACAGCGTGCAGGACCCGGCGCTGCTGCGCGAATTCCGCGAGACCGGGCTGTTCTGCGGCGCCAGCTGGGCCGAGCGCTACCAGGGCACCAACGGCATCGGCACCTGCGCGGTGGAGCGCAGCGCGCTCGGCGTGCACCGCGGCGAGCACTACCTGGTCCGGCATCTGCCGCTGTCGTGCAGCGGCGCGCCGATCCTCGACCCGCACGGACAATTGCTGGCGGTGCTGGATGCGTCCACGCCGGACGCGCGCGACACCAAGCTGGTGCAGCGCCATACCAGTGCGCTGGTGCGCATGTCGGCGGCGCAGATCGCACGTTCGTATTTCCTAGAGCAGTACCGGCATGCGTGGATCCTGCGCTTCCACAGCCGCCCGGAGTTCGCCGGCCTGCTGCACGAGGCGCTGATGGCGATCGGCGCCGACGGCTGCGTGCTGGCGGTCAACGAGGCGGCGCTGGAACAGCTCGGCAAGGGCGACCGCAGCCTGCTGGTCGGGCGCGACATCTCGCAGGTGATGCAGCTGGACTTCGACACCGTGGAGCAGCGCGCGCGCAACGACGCCAGCACGCTGTGGTCGATCCGCTGCGCCTGCCACGGACGGCGCTTCTTCGCCCTGGCGCAGCCGCCGCGCCGCGACGCGGCCGCCGGCCGCGCGCGCGCCGCCAGCGCCGACAGCGGCGAGGCGGCCTATTCCCGCGAACACGTCGGCTCCGATCCGCGTATGCGCCACAACCTGGACAACGCGCTGAAGCTGGCCGCGCATCGCGTGTCGATCCTGCTGTGCGGCGCCACCGGCACCGGCAAGGAAGAGTTCGCCAAGGCGGTGCACCGCGGCTCGCCGTGGGCGGCGCGATCGTTCGTGGCGGTGAACTGCGCGGCGATTCCCGAGGCGCTGATCGAGAGCGAACTGTTCGGCTACGCGCGCGGCGCGTTCACCGATGCGGCGCGCGAAGGCCGCCACGGCAAGCTGCTGCAGGCCAGCGGCGGCACCCTGTTCCTGGACGAGATCGGCGACATGCCGCTGCCGCTGCAGACGCGGCTGCTGCGCGTGCTGGAAGAACAGAGTGTGACCCCGCTGGGCAGCGACCGGGCGATGCCGCTGGAACTGCACGTGATCAGCGCCAGCCACCGCGACCTGATGCAGATGGTGGCCGCCGGCGAGTTCCGTGAGGATCTTTACTATCGCCTCAACGGCGTGGTGCTGCACCTGCCGCCGCTGCGCGAGCGCAGCGACAAGGCCGAACTGATCCGCACCCTGCTGCGCGAGGAGAGCGGCGAGCACCACGTGCGCATCAGCGAGGACGCGCTGCACAAGCTGCTCAGCTACGCCTGGCCGGGCAACCTGCGGCAACTGCGCAACGTGCTGCGCACCGCCGCAGTGCTGTGCGCCGACGGCATGATCCGCATCTCCAACCTGCCGCAGGAAATCGTCGATGCCGACAGCGGCCCGTGCCTGGTCAACGGCGATGCGGTCGCCGCCGATGACATGCCCGGCCGCGTGGCCCTGGACAGCGCCGAACGCAGCGTGCTGCAGCAGCAATTGGAACGGCATCGCTGGAACGTCAGCCGCACCGCCGACGCGCTCGGCATCAGCCGCAACACCCTGTACCGCAAGCTGCGCAAGCATGGGTTGGCGACGGCCTGAGTGCGCGCGCGAAGCCGCTCGATTACGCCATCTTCTGCATCCCATCTTCCTGTAGGAGCGGCTTCAGCCGCGACCCCAAAGCCGGATACAGGTCGGCTTCGGGGTCGCGGCTAAAGCCGCTCCTACAAACAACATCGCGTGATGCAGCGATGCCGCTGTTTTAGTAGGAGATTCAGTCACGACTGCTACCGAGGCCTGCAAATTCCCGGCTCCGGTGTCGCGACTGAAGTCGCTCCCACAAAGAAGCAGTCGTCTGCTACGGCGATGCTCATCGGCGCTGCTTTTTTAGGAGCAACTTAAGTTCCGAGTGCTGTCGAAGCCGGATGCCTTCCGGCCTCGGTGTCGCGGCTGAAACCGCTCCTACAAACAACCATCGCGTGATGCAGCGATGTATCCGCGCCGCTGTTGTAGGAGAGACTTCATCCCGACTGCTGTCGAAGCCTGAAAATTTCCGGCTCCGGTGTCGCAACTGAAGTCGCTCCCATAAGAAGTCGCTTCCTCGACAAGCCTTGGCCCGACGGGGCATTGCATGAGCGCAGGTCTGCTCTCGTGTTCAACGCAACAATCATATCGACGGCGATCTGCACGGCTTTTGTGGGAGGGACTTCAGTCCCGACTCTTCCCGAAGTCGGCCATCTTCCGGCTTCGGGGTCGCGGCTGAAGCCGCTCCTACAAAAAGCAGGCTCCTGATGTCACCGGCTCTGCGCGGCTCTGCGCCGCGCTGCACTGCACTGCATTGCACAGATAACCGGCCAGCCTAGAACCGCCAGCGCAAACCGACCTGGTATTGCCGTGGCGCGCCGGGGGCGACGAAGCGCGAGGGGCCGTCCTCGATCGCGGCGTCCTGCGGGCGCGCCAACGCGCCGTCCGGGAACAGGTCTTCGGCGACTGCCGCATAGGTCTCGTAGCGGCGATCGAACAGGTTGTTGACGCGCAGGTACAGCGACAGGCCGTCGGCGATCTGCCAGGTGCCGTGCACGTCGATCAAGGCGTAGCCGCCGGTGGACAGGTCGTGGCGCACCGCGTCTTCGCCGTCCTCGGGATCCTCGACCAGGCCGTCCTCGTTGCCGCTGGCCACGCGCCGCGAGATCGCGCGCAGGTCCGCGCCCAGCGCCAGCTGCGCCAGCGCCTGCCACTCCACGCCAAGCTTCAGCGTGTTGCGCGGCAGGCCAGCGATGCGCATGCCCGGATGCAGGTCGATGGTGCGCTCGCCGGACAGCAGTTCGCCGTCGCTGCGGTAGGTCGCGTCCAGGTAGCTGTAGGCGGCGAACCAGCGCAGCGCGCCGCTGCTGGCGCGCCAGCTCAGGTCCGCGCCCTGGTAGCGGGTGCGATCGACGTTGTCGAAGTAGCCCAGTTGGGTGTTCGGCGCGCGCAGGAACAGGATGTCGTTGCGATTGTCGGCGCGGTACAGCGAGGCGTTGAAGGCCTGCTCCGGCGACGGGTTCCAGCGCACGCCGACTTCGTAGGTGCGCGAGACGATCTGCTCCAGGCGCGGGTCGGCCTGCAGCCCGGTCGGCAGCCGGCAAGGCTGTTCCGGGTCGGCGCAGCCCAGTTCGATCGCGGTCGGCGCGCGGCTGTTCTGCGAGGCCGAGGCGAAGGCGGTGAAGCCGCCGCCCAGGCGCTGGGTGATGCCCAGCGACGGATTGGCCTTGGCGAACACGAAGCGCTCGCGCGGCAGCGCGCCGTCCTCGGCGGTGGACAGCACGTTGCTGACCTCGACCCGGTTCCAGCGCAGCGCGCCGGTCACGTGGGTGGCCTCGCTCACTTCCCAGGTGTCGGCGGCGAACACGCCCAGCGTGCTGCTGCGGCCGCTGACCCCGGAAAAGAACTCGCGCTCCTCGTCGGGATCGGCGACGACGGCGCGGTCGTCCTCCACGAAGCCCTCCTGTGCGTACTGCCGGTAGCGCACCCGGTTGCGGTCGTAGGTGGCGCCGAGGCTGAGCGCATGCGCGCCGGCCTGGCGGCTGAAGTTCAGCGCCACGCCCTCGGCGTGCTGGCGCATCTGCGTGGTGTTGAGCACGCCGCTGTGCAAGGCGTCGGCATCGGCGCGCGACAAGGCGCAATCGTCGTCCAGCGGCGTGCCGTCGGCGGCGTAGCCGTCGGCGCAGTCCTCGACGAATTCCTCGTAGTCCTCGTTGATGTCGCCGTTGACGGTGTCGCGGCGGCCGTCGCGGTAGTAGGCCAGCAGGTGCAGCGACGTATCCGCATCGAAGCGGTGGTCCACTTGCGCGGTCAGCAAGGTGTTGCGGTTGCGGGTCAGGTCCGGCGAGGTATAGACCGCGTCGCGGTCGGCCTCGTACAGGCCGGGCTCGATGCCGTCGTCGGTGTAGCGGCTGCCGGGCAGCAGGCCGTTGCCGATCAGGCGGCTGCGCCCGTGCAGCAGCGATACGTCCCAGTCGGTATTGTCGCCTTGCTTGCCCACTTTGCCGAACACGGTACCGAGGCGGCCTTCGGAGGCATCGCGCCAGCCGTCCTCGTCGAAACCGGTGACCGCGACGAAGGCGTGCAGGCCATCGCGGCCGGCGTAGCCGTAGGACGCGTCCAGGCGCTTGCGCGCGCCGCTGCCGAACGACAGATCCGCGCGCAGGCCCGGCGCGGTCAGGCCGGACTGGGTGGTGAACGCCAGTGCGCCGCCGAGCGTGTTCGGCCCGAACAGCGGGTTGGAGCCGGGCATCAGCGCGACGCTGCGGATCGCCGCCTCCGGCATCATGTCCCAGCTGACGATGTCGGCGAACGGCTCGTTCATGCGCACCCCGTCCAGGTACACCGACACGCCCTGCGAGGCGCCCGGCAACGCCGAAGCGCGGAAGCCGCGGAAGGTGAGATCGGTCTGGAACGGGCTGCCCTGAACCTCGTTGGTGTCCACGCCGTTCATCTGCCGCAGCATGAAATCGGTGAGGTTGCCGGCCTGGCTGCGCGCGATGTCGTCAGCGTTGGCGGTCTGCACCGTGTACGGCAGGTGGTCGGCATCGATCAGGGTGCCGGGAATCGGCGTGGCAGTGACCTCGACCCGGTCCAGCGCGGTGATCTGCGCGTCGCCAGCATTGACCGTGGTCTGCGCGGCGGCCGGCGCGGCGGCCAATGCCATGACGATGGCGGCGGCCAGTCCGTGCGCGTGCACCTGCCGGATACCGCGTCCTTTGCTGCTAACCATGCATGCTCCTTGATGTCAGTACAGTACGACCGATTTGATGCCCCTGCCCTCGCGGATCGCATCGAAGGCGCGGTTGATGTCCTGCAGCGGCAGCGTCTCGCTGATGAGTTCGTCGATGCGGATCTCGCCGGCCAGGTAGCGCTCGGCATAGGCCGGCAGTTCGCTGCGGCCCTTGACCCCGCCGAACGCGCTGCCGCGCCAGGCGCGGCCGGTGACCAGTTGCAGCGGCCGCGTGCTGATCTCCTGCGCGCTCGGCGCCACACCCAGGATGATGCTTTCGCCCCAGCCCTTGTGGCAACACTCCAGCGCCGCACGCATCGCGCGCACGTCGCCCACGCACTCGAAACTGTGGTCGGCGCCGCCGTCGGTGAGATCGACGATCACCTGCTGCACCGGCGCGCCGAAGTCCTTCGGATCCAGGCAGTCGGTGGCGCCCAGCGCGCGCGCCAGCTCGAACTTGTCGCGATTGATGTCGACCACGATGATGCGCCCGGCGCGCGCCATCACCGCGCCCTGCACCACCGACAGGCCGATGCCGCCGAGTCCGAACACCGCCACGCTGTCGCCGGGCCGCACCCGCGCGGTGTTGAGCACCGCGCCGATGCCGGTGGTGATGGTGCAGCCGAGCAGGCACACCTTGTCCAGCGGCGCGGAGGGATGGATCTTGGCCACCGCGATCTCCGGCAGCACGGTGTATTCGGCGAAGGTGCTGGTACCCATGTAGTGCAGGATCGGCCGCCCGCGCAGCGAGAAGCGGCTGCTGCCGTCGGGCATCAGCCCGCGGTCCTGGCTGGCGCGGATCGCCTGGCACAGGTTGGTGCGCCCGGAGCGGCAGAACTTGCACACGCCGCATTCGGGCATGTACAGCGGGATCACATGATCGCCGGGGCGCACGCTGGTGACGCCGATGCCGACCTCCTCGACCACGCCGGCGCCCTCCTGGCCCAGGATCACCGGGAACGCGGCGTCCGGATCGGCGCCGGACAGGGTGCTGGCGTCGCTGTGGCACACGCCGCTGGCGACCAGGCGCACCAGCACCTCGCCGGCCTTGGGCGGTTGCAGGTCCACTTCCTCGATGGCCAGCGGTTGGTTCGCCGCCCAGGCGACCGCGGCTCGCGTCTTCATTCCCCTCTCCCCGCATCCTCTCGCTGTGCCGCATGCGCTCCTCGCCTCACTGCGCGATGACCACACCCCAGGGCATGTCGCCCACTGCGATCTGCTTGATCTCTTTCATGGTGGCGGTGTCGATGACGCTCACGCTGTTGGAGCGGCCGTTGGCCACGTACAGCTTCTTGCCGTCGGCGCTGAGCGCCGGATTCCACGGGCGCTGCCCGACCGGAATCTCGGCCAGGCTGGCGCGCGCGGCCGGGTCGATGACGCTGACCGTGCCGGCGCCGCCGTTGGAGGCGTAGACGCGGCTGCCGTCGCGCGAAATGGCGATGCCGGCGGTGCGCTGCCCGGCCGGAATACTGGCCACGCGCCGGCGCGCGACCAGGTCGATCACATCGACCACGCTGGCCGCTTCCTGCGCCACGTAGACGGTGTTGCCGTCGGGGGCGAACGCCATGCCGCGCGGATGGCCGCTGGTGGCGATGACGCCGGTGGATTTGCCCGCCTTCAGGTCGATCACGTCCAGATCGTTGGAGCCTTCGTTGCTGGTCAGCAGCAGCGCGCCGTCGGGGCTGTACACGCAGTGCTCGGGTGCCTGGCCCTGGGTGGCGATGCGCGCGCCGATCGCGAAGCTGGTCGGATCGATCAGCATCACCTGGTTCTGCCCTTCCACGCACACCGCGAACTGGCGGCCGTCCGGCGACGCGGCGATGCCCTCGGCGTTCTCGCCGATATCCACGCTGCGCAGCACCCGGTCCTGCACCGTATCCAGTTCCAGCAGCCGGTGGCCTTGCGCGTCGATCACATACAGATGCCCGGACGGTCCGGGCAGGATCTGCTGCAGGCGCTTGCCGAGCTGGCCCTGCGCGGACAGCGTGCGCAGCACCGCATCGGTGCCGGTATCGATCACCGAGATGGTGCCGGCACGCTGGTTGGGCACGTACGCCAGCGCCGCTGCCGGCGTGGCGGACGGCTTGGCGGTGGCGTTCGCATCCGCGGCACCGGCAGGCGCCGCCGCGCGCTGGCAGGCCGCACCGGCCAGCAGCAGCGCCAGCGCAGCGGTGCCCAGCGTGCGGCGTGCGCCTGGGATCATGGAGCCGCGCCCGCGGTCTTGTTGATCGAGTGGATGAAGGCCAGCAGCTTCTCGGTGTCGCCGTCCTTGAGCACCGGCGCGAACGGCGGCATCTGCCCGACCACCTTCTCGTGGCCGACGCGGACCTTGCCATGCGCGGTCATGCCGGCGGTCCCTTCGCTGATCAGCGTGCGCAGCGTGTCGTCGTCGTGGCCGTAGACCCAGATGTCGTTGGTCAGCGGCGGGCACATGCCGCCGCCGCCGGTGCCGCCGTGGCAGGCGCTGCAGCCGGCGGACAGGAAGATCTTCTTGCCTTCGGCGGCAAGCTCCGGCGTCACCTTCACCGGCGGGCCTTTCGGAATCGGGGTGACCGCGGCCGGCGGCGGGGTCGCGGCGGCGGCAGCCGGCGCAGCGGCCGGGGCGGCGCTGGGCGCAGGTGCGGCCGCGGGGGCCGTCGATGGAGCGGCAGGCGCGGCAGCAGGGGCGGAAGGCGGTGCATCCTTGCCGCAGGCGGCCAGGGCCAGGGTCAACGCGAGCAGGGACAGGTGCAGCAGCTTCGGGACGACGGAACGGCGGACGACGGCATTGCGCATGGGAAAAGAACCTTTGCGGGACGGACTGTGGGGACGTGAATGCCGCGGCTGCGGCGCGAGCAGGTAAGGCGTGGCGGTCATTGCGTGCGTCGGTGTTCGGCCTCCGTGAGCAGTTGCGCCAGCGACGCATCGCCGCGCTGTTGCGCCAGCGCCGCCGGCGTCTTGCCGTCGGCGTCGCGGGTGGCCGCGTTGGCGCCGGCGGCGAGCAGGCGGCGGCTGGCGTCCGCGCGGCCGGCGGCGGCGGCCAGCATCAGCGGGGTGACGCCGGCGCGGTTGGGCCGGTCGGCCTCGGCACCGCGCGCCAGCAAGGCATCCAGCATCTGCGGATCGTTGCGCGCCACTGCGAACATCACCGGGGTGAAGCCGGCCGGATTGCTGCGGCGCACGTTGGCGCCGGCACCGAGCAGCGCCTGCACCAGCTCGATATCGGCATAGGAGATCGCCAGATCCAACGCGGTCCAGCCGTCCTTGGACACCGCATCGACCTTGGCCCGGCGCGCCAGCAGCAGCTTGGCGCTCTGCGCGTCGTTGTCCCAGGCCGCCTTCATCAATGGCGTCCAACCGCTGCTGCCGTCGCGGCTTTCCACGTTGGCGCCGGCCGCCAGCAACTCGCCGACCAGGGTCGGCGCCTGGTTGCGGATCGCCTGGTGCAGCGGCGGCTCGCCCAGCAGGTTGGGCCGGTCGGCGCTGGCGCCATGGCGCAGCAGCCAGGCCACGCGCACGCCATCGCCGGCGTCCAGCGCATGCGCCAGTTCCTGGTTGGGGTCGGCACCGCCGGCGATGCGCAGCTGCAGTTGCGCCAGCATCTCCGAAGAGGCCTGCGCACTCGGCGTGGTGGTGTCGTCGGCCGGCGTGTCGTAGCTGCCGTGCGAGCGCAGATCGCCGTTGACGATGCAGTCGGTGCAGGCCACCAGCGGCACGTGGTATTCGCGCAGGATCGCGCCGATCTTGCCGGCGCTGCGCTGCATCGCCGCGTTCAGCGCATCGCGCAGATCGGCGTTCTTGCGCGACACCGCCCATGCCATCGAATACTCCAGCACCTCGTCGTCGATGACGTTCAGCGGCACCACGCCCATACCGCCGCGCGCGGCGTAGTAGCCGGCGACCGGACCCCAGGATTCGGCAGCGTCGAGCTGCCCGCCGGCGACGCGTTCGGCCAGCTTGCCCGGGTGGTCCTGCGGCGAGGTCGCCGAGTCGTAGAACAGGTATTGCACATCGCCGGACACACCGTGGTCGAACAGCGCCTGCCGCGCCGGCGAACTCTGGAACACGCCGATCTTGAGTTTCTTCAGCGCCGGATCGTCCAACGAGGCCGGCTGCAACGCCAGGCCCTTGCGGGTCACCAGCACATAGGTGGAGCGGTACAGCGGCTGGGTGGGCAAGCCCATCTCGAAATCGCTGTTCATGTCCATCAGCACGTCGCAACGCCCGGCGTTGATCGTGCTGCGCGCCAACCCACGTTGGTAGTAGGTGCGCCATTCGTATTCCAGGCGCCGGCCCATCGCCTCCGCGAGGACCTGCGCGATCTTGTTCTGGAAGCCTTCGCCGGCGCGATTGGACAACGGCATGTTGCCCGGATCGGCGCAGACCCGCAGCACCGCCGCATCGGCGGCGAGCGCGGGGGCGGGCACGGTGCCCGCCGCTGGTTTGGCGGCCGCGCTGGAGGCGGCCTCAGGAACGCGAGCCGTCGCGGACGACGGCTCGCGCGTGCAACCTGCGGCGACGAGTCCGAGGCTGCAAAGCAACACCACGGCGCGCGCGCCCCGATACAAGCGCCGCTGGGCGACCGCCTCCCCCGGGCGGTCGCTCGCGACATGGACGCGTCGCCGCCGGCTCATCGCGCGGTCTTGGCCGCGGCGGCCGGTGCGCCACCCGCCGCAGCGGTGGCGCTGGCGGTGACGGTCTTGCCGGCGCCATCGATGCGGAAGGTATGCACCATGCCGCCCAACGGGATCTTGTCGAAGCCGTTGCTGAAGGCCAGACCCGCCGCACCCAGCGCGCCGTACGGATCGCCCGGATCCAGGCCGCCGGCGACCGGCAGGCCGATCCAGCCGCCGATGCCGGAGAACACCGCCACGTACTGGTGGCCGTTGGCCTTGTAGGCGATCGGGTTGCCGATGATGCCCGACGGCATCTTCATCTCCCAAAGCTTCTTGCCAGTGTCCTTGTCCACCGCGCGGAACCAGCCGTCGAGCGTGCCGTAGAACACCAGCCCGCCGTCGGTGACCAGGGTGCCGCTCCACACCGGGAACTTCTCCTTGATCTCCCACTTGGACTTGCCTTCGACCACGTCGAACGCCTTGACGATGCCCAATGCGCCGGGTTCGTTCGGCTTCATCATCACGTTGGCGAACACGTACGGCAGGCCCATCATGGTGTTGCCGCGTTCCTGCGGTTCCAGTTCCATGTGCCAGTTGTTGGTGCCGCAGAAGAACACCGCCGAATTGGCCGGATCCACCGAGCACGGCTGCTGGTCCTTGCCGCCCATCGCCGACGGGAACGCCTCGACCTTCTTGCCGCGCTCCAGCGGCGAATGCGCGGCGACCTTGATCGGGCGGCCGGTCTTCATGTCGATGCTCTCGGCCCAGTTGGCCGGCACGAACTTGTGCGCACGCAGCAGGGTACCGTCGCGGCGGTCGAGCACGTAGGCGAAGCCGTTGCGGTCGAACTGCACCACGGAGGGTACCTGCTTGCCGTCGATGGTCAGGTCGACCAGGATCGGCTCGTTGATGCCGTCGTAGTCCCACTGGTCGAACGGCGTCTTCTGGTAGCCCCACACCGCTTCGCCGGTCTCGATCTTGCGCGCGAACAGGGTCATCGACCACTTGTTGTCGTATTCGCCGGTATCGCATTCCTTCTGCGTGGTCTTGCCGCAGCGGTACGACGGGCTCCACAGGCCGGGGTTGCCGGTGCCGTAGTAGAGGAGTTTCAGTTTCGGGTCGTAGCTGTACCAGCCCCACGCCGCGCCGCCGCCGCGCTTCCAGCCTTCCTCCGGGAAGGTCTTCACGCCCAGGTCGCCAAGCTGGCCGTGCTGCGGATTGGCCTTGTTGAAATCCGGACCCAGGCAGATGTCCTTGTCGGTGCCGGTCGCCTCACACGACCAGGCCTGCTTGCCGTCGCCGAGCGCATACGCGGCGACGCGGCCGCGCACGCCGAATTCGTTGCCGCTGATGCCGGCGATGACCTTGCCGTCGGCGATGATCGGCGCCATGGTGATGGTCTCGCCCTTTTCAGGATAGGCGAGCTTCTGCTTCCACACTTCCTTGCCGGTCTTGGCATCGAGCGCGATCACGTCGCCGCTGAGGCTGCCGAACACCAGCTTGCCGTCGGCATAGGACGCACCGCGGTTGACCGTGTCGCAGCACGCTACCGCCACCGAGCGCTCGTCCTGCTGCGGGGTGTATTTCCACAGCACCTTGCCGCCGTCGTCCTG
This sequence comes from Xanthomonas sp. SS, assembly GCF_014236835.1. Lineage (NCBI taxonomy): Bacteria > Pseudomonadati > Pseudomonadota > Gammaproteobacteria > Lysobacterales > Lysobacteraceae > Xanthomonas > Xanthomonas sp. SS. Next base: position 4,083,095 of record NZ_CP051190.1, read on the forward strand.
CGCCGCCAGGTCGATCGCGAACACATTGTTCGGATACGCGCTGACCATGTACATGATGCTGCCGATCACCAGCGGCTGGCCTTCGTGGCCGCGGGTGGCGTCGGTCTTCATCTCCCACGACATCTTCAGGTTCTTGACGTTGTCGCGGTTGATCTCGGCCAGCGGGCTGTGCCGGTTCAGGCCGAAGTCGCGCCCGATGCCGCCCCAGTTGTCGGGATTGGCGGCATTGGTGGCGAACTCGCTATCGGTATCGGCCACCGCGGCCGGCGCGGCAGCGGCCGGTTGCTGCGCAGCGGCCGGTGCGGCCGGCGCCGCGGTTTCTTCCTGCTTCTTGCAACCTGCCAGCACCAGCGCGGTTGCCAGCGCGAGCAGCGTCCAGGCACGGGTACGACATGGATGACTGTGCATCGTTCTACTCCCCTCGTTGAAGAGCCGTGGCGCTTACCGTCGAACGGCCTGCGCGGCGGGATGTGGAAACATCGCGAGTGAGAGAGCAATCAACGTGCCAGCGCGCTGCTGCAGTGCGCCATCGTTGAGCCACAAGCATCGGCCGCGGCATGGGCAGAGCCGCGCCCCTGCCGAGCGGCCGCGCTGTATCGGAAACGGCACACTTTGCGCCACCGGCCTGTATCGCGATTGGCGCAGCGGGGCCGGAGCGCCATGCGCGTCAGCGGCCGGCGGAACTGCCAGACGCCAGGATGGGAGCCGAACCGATCCGTCGGCGCTAACGGTGCGCGCGTGGGGAATGCGGTCCCAGACTCCTGCCCAGACGCTATTGCATCGCAAAGCAGCTATTGGAGACGCGACGCCGCAGATCACCGCGCGAGCGGCAAACCGCACCATCCGAGGCAGCAAATTCTCCAGCTCGCGCTCTTGTGTTCCTGCCTCTGCTGTTGCTCTGCTGTTGCTCTGCTGCTGTTGTGCTGTTGCTTTGGGCTTTCCGGGTCCCTTACGCAGCGGCGAATAGGTCGGGAAAAACCCCGAAGGGGCGGCGCACAGGGATGTGCGCCGTTCGCGGCAGGGGCAGGATGCCCCTTCCGCGAATCCCGTCCTATTCGCGGACCCGGAGCGCGCAGCGCGGAGGGCGCGCAGTAGGGGGTGCTTTCTTTTGGTTACTTTTCTTTGCACAAGCAAAGAAAAGTGACTCGCCGCAAGGCGAAAGCTCTACTTTTGCGATGGCGGGGGATAAATCACTGTAGGAGCGGCTTCAGCCGCGACACCTTCCTGACAGAACCAGTCGCGGCTGAAGCCGCTCCTACAAAAGCAATTGCTCGCATGTTGCAGTGGCGATGGCAGGAGAACCAGAAGGATGCAGAGATTGGCAATCCGCTATGCGACGCATGGGCACAGAGCGCCGGATCTGCATAGCGGTGGCAACAACTGCACGCCTTTCGCTCTTTGTGGGAAGGACTTCAGTCCCGACGATGCTTCACCGACAAAGCCTCGGGACTGAAGTCCCTCCCACAGAAAAGAACGCCCTACCCGGTCGCGTCCTGCCACCATTCCAGCAGCGCCGCGCAATCGGCGAAGTGCAAATCGGCCAGCGCCGGCCACAGATTGTCCGCATGCAACAACACCGTCGTCGCACCGGCATGGCGCCCGCACTGCAGGTCGTATTCGTGATCGCCGATCATTGCCAGCGAATGCGGCGCCACGCCCCAATGCGCAGCCAACTGCTGCAGACCGCCAGGATGCGGCTTGGGCGGCGCCTCGTCGCGGCCGAGGATGGCGACCTCCTCGAACAACTCATCGACCCCGATCTCGCGCAGCGTCACCCGCGCCAGCTCCTGCGCATTGCGAGTCAACAGCGCCAGCCGGCAACCGGCCGCATGCAGCGCGCGCAACAGCGCCGGCGCGCCGGGCGCAGCGACAGCGCCCAAGGCCAACGCGCGTTCGTGCTCGAGCAACCACGCGTGCTTGGCCGCGCCCTCCTCGGCCGGCAGCGCGGCCAGATGCTGCAGGATGTCGGCCTGCGGCGGAATCTGCAGCTTACGGCGGATCAGCGCGAAATCGTGCACCGCGCGAGTCAGCGTGCCGTCCATGTCGAACACCCAGTGCCGCACCTGGCGCAGGCGCGCGCCGGGTGCCTCCGCGATCAATCCCATCCCGGCATCTGCGACCCGTCCAGGCCGCCGGTCTCGAACACCGCGATACGGGTGCCGCCGGCCTTCACCGGGAACTCGATCTGCAGCACCGTGGTCTTGCGCGCCAGCTTCCACAACGCCTTGTCGTCGCTGATGAACATCGCGATCGCCTCGTCGGTGTTCGGGCGCCACGCCGCGGCCGCGCGCGGCGCGGCGTCGTCGGCCTTCAACTGCACCTTGCAGCCGCCGGCGCAGCGGAAATCGCCAGCCTGCAGCACCAGGTAGGCGCTGCGCTTCCACTCGGGGTGATCGCGGAACACCAGCTGCATCGGCTTGGGGCCGCTTCCGTCCACATCGACCTTGTCGCGGCTGTACAGCATCGCCGAGCGCTGCGTGCCCTTGCCGGCCGGCACCTGCGAATATTCCCAGGCGGCCTGCATGCGCCGCAGCTCACGCGCCGCCTCGCCCTTGGCCTTGACCTCGGCGTAGCCCGGCTCGATGCGCTCGGCCGCGTCCGAACCGGGATACTGCTCCAGCAGCGCCGCGCCATGGATGCGCGCCAGGTCCCAGTTGCCGGACTTCACCGCGGCGTCGTATTGCTTGGCCAGATCGTCGGCGGCCTGCGCCTTGGCCTGCGCTTCGGCCGCGGCCTGCGCCTTGCGCTCGGCCTCGTGGTCGCCGCAACCGGCCAGGGCGACGGCGCATAGCGCGCCGAGCAGAATGCGTTTCATCGGGGGACTCCTCGTTGGATCAAAGTAGCGATCGCCTGTGCGACCTCGTCAGGCTTCTCGACGATGGACATGTGGCCGCTGCCGTCGAGCAGCACCTGCAGCGCCTGCGGCACGCGCTCGGCGTACAGCGCCAGCGCGCTGGCATCGATCACCGCGTCCTGCACGCAGTTCAGCAGCAGCGCCGGCTGGCGGATGCGAGCGGCTTCCTCGAACGGCAGAAAGGCCTCCTCGCTGCGTCCGATCCGCGCCAGCACCTGCTGTTCGAAGCCGGCCTCGCTGCGCCGCCAAGCGACGATCGACGACACCGCCCAGGACGGGATGCGCGGCTTGCTCGGCTCCAGCAGGAACACCGTATCGATGTAGCGGCGCAGCGAGTCGGCGTCGTACACCGCGAACGGATTGTCGCCATCCAGCACCGCCTGGCCGAAGGCGTTGTCGGCGAAGCGCACGCCAGCAGCGTTGAGCAGGCCAACGCGATCGAACAAGTGCGGATGGCGCGCCGCGGCGAGCGCGGCGATGCCGCCGCCCATGGAATGCCCGATCAGCACGCATTCGCTGCCCGTACCGCGCACGCACCGCGCGGCGAACGCGGCCACGCGCTCGGCCTGTGCGACGAAGCCGTAGTCCTGCCCGTCGATGCGCTGGCTCTCGGCCCAGCCGGGCAGATCGGGAATGAACAGGTGATAGCGATCGCCGAGCGCGCGCGCCAGCGGCAACCAGTTCTCCTTGCTGCCGGTGAAGCCATGCACCAGCAGCAGCGCAGGGGCGGCGGGATCGGCCGCGGCGCGGTGCAGGTAGGTCCAGCGATGCCCGGCGACCTGCGTCTGGCAACGCTGCAGGCCGCTGCCCCAGCGCAGGCGCAGGCTCTCCAGGCGCACCAGCAGGACCGGCTTGCTGCGCAACAACAGCACCGCGCCCACCAGCAGCGCCAAGCCCACGGCCAGCGCGGTGAACGCCAGTAGCAGCAACAACGTCAGCAGCAACATGGAAGAGCCGGGAACCGGAAACGGGCCATGCGCCTACCTTCGCATGCGGCCTGGTTTGCGCCAAGTCCTGCATGCTGGGGCGTTACGCCCGGGGTCGGTATGCCGCAGGCAGTGGGCAGCGGCAATCGCCGTTGCGCAAAAGAAGACGGCGCCGGGACTGCTCCCGGCGCCGCGATCCGTGCCGTGCGTTCGCACGCAGCGCCGCCTCAGTGCGCGGCGGCGCCCTTGTCGGCCTTGGCCAGCATGTCTTCCACCGACACCGTGGTGATCGGGTGGTAGCCGGGCTTGGCCTGGGCGAAGACCTGCTTGGCGAAGGCCAGGCCGTCCGGGATCTTCACCAGCTCGGCGTAGATCGGCAGGATCAGCTTGCGGCGGCCGACGCGGGCGATGAACTCGCCGGCGGCCGGGCGCGCGTCGGCATAGCCGCTGCGGATCGCCAGCGGATACCAGCGCATGGCGATCTCGCCGTTCGCGGTGCCGGTGAAGTGATAGGCGGCATCGAGCTGCTTGAGCTGCTCGGGCTTCAGCGTGGCGCCCAGGCCGCTGAGGAAGCGCGTCCACTCCTGCGTGCTCCACGCATCGGTGACCTGCTTGCCCGGCAAGGTGCCGCTGCCGGCCCAGGCGATGCGCGCGGTATCGACCATCGCGAAGTTGCGCGAACGCGCCTTCTGCGCGAATGCCGGAATGCCCGGCTCGTCCAGCCACGCGTGCAGCTCGGCCTCGCTGACCGCATCGGGCTTCTTGGCCAGCAGGTTCTTCTTCAGATAGTCGACGAACTGATCGGTGTTGGCGCTCTGGAACGCATGGTCGTCGAACCAGCCGCGCAGGAACGCATCGAAGGTGGCGCGGCCGAAGCGCTGTTCCAGGAACTGCAGGAACCAGGCGCCCTTGACGTAGGCGACCTGGCTCAGCGCATCGTCCGGATCGCGTTCGGTCAGCGCCGGCAGCGCCAGCGCCTGGTCGGCCGGGCTCATGTCCTTGACCTCGGCGAGCAGGTCGGTCTGGTCGATCTCGCGCTCCATCTCCGCCGCTTCGGCGCCGTATAGCGCTTCGGTGATGCGCGCCTGCACGTAGGTGGTGAAACCTTCGTTGAGCCAGATGTCCTTCCAGCTGGCGTTGGTCACCAGGTTACCGGACCAGCTATGCGCCAGTTCGTGCGCGATCAGCGACACCAGCGACTTGTCGCCGACGATCACGGTCGGGGTGGCGAAGGTCAGGCGCGGGTTCTCCATGCCGCCGAACGGGAACGACGGCGGCAGCACCAGCATGTCGTAGCGGCCCCAGCGGTACGGACCGTACAGCGTCTCGGCGGCGACGATCATCTTCTCGGTGTCCTCGAACTCCTTGGCCGCCTTGTCGGCCATGGACGGTTCGGCCCAGATGCCCGAACGCTCGGAGATCGGCTTGAACACCAGGTCGCCGGCGGCGATGGCCAGCAGGTAGGACGGGATCGGCTGCGGCATCTTGAACGTGTAGTCGCCGTCGCGCGCCGCCTTCGGATCGTTGTCGGCGCTCATCAGCACCATCACGTCCGGGCGCGACACGACGTGCGCGCTGTAGGTGAAGCGCACGCTCGGCGTGTCCTGCAGCGGCACCCAACTGCGCGCATGGATCGCCTGCGACTGGCTGAACATGAAGGGCAGCTTCTTGCCTTCGGTCATCGACGGCTCCAGCCACTGCAGGCCCGAGGCGGTCGCGGCGGTGTGGTAGGCGATGGTGACCTTCTGCGGCTGGTTCGGCGCTTCGATGGTCAGCTTGCTGCCGTAGATCTTGTCCACCGGCGCCAGCGCGTATTGCAGCGGCGCCAGGTTGCCCTTGCCGTCGTCGCCCTGCACGTTCTCGATGGTCAGCTCGCGCGTGTCCAGCAGCAACTGCTTGGCGCTCTTGTCCTTCCAGTCCAGCGTGTAGGTGGCGGTGCCGCCGATCTGCTTGCTGTCGAAGTCCAGCTTCAGGTCCAGCGCCAGGTCCTTGATCACGACCTTGCCCGGCTCGGCGTAGGAGCTTTCGTCGTGGCTGCGGTCGGCGGGTTTCACGGCGGCGGGCGCGGGCTTGGCGGCGGGAGCGGCGGCTTCGCTAGGAGCCTCGCGGGAACAACCGGTCGCGATGACCGCGGCCAGGGACAGCAACAGGAACGGGGAACGCATGGCGGACAGCACCGGTTCGGGGAAACCGGAAGTTTACCTTGACGGCCGGGATTGGGGATTCGGGATTGGGGATTCGTAAAGAGCGCATTGCCCCGCTTTTACGAATCCCGAATCTCCAATCCCTAATCCCCGCCGTCAAATCTTGTAGCCCGAGTGGATCGCGACGATGCCGCCGGTCAGGTTCTTGTAGTGGCTGCGCTCGAAGCCGGCCTCGGCCATCATGCCCTTCAGCGCGTCCTGCGGCGGGTGCTTGCGGATGCTCTCGGCCAGGTATTGGTAGCTGTCGGCATCCTTGGCGAACAGCTTGCCCAGGCGCGGCAGGATCTTGAACGAATGGAAGTCGTAGATCGGCTTGAACCAGTCGGCGGTGACCGCGGAAAATTCCAGCACCCGCGCCTGCCCGCCGACCTTCAGCACCCGGTACATCTCGCGCAGCGCCGCGTCCTTGTCGGTGACGTTGCGCAGGCCGAAGGCGATGGTGACCAGGTCGAAGCTCTGGTCCGGGAACGGCAGCGCCTCGGCGTTGCACTGCACGTAGTCCAGGCCCGCGACCAGGCCGCGGTTGGTCAGCCGGTCGCGGCCTACCGACAGCATGCCGGCATTGATGTCGCCCAGCACCACCGCGCCGTCGTCGCCGACCCGCTCCTTCAGCAGCGCGGCGATGTCGCCGGTGCCGCCGGCCAGGTCGAGCACGCGGTCGCCCGGCTTGACCTGCGCGGTGGCCACGAAATAGCGCTTCCAGGCCCGGTGGATGCCCAGGCTCATCAGGTCGTTCATCAGGTCGTAGTTGCCGGCGACCGAGGTGAACACCTCGCCGACCAGCTTCTGCTTGTCCTTGGCATCGACATCGCGGAAGCCGAAATGGGTTGTGCCGGTCTTGTAGGGGGATTCGCTCATGGCGGGATTATCGCACTGCCGGCGCCGTCGTGGTCTGCGGCCGAGGGTCGCAGCCGCCACGCGGCGCCGGCCAGGTACCGGCCCACGTTCAGAATTTCAGCACCAGGCCCACGTCCACGCCCTCGATGCCGTAGCCGCCGGCGTCGCCCTGGCCGAGGTCGGCGGAGGTCTGTTCGTTGCTGTAGGCGATCGTGCAGGTGCCGCCGGCGCCATTGTCGATCCGCGCGTAGTCGGCGTAGAGATAGGCCTTGGGCGACAAAGTGTGCTGGTAGCCCACGCCCCATTTGTTGCAGGTATTGTCCACGTAGGACGAATCGCGCCGGCTCCAGGCCGCCTTCCACAGGCCGTTGGCGCCCATCGGCGCGGTGAAGCCCAGCAGATAGCCCTTGTGCTCGTGGTAGAAGCCGAGCGCGGCGACGTCGAACGGCTGCTGGATGTCGATGCGTTCGTAGAACCCGTACAGCTTGAACGGGCCGACGTCATAGCTGGCCCCGAACAGATTGATCTTGAGCCGGGTCAGGCCGGGCACGTCGTTCCACCATTCCTCTTCGTGGTCGTAGCCCAGGCTCAGCGGTCCGTTGCTGTAGCCCAGGATCACCGCATACAGCGGACTGCGGCTGTCGCGGTCGCTGACGCCGAGCAGGTTCGGCGTATAGGCGAAGGTGGCGTTGAGTCCCCGCCAGGTGGGCGTGACGTAGACCACCGCGTCCTTGGCCCGCGACACCACCACCTGCAGGGACCCGGCGCTGGCGACCGACCGGCCCTTGAACGGATCGTATTGCTTGAGCACCGCGGCGCGCCCGCCGTCGACGGTGCCGCCGAGCAGCGTGCCCCAGCCGCCGGTCGCGCCCAGCCAGGCATGCCGGGTGTAGAACGTGTCGCCGCCGCTGCCGGCGTCCTTGTCGCCGGTCAGGTCGACCCCGACCTCGACCTCGCCGATCAGGCGGGTGCCGTTGCCGAGGTCGTAGCCGAGCTTGAGGCCGAGATTGCTGCCGTCGGAGCCGGCGGCGCTCTGCAGATCGTGTTCGCTGCCGCTATCGACGACCGCACCATTGCCGCCGCGGCGGCCGACGTAGCCGATGTCCAGCGTGCCGTACAGCGAGGCGCTGGCCGCGCCGTCGCTCCATTGCAGTCCCTGCACCTTTTCCTGGTCTTGCGCCTGCGCGCCGGTCGCCATCCCTGCGGCCACGGCCAGCCCGCCAATCCCTTTCCACATCGTGGTGCGCATCGCGTGTCTCCTGTCGTCGGACAACAGCGTTTCTGCAGCAAGGCCTGCGCCGAGCCGGTGATGCGGGGGGTGGGGTAGAGCGTTCATAGCCCCATTTGCGCGGTAAGTAAAGCCGCAGCGCACGCCGTCGGCAACGCTGATGCGGCGCGCGCGCGCTGCTTTCGCAAAGACGCCGCCGCGTGCGCCCGCGCCGCGCCGGCTTGCGGTGGTGACAGCCCGCGCCGCCATGCGCACTATGGCGTCATCCCGCCACGGAGCCGCACTCGATGATCGCCACGCCCGACTACCGCACCCTGCTCGACACCGCCATCGCCGAGGCCCGCCAGGGCCTGGCCGAAGGCGGGATCCCGATCGGCGCGGCGCTGTACCACAACGACGGCCGCCTGCTCGGCTGCGGCCACAACCGCCGCGTGCAGGAAGGCGACCCGTCGGTGCACGGCGAGACCGATGCGTTCCGCAAGGCCGGCCGCCAGCGCCGCTACAAGGACACCATCATGGTCACCACGCTGGCGCCGTGCTGGTACTGCAGCGGCCTGGTGCGGCAGTTCAACATTGGCACCGTGGTGGTCGGCGAATCGGTGACTTTCCAGGGCGGCATCGACTGGCTGCGCGAGAATGGAGTCAATGTGATCGACCTGCACAGCCAGGAGTGCATCGACCTGCTCGGCGGCTACATCGCGGCCAATCCGGACGTGTGGAACGAGGATATCGGCGAGGACTGAGCGCGCGCCGCGCTCAGAACCGGTACTGCACACCGGCGCTGACGGTGCGCGCCGTGCCCACCGCCACCCACGGCGTCGCCGCGACCGAACTGGTGTAGTAGCTGCGGTCGAACACGTTGTCCACGTCCAGCGACACGCGCAACCGTTCGTCGATGCGCCAGTAGGCCATCAGCTTGGCCACGGTGTAGGCCGGCAAGCGTGCCGGTGCGATGCCGGCGTCGGCCTGCGCCTGGGTATAGGCCTCGGCCAGCCGCGCGCCGGTATGGGTGATGCCGCCGCCGACGCCGAACAGTCCGCCGCCGGGCAGCGGCGTCTCGCGCACCGCCAGCACGCTGCCGTTGAGCCTGGGCACGTTGATCAGGCTGCCGCCGACCTGCAGCGTGTTGTCGCGCAGCACCTGCACCCGGTTCCACGAGGCGCTGGCGTTGAGCCGCCAGTGCGCGCTCAGCTGGCCGGAAACGTCGGCCTCGGCGCCGCGGCTGCGCACGCGGCCGGCGGCGATCTGGTTACCCGGATTGCGCGGATCGCCGGTGAGCACGTTGTCCTTGACGATCTCGTACAACGCCAGGGTGCCCCCGAGGCGGCCGTCTCGCGCCTGCCACTTGCCGCCCAGCTCCAGCGCGCGGCCGGTTTCCGGCGCCGGCGTGGTGCTGGTGCCGGTGCCGTACCAGACGTCGGAGCCGCTGTTGGGGCGGAACGAACGCCCCGCATTGACGTACCACGACCATTGCTCGCCCGGCGCATAGCTCAGGCCGATGCGCGGCGTGGTCCTGGCCGGGGTCTGCGCGTAGCGGCCGCCGCTGCGGCGGTCCTCCAGCGTCTGCCGGTAGCGGTCGTGGCGCAGGCCGAGCAGCAGCGTCCACTGCGCGTTCAACGCCACCGCGTCCTGCAGGTACAGCGCCAGGTTGCGCTGGCGCTCGTGGGTATCGACGAACGGCAGCGGCGTCGGCAGCGCTTGCCCGTAGATCGGCGCGAACAGGTCAAGCGCGTACGGCGCGGCGGCGCTGGGGCGGACCCGCAGCATGCGTTGCTCGAGCACGAAGTCGTAGGCCTCCATGCCGACCAGCAGATCGTGGCGCCAGGTGCCGCTGCGCACCTGGCCGCGCAGTTCGGCCTGCAGCGCACTGTCGTGCGAGGCGAAGTCGCGCCAGCGCCGCTGCCGCCACAGCGTGCGCGCATCGGCCTGTACCGCGCTGGGTTCGGTGGAGTAGCCGCGCAGGCTGGCGTCGCGCTGCGACGCGGCGAGCAGCCCGCTCCATGTCTCGGAGAACGCGTGCCGCAGCAGCAGTTGGTGATTGCGGTTCTCGACCTGCACGTCGCCATCGCCCGGCTCGCCGAGGAAGCGCGAACGCGGCAGCGCGCGCAGGTCGCCGCGCACCGCGACCACGCCGCGGTCCAGCGGCGTGCGGTGGCGCAGCCATTCGCCGTTGTAGTCCAGCGTGGTGGCCTCGCCCAGGCGCCAGCTCAGCGCCGGCGCGAGGAAGCGGCGCTGCGTCTGCACGAAGTCGCGGAAGCTGTGCCTGTCCTCGGCGGCGAGGTTGAGCCGGTAGGCGACGCTATCGCCCAGCGGCCCGGTGCTGTCGGCCGCGACGCGGTAGGCGTCGTGGCTACCGGCGGACAGTTCCAGCGCGGTCGCCGGCCGCCACTGCGGCAGCTTGGTGACGATGTTGAGCGTGCCGCCCGGTTCGCTGCTGCCGTACAGCGCCGCCGCCGGTCCTTTCAGGAACTCGATCGCCTCGATGTTGGCGGTGTCGCGCGGCGCGTTGTAGCCGCGGTTGCCGGCCAGGCCATTGAGCAGGGTCGCGCTGCCGGTGTTTTCGTTGCCGGGCAGCCCGCGCACCGCGAAGTTGTCCCACAGCCCGCCGAAGCCGTTCTGCCGCGAGATGCCGCCGACGTAGTCCAGCGTGCCGTCCAGGTGCGTCGCGCCGAGGTCGTCGATCGCCTGCCGCGGCAGCACCCGCACCGATTGCGGCAACTGGCGCAGGCTCAGCTCGGTCTTGCTGCCCTGAGTGGCATCGGCGTAGTAGGTGCCCGAGTCGCGGCGCCCGACCACGCGCACCGTGTCCAGTTCGGCTGGCTCGGACGCGGCGTCGAGGACCGCATCGGCATCGGCCGGACCGGCGCTCAGGCCGGCCAGCAAGGCGGCAACGAAGGACAGCGAATGCGGCGAACGTGGCGGCATGGAGCGAAGCACCCGAAAAAAGAAATGTTATATTATTTCAATATTGGCACGAACCGCAGCGCATGTCTTCCGCCTCCCCCGCCCTTTCCCCAGCCTCCTCGCGCCTGGCCTCGATCGATCTGCTGCGCGGCACCGTGATGCTGCTGATGCTGCTCGACCACGTGCGCGAGACGTTCTATCTGCATCACCCGATCGGCGATCCGGTGGACGTGGAAACCACCGCCCCGGCGCTGTTCGTGGCGCGCCTGCTGGCGCACCTGTGCGCGCCGGTGTTCGTGTTCCTGACCGGGCTGTCGGCGTGGCTGTACGCAGCGCGGCAGCCACGTGGCCGCAAAGCGGCGGCGGCGTTCCTGCTCAAGCGCGGACTGTTCCTGATCGTGCTGGAACTGACCCTGGTCAACTTCGCCTGGACCTTCTCGTTCCCGCCGCAGGTGCTGTACCTGCAGGTGATCTGGGCGATCGGGCTGAGCATGCTGGCGCTGGCGGCCTTGCTGTGGCTGCCGCGCCCGCTGCTGGCGCTGCTCGGCGTGGCGCTGGTCGCCGGGCACAACCTGCTCGATGGCGTACACATGCCCGGCGACGGTCCATTGGCCACGGCCTGGGCCGTGCTGCACGATCGCAGCTGGCTGCACCTGGGCGAGCTGCGCGTGCGCACCTCGTATCCGTTGCTGCCATGGATCGGGGTGATCGCGCTGGGCTATGCGGCCGGCCCCTGGTACGGCGCCGGCACCGCGGCGCCGCAACGCCGGCAGCTCCTGCTGGCCTGTGGCCTCGGCGCGCTGGCGCTGTTCCACCTGCTGCGCTGGCACAACGGCTACGGCGATGCGCCCTGGCGCGACCAGGCCGACGTGGCGCACACCGCGATGAGCTTCTTCAACCTGACCAAGTACCCGCCGTCGCTGCTGTTCCTGCTGCTGACCCTGGGCGTGGGCCTGCTGTTGCTGCGTCTGTACGAGCACCCGCCGCTGGCCAGGCTGCTGGCACCGCTGGCGGCGATCGGCGCGGCGCCGATGTTCTTCTACCTGCTGCACCTGTACGCGCTGAAGCTGCTGTACCTGGCGGCGCTGGCGTACTGGGGCGCGAACCACGGCGCATTGTTCGGCGTGGACAGTGTGGCGGCGCTGTGGGCGATCGCCGCGGTGTTGGGCGTGGCGCTGTACTGGCCGGTGGCGGCGTTCGCGCGGCTGAAGGCGCGGCGCCGCGACCTGGCCTGGCTGCGCTATCTGTAGCGACGCCTGCGCCGGGTCGGATCGCACCGGCCCCGGATTCATCGCCGTGCAATGCCGGCATGCTCGACTGGTCGCCCTGTTCGCGCCTGGAGACCTGCGATGCCCACCCGCCTGCCGCGCCTGCTGCTGATCGGCCTGATCTTCGCCGCCACCGCCGGCTGCGCCACCGCCGCGAGCCAGCGCGATGCCTGGGTGGTGCAGCAGATCCACGACTACAACCATCCCTATGCGGCGCAGCAGGCCGAGCTGGACACCAAGCTGGCGACGATGGCCGGCAGCGCCTACGCGTTCTATCGCGGCACCGACCATCTGTTCTACCAGGACATGAAGACCCTGCCGGCCTCGCTGTGGACCAGCCCGCAGACCGGCTACACCTGGCTCGGCGGCGACACCCACATCGGCAACTTCGACGCCGCGCGCGACAGCAGCGGCAAGGCGGTGTTCAAGGTCGCCGACTTCGACGAGGGCCATCTCGGCCAGTACGTGTGGGACCTGCGCCGGCTGGCGGCAAGCATGGTCCTGGCCGGGCGCGACAACGGCCTGTCCGACAGCGACATCGGCAGCGCGATCGACACGATGGTCGGCGCGTACCTGGACAAGATCGGCGACTTCAAGGGCAGCGACGCCGAGAGGAATTTCCAGCTGGCCAAGAGCAACACCAGCGGCGTGGTGGCCAAGGCCATCGACAGCGCCGACGGCAAGAGCCGCAGCAGCCTGCTGGCCAAATACACCGCGGTCGGCGGCGGCAAGCGCATGTTCCAGAGCCTGGACAACCTGGTCGCGGTGAACAGCGCCACCGCGTCGGCAGTCGCCGCGGCGATGAACGGCTACGTGGCCTCGATCGCCGCGTCCAAGCGCTACGCGTCCAGCTACTACACGATCAAGGACGTGCGCCAGAAACTCGGCTCGGGCACCGGCAGCCTGGGCCGGCAGCGCCTGTACGTGCTGATCGAAGGCGCCAGCAGCGCGACCGGCGACGACGTGATCCTGGAATGGAAGCAGGAAGCGGCCAGCGTGGTCGCCGTCGCCGCGCCGTCGCAGATGCCCGCCTCCAGCTACGACAACCACGAAGGCGAGCGCGTGGCGCGCACCGCCAAGGCGCAGACCCTGGATGCCGACGTGCTGACCGGCTACGCCAGCGTCGCCGGCGTGCCGTTCTACGTGCACGAGAAATCGCCGTTCCAGGAAGACCTGGATCCGGCCGCGCTGAGCAGCGCCGGCAAGCTGGCCACCGCCGCCACCTACCTGGGCCAGGCGCTGGCCTCGGCGCACGCGCTGTCCGACCAGGACTACGATCCGGCGGTGGTCGGTTACAGCATCGACAAGCAGATCGACGCGGCGGCCAGCAGCAAGAGCGGATTGAAGTCGGAACTACGCCAGTTCGCGTTCGACTACGCCGCGCAGGTGCAGCTGGACTGGCAGGGATTCGTGGCGGCGTACCAGGCGGGGACACCGTTGTACTGAGCGCTAGGTTCACCGCCAGCGAAACCTGTAGGAGCGGCTTCAGCCGCGACCGGGCGAAGCCGCCAAGCACACAATGCTCGCGAAGGATCAGGACCGATGCCCCTATCCCGCAGCAACCGTGCTCCTACGCCTCGCCAACGCTGCCGCCTGTACCCTCACCTAGCGCAGCTTCCCACACACCAGGCCTGCAGCTAGGCTGGCGCGATGCGCGCGCCCTCGTCGATCCTCCTGTTGCTCTGCCTGTGCGCCGCGCCCGCCGCCGCGCAGAAGGTGAATCGCTGCACCGGCGCCGACGGCGCCACGGTGTTCAGCGATCGCCGTTGCGAAGACCTGGGTGCGATCGACCGTTTGCCGCCGCGCACCGCGCCCAGTGCGGCCAGCGAAGGCGCCAGCGGCCTGTACCGGCCGCAATGCGTGCGCCGGCTGAGCGAACTGGCGCAGCAGATCCGCACCGCGGTGGATGCACGCGACGTCAATCGCCTGTCCACGCTGTATTGGTGGAACGGCGTCTCGGACGAGGCGGCGCGGCGCATCCTCGACCGCCTCGACGCGATCACCCAGCGGCCGTTGGTGGCGATCGTGCCGGTGGTGCCGGACCTGTCGGCGCAGGCGGCCTACCCAGCGGCCACGCTCCCGGCGTCCGGCACCTTGGCCGCTGCCGAGCAACGCACACCGGATGCCGCATCCGCGACGCCCCAGACATCGACCAGCACCGCAGGCAGCGAAAACGCCACACCGCCGCGCGCACGCGCGACCGGCTTGCGCCTGGAACAGACCCTCGGCAGCAGTGCGACCCCGACCTCGACCGTGCTGAGCCTGCGCCGCCAGTACAACTGCTTCTGGATCAGTTTCTAGCGCGCTCGACCTGGGTTTCCGCAGCCTGCATGATCCTCTGGGAATTGCCCGAGCTCGACCGAAACGTCATCCGCAGCCGCGCACGAGCTAATGACTGCGATCTGCGCGCACTGCGCCATCAACCTGTTCGCATCGCGCAACAGACCATGATCGACGCACGACACCGTTCGCTGCCTCCCCCCACTGTCAGGCAGCGTCCACATCCACCGGCCACAGCCCACGGATCGCGGCGATCCCCTGACCACCATGGCGGCGCGCTTCGGCCACCTGCGCCGGCAGCAGGCCGCCGATCGGGTACAGCGGCAGCGCCACTTCCTCGCGCAGGCGCTCGAACGCTTCCCAGCCCATCGGTGCGGCGCCGGGATGGCTGGCGGTAGCGGCCAGCGGGCCGACCACGGCGAAATCGCAGCCGAGCCGCTGCGCCGCCTGCAGCTCTTCCACGCTATGGCAGGACGCGGCAACGCATTGCCCCGCCGGCAGCGGACGAGCCTCGAACTGCGACAACTGCTCCGCGCCGAGGTGCACGCCGACGCCCAATTCCTGCGCCAGGGCCAGATCGCGATTGACCAGCACCTGCGCGCCGCGCGCCACGCACAGCGCCGCCGCGGCCCGTGCCAGCGGCTGCCAGCTGGCAGCTGGCAGGCTGCGCGCGCGCAGCTGTACGCGCTGCACGCCGCCTTGCAGCGCGCGTTCCAGCGACGCCAGCCAGCGCTCGGGATCGACCGGCTCCGGCGTCACCAGATAGCGATCGGGCTGGCGCAGCATCGCCACCACCGGCTGGTCGGCCGGCGGCATCGCGTAGCGGCCCAGCTTGTCCGGCGTCACCCAGGTCAGCGCCTGGCCCTCGCGGCCGCGCGCAGTGCCCTTCCACGACAGCACCTGGCGCATCTCCAGGCGCAGCCTTTTGTCCGGATAGCGCTGCGGCACTTCCATCAGCTGCGCGCCGACCGTCGCCTCGATACCCAGTTCCTCCTGCAGCTCGCGCACCAGGGCCTGCTCGGAGGTCTCGCCCGGCTCGCGCTTGCCGCCGGGGAACTCCCACAGGCCGGCGAGATCGCGCCCCTCGGTACGCCGGGCCAGCAAGATACGGCCGCGGGCATCGGTGATGACCCCGGCGACGACATGGATGGATCTGAGCGGTTCGGACATGGCGCAAGCTTGCCGTCTTCGGCGGTGCCAACGCAATGAATCCGGTTCACATCGTCGGCGATCCGCGTAGCGCGGCAGCGATCCGCAAGCATTCGGCCGACGTACGGCGCGGCGACGACCTGGACGACGCGGCAACAACGACGAAACCGACCGCACACGGCCATGCAAATGGACTACCCGCGGACGGTGGCGCCGGCGGTACCGAAACAGCCCGGCTCCCTCCCTTACCCAGGAAGGTCGTGTCCGATCCGCCACAGCACCCCACCCGGATCGTGCAGGGTGAAGTCGCGCATGCCCCACGGCCGATCCTCCGGCACGCCGATGCGCGCACCGTAGCGGCCGGCCAGATCGGCGGCATCGAGCCGCCGCCACCAGGCATCGGCATCCTCCACCCACAGGTGCAGCATCAGGTTGTGCGCCAGCGCCTGCTCGTAGAAATCCTGCAGCAGGAACGCACAGCGCTCGCCATGGCGAAAACAGACGAGTCCGTCGCCAAGCGGCTCCGCCACGAAGCCCACCTCGCGATAGAACTCCACGGACTGCGCGAAGTCGCGCGCCGGCACGAACACCTTCAACTCAAGACTGGCGGAACGCTCCACGGCATGCATCCAATGGCAATAGCGACAGCGAGCACCCTACCCGCAGAACACGCGACACGCCACACCGGCAAGCACGCCCCCAAGCCTCCCCAAAAACAAAACGCCCCGCACAAGGCGGGGCTGTAGATACAAGGGTTTGACCAATCACCGCACCGTCTGGAGCAAAGCCTAGCCCCTCTCCCGCCTGGAGAGGGGCTGGGGTGAGTGTCCGGCGCGAAGCGTCTCGTGAAGTTTGGGTGCACGAGGCTGCGCCCGTACCCTCATCCGCCCCTGCGGGGCACCTTCTCCCGATGGGAGAAGGAACAGCCGCTTTAGCCCCTCTCCCCTGGGAGAGGGGTTGGGGTGAGGGTCCGGCGCGAAGCGTCTCGCGGAGTTTGGTACACGAGGCTGCGCACGTACCCTCATCCGCCCCTCCGGGGCACCTTCTCCCGGTGGGAGAAGGGAACAGCCGCTTAGCCCCTCTCCCGCCGGGAGAGCGGTTGGGTGAGGGTCCGGCGCGAAGCGTCTCGCGGAGTTTGGGGCGCGCGCCGACAGGTGCGGGGTTTTGGAGAGTGATGAGCCGGAGCCCACGTTTTTGCGAAGCCAAACGTAGCGCTGTTGCGCGAATGTGCAACAGCGCTCGCGATAGCGCTTCTCTTAACTCAACTGCCCATGGCAATGCTTGTACTTCTTGCCGCTGCCGCACGGGCACGGATCGTTGCGGCCGACCTTGGGCGCCTCGCGGGTGACCTGCGCCACCTGCTGCGGGTTGTCGCCCAGCGCCATCTGCTCGACTTCCTCGTCGGCGCTGTAGCCGCCGGCGTCCTGATGCTGGAACTGCGCCTGGCGCAGCTGCGCCTCCATCTGCTGGCGTTCCTGCGCTTCCAGCGCCGCCACCTCTTCCTCGCTGCGGATGCGCACGCGCGCCAGCAAGGTCACCACCTCGCGCTTGGCGTGCTCGAGCATCTCCGAGAACAGTTCGAAGGCTTCCTTCTTGTATTCCTGCTTCGGCTGCTTCTGCGCATAGCCGCGCAGGTGGATGCCCTGGCGCAGGTAGTCCATGCGCGCCAGGTGCTCCTTCCAGCTCTGGTCGAGCACGGTCAGCATTACGTGCTTTTCCAGCGCACGCATGGTCTCGCCGCCGACTGCCGATTCCTTCTCCTGGAAATGGCGATCGACTTCCTCGCGCACCTTCTCGGCGATGCCGGCCGCATCCAGTTCCTCGTGGCGCTTGACCAGGTCGGTCAGCGACAGCGGCAGGCCCAGGTCGCTGGACAGGGTCGCTTCCAGCCCGGCCAGGTCCCACTGCTCGTCGATGGAGTTCGGCGGCACGAAACGCGCCACCAGATCGTAGATCACGTCGTCGCGGATGCCGTCGACGTTGTCCTTGACCGACTCGGCATCGAGCAGCTCGTCGCGCTGCGCGTAGATCACCTTGCGCTGGTCGTTGTTGACGTCGTCGAAGTCGAGCAGGTTCTTGCGGATGTCGAAGTTGTGCGCTTCGACCTTGCGCTGCGCCTTTTCGATCTGGCGGCTGACCATGCGGTCCTCGATGACGTCGTCTTCCTTCATGCCCATCATCCGCATCGCCTTCTGCACCCAGTCGGAGGCGAAGATGCGCATCAGGTTGTCTTCCAGCGACAGGTAGAAGCGCGAGGAACCCGGATCGCCCTGGCGGCCGGAACGGCCACGCAGCTGGTTGTCGATACGCCGCGACTCGTGGCGCTCGGTGCCGATGATGTGCAGGCCGCCAGCGGCCTTGACCGCGTCGTGACGCTCCTGCCAGGCGGCCTTCAGGCGCGCGCGTTCGTCGTTGCTCAGGTCCTCGCCCAGCGCGTGCAGCTCCGCTTCCAGCGAGCCGCCGAGCACGATGTCGGTACCGCGGCCGGCCATGTTGGTGGCGATGGTCACCGCGCCCGGCTGGCCGGCGTTGGCGACGATCTGCGCCTCGCGCTCGTGCTGCTTGGCGTTGAGCACCTCGTGGGTGACCCCGGCCTTGCGCAGGTGCTCGGAGAGCATCTCCGAGGTCTCGATCGAGGTGGTGCCGACCAGCACCGGCTGACCGCGCTTGGCGCAATCCTCGATGTCGGCGAGCACCGCGTTGAACTTGCCCTGGCGGTTGAGGAACACCTGGTCCGGCCAGTCCTTGCGGATGGTCGGGCGGTTGGTCGGGATCACCACCACTTCCAGGTTGTAGATGCTCTGGAATTCGTAGGCTTCGGTATCGGCCGTACCGGTCATGCCGGACAGCTTGTTGTACATGCGGAACAGGTTCTGGAAGGTGATGCTGGCCAGCGTCTGGTTCTCGCGCTGCACCGGCACGCCTTCCTTCGCTTCCACTGCCTGGTGCAGGCCGTCGGACCAGCGCCGGCCCGGCAGGGTGCGGCCAGTGAATTCGTCGACGATGACCACTTCGCCGTCGCGCACGATGTAGTCCACGTCGCGCTGGTAGATCGCGTGCGCGCGCAGCGCGGCGTTGAGGTGGTGCACCACGCTGAGGTTCTGCGCGCCGTACAGGCGGTCCTCGTCGTTGGTCAGGATGCCGGCCGCGCGCAGCAGCTCTTCGGCGTGCTCCATGCCCGCCTCGGACAGATGCACCTGCTTACCCTTCTCGTCGACCCAGAAGTCGCCCTCGCCTTCCTCGGACTCCTGCTTGGTCAGCTGCGGCACGATGCGGTTGACGCGGATGTACAGCTCCGGCGAATCGTCGGCCGGGCCGGAGATGATCAGCGGGGTGCGCGCCTCGTCGATCAGGATCGAGTCCACTTCGTCGACGATGGCGTAGTTCAGGCCGCGCTGATAGCGGTCGGCCTTGGACAGCGCCATGTTGTCGCGCAGGTAGTCGAAGCCGAATTCGTTGTTGGTGCCGTAGGTGATGTCGGCGGCGTAGGCGGCGTGCTTGTCGCTGTGCGGCATGCCCGGATAGACCACGCCCACGCTCAGCCCCAGCCAGTTGTACAGCTTGCCCATCTGCGCGGCGTCGCGGCGCGCCAGGTAGTCGTTGACGGTGACCACGTGCACGCCCTTGTCTTCCAGCGCGTTGAGGTACACCGGCAGCGTCGCCACCAGGGTCTTGCCTTCGCCGGTGCGCATTTCCGCGATCTTGCCCAGGTGCAGGACCATGCCGCCGATCAGCTGCACGTCGTAATGGCGCATGCCGAGCACGCGGCGGCTGGCCTCGCGGCACACCGCGAAGGCTTCCGGCAGCACCTTGTCCAGGCTCTCGCCGCCGGCGATGCGCGCGCGCAGTTCCGGGGTCTTGGCCTGCAGCTGCGCGTCGGAGAGCTGCTCCATCTCCGGTTCCAGCGCATTGACCTTGGCGACGATACGGTGGAGCTGACGCAGCTGGCGTTCGTTGCGACTACCGAAAACGCGAGTAAGCAGACTGTTGATCATTGAAGGAACCGGTTGGAAAGGAACGCCCGTACGGCCCAATCCCCCAGGGAATCGGCGGGCCGCAAACGAAACAGGGCGCGAGGCGCCCTGTCGTGGCAAAGCGTATTGTAGCTTGGGGCGGGCTCCGGCGATTCAAGCGCCGGCACGCCGCCCCAGGCCCGACTCAGCCGCGGCCGCGGCGGCCCACCGGGGTGGCGCCGTCGCCGAGGAACTTGGCCGGATTCATCACCACGCCGTCCTTCCAGACCTCGAAGTGCACGTGCGCGCCGGTGGAACGGCCGGTGGAGCCGGCCTTGGCCACTTCCTGGCCGACCCGCACCAGATCGCCGACCTTCACCGACAAGCGCGAATTGTGCGCGTAGCGGGTGACATAACCGTTGCCGTGATCGACCTCGACCACGTTGCCGTAGCCGCCGCGCACGCCCGAGTAGCTGACCACGCCATCGGCCACGGCCAGCACCGGGTCGCCGACGTTGGCGTGGAAGTCGATGCCCTTGTGGTTGCCAGCGCCACCGCCGAACGGATCGGCGCGGCCGCCGAAACCGGAGGTGATGTAGCTGTTGCGGATCGGCATCCGCGACGGCACCGCGTTCTGGTCAAGCTGGTGGTCAAACAGCAGCGATTCGAGCACCGACAGCTGCTGGCCGGAGGTGGCGAACTGCTGCTGCAGCCCGTCCAGCTCCTTGTTCAGCTGCGGCGCCGGCATGTCCTGGCTGACCTCGTCGTCGCCGCCACCGACGCCGACCGGCTGGTCGAAGTCGAATTCGCCGTCCTGCAGCTTGCCCATGCGGGTCAGGCGTTCGCCCAGCGCGTTCAGGCGCGTGGCCTGCGCCTGCAGCTCGCCCAGCCGCGCGGCCAGCGCGTTGACCTGGGTCTGCGCGTCGCGGCGCACCTGCGCCAGCTCCGCGTCCTGCCGCTCCACCTTGGCCCGCAGCTGCGCCGAACCGACGAAGCCGGTCGCGGCGCTGACGCCGATGCCGAGTACCATGCCCACCGCCAACACCGTGCCCAGCACGGCCAGGGGACGCCGGTCTGCGAACTCGCGCAGACGCCAAGGCAGGTCCTTTATCCCCTTTTCACGCGAATTGATTACGATCTTCTTAAACGCCATATGAGTTTTCATGTCTAAGCGAAAGTCCGGCGAGGGCCATACCACCGCGCCGATGCCGGCGTTGGACGCCGCATTGGCGGACAAGGTGGGCGACCCGTTGCGGCGTGCCTTGTGGCTCGACGCGCTGGACCGACAGTTGCGCCCCCATCTGCCGCCGAATCTGGCCTCCCGTTGCCGGTTGGCCAATGTGAACGGCGAACAGCTCGTTTTTCTCGTTGACTCTCCGGTCTGGCACGCCCGGGTAAGGCTCGCCGAGGCCGATATCCTCGCTGCGGCCCGGTCCCTCGGGCTGAAGGCCACCAGGGTGACCGTCAAGACTGCGACTGCATCCGCGCATTCCCCAATGCAACAGGCAAGAAGCAGGCCAGCACCGGTTTCCGCTGCGACGCACAAGGGATTGCGCGACGCGCTGGCGTCCTTGCAGGACGTCGATTCCACGACGCCTGAAGCAACGACGGCCTCCGGCCGGCGCGGTCTGCGTACGTAGACACGCACGACACGACCCGACGCATCCTAGCGGGCGCCGGCGCCGAGGTCGTTATCGATTCGTTAAATAGAAGTTAAGAAGGGCCGAAGGCGCGATGGATCGCCCATTCCGTGATCCCTGACCGGCCCCGGCCGCGGGGCGGAAAACTTTAGGCGTAAGCCACGGCCCCGTAGGCCACCGGTGCCGGCACGGCCTTGGAATCGAAGCTCACCCACTCCCACGCGGCCTGCTCGGCGAGCAGTGCGCGCACCAGCTTGTTGTTCAGCGCATGGCCGGATTTGTAGCCTTCGTAGGCGCCGAGGATGGCGCCGCCGGCCAGGTACAGGTCGCCGATCGCATCGAGGATCTTGTGCCGCACGAACTCGTCGGCGTAGCGCAGGCCGTCGTCGTTGAGCACACGGAATTCGTCGAGCACGATGGCGTTGTCCATCGACCCGCCCAGGCCCAGATTGCGCTCGCGCATGTACTCCAGGTCGCGCATGAAACCGAAGGTGCGTGCGCGGGAGATTTCCTTGATGTAGGCCATGGTCGAGAACTCGATTTCCTGGCGCGACTGCTTGGCCGGGATCATCGGGTGGTCGAACTGGATGGTGAAGCCGAGCTTGTAGCCGTCGTACGGCTCGAAGCGGGCGATCTTGTCGCCGTCGCGCACTTCCACCGGACGCTTGATGCGGATGAAGCGCTTGGGCTTGCCCTGCTCGACGATGCCTGCCGACTGCAGCAGGAACACGAACGGGCCGGAGGAACCGTCCATGATCGGCAATTCGGCCGAGGACAGCTCGACGATGGCGTTGTCCACGCCGAGGCCGGCCATCGCCGACATCAGGTGTTCCACCGTCTGGATCTTGGCGTCGCCACGGCTCAGCCCGGTGCACAGCGTGGTCTCGGTGACCAGTTGCGCATCGGCCGGCACTTCCACTGCCGGTTCCAGATCGACGCGCCGGAACACGATGCCGTGATCGGCCGGCGCAGGACGCAGGGTCATGTACACCTTGTCGCCGCTATGCAGGCCTACGCCAGTGGCGCGGATCGTGTTCTTGAGGGTGCGTTGCTGGGTCATGGGAGACAGTCTGGGAACGTCAGCTCAGACGGGAACTGAACGGAATTGAGAATATCACGCGTTTAGCCAAATTTTAACAATGCGGTCACAGCGTCCTATTTGCGCAACGCTGGCGGAGGCCGGCGTCGCGGTCGCAAAAACCTGCCGGGTCGAGACGACCCGGCAGCAAAGGACACGGCACGCCGAACGGGCGGACACTCCCGCTCGGCGGTGTTGCGGCCGGCGCAGGGCCGGCATGGCGAAACCTCAGTCGGCCTGGCGGCGCAGGGCGGGCCGCGTGCTTGCGAAGCACTGCTTCGCACGCGGACCCGCGCCTGGCCACGGATGGCCAGGCTGGGCCATCCGCAAGCCGAACTGTCGCGCCAAGGACGGCATCAGTCGGCCTGGCGTCGCAGGAAAGCAGGAATGTCCAGGTAGTCGTTCGGCAGATCGGCCGCCGCCGGTGCCGGTGCGGACGCGCCCATCGCATCGCTGCTCGGACGCCGCAGACCCAGGCCCATCGCGCCGCCGACCGCCTTGGACACGGCGTCGCCGCCATGCTCGAAGTCGCCGAATTCCGGCTGACCGGTGGTCGCGTTGCGCACCAGCTTGATCGGCGCGCGCTGCTCCGGACGCTGGGTCTGGCGCGACACGGCACGGTTCAGGCCGGTGGCGACCACAGTCACGCGGACCTCGTCCTGCATGTCCGGATCGAGCACGGTGCCGACCACGACGGTCGCGTCTTCCGAGGCGAAGCCTTCGATGGTGCGGCCGATCTCGTCGAACTCGGCCATGGTGAAGTCCGGACCGGCGGTGATGTTGACCAGGATGCCGTTGGCGCCGGCCAGGTTGACGTCGTCCAGCAGCGGGTTCTGGATCGCCGCTTCGGCTGCCGCCTGCGCGCGGTCGTCGCCGCGTGCCGAGCCGGTGCCCATCATCGCCAGGCCCATTTCCGACATCACGGTGCGCACGTCGGCGAAGTCGACGTTGATCAGGCCCGGACGCACGATCAGGTCGGCGATGCCCTGCACGGCGCCCTGCAGCACGTCGTTGGCGGCGCGGAACGCCTGGATCATGGTGGCGTTGCGGCCGAGCACGGTGATCAGCTTTTCGTTGGGGATGGTGATCAGCGAGTCGCAATGCTGGCTCAGTTCCTCGATGCCCTTCAGCGCGACCTGCATGCGCCGGCGGCCTTCGAACGGGAACGGCTTGGTGACCACGGCGACGGTCAGGATGCCCATCTCCTTGGCCAACTGCGCGACCACGGGTGCGGCGCCGGTACCGGTGCCGCCGCCCATGCCGGCGGTGATGAACACCATGTCCGCGCCCTGCAGCGCGTCCATGATGCGTTCGCGATCTTCCAGCGCAGCCTGGCGGCCGACTTCCGGATTCGCGCCGGCGCCCAGGCCCTTGGTGACGTTGGTGCCGAGCTGCAGCTGCAGCTTGGCGCCGCAGTTCTTGATCGCCTGCGAGTCGGTGTTGGCGGTGATGAACTCCACGCCGTCCACGCTGCTGCTGACCATGTGCGCGACCGCGTTGCCGCCGCCGCCGCCCACGCCGACCACCTTGATTACCGCGTTGGGTGCCATCTTTTCAATCAGTTCGAAATGCGCCATGTCCGTGTCCTCTTTGAGCCGGGATTCGGGATTAGGGAGTGGGGATTCGGAACAGCTCCGATCCTCGTTCCCGCCTCTCCGTCCGGCGAGTGTTGTTGTTTGGAAGCCGGGATTCGGGATTCGGGAGTGGGGATCCGTAAAGCGCGATCGCCCAACACCTTTGCCCGCTCCGCGGCGGAATCACTACAAAAAAAACCTGTCGCCTACCCTCTCTCCGCTCTCCGCTTTCTTGCTCTTGCTCTTGCTGTTGCCCTTACGAATCCCCAATCCCGAATCCCGGCCCTCAAAACTCACCGCGATACCAATTCTTCAATTTCTTGAACAGGCTGCCGGCGCGCCCGGTGGGCAGCGACGGACGCCGGGGGTGTTCGATCTGGCTGCCCATCAGCAGCAGGCCCACGCCGGTGGCGTGTACCGGGTTGCCGACCACTTCTCCCAGGCCGGTGACGTGCTGCGGGATGCCCACGCGGACCGGCATCTGCACCATTTCCTCGGCCAGTTCGACCACGCCTTCCATCTTCGAGGCGCCGCCGGTCAGCACCATGCCGGCACGCACCAGTTCCTCGAAGCCGGAGCGGCGCAGTTCGGCCTGCACCATCTCGAAAATCTCCTCGTAGCGGCCCTGCACCGCCTGCGCCAGCGAATGGCGCGGCATGCGCCGCGGCGGGCGGTCGCCGACGCTCGGCACCTGGATGCTTTCCTCGGCGGTGGCCAGCTGCGCCAGCGCGCAGGCGTAGCGCACCTTGATCTGCTCGGCTTCCGGGGTGGGCGTGCGCAGCATGTGCGCGATGTCGTTGGTGACGTGGTCGCCGGCGATCGGCAGCGAGGCGGTGTGGCAGATCGCGCCCTGCACGAACACCGCCAGGTCGGTGGTGCCGGCGCCCATGTCCACCAGCACCACGCCCAGCTCGCGCTCGTCGGCGGTCAGCACCGCGACCGAGGACGCCAGCGAGGACAGGATCAGGTCGTCCACCTGCAGGCCGCAGCGCTGCACGCACTTGCTGATGTTGGCCGCGGCCGACTGCGCGCACACCACCAGGTGCGCGTGCACCTCCAGGCGCACGCCGGTCATGCCGACCGGATTGCGGATGCCTTCCTGCGAATCGTCGAGCACGTACTCGCGCGGGATCGCGTGCAGGATGCGCTGGTCGGCCGGGATCGCCACCGCCTTGGCCGCTTCCAGCACCCGGTCCAGATCGTTCCAGGTCACTTCGCCGTCGCGGATCGGCACGATGCCGGGCGAGTTCTTGCACTGCACGTGGTTGCCGGAGATCGACGCGTACACCGAGCGGATCTCGCAGCCGGCCATCAGCTCCGCTTCCTCGACCGCGCGCTGGATCGACTGCACGGTGGACTCGATGTCCACCACCACGCCGCGCTTGAGACCGCGCGATTCGTGCGAACCGATGCCGATCACCTCGATCGGATTGCCGGGCGAATACTCGCCGACCAGCGCGACGACCTTGGAGGTGCCGATGTCCAGTCCAACGATGAGGGATTTGTCGCCTTTGCGGTTCATGTCTTGGAGCCGGGAATAGAGAATGGGGAATTGGGAATGGGGAAGAGCGGGCTCATGCGCGGGGATGGAGGGTCGGCCAGTGCCGCATGGCGCGCGGGTTGGGTCGGAGCCGTGGGCTTTTTCTCCATTCCCGGTTCCCGGTTCACGATTCCCCGCTCCACGGTGAATCCATTGGTGTAGCGCAGGTCGGCGCGTGCGATCGGCGCCTGTTCCGGCGTGGCCAGTTGCGGCAGTACGCGGGCGAAGCGCGCCAGGCGCGCGCGGGCGTCGTCGCGGCCGACCACCACCTGCACGCCGTTGCCCAGTTGCAGCGACCAGCTGCCGCGCGCGTCCATCGCCACGCCATCGACCTGCAGCCCGGCCGGCGCGAACAGCGCGCGCGATTCGTTGTACAGCGCGACCACGTCCTGCGCCTTGGCATCCGGACCGGCCAGTTGCGGCAACGCCATGCCGCGCAATTCGCTCGGCAAGGCGAAGATGCGGCCCTGCTCGGACAGCATGCGGTCGCTGCCCCAGCGCGCGAACGGACGGTGCTCGGTGACGCGCACTTCCAGCACGTCCGGCCAGCGCTTGCGCACCCGCGCGCTTTCCACCCACGGCAGCCGCTCGATCGCGTCCTGCGCGTCCTGCAGGCGGACCGCGAAGAAACCGCGGCGTGCGTACGGCAACACCACCTGGCGCAACTGCTCGGCCGGCACGCGCTTGAAATCGCCGCTGACCTGCAACCGGCTCAGCGGCCAGCGCTCGGCGCCGACCCAGCCGTTGAGCACCGCCACCACCGGCAACGCGACCAATGCCAGCGCCAGCAGCCAGGCCAGGATGCGCAGGAGGGCGCTCATGCGGCACTCCGTGCCGTGGGATTCGGGATTGGGCATTCGGGATTCGCGCAAGACACGCACGCGAGCGCATCGGCAGCGCGACGCTGCCGCTGTGCGAATCCCCAATCCCGAATCCCGAATCCCGGCTTCACAGCGTCTGCTCCAGCACGCGCCACACCAGTTCTTCGAAATCGATGCCGGCCTGGCGCGCGGCCTTGGGCACCAGCGAGTGGCTGGTCATGCCCGGCGCGGTGTTGGCTTCCAGCAGGGCGAAATCGCCGCTGGTGCCGTCGCGCATCACGTCCACGCGGCCCCAGCCGCGGCAGCCGGCGGCGCGGAACGCGGCCAGCGCCAGTTCGCCCAAGGCGCGCTCGTCGTCGCCGTCCAGGCCGGGGCACAGGTACTGGGTGTCCTCGGCCACGTACTTGGCGTGGTAGTCGTACCACTGGCCCTTGGGCACGATGCGGATCGACGGCAGCGCGGTGTCGCCGAGGATGGCCACGGTCAGCTCGTCGCCGACGATCATCTGCTCCATCAGCAGCTCGCCGTCGTAGCGCGCGGCCAGGGCCACCGCCTCGTCCAGCTGCGCCGGTTCGAACACGCGGGTCACGCCGACGCTGGAACCTTCGTTGGCCGGCTTGACGATCACCGGCAGGCCCAGTTGCGCGGCCGCGGCGCGGATCGCGTCGGCCTGCGCGGTCGCGGCCAGGCGCACGTAGCGCGGCGTCGGCAGGCCCAGCGACAGCCACACCTGCTTGGTCCGCACCTTGTCCATGCTCAGTGCCGAGCCGAGCACCGGCGAGCCGGTGTAGGGCACACCGAACGCGTCCATCAGGCCCTGCACGATGCCGTCTTCGCCGCCGCCGTTGTGGCCGTGCAGCACGTTGAACACGCGATCGAAGCGCTTGTCGACCAATGCCTGCGCCAACGCAGGAATGCCGTCCACCGCGACCGCATCGACGCCGCGTGCGCGCAGCGCCTCGAGCACGTTGCGGCCCGAATCCAGCGACACTTCGCGCTCGCTGGAGGTGCCGCCGAGCAGCACCGCGACGCGGCCGAACACGGCCGGATCGGCGTGGCGCGGCGGCGCGAAGGTCGGCGCGCTCATGCCTTCACCCCCGCGGTGAACCCGTCCTGCGCGATGTGCTGGGCGACGTAGCCGATGTCGCCGGCGCCCATCATCAACAGCAGGTCGCCATCCTGCAGCACGTCCGGCAGCACTTCGCTCAGTTCGGCGACCTGCCCGACCACCACCGGCTCGCTGCGCCCGCGCGCACGGATCGCGCGCGCCAGCGAGCGCGCGTCGGCACCCGGGATGGGCGCTTCGCCGGCCGGGTAGACCTCGCTGAGCACCAGCGCATCCACTTCCGACAGCACCGCGGCGAACGCGTCGAACTGGTCGCGAGTGCGGCTGTAGCGGTGCGGCTGGAACGCGACCACCAGGCGCTTGTCCGGCCAGCCGCCGCGCGCGGCGGCGAACACCGCGGCCAGTTCGCGCGGATGGTGGCCGTAGTCATCGACCAGGCGCACACGTGCGCCGGCGGCGGTGGTCACTTCGCCCAGGTCGTTGAAGCGGCGGCCGATGCCGGCGAAGCTCTGCAGCGCACTGGCGATCGCCTCAGGCGCCACGCCCAGCTGCCAGCCGATGGCGGCGGCGGCCAGCGCGTTGAGCACGTTGTGCCGGCCCGGCAAGGCCAGCGTCACCGGGGTGCTGCTGCCTTCCGGCAGGCGCAGGGTGAAGCGCATGCGCGGGCCGTCCTGGACCACGTCCTCGGCGCGCACGTCGGCGTTCTCGCTGAAGCCGTAGCTCATCACGTGGCGCGGGGTCTTGGCGGCCAGCGCGGCCACTTCCGGATCGTCGATGCACAGCACCGCCAGCCCGTAGAACGGCAGGCGCTGCAGGAATTCGGCGAACGCGGCCTGCACCCGGGCGAAATCGTTGCCGTAGTTCTCCAGATGATCGGCGTCGATGTTGGTGATCACCGAGATCAGCGGATTCAGGCGCAGGAAGCTGCCGTCGCTCTCGTCGGCCTCGGCCACCAGCCACTGGCCGCCGCCGAGCTTGGCGTTGGCGCCGGCGGCGAGCAGCTGCCCGCCGATCACGAAGGTCGGGTCCAGCCCGCCTTCGCTGAGCACCGCCGCGGCCAGGCTGGTGGTGGTGGTCTTGCCGTGCGTGCCGGCCACCGCGATACCGCGGCGGAAGCGCATCAGCTCGGCCAGCATCGCCGCGCGCGGCATGATCGGGATGCGCTGGCTGCGCGCCTCCATCAGTTCCGGGTTGTCGTCGCGGATCGCGCTGGACACCACCACGCAGTCGGTGCCGAGCACGTTGGCCGCCGAATGCCCGCGCATCACCCGCGCGCCGAGCGTGACCAGGCGCCGCGTCGCCGCGTTGTCGGCGTTGTCCGACCCGGACACTTCGTAGCCCAGGGTCAGCATGACCTCGGCGATCCCGCTCATGCCGGTGCCGCCGATGCCGACGAAGTGCACGCGCGGAAACGCGCGGACCAGGTCGCCGGTGTCGTGGAGGCGGCGGATCATTGCGCACCTCCTGCGGAGGTGCCGGGATTGGGGATTCGGGATTGGGGATTGGTGGCGTCGCCGGTGGCCTGTTGCCGCGGCGTCTCGCCCTGTACGGATGTCTGCATGGTGTCCTGCTTGTGCTCCTGCTCTTTACGAATCCCCAATCCCCAATCCCGACTCCCGGCCTCTTCCAGAATGATGTCGGCGATCCGCTCGGCCGCATCCGGCTTGGCCAGGCTGCGCGCGGCGTCGGCCATGGACAGGCGACGTGCGGGGTTGCCGAGCAGGTCGCGCAGCACGCCATGCAGGTTGGTGGCCAGGGCGTCGTCCTGCTTCAGCAGCACGGCGGCGCCGCGTTCGACCAGGTATTCGGCGTTGCGGGTCTGGTGGTCGTCGACCGCGGCGGCGAACGGCACCAGCACGCTGCCGATGCCGACCGCGCACAGTTCGGCCAGGGTCGAGGCGCCGGCGCGGCACACGATCAGGTCGGCCCAGGCGTAGGCGGCGGCCATGTCGCCGATGAAGGCTTCGACGCTGGCTTCGACGCCGGCATCGGCATAGGCCTGGGCCGCTTCGTCGCGCAATTTCTCGCCGCACTGGTGGCGTACCTCGACCTGCGCACCGAGCGCTGCCAGCGCGCGCGGCAGCGCCTGGTTCAGCGCGCGCGCGCCCTGGCTGCCGCCGAGCACCAGCAGGCGCACCGCGCCGTCGCGCGCGGCGAAGCGCTGCGCCGGTGGTGCCAGCGCGGCGATCTCGGCGCGCACCGGATTGCCCACCGCTTCCTCGCGTGCGGCGAAGCTGCCCGGGAATCCGGTCAGCACGCGCCGCGCGACGCGCGACAGCACCTTGTTGGTCAGGCCCGGCGCGCGGTTCTGTTCGTGCACCAGCAGCGGCAGTTTCATCAGGCGTGCGGCGATGCCGCCCGGACCGGCGGCGAAGCCGCCGAAGCTGACCACCGCGCGCGGCATGCGCCGGCGCAGCACGAAGCCGGCGGCGCGGATCGCGCGCATGACCCGCAGCGGCGCGCCGAACAGCGCCAGCGCGCCCTTGCCGCGCAGGCCACCGATCTCGATGGTGTCGATCTCGATGCCGTGCTGCGGCACCAGTTGCGTTTCCATGCGCCCGGCCGCGCCCAGCCACACCACCGGCACGCCGCGCGCGCGCAGCACCTTGGCCACCGCCAGCGCCGGGAAGATGTGCCCGCCGGTGCCACCGGCGAGGATCATCACCGGGCGCGATGCAGCGTCGGTCATGACGGTGCTGGTCATCGGCACGGACACACTCATCCCAGCCTCCCGAAGGTCGGCTCGACCCGCGGCTGCATGCGGCTGGTACCGCGCGCCGGGGTGCCGGCCTGGATCGCCGCAGCCACCGCGCTGGCGCTGGCTTCGCGCGCGGCCTGCAGGTCCTCGGCACTGTCCACGGTCTGCCTGACCGGCGGCGCCGCATCGCTGCGCACCTTCGCCACCTGGCGTTCGGCGCGATCGAGTTCGTAGGACACGCGCAGCAGCAGGCCCATCGCCACGCAGGTCATCAGCACGCTGGAACCGCCGGCGGAGATCAGCGGCAGGGTCAGGCCCTTGGTCGGCAGGATGCCCAGATTCACGCCGACCGAGACGAAGCTCTGCAGGCTGATCCACAGGCCGATGCCGAAGGCGATGTAGCCGGAGAAGTGGCGCTTCATTTCCACGCAGCGCATGCCCAGCCAGAACGCGCGCCCGACCAGCAGCGCGTACAGCGCGATGATCAGGCACACGCCGGTGAAGCCCAGTTCCTCGGCGATCACCGAGAAGATGAAATCGGTGTGCGCTTCGGGCAGGTAGTTGAGCTTCTGCACCGAGCCGCCCAGGCCGACCCCGAACAGTTCGCCGCGGCCCACCGCCATCAACGCGTTGGACAGCTGGTAGCCGGAGCCGAGCTGATCGGCCCACGGGTCCAGGAACGAGGTGATGCGGCGCAGGCGGTAAGGTTCCAGGATCGCGATGAAGGCGAACACCGGCAGGCCGATCACGATCGGCATCGACATGCGCGGCAGGTTGACCCCGCCCAGCACCAGCATGCCGGCGGTGATCGCCAGCAGCAGCGTGGAGGAACCGAAGTCCGGCTGCATCAGCAGCAGGCCGACCAGCGCCACCGCCACGCCCAGCGGCTTGAGCATCGCCGGCCAGGTCGCGTTGACCTCGTCGCGGAAGCGCACCAGGTAGCTGGACAGCCACACGATGTACAGCACCTTGACCGCTTCCACGGTCTGGAACTTGGAGATGCCCAGGTTGATCCAGCGTCGCGCGCCGTTGACGCTGCTGCCCAGCCCGGGCACGAACACCACGATCAGCAGGCCGAAGCAGGCCAGCAGCAGCAGCTGGTTGTACTGCTCGATGTTCTTCAGCTCGGTGCGCATCGTCCAGATCGCCAGGCCGATGCCGCCGGCCAGGAACAGCAGGTGCCGGGTCAGGTAGTAGAACGGGCTGACGGTCAGCTCGATCGAGCTGGAACCGACCATCACCACGCCCAGCGAGGCCAGCGCCACCACGGCGCCGAGCAGCCACGGATCGTAGCGTCCGCCGATGGCCTCGAGTCGGGTTGCCTGGCGTGCGGCATCGTTCATCAGCGCACCTTCAACGTGGCCAGGCCGACCAGCACCAGCACCACCGAGATGATCCAGAAGCGCACGATCACCCGCGGCTCGGGCCAGCCCTTCAGCTCGAAGTGGTGGTGGATCGGCGCCATGCGGAACACGCGCTTGCCGGTGAGCTTGAACGAGGCGACCTGGATCATCACCGACAGCGTCTCGACCACGAACACGCCGCCCATGATCACCAGCACCAGTTCCTGGCGCACGATCACCGCGATGGTGCCGAGCACCGCGCCCAGCGCCAGCGCGCCGATGTCGCCCATGAACACCATCGCCGGGTAGGTGTTGAACCACAGGAAACCCAGGCCCGCGCCGGCGATCGCCGCGCAGATGATGATCAGCTCGCCGGCGCCGGGGATCGAGGGAATCTTCAGATAGGCGGAGAACACCGCGTTGCCCGAGGCGTAGGCGAACACGCCCAGCGCGCAGGCCACCAGCACGGTCGGCATGATCGCCAGCCCGTCCAGGCCGTCGGTCAGGTTGACCGCGTTGGAGAAGCCGACGATCCAGAAGTAGGCGATGGCGACGAAGCTGATCCCGGCCAGCGGCAGCGCGATCGACTTGAACATCGGGATGTAGAAGGTGATCGCGGCCGGCACGTCGGCGGTGTAGTACAGGAACAGGCCGGCGGCCAGGCCGAAGATCGACTGCAGCAGGTACTTCCAGCGCGACTTCAGCCCGTTCGGGTCGCGGCGCACGATCTTGATCCAGTCGTCGTACCAGCCGATCACGCCGAACGCCAGCATCACCGCCAGCACCAGCCACACGTAGCGGTTGCGCAGGTCGCCCCACAGCAGCACCGACAGCAGCACGGTCAGCAGGATCATCGAGCCGCCCATGGTCGGCGTGCCGGCCTTGGAGAAATGGCTCTGCGGGCCGTCCTGACGAATCGGCTGGCCGCCCTTGAACTGCGCCAGCTTGCGGATCACCGCCGGACCCAGCCACAGCGACAGGAACAGCGAGGTCAGCGCCGCGAGGATGCCGCGGAAGGTGAGGTAGCCGAACAGCCCGAACAGGCTCTCCAACTGCTGCAGCCAGCGGGACAGTTCAAGCAGCATGCGGCGCCTCCTCTCCCTGCGCCAGCAGCGCGCTCACGATCTTGTCCATGGCGCTGCCGCGCGAACCTTTGACCAGGAGCGTGGCCGGGACTCGGGACTCGGGACTCGGGATTCGGAGGGGCGCAACGCCAGCGGACGCCGCACCGGTGCTCTCATGCATTTGTTCTGTTTCCTGCTCTTGATCCTGCTCTTCCCGAGGCCCGACCGTGGCCGCACGCAGATCCGCGCGCAACGCGGCGATCAACGCCGCGTGGCTGTCGAACACGCGGCCGTTCTCGCCGAAGGCCTGCGCGGCGACGGCGCTGAGCGGGCCCAGCGCGTACAGCCGGGTCAGGCCAGCGTCGCGGGCGCGGCGGCCGCCGCTGGCGTGCAGCGCCTCGGCGCCGTCGCCGAGTTCGCGCATGTCGCCCAGCACCAGCCAGCGCTCGCCACCGGCCGCGGCCAGCGCGTCGATCGCCGCGGCCAGCGACCCGGGGTTGGCGTTGTAGCTGTCGTCGATCAGCACCGCGCCGCCGGGCAGCGTGTGCGCGATCTGTCGGCCCGGCACCGGCTGCACCTGCGCCAGGCCCGCGGCGATCAGCGCCGGCGCGATGTCCAGCGCCAGCGCCAGCGAGGCGGCGGCCAGTGCGTTCATCAGGTTGTGCCGACCCGGCAGCGGCAGCGTGGTTTCGATCTCGCCCTGCGGGGTGACCAGCACGAACTGCGAGCGGTCCGCGCGCATGCGCAGCTGCGTGGCGGTGACCTCGGCGCTGGCCTGCAGGCCGAAGCGCAGCACGCGCGGAGCCAGCGGCGCCGGCAGGCGCTGTTCGAACCACAGCCCGAACGCGTCGTCGGCATTGATCACCGCGGTACCGTCGGCGGTCAGTGCGGCGTAGATCGCACCCTTGGTCTCGGCGACGCCGAGCAGGCTGCCCATCCGCTCCAGATGCGCCGGGGCGATGTTGTTCACCAGCGCCGCATCGGGGGCGACGATGTCGGTCAGGTAGGCGATGTCGCCCGGCTTGCCGGCGCCCATCTCGTAGATCGCGTAGTCGGCCGCGTCCGGCGCTTCGATCACCGCCAACGGCAGGCCGATCTCGTTGTTGCGGTTGCCGGGATTGGCGTAGACGCTGCCGCCGTTCACCCGGCAAGCATGCTGCAGGATCGCCAGCAGTAGCGCCTTGACGCTGGTCTTGCCGTTGCTGCCGGTGATCGCGGCCACCCGCGTGGCGCGGCCGCGCTGCATGCCGGCGGCGATCCGCGCCAATGCCAACTGGGTGTCGGCAACCAGGATCTGCGGCAATTCGATTTGCGGCTGCAGCAGTTCCACCAGCAATGCGCTGGCGCCGCGCGCGGCGGCATCGGCGACGAAGTCGTGACCGTCGAAACGTTCGCCGCGCAGCGCCACGTACAGACTGCCCGGCGCCAGCGTGCGGGTGTCGTGGGCGATCGCATCGATCGCCACGTCATCGCCGTGCAGCTCGGCGCCGGCCCAGTGCGCGATCATCGACAGCGGCAGGCGCTTCATCGGGCGTGCTCCACGGTCCGTGCGGCGCGCGCCTGCAGCGCCTGCGCGGCGACCTCGATGTCGTCGAACGGATGCTGGATACCGGCGATTTCCTGGTACGGCTCGTGGCCCTTGCCGGCGATCAGCACGATGTCGTCGGGGCCGGCTTCGGCCACGGCCAGGGCGATGGCCTGCGCGCGGTCGCGCTGCACGCGCACCGCCTGCAGGTCGGTGAACCCGGCCAGGATGTCGGCGACGATGCGATCGCCGTCCTCGCCGCGCGGATTGTCGTCGGTGACGATCACCGCATCGGCCAGGCGCTGCGCGATCGCCGCCATCTGCGGGCGCTTGCCGGTGTCGCGCTCGCCGCCGCAGCCGAACACGCACAGCAGGCGGCCGTGGGCGTGGCCGCGCAGGCTGTCCAGCGCCTGCTCCAGCGCGTCCGGGGTGTGCGCGTAATCGATCACCAGCAGCGGCTGCGCGT
The DNA here is from genome assembly GCF_014236835.1 of Xanthomonas sp. SS. NCBI lineage: Bacteria > Pseudomonadati > Pseudomonadota > Gammaproteobacteria > Lysobacterales > Lysobacteraceae > Xanthomonas > Xanthomonas sp. SS. Next base: position 4,117,513 of record NZ_CP051190.1, read on the forward strand.
CGCTGCCGCCGAGGCGGTTCATGCGCCCGCGGATCGGCTGCAGCTGCGACAGCGTCGCGGCGATACGCGCCGGCGCCACGTCCAGCGCGTACAGCGCGCCGGCCACGGCCAGCAGGTTGTCCACGTTGAAGCGGCCGAGCAGCAACGACTGCACTGGATGCCGCGCACCGTCGATCAGCAGGTCGAAACCGATGCCGCGCGCGTCCAGGCGCAGCGCCTCGGCGCGCAGCGTGGCGCCGGCCTGGCCGCGCGAACTGACGCCGATGCGGCGCAGTGCCGGGTCCAGCGTCGCCAGCAAATCACGGCCGAACGCGTCGTCGAGATTGACGACCGCGGCCTTCAGCCCCGGCGTGGCGAACAGGCGCGCCTTGGCCGCGCCGTAGCCGGCCATGTCGCCGTGGTAGTCCAGATGGTCGCGGGTGAGATTGGTGAACACCGCCACGTCGAAGTGCACCGCATCCACGCGGCCCTGGTCCAGCGCGTGCGAGCTCACTTCCATCGCCACCGCCTGCGCGCCGGCGTCGCGCAGCTGCGCCAGCAGCGCGTGCGTCTGCAGCACCAGCGGGGTGGTGAAACCGGTCGGCACCACGTCGCCGTACAGGCCGACGCCGAGCGTGCCGATGCTGCCGCTGCGCGTGCCCAGGCACTGCCAGGCCTGCGCCAGCAGCTGCACGGTGGAGGTCTTGCCGTTGGTGCCGGTAACTCCGACCATGGTCATCGTCTGCGACGGATGGCCGTGGAACTGGTCGGCCATCGCGCCCATGCGCGCACGCAGGCCCGGCACCGCGATCGCGTCGACCGGGGCCGGCAACTCGACCGGCGCCGGCGGTTCGAACAAGATCGCCGCGGCGCCATTGGCCTGCGCCTGCGCGACGAAGCCCAGCCCGTGCGCGCCGAACCCGGCGATCGCCACGAACGCATCGCCGGCGCGCACCGCACGGCTGTCCATGACCAGCCCGGACACCTGCACGTCGCGCGCCAGCGCCACGTCCGGCAGCAATTTCGACAGCGGCAGCGCACGGCTCACTGATGCGTCTCCTGCAACGGCACCGGCTGCGCGACCGGCGGCGGCGCGACGGCACGCGCGCTCGGCAGCGCGGCTTCGACCTCGGCGGCGGCGTCGGGCACCACGGCCGGGTCCGGTTCCACCGGCACCGGCGGCGGCGCATGGCCGCTCTTGCCGGCGGCCTGCGCCGCCAGCCATGCCTGGATGTCGTCCGGCGGCACGTCCATCAGCCGCAGCGCGCCTTCCATCACGTTGTGGAACACCGGCGCCGAGACCAGGCCGCCGTAGTACTTGGCGCCCTGCGGATCGTTGATCACGATGACCGTGGCGAAGCGCGGATTGCTAGCCGGCACCAGGCCGGCGAACAGCGCGTTGTAGTGGCCGCGGATATAGCCGCCCGGACCGTTGAGGCGCGCGGTGCCGGTCTTGCCGGCGACGTGGTAGCCGAGGATCGCCGCGCCCTTGGCGCCGCCCTGGGTCACCACGGTTTCCATCATCGACACCACTTCCTTGGCGATCGCCGGACTCAGCACTTCCTTGGTGTCCTCGTGCTGGCCCTTGATGAAGGTCGGCGTGACCAGCTTGCCGCCGTTGCCGAGCGCGCAGTACGCGCGCGCGATCTGCAGCGGCGTCACCGACAGGCCGTAGCCGTAGGACATGGTGGTCTTGGACGACCCGCTCCAGCGTCCCGGCGACGGCAGCACGCCGGCCGATTCGCCGGGGAAACCGCTGTGCGGGGCGCTGCCGTAGCCGTAGCTGTGGATCTGGTCGTAGAAGGTCTGGTCCGGCAGCTTGGCCGCGATCTTGGCCGCGCCGATGTTGGAGCTGCGGGTGATCACGCCGGTCACGGTCAGCACGCCGTTGTTGCGCGGCACGTCCTTGATGGTGAAGCGGCCGATCGCCATGTAGCCCGGGTTGGTGTCGATCAGCGTGTCCTTGGTCACCACCCCGGCCTTGAGCGCGGTGGAGATGGTCAACGGCTTCATCGTCGACCCCGGCTCGACCAGGTCGGTGACCGCGCGGTTGCGGCGCGCATCGGAATTGACCCCGGTGACCGAGTTCGGGTTGTAGGTCGGCAGGTTGACCATGGCCATGATCTCGCCGGTGGCCACGTCCATCACCACGATCGAGCCGCCGGCGGCGTTGTTTTCCACCAGCGCGTTGCGCAGCTCCTTGTAGGCCAGGAACTGGATGCGGCGATCGATGCTGAGGGTCAGGTCCTTGCCCGGCTCGGCCGGCTTGACCAGGTCGATGCTCTCCACGATCGCGCCCTTGCGGTCGCGGATCACGCGCTTGGAGCCGGGCTTGCCGCGCAGCCACTCGTCGAACGCCAGCTCCAGCCCTTCCTGGCCGCGGTCGTCGATGTTGGTGAAGCCGAGCACGTGCGCCATCGCTTCGCCCTGCGGGTAGAAGCGGCGGAACTCGCGCTGCGAGAACACGCCCGGGATGCCCAGCGCGACCACCGCATGCGCCTTGTCCGGATTGATCCGGCGCTTGAGGTACATGAACTCCTTGTCCGACTTCTGCGACAGCTTGGCGGCCAGTTCGTCGCTGGGCAGTTCCAGCGCCTGCGCCAGCTGCGGGATGCGGTCGGGATTGCGCAGCAGTTCCTGCGGATTGACCCAGATCGATTCCACCGGCGTGGACACCGCCAGCGGCTCGCCGTTGCGGTCGGTGATCATGCCGCGCGAGGTCGCGATCGGCAGCTCGCGCAGGTAGCGCGCCTCGCCCTGGCGCTGGTAGAAATCGCTGTTGATGATCTGCACGTAGGCGGCGCGGCCGATCAGGGTGACCGAGCACAGGCTCAGCGCCGCACCGACCAGCACCAGCCGGCCACGGAGATTGAAGTTGCTGCGCGGGCGGTTGCGGCCGGTCTTGCTCATGGCCGCACCACCACGATGTCGCCGGTTTCCGGAAACTTCATGCCCAGCCGCTCGCGCGCGACCTGGTCGACGCGATTGCTTTCGGCCCAGGTCGCCTGCTCCAGCTGCAGCCGGCCGAACTCGATGTTCAGCTCGTCGCGGTTGTGCTCCAGCCGCGACAGCTCGACGAACAGCTGGCGATGGCGATGACGCATGTACACCACCCCGATCGCCGAAGAGATGGTGCAGGCGAGCAGCACGATGAGCAGCAGCCGGCTCATTGGGCGTCTCCTGACGGAGACGCCGGGATTGGGGATTCGGAATTGGGGATTGGGCGAGCGCTCTTCTCCAATCCCGAATCCCCAATCCCCAATCCCAGCTTCTCAGCCACCCGCAGCACCGCGCTGCGCGCACGCGGGTTGCCGGCCAGTTCGTCGGCGTCGGCCTTGATCGCACCGCCATGCAGTTGCAGGGTCGGCACGAACGGCTGCGCTTCGGGCAGGCGGCGGTTGCTCGGCGGGGCCTTGGCGTGGCGGTTCATGAACTGCTTGACGATGCGGTCTTCCAGCGAGTGGAAGCTGATCACCGCCAGGCGGCCGCCCGGCTTGAGTTTGGCCAGCGCTGCGTCCAAGCCGGCTTCGAGGTCGGCCAGCTCGCGGTTGATGTGGATGCGGATCGCCTGGAAGCTGCGCGTGGCCGGATGGGTCTTGCTGTCGCCGCGCGGCATCACGCTGGCGATCAGCTCGGCCAGCTGCGCGGTGCGGGTCAGCGGCTGCTCGGCGCGGCGCGCCACGATCGCGCGGGCGATGCGCCGGCTCTGGCGTTCGTCGCCATAGGTCCACAGCACGTCGGCGATGGCGCGCTCGTCGGCGCGCGCCAGCCACTGCGCGGCGCTTTCGCCGGCGTCAGGATCCATGCGCATGTCCAGCGGGCCGTCCTTGCCGAACGAGAAACCGCGCGCGGCCACATCCAGCTGCGGCGAGGACACGCCCAGGTCGAACAGCACCCCGTCCAGGTCGGTGGCGGCATCCCACTGCCCCAGTTCGGCGAAGCTGCCGCGGCGGATGCGCACGCGCGCGTCGCCACCGAACGCATGTTCGGCTTCGGCGATCGCCTCGGGATCCTTGTCCATCAACAGCAGCCGGCCTCCTGGGCCGAGTTTGTGCAGCACCCCGCGCGCGTGTCCGCCACGCCCGAACGTGCCATCCAGATAGATTCCGTCTTCGATCACCTGCAGCCCGTCCATGACCTGCGCGAACAACACCGGCACATGCGCCGCCGGCGGTTGCGACACCGGAAGGTGACCGGCCTGCGCCTGTCCGCGCATCCGGACACCCCGGCTCACAACTTCAGATCGAGCAATCCATCGCCCAGATCCTCATCAGACAATGTCTGCTGGATCAGTGCGCGATGAGCCTGCTCGCTCCATAGTTCGAACTTGTCGCCCATGCCCAACAGCACGGCGCGCTTTTCGATGCCCACCGCGGCGCGGTGGCTCGGCGGGATGGTGATGCGACTGTTGGCGTCCAGCTCCAGCGCGGCAGAGGAACCCACCAGCTTCTGCTGCAGGATCCGCACCACGCGCTGGGTGTTGGGCTTGGCCATGACGTCGTCACGGACCCGTTCCCATTCCTTTTCCGCGTACAGCCACAGGCATCCGGCTTCGAACGGGTTGTAGGTCAGCACCAGCCGATTGCCGCTCGCGCGCACGACCAGGTCGCGGTACGCGGTGGGAACCGCCATACGCCCCTTGTCGTCCACTGTGATTGCGGTCTCGCCCTGAAACACGACGCCTACACCTTTCCAAATCCGCCTGGACGGTCATTGAACCACGAAAAACCACAAAAAACCCGGTTTCCCCTCGAGTGCCCACCTTAGCAGCGCCCGAAAGGTTGTCAACAACTTTGCGAGCGATAAATCGCTAGCCACATCAATGGCTTGCGCCATTCTTTAGAGACTTGTTCAAAGCTTATCCACAAGTTGCTGTTTCGTCTCATATTTTGAGATTGAGCGGAAATTCAGCCCCGTGCACAAGGCGTTAAGACAGCGGCCAGCTGCCGCGGTCCCCACCGACCGGCTCGCAAGCCGCTGCGCAAAACCGCACAATCCGCCGCCTATGTGCTTGGTCGCCCTCGCCCTCGAATCGCACCCGCGCTGGCGCCTGCTGCTGGTCGGCAACCGCGACGAATTCCACGCCCGCCCGACCGCGCCGCTGCAGCGCTGGGCGGCGCCGGCGCAGCGGGTGCTGGCCGGGCGCGACCTGCGTTCGGGCGGCAGTTGGGTGGGCCTGGACGACGCCGGCCGCTGCACCGTGGTCACCAACGTGCGCGACCCGCTGGCGTCGATGTCCGGCGCCTCGCGCGGCGCCCTGGTCGCCGACTACCTGGCCGGCGCCGAACCGGCGGCCGCGTTCGCCGACGCCCTGGCGCTGCGCGCCGACGCCTATCCGCCGTTCAACCTGCTGCTGGCCGACGCCGCCGGCGCCGACTACCTCGGCAATCACCCGCCGGCCCGGCAGCGCCTGGCACCCGGTATCCACGGCATGTCCAACGGTGCCCTGGATGCGCCCTGGCCGAAAACGCTGCGCCTGTGCGAGGTCCTGGCGGACTGGATCGCCGCCGGCGACGAGGACCTGTCCCCGCTATGGCGGGCGCTGGCCGACGAGACCATCGCCGCCGACGCGCAGCTGCCCGACACCGGCGTGGGCCTGGAGCTGGAGCGGCGCCTGTCGCCGGCCTTCATCCGCGGCCACGACTACGGCACCCGCGCCAGCACCATCGTGGCGGTGGACGGCGACGGCCGCGGCTGGATCCACGAGCGCCGCTTCGGCCCGGATGGGGTGTTCCTGGGGGAGACGCGACTGGAGGGGCTCGGGACCGGGGACTCGGGACTCGGGTCCCGGTAAGAGCGGAATCCGGACCGCGCGGCGCAGCGGCGCCGCACATGCGACAATAGCGACGGCGGAGTCGGCCAGACAGTCGCGTCATCCCGGTGCATTTCGGTGCAGCGGGGTGCCGAGGAAAGTCCGGGCTCCATAGGGCAAGGTGCCAGGTAACGCCTGGGCGGCGCGAGCCGACGGATCAGTGCAACAGAAAGATACCGCCTAAGTCTGCGCAAGCAGACCGGTAAGGGTGAAATGGTGCGGTAAGAGCGCACCGCGAGTCCGGTAACGGACCGGTACGGCAAACCCCACCTGGAGCAAGACCAAATAGGGACCTCATGGCGCTGCCCGCGTCGGGTCCGGGTAGGTTGCTCGAGCGCCGCGGTGACGCGGCGCCTAGAAGAATGACTGTCCACGACAGAACCCGGCTTATCGGCCGGCTCCGCCACTTTCTCAAAAATCTCCAGGCTCCCGGCACACTCCCGGGTTCGGAGACTTTAGCCTCGCTGCGACTCAACGCCTTCAGGCCGACACACGCGCCCAGGACAACCCTGCCCCATTGCGCCGATGCAATGATTGCACTATTTTGGACGCATGCCGACCATCGTCCGTTTCGCCAGCAGCGTCGTCACGATGTACGCGGCCGACCACCTTCCACCGCATTTTCACGTCCGTACCAAGGATGGTCGAGAAGCCTTGATCGTCATCGAAACCCTTGCGGTTCTCTCCGGCCAGCTGAGCCGACGCGAGCTGAGTGCGGCACTGGAATGGGCCGCCGCGAACAAGGCCGCCCTCGTCACCCGATGGCAGGAGTTGAATCCATGAACCAGCCTCAATTCGTCATTACCCAGGTGAAGGCCGTAGATATCGGCGAGCTTGCGTTAACCTTCGCCGACGGCTTCACCTGCACGGTCGATTTAAGCGAAGTCCTGGCCTCGCATCCTTCCCTGAAGAAGGCGCGGATGCCGCATGTGTTCTACAAGGTCTCGCTCGACGAATGGAAACGTGGCGTCATCTTCGGCGGCGACGATGACCTGGCGCTCGCCAGCGACAACCTACGGGCACTCGCCATCGAGCAGGCCGGCGACTACTCGCACCAGCAGATCGTCGCCTGGATGCATCGCCACGACCTGACCCTGGATTCGGCCGCCGCGGCATTGGGCGTGAGCCGGCGCATGCTGGCCTACTACCGCAGCGGCGAGAAGCCCGTTCCCAAGAGCATCGGATTGGCGATGCTGGGATGGGAGGCCGAACAAGCAGGGTTCCGCTTCCCGGCGGTCGCCTGACAGCGCATCCGCCTGGGAACGGCAGGTTCGCGATTACCCGCTGCAGGTCAGCCGGCATCCGCTCGGTATGCGGCCACCTCAGCCTCCGTACAACGCCTTGCGCGGCGCCCCGGTGATCTCCGCCGCCAGCTTGGCGGCGGTGGACGGCGGCAGGTGCGCGCTGAGCGTGGCATAGACGCGGCGACCCTCGGCCAGTTGCGCGTCGGCATCGTCGCCGGCGCCCTGCACGATCAGCACGAACTCGCCCTTGCGCTGGTTGGCGTCGGCTTCCACCTGCGCCTGCAGCTCGGCCAGGCTGCCGTCAAGCACGGTCTCGAACAGCTTGGTCAGCTCGCGCGCCAGCACCGCCGGGCGCGCGTCGCCGAGGGCGGCGCGGCAGTCGGCCAGGGATTCGACGATGCGGTGCGCCGATTCGTAGAACACCAGGGTGCGCGGCTCGCCGGCCAGGCGCGCCAGGCGCTCGCGGCGGCCGGAGGCCTTGGCCGGCAGGAAGCCCTCGAAGCTGAAACGATCGCTGGGCAGGCCGGCCACGCTGAGCGCGGCGATCGCCGCGCAGGCGCCGGGCACCGGGCTGACCCGCACCCCGGCCTCGCGCGCGGCGCGCACCAGCCGGTAGCCGGGGTCGCTGACCAGCGGGGTGCCGGCGTCGCTGACCAGGGCCAGCGATTCGCCGCCGAGCAGGCGCGCGACGATGCGCTGCGCCAGCGCGTCCTCGTTGTGCTCGTGCAGCGCGACCAGCGGCTTGTCGATGCCGAAGTGCGACAGCAGCTGGCCGCTGCGGCGGGTGTCCTCGGCGCAGATCGCGGCGACCGCGCGCAGCACCTCCTGCGCGCGCGGCGTCAGGTCGGCGAGATTGCCGATCGGCGTGGCGACGACATGCAGGGTTCCGGGCTGGGCGCTCATCTACGGCTTTCCATGGTCAAGGGTAGAATCGTAGCGGTTTTCCCCGGCGCGCCCAGGCGTGCCCTGCCGAATGGACCAGAAATGAACAAGCGATTCGCAAGGATTTCCGCCCTGTCGCTGCTGGCGCTGCTGTTCGCCGGCTGCGCCACCACCAGCGTGACGCAGAGCGCGTCGTCGCCGGCCCAATCCGCGGCGCTGGCGCTGCTCGACCAGGGCAAGCCGCGGGAAGCGGCGCAGCAGCTCGAGGCGCAGGCCGCCACCGCCACCGGCAGCGAGCGCAACCAGTTGCTGGCCGACGCCGCCTTCGCCTGGTACGAGGGCGGCGATGTCGCCCGCGCGCGCAGCCTGGCCGCGCAGGTGCAGCCGCGCCAGCTGTCGGGCCTGAGCAAGGTGCGGCTGGCCCTGGTCAACGCCGAGCTGGCGCTGGTCGACCGGCAGCCCGCGCAGGCGCTGCAGGCGCTGGGCAGCGATCCGCAGGCGGTGCCGCAGAACCTGCGCGCGCGCTGGCACCTGGCCCGCGCGCAGGCGCTGGAAGGCACCGGCGACGCCACCGCGGCGCTGGACGAACGCGCCCGCGCCGATATCGGCCTGACCGGCCAGGCGCGCAGCGACAACCAGCGCGCCATCGTGCGCCAGCTGGCGGCCTTGAACGACGCCACGCTGCAGGCACGCGCCGCCGCGCTGCCGGCCGGCGATCCGCTGTACAACTTCGCCGGGCGCGCGCTGATCAGCCGCGGCCTGGCGCTGCCGCGGCCGTTCGACCGCGGCGAGCAGTGGGGCTTCGACACCAGCAAGCGGCCGCCGGCCGAGCGCGACGGCTACCGCCCGCCGGCCAAGCTGGCGGTGCTGCTGCCGCTGAGCGGCACCCTGGCGACCGCGGCCGCGCCGGTACGCGACGGCCTGCTCGCCGGCTACTACGGCGAGACCCGGCGCCGCCCGGAGATCAACTTCATCGACACCACCGGCACCGCGGCCGGCGCGCTGGCCGCGTACCAGAAGGCGATCGACAGTGGCGCCGACTTCGTGGTCGGCCCGCTCGGCCGCGACGAGGTCAGCGCGCTGTTCGCGCGCGACGCGCTGCCGGTGCCGCTGCTGGCGCTGAACCGCGGCACCAGCGCGCCGCCCGCCGGCAGCGCCGGCTTCTCGCTGGCTCCGGAAGACGACGGCATCGCCGCCGCCGAATACCTGCTGGCGCACGAGCGCCGCAACGCGCTGGTGATCGGCAGCAACGACGACAACGGCCGCCGCGCGGTGGCCGCGTTCCGCGAACGCTTCAGCGAGCGCGGCGGCAAGGTCGCCGCCAGCGTCAGCGTGGCCGAGGTGCCTGGCGATGTCGGCGCGCAGCTGCGCAACGCAGGCGCTGCCGACGCGGTGTTCCTGGCGGTGAAGGGCAGCACCGCGCGCGCGCTGGCGCCGCAGCTGGCGCTGGCCGGTTTCGCCGGCAAGAGCCGGGTGGCGACCTCGCAGCTGGTGCTCGGCACCGGCAAGCCGGAGGACGATCTGGTGCTGGACGGCATCGCCTACCCGAGCGAACTGTGGAACGTGCGCGGCGTCGGCGGCCTGCCGGCGGCGACCAGCGTGGCCGAAACGCTGCCGACCGCGCGCGGCCCGGGCGCGCGCCTGTTCGCGTTCGGCTACGACGCCTGGCAGATCAGCGCCTACCTGGAGAAGCTCGCCACCGGCGCCGAAGCCAACCTGCGCGGCGCCACCGGCGTGCTGCACCTGGACGGCTTCGGCAACATCCTGCGCACCCCGGCCTGGTCCACCTTCAGCGGCGGGCGCGCGACGCCGCTGCCCGATGGGCGTTGACCGCCGGCAACGCGGCAACGATGTAGAAGCGGCGGCGCGCGCCGAACTGGAGCGCGCCGGGCTGCAGCTGATCGCCGCCAACGTGCGCTACCGCGGCGGCGAACTGGACCTGGTGATGCAGCAGGCGAACTGCCTGGTGTTCGTCGAGGTGCGCTACCGGCGCAACGACGCATTCGGCGGCGGCGCCGCCTCGGTCGACCTGCGCAAGCGCCGCCGGCTGGTGTTGGCGGCGCAATTATTCCTGGCCGCGCATCCGCACTACGCGAACTGGCCGTGCCGCTTCGACGTGGTCGAGGCCGAAGGCGAACCGCCGCGGCTGACCTGGCTGCGCGACGCGTTCCGCGCCGACGACTGCTGACATGCCGAGCATCTTCACCCACGCCGCGATCCCGCTGGCGCTGTGGGCCGCGGCCGATCGCGGACGCATTTCCACGCGCCTGCTCGGCGCCGGCATCGTCGCGTCGATGCTGCCCGATCTGGACGTGGTCGCGTTCGCCCTGCACATTCCCTACGCCGATGCGTTCGGCCATCGCGGCGCCAGCCATTCGCTGCTGTTCGCCGCGGTGCTGGGCGTGCTCGGTGCGCTGCTGCACCGAGCGTTGCGGGCCGGCGCGCTGCAGGCGGCGACCTGGATGTTCGTCTGCACGGTCTCGCACCCGCTGCTCGATGCGCTGACCTCCGGCGGCCTCGGCGTCGCCCTGGCCTGGCCGTGGAGCGAGCAGCGCTGGTTCGCGCCGTGGCGGCCGATCCGCGTCTCGCCATTCGCCAACGGGTTTTTCGGCGCGCGCGGCATGGCCACGCTGTGGTCCGAAGTGCGCTGGGTGTGGCTGCCGCTGGCAATGGCGGTCGGCACCTGGAAACTGCTGCAACCGCCGCCCTCTTCCGCTTCGCGATCCCAGCCATGACTACGCCGCTGCCTACCGCCCTGACCGACACCCTCGCCGCACTGCTCGGCGCCGACGGCTGGCGCACCGACGACGCCAGCCGCCGCAGCTATGGCGAGGACGATTCGCGGCGCTGGGCGCTGGCCGACGCGGTGGCGCTGCCGCAGACCCGCGAACAGGTGCAGGCGATCGTACGCGCCTGTCGCGAACACCGCGTGCCGATCGTCGCGCGCGGCGCCGGCACCGGCACCGCCGGCGCCGCGGTGCCGTTCGACGGCGGTGTGGTGCTGTCGTTCGCGCGCATGAACCGCATCCTGCAGTTGCGCCCGCAGGACCGCTGCGCGGTGGTCGAGCCGGGCGTGCTCAACGGCGAGCTGCAACAGGCGCTGGCGCCGCACGGCCTGTTCTGGCCGCCGGACCCGTCCAGCGCCGAGATCTGCAGCGTCGGCGGCAACCTGTCGACCAACGCCGGCGGCCCGCGCGCGGTGAAGTACGGCGCCACCCGCGACAACGTGCTCGGCGTGATCGCGGTGACTGGCGCCGGCGAGCTGATCCGATGCGGCGGTGCCTACACCAAGGACGCCACCGGCTACGACCTGACCCACCTGCTGGTCGGCAGCGAAGGTACCCTGGCGCTGATCGTGGAAGCCACGCTGAAACTGTCGCCGCGGCCACTGGCGCAAGCCGGGCTGCGCGCGTTCTACCGCGATGCCGGCAGCGCCGCGGCCGCGGTGTCGCGGCTGATGGCCCAGCCGACCACGCCGGCGATGCTGGAATTCATGGACCGCAGCGCGATCGCGCTGCTGCGCCGCAACGGCAGCGACGTGCCCGAGGCCGGCGCGATGCTGCTGATCGAGGCCGACGGCGACCACGACACCCTGCCCTACGCGCTGCAGGCGCTGGGCGCGGCGGCCGAGGGCGACGGCCTGCTGTCGCTGGACGTGGCCACCGACGGCACCGCCCGCGACCGGCTGTGGGCCGCGCGCCGCGCGCTGTCGCCGGCACTGCGCACGATCAAGCCGGGCAAGATCAACGAAGACGTGGTGGTGCCGGTGTCGCGCATCCCCGAACTGGTCGCCGGGGTGGAAGCGCTGGCGGCGGAATTCGACCTGCCGATCGTCGCCTTCGGCCATGCCGGCAACGGCAACCTGCACGTCAACATCATGTACGCGCCCGACGATGCCGCCGAGACCGCGCGTGCGCACGCCGCACTGCCGCGCCTGTTCGCGCTGGTACTGGCGCTGGAAGGCACGCTGTCGGGCGAGCACGGCATCGGCGTGGCCAAGCGCGACTACATGGCCCAGGCCTTCGACGCAGCGACGCTGGACGCGATGCGCGCAGTGAAGCGCGCGCTGGACCCGGACGGCATCCTCAATCCGGGGAAGGTGTTGCCGGATAAGTGAGCGGGATTCGGGATTCGGGATTCGGGATTCGCAAGAATCGGCCTGATGCCGCGTGCAGGCAACTGTCGACCGCTTTTTGTAGGAGCGGCTTCAGCCGCGACGAACGAAGTGGAAAAGGCTGACGGCTTGTAATCTGTCGGGGCTGAAGCCCCTCCTACAGTGCACCGGGCCAGCGCACTGATCGCCCTTGTGAGAGCGACTTCGATCACGACCAGTCTTTCAGGCAATGCCTGTCGCGACTGCAAGTCGCCCACAAGCTGTAACAGCGGAGAGAACCGCGCCTAGCGTGAAGGCCCACTCGGCTCTTGGGCCAGACTCGCTGCATTCTGCTGTTGGAGGGTTTCCTGCTGCGCCGCTCGCTGCAAAGAGTCGGACATCGAAGGAGGAGCGCAACTCAGATCGATCTGGATGCGCGCTCCAGGAGGAAACGATGCGGCCACCCAAGCCTGGTCATCCTTCATGAAAACCTGCGCGTCACGCTCGCGAATTCCTTCCGCTTTAGCCAGCACCGACGCGTGCAGCACATGGGCATCGGAGACAGAAGCCGGGAACTGCTCGCGCAAGGCCGAATACATCGGATAAGCGGCATGTCCTTGCGGAGGAGCCGCCACGTCGAGCGGTTCCGGAGTGCCGTGCGGACGCATCCTGGGCGCGATGGTCCGGTCGTAATATCCGCCGTAGTAATGCTCGTAGGTCGAATGCGTGCTGACCGAGGGCTGCTCGGTCTTGAACACCTGCCCGATCTGATTGAGCGCAGCGTCTCGCCCGAGCCGCCCCGCCAGATACTGATCCGCGATGGCCGCGTACTGCCGAGGCCTGTCGCCGCTACCGGAGATGCCGATGTCGGCACCGCCACCGGCAAGTATCTCTTTTCGGACCTGCGCATTGCTCAGCGTGGCCGCTGCCTCGCCACGCAACATGCTGGCGACATAGGTTTCGCGCGACGACATGTCGGGCCGCTCGGTGAATCGATGATGCCCCATTTCATGGGAAATGGAACGTGCGATCCGGCCACCATGACCCATCGCATTTTCGTCGATGACGATGGCGCGGCCAGGATCCAGATAGGTCCCGCCCCCGGCCCTGCCCCAGATCACATCGATACGGTCGTGCCGCAGTTGCGCCAAACCGCCTCGCAGCGTTGCCGACTGTTCCAGGAAGGGTTGTAGCGACGGATCCTGCAATGGCGTCGCCGGTCGTGCCGGCGGTGCACTCGCCGACGCTTGCGACGCATTGGGCTCTGGCATTGATCCCGTCATTTAACGCAGCTCCTTTGCCTGTACAACGGCGATGCGGCGGTCAGTTCTTGCGGATCGTCATCTGCGTCAGACGCGTCTGATCCGGGGAAAGACCCAGGATCACTTGCGTGTCGTTCGCCACGTCCACGGACCAGTAGGCTGTTGAATCGGCGGCATCGGGCCGCGGTGGATACAACACCGCGTTCGGCCATGGCACTTCCTCGATCGGCACCCCTGGCGCAGGAAATCGCAGCAGTAACGTGGCGTGCGACGCATCGTCCGTGGCGCTGCGCAGTTCGATGTCGCTGACCTGGATTCCGCCCAGTACACCGCTGTCGCTCACGCGAACGTCGAAACCATCCCTCGGCTGCGCTGGACCCAGCTGCGCATGCAACTGCGCGTTGACCGCTGCAATATCGTCGAACCCGGTACCCGCCAGACGATCCACGCTTTGCTTGATGCGTTCCATCACATTTCCTCTGCTGGCTACGCTAGGTACCGCGGCGGTCGCCGCGCTGGAAACAGCGTCTCGATGGACCTGCGCACAGGCGGCTGGGAACATGCAAACAATCGCGATGCCCAACAACCAACCGCGATGCTGTTGGCCTGGCGAGACTCGCGTCCCGCATCTCACGGCCCAATTGTCCATGTGCACAGCCTGCGTCCTACGATGCGGCTGAATTTATTGAAATTTTTCTGCCTGTGCAAGCAAGCAGCCAAGAGCGGCTTCAGCCTTGGGGAACGAAGCAGGCAAGGCTGGCGTGCTTTGGGATCTGTCGGAGCTGAAGCCCCTCCTACAGTGCATCGGGCCAGGTTATCGACCGTCTTGCAGAACCGACTGCGATTGGCCGCGTGTCTCAGGCGCTGCGTTCGCTCACGCCGATAAAGCGCAGCCCCACGCCCGGCTCGGTGGCGATGTAGCGCGGCGCCACCGCGCTGTCGCCGAGTTTCTGCCGCAGCTTGCCGACCAGGATGCGCAGGTAATGGGTATCCTCCTGGTGGGTCGGTCCCCACACTTCGCGCAGCAGTTGCGGCTGGGTCAGCACGCGCCCGCTGTGGCGCAGCAGCAGCGCGAGCAGTGCGTATTCCTTGCGGCTCAGCGGCAGCGGCTCGCCGTCCAGGCGCACCTCGCGCAGGCCCAGGTGGATGTGCAGGTGACCGTCGTCGAATACCGGCTCGGCCTCGCCGGCGGCGGGCTGTATGCGCAGCAGCACGCGGATGCGCGCCATCAGTTCCTGCACGCCGAACGGCTTGGTCACGTAGTCGTTGGCGCCGGCGTCCAGCGCCTGCACCTTCTCCGCTTCGCCGGCGCGCACGGTGAGCATGATCACCGGCACCGCGGACCACTGCCGCAATTCGCGCAGCACGCTGTGCCCATCCTGGTCGGGCAGGCCCACGTCCAGCACCACCAGTTCGGCGCCGTGCGCGGCCAGCTGCGCCAGGCCGTCGCCGCCGGTAGCGGCCTGCAGCACGCGGTAGCCCTGCGCGCGCAGGCTGATGTCCAGGAAACGCCGGATCTGCGGCTCGTCGTCGATGACCAGCACGCGCGGTGGCGGAATCGGATCGGCGTGGGACTCAGTCGGCATCGGGGCGGGGTGGCGGGGCGGCGGGTTCGATCAACGGCAGAGTAATGCGGATCGTGGTGCCGCGACCATCGGCGCCGGGCAGCGCCTCGACGCTGCCGCCGTGCGCGCCGATCATGCCCTGGCAGATGGTCAGGCCCAGGCCGGTGCCGTGGCGGCCGCGGTCGCCGCGCTCGACGCTGTAGAACATGTCGAAGATGCGCGCGCGCTCGTCCTCGGGAATGCCCGGGCCGCGGTCGCCGATATCGATGCGCAGGCGCCCGTCGACCATCGCCGCGGCGACGCGGATCGCCTCGCCCTCCGGCGAAAATTTCGCCGCGTTTTCCAGCACGTTGAAGATCGCCTGCTCGACCAGCGCCGGATGCACCCACAGCGTCGGCAGTTCGGCGGCCAGGGCGATGTCCAGGCGCACCTGCGGCTGGTAGCGCTGCAGCCGCCGCGCGGCCGAGCCGATCAGTTCGTCCACGTCGATCCAGTCGCGGTTCAAGGTCAGCCCGGTGTGGCCGAGCTTGGTCATGTCGAGCAGGTTCTGGATGTAGCGATCCAGGCGCTCGCCTTCCAGCTGGATCGTTTCCAGCAGGCTGCGGCGGTCCTCAGCGTCCATCGCCTGGCCGTAGCTGGCCAGGCTGCTGGCCGCGCCGATCATCGCCGCCAGCGGCGAGCGCAGGTCGTGCGAGACCGACGACAGCAGTGCCGAGCGCAGGCGCTCGGTCTCGCCACTGACCCGCGCGCTTTCCAGGTCGGCGACCAGCCGCGTGCGCAGCGCGGCCTGGCCGATGTCCTCGACCATGGCCTCGGCCAGGCGCTGCTGCTCCAGCCCGGGACGCTGCACGCCGGCGGCGAATTTCAGCCCGACCACGCCGATCGCGCCGCGCTCGTGGCGCACCGGCAGGAACCACCAGCTGGCGCCGGCCAGGGTGTCGGTGAAGCGGCCGGTGGCCTGGCCGTGGCGCTGCGCCCAGTCGGCGGCACTGCGGTCCACCGCCGCCATCGACGCCGCGTAGTCGTGCGCGCCGTCCTGCGCGGCGGCATGCGCCGCCTCCAGCGGCTGCAGCCGCACCCACGCTTCTGCTTCCAGAGTGGCCGCCAGCGCGCGGCGCCCGGCCTCCAGCACCTGGCCCAGGTCGGCGGCGCTGGTCAGTTCGCGGCCCAGCCGCTGCAGCGCGGTGGTCTGCGCGTTGGCCGCGCGCAGCGCCAGCACCTGCATGCGCAGCCGCGATGCCAGCCGCCCGGCGACCAGCGCCGCGACCAGGAACAGCAGCACCGTGACCACGCCCTGGCGCGCGCCGATGTGCAGCGTGTAGCGCGGCTCGATGAAGAAGAAGTTGTAGGCGAAGAAGCTCAGCAGCGCAGACAACACCGCCGCCGCCATGCGCGTCTTCGCCGCGACCATCACCACTGCGACGATGAACACCATCGACAGGTCGTCGATGCCGACCCAGCGTTCGGCGATCCAGGCCACCGCCACCGCCAGCAGCGAGGCGACCGTGGCGAACGCCAAGTCGTCACGCGACAGCCAGTGGCCGGGACTGCGCCAGCGCCGCCGCGCACGTGCGCGCGCCTCCGGCGAGCTGATGATGACCAGTTCGTAGTGCGCGCCGCGCTGCAGCAGTTGCTGGGTGAGCGTGCGGTTGATCATCCGTGCCAGCGGCCGTTCGCGGGTGCGGCCGAGCAACAGCGTGGACACGCCGTTGTGCGCGGCGTGGTCGAGCAATGCATCGGCCACGCTGGCGCCGTGCAGCAGCGCGGCGTCGCCGCCGAGCCGCCGCGCCAGCGCGAAAGCGCGATCGACTTCCAGTTGCCAGGCTTCCTCCGGCTGCGCCTGGGTCTGCACGGTGACCACGCTCCACGGCGCGCCGCGGCGCTCGGCCAGGCGCCGCGCCACCCGCACCAAATAGTCGGACTGGCCGCGCCCGTCGATCGCCACCAGCACCCGCCGCCGCAACGCCACGCCGGGCCGGCCCTGCGCGGCGTGCTCGTCGCGCAGGTCGTTGTCGACGCGGTCGGCCGCGGTCTGCATCGCCAGTTCGCGCAACGCGGCCAGGTTCGACGGCGAGAAGAACGCCTGCAGCGCCTGCCCCGCCTGCTCGGGCAGGTAGACCTTGCCCTGCTGCAGGCGTTCGATCAGTTCGCGCGGCGGCAGATCGACCAGCACGATGTCGCGCAGGCGGTCGAAGATCGCATCGGGCACGGTCTCGCCGACGCGGATGCCGGTGATGCGGTGGACCACGTCGTTGAGGCTTTCCAGGTGCTGAATGTTGACCGTGCTGTAGACGTCGATGCCGGCGTCGAGCAGTTCCTCCACATCCTGCCAGCGCCGCTCGTGGCGGCTGCCGGGCGCGTTGCGGTGCGCCAGCTCGTCGACCAGCACCAGCGGCGGGCGCCGTGCCAGCAGCGCGTCCAGGTCCATTTCCTCGAGCGTGCGGCCGCGGTACTCCACGCGCTGCCGCGGCTGCACGGCCAGCCCTTCCAACAAGGCGGCGGTTTCGGCGCGGCCGTGCGTCTCGACCACGCCGACCACCACCTCGCTGCCCTGCTGCTGCAGCTGGCGCGCGCGCGACAGCATCGCGTAGGTCTTGCCGACGCCGGGCGCCGCGCCCAGGAACACGGTCAGGCGCCCGCCGCGTTCGCGCTGGAGTGCGCCGATCAGCGCATCGGCCTGCTGGGTGCGTGAGTCGGACATTTGAGGAGCCGGGATTGGGGATTCGTGAGTAGGGATTCGCAGAGCCTACAGCCTTGGGCCGCCGGAACTACGGCTTTTGCTTTTCTCCATTCCCGATTCCCGTCTCCCCATTCCCGGCTTTGTCCAACGCCAGATTCAGCGCCAGCACATTCACCCGCGGCTGACCGAGCACGCCGAACTGGCGCGGCTGCGCCTGCGAAGCGACCAGCGCGGCGACGGTCGCCACCGGCAGTTCACGCGCCTTGGCCACGCGCGCCACCTGCTGCTGCGCCGCGGCCACGCTGATGTCCGGGTCCATGCCGCTGCCGGACTGGGTCAGCAGATCGTCCGCCACCTGCGCCGGGGCGACGCCGTCGCGCGCGGCCACGCTGGCGCGCGCGTCGGCGATGCGCTGCTGCAGCTCGGGATTACTGCGCGCCTGGTTGCTGCCGGCCGCGGCCATCGGGTCGAACTTGGCCGCCGACGGCCGCGGCTGGAAATAGCCGGGCGCGGCGAACGGCTGCGCGACCAGCGCCGAGCCGAGCACGCGGCCATCGCGTTGCAGCATGCTGCCGTTGGCCTGCGCCGTAAACAGCGCGCCGGCGAGCAGGGTGGACAGCAGCGAATACAGCGCGGCGGCGCCCAGCACCAGCAGCGGCAGTACCACGGCGGCGCGCCAGCGCAGCGGTTCGCGGTAGGAAGAAGAGACCGGGGAAACGTTCATCGCAGGAGATCCGAAAAGAAGCGGAAGATCGGCGCCGGGCTCAGCCCAGCGCCACCAGGATCATGTCGATCAATTTGATCCCGACGAACGGCAGCAACACGCCGCCGACGCCGTAGATCAGCATGTTCCGGCGCAGCAGCGAGGTCGCCGTGGCCGGGGTGAAGCGCACGCCGCGCAGCGCCAGCGGGATCAGCGCCGGAATCACCAGCGCGTTGAAGATCAACGCGGCCAGCACCGCATGCACCGGGCTGGACAGGCGCATCACGTTCAGCGCGGCCATCTGCGGGATCGAGGCGGCGAACAGCGCCGGCAGGATCGCGAAGTACTTGGACACGTCGTTGGCCAGCGAGAAGGTGGTCAGCGCGCCGCGGGTGATCAGCTGCTGCTTGCCCACTTCCACCACCGCCAGCAGCTTGGCCGGGTCCGAATCCAGATCGACCATGTTGCCGGCCTCCTTGGCCGCCTGCGTGCCCGAGTTCATCGCCAGGCCGACGTCGGCCTGGGCCAGCGCCGGCGCGTCGTTGGTGCCGTCGCCGACCATCGCCACCAGGCGCCCGCCGGCCTGCTCGGCACGGATGCGCGCGAGCTTGTCTTCCGGCGTGGCCTCGGCGATGTAGTCGTCGACGCCGGCCTCGGCGGCGATCGCCGCGGCGGTGAGCGGGTTGTCGCCAGTGATCATCACCGTCTTCACGCCCATCGCGCGCAGCCGTGCGAACTTCTCGCGCACGCCGTGCTTGACCACGTCCGACAGCTCGACCACGCCGAGCACATGCCGGCCCTCGGCCACCACCAGCGGCGTGGCGCCGCTGCGCGCGACCTGCTCGACGCGACCCTTCAGTTCCGCCGGCACCTGCCCGCCCAGCGCGGTGACGTGGCGGATCACCGCATCGGCCGCGCCCTTACGGATCGAACGCGGCGGCTGTTGCCCCTGCGCGGCCAGATCGACGCCGGACATGCGCGTCTGCGCGGTGAAGGCGACGAAGCTGGCGCCGTCCGGATCGGCCGGCGGCATGCCCTGCTCGCGCGCCAGGCGCACGATCGACTTGCCTTCCGGGGTCGGGTCGGCCAGCGAGGACAGCATCGCCGCCTCGCGCAGTTGCACCGCATCGACGCCGCTGAGCGCATGGAACGCGGTGGCCTGGCGGTCGCCGTAGGTAATGGTGCCGGTCTTGTCCAGCAGCAGCACGTCGACGTCGCCGGCTACTTCCACCGCCTTGCCCGACTTGGCCAGCACGTTCGCCGACAGCGCGCGGTTCATGCCGGCGATGCCGATCGCCGGCAGCAGCCCGCCGATGGTGGTCGGGATCAGGCACACCAGCAGCGCGATCAGCAGCAGCGGATCGATGCGCACGCCGACATAGCCGGCGATGATCGGCAAGCTCGCGACCACGATCAGGAAGGTCAGGGTCATCGCCGCCAGCAGCATGGTCAGCGCGATCTCGTTCGGTGTCTTCTGCCGGTTGGCGCCTTCGACCAGCGCGATCATGCGGTCCAGGAAACTGTGGCCCGGCTCGGCGGTGACCTTCACCACGATCTCGTCGGACAGCACCTTGGTGCCGCCGATCACGCCGGAACGGTCGGTGCCGGCCTCGCGCAGCACCGGCGCCGATTCGCCGGTGACCGCGGCTTCGTTGATGGTGGCCACGCCGTGCACGATCTCGCCGTCGGCCGGGATCAGTTCGCCGGCGGAGATCACCACCAGGTCGCCGGGCTTCAGTTCGGCGGCGGGAATGCTGGTTTCGCCGTCCAGTTGCGCGCTGCTCACCCGGCGCGCCACCAGGTCCTTGCGTGCGCGCCGCAGCGAGGCGGCCTGGCCGCGACCGCGCGCCTCGGCCACCGCTTCGGCGAAATTGCCGAACAGCACGGTGATCAGCAGGATCGCGGTCACCGCCCAGCCGAACGCGGGTGCGCCCTGCCCGGCCACGGTGATCAGCGCCGACAGCAAGGTGCCGGCGAACACCACCGCCATCACCGGACTGCCGAGCAGATGGCGTGGCGAAAGTTTCAGCACGCTGGCGCGCAGCGCCGCACGCAACGCGGGGCCGTCGAGCAGACCGGGCTTGTGGACGGAGGAAGAAGCTTGCGGAAGCGGGGTGCTCATGGTCGTGGTCTCAGTGCGCGGCAAGCGTCAGGTGATCGGCGATCGGGCCCAACACCAGTGCCGGCGTGAATTGCAGAACGGTCAGGACCGCGATGACCGCGATCAGGGTCAGCGCGAAGGTCGGCGTTTCCACCTGCAGGCTGCCGCCGGTTTCCGGCGCCACGCGCTTGCGCGCCATCTGCGCGGCCACGATCAGCGGCACGATCAGCGCCGGATAGCGGCCCAGGATCAGCACCAGCGTGCAGGTCAGGTTCCACCAGGGAATGCCGTCGCCGAGGCCTTCGAAGCCGGAGCCGTTGTTGGCGAACGCCGAGGTGTACTCGTAGAACACCTGGCTGATGCCGTGGAAGCCGGGATTGGAGGTGGCGGTGATCGCCGCCGGCATGGCCAGGGTCAGCGCGGTGAAGCCGAGCAGCACCAGCGGCTGCAGCAGGATCAGCAAGGCCAGCAGGCGCACTTCGCCGGCTTCGATCTTGCGCCCGAACAGCTCCGGCGTGCGCCCGGTCATCAGCCCGGCCAGGAACACGCTGAGCAGCAGGTACACCAGGAACTGCTGCAGGCCGCAGCCGATGCCGCCCCAGATCGCGTTGACCAGCATGTTGACCATGGCAACGCCGCCGGTCAGCGGCGCCAGCGAATCGTGCATCGCATTGACCGAGCCGTTGGAGGTCTGCGTGGTCAGCGACGACCACGCCGCCGAGGCATCGGCGCCGAAGCGCACTTCCTTGCCTTCCATCAGCGCCGCACTCGCGGTGCTGGCCGAATGGCCTTCGGACCACACCGACACCGCGGTGGAAGCCAGCGACATCGCCAGCATGCTGCCGAACACCAGCACGGTGAATTTGCGCCGGCCGGTGAACGGGCCGACCATGAACGCGATCGCCACCGGGATCAGCACGATCGCCAGCATCTCCAGCAGATTGGAGAACGGGGTCGGGTTTTCCAGCGCCATCGCGCTGTTGGGGCCGTACCAGCCGCCGCCGTTGGTGCCGAGCTGCTTGATCGCCACCATCGCCGCGACCGGGCCGAGCGGGATCTTCTGCGCGGCCATGCCGGCGCTGGCGTCCAGCGGCGTCGCGGTGGGGCCGGCGGCCAGCGTGGACGGCACGCCCTGCTGGGTCAGCAGCACGGTCCACAGCAGGCACAGCGGCAGCAGGAAGCGCAGCGTCGGCCGGATCACGTCGGCCCAGTAGTTGCCGACGTCGGCTTCGTCGACGCTGAGCGTGGTGTGCTGCATTGGTGCTACAGCGGTCGCATGCTGCCGTCCATGGCGCGACGACGTCGGCTCCGGATCCTCCTGCCCGGCCATCCATGGCCGGGCGCTCCCGGTCGCAGCCGATGCCGATAGGGCATCGGCTGAGCTTGCGACCGCTCGCCCACCGAACAGCGCGCGCAGCGTCGCCACCACCAGTGCCAGGCCCATCATCGGGGTGACGAACTGCAGCCCGACCACGCCCACCGCCTGCGACAGATACGACAGCTGCGCCTGGCCGGAGTAGTGCTGCTGGTCGGTGTTGGTCAGGAACGAGACCATGGTGTGCAGGGCCACGTCCCAGCGCATGTTGGGCACCGCATCGGGATTCAGCGGCAGCCACGCCTGGGTCACGAACAGGACGAACACCAGCACGCCCAGCACCAGGTTGCTGGCCAGGAACGCGCCGGCATAGCCGCGCCAGCTCATGCCGCGCGCCGGATCGGTGCCGAGCAGGCGGTACAGCGGCCGTTCGATCCAGCCGAACAGCGCGTCGCCGCGCATCGGCGCACCACGCATCACCTTGGCCAGGTACAGGCCGAGCGGCCAACCCAGCAGCAGCGCGAGCGCATAGACAAGCAATGTATCGATCATGGAAGTGGCACTCGGCTCAGAAATCTTCGGGACGCAGAATCACGTACAACAGGTAGCCGGCGGCGACGATCACCGCCACGCCGCAGATCAGCGATAGCCAGGTCGGCATGTCATCTCTCCTCGGAACTCAAAAGGTGGCTTGCAGCGCGGCTTCGACCCGCGTGCCGGCCATGTCGGGGAACAGCCGCTCGGCGGCGCGGTCGGTGTCGTGCGCGGTCAGCCGCAGCTCCA
Source organism: Xanthomonas sp. SS (assembly GCF_014236835.1). NCBI lineage: Bacteria > Pseudomonadati > Pseudomonadota > Gammaproteobacteria > Lysobacterales > Lysobacteraceae > Xanthomonas > Xanthomonas sp. SS. The sequence goes on from NZ_CP051190.1 coordinate 4,139,932, forward strand.
GCCCCGGTCCGCCCTGGCGGACGCTGGGCAGGGTGAACACGGCGCTGACCAGCCCATGCGTGTAGCTGTCTGCGTAGCTGCGGGCGAGCCAGTAGTGGCCCACCGCCGCCTCGACGCGGAAGCGCTCGTTGAACGGATAGCGCGCGCCGAGCTGCGCGTAGGTGCCAGTGCTGTCGCTGGCCAGCGCATCGTCGGACCAACCCAGCTGCGCCCACACGCGCTGCTTCCAGGTCACGGTGGCGCCCAGCTCGGTCCAGTTCAGCGCGGCGGCCGAGGGGTATTGGTAGCGGGTCAGGTTCGCGTCCCAGGCCCAGTCCGGCGTCCACTGGCCGCGCCAGCCGAGCACGCCATCGACTTCGGTGCTGGCGTGCGGGGTGCTGTCGAACTTGATCGACGAGGCCCACAGCGACGCGTACGCGCCGTTGTCGGCGGCCAGCGCCAGACCGGCCTGCACAGCGGGATCGCCGTCGCTCTGGGTGCTGCCGCGCCAGACGTAGTCGCTGGTGAGCGTGGCATTGCCGCTGACGCTGGCGGCGTCGGCCGCTGCGCTGCCGGCAACGAGAAAAAGCGCAAGCGCGCCGCGCGACAGGCGTCGGCGGGCGGCACAGGAAAGCGGGGAACGCATGACGTCGGATCCAGGGCGGAACCATTCCGCCGACCTGGTCATGTTCCGGCGCGGGGCCGTAAAGTCGCTATCGGCCGATGCCGGCTGCCGCGTAAATTTCGCGTAATTTCCGCGGCCGCGGGGCTACGGAGCTACGGCAAGACGCCGGAAAGGCCGGCATTGCGCCGGCCTTTCCGTCACACGCAGGTCAGTGCAGCGGCACGCTCAGGCTCGACGGCGCAGCCGCCGGCGAACTGAAGCTGACGCTGCCGCCGAAGCGGCTGGCCGAGCTGTAGCGCGGATCGGTGGTGTCCACCACCAGTACCAGGCGGTTGCCGGCCGGGATGTCGGCGGCGGTCGCCTGCAGCGGCAGGTCGATCGTGGTCGCCACACCCGGGGTCGCGTTGCGCAGCGTGTACGGCGCGTGGCTGAGCAGTTGCGCCACGCCGAGCCCGTTCATGCTGTACAGGTAGGCGAACAGCGACACATTGGCCTGGCTCGGAGTCACCGTCACCCGCAGCGACGGGCTGCCGGCCAGGCGCTTGGCGCTGGTGTACACCGGCCCGCTCCACACCGCCGCGCCGTTGCGATCCACCAGCGGGATCGAGGTGGTGACCGGCTGGCCCAGGCCCTGCAGCAGGCCGCTGACCAGCAGCACGCCCGAATCGGCAAGGGTCGGTACGCCGGTGGCGATGCCCTTGCTCCAACCGCTGCTGGTGCTGTTGGTCAGCGTGCCGGTCGCGATCAGGCCGCTCGGGCGGGTCAGCCCATAGCGGGTCGCGCCGGCCTGCACGCTGTTCCAGTCGGCGTAGCGCAGCCAGGTGCCGTTGAGCGTGGCCAGTTGCACCGGCTGCTCGCTGTCCACGCCGTTGGCCTGGCCCTTGAGGTAATGGTCGAACCAGCGGGTGGTTTCCGTGTAGACCTCGTTGGGCAGGCCGAGCGCGCCCGGCAGTTCGGCCGTGGCGTGATCGCCCTGGCTGAACATCAGGTGCTTGGGCCCGCTCAGGCGGTTGTACAGGTCGATGTACTGGTTCGGCGGGAACAGGCCGTCGTTGAACGCGTTGGCCATCAGCACCGCAGTGCCGTTGCGGTTGAGCGCCTGCACTTCGTTGATCACGCTGCGCTCGCCGGCCTTGGGCAGGAAGCCCTGCACCGCGCCGTCGTAGTCGCCGACCGCGACCCGCGCACTGATCTGCGCCAGGTCCGGCCCGGGCCGGCCGGTGATCGCGCCGGAGGCCACCAGCAGGCCGACGCCCTGTTCGCTGACCGTGGCGTTCGCGTACAGCGAGGCCTGCAGGTCGGCCCAGCCGCTGAGCGCGGCCACTGCCTTGATCCGCGGATCGCGCGCGGCGGCGAGCAGGCTGGTGCCGGCACCGTAGGAAATGCCGGACACGCCGATCGCCTTGGCATTAGCCGGGGTGTTGGCCAGCGCCCAGTCGATCACCGTGCTGACATCTTCCACCGTCGGCGCCCCGGCGATATCGATCACGCCTGCCGAATCCCAGAACCCGCGCGAGGTGTAGCTGACCACCACGTAGCCGTTGCTGGCCAGCTCGCTGGCGCGGCCCACGTATTCCAGGTTGGGCAGCGACCAGCTGGCCGGCATCACCACCAGCGGGAACGGCCCGGTCCCCTGCCCCTGCGGCACCAGCACCAGCGCGCCGAGCTTGGTGCCGTCCCAACTGGAAATGGTCTGGTACTGCTTGCTGAAACCTCCGGCGGACGCGGCGGAGGAGAACAACAGCATCGCGCACAGGGCGATGCAGCGGGACACGGACATACGCATGTACTGCCTCCCAAACGGCGCCGGGTCGGAATGGCCCAGCTGCCAGAAACGGTTACGGGTACGCGATGCGGGGGAATCGGGCGTCGCGACCATACCAGCCGGTACGGACAAGTTCACGCCGCAGTGCGGCACGGTATGGTGGGGCGCTTGTGGCTGCCCTGGGTTCTCAGCTGGTCCGCCGTCTTTAGCTTCGGCCGTACCCTCATCCGCCCCTTCGGGGCACCTTCTCCCGATGGGAGAAGGGAACAGCCGCGATGTGCCTTAGCCCCTCTCCCACCGGGAGAGGGGTTGGGGTGAGGGTCCGGCGCGAAGCGACTCGCGGACTTCCCTACCCGGCGAAAAAATGCTCGTAGCCGCGCCGCGGCGGCTGCCAGGGCTGGCCGTCCGCGTCGCGCACGACGATGCCGCCGCCGCCGGCGACGATGCGCCCGATCGGCGTCGCTTCCTCGCCGATCGCCCGCAACGCCTGCACGATGGCTGCGCGTTGCGCCGGTGCGGCGGTGAAGCACAGTTCGTAGTCGTCGCCGCCGCCCAGTTGCCAGGCGTGGACCTGCGCGGCGCTCGCCTCCGCCGGCGCGGCGACTGCCGGCAATGCGGCCAACCACAGTTCGGCTCCGACGCCGCTGCGCGCGCAGATGTGGTCCAGGTCGGCCAGCAGGCCGTCGGAAATGTCCACGCAGGCGTGCGCCAGGCCGCGCAGGCGCAGCCCGGCCTGGACCCGCGGCGACGGCCGCAGCAGGCGCTGGCGCAGATGTTCGTGCACGGGATCGGCGGCGGCACGGGCCACGTCCAGGCGCCCGGCCTGCCACAGCGCCAGCGCCGCAGCAGCCTCGCCGGGACGGCCGCTGACCCAGATCTCGTCGCCCGGCTGCGCGCCGTCGCGGCGCAGCGCCGCGCCGGGCGCCACACTGCCGATCGCGGTGACCGACAGCGACAGCGGCCCGCGCGTGGTGTCGCCGCCGGCCAGCACGATGCCGTGCGCATCGGCCAGGGCGAAGAAGCCGTCGGCGAAGGCGTCGATCCAGCCGGCATCCTCGTGCGGCAACGACAGCGACAGCGTGCACCAGCGCGGCTGCGCGCCCATCGCGGCGAGATCGGACAGGTTCACCGCCAGCGTCTTCCAGCCCACGTCGGCGGGTGCGGTCTCCAGCGGAAAGTGCACGCCGGCGTTGAGCGTATCGGTGGTGATCGCCAGTTGCTCACCCGACGGCGGCTGCAGCAGCGCCGCATCGTCGCCGATGCCCAACGGCACGTCCGCATGCGTCCCGATCCGGGCACGCAGGCGATCGATCAGATCGAATTCGGGCATTTTGAGGCTGGGAATGGGGAATCGAGAATGGGGAATGGGAAGAGCGAGGGCAACAGCCGAGACGCCAACTGCCACAGGGCGCGACCGCCGCGGCAGTCGCTTTTAGCTTTTTGGCTTTTTAGCTTTTGCCATTCCCTATTCCCTATTCTCGATTCCCCATTCCCAGCTACTCAGCCACCCGACTCCACCGTGCGCCATTCCAGCGCGGCGCGGTCGAGCACGCCGTTGACGTAGGTGTGGCCGTGCTCGGAGCCGAAACGCTTGGCGGTTTCGATGGCTTCGTTGATCACCACGCGGTACGGCACGTCGTGGCGGTGCAGCAGTTCGTAGGCGGCCAGGCGCAGCACTGCGCGCTCGATCGCGTCCACTTCCTCGACGGTGCGGTCCAGGTATCCGACCAGCGCCGCGTCCAGTTCGGCGCGGTGCTTGAGCACGCCTTCGACCAGGTTCTCGAAGTACACCAGGTCGGCGATCTCGTGCGCCTGCTCGTGCGCGAACTGCGCGATCACGTGCTGCGTGGTGCCGCCGGCGATCTGCCAGGCGTAGATCGCCTGCAGCGCACGCCGGCGCGCGCGCGAACGCAGCACCGGATCGACGCCGTCGCGGCGGACATGCTTGTGGCCAGCGGGCTTGTTCATCGCAGCAGCTCCAGGAGATTGACCATTTCCAGCGCGGTCAGCGCCGCTTCCTCGCCCTTGTTGCCATGGCTGCCGCCGGCGCGCGCCTCGGCGTCCTCGACCTGCTCCACCGCCAGCACGCCGTTGAGCACCGGGATGCGGAAGTCCAGCGACACCCGCAGCAGGCCTTCGGCGCAGCCATCGGCCACGTGTTCGTAGTGGCGGGTGTCGCCGCGGATCACGCAGCCCAGCGCGATGATCGCCGCGTGCTTGCCGGCGGCGGCCAGGCGCGCGGCGGCCAGCGGCAGTTCCCACGCGCCGGGCACGCGGATCACGTCCACCGCCTCGTCGGCGATGCCGTTGCCGGACAGGCTCTCCCGCGCGCCGGCGACCAGCACGTCGGTGATGCGCGCGTTCCAGCGGCTGGCGATGATCGCGAAACGGGCCGCTGCAGGAGCGCGGAGGTCGCCTTCGTAGTGGGTCATGGCGGTGGCAGGTTCAGTGGGTGGGAGAGTTTAGCAGGCGGCGTGTTTGGGGCCGGGAACTCGGGACTCGGGACTCGGGACTCGCAAGAGCGTAAGACGCCGATCACCCAGCAGCGCAGGCGAGTCAGCTTTTTCCGAATCCCGAATCCCGAATCCCCAATCCCGGCTCCAACTCCACATGCTCCACCACCTCCAGCCCGAACCCGGCCAGGCCGACCTGCCGGCGCGGCGTGCCCAGCACGCGCAGCTTGCCCAGGCCCAGGTCGGCCAGGATCTGGCTGCCGGCGCCGTTGCGCCGCCACTGCCCCACGTCCTTGCTGTTGGCGACCACGTCCGGCTGCTTGCGCAGCCGCGCCAGCAGCGCCTGGCTGTCGCGCGGCGCCGACAGCACCACCATGACCCCGCTGTCGGCGGCGGCGATCGCGCGCAGCGCGTCGCTGGCGGCCACGCCGAAATCATCGCGGCGCCAGTGCAGCAGGTCGGCCAGCGGGTTTTCCACCTGCACCCGCACCAGGGTCGGCGTGTCCGCGTCCGGGGCGCCGCGGACCAGCGCGAAATGCAGGTCGTGGGCGATGCGGTCGCGATAGGTGACCAGGGTGAAGCCGCCGAACTCGGTCTCGATGCTGCGCTCGTCGATGCGCTCGACGGTGTGCTCGGTGGCCAGGCGGTAGGCGATCAGGTCGGCGATCGAGCCCATCTTCAGCCCGTGCAGGCGCGCGAATTCCTCCAGCTGCGGGCGCCGCGCCATGCTGCCGTCGGGATTGAGCACTTCCACCAGCACCCCGGCCGGCTCCAGCCCGGCCAGCAGCGGCAGGTCACCGGCGGCCTCGGTGTGGCCGGCGCGAGTCAGCACGCCACCGGGCTGGGCGATCAGCGGGAAGATGTGCCCGGGCTGGCTCAGGTCGTGCGGCTTGGCATCGGGTTTGACCGCGGTGCGCACGGTATGCGCGCGGTCATAGGCGGAGATGCCTGTGGTGACGCCCTCGGCGGCCTCGATGCTGACGGTGAAGTTGGTGTGGAACTGCGCGGTGTTGTGCTGGACCATCGGCGCCAGCCCGAGCTGCGCGCAGCGCTCGCGGGTCAGCGACAGGCACACCAGGCCGCGCGCATGGGTGACCATGAAATTGATGTCCGAGGGCTTGACCAGCTCGGCGGCCATGATCAGGTCGCCCTCGTTCTCGCGGTCCTCGTCGTCGACGATGACCACCATGCGGCCGGCGCGGATTTCCTCCAGCAGCTCGGGGACGGGGGCGAAGTTCAGGCTGGGGGCGGTGGATGGCGACATGAGGGACTCGCAGAAGACGGAAGGCGCCGCGCGCCGCCGCGGGCAGCGGCGACGGCACGGCAGATGACGGGTGCGGCGCAGGTCAGCCCTGGCGGCCGTGCAGCAGGCGTTCGACGTAGCGCGCGACCAGGTCGATCTCCAGGTTCACCGCCGCGCCGACCGCGGTATGCGCGAACGCGGTGTTCGCCACCGTGTGCGGGATCAGCGCCACCTCGAAGCCGGCGTCGTCCACGTCGTTGACGGTCAGGCTGACCCCGTCCACGCAGATCGAGCCTTTCTTGGCGATGTAGCGCAGCAGCGCCGGCGGCGCGGCGAAACGCCAGCGTTGCGCGCGCGCGTCCTCGTGGACCGACAGCACGCTGCCGAGGCCATCGACATGGCCGCTGACCAGATGCCCGCCGAGCCGATCGGTCGGGCGCATCGCCCGCTCCAGGTTCAGCGCCGCGCCTTCGGCGAGCGCGCCGAGCGTGGTCAGGGACAGGGTTTCGGTGGACGCATCGGCCTGGAACGAGGCCGCGTCGAAGGCGACCACGGTCAGGCACACGCCGTTGACCGCGATGCTCTCGCCGAGCTGCACATCGGCGAACGGCAGGTTGCCGGTGGAGAAGGTGAAGCGGATATCGCCGCCCTGCGGCTGGCTTGCGGCCAGGCGGCCGACGCCTTCGATGATTCCGGTGAACATAAACGTTTCTCGCAAGAATGGTGAGCGAAAAACGCCACAAGGCAAACAGGCACGCGCACAGCCGCAAGGCTGCGCGAAGGCCGTCTTCTTTCATCCGGACTATACCGTCGGCTCCGGCATCGGACCGGATCTGCTGACCTTGGATTCCCGCACCCGCACTGCATGCCGGTTCGACGACCCAAGCGCTCGCGGGCTCGTGCGCGAACGCACCTACCGCCGGTGGGGAATCGCACCCCGCCCTGAAGACGTTTGTGGTTGCCGGCGAACCGGCGTGCGCATTCTAGCAGGGCGCGGCTTGGCACCCGCTGCGGCGGGGCGCGCCACCGATGGGACGTAGCGTCGCGGCGAAGGCGGCAACCGTGCGCCGTGGCGGCAGCACGCCGGCGCAGCGGATGGCGGTTGCCGTTACCCCGCGTCCACCGCCACCGGCCGCAGCAGCAGGCGCAGGTCGTCGCCGATCTGGCGCGTCTCCAGCAACTGCAGCGGCACGCGCTGCGCCATGGTGTCGATGCCCAGCCCGGCCAGCAGCGGACGCGCGGCGTCGCCGAGTAGCAGCGGCGCCAGGTACAGCAGCAGTTCGTCGACCAGGCCGGCGCGCAGCAGCGCGCCGCTCAGGGTCGCGCCGGCCTCGACCTGCACCTCGTTGATGCCGCGCGCGGCGAGCAGACGCAGCACCGCGTCCAGGTCGAAGCGGCCCGACTGCAATGCGACCGTGGCGAACTCGACCCCAGGCAGCGCCGGCGGCGCCACGCCCAGCGCATGCAGGTACAGGGTCGGCGCCGCAGCGTCGCGCACCTTGGCCTGCTGCAGCGTGCGCAGTTGCGCATCCAGCACCACCCGCAACGGCGGCACGGCCTCGGCGCCGTCGTCCAGGCGCACGCTCAGCGACGGGTCGTCGGCCAGCACGGTGCCGGCGCCGGTGAGGATCGCACCGGCGCGCGCGCGCCAATGCTGCACGTCCTGGCGCGCGGCCGCGCCGGTGATCCATTTCGATTCGCCGCTGGCCAGCGCGGTGCGCCCGTCCAGGCTGGCGCCGAGCTTGACCCGCAGCCACGGCCGGCCGCGTTCCACCCGCGACAGGAAGCCGCGATTCAGCGCGCGCGCCTGCGCGTCCATCAGCCCGAAACGAACCTCGATGCCGGCTTCGCGCAGCAGCGCGAAGCCGCCGCCGTTGACCTGCGGAAACGGGTCGGCCATCGCCGCCACCACCCGCGTCACCCCGGCTTCGATCAGCGCCAGCGCGCACGGCGGGGTGCGCCCGTAGTGCGCGCACGGCTCCAGGGTCACGTAGGCGGTGGCGCCGCGCGCGCGCGCGCCGGCGGCGCGCAGCGCGAACACCTCCGCATGCGGACCGCCAGCGCGCTGGTGGAAGCCCTCGCCGACCACGGCGCCGTCGCGCACGATCACGCAGCCGACCATCGGGTTGGGACGCGTGGTGTAGGCGCCGCGCTCGGCCAGGCGCAGCGCCTGCGCCATGTGCCGATGATCGTCGGCGGAAAAATCACTCATGACGTCCGCGCTCATGACGTCTGCGCCCGTACCGCCAGCGCGCCGGTGTCGATGCGCATCACCGTCACCTGCAGCGGCCCCAGCGGCAGCTGCGCATGCGGCTCCCAGCCCAGTCCTTCGTAGTAGGGCACCAGCCGCGCTTCGCAATACAGATACAGATACCCCACCTGCAGCCGCGCTGCGGCCTGCACGCAATGCGCGACCAGGTGCGCGCCGACGCCGCCGCTGCGCGCCTGCGGGCGCACGTACAGCGTCGCCAGCCACGGCGAGAACTGGCGGATGCGCGCATCGTCGTTCTGCAGCAGGCTGACCGAACCCAGCCAGTCGTCGCCATCGAGCGCGATCCAACTGGTCGGGATGCGGGTATCGCAGCGATGGCTGCGCAGGTCGGCCTCGGCCTCGACCACGTTCCACTCCGGCAGCAGCTCGCCGAAGGCCTGCAGGTGTTCGCGGGCCAACGCCGTAATGTGCTGCGGCGCCTCGGCCAGGCAGACGATGCGCATGCCGCCCTCAGCGCTTGCCGGACTTGTCGCCCGGCTTGTCAGCGCGGACCAGCTCCAGCAGCGGCAACTGTTCGCTGCCTACCGGCAACTCGCGTTCGAGCTTCTCGATCTCCTCGCGGAAATCGGCCACGTCCTGGAAGCTGCGGTACACCGAGGCGAAGCGCACGTAGCCGACGTGGTCGAGCTTGCGCAGTTCGGCCATCACGTATTCGCCGACGCGGATCGACGGCAACTCGCGCTCGCCGGACATGCGCAGCTGGTGCACCACCGCACGCACCGCCGCCTCGATCTGCTCCTCGGCCACCGGCCGCTTCTGCAGCGCGCGATCGAAGCTGGTGCGCAGCTTGCGCGCGTCGAAGGCCTCGCGACCGCCGTCGCTCTTGATCACCGTCGGCAGCTTCAGCTCGATCGTCTCCAGCGTGCTGAACCGCTCGCCGCACGCCTCGCACTCGCGGCGGCGACGGATCGTCGCGCCGTCCTCGGACACCCGCGAATCGATCACGCGGGTGTCGGTGTGCTGGCAGAAGGGGCAGTGCATTCAGAGCGCCGGGATTGGGGAGTGGGAAGTGGGGATTCGGAAACGCGCGGGTCCACGGGAATGGCCGTTGGCCAATCCCGAATCCCCAATCCCGAATCCCCGCCGCTCAGCCATACACCGGATACTTCCGGCACTGCGCGGTCACCGCGTCGCGCACGCGGGCGATGACGGCGTCGTCGGCCGGGGCGTCGAGCACGTCGGCGATCCAGTTTGCCAGGTCGATGCTGTCCTGCTCCAGGTAGCCGCGGGTGGTGATGGCCGGGGTGCCCAGGCGCAGGCCCGAGGTCACGAACGGCGAGCGCGGGTCGTTGGGCACCGCGTTCTTGTTGACGGTGATGTGGGCCTTGCCCAGCGCCGCTTCCGCGTCCTTGCCGGACACGTCCTTGCCGATCATGTCCACCAGCATCAGGTGGTTCTCGGTGCCGCCGGAGACGATCTTGTAGCCGCGCGCGATCAGGGTCTTGGCCATCGCCTGCGCGTTCTTCACCACCTGCTGCTGGTAGGTCTTGAACTCCGGCTCCAGCGCTTCCTTGAACGCCACCGCCTTGGCCGCGATCACGTGCATCAGCGGACCGCCCTGGATGCCCGGGAACACGATCGACTGCAGCTTCTTGACCAGGTCCTCGCTCGCGCCCTTGGCCAGGATGATGCCGCCACGCGGGCCGCGCAGGGTCTTGTGGGTGGTCGAGGTGACCACGTGCGCGTGCTCCAGCGGGCTCGGGTAGACGCCGGCGGCGACCAGGCCGGCCACGTGCGCCATGTCCACGAACAGCACCGCGCCGACCTGGTCGGCGATGGCGCGGAAGCGCGCCCAGTCGATCTTCTGCGAATACGCGGAGAAGCCGGCCACGACCATCTTCGGCTTGTGCTCCAGCGCCAGCCGCTCGACTTCGTCGTAATCGATCAGGCCCTGCTCGTTTACGCCGTACTGCACCGCGTTGAACAGCTTGCCGGAGACGTTGACCTTGGCGCCGTGGGTCAGGTGGCCGCCGTGGGCCAGCGACATGCCCAGGATGGTGTCCCCCGGCTGCAGCAGCGCCAGGTACACCGCCTGGTTGGCCTGCGAACCCGAATGCGGCTGCACGTTCGCATAGTCGGCACCGAACAGCTGCTTGACCCGATCGATCGCCAACTGCTCGGCGATGTCGACGAATTCGCAGCCGCCGTAGTAGCGCTTGCCCGGGTAGCCCTCGGCGTACTTGTTGGTCAGCTGGCTGCCCTGGGCTTCCATCACCAGCGGGCTGCAGTAGTTCTCGCTGGCGATCAGCTCGACATGGTCTTCCTGGCGGCCGGCTTCGGCGGCGATGGCCTGGGCCAGTTCGGGATCGTAGGTTTCGATGCGGGCGGCACGCGGGAACATCGGGTCTCCAGGGGGCATGGACAAAAGGCAGACCGCTAGTTTAAGCCCCGCGCAGGGCCGGCGGCGAACCAAAACGACGACGGCCTCCCGAAGGAGGCCGTCGTGGCGTGCCGTGCGGCCCGGATCAGCGGCCGTTGAGCACCAGGTCGGCGATGATGCCGCTGGCGATGGCGACCATCAGCAGGTTGCCGCGGTCGTCGCGCACCCAGCGGTAGCCGTACGGCGGGCGCCGCACCTGGTAGCGGTCGTAGTCGTAGACCACGTAGTTGGGACCGTAGTAGCGCTGGCCGCGCGCCCACGGCGGCGGGCCCGGACGGTAGTAGACGACGTCCGGACGGCCGCGGTAGCCGTCGCGATAGCCCTGGCTGTAGTAGCGGCGGTCGTCGTGGCGTTCGCGTTCGCGCCAGTAGCGGTCGCGATCATGGTCGTGCCGGTCGTAGTCGCGGTCGCGCCGGTCGTGATCGCGGTCGTGCCAGCCGCGCGGATCGCGGTTGTCCCAACCGTCGCGGGCGAACGCCGCGGGCGCCATGAAACCCAGCGCCAGCAGGGACGAAAGGGCAAGGGTGGCAATGCGTTTGATGTTCATGGCTGCTCCGTCACTTTTGGTGTCACGACTGCATTAATGCGCTTGTCGTCTGAACCGCTTCCTGCTGGAACCGGTTACGTATTCAGCTTTCCCGAAACGGGTAAGCGCGCATTACGTTTCGGCCCTCTTTTTCCTGTCCACGGCGGCGTTTCGACGTGATCGGCGACACCGGCGCAGGCCTGTCCGCCGCAACCCGGCACGCATGCCGCCATCTGCGCTGACCGGCGCCCTGGCTCCGGCCTGCGCACCTGCGCTCAGTGGCGGTGGGCCGGAGCGGCAACCTCGGCCGGCTGCGCATGCAGTTGCAGCAGCGCGACCCGCGCCGCCTCGTCGGCAGGCAGGTACACCACCAGCCGATTGCCGTTGCGCGGCGCCGACCACCAGTTGACCTGCTGCAGCTGCAGTTCGCCCGCCTGCGGGTGGTGGAAGCGCTTGAGCTGGTTTTCCACCCCGCGCACCTCGCGCCGCTGCTGCCACAGGCCATCGAACTCGGGCGAGGCGGCGCGGTAGCGCGCCAGCAGGCGCTCCCAGGCCGGTTCGCCCAGGTGCTCGCCCATCGCGGCGTGCAACAGCGCCACCATGTGCTGCAGCGCGTTGTCCCGATCGGCCAGGCGCGCGCGCCAGTGCGGGTTGGTGAACGCCTGGTAGACGCAGTTGCGGTCGGCTTCCGGCAGCTCCGCCAGGGTCACTCCCATCAGCCGCTCGAAGGCCGGATTGGCGCCGAGGATGTCGAAGCGCGGACTCTGCAGCATCGCCGGCCAGGGGCCGAGCTGATCGAGCAGCATGCGCCCGGTGTCGGTCAATCGCTCGCACGGCGGCTGCAACCGGGGCGCCACATCGCCCAATCCGGCAAGCGCCAGCACGTGGCCGGTTTCCACCTCCGAGCACTGCAGGGCGCCGGCGATGGCGGTCAGCACGCGTGCGGAGGCGCGCACCGGCCGCCCCTGTTCGAGCCAGGTGTACCAGGTGACGCCGACGTCGGCGAGCGCGGCCACCTCCTCGCGGCGCAGGCCCGGCGTGCGGCGCCTGCCGGCACGCGGCAGGCCCAGCCGCGCCGGATCCAGGCTCTCCCGGCGCGCCCGCAGGAAGGCGCCGAGCGCGCGCGCACGTTCGACCGCCAGCGCGGGGCCGTGCATGGCAGCGGCAGCGCCGCCCGCCGCGTCGGTCATGGGATCCACCCGATCACCCGTCATTTGCCGTTCTCCCTGCTCCACCGCAGCGATCCCAATCGCAGGCAGGAAGCGCCAGTACCAGGATAAATAACTACTTGTACCAGTTTAAGCGGTCCGGATACTGCACGCCATGACCACCTCCTCCGCTCCCGCCGCCGCGCCCCATTCCCTCGACCGCCTCGACCGGCAGCCGCCGGCGTGCGCCTGCCCGAGCGCCTCGCCGCCGAGGCTGGGCGCCTGGGGCCTGGCGATCCTGCTGCTCGGGCAGATGCTGCCGCTGATCGACTTTTCCATCATCAACGTCGCCCTCGGCTCGATCGCCCACACGCTGCATGCCTCGGCGACGGCGCTGGAACTGATCGTGGCGGTGTACGGCGTGGCCTTCGCGGTGGGCCTGGCCGCGGGCGGGCGGCTGGGCGATAACCTGGGCCGGCGTCGGGTGTTCGCCGCCGGCGTGCTGCTGTTCGCGGTGGCCTCGCTGCTGTGCGGGCTGGCCGGATCGGTGGCCGCCCTGCTCGCCGGTCGCGTGCTGCAGGGCCTGGGCGCAGCGCTGGCGGTGCCGCAGATCCTCGCCACCATCCACGTCAGCCTGCGCGGCACGGCGCATGCGCGGGCGCTGGCGCTGTACGGCTCGCTGGGCGGGATCGCCTTCGTCATCGGCCAGGTGCTGGGCGGCACCCTGGTCACTGCCGACATCGCCGGTTCCGGCTGGCGCGCCATCTTCCTGATCAACCTGCCGTTCTGCGTGCTGGCGCTGGCGGGCCTGCGCGCGGTGCCGGAGACGCGCGCGGCGCGGCGGATGCCGCCCGACCTGGCCGGTGCCGGGTTGCTGGGGCTGTTCCTGGCCTGCCTGCTGCTGCCGCTGGCGCTCGGCCCCACGCTGCATTGGTCGGCGCCGTGCCTGGCGGTGCTGGCCGCCACCGTGCCCTTGCTGGCGGCGCTGGCCCGCACCGAAGCCTGGCAGGAACGCCGCGGCCGCGTGCCGCTGCTGCCGCCGGCGCTGCTGCGCCTGCCCAGCGTGCGCTTCGCGTTGCTGCTGGGCGCGCTGTTCTTCGCCTGCTGGAGCGGCTTCATGTTCGTGCTGGCGCTGACCCTGCAGTCCGGCGCCGGGCTGTCGCCGCTGCAGTCGGGCAATGCCTTCATCGTGCTCGGCGCGGCGTACTTCTGTTCGGCGTTGCTCAGCGCGCGCGCGGTGGCCCGGTTCGGGCTGCTGCCGACGCTGCTGCTGGGCTGCACGGTGCAGATGCTGGGCCTGCTCGCGCTGGCGTGGACCTTGCGCGCGGTGTGGCCGCATCCCGGCTGGCTCGCGCTGGCGCCGGCGACGGCGCTGATCGGTGCCGGACAGGCGTGGATCGTGGCCTGCTTCTACCGCATCGGCCTGTCGCAGGTACCGACCGAGCATGCCGGTGCGGGCAGCGCCATGCTTTCCACCGTGCTGCAGGCGGCGATGGGCCTGGGCCCGGCGGCGCTGGGTGCGGTCTACGCGCATGCGCGCGGCGGCGGCAGCCTGGCGGCGATGCAGGCGGCATTGGTCAGCGAGTGGCTGGCGATGCTGCTGCTGGTGGCCTGCACGCTGGTCTACCGGCAGCGCCAGCGGCGCCTGGCGCCCGCCGCGGCGACCTGAACCCAGCCGCTCCCGGCACCGCGTCGGTACGCGGCGCAGGCAGGCCGGCAGCCGACGTGCCTACGCCGGTGCCGCTATAATCGCGGGCATCCATTTCGCGCCTTCCGGCCCCGGCCGGCGGGCGTCCTGCGCCTTCCGGAGACCCCATGTCGCAATACATCTACACCATGAACGGCGTCAGCAAGACGGTGCCGCCGAAGCGCCAGATCATCAAGGACATCTCGCTGTCGTTCTTCCCGGGCGCCAAGATCGGCCTGCTCGGCCTCAACGGCGCCGGCAAGTCCACCGTGCTGAAGATCATGGCCGGCGTGGACACCGATTTCAGCGGCGAAGCACGCCCGCAGCCGGGCATCAAGGTCGGCTACCTGGCGCAGGAGCCGGAGCTGGACCCGGCCAAGACCGTGCGCGAAGCGGTCGAGGAAGGCGTCGGCGAAGTGCTGCAGGCGCAGGCCGCGCTGGACAAGATCTACGAGGCCTATGCCGAGGAAGGCGCCGACTTCGACAAGCTCGCTGCCGAGCAGCAGCGGCTGGAGGCGATCCTCGCCGCCGGCGATGCGCACATGGTCGAGCAGCAGCTGGAGATCGCCGCCGACGCGCTGCGCCTGCCGCCGTGGGACGCGGTGATCGGCCCGCTGTCGGGCGGCGAGAAGCGCCGCGTGGCGCTGTGCCGGCTGCTGCTGCAGAAGCCGGACATGCTGCTGCTCGACGAACCGACCAACCACTTGGACGCCGAGTCCGTCGAATGGCTGGAGCAGTTCCTGGCGCGCTACACCGGCACCGTGGTGGCGGTGACCCACGATCGCTACTTCCTCGACAACGCCGCCGAGTGGATCCTGGAACTGGACCGCGGCCGCGGCATTCCGTGGAAGGGCAACTACACCGACTGGCTGATGCAGAAGGAAGAGCGCCTGAAGCAGGAAGACAATCAGGAGAAGTCGCGACAGAAAGCGATCCAGAAGGAACTGGAGTGGTCGCGGCAGAACGCCAAGGGCGGCCGCACCAAGGGCAAGGCGCGTCTGGCACGGCTGGAAGAACTGCAGTCGGTCGATTACCAGCGCCGCAACGAGACCAACGAGATCTTCATTCCGCCGGGCGAGCGCCTGGGCAACGCGGTGCTCGAGTTCAAGCACGTCACCAAGAAGTTCGGCGACCGCCTGCTGATCGACGACCTCAGCTTCCTGGTGCCGTCCGGCGCCATCGTCGGCATCATCGGCCCCAACGGCGCCGGCAAGTCGACGCTGTTCAAGATGATCATCGGCATGGAAAAACCGGACTCGGGCGAGATGGTGCTCGGGCCGACGGTGAAGCTGGCCTACGTGGACCAGAGCCGCGACAAGCTGGAAGGCAACCACAACGTGTTCCAGGAAGTCTCCGGCGGCCTGGACATCCTCAACATCAACGGCGTGGAGATCCAGTCGCGCGCCTACCTGGGCCGCTTCAACTTCAAGGGCCAGGACCAGCAGAAGCTGGTCGGCAGCCTGTCCGGCGGCGAACGCGGCCGCCTGCACATGGCCAAGACCCTGCTGCAGGGCGGCAACGTGCTGCTGCTCGACGAACCGTCCAACGACCTGGACATCGAGACGCTGCGCGCACTGGAAGACGCGCTGCTGGAGTTCCCCGGCAACACCTTCGTGATTTCGCATGACCGCTGGTTCCTGGATCGCATCGCGACCCACATCCTGGCGTTCGAAGGCAACTCGCACGTGGAGTTCTTCCAGGGCAACTACCGCGAGTACGAGATCGACAAGCGGCGGCGCATGGGCGACGACGCCGGTCCGAAGCGGCTGCGTTTCAAGGCGCTGAAGTAAGCGGGCGCGGAGTAAGCGAGTGTTTCTTGCCACGGCCCGCCTGACAGCGGGCCGTGTGCATTTCGGCGCTGGGATTCTCTCGGCCGCCTTGACCTGCAGGAGCGGCTTCAGCCGCGACCGGCACCTTCGGCAAGGACATGTCGCGGCTGAAGCCGCTTCTACAGGGGCGAAGCCCCGGCCAAAGCGCTACAGCTCGTAGGACAGCACGTCCTCGAAGCCGAACTTGCCGAAGTCGCGGATCCGCGACGGATACAGCCGGCCGATCAGGTGGTCGTGCTCGTGCTGCACCACCCGCGCATGGAAGCCTTCGGCCTCGCACACCACCGCGTTGCCGTCCGGGTCCCGGCCGCGATAGCGGATCTGCCGGTAGCGCGGAATCACCGCGCGCAGCCCGGGAATGGACAGGCAGCCTTCCCAGCCGTCTTCCAGTTCGTCGGACAGCGGCTCGATCTGCACGTTGGCCAGCGCGGTGCGCGGCACCGCCGGCGCATCGGGATAGCGCGCATTGCTGTCGAAGCCGAACACCATCAGCTGCAGATCCACCGCGATCTGCGGCGCGGCCAAGCCGACGCCGCGCGCGGCGTCCATGGTCTCGAACATGTCGGCCACCAACGCGTGCAGCTCCGCGCTGCCGAAATTGTCGACCGGCTGCGCGATGCGCAGCAGGCGCTGGTCGCCCATGCGGATGATGTCGCGGATCATGCCCTGCTCCTGTGCCCGAGTGCCGCACCGATTATCCGCCGACTGGCGCGCGCTTGCAGCCTGATCGCGTCAGCGTCACCGAGGGTAGTCCCGGCGGC
Source organism: Xanthomonas sp. SS (assembly GCF_014236835.1). Classification (NCBI taxonomy): domain Bacteria; kingdom Pseudomonadati; phylum Pseudomonadota; class Gammaproteobacteria; order Lysobacterales; family Lysobacteraceae; genus Xanthomonas; species Xanthomonas sp. SS. The sequence continues at coordinate 4,156,600 of NZ_CP051190.1, forward strand.
GGATGCGGTCGGGGCTGAAGCCCCTCCTGCAGTGCACCCGGCCGGCCATTCGCAAGTGCTTTGCAGCGGCGGCTGCCGGTGGTGTCGGCCGCCACCTGGCGGCCTTTCCTGGCCGACGTGCCTGGCGCCTCATCGAACAGGACTCAAAGCCTGCGCCGCGCGCCACCGCGAAATCCATCTGCAGCGGCGCTTTTGCAACGGCCGCCGCGCCGCATCGCGGAGACGATGCGACGCGCTCTTTCGTGGCGATGCTGTAGAACAACGACCTGGACTCCGCCGCGCGCAAGCAATGCACAACGATCGCTTTGGATCCGCTTCCTTCTCGCCCAGCCGGCGCGACCTGCTGCGTCTGGCCGTACTGGTTCCCGCTGCGTGCGCAGTGGGCATGCTGCCGGGCTGTGCGAAGCCGCCGCGGTTCGACGGCAGCTTCATCCAGCCGTGGCGCAGCCACCTGCAGCTGGGCGCGCAGGACTGGCAACAGCACATGGCGCTCGCCCAGCGCCTGGGCTGCCGGCAGATCGTGGTGCAGTGGGCCGGACTGTACGGCGGCGGCGGCGATGCGGACTGGACCCTGCCGGACAGCACGCTGCAGCTGATCTTCTCCACCGCCGCCGCCGCCGGCCTGCAGGTGCGGGTCGGCCTGCCGTATCACAGCGGTTGGTGGAAGGCACTGCAGGCGCCGGACCTGACCACGCTGGATGCGTTCCTGGCGCTGACCCTGGACCACGCGCGCGCCTATCTGCAGGCCGCGCCGTGGAGCAGGCAGGCCAACTTCGACGGCTGGTACCTGCCGTACGAACTGGAGCAATTCCACTGGGCGCAGGACGCGCGGCAGCAGCGCCTGTGCAGTTGGCTGGCCGCGCTGTGCGCTGCGGCCAGCGCCGGCACCGAGAAGGTCAGCGCGATCTCCACGTATTTCAGCCGGCTGCAGACCAGCGGCTCGCTGCCGCAACTGTGGAATCGCATCCTCGACCAGGTGCCGCTGCGGCCGATGGTGCAGGACGGCGTCGGCGTCGCCGGGCTGGACAACCTGGACGGGGTGAATCCGCTGCTGGCGGCGCTGCGCGCGCGCCAGGTCGCCTTCGACGTGGTGGTCGAGCTGTTCGAGGAATTGCCCAGCTCGGCCGCCGACGGCAGCCACTTCCAGGCGCAGACCGCCGATGCCGCACGCATCCAGAAACAGCTGGACTGGGCGCAGCGCAGCGGCGCCGCCGGCATCTTCGCGTTCGCGCTGGACCCGTGGCTGTCGCAGGACTCGCCGCGCGCGCAGGCGCTGCGCCGGCAGTGGCGCGCCGGGCGCCAGTAGCCGCCCGGCGCGCGCCCGCTACAGGGCGCGGCCGATGATGTCGCGCAGGATCTCGCTGGTGCCGCCGAAGATGCGCAGCGCACGCGCGTCGGCCCAGGCGCGGCCGATGCCGTATTCGCTGCTGTAGCCGTAGCCGCCGTGCAGCTGCAGCAGCGCGTCCAGCACCTGGCCCTGGATCTCGGTGGCGTTGAGCTTGGCCATCGCCGCGGTGGTCGCCTGCAGCCCGCCCTGCATGTGCGCGTCCAGGCACTGGTCGAGGAAACTGCGCAGCATCGCCAGCCGCGACGCCGCGTCGGCGAGCACGAAACGGGTGTTCTGGTGGTCGATCAGGTGGCGGCCGAACGCCTTGCGCTGGCGCACGTAGGCCAGGGTTTCTTCGAGCATGCCCTCGGCCGAGGCCGCGGCGCGCAGCGCGATCGCCAGGCGTTCGGCGGCCAGTTGTTCGCCGAGGTAGTCGAAGCCGCGCTGTTCCTCGCCGAGCAGGTGCGAGACCGGCACCGCCACGTCCTGGAAGAACAGCTCGCTGGTGTCCTGCGCGTGCTGGCCGATCTTGGCCATCGGCGCGCCGCGGGTGACGCCGGGCAGCGCGGTCTCGACGCAGAACAGGCTCAAGCCGCGCGCGCCCAGTTCCGGCGCCACGGTCGCCACCACCACCGCCACGTCGGCGTTGCTGCCGTTGGTGATCCAGGTCTTCTGGCCGTTGAGCAGGTAGTGCTCGCCCTGGCGCACGGCGCGGGTGCGGATCGCCTTGAGGTCGCTGCCGGCGCCGGGTTCGGTCATCGCGATCGCGCCGATCGCCTCGCCGCGCGCCATCTTCGGCAACCACGCGTCGCGCACCGTGTCGCTGCCGTACTGCATCAGGTACGGCGCGACCATGTCCGAATGGATCGAGAAGCCGATGCCGAGGAAATTGGCCCGCGCCAGTTCCTCGATCACGCAGGCGGCATGCCCGGCGTCGCCGCCCAGGCCGTAGGGTTCGGGCAACTGGCAGTTGAGCAGGCCGGCCGCGCCGGCCGCACGCCACAGCGCGCGCGGGGTGATGCCGTCGCGCTCCCACTGCGCGTAGTGCGGGGCGATCTGGCTGTCGATGAAACGCCGCACCTGGGCGCGGAACAGCGTGTGGTCTTCGCGGAACACGGGGCGCTCGCGCATGGCTCAGCGGCCGACCGGATCGGTGCCGCTGAGCTGGCCCTGCAGCACCGGCGCATTGCCGCTGCCGCTCAGGAACAGGCTGTAGTGGTCGCCGGGCTGCAGCGACGGCAGCGCCAACGGCGCGCTGTCCTTGCTGCCGCACGCGGCCACCAGGCGCGCCTTGACCGGGTTGATCGCACGCGCGCCGCTGGCGCCCGCGGCGACGGCCGGGAACACCACCGCGCCGTTGTCGGCGATCGCCAGCCGCGCCTGGCCGCAGTCGCTGGCCAGGTTGTAGAAGCGGATCTCGGCCTTGAGCGCATCGCTGCTGCCGCCGCCATCGGCCAGCACCGCCAGCGGCCGCGACGGCGTGGCCGCATCCAGCACCAGTGTGGTGAAACTGCCGGCGGCGACCTGCGCCTGCTCGCGGGTCTTGCCGGCCACGCGCAGCGCGAACGGCTTGCCGCCTTCGATGATGGCGTAGCGGGTGGCGCGGGTGGCCGGGCCGATGCGCTGTGCGGCGCCGTTGCCGATGCCGACCTCGAGCGCGGCGTTGCCCGGGTTGAGCACGCGCACGAACGCCGAGCCGGCCGGCGGGCGCGCGGCGTACAGCTGCGCGAGGCGGCCTTCCGCGGCGCCCTGTTGGGCGTTGGCGGCCAGTGGCGCGAGCGCGGTAGCGGCGAGCAATGCGAGCATCAATTTCATCGTGGCGTTTCCTGGCTGCGGAGCGTGCGCGCCATGGCATAGCGCTGCTCCAGTTGTTTGCGATCGACCTTGTCGCTGTTGCCGGTCGGCAATGCGTCCACGGCGATCAGTTCGGAGGGAATCATGTAGGCCGGCACGCGGCGGCCGAGTTGCTGCTTCCAGTCCTGCAGCGCGTCCGGCAGCGGCTGTACCGCACCGGCGCCCGCTACGGTCAGTTCGACGAAGCCGATCATCCGCACCAGGCTGCCATCGGGCCGGCGCAGCACCACCGCGGCACCGGCGACCACGCCGTCCAGGGTCGACAGCGCCGCATCCACTTCCGCCAGTTCGATGCGGTAGCCGTTGAGCTTGATCTGGTCGTCCCTGCGGCCGCGGAAGTAGAGCCGGCCCTGCGCATCGACATCGCCCAGGTCGCCGCTGCGGTAGGCGCGTTTGCCGTGATGGTCGAACAGCACGCCCTGGTCGAGGTCGGGACGATCCAGATAGCCGCGCATCACGTGGTCGCCGGCCATGCAGATCTCGCCGGCGTCGAGGAACACCTCGGCATAGGGCTTGGCCACGCCGATCGGGAACGGGTTGGGCGCGGCCGCGCGCAGTGCCGGATCGATCTCCACCCAGGTGGTGGAACAGGTCGCTTCGGTCGGGCCGTAGGAGTTGACGATGCGCGCCTGCGGGAAGCGCGCCCACAGCTCTTCGGCCACGCGTGGGGTCAGCGACTCGGCGCCGAACACGAACACCCGCAACGCGGGCAGGTGTTCGGCAGCGAAGCGCGGGTTGAGCAGTTGCTGGCGCACGAACGACGGCGTGGATGCCCACACCGCCACCTCGGACTGGCGCAGGCGATCGACGAAACGTTCGCTGTCGGCGATCACCTCGCGCGGGCACAGCACGCAGCACCCGCCCAGGCCGAGCGCGCCGCACAGGTCGAACAGCGAGAAATCGAAGTTGAACAGCATCTGGTTGAGGAACGCCGGCGCCGAGCCCAGCGCCAGACAGTCGCGAATCCAGCCGGCGAACAGGGCCACGCTGTCGCGGCCGATCTGCACGCCCTTGGGATCGCCGGTGCTGCCGGAGGTGAACATGATGTAGGCCAGGTCCGGCACCGCCAGCGCGCGCGCGGCGTCGGCACCGGGACCGAACGCATCGGTGGCGGCGTCGTAGACCGCGGCGGCATGCACCAGCGCGACGATGCGCTGCAGCCGCGCCGGCGGATTGATCGTATCCACCGGCACATAGGTCACGCCCAGCTGCAGGCAGCCGAGCATGGCCACTACGAAGGCGGCCTGCTTGTGGCCCCAGATCACCAGCGCATGGCCCGGCCGCACGCCGGCGCGCTGGGCGCGGGCGATCCAGTCCTGCGTGGCCAGTTCCAACCCGGCCCAGTCCAGCACGCCGTCGGCAGCGTGCAACGCCGGCGCCTGCGCGGCATGGTCGCGCTCGACGAAGCGGCAGCGGTCGAAATCAAAGCGCATGCGTGCGACTCCTTGCGCGGTCCGCGCTCAACGCCGGTGCGCGGCCACGTACTCGGCCAGCACCTGCACCGATTCGACCAGCGTGTCGATCTCGTCGATCGGCAGGGTCACGCCGAGGCGGTCCTTGACCTCGACCATCAGCTGCACCTTGGACATCGAATCGAACAGCGATTCCATGTATTCGTCGGGCTGCACGCGGGTACCGATCACGCTCTCGACGATGTCGCCGAGTTGGGTCTGGAGGGTCTGCATATCCATGGGGTTCACCTTGTCAGAACTGGAAATAGAGGAAACGCGATGCCTTGTGCAGGCTCGACAGGCACAGCGCGAGCAGCGCCAGCATCGCCAGCAACCACGGCAGGTTCGGCTGCCAGCGCATCCACGCGCGCGGCGCCGGGCTCGGCTTGGCCAGCGCGGGCGAGTACACGCCCATGATCTGGTGCGCATTCGGCGCCAGCCACACGATCGCCAGCAACGCCGCGACGTAGAGCGCCTGCAGATGGTGGCCGATCAGCAGGCGCCAGGCATCGCCCACGCCCAGGCCGGCGACAAGGCCGAGCCCGTGCAGGCTTTCCATGCCGCGCAGGCCGGCCATGCCCTGCACCAATCGCCAGGCATCGCCCACCCCGTCGGCGCGGAAGAAGGCCTGCGCCACCAGCACCGCGGCGAAGGTCAGCGCCAGATAGCCGGCATGCTGCAGCGGCCTGGGCGTGCGCAGCGCCGCCGGTTTGCGGCCGACGACGAAGATGCGCCAGGCATGGTTGATCGCCAGGTAGGCGGCATGCAGCAGGCCGAAGATCAGGAACTGCAGGCCGGCGCCGTGCCAGATCCCGGCCAGGCCCATCGCCCACACCGTGGGCAGCACGATCAACGACGCGAAGCCGCCCGTCGACGCCACCGCGGCCGGGCCGCTGGCGCGCCCGTGGCGGCTGCGCCAGCGGGTCACCGCCATCGCCACCGGGTAGTACAGGTAGGCGGTGATGTAGCGGGTCAGGGTCATGTGCCAGCGCGACCAGAACTCGATCACGCTGGTCGCCTTGTACGGCGAGTTGAAGTTGAGCGGGAAGCGGATGCCGAACATCCGCGCCAGCCCCAGCGCCATGTCCGAGTAACCGGAGAAATCGAAGTACAGCTGCAGCGCGTAGCTCAGCGCGGTGGCCCAGGCGCCCCACAACTGCAGCTCGCGGGTGCTGGCGAAACCGGCATCGGCGTACGGCGCGATGCTGTCGGCCAGCAGCACCTTCTTGGCCAGGCCGATCACGAACAGCATGCCGCCGACCGACAGGTTGTCGGCGTGGAAGCGGTAGGTCTCGCGCCTGCTGAACTGCGGCATCATTTCCTTGTGGTGGAGGATGGGGCCGGCGATCAGGTGCGGGAAGAAGGTCACGAACAACACGTAGCTGAGCGGGCTGCGATCGTTGACCAGGCCGGCGCGGCAGTCGAGCAGGTAGCCGATCTGGGTGAAGGTGAAGAAGGAAATGCCCAGCGGCAGGATCAAGGCATCCATCGGGCCGATGTCCACGCCCAGGCCGTGCACGAAGGTGACCATCGCCGCGACGTACTTGTAGTGCACCAGCAGCGCAAAGTCGGCGGCCACGCCTAGCGCGAGGACCAGCAGTTGCAACCGCGGCCGCCTGGCCAGCGCCAGCACGCTCAGGCTGACCAGGTAGTTGAACGCGATCGAGCCGAGCAGCAGCACCACGAACTGCGGGTTCCACCAGCCGTAGAACACGATCGAGGCCACGCACAGCCACAGCGCGGCCAGGCGCGGCTGCAGCGCACCGAGCAGGTAGTGCACGCCCAGCGCGATCGGCAGGAACAGCAGCAGGAACAGGAAGGAGTTGAACAGCATCGTCGGTCGGCGCTCAGTCGATCCCGGCCAATGCCGCCTGCTCGCCATCGGTCAGCGGCAAGGACAGGGCCATTTCGGAGAATTCCCAGATCACCAGCTTCAGGCTCGGCGGCCATTGCGCGCGCTGCGGCCAGACCGCCAGCAGCGCGCCGGAAAACTGGCCGCCGTCCAGGCTCTGGTTCCACACTTCGCGGCCCAGGGCATTGCCCAGGCGCTCGCCGAACAGGCTGCGGCGCCCGTTGGAGCTGCCCAACAGCAGCACCTCCACCGGTGGCGTGTCGTCGAGCAGGCCACCGCCGCGCAGCGGTGCGATGCTCTGCTCCGGTTCGCGATCCAGCGCCGGACGCCAGGCCGGCGGCGCGTGCTCCAGGCCGGCCAGCACGATTAGGTCGCCCATCCGCGGCGTCGGCGCACCGGGCGCAGCGACCGCGAAGGCCTGCCCGCCGCGCCCGCCGAGCAGCGGCAGCGCGGAGGTGGCTACCGCATCGGCCGCGCGCTGCGCGCCGATCCGGTTCATGTGCACATCGGTGCGGAAGAACACCGGCGCGTCGCCGGCCTGCAGCACCGGCAGCAGGTCGGTCGATGCCACGCCCGCGGCGGCCAGCGCCTGTTGCCATTGCCCCAGCCGCGCGCGCATCGGCGCCGAGTGGCGCAGGCCGCAAGTGTGCGCCTGCTCGATCCGCGATTTGTCCGGCACCACCACCACCAGCAACTGCACGCCCTGCGCCTGCAACTGCCGCGACCAATGCCGCATCAGCCGCACGCGCTGCGCGAACACCGCTTCGCCGGCCGCCGCCGGCGGACGCAGGCCATCGCGGTAGAACAACCAGCCCGGGCAGCCCAGCGCGACCTGCGGCCCCGCATCGCCGAGCAACCTATAGCGCAACGCCGCGCCGACTAGGTCGGCGCGCGCCTGCAGCGGCAACTGCAACGCCGCATCGATCGCACGGCCGGCCTCGCCATCGCTCCAGCGCGCCGGCGCCAGCGCCGCCGCCGGTAGCGGCGCGCGGCCCAGCATCCAGCCACCGGACAGCAGCCCGGCGACCAGCAGCATCATCACCACCGCAGCGGTGGTCACATGCGCACGCGCTGGGGCCGCCGCAGGCAGGGGCGCAGGCGCGCCGGGACGTGCAGGCATCGGCTACTTTCCCACGGCCTTGTGCAGGCGCGCCTGCCACTGCGGCGCACTCATGATCGAGGCGTTGTCCCACTGCCCGCGCGCATCCGGGCCCTGCGCATAGGACGGCTCGAACATCTGCCACACCAGCACCTGCGGCCTGGCCTTCTGGAACTCGGGCGATTCCAGGTATTCCAGCAGCATCGCCCAGGGACCGACGTTGCCGGGCTTCCAGTTCACCGAGACCGGGCGATCGAGCAGGTTGGACAGTTTCTGCGGGAAGCCGAAGTACGGCTGCACCATGCTGTGCCCGGTGACATGCAGCGGCGCAGGCGCGTCGTCCAGCAGCGCCTGCTGCTCGGACTGGCGGCGCACGGTGAAGGTGTCGCGGCCGATCGCCTTGCGCTGCGCATCGGTCAGGAACAGTTCGGCCAGATCGCCGAAGCGGCGCTCGGTGATCTCGCTACCCAGGGCCATGCCGGTGCCGTCCTGGCCGTGCAGCCGCGGCACCCGCTGGCGCACCTGCGCGGCCACCGCCACCGCCACCGCGTCGGCCGCCGGCTGGGTCCAGTGCTGGTCGCTGCGGTAGAACACCTCCTGCCCGCCCTGCTTGACCTGGCGCAGCACCTGCAGCGCATCCACCGCCGGCACCTGCGCCTTGCCCAGGCCATCGTGGATCAGCGCATAGCGCCCGCGCACCGCATCGCTCATGCGCCTGCCGTCGGGCAGCTTGTCCTCGTAGAACAGCGCCTTGTCCGGCAACACCAGCACGTCCAGCTCGACGCCGGCCGCGGCCAGCGCGGTACGGGCTTCGGCGATCAACGCGGTGTTGCGTTCGATCGCCGCGCCATCGACCTCGGTCAGGCTGCCCCAGGCCGGGAACAACCAGCCGTCCTTGCCGACCAGCACGATCGAGGAATCCTGCGCGGCGGCGGAGGCGGCGGCCGGAGCCGGAGCCTGGGCCAGCGCCGGCACGGCGGCGAACGCGCACAGCAGGCCCAACCACAGGGCGCGGGTACGCATGGGAACAATCGGGGCGACAGCATCGGTCATGGCGGTTCTTTCGGCAGGTGTCAGTAGTTGAAGGTGGCGGTGGCGAACAGGCCCTTGGCGCGCTGGGAATCGCCGCCGCCGAGCGCGAAGCGGTACTGCACGCTCAGGTCCAGCGAGGAGCGCGCCGCGTTGTAACGGTCCTCGCGGAACCAGTAGCGCACGCCGAGGCCGGGGCCGGCGCCCAGCGACCAGCTGCGATCGGTGTCGGACAGGGCGAACGCCTGCTCGCCGATCAGCGGGTAGTCGATGCCGCTGACCCGCGAGCGCTGGTCGAGCCAGTCCGCGGCCACCACCAGATACGGATTGAGCACCCAGCGGGTCTGCTCGGCACCGAACCGGTAGCTGCGGCCGGCACGCAGTTCCGCAGCGGCGAAGGCTTGCGTGCGATGCAGGCGGCCATCGGAGTCGAGCAGGGTTTCGACCGGCGCGCCGCTGGCGTCGAGCCGATCCACGCTGAAGCGCGCGCGGTTGTCGTCCCAGCTGTAGCCGGCCTGCGCATAGCCGCTCAGCGTCCACCACTGGTTGACGTCGGTGCGCACGCCGGTGCCGTGATAGAAGCCGTAGGTCAGGTACGACATCCAGCCGCCGGCATGGTCGTCCAGGCGATAGCGCGCCAGCGTGTTGATCTGCTGCGGCTGGTTGGAGTCGCGCTGGATGCGGCACTGGATCGCGGCCGCGTCCGGATAGACGCCGCCGCTGCGGGTGCCGCTGCCGAGGAACTGGCGGCGCTCGATGCCGGCGCTCAGGCCGGTGCGGCCGAACGCGTAGCGCACGCCGAACGATCCGACGGTGGAGGGCCAGCCGGCGCTCGAACGCGAGCGGCTCAAACGCTCGGCGCGGGCGCGCGCGTCCTCGGTGGCTTCGCCGGTGCACGGGTCCACGGCGCGCACCGATTCGAACGTGCCGCCCGCGTCGTACAGCGTGTTGGCCGCGCGCGCATACGCTTCCAGCGTGCCATGGCGGTTGTTGAGCGCCGCGGGCCGCCAGAACGCCTCCAGCGTGCTGAACACCGAATCGCCGGGAGTGCTGATCGCCGTGCCGCCCAGGTTGCTCGCAGCCTGGCGCGCGCCGCGGTAACCGGCCGAGGCGGTGATGCCCCACTCGCGCCCGAGGTTGGCGATCGAACTGCGCGTGTTGTAGCGCTGCGCCGTGTCCAGCGGCAACGCGCCCTGGTCGGCGCGATCGATCGCGCTGCGCAGCAGCGCCACCGCCTGCGCGTTGTCGCCGTTGGCGGCGCTGGCATAGGCCTGGTCGAGCACCACGCTGGGCGGCGCCTTGCCGGTGGCCTCGGCCGCGCGGAAATCGTCGAGCGCCTGCGCCGGTTGCCCGTCGCGCTGCTGCAGGTAACCGCGCTGCATCAGCAGCCCGGCATCGGCCGGGCGCTGGCCCAAGGCGCTGTCCAGGCGCTGCCGCGCCTGCGCGCGTTGCGCAGTGTCGCCGGCGGCTAACGCAGTGGTGAGCAGGTTCTGCAGGCTGGCGTTGTCCGGGTTCTCCTGCAGCGCGCGCTGCGCTTCGCGGATGGCCTCCTGGTAATCGCGCCGTCCGTAGGCGGCGTAGGCGCGCTGCGCGGCGCTGCCGGTGCCCTGCAGGTCGGCCGGCGTCAGTTCGCACTGCGTGCCGTACGGCGTATCGCGGCATTGCTGGAACGGCGCCGGGTACGTCGCCAGGGTCAGCGACGGCGCCGGGCGCGTGCTGCGCAGCGCCTTCTCGCGCTGGGCGATGGCCTGGCCGAGTTGCTTGCGCGCGGTCTCGTCCGCGCCGGCCAACGGATCGGCCTGCAACGGCTGCAGCAGGCGCGCGCCACGCGCACGATCGCCCGCGGCGATCGCCGCATCCACCGCCAGCAGGCGCACGTTGCGTTGCTGCTGCGGATCCAGCCAGTCCTGGCGCAGGGCCGCGTCGAAATCGGCATTGGCCTGCTCGGTATGCAATTGGCGCTGGCGCAGATACGCGCGCATCACCAGCGCCACGGTGTCTTCGCTGTCGTTGTCCAGCGCCGCGTCGGCAGTGGCCTCGGCGGCGGGCAACTGCCCGTCCAGCAGTTGCGCGGTCATCAGCAGCAGGCGATGCGAGGCCACGTCCGGCGCATACGCCACCGCTTGCCGGGCGTACCCGGCGGCGGTGGCGAAGTCCTGTTCGATCAATGCCTGGTAGCCCTGCTGCGCCGGCTTGACCGCGCGCTGGCGGCCCAGCGCCACGCGCTTGGCCTGCAGGTCGGCGACATTCGGCGCGCCCAGCTGGATCGCCGCGGCGGCGGCGGCCTCGGCCTGTTCGAACTGCTGCCGGGCCTCCAGCGCGGCCACCCACAGCACCGCCCAGGCGCCCTGCTGCGGCTGCTGGCGGAAGGCCTGTTCGGCCTTGTCCGCGGCCTCGGCCATGCGATCGTTGTTGTAGGCGTCATAGGCCTCGGTGGCGAGCGCGAAGGCGCGCCGGTAGGCCTGCTCGGCCGGGCTCGGATGCGCGCTGGCGCGTGGCGCGGGTGCACCGCCGGCGCGCGCAGCCGCCGCCGCCGTGGCGGGTGCCGCGTTCGCGCTGACCGCCAAGTGCGGCAATGCCGGATCCTGCAGCCCATCGGCGAGCGCACGGCGTGCCTGCGCGCGCGCTTCGTCGCCGCGGCCCAGCTTCTGCAGCGCGTAGATCTGCAACAGGCGCAGGCGCACCACGTCCGGGCGCAGCCGCGCCGCTTCGGCGGCCTGGCGGCTGGCCTGCGGGTAATCGCCGCGGGCGTAGGAGGCGTAGGCATCCTCGGCGATGCGGTAGGCGGCGCCGGCCAGCGGCAGTTGCTGCGCGTGCGCGGTGACGCTGCCCAGGCCGAGCAGGCTCAGTGCGATCACGCCGGAGAGCAGGCTGATTCTCATACGCTCAGCTCTCCGCCAACGCTGTACTGGGGATTGGCCGCACGGCGATGCTGCTCGCGCACGGCGGCGGCGATCGCCGCCTGGGTGGCGACGCCTTGCTTCACCAGGTGGTCGCCGATGCGGCCGTCGCGTTGCGGCCGGTATTCTTCCAGCACGCGCTCGAACTGGTCGCGCGCGATCAGGCGCAGCTCCACCAGCAGATCGCCCAGCAGCGGCACCGCGTCGACGCGGTAGCTTTCGCCGCTGATCAGGCGCAGGCCGGCGTTGATTTCGCTTTCGCGCGCGATCGCCTGCCTGAGCACGCTCGCGTCCAGGTCGTGCAGCAGCCGCGCCTGCTCTTCTTCGGACAACGCGTTGGAGACCGCGACCGCCACTTCGCCAAGCGTGTCCGACGGCAACGGCAGCAACCGCCATTGCACGCAGGCCTGCACCGACAACGGGAACCGCCCGGCCTGCAGATACGCCACGTCGATCGCCGCGCGCGGCAGGTCGCCCTGGAAGGCGATGGCCTCGGCCAGGGTTTCGTCGTCCAGCCAGCCCTGCGCCACCAGGATCCGTCCCAACGGTTGCTGGCGCCCGCCCTCCTGCTGCCGCAGCGCCTGCACCAGGCGCTCGGGCTCGACCGCTTCCCACGTTGTCAGCAGTTCGCCCAGGCGCCTGCGCGTATGCACCAGCTGCGCGGCGCTGGGGAAATCGTGCATGGTCTTGTCCCACACCATGCGCTTGCCGAACAGCAGGTACAGCAGGAACAGGCGCCAGGCGCGCGCGGTGGCCATGAAGTTGATCATGTTGCCGACCACCATGCGCGGGATCGACATCAGCGCGTGTTCCCAGCCGTACAGGCGGTTGACGAAGTAGAAGCGCTGCGCCACCCGCGTGGCCAGCGCGGCGGTGGTCAGCAGCGCCACGTTCATCTGCCAGGTGCCGCGCTGGAAGATGGTCGGGAACTGGGTGTCCCACGCGCCGGCGATCTTGAGCAGCCAGAACAGCAGCAGCTGCAGGAAGATCAGATAGGCGAAGACGCTGACAAACGAGGTGACGATGCCCTTGCGGTCGCGCGCGAGCAGGTACTTGGTCGCCAGCGAACCGCGCCAGCCCAGCGTTTCCCAGCTCTGCAGGCCGATGCCCAGCACCCAGCGCGCCTTCTGCCGGTACGAGGCGCGGAAGTTGTCGGGGAAGTATTCGCGCACGCACAGCGCCATGTGCAGGGTGCGCTCGCGCACCGGGCCCCAGCCGAACCACGACGGGCGGCGCACGCGGAACTGCACCGGGAAGCGCGCGAAGATCGAGTGCATGCCCATCGCCGCCAGGCGTGCGCCGACGTCGTAATCCTCGGTCAGGCTGTCGGTGTTGAACGGCTGGTTGTCGCTGGCCTCGCTCAGCGCCAGCAGCGCCTTGCGCGAGAAACAGGTGCCGACACCGGCCGACGGCACCATGCCGGACACGCTTTCGCGCACCACCAGGTCCTTGGCGTGCCATTCGGCGAATTCGTCCATGTACACGCCGGCCACCAGTTCGTACCACTCGCGGTCCAGCGAGGTCACCGGCAACTGGATCATGTCCTTGCGCGGCAGCAGGTAGTTGAAGAAGCGCAGCTCCATCGGGTGCAGCACGTCTTCGCTGTCGTGCAGGACCACGCCGGCGAACTCGATGTCGTTCTGCTTCTCGTACTCGAAGATCGCCAGCACCAGCCAGTTCAGGCAGTCGGCCTTGCTGGTCGGGCCGTCGTGCGGCACCTCGATGCGGCGCATGCGCTTGTAGCGGCGGCGCATGCGTTCCACCTCGGCGATGGTCTGCTCGTCGTTGGGATAGGTGCCGACGAAGACCATGTAGTCGTGGTAATCGAGCACATCGATCATGTTCTCGACCATCTGCCCGATCACGTCGAACTCGGCCCAGGCCGGCACCATGATCGCCAGGGTCTGTTCCGGGCGTTGCAGCAGGTCCTGCTGGGTCAACGGCCGGTATTCGCTGCGTTGCTTGACCACCACGCTGCGCCAGATTTCGCGCACCCAATACCAGGCATCGATGAACAGGTCGTCGAGGCTGGAGATCAGGATCACCACCGCGACCACCACCGCCGCCGTCTCCAGGAAGGCGTAGTAGTTGGCCAGGTGGATGTTCCAGTACAGACTATCCACGTGCGATCAGTTCCCGCTCTGCGCGGAGCGGCGGCGGCGACGGACCTGCACCACGCGCGCGGCCAGCAGCATGAACACGATCACTCCCACCAGCACCACCAGCCACACCATGTGCTGCTGCCACAGCGGCTCCGGGTTGCTCTGCTCGGCCATGCGCGCGCCGGTCGGGTCCTGCCCGTCGAAGTCCTGCACCACGCCGCTGGCATCCAGCAGCGCCAGGTTGCCGCGGATCAGCCGGAACGGTTCGGCGATCTGCGGTCCCTGCGTGCCCAGCTCGCGGTAGATCACCCCGGTGTTGGCGCCGCTGCCGACCACTTCGACCAGGGCGGCGCGGTCGAGCCCGGCCAGGTCCAGCAGCACCTGCTTGCCCGGGCCGGACACCACCAGCTTTCCGTCGCGCACCGCCCCGCTCTGCGCCAGCCCCTGCGGCGCCAGCACGAAGCTGAGGTAGGGACCGATCGGCGCGATCGCGGTCTTGGCATCGCCGACCTTGAGCGAGGCCTGCATCGGCGAGGCGCCGGTCGCGCCGGCGAGATGGATCACCTTGAGCAGCGACGCCGGTGCGTCCTGCAGCCAGACGCTGGGCACGAACACTTCGTGCGCGCCGGCCAGCTGCGAGGCCGCGCCGACGAAATCGGCGGCGAGGCTGCGCTCGGCAAGACGGATGTGGCTGCTGGGCAGCACCGACACCGGGTAGCCGGTGGCCGGATCATGGCAGTACGGACGCGCCGGCTGGCGCAGGAAACTGATCCGCACCTGGTTGCGCGCGGCCAGCGCGTAGCTCGGCACCTTGGCGACCAGCCGCTGCGGCTTGCCGTCGGCGTTCAGCACCTTGGCGCCCAGCAGATAGTCGTTGAAGAAGATCGAGGCGACCGCGCCCTGCCCGGCCGGGTTCGGCGCCGCGCTGACGTCGATCACCACTTCGCTGGGCAGGCGCCCCTCGCTGGACAGCGCGCCCAGGTCGAAGTTCGCGGTGCGGTCGCCGCGCGAGACGATGTCCAGGGTCCCGGCCATGTCGCCGAGGCGGCCGAGCAACACCACGTCCTTGTCGGCCGGCGGCAGCAACGCCGTGCTGACCAGCAGCGCACGGCCCTGTGCATAGGCGCGCCATTGCTGGGTCAACAGACCGGCGACCTTGGCGCCGGCGCCGCTGGCGACCAGCAGGGTCGGATGCCCGCCGACCAGCGCCACCTGCACCGACGCGGTGCCGGCCGGCTGTTCGAACCCGGCCATGTCGGCCTTGCGCCACGCGGCGAACGCGCCGGCCGCGTCCGGCGCGGCGCTGGCGACCTGAGTACCCAGCGCATCCAGCGCGGCGCGCACGCCGGCGCGCAACGGATCGCTCAGCACCGCCACGTCGACCGCGAGCGGACCGCCATCGCCGAGCGACAGCAGCGCGCCGACTTCGGCCAGGCTGCCGATGCGGTGGCTGGCGCTGCCATCGGACAAGGCCGCATAGGCGGGGATGCCGGCCAGGCTGGCCGGGATCGCCAGCCCGCGCAGGTCCACGCTCGCGCCCACCGCCGGCAGCGCGACCACGTCGACGCGCTTGCCGCCGTTCTCCAGCGCCGTGCCCACGCGCCAGGCGGTGTCGTAGCTCTGCACGCTGCTGGCGCGGCCCTCCACCAGCAGCCGCACGGTGGCCGGCAACGCGCCCCAGGCCTTGGCCACGGTGTCGATCGCGCGGCCGTCGAAGCGGTAGCTGAAGCGCGACTCCGGCGACAGCCGCAGCACGTTGGCCGGCGCGCTCTGGTCGGCGCACTCGTACTCGGAGACCACCGACCACCAGCCCACGCCGAAGCGCACGAAGCCGTTGGCGCGGGCGAAGCCGTCGATGCCGATGCGCTGGCTGACATCGCCCTGGGCATCGGTGATCGAACGCGCCGACACCGGGTCGCCGTCGATCGACAGCAGGCTGGAACTGCGCCCGGTGTGCCCGCGCACGTAGCGCGCATCGACCTGCAGTTGCGCATCGCGGGTCGCCACACCGGCCGGCACCGGCAGGTAGATCTCGCGCTGGCTTTCCTGGCCGCTGAGCACCAGCGGCTGCTTGAAGCCGAGTTCGCGCAGGGTCATCGAGCGGGTGACCGTGGTGGCGCCGGCCCACTCGCCGAACTGGCCGGCGACGGAGTCGGCGGCAGCGGCAGGCGGCAGCGCGGTCGCCAGGACCAGGGCCAGCGGCAAGACCTGGGGGAAGCGTGCGGTAGGACGGCGGGTCTGGGTCATGGCATCGATTCTGAAAAAAGAGGGAGGTGGGACACCGCCGCGGCACGGCCGGGCACGAAACTGTCGAAGGACTGGCCGCGCAGCGCGGCCACGATCCGCGCCGCTGCGCGGCCATCGCCGTAGGGGCTGGCGTGGGGCAGGAACCGCGCGGGCCGCGCCGGCAGCTCGCAGGCCGCGGCGACCGCGGCCACGATCCGCGCCGGATCGGTGCCGACCAGGGTCACCACGCCGGCCTGGACCGCCTCGGGGCGCTCGGTGACCTCGCGCATCACCAGCACCGGCCGGCCCAGCGCCGGCGCTTCTTCCTGCACGCCACCGGAATCGGTCAGCACCACGTGCGCGCGCTGCATCAGCCGCACGAAGGCGAGGTAGTCCTGCGGCGCGATCAGGTGCACGTTGTCCAGCCCGCCCAGCTGCGCGTGGACCGGGCCCTGCACGTTCGGATTCAGATGCACCGGATAGACGATCTGCAGGTCCTGGCGCTGCGCCAGTTCGGCCAGCGCACGGCAGATGTTGGCGAAGCCGTCGCCGAAGCTTTCGCGGCGATGCCCGGTGACCAGCAGCAACTTGCGCCGCGGATCCAGGAACGCGAACTGCGCATCCACCGTCGCGCGCAACGCGGCATCGCGCTCGAGCCGCTCCACGGTCAGTTGCAGCGCATCGATCACCGTGTTGCCGGTGACGCTGATGCGGCCGGACAGGTGCTCGCGCTGCAGGTTGCCGCGCGCACTGGCGGTGGGCGCGAACAGATGGTCGGCGACCACGTCGATCACCCGCCGGTTCATTTCTTCCGGCCACGGCTGCTGCAGATTGCCGGTGCGCAGGCCCGCTTCGACGTGGCCGACCGGAATGCGCCGATGGAATGCGGCCAGCGCGGCGCTCATCGCGGTGCTGGTATCGCCATGCACCAGCACGCGGTCAGGCTGCACCTGCGCGTACAGGGCATCGAGTTTGGCGAGCAGCCGCGAGCACAGGCCGTTGAGGGTCTGGTCGGCCACCATCACATCGAGATCGTGATCCGGCTGGATCGCGAACAACGCCATTACCTGGTCCAGCATCGCCCGATGCTGTCCGGTGATGCAGACCAGGGGATCGATGTCCGGCGCGGCGCGCAGCGCGCGGACCAGCGGCCCCATCTTGATCGCCTCGGGGCGCGTACCAAAAACGCAAAGAACCTTCACCAACCACTCCATTGGTCACCAACTAATAGTGACCATCGTCACACAAGATGTGCGAACTGGTGTGTACAAATCGTGCGAACTACAAGACGATGGTCAGCCTGATGCGGCGCATCGCCAAGCGCAGCGGGGCGTTTGGCCTCCGTCCTGAGCGAGTGAAAGCTTGAATTTGCAGGGCGTATCGCCAGCCTCGCGCTGGCGTCGCACGGGTGCGTGCGCCGCCGGCGGCGCCGCGTTCCGCCGCCTCACCGTCGCTGCACAACCGCTTGAATGGTGCGGCGCAGCGCGATATCGGCCCCGCCAATCGCGCCGGCAGACGCTCAGCTTCGAACCCAGCGGTCTTGCTTCGGGGTGCCGAAGCAAGGCCGCTGTCTGCTGGCGCTGGAGCCGCAGCCCCTCTCTGCAAGGTCTGCGACCGCTGGTCGCAAGCCCTGCGCGAGCGACCTCGGTCGCGACGCAGGAAGCGCGCTCCTGCCCTACTCGCCCACGTACGGCGAGGCCAGCACCTGCGGGCGGCGGCCGAGGCCGGCGCCGAGCCGGTCGAGCACGAAGCGCACGTAGAGGTTGGTGCTGAACTGGTTGTAGTCGCGGGCGTTGTTGAAGATCAGCCGCCCGCCCAGGAACAGCTGCGGGGCCAGCTGCCACTCGGCGGCGCCGGCAACGTTGTAGGACACGCCGGTCTTGCTCTGCCCGGCGTAGACCGGCGCGGTGTAGGTGTCCACCAGGCCCAGCAGCGCGGCCAGCGATGCGGCGTCGTAGGCGTCCTGCTGCATCTGCGCGCTGGTCGGGAAGTAGTTGCTGTCGTCGCTGCGGAAATGCTGCACGCCGACGCTGGCGTCCACGCTCCAGTTGACCTTGCGCCCGGACGAACGCCCGCTCCAGTGCACCGGGAAGCCGAGATCGACGTAGTCCTGCGGGCTGAAGTAGCCGCCCTGGCCGTAGGTGTAGCCGCTCAGGTTCTTGTCGTACTGCATCGCGGTCAGGTTGAGGCCGGCGGTCAGCGACTGGTTCTCGGTCTCCAGCGCGTGCACGTACACGCCCAGGTCCACCTGGCGGTGGTCGTTGTCGGCGACGTTGTGGCCGACCAGGCGATCGGCGGTCAGGTTGGCGTAGCCGCCGAGCAGGCCGTTGTCGAGCGTGGCCGACAGGCGCACGCCGTTGCTGGTCACCCCGCCCCAGCTGAGTCCCGCGCGGCCGTCGTCGACGCCGGCGAAGGACAGCAGGCTGTCGCTGACCGCGCGCCGGAACGCCTGGCCCGAGTAGGTCAAGTTCTCGCCGATCTGGCCGCGGTAGCCGACGCCGCCGACGATGCGCTGCTCGGGGAAGCCGACCGGGGTGCTGCCGAGGTCGGCCGCGAAGCCGCCGTGCTTGTACTTCACCGACACGCCGACGCCGCTGGCGTCCTGGCCCATGCGCCGCGAGGCCGAGCCGTTGGCCGCCATCGTGTACAACGCCTGGCTGAAGCCGGCCGGGGTCAGGCTGGCCGCGGTGGTGTTGGCGGCCAGCGCCTGGAAGCGGGCGATGTCGGCCGCGCTGAGATCGGCGCTGCGCGAGGCGTCGCCGAGGATGTTGCTGGCCAGGGTGCTGATCGACACGTCCGCGGCGACGTTGCCGAGCAGGAACGCCGACAGCGGCTCGGCGTACAGCGCCTGCAGTGCCGCGGCTTCGCGCTGCGCGTTGGTCAAGGTGGCGTCGGTGTCGTTGTACAGCTCGTTGTACAGGCCGGTGTTCACTGCATAGGTGCGCAGCGCGTTGCGGGTGGCGTTGGTGTCGCCCTCGGTGAGCAGCAACTGGTACAGGTCGCTGCCGATCAGCTCGTTGATCGGAGTGCGATCGGCGGCCAGCGCATCGCCCATCGCCGCGGTCGGGCCGGCACCGAAACGGCTGGCGGTGGAATAGGCGGTGTCGAGCGTGCCGGCGTCGAGCAGGGTCGGGGTGACATCGACGCTGAGCTTGCCCTCGCCGACCGCGAATTCGCCGTGCAGCGGCACTTCCAGATCGTTCAACTTGCCCAGTCCGGCCTCGCCGTCGCGTGCACGGTAGGTGGCACCGGCGGCCAGGCTGTCGCTGTTCTCCGACTGCACTTCGCGCAGTTCGTCGAGCACCGTGCCGGTGCGCGCCGGGGTCGCCAGCGCCTGCGCCTGGCGCGCGCTGCCGGTGGTGGCGACGCGGTCGTCGGGATAGTAGGACGGGGCCAGGCTGGCCGCGGCCGGCGCGCGCTGGCCCGGCACCGGCAGTGCCGCCAACTGCACGCCGCCGGCAACGCTGGCGGTGGCCGGCGGCGGCAGGTCGTCGCCGCCGCCGGCGTAAGCCGCGCCGGCACCGGCCGGCATCGCCGGCAGCGGAGCCTGGCCGGCCGCGGCATAGGCCGGCGCCGGATAGCCGCCGCCGAGGCTGTCGGAGACCACCGCCGGGCTGCGCGGCATGCGTCCGCTCATGCCGGCGAACGGGTTCAGCGGGCGCCCGGCGCCGGCGAAGGACGCCGGCCCGTTGGCGGCCGGCAGGCCGTTGTCGTGCTGGCCGGCCTCGCGCGCCTGCGCCGCCAGCGCGGCGCGGAAATAGCTCTCGGCCTTGCGGCTCTTGCCGGCGCTGCGGTACACGCGGCCGGCGGCGCTCAACACCGCCGGCGAATCCGGCGCCTGCGCCAGTGCGCGCTGCAGATAGTCCTCGGCGCTGTCCAGGTCGCGCAGCGCGGCGGCGGTATTGGCCGCGGCGATCAGCGTGTCCAGGTCGTTGGGCGATTGCTGCAGCTGCTGCTGATACAGCACCAGCGCCTGGCGCTGGTCGCCGGCACCGGCATACAGCCGCGCCAGCGCCGCCACCGCCTTCGGATCCTGGTTCTGCTGCGCCAGCAGCGGCGCCAGCGCGTCGTAGGCCGCTTCCAGGTTGCCCAGTTCGCGCAGCGCATCCACCTGGCGCAGCGTGTAGCCGCTGCGCAGGGCCTGGTAGCGGCGCTGCTGTTCGGCGTTCATGTCGGTGTCGCGCAACTGGCGCAGCGTGGCCGCCAGTTCGGCGTCCTGCTGCGCGCGCAGCAGCACGCTGGCGTACTGCAGCCGCGCCTCGGTGTTCGGGTTCTGCGCGACCAGGCGCTGCGCCAGGGTCAGCGCGCGCTGGTTGCTGCCGATGTCGGCATAGGCGCCGGCCATCGACGCCAGCAGCGCCGGCTGTTCCAGCGCACCGCCGAGCGCGGCCTCGGTGCGCGCCAGCAGCAGCTGCGCCTCGCCGGCGCGGCCCTGCTGTTGCAGCAGCCGCGCCTGCGCGGCCTGCTGTTCGACCCAGGCGGTGTTGCGCAGCGCGCTCATTTCCGCGGTCCGCGCCGCGCCGGGAATGCGTTCCAGGCTGGCGTAGGCGCTGGCCCAGTCGCCGCGTTCCTGCGCCAGCAACGCATTGGCGTACAGCGCCTCGGGCATGTCGCCATGCACCGCGAGCAGGCCGTCCATCACGCTGCGCGCTTGGTCCGGGCGCCCGGCCTGCTGGTACAGCCGCGCCAGGTCCAGCCGCACCCACGGATCGCCGGGACGCTCGACCATCGCCGCTTCCAGTTCGCTCTGCGCCGAGACCGTGTCGCCGGCCTCCAGCGCCTGCTTGGCGCGGGCGCGCTGCACGTTGGAGCGCAGCGTGGTTTCGCCGCCGGCCTTCTCGCGCTGCGCCGGGCTGAGCTTGGCGAACAGGGCGCTGGCTTCGTCGGCACGGCCCTGGCGGCTGTACAGGCCGATCAGGCCCTGCAACGCGCCGGCATTGTCGGCGCTCAGCGCCAGCGCCTGGCGATAGCTGCGCTCGGCCGCGGCCGCATCGCTGGCCGCCTGCAGGTCGCCGAGCAGCACGTAGCCGGTGGCTTCGTTGGGCTGCAATTTGAGCGACTGCTGGGTCAGCCGCAGCGCTTCGTCGCTGTCGCCGCGGCCACGCGCGGCCTGCGCCTGCTGCAGTTGCAGCCAATAGCGCGCGCTGTCCAGCGCCGAACGCCACTTGCCGTTGCCGGCCGCGGCCGGACGCAGCAGCTCCTGCGCCTCGCCGAAGCGTTGCTGGCGCAGGCGCACCGAGCCCAGGCCGCCGAGCGCGTCGGCATCGCGCGGACGCGCGCGCAGCACCTGGGTGAAGCGCTGCTCGGCCACCGCCAGGTTGCCGGCGTTGAGCGCCTTGAACGCCTCGCCGAGTTGTTCGCCGGCCGGATCGCCGGCCTGCGCGGCACGTTGCTCGCCCAGCTTGGTGGCCTTGGCGGCGACCTCGGCATCGTTCGGATTGGCCGCCAGGAACGCCTGGTACAGCGGCGCGTCGGCGCTGCCGGCATTGAGCCACAGCAGCGCCTGGCGCCAGGCGGCGCGCGCCGGGCCGCCGACGTCGGGACGCTTGCTCATCGCACCGAGCTGGGCGATGCCTTCGCGCCGCGACGGTTCGCGGTAGGTCAGCACCTGCGCCAGCGCCAGCGCCGCGGCGCCGTTGTTGGGCTGCGCGGCGACCAGCCGACGCAGGCCGTCGCGGGCGCCGTCCCAGCCCTGCGGGGTGCCGGCCAGGGCCTGGTAGTACTCCAGCGCCAGGTGATCCGGCGGCGCCTTGCCGTCGAACAGCGCCTGGTACTCGCGCACCGCTTCCACGTAGCGTCCGGCCGAGGCGGCGCGGCGCGCGTTGCGCAGGTTGACGCTGTCGCCAGTGCCGCCGATCGCCTGGCTCAGGCGCTGCGTCTGCGGCGCCTGCGGATGGGTGTTCTGCAACTGCTGCAGGCGCTTGCGCGCCTCGCCCTGGCGGCCCTGCGCCAGGTCGATCTGGGCCAGGCCGAGCAGCGCATCGGGCTGGTTGGGATCGACCCGCAGCAGCTTGCGCCAGGTATCGGCGGCGAGATCGTCGCGGCCCTGGTCGTGCCAGTAGTTGCCCTGGCTGACCAGTTGCTGGGTGGCGTTGCCGGTCTGCGCGTGCGCGTTGCCGGCGAGCAGGCACAGATCGATCATGCCGGCCAGGTAGAGAGGTTTGAGTTTCATGCGGAACATTGGGTTCTCCAGGCGGGCTGCAGCAGGCCGTCTGCGGAAAAGCGATAGCGGTTATCGAGCCAGCCGCGCCCGAACAGGACCAGCACCCGATCGTAATAGGGAAGTTTCGCCGCGGCGGCATCGCCGGGCGCGGGAATCTGTTGCGCCTGCGCCTTCAGCAGCAGCGGTTGGCGCAGCGCGCTCAGGTACGGCAGCAGCGCGGCGGCGAAGCCGGGCGGCGCGGTGCCGCTGCCGACGCCCAGGCGCGTGTCCACCTTCTCGCTGAAATGGCCCTGCGCCTGCAACTGCTGCAGCGGACCGGACAGGTCCTCGAGCAGGGCATTGCGCAGCGGTTCGCCGGCATCGAGCATGCCGGCCCACAGGTACACGCGGACCGCGTCGTAGCTGCCCAGCGCGCCCTTGCCCGGATCGACCGCGAACGCGCGGCCGTCCCAGCCGATCCAGTCCGGGGCGAACCCGACCGGCGCGCTGTCGCGCAGCAGGCGCGCGCTGCGCTGCGCCAGTCCGGCCCACGGCCCTTTCGGATCGGCGGCGGCGAACCGGCGCAGCAGCTGGATCGGCATGTAGCTGGGATTGAGCGTCCAGCGCGGCGGCTTGGCGAAGCCCTGCATCGCCGGCAACAGCATGCCGCCGAAGCCGGGCAATTCGGCCAGTTCGTGGCGCCGCACCAGCGCCAGCATCTGCATGCCGGCCTGGGTGTAGCCGGGACGCTTCCACAGGCGTCCGGCCTCCAGCAGTGCGTAGGCGATCCACAGGTCGGCGTCGCTGGCGGTGTTGTCGTCGAGCACGCGCCAGCTGCCGTCGCCGGCGCGGCCCCACAGCCAGGCCGGCAGCACCTGTTGCGGGCGGCCGCCGCTGAGGTTGTGCCGGGTCCAGCCGAGCAGCCGGTCGAACAGCACCTGATCGTTGGCGACCAGCGCGAAGAACAGCGCGTAGGACTGGCCTTCGGAGGTGCTGCGCTGGTCGGCGTTGCTGAAATCGATCACCCGCCCGCTGGCGTCGATGTGCTTGGCGACGAAGCCGGTCCACTCGCGCCACGGCGCGCAGGCCGCCGCCGCGGCGGCGGCCGGCAGCGATGGCAGCAGCGCCGCAGCGCCCGCGGCGAGCGCGCCGCCGAGCACGCGGCGGCGCTGTCGCGCGTGCGGGGTCATTGCCCTTCCCGCAACCGTTGCGCCGAATGCCGGCGCAGCACCACGCGTGCGGCCAGCGCCAGCAGCAGGCTCAGCAGCACCACCGCCAGGCCGAGCAGCAGCGGATGCTGCGAGAAGTACCAGCGCGCCCAGGTCGGCAGCGGCAGGTGGCCGACGTAATAGGACTGGTTGCCGGCCAGGCTGCGGATCTTGCCCTGCTGCAGCAACACCACGCTGCCCTGGAAATCCTTCAGCGTGGCCGGCTCGAACCACGCGTCGAACAACTGGCCGACGCTGGCCGGATCCTCGGCCAGCAGCGCGACCACGCTGCGCCCGGGCTTGAGCGGCGACTCGAAGCCCATCAGCACCACGTCGCCCGGGGCCGGCTTCACCGCCACTTCGGCGGTGGTCGGCAGGTCGGTGCGACGCGCGTCGAAGGACAGGAAGCCGGGCAGCTTGTCCTTCACCCAGTCGGTCATCGAGAAGCGCCGGCCGGTGGCGCCGTCGCCGATCGGCAGGTACTCGCTCCAGCGCTGGAACAGCGGCTGCGAGCGCGAGGAACCGAACACCAGCAGGTCGCTGTCGGCGTGCTGGTCCACTTCGCCGGCATGGATCAGGGTGGCGCGCAGCGCCGGATAGCCGGTGGAGGCGCCGAGCTTGCCGAGCAGGGTCAGCAGGTTGGACACGTCCTGGTCGCTGGCTTCGTCCGGCACCACGATGGTGGATTCGGACAGGTCGGCCAGGCGCGTGAACGGATAGCCGGCATTGCCGAATGCGGCCAGGTTCGGCATCGCCATGTAGTGGTGGAACGAACTCAGATCCACGCTCGAATCGGCGTCGATCGCGCCGGACACGTCGGGGAAGGTGTTCTTGCATTCGCCGGCCTGCGGGCGGTCGAAGAAGAAGTGGAAGCGCAGCTGGCTGTTGGCCGAGAACGGGCCGGTCGGCAGCAGCAGTTTCTGCTCCACCGGCATCGCGCCCTTGGCCTTGAGGTCGTGCCACCACTGCAGCGGCAGCGATTCGGCATACGGACGCCCGCTCAGCGGCAGCGTGGTGACGAAGGCATCGTTGATGCTGACGTTGAGCGCGGACTTGTTGCGCACGTCCGGCACCGTGTAGCGGTAGCGCAGGTTGACCGGGATGCCGTCGCGCTGCCACACGAACAGGTCAGGCGGCAGCTGCAGGCCGACCCGGATCAGGTCCGGGTGGTAGCCGCTGACGTTGAGCTGCGAGGTCTGCGCGACCAGGTCGGCGAAGCGCACCGGGCCATCGCTGGAAATCCAGTTCGGCGCGTCGTAGGGCTTGCGCGGCTGCGCCTGCTTGAGCTCGCCGATCCTGGCCACGGCGCCGTTGAACGGCGTGCCCAGCGCCAGCGCGGTGGCGGCCTGCTGCAGGTCGTTGTCGTTGCGGCCGAGCACCAGCAGCAGCTTGCCGGCCGGATCGCGCGGATTGGAAACCACCGCCAGGGTTGGGCCGGCGATCTCGCCCAGGCCGTTCTCGGCGGTCGCCAGTTCGGCCGGCAGCGTGTTCGGGGTGGCGAACAGCACCGCGTTGCCGGTGGCCGGCACGTCGCCGATGGAGACGTTGAACACCGCGCCGCGGTAGCCGGCTTGCGCGCCGAACCACGAGGACACGATGCCGGCGCTGCGCAGCGTGGCCAGGTCCGGACGCTGCGGGAACACGAACGGCAATTCCAGCCGGCGCGTGTCGCGCTTGTCGTAGAACGGCACCGGCAGCAGCGCCAGGTCGTTGGCCAGCACCAGCGGCGTGGTGCTCAGCGACAGCCGCGTGGCCGGGTCGATGTTCGCCCACAGGCTGGTGTGGTCGGGATCCTCGCATTCGCGGGTGTAGTGCCCGATCAGCTGCAGGTTGAGCTGGTTGTAGTCGCTGACCAGGCGCGGATCGATCGGCACGTCGGTCTGCTGCAGCTTGCCGGCGTTCTCGCGGGTCACCGGCAGGGTCGCCACGGTGACGCCGTTGACGGTGACCTTCAGGTGCGACAGCTCCGGCAGCAGCGCCGGCGAGTAGCTGTAGCTCAGGTGCAGCGTCGCCGCCTCGACCACCTCGTCGGTGCGTGCACTGAACGACACGCCGGCGCTGCCCTGGATGCCGCGCAGGGTGATCTCGTAGTCCATGCCGAGCTGCTTCAGCGTCGCCGAGCGCTCCTGCACGCCCAGCGTCGGCGCGGCGGGCGCCGGCGCTGCCGGCAGCGGCGCAGCGGCCGCGCCGGCGGTGGCCGGCGCCGCCGGAGTGGCGGGAAGCGTCGGCTCCTGCGCCAGCGCCAGGCCGGACAGGATGGTGAGGCAGCATGCAGCCAAGGCAGGTAGACGCATCGAGGGAAACCGGAAGAAAGAGGAGAGGAAAGACGGGGAAACGCGGCTCACGGCGCGGATTCCTCGCCGGCCGGACGCGAACGGAAACCGCCGCGTACGCTGTCGCCGACATGCTGGCCCAGGCGCTGGAAGCCGCGCATGCTTGCCGCGAACACCTGGCCCATCGATTTCCAGAAATTGTCGCGGTCGTGGCGGCCCCACTGCGACACCCAGATGTCGGCGCGGGCGAAGGTACAGGCGACCAGCCAGCGCTCCTGCTCGATCGACATCGCACGGAACTGCACGCTGATGTGCCCGTCGCGATCGTGGCGCACGATCGCCGGCAGGCGCCGTTCGACGTTGCGATGCGACAGGCCCACGTCGACCAGCATGTCCGGCTCCACCGGCGACGCCTCGACCAGGTTCAATGCCATGCCGCCGGTGGAGAAGTTGACGGTGCGGCAGGCCAGTTCCTTGCCGTCGGGCAGGTATAGCGTGGCCGGGATGTCCAGCGGCACGCGATGCGAGCGGCGCACCTGGCGCATCTCGCTGGCGGTGGCGATGGTGGCGCCGAGCAGCAGCACGTTGTAGACGGTCCACACCAGGTTGAACCAGATCGTCTGCGCTTCGCCGGTGGCGTCGGTGTAGACCAGGCGCAGCGCCCCGGCGGCCAGGCCGGCCAGGTTCAGCACCAGCAGGAACAGGTAGGGCTTGGCGATCTGCCGGTCGAAATAGCTGCGCGTGACCAGGCCGCCCTTGGGGGTGACGTTGAACTTGCCGAGCTTGGGATTGAACAGCGCCACCAGGGTCGGGCGCAGGATGTACCAGGCCAGCGTGGTCTCGTAGACCTCGTTCCACAGCAGATGGCGGAACTTGCCCTGGGTGCGCAGGTTGGTCAGGTTGGCCTGCATGATGTGCGGCAAGGCGTAGGCCAGGATCATCAGCGCCGAGGCGTGGATCACGTGCGCGCCGAAGAACAGGAAGGCCAGCGGCGCGGTCAGGTAGATGATGCGCGGCAGCCCGTAGAAGAAGTGCAGCATCGCGTTGGCGTAGCACAGCCGCTGCGACAGGCGCAGGCCCTTGCCGAGCAGCGGGTTGTCCAGCCGCGCGATCTGCGCCATGCCGCGCGCCCAGCGGATGCGCTGGGCGACGTGGCCGGACAGGCTCTCGGTGGCCAGGCCGGCGGCCTGCGGCACGGTGATGTAGGCGCTGCGGTAGCCGCGCCGATGCAGCTTCAGCGCGGTGTGCGCGTCCTCGGTGACGGTTTCCACCGCCACCCCGCCGATTTCCTCCAGCGGCTTGCGCTTGATCACCGCGCACGAACCGCAGAAGAAGGTCGCGTCCCACTGGTCGTTGCCGTCCTGCAGCAGGCCGTAGAACAGCTCGCCCTCGTTGGGCACCTTGCCGTGGTTGCCGAGATTGCGCTCGAACGGATCGGCGGAGAAGAAGTAATGCGGCATCTGCACCACCGCCAGCATGCGGTCGCGCAGGAACCAGCCCATCGCCACCTGCAGGAACGAGCGGGTCGGGATGTGGTCGCAGTCGAAGATCGCCACGTACTCGCCGCTGGACTTCTTCAGCGCGGCGTTGATGTTGCCGGCCTTGGCGTGGAAGTTGTTGGTGCGGGTGACGTAGTGGATGCCGGCCTGCACGCAGAACTCGCGGAACTCCTCGCGGCGGCCGTCGTCGAGCAGGTAGATGTTGAGCTTGTCCGCCGGCCAGTCCATCACGCTGGCGGCCAGGATGGTGGAGCGCACCACCGACAGCGGCTCGTTGTAGGTGGGAATGAACAGGTCCACCGTCGGCCATTGGCTCTGGTCGGCGGGCAACGGCACCGGGCGCCGGTTGAGCGGCCACAGCACCTGGAAATAGCCCAGCACCAGGATCGTGAAGGCATACACCTCGGCCAGCAGCAGGCCCAGGCCGAGGCTCAGATCGACCACGCTGCTCACCCCCATGGTCTGGGTGATGCGCCACCAGATGTAGCGCGAGGACATCGCCAGCGACAGCGACATCATCACCAGCACGGCGAGCCGGCTACCGCTGCGGCGCAACAGCATCGCCGCGGCGAACACCACCAGCGAGAACAGCATCTGCTGCGGCACGTCCATCGGAATGGCGACCACGAACACCAACAACAAGGCGCCCAGCGCCCACAGCGACCAGGTGGCCAGTGTGTGCATGGGTTGACCGGTACGCGATGCGGACGCAGCGCTCATCAGCGATTCCTAACGAAAAGGGGGCGAAGCCGGCGCGCGTTTTCCCCTCCGCGCGGCGACAGGACGACGATGCGCGGCGCCAGCGGCCGCGCGCGGGTCAGCGGTTCTGGAAACGCTTGAGCGGGCTATCGGGCGCCGCTGCGCGCGCGCTGTCGCTGTCGAGCAGTCGCTGGAACAACCGGGTCAGCGGCGTGGCCGCGCTGGCCGGCGCCGGCTCCGGCAGCGCGGGCTTGGCCAGCGGCGCGCGCGCCGGTTCGGCCGCGAGCGGCCGGACGGCAGGCGGCGCTGCCGCCAGCCTGGGCTCGGCCGGCGCCCGCACCACCGACAGCGTCGGCGCCGGTGCAGGAGCGGCGGCAGGCGGCAGCGCCGCGGCAGCCGGCGGTTCGGCGGCGGCAGGCTCCGGCGCGCTCAGCCGCGCCCCGGAAAAATCCTGGTACGCACTGGCGCCCTGGCTGCCGAGCTTGGCGAACAGGCTGGAAATGTCGTCGGCCGCATCGGCGCCCGCATGGTCGGTTTTCTTGGACATCGATCACCCCCTAAGATGATTTTTTGTAGCCGGTGAAATCGGATGGCCCGCTCAGGCGACCCGGCACAGCACGAAACGACGGACATCCTCTTCGACGGCCGGCACTGCGCGGATCCCCAGACCCGCCAACATGCCGGCCTGCTCGAACCAGGCGTGGTACACCCCTTCCAGGAATCCATCCGCTCCGGCCGTCTCCCCGGCCAGGGCGATCTGCAACGGCGAGCCGACGTGGGCCAGGTCGACCCGGTCGGCCTGCTCCTCGAAGCGCGCATAGCCCCACTCCATGAGGTCCCAGACCCGGTTGACCGCGGCCTGCGCCTCGTCCAGCGTGGCGCAGGCCCCGATCGGATGCTCGCCGGCGAAGCGACGCCCGATCCGCGCCATCAGCAACCCCAGGTCCTCCGTCGACAGCTCCGCCGCGAACTCCTGGGCCAAGGCGCGCAGAAAGCCGCGCCACTGCCGCGAACAGGCCTGGGTGCGGAAATGCGTCTGCAGCTCGGGAGAGCTCATTCGGTGCTGCCTCTGATGGAAAAATGACGCGACGAGCGCCTGGCAAGGGTATCCAGCAAGCACGATGCCAAGATGGCAGCCGCTGCCACTAATGCGACACAGTTCTCACTTTCAGCGCCAATGGTAGCCCACTGCTGCGCCACAGCAAAGTCCCTACAACCGAATCCTCGCTGCCATTTTCGTCGCAACCGGCCGCAGCGAGGCAGGCACACGTCCCACTATGCGGGATCGGCGGCCACGTCAAAGACCTGGCGCAGATAGGCCAGGTACGCCGGGTCGTCGCACAGGTTCTTGCCTGGCGAGTCGCTGAGCTTGGCCACCGGCTGGCCGTTGCAGCGGACCATCTTGATCACGATCTGCAGCGGGGTCGGCCCCAGGTCGTTGGTGAGATTGGTGCCGACGCCGAAGGCGAGCATGCAGCGGCCCTGGAAATGCGCGTACAGCCGCATCACCTTGTCGATGTCCAGGCCGTCGCTGAACACCAGGACCTTGCCGCGCGGGTCCACCCGCTGCCGCTGCAGGTGCGCCAGCACGCGCTCGCCCCATTCGAACGGGTCGCCGGAATCGTGGCGCATGCCGTCGAACAGCTTGCAGAAGTACGGGTCGAAATCGCGCAGGAAGGCGTCCAGCCCGACCACGTCGGACAGGGCGATGCCGAGGTCGCCGCGGTATTCGCGCGCCCACGACTCCAGCGCCGCGGCCTGCGAATCGCGCAGCCGCGGACCCAGCGCCTGGAACGCCTGCAGGTATTCGTGGGCCATCGTGCCCAGCGGGGTCAGCCCGTAGCGATGCGCGAAATACACGTTGCTGGTGCCGACGAACTGCGCGCCCAGGGTCTCCTGCAGCACCGGCAACAGCTCGCCGTGCCAGGCTCGCGAATAGCGGCGGCGGGTGCCGTAGTCGGCAATCGCGCAGCCGCCGTAGCCGCTGCTGTCGCGCAACAGCGCGATCTTAGCCTGCAGCCGGCGCAGGCCCTCGGCGTGATGGTCGCCGCTGGTGTTGCGGAACCAGACCTCGTTGACGATCGCCAGCAGCGGCACCTCGAACAGGATGGTGTGCAGCCACGGCCCGCGGATGCGCAGTTCGATCTCGCCCGGCACCGTGGCCGAGGCCTGCAACTGCAGGTACTTGCGGTCCAGATGGAACAGCCCGAGGAAATCGGCGAAGTCCGGCTTGATGAAGCGCAGGCCGCGCAGGTAGTCCAGCTCCTCGGCGCGAAAGCGCAGCGTGCACAGCGCGTCGATCTCGTCGGAGATCTGCCCCAGGAACTGCGCCAGATCGATGCCCGGCGTGCGGCACTTGAAGCGGTATTCCACCTGCGCGCCGGGATGCTGATGCAGCACCGCCTGCATCATCGTGAACTTGTAGAGGTCGGTGTCGAGCAGCGAATCGATGATCATCGCGCGATTATGCGCCCAGCGTGTCGCCGGCTCCCGCCTCCACCCCTGTAGGAGCGGCTTCAGCCGCGACCGGGTCTTACCGGATGATGTCTGTCGCGGCTGAAGCCGCTCCTACAGAAGCGTCAGTGCGCGGCGCTGCGCGCCAGCACCGCCTGCGCCGGCTTGTGCTGCACGGTGAAATCGCTGTCGTGCGCGCCGCCGGCATCCGGATCGGTGTACCAGCACCACAGCGCGATGCCGGCGATGCGCTGCTCGCCCAGTACGCGGCGCCAGTCCTGCAGCACCTGCGCCTGCAGCGCGGTATCCACCGCGGCGCGGCGTTGCTCGGGACTCTCCCAGGGCGCGGCCAGGCTGCCGCGCGCCGAGCGCAGGCCCAGTTCCGCCACCCACACCGGGCGTCCGCTGCGCGTACCCAAGGCCTGCACCCGCGCCGCCGCGGCGCGCATCTGCGTCAAGCGCTGCGCCGGCACCGCCGACAGCGCCGGATACAGGCTGGTGCCGACGAAATCGAAGCGTTCCCAGTAGCCGAACCGCTCGGCCTGCTCCAGGCCGTCGGCCACATAGCCGAGCGGACCGCGATAGACCTGGCGCACTGCCGCCACCAGCGCCGGCCACTGCGGCGCGTCCTGCAGGCCGCGCAATTCGGTGCCGACGATCAAGGCCGCGGCCCGCTCGTCGGCGGCGACCTGCGCCAGCTGCAGCAGCGCGCGCTGGTAGGCGCCGAACCAGGCCGCGCGATCGGCCGGCGCGGCGTCGCCGGCCCAATGGCCGGGGATCCACAGATGCACCTTCAGCACCGGCTGCAGGCCGGCCGCGCGCATCTGCCGCAGCCCGGCGCGCACCTGCTCCACGCTGCTGTCGCTGCCCAGCACCGGATCGTCGGACTGCGGCGTGGCCTGCCAGACGAAGGCGACCAGCAGCGCGCGCTGCGCGCCGGCATCGGCCAACTGCTGCAGCGAGCGCTGCGCCGCGTCGCTGCCCCACGGCGCCTGCGCCGACACCTTGACGTTGGCGCCCATCCACGGCGCGGCCGCGGGCGTGGCCGCGCCACAGCCGCACACGCTCATCGCGAACAACATGCCCAGCAGCCACCTCAAGGCGATCGACGCCATACCCGGTAGGACCCTTGTCGGTAGACCAGACTGTAGCCCGGCAGGCCCTGTCGCCACAGCTGCGGCAGGCGCCGGTTGACGCTGTCCAGGACCCCGGCCTGGCTCGCCGGGTCGGCCACCACCACCTGCGCCGGCATCTGCCGCGGGTCGTCCAGCGCGCGCTTGAAGCGCGGGTCGAACGGCAGGATCAGGCCCTGCGCATCGCCGCGCGCCACGATCACCGCGTAGCCGGCGCGATCGTCGAGCAGGGTCGGCAGCCGCGCCTCGGCCAGCCAGGCGCCCAGCCGCGCTTCGTCCGGATGCCGCGGCGCCACCGGCGCGCGCAAGGCCGTCGCCCAGTCGCGGGTGGTCGAGGCGGCGGTCTGCGCGATGACCCAGCCGCTGGCGACGCCACCCAACAGCAGCAGCGCCAACGCCGGCCAGCGCAGGTCGCGGCGCAGGTCGCCCAGCAGCAGCGCCGCCGGTACCACCATCAGCGCCAGGAAATCCAGCGGCTGCGCGCTGAAGCGCGCCCATGCCGCCAGCGTGCCGGCGCCGATCACGGTGACCGTCGCCACCAGCACCCAGCGCCAGGTGTTGCTCAGGCGCGTGCGCCGCACCAGCAACAGCAGCGGCGTGGTGACCAGGCCGGCCAGCGCCAGGTACAGCGGCGGCCACCACGGCCGCGCCATGGCCTGCTGCAGCCACGGCTGCAGCGCGGCCTGCGCGTAGCTGCCGCGGAACGCCGAATGCTGGTCGCGCACGAACAGCAAGGCATCGCCGAAGAACAGATAGTTCAGATACATCCAGGTCGCGACCGCGAACAGGAACGGCAGATAGCACACCAGGTAGAACGACAGCGGCGCACGCCGCAGCATGCCCTGCGGCGCGATCAGGCCCAGCCACGGCGCCATCGCCACGGCCAAGAAGCAGGCGCGCTCGTCGACGAAGAACAGCAGGCACAGGCCCAGCGCCAGGCGCAGGTAGGCGAAGGCTTCCGGATCGTCGCGGAAATGGCGCAGCGCGCGGCAGGTCAGGTAGAACACCAGCAGGCCCAGGCCCTGGTTGTTGCCCGACAGCGTCGGCCACAGGAAGAACGGCTGCAGCACCAGCGCCGCGCACAGGCCCCAGGCCCAGGCGCGGCCCAGGCCCGCGGCGAGGTCGCGCCACAGCAGGGTCACCATCGCCGCGCCGGCCAGCACGTCCACCAGGTACGGCAGCAACGGCGTGGACAGCCCCGGCACGCCGCCGATCAGCAGGCCCAGGTACAGCGACGCCTGCGCGTACAGGAAGCCCAGGTATTCGGTGCGGAAACCGGCCGCGTCGCGCAACAGCAGCAGCTTGGCGTACTGCGCCATCGCGTCGTCGCTCATGTAGCCGTGCGCGAGCAAGCGCTGGCACAGCAGCGCCAGCAGCGCGGCGGTGACCACGAACACCGCGACGCCGCGCGGGCGCCGCGGCGTGTCAGTCGTCGAGTGCGGCGCGGCGCTCTTCGGCCATGTGCTTGCTGATGCCATGGGTGGTCTTTTCCCAGTAGAACGGATTGTGGATGAGCTGCCACAGGCCCTTGTAGGCGGCGACCGACTGCAGCAGCCAGTACAGCGGCACGGTCAGCGCATACGGCGCCAGCCGGAAGTAGTCGCGCTTGAACGCCGCCAGCAAGGTCATGTAGATCAGGAAGCCGTTGCCCAGCAGCAGGTTGAGCAGGCTCAGGTACAGCAGCGCGGGCGGGAAGAACGGATTGAACGCATGCGTGTCGGTCAGCGCCCAGATGCCGTAGATCAGCCACATCGGCGGGGCGATCAGCGCGGTGAAGAAGGTGCCGCCGACGAAGAACTGGAAGCCCCAGAAGCCGCGGAAACCGACCGAGCGGTACAGCTGCACCGGATCGCGCATGTGCACCAGCCAGGTCTGCATGTAGCCCTTGAGCCAGCGCGAGCGCTGCCGGATCCAGTTGGGAATGCTGACGTTGGCTTCCTCGAACGTGGTCGAGTTGACCACGCTGACCCGGTAGCCCTGCTGGGTCAGGCGCACGCCCAGGTCGGCGTCCTCGGTGACGTTGTACGGATCCCAGGCGCGCACCTTGCGCAGGATGTCCAGGCGGAAATGGTTGGAGGTGCCGCCCAGCGGGATCGGGATGCGCAGGGTTTCCAGCGCCGGCAGGTAGAAATCGAACCACAGCGTGTATTCCAGCGTGAACATGCGCGTGAGCCAGTTCTCGTCGGCGTTGTAGTAGTTCAGCCGCGCCTGGATGCAGGCCACGTCGGCCGGCGACTTGCGGAACGCGGCGACCGCGCGCTTGAGCTGGTCCGGCTCCGGCTTGTCCTCGGCGTCGTAGATGGTGAGCATCTGCCCGCGCGCGAACTGCAGCGCGTAGTTGCACGCCTTCGGCTTGGTCTTGGGCTGCGACGGCGGCACCCGGATGATCTCGAAGAACGCCTCCAGGCCCAGCGCCTTGGCCGCCTCGATGGTCTCGGTGTCGTCGGCCTCCAGCACCAGCTTCACGTCCAGCTTGGAGGTCGGGTAGTCGAGCCGGCGCAGCGCGTTGGCCAGGATCGGCAACACGTCCGGCTCCTTGTACATCGGCACCAGCACCGTATACACCGGCAGATCCTCGTCGCTGAGCGCGGCCACTTCCGCGTCGGTGACCTTGATCTCGATGCGGCGCCGCGCGCCCAGCCAGGCCAGCGCGAACTTCAGCGCGAACGTGGCCACGAAGGCGATGCCGACCACGCTGTTGAGCGCGATCAGGCTCGGTACCGGCCAGATCGCCAGCGCCAGCAGCGACAGCGCCGCCACCGTGCACAGCGACACCACCTGCTTGCGCGTGACCACCTGCTTGGCCGAATGCTCCGGCGCGTGTTCGGCGAGCAGGTTCAGCGCGTCGTGGGTGAGCTGCGCATCGGCCTGCTGCTGCAGGCCCCAGACGACATCGAACTTGGAGGTGCCGACGAAGCGCACGTCCGCGCCGTACTGGTTGCGCGCCCAGGCGAAGGTCTCCGGGCCGGGATCGGCCACCGCCAGCACCAGCCGGCCCTCTTCCATCCGCCACGGCAGCACCAGGCGCTGCGCGTAGTCGGCCAGCCGCGCCGGCTCGAACAGCGCCGGGTCGATCGGCTGCTGCAGCAGGTTGACGAAGTTCAGCCCGAAATGCGCCGACAGCACCGTGTAGAAGCGCAGCGCGGTGACCCCGCGCTGGGCCAGCACCACGTCGCCCAGGCGCGAACGCCAACGCGCCTGCAGCGCCAGCGCCTCCTGCAACTGCGCCGCGTCGATGACCCCGGCTTCGACCAGCGCGGTGCCGATCGGACTCTGCCAGCCGCGCGGCTCGGGCACGCTGCCGAGCGGACCGATCGCGTCGCCGGCCATGCCGGTCGCCGCGGGAGGGTTGACCGCCGCCACCGTCAGAACCGCCACCAGGCGGCGACGAACGGACCGCCGGCGCCGCCGGTGTTGCGTCCGGCCACCGGCTGCTGGTAGCCGAGCTGCAACTGGGTGCCGCCGGGCAGCGTGTGCAGCAGCGAGGCCTGCAGCTTGGTCAGGTCGTAGTTGTTGCTACGGATCGGGGTGCTGTCGCCGGGCGCGTAGACCGGGTTGGGGCCGTTGCCGTTGCCCAGACCCTGGATCACGTTGAGTTCGCCGATCAGCATCCAGCGCGGCGCCAGCGCCAGGCCGCTGCTGATGTCCACCCGCGCCTCGTCGGCCGAGTCGCCGCCGCGCAGGCGTACCGCCGCGCCGAGGTCAACGTAACCGTCGAGGTTGCCGGCCCGATAGCCGCGGCCGACGCTGTAGCGCAGTTCGGCGCCGTAGTCGCCCTGCCCCAGCGCCGGATGGTCGCGATTTTTGGCCACGTCGCGCCAGTCCTGGCGGCCGTAGCCGGGGATCAACGCCAGTACCTGCAGCGCGCCCTGCCACGGGCCGTCGTTACCGTCCGGATCCAGGCGGTAGCGCAGCCCGACTTCCTGGTCGGCCCAGCCGGTCGCGTTCCGGTCCTTGTAACTGCCGTCGTTGCGATAATCGACCTTGCTGAAATAGAAGTTGCCGACCAGGGTCAGGTCCGCGCTCAGGCCGTACTCGGCGTAGAGATTCAGCTGGTCCTGGCGGCTGCGCCCGGCATCGGGGAAATTCTGGTCCTGGCCGTGGCTGTTATAGACCGCGCCGCCGTCGCTATGGCTGGCCTTGAGGATCGCCAGCGCGGCGCCGTCGTCCTGCACCCAGGCACCGGCGAAACACGGTCCGGCCACGAGTGCGGCCAGGCCCAGCGCCAGCGTCGACAGCCTGCGTGCGCGCCGGGCAGGTCGGTGCCGGGCGCGGCCAGCGCCGGCCACGGAAGAGGGAGCCGCGCATAGGCGCGACCACGAGCGCAGACGCTCGCCGTACGACTGGTTCATCGCAATTGTTTCCTGGAGGGGGGCCCCTGGAACAGGGAGCAGGAAACGATTCCGTAGCGGAATCGCGACAGGAACGTAGCACCTTTCCTATGTGATTCAAATCACGCGATAAATGAACTGCTCATCACGCATACAGCCTGTGGCGGCGCACGCACCAGCCTGGTGCTGCGTTCAGCCAGGACGGCGCCAGCACAGCCTGGCGAAGGTCACCCAGGCGTGCAGCCAGATCACCGCCCACACCGCCGCACGCACCGGCGCGGTGCGCGCCGGCGCCTCGAACTTGCGGAAATAGCGCCACAGCCCGCGATGCTTGTGCCATTCCACGAACCAGGGCCGCTTGCGGCTGGAAACGCCGCGCACGTGCAGCACGCGCAGTCGGTTGCACACCGCCACCGTGGCCCCGGCCTGGCGCGCGCGGCGGCACAGGTCCAGGTCCTCGGCATGCAGGCGGTAGCCGGCGTCCCAGCCGCCGATGCGGTTGAACAGCGCCCGCGGCAGCAGCATCAGCGCACCGGAGATCGCGTCCACGCGCTGCAGCGGCTGCGCGGGATCCACCGTTACAGCCAGCCGCGAACCGGCCAGCGGATGCCGCAGCATCGCCGCGAAGTCCGGATCGCGGCGGCGCACTGCGGCGTCGGCGCGGCCATGCTCGTCGACCTGCTCCACCCCGAGCAGCGCGTCGCCGAGCGCGGCGACCTGCGCGCGCAGCAGCGCCAGCGTGTCGGCCTCCACCATCAGGTCCGGATTGACGAACGCCAGCCACGGCGCATCGCTGGCCGCCGCGCCCTGGTTGCAGGCGCTGGCGAAACCGGGATTGTCGGGGTTGGCGACGAAGCGCACGCGCCGATCCTCCAGCGCGTGGCGCTGCACGATCGCCAGGGTGTCGTCGCGCGAGGCGTTGTCGACCACGCGGATCTGGGCGACGTCCGCCGCCGCGCGCAGCCGCTGCAGGCAGGCGTCGATGGTGCTGCCGCTCTCGTAGGTCACCACCACCACGGCCATCTGCTGTTCGCTCATGCGCCGATTATCCGGGCAAAGCCGCGCGCGCAGAAGGCGTCGCACCTCGCCGGCGTTCCGCGCGCGGCGATTCTGCGGCGTGGGCCCGCGCCGACGCGGTAGAATCTCCGGTTCCATGCCTTGCGCGGTGTAGATGACGGCTAGCGCCCACTACCGCGCGCTGCCGCCAGGATCGATACGCATCGGTCGCCCAGTTCGCTGGCGGCCGTGCATGCCGATGGCCCGGCAGCGTCGCCGCTTTTCGACCGATGTCGCCGTCGGCCGCCGCCGCAAACCCCAGCATCCCTGGTCTAGACCAACTTCCAAAAGGCGCGAAGCATCGCGCCATTGCGACGCCACGCGTGCGTCCACGCCGCCGGGACAGGCCCGATGAGCGCGCACCAGATCCACGGCATGAGCCTGGCCCTGGCCGCGGCGGACTGGCCGCCGCTGCGCAGCGACGAGGTGGACGCGCTGCTGCGGCACATGGGCCTGCCCGACGCGGTCCGCGCCTTGCGCTGGCACAGCCCGCGCCCGTTCTCCGCCGCGGCCGAGGTCGACAGCGCCGTGGGCACGCTGTTCGTCAAGCGCCATCACCGCAGCCTGCGCGATGCGCGCACGCTGGGCGAGGAGCACCGCTTCATCGAGCACCTGCGCGCGCGCGGCATGCCGGTGCCGGTCCTGCTGCGCGCGCCCGATGGCGCCAGCGCGATCGCGCTCGGCGACTGGACCTACGAAGTGCAACGCGCCGCCACGGGCGAGGACCTGTACCGCGACACGGCCTCGTGGCTGCCCTTCGCCGACACCGCGCATGCGCAGGCCGCCGGACACGCACTCGCGCTGCTGCACCAGGCCGCGGCGGGCTACACGGCGGCGCCGCGCAGCACCACCCAGTTGGTCGCCAACCTGCGCCTGTTCGGCAGCGCCGATCCGCTGCAGGCGCTACAGCAGGACCTGCGCGCGCGACCGGCGCTGGCGGCCTGGCTGCAGCGGTGCGACTGGCGCGGCGACCTGCGCCGACACCTGCTGCCGTGGCACGCGCGCGCCTGGCCGCTGCTGCGCTCACCGGCGCCGCCGCTGTGGACGCATGGCGACTGGCACGCCTCCAACCTGCTGTGGCAAGGCCATGGCGCGGCCAGCGCGGTCAGCGCGGTGTTCGATTTCGGCCTGGCCGACCGTACTTTCGCGCTGTTCGATCTGGCCACCGCGATCGAGCGCAACCTGGTGCCGTGGCTGGAGCTGGACGCCGGCGGTCGCGCGCGCGCCGACCTCGATCAACTCGACGCGCTGCTGCACGGCTACGCGCAGCTGCTGCCGCTGGACGCGGCGCAGTTGCGCCTGCTGGCCGCGCTGTTGCCGATCGTGCATGCCGACTTCGCGCTCGCCGAGATCGACTATTTCGCCGGCATCACCGGCTCCGACGCGAATGCCGAGATCGCCTATCGCCGCTACCTGCTCGGCCATGCCGACTGGTTCGGCGGCGAGGAAGGCCAGCGCCTGCTGCGGCGGTTGCAGCGCCACGCGGACACGGCGCGATGAGCGTCTTGCGTTCGCTGCCGCACGCGCCGGCGCGCCCATCGCGCGTGCATGCCCGGTCGCGCTGCCGGCATCGCGTCCGCCCCCGCCTCCGCCGTTGCCTGCGCGCAGCGGCCTCCGTCTTTTCCATTCCGACTTCCGCTTAGAGGTTCTCTCATGTCCCATGCCTTCCCCGCACTCGCGCCGCTCGCCCTGGCCTTGGCGCTGGCCGCCACCACCGCACCGGCACGCGCCGCCGATACCGAGACGCAGACGCCGGTCGAGCTGGACGCGGTCAACGTGCAGGGCGAGCAGCCGCGCAACCGTTCCGCGCTGGGCGGCTACGGCGACGCCGCGCTGCTGGACACGCCCGCCTCGATCGCGGTGATCGACCGCACGCAGCTGGACGACCGCCAGGTGCGCGTGCTCAGCGAAGTGCTACGCGCCGACGCCTCGGTCGGCGACAGCTATGCGCCGATCGGCTACTACGAAAACTTCGTGGTGCGCGGCTATTCGCTCAACGCCGCCAACAGCTACCGCATCAACGGCCTGACCGTCGCTGGCGAGCAGAACGTGGCGCTGGAGAACAAGCAGCAGGTACAGGTGCTCAAGGGCCTGTCCGGGCTGCAGTCAGGGCTCACCGAGCCGGCCGGCGTGATCGGCTACACGACCAAGCGCCCGCAACAGGTGCGCACGCTGACACTCGGCACCGACGACGACGGCGGCCGCTACGCCGCGGCGGACCTGGGCGACTGGTTCGGCCGCGAGCGCCAGTTCGGCCTGCGCGTCAACGCCGCGCACGAGGACATCCGCAGCTATGTCGAACATGCCGACGGCCACCGCAATTTCCTGTCGCTGGCCGCGGACTGGAACATCGATCCGCAATCGACGCTGCAGTTCGACGTGGAATACCAGGACCGTCAACAACGCTCGGTGCCCGGCTATCAATTGCTCGGCGGCGAGCGCGTGCCCGGCGACGTATCGGTGCACCGGCTGCTGGCCTACCAGCCCTGGTCCAAGCCGGTCGGCATCGACTCGCTCAATGCGCAACTGCGCTATCAATACCGCTTCAACGACGCCTGGCGCGCGCAGCTGGCGGCCGCCCTCAGCCGCGCGGTGATCGACGACTATTCCAGCTTCGCCTGGGGCTGCTACGGCGCCGCCAGCTGCGCCAGCGACGCGATCCCCAACTACTTCAGCCGCGAAGGCGACTACGACCTCTACGACTATCGCAGCCCCGACGACACGCGCCGCAACGACCAGGTGCAGGCGACCGTGTCCGGCAGCTTCACCACCGGCGCGCTGCAGCACCAGCTCAACGTCAGCGTGGACTATCTGCAGCGCACCATCGATCGGCATGGCTCGATCAACGAATGGATCGGCAGCGGGAATATCAAAGCCGATCCGCCGCTGCTGGCCCAGGCCGACGCCGAACTCGGCCTCAAGCGCCGGCGCCTGGACAGCACCCAGCAATCGCTGCTGGCCAGCGACCGCATCGGCATCGGCGAGGCCTGGCAGCTGCTGCTGGGCGCGCGCCAGGTGCGCTACGACGAGCGCGCCTGGGACCGCGACGGCGCGTTGACGCGCCACACCCGCCGCTCGGAGTTGCTGCCGCAGGCGGCGCTGCTGTTCAAGCCGCAGGACACGCTGTCGCTGTACGCCAGCTTCGCCAAGGGCCTGGCGCCGGGCGGCACCGCGTCGTGGTTCGCCAGCAACGCCGATGCGATCCTCGCCCCGACCAGCGCCTACCAGACCGAAGCCGGCCTGAAATACGAGCGCGCCGGCCTGGCGCTGGGCGCGGCGGTGTTCGACATCCGCCAGGCCTATCAGTACGCGCAGCCGCAGGCCGACGGCAGCTTCCTGTACCTGCAGCAGGGCCGCCTGCACAACCGCGGCATCGAACTGTCGGCCGACGGCGCGATCGGCGAGCGGCTGCACCTGCAGGCCAGCGTCGCCGGCATCCGCGCGCGCGCCGAGGACACCGGCACGCCGGCCTACGAAGACCATCAGGCCTTGAACGTGCCCAGGCTGCGCGCCAGCGCGCAGGCCAGCTGGGACGTGCCCGGAGCGAGCGGCCTGGCGCTGCTGGGCGGCGCGCAGTACAGCGGCGCCAAGTACGCCGACCGCAGCGGCCGCGTCGCCGTCGGCGGCTACACCGTCTACAACCTGGGCGCACGCTACGCGACGCGACTGGGCACGGTGCCGACCACGCTGCGGCTGAGCGTGGACAACCTGACCGACAAGCGCTACTGGCGCGACGTCGGCGACTACATGGGCGACGACTATCTGTTCCTGGGCGCGCCGCGGACGGCGCGGCTGGCGCTGCAGTTCGATTTTTGAGGGCCGGGATTGGGGAATCGGGATTGGGGATTCGTAAAGGCCGGAAGCGGGACGCGGAGCGTCACCGTCGCAGCAGCGGTTTTAGCCGCGACCGGGCTTCCCTGGAACGCCTGTCGCGGCTGAAGCCCCTCCCACAAGGGCAGGGATTGGGGAATCGGGATTGGGGATTCGTAAAAGCCAAGCACAGGACACGGAGCGTCACTGTCTTAGGAGTGGCCTTGGCCGCGACAGGACTTCCCTGGGAAGCCTGTCGCGGCTGAAGCCGCTCCTACAAAAACGAGCGCATCGCTTCGCGCTCGCGGAACATCCCCAATCCCAATCTCCAATCTCCAATCCCGAATCCCGGCCTTCCAACCATGTCTCCCCTCGAACTTCTCGCGGTATTAGTCAATGTGCTCGGCGTGTGGCTGACCGCGCGCCGCGTGCGCTGGTGCTGGCCGGTCAACGTCGTCGCGGTACTGCTGTACGCGTGGCTGTTCTACCAATGGAAGCTGTACTCGGACATGCTGCTGCAGGGCGTCTACGTGTTCCTGCAGGCTTATGGCTGGTGGCGCTGGAGCCAGGGCCGGCTGGACCACGGCAAGGTCCAGGTCGGCCCGCTGCCGCGGCGCGAAGCGGCGCTGTCGCTGCTGGCCGGCGCCGCCGGCGCGCTGTCGCTGGGCTGGCTGATGCATCGCCATACCGATGCCGCCCTGCCGTGGCTGGACGCGGCACTGTCCGCCTTCAGCCTGGTCGCCAGCTTCTGGGCGGCACGCAAGCGCATCGCCAACTGGACCCTGTGGATCGTGCTCGACTGCCTCTATGTCGGCGTCTTCGTCTACAAGGGGCTGTATCCCACCGCGGCGCTGTACGCCGGCTTCGTGGTGCTGGCGATATACGGCCTGTGGCTGTGGCGGGCGGACCTGCGGCGCGCTGTCGCTGCGCAGCCGTTGTCATGAGCCTGCGCATCCGCCTGCGCCGCATTCGACGCAGGCCGGCGTCAGCGAGCAGCCGATCGTCGTGACCGGCGTGCAAGAGGCGCAGACGATTCACGTCAGCCTGCGGTAGCCCGGCGTGCCGGTCGCGCCGCGGTGCCACGAGCGCACGCGGCATCGCTATGCTGGAGCATTCTCGATCCCGGGCATGTGCAGTGAGCGCAGTGTTGTGCAAGCGACTGCGGGTGGCTTCGTGCCATTCGCCGCGGCAGGCGTTGCAAGCGAGGCCTGCCGAGACTGCAGTCGCTCCCACGAGTTTCGCTGCCTGCGACCATGGGCAAGAAAAGTGCAGCACCGCCACGGAGACCGCATGCCCACACCGTTGAATCCCGCCGCCGGCTTCGGCCAGCGTATCGTCGATGCACTGCTCGCGCGCATCGTCGGCGGCGAATGGGCCGCGGACCAGCGCCTGCCGGTGGAGCGCGAACTGGCCGCGCTGTTCGGCTGCACCCGCATCACCTTGCGCGAGGCGCTGCAGCAACTGGAATCGGAAGGCTACATCTACCGCGAGAACCGGCGCGGCTGGTTCGTCAGCGCCGCGCGCGTGCGCCACGATCCCACCAGCATCGCCGGCTTCATGCAGTACGTCGCCGCGCAAGGCGGCACGCCGCGCACCGAACTGCTCGGCGCGCGCCGCCAGCCGGCCGGCGCGACGCTGGCGCGGCACCTGGAACTGGACGATGCGCAGGCCGAGGTGTTCGTGCTGCAGCGCCGGCGCTGGATCGGCCGCCGCGCGGTGCTGCTGGAGACCAATGCGATTCTCGCCGCGTGGGCACCGACCCTGCTCGATCACGACCTGGCCGGCTCGCTCAGCGCCGTGCTGGGACAACGGCTCGGATTGCGCCAGGCGCGCAGCCGGCTGTCGATGTATCCGGCCACGCTGGTCGCCGAGCAGGCCGCGCTGCTGCAGTCCACCGCCGGCACGCCGTGCTTCCGGCTGCAGCGGGTGTGCTACGCCGCCGACGGCCGCGCGGTGGAATTCGACATCGAGTCCTGGCGCCACGACGTGCTGGAAGTGACGGTGGAAGTGCAGGCGCCGCCCGAGTGAGGCCGGCCTGCGCCCTGGCCGAAGCACGGCGAACATGCGCCTGTAGGAGCGGCTTCAGCCGCGACAGATTGCCGGCAACTTGTCGCGGCTGAAGCCGCTCCTACAGGTGTCGCAGACTAGGCGTCGAACAGCGCGCGCTGCGGGTCCGGCGGCGGCAGCTCGGCGTACAGGCGTTGCAGGTCTTCGCGGCGCGCGCGCAGCGGATCGTGCATCAGGAAGCCGGCCAGGCGCGCGTGCCAGGCCGGCCAACGCGTGGCCAGCGCGTCCATGTCGCCGTCGGCGGCGCGGCCTTCGCCGCTGCGCGCCACGTAGGAAGTGACGGTGGAAGTGCAGGCGCCGCCCGAGTGAGGCCGGCCTGCGCCTTGGCCGAAGCACGGCGAACATGCGCCTGT
Organism: Xanthomonas sp. SS; assembly: GCF_014236835.1. Lineage (NCBI taxonomy): Bacteria > Pseudomonadati > Pseudomonadota > Gammaproteobacteria > Lysobacterales > Lysobacteraceae > Xanthomonas > Xanthomonas sp. SS. Next base: position 4,199,465 of record NZ_CP051190.1, read on the forward strand.
AGGAGCGGCTTCAGCCGCGACAGATTGCCGGCAACTTGTCGCGGCTGAAGCCGCTCCTACAGGTATCGCGCGCTAGGCGTCGAACAGCGCGCGCTGCGGGTCCGGCGGCGGCAGGTCGGCGTACAGGCGCTGCAGGTCCTCGCGGCGCGCGCGCAGCGGATCGTGCATCAGGAAGCCAGCCAGGCGTGCGTGCCAGGCCGGCCAACGCGTAGCCAGCGCATCCATGTCGCCGTCGGCGGCGCGGCCTTCGCCGCTGCGCGCCACGTAGGCGGTCTCGCACAGCACGTTGCGCCAGCCGAGTCCGGCCATGCGCAGCGACAGGTCGATCAGCGCCGCGTACCAGGAACCGTAACTGCTCGCGTCCAGGCCGCCGGCGCGCTGCCGCGCCGCACCACGCAGGGCCACCGCGTGGCACACCGCCGACGGCAGCTCCGGATGCTCCGGCGGCAGCGCTGCGCAGGCGCGCGCCAGGCGCTCGCCATCGTCGGGCAGCGGATTGATCTCGCCCAGCCGCGGCCAGGCGCAGGCTTCGCCGGCATTGCTCCATGGCGTGGCGCTGGCGATGGCCGCATCGCGCGCCAGGCACGCGCTCAGTTGCTGCAGCCAGCCGGGCAGCGGTTGCGCATCGGCGGCCAGCACCACCACGTCGGCGGCGGCGCAGGCGCGCAGCATCTCGTCCAGGTGCGCGACCTCGCCGAGCATGCGCGGGCGCCGGGTGTAGTCGGCCTGCAGGCGGGTACGCGCAAGCCAGGCCTCGATCACGCGCTGACCGCGCGGCCCGGCCTGCGCGTCGTCGGCCAGCCACACGCGGGTGCCGGCCGGAGTGTGCGCCTCCAGCGCGCCCAGGCATGCGTCCAGCGCAGCGTCGTCGACGCCGACCGGCAGCAGCACGATGGGCAGGGTCACCAGCGCTTACTTCTTGCCCGAGGCCGGCAACGGCTGCATCGACTTGAACTTCTGCCCGTACTCGTCGGTGAGATTGCGCGCTTCCTGCGGGTTGCGCACGATGGTTGGAGTGAGCAGCACGATCACTTCGTTGCGGGTCTTGTCCTGCGTCTTCTGACCGAACAGCGCGCCGACCACCGGCAGCTTGCTCAGCAGCGGCACGCCGGCGCTGCCGTCGGTGGTGCTGTCGTTGATCAGGCCGGCCAGCATGATGGTGTCGCCGCTCTGCACCGCGGCCTCGGTCTTGACCCGGCGCGTATTGATGTCCACGTTGCAGGACGCGCTGTTGGCCACGGTGGAGGTGCCCGAGGTGCACGCCGCCGGACGCGCGCCGGGCGTGCTGACTTCCTGCACGATGTCCAGGAACACCATGCCGTCCTTGGTCACCCGCGGACGCACCTTCAGGATCACGCCGGTATCGATGTACTGCACCGACGAGTAGGTGCTGTCGGTACCGATGCCGGTGTTGATCGAGGTCGAGTTGATCGGGATGCGCGTGCCCACGTTGAGCGTGGCCTCGGCGTTGTTGCGCACGAACACCGACGGGGTCTGCAGCAGCTTGAGGTTGGTGACCTGGTCCAACGCGCTGATCACCGCCGCGGCGTTCTTGCCGAGAAAAGTCCAACCAAGACCGCTACTGCTGGTGACCTTGCCAGCGATGTCACCCCAGATGCTGCGTCCCGCGGCGCTGGGCAGGCCGGCGCCGGCGCCGAGTCCGGTGCTGTTGGCCACGGTTCCGTCGGCGGAGGCATTGACCGAATTTTCGAAGAACCAGTTAACGCCGTACTGCAATTTGCCGGTCAGGCTGACCTCAGCCACCTGCGCCTCGATGTGCACCTGCATCGGCATCACGTCGAGCTTCTCCACCACGTCGCGGATCGAGCGCCACGACTGCGGCGTGGAGCGCACCAGCAAGGTGTTGGTCTCCTCCACCGCCGACACGCCGACCTTGTCGCCCTGCACTTCCAGGGTCACGCTGCCGTTGCCGGAGGTGCGCGGCGACAGTTGCAGGCTGCCGTTGCCCAGACCGCCGCTGCTGCTGCCGGACGAGGAACCACCGCTGCTTGAAGACAGGCTGTCGCTGCTGCCGTTGAGGCTGCCGCTGCCTCCCAGGCTGCCGTCGCTGCTGCCGTTGAGGCCGCCGCCGCCCATCTGGCTCAGCTGCGTGCCCGGCATCAGCGAGGCGTTGGAATCGCCGCGGTTGCCGCCGGCGCCGAACACTTCGGCCAGGCGATCGGCCAGGTCCTTGGCCTTGATGTATTTCAGTTCGTAGGAGAACAGCCGGCTGCCGCCGCCGGCGCTGTCGATCCGGTCCAGCCACTCCTGGATCTGGTCCAGATAGCGCGCCTGCGGGGTGATCACCAGCACCGCGTTGGCGTTCTCCAGCGGCATGAAGCGGAACATGCCGGCGCTGGGCGTCTTGCTGTTTTCGCCGAACACCTTTTCCAGGTCGGCGGCGACCTGCTCGGCCTTGCCCGTCTGGATCGGGAACACGCCCACCGACATGCCCGACAGCCAGTCCACGTCGAAGATCTGCACCGTACGCAGGTAGTTCTCCAGTTCCGCGCGGGTGCCGCCGAGGGTGATGACGTTGCGCGAGCCGTCGATGCCGACGATCGCGTTCGGCCGCGCATACGGCTCCAGCACCTTCTTCATTTCGCTGGCGGAGATGAACTTCAGCGGCACCACCCGCACCTCGAAGCCGCGCGCGCTGGCCGGCGAGGCGGTGCTCGGCGCCACCGTGCCGGCCAGGGCCTGGTCGGCGGGCACGATGTTGTAGCGGCCGCCGCTGTAGACCATGCGCGCGTTGTTCCAGCCCAGCACCATCTCCAGCAGGTTCAGCGCCTGCGCCGGCGACACCGGCTTGGGCGTGGCCAGGGTCACCGTGCCCTGCACGCCCGGCGCGATCACGTAGTTCTGCCCGAGCATGTCGCCGAGGATCGCCTTGACCACCGCATGCACCGACTCGCCTTCGAAGTTGAAGGTGGCGCTGCCGCTGCTGGCGTTGCCCAGTGACGGCGCCGGCGCGGCGGCGGCGCCGGAATTGATCATGGTGCCGCTGCCGCGGCGGATCACCGGAGCGACGCGGTCCGGCACGTCGTTGGCATCGGCCGTGCCGGTGGTTCCGTCGGTCGTGGCGCTGGTGCTGCCGGCGGCGCCGACGTTGGGATTGATCGCGGCGCCGCGGCGGACGTCCGGCGAGGGCGTGGTGGCGCAGCCGGCCACCAGGCCGATCGCGAGGAACAGGGAAAACAAGCGCGGCGTCATGCGATCACTCTTCAAGGGTTCTGGCCGGGGGTGGTGCCGTTCTGGCGCTGCTGCTGCAACTGCCGACGGCGGGCTTCGATACGTTCGCGGATGGCTTGCAACTGTTCCGACGACGGCGCCGGCGCGGCCGCCGGTGCGCTCGGCGCAGGCGTTGTCGGCGTGCCGTTGGCGCCCGCCTGCGGCGTGGCGGCGACGGGATTGACCGGGGCGTTGACCGCAGGCGCGGCAGGTGGCGGTAGCGGCGGTAGCGGCCCCGACCCCGACTGCATGCCCGGCGGCCGCGCGCCTTGGCCGAGCGCGGTCGGCGGCTGCCCGCCCTTGCCGTCGAACACCTGCAACTCCAGGGTCTGGGTGCCGCTGCCGCCGCTGACCACCGCGCGGCGCGGTTCCAGCGACAGCAAGCGCCAGCCCTTCACCGGGTCGTGGCCTTCCTGCAGGCGCAGCGACTCGCCCTGCTCTGTGGTCAGCGTGGCCATCTTGAAGCTGTCGGTGAGCAGCACGCCGGTCAGGCGCACGCTCGGCGCGGCGCCCTGGCCGTTATCGGCGCTGAGGAAGAACGGATGCGGCCGGCGGTCTTCGGCGAACACCGGACGCGCGGCGATCTCGGCGTAGCGCGAATAATCGCCGAGGCGCTCGGCGGACGCCGCCGGCAAGCTCGGCAGGCGCTGGGTCATGCTCGGATCGTCGGGCAGCGGCACGATGCGCTGGCCCAGGCCGGCCAGGCCCAGCGCCCAGATCAGCAGCCCCCACAGCGCCAATGTCGCCAGCCACACGGTGCGCAGGCCGATCGCTTCAATTCGCATGCGCGCCCTCCACTTGTTGCGGCGGCTGCGGCATGGCCGCATCGCGCATGGCAGGCGGTGCCTGCGCGGGCGGCTCGCTCGGCCCGGGGCCGGCGGGCGTGCCGGCGTCCATCGCCGGCGCGCCGGGCGGTGTCCCCACAGGCGGCGACGGTGGCATGCCCGGCGGCACGCCTGCGGCGGCGGCGGGCGGCGGCAGCATCGCGTTCGGGCGCAGATAGCCGGCCAGTTCGAAGGCCACGTCCAGGCCGTTGCCGCTCTCGCCCGGCGACAGTTGGTAGCGCTGCGCCATCACGTTGAGGTTGTCCACGAACAGCGCCGGGGTGCCGCTTTCCAGCGCGTGCAGCACCGCCGCCAGTTCCGGCGTGCCGCAGCGCAGCCGCACCTGCACCGCGACGCGGGTGAAGCGGTCGCGGCGGTTGTCGGCGGCCAGCGGCGAACGGTTGCTGATCGCGCAGCTGCGGTTGCCGGGGCTGGCGGTGGCCACCGCGCTTTCCAGGCGCTGCACCAACCCGGCCGAAGCCAGCTCGGCCGAGGTCTCGCGCAGGAAGCCCGGGCGCGCGGCCAGGTCGCGTTGCGCCTGCTGCAGCCGCTGCGCCACCTGCGGCGCCTGCTGCAACTGCATGCGCACGCGCAGTTCGCGCTGGCGCAATTCCTGGATCTGCGCCTCGACCTCGCGCATCGGCACCGTCCACCACGGATGCACCAGCAGCAGATAGGCCAGCGCCAGCGCCGCCAGCAGCAGGCCCAGCGCCAGCCAACGGTCGCGCTTATCGACCTGCACCGGCATTGGCGGCCTCCTTGCGCTTGGTTCCGGCCAGTTCGGCGGTCAGGGTGAAGCGGTCGCGGTGGCTGCCCGGATCGGCCTGCAGCACGCCGGTCAGCGACGGCGTGCGCCACAGCGGCGAACCCTCCAACCGCCCAACCAGCGAGGACGCTTCGCTGCTGAGGCCGATCAGCTGCAACTGGTCGCCCTCGACCGAGAATTTTTCCAGATAGGTGCCCTCGGGCAGGCGCTTGCTCAGTTCATTCCAGATTTCCAGCGCGGTCGGGCGCTCGGCGCGCAGTTGGTCGAAGAAGGCCGCGCCTTCGACCAGGTCCACCAGTTGCTGGCGCTGCGCGGACACGCCGCGCGCGCGCTGCGCGCCGCTGTCCACTTGCGCTTGCAGCTGCTCGAGCGCGTCGCGACGATTGTCCAACAGCTGCCAGCCGGCGGCGAACAGCGCCAGCAGCGCGGTCGCGGCCAGGATCGCGTTCCAGCGCCGCATCGGATCGGCGCGGCGATGGCGCTGCTCCGGCGGCAGCAGGTTCACGCCCAGCGGCGCGCCGTCGGCGCCGGCGACATCGACTCCGGCCAGGGTCGGGCGCAGCGCGCCGGCGCTGGCGTGCAGTTCGTCCAGCACGCGGCGCGGCGCCACCACCAGTTCGGCGTCCAGTTGCGCATCGTCGCGGCGCGCGCCCAGGCGCACGTCGTAGACCACCTGGTCGGCCTGGAACGGCGTCTGCCGGTCGATCTCGAAGCGGACCACGTCGCGCAGGTGTTCGGCGGCCGCGGCCGGAAGGCGCAGCGTGCGCTGCAGCGCGGACTGCGCCGGCAGCAGCCAGACCCGCGGCAATGCGGCCAGGCGCGGGCCGAGCACGGCCTCCAGGTCGCTCGGCAGCAGCGGCCACGGCAACGCCAGCGGCGTGCCCAGTTCGGCATCGATCTGGCGCGCGACGTACAGCTGTTCGCCCTCGCGCCACAGCAGCAGCCGCGCCTGCGACCAGCCCAATTGCAGCTGCCAGCGCGGCGGCAGCCACGCCATCAGCGAACGCTGCCACCAGGCCAGCAAGCCGCCGGCACCGGGCGCCATGCGCACGCCGAGCTTGTCCATCGTGTCCCGCCACGCAGTCATCGAACGGTCGATCCTTCTTCCCATCGCAGCACAGTGTAGGCGGAGCCCGGTAGCGCCGACGAGCCTGGACGCACCACCGCGCGCAGCACCGCCGCGCGCCCCGCGGCCAATTGCGCCCGGCTTTCGATGCTGTAGGTGCCGCCGCCCCCGCCGATCGCCGCGGCCTGCGCCGGGTCGTTGCGCTCGCGTTGCGCCAGCACCTGCTGCGCATCCAGGCCGAGCGCGGTCAGCACCGGCGCCGGCGCGAAATCCGGCGCCGGACGCGAAATCCCGCTGTACAGGGTCAGGTTCGGCAGCAGCTTGGCGTACAGATCCGCGTCCATGCCCAGCACCAGTTGCAGTTCGGCCAGGCTCTCGAACGGCGCGTCCTTGGCGCCGTACGGCAGCCCGGCGGCGGCGTAGTCCGGGTCCTCGGCGCCGCCGTTGGGCTGGCTGAGGTTGTCGGCGTCGCGCCAGTCCACGATCGCCGCGGCGATGCGGTCGGCGCGCTGCGGATCGCCGCCGACCGCGCGCACCAGCGCCGCCAGCAGCGGCGCGTCGGCCAGGTTCAGATCGACCTTGCCGCTCTCGTCGGTGATCCGCAAGTCGATGGTGGCGTCTTCGTACTGCCAACGGTAGCGGCGCCCGTCCGCGCGCCAACCCGGCTGCGTCGGCGTGCCGGCGAGCCGGGTCAACGCGTACTCCAGCCCGGCGCGGGCGCGTTCCTGCGCCGCCGCGCCGTCGCCCAGCACCTTGCCCTGCAGGCCCTCGGTGCGCGCGGTCAGCGCGAACGCGCCGATCAACGCGGTCAGCAGCGCGATCAGCCACAGCACCAGCACCAACGCCGCGCCGCGCGCCTGCCGAGGTGTCGCGCTCATTGCCGCGCCTCCGCGCCGCCGGCCTGGCGCAACGCCACCACCAGCGGCGGCCACACCATGCCGTCGTCGCTGCTCAGTTCGATCGACACCAGCAGCGGCAATTGGTCGGTCTTCTCCCAGCGTTCCTGCCAGGGGCCGATCGTGCCGCGCTCCGGATCGATGCCGCGGTAGCGGAAGCGCACCTGGCGCAGGCCATCGGCCAGCGGCTCGGGCGCACGCGGCTTCTCTTCGGCGATCTGCTTGCCGGCCTGCACCTGCACCAGCGCGATCGCCAGCCGCTGCCGGCCGCTATCGCCGCTGACACTGAGGTCGTGCACGTAGGGACCGCCGCGGCCCAGGTAGTCGGGAAGATCGGCGACGAACTGCATGCGCTGCGGTTCGCCGACGAAGCGCACCGGCTGCAGGGTGCGGCTGTCGATGTCCAGCGCCAGCGCCTGCGCGCCGCTCAGGCGCCGGCGCAGGAAGCCCTCGACCGCGCGCATGCGCTCGCTGCGCCCGGCGATGGTCTCGCCGCGGCCGCTGATCGCGGTGGCCGAGCGCAGCGTGGCGAAGGCCAGGGTCAGCCCGCCGACCAGCAGCACCGTGGCCAGCAGCACTTCGATCAGGGTGAAGCCGCGCGCGGCGGCGCGGCGCGGTGCGCGGTTCACTGCGGCACTCCGTTGTTCTGCGCGCTGACCAGGCGCAGCGTCTTCCACTGCAGCGCCTGCGCCGGCGCATCGCCCCAACGCACCTGCAGGTTCAGCTGCAGCAGCGTCGGCGCGCCCGGCGTCAGGGTCGTGTCAGGCGGGCGCCGCGCATCCACGTACGGCGCCACGTCCAGGGTCCAGCGGTAATGGCCCTGCTCGAAGCTGCCCTGTTCGCGGCCGGGCTGCAGCGGCTGCTCCACGCCTTGCGCGGCCAGCACCGATTGCGCGTACAGCGTGGCGCGGCTGAGCTGGTCGGCGCGCTGGACCTGGCGCGCGGCGCCGGACAGCGAGCCGAGCAGCAGGGTCAGCGCCAGCGCCAGCAGCGCGAACGCCACGATCACCTCGATCAGCGTGTAGCCGCGTTGCGCCTTCATGGCATGCCCTGCTGCGGCGGGCGTCCGACCTTGACCTCGCCGGTCAGCCAGGCCACGTCGATGCGCCAGCTGGCCTTGCGGGTCAGCAATTCGATGCGCCCGCCGGTGGCGGCGCCGTCCTCGAAGAACTGGATCGCGCCTTCGTCTTCGCGCCGCTGCGCCTCGCGCGCGCCGCTGAAGCGGATCGCCAGCGACGGCGGAATCTCGCCGTGACGGCCGTTGGGCGCCTGCCAGCGGTGCGCCTGCGGATCGATCAGGAAACGCTGCGGCTGGCCGCTGGCGATCGCCTGCGCCCGCGTGTAACGCAGTTGCGCGGCGATCTCCTTGGCCGATGAGCGCAAGCGCATGCCGTCGATGCCGCCGGTCAGCACCGAGGCCGCCAGCATCGCGGCGATCGCGATCAGCCCCACCACCAGCAGCATCTCCAGCAGCGACACGCCGCGCATGCGCGCACGCGCCAGCGGTACGCACGCGTGCGCACCGCGCTGGGGAACGCCGGCAGGGGCATGGATCACGGCGCCGGGATCACTCGTACTTGATGTCGGCGTCGTAGCTGGTGCCGCCGGGCTGGCCGTCCTTGCCCAGGCTGATCAGGTCGAACGGCTTGCCGTCGCCCGGCACCTTGTACTCGATCGGGTGGCCCCACGGGTCGTTCAACTCGGCGGGCTTGGCATACGGGCCGAGCCAGCCGCTGACGCCGCCCGGCGCGGCGACCAGGTCGTCGAGCTTGGACGGCAGCTTGCCGGTGTCGAGCTGGTAGTTGTCGATCTTGCCGGCCATGGTCTGGATCTGCGACTTGGCCAGGTTGGCCTTGCCGCGATCGGCGCCGCCCAGCACGCGGCTGCCGACCAGGGTCAGCACCGCGCCGATCAGCACGATGACGATGATGATTTCCAACAGGCTCATGCCCGACTGGCGCGCGGCGGAAGGAGAACGGGTCAGGGAACGGATATTTCGCATTGCATCGGATCCTTGCGGTGGAAAACCTTATGTAACCGAACGCGGTGACAAGGGTCGCCATCGTGTGCGGTGCGTGCAGCTGCGCTTCATGCGCGGGAACGGGATTGGCGTGGCGGCGATCGACGCATGCCGCAGTTCGAGCATGATGTGGCGCACAGATGCCGTGGTCATGGTTGCCGCCATCGCTTGGACCGCGCGCGGCGCCCTGGGTTCACGTTGCCATTCATGGCGCGGCACCATGGGCGCCGGAGGCGCCATGGCACAGCGCGTGAATGCTGCCGGCATTGCCGTTGCCGTCCATGGCGCGACATCGCCGCGCCTTGACAGACCTGCCCGGCCATCCATGGCCGGGCGTTCGGCCATGCGCGAACCAGTGGTTCGCGAACGCATGGCATCCTTCAATCCGGCAATTCGCTGCGCCTTGGGTTCACGCCGCCATCCCTGGCGCGGCACCACGTGCGCCGGAAACGCCGGCCCGGCCATCCGTGGCCGGGCGTTCGGCGCCACATGCGCCATGGCGCAGCGCGAGGATGCTGCAAGCATGTCCGCTGCCGTCCATGGCGCGACATCGCCGCGCCCTGACAGACCTGCCCGGCCATCCATGGCCGGGCGTTCGGCCATGCGCGAACCAGTGGTTCGCAAACGCATGGCCTCCTTCAATCCGGCAATTCGCTGCGTCTTGGGTTCATGCCGCCATCCCTGGCGCGGCACCACGTGCGCCGGAACCGCCGGCCCGGCCATCCGTGGCCGGGCGTTCGGCACCACATGCGCCATGGCGCATGAGCGTGGCGCCTCACCCAATCGCATTGGTGAGGTCGTATAGGGGGACGAGGACGGAAATGATCACCAGCCCGACCACCGAGGCCAGGACCAGGGTGATCAACGGCACAAGCGCGGCGAGCAGGCGGTCGATCGCCTGCGCGGTTTCCTGTTCGAAGGTGTCGGCGGTCTTCAGCAGCATCGTGTCCAGCGCGCCGGATTCCTCGCCGACCTGGATCATCTGCAGCGCCAGCCGCGGGAAGCGTTTGCCCTTGGACAGCGACGCCGACAGGCCGTGGCCGTTCTTGACGTCGTCGGCCGCGGCGCCGACGTCGGCGGTCAGCGCCAGGTTCGACAGCACGTTGCGCGAGATGCCCAGCGCGGCCAGCAGCGGCACGCCGTTGCGCAGCAGCGTGCCCAGGGTGCGGGTCAGCCGCGCGGTTTCCAGCCGCGCGATCAGCACGCCGATGAAGCGCTGCTTCAGCAACCAGGCGTCGAAGCTGGCGCGGAACACCGGATCGCGGCGCTTGCGGTCAATCGCCAGCAGCGCCAGCCCGGGCACCACCAGCAACACGATCCACCAATCGCGCACGAACAGGCCCACGCTCAGCACCGCCTGGGTAAACCACGGCAGCTGCACGTCCAGGCTCTCGTACATCAGCGCGAACTGCGGCACCACGTAGCCGAGCAGGAACAGCAGCGCGCAGCCGACCACGCTGACCAGGATCGCCGGATAGATCAGCGCATTGATCACCCGCCCCTTCAGTTCGCGGCTGCGCTCCAGGTATTCGGCCAGGCGCTGCAAGGTGTCGTGCAGGCTGCCGCCGGCCTCGCCGGCGCGGACCATGTTGATGTACAGACGCGAGAACAACCCATGCTGCCGCTCCAGCGCGGTGGACAGCGGAGCGCCGCCGCGCACCGCGTCGCGGATGTCGCCGACGGTGCGCTTGGAACGCTCGTCCTCGGGCAGTTCGAGCAGGATCGTCAGCGCGCGGTCCAGCGGCTGGCCGGCGCCGAGCAGGGTCGCCAGCTGTTGGGTGAACTGCACCAGCGCCGCACCGTCGAACGGCTTGGGCCGGAACAGGCCGCGCAGCGAGGTGCCGCCGCCCTGCGCCGCGAGCTTGGCCTCCATCGGCATATGCCCCTGCTCCTGCAGGCGCAGCGCCACCTCGGCGTCGCTGGCGGCCTCCATCTGGCCTTCCAGGATCTCGCCGTGCGGGTTGAGCGCTTTGTAGCGGTACAGGGGCATTAGGGCTGGGAATGGGGAAAGGGGAATCGGGAATGGGAAAGCGGGCTGCGCGCGTGCCGGCGCGGCCGCGGCAGCGCCACGATGCAAATGCGCGCTGACGCACCTGCGCGCATCAGGTTTCCTCCGTCACGCGCAGCACTTCCTCGATCGTGGTCTGGCCGCTGAGCGCCTTGCCGATGCCGTCCTCGTACATCGTGCGCATGCCCGCTTCGCGCGCCAGCTGTTCGATTTCGCCCATGCCGGCGTGGCGCATCACCGCGCGGCGCAGCGCGTCGTTCATCACCAGGAATTCCATGATCGTGGTGCGGCCCAGGTAGCCGGTCGGCGCGATCGCCGAAGGTCGCGGGCGGAACAGGAAGATCTCGCCCTCGGGCTGCAGCCGGCGCAGTTCGAACTTCTCGATCTCCTCCGGCGAAGCCGGATAGCGCTCGGCGTGGGTCGGCTCCAGCCGCCGCACCAGGCGCTGCGCCAGGATGCCGTTGATGGTGGAGGTCAGCAGATAGTCCTCCACGCCCATGTCGAGCAGGCGGGTGATGCCGCCGGCGGCGTTGTTGGTATGCAGCGTGGACAGCACCAGGTGGCCGGTCAGCGCCGACTGGATCGCGATGCGCGCGGTTTCCAGGTCGCGCATTTCGCCGATCATGATGATGTCCGGGTCCTGGCGCACGATGCTGCGCAGCGCGTGCGAGAAATCCAGCCCGATCTGCGGCTTGGCCTGGATCTGGTTGATGCCCTCTATCTGGTATTCGACCGGATCCTCGACAGTGATAATCTTGACGTCGGCGGTGTTGAGCTGGCTCAGCGCGGTGTACAGCGTGGTGGTCTTGCCCGAGCCGGTGGGGCCGGTGACCAGCAGGATGCCGTGCGGCTGCTCCAGCACCTTGCGGAACTGCGGCAGGAATGCGTCGGTGAAGCCGAGCCGGTGGAAGTCGAACACCACCGTCTCGCGGTCGAGCAGGCGCATCACCACGCTCTCGCCGTGGGCGGTGGGCATGGTGCTCACGCGCAGGTCCAGTTCCTTGCCCTGCACGCGCAGCATGATGCGTCCGTCCTGCGGCAGGCGGCGTTCGGCGATGTTGAGCTTGGCCATGATCTTGACCCGGCTGATCACCGCCGCGGTCAGGTTGGCGGGCGGGCTTTCGCCGTCGATCAGCACGCCGTCGACGCGGTAGCGCACCTTCAGCCGGTTCTCGAACGGTTCGATGTGGATGTCCGAGGCGCGCAGTTCCACCGCGCGCTGGATCACCAGGTTCACCAGCCGGATCACCGGCGCTTCCGAAGCCAGGTCGCGCAGGTGCTCGATGTCGTCGGCCGCCGTGCTGTCGCCGTCGGCGGTCTCCACGATCGCGCCCATCGCGCTGCGGCCCTGGCCGAACCAGCGCTCGATCAGGTCGTCGATCTCCGAGCGCAGGCCGACCCGCGGCAGCACCTGGAAACCGGTGGCCAGGCGCACCGCATCGGCGGCATAGGCCTCGTGCGGGTCGGACATCCACAGTTCCAGCACGCCGTCGTGCTCGCCCAGCGGGCACACGTGGAATTGCTTGAGGAAGCGCAGCGACAGCGGCTGCGCCTCGGGCAGGTGCTCCGGCGCGGTGGCCGGCAATTGCTTGGCGTCGAGCAGCGGCAGGCCCAGCACTTCGGCGCTGACCTCGGCGTGGTCGCGTTCGGACACCAGCCCCAGCCGCGCCAGCAGCGACAGCAGGCCGCCGCCGGATTCGCGCTGCAACTGGCGCGCGCGCAGCAGGTCGCCCTCCTTGAGCCGGCCCTTGGCCAGCAACGCATCGACGATGCGCGCCTCGGGCATATCGACAGCGGCAGCAGTGTCCTTGACGAGCGCGTTCACACAATCCCTCCAGAGCGTGCGGCGACTTTAGCAGTTCGGCGCGACTTGCCGCCTGCCTGCGCCGCGCCGGCCCGCCGCACTGTCTACGACGCCGCAGCAGCGCGGCACGCCGTCATTGGCATGACATACGCGGCGCGCAACATCGCGCGTTGCGGCGTCGTATGCACGGCGAGCGCGGCGTCGGCGCTGCAGCGCACAAGCGCGGCGGACAGCGGCCGCACGCCTGCGCAACGGTGGCTGCGCCGGCAGCGGCCGCGAACGCTGCGCTCGCGGTTTTCAGCTCCCGAACGCAGAAAACCCGGCCGAAGCCGGGTTTCCTGGGTCACTCCGGCGCCGTCGCCGGCGCCGTCCACTGCACGCTTACTGGCGCGCGACCAGGCTGACGCCGCTGTAGCTCGAGGTGCCGACCAGCTTGACGTAGTAGGTGCCGGCCTGCGGCGCGGTGAAGCGCACCGTCTCGTTGTTGCCCGGACGCGCCGACTTGGCGTCGTAGCTGGTGGTGCTGGGCTCCTTGTCGAAGCTCACGTACAGCGACACATTGCCGCTGCCGCCGTAGGTGAGGAAGCTCAGCACCGCGCCAGCCTCGGCCTCGAAGCTGTACAGCACCTCGTTGCCTGCGGCACCGGTCAGGCCGGCCACCGCCACCTTGTTGGTCAGCGCGGTCGCCGGCGGTGCGCATTCCTCGGTCTGCGGATCGCACGGCACTTCCAGCGCCTTGTCCAGCGCGGCCTTGGCGTCGACGATGCCGGTACCGATCGGGGTGCTGGTCGGGATCGACACCGGGAACGGACGCGCGGTCTGCTTGAGCAGGGTTTCCAGCGCGGCCGGGGTCAGCGGCGCATTGCCGGCGGCGATCGCCGCGCTCTGCACCAGGGCCGCCACCGCCGCCACGTGCGGCGAGGCCATCGAGGTGCCGCCCATGCCCATGTAGGTGTAGTTGCCCGAAGTCGGCGTGGTCGCGCCGGTGTAGCCGTTCTGCCAGACGTAGCCGCCCGGGTTGCCGTCCACGCCGCCGCCGCCGCCCGGACCGGACAGGTCCACCGCCGCGCCATAGTTGGAGTAGGAGGCGATGCCGCCGGTGATGCGCGTCGCGCCGACCGCGATCACGTTGGCGCAGCTGGCCGGACGGAAGTTGGCGGCATTGCCGGCGCTGTTGCCGGCCGCCACCACCACCGTGGTGCCGCGCGCCACCGCGCCGTTGATCGCGTCCTGGTACAGCGCGTCGCAGGTGCCGCTGCCGCCCAGGCTCATGTTGATGACCTCGGCCGGATTGGCGTTGGCCGGCACGCCGGCGACGGTGCCGCCGGAGGCCCAGGTGATCGCGTCGGCGATGTCGGACAGGTAGCCGCCGCACTTGCCGAGCACGCGCACCGGCAGCACCGTGGCGTTGGGCGCGACGCCGGCCATGCCAACGCCGTTGTTGGTGGCCTCGGCGACGGTGCCGGCGACATGGCTGCCGTGCCAGGAGCTGTCCTCGGCCAGCGAGCCCGCATAGCACTCGTTGTCGTTCTCGACCCAGTCGCCGTAGTCCAGCGCGCCCGGCACGCGCGCGTCGGTCGGACGCCGCGAGGTCTCCGCATCGGAGATGAAGTCATAGCCCTGCAGCAGGTTCACCGCCACGTCCGGATGGTTCGGCAGGATGCCGGTATCCAGCACCGCGACGACCACGCCGTCGCCCTTGGACACGTCCCACGCGGCCGGCGAGTTGATGCCGCCGGTGGCGCTACTCAGATGCCACTGGTACTGCGCGTACAGCGGGTCGTTGGGCACCAGCTGCGGCTGCTCCAGCGCAGCCTTGGGCAGCTCGGAGCGCTGCTGTTTGAGATCCTTCACCGCGTACTTGACCGCCGGATCGGCGGCGATTTCCGCCACCACCTTGTCCACGTCGGCCTTGCTCAACTTGCCCGACAGGCGGATCAGGTCGGCGCCCACGCCGAGGGTGCGCACGTATTCGGCGCGCACGCTGGCGGCCGCGGCACGGGAGATGCCGTTGCTGCCGCCCAGGCTGGCGCGGGTCACCGCCGACTGCACCGCCGACAGCTTGGCGCTGCGGTCGCTGGCGGCGGCGGTGCCGGCGTTGTAGCGCACCACGATGCGGCTGGAAGTCTGCGCGTCGGCCGGCGCGGCCTTGGCCGGCTGCTTGACCGGCAGCGACGCGGCACCGGCCGCGAATGCGCTCGAGGCCCCAAGCGACATTGCCAGCATGGCGGCGGCGATGGCATTGATACGGAGATTTTGCTTGTCGATCACGTTGACGTCCTCTTCAAAGTTTCGTGGATCAGGCGACTGTTGCGGCCGTAAAAAAACTCCTTTTTCCCGAATCCGTTGGCCGGCCCAGCCAAGGTCCTTAGGTCTGCCCCCTCAGGCCATTGCGTGGGCGGACGGCGGCACGCGCCGCCGTCCGCGATGGCTCACCAGCCGAAGCCGGCACCGATGCCGACCGAGCTGTCGTCGCCGCTGAACGCGCCGCCGATGGTCAGCGTGGCGCGCTCGCTGAAGGCGCGCTGGTAGCCCACCGACAGCGCCGACTCGCCGTTCTGGAAACCGACGCCGGCACCGACCCGGTTCTGGGTGCGGATGCCCGCGGCGCTGGTGGCCATGTTGAGCATCGCCGCGCTCATCGCGCCCTGCCGGTCGATGCGGCGGTCCTGGTCGCGTAAGCGCGCATCGACATCGCCGCGCAGCACGTCGAAGCTGTCGGCCATGGTGTTGAAGCGCGTGTCGGTGTACGACTTGGCGGTGGCGACGCCGCTGTCGAGCTGGCCCTTGTTGACCGCATCGGTGGCCTGCGTGCCGGCGGCGACGTTGGCGACCTGGCGCTCGTTGCCGGCGCTGCCCACCGACACCGTGTTGGCGCGGTCGGCGACCGACCCCTGGCCCAGCGCGACCGCTCCCTGCGCGGTGGCGCTGGCACCCTGGCCGAGCGCGGTGCCCGAGGCGGCGGTGACGCTGGCGCCCTCGCCCATCGCCACCGCATTGGTCGCCACCGCGGCGATGTGGCTGTTGGCGCCCACCGCGGTGCTGCCGTCGGCGTTGACCTTGGCGTTGCTGCCGATCGCGGTGTCGTTGGGGCCATGCGCATAGGCGCTGCCGCCGATCGCGGTGCCGGTGACGTCGTTGGCGCGCGCCGCGGTGCCGACCGCGGTCGCGCTCGCCCCCGCATCGGCCACGACCGCCTCGCCGACCTGCGCGGTGGACGCGGTGCCGGACACCGTCGCCGACTCGGACGCCGCCTGCGCGGTGGCCACGCTCGACTCCGGCTCGGCCACCGAGGCCACGCTGGCGACACGCGCATTGCGGGAGACACTGGCAGTGCCGCCGCTGCGCGCATCCAGTTCGCTGACCTTGCCATCCAGCGCCGCCAGCGCATCGCCGACGTTGCTGTAGCTGGCGCCCTGGATCACGTAGGTCGGCGCCACGAACAGGCCTTGCGCGCCGAGCCCGGCACCGCCGCCGAGGAACGTGGCCATGTTGCTCAGCGACTGGTACAGCTGGCTGCCGTTGATCGCCTCGGTGCTGCCGGCGGCGATGCTGCCCGCGGTCAGATTGACGATGCGCCGGGTGGCCGGGCCGCCGCGGCCGTTGCCGCTGCCCAGCGACACCGTATCGGCCTCGTAGACGCGCGAACCGGCGCCGAGCGCGACCGCATTGTCGGCCGACACGCCGGCGTTGGCGCCGATCGCCACACCGTTGCTGCCGCTGTTGCGGACGAAGCTGTTGTAGCCCAGCGCCACGCCGTTCTCGCCGATCGCATTGGTCTGCAGGCCGATGGCGGTGCTGCGTGCGCCGCTGGCCGAACTGCTGGCGCCCGACGCGGTCGCGCCGGCGCCGCTGGCGAGGCTGTCCACGCCCAGCGCGGTGCTGCGCAGGCCGCTGGCGGTGGCGCCGGCACCGGCCGCGGTGCTGTTCACACCGCTGGCGCTGGCCACGCCGCTGCCCGAGCTCTGGAAGTCGGCGCTGGTTTCGCCGGCGGCCGCCGCCACCGCATCGAGCTGCGTCTTGTTCACCGCATCGGTGGCGTTGACCGCCGCGCCGACGTTGGTGATGCGACGCGTGGCCGGCGCGCTGACCCCGTTGCCGCCGCCCACCGACACCACGTTGGCTTCGCTGGCGCGCGAACCGGCGCCGAGCGCGACGCTGTTGCTGCCGCTGGCCCAGGCGCTGGTGCCCAGCGCGGTGGCGTTGATGCCGCTGTAGGCGTAGGCATCCTGGCCGATCGCGGTGCCGCCCTGCGCGGTGGCCCAGGCGAACTGGCCCACCGCGGTGGTCTGCGCCGCGGTGGCCCAGGCCGACGCGCCGAGCGCGGTCGCATCCTCGCCGGTGGCGCGGGCGCTGTAGCCCAGCGCCGATGCATACGCGCCGGACGCGGTGCTGCCCCAGCCCAATGCCGAGGCGTAGTCGCCCGCCGCCTCGGCGCCGTAGCCGAAGGCGCTGGTGCGGGTGCCGCTGGCACTGCTGAACGCGCCGACCGCAGTGCTGTAGTCGGTCGTGGCTTCGGCCTTGTAGCCGTTGGCGGTGGACTGCACGCCGCTGGCCGTGGCGCCGGCGCCGCTGGCGCTGCTGAACGCGGCGGTGGCCTGCGCGCCCGCACCGAGCGCGGTGGCGCCGACTTCGCTGGCGGTGGTGGTGCCGTCGAGCAGCACGTTGCCGGCGTCGTCGGTGTAGTACAGCGAGCCGCCGATCGCGGTGCTGGACTCGCCGGTGGCAGTGGCGTTGTAGCCGGACGCGGTGGCGTACTGCGCACCGGCCAACGCGCCGCTGCCGAACGCCGAGGCGCCGGTGCCGAAGGCATTGGACGCCTCGCCGGCGGCGGTGGCGTAATTGCCCTCGACATAGCTGCCGACGTCGTCGGCCGGCGCTGCGCCGCCGCTGGCCTTGAACTGCTTGCCGGTGGCATCGGCGGACTGCTTGACCGCATCCAGCTGCGCAACGTTGACCGCATCGGTGTCTTCGGTACCGGCGGCGACGTTGGCGATCTGCCGTTCGCTGCCGACGCTGCCCACCGACACGGTGTTGTCGCGATCGGCCTCGGACCCTGCGCCCAGCGCCACGCTGTTGCTGGCGGAGGCATAGGCGCCGTAGCCGAAGGCGCTGGAATCTTCGGCGCTGGCGTAGGCCAGACTGCCGATGGCGGTGCTGAAATCGGCGGTGGCGCCGGCGCCGGCACCGAATGCCGACGAATTGGCACCGGAGGCCTCGGCCGGAATCAGCCCGAAGAACGAGGTGCCGCCGACCGCGACGCTTTCCTCGCCGGACGCCACGCTGGACTCGCCCAGCGCCACGCTGCCGCTGCCCGAGGCGGCCGCACCGACACCGACCGCGG
The DNA here is from genome assembly GCF_014236835.1 of Xanthomonas sp. SS. Taxonomy (NCBI): domain Bacteria; kingdom Pseudomonadati; phylum Pseudomonadota; class Gammaproteobacteria; order Lysobacterales; family Lysobacteraceae; genus Xanthomonas; species Xanthomonas sp. SS. Next base: position 4,217,424 of record NZ_CP051190.1, read on the forward strand.
TGCCGTAGTCGCCGCTGGCGAGCGCGCCGTAGCCCAGCGCCGAGGACAGGTAACCGCTGGCTTCGCTGTAGCCGCCGAGCGCGGTGGCACCGATGTTGGAAGCGCTGCTGCGGAAGCCCGTGGCGGTGGCCTGGTTGTCCGAGGCCACCGCTTCGCTGCCGGTGGCGGTGGAATAGGTCCCGCTGGCCTGCGCGCCGGCACCGCTGGCGGTGGCGCCGATCTCGCTGGCCAGCGCACCGTTGCCGATGGCGATGCTGTCCTGGCCCAGCGCCTGACTGTCGCTGCCGAGCGCGACCGCATCGCTGCCGCTGGACACCGCGTTGAAGCCGATCGCGGTGGCGCCGGCGGCCAGCGCATTGGCGCCGCCGCCCAGCGCGGTGCTGCCGTCGCCGATCGCATTGGCCGCCTCGCCGGCGGCCAGCGCATTATCGCCTTCGACATAGGCGCCGGCATCGCTGGCGTCGCTGCCGCTGGCCTGGAAGTACTTGCTGGTGGTTTCCGCCGCCTGCTTGACCGCATCGAGCTGGGCGACGTTGACCGCGTCGGTGGCGTCGGTGCCGGCGGCGACGTTGGTGATCTGGCGCTCGTTGCCGGCGCTGCCCACCGACACGCTGTAGGCGCGGTCTGCGACCGAACCCGCACCCAGCGCCACGGCGTTGGAGGCGGTCGCCTCGCTGCCGGCGCCGATCGCCACTGCGCTTTCCGCATCGGCCAGGCTGTTGGTGCCCAGGGCGATGGTGTTGACCTGGTTGCCCAGCGCCTGGAAGCCCATCGCCACGCTGTAGTTGCCGTAGCCGAACGCACCGCGACCCACCGCGGTGGCGCTGAGGCCCGGTGCCCAGCTGTTGAAGCCGATCGAGGTGGCGCCGCTGCCGCTGGCCCACGCCCCGGTGCCGAATGCCGAGGCATTGGTGCCGGTCGCCCAGGCCGAAGCGCCGAACGCCGAGGCGCCATCGGCGGTGGCCCAGGCGTACGCGCCGCTGGCGGTGGCGTCGTCGCCGCTGGCCCAGGCATTGTCGCCCTGCGCCAGGCTGTAGCTGCCGGTCGCACGCGCCTTGTAGCCGCCGGCGGTGCTGTGGTCGCCGGTGGCCTGCGCGCCATAGCCGGTGGCGGTCGCCAGCGCGCCGGTGGCCTGTGCGCCGGCACCGATGGCGGTGGCGTTCTCGCCGGCGTTGGCGCCGATCATCTGCGCATTGCCGTCGGCATCGGTGATCGGCTGGTTGTACTGGTCGAACGCCTGGCCCTGGCCGCCAATGGCGGTGCTGCCGGCGCCGCCGGCGGTGCTGCCGTTGCCGAGCGCGACCGCATCGCTGCCGATCGCGGCGGCGCCGCTGCCGTACGCGGCCGCGCCGTTGCCGTAGGCGTTGGCCGCATCGCCTGCCGCGACGGCGCCCTCGCCATCGGCGTAGGCGCCGACCGTGCCGCTGCCGCTGCTGGTGAAGAACTTGGCGGTGGTCTCGGCGGTCTGCTTCACCGCGTCCAGCTGCGCCACATTGACCGCGTCGGTGGCCTGGCTGCCGGCGGCGACGTTGGCGATCTGCCGTTCGCTGCCCACATCGCCGACCGACACCGTGTTGGCGCGGCGCGCGACCGAGTTGGAACCCAGCGCCACGCTGTCGGCGGCGAGCGCGGTGCTGTAGTAGCCGATCGCGGTGCTGTTGGCGCCGCTGGCCCAGGACTCGGCGCCGAGCGCCGTAGCGAAGGCGCCCGGCGCATAGGCGAAGTAGCCCAGCGCGGTGCTTTCCAGGCCGGAGGCCTCGCTGAGGCTGCCGCTGGCCAGGCTGTAATCGCCCGACGCGATCGCGCCGGCGCCGAACGCCGCCGAGCTCTCGCCGCTGGCCTGGGTCTGCACGAACAGGCCCAGGCCCGGGATCAGGTCGGCCGGGCCGCCGACGGCGACGCTGCTGGCGCCGGTCGCCGCGCTCTGCGTGCCGATCGCGGTGGCGTAATCGCCGCTGGCATTGGACACCGCGCCGAACGCCGAGGCCTGCGCGCCGCTGGCATAGGCGCCCACGCCCACCGCCGAGGCGGCAAAGCCGCCGGCATCGGCGCTGGCGCCCAGCGCGGTGCCGCCGACGCCGGCGCTGGTCGCACCGGTATCCACCGCCACCCCGCCATTGGTGATCAGCGGGTCGCCGTTCTCGTCGACCGCTACCCCACCCACGGCCACCGCCGCCGGGCCGGTGGCCTGCGCGTTGGTGCCGAACGCGGCGCTGTTCTGCCCCGCCGCGACCGCGCCGCTGCCCACCGCGGTCGCCCCGCTGCTCAACGCATCGGCGCCAGCGCCGAGCGCGGTGCTGCCGTTGCCGATGGCATTGGCCGCCTCGCCCGCGGCCAGCGCATCGTCGCCTTCGACATAGGCGCCGGCGTCGCTGTTGCCGGCGCTGGCCTGCAGATACTTGCCCGCTTCCTGCAGCTGCGCGACGTTGACCGCATCGGTGGCCTCGGTGCCGGCGGCGACACTGGTGATCTGCCGGGTCAGGCCGCTGGCCACGTCGCCGACAGAGACGCTGTTGTCGCGGTCCGCGTAGGAATACGCGCCGAGCGCGACCGCGCTGGATGCGGAACGTTCCTGTGCATCCGCGAGCCAGCTGCTGACCCGCGCGCCGTAGCCGATCGCGGTCGCGTCGGTGCCGTTGGCCGCGCTGTTGGCACCGATCGCGGTGCTGCTGTCGTGGAACATCGAGGTCACCGCATCGGCGCCGAGAGCCACGCTGTTGGCGGTCCACGCGGTGGACGCCTGGCCGATCGCCACTCCGCCCTCGCCCGCGGACAGCGCATGGGCGCCGAGCGAGACGGTGTGCGGCGCGAACGAACCGGCGCTGTGGCCGATCGCCACCGAGTCGACGGCATCGTTATCAAAGCTCGGGAACACGTTGGCGTTGTAGCCCAGCGCGATCGCGTAGTTGCCCTGGCTCTGCGCGCCCGCGCCCAGGGCGACGCCGCCGACGCCGGTCGCCGCGGCGATGCCGACGCTGTTGCCGGCACTTTCGGCGGCGGTGCTGACGCCGCCGATGGCGACGCTGTCGGTGCCGCTGGCCAGGGCATTCATGCCCATCGCCACGGTGCTGGTCGCGGTCGCCCGCGCGCCGATACCGGTCGCGGTGGCGTAGTCGCCCGCAGCGCGCGAGCCGTAGCCCACCGCCGTGCCCAGCGCGCCGGACACTTCGGACAGGCCGCCGACCGCGGTGGCGCCGTCCTGGAAGGTCTGCGCGTGGTAGCCCAGCGCGGTGCTCTGCACGCCGCTGGCGGAACTGCCGGTGCCGACCGCGGTGCTCAGCGCATCCAGCGCCTGCGCGCCGCCGCCGACCGCGGTGGCCGCAGTGCCCAGCGCCTGCGTGGTCTGCTCGCGACTGCCGACGATGAAACCGTCGTCGTCGTATTCGTAGACGGTGGCGACGCCGCCGATCGCGGTCGCCGACTCGCCATTGGCAGTGGCATTGGCGCCGAGCGCGCTGGCGTTCTGGCCATTGGCCACCGCGCCGCTGCCGATCGCCGAGGCGGCGGTGCCGCCGGCGAAGCTGCTGGAGCCGAGGGCGGTGGCGTAGTCGCCATCGGCCAAGGCGTTGGAACCGGAGGCGGTGGCGTCTTCGCCCTGCGCCAGCGCGCTGCCTTCGCCGTTGGCGGAGAACAGGCGCGCGGTGGTGTCGGCGACGTTGGCGACCGCATCGAGCTGGTCCAGGTTCACCGCATCGGTGCCCTCGGTGCCGGCGGCGACGTTGGCGATCTGGCGTTCGTTGCCGGCGCTGCCGACCGACACCGTGTCGGCGCGGTCGGCAGTGGAACCCTGGCCCAGCGCGACGCTGCCGGCGGCCGACGCCTTGGCGCCGTAGCCCAGCGCGGTGGAGTCCTCGGCCTGCGCCCATGAGGCGCCGCCGAGTGCGGTGCTGGAGTCGCCGTCGGCCGAACTGAGCCAGCCGATCGAGGTGGAGAACGCGCCGTTGGCCCAGGCGCCGGCGCCGAACGCCGAACCGCCTTCGCCCTGCGCTTCGGTCGTCAAAAAGCCCAGCACGCTGCCGCCGACCGCGGTGCTGGATTCGCCGCTGGCCAGGCTCGACTCGCCCACTGCCACGGCACTGCCGCCGCTGGCATTGGCGCCGTAGCCGAACGCGGAGGCGAACTCGCCGCCGGCCTGGCTGAAGCCGCCGTTCGCGGTGCTCGCCAGACCGCCAGCTGCGGCGGAGAAACCGGTCGCCGTGCTCTGCACGCCGTCGGCGCGCGCGGCGGTACCGAGTGCGGTGGAGAACGCGCCGTTGCCCTGCGCCCCGGCGCCGAACGCGCTGGCGCCCTGCGCCGCGGCGCTGGTGGTGCCTTCCAGCAGCACCTCGCCGTTCTCGTCGACGATCGACAGCGCACCGCCAACCGCGGTCGCCGAGGCGCCCGTCGCGGTCGCGTTGCTGCCCACCGAGGTGGCATTGCCGCCGATGCTGGTGGCGCCGCTGCCGAGCGCGCTGCTGCCGTTGCCGATCGCGTTGGCGGCTTCGCCGGCGGCCAGCGCGTTGTCGCCTTCGACATAGGCCCCGGCGTCGCTGTCGGCGCTGCCGCTGGACTGGAAATACTTGGCGGTGGTGTCGGCGGTCTGCTTCACCGCGTCGAGCTGGGCCACGTTGACCGCGTCGGTGGCTTCGCTGCCGGCGGCGACGTTGGTGATCTGGCGTTCGGCGCCGGCCTTGCCGACCGATACGCTGTTGTCGCGATCGGCGAGCGCATCGGCGCCCAGCGCCACGCTGTTCTCGCCCTGCGCCACGGCGGCATTGCCCAGCGCGGTGCTGTTGTAGCCGGACGCGCTGGCGAAGCCGCCGACGGCGGTCGCGAAGTCGGCATCGGCGGTGGCGCCCAGGCCGACCGCCGCGGTGGCGGTGCCGTTGGCGACGCTTTCGGCGCCGAGCGCGGTCGCGCCGATGCCGCTGGCGGTGCTGTAGTAGCCGAGTGCAGTGGATTCCAGGCCGTTCGCTTCGCTGAGCGCGCCGCTGGCCACGCTGCCGTCACCGCTGGCGTTGCTGGCTGCGCCGGTGGCGGTGCTCTGTTCGCCGCTGGCGTTGCTTTCGGCGCCGACCGCGGTGGCGTAGTCGCCGCTGGCGCTGGCGCCGTCGCCGATCTGCAGCGCCTGCGCCTGTACGGCCGAGGGCAGTACGGATCCGCCGGCGCCCAGCGCCATGGCGATCGCGGCCGACAAGGCCAGGCCCTGCGCGCGCCCAGCCCTGCCTTCGCGAACGAGCTGGCCGCGGGAATCGCCGCTGGCCAGTTCCGAGGCCACGGTCCACATCCCCAACGCCTTGTTCCAGACCTTGCGATAAATCCGATTCATCGAGTACTGCTCCTCAATAGGCTGGTTTTTGGTCAAAAAGCCACCCTCGCCCGGCATTCCAGCCGGCCGACCCCCTGTCGGTATTTGCGCCGCATCCCTGACCCGGAGCGCGAGAGGCTGGTGCCTGTCGCTGCGCGTCTGCCTTGATGAACCAAGACGAAATGCGGAACTGTCTGGAGTGTTAACCCCGTATCTTGAGTACGTCAAGTTTTTGACTAAAAACGGCACGAACAGGGATGGAAATCTCGGATTTACAACTTAATTGTTAATATTTCGATAAATTTCAATCAAAACAAGACATTCCGCCAAATTCTCGGCACGGCACTTGCCATGCGTTGACATCGGGAGGGAGCGACATTCGCTGCTGCGCCAAGGGTTTGACGCAGATCGGGGGTGATGGCGGAAAGCGGTTGCCGCTGGTCTGAGGGAGGGGCCGCGTTCCGCCGTGCACAAGCGCAACTGCGCAGAACGCGGTCGTTGGCCGGCGGTAGAAGGCGATGGCCGGGCAGTCGCCGGCGGGTGCGCATAGCGGGGGCTTCTTCAGCCGGTTGCAAGCTGCGGCGGCTGGCGGTCACTCGGCGATTCGGGACGGCTCCGGCAGTTCACCGAGGCTTCGCCCGTACCCTCATCCGCCCCTGCGGGCCACCTTCCCCCGAAAAGGGGGCCATGGTCCCGAGGGGAGAAGGGAACAGCCGAGCGCGCAAAGCCCCTCTCCCATCGGGAGAGGGGTTGGGGTGAGGGTGCGGCGCGCAGCGTCTCGCGATGTTTAGGGTGCACGAGGCTTCGCCCGCACCCTCATCCGCCCCTGCGGGGCACCTTCCCCCGAAAAGGGGGCCATGGTCCCGAGGGGAGAAGGAAACAGCCGAGCGTTCGTAGCCTCTTTGCGCCGGAGGCGCAGGGTGAGCCCGTATCACGCAGCCGCGCCCGCCGATGGCGGACGCGGCAGGCGGGCGCTCAGCCCACCCACACCCGCGCGTTGCGGAACATGCGCAGCCACGGCGAGGCATCCGCCCAGCCCTCGGGGTGCCAGCTGAGGTTGAGCGCACGCGGGGTGCGCTCGGGATGCGGCATCAGGATCGTCACCCGGCCGTCGTCGCTGGTCAGGCCGGTGATGCCGTCGGGCGAGCCATTCGGGTTCAGCGGATAGCGCGCGGCGACCTCGCCGTTGCCGTCGACGAAGCGCAACGCCACACGCGCGGCGGCCTGGTCCACGGCGTTGTCGAACTCGGCGCGGCCTTCGCCGTGCGCCACCGCCACCGGCATCCGCGAGCCAGCCATGCCGCGCAGGAAGATCGATGGCGACTCCACCACTTCCAGCAGGCTGGTGCGCGCCTCGAACTGCTCGCTGCGGTTGCGCAGGAAACGCGGCCAGTGTTCGGCGCCGGGGATGATGTCCTTGAGCTGGCTGAGCATCTGGCAGCCGTTGCACACGCCCAGCGCGAACGTGTCCGGGCGCGCGAAGAACGCCGCGAACGCATCGCGCAGCGCGGGCCGCTCCAGGATCGAGGTGGCCCAGCCGCGGCCGGCGCCGAGCACGTCGCCGTAGCTGAAGCCGCCGCAAGCCGCCAGCCCGACGAAATCGGCCAGGTCCACGCGACCGGCGATCAGGTCGCTCATGTGCACGTCGAAGGCGCGGAAACCGGCTTGCTCGAACGCGTTGGCCATCTCGATCTGGCCGTTGACGCCCTGCTCGCGCAGGATCGCCACCTTGGGCCGCTGCCCGCTGGCGACGAACGGCGCTCCCACATCCTCGGCCGGGTCGAACGCCAGCTTCGGCTTCAGCCCAGGCGCGGCGAAATCGCGCGCCACCGCGCGTTCCTCGTCGGCGCTGTCGGGGTTGTCGCGCAGCTTCTGCATGGCGTGGCTCACCGACCACCACGCGTCGAACAACTCCTCCCAGCGCCATTCGACCAGGGTCTTGCCGGCCAGCCCCACGCGCACCACCGCGGCGGTGCTGGGGCGGGCGATGCGCTGCGCGCACTCGGTCAGCGCGTGCCGCTCGATCAGATCGGCGAACGCGGCGCGGTCCTCGTTGGCGACCTGTACCACCGCGCCCAGTTCCTCGTTGAACAGGCTGCGGAAGGGATCGTCGCCCCAGGCATCGAGATTGATCTCCAGGCCCTGGCGCGAGGCGAACGCCATCTCGCACAGGGTGGCGAAGGCGCCGCCGTCGCTGCGGTCGTGGTAGGCCAGCAGCAGCCCGGCCTCGCGCGCATCGCGGATCAGTTCGAAGAACGCGCGCAGGCGCTGCGCATCGTCCAGGTCCGGCACCGCGCCGCCGAAGGCCGGCAAGCCGCCCTCGGCATGCACCTGCGCCAGTACCGACCCGCCCAGGCGCTGCTTGCCGCCGCCCAGCCCGATCAGCCACAACTCGCTCTCCGCCTCGCGCGCCAGCAAAGGCGTCAGCTGCGCGCGCGCGTCGGCCACCGGGGCGAACGCGGTGACGATCAGCGACACGGGTGAAACGCTCTTGTGCGTTGCGCCGGGACCGGAGAATGGGGAATCGGGAATCGAAGAAGCGGAGTCGTCGGTCGCGGAAACGTCGCGCGTTTCCCCATTCCCGATTCCCGATTCCCGATTCACGGCGGTCACCGCCCACTGCGCCTGCATCGACAACGAATCCTTGCCGACCGGAATGCTCAGGTCCAGCTGCGGGCACAGTTCCATGCCCACCGCCTTGACCGCAGCGTACAGCCGCGCGTCCTCGCCGGCGTGGTTGGCCGCGGCCATCCAGTTCGCCGACAGCTTGACCTGCGCCAGCGCCTCGACCGGCGCCGCGCACAGGTTGGTGATCGCCTCGCCGACCGCCATGCGCGCCGCCGCGGCGGCATCGAGCAACGCCAGCGGGGTGCGCTCGCCGATCGCCATCGCTTCGCCGGCGTAGGTCTCGAACCCGGCCAGGGTGATCGCGCAATCGGCCAGCGGCAGCTGCCACGGACCGATCATCTGCTCGCGCGCGGTCAGCCCGCCGACGCTGCGGTCGCCGATGGTGACCAGGAAACTCTTCGCCGCCACCGCCGGATGCGCCAGCACACGCAACCCGGCCTCGCGCAGGTCCAACGTGTCGGTGTCCAGTTCCGGCCAACGCGGTGCCGGCGGCCGCCGCGCATCGCGGTGCATCTTCGGCGGCTTGCCGAAGAGGACGTCCATGGGCAGGTCGATGGGGTGCCGGGATTGGGGATTGGGGATTGGGGATTCGTGAGAAGCAGGTGCGGCTGGCTGTTCACCATTCCCGATTCCCGATTCCCCATTCCCGTCGCCGAAGACCCCATATCCCACCACCAGCCGTTCCTCGGCGGTCGCCACGCCGACCGCGGCGAACGGGCAGCGTTCGCGTTCGCAGATCGCGGCGAATTCGGCCAGGCGCGCCTGCGGCACGCCGAGCACGTAGCGTTCCTGCGATTCGTTGCACCACAGCTGCATCGGCGACAGCGACGGGTCGTCGCTGGGCACGCGGTCCAGGTCGATGAGGCCGCCCACGCCGGAGTCGTGCAGCAGTTCGGGAATGGCATTGGACAGTCCGCCGGCGCCGACGTCGTGGAACCAGCGGATCGGGTTGTCGGCGCCCAGCGCCACGCAGCGGTCGATGACCTCCTGCACGCGCCGCTCCATCTCCGGGTTGTCGCGCTGCACGCTGGCGAAATCCAGGTCCTCGGCGCTGTCGCCGGAGGCCACCGAACTGGCCGCGCCGCCGCCCAGGCCGATCAGCATCGCCGGGCCGCCGAGCACGATCACCGCATCGCCCGGCTGCAGGCGGATCTTCTCGACCTGGATGCGGTCGATCGCGCCGAGGCCGCCGGCGAGCATGATCGGCTTGTCGTAGGCGCGGGTCAGGTCCTGCGTCTCGGGCAGTTCGAAGCTGCGGAAATAGCCGAGCAGGTTGGGCCGGCCGAATTCGTTGTTGAACGCGGCGCCGCCGAGCGGGGCCTCGAGCATGATCTCCAGCGCCGGGGCCATGCGCGGGTTCAACGGGCGCTCGGCTTCCCACGGCTGCGGCAGGGTCGGGATGCGCAGGTGCGAGACGCTGAAGCCGGTCAGGCCGGCCTTGGGCTTGCCGCCGCGACCGGTCGCGCCCTCGTCGCGGATCTCGCCGCCGGCGCCGGTGGAGGCGCCCGGGAACGGCGCGATCGCGGTCGGGTGGTTGTGGGTCTCGACCTTGATGCAGAACGCCGACGGCGTCACCGGCTCGCTGCGGTATTCGCCGCTGGCCGGGTCCGGGCGGTAGCGCGCGGCCGGATGGCCTTCCACCACCGCCGCATTGTCGCTGTACGCGCTGAGCGTGTGCTGCGGGGTCTGCTGGTGGGTGTGCTTGATCATCCGGAACAGCGAGCGTTCCTGCTCCTTGCCGTCGATGCTCCAGCTGGCGTTGAAGATCTTGTGCCGGCAGTGCTCGGAATTGGCCTGCGCGAACATCATCAGCTCGACGTCGGCCGGATCGCGGCCGAGTTCGCCGAAGCGCTGGCGTAGGTAGTCGATCTCGTCCTGGGCCAGGGCCAGGCCCAGCCGCGCGTTGGCCGCTTCCAGCTGGTCCAGCGCGATGCGCTCGACGTCGCCGCGCACCGGCGCCTGGAACAGCGCCTGCGCCTGCGCGGCGCCGTCCAGCAGCGACTGGGTCATCGGGTCGTGCAGCAGCTTGGCCAGCGCCGCCTGCTGGATGGTGTCTTCCGGCCAGCCGGCCAGGTCCAGGCGGGTGCCGCGCTCCACGCGGCGGATCGCCAGGCCGGCGCCGCGCACCAGTTCGGTGGCCTTGCTCGACCACGGCGAGCGCGTGCCCAGCCGCGGCACCACGTAGCGCGAGCGGATGCCCGCCTCGGCCACGGCCGGCGCGTCCTGCGCCTGCAGGATGCGCTGCGCGGCGGCGGTATCCACCGCGCCGTCGGCGTCGCTGTCGATGAAGTAGACGTGCCAGGCGCCTGCGATGCGCAGACCGGGAACGACGGATTGCAGGCGGGTTTCGAGCCGAGCGCGACGGAACGGCGAAAGGGCGGAAGCGCCCTCGAGGACGATCATGTCCGGGGAACCGTGTGAGGTAAACGGGCTGCGTAGTGTAGCCGGGACTCGGGACCGGGGACTCGGGACTCGCAAAAGCTGTTTTAAGGGAGCGGGGAAATTCCCAGAAAATCAATGACTAACACACACGACGCGAACGCCCACGTCAACGTTCACATGCCGGGGGACGCGCGTTTGCGAATCCCCAATCCCAAATCCCCAATCCCAGCCGCTTAGCGACTACCGCCCGCCCGACCCGCCTCGGCCGCACGCTTGTCCAGCGCCTCGCGCAGCTGCGCCGGCGGCAGGTAGCCGCCGAGCTGGGTGCCGTCCGGGGCGAAGATCGCCGGAGTGCCGTTGACGCCCAGACGCTGGCCCAGGTTGTACTGCATGGTCACCGGGTTCTTGCAGCTGGCCGCGCTCGGCACCTTGCCGTTGGCCTTGGCCTCGGTCAGCGCCTTCTTCTTGTCGGCCGCGCACCACACCGCGACCATGTCCTTGTAGTCCTGGCTGCCCAGGCCCATGCGCGGGAACGCCAGATACTCCACCGCGATGCCCTGCTTGTTGAGCTCGGCGATCTCGCTGTGCAGCTTGCGGCAGTAGCCGCATTCGATGTCGGTGAACACGCTGATGGTGTACTTCGGGTTGGCCGGGGCGAACACGATGCGCTCGGTGCGCGGCGCCGATTCCAGCAGCTTGCGGCGGTAGTTCAGCAGGCCCTCGCTGGAGGCGAACTGCTTTTCCTGGATGTCGAACGGCTGCGCCTGGAACAGGTAGCGGCCGTCGTCGGACACGTACAGCACCTGCCCGCCGACCACCACTTCGCGGAAGCCCGGGAACGGCGCGGCGCCGATGAAGTCGGGCTTGAAGTTCGGATCCAGCTGCAGCAGCGCCGCACGCACGCGCTGGTCGCCCGGGGTGCCGGCAGGAGCGACGGCCGGCTTGGCCGGGGCGGCGGCGGCGCCGGTGGGCGAAGCCGGCTGCGCGCAGGCGGAAAGGGACGTGGCGCCCAGCAGCGCAAAAAGAGCAAAACGGAGCATTGGCTATCCATGTAGGGCTGCGAATCGGCTGGATTGTCGCATACCGATTGGTCCGCTCCATGTAGACAGGCTGAGCGGCCACGGCGCGGTCCGCGCAGGCGGACAGGGGCGCCGCCGGGGGCCTCAGCCGCGCGGATGGTGCTTGCTGTGCAGTTTCTGCAGGTGTTCGCGCGCCACCAGGGTGTAGATCTGGGTGGTGGACAGCGAGCTGTGGCCGAGCAGCATCTGCAGCGCGCGCAGGTCGGCGCCGCGGTTGAGCAGGTGGGTGGCGAAGCTGTGGCGCAGGCCGTGCGGGCTGACCGAGGTGGGGTCGATGCCGGCCAGCGCCGCATAGCGCTTGACCAGGCCCCAGAACTGTTGCCGGCTCAGCGGACGCCGCGCCGCGTCGATGAACATCGGCACGGTGCCGTCGCTGGCCGGCACCGCCTGCCCCGCCGCCAGCGCCGGCCGCGCGGTGTCCAGATAGCGCTGCAGCCAGTGCTGCGATTCCTCGCCCAGCGGCACCAGACGCTCCTTGCTGCCCTTGCCGGTGACCCGCAGCACACCCTGGCGCAGGTTCACCGCATTCGCCGGCAGGTTGACCAGTTCGCTGACGCGCAGCCCGGCCGCGTACATCAGCTCGAGCATGGCGCGGTCGCGCAGGCCGGCCGGGTCGGTGTCGTCCGGCGTCGCCAGCAGCGCGTCGATCTGGCTCTCGGCCAGCGCCTTGGGCAGGGAGCGCGGCAGCTTGGGCGGGTCCAGCAGCGCGGTCGGGTCGTCGCTGCGCTCGCCGCGGCGCAGGCGCAAGCCGAAGAACGCGCGCAGCGACGACAGCCAGCGCGCGTTGCTGCGCTGCGAATAGCCCAGCCGGGTGCGCCAGGCCAGGTAATCGAACAGGGCCTGGCGATCGGCCCCGGCCAGGCCGCCGCCGGCGCCGTCGCGCCAGCGCGCGAAGCCTTCAAGGTCGCGCCGGTAGCTGTCCAGGCTCTGCCGTGCCAGGCCCTGTTCGGCCCAGGCGGTGTCCAGGAACTGCTGGATCGCGGCGGCGTCGGCATCGCGCAGCGGGGCGAGCCGTTGCGCCTGTTGGCGGCGTTCGGCTGGGGTGTGGAGGTCGGGCATCGGGAGAGCTTACGGGACTCGGGATTCGGGATTCGGGATTCGGGAAAAGCCTAGCGCCGACTTCGCGCGGCGCAAGGCGTTGGCGGCGCGGGCCGGTGACGCGCCGGTGGCGCTGCCGCTAAGCTGTGGCGATGACCGCCGCGTCCACCGCCACCGCTTCCCGTCCGCGCGCGCTGCTGCCGTGGCGGCTGCTGGCGCTGTTCTACGACGCCTGGCCGGTACTGGCGCTATGGTTCGCGATCTCCGCGCTGTTCACCCTGGGCTACACCCTCGAAGGCCACGCGCCACGCGAGAACATCGCTCCGTTCAGCGCCTTGCAGTGGCTGTTGTGGCTGTGCTGCTGGCTGGCGGCCGGGCTGTACGCGACGCTGAGCTGGCGCCGCGGCGGCCAGACCCTGGGCATGCGCCCGTGGCGGCTGCGCCTGCATGGCGCCGATGGCGGCACGCCGAGCTGGGGCGCGCTGTGGCGGCGCTACTCGGTCGGCACGCTGTCGCTGCTGCTGGGCGGGCTGGGGTTCTGGTGGGCGCTGGTAGATCGCGAACGGTTGACGTGGCACGACCGCGCCAGCGGCACGCGGTTGGTTCGACTTCCGAAGAAGCCCTGACCGCAACACATGTGCGCGCGGCGAATCCCCATGGCCGCGCCAATGCCACTGCGGCGCAAGGAGCTCGGCTCAGCCCGGACGCGCAAGGCGTTTCGCGACGCGGCGCAACGTCGCCTCCAGTAGATGTCCGGCCAGATACAGCAATAGCAACAGCGGTGGCACCAGCAACAAGTAACCGGCAACCCAGGACATGCCGCGCAACCAGGCGTCGACCCCGAGCGCATCCAGCAACAGCAACTGCGGGGTCAACGGCAGTTGCAGCAACACGAAGTGCCCTTTGTCGTCGGCACCTTGGGCACCCACACGCACAACGCGGTCGGTACGGCATACAGCAGGCACAGGCCCACGCCGAGCAGGCTCAACCGGCGCCGCGACTCAACTGCTGCGTTTGCGGAACAACAGCCACGACACGGTCAGCATCACCAGCGGCGGCAGCGCGTAGGCGATGCGGTAGTCGAACTTGAGCGCACCGGCCATGCGCCCGAAGAACAGCTGCAGCAGCCAGAACACCAGCGCGAACAGGATGCCCAGGAACAGGCGCTTGCCCATGCCGCCGCTGCGCAGCGCGCCGAACGCGAACGGAATGGCGGCGAAGCACAGCGCCAGCACGTTGACCGGATAGAACCAGCGGCTCCAGTACTGGTCCTCGTAATCGCGCGCGTCCAGGCCGTTGCGGCGCCGGTACTCGATGCTGGTGTGCAGGTCGTGCGCGGACAGGTTGCGCGGCTTGGCCAGGCCCGAGGCTAGCGCGGCGGCATCCAGCCGCGAGGCCCACGGCAGGCTGTCGAACTTCTCGCGCTGCACCGAGCGCTCGGCGAAGGTGTCGCGGTAGGCCTGCTTCAGGGTCCAGCCGCTGCTGCGGTGCTCTGCGGTGGTGGCGTGGGTCAGCGAGGCCAGGCGCCCGGCCTGGTCCAGCGTGTACAGGCGCACGTCGCGCAACTCCAGCCAGGTACCGCCGTTGCCTTCCAGGTGTTCCTCGCCGGCCTGCGCGTTGAGGAAGGTGTCGCCCTCGCGCGCCCACACCCCGGAATAGCGGGCCATGCTCATGTTGCCGTTGTACTTGGCGTTGGCCTTGATCGTGTCGGCCTGGTTCTGCGCCCACGGCGCCAGGGTCTCGCCGCTGAACACCATCGCCACGGTCAGCAGCAACATCGTCGCCGCCGCGGCCACGCTCAGCCGCGGCCGCGACAGGCCCAGTGCGCGCAGCGCGGTCAGTTCGGAGGTGGCCGCCAGCTGCCCCAGGCCCATCAGCACGCCGATCACCGCGCCGGTCGGGAACAGGGTGTAGGCGCGCCGCGGCACGGTGTAGGCGACGAACGCCACGGCGTGGCCGAGGCTGTAGCTGCCCTTGCCGATGTCCTTGAATTCGTTGGACAAGGCCATGATCACGTCGAGCCCGAGCAGGACCGCCCAGGTCAGCAGGACGGTGCCGAGCACGGCACGGCCGACGTAGACGTCGTGCAGGTTCGGGCGCAGCCTCATGCCGCCTGCCTCCGCGGCCGCGACAGCTGGCCGTCGCGCAGATAGGTCCACACCGCCAGCACCAGCAGCGGCACGGTCAGCCACCACAGGCCCAGCGCGCGCGGCAGCTTGTCGGTGCTCAGCCACTGGGTGCCGATGAACATCAGGTTGGTGCCGACCAGGTAGGCCAGGAACGCCAGCATGATCCGGCCGTAGCGCTGCTGCCGCGGCGAACTGCGCGACAGTGGCAGGGTCAGCAGGGCGAAGGCCAGCGCCAGCAGCGGCGGGGCGATGCGCGCGTGCAGCTGCGCATTGGCCTGCGGCCGCGGGTCGCCGATCAGCTTTTCGGTGGGCAGCAGCTCCGGATCGTCGTCCTTGCGCGCCTCGCTGCGGTCCGGCAGGGCCACGTCGTTGCTGACGTAGCGCATCAGCCGGTAGTCCATGTCGTCGCCGGCCAGCGGCCCTTCCACGCGGTAGCCGTCCTCCAGGCGCAGGTAGCGGTCGGCCTTGCCTTCGAAGAACATCGCGCCGCGCTGCGCGGTGACCACGTCCAGACGGCCGTCCTTCTGCCGCTGCATGAACACCTTGCCCAGCTTGGTGCCGTCGCCGGACAGGGTGCTGATGTAGACGATGCCGCCGTCGGACAGCGGGGTGAAGCGCCCGGCCTCCAGCCCGGCCATCAGCAGGCTGCGGTTGGCCTCGTCGATCAGGCGGTCGGAGGTGCGGTCGGCCCAGGGACCCAGCCACAGCGAGCACAGCCCGACCAGGACCACCACCGGCACCACCAGCATCAGGATCGGCCGCAGCAGGCGCCGCGGGCCGACGCCGATGGCGGTGATCACCGCCATTTCCGAGTCGCGGTACAGCCGCGCCAGCGCCAGCAGCAGGCCCAGCATCAGCGCCAGCGGCAGGATCAGCGGCAGATACACCACGAATTGCAGACCCAACTGGGAAAACAGCAACTTGGCCGGGATGCGGCCATCGGCGATGTTGCCCAGGATGTCGACCAGCACACCGCCGACGCTGACCACCAGCAGGACGATGAGGGTGGCCAAGAAGCTCTGGATGAAATCGCGCAGCAGGTATCGATCGAGCTTCGGCATGGGGGTGGGTTGATTTAAACTCTCGGATTCGTTCGCGGCGGAGCCAGCCTAACCCGGCTGGACGTAAACAGCCCGCGATTGTACGGATTTGCCAACGGAATCTGATCAATGGCCCTGGAATTCACCCTGAACCACGACGCCCCGGCTACTGCGGCGTTCGATTGCATCGTCGTCGGCGTGTTCGCCGACAAGCGCCTGTCGCCCACCGCCCAGGCCCTGGATGCGGCCAGCGGCGGACGCCTGACGGCCCTGGCCGGCCGCGGCGACCTCAACGGCAAGACCGGCGCCAGCGCGCTGCTGCACGACCTGCCCGGGGTGACCGCGCCGCGCGTGCTGGTGGTCGGCCTGGGCGAGGCCGCCAAGTTCGGCGTGCCGCAGTACCTGAAGGCGGTCGGCGACGCGGCGCGCGCGCTGAAGAGCGGGCCGGCGGCCAAGGCCCTGTTCACCCTGTCCGAGCTGGAGATCAAGGGCCGCGACCAGGCCTGGGCGATCCGCCAGGCGGTGATCGCCAGCGACCACGCCTGCTACCGCTACACCGCCACGCTGGGCAAGAAGAAGCCCGACGACAGCGGCCTGGCCAGCCTGGCCGTGCTCGGCGAGGACGCCACCGCGCTGGCCCAGGGCCAGGCCATCGCCGCCGGCGTGAAATTCGCCCGCGAGCTCGGCAACCTGCCGCCGAACCTGTGCACCCCGGCCTATCTGGCCGAAACCGCCGCGGCGTTCGCCCATGGCATCGACGGCGCCGAGGCCGAGATTCTCGACGAGACGCAGATGCAGGAACTGGGCATGGGCTCGCTGCTGGCGGTGGCGCGCGGCTCGGCCAACCGCCCGCGGCTGCTGGTGCTGAAGTGGAACGGCGGCGGCGACGCCAAGCCCTACGTGCTGGTCGGCAAGGGCATCACCTTCGATACCGGCGGCGTCAACCTGAAGACCCAGGGTGGCATCGAGGAGATGAAGTACGACATGTGCGGCGGCGCCAACGTCATCGGCACCTTCGTCGCCACCGCCACCGCGCGCCTGCCGCTGAACCTGGTGGTGGTGGTGCCGGCGGTGGAGAACGCCATCGACGGCGACGCCTACCGTCCCTCCGACGTGATCACCAGCATGTCCGGCAAGACCATCGAGGTCGGCAACACCGACGCCGAAGGCCGCCTGATCCTGTGCGACGCGCTGACCTACGCCGAACGCTTCAACCCCGAGGCGCTGATCGACGTGGCCACCCTGACCGGCGCGTGCATGGTCGCGCTCGGCCACCAGACCGCCGGCCTGATGAGCAAGCACGACGACTTGGCCAACGAGCTGCTGGCCGCCGGCGAGCACGTGTTCGACCGCGCCTGGCGCCTGCCGCTGTGGGACGAATACCAGGGCCTGCTCGATTCCAGCTTCGCCGACGTCTACAACATCGGCGGCCGCTGGGCCGGCGCCATCACCGCCGGCTGCTTCCTGTCGCGCTTCACCGAAGGCCAGCGCTGGGCGCACCTGGACATCGCCGGCGTGGCCAGCGACGAAGGCAAGCGCGGCATGGCCACCGGCCGGCCGGTGGGGTTGTTGTCGCAGTGGTTGCTGGACCGCGCCGCAGGCGGCGCGGCGTGATTGGGGATTCGGGATTGGGGATTGGTGAAAAGCACCTCCCCTTTTCCCCCGTCCCGCACCATCCGCCGACGATCGTGACCTGCTTTAGCCAATCCCCAAGCCCGAACAGCGAATCCCCGCTCTGATGCGCGCCGATTTCTACCTGATCGCCAAGCCGCGCTTCCTCACCGAGCCGCTGCGGCTGGTCTGCGAGCTGGCGCGCAAGGCCAACGACGCCAATCTGTGGACGCTGGTGCTGGCGCGCGACGAGGCGCAGGCCGAGGAGCTGGACGAGCTGTTGTGGGCGTTCGACCCCGATGCCTACATCCCGCACCAGATCGCCGGCGCCGATGTCGACGAGGAAGAGGCGCAGGTGCTGATCGTCCCGCCCGGCCTGGAAGCGCCGTCGCGCGCGCTGGTGATCAACCTGCGCGACGACGCTTACCTCGGCACCTGCGAGCGCGTGCTGGAAGTGGTGCCGGCCGACCCCGCCGCGCGCGAGCCGCTGCGCGAACGCTGGAAACAGTACAAGGCGCTGGGCTTCGAGGTCAGCAAGTACGACATGTGATGGCGCCGGGAGTGGGGATTGGAAATTCGGGATGGATCCCTGCCCTGTCCCCCTTCATCGGCATCGCACCGCAACGAATCCCGAATCACGAATCCCCAATCCCGGCTCCCAATGACCACCCTCGCCCCCAGCTACGACCCCACCTCCTTCGAATCGCGCCTGTACGCCCAGTGGGAAGCGGCCGGCTATTTCAAGCCGTCCGGGCAGGGCGAGCCGTACACGGTGCTGCTGCCGCCGCCGAACGTGACCGGCACCCTGCACATGGGCCACGCCTTCCAGCAAACGCTGATGGATGCGCTGGTGCGCTACCACCGCATGCGCGGCTTCGACACGCTGTGGCAGGTCGGCAGCGACCACGCCGGCATCGCCACCGAGATGGTGGTGTCGCGCAACCTGGCGCTGGCAGGCAAGGGCGAGACCCGCGACTCGCTGGGGCGCGAGGGCTTCATCGCCAAGGTGTGGGAATGGAAGGCGCAGTCGGGCGACACCATCGAGCGGCAGATGCGCCGCCTGGGCACCTCCAGCGACTGGTCGCGCAGTACCTTCACCATGGACCCGCAGCCGTCGGCGGCGGTGGTCGAGGCGTTCGTGCGCTGGCACGAACAGGGCCTGATCTACCGCGGCCAGCGCCTGGTCAACTGGGACCCGGTGCTGAAGACCGCGATCTCCGACCTGGAAGTGGAGAACGTCGAGGAAGACGGCTTCCTGTGGTCGATCGCCTACACGCTCGAGGACGGTGCCAGCTACGAGCACGTCGAGCACGATGCCGACGGCAACGAGACCCTGCGCGAGACCCGCGACTACCTGGTGGTGGCCACCACGCGCCCGGAAACCCTGCTCGGCGACACCGCGGTGATGGTGCATCCGCAGGACGCGCGCTACGCGCACCTGATCGGCAAGACGGTGACGCTGCCGCTGACAGGCCGCCAGGTGCCGGTGATCGGCGACGACTACGTGGACCGCGCGTTCGGCACCGGCGTGGTCAAGGTGACGCCGGCGCACGATTTCAACGATTACCAGGTCGGCGTGCGCCACAGCCTGCCGATGATCAATCTGTTCACCCCGACCGCGGCGATCAACGACAACGCGCCGGAGAAGTACCGTGGCCTGGACCGCTACGACGCGCGCAAGGCGGTGCTGGCCGACCTGGAAGACCTCGGCATCCTGGTCGAGACCAAGCCGCACAAGCTGCAGGTGCCGCGCGGCGACCGCACCGGCCAGGTGATCGAGCCCTACCTCACCGACCAGTGGTTCGTGAAGATGGACGCGCTGGCCAAACGCGGCCTGGAACTGGTCGAGTCGGGCCAGGTCACGTTCGTGCCGCCGAACTGGATCAACACCTATCGCCACTGGATGGACAACATCCAGGACTGGTGCATCAGCCGCCAGCTGTGGTGGGGCCATCGCATTCCGGCGTGGTTCGACGACGCCGGCAATTGCTACGTCGGCCGCGACGAGGCCGAGGCCCGTGCGAAGAGCGGCCTGGCTGCCGACGTCGCCCTGCACCAGGACAGCGACGTGCTGGAGACCTGGTTCTCCGCGCAGTTGTGGCCGTTTTCGACGATGGGCTGGCCGGATCCGCAGGCGATGGCCGAGCGCGGCTTCGACCGCTACCTGCCGTCGAGCGTGCTGGTCACCGGCTTCGACATCATCTTCTTCTGGATGGCGCGGATGATCATGGCCACCGACAGCTTCACCGGCCAGGTGCCGTTCCGCGACGTGTACATTACCGGCCTGATCCGCGACAAGGACGGGCAGAAGATGTCCAAGTCCAAGGGCAACGTGCTCGACCCGCTGGACATCATCGACGGCATCAGCATCGAGGACCTGGTCGCCAAGCGCACCACTGGGTTGATGCAGCCGCGCATGGCCGAGAAGATCGAGAAGGCCACGCGCAAGGAATTCCCCGAGGGCATCATCGCCCACGGCGCCGACGCGCTGCGCTTCACCATCGCCGCGTTGGCCGGCCACGGCCGCGACATCAAGTTCGACTTGGGCCGCGCCGAGGGCTACAAGAATTTCTGCAACAAGTTGTGGAATGCCAGCCGGTTCGTGCTGATGAACACGGAGGGACGGGACTCGGGACTCGGGACTCGGGACTCGGCACACGTACCGGTCACCGATGCCGAGAAGTGGATCCTGGTGCGGCTGGACAAGGTCGCCGCCGAGGCGCAGTCGCATTACGCCGCCTACCGCTTCGACCTGCTCGCGCAGTCGCTGTACGAGTTCGCCTGGAACGAGTTCTGCGACTGGTTCCTGGAGCTGACCAAGCCGGCCTTGAACGGCGACGATGCCGCGGCCGCCGACAGCACCCGCCACACCCTGCTGCAGGTGCTGGAGACGCTGCTGCGCCTGCTGCATCCGCTGACCCCGTTCGTCACCGAGGAACTGTGGCAGCAGGTGGCGCCGCGCCTGGGCATCGCCGCGCCGACCATCTCGCTGCAGCCGTATCCGCGCGCCGGCGACCTGGACGTGAGCGCCTACGCCGGTGCCGAAGCCGACATCGAGTGGCTCAAGGCGATGGTCTCAGCGCTGCGCCGGGTGCGCAGCGAACTCAACGTGCCGCCGTCCAAGGTGGTGCCGCTGCTGCTGCAGGGCGGCCACGCCGAGGACCGAGCGCGGGTGGAACGCTTCGCCTCGCAGTTGAAGTTCCTGCTGCGGCTGGAGGCGATCCAGTGGCTGGACGCGGCGCAGGACGCACCGCCGGCCGCCGCGGCGATCGTCGGCGAGCTGCGGCTGCTGGTGCCGCTGGAAGGCCTGGTGGACTTGGACGCCGAGCGCACCCGCCTGGACAAGGAGATCGCCCGGGTCGGCGCCGAACAGGAAAAGAGCACGGCCAAGCTGGAGAAGTTCACTGACAAGGTGCCGGCGGCGGTGGTCGAGCAGGAACGCGTACGCCTGGCCGACTGGACCACGCAACTGGCCGGCCTGCGCGAGCAGCGCGCCAAGCTGTAGGACGCTGCCGGCGGCCGCCCCCGCGTTCTTTTTTGCAACCTGCTTTCTTACAACCTGTAGGAGCGGCTTCAGCCGCGACCGGGGCTTTCCCGGTAATGCGCGTCGCGGCTGAAGCCGCTCCTACAGTGGCATTGCCCGAATCGACGCGGCACACGCAGCGCCGCCTGTACCGCCGCCCATGCCGGGCGGCGGCACACTTCTTCAGAGCTTGCCGGCGCCCGCCTTGGACTTGACGTCGTTCGCCACCTGGTTCGCCGGCAGCAGCGAATAGGTGTACGGCGGGGTCCAGCCGATGTTGTTGTTCCACGAGCAGGTCAGCGCCTTGCCGTTGAGCAGCGAGCCGAAATCGCGGTACACGCTGCCGCCGTAGTTGGCGGCGATCTTGTCGCAGCTGCTGACCCCGGCGATGTCGAAGGCGTTGTTCTCGGAGAAGATCTTCGACTCCTTGCCGACGCCGTGCGCATGCGAGAACGGATACACCGCGTTGCTGGTGCTGCCGACGTGGTAGTTGTTGTACAGGTGCACCTGGCCAAAACGCACCCGCGGCGCGCGCGCGGAAATGTTCTCGAACAGCGTGTTGTGGATGGTCACCTTCAGCTTGCCGCTGTCGGTGCTGGAGGCGCTGTCGCTGGAGCCGATCAGGTTGTTCTTCTCGTGCGACTTGAACGCCGAATACGAGATGGTCACGTAGTTGGCGCCTTTCTTGACGTCCAGCGCGCCGTCGTGATGCTGCTTGGGGCGGCCGTTGGCGGTGCCGTTCTGGTCGTCGGTGCGGCGCCCGTCGGTGAAGGTGACATGGTCCACCCACACGTTGCTGGCGCCCTCGATGGTCAGGCCGTCGTACTCGGAATTCCAGTTGCCGGCGCTACCGTCGTCCGGATCCCACACCGGCTGCGGATCCCACGGATTTTCGATGGTGAGGTTGCGGATGATCACGTCGTTGGCCTTGACGTACAGATAGCCCTCGCGGATCTGCGCATTGGAACCGACGCCGATCAGCGTGGTCTTGGTGGGGACATCCAGGCGCGCACGGCTCTTCATGTCCGCGGTGGTGCTGTACGGCGTGCCCTCGCTGACGTCGATGATGCCGCTGATCTTGATGATGCGGCCGTTGCTGCCGACGCTGGCCTTCAGCGCGGTCTTCAGCTGCGCGGCGGTGCTGACGCTGTAGACGTTGGCCGCGGCGGCCTTGGAACCGCCCTTGGTACCGCCGTTCTGCGTCGCCCACCCGGTACTGGCGACCTCCAGGCTGGCATCGGCGTAGGCGCTGCCGGTCGCGCCCGCCAGACAGACTGCAAGCGCAATCGCATGGGTGAGCGTGCGCGGGGATGCGATGAGTGACTGTGTCTTCATCCTGGAACCTCGTAAGCATGGGTGGAGTCGTCGCAGGCGCGGCGTTTTCCGCAGGCGGAAAACGCGGCAGCGCGAGCGCATTCGCTGTCCCCTCGGACAACTGCGCTAGATGCCATCGCATAAGGCAGCGCCGAAGAGGCGCGCACTGTAGGGAGCGCGTTCGGCTTGGGAAGAGACAAATGCGCTGCGCGCGGATCCAGCGCTGCGATATGGGGACGGCATCTAACAAACGGCGTTCGCGATGCGTCCGATACGCCGGCTACCGCTGCAGGACAACAACGCTGTCCCGACGACAAGTCGCGACATTGCGAAGACGCGCCGCGCACTCCGGAAAACCCCGGAAGAAATGCAGACCCGGCGCTGCCGACAGCGCAATCGCATCTCATGGATGCACCGCGAGGCGACGACGCCAGAGGCTCGAACGGACACGGACCGCACAGCGCATGCGCCCAACGCCGCGCAACGCACAGCGGGCGCAACGCTGCACCCTGCAACTATTTATCGGAAGGAAAACGGCTGGCCGCGAGAAACGGCGAAGCATGCGAGAAACCCATGCCGGCGCGGTGCCGGCTGCACGCCGTCGTGCGTTAAGACATGCCTTCGAAGAACAGCTCGATCGCCATCACCAGCGCGTCCTCGCGGCCGTTCGCCGCCGGGTAGTAGCGCGGGCGGCGGCCGATCTCGTTGAAGCCTTCGCTGTGGTACAGCGCGATCGCGCTGGGATTGGACGGGCGCACTTCCAGGAACACTCGCCGTGCGCCCAGGTCGGCGCCGTACTTGATCAGCGCGCGCAGCAGCAGGCGGCCGTAGCCGCGCGATTGCCGTTCCGGCGCGACGCAGACGTTGAGAATGTGCGCCTCGTCGGCGGCGACGCTGATCACGCCGTAGCCGACGATCTGGCCCTGTTCCAGCAGCACCCAGCCCGGATAGCCGGCCTGCAGGCAGTCGCGGAAGATGCCGCGCGTCCATGGGAACGGATAGGCGCGGCGCTCGATCTCCATCACCGTGTCCAGATCGGTCTCGCGCAACGTGCGCAGCGTCGCCGCCGCCGGCGAGGACGCCGAGCCCAGCGCGCTCACCGCGGCGCCTGCTTGCGCAGCGCGCGCAGCTGCGGCCACAGCGCGCGCTTGGCGGCGGCATTGCCGCGCAGCTCGGCCAGCGGCCAGGTTGCCATCAACGCCTGCGTGGCCGGATCGTTCGGATTGCGCCCGGAGGCGCGCAGCAGCGCGATCTGCAGCCGATCGGGCAGCCGCAGACCGGCCCGGCGCGCAGCCGGCGCCGGCGCGGCGCGTTGCGGCTCCGGATAGTCCGCAGGCGCGGCCGGCGCGCGCCCGCGCGGCGACGGCTCCGCGGGCGTGGGTGCTGTAGCACGCGGCGCATACGCCGGCGCTGCGTGTGCGGACACCGCTGCAGGCGCAGCCGCGGCGGCGGCAGGAGCATTGCGCTCCTCGGCCAGCGCCGGCTGCGCGACCACCGCGCCGACGTCGGTGTCGGCCCCGACATAGAGCGTATGGCCCAACGCCTGCAGCCAGCCGTGCTGCTCGGCCGACCACAGCGGCGCCGCGCTGGACATCGCCTCGCTCACGTCGCGTCCGGCAGCTTGCGCCAGCGCCGCCATAGCCAGTAGCAGGGGCCGGACAACGCATACAGCACGCCGATCGCCAGCAGCGCGCGCGACAGGTCGATGACCAGTATCGCGATCACCACCGGCGCCAGCACCAGCATCAGGAACGGCACCCGGTCGGCGCGCGGGCCTTTGGCAGCGCCGCCCTTGAAGCTCCAGAAACGGATGCGGCTGACCATCAGCAGCGCCGCGACCACGGTCACGCCCAGCGCCACGTAGCGCAGTTGCTCGCCGTCCCAGCCGAGGTTGCCGTCGGCGAACGCCCACACGAAGGCCATCATCAGTCCCGCCGCGGCCGGGCTGGCCAGGCCCACGAACCAGCGCTTGTCCACGGTGCCGACCTGGGTGTTGAAGCGGGCAAGGCGCAACGCGGCGCAGGCCGCGTACAGGAACGCCACCGACCAGCCGACCCGGCCCATCACGCTGCCGTCGAACTTCAGCGCCGACAGCGACCAGTGGTACATCACCAGCGCCGGGGCCATGCCGAAGCTGACCAGGTCGGCCAGCGAGTCGTACTGCACACCGAATTCGCTACTGGTGCCGGTCAGCCGCGCCACGCGCCCGTCCAGCCCGTCCATCACCGCGGCGACGAACACCGCCACGCTGGCGTGCACGAACTGGCCGTTGGCGGCGGCGATGATGGCGTAGAAACCGGAGAACAGGCCGGCGGTGGTGAACAGGTTCGGCAGCAGATAGATGGTGCGCGAACGGGGAGGCGGTCGGGATGGTTCCATGCCCGGCAGTTTAATCGACTTGCCAGGCCCGACGGCGGGTGCTGCAATCGGCCCTCGCCCGTACCCCTGGAGAACGTGATGCGCGCCCTGACCCGGCTTTGCTGCCTGTGCCTGCTCGCCGCCAGCGGCGTGGCCGGCGCCGCCACCCTGTACCAATGGAAGGATGCGCAGGGCGTCACCCACTATTCGCAGAGCCCGCCGCCCGGCGGCCAGTACCAGGCGCGGCGGGTCGACAGCCACGGCGGCGCCCCGGCCGAGGCCAGCGAAGCTGCCGCCCCGGCGGAGAACGCCAACTGCCTGAGCGCGCGCAAGAACCTGGACATCCTCGGCAAGCCGGGCAAGGTGATGACCGACCGCGACGGCGACGGCAAGCCGGACGGGGAACTGGACGAGGCCCAGCGCGACGCGCAGAAGGGCCTGGCCGAGGCCGCGATCAAGGCCTATTGCGCGCCGCCCGCCGCGGCGGAATGAGCGCGACGCGGCCTGCGCGGGCACGGCGCGGGCCGCCTTCTGTTCCCGCAGCGCCGGCAATGACTGGCAAAATGGGCGCCCGCCGTTAGCGAAGCCCCTCGATGCGCCTTTCCCAGTTCCACCTGCACACCACCAAGGAAACCCCGGCCGACGCCGAACTGGTCAGCCACCGGCTGATGCTGCGCGCCGGCATGATCCGCAAGCTCGCCTCCGGCCTGTACACCTGGTCGCCGCTGGGTCTGCGCGTGCTGCGCAAGGTGGAAGCGGTGGTGCGCGAGGAAATGAACCGCGCCGGCGCGGTGGAAGTGCTGTTCCCGACCATCCAGCCGCGCGAACTGTGGGAAGCCACCGGGCGCTGGAAGAAGTTCGGCGGCCTGATGCTGCGGATGAAGGACCGCAAGGAGCAGGAATACTGCTACAGCCCCACCGCCGAAGAGGCCGCGGCCGATTTCGCGCGCCAGGAGCTGAGCAGCTACAAGCAGCTGCCGGTCAATTTCTACCAGATCCAGACCAAGTTCCGCGACGAGATCCGGCCGCGCTTCGGGGTGATGCGCGCGCGCGAGTTCCTGATGAAGGACGCCTATTCGTTCCACGTCAGCGACGAGGACCTGGCCCGCGAATACGAGAACATGAAGGCCGCCTACAGCCGCATCTTCACCCGCCTGGGCCTGCAGTTCCGCGCGGTGCAGGCCGATTCCGGCGACATCGGCGGCGACGCCTCGCAGGAATTCCACGTGCTGGCCGAGTCCGGCGAGGATTCGCTGGCGTTCTCCACCGGTTCGGACTACGCGGCCAATGTCGAGACCGCGGTCGCCGCCGATCCGGCGCCGCGCGCGGCGGCGCAAGAGGAACTGCGCAAGGTCGCCACGCCCACCCAGAAGACCTGCGAGGCCGTGGCCGAGTTGCTCGGCATCGCGCTGCAGCGCACGGTCAAGTCGGTCGCGGTGATGGCCGGCGACGCCTTCGTGCTGGCGCTGGTGCGCGGCGATCACGCGGTCAACGAGATCAAGCTGGGCAAGGTCGCCGGCCTGGCCGGCTACCGCATGGCCAACGAAGCCGAGATCCGCGCCCACCTCGGCAGCGAGCCGGGCTTCCTCGGCCCGCTGAACCCCAGCCAGCCGATCCGCGTGGTCGCCGACCGCGACGTGGCGGCGATGGCCGATTTCGTGGTCGGCGCCAACGAAGCCGGCTTCCATCTGGCCGGGGTCAACTGGGGCCGCGACCTGCCCGAGCCGGGCACCGTGGCCGACCTGCGCAACGTGGTCGAGGGCGAGCGCGCGCACGACGGCGGCGAGATCCGCCTGGCGCGCGGCATCGAGGTCGGCCATGTGTTCCAGCTCGGCCGCCAGTACGCGCAGGCGCTGGACGCCACCGTGCTGGACGAGAACGGCAAGACCGTGGCGATGGCGATGGGCTGCTACGGCATCGGCATTTCGCGCATCGTCGCCGCGGCGATCGAGCAGAACCACGACGAGGCGGGCATCCGCTGGCCGCAGCCGATGGCACCGTGGTCGGTGGCGGTGTGCGTGATCAATCCCAAGCGCGATCCGGCGATCGACGCAGCCGGCGAGACGCTGCTGGCCGAACTGCAGCAGGCCGGCCTGGACGCCGCGCTCGACGATCGCGGCCTGCGCGCCGGCGCGATGTTCGCCGACATCGAACTGATCGGCATCCCGCACCGGGTGGTGGTGTCCGAGCGCGGGCTGGCCGCCGGCACCTTCGAATATCGCGCGCGCAGCGGCGGCGAGGCCGAGAACCTGGACCGCGCCGCATTGCTGGCGCGCCTGCAGGGTTAATCGGAAAGGCCGGGAATATATCCCGGCCTTTTTTTCTTGCGCCGCGATCTTCACGACACGGTCTCGACATTCGCCGGGTCAATATGCCGGTCGAATCAGCGGCGTTACCCGGCGTTGATTTGACAATCGGAATTCGGTGCGTATAAGTGACACCCACGCCGATCCAGCGATCGGCGTCCCTATCGAAATACCCGGAATATTTGTCAATCCGATAAAGCGATATTATGATTCCGCTCTAGCCAGGGAATGGCTGTAGGTCCATCACCCATTTTCCGGAGTACAAATGACCATCGATCTCAGTGGCCTGTCGGCCAAGCAGTTGGGCGCTCTTATCAAGACGGCCAAGAAGCAACAGACCATCGTCGCCAAGCGCACGCCCATCGCCAAGGTCCGCACCCTGCTGGCACGTCTGGCCAAATCGCACGGTTACGGCATCGACGAAGTGTTCGATGGCGCCGCTCCGGCCAAGCGCGGCCGCAAGCCGGCTGCCGGCAAGCCGGGTCCGAAGCCGGGCCGCAAGCTGGGCAAGGTGCCGCCGAAATACCGCAATCCGGCCAATGCCGCGGAAACCTGGACCGGCCGCGGCAAGCAGCCGCGCTGGCTGGCCGAGCAGGTGGCCAAGGGCAAGAAGGTCGACGACTTCCTGATCGCCGCGCCGGCCAAGTCCGCCGCGCCGGCCAAGAAGACGGCGAAGAAGGCCACCAAGAAAGTCGCCAAGGTCGCCAAGAAAGCCGGCAAGTCCGCCGCCCCGAAAAACTGATCGGAAAACCGATCCGGCAACGGGTCGGGGATCGGTAGGTTATTCAAGAAAACGCCGGCGCAAGCCGGCGTTTTTCATGCCTGCCGCAAGGGCGATGCCGCTAGAGATTCTTCCGCGCCGGCACCAGCAGATTGCCGAACAGCAGACCGGCGACCAGCGCCATCACGATATTGGTCACCGCCAGCAGCGCCGACTGCCCGCCGGACACGTCGTGCTGCTGCACCAGGGTCAGCAGTCCGCGCAGGCTGGCGCTGCCGGGCACCAGCATGATGATGCCAGGCAGCCGGATCAGCGCGCCCGGACGCTGCACCAGCCGGCCGAACAGATTGCCGGCCGCGGTCAGCGACATCGCCGACAGAAAGATCCCGACCGGGCTGCCCCATGCCTCGCCGGCGAAGCGCGCGATCGCGTAGCCGGCCACCGAGGCCGCCATCACCCACGGATAATCGCGGCCGTTGGCCTTGAACAGCAACGCGAACGCATACGCCGCGACCAGCAGCGAGGCCCATTCCACCCACACCGCCTGCGGCCGCGACGCGTGCACCAGCGGCTCCAGGCCCAGCAACTGCGCCAGGGTCACCGCGATCACCGCGCCCACGGTGAGCTTGAGGATGGTGGTGACCGCGCCGGCGAAACGCGCCGTGCCGGACACCCAGTGCTGGCTGGTCAGTTCGTTGACCGCATTGGTCAGCGCCATCCCCGGCAGCAGCACCACCAGCGAGGCGATGATCACCGAATTGAGGTTCAGCGGCGCCACGAAGGTCGCCACCAGCGCGGCGACGACGCCGGCCAGCAGCGCCGCCAACGCCTCGTTAGCCTCCTTGGCCGCCGGGCGCTTGTCGGTGAGCTGGGTCAGCGCGCCGATCAACAGGCCGATCGCGGCGGCGGTGGCGATGTCCAGCCACGGCAGCCGCCACAGCCCGGCCACGCCCAGGGCGGCCAGGCCGAAGCCGAGCACCTGCATCGCCTTCCAGCGCCGCCCGGGCGGGCGGTCCAGCTGGCGCAGCGCGGTATGGCCCTGGGCCACGCTCATGCGCCCGCTGGCGACGTCGTCGGCGATGCTGTCGGCGACGCTGAGCTTGTGCAGATCGTTGTCGCCCGGCGCCAGCCGCACCACCCGGGTGATGTCGCTGGAGCCGATCGCCTTGGTCGGATCGCTGAAGCTGAGGATCAGCCCGGTCGGGTTGGACCAGGGTTCACAATCCAGGTCCAACTGCTGCGACAGCGCCACCACGGCCGCCTCCAGGCGTTGCGCGGTGGTGCCGTAGGTGTGCAGGCGGCCGGCGATCTCGGAGACGAAGGCGATCCGTTGCGCATAGGTGGCGCTGGCGGAGGGATTGGCGATGGGCGCGGCTTGCATGTCGGCTAGTATGGCGCGAACCCCGCGCACAGCCACCCTGTGGCGCACGACGACATTGCGGTGCAGGCGAAACAGGTATGCTCGCGCCCGGACGCCCCATGATCGAACCGCAACCGCCAACACTCAGCCAGGACGACCGAGACCCCTCGCGGGTGCGGCTGTCCGGCAGTTGGACGCTGGCCACCGCGCTGGCGTCGTCCGACGTGCTGCGCACGCTGCCGGCCGGCACTACCGGCATCGACGCCAGCGGCATCGCCCAGCTGGATTCGGCCGGCGTGCTGCAGCTGATGCGCTACGCCACCCGCAACGGCATCGCCCACGAGGCGCTGAACTTCCGCCACGACCACCAGGCGCTGGTCAGCACCATCGAGGACGTCGCCGACGATCGCCCCAAGCGCAAGCGCGACTACGGCTTCGCCGCGGCGCTGGAGCGACTTGGCTATGCGGTACACCACAACGGCAAGGAAATCGTCAACCTGGTCGGCTTCCTCGGCGAGACCCTGGTCAAGGTGCTGCGCCTGGTGCACGAACCGCGGCGTTTCCGCCTGACCGCCACCGTGCACCACATGGAACAGGTCGGGCTGGACGCGGTGCCGCTGGTCGCCCTGCTGTCCTACCTGGTCGGCGCGGTGATCGCGTTCCTGGGCTCGACCATCCTGCGCGACTTCGGCGCCGAGATCTACGTGGTGGAACTGGTCAGCATCGCCTTCCTGCGCGAGTTCGCGGTGCTGCTGACCGCGATCGTGCTGGCCGGGCGCACCGCCAGCGCGTTCACCGCGCAGATCGGCGCGATGAAGGCGCGCGAGGAGATCGACGCGATCCAGACCCTGGGTCTGGACCCGATGGACCTGCTGGTGATCCCGCGACTGGTGGCGCTGCTGGTGATGCTGCCGCTGCTGACCTTCGTGGCGATGATCGCCGGCCTGGCCGGCGGCGTCACCGTCGGTGCCTTCGACCTGGGCATCCCGCCGCAGATGTACCTGGCGCGCATGCACGACACCATCCAGTTGCGGCACATGCTGGTGGGGATGTCGAAGGCGCCGATCTTCGCGATCGTGATCGGCCTGATCGGCTGCCTGGAAGGCCTGCGCGTGGAAGGCACCGCGCAATCGGTCGGCGAGCGCACCACCACCAGCGTGGTGCAGACGATCTCGCTGGTGATCATCATCGACGCGATCGCCGCGCTGTGGTTCATGAACGTGGGGTGGTGATGGAGCCGGGATTCGAAATTGGGGATTGGGGATTCGTAGAAAGCGGGCGCCGTGCGCTGCCTCGTCGGGAGCCGTTGCTTTGACCAATCCCGACTCCCCAATCCCGAATCCCGAATTAGCCATCTCGGTCCGCGGCCTGCTCAACCGCTTCGGCACCCAGACCGTGCACGAAGACCTGGACCTGGACGTGCGCCGCGGCGAGATCCTCGGCGTGGTCGGCGGCTCGGGCACCGGCAAGTCGGTGCTGATGCGCAGCATCCTCGGCCTGCGCGAGCCCGACGCCGGCCACATCCGCGTGCTCGGCGTGGACACCGACTCCAAGCGCCGCGAAGACCGCCTGCATGTGGAGCGCAATACCGGCGTGCTGTTCCAGGACGGCGCGCTGTTCTCCTCGCTGAGCGTGGGCGAGAACGTGCAGGTGCCGCTCAAGGAGCACTTCGGCGAACTGCCCGACAGCTGGCATTACGAACTGGCGCTGCTGAAGGTGAAGCTGGCCGGACTGCCGGCCGATGCGCTCAACAAGCTGCCCTCGCAGCTGTCCGGCGGCATGCGCAAGCGCGCCGGGCTGGCGCGCGCGCTGGCGCTGGACCCGCCGCTGCTGTTCCTGGACGAACCCACCGCCGGGCTGGACCCGATCGGCGCGGCCGCCTTCGACCGCCTGATCCGTACCCTGCAGGAAGCGCTGGGCCTGACCGTGTTCCTCATCACCCACGACCTGGACACCTTGTACGCTATCTGCGACCGCGTGGCGGTGCTGGCCGACCGCAAGGTCATCGCCACCGCGCCGCTGGCCGAGATCGAGCAAGTGGACCACCCCTGGATCCAGGACTATTTCCACGGCCCGCGCGCCCGCGCGGCCCGCGACGCCAAAACCGCCTGGACCGAGAAAGCCTGAGCCATGGAAACCAAAGCCAACTACGTCCTGATCGGCGCCTTCACCATCGTGGCCGGACTGGCCCTGCTGCTGTTCGGGCTATGGGCCGCCAAATATTCGTCCGACCGCACCTGGCAGGAATACCGGGTAGTGTTCCGCGAGGCGGTGACCGGCCTGTCGGTGGGCAGCCCGGTGCAATACAACGGCATCGCGGTCGGCTCGATCACCGAGCTGACCCTGGCGCCGAACGATCCGCGCCAGGTGGTGGCGCGGGTGCGGCTGAACTCGACCACGCCGATCAAGAGCGACACCCGCGCCAAACTGGGCATCACCAGCCTGACCGGGCCGTCGATCATCCAGCTCTCCGGCGGCACCCCGGAGGCGCCGTCGCTGACCTCCATCGACACCAGCGACGCGCCGATCATCCAGACCACGCCGTCGGCGCTGCAGAACATCACCGACACCGCCAACCGCATCGTCGAGCGCCTGGACGAAGTGCTCAGCGACCGCAACGTGGCCAGCATCACCGCCACCCTGCACAACCTGGAAACGATCAGCGGCTCGCTCGCCGACCGCGACGAAGGCATGCAATCGCTGATCCTCAGCGCGCGCGACGCCGCTCGCAATCTCGACGTGACCCTGAAGACCACCAACGGCACCATCCAGCGCCTGGACCAGAACCTGGTGCAGCAGCTGCCGCCGATCCTGGACAAGCTGGAAAGCACGCTGAGCAAGCTCGATTCGGCGTCCGGCAATGCCGACAAGATCCTGGGCGAGAACCGCGCGGCGATCAACAGCTTCGCCAACGACGGCCTGGGCCAGCTCGGCCCGACCCTGACCGAACTGCGCGGACTGATCCGCGACCTGCGCCGGGTCAGCGACCGCCTGGACAACAACCCCGCGCGCTACCTGCTCGGCCGCGACGCCCCGAAGGAGTTCAAACCCAAATGAAGCCGACGCGCGCCCTCCTGCTGCTCGCCGTCCCGGCCCTGCTCCTCGCTGCCGGCTGCTCCGCGCTGACCGGCGGCAGCAAGGATCCGGTGACGATCTACGCGCCCAACGTGCGCGTCGCGCCGGATCCGGCCTGGCCGCAGGTGACCTGGCAATTGGCGATCGCCAAACCCAGCGCCGCGCGGGTGGTCGACAGCCCGCGCATCGCGGTGCGCCCCACCCCGGACGAACTGCAGGTCTACAGCGGCGTCAGCTGGGCGCAGCCGGCCACCGACATGCTGGAGGACACCCTGGTCCGCGCGTTCGAGGATTCCGGCCGCATTCCCGGCGTGGCCCGGCTCGGCACCGGCATCCGCGCCGACTACAAGCTGTTGCTGGACCTGCGCCGCTTCGAATCCGACTACGCCGGCCACGACGTGCCATCGGCCACGATCGAGCTCAACGCCAAGCTGCTGTACACGCCCGACCAGCGCGTGGTCGCCTCGCGCACCTTCCTCGCCGCGCAACCGGCGGCCAGCACCGCGCAGGCGCAGGTCGCCGACGCCTTCAGCCAGGCGCTGTCGCAGGTGACCGGCGATGTGGTCGGCTGGACCCTGCAGCAGGGCCAGGCCGATGCGGCCACGGCGCTGGCGCCAGTGCCGAAGGTCGCACCGGCACCACGCCGCTGATCCAAAGCCCCTCTCCCACCGGGGAGAGGGGTTGGGGTGAGGGTACGGCGCGAAGCGACTCGCGGAGTTTGGGTACACGAGGCTGCGCCCGGACCCTCATCCGCCCCCTTCGGAGCACCTTCCCCCGAAAAGGGGGCCATGGTCCCGACGGGAGAAGGAAGCTCGACCTGCGCGGCCTGAGACGCTGGCTTAAGCCCCTCTCCCCCCGGGAGAGGGGTTGGGGTGAGGGTGCGGCGCGAAGCGACTTGCGGAGTTTGGGTGCGCGAGGCTGCGTCCGGACCCTCATCCGCCCCTGCGGGGCACCTTCCCCCGAAAAGGGGGCCATGGTCCCGACGGGAGAAGGGACCGTCTAGCCCCTCTCCCACCGGGAGAGGGGTTGGGGTGAGGGTCCGGCGCGAAGCGACTCGCTGAGTTTGGGTGCGCGAGGCTTCGCCCGTACCCTCATCCGCCCCTTCGGGGCACCTTCCCCCAAAAAGGGGGCCATGGTCCCGATGGGAGAAGGGAATTCGTGGCCGCTTACGCTGCGGCGATTTTCCGAAACGTCAGATTGATCCGCTCGCCGACCGGCTTCGCGGTCCGCGGCAAGGCATGCCGGTACAGGCGCTGGGTCTCGCCGCCCATCAGCAGCAAGCCACCGGCGCTCAATTCCAGCGCCTGGCGCAGCGCCGGCTCCTGGCGGTGGCGCAGCACGAAGCGGCGCGTGGCGCCCAGGCTCAGCGAGGCGATCAGGGGACGCAGCCCCAGTTCCTTCTCGTCGTCGCTGTGCCAGCCCATGGCGTCGCGACCGTCGCGATAGCGGTTGGCCAGTACGCTGTTGAACGCGACCCCGGTTTCCGCCGCCAGCCGTTCGCGCAGCGGCTGCAACGCCGGCGGCCACGGATGCGGCGCGAAGCGGGTGCCGGAATAGCGGTAGCTCGCCTCCGGGTCGCCGATCCAGCAGCTCAGCCGCGGCGAATCGACCATCCGCCCGAACAGGCGGATGCGGTGCACCTCCCACTCCACCCCGGCCAGCAAGTGCGCCAACAGCGCCGCCGCCTCGGCCGGGGCGAGCCAGCCGGGTAGCCAGCGGACGTCGGCGCCGGGCAGATCGAGTTGCATCGCGCCACGCTAGCATGCCTGCCGGCACCATACGCCAGCGTGCGGAATTTGCCCCGTCACGCACAAAGCCTGAAAATGCAGACAGCCAGATCGAGCCAACGGGAGCGGACCAGATGACGGAATTGGAGGGCGGCGCCAGCGCGCCGGAGCCAGTGGAACGCGACGTCATGGAATACGACGTGGTCACCGTCGGCGCGGGTCCGGCCGGGCTGGCGTTCGCGATCCGGCTCAAGCAGCTCAACCCGGACATCTCGGTCTGCGTGATCGAGAAGGCCAGCACGGTCGGTGCGCAGATCCTGTCCGGCGCGGTGATCGAACCGGCGCCGCTCGACGCGCTGCTGCCCGGCTGGCGCGACGCCCCGCCGCCGATCTGCGTGCCCGCCGGCGAGGACGAGTTCTGGCACCTGAGCAAGGACGGCGGGCGCAAGTTCCCGATCGTGCCGCCGGGCATGCGCAACCACGGCAATTTCATCGTCAGCCTCGGCGCGCTGTGCGCGTGGCTGGCGCCGCAGGCCGAGGCACTGGGCGTGGAAATCTATCCGGGCTTCGCCGCCGCCGAGACCCTGCATGCCGACGACGGCACCGTGCTCGGCGTGCGCATCGGCGACATGGGCGTGGCCAAGGACGGTTCGCACAAGCCCGGTTACACCCCCGGCATCGATATCCGCGCTAAGGTCACGGTGCTGGCCGAAGGCGCGCGCGGGCACCTGACCAAGCGCCTGGTCAAGCGTTTCGCGCTGGACGCCGACAGCGACCCGCAGGCCTATTCGATCGGCATCAAGGAGCTGTGGCAGCTGCCGGAAGGCCGCGTGGTGCCCGGCAAGATCGTGCATACCCTGGGCTGGCCGGCCGACAACGCCACCTATGCCGGCAGCTTCCTGTATCACCTGGAGAACAACCAGGTGGCGCTGGGCTACGTCAGCGGCCTGGACTACCACGATCCCGAATACCGGCCTTGGGAAGCGTTCCAGCAGTGGAAGAACCACCCGCTGATCAAGCCGCTGCTGGAAGGCGGCACCATCCTGTCGGCCGGCGCCCGCGCCATCGCCAGCGGCGGCTGGCAGTCGTTGCCGAAGGTGGAGATGCCCGGCGCGCTGCTGATCGGCGACACCGCCGGCCTGCTCAACGTGCCCAAGATCAAGGGCACCCACCAGGCGATCCGCAGCGGCATGCTCGCCGCCGAACACCTGGCTGCCGGCACGGCGCTGAACCCGGCAGGGTTCGACGCCAAGCTGCGCGGTTCGGAGGTCATGGCCGAGCTGCGCCAGGTGCGCAACATCAAGCCCGGTTTCAAGAAGGGCATGTGGTTCGGCCTGCTCAACGGCGCCTGGGAGACCCTGGTCAAGGGCGCCTCGCCGTGGACGTTGAAGGTGACCGCCGACTGGTCGTCGCTGGACCGGCTGGGCGAACACGAACAGCCCAAGCGCGACTACGTGCAGCGCGAACTTGCGCCGCGCGACCGCCTGCAGGGCGTGTACTTCGCCGCCACCGAACACGACGAGGACCAGCCCGTGCACCTGCAGGTGCTGGACCCGCAGATCTGCGTGACCCGCTGCACCGAGGAATACGGCAACCCCTGCACCCGCTTCTGCCCCGCCGCGGTGTACGAGATCGTCGACGACGCAGCCGGCAAGCGCCTGCAGATCAACGCCGCCAACTGCGTGCACTGCAAGACCTGCGACATCAAGGACCCCTACGAAATCATCAACTGGGTCACGCCGGAAGGCGGCTCCGGGCCGAACTACCAGAACCTGTGAGCCCTCCTGCCCTGCTCCCGCGGACCAAAACCTCGCTCTATCTGGCGCTGCGCGCCGCGTTCCGTGCGCTGCCGCTTTCGCAAGGCTATCGCGACCGATTACGCGCGCGCTTCCTTGCGCGCTTTTCAAGCATCGTGCCTCCGCCCCCACGCGGCCAACTGGCGCAAGGCCAGATGGAGCGCAGGCCGCGGGTGCGGGCCGACGAACGCGCCATCGGCCATGTCCCGCACCGTTTCGCCGCATTGCCCGAACCGATGCCTGCCACCCTGGTGGCGTTCTACTTGCCCCAGTTCCATCCGATCCCGGAAAACGATGCATGGTGGGGCGCAGGCTTTACCGAATGGCGCAACGTCACCCGCGCGTTGCCGCAATTCGAAGGCCATGTGCAGCCCCGCCTGCCCGCCGACCTGGGGTTCTACGACCTGCGCAATGCCGAGAGCATGCGGCAGCAAGTGGCATTGGCGAAGGAATACGGCATCGGCGCGTTCTGCTTCTACTTCTACTGGTTCGGCGGCAAGACCTTGCTGGAGACGCCGCTGCGCCAGTGGCTGAGCGACCCTTCGCTGGATCTGCCGTTCTGCCTGTGCTGGGCGAACGAGCAATGGTCGCGGCGCTGGGACGGCCGCGACGGCGATGTGCTGATGGCACAGGCGCATAGCGAACAGGACGATCTGGCCTTCATCGCGCATGTCGCCGATTATTTGCGCGACCCGCGCTGCCTGCGCGTGGACGGCCGGCCGATGCTGCTGGTGTACCGGCCGCACTTGCTGCCGGAACCTAAAGCGACCGCGACGCGCTGGCGCGACTGGTGCCGGCAGCACGGGATCGGCGAGATCCACCTCGCCTACGTGCAGGGTTTCGAACGACCGGACCCGCGCAGCATCGGTTTCGACGCCGCGGTCGAGTTTCCGCCGAACATGAGCAACCCCACGTCGCTGGCGGCGACGCAACATTTGCTGGATCCGGATTACTGCGGAGCGGTGCTGGACTGGCGCGGGTTGGCGGCGGAGGTCGGCACCCGCACCTTGCCCGACTACACGCTATATCCGGGCGTCAACCCAGGCTGGGACAACGAACCGCGGCGCCCCGGTGCCGGCCGGGTCTATCTGCATGCCTCGCCGCGCGGCTACGAAGACTGGCTGCGCACCACCATCCACGATCGGCTGCAGCAGCGCAGCGTCGAGCAGCGCCTGGTGTTCATCAATGCCTGGAACGAGTGGGCCGAAGGCGCCGTGCTGGAGCCCGATGTGCGCTTGGGCCATGCCTACCTGGATGCGACGCGCAAGGCGCTGTGGCCGGCGCGCGTACGCAATCTGGCGCAGCCGCCGTGGGCGATCGTGCACGCCTGGTATCCCGACGTCCTCGAGGAAATCCTGTGCTGCCTCGCCGCCACACGGCTGCCGTGGCGTTTGCTGGTGACCACATCGGCCGAACAGGCGGATGCAGTGCAGGCGCAGTTGCGCACGTATTCGCTGCCCTATGAAGTGATGGTGCTGGAAAACCGCGGCCGCGACATCTTGCCGTTCCTGCATGCCGCCGAGCGCCTGCTCGACGAGGGCGTGGACGTGGCGCTGAAACTGCATACCAAATGCAGCACGCATCTGGACAATGGCGATGCCTGGCGCACCGAACTGCTGCAACGACTGACCGGGACCGACCGTGCCGCGCGGATTCTGCAAGCCTTCGCGGCGGACGCCTCGCTCGGCCTCGTCGCCCCGGAAGGGCACTTGCTGCCGCTCG
Source organism: Xanthomonas sp. SS (assembly GCF_014236835.1). Taxonomy (NCBI): domain Bacteria; kingdom Pseudomonadati; phylum Pseudomonadota; class Gammaproteobacteria; order Lysobacterales; family Lysobacteraceae; genus Xanthomonas; species Xanthomonas sp. SS. The sequence goes on from NZ_CP051190.1 coordinate 4,254,520, forward strand.
ACGACTACTGGGGCGGCAACCGCACGGCCGCCGACTATCTGTTGCGCCGCACAGGTCGCTGCGAGCAACCGCTCGACGACGCGCGCTTCATCTCCGGCAGCATGTTCTGGGTCCGGCTGGATGCGCTGCGGCCGCTGCTGGACAGTGGCCTGTGCCCATCTGAGTTCGAGACCGAACAGGGCCAGATCGACGGCACCCTGGCGCATGCGGTGGAGCGGCTGGCGGCACCGCTGGCCGCTCAGGCCGGCTATCGCGTGGTCGATGCCGCCGAACTGCTCGGCCTGGCGCCGAGCGCAGTGTCCGGCCACTACGCTTACGCGCGGCGCGGAGCCTGATCGGGAACCTCGCGCGCAACGCTACGAACGCACAGCCATGCGCTGAAACGGCACCCCGGTCTTGGCAACGAGCTCCGCCTCCTCCACGCCATCGGCCGCCTCGACCAGTACCAGGCCCTCCGCACTCACGTCGAACACCGCCAGGTCGGTGATGATGCGGTCGACCACGCCCACGCCGGTCAGCGGCAGGTCGCACTCGGGCAGGAGCTTGTGGCTGCCGTCCTTGGCCACGTGCTCCATCAGCACCACCACGCGCTTGACCCCGGCGACCAGGTCCATCGCCCCGCCCATGCCCTTGACCATCTTGCCCGGCACCATCCAGTTGGCCAGGTCGCCGCGCGCGCTGACCTGCATCGCGCCGAGGATTGCCAGGTCGATATGCCCGCCGCGGATCATCGCGAAGGAATCGTGGCTGCCGAAATAGCTGGCGCCGGCGCGCGCGGTGACGGTCTGCTTGCCGGCGTTGATCAGGTCGGCGTCGACCTCGTCCTCGCTCGGGAACGGGCCGATGCCGAGCAGGCCGTTCTCCGACTGCAGCCACACGTCCACGCCCTCGGGGATGTGGTTGGCGACCAGGGTCGGCAGGCCGATGCCCAGGTTCACGTAGGCGCCGTCGATGAGTTCGCGGGCGGCGCGCTGCGCCATTTCGTCGCGGGTCCAGGCCATGTCAGGCGTCCTTCTGGCGCAGGGTGCGCTGTTCGATGCGTTTCTCGGGATGCGGGTTGTGCACGATGCGGTCGACGTAGATGCCGGGCAGGTGCACCTGGTCCGGATCGATGCTGCCGGTGTCGACGAGTTGCTCGACCTCGGCGATGCAGACCTTGCCGGCCATCGCGCAGGCCGGGTTGAAGTTGCGCGCGGTCTTGCGGAACACCAGGTTGCCGGCCGCATCGGCCTTCCACGCCTTGACCAGGGCCACGTCGGCCTGCAGCGCGGTTTCCAGCACGTAGTGCTTGCCGTCGAACTCGCGCGTCTCCTTGCCATCGGCGACGATGGTGCCGTAGCCGGTGGCGGTGAAGAACGCGGGAATGCCGGCGCCGCCGGCACGCAGGCGCTCGGCCAGCGTTCCCTGCGGATTGAATTCCAGCTCCAGTTCGCCGGCCAGGTACTGGCGCTCGAATTCCTTGTTCTCGCCGACGTAGGACGAGATCATCTTGCGGATCTGCCGGGTCGCCAGCAGTTGGCCCAGGCCGAAGCCATCAACGCCGGCGTTGTTGGAGATCACGGTCAGGCCGGTCACCGCACTGTCGCGCAGCGCGGCGATCAAAGCCTCGGGGATGCCGCACAGGCCGAACCCGCCGACCGCCAGGGTCTGGCCATCGCCCACCACGTCGGCCAGCGCCGTGGCCGCGTCGGGGAAAAGCTTGCCGCGCCGTCCGGTCGCCCGGGTAGAGGTGTCGCCCATTCGCCAGCTCCGCATTCGGAAGTAGACAAGTAGTTTAGCCGCTCGCCGCGCGCGGCCTGCTGCGCACCGCCGCAATGACCGATTAAGGGCCGGAACGTTACACTCCAGGTTCCCCCATCCAAGGTCCCTCCCCTATGTCGCTTCCCGCATTCAAGGCCTACGACATCCGCGGTCGCGTTCCCGACGAACTGAACGAGGACCTGGCCCGCCGCATCGGCGTGGCATTGGCGGGGCAACTGGAAAGCGGGCCGGTGGTGGTGGGCCACGACGTGCGCCTGGCCAGCCAGGGGCTGCAGGACGCGCTCTCGGCAGGCCTGCGCGCCAGCGGCCGCGAGGTCATCGACATCGGCCTGTGCGGCACCGAGGAAGTGTATTTCCAGACCGATCACCTGCGGGCTGCGGGCGGGGTGATGGTCACCGCCAGCCACAACCCGATGGACTACAACGGGATGAAGCTGGTGCGCGAGAATGCGCGCCCGATCAGCTCCGATACCGGCCTGTTCGCGATCCGCGACACCGTGGCCGCCGACACCGCGCCGGCCGGCACGCCGACCGCGGCGCAGCACAGCCGCCCGGACAAGTCCGCCTATATCGCGCACCTGCTGAGCTACATCGACATCGGCTCGCTGAAGCCGCTGAAGCTGGTGGTCAACGCCGGCAACGGCGGTGCCGGCGCCATCGTCGACCTGCTGGCGCCGCACCTGCCGTTCGAGTTCGTGCGCGTGTTCCACGAGCCGGACGGCCACTTCCCCAACGGCATCCCGAACCCGCTGCTGCCGGAAAATCGCGAGGCCACCGCCAAGGCGGTCAAGCAACACGGCGCCGACTTCGGCATCGCCTGGGACGGGGATTTCGACCGCTGCTTCTTCTTCGACGAGAACGGCCGTTTCATCGAAGGCTATTACCTGGTTGGCCTGCTCGCGCAGGCGATCCTGGCCAAGCAGCCGGGCGGCAAGGTCGTGCACGATCCGCGCCTGACCTGGAACACGATCGAAATGGTCGAGGACGCCGGCGGCGTGCCGGTGCTGTGCAAGAGCGGGCATGCCTTCATCAAGGAGAAGATGCGCAGCGAAAACGCCGTGTACGGCGGCGAGATGAGCGCGCACCACTATTTCCGCGAGTTCGCCTACGCCGACTCGGGCATGATCCCGTGGCTGCTGATCGCCGAACTGGTGTCGCAGTCGGGTCGCTCGCTGGCCGACCTGGTCGAGGCGCGCATGCAGAAGTTCCCGTGCAGCGGCGAGATCAACTTCAAGGTCGCCGATGCCAAGGCCGCGGTGGCGCGGGTGATGGAGCACTTCGCCACGCACGCGCCGGCGCTGGACTATACCGACGGCGTCAGCGCCGAATTCGCCGACTGGCGCTTCAACCTGCGCAGCTCCAATACCGAACCGCTGTTGCGCCTGAACGTGGAAACGCGTGGCGATGCGGCATTGCTGGAAGCGCGCACGCAGGAAATTTCCGACCTGCTGCGCGACTGATCTCCCCTCCCCCAGACGCACTATGGAGTTCCCCCGCCCATGAGCGACGTCCTACCCATCATCCTGTCCGGCGGCTCCGGCACCCGGCTCTGGCCGCTGTCGCGCGAGTCCTATCCGAAGCAGTTCCTGCCGCTGGTCGGCGAACACAGCATGCTGCAAGCCACCTGGTTGCGTGCGGCGCCCGTCGCCGGGCACGCACCGATCGTGGTCGCCAACGAAGAGCACCGCTTCGTCGCCGCCGAGCAATTGCAGCAGATCGGCGTCAAGCCGCAGTCGATCCTGCTCGAGCCCAAGGGCCGCAATACCGCGCCGGCCATCGCCGTGGCGGCGCTGGAGGCGACCCGCAACGGCGCCGATCCGCTGCTGCTCGTGCTGCCCTCCGACCACGTGATCCGCGACGAAGCGGCGTTCCAGGCCGCGGTACGCGCGGCCGCCGCGGCCGCCGAGCAAGGCAAGCTGGTCACCTTCGGGATCAAGCCGACCGCGCCGGAAACCGGCTACGGCTACATCAAGGCCGGCGCCGGCAACGGCGTCAGCGCGGTCGAGCGCTTCGTCGAGAAGCCGGACCTGGCTACTGCGCAGGGCTATCTTGCTTCGGGCGAGTACTACTGGAACAGCGGCATGTTCCTGTTCCGCGCCTCGCGCTACCTGGAAGAGCTGCGCCGCTTCCAGCCGGCGATCGCCGACGCCTGCAGCAAGGCATGGGAGGCAGCCAAGCGCGATGCCGACTTCATCCGCCTGGACAAGGACGCGTTTGCCGCCAGCCCGTCGGACTCGATCGACTACGCGGTGATGGAGAAGACCGCCGACGCGGTGGTGGTGCCGCTCGACGCCGGCTGGAACGACGTCGGTTCCTGGTCGGCCCTGCTCGAAGTCTCGCCGCAGGACGCGCAGGGCAATGCGCACCACGGCGACGTGATCGAGATCGATTGCCGCAATACCTACGCCTACGGTTCGCGGCTGATCGCGATGGTCGGGCTGCAGGACGTGGTGGTGGTGGAGACCGACGACGCGGTGCTGGTCGGGCACCGCGAGCGCATCCAGGAGGTCAAGGAAATCGTGGCCAGGATCAAGGCCAGCGGCCGCTCCGAGGCCACCTGGCATCGCAAGGTGTATCGCCCGTGGGGCGCCTACGATTCGATCGACAACGGCCAGCGCTTCCAGGTCAAGCGCATCACCGTCAAGCCCGGCGCCACGCTGAGCCTGCAGATGCACCACCACCGCGCCGAGCACTGGATCGTGGTCAGCGGTACCGCCGAGGTCACCCGTGGCGAGGAAGTGCTGCTGCTCACCGAGAACCAGAGTACCTACATCCCGCTGGGCGTGACCCATCGCCTGAAGAACCCGGGCAAGCTGCCGCTGGAACTGATCGAGGTGCAGTCCGGCAGCTATCTGGGCGAGGACGACATCGTGCGCTTCGAGGACACCTACGGGCGCACTTGAGTCCTGCTGCAGCGCAAAGAAAAAAGCCGGGTCGATGCCCGGCTTTTTTCGTTTCCGCCTTTCAGGCTGGCATGCGCTGCGCTATGCGGACTGCGGCGCTTGTGTAGCCAGTTCGCCGATCACCTGGCGCAGGCCATCGCGCCATTCCGGCAGCACCAGCGAAAAGTCGCGCTGCAGCTTGGAGATGTCCAGCCGCGAATACGCCGGGCGCTTGGCCGGGGTCGGATAGTCGGCCGTGGTGATCGGCAACACGCGCGGCGCGCGTGCCAGCAGGCCCGCCGCGAGCGCGTCTTCGAAGATCGCCTCGGCGAAGCCGTGCCAGGTGGTCTCGCCGGCGGCGGTCAGGTGCCAGGTCCCAGATTGCGCGGCAGCGCGTTGCTCGAGGACTTGCGCGGTGACGTCGGCGATCAGCGCCGCCGGCGTCGGCGTGCCGGCCTGGTCGGCGACCACGCGCAGTTCGTCGCGCTCGGCACCGACGCGCAGCATGGTGCGCAGGAAGTTGCTGCCATGCGCGGCGTAGACCCAGGCGGTACGGAAGATCAGGTGCTGCGCGCCGGAAGCGCGGATCGCGTCTTCACCGGCGAGCTTGGTCGCGCCATAGACGCCCAGCGGCGCGGTCGGCGCGTCCTCCGGATACGGGCGGGTGCCCTGGCCGTCGAACACGTAGTCGGTGGAATAATGCACCATCGGCACGCCATGCGCCGCACACCAGCCGGCGATCGCCGCAGGCGCTTCGGCGTTGGCACGCAACGCGGCGTCGCGCTCCTGCTCGGCACGATCCACCGCGGTATAGGCCGCCGCGTTGACCACGGCCGTCGGCTGCAACCGGTCCAGCAAGGCACCCAGCGTCTGCGGCTGGTCGAAGTCGGCGCTCTCGCAGGCGCTGCCGTCAGGCAGGCGGCCGCTGCGCGTGGTGGCCAGCAACGGCCCGCGTGCGCCCAGCGCGCGCAGCAGCTCCTGGCCGACCTGGCCGTTGGCGCCGAATACCAGCGTGGTCACGGCGCGTACACCGGCAAACGTTCGGCCGCGATGTCGGCCAGGAAAGGCGCCACCGCATCCTTGGCCGACAGCAGCGGCTGGCTGATCGGCCAGTCCACGCCGATCGCCGCGTCGTCCCAGCGCACCCCGGCGTCGGCTTCCTTCACGTACACGTCGGTGCACAGATAGCTGAACACCGCACGCTCGGACAGCACCGCGAACCCATGCGCGAAGCCTTCCGGGATCCAGAACTGTTTCTTGTTCTCCGCGCTCAGCACCACCGCCGCCCAGCGACCGAAGTGCGGCGAACCGCGACGGATGTCCACGGCGACGTCGTAGACCTCGCCTTCCAGCACGCTGACCAGCTTGCCCTGCGGGCGCGGCCATTGGTAATGCAGGCCGCGCAGCACGCCCTTGGCCGAGGTCGAGACGTTGCTCTGCACGAAATTGGTCGGCAGCCCATGCTGGCCGAAACGCTCGGCGTTCCAGGTCTCGAAGAAATAGCCGCGTTCGTCGCCGAACACCGCCGGCTCGATCACCACGCAGCCAGGCAGATTGGTTTCAATCACTTTCACGGAACGATTCCTCGTACAGCCAGTTCATGCAGGTATTTGCCGTAGTCGTTCTTCAACAGCGGCGCGGCGAGTTTCTCCAGCTGCGCGGCATCGATCCAGCCCTGGCCGAACGCGATCTCTTCAGGGCAACACACCTGCAAGCCCTGCCGCGACTGGATGGTCTCGATGAAGTTGGAAGCCTCGTGCAGCGACTGGTGCGTGCCCGTATCCAGCCAGGCGTAGCCGCGGCCCAGCGGTTCCAGATGCAGTTCGCCCGCGTCCAGATAACGCCGGTTGAGATCGGTGATTTCCAGTTCCCCGCGCGGCGAGGGCTTCAACGCGGCTGCGTGCTCGCTGGCCTGGCCGTCGTAGAAGTACAGGCCGGTGACCGCGTAGTTGGAGCGCGGCTGGGCCGGCTTTTCGGCGATGTCGATGACCTTGCCGGCCTGGTCGAACTCGGCCACGCCATAGCGCTCCGGGTCGTTGACCCAATAGCCGAACACGGTGGCGCCGTGCTGCCGCGCATCGGCGCGGCGCAGGGTCTCGGTCAGGCCATGGCCGTGGAAGATGTTGTCGCCCAACACCAGACAGCTCGGCTTGCCGTCGACGAACTCGCGGCCGATCAGGTAGGCCTGCGCCAGTCCGTCCGGACTCGGCTGCACCGCGTACTCCAGGCGCATGCCCCACTGCGAGCCGTCGCCCAGCAGCGCGCGGAACAAGGCCTGCTCGTGCGGGGTGTTGATGATCAGCACCTCGCGGATGCCGGCCAGCATCAGCACGCTGAGCGGGTAGTAGATCATCGGCTTGTCGTACACAGGCAGCAGCTGCTTGCTGACGCCCTTGGTGATCGGATACAGCCGGGTGCCGGAGCCGCCGGCCAGGATGATGCCTTTGCGTTGGGTCATGAGGTGCTTCCTAGGAAGTCCGCACATCGGTGTGCGGGCTCTTGCGAGGGACTCGCGTTATGCCGCCGTGCCGATGCGTTCCAGCCGGTAGCTGCCGTCGAGCACGCCCTGCACCCAGGCCTGGTTGGCCAGGTACCAGTCCACGGTGATGGCGATGCCCTGCTCGAAGCTGTACTTCGGCTCCCAGCCCAGTTCGTTCTTCAGCTTGGACGCATCGATCGCGTAGCGCCGGTCGTGGCCGGGGCGGTCGGCGACATGGGTGATCTGGCTGGCGCGCGGCTGGCCGTCGGCGCGCGGGCGGCGCGCATCGAGCAGCGCGCAGATCGCCTGCACTACCTCGATGTTCTGCTTCTCGGAGTTGCCGCCGACGTTGTAGGTCTCGCCGACCCGGCCCTTGGCCAGCACTGTGCGGATCGCCTCGCAATGGTCGCCGACGAACAGCCAGTCACGCACCTGCTTGCCGTCGCCGTAGACCGGCAGCGGCTCGCCGGCCAGCGCCTTGGCGATCACCAGCGGCACCAGTTTTTCCGGGAAGTGGTACGGGCCGTAGTTGTTGGAGCAGTTGGTGGTCAGCACCGGCAGGCCGTAGGTGTGGTGGAACGCGCGCACCAAGTGGTCGGAAGCGGCCTTGGAGGCCGAGTACGGCGAATTGGGCGCGTACGGCGTGGTCTCGGAGAACTTGCCGGTCTCGCCCAGGGTGCCGTAGACCTCGTCGGTGGACACGTGCAGGAAACGGAACGCGGCGCGCGGTCCTTCCGGCAGCGCCTTCCAGTGGTCGCGCACCGCTTCCAGCAGGCCCAGGGTGCCGACCACGTTGGTCTGGATGAAGGCGCCGGGGCCGTCGATCGAGCGGTCCACATGGCTCTCGGCGGCGAAGTTCAGCACCGCGTCGGGCTGGTGCTCGCGCAGCAACCGGGCGACCAGGTCGCGGTCGCCGATATCGCCTTGCACGAAGACGTGGTCGGGATTGCCCTCCAGCGTCGCCAACGTGTTCAGATTGCCCGCGTAGGTCAGCGCATCGAGATTGATCACGCGGACGCCGCGCGACACCGCTTCCAGCACGAAATTGCCGCCGATGAACCCGGCGCCGCCGGTTACAAGCCAAGTAGCCACTGTCACGTCTCCTGGTCGGCACTGCAAAGCGCGCCGCTGCTCAAACCGCACAGGATATACGCTTTGCCGGGGACGGTCGCCTGCGCCCGCTGCGCCGGGTTCAGACTCTGGTAGCCACCCCAAACCGACACCATACGCCCTCGCATGGTCCACCGCCGCCGGTTAGAATCCACCGACTGCCCCGTGCCAGCCGCCGCGGCCGGGCCTTCCCGCATTGCTGAAGGATCTCGTACAAGATGAAAATCCTCGTCGCCTACAAGCGCGTGGTGGACTACAACGTCCGCATCCAGGTCAAGCCGGACGGCTCCGGCGTCGTGACCGAGGGCGTCAAGCTTTCCCCCAATCCGTTCGACGAAATCGCCCTGGAAGAAGCGCTGCGCCTGCGCGACGCCGGCATCGCCAGCGAAGTCGTGGTGGTCACTCTGGCCCCGGTCGATGCCGCCGCGCACCTGCGCAACGGCTTGGCGATGGGCGCCAACCGCGCCATCCACGTGGTCACCGATGCCGCGATCCAGCCGCTGACCGCGGCCCGCACGCTGCTCAAGCTGGTCGAGCAGGAGCAGCCGGACCTGGTGATCCTGGGCAAGCAGGCGATCGACGACGACGCCAACCAGACCGGGCAGATGCTGGCCACGCTGTGGGGCCGCCCGCAGGCCACCTTCGCCGGCAAGCTGGTGGTCGCCGACGGCAAGGCCACGGTGACCCGCGAGGTCGACGCCGGCCTGGAAACGCTGGAAGTGGACCTGCCGGCGGTGGTGACCACCGATCTGCGCCTGAACGAGCCGCGCTTCATCAAGCTGCCGGACATCATGAAGGCCAAGAGCAAGCCGCTGCAGACCCTGGCCTTCGCCGACCTGGGCGTGGAGTCCAACGACAGCCTCGCCACCACCCACTACGCGCCGCCGCCCAAGCGCAGCCGCGGCGTGATGGTCAAGGACGCCGCCGAACTGGTGGCCGCACTCAAGCAGAAGGGGTTGTTGTAATGGCCAAGATCCTCGTCGTCGCCGAACACCTGAACGGCCAGCTCAACGCGGCCACCGCCAAGACCGTCAGCGCCGCGCAGGCGCTGTCGCCGGAAACCATCGACATCGTGGTGCTGGCCGCCGACCCGGCCGCGGTCGCTGCGCAGGCGGCGCAGATCGCCGGCGTGAGCCGCGTGCTCACCGTCGCCAATCCGGCCAACGCACACGCCATCGCGCAGGTGCTGGGGCCGCAGATCGCGCAGCTGGCGCAGGGCTACAGCCACGTGTTCGGCCCCTCCACCACCTTCGGCAAGGACCTGATGCCGGTGGTCGCCGCGCTGCTCGGGGTCAACCAGATCTCCGACCTGATGGCGGTCGATGGCGAATACGCCTTCAAGCGCCCGATCTACGCCGGCAACGCGATCATCAGCGTGCAGGCGCCCGCCGACCAGACCGTGGTCGCCACCGTGCGCAGCGCCTCGTGGCCGGAAGCGGCCCGCTCCCGTGAAGGCGATAGCGGCAGCGCGGCAATCGAAGCGGCCAGCGTGAGCGCCACGCTGCCCACCCATACCCGCTTCGTCGGCCTGGCCGCCGGCAGCTCCGACCGCCCCGACCTGCAGAGCGCCAAGCGCGTGGTCTCCGGCGGCCGCGGCGTGGGTTCGGCGGAGAATTTCCAGATCATCTACAAGCTGGCCGACAAGCTCGGCGCCGCGGTGGGCGCCTCGCGCGCGGCGGTGGACGCCGGCTACGTGCCCAACGAACTGCAGGTCGGCCAGACCGGCAAGATCATCGCCCCGGACCTGTACGTGGCGGTCGGCATCTCCGGCGCGATCCAGCACCTGACCGGGATCAAGGACGCCGGCACCATCGTCGCGATCAACAAGGATCCGGAATCGCCGATCTTCGAGATCGCCGACATCGGGCTGGTGGGTGACTTGTTCACCTTGCTCCCGGAACTGGAAACGGCGCTGGGTTGACGCCGATGCGGTTCCGATGACCTCGCTGCCGCCCTCCGGCGCCGACGGCATGCCGATGCCGCGGCGGCGGCGCATCGATCACCTGGCCGGGTTCGTGCTGCTGTTGTGCGCGGGCTACGTGGCCACGCTGTTCTGGGTGGACCGCGGCAACGGGACGTTCTCGCGATTGAGCGAGGTCGGCCACCTGATGGCGCTGGCGACCTTGCCGGTCAGCGCCAGCTACCTGTTCCGGTACTGGCGCTGGCGCTGGCTGCTGCAGCGCTACGGCCATCCGGTCCCGTTCGTCGCCGGACTGGCCGGCTACCTGGCCGGCTTCGCCTTGACCGCGACGCCGGGCAAGGCCGGCGAATTGCTGCGTATCCGCTATTTCGCCCGCATGGGCGTGCCCGCGCGGCGCACCATCGCCGTGTTTGTGTTCGAGCGCGCGTCCGACCTGCTGATCATTCTGGCGCTGTCGCTGCTGGCCGCTCCCGTATTCCCTACGCTGGGCGTGCTGGCGGCGGTGGTCCTGGCCTTCGTCGGCCTGTTGTTCGGCGCGGCCGCCTGGCCGCCGCTGCTGGACCGGCTGACCGGCCTGGTGCGCTGGATGCCCGGGCGCTGGCTGCAGCGCCTGGCCCAGTTCGCGCTGGCCGCGGCGCTGGAGCTGCGCGGCTGCCTCGGTGCGCGCCAGTTCGGCCAAAGCATGGTCGCCGGGTTGATGGCCTGGGGCCTGACCTCCTCGGTGTTCGTGGGCCTGTGCCTGGGGATGGGCCTGCAGTTGGACCCCATCGTGGCGTTCGGTATCTACCCGCTGGCGATGCTGGTCGGCGCGCTGTCCTTCGTGCCCGGTGGCGTCGGCACCACCGAACTGGCGATCGTGCTGATGCTCGACCGCCTCGGCATCGCCACCGCCGACGCGATCGCCGTGGCGGTGGCGGCGCGCCTGGTCACGCTGTGGTACGCCATTCTGGTTGGCGCGCTGGCGATGATCAGAGCCGAGTTCCGGCCCCGCGGCAGGGCCATCTGATCCGCTAGGTATAATCGCGGCCCCGCAATGGACCGCCAGGCCGTCGAATGTCCGCCCCTACCAGTTCCCCGCCCCACCATCCGGCAGTTTCGGGGCGAGCCCTGTGCGTGGATCTGGATGGCACCCTGCTGAACTCGGACATCCTCTACGAGTCGGTGCTGGCGCTGCTGGCACGCAATCCGCTGTACCTGTTCCTGCTGCCGCTGTGGTTGCTGCGCGGCAAGGCGGCGCTGAAGCGCGAACTGGCCACGCGCGTCACCTTGCCGGCCGAGACCCTGCCCTACAACGAGAAAGTCCTGGAACTGCTGCGCACCACCACGCAGCGTCCGCGCGTGCTGTGCACCGCATCCGATGCCTTGCTGGTGACGCCGATCGCGGAGTATCTGGGCCTGTTCGAGCAGGTGATCGCCAGCGACGGCAAACGCAATCTCTCCGGGCGCAACAAGGCCGATGTCCTGGTCGAAACGTTCGGTGCCGGCAATTTCGACTATGCCGGCAACGGCAGCGTGGATCTGCACGTGTGGGAGAAAGCCGGCGGCGCCTGGGTCGTCAACAATGGCACCGCGCTCAGCAAGGCCGCCGCGCAACGCACCACGGTGCATGCGCATTGGCCCGCGCCGCCGCGCGCCCGTGCCTGGCTGAAGGCGCTGCGGCTGCACCAGTGGCTGAAGAACCTGTTGGTGTTCGTCCCGCTGTTGACCGCGCATCGCTTCCTGGATCCGGCGTCGGTGCTGCAGGCGGCGATCGCGCTGATCGCGTTCGGCTTGTGCGCCTCCGGCGTGTACGTGCTGAACGATTTACTCGACCTCACCCCGGACCGGCAGCACCCGCGCAAGCGCAAGCGTCCCTTCGCCGCCGGCCGCCTTCCCCTGCTGCACGGCCTGTTCGCCGCTCCGGTGCTGACCGTGGCCGGGCTCGCGCTGTCGCTGGCCTGCAACCTGGAATTCACCCTGGTGTTGCTGGCCTACTACGTGATGACGCTGGCGTACTCGCTGCGGCTGAAGCGGATCGTGATGATCGATGTGGTGCTGCTGGCGGCGCTGTACACGGTGCGCATCATCGGCGGCGCGATGGCGATCGGCGTCGAGCTGTCGTTCTGGCTGCTGGCGTTCTCGATGTTCATGTTCCTGTCGCTGGCCCTGCTCAAGCGCTATACCGAGTTGCACGCGATGCTCAACAGCGGCAAGACCAAGGCCAGCGGACGCGCCTACTCGGTGGAGGACCTGTCGCTGCTGCAGTCGATGGGCGCCGCCGCCGGCTACATCGCGGTGATGGTGATGGCGCTGTACATCAACAGCCCGGAGAGCGTGGAACTGTATAGCCACCCGAAAGTGCTGTGGCTGGTGTGCCCGGTGCTGCTGTATTGGGTGAGCCGGGTCTGGGTGATCGCGCACCGCGGCGACATGCATGACGACCCGATCGTGTTCGCCGCCACCGACCGGGTCAGCCAGGTGGTGGTGGTGCTGTGCGGACTGTTCGCGCTGAGCGCCATCTGATGGCGGACGCGGGGCAATCCTGGGGACGCTATCCGAAGGCGACGCAGGCCTTGCTGCCAGTCACCGACCGGGCGGCGGACTTGCCGGCATTCGAGGGCCACGCGCTGCCGCGCGGCAACGGCCGCAGCTATGGCGACAGCTGCCTCGACCCGGACGGCAGCTTGCTGTGCACGCGCGGCCTGGACCGGTTCATCGCATTCGATCCGGCGACCGGCCTGCTGCGCTGCGAAGCCGGGGTCACCCTGGCCGAGATCATCGACTTGGCGCTGCCGCAAGGCTGGTTCCTGCCGGTCACCCCGGGCACCCGCTACGTGACAGTGGCCGGCGCCATCGCCAACGACGTGCACGGCAAGAATCACCACCGCACCGGTAGCTTCGGCCACCATGTGCGCGCCTTCGAGCTGCTGCGCAGCGACGGCACGCGCCGCGTGTGCACGCCCGACGACGACGCCGAAGGCTGGTTTGCGGCCACCGTCGGCGGCCTCGGATTGACCGGCCTGATCACCTGGGCGCAACTCCAGTTGCGCCGGGTCGCGAGCGCCGCCCTGGAAACGGAGAACATCCGGTTCGGTTCGCTCGACGAGTTCTTCGCCTTGTCCGCGGCCTCCGCCGACAGCCACGAATACAGCGTCGCCTGGATCGACTGCCTGGCCAGCGGCCGCGCGCGCGGCCGCGGCCACTTCACCCGCGCCGACCATTGCCCGGGCCTGCCGGAAGAACGGCCCAAGCCCCCGGGCGCAGGCCTGCCGATGCCGCTGACGCCGCCGTTCTCGCTGGTCAACCAGCTGTCGCTGCGGCCGTTCAACGCGCTGTACTTCTGGCGCCAGCCTGCGCCGCGCAAGCGCTCGGTCAGCCACCTGCTGCCGTTCTTCTATCCGCTGGACGGCATCCGCAACTGGAATCGCATGTACGGCCCGGCCGGTTTCCTGCAGTACCAGTGCGTGCTGCCGCCGGCGGCCTCGCGCGACGGCATCGATGCGTTGCTGGCGGAGATCGCGCGCAGCGGCAGCGGCTCGTTCCTGGCGGTCCTGAAGGAATTCGGCGCCGCACGCTCGCTCGGCATGCTGTCGTTTCCGCGCCCGGGCACCACCCTGGCGCTGGATTTCCCCAATAGCGGCCCGGAGGTGTTTCGGCTGCTGGAGCGGCTGGACCGCATCGTCGACGCGGCCGGCGGCGCTCTGTACCCTGCCAAGGACGCGCGCATGAGCGCGGCGTCGTTCCAGCGCGCCTACGGCCGCTGGCGGGAATTCAGCCATTACCTCGATCCACGTTTTTCTTCCGGCTTCTGGCGCCGGGTCACGGAGTAGACATGCAACGCGTCCTCATCATCGGTGCCACCTCGGCCATCGCCGAAGCCACTGCCCGACGCTACGCCGCACGCGGCGCAGCGATCCACCTGCTCGGCCGCCAGGCCGCGCGCCTGGAGGCAATCGCGGCAGACCTGTCGGTGCGCGGCGCCAAGAGCAGCACCGGCGTGCTCGACGTCAACGACGGCGCGCGCCACGGCGATGCGTTCGACGCGGCATGGTCGGCCCTCGGCGGCGTGGACGTGGTCCTGATCGCGCATGGCACCCTGCCGGACCAGGCCGCGTGCGACGCCTCGGTCGACCTGTCGCTGCGCGAGTTCGCCACCAACGGCACCTCCACGATCGCGCTGTGCGCGGCGCTGGCGCCGCGCCTGACGTCTGGCGCAACGCTGGCGGTGATCTCGTCGGTCGCCGGCGACCGCGGCCGCGCCAGCAACTACCTGTACGGCAGCGCCAAGGCCGCGGTCAGCGCCTACCTCAGCGGCCTCGGCCAGCGCCTGCGTCCGGCCGGGATCAACGTGCTCACAGTCAAGCCGGGCTTCGTCGACACGCCGATGACCGCCGCCTTCAAGAAGGGCGCGCTGTGGGCCAAGCCCGACCAGATCGCAAAGGGCATCGTACGTGCCGTCGATCGCCGGCGTGCCGTTGCATATCTGCCTGGGTTCTGGTGGGCAATAATGATGGTGATCAAGAACATCCCGGAGTTCGTTTTTCGTCGCATTTCTCTATAAACCGATCCATCCACCAAGGAAGTGCTGAGATGCCTGATATCGACCAAGATCTGGATGTGCTCTACCAACACCGTTTCCCCAAGGAAGAACTCGCCAACAAGAACCGGATCTGGCAGGTGTTGTGCAGACAGTATTTCAGCCGGTTCGTCGAACCGAATGAGACCGTGGTGGACATCGGCGCGGGCTACTGCGAGTTCATCAACAACATTCAGGCGGCGCACAAGATCGCCGTCGATCTCAATCCCGACGTGCGCAAGTTCGCCGCCGACGGCATCCGGATCATCAACGAGTCGTGCGTCGCGGTCAGCTCCATCCCCAGCGCCAGCGTCGATGCAGTGTTCATGAGCAACTTCCTTGAGCATCTGCCGACCAAGGACCTGGTCCTGCAGACACTGCGGGAAAGCGCACGCATGCTCAAGCCGGGCGGCAGGGTGATCATCCTGCAACCCAACATCCGCTTCCTGTACGACGAGTACTGGGATTACTTCGACCACCATACGGCGCTGAGCGATCGCAGCCTGGTCGAGGGCGTATTGATGGCGGGGCTGGATCCCAAGGTCGTGATTCCGAAATTCCTGCCGTATACCACCAAGAGCCGGCTGCCGCAGGCCCCTTGGCTGGTGTCGCTGTATCTGCGCATCCCGCTGGCTTGGCACATTCTTGGCAAGCAGGCGCTGGTCGTCGCGTACAAGCGCGCCTGACCCTTCATCCACTGTTTTCGAGTCCGTCCATGGCACAGAAAAGTGACAAGATCGTCTTGACCGGTGCCGCAGGCCTGGTGGGGCAAAACCTCATCGTCGAGATGAAACAGCAGGGATACACGCAGCTGGTCGCCATCGACAAACATGAGCACAACCTCGAGATTCTGCGCAAACTGCACCCGGACGTGAAGACGGTATTGGCCGACCTCGCCGAACCTGGCACTTGGACCGAAGCGTTTGCGGGCGCTCAGTTGGTGGTGCAGTTGCATGCACAGATCACCGGCAAGTTCCGTACCTTGTTCGATCGCAACAACCTGCAGGCGACGGAGCGCGTACTGAAGGCCTGTGTTGAGCATCAAGTTCCCTACATGGTGCACATCAGCTCTTCGGTGGTGAAGTCGGTTGCCACCGACGACTACACCGAGACCAAGAAGCTGCAGGAGGCGCTGGTCCGCGCCAGTGGAATTCCTCACTGCGTGCTGCGCCCGACGCTGATGTTCGGCTGGTTCGATCCCAAGCACCTGGGTTGGTTGTCGCGCTTCATGGCGCGCACTCCGATATTCCCGATCCCCGGCGATGGCAAGTTCATGCGCCAGCCGCTGTACGAGCGCGATTTCTGCCGCTGCATCGCCAAGTGCATCGAAACGGAGCCGGATGGCACGGTGTACGACATTGTGGGCGACACTCGCGTGGACTATGTGGACATCATCCGCACCATCAAGCGGGTCAAGAAGCTGCATACGCTTATCGTGCACATCCCGATCGGCTTCTTCGCGTTCCTGCTGCGCACGTATTCGTTGTTCAGCAGCAAGCCTCCCTTTACTGCCGACCAACTGAAAGCACTCAGCGCCGGCGACGATTTCAAGGGAATCGACACCGAAGCGGTGTTCGGCGTGCGGCAGACACCGTTCGAGGACGCCATCCGCGAAAGCTATACCGACCCACGCTACAGCCATATCGTGCTGAAGCGCTGACCAGACAAAACAGACGGAACAACATTGGAATGAGCAAATTCGCCATCACCGGCAGCGGGCCGATGGGCCTAATGGCAGCGCTGGAGCTACTCAAGCAGGGCCACGCGGTCGACGTCTACGAGCGCGACGACCGGATCGGCGGCATGTCGGCCGACTTCGATTTCGATGGCCTGCGCATCGAGCGCTACTACCACTTCATCTGCAAGACCGACTACCCGCTGTTCAAGCTCCTGGATGAGATGAAGCTGTCTGATCGCCTGCATTGGACAGACACCAAGATGGGCTATTACTACGAAGGCAAGCTGCACAAGTGGGGCACGCCGTTCGCGCTGCTCGGCTTCCCGCACTTGGGCCTGATCGACAAGGCCCGCTATGCCCTGCACGTGATGCACACCAAGGGCATCAAGGACTGGACCGCGCTGGACAAGCAGAATGCCCGCGACTGGATTACCCGCTGGATCGGCCCGAAGGCCTACAAGGTGATGTGGGAAAAAGCATTCGCGCTGAAGTTCTTCGAGTACCAGAACGACCTGTCCGCATCCTGGATCGGCACGCGCATCAAGCGCGTGGCGCTGTCCCGGCGCAATCTGTTCAACGAGAGCATGGGCTACCTGGAAGGTGGCTCGGCGGTGCTGCTCGACCGCATGGCCGAAGAAGTCCGTCGACTGGGAGGCAACATCCTGCTCGGGCAGCCTATCGAGGAAATCACTTCCGATGCCGGCAAGGTCACCGGTATCCGCACCCGCGACGGAAAGCATGCCTACGATCGCGTTATTTCCACTGCACCAATACAGTACGTCCCCAAACTGGTGCCTGGTCTGCCAAAAGACTATGCCGACAAGGTCGATGCCATCGACAACATTCCCGTTGCGTGCGTGATCCTGAAACTGTCACAGCCGCTGAGCGAGAATTTCTGGATGAACATCAGCGACGATCGGATCGCGATCCCGGGCCTGATCGAATACAGCAACCTCAATCCGGGCAAGGGGCCGGGCGAGCACATCGTGTACGCACCTTACTACATGCCCAAGACGCATCCGAAGTGGCAGTGGAGCAACCAGCAACTCATCGATGAAGTCATCAGCTACCTGCCGATGATCAACCCGGAGTTCAAGCCCGAATGGATCCGTGCGACCCATTGCCACCGCTATGAGTACGCACAGACCATCTGCCCCCCGGGCTTCCAGGACATGTTGCCGCCGATGAAATCGCCGCTCGACGGCTTTTTCATGGCCGACACGGCCTATTACTATCCGGAAGACCGTTCGATCAACGAAAGCATTGCCGTGGGTCAGACCTTGGCCCGCGTGGCGTCGTCTGGCACGGGCAACGAATGAGGACTTCCGTTCCGTCCCGCCAATTCGTGCTGTTCCTGATCGCCGGTGGACTTGCCGCGGCGATCAATGTCGGCTCGCGTATCGTTCTCAGCCATTGGCTGCACTATGTGCCTGCCATCGTCGTCGCCTACTGCCTGGGCATGATCACCGCTTTCACGCTCAATAAGATGTTCGTCTTCGGCGAAACCAGCAATCGCTTCCACCAACAGGTCCTGTGGTTTGCTGCAATCAACCTCGCTGCCGTCGCGCAGACGATCGCGATCAGCCTGCTGTTCGCGCTTTTGCTCCTGCCAGCCATGGGCATCGACTTCCACAGCGAAACAATCGCGCACGCAATTGGCGTCGCCGTCCCAGTCATCACCAGTTACTTCGGCCACAAGCGCTTGTCGTTCGCGTAGAAACGCATCGTTGAAAAAACACAACGGATACCACCATACATGATCCTGCACTCCAATCCGCCGAGAGATCGGCAGTTCCAGACGCTCAAGGACCGGATTGGGTTCTTTCTCGTCGTCCTATTCGCTATCGCCTATAAGAGCAACGACGCACTCAGCAACCCGCAGTTCTGGGCGGAAGATGCCACCGTTTTTTTCAAGGATCAGTTCGGAAGCGCGCTACCCCAGCTGTTCACCCCGTATGCCGGTTATCTGCACACCATCCCCAGACTGGTGGCATGGATCGCGTCCTGGCTGCCTTCTGCGAAGGCGCCGCTGATCTACAACGCATGCGCCATCATCTTGAGCGCAGCAGCGCTTGCGCTTACCTGCAAGCGGCTGCAGACCTACATTCCCACTTGGATCGTTGCACTGTCCCTCCTTGCTGTACCGACCAGTGGCGAGATATTCGGCACGATCACCAACGCGCAGTGGTTCCTGCAGTTCGCGCTGGCAGCCTACTGTCTTACACCGGCGGAGCGAAGCGGCACGACCCGCGCCTATTTGCTGCGCGCCATTGGCATTCTAGCCATTGCGCTGACCGGCCCCTTTTCCATCTTGCTGCTGATCGTCGTCGCAGGAATGCTCGCTGCTAGCTGGGCAGCCAAGCGGTTTGCCTTGGATCCGTTCGATGGCGCCCTGAGCGACTTTGTCGCCAGCCGCGATTGGTACATATTTTCGGCGCTGGCACTGGGCGCAGTGGTTCAGGCGGCCGTGCTGATCACCAACCCCCCAGCGGAGAACGGAATCCAGCATGGCCTGCTTCCGACACTCAAGAGCACCTTCACCGAGCTCGTGCCAATCCATACCTTTGGCAGCGACTTCCTGACGGGAACTGCCTGGCTTCTTCTGTATGCGCTGATCATCGGTACGCTGGTGCTCTCCAAAAAGATTGACGGGCGTGCCCGCCTGATCGTAATGGGATTCATGGCATTTGCCGCGATCGAAGCCTTCGCGCCCGTCGCCAGGATGAAGGATTTTTCCCCTCTTTACACACTCGCGGCAGCGGACCGCTACTTCTATTTGGCCAAAGTGATCTGGTGGTGGGCGGTGTGGCTGGCACTCTCTGCAACCGGCAGGCGCAGCCGATCGAATGCCACTGTGATGACCGCCGCGCTGATCTGCTTGTTTGCTATCACCAATCTACAAAACCTGCGGCGAACTGCGTTCATAGATTACGCGTGGCGGAGCCATGCCAAACAGCTTGAGCTGCCTGGTCCTCATACGGTCCCGGTCAATCCTCCGGGATGGGGCGTTACCGTCGAAACCACGCCAACTGAGGCGAAACGATGAGCAGCCGAGGCATAGCCCGAATGGTTCCGCAGAGAGCCGGCTGCCGATGAGGACTCCCGCTCTTTCCCGGCAATTCTTGCGATTCCTGGCAGCCGGCGGCCTTGCCGCGGCGGTCAACTTCGGCTCGCGTATCGTCTTCAGCCAATGGCTGCACTATGTCCCCGCGATCGTTGCCGCGTTTTGCCTTGGTTTGGTCACCGGCTTCACTCTCAACAAACTGTTCGTGTTCAACGAGGCAGGCAATCGTTTGCACCATCAAGTATTGTGGTTCACAGCGATCAACCTCGCTGCCGTCGTACAGACGATCCTGATCAGCCTGCTGTTTGCGCGCTGGCTGTTGCCAAGCTTGGGGGTCGATTTCCACAACGAAACAATCGCGCATGCCATCGGCGTGGCTGTTCCCGTCGTCACAAGCTACCTTGGTCACAAGCGCTTTTCATTCCGGACATGATTCGACTCAGCCGGCCCCTGCTTGCGTTCGGCTTGACCAAGCTGTCAGAGTCCGCCGATACAGCGTGTCTGGCCGAAGTGATCATGGATATACCACCTTGTAGCCCTACAGCCGCATAGTGAACATCGTTGCGCTCGGGCACAGCGTCCCTGCAAGCTGTAGCGCGATGTCGATCGTCCAGAAGCGCGATGCCTACCCTTAGCTTGCTGGAAGATGCGCTGGCGACGGCCTACCCCATGCGCTGCTGAACCGCAGGTCTGGATGGAAAGGACTCCCGGCTGGGACCTGGCCAGGTTTCAGTGCGACGCGCTGAACCACCGTCCTCTCGCGACACTATTCGATTACGAGCTCAGCAACCGAGGCCTGACGCTGTCCAGGAATCCGCCCGCAACCCAGCAGACGTAGGCGGCTCTGAACCATCCTGGCAGCAAGCTGCTGGCGCGACAATGAGACGGCACGCGGACCGACGTACCAGCAGCCTCGCAGCCCGGCAGCTCCCAGGTGTTCGCATCACACTGAGGAGCCCAATACCCCTCACCCGGAAGAAGCGTCAACTTGTGCTGGCAACACTGATGCCCTGTTCGTCACTGTCCAGGCTAGCCAGGGACAGAGCGGCAGCTGACGACGACGTTACCTGGATGGCGCCGGCACATCATCTGTCCGATGGATTGTGAGCATCGCAGGACTACAGAGCAGTTGCCGGCTGCCATTGTCTTGGACAACGCGGATCTGGGCATCAGCGGGAAGCTGCCGAACGTCCACATAAGCCTCATAGCCTGCATATTCGAGTACGGGTTGCTTGAAATAATCAGCTACATCAGGGCGAGATACGTGGCTCGCCGGCACGACATGCGTCACCAGATCGCGTCCGGTGACAAGCAGGGCCACCCCATTGTTCGGCCTGCCTTTAGCGCTGTCCAGCGCGGCCCACCCTCTGATGACCACTATGCTGCCGGACAGATCCATGGCCGAGGCCGTGACTTTGCGACGGTCAACGTCGTCGATGTTGCAATCACCGCCTGTCGCATACGACGACGGCGGCGGGCTTGGCGTGCTCGATCCGGCCAACACCGTATCCGCTTCGACCGACGACGGGATATCCAGGCGCGCGAAGCTGACGCGATAATCGAGATCCCAGAAAAACCGCGTGCCGCTGTCACCGATCACGTTGAATGCGACCACCTTGCGCTTGCCAAGCAGCTCGGAACGATAAAGTGAACCGATCGCGACGAAATCCCTGGCATCGGCCACCGTGGGCGAAAGCAGGAAGCCGGTCTGGGTCATGCCCGCAACGAGCCGGAAGTCGGCGGTATCGCCGTTCTCATAGCGCGCTTTCAGCGACAACTTTGGCGCCTTGTAGAAGATCGAGAACAGCCTGCCGACAAGGGTAGGTCTGATATCCATCGTGACCCACACCGGCTGGTCCGAACCGACTACCGTCACCTCTTCTCCCAGCACGGCGCTTACCTGCACCGGTGTCTGAGGAACCAGCGCTGGCCTGCCGGGATCAGCTCGCTCGAGCACCGCATACCCACCGTCGAGAGCCTTCGGAGTGAAACTGCCGAGCAACGCCAGCCAGCTGGCGCCATCCTCGAGCGAAGGATACCGATGATCGATGGGAGCGGCTTTGAAATACACGCGCGACGGCGGGTTGTTGGCCAAATGAGCGGCATTGACTTTGAGAAGACGAGGCGAATAAGCCGCATAGCTCTGCAGCATGGGGCGCGGCTTCCAGACCCCGCCGGCGGCCAACATCGGTGACAGTTCCGAGGGATAGACATCGGCGGTTCCCATGTAACCGGCGAATGGTGGCCGCGTTCCCATATACGCGACCTGCTTCTTGAACTGCCCAGACAATAGGTCCGGCTGGGTCATCCGCAGCCATACGCCGTGCGCATGATGACGCACCATCAGGGAGAACCTCGCTGTCGAGGTATCCCAGGTGACCGGCATGTAGGCGTTTGCGATCAGTCCCCAGCCCAGCAGCCCTGCAAAGACTGCAAGGGCGCCTGCGCGGCCACCCTGGGCCAAGCAAAGAAGAAGTCCCACAAACGCCAGGGCGACAGCGGAAACAAGCGCATGCTCGTCATGCCTGACGAAACCGGATTTGAAGGTGATGAACAGATAGGCAGTCACCAGGATCGGGGCATACCAGTGACGACGCAGCCCGCCAAGCGTGGAGATTGCCAACAAAAATGCGCCGGCCACCATGAAGATGACAATATCGAGCGTACGCCCCTCCACCGACATGCCATCGGTGTATCCGGAGAGCGTCGGTCCTTGTGCCAGGAAATAGCTCGGCAGATCAATCAGCGCCTGCCCGGAAATCAACCAGGCACCCACCATGACGATAAACTGGACGACGAGGATAATGAGTGCGGTCTTGCGCGAAGAGCGCCAGCAGAGAATCAACGCAATCGCCGTTGTCAACGCGACTATCAGACCGAAGTTGCCCTTCACCAGGGGCAGAATGGCCATGGCGGCCGCCACGATGCACAAAGTCGCCGTGAACGGCTTGCCCCGCTCCACTCCGCGCATGACGACATAGGGCAGTAACAACGGCAGGAAAAGGAGAGCGGCATCACGCCCCCATCCAAGGCTGATGACCACAGGCAGCAGCAGCAGCAGGGTACGCCGTTGCGGAGGTACTACCGCGAACAGTCCAGCGAAGAGCGCGATGGCAATGAGCAACGACCCACCAAGCATCAAGCTGTCAGTGGCGGGGTGGTAAATGCCTGTGTAGATCGATGCAAGCGGGCCAAACGTAAAGACGATGTCCGACCCGAACCTCAGGTGTTGCGCGGTCGCGACATTCATGGCGTAGGCCCACGATCCATCGATACCAGCGAAAGGCATCGTCACGGCGAAATGCGTCAACATCAGCACCGTCAAAATGCAGGCAAACGCCGACGCAAGCCAGCTCCACGTCGTCGTCGACTCGCTGTCGGTTTTTGCGTTGCCGTTGTCCATGTGTACCTTACTGTTCCGCGTATCAAGTGATGCGCCGTGGTGGACTTGGATCAACCCGGCACAAGTGAACGCAGTTTACGCCTTGCTCTCTGCACTAACGATGCCTTTTTGCGAACAGTGAAGAATCCTTGCGGCAGCAGGCCCGGATCGTCGACGAATGCGATCGACCGAGCCAGCGCACCAATCTCCCTTTCCACGAAGGCCGGCGGCATGGCCGCCCACCCATAGTTTGCCGCCTCCAAGACGTCCGCATTGCCCGCCACGGCGGCATACACATGCTCACCGGCAGCGTAACGACGACGCGCGTCCGCAGGGTCGGCAAACATATGCGCATAGTCCTCTTCGTAGCGATTGCGACCGCTCTCCTTGAGCGAGCACGCCTGGCATAGCTCAAGGAAATGATCGGTCGTGGTGGTCATGACCAATGTGCCGCCCGGCTTGAGCACTCGCATCAACTCACCCAGCCAGAACGTCGCCGACACCGCCGAAAGATGCGAGAACACCGAAAACGCATAAACGATGTCGAAGTAACCGTCTTCGTAAGGAAGGCGAGCATTAGGGCCGATAAGACTCAGGTTGCCTGGAACTCCCGTTGCCCGGGCCACATCGAGAATGGCTTCGTCGACATCGACACCATGCAGGTTGCTCGCATCCACATCGTTGAGGAAGAACCGGATGATACGTCCCCAGCCAACGCCGAAATCGAGAACCCGGGAATTGTTGCGGAGGGGATAACTGTTTGCCTTGACGATCTTGTAGAACGTGAAGGCTTCGGCCAACGCAACTTCGTTCGACTTACCA
The DNA here is from genome assembly GCF_014236835.1 of Xanthomonas sp. SS. NCBI lineage: Bacteria > Pseudomonadati > Pseudomonadota > Gammaproteobacteria > Lysobacterales > Lysobacteraceae > Xanthomonas > Xanthomonas sp. SS. Next base: position 4,278,174 of record NZ_CP051190.1, read on the forward strand.
ACGAAGACTTCTTGCTGGTATACAGATGGAAACCCTGGCAACCCAAGTGATGGATCGTCCACGGAACGAAGAATGCGCTCATACCACTGCTGATCATCCATTTCTTGCTCCGTTGGGTAAAGCCACTACATCAGGAAGGCAAAACGGAAATACCCTGCTTCTCGTAATCATCATGGCGCAGTGCGATGCGAGGCGAGCGTGTGGTTGCCGCGAAGTAGCCTGCCTGCTCGACCCACAGCACAAAGAGCCGCTCGATCACGTGCGCGAGCGTAGCATCGCGCTGTCCTGCCTCCGGATCGAATTCGCTCAGTCCGATGTTTCGCGTACGAAGCGCAGCCAGCGCAGCAGGCCGGAACCAGAACATTGTGCCGGCGAAGAAGCCCAGACGGATGCGCGCGTCGTCGATACCCGTCTCGGCGGCGAGGACGCGCAGGCGCTCCTCATTGCCCCCCCAGAACCGCGCATTGCTGAGGTAAGCCGACTCTGGGCCAACGATACCGCAAACCGGATTGTCGTCAAAAGCGCGAAGAATCCGCAGGACATCGAACGAAGAGCCCAGCAAGGACTTCATCAATTCATCGCGCCACTGACCACCACCATCGTGATAGACGCTCTTTTTCGAATGGATCTTGCAGACCGCGTCGTAGCGATCGAGCAGGCCGGTGTTTAGCAGACTGACGAATGGTCCGACGTCCCGCCCTACATTGGGGTGGATGAATACGAACGCCCGAACCTTATGCTCCTGAAAGTACCGAACCGCGATGCGACGATCGGCAATCGACTTCACTGACACGAAAACATCGTGATCGACGATCACGTTGCGCATGTACGCGTAAATCGAATCGATCAGATCGACATGGAACAGGTGCAATACAATCGCGAAGCGCGCGCCCAAGCTTTCGGCATCGATCGCCCCCACACCATAACGTTCTAATTCTTCCGGGGTCGGGACATCGCGCTCTCCCGTGGCGATTGGCATGGTGTTCTTGCGTGTCTGGCGCATCCGCGCAATTTCACGCTCGAGCATCGCACGCGCGCCGGCATCGGGGATCACGCGTTCCAGCTCTACATCGAGCACGCCATTAGGGTCATCACGGAGAACTTCGCTCTTGATGAAACCAAAACGACGATACAGCGCATCCCAGAGATAATGAGCGGGATTGGCATGCATCACCCCCTGCTTGCTCGGCGCTGCGATCAGGGCATTGACACCATCGCGCAAGCGCTTCCGCTTCAATCTGACCGCCACGGTCCGCTGTGCAGCGGCATCGGGCTGGAATGCCACCCCGATCTTCGCGCCGTGAGAGAGCAGCCACTGGGTCAAACCGACTTCATAGGAAAGAATGATTTCCCACTTGTCGTCCAGTACCCGGACATTCCTCCAGAACCGTTCGAAGTAATGGCTGAAAAAGGCGCTCTTGCGGAATACCAAGAAATAGGATTGCAGGTGGCGACTTACCTGCAACGACTCGGTCATTCCCCAAACATCGCATTCGACATCTCGCATCTGCGCGAAAGCCTTGCCTATGCCCCCCCGATCGATCGTAATCACGCTGTCATTGGCAATGATCAGTTCGTCGTAGGAATACAGTGCCTCGACGGCGAAGATGCCAGTACGGAATGAGTAGAAATCATAGCCGACGTTTTCGCGTACGATCACCTTGATCCGATCATCCAGACCCGCGGCCTGCTCGGGCGCCAGCCGTGTCGACACCAGCACGATCCGCTCGGCGTGCAGCAGCAACTCATCGAGCAGGCGCCGAGTGAACTCGGTCAACAGGCCTTCGGCGTCGAAGTGGGCGACGACCGCAACCCGACGCGTGGCCGTCATCGATTCCATACCTGGTAGATCTGGACAGCGGACGCACGGAGTCGCGGAAAGGGTCTCAGCATCCTTCCGATCAGCGATCGAACACGGGACGGCTTAATGACAGGAGCTTCCAGGGGCTTCGCCCGGCGTAGTTCCGCGGAAAGCAGAACCACTTCGTTGATGAGACGGTCACGGTCATCCAGCAACGCCGCCGCGCGTTCGCCACCGATTGCGCGAAGCAACTTGCCATCCTTGAGAAGATCGTCCAGATCGGGATTGCCCCCTGTCACCGCGACATGTGTCGCCTCGAGATAGGCCAGGCCATGCTTCAGATCGGGCTCAAGATGGCAGCCCTCCCCCCATTCGTTCCACGCATTAATGAAGATCAGCTGGTCGTCGGGCGCGTTATTGAGACGCGTGTACTCGACCAGCAGGCGCAGCCAATACTGGTAGAGCGATGGCGAGGAATCCACCAAGATGTGCGACGTATGCTGGCGTCGGGCAGTGTTGTCCCATGACGGGACGATGCCGCGGTACCAGCGAAAATCGGGCTTTTCGCGGCTGATGGACTGTGCGATGACCTTGCGGTAATCGGCCATGCCACCCCGGAATTCCGGATTGATCATGTCCACGTGGTGGGTTACCCGGTTTTCCGAGCCGAGGAAGGTATGCGGCGGGAATTCAACGGCAGCATCGAAACCCCAGTCGCGCGGATCCACGATCCCGTAGAACTGCACGGCGACCAGATGGATTTCGCCGATGCCATGCTCCCGCGCGACATCGCGCCAGCGCTCGGCGGTCTGCTTCGAGTTCGGAAACAGGTCTGCGCGGTAGACGAGCAGCATCGGCTTGCCGTCTACCCGGATCGCCCGCCGGTCGCCCAGCAGCGGAAGGATATCTTCGAGGAAACGGCGATCTTCATCATCGCCATGCTTCTGCTCCAGCAGGACATCCTTCTCCATGCCGTCCCAGGTGCGCGTCCAGTTCTCGTTCGCCCAACAGATGCAGAACGGGAACTCGATGTCGCTCTTCAAATAGTTGTCGATCGGCAGCTCGAGGATACGACGCCCATCGAACCAGTAGTAATAGAAGCAGAACCCATGAATACCGTAAAGCTTTGCAAGTTCGGCTTGCGCTCGCATGTTGTCGACAAGGCGCAGATCATAGAACCCAAGTTCGCGGGGAACATGCGGCTGATAATGGCCGACGAAATTCGGCCGCCCCTTGGCAACATTGGTCCATTCCGTGAAACCGGGCCCCCACCATTCTGAGTTTTCAGCCACCGGGTGATATTGCGGCAGATAAAAGGCAATTGGCTTTACAGTCGACATTGTTATCCCAAAAATTCGGATAGATCCCGGTTACCGAGACACCTTCAAGGCTGGAAGCAGAAAATCCCCCTGCTACAGACTGATTGATCGTACATGACCAGGAACTCCCTAGTCTTTTGCAGCCTTGGCAGCGAGAGACGCGACCGAGACACACAGCGTGAGCTTAGTGGCCAATCAACGACGCCACCAGCGTCGCTGCAGCAGCAACTTATCCAGTTTTTGCTCACTACTCTCCAAATGTGGCACCACCACGGCCTTCATTTCGTTCAGCGCCTGTGCGTGATCCTCGGCAATTGTCCGCTGCAGCTCTGCCGACGCCGCCGAGTCCTGTGAAAGCTGTTGAATCTGCTGCTCCATTAGCTGAGCACGCAACAAGTATTCCTGGGACTGCTGTCCAAGTTGCTGGAGGTGCTGCTGGACCTGCTGCTCTAGCTGATGGACCTGCTGCTGCAGCTGTTGTTCCTGCTGCTCCAGTTGCTGGACGCGCTGCTGATGTATCTGCTCCTGCTGGGTGAGGCCAACAACCTGACCACGCGCATCGGCAAGACCGGCGTAGACGCGCTCAAGTTCCTCAGTGCCCTTGACGTTACGCCCAAGCACATCGAACAAGCGGTTGATGAGCGCAAACTCGCCAGCGGCGGCTGTATCGGCAAGCTTCAACAACGCAGGACTGCGCTCCTCGCCGACCAGCAGCACGCCCAATCCATGCGTGTGGGTAAATTCGAATGCAGGATATTGCTGGCTGATTTCGGCCCAATATTGCCAGACGCCAAATCCACGCTCGCGTACGCAGGTGTCATGGAACAGGACCACGCCGCGACTGGAAAGCTTCGGCAGCCACGTCTCGAAATCCTCACGGACGGCTTCATAGGTATGCAGGCCATCGATGTGCAGAAGGTCGACTGAGCCGTCGGCGAAGTACTCCAGCGCCTCGCTGAAGCGCATCCGCAACATCTCGGAAATGCCGGCATAGTTGCGCTGTTGGTAGTCGCGCAGTTCGTTATAGATGTCGTCGCCGTAGAAACCTGCATGTTCATCGCCTTCCCAGCTGTCGACAGCGAACACGCGCGAAGTGAACTCTTGCTCCTCGACGGCCTGGCAGAAGGCAAGGAAAGACGCACCGCGATGCGTCCCCAGTTCTACGATCGACTGCGGCCGAAGCTGTTCCACCAGCCAGGACGCGAATGGAATATGTCCCAACCATGCGCTGAAGGAGACCGAGCGCGGAGCGATCAACATACTGGGGGATAACGGAAAATCGATCATGGGACGGTATGGTTCGCAAAAGGGGAAACGGAATCGTCGGCGCGCGGCGCAGCAGCGACGAAGGCACTGATGTCGTCGGAACACAACAGGGACTCGAAGGCACGGATCTTCTCGATCGGCCACTGCCACCAACGAATCTCCAGCAGGCGAGCGACGATCTGCTCGTCGAAGCGCATGCGCACCACGCGCGCGGGGTTGCCGGCGACAATCGCGTAAGGCGGCACATCCCTGCTGACGACCGCGCCAGCACCGATACACGCACCGTCGCCCACGGTGACACCGGACACCACCATGGCGCCATGGCCGATCCAGACGTCGTTACCGATGACCGTGCGACCCTTCGTGTGCGGATGTCCGTCCTGCCCTGCGCCCGGGGAATTCAACGCAATTCGCAGCGGATAGGTAGTGACCCAGTCCAGGCGATGCTCGCCACCACCGAAGATAAGCACATCGTCGGCGATCGAACAAAACGCACCGATATCGATCCTCTCGCCTTCACTCCACACTTTGAACTGCGGATTGCCGTAGGTGAAGCGACCAATGGAGATGCGCGGGTCGTTCGTCACCAATGGCGGGATGAATCCGCTGTGCTCCGTCACTGCCATTGGAAGAGATGCATCACTCATGGTTTGGGACTCGTGCGCTCCATCGTCACCTCATCGAAAGGAATGCCGACCAATCCGTAGCGCAGACGGGGCGAAGCGACCCGGATCAACACAGCATCATGCAACCAGGCATGCTGCGTATTAGCATAAGGATCGCCATCGGCGATAGAGACCGTCATGGAGTATTCGCCATTGGGCAGAAGCGGCAAGGTGAAGCGGAAGGACGCTTCCAGACCGGTATCGGCCTCCACCTGCATGGGCGGCTGCACATAGGTATAGGTGTGCTCGCCGAACAACGACTGGCCGAGCCGGTCCTTGACGAAGAATCCGATCAGTGGACTCTGCAGCGGTTGGTAGGCAGTGGCCCGGATTTTTAGCACCACATCCTCGCCACCGGCGAAAGAAGTAAAGGGCTCTCCCCGGTCGTTGCACAGCGTCACCGAATCGATGCTCGCAACGCCGGACTGCCACCCACCGGAGTTGGCCACGTTGTCGAAAAGCTCGACCTTCAGGTCCTTTTCTATGCGACCCGGCGACAGCGCCTTCGGCTCGGCCTTGCCTGCCTGTCGCGACTGCAGCTTCACCGTGTCGCCATAGACTTCCTGGGAGCAATACTCGATGTAGGCGTTGCAGGTGTCCTGTGCCGTGCCGTGCATCCGCATCTCGCCACGATCGAGCCATACCGCGCTCTGGCAGAAATTCAGTACCGAGGACGTGTCATGGCTGACGAACAAGAGAGTGCCGTTCTCGCGGAATTTGCGCAGGAAACGCATGCACTTCTGCACGAAGATGGCGTCGCCTACCGCCAGGGCCTCGTCGATCACCAGGATGTCGGCGTCGACGTGAGCGATCACCGCGAACGCCAGTCGCACATACATGCCGCTGGAGTAGGTCTTGACCGGCTGTTCAAGGAAGTCGCCGATATCGGCGAATGCCACGATGTCGTCGTACTTGCGATCGATGTCCTCGTACGACAGACCGAGGATCGAGGCACTCATGTAGACGTTCTCTCGACCGGTGAATTCTGGGTTGAAACCCGCACCCAGTTCCAGCAGCGCCGCGACGCGCCCACGCACGGCGACTTCGCCGGTGGTCGGTTGCAACGTGCCGCAGATGATCTGCAACAGGGTGGACTTGCCTGAGCCGTTGCGTCCGATGATGCCTACCGTATCGCCACGGCGCACTTCGAAATTGACGCCCTTCAGCGCCCAGAACTCGCGGTAGTGTCTGTGGCCAGGCTTGCCCAGGAAGCGGGAAAGGCGCGGCAGGATGGCCTGCTTGAGGCGATCCTGTGGCTGCGAGTAAACCTGGAAACACTTGGTGACGTCCGATACGCGGATCGCAAGCTCCGCCTGGTCCTGGACCGATTGCTTAGATGACATCGGCAAATCCTCGGCGCATCTTCTGGAAACACACGTAGCCGAACCAGGCGACGAACGCGGCGAAGACGGTGTATTTGCCCAGCCCGCTGAAATCGGGCGTCTTGTTCCAGATCAGCACATCGCGCGATGCTTCGATGATGAAGGTAAGCGGATTGAGATAGATCCACTTGCGAATGCCCTCGGGCAACGAGGAGACCGGATAAAAGACCGGCGCCAGGAACAGCAGGATCGTCGTCAGGATGCCGGTCATCTGTCCGATGTCGCGCACGAACACACCCAGTGCCGACAGCAGCCAAGCCAGGCCCATGGTGAGCAGCACCAGCGGGAGCAGCACCAGCGGGAGGTAAACGACCGTTATCGGCAGAACCCCGCGAATGAGCAACTGCGCAAGCAGCAACACGCCCAGCGATACCAGCGCATGGAACAGCGCGGCGCCCATTGCCACCCACGGCAGCGTCTCCAACGGAAACACGACGCGCTTGACGTAGCTTGCGTTGCCGACGATCAAGCTGGGGGCACGATTCACGCATTCGGCGAAGATGCCATGCACCAGAATGCCGACGAACAGAATGATGGCGAAATCACCCTTGTTCGCTGTCTCCACGCCCCAGCGCGCATTGAAGACCACCGAGAACACGAACGTGTAGACGGCCAGCATCAGCAGCGGATTGAAGAACGACCAAGCCAGGCCCATCAACGAACCGCGATAGCGGCTGATAACCTCGCGCTTGGACAGTTGATAGATGAGCACGCGATTGCTGACGAAGCTGCGGATCATTGCCATCGGCGAACCCGAGATGGCGACGGAGGAAGAGATCATCGGGTTCATGCGGAAGTACCAGCTAGCGCCCTTTGCAAATCCGCCCGCAAATCCCCCACATCCTCAACCCCAACGCTCAACCGCACCAGCGCATCGCTGATGCCGAGCTGGGCGCGCCGTTCCACCGGCACCGAGGCGTGGGTCATGACCGCAGGATGGTTGACCAGGCTTTCCACGCCGCCCAGCGATTCGGCCAGGGTGAACAGCTCGGTACGTTCGCAGAAGCGCTTGGCCGCGTCGAAGCCGCCCTTGAGCACGATCGAGACGATGCCGCCGAAACCGGACATCTGCCGCTGCGCCAGGGCGTGCTGCGGATGCGAGGCCAGGCCGGGGTAGATCACCTTGTCGATCGCCGGATGGGTGTCCAGCCACTGCGCCAGCTGCAGCGCATTGTCGCAATGCGCGCGCATCCGCAGCGGCAGGGTCTTGAGCCCGCGCAGCGCCAGGAAGCTGTCGAACGGGCCCTGCACGCCGCCCACCGAGTTCTGCAGGAACGCCAGCTGCTCGGCCAGTTCGGCATTGGCGCCGACCACGGCGATGCCGCCGACCATGTCGGAGTGGCCGTTGAGGTACTTGGTGGCCGAATGCACCACGATGTCCGCGCCCAGTTCCAGCGGGCGCTGCAGCATCGGCGAGGCGAAGGTGTTGTCCACCACCACCAGCAGGCCGTGCTGGCGCGCGATCGCGGCGATCGCGGCAATGTCGACGATCTTCAGCATCGGGTTGGTGGGCGTCTCGATCCACACCATCTTGGTCTTGGACGTGATCGCGGCGGCGAACGCGGCCGGATCGGTCAGGTCGACGAAGCTGAAGTCCAGTGCGGCGGTGCGCCGGCGCACGCGCTCGAACAGGCGGTAGCTGCCGCCGTACAGGTCGTCCATCGCCACCACGTGGCTGCCGCTGTCCAGCAGTTCCATCACCGTGGAGGTGGCGGCCATGCCCGAGGCGAACGCGAAGCCGCGCGAGCCGCCTTCCAGCGCGGCGACGCAGCGCTCGTAGGCGAAGCGAGTCGGATTGTGAGTACGCGAGTACTCGAAGCCCTGGTGTTCGCCGGGGCTGGACTGGGCGTAGGTGGAGGTCGCATAGATCGGCGGCATCACCGCGCCCGTGGACGGGTCCGGATGCTGGCCGCCATGGATCGCCAGGGTCGCCAGCGACAGCGCGCGGCCGTCGCCATTGGGGTTGGACGTGTGGTCCGTCATGAGGGGTTCCCGGAGAAGGGGCGTGATTCTAGCAGCGAGGTCTGAACGGCCCCCTGTATCGGGAGCCGTCCACGAAGCACCGTCACTGAACGCGGCGGCGCAGGTAGTTGAGCAGGTCGATGCGGGTGATCAGGCCGAGGAAGGCGCCGTCGTTCATGACGATGGCGACCTGGCCGCGGTCGAACACCGGCAGCAGCGCTTCGATCGGCGATTTGACGTCGAGCCGGTCCAGCTTGCTGACCATGGCCGTGGAAACCGGATCGCGGAACCGCGCCTCGTCGCCATAAACGTGCAACAAGACGTCGCTTTCGTCGACGATGCCGACCAGTTGGTCGCCGTCCATCACCGGCAGCTGCGACACGTCGTACAGCTTCATGCGCTGGTAGGCGGTGGTCAGCAGGTCGTTGGGGCCGACCACCACGGTGTCGCGCTGGCTGTACGGGCGCAGGATCAGGTCGCGCAGGTCGCCGTGCTGCGGGCGCTCCAGGAAGCCGTTGTCCAGCATCCAATAGTCGTTGTACATCTTCGACAGGTACTTGTTGCCGGTGTCGCAGACGAACACCAGCACGCGCTTGGGCTCGGTCTGCCCGCGGCAGTACTTGAGCGCGGCAGCCAGCAGGGTGCCGGTCGAGGAGCCGCCGAGGATGCCCTCCTTGGCCAGCAATTCGCGCGCGGTATGGAAGCTCTCGGCGTCGCTGATCGAATAGGCTTTCTTGACCCGCGAGAAGTCGGAGATATCGGGCAGGAAGTCCTCGCCGATGCCCTCCACCAGCCAGCTGCCGGACTTCTCGCTGACCGTGCCCTGCTCGATGTACTCGGTCAGGATCGAGCCGACCGGGTCGGCCAGCACCAGCTCGGTATGCGGCGAGGCGGCGGCGAACGCGCGCGACAGGCCGGTCATGGTGCCGGAGCTGCCGCAGCCGAACACGATCGCGTCCAGCTTGCCGTCCATCTGCCGCAGGATCTCAGGGCCGGTGCCGAACTCGTGCGCGGCCGGGTTGTCGGGATTGCCGAACTGGTTGACGAAGTACGCCCCGGGCGTCTCGGCGGCCAGGCGCGCGGCCAGGTCCTGGTAGTACTCGGGATGGCCCTTGGCCACGTCCGAGCGGGTCAGCACCACTTCGGCGCCCATCGCCTTGAGGTTGAAGATCTTCTCCCGGCTCATCTTGTCCGGCACCACCAGGATCAGCTTGTAGCCCTTCTGCTGGGCGACCAGGGCCAGGCCGATGCCGGTGTTGCCGGCAGTGCCCTCCACCAGCACCGCGCCGGGCTTCAGGTCGCCGCGGCGCTCGGCCGCCTCGATCATCGACAGGCCGATGCGGTCCTTGATCGAGCCGCCGGGGTTGGCGCTTTCCAGCTTCAGGTACAGCTCGCACACGCCAGTGTCGAGCTTGCTGGCCTTGACGATGGGGGTGTCGCCGATCAGGTCGAGTACGGAAGAGTGAATGGCCATCGCGTCCGGATGCATCGCGCCGTCATAGCGGCTGGACCGGTGATTATCCGCGGTATGCGCCGGAATGTCAGACATAGCGCGGAACCGGCACGAAAAAAGCCGCGATCGCGGCTTCGGGAGGAGATGACGCGGACGGTGGCAAGCCGACGAGGAGGCCGGCCACCGCCCGCGACAATTGAACGCTTGTCGTGGGAGAGAGGAATCAGTGAGGCTTTTGCTGCTCGTCGTAGAGCCGCAACAGCTTTTCCTTGGCCGCGAGCTTTTCCCGCTTCATCTGCGACAGGGTGAGATCGTCGATCGGCAGCACGCCGAGCTCGGCGTCCATACACTTCTTGTCCAGGGTCTTGTGGCGTTGGTAGAGCTGCTTGAATTCCGGATCGGACTTGATCAACGCGTCGATTTCGGTCTGCGGTTGCCCTTCGAACATAGGAATAGCCTCCTTCAGCTGGAAACAAGAACGCCCCGGCCGGAACGGCACGGGGCGTTGCCTGGGAGCGGAGTCGCGCGGGTCGCCAGCCACTCCACCGCAACGCCCGGGCCTGCTGCCCTTGGAACGTCTCGCTGCGGTGCGTGCCACTGCTTCATCGGCCCGGAGTCTCCGTGGAACCAGGCGACGATGTATCGCCTGGGAGTTCGACCCTACGCCTCCCCACCAGTTCCGGCAAGGGCAGCAGCGCGCGCTTTCCGCATTCAGTTGCTTGCCGCTCAGGCCCAGAGAAAAACCGCGTTAAACGGGCTCCAGGACCTGCAACGGCCAGCCCCGCTCAGGGCGCGATCACCACCTCGGCGGCACGCGCCTTGGTCGCCGGCGCCTTCTTGCCGACCGCCTGCAGGCGACCCGCCGCGACGCCGCCAGCGACCAGCGCGTCGCGCAACGCGTCGGCGCGCTTCTGCGCCACGCCGGCATCGGCGTCGTAGGCCTCGATCCGCACCCGGCCCTTGGCGCCGATCTGCAGATACTGCGCCAACGCCTTGGCCTGGCCGCCGGCATCGGCCGACAGCGCCGCCTTGCCTGCGGCGAAGGCGCCGCCGGTGACGGTGAACACCTCCCCGCGCGGCTCGAAACGCGACGCCGGCAGCTTGGCCCCGGCGACCAACTCGGCCTCCTCGCGGGCCAGCTTGGCCGACTTCTGCTGCGCGGCGCTGAGCTTGGCGGTCTGCTGCCCGGCGACGTTGGTCAGCGCCTGCTCGGCATCCTGCCGCGCCAGTTGCTCGGCCTCGGCGGCCTGGCGCAGGCTCTCGGCCTCTTCGGCCTGGATCTGCGCCTGCACCCGCAGCCGCTCGGCTTCCTGGCGCGCGCGCGCGGCCTCGCGCCGGCTGGCCTCGACCAGCAAGTCGCTGCGGGTCTTCTCCAACTGGTCGACCTGGCGCCGCGCCAGTGCCGCGCGTGCGGCGGTCTCGGCGATCTCGACGCGGCGCTCGGCGAGATAGCGTGCGTCGTCCTGCTCCTTGCGCTTGGCCGCGGCGAACGCGGCGACCGCCTGCTGCGCCTGCAGCCGCTCGTAGGCGGCCACGTCGGCACTCAGCGGATCGGCCTGCAGCGCGACCAGGCGCTGGTTCAGCACCGCCAGTTCCGGATCGTCGGCCGCGAACGCGGCCAGCGGTGCGACCAGCAACAACAGCGCGGCCAGGCGGCCGGCCATCCCCAGGTAGCGGCTCATGGACGGCCCTCCCCGGTGTTCAAGCTGCGCTCCAGCTCGGCCACTTCGGCCTTGCGCTGCTTGAGCTGCGCGTTCGCCACCGCCTCCTCGCTGCGCACCCGCGCCAGGTCGGCGTCGGCCGCCACGCGCAGCGCCAGCTGCGGTGCGGTCTTGCGTTGGCGGCGGTCCAGCGCCGCCTGTTGCGCCTGCTCCAGGCCCTGGCGGGCGGTGGCGATCAGGTCCGGGGCGTATTGGTCGGCGTCGGCCTGGATCGCGCGCTGCACCGCCTGCTGCGCGGTCTGCAGTTCCGGCGAGGCGACCTGTGCAAAGGCGGCGGGCGTGGCAAACAGCGCCAATGCGCACGCCATCACGTACTGCGGGCAACGGATTTGTGCGAAGCTAGTTTTCATCAAGGGGGGCCGTAGGCGGAGACGTCGAGCACGGCCATTGTCGGAAGCCTGTGGCGCGCTTGCAACGGGCTGCCGCGGATTGTTGGGGAATCATTGCGCATGGATATCGGCTACTTCCTGAAGCTGATGACCGAAAAGAACGCCTCGGACATGTTCCTGACCACGGGAGCACCGGTCTATATCAAGATCGAAGGCAAGCTGTACCCGCTCGGCGCCACCGGCCTGCCGCCGGGCATGGTCAAGAAGATCGCCTATTCGCTGATGGACGAGGGCCAGGTACCGCAGTTCGAGCGCGAGCTGGAGCTGAACATGGCCATCGCGCTGCAGGACGCCGGCCGCTTCCGGGTCAACGTGTTCAAGCAGCGCGGCGAGGTCGGCATGGTGATCCGCGCGATCCGCAGCAAGATCCCCAGCATCGAGGAACTGCACCTGCCGCAGGTGCTGAAGGACGTGATCATGACCCCGCGCGGGCTGGTCCTGGTGGTCGGCTCCACCGGCTCGGGCAAGTCCACCTCGCTGGCGTCGATGATCGACCACCGCAACAGCACCACCACCGGGCACATCCTCACCATCGAGGACCCGATCGAATACCTGCACAAGCACAAGATGTCGATCGTCAACCAGCGCGAGGTCGGCCTGGACACCCATGCCTTCCACAACGCGCTGAAGAACGCGATGCGCGAGGCGCCGGACGTGATCCTGATCGGCGAGATCCTGGACGCGACGACGATGGAGGCGGCGATCGCCTTCGCCGAGACCGGCCACCTGTGCCTGGCCACGCTGCACTCCAACAATGCCGACCAGACCATCGAGCGCATTCTCAACTTCTTCCCGGAAAGCGCGCACAAAAACGTGCTGATGAACCTGGCGCTGAACCTGCGCGCGGTGGTCTCGCAGCGCCTGGTCAAGGACAAGAACGAGCGCCGCCGCCCGGCCACCGAGGTGCTGCTGAACACGCCGATGATCCGCGACCTGCTGCGCCGCGGCCAGGTCCACGAGATCAAGGCGGCCATGGAGGAATCGCTGGAGGAAGGCATGGAGACCTTCGACCAGTGCCTGTTCCGGATGGTCAAGCAGGGCCAGATCGAACAGGAGGAAGCGCTGCGCGCGGCCGACTCGCGCGACGGCCTGGCGCTGAAGTTCCGCCTGTCCGAAGGCTCCAGCGGCGAACACGACCCTTACGCCGACTATGACGCCGGCGGCAGCGGCGGCGCCAGCTCGCCGCGGATCACCCACGGCTTCGGCTGAGACAGCTGCGCATCCTGTGGGCGGCTTCGGCCGCGACACATATCGCCCGGCAAGACCCTGTCGCGGCTGAAGCCGCTCCTACAGGGTCGAGGCGCCAGGCTCAGCCTTGGGCGTCCGGCTGCCGCTCCGGGCGCGCCGCCTCGAATGCCGGTAGCGCCAGGCAGGCCTGCTCGATCCGCGCGATGGTCGGATACGCCTGCATGTCCACGCCGAAGCGGCGCGCGTTGAACGCCTGCGGGACCAGGCAGCAATCAGCCAGTCCCGGCTGTTCGCCATGGCAGTAAGTGCCGGTATCCGGCGATTCGGCCAGCAACTGCTCCAGCGCATCGAAGCCCAGCACGATCCAGTGCAGCATCCACTCTTCGCGCTCGGACTGCGGCACGTTCCAGACGTTCTCGAAGAATTGGGTCACGCGCAGGTTGTTAAGCGGATGCACGTCGCTGGCGATCAGTTGCGCCAGCCCGCGCACCCGCGCGCGGTCGATCGCCGCATCGGGCAGCAGCGGCGGCTCCGGCCAGCGTTCGTCCAGGTATTCCAGGATCGCCAGCGACTGGCGGATCGGTTGGCCGTCGTGGCACAGCGTCGGCACCAGTTCCTGCGGATTGAGCCGCGCGTACTCCGGCGAATGCTGCTGGCCGCCGTCGCGCAGCAGGTGCACCGGCAGCGCCTGGTAGGCCAGCCCCTTCAGATTGAGACCGATGCGAACGCGATAGGCGGCGCTGGAACGCCAGTAGGTGTACAGCTGCAACGCCTCTTCCACGCTCTGCACTCCGCATTCGGACGATCAAGATACCGGTGGACACCGGCGCAGCGGTACCGCCGGTCGTCTGGGCAACGCCGCCGGCCGGGTCAGGGCCGGGACACGGGCTCGATGCGCTGCTCGATCGCGCCGAAGATGCTCACTCCATCACGGTCAAGCATCTCGATCCGCACCACATCGCCGAACTTCATGAACGGCGTGCTCGGCTGGCCGTCGCGCAGCGTCTCCACCACGCGCAGCTCGGCGAAGCACGAGGCGCCGCGCGAGGTGTCCTGGTTGGCGATGGTGCCCGAACCGATCACCGCGCCGGCCGCCAGCGGCCGCGTCTTGGCCGCGTGCGCGACCAGCTGGGCGAAGTCGAATTGCATGTCCTCGCCGGCTTCCGGCGCGCCGAACCAGGCGCCGTTGATGTGGGTCAGCAGCGGCAGGTGCAGCTTGTTGTCGCGCCAGGCCTCGCCCAGCTCGTCGGGGGTGACGAACACCGGCGACAGCGCCGAGCGCGGCTTGGACTGCACGAAGCCGAAGCCCTTGGCCAGCTCGGCCGGAATCAGGTTGCGCAGCGACACGTCGTTGACCAGCCCGACCAGCTGGATATGCGCAGCCGCCTGCTGCGCATCGACCGCCATCGGCACGTCGTCGGTGACCACTACGATCTCCGCCTCCAGGTCGATGCCGTAATCCTCGCTGACCACCTTGACCGCCTCGCGCGGGCCATAGAAGCCGGCGCTGACCGCCTGGTACATCAGCGGATCGGTGTAGAAGCTCTCCGGCACCTCGGCGCCACGCGCGCGGCGTACCCGCTCCACGTGCGGCAGGTAGGCGCTGCCGTCGAGGAATTCGTAGGCGCGCGGCAACGGCGCCGCCAGCGCGGCGATGTCCAGGTCGAACTGGCCGTCGGCGCTGCCGTCGTTGAGCGACTCGGACAGCGCATTCAGGCGCGGCGCCAGATTGCTCCAGTCCTCCAGCGCGCGCTGCAGGGTCGCGGCGATGCCGGTGGCGCGCACGGCGCGGGTCAGATCGCGGGAAACGACGATCAGGGTGCCGTCGCGGCCGCCTTCCTTCAGGGAACCTAGCTTCATGTCCGTCCAGTGCTGGGGAGCTGATCGGGCGATTGTACGGCCAGACCGGATATTGGTTGCAACTGAAACGGAATCGCCGACTGTCGGCTGCTTCACTGCGACTTTTGTGCAACGCGCCAATTCAGCGTAGACTGGCCAGGTCTGCATGCGGCCGTCCGTTTCCCTTAGGGATCGCCGGCGAGGCCAGGATCGTTCCGATCCGCTCGCCCGCCCCGCCCGACGCCTTTCGTGGTGCCGACAAACCCGAGCGCTGTTCTGCTCCGGGTTGATCCACCCTCTCGCAGCGCGGTTCACGGGAACGCTCCGAGCCTCACCCTACTTGCGTCTGCATTCCGGGCACGTCCCGGCGACGGCGCGTTATCCGGAGCTTTCCTCGATGTCTTTCGAATCCTTGGGCCTGGCGCCCTTCCTGCTGCGTGCGTTGGCCGAGCAGGGCTATGAAACCCCCACCCCGATCCAGTTGCAGGCGATTCCGCTGGCGCTGGCCGGCCACGACCTGATGGCCGGCGCGCAGACCGGTACCGGCAAGACCGCCGCGTTCGGCCTGCCGCTGCTGCAGCACCTGGGCACCTCGCCGCAGCCGGTCGGCAATGGCGCACGCAGGCCGCGCGCGCTGATCCTGACCCCGACCCGCGAGCTGGCCACCCAGGTGCACGACAGCCTGCGCGGCTACAGCAAGTACCTGCGCATCCCCAGCACCACCATCTACGGCGGCGTCGGCATGGGCAACCAGCTCGACGCGCTGCGTCGCGGCGTGGACCTGCTGATCGCCTGCCCGGGCCGCCTGCTCGATCACCTCGAGCGCCGCAGCGTGGACCTGTCGGGCATCGAGATCCTGGTGCTGGACGAAGCCGACCGCATGCTCGACATGGGCTTCCTGCCCTCGATCAAGCGCATCCTGGCCAAGCTGCCCAAGCAGAACCGGCAGACCCTGCTGTTCTCGGCGACCTTCGAGGAAGGCATCAAGCAGCTGGCCCGCGAGTTCATGCACAACCCGCAGGAAATCCAGGCCACGCCGAGCAACACCGTCGCCGACACCATCACCCACCGCGTGCACCCGGTCGATGGCACCCGCAAGCGCGAGCTGCTGCTGCACCTGCTGGCCGCCGATTCGCGCATGCAGACGCTGGTGTTCGCGCGCACCAAGCACGGCGCCGACAAGCTGACCATGTTCCTGGACAAGTCCGGGCTGAAGACCGCCGCGATCCACGGCAACAAGAGCCAGGGCCAGCGCCTGCGCGCGCTGAGCGACTTCAAGGCCGGCCGCATCACCGTGCTGGTGGCGACCGACATCGCCGCGCGCGGCATCGACATCGACCAGCTGCCGAAGGTCATCAACTACGACCTGCCGATGGTCGCCGAGGACTACGTGCACCGGATCGGCCGCACCGGCCGCAACGGCTCGCAGGGCGAGGCTGTGTCGCTGGTGGCGCAGGACGAGGCCAAGCTGCTGCGTGCGATCTCGCGCATGCTCAAGCGCGAGATGGACATCCGCGACGTGCCGGGCTTCGAGCCGTCCACGCCGATCCGCTGGGGCAACAACAATCCGGCCGACGAGCGTCCGGGCGGCCAGCGTCCGCCGCGCAAGAGCACCCACGCACGGCGTCCGCACGGCGACGCGCCGCGCCCGCACGCGCATGCCGGGGCCAAGCCGGCCGGCGGCACTCAGCCGGGCGGCGCACGCCGCCAGGGCGAGCGTCGTCGCAGCGGCGGCCAGCCCAGCGCCGCGCGCTAAGCGCAGCCGACCGCAGCACCACGAACGCCGCCTTCGGGCGGCGTTCGTGTTTTCGCGACGCACCGTTATCGCGAAACCGCAGCAGTGCCGGCGATCCGCCGGCCAATTCCCACGCCACCTACAATGACGCCATGGATATCTTCAAGAGTTTTACCCTGGAGGCAGCGCACCGCCTGCCCAACGTCCCGCCCGGCCACAAGTGCGCACGGCTGCACGGGCATTCGTTCCGGATCGAGCTGCACGTCAGCGGCGAACCCGGCGCCGACACCGGCTGGGTCATGGACTTCGGCGACATCAAGGCCGCGTTCCGCCCGCTCTACGACCGCCTCGACCACCACTACCTCAACGACATCGAGGGACTGGAGAACCCGACCAGCGAACGCCTGGCGATGTGGATCTGGGAACAGCTCAAGCCGGCATTGCCGCTACTGAGCGAGGTGGTGGTCCACGAAACATGCACTTCTGGCTGCCGGTATCGCGGGCCTGCTTGAGGCAGGGATTCGGGATTGGGGATTCGCAAGGGCGGCATGGCGGCGACTGACCGGTGCGGATGGATGGATGGCCCCGTTCCGGGGTGCCCGCCTCAGCGCAACCGGCGTCCGCGCGGTGCCTGCGCAGGCCAGATCAGCGCCAGGCAGATCGCCTCCAACTCATTGATCCGAAAGAAAGTTTGAACGAAACCTGAGCGGCTTCAGAAAATAATGTTGCATTGCAGCAGAATGCGCGTATGTTGCACTGCAACAGCAATCGGCATTCCCTTGGAGTCGCATGATGTCCGCTCAGTTCAACGATCAATTCAGCAGCTACACCCAGCAGTTCGCCGCCGCCGCTTCGCGCGCCAACCGCCTGGCATTGGAAAGCGCTGAGAGCGTGTTCGGCGTGCAGCTGAAGACCTTCGAGAAGAACGTCGCCGCGACCACCGGCTTCCTCGGCGAGCTCACCGAAGCGCGCGACATCGGCAGCGTGCAGTCGCTGTGGCCGAAGGGCCTGCAGATCGCCCGCGACAACTTCGAGCGGCTGGCCACGGCCAACCAGGAAATGTTCGGCCTCGGCCTGAAGACCTCCGAAGCCATCGGCCAGCTCGCCAAGAGCCAGTTCGAGGCGGCCAGCGATCAGGCCGCGCCGAAGGCTAAGACCAAATAAGTCCACTGCGGCGCAGCCGCACGACTGACCAGTGGTACGCGCGGGTCCCTCCCCCCGCGCAGCCAAGACCCGGTAGATCCCTCCCTCTACCGGGTCTTTTTTATGGCCGGGATTTGGGATTCGAGATTTGGGATTCGCAAGTGCGGGCATTCCTGCGCTGCTTGCCAGGGTCTAGGGCCGAAGTTTTTCCAGTCCGGCATCCGGGCTGAAAGCCCCTCCTGCACATCAGGCCTTTGCTCGCGGAAGTGCTTCCTGCGCTGCGTGCGCTCCGGCCAGGTGCCGGCTCAGCCCTGCGCCATCTGCACGCCCTGCCATGGACTCAGCGACGCCGCCAGCGCCGCCGGGTCCGGCTGCGGCCGATACGGCAGCCGCCCCCAGCACGGTATCGGCAGCCGCTCCTGCAGCATGCGCATGTTGGCGTCGATGCGCTCCATCGCCGGATCGATCTCGTTGCCGATCCAGCCGATGCAGCGCAGGCCGTCGGCGGCGATCGCTGCGGCGGTGAGCCGGGCATGGTTGAGGCAGCCCAGGCGCAGGCCGACCACCAGGACTACCGGCAGCGCCAGCGCGCGCGCCAGATCGGCCTGCTCCAGGCTCGCCGACAGCGGCGCCGCCCAGCCGCCGACGCCTTCCACCACCACCACGTCGGCTTGCGCACGCAACCGCGCGAAAGCCTCGGCGATCGGCGCCAATTCCACGCACACCCCGGCGTCGGCCGCGGCCAGTTCCGGTGCCAGCGGCAGCGGCAAGGCGTAGGGATTGAGGTCGGCATAGTCCGGGCGCGGCATGCTCGCCGCCTGCAGCGCCAGTGCATCCTCGTTGCGCCAGCCGTCCGCGCTGCGCTCGCAGCCGCTGGCGACCGGCTTCATGCCCACCGCCGTCTGCCCGCGCGCGCGCAACGCGTGCAGCAGCGCGGTGCTGGCGACGGTCTTGCCGATGCCGGTATCGGTGCCGGTGACGTAGAAGGCGGGAAAGCGCATCGTGGCAGGATCCTCGAAGTCGGCGCATGCGGCGCGGGCGCGCAGGATAGCCGGCGCGCCGCGTCAGCGCTGCCCGTCTGTACCGATGCGCTCGGGAGTGGCGCCTCGGGATGTCGCCCTGCCTCGCGCCTCGACCGGCGCTGGCGCGCAGGCCGCCATCGGCCGCTGCTAAACTCGCGCGATGTTCGCTTCCTCTTCGCTCACCGGCAGCAAGCCGGAACAGTACGCCCAACTGCTCGCGCAGGCCCGTTCCCTGGTCAGCGGCGAGCCCGACCGCATCGCCAATGCCGCCAACCTGGCGGCGCTGGTGTACCACGCGCTGCCGCGGCTGAACTGGGTCGGCTTCTACCTGTACGACGGCAAGGAACTGGTGGTCGGCCCGTTCCAGGGCCTGCCCGCCTGCGTGCGCATCCCGCTGCACAAGGGCGTGTGCGGCGCCGCCGCCAGCAGCGGCCAGACCCAGCGCATCGACGACGTCGAGGCCTTTCCCGGGCATATCGCCTGCGATGCGGCCTCGCGCTCGGAGCTGGTGGTGCCGCTGCTGCGCGCCGGCGAGCTGATCGGCGTGTTCGACCTGGACAGCCCGGACCTGGCGCGCTTCGACGCCGACGATCAGCACGGCCTGGAAGCGATCGCGCAGGTCTTCGTCGACGCGCTGCGATGAGCACCGAAAAACTGCGCAACATCGGCCCCAAGAGCGCGGCCTGGCTGCGCCAGGTCGGCCTGCGCACGCAGGAGGACCTGACTGCGGCCGGCGCGGTCGGCGCGTTCCTGAAGGTCAAGCGCGCCGGCTTCAAGCCCAGCCTCAACCTGCTGTATTCGCTGGAAGGGGCGCTGACCGGCTGCCATTGGCAGGAACTGCCCGAGGCGCGGCGCGCGCAGCTGCTCGGCGAGCTGGAAGCCGCGGCGGCGCAGCTGCCGGCGCAGCGCGGCCTGCCGGTGGCCGGACCGGTGGCGACCACCCATTTCGACCGCGACGGCGACCATAGCGATACGCCGTATGCCGACGACGCGTCCGGCGGCCATGCCTACGACGCCGAGCGCGACCACGGACGCGACGACGACGGCCACGCCGGCGAGCGCGACGCCGACTGATCCGCGCGTCACGCCGGCGATCGCGTACAATCGCGCCGCTTCAAGGTGACCTGCCGGCCCCGGCCTGCAGGTTGAAACGGGAAGCCGGTGCGTCTTGCGACAAGGCCGGCGCTGCCCCCGCAACGGTAAGCGATCCGCGCTGACGACTTGCGCCACTGTGCCTTGGGCATGGGAAGGCGTCGCAGCCGGGAGTCCGACTCCCAGATCGCCAGCCCGGAGACCGGCCTTGCAGTTCACTGGTTGCGATGCGGAGGGCGTCGCGGCGTGCCGCGCCGCGTCTGGCGCCGTCCGCTTGCACCCTCGGTTCGCGACTCCTTTGCCGTCACAGCGCGCCCGCGCGCCGGAGTTGCCCCATGTCGTTCCGCCTGCTTTCGGTCGCGATCGCGTCCGTCCTGTCCCTGCCCTCGCTGGCGCTCGCCGCCGATGCCGCCACCGACCTGGACCAGGTCCTGGTCACCGCCACCCGCACCCAGATCTCGGTCGAGGACAGCGTGGTCCCGGCACAGGTGATCGACCGCGCCGAGATCGAGCGCAGCCAGGCCACGTCGCTGGCGCAGCTGCTGCAGGGCCGCGCCGGCATCGGCGTGTCCAACCAGGGCGGGCTGGGCAAGCTGACCACGCTGAGCCTGCGCGGCAGCGAATCGGACCACGTGCTGGTGCTGGTGGACGGCGTGCGCATCGGCTCGGCCAGCGCCGGCCTGGCCGCGTTCCAGGACCTGCCGCTGAGCCAGATCGATCGCATCGAGATCGTGCGCGGCCCGCGCTCGAGCCTGTACGGCTCCGATGCGATCGGCGGCGTGATCCAGATCTTCACCCGCCACGGCGGCCAGGGCCTGCAGCAGAACCTGAGCCTGGGCGCCGGCAGTCACGGCCTGCGCGAGGCCAGCGCCGGCTTCAGCAACCGCGGCGAGCGCGGCTGGCTGTCGGTGCAGGGCGGCTACCAGAACAGCGACGGCATCAATGCCTGCAACGGCTCGGCCACGCTGTTCGCCGGCTGCTTCGTCGATGAGCCGGACCGCGACGGCTACCGCAACACCTCACTCAGCGCGCGCGGCGGCTATGCGCTGAGCGACACGCTGCGCATCGAAGGCCAGGCGCTGAACATCGACAGCCGCAACGAGTACGACGGCGATGCGCTGTTCGCCGGCAACGAGGCCGACAACACCCAGCAGGTGTTCGGCGGCAAGCTCGACTGGACCCCGTCCGAGCGCGTGCACCTGGCCGCGCAGCTCGGCCGCAACACCGATCAGGCCGACAGCTACTACCACGCCGCCGGCAGCGACACGCGCAGCTTCGTCAGCACCTTCGACAGCCGCCGCGACACCGCCTCGCTGCAGGGCGATTTCGGCCTGGCCGAAGGCCACTTGCTCAGCGCCGGCGCCGACTGGCAGCGCGAGGAAGTCACCGGCACCACCGCCTTCGATGTGGACCAGCGCGACAACACCGGCGTGTTCGCCGAGTACCAGGGCCGCTTCGGCGCGCAGCAGGTGCAGGCCAGCGTGCGCAGCGACGACAACGAGCAGTTCGGCCAGCACACCACCGGCAGCCTCGGCTGGGGCCTGGCGCTGGACGGCGGCTTCAAGCTCACCGCCAGCCTCGGCACCGGCTTCAAGGCGCCGACCTTCAACGACCTGTACTACCCGTTCTCCGGCAATCCGGAACTGAAGCCGGAGAAGTCCAAGAGCGGCAACCTGGGCGTGGCGCAGTACGCCGACAGCTGGAACTGGACGTTCAACGTGTACGAGACCCGGGTCGACGACCTGATCTCCTACGATGCCGCCACCTTCCTGCCGGTCAACGTGGACAAGGCGCGGATCCGCGGCGCTGAGCTGACCGGCTATGCGACGCTGGCCGGCTGGGAACTGTCGGCGCAGCTCAGCCACACCGATCCGCGCAACCGCAGCGACGGCGCCAACCGCGACAACTGGCTGGCGCGGCGCGCGCAGGACACCGCGCGACTGGACGTGGACCGCGGCTTCGGCCCGGTCAAGCTCGGCGTCACCGCGTTCGGCAGCGGCCACCGCTACGACGACGCGGCCAACAGCGTGCGCCTGGCCGGCTACGGCACGCTGGACCTGCGCGTGGAATACGCGTTCGCGGCGGACTGGACGCTGCAGGCCAAGGCCAGCAACGTGTTCGATCGCGACTACCAGACCATCAGCTGGTACAACCAGCCGGGCCGCGAATACGCGCTGACCCTGCGCTACGCGCCGGCGGCGCGCTGAGTCGGGAAGGGCTGCGCCATTCGGCGCAGCCCGCTGCACGAACACGGTCCGTATTCCTGCGGTCTCGCCAACGCCGCTAAGCGCTTGGCGGTCGTGAACGCAACTTCCTCGATGCGCACGTGACAGTTACCGCGATGGTGTGGGAGCGACTTCCGTCGATCCCACAATTTTTTGTGCCTGCAGTTGCGTGAAAAACACTTCTGAAGAACGCTGCGGCCATACCAGATCGGCCACGCCGACGACCGCACCCCCAATGTCGGCAATTCGCATGCCGTGCATCGGCGGACGAGTGCAGAGGCTGCACGCCCCTGTAGGAGCGGCTTCAGCCGCGACAGAACGTATCGGTAAAGCCCGGTCGCGGCTGAAGCCGCTCCTACAGGGGTTGATCGACCGTCATGTCGATTGCAGCGGCACGCGTGCGATAGCCCGCATCACCCCAACGCCAGCAACTCGCGCATGTCGTCCATCAGCAGCACCACGTCGGCGGTGGCTAGGTCCAGGTCGCGCGGATAGCCGTAGCGCACCAGCGCGGCCGGCATGCCGGCGGCGTGCGCGGCCTGCAGGTCGGTGCCGGAATCGCCGACCATCAGGCAGCGCGCCGGCGGCTGCGCGAACTGCTGCGCCAGGTGCAGCAGCGGCAGCGGGTTGGGCTTGCGCTCGGGGAGGCTGTCGCCGCCAAGCGCCGCGGCGAACGCATCGGCCACGCCGAGATGGCGCAGCAGCGGCAGCACGAACGTCGACGGCTTGTTGGTACACAACGCCAGGGTGACGCCGCGCGTGCGCAACTGCGCCAGCGCCTCGGCCACGCCCGGATACAGGCGCGGGCTGCGCAGCAGGCATTCCTCGTAGTGGCGCATGAAGGTCGGCATCACCGTGTCGATCGGGGTGGCGTCGTGCGCATGCCGCCACGCGGCTTCGACCAGCTTGCGCACGCCTTCGCCGATCCAGCCGAGCACGGTGGCCTCGGGCACGCGCGCCAGGCCGAACTCGGCCAACGTGCGATTGAGCGCTTCGGCGATGTCGGCGCCGCTGTCCACCAGCGTGCCGTCCAGATCGAACACCACCAGCGCATACGGAAATGTCATGTCGTTCCTGGATGCAAGAGCAGCGCCCATTGTAGGCGCCGCGCTCAGTCGCGATCCCAGTACGGCACTTCGCCGAAACGCGCGACCAGGAAATCCAGGAACGCGCGCACGATCGTCGGCTGCTGCCGGCGCGATGCGTACACGCCGAAGATGTCCATCGTGTCCAGTTCGTGGTCGGGCAGCACGCGCTGCAATTCGCCGCTGCGCAGCAACGCCGCGGCCTGGTAGGTCGGCAGCATGGCGATGCCGGCGCCGGCGCGCACCGCCTCCAGCAGCACGGTGGCTTCGTTGGCGGTGAAGTTGCCGCTCACCGCCACCGACACCGGTTCGCCGCGATAGCGCAGCGGCCATTCGTGCTTGCCGACGTAGTGATGGCCCAGGCAGTTGTGCGCGGCCAGGTCGGCGGCACTGTGCGGCGCGCCATGCCGCTGCAGATAGGCCGGCGCCGCGCACAGCACCGAGCGGCACACGCTCAGGCGCCGCGCGATCAGCCCGGGGTCGACGCGATGGGAAATGCGCACCGCCAGGTCGATGCGCTCCTCGATCAGGTTGACCGTGCGGTCGGCCAGCAGCATGTCCACCCGCGCCTGCGGGTAGCGGGTCACGAACTCGGCCGCCGCCGCGGCCAGATGCGCCTGCCCGAACGAGGCCGAGGCGGTGACGCGCAGCTGTCCGTGCGGCTCCGGGTCGTCGCTGGCCAGTTCGTCGCGCAGCGAGGCGCCGATCGCCAACATCGGCCGGAACCGCGCCAGCGCGGTTTCGCCGGCGCCGGTCAGGGTCACCCGCCGCGTGGTCCGGTGCAGCAGGCGCGCACCCAGCCAGCGCTCCAGTTCGGCCAGATGCCGCGAGACCATCGCCCGCGACAGGTCCAGCGCCTCGGCGGCCGCGGTGAGGCTGCCGCGCTCGGCGACCTCGACGAACACCGCAATCGCGGTCAGACGGTCCATTTGATCGTTCCATGCAACAAATTGGCGACTTATACGCTGTTTATCGTGCTAATTGCCAGGACTAGGCTGTGCGCATCCCGTCCACACTCCCCGGAGAACCTCAATGCACATCGCCCTGTTCGGCGCCACCGGCAATATCGGCCGCCATATCGCCCAGGAAGCCCTGCGCCGCGGCCACGCGGTCACCGCCCTGGTCCGTCGCACACAACCGCTGCCGCCGGAACTGGACGGCGCCAGCATCGTGCTCGCGTCGCTGGACGACCGCGCCGCCCTCGCCGCCGCGGTGCGCGGCCACGACGTGCTGGCCAGCGCCTACGGCCCCAGCGCCGCGGCCGCCGACACCATTCCGGCCGTCGCTCAGGCGCTGATCGAGGTCGCCCGCGACGCCGGCGTGCAGCGCCTGCTGGTGGTCGGCGGCGCCGGCAGCCTGGAAGTGGCGCCGGGCGTGCAGCTGGTGGACACGCCGAACTTCCCCGACGCCTACAAGCCCTACGCGCTGGCGCACCGTGCCGCCCTGCAGCACTTCCATGCCGCCGCCGACCTGGACTGGACCTTCTACGCGCCGGCCGCGGAAATCGGCCCGGGCGCCAAGCGCGGCGGCGTGCGCACCCAGGCCACCGCGCTGCTCAGCGATGCGCAGGGCCGCAGCGCGATCAGCTATGCCGACTACGCCAGCGCCTTCGTTGACGAGATCGAGCGCCCGCAGTACTTGCGCCAGATCGCCACTGCCGCGTACTGAGCGCAACGCCGGGCAGGCGGTTGCGGGCCTGCCGATGGCAGCGCGCGCAGTCGCCCTCCCCCACCGCGGCCGCAGCACGGTCGCGTTCCGATTCCCGCACGCCATGCCGATGCATGGCCTCGCCTTCTCCGATGGAGTTCCGCATGCCTAGCCTTTCGTTGCCGCGCCTGAGCGCCGCGCTGATCCTTGCCCTCGGTCTCGCCGGCGCGGCGCATGCCGCCACCGGCACCGCCGCCCACGCCGCGGCTGCCACCGCCACCGCGGCACAGCCGGCCGCCGCGCCGCTGCAGGTGCAGGTCTACCACCCGGACGCGAACGCGATCTTCGGCGTCGCCTCGGTGCTGGTCAGCGGCGCCAAGGACGCGATCCTGGTCGACGCGCAGTTCTCCGCGGCCGATGCGCGCGCCCTGGTCGCGCAGATCCGCGCCTGCGGCAAGCGCCTGACCACGATCTACATCAGCCACGGCGATCCGGACTACTACTTCGGCCTGGACGTGCTGACCCAGGCGTTCCCGCAGGCCAAGGTACTGGCCAGCCCGGCGACCGTCGCGCACATCCGCCAGACCCAGGCGCAGAAGCTGCAGGTGTGGGCGCCGAAGCTGGGCGCCGACGCGCCGCAGCGCATCGTGCTGCCGCAGCCGCTGCACGGCGACCGCCTGCTGCTGGAAGGCCGCGAACTGCAGATCGTCGGCCTGGACGGCGCGAGCCCGGACCGGACCTTCGTGTGGATTCCGTCGATCAAGACCGTGCTCGGCGGGATCCCGGTGATGGCCGGCGAACACGTGTGGATGGCAGATACGCAGACCCCGGCGTCGCACGCGCAGTGGCTGGCCACGCTGCAACGGATCCAGGCGCTGCAGCCGCAGCGGGTGATTCCCGGACACTTCGTGCCGGGCGCGGCGCAGGACCTGGCCGCGGTGCGCTTCACCGCCGACTACATCCGCGCCTTCGACGAGGAAACCGCCAAGGCCAAGGATGCGGCCGCGCTGGTCGCGGCGATGCAGCAGCGCTATCCGCAGCTGGGCGGCGCGGACTCGCTACAGCTCAGCGCGAAGGTCGCCAAGGGCGAAATGCGCTGGCCCTGAGCCGGCGCAATGCGTTGGCCATGAGCGAACTGCCGGCGCGCGCGGCGGTGCATACGACCGCCGGCGCCGGCGCGCGGCTCAACGGAACAGCCGCCCCTGCGCCTGCCCCGGCTCGCGCTCGTGGAAACCGGCCAGGCCCACGCCGACCAGGCGGTAGCGCGTGGACGCGGGCAAGTCGACGCGCTGGCGCAAGGCCAACGCGATGTCGGTCAGCGCCTGCAGCGAGTCCGGCGGTTGCTCCGGGGTGAAGCTGCGGGTCAGGATGCGGAACTGCGCGGTCTTCAGCTTCAGCACCACGGTGCGCGCGACGCGCTCGGTGCGGCGGGTCGCGTTCCAGGTCTTTTCCGCCAGTTGCCGGATCGCCGGCTCCAGCGCGTCCAGCGCCAGGTCTTCGGCGAAGGTGTCTTCCGAAGAGATCGACTGCACCTGTTGGTCCGATTCCACCGGGCGCTCGTCGATGCCGCGCGCACGCTGATACAGGCGCAGCCCGAAGCTGCCGAAGTGCGCTTCCAGCTCCGCTTCGGCGTGCGTGCGCAGGTCGCCGACGGTGACGATGCCCAACGCCGCCAGCTTGGCCTGCATCACCTTGCCCACGCCGTGCACCTTGCTGACCGGCAGCGGGGTCAGGAACGCTTCCACCTGGTGTGGGCGGATCACGAACTGGCCATCGGGCTTGCGCCAGTCCGAGGCGATCTTGGCCAGGAACTTGTTCGGCGCGATGCCGGCCGAGGCGGTCAACTCGGTTTCCTCGCGGATCTGCGCGCGGATGGTCTGCGCGATCTCGGTGGCGGTGGCGGTGGCCAGTTCGCCCTTCGGCGCGGTGACGTCGAGATAGGCCTCGTCCAGCGACAGCGGCTCGATCATGTCGGTGTGGCGCTGGAAGATCTCGCGCACCTGCCGCGACACCGCCTTGTAACGCGCGAAGTCCGGCGGCACGAAGATCGCGTCCGGGCACAAGCGCTCGGCGCGCAACGCCGGCATCGCCGAGCGGATGCCGAACACGCGCGCCTCGTACGACGCGGCGCACACCACCGAACGCATGCCGCGCCAGGCCACCACCACCGGCTTGCCGCGCAATGCGGGATCGTCACGCTGCTCCACGGACGCGTAGAACGCATCCATGTCGACGTGAATGATCTTGCGCATCGGCCCTGCACCCTACGCCAGCGAACGGTAGCCGCATGATAAGCCAGGCCTGCGCATGCGCTGCGAACGCACGCCTTGATTTCGCTCAGCGCGCCGCATTGCAGCACTGCCTACGCTACGCGTGCGTACGGATAAAACGTTTGATTGAAAGCGCGGGCGTCGTGCACGCTTGCGCGCCTCGACTGTCTGCCCTGGAAAATTCGCTCATGAGCCGCCTCACTTCGTATTCACGCGAACACCTTCTCGCCAGCGCGCGCGGCGAACTGTTCGGCGCCGAGGCCGCACGCCTGCCCAACGATCCGATGCTGATGTTCGACCGCATCACCCATATCGACGACAACGGCGGCACGTACGGCAAGGGCGTGGTCCGCGCCGAACTCGACGTGCGTCCGGACCTGTGGTTCTTCGGCTGCCACTTCATCGACGATCCGGTGATGCCCGGCTGCCTGGGCCTGGATGCGCTGTGGCAACTGACCGGGTTCTTCCTGACCTGGATCGGCGCGCCCGGCCGCGGCCGCGCGCTGGGCGTGGGCGAAGTGAAGTTCAGCGGACAGGTGCTGCCGACCGCCAAGCAGGTGGTCTACGAGCTGGACATCAGCCGGGTCATCAACCGCAAGCTGGTGATGGCGGTGGCCGACGGACGCATGTCTGTGGACGGCCGAGAGATCTACACCGCCAAGGATCTGCGCGTGGGCCTGTTCACCTCGACGGAGGCGTTCTGATGCGCCGCGTCGCGATCACCGGCATGGGCATCACCTCCTGCCTGGGCAACGACCTGGACACGGTGTCGCGCGCGCTGCGCGAGAGCCGCGCCGGCATCCGCGCCAACCCCGAGGCGGCCGAACACGGCCTGCGCAGCCAGGTCGCCGGCGACGTGCAGCTGGACCTGGAGGCCTTGATCGATCGCAAGCTCAAGCGCTTCATGGGCGATGCGTCCGCGTACGCGTACCTGGCGTTGCGCGATGCGATCGCCGATGCGGGCCTGGACGAGGCCGCGGTCAGCGACGTGCGCACCGGCCTGATCGCCGGTTCCGGTGGCGGTTCCAGCCACTGGCAGGTGGAAGCGGCGGACCTGCTGCGCAACCGCGGCGTGCGCAAGGTCGGCCCTTACATGGTGCCGCGCACGATGTGTTCGGCGGTCTCGGCCAGCCTGGCCACCGCGTTCAAGATCAAGGGCGTGAGCTATTCGCTGTCGGCGGCCTGCGCGACCTCGGCGCATTGCATCGGCGCGGCCGCGGACCTGATCCGCCACGGCCAGCAGGATGTGATGTTCGCCGGCGGCGGCGAGGAGCTGGACTGGACCATGAGCCTGATGTTCGACGCGATGGGCGCACTGTCCAGCGGCTTCAACGACCGCCCGGCGGTGGCCTCGCGTCCGTACGACGCCGAGCGCGACGGCTTCGTCATCGCCGGCGGCGGCGGCATGCTGGTGCTGGAGGATTACGAACGCGCGGTGGCGCGCGGCGCGCGTATCCATGCCGAGCTGCTCGGCTATGGCGTGACCTCCGACGGCGCCGATATGGTCGCCCCGTCCGGCGAAGGCGCGGTGCGCTGCATGCAGATGGCGATGCAGGGCGTGGACGCGCCGATCGACTACCTCAACACGCACGGCACCTCGACGCCGCTGGGCGACGTCACCGAGCTGGGCGCGGTGCGCGAAGTGTTCGGCGATGCGGTGCCGCCGCTGTCCTCGACCAAGGCGCTGTCCGGGCATTCGCTGGGCGCGGCCAGCGTGCACGAGGCGATCTACTGCCTGCTGATGATGCGCGACGGCTTCATCGCCGGCTCGGCCAACATCGATGCGCTGGACCCGCGCGCCGAGGGCTTCCCGATCGTGCGCGAGAGCCGCGAGGCGAACCTGCGCACGGTGATGTCGAACAGCTTCGGCTTCGGCGGCACCAACGCCGCGCTGGTGTTCGGCAAGCGCTGAGCGAGCCGATGGATTGAGCGACGGCAGCGTTGTCGCCAGCCGTCACCTGTTGTAACCGGGTGACGGCTGATTCGGACGGAAACCGCGGTGACCGCTGTGCAGAGCCGGTGGTGGGTGTGCATTTCTCATCAGGAAGTGCGTGCCCTTTCTATTTTTCAGATCAAGGTAGCCAACCGCGTCTCCGCCGCTGGTGCCTGCAAAGCCCAGAACTTCATGGCCGATGCGTTGTCCGCCTGTCAGAAACCCATGACGTTTTCGCATAGATTCAAGCTCAGCTCCCGATTTTTGAAACCCAGAAAGCAGTACACATGAAGGTCGATGAAATGAATCCACCCATTTTCGAAATGAGTACACTGCTCTCCAAGGCCGGTTTCTTTGATTTCTTAAGGAGCCTGGACAGCGAAGCTGCCCTGGACTCAAGGGATGAGGATCGATTCGACAGCGCCTGGATGGGCGACTTCCATGCCATCGAAGCGCAAAAAAGCAAGATTTCAGAAGAAGATCGCAGCCTTATCGACGACCTGCGCGAAGTGGCATTCAAGAACTCTTTCCGCGCCTTGGGCGACCCCGAAATTTCGGCAAGAATCGCCGACGACATCGAACTGATCGCCAAGAGCCTTTTGCTGCGAAAGGATGATGCATGGAGTGTGCAAGTCCTTTGGCAATCCTATAGAAATCGAAAATTTCCGGTCTGATTCGCGTTCACCCGGCAAGCCTATACGCACAACGGCCTGGGACGTCCTTGCCGCTCGCCGACATCAGCGTTCGAGTTGTTTGCCATCGCGGCGCTTACGCTCATCTTCCTGCTTCTGCCGCTCCTGCTTGGACGGCGGCGGTGGAGGTGGCTGTTGTGGCGGTGGCGAAGATGGCTTCGGCGGTGGCGGCGTGTGCTGCGCCGCCTGCACCACCGTCTCCGGCTTCGGCGGCCACCATGGCGAGGCGGACGACGAGGGTTGCGACGGCTCGGGCGTCTGGTGCAGGGACTCGCGCCAGCGGCGATCCTCTTCGTCGCGCCGCTGCTGCTCGGCCAGTTCCTTGTTGCGCTTGGGGTTGAGCGCATCCGGCGGCGGCACCTGGTACATGCGCTCGCCCGGCGGCACCCATTGCGACTGCATCGGCGCCTCCACGGCGGGCGGCGCCGGCTGGTAGCCGCGCGTATCGGCGATGCGTTGCGGGATCAGCTGGCGCTTGAGCGCCTCGGGCATCGGCGCCGGCGCAGATGGCGAGGCCTGCGCTTGCTGCCGCCAGCGTGCGCGGTCGCGGGCCCAGGGCCGGCCACGGTAATGCGCGTCCCAATAGGGATCGATGGCGAACCCGATGGCCGGGGCGAAGACACCGTCGCGCGCGTCGAACTCGACCACGCCGGCCGGCAACCATCCGCGCGCCTCGCGCCAGCGCACGTCGCACCACGAAAAGTCGTTGACGCACCCGTAGACGGTGATGCTGTCGCCGCCCACCACCGTGGCGACACGCGGATAGTCGTTGGCCGGGCCTGCGCGCAGATTGGCGCCGCTGCGGGCGAACCCGCCGTTGCTCTGCGCCAGCACCGGCGCGACGGCGGCCAGCAACAGCGGTGCGATCCAGATGCAGCGTTTCATGCCCAACCTCCTGTGCCTGGCCGGCCCCGTGGCCGGGGTTTCTTCCATGGGCTCGTGCGAGCCATCGTGTTCGGCAATGTTCTAGCACGCCGATGCGCTAAGGACCTGTTAACCCGCTCGGGCCGCGGTGCAACTAAGCGCATGCCGGCCGGAAGACAAGGAAGAAACCGTTGCCATAAGCCACCACGCGCACATGTGGCACGTGCGCACCCAGACGGATTGGCGGATTGCTGCGGCTGCGCGCGACAAGCGGATGCCTGCGCCAGCGCATTCGGCACGTCGCCCCCGCGCCGCATGGATCGCGGCGCGGTAGCGTGCGATCAGCCAGCCATGCCGCTGTGCCGCAGCAAGGCATCCAATTCCGGCGCACGACCGCGGAACGCGGTGAAGTTCTCCAACGCCGGACGGCTGCCGCCGCGCGCCAGGATCTCCTGCAGAAAGCGCGCGCCGGTGGCGGCCAGTTGGTCCGGCGCCTCTTCGAATGCGGCGTACGCATCGGCGCTGAGCACTTCGGCCCACTTGTAGCTGTAGTAGCCGGCGCCGTAGCCGCCGGCGAAGATGTGGCTGAACTGATGCGGGAAGCGGTTCCATGCCGGCGGCCGATTCACCGCGACCTCGTCGCGCACGCGTTCGAGCAGTTGCAGCATGCTGTCGCCGGCGGCGTCGAAGCTGTGATGCAGCTGCATGTCGAACAGCGCGAATTCCAGCTGGCGCACGGTGAACATGCCGCTCTGGTAGTTCTTCGCCGCGAGCATCTTGTCGAACAGCGCGCGCGGCAGCGGCTGCCCGCTGTCCACGTGCGCGGTCATCGCCTGCAGCCGCGGCCACTCCCAGCAGAAGTTCTCCATGAACTGGCTGGGCAGCTCCACCGCGTCCCATTCCACGCCATTGATGCCGGCCACGCCGAGTTCGCCGACCTGGGTCAGCAACTGGTGCAGGCCGTGGCCCATCTCATGGAACAGCGTGGTGACTTCGTTGTGGGTGAAGGTGGCCGGCTTGCCGTCGCCGCCGCGGCCAAAGTTGCACACCAGGTAGACCAGCGGCGTCTGTACGCCATCGGCGTGGTCGCGGCGGTTGCGGCAGTCGTCCATCCAGGCGCCGCCGCGCTTGCCCTCGCGCGCGTACAGGTCGAGGTAGAACTGTCCGATCAGGCGGCCGCGCGCATCGCTGACGCGAAAGAAGCGCACGTCCGGATGCCAGACCGGTGCGCTGTCGGCCTGCACCTGCAGGCCGTACAAGTCGCCGATGACGCCAAACAGGCCATCCAGCACCTTCGGCTCGGTGAAATACTGCTTCACTTCCTGCTCGGAGAAGCTGTAGCGCGCCTGCTTGAGCTTTTCGCTGGCGTAGGCGACATCCCAGGCCTGCAGTTCGTCCAGGCCCAGATGCTCGCGGGCGTAGGCTTCCAGTTCGGCGCGGTCGCGCTGTGCGTAGGGCTTGGCGCGCGCGGCCAGGTCGCGCAGGAAACCCAGCACCTCGTCGGGGTTCTGCGCCATCTTGGTCGCCAGCGAATATTCGGCGTAGCTGGCGAAACCGAGCAGCCCGGCCAGTTCGCCGCGCAGCGCCAGGATGCGTTCGATCGCCGCGCTGTTGTCCAGCGCCGGGTCGCCGAACTCCGAGGCGCGGATCGCGTTGGCGCGGTACAGGGTCTCGCGCAGCGCGCGGTCGTCGGCGTACATCTGCACCGGCAGGTAGCACGGCATCTGCAGGGTCAGTTTCCAGCCGGCCTGGCCGTCCTTGTCCGCCGCCGCGCGCGCCGCGGCGATCACGTCGCCGGGCAAGCCGGCGAGCCGGGCCTGGTCGTCGACGAGCAGCGACCAGCCATCGGTGGCATCTAGCACGTTCTGCGAGAACTTCGCCGACAGCGCCGACAGTTCTTCCTGGATCGCGGCGAAACGCTGCTTGTCGGCATCGCCCAGTTCGGCGCCGTCCAGGCGGAAATCGCGCAGCGCGTTATCCAGCACCTTGCGCCGCGCCGCGTCGTAGCCGGCGGCCTCGGGCGTGGCGGCCAGCGCGCGGTACTGCGCGAACAGCGCCAGGTTCTGCCCCAGCGCGCTGGAGAAGCGCGTCACCTTGGGCAGTTTGGCGTTGTAGGCCTCGCGCAGCGCCGGCGTGTTGATCACGCCCTGCAGGTGGCTGACCTGGCCCCAGGCGCGCCACAGGCGTTCGGTGGCATCGTCCAGCGGCGCCACGAAGCTGTCCCAGCTCACCGGCGCGACCTGCTCGGCGTGCGCGACCGCGGCCTCGGCGGCGGCCAGCAGCGCGTCGATCGCCGGGCCGATGTGTTCGGGCTGGATCGCATCGAAGCGCGGCAGGCCGGAAAAATCGAGCAGGGGATTGGTCATCGCAGGAATCTCGCTAACGGGGAAAGGGCCGGCGCTGCCGGCCTCGAGGAGGATATGGCGGTCAGGTCAGCGCGGCACAAGCCAGCGGCGGCAACCCGGCACCGGCCACCGCCGCGGCCAGCTGCGCGTCGGCCTGCTCCACGTCGATGCCGTGCTCGCGGTACCAGTCCGGCCGGTAGTAGCTGTGCCCGTAGCGCTCGCCGCTGTCGCACAGGATGGTGACGATGGAACCGCGGCGGCCGTGCTCGCGCATCCGCGTCGCCGCCTGCAGCACGCCGACGAAGTTGGTGCCGGTGGAGCCGCCCACACGCCGGCCCAGGCGCGCGCTCACGTAGCGCATCGCCGCCAGGCTCAGCGCATCGGGCACCTTGACCATCGCATCGACGCAGCTGGGGATGAAGCTCGATTCCACCCGCGGCCGGCCGATGCCCTCGATGCGCGAACCGCCGGTGCTGGCCAGGCCGGCGTAGTCGCGCCCGGCCAGTGCCTCGCAATAGCCGTCGAAGAACACCGACACTTCCGGATCCGCGCACAGGATGCGGGTGTCGTGGCGGCGGTAGCGCACGTAACGCCCCAGCGTGGCGGCGGTGCCGCCGGTGCCGGGGCTGCACACGATCCATTCCGGCACAGGATGCGGCTCTTCCTGCATCTGTCGGAAGATCGACTCGGCGATGTTGTTGTTGGCGCGCCAGTCGGTGGCGCGTTCGGCGTACAGGAACTGGTCCATGAAGTGGCCGCCGCTCTCGCGCGCCAGCTGCACCGAATCGGCGTGCAGGTCGCAGGCGCGCTCGACCAGGTGGCAGCGCCCGCCCTGGAACTCGATCGCGGCGATCTTCTCCGGCGAGGTCGTGGCCGGCATCACCGCGATGAACGGCAGCCCCAGCAGGCGCGCGAAATAGGCTTCGGACACCGCGGTGGAGCCGCTCGACGCCTCGATCACCGGGCGCCCCTCGCGCAGCCAGCCGTTGGCCAGCGCGTACAGGAACAGCGAGCGCGCCAGGCGGTGCTTGAGGCTGCCGGTGGGATGGCTGGACTCGTCCTTGAAATACAGGTCGATGCCGGGGAAACCGGGCAGGTCCAGCGGAATCAGGTGGGTGTCGGCCGAGCGGTTGAAATCGGCTTCGATCTTCTGGATGGCGTTGGCCACCCAATCGCGATAGGTCATGGCGGTGCGCAGGACGGAAAAATCGCGTCCACGATACACGCCCGCCCCGCGCACCGGGGCTGCGCCGGGCGGCGAGGCGTGGCGACGTTCACTTGGCGGCGGTGGCTTTGCCCCAGACGGCGCGGCGCCGCTCAGCGGGCCGCGACGCCGAAGCCGGCATCGACGATGGCGCGCTCGATCGCCGCGGCGTCGGTGCGGGCCTCGTCGTAATCGACGCCGACGCGCCCGCCGTCCAGCACCACCTCGGCCGCGGCGACTCCGGCGCTGGCGTCCAGCACCCGTTTCAGCCGCGCCGAGCAGCCGCCGCAGGTCATGCCCTGAACGGTCAATTCGAGATGGCGCATTGCAGTGTCCTCGTTTGGAAAGCGCGTTGCCGCGGCACCGCGCTCAGCGCGGCCGCCAGCGGTTCAGCAGCAGGGAATTGGCCAGCACCGAGACCGAACTCAGCGCCATCGCCGCGCCGGCGAGCACCGGGTTGAGCAGGCCGAACGCGGCCAGCGGGATGCCGAGCACGTTGTAGACGAAGGCGAAGAACAGGTTCTGGCGGATCTTGCGCAGGGTCGCCGCGGACAGGTCGATGGCGGTGGCCACGCCGTCCAGGTCGCCATGCACCAGCACCACGTCGGCCGCCTCCACGGCGATGTCCGAGCCGGCGCCGATGGCGAAGCTGACGTCGGCCGCGGCCAGCGCCGGCGCGTCGTTGATGCCGTCGCCGACCATGCCGACGTGGGCGCCCGGTTCGGCCTGCAGGCGCCGCACTTCCTCGGCCTTGTGCTGCGGCAACACCTCGGCCAGCACCCGCGCGATGCCGACCTGCGCGGCCACGGCCTGCGCGACATGCCGGTTGTCGCCGCTGAGCATGATCACCTCGATGCCGCGCGCCTTGAGCCGCGCCACCGCATCCAGGGCACCGTCGCGCAGCGGATCGGCGATGGCGATGTAGCCGGCGAGGCGGTCGTCCAGCGCGACCGCGACCACGCTCTGGCCCTGCGCCTGCGCCGCCTCGGCGCGCTGCAGCAGCGCCGCGTCCGGCGCCTGCATGGCCAGCTCGCGCAGCCACGCCAGCGACCCCAGCGCCACCTCGCGGGTATCGACGCGGCCGCGCACGCCCTTGCCGGGCACCGTCTCCACCGCCGCCACCGGCAGCGGCAGCGTCCCGCGCACGCCCTCGTCGGCGGCCCGCCGCACGATCGCATCGGCCAGCGGATGCGCCGAACCGACCTCCAGCGCCGCGGCCAGGCGCAGCAGCGCCGTCGCATCGCCGCCTTCCGCCACGCCGATCGCGGTCACCTGCGGACGGCCTTCGGTCAGGGTGCCGGTCTTGTCCAGCACCAGCGTGGTCAGCGCACGCGCGCGCTCCAAGACCTCGGCGTTGCGGATCAGGATGCCGGACCGGGCGCCCACGCCGGTGCCGACCATGATCGCGGTCGGCGTGGCCAGGCCCAGCGCGCACGGACAGGCGATCACCAGCACCGCCACCGCGTGCACCAGCGCGGTGGCGAAGCTGCCGCTGAACCACCAGGTCGCGGCCAGGGTGAGCACGGCGATGGCGATCACCGCCGGCACGAACACCGCGGCGATGCGATCGACCAGGTGCTGGATCGGCGCCTTGGAGCCCTGCGCCGCATCGACCATGCGGATGATCTGCGCCAGCAAAGTATCGGTGCCGACGCCGGTGGCGCGCGCGCGCAACATGCCGAACTGGTTCACGGTGGCGGCGAACAGGCGGCTGCCCGGCTCCTTGGCCACTGGCATCGCCTCGCCCGACAGCATCGCCTCGTCCACGCTGGAACGGCCGTCGAGCACCTCCCCGTCCACCGGCACGCGCTCGCCGGCGGCGACCACGAACACATCGCCGACGATCAGTTCGGCGGCATCGATCTCCACGATCGCGCCGTCGCGCTCCACCCTGGCGGTCTTGGGCTTGAGGTCGAGCAGCGCGCGGATCGCCGAGGAGGTCCTGCGCCTGGCGCGCGCCTCCAGCAAGCGCCCGAGCAGGATCAGGGTGATGATCGAGGCGCTGGCCTCGAAATACACATGCTGCCCAGCCAGGCCGAACACGGTGATCGCGGCGCTGTACAGGTAGGCCATGCTGGTGCCGAGCGCGACCAGCACGTCCATGTTGGCGCGGCCGTTGCGCAAGGCCCCGAACCCGGCGCGGTAGAAGCGCGCGCCGAGCCAGAACTGCACCGGCGTGGCCAGCAGCAGCTGCAGCCAGCGCGGCAACGGCTCGGCGTGCTGGCCGCCGAGCGCATGCTCGATGGCGGAGATGTCCAGCATGCCGAACATCTGCACGAACAACGGCAGGGTCAGCAGCGCCGCCGCGGCGAACCGGCCCAGCTCGTGGTGCCAGGCGCGGCGCTCGGCCTGTTCGCGCGCTTGCAGCTGGACCTGGTCCAGCTCGCGCACGACGCTGGCGCCGAAGCCGGCGCTGCCGATCCGCGCGACGATGTCGGCCGGCGCGACCAGTTCCGCCACGTACTCCACACGCGCCCTGGCCGAGGCCAGGTTGACGCTTCCGGCAATCACCCCGGGTGTCTTCGCCAGCACTGTTTCGATCGAGGCCGCGCAGGAAGCGCAGCTCATGCCTGTGAGGTCCAGCGTCAGCATCTGCGTCGGCACCGTGTAACCGGCCTGGCCGATGCGCTGCAGCAGCGTCTGCGCATCCACCTGCTGCGGGTCGTAGTCCAGGCGCACGCGCGCGGCGGCGTAATTGGCCTGGGCGTCGACCCCGGGCAACTGCTTGAGCGCCTGCTCCAGGCCGACCGCGCAGGACGCGCAGCTCATGCCCTGCACCGGCAGGCTCACCGTGGCGGTGTTCGCGGCCGGCGCGTTCACGGCTGCGGCTTGCCAGGCGCGGCGTCGCCGCGGATGTCGCCGAGGATCGGGCAGCCGGCGGGTTCGCCGCTGCCCGGGCATTCGGCGACCAGTACGGCCAGCGCATCGCGCATCTCGGTCAGCTGCGCGATGCGCCGATCCAGTTCGTGCAGGCGCTTGCTGGCCCGCTGCTTGATGCCTTCCACGCCATGCAGGCGGTCGTCCTGCAGCGCGAGCAGGTCGCCGATCTCCTCCAGCGAGAAGCCCAGGTCCTTGGCGCGGCGGATGAAACGCACCCGCTCCACCGCGGCCGCATCGTAGTCGCGGTAGCCGGACGCGCGCCGCGGCGGCACCGGCAGCAGGCCCTGGCGCTCGTAGTAGCGGACCGTGTCGATGGCGACGTCGGCCTGGCGCGCGAGCGCGCCGATGGTGAAGCGGGACGGAGGGGCGACCGGATTCATGCGTGCAAGCTACTCCCTGGACGCCGGTCCAGGGTCAAGCCATTGTCGCCGTTGCGCGCGAATTGTTCATTGGCGGCTCACGTTGACTCGAAACCCTTGCCCCGCAGGCCATCGCCGGGCGTGGACGCGCGCCCTGGACCCGGCTCCAGGGTGCGTCGATGGCGAGCCGCCGCCTCGTCCCGGCGCTTGCCCGCTGCCATCGCTGCAGTATTCTCCACGTATCCCTTTGCGTGCCGTGCGTGTTCCGTGCCGATCTTCGCCTTGCTGACCCGCCTGCTGCTGTGCCTGAGCCTGCTGCTCAATGGCGCCGGCACGGCTGTGGCGATGCCGGGCATGGCAGAGGCGCCGCAGCGCACCGACGCTGGCGTCTCCCAACACCACGCCGCCGAGCACGCGCATGCCACGCGCGTCGCCGCCGCGGCGATGCCGTGTCACCACCACGAGGCCGCACCGCCCGCCGCGGAGCATGGCGATGGCCATTGCCCCAAACAGGCCGGCAAGCACGGCTGCTGCGGCACCGCGGCCGGTTGCCAGTGCCCGCATGCGCAGCCGCTGCCGGCGCTGATCGCGCTGCCGCTGGCGCTGCCGGTCGCCGCGCAACCGCTGTTCCCAAGCGGCCGCCAGGATGGCCGCGGCGCGCCCGGCCTGCCGCGGCTGGAGCGACCTCCCAGCGCCTGATCGCGACGCCGCCGCCCGCTCGGGCTGCGCCACGGCGACCGCGCATCCGCGCGCCGTCGCTTCTGTGCACGCACCGCCCACGCGGTCGCGCATCGCATCGCATCGAGGTTCGCTCATGAAACCACCTTCCTCCGGCCCTGCCCTGCCGTCGCGGCGCCGTTTCGTCACCGGACTGGCGCTTGGCGCCGCCGCCGGCATCGGCGGCCTGTCGCTGCGGCAAGCCCAGGCCGCGGCGCTGGCGCGCAATGGCGCCGTGCCTTATCAGTTGCACGGCACCGATTTCGACCTCAGCATCGGCAGCGCGCGGGTCAACTTCACCGGGCGCGAGCGTCCGGCCATCACCGTCAACGGCAGCGTGCCCGCACCGATCCTGCGCTGGCGCGAAGGCGACACCGTCGAGGTGCGCGTCGCCAATCGCCTGCCGGGGCACGCGCAAACCTCCGTGCACTGGCACGGCATCCTGCTGCCGGCGAACATGGACGGCGTGCCGGGCATGAGCTTCGACGGCATCTACCCGGGCGAGACCTACCGCTACCGCTTCGCCCTGCGCCAGTCCGGCACCTACTGGTACCACAGCCACTCGCTATACCAGGAACAGGCGGGCCTATACGGCGCGATCGTGATCGACCCGCTGCAGCCGCCGCCCTATCACTACGACCGCGAACACGTGCTGCTGCTGTCGGACTGGACCGACCTGGACCCGGCGGCGCTGTTCCGGCGGCTGAAGAAGATGCCGTCCTACGACAACACCTACCAGCGCACCGTCGGCGACTTCCTGCGCGACGCGCGCGAAGACGGGGTGCGCGCCACCCTCGCCGACCGCGGCATGTGGGGACGCATGCGCATGACCCCCAGCGACCTGTCCGACGTCAACGCCAACACCTACACCTACCTGCTCAACGGCGTCGCCCCCGGCGGCAACTGGACCGGCGAATTCCGCCCCGGCGAGAAGTTGCTGCTGCGCCTGATCAACGCCTCCAGCATGACCTATTTCGACCTGCGCATTCCTGGGCTGAAGATGACCGTGGTCGCCGCCGACGGCCAGTACGTGCACCCGGTGAGCGTGGACGAATTGCGCATCGCCGCGGCCGAGACCTACGACGTGCTGGTGGAACCCAACGGCCAGGACGCCTACACCGTGTTCGCCCAGGACATGGGCCGCACCGGCTACGCGCGCGGCACCCTGGCCGTGCGCCAGGGGCTGCAGGCGCCGGTGCCGGCGAACGACCCGCGCCCGCTGCTGCGCATGCAGGACATGGGCCACGCCATGGGCGGGCACGCCGGCATGGACCACAGCGGCGCGGCCACGATGAAAGGCATGGAAGGTGGCTGCGGCGCCAGCATGGGTATGGCCGGCATGGACCATGCTGCGATGGGCCCCGGCACGATGGACCACGGCACGCATGCGGCTGGCGACGCCGGCGCTGCGCCCACGCATCCGCGCAGCGAACGCGGCAATCCGCTGGTGGACATGCAGTCCTCCGCCACCGCGCCGAAGCTGGACGATCCGGGCATCGGCCTGCGCGACAACGGCCGCCGGGTACTGAGCTACGCCGACCTGCACAGCCTGTTCGACGACCCCGACGGTCGCGAACCCGGGCGCGAGATCGAACTGCACCTCACCGGCAACATGGAGAAGTTCGCCTGGTCCTTCGACGGCATCCCGTTCGCCAGCGCCGAGCCACTGCGGCTCAACTACGGCGAACGCCTGCGCATCGTGCTGGTCAACGACACGATGATGCAGCACCCGATCCACCTGCACGGCATGTGGAGCGACGTGGAGAACGCCGCCGGCCAGTTCCAGGTGCGCAAGCACACTGTGGACATGCCGCCGGGCACGCGCCGCAGCTACCGCGTGCGCGCCGACGCGCTGGGCCGCTGGGCCTACCACTGCCACCTGCTGTACCACATGGACGGCGGCATGATGCGCGAAGTGCGGGTGGACGCATGAACGCCACGCCGCTCGCCATACTGGCGCAGGCCATCGGCCTGGCGCTGCTGTTCGCGCACGGTGCTGCAGGTGCGCAGCATGTGCATGCGCTTCAAACTGCCGATGCCGATGCCGATAGCGCAGCAGCTGCATCTACATCTACATCCGCACCTGCGGCATGCGTGTGTCCGCCGCCCGACGATGGGGCGCATGCGCACACCTCGCCATCGCCGCCCACCACCGCCGACGGCGATGACGCAGCGATGGTACATGCCGGCATGGATCACGCGGCGATGGGTCACGCCGCACACGTCGCCAATGTTCCGGCAGCGCCGACGACGAGCGACGGCGGCATGCAGCACATGGACATGGACCACGAGGCGCATGCCGACCATGCCATGCCCGGCCATGAAGACATGCAGCACATGGACATGCACGCGGCCACGATGGAGCACGGCACGCCAACCGCAGCGCAGGCAGATAACGCGATGCAGGACCATGCCGGAACGCAGCCGGGGATTGTGGAGCCGGGACCACAGGCCGAGGACCAGGGGCCTGGGAAAACAGAAGCGCGCCATGCTCACTCCAGCGCAGCGGCGACGTGCACCTGCGCCAGTGCGTCGATTCCCACGCTGCCGCGCGAGCCGATCCCAGCGCTCACCGACGCCGACCGCGCCGCCGCATTCCCGGGCCTGCGGACGCACGCAATGCTGCATGCGCCGTCGCGCACCGGCTACCTGCTGTTCGACCGGCTGGAAGGCTGGGACAACGACCACGGCAACGGCCAGGCCTGGGAAGCCAGTGCTTGGTACGGCGGCGACATCGATCGGCTGTGGCTGCGCAGCGAAGGCGAGCGCAGCGGCGGCCGCACCGAAGCGGCGGACCTGGAAGCGCTGTACGGCCACGCGGTTTCGCCGTGGTGGGACCTGCTGGTCGGCGTGAAACAGGACGTCGCCCCGGGCGATGCGCGCACCTCGGCCGCCTTCGGCGTGCAGGGCATGGCGCCGTACAAGTTCGAGGTCGCGGCCACGCTGTATATCGGCGAAGGCGGCAGCGCCAGCGCACACCTGGAAAGCGAGTACGACGTGCTGCTGACCAACCGCTGGATCCTGCAGCCGCGACTGGAAGCGCAGGCGGCATTCGCCGACGATCGCGCGCACGGCATCGGCAGCGGCCTGTCCACGGTCGAGGCCGGGCTGCGTTTGCGTTACGAGATCAGCCGCCGTTTCGCGCCGTACCTCGGCGTGGTCCACGAGCGCGCGTTCGGTGCGACCGCGGACTATCGGCGCGACGCGGGAGAAGCTGTGCGCGAAACGCGTGTCGTCGCCGGCGTACGCGTCTGGTTTTGAGCGGCCGCGGGAGGATTCTTCCCGTCCGTTTGAACGGCAATTAGTTTTTGTAGGAGCGGCTTCAGCCGCGACAGGTACCGATAGATCCTGTCGCGGCTGAAGCCGCTCCTACACCGCTTCGCCAGCCGTATTGGCTCGGCGCGCATCGCGCCACCACGGTGTCTCGCAACCGCTCACTCACACCAATCCCGGCCGCTCAAGCACGCAGCGAACCATCCTCACCGATCCGCCAGTCGCGCGGCGGACGCAGCGCGCCCAGCGTGCGCACCAGTTCCTGGTAGCTGCGCGCCAGCTGCCCAAACAGGCCGGCATCGCTGGCGCGGGTTTCGGCCACTTCGTAGTAGGCACCGCGGCCCAGATCGATGAAGTAGTCCACGCTGACCCGGCGCCGCGCGGCCACGCCGGGAAACAGGCCGGCGATCAGCAGACAGCCGTCGCCGACCTCGCGCAGCGCATCGGCGCGGGCGCGCCCGACCTGTTCCTGCGCATGCAGCCAGGCCAGCGCCTGGGTGCGCGACAGCAGGTGTCCATCGGCCTGGTAGCGCAGCAACACGAACACCAGATAGCTCTCGCGTGACTCGTCCAGCGGCCGGCCCAGCCGCTGCCCTGCCTCGTGCACCAGCGCCTGCCACAGTTCGGCCGGCGCCCCCTGTCTGAAAGACTCGTACATGCGTCCTCCTGCGTGGTGGGAACCCTCGCCAGGAGCTTATGCATAAGCTGGGCCACTGCGTTGGCAGCCGACCGCGGCGGCTGCCAATCCGGCGTGCGTGCACGGCGAACGCCGCGGAGGCCCGACGGATACGCGGATGCCGTGTGACGCCGCTATTACCGGACATCCACACATGACTCGGTGCGGCATGCACCGACGACCAGCGGCGGTCCGGCAACCGAAGAGACGCGCGACCGCAATGACGTCACACAGCGCCAGCATGTTGACCAGACCGGTCCGCTACACGCGCCGTGCCGACGCCGCGACGCGACGAAAATCCCGCTACTTCTTCTTGGGAGCGATCTTGCGGCCCGGCACGGCGGCCGGCTGCGCCTGCGCGCGCCGTGCCGCCAGGCCATGCAGGATCAAGTCGATGCCAGCCAGGAAATCCACCCGGTCGTCATGCGTGCGCAGGTGTACGGCCATGCCGCGCACGAACGGGTACGTGTCCGCATCCAGCCGCGACCACGCCGTCGCCACCGCATCCAGGAAATCGGACCTGACGATGCCGCGCGTGCGCGCGAGCTGCGTGTTGGCCGCGTTCTGCCCGGCAACGCCGAGGATGTAGCTCAACAACGCGGAGACCGCGGCCCACTGCTCGTGGTCCGGCACGCCGAGCGCATGCACCTGCTGGCCGATGCGCTCGACGACGCGCACGATCGGCAATTCGCCGGGCGCGCGGGTGAGCGCCGACCCCATCCACGGATGCGCATCGATCGCATCGAACATGCCCAGCGCCAGCGCGCGCAGCGCCGCCTCCGGCGTGGCATCGGCGCAGGGCGCATGCAAGGTGCGCGCGACGATGGCGTCGCAGGCGGCGGTCAGCAGATCGCGCTTGTCGGCGACATGCCAATAGAGCGCACCGGGCCCGGTGGCGAGCCGTTCGGACAGCGCGCGGAAGGTCAGGCCGCCCTCGCCGCCGCTGTCCAGCAGCGCGATCGACGCGTCCACGATCTGTTCACGCGAGAGCGATGCCTCGCGTCGCGGGGTGCCGCGCGTTGTCTTGGCCATGCCCCATCTTGACACGGATGGAACGCCATTCCAACATGTGGAACGACGTTCCATTCGTACTCGCGTCCGTCCCGGCGCATCCACTCGACCAAGGATTCAGATGCACACTCCCATCGCGATCATCGGCGCCGGGCTCGGCGGGCTCATGCTCGCCCGCGTGCTGCACGTGCACGGCATCGCCGCCACGATCTACGAAGCCGAGGCCTCGGCGGATGCCCGCCCGCAGGGAGGCCTGCTCGATATCCACACCTACAACGGCCAGCGCGCGCTCAAGGCCGCAGGCCTCTACGAGGCGTTCCTCGGCCTGGTCCTTCCCGGTGCGGACGCAAAGCGGGTCGTCGACAGCCAAGGCGCCATCCTGATCGACCGGCCCGACACGGGCAGCGGCGCCAGGCCCGAAGTGGATCGCGGAAACCTGCGCCGGCTCCTGCTCGACTCGCTTCCCGCGGGCACCATCCGCTGGGGGCGCAAGTTGGCCACGGCCGCCCCGCTCGGCGACGGGCGGCACCTACTGCGCTTCGCCGACGGCGCGACCGTGACCACCGATCTGCTGGTGGGCGCGGACGGCGCCTGGTCGCGCGTGCGTCCGTTGCTGTCGGCCGCAGTGCCCGCCTACGCCGGCACCTCGTTCATCGAGACCTGTCTGTTCGACGGCGACACCCGCCACCCCGCCAGCGCGCAGGTGATCGGCGGCGGCACGCTGATGGCGGTCGCGTCGGGCAAGGGCATCCTCGCCCACCGCCATGCCGATGGCACCCTGCAGACCTACGTGTCGCTGAACAGGCCGCAGGACTGGTTCGCCCGCCTCGACTTCGCCGATCCGGCGGCCGCACTGGCCCGCGTCGCCGCGGAATTCGATGGCTGGGCTCCGGCGTTGACGGCGCTCGTCACCGATGGCGACACCGACCCCGTGCTGCGCCCGATCCATGCCCTGCCGATCGAGCACCGCTGGGAGCGCACGCCCGGCGTGACCTTGCTCGGCGATGCGGCGCACCTGATGTCGCCGTTCGCCGGCGAAGGCGCCAATCTCGCGCTCCACGACGGCGCCGAACTCGGCCAGGCCATCGTCGCCAA
Source organism: Xanthomonas sp. SS (assembly GCF_014236835.1). Classification (NCBI taxonomy): domain Bacteria; kingdom Pseudomonadati; phylum Pseudomonadota; class Gammaproteobacteria; order Lysobacterales; family Lysobacteraceae; genus Xanthomonas; species Xanthomonas sp. SS. The sequence continues at coordinate 4,322,427 of NZ_CP051190.1, forward strand.
TCCCGGCGCGATCGAAGCCGCGCTCGTAGCCTACGAAAGCGAGCTGTTCCCGCGCAGCGCGGCCTTTGCCGAAGAGTCGGCGCAGAATCTGGCGATGTTCTTCGACGCCGATGCGCCGCAGGGCCTGGTCGACTTCTTCGACAGCGTTGCCGGGTAGCCGAATCGGTTACGCAGCGGCAGTCGTGCCGCCTCGCGCCGACGCGGCGGTGCCGACATCGGCCATCGGCTGCGCTTTCTCGAACCAGCGCTGCGCCAGCGATTTCCCTGCGCGGCGCATGCCGGCCTGCGAAGGCACGCAGTCCGGCCGCAGCGGCGCACGCCCGCCGCTATTCCACCGTCACCGACTTGGCCAGGTTGCGCGGCTTGTCCACGTCGGTGCCGCGCGCCAGCGCGGTGTGATACGCGAGCAACTGCACCGGGATGGTGTGCACCACCGGGCTGAGCAGGCCGGCGTTGCGCGGGGTGCGGATCACGTGCACGCCTTCGGATTCGCTGAAGTGGCTGTCCTGGTCGGCGAACACGAACAGCTCGCCGCCGCGCGCGCGCACTTCCTGCATGTTGGATTTCACCTTCTCCAGCAGCGCGTCATTGGGCGCGATCACCACCACCGGCATGTTCGCATCCACCAGCGCCAGCGGGCCGTGCTTGAGCTCGCCGGCCGGATAGCCCTCGGCATGGATGTAAGTGATTTCCTTGAGCTTGAGCGCGCCTTCCAGCGCGATCGGATAGTGCAGGCCGCGGCCCAGGAACAGCGCATTGTGCTTGTCGGCGAAACGCTCGGCCCAGACCGCGATCTGCGGTTCCAGGTTCAGCGCGTGCTGCACGCTGCCTGGCAGGTAGCGCAGCTGTTCCAGGTACTCGGCTTCCCGCGCGGCGCTCAGTCGCCCGCGCAGCTTGGCCAGCACGCAGGTCAGCTGGAACAGCGCCGCCAACTGCGTGGTGAAGGCCTTGGTCGAGGCCACGCCGATCTCGGCGCCGGCGCGGGTGTACAGCACCAGCGCGCTGGCGCGCGGGATCGCGCTCTCGGGCACGTTGCAGATCGACAAGGTCTTGGCGTGGCCCAGCGACTTGGCGTATTTCAGCGCCTCCATCGTGTCCAGGGTCTCGCCGGACTGGGAAATGGTGACGATCAGCTGGCGCGGGTTGGCGTAGGCGGCGCGGTAGCGGTATTCGCTGGCGATCTCCACGCTGCATGGCAGGCCGGCGATCGACTCGATCCAGTAGCGCGCGGTCAGCCCGGCGTAGTAGCTGGTGCCGCAGGCGAGGATCTGCACGCCGTCGATGTCGGCCAGCTGCTCGGCGTTGCGGCCGAACAGCGTGGTGTCGAAGCCGCCGGCGTCGAACAGCGCTTCCAGCGTGTCGGCCAGCGCGCGCGGCTGCTCGTGGATCTCCTTCTGCATGAAGTGGCGGTAAGGGCCCAGTTCCAGCGAGGCCAGCGACACTTCGGACATGTGCACTTCGCGTTGCGCCGGCCGGTCTTCGGCGTCGTATATCTGCACGCCACTGCGGCTCAGCTCGGCGGTGTCGCCCTCTTCCAGGAACATCACCCGGCGCGTGGCCTGGATCACCGCCGACACGTCGGAGGCGATGAAGTTCTCGCCCTCGCCCAGGCCGATCAGCAGCGGACAGCCCATGCGCGCGCATACCAGCACGTCCGGGCGCGACTTGCTGACCGCGGCCAGCGCATAGGCGCCGGTCAGTTCCTTGGCCGCGGCCTGCAGCGCCGCCAGCAGCGAAAGGCCCTGCGCGGCGTGATGATGGATCAGGTGCGCGATGACCTCGGTGTCGGTCTGCGACTCGAACACATAGCCCAGCGCGCGCAGCCGCTCGCGCTGCTGCTCGTGGTTCTCGATGATGCCGTTGTGCACCAGCGCCAGGTCGCCATGGCTGACGTGCGGATGCGCGTTGGCCTCGGTGACGCCGCCATGGGTGGCCCAACGGGTGTGGCCGATGCCCAGCGTGGCGTGCAGGTCCTCGGCCAACGCCGCGCTTTCCATCTCAGCCACGCGCCCGGTGCGGCGCACCCGGCGCACGCCGTCGCCGGCGACCACGGCGATGCCGGAGGAGTCGTAGCCGCGGTACTCCAGCCGCTTCAGGCCTTCGATCAGCACCGGCACCACGTCCCGTTCCGCAATCGCACCCACGATCCCGCACATAGCCGCACCCTGCACCGAAAGATCGCCATTCTAGCTTTGTCCGCTGAATGTCCTATAGGACCTGCCGGCGCGACTTGGATGCGCCATCGCACGCCCCGGCGGTACGGCTCGGGTTGCGGCGAACCAGCACGAAGCTTCCGTATGTGGCGCGACCGAGTTGGGACCGCCGGACCTGGCCCCGTACACGATCCAGACGCGGATCGCGGCAGCGCGGCCTGTCCCGGTCGTCCGGGCCGGCCGCGGACACGGTGTCCGCGAACGTGTCCGCGGACACGCGGACAGCCGTCCGCCCCAATCGAACCGTAGCAATTTCAGGCATTTGCGATTGGCACGCGACGTGCTTTGGATTCGTTCATTCTCCACTGCGCCGACCCGACCGATGATCCGCGACACTTCCGCCCAGGACCAGGTTCTCGCCCGCCCCCGCTCCGCCGCCGCCTGGCGCCGCTGGTTCTGGCCCGCACTGATCGCGCTGGCGGTGCTGCTCGGCATCGCCTTCGCCGCGCGCGGCTGGATCGCCGGCAGCCGCTCGTTCGACGCGCAACGCGTGCGCATCGCCACGGTCAGCCGCGGCGACCTGGTCCGCGACATCTCCGCCGACGGGCGCCTGATCGCCGCCAACAGCCCCACCCTGTACGCGATCTCCGGCGGCACCGTGAGCCTGAAGGTGGTCGCCGGCGACGTGGTCAAGCAGGGCCAGGAACTGGCCGAAATCGACAGCCCCGAACTGCGCAGCAAGCTCGCCCAGGAAGAAGCCACGCTGGCCGGCCAGGAAGCGGAAGCCGGCCGCGCCGACCTGGATGCGGTGCTGGCGCGCGCCAATGCCAGCAAGCTGGTCGACCAGGCGCAGATCGAGCGGCAGGCGGCCAGCCGCGACCTGGAGCGCTACCAGCGCGGCTACGACGGCGGCGCAGTGCCGCAGGTGGAACTGGCCAAGGCGCAGGACTCGTTGAAGAAAGCCGACATCGCGATGAGCCATGCGCAGAAGGACTCCGGCCTGCAGACCCAGGGGGCCAGCCTGGACGCGCGCAACAAGCGCCTGCTCGCCGAGCGCCAGCGCGCGGTGGTCACCGAGGTGAAGCGGCAGGTGGACCTGCTCACCCTGCGCTCGCCGTTCGACGGCCAGGTCGGCCAGGTGCAGGTATCTCAGCACACTAACGTCGCCGCCAATGCGCCGGTGCTGAGCGTGGTCGATCTGTCCAAGTTCGAACTGGAGATCAAGGTACCGGAAAGCTTCGCCCGCGACCTGGCGATCGGCATGCCGGCGCAGCTGACCAGCGGTGCCGGCGAACCGTTCGCCGGCGCGATCTCGGCGGTGTCGCCGGAAGTGGTCAACGGCGAGGTCAACGCGCGCATCCGCTTCACCGACAAGCAGCCGCCGGGCCTGCGCCAGAGCCAGCGCATGAGCGCGCGGGTGCTGCTGGATACCCGCAAGAACGTGCTCAAGCTCGAGCGCGGTCCGTTCGTCGAACAATCCGGCGGCCGCTACGCCTACGTGATGGACGGCAACTCGGCGATCCGCCGCCCGGTGGAGCTGGGCGTCACCAGCCTCGGCGAAGTCGAGGTGCGTTCGGGCCTGCAACCGGGCGACCGCGTCGTGGTCTCCGGCAGCGACCTGTTCGGCGAGGCGCCGCAGGTGACGGTGCATTGAAGGCTGGGATTGGGGATTCGGGATTGGGGATTTGTAGGCCCCTGCCGTTTTCCTTCCCAGCTTGCTGATTCCGAATCCCGATATCCCCAATCCCCGATCCCCGCTCCACCGCCAAAGGACTACGTCATGCTCGAAATGCGCTCCGTCTCCAAGGTCTTCCGTACCGAACAGGTCGAGACGCACGCGTTGCGTTCGCTGGATCTGCATGTGCGCGAAGGCGAATTCGTCGCCGTCACCGGGCCGTCCGGCTCCGGCAAGACCACCTTCCTCAACATCGCCGGCCTGCTGGAAACCTTCACCAGCGGCCAGTACCTGCTCGACGGCCAGGACGTCAGCAACCTCAACGACGACGCGCGCTCGCGCATGCGCAACCAGAAGATCGGTTTCATCTTCCAGGGCTTCAACCTGATCCCCGACCTCAACCTGTTCGACAACGTCGACGTGCCGCTGCGCTACCGCGGCATGGCCGCGGCCGAGCGCAAGCAGCGCATCGAGGACGCGCTGGGCCGGGTCGGGCTGGGTTCGCGGATGAAGCACTACCCGTCCGAGCTGTCCGGCGGCCAGCAACAGCGCGCGGCGATCGCGCGCGCGCTGGCCGGCAGCCCGCGCCTGCTGCTGGCCGACGAACCGACCGGCAACCTGGACTCGCAGATGGCGCGCGGGGTGATGGAACTGCTGGAAGAGATCAACGCGCAGGGCTCGACCATCGTCATGGTCACCCACGATCCGGAACTGGCCGCGCGCGCGCAGCGCAACGTGCACATCGTCGACGGCCAGGCCACCGACCTGCAGCGCGAACCGGTGCTGGGGCATACCGGCCACGGCGCCGCGGCCAACGGCTGACGGCGCGGCGACGGCAGGCGGAGACGGCATGTTCGGCTACTACCTTCAACTTGCGCTACGCAGCCTGCGCCGCAGTCCGGTGTTGAGCGCGTTGATGGTGCTGTCCATCGCCGTCGGCATCGGCGCGGCGATGACCACGCTGACGGTGATGCGGCTGCTGTCCGGCGATCCGTTGCCCGGGCGCAGCCAGCGGATCTTCTACCCGCAGCTCGATCCGCGTCCTGCCGGCAGCACTGGCCGGCAGCCGTTCGACAAGCTCGACTATCCCAGCGCGATGGACCTGTGGAAGAGCGGGCGCGCCGATCGCCAGGCAATCGTGGCCGAAAGCCAGATCAAGCTGCGCGCGCCCGAACGCGACGGCCCGGCGTTCATGGCGCAGATGCTGTCCACGCAAGCCGATTTCTTTCCGATGTTCCAGGTGCCGTTCGCCTACGGCAGCGGCTGGCGTGCGCGGGACGACCAGGACCACGCCCGGGTGGCGGTGATTTCGGCCGATCTCAACAACAAATTGTTCGAGGGCCGCAACAGCGTCGGACAAAGCCTGCTGGTACGCGGCAATGCGGTGCGCATCGTCGGCGTGCTGGCGCCCTGGCGGCCGTCGCCGCAGTTCTACACGCTGGCCGGCGGCAGCTTTTCCCACGGCGATACCGGCAGCTTCTATGGCAAGCCGCAGGACGTGTTCGCGCCGCTGTCCACCAGCCTGGAGATCAACGACGGCCACATCGAGCCGTGGACCTGCTTCGGCACGCCGGCGCAGCCGCTGGACCTGCGCATTGCACCCTGCGTGTGGGTGCAGTTGTGGGTGCAACTGGATACGCCAGCCAAGGTGGCCGCCTACCGCCGCCTGCTGGCCGATTACGCCGCCCAGCAGCAGGCGGCCGGACGCATCGGCCGCACCGACACGGCGCGCCTGCTGTCCTTGCCGCAGTGGCTGGACCACAACCGGGTCGTGCCTGGCGACGTGCGCCTGCAGAGCTGGCTGGCCGTGGCGTTTCTGGGCCTGTGCCTGTTCAACAGCGTCGGCCTGCTGCTGGCCAAGTTCCTGCGCCGCGGCGGCGAAATCGGCGTGCGCCGCGCGCTGGGCGCGTCCAGGCGCGCGATCTTCGCCCAGTGCCTGACCGAAGCCAGCGTCATCGGCTTGATCGGCGGCATCGGCGGATGGCTGCTGACCCTGCTGGGGCTGTGGAGCGTGCGCCAGCAGCCGGCCGCCTACGCCGATCTGGCGCGCCTGGACCTGGTGGCATTCGCCGGCACCTTCGTGCTGGCCGTCGGCTGCAGCGTGGCCGCCGGCCTGTTCCCGGCCTTGCGGGCAAGCCGGATCGCGCCGGCGCTGCAGCTCAAGACCCTGTGACCGGGACCCCTCCATGATGCAGATCGCCCCCATCCTGCGCGCCCTGTCGCGCCACCGCATCGCCGCCACGCTGATCGCGCTCGAAGTCGCGCTGGCCTGCGCCGTGCTGTGCAATGCGTTCTTCCTGATCGGCAACCGGCTGGATCTGATGCACCTGGACAGCGGCGTCGACGAAGCCGCGCTGGGGCTGGTGTCCTTGTCCGGCTGCGACGGCTGCAACCATGCCGATCTCAATGCGCGCGTGCTCGATGCCGTGCGTCGCATCCCCGGGGTGCGCGCGGCAGGCACCATCAACACCGTCCCGTTCGCTCCGGCTGCAGGCAACAACGGCATTTGCCTGGACCAGGCCTGCACCGAGGTCGGCGGCGTGCCGCATTTCTATACGGCCAGCCCCGGCGCCGTTGCCGCCCTGGGCCTCAAGCCGGACAGCGGCCGCGCGTTCGACGACGCCGACTACCAGCCGTTCGAGCACTTCGCTCCAGACACGGCCGACGTGTGGGTCACCCGTGCCCTGGCCGACCACCTGTGGCGTGGCCAGGATCCTCTGGGCCGCGAATTCTGGGCCGGCGGCCGCTACCGCGTGGTCGGCACCCTGCCGCACCTGGCCCGGCCCGATCCCGGCCGCAGCGAGGATGGCGCGATCGGCAGCGACTGGTCGGTGCTCATCCCGGTGCGCGAGGCGTCGCAATCCGGTGTCTACGTGCTGCGCGCCGATCCGCGCGAACTGCCGCGCGTGATCGAACAGGCGCGCACCGCGGTGGCGCGCGCGGCACCCGATGCGGTCCTGGACGGCGAGTACAGCAAGCCGTTGAACGAACTGCGCCAGCGCTACTTCCAGAGCGACCGGGCCATGGCGAAGCTGCTGCTGGCGGTCATCGCCGCGATGCTGCTGGTGACCGCGCTGGGCATCGTCGGCCTGGCCAGTTTCTGGGTGCAGCAACGCACCCGGCAGATCGGCATCCGCCGCGCGCTGGGCGCCACCCGCCGCGACATCCTGCAGCACTTCCACACCGAGAACCTGCTCATCGTCGGCGCCGGCGTAGTGCTGGGCATGCTGCTGGCCTATGCCGGCAACGTCCTGCTGATGCGCTTCTTCGAACTGGATCGGTTGCCGGCGACCTACCTGCCGGCCGGTGCCGCGCTGCTGTGCGCGCTCGGCCAGCTCGCCGTGCTCGGCCCCGCGCTGCGCGCCGCCGCCGTCCCACCCGCCACCGCCACCCGCAGCGCCTGACCCGGGACCCACGATGTTCGGTTACTACCTCCACCTCGCCTTGCGCAGCTTCGGCCGCAACAAGATCCTCACCACGCTGATGGTGCTGGCCGTGGCGCTGGGCATCGGCGCCTCGATGACCATGCTGACGGTGCTGCATACGCTGTCCGGCGATCCGCTGCCCGGCCGCAGCGCCACGCTGTTCCATCCGCAACTGGACCCGCGTCCGCGCGACCTGCCGGGTGCCGACCAGGAGCCGCCCGACGAACTGACCTGGCAGGACGCGAACGCGCTGTACCGGCTGCACGCTGCGCCGGCGCAGACCATGACCAGCGCGAATTGGCTGCCGGTCCGCCAGACCGTGGCGGACAGCCCCTTGCGCATGCTCACCACCCGCGCCGCGACCGCCGACCTGTTCGCGATGTTCGGCATGCGCTTCCTCTACGGCAGCGGCTGGAGCCGTGGCGACGATGCGCAGCGCGCGCAGGTCGTGGTGCTGACCCGCACGCTCAACGACACCCTGTTCGGCGGCGCCGACAGCGTCGGCAAGACCCTGACCATCGCCACCCGCCCGTTCCGGGTGATCGGGGTGATCGACAGCTGGGATGCGCAGCCGCGTTTCTACGATCTCAACTCGGGCGCGTACAAGGCGCCGGAAGCGCTGTACGTGCCGTTCGAGACCTGGCTGGACCTGCCCCAGGACTACGGCTATGGGCCGATGCAGTGCTGGGGCCGGGACCAGGAAGCGGGGCTGCACAATCCCAAGAGCGCGCAATGCACCTGGGTGCAGTATTGGGTGCAACTGCACACGCCGGCGCAGGTCCAGCGTTACCGCACCGCGCTGGACGACTACAGCGCGCAGCAACGCCAGTTGGGCCGGTTCGAACGCGCACCCAACACACGCCTGCGCGATCTGCTCGACTGGCTCGACTACAAGCGCGTGGTGCCGGCCACCGTGCGCATGCAGAGCTGGATCGGCTTCGGCGTGCTGCTGGTGTGCCTGCTCAATGCGGTCGGCCTGCTGGTCGCCAAGTTCATGCGCAAAGCCGCTGAGATCGGCGTGCGCCGCGCGCTGGGCGCCAGCCGCCGCGCGGTGTTCCTGCAATGCCTGGCCGAATCCGGGCTGATCGGCTGCCTCGGCGGACTGCTCGGCATCCCGCTGACCTGGATCGGCCTGTGGCTGGTGCGCCAGCAACCGGTGGCCTACGCCCAACAGGCGCACGCCGACCCATCGCTGCTTGCGCTCGCGCTGGCCGTGGCGGTGCTGTCTGCCCTGGCGGCCGGCGTGTGGCCCGCATGGCGCGCTTCGCGCATCGCTCCCGCCCTGCAGGTGAAATCGCTATGACCGCGCTGAGACACGCACGCCCCATTCTTTCCGCGCTGGGCAGCCATCGTGCCGCGGTGGTGTTGATGGTCTTGCAGATCGCCCTGACCCTGGCGGTGCTGTGCAACCTGGTGTTCATCATCGCGCGCACCTACCAGCGGGTGGACACGCCGACCGGGGTGATGGAGCAGGACATCGGCCTGATCCAGAGCATCTCCGTGATCGGCGAGCAAGACAGCAAGAGCAGCGTCGGGCGCAGCCTGGATGTGTTGCAAGCGGTGCCCGGTGTGGAAGCGGCCGCCTTTGGCGCACCGCCGCTGTGGAATCCGAATCGGGTGCAACTGTTCCGGGAAGCGCAGGCGACGCAACCGGCGGCGCACGCGACGCTGTTCTCCGGCAGCCAGGGCCTGAACCGCGCCCTGGGCATCCGCATCGTCGCCGGCCGCGACCTGCACGACGCCGAGCTGCCGGCTGCCGCCGAGACGTTCGCGGACACCAACCATGGCGAGCGACAGCTGCCGACGCTGATCACCCCGTCGCTGGCTGCCAAGTTGTTTCCTGGCGTTTCGCCGCTGGGGCAGAAGATCTACACCACGATGTGGAACCAGGCGGTACGGCTGGATGTCGTTGGGGTGATGGCACCGCTGCGTGGCGTGATCGCCGGCCACGACGACGATGCAGACGCGCTGCTGACCGAACTGCGCGTCAGCGCCGAAGGCTGGGGCGGCGGCTATCTGATCCGCAGCAAACCGGGGCAACTGCCGCAGGTCCTGCAACGCGCGGCGGCGGCGATGCAGCATGCCAACCCGACCTATGTGCAACACCAGGTCGCCACCATGCAGGAACTGCGCGCCGACTATTTCAGGAGCGACAGCGCAGTGGCGCGCATGCTGCTGGCGATCATCGTGATCCTGCTCACCGTCACCGCGTTGGGCATCGGCGGGCTGGCCAGTTTCTGGGTACAGCAGCGCACCCGGCAGATCGGCATCCGCCGCGCCATCGGCGCCACCCGCCGCGACATCATGGGCTACGTCCAGCTGGAAAACTTCCTGATCGTCGGCGGCGGCGCCGCGCTGGGCGCCGTTCTCGCCTACGTCATGAACCAATGGCTGATGCAACGCTTCGAACTGGAGCGGCTGTCCTCGCCTACGGTGCTCACCGGCATCGTGGCGGTATGGCTGCTCGGCCAGCTCGCCGTCCTCGGCCCCGCACTGCGCGCCGCCGCCGTCCCACCCGCCACCGCCACCCGTAGCGCCTGACCCGGAGCCACCCATGTTCGGCTATTACTTCCGCCTCGCCTTGCGCAGCTTCCGCCGCAACAAGGTCCTCACCGCGCTGATGGTGCTGGCCATCGCGCTGGGCATCGGCGCCAGCATGACCACGCTGACCGTGTTCTACGTGCTCTCGGGCGACCCGATCCCGCAGAAGAGCGACCGGCTGTTCTACGTGCAGGTGGATGCGCAGCCGAAGGCTGGCTTCCAGCCCGGCGAGGAACCGGACTTCCAGAACACGCGCTACGACGCCGAAGCGCTGCTGCGCGAGAAGCGGGCCAAGCGGCAGGCGCTGATGACTGGCGGATCGGTGGCGGTGGAACCGCTCAAGAGCGGGCTGAAACCGTTCAAGTCGGAAGTGCGCTTCACCTCGGCGGACTTCTTCCCGATGTTCGACACCCCGTTCCTGTACGGCCATGGCTGGACCGGCACGGAAGACGAGCGCCACGAGCGCGTGGTGGTCATCAGCAAGAAGCTCAACGAAAAACTGTACGACGGCGCCGACAGCGTCGGCCGCGAACTGCGCATGGACCAGAACACCTTCCGCATCGTCGGCGTGCTCGACACCTGGGCCCCCAATCCGCGCTTCTACGACATCACCAACACCTACGGTTCGGACGAACAGGCCTACCTGCCGTTCTCGGTGGCGATGGACCTGAATATGGATCGCAACGGCAGCCTGAACTGCTTCGGCAAAGGCCCCAGCGACGATCCGATCACCTCGCTCAACGCTCAGTGCACCTGGATCCAGTATTGGGTGGAACTGGAAACCCCGGCGCAGGCCGCCGACTACAAGGCCTACCTCGAGAACTATTCCAACCAGCAGCGCGCCGGCGGCCGCTTCGAGCGGCCGAACAACGTGCGCCTGCGCAACGTGATGCAGTGGCTGGACAACCGGCAGGTGGTGCCGGGCGACGTGCGCCTGCAGCTGTGGCTGGCGATGGGCTTCCTGCTGGTGTGCCTGCTCAACACCGTCGGCCTGCTGCTGGCCAAGTTCCTGCGCCGCAGCGGCGAGATCGGCGTGCGCCGCGCGTTGGGCGCCTCGCGCCGCGCGATCTTCGCGCAGTGCCTGGTGGAGGCCGGCACCATCGGTCTGGCCGGCGGCATCGCCGGTCTCGGCCTGGCCGTCCTCGGGCTATGGGCGGTCCGCCAGCAGCCCACCAGCTACGCCAAGCTGGCTCACCTGGATCCGACGATGCTGGCGCTGACCTTCGCCCTGGCCCTGGCCGCCAGCCTGCTGGCCGGCCTGTTGCCGTCCTGGCGCGCGATTCAGGTCGCGCCGGCACTGCAGCTCAAATCGTCCTGACCACCACGCCTGCCGCACCGCGGCGGGCAGACCGCCAACGAAGGTCCCTCACAAGGTTACCGCCATGGACATCCGCCCCATCCTTTCCACCCTGCGCCGGCACAAGACCGCCGCCGCGCTGATCGTGCTCGAGATCGCGCTGGCTTGCGCGATCGTGTGCAACGCGCTGTTCCTGATCGGCAATCGCATCGAGACCCTGCACCGACCCAGCGGCATCGCCGAACAGGAATTGGTGACGATCTCACTCGGCGGCATCGGCCAGCAGGTCAACGCCGCCGCGCGCACCCGCGAGGACCTGGCCGCGTTGCGCGCGGTGCCGGGTGTGCGCAACGCGACCATGCTCAACCAGGTACCGTTCGTGCACTACTCCCAGAACACGAGCGTGGCCCTGACGCCGGACCAGGAGCGGCCCTCCCTCAACGCGGCGCAGTACCTGGCCGAGGAAGGTGCGCTGCAGACCCTGGGCCTACGGCTGGCGGCCGGGCGCGATTTCGCTCCCGACGAATACCTCGACCAAGAAGCCGTGCGGAAAGACAAAGCGGCGCAGGACAAGGGCACCTCGGTGATCCTCAATCGCGCCACCGCGGAAAAGCTGTTCCCCGGCCAGAATGCGTTGGGCAAGACCGTATACACAGGAACGGTACCGTTGCGTGTGGTCGGTGTCGTCGAGACGCTGGCGCGGCCGAATCCGGCCAGCGGCCTGGCCGAGATCGAGTACGCGATGCTGCTGCCGCTGCGCGTCAACTACCCAGATGGCCTTTATGTCGTGCGGGTCACCGATCCCGCACGGCGCCAGGAAGTGCTCGCCGCGGCGACCGCGGCGCTGATGAAGGTGGACAACAGCCGGCTGGTGCTGAAGCAGCAGACCTACGCCGAAATCCGCGACGACTACTTCCAGGGCGATCGCGCGATGGTGTGGCTGCTCGGCGCGGTGTGCATCGCGTTGCTGATCGTGACCGCGCTGGGCATCGTCGGCCTGGCCAGCTTCTGGGTGCAGCAGCGCACCAAGCAGATCGGCATCCGCCGCGCGCTCGGCGCCACCCGCGGGCAGATCCTGCGCTACTTCCAGACCGAGAACTTCCTGCTGGCCAGCACCGGCATCGTGCTCGGCATGCTGCTGGCCTACGCGATCAACCAGTGGCTGATGGGCAAGTACGAACTGCCGCGGCTGCCGCTGTACTACCTGCCGTTCGGCGCGCTCACGCTGTGGCTGCTCGGCCAGATCGCGGTGTTCGCGCCGGCGCGCCGCGCCGCGGCGGTGCCGCCGGCGGTGGCCACGCGTAGCGCTTGAAGCGTCCCCTTTGGCCGGCGTCATGCCGGCCCTTTTTTTCCCCAGGACTTCCCATGTTCGGCTACTACTGCAAACTGGCGTTGCACAGCTTCGGCCGCAACCGGCTGCTGACCGCATTGATGGTGCTCGCCATCGCGGTCGGCATCGGCGCGTCGATGACCACGCTGACCGTGTTCCACGTGCTGGCCGCCGACCCGATCCCGGGCAAGAGCGCGCAGCTGTTCTACGTGGAGATGAACGTCTATCCGGACGAAAAGTACGAACCGGGCGCGACCGAACCGCTGCAGCTGACCCGCCGCGACGCCGAAGCGCTGTTGCGCGACAAGCGCGGCGACCACCAGGCGATGATGTCCGCCGGCGGCGTGAACGTGGTGCCGGTCAAGGCCGAACAGACGCCGTCCCACGTCGAAGCACGCTTCACCTCGGCCGACTTCTTCCCGATGTTCGCGGTCCCGATGCGCTATGGCCACGCCTGGACCGCCGAGGACGACACGCGGCGCGCGCGCGTGGCGGTGCTCTCGCGCAAGCTCAACGATCAATTGTTCGGCGACGTGGACAGCACCGGGCGCGACCTGCAGGTCGGCGAAAACATGCTGCGCATCGTCGGCGTTACCGAAGACTGGAGCATGAACCCGCGCTTCTACGACCTGACCAACACCGAATACGGCGACAGCGAGGACATCTTCATTCCGTTCTCGACCTCGCGCGACCTGCAGATGGGAGCGAGCGGCAGCATGGAGTGCTGGGGCAGCAGCGGCGATGGCCAAGACAGCGAGAACGCGCCGTGCGCGTGGATCCAGTACTGGGTGGAACTCGCCGACGCCGGCAAGCGCACCGCCTACCGCGATTACCTGGACAGCTACGCGCGCCAGCAACACGATGCCGGCCGTTTCAGCCATCCGGCCGATGCGCGCCTGAGCGACGTGATGACCTGGCTGGACCGCAATCACGCAGTGCCCGCCGACGTGCGCCTGCAGCTGTGGCTGGCGCTGGTGTTCCTCGGCATCTGCCTGCTCAACACCGTCGGCCTGATGCTGGCCAAGTTCCTGCGCCAGGGCGGCGAGATCGGCGTGCGGCGGGCGCTCGGCGCATCGCGCCGGGCGATCTTCGCCCAGCACCTGGTGGAAGCGGCAATGATCGGCACGGTTGGCGGCGCGATCGGCCTGCTGTTCGCCTGGATCGGCCTGTGGCTGGTGCGGCAGCAGCCGGCCGACTATGCCGGGCTGGCGCACATGGACGGCAGCATGCTGCTGACCGCACTGGCGCTGACCCTGGGCAGCAGCCTGCTGGCCGGCGCGCTGCCGGCGTGGCAGGCCATGCGCGTGCAGACCGCCCTGCAACTCAAGTCGCAGTGACGCGCCGCGCACCCTCCTTCCCATCAGGAACGTTCCCGTGCATATCCGCCCCATCCTCTCCAGCTTGCGCAAGCACAAGATCGCCGCACTGCTCATCGTGCTGGAGATCGCCTTCAGTTGCGCCGTGGTCTGCAACGCGCTGTTCCTGATCGGCACGCGCCTGCACAACATCCAGCGCCCCACCGGCGCAGCGGAATCGCAGCTGGTCTACGTCAAGGTCGGCAACGTCCTCGGGCAAAGCGATGCCGCCGCGCTCACCCGCGCGGACCTGGATGCGCTGCGGCGCATTCCCGGCGTGCGCAACGCCAGCGTCGTCAACCAGCCGCTGTTCGGCAGCTCGATCGGCTCCAGCGGCGTCTCGCTCGGCCCGGACCAGCAACGCGCCACGCTGAGCGCCACCAACTACTTCGGCGACGCGCAGTTGCTCGACACGCTGGGCCTGAAACTGGTGGAGGGCCGCCGCTTCAACGCAGACGAGATCCTCGACTACGCGCACCTGATGGACCCGAACGACAAGGCCGTGGTGCCGTCGGTGATCCTGAGCCGGACCCTGGCCCAGCGCCTGTTCCCCGGGCAGTCGGCGATCGGCAAATCGATCTACGTGTACGGCCAGCAACGGGTGGTGGGCGTGGTCGAACGCCTGGTCCAACCCCGCGACTACGGCTCGGCGATGGACTACGAAAGCGCGATGCTGTTCCCGGTGAACATGCCCTACACCCGCGGCACCTACGTGCTGCGCGTGGACGACCCGGCGCAGCGCGAGGCGGTGCAGCAGCAGGCGCGCAAGCTGCTGCTCGCGCACGGGCCGCGGCGCATGATCCGCGACAAGAGCAGCGTGTCCCTGGAGCAGGCGCGCGCGCACTACTACCGCAACGACCGCGCGATGGCCTGGCTGCTGGTCGCGGTGTGCGCGATGCTGCTGTTGATCACCGCGCTGGGCATCGTCGGCCTGGCCAGCTTCTGGGTGCAGCAGCGCACCAAGCAGATCGGCGTGCGCCGCGCGCTCGGCGCCACCCGCGGGCAAGTGTTGCGCTATTTCCAGCTGGAGAACTTCCTGCTCGCCAGCGCCGGGATCGGCCTGGGCATGCTGCTGGCCTATGCCGCCAACCTGTACCTGATGAGCGCCTACGAACTGCCGCGGCTGCCGCTGTGGTACCTGCCGGTCGGCGCGCTGGCGCTGTGGCTGCTCGGCCAGCTCGCGGTACTCGGGCCGGCGCGCCGCGCCACCCGCGTGCCGCCGGCGGTGGCCACGCGCAGCGCCTGAGCGGGGACCATCCGGCGCATGGATCGATTGCTGATCTCGCCGTGCAGGCACCCGCTGCTGGCGGCGCTGATCGTGCTGCAGATGGCGCTCGGCTATCCGGTGCTGCTCGCCATGGGCACGCTGGCGTTCCAGGCGCATGCGCGGATGCACGCCTCCAGCGGCATCGACGACGACGCGGATCTGCTGACGCTGCGGCTCAACGGCCGCGTGTCCGCCGCGCAAGCGCAGCGCCAGGCCGCGGCATTGGGTGCGATCCCCGGCGTCCTGCACGTGGCGGCGATCAATCAGCTGCCGTTCGGACCCGAGCAGTGGAACACGCTGATGGGACCGCGCGCCGACGGTGCCGGCGGACAGTTCCGCGTGACCACCTACCTCGGCGGTCCCGGACTGCTGGCCGCGCTGGGCCTGCGCCTGCAGCGCGGCCGCGATTTCGCCAGCGACGAGTACCGCGACCTCACCTCGCCCACCGCGCTGGACCTGGCGCAGCGGGTGATCCTGACCCAGTCGCTGGCAGCGAGACTGTTCCCCGGCCGCGACGCAGTGGGACAGGCGGTGTATCTGGGCGGCCGGTCGCCGGCGCGGGTGGTCGGCATCGTCGAGCGGCTGCGCGCGCCAGGCGCCGGCGACGAGGACGGCGCCATCCTGGCGCTGCGCCTGCGCGATGACGGCGACGCGCTGTATGTTCTGCGCGTCGCGCACGGCGATCCGGTGCAGGTCCGCGCGCGCCTGTGGGCCGATGTGCAGCGGATCGCAGCGGGGCGAATGCACGACCTGGGCAGCGCCGACGAACTGCGCTCGCAGCAACGGCGCCAGCATCGCCAGCGGCTGATGCTGCTGGCTGCAGGTGCGGCGCTGTGGCTGCTCGCCACGACCGCGACGGTCTACGCCATCAGCGAGCTGATGGTGCGCCAGCGTTACCGGCAGATCGCGTTGCGGCGTGCGCTGGGCGCGCGCGCGGCGCAGATCCGCCGGCAGCTGCATCACGAGAACCTGCTGCTGTGCGGCCTGGGCCTCGCCATCGGCGCGGGTGTCGCCGCGCTGTTGCGCCGGGTCTTGCCGGATGCCGCAGCGCTGTCGCCGCCGCCACTGTCCGCCCTGGCCATCGCGTTGCTGTTGCTCGCTGCCGGCTGGCTGGCGATGCGCGGGCCGGCGGTCCGCGCGGCGCGGCTGTCGCCTGCGGCGTATCGGTGATGCGCATGCGCGTGGTCGCCACGTCGCGCGCGCCCGCAGTGGCAGCGGCCGCATGCCGGCGGCAGCTGACGCACACGACAAGCCACACCGGGACTGCGATGATGCCGCTTCGTCCGGCATTCGCCCGTTCCGCCCAAGCCATCCGACAAGGTTCCCGATGCCCTGCATCCTGATCATCGACGACAACCCCGCCGTCGCCACCGCGCTGGAAGTGCTGTTCTCGCTGCACGACATCGAGACAGTGCATGCGGACAGCCCCGATGCCGGGCTGCAGCGCCTGGCCGAGGGCGATATCGACCTGGTGCTGCAGGACATGAACTTCACCGCCGACACCACCTCGGGCGAGGAAGGCGTGGCGCTTTTCGATGCGATCCGCGCGCGCCACCCGGACCTGCCGGTGATCCTGCTCACCGCCTGGACCCAGCTCAGCAGCGCGGTGGAACTGGTCAAGGCCGGCGCCGCCGACTATCTGGCCAAACCCTGGGACGACCGCAAGCTGCTGACCACGGTCAACAACCTGCTGGAACTGTCCGAGGCGCGGCGCGAACTGGAACGGCGCCGCGAGGGCGAACGCCGCCATCGCCAGCAGCTGGCGCAGCGCTACGACCTGCGCGGCGCGGTGTTCGCCGACCCGGCCAGCGAGCGCGCCATCGCCCTGGCCTGCCAGGTCGCGCGCTCGGAACTGCCGGTGCTGATCACCGGCCCCAACGGCAGCGGCAAGGAGAAGATCGCCGAGATCGTCCAGGCCAACTCGCCGATGCGGCAGGGCCCGTTCGTGGCGCTGAACTGCGGCGCGATTCCGGCCGAGCTGATCGAAGCCGAGTTGTTCGGCGCCGAGGCCGGCGCCTACACCGGCGCCAACAAGGTCCGCGAAGGCAAGTTCGAGGCCGCCGACGGCGGCACCCTGTTCCTGGACGAGATCGGCAACCTGTCGCTGGCCGGGCAGATGAAACTGCTGCGCGTGCTGGAGACCGGGCGCTTCGAACGGCTCGGCTCCAACCGCGAGCGCCAGGTCAAGGTGCGGGTGATCAGCGCCACCAATGCCGACCTGACCACGATGATCCGCGAAGGCAGCTTCCGCGAGGATCTGTACTACCGGCTCAACGCGGTGGAACTGTCGCTGCCGGCGCTGGCCGACCGCCCCGGCGACATCCTGCCGCTGGCCGAGCACTTCCTGTCCGGCGCCAAGGCGCTGTCGGCCGGCGCCGCGCAGGCGCTGCAGCGGCATGCCTGGCCCGGCAACGTGCGCGAGCTGCGCAACGTCGTCCAGCGCGCCGAACTGCTGGCCGGCGGCCGCCTGATCGAGGCCGCCGACCTCAACCTGCCCAAGCCCGCAGCGCAGCGTCCCGCGCCCGGCGCCGAACCGGACCGCGAGCGCATCGTCGCAGTGCTTGGCCGCGCCAACGGCGTCATCGCCCAGGCCGCGGCCGAATTGGGCATGAGCCGGCAGGCGCTGTACCGGCGCATGGACCGCTACGGAATCCCGCGCGAATGAAACTGCGCCGCTCCTTCACCGTCGGCCTGTTCCTGCGCCTGTTGCCGGTGCTGGCGCTGGCCGCGGCGATGCCGTGGCTGCTGGCGTACTGGATGGACCGCGGCTGGGAAGTGGTGACGTTCTCGGCGCTGTCGCTGCTGGCGCTGATGTGGTGGACGCTGCGCCGCGCCACCGCGCCGATGCGCTCGCTGTTCCGCGCCCTGGCCGGCACCGTCAGCAGCTACCGCGACGGCGAATACAACTTCGGCGTGCACTGGCGCGGCGACGACGAACTGGGCGAGATGGTCGCCGCGCACCGGCAGCTGGGCGAGATCCTGCGCGAGCAACGCCAGGGCCTGGCGCAGCGCGAACTGATGCTCGACACCATGGTGCAGAACACCCCGGTGGCGATGCTGCTGACCTCCAACGGCGGCGACGGCCTGCGCCGCGTGGTGTTCTCCAACCTGGCCGCGCGCAAGCTGCTGCACGGCGGCTGGAAACTGGAAGGCCAGCGCCTGGACGACCTGTTGCTGGGCATGCCGCCGGCGCTGCGCGAGGCCGTGGCGCGCGGCGGCGACAGCCTGTTCACCATCGACGACGACGAGGACCCGGAAGAGGAGCAGGTCTACCACCTGTCGCGGCGCCGCTTCCGCCTCAACGGCCGTCCGCACGAACTGCTGCTGATCCGCCTGCTCACCGCCGAGCTGCGCCGCCAGGAAGTGCATACCTGGAAGAAGGTGATCCGGGTGATCAGCCACGAATTGAACAACTCGCTGGCGCCGATCGCCTCGCTGGCACACTCCGGCGCCGAGTTGGTGCGGCGGCAGAAGGTGGAACGGCTGGAAGAAGTGTTCGGCACCATCGAGGAGCGCGCGCGGCACCTGGAAGGCTTCATCCGCGGCTACGCGCGCTTCGCCAAGCTGCCGCAGCCGCAGTTGCAGACCGTGCACTGGGCGCAGTTCCTGGCCGGGCTGCAGCAGCAGATCCCGTTCGCGCTGGAACTGGAAGCGCCCGACCTGCACAGCCGGGTCGATCCGGCGCAGTTGCAGCAGGCGCTGCTCAACCTGGTCAAGAACGCGCACGAATCCAGCCCCGAGGGCCAGGCACCGGCGGACAGCGTGCGCATCCGCGTCTCCACCCGTCCCGAATGGCTGCGCATCGAGGTGCTGGACCGCGGCAGCGGCATGAACGAAGCGGTGCTGCACAACGCGCTGATGCCGTTCTATTCGACCAAGCGCAACGGCACCGGCCTGGGCCTGGCGCTGACACGCGAGATCGTCGAAGCGCACGGCGGCCGCCTGTCGCTGCAGAACCGCGACGAAGGCGGGCTGTGCGTGGCGGTGCAGTTGCCGCTGGCATCGGCGAGCTAGCGCCTCACGCCCCCTGTAGGAGCGGCTTCAGCCGCGACAGGTTCTACCGGAATGTCTGTCGCGGCTGAAGCCGCTCCTACAGGGTGCACACGCACTTACTCGTGTACGGTGCCGCTCTCGACGATGCGCGGCGTACCCAGCGCGCCGCAGGCATCGTCGGCGCCCGTCGTGGCCGTGGCCGGAATCGCGCCGTAGTAACCGGCGCCGACCGTGTTGTCGACGAAGCGCCCGCCCTGCGACGGACATTCGCCTTGGTCCGGGTCGAACCAGTCGGAGAACGCGGCGTACTTGCCGGCGCGCACGAAGTGGTTGCCACGCACGACGGTATCGTCGGAGGCATCACGGGTGCGCACCACGTCGCCGTTGACGTCGGTGAAGCTGTTGCCCTCGACCGTATTGCCGGTCGAATGCCGCGCCAGGTACAGCGCATGGATGTAGCCGGAGGTTTCCTTGCTGTTCTCGATCGCGCTGAACTGGTTGTCGGCGATCACGTTGTCGCGCGAGTTCTGCAAGCGGATCGCCGCATACGAATACGCCGGATCGCCCTGGCCGTGGATGCCGCCGATGCGGACGAAGCGCATGCCGCGGATCTCGTTGCCGGCATTGCCGTCGGCGGCCGCGTTGCTGCTGCCCAGGTCCATCGCCATCCAGTAGTCGCTGACTTCCAGGCCGACGAACTGCAGCTGGGTGCGCTGGTTGCCGCCGCCACGCAGGGTGAACCAGGTGCCGCCGCCGCGTCCGTCGAAGTGCGGCATCGTGCTCGCACCGGAGGCGGCGACGATGCGCAGCGGCGCGCCATTGCGGAACGTCCAGCGCACCGACTGGCCCAGATAGGTGCCGGGCGCGACCACGATCTCCACCGCCGCCGGCGGCGGTTGCGCCAGCAGCCGTTGCTGCGCGGCGCTCAACGTCTTCAATGCGGTGGCGGCGCTGGTCCCGGCCGCGGCATCGTCGCCATCGGGCGCCAGGTACAGGCGGAAGGTCTGCGCGTGCACGCCGCCCGCCGCCACCAGCACCATCAAGACCCACCATCGCATGCGTCGTACCGACATCGAACACCTCCATGGAGCGTTGCGACGCTGGCGCCGGATCCGGCCAGCCGCGCCACCTTAGCGCGGCCCTGCGCGTGCGGCTGCGATGCCTGTCACGCGCCGCCCAGCGCCCCGCTGCCGGCTATTTCTTCTTCGGCCGCTTCCAGTCTTCGTGCGTGGCCTGCCGCGCCCGCGCCACGGTGAGCTGGCCGGCCGGCGCATCGCGCGTGATCACCGACCCGGCGCCGATGGTGGCGCCCGCACCGATCGTCAACGGTGCCACCAGGGCGCTGTTGGAGCCGACGAAGACGTCGTCGCCGATCGTGGTCTGCGACTTGTTCACGCCGTCGTAGTTGCAGGTGATGGTGCCGGCGCCGATATTGACCCCGCTGCCGATGGTCGCATCGCCCAGATAGCTCAGATGATTGGCCTTGCTGCCGACGCCGAGCACCACCTTCTTGGTCTCGACGAAATTGCCGATGTGCACGCCGTCGGCCAGCACCGTGCCCGGCCGCAGCCGCGCGAACGGCCCGATCATCACCGCGCCTTCGGTGACCACGCCTTCCAGGTCGCAGTGCGCGCGCACTTCGGTGCCCGGCCCCAGCACCACGTCCTTCAGCCGCACGAACGGACCGATGCTGACCCCGTCGCCCAGTTCCACCTCGCCTTCCAGCACCACGTTCACGTCGATGCACACGTCGCGGCCCACGCGCACGCGGCCGCGCTGGTCCAACCGGTTCGGATCCAGCAGGTGCGCACCCTGCTCGCACAGCGCGCGCGCCGCGCGCAGCTGCCAGGCGCGCTCCAGCTGCGCCAGCTGCCAGGGGTCGTTGGCGCCCTCGGCCTCGATCGGATCGGCCACCAGCACCATCTCCGCCGGGGTGAATTCGGCAGCGGCGGCGGCGAACACGTCGGTGAGGTAGTACTCGCCTTGCGCGTTGTCGCTGCGCAATTGCGCCAGCCAGCGCTTGAGCGCGGTGGATTCGGCGGTGACGATGCCGGTGTTGATGGCGCGGATGCGGCGCTGATCGTCGTCGGCATCCTTGTGCTCCACGATCGCCGCGACCTTGCCCGCCGCGTCGCGCACGATGCGGCCATAGCCGCTGGGGTCGTCGGGTTCGGCCACCAGCACCGCCAGCCGCCCCGGCGAGTGCAGCAGGCGCAACAAGGTGTCGGCGCGGGTCAGCGGCACGTCGCCGTACAGCACCAGCACGGTGGCCGCATCCGGCACCGCGGCCATCGCCTGCTGCACCGCATGCCCGGTGCCCAATTGCTGCGCCTGCTCGGCCCACAGCAGATCCGGCTGGTCGCCGAAGGCCGCGCGCACCGCGTCGCCGCCATGGCCATAGACCACATGGATCGCCGCCGGCTGCAACTGGCGCGCGGTTTCGATCACGTGGGCCAGCATCGGCCGGCCGGCGATGGGTTGCAGCACCTTGGGCTTGGCGGACTTCATCCGCTTGCCCGCACCGGCGGCAAGGATCACGACGTGCAGGGGCAGGCTCATGGGGAAGTTCCATTCCGGGTCTGACGGGGATTTTAGAGGCAGCCGCGTGTGCGTGCCGCAACGCCCGAAGCCTCGCGACGCCGCGGCATTTACATCTGCGTGGCAGACGCTAGCATGCGCGCTTGATCCCAACCCAGGGCTTCCATGAGTCTGCTGCGCCAGGGCGGTCAATTCGTGCTGATCGGATTGCTGCAACTGCTGATCGACTGGAGCGTGTTCGTCGCGGCGACCGCCGCCGGCATGCCGCCGATCCCGGCCAACGTGCTCGGCCGCGTGTGCGGCGCGCTGCTCGGCTTCTGGCTCAACGGCCGCATCACCTTCGCCAGCGACGACGGCGCGCGCCTGGGCTGGCAGCGCTTCGGCCGCTTCATGGCGATGTGGATCCTGATGACCCTGCTCAGCACCTGGCTGGTGTCGCTGTGCGTGGACGCGCTGGGCCTGCGCCTGGCCTGGCTGGCCAAGCCGGTGGTCGAGGGCCTGCTGGCGGTGCTGTCGTTCTTCGTCGGGCGGCACCTGGTGTACCGCTAGGCGCTAGGCGCTGGCTTCAACATGCACAGACCCCTGTAGGAGCGGCTTCAGCCGCGACAGGCCCTATCGGGAAAGCCCGTCGCGGCTGAAGCCGCTCCTACAGAATTGACCGAATTGCGACCGCATCTGCGCGCAATCTGATTGCGACGCGCACCGCTCAGTGGCAGAAATCGCCCAGGCTGCGCACCAGCGCGGTGCGATGGACCTGGTCCAGTTGCCAGCGCAGCGCATAGGCCTCGGCCGCGCGCGCGGTCGCCGCCGGGCAATCCGGCGCCTGCCGGGTCGCGGCATTGGCCTGCAGGGCGTCCAGCATCTCGCCCTGCAACTGGTCCAGGCGCGCGCGCAATGCGGCCAGGTCCGGACGCGGCTGGTCCGGCGCGCGGCCGCGCAGCCGCCAGCGCTCCAGCAACTGGTATTGCACCAGCTTGTTGGACTCGATCTGCATGCCGAAGAAGCGCGCCGCATCGTCCGCATCCACGCCGTGCGCCGGCGCCTGTTCGCGCACGCTGGCCAGCACCGCGGCCTCGCGGGTGGCGTCCAGTACCGGCTTGCCGCTGTCCCACTTGCTCAGCGCGACCTGGTCGCCGATCGCGTTGCGTTCGACGATGCGGTCGAGCAGCGGCTCCAGCGGCGTGGCGCTGCGCGCGGGCATCGCGCAGCCCAGCATGGCGGTACCGGCCAGCAGTGCGCTCAGCACGCGCGGAAGTGTGGCAGCAGCGGAAGCGGTCATCGGGTCTCTCCTGAAAAACCGTCTGCGTGGGGGAAGGAGTCCGCAGATCGGGCCGCCATCTTGCACAAGCCGTTGGACGATTTCGTTGCAGCACGCCGCGGTTGCGACGCGCGCGTGCAATCGAGTCAGCGGCGATAAAGCCTGCGCCGTGCGCCATGTCACTGTTGCGCGACGATGCCGGCATACGCGCGCTGCGCCAGCTGCGCTCTTCGCCGCTGCATAACGGCGCCGCGCGGCAATCGGCGAACCGCACCGCACAAACGAAAAACGCCGGCAGTTGCCGGCGTCTTCGTCGCATGCCTGCGCCAGGCGGCGCGCGCAGCGAGGCTCAGTGCTTGAGGTTCTTGCGCAGGCGTTCCAGCGCCTGCAGCTGCGCGGTGACTTCCGCCAGCTTGGCCTGCGCCTCGGCCACATCGATGCCGTCGCCGCGGTTGGCGAGCATGCGCTCGGCTTCTTCCTTGGCCTTGCGAACCGACGCCTCGTCGATGTCCTGCGCGCGGATCGCGGTGTCGGCCAGAATGGTCACCACCTGCGGCTGCACCTCGAGGATGCCGCCGGAAATGGCGAAATCCAGCTGCTCGCCGCTGGCGGTGGTGACCACCACCTTGCCGGGCTTGAGCCGGGTGATCAGCGGCGCGTGCTTGGGCGCGATGCCCAGCTCGCCCAGCTCGCCGGTGGCGACCACCAGGGTCGCTTCACCGTGGTAGATCTCGTGCTCGGCGCTGACGATGTCGCAACGGATGGTGCTCATGGTTACCTCGCTGGCGCGAGGCGGGATTGGGGATTGGGGATTCGGGATTGGCCAAAGCGGTCACGCCGCCTTGCCTTCACTCCGAATCCCTCGCCCTCGATGCCGCCTTGCGTATCCCTAATCCCGAATGCCGAATCCCGGCTGTTACGCCTTCTCGGCCATCTTCTTGGCCTTCTCGACCGCTTCTTCGATGCTGCCGACCATGTAGAACGCCTGCTCCGGCAGGTGGTCGTACTCGCCTTCGACGATGCCCTTGAAGCCGCGGATGGTGTCCTTCAGCGACACGTACTTGCCCGGCGAGCCGGTGAACACTTCGGCCACGTGGAACGGCTGGCTGAAAAAGCGCTCGATCTTGCGCGCGCGCGACACCGACTGCTTGTCCTCTTCGGACAGCTCGTCCATGCCCAGGATCGCGATGATGTCCTTCAGTTCCTTGTACTTCTGCAGGGTCATCTGCACGCGGCGCGCGGTGTCGTAGTGCTCGTGGCCGATCACGTTCGGATCCATCATGCGCGAGGTCGAATCCAGCGGATCCACCGCCGGGTAGATACCCAGCGAAGCGATGCTGCGCGACAGCGCGACGGTCGAGTCGAGGTGGGCGAAGGTGGTCGCCGGCGACGGGTCGGTGTAATCGTCCGCGGGCACGTACACGGCCTGGATCGAGGTGATCGAGCCGGTCTTGGTCGAGGTGATGCGCTCCTGCAGCACGCCCATTTCCTCGGCCAGGGTCGGCTGGTAACCCACCGCCGACGGCATGCGGCCCAGCAGCGCCGACACTTCGGTACCGGCCAGGGTGTAGCGGTAGATGTTGTCGACGAACAGCAGCACGTCCTTGCCCTTGCCGTTCTCGTCCTTCTCGTCGCGGAAGTACTCGGCCATGGTCAGGCCGGTCAGCGCGACGCGCAGGCGGTTGCCCGGCGGCTCGTTCATCTGGCCGTACACCATCGCGACCTTGTCCAGGACGTTGGAGTCCTTCATCTCGTGGTAGAAGTCGTTGCCCTCGCGGGTACGCTCGCCCACGCCGGCGAACACGGACAGACCCGAGTGCGCCTTGGCGATGTTGTTGATCAGTTCCATCATGTTGACGGTCTTGCCGACGCCGGCGCCGCCGAACAGGCCGACCTTGCCGCCCTTGGCGAACGGGCACATCAGGTCGATGACCTTGATGCCGGTTTCCAGCAGCTCGGTGGCCGAGGACTGGTCTTCGTAGCTCGGCGCGGCGCGGTGGATTTCCCAATGGTCGGTGGCCTGCACGTCGCCGGCCTCGTCGATCGGGCGGCCCAGCACGTCCATGATCCGGCCCAGCGTGCCCGGGCCGACCGGCACCGAGATCGCGCGGCCGGTATTGGTCGCCAGCAGGTTGCGCTTGAGGCCGTCGGTGGAACCGAGCGCGATGGTGCGCACGATGCCGTCGCCGAGCTGCTGCTGCACTTCCAGCGTGATGGCCGTGCCTTCGACCTTCAGTGCGTCGTAAATCTTCGGCACATCGGCACGCGCGAATTCGACGTCGACGACCGCGCCGATGATCTGAACGATCTTGCCCTGACTCATTTTGCTGCTCCGGTTAGCTTTAGTTCTGTGCGGATGGCCTGCGCCATCCCATGGATTTCGTGATTCGGGATTTGGGATTCGGGATTCGTAAAAGCGCGCTTCGCAGCTCTTGCCAATCCCGATTCTCCAATCCCGAATCCCGGCACTTAGACGGCCGCCGCGCCGCCGACGATCTCGGAAATTTCCTGGGTAATCGCCGCCTGCCGCGCCTTGTTGTAAATCAGCTGCAAGGTGCTGATCAGCTTGTTGGCGTTGTCGCTGGCCGCCTTCATCGCGACCATGCGCGCGGCATGTTCGGAGGCCACGTTCTCCAGCACCGCCTGGTACACCAGCGACTCGATGTAGCGCGTCATCACGTGCTCCAGCACGGTCGCGGCATCGGGTTCGTACAGGTAGTCCCAGTCGTGGTGCGCGACCTGGTTCTCCGCCGCCGGCAGCGGCAGCAGCTGGTCGAAGCTGGCCTTCTGCGTCATCGTGTTCACGAAGCGGTTGTAGACCAGGTAGACGCGGTCGACCTTGCCCTCGGTGAACGCATCCAGCATCACCTTGATCACGCCGATCAGCTGCTCCAGCTGCGGCACGTCGCCTAGGTGGCTGACGCTGCCGACCATCTCGACCTTGAGCCGGCGGAAGAACACCGAAGCCTTCTGGCCGATGGTGACCACGTCGATGCCGGCGCCCTTGTCCTGCCACTGGCGCACTTCGCCCAGCATCTTGCGGAACAGGTTGTTGTTGAGGCCACCGGCCAGGCCGCGATCGGAGGAGATCACGATGTAGCCGACACGCTTGACCTCGTCGCGCTGCACCAGGAACGGATGCGTGTAGTCGGTGCTGGCCTGCGCCAGATGCCCGATCACCTGCTTCATCGCCTGCGCGTACGGGCGCGA
The DNA here is from genome assembly GCF_014236835.1 of Xanthomonas sp. SS. Taxonomy (NCBI): domain Bacteria; kingdom Pseudomonadati; phylum Pseudomonadota; class Gammaproteobacteria; order Lysobacterales; family Lysobacteraceae; genus Xanthomonas; species Xanthomonas sp. SS. The sequence goes on from NZ_CP051190.1 coordinate 4,348,469, forward strand.
GGTCTTCATCCGATCCTGCGCCTTGCGGATCTTGGAGGCCGAGACCATCTCGAGCGCGCGCGTCACCTTGCGGGTGTTCTGCACGCTCTTGATCTTGGTTTTGATTTCGCGTCCGCCTGCCATTACTCGCTCGCTCCGCTCGTGGGATTCGGGATTGGGGATTGGGGATTAGCTAAAGCTCCCAAACTCACCTCACCTACAACCCAAAATACCTGAATCTGGAGATCCGGAACGATGCTCGGGGATCGACCAAGCCCCCTGAACCACCGCTCTTGCGAATCCCGAATGCCCAATCCCGAATCCCGGCTCTTTACCAGCTGCCCGTGGTCTTGAACTCGCCGATGCCCTTCTTGAACGCCGCTTCGATCTCGCCGTTCCAGTCGCCGCTGTCGTTGACCTTGGCGATCAGCTCGCCGGCGGTGTTGGCGAAGTGCGCGTGCAGGCCTTCTTCGAACGCGCCGATCTTGTTGACCGGCACGTCGTCCAGGAAGCCTTCGTTGACCGCGTAGATCGACAGCGCCTGGTTGGCGATCGACATCGGCAGGTACTGCTTCTGCTTCATCAGTTCGGTGACGCGCTGGCCGCGCTCGAGCTGCTTGCGGGTGGCTTCGTCCAGGTCCGAGGCAAACTGCGCGAACGCCGCCAGCTCACGGTACTGCGCCAGCGAGATGCGGATGCCGCCGGAGAGCTTCTTGATGATCTTGGTCTGCGCGGCGCCGCCGACGCGCGACACCGAGATGCCGGCGTTCACCGCCGGACGGATGCCGGCGTTGAACAGGTCGGTTTCCAGGAAGATCTGGCCGTCGGTGATCGAGATCACGTTGGTCGGCACGAACGCGGACACGTCGCCGGCCTGGGTCTCGATGATCGGCAGCGCGGTCAGCGAACCGGTCTTGCCCTTCACTTCGCCGTTGGTGAACTTCTCCACGTAGTCCTCGGACACGCGCGCGGCGCGCTCCAGCAGGCGGCTGTGCAGGTAGAACACGTCGCCCGGATACGCTTCGCGGCCCGGCGGACGCTTCAGCAGCAGCGAGATCTGGCGGTAGGCCACGGCCTGCTTGGACAGATCGTCGTACACGATCAGCGCGTCTTCGCCGCGGTCCATGAAGTACTCGCCCATGGTGCAGCCGGCGTAGGCGCTGATGTACTGCATCGCGGCCGATTCGGAGGCGGTCGCGGCGACCACGATGGTATGCGCCAGCGCGCCGTTCTCTTCCAGCTTGCGCACGATGTTGGCGACGGTCGAGGCCTTCTGCCCGATCGCCACGTACACGCACTTGATGCCGGTGGTCTTCTGGTTGATCACCGCATCGATCGCCAGCGCGGTCTTGCCGGTCTGGCGGTCGCCGATGACCAGCTCGCGCTGGCCGCGGCCGATCGGGATCATCGCGTCGACCGACTTGTAGCCGGTCTGCACCGGCTGGTCGACCGACTTGCGCCAGATCACGCCCGGCGCCACGCGCTCCACCGGCGCGGTCTGCGAGGTGCCCAGCGGGCCCTTGCCGTCGATCGGCTCGCCCAGCGCGTTGACCACGCGGCCGAGCAGTTCCTTGCCCACCGGCACTTCCAGGATGCGGCCGGTGGTCTTGGCCACGTCGCCTTCGCGCAGGTTCTCGTAGTCGCCGAGCACCACGGCGCCGACCGAGTCGCGCTCCAGGTTCAGCGCCAGGGCGTAGGTCTCGTTCGGCAGTTCGATCATCTCGCCCTGCATCACGTCGGCCAGGCCGAAGATGCGCACGATGCCGTCGGACACGCTGGTGACCGTGCCTTCGTTGCGCGACTCCGCAGTCAGCTTGACCTGCTCGATGCGGTTCTTGATCAGTTCGCTGATTTCGGAGGGGTTGAGCGTGGTTGCCATCTTGGTTTCCTTCGGATCGTCCACCGCGCGAAGGCGGATGGCGACTTTTGGTTAGCTTCTTTGAGAATCGGGAATGGGGAATCGGGAATCGCTGGTGGCGTCGCCGCCGGGCCGGGTTCTCTTTTCTCTATTCGCCATTCCCGCTTCTTAGTGGGCCAGTGCGGATTGCAGGCGCGACAGCTTGCCTTTCAGCGAACCGTCGATGACCACGTCGCCGGCATCGATCACCGCGCCGCCGATCAGCGAAGCGTCCACCGCCGTGGTGATCTCGACCTCGCGGCCGAAGCGCTGCTTCAGCGCCACCTTCAACGAGGCCACCTCCGCGTCGCTCAGTTGGGTGGCCGAGGTCACGTTGGCCTTGACCACGCATTCGGCCTCAGCACGCAGCTGATCGTACAGCCCGGCGATCTCGGGCAGCAGCGGCAACCGCTGCCCTTCGGCCAGCAGGCTCAGGAAGCGCGCGTACTGCTCGTCTGCCACCTGCGGCGCCAACAGCGCCACCGCCTGCTCGCGCTGCAGCTGCGGGTTGTGCAGCAACGCCGCCACGCGCGGATCGGCGGCGACCTGGGCGGAGAACGCCAAGGCCTGCGACCAGGGCGCGAGCTTGCCGGCATCGCTGGCCGCGGCGAACGCGGCGCGGGCATACGGACGCGCCAGTGTGAGGGCCTGGCTCATCTCAGATCTCCGCCGCCAGCTCGTCGAGCAGCGCCTTGTGGGCGGTGGCGTCGATTTCGCGCTTGAGCAGCCTTTCCGCACCGCTCACCGCCAGCAGCGACACCTGGCGACGCAGTTCTTCGCGCGCACGGTTGGCCGCGGCGTCGATCTCGGCCTGGGCCAGATCCTTCTGCCGGTTGGCCTCGGCGATCGCCTCGTTCTTGGCCGCTTCGACGATCTGGTTGGCGCGCGCGTGGGCCTGGTCGATGATTTCGTTGGCCTTGACGCGTGCGTCCTTCAGCGCTTCGTTGACCTTTTCCTGCGCCTGCGCCAGATCCTTCTGGCTGCGATCGGCGGCGGCGAGGCCTTCGGCGATCTTCTGTTGGCGCTCTTCGATGGCCTTCATCAGCGGCGGCCAGATCTTGGTCGCGACGATCCAGATCAGACCGGCAAACGCCAGCGCCTGGGCAAAGAGGGTGAGACCGATATTCATTGGGTACGCTCAGCCAAAGTGACGGGGTGGACGCACCGCCATCGCGGCGGGCGCGTCCGAACCTTCATCCGCAGCGGGGCGGCCGCATCGCTGCGGCCGTCCGCCGGTGCTACTGGATCAACCGCCCTGCGGCAGGCGCGACACGAACTCGCCGATCATCGGGTTGGCGAACGCGAACAGCAGGCCGACCGCGACGCTGATGATGAACGCGGCGTCGATCAGGCCGGCGGTGATGAACATGCGCACCTGCAGCACCGGGATCAGTTCCGGCTGGCGCGCGGCCGACTCCAGGAACTTGCCGGCCATGATGGCCAGACCGAGGCCGGCACCCAGCGCGGCCAGGCCGATCATGATGCCGACGGCGAGGACGGTGGAGCTCTGGACTTGGGCGAGGTTGGTCAGGACGGCGAAGTACATGGTTTTCTCCGAGAACAAAGTTGCTTGAGGATGGTGAATCGAACGAAGGGTTGCGTAAAACGCGTGAAGCAGAAACGTCAGTGGCTGTCTTCCGCCAGGCTCAGATACACGATGGACAGCATCATGAAGATGAAAGCCTGCAGCGGGATCACCAGCAGGTGGAACAGCATCCAGCCGAAGCCGAACGCGCCGCCGGCCAGGGCGCCGAAGATGCCGGCACCGCCCAGCACCCAGATCAGCAGGAACACGATCTCGCCGCCGAACATGTTGCCGAACAGTCGCATCGCCAGCGAGATCGGCTTGCTCACCCACTCGACGATATTGAGGATCAGGTTGAACGGCAGCATCCACTTGCCGAACGGGGCGGTCAGGAATTCCTTGGTCATCCCGCCCACGCCCTTGGAGCGCAGCGAGAAGAAGATCATCAGGAAGAACACGCTGATCGACATGCCCAGGGTGGCGTTGACGTCGGCGGTGGGCACCGGCTTCCAGTAGTGAATGCCGGCCAAGGCTAGCGGGATCGCGATGAAGTCCGCCGGGATCATCTTGATGAGGTTCATCATCAGGATCCAGAAGAACAGGGTGATCGCGATCGGGGTCACCAGCTTGCTGGTGCCGTGGTAGGTGTCCTTGGCCTGGCGGTCGACGAACTCCAGCAGGATCTCCACGAACGCCTGCCACTTGCCCGGCACGCCGGCGGTGGCCTTGCGCGTGGCGATCCAGAAGCCGAACACCATCAACAGGCCGGACAGCACCGACATCACCAGGGTGTCGACGTGCACCTGCCAGAACCCGCCTTCCTGCACCTGGAAGGTGAGGTTCTGCAGGTGGTGCTGGATGTAGGAGGTAGGGGTTGCTTCCTCGCCCGCCATGAGTCCTGAGCCTTTATCGTGATTCGATCAACGTCTGGCCAGAGCCAGAACCTGGAACATCAGCCCGACGGCGATACCCGCCAACAGGGCCAGAGGAGGCAGCCGCCACCAGGCAAAGCCCAGCGCCAGTACCGCGAACACCAACACCCACTTCAGCACCATGGCCACGATCAACCGCGCCATCGCCGCACCTGCCGCCTGCACGCCGCCGCTCAACGCGGTGCGTGCCGCCAGCCATCCTCCCGCCACCGTCGCCAGCCCGGTTGCGGCAGCGCCCATGGCGTACTTCGGCCCCACCAGCAGGAACGCCAGGGAAACCACGGCCACCGCCACCAGCGGGTAAATCGCTGCGCGCAGCATCAGCCGCCGACCCGCATCAACGGAGTTCAGCACAGAAAATCCTGCAGTTGGTGGTGGGTTGAGGACGTCTTCGCGTCCGTCGAGCCGTGGAATTATAGCAATGGGACAATTTGCGAGACAACCGCCAAAGGTCGCGGCCGTCCCCCGATCGAGCCAAGCCGCCAACGATAGCACGTCGCGGACCCGCGCCGCGGCCCGCATTGATGCATCGCAACAGGGATTTGCGTGGGAACTTTTCATCCCGTCCCCGGTCCGATCCTGCAGGGACTGCGCCCATCCTCGTCGATTTGCAGCGCGGACCCATGGAGCCCCGGGCGACCGGGGCTCTTCTTTTTGCCTGCGATTCTGTGACCGATGCACCTCCATACCTTCACGGATGGTGGACATGGTTTTAAGGATAGTTGCGGCACGCGGTGGCGCTCGCCATCGGCGCATCCATCCCCAGATGACGGAGCTTCGCCCCCTATGAAACATTTGCTCGCCCTTGCGTTGCCGTGCGCGCTCGCCGCCGCCTACGCCCTCCCCGCCCACGCCGAAGACACCGACGACCGCTTCACCATCCGTCTCGGCGCGATGAACGTGGACAACGACAACACCCTGCGTGGCAACACCACCATTGCCGGCAACGAAATCTCAGGCTCGCAGGACTTCGACTTCGGCGGCAAGGAATGGGAGCCGCGCGTGGACGGCATGTTCCGCATCAGCACCCGCCAGCGCCTGATCTTCGACTACTTCAAGTACGACAAGGACCGCCGCGAGGAACTGGGCGAGGACCTCAGCTACGACGGCGCCACCGTGCCGGCCGGCAGCTTCGTCAAGGGCGAGCTGAAGTACCAGGTCGCCAGCCTGGTGTACGACTACTCGGTCATCGACACCCCGCAGTTCAGCCTCGGCCTGCAGATCGGCGCCGAATGGGCCAAGGTGCAGGCCAATGCCTACGCCGACCTGGGCGACCTGTATTCGGGCACCTTCATCGACGAGAGCGAAGACGGCGCCGCGCCGGTGGTCGGCGTGCGCTTCACCGCACAGCCGAACGAGCACTGGCTGTTCAGCGCGCAGGGCCAGTACGTCAACACCAAGTGGGGCGATTTCGGCAAGTACGACGGCGACCTGAGCCGCGCCAATGCGATCGTCGAGTACCGCTTCACCCGGAACTTCGGCATCTTCGCCGGCTACGACTGGTTCAAGCTGGACGTGGACCGCGAGACCGACTCCAACTCCGCCTCGCTGACCAACGTCGGCCTGAAGCAGGAGTTCAAGGGCCCGGTGGCCGGCGTGACCTTCGCGTTCTGATCGCGCGACCTCCGTTGCACCCCGAGAAGGCCCGCCATGCGCGGGCCTTCTTGCGTCCGCAGCGAGCGCGTCGCTACGTGCCAGCGCAGGTGCGCCGCCCAGGCAGATCGACCGGGTCGCCGCGCCGCAGCCCCCGTCACGGCAGCTTGGTGGCGCCCGCGACCAACAAGTGCTTGTGCAGTTCGCAATAGCACTCGTCGTGCCAGCCGTAGTGCGGATCGCGGCATACCGTGTGGCGCACCGCCGCGGGCAGATCGCCCATGACGCTGCGCAGATCGTGCCGCAAGGCCACGAACACCGAGCCAGGCTCGGGCCAGTCGCTGCAGTGTGGCGGTTCCTGCATGCGGTTGCCCTGGCCAAGTTCGCGGTCCAGCAACGCCTGCAGTTCGGGGCACAGCGGCATTTCGCGCATCGGCTTCTCCACAATCGCCGCAGCGCAGACACGACGACGCCCCGCAGCGGCGGGGCGTCGTCGGCATCGCCAGGCGCGAGGCGGTTTACTTCTTCTTCGGGATGTACAGGTCGGTGATGGTGCCGTCGTAGACCTCGGCGGCCATGCCGACCGACTCGCTCAGGGTCGGGTGGGCGTGGATGGTGTGGCCGATGTCCTCGGCCTCCGCGCCCATCTCGATCGCCAGGCCGATCTCGGCCAGCAGGTCGCCGGCATGCACGCCGACAATGGCGCCGCCGATGATCCGGTGCGTTTCCTCGTCGAAGATCAGCTTGGTGAAGCCCTCGGTGCGGCCGATGCCGATGGCGCGGCCGCTGGCCGCCCACGGGAACTTGGCCACGCCGACCTTCAGGCCCTTGGCCTTGGCCTCGGTCTCGGTGACACCGACCCAGGCGATCTCCGGGTTGGTGTAGGCCACCGACGGAATCACCCGCGCCACCCACTCCTTCTTCTCGCCGGCGGCCACTTCGGCGGCGAGCTTGCCCTCGTGCGTGGCCTTGTGGGCCAGCATCGGGTTGCCGACGATGTCGCCGATGGCGAAGATGTGCGGCACGTTGCTGCGCATCTGCCGATCGACCGGGATGAAGCCGCGCTCGGTGACGTTGACGCCGGCCTTCTCCGCGCCGATCTTCTTGCCGTTCGGCGAGCGGCCCACCGCGACCAGCACGCGGTCGTAGCTGGTCGCGCCCAGCGCCGGCTGCTCGCCCGCGGCCGCGGCCTCGAAGGACACGGTGATGCCCTTCTTGTCGGCCTTGACCTCGGTGGCCTTGGTCTTCAGGTAGACCTCCACGCCCTGCTTCTTCAGGCGATCGGCCAGCGGCTTGACCAGGTCCTTGTCGGCGCCCGGCATCAGCTGGTCCATGAACTCGACCACGGTGACCTTGCTGCCCAGCGCGCTGTACACGGTGGCCATTTCCAGGCCGATGATGCCGCCACCGACCACCAGCAGGGTCTTGGGGATCTCCTGCAGTTCCAGCGCGTCGGTGGAGTCCATCACCCGCTTGTCGTACCACGGGAAGTTCGGCAGCTTCACCGCCTGCGACCCGGCGGCGATGATGCAGTGCTCGAAACGCAGCAGTTGGGTCTTGCCGTCGGCGCCGACGATTTCCAGCTCGTTGGGCGACACGAACGACGCCACGCCGGTGACGGTGCGCACCTTGCGCTGCTTGGCCATGCTGGCCAGGCCGCCGGTGAGCTTGCCGACCACGTTTTCCTTGTACGCGCGCAGCTTGTCCAGGGCGATCTTGGGCGCGCTGAAGGTCACGCCGAAGTCGCCGGCATGGGCCACCTCGTCGATCACCGCGGCAGCGTGCAGCAGCGCCTTGGACGGGATGCAGCCAACGTTGAGGCAGACGCCGCCGAGGCTGGCGTAGCGCTCGATCAGCACCGTGTCCAGGCCCAGGTCGGCGGCGCGGAACGCGGCGGTGTAGCCGCCGGGGCCGGCGCCGAGCACCACCATCTTGCATTCGATGTCGGCCGGCTTGCCGCTGGCCAGCGCCGGCTTGGGCGCCGGCGGCTCGGCCGGGGCGCGGTGCGACGGCGCCACCGGCGGCTTGCTGGCCGGCGCCTCGGCTTTGGCCGCCGCGGGCGCAGCGGCCGGCGCGGCGCCGGCGTCCTCGGTTTCCAGCAGCGCGATCACCGCGCCCTCGGACAGGACGTCGCCGAGCTTGACCTTCAATTCCTTGATCACGCCGGCCGCCGCCGACGGCACTTCCAGCGTGGCCTTGTCCGACTCCAGGGTCAGCAGGCCCTGATCCTTCTTCACCGTGTCGCCGACGGCGACCAGCACTTCGATGACCGGAACCTCGCTGTAGTCGCCGATATCCGGGACCTTGACCTCAATGACCGCCATGCAGCTTCTCCTGTGGCCCGGCCGGCGCGCCGGCGGGCGATTGCAGTTTTACGGCGGCGCCGCGATGGACGCGGCGCACGCAGGTGGGGGAAACACGGGCCGCGCCGGGCGCGGCGCCGTTGCGGCAGGACTTACAGCAGCACGCGGCGCATGTCCGCCAGCACCTGGCTCAGGTAGGTGGTGAAGCGCGCCGCCGCGGCGCCGTCGATGACCCGGTGGTCGTAGCTCAGCGACAGCGGCAGCATCAGCTTGGGCGCGAATTCCTTGCCGTTCCACACCGGCTGGATCGCCGACTTGGACACGCCCAGGATCGCCACTTCCGGCGCATTGACGATCGGCGTGAACGCGGTGCCGCCGATGCCGCCGAGCGAGCTGATCGAGAAGCAGCCGCCGCTCATCTCGGCCGGACCGAGCTTGCCGTCGCGCGCCTTCTTGGCCAGCTCGCCGCTCTCGCGCGCCAGTTCGACCACGCCCTTCTTGTCCACGTCGCGGATCACCGGCACCACCAGCCCGTTCGGGGTGTCGGCGGCGAAGCCGATGTGGAAGTATTTCTTCAGGGTCAGGTTCTCGCCGGCCGCATCCAGCGAGGCGTTGAAGTCGGGGAACTGCTTGAGCGCCGCGGCGCTGGCCTTGAGCAGGAAGGCGAGCATGGTCAGCTTGATGCCAGCCTTCTCGTTCTCCTTGTTGAGCGCCACGCGCAAGGCTTCCAGGTCGGTGATGTCGGCCTGCTCGAACTGGGTGACGTGCGGGATCATCGCCCAGTTGCGCGCCAGGTTGGCGCCGGAGATCTTCTTGATCCGCGACAGCGGCTTGACCTCGACCTCGCCGAACTTGGCGAAATCGACCTTCGGCCACGGCAGCAGGTTCAGGCCGTTGCCGCCGCCGGCCGACGATGCGCCGGCCGACGATGCGCCGCCAGCCGCTGCGGCCGGCACGCCGCCAGCCAGCGCGGCCTTGACGTAGCGCTGCACGTCGTCCTTGGTGATGCGGCCGCCGTGTTCGGTGCCGCTGACCTGGAACAGATCCACGCCCAGTTCGCGGGCGAACACGCGCACCGCCGGGCTGGCGTAGGGCACCTTCTGCGGCAGCACGCTGTCGGCGTTGAACTCCACCGGCGGGCTGCTCGGGGTGCCGGCCGACGGCGCCGAGGCGCCCGCCTTGGCCGGCGCCGAACCCTGCACCTGGGCGATCTCGCGCTGCGCGAGCTTGTCCGGCGCGGCCGAGGCTGGCACCGGCTCCACCCCGCCACCGGTCTCGGCGGTGGCCTGGATCGCGCCTGCCGCCGGCGCATCGGCGCTGGCGCCGGCGACTTCGATCAGCGCCACGACCTTGCCCTCGGACAGGCTGTCACCGACCTTGACCTTCAGTTCCTTGACCACGCCGGCCACCGACGAAGGCACTTCCATCGTTGCCTTGTCCGATTCCAGGGTCACCAGGCTCTGGTCCTTGGCCACGGTGTCGCCGACCGCGACCAGCACTTCGATCACCGGCACGTCGCTGTAGTCGCCGATATCCGGCACGCGCGCCTCGACGATGCCGCCGCCGCCCGCAGCCGCCGCCGGCTTGGTCGCCTGCTGCGCGGCCGGCGCCGGCTGGGCCGGTTCCTGCTTGGCCGGCGCGGGCGCGGCCTTGGCCGCTGCCGGAGCAGCTGCGGCGGTGCTGGCGCCGTCCTCGGCCACTTCGATCAAGGCCACCAGCTTGCCCTCGGACAGGCTGTCGCCGAGTTTGACCTTCAGCTCCTTGACCACGCCGGCGAACGGCGACGGCACTTCCATCGTCGCCTTGTCCGACTCCAGGGTGACCAGGCTCTGGTCCTTCTTCACCGTGTCGCCGACCGCCACCAGCACTTCGATTACCGGGACGTCGCTGTAGTCACCGATATCGGGGACAAGTGCTTCCTTGATTTCGGCCATGCGGGCAACTCCGGCAACTAATGAGGGGGAAACCCCTATTGTGGCGGCCCGCAGCCGCAGCGCCAACCTTTGCCGGGCAAAAAAACCTACAGCGGCCGCGCGGCGGCGCCGAGAAGCGCCGGTCTGCGGCGTTCGCGGCGGACTGTACGCCTGCGCATTGTCCCGGCGTCATCGCCGCGGCAAGCGCCGCACCGCCTTCACGGGCGCGCGCCTAGGATGCGCCGCACCCTGATCGGAGTGCCGCCATGCGTGCGTTCGTGCTGTTGATGTCGCTGGCGATGCCGCTGGTCGCCTGGTTCGCGCAGCGTGGTGCGTTCGGCCCGACCAATGGCGCGATCTCCGACCGCTACCCCACCCTGGTCGTCGCCGCCGGCTACGCGTTCGCGATCTGGGGCCCGATCTTCCTGCTCGACCTGGCCTTCGGCCTGTGGCAGCTGTCGCCGCGGCGCCGGCGCGACAGCGCGCTGGCGCAGGTGCGGCTGCCGGCGGCACTGGGCTTCGGCCTGACCGCGCTGTGGATGCCGGTGTTCTCGCAGCAGCATTTCCTGCTGGCGCTGGCGGTGATCTGGGCGGCGTTGGCGTGCCTGGCGCTGGCCGCGCTGCGCCTGTCGCGCGATCCGCGCGCCGAGCCGTGGCAGGCGCTGTGGGCCTGGCTGCCGCTGTCGCTGCACGCCGGCTGGCTGTCGCTGGCCGCCTTCCTCAACACCGCGCAGGTGATCGTCGCCTACCGCTGGCTATCCACCGAACACATGCTGCCGTGGAGCCTGCTGCTGTTCGCGCTGGCCGCGGCGCTGCTGCTCGGCCTGAACCGGGCGATGCGCGGCAATCTGGCCTATGTCGCCGCGGCGCTGTGGGCGCTGGCCGCGGTCTACGTCAAGCAGGCCGGCAGCGGCCTGGACGGTGCGCGCAGCGCGGCCTGGGTGGCGCTGGCGCTGGCCGCGGTGCTGCTGGTGCAGACGCTGTGGCTGCGGCTGCGCGCGCCGAGACTGCGGGCACGGCGCTGATCAGCGCTGCGCTGGCGCTGCAGGCGGCGGCATGAGCCAATCCTGCAGCGGCGCCCACGCCTGCTGCAGCCGCGACAGCGAAAACGCGGCGTTGGCCGGACTGGTCGAAGGCAGCGCCAGCACCGCCAGCGGCGGTACGCGCGGCGCCAGCTGCGGCTGCACGAAACGCGCGAACGCCTGCGCCGCTGCGGCGCCATTGCAGGCGATCGCGCGCAGCTGCGGCAATTGCGCGATGCGCGCCGGCAAGGGATTGGGCACTTCGCTGCCGCGCACGATCGCCGTGTCCAGGCTGCCGCTGCGCCGGCACTGGCCGATCACGTCCCACAGCCCAACGCCGCAGGCCTGCATCGCCTGCAACCGCGCGGCGTAGTCCAGTTGTGGATCGAAGCCGCACAGCGCGCCAAGCAATGGCCACAAGCGATTGCGCGGATGCGCGTAGTAGCGCGCGTGCTGCAACGACATCGCGCCGGGCATGGAGCCGAGAATCAGCACCCGGCAATCGTCGCGAATCTGCGCAGGCAAGCCGTGCAACACGTCCTGCATCGTCACGCCGCACGCATCTGGGTAAACATCGGCAAGTCTTAAAACCTCGTTATTTCAAGCATCCAACGCCGGTGTCTGAACGATGCCTGCATCCATCCGACCGAGGTCGGCGTCGATTCATCTTCTCATCGATACGGTGTGCGCGCCCACTCCTGTGGCCCCACAAAAAAAAGATTGAGGAGATTCCCATGCGGTCCATTCAAATCCTGAGCCTGGCTGTCGTTTCCGCCCTTGCGTTCGCGCCTGCCGCATTTGCGCAGGACGGCGACACCGCATCCGGCAAGCGCTTTGCCGTCGTCGGCAGCGCGACCCTGCTCGACCCCCATTCCAAGCCGGCCAACGGCCTCGACGTCGACGGCGGCCCGGCGCCGACCATCAGCGCCAGCTGGCTGATCAACGACAACTGGGCCGTCGAGCTGTGGGGCGCCGCCGACAAGTTCAACCACCGCGTCAGCGCCAGCGGCGTGGGCAAGGTCGGCACCGTCGAGCAGCAGCCGATCGCGCTGAGCGGCCAGTACCACTTCGGCCAGGCGGACAACGTGTTCCGTCCGTTCGTCGGCGTCGGTTACTACGAGTCCAACTTCAGCAACGAGAAGATCGACGGCCTGTCGGCCAGCGGCCAGCACGTCGGCCTGGACACCGCCAAGGGTGCGATCGGCACCGTCGGCGTGGACATGAACATCAACTCGACCTGGTTCGCCCGCGCCGATGCCCGCTACATGCATTCGCGTCCGGAAGTGCAGGTCGCCGGCAGCGGCACCGGCCAGGATCTGAAGCTGGATCCGTGGCTGGTCAGCTTCGGCGTCGGCGCGCGCTTCTAAGCACGCCTGCACCGCGTCACATGCAAACGGGCCTTCGGGCCCGTTTGTTTTTGTGTCGCCGCTTGGCGCTCAGCGCGGCGAGCGGTCGTAGCCGCGATAGCGATCGAAGTGGCGCACGCGGCGCCGCAACAGCCACGCATACGCGCACGCGTACCCGAGCAACAACGCCGCGGCGCCGAGCAGGCTGGCGTGGCTCATCCAGCCCTGCGCCGGCCACGCCGCGCCCTCGCTCATGCTGCGCCAGCCCTGCAGCAGGCCGGCGCCGATCCGCGCCACCACCAGCAGCGTCAAGCCCAGCACCAGCCACAGGTTCGGCGTGTAGTACAGGCCCTGCGGCAGCGGTTCGAACCGGCTCAGCCAGATGCCCAGCGCGCCCAGCGCCAGGCCCGCTACCCAGCCGATGCAGGCATACGTCGCCGCATCGGGCCACCAGTGCGTGGCGATCAGCGCGAAGCCCAGCAACACGAGGCTCGACACCAGCGCCGACCAGAACTGCACGCTGGCCAGCCACGCCCGCGCCTGGCGCCGCGAGGTGCCGTAGCGGAAGCGCTGCAGCAGCGACAACGGCAACAGCACCGCGGTCACCGCCAGCGCGATCACGATCGCCAGGGGAATGGCCAGCAGCAACGGCATGCGCGCGCTCCGCTCAGAACGCCGGCAGTACGGCGCCCTGGTACTTGCGCTCGATGAAGGCCTTGACCTCGGGGCTGGTCAGCGCCTTGGCCAGCTTCTGCACGCGCGGATCGTCCTTGTTGTCGGCGCGCGCGACCAGGAAGTTCACGTACGGCGAGTCCTTGCTCTCGATCGCCAGCGCGTCGCGGGTGGGATTGAGCCCGGCGTCGAGCGCGTAGTTGGTATTGATCAGCGCCAGATCGACCTGGTCCAGCACGCGCGGCAGCATCGCCGAATCCAGTTCGCGGAATTTCAGCTGCTTCGGGTTGGCGACGATGTCGCGCTGGGTGGACAGTGCATTGCCCGGATCCTTGAGCTTGATGATCCCGGCCTTGTCGAGCAGGATCAGCGCGCGGCTGTTGTTGCTGGGATCGTTGGGGATCACCACGTCGGCGCCCTGCGGCAGCTCGGCCAGCGACTTGAAGCGGCGCGAATAGGCGCCGAACGGCTCGATGTGCACGCCGATCACGGTGACCAGGTCGCTCTTGCGATCGCGGTTGTAGGCATCCAGGTACGGCTCGGTCTGGAAGTAGTTCACGTCGATCTGCTTCTGCACCACCTGGTCGTTGGGCTGCACGTAGTCGTTGAACACGCGCACGTCCAGGGTCAGGCCCTCTTTCTCCAACATCGGCTTTACCACTTCGAGGATCTCCGCATGCGGCACCGCGGTGGCGGCGACGCTGAGCCGCGCGGTGTCGGTCGCGGGCGTGGACTTGCCGCAGGCGGTCAGGGCGAGCACGGCGGCGCCAAGCAGCAGACGAAGCGGGAGTTTGGTCATGGGCAGGAATCCGGAAACGTGGGGAAGAAGAGCGGCCAGGCCGCCATGCGGGCAAGCTAGCAGACCCGGCCGATACGTGCGGCGAAAGGCCCGCGGCGGCCCTCCTGTAGGAGCGGCTTCAGCCGCGACCGGGATTTACCGGTAGAGCGGTCGCGGCTGAAGCCGCTCCTACAGAAGAGCGATGCAAGGCACTGCGCGCTCAGCGCCGGCTGTAATGCGCGACCAGCCGATCGCCGAGCATCTGCAGCCCCTGCACCAGCAACAGCAGCACCACCACGGTGATCAGCGCCACGTCGGCGTGCGAGCGCTGGTAGCCGTCGCGATAGGCCAGGTCGCCCAGTCCGCCGGAGCCGATCGCGCCTCCCATCGCGGTGAAGCCGATCAGCGCGATAGTGGTCACCGTGGCGCCGGCGATCAGCCCCGGCCGCGCCTCCGGCAGCAGCACCCGCGTCACCAGTTGCCAGGTGGTCGCGCCCATCGCCAGGCTGGCCTCGACCACGCCGCGGTCCACTTCGCGCAGCGCCGTCTCCACCAGCCGCGCGTAGAACGGCGCCGCGCCCACCACCAGCGGCAGGATCGCGCCGCGCACGCCCAGCGAGGTGCCCATCGCCCACAGCGTCAGCGGGATCATCGCGATCATCAGGATGATGAAGGGCACCGAGCGCAGCACGTTGATCGCCAGCGCCAGCGCGCCATACAGCACCGGCCGCTGGTGGGTCTGGCGCGGCCCGGTCAGGAACAGCAGCACGCCCAGCGGCAGGCCGATCAGCAGGGTCAGCGGCAGCGAGCCGCCGAGCATCAGCAGCGTGTCCAGCGTGGCGCGGCCGATCTCGGCCCATTTGCCGGCATCGAGATTGCGGAAGAAGCCGCTGGCGGCGGTGGCGAACGGAATCATCGGCGCAGCTCCTCGACATGCACGCCGGCGGCGACGAACCCGGCCTGCGCCGCGTCCAGATCGCCGCCGACCAGGGCCACGGTCAGCTGGCCATACGGGGTGTCCTTGATCCGGTCGATGCGCCCGGACAGGATGTTGTAGTCCACCGCGGTCTCGCGCGCGATGCGCCCGAGCAGCGGGGCGTAGGTGTCGCCGCCGAGGAAGGTCAGGCGCAGGATGCGCCCGGCCACCGCGGTGAAGTCGCGATGCAGTTCGCCCTCGTCCACATGCTCGGCCTCGGACACGAAGCGGCGCGTGGTCGGATGGCGCGGATGCAGGAACACTTCGGTCACCGGCCCGCTCTCGACCAGATGCCCGGCGTCGAGCACCGCCACGCGATCGCAGACGCGGCGGATCACTTCCATCTCGTGGGTGATCAGCACGATGGTCAGGCCCAGCTCGCGATTGATCTGCGCCAGCAGGCTCAGCACCGAGGCGGTGGTCTGCGGATCCAACGCGCTGGTGGCCTCGTCGCACAGCAGGATCTGCGGCCCGGTGGCCAGCGCGCGGGCGATGCCGACGCGCTGCTTCTGCCCGCCCGACAGCTGCGCCGGATACTTGTTGGCGTGCTCGGCCAGGCCGACCCGGGCCAGCAGCTCGGCCACCCGCGCATCGATCTGCGCGCGCGGGGTGCCGGCCAGTTCCAGCGGGAAGGCGACGTTGCCGGCCACGCTGCGCGAGGACAGCAGGTTGAAGTGCTGGAAGATCATGCCGATGCGCCGGCGCAGCGTGCGCAGCCCGGCACGGTCCAGCGCGGTGACGTCCTCGCCGTCGATCAGCAGGCGTCCGCCGCTGGGCTCCTCGAGCCGGTTGATCAGCCGGATCAGGGTCGACTTGCCGGCGCCGGAGTGGCCGATGATGCCGAACACCTCGCCGGCCCGGATTTCCAGGTCGAGCGGATGCAAAGCCACGACCGACTGGCCGGCGACGGGGTAGGACTTGTGCAGGTGCTCGAACTGGATCACCGCGCGGGGCCGGCAGCGAAGGGGGCGCAAAGCCTAGCAGGCCAGGCCTGCAGACGTTATTCCATTCGATTCTAACGCTTGCGCTCGGAAGGCCGCGGCGGGGCCCCTAGGGATGCGCCAGCGGCGGCGGACGCACGGTGGCGCGGACCCGCTCGCGATGCAGCAGGTACAGGCCGCTGGCGACGATGATCGCCGCGCCCAGCCAGGTCCAGGCGTCGGGCAGCTTGCGCCACAGTAACCAGTCCCACGGGATCACCCAGATCAGGCCGCTGTACTCCAGCGGCGCGATCAACGAGGCGTCGCCGCGGCGGAACGCCTGGGTCAAGGCCACCTGCCCCAGCGCACCGGCCAGGCCGAGCGTGGCGATCCAGCCGGCATCGGCCAGGCGCAGCGGGATCCAGGCCGGCCACGCCAGCGCGCCGGCGCCGAGCGCCATGATCAGCAGGAACCAGACCACCAGCGACTGCGGCGTCTCGGTGCGCGCCAGCAGGCTGACCAGCACCGCCGCGAGCGCATAGGCGGTGGCAGCCAGCAGCACCATCAACCCCGGCAACGACACGAAGCCGCCCACGCCCGGGCGCAGCACCACCAACACCCCGACCAGGCCGATGCCGATCGCGGCCCAGCGCCGCGGGCCGACCTGTTCGCCCAGCAGCGGCACCGACAGCGCCGTCACCAGCAGCGGCGCGACGAAGTAGATCGTGTAGGCGGTGGACAGCGGCAGGCTGCGCAGCGCCCAGGCGAAGCAGCCGATCATCGCGATGCCGAGCACGCCGCGCAGCAGATGCAGGCCCCAGCGCACCGGCAGGATCGAACGCGGGCCGGCGGTGGCCAGCACCCACAGCAGCACGAACGGCAGCGAGGCGCCGCCGCGCAGCGTGGCCACCTGCAGCGCCGGATAGTGCGCGGTCAGCAGCTTCATCGCCGCATCCATCAGCGCGAAGCAGGCGACCGCCGCGATCATCCAGGCGGCGGCCGCGGCGTTGGAACGGGAGGTGGGCATGCGCGGATTATCGCCGCGATCGGCAGCGCCGCCCAGCGGCGCGAACGCGACGGCAGCGGCGCTGCGGCGAGATCGGTAGGATATAGGGTCTTTCCCGAGGAACTGCCATGCCTTCCTTCGACGTCGTCTCCGAAATCGACAAGCACGAACTGACCAATGCCATCGACCAGGCGAACCGCGAGCTGTCGACCCGCTTCGACTTCAAGGGCGTGGAGGCCAGCTTCGAGCTCGACGACCAGGTCATCAACCAGACCGCGCCGAGCGACTTCCAGGTCAAGCAGATGACCGACATCCTGCGCGCGCGGCTGATCGCGCGCGGCATCGACGTGCGTTGCCTGGAATTCGGCGACGTGGAAACCAACCTGGCCGGCGCGCGGCAGAAGGTCACGGTCAAGCAGGGCATCGAGCAGAAGCTGGCCAAGAAGATCGTCGCGACGATCAAGGACGCCAAGCTCAAGGTCGAAGCGCAGATCAACGGCGACAAGCTGCGCATCAGCGGCAAGAAGCGCGACGACCTGCAGGACGTGATGGCGCTGCTGAAGAAGAGCGATTTCGAGCTGCCGCTGCAGTTCGAGAATTTCCGCGACTGAGCCGCGCGCGGCGGCACACCCGCCGCATCCGCTTCGCCCAATCGCCGCCCGCCCTCGCCCGCCGGAATCGCCTTGAACGACCTCGCCCCCACCGCCGACCCGATCGCCGCAACCCGCCTGTGGCTGGAACGCGCGGTGATCGGCCTGAACCTGTGCCCGTTCGCCAAGGCGGTGCACGTCAAGCAGCAGATCCGCTACGTGCTCAGCGACGCGACCACGCCCGAGGCCCTGCTGGAAGAGTTGAGCGAGGAACTGCTGTTGCTGCGCGACACGCCGGCCGAGCAGATCGACACCACCCTGATCGTGCATCCGCAGGTGCTGGGCGATTTCCTGGACTACAACGATTTCCTCGACAACGCCGACGCCGCGGTCGAAGCGCTGGACTTGCACGGCATCCTGCAGGTGGCCAGTTTCCATCCGCACTACCAGTTCGCCGGCACCGCGCCGGACGACATCGGCAACTACACCAACCGCGCGCCCTTCCCCACCTTGCACCTGCTGCGCGAGGACAGCGTCGAACGCGCCGTGGCCGCGTTCCCGGACGCGGACGTGATCGTGGAGCGCAATCTGCAGACGTTGGAGACGCTGGGGCTGGACGGGTGGAAAAAGCTGTTCGAGAGCCGGGATTCGTGATTGGGGATTCGTGATTGGTAGCGGCAAGGATCGCCAGAGCGCACTGACCGCGCTTTTACCAATCCCCAATCCCCAATCCCTAATGCCGAATCCCGGCCCCCAACACCCGCCCCAGATCCGCCGCATCCAGCGCGCGCCACTGCCCGGCAGGCAGGGTCTCGTCCAGGGCGAAGCCGCCGATGCGGCTGCGGTGCAAGGTCGCCACGTGGTTGCCGACCGCGGCGAACATGCGCCGCGCCTGGTGGTAGCGGCCTTCGTACAGGGTGATACGCGTCTGGCGCGGGCCGAGCACTTCCAGCTCCACCGGCAGCAGCGGCGTGGTCTCGCCGTCCAGCAACAGGGTGCCGCTGGCGAACTGCGCCGCCTCGTCGCCGCGCAGGTCCTCGGCCAGGGTCGCTTCGTAGACCTTGGCCAGCTGCGATTTCGGCGAGACGATGCGGTGCAGCAGCGCGCCGTCGTCGGTCATCAGCAACAGGCCGCTGGTGTCGCGGTCCAGCCGCCCGACCGTGGACAACAGCGGCGAGCGCAGGCGAAAGCGCGGCGGCAGCAGGTCGTAGACGATGCGGCCCGGATCCTTGGTCGAACAGGTGTAGCCGACCGGCTTGTGCAGCGCCAGGATCAGCCCCGGCGGCGGGTCCAGCGCCTCGCCATCGACCCGGATCGCGGCATGCTCGACCTGGTCGTCGGCGTACAGCACCTCGCCGTCGGCGTCGGTGATGAGGCCTTCGCGGAACATCTGGGTGACCTGCTTGCGGCTGCCGTAGCCCAAGTTGGCCAGGTGCTTGACCAGCTTCACCGGCGCACCGTGGCGCGGGCGCGCACCGCCTGGATCAGCTTGAAGCCGTCGCGGGTGGCGATCACGCTGGTGTCGCCGAAGCTGGCGTCGAGCACCGCCTCGTACGGCAGGTGCCGGTTCGCGACCAGATACAGCTTGCCGCCGGGCTTGAGCGCCTGCGCGGCCACAGCGATGAAGCGGCGGCCGATGTCCGGGCGCTCCATCCGCCCCGGCGCGTGGAACGGCGGATTGGTGACGATGAAGTCGTACTGCGCCGGCAGCCCGGCGGTCACATCGTGCCAGTGGTAGCCGATCTCCACCGCGGCCGGCGCCTGCGCCAGGTTCGACCGCGCCAGCGCCAGCGCGCGCGCATCGGCTTCGAACAGGTCCAGCGCGGCGATCTTCGGGCAACGTGCCAGCAATTCCGCCGACAGATAGCCATAGCCGGCGCCAAGATCGGCGCCACGGCCGGCCAGGTCGGCCGGCAGGTGCTCGGCCAGCAGCGCCGAGGCAGGATCGATGCGGTCCCAGGCGAACACGCCGGGGCGGCTGCGGAAACGCCCGTCCAGGATCGGCCGCGCCGCGTCCAGCCTGGCCCAGCGCTGCTGCAGCGCCACGTCGTGGCCGCCGTGCAGCGGCACGGTCCAGTACACGCGACAGTGGTGCTTGGTCAGCTTGCCGCCGAGGCCGGCCAGCTGCTGCAGGTCGTCCTCGCCCGAGCGGGCGCCCTCGTTGTTGGACTGGCAGGCCACCACCACCCCGCCCGGCGCGGCCAGCGCCAGCGCGCGTGCCAGCAGCGCCCGCGCCTCGTCGCGCTGGCGCGGCGGCAGCACCAGCACCAGCGCATAGCCGCCGGCGTCGTCGTGGTCGTCGGCATCCTCGGCGCGGACCTGCCAGCCGCCCTGCTCCAGGGCGGTCGCGAACGGGCGGTAGCCCTGCTCGCAGACCAGTTGCGCCGGCTGCGCGTGCTGGCGCAGCGCCCAGCCGTCGCGGGCGCGCAGGAACAGCACCTTGCCGGCCGGCCAGCGCAGCGCGCCTTGGGCGAAGGGCAGGAACAGGGTATCGAGGGGAGCGTCTTGCAGAGCCGGCATCGGGATCGGAATCGGTCGGGGAGCGCGCATTCTACCGGCTGCCCGGCGCCGGCCCGGTTTTGCGCCAAGTGAACGCATCATTGATGCAATGGCAACATCGCCGCGCCTAGGCTGCAGGTCAACCCGGACGGATGGAGTGGCATATGCGCGCAGTGTTCATCGGTGGCGTCGTCGACAACAGCGAAGTGGATCTGGAAGGCAGCCAACCGCCGCTGCACTATCCGGAAAACACAGGCACCGGACGCCCGCGCTACCGCCTGCACCAGCGCGGCGAGCGCGACGACGGCAGCGTGGTGTACGCGGTCTATGCCGCGCCGGAACTGGGCGACACCGAGGTGGAGCGCGTGTTCAACGAGCGCGGCTACGCGCGCCGCTTCGGGGTGGAACCGGCGCCGGTGGAGCATTGAGCGCAGGCGGGGCCTTCGGATCGGTTAGCGCGGCGCTTCGCCTGAATTGACCCTTCCATCCAGATGTAGACAACTGTGGGAGCGACTTCGGTCGCGACGGGCGCTATCGATAAGCCCGTCGCGGCCGAAGTTGCTCCCACATGAATATTTCGATCTAGGGCGAATTGCCCCAAGGCAAGTCGGTTGTGGCGAATTGGCCTTCAAGGCCGCGGTAGCTCGCGAGACCACTTGAAGCTGCTTCCTACGGATGCAGCTCGTTTCTGCCTAGATGTAGGCTAGGCAAACCCACGGAACTCGGACATCCAACCCAGCGCCTGAGTTGGGCATCAACGAAGACACCGGCGATCGGCGGCGCAGCGATGCGACCGCCTGTCGCGCCGCAAGGCTCTGCGAGAGCCGGGCGGCGCAACCACGCAATTACGGCCCGGCCTTCGGCGTCACCCGCCAGATCACGTTGCCGACGTCGTCGGCCACCAGCAGCGCGCCGGGCTTGTCCACCGCCACGCCGACCGGGCGGCCCTGGGCCTTGCCTTCGGCATCGAGGAAGCCGGTCAGCACATCCTGCGCCTTGCCGCTGGGCTTGCCGTTGGCGAAGGGCACATAGACCACCTTGTAGCCGGACGGCGGATCGCGGTTCCAGGAGCCGTGCTGGCCGATGAAGGCGCCGCCCTGGTAGGCCTGCGGCAGCAGCGCGCCTTCGTAGAAGGTCAGGCCCAACGAGGCGGTATGCGCGCCCAGCGCGTAATCGGGCTTGATCGCGCTGGCCACCATCTCCGCGTTCTGCGGCTGCACGCGTTCGTCCACGTGCTGGCCGTAGTAGCTGTACGGCCAGCCGTAGAAGCCGCCTTCGCGTACCGAAGTCAGGTAATCAGGCACCAGATCGCTGCCGATCTCGTCGCGCTCGTTGACCACCACCCACAGCGTGTCCGCGCCGGGCTGCCAGGCCAGGCCCACCGGGTTGCGCAGGCCGCTGGCGAACACCCGTGTGGCGCCGCTGTGCGCATCCACTTCCAGGATCGCGGCGCGATTGAGTTCGGCATCCATGCCGTTCTCGGCGACATTGCTGTTGGAGCCCACACCGACGTAGAGCTTGTTGCCGTCGCGGCTGGCCAACAGGCTCTTGGTCCAGTGATGGTTGATGCCGCCGGGCAGGTTGGCGACGAAGCTCGGCGCGGCGCTGATCTGGGTGTCGCCGTCCTTGTACGGGAAACTGACCAGCGCGTCGGCATTGGCGACGTACAGGCGGTCGCCGACCAGGGCGATGCCGAACGGCGAATACAGCCCTTTGAGGAATTGCGTGCGCACCTCGGCCACGCCGTCGCCATCGGCGTCGCGCAGCAAGGTGATGCGGTTGGCGCTGGGCACGGTGGAACCGGCCTTGGCCATCATCGCGCCCTGGATCTTGTCGCGCAGGCCGCTGCTCTCTTTTTCCGGCGCCGGCGGCGCGGCGGTCTCGGCCACCAGCACGTCGCCGTTGGGCAGCACGTACAGCCAGCGCGGATGGTCCAGGTCGCGGGCGAAGGCCTGCACCGCCAGGCCGGCGGCCGGCACCGGCGCGGCGCCTTCGGCCCAGCGCTTGACCTCGGCGACCTTCACCGTGGGGATCATGCGCTTGACCGGATCGGGCAGCACCGGATCGGGCCCCATCCCATCCTCGATGGAATGCTTGGCGGTATCGCCACAAGCGCTCAACGCGGCAGCGGACAGGAGACACAGTGCCCAACGGGCCGGGGACGAGGGAAGGCGCATCGCTGCTCAACTCTCCAGGGTGGCGACAGGACCACCGATGATGCACAGCGCGCGCTCGGCAAACGTGAAATAGATGTCAAATGCCGTTACGCGGCGCCCGCTGCGCTCATGAGGTCGGCGTCAATGGCTCGATCTCGCGGATCCGGTCCAGCCAGATGTAGTGCTGCTGCTCCGGATGCAGCAGGTCGTCCAGCCGCACCACGCCGTTGATGCCTTCATGCTCCTCGTGATCGCGAAAGGTCTGCAAGGTGGGACGCACGGAGACCGTGCCGCTGACCTGGCTGCCATCGACCAAGCGCAGCAGCACCTGCGCCTGGTCCGGCAATTTCGGCAGCCATGCCTGCAATGCGGCGATGGCCTCGGGATCGGTGTGCACCGCGTCGGCGTACTTGCTCATGCGCATCTCCAGCGAGGGAAAACCCGCACGCTAGCGGCCATCGCGTGAATGCACGGGAAAAACGCCGCGGCTATTCCTGCCGCGCGAAACGCACCGCGGACACCAACTGCGCCACGCTGTATGGCTTGGCCAGATGCTCCTGGAAACCGGACTGCAGGGCGCGCTGGCGATCGTCGTCGCGCGCCAGCGCGGTCACCGCCACCGCCGGCAACTCGGCCGCCTGCAGGCCCATGTTCTCGCGGATCGTGCGGATCAGGCCGTAGCCGTCCATGCCCGGCATGCCGATATCGGTGACCATCACGTCGATGCGGGTGTGGCCGCCATCGTCGAGCACCGCCAACGCCTCACTGGCGGAACCGGCCGCGACCACCTCGGCGCCCTGCTCTTCCAGCAGCCGCCGCAGGTATTCGAGCATGTCCGGCTGGTCTTCCACCGCCAGCAGGCGCATGCCCTTCAGCGCATACGCTTCCACCACCTGCTCGGCCATCGCAAACGCGCGCACCTCGCGCAACGGCCGCTTGCCCGGCGTGTCGCGGTGCAACGGCAGGCGCACGGTGAACACCGCACCGCAGCCGCGGCCCTCGCTGGCCGCGCTGACCTGGCCGCCATGCATTTCCACCAGCTGCTGCACGATCGCCAGGCCCAGGCCGAGCCCGCCGTGCAGACGCGTGGTGGTGCCGTCGGCCTGGCGGAAACGGCCGAACAGGTGCGGCAGGAAATCCGCTGGAATGCCATCGCCGGAATCGCGCACCGCCACCGTCACGTGCTCGCCATCGGCATCGAGGTCGATCGCCAGTTCGATCCGCCCATGCGCCGGGGTGAACTTGATCGCGTTCGACAACAGGTTCCAGAACACCTGCTGCAGGCGCGTGGCATCGCCCAGCACCAGGCACGGCTGCGCCGGCTCGCGCAGGCTCAACGCCTGGTCCTTGCCTTCGGCCACCGGCTCCTGCGCACGCAGCGCCTCGCGCACCTGTTCGGTCAGGTCCAGCGTCTCGATTTCCAGCTGCACCTTGCCCAGCAGCATGCTGCTCAGGTCGAGCATGTCCGAGATCAGCCGTTGCTGCGCGCGCGCGCTGCTGGCGATCACCGACAAGCCCTTGTTGCTCGGATCGCCCGGCGGCAACCGCTGCAGCAGCAGGTCGCTCCAGCCCAGGATGGTGGTCAACGGGGTGCGCAGTTCGTGCGACAGCGTGGCCAGGAATTCGTCCTTCAGCCGCGCCATGCTCTCGGCGGCATTGCGCGCGCTGCGTTCCGATTCCAGCAACTGCTCGCGGGCCAGTTCGATGTCGCGGCGCTCGGTGACGTCCGGGCTGCTGCCGGCCAGGCCGATGAACTCGCCCTCGGCCGAATAGCGCGGCACCGCGGTCATCTCCACCCAGCGCCATGCGCCGTCGTGGCGGCGCGCGCGCACCAGCGCGCGCAGGTTGCGTTGTTCGTCCAGCGCGCTGCGCAGCTCGAAGGCGAACACGCCGGCGTCCTGCGGATGCAGCACATCGCCCCAGCCCGGCCGCGCCTCGTCGGCCTGCAGGTCGATGCCGAAGAATTCGGCGTAGGCGGTATTGGTGAAGCGCAACTGGCCGGTGGCGTCCAGCACCCAGACCGGCATCGGCAGGCCTTCGGCGAGCGCACTGAAGCGCGCCTCGCTCTCGGCCAGGTCGCGCTCCACGCGCTTGCGTTCGGTGATGTCGAGGAACTGCACGGCGACCAGGCACTGTTCCGGCGCACCGATGCGGAACGCATCCACCGCCCACCAGCGGCCCAGCGCGGACGCGTAGTTCTCGAACTTGGCCGAGCGCCCGCTCAGCGCGACCTCGCCATACACGCGGAACCAGTGGTCCTCGTGGGTCGGCGACAGCTCGCGCATGCGCCGGCCGATCACGTCGCGCATGCCGGTCTCGCGCTCGAACGCCGGATTGACCTCCAGGAACACGTAGTCGACCGCGCGTTGCGTGTCGTCGAACAGCACCTGCACCACGCAGAACCCGGAGTCGATCTTGTCGAAGATCTCGCGGTAGTGCAGGCCCGACGCCTGCATGCGCGACGTGGAGGAAGATTCGGTGCTGACATGCATGAGGAAATTTGCTCTGGAGACGGCCTGCGGTGGCAGAGGCGGCGACGCGCTCCGCGCCTGCGGCGCGATGACGATGGCTCAGGACCGGAAGATGCTCAGACCGGGACAGCGCGACGGACCCTGCATCTTGTTAAGCCGCTCCGCTGCCGTCAAGCCGGCCAGGCTGGCCGGCGCTGCAGCGGCGCCGGGTCACCAGAGAAAAGCGACGACCAGCACGATCCCGAGCAGCGACAGTGCGATACCGGCGATGACGCCCCATTGGGTCAGCCGCGCGCTGCGCAGTGCCTGCTCTTCCAGCCAGCGCTCGGCTTCCTGCCGCCACGACGGCGGCGGCGACTGGTCCAGCATCTGCTGCACCCGCGCCACGCCGAGTTCGCGGCATTGCTGCCGGCACTGTTCGGGCGCGGTGACGTCGTCGGGCGAGATTGCATAGGACATGCGCGGTCTCCCTATTCTCTAGCCCAGCGTGAAACGCGGGCTGTCGCTGGCCAGTTCGTGCTCCACCGCCATCCGCGCCAGGCGCGTGTAATTGGCGCGCGGACCGGCGCCGCGGCCGACGATCAGGCCCAGGTATTCCAGGCCGGTCCAGACCCGCGCCTTCCACTCGACCCCGCTCTCGGCCAAGACCAGGGTCAGCGAGTAGCGGAACGCCTGCCCCTGCGGACTGCGGTAGGCATAGATCGGCGGGAACTGCACCGCCACGTCCTGCTGCTCGCCCAGCGAGGCCAGGTAGCGGCGCAGTTCCTGGCGCACGTCTTCGCCCGGGTTCAGGCGCAGGTGGCGTGCGGCCGCATCCAGGTCCGCTTGCTGATCGACGAAACTGGCCGCGCCGCTCGCCGGGCTGTGCCCGTGCCGCTTGGCCCAGTCGATGAACTGCAGGCGGACGTCCGACGCTGCGTGGGCCTGGTGGAACAGCGGCATCTTCATGCGGTCGATCCCCGAATCGTGTTCATGTGTGAATGTGCGCATGGTCGCGCGGGCGGCGTGAAGCACGCGGCGAGGCAGCGTGAACCGCATGTCACATGCCAGGGCCCATGAACCGACGGAGAACGAGCGCGGCCGGTGGCCGCGTCGCGATTGCGGCGGCGCCCGCGCAGGCACACACTGACGGTGCCGTTTCCGTGGAGATCCGCGATGAAGATCCGATATGCCTGGACGGCGCTGGCCCTGGTCTGCCTGGTGGCAGGCGGCGCTTCCGCCGAAATCCGCAACGTCACCGATCCGCAGGCCGTGCGCAGCACCGAAGGCGACAGCCCGGTGCAGGTGCGCTGGACCGACCCCGCCGCCCTCAGCGAACTGCGCTACAGCCGCAATCGCTGGGAAGCGCAGCGCGGCGACTGGGTGCGCGACCTGGCCGATTACCTGCAGCAACGCGCCAGCAAGCAGCTGGCGCCCGGCCAGCGGCTGGAGGTGGAGCTGACCGACATCAAGCGCGCCGGCGACTACGAGTCCTGGCACGGTCCGCAATGGAACGATGTGCGGGTCATGCGCGACATCTACCCGCCGCGGATCAGCCTGAATTTCACCCTGTACGGCGCCGACGGACAGGTGCTGGAACAGGGCGAGCGCAAGCTGCTCGACAGCAGCTACCTGATGAACAGCTCGATCGGCCTGAACACCGACCCGCTGCGCTACGAGAAGCGGATGTTTGACGATTGGCTGCGCCGCGAGTTCCGCGACAAGGCGGCGGTGGCCGAGCGCTGAGCGGGTGGCGTGCCTTCGGGTACTCGTTTGTCGCGGCTGAAGCCGCTCCTACAGAAGAGCCGAGGACACGCCGCGGCGCGCCTCTCTGTGGGAGGGACTCCAGTCCCGACGCTGTCTGGTTGAGGCACATCCACCGCTTCGCTCGTCGCGACTGAAGTCGCTCCCACAGTCGCTTGTGGGACGCATGCCGGAGCACTGCGGGAGGGGCTTCAGCCCCGGCGGTCTCCGAAGCCGAAGGTCTATCGATCAGATTGTCGCGGCCAAAGCCGCTCCCGCAACAGGCTGCGTGGCACCGGTCAGGCGCGAGCGCGCCGCTCAGCCGTCCAGGTACTGCCGCGGCGCGCGCTTGAGGCCGCACAGCAGGCGGTAGGCGCTTGAACTGCAGCGCGCCGCCAGGGTATCGATGCGCGGCTGCGCGCCCCACAGCTGTACCTCGCTGCCGAGTCCGGCCTGCGGGTGCTCGGTGAGGTCCACGGTCAGCATGTCCATCGACACCCGCCCGATCAGCGCGCCGGGCGCGCCGTCGATCAGCACCGGCGTGCCGTTCGGCGCGAACTGCGGATAGCCGTCGGCATAGCCCATCGCCACCACGCCGACCCGGGTCGGCCGCGGCGCGACGAAACGCGCGCCGTAGCCCACCGGCTCGCCGACTGCCAGCTCGCGCACCGCGATGACCCTGGACTGCAGGGTCATCACCGGGCGCAGCTCGCCCGGCAGTTCGGCACCGGCGGCGAACGGGTCGGCGCCGTACAGCATCAGCCCGGGGCGGCCCCAGTCGCTGTGCAGTTGCGGCCAGCCCAGCAGGCCCGGCGAATTGCACAGGCTGGTCTCGCCGGCCAGGCCGGCGGTGGCCTGGCGGAACACCTCGGCCTGCTCCAGGGTGCGCGCGCTGTCCAATTCGTCGGCGCGCGCGAAGTGACTCATCAGCACCAGCCGTTCGACCTGCGGCAGCACGCTCAGCCGCGCGTGCGCGGCACGGAATTCGTCCGGCGCCAGGCCCAGCCGGTGCATGCCGCTGTCCAGCTTCAGCCACAGGCACAGCGGCTGCGGCGCGGCATAGGCGGCGACGGCCTCCACCTGCCACGGCGAGGCCACCGCGCACCACAGCCGGTGCTCGGCGATCAGCGGCAGTTCGTCGGCGTCGAAGAACCCTTCCAGCAGCAGGATCGGCACGGCGATGCCGGCCTGGCGCAGTTCCAGCGCCTCCTCGATGCAGGCCACCGCGAAGCCGTCGGCCTCCGCTTCCAGCGCACGCGCGCAGGCCACCGCGCCGTGTCCGTAGGCATCGGCCTTGACCACCGCCAGCGCCTTGCCGCCGCCCAGTCGCCGGGCCAGGCGGTAGTTGTGGCGCAGCGCCTGGAGATCGATCAACGCACGGGCTGGGCGCACGAACTTGCCTCTGCGACGGGCGCCGAGGCGCCGCGCGAATAACGGAAAATGTCCAGGCCCTCGCCGCTGATCTGCGGCTGGCGCTGGGCGATCAGGTCGGCCAGATAGCGGCCGGAGCCGCAGGCCATGGTCCAGCCGAGGGTGCCGTGGCCGGTGTTGAGGAACAGGTTGCGGTAGCCGGTGGCGCCGACCACCGGGGTGCCGTCGGGCGTGGCCGGGCGCAGCCCGGTCCAGAATTCGGCGCGGGCCAGGTCGCCGCCGCGCGGGTACAGGTCGTTCACTACGTTTTCCAGGGTGGCGCGGCGGCGCGCCGGCAGCGACAGGTCGAAGCCGGCCAGTTCGGCCATGCCGCCGACGCGGATGCGCTGGTCGAAGCGGGTGATCGCCACTTTGTAGGTTTCGTCGAGGATGGTGGACATCGGGGCCAGCGCCGCGTCGCGGATCGGCAACGTCAGCGAATAGCCCTTCAACGGATACACCGGCAGGCGGATGCCCAGCGGCGCGAGCAGCTGCGGAGAATAGCTGCCCAGGGCGACCACGTAGCGGTCGGCGCGTTCCAGGCGGCCGCCGATGCGCACGCCGTCGAGGCGGTCGCCATCGGCATGCAGGCCGTCGATCGTCTCGCCGTAGCGGAACTGCACGCCGGCCGCGGCGGCCAGCGCGGCCAGGCGCTGGGTGAACAGGCGGCAGTCGCCGGTCTGGTCGTTGGGTAGGCGCAGCGCGCCGACCAGGGTGGCCGGGGCGCTGGCCAGCGCCGGCTCGATTCGGGCGATGCCGGCGCGGTCGAGCAGTTCGTAGGGCACGCCGTACTCGCGCAGCACCTCGATGTCCTTGGCCGCGCCGTCCAGCTGCGCCTGGGTGCGGAACAGCTGGGTGGTGCCGAGCTGGCGGCCTTCGTATGCGATGCCGGTGTCGGCGCGCAGCTGGTCCAGGCAATCGCGGCTGTATTCGGACAGCCGCACCATGCGCGCCTTGTTGATCGCATAGCGCTCGGCGGTGCAGTTGCGCAGCATCTGCGCCAGCCACAGGTACTGGTGGATGTCGCCAGTGGGGGTGATGGCAAGCGGCGCATGGCGCTGGAACAGCCATTTCAGCGCCTTCAGCGGCACCCCGGGCGCGGCCCACGGCGAGGCGTAGCCGGGCGACACCTGGCCGGCGTTGGCATAGCTGGTTTCCAGCGCCGCCGCGGGCTGGCGATCGACCACCGTCACCTCGCAGCCGCTGCGCGCCAGATACCACGCTGTGGCCGTGCCGATCACACCGCTGCCGAGAACCAGAACGCGCATGCGCTTACCTCTGTCGGATCAAATCCCTGGCTGAATGGCGCCAGAGATGGGTTTAGGCGCAGTATATGGAGCGCAAGCCAGGATTTTCCGCTAATTTTCGAATACCCGGCAGGTCAATCCCCTGCCCCAGCCCACCGAGACCCGCGTCATGGCCGCACGCACCCGCGAACTGGACAAGATCGACCGCAAGATCCTGCGCATTCTGCAGCAGGAAGGGCGTATTTCCTTCACCGAGCTGGGCGAGCGGGTCGGCCTGTCGACCACGCCGTGCACCGAGCGGGTGCGCCGGCTGGAACGCGACGGCGCCATCACCGGCTACTACGCGCGGCTGGACCCGCACTTCCTCAAGGCCAGCCTGCTGGTGTTCGTGGAGATCAGCCTGGCCTACAAGTCCGGCGACATCTTCGAGGAATTCCGCCGCGCCGCCTTGAAGCTGCCCAACGTGCTGGAGTGCCACCTGGTCTCCGGCGACTTCGACTACCTGCTCAAGGCGCGGATCAGCGAGATGGCCTCGTACCGCAAGCTGCTCGGCAGCACCTTGCTGACCCTGCCGCACGTGCGCGAGTCGAAGAGCTACATCGTGATGGAAGAGGTGAAGGAGACGCTGAGCCTGCCGATCGCCGACTGAGCGTGAGCCCCTCTCCCGCCGGCGACCGAAGGAGGTCCCGTGGGAGAGAGGGGTTGGGGTGAGGGTGCGGCGCGAAGCGGCTCGCGGAGTTTGGGTGCACGAGGCTGCGCCCGTACCCTCATCCGCCCCTGCGGGGCACCTTCTCCCGAGGGGAGAAGGGAACAGGCGCTGGCCCCTCTCCCATCGGGAGAGGGGTTGGGGTGAGGGTACGGCGCGAAGCGTCTCGCAGAGTTTGGGTGCACGAGGCTGCGCCCGTACCCTCATCTACCCTTCGGGCACCTTCCCCCCAAAAGGGGCCATGGTCCCGAGGGGAAAAGGGGTTAGGCGCATGCCAAATCGGCCTGCGCGAGGGACACGCTTACGCCAGCAGCTTTTCCAGCTCGTCGCGCGAGGTGTGCGCATGGTTCTTGGCAAGTTCCGACACCACCCGCTTCTGGACTTCCTTGTGCAGCAGCGGCCGCAGCTGGCCCAGGGTCTGCGGGTCGGCGACCAGCACCAGGTGCTCGAAGTCGCTGCGCAGCGCGCTCTGGTACAGGCGCTCGGCCAGCTGGCGGACGAAGCCGGCCTCGTCCATGGTCATCGGCCGGTCGCCGTCTTCGACGCCCTCGATCGGCGTGGGCGTCAGCACTTCGGTCTGCTCCAGCAGCGAGGTCTGGCCGGCCAGATTAGTGCGGAATAGGCGGGCGCTGGCGCGGTCGGCGACGACCACCAGGGTGTTGTCGGGAAGCTTGCTCATCGGTTCTCCTAGCGAAGGTGCGGCGCAGGCACCGGTGGCACCTGCGTGCAGGCAGTCTAGGAACCGGTTCGTGAGGATTGCGGCCACGGAACGTTCGCCGCGCGTTCACGTGAGCGCAACGGATCGCCCGGGCGCACGGCACACCGGCTGTGCGGGCATGTCTGCGTCGTCCGGCTACTCGTCGATGCGCTGGCCGTCGCCGCTGGGCACGGTGCTGTAGTAGCGGCCGCTGCGCGTGTCCAGCACGCGGTTGGGACCGACCTGCACCGCGCCGGGAATGACGCGGCCGCCACGGTCGTAGAGCTTGACCGGCTGCCGGTCGGTTGCGGCATTGACGCCGTTGGCGGATGCCGGCTTGGCCTTGGTTGGCTTGTGCGCGGACGATTGTGGCGACTGCGGGCGGTCATCTAGGCTGGACGACACCGGTGCGGCCTTCGGCGCGGACTGCGACGGCTGCGGCCGGTCGTTCAGGCCGGACGACACGGGGGCGGCCCTGGTGGCCGGCGCCGACTGCAGTGCGGTCGATTGCCGCGTGGCGGTCGGCGAGGACGGTGCCGAATCGAGGCTCTGCGCCGTCGCCAGCGCCGGGGCCAGCAACGCGATGGCGGCCATGCGAACGAGGGAAGGATGCACAACAGCTCCGTAGCACGGTGATCGGGAAGCCGACGCTAGCGCAACCAGGGCGCCACGTCGATGCCCCGCCGCTGCGGCTTGATCGCGGCAGCGGCGCCCTCATCTTGTGCCCATCCTTCCGCGCCACAGGCCCCTGCCATGAGCCGATTCGACCTCACGCCTCCCTCGCCCGCCGAACGCGAGCGCCTGATCGCCGGACTCGACGACGAGGAGCGGCGGGTGCTGCTGCAGCACGGCACCGAGGCGCCGTTCTGCGGCGTGTTCCTGGACAACAAGCTGGAGGGCGTCTACAGCTGCCGGCTGTGCGGGCTGCCGCTGTTCCGTTCCAGCGCCAAATTCGATTCTGGCACCGGCTGGCCCAGCTTCTTCGCGCCCTATCATCCGGCCCATGTGCGCGAGATCCGCGACACCAGCCACGGCATGATCCGCACCGAAATCGTCTGCGCCCGCTGCGACAGCCATCTGGGCCACGTGTTCCCGGACGGCCCGCCGCCGAGCGGCGAGCGGCATTGCCTGAATTCGGTGTCGCTGCACTTCACCGAACAGGGCCAGGCGCTGCCGAACCCGTTGCAGCGCGGCGGCGGCGACACCGAACCGGCCTGACCGGCGCCGACCCGGCGCCGCGGAGGGGATCCATGCGTCCCTCATTGGTTGGTTGCCGATCTTGCCGTGCAGCGCGCGCGGACCCGCAGCCACTTCCGCACCGCACCCAGCCGCCAGCGCGACCCTGCACGCCGATGCGCTGCACGTGCCATGGCACTTCGGCGATAGCGGTGCAGGCCGCGTTCGCTGCGGCGCGCGAAGGCACGGCGATGCCGATGCGCGCCCGTACCTTGCGCATGCATCGGGTCGATGCGGACAACGCTGAGCGCCACGCCGAGGCCAAGACAAGGCGCCCTGTAACCCTTCGTGCGATCCCGCCACGCTTGGCCTGTTCAAGCAACGCAATACGCTCGAGGGTGTGCACCAAGGCAACGGCGCAACCGGCTGAGGCAAGGCCTCCAAACGCCTGCGTACGTCGCCGCAGCGGCGGCAAAAATGACGCCTTCACATGCGTCTTCACGCAGGCGCCGCAGCGCCGCCGCCTTCAGAAAGCCGCCGCCGGGCCGAAATGAAGGTATCCCCGTTCACGGCTCGCAGGCTGCTTCCGCCATGCTCATCATTGTTGGCTTCCTTGTCGTCATCATCAGCGTGGTCGGCGGCTACGTGCTCTCGCACGGCAAGCTCGGCGCGCTGTGGCAGCCCTACGAATTGCTGATCATCGGCGGCGCGGCGCTGGGTGCGTTCCTGGTCAGCACCCCCGGCAAGATCGTGAAGGCGACCTTCGTCGACATCGCCGGCGTGTTCAAGGGCCCGAGGTACAAGTCCGACGACTACCGCGCCACCCTGACCCTGATCTACGAACTGCTGAACAAGGCGCGGCGCGACGGCTTCATGGCGCTGGAAGATCACGTGGAGAAACCGGCCGAGAGCGCGATCTTCAGCAACTACCCGAAGGTGCTGGCCGACCACCACCTGCTCGACTTCATCACCGACTGCCTGCGCCTGATGATCGGCAGCAACATCGAGCCGCACGAACTGGAGCCGCTGCTGGAACTGGAGCTGGAGAAGCATCACCACGAGGCGATGGCACCGGCGCATGCGTTGAGCAAGGTCTCCGACGGTCTGCCCGGCTTCGGCATCGTCGCCGCGGTGTTGGGCATCGTCATCACCATGGGCTCGATCGGCGGCCCGATCGAAGAGATCGGCCATCACGTCGGCGCCGCGCTGGTCGGCACCTTCCTCGGCATCCTGCTGGCCTACGGCTTCGTCGCCCCGCTGGCGGCGGCGATGGAAGCGCGCGCCGAACAGGACAGCCGCATCTTCGAGTCGGTGAAGACCGCCCTGCTGGCCTGCCTGCGCGGCTACAACCCGAAGATCGCGCTGGAGTTCGCACGCAAGACCCTGCCGAGCAACGTGCGGCCGAGCTTCGCGGACTTCGAGACGCACCTGAAGACGATCAAGTAGCGCTGCCGTCATGCCCGAAGCCAAAGCTACCGTCGTCATCCGCCGGGTCAAGAAGGTCCAGGGCGGCGGCCATCATGGCGGCGCCTGGAAGGTGGCGTTCGCCGACTTCGTGACCGCGATGATGGCGTTCTTCCTGGTGCTGTGGCTGGTCGCGGCCACCACCAAGGAACAGCGCATGGCGATCTCCGAATACTTCCGCAATCCCAGCCCGCTGGAGGGCAAAAGCCCGGCGCCGAGTCCGGGCATGGCCGGTCCCGGCGGCGCAAGCACCTCGATGATCAAGCTCGGCGGCAGCGCCGACATACAGCGCGGCAACAACAAGGATCCGTTCGGCAGCAAGAGCCTGACGGGCGACACGGAAAGCAAGACGGCGCAACGCGAGAAGGAAAAGCAGCGGCTGGAAACGCTGATGCAGGAGCTGAAGGAAGCGATCGACAAGAGCCAGGCGCTGGAACCGTTCAAGGACCAGTTGCTGCTGGACCTGACCCCGGACGGCCTGCGCATCCAGATCGTGGACAAGGAGAACCGGCCGATGTTCGACATCGGCAGCGCGGTGCTCAAGCCCTATACCCGCGACATCCTGCACGAGCTGTCCAGCTTCATCAACGAAGTACCCAACCACATCAGCATCACCGGCCACACCGACGTCACCCAGTACAGCGGCAAGAACGGCTACAGCAACTGGGAGCTGAGCGCCGACCGCGCCAATGCGGCGCGGCGCGAGCTGGTCGTTGGCGGCATGGGCGAGGACAAGGTCTCGCGCGTGGTCGGCCTGTCGTCCTCGATCCTGTTCGACAAACAGAATCCGGACAACCCGATCAACCGCCGCATCAGCATCGTGGTGATGACCAAGGACGCCGAGGATGCGGCGCTGGCCGGCAGCGATCACGCCGTGGCGCTGGGCCAGCGGCAGAACGATGCCGACACCAAGATGCCGGACCTGAGCGCTGGCGCTGCCGCTGCGCCGCCGGTGCGGGCTGCGACTTCGACCACGGTTGCGACTGCAGTTCCGACTGCGACTCCGGCAGCGAATGCCGCTGCCCCGGCGGCAAACATCGCCAAGCAAGCGACGGTGACGATCGCGCCGCCGCGCACCACTTCACCGGAGGCCGCAGCCGACGCCGCCCGCGAAGCGATCCGCGCGGTCAACAGCGTCACCGGCAACACGCCGCGCAGCAGTGCCGTGCCGTCGCCGGCAACGGCCGCCGCCGCCGCCGAGAGTCCCGCGCAACGCTGAGGCTTTTCCTCTCGGGTTTACACGACCTGCTGAGCTCCGGCCACGGCCGGAGCTGTTCTGATCGAGCCAGGTCGCGAGCAACTCCTGCAAGAAGCTCGCGGCTATGGCGTCGCGGTTCCCGACTTCGCTCGTCGCGGCTGAAGCCGCTCCTACAAGGACTCGTGGCCAACTTGCCGGTGCACTGCAGGAGGGGTTTCTACGCCGACGGATAACCAGCTGCGCGCCCGCAGCGCGCCTCACTGCGGCAGCGGTTGTGCCACGCCCTGCGCGATCGCCTGGCGGGTGATGCGTTCGATGTCGCGTTGCAGCGCCGCGTTGGCGACCTGCTGGCGCTTTGCCAGCACTTCCTGTTGCCGGGCCAAGCCCTCCTGTTGCTCGGCCAATGCCGATTGGCGCGTTTCCAGCGCAGCCATCTGCTGCGCGAAGTCCGCATGCGCGGCATCGGTACGTGCCGCGGATTGGGCAGCGGCCTGGCCGCCGCTGGCGGCAAGTCGTGCCTGCTCGCCAGCGCGCCTGGCTTCCTCCATCGCCTGGCCTGCCTGGCCCTGCGCGATGGCGCCCTGTTGCCGGCCGATCTCGCCCTGGCGCGTGCCCAGCCGCCCCTGCCGCTCGCCCAGTTCGCCCTGTTGCCGCCCCAGCGCTTCGACCGGCGCGTAGGCGGCCTTTAGCTGCTGGATCGTGGCCGCATCGCGCACCACGTAGCGCTTGCCGTCCCTGCGGATCCACCACAGCGTCTCGTCGCCGTGGCGCGCGCGCCGCGCCTCGCGCAGGTCGTCGCTGCTGCCGTACATGTTGGTGCTGGATTGTTCGAACAACACCGACGCGTTGCGGCGATCGTCGGACAGGGTGATGGTGGAACTGCTCGTCACCCGATGCGCGCCGGCCACGGGCGCGGGCGGCACCGGTGGCACCGGTGGCACCGGTGGCACGGGCGGAACAGGCGGAACAGGCGGCGCTGCGGGCGACGCCGGTTCGGCTGGTTCGGCGATGTCGGTGGTTGCATCCTGGGCGCTCGCCGGCACGGACGCGATCGCGCCGGCCGTGGCGCCGGCCAGGACCAGCAATGCGGCGCCGCGGCGCCAGAGCGGGATGTTCGAGTGCAGCATGGCGGATCTCCTTGTGGGCATGACGGATGGACGAAGCGATGGCCTAAGCCGTGGCGACCAGCGGCCCGAGCGGCGACGCGAACCGCGCGTCGCCGAGCTCCGCAGATGCACCTCTGCCGTGGCTGCGAATCCGCTGCTCGCGCAGCGGGCAACGGCATCAGGGCTGGATAGCTACAGCTGTAGTCAAACTAGCCATGCCTACAAATGTAGTCAAGCCTGCCGAAGGTCATGCCTAGCCACCCCGCTTACAATGGCGGTCACTCCGCGAGCGAGACGAACGTGTCCAAGCAATCCAAAGCCAAGCGCGACAAGCGCAAGAAGCAGCAACCCAAGCGCGCATTTGCCCGACTGGGCCGCGACCAGCCCATCGCCAACCACGCCGTGCTGCAGGACGAGAGCGGCCGCGTGCTGGCCGCGATCGGCCTGCAGGGCACCGAATGGCTGCTGTCGGTCGGCGGCCAGACCATGGGCAACGCCGACAACCCCGTGCCGATGCTGGCGATGCTCAAACACCTGGCCAACGTGCAGGAGCAGGAAGGCAACACCATCACCCTGGACTATTCGACCCAGTTGCAGCAGATGATCGACGACCTCGCCGCCGATGAGGGCAAGACCGCGGCCGAGTATCTGGACGCGCTGGTCGCCGAGTTCGCCGAGAGCGATGGCGACGCGGCCGAAGAAGAAGATGGCGTTGCCGAGGCCGGCGACGATGCTGCCGACGGCGCGGATGCCGAGGCATCGGCGGGCGAGGCAGAAAGCGACGCGGTGGCGACCCCGGACGCCGAAGCAGACGCCGACGGCAAGCACAAGCCAGCCTGATCGGCGCGATGGCGGTCTACATCGACGATGCGGTGCATCCCTGGCGCGGCCAGCGCTGGGGACACCTGCTTGCCGATACGCTGGACGAACTGCATGCGATGGCGGCGCGGCTGGGCATTCCCCGCCGCGCCTTCCAGAACAAGCTCAGCGGCGCGCACTACGACGTGCCCGCCGCCTTGCGCGACGAAGCGATCCGGCTCGGCGCGGTGCCGGTGTCCCGGCACACCGATCGCGCCCTGATGAAGGCGCTGATCCGCCAGGCCCGCGC
This sequence comes from Xanthomonas sp. SS, assembly GCF_014236835.1. Taxonomy (NCBI): domain Bacteria; kingdom Pseudomonadati; phylum Pseudomonadota; class Gammaproteobacteria; order Lysobacterales; family Lysobacteraceae; genus Xanthomonas; species Xanthomonas sp. SS. The sequence goes on from NZ_CP051190.1 coordinate 4,384,881, forward strand.
GCAGGCGCGCGGCGAGGCCGATTGAACATTTATGGCGGCATTGGAGCACGGCGCATGGCTGTGGCGCGGGCTTGCGGATGCATTGGGGCGTCGCTTCGGGCAGCGGCCGTCGCGGTTGCTGCTCGCGGCTCCGCTCGTCGCGGCTGAGGTCGCTCCCACAGGGAGGTGCGGATGCTCGCTGGTGCACTGCTTCGGATGCCTGGCTGGTGTGCTGTAGGAGGGGCTTCAGCCCGACATTCGCCGAAAAAGCAGTGCAGTTCCAGGCTCCATTGTCGCGGCTGAAGCCGCTCCTACAAAGAGCTTGCGGCAAGCTGGCTGGGTGCACTGTGGGAGGGACTTCAGTCCCGACTGCATCCAAAGTCGGAAAATCCACCGCTTTGCTCGTCGCGACTGAAGTCGCTCCCACAGGGAGCTGCGGATGCTTGCTGGTGCACCGCTTCGGATGCTTGGCTGGTGCGCTGTAGGGCTTCAGCCCGGACACCCGCCGAAGCCGGTGTAGTTCCGGGCTCCGTTCGTCGCGGCTGAAGCCGCTCCTACAGGGAGCTTGCGGCAAGCTGCTGGGTGCACTGCGGGAGGGACTTCAATCCCCGCTCGCCCGGCGGAGCATGCCTAGAACGGGTCGCTGCCCGGGCGCAGGTCGATGCCCAGGATCGCGGCCAGGCGCTGCATGTCCTCGTCGTCGCGGCTGAGCGCCATCCAGCCGGCGCGGTCGTCGTTGCCGGTGTCCCAGCACCAGATGCTGTAGCCGTACTCGCGCAGGCGATCGTAGGCCACCGCCAGCAGCGAGGCGGTGTCGTGGGCGCCGAGGAAGTCCTCGTCGTCGATGTCGCCGCCCCAGTCCAGGCGCAGGTTCCAGCGCGCGGCCAGTTCGTTGATCGCGCCGATCAGCGCTTCGCTGTCGCCGCCGTCCACGTAGAAGCCGGAGGTCCAGTCGATGGCATCCTTCAGCGTCCACAGCCAGCCGTCGCCGTCGCTCTCCCCCTCGCCCGCCGCCTCGCGGTAGGCGTTGAACTGGCGCAGCGCGGTCTCGTCGTCGCCGGGATTGATCAGCAGCAGCAGGTTCCAGATCAGCCCCTGCTGGGTATCCGGATCGTCGTCGTCCGCGTCGCCGCTGAGGTCGTCGGGGTCTTCGTAGTCGGCGCTGTTGTCGGGCATGGCGGCGGATCGGGCAGTGCGGGACGCGCAGTGTGACGCGCCGGGCGCGGCGACGGAAGCGCGGCGAAACTCGGCAGCGGCGCCGCAGGCGTTTATCCTTCGCCCCCGGAAGACGGCGCCACCCGCCGCCAAGCGAACCCACGACGATGAGCGATACCCCTCCCGATCACCTGGCGATCAGCCCGCAGAGCCCGTTCCACGACGCCGAGGCGCTGGCGCGCGGCGTCGGCATCCGCTTCAACGGCGTGGAGCGCGACAACGTGGAGGAGTATTCGGTCAGCGAAGGCTGGATCCGCGTGCAGGTCGGCAAGGCGCGCGACCGCCGCGGCAATCCGATGACGATGAAGATCAAGGGCGCCGTCGAGGCGTACTACCTCGAGACCAACTGACCGCGCAGGCGCGGCGAGCGCGCGACAGTGTGCGATGGCAGCTGCCGCGTTGGCGATCGATGCGCTCAGGGTGGCCATGGTCTGCCCCCCCTGTCGTGTGACGCGGCTCGTGTTGATGCGGTCGGGCGGGCGCATCGCTTCCACCTGCGCAGCAGGCCGGGGACGTAGTCACCGACCTGTTCTGTCGCGGCTGAAGGGCACCTCGAACAACCCATAGTTTCATCACTATGAGCCGCGAATGGGCAGCGTCAGCGTGTCTTGAGGACGACTTCGGTGTATTGCCGGCTTGCTGGATGGCATTGATGTGCCAGGTAAGGCGGCCGTCGGCCGCCTTCTAATCACGCCGGCACGATGCCGCGATGCTGCAGCCGCGCCAGCCGCATCAGGTTGTGACTGGCGACCTTCAACCCGATCACCACCGTGGCCCGTGCCAACCCGATGGTGCGCAGGCATTTACCGCCCTGCTGCGCCAGCCGCGCGAACGGGTGTTCGCCGAACACCCGGTCCTTGGCAAGCCGCCGGTTGCGGCGCTGTTCGGCCGCGCTTAGCGGCTTGCGCGCCTGGCCCTGGTGCTGAATGGCCGACCGATAGCCGCGTTGCGTCAGATCGGCCTCCCGCGATGCGTCGGCATAGCCACTGTCGGCCCACACCGTGCGTCCGCGATTGCTGGGGTCCAGCACCTCCTCGAAGTGTCGGCTGTCATGCACGTTGGCTGCGCTCACCGCATGGCGGCGGATGAAGCCCCAACGCCGATCGGTGCTGGCGTGCAGCTTGTAGCCGTAATGCGCCTTGCCGTGCTTGCGGGTCCAGCGGGCTTGCACATCCTTCTGCGCCCGCTTGGCGTCGCTCCAGTCTTGGCCTACCTCGCCACCCTGCTTGATCTGTGCGTTCTCCTCGCGCGTGTTGCGTTGGATCGGGGCGCTGACGATGCTCGCATCGATGATCTGGCCGCCACGCGCAATGAATCCCGCCCGCTGCAATTGCACGCCGACCGCTGCGCTGATGTCGCCCATCAGATCCTGCGCCTTGAGCCGCTCGCGCCACACCCAGATCGTCTTGGCGTCAGGCACCTTGCCGCTGTGTTCCAGTCCAAGGAACTGCTGGAAACTGCGCCGATCCAGCACCTGGTACTCCAGCGCATCGTCAGAGAGGTTGTACAGCTGCTGCAGCAGCAACAGTTTGATCATGACCACCGTCGGCCAAGCCGGACGGCCCCCTCGCGTACCGGTGCCCAAGGACAGCTTCGCATCGACGGCTTGGGCAATCGCTGCGAAATCGATATGACGCGAAAGCAGGGTCAGCGGGTCGCCTATCTGCTGGCGCTTGGCTTCGCGTTCGTGTCCGGCAAACAAGCTGATCATCGCGCGACCTCGGCTGTTGGCTAAGACCCTATGATGCCAAAGCAGGCAGGTTTTTAGAGGTGCCCTGAAGCCGCTCCTACACAGGGTGCCATGTGGGACTTCGGCCCCGGCAGTGGCCAGATCCGTCCTCGCGTTGCCTCTGCACCGCGCCGGATCGCGGCGGCGGCCCGCGCACAAGCGTCGCGGCGGCAACGCGCGATCGGCGCCGGCTCAGGACTTGAGCCGGTAACCGCTGCGGAAGATCGCCCAGACCACGAGCAGGCACAGCGCCAGGAACACCGCTGTCATGCTCGCGCTGACCGCGATGTGCACGTCGGCCTTGCCGAAGAACGCCCAGCGGAAGCCGCTGACCAGGTACACCACCGGGTTGAACCAGCTGATCTTCTGCCACAAGGGCGGCAGCATGCTGATCGAGTAGAAGCTGCCGCCGAGGAAGGTCAGCGGGGTCACCACCATCAGCGGGATCACCTGCAGCTTCTCGAAGCCGTCGGCCCAGATGCCGATGATGAAACCGAACAGGCTGAAGGTCAGCGCGGTCAGCACCAGGAAGCCGAACATCCACAGCGGATGGGCGATCTCGTAGGGCACGAACGCGCGCGCGGTGAGCAGGATCAGCAGGCCCAGCAGCACCGACTTGCTCGCCGCCGCGCCGACATAGCCGATCACCACCTCCCACCATGCCACCGGCGCCGACAGTACCTCGTAGATGGTGCCGGCCCAGCGCGGCATGTAGATGCCGAACGAGGCGTTGGACACGCTCTCGTTGAGCAGCGACAGCATCACCAGCCCGGGGATGATGTAGGCGCCGTAGCTGATGCCGTCGATGGCGCCCATGCGCGAGCCGATCGCCGCGCCGAACACCACGAAGTACAGCGAGGTCGACAGCACCGGCGAGGCGATCGACTGGGTCAGCGTGCGGAAGGTGCGTGCCATCTCGAAACGGTAGATCGCGGCGATCGCATGCAGGTTCATGCGCGCGCCTCCGTGCGGCCGGCGGCCGGGCGCACCAGGTTGACGAAGATCTCCTCCAGCGAGCTTTCGCTGGAATGCAGGTCCTTGATCTCCACGCCCTGCTCTTCCAGTTGCCGCAGCAGGCTGCCGATGCCGGTCTGCTCGGCCTGCACGTCGTAGGTGTAGGTCAGCACGGCGCCGTCGGCGGACAGTTCCAGCGGCTGCGCGGCCAGCGCCGCGGGCAGCGCCGGCAGCGGCGCCTGCAGGGTCAGCGCCAGCTGCTTCTTGCCGAGCTTGCGCATCAGCGTGCGCTTGTCCTCCACCAGCACCAGCTCGCCGCGGTTGATCACCCCGACCCGGTCGGCCATGTCCTCGGCTTCCTCGATGTAGTGCGTGGTCAGGATGATGGTGGTGCCCTGCTCGCGCAGGCGCCGCACCATCTGCCACATGTCGTGGCGCAGCTCCACGTCCACGCCGGCGGTGGGTTCGTCCAGGAACAGGATGCTCGGCTCGTGCGCCAGCGCCTTGGCGATCAGCACGCGCCGCTTCATGCCGCCGGACAGGGTGGAGATCTTGCTGTCGCGCTTGTCCCACAGCGACAGCTCGCGCAGCACCTGCTCCAGGTAGGCGGGATTCTTCGGCTTGCCGAACAGGCCGCGGCTGAAGCGCACCGTCGCCCACACCGTCTCGAACGCATCGGTGGCCAGCTCCTGCGGCACCAGGCCGATCTTGGCGCGCGCGGCGCGGTAGTCGCGGACGATGTCGTGGCCGTCGGCCAGCACGGTGCCGGAGCTGGGATTGACCAGGCCGCAGACCACGCTGATCAGCGTGGTCTTGCCGGCGCCGTTGGGCCCGAGCAGAGCGAAGATCTCGCCGCGCTGGATGTCCAGGTCGATGCCTTTCAGCGCCTGGAAGCCACCTTTGTAGGTCTTGGTAAGCTGCTGGATGGAAATGATCGGCGACACACGAACTCCTTGCGCAGCGGTCGGGCACTGCGAGCGCCGACAGGGTAGAGGTCCGCCACGCTCCGATAAACCGCGTTAGGCGGAAGCAGTCTCCCGCATGCGGGATAGTGGCGGGACTCGGGACTCGGGACTCGGGACTCGGGACTCGGGACTCGGGACTCGGGACTCGGGACTCGAAGAGCCTAGCAGCAAGGTCGTCGCGAGCATGACAAGCACAGCATCCGCCAGCCGGGCCAGCATGCAGCGACGCAAACCTCCGAGTCCCGAGTCCCCAGTCCCGGTGTTCAATTTTTCCGCCGCGCCTCCAGCAGATCCAGATTGCGGATCAGCCGGCGCGCGATCTCGTCGGAGATCCTGCGCTGGCGGGTCAGCTTGAACAGTTCCTGGCGTTCGGCCTGCAGGCCGGCGTGGCGCAGTTGGCGCAGCACGTCGTCCAGCCGCCGCGCCTCTTCCGGATCGCTCTCCATCGCCTCGCCGTGGTCGAGGTGGCGCTGGTACAGGGCGCTGACCCGGATCGCCGCCTCGTTGTAGAGGTCGGCATGTTCGCTGTCGTGGACCAGCCGCTGGCGCAGTTTCTCCACCGCCACCAGCGCCGCGCGCGAGGATTCGCGCCGCGCCAGGTCCTCCTCCAGGCGATCGCTGGGTTCCTCCGGCAGTTCCAGGCCGCGCAGCAGCCGCGGCAGCGCCACGCTGGCGACAAGCAGCGAGGTGACGATCACCGCGCTGGCCAGGAAGATCACCAGGTCGCGCGCCGGGAACGCGGCGCCGGTGGGCAGCAGCAGCGGCAGGGTCAGCACGCCGGCCAGGGTGATCGCGCCGCGCACGCCGGCCAGCGAGGCCGCCACCACGATCCGCCACGGTGGACTGAGATGCGCCTCGCCGCGGCGCCGCGCCTTGAGCAGGTTCCAGCGCAGCGACAGCCACACCCACACGAAGCGCAGCAGCAGCAGGCCGACATAGATCGCCAGCGCATAGCCCAGCAACCACCACGGATTGAGGTGCCCGGCCTCGTCGATGTTGTGCACCGCGCCCTGCACGATGCCCGGCAACTGCTCGCCGAGCAGCACGAACATGATGCCGTTGAGGGTGAACTGGACCATGTCCCACACCGCCGAGCGCTGCACGCGCATGCTGCCCGGGGCGCGGCCGCTCAATTCCACGTAGCTCATGCTGATGCCGGCGGCGACCGCGGCGAGGATGCCGGAGGCGTTGATCGCCTCGGCCAGCAGGTAGGCGGCGAACGGCAGCAGCAGGTTGACCAGGATCGCCGCGCCGGGTTCCTCGCCGACCTGGCGCCAGATCCAGCGCTGCGCCAGGCTCGCGCCCAGGGTCACGCCGACGCCGGCGGCGACGCCGACCAGGGACACCCACAGGAAGGTCAGCGAGGCGTCGGCCAGCGAGAACGTGCCGGTCATCGCCGCGGCCACCGCGAACTGGAAGCAGACCAGGCCCGACGCATCGTTGAGCAGCGATTCGCCCTCCAGGATGTGCATCAGCCGCTTCGGGATCGGCGCCCGCGCCGCGATCGAGGACACCGCGATCGGATCGGTCGGCGAGACGACCGCGGCCAGCGCGAACGCCACCGCCAGCGGCATCGCCGGGATCATCCAGTGGATCAGGAAGCCGGCGCCGACCACGGTGAACACCACCAGCCCCAGCGCCAGCTCCAGGATCGCGCCCTTGTCGCGGAACAGGCCCTGCTTGGGGATGCGCCAACCGTCCAGGAACAGCAGCGGCGGCAGGAACAGCAGGAAGAACAGCTCCGGCTCCAGCGCGTAGCCCTTCTTGAACACCCCGGCGATGACCGCGCCCAGACCGATCTGCACCAGCGGCAACGGCAGCGAGAACGGCAGCACGCGCACCAGATAGCCGCTGGCCACCACCGCCAGCAACATCGCCAACACCACTTCGATCGAATGCATGCTCGTCCGGACGGCGGCGCCGCGCCGCCGGCACCGCACCATGAATGGGGGAAGCGGCAAGCAAAGCGCACCGCAGGCGCGATGTCCAGTGGCAGGCACACGCGGCATTTAGGCGGCGGCCCGGAACCGCGCGAGCGCTACGCCCGGTTGGCGGGCAAACCTGCGCGATCCGGCGCCGCAGCGCGGCACGCGCTACCATCGAAGCGATCCGCACGCAGACCCGAACCCAGCGTGCCGCCGCCGTCGGAGACTCCATGCTCAGCATCCAAGAACTCAACCGTTTCATCGACGACCCGGCGGTGAGCGACAACGTCACCCAGGTCTGGAACCTGATCGGCGCGCATTTCGAGCAGGCCCAGGCGAGCCTGCCGGCCGAGCACGCGATGTCGCGGCGCGAACTGTCGTTCCACGATCACGTGCGGCTGTTGGGGTATCTGTGCCTGCTGCTGGAGGGCATCCCCGGCGACCTGGTGGAGATCGGCGTGTGGAAGGGCAAATCGCTGGTACTGATGAACGAAATCAGCAATCGCCAGCGCCGGGTGATCGGCATGGACCCGTTCGCCTTGCCGAACCAGTTCGAGGAATTCAACCACTACCGCCAGCTGCTGCTGCCCAATGCGCAGTTCATCCGCGGCTACTCGGAGTTCTGCGCCCAGCACTTTTACAACATGAAACCCGAAGTGGCATTGCTGCATATCGACGGCGGCCACACCGGGCGCAACGTGCTGCTGGATTTCCTGCTGTATGCGCCCAGCGTGGTGACCGGCGGGTTCGTGGTGTTCGACGACTACGGCGACCACCAGCATTCGCCGGAAGTCGGTCCCGCGGTCGACCTGCTCAGGGCCACCGGCTACTTCAACGACTTCCATGTGCTGGGCTGCGCGCATGGGTTCGAGAACAGCTACGTGCTGCAGCGGCGCTGAGCCAACGACGCTTTGCCCGTCCGGCGCCGCCTACATTGGCGGCGGCATTGCCTGCGTGAGTACACAACGACGCAACACATGCATTACGGGCATGGCGCACGAGTCGCCGCGGAGCGCGGCTTTAATGACTGCAGCGTTTGCGCTGCTCTGCACAGGCGCGCTTGCCGGGAAAAAGGCCCGTAGCGCGTGTGGCGATCCTTGCCCGCGACGCCCATTCATCATTATCTGGGTCGCGTGATGCAACCGCGCCAGCGCAATCGCCGTAAAGCCTGTGCTCGGTCGACTGGCCGGGCATTCCCTCAAGGAGCAACCCATGAAGATCCACTTGCTGGCCCTCGCCCTCGCTGGCCTCGTCGCGATGCCCGCCATGGCCGCGACCGGCCAAACCGCGATGCACGACCACGCCGCGATGACCGAGGCCAAGCCGAATCCGATGGTCGGCGGCGCCCCGATGTACGCGACCAAGGACATCATCGACAACGCGGTCAACTCCAAGGATCACACCACCCTGGTCGCCGCGGTCAAGGCCGCCGGCCTGGTGGACACGCTGAAGGGCGCGGGCCCGTTCACCGTGTTCGCACCGACCAACGCCGCCTTCGCCGCACTGCCGGCGGGCACCGTGGACACGCTGCTCAAACCCGAAAACAAGGAAAAGCTGACCCAGGTCCTGACCTATCACGTGGTCGCCGGCAAGCTCGATGCGACGACGCTGCTGGCGCAGATCAAGGCCGGCGGCGGCAGCGCCAAGCTGACCACGGTGCAGGGCGAAACGCTGGTCGCCAAGACCCGCAGCGGCAAGGTCACCCTCACCGACGCCAAGGGCAATACCGCCCACGTCACCACCGCCGACGTGATGCAGAGCAATGGCGTGATCCATGTGGTGGACAAGGTTTTGATGCCGTAAGCACCCCTCGGGGAGTGCATTGGCATCGCGGGGACGGCTACGGCCGTCCTCGTTTTTTGCGCCGTGCATTCGGCCGGCAGCGGACGGCGTGGCCTGCCCACTTCAACGACGGACGAACTCGCACAGGCGGTCAGTCGCCGGCACTGGCTGCGCGCGACGCCTGCATCTGCCCTGCCAGAACGCGCAAGTCGTGCACGAAGCTTCGATAGGCGGCATCGGCCGCATCGCCGCCGTGCTGGCGCAGCACCCATGACGGATGCACGGTGGCCAGCGCTCGGGTGCCATCGGCCAGCGCCTGCCATTGCCCACGCTGCGCCATCAGCGCAAAACCGTTGCCCAGCACCGCGCGCGCTGCGGTCGCGCCCAGGCACAGCACGATGCGTGGGCGCACCCGCGCCAACTCGCCGGCCAGCCAGAAGCGGCAGGCCTCAACGTGCGCACGTTCGGGATTGCGATGCAGCCGCACCTTGCCGCGTTGCTCGAAGCGGAAATGCTTGACCGCATTGGTCACGTACAACCCGGCGCGGGCAATGCCGAGTTCGTGCAGCGCGCGATCGAACAGCCGCCCGGCCGGACCGACGAACGGCCGCCCGCTCAGATCCTCCTCGTCGCCGGGCTGCTCGCCCACCACCATCACCGCCGCATCGTGCGGCCCCTCGCCGAACACGGTCTGCGTGGCCGGCTGCCAGAGCTCGCAACGCCGGCACTCGCGTGCCGCGGCACGCAGCGCATCGAGACTGCCATCGGCATCGACCGCGGCCGGCGGCGGCGGCTTGGGAATACGCCGCCGCACCGGCTCCGGCGCGCGCTCGGCCATCTCGCGCACGCGCTGCCCGGCATCGCGAATCAGGCCCGGCAGCAACTGCGTCTCCGGCAGGTTCTTCCAATACTTCTGCGGCATCTCCTGGCGCATCATGTCCGGGTTGAGCCGTGCCGGATTGAAGATGTTGGCGTAGTAGGTGCGCCACAACGCATCCTGCGCATCGTCGGCCGGCGCATCGGCACGTTGCGCGCCGGCACCGAACTGCAGCGACTCACCGTCCCAGCGCACGCTGCGATACGGGGTCAGGATCGCCCAGCGCATGCCGGCGAAACGTCGCGCGAAGAACGGCGCGATGCGATCGACGATGTGATGTTCCGGCTCGAACCAGGCGACGAACGCCTCATCCTCGCCGGGCACCTCACGGAAGCGCACGAACGCCTTCATCTTGTGGCTGTCGCGGCGCACCGCCTGCGCCCACTGCTGCGCCCGATGCACATCGGCATCGGTGACCCGCTGCAACAGCGCCCGCTCGCCCGACGCGATCCGCCACAACAGCCGATACAGCAACGCATGCCGCTGCGGATCGCGATGGCACAGCACCGCCCCCGCCAACGCCAGGAACTCCGCGGACACCCGCGGCGCCGCCACCGTCGCCGGCAATGCAGCCACATCGGTCCCGGCCAGCAACCCGCCCTGCGCATCCCCTTCCCAGACCAATAACTCCGGCACCACCTGCGCACACCACGCCGCCCGCGCCGCCGCCCGCCACGCCTCCAGACACCACGCCGGCACCACCTCAGCCCGAAACACAGTTCAACCCTCGCATCACCCCACCAACACCAACCCAACAGCCACCAGCGCCACCATCACCAAAGCAACGGCCGTTGCAGTTGTTTTTGCCTTTGCTGTTGCTGTTGCTGTTGCTGTTGCCGGTGATCTTGCCGTTAAACCTTCCCGCCTTAAAGCGAGCCGAGCACCGCAGTGGCGAGCGGCCGAAGAGGCGCCCTTGTTTGAGCGAAGCGAGTTTGGGCGCCGTGCCGCTCGTCGCGAGGAGCGCAGGGCACCGGTGCGGCTGTATCGCACCGGCTCGTGTCGGGCGGGAGCGGTTTTGGTTACTTTTGCCAAGACAAAAGTGACTCGCGCCGACCGGCGCGAAAGCTCTTGATCTTGCTTCGGCAACTGCCGTTGCCTCTGCAGTTGCAGTTGCAGCAATCATCGCAACAACCCAGCCACTACAGCACCACAGCACAGCGTCAATCGAACAACCCACCCTGCCGCGGCGCCGGCGCCAACTGCGCCCGCAACCGCTGCGGATCGTCCAACCGTTGGCGCGGATGATGATCCACCACACTGACGAACGGCAGCACCTTCTTCATCGGCATCCGCAACCGCGCCAAATCCCCGACCCGCAACCGCGCATGCCGCCGCGACAACAACAACCGCTCCACATTGCGCGTACCCAACCCCGGCACCCGCAACAACATCTCCCGCGCCGCCGTATTCAAATCCACCGGAAACCGCTCCGGATGCCGCAGCGCCCAGGCCAGCTTCGGATCCACGTCCAGATCGAGCATGCCGCTGGCCGCCTCCGGCGCGATCTCCTCCACCGAGAAATCGTAGAACCGCAGCAGCCAATCGGCCTGGTACAGACGATGCTCGCGCTGCAACGGTGGCGCCTGCAGCGGCAGCTTCGACGACGCATCGGGAATCGGACTGAACGCGGAGTAGTAGACCCGCCGCAACCGGTAATTGCCGTAGAGATTGTGGCTGGTGCGCAGGATCGCGCGGTCGTCGGCACCGTCCGCGCCGACGATCATCTGCGTGCTCTGCCCGGCCGGCGCGAAACGCGGCGGCTTGGCGCTGAGCTTGCGCTCGGCCTTGCGCGCCTCCTTGCTTTCCTCGATGCGCCAGCGCAGCTCGCCCATCGCCGCGCGGATACCGCCGACGCTCTTTTCCGGCGCCAACTGGGTCAGCCCCTGCTCGGTCGGCAGTTCGACATTGATGCTCAGCCGGTCGGCGTAGCGGCCGGCCGCGGCCAGCAGTTCCGGCGCCGCATCGGGAATGGTCTTGAGATGGATGTAGCCGGCGAAGCGGTGCTCCTCGCGCAGCTGCCGCGCCACCTCAACTAACTGCTCCATCGTGTAGTCGCTGTTGCGGATGATGCCGCTGGACAGGAACAGGCCCTCGATGTAATTGCGCTTGTAAAAGTCCAGGGTCAGCTTGACCACTTCGGCCGGCGTGAAGCGCGCGCGGCGCACGTTGCTGGACACGCGGTTGACGCAGTACGCGCAATCGAACACGCAGAAGTTGGTCAGCAGGATCTTCAGCAGCGACACGCAGCGGCCGTCGGGCGTGTACGAGTGACAGATGCCCATGCCCTCGGTGCTGCCGATGCCGCCGCTGCGCAGCGAATGGCGCTTGTCCGCACCGCTGGAGGCGCAGGAGGCGTCGTATTTGGCCGCATCGGCGAGCACGGCGAGCTTTTCGAGGGTATTCACCCGTGGACGATGCCCGCTTGCCGTCTCAGCCTGTGAGACGGCGATGCGTTTTCGCCTTCACCGCGATGAACCGCTCAGGCCGTCGCGGCCGCCGCCGGCTCAGGCGGCGATGCGTTGCGCGCCGCCGTCGAACCGGTACAGGTCCATCGCAATCATCCCGGCGTCGATACCGGCATCGATGCGCTGCGCGCCCAGACCCTGCTCGCCGGCCGCGCCCATCGCGAAATAGATCGGCAGCCAGTGCTCGTCGGTCGGATGCGCGCGCTCGGCGAACGGCGCCTGGCGGCGGTAGTCGAGCAAGGCCGGCAGATCCTCGCGCAGCAAGGCCTGTTCCACCCACTCGATGAACGGACGCACGTACGGCGCATCCTTGCCCTCGGCATAGCGGCCGAAGTCGTGCAGGTTATGGGTGATGCTGCCCGAGCCGACCAGCAGCACGCCGTCGTCGCGCAGCGGCGCCAGCGCGCGGCCCATCGCCAGTTGGTGGGCCGGGCCCAGTTCCGGCTGGATCGACAGCGGCAGCACCGGGATGTCGGCCTGCGGGTACAGCAGCGACAACGGCACCCACACGCCATGGTCCAGGCCGCGGCGCTCGTCCACGTAGGGCTGCAGGCCGGCGCGTTCGAGCCGTTCGGCGACCTCGCGCGCCAGCGCCGGCGCGCCCGGCGCCGGGTACTGCATCTCGTGCAGCGCGCGCGGGAAACCGCCGAAATCGTGGATGGTCTGCGGCTGCGCCGCCGCGCCTACCAGCGGCCGCCGCCCCAGCCAGTGCGCCGACGCCACCACGATCGCGCGCGGACGCGGCAGCGTCGCCGCCAGTTCCGCCAGGCGCACGCCCACCAGACCCGGGTCCAGCGCGGTCATCGGCGAACCATGCGAGATGTACAGCGAGGGCAGACGGGGCATGACAGGTTCTCCAGGCGGATGGGGCGCGGCGTCGGCCGATCGGGACGTTGCCGGGGCCGGCGCCGCTGGCACGCGTGGCCATGGATCGCAGGGGCCATGACGGCAGATCCACAGGGTATTCCCGCTATGAGGGGAGATAAATTACCCTGCAATCGGATATCTATTTCAGGAACGGCAACAATGGATACGCTGGAAGCGATGCGCGTGTTCGTCACCGTGGTCGACCGCAACGGCTTCAACGCCGCCGCCGACGCGCTGGGCATGTCCACCGCCAGCGTGACCCGGCAGGTGGCCTGGCTGGAGAAGCGGCTGGGGCTGCGCCTGCTCAACCGCACCACGCGCCGGGTCAGCCCGAGCAGCGTCGGCACCGCCTACTACCAGCGCTGCCAGGTGCTGCTGGCCGAGTTCGACGACATGGAGGCGGCGGTCGGCGAGCAGGCGCTGACTCCGTCCGGCACGCTGCGCATCAACGCGCCCTTCAGCTTCAGCATCGCCCGGCTGGGGCCGCGGCTGGCCGGCTACCGCACGCGCTATCCGCAGGTCGCGCTGGACCTGTCGCTGTCCGATCGCATGGTGGACATCGTCGAGGAAGGCTACGACATGGCGATCCGCATCACCCGCCAGGTCACCCCGACCCTGATCGCCCGCAAGCTCGGCGAGGTGCAGGCGTATCTGTGCGCCGCACCTGCCTACCTGGAACGCGCCGGCACGCCGCGCCTGGCCGCCGACATCGCCGGCCACGAATTCCTGACCTACAGCTATTCGCCGATCGGCGACGAGCTCGCCCTGCAGGGCCCCGACGGCGAGACCCGGGTGCGGGTGAGCGGCGGACTGCGCGCCAACAGCGGCGACGTGCTGCGCGAGGCCGCCATCGCCGGCATGGGCATCGTCCTGCAGCCGGACTTCATCGCGCAGAAGGAACTGGAGGACGGGCGCCTGGTGCGGGTGCTGCCCGACCATCAGCTCGCCCCGATCGGCGTCTACGCGGTCTATGCCAGCCGCAGCCACCTGGCGCCGAAGGTGCGCAGCTTCATCGACTACCTGGTCGAGGTCGGCATCGAACGCGAGATGCATGGCGCCGTGACGCCCTGAGCCGCGGCCGGCCGGCGCGCCGCGGCCATTGCTCGGACACAACATCCTGCACGTGGCGCTGATCGAAGCGACGGGGCATGCGCACAATGCCCGCGCTTCATCCCCCCTTCCTTTCAGGAGTTCGCCCATGAGCAAGATCGCGATCGTCTATTTCAGCGGCTACGGCCATACCGTCAAGCAGGCCGAGGCGGTGCACGCCGGCGCCGCCAGCGTCGGCGAGGCCACGCTGTACCGCATCGACCAGGACGGCAACCTGCCGGAGAGCGCCTGGGACGCCATCGGCCAGGCCGATGCGATCGTCTACGGCAGCCCGACCTACATGGGCGGCCCGGCCTGGCAGTTCAAGAAGTTCGCCGACGCCAGCTCCAAGCCGTGGTTCTCGCAGGCCTGGAAGGACAAGATCGCCGCCGGCTTCACCAACTCCGCGTCGGTCAACGGCGACAAGTTCTCCACCATCGAATACTTCTGGACGCTGTCGCAGCAGCACGGGCAGATCTGGGTCGGCACCGGCCTGCTGCCGGCCAACACCAAGGCCCATGGCCCGGCCGACACAAACTGGACCGCCGGCTCGGGCGGTGCGCTGGCGATCTCGCCGTCGGACGCCTCGGCGGAGGAAGCGCCGCGCGCCGGCGATCTGGAAACCGCCAGGCTGCTCGGCAAGCGCGTGGCCGAATACGCGGCCAAGCTGAAAGGCTGAGCCGCGCGCGGCGTCGCCACCGCCATGCGGGCGACGCCGGTTGCGCGCTTGCGCGCCCGCTGGCGGCGCCGAGCACGAACGGACGCGGCGGCTACCCTGCTGCCGCGTTCGCCGCGCGCAGATGGTCGATGAACACGCGCAGTTTCGGCGCCAGGTGTTCGCGCGCCGGGTAGTAGAGATAGAAGCCGGCGAAGGGCTGCTGCCAGTCGTCGAGCACGCGCAGCAGGCGGCCGGCGGCGACATCGGCGGCGACCACCGATTCGAAGCCCTGCGCCAGGCCCAGCCCCGCCAACGCCGCGGCATGGGTCAGGCCGCTGTCGTTGAACACCAGGGTGCCGGTCACCTCCACTTCGAAATCGCGGCCGTCGCGGGTGAACTCCCAGGCCATGCGCCGGCCATTGCTCATGCGGTGCACGATGCAGTCGTGCTCGACCAGGTCGGCCGGCGTCTGCGGCGGCGGATGGCGCCGGAAATAGCCCGGTGCCGCGCAGATCACCTGGCGCTGCATCGGCCCCAACGGCACCGCGATCATGTCGCGCGCCAGGCATTCGCCCAGGCGGATGCCGGCATCGAAACCCTCGGCCACCACGTCCACCAGCGCCGGATCCACACACAGTTCCACTTCGATCTGCGGATAGCGCGCCAGGAACGACGGCAGCCACGGCATCACCAGTTGGTCGGCGACCACCCGCGGCAGGGTGATGCGCAGGCGCCCGGCCGGGCGTTCGCGCACCGTGTCCAGGTCCAGGAACGCCGCCTCGATCTGCGCCAGGCCGGGTTTCACCCGTTCCAGGAAGCGCGCGCCGTGTTCGCTCAGCGCCACCCGGCGCGTGGTCCGGTGCAGCAGGCGCACGCCCAGCTGCGCTTCCAGCGCGCGCACCGTCTGCGACAGGGCCGAGGCCGAGACGCCGAGTTCGTCGGCGGCGCGGGTGAAGCTGGCGTGGTGGGCGACGCGGGCGAAGGCGACCACGGCAGGCAGGGGACTGGCGGCCATTGTGAAGCTCAACTTCAAGGAAGATGCAGACTATGCCAGTTTATCCGCCTGGTCGAGCGGCGCATCCTGCCGTTCCCGCGGTCCGATCCGCTTGCCAGGAAGCTCCCCATGTCCCTCGACCACTACCGCCTGCTCGGCCGCTCCGGCCTGCGCGTCAGCCCCATCTCGCTGGGCACCATGACCTTCGGCAACGACTGGGGCTGGGGCGCCGACGAAGCCGAAGCCGGGCGCCTGTTCGCGCGCTACGTCGACCATGGCGGCAATTTCATCGACACCGCCAACACCTATACCAACGGCAGTTCCGAGACCCTGCTCGGCAAGTTCACCGAAGGCCGCCGCGACCGCCTGGTGATCGCCAGCAAGTACACCCTCAACCCCTTCCCCGGCGATCCCAACGGCGGCGGCAACCACCGCAAGAACCTGCTGCAGTCGGTGGAGGCCAGCCTGAAGCGGCTGCGCACCGACTACCTGGACCTGCTGTACCTGCACATCTGGGACGACACCACGCCGGTGGAGGAAGTGATGCGCGGCTTCGACGACCTGGTCCGCGCCGGCAAGATCGTCTACGCCGGCATCTCCGACACGCCGGCCTGGCAGGTGGCGCGGATGCAGACCCTGGCCGACCTGCGCGGCTGGTCGCCGCTGGTGGCGCTGCAGATCGAATACAGCCTGGCGCAGCGCACGGTCGAGGCCGAACTGGTGCCGATGGCCGAGGCGCTCGGGCTCGCGGTGCTGGCCTGGTCGCCGCTGACCATGGGCATCCTGACCGGCAAGTACAGCCGCCAGGATCTGGCCGCGGTGCAGCGCCGCGCTGCGGACGGCCAGGCCAGCGCCGAGCGCGGCGATGCCGCGCATGCGCACGAAATGCTGACCGAGCGCGCGCTGGACATCGCCGACGTGGTCAAGCAGGTCGCCGCGGAGATCGGCCGTTCGCCGGCACAGGTGGCGCTGGCCTGGCTGCTGCAGCGGCCGGGCGGCGGCGCGATCCCGATCGTCGGCGCGCGCACCTTGGCGCAGTTGGACGACAACCTCGGCGCGCTGGAACTGCAACTGGACGCGGCACAGCTGCAGCGGCTGGACGCGGTCAGCGAAGTGGCGCATCCGTTCCCGCACGCGTTCGTGCGCCTGCCGATGCCGCGGCAGTTGGTGTCCGGCGGCACCCGCCTGCGCCCGCGTACGCCGGCGATCTGAACCGCGCCGCCGATGCGTGCCCGAACGCGGCACTGACTTTGCGCAAACGTCGGCCATGGCATGGTCGACGTCTGCACGAATCGCGGCATGGCACGGCGCGTTTGCAGGATCGGACAAGGATCCTGCGCGATCGCGATAACGCATCGCCGCGTCGCGCTCGCATCCTCCCTGCCCGCGACCATGGCGTCCGCGCCGCATTTTTTCTTCCACGTCTCTTCCCGCTTTCCAACAGGAGTTTCCCGATGCAAACCCGCACTCTCGGCCGCAACGGCCCCCGCGTGTCCGCCCTCGGCCTCGGCTGCATGGGCATGAGCGCGTTCTACGGCGGCCGCAGCGACGACGCGGCCTCGATCGCGGTGATCCATGCCGCGCTCGACCATGGCGTCACCCTGATCGACACCGCCGACATGTACGGCCCGCACACCAACGAGGTGTTGGTCGGCAAGGCGCTGGCCGGGCGCCGTGACCAGGCGTTCCTGGCCACCAAGTTCGGCATCAGGCTCGACCCCAACGATCCCAGCGTGCGCGGCGTCGACGGCCGCCCCGAGTACGTGCAGGCCGCCTGCGAGGGCAGCCTGCAGCGCCTGGGCGTGGACCACATCGACCTGTACTACCAGCACCGGGTGGACCCGAACGTGCCGATCGAGGACACCGTCGGCGCAATGGCGCGGCTGGTGGAACAGGGCAAGGTGCGCTTCCTCGGCCTGTCCGAGGCCGCCGCCGGCACCATCCGCCGCGCGCATGCGGTGCACCCGATCACCGCGCTGCAGAGCGAGTACTCGCTGTGGTCGCGCGATCCGGAGAGCGACCAGGTGCTGGACACGGTGCGCGAGTTGGGCATCGGCTTCGTGCCGTACTCGCCGCTGGGCCGCGGTTTCCTGACCGGGGCGATCCGTTCGCCGGAGGACTTCGAGGCCGACGACTACCGCCGCCATTCGCCGCGCTTCCAGGGCGAGAACTTCGCGCGCAACCTGCAACTGGTGGAACAGGTGCGCACGCTGGCCCAGGCCAAGGGCGTGACGCCGGGCCAGCTGGCGCTGGCCTGGGTGCTGGCGCAGGGCGACGATCTGGTGCCGATCCCGGGCACCAAGCGCCTGGCCTACCTGGAAGAGAACCTGGGCGCGCTGCAGGTGACGCTGAGCGCCGAGGATCTCGCGCAGATCGAGGCGATCTTCCCGGTGGATGCCGCCGCCGGCACCCGCTACCCGCCGGCGATGATGGCGACGCTGCAGCGCTGACACGCCGCTGCGCTCCGGCCGCGCCGCGCCTGCGGCCGGCCGGTACGCGGCGCGGGCCGATTTGCCCGCGCCGCGCCGGCGTCGCATGATGCCGGACGTGATCTCGTTCATCGTTCCCGCCCACGACGAAGCCGCCCTGATCGGCGACACCCTGGCGTCGCTGCATATCGCCGCCGAAGCCTTGCGGCTGGACTACGAGACCCTGGTCGTCGCCGATGCTTGCAGCGACGACACCGCGCAAATCGCGCGCCGCCATGGCGCGCAGGTGCTGGACGTGCAATTGCGGCACATCGCCGCCACCCGCAATGCCGGCGCCGCCGCCAGCCACGGCCGTTACCTGTTGTTCGTCGATGCCGACACCCGCGTCAACACGCCGCTGCTGGCGGCGGCCCTGCGCGCGCTGCACACCGGCGCGGTCGGCGGCGGCGCGCAGGTGCAACTGCTCGGCGCCATCGCCTGGCACGAACGCGTGGCGCAAACCGTGTTCGGCTGGCTGTTCCGCCGCACCGGCATCGCCCCGGGCTGCTTCCTGTTCTGCACGCGCAGCGCGTTCGATGCCGCCGGTGGTTTCGACGAACGCTATTACGCCGGCGAGGACGTGGCGCTGAGCCGCGCGCTGGCCCGGCGCGGGCGCTTCGTGATCCTGCGCGAGCCGGTGCACACCTCCGACCGCAAGCTGCGCAGCTTCAGCAAGCGCGAGCACCTGGGCCTGCTGCTGCAGTTGCTGCGCCGCGGCCGCGGCATGCTGCGCTCGCGCGACGCGCTGGGGTTCTGGTACGGGCAGCGTCGCGGCCGCTAGGCGCGTCGTCCATTTCGCATAGATTGCGTTGGGCCTGCAAAGCGGTTGCGCCCAGCTTGGGCGACTTTCTACCATCTGCACATGGACGAAAACAGCAAGCTGGAGATCAGGAACGCGGTGATGGCGGACCGGCAGGCGATCGTGGCATTGATGGCGGCGCTGGACTATGCCGGAACCGAGGACTTCATCGAGGCGCGCCTGGCGCAGCTGCTGGCGCATCCGGACGAGGCCTTGCTGGTGGCCGCCGCAAGGGGCGACGTAGTAGGCGTGTTGTCGCTGCATTTCCTGCCGCAGTTGGCATTGGCCGGCGACATCTGCCGCATCAGCTATTTCTGCGTGGACGATCGCGCGCGCGGCGCCGGGGTGGGGCAGCGTTTGCTGGCGCAGGGCGAGGCGTTGGCGCGGCAGCGCGGCTGCGACCGCCTGGAGGTGCACTGCCATCGCCGGCGTGAACGCGCGCACGCCTTCTATCGGCGGGAAGGCTTTGTCGAAGCGCCCAAATATTTCGCCAAGTCGCTGCGCGAATAAGCCGGCTGCCTGAGATCGCCGCGGCACACCGCGGCGCGCTCTTCCCGGGAGCGGTTGCCGGCGCCGATCCGCTGGCAGTACGCTGCGCCTCCTTTGCCCGAGCTTTGGCAGTGACCGTCGAACCCAGCAGGCCCATCGCGGTGCGCATCCTCGGCACGGGCGACTATCTGCCCGCGCAGCAGGTGACCTCGGACAGCTTCGACCAGCGCTGGGGCAAGCCCGCCGGCTGGACCCTGCGCCATGCCGGGGTCGGCGTGCGCCACTACGCCGGCGCCGAGGAACCGGCCTCGCTGATGGGCGAACGCGCCGCGCGCGCGGCGCTGGCGGCGGCGCAGCTGCAGCCGCGCGACGTGGATTGCGTGATCTCCGCCTGCAGCCTGATGGAGCAGGCGATCCCATGCAGCGCCGCGCTGCTGCATGCGCGGCTCGGCCTGCAGGGCAGCGGGCTGGCCGCGTTCGACATCAACGCCACCTGCCTGAGCTTCATCGCCGCGCTGGACCTGGCCGCCTGCGCGATCGCCGCCGGCCGCTACCGGCGCGTGCTGATCGTGTCCAGCGAGATCGCCAGCGTCGGCCTCAACGGCGAGGACATGGACACCGCGCCGCTGTTCGGCGACGGCGCCGCGGCGGTGGTGCTGGGTGCGGACAGCGGCGACAGCGGTTCGCAACTGCTGGCAGCGCATCTGGAAACCTATTCCGAAGGCATCGAGCATTGCCGGGTCCGCGCCGGCGGCACCCGCCTGCGCCTGGAACACGGCATCGACGCCTTGCGTGCCGGCTCGCTGTTCGAAATGAACGGCCGCGCCACCTACCGGCTCGCCGCGGCGAAGCTGCCCGGGTTCCTGCAGCGGCTGCTGGACAAGGCCGGCGTCGAACTGGAGCAGTTGCAGCGGATCGTGCCGCACCAGGCCAGCGCCAAGGCGCTGCGGCATCTGCAGGTCGCGCTGCGGCTGGCGCCGGACACGCTGGTCAACGTGATCGGCGCGCGCGGCAACCAGATGGCCGCCTCGATCCCGAGCGCACTGCACCAGGCCATCGCCGACGGCCGCATCGTGCGCGGCGACCTGATCGGCCTGGTCGGTTCCGGCGCCGGGCTGGCGTTCGGCGGCGCGGTGCTCAGGTACTGACATGGCGCGCATCCTGGTCACCGGCGCCTCCGGTTTCATCGGCGCGCATATCGTCCGCGCCCTCGCCGCCGAAGGCGCGCAGGTCCGCGCCAGCGGCCGCAATGCCGCCGCACTGGCCGCCTTCGCCGGCGACCCGCGCATCGACGTGGTCCGCGCCGACCTGTGCCGCGACGATCTGGCCGCGCTGCTCGATGGCTGCGACGCGGTGATCCACTGCGCCGCGCTGTCCGCGCCGTGGGCCAGCGCCGAGCTGTTCCGCCAGGCCAACGTGGTCGCCACCGAGCGCATGCTCGCCGCGGCGCAACGCGCGCGGGTGCGCCGCTTCGTGCACTTCAGTTCGCCGAGCATCTATTTCCGCTTCGCCGACCAGTACCAGGTGACCGAGGACTTCACCCCACCGGCGCGCTGGATCGGCGGCTATCCGCAGACCAAGTGGGAAGCGGAGGAGAAAGTGCGTGCCGCCGCCGCGGCCGGGCTGCCGGCATTGGTGCTGCGCCCGCGCGCGGTGTTCGGCCACGGCGACAACGCGATCGTGCCGCGGCTGCTGGCGGTGGCGCAGCGCGGCTGGTTCCCGCTGGTGCACGGCGGACGCGCGATGATCGACGTGTGCTGCGTGGAGAACGCGGTGGCCGCGGCGCTGGCCGCGCTGCGCGCCGAACACCTGGGCGACGGCCGCGCCTACAACATCAGCAACGGCACGCCGATCGCCGTGCGCGACCTGCTCACCGAGTTGTTCGCCGTGCTGCAGCTGCGCGTGCGCCTGCTGCCGGTGCCACGCCGGGTGGCCCTGGCGCTGGCCACGGTCGGCGAACAGATCGCGCTGCGCCGGCGCGGACAACCGGAGCCGCGGCTGAGCCGCTACGGCATCGGCGTGCTCGGCTATTCGCAGACGCTGGATATCGGCCGCGCCCGCCGCGAACTCGGCTACGCGCCTGTGCTGTCCACCGAGGCCGGGCTGGCGGCCCTGGCGCGCACGTGAGGCGGCCCTGGCGAGCTTCTGGCCTGCTCCCGGCCTACGCAGGCGCATGCGCTTCTGCAGGTGTGGGAGGGACTTCAGTCCCGACGGGACTTACCCGCTACAGCCTCGCCGCCGAAACATCCCCCACGCATCGTGCGGCCGGGCGGGAACACGCATGAGCGCACCGACGCTGCACTGGCGGCTGTACGAAGCCGGGCACTGCACCCATCCCGAACGCGCCACGCGCCGCGGCGCGACGCTGACCCCTTGCCAGTTCCCGGCGCTGGCGGCGCTGCTGCAGCACCCGGTGCACGGCAACCTGCTGTTCGACACCGGCTACTCGCAGCACTTCCTCGATGCCACCGCGCGGTTCCCCGAGCGCCTGTACCGCGTGCTGACGCCGGTGCACCTGGCGCCGGGCCAGTCGTTGCGCGAGCAGTTGGCCCGCGACGGCATCGACGCGGCGGCGATCGACTGGATCGTGCTGTCGCATTTCCATGGCGACCACGTCGGCGGCGTGGCCGATTTCGCGCAGGCGCGCATCGCCTGCGCACAGCAGGCCTGGAACGATCTGCAACGGCGCGGGCGGCTGGCGGCGCTGCGCGAAGGTTTCCTGCCGGCGCTGCTGCACGGCGCGCGCGCGCGCATGCACTGGTTCGAGGCATTGCCGGCATGCGCGGCGCCCGCGGCGCTGCAAGGTTTCGGCACGCTGCGCGACCTGTTCGGCGACGGCAGCGTGCTGCTGGTGCCGCTGCCCGGACACGCACCCGGCCACTACGGGCTGTGGTTCGAAGACGCGCACGGGCCGGTGTTCCTGGTCGCCGATGCGGCCTGGTCCAGCGCCGCGATCGCCGACGGCACGCCGCCGCCGGCGCTGGTCACCCATCTGCTCGGCGAGCACCGCGTCTATCGCGACACCTTGGCGCGTCTGCATGCGCTGCGTCTGGCCGAACCGGCGCTGCGCATGGTGCCCTCGCATTGCCGGCAATGGCGGCCGGCCGCGCACGAGGCCGGCGGTGCCTAGCGCGCCGGCGGTGCTGATCACCGGCGCGCGTGCGCCGGTGGCACTGGACCTGGCGCGCCGCTTCGCCGCGCAGGGCTGGCGCGTGCACCTGGCCGACAGCGTGGCCTGCCGCATCTCCGGCTGGTCGCGCGCGGTCAGCGCCAGCCACCGCATCGCCTCGGCGCGCTACGCCCCGGCCGCCTACATCGCCGACCTCAACGCGCTGGTCGCGCGCCAGCGCATCGCGCTGCTGCTGCCGACCTGCGAAGAGGTGTTCTACCTGGCCCGCTACCGGCACGCGCTGCCGGCGCAGCTGGACGTACTGGTGGACGGCTTCGACACGCTGCGCGCGCTGCACAGCAAATGGCAGTTCCTGCATCTCGCCCGCACGCTCGATGCCGACGTGGACGTGCCGGACAGCATGCAGGTGCGCAGCCTGGCGCAGGCGCGCGACTGGGCCGGTAGCGCGCCGCTGGTGCTGAAGCCGGAATACTCGCGTTTCGGCGTGCATGTGCGCGTGCATCCGCACGGACTGCCCGCCGACGCGCCACCTTTGCCCGAACAAGGCAACTGGGTCGCGCAACGCTATTGCGCCGGCGAGGAGCGCTGCTCGTACGCGGTGGCCCGCGACGGCGTGCTGCTGGCGCATGCGGTGTACCGTCCGCGCTACCGGCTGCAGCGCAGCTCCAGCTATTACTTCGACGCCGCGCCGGCGCCGCAGATCGAGCGCTTCACCGCGCAACTGGTGCGCTCGCTGCGCTTCAGCGGACAGCTCTCCTTCGATTGGATCGTCTCGGCGCAAGGCCACTACAGCGTGATCGAATGCAACCCGCGTGCGACCAGCGGCCTGCACCTGTTCGCCGCATCCGACCCGCTGGTCGCGGCGCTGGACGGCAGCCAGCGCGACCCGGCCGCGCTGGTGCGCCCGGCGCCGACGCGTGCGGCGATGCTCGGCCCGCTGATGCTCGGCGTCGCGCTGCCGGCGGCGCTGTGTCATGGCCGACTTCGGCAATGGCGCGACGACTACGCCCGCGCCGACGATGTACTGGCGCCGCGCGGCGACCGGCGTCCACTGGCCGGCGCGCTGCGCGACCTGGGCAGCCATGCGCGGCTAGCGCTCGCGCAGCGCTGCACGCTGCGCGAGGCGTCCACCCGCGATACCGAATGGGACGGCGAGGCCCTGCCGCCGCCATGAACGGCGCCGCCGAGGCCTGCACCGACTACGCCGTGCAGGCGCAGCGTTTCGCCGAACTGCATGCCGGCCGCGATGCGCAGCGCGTGGCCGGCAACCTGTACGCGCGCATCGACATGCTGCAGGCCGGCACGCTGTCGATGCCGGTCACGGTGAGCGAGGAGCGCACGGGCAACGCCTGGGTGTGCTCGCCGCGCACCACCTATGCCGACTACGCCGCCGAGGAGGCCGCACGCTTGTTGCCGCCGGCATTGGCCGCCCCGCTGCGCGGGCTGTGCGGCGGCATCGGCGCCTGGCTGGACTGGGCACGGATCGACCGTGCGGTCACCCTCAACAACTGGCTGCTGTCCACCAATCTGTATCCGCCACTTCCGCCCGAGGGCCTGGGCGGTCTGCTGGACGCCGCGCGTGCACGCTGGCCGGACCACGCGCTGTGGTTTCGCTCGCTCAACCGGGTGGACACGCCGCAGTGGCTGGACGCGCTGCAGGCGCAGGGCTTCACCCTGATCGGCAGCCGCCAGGTGTATCTGTACGACGACTGGCCGGCGCTGCTGCAGCACCGCGACCTGGCCCGCGATCTCAAGCTGACCGCGCGCACCGACCTGCAGCGCTGCGGCAACGACGCGATCGGTGAGGCCGACTACCCGCGCATCGCCGCGCTGTACGCGCAGCTGTACCTGGACAAGTATTCGCGCTGCAATCCGGCCTACCACGCCGACTTCCTGCGCGCCTGGCACCGCGCCGGGCTGCTGCGCTTCGACGGTTTTCGCAGCGAGGACGGCGAGCTGGCCTGCATCACCGGGCTGTTCGGCATCGGGCGCACGCTGACCGCGCCGATCGTCGGCTACGACCTGCGGCAGCCGCAGCGGCTGGCGTTGTACCGCACGCTCACCGCCTGCGGCTTCGAGCATGCGCTGCGCCACGGCCGCCGGCTCAACCAGAGCGCCGGCGCGGCCAGCTTCAAGCGCCAACGCGGCGGTACCCCGGTGATCGAGTACAGCGCGGTGGACGCGCGCCACCTGCCGCTGCGTCGGCGCCAGCCGATCGCCGCGCTCGGCGCGTTGACCGAACGCATCGGCGTGCCGCTGATGCGCCGCTATCGGCTTTGAACGACCGACCTGCCTTTTCCACCATGGTGGCGGCGGCAAGGGACTAAAGGCCGCGCACCCGCCGCCGATACCGCGTCAAGCCAAGCTCCAGCGCCAGGAATCCGGATGGACCGCCCCCCTTCCTATCGACCTGTGCCGCGCCTGCAAAACCAATTCGGCGGCCGCGCGAACGTCACGGTGTCCCGCAAGGTATCTGGAAACGTTTGCAACGCGAAAACCGCTGCAAACAGGCGGCTCGCATATTCTCGCGGCCTTATACTGGGCGGCATCTGAAAATCGTTTGCGGCGTGGATCGGGGGACCTGTGGAATGGATCGCACACCTGGCTCACGCTGGTACCTTGCTGATCGTCAACGCGTTGCTGGCGGCGGTCTCCGCGGCGATGTTCCTGGCCCTGCATTTGACGGCAGGGAAAGCCAGGAACACCAGGGGCTTGCTGCTTCTTAGCCTGAGCTACGGCACATTCGCCGCAGGCTTCGGCACCCTGCTGCTGCCGCGCGCATCGCCAGGGCACCCCGACGCGATGGGGTTGATCGGCAATCTGACCATCGATATCGCCACGGTATTGACCCTGTTCGCGGTGAACGCGTATCTGCGGCGGCCGCTGCTCCAGTTGTGGATCCTGATTCCGGTGGCGGCGATCGGCGCCGCGGAGATCTATTGTCTGCGCGGCGACGGCGACAATCTCAGGGTCATGGTGATCTGCGGCTGCACGCTGCGCGGCCTGCTGACGGTGGCCACGGGCGTGGCCCTGTGGCGCCATGCGGACGAAAGGATTCGAACCGCGGCGCGCTTCACCGCCCTCTTCCACTTCCTGTGGGCGCTGATGCTGCTGTTGCGCATCGCCTGGTGGTCGACCCATCCGTCCGCGGACGCGTCCTACGACCCCACCTCGACCTTCGGCCTGCTCTCGCGCATGGTGTTGACCGCCGTCATCACGCCCGGATTCCTATGGATGCTGACCCGCGAGATGCATGCGGAACTGGAACGCCACGCGTCCCAGGACTCCCTCACCGGCGTCGCCAACCGCCGCGTCATGTGGGAAAAGGGCGAGTCGGCCACGCAGGAGGCGCGCGGCAGGAACTCGCCGATCGCGGTGCTGATGATCGACGTCGACAACTTCAAGTCGATCAACGACCGCCTGGGCCACGCGACCGGCGATCAGGTCCTGGTCGCCATCGCCGATACGCTGGCGCGGCATATCCGCAGCCCGGACTTTCTCGCCCGCGTCGGCGGCGAGGAGTTCATGGTGTTGATCCCGCATGGCGACGAATCGGTGGTGCGCGATATCGCCGAACGCCTGCGGCGCGTGGTCGAACGCCAGGAAATCGCGCCTGCGGCCAGCGCCGCGCTGGTCTGCACGGTCAGCATCGGCTACTGCATCTCGGCGCAGGCCCAGATCGAGTGGCAGAAGCTGGTCGTCATCGCCGACCAGGCGCTGTATGCGGCCAAGCGCGGCGGACGCAACAGGGTGACCGGCACCGTCGTCGCGTAATGCGCCGCCGGCGTTCGAGCGCGCATCCAGACATCCGCCCACCGCGCATGCGACGCTAGCGGCCATGAACGACTGGCATCCCTCGCTGTACCGACACTGGTTCGCCGTGGCCCGGGCCGACGCGCTGCGGCAGCGGCCGTTGGCGGTGACGATCATGGACCGGCATGCGGCGATCGCACGCTGCGCCGACGGCAGTCTGCTCGCGCTGGAAGACCGTTGCCCGCACCGGCATGCGCCGCTGTCGGCCGGCTGCGCCAGCGGCGAAAGCCTCGCTTGTCCGTACCACGGCTGGCGCTTCGACCGCGACGGCGCGCTGCGCGAGATTCCCGGCATGCCGCCCGGACAGGCGCTGCCGGCGGTGCGGGTGCGCGCCTTCGCCGCGCGCGAACACGACGGCTTGATCTGGCTGCGCCCGGATCCCGACGGCGACGCGCACCCGGCGCAGCTGGTGCAGGACTTGCAACCGTCGGCACGGCGCTTCCTGTGGCGCACGCGTTGGGAGGCGCACGTGGTCGATGCGCTGGAGAACTTCCTCGATCCGCTGCACACCCACCTGCTGCATCCGGGGCTGGTGCGCCGCGGCGGTGCGCGCAGCGCGATGCGCGCCAGCCTGCAGACTACGGACGAAGGCTTCCATGTCGACTATGCCGGCGCCGCCGCGCAGAGCGGCTGGCTGTACCGCTTGTTCGAATCGCCGCGCACGCTGGAGCGCGCGCATTTCGCCGCGCCCGGCACCGCGCAGATCGAATACCGCTATGCCCGTGGCGGCCGCGTGCGCATCAGCCTGCACTTCACCCCGGTCGGCATGCGCAGCACCGAGGTGTTCGCCAGCCTGCACGTGGATGGACGCTGGGCGCCGGCATGGGCGGTGCGCTGGCTGGTGTGGCCGCTGCTGCGCAAGGTCGGCGAACAGGACCGGCGCATGCTCGCGTTGCAGTCGCACAACCTGCAGCGCTTTCCCGGCGTGCGCGGCGCCTCGACCGCGCTGGACCTGGTCCGCGAACCGTTGCGCCGCTACTGGGACGGCGAGCCGCTGCCGGCGCCGGGTGCGCCACACTGCATCGACCTCATGCTGTGACTGCGTCCTGCGCGTCCTGCGCGTCGCGCGTGCCCAGCGCGGCGAGCACCTGCGCCAGCGGCGCCGGCCGGCCCAGCAGATAGCCCTGTACCTGGTCGCAGCCGTGCGCGCGCAGCCACTGCAACTGCGCGTCGTTCTCCACGCCTTCGGCGACCACCTGCAGGCCCAGGCTGCGGCCCAGCGTCAGCAAGGCCTCGCAGATCGAGGCGTTGCGCGCATCGCGATGCACGTCGGCGACGAAGCTGCGATCGATCTTCAGCGTGTCCAATGGCAGGTCGCGCAGGTAGGCCATGCTGGAGAAGCCGGTGCCGACGTCGTCCAGCGCCACGCCCACGCCCAGCGCGCGCAGCTGCCGCAGCACGTCCAATGCCTGCTGCGGTTGCCGCATCAGGCTGCTCTCGGTCAGTTCCAGGTGCAGGCCGTCGGCAGCCAGGCCGGCCGCGGCGCAGGCCTGCGCCAGGTCCGCGACCAGGTCGCCGTCGAAGAACTGCAACGCCGACACGTTCACCGCCACCGGCAGGTCGGCCCAGCCGTGCAGCGCCAGCTGGCTACGCGCCTGCGCGGCGGCCTGCATCACCCAGCGGCCGAGCGGCAGGATCAACCCGGTGTCCTCGCACAGCTGGATGAACTGGTCGGGGGCGATGAAGCTGCCATCGTCCTGCGGCCAGCGGATCAGCGCCTCGAGCAGCCGCGGCGCGCCGGTATCGGCGCGCAGGATCGGCTGGAAATGCAGTTCGAACTCCTGCCGCGCGATCGCCTGATGGATGCGCCCGGCCAGGCGCAGGCGCTCGCCGATGCGTGCGGACATGCTGCGCTCGAAGCGGGCGACGCTGCGCCTGTCGGCCTGCGCCGCATGCGCGGCCTGCGCGGCGCTGCCGATGGCGTCCTCGGCGCCCGCGGCGTCGTCCGGACACAGCGCCACGCCGATGTGCGCCTGCAGTTGCTGGGTGAAGGCGCCGCCCTGCACCGGCGTGGACATCGCCTCGAGCAAGGCCTGCAGCGCCTGCGGCAGCTGCTGCGGATCCAATACCGCCAGCACGAAATCCTGCGACGGCTGGTGCGCGGTCAGGCCGAAGCGTTCGCCCAGTGCGCGCAACCGCGCCGCCACCGCGCAGCGCACCGCATCGCCGGCGGCGCGGCCCAGGGTGTCGCCGATCAGCGCCAGTCCGCGCACCTGCACGTACGCCACCGCATAGCCCGTTTGCCCACGCGCATCCAGCGCCTCGGCCAGGGCGCGCGGATCGAGCAGCCCGGTGGTGACGTCGTGGCTGGCGCGGAATGCCAGTTCGCGCTCGTGGGCGACGCGCTCGCTGACGTCCTCGGCCAGGATCAGGCGCGCCGGCACGCCGCCGAAGTCGACGTCCGCGCTGTGCACCCGCACCGACAGCAGGCTGCCGTCCTTGCGCCGGTGGGTCCACACGCTGGGCGCGTCGAAGCCGTCGCGCGGCTTGCGTACGTCCGCCAGCAACCGTTCGGCCTCGCTGGGCGGGCGCAGTTCGAGCAGGGTCATGCCCAGGAATTCGTCGCGGCTGTAGCCGTACTGGCGGATCGCGGCCTGGTTCACTTCCAGGAAACGCAGGCTGTCCACCGCGAACAGCCAGAACGGCAGCGGGTTGCGCTCGAACACTAGGCGGAACTGACGCTCGGCGTCGAACAGCCGCGCCTGCGCCTCGAGCCGCTCGCTGACGTCCTGCACCGCACCGGTCATGCACAGCCCGTCGCGGCCCTGCACCCGCGCACCGCGCGCGGCCAGCCAGCGCAGGCCGCCATCGGGCGAATGCATGCGGTACACCACGTTGTATTCGCCGTTGCCGTGCAGCGCCTCGTCGTACAGCTGCTGGACCCGCGCGCGATCGTCGTCGTGCACCAGGGCCAGGAACGCGCTCAGGGGCATGCGCAGCTGCGGCGCCCCGAACAAGGTCCCGGTCTGTTCGGCCAGCAGCAGGTGGCGCCGGTCGGCCTCGATCCGCCAGGTGCCGATGCCGCCCATCGCGTGCGCCAGGCGCAAGTCCTCGTCGCCGCGGCGCAGGCGCTCCAGCAACTGCCGCTGGCGGCCCTCGGCACGGCGCAGGCTGCCCAGCAGGAAGGCGAAACCGAGCAGATACAGCAGATACACCAGCGCCGCAGCGCCAGCGAACCACCACCACGGCGCCAGCGCTTCGCGCACCGCCAGCCCGGACACCGCCAGCAACGGATAGTCGCGCCCACCGCTGACCGCCAGCATGCGTGGCTGTTGGTCGAACAGGCTGCGGTGCATGCCCAGCGCACTGCCCTGCGGCAACCCCCGCACCAGGCCCAACGGCAGCAGCACGCGGGTGCCGGTGGCGCCGGCAGCGGGACTGCTGGCCGCCAGCAGCAGGCCATGCGTATCGGTCAGCGCGACCACGCCGTCGCGGCCGGCATCGACCCCGCCGACGATGCGCTGCAATGCCGCGACCCGCCAGCTCGCCACCACCCAATCGCCCGACGCCAGCGGCAACGCGAGGCGCACCACCGCTTCGCCGTCGGCCAGGCGTTGATACGGGCCGACGAACACCTGATCGCCATTGCGGCGCGAGCCCAGCGCCCATCCGCGCACGTTCGGATCGCCCTCCGCACCGTAGCGGCGCCGGCCCTGCGCATCCAGCAACGCAATGCCATGCAGTTCCGGATGGCGCAGCAGCACGCCGTGCAGCGATGCCTCGATCAATGCCGGCGCGCGTGCCGGCGCGTCGGCCAGCAGCGCCTGCGCGCCCATGCCTTCGCCGCGCAGCGTCTGGCTTAGGTTGTCCAGCTCCAGCTGCAGCAGACGGTCGGCACCCGTCGCCAGCGCCAGGCTCTGCCGCTGCGCGGCGGCCAGGCGGTTGGCGCGGTCCTGCACCAGCACATAGGCCAGCCCGCACACCAGCAGCAGCGCCAAGCCCAGGCCCCAGACCAGGATCGCGCGCAACGGCGCACGCAACGCGCGCCGCAGCCGCTGCCTGAAGCGGACGTCGTAGAGTTTGTCGGCGGCGGAGAAACGGCGCTGCATGGGTCCTGCATAGAGCGGCCCAGGCGCGGCGATCTTGACCGGACAGCAGCGTCACGCCGGATGCCGCGCGACGGATCGGCCATACGGTTCAGCTTCGCCAGCGCGAGCGTATGCGGCAACACAAGCCCACAAACGTCGGCGACCCGCTCACTCCGGCCACTGCGCCAACTGCTGCGAGGCGATGCCGACGCGGCGGCAGGCGCGCTGCGCGATGCCATCGTTGAGCGCAATGCGGAACAGCGGCGCCAGCCCATGCAGCACCCGCGACGAGGCCGCGGCCTGCGTGCGTTGCAGGCGCCCGTGCCCGAGCATCGCGCTCGCCCATGGCGGCAGCAGCGCGGCGCCGGCGCCGAGGAACAGCTCGCGCGACAGGCCCGCCGCCGGCACCGGCAGGCGCAGCCCGGCCAGCACCGCGAGCACCTCGCGCGATCGCGCATCCATCAACAGCTGCGGGCGCACCTGGGCGAAGTACTCCAGCACCTCGCGCTCGCTGGCCGGCACCGCCTGCGCGCCCAGCGCCTCGGCCACGCGCCGGCCCTCGGCGTAGTAGCGATCGGCGATGGCGACCGGCACCGCGCGGCAGTAGCGGCGATAGCCCTGCAGGAAGCCGTAGGCCTCGGTGACGTGGACCCAGGTCAGCAGCACCGGATCGTCGGCGGCATAGGCGCGGCCGTCGGGCGTGTGGCCGCGGATCCGCGCGTGGATGCTGCGCACGCGCGCGATCAGGCGCTGCGCTTCGGCCACCGGCGCATAGCTGGTGGCGGCGACGAACTGGGTGGTGCGGCGCAGGCGCCCGACCAGATCCTCGCGGAAGTTGGAATGGTCGTAGACGCCGGCCAGCGCCAGCGGATGCAGGGTCTGCAGCAGCAGCGCGCACAGGCCGCCGGCGAGCATGCCGGGGAATTCGGCATGGATGCGCCAGGTGACGCTGTCGGGGCCGAACAGGCCGGCATCGCCGAGCGGCTGGTCGTAGTCGATCCCGCCCTGGCCACGCGGGAACACGTCCAGCACCCAGTTGCGGATCCGGGCGGCGGCGGGAGCGGTGAGGGTACGCAGCATGGCACTCATCGCCGCATGGTAGCGGGCGGCGATGCATGCGCCGTGCAAACCGCTGCGCGCATGCTTGGCGACGGCACCCAGGGTTTCGGGGCGCGAACGCGCGTCTCCGCATCGCCGCGTGCGGCCTTCATGTGCGCCTGCAACATGCCGATCCCGGCCACTGTGCTAGAAAGAAGCTGCTTCAAGATCACCGAGACACCGCCGTCCGCCACCGCATCTGCAGGGAGCCTGTCATGATCGCTTTGTTCAAGGGGTTGGGGTTGTTGCTGGAGGACAACGCGCTGCACCAGCGCTCGTTCCCGGAACAGGTCGCGCATTGGCAGCACAAGAGCGAGGCGCAGCTGCGCTCGGAAGTGGATCTGCTGGCCAAGGCCAAGCAGCAGTGGCTGGTGGTTTCGATCATCGGCTGGCAGGCGATCTCGCTGATCATCCTGGGCGTGATCACCAACCAGTTGTGGCAGCACGACTATCACCTGACCTTCTCGCGCATCGTCATCGTGGTCAGTTCCTGGGTCGCGATCCTGTTCGTGATCTGGTTCATCGCCAACATGTTCGACCGCACCGCCGGCTTCGAGCGCTGGCTCACCGCCTTCAACAGCCGTGAACCGTTGTCGGCCGACGCCGATACCGTGGAGTGCGTCGCCGACGCGCTGAACATGGCGCGCAAGTATCCGGAAATCCTTGAGTACAAGCGCGAGGTGGTGGCCAACCGCGAACTGCGCCACGAGGACATCCGCATCATGCGCGAGATGGGCCGCATCCGCCTGCATGCCGAACTGGTCGCCGCGCTGATCCAGTTCGAGGGCGTGCCGCCTGGCGGCCAGAACGGCGTGCTCCGCGTCGCCGGCTGAGTTGGTGGCGCGCGGCGCGCGCCTGAATACAGCACGCGCTTTGCATCGACATCGGCGACAGGCGCGACAGTGCCTGCCGCCGTAGTGGCCACCGCCCCGCCCTGACGTCGTCTGGACAACTCACCGCCGCATCCCACCGCGACGCACGCAGCGCCGACATCGACGTTGCAGTGCCTCAGCGCTGGCGTCATCCGCGCTGGAGCGCAGTCGCTTTCCTAGCGACAGTTCGGCGTTGCCTATCGACAGCGGCGCCCTGGATGCGTGCCGCTGTCGCAAGTGCCGACCCGGACTTATCGAGGGCCGCCACTGCGGCAAACGCCCTGGCTTGCCCGATCGCCTGCGTGCCCTGCCGCAGCTGGACTGTGCCCGGTGAGCGCCCGCCACCGCCGACCGGGTCTTCGCAATCGCCACATCGCGAAATATAATCATTCTCGATTAGCCCCTTCCCCACCCCACGGTCTCGATGAAACTGCACCCCCTCCCGCTCGCCTGCCTGCTCGGCATGGCGGCTTCCCCTGCTGCGCGCGCGGCCGATACCGCCGATACCGCGCAAGCCACCGCACTGCCGGCAGTGCAGGTCCGCGCCGAGGCGGCCGACAGCGGCTTCCGCAGCACCAAGCCCGCGCAGTCCGACAAGTCGGATACGCCGCTGGCGCAGACGCCGTTCTCGATCACCGTGGTGCCGCGCGCGCTGCTGGACAGCCAGCAGGCGCAGACCCTGGCCGATGCCTTGCACAACGTCTCCGGCGTGGTCGCCAACACCTATGGCCGGCGCGGCTGGGACGACCTGATCATCCGCGGCCAGACCGCGTCCGACTCGCTGTTCGTCGATGGCCTGCGCACCGCCTCCAACAACCGCGTCGCCGAGCAGCTGTTCGGCATGCAGCAGGTGGAAGTGCTGAAGGGCCCGGCCTCGCTGCTGTACGGCCAGGTGCTGCCGGGCGGGCTGGTCAACCTGGTCAGCAAGCGGCCCGAACCGGCGCCGCTGCGCCGCGCCGAACTGGGCGTCGGCAGCGACGGCCTGCGCGAGGGCAGCTTCGACCTCAACCAGCCGCTGTCGGCCAACGGCAAGGTCGCGCTGCGGCTCAATGGCCTGGCGATGAATTCCGACGATCCCACCGACCACGTGTATTTCCGCAGCCGCTGGATCGCCCCGTCGCTGTCGCTGGACCTGGGCGAACGCACCGACTTCGTGCTCCTCACCAGCTACCAGGAACGCGACTACATCCGCCAGCAGGGCCTGCCCTGGGAAGGCAGCGCGGAGGCCAATCCGAACGGCAGGATCGATCGCTCGCTGTTCACCGGCGAACCCACCCAGCCGCCGTACCACAGCCACCAGAGCCGCGTCGGCTACGTGCTGGAGCATCGCTTCGACAACGGCTGGACCCTGCACCACGCGGCGCGCTGGCAGGCATTCGGCCTGGACGGCTTCGTCATCGCCAACAACGGCCTGGCCGCCGACCTGCGCACGCTGCGCCGTACCGCCACCGACCAACACTTCGACGGACGCACCTGGGTACAGGACACCTACCTGCAGCGCGGCTTCGCCACCGGCGCCTGGCAGCACACGCTGACCGCCGGCGTGGACGCGTTCAAGACCTGGGAATGGAACGTGCAGTCCACCTGCCGGGTCGGCACCCTGAACGTGTACGCGCCGGTCTATGGCGGCGCGGTCACCTGCCCGGCCACGCCCAGCCGCGACAACCTCAGCGTGGTCACCTCCGGCGGCCTGTACCTGCGCGACCGCATCCAGTTCACACCCGACTGGCAGCTGCTGCTGGGCATGCGCCACGACCGCAGCCGCAACCTCAGCGAGGACCACCTCACCGACACCAACACGCGCAACGATGCCAGCGCCACCACCGGCTCGGCCGCGCTGATGTTCGATGCCGGCGGCGGGCTGCATCCCTATGCCAGCGTCGCCACCTCGTTCTATCCCAACGTCGGCACCGACGCGCAGGGTGCGCAGTTCGATCCCGAGCGCGGCCGCCAGGTGGAGCTGGGGCTGAAGATGGAACTGGACGCGGGCACCAGCCTGAGCATGGCTCTGTACGACCTGCGCCGGCGCAACGTGCTGCAGAGCGATCCGTTCAACGACGGCTACAGCATCGCGGTCGGCGAGCAGCGCAGCCGCGGCGTGGAACTCAATGCCGCCGCCGACCTGGGCAGCGGCGTCAGCCTGTTCGCCGGCTACGCCTACACCGACGCGGTGGTCACCGACGATGGCGAACAGAGCGTCACCACCGTCGGCGACCGTCTGTACAACGTGCCCAAGCACAGCGGCTCGCTGTGGCTGCAGTACGCGCCGCACGGCGTGGACGACGGCTGGACGTTCAGCGGCGGCGCACGCGCCGAAGGCGAGAAGATCGCCTATGGCCATCGCATTCCCGGCTATGCGGTGTTCGACGCCGGCCTCGCCTACCGCCAAGGCCATTGGCGCTACGCCTTGAACCTGAAGAACGCGTTCGACCGCGACTACTTCGCCGGCGGCCTGCAGCGCGCAGTGGCGCTGGGCGACCCGCGCACGTTGCTGTTCTCGGTGGGCGTGGATTACTGAGCTACCGAGCGCGTGTTGCTCTTGGCAGGAAGTTCAGCGGCCCGGCAGCGTGTCGCGGCTGAAGCCGCTCCTACAGTGCACCGGTGAGTCGGTAGCGAGCTCCGTGTAGGAGCGGCTTCAGCCGCGACAAACGAAGCCATCCAGCTACCAGCCTTCGGAAACAGTCGGGACTGAAGTCCCTCCCACAGTGCACCCAGCCGGTTCGCCGCGAGCCTCTTGTGGGAGCGACTTCAGGGCACCTCTAAAAACCTCCTTCTTTGGCATCATATGGTCAGAAGAGAGAGCCGAGGCCCCGCGATGATCAGCCTGTTTGCCGGACACGAACGCGAAGCCAAGCGCCAGCAGATAGGCGACCCGCTGGCGGTGTTGTCTCGCCATATCGATTTCGCAACGATTGCCCAAGCCGTCGATGCGAAGCTGTCCTTGGGCACCGGCACGCGCGGGGGCCGTCCGGCCTGGCCGACAGAGCTCATGATCAAACTGTTGTTGTTGCAGCAGCTGTACAACCTCTCTGACGATGCGCTGGAGTACCAGGTGCTGGATCGGCGCAGTTTCCAGCAGTTCCTTGGACTGGAACACAGCGGCAAGGTGCCTGACGCCAAGACGATCTGGGTGTGGCGCGAGCGGCTCAAGGCGCAGGATGTGATGGGCGACATCAGCGCAGCGGTCGGCGTGCAATTGCAGCGGGCGGGATTCATTGCGCGTGGCGGTCAGATCATCGATGCGAGCATCGTCAGCGCCCCGATCCAACGCAACACGCGCGAGGAGAACGCACAGATCAAGCAGGGTGGCGAGGTAGGCCAAGACTGGAGCGACGCCAAGCGCGCGCAGAAGGATGTGCAAGCGCGTTGGACGCGCAAGCACGGCAAGGCGCATTACGGCTACAAGCTGCACGCCAGCACCGATCGGCGTTGGGGCTTCATCCGCCGACATGCGGTGAGCGCAGCCAACGTGCATGACAGCCGACACTTCGAGGACGTGCTGGACCCCAGCAATCACGGACGCACGGTGTGGGCCGACAGTGGCTATGCCGACGCATCGCGGGAGGCCGATCTGACGCAACGCGGCTATCGAGCCGCCATTCAGCACCAGGGCCAGGCGCGCAAGCCGCTAAGCGCGGCCGAACAGCGCCGCAACCGGCGGCTTGCCAAGGACCGGGTGTTCGGCGAACACCCGTTCGCGCGGCTGGCGCAGCAGGGCGGTAAATACCTGCGCACCATCGGGTTGGCACGGGCTAGGGTGGTGATCGGGTTGAAGGTCGCCAGTCACAACCTGATGCGGCTGGCGCGGCTGCAGCATCGCGGCATCGTGCCGGCGTGATCAGGTAAGGCGGCCGACGGCCGCCTTACCTGGCACATCAATGCCATTCAGCAAGCCGGCAATGCACTGAAGTCGTCCTCAAGACACGCTGCTGCTGCGTACTCGCGGCTCATAGTGATGAAACTATGGTTGTTCGAGGTGCCCTTCAGTCGCGACGAGCGGAGCTGTCCGGTTGCCGGGGCTTCAGAAGCGATCGCGACAAATCGACCGCGAAAAGGGCCGGGTATCGCAGCGACTTCGGCAACCTGTCGCGGCTGAAGCCGCTCCTACAGTGCACCCGGTGAGTCGGCAGCAAGCTTCCTGTAGGAGCGGCTTCAGCCGCGACGAACGAAGCCATCCAGCTATCCGACCTCGGATGCAGTCGGGACTGAAGTCCCTTCCACAGTGCACCCAGCCGGTTCGCCGCGAGGCCCTTGTGGGAGTGACTTCAGTCGCGACGAGCGGAGCAGTCCGATTGCCGGGCTTCAGAAGCGATCGCGACAAATGGACCGAGAAAAAGGGCTGGGTATCGCAGCGGCTTTGGCGACCTGTCGCGGCTGAAGCCGCTCCTACAGTGCACCCAATGCGTCGGCCGCTTGCTCCCTGTAGGAGCGGCTTCAGCCGCGACGAGCGGAGCCATCCTGCTACCCGGGCCTCGGAAACAGTCGGGACTGATGAGCGGACTCTGATCGGCGACGGTATCGGTAGTTAGGTCCCAATCCCTCGACGCCAATCGCCCCTCAACCCTGCGCGCACGGCTGCGATGCGGCCGATGTCTCGGGCGCGACGCATTGGCCGAAGTCGCGCGGCAGGCCGCCGATCTCGCGGCGCTGGCCGACCTGCAGGTCGAACTCCTGCAGCATGCGCGGCGCGCACGCAGCCGCCGCTGTATTGCCATTGCCGGCAGCAGCGGCCGGCGCCGCGCAGGCGGCGTAGACCTGGTAATGGCAGCGCCCGCTGCGGCTGTCCACGCAGCGGAACGTGGCCAGTCCGCCGCGGTAGCTGGTACGGCTGAAGATCACCGCGGACCCGCGCTCGCTGCTATGCACCACCGTCTCGCGGTGGGCATCGGTGGACAGGTCGAAGGTGGCGTGGCCCTGGCATCCGACGATGCCGAGCAGGCACGACCACAGCGCGGAGAGCAGACGCATGGCGAATTCCTTGTTCCAGTGCACAGATGCGGGAGGCGGCGCTTACATGCCGCGGAACAGACTCATGTACGGCAGGCTGACGGTCAGCACTTCATCGCGGTGGCGCAGCTTCATCCGGCCCTTGCCGGTGTCGTCGCGGACCACCGAGGCCACCGCTTTCAGATTGACGATGGTGGAACGGTGGATCTGCCGGAACGCGGCCGGATCCAGCACGTCCAGCAGTTCGCGCAACGGCGTGCGCAGCAGCGCTTCGCCGTCGCGGGTCAGCACCGTGGTGTACTTGTTGTCGGCCTGGAAATAGATCACGTCGTCGAGCAGGATCAGCCGCGTCTCGCGGCCGCTGTTGGCGGTGATCCAGGCCAGCGGCGGCGGCGCGGTGGGCGATGGCGGGCGCTGTCCCAGGCGTTGCAGCAGCGCATCCAGCACCGCCACGTCCGGCCCCTGCGCGGCGCGCGCCTGCAGCCGCTGCACGGTCGCCTGCAGGCGCTCGCGCACGATCGGCTTGAGCAGGTAGTCCACCGCACCCTGCTCGAACGCATCGATCGCGTACTGGTCGTAGGCGGTGACGAACACCACCTGCGTGCGCGGGCTCAATTCGCCCAGCGCGCGCGCCACCTCGATGCCGCTCAGGCCGGGCATGCGGATGTCCAGGAAGGCCACGTCCGGCTGGTGCTCGGCCAGACGTTCCAGCGCGCTGGCGCCATCCTCGCA
The DNA here is from genome assembly GCF_014236835.1 of Xanthomonas sp. SS. NCBI lineage: Bacteria > Pseudomonadati > Pseudomonadota > Gammaproteobacteria > Lysobacterales > Lysobacteraceae > Xanthomonas > Xanthomonas sp. SS. Next base: position 4,422,756 of record NZ_CP051190.1, read on the forward strand.
TTCGGCGACGATGCGCAGCTGCGGCCAGACCTCGCCGAGCAGCCCGACCAATGCGGTGCGCAGCAGTTCCTCGTCTTCGGCGATGACGGCGTCAACCATGACCGGCTCCTGTCGGCGGCGGCGAGGGTGACGACGACGGCGGCGGAGACGGCAAGGTGATGGTCGCGGCCACGCCGCTGGGGAAGTTGGACACGATGGCGAACGTGGCCGCGCCGGCATAGGTCAGGCGCAAGCGCTCGCGCAGGTTCTTCAGGCCGATGCCGGTGCCGCTGGACTGGCTGTTGAAGCCCAGGCCGTCGTCGGCGACGGTGATGGTCACGTGGTCGTCGAACGCGCGGGCCAGGATCCAGACCGTGCCGCCGCCGGGCTTGGGTTCCAGGCCATGCTTGATCGCGTTCTCGACCAGGGTCTGCAGCATCATCGACGGCAGCGGCAGGCTCTTCATCGCCTCCGGCACCTGCAGTTCCAGCTGCAGCCGCGCGCCCATGCGGATCTTGAGGATCTCCAGGTAGGCCTGGGTGCGTTCCAGCTCCTCGCCGAGCGAACTCAGTGCGTCCTCGGCGCTGGGCAGCGAGCGGCGCAGGTACTGGATCAGATAACCGAGCATCAGGTCGGCGCGCGGCGGATCGGTGCGCGCCAGCACCTGCGCGCTGGCCAGCGTGTTGTACAGGAAGTGCGGCTCGACCTGCGCGTGCAGCAGATTCAGCCGCGCCACGGTCAGCTCCTGATCGGTGGCCGCCTGCTTGGCGGCGGCCTGCTCGTCGCGGCGCAGTTCGGCGACGCGGCGCGCCACCGCGCGGCTCAGCGCCTCGGCGTTCTCGTAGTTGCTGCCCTCGTCGACCGCGAACAGGTCGATCCAGGCGCTGGCGTCGGGTTCCAGCAGCAAGGTCAGACTGCTGGTGCCGGCGCCAGGTGCCAGCGTCGCCAGCACCTGGTTGCGCTTCACCGCGAAGCGCGCGGCCAGGTTCCAGCGCGACGGCGTGCGGCCGTTGTACGGGTCGATGCGGCGCACCTTGGCGCGCACCTGCAGGCTGTCGGCGGCGCTCTCGATCTCTTCCACCCGCGGCAGTTCGCGCACCGCCGCAGCGACCAGCGCGAACGCCTCGCCGGTGTCCAGCGGGATCTCGATCTGGCGGCGCTGGCGGCTGGACAGGGTGGCGTTGTCCAGCCGCCCGGCAATCAGCCAGACCCGGCGCAGATGGGTGATGCCGGCGACCAGCGCCGACAGTATCAGCAGCATCGCCAGCAGGCCGAAGAACCAGCCGGGCCGGTTTTCCATGCCGTAGAACAGGCCGCTCCAGACGAAGCCGGCGACGATCACCGCCGCCACCCAGGCGCACAGCAGGCGGAGGATCAGGGACACGCTGGAAAACATGGCGGCGGGGATCGATGACATGGCCGCGAGCATAGCCGCGGCAGCGCAGGCCGCCAGTCCCCTTGCGACAAAACCCTGCAAGTGCGGACGGAACCTCGGATCGGCGGCGCCAAACCGCGGCACCGGCGACGCTTCGGCGTTGCGTCTGCGCGTGCGCCTATCGCGGACCTGCGGAAGCGACGTGGACCTACACGCTCGCTTAGACTTCGGTCGTCACGATCAGGAGCCCGGCATGCACCGACGACATTTCCTGCGCAGCGGCGCACTGGCCGCCGCCACCTTCGGCGCCGGTCCCTTGCTCGCGCAGCCGCGGCGCGACGCCGCGCCGCCGCAGCCGGCGCCGACCCGGCCGATCCTCCCCGCAACGCCCGCTCCCAGCGCTGCCTTCGCGGTGCCGGCGCCGCTGGCGCCGATCCGCGCCAGCGCCGACCGCATCGTCGCGCTGCACGCGTGCACGCGCCCGTTCCGCGCGCAGGGGCCGCGCATCGAGGCCGAGCGCATCGGCCGCAAGACCGTGATCCACAACTACGGCCATGGCGGCAGCGGCTGGTCGCTGTCGTGGGGATCGGCGGCGATCGCCACGCAGCTGGCGCGCGCCACCGGCCAGACCCAGCTGGCGGTGATCGGCTGCGGCGCGATTGGCCTGACCACCGCACTGGTCGCGCAGCGCGCCGGGCTGCGCGTGCGCATCTACGCCAGGGAGCGGCCGCCGGAAGTGCGATCCTCCTTCGCCACCGGGGTGTGGTCGCCGGATTCGCGGGTGTGCACCAGCGCTTACGCCACGCCCGAGTTCGGGCAGCGCTGGGAACGGATGGCGCGCACCTCGTTCGACATGTACCAGAACCTGCTCGGCCTGCCCGGCGACCCGATCGAGTGGCGCGACGGCTATGTGCTGTCGGATGTGCCGTTCGACCAGCCCAGCGGCCATGGCGGCAACGGCGAACCCGACTACCCGCCGCTGGAGGCGCAGTATCTGGCCGACCTCGGCCCGCACTCGCAGCCGCTGGCGGCAGGCCAGCATCCGTTCCGGGTGGCGCATGTGCGCCGCTACACGCAACTGGTGTTCAACATCAGTGCCTATGCGCGGCTGCTGCTGGACGATTTCCTCGCCGCCGGCGGCGAGATCGAAACGCGCGAGTTCGCAAGCCCGCGCCAGTTCACCGACCTGCGCGAGAAGACCCTGGTCAACGCCACCGGTTATGGCGCGCGCGCCCTGCTCGGCGACGACAGCCTGGTGCCGGTGCGCGGACAGACCGCGCGGCTGGTGCCGCAGCCGGAAGTGAACTACGGGCTGGTCTATCGCGGCCACAACCTCAACGTGGTGCCGCGCCGCGACGGCATCCTGGTGCAGGCGCAGGCCGACGGCGATTTCGGCAACCCAGATGCCACTCCGGATCGCGCCGCCTCCGAGGCGGCGGTGGCGCGGCTTGCTACGCTGTTCGCGTAACCGCGATGCCCCGCGCTACAGCCGACTGACGCTGCGGATGCGGATGTCGTCGCTGTCCACGCCGTGCCGCTGCGCCGCCTGCGCGCGCAGTCGTTGCAGCAGGCATTCCGGGTCCAGCGGCGCATCGTCGTCCCAGCTGTGCGCCAGAGTGCCCCAGGCCACGCGCTGACCGAAGCTGTAGGCGTCGTAGTCGGCCAGGTAGTGGCGCGCGGACTCAGGTGCCGACGTGGACATCGCCTTCGTAGCCATTGCAGCCCAGGTGTTCCAGCGCGATCGACAGGGCCAGCGCGTAGCTCTGCGCGCAATAGCCGCCGACCTGCCCCACGCGCTGCCGCGAGGCCGCGCACAGGCAGGGTTCGCGCTGGTCGCAGGCATCGTCGTGCACTTCCACGTACGGCCGGCCGAGGTGCGCGACCGCCGCGGCGGTGGCGGCGCTGTCCGAGCACGCGCCCGGATCCAGCAGCAGCATTTCCACCGCCGCCGCGTCGGCCTGGGCCAGCGCCTGCAGCAGTTCGCTCTCGCTGGCGCAGCCGCGCACCGCCAGGGTCTTGCCGGCACGGCCGGCATGCTCGAGCAATTGCCGCATCACCCGCGGCGCGATGCGCGCCGGGCGGCCGCGATGGCCGGCCACGCAGTCCGGGCCGCGCAACAACAGGATCGACATGGCGGCGCCCTCAGTTGGCCAGCGCCGCGCGCGCGCCGAGATGGCGCGCGGCCACGCCCAGCGCGATCGCGTAGCTGTCGGCGAGCGCACCATTGGCGATCACCGTCAGCAGCGGCATGTGGCGCGGATGCAGCAGCGGCTCCAGCGCCTGCGCGCTGGCGTCGTGCACTTCGATGTAGGGATGGCCGAGCGTATCGAGCGCATCGCGCAGCTGCGCGCCGTGATCGGCCAGGTCCGCGGCCGGCAGCTCGCCGGAGTCAAGCAGCACCAGTTCGGTCTCGTCGTGCGCGCCCTGCTGCAGCCGCGCCACGATCTGCGCCGCATCGGCGCAGGCCACCGGCACCACGCGGGCACCGGACGCGCCGGCCAGGCAACGAGCCACGGCAATGGCCGGCGCATCGCGGTGCGGGCCTTGGATCACCAGAATCGACATGGAACACATCCAACGGAAAGGACGCTGCAGACTCTAGGCCTGTGCCGCGTAAGCGCGCCATTGCGGTAGGCAGCTGGGGCGTAAAGCTTGCGTAAGAACTGCCGGGATTGGGAATTCGGGATTCGGGATTCGGGATTGGGAAAATCCAAGCCGGTAGCGCCCCGCCTCGCGACCATCGCCTTTACGAATCCCGCAATCCCCAATCCCGAATCCCGGAAGTGCGGCGCCGCCGCGCATCTGCGATCATCCCCGGTTTCCCGCTGCCGACGCCGCCAGGAACCTTCCATGACCCAAACCGCCTTGCGCCGCGATGTCGGCCCGTTCGCCCTGATGCTGACCGGCCTGGGTTCGATCATCGGCTCCGGCTGGCTGTTCGGCGCCTGGCGCGCGGCCGGGCTGGCCGGTCCCGGCGCGGTCTGGGCCTGGCTGCTGGGCGCGGCGATCGTCACCACCATCGCCCTGGCCTATGCCGAACTGGGCGCGATGTTCCCCGAGTCCGGCGGCATGGTCCGCTACAGCCACTACTCGCACGGCTCGCTGGTCGGCTTCATCGCCGGCTGGGCCAACTGGATCGCGATCGTGTCGGTGATCCCGGTCGAGGCCGAGGCCTCGGTGCAGTACATGGCCTCGTGGCCGTGGCAGTGGGCGCAGGATCTGTACGTGCAGCAGCCCGGCGGCGCCGGCGAGCTGTCGGTGCCGGGCCTGTACATCGCCGCGGCGCTGGTGCTGGTGTATTTCCTGCTGAACTTCTGGAGCGTGAAGCTGTTCGCGCGCTCCAACAGCCTGATCACCGTGTTCAAGCTGGTGGTGCCGGCGCTGACCGGCGTGGCGCTGATCGCCAGCGGTTTCCACAGCGAGAACTTCAGCGTCGGCCTGCATGGCGGCACGCATACGATCGATTTCGCCGCGGTGCTGACCGCGGTGGCCACCGCCGGCATCGTGTTCAGCTTCAACGGCTTCCAGAGCCCGGTGAACCTGGCCGGCGAAGCGCGCGATCCCGGGCGCAGCATCCCGTTCGCGGTGCTCGGCTCGATCGCGCTGGCCACGGTGATCTACCTGATCCTGCAGGTGGCCTACATCGGTTCGGTGCCGCCGGAGCTGCTGGCCAAGGCCGGTTGGCACGGCATCGACTTCCGCTCGCCGTTCGCGCAGCTGGCGATCATCGTCAACCTGCACTGGCTGGCGATGCTGCTGTACGTGGACGCCTTCGTCAGCCCCAGCGGCACCGGCATCACCTACACCGCGACCACCGCGCGGATGATCTACGGCATGGAGAAGAACGGCACCTTGCCGAAGGTGCTGGGCAAGCTGCATCCGCACTGGGGCGTGCCGCGCCCGGCAATGTTCTTCAATCTGGCGGTGTCCTACCTGTTCCTGTTCTTCTTCCGCGGCTGGGGCACGTTGGCGGCGGTGATCTCGGTGGCCACGATCATCTCCTACCTGACCGGCCCGATCAGCGCGATGGCGCTGCGCCGCCACGCCCCGGACATGCACCGTCCGCTGCGCATCTTCGGCCTGCCGGTACTGGCCGCCACCGCCTTCGTGCTGGCCACCGAGCTGCTGTACTGGGCGCGCTGGCCGCTGACCGGCGAAATCATCCTGCTGATGCTGGTGGCGCTGCCGGTGTACGCGTATTACCAGCACCGCCAGGGCTGGAAGGATTTCGGCAAGCACCTGCGCGGCGCCAGCTGGCTGATCGCGTACCTGCCGACCATCGCGCTGCTGTCGTGGGCCGGCAGCACCACCTTCGGCGGGCATGGCTACCTGTCCTACGGCCCGGACCTGATCGTGGTCGGCGTGGTCGCACTGTGCTTCTACTTCTGGGGCGTGCGCGCCGGCTGGCGCACGCCGTCGCTGCAGCAAGCCAGCGCCGGCTGAGGCCGGCGCCGGCGCGGGGTCAACGCAGCGCCTGCAGCAGGCGCGAGACCAGCGTGGCGCCGACGAATCCCGGCAGGCTGCACAGCAACGCCATGCTGAAGGTCTCGATGGCATCGCGCTGCGTGCTCAGCACCGCGAACGCGATGCCGAGGCAGATCAGGGACGACAGAAATCCCACCAGGCCGATCCGCGCATGCGCGCGCCAGCCGCGCAATCGTGGCCAGTACCACGCGGCGATCGCGCCGGTCAGCAAGGCCGGCAACGCGCCGAACAGGTAGGACACCAGCGCGATCGCCAGCGCGGCCAGCAGCGCATTGCCGAACGGCAGGCTGCCCCCCACCGATCCGATCAGCAGCAACGGCGCCGCCACCAAGAACGTGCCCAGCGGCGGACCGGCGATCAGGAACGCCAACACCACGCCGGTGCGCACCAGGCCCGGATGCAATGGATCGATGGCATCGGCGGTGGCGGCCCGATCGTCGCCTTGCGGCATATCGGTGCCGGGCGCCTGCGCCGGTGCCGTCGGCGCGGCAGAGACGGTATCGGTATCGGATGGATCGTCGGTCGTCATGGATCAGTGCCGTTTAGGGTCATTTGGTTCGTCGTTGCGGTAGGGGTGCGCGCGCTACGCGGCGACCGCGCGACCGGGAATGCCGATCATCACTATCGGCAGGCGGCGCAGCGGCGGGCGACGATCCCGGCGATCAGTCCAGACGAATACGATGCCTGTAAAGGCGCGGACGGCAGCGATGCGGCTATGTCGATTCGGGCATGCGTGCAGGCACCGGTGTCCCGCCACGCAGCGCCTGCAGCAAACGCGAAACCAGCGTGGCGCCGACGAACCCCGCCAGCGCGCACAGGGCCAGGGCGATGGCGACCTCGTTGGCGGGCGGCGGCGGGCGGCGCAGCAGCGCGATCGCCGCGCCGACGCAGATCGCCGACAGCAGCGCGGCGGCCAGGCCCAGCCGCAGATGCGCGCGCCAGCCGCGCAGGCGTGGCCAAAACCATGCGGCCAGCAGGCCGGTCAGCAGGGCCGGCAACGCGCCGAACACATAGGAAAACAGCGCCATCAGCAGGGCCAGCAACAGGCTACTGACGGAGGGGCCTTCTCCCGACCACACGATGGCCACCGGAAAGCCGACCACGGCCGTGCCCAGCGGCGGGCCGGCGATCAGGAACGCCAGCACCACGCCGGTGCGCACCAGGCCAGGATGCAGCGGATCGATCACGTCTGCCGCGCCGGGATCGGCGACGGCGGCCTCGACCGCCGTCGGCCACGACGATGCTGCGTCGTCCTGCAGCCGCGCCACCGGCACGGCGTCCGGCGGCTCGGTCGTCATGGCTCAGCCCCGGCCTATTGCCGCTGCGCCGTGCTGGCGTCGCGGGTGGCACGGAACTCAGAGTCGCTGCTCCAGTTCGGCCATTGCGGCGAGTTGGCCAGCTCGCTGCCCAGCGTGTACAGCACCTGCAGGTCGCGCGCGGCGCCGGCGAAGGTCCAGCTCGGCAGCCATTCGTCGCCGGGCTGGTGGTAGCGCTTGGCGGTGTAGTCGTCGGAGGCCGCCTTGCCGGCCTTGATCCCGCCGTCCACCCAGTCCTGCCCGGCCGCGAACGACAGCGCCGGCACGCCGCGCTTGGCGAAGGAGAAGTGGTCGGAGCGGAAGAAGTAGCCGGCTTCCGGCTTCGGGTCCGGCGTATAGCGCAGGTCCCAGCGCTTGGCGACCGTCTTCAGATCCTCGAGCAGGTCCAGCTTGGCGGTGCCGTAGATGCCGAAATCGCGCGACGGGCCGAACGGGCTCATGCCGTCCATGTTGATCACCGCCACCGTGCGCGCCAGCGGGTACAGCGGCTTGGACGCGTAGTACTCCGAGCCGAGCAGGCCCTTCTCCTCGGCGGTGACCGCCAGGAACACCAGCGAGCGCTGCGGCGCCGGACCCTTGGCGAACACGCGGCCCAGTTCCAGCAGCGCGGCGGTGCCGCTGGCGTTGTCCAGCGCGCCGTTGAAGATGCGGTCGCCGTTGGCGTCGGGCGCGCCCACGCCGATGTGGTCCCAGTGCGCGGTGTAGATCACGCTGTCGTCCGGATGGGTGCTGCCGGGCAGCCGCGCGACCACGTTGTGCGAGGTGATGACCTCCGACTTCACCGCATAGTCGGCATGCAGGCGCTCGCCCTTCAGTTCCACCGGCTTGAAGTCGCGCGATTGCGCCTGCTTCTTCAACGCCTCGAAATCCAGCCCGGCGCGCTTGAACAGGTCCACCGCCAGGTCGCGCTGGATCCAGCCTTCGAGCGTGGGATGGGCGGCCTTGGGATCGTCGCGGACCACGTCGAACATGCTGTTGGTGTTGGAGCTGGCCACCGTGGCCCAGCCGTAGGAGGCCGGGGCGGTCTCGTGCACGATCAGCACGCCGGCCGCGCCCTGCCGCGCGCCCTCTTCGTACTTGTAGGTCCAGCGGCCGTAGTAGGTCATGCCCTTGCCGTCGAACGCGCCCTTGCCGGTCTCGAAGTCCGGATCGTTGATCAGCACCACCGCGATCTTGCCCTTCAGATCCACGCCCTTGAAGTCGTCCCAGTCGCGCTCCGGCGCCTTGACCCCGTAGCCGACGAACACCAGCGGCGCGGCGTCGATGGCGACCTGGGTGCTGCCGTCGAGCGCGGCGCGCACGGCGATCTGCTGGCCCTGGGTCAGCGCCTGGCGCTTGCCGCCGGCCTCGACCGCCACCTGCGGGGTGCCGACGATGTCGGCGCGGCGCAGCGGCACCGCCTGCGTCCACAGGCGCTTGCCGTCGCGCAGGTCGCCGCCCGGCTGCAGGCCCGCGGCCTGGAACTGCGCGCTGAGGTAGGCCACGGTCTTGTCCTCGCCCGGCGTGGCCGGCGCGCGGCCTTCGTACGCGTCGGAGGACAGCGTCTTGACGTCGGCGGAAATGCGCTTGGTGTCGAAACTCGGTGCGGACGGCGGCGCCGCCATCAGTGCGCCGGAAATCGCCAGCGCCAGCATGCCCATGATCGGTCGCTTCACTCTTGCCCCTTGGATGGATGTACCCGCCCGAGTGTAGCGACGCCCGCGACGGGCGGCCAAGCGGGGCCTGCACCGACCAGAAAGACGTGACGCACTGCTCATATTGCCATCTGCGCGTGCTCTAATCGCCGCGCTCGCCAAGCGCATCGCAGCGTCCGTGGACAAGCCGCCCTTCTGTGCCGGCAATCACGACGCCCGCCACATCGGCTGCCGATGATGGTCGCCATGCGCCCCGCCTGCGCCCCCACCTTTGGCCGCCCGTCTTGGGCCGGCCGTTTTCGGAGATAGAGAGATGTCGACGTCGAAAAAATCCCGCATCACCCGCTGCCTGCTGGCCGCGGCGCTGTTGGCGGCCAGCGGTTCGGCCTGGAGCTATGCCATCAATGGCGGCAAGGTGGTGGACGACAGCGGCAACGCGGTGCAGCTGCGCGGCGTCAACTGGTTCGGCTTCGAGACCAACGTGCACAGCGTGCACGGCCTGTGGGCGCGCAACTGGAAGGACATGATCACGCAGATGCAGGGCCTGGGCTTCAACGCCGTGCGCCTGCCGTTCTGCCCGCAGACCTTGAACGGCACCGCGCCGAGCAGCATCGACTACGGCCTCAATCCGGATCTGCAGGGCCTGAGCGCGCTGCAGGTGATGGACAAGGTGATCAACGAACTCAGCAGCCGCGGCATGTACGTGCTGCTCGATCACCACACGCCGGACTGCAACGCGATTTCCGAGCTGTGGTACACCTCCTCCTACAGCGAGCAGCAGTGGCTCAACGACCTGACCTTCGTCGCCAAGCGCTACGCCAGCGTGCCTGGCGTGATCGGCCTGGACCTGAAGAACGAGCCGCACGGCGCGGCCACCTGGGGCAGCGGCAACGCCGCCACCGACTGGAACAAGGCCGCCGAACGCGCCTCGGCCGCGGTGCTGAAGGTGGCGCCGAAATGGCTGATCGTGGTCGAAGGCATCGGCGAGAACGCGAACTGCTCCAGCAGCGGCGGCCACTTCTGGGGCGGCAACCTGGAGCCGCTGGCGTGCACCGCGCTGAACATTCCTGCCAACCGCTTGTTGCTGGCGCCGCACGTGTACGGCCCGGACGTGTTCATGCAGCCCTACTTCAGCGCCTCCAATTTCCCGGCCAACATGCCGGCGATCTGGGAGCAGCACTTCGGCAAGTTCGTGCAGTCCGGCCACGCGCTGATGCTCGGCGAGTTCGGCGGCAAGTACGGCCAGGGCAATGCGCTGGACGTGAAGTGGCAGAACGCGCTGGTCGATTACCTGGTCGGCAAGGGCATCCACAGCGGCTTCTACTGGTCGTGGAATCCCAACAGCGGCGACACCGGCGGCATCCTCAACGACGACTGGAAATCGGTGCGCACCGACAAGGTCACCCTGCTGAAGAAACTGTGGGGCGATTCCAGCGGCTCCACGCCGACGCCTACTCCGACGCCGACGCCCACTCCAACACCCACACCGACGCCGACCCCCACGCCGACTCCCGGCAGCGCCAGCTTCAGCACCAAGACCGTGGTGGACAGCGACTGGAACGCCGGCTATTGCCACCGCGTGCAGGTAACCAACACCGGCAGCGCCAGCGGCAACTGGGCGGTCACGCTTTCGATCAGCGGCACCGTCAACAACCTGTGGAATGCCAGCTGGTCGCAATCCGGCAGCACGCTCAAGGCATCCGGCGTGGACTGGAACAAGACCCTGGCCCCCGGCGCCATGGCCGAATTCGGCTTCTGCGCCGCGCGCTGATCGCGTGCAATGAAATCGTCGCCGCGCCCACCGCGTGGCGACGGCGGCAACGGCAGCGTCGCGCGACGCTGCCGTTCGCGTTTCAGGCCATCGCTCTGTGTCGACGCGCGTGGCGATCCGGATGGCGATCGCTGCGGGAGCGGAGCGGACCCGTGCCGTCTCGAAGCATCTGGCACAACGGGGTTTCTCGTCGGCGCCGATCGCCACTGAAATCGCTCCCAGCGTCCGCCGATCGGCAAAGCCGCGCGGCCAGACATCGCCTCCGTGCCATAAGTCACGTTCCGGGTCCGGCACGTGGCCACTATGCTGGCCGATTCTCCTGATCAGGCCCGGCCCATGCTTCGACCCCTGTCGTTGTTGATTTCCAGCATCCTCACCCTTGGCGTCGGCGCCGCCATCGCACCGGCCAGCGCCGCGCCGCCGGCGCTGGCGGCCAAGGCCACCGTGCCGGAGATCGCCTACACCCGCTTCACCCTGCCCAACGGCCTGACCGTGGTGGTGCACGAAGACCACAAGGCGCCGGTGGTGGCGGTGAGCATCTGGTACCACATCGGCTCCGGCGACGAGCCGGCCGGCAAGACCGGCTTCGCCCATCTGTTCGAGCACCTGATGTTCTCCGGCTCGGAGAACAACAAGGGCACCTATTTCCAGCCGTTCGAAAAGGTCGGCGCCACCGACATGAACGGCACCACCTGGTTCGACCGCACCAACTACTTCGAGACCGTGCCGACCACCGCGCTGGACATGGCGCTGTGGATGGAATCGGACCGCATGGGCCACCTGCTCGGCGCGATCGGGCAGAAGGAACTGGATACCCAGCGCGGCGTGGTGCAGAACGAAAAGCGCCAGGGCGAGAACCGTCCGTACGGGCGCGTGGACGAGAACATCCTGGCCAACATCTTCCCGGCCAACCATCCGTACCAGCACGACACCATCGGCTCGATGGCCGACCTCGACGCGGCCTCGCTGGACGACGTCAAGCAGTGGTTCCACGACAACTACGGCGCCGCCAACACCACCCTGGTGCTGGCCGGCGACATCACCGTGGCCCAGGCCAAGGCCAAGGCCGAGCAGTACTTCGGCGACATCCCCGCCGGCAAGCCGGTGCCGCGCCAGCAGCCGTGGATCACCCCGCTGGCCAGGCAGACCCGCGGCGTGCAGCACGACCATGTCGCGCAGCCGCGCATCTACCGCACCTGGGTGGCGCCGCAGCTGGGCAGCGACGACGCCGTGCAGCTGGACCTGGCCACCACCGTGCTCGGCGGCGGCAAGACCAGCCGCCTGTACCAGCGCCTGGTGTACCGCGACAACCTGGTGGACGACGTCTCGGCCAGCATCCAGCCGTTCGCGCTGGCCAGCCAGCTGCAGATCACTGCCGACGTGAAGGACGGCGTGGACCCGGCCAAGGTCGAGGCCGCCATCGCCGACGAACTGAAGAAATTCCTGGCCGAAGGCCCGAGCGCCGACGAACTGCAGCGCGCCCAGGTCAACTACCGCGCCGGCTTCGTGCGCGGCCTGGAGAAAGTCGGCGGCTTCACCGGCAAGGCCGCGATCCTGGCCGAGGGCCAGGTCTATCGCAAGGATCCGGGCGCCTACAAGCACGACCTGGAGCGCGCGCAGGCGGCCACCGCGGCCAGCGTGCGCAAGGCCGCCGACACCTGGTTCGGCAAGGGCGACTACCTGCTGACCGTGCTGCCGGCCGGCGACGGCTTCGACCCGGTGGCCGAGGACAAGGCGGTCAAGCCGCTGCCCGCGGCCGACGGCAAGCCCGCGCCCACGCTGCCGGCCAAGGCCAGCTACAGCGTCGGCAAGAACCAGGTCGATCGCGCCGCCGGCATCCCGGAGACCACCCAGTTCCCGAGCCTGAGCTTCCCGCAGCTGCAGCGCGGCAAGCTCAAGAACGGCATCGAGGTGGTGCTGGCCGAGCGCCACACCATCCCGGTGACCCAGGTCGAACTGCTGTTCGACGCCGGCTACGCGGCCGACCAGGGCGGCAAGCTCGGCACCGCCAACTTCACCGCGGCGCTGATGAACGAGAGCACCCGCAGCCTGGATTCGGTGGAAGTGGCGCAGCGCCGCCAGCGCCTGGGCGCGATCACCAGCGTGGCGTGCGAGCTGGACAGCTGCGCCGCCTCGCTCGACGCGCTCAACGACCAGTTGCAGCCGTCGCTGGCGCTGTTCGCCGACATCGTGCGCAACCCGGCGTTCAAGGCCGAGGACATCGAGCGCGTCCGCGGCCAGTGGCTGGCCTCCATCGCGCAGGAGAAGACCCAGCCGCAGGGCCTGGCGCTGCGCACCCTGCCGCCGCTGCTGTACGGCCCGCAGCATCCCTACGGCGTGCCGCTCACCGGCAGCGGCACCGAGAAGGCGATCAAGAGCCTGAGCACCAGCGACCTGACCGCGTTCCAGAACGGCTGGCTGCGCCCGGACAACCTGCGCATCCTGGTTGCCGGCGACACCACCCTGGCGCAGATCATCCCGCAGCTGGACGCGGCGTTCGGCGACTGGCAGCCGCCGGCGGCCACGCGCCCGAGCAAGACCCTGTCGCAGGTCGCCGCGCAGCCCAAGCCGCGCGTGTTCCTGATCAACCGCGCCGACGCGCCGCAGTCGCTGATCCTGGCCGGCCTGCTGGCGCCGTCGACCAAGGCACCGAACAACCTCGCCATCGGCGTGGCCAACGGCGCCTTCGGCGGCACCTTCACCTCGCGGTTGAACATGAACCTGCGCGAGGACAAGCGCTGGGCCTACGGCGCCAACAGCTTCATGCTGGATGCGCAGGGCCAGCGCCCGTTCCTGTTCTTCGCCCCGGTGCAGACCGACAAGACCGCCGAGTCGGCCGCCGAGATCCTGAAGGAAGCCAAGGCCGTGGTCGGCGACAAGCCGCTGACCGCCGACGAGATCGCCAAGATCAAGAACCAGCGCATCCGCGCCCTGCCGGGCAGCTTCGAGACCACCGGCGCGGTGCTGGGCGCGGTCGAGAGCATCGTCCAGTACGGACGTCCGGACGACTACGTGCAGACCCTGAAGACGCGCCTGGAAGGCATCGACCAGACCGCGGCGGAAGCGGCGATCAAGGAAATCGTCGCGCCGCAGGCGATGACCTGGGTCATCGTCGGCGACCTCAAGCAGATCGAGGCGCCGGTACGCGCGCTGAAGCTGGGCGAGGTGCAGGTGCTGGACAGCGACGGCCAGCCGGTCAAGGCGAAGGCCAAGGCCGCCGCCAAGCAGTAAGGCGACACGCGCATGGTCGGGAGATCCCGGCCATGCGTTGCAAGGCGGCGTGCGGGCGGATCGCCCGCGATGCCGGAACGTCTTTGCCTCGCGACGCGCGCGCAGTGGTACACACGCTGCCCGATCCCCAGTCTCGCGTTAGAGGCGCGCGCATAAGCGCGTTGCCTGCAGCCGCCATCGTTGCGCGCTGTAAGCATCGGTTGCTCGACATGCAAGCAGTGCAAGGTCGGGACGACGGCAGCGAGCCGGTCCTTGTGGTTTCCGGGAAAGCCGGCTGATCGAGCATCCTCCTAGAAGTAGACTCGCCTCCTGGACGCGGCTGCCGATCGGAGATCGCAATGCTTGAAAACACATTCTCGGATGGCGAAGCGGCCATCACCCCAACGGACCTGGATCACCTGGAATCGGTGATTGGCAGGAAGCTGCCGACTCCCTTCAGGGAGCATTACCTCAAGTACAACGGCGGTATGCCTGAGCGAGCGTATTGGGTCGGCGAAGATGATTACGAGCCGATCGAGATCGCCACTTTCAAACCGATCGCGCATTGCGACTACACGCTGCTGTCCAGCTACCGGTTGATGCTGCAGAAACAGGTTCTGCCCGCACGCCTGCTGCCGTTCGCGAACGACTGCGGCGGCAACTTCTTTTGTCTGGATCTGGACACGGGAGCCGTCAGCTATTTCACCACCGACACCTTCGACAGCGACCTCAGCCCGGAACAGAACCAGGCCCACTCCGAAAGGCCGCTCTGCCAGGATTTCCTCCAGTTCGTCCAAGGGCTGATCGACGAGGAGGATGCGGACGAGGAATGAACCGGGCAGCAAAACGCGCATGGCCGGCAATGTCCTTCACGGCTCTTGGCCGCAGCGCTTGTTATCCCGGAGGCCTGTCCTCGCCTGCCACCGCCGATGCCGACCGCCTCGCCCCGCCGCCGCGCCGACGCCGCACCGCGCATCCGCGTCGGCTGTGCCGGCTGGTCGATCGCCAGCACCCAGCGCGCGCTGGTCGGCGACGGTGCCAGCCAGCTGGAACGTTATGCCACGCGCTTCGATGCGGTCGAGATCAACTCAACGTTCTATCGCGCCCACCGCGCGAGCACCTATCAGCGCTGGGCCGACAGCGTGCCGGCGGATTTCCGCTTCTCGGCCAAGCTGCCGCGCAGCATCACCCACGACGCGCGCCTGTCCGGCGTGGGGCCGCTGTTGCAGGCCTTCCTCGATGAAGTCGGCCACCTCGGCGACAAGCTCGGCTGCCTGCTGGTACAGCTGCCGCCGAGCCTGGCCTTCGATGCGCGCACCGCCGCCACCTTCTTCGCCATGCTGCGCCGCCGCTGGCACGGCGGCATCGCCTGCGAGCCGCGCCACGCCAGCTGGTTCGGCGCACGCGCCGAGGTCCTGTGGCAGCGCCACCGCATTGCCCGCGTCGCCACCGATCCGGCGCTGAACGCCAGCGCCGCGCAGCCCGCCGGCACCGCGACGCCGGCCTATTGGCGCTGGCACGGCGCGCCGCGCATCTACTACAGCGACTACGCCGACGACACGCTGCGCGGCCTGGCCGAACGCGTCGTCGCCGCCACGCCGCACACGGACGAAGCCTGGGTGATCTTTGACAACACCGCGCTCGGCCACGCGCTCGACAACGCCGCCACGCTGCAGGCGCAGCTGCGTGCGCTCGGCGCCGCCGCAGCCGGCTGACCGCCCCGGCGCGCCGTTTGCGGCGACAAGGCCAGACACTCATTCGCCGCCCCTGTAGGAGCGGCTTCAGCCGCGACACATCGTGTCGGCATCCGACACTGCCGCCGATGCAAGGCGCTCCGCTTTCGTGCACCAGCTCGGCAGGCGCATGCCAGCAGCCGACGTCGGCACACTCCGCCGTCCCGCCCGCAGCCGCGGCGTCAAGCCCGACGGGCGGCAGCACCTGATTGGCCCCGCTCTTGCATCGCCTCCGGCATGCCTCCGCAATCCGCTCCGATTCAAGCCCACCGGCGCATGGCCGATATCGCCAGATCGGCCGATGGCATCGCGCCCCAGCCGGACCGCTCCGCGCTTCCAGGTTTCGCCGGCACGCGGCCGCCACAGCCGCCAGTCACCCGCCCCCTCCTTCGGTCGTTTACCATGCCGCACGCATCCTGCTCTGGACCCGAGATGAGCCATGCCGCTCCTCCCTGTTGCACGCCGCTGCTGAGCCTGTCGCTGGGCTTGCTACTGGGCAACTACGACACCGCCTCGGCGCAGCCCGCGCCGGCGCCGATGCAGACCGCGCCGGCGCCGGCGCCGCTGACCCCGGATCTGGCCTACCCCGAGCTGTTCCAGGCCGTGCAGCAGCAGGAATTGTTCGACGACCAGAAGCACTTCGTCGATGCGCTGCCGCTGCGCGACCCGGCCCTGATCAACGCCGACTACCTGGCCCAGCGCCAGCAGCCGGGCTTCGACCTGCGCCGCTTCGTCGCCGCCAACTTCGAGGAATCCGGCCCGGTGCAGACCGAGGCGATCCGCCAGGACACCGGCCTGCGCGAGCACATCGACGCGCTGTGGCCGCTGCTGGTGCGGCGCCAGGTGGACGTGCCGGCGCACAGCAGCCTGCTGTCGCTGCCGCAGCCCTACGTGGTGCCGGGCGGGCGCTTCCGCGAGGTCTACTACTGGGATTCGTACTTCACCATGCTCGGCCTGGTCGAGAGCGGCGAGCGCGAACGCAGCCGGCAGATGCTGGACAACTTCGCCTACCTGATCGACACCTACGGGCACATCCCCAACGGCAACCGCAGCTACTACCTGAGCCGCTCGCAGCCGCCGTTCTTCTCGCACATGGTGCAGTTGCAGGCCAAGGTGGAAGGCGACGCGGCCTATGCGCGCTACCTGCCGCAGCTGCAGAAGGAATACGCGTACTGGATGCAGGGCGCGCAGGCGCTGGCGCCGGGCAGCGCGCAGGCGCACGTGGTGCGGCTGGCCGACGGCAGCCTGCTCAACCGCTACTGGGACGCGCGCGATACGCCGCGCCCGGAAGCCTGGCTGCACGACGTGCGCACCGCGGCCGAAGCCAAGGACCGCCCCGCCGCCGAGGTCTACCGCGACCTGCGCGCCGGCGCCGAGAGCGGCTGGGACTATTCCAGCCGCTGGCTGGGCGACCGCAAGACCCTGGCCACGATCCGCACCACCGCCATCGTCCCGGTCGATCTCAACAGCCTGCTCTACCATCTCGAAACCACCCTGGCCCTGGCCTGCGCCAAGAACCCGGGCGCGGCCGGCTGCGACACCGACTACGCGGCCCTGGCCAGCGCGCGCAAGACCGCGATGGACAAGCACCTGTGGAGCGACGCCGGCTACTACGCCGACTACGACTGGCAACAGCGCAGACTGCGCGACCAGGTCACCGCCGCGGCGCTGTATCCGCTGTTCGTCGGCATCGCCTCGCCGGCGCGCGCCAAGCGCAGCGCCGACACCGTGCAGGCGCAGCTGCTGCGTCCCGGCGGCCTGGCCACCACCCGCCTGCATACCGGCCAGCAATGGGACGAGCCCAACGGCTGGGCGCCGCTGCAGTGGATCGCGGTGGACGGCCTGCGCCGCTATGGCCAGGACGCGCTGGCGCAGCGCATCGGCAGCCGCTTCCTGGCGCGGGTGCAGGCGCTGTTCGCGCAGCAGCACAAGCTGGTGGAGAAGTACGGCGTCGACGCCAAGGCCCAGGGCGGCGGCGGCGGCGAATACGCGCTGCAGGACGGCTTCGGCTGGACCAACGGCGTGACCCTGCTGTTGCTGGACCTGTACGCCAAACCCGCGCCCGCCGCAGCGGTGGCGCCGGCCGCGCAGCAGGCGCGGCAACCGGAGCCGGCCACGCCCTGAGTCGGCGGCCGGCGGGTATGCTGCGATCCTTGCCCATACCAAGGATCGAAAATGAGCGTACGTACCCTGGCCGAATTCCTGTCGGCCTCGCGCGAGAAGGATGCCTCCGCCGACGCGTTCGAACTGGAAAGCCCACACCTGCTGGAAGTGCGCCTGGACGGCCTGGTCTGGGCCAAGGCCGGGGCCATGGTCGCGCGCAAGGGCGCGGTCAAGTTCACCCGCCAGGGCCTGCTGGAACAGGGCCTGGGAAACCTGCTGAAGAAGGCGGTCAGCGGCGAAGGCATGCAGCTGATGAAGATCGAGGGCCAGGGCCGCGTCTACCTGGCCGACGCCGGCAAGAAGATCACCCTGCTGCGCCTGGCCGGCGAGTCGATCTTCGTCAACGGCAACGACGTGCTGGCCATCGAGGCCGGCATCGACAGCCAGATCACCATGATGCGCAGGGTCGCCGGCATGCTCTCCGGCGGCCTGTTCAATGTGCGCCTGAGCGGCCACGGCATCGTCGCCATCACCTCGCACTACGAACCGCTGACGCTGCCGGTCAACGCGCAGAGCGGCCCGGTGTTCACCGACCCCAACGCCACCGTGGCCTGGTCCGGCGGGCTGACCCCGGAGATCGTCGCCGACGTCAGCCTGGGCACGCTGCTCGGGCGCGGCTCCGGCGAGAGCATCCAGCTGCGCTTCGCCGGCGAGGGCTGGGTGGTGGTGCAGCCGTACGAGGAAGTGGCGCTGCAGGCGAAGAGCTGAGGTCGGGCGCCGGAGACCGGCGCCGGCGTCGCCTGGACGCGCTGCTTGGCCGCGGCTCCGGTGAGAGCATCCATCTGCGTTTCGCCAGCGGGAGCTGGGTCATGGTGCAGCCGTACGAAGAAGTGACGCTGCAGGCCACGAGCTGAGGCCGGCCCACCCAGCCAGCCGCGCTTGCCCGTGGAGCGGCTCGGCCTGCCGCATGGCAGCCGTGACGGCGCATCATGCATCCGTGCAATGCCGCTCGTTTCGTTGCTGCGACGGCCGTGCCGTGGCAGCAGCTTGCGGGCAGCGACTTCGCGCTTGCGCGCGCGGCTGCAGCCACGTGCGCAAGCACGCGGCCCGCAAACGCCCGACGCAAACCCGCGCTACTGCGCCGGTGTCTCTGTCTTGATCCCCATCGCCTCGCGGTAGCGCTGGTACAGCGCCATCACCTTGTCGATGTAATCGCGGGTTTCCGCGTAGGGCGGCACGCCGCGGTAGCGCGCCACGGTGCCGATACCGGCGTTGTAGGCGGCCGCGGCCAGGGTGCGGTCGCCCTGGTAGCGGCGCAGCAGCGCCTGCATGTAGCGCGCGCCGCCGGCGATCGACTGGTCGGCGGCGAACGGATCGGCCACGCCGTATTCCTTCGCCACCTCGGGCATCAGCTGCATCACGCCCTGCGCGCCCTTCGGCGACACCGCTGCCGCATCGAAGCCGCTTTCGGCATGCGCGATCGCGCGCAGCCACGGGTCGTCCACGCCGGTGGCGCGCGCCGCGGCGCGGAACTGCTTGGCGTGCATGTTCAACTGCGGCGCGCCGACCTTGCCCAATCCCGGATGCGCCGCCTCGCCCGGCGGAGTGACCGCGGTGAAGCGCAGGTACGGGCGCGACCCCGGCAGGTTGCGCGTGGAATACACCAGGCGCCCGTCCTGCTCGCGCTCGTACAGGGTGCCGCTGAACACGCCCATGCTGCCCCACAGGTTGGGCGTGGCGATCGCGGCATCGTCCAGTTCCTTGGCGGTGCAGCGCGACCCCGGCTCCGGCGCGGTCGCCAGGCTGACCGTGCCGTCGCGCACGCAGCGGTACACCGTGCGCGCCTGCGCCACGGCGACGACGCCGCAGCACAGCAGCAGGCTCAGCAGCGTTCGGGAACAGAACATGGGGTGGCGGACGGAACCGGCGAAGGCGGGCGCGCATCATCGCGCACCGGGCGTCGGCGCGGGTGAGGACCGCCCAGCCCACCCGTTCTGACGCGCGCCGTTGTAGGAGCGGCTTCAGCCGCGACAGGTTGCCGAAGCCGCTGCAGTTCCGGCACCGCTCGTCGCAACTCCAACTCCGCTCGTCGCGACTGAAGTCGCTCCCACAGGAGGCTTGCGGCGAGCTGCCAGGTGAACTGTGGGAGGCACTTCTGTCCCGAATGCCTACGAAATCGGATAGCCCGCCCACTCCGTTCGTCGCGGCTGAAGCCGCTCCTGCAGGAGACTTGCGGCGAGCCAGCCGGGTGCACTGTGGGAGGGACTTCTGTCCCGACTGCTTATCAAATCGGATAGACGGGCCACGCCGTTCGTCGCGGCTGAAGCCGCTCCTACAGGAGACTTGCGGCGAGCCGGCTGGGTGCACTGTGGGAGGGACTTCAGTCCCGACTGCTTTCGAAATCGGATAGCCGGCCCACGCCGCTTGTCGCGGCTGAAGCCGCTCCTACAATGGCGCGCAGCCGGGAAACGCCACCGCCTACGGCGCGCACGCCGCCAGTTTCTGGTCGGCGTACCACAGCGCGCGCCGCGCCAGGTCGTAGGCGCTGTCGGCGGCGCGCGGCAGGGTCTGCTGCGCCAGGACCGGATCGGCGCCGTGGGCCATGGCGTTTTCCACGCGCTGCAGGTCGCCCAGGTTGTCCAGCACCGGCTGCAGCAGGCGGCTGCGCTGCGCCGCCGGACAGGCCGCACGGCGCTGCTCCAGTTCGCCGATCGCCTTGCGGATGCGGCGGCTGGCTTCGCCGTCCAGGCCCGGCGCCTTTTCCAGCGCGATCGGCGCGGCCTTGTAGGCGTCGCCGGTAGCCTCGCTGCCGAGGTCGCCCGGGCGCTCGTGCAGCGCCGGGTCGAAGCGCACGTCCGGCGGCGGCCGCGCCACCGCCGACTGGTGGGTGCTCTTGGGCAGCATCTTCTTCATCGCATCGCCGATGCCCTGCATCGCCACGTCGCCCAGGGTGCCGCTGGTGGCCCAGTCCTTGTCGAAGCGGGTGGGCCGGTAGTCGATCGGGTTCGGACGCTCGAGCAGGCGCTTGGCCTTGGCCAGGTCGCGCGGGTTGGTGGTGCCCGGCGGCGTGCCCTGCGCCTCGGCGAACGGATCCACCGCCACGCCGTCCGGCAGCCGCGCGCTGCCGTCGCGGGTGTACAGCGTGGCGCTCATCGGCGCGGCCTGGGTGGCCACGGGGGCGGCGCTGCGGGTCGGTGGCGGCAGCGGCGCTTGCGCCGCGCGCGCGGCGGCCGGCGCGCGCCGTGCCGCGGCATGCGGCGCGGACGGGGCGGCCTGCGCTTGCGGCGGCGGTGCGGCGACCGGGACCGAGCGCGGCACGAACACCAGCCGCATCGCGTCATCGGCGCGCGGCGGCGCCGCTGCCGGCGCGATCAACAGCAGGCGGCCCAGCAACAGCAGGATCAGCAGGGTGGTGGCTGCCGCGCCCAGGCGCAGCAGCCGGTCTTCCGCAGGCGCAGACGTCACGACGATCGAGATTCCATAGCGAGGTATGCGTCCACCGGAGGATTGTCTCCGGACTCCGCTATGGTGCCGTGAGTTCCTGTGCCGCAACGTGTCGGTCGGCGTCCAACACGGTCATCCACAGCCACGCGCCGCCGGACTGCAGGTGCAAAACCCCTGCCACGCTTGACGCTGCGCCCTATCGCGAGGAAACCGGCTAAGGTGGCCGGCGCTGCTGCGGCGACAGCCGGCGTACAGCCAGCGCGCATCGCTGCCCCTGTTTTTGGAGAACGCCTGTCGTGGAAACGCATCTGCCATGCAACACCCAATGATCCGATGGCTGGGCGCCTGCCTGCTGAGCGCCGCCGCCGCACTGCCGGCCATGGCCGCGCCGTCGCACCTGGACAGCATCACGCAGCGCGGCACGCTGCGCGTGTGCACCACCGGCGACTACCTGCCCTACAGCCTGCTGCGCGCGGACGGCGGCTACGAAGGCATCGACATCGCCCTGGCGCAGTCGCTGGCGGCCAGCCTGGAGGTGCCGGTGACCTGGGTGCCGACGCGCTGGGCGACCTTGCTGCCGGACCTGCTCGCCGATCGCTGCGACATCGCCGTCGGCGGCATCTCGGTATCGCTGCCGCGGCAGCGCCACGCCTGGTTCAGCGCCGTGCTGGACGTGGACGGCAAGATCCCGCTGGTGCGCTGCGCCGACCAGGCACGCTACCGCGACATCGCGCAGATCGATCGCGCCAAGGTGCGGGTGATCGAACCGCGCGGCGGCACCAACGAAGCCTTCGCCCGCCGCGAACTGCCGCAGGCGCGGCTGACCCTGTCCGACGACAACACCGCGATCTTCCGCGAACTGCTCGAAGGCCGCGCCGACGTGATGATCACCGACGCCTCCGAAGCGCGCTTCCAGCAGCGTCGCATGCCCGGCTTGTGCGCGGTGAATCCGCAGCAGCCGCTGCAGTACAGCGAAAAAGCGTTCCTGCTGCCGCGCGACGACATGGCCTGGAAGGCCTACGTGGACCAATGGCTGCACCTGAGCAAGGCCAGCGGCGAATACCGCAAGGCGCAGGCGCCGTGGTTGGGGGATGACGCGGACTAGTTCGCCGCGTGTTGCCGGCAGCCGCATTACGCAGTACCCGCCCCCGCAGCGATGACATCGGTAAGGCGCTATGCTGCCAGTGCCGGCGGCGATCGCCCCGGCGGAAAAGGACATCGACAAGGGGACATCATGAAGAACCTATGGAGCGTGCTCGCGTTGGCGGGCGTCATGCTGGTGGCCGGCTGCTCGACCAATAGTGTCGTGCGACAGAGCTACAAGGCCACGGCACCGGAGACCTACTGGTACCAGATCAAAGGCAACGAAGATACCGACGCCGAAAGCCTGGGCATGTTCCAGCGCCAGCTCGACGAAAAGTTGGGCGAGGCGCATCTGCGCGGTGCCGAAGGCAGCGCCGACGCGCGCAAGATGACGATCACCATCGACCACTACTACATGCGCAGCAACGGCGCGCGTTTCTGGGCCGGCATCATGGCCGGGCGCGACAAGATCAAGAGCAAAGTCGAGGTCGCTGGCGCAGATGGCAAGACCGCCGCGCGTTTCGATGTCGAGTCGACCAATACCAGCGCCTGGGGCACTTCCGAAGGCCTGGTCGGCCGCCACGCCGAAGAAATCGTCGAACGGCTCAAGCAGTTGCAGTAAGTCGGCGTGTTCTGCGGAGGCGCAACTGGTGTCCTCCGCAAGCGATAGCTGTGCCAGACCACTTGCCATTCGCAGTGTTGTGAGAGTGACTTCAGTCGCGACGGGCTTTATCGGTAATGCCCGTCGCGACTGAAGTCGCTCTTACAAGAGGTTGATGCCTGCAAGCCGATAAGCGCATCGGCTCCAGGCTCGTCTTCGCAGTCGGCTCGGCTGCCGTCGTGCGCGCGCATGTCGCCGCGGTGCCTGCGCCTATTCCAGCGTCACCCGTAGGTCGCGATTGGCGATGGCCTGGTTGCCGCTGTAGTCGCTTGCGGTGATGCGGATCAAGTAGTCGCCTGCGGGCAGCGCGTCCGGCTGCCATCGTCCTTCGGCAATGTGGCCGTCGCGCACGGTGTTGGTCACCACGTAGCGGAAGCGGGTCGTGGCGCTGCCGTGCACGGTGATGCCGCTGTCGGCGGCGTAGGCCACCTTCACCGCGTCGGCATCGGCGGGCATGCGGTCGAACTGGATGCTCGGCTGCGGCGGCGCGGCACCGGGCAACGCCCGGCCTTGCGCATCGAGCACTTCGTAGCCCAGCGCGTACAGGCCAAGGCGCCGGCGCGGCAGGTTGCGATCCACCTGGTCCCAGGCCTCCACCACGATCTGCACGCCGCCGTTGCCGCGCGCCACCCGCACCCGTCCTTGCGTCGCCGGCAGCGCCTGGCCGGTGCCGTCGAACAGTTCGATGCGCTGGATCTGCGGCGGGTAGTGATCGGCGTAGTCGCGGAAGCCGAGCAGCACTGCATTGCGTTCGAAGCCGCTGGCGCCGACGCTCAGGTGCACATGCGCCATCGCGTTGATCGTGCCCAGCGCGTCGCCGGCGGCGAAGCGGGTGCCGCGCAGCACGCGCACCCGCTCCGGCGCGCCGCTGTCGTCGGTGAGCAGGTGGAAGCGTTGCGGATCCAGCGGCGCGCCCTGCGCGGTGCGGCCCACGCGCATGTGGATGTAGCCGAGCTGGTCCAGCGCCATGCCTTCGCCGAGCTTGCCCAGCGCCCAGGTCGCGCTGGCGCTGGCGACCTTGGCATCGGCGATGGCGTAGACCGTCTGCCCGACGTCGCCGCGGATATCCAGGCCTGCATGCAGATGGTCGCGGCTCTCGCCCTGGTAGTTGCCGCGCACCTCGCCGAGCGTGCCGACCACCTCGTGCCAGCCGTCCTGCGGGCGCAGCGGCCAGCGGCCGTGGGTGATTGGCAGCGGCTGTGCGGCGGCGGGTCCGATCACCGCGGGCGCGGCGGCGGCGGCGGCCTGCGGCGCGGTCGGCAGCAGCCGGTGCACCCGCGCGCTGCCCGCATCGGTAACGTAGACCACGCCGTCCGCGGCCACGGTCACGCCGGCCGGACGCGCCAGGCTGGTGTCGCTGCGCTCGCCGGACAGCACCAGCACGTGCCCGGTCGAGGTGACCTGCAGCACGCGGCCGTCGTCGCTGCCGACGTAGCCGTGACCATCGAAGGTCAGGCCCAGGCTCAGCGGCCGCGATAACGGCGACGCCTCGCTGGCGCCGGCCAGGGTGATCACTCGCCCGTCCGGCAGCAACTGGCGGATCGCGTCGTTGCGCAGGTCGGCGATCCACAGCACGCCGGCACGGTCCACCTTCAGATCGGTCGGCGTATCGAAGCGCGCTTCGGCGCCCATGCCATCGGCATAGCCGGGGCGTTCGCCGCCGGCGAGCGTGCGCACCTGGCCGTCGCGTTCGATCACGCGGATGCGGTCGTTGTAGGTGTCGGCGACGTAGACGCGCCCCTGCGCATCCACCGCCACGCCCATCGGGCCGTTGAAGCGCGCCTGCGCGGCCGGACCATCGCGGAAACCGGCCGTGCCGTCGCCGGCCAAGGTGCTCACCACGCCCTGCGCGCTGAGCTTGCGGATCGCATGGTTGCCGGTATCGGCGATGTACAGCGTGCCCGCCGCGTCCACGGCGATGCCCGATGGCGTCGCGAAGCGCGCGGCGCTGGCAGGGCCGTCCACGAAGCCTTCGGCACCGCCGGCGATGGTGGACACCACACCATCGCGGGCGATGCGGCGAATGCGGTTGTTGTCGCCGGCATCGGCCAAGTACAGCACGCCATGCGCATCGACCACGATGCCGTAGGGATCGGCGAAGCGTGCACGCCCGGCGGCGCCATCGGCCAAGCCGCGCACGCCGTCGCCGGCTACCCACTGCAGCTGCGCCAGCCAACCCAGTGGTGTCGGCGCCGGCGCGCTGGAGGTGCGCGCCGCGCTGTGCGGATGTTCGCTTCGCCACCACGCCAACGACGCGAGCGATACCAGCGCCAGCAACAGCAGCCACACCCCGGTCTTTCTCATGCCCTGCCCGCGCAACGAATGGTCACGCACCTTAGACAAAGCGCGCGGCGCAGGGAAGCGCTTGCGCGCGTGCCTGGCGGCCTCCTAAGCGACCGCAGCTGCGAAATCGATGAACGCCACCGGCACCTGCGCGGTCAGCCAGACGCCGTTGTCGGCGCGATAGAACGCATGCCCCGCCTCGGCCATGGCCTGCGCGCGCACCGTCAGCAACACGGCCTGCCCGTAGCGCTGCCCGACCTGCAAGGCCGTGTCGGGCGACACGGACAGGTGCACGTGCTGGCGCTGGCCCGGCAGCAACCCGTCGCGGCGGATCGCGTCCACGAACCGGGTCGCGGTGCCGTGGTACAGCTGCGGCGGCGGCTCCGCGGATGCCAGGCCCAGGTCCACCGGCAGCGAATGCCCCTGATTGGCGCGGATGCGGTGGCCATCGGTGCTGAGCGCGAAACGCTGCTTGTCGCTGTGCGCCACCACCCGCTGCAGTTGCGCATGGGTCAACGGATGGGTGGGCTGCGCCAGCCGCAGCAGTTCGTCGATCGAGGCCCAGCCCTGCGCATCGAGCCGCAGCCCGATCGCCTGCGGCTGGTGCCGCAACACCCAGCTCAGGAACTTGCTTGCGGTCTCGTCGGAACAGTCCATCGCAGCGGCCTCGGCCTGCACTCGGGCCGGGCACGATAGACCAGGCCGGCGCGGTCAGCCACCCAGGCCGAGCTGTTCGGCCAGGTCGTTGCGCGGCGAGCGGCCATACAGGCGGCTGTATTCGCGGCTGAACTGCGACGGGCTCTGGTAGCCGACGCGATAGCCGGCCGAACCCACGTCCATCCGCTCCACCACCATCAGCCGCCGCGCCTCGCGCAGGCGCAGCTGCTTCTGGTATTGCAGCGGGGTCATCGCGGTCACCGCGTTGAAATGGTGGTGCAGCGACGAGGCGCTCATGTTCACCTGCCGCGCCAGGTCTTCGATCCGTATCGGCTCGGCGTAATGCTGGCGCAGCCACGCGATCGCCTTGGCGATGCGGTTGCTGGGGCTGTCCTCCTGCGCGATGCGCAGCAGGTTCGGGCCGCACGGGCCGGTCAGCAGGCGATACAGGATTTCCTGCTCGATCAGCGGCGCCATCGCGGCGATGTCGTCGGGCTGTTCGAGCAGCCGCAGCATGCGCAGCGTCGCATCCAGCAGCGCCGCGCTGGCGGTGTTGACCGACACCCCGCGCACGCAATCGGCGCTGGCCTGCGCCGGCAACGGAATGCGTTCGAGCAGGTCGCGCAGCCGGTCCGGGCGGATCGCCATGGCCAGGCCCAGCAATGGCTGCTCCGGGCTGGCCTGGGTGATGCGCGAGACCACCGGCAGGTCCAGCGCCACCAGCAGATAGGTGCCGGCCGCGTAGTGGTATTCCTCGGCGCCCAAGCTCAGGCACTTCTCGCCCTGCACCACCAGGGCGAAGCACGGCCACTGCGCGGTGTGCGTCTTTGGCGAGGGCGCGGTGCGGTACGAACAGTACAGGCCGTCGATGGCGGTATCGCCGTCGCCGTCGGGGACGGCCAATCGGGCAATGAGGGCGGCGATTTC
Source organism: Xanthomonas sp. SS (assembly GCF_014236835.1). Lineage (NCBI taxonomy): Bacteria > Pseudomonadati > Pseudomonadota > Gammaproteobacteria > Lysobacterales > Lysobacteraceae > Xanthomonas > Xanthomonas sp. SS. The sequence goes on from NZ_CP051190.1 coordinate 4,449,417, forward strand.
TTGATAGCGGTCGGCAAGCGCGGTCATCGGCGTCGGCGCGGTGGCGGGCAATCCAGGGACATACAGCTTGCCTGATGCTGCGACGGCGCGTTCGCCGCCGCGGCACGGTTTGCAGGATCGGACAAGAATTCCGCGGGATCGCGATAACGCGGCCCGGCGCCGCGCTCGCATTCTGTGCAGGCCGGATCCCCCGTCGCGTCTACCGGAGTGCTCCCATGCCCATCCTGCTCCCCTCCTCCCCCACCTGCGCGCCGATCGCCGCCGCCGCGCCCCGCCGCACCCGTTCCCTTCACTGCGCCGCGCCGCGCAAAGCGCAGGGCTGAGCCGATGCAAGCGCATAGCGAAGCCCTGGAAATCACCACCTTCCGCCTGCAGGACTGCACCTGGCGCACCTTCCTGCGCGCCAACGCCGAGGTCGATGCCTGGCTGCAACGCCAGCCCGGCTTCCGCTCGCGGCGCATCGCGCGGCGCCGCGACGGCACCGTGGTCGACATGCTGCTGTGGGACAGCGTGGCGCACGGCACCGCCTCGGCGCGGCGGCTGATGCGCGAACTGCGCGGCGCGGCGATCCACGCGCTGATCGACCCGGACACGGTGTCCTGGGACATCGCGCCGGTACAGCACGTCAGCGGCGAAGAGCGCGGCGAAAGCGAGGCGGAAGCCGAAGCGGACAGCCTCGCCGCCTAGCAAGCGCGAGCGCCTGCCGCCGCGCTCACACCCAGCCGCGGCGGCGGAACCACGCCAGCGGCAGCACCACGCTCAGCGCGATCACGCCCAACGCCCAGTAATAGGCGCCGTGCCACTTGAGTTCGGGCATGTGCGCGAAGTTCATGCCCCAGATGCCGACCAGCACCGTCGGCGGAATGCCCACCACCGACGCCACCGCCATCACCTTCATCACGTTGTTCTGGTCCATGTTGATCATGCCCAGCACGCTGTCGAGCAGGAACTCGACGCGGTCGTCCAGGTGCTGCTCGAACTCGCTCAGGGTGACCAGGTCCTTGTGCAGCAGGACGATGCGCTTGGCCGCATCGGCGCCGAACCAGTCCGGCGCGGCGCCGTCCAAGTAGGTGGCCAGGCGCAACAGGCCCTGCCCGGCGTTGTGCATGCCGCCGAGCCGCCGCCCCATGCCGCCGACCGCATTGAGCATCCGCTCCAGGTCGCGCGACTTGTGCGGTTCGTCGAAGGCCATCCGGGTGGTCTCGGTGATCTCCGCTTCAAGCGCTTCCAGCCGGTCCGCCAGGCGGCCGACCACCTGATCGAGCAGGCGCAGCAGCAGATCGTCGCTGCTCCGGCACGGGTTCTTCTCCAGTTGCGCGGCCACCGCCTGCAGCGAGCCCATGCGCTGCTCGCGCTGGGTCACCAGCATCCGCGGCGACAGCGCGAAGCCCAGCGGCGCAGTCGGGCCGTCGTCGTCCTGGAAACGCGGCACGTTGAGGAACAGCACGTCGCCCTCGGTGCGCACCCGGCTGCTGAACTCGATCTCGCCGATCGCCGCCCGCGTGGGCAGGGCGAACCCCACCTGCCGGTCGGCCTCGGCGAGTTCCTCGGCGCTGGGCTGGCACAGGTCCACCCAGCAGAACGGTTGCGCGGACGTTCCGGCAATGCGGTGGATCGTGATCATCGGGATCGGCTTGATGGCGGGAGGGCGCGAGCATCCTCCGCCGCGGCTGAAGCGAACGTCAACGGCGCAGGCACGCACCGCAGCCGCGACCGCCGCGACACCGCACCGAAAAGCGCCATCGCTGCGCTATGGCCGGCCCACGCCATGCCGCCGCTCAGGCGCGCGCGCCACCGCGGCGCTTCAACGCATAGCCGATGCCCAGCAGCAGGAACCAGGCCGGGCTGGCCAGCAAGGCCTGCCGGGTGTCGTCCTGCAGGGTCAGCAACGCCAGCACGAAGGCGAAGAACGCCAGGCACACGTAGCACATGAGCACGCCGCCGGGCATCTTGAACGCCGAGGCCGCATGCAGCTGCGGGCGCTTGCGCCGGTAGGCGATGTACGCGCACAGGATCAGCGACCAGACGAACATGAACAGCACCGCGGCCAAGGTGGTGACCAGGGTGAAGGCGGTGACCAGGTTCGGGATCAGGTACACCAGCAGCGTGCCGCCGAGCAGGCAGGCGCAGGAGAACAGCAGCCCGCGCGCCGGCACCGCCGCGCGCGACAGCCGGGCGAACCCGCGCGGCGCATGCCGCTCCTCGGCCAGGCCGTAGAGCATGCGGCTGGTGGAGAAGATGCCGCTGTTGGCCGAGGAGGTGGCCGAGGTCAGCACCACGAAGTTGATCAGGCTAGCCGCGGCCGGCACCCCGGCCAGCACGAACAGCTCCACGAACGGGCTCTTGCCCGGCACCACGTCGCGCCACGGCGTCACCGCCATGATCGCGATCAGCGCCAGCACGTAGAACACCAGGATCCGCACCGGGATCGAATTGATCGCCTTGGGCAGGTTGCGCTGCGGGTCGGCGGTCTCGGCGGCGGTGGTGCCGACCAACTCGATGCCGACGAAGGCGAACACCGCGATCTGGAAGCCGGCGAAGAACCCCCCGATGCCCATCGGGAACATGCCGCCGTCGTTCCACAGATTGGCCAGCGACGCCACGTGCCCGGACGGCGACTGGAAGCCCCAGGCCACCAGCCCGGCGCCGGTAATGATCAACGCGCAGATCGCCACGATCTTGATCAGCGCGAACCAGAATTCCATTTCGCCGAACAGCTTCACCGTCACCAGGTTCAGGCTCAGCAGCAACAGCACGCACAGCATCGCCGGGATCCACGGCGCCAGGCCGGGGAACCAGAACTGCGCATAGGCGGCGATCGCGATCACGTCGGCGATGGCGGTGATGATCCAGCAGAACCAGTAGGTCCAGCCGCAGAAGAACCCGGCCCACGGACCGAGCAGGTCGGTGGAGAAGTCAATGAACGACTTGTACTCCAGGTTCGACAGCAGCAGTTCGCCCATCGCGCGCATCACGAAGAACAGCATCGCGCCGATGATCAGGTACACGAACAGGATCGACGGGCCGGCCAGGCTGATGGTCTTGCCCGAGCCCATGAACAGGCCGGTGCCGATGGCGCCGCCGATCGCGATCAATTGCAGGTGGCGGTTGGACAGGCTGCGCTGCAGATGGTCGGGCTGGGCGGACGGGTCGGACATGGGCGCGGCCATCGGCAGGGGACAATCGGACAACATAGTGAACCCGGCCAGCGTCCGCCAGTAGCGACGCATTGCATGCCGCCGCACGGCGGCAACCGCGGCCGGACGCTGCCATGCACCGCGCAGCGCCCGGACGCGGTATCGCGATCACACCGGCTTGGCGCCCTGGCCCAGCGCCACGAAACTGAAGTCGCGATCGGATTGCGCGCCGTTGCCGTCGCCGGTCTTGATCAGCACCTGCCGCGCGTCGATGCGGATGATGACCGCGTTGTCGCGGGTGTCGCCGTCGCCGCCGTAGATCTGGGTGATGGCGGCGCCGCCCAGGGTCTCGAACGCCGGCTGGAACGACAACAGATAGTGTCCGGTGCCGGTCCGCGCCACCGAGAATCCGCTGCCGTTGCGGATCTGGCCGTTGCCCGCCACCACGCCTGCCACCACGCGGCCCGAAGGCCCCTGGACGAAGCCGATCGCCTCGCCCGCCAATTCGTTGATCATGAAAATCTCCAGATTCGATGGAAGAAAAGAACCGGCGCCGCGCGCCCATGCCGTGCCTCGTCCGTGAGAGGCCAGCATCGGCACGGCGCGCACGGCGCACCATCGGGGATTTGCTGATCGCGTGCGGTCTGCGCACTGAGGCGGTGCGGCGCAGCGCCGCAGCGGAGCGAGCGCCAGCGCGGACCGCGCGCGGCGCCGGCGCCTCACACGATCTTGGTGCGCCGCCACCACTGCGTGACCTTTTCCTCGCGCACCAGGGTGAACAGGCCGGCGCCCAGGATCAGCGCGATGCCGACCAGCATCGGCCAGTCCAGGTGATCGTGGAACAGCAAGTAGCCGAAGCCGATCGCCCACAGCATCTGGCTGTACTGGGTCGGCGCCACCGCGCTGACCGGCGCCGCCCGCGAGGCGTACATCATGAAGATCGCCGCCAGCCCGGCGAGCAGGCCATAGCCGGCCAGCAGCACCCATTGCTGCCAGGTCGGCCACACGAAGGTCGGCAGCATCAGCAGCGCGCCCATCAGCAACGGGCCGAGCACGCCGGCACCGTACAGGGTCAGGCGTTTCTCGCCCGGCCCGGCCATGCGCAGGCTGATCACCGAGATCGCCCCGACCAGGCCGCAGACGATGGCCGCGACATGGCCTTCGCTCAGGTGCCGGAAGCCGGGCCGCAACACGATCAGCACGCCGACGAAACCGACGATCACCGCCAGCCAGCGCCGCCAGCGCACCTCCTCCTTGAGCAACAGCACCGACAGCACGGTGACGAAGATCGGCATCAGGAAGATCAGCGCGAACGCCTCGGCCATCGGCAACAGGGTGAACGCGGTGACCGCGGACAGATTGCCGACCGCACCGGTGAACGCGCGCAGCAACCAGATGCTGGGACGCTGCGCCACCACCACCTCGCGCCAGCGGTCGCCGCGCTTCTTCAGGAACGGCAGCGCGGCGAGCATCAGCAACGCGCCGAAGAACACCACCTCGTACGCCGGCAGCGTGCCCTCCAGGCCCTTCACGAACGCATCGCTGATCGAATAGGCGGCATAGCAAGCGAAACCGAGCAGCACACCTTTGAGCATCGCGGATCCTGGCAGCTGGCGCCGCGTGCGGCGTCGGCCATTGAAGGGGGAGGACGCCGCCATTATGCGTCGCCATCGCCACGGCCACCATGACGGTTCGCCGCAACCAGCACACGCGCGAGCCACGTGCCGCAGTGCGGATTGCGCCGTCGTCGCCGATGAGTCCTGTGCGACGCATGCCGGCAAGCGCCTGCCTGACACGCCGCGGCCGCGCCGGCGCAGGACTTCGCCGCGGGCCTCGGTTACGATGCCCTCCCCCGTACCGACGACCCGGCCTCGCGCAGCGCGCGCGGCGCAGCGCCTCCCTCGACGTGACCCATTCCTCCGGCCCCCTGCTGACCCGCCCGCTCGCCGACGCGCTGCTTGCCGCACGCGATGGCGGCGCCGCCACCTGGACCGGGTCGCTGGATCTGCAGCGCAGCGAAGGCCAGGCCGTGCTCGACGCGGACAGCTGGCAGTGGCGCGGGCAGGCGTATCCGTATCCGTCCAAGCTCAAGGACCGCACGATCTACCACTGGGATGGCGAAGCATTCGCGCCGGTGTCGCGCTTCGGCGGCGCGCTGATCAAACTGGTGCCGACCGAATGGGGCGCACCGACCTTCGAGATCGACGGCATCAAGATGCTGCCGAGCGCGCAGCTGTCCCCGTTCGAGGATGCGCGGCGCAAGGTCGCGTTGATCGAACCGCGCGGCAAGCGGGTGCTCGACACCTGCGGCGGGCTCGGCTATTTCGCCGCCTGCGCGCTGGAGGCCGGCGTGGCGCAACTGCACTCGTTCGAGAAGAACGCCGACGTGCTGTGGCTGCGCACGCTCAACCCGTGGTCGCCGGATCCGGCCGCCAGCGACGGCCGCCTGCAGCTGGTGCACGCCGACGTCGCCGAGGCCATCGTCGCCATCGCCAGCGATTCGATGGATGCGCTGCTGCACGACCCGCCGCGCTTCGGCATCGCCGGCGAGCTGTATTCGCAGGCGTTCTACGACCAACTCGCGCGGGTGCTGCGTCGCGGCGGGCGGCTGTTCCACTACACCGGCAGCCCGAACAAACTGACCAGCGGCCGCGACGTGCCGCGCGAGGTGGCCAAGCGCCTGGAGAAAGCCGGCTTCCGCGCAGAACTCGCGCTGGACGGCGTGCTGGCGACGCGCCGCTAGCCCATCTCGATCCGGTTGCAGAAGCGGCTGGATCATCGGTGCGACACGCGCAAGCTAGCCGCACGCCCTTGTAGGAGCGGCTTCAGCCGCGACAGACACCCCATCGCGATCGATGCACGGCGCAGCTGCACGGCGCATGCAACGCCGAAACAACGCCACCCACAATCACTCCTCACACCAAAGCAGCAATCCGCTCGCGCAACCAGCGATGCGCCGGATCGCGGTGCACGCGCTCGTGCCAGAGCATGGCCATCTCGTAACCGGCCACGGCCACCGGCGGCGCGCAGACCTTCAGCCCGGGATGCGCACGCACCAGGCGCGACGGCAGCATCGCCACCAGGTCGGTGTGCAGCAGCGCGTCGATGACGAACAGGAAATGCGGCACCGACAGCACCACCCGGCGCTGCAGCCCGCGCGCGTGCAGCGCCGCGTCGGTGACGCCGCTGAACCCGCCGCCGTCCGGCGACACGATCACGTGTTCGAGCTTGCAGAACTGCGCCAGCGTCGGGCGCCGCTGCAGCTGCGGATGCCCGGCGCGGCCGGCCAGCACATAGCGCTCGGCGAACAGCGTGCGCTGGCGCAGGTTCGGCGGCGCGCCGTCGCGGGTGTGCAGGGCCAGGTCGATCTCGCCCTGCTCGGCCTGGCGCGCGATCTGCAACGGCGCCATTTCCAGCACCGCCAATCGCGTGCCCGGCGCCGCGCTGCGCAGCGCGGCCAGCGCCGGCAGCAGGATGGTCGATTCGCCATAGTCGGTCGCGGCCACACGCCAGCTATTGCTAGCCTGCGCGGGGTCGAACGGCGCATCCGCCGCCACCGCGCGCTGCAGCGCCTCCAGCGCCTGCCGCAGCGGTGCGCGCAAGGCCTCGGCGCGCGCGGTCGGGCGCATGCCGCGCGGCCCGGGCAGCAGCAGCGGATCGTCCAGCGCCTCGCGCAGCTTGGCCAGGTGCACGCTGACCGAGGGTTGCGACAGGTGCAGGCGCGCGGCGGCGCGGGTCACGTTGTGCTCGGCGAGCAGCGCGTCCAGGGTCAGCAGCAGGTTGAGGTCCAGGCGTCCGAAATTAAGCATGGTTATAGCTGGGATTCCTGTAATTCATTTCAACTATAGCTGGCTACAACCTACCTTGGCTGCATCCCATTGCCGAGGTCGCCCATGAACGTGCTGCTGGTCTATGCCCATCCCGAACCCACATCGCTCAACGGCGCGCTCAAGGACTTCGCCGTGCAACGCCTGCAGGCCGCCGGGCACCAGGTGCAGGTATCGGATCTGTATGCAATGCAGTGGAAGCCGACGCTCGACGCACAGGACAGCCTGGACGGCGCGGCCGGCGATCGCTTCGATCCGTCGCTGGACTCCCAACGCGCCTTCGCCAACGGCCGCCAAAGCGCGGACATCGCAGCAGAGCAGGACAAGTTGCGCTGGGCCGACGCCGTGCTGCTGCAGTTCCCGCTGTGGTGGTTCTCGATGCCGGCGATCCTGAAAGGCTGGGTGGACCGGGTCTATGCGTATGGCTTCGCCTACGGCGTCGGCGAACATTCCGACCTGCGCTGGGGCGACCGCTACGGCGAGGGCACGCTGGCCGGCAAGCGCGCGATGCTGATCGTCACCACTGGCGGCTGGGAATCGCACTACGCGCCGCGCGGCATCAACGGCCCGATCGACGATGTGCTGTTCCCGATCCAGCACGGCATCCTGCACTACCCGGGTTTCGACGTGCTGCCGCCATTCGTGGTCTATCGCAGCAGCCGCATGGATGCGGACCGGTTCGCACAGATCCGCGACACGCTCGGCCAACGCCTGGACGCGCTGTGGAGCGCCGTGCCGATCGCGTTCCGCAAGCAAAACGGCGGCGACTATGCCATTCCGGAGCTGACGCTGCGGCCGCAGGTCGCGCAGGGCCAGGTCGGGTTCGCGGCGCATGTGATGGGGTCCGAAGAAGATCGCGCCGCAGCGACAGCGGCTGCGCACGACCAGCGGATCCCTCAGACATGAAGCCCAGCGCCGGGCGGTAGGATGGCACGTGCGGCGAATGCGCCGCGCCTGCCTTCGGAGCCCAGCCGCACGTGATCGCATCCACATCCGCCCGCCTGCTCGCCCTGTGCGCCACCCTGCTGCTCGGCGCCTGCGCCACGCAGGCACCGCGCGCGCCCGAGCGCACGCCGACCGAGATCAAGGCCGACATCGCGCGGCGCATCCCGGCCGCGATCCCCGACCGCAGCGGCTGGGCCAACGACGTGTACGTGGCGCTGTCCTCGCAGGAACTGGCTACCAGCGCCGACAACATCTGCGCGGTGCTGGCGGTGATCGAACAGGAATCCACCTACCAGGCCAATCCGCCGGTGCCCGGCCTGGGCAAGATCTCGCGCGCCGAACTCGGCCGCCGCGCGTCCGCATTGCATGTGCCCGTGTTCATGCTCGACGCCGCGCTGGCGGTGAATTCACCGAATGGCCGCAGCTACGGCGAACGCATCGCCGCCGCGCGCACCGAGCAGGAACTGAGCGCCATCTTCGAAGACTTCGCCAGCAGCGTGCCGCTGGGCCAGCGCCTGTTCGGCGACCTCAACCCGGTGCATACCGGCGGGCCCATGCAGGTGAGCATCGCCTTCGCCGAGGCGCATACCGATGGCTACCCGTACCCACTGCAGGACACGGTGCGCCACGAGGTATTCGGTCGCCGCGGCGGCGTGTGGTTCGGCACCCGCCATCTGCTCGGCTACCCGAGCGACTACGACGCGCTGCTGTACCGCTTCGCCGATTTCAACGCCGGCTGGTACGCCAGCCGCAATGCGGCGTTCCAGGCGGCATTGGCGAAGGCCAGCGGCACCACCCTGGCCCTGGACGGCGATCTGCTGATTCCCGGCAGCGACATCGACCAACCCGGCGCCACCGAACGTGCCGCGCGCGGCCTGGGCTCGCGCCTGGCGCTGGACGACAAGGACATCCGCCGCGCCCTGCAGCGCGGCAACGCCGCCGATTTCGGCGACACCGCACTCTACCGCAAGGTGTTCGCGCTGGCCGAACGCAACGCAGGCAAGCCGCTGCCGCGCGCGATCCTGCCCGGCATCACCCTGGAAAGCCCGAAGATCACCCGCACCCTCACCACCGCCTGGTTCGCGCAGCGCGTCGCCGAACGCTGGCGCCGCTGCATGGGCAAGTGACTGCAGCGGCATGTCCCGCCGCCGCCGGGCTACTTCGGCTTGTCCAGCACCAGGAACACCCACGCGATGGCCACGGCCAGCAACAGCAACAGGACGGTGAAAACCCCGTCCCATGCCATCCAGAACCAATAGCGCCCGGGATCGGTGTCCAGCAGATACACCTGGGGCGAGCCGAAGCGCGATCCGCCCGTGTACACGCCGCTCAGCAACGCCTTCACCAGCAGGTAGAGCTTCAACAAGGCGCTCGCCGCCGCCAGCGCGACGACCAGCAGCGACACCGGCCAACGCAACCAGGCGGGCAGGCGGCGGCCGGATCCGCGCGCAGCTGCGCTCCCATGTTGCCGTCGTCGACGCTTTCCCATCGTCTCCACTGCCTGCGTTGATGGCCTGCATTCTAGAGCCGCCGCAGCGGCTGGCGCGCGCAAACTGCGCCTGCGCAGCGTTGCCGCTATACTTGCCGCGCATCGCTTGCGCAGAACGCGTTACCGGCCCGGACTGCCGCCATTGCACCCATCAAGGATGATCGCGCCGGCCTCGCCCCGGCATGCCGCACGCGTCGATTTCCTTGCCTTGCGCTCCCAGGCCGGTCACCCGGCGGAAAGCGCGTTCCCACCAAGGAAACCCCTCTTGAAAAATCTTCTCACCCTCGTCCTGCTGGCCCTGTGCGCGGCCGCGCTGTCCGCCTGCGATCCCACCACCGGCAAAAAGAACATGTCGCCGGAGGACTACCTGACCTACAACGTCTCGGCCTGGAACGGCGTCACCTCGGTGACCGAGCCGTGGATCGGCGGCGAGCGCGGCGAGCAGCTGCTGGCCGATGCGAGCGAACTGAAGTCGATGCAGCCGCACCGCAACGCGCTGAACAATCCGCGCAAGCAGGTCGCCAGTTCCAACACGGGCTACGAAGGCTTCGGCATTCCCGAAGACGCGCAGGACATGGACGCCATGCTGAAGGCCTACTACAAGAAGACCGACACGGTGCTGGCGACGTTGCAGGAAATCACCGCGCTGCCCGACGGTTACACCGAAGCGCAGGTGCAGCCGCTGCTGGAACGGCTGAACACCGAATCGGACGCCCTCGACAAGGAAGCGACGGCGCTGGACGCCGCGCAGAATGCCTACGCCAAGAAGCACCGCATCCATCTGGTGACCAGCGGCTGAGCCTGCGGCGCCAATGGACAAGAAAAAAGCGGCCTCCGGGCCGCTTTTTTTGTTTGCGCCGAGCAGAAGAGCCGAGCGGCGCGTGATCGGCACTATTGCCGCTATCGCACCACGCCCTGCCGCGGCAAGCCGAGCAAACCGATGCGGCGGAACCACATTTCCAGCGGCACCGTGACCAGCGGCGGCAATGCCGCCAGCAGACTCAGCAGCCACGCCCACCACGGCCAGCGCAGGCGCACCGCAGCGATCACGCTCGCGACCAGGTAGACCAGGAACGCCACCCCGTGCAGGCGGCCGAACAGCCACACGCCCAGTTCGGTGGTCTGGGTGCCGTACTTGAGCAGCATGCCGAGCAGCAGGCCGGCCCAGGTCAGGCCCTCGAAGAAGGCGGCGGCGGCGAACAGCCGGCCGACAGGCGAAATCGGATGGGAAGGCACAGGCAACTCCAGTGGGAAGGAAGACGCCGCGACGCGATGGCGGCGGCGACGCCCGCTGGCGCCATCATTCTACAGGCCCGGCGCCGGCCCTCGGCGCTTGGCCGCGGCGAATACGGCTTCACTCGTCGTCGAGCAGCGCATCGAGCATGCGCTGCGGTTGCTCCAGGAACGCGCGCGTCAGCCGGTAGTGCTCGGTGTCGCGGTACGCCACGCGCTGCAATCCATCCTCGCCGATCTGCAGGATGTCCGCATGCGGGTACGCCATCAGGATCGGCGAATGCGTAGCGATCACGAACTGCGAGCGCTGTTGCACCAGCTGATGCAGCCGCGTCAGCATCGCCATCTGCCGCGACGGCGACAAGGCCGCCTCCGGCTCGTCCAGCACATAGAAACCGTTGCCGCCGAAGCGGTGCAGCATCAGCGCGAAGAACGACTCGCCGTGCGACTGCGCGTGCAGCGATACGCCGCCGTAGCTGTCGATGACGCCTAGTCGTTCGATTTCGCTGGCGACGTTGTAGAAGCTTTCGGCGCGCAAGAAGAACCCGTCGCGCGGGCGGCGGCCGCTGCGGCCCAGGCGCAAGGCGTCGTGCAGGTTGGAATGCGACGCCAGCGTGCTGAAGTTGAAATTCCTGGTCCCGCCCTCGGCATTGAAACCCCAGGCCACCGCGATCGCTTCCAGCAGGGTCGACTTGCCACTGCCGTTCTCGCCGACGATGAAGGTCACCTTCGGATGGAAGCGCAGCACGCCCAGGTTGCGCACCGCCGGCAGCGAATACGGCCAGGCCTGCATCGAGGGCACGCGGTCCTCCTTCAGCGTGACATCCATCAGATAGTGCTCGGCATCGATCGCGCGCACGGGTTCCCTCCCGGCCGGCGGTAGGCAGGCACAACGGCATCAAGTGTCGCGGCGACGCTTGCTGCACGCAATGCGCGCGCAGCCCGAAGTGTCCGCCATGTCATTCCTGCGCCGATCCGCACATGCCGCATGCACGGATCGGCCGCACGATGTCAGCCGCGCATCGCAACCGCACTCAGCGGCGATCGTCCAGCACCGCCACGCCCTCCGGCGCCAACTGCACCACGTCGCTGGCCGCACCCGCGCCCAGCAGCGAGCGCATCGGCGCCGGCAGGCGCACCTGCTGCGCATCGCTGCCATGGTTGATCAGCACCAGCACGCGGCGGCGGCCGTCGCTGCGCACGCCGACCTCCACGTCCTCCGGCACGTCCGCCAGCGGCGCGCGCACCTGCGCATCGCGCAGCCAGTCGCCGGTGAGGCGATCCAGGGTCACGTCGTCGAGCCAGGCGCCGACGTAGCTGATGCGGCCCTTGCCGACCCGCCGGGTCAGCACCGCCGGCTCGCCGTCCAGCCAGCCGTTGGCCTGGCCGTAGCGCAACGGCACCTCGGTCTGCGCCGTACGCGCCTGCAACTGCTCGGCCCAGATCTTCGCAATGCCCTCGCCCGCCGCACCGGCAACCGGGATCGGCTTGTCCAGCGCATAGAACTGCTGCACGCGGCCGCCCAGCAGCTCGCCGAGCGGCCCGGGCTGGCGCTGCGGTTGCAGGCCGTTGTCGGCGTTCTTCATCGCGCTGCGCGGGCCCAGCACCAGATGCCCGCCGCGTTCGACATAGGCCTTCAGCCGCTGCGCCTGCGCCTCGCTGAGCACGTTGAGCGACGGCGCGACCACCAGCTTGTAGCCGTCCAGCGGCGCCAGCGCCGAGACCACATCGACCACCTGCGCCTGCTGCCGCAGCGGCCGGTAGAACGACTTCATCTGCACCACCGGATCGAAGTCGGCCGAATGCTTCTGGAAACCCAGCGCCCAGCGGCTGTCGAAGTCGTTGATCAGCGCCACGTCCGCGTGCGGCGCGGTGCCCGCCAGCGCCGCGCCGGCCTTGGCGAACTCCGCGCCGACCTGCTGGATCTCCGCATACACCGGCACCGGCTCGCCATCGGCGCCGACCAAGGTACCGTGGTATTCCTCCTGCCCGTTCGGCGCTGCGCGCCACTGCCAATACGCGACCGCATCGGCGCCGTGCGCCACCGCCTGCCAGGCCATCGCCCGCACCTGGCCCTTGCGCAACGCCACGTTGGTCGCGCGCCAGTTGACGAAGCCCGGCTGCGTTTCCATCACCCAGTAGTTGCGCTGCTTGTAGCCGCGGGTGAGATCGTGGCGCGCCGCGTTGTCCACCCAGTCGTAGCGCTCGCCGGCGACGTAGTCGTCCCACGCGGCGATGTCGAGTACATCGTGCACCTTGTAGGCGTCGAAGCCGGCGAACCAGCCCATGGTGTTGGTGGTGATGAACTGGCGCGGATCGGCATGCGGGCGGATGGCGTCGATCTGGTTGCGCGAGTAGTCGGTCCAGGTGTCGCTGACGAAGCGCTTCCACTCCAGCAGCAGCGCCGGATTCTGCCCGTCCTCGTGCACCGGGATCTGCACGAAGTCGTTGTAGGTCTGGCTCCAGTACGCGGTGGCCCAGCGCCGGTTCAATTCCTCGATGCTGCCGTACTTGCGCTGCAGCCAGGCATGGAACTGCGCCTTGGCCTCCGGATCGAACGAGGCCTGCGCGTATTCGTTGTCCAGCTGCCAGCCGACCACATGCGGGTTGCGACCGTAGCGCTGCGCCATCTGCTCGGCGATGGCATGGGCGAAACGGCGGTAGCGCGCACTGGCGAAGGAGAACTGCTGGCGATTGCCGTGCTCGTCGCGCACGCCGTCCTCGCCGACGCGCAGCGTGTCCGGATAGGCCTGGGTCAACCACGCCGGCGGCGCCGCGGTCGGCGTACCGAGCACCACCACGATGTGGTGCCGCGCCGCCGCGGCGATGGCGCGATCCATCCAGGCGAAGTCGTATTGGCCCTCGCGCGGCTCCATGCGGCTCCAGGCGAACTCGCCGATCCGCACCACGCGCACGTGCGCCGCCTCCATCAATGCCAGGTCGTGCTCCCACTGCGCCTCCGGCCATTGCTCCGGATACCAGGCCACGCCCAGCAGCAACGGCGCGGCATCGGCGTAGCGCGTGGCCTGCGCATGCGCAGCGGGAATCGCTGCCGCAAGAGCGAACAGCGCGCCGAACGACAGCGCGATCGCGCGCTGCAGAAACCAGGAAGGCGATGGCATAGACAGACTCGTCGATAGAGGGAAGGACGGCCGGTGAAACGAGCGGCCGCCAACAGCCATTGTGCACGCATGCACTACGCGCGCACTTGCGCAACTTGCCGAACCTGGATGCGCAACTGTGCACAAAATCGGCAGTACCGCGGTTTTGCGCGGCACAGGATTGCGCGGCGCAGCATCAGGCGTCTTGCAAAGCTCCGGCATGCACACGCACACATGATGCCTCGCAGATAGGCACGCACCATGCTCAGCCTGTGCGGCAGTGGCGACATCTCTGATCGGCATGCACGTGTCCTGAGACAAGCGCGCGACTGTCCTGCGCCTTCGCGAATGCAATCCCTGCCTCCCTGCGCCTTGCATCTCAGTTGCCGCAGTTGGCGCATGCACCGATTGTCTATGTCATGTCGACGGCGTAGGGTCACGCCCTGTCACACCCCCTGTTGCATTCCCCCGGAGACACACATGAGAACACCACGGATCCTCGCCACCCTGCTGGCGATGACCACAGCGGTCCTTTCGGCCGCGCCCGTCCTGGCACAGAACGTCACCGTCACCCCGAGCCAGACCTACCAGACCATCCAGGGATTCGGCGGCATGAGCGGCGCCGGCTGGATCGCCGACCTCACCCCGGCCCAGGTCGATCTGGCCTTCGGCAGCGACAACGGCCAGATCGGCCTGTCGATCATGCGCATGCGCATCGACCCCTCCAGTTCGGGCTGGAGCCAGCAGGTCCCGGCCGCGGTGCGCGCGCGCTCGCATGGCGCGGTGTTGCTGGCCACACCGTGGTCGCCGCCTGCGTACATGAAGTCCAACAACAGCCTCAACAACGGCGGCAAGCTGCTGCCGCAGTACTACGGCGCCTACGCCAAGCACCTGCTGGACTTCTCCAGCTACATGTCGAGCAAGGGCGCGCCGCTGTATGCGCTGTCCGTGCAGAACGAGCCGGACTGGCACCCGGACTACGAGTCGGCGGAATGGAACGGCAGCGACTTCACCAACTTCCTCAGCGCCCAGGGCGCCAGCTTCGGCAACCTGAAAGTGCTCGCGGCCGAATCGTTGAACTTCAATCCCAACCTGACCGATGGCTTGCTCAACAGCAGCGCCAGCCAGCACGTGGACATCATCGGCGGCCATCTGTACGGGGTGCAGCCGAAGGACTATCCGCTGGCGCGCAACAAGGGCAAGCAGCTGTGGATGACCGAGCACTACACCGACAATACCGACGCTAACGCCTGGCCGTCCGCGCTCGGCGTGGCCAGCGAGCTGCACAAGAGCATGGCGGCCAACTACAGCGCCTACATCTGGTGGTACATCCGCCGCAGCTACGGCCTGATCACCGAGGGCGGCGCGGTCAGCAAGCGCGGGTACGCGATGGCGCAGTACGCGCGCTTCGTACGCCCCGGCGCCAAGCGGATCGGCGCGACCGCCGCGCCCTACAGCGATGTCGCCG
The DNA here is from genome assembly GCF_014236835.1 of Xanthomonas sp. SS. NCBI lineage: Bacteria > Pseudomonadati > Pseudomonadota > Gammaproteobacteria > Lysobacterales > Lysobacteraceae > Xanthomonas > Xanthomonas sp. SS. The sequence continues at coordinate 4,464,617 of NZ_CP051190.1, forward strand.
TCACCGCCTACAAGCGCGCCGACAACAAGATCGTGCTGGTCGCGGTCAACACCGGCACCCAGTACCGCGAACTGAAGGTCACCCTGCCCAGCGGCAGCGCCGCCAGCTTCACCAAGTACAGCACCTCGGCCAGCGTCAACGTCGGCTACGGCGGCGCGTACCAGGTCAGCAACGGCCAGACCGCGTTCTACGTCGATCCGCAGAGCGTGGCGACGTTCATCAGCAACTGAGCGTTTGCGTTGCGGCGCCCGGACAGATGTCCGTTCGCCCACAGCGCACGATGCAGGGAGGATCTGCGGCCCGACGGGCCGCAGATTCGTCCGGCCACGCATGCTGCGCGTTGGGCGTGGCGACCGTGCCGCAACCTCAGGCGCCGCATTTCGCGTGCAGACGATTTCCGCATGCAGACGGATGGATAGGCGCTCGGTTCTTATCGGCCTGGCGACATGCACAGGCAGCTGCGTCGGCGCCGACGCCCCGCTGCCCCGCATCAGCGGTCAACTCGCGGAGCGGGGAGCGTCCATGAGGCTCGATTGAATAGATTCATGAATAGATAGTCAAACCAATCTGGCTACCTACCACCATATTTATCAACTACTTCCTTAAAATTTCCCAGCTAAAAAAAGAAAAAGTGAATAGATAAAGATTGGATTCATGCCTTGTCGCCGGCATAAGACTGGGACCCGCGGCAAGTCCGACCCGGCATCCGCTAATGCAGCATCCACGCTGGACAGTGGAACGTGGCCATACGGCGACAGCCTGATGAAGAGCAGGGAAAGTGTCACGGGCTGACAGACATCGCAGGCGCAATGACGCTACAAGTTCCGCTCGGTGGCCCCATCAAGATGCCTGCCGAGCGGAACGCCCAGATCCCTAGGTCCAGTTGTCGTCGCCATCCAGACTGGTGTCGTCCGAAAAGTCCTGGCCGGCGTCCTGCTGAGGCGCATCGTCGTAGTAGTTGTTGGTGACGTTCTCGACCACGGTGGGCTGCGACGATCCGCCGCCCAGGAAGCCGCCGTGGTGGCCGCCGCCGAGCAGGCTCTCCACGCCTTCGAACAGGAACATGCCGCCGGCCACGCCTGCGGCCGTGGTGGCCGCGGTGCCGAGAAAACTAGAACCGCGTGCGGCCGGCGCGGCCTGCGCCTGGTCCGGCACGCTGGCGCCGCCGCCGAACAGGCGCTCGCGCCAACCCGGTGCGGCCTGCTGCGCGGGGGCCGGCGGCAACGGCGGCGGTGCCGCATTGAATCCCTGGCCCAGAAAACTGGTGGCCGGCGGCGGCGGCGGCGCGGCCTGCTGCAGCTGCGCGATCTGCGCCTTGGCACTGTCCAGTGCGTGTTCGAGCAGCAAGGCCCGCTGCACCAGCAGATAGGCCGCATCCGGCTGGCCAGCCAGGCGCTCGCGGATCAGCGCGTCCGCCTGCGGATCCATCGTCACGCCGCCGGCGCTGCGCACGCGGGCCAGGAAATCTTCGAGGAGCTGTTGTTCTTGCGGAGTCATACCAATACCTGGAGGAGGTGACCGGCTCGATGCCGGCAGGCACAGCATGGGCACGGACGCGCCACCGCCAAGGGCCACTGCGCGTCCTGGTGCGGCGACATTCATCAAAGCCACCAGGCCGGCGCACTTGCACCAGGGCGCAATCGACGGCACCCACGCCGATTCCGGCATGACTTCCGGCATTTCCGCCGCAATCGCCGATGACTACACTTGTAGTCAAATACGGCTACGCAAGGTAAACGACGATGCAGTGGCGAAGGATGCGATGGATACCGGCGCTGGCATTGCTCGCATCGGCGCCGGCATGGGGCGGCGAGCAATGGATCGTGGCCACGGATCTGTGGGGCAACCGCAGCTATCAGACGCTCGAGCTGGATGCGACCGGCACGCAACTGCAGGGTCGGCTCGACAACGATCCGGTTCGCGGCACCCGCCATGGCGATGCGCTCGCCTTCGTGGCCACCTCCACCGACGGCAGCGTCTACCGCTTCGACGGCCGCGTCGAGGGCCAACGCATGCGCGGCCGCAGCGACCAGCCGGATCCCAATGCCGCCGACATGCGCGCCAACCACGCCTTCGACGCATGGCGCGTGCCGACCCGCGACACCGCCGCGCCGCGCACCCACGACTTCGTGCCCAGCGACTACGCCAATACCTTCAGTGCAGATCGCCCACCCGTGCTGATGCTCTGGCCGGGCGATACGCTGCGCACAAAGACGCTGGATTCTGGCGGCGTGGATGCGGGCGGCGTCACCCGCGCGCTGTTCGGCAATCCGCAGGTCGGGCCGTTCTTCGTCGTCGGCGCCGAAGCGGGCGATACGCTCGCCATCCACGTGGTCTCGCTGCGGCTCAACCGCGACTCCGCCGACAGCCTCGACGGCCTGGTCGGGCGCCTGCAGACCCCGCGCGTGGCCGCGCAGGCCAGCGCACTTGGCAAGCACGTGCGCTGGCGCCTGGACCGCGATGCGGCGCTCGCGCATCCCGTCGACGGCGAAGGGCCGATGAAGCACTTCGCGATCCCGCTGCGACCGATGCTCGGCGGCCTGGCGCTAGCGCCCGGCTTCGGCAGCGCCGCCCTGTCCACCGGCGATACCGGCGCCAGCGGCGGCAACATGGACTTCAATGCGGTTGTCCAGGGCAATACCGTGTATCTGCCGGTGCAACAGCCGGGCGCGTTGCTCTATCTCGGCGACGGCCACGCGCTGCAGGGCGATGGCGAGACCACGCAGTGGGCGCTGGAGACGTCGCTGGACGTGGAACTGCGGGTCGAACTGATCAAACACCGCGCGATCGCGATGCCGCGGGTCGAATCGCCCGAGCAGATCATGACCCTGGGCCAGGCCGGCTCCAGCGACGACGCGCTGCGCGTGGCCACTTCCGGCATGCTGCAGTGGCTGCAGCAGGACTACGGCCTGTCGCTGGCGCAGGCCACCCAGGTGCTGGGCGTGGCGGTGCAGTACCGGGTGGCCAATCTCGCCGGGCGCAGCATCGGCGTAGCCGCCAGCATCGACAAGTCGGTGTTGCGCACCCTGGATGCGCCGGCGCGCTGAAACGCATTCGCCGACGCAGTTGCAGCCAGCACGGCCATTGTGGAAGCGACTTCAGTCGCGACGCGCGTTACCGGCAATGCCCGTCGCGCGCGATGGCCCAGGAACGAACGGCACTGCTTCCAAGTCACACACCGCGACTCGCTCCATCCGCTACAACCCTATGCGCAGGCAACGCCTATTCCTCCACGGCGTCGTCCTCCACGGCGGCGTCCGCCGCGTCTTCGCCGCGCGGCAGACGCACTGCCCACATGTTGTCGATCAGGTTCGGATACGGGCGGCCGTTCTCTTCTGCGCGCTGTCGCGCCGCGGCCTTCTGCGCAGGCGACAGCGGTTGCGAACGCTGGCCGCGCGGCTTGGGTTTCTTCCAGGGCGGTGTTTTGGAGGTGGGCATGGGCATTGGCGGGAAGCGCGAAGTGGGCAGCGTGAAGCACGGCGGCTCGCGGGAAAGTGAACGCTGCACGCGCGCCCAGGCAGACCCGACCCGACTGCCCTATTCCGAATCGATCCCGGCCAGCGCGAACACCCAACCCGGCACCGCCGGCTCGCCGGCATAGAAGTCCTTGGGCTTGTGCTCGGCCATGGCCCAACGGTGCAACCAGCTGATGCCACCGCCGCCGGTATAGCCCTCCGCGTGCCGGTAGGCCGGATCGCGCAGCGCTTCGTCCAGGGTGACGAACGCATAGCCGCGGCGGCGCGTGGCGGCGATCAGTTCCGGGAACGCGACCGCGTTCAACTCGTTGGCATGCATCAGCCACACCTGCGCGATGCGGCGACCGAACAGGCGCTGCGATTGCGCCTCGAAATAGTCCAGCTTGTTGAGCATGTACGGCACGTAGCCCTTGCGCAGCCGCAGCAGCGTGGCCGCGCGCGCCGCACCGTCCGGCTCGGTCTCCAGCACCCGCGCATAGGCGAAGGCCCACACCCAATCGCCGTTGTCCACGGTGACCGGCGCGATGCGGTAGCCGCGCGCGGCGACGAAGGCGACCACCGCCTCGCGATCGGCATCGCTGCGGCCGGTCGCCAGGTAGGGGTGGCGGAACCAGCGCAGCGGCTGCCCGTACTCGGCCAGCAGCGGCCGCAGCGTGCGTTCGCCGTGCACGATCGCGTCCTCGTAGGCCGGCAACCCCACCTCGTGCAGATTCACGTGGCCGTAGGTGTGATTGCCCAACTCGTAGCCCGCATCCAGCCAATCGCGCAGCATCGCTACCCGCTGCGGTTGCAACTGGCCATCCTGTTCGAGCTTGTCCTCGTTGACGAAGCCGACGATCGGCACGTTCGCCTGCCGCAACGAGGCCATCAGCTGCGCATGGAACGCCGGCACCTGCGCGGCCGGCGTCTTGCCCATGCGCTGCCATGGCAGATCGTCGATGGTCACGGCGATACGGCGCTCGTCTTGCGCCTGCGCGACACCGAATACGGCCAGCAAGGCCAGCAAGGCCAGCAACACGAAGCAGTAGCGGTTCATCGGCCTCACCAGATTCCGGAGAACGCAAGTCTAGCGGCTGCGGTCGCTTCCATGCCCATGGCGCGCGTACCGCGCCAATCGCTGGCGCAGCTTCCGCGCCGTCGTCGGCTTGCCGAGCTCTTCGATCGAAAACAGCAGGGCAGCGTTGCGGCATGGCATGATCCGGCCCTGTCCATGCGTTGGACCAATCGAGCCAATGCGGCCAGGAGATCGGGATTGAACAAATCGTTGTCGGCGGGATTGCTTGCAGTGCTTCTGGTCGCCTGTACCGATACGTCGCAGGCACCGGCGCCGACGTCCGCGCAACACGCGGCGAAACAAACGCCGGCCGCGCGCACCATGGCGTCGGTCGCCGGCGCGCAACGCGGCGAAGGAAAGCCTTACGAAATCGCGGACAGCCAGGTCTGGAACGTGCCCGACCCGGTTTCAGGCCGCGACTATCAAGTATTCGTCGCGCTGCCGCGTTCCTATGCCGACGACCCCGGCCGCCGCTATCCCGTGCTCTACGTCACCGACGCCGACTACTCCTTTCCTCTGGTCCGGCAGATCGCACGGCGCTTGAACGGCGAAGGGCCGGCCATCGACGATTTCATTCTGGTCGGCCTTTCCTACGCGATCGGCGACGAGCCCATGCCGAGCCGGCGACGCGACTACACCCCGACGCCGGAAGGCGGAGCGGACGCGGCGCCGAACGCGACGCATGGCAAGGCGGACGCCTACATCGCCTATCTGCGCGACCAGGCGTTGCCGTTCGTGGCGCAGCGCTATCGCACCGACGAACACCGGCGCCTGTTCCTCGGCCACTCCTACGGCGGCCTGCTCGGCGCGCAGATCCTGCTGACCGCGCCGGACATGTTTTCCGGCTACATCCTGGGCAGCCCGTCCTACTGGTACGGCGAGCACGCCATGCAGGCGCAGGAAAAGGCCTTCGCCGCCAGCCACAAGGACTTGCCGGCACAGGTCTACATGTACGTCGGCGAATACGAGCAGCGGCGTTATGGACAGAACTACGACATGGTGTCGGATGCGCAGGAGATGACGCGGACGCTGCGCGCGCGGGGCTATCCGTCGTTGCAGCTGCAGTTGGACGTGCTCAACGACGAAGATCATCTGAGCGTGGCGCCGCGCGGGCTCACCCATGGGCTGAAATACCTGCTGGGTACCAAGGAACCCCGATGACACGACCGCCGCGCCGATGGGCGAACCGGTACGTACGCGCAGCGTTGGTTGTCCTGGCCGCCGCATCGGCTGCCGCGGGCGCGGCGGAACCGCCAATGGCGCCGGCGCCGGGGACGGGATTCGAGGTCGAACGCTACGCGGTGACCCTGCAGCCCGATCTGGTGACCACCGCCGTCGCCGGGACACAGAGCATCACCCTGCGCGGCACGCAGCGGGTGTCGCAACTGGTGTTCTCGCCCAACGTGTTGCGGCTGCACGCAGCGACGCTGGACGGGCGCGCGGTGACGGTGGTCAGGCGCGCCGAGGGCATTGTCTTCGACCTGCCCGTGCCGCTGCAGAAGGGCGCGACCGCCACGCTCCGCTTCGCGCTGGAAGGCGTGCCGGCGCGCGGCCTGATCCGCGCCGGCGACGGCGTCTACAGCAGCTATTTCGCCTGCGACTGGATGGTCTGCCTGCAGGACACACCCGGCGACAAGGCCGAGTTCGCGCTCGACCTGCTGCTGCCGGCAGGCACGGCCTCGCTGGGCGTCGGCAAGGCGTTGCCGCTGCGCGCGCGCCGCGATGGCCTGGTCCTGCATCGCTGGCGCTCCACACGGCCCTACTCCGCCTACCTGTTCGGCTTCGCCGCGGGAACCTTCGCCAAGGCAACGGTCAAGACCGACGTGGGCGAGTTGGTGTACATGGACGCCACCGGGCAAGGGACCGACCTGGCGGCAGCGTTCGCACAGGCGCCGGGCATCGCGCACTTCCTGGCCGACAAGGCCGGCATCGCGCTGCCCGACCGGCGCTACACCCAATTGCGGGTGCCGGGACAGGAAGCACAGGAAGCCGCGACGTTTTCCCTGATCGGCCAGGAGGCACTGGAAGAGGACAACCAGGCACCGTCAGAGGCGTGGATCGTGGCCCACGAGATGGCCCACCAGTGGTGGGGAAATCTGGTGACCTGCGCGTCGTGGCAGGACTTCTGGTTGAACGAAGGCATTACCACCTTCATGACCGCAGCCTGGAAGGAACAGGCAGTCGGAGCGGACGCCTACCGGCAGGAGCTGGAACAGGCGCAGCGGCGGCTCGAGCGCGCCCGCGCCGCGGGATTCGACAAGCCGCTGGCCTGGTCGGGCAGCTATCCCTCCCTCGGCATGCGCCGCGCGGTCCAGTACAGCAAGGGTGCGCTGTTCCTCGCACATTTGCGCGAGCGCCTGGGCGAACAGGCCTTCTGGAACGGCATCCGTGGATTCACCCGCGGCCATGCCGGAAAGACCGTCACCAGCCGCGATTTCCAGGCCGCGATGGAGCGCGCCAGTGGACAGGACCTGTCGGCCGTCTTCGCCGAATGGGTCTATGGCGCCACTGAGCCGGCGCCAGCCGCGATACCGCCTGCGACGGCAACTGCTGCGCCGACCCGATGAACGAGGCGTGGCAGATCGACGACCTGCCACGCCCCGCGCTCACATCGCCTTCTTGATCGCTTCCGCTTTCGCCAGATGCTGCTCGACGTGGGTCTTGGTCTCGGCCAGGTGCGCCTTGACCGGCTCCGTCGAGGCCGCTGCCATCATCTGCTTGTCGATCAACTGCAAAGCATCCTTGTGCCCGGCGATCATCGCGTCGATATAGGCCGCGGCGTAGTCCTTGCCGGACTTCTGGCCCAACGTCGTCAGCTCCTGCTCGCCCTTGTTCTCGAGTTGCTTGACGTCGGGCGTCTCGGCCAGCGTGCCGAGCGCCTTGGTCTTTTCCAGGTTCTCGGAGTGCTCTTTCTCCATCATCTTCGCGTAGTCCAGCACCGCGCCTGTCACTTTCTTTTCCTGCGCCTGCTTCGCCGCGGCGATTTCGTTCTTGTCGACCGCTCCCAGCAAACCCAAGGCGATGTCATCGCCGGAACTCGCGCGCGCAGCGCCCTCCGGCGCCGGACTCGCCTCGCCGACCGGCGGCGTGGTGGGGGTGGCGGCGCCGCCCACCGGCGTCGGCTCGGTGCTTGCGGCGGCCGGCGTGTCGGCCGTGGGTGCTGGCACGTCGTTGTCCTTGTTCGGCTTGCAGCCCGCGATGGCCAGCGCAGCCGCGACGGACAGGACCAACAGTGAATGTTTCATGTGCGATTCCCTCTTGGATGGGAGCATCAGCATCGCGCCATGCAGGTGAAGAAGGCTCATGCAATTTTCCTGAATTCTTCAGTTCGCCGCTTCACGCAATGCGCACTCGGCGGATTGCACGTCGGCGTATCGCCACCTCCGGACGGACGGCGGCGAGCGGGGACATCGCGCTCCCGACACCGCCGCTCTTCGTGATGCGCTGCACGTCGATCGTCAGGATCGATCGCATGCCTGCGCGTGCATCACTCAGTACTTGAGCGCATCCGCCGCAGGCGCAAGCGGCGCGAACCGCGCGCCGGTGAAATCGTGCAACAAACGGAAAACCGCTTCGCCTTCCTGCGCATAGCGCCGGAAATCGCTTTTGACGAGGCGATACAGGCAACCGTTGCGGGCGAACACCAGGTCCCCGCCATCCCAATCGGCCCAGTCGGTGCCGGGCAGGTCCAGCAGCACGGCGCCGTCGCGATCCAGCACACGATGATCCAGGCTGTACCACGCTTCGTTTTCGCGGCCGATCGCATGCAGCAGCGATTGCAGCCGGCGTCCGCTGGCGCCAGCCTTCTCCCATACACGCGGCCAGTTGAAGCGATAGAGCGTGGTGGAACTCATGCCGCCGGTTTCGCCCGCACCCGCATCGATCGCCTGCCAGCCGTCGCGCTGCCGCAGCACGCCATCGATCGGCTGGTCTTCGCCGCCGCCAGAGCCACGGCCGAACGGCCGGACCTGCATGTCGTGCGGTACCTGGAAGCCGGTCGGCAGCGGAAAGGGATCGCGGCCTTGCTGCGGGCGATGGTTCAACAGCAGCGTCCGCTCGTCCTCGAACATGCCGCCGCCGCCCCAGCAGTCGCCCTTCGGCCACAGCGCCAACGCGGTGAAGAACGGTGGGCGCGACACCGCCGTCCAGGTGACGAAATCACCATGCTGCTTGGACGCGAAATACACCAGCAGCCTGCCCGACGGTGACAGATCGCAACGCCGCTCATAGATGCGGCCCTTGAACCACTGCCCGTGTTCGAAGCTGTCGTCGCGCAGGTCCCAGCGGATCAGCTGCACCTGCTTGCTGGGCCCGCGGCGGAAAATCACGCCGCTGCGCGCATCGCGCGCCAGCAGCGCGTAGAGCCGCGTGGCCGGGGGACGCTGTTCCTGGTCGTTCTGCATCAGTCGCATGCCATCGCTTCCATGAGAGCGCACGCTGCACCAACCTCGCGCGCATGACAAGCCTGGCACGCATTGCGCCCACAGCCTGAATAAGATGCACGTTCGCCCCCCAACGATCGAACCGAGGCGATGTGATAACGAACAAGCGGAATTGGCTGCGCGGCGCCGCCACGCGCATGACACTATCGCGTTGGAATTGGCGCCGCGTGGTGGGTTTGTCGGTTATCTGAAAGCGGAGTGAGAGACAAAGCATGGCGAAGACGCATCATTCCCTGAAGCTAAAATGGTTCGCCTGCGCGGCGATCGCGGCGCTATGTAGCGCGGCTTGCTCGGCGCAGCCGCTTGCCGCAGCCTCCAAGCCAAGACAAAGCAACGCGCAACCCGCGTCGCCCGCAACATCGGGGGAAACGTTGAAGCCCGGCGAATACCTGACCGAAAAGGGATGGGGGCGGCTGCTGCTTAACAAGCAGAACGGGACGTTGATGTTTTCCCTGGAAAGCACCTCCGGGGGAGACATGTGCCTGCTGGATGGAGCGATCCAAGGCGACCATGGCATCGTAAAGGACGACGCTGGCGTTCCTTCCTGCAGCGTAAAGTTCACGGCCAATGCGCAAGGCATCGAGGTGACGGCAGCCACACCTACCGAGTGCAAGGCCTTCTGCGGCTACAACGCGGGCTTCGAAGCGCCCTACCTGCGGGTGGCCGAAGGCTGCGGCCAAGACGATCTCGATCGCACACGCTCTGCATTCCAGCGTCTCTATGACGCCAAGAACTACAAAGCGGCGCTGAGCACCTTGTCTCCAGTGCTGGCGAGGTGCTTGCCGACGCTGGAATGGGAAGAAGAAGGCGCCATTCGCAACGACCTGGCCATTGCCCAGTACAAGAACGGGCTGTACGCGCAGTGCCTGGCCACGCTCGACAAGTATGCCGAGGACGCCGGCAAGGACGACGACGCAGTGGTGGAAGGATGGACGCCGACGCTGGCGGATCGCTACCTGGCGATCGTGCGCGCGGCAAGGACCAACATCGGCTTGTGCCGTAAAGGCGCAATGAAGAAGTAAGCCCAAAAGGGATGGAGTGATGAGGACAACACGCATTCGCCAGCGGCACTGGCGGATGCGGAGTTGCGGATCCTCACCTAGCTAGTGTCATCCTGGCGGCAACCGGGCAACACGAAGGAGCCCGCTGCCTCGACAACGTCACCCCAACGACTGCCCTTGATTTCTAGACAAGTCGCGTTGCTGGGTCATCGCTTGTTCCTGAGCAATTGCCTGGTTCGCCACCATAAGTTTGGCGTCTGACTGCTCTACCGGTGTCTGCGTCGCTTGCTGTACGAGGACATGGGCACGCAGGTGCGCGGGATCGTTCAACTCACCTTGAACCGCGAACAGACGCTCGGGACCAGCGACGACATGATCCACCCTGGTCAATGCATTGCCGGATAGCGAGGCGCTGGAAGCATTCGGATACTGGTCTCGATTGTCCTTGCAGGCGGCGAGAAGGCTCCTGCACACGCGCTCGCTGCTCTCATCGAATGGCACGCCGGCCTGGCTGCCGAGCCGCTGCACTCCCTCCCTGATTTGCAGGAGCATTGCGTGATCGGGGTGCGCAGGATTGTCGGGTCCGGTCCTGCCACCGTGCTGTTGCGGAGCGGGCCGAAGTTCCGGTGCATGAGGATCCACATGTAGCAGCCGTTGCGTCTGGCCTCCCTGCTGCACATTGAGATCGGTAGTGCCATCTTGGTTTCGAGCGCGCGTCAGATTCTCGCGCGCGACAGAGCTCCATTCACCGTTCAAGAAGGCATGGCCCTGCCCATGCTTGTTCCAGTTGACCAGATCATTCCCTGCGGCATAGAAGCCCGGCCCATTGAAGCGCTCTGGGTGCGCGCGATCCGCAGGACCGTACTGATGCGTCGCACCTCTATCCAAAACCCCGATGAACTGCCCTGCGCGATCATCATGGATGAACAGGTTTTTGATGACCGGGTACTCGTGCGGCAAGTTCTGGTGCGTCCTGTCCGCAGTGAGGACGGTTGGATTGACAAGCGGATCAGCCAAGACACTTGCCCAAGCCGTCGAGAGAGGGCTTTCTCGATTCGCGTTGCGCAGCGCGTTGACGACATCGGCCCCTCTCAGGGCGTCGTCACGCCCCAACTCAAAGTAGTCGTTCCGACCCGAGCGTTTGGGGAGAAGCCCGTCGATGGCAGCACTGACGTCTGCCACAGAGTCATATTGATTGCCCTCAAGCTTGCGAATCATTGGTGCAGCGCGTACTTCGTTCTGGTTGTACACCTTGCCAACCATCGCCGCCAGTTTCACTTGGTCGTCGAGTGAAGCGTTCTGATACAGGTTGCTTCGCTGCAGAGGCGCAATGGCATGATCCATCAATTTGTCGATCTGGGCGATGTCGCGATCGTGCACCCAAGTGATACCGGCGTCCGAGGACAAGAACGCGTCCAACCGCGATTTGACATCCGCATCCAGCGGGCGCCCGTGGTCGCTTCTGATCGCATCTCCATCACGACCAAGATCCGCAATCGCTCTCGTCGCCTGATCTTCGGTCAACACCGACTGCGGCTGATGCGCGCTCGCCCAGTCCTGGTACGCATTAATCAAGTCCCTTGGAACATTTTCGCCATTAGGATCATTGGGCTGATAGTGCTGCCCAAGATCCGTTTGGATGGTGCCGATCGAGTAGCCGCTTTTGTCCGCCGGTTCGAGCGTCGGGGTTGCGGCCTTGTCGCCTGCAACAGCCAGTCGATATGCATCGTATCGACTCTCGGAGGTGACACCCACAGCGAAGTAGAGGGTCGCGCGCAACTCCTGATCTGTGAGCGTACTCATTGTTCGTCCTCGGGATCCGTACAATCCTTGTCAAAAGGCACTTCCTTCCCTGCGATGTCCGGATGAAGCGCGACGCTACGGTGGTAGTCGGAACCGTACTTCTGATATCGAACAAGTTGCCCATTTTCCAGCCGGAACTGATCATCTGGCCCCGAGAACGCGGGGCATGCGGCGTAGCCCTTTCCCCCGTCATCGCTACAGTAGCGGACATACAACGTGTCTCCACGCACTTGTCCCTGCAGTTGCCCGTCATTGCCGTGGGCATTCGTCCCCTCGCTCCAATCCCCCGTGACGCGATCACCATGCTGCTGCAGATGCAGGCTCAGATAGTGGCCCAAGTCGCATTTCTTGGCATACGCCCACTCCCCGGAAAACGGAGTGGCCTTGCTCGCGGAAGCGGAGCTTGCACACGAGGTGATCAACCCCATCGCTACAACCAGCGCGGCCACGGGAAAACACGGCCTGGATCGCACTTGCTCAGCCATTTCGGTCACTCCTTGGACATGCCTGCGGCTCGTATGCGCGGAAGATAGCAACTAGACCTGAGGCATTCCATACATCTCCTGCGAGATGAACCGGCAACGCTCCGCCAGCCAGCCCACCGGCGGAGCGTTCTTGCCTCACCTCAGCCATGTGGGATCAATGCAGCCGCCCGCCTCCTGCAGGCGGCGCGGCCCACTCCACCGCATAGACCGCCCGTTCCTCGCGTACGCCGTTGGGCGTGGGTTCGCGCAGCGGCTGGTGCTCGATCTGCAGCAGCAGCGCCCGCGTTGCGTTCGCTGCGTCGCAGAGCGTGTCGCCCACCGCTGGCAATGCCTGGCCGGCGCGCGCGGTTGCATCGCCGGCCGCCACCACCCGGGCATGGGCCGAGACGGTCTCGGCCAGCAGGTTGAGCCGGTCGAGTTGCGCCAGCGTGACGCGGAAGGCGCCGCCGCCCACGTCCGGCGCCACCGCGACGGTGGCAGCGGGCCGGGCGCCGTGCGTCGTGTCGGTCCGCTGCGCAGGATAGGACAGCGCGTCCAGCACCAGCTCCACCTGGTCGGCCAACAGCTCCAGACAGACCGCCAACTCGCCCATGCGCACTTTGGGCTCGGCAGCACGCTCCTCGTCCGGCGTGCGCGGCTGCGCCAGCCGGACCAGGAACCTCACGTGATCGCGCAGCTTCGCCAGCCGGAACTGGCTCTCCTCCGGCAGGAAATAGCCGGGCATGTCTTCATCGTCCAAACGGTCGTACGACATCGTTGCCTCCTCGTTCCATGAAGGGGTCCGCCCGCCACACATGGCGGACGGGAAGTCGGGAGGTTCGAAACCGCTAAGAGCCGGCGGGCGTATTTCCCCGAAGGGTGTTGTATTAGCCGCCCTCCCGACGCAGGCATCGCATCGGCTTGCACCCGAGCCTCGGGCACAAAAAACCCACCGGTTTTTCGGAGGTGGGTACCGCTCTTAGAGGAGTTTCGACGCTCCTTGCAACTAGAGTGCGACTAGAGAATGGGCGTGTCAATAGTGTTTTGGGAATATTTTTTTCAGACTTAAATATGCGCTAGCGCGCAAAGCGCGGCTACGGAATACTGACGTCACGGACAGACCAGCGCTTAGGTAGAGGGAAGCATATGACGTCAAAGGAAGAGACCGTTGCGAAGCCTCATGGTGACGCACATCAAACAAACACCGCGCTCGCGGACTTACGCTTTCCTTCGCTCGCTGCGGCGATGGACCGCTATCTGCAGGCAACCGACTACAGCCGCGCCGGCCCCGTGGAGCGCTGGAGTTTTGCTATCGCCCTGCTCGGCGCGGGCGTGGGAATGCTATTCGGCACCCTGCTTGATGGCAAGGCTGCGCTTTACTGGGCGATAGGTGGGCTTACGGTAGAGCTGACGGGCGTCATGACCTCTTTCGTGCTGGCCTTCAAGCGTGAGCTACCGGGTTTTCGTCGCCCCTATGCCAGCCACGCGGACGAGATGGAGAAAGAATTTCATTACTACCACGCCATCGTTGCGGCGCTGCGGACGTTTCCGCTGGAAGAGCGGCGGCGCCGCGAAACCTTCATGCGCGACCGCCGCACCAACATGCATGACCGTCTGGGCTTGTTTACCGGCGGCATGGAAAGGCTCGGCATCATGCCTGTCCTGCTGGCGCTTTATCTCCAGCTCAAGGACTGGCGCTGGGGCGACTGGGGCGTCCTCGGCAAGATCACCATGATGCAAGGCATCTTGGCCTTTCTCCTGATGTTCGCTTACGCGATGTCCTGGCATCTCATTCGGCTGCGCATTCGCGTGCAATCGTATGAGCAGTTGCTTGCTGAGGCGAATCGGCAGGATGGCGCCGCTGGTTCTTGACCGTCGTCACAGGCCGGGCGGTCCGAACGAAGGACCTCCTACATTTTGCTCTCCAGCGTAGCTGACGCCCATACGGAGTTCGCACAGGACTGCTGGTCGCAGCCTTCCATGCAAGCCAATGCCCCGTTAATTGCTTTCGCCCCTTCGCCTTAGGTAGCGGTCACAACCTCAAAGCGGAAGCCATCTCGTTTTCCAGAAGTCACTTAACCGACGGGCTTGAGCTCCAAACTAGATGGCCGATAATTTAGCAATTAAGGGCATGACTGGGACAGCGGCAAGCTCCCCAGCCAATTGGGAAATAACAAAAAGGGACGGAGCCTGTGCAGACACAGATTAATCAAGCGCTTAGCGATAGCGCTCGCGACTTTCAGGATATTGTCTGGCCTCGCATTTCCGTCGCTCCACTGATCAACGGCGGCGTGATTCGTCCGGTGGAAGCCGTTGCTGAAAATAACTTCAAAGACGAACTAGATCTGCTTGCTGGGATCGACGCTTGGCACATTCAGTACACTCCGACGGCTATACGAGGAATTGCTAGCCGTGTTCAGTGGGGCGGATGTTACGAGTCATTTACGATCCGAACACGCCTACCATCGGGCAACGAGACGGAATTTCAGAAACGATTACGGGCACTTCATAATGTTGACGATGGGCACCTCTTTCCACACCTGACAGTTCAAGCGTACCTTGATCGTCGCCAGGGCGCCCTAATCGCTGCGGCAGCTGTTCGCACCAAAGAATTGATTGAGACAGCCTCTGTGCTTATAGATCTCGGTGAAAGACTTGTTCCCAGACCAGACTTCTACGGGTTCAAGACTAATCCGGATGGCACTGAATTCCTCTATATGCGATGGCGCTACCTGCAATTTAAGAATGTCCTCACCGACGGTAATTTAGTCTACTGACCTGCTTCCCGGACAAGGTCAAACCGGCATGAGAAAAAGTGAGCCGACCCCTGACTTTTCCCTTCTATTTAATCTCCGCCACCGCAGTCATGCCGAGGATCTCTACTCTCTTGCGGAAGAGGACCATATGCGGCAGCTGCTCTTCAGGATCGATATAGTGAGAAAGAAGCTGACTAGCCTTATGTCCTATGCGACGCGTCACGACCTGAAGATCTTTCTTTACTTCACTGCTCAGACATTGCAGATGACGCATCTCGTCAAGAACCATGGCCGAAAAGCAAACTGAGAAAAGTAAGGCCTCTATTTGAAGCTCATTCTCAAGAGGATTCAACCGCCCTACATCATCGAGAACGAGCTGGAGACTCATGAAACTTGGATGCGTATAGTCGGAAAGAAATTTATATAGGCAATCGAACAGCTCAAGATCGACCGCATAACGGCTAGCTACTGCCATTTTGTAGTGCGAAATGTGCCCAACAAACATGGCACCGTCGGCATTCCGGATGATCTTCCTTGTATCGATGTCGCCCTTGTTATTTCTAGCGTAACCATGTGTGCCGAGTTTAAGTCCTATTACTGCATCCAATAGGTGCTCCAGCATCTCCGGCCGCTCAACTGAATAGACAATGTGAAGGTAATTTTCGTAGATGTGTCTAGCCAATGGTAGGCAGTCTGCACCTATCTGTTCCTTCAGGAGGAGTCGGACCGCGCGGAGGGTCTTGATGCTTTTCGTAGCGCATAGCAATACATAATCATCGACCGTGAATAAGTGACTAGAAGATGCGGTCTTAAGTCCGACATCATGCACACCATTCTCCAGTACATACCCCAGGCACATGATGCAAGATTCCAACTCCTTCTTGAAGTCCGCCCAGATCAGATCAAATTGATTCTTCGCCGGTGGATTTTTCTTAAGGAAAAAGTACTCTTCTATAGCAGCGTTCCACTCTTCAAGATCGACCGTGGTAGCAAAGCCTTCATTAGATTCAGATAGAAGAAGCCCGCCGGTACGCTGGTATGCGTGAATGAATTGCGGTGGCATCTCCGCTTTGCGCAACGCTTCAACGGCTTCCCTTTTAATATCTTCGTCAGAGTAAAGGTACTTCCCAAGGAAAATCGGATCGTCACTGTGCGGTGCACGCTCAAAGATGTACTGGTAAGCAACCTTCGTTTCCTCCAGCACCTGGAGCGCCTCTTCAGAAAGTGGTATCTGTTTGTGCACATACCCATCATCATCAATCATCCATTTAAAGCGACGACCGCGGCAGCAACGGGCATAACGTTGGCCACTCTCACAGGGACAGTAAGCTTGCCCTCTAATTTCTCGCATCCTGTATCACCCATAGAAGATAAAATAATGGCAACCAGTATGAAGCCTGGAGATGCAACGGACTCGGCCAAGCCAACGCGCGCCACCATGTGGAAGCTGTCTAGCCACCGCCACAATTGCCGAACGCACAGATCACTATCGTCGCTTCATTCTAGATGCCATCGGCTCGAGATCACCTCCGTCGCCTCAACCTGCAGCGCTAGCATGCGCTGGACAACAACCGCCTTCATGCGGCGTTGATCACCAGCTTGAACGTAGCGTCGCGCTCGCTACGCGGATACTTAGTTAGGCCACCGCAAGTCAGGCTTAACAGGTGAGGAAAGTGCACTCTGACCCCTGTTTCACTGTTTCACTCTCTCCTGTTTCGTTCTTTAGCAGCTTGTCGATCGAATCCGCACCTTCAACCGCCATGGCAAAAAGCGGCAAAGCAGACACCACCTTGTAAACCGCCGTCACGTTCTCCCCTATAATCACGTCGGCCCTGACTCCTAGCTAGACTATAGGAACTCATGGACCCGGTCATGTGATGCCCACTGATAGGGCAATTTGACCCCATTACTACTGTTCAAAACGGCAACCTGCCGCCTGCAGAGCTCTGAGGGCACTATATGCAACGAGGGACCATATTTTCTACGGAATTCCGGGTGACTCAATTACAATTTGCATTCACACAAATCCCATTATGAATCCATAAGGAAACCTTAGACATGGAGAATCTTACTTTTACTTGGACATCTTTGTTTACTGCGGCCATTTCGGGCGGAGCCGTTGCAAAGATCGCGGACCACCTAGTCTCGTGGATCGGCAGGCTACGAAAAGAACGAAAGTCTGCTAAAAGCGTGGTCGATGCACATCTAGATCCTCTACTGAAGGCTGCTGATGCGATATCGGGAAAGACAATATCACTTGCCGAACGCGACTTTATACCACTATCGGGCAGAGATGACGCGGCCACACATAGCCTGGATCCGGACCTTATAGGACTTACCTATCTGTATGCGAATTTCTGGAGCCGCATTGAGATTCTAGAAAGAGAAAGCCTCGGAATCTCACTTTCGGTCGACAAGCGCGGAAGGAAACTGAGCAAATTCATAGCTTGCTTAGGGTCAAAACAGATCAGGCTCGTAAATCGAACTCACCAGAAAGCGATCGGAGAAATTGCATCTCAAGTACTTTCCACCGGAGGACTTAGAACGATCGGCGTCGTCGAGTTTGGAGAGATTATTACTTCTAACGAGTCCGCGAAGAAGTGGTGTGCACCGCTAACTCAGCTTCTTAGCGATACCACAACTAAGGCAACGCGCCAGAAGCTACTTGTTTACGGAGTGGTACTGCACGCATTAGTGGATACGCTAGACCCGACACACCTTTCAACTCACGAGCGCCCGTCGTATCCTAACAAGCTATCAAATGAATCAAAGCGACGAGTCAAACACCTGATCTTTGGCGAGTACCTTAAGGGCATCGACGCTCACAATAACTACACATAAAAAGTGGGCCCGCCGCCACATTCTTTCAAAGAAAGATGTGACATTGGGCCCGCTCTACACCCTTAAATTAGCATGACCTCAGCAGGAAGGCAACCGTCTTCCGGTGGAAACTTACCGGCCGCGGCGCTAACGCTCAGATACAGATACAGATACAGATACTTCCGGGACGGAGGTAAGCCCCCCTTCGGCGCCTAGCGCTAATCACGCAAAATACACAACAGTGAAAAGCTTCCTTTAACTCATTTCAGGACGATGGAGGCGCGGATGCAACGTCCGCCACAGCCAAGCTTACGACTTGCCCTTCAAACACCTTCGCATGACCATTTCTTGCGCAGTCGTACGCGTACATGGTGCGAAGCAACCAGATCTTCTGCCATAGCTCATCATCATGAGCTAAATCTATGACGTCCAATCCAAGCTTAGCAGCCTCCTTAGAGTCAACCACTGAACCGTGCGAGTGATAATGATTTCGCGACGCCAGCTTTTCTACCACGTCAGCAACTTCGGTTTCGCGCCCGGCCAGCATCCCTGTACGCAACAGATCCCCGGCAAGCTTTCTCGTCTGATTACGAAATGACTGAGCGACCTGTACCATTATTGGGTCAACGCTTCCCGGAGGCGCATTCAAAATGAACTCGATTGGCGTCCCACTAAGATGTGGATCAATCGGCCCAAGTTCGGAGGTAGCAGACATAACCAGCTTCTGACCACAAAGGGCGATCACGGTACCGTTACTCTTCGCGCGTCTCGGCACAATGACTCGGAGTTTCGGAGCCATTTGCCTTAAGATCGAGCAAATTTTCTCAGTTGGATCCGTAAATCCGCCATTTGTTTCAAGAAGGAGATCGACTTCTTCACTCTTTCGCTGTCGAAGGAGTTCAAACAGATATTGATCGTCCCCCTGATCAATTTGAGCATTCGTTCGCTCAGTATCAGTGAAATAGACAACAAGCTCCCTACCCGTTAACTCCTGAATATCCCTAATGAGCAATTGGCGCAAATATCGATCTTTATGAGTCACCCAAAAGAAAGGTGACTGCTTAGGCAAATCAGAGTTTCGCGGAAAAGAATCAGCCATCCACGACGTCCTCAGCCCACTGCTCCATATTCGGCGCCTCTCGACGAAGACGTACGATAGCGCACAACAACGCATCGCCCTCACTCAGGATCGGAGGAAAAACGATTTCATCTCGAACAAGCTTCTGGTGAGAGCGGACACCAAAAGTATCAAGCTTTAAGCTCTTCGGGAGTTCCGAGCTTAGATGCGCAGCTCCAGTTCTATATCGCATGATCATCATCTTCACCTTGCGCCCGAAAGATCTTCATTGTTACCCGTGGAGTCTCAGTGGCTGCGACTCTCGTACCAGGCAGCATGCGCTTCCCAAATCCCAGCAGTCAAATCATCAAGTTAGGGATACCCGGCCCTCGCAAGGGCCGGGCATCGCCAATCAAACCCCAACCGGATTCCCCTTCTCCGCATCGATCTTGTACTGCTTGATCGCCCGAGCCACGTCCTTCCCGGTCATCTTGCCATCCTTCGCCAGCGCCGCAATCGCGGCATGCGCGATGTAGTACCGGTCCACTTCGAAGAACCGCCGCAGGTTGGCGCGGGTGTCGGAGCGGCCGAAGCCATCGGTGCCCAGGACGGTGTAATGCCCCGGCACAAACGCACGGATCTGGTCGGCAAACGCCCGCACATAGTCCGTAGCCGCCACCACCGGCCCCTGGCGCCCTTCCAGCAGCTGGGTCACGTACGGCTTGCGCTGTTCGCCTTCCGGATGCAGGCGGTTCCAGCGCTCGGCGTCGAAGCCGTCGCGACGCAGTTCGTTGAAGCTGGGGCAGGACCAGATGTCGGCGGTGACGCCGAAGTCCTTGTCCAGCAGCTCCGCCGCGGCGATGGCTTCGCGCAGGATGGTGCCCGAGCCCAGCAGCTGCACGCGCAGTTCGCCCTTCTTGGGCTTGCCGGCGTCGGTCAGCAGGTACATGCCCTTGATGATGCCTTCTTCTGCACCGGCCGGCATTTCCGGGTGGGTGTAGTTTTCGTTCATCAGGGTGATGTAGTAGTACTCGTCCACCTGCTCTTGCATCATCCGCTTCATGCCGTACTGCATGACCACGGTGACCTCAAAGCCGAAGGTGGGGTCGTAGCTGCGCACGTTGGGGATGGAGCCGGCGATGACCTGGCTGAAGCCGTCTTCGTGCTGCAGGCCTTCGCCGTTGAGCGTGGTGCGGCCGGCGGTGCCGCCGAGCAGGAAGCCGCGGGTGCGCATGTCCGCTGCCTGCCAGGCGATGTCGCCCACGCGCTGGAAGCCGAACATGGAGTAGTAGATGTAGAACGGCAGCATCGGCACGTTGCTGACCGAGTAGCTGGTGCCGGCGGCCAGCCACGAGGAGATCGCGCCCGGCTCGCTGATGCCCTGCTGCAGCACCTGGCCGGACTGGTCCTCGCGGTAGAACATCAGCTGGTCGGCGTCCACCGGCTTGTACTTCTGGCCGAACGGGGCGTAGATGCCGATCTGGCGGAACATGCCTTCCATGCCGAAGGTGCGCGCTTCGTCGGCCACGATGGGCACGATGCGCGGGCCCAGGTCCTTGTCGCGCAGGGCGATGTTGAGGCTCTGCACGAAGGCCATGGTGGTGGAGTAGCTGCGCTCGCCGCTGGACTTGAGCAGGCGGTCGTACTTGTCCAGGCCGGGCACGGTGAAGGACTGGTCGGCCTTGCGGCGGCGCTGCGGCAGGTAGCCGCCGAGCGAGGCGCGGCGCTCCTGCAGGTACTGCACTTCCGGCGAGTCCGGGCCGGGGTGGTAGAACGGCACCTGCTCGGCGTCGGCCAGCTGCTTGTCGCTGAGCGGGATGTTGAAGCGGTCGCGGAACGCGCGCACCGCGTCGTCGTCCAGCTTCTTGGTCTGGTGGGTGGGGTTGAGCGATTCGCCCGAGGAGCCCATGCCGTAGCCCTTGACGGTCTTGGCCAGGATCACGGTGGGCATGCCCTTGGTGTTCACCGCCTGGTGGTAGGCGGCGTAGACCTTGTGCGGGTCGTGGCCGCCGCGGTTCAGGCGCCAGATGTCGTCGTCGGACAGGCCGGCGACCATGGCCGCGGTCTCCGGGTATTTGCCGAAGAAGTTGGCGCGGGTGTAGGCGCCGCCGAAGGCCTTGCAGTTCTGGTATTCGCCGTCGACGGTTTCCATCATCAGCTTGCGCAGCACGCCGTCGGTGTCGCGCGCCAGCAGCGCGTCCCAGTAGCCGCCCCACAGCAGCTTGATGACGTTCCAGCCGCCGCCGCGGAACACACCTTCCAGCTCCTGGATGATCTTGCCGTTGCCGCGCACCGGGCCGTCCAGGCGCTGCAGGTTGCAGTTCACCACGAAGATCAGGTTATCCAGGCCTTCGCGGCCGGCCAGGGCGATGGCGCCCAGGGTTTCCGGCTCGTCGCTCTCGCCGTCGCCGATGAAGCACCACACCTTGCGGTCGGACTTCTCGATCAGGCCGCGGTGCTCCAGGTACTTCATGAACTGCGCCTGGTAGATGGCGCTGAGCGGGCCCAGGCCCATCGACACGGTGGGGGTCTGCCAGAAATCCGGCATCAGCCACGGGTGCGGATAGGAGGAGATGCCCTGGCCGTCCACTTCCATGCGGAAATGGTCGAGCTGGGTCTCGTTGATGCGGCCTTCGAGGAAGGCGCGGGCGTAGATGCCCGGGGCGCTGTGGCCCTGGATGTAGAGCAGGTCGCCGGGGTGCTTGTCGGACGGGGCGCGCCAGAAGTGGTTGAAGCCCACGTCGTACAGGGTGGCGGCCGAGGCGAAGGAGGCGATGTGGCCGCCCAGGTCGCCGGGCTTGCGGTTGGCGCGGACCACGGTGGCCATGGCGTTCCAGCGGATGATCGAGCGGATCTTCCACTCGATGGCCGCATCGCCCGGGCTCTTGGCCTCGTTGGCGGGCGCGATGGTGTTGACGTACTCGGTGGTCGGCGAGAACGGCAGGTAGGCGCCGGAGCGGCGGGTCAGTTCGACCATGTCCTCCAGCAGCTGATGCGCGCGTTCGGGGCCCGCGACATCGATGACGGCCTTGAGCGATTCGATCCACTCCTGGGTCTCAGTGGGGTTCGGATCGTTCTGCAGCACCTCGTTCAACCAGTTCATAGCGCTCCCGTAGGTCGCACGCACGCGCGCGATTGCATGTGTTTTTCGAAGCCTCCAAGTGTAGCGCAACCGCCCCGCCGGACCTCGTACGGCAGCGTATGGAACGGACTGTCACATTGGCCCGGGACCGCGCGCGCCCCGGATGCGCGGCGGGGCGCGGCTGCGCTTATGATCGGGGCCGACTCCCGCGGAAACGCCGCCATCGCCGCTCTCTCGCCAGTGCAGGACGCTTCAGCGGTCGCCTGGCGGCACAGCCTGCGCACCCGGCTGATGCTGTGGGGCAGCCTGATCCAGGTGGCGCTGCTGCTGGGCCTGGCGGTGCTGTTCTACCTGGGCGCGCGCCAGGTGGTGGTGCGCAATGCGCGCGAAGAAGTGGCCGGGCTGGCGCAGCAGACCGCGCGCAGCCTGGACGCCACGCTGGGGTCGGTGCAGGTGAGCGGGCGCACGTTGGCCGCCGGCGCCTCGGCGGTCGGGCGCCAGCCGTTCAACCTGCGCAGCCTGCTGCACGCCACCCTGGAGGGCGATCCGGACATCGCCGGGGCGCTGCTGGTGATCGAGCCGGGCGCGCTGAAGGGCGACGACCGCGGCTTCGCCTGGCACCTGCGGCGGGCCAACGGCACGGTGACCGAGCAGCCGGCCGATGCGCTTGGCTACGACTACCGCACCATGCCCTGGTACCGGCGCACGCTGGCGGCGTCGGCGCCGTGGTGGTCCGAGCCGTACAGCGACGCCTCCACCGGCGGCGACTACCTCACCACCTACAACCTGCCGCTGCGCCTGCCCGGCGACGATCCGGGGGCGCCGGCGATCGGCATGGTCAGCGTGGACGTGCCGCTGAAGCGGCTGCAGGCCATCGTCGGCGAGTTGCCGGCCAGCGCCGGGTTGCAGCCGATGCTGCTGTCGCCCGACGGCCTGTTCGTGCTGCATCCGGACCCGGCGCTGCGCTTCCGCCGCACCCTGGAGGCGCACGTGGCACGCGCCCGGCCGGACCTGTCGCCACTGGCCGCCGCCGTAGCCGCGCATGCGCCGGTGCGCTTTTCCCACACCGCGCCCGACGGCGAGCGCTACCTGACCCAGAGCGCGGCGGTCGGCGACACCGGCTGGACCTTCGCGCTGACCGTGTCCGAGCGCTACATCGTGGCTGGGCTCAACCGCATCGCGCTGTGGGTGGGGCTGGGCGGCGGCACCGCACTGCTGCTGTGGCTGTGGCTGCTGCACCGCTACACCGCGCGGCTGGCGCGGCCGATCGAGGACCTGACCAACTCGGCCGGGCATTTCAGCCAGGGCGAATTCGACTATCCGCTGCGGCATGTGGAACGGCACGACGAAGTGGGGGTGATGGCGCGCGCCTTCGACAGCGCGCGCGGCTCGATCAAGTTGCAGCTGGAGGAAATCGCCACGCTGGCGCAGGCGCGGCAGCGGATGCAGAGCGAGCTGTCGATCGCGCGCGACATCCAGCAGGCGATGCTGCCGGACGGGCGTACCTTCGACAGCGCGCACAAGCACCTGGAGACCTACGCGCTGCTGGAACCGGCGACGATGGTCGGCGGCGACTTCTACCAGTTCTTCGAGACCGAGCCGGGGCTGCTGTGGTTCGTGGTCGGCGACGTGTCCGACAAGGGCGTGCCGGCGGCGCTGTTCATGGCGCGGGCGATGACCGTGCTGGAGGTGGCTGCGCGCCGCCACACCAGGCCGGACGCGATCCTGATCGCGGCCTCGCAGCGCATGGTCGAGGGCAACGACACCTGCATGTTCGCCACCGTGCTGTGCGGCTTGATCGACGTGCACAGCGGCGACTACTGGCTGTCCAGCGCCGGCCACGAGCCGCCGGTGCTGCTCGGCGCCGACGGCCATGCGCAGTTGCTGGCGGTGGAATCGGGGCCGCCGCTGGGGATCGAGCCGCAGACGCGCTACCCGGTGGTGCGCGGGCGTCTGGCCGCCGGCGCCACGCTGCTGAGCTATACCGACGGCATCACCGAAGCGATGGATGCGCGCCTGCAGGCCTACGGCGCCGAGCGGTTGCTGGCCGCGCTGCAGCCAGGCATCGACGCGCAGGCGCAGTGCGCGCGGGTGCTGGCCGACGTGCACGCGTTCACCGCGGCCGCACCGCAATCCGACGACATTACGTTGCTGGCGATCCGGTTGCGCCAGGATCCGACCCGGGAGGGAAGCCCATGAAACTACGTCTGCAGATGGTGCCGGCGCTGGACACGCTGGCGCAGCTGAGCGACACGCTGGAGGCCGCGCTGCTGCGCCACGGCGTGGTCCTGGACCACGTGCACCGGGCGCGGCTGATCATCGAGGAGTTGGCGTGCAACACGCTCGAGCACGGTCACCTGGCCTGCGAACAGCCGCCGGTGGAAGTGCTGTTGCAGGTGGACACCGGCGCGCTGGTGCTGGAATTCCACGACAGCGGCCCGGCCTTCGACCTGCGCACCGCACCGCCGCCGGACCTGGACGCGGACATCACCGAGCGCCCGATCGGCGGCCTCGGCCTGCATCTGGTGCGGCAGCTCGCCGACCACATCGACTACCGCCACGACGCTGGCCGCAATGTCGTGCGCATCACCTTGCTGCAACCCTTCGACCCCATCCCCCAGGAGTTCCCCGCATGACCACGTTGAGCCTGCAGATCGACCCCACCCAGGACAGGCGCCAGCGCATCACCCTCAGCGGGCGTCTGGACACCCACACCTACCAGGCCCTGGACGAGGCGCTGGCACCGCTGCTGGCCACCCAGATCACCACCCTGGTGCTGGACCTGTCGCACCTGGACTACATCAGCAGCGCCGGCATCCGTTCGATCTTCAAGGCGCGCAAGGTGCTGGCCACCCGCGACGGCCGCGTACTGGTGGTCAACCCGCAACCGCAGATCCGCAAGGTGTTCGACGTGGTCAAGGCGGTCCCGTTGAACGAGATCTTCACCTCGGTGCAGGAACTGGATGAGTACCTGGACGAGATGCAGCGGCGGGTGTTGGAGGAAGGCGACGGCGGCTGAATTCGGCGAGGTGTTCGCCTGCGTTGCGGCTGGCTGGGTCCACTGTGGGAGGGACTTCAGTCCCGACGCATTGCACCGCCGGAAAGCGAACGGCTCCGCTCGTCGCGGTTGAAACCACTCCTACAAAAAGCGCGCGACCAACCCGCTAGCTGCACTGTAGGAGGGGCTTCAGCCCCGACAGACAGACTCCGAAGCCTACTCACCGACCCACCCCGCGTCGCGACTGAAGTCGCTCCCACAAGGGGTGCGCCGATGACCGATGCGATTGCACTGTGGGAGGGACTTCAGTCCCGACGCATTGCACCGCCGGAAAGCGAACGACTCCGTTCGTCGCGGTTGAAACCGCTCCTACAAAAAGCGCGCGACCAACCCGCTAGCTGCACTGTAGGAGGGGCTTCAGCCCCGACAGGTAGGCACCGAAGCCTACTCACCGACCCACCCCGCGTCGCGACTGAAGTCGCTCCCACAACAAGCAGTCGCTCCCACAAAACGCGCAATAGCCGACGCGGTACCGACAGAGAAGCCGCCGCCTTGCGGCCAGCTGGCACGACGCTGTGCAGCATCCTTGTGGGAGCGACTTCAGTCGCGACGCGATCAACCCAACCGCGCCGCGCCCACCACGCGCGGCACTAGCTACCTGCCAGCTCCCGCCACTGAACCATCCCCCACCCCAACCACGCAAGCCCCACCAGCAACCTTGCCCACCACCCAAATTCGATATATCGTTTCGCAACACTTAGACATATCGAAACGATGCCCCGCCCAACCGACCCCAGCCACCGCGATCCGCGCCGCCTGTTCGACGACGACAGCGCCGGCCGCAGCCAGCATGGCCGCGGCGGCGGACGCGGCAGCCGCCCGCTCGGCCATGGCGACCTGCGCCTACTGCTGCTGGCGATGATCGAAACCCAGCCGCGCCACGGCTACGAGCTGATCCGCGCGGTCGCCGACCTGTTCCATGGGCTGTACACACCCAGTGCCGGCACCATCTACCCGACCCTGGCGCAGTTGGAAGCGCAGGGCCTCGTGCAGGCCGATGCCGGTGCCGCACGCAAGCGCTACGCGATCACCGCCGACGGCCTGGCCTTCGTACAGGCGCAGCGCGCGCAGCTGGACGCGGCGGTGGAACGCACCCATCAAAGCGCCCGCGCGCTGGTCCGCGCGAATGTGCCGGCCCCGGTGCGCGAGGCGATGCGCCGGATCAAGCATGGCCTGCTGGCCCGGCACGGCCGCTGGACCGAGGCGGAGATCGAACGCGTCGCGCAACTGCTCGCACAGGCCGCCGACGGCATGGAACGCGACGGCGATGGCTGAGCGCTGCCCGCGCGCCGCAGCCAACCACCCTTTCTCTCCGCTGGCGCAACGCGCCCCCCCCCCTTCCCCCAAGGATTTTCCGCATGAACACCCATGAAAACCGCCTGCTGCGTCATCCGCTGCGGTTCCGCCACCTGCAGGTGCTGCGCACCCAACCGCTGACCCCGCACATGCGCCGCATCGTGGTCGGCGGCGCGGAGCTGGACGGCTTCGTCAGCGCCGGACCCGACGACCACGTCAAACTGTTCTTCCCCAACGCCGATGGCGCGTTCGTGCTGCCGACGATGACCGACAGCGGCCCGGTCTACCCGGCCGACGCCGCGCCCTCGCCGGCGCGCGACTACACCCCGCGCCACTACGACGCCGCGGCGCAGGAACTGACCCTGGATTTCGTGCTGCACGGCGATGGCCCGGCCTGCCGCTGGGCGGCGCAGGCCAACCCGGGCGACCCACTGGTGGTCGGCGGCCCGCGCGGCTCGTTCGTGGCTGCCGACGACTACGACACCTATGTGCTGATCGGCGACGAGACCGCGCTGCCGGCGATCGGCCGCTGGTTGGAAGAATTGCCAGCCGGCGCGAAGGTGGAGGCCCTGATCGAGATCCCCGGCTTCGCCGACCGGCAGGCATTGCCGTCGCGCGCGCAGGTGCGCATCACCTGGCTGGAACGCAACGGCGTGCCCGTGCTCGGCAGCCAGTTGCTGGAAGATGCGCTGCGCGATTTCGAGGCGCCGGACGGCGATGCGTTCTATTGGATCGCCTGCGAATCGGCGCGTGCACGGATGATGCGCAAGTTCGTCGAAGGCCGGCTCAATGTGCCGAAGGAGTGGATCCGGGCGACGGGGTATTGGAAGTCGGGAGAGGACGAAAACGGGGGTAGCGCGCGGTAGTCAAGATGGCGCCAATGACTGAAGCGGGATCGTCACGAGTACAAGCGCAGCCTCTGAAATGTAGACACGACGTGAATTTGTGAATTAAATCCCAGTATCAAACAACTTTACATCTAAAACTCTCCCACCAATCGACGGATATCGAGAGGCGGCTTGCAGATGGATAAGGCATTTCACGAGATTGATCCCCGCGGCATCACGCTGAACCCGGACGGATCACTCAACTTCGCCAACCATCGATTGCGCGCTGCGGCGATCGCTTCAGCGACAGCAGGATCGATTCGCCCGATGAGCGAAAATGCCGGAACGTGCACCAACTCCGGCACCTGCTCTTCCACGAATTACACCTGCAACAACACCGGTGACTGCTCCAAAGCGTCCAATGTCGGCTCTTGTAGAACCGGCGGCCAGCCCTCGCCGAACGGTTGAGACAGAATGATGCTGAGCGAATCCACCATCGCCGAAGCGCTTTCTCCGCGCATCCTGTCTCTCATCCTCCTGCCGACCGAAAAATGTAATTTCCGCTGCACCTATTGCTATGAAGACTTTGCAATAGGCCGTATGCAACCGAGCGTGGTCGGCGGCATCAAGGCGTTGATCACCAATCGCGTACCTCACCTGGATCGGCTCAACATTTCCTGGTTCGGGGGGGAACCACTCCTGGCGCCTGATGTCGTCCTGGATATCGGTCAACACGCAAACGCAATGTGCGCACAACACGGCGTTGCGTTCAGCGCCGGCTTTACCACCAATGGTTATCTGCTCGAGCCGGCTCTGCTGCAGAGGTTTACTGAACTCCAGCACCACGAGTTCCAGATCACACTGGACGGTGACGCGGAATGGCACGACAAGACACGGATCACCGCCAACAAAGGCGCCACGTTCGAGAAAATATGGTCGAACCTCATCGCCTACCGGTCACTATCGGCAAATTTCGCCATCTCGCTGCGCCTGCACCTGCATCAGGACAATATCGAATCGGTACGGCGCCTATATTCCAGCCTGCATCGCGAGCTGCTGAGCGACCCACGGTTTTCTGTTTACTTCCACAAGGTCTCCAATCTGAGCACGGGCGGCACGATCGGGGAAAAGATATTGCCGCGCGACCGCTACCTTGAAGCGATCTCTTACATCACTTCCTGCGTCGATCGCCCCCAGAACGGCGAACGCCCAATTTCGGAAGAGCATCTGGATGGATACATCTGCTATGCGGCAAAGCCTAACTCTCTGATGATCCGTGCCAATGGCAAGATCGGCAAGTGCACGGTTGCACTGAACGATGATCGCAACGACCTCGGACGACTCCACGCCGACGGCACCATCGACATCGCAAACGACAAGCTGCGTCGCTGGATGAGCGGATTTTCCGACCTATCCGAACGCACACTCGGCTGTCCGCTTTCCACCTTGGCCAGCACGTGAGATACGTCCCATGCCAATCCGCATAGATCCGGACAAGATATCAATAGGCAAGAATGGAGAAGTGCTGATCGATGGATCAGACGCATCCAGCGCTGCCGCCGTCGAAGCACTGGCAGCACGGCGCTTCGGCACGCTCGCCACCAATGAGGTCTGCAACGGTACAAATCCCGCATGCACCAATACGAAAGACTGCTCATTGGGCAGCAACACCAACTGCAATAACAAAGGCTCCTGCTTCACTCCCAACCCCGGCCCTGGCCAGGGCTGACGCGCAAACTCCAGGTGGATCGCCATGACGACACAGACGAACGACAGCCGCCGTAACTTCCTCCTCGGCACCGCCGCCACCGCAATCGCGGCGATTGTCCCTGCTGCGGCTGCAGCGACCGCGGCCACCGATGCCAGAGCGACACAGGCGGCGGCGTCTCTCGGCCGCGCCCTCCCCGAAACGCAGACCTTCGCCGTTCAGGTGCTCGGCGACCTACGGCAACTGTCGACCGACCTGCAACTGATTCCCGGGCAGCTCTCCGAGCCGCTCGCGCTCAAGGGGAACGGCACCTATCGGGTGAAGATCAGCCCCACCGACATCACCACGCGCTTCGGACCGATCTACCGGCTGACCCTCGCCGACGCGCAGGGCGCGCCGCTGGAGGAGATGAACATCGGCAGCGACACCACCGCCACCTTCACCCGCTACGGCGTGCAGGTGTACGCGCTGTCGATCGAACAGGCGATGTAAGAGCACCTCGACCAAACGCGCTTTTGCCGAGGCTCGGCAGGACGCATCACTGCCTTGCATGAGCGATTCTTGTCCGCGTTTGTGGGATCACCGCGACGGGGCATTCCCGGTAACGCCCGTCGCGGCTGAAGCCGCTCCTACAGTGCGCCTT
Source organism: Xanthomonas sp. SS (assembly GCF_014236835.1). Lineage (NCBI taxonomy): Bacteria > Pseudomonadati > Pseudomonadota > Gammaproteobacteria > Lysobacterales > Lysobacteraceae > Xanthomonas > Xanthomonas sp. SS. The sequence continues at coordinate 4,494,104 of NZ_CP051190.1, forward strand.
CCGTAGCTACGAGCGGCTCCCGTGAGCCCGTCCACCTCGCGACACACAGCGAGTGACCAAAAACGCAAACGCCCGCCGGATGGCGGGCGTTTGCGTTGTAGCGGCGGCGCGCGAGGCGCCGCCGCGAGCGCAGGCAGGTTTACTTGGCGGCGTCCTGCAGCGCCTCGGTGGTGATGCGGATCTTGACCTCGTCGCTGACGTTCGGCACGTACGCGCCCAGGCCGAAGTCGCTGCGCTTGATCGTGGTGCTGGCATCGAAGCCCAGCGCCGGCACCTTCTTCATCGGGTGCGGACCGGCACCGTTGAGCGTCACCGCCAGCACCACCGGCTTGGTGATGCCCTTGATGGTCAGGTCGCCCGTCACGCTCAGCTTGTTGGTGCCGGCGGCGGTGACCTTGGTGCTCTTGAAGGTGGCGGTCGGGAACTTGGCGGCGTCGAAGAAGTCGCCGCTCTTCAGGTGTTCGTCGAACTTGGCGGTGAAGCTGTTGAGGCCCGACAGCGGCAGGGTCACCTGGACGCTGGACTTGCCCACGTTCTCGGCGTTGTAGACCAGGGTGCCGTCGACGTCGCCGAAGTGCGCGCTGGGGTTGGAGAAGCCGAAGTGGCTCCACTGCACCAGCACGTCGGTGTGCGAGGGGTCGAGCTTGTAGGTGCCGGTGGTGCCCTTGATCGCGGTGGCGGCCGCAGCGGCCGGCGCGGCGAAGGCGGTGGTGGCGGGCTGGGCGACGACGACGGCCAGCGCCAGGGCGAGCGGAAGCAGCAGTTTGCGGGTCTTGTTCATGGGCGGAGCTCCTGAAGAAATCGGTGGTTGGGAAACTGCGGCAAGCGCAGGCACAGCGGTGTGAGGGTGAAGCGGAAACGAGCCGGCTTACTCGATGCGCGCGGCCTCGTCGAAACTCAGCCGCGGCAGGCGCGGGAACAGGCCGGCAGGATCGCCGTAGCCCAGGTTGACCAGGAAGTTGGACTTGATCGCAGTGCCGGCGAAGAACGCCGCATCGACCTTGGCGTTGTCGAAGCCGGACATCGGGCCCGCATCCAAACCCAGCGAACGCGCGGCCAGGATCAGGTAGGCGCCCTGCAGCGAGCCGTTGCGGAACGCCGACTCGCTGCGGCCTTCGCGCGGGCCGTCGAACCAGCTCTTGGCATCGGCGTGCGGGAACAGGTACGGCAGCTTCTCGTGGAAATCCTCGTCGTGGGCGACGATGACCGTCACCGGCGCGGCCAGGGTCTTGGCCAGGTTGCCTTCGGACAGCGCCGGCTTGAGCTTTTCCTTGCCCGCGGCCGAGGTCACGAACACGAACCGCGCCGGGCTGCTGTTGGCCGCGGTCGGGCCCCACTTCAGCAGGTCGTACAAGGCGCGCAGGGTGTCTTCGCCGACCGGCGTGTCGCGGAAGGCATTCTGGGTGCGGGCGGTACGGAACAGTTGATCCAGGGCGGCATCGTGCAGAACGTCGGACATGCGGAGGTACCTTTTGTCGTCGGAGGAAGCCGATGCCCAGCCACGGTGGGCGGTTTCGGCGCAAGGCGGCCAGTGTAGAGTGGCACGATAGCCGCAACACCCAGCCGCAATGCAACGGATTACTACCAAACGTGAAACGATCGGGCGCGCCCTGGGCGATTAGCGACGGCCGCGCCGGCAACGCGCGCCAGGCGGAAGCGCTCGCCGCGGCGCTGGCTGGACCCGCAATGCCGCCCGCCCCTGCGCTGGTGCTGCAACCGCACACGCCCTGGCGCTGGCTGGCGCCGCGGCGGCTACCCGGCGCAGCGCAGGCCTATGGCCCCGCCTTCGCCGAGCTGCTGCGGCAACCACCGGCGCTGGCGATCGGCTGCGGCCGCCAGGCGGCGCTGGCGACGCGGCTGCTGCGCGCGCGCGGCAGCGCGGTGGTGCAGGTACTGGATCCGCGCCTGTCGCCGCGGCACTGGGACGTGGTGGTGGTGCCCGAGCACGATCGCCTGCGCGGCGACAACGTGCTCACCCTGCTCGGCAGCCTGCATCCGATCGACGATGCCTGGCTGGCCGCCGCGCGCGCGGCGTTCCCGCACTTCGGCGCGCTGCCGTCGCCGCGCACCGCGTTGCTGGTCGGCGGCCCGGCCGCGCTTGCGCCATGGACGGCCGATGCCGCGGCGTCGGTGTTCGGACAATTGGCGTCGCAGTTGCGCGACAGCGGCGGCAGCGTGCTCGCCAGCACCTCGCGACGCACGCCGCCGGCGGTGGCCGCCGCGCTGCGTGGCGCGTTTGCCGGTGTGCCAGGCGTGGTGTGGTGCGGCGAAGGCGACGGCGCGAACCCCTACGCCGGCCTGCTGGGCTGGGCCGAACGCATCGTGTGCACGCCCGATTCGGTGAACCTGCTGTCGGAAGCCTGCGCCACGCGGGTGCCGGTGGCGGTGGCGATGCCGACGTCGGCACGCGGCCGCGCACGCGACTTCCATGCGACGCTGCACGCGCGCGGCCGCCTCGCCGATGCATCGGCCGTGCATGGCGCCGTTGCCGGCACGATCGAACCGCTGCGCGAAACCGCACGCATCGCCATGCGCATCCGCGAGCGCCTGCAACTGGATTGAAGCAAGGCCGTCTAGGCCATGCCTGCGCAAACGCAACGGGGCCGCAGGCGCGCCGGCATCGGCGCACCTGCGGCCCCGTTGTTGCTTCCCGTCAGGTCAGGGATTGCTGGGCGAGCGCGGCGCGCCGGCCGGAGCCGCGTCCAGCGCACCGATCAAGGCGCGCACGATCGGCGTCCCGAGGCCGGCCGTGTAGTTGTACCTGCCCTTGAGCGGCACGTTGTTGTCGACGACGCCGTTGTTGCCCGGGATATCGCGATGGAACGCCTGCGGGTAATTGGCCGCGAGCCGATACAGGTAATCGTTGAGATTGCCCTGGCGTCCCTGCTTCTCCACCAGCAGCGCGGCCACGCCGGCGAACTCGGGCGCGGCGACGCTGGTGCCGATCGTCGAATAGAACTCGCCCTTGTACACCGACAGCACCGAACTGGCATACAGCCCCCGGCCTTCGCGGCACGGCTGTTTCGCGTCACCGGGGCAGCCGCCGACCAGCATGCCGATGTCGGGCAATACGCGCATCGACGTGCGGGTGCCGCCCAGCGCGCGCAGCTGATAGGCCGGCCGCTGGAACAAGGTGCTCACCCCTCCGCCGGCGCCCCAGTAGCCCCCGGCCAGCAGCGCGCCCACGCCGTAGTAGTCCTGGGTCAGCAGCGGATCGGCATAGGCGCTCTCGGACCGGTAGCTGGAGTCCGGCGATCCCTGCTTGTAGTTGGTGGACAGATTGCCGCCGCCGACCGCGGTCACATACGCATCGGCCGCGGGATGCTCGACGCCGGCAACGAAGTTGCCGTCCTTGCCCTCGACCGCATAGTGCGTATCCGCACAGGCGACGCCGGCGTTGTCGCCGCTGGAGGCGATGAAGGTGATGCCTTGCGCGTTGCCCTGCTTGAAGATCGCATCCATGGTGTGGAAGGGCGAGGTGAGATCCTTGCCGTCGTTGTAGGCCTTGGTGTAGTACAGCTCGCAGGCGCCGAACGAGGAAGTGACCACGTCCGCTTCGTTGTCCTGCACGATCTGCCGGTAGCCCGCGGCGAGCGATGCGTCGGTCAGGTCGGGGATCACGTACAGCAGCACATGCGCGCCCGGTGCGCCGGCCAACGCCATCTCCACGTCCAGCGCCGCTTCGCCTCCCGCCCCGCCATCCTCGTTGATCCCCGGCTTGGCGCCGGCCACGTAACGACGTGCGAACAGTTTCGGATTGACGTGACCGGCGCCATAGCGGCTGAATTTCTCTTCGTTGAACAGCGCATCCACGTCCGAATCCAGCACGTCGCTGGAGATCAGCACCGCGATCGTGGTGCCGGTCCCGTCGAGGCGACGCTGCTGGCCTGGCGCGCCGATCATGCTCTGGTAGGACGGATAGCCGTAGGCCTGCTTGAGATCGTTGTACGCGTAGACGCCGAGGCGGCCATTGCGATTGGCCGGATCGACCTGCCGCAGCCTCTGCGAATGGACATGGTGCAGCGGCAGGCCGCCGGTCAGGCCGGTGACCACGGCGCCACTCTCGCGCAACGCGGCCGGCAGCTGCAGCGTGCCGGCGGCGGCGGCGAGTTTGGCATGCCCGCCTTCGGGCAGATCAACCGCCAGCGGCGCGGAGAACAGGCGCTCGACGTTATCGGCACTGGCGCTCACATGCAGGCTCGCGCCCTGCTGGGTGACGGTCATGTGCGCGGCCTGCAAGGCCGAGCGCACGCGCTCGACCTGCGCAGGCAACGGCGCGAAGCGGCGCTCGAACTCCGCCCGCGACAGCCAGTGGTGATACTGCGGCGACACCGGATCCTGGATGTCCGCCAGCAATGCGTCCAGGCCGGCCTGGTCACGCAACGGCAGGTGCACGTCGAAGCTGACGGGCGCGGTGCGCAACGTGGCGGACATCGCGGCGAGCGTGGCGTCCTGCGCGGCATGGGCATTGCCGAACACGAGCGCGCAGCCGGACAACGCGGCGGCCAGCAGCGGCTGACGGCGAATACGATCGATCATGCATCTCTCTCCTTGGATGGAACGATAGGGCGTCGCCTGCAAGCAGTTGCAGGCGGCGTCGCGTGGGAACGAAACACGCACAGGCGCGCAGCGGCCGCTACGCGCCACAGCAACTTGCGATCGACTAGCGCATCTGCACGGCCACCGCGGCCGCACGCAGGTACGGTGAGGACTCCCCAGCGAATGCGCGCCGCATTCGCGTGTGCAACGGGCTTGCTGGCGGCAATGCCATCCGGTCATCCGATACCTGTGTCGGCAATGTCACGAGCGAAGTCCAAACGATGACGTGGCCGCAATCATTGATGAAGCCACGCGTCGAAACTTTGACGTTGCACCGCATTTTCGATCCTGAAAAGAAATGCATCGGCAATGTTTCATCGGCATCGTCGACGCACGTGTGCGCTTCAGAAAAATGTGCGGGCGATGCGTGTTTTTCGCCGGAAAAAGCAGGCATGCCCCGCGTCATTCTCGAACGGTCGCATGCGCCGTTTTGCGGCCGTTTAGTTTTCACGCAACGACGCCAGGCCACCTCAGGTGACCTGGGCAAATGTGTCGCCTGTGTCGGCATTGCATGACAACCGCAACATGCGTGACGCGATCCTGAAACCTCGCTGTCGCATCTTCGCCCGACCTCCTTTAGCGAATTTTTCACGCATGCCTACCCATCACTTGCTGAGCGCCGCGATCCTCGCCACGTTGCTGTCGCCGCTGGCGGCGCACGCGGCAGACGCGCCGGCAGACAGCGCGACCGGCGATGCCCGCCAACTCGATACGGTGTCGGTGATCGGCCAGGGCGAGACCCGCCAGGTGCAGCGCATCGCCCGCCAGGACATTGCGGTACTGCCGCCGGGCACCAGCATCCAGAAACTGCTCAACCGCATTCCCGGCGTCAACGTGCAGTCCAACGACGCGTTCGGCGCCAACGAGGAGTCGCAGACGGTGAGCCTGCGCGGCTTCAACGGCACGCGCCTTGGCTATACGCTCGACGGCCTGCCGCTGGGCGACAACGCCTACGGCAACTACAACGGCCTGAACATCAGCCGCGCGCTGATCGCCGAGAACTTCGGCGGCGTGGAACTGGCCTCGGGCATCGGCAGCCTGGGCACCGCGTCCACCAGCAACCTCGGCGGCACCGTGCAGTACTTCTCGGACGATCCGTCCACCGAAACCGGCGTGCGCCTGTCGCAGACGGTCGGCTCGGACCAGAACCGCCGCACCTACCTGCGCCTGGACACCGGCGAGCACAACGGCTTCTCGGCGTACCTGTCCGGCGTCTACGCCAGCGCCGACATGTGGGCCGATCCGAAATCGCCGACCAGCACCGCGCAGTTCAACGGCAAGGGCGTGTACCAGTTCGAAGGCGGCAAGATCACCGCCTTCGTCGATACCTCGCGCACCTCGCAGGCCGACTATGCCTACCTGTCCAAGAGCGGCCTGCACCGCGGCCTGGGCTGGGACTGGAACCTGTACGCGCCGGACTGGCAGCGCGCGCTGGCCGCGGCCTACTGCGCGCCGGCTACCCGCGACGCCAGCCGCTGCGCCTACAGCGGCGGCGTGGACAATACCGACGACGCCTACTACCAAAGCCGCGCGCTGCGCAACGACGACCTGTATTACCTCGCCGGCGACTTCCAGCCGTCGGATGCGGTGAGCGTGCACACCCAGGTCTACCACCACGAGAACGAAGGCCAGGGCCATTGGTGGTCGCCGGGCCAGGCCTCGAATCCGGGTACGCCGCAGGCGCTGCCGATCTCGATCCGCAGCACCAACTACACCATCAACCGCACCGGCGGCATCGCCTCGCTGGGCTGGGACCTGGGCCCGCACCACCTGGAAGCCGGCGTGTGGTACGAGCGCAACAAGCACCACGTGGAGCGCAACTTCTACTGGATCGACGGCCCGATCGACGACGACCTGTTCCTCAGCGGCCCGGACCGCCGGCTGTTCTCGCAGGACTACACGATCACCACCAAGCAGGCCTATGTGCAGGGCACCTTCAAGCTGCTCGACGAGCGCCTGACCCTGGACGTGGGCGCGAAGAGCCCGCACACCACGATGACCGCGCGCGAGACGCCCGGGATCGCGGTGGAAGCGCCGGTCGCCAACGGCACGCTCAAGGCCAGCGAAGCGCTGCTGCCGCAGGCGGGCGTGAGCTATCGCCTGGCCGAGGGGCAGGAAGTGTTCGCCTCCTACGCCGAGAACATCGCCGCGTTCCAGGGCGGCGGCGCCGGCGGCCCGCTGCTGGTGACCCAGGCTTCGTTCGACGCCAGCGTCGGCGCGCTGGAGCCGGAGAAGTCGAAGACCTTCGAGGCTGGCTACCGCCTGGTGCGCGACACGTTCGAGGCCTCGCTGGTCGGCTACGACGTGACCTTCGACAACCGCCTGCTCTCGCTCAACCCCTGCCCGAGCATCCAGCAGGGCACCACCCCGGCGTGCACCACGCGCTTCTTCAACGTCGGCTCGGTCAGCAGCCGCGGCGGCGAGCTGACCTTCATCTGGAAGCCGACCGCGCATCTGCAGTGGTACAACTCCGCCTCGATCAACCGCTCCACCTACGACGACAACTACGTGCAGAACGGCGTGACCATCCCCACCGCCGGCAAGTACACGGTGGACACGCCCAAGCGCATGTTCACCAGCGAGATCAGCTGGAACTACAACGGCTGGAACGCCAATCTGCGCGGCAAGTACACCGGCCAGCGCTACTACACCTACACCAACGACCAGGGCTTCGGCGGCTACACCGCGTTCGACGCCGGCACCGGCTACGACTTCGGCGCGGTGTCGTTCCTGCAGGACCTGAAGCTGTCGCTCAACGTGACCAACCTCACCGACAAGCGCTACGCCTCCAACCTCTCCGCCTTCGGCAACAGCGACCCGAACGGGCGTTCGCTGGCGTTCCATGCCAGCGCGCCGCGGCAGGTGTTCCTGACCCTGGACGCGCGCTTCTGAACGCGCGCATCCTGCCCCCACCTGCCCGCCGAGCGCATGCGATGATGAAACCCATGATCTGGATGCTGGGATGTTCGATGGCGCTGTCGTCGCTGACCGCCGCGGCCGACACGGTCGCGGCGGCGGGTACGCACAAGCCGCTGGTGATCGGTCACCGCGGCGCCAGCGCGCTGCGCCCCGAGCACACGCTGGCGTCGTATGCGAAGGCCATCGCCGACGGCGCCGATTTCATCGAGCCGGACCTGGTCTCGACCAAGGACGGCGCCCTGGTGGCGCGCCACGAGAACGAGATCGGCGCCACCACCGACGTCGCCGCGCATCCGGAGTTCGCCGCGCGCAAGACGGCCAAGCAGATCGACGGCCAGCGCGTGGAGGGGTGGTTCACCGAAGACTTCACCCTGGCCGAGCTGAAGACGCTGCGCGCGCGCGAGCGCCTGCCGCAACTGCGCGGCACCGCGTTCGACGGGCAGTTCCAGCTGCTCACCTTCGACGAGATCATCGATTTCGCCGCGGCCGAATCGGCCGCGCGCGGGCGCCCGATCGGGCTGATCCCGGAGATCAAGCACGGCACCTATTTCCAGGCGCTGGGCCTGGCAATGGAGGACAAGGTGCTGGCCACGCTGGACGCGCATGCGTACACGCGCAGCGCGCCGGTGATCGTGCAGTCGTTCGAGATCGGCAACCTGCAGTCCCTGCACCGCAAACTCGGCAAGGACCATCCGAACGTGCGCCTGGTGCAGTTGCTGGGCGACCCGAAGGAACGCCCGGGCGACCAACTGCGCGAAGGCCCGACCTATGCGCAGATGGGCAGCGCGCAGGGCCTGCGCGCGATCGCCAAGTATGCGCAACTGGTCAGTCCCAACCTGCGCACCATCATCCCGGTCGATGCCGACGGCGCCCTGGCCGCGCCCACCGCCTTCATCGCCGACGCGCATGCGGCCGGGCTGCAGGTGGTGCCGTACACGTTCCGTCCGGAGAACTACTTCCTGCCCAAGCGACTGCAGGACGCGCGCGGCCCGGCGGCGGTGAACGCCGCCGGCAGCATCGCCGAGATGCGCGCGTTCATTGCCGCGGGCGTGGATGCCTTCTTCACCGACGACCCGGCGCTGGGCCGCGCCGCGGTGGATGGGACGGCGCCGCCGCAAGAACGCTGAGGGCGCTTTCCTCGGCGGCTCGCCCGTTGTAGGAGCGGCTTCAGCCGCGACAGGCGTTACCGGGAAGGCCCGTCGCGACTGAAGTCGCTCCCACAAGAGAGCGGCGCGCTTCTCCCTTGTAGGAGCGGCTTCAGCCGCGACCGAAACTCTACCGGTACCGCCCGGTCGCGGCTGAAGCCGCTCCTACAGGGAGCAACGGCGTCGCGGCCGGCGTGCCGTGCTGCTGGCCGCGACGCCGCCGCATCGCGATAATGCGCCGCTTCGCCTTGCCCGCCGCGCCGCCGCCCAATGCCTCCGCCGTCCTCGCCATCGCCTACGTTCGCCGCACTGACCCCGCGCGCCCTGCTGTTGGCGGTGCTGGCGATGGGCGCAGTCGTACTGCTGTCGAACGTGCTGGTGCAGTTCCCGATCAATGACTGGCTGACCTGGGGCGCCTTCAGCTATCCGGTGGCGTTCCTGGTCAGCAATCTGATCAATCGCCGCTTCGGTCCGCGCGCGGCACGGCGCGTGGCCTGGTGCGGCTTCGCGCTGGCGGTGCTGCTGTCGATCTGGATCGCCACCCCGCGCATCGCCGCCGCCTCGTGCCTGGCGTTCATCGCCGCGCAGCTGCTGGACATCGCGGTGTTCGACCGCCTGCGCCGCGGCCGCTGGTGGCGCGCGCCGATCGTGGCCACCACCTGCAGCGCGACGCTGGACACGGCGATCTTCTGGTCGGTCGCCTTCGCCGGCTCGGCGCTGCCGTGGGTCAGCTGGGCCGCCGGCGACCTGGCGGTGAAACTGGGCATCGGCGTGTTCCTGCTGGCGCCGTTCCGGGCGCTGCTGTGGCGGATGGCGCCGCCGGCCGCGACCGGCGCATCGGCCGCGCGGCCGCGACAGCGCTAGGACGCAGCACAATTCAATTGGCGGCCGCAGACGAGGACAAAGATCATGGGAGATTGGAACACGCAGCCGTGGGCCAACGATGAGGCGGCGGATTGGTTTCAGCGGTTCTGGAAAGCACATGACATTTCGCTCCTGATCGACGAGATCAATGGGTTCGACCCGAGCCAGGAGCGCTACGACTCGGTCAGAGCCGCCAGCTACCTGTTGCAGACGCTGGGCATCGCCTATGTCTGGCCCTCCCGCTATCTGGAAGACTTGAAGCCGCTGCTCGAAAGCGCCATCGAGATCTTGAGCAACATGCTGGATCCTCCCGATGCCACTTGGGGATTCATCGACATGTGGGGAAACAATCCGCAGGTGATGGAGGCCGTGCAGGAGCAAATCGCAGCACTCAAGGTGCGACTGGGCGACTTGGTTGCGTAGACATGGCGGTGTGCATACGCTGCTGCCGCTTACCCACCATCTCACGTCCGGCCAAAACTGGCCGCTGCTCAGCCACCAGCCGTGCAGCGATCTATCGCTCGCTGCGCTCCGGCTCGAACGACAGCCCCTTGGCCTGCGCCGCGACGGTGATCGCCGCGCGCACGCGCACGACGGTCTCCGTGCTTGCGGTCAGGCGCAGCCGCCGGTCCAGCGTGCAGCTCAGGCCGGCGCCGACCCCAGCGGCACTCGCCACGCCAGGTCGACTTCGGCAACATCGTCGCCGAGCCCGTGCGACGGATCGAACGACGCTGCTACGTGCTGTCGCGCATGTGACTCGGATCCAACACACGCCTCAAAAAACGAAAGGAAGCGAAGACAGATGACATCGAACCACAGGCGCATGCTCCGCGATCCACTGCTGCTTCCGTTATTGCTCGCCTCGCTTTTGAATGCGCTTTCCGCAGACGTTCTTTGGCAGAAAATTGCGGCCGCATGCGACCTCGGCGCCGGCTGGCCGGAATTGCTGCAAGGACTCTGCGGCTTTCTTCTGCTTGTGCTCATGCTCATCAGGGCGCTTTGGCTCAAAAAGCGAGCCAACCCCGGATGACGGGCACACCCCATGTTCGCCTCAGCGGCGTGCCATCCACTTCCGGGCAGGCCGGGTGGGATCCGGCGGGCCGGCGGCGGACCAGCCGCGCTATCGCTCGCCGCACCCCGGCTCGAATGCCAGGCCCTTGGCCTGCGCCGCGGCGGTGATCGCCGCCCGCGCCCGCGCAATCGCGTCGGTGCTCGCAGTCAGCCGCGGGCGCCGGTCAAGCGTGCAGGCCAGACCGGCGTCGACCAGCGTTGCGTGCGCCTCGTGCAAACGGGCGGCAGTCGGCGCATCGAACCATGCGCTCGCCGCTAATGCGTCGATCAGCGCCGGCGTAGCGCGCGGCACGGTCAGCTCGGGATGCTGCGCGGCGCCGAGCAACACCCCGGCCTGCAGCAGGAATTCCAGATCGACCAGGCCGCCGGCGCCCTGCTTCAGGTCGAAGCGCGCGGCATCGCTGCGGTCCAGTTCGGCGCGCATGCGTGCGCGCATCTTCAGCACTTCCTCGCGCAGCTGCGCCGCGTCGCGCGAACGCGCCAGGGTCTGCTCTCGCACCTGCTCGAAGCGTTGCAGCAACACGGCGTCGCCGGCGACGCCGCGCGCGCGTACCAACGCCTGGTGCTCCCAGGTCCAGGCGCGCTCGCGCTGGTACTCGGTATAGCTGGCCAGCGACGACACCAGCGCGCCCTTGCCGCCGTCCGGGCGCAGGCGCACGTCGATGTCGTACAGGCGGCCGCCGCCGGTGACCGCACCGAGCAGCGCGATCACCTTCTGCGCCAGCCGCGCGAACCAGCGCCCGCTTTCCAGTGGGCGCGGTCCGGCGGAAGCCTCCACGCCGGCGGCATGGTCGTACAGGAACACCAGGTCCAGGTCCGAGCCGATGCCAAGTTCGATGCCGCCGAGGCTGCCGTAGCCGACGATCGCGAAACTGCCGCTCGCCACTTCGCCATGGGCTGCGACCAGCTCGGCGCGGGCTAGGCGCAACACGGTCAGCACCACGCCTTCGGCCAGTTCCGCGAGCTGGCAGGCACTGTGCACCGCCGGCTGGCGCCGGTCCAGCGCGGCCAGCGCGATACGAAAACTCAGTGCCTGGCGCGCTTCGTTGAGGCCGCGCAGGGCGGCTTCCGGATCGTCGCCGGCGGCGGCGACCGCGCTGTCGCACAGCCGCTGCATTGCCGCCCGATCCGGCATCGGCCCGGCGACGCGGCTGTCGAGCAGTTCGTCGAGCAGCAACGGATACGCGACCAGGCGTTCGGACAGGAACGCACTGCGCGCGAGCACGTCGACCAGCCGCGCCAGCGCGCTGGGCTGTTCGTCGAGCAAGGCGAGATAGCTGGCGCGGCGCAGGATCGCCTGCAGCAGGCCGAGCACGCGGTGCAACGCGGCGTCGGCCTGCGGCGAGCGCGCGGCGGCGTGCAGCAATGCCGGCAGCACCCGGTCCAGCCGTGCGCGCGCCGCGTCCGACAGCGTGCGCACGCCCAACGACTGCACGAAGCCGCGCAGCGCCTGGTCGGCACCCTCGGCATCGGCGAAGCCGGCGGCGGCCAGCACCTGCGCGCCGGCGTCGTCCGGCAAGCCGCGCCAGTAACTGGCCAGCGCATCCGGCGCCACTGCCTGCACGCGCGGCGCCAGCAACTCGGCGAATTCGGCGGCGACACGGTCGCGCTGCACCTGCAACGCGGCATACAGCTGGGTCCAATCGGCGTAACCGAGACCGAGCGCGATGCGCGCGCGATCCAGCGCGTCTTCCGGCAGCGCATGGGTCTGCGCGTCGCGCAGCATCTGCAGGCGGTTCTCGACCTGGCGCAGGAAGCGGTACGCGTGGGCCAGCGCCGCGCCATCGGCGGCCGCGACCTGGCCGCCGGCGACCAGCGCCTGCAACGCCGGCAGCAAGCGGCGCTCGCGCAACGCCGGCTCGCGGCCGCCGCGGATCAGCTGCAGCGACTGCACCAGGAATTCGATCTCGCGGATGCCGCCGGGACCGCGCTTGATGTCGTCGAGACGATCGTGCCGCGCGACTTCGGCGGTGATCGCCGCCTTCATCTCGCGCAGCCCGTCGAGCGCGGTGAAGTCGAGGTAGCGCCGGTACACGAATGGGCGCAACGTCTGCAGCCAGTCCTCGCCGGCGGCGATGTCGCCGGCCACCGCGCGCGCCTTCAGCCACGCATAGCGCTCCCAGTCGCGGCCCTCGCGCTGGAAGTAGTGGTCCATGCCGGCGAACGACAGCGCCACCCGCCCGGCGGTGCCGAACGGACGCAGGCGCAGGTCCACGCGATGCGAGAAGCCGTCGGCGGTGGTCTCGTCCAGCAACCGCGCCAGGCGCTGGCCGAGGCGCGCGAAATATTCCTCGGCAGCGAGCGCACGCGCGCCATCGGATTCGCCGCCCTGCGGATAGGCGTAGACCAGGTCCACGTCCGAGGAAAAATTCAGTTCGCCGCCGCCGAGCTTGCCCAGGCCAAACACCGCCAGCCGCTGCGCGCTGCCGTCGGCGGCGCGGACCACGCCGTGGCGCGTGGCGAATTCGTCTTCCAGCGCCTGCAGCGCGATATCGAGGCAGATCTCGGCCAACTGGGTGCTGCCGGCCAGGGTCGCATCGACGTCGTCCAGGCCCAACACGTCGCGCCATACCAGCCGCGCCGAGGCCGCCGCGCGATAGCGGCGCAGTTGCGCCGGCCACGCCGCCGGCTGCGCCGGATCCAGCTGCGGCACCGGCAACGGCGGCGGATCGGGCTGCGCCAGGTGTTCGAGCAGCGCCGGTTGCCGGCACAGCGTGTCGAGCAGGAAATCGCTGGCGAGCACCGCGCGCTGCAGGTCGGCGTCGAAGCCGGGACGATCGGGCCAGGAGCGCGCGCCGACGGCTTGGCGCAAGCGCGCCAGGTTGCGGTCGAGCAAGGGTTGCAAGGTGTCGGGGACAAGCGGCGAGGAGGTGGGCATCCGTCGATGATGGCATCCCGGCGCGCCGGCAGACAGAGGGCCGCGCAGCGCACCGACAACGCGATTGGCCAAGCCGTAGGCACGATCAGGCGAGGGCGCGTGGTACACGATTGGCGTCCATGCCTGGCGCCATACGAAAAGCACTGCCTGAAAAGGCGACGCAGCGTCCTGGGTTACCCAAACTCGAGGCAAAAAAAAAGCCCGCTTGCAGCGAACTGCCAGCGGGCCTTGCTCCCTCCCCCACGTCGGGATGCAGGTTGATCTTGGGCGCTTTATTTGCACATTGCACGCTGCACTGCAAAATGAAACCGGGTGGTACATTCTGCTGCAATGCAGTATGCGGCGACGTCTCGTCTTCACAGACTACGCGTATCGACACAAGGTGCGCGACATCGGCGCGCAGGCGTCACGTGATCACGCATGGGCACGTGCTGCGCCTGATCGATTCGATCGCGACGCGCTTTCATCGTCGCGACCGATTGCCCAGGCGATCCGCAGTCGCTCCATAGGAACACGGCTTGCCTGGCGACGAAGGCACGATTCGAGCAACCTGGCGCGCCTGCGTAAACGCAACGCCGCGCGAAGCACGCGCCGCCTTGCGGCTCAGGGCGACAACGGCGTCGGTGCCGGAGCGGGCAGCGTGTCCGACAACCACGCCGGTTGCCGCTCGTACCACTCGCGCGCGCCGAGCAGATGCCATTGCCGCTGTTCGCCGCGCAGCGCCACGCCGACACCGAGCACGCCCCAGCGCGCATACAAATCGCCTTGCGTACCGGCATCGCCGACGCGCAGCCGCGCGCGCAGCGACACGCGCTGGTTTTCCGCCTGCAAGCGATCCAGCCACAGCGCGTCCTTGCGCCAGCGCAGCTGGCCGCTCGCCTCCAGCTGTCCGGCATCGGCTAGCTTGAGCAGCCAGGCCGGCGCATCGCTGCGCTGCGCGAACACCGCCAGCACCGGACCGGCGTCGCGCATCTGGATCTGCACCTGCGCATCGGCTTGCGTGGCCGGCGTTGCGGCGATGCGCCCCTGCGGCACGCGCAGCGTGGCCCACCAGTCGCGCTGCTTGGCGCCGTCGCCGTAGCGCACGCCCTGCAGGCGCAGCGTGCTGCCGCTCAGGTCGAAGCGCTTGCCCTGCAGCTCCCCGCGCCGCAGCCGCGCATCCAGATCCAGGTCGCCCGCCAGCGCCAGTCCGGCCGCCTGCAGCTGCGCCTGGCGGCCGCGCATGCGCACATTGCCTTCGCCCACCTGCCCGGCCGCGTCCAGGTGCAGGTCGCCGCTGAGCGACCCGCTGCCGCCGAGCACGCGCACCTGCGATGCCGGCAGGTAGCGGTTGTAGGCGCGCAGGTCGGGCACGCGCGCATCGTCGAAGCGCAGGCGCGCCTGCAACGATTCCTTCAACGTCGCCAGCGCGCCGTCGCCCTGCAGGTCCAGGCGCAGGTTCTCGCCCTGCACGAAGATCGCCTTGGGTTCGGCCAGCGGCGCCAGCGCGAATGTATGCATGCGCACGTCGACCTCGGTGCGCGGCTGCGCGGCAGTGCCAACGATGCGTCCGACCGCCTGCGCCTGGCCGCGGATGCGCAACCGCAACACATCGGCCGTGGCCTGCACGTCGGGCACGTCGAGGCGACTGCCCGGCTGCAGCGCGCCGTGCGCCAGGCGCAGATCGGCGGACACGTCGCCGCCGCCGTCGAGCCGGAACCACGGCTTGCGCACCAGCAGGTCGCTGATCCAGTTCAGCGATTCGAAATGCCAGCGTCCCTGCACCGTGCCGGACAGGCGCGGCAGCAACGCCGCGGGATCGGCAAACGGTACGCTGCGCCCGGCGATGCGCACGTCGGCGTCGAGCATGCTGCGCGGATCGACCTGCCCAGGCAGGCGCGCGCGCAGCCGGATGTCGCGATCGACGTCGAGCAGCAGCGCCAGCACGCCGCGATCGGTGGCACCGACGCCAGCGTGCAGCGGCACGCGCCAATTGAGCTTGCTGCCCGGCTGCAGTTCGCCGCGCAGCATGCGCAGGTTGGCGTCGATGTGGCCGAGCCCGGGTTCGGTGCTCAGCTGCGTATTCGCCCCGGCAGTGTCGATGCGCAGCGCCACGCTGCGCCCGTGCAGCTGCAGCGCCAGGTCGGTGATGCCGAGCTTGCGCAGGCCCGGCGCCTGCGCCCGGTAGTGGCGGGGGAACGAGAAGCGCGCGTCCAGATGCGCCTGGTCGGCGATCTGGCGCTTGCCGTAGCGCACGCTGGCCTCGTCGAACACGATCTGCGACGGGAACAGTTCCGACGGCCCGCCCTTGAGTTGTTTGAGGAACCCCACCGTGCCATGGCCCTTGCCTTCGATCGCCAGTTCGCCGAAGCGCGCGCGGCGCAGCGTGCCGCTGTGGATCGCGTCGAAGCGCAGGGTCCAGCCCTGGTCGCTCTGCGGCGGCGGCGGGATGGCGTCGGCGACGCGGTCGATCTCGCCGATCACGTTCACCGCCTCCATCCATGGCAGGCGCACCTCGCGGTGCAGCAGCGGCAGCAATGCGATGCGCGCGCTGGCGCGGTCGGCGCGCAGGTGCCATACGCTGCGCTGCACATGTCCGCGCATGCGCACGTCCCACGCCGTGACGAAGCCCGGCAGCACGGTCAGCGCCGGCCCGGTCTGCATGCGGAATTTTTCCGGCTTGCGGTTGGTCGCCATGTCGAACAGCGGCGTGTTGAGGAACACGTTGCCGAGCAGCAGGTACAGCAGATAGGCGATCAACAGCCCGCGCAGCAGCAGGCGCAACGGCCGCGGCCAGCGCCGGTAGCGTTCGAGGGCGGCGTTCGGAGAGAGGCGGGCGAAGGGCGGCACCGACGCACTATCGCTGTGGCGCGGCGTGGGGCGCGTGAAAGCCACAACGCCGCCACTGCACCATCGGCGCAAAGCCGCGACCGGCGCGATCCGCGATAATCGGCCTCTCCCCTGCCCCCATGGTTGCCCCATGTCCGCCGAACGCATCCTCCACCCGCGCCTGCGCGAGCGCATCGTCACCGCCGAGGCCGCCGCCGCGCTGATCCAGCCCGGCGAGACGGTGGCGATGAGCGGCTTCACCGGCTCGGGCTACCCGAAGGCGGTGCCGATCGCGCTGGCGCAGCGGATCGAGGCCGCGCACCTGCAGGGGCAGGCGTTCAAGATCCGGCTGATGACCGGCGCCTCCACCGCGCCGGAACTGGACGGCGCGCTGGCCAAGGCCGAGGGCATCGCCCTGCGCATGCCGTTCCAGACCGACCCGGACGCGCGCCAACGCATCAACGCCGGCACCCTGGACTACATCGACATCCACCTCAGCCATGTCGCCCAGCACGTGTGGTTCGGCTTCTACGGCGAGATCGACACCGCGGTGGTGGAAGTGGCCGGCATTCGCGAGGACGGCAGCCTGATCCCGTCCACCTCGATCGGCAACAACAAGACCTGGCTGGACCTGGCCAAGAAGGTGATCGTCGAGGTCAACGACTGGCAGCCGGCCGGCATCGACGGCATGCACGACGTGTACTACGGCACCGCGCTGCCGCCGCAGCGCAAGCCGATCCCGCTGCTGCACGCCGACGACCGCATCGGCGAACCGTCGCTGCGCTGCGATCCAGACAAGATCGTGGCGGTGGTGCGCACCCATGGCCCCGACCGCAACAGCCCGTTCGCCGCGGCCGACACCACCAGCGAGCGCATCGCCGCGCACCTGATCGACTTCCTCAAGCACGAAGTGAGCAAGGGCCGGCTGCCGGCCAACCTGCTGCCGTTGCAGTCGGGCGTGGGCAACATTCCCAATGCGGTGCTGGCCGGCCTGGCCAGCAGCGGCTTTCGCGACCTGAGCGCCTTCACCGAGGTGATCCAGGACGGCATGCTCGACCTGCTGCGCAGCGGCGTGCTGAAGGTGGCCTCGTGCACCGGTTTCGCGCTGAGCCCGGAGGCGAACGAGGAGTTCAAGCGCAACATCGATTTCTACCGCGAGCGCATCATCCTGCGCACGCAGGAGATCTCCAATCATCCGGAACTGGTGCGGCGGCTGGGCTGCATCGCGATGAACGGCATGATCGAGGCCGATCTGTACGGCAACGTCAACTCCACCCACGTGATGGGCAGCCGCATCATGAACGGCATCGGCGGCTCCGGCGACTTCGCCCGCAACAGCTTCCTGTCGATCTTCCTCAGCCCCAGCACCGCCAAGCACGGCAGCATCTCGGCCATCGTGCCGATGGTCAGCCACGTGGACCACACCGAACACGACGTCTCTATCATCGTCACCGAACATGGCCTGGCCGACCTGCGCGGGCTGCCGCCGCGGCACCGCGCGCGGCAGTTGATAGACCACTGCGTGGACCCGAGCTACCGCGCGCAGCTGGAAGACTATTTCGACCGCGCCCTGCACGACAGCTACGGCAAGCACACCCCACACCTGCTGCCCGAGGCGCTGTCCTGGCACCAGCGCTGGCTGGACATCGGGACGATGCGGGTTTCCGCGTGATGCTGGACGCACTGCTGAGCAGGCTTGGACCGAAATCCGAACGCGAGGAGAGGTTGCGTCTGCGTGACTTCCAGGACCGTGCGCGCGGCACGTGTCATGTCGGCGATCTTCCCGAGCCGCTGCACATGGAGGCGGCCGAATGGATCCATTTTCGTTGCGGAGGGCGCAGATTCGATGCGGACTTCCTCGATGGGCTGGAACTCGGGGACGAGCAGCGTAAATGCTTCGAAGCGATCCTGGTGACCTTCCTGCGCGTTGCGGAACGCATCGTCGGTGCGAAGGCGCCTCGCAAAGGCGACGCCGCGTGGCCATGGCGGCTGAGCGTCTTCATCGCACCGACGCTGGAGGTCAACGCCTGCGTGAAATCCAGCTTCGACTCCAAACAGCATACGATCTTCATCGTCATCAACGCCGGTCTTCTCCTGCAGCTGACGCATCGCATCAGCGCTGTCCTGCAGACACCATCGTTCACACGGACCTTCGGCATCGAGCCGGCGATCTCTAAGGCCAGCACTGCCCCGCCCTCCAAGCACGGACCATGGCTGGTGCCGCTGCACGGCAATCCGTTGGTGCTCATGGCGACGCTGTACGCGGCGGTGATGGTGCTGACGCATGAGCTGGCGCACTTCTATCGCGGCCATCTGCACCTTACGCGCAACGTGTTCGGCGACGATGCACTACTGGAAGAATCCGACACGCGGGGCGAAGTGCGTTCCGAGCGCCTGCCTCCCAACGAGCGCCGTCTGCTCGAACTGGACGCAGACGAGACCGCCGGCAGGCTGGCTTCCGTACTCTGGCGTCAACTGGATTATCCGCAGTTCGGCCCCGACGACTCGTCGAACGAAAACTTCTTCCTCGGCATGCTGCTCGGCACAACCTGTCTGTTCCTGCTGCTCGACGAGACAGTGGCATCCGAGCGCTACTACAGCCCGTTCTGGCGTCTGCGCATCACCGTGGCCAGCTTCAATCGCGACTACTTTGCCGCACCCGATGATGCGGATGCAGAGCACGCCGCGGATTCGATCGAAGTCTTCAAGCTGATGCAAACCGTGATCGAAGCCTGCCAGGCCGCGCATCGCGAACTGGGCTGGAGCGAAGGACTGGACAGTCGGCGCTTCCTCGCCGAGGCCGAGGTGCTGCTCGCCGACGACCGGCAGGCCCTGCAAGATTTGCTGCTCAACCGTCTGGCGCCGTTGATGCCGTATGCCTTTCGAGGCGAGAACACGATCGACGCGACATAGCGCGGTCTGAGTAGGCGGTACGCGCAGACCCTGGTGATCTGGCATCCGCGCCAGCTGATCGCGGCGCTGGTGGAGCAGCGGGATTGCCTGCACCACGTGCTGATCAAGGAACCTGGTCAGGCCGAAGTCGCCGGTCAACGCACACCCGACCACTCCACCCCCGGCACCACTTCAACCGCCGAGACCACGCCTGAAAGCGCTCATGAAACCGGCGGCAGTCCCCCTCGGTGGTGCGTGCCGAGCAGTTAAAGAAATTTCGCGTCGGGGCTGAAGCCCCTCCCACAGTGCACCCAGCAAGTTCACCGCAAGTCCCCGTAGGAGCGGCTTCAGCCGCGACAAGCGAAGCGGCGGGGCTTACCGGCGTCGGAAAAAGTCGGGCTGAAGCCCCTCCCACAGTGCACCCAACAAACTCGCCGCAAGCCCCCTGTAGGAGCGGCTTCAGCCGCGACGAACGAAGCGGCGATGCTGGCCGGCCGCAGACGCGATCGAGGCCGAGACCTCCACAGCCCCGCTATGCGTCGATGGACGCGGAAACCCGCTCAGGCTCACTCAGGAACGCCAGCTTGCGCGCGCGCGGCAGTTGCTTGAGCGCGTATTCGGCGCGCGACGCGGCGGCGCGGTCCGGGTAGGCGCGGCTGGCCAGCAGCCGCAGCGGCGGGTTGGCGCGGGTGTACTTGGCGCCGGTGCCGCGCAGATGCGCCTGGTAGCGCGCCTGCAAATCGATGGTGATGCCCGCGTAGTAGCTGCCATTGCGGCATTCGAGCAGGTACAGGAACCAGGGCGGGGAGTCGGCCATGGGCGCATTATCGGTCAGCGCGCGGAATGCGCCAGTCCACATGCGGCGGCACGCGCAGCCAGACCAGAGCGCCGACCGAATGCGAGCGCCGGGCGCATCGCATGCAGCGCATTGCCGACCAGCATCGACGCCGCCTGCTGCGATCGCGTTGCCGCGCTGAACCGCCACGAAACCGGCTTTAACGCAACCCGAACACCTTGTCGGCCGCTGGCACACGCCGGCAAACCGCAGCCACGGCACGGGCGCATAAATTCACCACCGGCCGGATGCCGTCGATGAAGAGGCTCTCTCCCTTTGGATTCGACGGCACGGCCGGGTCTTTTTTGGGTGATGCGCAACGGACACCTTGGGCCTTGCCTGCAGCCCGCCACCGGATCGACACCGCTTCGACAGCCCGCGCCTGGTGCCGCATCGGATGCGCCTCTCCAAGCCTTTGCTGACAACGCCGGCTGTCGCAGCTGAAGCTGCCTACAAAGACCTGCGCTCCCTGCTACGCGCGTTGTAGAAGAAGCTTCATCCCTGCTGTCACCGGAGTTGGAGCGATCGCGCCTTCGCTCGTCGCGGCTGAAGCCGCTCCTACAGAAGAGCGGCATGTGTGCATAACAGCGGCGCGCGTGCTGTGGTGCTTGCCGCTTCGCTCGGGCCGCCGCGGGCATCGGGATAACCGCGAGTCTTTCGGGCGACAGGCATCTGGCTGCAGCCCGCTGCCTGTCGCTGCGCTGCGCCGCTCAGGCCGCCTGCGACAACCGAGCCTGGCGCCGCGCACGCACTGCCTGCGCCAAGCGTTCCAGCACCTGCACCGAGCTGTCCCAATCGATGCAGCCGTCGGTGATGCTCTGCCCGTAGACCAGCGATTGGCCTTCCACCAGTTCCTGGCGGCCGCCGACCAGGTGGCTCTCCACCATCGCGCCGACGATATGGGTCTGCCCGGCTTCCAGCTGCGCGGCGATGTCCTCGATCACCTTCGGCTGGTTGTCCGGGTTCTTGCCGCTGTTGGCGTGGCTGGCATCGACCATCAGCCGCGCCGGCAACCCGGCCTTCTCCAGCACCTGGCCGGCGGCGGCGACGCTGGCTGCGTCATAGTTGGGCAGCTTGCCGCCGCGCAGGATCACGTGGCAATCGGGATTGCCGGTGGTGGTGGCGACCGCGGTCTGCCCGTCCTTGGTCACCGCCAGGAAATGGTGCGGATGCGAGGCCGCGCCGACCGCATCGACCGCGATCTTGACGTCGCCGCTGGTGCCGTTCTTGAACCCGACCGGGCACGACAGGCCCGAGGCCAGTTCGCGGTGCACCTGGCTTTCGGTGGTGCGCGCGCCGATCGCGCCCCAGGCCACCAGATCGGCGATGTACTGCGGCGAGATGATGTCGAGGAATTCCACGCCGGCCGGCAGGCCGAGGCGGTTGATGTCGCGCAGCAGGCCGCGCGCCAGGCGCAGGCCCTTGTTGATGTCGAAGCTGCCGTCGAGATTGGGATCGTTGATCAGGCCCTTCCAGCCAACCGTGGTGCGCGGCTTCTCGAAGTACACCCGCATCACGATCTCCAGCGCATCGCCGTAGGTGTCGCGCAGCGGGCGCAGGCGCTGCGCGTACTCCATCGCCGCCACCGGATCGTGGATCGAGCACGGGCCGATCACCACCGCCAGGCGGTCGTCGCGGCCATGCAGGATCTCGTGCAGCGCCGCGCGCGAGGCGGCGACGGTCTGCGAGGCCTCTTCGTCGCAGGGCAGCAGCGACAGCAGCTGGGCGGGCGGGGTCAGCGGTTCGATCTTGCGGATGCGCAGATCGTCGGTATGGGGAGGCATGGGAATCTCTCGTCGGGTTCTGGGTGGGGGGCCAGGTCCGGCGGCATGAAAAAAGCCGCCAGGTTCGCTGGCGGCTTTCGGGGATGCGGCTGAAGTTTCCTTCAGGGTGAACGCATTCCTTCCTCCGCCAGCGGCATCGGAAAACCGTAGTACCAAAAATAAAAGCTGCGGTTGGCGTTCATGGGTTGCATTGATAGCACAGGATTTTTGGTGGCGCCACAGTTGCATTGGCAACTGTGGTGCTGGGAATGGGGAAACGAGAATGGGGAATGGGCAGAGCGCCGCGCGGTGGGAATGGCAGTAGAGCCCCATTCCCGATTCCCCATTCCCGACTCCCGGCTCTCAGAAATCGAACACATACTCCGCAGCCACCTCGCGCCCGATCGCGTCGTACAGCGTGGTGTTGTAGAACTGGTAGCCGTAGTAGCGTTCCTTGTTGTCGTAGCCGGTGGTGTTGAGCACGTTGTTGACGTACAGGTTCACCTTCATCTTCGGGGTGATGCGGTAGCCGGCGGTGAGGTTCCAGTACACCGCGGGGCCGACGCGGCCGAAGTAGCGGGTGGTGCTGTCGCCGAAGTGCGGGTTGGCACTGTCGGTGACCAGGCACTCGTCCGACGGGCTCGGCTGGTAGCCGTCGTCGAAGCGCGTGCAGGTGCCCCAGTTCACCGCCTGGGTGGAGCCGAAGCGCTTGGCGTAGACGGTCAGGTCCAGCGGGCCGCCGTTCTCCCAGTGCACGCTGCCGCGCAGCTTGCTGCGGATCTTCTGGTCGCGCAGGTTCTTGTAGTCGTCGGTGCGGTAGGTCTGCTCGCGATAGCTGATCAGGTTGTTGTAGTCCAGGCCGACACTGAAGTTGCCCCAGCGCGCGGTGTTCACCCGGTACTTCAGCGAGGCATCGACGCCGGAGACCTGCATCTGCGCGATGTTGATCGGGCCCTGCTCGATGCCGGTCACGCGGCCGGCCGCATCGCGCGTCACCCGCGAGACGATGCGCGCGCAGTATTCGGCACCGCCCGGGTTGACCCACAGCCCGCCGGCGGTGGTCAGGCCGGTACGGCAGCCCGCTTCGGCGGTCAGGATCTCGTCGCGATTGATGTCCTTGATCATGTCCTGCAGCCGGATCCTGTAGTAGTCGACGGTCAGCGACAGGCCATCTGCGATGTCCCACACGAAGCCAGCGGTGGCCGAGCGCCCGTGCTCCGATTCCAGGTCCGGGGTGCCGCGGCGGTTGACCTGCATCAGGTAGTAGACGTCGGCGTTCTCGGCGCTGCAGCCGCCGGTCAGGTAGTAGCCCTGCTGGATGCAGCGGTACTGGTCGATCACGGTCTGCTGGGTGGAACTGGGTTCGCCGAGCACGTAGTGCATGTCCGGGGCGCGGAAGCTGGTGGCCAGGCTGCCGCGCAGCAGCAGCGTGCTCAGCGGGCGCCACTCCAGGCCGGTGCTCCAGGTGGTGTCGCTCTGCTTGCCGATCGCCGAACCGAGGTCGCTGTTGTACGACTTGTAGTCGCCGTAGCGGTCGTGGCGCGCGGCGAGGCTGGCGTTGAGCGAGGGCAGCAGCGGCACGTCGAACTCGATGCCGCCGGAATAGCGCAGGCGCTCGCCGCCGCCGTAATCGACCACGTCCAGCGGATAGCAGGTGTTGGCGCAGGGATCGGGATCGAGCCGGTAGCCCTGCTTGGCCACCTCGCCGACCGCGGCGAACTTGATCGGCCCGGCCCAGCCCTGGAACAGTTCGCCGGTGATGTTGGCGCTGGCCTGGTTGACCCACGAATCGGCCTGGTTGTGCGCCTTCACCGCCAGGTCGTTGTACTGCGCGCCGCTGAGCGGCTGGTACCAGCGCTCCTCGTTGAGATCGTAGATCCGGGTGCCGTCGGCGGTGCTGCCCAGTTGCGGCCCGAGGAAATAATCGGTGGCCTTCTGCGTGTCCACGGTGCGCACGTGTTCGTCGGTGGTGTAGCGCGCGCGGCCGAGCGCGATTTCCCAGTCGAAGCGATCGGCCAGGGTGCCTTTGAGCCCGGCGCTCAGATCCCAGGACAGTTCCTTGGTGGTGTTGGCCAGGTTCTTCCAGCCGCCGGATTCGTAGCGGGTCAGCTGGCGGATCGCGTACAGGTTGCGGTCGGTCCCGGTGTCGTGGAACGGGCCCAGATAGACGTAGGGCGGATCGTAGGTCCAGTAGCCGATGCTCTTGTTCACCGACAGCGTGCTCCAGGCCTGCATGCCGTTGTCGAAATCGAAGGTGCCGTACAGATACGCCGAGCCGCTGTCGCCGCCGCTGGCGGCGAGCCAGTCGGCGTAGTCGTGGGCCATACCGCAATAGCCGCCGAGATTGGTGAGCGTATCGCTGTTGTAGTCGTAGCTCAGCCGCTGCGAATCGACGAACTGGCCGCCGAAGCGCGCGCAGGTGCCGCTGGGCGGGGCCAGGCGCTGATTGGTGTCGGCGTCGAGCAGGGTCAGGCCGGTGTAGGAATTGAAGCCGTACTTGCGCGCCTGCGCGGTCCAGTTGCTGTAGGACTCGTCGTCCTGGTCGTCCATCTTCGGACGCTCGCCGACCGACAGCGGATCGCGCCGCGTCCACTGCAGCGCGTAGGTCAGGTTCCACCTGTCGCCGCTGGTGCCGCCGACCCAGGACAGGTCGAACACGTCGCGGCCGCCTTCGGTGGCGGTGCCGCCGCGCAGCCGCACCTGGTTGCCCTGGTAGCCCTTCTTCAGGATCACGTTGATCACGCCGGCCACCGCATCGGAGCCGTAGATCGCCGAGGCGCCGCCGGTGAGGATTTCGATCCGCTCCACCGCGGCGGACGGGATGCTGCTGTAGTTGGCGAAGTTGCTCTCGCCCGCGTAGGGCTGCGGGTAATCGGCGACGCGGTAGCCGTTGACCAGCAGCAGGGTGCGGCCCGGGCCGAGGTCACGCAGGCTCACCGGCGAGGCGTTGGGCGTGTGCGAGCCGTACTTGGTATCGGCCTCGACGCCGCCCTGCTGGTTCAGCGTATTGAGCACGTCGTACACGGTGAGGAAGCCTTCCTGCTGGATCTGCTGCGCACTGATCACCACCACCGGTTCGGCGCCTTCCACTTCCGAGCGCTTGATCCGCGATCCGGTGACCACGACCTGGCCCAGGTCGGTGGCGGCGGCCTTGGGTGCGGCATCGCTTGCGGCGTCCTGCGCCAGCGCGTCGGGCGCGCCATGCAGCGCCAGCACGATGCCGAACGCGAGAGTGGTGAGGTGATGACGAGGCATGCGGATCTCCCTGCTGCAGGCTAGCGCGGAAACGCCGACGGACGCCGGCGCGACGTTGCGCGTCTTCGTTCCGCCACCACACGAGGTATCCCGTGTCGTTGCCCACGGCGCAGCCGCGCGCGTGCGATGGCATGCGCTGCGTTGCGCCGCATCGGCGCGCAGAAGGAAGACGAGCGTGCGAGCGCGTATATCCCCTGACGTGCTCGCGGACTTAACCTGCAGTGCGGCGACAACGTTGTCAACACGTCGCCACAGGGA
The DNA here is from genome assembly GCF_014236835.1 of Xanthomonas sp. SS. Lineage (NCBI taxonomy): Bacteria > Pseudomonadati > Pseudomonadota > Gammaproteobacteria > Lysobacterales > Lysobacteraceae > Xanthomonas > Xanthomonas sp. SS. The sequence continues at coordinate 4,519,391 of NZ_CP051190.1, forward strand.
TCTTGTAGACGATGCCACTTTATGCGCGATTCGTTGCGCAACGCGTCGATTTGCGCAGAGTCCGCATCGCATCTCCGTGGCGGCGACGGCGCCTGAATACATTGCAAGACACCGCCTTGCTGCGGACGTCCGGCCATCGATGCAAGACCTATTGCGGTACGGCGCAGGCAGCGGTGCCGGCTTCGCGCTTCGTCAAAAACGCGGCAAGGCCGGATGCGGCCGCGTCCAGGCGAGCGATGCCGCGCTGGCGCCTTTTTTTCTGCCGGGCATTTGCAGCTTTTGCAGCGAGGCTTGGCGATCTCGGGCAATCGAGCCGACCGGCGCTGAAGGCAATGCTTGTCGCGGCTGAAGCCGCATGCACACGGCATCGTCTCTGCCGCTAGCTGCCCACCGCCTCGCGCCGGCCGCTGGCATACGGGCCGTGCATGGCCAGCACGCGATCGGATTCGTCACTGTTATCCAGCACCACGATGCGATACCGCGCGCCGCCCGGCTCGACCCGCACCACCACGTGCCCGTTGAGGCTGGTCATCTCGCGCACGCGCTTGTTGGCGATGATGTTCTCCGGCTTCATCGCGGTGGCGTAGATATCGCGCGGGCCGGGATACAGGCGCTGGCTGAGCATGTTCTCCAGCGGCGTGATCGACGGATGCGCCGAATCGTTACTCAGGATCACGAAGGCGCGCGGGCGCAGCGCACGCACGCACGCCGGCCCCATCGCATCGGCATACGCATGGTGGTTGGCGACGGCCACGTCGACCGGCCCGGCGATCTGCGCCGCTGGCGTTTCCACGTCGCGCCAAGGGTCGTCACCGTAGTAGTTGGTGGTATTGCTGACGTCGCCACCGCTGTAGTACTTGAACGCGCCGTAGTCCATGCGCAACGCCAGCGAGCACTGGTTCTCGGTCGGCACCGCTCCGGGCGGAAACAGGTTGCGGGTGCGTTCGCCCTCGCCGGTCCACACTTCGCCGTTGACCATCAGGTTGCGCACGGCGAAGTCGGGATATGCGGCGGGTTTACGGCGCAGCCGCAGTTGATCGCCAGCCCCAGCGCGGAAGCGCTCGACCACTGCGCCGCGTGCGCGCTCGGCCTGAATGAAGGCGCGGTAATTGAGCTGGTTCGGGTCGTCCAGCGGCGCGGGGAAGTCGTAGTCGGGATAGCCGCGATCCAGATAGCGGCGGATCGGCACGATCTGCGCCACGTCGATCAGGCCGGTCAGCGCGTACTTGCCGTTGCTGGCCATCGGCGTGTCCGGCAGGCGCTCGCCCATGTGATCGCGGTGGAAATGGGTCAGCACGAAATCGTCGATCTCGTGGCGGCCGGCCTGCGCCAGGTGGCGTCGCGCATAGCGCCCCACCCATTCGCCGGCGCGCCGCGAATCGTTGGGACGCTCGTCGATCAGGTATTTGTCCAGACCGTCGATCGCGCCGGCGTCGATCATCATCGAGGTGCCGTCCGGGCACACGATCAGGGTGGCGTTGCCGCGGCCGGTGCCGATGTGGTGGATATCGAGCATGCCGGGCGTCCAGCCGCTCAGCGGCTCGCGCAGCTGATCGGCGGATGCGGCCGCCGCGGCGGAAGCCTGCGCCCAGGCAGGCATCGGCAGCATGCCCGCGGCAAGCGTGGTGCCAAGGCCGCCGAGGAAGCGGCGGCGGGTGATATTCATGGAATGCATGCGTGTGTCCTTTGGGCGGAACCGGAGGCCGGTACGACGCGTTGCCGTGCGTGCGCCGTCGACGCTGGCGCACGCACGGCATCGCCAGTGGCGCGCTACCAGGCCCACTGCAGCGAGGCAACGTAGCTGCGGCCGAAAATCGGCCGCCCGACCGTGGCGTCGGCCTGCACCAGATCGCCGGACACGCCCGGCGCGCGCGCATTGCCTTCGGTCAGGCCATGCGAATCGGTCACGTTGGTGCACAGCAGCTGCGCGCTGAAGTTGGCGTCGAGTTGCAGGTGCACGCCGACATCGAGCGTTCGGTAGGCCGGCAGCACGCTGGCGTTGGTGAAGTCCTGGAAGCGCCGGCCGATGCCGAACCAGGTGGCATAGACGCGTGTCTCCACCTCGCCGGCCTGGAAGCGATAGCTCGGCTGCAACGACCAGCTGTACTTGGGCACGCGCGGGATCTCGTTGTCGACCAGGCTGGCGCCGGACAGGCCGCTGAAGGTGTCGGCACCGCTGATGCGCGGATCCTGCACGGTGACCGAGCCGGCGATCTCGAACGCGTCGGTCGGCCGCCAGGTGCCTTCCAGCTCCACGCCCTTGGTGCGCGTGTCGAGCATCAGCGGCACGTTGACCAGCAGGCCGCTGGCATTGGCGACATAGGTGCTGGAATTGAGGTTCTTGAAGTCGCTGTAGAACCCGATCAGCACCAGGTCCAGCGGCCGCGAACCGTACTTCAGGCCGATCTCCGCCTGGCGGATCGGCGTCACCGGCGTGGCACTGCCGTCGGGCATGCGCCCGCCGACGCCGTTCACCACATTGCCCCATTGCTCGCTCAGGCGCGGGAAACTGAAGCTCTCGGTATAGCGCGCGAATGCATTGAACGGCTCGGAAAATTTGTAGGACGTGCCCAGCGTCCACGAGGTGCCGGCCATGTTCTTCTCGTAGGGCACGCTGCCGACCAGACCGGTGACGCTGCGTGCGGCAAGCGGGCCGCTGCTGGCGATGGTCTGGGTGCCGATCACGCCACGGTTGCCTTGCTCGCGGCGCCATACCCGGCGCAGGCCGGCATCCACTTCCCAGGCATCGGCCAGCTTCCAGGTATCGGCCGCGTACAGCGCGGTGGCGGTGCCGTGGCTGTCGCCGATCAGGTCGCCGCTGCCATAGGACGTGAAGCCGTTCTCGGTGACGTTGCCGAGCACCTGCCCGGCGGCGTTCAAGGCCTGGATGTCGAGCGCGTCGGGATTAGTCTTGACGTCGGTCAGCAGCGCATTGCCGAGCTGCTGTTGCTGCAGGTCGAAACGGCTGAAGCTCAGCCCCAGCGACACGTCGTGGCTGCCGCCGCCGGCGGTATCGAACAGCCGGCCCAGGCGCAGGTCGTTGACGAAGTCGCTGTAGTGGGTCTGGGTGCTCGACCAGGTGTTGATCATGGTCAGCCCGGCGGTGGAGGCCGGATCGAACGGCGTGTTGGTCCCAGCCAGCACGTAGCGCAGCGCCGCGGTGCCCGGGAACGCGGCGCGCGCGGCGGCCAGGCGGCCGCTCAGGGTACTGGCCGCATCCACCGGAGACCCGTTGAGCAGCGCATTGAAGCCGACGTCGCCATCGACGTAGCGGGCCTTGTCGCTGAGCCGCCAGCCGTTGGCGAACTCGGTCTCGCCGCCCACGGTCAGAGTCCGCGTGACCGGATGCACGCCATCGGCCAGGTCGCGCGTCTGCACGCGGTTGCCACCCTTTCCGTCCAGGGTGCGGATGCTGACGTTGCGGAAGCTGTCGCTGTTGAGCGTGCCGGTGCCCGGATCGATCAGGTCGCCCAGCGAATTGCCGTTGCGCGGGTCGGACAACGGGATCGCGCTGTAGAACACCCCGCGGTCGTTGAGGTATTTGAAGTCGGCGAAGATCTTGCCGAAGTCGAACTTGTAGGTGCCGCCGAGCTTGATCTGGCCGCCCTGGTTGCCGTCGCCGAAGCCCGGATCGCGCAGGCCGTCGCTCTGTCGGTAGAAGCCGCTGACCGCATACAGCAGATTGTCGTTGCCCTTGACCGGCCCGGAGGCGGTGGCGTCCATGCGGCCCAGTGCGTTCGACCCGCCGGTCAGCTTTACCGCGCCCTTGGCGATGTCGGTGCCGTGGTTGGTGATGAAGTTGAGCACGCCGCCGGAGGCGTTGTTGCTGTAGATCGGCGCGGTCCCGCCGCGCACGACTTCCGCGCCGGTGGTGCCCAGGTCCAGCCGGTACACCTCGTCGATCTGCAGCTGGCGCTCGTAGTTGGACTCGAACAGCGGCAGGCCGTCCTCGAGCACGTCGAGCAGGCGGAAACCCGACCACGGCAGACCGCGGATCACCACGTTCTCGCCGCCGGCCTCGCCACCGGAATTCTCCACGGTGACGCCGGGCACCGAGCGCAGCATGTCGACCATGCTGCGCGGCGCCTGGCGCGCGATCGCTTCGGCGCCGATCGTGGAAATGGCGTACGGGGCTAGGAACTTCGGCTGCTGGGTGGCGGTGCCGGTGACCACGATCTGGTCCAGGTCGATCGCTTCGGCCGCGGCCGGCGCCGCACTCGCCTGTGCTGCGTCGGCATTGGCATCGGCGCTGGCGGACTGCACGATCACCGTGTCCCCGTCCAGGCGGAAGCCCAGGTCGGTGCCGCGCAGCAGGTGCGCCAGCGCTTGCCGTGCATCGCCGGCGACGCTGCCGCCGGGGCTGCGCTTGCCGCGCAGCAGGCTCGGGTCGGCGATCACCTGCAGGCCGGTGGCGCGCGAGAACGCATTCAGGGTGTCGCCCAGATCGCCGGGCGGCAGCACCGCCGCGGCGCCGGACGCGGCAGCCGGGGCGGGCTGTGCGGCGAGCGGCGCCGCCGCCACGGCGACCGCAAGTGCCACGGCCAACGCGGTGACCGGAGGGAAGCGGGAAGAACAACGGAACGGGATACGGGGCGGCATGAGCGTCGTCTGTCTGGTTGCCAACGTGGCGTGGCGAACATCCAAGACGACGCACAGCGACGATCCTGACAAGCAATCGCCATGAAATTTTTATGACGCGTCGCAATGCGGGTTGCGACCGACGTCTTATCCCGGAAATTCGCTGCCTACCTGGGAGCGGCACCGCCCGCGGCAGCAAGCGTAGCGGCGTCTACTGGTGAACGGCGGTGTCGCCGGTCAGCGTGATGCCCGTTGCCGTGCGCTGGATCCGCAGCGGATACAGCCGTGCCAGGTGCGCCAGGGTCTGCTCCGGCTGGTCCAGGCGGAAGCGCCCGGACACCTGCAGCGCGCCCACCGCCGGATCGGCGATGGCGATCGACTGCGGCGAGCGGCGGTTGAGCCGTTCCACCAGCCGCGACAGCGGGATGCCGGCGGTCTGCAGCCAGCCTTCGCGCCAGTCGCCGGCGTCCGGGTCGAAGCGGGCCAGCGCGCCCAGGCCATCGCCCACGGCGTCGATGCGCATGCCCTGGGCCAGCACCTGGCGTGCGCCGCGGCTGACGATCTCCACCCGTCCCGAGTACACCGACAGCTCGCTGGTGGCGCCATCACGCGCCAGGTTGAACACGGTCCCCAGCACCCGCACCCGGGCCGGGCCCAGGGCGACCTCGAACGGGCGCCGCGCGTCGTGGGCGACGTCGAAGAACACTTCGCCGGCCTCCAGCGCAACCTCGCGCCGGTGCGCACGCAGCTGCACGCGCACGCGGCTGGCGCCGTTGAGGGTGAGCACGCTGCCGTCGTCGAGCTTGAGCACGCGCACCTGTCCCGGCGCAGTGGCGGCCAGCAGCGGCGCCGGGTCCGGACGCAGCCATGGCCACGCCAGCACGGCCAGCAACGCCAGGCTGGCGGCCAGCGCCACCGCGGCCTGCCAGCGCCGCCGGTGCCGTAGCGGCGCTGCCGCGGGTGCCGATGCGGAGGCGGACAGCACCCGCGGCATCGCAGCCGGCGTATCGAAGCCAGCCAGCGCCTCCAGCAAGGCCGCATCGTGCGCCAGCGCCCACAGCGCATCGAACGCGGCGCGATGCGCCGGATCGGCGGCCAGCCAGCGCTGCAGGCCGGGCGGATCGGCGCCGTCGCCGGCAAGCTTGCGTGCCACCCAGTCCGCGGCGTCGCCGGGAGCCTGTGCGCGATCGCCGGGGGGCAAGGCCGGATCCCGGCTCATGCGTCGTCGTCCTGCGCCGGGCCGCGCTGCGCAGCGCGCACCGCGGCGCCGGCCGGCGGACGCGTGGCATCGGTCCGCGCCACCGCCTCCTGCAGCCAGCGCAGCCCGCGGCTGACGTGCTTTTCCACCGCGCCCTCGCTCAGGCCCAGCGCCTCGGCGATCTCGCGATAGCTCTGCCCGCGCACCCGGCAACGCACGAACACCTCGCGGCGCAGTGGCGGCATGCCCTGCAGCGCGCGGGCGAAGCTCTCCACGCGCTCGCGCTGCATCGCCGCCTCCTCCACGCCCACGGCCGGGCTGGGCACGTCGTCGCTGATCGATTCGGTGCGTTGGCGCTGGCGCCGGCGCAGATGGTCGTTGAGCAGGTTGAGCGCGATGGAGCGGGCCAGCGCCGCCATATCGGTGACCACATGCTCGCGCGCGTACACGACCAGGCGCAGGAAGGTCTCCTGCACCAGGTCCTCGGCCAGTGACCAGTCGCCGGTGCGCCGGAACAAAAACCGATGCAACGCCGGCCGGTGCTGGTCCAGCCGATGCTGATCGAGGTGGCAGACCGGTGTGACCATGGCTTCCCATGCATGGCGATGCGTGCGCAGCTTATAGCGCATCGGCATGCAACCGGCATGACCTGTGCGGCGCTGTCCTGCGCCGGCGCCACGCAAGCGCACAAAAAAAGAGCCCCGCATCGCTGCGGGGCTCCTTTCGATTGCGTACTGCAGGTCGGCTTGCGCCGGTGCGGATCAGAAATCCATACCGCCCATGCCACCCATGCCGCCGCCCATACCACCGCCACCGCCGGCCGGCTCGTCCTTCTTCGGCGCTTCGGCCACCATCGCTTCGGTGGTGATCATCAGGCCGGCGATCGACGCGGCGTTCTGCAGCGCCGAACGGGTCACCTTGGTCGGATCCAGGATGCCGAACTCGACCATGTCGCCGAACTCGCCGTTGGCGGCGTTGTAGCCGAAGTTGCCGGTGCCTTCCTTGACCCGGTTCAGGATCACCGACGGCTCTTCACCGGCGTTGGTGACGATCTCGCGCAGCGGCGCTTCCATCGCGCGCAGCGCGATCTGGATGCCGTGGGTCTGATCTTCGTTGGCACCCTTCAGCTCGCCGATCGCGGTCAGCGCGCGCACCAGGGCCACACCGCCGCCCGGGACCACGCCTTCTTCCACGGCCGCACGGGTCGCGTGCAGGGCGTCTTCGACGCGCGCCTTCTTTTCCTTCATCTCGATCTCGGTCGAAGCACCGACCTTGATCACCGCCACGCCGCCAGCCAGCTTGGCCACGCGCTCCTGCAGCTTCTCGCGGTCGTAGTCCGAAGAGGTCTCTTCGATCTGCGCCTTGATCTGCTTGATGCGCGACTCGATCGCCGAGCTGTCGCCAGCGCCGTCGATGATGGTGGTGTTCTCCTTGGAGACCTGCACCTTCTTGGCGCGGCCCAGGTCCTTGATGGTCGCCTTCTCCAGCGCCAGACCCACTTCCTCGGAGATCACGGTGCCGCCGGTCAGGGTGGCCATGTCTTCCAGCATCGCCTTGCGACGATCGCCGAAGCCCGGCGCCTTGACCGCGACGACCTTGACGATGCCGCGGATGGTGTTGACCACCAGGGTCGCCAGCGCTTCGCCTTCGACTTCCTCAGCCACGATCAGCAGCGGCTTGCCCGACTTGGCCACACCTTCCAGCACGGGCAGCAGGTCGCGCACGTTGGAGATCTTCTTGTCGTGCAGCAGGATGAACGGGTCGTCCAGGTCGGCCGACTGGCTCTGCTGGTTGTTGATGAAGTACGGCGACAGGTAGCCGCGGTCGAACTGCATGCCCTCGACCACGTCCAGCTCGTTGTCCAGGCCCGAGCCTTCTTCAACGGTGATGACGCCTTCCTTGCCGACCTTCTTCATCGCGTCGGCGATGATTTGACCGATCGACTCGTCGGAGTTGGCCGAGATGGTGCCGACCTGGGCGATCGCCTTGTCGTCGGCGGTGGGCTTGCTGATCTTCTTCAGCTCGACCACGGCGGCCTTGACGGCCTGGTCGATGCCGCGCTTGAGGTCCATCGGGTTCATGCCGGCGGCGACCGCCTTGGAACCTTCGCGGATCAGCGCCTGCGCCAGCACGGTGGCGGTGGTGGTGCCGTCGCCGGCGTTGTCGGAGGTCTTGGACGCGACTTCCTTCACCATCTGCGCGCCCATGTTCTCGAACTTGTCGGCCAGTTCGATTTCCTTGGCGACGGAGACGCCGTCCTTGGTGATGGTCGGCGCGCCGAAGCTCTTCTCGAGCACGACGTTGCGGCCCTTCGGGCCCAGGGTGGCCTTGACGGCATTGGCGAGAATGTTGACGCCGCGCACCATGCGCGAACGAGCGTCTTCACCGAAACGGATATCTTTGGCAGCCATGTGTGTAACTCCGGGATTCGTGATTGGGGATTGGGGATTCGCTAGAAGCGGGATTCGGGCCGATCAGGGATCGCGGCGCGGCAGGCGCGCTGCGAATCCCGAATCCGATTGCCGGATCCCGCTATCAGGGGGCTCTTAGCCCACGATCGCCAGGATGTCGTCTTCGCGCAGCACCTTGTACTCGACGCCTTCGGCCTTGTAGCTGGAGCCGGCGTACTGGCCGTAGATGACCTTGTCGCCGACCTTGACCGCCGGAGCGCGGACGCTGCCGTTGTCCAGCGGCTTGCCGCTGCCGATGGCGACGATCTCGCCCTTGGTGGACTTTTCCTTGGCCGAATCCGGGATCACGATGCCGCCGGCGGAAATTTCATCGGCTTCGATCGGCTTGACTACGACGCGGTCGTGAAGCGGCTTGATGCTCATTGAGAGAGACCCTCTTAAGTGATTGATTGGTCTAGGAAAGGCTGGCGATGTTAGCACTCGCATGTGACGACTGCCAGCAACGCTCGCGAAAAAACCCGGTACGCCGGGATGCGCAAGATGTGGTGCTGGCCGGCGCCCTTTCAAGGGCTGGCCACAAAAAAATTTCGCTTCGGCGCCCGTCCGGCCGCGGAACTGGTACCCGGATTCCGCAACGCTGTCACAGGAGCAGGCTAGGCTCGCAGACCCAGGGGGGACCATCCAAAAGGAGTTGTCGATGAAGCCATCCGCCGTTGCCTTACCTCTCGCCTGTCTGCTGGCCCTGGCCGGCCACGCCCAGGCCGCCGTGTTCATCAACGAATTGCACTACGACGATGCCACCGCCGCCGGCGACACCGGCGAGGGCGTGGAGATCGTCGCCACCGCCGGCGAGAGCCTGAGCGGCTACAAGGTCTACCTGTACAACGGCAGCAACCCCGGCGCCGCCGCCGTCTACGCCACGACCTCGGTGCCGGCCGGCAGCCTGGTCACTTGCGGCGGGCAGGTGCGCATCGCCACCGTCGGCTATGCCAGCAACGGCGTGCAGAACGGCCCCAACGACGGCATGGCGCTGGTCGACGGCAGCGGCCAGGTGGTGCAGTTCCTCAGCTACGAGGGCGCGATCACCGGCGGTGGCGGCCCGGCCGCCGGCCTCACCAGCCAGAACCTGCCGGTCAGCGAGAGCAACAGCACCGCCGCCGGTACCTCGCTGCAGCTGCGCGGCAGCAACGGCAGCGCCGCGTCCGACTTCAGCTGGGCCGGCAGTTCGGCCAGCAGCTTCGGTGCCTGCAACAGCGGCCAGACCTTCAGCGGCGGCAGCAGCAATACCGCGCCGTCGGTGACCGCGACCACGCCGGCGCAGGGCGCCAGCAACTTCCCCGCCGCCGGCGACCTGGCGGTGACCTTCAGCGAAGCGGTGACCCTGGCCAGCGGCGCGTTCGGGCTGAGCTGCAGCCAGTCCGGCACGGTGGCGCTGAGCTACCCGAGCAGCGGCAGCCAGTTCGCGATCTCCACCAACACCGCGCTGGCCGCCGGCGAAAGCTGCAGCCTGAGCATCCTGGCGGCAAAGATCAGCGACGCCGGCGGCGCACACCCGGCGCAGGACAGCAGCATCGCCTTCAGCGTCGCCAGCGGCAGCGGCGGCGGTACCAGCGGCTACTACTCGCGGGTCAACACGTCCAACGCCAGCCAGTTGCGCTGCTCGCTGCACGAGACGATCAAGGGCCACACCGTCTATCCGTACAGCAGCAGCTCCGGCACCAGCACCTGGACCATCCTGGAAATCGCCGACGAGGACCCGAACAACAGCGGGCGCATCCTCGACGCCTACCGCAACCGCAGCTACGCCAAGGGCACCGACCGCGCCGGCAGCGGCAGCGGGCTGAAGTACAACCGCGAGCACAGCTGGCCGAACTCGCTGGGCTTCGGCACCGCCAGCGGCGACAAGGGCCTGCCCTACGCGCCGTACACCGATACGCACATGCTGTACCTGACCGACTCCACCTGGAACGCCGACCGCGGCAACAAGCCGTACGCGAACTGCGACAGCAACTGCGGCGAGCGCATCACCGAGGCCAACGCCGGCTTCGGCGGCGGCAGCGGCAGCTACCCGGACAACTCCAACTGGGTGCGCACCCCGGACGGCAACGGCGGCAGCTTCGAAGTGTGGAACCACCGCAAGGGCGACATGGCGCGCGCGGTCATGTACATGGCGATCCGCTACGAAGGCGGCACCGACGCGGCCACCGGGCAGTCCGAGCCGGACCTGGAACTGACCGACGACCGCAGCAAGATCGTGCAGACCTCGGCCTCGCCGGCCTACATGGGCCTGCTGTCGACGCTGATCGCGTGGAGCCAGCAGGATCCGCCGGACGACGCCGAGCGTGCCCGCAACGAAGTGGTGTACAGCTTCCAAGGCAACCGCAATCCGTTCATCGACCACCCGGAGTGGGCGACCTCCTCGCTGTTCACCTCGGCCAAGCCGGGGACCTGCCAGCTGCTCAACTGAGCCGGATCTCCGGCGCGCCGACGGCGGCGCGCCGGAGCATCCAGCGCGCGATCCGGGTGGCCTCGGGCCATCCGGCATCGCTCGCGCATGCAATGGGCGCTCGGCGGCAGATGGCCGCCGCCAGCGTGCGAACGCCGGCACGATCACGGCCCTGTTTTCCCGCCTGCTGCCCTGCATCGCCATCGGGCTACCGTGCATGTCCCGCGACGAAAATCGGTTCGCCGCAGTGCGGCCCTGCGCCATGCCCGGCCCGCGCCATCCCGCGCAGCCCCGCACAGGCCTGCAACCGCACGCCCGCGGGCGCGCACTCATGCCCGAACCAGGCCCGGCAAAGCCCTGCCGGCGTCCCTATACTGTCGGCCGCATGTCTTCGCCCCCACTCCGTTTGCTGTTCAGCACCTGCCCCGATCCGGCCAGCGCCGCGCGGATCGCCCAGGTCTTGGTCGAAGAACGGTTGGCCGCGTGCGTGAGCCGCCTGCCCGGCGTGCACGCCACCTATCGCTGGCAGGATGCCGTGGAGCAGGCCGAGGAAGTGCTGCTGCTGATCAAGACCGCCGCCGACCGCATCCCCGCGCTGCAACAGCGGCTGTGCGAACTGCACCCCTTCGACGTCCCCGAACTGATCGAGGTCGACGTCGCCGGCGGCCTGCCCGCCTACCTGCAGTGGATGTACGCCGAAACCCGTGAGGAACCGTAAGCCGATGACCGTGCTGCACCGTATCGCCGCCCTGTGCCTGCTGGCCCTGGCCGCCTTCCCCGCCCTGGCGATCAGCGAAAAGGATCTGCTGCCGGTCGATCAGGCCTTCGTGCTGAGCGCGCAGGCGCCCGAGCGCGGCCGCATCGAGCTGCACTGGAAGATCGCCGACGGCTATTACCTGTATCGGCACCGGATCGCGGTGCGGGTGCTGAGCGGCTTCAAGGCCAACCCGACCGTGCAGCTGCCGGCCGGGCACAAGAAGACCGACCCGTACTTCGGCGAGGTGGAAACCTATCGCGGCGAGTTGAACGCGGTGCAGAGCGGCGTCGCCGATGCCGCCACGACCAGCCTGCAGGTGGAGGTGCGCTACCAGGGCTGCGCCGACGCCGGCGTGTGCTATCCGCCGCAGAAGCGCCTGCTCACGGTGGCGCTGCCGGCGGCCGAGGCCGGCGCGGCGACGACCGCGTCCTCGCCGTTGCCGGGCAGCGCGCCGGGCGCGGCCGGCCCGGCCGCCAAGCCGTTGTTCGGCGCCGGTGCCGGCGCCGTGCAAGGCCTGCCGCTGCCGTCGGACCAGGCGTTCGGCTTCGAAGCCATCGTCGGCGACGGCAACACCCTGCTGCTGCGCTTCACCCCGGCGCCGGGCTATTACCTGTATCGCGACCGTACCGCGCTGGCGCTGGAAGGCGCGACCGGCATCCGCACCGGCATGCCGCACTGGCCGCAGGGCCGCTCGCACCAGGACGAGCACTTCGGCAACGTGGTGGTGTATTTCGACCAGACCGAGGTCAGCGTGCCGCTGCAGCGGCAGCGCGCCGATGCCGCCGACGCGACCCTGGTCGCCACCTTCCAGGGCTGCCAGACCGACGGCATCTGCTATCCGCCGATGACCCGGCGGGTGAAGCTGTCGCTGCCCAAGGGCAAGCTCAGCCCAACCGACCAGGCCGAAGTGACGCCGCTGCTGGTGACGCCGCTGGACAGCCGCCAGGCCGACGCCAGCGCTGCGGCGGCCGACGCGGCCACGCCGGTGACCGCGCCCGACGCGGCGAGCGTGCCCGACGCCTCGGTGCACAACGCCGCGCGCAGCACCGCGCCCGCGGCCGAGCCGCAGAACCTGCTGTGGGTGTTGCTGGCGGCGCTGGGCGGCGGCCTGATCCTGAACCTGCTGCCGTGCGTGCTGCCGATCCTGTCGCTGAAGGTGCTGGGCCTGGCGCACAGCGGCGAAAGCCATGCGCGCGCCCGCAGCCATGCGCTGTGGTACACGCTGGGCGTGCTGGCGTCCTTCGCCGTGGTCGGCGGCATCGCCGTGGCCGCGCATCTGCTGTGGGGCTTCCAGCTGCAGCGCCCGGGCTTCGTCGCGGTGCTGGCCTACCTGATGTTCGCGATGGGCCTGAGCCTGTCCGGCGTGTTCACGCTCAGCGCCAACCTGGGCGGGCTCGGCCAGTCGCTGTCCTCGCGCAGCGGCCCGCTCGGCGACTTCTCCACCGGCGTGCTGGCCTGCGTGGTCTCCAGCGCCTGCGTCGGCCCGTTCATGGGCCTGGCGCTGGGCTATGCGTTCGCCGCGCCGCCGGCGATTGGCATGCTGGTGTTCCTGACCATGGGCCTGGGCCTGGCGCTGCCGTTCCTGCTGGTCGGCTTCATCCCCTCGCTGGCCAAGCGCCTGCCCACGCCGGGCCCGTGGATGGAGACGCTCAAGCAGGTGCTGGCGTTCCCGATGTACCTGACCGCGATCTGGCTGCTGTGGGTGCTGGGCAAGCAGCGCGGCGTGGATGCGGTGGCGCTGCTGCTGGTCGGCGCCACGCTGCTGGCGCTGGGCCTGTGGTGGATCGAGCGCGCGCGCTGGCGCAGCCACACCCTCGGCTTGCGCCTGGCCTCGCTGCTGGTGCTGCTGGCGCTGCTGCCGGTGTGGGGCGTGACTCGGCTGGCGCCGCCCAGCGTCACTGCAGAACGCAACACCGTCGCCTTCTCGCCGGAGATGCTGGACCGGCTGCGCACCGACAACCGCGTGGTGTTCGTCAACATGACCGCCGACTGGTGCGTGACCTGCAAGGCCAACGAACGCAACGTGCTCGGCAGCGACGCCTTCCGCGACACGCTCAAGCGGGTCGACGCGGTGTACATGAAGGGCGACTGGACCAACGAGGACGCGCGCATCAGCGCCTTCCTGGCCGAACACAAGGCGGTGGGCGTGCCGCTGTACGTGGTCTACGGTCCGGGCGCACCGCCGACCGTGCTGCCGCCGGTGCTGAGCCAGGCGGTGGCCGAGGACGCCCTGCTGCGCGCGGCGCGATGAACGCCACGCCGCCGCGCCTGCTCGCGGTGGCGGCGATCGCGGCTGTGCTGGGCATTGCCGCCGCGCAGGTCTGGTGGCGCACGCCGGCGACAACGCCGTCGGCGCCGGCCACCGGCAGCGCGCTGCCGGCCGGCGTCGCCGCGGCCCGCCCCGGCGATCCGGCACCGGCGCTGCGCCTGCCCACGCTCGACGGCGGCAGCCTGACCTTGGCCCAGTTCCGCGGCCGCCTCTTGTTGGTCAATGTCTGGGCCAGCTGGTGCGAACCGTGCGTGCGCGAGATGCCGGAACTCGATCGCCTTGCGCGTGCGCAGCCGGCCGACGGCCTGCAGGTGCTCGGCATCGCCCTGGACCACCCCGAGGACGTGCGTGCGTTCCTGCAGCGGGTGCCGATCGGCTACCCGATCGCGCTGGAAACCCCCGGCCCGGCCGACGCCAGCGTGCGCCTGGGCGACACCCAGGGCCTGCTGCCCTACAGCGTGCTGATCGACGCCAACGGCCGCATCGTGCGGCAGAAGCTGGGGCCGTTCGCACCGGGCGAAGCGGAGCGCTGGGCGCAGTTGCCGTAGGCGCTCGTTTGCGTACTGGCCCCTGTAGGAGCGGCTTCAGCCGCGACAGGAACTTGCCGAAGGTGCCTGTCGCGGCTGAAGCCGCTCCTACAGGGATCGGGATCGTCGCCTGGATCGGCTTGCGCTATACCGCCTGCCGCTGCGCCTTCCTGCCGGCGCCGCCGCCGGCAACCCGCGCCGGCCCCAGCGCCGCCAGTTCCGCGGCCAGAAGTTGCACGCCGGCGCGCAATTCCGGCACAGCGGTGATTTCCCACAGGCCGCCGCGCAGCAGCGGTCCCAGGCAGTGCAGCCCGGGCACCGGATGGCCGCTGGCATCGCGCACCTGCAAGCGCGCGTCCACCACCAGGCCCAGGCCCAGCGGATCGGCCTGCAGCAGGCCCGCATCGCGCATCGTCGCGACCAGCGGATGGCTGGTGCGCGCGACGTCGGTGTCCAGCCCGGTGGCGCGGATCAGCACGTCGAAGTCTTCGGTGCGCGCGCTGTTGCTGGCGCGGTCGCGGATCACCGCCTCCACCGCGTTCTCGCCCAGCCGCGCGCGCAGCAGGCGCCCGGCGCGGATGCGCAACTGGCCCTGCTGCTGCATCTGCGCCAGTGCCGTGGCCGCGGCCGGCGCCAGCCGATGCCGCGCCGCTTCCCAGTACGGGCGTAGGTGGCGCAGGAAACGCGCGCGCGCTGCCGGCGCCAGGCCCTTCCAGAACGGCTGCAGATGCGGACGCAGCGCATCGACCACGCAGCGCCAGTCCTCCACCACCGTGGTCAGCTGGCGCAGGCTGCGCACCAGGCCGGTGAGGTCGTGGTTGCGCAGCGCCTGCGCCACGCTCGGCGGCAGCGTCACCGGCGCGCCCGGCTGGGCCAGATGCGCCTGCGGCGCCAGGCCGCGCCGCGACAATGCGGTGATCGGACCGCGATGGCCGCGACGGCGCAGGGTCAGCGCGACATCGGCCATGGTCAGGCCGGTGCCGACCAGCAACAGCCGCGCCTGCGGTGGCACCTCGTCCAGTACCCCGTCCTGCCACGGCCAGCCGATGTAGCGCCGGTGCACCGCCAGGCGCGGGCCGATGCCAGGTAACGCCGCCGGCGGCAGCGCGCCGATCGCCAGTACCACCACGTCGCTGACCACGTCCTCGCCGTTGGCCAGGAAGATGCGGAAGCCATCCGGCCCGCGTTCCACCGCCACCGCCTCTTCGCTGACCCGCGCCACTTCCACCGCCGAGGCGGCCAGCGCCGCGTCCAGGTGCTGCTCCAGGTAGCGGCCGTAGCGCAGCCGCGGCAGGAATTCCAGGCGCTGCGCGGCGTCGAGCTGCAAGGCGTCGGCGAACCCGCCCGGATCCTGCGGGTCCACGCCCAGATCCTTGGCGCGCACGTTCAACAGATGCTCCGGCCGCGCCGCGCCATAGGCGATGCCGCGGCCGAAGGTGTCGGCCACGCCGATCAATGTCAGCCGGCTGGCCGTTCCCTGCCTGGCCAGGGCCGCGGCCAGCAGGTTGCCGCAGAATCCTGCGCCGATGATCGCAATTCGCATGGCTGACACTCGTGGCCGGTCGGGCGTCCTTTGTGCCCGGGATGCCGGCGGCGGGTGTAAATCGCCGGTTAATGCGCGCCATCTGGCGCATGCCGATCGGGTATCAGCAGATGCGTTTGTTCCATAAGCGGCGTGCGCCGGACCTTGGCGATGGCGTCGCACGATCGTCGCGCGATGCTGGAATGGCCAGGTGCATTTCCCTCACTGGGAAACGCAGCCACGATGGACGTGCGCGCGATCGACCTACTGAAGCCCTTCTTCGCTCAGCGCCCGCTGCACCGAAGGCCGCGCGTGCACGCGCTGGTACCACGCCTGCAGGTTCTGCAACGCGTCGAAGTGGATGTCCGCCTGGTAGTGCGAGATCAGCCAGGGCGCCTGGCCCCAGCCGGTCAGCGCGTAGAGATAGGCATCGGCGACGGTGAAGGCATCCCCCATCAGGAACTGTCGACCGGCGAGCTGCGCATCGATCCAGGCGAAGCGCTGCTCCAGCTTCGGCCGCGCGGTATCCACGTACTGGCCGGCGAGCCGCGCGTACAGCAGCGGAATGAAGCCCTTGTGGATCTCCGTGGCCAGGAAGTTCAGCCATTCCTGCAAGCGGTAGCGTTGCATGCTGCCGTTGGGCGGCACCAGATCGAGTTCCGGCTTGCGGTCGCCCAGGTACTGGACGATGGCCGGCCCTTCGCGCAGCACGCTGCCATCGTCGAGTTCGAGCGCCGGCACGTAGCCCATCGGATTGACCCGATGGAAATCCTCTCCGTCCCCGGTCAGATGCTTGCGGTGATCGACCCTCACCAGCGCCGCCTCGAGGCCGAGCTCGTGCAGCACGATATGCGGCGCGAGGGAGCAGGCGGCCGGGATGTAGTACAGCTTCATTGCGATCTCCAGAAAGTGGGCGCAGCTCTAGGGCGAGCAGCCCGACGCATTCTAGAAACCAGGTATAGAAAAGGAAGAAGGCACTATAATGTTATGTAGGTACAAAATTTATACCTAGCGTGCGCACACCGAGGGACTTGCGATGAAGGACAACGTGTCCGGCTGCTCCGTGGAAGAGGCCATGCGCCTGCTGGGCGGAAGATGGCGCCTGTTGCTGGTGTCGTACCTGCTCGACGGCCCCAAGCGGTTCAACGAACTGCGCCGCGACGTTCCGGCCATTTCGCAGCGCATGCTGACCCTGGACCTGCGCGCCCTGGAAGAAGCGGGGCTGATTCAGCGCACCGTCTATCCGACCGTGCCGGTCAAGGTCGAATACGCGCTGACCGAGGACGGGCGGCGCCTGGAACCGGTGGTGGCGGTGATGAAGGAGTTCGGGCTGTGGGTCAAGGCGCGGTCTGCCGGCTGAGCGCTGCCGGCTCGGGACCGGAAGGGATGTCCCGGGCTTCAGAGACGCACGTGCGAGACGACTTCGGAATGCAGCCAGTGCCATGCGTCGTCGCACATCGCGCACCGCAACAGCCTCCGCGCAAGAAAGCGCCTCGACTGACCTCGCTCTGGACGGGCTAGGATGCGAGCAGGGCAACTGCGACCAAGCCGCCTCGCGCCTTGCACTGCCCGCGCCGCACGCCGCAGAACCAAACATCCGTTTAAAACACGCGCAACTTCGCCGAACTGGACAGTAATCCCGGCTTCGCGCAGACTGCCGCCCTTTCCGATGCTTTGTCTTCCATGGCGCGACTGCTGCTGTTGCATGGCCCCAACCTCAACCTGCTCGGCACCCGCGAGCCGGGGGTCTATGGGCACACGACGCTGGCGCAGATCGATGCGGCGCTGCTCGCGCAGGCCACGGCCGCCGGGCACCAGCTGGACAGCCTGCAGTCCAACGCCGAGCACGTGCTGGTGGAGCGGGTGCAGGCCGCGCGCGGCGACGGTACTGCCTTCATCCTGATCAACCCGGCCGCGTTCACCCACACCTCGGTGGCGCTGCGCGACGCGTTGGCGGCGGTGGCGATCCCGTTCATCGAGATCCACCTGTCCAACCCGCACAGCCGCGAGCCGTTCCGCCACCACAGCTATTTCAGCGACCACGCGCTCGGCGTGATCTGCGGCTTCGGCGCCGACAGCTACCGCTACGCGATGGACGCGGCGCTGGCCCGGCTGGGAGCCGGCGCATGAGCGGCACTCCCGGCTTCAGCGCGCGTCGCGCAGCGCTGCGCCACCCTCTCCGTGTTCGCCGGGCCGCGTGCCCGGTCATTTCCCGATTCACCTCAAGAGGCCGTTATGGATCTCCGTAAAATCAAGAAGCTGATCGACCTGCTGGAAGAGTCCAATCTCGCCGAGATCGAGATCAAGGAAGGCGAGGAAAGCGTGCGCCTTGCGCGTACGCCCAAGGGCATGATCGCCAGCGCCCCGCAGTACGCCCCGGCCCCCGTCGCCGCGCCGCCTGCGGCCGCGCCGATGCCGATGAGCTCGCCCACCGAGGCCTCCACCGGCGGCACCGCCAAGCCCGGCAACGCCCTGCCCGAGGGCCACGTGCTGCGCGCGCCGATGGTCGGCACCTTCTACACCTCGCCGTCGCCGGACAAGCCGGCCTTCGTCACGGTCGGCCAGGCGGTCAAGGCCGGCGAGACCCTGGCGATCATCGAGGCGATGAAGATGTTCAACCCGATCGAAGCCGACGTCTCCGGCACCATCGTCGCGATCCTCAGCGACAGCGGCGTGCCGGTGGAGTTCGATCAGCCGTTGTTTGTGATTGGCTGAGCGGCCGGGATTGGGGATTCGTGATTTGGGATTCGCAACAGCGGCCGCACGAGCGCCTCACGGTGTGGCGCGATGCGATGGCGTTGGTCGAAGCGATCTACCATCTCACCCAGAACTTCCCCGATGCCGAACGCTTTGGACTGACCGCACAGATGCGGCGCGCGGCGATCAGCGTTCCCTCCAACATCGCGGAGGGCGCCGCGCGGCGGTCCACTGCCGAGTACCTGCGCTATCTGTCGATGGCGCGAGGCTCGCTGGCCGAATTGGATACGCAGATGCAGATCGCGACACGGCTGCAGTTCGGTTCGCCGGACGCGGCAACCCTCGATCTCTTGAACCGCACCTTTTCCAGGCT
Source organism: Xanthomonas sp. SS (assembly GCF_014236835.1). NCBI lineage: Bacteria > Pseudomonadati > Pseudomonadota > Gammaproteobacteria > Lysobacterales > Lysobacteraceae > Xanthomonas > Xanthomonas sp. SS. The sequence goes on from NZ_CP051190.1 coordinate 4,538,169, forward strand.
CAACGCATTGATCCGCACGCTGGACGATTCGCGACATCTGCGCGAGCCCGGCGCCCTCTACGAATCTCCAATCTCGAATCCCGAATCCCATGCTCGATAAAGTCGTCATCGCCAATCGCGGCGAAATCGCACTGCGCATCCTGCGCGCGTGCCATACGCTCGGCATCCGCACGGTCGCGGTGCATTCCACCGTCGACCGCAACCTCAAGCACGTGGCCATGGCCGACGAGTCGGTGTGCATCGGCCCGGCGTCCTCGGCCGAGAGCTACCTCAACATCCCGGCGCTGATCGCCGCGGCCGAGGTCACCGACGCGCAGGCCATCCATCCCGGCTACGGTTTCCTGTCGGAGAACGCCGACTTCGCCGAGCGCGTGGAACAGTCCGGTTTCATCTTCATCGGGCCCAAGGCCGACACCATCCGCCTGATGGGCGACAAGGTCGAGGCGATCCGCGCGATGAAGGCCGCCGGCGTGCCGTGCGTGCCCGGCTCGGGCGGCCCGTTGGGCGACGACATCGTCGCCAACACCAAGGTCGCGCGCGAGATCGGCTACCCGGTGATCATCAAGGCGGCCGGCGGCGGCGGCGGCCGCGGCATGCGCGTAGTGCATTCGGAGGCGGCGCTGAAGGCGGCGATCGAGACCACCAAGTCCGAGGCCAAGGCCGCTTTCAGCAACGACCAGGTGTACATGGAGAAGTTCCTGGAGAATCCGCGCCACGTGGAGATCCAGGTGCTGGCCGACGGCCAGGGCAACGCCATCCACCTGGGCGAGCGCGACTGCTCGATGCAGCGCCGCCACCAGAAGGTGGTCGAAGAAGCGCCCGCGCCCGGCATCACCGAGCAGCTGCGCAGCGAGATCGGCAAGGTCTGCGTAGATGCCTGCGTGCGCATCGGCTACCGCGGCGCCGGCACCTTCGAATTCCTGTTCGAGGACGGTCGTTTCTACTTCATCGAAATGAACACGCGCATCCAGGTCGAGCACCCGGTCACCGAGCGCATCACCGGCATCGACCTGGTCTGCGAACAGCTGCGCATCGCCGCCGGCCACAAGCTGAGCATCAAGCAGAGCGACATCGTGCTGCGCGGCCATGCGATCGAGTGCCGCATCAACGCCGAGGACCCGGAAACCTTCATGCCCAACCCGGGCCTGATCACCGGCTTCCACCCGCCCGGCGGCCCCGGCGTGCGCGTGGACACGCACATCTACAGCGGCTACAGGGTGCCGCCGAACTACGACTCGATGATCGGCAAGCTGATCGTGCACGGACCGGACCGCGACACCGCGATCGCGCGCATGCGCGTGGCGCTGAGCGAGATGGTGGTGGACGGGATCAAGACCAACATCCCGCTGCAGCAGCGGATCATGCGCGACAAGGGCTTCCAGGCCGGCGGGCAGAACATCCACTACCTGGAAAAGCGCCTGGCCGAGCGCAAGAACAAGTCGATTGCGTTGGTTTGAGAGCCGGGATTGGGGATTCGGGATTGGGGATTCGCAAATGCGGGGTCCGGGTCGCGATCCCTTCCTGGTGATGGCAGGCGACCGGTTCTAGTCGCTGCCAGGACGCGTCTTGGGCAAGCGTCGCCGGATGCGCGTTGCGCGGCACATTGCGGATCGCATCCGGCCGCTTCGGATTGCTCGCAGATGGCGTTGCAAAATCCTGCCGTCGGCATCGCCGCCGCGTTTTCCGTCAGCGCTTGGCGTAGTGGCTGGGCGCTTCGCCCACGTGGCGGCTGAAGGCGACGCTGAAGCTGCTGGTCGAGCCATAGCCGACGCGTTGCGCCACCTCGGCCACGTTCGATCCGCGCCGCAGCAGGTCCTTCGCCAGCTCCATGCGCCAGGCCAGCACGTACTCCATCGGCGGCACGCCGACCGTGCGGGCGAAGCGGTCGAAGAACGTCGAGCGCGACAGCGCGGCCGCCTGCGCGAGTTCGCCCACGGTCCAGGCGTGATCGATGCGGGCATGGATCCGCGTGAGCGCCGGCGCCAGCCGTTCGTCGCCCAGACCGCGCAACAGGCCCGGCGGCGCATTTCCCGCCGTCGTCCAGCGCATGGCCTCGACCAGCAGCATCTCGACCAGCCGCGACAGCATGTAGTCGTTGCCCGGCTTCCTGTCGTGGTACTCCTCTCCCACCATCTGCACCAGTTGCATCAGCCGGCCCACGCCGCGCACGTGGACCACCGCCGGCAGCAGCGAGACCAGCAGCCCGGCATGGGCGCTGTCGAACAGGAAGGCGCCGCCCAGTGAGCGCATGTCCGGCGCGCCGTCGGGTTCGCCGTGGCGCCGCTCGCCCTGCCCGCCGGGAACGACCTTCGGATCGATGAACACCGGCGGCCCCGGCACCAGGCTGGAGAGCGTGAACGCCGGCGTGGTCGGCAGCAGCACGAAATCGCCGGCGCCGATCGCGAGCGGCGGATGCCCGTCCACCGCCAGCACGGCGCTGCCTTCCAGCACGATGCAGAACCCCGGCTGCCCGTACTCGGCATAGCGCACCGCCCAGTTGCCCTTGCCGCTGATCAGGTTGGCGAACACCGCGCGGGGGTGGAGCAGGCGGACGAGCTCAGAAAGCGGATCGTGCATTTCGGACTTTCGCTAAAACAAAACGGATTCCGCATTATCGATCATCCGAGACAGCTGACCTATCGTTTCCTCCCGAGTCCACTCACTTCTGGAGACCGCAATGAAGACCGTCCTGATCACTGGCTGCTCCTCCGGCTACGGCCTGGAAACCGCGCGCCACTTCCTGGCCCAAGGCTGGAACGTCGTCGCCACCATGCGCCAGCCCCGACCGGCGCTGCTGCCGGCCTCGCCCGACCTGCGCATGCTGGCGCTGGACGTGACCCAGCCCGACAGCATCGCGCTGGCGCTGGAGGCGGCCGGCCCCATCGACGTGCTGGTCAACAATGCCGGCATCGGGCTGTTCGGCGCGTTCGAGGCCACGCCGATGGCGACCGTGCGCGAGGTGTTCGAGACCAACACCTTCGGCGTCATGGCGATGTGCCAGGCCGCCATTCCCCGGTTTCGCCAGCGCGGCGCGGGCGTCATCGTCAACGTGACCTCCAGCGCCACGCTGGCGCCGTTCCCGCTGGTGGCCGCGTACACGGCGAGCAAGACTGCGGTGCAGGGCTTCACCGCATCGCTGCGCCACGAACTGCAGGCGTTCGGCCTGCGGGTCAAGCTGGTGGAGCCCGGCTACGGCCCGTCCACCCAGTTCACCGCCAACGGACAGCAGCGCATGCAGGGCCTGATCCCGGACGCCTACGCGCCCTTTGCCCGCGAGGTGTTCTCGCACCTGGGCCAACCGGCGGCGGTGACCATGGCCAGCGACGTCGCCCAGGCGATCTGGGAAGCGGCCAACGACGTTTCCGAGCGGCTGCATTTCCCGGCCGGCGCCGATGCCGTGGCGCTGTCCGAACAGCGCTAGGTGCGCCGCACGTCCGCCGCGATGCGCTGAAATATCGGGTCGCACCAACAGATCGGGGCCGAAGACTCGCCTTTGCGAATCCCCAATCCCCAATCCCAAATCCCGGCTACTTCGCCTGCGTCCCCGGCACCGGTTCGGCGCCCAGGGTCGAGGTCGGGCTGACGATCATCACCGTCTCGGTGGAGCCGTCCGGCCACACGATCTGGAAGGTGCTGCCCGGGCTCAGCGTGGAGAACGGCATGCCGCTGCGGGCGCGGTAGATCGCCGCCACCTGCGCGGCGCCGGCGCGGCGCAGGTCCGGGTCGGCGTGCGTGGTGGTCAGTTCGACCTTGGACAGACCGCGGTAGCGCTGCTCGGCCGTGTCGATCAGCAGCAAGCCGGCCGCCGCCGCCGAATAGGCGACCAGGGCCAGCACCCAGAACCAGAACTTGGCGCCGTGCAGCCATCGCCGGTAATTCATGAGCCCGCTCCTGTCGTATCCACCAGACGGTTGACCATGTCGTTCATCGTGTCCGTGCCTTGCCGCGGCACCGCGGCGTCGTAAACAAAACTGCTGAAATCCTGGGTCGGGTCCTGCGAACAGATCCCGCCGTTGGCGCAATAGCGGGTCATCAACTCGCTGTTCGGGCCGCAATCCAGCCCCAGCCGGCAGGCCGCCAGCTGCCAGGCCAGTTCGGTGAAGGCGGTGCCGGCGATGCGCTCGTCCAGGCTGTCGTCGCCGCTGGCGGCCAGGCCCATCGCCGGCGCCAGCGCCATGTAGGCGTCCGGATCGCCGGAGGCGCGCACCCGTTCGACCAGGTCGCGCTTGTAACCGGCCGAGGACTGCAGCGGCTGCCCCAGCGTCAGCAGCGCCGCCTCCGCGGCCAGGTTGCCGCCGCGCGCGGCCTGCACGCGCTGGGCGACGATGGCCTGGCGGGTGAGGCCGTCGCCGGGCACGAAGCCGGCGCAGCGGCGGCCGACCCGCGCGCGCGCATCGACCATGCGCCCCGAGGTCGGCAACTGCGCCGCATCGATCGCGCGGGTGTCGGCGGCATAGCCGGCCGGATTCATCGCATAACCGGCGCAATAGTCGTAGATGCGGCTGAGCAGCCAGGACGCATCGGCATCGCCCTGCGCGGCGGCGGCGGACAGTTGCTGCGCGGTGCGGTACAGGTCGGGGCTGCGTTCCAGCGCGGTGCGGCGGTCGGGCGACGCCGCCGGCAATGCCTGCACCGAGCTGCGCCTGCGCTGGTCCTGCCCCGACACGTCCGCGATGACCGGGGTGGCCACAGCGGCACCCGCGGTCACCGGCAGCGCCGGCGCCGCCGCCAGCAGCAGCAGCGCGCGATAGCCGACCACGCCCAGCAGCAGCGCAGCGGGCGCCAGCAACAGCCAGGTTTTGCGGGACACGGCGAAGGGCATGCGCGTAGTCGATCGGGGCAGCAGGCGAGGAGCGCGGCCGCGTCCGCTGGAACCGGGGGCCGCCGCAATGTCGCAGTCTAACGCAGCCGATGGCGGGCCACGGCAGACAATGGCGGCCGCGGTCACGGCGCGCGCGACCGGCGCCGGTTCGGGCCGCCGCGGCGGTCGTCTAAGATGCGCGGTCATTCCTCCTTGTGCCCGACCGATGCCGTTCCTCGAACTGACTGTGCGCTGCACCGATGCCACCCAGCCCCGCTACGAGAACGCGCTGGAGGACGTCGGCGCGCTGGCGGTCACCCTGCTCGACGCCGAGGCCGACACCAGCAACGAGCGCGCGATCCTGGAACCAGGGGTCGGCGAGACCCCGCTGTGGGGCACGCTGGTGCTCAGCGCGCTGTTCCCCGCCGAGCAGGACGCGTTGCTGCTGCTGGCCGCGCTGGAAGCGTTCGATCCGGGCCTGGACTGGGCCCAGGCCACGTTCCGCAAGGTCGACGACCAGGACTGGGAACGCGCCTGGCTGGACCAGTTCCAGCCGATGCGCTTCGGCACGCGCACCTTCATCGTGCCGTGGAACCACGACCTGCCCGAGGACGCGCGCGGCGCCGATGCCGCGGTGGTGCGGCTGGACCCGGGCCTGGCGTTCGGTTCCGGCACCCACCCGACCACCGCGCTGTGCCTGCGCTGGCTCGATGCCCTGGCCGCCGACGGCGCGCTGGCGCAGGCGCGCGTGCTCGACTTCGGCTGCGGCTCCGGGATCCTGGCGCTGGCCGCGCTGAAGCTGGGCGCGGCGGCGGCGGTGGGCGTGGACAACGACCCGCAGGCGCTGCTGGCCACGCACGACAACGCCGAGCGCAATGACGTCGGCGCGCGCCTGACGGTGCACCTGCCGGCCGACGAGCCGGCGGCCACCTATCCGGTGGTGGTCGCCAACATCCTGGCCTCGGCGCTGGACGCGCTGGCGCCGACCCTGGCCGAACGCGTCGCGCCGGGCGGGCGCATCGCCCTGTCGGGGATCCTGCATGGCCAGGAACAGGAGCTGTTGCAGCGCTACGCACCGTGGTTCGAGCAGCTGCGCAGCGAACAGGACGGCGACTGGATGCGCATCGACGGCGTGCGTAGCGCCTGAGTTCGCGGACCGGCGGGTCCGCTCACGCGCTCGCGCCGGATCCAGCACTCACCCGCGGCCTGCGGCCAGGCTGCGGATCGCCGCGGTCAGCAACGCCGCCTCGGCATGGATCGCCAGCACCCGGGTCCGCGGCCGCCAGCCCTGCGCGCGCAGGCGGCGCTCGTGCCAGCGATGGCCGCGCCGCGCCCGCGGCAGCCGCCAGGCCAGTTCCAGCAGCACGCCGATCAGTGCCGATGCGCCCAGGGTCTGCACCAGCGCCAGCCAGCCCGCGGCGTGCACCAGCAGCCATAGCAGCGCCGGCGCCCGCGACGGCGGCGCGGGCGGATACGGCAGCGCGAACACCTGCCACGACCAGCCCTGCCTGACCGCGCAGCGGCCGTCGCCGGCATCGGCCCAGATCCGGTAGCGGTGCGCGCCGATCCCCGGCGGCGGCCGCGGGCGGCTGTGCGTGCGCAGCGGGGCGATCGCGAAACGAGAGCGGTGGGCATCCTGCAGCGGGGCATCCTGCGTGTGCATCGGCGCGTCCTGGTCCATGGCAGCGGGTCGGGCGGCGGCGGCAGAGACGGCGCAAACGATGCGGCGTCTTCACTGCGCACAGCCATCGCCGACGACAGTATCAACAACAAAGCCCACATTGAAAGCCGTACGAACCAACTTTCCCAGTCGGCGCGGCTATATCTCGCCTCCCCCGCGGAGGTGAGTGTGAACAGCAGGCTGTACGAACGGGTGCGCGAAGCGCGCAAGCTGACCGGTCTCACCCAGGAAGCGCTCGCGCTGGACCTGTCGGTGACCCGCAGCGCCGTGGCGCAGTGGGAGATGGCCGACGGCACCGCGCCGGCGGTGGAGCACCTGATCGCCCTGGCCCGCCGCAGCGGGCTGACCTTCGAATACCTGGCCACCGGCCGCGGCGAACGCGTGTTCGGCGAACCGCTGTCCGTCGCCGAGGAAGCCGCGCACTACCGGCAGCTGTCCGACCAGCAGGCGCGCCTGCTCGACAGCTTCGAGACCCTGAGTCCCCGCCAGCGCGCCGGCCTGCTGGACCTGATCGGCACCGGCAAGCACCGGCGCTGAGCAGGGATCCGATGTCCCTGTAGGAGCGGCTTCAGCCGCGACAGGAACTTACCGAAGGTGCCTGTCGCGGCTGAAGCCGCTCCTACAGAAGCCCACGAAGGCCACGAGCGCACTGCAGCTCGCTCCCGCGCGTGCTTGAATAGGGGTCTCGTTGCCGCCGTCGCCTGCACGCATGCCCGATCCCACCCCGCCCCGTCCCAGCCTGGCGACCTTGCTGCGCCAGCCCCAGCCCCAGCAGCCGGTGCCGGAACAGGCCGATGCCGCCGAGACGGCAGGTCCCGCTGCGGACGCGGCGGCCGGCCCCGCCGAGACGGGCGATACCGGTAACGGCGCGGCGCCGCGTGCCGATGCCCCCGGCGCGCCGGAGTCCGAGCCGGCGTCGATGTCGGAGGCGGACGCCTCGCGCGCCGCCGGAGTCGCCGCAACGCCGCCCGCCGCGGCGACCGGCGAGTCGATCGCGCCTGCCGGACTCGAACCGCAGTCCGAACCGGAGCCGGTGCTGGAACCGGCGCTGGCGCCGCCGCCGGAGCAGGAACCGGAACTTGCCACAGCAGCGATCGCCACCACCAGCGCCGCGCCCAGTTTCATGCAGCCCAGCGCGCCACGCCGGCCGGTACTGCGCGCCGCGCCCTGGCAGTGGATCGCGCTGGTCGGGCTGGGCCTGCTGCTGGCGCTGCAGATCCTGGTCGCCGACCGGCAACGGCTGGGCGCCGACGTGCGCTGGCGACCGTGGGTGGCCGGCGTGTGCCAGGCGCTGCGCTGCAGCCTGCCGCCGTGGCGCGAGCCGAGCGCGTTCACCATGCTCAGCCGTGAGGTGCGGCCGCTGCCCGGCCGCGCCGGCACCCTGCAGATCCAGGCCACCTTCCGCAACGACGCGCGCTGGGCGCAGGCCTGGCCGCTGCTGCAGCTGTCGCTGGCCGACGCCGACGGCCGCACCATCGGCAGCCGCGTGCTGCGCCCGGAGGAGTACCTGGGCCGCACCCGCCCGGATACGGCGACGCTGGCACCCGGACAGAGCGCGCAGGTGGCGTTCCAGGTGCGCGAACCGGCCGCGGGAACCGCTGCATTCAGTTTCGACTTCCACTGAAACGCTGTGACACCACGATCCGGCATGGCAGCGAGGCAGGCCACGCGCTAGACTCGTCCCCCCGCGCCGGCCCTCCAACCTTCCGGCGCCGACGTCATCCGGGGACCCGCCGAACTTGAACGCTGCCACCACTCGTCCTGACTCCAGTCGCGGCGCGCCGAAGCCGACGCTGCGCGAACACGTGGCGCAGTCCGTGCGCCGCTACCTGCGCGACCTCGATGGCTGCGACGCCGACGATGTGTACGAGATCGTGCTGCGCGAGATGGAGATCCCGTTGTTCGTGGAAGTGCTCAACCACTGCGAAGGCAACCAGAGCCGCGCCGCGGCGATGCTGGGCATCCATCGCGCCACGCTGCGCAAGAAGTTGAAGGAATACGGGTTGGCTTGAGGCGGGACTCGGGACTCGGGACTCGGGACTCGGGACTCGGGACTCGGGACTCGGGACTGCAGAATCGCCTCCTCATGCAAATCGTCAAGCGACCCGAGAAAAAGCCGCCCTTTCTGCAGAAAAGGCAGCTTTTTTATTTCAGCCCGGGCGCTTTTGTGTAGGAGCGGCTTCAGCCGCGACGCCTTACCGGTAACGCGTCGCGGCTGAAGCCGCTCCTACAGAAAGCGGTCGCTCGCGCGAATCCCCAATCCCCCGCTTTTCCACAGCCGCATGGCTGGTCATCCCGGCCCCTCACACCCACCCATAGCGGATCAGGTGGAAGAACACCGGCGCGGCGAAGCACACCGAGTCCAGCCGGTCGAGCACGCCGCCGTGGCCTTCGATCATGTGGCCCCAGTCCTTGATGCCGCGGTCGCGCTTGATCGCCGACATCACCAGACCGCCGAAGAAGCCCATCAGGTTGGCCACCAGCGCCAGCGCGAACGCCTGCAGCGGCGAGAACGGGGTGATCCACCACAGCGCCGCGCCCAGCGCGCTGGCCGACAGGATGCCGCCGACGAAGCCTTCCACGGTCTTGGACGGCGACAGCTTCGGCGCGATCAGGTGCCTGCCGATCAACTTGCCCCACACGTACTGCAGCACGTCCGAGGACTGCACCACGATCACCAGGAACGCGAACAGCAGCAGGTTGCGGCCTTCGTAGCCGGGGATCTCCAGGTTCAGCAGCGCCGGCACGTGCGAGATGCAGAACACGCAGATCATCAGCCCCCACTGCACTTTCGCGGTGCGCTCCAGGTAGCGCGTGGTGTCGCCGCCGATGGTGGCCAGGATCGGCAGCACCAGGAACGCGTAGACCGGGATCAGCAGCGTGTACAGCCCGTACCAGCCGCTCCACACCAGCCAGTATTGCCACGGCAGCACGATGTAGAACGCCACCAGCAGCGCGTAGTAGTCGCCGCGCCGGGTCGGCGCCAGGGTGATGAACTCGCGCAGCGCGAACAGCGACACCAGCGCGAACAGCACGATCACGCCGATGCGTCCGAACACGAACGCCAGCGCCACCACCGCGGCCATCACCCACCACGCGCGGATCCGCGCCACCAGGTTGTCGAGCACCGCACTGGGGCGCCCGCGCGCGCGCCAGCGCAGCGTTTCGGAAATCAACGTGGCCAGCAGCAGCACCGCGGCGATGCCGAGGAACAGCCAGATGGTCTGCTGCCGCAGCGAAGATTGCTGCAGGTGGTCGCTGAAGGCGATCGCGCTCATCGTGCGGCCTCCATCTGTTCCGGCGACAGCGCCAACAGCGCCGCCCGCGTGCGCTCCAGGAACGCCTGCTTGTCCTCGCCGGCGCCCAGCCGCAACGGCTCGCCGAAGGTGGTGGTGCACAGCAACGGCAGCGGCAGCCACTTGCCCTTGGGCATCACCCGCTTGAGGTTGTCGATCCACACCGGCACGAATTCCAGTTCCGGGCGGTGCCGCGCCAGGTGGTAGATGCCGCTCTTGAACGGCAGCACGCCTTCCTCGGTGTTGCGCGTGCCTTCCGGGAACAGGATCAACGAACCGCCGCCATCGACCGCCTCGCACAGGCACTCGATCGGATCGCGGCTGCGCTGCGCGGCCTCGCGCTCGATCAGCACGCCGTTGAACACCGAGTGGATCAGGTAGCGGCGCAGCGCGTCGCGCTGCCAGTACTCGGCCGCGGCCACCGGCCGCACCTCGCGCCGCAGCGCCGCCGGCAACGACGACCAGATCAGCACGAAGTCGCCGTGGCTGGCGTGGTTGCCGTAGTACACGCGGCGCTCGCTGGAGGGAATGCAGCCGCGCCAGAACGCTCGCGCGCCGGTCAGGATGCGGATCGCGGCACTGCAGCCGCGGGCGATCAGGCGCTCGATCATGTCCACTCCAGTTCGCGCACGATGGCGCGCAGACGCATCACGATGGTCAAGGCCGCGCCGCCGATCAGCAGCGCCATGGTCGCGACCAGAATCATTTCGGCGACGGCCGTGTATTGCAGCAGCAGCGCGACGGCCGCCAGCAACGCGGCCAGCGACAGCCAGCGCATGCGCTGCACGCGCGCCATCGGACCCTGCACCGGCTCGCTGACGCCGCAGGCCAGGCCGAGCATGCGCACGTAGGCGGTGCCCACGCACAGCAGGGCCGCGGCCCAGCCCAACTCGGCGCCCCAACTCAGCACGTGCTGCAGGCCGTAGCCCACGCCCAGGCACACCACGACATCGGACAGCCGGTCCGGCGCTTCGTTGTAGACCTCGCCGGCGCGGCCGATCATCTGCGCCTGCCGCGCCATCAGCCCGTCCAGGCGGTTGCACAGCAATCGGCCTTGCAGGGCGAGCGCGGCCAGCAGCAGCAAGCCGGCCGCATCGCGCGGCGGCTCGCGCCAGGCGCAATAGAACATCAGCGCCGCCAGCGCGGCGAAGCCGGTGGCGGTCCAGGACAGGCCATTGGGGGTGGCGCCGCGGGCGCGCAGCGCCGTCGCCAGGCGCGCGCGCCACTGCGCGCGGCGTTCGCTGATCGTCGGTCGTGCCATCAGTCGCCGCCTCCGCCGCCGCAACCGCCGCAACCGCTGCTGCAACTGCTGCCGCCGCCTCCATCGCCGCTGCTGCCGCTGGTGCAGCTGCTGGTGCTGGTGCAGCTGCTGCCGCTACCGTTGCCGCTGCTGGCGACGATCGGCGTACGCAACGCGTGGTAGTCCACCCATGGCGTCCCCAGCAGCACGCCGGTGCCGGCCAGGGCCAGGGGCGATGCCAGGTGCAACGCCTGTGGCGCGGGCGCCGCTCCGGCGCCTGCGCGCCATGCCTTGTCGCGCTCGGCGAGCAAGCGCTCGCCGGCGACGCTGCGCCGCGGCGGCGTCAACAGGAAGCCGAGCGCGAGCATCGTCACCAGCACCATCGCCGCGACCAGGAAGCCGACCGGGCGCTGCAACTGCAGGCCGATGTCGATCTTCAGCGCGCCGGCGATCCACAGCGCCAGCAGCGGCGCGGCGCCGAGCAGACGCGCGCACCAGGCCTGGCCGCGGCCGAGCAACAGGCGCTTGCCGATCAACGCCTCGTGCAGCGGCAACGCATCGTCGCGCAATGCCTGCAGCGCCAGCGGCAATTTCGGGTTGGCGCGCACCAGCAGCAGCGCGCGCTGCAGCGCCGCCGGCACTGCAGCGTCCGTGACCTGCAGCTGGGCCGCGTCGCGATGGCTGCCACGCAGGCTCGACGGCGCCAGCTGCAACTGCACTGCGTCGCACGCCAGCAGCAAGGCCAGTTGCATGTCCGCCACGCGCTCGCTGCCGCCGGCCAGGAACGCCAGTTCGGCGTTGTCCACCTGCCGGACCGCGCGCTGCTGGCCGAGGCCGCGCACCGCGCGCCGCAGCCGCGCGGCCGATGCGCAGGCCAGCCCGATCGCCACCAGGAACAGCAGCAGGAACGAACCGCCGCGCCAGTGCAACGGCGACGCGGCGGGGTTGATCGAACTCAGCCACCCGCCCAGCAGCAGCGTCGCCAGCAACCACAGCCACAGCCACAGCGCTTTGCCACCCTCGCGTGGCATCGGCCAACGCCGCGCCGCGACATCGCTGCGCAGCCGCGGTGGCGGCGCTGTCGTATCGCCCGGCGCTGGCCAGCACGCCGCCGGCGGATCGCCGAAATGGCGGCGGTAGCGCGCCAGGGTGGTCCGGTACTGCAGCGCGTGGCGATCGGCGTCGGCGGCGTCGCCGCGCCCGGGCCGATGGTGCAGCGTGGTCTGCAACACCTGCGGGCAGAAGCGCTGCCAGTATTCGTGGGTATCGGTGAGGTGGGTATGCCAGACCTGGTCGATCAGCGTGCTGGGCGTGACCTCGGCGTCGGCGCTGCTGCAGGCCAGGAAGCAGAAGCGTCGGTATTCCTCCACCGCCTGCGCGGCTTCGGCCAGGGAGACCTTGGCTTCCTTGGCCACGCGGCGCACGAATACCGGCAACGCGTCGTCCTCCTCGCCGAAACGGTAGGCCTGCAGGCGCTGCCACAGCGCCTGTTGCGCGGCATCGGCGTCGTGCAGCGGCGCCGGATCGGCGGATGTGGTCATGGCCTGCACTCCGTCATGCGAACTGCGCCGCGATCGGCGCCGCCAGCAGCGCCAGCAGTTGCAGCGCCAGGCTGGCGATCTGCCGCAGCAGCAAGCCGCGCATGCCGCGCCAGCGCGCTTGCCAGTCGCGCGGCGGCGGTAGGCGTCGCAGCAGGCCGAGCCGATGCAGGGCGGCGTCAAGATCGCTGCCGGCCTGGTCGAAGTTCGCTTCGGCCAGCACCGCTTCGAGCAGCGCTGCATCCAGGCCGACGCGCGCGGCCCAGTAGCGCTGCACCACGCCGGCGAGCACGCTGAGCAGGCACAGCATCGCCGCCAGTGACGCGTCGGCGTTGGCGTACCACGCACCCAGCAGCAGCGCGACGGCGAGCAACGCCAGCGACAGCCGGTCCAGCGGGGCCACCTGCCGCAGCAGCGCGGCCATCGTGCGCAGTTCCAGCGGCGTGCTCATGCCGGCAGCTCCAGGGCGTGCGGCGGAGCGGCCGGAGCGGCGCACGAGGCGGCGATGGCATCGCGCTGCGCAGGCCCCAGCACGATTCGCGCTGCGCGTGCGCGCAGCAGCGCGAGCGCGGCATCCAGATCGGCGACGCGACCGCTATGCAGCAGCCAGGTGGCGACCGCCGCTGCGCTGCGCGAATAGCCCAGCGCGCAGCACACCAGCACCGGACCATGGCGGCGGGCGGCCTCGATCGCGGCGGCGGCCTCGCGCAATGCATCCGCGGGCGGCGCGACCAGGTCCAGCATCGGCACGCTGCGATCGTGCGCACCGGCATCGCGCAGCGACAGTTCGGCGCAGACATCGACCACCGCGGCGAACGCAGCGCGCTCGCCGCGGCCGGGAAGGCGCCCCAGCCAGACGCCGTCGGCGATCTCGCGCGGCGCCGGATCGCGCCGGGTCCAGGCGCGCGAGTTGAGCCAGGCCGCGACCAGGTACGGCGCGTACAGCCAGCGCGCGGCCAGGCTGAGGCGGCCGTCGGCGCGCTTCTGCAGGCCGATCGCGCCGAGCAGCGCGTAGTCGAACGCGACCAGCAGCAGCGACAGCGCCGGCCACAGCAGCCACCATGCCGCGCCGCCCAGTCCCCAGGCCAGCGCGACGCAGGCGGCGCTGCCGCACAGGTAGGCGCCGGCCAGCCTCCAACGCACCGGATCGCGCGCCACGGCCAGTGCGCTCCACGGCGCCGCCACCCGCTGCGGCCACAGCCACACGCACAGCCAACCCGCGGCCAGGCCGGTGGGAATGTCCAGGAAATGGTGCTGGTAGGTGGTCAGCACCGACAGCCCGATCAGCGCAAACCAGACGTGCAGCGCGCCGCGCGCGAGACCGTGCAGATGCTGCGCATAGCGCACCCACAGCACTACCAGCAGCACGATGTGCAGCGACGGCGCCTGGTTGAACGGCTTGTCGAAACCCAGCAGCACCGCGAACAACCAGCCGAACACGCCATCGCTGGGCGGCCGTTCGAAGCCGAAGCGCAGCGGCCACAGCAGGAAGCAGCCCACCGCCAGCAACTGCGCGGTCAGCAGCCGTCTGGCATGCGTGTCCAGTTCGGCGCGGCTGCGGCAGACGAAGAACGAGATCACGTAGAACAGGTCGATCGACCAGTACGGCACGATCGTCCACGGCCAGAACGGAATCTGCGTTTCCCACGCGAACGGCAGCGACGGCACGTAGGCGCGGCGCTCGGCCAGCGTATTGGCCAGGCCGTAGCTGAGGAAGAAGAACGGCCCCAGCAGCGCCAGCCACGCCAGCGCCCGCCGCCACGGCCGCGGCGCCGCTTTGCTCACGGCGCGATCCGCTGCGCCAGCGACACGGTGAAGATGCCCCATTCGTCGATGCGCTGCTCCAGCTTGCGGAAGCCGGCCGCGCGCACCAGTTCGTCCATCTCCTGCTGGGTGCGGCGGCGCATCACCCAGGCCGCGCCGCCGCGGTGGCTGGTCAGCGCGCGGGCGATGAATTCCAGCTGCGGATGCCAGGGCTGGCCGGTGTAGGCGAGGTAGCCGCCCGGTTCGACCGCCGCGGCCACGCCCTGCAGCGAACGCAGCACCTGATCGTTGTCGGGGAACAGTTCGTACAGGCCCGACACCACCGCCAGCGTCGGCCGCGGCTGCAGCGCCGCCAGCGCGTCGCGGTCGAAGGCGTCGCCCTGTTCGAAGCGGGCGATGTCGGCGGCGCCGAGTTCGGCGATCAGCGCGCGCCCGCGCTCCACGTTCAAGTCGCTGAAATCGCGCAGCGCGATCGCATCGGCACGCTGTTCGCCGCCGGCCAGCGCTTCCAGCACGTAGCGGCCGTGGCCGGCGGCGATGTCGAGCACGTGCACCGGCGCGCCAGCGTCGCGCAGGCGCTGCATGGCCAGGCGCAGCAGTTCGTGCAGATGGGTGCGGCGCACGCGGATGCCGCGCCAGCCGATCGCATCCAGGTAGTTGCGGTCGATGAAGCGGCCCAACGAGCTCTTGCCGGCGGCGCGGTCGCGATACACGTAATCCAGCGTGCTGCCGGAATCGAAGCCGGTCTGCAGGCCCAGCGCCACGCCCTCGGACAAAGTGCCGCCGAAGCGCAGGTTGGCGCGCACGAAGCGCCAGCGCAGGTCCTGCAGGCTGTACTTTTGCGGCGGCCAGGACAGCCGCTCGGCTTCCTCGAAGGTGGGCCCGCGCCGGTGCGCCTGCAGCAGGCCCGGCAGTGCCGGCGCTTCGGCGAAGCGTTCGCGCACGAAGCGGCGGATCTGCGCCAGCGCCGGCGCGCGGTCGCGCTCGCCCAGGGTGTCGTGGAAGAACCCGGGCAGCAGGTGCCGCTCCTTCACCGGCGAGGACAGCCGCTCGTAGAAACGGTCCTGCGGGCCGCGATGCACCACGAAGTCGTCGCCGGACACCAGCAGTTGCACCGGCACGGTGATCGCCTGCGCATCGCCGACCACGCGGTCGGCCGCGGCGTACACGCCCAGCAGCACCCGCACCGAGATCGGCCGGGTGATCAGCGGATCGTCGCGGTAGCTGGCCACGCGCGCCGGGTCGTGGGTCAGCCACTGCGGCTTGACGTAGCTGTTGACGAAGAAATTGCCGCGCAGCTTGTGCATCAAGGCCAGCCCGGGCCGCGCGAACGGCACGTACAGCTTGACCTTGAACGCCGGCGAGGCCAGCACCAGCGCGCGCAGCGGCGGCGCGTAATCGTGCACCCAGGTGCTGGCGATCACCGCGCCCACGCTCTGCGCGATCACCACGATGTCCTGCATCGCGATGCCGTGGGTCTCGCCGATATGGGTGATGAAGCGGTCCAGGTCGCGCACCAGCGCCGGGAAGCCGGGCGCATCGCCGCGCACGCCGGGCGAGCGGCCGTTGCCGCGCGCATCCCAGGCGAACATCGCGCAGTCGTCCAGGCCCAGTTCGTCGGCCAGGTGCACGACCCGCCCCGAATGTTCATGGCCGCGGTGCAACAGCACCACCGCGCGTGGCGCCGCCGCCGGCGCCGTGGCCGGCCAATGCCGGTAGAACAGCCGTGTTCCGTCGAAACTGCAAAACTCGCTTTCGCTGACCTGCCGCATCCGTTGCCGATTCCCTGTCGTCGTACTTGCTCTTGCCGTGAGTACCGCTACCGCTTGCGTGTCGTTGCCGCGGCCCGCGCCGCGCGGCTCAGCGCGGCGCGCCCTCGCGCAGGCCGGCGGCCACGCGCCGCAGCACCGTCGCCGCGCACAGCAGCGCCAGCACGATCGCGAACCCGTCCACCGTCTTCGCCCCCACCCAACCGCCGGCCAGCAGCAGCCCCAGCAGGCCGATGGCGAAGGCGCGATCGCTCTTGCCCATCGGTCCGTCGTAGCGCCGTCCGGCACCGACCATCAGCCCCAACACCCCGGCATACTCGGTCAATGCCGCCGCCAGCGCCAGCGCCCACAGCCAGCCGGCCCCCGCGCCGGGCACGCTGGCCAGGCTCAGGTACAGCGCCGCATCGGCGATCACGTCGCTCAATTCGTTGAGGTAGGCGCCGAGCCTGGACTGCTGGCCGAACTCGCGCGCCAGCATGCCGTCGACCGCGTTCAAGGCCATGCGCAGCAGCATCCACGCCGGCAGCAGCGCGTACCACAGCGGCTGCGCCGGACCGCGCCAGAACACCCAGGCGGCGACCAGCAGCGACACCGCAGCGGCGCCCACGGTGACCTGGTTGGCGGTCACCCCGAGCCGGTACAGGCCGCGCACCCCGGGCCGCAGCAGGTCCTGGAAGCGTCCTTTCAATGCGTAGATCGAAACCATTGCGGGGTCCTGAGGGTCCATGCCGGGGCGGCGCAGCCTACAATATCCACTCCCCGCTCCGATGTGTGCCCTGCCCCCATGTCCTCCGATTTCCTGCCCGTGCGCCGGGCATTGCTGTCCGTTTCCGACAAGACCGGCCTGATCGACCTGGCCCGCGCGCTGGCCGCGCGCAACGTCGAGCTGCTGTCCACCGGCGGCACCGCCAAGGCCATTCGCGAGGCCGGGCTGGCGGTCAAGGACGTGTCCGAGCTGACCGGCTTCCCGGAAATGATGGACGGCCGGGTCAAGACCCTGCACCCGCTGGTGCACGGCGGCCTGCTCGGCCGCGCCGGCACCGACGACGCGGTGATGGCCGAACACGGCATCGCCGCGATCGACCTGCTGGTGCTGAACCTGTATCCGTTCGAGGCGGTCACCGCCAAGGCCGACTGCACGCTCGCCGAGGCGGTGGAGAACATCGACATCGGCGGCCCGGCGATGCTGCGCTCGGCGGCGAAGAACTTCGCGCGCGTGGCGGTGGCCGCCGATCCGGCGCAATACGCCGACCTGCTCGCCGAACTGGAGGCGCACGACGGCCAGCTGTCGGCGGCCAAGCGTTTTGCGCTGTCGGTGGCCGCGTTCAACCGCGTGGCGCAGTACGACGCGGCGATCAGCAATTACCTGTCCACGGTGACCGACCCTGCGAGCGAGGTGCCGGTGCGTGCCGCGTTCCCGGCGCAGGCCAACGGCACCTTCGTCAAGGTAATGGACCTGCGCTACGGCGAGAACCCGCACCAGCACGCCGCGTTCTACCGCGACCTGTGCCCGGCGCCAGGCTCGCTGGCCACGTTCCAGCAGTTGCAGGGCAAGGAGCTGAGCTACAACAACATCGCCGACAGCGACGCGGCCTGGGAATGCGTGCGCCAGTTCGATGCGCCGGCCTGCGTCATCGTCAAGCATGCCAATCCCTGCGGTGTGGCGGTGGGCGCGGCCTGCGGCGATGCCTACGAACTGGCCTACGCGACCGACCCGACCAGCGCCTTCGGCGGCATCCTCGCCTTCAACCGCACGCTGGACGCGGCCACCGCCAAGGTCATCCTGGACCGCCAGTTCGTGGAGGTGCTGATCGCGCCGGACTACGAAGAAGGTGCGCTGGAATACGCGAAGAAGAAGGCCAACGTGCGCGTGCTGCGCATCCCGCTGGCGCCGGTGTCCGGCGGCTTCGTCGACACCAAGCGCATTGGCTCGGGCCTGCTGATGCAGAGCGCGGACGACCGCGTGGTGACCCGCGACGAACTGAAGGTCGTCACCCGGCTGGCGCCGACCGAGGCGCAGTTCGCCGACCTGCTGTTCGCGTGGAAGGTGGCCAAGTACGTCAAGTCCAACGCCATCGTCTATGCCAAGGACCACCGCACCATCGGCGTCGGCGCCGGGCAGATGAGCCGGGTGTATTCGGCGCGGATCGCCGGGATCAAGGCGGCCGATGCGGAGCTGGCGGTGCAGGGGTCGGTGATGGCCTCCGACGCGTTCTTCCCGTTCCGCGACGGCATCGACGCCGCCGCAGCAGCCGGCATCAAGGCGGTGATCCAGCCCGGCGGCTCGATGCGCGACGGCGAGGTGATCGGCGCCGCCGACGAACACGGCATCGCCATGGTGTTCACCGGCGTGCGCCACTTCCGCCATTGAGCGGCCAAGGAATCGGAACGATGAAACGCACTCCATTGCGCCACGGCCTGCCGCTGCTGCTCGCACTCGGCATGGCCGCCTGCAAACCGACCGCGGCACCGACGACGCCCGCGCCGGCGGCCGCAGCAGCGCCGGCCGCCACACCGGCACCGACTGCGCACGTGCCGCGCACCGAGCGCCTGCAGGCCTTCCTGCAGACGCGCTACGGCAAGCAGGCGCGCCTGTCGGAGAGTTGGTCCGGCCAGGCCGACGGCAACGCGGTGCAGAGCGAAGTCTGCGCCGAACAGCCGGTGGTGGTCGGCGACCAGGTCCAGGAACTGCTGGCCGTCTGCCACCGGCTCAGCGACGGCGGCCACGCCAATCCGGGACTGATCGATTTCCTGATCCTGCGCGACGCCGGCCAGGGCCTGGCGGTGGTCGCCGAGAAGCTCGGCGACGGCTTCGGCAGCGACGGCGACCCGGGTGCGGTGGACATCCTGCGACTGGGCAGCGATTTCTACGGCTTCGTGGTCTACAGCGACTGGATGGGGCAAGGCACCGTGCTGCAATCGCAGGACCTGGTGCTGCCCGGCCCCAAGGGCCTGGTCAACGCCGGCTCGGTGCGCGAGCACATCGACAACCATGGCGCACTGGATTGCAGCGACGACGGCCGCGATCCGCAGCAGACCGCCGAACAATGCCAGGCGCAACTGTTCGACGTGGACTTCAAACTCGACGTGGACGACAGCGACCGCGGCGCGCGGGTGTGGCCGGTGACCATCGAGGAACGCGGCATCTCCTGCGGCAAGAAGCTCGGCACTACCCAGGTGTTCGCCTTCGACGCCAAGCGCTGGGCCTATCCGTTCCCCGAATCGATGCAGCGCGAAGCCTGCGAATAGTCCTTCCTTCGACCTCACGAGACACGCCTTGAAAATCCTCGTCATCGGCGCCGGCGGCCGCGAACACGCCCTGTCCTGGAAGCTGGCCCAATCCCCGCGCGTCAGCGAAGTGCTGGTCGCCCCGGGCAATGCCGGCACCGCCACTGAAAGCAAATGCCGCAACGTGGCGGTCAAGGTCGACGACCTCGACGGCTTGCTCAAGCTGGCGCAGGACGAGGCCGTGGCGCTGACCGTGGTCGGCCCGGAAGTGCCGCTGGTGCTGGGCGTGGTGGACCGTTTCCGCGCCGCCGGTCTGCGCATCTTCGGGCCCAGCGCCAAGGCCGCGCAGTTGGAAGGCAGCAAGGCCTTCGCCAAGGAATTCCTCGCCCGCCACGGCATCCCGACCGCGTTCTATGAAGTGCATACCGAGGTGGACGCGGCGCTGGCCTATGTGCGCGACAAAGGCGCGCCGATCGTGGTCAAGGCCGACGGCCTGGCCGCGGGCAAGGGCGTGATCGTGGCGATGAACCTGGACGAGGCCGAGGCGGCGGTGCGCGACATGCTGTCCGGCAATGCCTTCGGCGATGCCGGCGCGCGCGTGGTGATCGAGGAATTCCTCGACGGCGAGGAAGCCAGTTTCATCTCCATGGTCGATGGCGCCACCGCGCTGCCGATGGCCACCAGCCAGGACCACAAGCGCGTCGGCGATGGCGACAACGGCCCCAATACCGGCGGCATGGGCGCGTATTCGCCGGCACCGGTGGTCACGCCCGAGGTGCACGCGCGGGTGATGCGCGAGGTAGTGGAGCCGACCGTGCAGGGCATGATCGCCGACGGCGTGCCGTTCACCGGTTTCCTGTATGCCGGGCTGATGATCGACGCCAGCGGCGCGCCGAAGGTGATCGAATTCAACGTGCGCTTCGGCGATCCGGAAACGCAGCCGGTGATGCTGCGCCTGCAGTCGGATCTGGTGGAG
Organism: Xanthomonas sp. SS; assembly: GCF_014236835.1. Lineage (NCBI taxonomy): Bacteria > Pseudomonadati > Pseudomonadota > Gammaproteobacteria > Lysobacterales > Lysobacteraceae > Xanthomonas > Xanthomonas sp. SS. The sequence goes on from NZ_CP051190.1 coordinate 4,558,462, forward strand.
CTGATCGAGGCGGCGATCGACGGGCAACTGCACGCGACCCAGGCGCAGTGGGATCCGCGCCCGTCGCTGGGCGTGGTGCTGGCGGCGGCGCCGTATCCGGAAAAGCCGATCACCGGCGAAGCGATTTCCGGCCTGGACCAGGTGCCGGCCAGCGCCAAGGTGTTCCATGCCGGCACCGCGCTGGACGCCACGGGCCGCGTGCTCAGCGCCGGTGGCCGTGTGCTGTGCGTGGCCGCGCTCGGCGACAGCGTGTCGGATGCGCAGCGCAATGCGTATGCCGGCGTGGCGCAGATCCGCTGGCCCAACGAATTCCATCGCAGCGACATCGGCTGGCGCGCGATCGCCCGCGAACGCGGCGAATAGAGCGCACACTGCCCCTCTGTAGGAGCGGCTTCAGCCGCGACAGACCCTATACGCAGGTCCCCATAGGATCTGTCGCGGCTGAAGCCGCTCCTACAGGTTGCACCATCGGCATTCGAGGGACATTGCATGGCACTGGATCCCGACCTGCGCAAACAATTCCGCGAGCTGGCGGCGCAGACCGACGGCATCGACACAAAGGTCTACGCCGACTACGCCAAGGATCCGCTCGAGCCGATCATCGGCCTGGGCCGCCGCACCGCGCGGCTATGCTTCTTCGGCCGCGATCCGGGCCGCAGCGAAGTCGAACACGGCGAACCCTTCGTCGGCAGCGGCGGACAACTCGTGCGCAAGGCGTTGTACCGGCACCTGCACGATGGCCAGCCGATGCCGGACTTCGCGGCCTCGCTCAAAGTCGGCCGCGCCTTCTTCTGGATCAACACCGTGCCGTACAAGCCGATCGGCAACAAGGCCTGGTCGATGCAGGCCAAGCGGCGTTTCCATCCGCTGATGCGGCGCCTGCTGATCGAGCAATGGCGCGGCCGCGAAATCGTCACCCTCGGCCGCGAAGCGTTCCTGTGGTTCGGCATCGACCAGCCCAAGGACGTGCGCGCGCAACTGGATGCGTTCTGGGCCAGCGAATCGCGCTTCAGCGCACACACCGAGGTCCGCCTGCAAACCGAAACCGGCGCGGCGCGACGCTTCACGCTATATCCGCTGCCGCATCCCTCGCCGCTCAACCAGACCTGGTTCAAGCGTTTCCCGGCGCTGCTCGAAGCGCGCTTGCGGCAACTGGACATCTGAGCGGACGGCGCCGCGCTAGCACCGCGGCGCGCCGATCCGCCAGCGGCTGCGATACGGCGCGCCAGCGTTGCGTTATCGTGTCGCGGTGCCGAAATCCTCGATCGAATCGCGCCTCAGCCGCCTGTGGGCCCACGAAAAGGCCAGCTACGGGCTGCGCGTGTTCATCGCCCTGGGCGTGGCGATGGGCGTGTGCTGGCAGCAGCAGCAACTGACCGCGCTGCCGGCGATCTTCCTCGGCGCCATCGCCAGCGCCATCGCCGAGACCGACGACAACTGGCTGGGCCGGATCAAGTCGGTGCTGCTGTCGCTGCTGTGCTTCGCCGCCGCCGCGGCCGCGGTGGCGCTGCTGTTCCCGTATCCGCTGGCGTTCGTCGCCGGCATGGCGCTGTCCACCTTCGCCCTGACCCTGCTCGGCGCGCTCGGCGAACGCTACGCCTCCATCGCCCAGGCCACCGTGGCGCTGGCGATCTACGCGATGATCGGCATCGACCATGGCGGCCGCACCGGCCACGTCGGCGGCAACGCCTGGCACGGCATCGCGCTGCTGATGCTCGGCGCCGCCTGGTACGGGCTGCTGTCGATCCTGTGGACCCTGCTGTTCGCCAACCGCCCGGTGCGCGAGCGGCTGTCGCGGCTGTTCTTCGAACTCGGCCGCTACCTGCGGCTCAAGGCCGCGCTGTTCGAACCGGTGCGGCAGAGCGACCTGCATGCGCGGCGGCTGGCGCTGGCCGAACAGAACGCGCAGGTGGTGGCGGCGCTGAACGCGGCCAAGACCGCGATCATGAGCCGCTTCGGCCGCTCCGGCCGGCCCGGTGTGCAGTCCGGCCTGTACTTCCGGCTGTATTACATGGCGCAGGATTTCCACGAACGCGCCAGCTCCTCGCACTACCCCTACGAAGCGCTCACCGACGCCTTCTTCCACAGCGACGTGCTGTACCGCTGCCAGCGCCTGCTTGCCCTGCAAGGCAAGGCCTGCACTGCGCTGGGCGAGGCGATCCGGTTGCGCCAGCCGTTCGAATACGGCGAGCAGACTCAGCAGGCCACCACCGACCTGCGCCAGTCGCTGGACTTCCTGCACGCGCAGGCCGATCCGCGCCATGCGCGGCTGCTCGGCTCGCTGGAACTGCTGGTCACCAACCTGCAGAGCATCGAGCGGCGGCTGTCCGAATCCGCGCAGTCCGACACCACCAGCGACACGCTCGACACGCGCCTGCGCGACTCCTCGCCGCACACCCTGCGCGAGATGCTGGTGCGCGTCGGCCAGCAGCTGACCCCGGGTTCGGTGCTGTTCCGGCACGGGCTGCGCATGGCGATCGCGCTGGTGGTCGGCTACGCCGTCATGCAGTCGATCGACGCCAACAACGGCTACTGGATCCTGCTCACCACCGCCTTCGTGTGCCGGCCGAACTACGGCGCCACCCGGCTGCGCCTGGCGCAGCGCATCGCTGGCACGCTGATCGGGCTGATCGCGACCTGGGCGCTGATGCAGCTGTTCCCCGGCACCGAATTGCAGCTGCTGTTCGCGCTGTTCGGCGCGCTGCTGTTCTTCGTCACCCGCACCGACCGCTACATGCTGGCCACCGCCGCGATCACGGTGATGGCGCTGTTCTGCTTCAACCTGCTCGGCGACGGCTTCGTGCTGATCTGGCCGCGCCTGGTGGATACGCTGATCGGCTGCGCGATCGCCGCGGCGGCCTCGTTCCTGATCCTGCCCGACTGGCAGGGGCGGCGCCTCAACCAGGTGATGGCCACGGTGCTGGCCAGCTGCGCGCGCTACCTGGCGCAGGTGCTGGAGCAGTACCGCAGCGGCATGCGCGACGACCTGCCCTACCGCATCGCCCGGCGCGACATGCACAACGCCGACGCGGCGCTGTCGGTGGCGCTGTCCAACATGCTGCGCGAACCCGGCCGCTACCGCCGCAACCTGGATGCCGGCTTCCGCTTCCTGGCGCTGTCCAACACCTTGCTCGGCTACCTGTCGGCGCTGGGCGCGCACCGCGCCGCGCTGGCCGGCGAGGCCGATCCGGCCATCGACCGCGCCGGCGGTTACCTGCAGGACACCCTGGGCGCGATCGCCGACGCGCTGGCCCAGCGCCAGGCGCTACCGCCGGCCGACGAATCGGCCGAAGTGGGCATGGCCGATGCGCTGGAGCACGAGGACGGGATCGACGAAGCCAAGCGGCGGCTGGTGCGCAACCAGCTGGCGCTGACCCTGCGCCTGCTGCCCAAGCTGCGCGCCGCCGCGCATGCGGTCACCGCTCCGGCGGCGTCGCCAGCGCCGCCGGCGGCCGTGCCGGCCGCACGCTGATCCCCATCCACAGCAGCGCGGCCAGCGCCAGCGCCGCGCCGCCGACCACCACCCCGTGCCAGCCGGCGTAGGCGTAGGCGGCGGTGCCCAGGCTGGAACCGATCGCGCCGCCGATGAAGTAGCAGGTGACGTAGGCCGAGGTGATGCGGTTGCGCGCCTTCGGATCCAGTTGGTAGATCACGTGCTGGTTGCCGATGTGCACGCCCTGCACCGCCACGTCCAGCAGCAGCACCCCGGCGATCAGCAGCCACAGCGAGTGCGGCGCGGCGGCCAGCAGTAGCCACGACAGCAGCAGCATGGCCAGCCCGCCCCAGCCCACCCAGTGCCCGGCGCCGCGGTCGGCGAGCTTGCCCGACAGGTTGGCGGCGAACGCGCCGGCGGCGCCGATCAGGCCGAACAGGCCGATCGTGGCGGTGCCGTAACCGTAGCTTGGACCGGACAGCAGGAACGCCAGCGTGGTCCAGAACATGCTGAAACCGGCGAAGATCAGCCCGCCCAGGATCGCGCGCGAGCGCAGCACCGGTTCGTCGCGCAGCAGCGCCAGCACCGAACCGATCAGGTGCGGATAGGACAGCCGCGGATTGCCCGGATGCCGCGGCAGCGCGCGCCACAGCAACGCCGCCACCAGCAGGATCAGCGCGGCGGCCACCCAGTACACGACATGCCAGCCGCCGACGCCGGCCAGCAGCCCGGACACGGTACGCGCCAGCAGGATGCCGAGCAGCAGACCGCTCATCACCGTGCCGACCACCCGCCCGCGCTCGTGCGGCGCGGCCAGGGTGGCGGCGAACGGCACCAGGATCTGCGCGGCCACCGAACTGAGGCCGGTGACCAGGGTGCCGAGCAGCAGCAGCGCGAGGCTGCTGGAGGCGGCGCTGATCAGCAGGCCCACCGCGCTGAGCGCGTACAGCCCCACGATCAGGCTGCGGCGCTCGAAGCGGTCGCCCAGCGGCACCAGCAACAGCAGGCCGGCGGCGTAGGCCAGCTGCGCGGTGGTGACCACCGCGCCGGCGCTGCGCACGTCGATCGCGAAGGTCTGCGCCAGCACTTCCAGCAGCGGCTGCGCGTAGTAGTTGCTGGCCACCGCCAGGCCGGTGGCGGCGGCCATCAGCAGCACCAGGCCGCGGTGCATCGGGGGGTGCGGGGAGCTGTCCATGAGTGGATCCAGGGGGTGCGAGAGGAATGGCGCCAGTCTGGGCAAGCGCCATCGATCTTTCCAATGTATTGTTTTCACTCGACCCATCTTGTTTGCAGATGCCATGCTGACCCTGCGCCAACTCGAATTCGCCGTCGCCGTGGCCGAGGAAGGCAGCTTCACCGCCGCCGCGCGGCGCTGCCACACGGTGCAGTCGGCGCTGAGCCACCAGATCGCCAAGATCGAGGAAGCGCTGGGTGCGCGCTTGTTCGAGCGCGGCGCCCGGCAGGTGCGGCTGACCGCCGCCGGCGAAGTATTCCTGCACAACGCCCGCGCCACCCTGCGCGCCGCCGAACGCCTGCATGAGGAGATGGCGCAGGCGCTGGGCACGGTGCGCGGGCGCCTGCACATCGGCCAGATCTCCTCGCTGACCACGGTGCAGGTGCCGGCCCTGCTGCGCCGCTTCCGCGCCGCGCACAGCGCGGTGGACGTGCACCTGCGCACCGGCATGAGCGATGCGCTGCTGCTCGAGCTGGGCGAAGGCCGGCTGGACGTAGCCCTGGTCGGCGTCGGCCCGCATATCGTCCTGCCCGAGCAGCGCCTGTTGCTGCACGAGGAGCCGCTGGCGCTGATCGCCGCGCCCGGCAACCGCTTCGCCGCGCGCGCCGAAGTGTCCCTGCAGGAACTGGAGGACGCGCCGATGGCCGGGCTGATCGCCGGCGCCGGCGTGCGCGGCATCATCGACCGCGCCTTCGCCGAGGCCGGCCTGCGCCAGCGCTTGCAGTACGAGGTCACCCATGCCGATCTGCAGCGGCAGCTGGTGGTCGAGGACCTGGGCCTGGCGATCGTGCCGCAGAGCATGGCCGCGGCGATGCACGGCGTGGCGGTGATCGCGCTGCGCGAGCGCTTCCGCTTCCTGACCTACGCCACCTGGCGCTCGGACCCGACCCCGGCCGCACGCGCGCTGATCGCGCTGCTGCGGCAGCAGGCAGGCGCTGTCGCACCCGACTAGCCGCGTCGCACCGCCCCCCTGTAGGAGCGGCTTCAGCCGCGACGAACGAAACACGCCACCCTCCCGCGCCTCCAAAAACGGCAGCACGCGCAAACCCCGCAGACGCCACCACCAACACACCCCGCACCGCGGCACCCCCGCTCCGCGCCCCCGCCTCCACCGCGCAACGAACCTGCTAGGCTGCGCGCGTTCGCAAAGGAGCCTGCATGTCCGGCCATAGCCAGTTCGCCCTGCTGAAACAGCGCCGCTTCCTGCCGTTCTTCGTGGTCCAGGGGTTGGGCGCGTTCAACGACAACGTCTACCGGCAGGCGATCATCGGCCTGCTGTTCTATCTGGGCGTCACCCCCGAGCAGCGCACGCTGTACACCAACCTGGCGCCGGCGCTGTTCATCCTGCCGTACTTCCTGTTCTCCGCATTGGCCGGGCAGATCGCCGAGAAGCTGGAGAAATCGCGGCTGGTGGTGATCACCACCACGATGGAGATCGCGATCATGTCGCTGGCCGCGGTCGGCTTCCTGACCGAGAACATGGCGGTGCTGCTGGTCGCGCTGTTCTGCACCGGCCTGCAGTCCACCCTGTTCGGCCCGGTGAAGTATTCGATCCTGCCCTCGGTGCTCAAGCCGGAAGAACTGACCGGCGGCAACGGCCTGGTCGAGATGGGCACCTCGATCTCGATCCTGTGCGGCATGATCCTGGGCGGGCTGATCTTCCAGATCGCCGGTAGCCATGGCCCGGTCGCCGCGGCCACCGCGGTGATCGCGCTGGCGGTCACCGGCAACCTGGTCGCGCGGCTGATCCCGAAGGTCGATGCCGGCGCGCCGGAGCTGAAGATCAACTGGAATCCGCTGCCCGAGTCGCTGGCGATCATGCGCCTGACCCGGCGCCATCTGGCGGTGCGCAACGCGGTGCTCGGCGTGTCCTGGTTCTGGTTCATCGGCACGGTGCTGACCGCGCAGTTGCCGACCTACGCCGAACTCAATCTCGGCGGCGCGCAGGATCTCTACATTTTCGCCCTGGCGCTGTTCTCGATCGGCACCGGCACCGGCTCGCTGCTGTGCGAAAAGCTGTCCGGGCGCACCGTGGAAATCGGCCTGGTGCCGCTGGGCGCGTTCGGCATCAGCGCGTTCATGCTCGACCTGTATTTCGCCCGCCCCGGCGGCGCGCTGCAGGCCGGGCTGGGCATCGGCCAGTTCGTGCATCAGGCCGGCAGCTGGCGGATCATGCTCGACCTGGTCGGCATCGGCCTGTGCACCGGCCTGTTCGTGGTGCCGCTGTTCGCGCTGATCCAGAGCCGCACGCCCAAGGCCGAGCTGTCGCGGGTCATCGCCGGGCTCAACATCCAGAACTCGATGTTCATCGTCATCGCCGCGATGGTCGGCATCGCGCTGCAGATGCAGCAGCTGACGCTGTTCGGCGTGCGCGTGCCGATGCCCGGGCTGAGCATCCCGCAGGTGTTCCTGGCGCTGGCCATCGCCAACGCGGTGGTGGCAATCTGGATCTTCAGCATCGTCCCCGAATTCCTGATGCGTTTCCTCAGCTGGGTGATGGTGCGCGCGCTGTACCGGCTGCGCCTGCACGGCATCGAGCGGCACGTGCCCGACGAGGGCGCGGCGCTGATCGTGTGCAACCACGTCAGCTACATGGACGCGCTGGTGCTGGCCGCGTCGATCCCGCGGCCGGTGCGTTTCGTCATGTACTACCGCATCTTCAACATCCCGGTGATGCGCTGGATCTTCCGCACCGCCAAGGCGATCCCGATCGCCGGCGCGCGCGAGGACCCGGCGCTGATGCAGCGCGCGTTCGACGAGATCGACGCGGCGCTGGCCGACGGCGAGCTGGTGTGCATCTTCCCCGAGGGCGCATTGACCAAGGACGGCGAGATCGCCAAGTTCAAGTCGGGCGTTGAGAAGATCGTCGAGCGCCGCGCGGTGCCGGTGCTGCCGATGGCGCTGCGCAACATGTGGACCAGCATGTGGAGCAAGCGCGACTCGCGGCTGCGGCGCATGCGCGTGCCGCGGCGCTTCCGCGCGCACGTGGAGGTGATCGCCGGCGCGCCGGTGGACGCCGCCGAGGTCAGTGCGGAACTGCTGGAAACGCAGGTGCGGCAGTTGCGCGGGGACGCCGCGTGAACCTGCGGGGTGCCTGAAAACGCCGCTTCGGGTAGATTAGGCGCCGGGGAGACGCCTGCGTACTGCAGCGGCGTCCATTTCAGGGGTCGATCAGTGAGTCAGGTATTGCCGCCACCACCGCCCAACGGCGCGGGCATCTACGTCCCCAACAATCTGGTGTGGGCGATCCTGTCCACGCTGTTCTGCTGCCTGCCGCTGGGCGTGGTGTCGATCGTCTATGCCTCGCAGGTGGACGGCAAGCGCGCCGCCGGCGATGTGGCCGGCGCCCGCGACGCCTCGCGCAAGGCCGGCCTGTGGGCGATGTGGTCGGCGCTGGCCGCGCCGATCCTGCTCGCACTGTGGTTCCTGCTGTTCGGCGGCATCGCGATCCTCAGCAGCGCGCTGGGGCAGTGAGCCGACCCGCTTTCTCGTTTTTTCTTCGTTCCACCACGCAACCGGAGTAACACGGATGAATACCACCGCACCGCAAGTGTCCAACAATCTGGTCTGGGCGATCCTGAGCACGCTGTTCTGCTGCCTGCCGCTGGGCATCGTCTCGATCGTGTTCGCCGCCCAGGTCAACACCAAGCTCGCCGCCGGCGACGTCACCGGCGCCCGCGAATCGGCCGACAAGGCCAAGAAGTGGGCGATCTACTCGGTCGTCGCCTGGGTGGTGCTGGTCGTGCTGTACCTGATCTTCCTGTTCGCCCTGGGCGGCATGAGCATGATGCAGCAGTCGGCCACGGCCTGATCGAAGATCCGGGCCGCCGCTGCCGCGCGCAGCGGCGGCCCTGTTCGATCGCTCCACGATTCCGCTACCGACGATTCCGTTACCGATGTTCCTGCGCGGACGCCCCCTACCCCGCTGGCTACCGCTGGCCGCGCTGAGCGGCGCCGCCGTGGTCGCGACACTGGTGCTGCGCCGGGTCGATCCCAATGTGCCGGGCAATCCCTTGCCTGCGTGCCCGTTCTACGCGCTCACCGGCCTGTATTGCCCGGGCTGCGGCAGCACCCGCTGCCTGCACGCACTGGTGCACCTGGATCTCGCCCATGCCATGGCGACCAATCCGCTGCTGGTGGTGGCCCTGCCGCTGCTGGCGATCATGGCGCTCAACGCCGCCGGGCTGCGCATGCGCGTGCTGGCGCCACTGCTGAAGATCCTCGCCGACCCGCGCCTGTGGCTGTGGCTGCTGCTCGGCTACGCGGTGCTGCGCAACCTGCCGTGGTACCCGTTCACGCTGCTCGCGCCGCACTGAGCGCGGCACGCGCGCCGAAAGATGGAGGCGCGGCGGCCACCTCGTCTAGACTTGGCCCCATGCCCAGCGCATAGCCCGTCAAGGAGATCCACACATGAGCACCGTCAGCCCCGTCACGCCGCCGCCCGCCCCCGGCGCGATTCCCAATCATCTGGCCTGGGCGATCATCGCCACGGTGCTCGGTTTCTGCCTGTGCTGCCCGTCGATCATTCCGGGCATCGTCGCGATCGTGTTCTCCAGCAAGGTCAACGGGCTGCTCAACCAGGGCGACCTGGACGGCGCGCGGCGCGCCTCCAACAACGCCAAGACCTGGTGCTGGGTGACCACCGCCATGGCCATCATCGGCGTGCTGCTCAACATCGGCATGGTCGCCACCGGCGGCATGCAGAAGTACATGGAATACGTGAACCAGATGCAGCACATGAGCTGATCGGCATGCGCGCCTGGCAACAACGGGCGTGCCTCGGCGCCGCCACCGCCCTCGCGGCGGCCGGCGGCGCGCTGCTGTACCGGTTCGACCCCAACGCCGCGGACAATCCGTTCGCGCCGTGCCTGTTCCATGCGCTCACCGGCTACTACTGTCCCGGCTGCGGCATGACCCGTGCTCTGCACGCGCTGGTGCACCTGGATCCGCTCGGCGCCTTCGCGATGAATCCCGGCGCGATGCTGGGCCTGGCCGTGCTGCCGGGCCTGATCGCCTGGAAGGCGGGCTGGCGCGCGGCGTGGTTCGCGCCGGTGGTCGCGCTGCTGTCGCGGCCGAATTTCTGGCTGCTGGCGCTGCCCGGTTACTGGATCGCGCGCAACCTGCCGTGGTTCCCGTTCACCCTGCTCGCGCCGACTTAGGGCGTGTCATCAATCCCCGAGCAGCTCGCGCCGCTCTCGCGCATGCGCGTTCATGTCGGCGCTGGCACGGCAGCGTGCACGCGCAAGAGTGGCCCTACGGGTTGGGCCTGTCAGGCCGCCAGCCGGCACCGCGCGGCTTGACCTGACCGCCAGTCAGGCGCTGCGCCACGCAGCACCGGCTGGCAACCTGACAGACCCAACGCGACCTACTCGGGAATCGATGACACGCCCTAGTCAGCTGACCCAGCCGGCGATCACCAGCAACGCCAGCACCACCAGCCACAGCAGCAGCACCCGCCAGATCTGGCTCATCGCATCGCGCAATTCCGGCAGGCGCCGCAGCACCGGCACCGCCATGCCGGCATCGCTGTAGTCGTGCGCCTCATCGTCGAGTTCGCCGCGCACGCTGGCGCAGGCCACCGGGCCAAGGAAGCCGCTGTCCAGCTGCCAGCGATTGCCGCCGGCCGCGCGCCAGGCGCCGAACACGGTCTCGAAATTGCCGACCAGCGCCAGCGAGAAGGTCATCAACTGCGCCACCGGCCATTCCATCGCGGCCAGCACGGTGCGCGCGCCGAGCGCAGTGGCCAACGGCAGCCGCGGCGCGTACGGGCCGACCGCGGCCAGCGCCAGCAGGCGATAACCGAGCGCGCCGAACGGCCCCAGCAGCAGGAACCAGAACAGCACCGCGAACCAGCGCCGCAATGCGCTGACCGCCACCGCCTCCACCAAGCCCGCCGGATCCTCGCGCGGCGGCCCGCCATCGGCATGCAGGTGCGCGACCGCCACCCGCCGTGCGGCCACGTCGTCGGCCTCGATCACCGCTTCCACATCGGTATCCAGATCGCGCGGACCCCAGCTGAAGGCCAGCACCAGCACCCCGAACAGCAGCGCCAGCAGGCCCAGGTGCGGCGCGGCCAGCAGCCACTGCAGCAGGCCGACCAGCAGCAAGGCCGGCAGCAGTGCCAGCGCGATGCCGTAGCGGCCGCGCCAGCCGCTGCCTTCGCCGGCATGCGCATCCAGCCACGACAGCCAGTCGCCATAGGCATCGAAACGGCGCAGCGAGGCCACCATGCCGGGCGCGACATGGCCCAGCACCAGGGCGACGATCACAGCGACGAGGGTAGTGAACATGCAGGTCCTCCGGGACCGTTCTGAAGCGTGTGCGGCAGATGCCGGGCGGCCTGGCGGTCTACGCGTGCGCGCCGCCGCGGCGATACCAGTCCACCACCAGCGCGCGCGCGATGGAGATGCCCGGCGGCAGGCGCAGGCCATGGCCGTCGTCGACGCTGTCGCCCTGTTCCGCGGCGCGCTGCAGGGCGGCCCCGATCTCGTCGCGCTCGAACCAGCGGGCGTCTTCCAGCTCGCCATCCACCTGCGGCGCGTCGGGCTCGGCCAGCGCGCTGAAGCCGAGCATCAGCGCGCCGGGGAACGGCCATGGCTGCGCGCCGTAATAGCGGCAGCTGCCGGGCCGCACCCGCACCTGGGTCTCCTCGGCCACTTCGCGCGCCACGGTCTGCTCCAGCGACTCGCCCGGCTCGACGAAGCCGGCGATCACCGAATAGCGCCGCGCCGGCCAGCTCGCCTGGCGCCCCAGCAGCAGCCGCGCGCCGTCGCTGACCGCCACGATCACCGCCGGATCCACGCGCGGATAGTGTTCGCTGGCGCATTGCGCACACACGCCGAGGAAGCCGCCGCGGCGGAAGCCAATGGCGCCGCCGCAAACGCCGCAGAAGCGGGTGCGCGATTGCCAATGCAGCATGCCGCGGGCATAGGCGAACAGGCCGGACGCGAATGCCGGCCACTCGGCCGCGGCGCGGCGCAGGTCCATGCGCTGCGGCGGATCGAGGTCTGCGTCGAGCATGCCCGCTGCTACGGCGAACCAGGCCTGGCCATCGCGCAGGCCGAGAAAGATCGCCTGCTCGACCCTATCGCCCAGCGCGGCGCCGGTCAGCGCCAATGGCTGGCCGTGCGCATCGGCGTAGGCGTTGCCGTCGGCATCGAGCAGCAGCAGGTGCGCGGCGGGCCAGGCGCGGCGCAAGGCCTCGGGATCGTTGCGCAGCGCATCGGCGCGGTCGATGACCGCGTCGGCGAACGCGAAGGAAACAGGCGTCAGTTCGGGCATGCGGCGCAGGGTGCAGGCAAACCGCGCATCCCGCAAGCCGCAGCGTGTCTACACGCTGAAGCTGCTGCCGCAGCCGCAGGTGGTCTTGGCGTTGGGGTTGCGGATCACGAACTGCGCGCCGTGCAGGCCTTCGCTGTAATCCACTTCCGCGCCCATCAGGTACTGCAGGCTCAGCGGGTCGACCAGCAGGGTGACTTCGTCGGTACGCACCGACAGGTCGTCCTCGGCGCGGTTCTCGTCGAACTCGAAGCCGTACTGGAAACCGGAACAGCCGCCGCCCTGGATGTACACGCGCAACGCCAGCGCCTCGTTGCCTTCCTCGCGGATCAGCTCGCGCACCTTGGCCGCGGCGGCCTGGGTGAAGTTCAGCGGCCGCTCCAGCGACTGGTAGTCGGGGGCGGGCGCGGCGCTGGGCAGGGAAACGAGAGTGCTCATGGCTGCAGGATGGGGGCGGCCGGGAGCCGAATCAAGCATCCGCCGCGGTCAGCGCGCGCTGCGCCGGCGCGGCCTGCGGTTCCTCGTGCGACGGCTCCGGCGGCGCCAGCGCGGCCATGCTGCCGACATGGATCAGCCGCCCGGTCAGCTGCGCGCCGGCGTTCATCTCCACCACCTGGTAGTGCACGTTGCCCTGCACCCGCGCCTTCGGCGCCAGTTCCACGCGCTCGGCGGCATGCACGTCGCCGGTCAGCTGGCCGTTGATGATCACGATCGGCGCGCGCACCTCGCCCTCGATGCTGCCGTGCTCGGACAGGGTCAGCGTCGCCGGCGCGCCGTCCTCGGCCAGCACCTTGCCGAGGATGCGCCCTTCCACGTACAGGCCGCCGCTGAACACCAGGTCGCCCCGGATCACCACCTGCGCGCCGATCAGGGTATCCACCACGGTCTGGCCGCTGCTGCGGCCGTTCTTGTTGCTTCCGAACATAAGCTGCCTACTCCCCTTTGCCGTTGCCGGCCAGTGTCCAATCGAAACTCTGGGTGACCGGCGCCCCTCCGCCGGACAGCGATACTCGCACCCGTTGCGGGGTGAAATCCTTGGGCAGGATCACGCTGCCGTCCAACTGCTGGAAATAGCGGAACGAATAGTCCTGCCCGGGCACGCCGCTCTTCTGGTGCAGTTCGTCCCAGCCCACGCTGGTCAGCTTGCCGCCGCGCACGCCTTCCACCGCCAGGCGCATCTGCCCCTGGCTGATCGCGCCGCGGTTGAGGTTCTGGGTCAGCACCACGTTGTAGTGCCAGGTGCCGCCGGCCTCGGCCGAGAACTCGGCCGAATGCACGGTCAGGCCCTTGCGCTGGCTGGTGGCGCCGACCAGGCGCTCGTAGAAGGCCACGTCGGCCCGCAGCCCGGCGATCTCCTCGTCGCGCTCGGCCAGCGAACTCTGCACCTCGTTGTTGGCGGCGCGGCTGATCTGGTCGGAGCGGGCCAGGGTGGCCTGGCGCTGGTTGAGCGTGTCGATCTGCCGCTGCTGCGCCTGCAGCTTGGCGTCGGCCTGGCGCAGTTGCGTCCTCACCTCGCCCAGCTCCGGCGCGGCCTGGCGGCTGGCCAGCAGCCAGGTTCCCGCCAGCGACAACAGCCAGACGATGACGATCAGCAGCCACAGGCCGCGTCCGCGCACGGGCGCGGCGCCGTTGGGCACGATCTGGAAACGGGGGACGGGTCGGTTCATCGTCAAAGCCGCGCCACCGAGGCGGCAGCGGCGTCGATCCTCGCGGGGGGTCGGCCGGCCGGCTAGTGTAAGCCACGCGCCGTAGCTTGCCGTTGCCGGCAGCGGCGGCGCGGGCGGCGGCCCGTGCGCTGGCCTTCGCCGCACGCTTGGCCGATAGTGGCCGCCACCCGCGCATCTGCAGGAGCGCCTCGCCATGACCGACGCCCACCTCTTCGCAATCGGCATCCTGCTGGCCTGGCTGGCCGGCATCCGCGTCTACCTGACCGTGTTCGGGATCGGCGTGGCCGGCCTGCTCGGCTGGCTGGACTTGCCGCCGGCGCTGCAGGCCACCGAGTCGTGGTGGGTGCTGGGCACCTCCGGCGCGCTGGCGCTGGCCGAGTTCTTCGCCGACAAGATTCCCGGTGTGGATTCGGTCTGGGACCTGCTGCAGACCCTGACCCGGATCCCGGCCGGTGCGTTCCTGGCCGCGGCCACGCTGTCCCAGGACGGCCAGCTGGGCGCCGGCGCGCTGGCTACCGGCGCCGGCGTCGCGCTCACCAGCCACGTACTGAAGGCCGGTTCGCGCGCCTTGCTGAACACCTCGCCGGAACCGGCCAGCAACTGGATCGCCTCGCTGACCGAGGATTCGGTGGTCCTGGCCACGCTCGCGCTGGCCCTGGTGCATCCGTGGCTGGCGTTGGCCGTATTGCTTGGGGCGAGCGTGCTGGGTGCGCTGCTGGTGTGGTGGGTGTGGCGCACGCTGTGGCGCGGCGTCCGCCGCCTGCTGGCGGTGCCCGCGGACGCCGCCGTTGCCGGTCCGGGCCACAAGGGCTCCCTGTCTTCGTGAACTTCATCGCATAATTGCGCGCGCACCAGGATAAAGACGCGATGGCCGCAAGAGACACCGCACCACTTTCCAGCCGCGACGATCCGCGTTCGCGCAACGTCCGTGCCGAGACCCCGCCACCGCACTACTGGCGGCGCTGGGCCGCCGACGCCGTGCCCGACGCGCCAGAGCCGGCGCCCGACCTGGCCCTGGCGCCGAGTGCGGAAGACGGCACAGCGTCCGCCGCCGCCCCCGGCGAGCAGACCTTCGCCGCCGCAGCGCCTAGCGCGGCAAGCGACGGCACCGCGCCGCCGCAACCGCTGGACGCGCCGTACCGCATCCTGATCGTCGAGGACGACCGCTCGCAGGCCTTGTTCGCGCAGAGCGTGCTGCACGGCGCCGGCATGCAGGCGCAGGTGGAGATGCAGGCCGAAGGCGTGCAGCAGGCGATCGCCGAATACCGCCCCGACCTGATCCTGATGGACCTGCATATGCCCGGCCTGGACGGCATGCGCCTGACCGCGCTGATCCGCCAGCAACCGCAGCACCAGTTGCTGCCGATCGTGTTCCTGACCGGCGACCCGGATCCGGAGCTGCAATACGAAGTGCTGGACAGCGGCGCCGACGATTTCCTGACCAAGCCGATCCGCCCGCGGCACCTGATCGCCGCGGTCTCCAACCGCATCCGCCGCGCGCGCCAGCAGGCGCAGCAGAGCGCCAGCGACGGCGTGCCGCTGAACAATCCCGAGACCGGCCTGCCGACCCGCACCCACGTGCTGCAGTTGCTCGGCGAGTCGCTGCGCGCGCGCGCCGGCGGCGGCCTGTTCTTCATCGAGATCGCCAGCGCGCTGGGCCTGCGCGAACGCTACGGCTACGCCGCGTTCGAACGCCTGATGACCCAGGCCGGACGCCGCCTGGCCAGCGTCACCGCGCCGCAGCCGCTGGCCCGGCTCAACGACAACAGCTTCCTGCTGCTGGCCCAGGACAGCGACCTGGACGCGCTGCGGCAGCGCGCCCAGTCCTTGCGCGAAGCCCTGGCCAGCCATGCGTTCCCGCTGCGCGACGACGAAGCCGTGCACCTGCGCTGCGCGATCGGCTATGCCGACCTGGCGCAAGGGTTCGAAGACGCCGGCAGCGCGCTGGAAGCGGTCGAGCGCACCGCGCTGCAGGCGCGCCTGCACCCGCAGGGCGTGGCCGCGTACGCGCCGCCGCGCGAGGAAGAGGACCTGGGCCGCATCGCCATGTTCGAAGGCCAGCTGGAGCCGGCCTACCAGCCGATCGTCGCCGTCGCCGGCGGCGATACCGCGCAGTACCAGGTGCTGCTGCGCCTGCGCCAGCGCGACGGCACGCTGCTGTCGGCCGGGCAGGTGCTGCCCGCGGCCGAGGCCGGCGGGCGCATCGCCGATCTCGACCAGCAGGTGCTGGACCACGCGCTCGGCCTGCTGCACCTGTACCAGCACGCCACGCCGCCGCTGCGCCTGTTCGTGTCGCAGTCCTCGCGCACGCTGGCGCGCGGCGCCTTCGCCGACTGGCTGGTCGAAGCGATCGGCCGCCGTGGCGTCACCGGCACCTCGCTGGTGATCGACCTGCGCCTGGACGATGCGCTGATCCACACGGTGACGCTGCAGCAGTTCTGCGCCCGGCTGATGCCGCTGGGCGTGCAGTTCTGCCTCAGCCAGTTCGAGCCCGGCGCCGAGGCCGAGGCCTTGCTCAACCAGTTGCCGCTGGGCTACCTGCGCCTGTCCGCGCGCTTCGCCAACGCGCATGCCGATGCCGCACTGCGCGACCAGTTGCGCGCCGCGATCGACCTGGCACACCGCGCCGGGCTGCTGATCATCGGCCAGCAGATCGAGGAAGCGCAGGCCGCCGCGGCGATGTGGATGGGCGGGGTCGATTTCATCCAGGGCAACCTGGTGCAGTCGGTCGGCGACGAACTGAACTTCGACTTCCAGAACGCGGTGCTGTAGCGATGCCCGCACGCCGGCGCCGGCCCCTGCCGTGGCTGGCCGCGTCGAGCGCGGCGAGCGCGGTCGCCGGCGCGCTGCTGGCGGTGCCGGTACTGGCCCCGCCGCCGCCCTGGCATCTGCTGGCCCCGCTGTGCATCGGCATCGCCGCGCTGCTGGCGGTGGTGGCCGGCTGGCGCACGCGGCAGCAGGCCGGCGCACTGGACGCGGCGCTGGCACGCGCCGCCCTGGCCGAATCCGAACGCGATGCGCTGCAGCGCGACGTGCACCTGCGCGAACGCCTGGAACGGGAGCTGGTGCAGGCCAAGCAGGCCGCCGAGGCCGCGGCGATGGCCAAGGGTGAATTCCTGGCCACCATGAGCCACGAGATCCGCACCCCGCTCAACGGCATCATTCCGATGCTGGAACTGATCGCGCGCGGCCAGCTCGGCACCGAGCAGCGCGAGATGCTGCGCGCCGCCAACGACTCCTCGTTGCAGCTGCTGCGCATCGTCGACGACATCCTCGACTACTCCAAGCTGGAAGCGAACCGGCTGGAGCTGGAGATCACCAGCTTCAACCTGCGCGACCTGCTCGACGGCGTGCTGCAGCTGATGCAGCGCTCGGCCGAGGCCAAGGGCCTGCGCGTGAGCCTGCAGTTGGATCCGGCGGTGCGCCTGCCGGTGCGTGGCGACCCGGTGCGGCTGCGCCAGGTGCTGAGCAACCTGATCGGCAATGCGATCAAGTTCACCGCGCGCGGCAGCGTGGAATTGCGCGTGCGCCGCCTCGGCGAGACCCCGGCGCAGCACCTGCTGCGCCTGGAAGTGCGCGACACCGGCATCGGCATCAGCGCCGAGCAGCAGGAACGGCTGTTCCGCTCCTTCACCCAGGCCGATGCCTCCACCACCCGCCTGTACGGCGGCACCGGCCTGGGACTGGCGATCTGCAAACGCATCGTCGACCTGATGGGCGGGCGCATCGGCGTGGAATCGGGCAGCGACCAGGGCGCCACGTTCTGGTTCGAGATCCCGCTGCTGAAGGTGATCGGCGACCTGCCGCAACTCCAGGGCGGCCTGCCGCGGCTGCACGCGCTGCTGGTCGGCGCCGACCTGCGCCTGTACCAGCGCTTGAAAGCGCTGCTGCCGAACTGGGGCGTGCAGCTGAGCAAGGTCGACTCGACCCAGGAAGCGCTGGAGCGGCTGCGCGCCGCCGGCCCCGCGCTGCCGCCCTACGACCTAGTGATCGGCGACCTCGACGGCCTGCGCCAGAGCGCACGCGCGCTGCAGCGTGCCGTCGGGCGCCTGCCGGCGCCGCATGGCGTGCGCCTGATCTGGCTGTACGGGGAAGTGGAGATTCCCGATGAAATCCGCGCGCACGGTGCGCTGCTGTCGCGGCAGGCGGCGGATCTGGACCTACGCGGGATGCTCGCGCTGGCGCCGGCCGCGGCCCCCGCTGCCAGCGTCGGGCTGGCCTCGGCCGATGACGCCCTCTACCCCGCGCACGCCGCCGAACCAACGCCAACCTCGGCCAGCGCCACCGAACCGGAGCTGGACACCGCTGCCGGCCCGGCCTCGCCGCCCGCCGATTACCGCCTGCTGCTGGTCGAGGACAACCCGGTCAACCTGCTGGTCGCGCAGAAGCTGCTCGACGTGCTCGGCTACCGCAGCGACAGCGCCACGGACGGCGCCGCCGCGCTGGCGCGATTGGATGCGCAGCCCTACGACCTGGTGCTGATGGACTGCCAGATGCCGGTCCTGGACGGCTATGCCGCGACCCGCCAGTGGCGCCAGTCCGAAGCGGCGGCGGGAAGGCCGCGGCTGCCGATCGTGGCGATGACTGCCAACGCGATGGCAGGCGACCGCCAGCGCTGCCTGGAGGCCGGCATGGACGACTACCTGTCCAAGCCGGTCAACCGCGAACTGCTGGCGGAATGCCTGCAGCGCTGGCTGCCGCACCATGCCGCCAATGCCATGCCGGTGAATGCCGCGCTGGCGGATGTCGCGCTGTCGGCGGACGCGGAAGAAGCGGCTGCAGAAAACGCGGCAGCGCCGACACCAACCGCCGCTGTCGCCGCCACGCCCGCAGCCAGCGTCGCCGGCACGGCGCCGATGCTGCCACCGACCCCGTTGCCGGTGCTGGATATCGCGGTGCTCGACGAATTGCGCGAACTCGCCGGCAGCGCGACCACCGCGCAGATCGTGGAACTGTTCCTGGACGATGCGCCGCAGCTGATCCAGCGCCTGGAGCAGGCCGCCGCGATCCCGCAACTGGACCCGTTACGCGACGCAGCGCATACGCTGAAGTCCTCGGCCGCCAACGTCGGCGCACTGGCGCTGTCGGCCGCCGCCGCGCGCATCGAGGCCGGCGTACGCGCCCATCAGCTGGAGCGCCCCGCGGTCGCGGTGGCGCTGGTCATCGCCGAATTCGCGCGTGCGCGGCTGGCCTTGAAGGGCTACCGCAACACCTTGCGCGACGCCGCGGAAAGCACGGCGCCGTAGAAGACCAGTAACCCCTGTAGGAGCGGCTTCAGCCGCGACAGATCCTATGAGTGCCTTCGGATAGAGCCTGTCGCGGCTGAAGCCGCTCCTACAGGGATGCCAGCATCCGTGGCTACCTGACGCTGGCCCGAGTGCGGACCAAACACGACCAGGCAGCGACGCCCGGCTCAGTCCTCGAGCTTGGTCAGCAGATAGTTCGGCTCGCCGATGCGGCCGATCAGATCGAGCTGGGTTTCCAGCCAATCGATGTGCTCTTCCTCCGACTCCAGGATATCGGCCAGCAGCTGGCGGCTGACGTAATCCTGGATCGACTCGGCGTAGGCGATGCCGTCGCGCAAGGTGGTGGTGCCGTCCTGCTCCAGCGCCAGGTCGCACTCGAGGATTTCCCTCGGGTTCTCGCCGATGCGCAACTTGCCCAGCGCCTGGAAGTTGGGCAGCCCCTCGAGGAACAGGATGCGGTCCGCCAACTTGTCGGCGTGCTTCATCTCGTCGATCGATTCCTTGTACTCGTGTTCGGCCAGTTCCTTCAGCCCCCAGTTCTTCAGCATCTTGGCGTGCAGGAAGTACTGGTTGATCGCGGTCAACTCGTTGTAGAGGACCTTGTTGAGGAACTCGATGACCTTGCTGTCGCCCTTCATCGCAGTGCTCGCTCATGCGTGGAAAGCGCAGACTTTAGCGAATCGGCCGCGGCCGTGAAGGAACGCGAATCGTGATCATCCCGCTGCGCATCGGCGCGGCGGGGACGCCGCTTTCAGGCGGCGCGGGCCATGCCGCCCAGCAGGGGCAACGGCAGCTCGCGCAGCAGCGCGCGTTGCAGCAGGTCGCCGGCCATGTCCAGGCAGGAACCGCAGGTGGCACCGCAACCGGTGCGCATGGTCAACTCGGACACGCTGCGGCAGCCGGCGTCGGCGGCTTCGCGGATCTGGCGATCGGTAACCCCATTGCAGATGCAGACGTACACGATGGCGTTGGCGGCGGACGGCGCGGACTGCGCCTGCCGCCATTCAACCCAAAGTGAGAATGGTTGTCAATTCCGACCGTTAATCGTTATTAATACGGGCGACCAGCGGACCGCCACGCTTGCGCGGCCGCTTGCGCGGGCGCTCGTGGCCGGCGTTGTTGCCGGGCATCCACGCTTCCTGCGCCAGGGTCGGCATGGCGCGAATGCCCGGCCCGGCGATGCTCTGCGCCAACGGCGCCAGGTGGCGCAGCGCGCGGGCGTACACGCCGCGCTTGAACAGCACCACGTGCTCCACCGGATACCAGAAGTCGACCCAGCGCCAATGGTCGAATTCCGGGGTCTCGGTCAGCTCCAGGTTCAATTCGCTCTCGTCGCACTGCATGCGCAGCAGGAACCAGACCTGTTTCTGGCCGATGCACACCTGGCGTTCGTTACGGCGGATGGCGCGGCTGGGCAGCCGATAGCGCAGCCAGCCAGGCGTCGCACCGAGCACTTCGACGTGCTCGGGCAACAGCCCGGTCTCTTCACGCAACTCGCGGTACATGGCCTCGACCGGGGTCTCGTCGGTATTCATGCCGCCTTGCGGGAACTGCCAGCCATCCCGGCGCACGCGACGTGCCCAGAACACCTGACCGTCCGGCCGCATCAGCACGATGCCCACGTTCGGTCGATAACCGTCCGGATCGATCACGATGCGGACTCCTGAAAAATCTACTGGCTCCGACTCTGCCATGGCTGCGTCCGGCCCACAAGCGCGGCAAAAACCCGTTGACAGCTGCCCCATTTCCTATAAGAATTGGCGGTTCACCAAGGCTATGTAGCTCAGCCGGTTAGAGCACAGCACTCATAATGCTGGGGTCGGTGGTTCGAGTCCACCCATAGCCACCATGGTGTCCACGCGGCAAGCGTGCGATAATTGCGATCTGCGACATTGCCCCGTCGCCAAGCGGTAAGGCACCTGACTCTGACTCAGGCATCGGTGGTTCGAATCCATCCGGGGCAGCCAAACAAAAAAGAAAGGCCGATCTTTGATCGGCCTTTCTTTTTTGTTTGGCGCGGGGTTTGCGTAGGCGCGTTGCGCCTACGCCCCGCACCTTGCTGCGCAAGATGCGGGCCCCGGCCTTCCCTCTCCACATCCCCGCGCCTGTCGGCGCGCCCCCTTGGACTCCAAGGGGGCTTTTCACCAGACGCTTTGATGCAGGTTGGCGGTAAAGCCTTGACCCGCGGGCGGGTCGCGCTTGACTGCCGACACTATTGAATAAGGCATTGCCAATTGCGATGGGCGTATCGATCGAACGCGAGCAGCCAGCAACAGCCGCCATTTCGATGGACTGCCGGCCAGCGCGACACAGACCCCCGAAGCCCAAAACGACAAAAGCCCGGCCGGAGCCGGGCTTTTGCGTTCCCAGGGGAATCCCGAAGGATTCCTCGCCAGGCGCAGTGGATCAGCGCTTGGAGAACTGGGTCGCGCGACGGGCCTTGTGCAGACCGACCTTCTTACGCTCGACTTCGCGGGCGTCGCGGGTCATGAAGCCGGCCTTGCGCAGCTCGGACTTCAGGGTTTCGTCGTACTCGACCAGCGCGCGGGCGATGCCCAGGCGGATCGCACCGGCCTGGCCGGTGGTGCCGCCGCCGGCTGCGGTGACGAAGATGTCGAAGCTCTCGGTGTTCTTGGTCAGCTCCAGCGGCTGGCGCACGATCATGCGCGCGGTCTCACGGCCGAAGAACTCGTCCAGCGGACGGTTGTTGACGGTGATGTTGCCGGTGCCCTTGCGCAGGAACACGCGGGCAGTGGAGGACTTGCGGCGGCCGGTGCCGTAGTTTTGCGTGATAGCCATGATTAGATATCCAGAACTTGCGGCTGCTGGGCGGTATGCGGATGCTCGGAGCCCTTGTAGACCTTGAGCTTGCGGTACATGGCGCGACCCAGCGGACCCTTCGGCAGCATGCCCTTGACCGCGATCTCGATGACGCGCTCGGGATGACGCTCCAGCGCCTGCGCCAAGGTCTCGGTCTTCAGGTTGCCGATGTAGCCGGTGAAGCGGTGGTACTTCTTGTCGTTGAGCTTGTTGCCGGTGACCGTGATCTTCTCGGCGTTGATTACCACCAGGTAATCGCCGGTATCGACGTGCGGGGTATAGACCGGCTTGTGCTTGCCGCGCAGACGGCGGGCCAATTCGGTGGAAAGCCGGCCCAGCGTTTTGCCGGCGGCGTCGACGAGATACCAGTCGCGCTGGACGGTCTCGGACTTAGCGGTGAAGGTGCTCATTAAGAAGACTCGGTTGGTCGGGCGGATTCCGGCAGCACGCTGCCTGAACTTTGCCACGCGTTGTGACTTGCAAAAACGCAAGAGGCGGAATTCTACGCGCCAGCAGCGGCACGCGCAAGTCCGCCCCTGCGCGGGACGCCAGCGCCGGCCGGCGCTTGGCATCGCGGCGACCCGGGGCGAAAATCGAATCCCCCACCGCTCCCAGGCCCCTCGCGATGACGGCTCCCCGCCTGCATACCCCGCTCGACCGCGCCCTGGTCGAAGCCCAGCGCGCGCTGGAGACGGTGTTCGGCAATCCGCCGGCGCAACGCCCCTACCCGGCCGCGGCCACCGCCGACGTGGTGCTCGCGCCGGACGAACGCCGCCACGCCGCCGGGCTGATGCGCATCAACCATGTCGGCGAAGTCTGCGCGCAGGGCCTGTACTTCGGCCAGGCCGCGGTCGCGCGCGACCCGGCGACCCGCGCGCACCTGCTGGAGGCGGCGCAGGAAGAGACCGATCACCTGGCCTGGTGCGCGGCGCGGCTGCGCGAACTGGACAGCCGCCCGAGCCTGTTCAATCCGGTCTGGTACGCCGGCAGCTACGCGATCGGCACCCTGGCCGGGCTGCGCGGCGACGGCTGGAACCTGGGCTTTGTGGTGGAGACCGAACGCCAGGTCGAGGCGCATCTGGACGAGCACCTGCAGACGCTGCCGCCGGCCGACCTGCGCAGCCGCGACGTGCTGAAGGTGATGAAGGCCGACGAGGCGCGCCATGCCGAGCATGCCGAACAGGCCGGCGCTCGGCGCTTGCCGGCGCCGATTCCAAGCCTGATGGCCGCCGCCTCGCGGCTGATGAAAGCGGTCGCCTACCGGCTCTGAGCACGGCGCGACAGGCATGCCGCGAACGGTCGTGCTGGCATTGCCGGCGCATTCGGGTTAAAGTGAACGAAAGCTGACTGATTCCACGTCGGCTTGCCCTGTTCCAGCGACCGGCGGTTCCATCCCGGCATCGCCTTCATCCGCTGCACCACTGCGCCGAGCCATGCCGCTTGCGCGCGCTTTACCGACCGACATGCCCGCACGCTCCACCCACATCGCTTCGCCACGGACCCGCTGGCTCTCGCGCCTGCTGTTCGCCAGCCTGTTCGCGCTCGGTGGCGGCGCGTTGCTGTACCACCTGCTCGGCGACTATCGCCACGCCAGCGCGATCCTGTCCGACCACTCGGTGGCCACGGTGCCGGTGATCGCCGACGGCGCCTTCGGCGTGCATGCCGAGCCGCTGGTGCATTACCGCTTCCACTATGTGTTCGAGAGCAAGGGCCGGCTGCACCGCGGCACGTTCGAGGCCAGCGGCGCCGAGGCCGCGCCGCTGCTGCTCGACGGCGCCACGGTGGAGATCGCCTACGCCAATGCCGACCCGTCGCGCTTCGGTCGCCTCGACCAGCTGCAGCACGCCGGCAACCTCGGCGGCGTGCTGACCCGCCTGGCGATCGCGCTGTCGATCGTCGCACTGCTGGCCGCCGCCGCGCACCAGGTACTGATCGGACGCGTGCTCGGCACGCGCCGCCGTCCCGCCGTGGCCTGAGCGCCGAGCGTTCGGACCAGGTGCGCCGGCACAGACGCCGCTGCGCCCACCCCAAGCGTTACGGCATGAGCTTGCTTCTCAGGCTGCGAACCCGGCAGCGCTCAGGACTGGACCAGCTTCAGGCCGATCACCCCGGCCACGATCAGGCCGATACAGGCCAGCCGCGCCGGCGAGGCGCTGTCGCCGAACAGCGCGATGCCCAGCGCCGCGGTGCCCAACGCGCCGATCCCGGTCCAGATCGCATACGCCGTGCCCAGCGGGATGTGCTTCAGCGCCTGGGTCAGCAGCCACAGGCTGATGCCGGCGCCGGCCAGCGTGCCCAGGGTCGGCCACAACCGGGTGAAGCCTTCGCTGTACTTGAGGCCGAGCGCGAAGCCGATTTCGAACAGGCCGGCGAGCAGCAGGTAGATCCATGGCATTGTCTGTCTCCGTAGACAAATAAAAACAAAAACGGCCCGATGTCTGCACATCGGGCCGCCGTCGGCAGGGGTCGCAGCGCAAACGCCGCGTGGCGGGCCGTCCCGCCGAATGTGACGTGCTACTCGGCCAGATTGCGACCGTGGAACAGTTCCTCGATCTCGCGCTTGAGCAGCGCCTCGATCCGCATGCGCTCCTTGAACGAGAGATTCTTGGCCTTTTCCTCGAACAGGTACTGGTCCAGGTCGAAGTCCTTCAGGTGCATCTTGGTGTGGAAGATGTTCTCCTGATAGACGTTGACGTCGAACATCTCGTAGCGCGCCTTGATGTTCTTGGCCAGGAAGTTCTGGATCGAATTGATCTTGTGGTCGATGTAGTGCTTCTTGCCCTTCACGTCGCGGGTGAAGCCACGGATACGGTAATCCATGATCACGATGTCCGATTCCAGCCGCTCGATCAGGTAATTGAGCGCCTTCAGCGGCGAGATCACTCCGCAGGTGGCGACGTCGATGTCGGCGCGAAAGGTAGCGATACCGTGCTGCGGATGGGTTTCCGGGTAGGTATGGACGGTGATGTGGCTCTTGTCCATGTGCGCGACCACTGCGTCGGAGATGATCTCCTTGCCGGCCAGCTTCTTGTCGATCACCGGCTCTTCGGAGATCAGGATGGTCACCGAGGCGCCCTGCGGATCGTAGTCCTGGCGCGCGATGTTGAGGATGTTGGCGCCGATGATCTCGGCCACATCGGTGAGGATCTCGGTCAGGCGGTCGGCGTCGTACTGCTCGTCGATGTACTCGATGTAGCGCTGGCGCTCCTCTTCGGAGACCGCGTAGCAGACGTCGTAGATGTTGAAGCTCAACGCCTTGGTGAGGTTGTTGAAACCTTGCAGCCTCAGGCGAGGCAACGGCTTGACCACGGGCGTGAATCCTCTAAAAGATGGATGGGGTAGAAAGGGCAGCAATTATGGGCCAAACGCGCCCGTAGCGAAACGTGGGGTCTGGCGCTCGTTTGCCGCAGACAACGCGTCCCGTTAAGCTTCGGGACTCACGTAGTAGCGAAGCCGCCATGAGTCCCGGAAACACCTCCACTGCAACACCTGTGCGCATCGCTCCAAGTCCTCTGACGTTGGACACCGCCACCATCGACCGCTTCCTGGCGCACAGCCATCGGCGTCGCTATCCGGCGCGGACCGACGTGTTCAGGCCCGGCGATCCGGCCGGCACCCTGTACTACGTCGTCAGCGGCTCGGTCAGCATCATCGCCGAGGAAGATGACGACCGCGAGCTGGTGCTGGGCTATTTCGGCAGCGGCGAGTTCGTCGGCGAGATGGGCCTGTTCATCGAATCGGACCAGCGCGAGGTGATCCTGCGCACCCGCACCCCGTGCGAACTGGCCGAGATCAGCTACGAACGCCTGCACCAGCTGTTCCTGGGCTCGCTGTCGGCGGATGCGCCGCGGGTGCTGTACGCGATCGGCGTGCAGCTGTCCAAGCGCCTGCTCGACACCTCGCGCAAGGCCAGCCGCCTGGCGTTTCTGGACGTCACCGACCGCATCGTGCGCACCCTGCACGACCTGGCGCAGGAACCGGAAGCGATGAGCCACCCGCAGGGCATGCAGCTGCGCGTGTCGCGGCAGGAGCTGGCGCGGCTGGTCGGCTGCTCGCGCGAGATGGCCGGGCGGGTGCTGAAGAAGCTGCAGGTGGATGGCATCCTGCACGCCCGTGGCAAGACCGTGGTGCTGTACGGCGCGCGCTGAGCGCAAGGCCGCGACCGCGCGCCGCGCTAGCGGCGGCGGTCCACCGCGATGGTTCTGAGCGAGACGTTCTATTGGTTCGTGCTGGTCGGCCTGGCGGCGCAGCTGGTCGATGGCGCGCTGGGCATGGCCTTCGGCCTGGTGTCCTCGTCCGTGCTGCTGAGCATGGGCCTGCCGCCGGCGGCCGTCAGCGCCAGCGTGCACAGCGCCGAAGTCTTCACCACCGGCGCCTCGGGCCTGTCGCATCTGGCGCTGGGCAATGTCGACAAGCGCCTGTTCCTACGCCTGGCGCTGCCGGGCATGGCCGGCGGCATCCTCGGCGCCTACGTGCTGACCCAACTGCCGGGCGATCTCATCCGCCCGCTCGTGCATCTGTATCTGCTCGGCCTGGCGGTGCTGATCCTGTTGCGCGCCGCCGGCCGCGCGCTGCCGCGGCAGCAGGTGCAGCGGGTGCCGCTGCTGGGCTTCGTCGCCGGCCTGCTCGACGCCAGCGGTGGCGGCGGCTGGGGGCCGGTGGCGACCTCGACCCTGCTGGCGCGCGGCGGCCAGGCGCGCACCACGATCGGCACGGTCAACGCCGCCGAATTCCTGGTGACGCTGTCGATCTCGCTGACCTTCCTGCTGACGATGGGCATCCAGCACCTGGACATCGTGCTCGGACTGCTGGTTGGCGGCATGCTGGCCGCGCCGCTGGCGGCGCTGCTGGTCAAGCGGGTGCGCGAACGCTGGGTGCTGGTGGCAGTGGGCCTGCTGGTGCTCGGGATCAGCCTGTACCAGATCGGCAGCACGCTGCATCGCTGGTGGGCTTAGGCCTGCCGACGCGCTCGTGCTGGGGATAAGCCCTAGTTCCGCGGCGCGGCCAATCCGGTCGCCGCGTCGCCGGCGCGGTCGCGGCACCCCCAGTTCAGGATCGGCGTGCCGGAGGGCAGTTCACGGCGGAAGCGGGCCACGGCCGAGGCCTTCGGATTGACCACCACCGGTACCGCGGCGGCCTGCAGCAGCGGCAGGTCGGCGGTGCTGTCGGAGTAGGCGGTGGCGATCTCGCCGTAGCCCAGCTCGCGCAGCATGCGCATCTTCTCTTCGTTGTGGCAGTGGCGGGTGGCGGTGACCGCGCCCAGCCGCGGGCCGATCAGGCTGCCGACCACCGGCACGTCCTGGTGGGCGACGAAGCCGAGGATGGCGCGCGCCAGTTCCGGCGGCGCACCGGTGGCGACCACCACCCGGTCGCCGGCGGCGCGGTGCCGGGCGAACACCTCCAGCGCGTGCGGCAGCAGGCGCTGGCGGATCCGCGCCTCGTGCTGCAGCACGTACTGGTCGATCACCCGGTTGAACTCGCGGGCGCGGTGCAGGCCGAAGCTGGCGATCCACACGTAGCCGGAAATGCCGGTGCGCCGGGTCGGCAGCATCGCCACCAGCGGCCCCAGCAGCGGCGTGGCCAGCAGCGCGGCGGCCAGGCGCACGGGATTGCGCCGGATCAGCCAGGCGAACAAATGGCTGCCCGAGTCGCCGTCGTACAGCGTGTGGTCGAAATCGAACACCACCAGCGGCGCATCGGCGCGCGGCGCGGGATAGGCCTCGCTCATGGTTCGAAGAACAGCTGGCGCAGCGCCTCGCCGGGTTCCTCGGCGCGCATGAAGGCTTCGCCGACCAGGAACGCGTGCACGCCGGCCGCGCGCATCGTCGCCACGTCGGCCGGGCCGAGGATGCCGCTCTCGGTGACCAGCAGGCGATCGCGCGGCACCGCGTCCTGCATTGTCAGCGTGGTCTGCAGCGACACCTCGAAGGTGCGCAGGTTGCGGTTGTTGATGCCGATCAGCGGCACCGGCACCTGGATCGCGCGTTCCAGCTCGTCGATGTCGTGCACTTCGACCAGCACGTCCATGCCCAGCTGCAGCGCCAGCGCCGACAGTTCGGCCAGCTGCAGATCGTCCAGCGCGGAGACGATCAGCAGGATGCAGTCGGCGCCGAGCACGCGCGCCTCGTACACCTGGTACGGGTCGATGATGAAGTCCTTGCGCAGCACCGGCAGCGTGCACGCCTCGCGCGCCTGCTGCAGGTAGCGGTCGTGGCCCTGGAAGAAGTCCTCGTCGGTCAGCACCGACAGGCAGGCGGCGCCGCCGAATTCGTAGCTGACCGCGATGTCGGCCGGATGGAAGTCGGCGCGGATCACGCCCTTGGACGGGCTGGCCTTCTTGACCTCGGCGATCACCGCCGGATCGCCGGCGGCGATCGCGGCCTGCAGCGCACGCGCGAAACCGCGTACCGGCGGCGCCGTCTCGGCGCGCGCCATCAGCTCGGACAGCGGCACGCGCGCGCTGCGCGCGGCGATCTCTTCGGCCTTGCGGGCGAGAATGGTGCGGAGGATGTCGCTGCTCATAGGGCTTGGATCCTGGGGGACGGGCATTATCGGTCAAGACGGTGAAGGCCGGGGTCATGCGGCCGGATTGGGGATTCGGGATGCGGTCAGCAGCATGAGCGTCGGTTTTTGGGGGCCGGCAAGCGCGAGCGGACAGCTGCCGCGCGCATCTATGTGCCCCTCCCGCGCCGGTTCGGTTGTGGCGCCGCTTGCTGCCGTGGCACCGCGGCGACAGCCGCGCCGCATTCGCGGCCAATCGCCACGTGCGGCGGGGGCCTGCGGCGTCAGTCCCTGGCCTCGCCCGCGCCGGACTCCTCCTGACCGGACAATTCGAAGTACAGCACCTCGGACCAGTTGGTGAGTCCCAGTGGCCGCTCGGTGGCGCCGGTGCGCGTGCTGTCGCAGTCGTCGTCGAAGCGCAGGCCATGGAACACATCCAGCGGCGGCGCCCCCTCTTCGACCGCCAAGCGGCGCAGCAGGCGCGCCGCCTCGTCGGTGTCGGCCGGCAAGGCCTCGAAGGCGGCGCCGACGGCGCGACAGCGTTCGATCTCCTCCTCGACGCATGCGCGCAGGTCCGCTTCTCCCATCGCCGACATCATGTCCAGTTCGACGGTCTCCAGCAGCAGGAACGCATCGCGGTTCTCCTCCAGGAAAGCGATCGTTTCGTCCAGCCAGCCCGGCAAGTGCTCGACCGTCGCCGGCGCCTGCACTGGCGCCTCGACCGGTGCCGGCGCCGGCGCCGGTGCAGAGAGCATCCGCGTGAGACGCCCCAGCAAGGACGCCGGTGGTGGCGCGGCGATCGGCGCCGGAGCGGGCGGCGCGGCAGGCGCAGCCGTCGCGATCGCCTTCACGATCCCGGCGAAACGCCGGACCCGCTCCAGGCCCGGCGCGAACGGACTGCTGATCGCATGCAGGCGCGGAGGCTGGTCTTCGTCTTCGTTTTCTTCTTCGCCCTCGTCGGCTTCCTGAGCGCCAGCCTCGAGCGCATCTTCGCCTTCGTTCTCGTCGTCGTCCTCGTCGTCATCCAGGCCTTCCGCCACCAGCGAGGCGCACAGCTGGGGATCGGCCGACATCAGCAGCCGGTACACGAACGGCACGTCGTACGCCCACTCCGAGAGGCTGGAAATGGTCTCGGGCCGGTCGTAGTACGACGTCGGCCGGTTGCCGAGGCTGTAGAGATAGGATCGGTTGGCCATGCAAATCCTCGTGTCGTGTTGCGCCGCCGATGCGCAGCGGAAGGCAGCTTAGCGCGCCGGCCAACGCAGCGGCCCTGCGCAATCGCCCTGCCCTCGCATCGCTACCGGCACATTTGCTCACCCGCGTGACGCGCGAACGACATGGCGATGCGCGCCAAGCCTGCATTGCCGACGGCATGGATGGACGCGGCGGCGACGCGGGAGCGCCGATCGCCTTGCCGATCCGACGCGTTCAGCCGGCAGCGGGCGCTACGTCCTGCAGATCCACCAGGCGCCGCGTATACGCCACATACGCGTCCAGCTTGGCGCGGGCGCGACCGTCGGCGATCGCCGCGCGCGCCAACCCGATGCCGGCGCCGATATCGGCCGCCACGCCGGCCACGTACAGCGCCGCGCCGGCGTTGAAGGCGACGATGTCCAGCGCCGGACCGGGCACGTTGTCGAGCACGCTCAGCAGCATCGCCATCGATTCGGCGGCATCGGCGACCTTGAGGTTGCGGCTGGCCGACATGGCGATGCCGAAATCCTCCGGATGCACTTCGTACTCGCGCACTTCGCCATCGCGCAGTTCGCCGACCAGGGTGCCTGCGCCGAGCGAGAGTTCGTCCATGCCGTCGCGGCCCCACACCACCAGCGCGCGCTCGGCGCCCAGTTCGTGCAGCACGCGCGCCTGGATGCCGACCAGGTCGGGATGGAACACGCCCATCAGGATGTTCGGCGAACCGGCAGGATTGGTCAGCGGTCCGAGGATGTTGAAGATGGTGCGCACGCCCATCTCGCGCCGCACCGGCGCCACCACCTTCATCGCAGGGTGGTGCACCGGCGCGTACATGAAGCCAATACCGGTGGCGTCCAGGGCCTGCGCCACCTGCTCGGGTTGCAACTCGATCGCCGCGCCCAGCGCTTCCAGCGCGTCGGCGCTGCCGGACTTGGAGGACACGCTGCGGTTGCCGTGCTTGGCCACCTTGGCCCCGGCCGCGGCGGCCACGAACATCGCGCAGGTGGAGATGTTGAAGGTATGCGAGCCGTCGCCGCCGGTGCCGACGATATCGACCATATGGGTGCGGTCGGCGACCTCGACGGTGCGCGAGAACTCGCGCATCACCGCGGCCGCGCCGGCGATCTCGCCGATCGTCTCCTTTTTCACCCGCAGCCCGGTGAGGATCGCCGCGGTCATCATCGGCGACACTTCGCCGCGCATGATCTGCCGCATCAGCCCGACCATCTCGTCGTGGAAGATCTCGCGGTGCTCGATGGTGCGTTGCAGGGCTTGCTGCGGGGTCAGCGTCATTGCGGTTCCTGGACGTTCAAAGACTGGCGTGCTCGAGGATTTCCTGGCCCATCAGCACGCAGTCGCCGTCGCGCATCGGGTAGTAGAGCAGGCGCATGCGGTACTCGCCCTTGTAGATGGAGCCCCACACCTGCAGCACCTCGAAGCGCTGCTTGGGGTTGGCCGGATTGACGATGGACGGCAATCGCTCGACTTCCTCGCCGACCTCGGCGCGCTCGTCGTTGCCGGAATGGAAGGCGAGCAGCTTGGCGGCCTGCTTCAGCGCCTCCGCAGCGCACTGCGGCGCGGCCGGCTTGGCGGCGGCAGGCGCCGCGAAACACGGAGCGCAGGTCAGCAATGCGATCGCCGCAAGCACCAGACGTAAAGGCAGACGCATACTCATCGCTCCAAAAAGTTCTTGAGCAAGGCGTGGCCGTGCTCGGTAAGGATGGACTCGGGATGGAACTGCACGCCCTCGACCGGGAACTGGCGGTGACGCAGGCCCATGATCTCTTCCATGGTGCCGTCTTCGTTTTCGGTCCAGGCGGTCACTTCCAGGCAGTCCGGCAGCGTGCTCTTCTCCACCACCAGCGAGTGGTAGCGGGTGGCCTCGTAGCGGTCCGGCAGGCCGGCGAACACGCCGCGGCCTTCGTGGCGGATGCGCGAGGTCTTGCCGTGCATGATGGTGCCGGCGCGAACCACCTCGCCACCGTAGGCCTGGCCGATGCTCTGGTGGCCCAGGCACACGCCCAGGATCGGCGTGCGCTGGCCGAGCCGCTCGATCAGCTGCAGCGACACGCCGGCCTCGTTCGGCGTGCACGGGCCGGGCGAGATCACGATGCGCTCCGGCGCCAGCCGCTCGATCTCGTCCACGCTGAGCGCGTCGTTGCGCACCACCTTGACCTCGGCGCCGAGCGCCTGCAGGTACTGCACGAGGTTGTAGGTGAAGCTGTCGTAGTTGTCGAGCATCAGCAGCATGGCGAAGGACTCATTGCGCGATCAGGAAGACCGCATAGACGTTTTCGGAAAGGGTGAGGCTGCCGGCTTCGAGGGATTCGGCCACGCGATCGGCGGCGCGCGGTTCTGCGAAGTGGAATCCCGGTCCAGCAACTCCACTCACCAATTGCAGAGTGGCCGGTTCCGACGGCCAGCGGCCGGCCTGGATGCCGTAGGCGAAGTTCGGCGCCACTTCCGAGATGGTGTACAGGCCGCCCAAGCGCACGCCATAGGCCTTGGCCAGCGCCTGCGCCGACGTGCGGGTCTGCTCGGCCGCCTGGCGCTTGAGCTCAGCGCGCAACGCAGTCTCGCCGCTGTAGTGAGGCGTGACACCCGACACCTGCAGTTCTTCGCTGGTGCTGAGCTTGCCGAGCAAGCCGCGGAGGTCGTCCAACGAACTGAAGTCGGCGGACAAGGTGCGTTGCACGCGCGTGCCGCTGAAGACTTGCTTGTTGTCTTCGTAGCGCTGCTCTGGCTGGATCGACAGCGTCGTCGCCTGCACGCTGTCGGCTAGCGCATGCTGCTGCTTGAATGCGGCCAGCATGCTTGCCGCATTGGCCTGCACGCGCTTGCGCGCCGCACCCGGGTCGGCATCCACTGCGCTCAAGGTGATCTTGAGCCCGAAGCGATCCGGCAGGACTTCGCGCTGCGCCTCGCCCTTGACCAGCAGGTGCGGCTGCGACGGCAGGCTGTTGACCTGCGCGCTGGCGAACGCCGGCACTGCCAGCAACACAGCAATGACCCAGCGACCGAGCGTGTTCGTGTTCATCCTTGCTCTCCTTGGCGAATGTCAGCCGGCCGCGCGTTGCGCGCCGGGGTACGAAAGCGCGGCGAAATCGCGACACAGCGCGTCGACCGCATCGGTCTGCGTGGCCCACGAGGTTACGAAACGGATCACCCAGCGGCCGTCGGCCAGCACCTGCCAGCGCTCGAAGTCGTAGCGCTGCGCCAGCGCCTCGACGGCGTCGGCCGGCAGTGCCACGAACAGCTGGTTGGTCGGCGAGTCCGACGCGAACTGCGCGCCGGCCGCGGCCAGGCCCTCGCGCAGGCGCGCGGCCATGCGGTTGGCGTGCGCGGCCAGTTCGTAGAACAGGCCATCCTCGAACAGCGCGGCGAATTGCGCGCCCAGTACCATGCCCTTGGCCAGCAGCGCGCCGCGCTGCTTGAGCAGGTAGCGGAAATCGGCCTGCAACGCCGGGTTGACGATCACCAGCGCTTCGCCGAGCAGCGCACCGTTCTTGGTGCCGCCGATGTAGAACGCGTCGGTCAGCGCGGCGACATCGGCCAGGCGCAGGTCGTTGCCCTCGGCGGTCAACGCGCTGCCGATGCGCGCGCCGTCCAGGAACAGCCACAACCCGTGCGCATCGCAGAACGCGCGCAAGGCCTGCAGTTCATGCTTGCGATAAACGGTGCCGAACTCGGTGGTGTTGGACACGTACACCAATCGCGGCTGCACCATGTGCTCGTTGCTGTGCTCGGCCAGCAGCGGCGCGATCAGCTCGGGACTGAGCCGGCCATCGGCCGCGTTCACGGTCAACACCTTGTGCCCGGTGGCCTCGATCGCGCCGGTCTCGTGGGTGGCGATATGCCCGCAGGCGGCGGCGATCACCGCCTGGTGCGGGCGCAGGAAGGCGCCGATCGCGGCCAGGTTGGTCTGGGTGCCGCCGACCAGCAGGTGCACCTCGGCATGGTCGCAGGCGCATTCGCGGCGGATCAGTTGCGCGGCGCGTTCGCTGTGCCGGTCCAGGCCGTAGCCGCCGTTCTGCTCGGCGCTGGCCGCGGCCAATGCGGCAAGCAGGCGCGGATGCGCACCTTCGCTGTAATCGTTGCGGAAGGCGATCCGCGCGGTCGGTGCGGACACGCTCACAGCCCCTTCGCCGCCTCGGCTACCGCGCGGAACAGCGCGCGGCCCTTGTTCATGGTCTCGTCCCATTCCTTCTGCGGATCGGAGTCGTAGACGATGCCGGCGCCGGCCTGCACGTGCAGGCGGCCGTGCTTGATCACCGCGGTGCGGATCGCGATGGCGGTATCGGCGTCGCCGTGCCAGCCGAGGTAGCCGATGCTGCCTGCATAGACGTTGCGCTTGATCGGCTCCAGCTCGCGGATCACTTCCAGCGCGCGGATCTTCGGCGCGCCGCTGACGGTGCCGGCCGGGAACGTGGCGCGCAGCACGTCGGCGTAGCTGAGCCCGGGCAGCAGCGTGCCGGTGACTTCGCTGACGATGTGCATGACGTGGCTGTAGCGCTCGATCACGAAGCGCTCGCCGACCGCGACGGTGCCGGCCTGCGACACGCGGCCGGCGTCGTTGCGGCCCAGGTCGATCAGCATCAGGTGCTCGGCGCGCTCCTTCGGATCGGCCAGCAGTTCCGCTTCCAGCGCCAGGTCCTCTTCCACGGTCTTGCCGCGCGGGCGGGTGCCGGCGATCGGGCGCACGGTGACCTGGCCCGCTTCCAGCCGCACCAGGATCTCCGGCGAGGAGCCGACCACCTGGGTGTCGCCGACGTCGAGGAAATACATGTACGGCGACGGGTTCAGCGCGCGCAGCGCGCGGTACACGTCCACCGGGCGGGCGCTGAACGGCACGCTCAGGCGCTGGCTCAGCACCACCTGGAAGATGTCGCCGGCGCGGATGTATTCCTTCGATTTCTCCACCGCGGCGATGAAGCCGTCGCGGGTGAAACCGGACACGAAGTCGCTTTCGTCGAGCACGTCGCGCGCCAGCGGCACCGGGTAGCCGGCGCCGGGCTGGCGCAGCGTGGCGGTCAGCGCGTCCAGCCGCGTCTGCGCCCGGTCCCAGGCGTCGGCGTCGCGCGGATCGGCGTGCACGATCAGGTACAGGCGGCCCTTGAGGTTGTCGAAGACCGCGACCTCGTCGGACAGCATCAGCAGGATGTCGGGCGTGTCGAGCTCGTTGCGCTTGTCGCCGCTGTCCAGGCGCGGCTCGATGTAGCCGATGCATTCGAAACCGAACCAGCCGACCAGGCCGCCGGTGAAGCCGGGCACGCCGTCGAGCTTAGGCACCGAATGCGCCGAGCGCAGCGCCTCGACCTCGGCGAACGGATCGGCGACCTCGCGGCGCTCGATCAGCTCGCCGTGATCGCGCACTTCCAGCGTATGCCCGCTGAAGGTGTACACGCGCCGCACCGGCAGGCCGATGATCGAGTAGCGGCCGAAGCGTTCGCCGCCCTCGACCGATTCGAACAGGTAGGTATGCGGGGCGTCGGCGAGCTTGAGATAGACCGACAGCGGCGTGTCCAGATCGGACAGCACTTCGCGGACGACGGGGATGCGGGTGTGGCCTTCAGCGGCGTAGCGCTGGAACAGCTCGCGGGTGATCAAGACGACTTTCCTTCCGGGACTCGGTGGCGGGGCGGACGACGGCTACAGGCCACCATCGCCACGCACGGCGAGCGGAAGTGAAGGAACGCTGGGTCGTCAGGCTGGACACGGCGGCTACTTTACCGCAACTGCGGCGACTGGCAACGGTTGCAGAAGGGACCATCGGCGCTGCGATGCATGGGTTGTTGCAGCCTGGAAAGCGCCAGGACTGCCTGGGCTGGATGCAGTCGGGACTGAAGTCCCTCCCACAGTGCACCCAGCCGGCGCGCCGCAAGTCCCATTGTGGGAGCGACTTCAGTCGCGACGCGGCATTTCCTCCGGCAAGTGATAGCCGCGCCGCTACCCCCCGGCCGCGTAGCAATCCAGAATCGGCCGGCAGGTGCAGAAGCGACTATCGGCGCTGCGCTGCAGGCTATCTATTGCGCACCCTGCAAAGCGGCAGGCCTGCCTGGGTTGGATGCAGTCGGGACTGAAGTCCCTCCCTCAATGCACCCAGCCGCCGCGCCGCAAGTTCCATTGTGGGAGCGACTTCAGTCGCGACGCGGCAACCCTTGAGACCAGCGACTCGCGCGCCGCTACCCCACCCGGCCGCGCAGCAACGCCGAATCGGCCGGCAGGTGCATGCGCAGGCGGCCGGCAACGCAATCGATGCGGAAGTGCCGCGAGGTCTCCGGTTCGCCGTCCAGGTTCAAGGTCAGCGGCATCGACGCCTCGATCCGCACCCACGGCAGCTGCGCGCGCACCGCGACCCGCTCCAGCGCGGCCTGCTTGCCGGAGGTGACCAGCGTGCCCAGGGTCGCGGCGACTTCGCCGCTCATCTCCGGGACGATGGTCAGGTCGAGCAGGCCGTCGTCGAGCAACGCGTCCGGGCACAGCGCCTGACCGCCGCCGGCCTGGCGCCCGTTGCCCAGGCCCAGCGCGATGAATTCGCCCTCCCAGGCGAAATCCGGCCCTTCGAACCGCGCCTGGATCGGATCGATCTGGCCCAGCTTGCCCATGCCGGTGATCAGGTAGGCCAGGCCGCCGAGCATCTTCTTCAGACCCTCGTCGGTTTCTACCGTGACCTGGGTGCCGAAGCCGCCACTGGCGACGTTGGCGCACCAGTGCGGCCCGTGCTCGGCCTCGATGCGCAGCAGGTCGATGGCCACCGCCGGCGCCTGCGCGACCAGCTCCAGCGCCGCCAGCGCGGTGTCGGGAATGCCGGCGGCGGT
Organism: Xanthomonas sp. SS; assembly: GCF_014236835.1. Taxonomy (NCBI): domain Bacteria; kingdom Pseudomonadati; phylum Pseudomonadota; class Gammaproteobacteria; order Lysobacterales; family Lysobacteraceae; genus Xanthomonas; species Xanthomonas sp. SS. The sequence continues at coordinate 4,594,653 of NZ_CP051190.1, forward strand.
GGCGAAATCGTTGGCCGTGCCCAACGGCACCAGGCCCAGCGCCGGCAGCGCCGCGGCATCGGCGTCGTGGTGCGCAAGCGCGCTGGCCACCTCGCTCAAGGTGCCGTCGCCGCCGGCGGCGACGATGCAGTCGGCACCGTCGGCCACCGCTTCGGCCACGTAGCGTTCGGCGTCGCCTTCCTCCCAGGTCACCCGCACCTGCAGCTGGATGCCGCGCGCGCGCAGCGCGGACACGGCGGCGCGCAGCGGCTCGTCGCCCGCCGACTTGCCATTGAGGATCAGACGCCAGTGCGGTGCTGCCATGCGGACCTTCCCGAGATCAGGCCTGCAGCCTAGCCGCCGGCGGATGCGGAGATCGTGAATGCGCAACGTACCGGCGCGCGGGCCGTGGGCGCCACGGCAGGCATGCGCCACGACGCGCCATCGGCATTGGCCGACCAGCCGCAATTGGCTGCTGGCGCAGCGCCCGGCAAGCAGCGCGATGTCGACCACGCTGTCATACCTGCGTCACCGATCGCCCGGAACATGGAAGGCCATAGCAAGGACGACGGATGGAGGCAGGATCAGCCTCCGATTTCTCCCAGGGGCCGCACTGGCGACAGTGCGGTTCTTTCTTTTGCGCCGCCGCTCAGCCGGCCGCGAACCTGGCCAGCGCCTCGCCCTGCAGGCGGTACACGGTCCACTCGTCCTGCGCCTGCGCGCCAGCGGCTCGGTAGAAGTCGATCGCCGGCTGGTTCCAGTCCAGCACCGACCATTCGAAACGGCCGCAGCCCTCGGCCAGCGCCTGCCGGGCCAGATGCCGCAGCAAGGCCTTGCCGGCGCCGCTGCCGCGGTGTTCCGGTGCCACATACAGGTCTTCCAGGTACAGGCCGTTGCGGCCGAGCCAGGTCGAGTAGTTGTAGAAGTACACCGCATAGCCGATCGGCTGCGCGTCGGCCTCGCAGATCAGCGCATGCGCGGTGGCGCCGGGGCCGAACAGGCTGGCGCGCAGGCCGGCCTCGTCGGTCTGCACCGCGTCCTCGGCGCGCTCGTAGCGGGCCAGGTCGCGGATCAGGCGCAGGATCAGCGCGGCATCATCAGGGGTGGCCGGACGGATGTGCAGCGCGGCCATCTCAGCGTGCCTCCACCGCGGCCCGCATCTGCGCGATCACCGCGGCATAGTCGGGCGCGTTGAAGATGGCCGAGCCGGCGACGAAGGTGTCGGCGCCGGCGGCGGCGATCGCGGCGACGTTGTCGGGCTTGACCCCGCCGTCGATCTCCAGCCGGATCGGCTTGCCGCTGGCGTCGATCCTGGCGCGGATCGCGCGCAGCTTGTCCAGCGCCGACGGGATGAAGGCCTGCCCGCCGAAGCCCGGGTTGACCGACATCACCAGCACCAGGTCCAGGTCGTCGAGCACCCAGTCGAGGATGTCCACCGGCGTGGCCGGATTGAGCACCAGCCCGGCCTTGCAGCCGTGCGACTTGATCAGCTGGATCGTGCGGTGCACGTGGCGGCTGGCCTCGGGGTGGAAGCTGATGAGGCTGGCGCCGGCCTCGGCGAAATCCGGGATCAGCCGGTCCACCGGCTCGACCATCAGGTGCACGTCGATCGGCGCGGTGACGCCGTGCTTGCGCAGCGCCTGGCACACCATCGGGCCGATGGTCAGGTTGGGCACGTAATGGTTGTCCATCACGTCGAAATGGATCCAGTCGGCGCCGGCCTTGAGGACGTTGTCCACTTCCTCGCCGAGGCGGGCGAAATCGGCGGAGAGGATGGACGGGGAGATGATGCAGTCGGACATGGCGAAGGTCTCAGCGCTTGCGCAGGGTGCGGATACGGTCGTAGGCGGTGTTGAGCTGGCTGGCCTTCTTCTCGGCCCGCGCACGCAACTCCGGACTGGCGCCGGCGACCTTGTCGGGGTGGTACTGGGAGATCAGCCGGCGGTAGGCCAGCTCGATCTCGGCGTCGGTGGCGTCGCGGCGCACGCCCAGTTCGCGGTAGGGGTCGTCGCGCTGGCCGAGCTTGAACCAGTCAGCATCGAAGGCGTGCCCGACCAGCAGCCCGAGCACCGCGCCGAACACCGGATTGGGCCGGAACAGCAGCGCCCCGGCGATGGCGCCGAGCAGTTTTCCGTACCAGTGCATGGGCGAGGGCGGGCTCGGCGGACAAGGCCTCGCATTTTACGGCACAGCGGGGCTTTCCGGCCGTACACTACGCGGCCCGCTGTCGAGCCGCGGGCCCGCCGGGTCCCGGGACAGCCGCCATTGCGAAGTCCGTAGGAGTGCCTGTGTCCACCACGCTGTTGCAATCCGATCTGCCCGGCCTGCCGTTGCGTCACCGGGGCAAGGTCCGCGACGTATTCGATATCCCCCGCGACCGCCTGCCTGCCGACGCCCCGCCCGGGGACTACCTGCTGATGGTCGCCACCGACCGCCTGTCCGCGTTCGACGTGGTGCTGCCCGACCCGATTCCCGGCAAGGGCGAGATGCTGTGCCAGGTCTCCAACTTCTGGTTCAAGAAGACCGAGCACCTGATGCCCAACCACCTGACCGGCATCGATGTGGCCGCGGTGCTGCCCGCCGGTGTGGACGCGGCGCTGTACGCCCGGCGCGCGGTGGTGACCAAGAAGCTCAAGCCGGTGCCGGTGGAAGCGATCGCCCGCGGCTACCTGATCGGCAGCGGCTGGAAGGACTACCAGCGCACCGGCAAGGTCAGCGGCATCGAGCTGCCCGACGGCCTGCGCCAGGCCGAGAAACTGGCCGAGCCGATCTTCACCCCTTCGACCAAGGCCGCGGTCGGCGACCACGACGAGAACATCGACTTCGACGCGATGGTCAAGACCGTCGGCGCCGAGCTGGCCGAGCGCGTGCGCGACGCCACGCTGCGCATCTACCGCTTCGCCGCCGACTTCGCCGCCGAGCGCGGCATCCTGCTGGCCGACACCAAGTTCGAGTTCGGCACCGACGCCGACGGCCGCCTGTACATCATGGACGAGATGCTGACCCCGGATTCCTCGCGCTACTGGCCGGCCGACGAGTACGAAGTGGGCACCAGCCCGCCGAGCTACGACAAGCAGTTCGTGCGCGACTACCTGGAGACGCTGGACTGGGGCAAGACCGCACCCGGCCCCAGCCTGCCGCAGGACGTGATCGACCGCACCCGCGCCAAGTACGCCGAAGCGCTGCAGCGGCTGGCGGGGATTTCGATCGACTGACGATCCAGCGGACGCGCTGGAACGGTGGGGCCTGGCGTTTCCTGCAGGCCCTCCCGGACGTGCACCCGTACGCGCACTACCGGCGCAGCCTGCAGCCCGCTCCGGTGCATGCAACCTGCACGCTCGCCGTGCAGACGCGGTCCATCCCGCAGAGGCCGCCATGACGCCGTGCGCTCTGCTTCATTCTCCCGTACTGCACGGCCTGGCCTCTGCCGGCGCATTGCTGATGCCGGGCGCATGCGCCGCAGACGATCGCGCCGCGCCGCCGCGCCACGTGCAGCGGTACACCGGCCAGCGCCCAGAGCGCACGGCACCCTGACTGCCGCGGTGCCTCAGCCTGTGGCGGTTCGCGGCATGCTCGACTCGCGCTGCATGTCGCGCTGCAGCCCGCGGAGCAGGAACCAGGCGACCAGGGACACCGCGACCACTACATAGCCGACGACCTCGAAGTGCTGCAGCCTGCCGTCGGCGCCGATGCTGACGATGTGCCCGGCGATCAGCGATGCCAGGCCGCCGGACAGTTGCTGCACGGAGGCGCCGATGGCGTTGAAGGCGCCGCGCTGCGCCACCGACGGCACCGAGGCGGCCAGCGCCTGGAACGGGATCATGCGCGAGAAGATCGCCGCGAACAGCAGCACGTTGACCACGATCAGCAGCGGCAGCGACGCCCGCACCAGGTTGGTGTAGACCAGCACCATGACGATCGAGGCGAGCGTGCCGAAGGTGAACACGCGCAGGATGCCGAAGCTGTCGGTCGCGCGCCCGATCATCGGGCCGAACACGATCGCGCACAGTCCGGTGATCAGGTAGATGGTGGGCAGGCTGTGCAGGTCGATGCCGAGGTTGCCGACGATGAAGGCGCTGCCGAACGGCATCAGCATGAAGCCGCCGATGCTCAACAGCGCGGTCGCCGCGAACGCGGGCAGGTGTCGCGGCACGGCGAAGGTGTGCAGCAGGTGCCGCCATGCGCCGTGTTCGCGCGGCGCATGCAGGTGGTCGGTGACCGGCTGCAGCCGCCAGGCCACGACCAGGCCGGCGAGCAGGCCGAGCCCGGCCATCGCCAGGAACGGCGCATGCCAGTCCCAACGGTTGGACAGGGACAGGCCGATGGGGATGCCCAGCACCTGGCTGGCCGCGAAGGCGGTCTGGATCAGGCCCATCACCCGCCCGCGCTGCTGCGCGGGGAACAGGTCGGCGGCGATGGCCAGCACCACCGAGCCGATCACGCCGCCGAACAGGCCGGTGACGATGCGCGCCAGCAGCAGGCTGTGGAAGCTCTGCGCCAGGCCGCACCACGCGGTGCCGACGATGAAGCCGGCGTAGAAGAACAGCAGGATCCTCTTGCGGTCGAAGCGGTCGGCGAAGCCGGCGGTCAGCAGTCCGGAAATGGCGGCGCTGAACGCATACGCGGAGACCACCAGCCCGAACTGGGCCGGGCCGATGCGCAGCGCCGGCATGATCGTCGCGCCCAGCGGCGACATCAGCATGAAGTCGAGGATGACGGCGAACTGCAGGAACGCCAGCATGCCCGCCACCGCCTTCTGGTAGCCGCTGAAACCCGGCGGGGACGCCGCGGCCGCCGCGCTCATGCCGGCTCCCCGCGGCGCAGCGTGATCGCATGCTCCGGGCAGGCGGCCACGCACAGGCTGCAGCCACGGCAGGCGTCGGCGTTCGGCGCATAGGCCACGCGCATGCCGTGCACGCGCAGCTTGAACCGGTGCAGCAGGCCCAGGCGGCGATAGTCGGGCGCGTCGATGCGGCGCAGTTCGAACACCTGCTCCGGGCACACCGCGACGCACTCGCCCTTGCCCTCGCAGCGCGCCAAGTCGACGCTCGGCCGCACCGCGCCCGGCGCCTGCCGGCACACCGTCATCGCATCGTGCAGTGGCTTCACTGGCGTTCGCCCCGGTGCCGGCGGCGGTGCATGGCGTGCTTGAACTGCTCGCGCTCTTCCGGCGTCATCGCCTGCCATTTCTCCCAGTGGCGGTGCCTGTGCCAGCCACCGTGCCCGCGGAATCCGCCGAACAGAATGCGGCTGAGCACCAGCAATCCCAGCGCATGCGGATAGTCGATCGGGTTCGCGCCACTCACTGCCACTGGCACGACCGCATTCCACAGCAGCATGACCACCGCGCCGAGGACGGCCAGCGCCGCCAGCACGAACACCGCCTTGCCCAGATATCTCGCTTTGAATGCCATCTTGTTCACTCCTTCAGAATTCGAGTTCGTCGTAAGCCGTTTGCAGGCGCGCGCGCAGGTAAAGCACGGCGTAGCGCTTGCGCGCCAACAAGGTGTTGATCGCGACGCCGCTGTCGGCGGCCATCTGCTTGAAACTGCGGCCCTCGAACTCGTGGGCCACGAACACCTCGCTCTGGTTTTCCGGCAATTCGTCCAGCGCCTGCTGCAAGGCCAGCAGCAAGCGCGTGCGCGCATAGGCGGCGTCCGGCCCGCCGCCAGGCGCCGGCAGCGCCAGATCCAGGCGTAGCGTGTCGTCGTCGTCGGCAACGTCGGCGCCCTCGTCGAGATGTCTGTCCGGCGGCTGCGCCCGGCGCTTGCGGAAGCGGTCGATGATGCGGTTGCGCGCGACCTGGAACAGCCAGGCGCTGGCCTGCTCGATCGGCGCGGGAAGCCGGTAGGCCTGCACGAACTCGGAGAGCACATCCTGCAGGATGTCCTCGGCCTCGGCGCGGTCGAGCACGCGACGGCGGATGAAGTTGCCGAGCCTGGAGCGCTCGCGCAGGACCGTCGCGGCGATGGCGCGGTCGGTCTCGGGCGCTGGATTCGATGGGCTCATGCTGTTGCAGACGTGACAGCGCGGTCGATATTGTGCCGACGATGGGCTTTTTTTGCGTTGTGCCGATTCGACCGCCGCACGATGGCCCGACGGAGGCCAACAGACACGGCCCAGGCAAGCGCCTGCGCCGGCGCGGCCGCTGTCTCCGCATCGCCGCGCCGATGGCGCTATCCTGGCCCGACTCCTGGGAGGGACGATGGATACCACCGCCTACGCGCGCCCGATCGACCGCTATTTCGCCAGCTATTCCGACGATCACCGCAATGTCGCCAACCAGCGCATCCATGTGCTGGCGGTACCGGCGATCCTGTGGTCGGTGGTGGCGCTGCTGTGGTGCATCCCGGTCGGCGGCAGCTGGTTCCAGAGCGGGCTGTGGGCGGCACTGGGCATGTTCGCGGCGTGGATGTTCTACAACCGGCTGTCGCGGCCGCTGGGCTACGGCATGCTGGCCGCGTTCTTCTTCTGCGGTTGCCTGTGCCGGCTGCTGGAGGCGCGGCTGGGCCTGCACGGCCTGCTGTGGCTGGCCATCGGCGTGTTCGTGGCGGCCTGGATCGCGCAGTTCGTCGGGCACAAGCTGGAAGGCCACAAGCCCAGCTTCCTGACCGACCTGGTGTACCTGCTGATCGGGCCGGCGTGGGTGCTGGCCAAGCTCTATCGGCGCATGGGCTGGCGCTACTGAACCTGCCGCCGGGCCTGCCGCCTGCGCCTCAGCGCGGCTCGCCCAGCATCGCCGCATCCGGGGCGAAGGCGCGCGGCGCGTAGCCGAAATCGCGCTGCGCCGGCGCCAGATCGAACACCAGGTCCTCGCCCATGCGCTGCAGCGCGGCGCGGTTCATGCCGCGCAGGCGGCCGCCGGCATGGGCGATGCGCAGGGCCAGCGCGAACACGGCATGCGGCAGCGACAGCAGCCGCGCCGGCGGCTGCAGCGCGGCCAGCACCCGCCGCACCATCTCGCGGTAGCTGAGCACTTCGCCGCCGCCCAGCGCATAGCTGCGGCCATGCGTGGCCGGATGCGCCAGCACCGCCAGCGCCGCATCGGCCAGGTCCTGCACATGCACCGGCTGGCGCAGGCCGCGCGCGCTGCGCGGCAGCACGAACCAGCCGCTGCGCCGCGCCAGCGTGGCGATCGCGCTCAGCGTGCGGTCGCGGCCGGCGCCGTAGACGAGCGTCGGGCGCAGCACGGTCACCGCGGCGCCGCGTTCGGCCGCAGCGGCGAACAGGGCGGCCTCGGCCTCGCGCAGGCGCCGGGCGACGTCGCGTTCGGCGGCGTCCAGCGAATCGCGCTTGACCTCCAGGCTGGTGGAACCGAACGCGACCACGCGCGAAGCGCGCAACGGCGTGCGCCGGTACCAGTCGGCGAACGCATCCAGCGGGCCGCAGCTGAAGATCGCCTCGGCCTGCACCGGCGGCGCCTGCAGCTGGCTCAATTCGCCCAGATGCCAGTGCAGGCCGTCGCGCGGCGCTTGCGGCGTGCGCGAGAACGCATGCACCTGCCAGCCGGCGGCCAGCAGGCCGTGCAGCAGGCGCTCGCCGATCTGGCCGCTGCCGCCGAACAGCAGCGCCACGCGCGCTCCCGTCGTGGGCGTAAGCGCCGGGGAGGCGGCAGCGGTGACAGGAGGCGCATCGGTCATCGCGCAAGCATAGCGAGCGCACGCCGCCACGCCCAATCCCGTGGCCGCCGCGCGCTCGCAAGCGCCTCACCCGGCCTGCGCTATCGTGCAGCGATGACCTTGCATGCGCCGACCACCATCGCAGGCCAGCGCCGGGAAGCGCCTGTTACACTCAGGCACCTGCTCGCGAATCTCGTATTCCCTGCATGATCCCCGTTCTGGACATCCTGCTGGCCTTGCCATTCCTGATGGCGGCGGCCGTCATCGCCCTGCGCCACCGTTCGCGCGCCACGCTGGCCTGGGTCGCCGCGGCGGCGCCGTTGGCCGGGCTGATCGTGCTCGGCACGCTGACCCCGACCGTGCTCGGCGGCGGCATCGTGCGCGCCGACCACGCCTGGCTGCCGCAGATCGGACTGCAGTTCTCGCTGCGCCTGGACGGGCTGGCGTGGATGTTCGCCGGGCTGGTGCTGGCGATCGGCGCGCTGGTGGTGATGTACGCGCACTACTACCTCAGCGCGCGCGAGAACGCGGCGCGCTTCTACGGCTACCTGCTGCTGTTCATGGGCGCGATGCTGGGCATGGTGATCGCCGGCAATCTGCTGTTGCTGATGGTGTTCTGGGAACTGACCAGCATCAGCTCGTTCCTGCTGATCGGGTTCTGGTCGCATCGCAAGGATGCGCGCGACGGAGCGCGCATGGCGCTGGTGATCACCGGCGGCGGCGGCCTGGCGCTGCTCGGCGGCGTGCTGCTGCTGGGGCGCATCGTCGGCAGCTACCAGCTCGATGCGGTGCTCGCCGCCGGCGATGCGATCCGCGCCAGCGCGCTGTATCCGTGGGCGCTGGGGCTGATCCTGCTCGGCATCTTCACCAAGAGCGCGCAGTTCCCGTTCCATTTCTGGCTGCCGCATGCAATGGCCGCGCCGACGCCGGTGTCGGCGTATCTGCACTCGGCGACGATGGTCAAGGCCGGCGTATTCCTGCTGGCGCGGCTGCATCCGGCGCTGGCCGGCAGCGACCTGTTCTTCTACACGGTCAGCGGCATCGGCGCGGTCACCCTGCTGGCCGGCGCCTGGCTGGCGATCTTCCAGCACGACCTGAAAGGCCTGCTCGCGTATTCGACGATCTCGCACCTGGGCCTGATCACCATGCTGTTCGGGCTGTCCACGCCGATGGCGGTGGTGGCCGGGGTGTTCCACATCCTCAACCACGCGGTGTTCAAGGCCTCGCTGTTCATGGCCGCCGGCATCATCGACCACGAGACGCATACCCGCGACATGCGCCGGCTCGGCAACCTGCGCCGCTGGATGCCGTTCACCAGCGCGCTGGCGATCATCGCCTCGCTGTCGATGGCCGGCATCCCGCTGCTCAACGGCTTCCTGTCGAAAGAGATGTTCTTCGCGCAGGCGCTGGATGCCGGCGGCCCGGCGGCGATGCGCGTGTTCACCGCCACCGCGGCGCTGCTGGCCGGCGTGTTCGGCGTCGCCTACAGTCTGCGCTTCGTCTACGAGACGTTTTTCGGCAGCGGGCCGCGGCAGCTGGAGGCGATGCCGCACGAGCCGCCGCGCTGGATGAGAATCCCGGTGGACATCCTGGTGCTGCTGTGCGTGGCGGTCGGCGTGATACCGGCGCTGACCGTGGCGCCGGTGCTGCGCACCGCCGCGCGCTCGATCCTCGGCGACGCGCTGCCCGCCTACAGCCTGGCGGTGTGGCACGGCTGGAACGCGCCGCTGGCGATGAGCTTCGCCGGCGTGGTCGGCGGCGTGGCGCTGTATTTCGGCCTGCGCCGGCTGACCGCGCTGTATACCGAAGTGCGCCGCTCGCTGGGCAAGCGCGTGTTCCACTGGCAGGTGGACGCGCTATTCGGCATCGCCGCGCGCTTCACCCGCCTGCTGACCAACGGCAGCCTGCAGCGCAGCCTGCGCTGGCTGCTGCTGAGCGCGGTGGTGGTCGCGGCGGCGCCGTTCGTCGCCGCGCCGCCGCTGTGGAGCCAGTGGCCGGCGCCGCAGCCGATGCCGCTGCTGGGCTGGGCGCTGTGGCTGCTGATCGTCAGCTGCGCGCTGGCGACGCTGTTTTTGTACCGGCAGCGGCTGCTGGCGGTGCTGGTGATCGGCGGCAGCGGCCTGGGCGTGAGCCTGGTGTTCGTGTTCCTGTCGGCGCCGGACCTGGCGCTGACCCAATTGCTGGTGGAGATGGTCACCCTGGTGCTGATGCTGCTGGCGATGAACTACCTGCCCAAGGCCTCGCCGGTGGAGCCGCAGCGCTGGCGCAAGCTGCGCGATGCGGCGCTGGCGATCGCCGCCGGCACCGGCATGGCCTTGCTGGCGTATTCGGTGATGACCCGGCCGGCGGCGACGATGGCCGGCGAGCTGTTGCAGCGCGCGCTGCCGCAGGCCTATGGGCGCAACGTGGTCAACGTGATCCTGGTCGATTTCCGCGGTTTCGATACGTTCGGCGAGATCACCGTGTTCGGCATCGCCGCGCTGGTGGTGCACGCGCTGCTGCGGCGCGCGCGGATGGCGCCGGAAAAAGTGATGCCGGGGCCGCCGATCAAGCTGCCGGTGCCGGCCGACCTGGCGCAGCTGATGTTCCCGCTGACCCTCACCGTGTCGATCTTCCTGTTCCTGCGCGGCCACAACGCGCCCGGCGGCGGCTTCATCGCCGGCCTGGTGCTGGCGGTGCCGCTGCTGATCCAGTACGTGATCCAGGGCGCGGCCTCGGTGGAATCGCGCTTCGGCTTCGACTACATCCGCTGCATCGGCCTGGGCCTGTTGCTGGCCGCGCTCAGCGGCATGGCCTCGATGCTGTTCGGGGTGCCGTTCCTGACCAGCGGCCACTACGACCTCTACGTGCCGCTGATCGGCGACATCCCGCTGGCCAGCGCGCTGGGCTTCGATACCGGCGTGTACCTGGTCGTGTTCGGCGGCACCATGCTGACCTTGTCGATGATGGGCACGATCAAACCCTCGCGCACGCGCGAGTCGCAGCGCGGCGAGATCGATCCGGCGCAACGTTCGGCCCGTACCGGGGAGATGCGCTGATGGAACTGGCATTGGCGAGCGCGATCGGCGTGCTGACCGCGGTCGGCGTGTACCTGCTGCTGCGCGCGCGCAGCTTCGACGTGATCCTGGGCATGACCGTGCTGTCCTATGCCACCAACCTGCTGATCTTCGCTGGCGGGCGGCTGGTGCAAGGCAAGGCGCCGGTACTGCGCGACGGCGTCGCGCCGACCCTGGCCGACTACACCGACCCGCTGCCGCAGGCGCTGGTACTGACCGCGATCGTGATCGCCTTCGCGATGACCGCGGTCAGCATCGTGCTGGCGATGCGCAGCCGCGGCGACAACCGCAGCGACCACGTCGATGCGCGCGTCGATCACGACGGCGGCAGCGCGCTATGAACCATCTGGTGATCCTGCCGATCCTGATCCCGCTGCTGGGCGCGGCCCTGTCGCTGTTCGTGGAGCACCGCCGCTACGGGCGCCACGTGCGCCGCGCGGTGGCCTGGACCGCGATGGCGGCGCTGGCGGCGGCGGTGATCGTGCTGTTCGTGCGCGCCGGCGACGGCCAGGTGCAGGTCTACCTGCTCGGCGACTGGCCGTCGCGGCTGGGCATCGCGCTGATGGCTGACCGCCTGTCGGCGTGGATGCTGTTGACCACCACCCTGCTCGCCGCGGCCTGCCTGCTGCACGCCTGCGCCGGTTGGGACCGGCGCGCGCCGCACTTCCATGCGCTGTTCCAGTTCCAGCTGGTCGGGCTCAACGGCGCGTTCCTGACCGGCGACGCGTTCAACCTGTTCGTGTTCTTCGAGGTGATGCTGATTGCCTCCTACGGCCTGCTGCTCAGCGGCGGGCGCGGCCTGCGCCTGCGCGTGGGCTTCCACTACGTGGTGTTCAACGTCACCTCCTCCACGTTGTTCCTGATCGCCCTGGGTCTGCTGTACGCGCTGCTCGGCTCGTTGAACATGGCCGAGCTGTCGCAGCGCATCGCGCAGGCGCCGCCGGAGAACCTGCGCCTGATCAAGGCCAGCTTCGGCCTGTTGCTGCTGGTGTTCTGCGCCAAGGCCGCGCTGCTGCCACTGTACCTGTGGCTGCCGGAAACCTATGCGCGCGCGCCGGCGCCGGTGGCGGCGCTGTTCGTGATCATGACCAAGGTCGGGCTGTACGCGGTGCTGCGGGTGAGCACGCTGATCCTGGGCAACCAGGCGCAGGCGTTGGACGGCTACGGCCGCGATTGGCTGCTGTGGCTGGGCATCGGCACGCTGCTGCTGGCCGCGCTCGGGGTGCTGGCCGCGGTGCGCCTGCGGGTGCTGGTCGGCTACCTGGTGATCGTGTCGGCGGCGACGCTGTTCATCGCTTTCGCGCTGGACGCGCCGGGCACGCTCGGCGCCGGCCTGTACTACCTGGCGCACAGCAGCTTCGTCGCCGCGGCGCTGTTCCTGGTCGCCGACCTGATCCGGCGACGCCGCGGCGACGCCAGCGACCGCAAGGAAGTGATCGCTCCGCTGCCGGGCAAGACCGTGCCCGGCGTGCTGTTCCTGATCGCCGCGGTGTCGGTGGCGGGGTTGCCGCCGCTGTCCGGATTCCTGGCCAAGGTCGCGATCCTCAGTGCAACGCCCGCAGCCAACGCCGGCCCGGTGTGGGCCGCAGTGCTGCTCAGCAGCCTGATGGTGATCATGGGCCTGACCCGCGCCGGCGTGCGCCTGTTCTGGCGCGTGCCGGGCGACCAGCGCATCGACGATGACAGCCTAGAACAGCTGCCGCTGCCGCAGCCGCGCAAGGCGCGCGCACGGCCGCTGGAAACCGCCGCGACGCTGCTGCTGCTCGGCTACGGCGTGGCGATGACGGTCGCCGCCGGGCCGACGCTGCGCTATACCGAGGCGGCCGCGGCGCAGTTGCTGCGTCCGGCCGATTACGCCACCCAGCTGCGCGCGACCGCGCCAGCGCTGCGGGAGCCCTGACATGCGCCGTCCCTGGTTGCGCCGCCTGTTTCCGTCCTGGCCGCTGAGCGTCACCGTCACCGTGTTCTGGCTGTTGATGAGCGACAGCTTCGGCCTGGGTCAGCTGCTGCTGGGCGCGGTGCTGGGCGTGGCGGTGCCGCTGTTCGCCGCGCGCCTGGACCGCGAGTTCGCGCGCATCGGCTCGCTGCGCTCGGTGCCGAAGATGCTGTGCGTGGTCGCCTGGGACATCGTGCGCTCCAACGTGGTGGTGGCGCTGCAGGTGCTGGGCCCGGAATCGCGGATCCACCCCGGCTTCATCTGGGTGCCGCTGGACATCGCCAATATCCATGGCATCGCCGCGCTGACCAGCATGATCACGCTGACCCCGGGCACGGTGTCGGCGGCGCTGTCGGACGACCGCAAATACCTGTTGGTGCACGTGCTGCACCTGGACGATGCCGAGACCGTGATCCGGCAGATCAAGACGCGCTACGAAGCGCCCCTGATGGAGATCTTCCCATGACCGGCCACATGTTCATCGAGGGCACCATCGCCGTATGCATGCACGTGGTGGCATTAGCGATGCTGCTGGCGCTGTGGCGGCTGCTGCGCGGACCGACCGTGCCCGACCGCATCCTGGCGCTGGATACGCTGTCGGTGACCGCGATCGCCGAGCTGATGCTGTTCGGCATGTACCTGGATTCGCCTGTGTACTTCGAAGCGGCGCTGGTCATCGCCATGCTCGGCTTCGGCAGCACCGTGGTGCTGAGCAAGTACGTGCTGCGCCGGGACATCGTCGAATGATCGGGCTGCTGCAGGTCGGGCTGTCGCTGCTGCTGATCGTCGGCTGCTTCTTCATCCTGCTCGGCGCGCTGGGGCTGGTGAAGCTGTCGGACTTCTTCAAGCGCCTGCACGCGCCGACCAAGGCCAGCACCCTGGGCGTGGGCTGCGTGCTGCTGGCCTCGGTCGGCTACCACCTGTTCCTGGGCCAGGACCCGCAACCGCGCGAACTGCTGATCACCGCGTTCCTGTTCATCACCGCGCCGATCAGCGCGCACATGATGGCCAAGGCGGCGCTGTCGCTGATGATGGAACAGCGGCCGCAGGTACCCGACAGCCGCGACCATGCCGACCAGGAAGGGCTGCCGCCGCCAGCGCAGCAGGACGACGAGGGCACAGCCCTGTAGGAGCGGCTTCAGCCGCGACCGGACCTTACCGGTAACGCCCGGTCGCGGCTGAAGCCGCTCCTACAGGTGGCAGCGTCTGCATGGCGGGCTCCAGCCGCGTCTCACCCCACCAGCACCACTTCCAGCCCGACCCAGGCCAGGAACGCGACCAGCAGCACCGCGCCTTCGCCGCGGCTGATGCGCATGTCGCCGCGCAGCATCGGATACAGCACCACGCTCAGCGCCACCGCCGCCGGCAGCTCCAGGCGCACGAACGAGGCCGGCAACGGTAGCGGGCGCAACGCCGCCATGCCGCCGATCACCACCAGCAGATTGAACAGGCTGGAGCCGAGCACATGCCCGACCACCATGTCGCCCTGCCCGCGGCGCGCGGCGGCGATCGCGGCGGCGGCTTCCGGCAGCGCGGTGCCGATCGCCACCGGCAACAGGCCAACCAGCAGCGGCGACAGGCCCCAGGCGGCGCCGAGCCGCGGCGCCGCATCGACCACGAGCTTGGCGCCGAAATACAGCAGCACGATCGCGATCAGCAGACGCAGCAGGTTCAGGCCGAGCGCGGTGCGGGTCACCGCATAGCCGGACAGGCCGAGCTGGCGCGCCGCATCCTCGCCGCGGGCGCGGCGCAGCAGGAACACCACCACGCCGACGAAGCCCAGCAACAGCAGCACGCCTTCCAGTCGCGAGATCGCCCCATCCAGGCCGAATCCGATCAGCGCCAGCGTCGCTACCGCCAGCACCAGCAGCAATGGCGCCAGCATCCGCGTGCGCACCAGCAGCGGTGCCGCCAACGCGGCCAAGGCCAGGGTCAGGCCGAGGTTGGCGATGTTGCTGCCGACCGCATTGCCCAGCGCCAGGTCCTGCGCGCCGACCATGTAGGCGCGCGCATTGACCGCCAGTTCCGGCAACGAGGTCCCGAACGCCACCAGCAGCAGGCCGGCGACGAACGGTGAGGCACCGAAGCGTTGCGCCAGCCCCGACGCCGCCTTGACGATCGAGTCGCCGCCCAAGGCCAGCAGCAGCAGTCCCACCAGCACCAAGCCGATCGCGCTCGCCATCGCCCATCCCCTCGCCATTACGATGCGCGATTCTATGCGCAGCGCGGATGATGTAGCTGTCATCGTGGCGACCGGGCGGGAAACGGCTGGCTGGCCAGGCGGGTTTCGTCAGCGGAACCGGGTGCCGGCGGCGTGGATCGCGACCGCCACCGCTGCACCCGCAAAAGCCTGCGGATCGGCGAGCCGGTGCAGATCGCGGCCGAGTTCCTGAAGGAAACAAAAAGGGCGACGAGACCCTTTTATCAACGAACTCGCCCCACTTGTCTCACACCCGAATACCGTTGGAGCAGTCCACAAATCGCAAGCCTCCAAGCCCGGACGCCTCGCATTGCTGCTTTAGCTGCTGGGAAACGAAAATGCGCTGCGAGCTTTCCTTGGCCCGGACGATGTGGTGACCAGCCAAAGCCGCAGGCGGCAGACTCTGAAGCGTTGAGAATCTCAGTGGCCCATCAGGCATAAAGCCGAACATGGGGGCATGCTGGGAGTGTTCGAGGTCGATGCAGGGCAACGTCTGGATCACATTGAAGACGTAGAAGCCCTCCAGCCTTTCCTCTTTGAGGTAGACGTCGGCTGGAAACAATTGGACGTCATCAGGATATTGGCGCAACACCTCAGCCGTTGCCTGGCTGACGAATTCGAGCGTGTCGCTTTGGAGGAGATCGAACGCCAGCAAGCGTGACCTGCTTACTTTCTTGTTGTTTCTGAAGGTCGGAGTGGCAGCAATCGTCGATTGCGTTTCGCCACTGATGAACAGCAGGTGGTCGGGCGAGAGCTTCTGGTCGTATTTGAACCAGAAAATTTCCGAGTAGCTCTCGCTGATGTCCAATAGGTACATGGCATTCCCTGCAGCGACCTGCACGAGTTGATCTTTATGCAGCGGGCATGCCCAGTACGTAACTGCCCTGCGCGCTGACAACCGGCTTGACGCCCGCGCTAGCCGCAGCCTTCGACGTAGTCCACCTGCGGCGGCAGGCCGACGCGCCAAGAGGTCGCTTTGCCCGCGGCGTCGGTCTCGAACACCAGCACGCCAGGGTGGTCTGCACCGCTGCGGATACGCAGCACCTTGCCGCCTTCGACGTATTTGTGCGGCTGCTCTTCCACGCGTCCGGCGTACAGCGTGCGCAATTGCGCCAGGTCCATGCCGACCTTGCCGCCGCCCGGCGCGGTTTCCTTGGCGGTGCGCACGTCGTAGCGGACCAGCTTGTCGGCCTCGAACATCAGGCCGAAGTCGTTGCTGCCCTTGACCCAGCGCGGCCTGAGGACGTAGCAGCCGCCCGCTTCGCCGGGCTGCCCATCGAGTTCACCGCCCCAGGACGCGCGCGCCTGCGCCGCGCTCACGCCCAGGCGCAGGTCGCCATAGCCGTCGTCGCGAGCCAGCTGGCGCTCGGCCGGGGCCATCTCCGGCGGCATCGCCGCCGCGGGGGCCTGCGCCGGGGGCACGTCGGTGTCGGGCTGATCCAGCGCCGGCGGCGGCAGGCCGCCGTCGTCCGCCGTGCCGGCCGCAGGGGTCGAAGTCGGTTGCGGCGGCGGCGCCTTGTCGCAGGCGCTCAGCGCGAACAGCAGCAATGCAGCGGCAGGCAGGGTCGGCTTCATCGCAGTTCCTCGCAAGAGCAGCGCATAGGCTAGCGCGCGCGCCGTGCGCATGCACTGACTGGCGTTGCGGAATCGCGATGCAGGCCCGTCATCTCATCGCCATCGCTCGCAGTGGCAGTGGCTGCGTCAGAGCCCCATCGCGTCGCGCCGTACGAACTCGCCTCCAACAGGCGACGCGCACCGCCTGTCATCAGTGTTTCACCGCCGACCGCCAAGCTTCTTCCCTTCCGGCACCACTGCCATGCACCCGCGCAAGACCGCCCTCGCCCTCGCGGCACTGCAATCCCACGCCGCGCCGCTGGACATGCGCCAGCGCCGTGTCCTGATCCTGGCCGACGGCCAACGCAGCGTCGAGGAACTGGCCGCGCTGGGCGGCAGCAATGCCGCGGCGATCGTGCAGGCGCTGTTGCAGCAGGGCTATCTGGACGACGGCCGCGTCGCCGCCCCGCCGCCGGCTGCAGCACCGCCAGCGCCAGCCGTCGCGGCGCCCGTGGATCCGCGCCGCGCGCTGCTCAACGCGCGCATGTACCTGCTGGATCTGCTGCAACTGCAGCGTCACCCCGCCTCGCGTCCGCTGCAGCAGCGGTTGCGCGAGGCGCGCGAGGATGTCGCCACGCTGCAGGCGATCGCCGACGCGCTGCGCGCGATGCCGGAGATGACCTCCGAGCGCTATGCGCAGCGCATCCGCGAGCGCCTGCTGGAAGTGCTGCCGACGCCGCTGCACGCCTCGCTGGAAGCGGCCTGAGCCCGCTGCCGTAGGTGCTGCCCCTGGGCGGCGCGGGCTGGATGCCGCGCGCCGCGGCGCTCAGGGCGCGCGGAAATTGCGCCGCAAACCCTGCCAGCACTGTTGGTAATCGCGCTGGCGATGCGCAGCCGCCAACGCCTGCGCGGTCGGGCGCAGCACCGCGCGGGTCTCGAACATGAAGGCCATGGTGTCGGCGATCACGTCCGGCCGCGACAGGTCCGCCTGCGAGGCCTTGTCGAAGGTCGCCGCGTCCGGGCCATGCCCGCTCATGCAGTTATGCAGCGAGGCGCCGCCGGGCGCGAAGCCTTCGGCCTTGGCGTCGTAGACGCCGTGCACCAGGCCCATGAATTCGCTGGCCACGTTGCGGTGGAACCACGGCGGCCGGAACGTGTGCTGCGCCACCAGCCAGCGCGGCGGGAAGATCGCAAAATCCAGGTTGGCGGTGCCCGGCGTATCGCTGGGCGCGGTGAGCACGGTGAAGATGCTCGGGTCGGGGTGATCGAAGCTGATCGAGCCGATCGTGTTGAAGCGGCGCAGATCGTACTTGTACGGCGCGTAGTTGCCGTGCCAGGCGACCACGTCCAGCGGCGAATGCGCGATCGGCGCCTGCCACAGATGGCCCTGGAACTTGGCGATCAGCGCAAAGTCGCCTTCCTCTTCCTCGTAGGCGGCCACCGGGGTGAGGAAATCGCGCGGATTGGCCAGCCCGTTGGCGCCGATCGGCCCCAGGTCGGGCAAGCGCAGCAGCGCGCCGAAGTTCTCGCACACGTAGCCGCGCGCCTCTCCGTCGAGCAGCGCGACGCGGAAGCGCACGCCGCGCGGGATCACCGCGATCTCCTGCGGTTCCAGCTCCAGCGTTCCCAGTTCGGTGCACAGCTGCAGCCGCCCGAGTTGCGGCACGATCAGCAGTTCGGCGTCGGCGTCGTAGAAGAAGCGGCCTTGCATCGACGCGTTGGCCGCGTACAGATGCACCGCCACGCCGTGCTGCGCCTCGGCCGAGCCGTTGCCGGCCATGGTGTACAGGCCATCGACGAAATCCACCGGGGTCTGTGGCAGCGGCAACGGACTCCAGCGCAGTTGGTCCGGCGACACCGGCCCGGCATTGAAGTCGTTGTGGAAATCGCCGGCCTGGGTGTACGCGGCAAAGCTGCCGTGCAGCGCCGCCGGGCGGATCCGGTACAACCAGCTGCGCCGGTTGACGCCGCGCGGCGCGGTGAACGCGGTGCCCGACAGTTGCTCGGCGTACAGGCCATGGGCCACGCGCTGCGGCGAATTCTGCCCGACCGGCAACGCGCCTGGCACGGCTTCGGTGGCGAATTCGTTGCCGAAGCCGGACATGTAGCGATCATTGTCATGCATGCACTTAGGCCTTCGAAATCAAGCCCCTCTCCCATCGGGAGAGGGGTTGGGGTGAGGGTACGGCGCCGCCGTAACGTGGCAAATTGCCTGGATCACTGCATCCGTCGACAGCAGCACATCGTTGTTCCAGAAGCGGACGACTCGCCATCCTTGCGACTCAAGCCAACGTGTTCTTGTGGCATCGCCAGGCGCGCTATGTTGCGAGCCATCAAGCGACGATCAACTTCAACGCCACACAGCAAAAATCAGCGACATAGGGAGGAATGGGATATTGGCGCCGGAACTTGAAGCCTTGCAACTGGCCGCCTCTCAGGCAACTCCACAGTTTGTGTTCGGCGTCGGTCATGGTCCGGCGCAGCAGGCGTGCGTTTTCCAGTGTTGAGGTGGGGAGCGGCGGTTTGACTCTCATTGAGCCACCGTACCCTCACCCCAACCCCTCTCCCGATGGGAGAGGGGCTCAAGCGCTTATCGGCATCCGCCGCAGTATCGCGTCAGAGCACGCCGCGCTTCATCTGGTCGCGCTCGATGCTCTCGAACAGCGCCTGGAAGTTGCCTTCGCCGAAGCCTTCGTTGCCCTTGCGCTGGATGATCTCGAAGAAGATCGGGCCGATGCAGTTCTGGGTGAAGATCTGCAGCAGCTTGCGCTGCTTGGTCTCCTGATCGGCATCGATCAGGATCTTGTTCCTGGCCAGCCGCGCCACGTCTTCGCCGTGGTCGGGAATGCGCTGGTCGATCACTTCGAAGTACGCGTCCGGGGTATCCAGGAACTCCACGCCGGCCGCGCGCATCCGCTCCACGGTTTCGTAGATGTCGTCGGTGAAGCAGGCGATGTGCTGGATGCCTTCGCCGTGGTAGGCGTCCAGGTATTCGTTGATCTGACTCTTCGGATCGGATGATTCGTTGAGCGGGATCCGCACCACGCCGTCCGGCGCGGTCATCGCCTTGGAGGTCAGCCCGGTCTTGGCGCCCTTGATGTCGAAGTAGCGGATCTCGCGGAAGTTGAACAGGCGCTCGTAGTAGTCCGACCAGCGCTGCATGTTGCCGAAGTACAGGTTGTGGGTCAGGTGGTCGATGAAGGTCAGGCCGAAGCCGGCCGGATGCGGCTCGGCGCCCGGCACCGGCTCGAACTCGGCGTAGACCGAACCCTTTTCGCCATAGCGGTCGACCAGGTACAGCATGCAGTCGCCGATGCCCTTGACCACCGGCGCCGGCACCGCGCGGGTGTCGGCCTTGTCGGCGATGGCTTCGCCGCCGTTCTCCAGCACCTTGGCGAAGACCTCGTCGGCCGGATGCCGGAAGCGGATCGCGAAACCGCAGGCGCAGGGACCATGCGCGGCGGCGAAGTCGGCGGCGAACGAATCCGGGTCCTCGTTGACCAGGAAGTTGACCCCGCCCTGCCGGTACACGGTGATCGCGCGGCTACGATGGCGCAGCACCGCGCTGAAGCCCATGCTGCGGAAATAGGCGTGCAACCGCTCGCCCTGCCCGGCTGGCGCGGCGAACTCGACGAACTCGAAGCCGTCGATGCCCATCGGGTTCTCGAAGGTGGTGACCTGCATGCCCAGGTTGGCCGGCTGGGACGGATACTGCGGTTGTGCACTCATGGCTCGTCTCCTGGAGGACGCGGGCAGCGGCCGACCGAAATTTCGGATGCGGATGGACGCCAGACTCGCGAGAATGGACAGTAGTCTCCTCCGTTATAGTTACAAATGAAACCACCAGCAAGGTGCAATGCAACATGACGTCGATCGCTTCCGCCGCCCCGCCCGCTCCCGAGCAGCCTTCGCTCGACCTGGAGCAGTTCCTGCCTTACCGCATCAGCGTGCTGTCCAACCGGATCAGCAGCAATATCGCCCGCGTCTACGGCGAGCGCTACGGCATGGCGGTGACCGAATGGCGGGTGATGGCGGTGCTGGCGCTGTACCCGGGGCTGTCGGCCGGCGAGGTATCCGAGCGCACCGCGATGGACAAGGTGGCGGTGAGCCGCGCGGTGGCACGCTTGCTGGAACGCGGCTTCATCCAGCGCGAGACCCATGGCGACGACCGCCGCCGCTCGGTGCTGCACCTGTCCGAGGCAGGGGTGGAGGTCTACCAGGTGATCGCGCCGATGGTGCTGGAATGCGAGCGCCGCCTGCTGGCGCCGTTCAGCGAGGAAGAGCAGCGCGTGCTGAACCGGCTGATCGACCGCCTGGCGGCCGAGGGGCTGCCGAGCATGACCGGCAAGTGAGGCGCAGCGCCCGTTCGCAGCGGGCGTGGCGCCGATGCGGCGCTGCCGGAATGCACCATGCGCGCCGCAAGGCCATGTCCCTGTAGGAGCGGCTTCAGCCGCGACAGGCTCTATCGGTAAAGCCTGTCGCGGCTGAAGCCGCTCCTACAGGATCGAGCGACTTTCAGCAGTCTGCCGCTGCGCTCAGGTCTTCGGCGGCGCCCACTGCTTGAGGAAGTCGAAGAACTTCTTGCGGTCGTAGCCCTTGCCCTTTTCCAGCTCGCCGGTGAACTGCGAGTGCAGCAGCTTGCCGTCGGCATCGAGCACCAGCAGGTGCGGATAGGCCTCGATCTTCGGGTACTGGGCCAGGAACGCCTCGTTCTTGTTGTCGTCGCTGTAGTTGACCTTGACCCACACGTAGTTGGCGTCGCGGAAACTGCGCACCTCGGCGTCGCCCTCGATGAACTCGTCGAGGATGTGGCACCACGAACACCACTCGCCGCCCACGTCGAGCAGGATGCGCTTGCCGCCGCGCTTGGCTTCCACTTCGGCCGTTTCCAGGTCGTTGGCCGGATCGCGGTTCGGATCGAACTGCGCGCCCAACGCCGCCGCGGCGGCCACGTCGGCAGCGGCGGGCGTGTTGCCCGAGGCCACCGGCTGGTTCGGATCGGCCACCGGCGGCTTCTGCACCGAGGTGTCCAGCGGCTTGGCCGGCACCTGTTCCGGTTCCGGCGCAGGCGCCTTGTTGCAGCCGCCCAGGGCCAGCATCAGCGCCGCCGCGCTGCCTATCGTCTTGATCGTCTTGTTCGACATTGCGATCTACCTCACGTCATTTGACACCGTGCATCAACTTGTTGATCAACGGTGCAATCAGGAACAACAACACACCCGAGCCGAGCAGGGCCCAGAAGCCGAAAGTGTAGCCCTTCAGCGCCGAGTCCACGGTCATGCCGGTCTCGCCGCTGACGCCCGCGGCGAAGATGCCGGACAGGTTGTTGCCGATCGCGGTGGACAGGAACCAGCCGCCCATCGCGAAGCCCACCACCTTGGTCGGCGCCAGCTTGGTGGTCATCGACAGGCCGATCGGCGACAGGCACAGCTCGCCCACGGTCTGGATCACGTAGACCATGAACAGGGTCCAGAACGGGATCTTGCCGGAACCGTCGACCAGCGAGGACAAGGCGAACATCAGCAGCGCGAAGGCCAGGCCGTTGAAGATCAGGCCCAGGCCGAACTTGCGCGGGATCGACGGGTTGGACGACTTCAGCGCCACCCACAGCCACACGAACACCGGGCCCAGCACCAGGATCGCCAGCGTGTTGACCGACTGGAACCAGCCGACCGGGAACATCCAGCCGCCCAGGTCGCGCTCGACGATGTTCTGCGCGAGGAAGTTGAACGAACTGCCGGCCTGCTCGAAGAACATGAAGAACATCACGTTGAACACGAACACGATCAGCATCGCGATCGAACGGTCGCGCGGCACGCGGCCCTCGCGGATGCCTTCGACCAGGATCATCGCGCACAGCGCCACGAACAGCGCGGTGAGGATCCAGCCGAGGATGCCGGCATCGATCAGCAGCAGGCCGTAGGCCACCGGGATCACCACCAGCGTCGCCAGCAGCACGCCGATGGTACGCCCCATGCCCTCGCCGCCGGCCGGCGGCCGGCCGACCGCGCCGAGCTGGCGGCGGCCGATCCAGAACCACACCAGGCTGATCAGCATGCCGATGCCGGAGGCGATGAACACGTACTTGTAGGCCGGCATCGCTTCGGTGCCGAACAGCTTGTCGGCCAGCAGGCCGGTCAGGATCGGCGCGAAGAAGCCGCCGGCGTTGATGCCCATGTAGAAGATGGTGAAGCCCGAATCGCGGCGCGGATCGTTGAGCGGATACAGCTTGCCGACCATGGTCGACACGTTCGGCTTGAACAGGCCGTTGCCGGCGATGATCGTGGCCAGGCCGATCTTGAACACCTCTTCGTTCGGCACCGCGATCAGGAACAGGCCCACCGACATGACCACCGCGCCGATCAACAGCGAGCGCTGGTAACCGATCAGCCGGTCGGCGACGAAGCCGCCGAACAGCGCCGAGGCGTAGACCAGCGCCAGGTAGGCGCCGTACAGCCGGTTGGCCGGGGCCTCGCCCGCGCCGGAGCCCTGGAAGAACTCGGCCACGATGTACAGGGTCAGCGCCCAGCGAATCCCGTAGAACGCGAAGCGCTCCCAGAATTCTGTCATGAACAGCATCCACAATGGCCGTGGATGGCCCAGCAGGGTCTTGAATTCGGGCGGTTGCGCTGGCGGCTGCGGCGGTGAGGCTGGGGGGTGCGACGCGACGTCGTCAACGCTCATGCGGTGTTCCCTTGCGTATTCAGTATGGGCTGGGGCGATTCCCGGCCGGGCCGGGGAACGGGCGAGCATCACCGACAGTTGGCGCTGGCGTCAAATTGGGTCGGGACTGGGGACCCGGGGGCTCGGGACTCGCAGGCGTTCCTCGACCTGAGCGCATCGCGTGAAAGCGGCACCCAAGCGCCTGCTAGGACAGCGGCGGCGCGCCATCGGGTCCCGAGTCCCGAGTCCCGAGTCCCGGCACGAGGTCGCGCCCGTCCGGCAGCCCCACCGAGGTGCGCACCTCGAACAATTCCGGGAAGAAGGTCAGCGCCAGCGCCTGCTGCAGGAAGCCCACGCCGCTGGAGCCGCCGGTGCCGCGCTTGAAGCCGATCACCCGCATCACCGTGCGCATGTGGCGGAAGCGCCACAGCTGGAACTGGGTCTCCAGGTCCACCAGGTCCTCGCACAGCGCATATTCGCGCCAGTAGCGGTCGGTGTTCTCGTAGATGCGCTCGAACACCGGCCGCAGCAGCGGATCGCTGACGTGCGGCTGGCGCCAGTCGCGCGCCCGGTACTGCTCGGGAATCGCATGCCCGAAGCGGGTCAGGTAGCGCAGGAATTCCTCGTACAGGCTGGGCGCTTCCAACACCGCCTGCAATGCCGCCTGGCCGTGCGGGTCGTGGCCGAACACGCGCAGCATCTGTTCGTTCTTGTTGCCGAGCAGGAATTCGATGGTGCGGTACTGCAGCGACTGGAAGCCCGAGGCCGGGCCGAGCACGTCGCGGAAGCCCATGTATTCGGACGGGGTCAGCGTCTCCAGCACCGACCATTGCTCGGTCAGCTGGCGCAGCACCTGCTTGCTGCGCGCCAGCACCTTGCGGCATTGCCAGACCTCGTCGCGCTGCAGGTGCATGATCGCCGCGCGCAGTTCGTGCGCCAGCAGCTTCAGCCACAACTCGGAGGTCTGGTGCTGGATGATGAACAGCATCTCGTCGTGGTGCGGCGGGTCCGACAGCGGCTGCTGCGCGGACAGCAGCTGATCCAGCCGCAGGTAGCCGCCGTAGGTGACGCGGCCTTCCAGGTCGGTATGGATGCCGGCTTCGAGCGGGCGCTGGTTCTGTTCGACGGGCATGGGCGGGGGACGGCGATCCGGGGCCGGCAAGGGTACCGCAGCGACGCCTGTCACATCCCGGTCAGCGGCGCGCGGCAAACTCGGGCAGAATCGAGCCGGCGCTTTGGGGAGCGTCGTCCGTCATCGCTGTCACTTGCGTCTTCAAGGATTGGGGAGAGTCTTCGTCATGCGAACCATGCTGCTTCGTGCTGCAGTGTTGTCGTGCGCGCTTGCCTGTGCCGGGACCGGCCAGGCCCAGGTCGTCATCAGCCAGATCTATGGCGGTGGCGGCAACAGCGGCGCCACCTACAAGAGCGATTTCGTCGAACTGCACAACAACGGCAACCAGGCGGTGAGCCTGGCCGGCTGGTCGGTGCAGTACGCCTCGGCCGCCGGCAGCAGCTGGCAGGTCACCACGCTGGCCGGCAGCATCCCCGCCGGCGGCTACTACCTGGTCAAGCAGGCCGACGGCAGCGGCGGCAGCACCGCCCTGCCGACCCCGGACGCCACCGGCACCACCGCGATGAGCGGCACCGCCGGCAAGATCGCGCTGAGCAACGCGGCGACCGCGCTGAGCGGCGCCTGCCCCGCCGGCAACGTCGATTTCGTCGGCTACGGCAGCAGCGCCAGCTGCGCCGAAGGCAGCGCGCCGACCGCCGCGCCGAGCAACACCCTGGCGGTGCTGCGCGGCAATGGCGGCTGCAGCGACAGCGACAACAACAACGCCGACTTCGCCACCGGCGCGCCGACCCCGCGCAATACGGCCGCGGCCGCCAACCTGTGCGGCGGCGGCAACCAGCCCGTGGCCAGCATGGCCAACATCAGCCGCGGCGAAGGCGACAGCGGCAGCACCGCGTTCGTGTTCACCATCGCCCTGAGCCAACCGGCCGGCAGCGCCGGGGTGAGCTTCCGCGTCGCCACCCGCGACGGCAGCGCCAGCGCCGGCAGCGACTACCAGGCCGTGGCCGCGACCGACGTGACCATTGCCGCCGGCGAAAGCAGCGCGCAGGTCAGCGTGCCGGTCAACGGCGACACCGCCAACGAACCCGACGAGACCTTCTACCTCGACATCACCGGCATCAGCGGCGCCCTGCCGGCCACGCTGACCGCCAGCGGGGTGATCCTCAACGACGACTTCAACCTGGTGCCGATCCACAGCATCCAGGGCAGCGGCGCGCGTTCGCCGCTGGTCGGACAGATCGTCGCCACCAGCGGCATCGTCACCGCGCGGCGCAGCGCCGGCTTCTTCCTGCAGGCGCCCGACGCCCAGGCCGACGCCGATCCGCAGACCTCCGAAGGCATCTACGTCTACACCGGCAGCGCGCCGCCGGCCGAGGCCGCGGTGGGCAATGCGGTGCGGGTGCAGGCCACCGTGCTCGAGTACGTGCCGACCGCCGACCCGACCCAGCCGCCGCTGACCGAGTTGGGCACCCCGACCGTACTGCTGCAGTCCACCGGCAATCCGCTGCCGGCCGCGGTGACGCTGACCACCAGCTTCCCCGACCCGAACGGCGCCTACGACCAACTCGAACGCCTGGAGGGCATGCGCGTCACCGTGCCCAGCCTGACCGTCAACGCGCCCACCGGCGGCAGCGTCAACGAGACCAACGCCAGCGCCAGCAGCAACGGCGTGTTCCATGCCGTGGTCACCGGCCTGCCGCGCGCCTGGCGTACCGCCGGCGTGCAGCAGCCCGACCCGCTGCCGGCCGGGTCCCCGGCCGACGTGCCGCGCTGGAACACCAACCCGCAGGTGATCGCGGTGGGCAGCGCCGGCCTCGGCGGCGAGCGCATCGACGTGGCCGGCGGCTGCGTGGTGCTCGGCGTCAGCGGCCCGCTGGACTACAGCTTCCGCCGCTACACGATCTATCCGGAAACCGCGCCGACCGTGCAATGCAACGGCGCCGACCAGCCCAAGCCGGCTCCGGCCCCGCAGGCCGACGACGTCAACGTCGCCACCTACAACATGGAGCGCTTCTTCGACGACCAGAACGACCCGGCGATCGGCGAACCGGTGCTGACCGCAGCCGCCTACCAGGCGCGGCTCAACAAGGCCTCGCTGGCGATCCGCAACTACCTCAACACGCCCGACATCCTGGGCACGGTGGAAGTGGAAAACCTGAGCGTGCTGCAGACCCTGGCCGCGCGCATCAACGCCGACGCGGTGGCCGCCGGCCAGCCCGATCCGCAGTACGTGGCGTACCTGCAGGAAGGCAACGACGTTGGCGGCATCGACGTCGGCTTCCTGGTCAAGACCGGCGCGGTCGGTGCCGGCATCGCCCGCGTCGAAGTGCTCTCGGTCAGCCAGGAAGGCAAGGCCACCACCTGGACCGAGCCGGCCGGCGGCAGCAGCCTGCTCAACGACCGCCCGCCGCTGCTGCTCAAGGCGATCGTGCATTTCGCCGACGGCCGCACGCTGCCGCTGACCGTGGTCGAGGTGCACCAGCGTTCGCTCAACGGCGCAGAGACCGACGACGCCAGCGGCCTGCGCATCCGCGCCAAGCGCCAGGCACAGGCGGTGTTCCTGGCCAACCTGCTGCAGGCGCGGCAAGCGGCCGATCCCGGCGAACAGCTGCTGGTGATGGGCGACTTCAACGCCTTCGAGTTCAACGACGGCTACGTCGATGCGATGGGCACGGTGACCGGCCTGCCGTCGGCCGACGCGCAGACCGTGGTCGACGGCGACGGCGCCGACCTGGTCACGCCGGACCTGTACAACCTGACCCTGCTGTCCACGCCGGACCAGAGCTATTCGTACGCCTACGACGGCAACGTACAGTCGCTGGATCACATCCTGGCCAACCGCGCGCTGATGAACTCGGCGCAGGTGGCGACGCTGAGCGAAGGCCACGCGCGGCTCAACGCCGACTTCCCAGCCACCGCGCGCAACGACGCCAACTCGCCGGCACGGCTGTCCGACCACGATCCGGCGGTGGTGCTGCTCAAGCTCAAGCCGCTGCAGCGCGCCGACCTGAGCGTGACCGCGAACGCGGCCAATGCCGCGGTCTACGCCGGCGACACCATCCGCTACAGCGTCGAAGCCGGTAACGCCGGCCCGGATGCGGCCCGCTTTGCCGCGGTCGCCTTCGCCCTGGACGCAGCGGTAACGCCGACCGTCACCGCCGCCCCGGGCTGGGACTGCGCCGCTCCGGACGTGGCCGCGCAGACCGTGGTGACCTGCACCACGACGCAGCTCGCCGCCGGCGCCGCGCCGCGCTTCGAGATCGCGGTGCCGGCCACGGCCGACCTGGTCGGGCGTACGCTGACCCTGGCCGCCTCGGTCGCCTCGCAGACCGAGGACCCAAATGGTGGCAATAACGGCGCCAGCGCCGCGGTGGCGGTGCAGGCCGCGCCCGCCGGCAACCTGGCGCTGCGCATCGACGGCCCGGCTACGCTGCCGTTGATCGCGTTCAGCGCCAACTACCGCATCGCCCTGGTCAACCACGGCAATGCGCCGGTCAAGCGCGCCAGCCTGAGCGTCAGCGGCAACACCCTGTCGGTGCTGTCGCTGCTGGTGCCGCCGCGCGGCTGGCAGTGCGTGCGCCAGGCCCACGGCCTGCGCAGCGCGCAATACCAGTGCAGCACCCGCGCCGACTTGGCGCCGGGCGCCAGCACCGCATTCACCCTGACCACGGCGACCCGCCCGCTGCCGGCCGACCGCAGCATCGTGATCGAAGCCAGCGCCAGCTCGGCCTCGCCCGACGCCGACCCGTCCGACAACGCCGCACGCTTCAGCACCCGCATCGGCCGCTGAGCGCAACCGCCTTCGGGCAGAACAAGGGCGCGGCCACAAAGCCGCGCCCTTTTCTTTTGCCAGCGCTCCTGCGTCCGCCATCTCCTGAGACTGCGTTAGCCCTCGAAGTCTGCGCTATCGAAGCCCCTCTCCCCCCGGGAGAGGGGTTGGGGTGAGGGTACGGCGCGAAGCGTCTCGCTGAGTTTGGGCGCACGAGGCTTCGCCCGTACCCTCATCCGCCCCTACGGGGCACCTTCCCCCGAAAAGGGGGCCATGGTCCCGATGGGAGAAGGAACAGCCGCCACCTCGCCCTCCATTCGAATGCAGCCTTCGCTCCCGCTTCGAGCCTTTCGCTGTCGCTCTTGAGCTATTGCTGTTGCTCTTGCTGTTGCCGTGAGCTGTCGCTCCTAAAACTTCCCGCCTTAAAGCGAGCCGAGCACCGCAGTGGCGAGCGGCCGAAGAGGCGCCCCTGTTTGAGCGAAGCGAGTTTGGGCGCCGTGCCGCTCGCCGCGAGGAGCGCAGGGCACCGGTGCGGCTGTATCGCACCGGCTCGTGTCGGGCGGGAGCGGTTTTGGTTACTTTTGCCAAGACAAAAGTGACTCGCGCCGACCGGCGCGAAAGCTCTTGATCTTGCTCTTGCCGTCGCCATTGCTTTTGCGCAATCGCTCGAACGCCACAGCAGCCGCCATCACGCCCAACCCCAAACGTCCACCGATGGACATCCGCAACCACCGCGCAGCCAACCACCGCAACGCAACAATCGCCCAAGTGAACGCCAGCAATGCGCAAAGCCCTCAAAGCGCAAGTTTTTGCTGCAATCCAGCAAGATACCGTGCTGCGGTGCAGGACGGCTTTTGTGCACGCCGTCCTTAACATGCCGAGTCATATCATTTGAAACTTGTTGTCGAGAGTGCCGCTGTCATGACCATCGCCGCCCAGTTCGAAATCGAATACCTGCAGTACCTCGACGCGGACGGCCAGCCGGCCCGCGACGCCCTCCCGGCCGACTCGGCCAACCCGCAGACCCTGCTGGCGCTGTTCAAGCAGATGCTCTACGTGCGCACCTTCGACAGCAAGGCCGTGGCCCTGCAACGCACCGGCAAGCTCGGCACCTACGCCTCCTGCCTGGGCCACGAAGCCACCCACATCGGCATCGGCGCCTCGATGCGCAGCGGCGACGTGCTGGCGCCCAGCTACCGCGAATACGGCGCCATGTTCATGCGCGGCGTGCGCCCGCGCGAAGTGCTGCTGTACTGGGGCGGCGACGAACGCGGCAGCGACTTCCTGCGCGATTCCGACGCCGCCAAGGACTTCCCGATCTGCGTGCCGATCTCCACCCAGTGCCTGCATGCCGCCGGCTCGGCGCTGGCGTTCAAGCTGCGCGGCGAAGGCCATGTCGCCGTCGCCACCTGCGGCGACGGCGGCTCCTCCAAGACCGATTTCTATGCCGCGCTCAATTCCGCCGGCGCCTATCAACTGCCGCTGATCCTGTGCGTGATCAACAACGGCTGGGCGATCTCGGTGCCGCGCGCGGCGCAGACCGGCGCGCAGACCCTGGCGCAGAAGGGCCTGGCCGGCGGCCTGCACTGCCTGCAGGTGGACGGCAACGACCTGATCGCGGTACTGGAAGCGATGCGCCAGGCGCGCGAGCGCGCGCTGAGCGGCCAGGGTGGCACGGTCATCGAATTCATGACCTACCGCCTGTCCGACCACACCACCGCCGACGACGCGCGCCGCTACCGCGACGAGACCGAGGTCAAGCAGGCCTGGGAGCGCGAGCCGCTGACCCGGCTGCGCACCTGGCTGACCGCGCAGGGCCTGTGGAACGAGGCCGAGGAAGCGGCGTGGAAGCAGGAATGCGCGCGCCTGGTCGACATCGAGGTCGATGCCTACCTGGCCACCCCTGTGCAGCCGGTGGAGGCGATGTTCGACTACCTGTATGCCGATCCGCCGCCGGACCTGCTCGCGCAGCGTGCCGATGCCATCGCCCTGGAGCAGCGCCATGGATGAGCTCAGCCCTCGCCTTGCCGACACGGCCGCCGCGCATGCGGCCGGCACCGCCCACAGCGCGGCCACAGCGCGCGGAGACCAGTCCATGACCAGCACCCCCATCACCCTGATCGAAGCCGTCACCCAGGCCCTGGCCTGGGAACTGCAGCACGACCCGTCGGTGCTGGTGCTGGGCGAGGACGTGGGCGTCAACGGCGGCGTGTTCCGCGCCACCGCCGGCCTGCAGCAGCGCTTCGGCGCGCAGCGCGTGCTGGACACCCCGCTGGACGAAACTACCATCGCCGGTCTGACCGTCGGCTTGGCCGCGCAGGGCATGAAGCCGGTGGCCGAGGCGCAGTTCGACGGCTTCGTCTATCCGATGGTCGATCACCTGATCTGCCACGCCGCGCGCCTGCGCAACCGCACCCGCGGCCGCCTGCACTGCCCGATGGTGCTGCGCGTGCCGTGGGGCGGTGGGATCCGCGCGCCGGAGCACCACAGCGAAGCCAACGAGGCCATCTTCACCAACGTGCCGGGCTTGCGCGTGGTGCTGCCGTCCTCGCCGCAGCGCGCCTACGGCCTGCTGCTGGCGGCGATCCGCGAGCCGGACCCGGTGATCTACATGGAACCCAAGCGCCTGTACCGCCAGTACAAGGAAGTGGTCGCCGACGACGGCGAGGCGCTGCCGCTGGACGTGTGCTTCGTGCTGCGCGAGGGCAGTGACGTGACCCTGGTCGCCTGGGGCGCGCAGGTCAAGGAAGCGCTGGAAGCGGCCGACAAGCTGGCCGCCGACGGCATCAGCGCCGAGGTCATCGACGTGGCCACGCTGCGCCCGCTGGACTTCGACACCATCGCCGAATCGGTGGCGCGCACCGGCCGCTGCGTGATCGTGCAGGAGGCCCCGCGCAGCGCCGGCTTCGGCGCCGAGATCGCCGCGCGCCTGGCCGAACAGTCGATGTACGACCTGGTCGCGCCGGTGCAGCGGGTGACCGGCTACGACACCCACATTCCCTTGTTCCGGCTGGAGATGAAATACCTGCCAAGCGTGGACAAGATCGTCGCGGCGGCCAAGCGTGCCGTCGCCGCAGGCTGACATGCAGGCGCGCCTGCTCAGCGACTACCGCGCCGCCTACCCGCACCCGATCCGCTTCGCCGCCGGCGAGCGAGTGGTGCTGGGCGTGCGCGACGAGGAATGGCCCGCGTTCGTCTGGACCACGACCGCGGCCGGCAACGCCGGCTGGGCGCCGCTGGCCTGGCTGCGCGCCACCGGCGACGGCCACGCCGAAGCGCTGCGCGACTACGACGCGCGCGAACTGGATGCCGTGCAGGGCGACACCGTGACCCTGCATTACGAATACGGCGACTGGTGGTGGGCCGAACGCGCCGATGGCGTGCAGGGCTGGCTGCCGGCGCGCGACCTGGAACTGCTGGAAGAGACCACATGAGCCAAACCAAGAATTTCAATCTGCCCGACCTGGGCGAAGGCCTGCCCGACGCCACCATCGTCGAATGGTTCGTCAAGGAAGGCGACACCATCCAGCTCGACGAGCCGCTGGTGTCGATGGAAACCGCCAAGGCGGTGGTCGAGGTGCCCTCGCCGGTGTCCGGCAAGGTGCTGAAGCTGGCCGGCGCGCCGGGCGACATCGTCGTCACCGGCAGCATGCTGGCGCAGTTCGCGCCCGACGCCAACATGCCGCAGCGCGCCGAAGGCCAGGACACCGGGCATCACCACGGTGGCGCCGCGCCGGCCAGTCCCGGCAAGGGCGCCGGCGCCGATGCGCCCGGCGACAACGACCGCGTCATCGCCTCCGACGACGGCGGCGAACTGCGCGATGCCGACGCGGCGCCAGGCGATGGCGCACGCGACGACGCCGGCACCGTGGTCGGCGCGATGCAGAGCTCCAACGCCGTGCACAGCGAGCGCAGCGTCTCGGTCGGCGGCGTGCGCGCGATGCCGGCGGTGCGCGCGCTGGCGAAAAAACTGGGCGTGGACCTGGCGCGGGTGCGCGCCAGCGGCGGCGACGGCGCAGTGACCCTGGCCGACGTAAAGCAGGCCGCCGCCGACGGTACAGCCGTTGTAGGAGCGGCTCCGGGTGGCCTCGGGCCATCAGCCGCGACCACACGCCAATCGCAAGCCGCGGCTGAAGCCTCTCCTGCACCGGCACCAACACCTGCAGCACCCTCGCGCACGCCACTGTCCACCACCGGCAAGCCGATGCGCACCCAGCCGCCCGGCACCACCGCGCACGGCCAGCCCGAGCCGCTCAAGGGCGTGCGCCGCAACATGGCGCGGGTGATGGCGCAGGCGCATCGCGAAGTGGTGCTGACCACGCTCAACGACGACGCCGACGTCCACGCCTGGGCGCCCGGCAACGACATGACCGTGCGCCTGGTGCGCGCGATCGTCGCCGCCTGCCAGGCGGTGCCGGCGCTCAATGCCTGGTTCGACGGCGACGCGCTGACCCGCACCCTGCACGCGCAGGTCGACATCGGCATCGCCGTGGACACCGACGACGGCCTGTTCGTGCCGGCGCTGCGCAATGCCGACATGCTCGACGCGCGTGGCATTCGCGAAGGCGTCAACCGCCTGCGCCAGCAGGTGGAGACGCGCAGCATCGCCGCCTCCGAACTGAGCGGCTACACCATCTCGCTGTCCAACTTCGGCATGTTCGCTGGCCGCTACGCCACGCCGATCGTGGTGCCGCCGTGCGTGGCGATCGTCGCCGCCGGCCGCGCCCGCCACCAACTGGTGCCGGTGATGGGCGGCGTGGAAACGCACAAGCTGCTGCCGCTGTCGCTGAGCTTCGACCACCGCGCCTGCACCGGCGGCGAGGCGGCGCGCTTCCTGCGCGCGATGATCGACGATCTGGCCCTGCCGGGCTGAGCGAACTGCGCCGCCGCCTCGCAACGAGGCGGCGGTGCTTGCCACCCATCAGTTGCGCTCGTCGAAGGCCTGGATCACCTGCAGCGCCACCTCGGCCACGCCGCGGGCCTGCTGCAACTGCACCAGCGCCGCATGCGCGGCGTCGACCGAGCCGTAGCCGATCACCGCGCTGCCGTCGATCGCCGAGGCGTAGACCAGGGTGCCGCCGGTCCGGTGCGCCAGCGCTTCGACCACCGCCGGCGTGGTGCCGAACAGCTTCAGCTTGGGCGCGACCAGCACGGTCTGCTCGGTCAGCTCGTTGATCGCCGCGGCCAGCCGTTCGTCCTGCCTGGACGGATCGCGCGACGCCGGCACTGCGTTGTGCGTATCGCGTCCGAGCAGGATCGCGTACGGGCCGATCTGTGCCACCACTCCGTCGGCGGCCGGCATCGTGCGCCGATCGCGTAGACCATCTTCGGCATGCAGCCGCACCACCGCGCCAGGAATCAGCCGATAGGTGGAATGGCCGAAGCTGAAACGCGCGCCGGTGGCGGCCTGCCGCAGCGCGCGGATATCCGGCGCCTGCGCCGACAGCGATGGCGCAGCCAGCACAACAACGGCGCACGCTATACCCAGCACACTGCGCGCGAGGCATCCGCGCAGACGACGGCGCGCCGCGGCGACGGGCCAACGCCGCTGCCGGTACGCGCGTACCGCCGCGGCGAACGCAGCCGAACTCGGCTGCAGGAGCGAAGAAGTCATGGCGTTGCGATCCCGGGGGAGGAAAGACACGCGTCGGCACCCAACACCGTGCCGACTAAACGCGGCCGATATATAGCAATCCGCACTCCACGACGGCAATCGCCAATCGTCCCAAAGGTGACTTGCCACGCATTTTGGATCGCTCGTGTCTACCGATTAACTGCATTCCCACCGCGAAGGCCGTACGCCAACCTTTTTACAGTACGCGAAAGTACGTAAATCAAGCTTCCGCACTGTGCGCAATTCGCCGGGAAACAGCTAATTTTCTGCAGTTTTCGCGACCTCCCAGCAACTCAGCTCGATCACACTGCAGCGCCGCTTGCGCATCTGCCGACTGAAGGCAGCCCGATTATCTTTTTCAGTGCTGTTACGCACTAACCTTTTGGTTTGTTTGGCACAGGCGCAGCCCACGCCATCGACGCCGCACGCTCGGCACGCAGCGGCAGGCGTGCCGCCCTGGCGCGCGTGGGAGCCGCACATCCGGCTCGCCATCCCAGATCGAAAGCCTGAACAAACGCTGTCTACCACGGCCCGTAACCGCATCGTTATGGTCGTTGCCAGGGGGACGGCACCGCGCCATTGGCCGCAACGCCGACGCACTTCCGCACACAACCGCAACTACCCGTGGCCGCCATGCGCAGCCGCGCCGGCACGACATTCCCTATCACTTGCGAGGAACACGAAGATGCCCCAGTCCATCCGCCACCGCCCGCTCGCGCTGCTGTCGCCGTTGCTGCTCGCCCTCGCCGCCACCTCGGCCATGGCCGCCGAGCGCGTGGACCTGCACGGCAAGGATCTCGGCACGCTCAACGTGCAGTACAAGGCCGCCACCACCAGCCTTGGCGGCGTTCCTGCCGCGGCCGCGGTGCGCCACGCCGAACTGATCGGCCTGGATGCCGAGTCCGCGCTGACCCTGCTGAGCAGCAGCACCGACGACGACGGCACCGTGCACAGCCGCTACCAGCAGACCTTCCGCGGCGTGCCGATCTGGGGCGAGCATGTCGTCGTCAGCGAGCGCAGCGACGGCAGTGTGCGCAGCCTGTTCGGGCGCTCGGTGGCGGGCCTGGCGAGCGAGCTGCCGGCCACGACCACGGCCGCCGCCAGCGCATTGCTGCCGGCCAGCCGCGCGCTGGACGTAGCCAAGCGTGCCGCGCTCGGTGATGCGCTGGCCGCGCGCCGCATCGAGCGCGCACAGGCGCCGCAGATGATCTACCTCGACGACGACGACCGCGCGCACATGGCCTACGTGGTGTCGTTCTTCGCCGACGCGCCGCAGGGCGGCGAGCCGACCCGGCCGTTCGTGATCGTCGATGCGCGCAGCGGCGCGATCCTGCGGCAATGGGACGGCCTGACCACCCGCGATGCCACCGGCCCTGGCGGCAACGCCAAGACCGGGCAGTACGAATACGGCACCAGCGGCAGCATCCACGGCTTCCTCGAGGTGGACAACAACTGCCGCATGCAGAACAGCACGGTCAAGTCGGTGAACCTCAACGGCGGCACCTCCGGCAGCACCGCCTACCAGTTCGCCTGCCCGCGCAACACCTACAAGGCCATCAACGGCGCCTATTCGCCGATCAACGACGCGCATTATTTCGGCGGCATCATCGAGAAGATGTACCGCGCCTATGCCGGGGTGGCACCGCTGAGCTTCCAACTTGTGATGCGCGTGCACTACAGCACGCGCTACGAGAACGCGTTCTGGAACGGGTCGACGATGACCTTCGGCGACGGCAACACCCGCTTCTATCCGCTGGTCAGCATCGACGTCGCCGGCCACGAGGTCTCGCACGGCTTCACCGAGCAGAATTCCGGCCTCACCTACTCCGGCCAGTCCGGCGGCATCAACGAGGCATATTCGGACATCGCCGGCGAGGCCACCGAGTACTACCTCAAGGGCAGCAACGATTTCCTGGTCGGCCCGGAGATCTTCAAATCCAACGGCGCGCTGCGCTACATGGCCAATCCGCCGCAGGACGGATCCTCGATCGACAACGCCGCCAACTACCGCAGCGGGCTGGACGTGCACTACTCCTCCGGCGTCTACAACAAGGCGTTCTACAAGCTGGCCACCACCTCCGGCTGGAACACGCGCACCGCCTTCGAGGTCTTCGCCCGCGCCAACCGCCTGTACTGGACCCCGAGCACCAGCTTCAACAGCGGCGCCTGCGGCGTGCGCACCGCGGCCAGCGACCTGGGCCGTCCGGTGGCGGCGGTGACGGCCGCGTTCAGTGCGGTCGGCGTGACCTGCCAGTAAGCGCGGCGCCGGTACTGCCTGCCGCACGGCCATCCCAGGTGGGTGACCGTGCGGTGGCATGGCAACGCGGCGTTGCAGGCGAACCCGCGCACGCGTGATCGCCGATGCGCATGGCGAGGTGCATGCGCGCCTCGCTTCCATGCACGACCGGTTCGGTAATGATCGAGGGCACGACCCCAGGTTTTCCGCGCGTCGTCTTGCCTGCGAGCGGCGGTTGGCGCGGCCATTTCCCACACGACGCCAGGGCATGCCGCAGCTGTCCGCTACCCCGGACTGACCATCTCTCGAATAGCGGCCATCGGACACCCCCAGGCGCGTGCGCCTCGCATAGGCGTCCGGCTGCGGGTAGGCTGCGCGGCTACGTCCGCCGCGGAGCATCGCGGCGACATCGGTTTCGCCGCCCACCTTCCGGACCTCGCTGCATGCCATTCACTACGCTGGGCCTCGCCCCCGAGCTGCTGCCCGCGTTCTCGCGCGCGCTCGACGCCGCCGGCTATACCGCGCCCACCGCGATCCAGGCGCAGGCGATCGCGCCGATCCTGCGCGGCGACGACCTGCTGGCCTGCGCCGCGACCGGCTCGGGCAAGACCGCGGCCTTCGCGCTGCCGCTGCTGCAGCGCGCGGCGCTGGCGCCGGCCAGCCGCCGCGTGCGCGGCCTGGTGCTGGTGCCGACCCGCGAGCTGGCCGCGCAGGTCGGCGACACCTTGCAGGCGCTGGGCCGCTTCCTGCCGCGGCGGGTCAAGGTGACCACGGTCGCCGGCGGCGCCTCGCTCAATCCGCAGATGCTGAAGCTGCGCGGCGGTGCCGACATCGTCGTGGCCACCCCGGGCCGACTGCTCGACCTGGTCGCGCACAACGCCGTGGATCTGGGCGCGGTGGGCACCTTGGTGCTGGACGAAGCCGACCGCCTGCTGGCGCTGGGCTTCGAAGCGGAACTGAGCCGTATCCTGGCACTGTTGCCGCGGCGTCGGCAGACCCTGCTGTTCTCGGCCACCTTCCCGGCCGAGGTGGAAGTGCTTGCGCAACGCCTGATGCGCGGACCGCGACGCATCGGCGAGGACGCGGCCGCCGCGGCCCCGGCGACGATCCGCCAGCGTGCGATCGAAGTGGACAGCGGGCAGCGCACTGCGCTGCTGCGGCACCTGCTGCACAGCGAGGCCTGGCCGCAGGCGCTGGTGTTCGTGGCCAGCCAGCGCGGCGCCGACAATCTGGCCGAGAAGCTGGGCAAGGCCGGCGTGCTGGCGCAGCCGTTCCATGGCGAACTGAGCCAGGGCCGCCGCAACCAGGCGCTGGCCGGCTTCCGGAGCGGCCAGGTGCAGGTCCTGGTGGCCACCGACGTGGCCGCGCGCGGCCTGGACATCGCGCAGCTGCCGGTGGTGGTCAACTACGACCTGCCGCGCGCCACCGCCGACTACACCCACCGCATCGGCCGCACCGGGCGCGCCGGTGCCGACGGCCTGGCGCTGAGCTTCGTCGATGCGGCCAGCGAGGCGCACCTGCGCCTGATCGAAAAGCGCCAGCACCTGCGCGTGCCGCGCGAGCGCATCGCCGGTTTCGAACCGACGCACACGGCCGCGCCCGCCGCCGAGGCAGCGCCGCAGACCGGCGGCATCAAGGGCAAGCGCCCCAGCAAGAAGGACAAGCTGCGCGCGGCGAACGCGCAGGGCGGCGGTGCGTTGCCTGCGAAGGAGTGAGCGCGTTCGCGGCGCTGATCGCGGCCGGCGGTCCGAGATGCGCGCGCTGTTTTGCAACGCGGCGGGCGCCAGCGATTCGATGCATTGCGCGCGCCGATCCTGTCGGTCGCGGCTGAAGCCGCTCCTACAGTCCCTTCGGCCAGCTTCTGTAGGAGCGGCTTCAGCCGCGACAGCAACCGAACGCCCCCGTATCAATCACCGCGGCCGATGACCCGAAGGCCACCCGCATCCACTCCAAACAGGAGCGGCGGCACCCACGCTCAATCGTCGAACGGATCGGCCACCGCGGCATCGCCCTGCGGCCGCGGCGTGCGCTTGCCCGGCTTGCTGCGGATTTCCACATAGAACTGGGTGCCGCCCGTGGCGACCAGCGCGTCGATCGAACGCAGCAACTCGGCCGGCGGCACCACCGCGGCGCTGGCTTCCTCGGCGCCGAACAGCGTGTCGAAGTCCCAGTAGTCGGCGCCGGCCGGCAAGGCCTTGCGGCGTTCGCGGCGGATGTACTTGCGGATGTCGTGCTTGCTGGCGTCGAGCAGGCGGTCGGGGTGCTTGCCTTCGATGCGGAGCTGGTAGGTCTTCTTCACTGCGGGGAGGATCCTGAAAAGAGGGAACGCGGCGGCCGGCATGCGCGGCGCTGGCCGCGGGCGGCGGCGCGTGGGCAGGCCCTGCGGCCGGCCGCCTGCATGCGCGGCGGGCCGCCATGGTGCCAGAACCCGGCCCCGCGCTGCGCATTGGCCGATAATCGGTGCCCGGCGCATGCCGGCGCCGCCGCAGGAGTTGCCGATGACCGACCCTTCCGCCTTCGCGGGCTGCCGCGTCCTCGTCGCCGGCGCCAGCCGCGGCATCGGCCTGGCGATCGCCGACGCCTTCGCCCGCCACGGCGCCGCGCTGGCGATCTGCGCACGCAATCCCGCCGGCCTGACCGAGGCGGCCGAGCAGTTGCTCCGCCACGGCCATCCGGTGTCGCGGCTGACCTGCGACCTGGCCGATCCGGCGCAGATCCAGCGCTGGGTGGCGCACGCGGCCGACACCCTGGGCGGCATCGACGTGGTGGTCAACAACGCCTCCGGCTACGGCCATAGCGACGACGACGCCAGCTGGCAGGCCGGGTTCGACATCGACCTGATGGCCGCGGTGCGCTGCAACCGCGCCGCGCTGCCGCTGCTGCGCGCCAGCCAACGCGCCTGCATCCTCAACATCAGCTCGATCAACGCACTGCGGCCGACGCCGCGGGTGCCGGCGTACTCGGCGGCCAAGGCCGCGCTGAATTACTACACGACCACCCTGGCCGCCGAACTGGCGCGCGAACGGATCCGGGTCAATGCGATCGCGCCCGGCTCGATCGAGTTCCCCGGCGGGCTGTGGGACCAGCGCCGCGCGCAGCAGCCGGAGCTGTACCGGCGCATCCGTGCCGCCATTCCGTTCGGCGACTTCGGCGCGCTCGAGGACGTCAGCAACGCCGCACTGTTCCTGGCCTCGCCGCAGGCGCGCTGGATCACCGGGCAGGTGCTGGCGGTGGACGGCGGGCAGTCGCTGGGCGCCTGAACCACGCTGCGACGCCCGCCGGGCAAGCGGCGCCGCGCCGCAACGCATCTCCAACAGCGGCACCGCTCGTGCGGCAGGAAGACATTGCCAGGCGGATGCGGCGGCGGGCCGACCCGGCAGGGATGACAGACGCCAGCAACCCGGCCCTGCAGCAGCCGTCGTGGAGGTACGCCACACAGCGCGCGCCATCGCGGCGGCTTCTGCGCCCATTCCGGACGCTGCGATGCAGCAAAACATGCCCCGCGCCGCCCTTCCCGAAGCGGCAGCGGCGATAAGCGAAAGTCGCAGCGCACCTCACTCGAACGCCAGAAACCCGCGCCACGCAAGGCACGACGGGGGCGGTGGACCATGCACTGGATTTGGCGATCGCTGCCAATCCTGAACAAAGAAAAACAAGAAAGTTCTAATTCGAAAAATAACGAACATCAAACGAACGTGGCGACGATATGCTCCGGTCACAGGGGTTGTATCCACGTTCACCCAGCCCAGCGCAGCGCGTCGCGATGGGCGACCGGGAGGCCATGTGTTCCATCCGTGCACCGACACCGTCATCCGTAAAGCTTCCCGCCTCCAACGGCATGCCCGCGGATCCTGTCGCCCTGCGCACCTCAGCCTCAGACCACGCACCGCCACGACCGCCGCCACCCAGGCGCCGTTCGCCACCCTGTGCCGCGCGGCAGCCGCCGCGCCGGCGTCCTTTCCATGACCGGCCGCGCGCACCCGCCGGCCCCGCACAAAGCGAGTCGCCCATGAACAAGAAGACCCCATGCCTCGTCCTGGCGGCACTGTCGGCAGCGCTGTGCTGCGCGCAGGCCGCGGCGCAGGATTTCGATCCGGCCAAGACCCTGACCGGGGATTGGGGCGGCGCGCGCACC
Source organism: Xanthomonas sp. SS (assembly GCF_014236835.1). NCBI lineage: Bacteria > Pseudomonadati > Pseudomonadota > Gammaproteobacteria > Lysobacterales > Lysobacteraceae > Xanthomonas > Xanthomonas sp. SS. The sequence continues at coordinate 4,634,486 of NZ_CP051190.1, forward strand.
CGGCTGGTCGACAGCGGCGTGGACCTGCGCCTGTCCTACACCGGCGAGTTCGCGCACAACAACTCCGGCGGCAGCCGCGACGATACCTACGCCTATGCCGACCAGTTCTTCCTGGCCGGCACCTTTGACCTGGACAAGCTGTGGGCCTGGCATGGCGCCACCTTCAAGGTCGAAGTGGCCAACCGCAACGGCGACTCGCTCAACGACACGGCCGGCTTTCCCACCCTGCTGGCGGTGCAGGAGATCCACGGCCGCGGCTCGGTGACGCGCCTGAGCCAGTTCTCGCTGACCCAGGACCTGTTCGACGACCGCCTCAGCATCAAGCTCGGCCGCCTCTACGCCAACGGCGATTTCTTCTCGTTCTCCTGCAAGTTCCAGAACCTCAGCTTCTGCGGCGGCCTGCCCGGCTACGTCAGCAACGGCTGGTACGTCGATCCGATCAGCCAGTACGGCGCGGTGGTCGCGTTCAAGCCCAACGACGCCTGGCGCTTCAAGCTCGGCGCCTACGACGTCAACCCGAACAACCTGGACCGCGACCAGGGCCTGAAACTGCGCACCGACGGCGACAGCAAGGGCACGCTGGTGGTGGCCGAGATCGAATACCTGCCCACCTTCGGCGACGGCCTGCAGGGCCATTACCGCGTCGGCGGCTGGCGCAACAGCGCCGACTACCGCAATACCGTCACCGTCAGCGGCCTGCCGTCGGACGTCAGCGCCGACGCCACCGCGACGATGGACAGCGAAAGCGGCTACTACGCCATGGCCGAGCAGGTGCTGTGGCGCGCGCCCGGCGGCGGCACGCTGCGCCTGTTCGGCAACTGGGTGCAGGCCGACAAGGACACCGACCGCATCGACCAGATGCTGCAGCTGGGCGCGTGGCTGGACGCGCCGTTCGCCTCGCGTCCTTACGACCGCATCGGCTTTGCCGCCGGTCGTACCCGCGTCAGCGAACGCCTCGGCGCTGCGCAGCGCCGCTACAACGCCGCGCTGCCGGCCGGCGCGACGACGGTGGGCGTGCAGGAATACGAATATCCGCTGGAACTGAACTACCAGTACGCCATCACCCCGGCGCTGTCGCTGATGCCGAACCTGCAGTACATCCGCAACGCCAACGGGATCAAGGACAACAACGGCGTGGTCGGCGGCCTGCGCGTCAGCATGAACTTCTGATCGCCGCGCGCAGCGTCGCGTCGATGGCGACGTTGCGTGGCGCCATGCAGCAGGCGCCACGCGCGCGGGCGGGAGTCGCGGGAACGCGGCGACGCTACTTGCATGGCAAGTCGCCGTCGCATCGCACTTCGGCCAGTGCGATGCGGCGGCATCGCATGCGGGTCGCAGCACAGCGCACGGCGACATGACCATCCCACTAGCGTTGACGGGCCGTAGCCCGTCACGCGCTCAGGCCAGGCGTTCGGAACCGATCACCTGGCAGCCGGCCCGCGGCCGCAACGCGCTGTCCACCAACGCGGCGGCGATGCGCGCGGCGGGATTGATCCGGTAACGCCGCGGCAGCAGCGGCCCGAGCATCCCGAGCACGACGGCGGCGGCGCGCTCGGCCGCACGCGGCTGCGCGCGCTCGCCGCCGATCAGGCCCGGGCGTACCAACGTGAGCGAGGCGAAGCCCAGCGCCTGCAGGTCGCGCTCCAGTTCGCCCTTGACCCGGTTGTAGAACAGGCGCGAGCGCGGATCGGCGCCGAATGCCGAATTCAGCGCGAACGCGGTGGCGCCGTGCTGCCGCGCCAGCCGCGCGATCGCCAGCGGATATGCGTGATCGACGCGGCGAAACGCCTCGCGCGAGCCGGCCTGCTTCATGGTGGTGCCGAGCGCGCAGATTGCGGCATCGGCCGGCCACCACGGCGCCTGCGCCGGCAATTGCGCGAAATCGACCAACGGGTTGTCCAGCTTGGCGTGCACGACATCCAGCGCGCGCCGGGTCGGCGCGACCACTGCGCTGCATTCCGGCGCGGCAAGCAACTGCGCCAGCACATGCGAGCCGACCAGGCCGGTGGCACCGGCGAGCAGGATCTTCATCGAAAGCGCCCTTGCGCGATGGGTGGATGAAGCTACGCCGATCGCGGGCACATGGGCAAGGTGCGGTCGGGGCGCGCGAGCGAGCGGCTCCCGTATCCACGAGACGCTTCGCGCCGGACCCTCACCCCAACCCCTCTCCCGGTGGGAGAGGGGCTACGGCTGCTCCCTTCTCCCCTCGGGAGAAGGTGCCCCGAAGGGGCGGATGAGGGTACGGGCGCAGCCTCGCACCCTCAAACACAAAAGCAGCATGCCTACACAAGCAGCCACCACCCCGCACCAGCGCCCATGGTCGCCGCGCCACAGCTTGTACGCCACAATAGCCGCCCATCGCGCCGCCCCGGCGCCGCTGCAGCCAACCGAGGAGCCGTTCGATGTTCGTGGTGTGTGGAGAGGCCCTGTACGACATCTTCATCGACGGCTACGCCGGCACCTCGGTCGGCATGACCGCGCGCCAGGGCGGCTCGCCGTTCAACGTGGCGATCGGCCTGGCCCGGCTCGGCACGCCGTCGGCACTGTTCACCGGCCTGTCCACCGACCCGCTCGGCCGCCAGCTGCGCAGCACCCTGGAACGCGAGGGCGTGGCGCTGCAGCACTGCATCGACAAGCGCGAGGCGACCACCCTGGTGATGGTCGCGCTGGACGCGCAGGGCGTGCCCAACTATTCGTTCTACGGCACCGGCTGCGCCGACCGCGCGCTGACCGCGGCCGACCTGCCGGCGCTCGACGCCACGGTCGGCGGCCTGCATTTCGGCTCCTACACCCTGGTCGCCGAGACCACCGCCAGCACCTTCCAGGCGCTGGCCGAGCGCGAACGCGCGCAGCGGCTGATCTCGCTGGATCCGAACGTGCGGCCGACGGTGGAGCCGGACATGGCGGTGTGGCGCGCGCGGCTGGCGCGCTGGATCGCGCTGGCGCACGTGGTCAAGGTCAGCCAGGAAGACATCGAGCTGCTGTATCCGCAGCAGGATCCGTTCGCGATCGCGCGCAGCTGGCTGCAGCAGGGTCCGTCGCTGGTGGTGATGACCCTGGGCGGCGATGGCGCAGTGGCCTGGCGCGGCGACGCCGAGGCGCGCGTGGCCGGGCGCGCGGTGCAGGTTGCAGATACCGTCGGCGCCGGCGACAGCTTCCAGGCCGCGCTGCTGCACCAGTTGCCCGACTTGGCCGCGCTCGCCGCGCTGGACCAGTCGGCGCCGGCGCTGCAGCGATTGCTGGACTTCTGCGTGGCCGCGGCGGCGATCAACTGCACCCGCGCTGGCGCCAATCCGCCCAGCCTGGACGAGGTCCGCGCCGCGCTCTAGGGCGCGTCATCGAATCCGGGCAGGTCGCGTGGGATCTGCCGGGGTGCCAACCGGTGCTGCATGCGCAGCGCCCGATCGATGGTCAGGCCGGGCCTCGCGCCTGCTGCCGCCCTGAACAGGCGCACCCGCAGGGCCACGCTTGTGCACCCGCGGCGCTACGTCATCGCCCGAGCGTAGACATTTCGCACATCCCGGTTCTCTCTTGCCTCGTGCACGCGCAGGAATGGCGCGATGGGAGATGCCTGCAGCGCTTGGCGTCTACGCGGCAAGAAAGCGAGCAAGTGGACATTCGTCCACGCCGGGACGATCGTAGGGCGCCCGCCGCCGGCTCAAGCGCACGCCGCCAGCGCCGATATCCTGTTCCTGAGTATCGCCATGGGCGCCGCGTTTGCGGCAGGGCGGTGCGTTCTATTGGAGGAAGCGTCCGCATGCCGGATCAACGCGACGAGCCGCCGACGGGCGGGCTGCGCAAGCTGTTGTCGCCGCGCCGGCGCGAACCGGCGGCACCGGCCGCTTCCGCGGTGGCGCGGCATGGCGCGCATGGTGCCGCGCCTGCGGCGGCGGGCGAGCACGCCGATCCGGCCGCGGCCACCGCGGCGCTGATCCGCCTGTTCAACCACGCCCACCAGCCGCTGGAACTGCTCGGCGCCTTCGCCGACGGCATGGCCGGCCTGCACGGCGAACTCGGCGACATGGGCCGGCGCCTGCAATCGGCGGCCGCCAGCGGCGACTGGCCCAGCTACGGCCGTGCGCTGCGCCAGCTGATCGACAAGTACATCCGCACCATCGACGTCGGTGATCCGCTGGCCGGGCCCAGCGACACCGAACGCCTGCGCGACCTGCTGCGCCAGGCGATCGCCGGCGCGCTGGCCTCGCTGCTGCACAACCTGCCGGAACTGGCCAACGAAGCGGAGGCCACCGGCGAGGCGCTGCGCCAATGGCGCCCGGGCCTGCCGCTGGAGCCGGTGGCGCAGCGCGTGCGCGAGCTGTGCCACCAGATCGCGCTGCGCGCCAGCGACAGCCAGGAGCAGCAGACGCTGCTGCTGGGCCTGTTCGACCTGCTGCTGGAAAACGTCGGCGAACTGCTCGACGACACCAGCTGGCTGCAGGGCCAGATCGCGGTGGTGCGCGACATGATCAGCGGCCCGCTGGACCGCTATTCGATCGAGGAAGCGCGCGGCAGCCTGCGCGAGGTGATCTACAAACAGGGCCTGCTGAAGCAGGGTATCGCCGAATCCAAGGAGGCGATGAAGGACATGATGGTGTCCTTCGTCGAGAACCTGGACGGCATGGCGATCAGCACCAGCGAGTTTCACGACCGCATCGCCGACTACTCGCAGACCATCCGCGACGCGCGCAGCATCGGCGACCTCAACCGCCTGCTGCAGGAAGTGCTGCAGGACACGGGCCACGTGCAGCAGCAGGCGCTACGCGCGCGCGACCACCTGATCGCCGCACGCCAGGAAGTGGACGCGGCCGAGCAGCGCATCCTGCGCCTGGAACAGGAACTGCAGGACGTCAGCGGACTGGTGCGGGTGGACCAGCTCACCGGCAGCCTCAATCGGCGCGGGCTGGACGAACTGTTCGCGCGCGAGCTGGTGCGCACCGAGCGCAGCGCCCAGCCGCTGTGCGTGGCGATGCTGGACCTGGACGATTTCCGCAAGCTCAACGAGATCTACGGCCATCCCGGCGGCGACGCCGCGTTGCGCCACGTGGTCGAAGTGGCGCGCACCACCCTGCGCGGCAGCGACGCGATCGCGCGCTTCGGCGGCGAGGAATTCCTGCTGCTGATGCCCGACTGCACCATCTTCGAAGCGTCCGCGGCGGTGACACGGGTGCAGCGCGCGCTGGCCCAGCGCGCGGTGGTGCACGAGGACCAGCGCGTGTTCGTCAGCTTCAGCGCCGGCGTGGCAATGCGCCGCCCCGGCGAGACCCAGGACGTGCTGATCAAGCGCGCCGACCGCGCCCTGTACGAGGCCAAGAAGGCGGGCAAGAACCGGGTGGTTTCCGTGGACTAGCGCCGGCGCCTTGCGCCGGCGTGGGATTGGGGATTGGGCATTCGGGATTGGCAAAAGCGCGAGCGCGCCGCTTTTGCGAATCCCCAATCCCGAATCCCTAATCCCGGATTTTCTTGAACAACAACACCGCCCCCAGCACCAGTGCCCCGGCCACGATGCCGACCAGCGCATTGCCCAGGTTGAGTACCACGCTGCCCCAGGCGCCCTGCGGCGCGATGCCTTCGAGGGCGTGGTGCAGCGGGCCGATGCTGTGCACCAGGATGCCGCCGCCGACCAGGAACATCGCCGCGGTGCCGGCGATCGACAGCACCCGCATCAGCCACGGCGCCAGCCACAGGATGCCGCGGCCGATCGCCGCGGCGGCGGCGCCCTTGCGGGTCAGGTACAGGCCCAGGTCGTCGAGCTTGACGATGCCGGCGACCAGGCCGTACACGCCGACCGTCATCGCCAGCGCGATCGCCACCAGCACCATGACCTGCTGGGAGAACGGCACCCCGGCGACTACGCCCAGCGACAGCACGATGATCTCCGCGGACAGGATGAAATCGGTGCGGATCGCGCCCTTGACCTTGTCCTTCTCCAGCGCGACCACGTCAACCTTTTCGTCGGCCAGCGCCTGCAGCTGCTGCGCGTGGCGCTGCGCATCCTCGTCCTTGGAATGCAGGAAGCGGTGCGCCAGCTTCTCCACGCCCTCGAAGCACAGGAACGCGCCGCCGATCATCATCAGCGGGGTGATCGCCCACGGCAGCCAGGCGCTGATCGCCAGCGCCGCCGGCACCAGGATCGCCTTGTTGAGCAGCGAGCCCTTGGCCACCGCCCACACCACCGGCAACTCGCGGTCGGCGTTGACCCCGGTGACCTGCTGCGCGTTCAGCGCCAGGTCGTCGCCGAGCACGCCGGCGGTCTTCTTCGCCGCCACCTTGGTCAGGATCGACACGTCGTCGAGCAGCGAGGCGATATCGTCGAGCAGGGTGAACAGGCTGGCGCCGGCCATGCGGGGATTCCATTCGGGGGTGAGTGGGGATTCTCGCCGATTCCGCGCGCCCGGTGCGTGATCGCCGCCGCCGGCCTCAGCCGCGCATAACGTCGGCTCGGCTACCGTGCGCGACAGACCCGCCGCTCCGCCAAGGACCCCCATGGACCAGTTCCTCACCGCCCCCCGCGCCATCGTCGACGACGTGCTCGACGCCGTCGCCGCGCTGCAACCGCTGCTGCGCTCCGATCCGGCCAGCGGCACCCGCATCGTGCTGCAGGCCGAGCGCGACCCCGCGCAGGTCGCGGTGCTGTCCGGCGGCGGCGCCGGCCACGAACCGGCGCATGCCGGCTTCGTCGGCCCCGGCATGCTCAGCGGTGCGATCGCCGGCGACCTGTTCGCCTCGCCCGGCGTGGAAGCGGTGCTGGCCGCGATCCGCGCCTGCGCCGACGCGCCCGGGGTGCTGCTGGTGATCAAGAACTACACCGGCGACCGGCTCAACTTCGGCCTGGCCGCCGAGCGCGCCCGCGCCGAAGGCATCGACGTGGCCAGCGTGCTGGTCGCCGACGACATCGCCCTGCCCGACGCCGCCCAGCCGCGCGGCATCGCCGGCACCGTGCTGGTGCACAAATACGTCGGCCACCTGGCCCGCGAGGGCGTGGCGCTGGCCGAGCTGGCCCGGCGCGGCCAGGCCTTCGCCGACCGCCTGCTGTCGCTGGGCATGGCCCTGTCCAGCTGCACCGTGCCCGGCCAGCACACAGGCCGCCGCGCGCCGGAGTTGGGCCTGGGCATCCACAACGAGCCGGGCACGCGCAAGGTGCAGCCGGCCTCGGTGGAAGAAGCGCTGGCGCTGGTGCTGGACCCGTTGCTTGAACAGGCCGACGCGCGCTACGGCGCCAATGCGCCGCTGTTGCTGATGCTCAACGACCTGGGCGGCTGCTCCACCCAGGAACTGGGCGTGCTGACCCGGCTGGCGGTGCAGCGCATCGGCACCGGGCGGATCGCGTTGATGACGCTGCCGGCGGCGCTGATGACCTCGATGGACATGCACGGCTTCTCGATCACCCTGGCGCCGGCCGATGCCGACGTGCTCGCCGCGCTGCGATCGCCGGTGCAGACCCTGGGCTGGCCGGGCGTGCGCGTGCCGCACGCGCCCACCCACTTCACTCCGGCGTTGTCGCGCAGCGACGCGCACCGGCACGGCGCCCGCGACCCCCAACGCGGCGCGGCCCTGGCGCGGGTGGCGCAGGCGCTGATCGGCGCACAGGCGGAGCTGGACGCGCTCGATGCGCAGACCGGCGACGGCGATGCCGGCAGCACCTTCGCCGCCGGCGCCCGCGCACTGCAGCAGGCGCTGGACGAGGACGCGTTGGCGACCGGCGAAGCCGCGCCGCTGGCGCACGGCCTGGCGGCGACGATCGAACGCAGCATGGGCGGTTCCAGCGGCGTGCTGCTGTCGATCCTGTTCACCACCGCCGCCACCGAACTGGAGGCCGGACACGGCTGGGTACCGGCGCTGCAGGCCGGCGTGGCGCGGATGCAGCACTACGGCGGCGCGCAGCGCGGCGATCGGACCATGCTCGACGCGCTGCTGCCGGCGCTGGAGGCCCTGGCGCGTAGCGGCAGCGCCGACGACGCGGCGCGCGCGGCACGTACCGGCGCCGACGCCACCGCGCAGCTGACCCAGGCCCGCGCCGGCCGCTCGGCCGCGGTGCCGGCGGACGCACTGCGCGGCGTGGTCGATCCAGGTGCAGAGGCGGTGGCGCGCGCCTTCGCGGCGTGGGGCCCGTAGCTGCCTTGCTGTTGTAGGAGCGGCTTCAGCCGCGACAGGCACTCTCCGGGAAGACCCTGTCGCGGCTGAAGCCGCTCCTACAGGGAACATCGATGCGCACTAGGAACATTGATGCGCGGCGCCCGCCTTACTGCGCCGCAGCGGCCTGTGCGGCGCTCAGTGCCTGCGCCACCGCCTGCAACGATCCATGGACCGAGCCGGGCTGCAGGGCCAGCGGCTGGGTCTTGCCGCGTACGACGACCTCCATGCGCTGCGGCACGCCCTGGGCGTCGCCGACGATGCGGTAGGTGGTGGCGTCGCGCACGAAGCTCAGCGTGTGCCGCGCTGCATCGTAGGCGAAGGTTCCGTCTCCGTCATCCGGATACAGCAAATCCACTTGCTGCTGCGCGCCGATCGCCGCGTAGTACGGCGTACGGGCCTCGTCGTCGCCCACGTTGGCGAACACCACGATGCGCTTGCCGGACGGCGCCAGGCGGAATTCGAGCAGGATCTTGCGTGCGCCCAGCGCGGTGCCGCCCTCCTCGTCCCACAGGTAGTGCTCCTCCGCCACGCGCTTGCCGCCCTGGTCCCGGTAGCGGGTTTCCGTGTCCAGTCCGGAAGAGCGGCCGGTGGCGTCGTTGACCACTTCGCTCTCCAGCAACGGCTCGCCATCGCGCACCGTGTACACCTTGAATTGATGCCAGCAGCAGCCGTCCTTGGTCATGGTGCGGATCTCGCGCGCCTTCGCATCCACCTCGAACATGCCGCAGTTGTTCTGCGCCAGGTCGGTGAACCCCGGGCTCGGCGCGAAGCCATCGGCGGTACCCAGGTACACCTGGTACGACGGGCCGTGGTAGCAGCTGTTCTGCCCGTCCATCAGCGCCAGGTCCTTGATCCCGTCGAAATTGAAATCGGCGTAGATCAGTACGCTCTGCTCGCCGTACGGCAGTTCGTGCACGTTGGCCTTGACCTTGCCGCCCTTGGCATCGGTGTCCAGCACCAACTCGGGCGAGGCCACCTCGATCAGCGGCGTGGTACCGCCGCGCGCGAACACGCGCACGATACCGGGGCGGAACACCTCCTCGTTCGCCTCCACTTCCAGCGTCGCCCGGTAGCGCTCGGAAAAATCCTGGACCTTGTAGGTGACGCGTTCGCTGCCGGCGAACGCCTGAGCATCGAACCCCTCGTCGGCATAGCGGTCCGTCTCGGCAGCCGCCGTCGCCGACAACAGCGCGCCCAGCAAGACCAGGCCGCAGCGCCACACGGCACGCGTGGGAACGGGAACGGCGCGCGCAGAGGGAAACAGCATGACGAGTCCTGGGAAGTGGCAGCCTGTGCCTGGAGGCGGAAGTCTAGAGCAGCAACTGCGCTTGCGCCGGCACACTCCCGGCTCCCCGTCCCCCAATGTCGCCGCACCGCCGGCAGATTCACCGGGCGACGACCCGGCCCCGGCCACACTGGCCTCCGCATTCCCTGCCTATCTGGAGCCTGACCTTGAGCGCGACGCCCGACGCTGCGGAGACCACCCAGGTAGTCGGCGGCCTCAGCCGCCGCACCCAGATCCTGCGCCTGCTGCTGCGCTACCGCAGCTCCGGGGTGTTCTCCGGCATGGACATGGAAAGCGCCGACGGCGTGCACGAGTTGCCGCCGGAAGGCACGCCCGAGCAGTTCGTCACCGACCTGGAAGCGCTGGGCCCGACCTTCGTCAAGCTCGGGCAGATGCTGTCCACGCGCCCGGACGTGGTGCCGCCGGAATTCGCCACCGCGCTGGAGCGGATGCAGGAAAACACCGCGCCGATCCCGGTGGAACGCATCCGCGAGATCGTCGAGTCCGAACTCGGGGTGGCGGTCAACAAGGCCTTCTCCGCGTTCGACGACACCCCCCTGGGCACCGCCTCGCTGGCACAGGTGCACCGCGCTGCGCTGCGCGACGGCACGCCGGTGGCGATCAAGGTGCAGAAGCCCGAGGTGGCCGCGCAGGTGCGCTCGGACCTGGAGGTGCTGAAGAGCTTCGCCAGCGCCGCCGACAAGCTGACCGGGCTGGGCCGGCGCATCCGCTTCGCCGACTGGCTGGCCGAGTTCGGCAAGGCGCTGCTGGCCGAGCTGAACTACGAAGCCGAAGCGGAGAACCTGGCGCGCTTCGGCGACCACCTCAAGCCGTTCCCGCAGCTGTGGGTGCCGCAGCCGATCTGGGACCTGAGCAGCCGCAAGGTGCTGACCATGCAGCTGGCCGAAGGCGTGCGCGTGGACAAGATCTCCGGGCTGCGCCGCACCGAGCAGCCGATGGACGACCTGGCCGCGGCGCTGGTGCGCGGCTACCTGGACCAGATGTTCGTGCATGGCGAGATCCATGCCGATCCGCACCCGGGCAACCTGCGCGTGCTGAGCGACGGGCGCCTGGCGATCTTCGACCTGGGCATGGTCGCGCACGTGCCGCCGAAGCTGCGCGAGCGCCTGCTCAAGCTGCTGTTCGCCGCGGTCGATGGCCGCGGCGAGGAAGTGGCCGAGGAGACCATCGCGCTGAGCACGCGGCTGGAAGATTTCGACGAGGATCACTACCAGCGCGAGACCGGGCAGATGATCGCGCGCTACGCCGCGCACGACGCCACCTCCGAAGGCCGCGTGGTGCTGGACCTGGTGCGCATCGCCACCGCCTACGGGCTGCGCACGCCGCCGGAACTGAGCCTGCTGGGCAAGACCCTGCTGAACCTGGAGGCGGTGTGCCGCACGCTGTCGCCGGGCCTGGACACGCGCAGCGTGGTCGAGGACCAGTTGCAGCACGTGATGCGCGCGCGCCTGAAGAAATCGCTGTCGGCGGCGAACCTGGCCAGCGAGGCGATGGAGATGCAGGCTCTGCTGCGCGAAGGCCCGCGCAAGTTGTCGGACATCCTGACCCTGGCTGCGGAGAACCGCCTGCAGGTGCGCGTGGCCGGGCTGGAGGAATCGCGGCTGATGGAAAGCCTGCAGAAGATCGCCAACCGCGTCGCCGCCGGCATCGTCACCGCCGCGCTGATCCTGGCCTCCACGCAGATGATGCGCATCGACACCGGCGCCAAACTGTTCGGCTATCCGGCCATCGCGATGGTGCTGTTCCTGCTCGGCGTGGCGCTGGGCCTGGGCATCGTCGCCAGCGCGGTGCTGTTCGACCGGCGCGCGCACGCCCGCGAAGAGCGCGGGCGGCGCTAGGGCCGCGGCGCCGGCCGAAGCCCGACCAGGTCGCGCCGGGTTTGACGGATAGCCAGCAAATGCGGCGCGGCTTGTCGGCTGAGACTGGCGGTCAGGTCGCGCCGCTCGGGGCCGGACCGCGGACGGCAGGCACAATCGAGGCCACGCTTGCGCATGCACGGCGCAGCATCATGGCCCGGGCATGCGCATGCCGTTGGCTTCCTTCTTGTTGCCGCATCCGCGGGCAAGCGTGGCGCGATCTGCACGCGGCTGGGTGACACACGCCACCGGAATGATGCCGCTAGACTGATGCCCGGCAGCCTTGCTGCCGGAGCGGTTTCGATCGCGACGATCGTTACGGCTTCGCGTGAATCAATGGGCAGCAGATCAACGCTCATGGACGAAGCAGTAAAGCAGCCTGTGCAGAGCGACGGGCAAAACGGCATTTCCACGCCATGCGAGGAAGCGCCAGCAATACCGCAAGGCTCACGCAGCGAAAAACGGCCCGTAGATACCAGAAACTTCGAACATGTCACTTCATCCGAAACTCGTTGTCCCTGAGCAGATCGAGATACACCGGTTGTTTGCCACGCCCCTGGCTCAGATCGCGCATCCAGCGGCCAAACGTCTCAATGAAATGCTGAAAGAGGAGATCGATCGGAACAGGGCCGAACACCCGGCCGGCGTGCGCCACAGCAATGCGGGGGGATGGCAGTCCAGTGCGGACTTCAACGAATGGGGCGGCGAAGGCGCCATGGCGCTGACCGCGTACGCCAGAGAACTGGCCTATGCGTTGACCGCTGTCTACCATCCGCAGCATGGATTGGTCGTGCCCGAGTTCGAGTGGAAGATCAATGCCTGGGCAAACGTCAACAATGCCGGGGATTCGAACGCGCAACACGCGCATCCCGGCGCATTCTGGTCGGGCGTCTACTGGGTGGACGATGGTCGCGACGCTGGCCAGGAGGTTGGCGGAGAACTGCAGTTTCTCGACCCGAGAGGGGTCATGCCCTCGCTCTACAATCCGGAACTCAAGATCCGCATCGCAGGCTGCCTGAGTGCGGGATTGACCACCTCCGTCGCTCCCGAGAGCGGCACCCTGGTCATGTTCCCTGCCTGGCTCCTGCACTCGGTCAGCGTGTTTACCGGTTCGCGGCCGCGCATCTCGGTCGCGTTCAACTTCAGCGCCTGAGCGAACACCCCCGTTCCGGTCGGCAGCGCATCGGTTGAAAACGCCGCCGCCCGCGCTCACGGCTCCTTGCGCAGCAGCCGCACTTCCTGCGGCGATTCCAGTGCGATGCCCTCGTCGGCCAGGCGCTGCAGCAGGCTGAAGAACAGATCGCTGCGGATGCCGTAGACCAGCCGCGGATTGCCGACGTAGGCGAAGCTGTTGAGGGTGACGTGGCCGCTGGCGATGGAGTCGATGAACACCGACGGCGCCGGATCCTCCAACACGCCCGGATGCGCCGCGTAGAGTTCCAGCAGCAGCGCGCGCAGCTTGACCATGTCGGTGCCCAGCGACACCGCGAACTGGATCTGCACCCGGCCCAACGGCCCGGCCAGGGTCATGTTGCGCAGGGTCTTGGTGATCAGCTCGGAGTTGGGCACGATCAGCGTGGAGCGATCGCCGACCTGGATCTCGGTGGAACGCACGCTGATCTTGCGCACGTCGCCTTCCTGGTCGCCGATCTTGACCCAATCGCCGATCTTGACCGGGCGCTCGGCCAGCAGGATCAGCCCGGACACGAAGTTCTGGATGATCGACTGCAGGCCGAAGCCGATACCCACCGACAGCGCGCTGACCACCAGCGCGATCTGCGCCACCTCGATCCCCGATGCCGCCAGCGCGCACAGCGCGGCCAGCAGGATGCCGACATAGCGGGCCACCGTGCTGACCGAATTGCGCGAACCGTCGTCCAGTTCGGTCTTCGGCAGGTAGGTCCCGGTCAGCCAGCGATGGATGTACTGCATCGCCAGCATGCCCAGGCCCAGCACCAGCAGCGCGCGCAGCACGGCGCCCGGATACAGGTGGCTCTTGCCGATCGGGATGCCCTGCGACAGCAGCGAGAACCAGTCGGTGAAGGTCGACACGTTGGTGCCGAACGGCATCAGCAGCGCGCCCAGGCCGATCAGCAGCAGCGCCACCCGCACCACTGCCGAGGTCAGCACGCCGGCCTGCTCCAGTTGACTGGGGCGCACGCCGAACGCGCCGTTGGCGGCGCGACCGATGCGGCCTTCGCTGGCGAACAGCCACAGCGCGAAATCGTCGGCGAAGGTCATCAGCAGGCGGATCGCGCCGACGATCATGGTGATCCAAATGATCTGCCGGGTGATGAACAAGCCCAGGTACAGATAGCCCAGCAGCGACGCCAGCAGCGCCACCACCACCACCACCCGCACCAGCACCCCGACCAGCGCCAGCGCGCCGCCATGCTGTCCGGGCGGCGGCGGTTGGCCGTTTTCCAGCGCCTGCGCCGCGGCCTCGGCGTACTGGCGCCGGCGCAGCCGCGACAGGCTGGTCAGGATCGCCAGGATCAGCACCGCGTAGGCCAGCGCGATCACGCCATCGGCGGCCACCGTGGCCGACGCGCTGGTGTGGCTGGCGCGGTTGATCACCAGCAGCATGCTGCTGACCCAGGCCAACGTCGCGGTGGCCCAGGTGTACTTGCGCAGGCGCCGCGCGGTGGCGTCGTCGATCGGGAACAGCCGCCATGACGGCTGGTTCGGCAGCAGCACGCTGGCGCCCAGCGAGCCCATGAACGCGGCGGCGAAGCTGTACACGACGAAGCCGCGCAGCACGCTCTCCAGCGCGGTCGGCACCGCGCCGATGCTGCGCAGGGTCTCGGCCAGCACCAGCGCGGCCAGGCCGGGGGTGAGCGTGCCCAGCAGCAGGAACCACAACGCCAGGCCGGAGCGGCGCAGGCGGCTGCCCGGCGCGCGCGACACCGCGTAACGCTTGCCCAGCCAGCGCAGCAGGTAGCGCAGCGGGAACAGCAGCACGAACGCGATGGTCAGGCCGATGCCAAGCGCGCCGCTGCCGTTTTCGACGATCGCGTCGTCCAGCGCCTTTGCGCCCAGCTGGTACAGGGCGAGCAGGCGATCGCGGTCGGCGGGGAAATCGCTGGCGATCTGCCGCCACAGCGACGGCGACAACGGCGAGGTCGAACGCAGCGACAGCTCCTGGCTGAAGTGCTCGGCCTGCACGTTTTCGATTTCCTCGCCGAGCTGCTTGGCCTCCACCGCCAGCAGCTTGCCGCGCTTGATTCCCGAATCCAGCGGTGCGCGCTGCTTGGCCAGGTCCTTGCGCTGCGCGGCGATGTCCTTCGCCTCGCCATCGGCGGCCGGGCCGAGCTGCTGCAGCCGCGCATCGACCTGGGCCAGCTGCGGGGTCAGCGCCGCGACCGCGGCCTCGGCATCGCGCTGCGCATCGGCCACCTGCCCGATCAGCTTGCGCAGCGCCTCCTGGTCGTCGGCGTTGTCCACGCTGCGCCGCGCGTCCTGCAGGGTCTGCTCGGCGCCGCTCAGCAAGGCCTGCGGGTCGGGCGCCTGCGGCTCATCCTGCGGCTGCGCGCTCGCCGCCGCGCTCAGGCACAGGAACAGCAGCAACAGCGAACGGCGCAACAACGGCAGCAGCAGGGCGGAACGGGAAGGCAGGCGCACGCGGGGGACCGGCAGGGAAGCGCGGACCACCGCGCGTGCGGCGCAATATACGGCGTGGCGCTTGAACAGGGCCAGCGGCGTGCGGCCGGTGGGCGTCTGTCGCGGCTGAAGCCGCTCCTACACAGAGCTTCCTGTAGGAGCGGCTTCAGCCGCGACAGGGTCTCACTGCCCCGCCCCGGCCTGGGTCAGCAGCACGATCTTGCCGATATGCGCGCTGGATTCCATCCGCGCATGCGCCTGCGCCGCGTCGGCCAGCGGGAAGCAGCGGTCCAGCTGCGGCTTGATCCGGCCCTGTTCCAGCAGCGGCCAGACCTGCTGCTCCAGCTCGCGCGCGATCGCCGCCTTCTCCATCACCGAACGCGCGCGCAGGGTGGAACCGGTATGGGTCAGGCGCTTGGCTAGCAGCGGCATCAGGTCCAGCTCACGGACCTTGCCCTGCTGGATGCCGATCTGCACGATGCGCCCGTCCAGCGCCGCCGCCTGATAGTTGCGCGGCAGGTAGTCGCCGCCGAGCAGGTCCACGATCACGTCGGCGCCGCGGCCGCCGGTCAGGCGCAGGGTCTCGGCGACGAAGTCCTCGTCGCGGTACAGGATCGCCGCCTGCGCGCCCAGCGCCAGGCTGGCGGCGCGCTTGTCGGCCGAGCCGACGGTGCTGATCACCCGCGCGCCGAACGCAGTACCGAGCAGCGTGGCGACGCTGCCGATGCCGGAGGTGCCGCCGTGCACCAGCATGGTCTCGCCGGCCTGCAGGCGGCCGCGCTGGAACACGTTGGCCCAGACGGTGAAGAAGGTCTCCGGCAGCGCCGCAGCCTCGGCCAGGCTCAGCGGTGCCGGCACCGGCAATGCGTTGCGTTCGTGCACCACGGCGTATTCGGCATAGCCGCCGCCGGCGACCAACGCGCACACCGCATCGCCGAGCCGGTAGCGCTCCACGCCCTCGCCCAGCGTCACCACCTCGCCGGCGAACTCCAGCCCCGGCAACGGCGACGCGCCGGGCGGCGGCGGATAGCTGCCGCGGCGCTGCATCACGTCGGGGCGGTTGACCCCGGCCGCGGCGACCCGCACCAGCAGTTCGCCGCGGCCCGGATGCGGCAGCGGCAGGCGCACCGGCACCAGCACCTCCGGCTCGCCGGGGTGGCGGATCTCGATCGCGGTCATCGAATCGGGGAGCGACGCGGCGGACATCGGGGACATGGCGGGAACCTTCAAAGACGGCGCGGCGCCACGCGGGCGCGCAGCGCGGGAACCGCGATGATCGGCCTTCGCCGCGTTGCGATCCGTGATGGCGCGCGCAGGGTGCCAGACACAGCCCCTCGAAAATCGGAGGGACATCATGCAGCTGGTTTAGGAGCGGCTTCAGCCGCGACCGGACGCTACCGGTGAGGCCCGGTCGCGGCTGAAGCCGCTCCTACAGGGGGCGCAACGCGACGAGACGATTGCGCTAGTCCCCGACCACCGCGGCCTGCACCGGCCACGGCGTCAACGCCGGCACGTCGGCCTGCACCTGCTGCGCGTCCAGCCGCGCCTGCAGCGCCGGCAACGCGACCGCCAACGGACAGCGCAGACGGCCGCCGCAACCAGGCAGCGGCCAGCGCCGCTCGCGCAGCCGGTCGCCGTCGAAGCGGTTGTCGCGCAGTGCCTGCAAGGTCGGCACCACGCTGCGCAGTTGCAGATAGTCGCGGCCGCGCTGCCGCACCAGGTCCAGCAGCAGCGCGCCGCCGGGCGGATAGGCATCGGGCTGGCCGCGCACCGGGCCGGGCACGCCGAGCAGGCCGGCCAGATGCGCCAGGTTGGTGTCGTGGCCGAGCAGCAGCAGCGCGCGGGTGTGCGCCGGTGCCAGCGGCGCCACCGCCGGGGTCTGTCCGGCCGCGGCCTGCAGCGTCGCCAGCAGGTGCGCGAGCAGGTTGGAGCCGCCGGCACGCGCCGCCGGCAGGGCGCGCTTGCTGTGGTCGAAGGAGGCGTTGTGCAGCCCGATCAGGCGTTGCAGGGCGGTCGCATCGGCGCGGCCCCACGCCACCTGCGGTAGCGCCAGGCCCTGCGCATATTCCAGCATCAGGTTCTCGGCCAGGCTGCCCGCGGTCTTCAGCAGCTTGGCCGCCTGCGCGGGATCGTGCAGCCGCTGCGGATCGTCCAGGCGCGGCGTGTCCTGGCCAGGCGCTTGCGCGGCGCAGGCGGCGCCCCGGCAGCCGGACAGGACCTGCTGCAGTTCGCCCAGCCGCTTACGCGTGGCCGCATCCGGATGCAGCGGCGCGGCCACCGCGTCGTCGTCCTTGTCGTCGTTTTTGTCCTTGCCGGCCGCGTAATGGAACAGCGGGTTGTTCTGTGCGATCGGCAGCGCCAGGTACTGGGCGCGACAGCCCGGCTGCAGCCCTTCGCCGAAGGCCGCGGCGCTGGCGTGGTTGCGCGGCGTGCTGTCGGCGATCAGCACCACCTGCGCCTGGCCGCAGTCAGGCGCCAGCACGCCCTCCTTCAGCCAGCGCTGCCGATAGCGCGCGCCCAGTGCCTGCATCCCCGCCGCGCCGTGCGCGGTGAGCATGCCCGGCGCCACCGGCCATTGCGGCCAGGGCTGCGCCGCGTACCTGGCCAGCGCTTGCGGGTCCTGGGTCGGCGCGCGCACGCCGTGGCGCATCACCACGATGCTCAGGCGCACTTGCGCTGGCGCGTTTGCGCCGGCGCGCGCCGCGGCCGCGGCCGGCAATGCCGCCGCGGCCAGCATCAACAGCGCCGCCACGCGCTGCAGGCGGCGCCGCGCAAGCGTGGCGGTCCTGGGTGCTTCGATGGAGACGTGCATGCCGCCGGCCTCAGAACTTCAGCGACAGGTCGAGGAACACGCCGCGTCCGGCCAGGCCGAAGTACAGCGGCTGGTTGTCGGAGGAGCGCGCGCCGGCATAGCCGATCAAGGCGTGCCGATCGAGCAGGTTGTTGACGTCCATGCTGATCGAATAGCCCTTCAGGCCGTAGGGGCCATGCGTGCTGCGATAGCCCAGCGCCGCATCCAGGCTGGCATAGCCGCCCAGGCGCTGGTCGTTGCCGAACACGGTTGCTCCGCTGGCGTCCGTGGTGTTGTCCACGCCGTACTGCGCGCCGACCACCTTTTCCATCAACGAGCCGAAGTAGCCGGTGCCGCTGTTGTAGAGCAGGCCCAATGCCCCGGTCACGTGCGGGGTACCGGCGACCTGGGTGCTGCTGTGCTTGTAGGTCGCCTCGTTGTAGCTGGCGTTGGCATACAGGCTCAGCGTCGGCGTCAGCGCGTAGGTGGCCTCGGCCTCGGCGCCGCGGTACACCGCGCCGCCGCCGTTGACGTAGGCGCTCTCGGTACCGCTGTCGGTGGCGACCAGGGTCTGGCTGATGTAGTTGCTGAAGTCGATGTAGTAGATGTCGGCGCCGAAGGTCAGCCCGCGCGCGGCGTAGCTGGTGCCGAGCTGGTAGTTGCTGGTCAGCTCCGGCTGCAGGCCGCGCTCGCCGTTGAGTTCGATCACGTCGATCGGCGGCGCCAGGAAGCCGCGCGCGGCCTGCACGTAGCCGCTCCAGTGGTCGCTGAAGGCGTCGTGCAGGCTCAGCGACGGCAGCGTCGCGTCGTAGCTGGCGCTGGTGTAGGACGGCGCCGGCGGGGTGCTCTTGTTGAGCTGCGCGTCGAGCTCGCGCTCCACCCGCGAATAGCGCACGCCGGGGCTGAGGGTCAGCGTGTCGCTCAGCTTCCAGTCGTACTGCACGTAAGGCTGCAGCGTGTCGGTGCGGTCGTGCAACTGGTAGTTGTACAGATAGCCGTACTTGGTGCCGCTGGCCGCGCCGGTGCTCATGTCCACCGGCAGCTGGTTGCGTTCGTCCAGACTGCGTTCCACCCACACGCCGGTCTGCAACTGGCCCGGGCCCAGATCGCGGGCAAGCCGCAGCACGTCGCCGAAGGCGTGGAAATCGTTGTCCGACAGCTTGCCGGGCACGTCGGTGGCCGACTTGGACAGCTTCTTGCCGGTGCTGGAGTAGAAGGTCACGCCGTTGTCGGCCGCGCTCTCGCTGGTAGGGATGCTGCTCTTGGCGGCGGTGTGGTCGAAGCTGTTGTAGTAGACCTTGTTATCGAGGTCCCAGTCGCCCAGGCGCGTGCTCAGGCCCAGGTAGCTGAAGCTGGAGTAGTACGCCGCGCTGTTGTAGCCGGTGTAGTTCTGCAGGGTCGGATCGTTGCCCAGGCCGTAGCGCCAGCCGTGCTGTTCGATCTGCGCGCGGGTGGCGCCCTGCACGGTGTTCTGGTGCTCCTGGTTGTAGCTGCTGACGAAGGTCAGCGTGGTCGCCTCGCCCAGCTCGGTGACGGTCTTGACGAAGGCGTGCTCGCGGCGGTCGTCGGTGCCTTTCAGGTAGGTGTCGCTGGCTTCCTTGGACAGGTCGGCGAACACGCGGGTGTTGCCGATGTGCTCGTCGGCGCTGACCCCGGTGGACCAGGTGTCCCAGCTGCCGCCGGTGGCGTACACGGTGACGCCGTCCACCGCGCTGGGATTGCGCGTGCGCAGCGCCAGGGTGCCGCCGAAGGTGGCGTTGCCGATGGTGGCGCCGCCGCCGGGGCCGCGGTCGATCTCGGCCTGGCCGAGCACGTGGTTGTTGAAGTACGCGGACGTGGTGTGGTGCAGGTCGCTGGCGTCGCCGAACGGGATGCCGTCGAAGGTGATGTTGAACTGGCCGTCCTGGAAGCCGCGGATGCTGATGCCTTCGTTCTTGCCCAGGCCCGGGCCTTCCGGCGAGGTGGTGACCACGCTCGGCGCGTACTTGATGATGTCGTCGTAGTTCGCGTTCAGGCGCAGGCCGTCGCGGATGAAGCGTTCGTCGATCACCGAGGTCGGCTGGCTTGCCTCCAGCGGCGCGGCGCTGGGCGCCAGCGTATCGACGCTGTTGGCGGTGACGTTGATCGGCGCCAGTTCGCGCGGGCCGTCGTCGCGGTCTCCCGGATCGGCGGCCGGCGTGGCCGCCGCGTGCGCCGCGCGCGGGGCGGCGGCGCTGCGGGGCGCGGCCGCGGCGCCGCGCACGATGCTGACCGTGCTCGGGGTCGGCATGCGGTAGTCCAGGCCGGTTCCGGCCAGCAGCTTCTGCAGCTGCTGCGCCGGCGCCAGGCCGGCCGGTGCGCCGTTGCTGCGTTGCCCGGCCGCCAAGGCCGGGTCGTACATCAGTTGCAGGCCGCTGTTGCGGGCGAACAGCTCCAGCGCCTGGTCCAGCGGCATCGGCGCGATCGCCGGCGCGGTGGCGGCGACGGGGGCCGACCAGGCCGGCAGCGAAGAAGTGCTGCCGAGCAGCAGGGCGATGGAAACGACGAGCGTGTTGCGCATAGGACGTGCTACCGGAGGGGAGAGGAAGGCGGCCGTGCGCATCCAGCGCGACGGCCATGCCTACCTAGGAGTGCCGCACAGCGCCGCGCGGCTACCGGTAATTGCATGAATTTTTTCTTACATCGGCGCCGGCGCGCTGCGGATCGTCACCGCCTGCGCGTCGCGGTGCACCTGCACGTTCGGCAGGCTGCCCAGGTAAGCGACGAAGGCTTCCGGATCGCGCAGGTGGAACACGCCGCTGATGCGGCGCGCGGCCAGCGCCGGATCGGCGATGCGCAGCGGCTGCGTGGTGTAGGCGTTGAACAGCCGCGCCACCTCGCCCACGCTGCGGTCGTGCACGCCGACCTGTGCCGGCAGCCAGGCGGTGGCGCCGGCGATGTCGGCATGCGCGTCCATTCCCAGCAACCGGCCGCGCGCATCCAGCCGCGCCTGCTGGCCGCCGCCCAGGTCCGCCAGCTGCGCGCCCTCGCTGGGCAGCGCGCTGCGCCGCCACCACGGATGCGCGCCGCGCAGCACGTGCACGCGCCCCTGCAGCACGGTGACGCGGGTGGCGCCGTCGTGCTGGTCGACGCCGAACACGGTGCCGATATCGCGCAGCACCAGCGTGCCGACGCTGACCCGCAGCGGCCGCGCCGGATCGTGGCCGAGGTCGAACAGCGCCTTGCCGCGCAGCAGCGCGATGTCGCGGCGCTGTGCGCCGTAGCGCACGGCGATGGCGCTGCCGCGATCCAGGCGCACCACGCTGCCGTCGGCCAGCGCCACCTCGCGCCCGGCATCGGTGCCGGCGGCATAGACCGTCGCCGCGACCGTGTCCGGCACCGCCAGTTGCGTGGCCACGCCGATCGCCGACAGCGCGAGGACGGCGGCCAGGCCCAAGGCCCAACGCCGGTTGCGCTTGCGTGGCACAGGCGCCGCTTGCGGTCGCGGTGGCGCCGTGCGGCCGAGTTCGGGCCGCAACGGCACCACCACCGCACCGCTGTGGCGCGCATGCGCGCACAGCTGTTCGCTGCTGGCCTGCTGCGAGTGCGCTGCGGCCTGCAGGTCCTGGTGCAGGTGCGCGATGCCCAGGTATTCGGCCACGTGCGTGGGCGATTGCCGCAGCCAGGCCAGGAACTCGGCCTGCTGCACCGGCGCCAGCGGCGCTTCGCGCTGTGCCAGATACCAGGCCGCGGCCGCCGCGGCGATCGGCGACTCACGCATAGCGCGCCATGCCCTGCCGGCACACCGCCAGGCCCTTGATGATGTATTTCTTGACCATGTGGCTGGAGATCTGCAACTGCTCGGCGATGTCCTGGTAGCCGAGTTCGTCGCGGTAGCGCAGCACCATCGCCGCGCGGCATTTCGGCGGCAGCCGCGCCATCAGTTCGGCCAGGCGCCGCCGGCGCTGCTCGCGATGGACGTGGGCATCGGCCTCGCACGGCACCGCCAGCCGCTCCAGCACCTCGTCCAGGCAGGTGTCGCGCTGCGTGCTGCGCTGGTTGAGCAGCGCGTGCTCGCGCATCAGGTTGGCGGCGATGGTGAACAGGTAGGCTTCCGGATTGGCGATCTCCGGCGCGTGCGCCTCGCTGCGCTGCAGGCGCAGCCACACTTCCTGCACCAGGTCCTCGGCATCCCACGCCGCAGCGCGGCGGCGCAGGAAATAACGGCTCAGCGACGGCCGCCATTGCAGGAACAGCCGCGACAGGGCCGGCAAGGGTTCGGGACGCACCAGGCGCTCGCAGGGTCGGAAAGGCCTGCGATGCTGGTCGCGGCAGATGACAGTCCAATGACGCACGGGCCGCGCATGCACGGAGGACCGGCTGCGCCCCAGCCGGCATTCAGTTGCGCGCCGATGCCGGCCTGGTTCGCTCGGGCGGCGAAGGCGCGCGGCCGGTGCCAGTGCCCGCCCCAAGGCCCTGTATGCGGCGGCGGCGCGTCCAGCGTTTCCCATGCGGGACAGGATGTCCTTCGGAGCGGCCTTCCGTTCCATCGGCATCGCCCCATATCGGAAGGGTTGCCGCCTCCGTCTCGGGCGGCGTTCGAAGGATCTCGCCATGACCGACCCTGTCGTCCAGATCAAGCCGCTTGGCTTTCCCTGGGAAACGATCGACCCGTTCCTGTTCTGCGTCTATCACGACGACGCCTACCCCGCCGGCAACGGCGCGATGGGGCCGGCGGCGTCGCTGCAAGGCCGCGCCATCGGCCAGGACTTCAGCCGCAAGGACGGCTGGAGCATGTACCACGGCGAGCAGGTCCCCGGCTTTCCCGGCCACCCGCACCGCGGCTTCGAGACCGTGACCATCGTGCGCCAGGGCCTGATCGACCATTCCGACTCGCTCGGCGCGGTGGCGCGCTTCGGCGCAGGCGACGTGCAATGGCTGACGGCCGGCGCGGGTATCGTCCATTCGGAGATGTTCCCGCTGCTCGGCACCACCGCGCCCAATCCGCTGGAACTGTTCCAGATCTGGCTCAACCTGCCGGCACGCAACAAGATGGTGGCGCCGCACTTCACCATGTTCTGGGCGCAGGACCTGCCGCGTTTCACCGCCAGCGACGACGCCGGACGCAGCACCGAGGTGGCCTGCGTGGCGGGTCGCATCGGTCCCGTCGATGCCGCGCCCGGCAGCGCCGGCGGCCCGCTGGCGCCGCCACCGGATTCGTGGGCCGCGCAGGACGATGCCGACGTGGCCATCTGGACGATCCGCATGGCGCCCGGCGCACGCTGGACCCTGCCCGCCGCGCAAGGCCGCGGCACGCGCCGCAGCCTGTACTTCTTCAAGGGCGCAGAGGTGACCGTAGGCGGACGCGAGGTGACCAGCCACGCCGCCATCGAGTTGCGCGCCGACCAGGCAGTCGAGCTGATCAACGGCGATGGCCAGGCGAGCGAGTTCCTGGTGCTGCAGGGCCGACCGATCGCCGAACCGGTGGCCCAACACGGCCCATTCGTGATGAACACCCAGGCCGAGATCGCCCAGGCGATGGCCGACTACCGCCGCACCCAATTCGGTGGCTGGCCGTGGAAAGACGAAGCGCCGGTGCACGGCAGCGATCCGACACACTTTGCGCGGCACCCGGATGGGCGCGAGGAGCGGCCGGCGTTGCAAGCGGCAGCTGCGGAGATCGCGAACGGCTAGCGGTGGTTCTTGGCGAATGGCTGCGGGCTAGCAGCTATCCCTTCTCCCCCGGGAGAAGGTGGCCCGCAGGGCCGGATGAGGGTACGGGCGCAGCCTCGTGCACCCAAACTCCGCGAGTCGCTTCGCGCCGTACCCTCACCCCAACCCCTCTCCCGGAGGGAGAGGGGCTAGTCGGCTGTCCCTTCTCCCCTCGGGAGAAGGTGCCCCGCAGGGGCGGATGAGGGTACGGACGAAGCCTCGCGCACCCAAACTCCGCGAGCCGCTTCGCGCCGTACCCTCACCCCAACCCCTCTCCCGAGGGGAGAGGGGCTACGGCTGTTCCCTTCTCCCATCGGGAGAAGGTGCCCCGCAGGGGCGGATGAGGGTACGGGCGCAGCCTCGTGCACCCAACTCCCCGAGACGCTTCGCGCCGCACCCTCACCCCAACCCCTCTCCCGGTGGGAGAGGGGCTATGTACTGCGTCGCCGCTAGCACCGCAGCCGGTTCGCGACAGACAGCAACGACAACGCAACAGACCTCCTCAGTAGCGCGCCGACGCCAGCGCCTGCGCGCGTTCCAGTTGCTCGGCGATGCGCTTGCGCGCCTGCTGCAGCTCCTGCTTGGTCGCCTCCTGCTGCGCCGCCGGCACCAGCTCGGCATCGATCACCGCCAGCGCATCGGAATAGCTGCGCACCATCGTCGCCATGTAAGCGTTCATGTACGCCGAATCGTCTTTCTCCTGTTCCAACGCCTGCAACTGCGCCTTGCCCTTGGCCGCCTGCGCGGCGATCTTCTCCGCATCGCCGGGACCGCCCTTGCCGGCGTCCGCGGCCGCGGCGCCGTGGTGCGCGGCGACCACTTCGCGGGCGAAGTCGGCGACGCTGCCGCTGACGTTGCGCGACAGCGCCTGCTGCGACAGCGCCACCGCATTGCCTTCCAGCACCTGCAGCATCGCCTTGGCCGAGGCGTCGCCGCCGATCGGCGCGCGTCCGCTTTCGCCGCCGACCGGAGCCGCGGTCGGTGCCGGCGAGGTCGCCGGTGCGGTGCGCGAGGTCTGGTCGCCCGGCTTGCCGCAGCCGCTCAGCGCCACGGCGGCCAGCGCCGCAAGAATCGAAAGCCGGGTCGTGATGCGCCTCGGGGTCATGGGGGTGCTCCTAGTTTGTCAGCCGCTACCTTGCCCAGGCAGCGCGCAAACCCGCGTGAATCGCCGCGTTTTTTCGTGACGCGGCATTGACGCGGGCGGGCGCATGCAGTGGTCTGCCGCAACCGCGGCATCGTGGAGAGCGCACATGGCGAACAACGAGAAAACCGGCGACAAGGCGGGAAAGGCCGCCTCCAAGGTGCTCAAGGACGGACGCACCGGAAAGGACAGCAAGACCGCCGCGGCATCGGCGCTGTCGCAGCGACCGGACAAGAAAGGCAAATAGCGCGTGCCGGCGGGAAACGCCGCGGCGGCGTTTCCCGCCGGCCGCTAGAATGGCCGTATCGCCAGCACCGGCTCCAGAGCGTTTCGATCCGCCGATGACCCTCGCACCCGACACCCGCGCGCCGCGCAAGCGCGTGGCGCTGTACGAAGACGTGGCCGAGCGGCTGCGGCAGAAGATCTACGACTACGTGCTGCCGCCGGGCGAGTGGATCGACGAACCGGCACTGGTCGCCGAACTGGGCATCAGCCGCACCCCGCTGCGCGAGAGCCTGAAACTGCTCGCGGCCGAAGGCCTGGTGCAGATCGAGCCGGGCCGCGGCGCGCGCGTGACCCGGCTGAACCTGGAAGACCTCAACGAGCTGTTCCCGGTAATGGCGCTGCTGGAAGGCCGCTGCGCCTACGAAGCGGTGCGCAAGGTCGACGCCGCCGGCCTGGCGCGGCTGGAAACGCTGCACGCGCGCATGGAGCAGGCCGCCGACGAAGGCGACCTGGCCGAGTACTACCGGCAGAACTACCTGATCCACGAATCGGTGCAGGAATTCGCCGGCAACCCGTGGCTGATCCGCGTCACCCACGACCTGCACCGCATCCTCAAGATGCACCGCGGCCGCCAGCTGCTGGCGCCCGGACGCATGCAGCAATCGCTGTCCGAACACCGCGAACTGATGGACTGCTTCCGCCGCGGCGACGCCGAAGGCGCCGAGCGCACGATGAACCGGCACCTGCAAAGCCAGGGCAATGCCCTGGCGATGTACGTGGCCGCCGGCGGAAAGTTGAATGTGCCGGCTCCATTGCCTAACGGCCGGGATTAGGGATTGGAGATTCGGGATTCGTAACGGCAGCATCTGCTGCGCCGATGAGCCGATGCGTTGGTTGAAACTATGCACAAAAAAGCGCCGACCCTAGGGTCGGCGCTTTTTTGTGCAAATCACGTTGGATCAGCAACCGCGATCCGCTCTAACCAATCCCGAATCCCGAATCCCCAATCCCGGCTCAAAGCCACCCCGGCACCACCAGCAGCAGCCACGCCAGCAGCGGGCCGAATATGACCACCAGGCCGCTGTAGATCAGGAAGCGCTTGTACAGCGACTCGCGTTCGTCCGGGGCGGCCGAGGCCACCACCAGCGCGCCGTTGGTCGAGAACGGGCTCACGTCCACCACCGTGGACGAGATCGCCAGGGCGCAGATCACCCCGGCCGCGCCGAGGTGGCCCTGCAGCAGGAACGGCACCGCCAGCGGGATGGTCGCGCCCAGCACCGCCGCCGACGAGGCGAACGCGGAGACGATGCCGCCGACGTAGCACACCAGCAGCGCGCCGAGCAGCGGGATGCCGATGTCGGACACGCCGTTGCCGATGTAGTCCACCGCCCCGCTCTCCTGCAGTACCGCCACGTAGGTGACCACGCCGCTGATCAGCAGCACCGTGGACCAGCTGATGCCGTCCACCGCGCCTTTCTGCGCCTTCGGCGACAGCAGCGCCAGTACCACCGCCACGGTCATCGACACCAGGCCGACGTTGAGGTTGTAGATCAGCGAGGCGATGCCCAGGCCGAGCAGGCCGAACAGGGTCAGCACCCGATCGCGGTTCAGGCTCACCGCCTCCAGCGCCGCCGGATCGGTGGACAAGGTGCCGCCGCCGGCCGCCAGCAACGCGCCATGGCCTTCGATCGCGAACTGCCGGTGCGAGGACTGATCGCCCACCGGCACGTACTCGGCCGTGGCCAGCGACGGCGCCTGCCCGCGCCGCAGCAGCGCCAGGCCGCCGAAGGCGAAGAAGCAGATCAGCGCCATCAGGAAGTTGAAGCCGAGGCTGGTCAGGAACACCGCCATCTCGGTCACGTCCAGCCCGGCCTTCTCCACCACCTTGTTGGTGATGCCGCCGTACACGCTGATCGGCGAGAAACCGCCGGCCTGCGCGCCGTGGATCACCAGCAAGCCCATCAGCAACGGATTGATCCTGTACTGCTTGGCGAAGCGCAGCGCGACTGGACCGATGATCGCCACCGCCGCAGGGCCGAGCGCGCCGAACGCGGTCAGCACAGCGGTGACCACGAACATCACCCACGGGATCGCCACGATCTTGCCGCGTACCGCGCGTACCGCCCAATGCACCAATAGATCGATGGTGCCGTTGTTGCGCGCGATCGCGAACAGGTAAGTGATGCCGACCAGGGTCAGGAACAGGTCGCCGGGAAACCCGGCCAAGACCTCCTTCCCGTCCATGCCGACCCAGACGCCACCGATGATGAAGGCCAACGCGAACGCGACCGCGCCCATGTTGACCGGCAACGCCGTGGCCACGATGAACATGACGATCAAGCCGATGATCGTCGCGATTTGTGGACTCATGCGCCCTCCCGAGCTTGCTGGATCCGTACCACTACCACTGCCGCGAATGGCCACCCGCCATCCTGGGTCGATCGCCTACTGCCAACCGCCGTTGCGACGCGACGGCTGCCGTCGCCGTCCCCCGTCGCCACTGCGGCTGCATCACTGCATGCGTTGCTCCGCCTGCCGCACCCATGCCGCTGCCGCGGCCAGGCTGCCGAACTCTTCCACCGAGCGTGCCTGGCACTCCGGCAGCAGCTCGCGCGCGATGCGCGCCAGCGCGCCGCCCGGTCCCAGTTCCAGGAACACGCGCGCGCCGCGTTCGGCGGCCTGGCGCAACGTTCCGGCCCAATCCAGCGTCGTCGCCAACTGCGCCGACAAGGCGCCGACGGCGTCGTCGCGGTCGCCGATCCGGTGTCCATCGATGCCGGCCAACACTGCGGCGCGCGGCGCCGCCAGCGGCGCGGCGCGCAGATCGGCGGCGAACGCCTGCGCCGCGCTCGCCAGCAACGGCGTGTGCGCGGCCACCGCCACCGGCAGGCGCGTGACCCGCGCGCGCTGCGCACGCGCCTGCAGCTCGCCGTGCGCCAACGCATCGGCATGGCCGCCGAGAATCAGATGGTCGTCGCCGTTGACGATGGCCAGGTGCAGGCCGGTCTGCGCGCACAGCGTCTCTGCCTGCTCGCGGAGCAGGCCCTGCACCGCGATCAGGCCGTCGCCATTGCGGCTGGCCGCATCCATGCGCTGCGCGCGCTGCACCGCCAGCGCCAGGCAGGCGGAGGCCTCCATGCCGCCGGCCAACGCATGCGCGGCCAGTTCGCCGATGCTGTAGCCGAGCAGCAACGCCGGCGTCGGCAGTTGCGGCAGCAGCGCCGCGGCATTGGCCAGCACCGCGGTGCAGACCAGCGGCTGTGCGATGGCGTTGTCGTAGCGCGCGTCGTCGCCGGCCAGCGCGCGCGGATCGGCGCCGAGCACCTGCGCCGCCGCGGCCAGCACCGCTTCGGCCGCCGGCTCGCCGACGCTATAGTCGAACATCGCCGGATGTTGCGCGCCCTGTCCCGGGCACAGCAGGGCCAGGCTCATACGTCCTCCTGGCGCTGCAGGAAGCAGGCGCAGGCGAGGAGGTCGGCGCTGCCGCCCGGGCTGAGCCGGAGCGCGACGAAGGCGTCGCCGAGGCGCGACAGCTGCTGGCGCCAATCCGGCTGCGCCGCGCCGCCGGCCTCGAGGAACGCACGCGCGCTGCGTTGCGCGAAGCGCAGCCCGTCGCGGCCGCCGCGATGCAACAGATTCAGATCGTCGGTCTGCGCGATCAGCTGCAGCAGGGTCTGCGCCAGCGCCGCCTCCTGCGCCAGGCCGGCACGCAACGCCGCGCGCAGGCTCGGCAGCGCCACCTCGCGCAGCAGCGGGAAACCGGCCGCCGCCTGTTCGCGCACGCCAGCCACGCCATGCAGGCGCCGCATGCGCTGGCCGTGGCTGTGCGGGTCCAGCGGCGCATCCAGCAGCGCCTCGCGCCAGAAGATACCGACCGCATTGCAGACCGCCACGCCATCCGGCGCCGCAGAATGCTGGCTGCGCAGCCGCGCCGCCGCGGCGACCAGCAGGCCCAGGCTGAAGATCGCGCCACGGTGCGTATTGACGCCGCCGGTGGCGCGCAGCATCGCGCGCTCGGCGCCGATGCCGAGTTCGCGCAGCGCGGGGAACGCCGCACCGGCCGCGCCGGCGGCGGCGATCGCGACGAAGTAGCCGCGCAGCGCGAACAGGCTGCGCAGGAACGTGGAGGCGTCCATGTCGTCGTGGCTACCGCGATCGAACGGCGTGACCAGGCCCGGCTTCGGCGCGCAGGCCAGCTCGGCATGCAGGCTGGCGACGGCGAGACGGCCGAGGCGATGCGGCATGGCCAGGCGGTGTGGAGCGATCGCCGCTGCCTTGGCTGCGGCCGCAGTCGCTCGCGGATGGCCGGCGAATTGCATCGTCGCTCGGGCTTCGTTCGTCGCGACTGAAGTCGCTCCCACAAGGGATGCCATGCCTGCGACAAGTCCTGTGGGAGGGGCTTTGGTCCCGACCGCTTCCGGTGTTGGCAAGACCGCGACTTCGTTCGTCGCGGCTGAAGCCGCTCCTACAGGAACTAGCGGATGGTCGGCTACCCGTACTGTGGGAGGGACTTCAGTCACGACGCGGTCGGGCCGCAGCACCTCCATTGCTTCACTCGTCGCGACTGAAGTCGCTCCCACAAGGGACTTGCGGCCTGCTCGCATGCTGCACTGTAGGAGCGGCTTCAGCCGCGACAGACAAGCAAAACCACCAGGGTTTCTAACTTCGCTCGTCGCGACTGAAGCCGCTCCTACAGGAACTTGCGGACTATTCGCCGGGCGCACTGTGGGAGGAACTTCAGTCCCGGCGGCTTCCGACATTGGAAAGATCGCCGCTCCGTTCGTCGCGGCTGAAGCCGCTCCTACAGAGGCTTGCGGACGGCCGACTACCTGCACTGTGGGAGATACTTCAGTCCCGACGGCTGCCGAAGCCGGAAGGTTTGAGGCTGCGTTAGTTGTGATCGAAGCCGCTCCTGCAGGAGCCCGCGAATGTGCTGCTGGGGCCAATGTAGGAGGGGCTTCAGCCCCGACCGCTTCTGGCGCCGGCCCGTCCACGGCTGCGGCCGCCGGCGATGCCGAGAAACAACCGTCTTCCACGCCGCGCACCGCCTGCAATTCCATCACGCCCCCCATGCCTGCAGCAGCTCGGCGCGCGGCTGCAGCCGGCAGTCGCGCAGCGCCTTGACCAGCAGTTGCGCGCTGTCGCCGGCCAGTTCGCGCCAGCTCACCGCGTTGCCGTCGGGCAGCAGCACTTCGCCATCCACGCGATGCCCGTGGCGCTGCTCCCAGCGCGTCAGGTCGGCAAGCAGTGAAGGGGCCTGCGCTGGCGACGGTACCGGCCACAGCAGATCGATGTCCGAGCCGGCCTGCACGTAGGGCAAGCCGGTCAGCGCCTGCCAGGCGAAGGCGCCGAACACGCGCGGAGTGAGGCCGTGCGCGGCGGCCAGCGCCTGCAATTCGCGCAGCGGCACTTGCCACTGCGGTACGGCCGGCACCTGCGCGCAGACCTCGTCCAGCGTCAGCGGCGAGCGCTGCCGCAGCACCGCATCACGCTCGACCGACAGCGACAGGCGCTGCTTGCCTTCGGCCGGCGGCAGCGGCACACCGAGACGCAACAGCTGCGCATCGTCGCTGCGATCGCCGCGCGCGACGATCGCCGGGTGGCCGGCAGCGAACCAGTCGAGCAGGCGCGCCTGCGCACCCGGCGTCCGCGCCTGCCGCGGCGCATCGGCCGCGAGCCAGACCAGGTCGTGCCGGGCGAGCGGCTCATGCATGGCCGGCGGCGACCTCCGCGGCGATCGGCGCGGCCAGCAGGCGGCCGTTGCGCTCGGTGCCGCGTTGCGCGCGTACATCGCCTTGCAACGGCGCCTGCAGCGCAGCGACCAGCGCTTGCGCCAGATCGCCCTGCCACACCGCTTCCACCGCACCCATCGCCACGTAGTTCTCCACGCCCGGCGCGAACACCGGCGAGCTTTTGCTCAAGGCCTGCAGCTTCTCCAGCGGCTGCTTGGTGACCCGTGCCATCGCGCGCAGGTCCATCACCCGCACCTGCGCCTCGGGCAGCGCATAGATCGCATCGGCCATCAATCCGAACGCGAGGAAGCCGCCGCTCACCGATTCGCCGTAGACCAGCGTCAGCAGCCGCGCGCCGCGCCGCCGCGCCAGGTCCAGGCATTGCGCCAGATGGCCGAAATAGCCGTTGATGCCGAGCAGTTCGTCCTTGCGCGACGGCCGTTGGCCGGCGGTATCGACCAGCATCACGATCGGCCGCTGCGGATGCGTGCGGGTGCTGTCCAGTACCGCGGCGGCCAGCGCCAGCGCATGCTCCACGCCCACTTCCAGTTTGTCGGCGCTGCCGATCACGGTGACCTCGCCCAGCGCGGTGCTGGCGCTGCCGCCGATCACGCCGTCGCGCACCTCGACCCGGTGGCCGAGCGGGAACAATTCTTCCAGCAAAGGCATCAGGTCCATCACGGGCTCCGGTCGGCGACGGCGGCAAGGAAGGCGGCGGTGTCCAGCAATGGCAGCGCTTCGGGATCGGCGATGCCCTGGCGGCGCCAGATGTCCACGCCGTCGCGGCAGTCGCCGTAGGTTTCCAGGCGTTGGCGCAGCGCGGCGTGTTCGGCGGCGATGCGTGCCAGGCCATCGTCGTCTGCGGCCGGCGGTGGCGCCGCCAGCGCGGCGATCGCCGCAGCGCGGAAGTCCTCTATGGCGTCGGCGACCAGGGCCTGCGCCTCGTCGAGCAGATAGCGGTGCTTGCCGCCGGTCACGCGCCACACCAGGGCGCGATCGCGCGAATCGAATTCCTCCACCCCGCGCACGGTCTCGATCACTTCCGGGCCCGACAGGCCCAACCGCCCTTCCTCGGACATGACGATGCGCGAGCAGCAACGGCTGACGATGCCCATGCCGCCGAAGCAGCCGTTGCCGCTGCCGATCAGCGCCAGCACCGGCACGCCGGCGGCGCGCGCGTCCAGGGTGGCGCGCATGATTTCGGAGATCGCGATCAAGCCGGCGTTGGCCTCGTGCAGGCGTACACCGCCGGTGTCGGGCAGCAGCAGCACCGCTGCAGGCCTGGTCGCCGCGGCCCGCTGCAGCAAGCCGGTGAGCTTGGCGCCGTGCACCTCGCCGACCGCACCGCCCATGAACTGGCCTTGCTGCGCGGCGATCAGCACCGTGCGCCCGTCGAGCCGGCCCTCGCCGACGACGATGCCGTCGTCGAACGCGCCGGGCTGGTCCAGCTGCGCCAGGTGCGGACTCATCGCGCGCTGGCGCGGGCCGACGAACTCGCGGAACGAGCCGGGATCGAGCAGGCCGGCGATGCGCTCGCGCGCGTCGGCTTCATAGAAACTGCGCGGACGGCGGTTGTTCGGGATCGCGCTCATGCGCAGCTCCGGTGTGGGCGGCGTACTCGCCGGATGAGTAGTGCGGGACGCTCGTTCATTGCAGCAGGCGTCTGGATCGCGGCCGGCGCCATCCAGGCGCTGCCGGAGGATCGCGTCGGGGCTGAAGCCCCTCCCACAACAGGGCTGCTCGCAGACACGACATCCCCTGTAGGAGCGGCTTCAACCGCGACGAACGGAGTCGAGCTATCGCCGGCTGCGGATACCGTCGCGGCTGAAGCCGCTCCTACAGGGAGCACGGCGATTGCAGATGTCCGGATTGAACGCATCACGCATCCTCCTGCAAGGCTTCCACCGCCTGGTCCAGGCGCAAGCCGACCACCGCCGGGGTGGCGCCGACGTCGTTGATCGAGATGCGCACGTCGCGCAGCGGATGGCGCGCGGCGAAGTCGTCGAGCACCGCCTGCCAGATCGTGCCGAAGCCGTCGGCGGCGGTGACGATCTCGATCTGCATCGCGCCATCCAGATCTTGCGGTTCGATCAGCACTTCCAGATTGCCGGAGGACACCACGCCGACCAGCACATGGTCGAGCCGGCCGTTCGGCGCCAGGCGCCCGTCGTAGCGATAGCGAAGGGTTTCCATCGACATCCCTTACCAGTTGCGGAAACGTTGCGGCGGTGCGTACAGGCCGCCGGACCAGCGCACCAGATCCTTGACGCTGCGCGCGGCCAGCAGGTCGCGGCTGGCGTCGCGCAGGCGAATGCCCAGGTCCTCGGGGCGGCGGATCACGCCGCGGTCGCGCAGGTTCTCGACCATGCGCCTGTCGCGGCCCAGGCCCACCGCGGTGTAGCCGGCCACGCCGCGGATCGCCTGTTCGCGCTCCTCCGGCGTCCGGCACAGCAGCAGGTTGGCGATGCCCTCTTCGGTCAGTACATGGCTGACGTCGTCGCCGTAGATCATCACCGGCGGCAACGGCATATTGGCGCGCTCGGCCAGTTCCCAGGCGTCGAGCCGCTCGACGAAGGCCGGCGCCATGTGTTCGCGGAAGGTCTCCGCCATCTGCACCACCAGCTTGCGCCCGCGCGGCATCTCGCCCGGGCGCGCGGCCTCGCGCCCGGCCTTGAGCCAGGCGTTGCTGCCGTGGCGGCGGCCGCGCGCATCCGAGCCCATGTTCGGCGCGCCGCCGAAGCCGGCGATGCGGTCGCGGGTGGCGGTGGAGCTGTTGCCCTGCAGGTCGATCTGCAGCGTGGAGCCGATGAACATGTCGCAGGCGTACAGGCCGGCGGTCTGCGAGAACGCGCGGTTGGAACGCATCGACCCGTCGGGGCCGGCGAAGAACACGTCGGCGCGCGCGGCGATGTACTTCTCCATGCCCAGTTCCGAGCCGAACGAGTGCACCGACTTGACGAAGCCCGACTCGATCGCCGGGATCAGCGCCGGATGCGGATTCAGCGCCCAATGCCGGCAGATCTTGCCGCGCAGGCCGAGCGACTCGGCGTAGGTCGGCAGCAGTAGTTCGATCGCCGCGGTGTCGAAGCCGATGCCGTGGTTGAGCCGGTCCACGCCGTACTCGGCGTAGATGCCCTTGATCGCCATCATCGCCATCAGCACCTGGATCTCGGAGATCTGCGCCGGGTCGCGGGTGAACAGCGGTTCGATGTAGTGCGGGCGCGGCGCCTGCACCACGTAGCCGATCCAGTCGGCGGGGATGTCCACGCGCGGCAGCGTGTCGAGGATCTCGTTGACCTGGGCGATGACGATGCCGCCCTTGAACGCGGTGGCCTCGGCGATCACCGGCGTGTCCTCGGTGTTCGGCCCGGTGTAGAGATTGCCGTGGCGATCGGCGGCCTGCGCGGCGACCAGCGCCACGCGCGGCGTCAGATCGACGAAGTAGCGGCCGAACAGCTCCAGGTAGGTGTGAATCGCGCCAATCTCGATGCGCTTGTCGGCGACCAGCCGCGCCAGGCGCAATGCCTGCGGCCCGGAGAAGGAGAAATCCAGGCGCTGCGCGATGCCACGTTCGAACACGTCCAGGTGCGAGGGCAGCGCCAGCACCGACTGCAGCATGTGCAGCCCGTGCACCCGCGCCGGATCGACCTCGGTCAGGCACTGCGAGAGGAAATCGGCCTGCTTCTGGTTGTTGCCTTCCACACACACGCGGTCGCCCGGCTCGATCACCGCCTCCAGCAGCGCCACCGCATCCTTGGCCTCCACCAGGCGCCCGCGCGCCAGCCCTTCGGCGCGCTGCAGGCGTTGCCGGCGATTGTCGGCGAGCGTGTTCCAGTCCTGAGGCATAAGGCTTTCCGTCGGCGAATGGAGGGCGGCAGCGCCTGGCGGCGGGGCCGGCCGAAATTGTAATTACGATATAATTATGAAACCGTGACCAATGCACGCTGCGGTGCAACAGGCGCCATCGGGCCTGTGGCACCTGGATCCCGGACAACTACGATTCAACCGTCCGCCGCGTGCTGGCCGTATCGTTACCGACCTTGTCAGGCCTAGTCAGGGCGTCTCGCCGAACGCGCGCTGATACGCCACGCGATCGAAGCGCAGCACCGCGCGCGCGCGTTGCTCGGTCAGCGGACGCAGCACCCAGCGCACGTCCACACCACTGCGGCACGTGCTGACCGTCGGGATCGCCAGGAACCAGCGCGCACCGGGTCCCCTGCAATACCAGAACGCGTTGCTGCCGTTCATGGCTTCGCTATCGAACATGAAGGACGCATCGTAATTGGCGTCCATGAATTGCTGCACCTTCTTCACCACGACCAGATCCGCACCGGTGAGAAGCACGCCATCGCTGGTCAGGGAAACGCGCCGGAAGGATTCCTCCACCGCTCGCTCCAGCCAATGATCGCGACGGCGCTGAAGCCAAATAAGCCACGCCATGAAAGCAACGACCACGACGATGGCAGCGACGGTGACGGCGCCCTCCCAGGTAAACACGGGCTCTCCCCCCACCTATGTCGCTGTCGTCATGCTGATGCCGGGCTTGCCACCTGCGCAACCGCAGCCTGGCAGCGTGTCCTGCGTACCGCGCGACAGGCTACCCACCCAACGCCGCACTGATCTCCGCCGCCGCCGCGCACACCGCCTGCATCGCCGCCTGCGCGTCGATCTGCTGCGGACGGCGTTCGATGAAGGGCACGGTGAGCGTGTAGATGGCGCTGCCGTGCTGCAGGATCGGCGCGGTCAGGTCGATCACGCCGACCACCGCTTCGCTGGGGTGGATGCTGTAGCCCAGCGCGCGCACCTGCGCGGCGGCGGCGAGGAACGCGTCGCGATCGTAGCCCACGTCGCTGGCGTCCAGGCGCTGCAGCAACCGCGCCTGCGCGTCTTCGTGCTGGAACGCGAACAGCACCAGGCCGGAAGTGGAATGCGCGAGCGGGCGGCGGTGGCCCGGGCGCACCACCATGCCCAGGTCGCTGGGCACGTCCATCTGCGCGATGACCACGATCTGGTCGTCCGACGGCGCCACCAGGTGGCAGGGCTGGCGGATCGCATCGGCCAGCCGGCGCATCACCGGCAGCGCCGCCTCGGTGACGTTCTGCACCTGCGGTTGCTGCATGCCGAGCATGAACAGGCGGTTGGTCAGCACGTAGCCGCCCTCGCCCGGCCCCTTGGTCAGGTAGCCGCGCTCTTCCAGCACCTGCAGCATGCGGAAGATCTCGCCGCGCGAACGGCCGATGCCCTGCGAGATCTCGCTCATGGTCATCGGCCGCGCGTCGCGCGCCAGCAGTTCCAGGATATCCAGGCCCTTGTCCAGGGCGGGAGCGCGGTACTTGGGCGGGGGCGTGGTCATTCCGTCGAGGCCAGGCGGGGGGTGGAAGGGCGCTAGGGTACAGGGAATGTCCGTGGACAGAAGCGCGGCGAAACCGGCCCGCGCCTGGCGCGCGGATGTCCGCATCGCCTGCCAGGTCCGACGCGTGCACGCCGATGCCGGCGCTTGCGAAGACCGCCCGCGCCAGCGTTCGGACACCGCGCACGCCATGGCGTGCCATGCAAATATAAACACGGATTTTATATTTGCATGGCGACAGCGACCGCAGTACGCTCCGGCCACAACTTCAACGCCACGCGGCACATCCTGGGAGGGGTAGGCGGCATGCACTACAGCAGCGACACCGCAACAGCGGCGCCCGGCAGCCTGGCGCGCACCGCCATCGTGCCCCTGGTCCTGATCGTCAGCCTGTTCTTTCTGTGGGGCATGGCGAACAACCTCAACGACATCCTGATCAAGCAGTTCAAGAAGGCGTTCGAGCTGTCCGACCTGCAGGCCGGGCTGGTGCAGAGCGCGTTCTACCTGGGCTACTTCGTGTTCGCGATCCCGGCGGCGATGTTCATGCGCCGCTTCAGCTACAAGGCGGCGGTGGTGCTCGGCCTGCTGCTGTACGCGACCGGCGCGTTCCTGTTCTACCCGGCCGCGCAGGAGCACACCTACGGCTTGTTCCTGCTGGCGCTGTTCGTGATCGCCAGTGGCCTGGCGTTCCTGGAAACCACCGCCAATCCGCTGGTCACCGTGCTCGGCCCGGCCGAAGGCGCGGCGCGGCGGCTGAACCTGGCGCAGGCGTTCAATCCGCTCGGCTCGATTACCGGGGTGATGATCGGCCAGCACTTCATCCTCTCCGGCGTGGAGCACACCCCGCAGCAACTGGCGGCGATGGCGCCGTCCGCGCGCGCCAGCTTTTTCGCCGCCGAATCGGCGGCGGTGCAGACCCCGTATCTGATCATCGGCGCGGTGGTGGTGCTGTGGGCCCTGCTGATCGGGCTGACCCGCTTCCCGGTCACCCGCGACAGCGGCGCCGCGGCCAGCGGCGGCAGGGCCTATTTCGGCCCGCTGCTGCGCAACCGCCGCTTCGTGTTCGCGGTGGTCGCGCAGTTCTTCTACGTCGGTGCGCAGGTCGGCATCTGGAGCTACCTCATCCGCTATCTGCAGGACGCAGTGCCGGGCACCCCGGAAAAGACCGCGGCCAGCTTCCTCACTGTCTCGCTGGTGTTGTTCATGGCCGGCCGCTTCATCGGTACCGCGTTGCTGCGCTTAGTGTCGCCGGCGGTGTTGCTGGGCGCGTTCGCGCTGCTCAACCTGCTGCTGTGCGGCGTGGCGATCGCGTTGCCGGGCTGGACCGGGCTGTACGCGCTGGTGGCCAGCAGCGCGTTCATGTCAGTGATGTTCCCGACCATCTTCGCGCTGGGCCTGGATGGCTTGAACGACGACGCGCGCAAGCTCGGCTCGTCGCTGATCGTGATGTCGATCATCGGCGGCGCGGTGCTGACCGCGCTGATGGGCGCGCTGTCCGACCGCGCCGGCATCCACTGGGCGATGACCGTGCCTGCGTTGTGCTTCGCGGTGATCCTGGTGTTCGCGTCCTATGCGCGCGACCGCGCGGCCACGACGCGCGCCACCGTTGCGGGAGCCTGAGATGCCGCGCCACTGCTATCTGCTCGACCTGCACGACGACCCGGCGCTGATCGCCGAATACGAGCGCTGGCATCGCCCCGACACGGTGTGGCCGGAGATCGTCGCCTCGCTGCGCAACGCCGGCATCCGCGAACTGGACATCCACCGCTGCGGCGACCGCCTGGTGATGCTGATGGAGGTGGACGACGACTATTCGCCCGCGGCCAAGGCCGCCGCGGATGCCGCCGACCCGCGCGTGCAGGCATGGGAAGAGTTGATGTGGCGCTTCCAGAAGCCGCTGCCGGGTTCGGCGCCGGGCGAGAAATGGCGCGAGGCGCTGCAGATCTTTTCGCTGCAGGCGGCGCTGGCGGAGCAGGCGCGGGACTGAAATCTCCCGGTAAAGACTGCGCTCCTACCATGCCGAAAAGCCACCCTGTAGGAGCGGCTTCAGCCGCGACAGACTGCATTGGTAGAGCGCGTCGCGGCTGAAGCCGCTCCTACAGAATCGCGGCGCAACGCAAGCAGTGAGCAGTGGGCGGTGCGAAAAGCAATTTGGTCCCGATAGCGTCCGAAGCCGTCAGGGTCCCCACTTCGTTCGTCGCGGCTGAAGGGCACCTCGAACAACCCATAGTTTCATCACTATGAGCCGCGAGTACGCAGCGTCAGCGCGTCTTGAGGACGACTTCAGTGCATTGCCGGCTTGCTGAATGGCATTGATGTGCCAGGTAAGGCGGCCGTCGGCCGCCTTACCTGATCACGCCGGCACGATGCCGCGATGCTGCAGCCGCGCCAGCCGCATCAGGTTGTGACTGGCGACCTTCAACCCGATCACCACCGTGGCCCGTGCCAACCCGATGGTGCGCAGGCATTTACCGCCCTGCTGCGCCAGCCGCGCGAACGGGTGTTCGCCGAACACCCGGTCCTTGGCAAGCCGCCGGTTGCGGCGCTGTTCGGCCGCGCTTAGCGGCTTGCGCGCCTGGCCCTGGTGCTGAATGGCCGCCCGATAGCCGCGTTGCGTCAGATCGGCCTCCCGCGATGCGTCGGCATAGCCACTGTCGGCCCACACCGTGCGTCCGTGATTGCGGGGATCCAGCACGTCCTCGAAGTGTCGGCTGTCATGTACGTTGGCTGCGCTCACCGCATGTCGGCGGATGAAGCCCCAACGCCGATCGGTGCTGGCGTGCAGCTTGTAGCCGTAATGCGCCTTGCCGTGCTTGCGCGTCCAACGCGCTTGCACATCCTTCTGCGCGCGCTTGGCGTCGCTCCAGTCTTGGCCTACCTCGCCACCCTGCTTGATCTGTGCGTTCTCCTCGCGCGTGTTGCGTTGGATCGGGGGCGCTGACGATGCTCGCATCGATGATCTGACCGCCACGCGCAATGAATCCCGCCCGCTGCAATTGCACGCCGACCGCTGCGCTGATGTCGCCCATCACATCCTGCGCCTTGAGCCGCTCGCGCCACACCCAGATCGTCTTGGCGTCAGGCACCTTGCCGCTGTGTTCCAGCCCAAGGAACTGCTGGAAACTGCGCCGATCCAGCACCTGGTACTCCAGCGCATCGTCAGAGAGGTTGTATAGCTGCTGCAACAGCAGCAGTTTGACCATCACCACCGTCGGCCAGGCCGGACGGCCCCCGCGCGTGCCGGTGCCCAAGGACAGCTTCGCATCGATGCCTTGGGCAATCGCTGCGAAATCGATATGACGCGAAAGCAGGGTCAGCGGGTCGCCTATCTGCTGACGCTTGGCTTCGCGTTCGTGTCCGGCAAACAGGCTGATCATCGCAGGGCCTCGGCTCTCTCTTCTGACCATATGATGCCAAAGAAGGGGGTTTTTAGAGGTGCCCTGAAGTCGCTCCTACAGGGACTTGCGGCGAGCCGGCCGGGTGCACTGTGGGAGGGACTTCAGTCCCGACGGCTTCCGAAGCCGTCGAGTCCGCCGCTGCGTTCGTCGCGGCTGAAGCCGCTCCTACATGGGTGCGTGCGTGGCCCTTGGCCGCGCACGCTTGTCGCGCTAGGCCTGCTGCGCGGCCAGGTCCGCGCTCCAGAACGGGCCATCCGGATACAGGTACTGGGTGACCGACTGCGCGTGCATCTCGGCGGAGAAGCCCGGCAGCGTCGGTGCCAGGTAGCGGCCGTGTTCGATGCGCACCGGGTCGACGAAGTGCTGGTGCAGGTGATCGACGAACTCGATCGCGCGGTCTTCCATCTTGCCGGTGATGGCGACGAAGTCGGCCATCGCGAGGTGCTGCACCAACTCGCACAGGCCGACGCCGCCGGCATGCGGAAACACGCGCACGCCGAACTTCGCCGCCAGCAGCAGGATCGCCAGGTTCTCGTTGACCCCGCCCACGCGCGCGGCGTCGATCTGGATCAGGTCCACCGCGCCGGCCTGCAGCAGTTGCTTGAACACCACGCGGTTCTGCGTGTGCTCGCCGGTGGACACCGGCACCGGCGCGATGCCCTGGCGGATCGCGGCGTGGCCGAGCACGTCGTCGGGGCTGGTCGGCTCCTCGATCCAGGCGATGTCGAACTCGGCCAGCTGGCGCATCCAGGCGATCGCCGGGCCCACGTCCCAGCGCTGGTTGGCGTCCACCGCCATCGCGATGTCCGGGCCGATCGCTGCGCGCGCCAGGCGGCAGCGGCGGATGTCGTCCTGCACATTGGCGCCGACCTTGAGCTTGATGGTGCGGAAGCCGTCGGCCACCGCTTCCTTGGCCAGGCGCACCAGCTTCTCGTCGGAGTAGCCGAGCCAGCCGGGCGAGGTGGTGTAGGCCGGGTAGCCCTGTTCGAGCAGCGTCTGCAGGCGTTCGGCGCGCAGCGGCTCGGCCGCGCGCAGCATGGCCAGCGCTTCGTCGGGGGTCAGCGCGTCGGTCAGATAACGGAAGTCGATGGTGGCCACCAGCTGTTCCGGCGACAGCTCGGCGATGTAGCGCCACAGCGGCTTGCCGGCGCGGCGCGCGGCCATATCCCAGGCCGCGTTGATGACGCCGCCGATGGCCATGTGCATCACGCCCTTCTCCGGGCCCAGCCAGCGCAGCTGCGAATCGTCGGTGAGGCTGCGCGCGAAGCCGCCCAGATCACCGATGACGTCTTCCACGTCGCGCCCGACCACATGGTGCGACAGCGCCGCGATCGCCGCGCTCTGCACGTCGTTGCCGCGGCCGATGGTGAACACCAGGCCGTAGCCGGCGAGACCGTCGTCGGCATCGGTGCGCAGGCGCAGGTAGGCGGCCGAATAGTCCGGATCCGGATTCATCGCATCGGAACCGTCCAGTTCGCGCGAAGTGGGGAAACGCACGTCGAAGGTCTCGAGGGCAACGATTTTGCTCATGGGGATCCTGGTCGGTGAGGCGGTAGAGAAAAAGAAAAAATGCGCTGGACAAGCCCCTCTCCCCCCGGGAGAGGGGTTGGGGTGAGGGTGCGGGAGTGCACAACTGCAGCCGCCCCTGCAAAAACACGAACGAAGTAAGAGCACGCAGCTGTCTTGCACATGCGGGACGTGTGGCAAGGCGCTGACGAAAAAGACTGCCTGCGCATGCATTGCGAGGTGGCTTCGCCCCCTACCCTCACCCCAACCCCTCTCTCCCACGGGACTTCCTTCGGTCGCCGGAGGGAGAGGGGCTTTGCGGCTTTAGCTTGCGTCGCGCGGATGGGCGACCACGGCCTGGCGCTGTTCGCCCAGGCCCTCGATGCCCAGCGCCATCACATCGCCCGGTTTCAGGTAGATCGGCGGCTTCTGGCCCAGGCCCACGCCCGGCGGCGTGCCGGTGCTGATCACGTCGCCCGGCATCAGCGTCATGTAGCGGCTGATGTGGCTGACCAGCTCGGCCACGCCGAACACCATCGTGCGCGTGTTGCCGTTCTGGTAGCGGTGGCCGTTGACCTCCAGCCACATCGACAGGTTCTGCGGGTCGGCCACTTCGTCGGCAGTGACCAGCCACGGGCCGAGCGGGCCGAAGCCGTCGCAGCTCTTGCCCTTGACCCACTGCCCGCCGTGCTCGAGCTGGAACTCGCGCTCGGACAGGTCGTTGATCACCGCGTAGCCGGCGACGTGCTTGAGCGCGTCCTCCAGCGCCACGTCGCGGGCGACATCGCCGATCACCACGCCCAGCTCCACTTCCCAGTCGCTCTTCTTCGAGCCGCGCGGAATCGTCACGGTGTCGTTGGGGCCGCTGATCGCGGTGGTGGCCTTCATGAACAGCACCGGCATCTCCGGCACCGCCATGCCCGACTCGGCGGCGTGGTCGGCGTAGTTCAGGCCGACGCAGATGAACTTGCCGACGCGGCCCACGGCCGGCCCGTAGCGCACCTCGCCTTCCACCTTGGGCAGCGTGGCCGGGTCGAGCGCGCGCAGCGTGTCCAGGCCGGCGGCGGTGAGGTGTTCGCCGGCGACGTCGTCGATGATCGCGGACAGGTCGCGCAGATGGCCATTGGCGTCGAGCAGAGCAGGACGTTCGTGGCCGGGTTCGCCGTAGCGCAGCAGTTTCATGGGATGTCCTCTTGGAAGTGGAAGGCAGGCGCGGTCAGTTCGACCAGCCGCCGTCGATGATGTGGGTCTGGCCAGTGGTGAACGAGGCGTCGTCCGAGGCCAGGTACACCACGAGTTGCGCGATCTCGCGCGGGTCGCCGAGGCGGCCCATCGGCTGGCGGTCGGTGAAGCTCTTCCACACCGCCTGCTCGTCGCCGCCCAGCGCCTTGACCCGCTGGCCCAGCGACGGCGTCTTGATCGTGCCCGGGCAGATCGCGTTGCAACGGATGCCCTTGGCCACGTAGTCGGCAGCGATGGCCTTGCTCAGCCCGATCACCGCCGCCTTGGTCACGCCATAGGCGAAGCGGTTCGGCACGCCCTTGATGCTGGAGGCCACCGAGGACATGTTGACGATGCTGCCGCGGCCCTGCTCCAGCATGCCCGGCAACACCGCCTGGCACAGGTAGTACATCGCATCGACGTTGATCGCGAACGAGCGCCGCCACGCCGGCTCGTCGCAGTCGAGGATGCTGCCCTGGTGCACGTAGCCGGCGCAGTTGAACAGCACGTCGAACGGCGCGTTCGCCGCGACCAGCGCCTGGATCGCCGCGGCGTCGGTGACGTCCAACGTCTGCGTGACGATCGCATCGGATTCGGCGGCCAGCGCCTGCAATGCGGCGGCATCGATGTCGGTGGCCAGCACCTGTGCGCCCTCGCGCGCGCAGGCCAGCGCGCTCTCGCGGCCGATGCCGGCGCCGGCGGCGGTGATCAGGCAGCGCTTGCCTTGCAGGCGGCCGCTCATGCGCGGCTCCGGGGATGGAAGGCGGACGTGGTCATGGTGGGGCACTCTCGATCAGGGGGAAGGAAGCGGCTGGGGCAAACGGTAGAAGCGGCGTGCGTTGCCGGCGAACACGTCGGCAGCGTGGCCGGCGGCATGCCGCGCGACCAGCGCCTGCGCCAGCGCGAGCCAGTCGCCGTAGCCGGCGCGCTGGGTCAGCACCGGCCAGTCGCTGCCCCACAGCACCCGCTGCGCGCCGAAACAGGCGAACACCTGCGCCACGTACGGCTCGATCGCCGCCGCGTCGGCATCGGCAGGCAGTTCGGTGAGCAGACCGGACAGCTTGCACAGCACGTTCGGATGCCGCGCCAGCTGCGCCAGGCCATCGGCCCAGGCGGCGAAACCGTCGCCGCCGATCGCCGGCTTGGCGGCATGGTCGAGCACCACGCGCAACGCCGGATGGCGCCGCAGCCGCGCCTGCAGCGCGGGCAGGTGCAGCGGCTTGACCAGCGCGTCGAACGCCAGGTCGTGCCGCAGCATCGCGTCGAACGCGGGGTCCAGCTGCGGCCGCGCCAACCACTGCGGATCGGCCAGGTCCTGCACCATCGGCCGCAGGCCCTTGAGCAGCCCGTCGCCCTCGGCGCACAGAGCGGCGATGCGCGCGGCCGCGTCGGCGGCCTCGAAATCGATCCAGCCGACCACGCCGGCGATGCGCGGCTGCGCGCGTGCGAGCTGCAACAGGTAGCGGGTCTCCGCTTCGGTCTGCGCCGCCTGCACCGCGACGATCGCGTCCACGCCGTGCGCATCGAGCGTGGCGATCAGGTCTTCGGGCACGAAGTCGCGATACAGCGCGGCGAGGTCGGGCGTCAGCCAGTCGTAGTCGCCGCGCGCCAGCTGCCAGAAGTGCACGTGCGCATCGACCACGTTCACGGCGTCGGCACCTGCGCCTGCAGCAGGCCCTGGTTGCGCAGGTCGCGCCACAGCGCGGGCGGAATCGCCGCCTGCAGGCGCGCGGCGGCGCTGGCCACCTCCGCCGGCGTGCGCATGCCGGCGACCACCGCGGCGACCGCCGGGTGCGCGAGCGGGAACTGCAGCGCGGCCGCGCCGACGTCCACGCCCTGCGCCGCGCAGGCCGCGAACAGCTGCTGCGCGTGCTTGAGCGTGGCTGCATCCACCGGCGCGTAGTTGTAGGTGTCGCCGGGGCCGCGCGCGTCGCTGAGCAGGCCCGAGCTGTACGGGCCGGCGACCAGGATGCCGACCTGGTGCTGCAGCGCCTGCGCCATGATCCGCTGCGCCGCGTGCTGTTCGAGCAAGGTGTAACGGCCGGCCAGCATCACGCAATCCAGCGGGAACAGCGGCATCAGTTCCAGCGCGATGTCTTCCTCGTTGACGCCGATGCCGATCGCGCGGCAGGCGCCGCTGGCCTTGAGCTCGGCCATCGCCGGCAAGGCCTCGTCCAGCGCCTGGCGCAGCATCGCCGGGTGGCGTTCGCCATGAGTGAGGCGGCCGATGTCGTGCAGCAGCAGCACGTCCACGTGATCGGTGCAGAGCCGCTGCAGGCTGGCCTCGAATTCACGCAGCACGCCGTCGCGGCTGTAGTCGAACGCGGCGCCGCGCCCGGCCACGGCGAAGCCGTCGCGCCCCGGCGTGGCACCGGCCTCGTCGTAGACGCGGCGTCCGACCTTGGTCGACAGCGTGTAGCTGGCGCGCGGCAGCCCGCGCAGGCCCTGCCCGAGCCGGCGCTCGCTCAGCCCGTAGCCGTAATACGGCGCGGTGTCGAAATGGCGGATGCCGGCGGCATGGGCGTCGGCGACCGCGGCCAGCGCCACCGCATCGTCCACTTCCGCATACAGATTGCCGATCGGCGCGGCGCCGAAGCCCAGCGTGGCGATGCGCACGCCGCTGCGGCCCAGC
This sequence comes from Xanthomonas sp. SS, assembly GCF_014236835.1. Classification (NCBI taxonomy): domain Bacteria; kingdom Pseudomonadati; phylum Pseudomonadota; class Gammaproteobacteria; order Lysobacterales; family Lysobacteraceae; genus Xanthomonas; species Xanthomonas sp. SS. The sequence continues at coordinate 4,679,047 of NZ_CP051190.1, forward strand.
GGGCGCTGCGCGATTGGGCCGGGCTCGACGGCGGCGATGGCTGCGTTCACTGGCACCGGCCTCGACCGTTTGCCGACGCAAGGCGCCCGCTCGACCTGCAGGATCGGGGACCGCTGGAATTGCGCATGCCACGCCTCCGCCCACCTAGGGCCAGATCGGATGATGGCCGGATCGCGTCGCCCTGACCGCTGGCGCCGCTTGCCGGCTGTTCGTATATGAATATAGCAATCATAAGTGAACAATCAACGACGCGGTGCAGCATGGGGCTGGGAATCGGGAATGGGGAGTCGGGAATGGGTAGAAGCGGTTCCTGGGCGCGGCGGGATTGCGAGCAGGCGAGGAACGGCGGCCGGGGGAATCGGGAGCTGGGATGACGGGCCAGCCGCCTTTGCGGCCGAGGCGCGATCAGGCCGGGATCGGCAGGCCCAGCCGGTCCCAGACGTCCGCCGGGCGTTGCAGCAGCGGCAGTGGCGTGTGCGGCTGCAGCGCGGCCGGCAAGGTGTAGCCCCAGCCGACGCCGGCGAAGGCGATGCCGGCCTGGCGCGCAGCGTCGGCGTCGCGGATCTCGTCGCCCACACAGAGTGCACGTGCGGCGGGTACCCGGCATGCCTTGAGCGCTGCGCGCAGCTTGCGGCGCTTGCCGAGCACCGCGGCGCCGCAGCCGATGTGGCGGAAGCGCGCGGTCAGTTCGGCGCCGAGCACGCGCTCGACGTTGTCGCGGCTGTTGGAGGTCACCAGGGCGAGGTGCACGCCGGCCCGCGCGAGCGCGTCCAGCAATTCGGTCACCCCGTCGAACAGGGCGATGCGCTCGATCTGCGCGGCCATCAGCGCGCGCATGCGCCGCGCCATCGCCAGCACCCGCCACCAGCGGATGCCGCTGCGCGCCATCAATTCGCGCGCGCTCAGGCTGCGGATTTCCTGCAGCCGCTCCGGCTCGAAGCGGCGGAAGCCGAACTCGTCGGCGACATCGTTGATGGTGTCCAGGAACCAGGCGAAGGAATCGGCCAGGGTGCCGTCGAAATCGAAGATGATCAGGTCGTAGCGGCGCATGCGGCGGCAGCATGCCGCAGCACCGGCCGCGTCGCCAGCACCGCCGAGCCCCGCGCCTGCACACGGTTAAGCCGGAGCCGGCCGCGGCCGGCTCCGGCGCTGGCTCAACCGCAGCAGTAGCAGACCAGCGGCTTGCCGGGACCGCCCGGCCCCAACTCGCCGCCGAACGGCGCGCACTCCTGCTGACACGCCCAGGCGCTACACGATGCATCCTTCTCGATTCCGTCGCCGGCGGTCGCCTGCACCGCGCCGAAGCCCATGCAGGCCAGGAACACGGCCGCGGCCATGCCGTTACGCAACGCTGTCCAACGCTGTTTCATGTCGTCACTCCTCGAGAGTTGCCAAAGCCGCCGGCGCCTCCGTGCGTCGCACTGCGGCCACCAGGTCCTGCACCCGCTCCGTGGTATCGAAGACGCCGACGCGCGCATAGCGCACCCGTCCATCGCGGTCCAGCGCCAGCATCGATGGCACGTTGCGCGCGCGAAACAGCATCAGCGCGCGGCGATCGGTGAGCGTGGTCACCGGAAAGGGAAAGCGGTGCTCGATGGCATAGCGACGCGCCTGGTCGGGACTGCACTGGCATACCCCCAGCACCTGCACGCGGCCGCCCTGCTCGGCCAGGCGCTGCGCCGCCTGCACCACCGTCGGCGCCGAGCGCTTGCAATAGGGGCAGGTGGTGGTGAAGAAGAACAGCACCTGCGTGTCCGCCGCCGGCACACCCAGGGTCAGCGCCGAACCGTCCAACGCGGTCGCCGCGATCTTCGGCACGTACATGCCCAGATACGGCTCGGTGGTGCGGGTCACGAACCAGCGCCGCTCTTCGCGCAGCTGGCGGTTCTGCCAGGCCAGCACCGCCAGCAGCGCGCAGGCCGCGAGCAAGGCCAGCCAACTCCAGGGAAAACGACGTGCCATGCGCTGTGCATCCCGTGCGGTGTCGCTCGCAGGCTGCGCAACTGCGCCGGGTTCGGTCAACGCCTGGCGTGCGGTTTTTGCGGCCGCGTGGCGATGCTGGGGAGGCAATCACGCTTTGCCGCAGCTGCGCATTCCAGTGGCGTGCGCCGCCTTGCGCGTAAGCGCAAGGCCTGCACGCTGCATTTCTCTAAATCATGGGAGCAGCGTCTGCAGCGAGATGCGCTGGCGCGCCTTCATCCGCCCTTGCCTTCCGCTTCACGCGCTGCGTTCGCGGCGGCGCGCACGGTGCAGCCTGGTTTTCCGAATCATGAGGCGCATATGCAGATGCAGAATCCCAACCCCGGCCAGGATCCGCAGCAGCCACCGAACGAGGTGCCCGGACAGGTTCCGAATCCGGGCGTGGATCCGATTCCGGATCGGCCGGTGGATCCGATCCCGGACCAGCCGATCGACCCGACCATCCCGCCAATCAGCGATCCGGTCGGCGATGTCGATGCCCCGGTGCCGGGGCCGCGTGGGCCGACGCAGTACGTCTAGCGTCCGGCCCAGAAAACTCCCCTGTAGGAGCGGCTTCAGCCGCGACCGGATCTTACCGGGACGCCGGTCGCGGCTGAAGCCGCTCCTACAGAGGCAGAGTGTTGGCGATGGCTAGCGAATCCGGAACCCCATCGTCGCCTCCACCGCCTGTTGCCAGCCGGCATACAGTTCCTCGCGGCGCTCGGCCGGCATGTTCGGCTCGAAGCGACGGTCCACCGCCCATTGCTGCGCGATCTCCGCGCGATCCTTCCAGAAGCCCGTCGCCAATCCGGCCAGGTACGCGGCGCCCAGCGCGGTGGTTTCCGCGACTTCCGGGCGCAGCACCGGCACGTCGAGGATGTCGCTCTGGAACTGGGCCATGAAGTCGTTGCTGATCGCGCCGCCATCGGCGCGCAGTTCCTTCAGCTCGATGCCCGAATCGACCTGCATCGCGGTCAGCACGTCGCGGGTCTGATACGCCATCGACTCCACCGCGGCACGGATGAAATGCTCCTTGGTGGTGCCGCGGGTCAGGCCGAACACCGCGCCGCGGATGTCGCTGCGCCAGTACGGCGCGCCCAGGCCGACGAAGGCCGGCACGAAATACACGCCGTCGTTGTCGCCGGCACGCTCGGCGTAGGACTGCGAGTCGCTGGCCTTGCCGAACATGCGCAGGCCGTCGCGCAGCCACTGCACCACCGAACCGGCGACGAAGATCGCCCCTTCCAGCGCGTACTCGACCTTGCCGTCCACGCCCCAGGCGATCGTGGTGAGCAGGCCGTTCTTGGATTCCACCGCTTTTTCGCCGGTGTTCATCAGCATGAAACAGCCGGTGCCGTAAGTGTTCTTGGCCATGCCTGGCTCGAAACAGGCCTGGCCGAACAGCGCCGCCTGCTGGTCGCCGGCGATGCCGGCGATCGGCACTTCGTGGCCGTAGAAATACTGGCCCTGGGTGGTGCCGTAGATCTCGCTGGAGGAACGCACCTCCGGCAGCATCGAGGCGGGGATGTCGAGCATCTGCAGCAGCTCTTCGTCCCAGCGCAGTTCGTGGATGTTGTACAGCAGCGTGCGCGAGGCGTTGGTGTAGTCGGTGACGTGGACCTTGCCGGCGGTGAGGTTCCAGATCAGCCAGCTGTCGATGGTGCCGAACGCCAGTTCGCCGCGCTGCGCGCGTTCGCGCGCGCCTTCGACGTGGTCGAGGATCCACTTGACCTTGGTGCCGGAGAAATATGCATCGATCAGCAGCCCGGTCTTGGCCCGTACCATGTCCTCGTGGCCGGCGGCCTTGAGCTGTTCGCAGATGTCCTTGGTCTGCCGCGATTGCCAGACGATGGCGTTGTAGATCGGCTGCCCGGTGGCGCGGTCCCACACCACCGCGGTCTCGCGCTGGTTGGTGATGCCGATGCCGGCGATCGCGCTCGCGTCCACCTGCTGGTTGTTCAGCAGCTCGGTGATCGTGGTGTAGACGCTGGTCATGATCTCGCGCGGGTTGTGCTCCACCCAGCCCGGTTGCGGGAAGATCTGCCCGAACTCGCGTTGCGCCATGCCCGCGATGTGGCCCTTGCGGTCGAACAGGATCGCGCGCGAACTGGTGGTGCCCTGGTCGATGGCCAGGATGAATTTCTTTTCCATCGGTGACTCCTGCGGGGTCGTGAAGGCGCGCGCCGCGGCGGCGCCCGAAATGGATGGGGACGTGCCGGCGGTGCCGGCACCCAGGTCGCGCCGGCTCAGGCCTGGCGCGACGCCGCTTCTTCCTCGAGCGCCTTGATCCGCGCCGGCAGGAACGGATAGATCAGCCATTGGTAGGCCGCGCCGCCGATCACGCCACCAATCAGCGGGCCGACGATCGGAATCCACCAGTAGCTGTTGGCCGACGGCAACGCCGAGGACCCCCAGCCGGCGAAGTAGGCGAACAGGCGCGGCCCGAAATCGCGCGCCGGATTGATCGCCCACGCTTCCAGGTAGCCCATCGAGGCGCCGATGGTCGCCACCAGCAGGCCGATCATCAGCGCACCGGAATTGGCGGTGGGCGCGGCCTCGTTATAGCGCTCGGTGATGGCGAAGATGCCGAAGATCAGGAACGCGGTCAGGATCACCTGGTCGCGCAGCGCATGCATCGGGGTGATCGCCAGGCCCGGTGCGGTGAAGAACACGCCGGCCGCGCCGCCCGCTTCACGGGTTAGCTGATGGGCCTGGTTGTAGTGGTCGATCACCGGCGCGAACAGCAGATAGACGATGCCCGCGCCGAGGAAGCCGCCGACCACCTGCGCCGCCCAGTACGGCAACACCTTTTTCCACGAGAAACCGCGGAACACCGCCAGCGCCAGGGTTACCGCCGGGTTGGCGTGGGTACCGGAGACCGAGCCGGTCGCGTAGATCGCGATCGTCACCGCCAGGCCCCAGGCGATGCACACGCCCCAATAGGCGTTCTGGTAGGGGCTGGGGTCGTACAGCACGTACATGCACGCCACCGAACAGCCGAAGGCGATGATGATCACCATCGCCACCGCCTCGGAAATCAGTTCGCCAAGCAGTTGCCGGTTCATGCGCGCTGCTCCCGCACTGCTGTCGTCGTCTTGCCGGTCATGCCGGTCGTCGTCTTGCACATGCCTGCCACCCTCCACGGTCGTTCCCAGGTTCGCGCGCGGCGGCGGATGCCGATGCGCGCGGCGATTGCGCACGCGCGGCCGGCGCCCGAGACGGGCACGCCGGCCGCGGTGCTTGCCTCATGCGGGCGCGGCGGCCACCGCGGCCGGCGCCTGTTGCAGATAGTCGATCAGCCGCTGGCGGCCGGCCGCGTCGATGCGCAGGCCGAGCTTGCTGCGGCGCCACAGCAGATCGTCGGCCTGGGTCACCCATTCGTGTTCGCGCAGGTAGTCCACTTCGGCCTGGTACAGATCGGCGCCGAAATGCTCACCCAGTTGCTGCACCGATGCCGCGTCGCCCAACAGTTGCACCGCACGGGTGCCGTAGTTGCGCGCCAGCCGCCACGCGGTCGCCTCGCTCAGCCATGGCCGCGCCGCGCGCAGTTCCTGCGCCAGCACGCGGATGTCGCGGCGCTCGCCGCCGGGCAGCGGCGCGCCGCGCGCGGTCCACGCCGGCGCCTTGCGCCCGGCGTGCGCGACCAGCCGGTCCACCGCTTCCTCGGCCAGCTTGCGATAGGTGGTGAGCTTGCCGCCGAACACGTTGAGCAGCGCCGCGCCGTCGTCCGCGTCCACTTCCAGCAGGTAGTCGCGGGTGACCTCGGCGGCGTTGTCCTCCTCGTCGTCGAGCAGCGGGCGCACGCCGCTGTAGCTCCACACCACGTCGCTGGGCGCGATCTGCTTGAGGAAATAGCGGTTGGCCGCCTCGCACAGATAGCGCGTCTCCTCGGCATCGATCTTCGGCGCGGACGGATCGGCGCGGTAGTCCACGTCGGTGGTGCCGATCAAGGTGAAGTCGTGCTCGTAGGGAATCGCGAACACGATACGCCGGTCGGGCTGCTGGAAGATGTAGGCGTGGTCGTGCTCGAACAGCCGCGGCACCACGATGTGGCTGCCCTTGACCAGGCGCAGCGCGTGGTCGTGGCCGACCTTGGCCACGTCGTCCAGGAACTGCACCGCCCACGGCCCGGCGGCATTGACCAGCGCGCGCGCCTGCAGGTCCTGGCGGCGGCCGTCGGCATGCTCCAGCTGCACCTGCCATATGCCGCCGACGCGGCGCGCCGCGACGCAGCGGGTGCGGGTCAGGATCCGCGCGCCGCGCTGCGCCGCGTCCATCGCGTTGAGCACCACCAGCCGCGCGTCCTGCACCCATGCATCGGAATAGACGAAGCCGGTTCGGAATTCCTCGCGCAGCGGCGCGCCGACCGGATCCGAGCGCAGCGCCATGCGCTTGGAACCCGGCAGGGTGCGGCGGCCGCGGCCGAGATGGTCGTACAGGAACAGGCCGGTGCGGATCATCCACGCCGGGCGCAGGTGCGGCTGGTGCGGCAGCAGGAAGCGCAGCGGCCAGATGATGTGCGGGGCCAGGCGCAGCAGCACTTCGCGCTCGGCCAGCGCCTTGCCGACCAGCGCGAACTCGTACTGCTCCAGGTAGCGCAGCCCGCCATGGATCAGCTTGGTGCTGGCGCTGGAGGTGTGCGAGGCCAGATCGTCGCGCTCGCACAGGCACACCGACAGGCCACGGCCCACCGCATCGCGGGCGATGCCCACCCCATTGATGCCGCCACCGACCACCAGCACATCGTAGATCTCGCGCATTGCCTGACTCCGGAAGCGTCGTGTCACCGGGCAAACGCCTGGATCGACGACGAAGGACGAAAAGATCGTAAACGAACATTTTCGAACATAGCACGCTGCAGTGCAGCGTAGAGTCAACGCGGAGCCCTGCTGGCGGCGGCTTAGGCGCATGGCGACCGCTTCATTTCCGGCAGCCGGCTCCCGCCGATAGCGACTCCCGGCAGGATTTAACGTCATAATAACGAAACAATACGAACATAAACGCACACAAAATGCGGAGCGTCTGTTCATAGCGCCGGTCGCTGCGCCGCCCGGCATGCGCCCGCATGCCGGCTTGCCTCACCCACGCACGTCGCGGGCGGCGCAGCTCAGTCCGGATCGGCCTGGCTGCCAGCCACCACGTCCGCCTCGGCCTCACCGTCGGCGCCCCCCTCGGCAACGAACACGCGGGTGCCGGCCTCAGCCAGCACGGCGGCCAGTTCCGGCGGCGGCGCGCGGTCGGTGAACCAGGCTTGGACCCGCGCGATCGACCCGAGCCGGACCATCGCGTTGCGGCCGAGCTTGCTGTGGTCGGCGGCCAGGAACACCTGCCGCGAGTGCTCGATGATGGCCTGCGCCACCCGCACTTCGTGGAAATCGAAGTCCAGCAAGGTGCCGTCCGGATCGATGCCGGAAATGCCGATCACGCCGAAATCCACCTTGAACTGGCGGATCAGTTCGATCGTGGCCTCGCCGGTGACGCCCTGGTCGCGGCCGCGTACGCGCCCGCCGGCCACCATCACCTCGAAGCTCGGATTGGCGCTCATCATCACCGCCACGTTGAGATTGTTGGTGATCACCCGCAGCCCGCTGTGCCCCATCAGCGCGCGCGCCACGTCCTCGTTGGTGGTGCCGATGTTGATGAACAGCGACGCGTCGTCGGGGATGTGCTGCGCCAGCAGCGTGGCGATGCGCCGCTTCTCCTGCGCCTGCAGCGACTTGCGCGCCGTGTAAGCCAGGTTCTCCACGCTCGACGGCAGGCTGACCCCGCCGTGGTAGCGGCGCAGCAGGCCGGCCTCGCACAGCAGCGCCACGTCGCGGCGGATGGTCTGCGGGGTCACCTCGAAACGCGTGGCCAGCCCTTCCACTTCGGCGTAGCCCTGCTGTCGCACCAGCGTCACCAGCTGTTCCTGGCGCGGATTGAGCGCGGGCACCGCGCTCGGCTTGGGAATCGTGTTGTCCATGCGCCGATGATGGGGCGCATGCGCGCGCGGATGCAAACGCCGCCGGTCGCGATCGCACGGCGCCGCGGCGACCGGCACGCCTCGACACGACGCGCCTACCCCGCCATGCGGGACACGGCCTAGACTACGCACCCCGCCGGACGCCCACCGGCAGCACCGGACCGGCCATGATCAACAACGACGTACTGCGCTCCATCCGCTACATGCTCGACCTGAGCGACCAGATGATCGTGGATACGGTCCACCTCGCCGATCCCGCGTTCCCGATCGACAAGAGCGAAGTGCCGGCCTACCTGAAGAAGGAGGACGAGGACGGCTTCGTCGAATGCAGCGATCTGGTGCTGGCGCACTTCCTCGACGGGCTGGTGTTCCACTACCGCGGCCGCGACGACAGCCTGCCGGCGCGCCCGGTGGAAACCCGGGTCACCAACAACGTGGTGCTGAAGAAGCTGCGCGTGGCGTTCCAGCTGAAGGACGTGGACATGCACCAGATCTTCGCCGACGCCGGCTTCCCGGTGTCCAAGCCGGAACTGTCGGCGCTGTTCCGCCAGCCCGAGCACAAGAACTTCCGCCTGTGCGGCGACCAGCTGCTGCGCAACTTCCTCAAGGGCCTGACCCTGCGGATGCGCGCGGCGGGGTGAGGCAGGTCGCGCCGCGGCCGATGGCAGGACACCACCCGGAGCCAGGATGAAGAAGGTTGCCGCCTACAGGATCGAGGGAACCGTCCTGCTTCAAGCGATGTCGTTGACCGACAGCGGCGTGGATCGCGCATGGGGAGGTTCTCTCCATCCTTGCGGACGATCCAGCCGGGCTGGCGAGCGCGATCAGGGAATCGCTCGAACATTCGATCGAAGGCGTCGCGCATCCGCCGCAGTCCGAATGGAAGCACATCCAGCGGCCGATCCTGCACGCCGCCGGCGTCAAGAATTGGGCCGCCCTCGGCAAGAAGGCAACAGCCGTGGGCATCGAATGGACCGGCGATACGGTTGCCTTCATCCCGTCCGTCGATTTCCGCCACCACGGCGGGGAGGACAGCGACGAGCACACCATTCACTGCGGCGTCGATGACGCGCGGCTAGGCGCCAAGCTGCTCGAGGCCTTCGAACACGCAACTTGATGGCGATATCGCTGGGCGCCTCCAATGCCGGCACGCCCAGCCAGGCGCCGCGTGCGGTACGACGCAGGCGCTCAGCGGATCCGGTAGACCCGCGCCTTCGGCAGGTCTTCGTCCACCTGCAAGAACCAGCGTCCGGCGATGCCGGGCACGACCTTGATCACCGGCGAGGCCAGTGCGGTGCGCAGGGTCATGCTGCCCTTGAGCACCTTCCACTGCTGGCCATTGTCCAGCACGAACACGGTGCCCGGCGCCCAGCCGGCGACCTCGCCCTGCACGCGGGCACTGATCGGGCCATCGTCCAGGCCGATCATCATGCCCTGCCCGGCCTCGGCATCGCCGGCGACGGCCGCTGCGGGCGCAGACGCGGGCCGGGCCGGGGCCTGTGCCGTCTCGCGCGTCTCGGCGTCGCGCAGCAGGCGATTGAGCGTAGACAGCTGGGTCGGGGTCAGTCCGACCTCGCGCAACTGCTCGGCGCTCAGCTTGTGCTCGATCTCCACATACCCCGACTGCGCCTGCGCCATCGGCGCCGCCAGGGCGCATGCCAGCGACAGCACTATGTATTTCATCGTTCGATCCTGCCGCGTTCGCGGATAAGAAAGGCCGCACGGTCGATGGGACCGGCTCCCCAGTTCGGCGAGTTTGGGTCAATCTAGTGACACTTGGATGACGCCCCGCACCTGTGGCCATCGCGGACAGTTTGCCCGACAGCAAACGCTACGGCCGGCTGCCGCCCCTCGGCGAATTGCCGCGACGACCGGCGCGACGATCACAGCGCAGCGCTGCCGGCGTTCACGCTCGCGCAAGCCCAGCGCCCCATGGCGCTTTGGCACGTCCTGCGCGCTGCACACCGCCACAGGGGATCGCCGAACGGCCGCGCTCGTGGTCCTGCACGGGCACGCACGCGCTCGATCAGCACGCTACAGGCATCTTTCGGTCCAGGGGTCGACGCTCGGCGCTCGGTCGCAGCGGCTTGCACGGAAACGCCTGTCGCGACCGACGGCCGAGGCGGCACCCCGCCGTACCCGCAATGTGTTGTCCACACACCGCGCGGCATGTCCAGCCGGCGCCATCAGGACGGACCATACCCCCAGGTGTGCACGCCGCCCGCCGCGATTCGGTCTACGATGCGCGGGGTCGCCACCCATGGCGGGCGCCGCCCACTCCCTGCGCCGGCGGTGTCCCTTCCCGTTCCGTTTTGAGGTCCCCATGAAACTAGAGGTGCTGTTCGACCAGTTGCACACCCTGCCGACCATCCCCAAGGTGGCGCAGGAGCTGATCCTGCAATTCGACAATCCCACCACCAGCCTGGACAGCGTGGCGCGCAGCATCGAGCGCGACCCGGTGATCGCGGCCAAGGTGCTGCGCCTGGCCAACTCGGCGCGGTTCCGCGGCGCGCGCGATTCGACCAGCGTCGAGGACGCGGCGCTGCGCCTGGGCTTCAACACGCTGCGCACGCTGGTGCTGGCCTCGTCGATGACCGACGCGTTCCATGCGCCCGCCCATTTCGACCTGCGCGCATTCTGGCTGCACAGCTTCGAGGTCGCCGGCATCTGCCGACTGCTGGCCAAGCAGAAGGGCCTGGATCCGGAAACCGCGTTCACCTGCGGCATGATGCACAACATCGGCGAATTGCTGATCCAGACCGGCGCCCCGGACTATGCGGCGCAGCTGCATCCGGATGCGTCCTCCAGCGGCCGCGCCGCCGACGAGACTGTGCAGTTGGGCTTCGGCTACCCGGAAGTGGGCGCCGAGCTGGCGCGACGCTGGCACCTGCCGGAGGTGATCCAGACCGCGATCGCCTTCCAGGCACGGCCGCTGCAGGCGCCGGAAGGCCAGCCGATGCCGCGCGTGGTGGCACAGGCGGCGCTGGTCGCCGATGCGCTGGAGCGCTGCGGCGGGGCCACCCCGGAAGCGCGGCAGGCGGTCAGCGGCCCGCTGCTGGACGACGTGGACCTGGACGCGCTGTTCACCGTGCTGCCGGACGTGATCGAGGCCGACCGCGCGTTCACCGAGATGCTGCGCTAAGCGTTGCTCGCCGCGCCTTCGGCAACGAGGGCGATCGGAAACCACTGTAGGAGCGGCTTCAGCCGCGACCGGGCGTTACCGGCAACGCCCGGTCGCGGCTGAAGCCGCTCCTACATTGTTTGATGGCGGGTGCTTGCGCTACTCGCTGGCCGTCTCGGCCCGCAGCGCGCCAACCACGCTCGGCCATAGCTCGGACACGGTCGGATGGATCGGCACTGCCCACTGCAGCGTCTCGAACGGCTGCTCGGCATTGATCAGATCGAGCACGCCGTGGATGGCTTCGTCGCCGTTGATGCCGAGGATCGCCGCGCCGAGGATGCGGTGGGTCTGCGCATCGGCCACCAGTTTCATGAAGCCGGCGGTCTCGCCGTTCTCGCGCGCACGCCCGACCTGGGTCATCGGCCGCTTGGCGAACAGCAGCGGGCGGCCGCTGGCGCGCGCCTGCGCCTCGGTCATGCCGACCCGGCCCAATGGCGGATCGGTGTATAGCGCATAGCCGGGCACGCGCTGCGACACCCGGCGCTGGCCGCCGTCGAGCAGGTTGGCGGCGACGATCTCGTAGTCGTTGTAGGCGGTATGGGTGAACGCGCCGCGGCCGTTGCAGTCGCCCAGCGCCCACACGCCGGCGGCGCTGGTCGCCAGTTGCTCGTCGACGACGATGTAGCCGCGCGCGTCGGTGGCGATGCCGGCGTGTTCCAGGCCCAGGTCGTCGGTATTGGGCTGCCGCCCCATCGCCAGCAGCACATGGCTGGCGACCACTTCCGGCGCGCCTTCGTGGCAATCCACCCGCACCGCCACGCCCTGCGCATGCGGTGCGAAGGCGATGCACTGCGCGTGGGTGCGCACCGCCACGCCCTCACCTTCCAGCACACTGCGGATGCAGTCGGACACGTCCTCGTCCTCGTGCGCGATCAGCCGCGGCTGCTGCTCGACCACGGTGACCTGCGCACCGAGGCGGCGGAAGATCTGCGCGAATTCCAGGCCGATGTAGCTACCGCCGATCACCGCCAGGTGCCGCGGCACTTCCTGCAGCTGCAGGATCGAGGTATTGGTCAGGTAGTCGATCCGTTCCACCCCCGGCAGCGCCGGCACATGCGCGCGTCCGCCGACGTTGAGGAAGATCTTCGGCGCACTGATGCATTTTTCGCCCACGCGCAGCCGCTGCGGCGCCTCGAAGCGGGCATGGCCGCGCAACACGGTGAGCCCGGGCATGCCGCCCAGCCATTGCTCCAGGTTGTCGCGCGCGCTGTGCGTCACCGCATGCGCGCGCGCCATCACCCGTGCGATGTCGATGCCGACCTCGCCCTGCAGCTGCACGCCGTAGTCGGCGGCGCGCCGCGCGAGGTGCGCCACGCGCGCGCTGGCGACCAGGGTCTTGGTCGGCATGCAGCCGGTGTTGACGCAGGTGCCGCCGACCAGTTGCCGCTCGACCAGCGCCACCTGCATGCCGGCGGCGACCAGCCGGCCGGCCAGCGAGGGTCCGGCCTGGCCGGCGCCGACCACGATCGCGTCGAAGGCGCGGCTCATCGCAGCAGCGCCATCGCCAGCACGCCCAGGCCGATCGCCACCGCGTCTTCGAGCAGCGCGGCCGGCAGATCGCGACCGAAACGCTGCGCCATCGCCGCACGCGCCGCGGCACCGCCGTAGGCCCCCAGCACCGCGCCGAGCGCACCGGCGACCATCGCCGTCACCCACAGCCCGCCGCCCATGCCCACCGCCGCGCCGCACAGCCCGCCCATCACGATGCGCGTGCCGAACTGCAGCGGCACCTTGCGGCTGGGCGTGCCTGGCAGCTGGTCGGTGACCAGCTCGCCGACGGCCAGCAGCGAGACGATCCACGGGGTAAAGCGCCAACCCAGGAATGCCAGTGGCGTGCCGACCAGCGGCAACACGCCCAGGCTGGCGGCCCAGCTGACCACGGCCGGCGCGGTCATCGCGCGCAGGCCAGCGACGATCCCGATCAACAGCGCGACGACGAGCAGGCTCATGGCGGCGACTCCGGCAGGTGGAGAAAGAAATCCCGAACAACCTGGCAGCGCGGCGTACCGCACGGCAGGCGGCAGCGGCCCTTGAGTATAGGCAGCCCTGCACGGCGCCCGCCATGCAGGGCCGATTTGCGCACGCGCATGCAATGCGGGTCAGGGCGTTCGGGCGGGCTTTGCTCGCTTGGTTGGCTTGGCTGCCTCGGCTAGCTTGTCTGCTTTGCCTGCCTTGGTTGCTTTGGCCGGTTTCGCGGGTCTGGCGTGTTCAGCGCGCTTGACCGCTCTGGTCGCTTTGGGCGACTGCACGGATTTGGCCACCCCAGTCGCTTTCGCTTTGGTCGCTTTGGTCGCTTTGGTCGCTTTGGTCGCTTTGGGCGGCTTGGGCGGCTTGGGCGGCTTGGCGATTTTCCCGGCGCTCGCCGGCTGCATCGGCTTGGCCGGCCTCGCCGCCTTTTCGGCCTTCGCAGGCCTGCCCTTTTTCGCAGGGCCGGTGACCTTGTCGGCCGGCGCGGCGACGCTGCCGCGCTTCGCGTCGGCCGTCAGCTCGACCCAGGTCGGCGCGTGATCGCTGGCATGCGGCAGGTCGCGCACCCAACGATCCACCCCGGCGTCGTGCAGGCGCGCGGCCAGCGGCGGGTTCAGCAGCAGGTGATCGATGCGCAAGCCGGCATCGCGCTGCCAGTGCTGGCGGAAGTAGTCCCAGAACGTGTAGATCCGGCGCTCGCCGTGCACCTTGCGCAGGCTGTCGGTCCAGCCTTGCGCGAGCAGGTCCGCGTAGGCCTGGCGGCTTTCCGGCTGCAACAGCGCATCGCGGCGCCACGACGCCGGGTTGTAGATGTCGTCGTCGGTCGGCACCACGTTGAAGTCGCCGATCAACGCCACCGGATGCGGCAGCGCGACCAGGTGCCGCGCATGCCGCTGCAGCCGCGCGAACCAGTCAAGCTTGTAGTCGAACTTCGGCCCCGGGCGCGGATTGCCGTTGGGCAGGTACAGGCAGCCGACCAGCACGCCATGCGCCATCGCCTCCAGGTACCGGCTCTGCGTATCGCGCGGGTCGCCCGGCAAACCGCGCCGGCTCTCCACCGGATCGCTGCCCTTGGCCAGCACCGCCACCCCGTTCCAGGCCGACTGCCCCATCCACAACGCGCCATAGCCGGCCGCGTGGATGTCGGCGATCGGAAAGCCCGCATCCACGCTCTTGAGTTCCTGCAGCCCGACGATGTCCGGCGCCTCGCGCTGCAACCATTCCAACAGCTGCGGCAGGCGGCTGCGGATGCCGTTGACGTTGTAGGTGGCGATCTTGAGCGTCTTCATCGCATGCGCCGTTGCAGAACCGGCCATCACCTTGGCCCAGCTACGCTCGGCGCATCGTGAAAACCGGGAGCGCCGCATGACCCCACTGGACAAGCCGTTGCGCCGGGAACTGGAGATCGATGGCAGGCTGTACACGCTGACCGTGGACCCGGAGGGTCTGAAACTCACCGAAAAAGGCCGCCGCAAGGGCCTGGCCTTGCGCTGGAGCGAGCTGGTCAACGGCGACGCCGCTCTGGCCACCGCGCTGCAGGCCTCGCTCGCGCCGACGTGACGCGCGGCGCGCGGTCCGGCCGCGTGTGGCGTAGACAATTCGCGCCTCGCGCTCATCGCTGCGCCGCTGGCACATGCCGATGGTATTTTTGTCCGATCGGCCATCGGCAAGGAGCGGACGCATGCAGTCGAAGAACGGCACCAATCATGCAGCAGGCATTGGCCAGCGGCCGAAAAGGCTGGTCAGCATCGCCGTGCTGGCGCTGGCCGCACTGGCCGGCAGCGCGAGCGCGCAGCAGGAGGCGTTGCGGATCGTGACCAGGACCGTCTATGCGAAGGACACACCGGAGTGGCGCCAGATCCGCGAGTGGATTGTGCAACACCCCTCGACGATCGACGGCAAGCGCCTGGGCGATCCCGACCAGCTCAGCGCGGTGAGCCTGGACTACAGCGTGAGCATGCCGGCCGCCACCCGCGCGGTGCCGCGACCGCTGCCCTTGCCTGCCACCGGTACGCCCGGCGACAGCATTGCCATCGCATCGTGCGCGGAAGGTTACCTGCAGTCGTGGAACTACGTGCCGGACGATAGCCCGCAGCACCGCTGGGACCTGCAGTCCTACAGCCTGGAGTTGACCGCCGCGTGCCCAGGTGGCGCCGGCCAGGACTGACATGCAGCGCTGCGCGGAGATGGCAGCCCCGGGTGCGGATAAGCGTAGCCTTTCGCTCTCTGTAGGAGCGGTTTCAACCGCGACCGACGAAGCAGCGCAACCGCTGCGCCCGAGATGCCTCGGGGGCCGATGGCCCGAGGCCACCCAGAGCGCCTCCTGCAGCGCCCCCAGCGGTAATGTCCTTGTGGGAGCGACTTCAGCCGCGACGGGCTTTCCCGGTAACGCCCGTCGCGACTGAAGTCGCTCCTACAGATGGTGTCCTGCGGATCGCAGTCGCCCTAACCGGATCGATCGCTGGCCTGGCACGCGAAGCGTGCCCGAGTGCTCCCCATCGCAGGTCCAATCCGGTTCGCCATCCGCGCATCGCGGCCACCCGCCACCCAAGCGACCTGCACTACCCACGATCCGCATCCATCGTCGCATCGTGCGTGGCCGGTCCGCCCGGCTTCGCGCGTTCGATAGGAGGACGCCACTGCGCCAGGCACGCCGCCGGCGCTCTCCCGCATTCATGCAACCGCTCGCGCGGCGTCCGCGAACGCGCACGCAACACCCATGGAGAAGCACATGCTAAGGATCGAAATCGCGATTTTTTCCGGCCGTCCCAATCCGGTCTGGTACGTCACCGACAGCGCCGAGGCCGAACGCCTGCTCGGCGAGGTGAGCGGCAATCAGGGCGTGATCGCCCGCCCAGGGACCGGCTTCGACGGACTGGGCTTCCGCGAGGTGCGCGTCGAATTCCTCGAAGACGCACCCGCCAAGAGCAAAGGCATTCCGCGCCAGTTCGCGCTGGCTTCCACTGCCAGCCGCGACTTCAAGGCTTCCGGCGCGCTGGCGCAGCGCCTGATCGAAGCCATGCCGCTGCGTTCCAAGGTGCAGTTGCTGGAACACGCGCTGACCCCGCTGGACACCAAGCTGCGCGACAGCGTGCTCGAACGCCTGCAGCGCTATCTCGCCGATCCGCCGCGGCGCACGCCGCCACCGCCGACGCCGCCACGCAGCTCGCTGCGCACCACCATCAAGGACGAAGCCTGCGGCAAGTGCGAATATGAGGTGAGCCAATACAACCCCGGCTTCTGGAACGGCGCCGGCGTGGTCGGCCACAACAACTGCTACAACTACGCGCGCAACTGGTGCACCAACACCTTCGCCCAACCCGGGCGCGCGCACGGCGCCCAGACCTCGACCATGGCCTGCAACACCGTCACCGTCGCGGCCATGGCCGACGGCCTGCGCAAGCGCTGCGACTGCCTCAGCGAGAAGGAATACCCGCGCCGGCTGATGGCGCTGGTCATCGACGCCGGGCACGACTACCACTGGTACCGGCACCAGCGCGGCGGCTTCTGGGGCCACAAGCCCGGCGGCACCCCCGCGCGCAACTACGACAACAGCGGCCAGCTGATCCTGAATCCGGAAACCTGCGACCGTGGCGGCTACGAGCAGTTCTGCGGCTACTTCTACGCCGGGCGCTCGGTGGTCATCAACTGACGCAAGGCCGATGCGCGTCGAGCTCGACATCTACAGCGGCCAGCCGAATCCGTGCTGGGACCTCGACGCCATCGCCGTGCGCGGGCTGCGCCAACACTGCGAACGCCTGCCACGCGTGCCCGGGCCGGCCGCCGCGCCGCCGGCGCTGGGCTATCGCGGCTTCCGCTGGCAGGACGGCGCGGCGAACTGGCGCGCGCATGCCGGCGAGGTGAGCGTCGGCGCTGCCGTCTACCGCGATACCGAGCGCAGCGTGGAGCGCTATCTGCTGGCGACACTGCCGCCGCCCTACGCGCCGCTGCAAGAGCGGGTGCAGGCGGCGATCGAACGCGGCGAGCGTTCCGGGCCGGCGTGATCGCGCGACGCATCCGCTCGCGTGCATCGCGGGGCCTTCGGTCCATGCCGCCGACTGACGCAGCGAGCCGGTAGCGGCGATCCGGTGGCCAGCTGCCTCGTGCACATCATGCACAGCGCGCGCGACGTCAGGCAGGCGCATTCATGGTCCCGTCCATCGCGCGGCTTCACATGGCCGCGGGGCCGTGGCGAACAAGATCTCCCTCTCGGCAATCGCATGTCGATTTCCCCCCTTCTCGCACGTCGTATGCAACAAGGCGCCCATCCCGGCGCGCCGCACCCGGAGGTTTCCATGTCGTATGTCGATGGTTTCGTGCTGGCCGTGCCCACGGCCAACAAGGAGAAGTTCCTCGAACACGCCCGCATCGATTCGGTGTTCATCGAATTCGGTGCGCTGCGCGTGCTCGAATGCTGGGGCGACGACGTGTCGCGCGGCCAGCAGACCGACTTCTTCCGCGCGGTGGACGCCAAGGACGACGAGACGGTGGTGTTCTCGTGGATCGAATGGCCGGACAAGGCCACCCGCGATGCCGGCATGAAGAAGATGATGGAAGACCCGCGCATGGATCCGGCGGCCAATCCGATGCCGTTCGACGGCAAACGCATGATCTATGGCGGCTTCGTGCCGGTGCTGGAATTGAACAAATAGGCGCTCCAGCGGCCGACATGCGACGCGCTTTGCGCCGCCACCGCGGCATGCCATCCGTGCATGCCGCTTCATGCCGCGCTGCGACGACCGCGCAGCGCGGGGCCGCTCAGAACCTGTAGCTGAAGCTCAGCGTCGCATTGCGTCCGGCGGCGTAGTACAGGTTGCTGTATTCGTCCAGCACGAAGTACTTGCGATCCAGCAGGTTGCTTGCGTTGAGCTGCAGCGACGCCTGCGCATTGAACGCGTAGCGCGCCATCGCGCTGAGCAGGGTCACCGAGGCCTGGTCCACGCGCTGCGGGCCATTGGGACCATCCACCGTGGCATGGCTGGCGGACTGCCAGTTGGCGCCGCCGCCCACGCTGAGCCGGTTCCAGCTACCCGGCAGCCGGTAGGTGGTGAACAGGCGCACCAGCGTGCGCGGCAGCGCGGTGCGCAGGTCGGCGCCGTCCGGGCCCTCCAGTTCGAAATGCGACCAGCCGAACGATGCGCTCCAGTCGTCGCTCAGCTCCCCCGACGCTTCCAGTTCGAAGCCGCGCGAGCGCGTGCCGTCCACCGCCACGTAGGCCTGGGTCAGGCCGTCGGGCAGGGTCTTGCCGACGTCGGCCTCGGCCACGTTGTCCTGGCGTGTGTCGAACAGCACCAGCGCGGTGTTGAGGCGGCCGTCGAGATGGCGGCCCTTGAGGCCGATCTCGCGGCTGCTGCCGAGTACCGGATCTAGGAAGCTGCCGTCGCTGCGGCGGTTGTCCTGCGGGTCGAAGATCTCGGTATAGCTGACGAACGCCGAATACACCGGCGTGATCGCATAGATCAGCCCTGCGTAGGGCACGGTCTTGCGGTGGTCGTGGCGGAACACGCCGCTGTAGAGGTCGTCGGTGTCGTTCTTCCAGCGGCTGTAGCGGGCGCCGGCGACCAGCGTCAACGGTTCGGTCAGCGACAGGCGCGCGGCGGCGTACGCGCCCTGCTGGTCGGTGCGGATGTCGGTGACCTTGTCGGCGTTGGCCGCGAACTGCGGATACGGATAGTCGCCATTCCACTGCAGGAAATCGCCGATCGGCGCCAGCGCCTCGGTGGCGTTGACCCACGACCGCTTGGCGTAGCGCGAACCGCTCAGGCCCAGCACCAGCTCGTGCTCGCGGCCCCAGGCCTGGAACGGCCCGGACGCGTACACGTCGAGCATGTTCTGGCGACCGCGATCGCGGCTGCGGTAGGCGGACGGCTCAAGCGTCTCGCCGGTGACGCGGTTCGGGAAGCCATAGACGTAGAACAGCGCCATGTCGCCGTCGGTGGCGCGGTGGCTGGCCAGCGCCCGCAGCAGCCAGCCATTGCCAAATTGGTGCTTGAGATCGGCGAAGGCGGTGGCGGTGGTGGTGTTCCAGTAGGTCCAGTCCGCGGCGCTGCTGAAACCGCGCGGCCACTCCAGGAAACTGCCGTCGTCGTAGAACACCGGGTAGGTGCCCCAGGTCACGCCCTTGGGCCGGTTCTTCTGGTAGTCGTAGCCCACGCTCAGCGTGGTGGCGGCGCCGAGGTCGGCATCGACCACGCCATACAGCACGGTCTTCTTCTTGCTGTAGCGCTCCAGGTAGGAATCGCCCTGCTCGTAGGCGCCCACCAGGCGGCCGCGCACGCTGCCGTCGGCGGCCAGCAGCGCGGCGACATCGGCGGTGCCGCGCAGCGTGTTCCACGACCCCGCGCTCAGCGATGCGTCGGCCTGCAGGGTGCGGCTGTCGGCGCGCTTGCGCACGAAGTTGATCGTCACCGACGGGCTGCCGGCGCCGGTGAGCAGGCCGCTGGCCCCGCGCAGCACCTCGATGCGTTCGTAGATGGCCGTGTCCAGGCTGGCATCGGCGGACCCGGCGTTGACCCCCGGCGCGACCGGCACGCCGTCGTAGGCCATGTTCTCCACCGGAAATCCGCGCGCATAGAACAGCACCCGCTCGGTGTCGTATGCGTTGGAGGACACGCCGGTGACGTTGTCGAGCACGTCGCGCACCGAGGTCAGGTGCTGGTCCTCGATCCGCTGCGCGGTGACGATGCTGACCGACTGCGGCGTCTGCTGCGGGGTCAACGCCAGGCGCGTCGCCGCCGCGGTCTGTTCGACCGTGTAGGAACGCGCGCGTTCGGCCTTGACGTTGATTGCATCCAGCGTGGTCGGATCGGTAGCGGCAGCCGGCTGCGCCGCGGCCGACAGCGCGATGGACAAGCCGACGGACAGCACGCTCAAGCGCACGGCAGCGGCACGAAGAGGAAAAGCGGACATGGAAAACCCCTGAATGAAGTGAGCCACAGGCAGGCGGCCTGTGCGGATTCTCACGACTGGGGCTGGCAGGAACAGGGCTTGCGCGTCGTCAAGTCACCGTAGTTTATCCGAGCGTGGCCGCCGGGACGAGTGCGCCGCGCGCCCGGCGCAAGCGTCGGCTGCGTATGCGCATGGGCGTCTGTGCAAAAGGCATCGGCGCGGGCAACTGCAGCGCTTGCCACCGAGGGTCGCCCAACGCAGCGTGCCCGGTCGGACCGGGCACGCTGTCTGGCATCGCTGCAATCAGTCGCTCAGGGAATCGCGCAGAAGGTGACGTAGTGATCGGCCGAGTAATAGCGCTTGTCGACGACCGACTTTTTGGCCCCGTCGGTGACCAGGTACACCAACCGATAGGTGCCCGCAGGGCCGCCCGGATCGCGCCGCGCCTTGCCCTCGTAATAGGTCTGGCCGCGGCCGGCCTGGGGCAGGCGCCGCTCGCCGTTGCCGAAAACCTGCACATCGACGGCTCCGGCGCCGCAGGCGACGATCGGGTTGGGCATGTTGATGCAAGCGGCCACATCGCGCATGGCCTCGCGCACATAGCTGGGCAGCGCGCCGCAACTCGGGGCCTTCTGTGCCTGCGCCTGCGCAGCCGACAGGGCGAGGACGGCCAGCAGCGTGACTCTGATCGAGGGATACATGGGTGACTCCTTGGGAACGGATGGAGGGATTGCCGCCGATGCGAACAGCACGCAGGCCGCGCACCGGACTATGAAAAGAAACGCCTGCGCCGCCTATCCGTGAATACCTGATCTCACGGTGCGGCGATCGCCGGCGCGTTCGCTGCGAGCAAATGGGCCGTCAGCACGCCACAGGCGCGACAACACTGCCGGCAGGTGCCGGACGCCACAGCGTCGGCTACCATCGGCGGCGCGCCGAAGCCGGCGCTCGTCTTTCTGCGCACACGCCTGCCTCCCGACGCCCATCCGCCGCCCATGAACCACGCCGCCCCGTCCCGCCCTGTCGCGGGCACTGCCCTCGCTGCGCTGCGCGTGGCCGCCAAACTCGCCGCATTCGTCCTGATCAGCGTGCCGCTGCTGCCGCTGCAATGGATGCTAATGCGCTTCGCCCGCGGACGCGGCGCCTTCGTGCTGCCGCGGCTGTGGTTCGCCTGCCTGCGCAGGGCGATGGGCATCCGCGTCGAGGTGGTGGGCACGCCGCGCAACGGCGGCGGCACGCTGTTCGTCGGCAACCACATCTCGCACTTCGACATCGTGGTGCTGGGCAGCCTGCTGCACGCACGCTTCATCGCCAAGAACGACATGGAACGCTGGCCGGGCATGCGCCGGCTCGGCGCCCTGGCGCAGACCCTGTTTATCAGCCGCCGGCGGATCGACGCGGCCAACGTGGCCGCGACCGTCGCCGCGCAGATCCGCCCCGACCACGACGTGGTGCTGTTCGCCGAAGGCACCACCTCGTCCGGCGAACGCGTCGCCCCGTTCAAGTCCAGCCTGTTCTCGCTGTTCCTCGGCGGCGACGCCAACGCCCGGCCGTGGACGCTGCAACCGTTCACCATGGACATCCTGTCCGTCGATGGCCGCAGCCTGGCGCACGGCGGCGAGCGCGACGCCTACGCGTTCTACGGCAGCATGCAGGCCGGCGCCCACGTCTTGCGCTTCCTGCGCTCGTCCGGCGCCGTGGTCAGGGTAACCTTCCATGCACCGCTCGCGATCGCGCCCGGCACCGACCGCAAGGCGCTGGCGCAGCAGGTGCATGGCGTCGTGGCGTCGGCATTGGCTGCACAGCCTCACAACGGGGCGCGATAGGCCTACGCCGTACGCCGCCGCGCGGCATGGCGCAAGGCGGCATGCGTCGCGCCTGTCGCGGCCTCTAGGGCTCGATGGGCTGGCTGCGCGAACAGGTGGCGATGAAATAGGGGAACGCCGCTGGCCTGGGCGTAATTGAAGGACAGCCCCCGCTCGGCCGCGTCCACACCGAGCGTGGCCGCTATGCGGCGCTCCCCGCGTTGTTATCGGCAGGCAACAGCGATCTGCGCCCGGTCGCTGGCGAGCTCAGCGACGGCGCGTTCATTGCCGAAGTGGCGACCCAGGCCGACTGCGGCATCCTGCTCGACCTGCACAACCTGTGGACCAACCAGAAGAATGGCCGCCAGCCGGTGCGCGAGGCGCTCGCCGCACTGCCGCTCGAGCGCGTTTGCGAACTGCACCTGGCCGGCGGCTTCGCGCATCGCGGCTACTGGCTCGATGCGCATTCCGGACTCGTCGATGAAGAAGTGATGCAACTGGCCGCCGAGCTGGTGCCTGCACTGCCCAACCTGCACGCGATCGTGTTCGAGATGCTGCCGACCGCCCTGGCGCACGTCGGCATCGCCGATGTGCGCAGGCAGATCGACCGGCTGCACACGCTATGGGCGCTGCGCCGGCCCGGCGTACGCGTGCCGCATGCGGCAGCGGATATCGCGCGCAGCGATGACCGCGCCGCACCGTCGCCCGCCGACTGGGAACGGACCCTGGGTGCCCTGGTCCGCGGCGACGCGCCGGGCGCGCATCCCATCGCTGCACTGCTGGCGGATCCCGGCGTCGCCCTGCTGCGGGAACTGGCCAGCAATGCGCGCGCCGGACAGATCGCCAGCGCGGCGCGACTGACCACGCGCATGTTGCTGGCGCATGGTGGCGAAGCGGCCTTCCGCAGCGTGTTCGAGGACTACGCCGCCGCGCAGCCACCGCGCCAGTTCGCCAGCAGCGAGGCGCTGGGCTTTCTGGAACACGTGCAACTCGCGGCGCCGGCGATTCCGCAGCTGGCGCAGGTGGCGATGTTCGAAAGCGCGGTGATCCACTCCGCGCTGCAGGGCGACGCGCGCGTCGTCGCCTTCGATAGCGACCCGGTGCCGCTGCTGACCGCGCTGGCCGAACGGCGCGCTCCGCCAGCGGCGCAAGCGCCCGGCAGGTTTGCGATCGAGCTGCAGGGCGGCGCTGTCACCGCCATCCGCGCACGTTAACGTCTGTCTCTTCCAACAGCTGGAAGAATTGCATGCCATCGGTGCGGGCGGCTGCATGTCACGCAGATGACATCGCGACTTCCTAGCCTGCCCCCAGGGCTGGCGGCCGGCGCCGCCAAGGACTGTCGCCATCGAACTCTTGCTGTGGACCGTGTTCGCCGTGGTGATGAGCGCCGTTCTGCTGCTGGGCGTCTCGGTGGTGATCGTCGCCACCCGCGAGAATGGCCTCTACTCCGCCGAAGAGAAGACCTGGCAACGCCTGATGCACGGCGGCATCCCTGCCGAGGCGGAGATCCGCGCGCTCAAGCGTTCCGAGCACGGGCTGTCGCGCGGCGGCAGCCAGGGCCAGACCGTGCACGCGGTCGAACTGACGCTGGACGTCTTCGACGGCGCGGGCGGCGTATTCACCGCAACGCTGCGCACACTGATCGACGAAGCACTGTTGCCGCAGTTCTGCGTCGCCGGCACCCGTGTGCATGTGCTGCGCGATCCGGACGACGCCTCGATCCTGGCAGTGGACCGCGTGCGGACGCCGCTGGAGATTCCGCGCGCAGGCGGTTGATGGCGGCCTGCGCAGGATGCAGGATTTTCCCTGGGATGCCGCTCCCTCTGTAGGAGGGGCTTTCAGCCCCGACGATATCCGAAGCCGGAAGACCTGCGGCTTCGCGCGTCGCGACTGAAGTCGCTCCCACAGGGGCTTGCGGCAAGCTTGCTGGGTGCACTGTGGGAGGGGCTTCAGCCCCGACGGCATCCGAAGCCGGAAGACTCAGCGCTGTGCTCATCGCGACTGAAGTCGCTCCCACAGTCACTTGCGGCTAGGCCGCCGGGTGCACTGTAGGAGGGGCTTCAGCCCCGACAGTATCCGAAGCCGGAACGCTCACCGCTTCGCGCGTCGCGGCTGAAGCCGCTCCTACAGGGACTTGCGGCTGGCTTGCCGGGTGCACTGTGGGAGGGGCTTCAGCCCCGACAGTATCCGAAGCCGGAACGCTCACCGCTTCGCGCGTCGCGGCTGAAGCCGCTCCTACAGGGACTTGCGGCTGGCTTGCCGGGTGCACTGTGGAAGGGGCTTCAGCCCCGACGGTATCCGGAGCCGGAGCGCTCACCGCTTCGCTCGTCGCGGCTGAAGCCGCTCCTACAGGGACTTGCGGCTGGCTTGCTGGGTGCACTGTGGGAGGGGCTTCAGCCCCGACGGTATCCGGAGCCGAAACACACAACGCTGCATTCGGCGCGACTATGCCCGCTCCCACACTCGCCGCTAAGGCTTCGCCGCCTCGCATAGCTTGCGGTTGAACCAGGTGGACTTGGCGATCGGCAGATAGCTGTCCCAATCGGTCGGCGGCAGCATGCTGCCGTTCTTGTCCAGTTCTTGCTGCAGCGAGTCCTCGTCGCGACTGCCGGCGGCGATGGTGGTATCCAGCACGGCCAGGCACTCCTTCGGACGGCCCAGGCGCAGCAGGGTGATGGCGCGGTCGTTGGCGAAGCGGTCGCGCTCCAGCCAGTGGAAGAACGTGCCGCATTCCTTGTCGAACGCGTCCATTCCCGCGAGCGCGGCCGCATAGCGCTTGCCGCGATAATCGGCCAGGTACGCCGCGCGCCGCCGCGTGCTCGCCGCGGCGGTGCAGCCCGCCGGCAACGCCAGGTACTCGCCCTCGAAGCTGGCGCGCGCGCCGCAATAGTCGCGGCAGCTCTCCTCGGTCAGCGCCTTCACCTCGAATCCGCCGGGCGTGCGCTTGAACGACACGCGGCACGGCGTGTCGCTGCCTTCGGTGGCCTCGGCGATCTCGCCGCGCAGCGTGCCGGACAGCCCGCAGCTGTGGCCGTTGGCGCCCATCGCGTCGATCGTGAACTGGCGCACGTCACCCTGCCCGCTGATCCGCAGGCTGCCCCAACCCTCCTTGGTGCCGTACTCGACGGGCGCCGGCGCAGCCGCGGCGGCAGCGAACGCCGCACCGCACACCAGCAGCGCACTCCAACTCCATCGTCCTGACATGGCGGTTCCAAATTCGGCAAGGGAGTGGAATTTTCCTCCATCTTGCGGGCATTCGACCAGTGCGGCAGACATCTTTCGCCGCTGCCGGATGCTGCATGGAGAGCCGCGACGCCGGGCTCCACGCGCCTGGACGCGCCATGCGCAGCGCCAGCGAGGCACGCGCCGGTCCCGAACCGCAATTGCGCTACCCGCCAGCCAGCATCCGGGGCAGAATCAGCCCATGACGCCACTCGCCTTCTCGCTCGCCGCCATGCTGGCCGGCGTCGCCGCAACCGCCCCGGCGCCGGAGCGCATGCTGATCTTCAGCAAGACCGCCGGCTTCCGTCACGAGTCGATCCCCACCGCGGTGGCGACGCTGCGCCAGCTGGCGACCGAGGAAGGCCTGGCCGCGGACCACAGCGAGGACGCGAGCGATTTCACCGCCGACAACCTGGCCCGCTACCGCGTGGTGGCGTTCGCCAGCACCACCGGCGAGATCCTCGACCCCGCGCAGCAACAGGCGTTCGAAGGCTTCGTACGCAATGGCGGCGGCTTCGTCGGCGTGCATTCGGCGGCCGACACCGGCTACGCCTGGCCGTGGTACGGGCGCCTGGTCGGCGCCTGGTTCCAGGGCCATCCGCCCGGGCTGCAATCCACCCACGTGCAGCCCGAACGCGACGGGCGGCCCAGCGGCACGCCCTGGCCGATCCACGACGAGATCTACAACTACCGCAGCAATCCACGCGCGCAAGTGCAGGTCATCGCCACCGTGGACGAAACGCGCTACACAGGCGGCACCATGGGCGCGGATCACCCGATCGCCTGGTGCCACGCTTTCGACGGCGGCCGCGCGTGGTACACCGGCCTGGGCCACGACGCGGCGGTCTATGCCGATCCGCAGTTCCTGGCGCAACTGCGTGCAGGCGTGCGCTATGCGGCCGGCCACTCTAGTTCGTGTTGATCCATGCCCGCCTGCAGCGCTGTCGATTCACTTGCAGGCTTGGGTAACGGCTTTCTCGACCGCCTGCATGAAGTCGCGATCGTCTTTCATGGCAGGATCTGCGCGAGCGCTGTCGCGCACATGCTTGGCGCGCGTGCATGCCTCCGGGCCCGGCTCGCGCACCGAGCTGATCAGGTTCGCGCCGAAGCTGGGTTCCTGGCGGTTGCCGGCAGCGGCCTGTGCGCCACCCTGCCGGGCGGGCGGTTCTGACAACGTCCCTTGGCGCTGGCCGCCAGCCGCCGAAGCGGGTGCCGCGCTCTCCCAGCGCTTCTGCTCGGCACCGCTCGCGCAGGGTGCCGATTGATACACCGTGCCGAGCTTGGGATCCTTGCATTTGTAGGCCGACTGCGCCGATGCCGGCAGCGCCAGCACGCACAACACTGCAGCAAATATCCTGACCATGGCGTCCTCCCCCCGAGGTAAAGCATTAGCTTATACGAACGGCTTTACCCAGTCGGCGCGTAGCGGCACGCCCGAACGGGCCATGTGCCGCATGCGTCGCCCCGACCGGTCCAATCGCGAAGATGCTGCCGCAGTGACGGGAACAACGCGCTCACCGGCAGGCGGACGCCGAAGCGGCGGCGCAGCCCGCTTGCAACATTCCGACAGCCCGGCTGCAGGCGCGGGAGCTATCCAACCGTCCCCCCTACCTTAGGCACGTTGCCGGCAGCGCCCGAAGCTGCGAGTGTGCGGCTTCGACACGACAAGGCTTGACCATGCTGGCGTTCCTGACCGCGACGCTCGTCGCTGCCGCGCTTTCCGCTTCCGCGCCACTGGATGCCGTCCCGCAAACCCGCCTGGATGCCGACCTGCGCTGCCTGCTTGGGGTGTATGCGCTGCCTGAAGGGCAGTCGGTGACCATCACCGGCGACGGCGGGAAGCAGCGCGACCTCCACTACACCCTGTCGAACGGCCGGTTCGGCCGCTTGCAGCTGGACGCCAGTGGCGGATACGGCGCAGACGCCGTGTACATCCGTTTCGCCCCCTGCCGTGCCGGCACGCTGCAACTGTCCCAGGGCGAGGCCACCGAGACCGGCACCCGCCTGCGCCTGGTCGAAAAGGAAACCACCTTCAGCAGCGACGGCATCGCGCTGCACGGCAAGCTCGTGCTGCCCGCCACTGGCCGCGCGACATCGGCGGCGGTGTGGGTCGAAGGTTCGAACAACGATCCCAGCACCGACGATACCGTCTGGCAATACGAACTCGCGCGCAGGGGCATCGCCGTCTTCGTCTACGACAAGCGCGGGACCGGCGCGTCCGCCGGCGTCCTTTCCTCCGATTTCCATGCGCGCGCACGCGACACCGCGGCCGCGGTCAAGGAAGCCCGGCGGCTCGCCCCGGGCGTTCGCCGAATCGGCGTGATCGGCGGCAGCCAAGGCGGCTGGGTCGCGCCGCTGACCGCCACGCTTGTCCCGCTGGATTTCGTCGTGGCCGCCTTCGCGATGGCGGAAGGGCCGATCGCGCAAGACCGCGAGCTGGTGGAGCAACAGCTGCAGCGCGCTGGGTTCGACGCGACCGTGCTGGCCGAAGCCAGGGAACTGACCGCCCTCACCGAACGGATCGTGCGTTCCAACATGCGCGACGGCTTTGCCGAGCTGGACGCCTTCAAGTCCAGCCATGCCGACGCGTCGTGGCTGGCTGCCATCCAGCCCCGCTCCTACACCGGCCTGTTCCTGAAACTCTCGAGCGCCGAACTCCAGGCCAACGGCGCCGCCCTCGCCCAGGGCCTGAGCTTCGACTACGAACCACGTCCGGTGATCGAGGCGATCAAGCCGCGCCAACTGTGGCTGCTGGGCGGCAGCGACCGCCAGGCCCCGAACGCCGCTACACAGGGCATTCTTCGGCAACTCCAGCAACGCCGGACGGACCTCGCTGTGGTGGTGTTCCCGAACGCGGACCATGGCCTGATCGAGTCGTTCAAGACCGCCGACGGCGTGGCGAAGACCTATTCGGCGCACCTGTTCGACGTGACTGCGGACTGGATCGACGATGGCAAGCTTCCGGCGGCAGGGAAGTTCATCGTGATGCCGGCGGCGGACTGAACCTCCCACGCCGATCGCCCGACAGCGAATTTCTGCAAGCAGGGAGATCCCTGCCTATAGCGAGATCTTCGCCGACCGAGGTAACCCGACCGGGTTACCTCGATCTGGCCCGGAAGCCGCCGGTGCGGGAGGCGTGCCGGGTTCCCCCCGATGCCATCGTCACAACATGCTCCGCAACCCGTGGCTGGGCTGATCCATGTCGCGCGATGCCGCTTGTGCAGGCGGCTGTACCTGCTGCGGATTGGCGGCTTCCAGCTTCTGCAGATTCTCCGCCAAGGGCTGCTTGATCGCCTCGGTCTTGTCGACATGGGCGCGCAGCACATCCGCATCGTTGCCGGGGTTTTTCCAGGTCGCGAACACATTGCCGTTGGTCGGGCTGGGCGTCACGTCCTGAATCTCGGGCAAGGGCGGCGTGTTCAACTTGGCCTGCACCGCCAGCGCGCCCGCGATGCGTTCCTTGTCCTGCTGGTTGGTATAGACGCCCGCCTCCGGGCCGAGCCTGTCGAGTCCGGCCACGGCCTGCTTGAACAACGGATCGTCGCGAAGCTGCGCCTCGCGTTGCGCATCAAGGGGAGCCCCCGCGGCGCTGAACGTGCGTCCCGACGTGCCCAGGCCAGGTACCGTCGGCACGACCGATTCGTCGAGCTGGCGCCCCGATGCCGGCGCCCAATGGCCGAAGAAACCATCGTTCTTCGGCTCGGGCAGGCCCACGTCGCGAAGCACGCTGTCGGCCAGCGTGTTGGAGTTCTGCACCTGCGGATCGTAGGGATACTTGTCGTTCTTGGTCTGGGCGTTGGCGACCATCCGCTCCCACGTACCAGACAGGTCAGCTCCCTGTGCGATGCCTTCGCGATATTGCGCTTGTCCGGTGGTGTTCGGATTCTCCGGATGATCGGGATTGGTGCGGTCGTAGGGAAGGTTCGTCTCGACGTGCATTCTTCCGTAGGGCAGGCCGGGCTGCTCGTCGCCGGTCCAGCCGCTGATCGTGCGCTGATTGCCGTCCTTGTCCGTATAGAGCAGGAACTTGTGGTGGTACTCCTTGCCCAGCGCCGATCCGATGTTGCGATATCCGACTTCGATGCTCTCGTCCATGGGATGCTCCGATAGTCCCTACTGGTTTTTGATGTGGACGGCGTCGACCTTGGTCACCTTGCCGTCGGCATCCAGGAAGAACGTCATCACGATCGAGCGCGCATCCGGATCCAGCATGGCCTGCCCCTTGTTGTCCCTGACCACGATCTTGTCCGAGGTGTTTTCCACGATCTTGGACGTCGGAGATTTCCCGAACGTCTCCAGCACCGTCGATTTCTCGGCGCTCGGCGGAATGTATTTGGCGACGATGTCGCTGACATCGATCTGCTCGAACCGCACGGGCTTCCGGGATGCGTAGATTTCTTCCAGCATAGGGCCAACTCCTGATGTCATGACATCTTTCTGGGTAGTGCTGCTGTTCGTGCCCGCATTGGCGCAGGACGCCAGCGGTAACATCGCGGCCGCGGCCAGCGCCAGCAACGCAGCGGATCTGTTCAGCATGACGCGTGGCATGGTGATCTCCCGTTGCGCCGATCCAACATGGTATGCCCGGCGAGCATAGAGCCGAATGCTTGAATGCCCGTAGACTAATTCGCCTGACACACGATCAGAACCGATGCGTCGACGCAGGCACGCAGCGCCATGTCTTTCACTCAATCAGAAGCGCTATGCATAGGCCATCAGCGCAAGCAGGTCCATCAGCCCATGCGCGATAATCGCAGGCCAGAGCCGGCCGGTCCGCACGAACCACCAGCCGAGTATCAGCCCCACGATGACCAGTGAAATCGCGCCGATGGGTCCCTGGTACAGGTGATACGAGGCACGGATCGCCACGCTCACGTTCACCGCGAATGCGGGGCTGTGGTTTCGCTGCAAGGCGCGGATCACGTAGCCGCAGACGAACACCTCCTCGAAGATCGGATTGATCAGCGAGACCGCCACCACCGCCGCCAGCGACAGTTTCCCGGCCACCATGGCATCCATGGAAGGATTCACCGCCTCCTCCATGCCCTTGCCCAGCCCCTCCACGGGATAACACGCCACGATGCACGCGACCAGCAAGCCGATCGCCGGCCGGATGTCGCGCCCCTGCCACTGCAATCCCAAGACGTGCGGCGTCCACCCGCGGAACCACAGCACCGGGACGAGCAACGCCAGGACCAGCAGCTCGTAGAAAGCCAATCCCCACAGGCCCTCTGCGGAAAACGACGGCTCGGCGACGGGCGCCAGTACGGCCGAAAGACTCCAATAGATCGGAAGTCCGAATGCGGTTGTTACGACGACCAGCAACTCACCCCATTCCGCGGATGATCTTTCGCGTCCTTGCATCGATTTCCTTTGTTATCCGCTGAGACGCAGTTGGCTGACCTGACTGGCGCGCTAGTACAGCATGTCCTGTGTCCGCTTGGGCAGCTCTCGGTCGTAGGCGGCGGCATCGAAATCGCCATCGGCTAGATGGGCGTGCATGGTGCCGGCACTGGGCAACTGATCGCGCGGCAAGTGTCGCGCCGGATCCCACAGGGCAGAGCGCACGATCGCCTTGGAACAGTGGAAATAGGCCGCGTCGATGTGCACCACGATCACGCTGCGCGGCAGCTTGCCGCGGAGCTCGAAGCGGGCCAGCAAGGCAGGATCGACGCTGATCTCGGCATGCCCGTTCACGCGCAAGGTCTCGCCGATGCCGGGCACCAGGAACAGCAGCGACATGCGCGGGTCGTGCAACAGATTGCGGAGATTGTCGATGCGGTTGTTGCCCGGGCGGTCCGGCACCGCCAGCGTGCGCGCATCCAGAATCTGCACGAAGCCGGCCGGATCGCCCTTGGGCGAGCAGTCCAGTCCATCGTTCCCCGCCGATGCCAACACCACGAGCGGCGAGGCCCGCACGAACGCCTGGTAGTCGGCGTTCAGATGATCGATCTGCTTGCGCACCGAGCGCTCGGCGGGCTGGCCGTACAGCGCTTCGAGTGCCTCGAGGGTGGCGATGCGATGGGTCATGCTGGTGTCCTGTGTGACAGGTCGACATCTTTGACGTGGGAAGACGATCAGCCCCAATACCCATTGCAGGGTCAGAAAAAACCGCACGCCAGCAGCAGGTCTAACCAGTGGAATCAACCTCTTTTCTTTACAACCACAAAAAGCAAAACGACAGTAATGGCTACAAAAACAATCATCATGTAACTAGAAAAATCAAAAACTCGCACAACTCTTGATACGCACCGCTCAGATGAGCATAAACCAGGAACACCTCGAGCAGCCAACCTCACCAGAAAAACACCAAAAATCATGTCCATGGATAGGAATACGGAAGGAATAACCGCACACCCTTTCCGCCAAGCCATGAAAAACCAACACAGAGAAATAGCTAACGATAAAAAATAGACAACCAAAAAATTTTTGTTCATTTTTTCGGGATAAATGTCATTTTGAGGCTCTCGTAGGTTTCCTTGTCTTGGCCATTGCCCTTCTCAGCAGCCAACTTGCCCCAGCGCAATGCCTCAGGGCCGTTGTTATGCAGGACGCAATCAAAGTAGTAATCTCGCATCCCTCTAATTGCCGAGAGCTCTCCACCTTCAGCCTCTGCACGACTGGAGGCAACATCAAAGGTCCTACAGCCTTCTTCTCCTGACACGGGGGCTGCGTCCGTCTTCTAATCTCCCTTGCCACAAGAAGCCAAAAATACTAAGCATGCAAAAACCCCAATCGTGCGCATCATGGCCTGGAACTCCTGTATTCGCCTGGATTATTCACACCCCTAAGACCATGGATATCACCCTTATGTCCATACGGCGTCGCCATCGGGCCTCTAGGGGTATACCGAACGAACCTTGTCGGGGTATCGACCTCAGTAAATTAGGCCTGCCGCAGAGCAGCTTCTACTGCGCGCCACTTGCGGTGGTTACACCCACTTCTGTTTCCTAAGAGCATATCAGCGCTGCAATTCTGCTAGAACCGAAGCATCAACATGTTTGCTTCTTGCAATATAGCGCCGCACATCGGCTGCCATTATCTGATCCGGGTCTACATACGAAAGTTTTACGAGCTTAAGAAGCACCTCACTTTCTGGCTGCTTTTTTAACCACCAGTGGAATATGCCATTCCTGTCATGCTCAGAGGCCTCTTCATGCCCCAGCTCATATCTATCTTTTATCTCATCGAACAATTCATCCGGAAACATATCCAACTCAATCCATTCATTCGGAAAATTCATCAGCGCCATGTAGTCGCTCTTGTTCATACTTAGTTCTCCATGTAAGGCGGCGGCCCCGCACTCTCAATTAATTCTGCGCATTTCACGGGGTCAGAGCGGCAAGCTGTAGTGAACGAATCGGCACCAACCGCCGGCATTGCCATGGCCTTAATAATATACTTTCCATATCTAAAAATAGCCGCCTGCCTAGCTCTTATTAAAACCTTCTCAGCCTTGGTAAGCCGAGCGCACATTTTCATCTGTTCTTTTGTCATTTTTCGAGCATCTGCCGCAGTTAAAGGCTTGAAGTTCTCGACATCGACTCGCGGGCCATCATTACTTCCAAGATGAACGTGAGCGGGCTCATGCTCCGGCCTAAAATCAGTAACGTCCGGCCCCGGATTTGCATGGATACTCACGGCTGCGCCTGGAATCTTTAAGTCAATTAAACCTAGAGGATCAAAAAGCTCAAGTGACTTTGCCATGACATATAGAAAGGTATTGGTCCCTCCGGCCAAACCGATCGGATCGCTCTGTCCATAGCGACCAGCGCTAGTATCGTAGTCTCGGAAATAATTCTGGTTCAGCCCCGTCGCACTGTCATAACGCTGCCCTGGGAAGCGCATGCCGAACACGAATGCCGTGCCATCGCGATCCGCATCCTGGTCCGGCGGGGTGTTGCCGAAGGCCTCGCCCTTGATGTCCCACTTCCAGATCGCTACGTCGCGCACTGGATCGATGACTGTCCGTGGCGCGCCGAGGTGATCCGGCTGCACGTAGTTCAAGGCGGTGCCGACCAGCACACCCACCGGTAGGTCGTCGAGCCAGATCGCTTGCTGGAGCGACTTACCCGCATCGTCGTAGTCGCCCAGCCAGTGCCCGGCTTCGTCGTAGACCGTGTAGGTGTTGGTCGTGCCCAGGAAGCGGCGCACCTGCTCGCCGCGGTCGTTGTAGCGATATTCCATCGCCAGCGTGCCGCTGCGCTTTGCCTGGCTCATGCGCCCGGTTGCGTCGTAGGCGAACTCGCGGGCCGTGCCGTCGATGGCCGTGGTGTTGCCCGCCGCGTCGTAGCTGCGCGCGGCGCCGGCCACGCTCGCCAGGTGGTGGCTGTCGGTCGGGTAGCTGTAGGTCTGGCTGCTGCCGTTGACCTGGGCGCTAAGCCGGTTGCCGGTGGCGTCGTAGCTGTAGCCGTCGATCACGGCGCCGGTCGGGCCGTCCTTGAACGCGGTCAACCGGTCCAGGTTGTCGTAGCCCAGGCTCACGACCGGAGCGGTGTTGCCCGGCGCAGTCAGCGCAGTGAGGTTGCCGACCGGGTCGAAGCCGAAGCCGATGTTGAGGCCGTCGCTGCGGCTGTCCTGGATCGTCAGCGGGCGGTAGTCCTGGTCGAGCACGCGCTGCAGTGGCCGGCCGTTGCCGTAGGACCAGCCGGCGCTGGGGCCGAACGGGTAATAGGTGGCGCCGCCGAGCAGTTTCTGTCGCGTGCCACCGGCTGCGGTGACACCTACTTCCGTCGCCTGCCCAAGCGCATTGCGCACGTAGTCCACCACCGCGCCGTCCGGATACGTCACCCGGCTCAGGCGGCCACCCTTGGTGTAGGCGTAGCGCACGGTGAACGCCTTGCCGTTGGTGGTCTGCACCTTGCGCACCACGCGGCCGAAGCGGTCGTAGCAATACTGGGTCAGGCCGCTGCCGTCCTGCAGCTTGCTCAGGCGACCCAACGCGAAGGTCTCGCCGGTGGCGCAAACGGTCTGGCTTGCGTCGTAGGTATAGGTCGCAATCAGCGCCTTGTCGGCGTAGGTCGCCTTGGCCAGGCGGCCGAGCGCGTCATAGATGTAGTTGGTCTTGGTGCCGCGCGCGTCGGTCTGTGTAGCCAGATTACCGGCGCTGTTATAGGTGTAGCTGGTCGCGCCGGTGTCGGGGCTGGTCAGCTTGAGCAGGTCGCCCAGGCCGTTGTATTGGTAACTCGTCGCCAGGCCCTTGGGATCGGTGACCTTAGTGGTGCGGTCCAGCGCGTCGTAGTCGAACTGGGTCTTCGCGGCGATGCCGCCGACGTCCTGCAGGATCTGCTTGACCCGGTTCAGCGGGTCGTAGTCGGTCTGCGTCTTGCGCTTGAGTGCGTCGGTGACCAGTTGCACGTTGCCGTTGAGGTCGTAGCTGAAGTCGGTGGGATCGGCCTCGGCGGTGGCCTGGGTGGCCAGCTGGCCGAGCTTGTTGTAGATCCGCGACAGCGTGTGCTTCAGCGTGCCGGATGCGTCCTTGGTGTCTTCCTTGAATCGGTTGCCGGATGGGTCCAGCGTGTAGTGGATGCTGTTGCCGGCACCATCGGTCACGTCGGTCAGGCGGTGCGCAGCGTCGTATCCATAGATGACGAACGTCCCGTCGGGATCGGTGACCTTGCTGACGTTGCCAACGGCATCGTAGGCGACGAGCGTGGTCTGGTCCTGGTCCGACGGCGTGCCGTCGGCGCTCGCGCGCAGCGTGCTCGATGCCGCCCAACCGCGCGGGGTGTAGGTGAGGTCGCGGATCAGGCCATTGGCGTCCTGGGTGCGCGTCGGACGGCCATTGCGATCGTAGGCTACATAGGTCGTCGCCCGACCCAGCGCATCGACCACTTGAGACAGATCCCCGGCGCGATGGCAGGCGCCGCCGACATTGGCGCACCCGGATTCGTCGGCGGTCAGGTAGTAGCGATACGTGGTCGTATCCGCGACGTCGGTGCGCGGGCCGTCCTGGCTCAGCACCAGGCCGATTTGCGGGCACTGCGTGCCATCGACGGTATCGCAATAGCTCGTCCGCCATTGGCGCACACCAGCCGGCGCATTGGCGGCGCTGCCGCAGCTGTAGCTCATGGCAGCGGACACGGCTGGATCGACCTCGCAACGCGCCGTTTGCTGGCCGCGTGCGTTGTAGGTCCATGCCGTCTTGGCGGCCGTGGCGCCTGCGGCATCGAGCACAATGCGGGTCAGCGGCACGCGCAGGCTGGTGTTCCAGGTGGTGTTGGTCGTGCGTTGCTGCGCGGTGCCGGATGCATCGATCTGCTGGGTCAGCAGGCCGCCCGCCGCATACGTCGTCTTGGTGATGTTGCCCTTGAAGTCGGTCGTCGAGGCCGGGTAACCATTGGCATCGTAGGTCAGCGACTTCCACGGCTGGTTGCATTGTTCGCCGCACGCCGCGCCGGCACCGGTCGGCTTCAGCGATCCATAGCCACTGTCGGTGTAGCCCAGGGTGACCCGCGTCCCCAGTGGCGAGGTGATGGTCGCTGGAATGCCCCAGTTGTAGGTCGATGCGGCGTATTCGACCGTCATGGCGTCGACGTTGCCGGCGAAGCTTGAGGAGATCGCCTTGCCGTTGCTGGCGTAGCCGGTGCTCTCGAAGCGGATGCCCTTCTCGTCGATGACGCCGGTCAGGGCCGTGGGCAGGTTTGCCTTGGAGGTGAGCGTTTGCTCGTTGTAGACGTATTGGCGCGTCTTGCCATCCGGGTATTGCACAGAGGTCAGGTTGCCGGTGGTGTCGTAGCCGTAGGTCAGCGTGCCGCCATCCGGCAAAGTGACCGTGCTCAGGCGGCTATTGCTGTCATAAGCGAAGCTCAGCGCGCGGCCACCCGCGTCGGTCACCCGCTGCAGCAGGTTGGGTGGGGTCTTGGTGCCGGGCACCGTCGGCGGATCGCTGTAGGACAGGGTCAGCACCGTCTGGCCCATGCGGTCGAAGACCGAGCGCAGCAGGCCAGCAGTGTCGTAGATCTCCGTCTGCTGCGTGGCCCTGACCTCCAACGCAAAGCCCAGCAACAGGCCTGCGCTGTCGCGGCGCTCGGTCAGGATGTCGGGCATGTCCGGATCCGTCGTCCACACTCCGTTGCTCAGGCGGAACCGTTCCACGCCACCATCCGGACGCCGGGCCTCGACCCGGCTGCCGCCATTGGCGACGCTGGACAGCATGACGTCCAGGGTGCGTTCGAACGAATGGCGCCACTGCTTGCCCAGCGCGACCGGGGTGACGAAGGTCTTGCTGTTGTAGAAGCGGCGCAGCGTCAGCCAGGTCGGCGAATCGTAGTCGGTGTCCTGGCGGAACATGTTGCCGGTGGCGGTATTGATCGGGTCGCCTTCGAAGGAACTGCCCCGATGCACGCCACCCTGTTTCAGCGCCGCGTCGCCGCTGCTGCCATGCGGGCCTGTGTTGTCGCCCTGCTGGCCCAGGCCGCCGGTGCACATGGTGTTGCAGCTGCCCGCATTCTTAGCTGGCGAGCCTTGGCCGGGGATGTTGTCGTTCGCGAACACCCTCCCCCACTCACGCCCGTTGGAATAAACGTAGGCAACCGTATAACCGTCGCTGTAAGAATCGGTAATGACAGGCGGGTTGACGCAACCTCCCGTACCGCTTTCACACAGCCGCATGATCCCATCATGGATGAACTGCACCGCTTGGCCGACCGTTGGAAAGGCGGCTGAACCGCTCGGGGAGTTGGCCGAATAGGGTGGTCCGTATTGCGGCTGCGGCGCCGCTTGGCTCAGCGGCGAAGCCAGCATCCCGGCAAGCAGCCACAGGCAGGCCACACCGATACGGCGGGAAAGGCGAACGTGGGGGTTCGACATTGCGTCATCCTTGAGCTTGATAGAGTTGTAGGCGGGCAACCGCAGTGCGCAGGCATTGCCCAGCGCTAACAATCGTATCGCTCCTTTGTTGCAAATTCTGAGACGGCCAAAACTTTTTTGCTGGCCGGCCGCCCCGCTACCGGCCAACAAGCGGTGGGAGCCACGCCTCAGCCACCGGCCACTCCAGCAAGGTCCACCGCCCTGCCTAGCCCATCGCTGGAGTCGAGCCGCAGGCAGCCAACTGGAGACTGGAAACTCAAAGGTCGAGCGCCGGGTGCTCCCTGCCAAATCAAAACTTGTCCATCGTCTGGACCAATGCTTGTGCCCATTGTTCGTGTCGCGCGCACGAACGATGGGCGCGTGGCTATAAAACCAAAACCACGCGGCAACTCCCAATGCTGACTGGCAATCCGACTCGCGCCC
This sequence comes from Xanthomonas sp. SS, assembly GCF_014236835.1. Taxonomy (NCBI): domain Bacteria; kingdom Pseudomonadati; phylum Pseudomonadota; class Gammaproteobacteria; order Lysobacterales; family Lysobacteraceae; genus Xanthomonas; species Xanthomonas sp. SS. Next base: position 4,716,266 of record NZ_CP051190.1, read on the forward strand.
GACCAGCACCGACACGCACTCGATCAGTCGGCGCGATGGCTCAGCACCGCTTGGCGTTCGGCACGGGCGTGATCACCAACGCGCCATCGACGATGGCGATCTGCGGCTTGCTACCCGGCGCGAATCCCAAGGCTTCCAGCCACTGGCCGCTCAAGCGCAGGGTGGGAATGCGCTGGCTCTGCCGGTGGCCGTCCACCATCACGTCGTGGCAGGTGTAGCCAATGGTGCACTGCGTGGGTTGATGCGGACGCGGCGCGCGCTTGCGCGGCAGTTCGTCTTCCGTCAGGACCGGATTGAACAGCGTGGTGTACGTCAGGTCGCCGAGCGGGACGCGCGGCATCGGGCCGGGGACGAAAGGCGTGGCGGGCGACGGCGTGGCATCGCGGGTACGGCGACGGGAGGACGGGTTACTCGTGGGTGCGGTTGCTTTGCGGGACATAGACGACTTCTCCTGAGTTGAAAGAAGTCCGCCCACTGCTGCCAAGCAGGGTGGCGGACGGTACGGGTTGGCAGACCGGACTCAGGGACCGGCAGGCCTTGCGGCCTCCACGTACCGCCCGCCATGAAGCATGCGAGCTAATCGCCCACGATAACGCCCGGGCAACAAAAAAGCGCCGGGCATCGAAGATGGGCGCTGGTGCGCCTGAGTGGTCGGGCTGCCAAGCCCGGCTGCGTGATTTAACGCAGCGATTCAATTTTGTTCTTTGCCAAACCCTGCGTCAACGACTTTTGTAGACAGAAATTCAGGCTATACATAAATAGAAAATCTACTCTGAGCCCGGTATTCGGACCACGGCATTCGGTTCTCTAGAAGGGAACAGAACAAGTACTTGACTGGACCGCTTTCGGCGGCGCAAAGACGGTTGCGCATGCTAGACAATGCAAGAAAACCGCAGTTAACCTAGCAAAACTGGCACACCTGCCGTGGCTTCAAATGCTTCGAAGGTGAAGCCCGGCAAGGTTATTCAGAGTTAAATTCTCTAGTCAGTCAATGCTAACTGCTGGAATATATCAGCCAAAGAATCGGGCTGAAGCGCCCATCTATAAGCAGGATGAATCTCCCAGGCGAAACCAAAATCAGCAAAATTTGAAGATAAATACCTATTTTCTTCGAAGTATCGCCTTACAACCGATTCATCAGGCATGTCCTTTCTCGCCACAAGAAAATTAATTTTGTACATGAAGGCAGCCAAGGCCTTTTCATCCGCAACCTTCCCATTCGAGAACTGAAACTTTCCCATTTGGGAAATGCCTCTAATCTTCTCAAGAAGCTTGTCAGTCTGATATACGTAACCCGACCGCGCTTGCCTCTCCCTTTTATTAGGCTTCATGTTGACTAGGAGTCGCTCTATCTCAGGGAGCTCAAATCGGAATTCATTCACGGTATCTTGAATTCGCCCCTGTGAATATTCGTCAAAGATTGCCTTAAAATCAGATGTCGAAATCTTATCACCCCCTCGATTGCGAGTCTCTCGTGCAGCAAGCGTTAGTAGCTTAACAAGGTCCCTCGGACGTTTCCTTATTAGGGACATCAGCACGCGATAAATTGGTGCGTTACGCCACTTACCTTCACCACTAAAGCGACCCTCCATCACCTTAGTTAACGTCTCAGCCAGCTGAGTTTGCTTTAGCGTAACCAAAACCTTTTCATCACCAACCTCCCCAAAGAAGGTACGTATACGCTTAACTAACAACGCAAATATTTCGTGATTATTCCAAGCATGCCAAATAACAGACCCTTCAATCTTATCTGTAGATTCATCTGACGTCCGAACTAAGTAGTAAACATCCGACCGAAGAGAAATTTTAAAGCTCAGCCCTCTATTGTCAGCCGCCAAATCCCTAACTGCATTAAGGAGAGCCGATATTCGATGTATATCGTGCGGACGCCCCTGCCAGCCACGATCCAAGTCATCTATGTAGATGCTTACACACTTATACTTCAAAAAGTGTTGAAGTACATTTTTCTTCACCCCTCCAACAAGAGGCTTCTTTTCTTCAAAGAATGCTGCAACCGCATTTAGCAATTGACCACCAACCAGAGCAGCCTTATTAAGAGCAGTGTTCTCAAACCCAAAGCCAGTAACGATCTTCTCTCCGATTATGGAGACTAGCCCCTCTTTCCAATCTCGAATAGCCCGAATGAAGTCCCCCGTATCGGAGCCAATTCCGACTATGTCGTCAGGCCTGATGAGAACTGTGAGCCTTCCCTGCTCCTCTGCTTCCGCCATCGCGACCTTGAATAAGGCCGACTTACCGACACCCTTATGCCCGACAAGAATTCGAAATGGAAGTTCGGACGTTACTTGCTCATAGGTATCGTTTTTAAAATAGTATTCGCGAAGCCGTTCAATATCTTCGCTCTCTGCGGCTTCGTGACCAAAAATTCGCTGAATCTCAAGCTCAGAAAAAGTAAGCGCCTTTATATTCATAGCTCACCCACACTTCGAATAACCACAATTCAAACAAGTAGCACACCCGTCCATGATGACCAAGGCCTTGGTGTTGCACTTGTGGCACATCGTGGCCGACGGCGGGAAACTCGCGCCGTCGCCGGTGACGGCGATGTCTTCTTCGTGGTCGGCGGTTGAGTCGGTCGAAACCGTACCCTCATCCGCCCTTCGGGCACCTTCTCCCGCAGGAGAAGGAACAGCCGGCTTCATTTCATTGTTTTTTTTTGAGCGGTCTTCGTACTGCTTGCGTTTTTCGTTGATCAGCGCGCGCTGGTGGTCGCTCATCTCCGGGTCGTGCAGCAGGCCGATGGACTTCATGTGCTCTTCGACGATGCTGCCCAGTTCGGCGACCAGCGAGGGCATGTACACGCCGCCGGCCTTGAAGTAACCGCCCTTGGGGTCGAACACGGCCTTCATCTCGTCGACCAGGAAGGTGACGTCGCCGCCCTTGCGGAACACGGCGGACATGATGCGGGTCAGCGCCACGATCCACTGGAAGTGTTCCATGGACTTGGAGTTGACGAAGATCTCGAACGGGCGGCGCAGTTCGTGCTCGGTGCCGGCGTTGAGCACGATGTCGTTGAGGGTCACGTACATGGCGTGTTCCACCAACGGCGATTTGATCTTGTAGGTGCTGCCGATCAGCACGTCCGGGCGCTCGATGCGCTCGTGCATGTGGATGATGTTGTCCACCGGCACTTCGGCCTCGGCGGTGGCGCGGTCGATCGACGCGGCGGGCACCGGTGGCGCCGCTTCGCGCGCCTTGTCTTCGGCGGTGACGACGGCGTAGCCCTTGATTTTCTTGTCGATCTTGACGGCCATGATGCGTTCCTGATGTGCGTGTCGTGTTGGGGCGTGCGTCCCTCGCCCTGCCCCTCTCCCGCGAACGGGAGAGAGGATGCAGCGTGGGACGGCTTACTTCCGGGCGCGGGTGGCCGCGGCCTTCTTGCCGGCGCTCTTGCGCACGGCGGTCTTCTTCGTTGCGGCGGTCTTCTTGGCGACCTTGGCGGTGCTCTTCTTGGCGGCCTTGGCGACCTTCTTCACTGCCTTCTTGGCGACGGCCTTGCGCGCGCCGACGCTCTTCTTGACCGCGGTCTTCTTGGCGGCCACCGACTTCTTGGCCACGGCCTTCTTCGCGGCGACCTTCTTGACCGCCTTCTTCGGCGCGGCCTTCTTCGCTACCGACTTCTTCGCTACCGCCTTCTTGGCCGGCGCCTTCTTCACTGCGGCCTTCTTGGTCGCGGTCTTCTTGGCGGCGGCTTTCTTGGCCGGGGCCTTCTTCGCAGCCGCCTTCTTGGCGGTCTTCTTGCCGGCCTTCTTCAGCGCGGCGGCTTCGGACTGGGCGCTGGCCTTGGCCGCTTCCAGTTTCTTGCGCGCGTTGGCGACGGTCTTCTTCACCGACTTGCCGGCCTTCTCTGCGCGCTTGGCCACGGCCTTCTCGGCCTTCTTGACCGCCTTGCGGGTCTTGGCGACCTGGTCCTGCACGCGCTTCTGCACGTTCCCGGCGGTCTGCTTGACGCTGGCGACGGCATCGCTGGCGGTGGCGGCGATCGCGTCGCCCATGTTGCTGGCGGTCTCTTTTACGTTTTCGGCGACTTGCGTCAGCGTCGCCGTCACACCATTACCGTTGCTCATAAAAAACCCTCCTCAGGGTGTCAGTGTTTATGTAACGCGGGCGATGCTATACCGATTGGCGTGAAGCGTGGAACCGGATGCGACGGCAAACGACGCGCGGTGGGGAAGCGTTGGGGAAAGCCCGCATGCCGCTTCCCCGATTTCCCCGCCGCCGCCATGTCCCCCGCCGCTGCGGGAGACACAAAACCTGGCCTTCAGAACTTGCCGTAATACCCTTCTTTCAGGGCGTCGAACAGGTTGGCGGCGGTGTGCATTTCGCCGTCGTATTCGATCTGCTCGTTGCCCTTCACTTCCACCATGCTGCCGTCTTCCAGTTCGAAGCGGTAGGTGGTGTTCTCCAGGTCCGCTTCCTTGACCAGCACGCCCTGGAAGGCGGCCGGGTTGAAGCGGAACGTGGTGCAGCCCTTCAACCCCTGCTGGTGCGCGTAGCGGTAGATGTCCTTGAACTGCTCGTAGGGGTAGTCGGTGGGGACGTTGGCGGTCTTGGAGATGGAGCTGTCCACCCACTTCTGCGCCGCGGCCTGCACGTCCACGTGTTCCTTGGGGTGGATGTCGTCGGCGGAGATGAAGTAGTCCGGCAGCTGCGCGTCGGCGGCCTCGGCGAACGGCATCGCCTTGGCGTTGACCAGGTGGCGGTAGGCCAGCAGTTCGAAGGAGAACACGTCCACCTTCTCCTTGGACTTCTTGCCTTCGCGGATCACGTTGCGGCTGTAGTGGTGGGCGAAGCTGGGCTCGATGCCGTTGGAGGCGTTGTTGGCCAGGCTCAGCGAGATGGTGCCGGTGGGGGCGATGGAGCTGTGGTGGGTGAAGCGCGCGCCCACTTCGGCCAGTTCGTCCACCAGTTCCGGCGCCACTTCGGCGATGCGCTGCATGTAGCGGCTGTACTTGGCGTGCAGCAGCTTGCCTTCGATCTGCTGGCCCACGCGCCAACCGTCCTTGGCCATTTCCGGGCGCTGGCGCAGCATGGCGGCGGTGACGGCGAAGGTCTCCTGCATGATCGGCGCCGGGCCTTTTTCCTTGGCCAGGGTCAGGGCGGTTTCCCAGCCGGCCACGGCCATTTCGCGGGCGATGGCTTCGGTGAATTCGCACGAGGCGGCGCTGCCGTACTTCATCTGCAGCATGGTCATGGTCGAGCCCAGGCCGAGGAAGCCCATGCCGTGGCGGCGCTTGCGCAGGATCTCGTCGCGCTGCTGCTGCAGCGGCAGGCCGTTGACCTCGACCACGTTGTCGAGCATGCGGGTGAACACGCGCACCACTTCCTTGTACTCCTCCCAGTCGAAGCGCGCCTGCGCGGTGAACGGGTCGCGCACGAAGTTGGTGAGGTTGATCGAGCCGAGCAGGCAGGCGCCGTACGGCGGCAGCGGCTGCTCGCCGCACGGGTTGGTGGCGCGGATGTTCTCGCACCACCAGTTGTTGTTCATTTCGTTGACGCGGTCGATCAGGATGAAGCCCGGCTCGGCGTAGTCGTAGGTGGAGACCATGATCATGTCCCACAGGTGGCGGGCGCGGATCTGCCCGTACACCTTGCACGCGACCAGGCCGTCGTCGCGCACGATGTAGTTGCTGTGGGTGGGCCAGTCGCGCCAGACCACGTCGGTGGCGCTGGTCAGGTCGATGTCGGCCTCTTCCTTGCGGTTCACCGGGAACACCAGCGGCCAGTCGGCGTCGGTCTCCACCGCCTGCATGAAGCCGTCGGTGATCAGCAGCGACAGGTTGAACTGGCGCAGGCGCCCGTCCTCGCGCTTGGCGCGGATGAAGTCCTTCACGTCCGGGTGCGACACGTCGAAGGTGCCCATCTGCGCGCCGCGGCGGCCGCCGGCCGAGGACACGGTGAAGCACATCTTGTCGAAGATATCCATGAACGACATCGGCCCGGAGGTGTAGGCGCCGGCGCCGGCCACGAACGCGCCGCGCGGGCGCAGCGTGCTGAACTCGTAGCCGATGCCGCAGCCGGCCTTGAGGGTCAGGCCGGCTTCGTGGACCTTCTCCAGGATGCCGTCCATCGAGTCGGTGACGGTGCCCGACACGGTGCAGTTGATGGTGCTGGTGGCCGGCTTGTGTTCCAGCGCGCCGGCGTTGGAGGTGATGCGCCCGGCCGGGATCGCACCGCGGCGCAGCGCCCAGGCGAAGCGTTCGAACCAGTAGGCGCGCTTTTCCTCGGTGGCCTCGGCATCGGCCAGCGCGCGCGCCACGCGCTGGTAGGTGCCGTCGATGTCGGCATCCAGCGGGTCGCCCTGCTTGGTCTTCAGGCGGTATTTCTTGTCCCAGATATCCTGCGACGCAGGCTGCATCGGGATGGGGTTCTGCTTGGACTCGGTCTGGACGACTTCCAGGCGCACCGTGCTCATTCTTTTCTGTTCTCCTCGAACCTGTCCCGATGGGGCGGATGGGGGTGGCCGTCCGCCGTGTCTCTTATTTGTATGCGGTTTGCGCTGCGCGACGACGACAGCCGCGGCAGCGCGCGCGGCGCCGCCCTTCGGCCGAATGGGAATGCATAGGGCGTTCGACCGCCCGTCTCACGTTCACGCCATGCGTCACTGCGTGCGCCCCCTGGGGTATCGACCCCAGCGAAAACCCCAGTAGTTGGGTTGCTTTGACGTCTTACCGCTACATGTAGTGGCAAAACGAAGTGCCCACGCTAACCCTGGGCGGGCCCGCTGTCAACGCCGAAACCGGGTGGTTCGGCGCCTCCGTACGCCGCCGTGGGTTTGCCCGGCGCCGGGCTTTCACTGGCGGTTAAACGCCGCGCGTTCATCTTGATTTATGCGCCTCGGCGCCCATCTGCCTTGCGTCCCCCGCCGCGTCATCCGGAACCCGACCCATGCGACCGCTGCCCACGCTGCTGACCCTGACCGCCGCCGCTGCCTTCGGCGGTTTCGCCGCCACCGCGATCAACGCGCACCTGGACAACCGCGCCGAGGCCGCGCCCGCCCCCGCCGCGCCGGTGGCGCAAACGGTGGCCGGCAGCGCCGCCTTGCCGGCCTCGGTGGCCGGGCAGCCGCTGCCGTCACTGGCGCCGATGCTGCAGCAGACCATGCCGGCGGTGGTCAGCATCAACACCAAGCAGGTGGTGCGGGTGCGCAATCCGTACTTCAACGACCCGTTCTTCCGCCGCCTGTTCCCGGACATCCCGCAGGAGCGGATCAACGAGTCGCTGGGCTCGGGCGTGATCATCGACGCCAAGAACGGCTATGTGCTGACCAACCACCACGTGGTGGAGAACGCCGACGACGTGCAGGTGACCCTGGCCGACGGGCGCAGCTTCAAGGCCGAGTTCATGGGCTCGGACGCGGACACCGACGTGGCGCTGATCCGGATCAAGGCCGACAAGCTCACCGAGATCCGCCTGGGCGACAGCAGCAAGCTGCGCGTGGGCGATTTCGTGGTGGCGATCGGCAACCCGTTCGGTTTCACCCAGACGGTGACCTCGGGCATCGTTTCGGCGATGGGCCGCAACGGCATCCGCGGCCTGGGCTACCAGAACTTCATCCAGACCGACGCCTCGATCAACCCGGGCAACTCCGGCGGCGCGCTGGTGGACCTGCACGGCGAGCTGGTCGGCATCAACACCGCCAGCTTCAACCCGCAGGGCAGCATGGCCGGCAACATCGGCCTGGGCCTGGCGATCCCGTCGAACCTGGCGCGGGCGGTGGTCGAGCAGTTGCTGAAGAACAACGGGGTGATGATCCGCGGCACCTTCGGCATCGAGACCCAGAACCTGACCGCGCAGATGGCGCAGGGCCTGGGCCTGGACGCGCCGCGCGGCGCGCTGGTGACGCGGGTGCTGACCGGTTCGGCGGCGGCCGGCGCGGGGCTGCAGCCCGGTGACGTGGTGGTGGGCGCCAACGGCGAACGGCTGGACAGCGCCGAGGCGTTGCACAACTACGAAGGCCTGCAGCCGGTGGGCAGCACGGTGACGCTGGACGTGCGCCGCGACGGCAAGCCGCTGCAGATCAAGGCCACCTTGAAGGAGCAGCCGCGTGCGGTGAGCGGCGAGTCGCTGGACCCGCGGCTGGGCGGCGCCAGCTTCACCGACCTGCCCGAATCGCTGCGCCAGTCCGGCATCAACGGGGTACTGGTCGGGACCGTGGCGCGCGGCAGCCGCGCGGCGCGCAATGGCTTGGCCAGCGGCGACATCGTGATGGCCGCCTCCACCGGCGAGTTCGCCGACCTGGCCAGCTTCCGCGCCAATTTCGCGCGCAAGCCGGCGCAGTTGGTGCTGCGCGTGGTGCGTGGCGGGGCGCAGGCGGATTTGTTGATGCAGTGAGGTGGGTGCGGGGCGGCGGCGCTGATCGGTTCCGGGAGCGGCCAGGTTTGCGGCTCCGCTCGTCGCGGCTGAAGCCGCTCCTACAAAAAGCCGTCGGCCATCCGGCCGGGTGCACTGTAGGAGGGGCTTCAGCCCCGACAGGATCCGAGACGGGCTACGTCTTCCGCTTCCGCTCGTCGCGACTGAAGTCGCTCCCACAAAAAGCGTGCGGCCGTCTGGCTGGGTGCACTGTGGGAGGGGCTTCAGCCCCGACGCGGTCCGGTTGCCGGCGAGGTCTGCCACTCCGTTCGTCGCGGCTGAAGCCGCTCCTACAGAAAGCCTGGGTGCGCGGGGCGCGCTGTACTTGGACATAATGCGAGCCACCAAGATGTACGCGTGCCGCCCGGGCCTAACAAGCTCTACACCGCGTCGATGCTATTTGTCTCGATCGCGATCCGCGAACCGCCTGCCGCGCGCAGGTATGCCCCTACCACCGTCAGGAGACACGCGATGAATGCCAACCCCACCAATACCGAAAACCTCAAGGACAACCTCAGCGAAGCCGGTTCGCACCTGAAGTCGGCCGCCAGCTACGCCGGCGACGCGATCAAGGGCGCCGCCGGTGCCGCGGGCGACGAGCTGAAGCTGGGCAAGGCCAACGTCAAGGCCGAGCTGTCCGACAGCGCGCTGTCCGGGCTGGCCGCTGCCGAGTTCGGCGGTGCCGCGGCGAAGGAGCAGGTCGATGTGCTGCTGGACAAGGGCCGCGATCTGATCGACAGCGCCGCCGAGCTGATCCGCGAGCGCCCGCTGGCTTCGTTCGGCGTGGCCTTCGCCACCGGCTGGATCATCGCCAAGCTGGCGCGCAGCAGCGACAAGTAAGCCACGTGAGCGACGAGCAGGCCCGCGACGGCGCCGCCGCGCCCGATCCAGCGGAGGCCGAACAGCCCTCGCTGGAGCAATCGTTCCGCGAGTTCGGCCAGGCCGGCCGCGAGGGCCTGAACGCCACGCTGGAAGCCAGCCGCGCGCTGCGCAAGCTGGTGGTGGCGGATCTGGCCCTGGCGCGTGCGGCCCTGGCGCGGGCGCTGGTGTGGCTGACCATCGCGGTGTCGTTCGGCGCGTCGGCATGGATGCTGCTGATGGGCGCGTTGATCGCGGTGCTGCAGCGGCTGGGTTGGTCGTGGCTGGCGTCGATCTCGGCGACCGCTGCGTTCAGTCTGGTGGTCACCGCCCTGGGCGCCTGGCAGGCGCTGCGCTATTTCGAGATGAGCAAGCTCGACGCCACCCGCCGCCAGCTGGCGAAGCTGGGGATCGGTGGCGACGACGACGAGGATCATGCCGGCGGCAACGCAGCCGCGGCCAGCGAGACGCGCCGATGAAATTCGATCAACTGCAGCACCGCATCGCCCGCGCCGAGACGGTGCTGGAAGGCCGCCAGCAGCAGATGCAGACGCAGTGGACCACGCTGCAGCGGGTCTGGCGCGAAGGCTGGACGCCGCTGCGCATCGTCGCGGTGGGGTTGGGCGCCGGTTTTCTGGCCGGACGCGCCGAGCCGGCGGCGGCGATCGGCAAGCTTGGCGGCGCGCGCTGGCTGCAGATGCTCAGCGCGGTCTCCAGCCTGCTGACCGCGACCAAGGTCAAGGAAGCCTCCGACCAGGCCGAACGCGCGGCGGACACCGCGCAGGATGCGGCCGAGGCGGTCGAGACGCCCGCGGCCGCAGGCGTGCCGCGGCCGCCGTTTGCGCCCGTTGCGCCCGTCGTGGCCACCGCGCCGGTCGATGCGCCGTTCGCCGCATCGCCGCAGGCGCCGCCGCGCGCGGCCGAAGCGGCCACCGACGTCTCCGAACGCTGAGCGTCGCGTCGCGACCCGCTGCGGTCGCCACGCCGCCTTCATACCGCGCAGGCCAGGATCGGCCTACACTCCGCTTCCCCTTTTTGTGCCGAACGGCGCGTGTCCAGCGGACGCGTGCCGGGGCCACCGTACGCAGCGCAGGTCCGATGAGCACTCTCTCCGAATCCGTGGCCGACGCCGGCGACGTGGCACCGCCCCCCGAGGACGCCTTCCCGCCACCGCCCGCACCGCGCCCGCGCGGACCGATGTCGTTGGTGGTGCTGGCGACGCTGGCGGTGGGCTACACCTTGTGGGCGGCGCAGGAGGTGATCCTGCCGGTGCTGCTGGCCGCGTTCTTCGCCCTGGTCGGCAATCCGATCCTGCGCGGGCTGCGGCGGCTGTACGTGCCGCGCTTCCTTGGCGCGCTGCTGGTGCTGCTGTCGGGCATGGCGGTGGCCACGGCGCTGACCATGCAGTTGGCCGGGCCGGCCGCCGAGTGGGTGCAACAGGCGCCCGGGCAGATGCGCCACATCGCCACCCAGGTGCGCGACCTGACCAAGCCGATGCAGCAGGCCAACCAGGCGGCGGAGAATTTCGCGCGCGCCGCCGGCGGCGACAACGGCCGCCGCGTGCAGGTGATCCGCACCCAGCTGGACGATCCGTACAAGGCGCTGGTGCGCACCCCGCGGCTGGCCGCCTCGGCGCTGGCGGTGGTATTGCTGACGTTCTTCTTCATGGTGTTCGGCGAGAACCTGCAGCGGCATGCGATCGCGCTGCTGCCGAACCGCCAGCAGCAGAAATTCACCACCGACATCCTGCGTTCGATCGAGCGCGAGGTGTCGCGCTACGTGCTGACCATCAGCGTCATCAACACCCTGGTCGGGCTGATCTTCGCCGGCATCCTGGTGCTGCTGAAGATTCCGCTGCAGGAAGCGCTGCTGTGGGGCACGGTGGTGGCGCTGCTGAACTTCGCCCCGTACGTGGGCCCGCTGATCGGCGCGATCCTGATGCTGCTGATGGGCTTCGTGGAGTTCCGCGATCCGCTGAGCGCGGCGCTACCGGCGATCCTGTACCTGGCGCTGCACATGCTCGAAGGCCAGGTGGTGACGCCGATCGTGCTCGGCCGGCGCATGGCGATCTCGCCGCTGATGCTGATCCTGGCGCTGATGCTGTTCGGCTGGCTGTGGGGCATGATCGGGCTGCTGCTGGCGGTGCCGCTGCTGGTGTGCATCAAGATGGTGCTGGCGCGGGTGGAAGGCATGCAGCGCTGGGCCAGGTTGCTGGAATGAGTGGCGGGACTGGGGACTCGGGACTTCGGACTCGGAAAAGCGGTCGGCGCGGCGCTGGCGGCGCGCGTGTCTACCTAGGGCGACGGTCGCTGCGGCGGGTTCGCGTAAAATGTTGCGAGTGACTTCCTTGCCTTCCTTCCCCGTTCGCGCGATCACGCTGGACCTGGACGACACGCTGTGGCCGTTCGCGCCGATCGGCGCGCGCATCGAGCAGGTGTTGCACGACTGGCTGCTGCAGCACAGTCCGCGCACCGCCGAGCGGTTCCCGATCGCGGCGATGCGGCAGCTGCGCGATGAGGTGTTCGCCGCGCATCCGCACCTGGTCCACGACCTGAGCGAGATGCGCCGGCTGACCCTGCGCCGCGCGCTGCGCGACAGCGGCGCCGACGAGGCGCTGGTGGAGCCGGCGTTCGCGGTGTTCTATGCCGCGCGCAACCAGGTGGAGTGCTATCCGGACAGCATCGCCGCGCTGCAGCGGATCGCCGCGCGGATGCCGGTGGTGGCGCTGAGCAACGGCAACGCCGACCTGGCCACGATCGGCCTGGCCTCGCATTTCGCGTTCCAGCTCAGCGCGCGCGAACACGGTGCGGCCAAGCCGGACCCGAGCATCTTCCACGCCGCCTGCGCGCGCCTGGGCGTGCCCTGTGCGGAGGTACTGCACGTCGGCGACCACATCGAGATGGACGTGGTCGGCGCGATGCAGGCCGGGCTGCGCGGTTGCTGGATCAACCGCGACGCGCAGGCCTGGCATCCGCCCACGCCGCCGGACCTGCACTTCGATACCCTCACCGGCCTGGCCGACTGGCTGGACGCCACGCAGCCGGCCCTCGGCGCGCGCGCATGAGCGCCGCCCGCTGCCGCCTCTTCGCCCTGGCCGCGCGCCGCGCCGGCCGCGCCCGCCCCACAAGGACCCGCTGATGTCCCTGCCTTCCGGCTTCACCGATGCCTCCCCCCACGCGCTGCCGCTGCATGTGCTGGACCGCGAACGCCTGGCCGAATGGCGCGCCGCGCAGGCGCCGGCCTGGGTGGCGTGGCTGGACGCGCAGCAGTTCGTGGCCGCCCCCGGCACGGTGCTGTTGCTGCCCGGCGCGGATGGCGTGGCCGCGGCGGTGCTGGGTGTGGGCGACCGCGGCGATGCCTATGCCTACGCGCACGCGCCGCACGCGCTGCCGGCCGGCAGCAGCTGGCGGCTGGCCAGCGCGCTGAGCGAGGAGGAGCAGGCCGCGCTGCACCTGGGCTGGGGCCTGGGCAGCTACCGCTTCGCCCGCTACAAGCAGCCGACGCGGGTGCCGGCGCAGCTGCTGGCCACGCCGAGCGCGGAGGTGTGCGACCAGCTGGAGGCGTGCGTGCGCGTGCGCGACTGGGTCAACACGCCGGCCGAGGACATGGGGCCGGACCAGCTGGAAGCGGCCGCGCGCGCGATCGCCGACGCGCACGGCGCGCAGTGCGAAAGCATCGTTGGCGAAGAGTTGCTGCTGCGCAACTTCCCGGCGATCCACGCGGTCGGCCGCGCCTCGCACCGCGCGCCGCGGCTGATCGTGCTGCGCTGGGGCGAAGACGCGCACCCGCACGTGGCGCTGGTCGGCAAGGGCGTGTGCTTCGACACCGGCGGCCTGGATCTGAAACCGGCCGACGGCATGCGCCACATGAAGAAGGACATGGGCGGCGCGGCGCATGCGCTGGCGCTGGCCGGGCTGGTGATGGCGCAGCGGCTGCCGCTGCGGCTGACCGTGCTGCTCGCGGCGGTGGAGAACGCGGTCGGCCCGGACGCGTTCCGCCCCGGCGACGTGATCGCCACCCGCCAGGGCATCAGTGTGGAGATCGACAACACCGATGCCGAAGGCCGATTGGTGCTGTGCGACGCGCTGACCTACGCCAGCGAACAGGCGCCGGACGCGATCCTGGATTTCGCCACGCTGACCGGCGCGGCGCGGGTCGCGCTGGGGCCGGATCTGCCGGCGCTGTTTTCCAACGACGACGCGCTGGCGCAGGCCTGGATCGCCGCCGGCGAACGCAGCCGCGACCCGGTGTGGCGCATGCCGCTGTGGCGCCCGTACCTGCGCTACCTGACCAGCTCGATCGCCGACCTGGCCAACGCCGGCTCGCGCATGGCCGGCGCGGTGACCGCGGCGCTGTACCTGGAGCGCTTCGTGCCGGCGCGGCAGGCCTGGGCGCACCTGGACGTGTACGCCTGGAACGACAGCGACCGCCCCGGCCGCCCCGCCGGCGGCGAAGCGCTGGCACTGCGCTCGGCCTACGCGATGCTGAAGGCGCGCTACGCCGGGTAGGGTTTGGCGGGGTGTCGGGGTCTACCGACACTGTCCGGCCACGGCACCTCCATCGCTTCGCTCGTCGCGGCTGAAGCCGCTCCCACAAGGGGCTTGCGGCTTGCTCGCAGCGTGCATTGTAGGAGCGGCTTCAGCCGCGACAGACAAGCAAAATAGCCGGGTTACTGACTTCGTTGGTCGCGGCTGAAGCCGCTCCTACAGGAACAGGAACTTGCAGCCTGTTCGCTGGGTGCCCTGTGGGAGGGACTTCAGTCCCGACGCGGTCCGGTCGCGGCATCTTCACCCCTTCGCTCGTCGCGACTGAAGTCGCTCCCACAAGGAATTTGCGGCTCTCTTGCAGGGTGCACTGTAGGAGCGGCTTCAGCCGCGACAGAAAAGCAAAATCGCCGGGTTACTGACTTCGTTGGTCGCGGCTGAAGCCGCTCCTACAGGAGCTCGCGGACGCCCGCTGGGGTGCACTGTGGAAGGGACTTCAGTCCCGACGCCTTCTGCTGGCTCAGCCCTGCCCGCGCAGCAGCGGGGCGATCTGGCGCATGCGGGTCTGCGTGGCCGGGCCGACCAGGGCGAAGGCGGTGTTTCCTTCGGACCAGTACTGCGCCAGCAGGCGGCCGTCGCGGCGCTCGCCGTTGCCGAGGCGGGCGCTGCGCGGACGCAGGTACAGGCCGATGCGCGCGCCGTCGGCGTCCTGGTAGACCAGCATCGCCGCGGCGCCTTCGGGGGTAGACAACAAGCGCCCGCCGCGCAGCGCGAAGCCCTGCGCCTGCAGGTCCGGCACCGCGCCGGCGGCGCCGAAATGGGTGCGCAGCCAGCCCTGCAAGGCCACCCGTCGCGCCGGGTCGAATTCCAGCGGCTGCTCGCCGTCGGCGAACAGGCGGTACGCGGCCACCGCGTCGGCCATCGGCAGGCGCTCGCCGCCGAGGCGACTGTCGCGCAGCTGCCAGCCAAGCGTGATGCCCAGGCCAAGCGTCAGCACGCAGCTGGCCGCCATGGCGGCCAGCGTGCGGCGCCGCTGGCGCACGCGGCGGCGCAGCGCGGGCACGGTCAATACCGGGTTGGCCGGCATCGCCTCCGCACCGGCCCAGGCCGCGCGCAGCGCGTCGGCGTCCTGTTTCCAGCCGGCCACGCGCGCGGCGTGCTCAGGATTGGCCTGCAGCCATGCGGCGACCTGCGCGCGCCGCGCAGGGTCCAGGCGGCCATCGACATAGGCGTGCAGGGTTTCGTCGTCGGGGCGCAGCACGGTCATTTGAGCACTCGCAAGGCAGGGTTGCCGCTGCGGCCTTCGCCGAGCTGGCGCAGTTTCTCGCGGGCGCGCGACAACCGCGACATCACCGTGCCGATCGGCAGGTCCAGCGCGGTGGCCGCGTCGCGGTAGCTGAAGCCTTCGACGCTGACCAGCAACAGCAACGCGCGCTGCTCGGCCGGCAGTTGCGCGAACGCCGCCAGCATCGCGCGGCCGTCGTGCACCTGTTCGGCGGATGGCGCCTGGGTCGGCTGCTGCGGCGCGAACAGGGCCAGCACCCGCTGCCAGCGCTGCGCGCGCCGGCGCGCGTCGACGAACTGCCGGTACACGATCGCGAACAGCCACGGCTGCAGCGCATCGGCGTCGCGGCGCGTGGACCAGCGCCGCAACGCGCGTTCCAGCGCCGCCTGCACCAGGTCGTCGGCACTGGCCGCATCGCCGCTCAGCGACTGGGCGAAGCGCCGCAATCGGGGCATCAGCGCACGCAGGGAATCGTCGTCGAGTTCGTCCATGGGCAGGGTGGCGTGCAGCGCTCGGGAAGGGGCAATCACAGGTAGGACGCACGGCGAGGCGGATTATTCCCTGGCCGGGGCGAGCCGCCCGTCTGGGCGGCGACATCCACGCGATTGTGCAGCCTGGCGGGCCGCAAGGAGCCGCCGGCGGCGAAAAAGCGCAACGCAAACGCCGAACAGGCGTCGCCTCGGGAATAGAACGCGGCGCCGGACGTCTCACTCCCAATCGCCAACGCCAAAGGAGTCGCCCCCATGTCCCATCCCGCTCCCACCCCGCCGCCGCGCCCGCGGCCCTGGCTGCCGCTGGCCGGCATTGCCGCCATCGCCGCCGCGCTCGCCGCCGCCTTCGCCTGGAGCGCGGGCTGGCTGGGCGGGCCGCAGCGGCTGACCGCGCAGCGCATGACCGACGCCATCGAGGCCGGCGGCCCGCCGCATCCGGGGTTTCGCCGCGCGCACAGCAAGGGCATGTGCGTGAGCGGGCATTTCGAGGGCAACGGCCAGGCCAGTGCGCTGTCCTCGGCGCGGGTGTTCGCCCAGGCCTCGGTGCCGGTGCTGGGGCGGCTGTCGATCGGCGGCGGCGATCCGCATGGCGCCGATGCCACGGCGCGGGTGCGCAGCATGGCGCTGCTGCTGCGCAGCGACGACGGCCAGCAGTGGCGCACGGCGATGAACAGCTTCCCGTTCTTCGTGGTGGCCACGCCGGAAGGCTTCATGGCGCAGACCCTGGCCGCGCAGCCGGACCCGGCCACCGGCAAGCCGGACCCGGCGAAGCTGGCCGCGTTCGTGCAACGCTATCCGGAAGCGAAGAAATTCCAGCAGTGGGCCAAGACCGCGCCGTGGTCGGACAGTTGGGCCAACACCCAGTACAACGGGGTCAACAGCTTCCGCTTCATCGCCGCCGACGGCAGCAGCCGCTTCGTGCGCTGGTCGATGCGGCCGCAGACCGCGTTCAAGGAACTGTCCGCGGCGCAGCGCGCGCAGGCCGATGCCGATTTCCTCGGCGAGGACCTGCAGGCGCGGCTGGCGCAAGGACCGCTGCGCTGGGACCTGGTGCTGACCGTGGCCGCGCCCGGCGACCCCGTAAACGATCCATCGCAGCCGTGGCCGCAGGGCCGGCAACAGGTGGTAGCCGGCACCCTGGTGCTCGACCACGCCGAGCCGCAGGCCACCGGCCCGTGCCGCGATCTGAACTATGACCCGTTGATCCTGCCGCGCGGCATCGCCGGTTCCGACGACCCGATCCTGGCCGCGCGCTCGGCGGTGTATTCGCACTCGTTCAACCGCCGCGAACGCGAGATCGGCCGCGGCCAGGCGCCGGATGCGACCGGCCAGGCGCATGGGGGTGCGCAATGAGCCGCGCCAACGCCTCCGGGCATTTCAACCTGACCGCGCGCCTGCTGCACTGGCTGATGGCGGCGATGATCCTGACCATGCTGTTCGTCGGCGTGGGCATGGTCGCCTCGGTGTCGCAGCGGCCGTGGCTGCTCGACCTGCACCGCCCGTTGGGCATCGCGATCTTGCTGCTGGCGATCGTGCGCCTGGGCAACCGCCTGCGCCATCGGCCGCCGCCGCTGCCGGCGGACCTGCCGTGGTGGCAGAAAACGGCGGCGCTGGCCTCGCACTGGTTGTTGTATGCGTTGATGCTGGCGATGCCGTTGTTGGGCTGGTCGATGCTGTCGGCCGGCGGCTATCCGATCGTGCTGTGGCCGGGCGCGCAGTTGCCGCCGATCGCGTCGCACAGCCCGGCGCTGTATGCCTTGCTGCGCAGCGCGCATGGGTGGCTGGCGTATCTGCTGTTCGCCACGGTGCTGGGGCATCTGTGCGCGGCGCTGTTCCATGCCTGGGTGCGCCGCGATGGGGTGTTTTCGAGCATGGCGCGGGGTGGTGCGGCGCCGGCGGTGGTGGACCAGGCAGCGTCGCGAGAACAGGGCTGAGGGTTTGCGATGTGCTGGTTGCGGGCTAGCGGGACGACTTCGGGTGGATCTGGACTATCGGCCGCGATGGGCGTGATCGGTAACGCGCATCGCGACTGAAGGGCACCTCGAACAACCCGTCATTTCACTGAAGTGAGCTGCAAAGGCGCTGCCGTTACGGCTGTTCGAGGAAGCCAACGTGCTTCGCAGGGGTCCTGGATGTAGGAAGAGCGGCCGGATTGGCCGCCTCACCCGCTCACGCGGGCGCCATGGCCCGCTGCTGCAGCCGCGCCAGCCGCATCAGGTTGTGACTGGCGACCTTCAACCCGATCACCACCGTGGCCCGTGCCAACCCGATGGTGCGCAGGTATTTACCGCCCTGCTGCGCCAGCCGCGCGAACGGGTGTTCGCCGAACACCCGGTCCTTGGCAAGCCGCCGGTTGCGGCGCTGTTCGGCCGCGCTTAGCGGCTTGCGCGCCTGGCCCTGGTGCTGAATGGCCGACCGATAGCCGCGTTGCGTCAGATCGGCCTCCCGCGATGCGTCGGCATAGCCACTGTCGGCCCACACCGTGCGTCCGCGATTGCTGGGGTCCAGCACCTCCTCGAAGTGTCGGCTGTCATGCACGTTGGCTGCGCTCACCGCATGGCGGCGGATGAAGCCCCAACGCCGATCGGTGCTGGCGTGCAGCTTGTAGCCGTAATGCGCCTTGCCGTGCTTGCGGGTCCAGCGGGCTTGCACATCCTTCTGCGCCCGCTTGGCGTCGCTCCAGTCTTGGCCTACCTCGCCACCCTGCTTGATCTGTGCGTTCTCCTCGCGCGTGTTGCGTTGGATCGGGGCGCTGACGATGCTCGCA
Source organism: Xanthomonas sp. SS (assembly GCF_014236835.1). NCBI lineage: Bacteria > Pseudomonadati > Pseudomonadota > Gammaproteobacteria > Lysobacterales > Lysobacteraceae > Xanthomonas > Xanthomonas sp. SS. The sequence goes on from NZ_CP051190.1 coordinate 4,734,524, forward strand.
TCGATGATCTGGCCGCCACGCGCAATGAATCCCGCCCGCTGCAATTGCACGCCGACCGCTGCGCTGATGTCGCCCATCAGATCCTGCGCCTTGAGCCGCTCGCGCCACACCCAGATCGTCTTGGCGTCAGGCACCTTGCCGCTGTGTTCCAGTCCAAGGAACTGCTGGAAACTGCGCCGATCCAGCACCTGGTACTCCAGCGCATCGTCAGAGAGGTTGTACAGCTGCTGCAGCAGCAACAGTTTGATCATGACCACCGTCGGCCAAGCCGGACGGCCCCCTCGCGTACCGGTGCCCAAGGACAGCTTCGCATCGACGGCTTGGGCAATCGCTGCGAAATCGATATGACGCGAAAGCAGGGTCAGCGGGTCGCCTATCTGCTGGCGCTTGGCTTCGCGTTCGTGTCCGGCAAACAAGCTGATCATCGCGCGACCTCGGCTGTTGGCTAAGACCCTATGATGCCAAAGCAGGCAGGTTTTTAGAGGTGCCCTGAAGTCGCTCCCACAAAAAGGCGTGCGGCTTGCTAGCCCGGTGCACTGTAGGAGGGGCTTCAGCCCCGACAGATTGCCCGGCGGCGTTCGGCTCCTGTCGCAGCTGAAGCCGCTCCTACAAAAAGCGGATGGTTTGCTGGCCGGGTGCTTCTGTAGGAGGGGCTTCGGATTGCCCCGCAGCGATAGTGCGGCGCGGGCGGATTCAGTGCGGGCGCGGCGCGGGCGGGGCCGTCTCGCCGGCGATGCCGTGGCCGGTGGCGGCCCAGTAGATGCCGCCGTACAGGTGTTCGAGGTAGCGCGGATCGTTGTAGGCCTCGGCCTGGTGGCCGAGTGCGGTGACGAACACGCGCGCGCCTTCGAAGCGGTGGTACCAGGCCACTGGATGCGGCTTGCCCATGCCCTTGGCGGCCTGGCCGGGCCAGATCAGGGTGGGGTCGTAGCTGGTTTCGTCCACCGTCAGCAGCGTGACCAGGTCGTCGCTGTACGGCGGATCGTATTCGTACCACTCGTCCGACCACAGCCAGCGCTGCGGCAAGCCGGCAGTGGCCGGGAAGTTGCGATCGACCACATCCACCATCGCGGTCTGCAGATAAGGATGGGTGCGGAACGCGCGGCCGATCAGACGGTCGTACCAGTCCCACTGCCCGCGCGCGATCGCGAACGCCTTGTGCACCGCGACCACGCCGCCACCGCCGCGCACGAATTTCTGGAAATTGGCGCGCTGCGCCGGATTGAGATCGGTAGCCGGCGTATTGAGCAGCACGATGGCCGCGTACTGCGACAGGTCGCCATCGAAGGCCTCGGCGTTCCAGGCCCACACCAGCTCGAAGTAGTGCTGCCGCGCCAGCGCCTCGAACTGCGGTTTGGCCACCGGGATGTAGTCGTGGTGGTACTTGTTGGGAATCGCCGCGACCAGCACCTTGAACTGGCCGTCGGCCGCCATCGCAGCGGCGGCGGGCAGCGACCAGGCCAACAGCAGCGCCCCTGCCAACAGCATTGCGCGCATCCACTTCATCCACGTTCTCCTGTCCGTCGATCCGGGCGCATCAATCGGGATTGGCGATGATGGCGGTAGCGGAATCGAACCGCCGTCCGAAGACGCTTCCTCCCGGGCACTCCCTGCTTGGCGCGTCGCTGGATCCGATCCGGACAGCATAGTCACTGGCGGCAGCGCCACCACGCGGGCACGCACAATTTCATAGGCGCCTGCACTTCCGGCATACCGATCGCCGCCGGCGCGGCGCGGCAGTGGACTTGCGCCGCAGCGCCGGCAGGACGTCCCCACTGGCGGCCACTGCGCCGCGCATCGCCCCCGCCAGAACGACCACAGGACGGCGCGCGATGTGGCAGCGCCGGCATGGCCGCAGTGACCCGACACCGTTACACTTGCCACCGTGGGCGCGCCCCGATCGACAGGTCACCACGCCCGTTTCCCCGAACCATCCGTCATGCGCCGGCCGCCCTTCCGAGGCAACCGGCCGCATCGACAGCGCCAGCCAGGTGTCGACGTCCCGCGCACAGGCCTCGCCTGCGCACGGCGCATGTCCCGCTCCAAGCCAGCCTCCAAATCCGACCATCCCGCGGCGCTGCGTGCAGCGCCGTCGATGGCCATGCCTGCTTGCCACGGAGCCTTGCGATGACCCGTTTCCTCCCTCCCCGCCGTTTCCCGCGCCGCTCGGCCCTGGCCATGGCCTGCCTGCTCGCCAGCGTGCCGGCCTTCGCCGCCGACGCGGCCGCCGACACCGCACCCGATTCCGATGTGACCACGCTCGACAAGGTCAGCGTCAAGGGCGAGCGCGCCGAAGGCTACAGCGTGCGCAAGACCACCGCCGGCACCCGCTTTGAACTGGCGCCGCGCGAGATCCCGCAGTCGGTGAGCATCATCAGCCACCAGCGCATCGAGGATCAGGGCCTGGACGACATCATCGACGTGCTGGAGAACACCACCGGCGTGTCCAACACCCGCTCGGACAGCGAGCGCTTCGAGTTCTACGCGCGCGGCTTCTACATCGACAACTACCAGTTCGACGGCATCCCGACCACGATGGTGCAGAACTGGAGCTACGGCGATTCGGCACTGGACCTGGCGCTGTACGACCGCGTGGAAGTGGTGCGCGGCGCCACCGGGCTGATGACCGGCGCGGGCAACCCGTCCGCCTCGGTCAACCTGATCCGTAAGCACGCCGACAGCGCCGAACTGGCCGGCAGCGTGCAGGTCACCGCCGGCAGTTGGGGCCGGACCCGCACCACGGTGGACGTCAGCACTCCGCTCAACGCCAGCGGCACGGTGCGCGCGCGGGTGATCGGCAGCTACCTGGATACCGATTCGTACGTGGACCGCTACAGCCAGAACAAGACCCTGGGCTATGCGGTGATCGATGCCGACCTGACCCCGGACACCCAGCTGAGCGTGGGCTACGACTACCAGAAGAAGCAGTCCGACGACGTCACCTGGGGCGGGTTCCCGCTGTGGTATTCCGACGGCAGCCGCACCAACTATTCGCGCGTGTTCAACCCGGCTGCCGACTGGACGTTCTGGGACACCACCACCAAGCGCGCCTTCGCCACGCTGCAGCACGATTTCGCCAGCGGCTGGAAGATCAAGGCCAACGCCACCCACGACCAGACCAACGTCACCGACAAGCTGTTCTACCCGTTCTATACGATCTACGGCTTCGACAAGAACACCGGCGCCGGCGTGGTGCCCTACTCCGGCTACTACGTCACCGAGCGCAAGGTCGATGGCCTGGACGGCTATGCCGAAGGCCCGTTCCAGCTGTTCGGGCGCGAACACGAACTGATGGCCGGAGTCAGCTACAACCGCCGCCGCTACGTCAACGACGGCGCGTTCGATTTCCCGGCGCCGATGGCCAGCTATCTGAACTGGACCGGCAACTATCCGGAACCGACCTGGTCGGCGCTGACCGAATTCAGCCGCGGCACCGTCACCCAGAAGGCCGGCTATGCGGCTGCGCGTTTCTCGCTGGCCGATCCGCTGAAGCTGATCGTCGGCGCGCGCTACACCGACTGGAAGGTGGATGGCGCCGAAAGCGGCGTGGCGTACACCAGCCGGCAGAAGGAGACCACGCCGTATGCCGGCCTGGTCTATACGATCGACGATGTGTGGTCGACCTACGTCAGCTACACCGACATCTTCCAGCCGCAGACCTCGCGCACCCGCACCGGCGCGTACCTGGATCCGGTGATCGGCAAGAGCTACGAGGCCGGGGTCAAGGCGGCGTGGTTCGACGATCGCCTCAACGCGTCGCTGTCGGTGTTCCGCATCGAACAGGACAACGTCGCCCAGGCCACCACCGAGTTCGTGCCGGGCACCACCGAAACCGCGTACGTCGCGGCGCAGGGCACGGTCAGCCGCGGCTTCGAGTTCGAGCTGAACGGCGAACTGGCGCCCGGCTGGAACGGCACCTTCGGCGCCTCGCGCTACGTCGCCAAGGATGCGGGCGGCGCGGACATCAACGCGCAGCTGCCGCAGACCACGCTCAAGCTCTACACCAGCTACACCCCGCGCAGCCTCACCGAGCTGACCTTCGGCGGCGGCGTCAACTGGCAGAACCGCATCTACTACGTCGATGCGACCTACGGCCGCTTCGAGCAGGACGCCTATGCGCTGGTCAGCGCGTTTGCGCGCTACCGCCTGTCCGACGAATTCGCGGTGCAGGCCAACCTCAACAACCTGCTGGACAAGAAGTACTACGCGCAGATCTACGGCTACGGCGCCTGGGGCGAACCGCGCAGCGGCTCGCTGAGCTTCACCTGGTCGTTCTGATCCGTCGTCCCGTCCGGCGCGATGCGCTGAACGGGCCTGGATGCACCCGAATGCCGGTGGCCCATGTCCACCGGCATTCGCGTTTCCGGCAGCGCTACAGCCAGCCCTTCTGCCGCGCCAATCGCGCCGCCTCGATGCGGTTGCCGACGCCGAGCTTGCCGATCGCTTCGGACAGATAATTGCGCACGGTGCCGTGCGAGAGCCCCAGTTGCACGGCGATGTCGCCGGCCGAGGCACCCTCGCCGGCCAGGCGCAGCACCTGGCGCTCGCGGTCGTTGAGCGGGTCGGCTTCGGACCAGGCTTCCAGCGCCAGTTCCGGATCGATCGCGCGGCCGCCGCGGTGCACCTGGCGGATCGCATCGACCAGGCGCTCGGGCGGTGCGTCCTTCAACAGATAACCGCCGACGCCAGCGTCCAGCGCGCGGCGCAGGAAGCCGGGACGGGCGAAGGTGGTGACGATGACCACGCGGATCGGCAACTGCTGGCGCTGCACCCGCTGCGCCAGTTCCAGGCCGCTGAGGCCGGGCATCTCGATGTCGGTGACCAGCAGGTCCGGCGTATGTGCCTGCAGCGCGCGCCACGCGGCCTCGCCGTCGGCGGCGCTGGCGACCACGGCGATATCCGCTTCCAGGCCCAGCAGCGCGCTGAGCGCACCGCGCACCATCGCCTGGTCTTCCGCCAGCACTACTCGAATCACGCTTGCCCCCGGTGCTTGTGGGCGCATTGTAGGGCGCCGGCCGCAGTCACGTTCAGCGCAACGCGGGATCCTGGCAGCCGCGCGGTTCCGGCGCGGTCTCCGCTGCGGGCGGTGTCGCAGGCGGGCTCCGCGGCAACGGCGCCGACGCCAGCAGACGGGTGCCCTGGCCGCGTTCGGACTCGATCCGCAACGCGCCGCCCACCGCCTCCAACCGTTCGCGCATGCTGGCCAGGCCGGTGCCCGGCTGCATCGCGCTGCCGCGGCCATCGTCGCGGATCTCCAGCCAGGCCTGGTCACGCTCGCACCACAGCCGCAGCTGCGCATTGCGGGCTTCGGCATGGCGCTGGATGTTGGTTGCGGCCTCGCGCAGCACCATCGCGAACACGGTCTCCAGCTGCGCGCACTGCGGCAATGCATCGACCTGGTAGCGGAAGGTGACCCCGGAGGATTCCAGCAGCAGCTTGGCCGAGGCCATCTCCGCCGCCAGCTGCGCGGCGCGGATGCCGCTGACCGCGCGCCGCACCTGGCCCAGCGCCTCGCGCGCGACCCGGCCGACGTCCTCCATCTCCTGCCGCGCCGCGGCCGGATCGCGCGCGAGCAGGCGCGCCGCCAGGTCCGACTTCAGCGCCACCAGCGACAGCGTGTGGCCGAGCAGATCGTGCAGGTCGCGGCCGATGCGCTCGCGCTCGGCGACCCCGGCCAGGCGCCGCACTTCCTCGTGGCTCAGGCGCAGCTGCGCGTCTGCGCGCGCGCGGCGTTCGAAGCTGATGTTCATCAGCCCCACCGACAGGCCGATCACCACCGCGCTGGTCATGTACAGCGGCGACCAGCCGCGCAGCCACCAGGCCAGCGCGAAGGCGGCCAGCAACAGCAGCATCGCCGCCAGCGCGCGCGCCATCGGGAAGCAGAACGCCAGGAACGCGCAGGCATAGATGATGTAGCACTGGGCGCCGGGGTTGTACGGCAGCAGCACGAAGCCCAGCGCGGCCATGCCGGCCACGCACCAGCGCAGATGGCGGCGATCGCGGTAGTAGGCGCAATAGTAAAGCGCCAGGAACACGGCGTAGCTGGCCATGGTCGGCCAGAACCAACTGGTGAAGTACTGCGGCTCGTACAGCGGCGTCACGAACAGCCAGATCGACCAGACCAGCGACAGCCACACGAACCACTGCGTGCTGCGCCGGGCATTGCTCCAGCCCAGGCGCCGGGCGATCAGCGATTCGGGCGAGGCGTCCAAGGCGATCACGGCAGGCTCCAGGGGCGGACGCGCTGCCGCGGTGCATAGCATAGCGAGCGCATGGGGATGTCGCGCGACGCGGCGGGAAACGGCGATGCCGGCAGCACGGCGCCGGCGCGGCGGAGGCCGGCCATCAGCCGCGGCGCAGGCGACGGTGCGCCAGCGCAAAGAACGCCACGGTCACCGCCAGCAGCGCGGCGACGTGGCCGACGCTGCTACCGCCGCCATCCTGGCCGACCACGCGCAACGCGAGCTGGCCCAGGTGGTAGGACGGCCACAACGGCGCCAGCGTGGTCAGCAGCGACGGCAGCATCTGCAGCGGGATCCACAGGCCGGACAGGAACGCCATCGGCAGGTAGATCAGGTTGACCACCGCCGGCGCGCCGCTGCCGCCGACGCGGGCGCCGATGTACAGGCCGATCGCGCAGAACGGCAGCGTGCCCAGTACATCGACCAGCAGCAGCAAGCCGCGCTGCGGCAACGCCAGGTGTACCCCGCCCAGCACGCTGCCAAGCAGTTGCAACAACACCCCGATCGCCAGCGCGAACAACATCGCCAGCACCGTGCGCGCCAGCAGCATCGCCGCTGGCGGCACCGGCATCGCACGCTTGAGCGTAAGCAGGCCGCGCTCGCGGTCCAGCGCCAGGCCCACGCCGAAGCCGAACAGCGCCGGCGCCATCACCCCGAACACACCGTAGCTGGCCATCAGGTACACCGCGGCCGCAGGGTTGCCGCTGTTGAGCACGATGCCGAACAGCAGGTAGAACATCGGCGGGAACAGCAAGGTCGGCAACGCGAAGGACGGGGTGCGCAGCCAGCGCATGAGTTCGTAGCGGATTTCGCGCAGGAGCAGCGCGATGTACTCGCGCAACGGCAACACTGACGCGTCGTACGGCAGCGCGGCGGCGCCGTGCGTTGGCGCCGCAGCAAGTTCGATACGGCGTGGCTCGGAAGCGTTCATGCGGCCTCCGCACGGGTGATGGCGAGGAACGCGTCGGCCAGGCCGGCGCGCCTGACTTCCAATTCGTCCAGCCCCGGATCGGCGGCGAGCAATTGCGCCACCACCGGCTCGGCCGGTTCGGCGACGATCTCCAGCACGCCGTCACGGCCGTCCACGCGCCGCACCTGCGGCCAGCTCGCCACCTGCGCCGCGTCCAGCACGCTGCGGCAGCGAATCGTGCGCTGCTCGAAGCGCGCGCGCAGCTCTTCCACGCTGCCCTCGGCGATCAACGTGCCGCGTTGCAGCACCGCGACCCGGTCGGCCAGCGCCTCGGCCTCTTCCAGGTAATGCGTGGTCAGCAGCACCGCGCAGCCGTCCGCGACCAGCTCCTGGATCGCCCGCCACAGGCCCTGCCGCGCCTCGATGTCCAGACCGGTGCTGGGTTCGTCCAGGAACAGCACCTGCGGCCGCCCGCAGATCGCCATCGCGAACTGCACGCGCCGCTGCTGGCCGCCGGACAAGCCGCCGTAGCGGCGTGCCATCAACCCGTCCAACCCGGCCAATGCCACGCAATCGGCGACGCTGCGCGGGCGCCGGTAGTAGCCGCGCGTCTGGTCCAGCAGTTCGCCCACCCGCAGCGTGTCCGGCAACCCGGCGGACTGCAGCATCACCCCGGCCTGGCGCCGCGCGCCGAGCGCACGCGGGTCCTGCCCGCACAGCTGCGCGCTGCCGGCGTCGGCCACCTGCAGGCCGAGCAGCAGCGCCACAGCCGTGCTCTTGCCCGCGCCGTTGGCGCCGAGCAGCGCCAGCAATTGGCCGCGCTGCAGCTGCAGGTCCACGCCATCCAGCGCGACCACCGCGCCGTAGCGTTTGTGCACGCCGCGCAGCTGCGCCAGCGGGAGAGTGTCGGGAGCGTGCATCGGCATGGACCGGTCGTGGCAGGAGTGGCCATGCTGCGCTGCGCCGTCGGCGCATCCCAGTGCGGCCCGTCAGCCACGGCAGGTGACAGCTGTCACTGGCGATGGCCGCGCGATTGCCGCATGCTGCGCTCCACGCCATGGGGAATGGCGCCGCACCTGCCGCAGCGCAACGCAGAAAGTGACTTCCGGCAACTTGGAAGCGCGCGCCTCGCCGATCCACACTGCGCCTACCGATTCATCCAGGGACACGATGAGTACCTCCGCCGAACTGCTCAAAGAACTCCGTATCGACCGCAAGGCACCGCCGAGCGAACCGCCGTCGCGGCGCGGGCTGTGGATCGCCGTGGTTTTGGTGCTGCTGCTCGCGCTCGGCGTCGGCGGCTGGCTGCTGTTCGGGCGCGGCAAGGCCATCGAGGTGACCACCGCGCCGGTGGTGGCGATCGCCGCCGGCAGCAGCAGCGCCTCGGTGCTGGACGCAAGCGGCTACGTGGTGGCGCGGCGCATGGCCACGGTGTCGGCAAAGATCACCGGCAAGGTGCGCGAAGTGCTGATCGAGGAAGGCATGCGCGTGGAGCAGGGCCAGGTGATGGCGACGCTGGACCCGATCGACGCCGGCGCGCAGCGGCAGTTATCGGCCTCGCAGCTGGACGCGGCGCGCAGCCAGGTGACCAACATGCAGGCGCAGCTGCGCCAGGCCGAGGCCGATGCGCAGCGGCTGCAGACGCTGTCCACGCAGCAGCTGGTGTCGCGCTCGCAATACGAGCAGGCGCTGTCGCAGCGCGACGCCCTGCGCGCGCAGCTGCAGAGCGCGCAGCGCAACGTGGTGGTGGCCGGCAACCAGCTGTCGATCTCCGACCTCAACGTGGACAACACCATCGTGCGCGCACCGTTCGCCGGCGTGGTCACCGCCAAGGCGGCGCAGCCGGGCGAAATCGTGTCGCCGCTGTCGGCCGGCGGCGGCTTCACCCGCACCGGCATCGGCACGGTGGTGGACATGGACTCGCTGGAGATCGAGGTGGAAGTGGGCGAGGCCTTCATCGGCCGGGTCAAGCCGGGCATGCCGGTGGAAGCCGTGCTCAACGCCTATCCGGAGTGGAAGATCCCGGCCGAAGTGATCGCAATCATCCCCTCGGCCGACCGCGGCAAGGCCACGGTGAAGGTGCGCGTGGCGCTGAAGCAGAAGGACCCGCGGATCGTGCCGGAAATGGGCGTGCGCGTGAGCTTCCTGGAAGCGCCTCAGGCGCAGGCACAGGACAAGCCGCAGGGCGTGCGCGCGCCGGGCGCGGCGATCGTCAAGCGCGGCGGGCAGGACGTGGCGTTCGCACTGAAGGAGGACAACACGGTCGAGCAGCGCGCGCTGAAGACCGGCATCGCGCTGGGCGACGACCGCCAGGTGCTATCGGGCCTGACGGCGGGCGACACGGTGGTGCTGGATCCGCCGGAGACGTTGCGCGACGGGGTCAAGGTGAAGATGGCGGAGGCGACCGAGCAATAACGGCGACCGCATGTGAGGTACCGCGCGTTGGCGCGAACCACTGCATGCTGCCCGTGTCGCTACTGCCTTGCTGGATCGGCATGAAGACGACGGCGCATTTACTTTGTTTACCGTCCAATTTTTGCCGTAGCGAGTGTCGCTCCGACCAATCGTTTCCTCGTATCGCTTGGTTCTTGCTCGTACTGGATCAAGCCTGCAATTGGCTGCACAAGCTCCAACCGCCACACCGCTCTTGATATTGCTGTAGCTGTAGCTGTAGCTGTTATTGCTCTGCTTTCGCTCAGCGCTGTTGTCGCTCTGTTGCCCTGCTGTTGCTGTTGCTGTTGCTGTTGCTGTTGCTCTGCTATGGCTTTTGCTCTGCTATGGCTTTTGACTTTCCGGGTTCCCTTCCGCAGCGGCGGATGGACCGGGGAAAAACCCGTAGGGCGGCGCACAGGGATGTGCGCCGTTCGCGGCAGGGGCAGGATGCCCCTTCCGCGAATCCCCGGTGCATCCGCGGACCCGGAGCGCGCAGCGCGGAGGGCGCAAGGCAGGGCGCGCTTTCTTTTGGTTACTTTTCTTTGCGCGAGCAAAGAAAAGTGACCCGCCAAGGGCGGAAGCCTTTGCTGTTGCTTTTTTGCTTGGGCGTTTGCTTTTGTAGGAGCGGCTTCAGCCGCGACACCTTCCTGACAGAATCAGTCGCGGCTGAAGCCGCTCCTACAGGGGGCTCCAACACTGCAAGAGCAAAAGCTTTCGCCTGTGGCGAGTTACTTTTCTTTGCTTGTGCAAAGAAAAGTAACCAAAAGAAAGCACACCCTACTCCGCGCCCTCCGCGCTGCGCGCTCCGGGTCCGCGAATAGGACGGGATTCGCGGAAGGGGCATCCTGCCCCTGCCGCGAACGGCGCCCATCCCTGTGCGCCGCCCCTTCGGGGTTTTTCCCGCCCTATTCGCCGCTGCGTAAGGGACCCGGCAGAGCAAAAAGCAAAAGCACAGCAACCGCAACCGCAACCGCAACATCATCGCAACTCAGGCATCCGCGAACCGCCTCACCGCAATCGGCACATCCACTACCCGTCCACTGCCAGGAACACCACCATGTCCACCCTCGTCAAACTGCGCAACGTCACCAAGACCTACCAGCGCGGACCCGAGAAAGTACAAGTCCTGCACGGCATCGACCTGGACATCGCACGCGGCGACTTCGTCGCGTTGATGGGTCCCTCCGGCTCCGGCAAGACCACCCTGCTGAACCTGATCGGCGGCCTGGATACCCCCAGCGGCGGCGAGATCGAGATCGAAGGCGAACGCATCGACCGCATGAGCGGCGGCCAGCTCTCCACCTGGCGCAGCCAGCACGTCGGCTTCGTGTTCCAGTTCTACAACCTCATGCCCATGCTCACCGCGCAGAAGAACGTGGAACTGCCGCTGCTGCTGACCAACCTCAACGCCGCCCAGCGCAAGCGCAACGCCGAGATCGCCCTGACCCTGGTCAACCTCGCCGACCGCCGCAGCCACCGCCCCAACGAATTGTCCGGCGGCCAGCAGCAGCGCGTGGCGATCGCCCGCGCCATCGTCTCCGACCCCACCTTCCTGATCTGCGACGAACCCACCGGCGACCTGGACCGCACCGCCGCCGAGGAAATCCTGCACCTGCTGCAGCAACTCAACCGCGAACACGGCAAGACCATCATCATGGTCACCCACGACCCCAAGGCCGCCGAGTACGCCAGCCACACCGTGCACCTGGACAAGGGCGAGCTGGCCGACGCGCCGCTCGTGGCGCATTGAACCGGCCGCTGCCGCCGCGCGCATTCCGCGCCCCGGCATCCCGTCCCCTGGAGGATCGAACATGAAATATTTTTCGTTGGTCTGGGCCCAGCTGTTCCGCAGCAAGACCCGCACCCTGCTGACCCTGCTGTCGGTGGTCGCCGCGTTCCTGCTGTTCGGCATGCTCGACTCGGTGCGCGTGGCATTCAACTCCGGCGGCAGCGTCGAAGGCGCCAACCGGCTGATCGTGTCCTCGCGGCTGTCGATCACCCAGTCGTTGCCGGTCAGCCTGCAGTCGCAGATCGAATCGGTGCCCGGAGTGAAAAAGGTCACCTATGCGATGTGGTTCGGCGGCATCTACCGCGACCCGAAGAACTTCTTCCCCAACTTCTCGGTGGCACCGAACTTCTTCGACGTGTACAGCGAGTACGACGTGCCGCCGGCACAGCTCAAGGCGTTCCGCGAAACCCGCACCGCGGCGGCCGTAGGCGCGTCGTTGGCCAAGAAGAACGGCTGGAAGATCGGCGACACCATTCCGCTGCAGGCCACTATCTTCCCGCGCGGCGGCAGCAACGACTGGCCGTTGACCCTGACCACCATCTTCAAGGTCAAGGACGCCAAGAACGCGCAGGCCGAGAACCAGTTGATGATGAACTGGAAGTACTTCGACGAATCCAACGACTACATCAAGAACAAGGTCAGCTGGTACACCGTGCAGCTGGGCAGCGCCGACCAGGCCTCCCGGGTGGCGCAGGCGATCGACGCACTGTCGCTGAACTCCGACCACGAGACCAAGAGCCAGACCGAGGCCGCGTTCTCGCAGGCCTTCGCCAAGCAGTTCGCCGATGTCGGCCTGATCGTCACCGCGATCATGGCTGCGGTGTTCTTCACCCTGCTGCTGCTCACCGGCAACACCATGGCGCAGGCGGTGCGCGAGCGCATCCCGGAACTGGCGGTGCTGAAGACGCTCGGCTTCCGCGACGGCACCGTGCTGACCCTGGTGATGGTGGAGTCGGTGCTGCTGATCGTGCTCGGCGGCCTGATCGGCATGGGCCTGGCGGCGCTGGTCATCCCCGGCGTGGCCGCGGCCAGCGGCGGCATGATGCCGATGCGCGGCGTGCCGGCGCAGACCTGGTTGGTGGCGTTGGGGCTGATGGTCGCCATCGGCATCGTGGTCGGGCTGCTGCCGGCGTTGCGCGCGCAGCGCCTGAAGATCGTGGACGCGCTGGCCGGGCGCTGAGCCCGCCGCCGCACCGTTCCCTGTCGCATTCTCGGAAGACGCACTGATGAAACTCAAACTCTGGTTGGGAAACCTGCTCTCGCTGCTGCTGCTCGGCATCGGGCTGGCGCTGTGGATCGCCTTGCCCTGGTACGGCGTGCTGGCGCTGGCGGTCGGCGTGGCGCTGTGGCTGCTGCTGACCCGCGGCGGCCGCCTGGCGCTGGCCGCCACCCGCATCGGCGTGGCCAGCCTGCCGCAGCGCTGGGGCGCCTCGTCGGTGATCGTGGTCGGCATCGCCGGCGTGGTCGGCGTGCTGGTGGCGATGCTGGCGATGGGCGAAGGCTTCCAGGCCACGCTCAACAGCACCGGCGACGACAGCACCGCGATCGTGCTGCGCGGCGGCTCCGGCGCCGAGACCAACTCGGTGATCACCCGCGACCAGGTGCCGCTGATCGCCAGCCTGGCCGGCGTGGCCAAGGGCGCCGACGGCAAGCCGCTGGTGTCCCCGGAGCTGTCGCAGGTGATCAACCTGCCGAGCAAGGCCGACGGCACCGACACCAACGTGCAGTTCCGCGGCGTCGGCGACGCCGGCTGGGCGGTGCACGACAAGCTCAGGATCGTCGAAGGCCGCCGCTTCGGCGCCGGCCTGCGCGAGATCGTGGTCGGCCAGGGCGCCAAGGCGCAGTTCCGCGGCCTGGACGTGGGCAAGACCCTGAGCCTGGGCCGCGAGCAGTGGACCGTGGTCGGCGTGTTCGCCTCCGGCGACGCGCACGACTCGGAGCTGTGGGCCGACGCGCAGACCCTGGCGTCCACCTACAACCGCAGCGCCTACCAGTCGATCAACGTGCGCACCGCCGGCAAGGACGGCTACGCCCAGTTCAAGGCGGCGATGGCCGCCGACCCGCGGCTCAAGCTCGACGTGGAGACCACCCGCGCCTACTACGCCAAGCAGGGCGGCAACCTCAGCAAGCTGATCAGCATCCTCGGCACCGTGATCGGCGCGATCATGGCGGTCGGCGCGGTGTTCGGCGCGCTCAACACCATGTACGCGGCGGTGGCCACCCGCGCGCGCGAGATCGCCACGATGCGCGCGATCGGCTTTCGCGGCACGCCGGTGGTGACCGCGGTGATGCTGGAGACGATGCTGCTGGCGCTGCTCGGCGGGCTGCTCGGCGGGCTGATCGCCTGGGCCGTGTTCAACGGCTACAGCGTGTCCACCCTGGGCAGCAACTTCAGCCAGGTGGTGTTCCAGTTCAAGGTCTCGCCGGCGCTGCTGTGGAGCGGGCTGAAGTGGGCGCTGGGCATCGGCTTGGTGGGCGGGCTGTTCCCGGCGTTGCGCGCGGCGCGGCTGCCGATCACCACCGCCCTGCGCGCGCTGTAGCGACTGGCCTGCGTGCCCGGGCAGGCGCCATGCCTGCCCGGCTCGGCGCCACGCGGTCGGGCAGAGCCGCTGACTTGCGCAAGCACCGCCCTGCGGGTCCAGTCCGGCGTGCCGCAAGCCGCCAGCGTCGCGCCGACCTGAACGCCAGGCTGCGCCACGCAGCATCGACCGAGCGCCGAACAGGCCCGGCATGGCGCACACGGGCGCGGCGCATGCGCCCGCAGCGCAAGGCGCCGCCGGGAAAACCGGGACGGCGACCGCGCCTCGGCGCCCCTTACCCGCGCCGCGTCATCGTTTCGTCATCCAATTGCGGTAGAGCCGCGCCGGCGAAGGCGCTAGCCTGCGCGGCCGTTCACCCACCGCCTATCGCCATGCCGTCGCGCCTCCGCCTGCTGCTCGTCCTCTGCACCAGCCTGTGCCTGGCCGCCGGCTGCCTGGCTGCGCGCACCTCCACCTCGCTCAGCGACCGCTTGGTCGCGCCGGGCGGCGTGTCGCCACTGATGGACGAGGAACGTATCCAGGGCCTGCTGGCGACGCTGCCCAACCGCAGCGGGCACGTGCTCACCCCGGCCGGCATCCCGATCTTCTGGCGTGCGATCGATCCGGGCGACTACCGCATGCGCTACCGCTACGAGCATGCCGGCCGCGACGCCAACGGTCACGAGCGCGCCGATTTCGCGATGGACGTGGCCGCGCCGCAGCCCGGCACCCACGCCGCCCCGCGCGGCACCGTGGTGCTGCTGCATGGCTGGATGATGGACGGCGATTCGCTGCTGCCGTGGTCGCTGGATCTGGCCCAGGCCGGCTACCGCAGCATCAGCATCGACCTGCGCAACCACGGCCGCTCCGGCGGCGGCCCGGCCGGCTACGGCACCCGCGAGTCCGACGACGTGGTCGCGGTGATCCGCGCGCTGCGCGCCCGCGGCGAGATCCAGGGCCCGCTGTACCTGTTCGGCGTGTCCTACGGCGCCGCCACCGCGCTGTTCACCGCGCAGAAGCTGGGCGGCGACGTCGACGGCGTGGTCGCGATGGAATCCTTCGCCAACGCCGGCCGCGGCATCCGCGACATGATCCCGCACATGCTCGCCAGCCGCCCGCAGGGCCTGATGGCCAGCGCGGCGATGGACCTGGCGCGCTGGCGCTACGGCGGGCAGAACCTGGACGCGGTCATCGCCAACGCCAACCAGCGCCTGGCGCTGAACCTGGACCAGGTCGACGTCACCGCCGCCGCGCGCACCGCGCCGGCCTGCCTGCTGTTGCTGCATGGCAGCGCCGACCAGCACATCCCGGTCGCGCACGGCCGCCTGCTGGCGCTGGACGCGCCGCGCGCGCACTACCTGGAGATGCCCGGCGAGAACCACATCAGCCTGCCGATGCGGCTGGACCTGCTGGCGCCGACCGTGGAGGACTGGTTCGCCGAACTGCCGGCACAGCGCCACGACGGCCACTGCCCGTCGCCGCTGGCACCACGCGTGGATGCCGAGCAGCAGCAGCTGACCGGCACCCCGGTTGCGAGCGTCAGCCGCGGTTGAGCGGGGATTGGGGATTCGGGAGTGGGGATTCGTAACAGCGGACTGCGCAGGCGACCGGTGCGACTTCTGGGAGCAGGCTCTTGCGAATCACGAATCACGAATCCCGGCCCCTCGCCGCCCCCAACCCGAGCGCCACAGGCTCTCGCCCGCGAACAGCAGCAGCCCGACCCAGATCGCGGCGAAGCCGATCGCCTTGCCGCTGTCGAACGGCTCGCGGAAGAACCACACCCCAAGCAGCAGCTGCAGGCTCGGCGCGATGTACTGCAGCAAGCCGACCAGCGACAGCGGGATGCGCCGCACGCCGTAGGCGAACCCGATCAGCGGCACCGCGGTGACCACGCCGCCGAACACCAGCAGCAGATCGTTGCGCCAGCCCCAGCCGCCGGCGAAGCCGCCGCCGTGCCCGCTCTCGCTCCACAGCACGAAGCCCAGCGCCGGCAGGAACAGGTACAGGCTCTCCACGCCCAGCCCGGCCACCGCATCCACCTGCACCAGCTTGCGCAGCAGGCCGTATAGCCCGAACGAGGCGGCCAGGCTCAGCGCGATCCACGGCAGCGCACCGGCATCGACGGTGAGCCACGCCACGCCGAGCGCCGCGCAGGCCACCGCCAGCCACTGCAACGCGCGCAGCCGCTCCTTCAGCACCAGTACGCCGAGCAGCACGTTGACCAACGGATTGATGAAGTAGCCCAGGCTGGCCTCGATCACATGGCCGGCGTTGATCGCCCAGATGTACAGGCCCCAGTTGAACGCGATCGCCAGGCTGCTCAGCGCCAGGATCGCCAGCGCGCGCGGCTGCGCGGCAATGCTGTGCCACCACTGCAGGCGCGCGCTGTACAGCAGCCAGCCCACCACCAGCACCGCGCTCCAGACGATGCGGTGGGCGATGATCTGAAACGACGGCACCGCCTTGAGCAGATGCCAGTACACCGGCACCACACCCCACAGCGCGAAGGTCAGCGCGGTGATCAGCAGGCCGCGGCGCGTCTCCTGCTCGGTGACGCTCATCGCCGCGTCCGCGCCACGGTGATGACCACCACGCCGGCCAGGATCACCGCCATCGCACCCAGGTCGCTGGCGCTGAAGCGTTCGCCGCCGAGCCAGCTGCCCAGCGCCACCGCGATCACCGGGTTGACGTAGGCATAGCTGCCGGCCAGCACCGGCCGCACGTTCTGCAGCAACCACACGTAGGCGGTGAATGCCACGATCGAACCGAACACGCACAGGTAGGCGACTGCCATCAACGCATGCGGCGTCGGCCACGCGTGCGGGCGTTCGCCGCTCAGCACACCCGCGGTGACCAGCAGCACGCCGCCGCACAGCATCTGCCCAGCCGCGGCCATGAACGGCATCGGCAGATCGCGACCGCGCGACCACACCGAGCCGAACGCCCAGCCGATCGGCGCGATCAGCAGCAGCACCAGGCCCTTGGGACTGGCGCTGAGGCTGCTGCCGGCATTGAGCCACAGCACGCCGGCAAACCCGACCACGATGCCCAGCCATTCGCCGCGGCTGGCGTGCTGCCCGCGCAGCGCACCGAACAGCGCCATCCACAGCGGCACCGAGGCCACTGCGACCGCGGCCAGACCCGAGGACACCTGGCGCTCGGCCAGCACCACCATGCCGTTGCCGCACAACAGCAGCAACGCGCCGAGCACGGTCAGCGACCCCCATTGCGCGCGCGTCGGCGCGGCCACGCCGCGCCAGCGCAGCACCGCATACAGCAGCGAACCGGCGACCACGAAGCGCAGCCCCGAGACCATGCTCAGCGGCGGCGTGCCGCCCTCCAGCGCGAAGCGGATCGCCAGATAGGTCGAGCCCCAGACCACGTAGACCAGCAGCAGCGCAAGGACGACGAAACCGCCACGCGCGGGAACGGCGGTGACAGGAGAAGGCGGGGACGACATGCGCAGAAGGACCGGGCGGTGTGGAAATGGATTCTAGGCCAGCGGCGGCGGCCAGCGACAGCAGCGCGGCGCGACGCGCGTGGCACGCTGTTTTGCACGTGTCGTACGCGGTGCGGCGCACGCGCCCTATTCGCGAAGCATCGACGCTGCATGCCCTATCTCCGATCGTGATAGCGCACGCGCTTTCCGCGCAGGAGCAGCGCTGTCGAAGTTGGCGCATCGATGCGCCGCGCCGGCAGGCTCGCCTGCGTCGGGACTGAAGTCCCTCCCACAGTGCACCCAGCACGCTCGCCGCAAACCCCTGTAGGAGCGGCTTCAGCCGCGACGAACGAAGCCGGGAACTGCACCGGCTGCGGACCCTGTCTGCCGGGGCTGAAGCCCCTCCTACAGTGCACCCAGCCGGCGTGCCGCAAGCTCCTTGTAGGAGCGGCTTCAGCCGCGACAAACGAAGCCGGGAACTGCACCGGCTGCGGACACTATCTGTCGGGGCTGAAGCCCCTCCTACAGTGCACCCACCCAACGCGCCGCAAGCCCCTGTAGGAGCGACGTCAGTCGCGACGAAGCCGGGAACCGCACCGGCTACGGACACTGCCTGTCGGGGCTGAAGCCCCTCCTACAGTGCACCCAGCCAGCATGCCGCAAGCTCCATTGTGGGAGCGACTTCAGTCGCGACGCGCGGTGTCGGAACCACACGGGCTAAGAGGCACTGCCGGGGCCGAAGCCCCTCCTGAAAGTGCCCAACCGGCAACCCCACTCCTGCACCACAACCGCCCTACCTCACCACCACTCAGCGCCGCGCGGCCTCGCTCGCATCGCGCGCCGGCTTGAACTCCGAGCCATCGTCCCAGCGCGGCCACTCGCGGCTGTCGGCCAGGCGCTGGCCCAGGTCGTACAGCAGCAGCGTGTCGGCGGCATGCCCGGCCGGATCCCAGGACGCGCTCCAGCGATCGCAAGGCTGGTGGTAGCAGTCGGCGAAATAGCGGTCGCGGATCGCCTTGCCTGCCGCCACGCCGCCCTCGCGCTTGTCCAGCCCCGGCCCCACGGTGATCGCCGGCACCCCGGCGCGGGCGAAGGCGAAGTGGTCGGCGCGGTAGAAAAAGCCCGCCTCCAGGTTCGGATCCGGCGAATAGGCGCGGCCGCGCGCCTGCGCCGCGGCGGCCAGGTCGCGCTCCAGCGACACCCGCCCGCGGCCCCACGAGGCGATGTCGCGGGTGGCGCCGTCGGGGCTGAACATCTCGCTGTTGATCACCGCCACGGTGGTCGCCAGCGGCGCCAGCGGATGCGCAGCGTAGTAGGTCGCGCCGAGCAGGCCCTTCTCCTCGGCGGTGAGCGCGATGAAATACAGCGTGCGCTGCGGCCGCGGCCCCGCGGCGAACACCCGCGCCAACTCCAGCACGCTGGCCACGCCGGTGGCGTTGTCGATCGCGCCGCGGCGGATGCGATCGCCGCTGGCGTCGGCCGCACCGATGCCGAACGCATCCCAATGCGCCGAGTAGATGATGGTCTCCTCCGGGTGCGTGGCGCCTTCCAGCTTGGCCACCACGTTGTGGGTGACCACCCGCTCGCGCTTGAGCGCGAAGCGCACCGACAGCGCCGCATCGCCCAGCGCCTGCGGGCGGAAGTCGGCGCGCTGCGCACGTTGCTTCTCCGCCTCGAAATCCAGCCCGGCGCGCTGGAACAGCGACACCGCCAGCGCGCGCTGCATCCAGCCGCGCACCGGCACGTGCTGCGCCCGCGCCTGCGCGTCGCTGCGCTCGATGTCGAACAGCGGCGATAGCCCGGAACTCTTCACCGTGGCCCAACCGTATGCGGCCGGCGCGGTCTCGTGCACGATCAGCACGCCGGCCGCGCCCTGCCGCGCGGCTTCCTCGTACTTGTAGGTCCAGCGCCCGTAGTAGGTGACCGCACGGCCGTCGAAGGCGCCCGGCTGCGGCGTCTCGAAGTCGGCGTCGTTGATCAGCATCACCGCGATCTTGCCCTTCAGGTCCACGCCCTTGTAGTCGTCCCAGCCGCGCTCGGGCGCATGGATGCCGTAGCCGACGAACACCAGCGGCGCGTCCTTCAACGTCACCTTGCTGCCGGGGCGCAGGCTCTGCAGCACCACGTCCTCGCCGTTGACCAGCGCCTGCGCCGCGCCGGCCACGCGCAACGTCGCCGTCACCGGCCCGTCCACCTGCGCACGCACCAGCGGCACCGCCTGGGTCCAACCGCCGTCGTCGCCCGCCGGTTGCACGCCGGCCAGACGGAATTGCTCGCTGAGATAGGCGATGGTCTTGTCCTCGCCCGGCGTGGCCGGCGCGCGGCCTTCGAATTCATCGGATGCCAGCGTGCGCACATGCCGCTCCAGCGCCTCGGCATCGATGCCGCCACCGGGCAGCACCTCGTTGGCCGCCTGCGCGGCGCCTCCCATGAACAGGCAGGCGGACAGCAGCAACATGCGCATCGGATTCACGGCAACGACCTGAAAAAACCTGGCTGCACAGTGTAAGCGTGGCGCCGCCACGAAACAGCAATGAGATGGATCGAGACACGAGAAGCGCAGACACACGCTTTTCCCAATCCCGAATCCCGAATCACGAATCCCGGCCTTTCAGCGATCCAACCAGCAGGCCAAGCCCTGCGCATTGAGCTCGATATCCATCTGCAGCACCCGCTCCACGCCGGCATCGTCGAGCGGGCAACCATGCAGCCGCGCGCGCTCCAGATACAGCGCGCTCAGCGCGGCGACCAGGCAGCGATGCCGATCGGAACGCCCGTCGCAGCCGCGCGCGATCGCCACCATCGCGTCGAGTTGCTCGAACAGATCCGCCGCCAGCGTGTCCGCCGCGCCGACCGGGCCGTAGTGGGTCAGATACAGCGTCTCCGGCGCATGGCCGAGCATGCGCTGGATCGAGGCGCGCATCGCCTCCGGATCGAACTGCACCGGCGAGGACGTCGGGATCACGAACGCGCCTTGCGCGCTGTCCAGTTCGCGATAGGACAGGCCGAAAGTGTCGCCGCTGAACCAGCTGCGGCTGCGCGCGTCCCACACGCACAGATGATGGCGCGCGTGGCCGGGCGTATCGATGCACAACAGTTCGCGCTCGCCCAGCCACAGCCGATGGCCGTCCTCGGCGGCGACGACGCGCTCGGCCGGCACCGGCACGATCGTGCCGTAGCTGCGCGCGATCTCGGCTTCGCCGTACACCGCGGTGGCGCCGGCGATCAGCCGCGCCGGATCGATCATGTGCGGCGCGCCGCGCGGATGCACCAGCAGGCGCGCGTTCGGCAGGTGCTGCAGCAGCGCGCCGGCGCCGCCGGCGTGGTCCAGGTGCACGTGGGTCAGGATCAGCCAGTCCACGTCGCCCGGCGCCAGGCCGGCGCCGTCGAGCGCGGCGAGCATGGCCGGCAGCGAGTGGCTGGTGCCGCAATCGACGAACGCGCCGCGCCCGTTCTCCACGATCAGGTAGGCCGCATCGAACTGCGCGCGCTGGAAGCCGGTGTCGATGAGATGGATGCTGGGGTCGCGTGGCATGGCGCAGGGCGGTGGCTGGGCGAAGCTCCATTCTAGGCCGTATGGAGGTTGTTGCCAGCCCCGCTTGGCTACGCCTCGGCCTCCAGGCAATCCATGCCCAGGCCTTGTCATCGCGACATGCATTCCTGGGGAGCGCGGCGCGGGTAACTCGCCGTTACAGCCAGCTGCGATCCTGGTTTTTTTGTGGAAGGGACTTCAGTCCCGACGCATTACCGCCAAAGCCTCGTCGGGACTGAAGTCCCTTCCACACCATTCATGGCCGGGCCCGCTTGCTGCCTCAGCCCGCGTCGCGCAGCCGCTGCAGCGCGGCCAGCACGACCTCGGCCGGCACCGCCAGGGTGAGGTCTGACGTCTGCAGCGCATCGGCCTGCACGGCCTGCTTGAGCGCGCCGATCACGCGCCCGGCGTCGCGCGGCGACTCGAAGCCGCCGCTCTGCAGCAGCAGCGCGCCCTCGCCGTCGAGCAGCTTGAAGTAGAAGCGGCCGTCGCCTTCGCGGTACTGCTTGAAGCTCGGCAATGCCTTCCTGGCCTCTGCCGCATCGGCCTGCCCGGCGTCGCGCAGCGACAGGTCGCGCAGGCCCACCGCGTGCCGCAGTTCGGTCAGGAACGGCGTGGCGTAGCGCGCGCGCAGGCGCTGCGCGTTGTCGCGCAGGATCGCCTCGATGTCGCCCGGGCGCGCCATCAGCGCCTTGTAGCGCTCGCGCATCGGCGCGATCTCCGCATCGATGCGCGCGAACAACTGCTGCTTGGCCTCGCCCCAGCCGATGCCGCCGGCGAAGGCCTGCGCGAACGCGGCGGCTTCCTCGGCGCTGGCGAAGGCCTGGTACAGCTGGAACAACGCCGAGCCCTCGGTGTCCTTCGGCTCGCCCGGCGCGCGCGAATCGGTGACGATGGAGAACACGCGCTTCTTCAGGTCCTCGCGCGGAGCGAACAACGGAATCGTGTTGTCGTAGCTCTTGCTCATCTTGCGCCCGTCCAGCCCGGGCAAGGTGGCCACGTTCTCGTCGATCAGCGCTTCGGGCAGGGTGAAATAGTCGCGGCCGTAAACGTGGTTGAAACGCTGGCCGAAATCGCGCGCCATCTCGATGTGCTGGATCTGGTCGCGGCCCACCGGCACCTGCTGCGCGTTGAACAGCAGGATGTCGGCGGCCATCAGCACCGGGTACATGAACAACCCGGCGCTGACCCCGGCATCGTCGTCCTCGCCGTCGGCGCGGTTCTTGTCCACCGCCGCCTTGTAGGCGTGGGCGCGGTTGAGGATGCCCTTGCCGGCGACGCAGGTCAGGAACCAGGTCAGCTCGTTGGTTTCCGGCACGTCCGACTGGCGGTAGAACCACACCTTCGACGGATCCAGCCCGGCCGCCAGCCACGAGGCGGCGATCTCCAGGGTCGAGCGCTGGGTGCGCGCCGGGTCCTGCGCCTTGATCAGGCTGTGCAGGTCGGCCAGGAAATAGAAGCTCTCGATGCCGGGGCGCAGGCTGGCCTGCAACGCCGGACGGATCGCGCCGACGTAGTTGCCCAGGTGCGGGGTGCCGGAGGTGGTGATGCCGGTAAGGACGCGGGTGGTCATGCGGAGAATCGACGGCCAATGGATAACCCAGCGAGTTTAACCGCTGCACGGCAACCCCGTTCCGGCGCATGGCGCGTTCAACAGCAGGTCCCTTCCGTGGAATCGCCGTGATGCGCAAGCCCGCCCGCCTGTTTTTTTCGCCCCGCCCGATCGGCCCGATCTCGATCGCCTTGCTGTGCATCGGCCTGTTGTGCGGTTTCCGCCCATACCCTGCGCCGCCCGCGCCCGCGCCGCTGGTGACGCTGAACGTGATCGACCGCGACGCCGACGGCACCGACCTGCCGCAATACAAGCAGCGCGGCGAGCGCTGGATCGCCGCCGAGCCGGGCCACCGCTATGCGCTGCGCCTGACCAACCGCAGCGACCGCCGCGTGCTGGTGGTGCTGTCGGTGGACGGGGTCAACGCGGTCAGCGGGCAGACCGCGTCCAGCGACCAGCGCGGCTACGTGCTGGACCCATGGCAGAGCAGCGAGATCGCCGGTTGGCGCAAGTCGCAGCGCGAGATCGCGCAGTTCGTGTTCACCGACCTCGCCGACAGCTACGCCGCGCGCACCGGCCGCCCCGACAACGTCGGCGTGATCGGCATGGCGGTGTTCGACGAGGCGCCGGCGATCGTGCCGCAGGCGAGCGTGGAGGAAGACCGCGAGCGCGCTGCAGCGCCGATCGCGGCAGCGCCCCCTGCCGCAGCCGCACGCGCAGAAAGCGATGCGGTGCAGGGCAAGATGCAGCGCCTGGGCACCGGCCATGGCGAACGCGAATGGTCGCCCTCCAGCGTCACCGAATTCGAACGCGCCAGCGACGTGCCGCGCCAGCGCCTGCAACTGCGCTACGACAGTCGTGCGCGGCTGGTCGCACGCGGGGTGATCCCGCGGCCGCGCACCTATCGGCGCGTGGCCGACGTACCGCAGGCCTTCCCCGGCGACTTCGTACCGGATCCGCCGGCATACTGAGCCTGCACGAACGCGCAAAACGAAACGGGCCGCATCGCGGCCCGTTTCTACGTCAGAGGCGCAACGCGCGCCTCAGTCGCGGTATTCCTTGCCCAGGCCGTCCTGGAACGTGCGCACTTCTTTTTCGGCGCGGTCGCGATCCCAGCCGTAGCGTTCCTGCAGCTTGCCCGACAGGTACTGCGCGTTGCCGCTGGCCACGTCGAAATCGTCGTCGGTCAGGTCGCCCCACTGGGCCTTGATCTTGCCCTTGAGCTGGGTCCACTTGCCGGAAATGATGTCTTTGTTCATAGCCTCGCTCTCGTTGGATGTTCGCGGCGATTGAACCGCGTGCGCAGCATTGCGCCGCGACCGTTGCCGATCGATCAATGCACCGTCAACGACACATGAGGGCGCTGAAGCATTTACCGCAACGCAGCCGTCGATGGCGAAAAGCGCGCAAAAAAAACGGGCCGGCAAGCCGACCCGTCTTTCGTCACCGAGCGCTGGGCTCAGTTCTTGGCGGCGTCTTCGACCTTCTCGCCGGCGCTCTTCACGTCCTTGCCGGCACCGGCAACCGTGTTGCAGCCCGACAGCAGGCCCACCGAAAACATCGCCAGCAGCATCCACGCAAAAGTACGCTTCATAGGTCTTACTCCTTCTTGGTCATGGGAACGCGACATATGTGCCGCGCTGGGTTACGCATTGGCTAATCGGTCAACGCCAAGTCACTGCGGACGATCGATCAGCACTTGCCGTCGCTGCAATCGTCGGCCTTGGTTTCCACCTTATCGCCGGCCTTCTGCATATCCTTGCCAGCACCGGCCATGGTGTTGCAGCCAGTCAGCATGCCTGCACAGAACAGGGTCAGCATCATCAAGGTGAGCAGTCGCTTCATTGTGGATTCCTCGCAGTGGATCGGGTCTGGGACGGCGGCGATAGCCGTTGCCGAGCTACCGTCTGGCGGTGAATCTGACTTCACGACTGTGGATTTCACGTGAATGAAGCGTGGCAATATTCAGTTTCGTATCGAAAACCGCCTCAATCGCGCATCAGCGTGGACTTGCCGAACAGGCTCTCGACCAGGTCCACCGCCAGCTCGGCGGTCAGATTGCGATGGTCCAGCACCGGATTGAGTTCGACGATGTCCAGCGAGCCCATGCGCCCGCTGTCGGCGATCATCTCCATCACCAGCTGCGCTTCGCGGTAGTTCGGCCCGCCCGGCACGGTGGTGCCGACGCCGGGAGCGATGCTGGGATCGAGAAAATCCACGTCGAAGCTGACGTGCAGGTGGGTATCGGCGTCCAGCCCGTCCAGCGCCGCCTCCATGGTCCGCTTCATGCCCATCTCGTCGATGTAGCGCATGTCGTACACGTCGATACGGTGCTGCTTGATCAGCCGCTTCTCGTCCGGATCCACCGAGCGGATGCCGATCTGGCGGACCTGCTCCGGGCGCAGCGCCGGCGCGTTGCCGCCCAGTTCGGTCAGCGCCTGCGGCCCTAGCCCGCACAGACAGGCCACCGGCATGCCGTGCACGTTGCCCGACGGCGTCACCTCGCTGGTGTTGAAGTCCGAATGCGCATCCAGCCACAGCACCCGCAGCTTGCGCCCCTGCTCGCGGCAATACCGCGCCACCGCGGTGATCGAGCCGATGCCCAGGCAATGATCGCCGCCGAGCATGATCGGCATGCGCCCGGCGCGCAGCTCGGCGTAGCTGGCCTCCATCAGCGCGCGGTTCCAGGCCACCACTTCGTCCAGGTGGCGATAGCCGGCGACTGGGGATTGCCACGGATTGCGCGGACCGTCGAGGTTGCCCAGGTCGCGCACCTCGATGCCGCGATTGGCCAGCGCCTCGTGCAGGCCGGCGATGCGCAGCGCCTCTGGCCCCATGCGCGCACCGCGGTGCCCGGCACCGATATCGGTGGGAACGCCGATCAGGGACACCGGCAGAAAAGAGGAATTCATGCGGACACGCTCCAGCGAAAAATGTGCGCCAGTCTAGCGAGCCGCTTGCAGCGCGACCCGCCGCGGCGCAGCAGGCGAGCGCCTGCGCTGTGCGCTGGTTGCCGGAAACATACGGGAAGTGCCACGCGCCGCGCTTGCAAGCGCATACAGGCACTTGGCAGACGCAGCATGGCGCTGGCCTGTGCGATGCAATACGAAAAAGTGGTGCCGCTTGTCCGAATCGAACGGACGACCTACTGATTACAAATCAGTTGCTCTACCGACTGAGCTAAAGCGGCACAAGGACTGCACTACCCGCGCTGCGGGCCGTCGCAGTCTACCTGCTGGCAGGCCGCTGTGGCATATCGCGGCGGCGGCGCTGGACCGCGATCCGCGCCGGCCGCACGCGACCGACGCCGACGCAGCGCGGCATTCTAGCGCAGCGTGGCGCAGTCCAGCGCGCGTTGCCGCTGCGCGCCGAGTTGCCGGCGCAGCGCCGTGGCCTGCGCTGCGGAGTCGGTGCGCAGGTCCAGCCACCAGCGCGACTGGCCGCTGCCGCCGCTGGGAATCAGATCGACGTTGAAGCCGGCCTTGGCCAGTTCGGCCTTGCGGCGTTCGGCGCCTTCGCGGCTGCGGTACTGGCCCAGGGCGATGGCATTGCCGGCGTCGCCCTCGCGGATCGGGTAATAGTCGCGGATGCCCGCGGCGACGATGCGATCGACCGCAGCCTTGACCCCATCCTCGCCGCCGATGGTCGGCAGCAGCACGCGGAAGCTGGTGGCGTCGCCGTCGCCGACCTCGCGCAGGCGCGGGCGCGGCGCAGCGGTGCCGAGCGCGGCGACGGCGGTCTCGGCCGCGGCGCGGTCCGGATACGGACCCAGGCTCAGACACACCGGGGCGGCGGCGGCAGGCTCGGCAGCAGCGGCCGCTGCAACGCTGGGTGTCTTGGGCGGCGGTGACGCGGCGGCCGTTACTGGCGCTGCGGTCGCCGTCACTGCGCTGGACGCAGCTGCGTCCGTTGCAGGAGCGCTGGCGGCCGGAACGTCGGCGGCCGGCGCGGGCGCGGCGTGGACGGCAGGGGGCGGCGCCGCAGTGGAAGCCGCCGGTGCCGCAGACGCGGCCTGTGGCGCGGCCGCGGACGCCTGCACCAGTTGCAGCGTCGCCACCCCGGCCGGCAGCGCCGGCATCGGTGCCGGCGCCGGGGTCTGCGGCTGCGTCGCCCACCACAGCGCGACGCCGAGATTGAGAATGGTCAGGACGACGAGCAGGGCGCGGACGAGCATGCGCGGATTCTACCCGGCGGACCCGGCCGCGGCGTGCGCCTGCGCCCACAGCGCCAGCCCGTCCAGCACCAGCGATGGCCGCTGCTCGGCCGCCGGCAACGCGTGCAGCAACGGCGGGGCGCCGCCGCCGTGCAGCAGCAGCCGCGGCCGCCGCGCCAGCAGTGCCTCGCCCCGCTGCAGGCTGCGTTCGATCAGCGCCAGCGCCGCGCCGTCGCAGCCGGAGGCCAGCGCATCGGCGGTATCGGCGGCGAACTCGTGATAGTCGCCGCCCTCGGCCGGCAGTTGCGCCGCGCGCTGCTGCAGCGCCTGGCGCATCGTGGTCGGCGACGGTGCGATGCGCCCGCCGTGGTGCAGGCCGTCGCGGTCGAGCAGGTCCAGGGTCAGCGCGGTGCCGACCCCGACCACCAGCACATCGCCGTCGCCGTGCGCGGCGAGCAGCGCCAGGAAGCGGTCCACGCCGAACTTGTGCGGCTGCGCGTAGGCGATGCGCACGCCGGCGCAGGCGGCCTCGGTGCGCGCCACCCGCACCTGCGCGAAGCGGGTGCGCAAGGCATCCAGCACGGTGGCGGTCAGTCCCGGCGCGGCGACGCTGGCGACATAGGCGGTGTCGCCGCGCGGCAGCGCCGCCACCGCGGCCGCGTCCATCGCTTCGGCACCGTGCGGCCAGGCCTGCACCGCAGCGGCGCGGCCGCGTTCCAGCGCGGCGAACTTGAAGCGCGAATTGCCCAGGTCGAACAACCAGTCGCTCATGCCGGCCTCACGCTGACTTCGCCGGCATGCAGCGGGCGCTCGCCATCGGCGAAGGCGACCCGCAGCGCGCCGTCCTCGGCCAGGCCCAACGCCACGCCCTCGCGCGCGACGCCGCCCTCGTCGATGCGGATCGCGCGCCCGGCGAGCAGGTCCAACGCGGCGTAGCGCGGCAGGAACGGCGCCAGGCCCTGCGCGTCGAACAGCGCCAACGCCGGCAGCAGATGCGACAGCACCGTGGCGGCGATCGCGTTGCGCGAGACCTCGGCGTCGGCGCCGGACAGCGTGGCCAGGTCGGTCCATGGCTGGCCGATGCTCGCGGCGCTGGCCGCGGGCATGCGAACGTTGAGCCCCAGGCCGATCACCGCACGCGCCGGCCCGGCGAACTCGCCGCCGCCTTCGACCAGCAGGCCGCCGAGCTTGTGCCCGTCGGCGAGCAGGTCGTTCGGCCATTTCAGCCCGACCGTGGCGAAGCCGGCCGCGCGCAGCGCCTCGGCCACGGCGACGCCGGCGGCCAGGCTCAGGCCGCCCAGCCGCCCCAGCCCGCCGTCGAAGCCGCGCGCCACCGACAGGTACAGATGCGCCGCCAGCGGCGAGGTCCAGACCCGGCCGCGGCGGCCGCGGCCGCCGGTCTGGCGCTCGGCCAGCAGCACTTCGCTGCCGCGCGCCGGCGCCGGCCGCGCCAGCAGCGTGCTGTTGCTGGAAGCCAGGCTCCAGGCGATCTCCAGCCCGGCCAGCTCGTCGCGCGCGGCCGGCGCCAGCGCGGCGCGGATACGCTCGGCCTCGAGCAATTCCAGCGGCCGTGCCAGCCCGTAGCCCTCGCCGGCGCGGCCGTCGATCTCCACCCCGGCCGCGCGCAGGCCCTGGATGCGCTTCCACACCGCAGCCCGGGTCAGCCCGAACGACCGCGCCAGGGCGTCGCCGGAAAGGCGGCCCTGGCTGAGCCGGGCCAGTAGTTCGCGCTCGTCCACGCCGATTCCATCGCCTCGTTTCAATCCACACGCCCCTGAAGACGTGACTCGGAACGGAAAAGTATGCGGGAAGCGCCGGCCCCGCGCCCAGCGCCGGCCGTGCGCCGGGTGAAAACCGCGTTAGAATCGGGATTCACCGCCGTTCGCCCTGGATGCCGACGATGCGCCGCTCCCTGCCGTGCCTGATCCTGCTGTTGCTCCCGCTGGCCGCCGTCCACGCGTCCGAAGCGCTGGTGAGCAAGCAGCGCAACGACTGCGTCTACGCCGACAGCACCGACGCGGACGCCGCCCAGGCACGCCCGGCCTCGACGGCGCGCCCGCCTGCCACTGCGGCCAAGCCGGCGGTGCCGAGTGGCGGCGGCAGCGACAGCGACCTGGTGCCGCGCCTGCGCATGCCCAAGTGGCACAGCTTCCTGCCGGGGATGTTCCGCTGATCCCACGCTGGTTGCGCTGGCTGCTGCCGGCGCCTGTTGCGATCGACGATGCGACCTGGCACCTGGTCCGGCAGCGCTGCGCGTGGGCGGCGGCACTGGACGCGCAGCGCGAGCACACGCTGCGCACGCTGGCCACGCACTTCCTGCAACGCAAGACCATTTCGCCGCTGGACGGACTGACCCTGGATGCGGCGCAGCGCACCGTGCTGGCCGCGTTGTGCTGCCTGCCGTTGCTGAAGTTCGGTGCCGAGGGCCTGCGCGGCTGGTCGCAAGTGCTGGTGTATCCGGACGCGTTCCGCGTGCAGCGCAGCCACGTCGATGCGGCCGGCGTGCTGCACGAGTGGGAAGACGAGCTGATCGGCGAATCCTGGGACAGCGGCCCGCTGATCCTGTCCTGGGCCGATGTGCAGGCGGACCTGGACGACCCGCGTGCCGGCTACTGCGTGGCGGTGCACGAAATGGCGCACAAGCTCGACGTGCTCGACGGCGCACTGGACGGCACGCCGCCGCTGCCGCGCGACTGGCAGCGGCGCTGGGCCGCGGATTTCCAGCGCAGCTACGACGCGTTCTGCAAGCGCGTGGACCGCGGCCGCAGCAGCGAGATCGACGCCTACGCCGCCGAGGCGCCGGAAGAATTCTTCGCGGTGGTCAGCGAATACCACTTCTCCGCGCCTGAGCGGCTGCAGCGCGAGATGCCGGACGTGGCTGCGCATCTGACACGGTTCTATGGTCGCTCCCCTTTCGCTGCCGCGTAAGCGCTCGATGTGAGAGGCGAGTTGGCGGCGATCGCGGCATGACGGAGGTCCTGCTGCAGGAGCGATTCCAACCGCGGCAAGCGCAGCGGCGAACCTTCCGGCTGCGGATGCCGTCGGGACTGAAGTCCCTCCCACAGTGCACCCAGCCGACTGGCCGCAAGTCCCTTGTAGGAGCGGCTTCAGCCGCGACAAACGAAGTCGGGAACTGCACCGGCTTCGGACACTGTCTGTCGGGGCTGAAGCCCCTCCTACAGTGCACCCGGCCAGCTCGCCGTGAGCCCCTTGTAGGAGCGGCTTCAGCCGCGACGAACGAAGTCAGGAACTGCACCGGCTCCGGACACTGTCTGTCGGGGCTGAAGCCCCTCCTACAGTGCACCCAGCCAGCCCGCCGTGAGCCCCTTGTAGGAGCGGCTTCAGCCGCGACGAACGAAGTCGGGAACTGCACCGGCTTCGGACACTGTCTGTCGGGGCTGAAGCCCCTCCTACAGGGCACCAGCCCTCTCGTCGCAAGTCACTGTGGGAGCGACTTCAGTCGCGACGGGCGGAGTGACAGACCTGCGACAATCGGTCGGTGCCGAAGCGCTTCCCACATTGCACCCAGCCGGTTCGCCGCCGCTGGTGTGGCGACGCGGCGCAGCGCCCACCTCACACCAACTGCAGATCTCGCGCATGCGCCTGCGGGAACACTTTCTGCAATTGCGCAGGCGACAGGCCCCACATGCGGCTCAGCAGGCCGGCGAACAGGTCGCGGTAGTTGGTCAGCACCGGGTAGTCGCGATCCTGGAACAGCTTGTCCTTGCTCACCGCGACCTGCTCGCCGGCGATGCGGCCGCCGTTGACCGCGCCGCCCATCACCCAGTAAGTGGTGCCATGGCCGTGATCGGTACCCTTGTCGCCGTTCTCGCGGAAGGTACGGCCGAACTCGGACAGCACCACCACCACGGTGTTGCGCCATTCCGGGCCCAGCGCCTCGGCGTAAGCGGCCAGGCCTTCGGACAGGTTGCCGAGGTTGGTCGCCAGCGGGCCGTCGGTGCTGCCCTGGTTGACGTGGGTGTCCCAGCCGCCGACATCGACGAAGCCGAGCCGGTAGCGCTCGCGCATCAGCGTGGCGATGCGCCGGGTCTCGTCGGCGAAGGTGCGGGCGCTGGCGGCGCCGCGGTTGGCCTGCTGCATTTCGTCCCGCAATGCCTGCGACACCTGCTGGCGCAGCGCCAGGCCCTCGTGCGCGGCGCTGGCCAGCGGCGTGCCCTGGTACATCTGCGCCAGGATATCGGCCTGGCGCTGGTCGAAGGCCGGGGTGGGATTGCGCTTGAGCGACAGGTTGGGAATGTCGCCGCCGCCCTGGAAGCTCAACGGCAGCGAATCGGTGAAGGCGATCGCCGGGGTGCCGGTGGCCACCTGCGACAGCCGCGCCAGGAAACCGGAGCGGTAGTCGCTGCGTTGCCCGGCCGGTTGCCCGGCCTCGATGCTGTCCTGGGTTTCGAAATGGCTGCGCGACAGGTCGTCGGTGCCGGCGAACGGCACGAACGCCAGCTGCTTGTCGTTCCACAACGGCTGCAAGGTGTCGCGCAGCCGCGGGTTCAATCCCCACTGCGCGTCCAGCGCGATGGCGCTGTTGGGGTTGGCCGGGTCCGGCCGCGCGATCGCCAGGGTCGGCCGCGACGCGTAGTAGAAGTCGCTGGCGTAGGGAATCAGCAGGTTGTTGCTGTCGTAGCCGCCGCGCAGGAACACCACCAGCAGGCGCGGCGATGGCGCCGGCGCGGCGAACAGGCGCCCGGCGAACGGCAGGCTGGCCGCCGCGGCGGCGGAGGCGAACAGGAAATGGCGACGGTGCATGCAGGACCTCCGTGATCGCCGGACGCAGCGACAGTCGCCGCGCCCAGCGCTATGGACCGGATCAGCGATAGTTGAAGTCGGGCGATGCCAGCAGGAACGCATTCCACTCCTGCTGCGAGCGCGCCTGCGCCAGCGCCTGGCGGGTGGTCTCACCGAGTTGCGGCTCGATCGCCTGGTAGTACAGCGGCGTGGTGAGCTGCGGAAAACCGCCGCGCTGCTGTCCGTCGCTGGTGAACAACTGGGTGTTGCCGCCGCCGATCGCGCGTGCGATCTCGAAGCGCTGCGCCATCTGCCCGGAACTGTTCCAAGCGCTGGACTGCAGCGGCCAGCCGTCGGGGGTGATGCGCCCATAGCTCGGCTCGCCCATCTGACTCAGCCAGCCCAACAGCGGCTGCGGATTGGCGATGGTCTGCCCGTCGTAGGCCAGGCGCAGCGACGACACCAGGAAGCGGTACGGATCCTTGAACTTGTGCGGCGCGCCGGCAGCCATTTCCGGCGCGGTGAACAGCACCTGCAGCACGGCGGCGATATCGCCATCGCTGCGCTGGAAGGTCCGCGCCATCTTCTCCACCAGCGCCGGCGGCGGATCGTCGGCGACGAAATACTCGGCCAGGCGCCGAGACACGAACTGCGCGCACGCCGGCTGGCGCACGATCAGTTGCACCGCACGCTCGACCTCGTCGAAACCGCCGCCGGCGATGCGCTGGCCGAGCAGGGTCTTGTCGCCGGGCTGGTGCCGCGCCGGATTGAATTCGAACGCGCCGCGGCGCAGGTATTGCGCCTGCTGCGGCGGCGGCAGTTTCGGCGGCGCGTCGCGGTTGGGCGGGGCGATGCCGACGCCGGTGAGGATCAGCGCCAGTTGCTGCACGTCGTGCTGGCTGTAGCCGCCGTCCACGCCCAGCGTGTGCAGCTCCATCAGTTCGCGCGCGTAGTTCTCGTTGACCTTGCCCTTGGCGTTCTGCGCGTTGTCCAGATATTCGAGCATGGCCGGGCTCTGCAGCGTCGCCATCACCAGATCGGAGAACTTGCCCAGCGCGTGCGGGCGGATCGCATTGTCGGTGTAGTCGGCGACGGTCCAGTGCAGGCGGCCCTTGTCGGCGAACACGCTGAAGTGATTGAGCCAGAACCACACCATCTGCTCGCGCAGTTGGTCGCGCGAATACACCGCACGCAGCAGCTGCGCCTGCCGCGCCTGCGCCAGCAGCGCATCGGCGCGCTGCTGCAAGGCCTTCTTCGCCGCGACCTTGGCCTCGCCGTCGGGCATCGCCTTGATGTACTGCTGGCGCGCATCCAGTTGCTTGAGCAGTTCCTGCACCGGCGTATGCAGCGCCTCGTAGCCGTCCAGTTGCGTGCGCACCGCCGCAGGCAGGGCGGCGTCGCCGCTGGAGGCCTGCAACTGGTCGCGCAGGAAACGCTTGCGCCCGTCGTGCTGCAGCTGCGCCACGCTGGCGCTGTCCAGGCCGGTGGTCATCGATTGCAGCCAGCGCGCATCGTCGCGCTCCAGCACCTTCTGGCTGCCGGCGATGGCGCCAACGGTGAACAGCACCAGCAGCAGCGACAGCAGCAGCCGCTGCGTGTTGCGCAACGCGCGGCGCCCGTGCACGCGCAGGCGCGATACGGGACGATGCCGGGGTTCGGGCATGCGGCGCTCCTTGGACGGAAAAACCGGCTGTGACGACTCGCGCAGTATCCGCGCCTGCCTGGCGCAGGCGTTAAGCCAATGTCGGAAACCGCCGCGGCGTTTGCGCGGGATTCACCTGCAGCGCACGGCCCGGCTGCTACGGGCTCGGCTGCTACAGGCCCGGCGGCATGGTCACCAGGAAGCGCGCGCCGCCCAGTTCCTCGGAACGGCTGACCTGCAGTTCGCCGCGGTAGCCCTTGACCAGGTCCTGCACGATCGCCAGGCCGATGCCGTGGCCATGCACGCGCTCGTCGCCGCGCACGCCGCGCTGCAGGATGTGCGCCACTTCCTCCGGCGCGATGCCCGGGCCGTCGTCCTCCACCGAGATCACCAGGCCGGCGCGCCGGCTGCCGGCCGCCGGCGCCGGACGCACGCTCAGCAGCACCCGCCGCCGCGCCCATTTGAAGGCGTTTTCGAGCAGGTTGCCGAGCAGTTCCTGCAGGTCGCCGGGTTCGCCGTGGAAGCGCGCGCTCGGCTCGATGTCGAACTCGCACAGCACGCCCTTGGCCGCGTACACCTTCTCCAGCCCGCGCACGATCTCTTCGGCGTTGGGTTCGATCGGCAGCGGCGCGGAGAACAGCTTGTGGCCGCTGGAAGCGGCGCGGCTGAGCTGGTAGGTCACCAGGTTGTTCATGCGCCGCAACTGCGCGTCCAGCTCCTCGCGCAGCTCCGGGCCGTCGTTGCCGCTGTCGAGCTGGGTGCGCAACACCGCCAACGGCGTCTTCAGGCTATGCGCCAGGTCGGCCAGGGTGTTGCGCTGGCGGTCCAGGTTCTCGCGCTCGCTCTCGATGAAGGCGTTGATGCTGTCGGTCAGCGGTTCCAGCTCGCGCGGATGGCGGTCGCCCATGCGCACCGCTTCGCCGCGCTGCACCTTGGTCAGTTCGTTGATCACCCGCCGCAGCGGACGCAGGCTCCACTGCAGGATGAAGGCCTGCAGCAGCAGCAGGATCAAGCCGGCGCCGCCGAGGTTGAACCACACCCGGTGGCGGAACACCAACAACTGCGCGCCCAGCGCGCGGGTATCCTCCATGATGTAGATGGTGACCGGGGTTTCCTTGTCGCGGCGCACGTAGGCCAGGCCGATGCCGTAGCGGTACACCTCGCCTTCGCTGCCGTCGATCTGGGTCATCGGCCAGGGGCCGTCGAAGGTTTCCTGGCGCGGCTCGAGCATGCCGCCCTTGGGCGGCAATGGGCCTTCGCTGGACATCGAGATCCAGCGTTCGTTGGGCATCACGATCTGCGCGTACAGGCCGCTGCCCGGCCTGTCGAAATGCGGGTCCGGCGGCGGCTTGTCGTTGTTGATGTACAGCGAGCCGTCGCGCGCCACGTCGACGTTGTTGGCGTAGGCCGTGGCGTAGCTCTTCAGGCGCTCGCGCAGGTTGCTCAGCGCGGTATCGGCGAAGGCCTGGTCCAGCGCATAGCCGGCCGCGGCCAGGAACGCCACCAGGCTCAGGCTGGCGGCCAACAACTGGCGCGCCTGCAACGAACGCGGGCGCCAGCGCTTGTACCACTTGGGCCGTACCGCCACGCTGTCGCGTCCTTCGGTTGCTCGTCGCAGGCGCGTGGGATCAGCCTTCGGTGCGCGGGATCGCGAACCGGTAACCGCGGCCGCGCACAGTCTCGATCGGCTTCAGCTCGCCGTCCGGATCCAGCTTCTTGCGCAGGCGGCCGATGAACACTTCCAGCACGTTGGAGTCGCGATCGAAGTCCTGCTGGTAGATGTGCTCGGTGAGGTCGGCCTTGGAGACCAGTTCGCCGGCATGCATCATCAGGTACTCGAGCACCTTGTATTCGTAGCTGGTCAGGTCGACGTTGCTGCCGCTGACGCTGACCGTCTGCGCGGCGAGATCCAATGCCACCGGCCCGCATTCCAGGGTCGGCTTGCTCCAACCCGCGGCGCGGCGCAGCAGCGCGTTGACCCGCGCCAGCAACTCCTCGACGTGAAACGGCTTGACCAGATAGTCGTCGGCGCCCTGCTTCAGGCCCTCGACCTTGTCCTGCCAGCTGGAACGCGCGGTGAGGATCAGCACCGGGAACTTCTTGCCTTCGTCGCGCAGCGCCTTGATCAGCTCCATGCCCGACATCTTCGGCAAGCCGAGATCGATGATGCCCACGTCGAACGGCACTTCGCGGCCCATGTACAGGCCTTCCTCGCCGTCCTGCGCCGCATCCACCGCGAAGCCTTCGCGCTTCAGGCGAGCAGCCAGGGTCTCTCGCAGCGGAGCTTCGTCTTCGACCAGAAGGATACGCATGAACTCTCCCTAGTTACTTACAGATGGCCGGCGGCCGGGGCAGTGTGTATGACAAGCTGAACCAGACTATCCGGGCTCAGGGGTTATCGCCGCGTGGTGGTTCCTGCGCATCGCTGGGACGCGGCACGCGCGGCGGCGCAGAGCGGCCAGGCTGCGGATCGTCCATGTAGCGCACGCGCCCGCGGCCATCCATGTACTTCACCCGGTTGATGTCGCGCCCGTCGAACGGCACGCGCTCGGCGCCCAGAATCTGTCCACCGGTGGACCGCTGCACCCGGCGCACCGCATCGGACAGCGAGCTGCCGTTGTAGTCGCGCGCCCTGGGCGCCTCGCGGGCCGGCGCCATCGGCGGCGCGCCTGGCGGACCAAGCGGACCCGGCTGCTGCGCCCAGCCATGGCCAGTCGCCATGAGCGCGAGTGCGATCACGGCAACGGTGCGGCAGCGGCGGAGAGTGGGCGAGATCACGAGGTGGCATCCTAACGGACTGATCGGAAACGTTCAAAAGTTGTGAAACCGGATGCCTGGCAGCAGCGCCGCGATTCCACAAAATCGAGCCAAATTCTTGATTTTTCGGGGTGAATCCGATCTGAACTTTTCCGGCCGCGACCGTCTTCGTTCAGTGAAATGAACTTACTACACCGCGCCGGCGGGCGCTTGCTGACGACCCTTAGCCCCGCCTCAGCAAGGGTCTGCCGCCCCCACTGCGACGGGACTGGCTGCCACAGGAAGCTGAACAAAGTAACTGAACGCGCATCCAAAAGGGAGCCGCAGCGTCTGTTGGGACAGCTTGCGTTGGGGCCCCAGGAGCGAAGCGCGGACGAATGGCGCCCCGTCCGGGAGTCGCTACGCTGCGACCTGCGGTGCCCCCGCGGTCATAAGCAAAGCCTGTTCCACTAGCGCCCAGTCCGCACCCGGCCGGTGCGCGCCCTCGCTGAGCACCTGGCGGAACGCGCGGCCACCGGGCTGGCCGTGGAACAGCCCGAGCAGGTGGCGGGCGATGTGCTTGAGCGCCACGCCGTCGGCCAGGCGCGCCTCGACATACGGCCGCAGCGCACGCAGCAACTCGGCGCGCGGCCGCGGCGCGGCGCCGGTCAGGGCCGCGTCCAGCCGGTGCAGCACGTAGGGATCGTGATAGGCCGCGCGGCCCAGCATCACCCCATCGACCGCGTCCAGCTGCGCCCGCGCCGTATCCATGTCGGCCAGCCCGCCGTTGAGCACGATCTGCAGCTGCGGGCGCTCGCGCTTGAGCCGATGGGCCCAGTCGTAGCGCAGCGGCGGCACCTCGCGGTTCTCCTTCGGCGACAGGCCCTGCAGCCATGCGTTGCGCGCATGCACCACGAACAGCCCGCAGCCGGCCGCGGCGACCTGGTCGACGAAGGCGAGGAAGACCGCATAGTCGTCGTCCTGGTCCACGCCCAGCCGGCACTTCACCGTGACCGGGATGTCCACCGCCTGCGCCATCGCCGCCACGCAGTCGGCGACCAGCGCCGGCTCGCGCATCAGGCAGGCGCCGAAGCGCCCGGCCTGGACCCGGTCGGACGGGCAGCCGCAATTGAGATTGATCTCGTCGTAGCCCCACTCCTGGCCGATCCGCGCCGCCTGCGCCAGCAGTGACGGCTCGCTGCCGCCGAGCTGCAGCGCCAACGGATGCTCGACCGCATCGAAGCCCAACAAACGCGCGCGGTCGCCCAGCACCACCGCGTTGGCGTGCACCATCTCGGTATACAGCCGCGCCGACGGCGCCAGCAGCCGGTGGAACACGCGGCAATGGCGATCGGTCCAGTCCATCATCGGTGCGACGGACAGGCGCAGGGAGGCGGCGTAGCGCGCGGCGGCGTGCTGGGTCGGGGCGAAGAGCGGATTCAGCGACATCGAGGCGGGCATCGGTTCACAGGGCGACACGGGCCGGCGCAAGCGCGGCATCCGTCGTCGATCAAAGAGTCTGCCTAGGTTACACGCTGGCGGCGCGCGGCCGAGAAGCGGCGGATGAACGCATGCGCGCCCGCCCGCAGCCGGCCGAGCCGGGAAGTGGTGCCGTCCACGCCGAGCGCCGGGGCGTGGCCGCTTTGCGCCGCGGACCGCGTCTAGCGTCATGACAGGGGATACATCCGCAAGCGCGGCGCCCAGGCGGCACCGCCGAGTGCCGTCGTGCGGGCAAGACAAGGAAGCTTCTCGATGAACTGGATGTCCGCTGCTGCGCCGCCGGGTCCGTCCCGCTGTGCGAATCCGATGATCGGCGAATCGGCGGCCTTGTGCGCTGCGCGCCGGCTGCTGCAGCGCTATGCGCAGTGCAATGCGCCGGTGCTGATCGAAGGCGAAACCGGCACCGGCAAGGAACTGGCCGCGCGCGAGATCCACTATGCAAGCGCTCGCCATCTCGGACCGTTCGTGCCGATCAACTGCGGCGGGCTGACCGACAGCCTGCTCGAATCCGAATTGTTCGGGCATCGCCGCGGCGCCTTCACCGATGCGCACAGCAGCGAACCCGGGCTGGTCGACTGCGCGCGCGGCGGCACCCTGTTCCTGGACGAGATCGACTCGCTGTCGGCGAAGGCGCAGACCACGCTGCTGCGCTTCCTGCAGAACGGCGAATTCCGTGCGGTGGGCGAGCGCACGCTGCGCGCCGCGGATGTGCGCATCGTCGCTGCGACCAATGCATCGCTGGCCACGGCGGTGGAGACGCGGCTGTTCCGCCGCGACCTGCTCTATCGGCTCAATCCGCTGTACGTCCTGTTGCCGCCGCTGCGCGATCGCGAAGGCGATGTGATGCTGCTCGCACGCTACCTCCTGGCACAGGCGCCGGCACGCTTCGGCACTCCACCACGGCAGTGGGCGCAGGATGTGCTGCTCGCGCTGTGCGACCACGACTGGCCCGGCAACGTCCGCGAGCTGGACAACATCGTGCTGCGCCTGAGCATGCGCGTGGAGCGCGAGCGCATCGGCATGGACGATCTGGCGCTGGCGGAGCCGGCGATCTGGGGCGAGACGATGCCGCCGCGCACCACCTTCCACGGCAAGGGCGACGACGACGAAGGGCATGCGCGGCCACCGCTGTGCTTCGCGCGGGCCAAGCAACACGCCATCGCCAGATTCGAACGCTGCTACCTGACCGCCTTGATGCGCGATGCCGAAGGCAACGTTAGCCGCGCGGCGCTGCTGTCGGGTACCGAACGGCGGCAGCTGGGCAAGCTGCTCAAGCGGCATGGCGTGGAACGCGGCCATGCGGTCCCGGAATGAACCGCCGACGCCGGGTGCGCATCGACCCGGCACCGTGCTGGTCCGGGTCTGCATCGACCCGGCGATGCGGCTACCGCACATCGTGCCGATCGCTGCGGCACGCCTGCACGGCGCGGGCGAAACGGGGGTTTTTCCAAACGGAATCAATCGGGTATCACCATGACGCAGCGCCTCGTAGCGAACGCCGGAGACCGCGCCCGCCACATCCGTATCGCTGGCACGGCTCTTGCGATTCGTGTTCCCCACATCGCCCGATCCGCGGTGGGAGTATCGAGATGAGCGAGCCCGACTCTGATCCGGCGTATGCCGATGGCGAGATCACGGCAACCCTGCTGTCGTACCTGCAGAACCATCCGCAGGCGGCGGACACGCTGCAAGGCATCGTCGCCTGGTGGCTGCCGCAACAGCGCTACATCGCCGCGTCGGCACGGATCGAAGCGGTCCTGCACCGGCTGGTCGATACCGGCGCGCTGCACCGGCACGCATTGCCGGACGGGGCCGTGCTGTATTCCCTGCATGCCGCGCAGCGTCCGCCGACGTTGCGTCACTGACCGAATCCCGACGATCCAAGGAGAACCGTTATGCCAGCTGCGCTCACCTATCCGGGCGTTTACGTCGAAGAGATCGCCAGCGGGGTCCGCACCATTTCCGGTGTGGCCACCTCGGTCACCGCTTTCATCGGCCGCGCGCTGCGCGGCCCGCTCAACACCGCTACCGTGATCAACGGCTTCGGCGATTTCGAAACCCGTTTCGGCGGGCTGTGGGTCGAGTCCGCGCTGGGGTATGCGGTACGCGATTTCTTCGCCAACGGCGGCGGACAAGCGGTGATCGTGCGCCTTTACCATGCCGACCCCGCGCCGCTCGCGAACAGCAACCCGCCTGCCGCAGCGGCGGCGCAACGGCCGATCGATATCGGCGAACTGCATTTCCTCGCCGCCGACGCTGGCCGCTGGGGCAATGCGCTGCGCGTGCGCGTGGATCGCGACAACGTGTCCGCCGAGGCGGCCGCGTCGCTCGGGGTGGCGGCCACCGCGCTGTTCAACCTGACAGTGCGCGACAGTGCCAGCGGCCGCAGCGAGCGCTACCTCAACCTGACCGTGGTCGACAGCCCGCGCCGCGTGGACCGCGTGCTGAGCGGCGCCTCGTCGCTGCTGCGCTATGCCGGCGCTCCCGACGGCAGCGAGGCGGTCGAGGCCGGCGGCGATGCGATCAGCGTCAAGGAAGAGGGATTGCTGACGGCGCAGAAGGCGCTCGACGGCAAGCGCAACAGCGATCCGTCCGCAGACGCCGCCGCGGAGATCGCCGCCGTGGCGAGCGCGCGCACCGCGCTGGACGGGGTGCTCAACGCCGCCAGCCAGGCGGTGTCCGACGGCCTGCCGTTGACCGTGGCCGACTTCCTGCCCGCCGGCGGCGAAGCCGCCAAGCAAGGCCTGTACGCGCTGGAGCAGGTGGACCTGTTCAACCTGCTGTGCCTGCCGCCCTACCGCGCCGCCACCGACACCATCGATGTGGATACCGGCCTGGTGTCCGCGGCCGCCGCCTACTGTGAGAAGCGCCGCGCGATGCTGTTGCTCGACGCGCCCAAGCCGTGGATCGACAAGGACAGCGCACGCAGCGGCATCAGCGACGTGGACACCGATCAGGTCGGCACCCGCAGCCGCAACGCCGCGCTGTTCTTCCCGCGGTTGCGCCAGCCCAATCCGCTGCGCGACGGCCAGATCGAGACCTTCGCCGCCTGCGGCGCGGTGGCCGGCGTGTTCGCGCGCACCGACGCCAACCGCGGCGTGTGGAAGGCGCCGGCCGGCTTCGACGCCACGCTGGTCGGTGCGCCGCAGCTGGCGGTGGCGTTGAACGATGCCGAGAACGGCGAACTCAATCCGCTGGGGGTCAACTGCCTGCGCGCGCTGCCGGGCGCCGGCCGCGTGGTGTGGGGCGCGCGCACGCTGCGCGGCGCCGACCAGCTGGCCGACGAATACAAGTACATCCCGGTGCGCCGCACTGCGCTGTACATCGAGGAAAGCCTGTACCGCGGGCTGAAATGGGCGGTGTTCGAACCCAACGACGAACCGCTGTGGGCGCAGATCCGGCTCAACGTCGGCGCCTTCATGCACACCCTGTTCCGCCAGGGCGCGTTCCAGGGCAGTTCGCCGCGCGATGCCTACTTCGTGCGCTGCGACAAGGAGACCACGCCGCAGAACGACATCAACCTGGGCATCGTCAACGTCGTGGTCGGGTTCGCGCCGCTGAAGCCTGCGGAGTTCGTGGTGCTGCGGCTGCAGCAGATCGCCGGCCAGATCGACGTCTGAGCCGATCCAAACGTCATCCGGAGAATCTTCATGGCCCAGTTCACCGTCAATGCCTACCGCTTCGATCCGTACAAGAACTACAAGTTCCGGGTCCGCTGGGACAACAAGTACGTCGCCGGCGTCAGCAAGGTCAGCGCGCTCAAGCGCACCACCGAGGTGGTCAAGCACCGCGAAGGCGGCGACCCCAGCAGCAGCCGCAAATCGCCCGGGCGCACCGAGTTCGAGGCGATCACCCTGGAGCGCGGAGTGACCCACGACAAGGAATTCGAGCAGTGGGCGAACAAGGTATGGAACTACGGCGCCGGGCTGGGCGCGGAAGCCTCGCTGAAGGATTTCCGCAAGGACCTGATCATCGAGGTCTACAACGAGGCCGGACAGCTGGCGATCGCCTACCGCGTGTACCGCTGCTGGGTGTCCGAATTCCAGTCGCTGCCGGACCTGGACGCCAACGCCAACGCGGTGGCGATCCAGCACATCAAGCTGGAAAACGAGGGCTGGGAGCGCGACCTGGACGTGGTCGAGCCGGCCGAACCCAGCTACACCGAGCCGGCCTGAGCATCGCGATGAACGCCGTGGCCTGCGCCGCCCGCACCCCGACCGACACCTTGCTGCAGGCATGGGAAAGCCTGCATGGCGCGTGCGCCAGCGAGCGCGCGTACGGCCTGCTGGCGGCGCTGTGGCCGCAGCTGGCGCTGGAACAGTGGCGCCAGGTCGGCCTCGGCGAGCGCGATGCCTGGCTGTTGCAGCTGCAGGCCATGCTGTTCGGCGACACGCTGCAGACGCTGAGCGACTGCCCGGCCTGCGGCGAGACGCTGGAAACCAGCCTTCCCGTGCAGCAACTGTGCGCGGCGCCGAGCCAACTGCCGCAGCCGCGCGCCGTGCACGAACTGCGCCACGACGGCTACCGTTTGCAGTTCCGCCTGCCCTGCGGCGACGACCTCACCGCGATCGTCCGCACCGCGCACGCAGACACCGATACCGACGCCGCGATCGGCGCGCTGATCGCGCGCTGCCTGCTCGACGTACGCCACGGCGACGCCACCGTCGCTACCGATACCTTGCCGCCGGCGCTACGCGAGCGCCTGGGTGCGGCGATGGCCGCAGCCGACCCGCAGGCGGACCTGCGCATCGGCGTGCGCTGCCCGGCCTGCAGCCATGCCTGGTCGGCGCGGCTGGATATCGCGGCCTATCTATGGGACGAACTCGACGACTGGGCGCAGGAATTGCTGGCCGACGTCCATCTGCTGGCCCGCCACTACGCCTGGAGCGAGCGCGACATCCTGGCGCTGGCGCCGGTACGGCGCCGCTTCTACCTCGATCTGGTGCAAGCATGAGCGGGCCCGGCCTGACCCACCTGGCGTATCTGGTCGAGCAGGCGCGCGGCCAGGTACCGGTGCTGAGCCGACGCCGACCGGGATTGTTCGAACCGCGCACCGCAACGACCGACGACATGCCGCCTGCACCCGCAGCGCAGGCCATGCAGCGACCGGCGGTATTGCCTGTTGCGGCGCCCGCTGCCACCGAGCGTTCGCCGTCGGCGCCGTGGTCGCAACCACCATTGCCCACATTGCCGCACCCGACCGCGCACGCCGCCGCCGATCGCGTGTCAGCCGCCGCTGCGGCACCGGCTGACGTCGCGCCGCCCGAGCCGGCGCCGCTGCGCCGCGACCGCGTGCACGAGACGGTGGTCGTCGCGGCGACGCAGCGTTTGCCAGCGTCGCTGCTGCCTCAAGCAAGCGCCGCGGCGTCGCATGCACGGCTGCACACCCCACCGGGCAATGCGCCACCACCGCGCGCTGCGACGACAGCGCCCCTCGCCGCACCACAGCAGGCACAGGCAACGCCGTCGGCACCGGCAGCCGAACGCACTGTCGCCACGGCGGCGACTGCCGCATCGTTGCCGCTGCCGCCCCAACTGCGCGCGCCACTGCGCGACGCACGCATGCCGGTGGCGACGCCACGCGCTACCGATGCCGCGCGCCAGTCGCCACTGGCCGCGCTCGCGGCAGCACCGCCGCCCGCGGTACAAGTGACGATCGGCCGCGTCGAGATCCGCGCCAACGCCGCCGCGCCCACCGCGGCGCCATCGAAGCCTGCGCGCAAGCCGGCGCTGGACCTGGACACGTATCTGCAACAGCGCCATGGCGGTGGCCGATGAGCAACGCGCTGGCCATCGCCGCGGTCACCGCCGCACTCAAGGATCTACTCAATGCCGGTCTGCTCGGCCTAGATCTGTCGGCGATCGGCAGCGTCGGCGTCAGCGCCTTGCCGCCGGACCGCATCGCCACCGGCCAGACCGAGCCCAACCAGCTCAATCTGTTCCTGTACCAGGTGACGCCGAACAGCGGCTGGCGCAACCATGCGCTGCCGGCGCGCGACAGCGCCGGCGCGCGGGTCGGCAAGCCGCCGCTGGCGCTGGACCTGCACTACATGCTCACCGCCTACGGCGCGCAGGACCTGGCCGCCGAAGCGCTGCTCGGTTTCGCCATGCAGTTCCTGCACGAGACGCCGATGCTCAGCCGCGCGCAGTTGCGCAGCGTGCTCGGGCCGCCGACGCCACCGTTCGGCAACCTGTCCGCACTGAGCCTGGCCGACCAGGTGGAATGGCTGAAGATCGCTCCGTCGTTCCTCGGTGCCGAGGAGCTATCCAAGCTGTGGACGGCGATGCAGGCGCGCTACCGGCCATCGATGGCCTACCAGGTCTCGGTGGTGTTGATCGAATCCGATGCCGCGGCCAGCAGCGCCCTGCCGGTACTCAAGCGCGGCGCCGGCGACCGCGGGCCGATCGCGCTGGCGGGTGCGGCGCCGAGTCTGAGCAGCGTGCAACCGGCAGGGTCGACGCTGCTGCCGGCGGCGCGGCTCGGCGACACGCTGCTGCTGCGCGGCCGGCAACTGGCACTCGCCGACAGCATCGTGGTGTTCGAGCACGCGCGCAGCGGCGAACGGGTGGAACTGGCGCCGAACGCTGCAGAGGGTGACAGCGCCTTGCGTGTAACGCTGCCCGCCGACAGCGACAGCGGCGCGATCGATGCGTGGCGCTGCGGCTTCTACACAGTGCGGGTACGCCATGCGCCGACCGGACTGACGCCGCTCAGCAGCGGCGCGCTGGCACTGCCGCTGGCGCCGCGTATCGTCGCCACCCCGCTGGCCGCGGCGCCCGGCGCGCTGGCAGTGAGCATCGAATGCCGGCCACGGCTGACGCCGCTGCAGCATGCCGCCGCGCGCCTGCTGTTCGGCAGCGCCGAGTTGAGTCCACAGGCCATCGACACGCCGGCCGATCCCAGCCTGCCGACCACCCTGTATTTCACCGTTGCCGATGCCGCCGCCGGTCGCTATCCGCTGCGGTTGCGCATCGACGGCGTCGACAGCCTGCCGATCCAGCCGGGCGCCGATGGCAGCTTCGATTTCGATCCCCAGCAGACCGTCGTGGTCGGCTGACGCACGGGACAGCGCATGCGCGAAAGTGTCGCCTCCGAGTTGGACCGCTGGACCGAGGACAACAACCGCTACCTGGCGGCGTCCTTGCACTGGC
Organism: Xanthomonas sp. SS; assembly: GCF_014236835.1. Lineage (NCBI taxonomy): Bacteria > Pseudomonadati > Pseudomonadota > Gammaproteobacteria > Lysobacterales > Lysobacteraceae > Xanthomonas > Xanthomonas sp. SS. Next base: position 4,778,866 of record NZ_CP051190.1, read on the forward strand.
TGCGGTTGCTGTTGCAGACGATGCTGCCGGCGGCCGCCGCGGCGCCCGGCACGACGCAGGCGGTCGCGCCGGTGTCGCGCGGCTGGTTCGCGCGCGCCGCGCAGGGCGATGCGCCGCGCGTGGAGGCGGCGCCGATCGCGTTGCCGGCGCCGCAGGCCTCGCTCGGCAGCGCCACCGACGCACGCGCGCAGGCGGCGCAGACCGAGCCGCCGCCGGCCTTGCTACTGCTGGCCGAGCGGCTGGGCCTGAATCCGTTCGAACGCGACGTGTTGCTGCTGTGCGCGGCGATGGAGCTGGACCCGGCGCTGCCCGGTTTGCTGCAGGCCGTGCATGGCGTGGCGTATCCCAGCTTCGGCCTGGCCTTGCAGCTGTTCGAGCAACCGAGCTGGGATGCGCTTTCTGCGCAGCGTCCGCTGCGCCACTTGCGCTTGCTCGAGATCAACCAACCCGGCGCCACCGCGCTGACCGCGTCGGCGCTGCGCGCCGACGAACGCATCGTCAACGCGATCAAGGGTCTGAACCAGCTGGACGAGCGCCTGGCCGCGCTGGCGACGCCACTGCCGCAGTTGCCGCCGCTGGCGCCAAGCCAGCATCGACAGGTGCAGGAGCTGCTCGGCAGGGTGCAGGCCGCGCCGGCAGGCAGCACGCCCGCAGTGCAACTGCTCGGCGCCGATCGCGGCAGCCGCGTCGCGGTGGCGGCACAGGCCGCCGCCGCGTTGGGCCGGCATCTGTATACCGTCCCGGCCGAATCGCTGCCGACCACGCGCGCCGAACTGGAGATATTCGCCCGCCTGTGGCTGCGCGAGAGCCTGCTGCTGCCGATCGCGCTGTACGTGGAAGCCGACCAGACCGATGCCGCAAGCGGCGACGCTGTCGCCGCCGTGCAGCACCTCGCGCTGCGGCCGCCAGGCCTGCTCTTCGTCGGCCTGCGCGATACGCCGCTGCGCGGCGATGGCAGCGCATGTTCGATCGAGATCGCCACGCCGACCGCCGCCGAGCAACATGCGGCGTGGCGCGATGCGCTGATGGCCGAGCCGGATGCCACCGCCGCCGAAAGCACCCCCGATGCGACCGCCGGAGACGATGCGCAGGCCGCGCGAGCGCGCGCTGCGGCAACCATGTCCGGTCACTTCAAGCTCAATCTCGAACAGATCGCCGCCGCCGCCGCGCAAGCGCGCACGCGCAACGCGGATCCCTGGGACATCTGCCGCGACCTGTCGCTGGCGCAACTGGACACCCTGGCGCAACGCCTGCAACCGAAGGCGCGCTGGGAGGACCTGGTGCTCGGCGAGGAGGCCACCGCGTTGCTGCGCCAGATCGCCGCGCAGGTACACGGCCGCCATCGCGTCTACCAGCAATGGGGCTACGCCGAACGGATGAACCGCGGCATGGGCATCAGCGCGCTGTTCGCCGGCGAGAGCGGCACCGGCAAGACCATGGCCGCCGAGGTGATCGCCAACGAACTGCGCCTGCACCTGTTCCGCATCGACCTGTCGTCGGTGGTCAGCAAATACATCGGCGAGACCGAGAAGAACCTGCGCCGCCTGTTCGACGCCGCCGAGCAGGGCGGCGCGATCCTGTTCTTCGACGAGGCCGACGCGTTGTTCGGCAAGCGCAGCGAGGTCAAGGACAGCCACGACCGCTACGCCAACATCGAGATCAACTACCTGCTGCAACGGATGGAGGCGTTCTCCGGGCTGGCGATCCTAGCCACCAACATGAAGGCCGCGCTGGACACCGCGTTCATGCGCCGGCTGCGCTTCGTGGTCAATTTCCCGTTCCCCGGCCCGGCCGAACGCGCGCGCATGTGGCGCGGCGCGTTCGCCCCGGGCGTGCCGCGCGAGGCGCTGGACTACGACCGCCTGGCCCGCTTCGGCCTGTCCGGCGGCAACATCCACAGCGTCGCGTTGAATGCCGCGTTCGCCGCCGCCAGTGACGACGCGACGGTGGACATGCCGCGATTGCTGCAGTCGGTACGCGCCGAGCTGCGCAAATTGGACAAGCCGGTGAACGAGGTGGAGTTCAGATGAGCGCATTCACGCCAGCGGATCGCTCCAATGCGCGCGCAGCATCGGATGTCGCAGCGACACCTGCCCCTACGACGGCCGCAGAATCGTCGCGGCTATCGATCGAACACTTATGCATCGATGGGCTCGAACTTGCGCCGCAGCAACGCCTGGCACTGCAGGATTCGTTGCAGCAGGAACTTGCCAGATTGCTCGATGCGTATCCGCTGATGCTCGGCGCTGGAACATCGCGACGTCTCGATGCGCCCCCTCTACCGACCAACGCCCTCAGCGGGGGAAGTGCTCTAGGCATCGGCATTGCGCGCAGCCTGTTCGACGCGCTGCGACGGCACGGCGGTAGTCATGCCGCCGATGGCCAGGGTCACCGATGAACGCGCGCGCCCTGCCACAGAAGCCGACGAACGCAGCCAGATCCATCGACCCGGGCAGCCCCGCGCGCGAAGCCGAGGCGGATCGCGTCGCCGATCGCATCGTCCGCGGCAACGGCGACCGCTTCGAACCCAGCATCGCGCCAGCGACCTCGTCGATGCAGGCTCAGGTTCCGCAGAGCGTGCCTGCCGTTGCCAGGTCGGTATTGGCTTCCTCGGGACAGCCGCTGCTCGCAGGCACCCGCGAACGCCTGGAATCGCGTTTCGGCAGCGACTTCAGCCACGTGCGTATCCACGCCGATGCGCATGCGGCGGCGTCTGCGCATGCTCTGAAAGCGCAGGCCTACACGGTCGGAAACCATATCGTCTTCGGGGCCGGCCGCTATACCCCCGCATTCGATGCCGGCCATCACCTGCTGGCACACGAGTTGACACATGTCCTGCAGCAAGGAGCCGCGCCCCCGCACAATCGCGGCCGACTGGGAATCAACCAGGCTTCAGTTGGCCTGTATCGCAAGGAACTTCCAGAGGCAGACGCGGAGGAGAAGAAGCAAGAAGGGGCCGATGATCCTGCTAAGGACAAGACCGTAGCCAAGCCATCCTTCACCGACGGCCTGGACTACGACGCCATCGCCAAGGAGCTTCACGACGCAATGGCAGGCCTGGGCACCGACGAGGAAGCGGTGTACTACGCGCTCAACCGACTGCATCGCGATCCGAAAGCGATCGAGACACTCGCCAGCCGCTACAAATCCACCTACAAGGCCGATCTCATCGACGATATTCGCGACGAGTTCAGCGGCAGCGAGCTCGAGTACGCGTTGCAGCTATTGAATGCCGGCAATTCCGGCAGCGAACAAGCCATCACCGGGCTACCGAGTAGCGATAAGGAATGGATTGCCGCCGTTCAGCGCCTGAACGCTGCATTCGAAGGCATAGGGACCGACGAAGAGGCGGTATTCGCGGTCCTCACTCCATTTGGCAGGATGCTCGAGAAGATCACCGTCCTCAAAGTCATCTACAAACAGGTGGTCCATCGCGAACTTCGCGACGACATCGTCGACGAGATGAGCGGTTCCGAACGCGATTACGCGCTATGGCTGACAGGCGAGCAACCGATCCACCGCGAGGAAAGCAAGGCTACAGCTGCGGCCCAGTCCATTCTCGCCTACATCAAGAGCGAAGCAGCCAAGCGCTCCAAGACACCGCCATCGATTGATCCCAACAGCGATTTCGTCAAAGTACTCAAATCCAGATATCTAGCGGACTATTTCAAGGATCCGAGCGCCAAGTCCGGACAGCAGGTCGTCGACCAGGGCATCGGGCGGCAAATGGAAGGGCAAGAGGACGGATTGGGCGGCGCCAAGGTTCGGGCGCCCGGCGGCAAATGGCGCCAAGTCCGCAATCAGTGGGAACTGATGGCCATCACATGGCTCAATCAGCAGAAACTGCCGGCGCAACTCAAGCAGATGAAGGGCATGCCCTTGCTCAAGAACCTGCAAGGCCTGCCGGACGAGCTGGGCGCCGCAACCGACATACTTCGCGACGAGAACACCGCAAAACTTCCCTACATCGACATTCCGGCCTTGATAGGCAAGGTCAACCCCGACATCACCGACATCAACGCCGACGTCCGTGGTGGCGGCAAGAACATTTCCCAACTGATGCACTGGGCAACGGGGGTCAAATACGCGGCGCAGAAGCCGGAGGCCCTGCGCGAGCTGTTCCTGGCCTACGAGACCTGGCACCTGGAGGGTTGGGACGTGTTCGGACAGGACTCGCTCAACGACCTCATTGCCGAGAATCAGGGCCGGATGTTGGGTTCGGAACTGCTGAAGGGCAAGGCCGGACAACTGCGAGGCGAATCGGATCTGGTGCCATTCCTCGATCGTACTTTCGCCGAATCCCGCGCATGGGTCGGCACGCTTCTTCGAATGCGGAAAGAAGCGCTTGATGCGTGGATCCTGGACAAGCAGCAAAAGCCAGCGTCGATGCACTGGATGGAAAAGGAACAGATCTGGCCATCGCTCACGGTGTACCAGATGTTGGCCGACGGCACGGCGCAGGACGAGGTGAAGAAGTCCTTCATTGTAGATGCCGCGATCGAAATCTATACATTGGTATTCGAAGCCGACGAATGGGAGAAGGCGCATGGCGAAATCGAACTGACGGCCCTCGAGAAAGCGCTGGTGCGAGGCGACCTCGACAAGGTCCTAGCGGTGATGGCCAAGGCGGAAGTAGGAAAGGCGTCGATCGGCGACCTGATCGAGGCGAAAAGCGCGATCGACGGCCTCAAGGGAGTGAAATGAACGCCAACCCGACCAATGGCATGGACTATCGCTGGGGCCCTGATAAGGGCGGACTTCAGCTCGGGTTGCACGCGGGCGGCGTCCGCATCCAGCTCGGCCATGCATTCGAGTGGTTCTGGGCATTGCGCGCAACGGACGGAGCACCGCACGAGGTGACGTTGCGCCACGTCGACGATCCGCGCTTCCGATGCAGATTGCAGGTTTTCAAGGGTCAGGACCAGGAGCCACTTTGGGAATTCATGCCGGCGATGGCGCCTGGCCGGCAATACAGCGGCGAGCGAGTAGTGGTCCTGGCCGATCCGATAACCGATGCAGGAGATGGTGAGGCGACGTTCGATCCTGCCTGGGGCGCCGGCACGTATCGTCTGCAACTGGTGTTCGGCGGTTCGCCATTTCGCTTTGCGTTGCGAAGCGGCGAAATCGAGATCACCGCTGGCGAAGGGTCGGCATCATGAGCCCTCCTGCCGATCACCCTGGCCGAAACCCCGGCCACTTCTTCGCTTCAGAGATCAGACCATGACCCGCAATCCCAGAACCGGCATCAATGCGGCGAGCGCGGCAGGGCGTGTACCTCCAGTACGTCCACAGGAGTTGTCGCCCGCTGGCGCACAGGCGCTGCCCCAGCGGGTACGCGGAACGATGGAACAGGCATTTGGCGCAGACTTCGCCTCGGTGCGCGTCCATACCGGCACACAGGCGAACGACTTGGCGCACTCGCTCGGCGCCAAGGCGGTCACCAGCGACGAGGACATCGCGTTCTCCGCAGGCCGCTACCAGCCGGACTCCCCGCGCGGACGCAACCTGCTTGCGCATGAACTGGCGCACGTGGTGCAACAGCGTCAGGGAGGAGCATCCGATCGCAGTGAAAGCCGCGCGCGTTCCGCCGTGCAAGCGATCTCCGCGGGGGGCAGTGTGGCACCGCGATCACTCGGGGGCGCCGAATCCGGCGCACTGCACTGCGATCCGGACGACGAACGCAAACCAGCGGAGACCTCACCCTCCGCCACCGCGTTCAAGATGCCACCGTTGCACCTGATACCACCGCTGCAACTGCGGCCGCTGTCGCCACCGGCGACAGCCGCTGGCGCAGGCAGCAGCGACGCCGCCGCATCGTTTCGCATGCCGCCGCTACAACTGACCCCGCCCTTGCAGCTGTCGCCCATGCTTCCTGCGGCTACCGGCACCGGCACCGGTACCGACACCACGGCACCGATGTACGACTGGCGGGCGATGCGATCGTTGTTGCCGCCCGAGCAGAAGGCCGAAGGTCCGCAACCGCTCCCGTCCTATCGCCTGCCCTCCCCTTTCACTCGACCGGCTGCAGACGCTGCCGGCACGAATTCGATCGACTGGCTGGCCATGCGCAAGCCATTCGACATTCGCGGGCTGACCCTCACCCAGCGCGATGGCGACACGATCACGGAGGAAGCCAAGCGCAGCGCCGCGATGCTGGATGCGATGGGCATGGACAAGCGCTTCAAGTTCGGTCCTGTGACCCAGGAGTGGCTGATCAATCTAGGCCTGGGCATGCAGTTGGACCAGGTCAATGCGCGCGACAACCCCAATGCGATGGACCGCATGCAACTCGAATGGAAGAACGCGTATCCCGACGAAAAGAAGACCCCGATCCTCCCAGTTTTCAACCTCGACTGGTTCCGCAAGAAATAGCCCGGGACGCATGCAGCCATGAGCGGATTCTCACGATCACCGAAACTGCTGCGCGGCGGCCTGGTGCTGCTGGACCCGGGCAGCGGCGCGGTGCTGCGCATCATCGGTCTGCAGTACAACCCCGACAGCCTGACCCGCAGCTTGCAGATAAAAGGTGCCGGCGCCGACAGCGGCGACCGCAGCGAGGCCTTGCGGCTGAAAGGTCCGCCGGTGGAGACGATCAAGCTCGAGGCCGAGATCGATGCCACCGATGCGCTGGAGACGGCGAGCGCACCGGCCACCACGCTCGGCCTGCATCCGCAACTGGCTGCGCTCGAAGCGCTGGTGCATCCGCGCAGTGCCGACCTGATCGGCGCCAACGCGATCGCCGCCAGCGGCGCGCTGGACATCGCGCCGGCACTGGCGCCGCTGTCGGTGTTCGTGTTCGGGCCGAACCGGATCGTGCCGGTGCGCATCACCGAACTGAGCATCACCGAGGAGGCGTTCGACGTGGCGCTCAATCCGATCCGCGCCAAGTTGAGCCTGAGCCTGCGCGTGCTCAGCGTCGACGATCTTGGCTTCGACAGCCGCGGCGGCGGGCTGTTCATGAGCTATCTGCAGGCCAAGGAGCGGCTGGCTGGGCGCGCCGCCGCCGGCAATCTGCAGATGCTCGGCATCTCCGGACTCTAGAGGACGACTTGCGATGGCCAATTACGATTTCCCACCGAGCAGCCGCTACTACGCGATCGAGATGGCCGCACTGCGCCGCGACGACGACACTGTGGTGCCGTACCTGCGACGCCGCTTCCTGCCCCAGGTGGAGAGCTTCAGCCTGCTGCACGAGCATCGCGTGGTCGAAGGCGAGCGTCCGGATCACATCGCCGCCGCCGAGCTGGGCGATGCCGAAGCGTTCTGGCGGTTGTGCGATGCCAATGGCGCGATGCATCCGCGCGAGCTGGTCGATGCGATCGGCAAGGTGGTACGGATTGCGCTGCCGCAGGGCATGCCCGGGCCGGCACGCGAATGAGCATGCTCAAGGGCATCCAACTGACGCTGATGATCGGGCCGGCGGTGCCGGCGCCGGCGCCGCGCGCGGTGGTGGATGCGCTGCAGAGCGTCAAGATCACCAGCGGCAAGGACAAAAGCGGGTTCCAGCTGAGCTTCGCGGTGAGCAAGACCTCCACGCTGCTGCACAACCTGCTGCCGGCCGGCTATTTCGATCCGATCACCACGCGGGTGATCGTCGGGGTCACCCTGGGCGGCATGCCGCATGTGCTGATGGATGGCGTGATCACCCGCCACGAATTGAGCCCGAGCAGCGAGCCAGGCCAATCCATGCTCACCGTCACCGGCGAGGACCTCAGTGCGTTGATGGACCTGATCCAGATCAAGTGTCCCTTCCCCAACATGAGCGACACCGTGCAGGCGTATGCGGTACTTGCAAAGTACCTCGCGTTCGGAGTGGCGCCCTTGGTGATTCCGGCATTCATTCCGGAACAGCCGATCATGACCAACAAGAGCGCCTCGCAGACCGGCACCGATCTGGCGCATCTGAAAAAATTGGCCAGCAGCAATGGTTTCGTGTTCTACGTCGAACCCGGTCCGCTGCCTGGCCAGAGCATCGCCTACCTGGGGCCTAACCTGCGCATTCCGGTGCCGCAGCCGGCGCTGAACATCAACATGGATGCGCACACCAATGTGGAGTCATTGAGTTTCACCCTGGACGGGCTGGCCAAGGAGACAATGGTGGTGACGATCCATGACCCGATCAGCGGCAAGGTACCGATCCCTCTGCCGATTCCTTCGATCAGCATTTTCCAGCCGCCACTCGGCGCGCGGCCAACACCTCCACTGAAATTGACATTCTCCAGCGAAGAAGGCGGCGCCTCGGTGCCACATACGCTGAAGCGTATCCTCGGCCGCCTGCTCAGGGGCTCGGCCAACGCGATCACCGCGACCGGCTCGCTCGACGTGATGCGCTACGGCCACGTGCTGCGCTCGAAGATGCTGGTCGGGGTGCGCGGCAGCGGGCGCGCCTACGACGGCCTGTACTACGTGGATACGGTCACCCACAGCATCAAGCGCGGCGAGTTCAAGCAGAATTTCCAGCTCAGCCGCGACGGCCTGATCTCCCTGACGCCGAAGGTACCGGTATGAGCGACGCTGCCGTTTCCGGAACCTACCCGGGCCTCTACCGCGGCACCGTCGCCTTCAACAACGACCCCGAGTTCCGCGGGCGCCTGCTGCTGACCATCGCCGACGTGCTCTCGTTCGTGCCCTCGACCTGGGCCGAGCCGTGCACGCCGCTGTCCGGCCCACCCGGGCCGATGGGCGTGTACATGGTGCCGCCGCCCGGCGCCGGGGTGTGGGTGATGTTCGAGCACGGCGACGTCAACAATCCGGTGTGGCTGGGCTGCCGCTTCGACACGCCGGCCGATCCGCCGATCGACGCCAAGCTGAGCAATCCGCTCGACCCCAGCATCGTGTTCCAGACGCTGCTGAAGAACACCGTGGTGATCAGCGATCTGCCGCCGACCCCGCTCACCGGCGGCATCGTCCTGCGCAGCACCACCGGCGCGATGATCGTGGTCAACGACAGCGGCATCTATCTCAACAACGGCAAGGGCGCGGTGATCTCGATGATCGGCCCGGCAATCAACTTCAACCTGGGGGCAATGACGATCACCTGAGCCGCGCAGGCACACGCCGCGCGGCGAATGCGCCGCACACGCCGACGCGAACACCTCGGCACCCATCCCTCGGAGGAACGCGCAATGCCCGGATTCCTGCTCCACGTCAACGCCGGCATGACCTGCCAGCACGGTACCGGCCAGGCCAAGATCGCGCCGACCCAGGCGCGCGTGCTGGTCAGCGGCCAGCCGGTGGCCACGCAGCCGCCCGGGCCACCGACGATCGGCGTGCTCGGCTGCCTGTTCACCCTGCCCAACGGCAAGCCGCAACCGTGCGCGACGGTGCGCTGGAGCATGCCCAGCGCACGGCTGCTGATCATGGGGCTGCCGGCATTGTTGGCGCCGGCGCCCGGGCCGGCACCGGGCATCTGCCAGAGCGCCGAACAGATTCCCCAAGGTGCGGCGCAAATCGTCGCGATGCAGGCCCGCGTGCGCGCGCTGTAGCGCGCACGCTTCCAGGAGAACGCCATGGATCTCGCCTTCCCGTTCCGTCCCGATGGCCGCGGCCGCAGCGCGCAGGCCGACTATCCGCGGCACGTGCGCGACATGATCGAACAACTGGTGTTCACCTCGCCGGGCGAGCGCGTCAACCGGCCCGAGTTCGGCAGCGGCCTGCTGCAGCTGGTGTTCGCCGCCAACAGCCCGGAGCTGGCAGCCACCGTGCAGTTCACCCTGCAGGCGGCGCTGCAGCGCTGGCTGCAGGACGTGATCGACCTGCACACGCTGCAGGTGACCGCGCAGGACGCCACGGTGACCGTGCAGGTGGGCTACCGCCTGCTGCGCGACGGCACCGAGCAGGACGCCAGCTTCACCCGCGCGCTGTGATCGACGAGGACGCCACGATGAGCATCAGCTGCTGCAACGACACCCGCCGCACCGCGGTGCGCCAGGCGCCCGGCCGGGTCGGCCTGGACTTCGTCGAGGTCTCCGCCGACCAGTGCACGTTGTTCGTCTACTTCCTCGGCAAGCTGCCGCCGGAGTTCGCCAGCGATGGCCCGGCGTTGCCGGCGCATCTGCGTATCGACGGCGGCGAACGCATCCGCGACATCGCCATCGTCGATGTCGATCCGCACATCAGCGACGATCCGGAGCGCGACGACTGGCTCAGCGTGCGCGTGGACCGCGCCGGCGACCATTCCCGCTACACACTGCAGCTGCGCGACGTGGCCGACGCGGACCCGCGCTACGCCAGCTGCACGTTCTCGTTCAAGGCCGGCTGCCCGTCGGACCTGGACTGCGCGCCGCGCCGCGATTGCACACCGCCGGCCGAGGCAGAGCCAGCGCTCAACTACCTGGCCAAGGACTACGCCAGTTTCCGGCGCCTGATCCAGGACCGCCTGGCGCTGGTGGCGCCGGACTGGAACGAAGCGCACGTGCCGGATCTGGGGGTCACCCTCACCGAACTGCTCGCCTACACCGGCGATTACCTGAGCTACTACCAGGATGCGGTGGCCAGCGAGGCCTACCTGGCCACCGCCCGCCAGCGCATCTCGGTGCGCCGCCATGCGCGCCTGGTCGATTACGCGCTGCACGAAGGCTGCAACGCGCGCGCCTGGGTGGTGGCGGAAACCAGTGCCGAACTGAGCCTGGACCCGGCCGCGCTCGGTTTCGTCGCCGGCATCGACGCCGATGCCGCAGTGCCGTCGGTGATCGGCCCGACCGCGCTGCCGGCGCTGGCCGGGCTGGACTGCGAAACGTTCGCGCCGCTGCTCGACCCGGGTATCGACCAGGTGCGGTGGTACCCGGCGCACAACCGCATCGCGTTCTACGACTGGGGCGACGACGGCTGCCAGCTGCCGCGCGGCGCGACCCACGCCACCCTGGTGGATGCCTGGCAGGACGGACAACGCGCGTTGCGGCTGCGTCCCGGCGACGTGCTGATGCTGCGCGAAGTACGCGGCGGCGCTGCCGGGCTCGATGCCGATGCCGATCCCACGCGCTGCTGGCCGGTGCGGCTGACCCGGGTCGAGCCCAGCGAAGATGCGCTGCGGCCGCTGCCCGCTACCGACGGCGCGACGCCGCAACCCACGCCGTTGCTCGAAGTGAGCTGGGACGCCAGCGACGCGCTGCCGTTTGCGCTGTGCCTGTCGCGCCTGGGCCCGGCGCCGGACTGTGCGCGCCTGCGCGGCCTGTCCGTCGCACACGGCAACGTGCTGCTGGTCGATCACGGCGACAGCGCGCTCGACGAAGTGCTGGGCACGGTCGCCGGTATCCAGACCCAGGCCGCCTGCCTGTGCGAAGGCCAGCCCGGCGAGATCGCCGCGCTGGCGCAGCGCTGCGAGTGGCGGCTGGCACGCGTACCGCTCACCCATCGCGAACCGGCGCCGCACGCGCAACCGGCCAGCGCCGCACTGCGCCAGGATCCGCGCCGCGCGCTGCCGCAGCTGTCGCTGCACGACGCTGCCGGCAGCGCCTGGACGCCGGTCTCGGACCTGCTGGACAGCGGTCCCGACGATCCGCATGTGGTGGTGGAGCTGGACAACGCCGGCGTCGCGCGACTGCGCTTCGGCGATGGCGAACTGGGCCGGGCACCCGCGGTCGGGCGCCGCTTCACCGCCCGCTACCGCATCGGCAACGGCCCCGCCGGCAACGTTGGCGCCGGCGCGATCAACCGCGTGCGCCTGCGCGATCAGGAGTTGGAAGGGATCTCGCTGCGCGTGTACAACCCATTGCCAGCCAGCGGTGGCCGCGCGCCCGAATCGCTGGACGACGCGCGCCTGTATGCGCCATCGACATTCCGCAAGACCTTGCAGCGCGCGATCACCGCCGACGACTACGCCCGCCTGGCGCAGGACGATCCGCGCGTGCAGCGCGCCGCCTGCGAACTGGTGTGGACCGGCAGCTGGTACGAAGCCGACGTGGCGCTGGACCCGTTGGGCGCTACCGGCGCCACGCCGGCCTTGCTCGACGACGTGTGCGCGCGGTTGCAGCGGGTCCGCCGCATCGGCCACGACCTGCACGTGCAAGCGGCGACCTACGTGGCGATCGACCTGGCGCTGGAGGTCTGCGCGCTGCCCGGCTACGAACGCGGCGCGGTCAAGGCGGCGCTGCTGGCGCGCTTCGGCGCCGGTGTCGGCAGCGACGGCCGCCTGGGCCTGTTCCATCCGGACCGGCTCAGCTTCGGCCAAGGCCTGCTGCTCAGCGCGATCGTCGCCGAGGCGATGGCCGAAGCGGGCGTGGAGTGCGTGCGCGTGACCCGGCTGCAACGGCTGTTCCTGCCGCCCAACCATGAGCTCGAGAACGGCCGCCTGGTCCTGGCCGCGCATGAGATCGCGCGGCTCGACGGCGACCCGGACCGCCCCGAACACGGCCGCCTGTCGATCGTGCTGCGAGGCGGCCGATGACGCGTCCATATCTGTCTGTCCCACGCCGCGACGCGGCCGCTTGCCCGTTTCCAGGAGATCGCTCCCATGACCAGCCATGACTGCGGATGCGGATGCGGCGCCACGTCCTGCCGCTGCGGCGGGGACGCGCGCGTGGCAGGCGCCGACAACCGCCCCGGCCTGCCGGCGCTGCGCTACCGCACCGGCACCCACGGCCGCTTTCTGGCGGCGATGCGCGCGCGCCTGCCGACGCTGGAGATCGAAGTCCCCGCCGTCGCTGGGCAGCCGCCGCAGCAGTTGCGCCCGTTGCAGGCGCTGACCACGCGCGACCCGGCCGATCCGGCGCTTGCGCTGCTCGATGCCTGGGCCAGCGTCGCCGACGTGCTGACCTTCTACCAGGAGCGCATCGCCAACGAAGGCTATGTGCGCACCGCGACCGAACGACGCTCGCTGGTGGAACTGTCGCGGCTGGTCGGCTATGCGCCGCGGCCGGGCGTGTCCGCCAGCGTGCACCTGTCCTACCGGGTCGACGACAACCAGGCCGACGCGGTTGAGATCGCCGCCGGCAATCGCGCGCAGAGCATCCCCGGCGCCGACGAACTGCCGCAGAGTTTCGAAACCGACGAGCCGCTGCTGGCGCGGCGCGAATGGAACGACCTGCAGGTGCGCCGCGAACGCCCGCAGGCGATCGACGCCGCGACCCTGGGCTTGCTCGACCGGCTGTACGTGCGCGGCGCCGATGCGCCGGTCGCGGCCGGCGACCTGCTGCTGTTCCGCTTCCGCGACAAGACCGACGACATCGCCTGGGTGCGCGTGGCACAGTCGGTGCGCGGCGACTTCGCCAGCGACCGCTGCGCCATCGCGCTGCAGCCGCTGCCGGCGCCGTTGCTGGCGGCACTGCCGCTGCTGATGGAGCTGGTGGCGCAGCTGGGTCCCGCCGCCGAGCACGACAGCGGAACCCAAATCGCCCGCGACAAGGCCCGCCGCCTGCTCAACAGCCTGCGCCTGGGCAGCTATGTGCGGCCGCTGCAGTGGCCGCACCTGATTGCCAGCCCGAACGGCATCGAAGACCCCGAAGCGGCGGCCCTGCTCGACCGCTTCGCCGAGCGGATCAAGCAGCAGGACGACAGCGAGGCGTCCATCGACGACAAGACCGCCACGCCCGACGGATTCGTCGGCGCGCTGCTGCAGCCCCAGCAGTTGCAGCCGCGCAACGCCTTGCAGCTGCGCCGCCAGCTCGGCAACGCCTTCGCCCGCGGCGCGGACCTGCAACCGCAGTTGCTGCTCGACTTCGCCCCCGCGCTGCGCGACGGCTACTACGCCGCGTGGCGCGGCAGCACACCGCCGGCCGCAGCCAGCCGCCTGCACAGCCTGCACGTGCTGCAGCCCGGCGAGGCGCTGTTCGGCGCCAGCGCGCCGCGCGAGCCGCGATCGGAGAAGGACCACGTACTGCCGATGTCGCAATGGCCGGAATGGCCCTATGCGGCCGACGAAGAGAGCTATAACGGCTTCCTCGCGCGTGCGGAAACGCGCCTGCTCCACGACGATCCGGTGCTGGCGCAGACTCCGAGCGACAAGGACAAAGACAAGCACGAAGCGCCGTTCCAGCGCCGCCTGCTCGGCGTGGACAACGTGTTCGTCGGCCCGCGCAGCGCTTACGGGCTCAGCGCCGAGGCGACCGGCATCGAGTTCGCGCAGGATTGGCGCGAGATCGAATACGGCAAGGAAGGGCGGCACGACATCGCCGCGCTGCGCAGGACGCAGCTGTTCCTGCCCAAGGCCGCGCTGCAGCCGGCGGACGCGCCGATCGACGAGGACGTCGCCGGCCAGGAGATCGAACTGGGTCCGCTGCACGCCTCGCTGCCGTCCGGACGCTGGGTGATCTTCGAAGGCGAGCGCGCCGACATCGACGGGGTCGACGGCGTGCGCGCCAGCGAACTGCTGATGATCGCCGGGCTCGTCCACGGCTACGACCGCTCGCTGCCCGGCGACCGCCCGCACACCACCTTGCGCCTGGCCACGCCCTGCGCCTACCGCTATCGCCGCGGCACGCTGCGCATCCACGGCAACGTGGTCGCCGCCAGCCACGGCGAGAGCCGCCGCGAAGTGCTCGGCAGCGGCGACGGCCGGGCCGCGCTGCAACACTTCGCACTGCACCAGGCACCGCTGACCTGGCGCCCGGCGCCGACCGCCGCCGGTGCCGGCAGCACGCTGAAGGTGCTGGTCAACGACGTCGAATGGCGCGAAGCCGACAGCCTGGCCGGACTCGGCGCGCAGGCGCGCGTCTTCGTCACCCGCAACGACGACGACGACCGCACCACGGTGATCTTCGGCAACGGCCGCGATGGCGCGCGCCTGCCCAGCGGCATGGAGAACGTCCGCGCCGAATACCGCAGCGGCCTGGGCCGCGGCGGCAACGTCCAGGCCGGGCAGATCGCGCTGATGGTCACACGTCCGCTCGGGGTCAAGGAGGTGGTCAATCCGCTGCGCGCCTCCGGCGGCGCCGACCGCGAGAGCCTGGCGCTGATCCGCGAGAACGCGCCGCGCTCGGTGGTCGCGCTCGACCGCCTGGTCTCGGTCGGCGACTACGCCGATTTCGTGCGCATGTTCGCAGGCATCGCCAAGGCCGACGCGGTACGCCTCAGCGACGGCGCGCGCGAATGCGTGCACGTCACCATCGCCGGCGTCGACGACATGCCGATCGATCCGGCATCGGATCTGTACCGGAATCTGCTGCAGGCGCTGCGCATGCTCGGCGATCCCGGGCTTGCCCTGCAGGTATCGCCGCGCGAACGCATCGCGCTGATGCTGCAGGCGCGTGTGCGCCTGCTCGACGGCCATCGCTGGGAGCCGGTCGCCGCAGCGTTGCGCGCGGCGCTGCTGCAGCGCTTCGGCTTCGAGGCGCGCGCGCTGGGCCAGGCGGCGCTGCTGTGCGAGGTCATCGCCACGATGCAGGCTGTGCGCGGCGTCGCCTGGGTCGATGTCGACCATTTCGGCGGTGTGCCCGAACGCAGCGAGGACCCGGCCACCGGCGCACGCACGCTGGCGACCCAGGACTTCATCACCGACACCGTGCACCGGATCGTCGGTTTGGCCGACCACGACACCAGTGTCCCCGGCAGCGCGCCGGGCGGTCCAGCCGAGCGCGTCGCAGCCGCTCGCGCCGCCTATCTGCACGGGCATTTGCGCCCGGCGCAACTGGCCATCTTCGCGCCCGCGGTGGCCGACACCCTGATCCTCAACCAGATCCCGTGAGCACTGCCATGGACCTTGCCAGCAACGATCCCAACGACCGCCGCGACCGTCTCTACGCGCTGCTGCCGTCGATCCATCGCATCCGCGACGCCGAACTCGGCTATCCGCTGCAGGCGCTGCTGCGGGTGATCGGCGAACAGGTCGAGCGGGTCGAGGACGATATCGCGCAGCTGTACCGCAACTGGTTCATCGAGACCGCCGACGATTGGGCCGTGCCGTACCTGGCCGAGCTGCTCGGCTACGCTTCGGCCAGCGTGCCCGGCACCCGCGACGATCCGGCGCTGCGGCGCGTGCTGATCCCGCGCCGCGACGTCGCCCACCTGATCCGCAGCCGCCGCCGCAAGGGCACCGTGGCGCTGCTGGAGACGCTGGCCCGCGACGTGGCCGGCTGGCCGGCGCATGCGGTGGAAGGCTTCCGCACCCTCGACCGCGCGCAGCACCTGGACCACCGCCACCTGCAGCGGCTCGGCACCGCGCCGCTCCGCGACGCCGGCGCACTGGAGCGGATCGGCACGCCGTTCGACCGTTTCGCGCACAGCGTGGACTTGCGCCGCGCCAGCTCGGCGCGCGGCGCCGGCTGCCACAACATCCCCGACGTGGCGGTGTTCGTGTGGCGCATGCGCAGCTACCCGGTGACGCGCACGCCGGCCAGCTGCATCGAACAGGTCGGCGCGCACTGCTTCACCTTCAGCGTGCTCGGCCAGGACGCGCCGCTGTACCGGCGTGCGCACGCCGCGGCGGACGCCGCCGAGCCGGCGCTGCCGACGCCGCTGGGCCGCCGCGAACTGGCCGCGCGGCTGGACCAGGAGTACGGCCCCGCCGGCAGCCTGGCGATCTGGGCCGAGCAATGGGCCGGGCACGACCCCAGCCAGCCGCTGCCGGCCTCGGTGCTGCGCGTGGCCGACCTGGGCGACTGGCGCTACACGCCGGCGCGCGGCCAAGTCGCGGTGGACCCGCAACGCGGCCGGCTGATGTTCCCACCAGGGCAGTTGCCGAAGAAGGGCGTGCGCGTCAGCTATCACTACGGCTTCGCGGCCGACCTTGGCGGCGGCGAATATGCGCGGACGCAACTGCGCGCGAGCGCCGAGGAAGTCGCCTTCGATGCGCAACCGGCGCCTAGCGCCGAGGCCACCGTGGTGTACCGCGTCGGCGAAGCCACCGCGCTGCCGCGCATCGGCGATGCGTTGCGCCGTTGGCAACAGGACGCCCCGCGGCATGCCGCGATCGAGCTGTGCCACAGCGGCGTCTGGGTCGAGCCGCTGCATATCCGTCTGCAACCGCAGCAGACGCTGAGCCTGCGCGCGGCCGACGGCACCCGTCCGGTGATCCGCCTGATCGACTGGCAGACCGACCTGCCGGACGCGCTGACCGTCGAGGTCGATGCCGGCAGCCGTTTCGTGCTGGACGGGGTGATGGTCAGCGGCCGTCCGCTGCACATCACCTCCCCGCGCGATCCCGGCCTGCACGCCGCGGCCGCGGCTCAGGTGCCGGACTGCGCCGCCGAGGTGATCATCCGCCACTGCACGCTTGTCCCCGGCTGGAGCCTGGAGTGTGATTGCGCCCCGCAGCGCCCGGCCGAGCCCAGCCTGGAACTGCACCGGCTCAAGGCGCGGGTGCGGATCGAACGCAGCATCGTTGGCGCGATCCAGGTGCAGCAGGACGAGGTCGGCAGCGATCCGCTGCCGCTGCACATCGGCGACAGCATCGTCGACGCCTGCGCGCCGCAGCGCCAGGCGATCGGCGGCAGCGGCAGCGGCATCGCCCATGCCGAGTTGACCGTGCTGCGCAGCACCGTGTTCGGCCTGGTCGAAGTGCATGCGCTGCGCCTGGCCGAGAACAGCCTGTTCAACGACTGCCTCAACGTCGCCCGCCGCCAGATCGGTTGCCTGCGCTTCTGCCGCGTACCGCGTCACTGCCGTACTCCACGCCGCTATCGCTGCCAGCCCGACCAGGCCATCGCCGCGGTCCGCGACCTGCAGCTGCCACCGGTGCAGGAAGCCGCGCGCGTCGCCGGCGAGCAGCGCCGCCTGACCCCGCACTACGACGCGCGCCGCTACGGCCATCCCGGCTATGCGCGGCTGTCGCGCGACAGCGCCGAGGAACTGCGTCGCGGCGCCGACGACGGCGCCGAACTGGGCGTGTACCACCACCTGTACGCAGCGCAGCGCGAGGCCAACCTGCGCGCGCGCCTGCACGACTCCACCCCGGCCGCGACCTCGGTCGGCCTGTTCTTCGCCGATTGACTCGAAAAGGACGCAACCATGAAAGGCGACTTCTCGCGGGTGAGCTTCGACCCCCGCCATCACTTCAGCCAGGTACTGCTGCAACAAGGCCGCGTGACCCTGGATGCCGATCCCAACGAACAGGGCGCGATCCTGCTGCATTACCTGCGCACGCTCGCCCGCGACCTGTTCGGCGCCTACGGCGGGCCAGTCGATCATCTCGGCTTCGGACTGCAGATCGACGCCAGCGGCGAAGCGCCGGTGCTGCGCATCGATGCCGGCCGCTACTACGTCGACGGCATCCTGTGCGAGAACGAGGGCTGCGACTACGGCAACCAGCCGTACTACCGGCCGCAGCCAAGCGACGAGCAGCACAGCGGCGACGCGCTGAGCGACTGGCTGCAATCGCGCGAACGCGGTGACCAGCGCTACTGGCTCTACCTGGACGTGTGGGAGCGCCACGTCACCGCGATCGAATACCCACACCTGCGCGAGACGGCGCTGGGCGGTCCCGATACCTGCAGCCGCCTGCAGGTGGTATGGCAGGTGCGTGCGCTGGACCTGGCGGCGCTGCCCAAGCGACTGGATGCACGCAGCGCGCGGCTCAAGCAGCGGCTGGAGCACACCCAGGATCCGCACGAACGCGAGCGCCTGGAGCGCGCGCTGGAACGCGCGCAGCGCGCCAGCGAGGCGCTGCAGGAAGAGGGCGGCGATGTCTGCTCCGCACCGCTGGAGGCGCTGGCACGCGACGCGTTGCCGCAGTTGGCCGCACGCGTGGACCCGGGACAGCGGCTGGACGACCCGTGCCTGGCCGCGCCCGATGCGGCCTACCGCGGCGTCGAGAACAACCTGTACCGCGTCGAGATCCACCGCGGCAGCGACAACGGCGCGCAACCGACCTTCAAATGGTCGCGCGACAACGGCAGCGTCGCCAGCGCCTGCCTGTCCGCGCAGGGCGAGCACCTGCAGTTGGCCAGCACGCGCGGTTTCGCTGCCGGGCAGTGGGTGGAATTGAGCGACGAGCGCGACGACCTGCAGGCGCGGCCGGGCGCCCTGTATCTGATCGACGCCATCGACGGCGACGCGCTGCTGCTGGACGGCGCGCTGGCATGGGACACGGACGCCGTGCACCCCAAACTGCGGCGCTGGGACCAGTCGGCCTACGGCGACGTGACACTGGTCGACGGTGCGGTGCCGATCCCCGCGGCCAAGGACGCGCAAGCGCAATGGATCGACCTGGAGGACGGCGTGCAGATCCGCTTCGCCGCCGATGCCGACTATCGCAGCGGCGACTACTGGCTGATCCCCGCGCGCGTGGCTAGCGGCGGCATCGACTGGCCGACCCTGGCCGACGGCAGCGCAACGGCGCAACCGCCGCGCGGCATCGAGCATCACTACGCACCACTGGGCGTGCTCGGCATGCAGGCCACCGGCGGCGGCATCGGCGTCACCCAATCCTGCAGCTGCAGCGTGACCCCGATGAACAGCTGCAGCCTTGGCGGCGAACGCGATGCGCTCCCCCGCGGCGGCGGCGGCAACGGCAACGCCACGCCGGGCAAGAAGACCCCGGCCAAGCCCAAACCGCATGCCTGACCCTGCATCCGCGACGGATCGCCCACCGCGCTTGACCCGTCAGCCCACACCGCCTATCTTGCGCATGCCGAAGGTATCCATCTCTTCATTCGGATGAAGGGATGGATTTAAACGGGAATCCGGTGAAGGCTGGCGCCGCAAGCGCCTGCCCATTCCGGAGCTGCCCCGCAGCGGTGAATGGAAACGACCTCCGTCAATGGCACTGGGCCGGCGCATGCCGGCCTGGGAAGCGACGGACAGTAGGCGCGCAGCCGGCACGGTGCGCTCGTCCATCAGCCCGAATACCGGCCCCGGCCGGAGGACCTGTGCGTCCTCCGATTCGACCTGGCGTCTCCGCGGGGAGGCGGCCGGAAGCCGTGCCGTGGCCCTGCGCCGCGCTGCGCTCTTCCGCCTGCCCGCGTGGCGCCGGTTCGCCCGCGGGGGCGAAGGTCGCTGGCGTGGCGGGCGTCCCGTGCGAACGGGCGCACGGCGCGCGGTTCCTTCGTTCCTCAATGCCTATGAACGCAATGAGGAAACGCAAATGACGATCGTGACCAACCTGGGCTTCCCGCGCATCGGTGCGCGGCGCGAGCTCAAGCGTGCGCTGGAAAGCTACTGGCGCCGCGAAACGGATGAGGCAAGCCTGCAAGACACCGCGCGGCAGCTACGCCAGCAGCATTGGCGGCTGCAGGTCGAGGCCGGGGTGGATCTTCCGCCCAGCAACGACTTCAGCCTGTACGACGCGATGCTCGACACCGCGTTCCTGTTCGATGCGATCCCGCAGCGCTACCGCGCGCTGGCCGATGCCGATCCGCTGGCCGGCTACTTCGCGATGGCGCGCGGCTCGCAGGAGAACGGCCTGGACCTGCACGCGCTGGAAATGACCAAGTGGTTCGACACCAACTACCACTACCTGGTGCCGGAGCTGGCGCGGCGCCAGCACTTCCGCCTGCGCGGCGACAAGCCGCTGGCCGAGTTCCTGGAAGCCAAGGCGCTGGGCATCACCACGCGGCCGGTGCTGATCGGGCCGGTGACCTTCCTGCTGCTGTCCAAGACCGTGGACGGCAGCGACCGCTGGGCGCTGCTGGACAGCCTGCTGCCGGCCTACGCCGACCTGCTGCAGCAACTCGACACGGCCGGCGCCAACTGGGTCCAGATCGACGAGCCGGCCTTGGTGCTGGACCTGGACGAAGCCGCACGCGACGCCTATCGCCGCGCCTATGCCTTCCTGGCGCAAGCGCCGCGGCCGAAGCTGCTGCTGACCACGTATTTCGGCGAGCTGGGCGACAACCTGGAACTGGCCGCGGCGCTGCCGGTGGATGGCCTGCACGTGGATCTGGTGCGCGGCGTGGCACAGTTGGACGCGGTGCTGCAGGCATTGCCGGCCGGGCGCGTGCTGTCGGCGGGGCTGGTCAACGGCCGCAACGTGTGGCGTACGCCGCTGGACACTGCGCTGATCCTGGCGCGCTACGCCGCCGGGCATGTCGGCAGCGAACGGCTGTGGTTGGCGCCGTCGTGCTCGCTGCTGCACGTGCCGGTGGATCTGGAGCAGGAAAAGGCGCTGGACCACGAACTGTCTGCATGGCTGGCCTTCGCCAAACAGAAACTGCAGGAATTGCGCACGCTGGCCGATGCATTGCACGAGCTGCCGCAGGCGCAGGCCGAACTGGCCGCGGCGCGCGAGGCGCTGGAAGCGCGACGCGCGTCCGCGCGGGTGCATCGCCCCGAAGTCGCACGCCGGGTGGCGGCGCTGAGCGAGGACGCCGGGCGCCGGCAGTCGCCGTATCCGCAGCGGCGCGAGGCGCAACAGGCGGCGCTGCGGCTGCCGGCTTACCCGACCACCACCATCGGCTCGTTCCCGCAGACCGCACAGGTGCGGCAGGCACGCGCGCAGCACAAGGCCGGCAAGCTCGGCGATGCCGAGTACGACGCGTTCCTGGCCGCCGAAACCGAACGCTGCGTGCGCGCGCAGGAGCAACTCGGGCTGGACGTGCTGGTGCACGGCGAGTTCGAGCGCAACGACATGGTCGAATACTTCGGCGAGCAGCTCGACGGGTTCGCCTTCACCAAGCATGGCTGGGTGCAGAGCTACGGCTCGCGCTGCGTGAAGCCGCCGATCATCTACGGCGACGTGCAGCGGCCAGCGCCGATGACGCTGC
This sequence comes from Xanthomonas sp. SS, assembly GCF_014236835.1. Taxonomy (NCBI): domain Bacteria; kingdom Pseudomonadati; phylum Pseudomonadota; class Gammaproteobacteria; order Lysobacterales; family Lysobacteraceae; genus Xanthomonas; species Xanthomonas sp. SS. The sequence continues at coordinate 4,800,438 of NZ_CP051190.1, forward strand.
GCTGGACCCAGTACGCGCAGTCGCTGACCGACAAGCCGATGAAAGGCATGCTGACCGGGCCGGTGACGGTGCTGCAGTGGTCGTTCGTGCGCGACGACCAGGAGCGCGCGCAGACCTGCCGGCAGATCGCGCTGGCGCTGCGCGACGAGGTGCGCGATCTGGAAGCGGCCGGCATCGGCGTGATCCAGATCGACGAGCCGGCGATCCGCGAAGGCCTGCCGCTGCGCCGTGCCGACTGGCAGGCGTATCTGGACTGGGCGGTGCAGTGCTTCCGCATCGCCGCGGCCGGGGTGCGCGACGCCACCCAGATCCATACCCACATGTGCTACTCGGAGTTCAACGACATCATCGAGGCGGTGGCGGCGATGGATGCGGACGTGATCTCGATCGAGACCTCGCGCTCGCGGATGGAGCTGCTCGACGCGTTCGTGCGCTTCCGCTATCCGAACGCGATCGGCCCGGGCGTGTACGACATCCACTCGCCGCGCGTGCCCAGCACGCAGGAGATGGTGCAACTGTTGGACAAGGCGCGGGCGGTGCTGGATCCGCAGCAGCTGTGGGTCAATCCGGATTGCGGGTTGAAGACCCGCGGCTGGCCGGAAACGCGCAGCGCGCTGGAAGCGATGGTGGCCGCAGCGCGGCAGCTGCGCGCGCAGCAGGCGCAAGCGGCGTAAGTAGGCGATGAGCCGACGATACCCGGCGTGCTGCACGCCGGGTATCGCAACGGCTGGGTGCACGGCATGCGCGTTCGCGTGCATCGCCGCGCAGTGCCGGGTCCATGCGCCGATGCTGGAAACAGGCCGCCCTGCCCCACTGCGATGCACGTCGCGGGCGACTGCGACGAATACCCGACATGGCAAAGCACACGTAGCTACAAGCGAGCGCGATTCACTCCGTCGTTGGCGCAGCGGCCGCTGGCACTTGCGCCGCCACCGCAGCGGCAGCGCCGCTCGCGAACAACAGACTCAGCTGCTGCATGCGGCGATCGCGCCATATCTGCGCCGGCACGGGAACGCCTGCGCGCAACCCGGCCACCAGCGGTGGCACGTCCTGAGGGCCACCGACAGGCCGGCCGTCGAGCTCCAGCAGCACGTCCATCGGCTTGATCCCGGCCCGCATGGCGACGCTGCCGTCGATCACCTCCACGATCCATGCGCCGCGCGCGGAAGGAAGTCCGGTTGCCAGCGCCACTTCCGCGGTGACCGGCGCGATGCGCACGCCGAGTGTTCTGGGCGCTGCTGCCGCAGCCGCAGTGGCCGCGATCGGCGTGGCAGACGCCGAAGTCGGTGTCGCCGCAGCCACTGCAGCTGCGCGGCCGCTCGGCATCCACGCCACTTCGGCGAACTTGGTGTTGAACCCGCCGAACAGCCTGCGATAGTCGCGACTGGCCTTGCTCGCTTCGGCCTGGGTGTCGTATGCGGTGCAGGTCGTGTCTTCCTCCGGCTGGCCGTGCGCGCGCACGGTCTGCTTGAATTCCTCGGCATACGCCGCGCTCTGCGCATAGACCGCCGTCGGATCGGCGCCGCTCGGCATGGCGAAGATCTGAGTGGCGACGGTGTGCGCCAGGTCGCTGCGATCGGGAATGTCGACCTGGGTCGCGTAGCAGTAGAAATAGCGCGTGATCTGCGCCGACGGCTTGGCGGCGGCATCCCACGGCGGCGGCGTCCAGTCCACGTCGCGCCAGCTGCCCACCTTCATCAGGTACAGGCGCTTGCTCCATATCGCGCGTTGCTGCTCGCGCTGCGCCAGCGCTTCCTCGCGCCCTGGGCCGAGCATGCAGTCCTTGGTTCCCGCCCCGCCGAGGCTGCCCACATGCTGTAGGAAATCACTGGCTAGCTCGTTGCTGCGCCGCAGCCAGCCGCTGGCGTCGTCCTGATAAGCAATCTCGACGACCGGCGAGGCCCAGACCTTTGCCGGCACCCCGCCGGTGTCGGTCACGCTGCAGAACGCGAACGCCGTGCGCGTCGGCACAGGCGCTTGCGCGAGGACCGCGACGGGCGCCAGCCCGGCGAAGAAAACGGAGAAAAGCACCGCATTGCGCAGCATCTGGATATCCCCCTGGCTACTCCAGTATTGCCATCGGCATCGCCATGCCGCCCCAACGCAGACACTAGCCCATTCACGCGGCGGCTGCACTGGATCGCCGCGGCGCATGGCCACGCCGGTGCTGCAGCGCACCGTGGAACTGTCATCTGGGCGGGGTATAACGCAGTCACGTCGCGGCGAGGGGGCGCTGCATCCGCTGCGCAGGCGTGCGATCGTGATCGCCGTACTGCCTGGCTTCGCATTGTTCAAGGAGAGAGCCGCCATGCCGACGCTACCGAAGTTGTCCCTGCTGTCCACGCTGCTGCTGTCGCCATTGCTCGCGCAGGCGGCCGATCTGGTTCCCAAACAGTTGGCCGGCCCTCCCGAGGAATTCGCGCAGATGCGCGCGCCGGCGCCGGCCGAGGCCGCGATCCTGTCCAAGAGCGCGTTGCTGCCGGTGGAATTCGCTTCCGCACGCAGCGGCGAAGCGGCGCAATGGCAGGCGACGCTGCCGGTGGAAAACGGCAAGCTGCGCTTCGTGCTGCTGTCCGGCACGCACGACTGGCAACCGCAGTTGCACGCGCCCGGCGCGGCGAACGCTCGCGCCAGCGCCGCCATCGTGCCGAACGCGGTCGCCACTCGCCTGGGCAGCGGCGACACCGCACTACCGGCCCGCGAGTACCGCGTGGACAGGGCGGCCAACGGCAGCTGGACGCTGACCCTGCGCGCCGACGGCAGCGCCGCGCAACGCGGCTACCTGTTGATGGAAGGCGATGCCCGCACCCAGCTGGCGTCCTATCCCAGCGACCGCCGGCAACTGCACAGCGGCCAGCGCATCGGCCTGACCGCGCTGCTCGGCGGCAGCGACAGCCACGGCGCCACCGCGCTCGCCAGCAATGCCGGACGCATCCGCGACGCGCAATTGCGCGTCACCGCGCCCGACGGCACGGTGACCCAGTGGCCGATGGCCGACGACGGCCGCCATGGCGACGGCGCCGCCGGCGACGGCATCTATGCCGGCGATTTCCCGGCGAAGGCGCCGGGCAGCTATCTCGCGCAGGTGGTGGTGCACGGCGAGGACGCGGCCGGCCAGGCCTTCGTGCGCACCAGCGAACACGTGCTGCCGGTGCTCGATACCAGCTTGCGCATCGCCGCCGACGCGGTGAGCGCCAGCGCACAGGACGGCACCCGCCTGGCGCTGCCGATCCCGGTCAGCGCCAGCGGCCAGGCGCCGGCGCACTATCGCGTGCTCGGCGAACTGTGGGGCACCGGTCGCGATGGCAGCGCGGTGCCGGTGGCCTGGCTCGGCGGCATGCTCGCGCCGCACAACGGACGCCTGCCGCTGAGCGTGGACGAACGCTGGATCGTGCGTGCCGGCGCACGTGCGCCGTTCACGCTGCGCAATCTGCGCATCGAGGACCCGGACCATTTCGTGCCGCTGGCCACGCGCGACACGCTGGCGCTGACCCTGCCGGCACTGCGCCGCAGCAGCGTGGCGCGCGGCGGCGCGATCGACGCCAGCATGCGCATGGGCGAGCGCCCGGCGACGCTGCAGCGCGCGGCGACCGATGCGCAAGCGCAAGCGACCGGATCGCGCCTGGTACTGGTGCACGGCTATTGCTCCGGCGGGGTGTGGCCGGCGGCGCAGTTCAGCAACGCCTCGACCTTCCTGGACGCCAACCAGAACCGCAGCAACGACCAGTTCGCGCAATTGCTGGGACAGTTCGGCAGCCAATGGAATTCGTTCGGCACGGTGGCGCATAGCCAGGGCGGCATGGCCGCGCTGCACCTGTACAGCTACTACTGGAGCGGGCTGGACAATGCCAGCGGCGGGCGCGTCATGCAGTCGGTCGGCACACCCTACCAGGGCACCAACCTGTCCGGCATCCTGGCCACAGTGGGCTCGTGGTTCGGCGTTGGCTGCGGCAGCAACAGCGACATGACCTACGACGGCGCCAAGGCCTGGCTGGCCGGCATCCCGACCTCGGCGCGGGCGCAGGTCAACTACTACACCACCTCTTTCGCCAAGACCAACTGGTACACCAACGACTACTGCAACGCGGCCTCGGACCTGGTGCTGGACGATCCGGAAGACGGCGTGGTCGAGCAGGTCAACGCGCAACTGCCGGGCGGGGTCAACCGCGGCCACACCACCGGCCAGTGCCACACCACCGGCATGCGCGATCCGGCGCAATACCTGGACGCCAGCCGTAACGCGACGATGAACGCCAACGCGGCGCGTTGAGGGGCGGGGATTAGAGATTTGGGATTTGGGATTGGCAAAAGCGGCTGCACCGGGCATGCAGGCTCGGTGCAGCGCCGAGGTCTCCATGCGCCGATGCTGCGGCTGGTGCAATTTCGATTCGATGCCGCTTTTTGTAGGAGCGGCTTCAGCCGCGACAGGCATTATTCGAATTGCGAATCGTGGATTGGAACACGCGAAGCTAAAGCCGCGCTCACGCTCTTGATTTTGCCATTCCCGATTCCCGATTCTCCATTCCCGACCTCACCGAAACACCACAGTGCGATGCCCGTTGAGCAGGATGCGATGCTCGACATGGCGGCGCACCGCGCGGGCCAGGACTTGCGATTCGGTGTCGCTGCCCAGGCGCACCAGGTCGCGCGGGGTCATCGCGTGGTCCACGCGGGCCACGTCCTGTTCGATGATCGGGCCTTCGTCGAGATCGCCGGTGACGTAGTGCGCGGTGGCGCCGATGATCTTGACCCCGCGTGCGTGCGCCTGGTGGTACGGCTGCGCGCCCTTGAAGCTGGGCAGGAAGCTGTGATGGATGTTGATCGCGCGCCCGGCCAGCGCGGCGCACAGCGTCGGCGACAGGATCTGCATGTAGCGCGCCAGCACCACCAGGTCGATGCGTTCGCGCTCCACCAGCGCCAGCAGCTGCGCTTCCTGTTCGGCGCGGTTGTCGGCGCCGACCGGCAGGTGGTGGAACGGCACGTCGTAAGAGCGCGCCAGTGCGGCGAAATCGTCGTGGTTGGACGCCACCGCGGCGATGTCCACGCGCAGTTGCCGGCTGTGCGCGCGGAACAGCAGATCGTTGAGGCAATGGCCCTGCTTGCTGACCAGCACCAGCAGGCGCGCGCGGCGCCGCGCATCGTGCAGCTGCCAGTCCATCGCGTAGTCGGCGGCGAGCGGCGCCAGTTGCACCTTCACCGCCGCGACGATGCCGTCGGCGGGTACATCGAAGTGCACGCGCAGGAAGAAGCGACCGCTCTCCTCGTCGCCGAACTGCTGCGCGTCGAGGATATTGCAGCCGTGCTCGAACAGCAGGCCACTGACGCGATAGACGATGCCGGTACGATCCGGGCAGGACAGGGTCAGGATGTAGTCGGGGCGCATCCGCGCAATGATAGGAGAATTCGGGACTCGGGATGGTGGGCTGCGGATGTTGCCAGGACATTGGCTGTGGGATGCCGCAGCGGCATTGCCAGGAGTCTTACCGTCTGTAGGAGCGGCTTCAGCCGCGACAGGATCTATCGGTAAAGCCGGTCGCGGCTGAAGCCGCTCCTACAGGGAGTTGCGGCAGGCCAGCGAGGTGCACTGTGGGAGGGACTTCAGTCCCGACGCTTTGCCGCGAAGGAAAATGCATCGCTTCGCCGGTCGCGGCTGAAGCCGCTCCTACAGGGAGTTGCGGCAGGCCAACCGGGCGCACTGTGGGAGGGACTTCAGTCCCGACGCTTTACCGCCAAGGAAATGCACCGCTTCGCTCGTCGCGGCTGAAGCCGCTCCTACAAGGTGCGGCATCCGCATGCTGGCGGCAGGCGGCCTCGCCTGCGCGCCGGGCCGCACTCACTCCGGACGCAGGCGCAGCGCCAGGCGTCGGTTGACCTTCTCCAGCCGCGCCAGCGACTCTTCCACGGACATGCCCACCGCCTCGTGGGTGGTGATGTGCGCGCGCAGATGCGCCGGGTCGTCGAGGTCGCCGCGCACCAGGAACACGTTCTCGCCCTGCTCCACTTCGCCCAGTTCGCGGCTCAGCACCACGTGATCGACCTGGTCGAAGCCGTACTCCTTGGCCAGCGGCAGCAGCCGCGCCACCATGCGCTCGCTGATCGCGTCGGGCGCGCGGCCGCAGGCGGCATCCAGCGCGTGCACGCCTTCGCGGATCTGCGCGTACAGCAGGTGGTCCGGATGCTCCGGATGCTCGGGACCGAGCACGGCCTCGCGCGCGACGGCGCGCGGCGGCTGGATGGGCGTCATGGCGCCGGGGTCGGACGAATTCGGGCTCATGGCATCCTCCTATGATGCGCTTGCAGGCCGCCGCACCTTAGCGGCAAGCACGCGGCCAGCTCAAGCGCGGCGACGCAGTCTGCACCAAACCGCGACAAGGCCGCCTGAAGATGGCGGCCGCCGCGCCGCAGCAGCGAACGCTCAGGCCTGGCCGGCGCGGCGTGCGGCGACCTTGGCCAGCGCCGACCAGTCCAGTTCGCCGTCGCCGTGCGCGATCGCGTCGATGAACTGGTCGCGCAGCACCGCCGCCAGCGGCATCGGCACGTGCCGGGTCTCGCCGGCGTTCAAGGCCAGGCGCACGTCCTTCAGCCCCAGCGTGGTCTTGAAGCCGGCCGGGCTGTAGCGCTGCTCGGCGATCATGCCGCCGTAGTTCTGGTACGCCGGTGCGGCGAACAGGGTGTTGACCAGCATGCCCAGGAAATCGGCCGCGTCCACGCCATGCCCGCGCACCAGCGCCGAGGCTTCGGCCATGGTGCCGATCGCGCTGGCCAGGCACAGGTTGGCGGCCAGCTTGACCGCATTGGCCTGCTCCGGCGCTGCGCCGAAATACCAGGTCTTGCGCCCGATCACCTCCAGCAGCGGCTGCACTCGCGCCAGCGCGGCGGTGTCGCCGGCGGCGAGCAGGTTGAGCTGGCCGGCGGCGGCCACGTCGCTGCGGCCCAGCACCGGGATCGCCAGGTAGGCCACGCCGCGCTCGGCATGCAGGGCGCTCAGCTCGCGCGCCAGCGCCACCGAGATCGTGGCCATGTTGACGTGCACGCTGCCGGCCGGCAGCGCATCGAGCGCGCCGCGGTCGAGCAGGGTCTCGCGCACCGCCGCATCATCGGCCAGCATCGAGAACACCACTTGGCCACGCACCGCGTCGGCCGGCTGCGCGGCCAGCTGCGCCCCTGCCTCGAGCAGCGGCTGCGCCGCGGCCGCACTGCGGTTCCACACGGTCAACGCGTGCCCGGCGCGCAGCAGGTTGTGCGCGATGGGCTGGCCCATCGTGCCCAGGCCGAGAAATCCGATGCTCATCGCCAACTCCTTGCACAACTCGTGGTGGATGCCGCGACCTGCGCGGCGCAGCGCGCGCGCATCACGCGTCGAACAGGCCGCGCGCCGAACGCGGTTCGCAGCGCAGGTATTGCGGCGACGGCTTCAGCTTCGCGCCCAGCGCGGCGGCGGCATGCCACGGCCAGCGCGGGTCGTAGAGGATGCCGCGGGCCAGCGCGATCGCGTCGGCCTGGCCCTCGGCGAGGATCGCCTCGGCGTGCTGCGGCTCGGTGATCAGGCCGACCGCGATCACCGGCATGCGCACCGCGCGATGGATCGCCTCGGCCTGCGGCACCTGGTAGCCGGCCGCCAGCGGAATCTGCTGGCGGCGATCGAGGCCGCCGCTGGACACGTGCAGGTAATCGCAGCCCTGCGCCTGCAGCGCCTGCGCCAGGGCGACGCTCTGCGCCACGTCCCAGCCGCCCTCGACCCAGTCGGTGGCGGAAAGGCGCACGCCCACCGCGACCGACGCCGACACCGCCGCACGCACCGCGGCATGCACGCGCAGCAGCAGGCGCATGCGGTTCTCCAGGCTGCCGCCATAGGCGTCTTCGCGCTGGTTGCTCAGCGGCGACAGGAACTGGTGCAGCAGATAGCCGTGCGCGGCATGCAATTCGATCAGCTCGAACCCCAGCCGTTCGGCGCGCTGCGCCGAGGCGACGAAGGCCGCGACGACGGCGTCGATGCCGGCCAGGTCCAGCGCCTGCGGCGGCGTGCCGTGTTCGGCGAAGGCCAGCGCCGACGGCGCCACGGTCTGCCAGCCGTTCGGCTGCCCCGGCGCGATCGCGCCGCCGCCCTCCCACGGCTTGTTCGTGGACGCCTTGCGCCCGGCGTGTGCGAGCTGAATCCCCAGCGGCATCGGCGACCAGCGCCGCACCGAGGCCAGCACCCCGCGCAGCGCCGCTTCGGTGGCGTCGTCCCACAGGCCCAGGTCGGCGTAGCTGATGCGCCCGCGCGGCTCCACAGCGGTGGCTTCCAGGATCAGCAAACCGGCACCGGACTGCGCCAGCTGGCCGAGGTGGATGGTGTGCCAGTCGCTGGCCTGGCCATGCTCGGCCGAGTACTGGCACATCGGCGCGATGACGATGCGATTGGACAACGACAGCGGCCCCAGGGCGAGGGGCGAGAAGAGATGGCTCAAGGTGGCGTTCCGTGGGGACGCCCGCTGCACCGCGGGCAAGCTGCCATTGCACTCCTGCCGGCGCTGCCGATCAACCACCGCCGATGGATCAGTTCGTGCGCGGATTCGGAACGCGCGGCGCCGGAGCCGCCAGGGCGTGTCATCGATTCCCGAGCAGGTCGCGTTGGGTCTGTCAGGTCGCCAGCCGGTGCTGCGTGGCGCAGCGCCTGACTGGCGGTCAGGTCAAGCCGCGCGGTGCCGGCTGGCGGCCTGACAGGCCCAACCCGTAGGGCCACTGTTGCGCGTGCACGCTGCCGTGCCAGCGCTGACGGGAACACGTATGCGCGGGGTGGCGCGAGCTGCTCGGGGATTGATGACACGCCCTAGGCGGCCACGCGCGGCAGCAGGAACTCCAGCGCCTGCGCGCAGGGCTGCGCCAGCTTCAGGCTCAACAGGTCAGTGACAATGCAGGCCAGCCAGGTTTCCGGCAAGTGCTGGTAGTCGCGTGCAGCCAGCGCTGGTGGCTGCTGGTAGACCGCGTTCCATGGCGTGCCGTCATTGGGCAGCAGTCGTCGCGGTGCTCCAGCTCGCGCCATCCAGCGCAATGCATTGAACATCGCCCGCAACGCGTACTTGCGCTGCGCACCCCGCTCCGTCATCAAGCCCAGATAGGCTAACGCCCACTCTTAATCGGAAATTTCGGATGGATACGGGCGCTTGCATTCAACCACGACAGCAGGATCGTCAAGTTGATAACACGCTTTGGGTAATGGAAAGGCAGCGCAAATAGTGGGGCACTGGCGTCGCACCGCATGGCCATCCTCATCTGAACGCCGACAACCCGTGATGCTGTTTGCTATTTTGAAGCCGATCCAGAATACTAATTAACTTCACACAGGGGCATGTAGATGCCATGGCAAAGGCAATGTTTGGTGCGATTAAATATAGTGCGTGCGGGATAGTTCTGGGGATGCTGGTTTATGCGCAGACCGCCCACGCAGCGAGCGAATGCGAGCAAAATTACAACGCATCTCCCGGCTCCAACGGTGGCGTTATTCACCAGAGCTTCGTTGGGCTATACGGCACTGACAAGGTTGCGGCGACAGCCAATCTCGCGGCCATGGCAAAGAGCCAGAAATTTCAGCTCATCCAAGGCCCCTCCGTTTTCGAAGACGGTCTCATCACCATGGTCTTCGCGCAGAAAGCGTCCGCGACCGCGCGCGGCTTTCCTATTGTCATGATAGTGGCGCCCGACACTGATGCAGCAGTCATTTCCTTCGAATTACCCAAGGGCATGACTGCGCCCGATGCGAAAGGCAGCGTCTGTTCGTTCTTTGATGGCGCAAAATTGAATGGACAGCCCGCAAATGCCAGCCGACGCAATGCCGCTCGCAATTCCTCGCTCGCCAAGCCACTACTGGCCGCGCTGAATGGCGGCATGAGCGCAGACGAGGCCGCCAAGGTATCGGTGGCCGCTAGCCGAGAGGCTGCAGTCGTCGACGCTGATAACGACCGCGGTGCGGCGCCAAAAATCGCGGATCGCCGCAAGGTTGTCAGGCCCAAGGCGATATTCAGCCCTGCAGACGCGGATATGAGTCTGCAGTCCGAAGGCAATTCGACCATCAAGGGCTTCACTTGCGGGCGAGTGCCGGTGGTAGGCGGCGCTCAATTCCAGACGACGCCGAATCAGGGGATCATGCTGTTCCCGTACACTCCCTACCTGAAGGAAGCGATCGATCTGATTGATGCCAACCGTAATAAAGGCGGAAAAGTGCGAGTTGAAGTGGATGAGCGTGCTTTTGCATCAGGTCTTGCAGGCAAGACGAACGCCAATGGCGAATTCATGTTCACCCGAATCAAGCCCGGTCGTTACATCGTAATGACGGAATTCCATGGCGGGGCCACCAGTTACCTCACAAAGCCGCAGTCGCAGTACGACGGAAGCACGAACACGATTTACCAATGGACGGATTACGAAAGAGTCGATACTTCGTCCAACGACATCCTGCAGGCCGACGTCACGATCAAACAGGACGGCGAAGTGATTGACGGCGTAGTGGCAAAGCCGAATGGCCGGTTGATTCCTGTGTTAAGTGGCATATGCAAATTGCATCACGCCAAATAGAACCCAGTCACAATCCCCTATGTTCAGGACGCTACCGACCTCGATCGGTTGCCGTCCAGACCGCGGAAGTACAGCGAAAGGATCGGGCCGCAGCCGCTAGGCGGCCGCACGCGGCAGCAGGAACGCCAGCGCCTGCGCGCAGGGCTGCGCCAGCTTCAGGCTCAGCAGGTCGTCGCCGCGGGTGCGACCCAGGTTGACCGCGGCGATCGGCACTCCCGCCTTGGCCGCGGCCTGCACGAAGCGGAAGCCGGAATACACCATCAGCGACGACCCCAGCACCAGCATCGCATCGGCCTGCTGCAGGTGCGAGAAGGCGGCGGCCACGCGCTCGCGCGGCACGTTCTCGCCGAAGAACACCACGTCCGGCTTCAGCACGCCGCCGCATTGCGTGCAGGCCGGCACCGCGAAGGCAGCGAAGTCCACGTCCTCCAGGTCGGCGTCGCCGTCTGGCGCCTGCCCGGCCTGCAGCGTCGCCCAGTGCGGGTTGTGCTGCAGCAACTGTTGCTGGAAGTCCTCGCGCGGCAGGCGCCGCTCGCAGCCCATGCAGCGCACCACGTCCAGGCGCCCGTGCAGGTCGATCACCGCTGCGCTGCCGGCGGCCTGGTGCAGGCGGTCCACGTTCTGGGTCAGCAGCAGTTCGACCTGGCCGCGCGCTTCCAGCTGCGCCAGCGCCGCATGCGTGGCGTTGGGTCGGGCATGGCCGAAGCGCGGCCAGCCGACCAGGCTGCGCGCCCAGTAGCGCTGTCGCGTGGCCAGCTCGCCCATGAACGCCTGGTAGGTGACCGGCTGCGCGCGCTTCCAGTCGCCGGCGGCATCGCGGTAATCGGGAATGCCCGAATCGGTGCTGCAGCCGGCACCGGTCAGCACGAACAGGCGCCGGTGGCGCGCGACGAACGCCTGCAGCGCTGCGTCCGCGGCGGCCGGTGCAGGCATGGGCAGGGCGTGATCCGGCAATGTCTGGTGCATCGTGCGGTGTCCTTGGGCGGTTGCGTTGCTGCGGCGTGGACGTACGCTGCGCCAGCGACGCGATGGATTCAATCTTGGGCTCGCGGCGCGGCAACGCAAGCGCCCGCATGCCAGCGTGCCGGCTTCGCACTGCCGCATCTGCCGCGTGAAGACGGCGCACGCGGCGTGCACGGCGCCGAATCCGCGTGCAGCCCCAGCACGCCGCGCATTGAAAGCGCTGCAGAAACTGGCTACTGTCGAACACCGGCAAGATGCATCGGCTGCGCGCAGCCTCGTTGCCGCACGATGCCTCCGGCAGGAATGCCGCCCATCCCGATTCCGCGTCGTGAGCAGATTTTCCGATCCGATAGGCCAGCCGATCGTCGCCACCGCCACCGCCCCGCTGCGGGTGGCGCTGCTGGAGGACGACGACGTGCTGCGCGACCGGGTCCTGCTGCCCGGGTTGCAGCGGCACGGTTTCGAGGTCACGCCGCTGCGCACTGCGCAGGCGCTGTGGGCGGCGCTGGACGACCACCGCTTCGACCTGATCGTGCTCGATATCGGCCTTCCGGACAGCGACGGCTTCACCTTGACCGAGCAACTGCAGGCGCAGCGCCCGGGGCTGGGCATCATCATCCTGAGCGGGCGCGGCGAGCAGCCGGATCTGGTGCGCGGCCTGACCCAGGGCGCGGACTCCTACCTGATCAAACCGGTGCAGATCGAGATCCTGGCCGCCACGCTGTTCAGCGTGGCGCGGCGCATGTCGCGTCCGCCGTCCTCGGCACCCAACGCGGCCGAGGAATGGCAGTTGCAGGACGACGGCTGGTGCCTGTTCTCGCCCGAGGGACAGGCGGTGCCGTTGACCGGTTCCGAGCGCAAGGTGGTGCAGAGCCTGTGGAGCGCGCGCGGACGGCTGGTCACCCGCGACGCGTTGATCGGCATGCTCGGCGGCAACCTCGGCCTGGAGGTCGACCCGCATCGCCTGGACGCGCTGCTGCACCGGCTGCGGCTCAAGGTACAGGAGCGTACCGGCGTCGCGCTGCCGCTGAAGGCGGTGCGTGGCGAGGGTTACCTGTTCATGCCGCAGGAACGCTGAGCGCCGCCAGCGGCAGGCGCAGCACGAAGCAGGTGCCCGCGCCCGGCGCGCTGCGCACCTCCAGGCTGCCGTGCGCCTCCTGCGCCATTTCGAACGCGACCGCCAGCCCCAACCCGGTGCCTTGACCGGCCGGTTTGGTGGTGAAGAACGGCTCGAACGCCTGCCGCTGCACGTCCGCACTCATGCCCACGCCGGTATCGGCGATCTCGACGCAGGCGCAGGCGCCATCGCGGCGCAGGCAGATCGAGAAACTGCCGCCGTCGGGCATGGCATCGCGCGCATTGGCGGCGAAATTGAGCAAGGTCAGGTCGAGCCGGCTGCGGTCCAGGAACAGCGGCAGCGGTTCCGGCGCCACGTCCAGATGCAGGCGCACGGTCGGCCCGAACAGTTGCCGCAGCATCGGCTGGATGCCGTGCAGCGCCTCGCCGGCGTCGAAGCGCTCGGGCACGCTCACCTCGCGCCGGCTGAAGCTCAGCAGTTTGCGGCTGATCGCCACGCCGCGCTGCGCGGCCAGCGCCACGCCGTCCAGTGCGTCGGCCAGCGCCAGCGCATCGCGCGGCGGATCGAAATCCAGTTCGTGCACGCAGTGGCGCTGCTCGGCATAGCCGAGGATCGCGCTGAGGACGTTGTTGAAGTCGTGCGACACGCCGCTGGCCAGTTGCCCGACCAGCTCGATCTTCTGCAGATGCAGCAACCGCTGTTGCGCCTGCGCGCGCTCGCGCATCTCCACCCGCAGCCGCGCGGCGCTGCGCCGCGCGCGCCACAGGCTCTCGCGCAACGCGGCCACGGTGCGATCGAGCACCAGGGTGATCATCAGGTAGCTCAGCGCCAGCGACGGCAGGTTCTGGAACGGGCTGCGCGTGCCGCGCGGATCGCGCCCCCACGGGCTCTCCATGCCTGCCCAGAAAATCAGCGTGATGCACAGGTACACCACCCACAGCGCGCGCCGCCCGATCACCAGGGCTGCCAGGGTCAACATCATCATCGGGAAGGGATCGAAGGCCTGCACCTGGTAACCGAAGGCCAGGTTGGCGGCCACCGCCGAACACAGCACCACCGCGATGAACGCGGCGGCGGCCTGTTGCAGCAGGCCACGGCGGATCATCCACACCCCGGCCCAGGCGGCCACCGACATCGCCGCGTCGGTGCCCACGTCCACCGCCAGCTGGCCGGCGGTCATCTGGATCTGCGGCGCGGTCAGCAGGTGGTAGAGCTTGTTGAGCGGGATCTCGCAGCCGAGGAACAGGAACAGCACCTGCAGCGCAGGCGCGTTGCGGCGATCGACCGGATCGGCGATGGGGACACGCCGCAGCCATCTCCAATGCCGGCGCCACAGCCGGACCAGCAGATTTTGTGGCATGCGTCCCACCCAGACTCCCATGTCGGTGAGTCTACCGTGAGGTTGAGGTGAATTTACCGGCATTGAAGGCGGCCGGGGATTACCGCCTTAATCGGGGCTAAACCCATTGCCGGGACCATCGTCCCAGCGCTTCCATGGAACCGCTCATGCCCGTTAAGCACACGCTCGTTCGCTCGCGCCGCACACGCCCTTCGTCCACTCTGTCGCACGCTCCTTACAGCCTGCTGACGGTCGCGTTGCTGCTGGCGGCGGCGCCGTTGGCCGCCAGTGCGGCCGATGCGCCCGCGGCCGTCACGCCTGTCGCCCAGCCCGCCACGACCACGGCAGCAGCAAACAGCGGCGATGCGCAGCCCGCCGACGACGCGGATCCCTCCGCGCCGGTGCAGCCCGGCAGCCAGAACACCACGGGTTACTTCATGGCCGAGGGCCTGAACGACGGCAGCGACTTCGCCAGCGCCGCCGGCCTGCGCGCCGTGGCGATGGGCGCACGCGCCGACGCGTCCGGCGCCTTCGCCATCGCCATCGGCCACCACAGCGTGGCCTCCGACGCCGCCGCCATCGCGATGGGCGACGGTGCGGTGGCCAGCGGCACGTCGGCGATCGCGATCGGCGGCAGCTTCTTCGGCAGCACCTACGGCGATTCGGCCGGCGCGCTGAGCACCGGCTTCGGTGCGCTGGCGCTCGGCACCGCCGCTGCCGCGACCGCCTCCAGCGCCAGCGCATTGGGTTGGAACGCCAGCGCCAGCGGCGCCAGCGCCACGGCGATCGGCGCCGCGTCCGCCGCCACCGCCGACTACGCCACCGCCGCCGGCAGCTCCGCGGTCGCCGCGGCCGAACAGGCCAGCGCCTTCGGCTATGCCGCCAACGCCAGCGGCGTCGGCGCGATCGCCAACGGCGGCTACAGCGTGGCCTCGGGCTTCTTCGGGGTGGCCATGGGCTACGGCGCCATGGCCACCGGTGCCGGCAGCATCGCCCTCGGCGACAACGCCTCTTCGTCCGGCCAGCAAAGCGTGGCGATCGGCGCCAGCAACGCCGGCATCCCGGCCCAGTCCAACGGCCTGGGCGCGGTGACCATCGGCGCCGGCAGCTGGGCGCTGTCCGACTACGGCACCGCACTGGGCTTCGACAGCCATGCCGACGCGACCTACAGCCTGGCGCTGGGCGCCCAATCGGTGGCCACCAGCAACAATGCCGCCGCGATCGGCGCGCAGGCCTTCGCCGATGGCGAGGACGCCAGCGCCTTCGGCGCTATCGCCAGCGCCAACGCGGCCGGTGCGACCGCGCTCGGCAGCGGCGCCACCGCGCTGACCGCCGGCAGCGTCGCACTGGGCTACAACAGCGCCGCGACCGGCGCCAACAGCGTGGCGATCGGCGCCGGCGCGGTCGCCGACCGCGACAACACGGTGGCCTTCGGCAGCGATGGCGCGCTGCGCCAGCTGACCTATGTCGCCGCCGGCACCGCCGACACCGATGCGGTCAACGTGCTGCAGCTGCGCAGCATCGCCACCGCGCTCGGCGCCGGCAGCGTGGTCGGCAACGACGGCACGCTCAGCGGCAGCGCCTACCTGATCCAGGGCAAGACCTACGGCAGCGTCGGTTCGGCGCTGTCGGCGCTGGACGGTGCGCTATCGACGCTGGACACCCGCGTCGGCAGCCTCGCGCAGGGCGGCGGCGGTGGCGTGGCCATCGGCAGCGGCAGCAGCGGCGGACCCAGCGTCGGCGCCGGCACCAATGCCGTGGCGGTCGGCGCCGATGCCACCGCCAACGGCCACAACGGCACTGCGATGGGCGCCAATGCCCTCGCCTACGGTCCCAACGACACCGCGCTGGGCGGCAATGCCCGGGTCAATGCCGACGGCAGCACCGCGGTCGGCGCCAACGCCAGCATCAGCGCCAACGCCACCAACGCGGTGGCGGTCGGCGAAAGCGCCACCGTCACCGCCGCCTCCGGCACCGCGCTGGGCCAGGGCGCCTCGGTCTCGGCCGACAACGCCGTGGCGCTGGGCCGCGGCTCTAGCGCCACCCGCGCCAATACGGTCTCGGTGGGCAGCGCCGGCAACGAGCGCCAGATCAGCAACGTGGCGGCCGGCAGCGCCGCCACCGATGCAGCCAATGTCGGCCAGATGCAGGCCGGCGACAGCGCCACGCTGCGCAGCGCCAATGCCTACACCGATAGCCGCATGGCCGGCTGGGACGACAACCTGACCAAGCTGCGCACCGACACCGACCACCGCTTCCAGGACATGGACCGGCGCATCGACCGGATGGGCGCGGTCAGCGCGGCCTATGCCGGCATGGCGACGAACACCTCCGGCCTGGGCGGCGCCAATCGGGTCGGCGTCGGTGTCGGCTCGCAGGGCGGCGAGAACGCGTTGGCGGTGGGCTACCAGCGCGCGATCGGCAACCGCGCCAGCGTCTCGCTCGGCGGCGCCTTCTCCGGCAACGAGAAGAGCGTCTCCGCCGGTGCCGGCTTCAGCTGGTGATGCCACGCTTCGCCGCACTGCCGCCGCCTCCTTCCGACCTTCCGTAGAGATCCAGACATGACCGACATTTCCTCGTTTCCCCGCACCCTGCTGGCGCTGTCGCTGGGTCTGGCGCTGGCCTCCGGCGCGCACGCGCAGTCCGCCCCGCGCTTCTCCGTTCTGGAGACCGCCGCGCCCGGCCAGTCCAAGCTCTACGACGGCCTGATCGTCACCTATCGCGACGGCAGCAGCGAGCGCCGCGATGCGAACGCCGCCGCCGCCAAGCTGAAGCAGATCATGGCCGCGCCGAGCGCCGCCAACATGTGGTCGAGTACCTACCGGCAGAGCGCGCCGGCGCTGAGCCGGGTGCGCCGGCTCGGGATCGGCGCCGATCTGGTCCGGCCCGACCGCCGCCTGAGCCAGTCGCAGCTGGAGACGCTGATGGCCAGCCTCAAGGCCGATCCGACGGTGGCGCACGTGGAGCCGAACCTGCTGCTCAAGCCGGTGCGCAGCACCGCGCAGGCCAGCGCAACGCCCGTCGCCGCGCCCAACGATCCAGGCTACGTGGTGCAGTGGCACCTGCGCACGCCGGACGGTCACCTGGAGACGCTGGCGCCGGACACCACCGGCTACGCCAACCGCGGCGGCATCGACCTGCTGCCGGCCTGGCAGTACGGCACCGGCCAGGGCGTGGTGGTGGCGGTGATCGACACCGGCATCACCGCGCATCCGGATCTGGACACCTCGCTGGCCAGCGCCGGCTACGACTTCATCAGCGACGCGCTGGTGTCGGGCCGGGCCAGCAACGGGCGCGCGGCCGGCGGCTGGGACACCGGCGACTGGACCACCGACGACAAGTACCTGGCGGCCAACGGCGGCTGTGCGCAGCCGGGCGAGCAGAGCGACAGCAGTTGGCATGGCACCCACGTGGCGGGCACCATCGCCATGCGCACCAACAACGGCGTGGGCATGGTCGGCATCGCCCCGGACGCCAGGATCCTGCCGATCCGCGCGCTCGGCCACTGCGGCGGCACCACCGCCGACATCGCCGACGCCATCGTCTGGGCATCGGGCGGCCACATCGACGGCGTGCCGGACAATGCCAACCCGGCCGAGGTCATCAACATGAGCCTGGGCGGCGGCGGATCCTGCGAGCAGGATGCGGTCACCGCCAACGCCATCGCCAGCGCGATCGGGCGCGGCAGCGTGGTGGTGGTCGCCGCCGGCAACAGCAACGCCGACGCCGCCGGATTCAGCCCGGCCAGTTGCCCGGGCGTGATCAACGTGGCCGCCACCGGCATCACCGGCGGCCGTGCCTACTATTCCAACTACGGCAACAGCATCACCCTGTCGGCGCCGGGCGGCGGCGTCTATGCCAACGACGCGTCCAGCGGCTCCGGCTCGGTCCGCACCGGCCTGATCTGGTCCACCCTCAACAACGGCACGCACGGCCCCGATCAATCGATCTATGCCGGCTATGCCGGTACCTCGATGGCGTCGCCGCACGTCGCCGGCGTGGTCGCGCTGGCGATCAGCGCCGCGCTCAACGCCAATCGCCCGGTGCCGTCGCCGACGCAGATGCGCGACATCCTGGCCCAGACCTCCAATCAGTTCCCGGTCAAGCCGGTGCTGCCACTGGGTGTCGGCATCCTCAACGCGGCCAAGGCCGTGGCGCGTGCCGCAGGCGCCGATGGCGGCGGCGAGGAAGGCAAGGCCATCAACGTCGACCGCGGCACGCTGGGCAAGCTGTCCGCCACGGCCGGCCAGGGCCAGTTGTACCGCCTGGACGTGCCGCTCAACGCGCGCAACCTGCAGATCCGCACACTGGGCGGCAGCGGCCAGCTCAAGCTCTACGTGCGTGCCACGCGCGCGCCCAGCGCGGACGGCAGCGATGCCGACTACACCTCGGTGCGCAACGGCACCACGCAGAACGTGCAGACGGCGCTGCCGGCGACCGGCAGCTACTTCATCCGCGCGCTCGGCGGCAACGGCGGCTATGCCAACGTGACCCTGTCGGTGAGCTACTCGGTGCAGTGACACCGATGAAGCCGGGAATGGGGAAACGGGAATCGGAAAACACAGGCAATCGCCTTTGCTTTGTTCTAACCCACTCCCCATTCCCCATCCGCTATTCGCCGCGCGGCGGATGCGGACCGAAGCGGCCGTACGGACGGCTGTCGTCGGCGCCACGGCGCAATACCTGCGCGGCCACCAGGGCGATGCCCAGCAACAACAGGCAGCAGCCTGCCAGCGCGTTCCAGCCGCCGTGCTGCCAGGCCGCGCCGCTGAGCGAACCGATCAGGCTGGCGCCGCTGTAATAGGCGAGCAGGTACAGCGACGCGGCATGGCCCTTGTTGCGCCCGCCGAGGCGGCCGACCCAGGCGCTGGCCGCCGAGTGCGCGATGAAGAAGCCGATGGTCAGCAGCACGATGCCGGCGATGACCACCGCCAGCACGTGCGCGATGGTCAGCGCCACGCCGAGCGCCGCTACCGCGATGCCGGCCAGCACCACCGGGCCGCGGCCGAAGCGGTCCGACGCGGCGCCGGCCACCGACGAGGACACGATGCCGAACACGTAGGCGCTGAAGATCATGCCGAGCTGGCTCTGGCTGAGCCCGAATTCCGGCCCGCCCAGGCGGAAGCCGGCGTAGTTGTAGACGCTGACGAACACGCCCATCGCCAGGAACGGGATCGCGAACAGCCACGGCAGGTAGCGGTCGCGCAGATGCCCGCCCCAGGCCTGCAGATGGAAGCGCAGGTTGATGCCGCGGCGGCGCACGAAATGCCGCGAGGGCGGCAGCAGCAGCACGAAGCCGACCGCGGCCAGCAGGTCGATGGCCGAGACCGCCGCCAGCGCGGTACGCCAGTCGAAATGATCGGTGAACACGCTCATGCCGATGCGCCCGACCATGCCGCCGAACGCGTTGCCGGCCACGTACAGACCGGTGGCCGCGCCGAGCTTGGTCGCCGGCACTTCCTCGGCCAGATACACCATCGCCACCGCCGGCACCCCGCCCAGGGCGACGCCGGACAGCGCGCGCACCACGACCAGCGCGCCCCAGTGCGGCAGGCACGCGGCGACCAAATTCAGCAGCGCCGCCAACGCGATCGACACGAACATCAGCCCGCGCCGGCCCAGATTCTCCGACACCGCGCCGGCGCAGAAGATCGCGATCGCCAGGCCGCCGGTGGCCAGCGACAGCGGCAGCGAACTGGTCGCCGCGTCGACTCCGAATTCGCGCGCGAACGCCGGCAGCAATGGCTGCACGCTGTACAGCAGCGAGAAGGTGGCGAAGCCGGCCAGGAACAGGGCAAGGCGGATGCGCAACAGCCGCGCATTGTCCACGGCCTGCAGCGACGGGCATTGGCTGGAAATAGTCACGGCGACGCGGCAACGAACGAGGGCGGCCAGTATTTGCCTGCGCCGATCCGGTGTCCAATATATGATCCAGGCATTCTCCATATCTTCTGGATATGACATGGAACTGCGCCACCTGCGCTATTTCCTGGCCGTCGCCGAGGCCGGCCACTTCACCCGCGCCGCGGCGCAGCTGGGCATCCAGCAGCCGCCGCTGAGCCAGCAGATCCGCGCGCTGGAACAGGAACTGGGCACGCCGCTGTTCGTGCGCACCCCGCGCGGCGCGGACCTCACCGAGGCCGGCCGCGCGTTCCGGGTCGAGGCCAAACGCGTGCTCGCCGACCTGGCACGCGCCGGCGACGCCGCCCGCCGTGCCGCGCGCGGCGAGAGCGGCGTGCTGCGACTGGGCTTCACCGCCTCGGCCGCGTTCAATCCGATCGTGCCGACGCTGGTGCGCAACTTCCGCCGCGGCTGGCCGGCGGTGGCGCTGGCGCTGGAAGAAACCAACACCGCCGGCCTTCTCGCCGCGCTGGTGCAGGGACGCCTGGATGCGGCCTTCATCCGCTACAGCGTGGTCACGCCGCCCGAGCTGCAGCTGCTGAAGTTTCCCGACGAGCCGATGAAGATCGCGGTGCCGGCCGCGCACCACTTGGCCAAGCGCCGGCGCGCGCCGCTGTCGGCGCTGGCCGTCGAACCGTTCATCCTGTTCCCGCGCAGCTTCGGCACCAGCCTGTACGACGAGATCCTCGAGGCCTGCCGCCAGTCCGGCTTCGAATTGCAGATCAAGCAGGAAGCGCCGCAGATGTCGTCGATCGTGAACCTGGTCGCCGCCGAACTCGGCGTCTCGGTGGTGCCGGCCTCGACCACCCAGGTGCAGTTGCCCGGCGTGCGCTACCTGGACATCGAAGGCCGCGTGCCGATGGCGCGGCTGGCGCTGGCGGCGCTGCCGGCCACCGCGCAGGCGCTGCCGGTGGTACGCCATCTGTGGCAGCTGGCGCAGGCGCATACGGCGGGGAAGCGCGGGTAGCTGCGGATTCCGCTCCACCTGTAGGAGCGGCTTCAGCCGCGACATGACCTGCGGGCAGGAATCTGTCGCGGCTGAAGCCGCTCCTACAGGGAAGCGTAGGCGCACTGCCTCATTGCGACATCACCTGCCATCCGGCCGCATCGCGCAACACCTGCCCGCCGCGCACGCCTTCGACGACCACCCGCACGCCCTGCGCGAACGGCAGCTGGCGTTGCTCGGGAAACCAGCGCCGCTGCGCATCGACCACGATCAACAGGCCTTCGTGATCGCCGAGCGGCGCGAACGCGTCGGATACCTGCACGAACGGCGGCAGCCCCATCCGCTCCTGCGCCGCCGCGGCGACCGCTGGTACTTGCGCGCTGGGCAATCCGATCTCGCTGATGCACAGCAGCTCGGATGCGGAGAACGCGCCGTCGGCGACGGCGTGCGCCGGCAACGGCTTGCGCGCGATCAGTTCCAGTACCGCGCCGTCGGGCCCGGCGAAATACACCGACTGCGATTGCCACGCCGCGTCGAGCGCGAAGCGCGATTCGCCCAGCGGATCGCGCAGCAACGGCACGCGCCGGGACAGCCAGGCGCAGGCGGCCTCGAAGCGGGCCGCAGGGATGTTGAACGCCAGATGCACGCTGCCGACCGCGGCATTGGCGGCCACCAGATCGAGCAGGCTCCAGCCGATGCGCACCTGCGTGGCCGCGACCGGGAGTTGCAGGACGTCGCGATAGAAGGCGGCGCTGGCCGCGGGATCGCTGACGGGCAGGCTCAGTTGGGCGATGCGCATGGTGGCTCCTTGTGCGGGAGCCGCTATTGGACGACCTCAAGCGTGGTTGAGGTCAAGCACGGCGCGCAGCGTATGGGATGTTCACGCGGACGTGCTCCTGTAGGAGCGGCTTCAGCCGCGACAGGACCTCCGGGTAGAACCTGTCGCGGCTGAAGCCGCTCCTACAGAAGAGCCTTGCCGCGAGCGCTCAACCCAGGTGCGCGCGCACCGCTTCGTCGATCTTCGCCGGCGGCACGAAGCCCGGCACCCGCGCCACTTCCTCGCCCTGGCGGAACAGCATCAACGTCGGCGTCTGGCGCAGGCCCTGCGCGCGGAAGAACTCTTCGCCCACGTCTTCCATCTTCACCTTCAGCAAGGTCACGCCCTGCGCGCTGTCGCCCTCGGCGAAGCGCTCCAGCGACTTGTCGAGCATGCGGCAGCCGGGGCAGTTGTCCTTGTTGAAATCGGCCAGCACGCGCGGATGCGCGGCGATGGCGTCGGCGAACTGTTCGGCGGTGGCAACGGTGATGGTGGTGAACATGGAGCGGGACCTTGTCTGATGTCGGAAGAAGCCCGGCGTGGGAAGTTGCGACGCCGGCAATGCCGGAAAAAACGAATGGGCGAAATGCAGCGTCAACCGCTGCCGTGCAGCGGCAACGCCATCGAGGCGAACCCGGACGCGCTGGCGGACGCGGATTCGGCAGCAGCCACCTCGGCCACAGGCGCGGCGCCGGCCGGCAGCGCACGCGCGGCACGCAGCGCCAGCACCTGCGCGCACCAGGCGTCGATCGCGGCGTTGTCGCGGTCGCCGTGCGGCATCTGCTCGATCTCCAGCAACGGGTAGGCGCTGCCGAAGAAACGCGCGATGCGCCTGACCGCGCCGCAGTAGTACTCCAGTCCCCACTGCGTCTCGCCGGTGCCGAACGCGGCGACCTCCACATCCTTGCCCGCCGCCTCGACCAGCTCGGCGATGTAGCGTTTCATCTCCGCCGGGGTGCGCCCGGCGTTGTCGCTCCAGCTGCCGAGCAGGTGCAGATCGAAGTCCGCCGCGCGCGCGGCGTCGCCGAGCGCGCCGTGCAGGGTCTGCAGGTCGGTATGGATCCAGGTCACCTGGTGCCCGGCCGCCTCGCACTGCGCATGCACGCGGCGGGCGACGTCGCGGGTGTTGCCGCTGAGCGAGGCGTAGGCGAGCAGGATGCGCATGAGGCGGGGATTGGGGATTCGGGATGACCAGCCATTCGGCTGTGGGAAAGCGGGGATTCGTAAAAGCGGACTCGGCGTGACCGCGACCAAATCACGCCTCACACATTCCCGGACCGCTGCTTCTCAGAGTCAATGAGTGGAGACAGGAGATCGGTGTTTGGGAAAGAGAGGTTCGGCACGGCTTTTACCAATCCCGAATCCCCAATCACTAATCCCGGCCCCTCAAAGATCGTCGAAGCCGTTGTCCGAGTTGGTCTTCTTGTAGCTGGCGTTGCGCATCTCGAAGAAGTCGGTCTTGGTCTCGGTGAAATTGTCCGCGTAGGCCTTGATCCACGGCATCACGTTATCGCTGGCGTCGGTGTACAGCTTCTCGATGCCGAGCATGCCGGACATCTTGTTGGCGCGGTACTTCACGTACTGGATCATCTCGTCCACGTCGATGCCCTCGATGCCGTCCAGCACTTCGGCGGACCACTCGGTCTCCAGCCGGATCGCGTGCTCGAACGCCTGGTGCACGTAGTCGGTCAGCTCGTTGGTCTGCAGCTCGGCGTTCTCGCCGATGATCGCGCGGATCAGCTCGCTGATGAACTTGGTATGCGCCAGCTCGTCGCGGTTGATGAAGCTGATGATCTTGCCGGTACCGGTCATGCGGTTCTGCCGCACCAGGTTGTAGAAATACGCGAAACCGGAATAGAAGTTGATGCCTTCCAGGATCGAGGACTGGATCAGCGAACGCAGCAGGGTCTCTGCGGTCTTGTCGCGCATGAAGTCGTCGTAGGCCTGCATGATCGGCTGGTTGCGCGCGATGATGGTCGGGTGCGTGCGCGCGATCTCGAACACGCGGTTCTGGTCGGCCAGCCCGGCGATGGAGGCCAGCACGTAGGAGTAGCTCTCGTTGTGGATCACTTCCTGCTGGCCGATGATCGCCGCGTTGGCGTGCGCGGCCGGGTCGGTGATGTATTCGGCGACGTTGTAGATGAAGCGCGTCTGCGGCGAATCCAGCGTGGCCAGCAGGCCGATGATCGAGTCGTAGGCGTTCTTCTCGCGCGCCGACAGTTCGCCGTACTGCTTGGCGTCGCCCTTCATGTCCACCTCGTCGGGGATCCAGAAGTTGGTCGACAGCTCCTTGTACGCGCGATAGAACGACGGGTACGGGATGTCGTTCCAGTTGAGGATGCCGCTGGTGGTGCCGTTGATGATCCCGGTGGAACGGTTGGGATGCATCGGTTCGAGGATTTTGATGCGGTCGAGCGCGATGGCCATGGATAGGATTCGGTAGTGGGGTGAAGCGCGCCGGCAAGCGGCGCGGCGATGCGGGAGCGGCGCACCGCGCGCATGGCGTTCCCAGGGGGAAGCCATGCGCGCGCAGGCGCCGCTACGGGGTGGCGATCAGCTCGAGCACCACTCGCATTCGCTGATGTCGATGTCGTTGGAGCGCACGTAGTAGGTGGTCTTCAGGCCTTCCTTCCACGCGGTCATGTGCAGGTCGAGCAGGGTGCTGGCGCGGATGGTGCTGGGCACGTAGAAGTTGAAGCTGATCGACTGGTCGACGTGGCGCTGGCGGCGCGCGTTCTGGCGCACGCTGGCGAACTGGTCGACCCGGTAGGCGCCCTTCTCGTAGTACGGATAGGTGTCCACGGTCAGGCCCGGGGCCACCACCGGACGGCGGAAGTCCTTCTTCTCTTCGTAGTAGAACGCGCTGTAGATCGGATCGATCGAGGCGGTGGAGCCGGCGATCTGCGCGGTGCTCATGTTCGGCGCCACCGCGATCATCCACGCGTTGCGCACGCCGTTGATGCTGACCTGCGCGGCCAGTTCCTGCCATTCGGCGCTGTCGTAGCCGCGCTTGCTGAAGTACTCGCCGTTCTGCCAGTCGCTGCCCTTGAACACCTTGTACGCGCCCTTCTCCTTGGCCAGCGCCAGGCTCGCCTGGATGGTCAGGTAGTTGATGCGCTCGTACAGCTCGTCGCAGTAGTCCTCGGCCTGCCTGGAGTTCCACTCGATGCCCTTCTGCGCCAGCAGGTGGTGCCAGCCGAAGGTGCCCAGGCCGATCGCGCGGTACTTCTGGTTGGTGATCGTGGCCTGCGGTACCGGCAAGTCGTTGAGGTCGATGACGTTGTCGAGCATGCGCACCTGCACCCGGATCAGCCGCTCCAGCACGTCCGGCGACAGCAGGTCCGGCTGCGCGGTGACCGCGCGGCCCAGGTTCACCGAGGACAGGTTGCACACGACGAAGTCGCCGGCCTGCTTGGTGGTCACGATCTGGTCGCCGCTGATCATCTCCTGGATGACCCGGGTCGGGCTCATGTTCTGCAGGATCTCGGTGCACAGGTTGCTGGAATAGACCATGCCCTGGTGCTTGTTCGGGTTCATGCGATTGACTTCGTCGCGATAGAACATGAACGGGTTGCCGGTCTCCAGCTGGCTGACCATGATCCGCTTCAGCATGTCGATGGCCTTGACCACCTTGCGGCCGATGCGCTCGTCGGCGACCACTTCCTCGTACTTGGCGCGGAACGTGCCTTCGCCGCGCTTCTCGTCGAAGAAGTCCTGCAGGTACCAGCCCTTGACCTCCTTCACCTCGTGCGGGTCGAACAGGTACCACTCGCCGCGGCGCTCCACCGCTTCCATGAAGATGTCCGGCACGCACACCGCGGTGAACACGTCGTGCGCGCGCAGGCGCTGGTCGCCGTTGTTCAGGCGCAGGTCCAGGAACGCCTCGATGTCGCGGTGCCAGATGTCCAGATACACGGCGATGGCGCCCTTGCGCTGGCCGAGCTGGTCCACCGACACGGCGGTGTTGTTGAGCTGCTTGATCCACGGCACCACGCCGCCGCTGGAATTCTTGACCCCGCGGATCGCCGAGCCGGACGAACGCACGTAGCCCAGGTAGGCGCCGACGCCGCCGCCGTGCTTGGACACGCGCGCCACGTCGGTGTTGGAGTCGTAGATGCCCTGCAGGCTGTCGTCCACGGTGTCGATGAAGCAGCTCGACAGCTGCCCGCCGATCTTGCCGGCGTTGGCCAGCGTGGGCGTGGCCACGGTCATGAACAGGTTGGACAGCGCCCAGTAGGCCTCGCCGACCAGTTGCATGCGGCGTTCGCGTGGCTTTTCGTCCTGCATCAGGTACAGCGCGATGGTCAGCCAGCGCTCCTGCGGCAGTTCGTAGACCTTGCGCGAGTTGTCGGTGGCCAGGTAGCGCGTGGCCAGCAGGTACAGGCCGTTGTAGGCGAACAGCTTGTCGCGCTCCGGGTCGATCATCTTGCCGGCTTCGGCCAGCTCGTCCTTGGAGTAGTTCTTGAGGATGTCGATCGAGTACACGCCGCGGTCGGCCAGGCTTTCCTGCAGGCCGACGTAGGAGCCGTACTTCTCGCCGGCATCGTAGAAGCGGTTCTTGCTGGCGCGCTTGTACAGGCGGTGCAGGTACAGGCGCGCGGCGAAGTACTCCCACTCCGGCGTGGCGATGTCCACGCGCGACTCGGCCTCGCGGATCAGGTAGTCGACCATCTCGTCGGCCGACAGGCTTTCCTTCTTCTCGACGAAGGCGAACGCCTTGCGCTCGTAGTCGGCCACGTCCAGCTGCGGGAACTCGGCATGGATCCGGTCCAGGGTGCGCTGCAGGCGCGAACGGTCGAAGGCCATGCGGCGGTTGCCGCCGTCCTTGACGATCCAGGTCACGGCGCGCTGGTCGTTGCTCGGCTCGCTGGCGGCCGTATCGGGCTGCGCGGCAGCGGCGGCAGCAGGCGTGGGATCGACATCGGCGGTGTCGAGGGGGGCTGCGGCCGGCAGGCTGTGGGTCTGGCTCATGAAGGTCTCCAAGCGTGGTGCACCTGGCTGCCCGACCCTCGCAGGCAACGCTCCGACCGGATCAGCAGGGTGGAGACGCGGTGTCGCAGAGACCGCGACGGCGCAGGCGCGAGCCTGCGGGCGGTCAACGCTTCACCGACCATCTCCCCCCGGAGATTCAACGGTCGGCGCCGCGCTGTGTGCATCGCGCGGCTGTCGGCAGGTCTTCGGGCTTATGGGCGACGGCCGATGGCCGGTTTCCTAGCCCGTCGCTTCCCAAGGCAGGGCGCCTCAGTGCGGGTGACGGGTTCGTTCCCAATTACCGCTGCGGGGCAGCGCCGGCCTGAGCGCTCGCGCGCCGCACCGGCTTCCCTTTTGATCCCGCAGCCTGGTGGCTGCTGGAACCGACCACCACAAGATAGTGGGGTCCCCGGGCCTCGTCAACGCTAAATGTAGTCATAAATTCGAAAAGCCAAGCGGGACAACCGTTTGCCGTGGCGACGCCGCAAATCCCCGCAGCGGGGCGCCGAATCGGGCCTGGAAACGGCTGGAGCGCCCATGCCGCAAGGGCCTCGGCGAGCCCGCCGGCGGCGGCCCGTGCATGGCGGTGCGCGCCGATCTGCGCCAACTGCGCGGAGCGCGGGCAACCGCCGCGCCGGGGGCGGACGAACGGCAACCGCGCGCGGCTCGCGCCCATGGAACGCGAGCGGTGCCTGCCGCTGCTGGGACTCGGATTACAGCCCCCGCGCCGGCTCAGCGTTCGCGCTGTCCGGCCTGTTGCTTGGCCTGCTGCACGGCCGCGCGCAGTTCATCCACCGACAGTTGGCCGTCGTGGTTGCGGTCCAGCGCGTCGAAACGCTTGGCGAGGCGCGGCAGCGACGCGTCGGCTTCGCTGCGGCTGATCAGGCCATCGCCGTTGGCGTCGGCGGTCTCGAGCTTTTGCTGCAGTTTCTGCTTCTGTGCGGCGCTCGGCGCGGTCTGTGCGGCGGCGGTGCCGGCCAACAACAGGCTGCACAGCAGCCCATGGGCAATGGCGGTCTTCATGGCGGTTCTCGAATAAAGGATGGACGGAAAGTGGCGACATGGGCGATCGCGCCCGCGGTGGACTGTCCACCGCGGGCGCGTGATCGCCACGCCGGTGGCGGACGGCTACGGGCGGCAGGCCACGACCTCGCCGGCGGCGTTGGTGCAGGTGCCGGTGTGGCTGACGCTTCCATCGGCCAGCGTGGTCGAGCCCTGGTAGCTGCCGCCATTGGCGCCGGTAGCGCTGGTCTGGCGGCTGCCGGCGACGCTGCCATCGGCGTTCTTGGCCATGCTGCCGCTGCTGCTGGCGCTGCCGCCATTGGCCGTGGTGACGCTGGCGCTGCCCTGGCGGCCGGCGCTGCCGTCGGCGTTGCGGTAGAAGCTGCCCTGGCGCGTGGCGGAGCCGCCGTTGGCGCCGCTGGCGGTCGCGCCGCTGCTGCCCGCCGCGTTGCCCTGGCCATCGGCCTGCCATTGCCGCGCACGCGTGCGGCTGCCGTGGGCGCCGCTGGCGCTGGCGTTCACCGCGGCACTGCGGGCACCGTCCACGTGGCTGGCGGTGCGGGTACGGGTGCGTTCGCGCGCCTGCGCCTCGGGCGCCGCCAGGGTGGTCAGGCCACCCATGGCCAGGACGAGCAGCAGCAGCGAATTGCGTAGCGAGAAGGTCATCGTCGTTCTCCGTGGAGCAGCGCGGGCGCTGCGGTGGAGACACGGTAGGCCGCGCGCAGGCGCAAGGTGTTGCGTTCTGGCCAGCGGATGTTTCCGCCGGCGGCGCCGGAAACATCCGCTTACACAATCCGGGCGGCGGGCGTTGCCCGGCGACCGTGGCGCAGCCGATAGTGGCGGCCATGAACGACGCCCCTGCCCGCCTGCTCCTGGTCGACGACGACGAACGTCTGCGCGAACTGCTGCGCCGCTATCTGGAAAGCCAGGACTTTTCGGTGAAGGCGGTGGCCGACGGCGCCCAGTTGCAGCAGGCGCTGGCGCGCGGCCACTACGACCTGGTGGTGCTGGACCTGATGCTGCCCGGCGAGAACGGCCTGGAAATCTGCCGGCGCCTGCGCGGCCAGGGCGACACCACGCCGATCGTGATGCTCACCGCCAAGGGCGACGAGATCGACCGCATCGTCGGCCTGGAGATCGGCGCCGACGACTACCTGCCCAAGCCGGTCAACCCGCGCGAGCTGCTGGCGCGGATCCGCGCGGTGCTGCGCCGTACCGGACAGGCCGGCGCCGGCGCGCCGCAGCCGGACGGCGGCGAAATCGGCTTCGGCCGCTTCCGCCTGCACCTGGGCCGGCGCGAACTCAGCCGCGACGGACAGCCGTTGAAGCTGACCACCGCCGAATTCGCGGTGCTGTCGGTACTGCTGCGGCATCCGCAGCAGCCGCTCAGCCGCGACCGCCTGATGAGCCTGGCGCACGGCCGCGAACACGACGCCTTCGCGCGCAGCATCGACGTCACCGTGGCGCGATTGCGCAAGTTGCTCGAAGACGATGCGCGCACGCCGCGGCTGATCCAGACCGTGTGGGGCATCGGCTACGTCTACGTGCCGCCGCAGGCCGCGCCATGAGCCGCATCCGCCGCACCGGCGATGGCTGGCCGCGTAGCCTGTTCGGGCAACTGGCGCTGGTGATCGCGCTGGTACTGGCTGGTGCCGGCCTGATGGCGCTGCTGCTCGGCCGCGAACTGGCGCTGCGTCCGGCCGCGCAACAGCTGCTGCGCACGCTGGACGGGTTCGCCAATGTCGCCGAGGCGCTGCAGCGCTCGCCATCGGCCGCGGTGTTGGAGCCGGCCCTGCACGAGGCTGGGCTGCAGGTCCGGCACGATCCGCCGCCGGCCGCCAAGCGCGCCGGCGTGCTGGCCGACGAAGTACAACGGCGCGCCGCCGGTCAGCTCGGCTCGGGGCGCCAACTGCGCCGCGGCGAAGACGGTGCGATGTGGCTCAAGCTGGCCACGCCCGATCCGTTGTGGGTGGCGTTCTCCGGCGAACGCCGCGGCCATGGCGTGCGCCGCTTCTCGGTGGCATTGCTGGCCGCCTGCGCGCTGCTGGTCTGGCTGGCCGCGGCGTATTTCGCACGGCGCCTGGTGCTGCCACTGCGGCAGCTGGCCCTGGCGGCGCCGCATATCGTGCGTGGCGACTGCGCCGTGCCGATCGCTGGCGGCGGCCCGCGCGAGGTGAACGACCTGGCGCGCGCCCTGGCCGATGCCAGCGCCGACGTCCGCAGCGCCGCGGCCGAGCGCAGCTTGCTGCTGGCCGGCATCTCGCACGACGTACGCACGCCGCTGACCCGCCTGCAATACGCGCTCGCGTTGCTGCCGCAGGTGGAACCGGAGCTGCGCGACGGCATGGAGCGCGACATCGGCGAGATCGACGCGATCCTGGCGCAGTTCATCGCCTATGCCCGCGACGGCCGCGACGAAGCCAGCGCGCCGCTGGACCTGTCCGAACTGTGCCGGCATGCGCTGGGCGCGACGCGCGCGACCTGGGAGGCCGAATTGCCGGAGCGGGCGCCGCTGTACGCCAAGCCGATGGCGCTGCAGCGCGCGCTCGGCAACCTGATCGGCAATGCCGAGCGCCACGGCGCCGCACCGTTCCAGTTGCGCCTGGCGCGGGACGGCGACGGCTGGCGCATCGAGGTGCGCGACCACGGGCCCGGGCTGGATCCGGCACTGGCCGCAAGCGCGCAGCAACCCTTCGTGCACGGCGGCCAAGGCGGCAGCGGATTGGGCCTGGCGATCGTAGAGCGCGTCGCCCGCCAGCACCACGGCGAACTGCGCCTGGACAATGTCGCCCCGCACGGGCTGCGCGCGACGCTGCGGGTGCGCGAGGCATGAGCGCCGGCGTAGTGGCGACGCCGGCCGCCATGCGTGCCGCATCAGCCGCTGCCGCGGCGTGCGCCGCGCGCGTCGCAATCGCATCGGTAACGTATCGCGCCACCCTCCCCGCCCACGCCTGCGCCCTCCAAGGACTCCGCTCATGACCTCGCTCGCCCGCATCTTGCTCGGTGTAACCCTGCTGCTGACCGCGCTGCACGCCGCAGCGCTGCATGCGCAGGATGGCCGCCTGCGCGAACGGCTGCGCGAGCGTCTGGCGCAGTCGGCCGCCGCGCCGCGCGCGCCGTTGCCCGAGGGAGCGCGCGTGCTGCGCGATGTCGCCTACGGCGCCGATCCAGCGCAACGTTTCGATGTCTACCTGCCCGCCAATGCGCGCAACGCGCCGCTGATCGTGATGGTGCACGGCGGCGGCTGGGCGAATGGCGACAAGGACAACCCCGGCGTCGCCGCCAACAAGGTCGCGCACTGGTTGCCGCAGGGCTACGCGCTGGTCTCGGTGAACTACCGCCTGCTGCCGCAGGCCACGCCGCTGCAGCAGGCCGGCGATGTCGCCCTCGCGGTGGCCAAGGTGCAGGCGCTGGCCGCAGGCTGGGGCGCCGATGGCGCGAGGATGGTGTTGATGGGACACTCGGCCGGCGCGCACCTGGTGGCGCTGCTGGACCTGTCGCCGACGCTGCTGGCGCAGGCCGGCGCGCACGCGCCGCTGGCCACCGTGGCGCTGGACAGCGCCGCGATGGACGTTGAACAGGTGATGCAGGCGCGGCACCTGCCGCTATACGACCGCGCCTTCGGCAGCCAGCGCAGTGACTGGATCGCCGCCTCGCCGTATCACCAGATGGGCAATGCTGCGCCGCCGCTGCTGGCGGTGTGCTCGAGCCGCCGCGCCGATGCCTGCGCGCAGGCCCGGCACCTGGCCGACAAGGCGACGGCGCGGCGGATTCGCGTCGAGGTGCTGCCGCAGGACCGCAGCCACGCCGAGATCAACCACGACCTGGGCCTGCCCTCGGCCTATACCGACGCGGTGGACGCGTTCCTGCGTTCGTTGCGCTGACCGCTTGCCGGCGCGGATCGCCTGCGCCTGGCCTCAGCCCGCCGGCCAGCGCTGCAACAACAGCGGCAAGGCCACCGCTGCGCTGTCGCGCCAGTGCAGGTCGGCGCGCGAGGACAGGCCGCTGGGCTCGGGATTGATTTCGACCACGTAGGCGCCGCGCTCCTTGGCGCGCAACGGCAGCCCGGCCGCCGGATAGACCAGGCCGGAGCTGCCGATTACCAGCACCAGGTCGGCCGCATCGGCGGCGCTCTCGGCACGCGCCCAGTCGGCGGCCGGCAGCGCCTCGCCGAACCACACCACACCTGGGCGCACCGCGCCGCCGCAGGCCGCACACACCGGCGGCGCCAGGCGCTGGGTCGGCGCCTGTACGTCGATCGGCGGCAGCAGGCCGTGCCAGGCCTGGCCGCAGTCGCCGCAGCGCAACGCCGACAGGCGCCCATGCACATGCGCGGCGACCTCGCTGCCGGCGCGCTGGTGCAGGTCGTCCACGTTCTGCGTCGCCAGGGTGGTGCTCTTCAGTCCGGCCAGGCGCACCAGCGCGTGGTGTCCGGCGTGCGGCTGCGCCTGGGCGACGATCGCCATGCGCCAGCGGTACCAGCCCCAGACCAGCGCGGGGTCCGCCCGCCACGCCTCTTCGGTGGCCAGCTGCTGCGGATCGAAGCGCGCCCACAGGCTGTCGTCCTGTCCACGGAAGGTCGGCACGCCGCTCTCGGCGGACATGCCGGCACCGGTGAGGACCAGCAGGCGGCGCGCGCCCTGAATGAAGGCGGCAACGGTATCGGCGTTGTAGGCGGAGCTGAGCATGGCGCACGCAAAAGTGATGGTATTCGCACTATTACATTGACCCAGTTCCATCTCAATCTGCAGCACAGCAATGCCGCCATGGCTGTGGGTGCGGCAAAAGTCTCGTACGAAGGCGATGCGATCGCTGTCGCCAGACTGCCGGGCCACTGCCGTCGGCGCTGTCATCGTCATCGCGTGAGGCGTTGCTGTTGCTCTGGCTGTTGCTCTGGCTGTTGCTCTGGCTGTTGCTCTGGCTGGTGCTCTGGCTGTTGCTCTGGCTGGTGCTCTGGCTGGTGCTTTGGCTGGTGCTTTGGCTGGTGCTGGTGCTGGGGCTTTGGCTTTGGCTTTGGCTTTGGCTTTGGCTTTTGACCTACCGGTTCCCTTCCGAAGCGGCGGCCATGGCGGGGAAAAACCCGAAGGGCGGCGGACAAGGATGTGCGCCGTTCGCGGCAGGGGCAGGATGCCCCTTCCGCGAATCCCCGTTATGGACGCGGACCCGGAGCGCGCAGCGCGGAGGGCGCAAGGCAGGGCGCGCTTTCTTTTGGTTACTTTTCTTTGCGCGAGCAAAGAAAAGTGACTCGCCGCAAGGCGAAAGCTTTGCCCTTGCCTTGGTTCTGGCATTGAGATTTTGAAGCTTTGGAGCTTGAAGCTTGAATCTTTGAAGCAAGAGCAACAGCTTCCGCTGGCGCGGGTCACTTTTCTTTGCTTGTGCAAAGAAAAGTAACCAAAAGAAAGCACACCCCGCAGCGCGCCCTCCGCGCTACGCGCTCCGGGTCCGCAGCCCCAACGGGCATTTTTCGATGGCACATCCATGTGCCAACGAAAAACGTCGCGCATCCTGCGCGCCGCCCTTCGGGTTTTCGCCCGCCGGGTCTGCCGCGCTGAGGGGACCCGGTAGATCAAAAGCAAAGCAAAGGCGGCAGCAACGGCAACAGCAGAAGCAGCAGCAGCGGAGCTGGCAGCCACGGTCGGTGGAATGGTCAATGACCACCGCGCGTTTAAAGCAGAGCGATCGCACTCGCTCACCTCCGGAATACCCGGAACCGGATCGTCGCCGGACTGTTCAGCTCTGCCGACAACCCAATTCCCAGCAACCTCCACGTCTGCACCGGATCGATGGTGACGTCATCGCAAAACCGCGCGCTCGCGTAGTACGGATGGCCTCGTTGTTCGAATTGTTCGCGGATCGGCGTCTTGAAGGTCGTCTGTTCTCGGCCAAGCAACTGCCGCTCTTGCTCTCGATGGCGTCGCAGCGCATGCCATGATGGCTCGGCCACCGCCGTATCGCAGACAGCAAAAAACCCCGTCGCGCAGCGCGCGACGGGGTCTTCGGACAAGCGACATCGATCAGTCGAGGACGACCAGATTCACGTCGATGTTGCCGCGGGTCGCGTTGGAGTACGGGCAGACCTGATGCGCCTTGTCGACCAGCGCCTGCAGCTCCTCGCGCGGCATGCCCGGCACCGCGATGCGCAGTTCCACCGCGATACCGAAGCCGCCCGGGATCTGGCCGATGCCGACGCTGCCTTCGATGCTGACCTCGCCCGGCAGCTTCTGCTTGTCCTGCGCCGCGACCGCCTTCATCGCGCCGATGAAGCAGGCCGAATAGCCGGCCGCGAACAGCTGCTCCGGATTGGTGCCGTCGCCGCCGGCGCCGCCCAGCTCGCGCGGGGTGGACAGCTTCACGTCCAGCGCCTTGTCGGAGGACACGGCGCGGCCTTCGCGGCCGCCGGTCGCGGTGGCGTGAGCGGTGTAGAGGATCTTTTCGGGTGAGGCCATGGTGGTTGCTCCTGGTGAGGCGCGTCGCGCCGGTTGATTGACAGCTATTTAATAGCACACTACTTAATTAACGAAACGTCATGCTCCGATGTCGGCTGCGTGGCGACGGCATCAGCCGCCGCCCAGGTTGCCGCGCAAGGTTTCCAGTTGTTGCTTGAGCTGGCGCAGGTCCTGCAACGAGCACGCCGCCGCGCAGAACACCTGCTCGGGCACCGCGCCAGCCTTGTTGCGCAACGCGCGGCCGGCTACGGTCAGGCGCACCACGACCTGGCGTTCGTCGTCGGCCGAGCGTTCGCGCGTGACCAGGCCGCTGGCCTGCAGGCGCTTCAGCAGCGGCGTCAGCGTGGCCGAATCCAGGAACAGGCGCTCGCCGATCGCCCCGACCGTGCGCGCATCCCCTTCCCACAGCACCAGCATCACCAGGTACTGCGGATAGGTCAGGTCCAACGTCTTCAGCAGGCCGCGGTAGAGCTTGTGCATCGCCAGGTTGGCCGAGTACAGCGCGAAGCACAGCTGCTGATCCAACTGCAGCGCCGCGTCGCGGCTGGGGATCTCGGCAGAGGTGCGCTTCTTCGGCATGGATGCAATTTACATAGCGCGCTATTTAATTGCAAGCACTTTTCCAGATCGAACCGGTCGCCGTGCGCCGTTTCGTCCACTGCGAGCTTCGGCCCAGACCGGAATGCGGCGCCTGCCGGCCGCATTGCTCCGTTCGTCGCGGCTGAAGGGCACCTCTAAAAACCTGCCTGCTTTGGCATCATAGGGTCTTAGCCAACAGCCGAGGTCGCGCGATGATCAGCTTGTTTGCCGGACACGAACGCGAGTCCAAGCGTCAGCAGATAGGCGACCCGCTGGCGGTGTTGTCTCGCCATATCGATTTCGCAACGATTGCCCAAGCCGTCGATGCGAAGCTGTCCTTGGGCACCGGCACGCGCGGGGGCCGTCCGGCCTGGCCGACGGTGGTGATGGTCAAACTGCTGCTGTTGCAGCAGCTATACAACCTCTCTGACGATGCGCTGGAGTACCAGGTGTTGGATCGGCGCAGTTTCCAGCAGTTCCTTGGACTGGAACACAGCGGCAAGGTGCCTGACGCCAAGACGATCTGGGTGTGGCGCGAGCGGCTTAAGGCGCAGGATGTGATGGGCGACATCAGCGCAGCGGTCGGCGTGCAATTGCAGCGGGCGGGATTCATTGCGCGTGGCGGCCAGATCATCGATGCGAGCATCGTCAGCGCCCCGATCCAACGCAACACGCGCGAGGAGAACGCACAGATCAAGCAGGGTGGCGAGGTAGGCCAAGACTGGAGCGACGCCAAGCGGGCGCAGAAGGATGTGCAAGCCCGCTGGACCCGCAAGCACGGCAAGGCGCATTACGGCTACAAGCTGCACGCCAGCACCGATCGGCGTTGGGGCTTCATCCGCCGACATGCGGTGAGCGCAGCCAACGTGCATGACAGCCGACACTTCGAGGAGGTGCTGGATCCCCGCAATCGCGGACGCACGGTGTGGGCCGACAGTGGCTATGCCGACGCATCGCGGGAGGCCGATCTGACGCAACGTGGCTATCGGGCGGCCATTCAGCACCAGGGCCAGGCGCGCAAGCCGCTAAGCGCGGCCGAACAGCGCCGCAACCGGCGGCTTGCCAAGGACCGGGTGTTCGGCGAACACCCGTTCGCGCGGCTGGCGCAGCAGGGCGGTAAATGCCTGCGCACCATCGGGTTGGCACGGGCCACGGTGGTGATCGGGTTGAAGGTCGCCAGTCACAACCTGATGCGGCTGGCGCGGCTGCAGCATCGCGGCATCGTGCCGGCGTGATCAGGTAAGGCGGCCGACGGCCGCCTTACCTGGCACATCAATGCCATCCAGCAAGCCGGCAATACACCGCAGTCGTCCTCAAGACGCGCTGACGCTGCCCATTCGCGGCTCATAGTGATGAAACTATGGTTGTTCGAGGTGCCCTGAAGCCGCTCCTACAGTGCACCCAGTCAGCCAACCGCAGTTTCTGTAGGAGCGGCTTCAGCCGCGACGAACGAAGCGACATGCGTTCCGTGTACACGACACTTCCGGGCCGATACTCCGCGGCAAAGCGCAATCCGACCTCGCCAGAGCATCTCGGCCCACACATCACGCTCAGGCGCGGTGCGCGGTGGCCAGGTACTCGGCGCTCTGCATCTCGATCAGGCGCGAGGCGGTGCGCTCGAAGGCGCCGGCCAGGCGCTCGCCGCTGTACAGCTGCGGCGGCGGGTCCTGCGCGGTGCAGACCAGGTTGACCTGGCGGTCGTACAGTTCGTCGATCAGGTTGACGAAACGCCGCGCCGCGTCTTCGTTCATGCGGTCGAAGTGCGGAATGCCGCCGAGCAGCACGGTGTTGAACTCGCGTGCGATCTCGATGTAGTCGGCCGGTCCGCGCGGGCCTTCGCACAGCGCGGCGAAATCGAACCAGGCGATGCTCTTGCCGCGGCCGCGCACCGGGATCTTGCGCGCCTCGATGACGATGTTGCCGCTGCGCGCGGCTTCATTCCCGCTGAGTTCGCCCCAGCGCCCGTCCAGCCACGCGTCGGACTGCGCGTCCAGCGGCGCGCGGTACACCGGCGAGCGGGTCAGCGCACGCATGCGGTAGTCCTCGGTGCCTTCGGCGTACAGCTCCACGCAGTACTTCTGCAGCAGCGCGATCGCCGGCAGGAAGCTCTCGCGCTGCAGGCCGTTGAGGTACAGGTTCTGCGGCGCGGTGTTGGAGGTGGTGACCAGGGTCACGCCCTCGGCGAACAGGCGCTCCAGCAACCGTGCCAGCAGCATCGCATCGCCGATGTCGGTGACGAAGAATTCGTCCAGCACCAGCACGCGCAATTGCGTGCGCCATTCCTGCGCGATCTTGGCCAGCGGATCGCTCTGCCCGGCGTGTTCGCGCAGGCGCTCGTGCACGCCGCGCATGAAACGGTGGAAATGGGTACGGTACTTCTGCTCGATGGGCAGGCCGTCGTAGAACAGGTCAACCAGGAAGGTCTTGCCGCGGCCTACGCCGCCCCAGAAATACAGGCCGCGCACCGGCTCGGGCTTCTTCCAGAACGCAGCCAGGCGATCCAGCCAGCCGTCCTGGTCGCTGTCCACGATCGCGGCGTGGATGCGGTCCAGTTCGGCCAGCGCGGCGTGCTGCGCCGGGTCGTCGCTCCAGTCGCCGCGCGCCACGCCGGCGGCGTAGCGTTGCGAAGGCGTGGCGGCGGCGCTCATCGGCGCGCGCCCGCGCAGCGCCCTGCCTGCGGCCATGCGGCCGCCTGACCACGCTCCGCGCTCACGCCTGCTTCGCCGGCAGCCATGCCTTGACCCCGTGCTGCAAGGCGCCGCGCAGGTCGATCAGCTTGCGGTGGAAGAAATGGCTGGTGTCGGGCATGCGCACCAGCTCGGGCTGCTGCTGCAGCGTCTCCAGCCAGTCGTACACGGCCTGCGGATCGACGATCTCGTCGGCATCGCCCTGGATCAGCAGCCACTGCGGCGGCGGTTCCACGCCGGCGAAGTCCCAGCGCCCGGCCGGCGGCGCAATCGACACCAGCGCCTGCGGCTGCAGCGCGGCGCTGGCGCGCAACGACACGTAGGC
Organism: Xanthomonas sp. SS; assembly: GCF_014236835.1. Lineage (NCBI taxonomy): Bacteria > Pseudomonadati > Pseudomonadota > Gammaproteobacteria > Lysobacterales > Lysobacteraceae > Xanthomonas > Xanthomonas sp. SS. Next base: position 4,838,046 of record NZ_CP051190.1, read on the forward strand.
GCCGAAGCTGAAACCGGCCAGCCACAGCGCATCGTGCGGGCGTTGCGCGCGTACCCACTCCGCCACCGCGGCCAGGTCCTGTTGTTCGCCGTCGCCATGGTCGAAACTGCCGGCGGAGGCGCCGACGCTGCGGAAGTTGAAGCGCACCACGTGCACGCCGAGTTCGCGCAGCGCGCGCGCGACCATCGTCACCACCTTGTTGTGCATGGTGCCGCCCTCGGTGGACAGCGGGTGGCAGACGATCGCGGTGACCGGCAAGGCGGCCGTCTCGGCATCGGGCAAATCGACCGCGGCCTCGATCGGGCCGGCGGGGCCGTCCAGCGTCAATGCGCCGGATTCGGTAGGGAAAGCGGGAGAGGTCATGCGCTCATAATAGCGGGGCTGGGTACAGGCCACATGCAGGCCAGGCGCACGCAGCGTTCTCTTCCCCGACCGGATCCCTTGCGCGTGGCGTTCGTTCTTCTGAGTGTGATGTGCAGCGTGCTGGTCTCCGCATTGCTGAAGCTGGCGCCGCGGCGGCGCATCGACCTGGCCCAGGCGGTGACCTGGAACTATCTGGCGGCGGCGTTGCTGTGCGCGGCGCTGCTGCACCCGACCTTGACCACGCTGCGCAGCGCGCAGGCGCCGTGGGCAGCGCTGCTCGGGCTGGCGGTGCTGCTGCCGGCGCTGTTCCTGGTGCTGGGCCGCGCGGTGGCGCTGGCCGGCATCGTGCGCACCGACGCGGCACAGCGGTTATCGCTGCTGCTGTCGCTGGCGGCCGCCTTCGCGCTGTTCGGCGAGCGCGCCAACGACTACAAACTGGCCGGGCTGGCGCTGGGCCTGCTGGCCATCGCCGGCATCGTGCACCGGACCGGACCGACGCCGGCCGGCGCAGCGCGCGCCGCGCCATGGCTGCTGCTGGTATGGGCCGGCTTCGCCGCGATCGACGTGCTGCTCAAACGCATCGCCCAGGCCGGCACGCCGTTCGCCGCCTCGCTGCTGGTCGCCTTCGCGATCGCCTTCGTGCTGCTGCTCTGCGTGCAGCTGTGGCGGCAGCTGCGCGGCAGTGCGCCGCTGGCCTGGCGCAACCTCGGCGCCGGCCTGCTGCTGGGCACGCTCAACTTCGGCAACATCGCGTTCTACGTGCGCGCGCACCAGGCGCTGCCGGACAGCCCGGCGGTGGTGTTCGCGGCGATGAACCTGGGCGTGATCGTGCTGGGCGCGCTGCTCGGCGTAATGGCCTTCGGCGAGAAGACTAGCGTCTGGAACCGCGCGGGCCTGGTGGCGGCGCTGCTGGCGATCGTGCTGATCGCGGTTGGTGCGCGCGGTTAGCGGTGGTGTGTGCGGGCATGGGTTCTGTCGCGGCTGGAGCCGCTCCTACAGTGCACCCATCAGGCGTCCGGCCCCTGTAGGAGCGGCTTCAGCCGCGACGATCGAAGCGCGGGGACCTGCGTGTGGGGATGGTTCTTAGCCAATGAACAGCAAGCGAACCAGAAACGCCGACAACCCCAGCAATCCCTCAGCGCCGCCACACCGGGAACGGATCGGCCAGCGCCTGCCAGGCCGCCGGCCCGCGCCCCAGTTCCGCGTCGTCGAGCAGGCAGGCGTCGAGTTCGGCGCGCACCCGCGCCTCGTCCAGGTCGACGCCGATCACCGCCAGCTCCTGGCGGCGATCGCCCCACAGCGGGTGCCACAGCGCGCGCAGCGCCGCGTACTCCCGCGCATCGCCCACCTCATCGGCACGCGGCGGCGGCGCGCTCCAGCACGCGCTGTGCTGCCGCTGCCAGCCCAGTTCGGTGTAGGGCAGCGGCCGCGGCGGCAACGGCAGCGGCGTGTCCAGCAAGCCCTGTTCGACGCGTTCGCGCGCGGCGTACCAGAAGCCAGCGGCATTGGTCTGGGTGGCCGCGCCGGCGATCGACAGTTCGCCGACCCAGTCCATGCGGCTGGCCAGCCAGAAGAAGCCCTTGCTGCGGACCACGTCGCGCAGGCCGTTCTGCGCCAGCCGCGCGAAACGCAACGGATGGAACGGGCGCTGGGCGCGGTAGACGAAGCTGCCGATGCCGAACTGCTCGGTTTCCGGCGCGTGCTCGCCGCGCAATGCCTGCATCCAGCCCGGCGCCAGCTGCGCGCGCACGAAATCGAAACGGCCGGTATCCAGCACCAGGTCCAATGGCACGTCGCCGTGGCTGGCTTCGACGATGCGCGCGTCGCGATTGAGCGCGCGCAACACCGCGCGCGTGCGCGCCACCGTGCCCGCGGTGGCCAGGTCGCATTTGCCGATCACGATCACGTCGGCGAATTCGATCTGCTCCGCCAGCAGGTTGACCAGGCCGCGATCGTCGTCGTCGCCGGCCTGCAGGCCACGCTCGGCCAGGCGTTCGGTCGAGCCGAAATCGCGCAGGAAGCTCACTGCGTCGACCACGGTGAGCATGGTATCCAGCCGCGCCACGTCGGCCAGGCTGCGGCCGTGTTCGTCGCGCACCGCGAACGTGGCGGCGACCGGCATCGGCTCGGAGATGCCGGTGGATTCGATCAACAGGTAATCGTAGCGGCCGCTGTCGGCCAGGCGCTGCACTTCCTGGCGCAGGTCATCGCGCAGCGTGCAGCAGATGCAGCCGTTGCTGAACTCGACCAGGGTTTCCTCGGTGCGGCTGAGCGCGGCGCCGCCGTCGCGGATCAGCGCCGCATCGATATTGATCTCGCTCATGTCGTTGACGATGACCGCCACGCGGCGGCTGTCGCGGTTGCGCAGCACGCGGTTGAGCAAGGTGGTCTTGCCGGCGCCGAGGAAGCCGGACAGGACGGTGACGGGGAGACGGCGGTCGAGCACGGCGGGCGTTGGCATGGCGGCTTGGACGGGGGCGGAAGAAATGTTACTATATAACACTTCAATGCCGGAATCGCCGCCCATGAAATCCCTGCCCCAGCCGTTCTTCGATGCCTCCGCCGTGCTCCTGTCCGGGTTATGCCTGCTGCATTGCCTGGCACTGCCGCTGCTGGCCGCGGCCCTGCCTCTGTTCGGCGTGTGGGCACAGGCCGAGTGGGTGCATGGGCTGTTCGTGGCGATCGCGCTGCCGCTGGCCGGACTGGCGCTATGGCGCGCGCAGCGGCAGCGGCCGCTGCCGTGGCCGCTGTGGACGATGGCCGTGCTGGGCCTGTGCGGCCTGCTGGCCGGCGCGATCGGATTCCCCAGCGCGCAGGCCGAAACCCCGGTCACCGTCGCCGGCAGCCTGCTGCTGGCGAGCGCGCACCTGTGGAACTGGCGGCGCAATGGGCATCGGCACGGGTAGCCGGGATTGGGAATTCGGGATTCGGGATTCGCAAAAGCGCCGATTCGCAACCTGAAAGACCGCGTATTTCCTTGCGCATCAGGATCCCAATCAGCAGGGCCATCCGCTATTCCGAGCGGCGAATTAAACGCAGCCGCACCCGGCGCAGATCGCGGCCCTCCGCTTCAACGAATCCCCAATCCCGAATCCCCAATCCCGGCTCTCAAAGCTCAAAGCCGAGCAGCAGCGGGTCGTGATCGGAGCTGCGCCACGGGCCCGGCAGGTTGCGTTCGCGGTAGCCGTCGGCGTCGGGCGAGTCGGCGTTGACGTGCCATTCGGCGGCGCCGCGCAGCAGCGGTGCCAGCGCCGGACTCAGCAGGGCGTGGTCCAGGCGGCCGCTCAGGCCCCTGTAGATGAAGCTGTAAGGCTGTTCGACGTGCGCCAGCGCCAGCGCATCGCCCCAGCCGGCGTCGCGCAGCAGGCGCAGCGGGTCTTCCATCGCGTAGGCGTTGAAGTCGCCGAGCAGCACGCTGGTGGTACTGCCGCTGCCGGTCGGGTCGGTACGCAGCCACGCATCCAGGCGCCGCGCCGATTCGGTGCGGGTGGCGTTCCAGCAGCCCTGGCCATCGCCGCGGTCGGCATCGGCGGCGGCTGCGTCGCCGCAGCCCTTGGACTTGAAGTGATTGGCCACGACCACGAACGGCTGCCCGTTGCCGCGCCGGAACGCCTGCGCCAGCGGCACCCGGCTGTGCGTGGCGAACGGGCCGCCTTCCAGCACCGCCGGCTTGCCGACCGGGCTGACCCGCGAGGCGCGGTAGATCAGGCCGACCCGGATCGGGTTGTCGCCCGGGCCGCGCCCGGCATCGACGAAATGCCAGTCGCCGCCATCGCCGGCATTGAGCGCGGTCACCAGCGTGGCGATCGCCGAGGTCGGCCCGTAGCCGTCGTTCTCCAGTTCCATCAGCGCGGCGACGTCGGCCTGCAGCGGGCGGATGGTGGCGACCAGCTTGGCCAGCTGCGCCTGGAATTCGGCCGCGGTGCGCGCCCCGCGCAGGGTCGGGAAGCCACCCCCGCGGCCGTCGCCGTTGAAGAAGTTCTCCAGGTTGAACGCGGCCACGCGCAGCGTGCCGGCGACCTGCGGCGGCGCCGGTGCCGGCGGCGGGGTCAGCTGCAACGGCGCGGTCGGATACAGCCGCGCCGCGCCCTCGACCACGCCGCCGACGATGCCTTCCACGCCCTGCAGCGTGGTGCCGGCGCGCGGCGCTACGGCGGCTTCGCCGCTGCCCAGGTAGGCGGGCAGGCTGTCGGGCGCATGCGCGCCGGCTTCGCCCAGCAGCAGCAAACGCCGCGCGTTGTCGGCGTTCGCCGCGGCCAGCTCGGCGCTGCCCGGTGCGGCGATCTCGGAGGGTTGCCACAGGCGTCCGCCGAAGGCGACGCCGAGTTCGCCGGCCTTGGTCAGCGCATCGGTATCGACCACGGTCAGCGGCGCATCGATGCGCACGCGCATGCCGGCCAGCGCCGACCAGTCGGCCGGTGCGGCGTCGAGCACCTGCAGCGGCAGCGGCTGTGCACGCGCCAGTACGGTGTGCCCGGCGGCGCGCACGCTGCGACCGGCGAACGGCGTGCCCGCGGATGCCAGGCTGGCCGCGCGCAGCGGCGCCAGTTCGCCCCAGACCCGCACCCGGTCGCCCGGGACCAGCGTGGTGTCGGCATCGCCCTGCACCAGCAGCGCGTCGGCGGTGAGCGGATCGCCATCGCCGGCGTCCTGCACCAGATAGGCGTCGCCGCCGGCCTGCACGCGCGCGGTGACCACGCCTTCGAACACCACGCCCTGCGCGCCGTCGGCCGGCCGCAGCTGCCCGATCGGCACCATCTGCGGCGGCGTCAACGCCTGCGCGGCGGGCGCGCCGGCAACCAGCAGCAACGACAACATCGGGGGCGACAGGCGCATACGATCACTCTCCTTAGCTCGCCGGCACAGGCCGGCATCGAATACGAACGCGCCGCCCGGAGGCGGCGCTGGAAAAACCCGCGGGATGCGCAGGCTACTTCAGGTTGGACAGCATCCAATCCACCGTGGCGTGGATCTGCGCCTCGCTGAGCGCCGGGTTGCCGCCCTTGGGCGGCATGATCCCGCCATCGGGGCCGGTGTAGCCCTCGATCGCGTGCTTGTACAGCGTGTCCTTGCCTTGCGCGATGCGCGCATCCCAGTGCGAATGGTCCAGGGTCGGCGCCTTGCCGACACCGGTGGTGTGGCAGGCAGTGCACAGGTTATTGAAGATCACCTTGCCGTCGGTGGTGCCGCCGTAGGCGACCTGCGCCGAGGCCTTGGCCAGCGCCGCCGCCTGCGCGGCGGCCTGCGCCGCAGCGCCGGTGCTGCCGGCATACACCGCGCCCGCCGGCGCGATGCGTTCCTCGGTGCGCTTGAGCGCCACCGGCGACACCTCGGGCGGGATCGCCCGCTGCAAATAGGCCGCGAACGCGATCAGACCGAGGGTGATGACGGCCAACAGGCCGATCACCATCGAGAACCGCTTGAGAAATTCGAGGTCGTAATTCCGCACATCACACCCCTTTGGCACGTGGTGACCGGACCACCGCTACGCGGCCGAGTATAGCCAGCGTTTGCCGCGCACGGCAGTCCGGCGACGCGGCCAATCGCAGACGATGCGTGCTGCATCGCAGCAGTTTTGCCCCGCGCCCGGCTTTCCTGGTGCTTCGCCGGTCGCACGCCATGACGACGGCATCGCTGCGCCGCCACCCCTCTCGCGCATTCCGCCGGCCGCCGGAGCCACGCTGCGCAGAGATTGGAACGACGTGGCCGCGCAAAACGTCCTACCCCGCCTGTACGCTGCCGACCGCGCGCAGGCAGAAACCACACACCGCCTCGACCAGGCGGTCGCTGTCGCGCGGGCCGTCGCGGCTGGGCGCGGTCGGGCCGACCAAAGCCTCGGTGTAGGCGCCGACCAGGCAGGCCGCGGCCGCGTCCAGGTCCTGCGCCGGGAATTCACCGGCGGCCACGCCGTCGGCGAGGATGCCCTTGAACAGATCGCCGAACAGACGCCGACAGCGGATGCGCTCGGCATCCACCTCCGGCTCCACCGGCTCGGCGATGAAGGCGTAGGCCAGTCCCGGCCCGGCCAGCGCGCGGCGCACGAACGAGGCGATCGCCGCACGCAGGCGCTGCGTCGCTGGCGCCGGTTCGGCGGCGATGCCGCGCAGGATCGCCAGTTCGTAGTCCACCGCCGCGGTCAGCACTTCCACGAACAGCTCGGCCTTGGACGGGAAGTGGCGGTAGATCAGCCCGGTGGACACCCCCGCCTCGGCCGCCACCGCGGTCACCGGCGCGCCGCGGAAGCCGCCGGCGGCGACCAGCCGCCGCGCCGCCAGCAGGATCCGCTGGCGGTTGCCGGCAAGGCGTTCTTCCATCAGCGCGGAGCGTTTGTAGGCCATGGGGTGATTCTAGGTTCAATTAATGAATTATTGTTCACTTCTTCGCCGTTCCCGGCTACGCTGGCGTCCATTCCCCGGCGCCGCCTGGATTCTAGGCGCCCCGTCTGCCGTACGCCTGCCTCCGGAGCCCGCCATGCTGATGCCGTCGTTGAATTTCGAACTGGGCGAGGACATCGACCTGCTGCGCGACACGGTGGCCGCCTTCGCCGCGCGCGAGATCGCGCCGCTGGCCGAACAGGCCGACCGCGACAACGCGTTCCCGGCGCCGCTGTGGCGCAAGCTCGGCGAGCAGGGCCTGCTCGGCCTGACCGTGGAAGAGGAGTACGGCGGCAGCGCGATGGGCTACCTGGCGCACGTGGTGGCGATGGAGGAGATCTCGCGCGCCTCCGGCGCGATCGGCCTGTCCTACGGCGCGCATTCGAACCTGTGCGTGAACCAGCTGCGCAAGAACGGCAGCGCCGCGCAGAAGGCGCGCTACCTGCCCAAGCTGTGCAGCGGCGAACACGTCGGCGCGCTGGCGATGAGCGAGGCGGGAGCCGGTTCGGACGTGGTCTCGATGAAGCTGCGCGCCGAGCTGCGCGGCGACCGCTACGTGCTCAACGGCAACAAGATGTGGATCACCAACGGCCCCGATGCCGACGTGCTGGTGGTCTACGCCAAGACCGACCCGGCCGGCGGCGCGCGCGGCATCACCGCGTTCCTGGTCGAGAAGGGCATGCCCGGCTTCAGCACCGCGCAGAAGCTGGACAAGCTCGGCATGCGCGGCTCCAACACCTGCGAACTGGTATTCCAGGAGTGCGAGGTGCCGGTGGAGAACGTGCTCGGCAGCGTCGGCGGCGGCGTGCGCGTGCTGATGTCGGGCCTGGACTACGAGCGGCTGGTGCTGTCCGGCGGCCCGCTGGGGCTGATGGCCGCGGCGATGGACGTGGTGATGCCGTACGTGCACGAGCGCCGCCAGTTCGGCGAGGCGATCGGCAGCTTCCAGCTGATGCAGGGCAAGCTGGCCGACATGTACGTGGGTCTGAACGCCTGCCGCGCCTACGTGTATGCGGTGGCGCGCGCCTGCGACGCCGGCCGCACCACCCGCCAGGACGCGGCCGGCGCGATCCTGTACGCGGCCGAGAAGGCTACCTGGCTCACCGGCCAGGCGATCCAGGTGCTCGGCGGCAACGGCTACATCAACGACTACCCGACCGGACGCCTGTGGCGCGACGCCAAGCTGTACGAGATCGGCGCCGGCACCTCGGAAATCCGGCGCATGCTGATCGGCCGCGAGCTGTTCGAGCGGACCAAGTGATGATGCGCTTCATGTAGGAGCGGCTCTACGTGGCCTCGGGCCATCGGCCGCGACACGCTCCCGGTAAGGCGTCGCGGCTGAAGCCGCTCCTACACGAATCTCCTTTCCTCCTTTTCGATGGCCCTGCCATGAGCGTGATCCAGACCCAGTTGCAACCCGGCGGCGACGCCTTCGCCGCCAACGCCGCGGCGCTGCGCGCAGTGGTCGACGACCTGCAGCAGACCCAGGCGCGCATCGCCCAGGGCGGCAGCGCCGCGGCGCGCGCCAAGCACCAGGCGCGCGGCAAGTTGCTGGCGCGCGAGCGCATCGATGCGCTGCTCGACCCCGGCAGCGCGTTCCTGGAGATCGCTCCGTTCGCCGCGCTGGGCCTGTATGCCGACGAGGTGCCCTGCGCCGGCGTGGTCGCCGGCATCGGCCGCGTGTCCGGCGTGGAATGCGTGATCGTCGCCAACGACGCCACGGTCAAGGGCGGTACCTACTACCCGATGACGGTGAAGAAGCATCTGCGCGCGCAGGAGATCGCGCAGCAGAACCGGCTGCCGTGCATCTACCTGGTCGATTCCGGCGGCGCGTTCCTGCCGCTGCAGGACGAGGTGTTTCCGGACCGCGACCATTTCGGCCGGATCTTCTACAACCAGGCCAACCTGTCGGCGCAGGGCATCGCCCAGATCGCCTGCGTGATGGGCTCGTGCACCGCCGGCGGCGCCTACGTGCCGGCGATGAGCGACGAGACGGTGATCGTGCGCGAGCAGGGCACGATCTTCCTCGGCGGCCCGCCGCTGGTGAAGGCGGCCACCGGCGAGGAGGTCAGCGCCGAGGAACTGGGCGGCGCCGACGTGCACACGCGCATCTCCGGCGTGGCCGACCATTTCGCCGACAACGACCTGCAGGCGCTGGCGCGGGTGCGCGCGATCGTGGCCCAGCTCAACTGGCGCAAGCCCGAGCCGGCGCTGGCGTTGCGCGCGCCGGAGCCGCCGCTGTATCCGGCCGAGGACCTGTACGGGGTGATCCCGGCCGACCCGCGCAAGCCGTTCGACGTACGCGAGGTGATTGCGCGGGTGGTCGACGGTTCGCGCCTGGACGAGTTCAAGGCGCGCTACGGCACCACCCTGGTCACCGGCTTCGCGCACCTGCACGGCTATCCGGTCGGCATCATCGCCAACAACGGCATCCTGTTCTCCGAGTCGGCGCTGAAGGGCGCGCACTTCATCGAACTGTGCGCGCAGCGCGGCATCCCGCTGGTGTTCCTGCAGAACATCACCGGCTTCATGGTCGGGCGCAAGTACGAGCACGGCGGCATCGCCAAGGACGGGGCCAAGCTGGTGATGGCGGTGGCCTGCGCGAAGGTGCCCAAATTCACGGTGGTGATCGGCGGTTCGTTCGGCGCCGGCAACTACGGCATGTGCGGCCGCGCGTATTCGCCGAATTTCCTGTGGATGTGGCCGAACGCGCGGATCGGGGTGATGGGCGGTGAACAGGCCGCGAGCGTGCTGGCGACGGTGCGCCGCGACGGCCTCGAGGCCAAGGGCGGCGCCTGGTCGGCCGAGGACGAAGTTGCCTTCAAGACGCCGATCCGCGAGCAGTTCGAGCGCCAGGGCCATCCGTACTACGCGAGTGCGCGGCTGTGGGACGACGGCATCATCGATCCGGCGCAGACGCGGCGGGTGCTGGGCCTGGGCCTGTCGGCGGCGTTGAACGCGCCGGCGGAACCGACCCGGTTCGGGGTGTTCCGGATGTGAGCGGGCGCGGGCGCCCTGCTTTGCACGCGCGGCGGTCGTCGACCGTCCCACCAACCGTGGCCGACAGCTCCGCTGTTGCTATTGCCTCTGCTGTTGCTGTCGCCTTCGCTTTGCTTTTGATCTACCGGGTCCCCTCAGCGCGGCAGACCCGGCGGGCGAATACCCGAAGGGCGGCGCGCAGGATGCGCGACGTTTTTCGTTGGCACATGGATGTGCCATCGAAAAATGCCCGTCGGGGCTGCGGACCTGGAGCGCGCAGCGCGGAGGGCGCGCTGCGGGGTGTGCTTTCTTTTGGTTACTTTTCTTTGCACAAGCAAAGAAAAGTGACCCGCGCCAGCGGAAGCTGTTGCTCTTGCTCTTGCTCCAAAGCTTCAAAATCCCAGCGCCAGAACCAAGACAACGGCAGAGGCAAAGGCAAAGGCTTTCGCCTTGCGGCGAGTCACTTTTCTTTGCTCGCGCAAAGAAAAGTAACCAAAAGAAAGCGCGCCCTGCCTTGCGCCCTCCGCGCTGCGCGCTCCGGGTCCGCGTCCATACCGGGGATTCGCGGAAGGGGCATCCTGCCCCTGCCGCGAACGGCGCACATCCTTGTGCGCCGCCCTTCGGGTTTTTCCCCGCCATGGCCGCCGCTGCGGAAGGGAACCCGGTAAGTCAAAAGCAAAAGCAATGGCAACAGCGACAGCCAAAGCAACAGCAATAGCAACTGCAACTGCAACTGCAAGACACGACACCCCTTTTCCAGGCAACTGACCATGGCCACGCCCGACCTGCCGATGTTCGACAAGATCCTGATCGCCAATCGCGGCGAGATCGCCTGCCGCGTGATCGCCACCTGCCGCAAACTCGGCATCGCCAGCGTCGCCGTCTACTCCGATGCCGACCGCGACGCCCACCACGTGCGCCTGGCCGACGAAGCCATCCACATCGGCGCCGCACCCGCGCGCGACAGCTACCTGCGCAGCGAACGCATCCTCGACGCCGCCCAGGCAAGCGGCGCCCAGGCGATCCACCCCGGCTACGGCTTCCTGTCCGAAAACGCCGACTTCGCCGAGGCCTGCGCCGCGCGCGGCATCGTGTTCATCGGCCCGCCGCCGGCGGCGATCCGCGCCATGGGCGACAAGAGCGCGGCCAAGGCGCTGATGCACGCCGCCGGCGTGCCGCTGACCCCGGGCTACCACGGCGAACGCCAGGAGCCGGAGTTCCTGCGCGACCAGGCCGACGCCATCGGCTATCCGGTGCTGATCAAGGCCAGCGCCGGCGGCGGCGGCAAGGGCATGCGCCGGGTCGATCGCAACGAGGACTTCGTCGCCGCCCTGGCCGCCTGCCAGCGCGAAGCGCAGGCCGCGTTCGGCAACGCGCATGTGCTGGTGGAGAAATACGTGCTGCGCCCGCGGCATATCGAGATCCAGGTGTTCGGCGATACGCATGGCGAACTGGCCTACCTGTTCGAACGCGATTGCTCGGTGCAGCGCCGCCACCAGAAGGTGCTGGAGGAAGCGCCGGCGCCGGGCATGAGCGGCGAACGCCGCGCCGCGATGGGCCAGGCCGCGGTGGAAGCCGCGCGCGCGGTCGGCTATATCGGCGCCGGCACGGTGGAGTTCATCGTCGCGCCCGACGGCGCGTTCTACTTCATGGAAATGAACACGCGGCTGCAGGTGGAACACCCGGTCACCGAATGCATCACCGGCACCGACCTGGTCGAGTGGCAGCTGCGCGTGGCCGCCGGCCAGCCGCTGCCCAGACGCCAGCACGAACTGGCGATCCGCGGCCATGCGCTGGAGGCGCGGCTGTACGCCGAGGATCCGGCGCGCGGCTTCCTGCCCTCGACCGGCACGCTGCAGCATCTGCGCTTGCCGGCCACGGACGCGTACACCCGCGTCGATGCTGGCGTCGAACAGGGCGACGTCATCAGTACGCACTATGACCCGATGATCGCCAAGCTGATCGTCTGGGACGAGACCCGCGAACGCGCGCTGCGGCGCATGCAGGCGGCGCTGGCGGCGTGCCAGGTGGTCGGCGTGGCCACCAATGCCGCGTTCCTGCAACGCCTGATCGGCACCACGGCGTTCGCACAGGCCGATCTGGATACCGCACTGATCGAGCGCGAGCATGCCGCGCTGTTCGAGACCGCGCCGGTTACCGCCGAGCCGACCTGGACGCTGGCCGCGCTGGCCTGGCTGCTGCACGACCGCGCCGACGCCGCGCAACCCGGCGACCCGCATTCGCCCTGGGACCTGCGCGACGGCTGGCGCCTGGGCGAACCGGCGCCGCGCAACCTGATCCTGCAGCACGGCGAGACGCGCCGCACGCTGCGCGCGGCGGCGACCGACGCGGGCTGGCGCATCCACGACAGCGCCACCGATGCCGTGCTCTTCGCCACCGGCAGCCTGCAGGAGCAACGCCTGCAGGCGCAGCTCGACGTGCAGCGCGTGCACGCCGACGCGGTGTTCGCCGGCAGCCGCCTGCATCTGTTCGTCGCCGGCCAGGCGCACCTGTTCGAGCTGCACGACCCGGTCGCCGAGGCCGACCAGCCGATCGCCGAGGCCGGCGGACTGACCGCGCCGATGCCCGGTCGCGTCGTCGCGCTGCTGGTCGCGCCCGGCACCCGCGTGGCGCGCGGCACGCCGTTGCTGGTGCTGGAGGCGATGAAGATGGAGCACACCCTGCAGGCCCCCGCCGATGGCGTGGTGCACGGCTACCGTGTGCGCGAGGGCGAGTTGGTCGGCGACGGCGTGGCGCTGCTGGAGTTCGAGGCGGACTGAGCACGGGCCGGCGCGCCGGGCAGCGCGCGTGCGTCGCGAATAGGCCCCCCTGCTTCGCGCCATCGACCGCGTACGATCGCATTGCGGCCGCCGCGCGTGGTCGCCAGGCGTGCGCCGACGCGTCACACTCGGCGCACGCCCTTCGCCAAGCCCGCCGCCATGAAACTCACCGCCCACGTTCTCGACGGCCACACCCTCGACGTGCGTCCGGCGCCGCGCGAGCGGCCGTGGATGGACCGCACCGACCAGCGCTACGCCTACCGCTGCCTGCCGCTGGACATCGCCAACGCGCACGGCTGGGAGCTGCTGTGCCAAAGCGGGTTCGAGGCCGAATGGAACGGCGGCAACGCACTCGACGCCATCCGCATCCACGCCGACGCCGGCAGCCACGCGCCGGCGGTCAGCCACTTCGGCTACGGCGTGCTCACCTTCCACGTGCCCTGCCTGTTCCGCACCGAACCGGGCATGGACCTGTACGTGACCGCGCCGGTCAACCGGCCCAAGGACGGCATCGCCGGGCTGACCGGATTGATCGAGACCGACTGGAGTCCTTACACCTTCACCATGAACTGGCAGTTCACCCGCCCCGGACGCGTGCGCTTCGACGCCGGCGAACCGTTCTGCCACTTCTTCCCGGTGCAGCGGCGGGTGCTCGCCGAGACCGAACCGCGCTGGCAACCGCTGTCGCAGACCCCGGAACTGGAGCGCGACTACCAGGCCTGGATGCGCAGCCGCGGCCAGTTCCTGCACGACCTGGAGCAAGACGATCCAGAGGCCAAGCGCGAAGGCTGGCAGCGCAGCTATTTCCGCGGACCGGCGCCGGGGCAGTGCCCGGCCGGGGTCGAGCATCGGGTCAAGCTGCGGTTGGCGCCGTTCACCCGTGCGCAGCCCGAAGATCCGCAGCCGGGCCAGCCGGCGCCGGAATGACGCCACGCACGAAGCGGCTTTCCATAGACGTCCGGCGACGCGGCGAATCGTGCAGATGCCGCGCCTGGATGCGCAGCCAGGACAGTCACAAAAGGGACGGGCACAAGACCGGCCAGAAAGTGTCCTTCGGGAAGAACGGCACCCTGTAGCGGGTGTTGAACCGACGCAGCGAAGCGGCTACTCCGTATGGGCGAGCGTAAGCGCGCCCTGACCATCCGGCCACCAGACTTCGCCCAGCTCGGAGCTGGCATCGAAGAAGCCCACGCCATGCTTGGCGGCCAGGCCGAACACAGTGGCGTGCGCGTCTTGCGCCTGCGACCAAGCGAATGCCGCATAGATGAACGAACGGCCGACGCTGTAGTCGGTGGCACGTCCAGCGTCTTCGTCGATGTCGTCCGCAGCCAGCGGGCCGTTCATCGGCGGAAACGCAGCGATGATGTCCAGGAACCATGCGCGCAGTGGCGCCGAGCTCACTGCCGGATCGTCGTAGCCATGCTCCTCGCCCCATTCGGTCTGGGTGTCGTACCAGGCCAGGAATTGCGCGCGCTCTCGCGGTACTGCCTCCATGTCGAATACCGCCAGGTCGTAACTCATCCCATCTTCCTAGTCGTGGCGCCGCAGTGGCCGCGGCGAGTGTGTGGGCGCACAAGCATGTGCGTCAACGCCACTGTCCGGAGACGCGCGCATCGCCCCGGGTACGCATGGTCCGCAGTGTATGCCGCACCCGTCGCGCGCTAATGGCACCACTGCCGTTCGCACGGCACGCCGTCGTGGTTGCCATCCATCTGCACGCCGGGGCAGTTACGCAGGAAATAGGTCGCCTCCTCGCACGAGGTCATCTGTGCGCAGTGAGTGCGCCCGTCGCACTGGAAGTGCTGAGCGGATGCCGCCGCCGCGGCTGGCGCTGTGGCCAGTGCACTGGAAGTGGGTGCGGTAGCTGCGCTCGGCGTCGGCGTCGACGTGCCAGCGAAGCGCGGTGCGAGCACCGAATACGCATAGGTGCCGATGCCAATCACCAGCAGCACGGCAAGCACGCGGCCGAACGCGCTGCCGGAACGTGCGTCAGCCGCGGCGCGCCGCGCCGGCGTGGTCGGTGCGCGTCCGGGGCGCATCACCCGCACCGCGCGTGGCCGCCCTTCCGCGTCCTTTTCCAGATCGAACGAAATCAACTCGCCGAGCCGCGGACGCACGCCGTCGTGCGGGAACGCCGCGATGTGCACGACTATCTCGGCATCGCCATGCGCCGAGCGCACGAAGCCCAAGCCCCGCTCATCATCCCACTTGATCAACGTTCCGTGCGTACGCATGGCCCCTCTCCCCAAAGAGAAATCGCATTCCCGCTTACCGCCGACAACAACGCAAACGATGCCCGATTGCGGCCATCGGCGGCGGCGCCTAGCGCCCCAACGCGCCGAAGCCGAGCGCCGCCACCGCACACCATGCCACGACCCACAGCGCCGGGCGCTGCAGGCGTGCCATCAGGATCAGGCCCAGCGCCACCACCAGCAGATCCGGCGGGCTGCGGATGCCGTCGCGCCACAGCGGTTCGTACAGCGCCGCGGCCAGCACGCCGACGACCGCGGCGTTGATGCCCGCCAGCGCCCGCGCCACCGATCGGCGCCCGGCCAGCGCCTGCCACAGCGGCAACGCCGCGCCCAATGCCAGCAGGCCCGGCGCGAACAACGCCGCCAGCGCCAGCATCGCCGCCGCACCCGGGGCGATGCCGCTTCCGGCGCTGGCCCCCAGGTAGGCGGCCAGCGCGAACATCGGACCCGGCATCGCCTGTGCCGCGCCGTAGCCGGCAAGGAAGGTGTCCGCGGACATCCAGCCGCTGGCGACCAGTTCGCGCTGCAGCAACGGCAGCACCACGTGGCCGCCGCCGAACACCAGCGCCCCGGCGCGGTAGAACGCCGCAGCGAGCGGCGCCGGCGTCGGTATCGCGGTGTTGCGTGTGGAGACCCACAGCGCCGCCAGCAGCAATCCGCCGAACGCCAGCGCACAGCACAGTCCCACATCGCGGCGCCAGCGCCGCGGCGCGGCCGCCGTCATCGGCACCGACGGCGGCCGGCACCAGGCGATCCCGGCCAGCGCTCCCAGCCCGATCGCCAGCGGCTGGCCCCAGGCGCGGTCGAGCGCAAGCACCAGCGCCGCGACCGCCACCGCCAGCAGCACCCGCCGCAGGTCCGGCGTCAGCGTGCGCGCCATCGCGTACACGCCATGCGCGACCACTACCACCGCGACCAGCTTGAGCCCGTGCAGCAATTCCGCACCGAGCGGATGCAGCAGCCAGCGCGGCGCAGACAGCGCCAACGCGAACATCAGCAGCGCCGACGGCAGGGTGAAGCCGATGAACGCAGCCAACGCCCCGCGCCAGCCCGCGCGCTGCCAGCCGATCGCGACGCCGAGCTGGCTGCTGGTCGGGCCTGGCAGTACCTGGCACAGCGACAGCAATTGCGCGAAGCCGGACTCGTCCAGCCAGCGGCGGCGGCGCACGAATTCCTCGCGGAAGTACCCCAGGTGCGCGAGCGGGCCGCCGAAACTGGTCAGCCCCAGGCGCAGGAACACGCCCAGCACCTCCCTGGCGCGCCCCGGCACGGGCATTGGCGGCCGCTCGGCAGCAGACATGCGGCGCCCCCTGGCGCAGCGCCGACGGTGGCGCATCCCGATTCTGCCAGGGTAATGCGACCGCCGCTGCCGGCGACCGCGACCGATGCATGCCGGCCGGCTGGGCCCTGCCCGGGCGGGTTCGCATTCACACTGAACTGGCAGTTCACCCGCCGCGGTCGCGTGCGCTTCGACGCCGGCGAACCGCTTTGCCACTTCTTCAAAGTGCAGCGGCGGGTACTGGCCGAGACCCAGCCACGCTGGCGGGGCAGACGAACGACCTCCCGACCTGCGGCCATGCCCGAGCGCATTCCCGACCTCGGTTGCGGTACGCATCCCAGCGCCTGCGCGGCAACACAACTGTCTACTACTTGTGCCGGATCTATCGGCTAGAGTCGAAAGCGTCGAGCAACGCTGCGGATCGCGCGATAGCCGCGCACGCAGCGCATGACGCGTCACCTGGCTCCCGCGCGGCAGCGTCACTGCCCGCCCCGCAGCATTCGTCCCCCGATGCTGCCTGCCATGCCGGCGTGTTCCCCCTGCGCTCGACGCACTTGGGACCATCACACAGCAGTTGCCTTCAACCGCCGGTCAGGAGCGCGACATGGATATTTCTTCTTCGATCCCGTAAGCGCAGCGTCGCAGGGCGCTGCCATCGCCGCGGCGGTGTGCGGTTCCCGAACCACTCTGTCTCGACACAGCCGTCGCCGCGGTTGCGGGCGTGCATGCCCGCAACCCGGGCCGGCGCGCCCGGCGCAAGGCACGCCCTCGCGCAACGGGCTGTGCATTCTCGACCGTGCCGTCGGCGCGGTCGTGTGGCCGGTCCGGGGCCGGGGAGAGTCCGGACACCTAATGCACGCAGGCCACGTCCGCGTTGGACCGACGCACACACCAGGGAGTACACCATGCACCTGCCTCATCTGCGCATCATCGCCGCCGCCGTCGCGCTGGCGCTCGCCAGCGGCACCGCGACCGCCGGCAAGTTTCCGGACTTCGGCTACGCGCCGCCACAGAGCTACAAGGGACCAGTGTTCCAGCTCAGCCAGGACTTTCCGCAGCAAGCGCCCAGCGGACCGCCGCCAGCGTTCTTCCAGAAGTTGCCCAAGCCGCTGAGCAACAACTTCGAGACCTGGCGCGGCTACGTGGACGCTGTGAAGACCTATTGCCTGGAAGGCAACGTGGAAAGCGACTGGTACGTGCAGAACAACAAGGTCCGGCGTTGGTACCACGCGCCGTGGCAGCACTACGGACCGCTCGGCCGCGAAGGCGTGCATGGCCTCACCAAGGAAGCGCAGATCCAGGTAAAGCAGTTGGCGCCGACCCAGCTCGCTACCGGGCAGACCTTCGCGGTGGGCATCTACAACGACATCGGCGGCTATACCTTCGGCCAGGTGTGGAAGGATCCGCAGAATCCCGATCCCAGTTTCACCTCCAAGCCCAACAGCTTCCGCGACGGCACCGTGGTGTGCAAGGCGCTGTTCGCCGACGTGGACAGAAGCCAGGTGCCGTTCCTGCAGAACCCGGTGCTGTGGACGGCGTACGTCACCAACAGCTTCAGTTCGGCGGACAGAACGCTCAAGCAGGTGGCGCTGATCCAGATGGACTTCGCCGTGCGCGACAGCCGCGTTCCCGGCAGCGGCTGGATCTTCGGCACCTTCCAGTACAACGGCGCGGTCAGCGGCAAGCCCGGCTGGCAGAACCTGGTACCGGTCGGGGTGATGTGGGGTAACGACCCGCAGAATACCGGCAACGACTACACCAACAAGCAGCCGACCCAGACCCGGATCAATCCCAGCATCCTGCAGTCGGCGATCAACGCCAGGCCCGAACTGCCGGCGACCCACCTGGGCTGGAACGGCCGCCTCAACGGTCCGGTCGACAACCCGATCAGCTCCTGCCTGAGCTGCCATATGACCGCCGAATCGCCGCAACTCTCGCCGATGAACCCGACCTTCCAGGCGGCCAGCAAGATCCCGCCGATCGGCTCCAAGGAATGGATGCGCTGGTTCCAGAACAACGCGGCCGGCACGCCGTTCGACGCCGCGGCCCAGAGCACCGACTTCAGCCTGCAGCTGGCCGGCGGCATCGCCAACTTCTACGACTGGAAGTGCACCCAGGACGGCGTGTTCGTCAGCGGCGGCAATCTCTGCCAGCAGAGCGCGTTACCGCTGAAACTGATGCGCTCCACCACCCCGCCGGCCACGGTCTACCCGGTCGAACGCGGCGTGGACAACCAGGAGCTGGAGTAGTCCCGGCGCGCTGCGCTTGCACGTCGGGCGGGGCGCGTTGCCCTGCCCGGCCTGCGCGGTGGAAGGCGAACCGCAATGCGCTGGCCAGATGCTCCAGGCGGGCAACGGTCGGCGGCTCAGCCTGGATGCGCCGGGACCTCCGGCGGGCCGAAGTAGGAACTCGGCAACGGCGCACTGCGAATCACGATCTTCTGCACGACCATGGTCGGATCGACCATCATGATCTTCAGCACATGCCGCCCCGCATCGGACACGGACTGCGAGGCGGTCAGGATGCGCGCATTGTTCCTGGCGTTCTCGTAGAACGCCTCGCCCAGGAAATCCTGCGACACGCGCTGCTCCGGCGTGAACACGCTGACGACCTGCGGCGGCTGATCGTCGAAGGCCACGGCCACGCTCAGCTGGTGCGCCGTGTTCACGTTGAGCGTCGGGTTGGTGATCAGGTCGATGTCGTAGCGGCCGGCCTTGGCCAGATAGACCGGATATTCCAGGCGCGGCGCGTTGCGCGGGTCGGAGAACGACGCCGCGGTGACCGGAAAGACCGACATGGCGGCGCGCGCGCGGCCATAGTCGGGAATGCGCTCCCAGCGAACGCCGCCGGCGTCGACGTTGCGCTGGAACGCGTCGGCGGCGATCGCTATCGGTCCCAGCAGGCCGCCGAACGCGCCGCGCGCTTCGCGCCGCTGCGCCGCGGACGCCTTGATCGCCTTGACGTGAATCGTCTGCGCCTTTTGCGCGCCGGTCACGACGATCGTCCCGGCCTGCTCGCCGACGCCGGCCTTGTCCCAATCGATCTCGACCCAGAAGCGCCGATCTTTGCGGCCTACGCCGAACGGCTTGCCCTCGGCGACCACGATCCACGGCTCGGCCGCGGCCACCTCGAACGCGATCGGGCGCGCGCCGCGCGGGAAGACCTCGAAGTAGTGCCGCTGCCGGCACAGGCTGTCGAACGTCGGCAACTCCGGATCCAGCCAATAGCCCGGCCAGCCCGGCACCGCGCCTTCGACGGCCACCGCATAGTCGGCGGTGTCTTCGATCCGCAGCGTCGTCACTGGAGGCATGATGTTCGCCGGCGGCGAGTACCAGTCGAAGTAGCCCAGATGCACCTGGTCCATCAGGTGGTTCCACTTGCCGCCCGCCAGGCGAGTGTTGTAGTAGTCCGTCAGGTCGCGGTCGCGCTGGAACAGCTGCCGCACGTAGTCGGCCTCGGCGTTTGCGCTCGCCCGGCCCTGTTGCGCGTAGAACGCATTGCGCGCCGCGGCGATGTTCAATTCCGTCGCCGTCGCGCAGGCCTTCACCGGATGCAGCACCAACTGGTAATACGCGTCGTGCGCGTCCGCCGGCAACCGCGACTGGATGCTTTCGGCCTGCGCCAGCAGCGCGGTCCAGGCGTCCAGCACGCGTTCGGCCTCGCGGTAGTGCAGCAGGCTGAAGGTCTCCGGCTTGACCAGTTCCGGCTTGCGCCAGGCGTTGTACTTGGCGTATTTCGCGACGATGTCCGCGATCGGCACGGCGAGTTCGGCGCCGAACTCGCGGCTCGCCCAGCGCTGGATCCAGCCGGCGACATCGTCCTTCGTGATCGCATCCGGATTCCAGGCCAGCCGCAGGAAGAACTCGATCGGAATCTCCAGCGGCTTGAAGTCGCCGACGTTGGCGATCCAGATCCGGTTGGCGCCATAGCGGTGCGCCAGGTGCATCTGTTCCCAGATCTTCGGCAACGGATTGCTGTTGAGCCACTTGTACGAGAACGGCCCGCCGTTCATGTCCATGTGGTAGTAGATGCCGGAACCGCCGGCACGCTGGCGCTCTTCGGGTTTCGGCAGCCGGCGCAGATTGCCGACGTTGTCGTCGGTGAACAGCAAGGTCACGTCGTCCGGCACCTTCAGGCCGGCGTCGTAGAACTTCTGCACCTCGGTGAACAGCGCCCACAGCTGCGGGACCCGGCTGGCGTCGGTACCGAGTTCCGTGGCGAGAATCTGCCGCTGATCGGCGATGATGGTTTCGAGCAGGCGGATATCGGCCTGCAGATCGCCGGCGCTGGCCATGGCCACGTCGCCGTCGCCGCGCATGCCCACCGTCACCAGAACCTCGCGGGAGCGATTGCGCGCGATGCCTTCGCGGAAGAAGGTCTGCAACGCGTCCTTGTTGGTGGCGTAGTTCCATTCGCCGTTGCCGTACTGCGTGCGGTGGTCGGTCCACTCCTTGTGCGCGCGCATCATCGGCTCGTGGTGCGAGGTACCCATGACGATGCCGTATTCGTCGGCGAGCCGCGCATTGTCCGCATCGTCCTGCGCGAAGGCGTTGTCCCACATCGCCGGCCACAGGTAGTTCGCGCGCAAGCGCAACAACACCTCGAACAGCCGGGTATAGAACGCCGCATTCATCCCGCCGAACTTCTCGGTGGTCCACTTGCCCAGACACGGCTGCTCGTCGTTGAGGAACACGCCGCGATACTTCACCGCCGGCGGCCCTTCGAAATGCGTGCCGCGCCGGATCGAGATCGCCGCACGGCGCCGAACCGGCACGTCCGCCCACCAGTACCAGGGCGACACGCCGATCTGTTCGGACAGCGCATAGATGCCGTAGATGGTGCCGCGCTTGTCGCTGCCGGCGATCACCAGCGCTTCGGCCACGCCGGGCATCGGATCGGCCACGGTCTGCAGCGTGTAGGACTCCCACTGCCCGAGGATCGGCGCGACATCGAGTTTGCCGGCCGCGACCAGCGCATCGATGACCGCGCTTTTGCCGAGCGTGCCGATCAGTACGGCGTGGCGATCGAGCCGGTTCGGTTGGTTCACGAGCGCCGCCGGCGTTCCGAATACGCGGCCGACGTCCTCGGCGAGATCGCGCGCTGCCCTGGCCACGCCGGGGAAATCCTGCGCGTCCACATGGATCGGCGCGACGCCCACGTCGCCCGCGAGCCGGAACGCATTGTTAGCGCTATCAAAAAGGACCATTGCACGCAGCGGCGAAGCGAAGATCGCCGCGCTCCCGGCGCCGACGAGGAAGCCGCGACGCGAGAGGAGGAAGGAGGAATCCGATTCGTTCATAGGATGCGATTTGGGTGGCAATGGAGGAAGAGAACGGGCGGTGCCCACCGGCAGCCGTCCTTCTGGGATCTCGTTGAAGCGGTGTCGGCGCCTCCCCTCCAGCGTCCCCACTGAGCACGACGATAGGCGGGGAATCGGCAAGTTCGCAAGAAAAATGGCCATGCGCACCGCTTAATTTCTGCCGGGCCCAGTAAATCGCACCGGCGTTGTTGCGCGGCAACATGTCGTTGCGCTGGACTTGCGCCGGTCTTAAGCAGCACCGCCGATCGCGGGTTTGGAAGATGGACTGGACGCTATGCGCTGGTGATAGGCATGGCGGTCGACGACGCTTCCGCGGTACTCCACCACGTCGGTTCGGAGCGATGAGCGACACTCGAAATCGAACGAGACGACCTGCTTCCGATTCGTTCTTATGCGACTCGTCTCATAGCGGAGTTCGAGCTGGGCGTGTACCAATTCGCTACGGTCGATCTTCTCGACGCCCAGTCTGTGCTCCAGCCATGCGCTCAACTCACCCGCTATCCACAGCGTCGGGCTATCGCCGGCGTTATGCGTGGCCGTCTTCTCCAAGAGATCGAAGTAGATGGTCCCATCGGGAAGCTCGGACATCCGTTCGTAGTCGTCGCCCATGCGCCAACCCACCATCATCTGGCAGAGGGTGTTGGCGATGTCCTGCAGCACTTTGCGTCGCATGTCCTGTGCCTACGAATCAACTCGGATTACTAGCTTTGCCACGCGTAGTGGATGCGAAAGGATTTTTTGTCACGCTAGACGCCCTTTGAGACGCTGAGCCCTGCTCACGCTGCATCGCCACTCGGCGTCGGCGATCTGCCGATCGACATCATGCGGATGGAGGCGAGGAGCAGGACAATGAAGCTCAACTGCCACACATAAAACGCCGCGCCCACATGCTCGATCGCAACGTCGTTGCCGGCCTCGTTGAGCGAGAACACCGTGGCGCGGAAGGTGTCCAGGCCGATCAGGCAAGCCAATGCCGCACAGCACAGGGCCACCTTGAACCTGCGCAACGCGAACGCGAAAAACCCGGCTAAGAAGACCGGATTGGCGAACCAGGCGTAGCACTCGCCGTGATGGCTTTGTACCCAGCCCAGCACGAGCAGGACAAACCCAATGACATGCGATCCACCGCCGTACAACGCCGGCAGGAACAACGCCACGACGTACGCGAGCGCGGATGCGACAAGTGGAACGTACAACTTCATTCAGTCACTCCCTATCCCTGGATTGAGCCGCACCGCGGAGCGGCATCGGGCTGAAAGTCATTACACGCACAGCTTCCGCAAGAGCGGCACAACGTACGTTTCATCGGGGGACGCTTCCGGGCCATCCCCCTCATGCACGTACTCGCCCGCTTCGAAGGCATCGAACACGGCCCACGCGTAACCGGACATGCCCCTATCGGAATCCAGATGGTAACAGTACGCATATAGCCCATTTATCGCGCGGTCGGCAACCTCGTACGACAACTCTCCGCCCAGATAACGCTCGGCCACTCGCCGCGCGAACTGATCGCAGAACGTCTCGTGCGCCTCTTCCTGCGTAAATCCCGACCACGCTGCTTCGAACGAGGATGCGCTGCCGACGTTGGCGATGTGCATGTCGAGTACGCCCTACTCACTCGGGTTTTGTTGCGGTCCAAGGCCGACGCATGCGCAGATGCCGGCGTGGAGCACGCGGCGCGATCGGCCACTGCCATCACGCCTAAACCCGATCCGCTCCGTCTTCCGAACCATCGTCGGAGCAGGTCGTTACCCAGACCTCACCCCTTCCCCACCGGCAACACCACATCCATCAACGTCGCATCTTCCGGGTCCGGGGTCGCCTTGAAACCCAGGTGTTCGCACATCGCCAGCATGGTGCGGTTCTCGCGCAGGACTTGGCCTTCGACGACGTTGAGGCCGAGCCAGCCGGCGTATTCGATCATGATCCGCATCAGCTGCCAGCCGATGCCGTGGCCCTTGAGGTCGGAGCGGATCAGGATGCCGTATTCGCCGCGGTCGTAGTCGGCGTCGGCGTGCAGGCGCACCGCGCCGAGCATGTCGCCGGTCTTGGGTTCGATCGCGACCAGGGCGATCGAGCGGGCGTAGTCGAGCTGGGTCAGGCGGGCGATGAATTCGTGGCTGAAGTGCTTCACCGCCTGGAAGAAGCGCAGGCGCAGGTCCTCGTCGGTGACGCGGGCGAAGAAGCTGCGGAACAGCGCGTCGTCTTCCGGGCGCACCGGGCGCACGAACGCGGCGGCGCCGTCGTTGAGCACGATGCGCCGCTCCCATTCCTTGGGATACGGGAAGATCGCGAAGCGCGGGTGGCCACGGCCCTTGTGCAGGCGCCGCGACGGTGCCACCGCCACGCGGGCGTCCACCGCGATCACGCCGTCGCGGTCGGCCAGCAGCGGGTTGATGTCCAGCTCGCGGATCTCCGGCAGGTCGGCGGCCAGCTGCGCCAGCTTGACGAGCACCATCGCCACCGCGCGCTCGTCGGCCGCGGGCACGTCGCGGTAGGCCTTGAGGATGCGGCTGACGCGGGTGCGGCCGATCAGTTCGTGGGCCAGGCGCAGGTCCAGCGGCGGCAGCGCCAGCGCCTTGTCGTCGATCACTTCCACCGCAGTGCCGCCGCGACCGAACACGATCACCGGGCCGAAGGTGGGATCGTCGGCGATGCCGGCGATCAGTTCGCGCGCCTTCGGCCGCAGCAGCGTGGGTTGCACCAGCACACCGTCGATGCGCGCGTGCGGACGCGCGGCGCGCGCGCGGGCGAGGATGCCTTCGGCGGCGTCCTGCACCGCCTGCGCGCTGACCAGGTTCAAACGCACGCCGTCCACGTCGGACTTGTGCGGGATGTCGGCCGAATGGATCTTCACCGCCACCGCCAACCCCTCGGCCAGCATCGGTGCCGCTGCCAACGCAGCCTCTGCGGCGCTGGCGGCATGCACCACCGGCGCGGTGGGGATGCCGTAGGCCGCGAGCAGGCGGGTGGTGGCCAGCGGATCCAGCCAGGCCTGCCCGGCGGCCAGCGCGGCGTCGACGATGCCGCGCGCGGTGGCCGCGTCGAACACGAAATCCTCGGGCAGGCTGGGCGGGGTCTCCATCAGCGCCGCCTGCGCTTCGCGGTAGCGCACCAGGTGCATGAAGCCGCGCACCGCGTCGGCCTCGGTGGCATAGGTGGGGATGTGCGCGGCGTTGAGCGTGGCGGTGGCGCTTTCGTCGTTGCCCAGCCACACCGCGAATACCGGCTTGTCGCGGTGGTGGCGCGGGCGCAGGCCGAGCGTGCGGGTCAGCGCCTGCGCCGCGTCGGCCGAGGAGGTGAAGGCGGTCGGCACGTTGACCACCAGCACCGCGTCGTTCTCCGGATCGGCCAGCAGCGCTTCGGCGGCGGCGGCGTAGCGCTCGCCGTCGGCGTCGACCACGATGTCCACCGGGTTGGCGTGCGACCACTCCTGCGGCAGCGCCTGCTCCAGGCGTTGCAGGGTCTGCGGCGACAGCGCGGCCAGGGTGCCGCCGAGGTCGGCGAGCTTGTCCACCGCCAGCCGGCCGACGCCGCCGCCGTTGCTGAGGATCGCCAGGCGCCGGCCGGGGAAGGTGCTGAGCCGGCCCAGGGTCTCGGCCGCGGCGAACAGCTCGTCCAGCGCGCGCACCCGCAGCAGGCCGGCGCGGGCGAAGGCCGCGCCGTAGACCGCGTCGGAACTGGCCAGTGCCTGCACGTGGGTGTCGGCATTGGGGTCGATGCGCAGCAGGCGCCCGGATTTCACCACCACCACCGGTTTGGCGCGCGCCGCGGCGCGCGCGGCGGACATGAACTTGCGTGCGTCGTGGATGTGTTCGACGTACAGCAGGATGGCGCGGGTGCGGTAGTCGGTGGCGAAGTAGTCGAGCAGGTCGCCGAAGTCCACGTCCAGCGCATCGCCCAGCGACACCACCGCGGAGAAGCCGACCGAGCGCGCCACGCCCCACTCCACCAGGGCGGCGGCGATGGCGCTGGATTCGGAGATCAGCGCCAGGTCGCCCGGTTGCGGGCAGTGTGCGGCGATGCTGGCGTTGAGCTTGGCGTGCGGGGCGATCACGCCCAGGCAATGCGGTCCGAGGATGCGCAGGCCCTTGGCGCGCGCGGCCGCTTCGACCCGCGCCGCGGCTGAGCCGGGGCCTTCGCCCAGGCCGGCGGTGAGGATGATCGCCGCGGCGACGCCGCGCCGCGCGGCGATGGCGACGATGCGCGGCACGATCCGCGCCGGCGCGGTGATGACCACCAGGTCCGGCACCCACGGCAGATCGGTGAGTCCGCGCACGGTGGGCACGCCGTCGATCTCGCGGTAGCGCGGGCTGACCCAGCCGATCTGCCCGGGAAAGCCGGCGGCGCGCAGGTTGCGCACCACCGCGCGCCCGGCCGAGCGCTCGCGCGGACTGCCGCCGACAATGGCGACCGAGGCGGGGCGGAACACGGACTGCAGGTGGTAGGTGCTCATGGCGGGCGCGGGCGGGCAAGCGGTGCGCCAACGGTACACGGGTGATGCTGGCGCGGGGATGATCGGGGAATGCGGATGCGTCGCGGCCTGCCGGGTCGCGGCTTCGGGCGATGCGGGAAAGGCGGTGGGTTCCGGCGTCCATGCGTCGGGACTGAAGTCCCTCCCACAGTGCACCTCCGGCCAGTTGCGAAGTCCCTGCAGGAGCGGTTTCAACGGCGACGAACGAAGCGGTGCAACTGGTAGATTCGGTATTCTGTCGGGGCTGAAGCCCCTCCTACAGTGCACCCGGACGCTGGCCGCGAGTTCCTGTGGGAGCGACTTCAGTCGCGACGAACGAAGCAGGGACGCTTGCCGGCTTCGCACCTTGTCGGCACCGGTGGCCCAAAGCCGCCAAGGCGCCCCCCAGCGCCCCGCCCGGCATCCCGCCGATGCCGAAGGTCGGCATCCGCCTGCGGCTTCCCCCAATCCGGGTAAGCGGACGGTCGTGTGGCGGCCGCATAATGGCGCGATGGAGACGACTCATGCATAGCGGCGGCCTGGAGCTGGCGCTGGTCTTGCTGCTGGCCGCGGTGATCGCGGTACCGGTGTTCAAGCGCCTGGGCCTGGGTGCGGTGCTGGCCTATCTCGCCGCCGGCGTGGTGCTGGGTCCGGACGGCCTGGGCTTCGTGCAGGACACCGAGCGCATCCTCAACGCCGCCGAGATCGGCGTGGTGATGCTGCTGTTCCTGATCGGCCTGGAACTGTCGCCGGCACGGCTGAAACTGATGCGGCGCGCGGTGTTCGGCGCCGGTACCGCGCAGGTGGTGCTGACCGCACTGCCGCTGGGCGTGCTGCTGCTGTGCCTGGACCTGAACTGGAAGAGCGCGCTGGTAGTGGGCCTGGCGCTGGCGCTGTCGTCCACCGCGGTGGGCTTGCAGTTGCTGGCCGAGCGCAAGGCGCTCAACAGCGACTACGGCCGGCTCGGTTTCGCGATTTTGCTGTTCCAGGATCTGATCGCGATCCCGCTGCTGGCCGCGATCCCGCTGCTTGGCGGGGCCAAGAACGACACCCTCACCTGGACCGAGGTGGCGCAGGCGCTGGGCGCGCTGACGGCGGTGGTGCTGTGCGGCCGCTTCGCGCTGCGCTACCTGTTCCGCATCGTGGCACGCACGCGCATGCCCGAGGTATTCACCGCCAGCGCGCTGCTGGTGGTGCTGGGCAATGCGTGGTTCCTGCAGAAGGCCGGGCTGAGTCCGAGCCTGGGCGCGTTCCTGGCCGGTGTGCTGCTGGCCGACTCGGAATTCCGGCACGAGCTGGAGGCGCAGATCGAACCGTTCCAGGGCCTGCTGCTGGGCGTGTTCTTCATCGCCGTGGGCATGGGCATCGACCTGGACCGCATCGTCGCCGAGCCGTGGCTGATCGCCGGCGGCGTGGCCACGCTGCTGCTGGTCAAGTTCAGCCTGCTGGTCGGCATCGGCCGGGTGGCGCGGTTGCCGCTGCGCAGCGCCTTGTTGCTGGGCAGCCTGTTGTGGCTGGGCGGCGAATTCGCGTTCGTGGTGTTCACCGAGGCGCAGCGCGTGCAATTGCTCGACGACGCCAACCACGACCGCCTGGTCGCGGTGGTCGGCGTATCGATGGCGCTGACCCCGCTGCTGCTGATCGGCATCCAGCGCCTGCTCGACAGCGGCGAGGCGGCCAAGGCCAAACGCACTCCGCCGCCGGCCGCCCACTACGACACCGTGGACGAGCAGCGCGCGCAGGTGCTGATCGCCGGCATGGGCCGTTTCGGCCAGATCGTGGCGCGCCTGCTGACCGCGCAGCGCATCCCCTTCGTGGCGCTGGAGCACAACCCGGACACGGTGGAAGACCTGCGCCGCTTCGGCAACAAGATCTACTACGGCGACCCCAGCCGCCCGGACCTGTTGCGCGCGGCCGGCAGCGACAGCATCGGCATCTTCGTGGTGGCGATGGATGACCCGGAGACCAACATCAAGACCACGCGGCTGATCCGCCGCCTGTATCCGAAGGCGCAGGTGCTGTCGCGCGCGCGCAACCGGCAGCACGCCTGGCGGCTGATGGACCTGGGCGCCGAACCGTTCCGCGAGGTGTTCGCCTCCAGCCTGGAGCTGAGCGAAAAGGTGCTGGTGAACCTGGGCCTGAGCGCGGAGACCGCGCGCGACCGCATCGCCCGCTTCCGCCAGCACGACGAGCAGCTGTTGCGCGCGCAGCACCTGGTGTACGACGACGAGGCAGCGGTGGTGCAGACCTCGCGCGATGCGCGCGCGGATCTGATGCAGCTGTTCGAGGCGGATGTGAGCGAGGTGCCTGGGGAAGCGGCGGCCGATGCGGCGGCGGCGAAGACGCCGCCGTAGTGGTGTTGGTGGTGCGGCGCTTGCGTGGCGTGTGCGGCGGGAGCACAGGCGGCAGGGATGTCGGTCATGGCGGCGCCGGATGCCGAATGCCGGCTGGATCCTTGCTTCGTTTGTCGCGGCTGAAGCCGCTCCTACAGGGGGTTCGCGAGCTGCTGTTGAAGCGCTTGTAGGCGGGGCGTCGGCCCCGACGCAATGCCGAAGCCGATGGGCTCCGCCGCTGCGTTCGTCGCGGCTGAAGCCGCTCCTACAGGTGTTCGCGCGTGGCGGGGGCTTTTGTAGGAGGGCTTCAGTCCCGACAGAATGCCGGACCTGCCTGCTACACCGCTTCGTTTGTCGCGGCTGAAGCCGCTCCTACAGGGTTTCGTGCGTGGCGGGTGCCCTTGTAGGAGGGGCTTCAGCCCCGACAGAATGCCGAACCTGCCTGCTCCGCCGCTTCGTTTGTCGCGGCTGAAGCCGCTCCTACAAAATTGCAGCGGGCTCGCTGCTGCAGCACTCGCGGCTGCCGCGCCGGGTGCACTGTGGGAGGGACTTCAGTCCCGACTGCAGCCAACGCCGATCGCGACGGATGGCCCCATGCCACCCGGAGTCGCTCCCACGCGGACGATGCGCACCGCCGGTCAGCGCTTCGCCACGGCGCGCTTGGCGGCGGTCGCGGGCGCCTTCTTCGCCACCGGCTTGCTCGCTTTCCCGGACGCGGACTTGCCTGCCTTCTTCGGCGCGGCTGTCTTCCTGCCCGCTGTCCTCTTGGCCGAGGCGACCGCCTTCTTGGGCGAAGCGGCGCGCTTGGGCTTGCCGGCGCCTGCCGCCTTGGCCTTGGACACGGCAGGCTTGGCAGCGGCCGCACGCTTCGCCGGCGCTGCCGACTTGGCGTCGGTGCCGCCTTCCGCTGGGCGCCGCGGTGGTGGGCGGCGGCCGGCGGTCAGGGTGCGCCAGCTGTGGCCGCCGTTGAGCGCGAGCAATGCGTCGGCGGCGGCCGGGCCGGCGCTGCCGGCCGGGTATTGCGCCACTTCGTCGGCCGAGGCCTGCCAGGCATCCAGGATCGGCTGCACGATGCGCCAGGCCGCCTCGACCATCGTCGCGTCCTGGAACAGGCCGGCCTCGCCGTTCATGCAGTCCTGCAGCAGGCGTTCGTAGCCGACCGTGTATTCCTTCGGGAACCAGTCGCGGTAGCGGAAGTCCATGCGCACCGGCGCCAGGCTGACCCGCGCGCCCGGTCGCTTGACGTCGAACTGCAGCGAGATGCCTTCGTCGGGCTGGATGTGCAGCACCAGCCAGTCGGGGCCGTAGCCGCCGATCTCGGCGCTGCGCAGCGGCGCCAGCGGCGCCGGCTTGAAGCGGATCGCGATCTCGGTGGTGCGTTCGCGCAGGCGCTTGCCGGTGCGCAGGTAGAACGGCACCCCGGCCCAGCGCCAGGTGTCGACCTGCAGCTTCATCGCCACGTAGGTCTCGGTGTTGGAATCGGAAGGCACCGTGTCTTCCTCTCGGTAACCGGGCACCGCATTGCGCCCGATCGCGCCGGCCGCGTACTGGCCGCGCACCACGTCGCCCGGGGCCAGCGGCCGCACCGCCTCGATCACCTCGGCGCGCCGGCGCAGCATCGACGCGGGCGTGAACGCCGCCGGCGGCTCCATCGCGATCATCGCCAGCAGCTGGAACAGATGATTGGGCACCATGTCGCGCAAACAGCCGGTGGGATCGTAGAAACCGCCGCGCCCTTCCACGCCGATGGTCTCGGCGGCGGTGATCTGCACGTGGTCGATGCGGTCGCGGTTCCACACCGGCTCGAACAGGCCGTTGGCGAAACGGAACGCGAGGATGTTCTGCACCGTCTCCTTGCCCAGAAAGTGGTCGATGCGGAACACCTGGTCCTCATCGAGCACGCGGCCGACGATGCCGTTGAGCTCCTTGGCGCTGCGCAGGTCGTGGCCGAACGGCTTCTCCACGATCACCCGGCGCCAGCCGCCGCCGGCGGTCTGCTTGACCAGTCCGGCCGCGCCCAGCTGCTCGATCGCCGGGGCGAAGAAGCGTGCCGCGGTGGCCAGGTAGAACAGCACGTTGCCGCAGGTCTGGTACTGCGCGTCGTACTTTTCGATCACCTCGCCCAGCGCGCGATAGGTCGCCGCATCGGCGAAATCGCCGCGCAGGTAGTGCAGGCGCGTGCGCAGCCAGTTCCACACGTCCTCGTCCAGGCCATCGGCCTTGAACTCGGCGTCGCGGTCGGCCATCAGCCCGTGCAGCGCGGTGCCGAGCAGGCGCCGCCAGCTGGTTTCGCTGATGTCGCCGTGGTCCACGCCGATCACCGCGAACTGTTCGGGCAATGCGCCGCTGCGGCGCAGGTTGTACAGCGCCGGCAGCACCAGGCGCCGGGTCAGGTCGCCGCGCGCGCCGAACACCACGATCAGGCAGGGCGGAGTCGCTTGTGTCGCATCGCTCATGGATGGGTTTCCTGTTCGCCGAGTAAGCCATGCAGGCGCAACGCGGCGTGGACCAGCGCCACGTGCGAATACCCCTGCGGAAAATTGCCGAGCATGCGGCCACTGCGCGGATCGTATTCTTCGGCCAGCAGGCCGACGTCGTTGCACAGGCCGAGCAGGCGTTCGAACAGCGTGCGCGCCTGCGCCATGCGCCCGAGCAGCGCGTAGTTCTCCACCAGCCAGAAGCTGCAGGCGATGAAGGTGCCCTCGCCGGCGGGCAGGCCGTCGCCGCTGTCGTCGTCGGCGCGATAGCGCTCGACCAGGCCGTCGATGCTCAGCCGCTGCGCGATCGCATCGGCGGTGGCGGCCACGCGCGGATCGTCCGCCGGCAGGAACCCGACCAGCGGGATCAGCAGCGTCGCCGCGTCCAGCCGATCGCTGCCGTAGCTCTGCACGAAATAGCCGTCCGGGTGCACGCCCTGCTCCAGCACCTGCGCATGCACTTCGTCGGCCAGCGCGCGCCAGTGCGCGCGTTGCGCGGCGTCGGCGTCGGTGACCCCGTCGCGCGCGCCGCAGTCGAACGCCAGCCACGCCATCACCTTGGAATGCACGAAATGGCGGCGCTGGTCGCGGATTTCCCAGATGCCTTCGTCCGGCTCGCGCCAGCGCTGCTCCAGCACTTCCAGCAGCTGCCGCGCCAGCGAGCGGCCATGCGCCGCGGTCGCCATGCCTTCGTGGTGGCCGCGATGGAACGCGGCGATCACCTCGCCGTACACGTCCAGTTGGAACTGGCCGGCGGCGGCATTGCCCACGCGCACTGGCAGCGCGCCTTCGTAGCCGGGCAGCCAGTCCACTTCCCATTCGGGCATGCGCCGTTCGCCGCCGATGCCGTACAGCGCCTGCAACTGGTCGGGCGAGCCGGCCACGGTGCGCTGCAGCCAGCCGTGGAACGCGGCCGCTTCGTCGGAATAGCCGGCAGCGTGCAGCGCGGTCAGGGTGAACACCGCATCGCGCAGCCAGCAGAAGCGGTAGTCCCAGTTGCGCTCGCCACCGAGCCGTTCCGGCAGCGAGGTGGTGGGCGAGGCGACGATCGCGCCGGTGGGCAGGTAGCTCAGGCCCTTCAGCACCACCAGCGAGCGCCGTACCGCCTCGGTCCACGGACCGGCATGCACGCAGCGGTGCGACCAGCCATGCCAGAACGCCTCGGTCTGCGCCAGCGCCTGTTCCGGCGCCAGCGGCGGCGGCAGTTCCAGGTGCGAGGCGCCGTGGCTGAGCACGAACCAGGTGCTCTCGCCCGCCTCCAGGGTGAAGTCCGCTTCGGTGGCGAAGCCATGCCCATGCATCGGCTGCGGGCTGCGCAGCGCGATCTGGTCCGGCCCGGCGATCGCCTGCAGGCCGCCGTCGATCTGCGACACCCAGGGGATGGTGCGGCCGTAGTTGAAACGCAGCTGCAACTGCATGCGCAGCGGCACGCGCCCGCGCAGCCCACGCACGATGCGCACCACGTGGTTGTGCACGTCGTCGTCGTGACTGGCAACCATGAAGTCCAGCAGCGCCACGGCACCGTCGTCGGTCTCGAACTCGGTTTCCAGCACCAGGCTGCCGTCGCGGTAGTGGCGCGTGCTGCGGAAGTCGCCGAGCGGCGCGATCGACCAGCGGCCGTGCTCCGGGGTGCCCAGCAGCGCGGCGAACAGCGCATCGGAATCGAAACGCGGCAGACATAGCCAGTCGATCGAGCCGTGCCTGTCCACCAACGCCGCGCTACGGCAATTGCCGAGCATGGCGTAGTCCTCGATTCGTGCTGCCATCATGTCCGCCGTTCGCCGGGAAAGCGCGAGTCTGCCAGCGCCGGCGTTTGCTTTGCGTATGTGCGCCGGCCGGCCAGCGCGTGCCATTAAGCTCTGCTTGGGAATCGATGACAGGCTCCATGGGCATACGCAATCGGCCGGCTGCCGCTACACTGCGCCGGCGCATGAATGCCACTATCGCTGCCGCCGCCCTGCGCGTTCTGGTCCTGGAGGACGATCCGATGCTGCGCGAGCGCATCCTGCTCCCGGGCCTGCGCCGTTTCGGCTTCGACACCCATGGCTGCGGCAGCGGCGCCGAACTGCAGGCGCGGCTGCGGACCTGGCCCGCCGACATCGTGGTGCTCGACGTCGGCCTGCCCGACACCGACGGCTTCACCGTGGCGCGGGAGTTGCGCCAACAGTATCCGGCCATCGGCATCGTCATGCTGACCAGCCTGGGCGAGACCGAAGACCGCGTGCGCGGACTCACCGGCGGCGCCGATGCCTACCTGTCCAAGCCGGTGGAGATCGACCTGCTGGCGGCGACATTGCACAGCCTGACCCGGCGCCTGGGCGGCACCCCGCTGGAACCGGCGCGCGGCCGCTGGCAGCTCAGCGAGGACGGCTGGTGCCTGCTGGCCCCGTCCGGCGCGGCGGCGGCGCTGACCGCGAGCGAACGCCGCCTGTGCCAGCGCCTGCTCGAGCAGCCCGGCCTGCTGGTCGCACGCGAAGCGTTGATCGCGGCGCTGACCGACCGCGTATACGACTTCGACGCGCACCGCCTCGACTCGATGGTGCACCGCCTGCGCAGCAAGGCGCAGCGCCGTTGCGGCATCGCCCTGCCGCTGGCGGCGGTGCACGGCAAGGGTTACATCTTCGATCCGTCCGGCTGAGCGGCGGCCACGCGCGCATTGCCGGCCGCCGCGGCTGCCTGCGGCAAGGCGATGCGGAAGCGGGTGCCCACGCCCGGTTCGCTGTGCACCTGGATGCGGCCGCCGCTGCGCACCACCAGGTCGTGCACCACCGCCAGGCCGAGCCCGGTGCCGCTGTCGGCGGGCTTGGTGCTGTAGAACGGCTCGAACACGCGCGCCATCACGTCCGCCGGCATGCCCTGGCCGTCGTCGGCGATCTCGATGATGGTCCACGCCTCTTCGCTGCGCACGGCGATGTCGAGATGGCCACGGTCGGCGATGGCGTCGCGGCTGTTGCTGGCCAGGTTGAGCAGCATCAATTCGAACTGGCTGCGATCCAGGTGGATCGGCGCCGGCGCCGCCGGCAAGGCGCAGCGCAGCACGATGCGCGCTTCCAGCAGTTGCCGCAGCATCGGCTGCAATGCATCGATGGCGGCC
The DNA here is from genome assembly GCF_014236835.1 of Xanthomonas sp. SS. Lineage (NCBI taxonomy): Bacteria > Pseudomonadati > Pseudomonadota > Gammaproteobacteria > Lysobacterales > Lysobacteraceae > Xanthomonas > Xanthomonas sp. SS. The sequence continues at coordinate 4,871,750 of NZ_CP051190.1, forward strand.
GCGGCGTCGAAGTCCTCGGCCTGTTCGCCATCGCGGCGGCTGAAGCGCAGCAGCCGGCGGATCACCGCCATGCCGCGCCGTGCCGATTCCTCCACCGACGCCAGGCTGTCTTCCAGCAGCGCGATGCGCTCGCCGTCGCTGCCGGCCTCGTCGTCGTGGCGCGTGGCGGAGAAGCCGACGATCACCGCCAGGACGTTGTTGAAATCGTGCGCCAGGCCGCCGGCCATGCGCTCGACGATCTCGCGCTTCTGCGCATGGATCAGCTGCGCCTGCGCGCGTTCGCGCGCCAGCATTTCCTGTTGCAGGCGATGCCCGCGCGCATTGGATTCGCGCAGGCTCTCGCGCAGCGCTTCGGTGGTGCGATCCAGCAGCAGCGTCACCAGCAGGTAGCTGAACAGCACCGACGGCAGGTTGTAGAACGCGCGCCCCGGCTCTTCGACGAATTCCAGCAGCGCGTCGTGGCCCACGCCCAGGCCCAGCATCAGCAGCAGCGCGCCGAAGGTGATCCACAGCGCGCGGCGCCCCAGCACCAGCCCGGCCAGGATCAGCACCAGCATCTGCGCCAGCTGGTCCGGCAACTGACGCTGCAGGCCGTTGACCGCGGCATTGACCAGCAGCGACGCCAGCATCGCGGCCAACAGCAAGCCAACGCCCCCGCGCAGCGCGCCGCGGCGTACGCGCATGAAGCCGATCGCGGCGCACACCGCGATCAGCAGGCTCATCGTCAGCGACACCACCATCCCGGGCGGCACCGCGCGTCCGCTCAATTGCGGCCAAGCGAGGGTCAGCGCGACGGCGAACGTGGCCGGAATGGTGATCGCCAGGAACAGCAGCAATAGCTGGATCACCCGCACGTTGCGCCGGTCCACCTCGTCCACGACCGGCGCCCGGTCGAACCAGTTCAACAATGCCCTCACCATCCGAATGTGCTCCCCATCCCACCGACTCGGTGAGAACCCGGTGATGATCGGGCGAGAACTTGCGGGTGACAAGCAAATGACGCAGCGCCTAAGTTCGCTGCACGGAGCGCGCCCAGGGTCAGCGGCGCATCCCAAGACCACCGATCCCGAAGCGGCGCGCCTGCGCGCCGCTGACGTCGCCTCCTGTCCATCCGCATAAGAACCGAGAGATCGCCATGAACGAATGCACGACCATACGCGGCACTGCCGCCTATCGCCCGATCCGCCATGCCGCGCCCGCCGTTTCGCGCACCGGCGCCCGTAGCGCGCTGGCGCTGGCCTGCGCGCTGTGCCTGGCGACCTCGTCGCTGGCGCAGGCCGCCACTGCCCCGGCTGCGGTCTCGGCCGCCACCCCGACTGCGAGCCCGACTGCGACCCCGGCGACGACCGCCGATGCGGCGCCGACCGACGCGAACGCGGTGCCAGCCGATGCGAGCGGCGACACCGCCCTCTACTTCCAGGCCACCGGCAGCGACAGCAGCAACGCCGGCGCCTACGCCGACGGCGACGAGGCGCTGGCCGCCGGCGAGGCCGCCTCGGCGGTCGGCACCGGCACCGTCGCGCTCGGCGCAGGCGCGGTCAGCTACGCCAACCAGGCGCTGGCGGTGGGCCACAACAGCCTGGCCACCGACGTCTCCACCACCGCGGTCGGCGGCATGCTCGACCTGGACTTCTCCTCCCAGCCCAACGGCGCGGTCATCCTGCAGCAGACCTCCGCCTCCGGCATGGCCGCGACCGCGCTGGGCGCCGGCGCCCAGGCCAGCGGCAAGTACAACGTGGCCGCCGGTGCCGGCGCGATCGCCAGTGACATTTCCAGCGTCGCCGTCGGCGGCATCGTCGACGTGGGCGAATACGGCTTGGGCTCGGCAGGGATACAGTTGCAGGCGACCCAGGCCACCGGCCCGCTGTCCACCGCGGTGGGCGGCGGCGCGATGGCCACCGCCTACAGTTCCACCGCGGTCGGCGTACTGGCCGAGGCCAGTTCCGAGCGCACCGTCGCGCTGGGCCAGAGCGCCACCGCCAACCAATATGCTGCGGTCGCCCTGGGCGCGCAGACGGAGGCTACCGGCGAATGGGCTCTCGCCGTGGGCAATGGCGCGCGGGCGCTGAGCGATCGCGGCGTGGCCGTCGGCCCGCAGGCCTTCGCGCAGGCGGAAAATGCCACCGCCGTCGGGCAGGCCGCATTTGCGCTGCAGCAGGACTCCACCGCCATCGGCAGCGGCTCCTGGGCCGGCGGCACCCGCAGCATCGCCATCGGCAAGGCGATGGTCTGGAACGGCGTTTTCGGGGGCGACGCCGCCCCGATTCTTTTCTACGACAGCATCGCGATGGGCACCGACGCGGACGTCAATGGCAACCAGTCGGTCGCGATCGGCGCCGGTGCGCGGGTTGGCAACTCCACCTACGTCAACGATGTGCAGATCGTCACCAACAACAGCGTGGCGCTGGGTTCGGGCTCGGTCGCCGAGCGCGACAACACCCTCTCCATCGGCCACGCCGGCGCCGAGCGCCAGCTCACCAACCTGGCCGCCGGCACCACCGATACCGATGCGGTCAACCTGGCGCAGTTGCGCGGCGTGGCCAGCGCGTTCGGCGCCGGCAGCACGGTGGATGCCAACGGCAACCTGATCGGCGGCAGCTATCTGGTACAGGGCACGCGCTATAACGACCTGGGCTCGGCGATGGGCGCGTTCGACACGGCGCTGACCGGCTTCGACACCCGCATCAACGCCATCGCCAATTCCGGCGGCGGCCAAGGGGTCAGCATCGGCGGCGGCGACACCGCGCCTCCCAGCACCGGCACCAGCACCAACGCGGTCGCGGTGGGCTCCGGCGCCACCGCCAATGGCGAGAACGGCCTGGCGCTGGGCGCCCAATCGCTGGCCTACGGCCCCAACGACACCGCGATCGGCGCCAATGCCAAGGTCAACGCCGACGGCAGCACCGCGGTCGGCGCCAACGCCCGCATCGCCGCGGTCGCGACCAATGCGGTGGCGGTCGGCGAAGGCGCCAGCGTCAGCGCCGCGTCCGGCACCGCGCTCGGCCAGGGCGCGTCGGTCACCGCCAGCAATTCGGTCGCCCTGGGCCAGGGCTCGGTCGCCGACCGCGCCAACACGGTCTCGGTCGGCAGCAGCGGCAACGAGCGCCAGATCGCCAACGTCGCCGCCGGCAGCGCCGGCACCGACGCGGCCAACGTGGCGCAGATGCGTTCCGGCGACAGCGCCACGCTGAGCAGCGCCAACGCCTACACCAACACCCGCGTCACCGCGCTCGACGACAGCTTCAACCAGCTGCGTACCGACACCGAGCACCGCCTGGACGGCATGGACCGGCGCATGGACCGGCTGGGCGCGATGAGCGCGGCGATGCTCAACATGGCGATCAACGCCGCCGGCACGCAGAGCCCGCGCGGACGCGTGTCGGTGGGTGCCGGCTTCCAGGGCGGCGAACAGGCGCTGTCGATCGGCTACGCCAAGAAGCTCGGCACGCGCGCCTCGTTCAGCCTGGGCGGCTCGTTCAGCGGCAGCGATTCCTCCGCCGGCATCGGCGTGGGCGTGGACCTGTGATCGCACGCGGGGCGAAACGCGCCGTGCGTTTGTTCTCTTCCTTCTCGTTTCTCTAGGACCTGCAGATGATTTCCTCCGACAAACTCGCCGCCGCCCTCGCCGCCGCCCTTGCCGTCGGCAGCGCCCACGCCGCCACGCCGACCATCGGCCTGGGCGGTGTGCACGACGCGGTTGCGCAATCCGCGCAGACCGCGAACCAGGGCCAGCGCTTCATCGTCAAGACCCGCGACACCGGCAACCAGGCGCGGCGCCTGCTCGACGGCACCCTGTCCAGCGCCGTGTCGCGCAGCAGCATGCAGCAGGCCAGAGCGGCCAGCAGCGACCTGCCGGCGCGCGGTGCGGTCAGCGCCAAGGTCCTGCGCGAGATGGCGGTGCCGGGCTGGCATGTGGTGCAGACCTCGCGCCACCTCAGCGATAGCGAACGTGATGCATTCGTCGCCGAACTCAAGGCCGATCCCTCCGTGGTTTCGGTGCAGGACGACCGGCTTTACCAACGCCTGGACGAAGCCAGGGTGACCCTGCCGCGCACGACCGCGACCGCGACGGGGGCCGCGACCGCGCCGAACGATCCGGCCTACGCCCAGTTGCAGTGGAATTTCCACGATCCGGTCGGCGGGGTGAATGCCGAGCAGGCCTGGACCCGCTCCACCGGCCAGGGCGTGGTGGTGGCGGTGGTCGATACCGGCGTGGTCAAGGACAACCCGGACCTGGCCGCCAATGTGCTGCCCGGCTACGACATGATCACCGACCATCGCATCTCGCGCCGCGACCAGGACGGACGCGCAGCGGGCGGTTTCGACCTGGGCGACTGGGTCGACGTCGACTACTGCAACGCCCTGGGTGGGTCGGGCAATCCGGCGGAAGCCAGCTCCTGGCACGGCAGCCACGTCTCCGGCACCATCGCCCAGGTCACCAACAACAACCTGGCCACCGCCGGCCTGGCCCATGACGCCAAGATCCTGCCGGTGCGCGTGCTCGGCTCGTGCGGCGGCTTCGGCAGCGACATTGCCGACGGCATGCTGTGGGCGGCAGGGCTGCCGGTGGACGGCCTGCCGACCAACCCGAATCCGGCCGAAGTGATCAACATGAGCCTCGGCAGCAGCGGACCGGAGAGCTGCCCGCAGCTGTACCAGGACGCGATCGACAAGATCAACGCCGCCGGCAGCATCGTCGTGGTGGCCGCAGGCAACTCCAACGCCGACGCCGCCACCTACACCATGTCCTCCTGCAACGGCGTGATCAGCGTCGGCGCCACGCGCGTCAACGGCGGCCGCGCCAGCTACTCCAGCTACGGCACGCGCGTGGACATCGCCGCGCCGGGCGGCGGCGGCGGCGTCGACGGCAACCCGAACGGCTACATCTTCCAGGTGGTCAATGCCAGTACGCAGGGCCCGACCGGCGAGTGGCAGATCGGCGGCATGGCCGGCACCTCGATGGCCTCGCCGCATGTGGCCGCGGCGGTGGCGATGGTGCAGAGCGTGGCCAAGACCCCGTTCACCTGGAGCGGCATGCGCGACCTGCTGCGCGCCAGCGCGCGTCCGTTCCCGGTGGCGATCCCGACCAGCACGCCGATCGGTGCCGGCATTCTGGATATCGACATGCTGTTGCAGATGGCGACGACACCGCCGTGCGACCCGGCGGACAGCAGTTGCGTGCCGCCGACCAAGACCCTCAGCAACAAGGTCGAACTGAGCGGCCTCAGCAGCCAGCGCGGCGACGCGCTGTACAGCTTCCAGGCCGAAGCCGGCAAGGCGGTGAGCTTCATGACCTTCGGCGGCACCGGCAACGTCGCGATCTACGCGGCAGCCGGCAAGGTGCCGACCAGCAGCAGCTACGACACGCGCTCGGTACGGGCGGGCACCACCCAGACGATCCGCTTCACGCCGTCCAGCGCAGGCACGTATTACCTGCGCCTGTCCGGCAGCTACAGCGGCCTGACCCTGGTGGTGCGGCAGTAAGCGAACGGCAAGCGGCGGCGCCGTTCGCCGCCGCGCCGGCGGGCGCGGGAGGGGAAATCCTCCCGCGCGCGTTTTCGTGAGGATCGACCGGCCCGCCCTATGGCGGGCTTTTTTTTGGCCGCGCGGCGCGAGCGCTGCCACGCGACCGCCGCGCCGGCGGTCACGCATGCGCATGCGCATGCACCGCCACAACGCGGAGCCAGTTGCCGTCAGCGGCCTTCGCGCAGGAACCGGGCCATCGACGACACGCCCGGCAGCGCCGGCTGGAACTGCCCGGCGACGTCGACGAAGCCGCGCATCACCGCGATCTCGCGCGGCGGGCGGTTCAAGGTGTCGCGCAGGTCCGGGTCGGCACCGGCGCGCAGCAGGCGCTGCACCAGCAGCGGCAGGCCATGCAGCGCGGCCAGGTGCAGCGGGCCGAAGCCGCGCGGGTCCTGCACGTCCAGGCTCACGTCCTCGTCGAGCAAGCGCTCCACCCCGGCCAGCACCACCGGCTCTTCGCAGGCGGTGCCCGGTTCGGCGCGCGCGCCGAGCAGCAGCAACAGCGGGGTCACGCCGCCGGCGGCGCTGCGGTCGGCTTCGGCGCCGGCCAGCAACAACGTATCCAGCAACGCCAGCAGGCGCGACTTGTCGCGCGCGGTGAAGCCGTACAGCGCGGCGCAGTGCAGCGGCGCCAGTTGCTGCGCGTCGCCGGCATGCACGTCGGCGCCCGCCGCCAGCAGGCGCGCGGCGATGTCCGGCAGGCCCAGCGCACAGGCCAGCATCAGCACGGTGACGCCGCCGGGCAGGCGGTGTTCGATCTGCGCGCCGGCGGCCAGCAGCGCGGCGACGATCTCGGTCTGGCGCATGCTCACCGCCGCCGACAATGGCGTGGCGCCGCTGCCCGCGGCGTGCTGCAGGTTGGCGCCGCGCGCCAGCAGCAGGTCCACCGCCGCAGCATGACCGCCGCCGGCGGCGCGCAGCAGCGCGGTGCAGCCCTGCGCGTCGATCGCGTCCACCGGCAGGCCCAGGTCGATCAGGCGGCGGATCGCATCGGCGTCGCCGACCATCGCCGCGGCCGGCAGGTCGGCCTCGCGCAGCGGGCGTCGCGGCAACGGCCAGATCCGCCAGTCCAGCCAGTCGGCCAGATCGCGGCGGCCGCTGGCCAGGGCCACGCCCAGCGGCGTCTGCCCGTCGGCGGCGCGCGCCTCCGGCGAGGCGCCCTGCTGGATCAGCAGTTTCAGCGAGGCCTCGCGGCCCAGCGCGGCGGCCAGGTGCAGCGCGGTCATGCCGTGGCTGTCGCGCGCCTCGCGGTCGGCGCCGCGTTCCAGCAGCTGCAGTTGCAGGCGCAGCCAGCCCAGGCGCACCGCCAGCGACAGCGGCGGATCGCCGGCCGGCGACGGCGCGAACGGGTCGGCGCCGCGTTCGAGCAATTCCAGCGCGAACTGCTCCAGCGCGCGCGAGGCGTGGTCGTGCTGGGCGCAGGCGGCGAGCAGCCGGGTCAGGCCGCCGCGCCCGGCCGGCGACACGCCCTGGCGCAGCATCGCCTGCAGGCTGGGCACCGCTTCCACGCCGCGCGACAGCAGCGCGAACATCGGCGTGTCGCCGCAGGCATCGAGCACTTCGGGCGCGGCGCCATGCGCCAGCAGCCACTCCACCGCCTGCGGGTTCAGCGCCAGGTGCGGATCGTGCAGCAGCGCGCCCAGTTCCTCGGCTGCGCACAGCCGCGCCAGCGCCGCCAGGCCGTCGCGCTGGCCCAGTTGCAGGCCTTCGCGCAGCAGTTCCAGCGGCGGCCGGTCCGGCAGGCTGGCGCTGCCGACCTCACCCTGGCCGTCGCTGACCGCGGCCGGCAGCGGGTAGTCGGGGTCCAGCGCGGAGACGATGGCCCAGCGCCCGGCCTCGGCCGCCAGATCGACCGCGCGGCGGCCGCTCTGGTCCGGCTGCGCGGCCGCGATGCCCAGTTCCAGCAGGCGCCGGATCAGGCCCGGCGAGACCTGGTCGGCGGTGCAGGCCAGCAGCACCGCGTTGCGGCCGTCGCCATCGACCGCGACCAGGTCGGGCTTGTGCGGCAGCAGGTGTTCGAGCACCGCGACGCGGCCATGCCGCGCGGCTTCCAGCCATGGCGTGCGGCCCAGGGCATCGCGCGCTTCCAGGTTGGCGCCGGCGCCGAGCAGCGCATCGACGATCTCCACATGCCCGGCCTGCGCCGCCTCGTGCAGGGCGCTGCGGCGCTGGCGGTCGCGCGCATCGACCCGCGCCTTGTGCTTGAGCAGCATCTGCACGCCGGCCGGATCGTCTTCCTCGGTGCCGGCCGCGGCCAGCAGCACCGGGCTGCCCTCGGCCGGTTCCGGCTTGGCGCCGCGCTCAAGCAGGAACTTGCCCATGCGCCAGTTGCCGACGTGGCAGGCCACCGCCAGCGGGGTCAGGCCGTCGTGGTTCAGCGCGTCCAGTTCGGCCGCGGCATCGCGCAGCAAGGCCGCCACGCCCGGATCGGAACTGCGCGCGGCATGGTGCAGCGGGGTGTTGCCGTCGCTGTCGCTGGCGCGCGGATCGGCGCCGTTGGCGAGCAGGGTCATCACCGCCTCGGGGCGGCCGTGCCAGCTGTCGCGGGTGGCCGCCAGCAGCGGGGTCATGCCCAGGTGCGGCTGGTTGACGTCCACCCCGCGCACGATCAGCTCACGCAGCAGGCGCAGGTCCGGCAGCACCGCGGCCAGCACCGGCAGGCTGCGCTGGTCGCGCCAGTCCGGCGCCGGCAGCGCGTGCGGGTCGGCGCCGGACTGCAACAACTGCAGCGCGCGGTCCACGCGGCCGCCGCGCGCGGCGTCGTACAGCGCCGCGTGCAGTTCGTCCGCCGCGGGCGCCGCTTCGTCTTCGCGCGGCGCGGCATTGGCGCTCAGTTCGGCGAACAGGTCGGCCGAGGTGGTCCGCACCGGCAGCGGCAGCACCTGCGGCGGCGCCACGCGCTGCAGCAGCGCATGCAGCAGCGGCGACAGCAGCGCATAGGCCAGCGCCAGCGGCCAGCGCGCCGCGGCGGCCAGCAATCCGGGCCAGGCCAGCAGCACGCCGACCCCGGCCAGCAGCAACACCAGCGCCGCCACCGCCAGCCCGCGCCAGGCCTGCACGTCCTGCTGCGCCAGCGCCTGCCAGCGCGTGCCCAGCGCGCCGCCTTCGCATTCGCTGCCGTGCCACAGCGGCCAGGTGCGCCACAGCCCGAGCAGCGCCGCGCTGGCGGCCACGCTCAGCGCCAGGGCGGCGGCCAGGCTGCCACTGTCGCGCAGCGCCGCCAGCGGCCAGGCCACCAGCAGCGCGACCAGGCCCAGTCCGCCGGCCCACAGCGCCAGCAGCGGCAGCAGTTCGCGGCCCAGCGCCTGCACGCTGGCCGGCCGCGGCCGGCTGCCGCGGGACCAGGACAACGCCAGCGCGAACGCCGGCTGCGCCAGCCACGCGCCCAGCGCGGCGGCCAGCGGGCCGAACCCGGCGACCAGCGCCAGCAGCGCGCCCAGCGCGGCGGCGATCCAGGGAGCGCGCGCGCGGAAGGGGGATTCAGTCATCGTGGCGATCGGTCCGGCCGTCGGGCAGCGGCGGCAATTGCAGATGGAAGCCGCAGCCGGCCAGGTTCGCGCGGACCGCCGCGGGGTCGGTCCGGGCCAGGGTGCGTTCGGCGGTCAACGCCACTTCCAGCACGAACACCAGCGGCTGCAACGACGCCAGCAGCGGCGGCGGCAGACAGCCGAAATCGTCGCGCTTGGCGAGGTAGAGATAGGTGTCCGGCTTGCGTTGGCTTTTGTAGACGTAGGCTTGCATGCCCGTGGCGTGCGCCTGGCGTGGAAAGGCAAGCGATTGTGGAGGAAATGCGCCAGCGGCGAAAGCGCGCGCGCCGCGCTGCATTTATAAATGCACGCGGCGTGCCCGTTCACGTTCAGCGTGGGCGCGCGCGCTTCACGGCTTTGCGGACCGCGCCGATATACTCCCCGGATCCATTCTTTACGGAATATCGCGTGACCGAAGCGTCCCCGTCGCCCCGCATGGCACCCGTCGCAATTCGTGCATACACCGCGACCACCGCGCTCGGCAGCGGATTGCAGGCTCAGGCCACGGCCTTGCGCGACAGCCGCAGCGGCCTGCGCCGCAACGATTTCGGCGCGCAGCCGCTGCCGTGCTGGATCGGCCGCGTGGACGCGCTGGAAACACTGCCGCTGCCGCCGGCGCTGGCCGCATGGGAATGCCGCAACAACCGCCTGGCCTGGCTGGCGCTGCAGCAGGACGGCCTGCGCGAGGCGGTCTCCGCCGCCGCGCAGCGCCATGGCGCCGAGCGCGTGGCGGTGGTGATGGGCACCTCCACCTCCAGCATCGGCGCCAGCGAAGAGGCCTATACCCGGCTCGAGCAGGACGCCGAGGGTGCGCGTTTCCCCGCCGACCTGGAGCGGCCGATCGTGCACACGCCGCATTCGCTGGGCGATTTCGTACGCGCCGCCACCGGCCTGCGCGGACCGTGCATCACCGTCGCCACCGCGTGTTCGTCCAGCGCCAAGGTGTTCGCGCAGGCGGCGCGGCTGATCGCCGCCGGGGTGGTGGATGCGGCGCTGGTCGGCGGCGTGGACACGCTGTGCGGTAGCGTGCTGTTCGGCTTCAATGCGCTGCAGTTGGTGTCGCCGGAGCTGTGCCGGCCGTTCGACGTGCGCCGGATCGGGCTGTCGCTGGGCGAAGCCGGCGGCTATGCGCTGCTCGAGCGCACCGATGCCGCCGGCGCGCCGCCGGCGCTGGCGCTGCTGTGCGGCTATGGCGAATCCAGCGACGCGCACCACATGTCCGCGCCGCACCCGCAGGGCCTGGGCGCGCGCCTGGCGATGGGCGGCGCGCTGCAGCGCGCGGGCGTGGACGCGGCCGAGATCGGTTACCTGAACCTGCACGGCACCGCCACCCCGGCCAACGACAGCGTCGAGGCCGCGGCGGTCGCCGCGCTGTTCCCGGCCACCCTGCATGCCAGTTCGACCAAGGCCTGGACCGGGCATACGCTGGGCGCGGCCGGGATCGTCGAGTCGGTGTTCGCGCTGCTCGCGCTGCGCGACGGCCTGCTCCCCGGCACCCTCAACAGCGAACAACCCGATCCCGAGTGCGGCCCGCAGATCCGCTTCGCCAATGCCCACGCACAGGTCCGTTACGCGATGAACAATTCCTTCGGCTTCGGCGGCAACAACTGCTCGCTGCTGTTCGGCCGCGCATGAGCACGCCGATGTTGACCGCGACCCTCGAAGGCATCGGTTTCTGGACCGCGGGCCTGCCCAACTGGGCGGCCGCACGCACGTTCGCCGCGGGCAGCGGCGGCCTTGTGGAGACGCCGGCGCGGCCGGCCTCGCAACTGCTGGCGCCCAACGAGCGGCGCCGCGCGCCGGACACGGTGGCGGTGTCGCTGGAGGTGGCGCTGGCCGCGTGCCAGGACGCCGGCCGCGATCCGGCCGCGCTGCCGTCGGTGTTCACCTCCACCCACGGCGATCTGGCGATCACCGACTACATGTGCGCCACCCTGGCCGACGATCCGCTGGCGATCTCGCCGACCAAGTTCCACAACTCGGTGCACAACGCCGCCGCCGGCTACTGGACCATCGGCGCCGGCGCCACCGCCGCGGCGACCGCGATCAGCGCGCACCGCGCCAGCTTCGCGCAAGGCCTGCTGGAAGCGCTGTCGCAACTGGCGGCCGGCGAGGCGGCGGTGCTGCTGGCCGGCTACGACAGCCGCTCGACCGGTCCGCTCGGCCGCGTCTCGCACAGCGACGGCCTGCTCGGCGGCGCGCTGGTGCTCGGCGCCGCCGCGCAGTCCGGCAAACCGCGCCTGCGCGTGCGCCTGGCCGATGGCGACGCGGCCGCTGGCGACGGCGCACTGGCGCGGCATGCCGCCGGCAACGCGATGGCGCCGATGCTGGTGCTGTTCGACGCGCTGGCCGCCGGCGCCGCCGGCTGCACGCTGGATGCCGGCGGCGGCCGCTGCCTGCACGTGGAACTGCAGGCATGAGCCGGATCGCGCTGAGCGCCGCCGATGCGGCGATCCTGATTCCGGCGCTGAACGAATCGTTGCGCATCCGCGACGTGGTCGGCGACGCGCTGACGCACTGCCCGCGGGTGATCGTGGTCGACGACGGCTCCGACGACGGCACCAGCGACTGCATCGCCGACCTGCCGGTGACGTTGATCCGGCATCCGCAGCGGCGCGGCAAGGGCGCCGCGCTGCGCAGCGGTTTCGCCGAAGCGCAGCGCCAGGGCGCGCGCGCGGTGATGACCATGGACGGCGACGGGCAGCACAGCGCTGCCGATTTCCCGCGCCTGCTGGCCGCGGCTAATCGCCACCCCGGCTGCGTGATCGTCGGCGCGCGCCTGCGCAAGCGCGCCAGCCAGCCGACCATCCGCCGCATCGGCAACGACTTCGGCGACTGGGGCATCGCCTGGGGCTGCGGCTTCCGCCTGGTCGACAGCCAGAGCGGGCAGCGCCTGTATCCGCAGGCGGTGTACACGCTGCCGAACGTGCCCGGCGAGGGCTTCGTATTCGAGGCGCAACTGCTGATCTCTGCCGCGCGCCAGGCCGGTGCGCGCGTGGTCGCGGTGCCGATCGAAACGCGCTATGCCAACCAGACGCCGGGCAACTTCCGCAAGAGCCATTTCCGCCTGGTCCGCGATCTGTGGAAGATCACCTCGCACGTGATCGTGCAGGTCTGGCAATACGGCCATGTGGTCCGCGAATACCGCCGCGCCCGTGCCAACCCGGCGCTGATCGACGACGCGGCCGGCGAGTTCGCAGCCAAGCCCACCCCTTTCGACAAGGAAGAAACGACATGAACGAACGGCATGCGGATGTGGTCATCGCCGGCGGCGGCCTGGCCGGGCTGACCCTGGCCCTGCAGCTGCGCCAGCGCGATCCGCAGCTGCGCATCAGCGTGCTGGAACGTCGTGCGCACCCGGTGCGCGAGGCCGCGTTCAAGGTCGGCGAATCCTCGGTGGAGATCGGCGCGCATTACTTCGCCAGCGTGCTCGGCCTGCGCGAACACCTGGATACCGAGCAGATCCGCAAGTTCGGCTTCCGCTTCTTCTTCTCCGACGGGCGTGAGGACATCGACCGCTGCACCGAGCTGGGCGTGAGCCGGCTGCTGCCGACGCCGTCGTGGCAGATCGACCGCGGCCGCTTCGAGAATTTCCTTGGCGAACGCGCGCGCGCGCTGGACATCGAATTCATCGACGGCTGCACGGTGCGCGGCATCGACCTGGCCGACGACGACACCGACCACCAGGTGCGCTACGAGCGCGATGGCGAAGCGGCGACGCTGCGCGCGCGCTGGGTGGTGGACGCCAGCGGCCGCGCCGGCCTGCTCAAGCGCAAGCTGGACCTGGCCCAGGACAACGCGCACCACGCCAACGCCGTGTGGTGGCGGGTGGACGGGCTGGTGGATCCCAATGCCTGGTCGCAGGACAGCGACTGGCTGCAGCGCTGCACGCCGCCGGACCGCTGGCGCTCGACCAACCACATGTGCGGCCCGGGCTACTGGTTCTGGCTGATCCCGCTGTCGTCCGGCGCGCATTCGCTGGGCATCGTCTGCGATGCGGCGATGCATCCGCTGGAGACGATGAACACGCACGAAAAAGCCATGGCCTGGCTGCACACGCACCAGCCGCAGGTCGCGCGCACGCTCGAACAGAGCCAGCACGCGCTGCAGGACTTCCTGTTCCTGCGCAAGTTCTCCTACGGTTGCAAGCAGGTGTTCTCGGCGCAGCGCTGGGCGCTGACCGGCGAGGCCGGCGTGTTCCTGGACCCGTTCTATTCGCCGGGCAGCGACTTCATCGCCATCTCCAACACCTACATCTGCGAACTGATCGGACTCGATCGCGCCGGCCGCAACATCGCGCCCTACGCCGATCTGTACCAGCAGCTGTATTTCTCGTTCTACGAAAACACCCTGACCCTGTACCAGGACCAGTACCCGCTGTTCGGCGACGCGCAGGTGATGCCGGTCAAGGTGATCTGGGACTACACCTACTACTGGGCGCTGCTGGCGCCGCTGTACTTCTCCGAGCGCATCGCCGACCTGCCCATGCTGGGCCGGCTGCGGCCGGACTTCGGCCGCGCGCGCGAACTCAACCTGGGCATGCAGGCGCTGTTGCGCGACTGGGGCCGGCACAACGACGCGCAAGGCAAGCCGGAAGCCGATGGCCGATTGCTCGATCAATACCTGATCGGCTGGTTCCACCAGCTCAACGCGTCGCTGCGCGAGGTGCTGGACGACGCGGCCTTCCTGGCGCGCCTGCGCGGCAACGTCGCGCGGATGGGTTGGCTGGCGCGCGAAGTGCTGGGCCAGGCGCGCGCGCAGCATCCGCAGATCGACGACCATGGCCTGGACGCGCTGCTCGCCGACATGATGGAAGGCGAAAGCTCGCTGGCCGACACCTGGTACGCGCGCGCCGCGTGAGTGCAGACGGCGGCGCGGGCCTCAGCCCATGCCGCCGTTGATGCCGATCACCTGGCCGTTGATGTAGCCGGCCGCATCCGAGCACAGGAAGCCGACCAGCGCGGCGACCTCGTCCGCCTTGCCGGGACGGCCGGCCGGCACCAGTTGCTTGATCGCCTCCGGCGCGAACGCCTCGCCGGCCATCGCGCCTTCGATCACGCCGGGCGCGACCACGTTGACGCTGATCCCGCGGCTGGCCATCTCCCGCGCCAGCGACTTGCTGGCGCCGTGCAGCGCGGCCTTGGCCGCGGCGTAGTTGGTCTGCCCCCGATTGCCGAGCACCGCCGCCACCGACGACACGCTGACGATGCGGCCCCAGCGGGTGCGCGCCATCGGCAGCAGCAGCGGCTGGGTCACGTTGAAGAAACCGTGCAGCGACACGTCGATGACCCGGTGCCATTGCGCCGCGCTCATTCCGGCCATCGGCGCGTCGTCGTGGATGCCGGCATTGTTGACCACCACCTGGATCGGCCCGGCCTCCAGCAGCGCCGCCAGCGCCGCGGCGCTGGCATCGGCATCGGCCACGTCGAACGCCACCGCCTCGGCGCTGCCGCCAGCCGCGGCGATGTCCTGCACCACCGCGGCGGCGCGCGCCAGGTTGCCGTTGGCGTGCACGATCACGTGCAGCCCGTCCGCGGCCAGGCGCCGGCAGATCGCACCGCCAAGGTCGCCACTGCCGCCGGTGACCAGGGCGCGGCGCGGGGAAGAAGGCTTTGACATCGTAGTTCCTCGTAATGGAGGCGGGGTCGCCATCCTAGCGATTCGCAGACGTGGCGCCAGCGCGTGCCGGCTCTTGTAGGAGCGGCTTCAGCCGCGACAGGCACTTTCGGTAAGGCGTCGCGGCTGAAGCCGCTCCTACAGAAAAGCTACGCCGCGCCGAGCATCACCGTGGCGCGGCCTTCGGCCAGCAGCTGCGCGCCATGCACGATGCGGAAGCCGTATTGCTGGCTGTCCTCGGCCTGCAGCAGCACCTCGGCCTCGCATTCGATCGCCTCCGGCAACTCATGCAGATCGGCCACGTGCAGTTGCACGCCACGCAACGCGACCAGCATGCCCGGGCGCACCGGCTTGCCGCTGGCGCGGCCGAGCAGGCCGCCGTGCACCGCCATCGCCTGCGCGCCGTATTCGCACAGGTGCAGTGCGCGCAGGCGGCCGCCGCTGCGCAGCGGATGCTCGGCGGCGCGGTGCGCGTGGCTGCGCAGCACGATGCGCTGCGCGTCCCAGGCGACGACTTCTTCCCACAGGCACATCAGGCCCTGGTGCGGGATCAGCGCCGCGATCGCGTCGCGGCCGCGCGGAAGCTCGGTCATGCAACCTCTCCTAGTGCGCCGCGGCTGCGGGCGTATCGCTGGCGGTCTCGCGCGAAATCAGCAGCGCCAGCACGAAGTTGAACAGCACGCCCAGCGCCACCGTGCTGCCGATCGCGCGCAGCACCGGAATGCTGGACGCGGCCAGCAGCGCGAACACCAGCAGCGTCATCAGGCTGCACACGATCAGCGCGTGCAGGGTGCGCAGCTGGTCGGCGCGGTCGTCTCCGGCGTGGTCGAAGAACAGCGCGTAGTCCAGGCCCAGGCCGGCGGCCAGGATCAGCGCGATCAGGTGGAACAGGTTCAGTTCGACCCCGCAGCCGCGCAGGATCGCCAGGATCAGCAGCGTGGTCAGCGCCATCGGCAGCAGCACGCGCGCGATCCGGCGCGGCGTGCGCAGCGCGACCGCCACGGTCAGCGCCAGCAGCAGCGCGGCGATGCCGAGCGCGCCGAGCACGCGGCCGCGGTAGGCGGCGACCAGCGATTCGGAGGCCTCCTTCAGATCCATCAGTTGCGCGCCGCTGCCCTGCACCGCGTCGGCCAGCAGCGCCGGGTCGCGCAGGCCGGTCAGCGAGACCAGTGCGGTGGCGTGATCGGCGCGGTCCAGCAACAAGCCATCGACCGTGGTCGCCAGCGGCGTGCCGTGCAGGTCGCGCGCGGTCAGCGGCGGCGCGCTGCGAGCGCGCTCCAGGTCGGCCAGGAACGGGGCGAAGGCGTCGGCGCGGAACGGCGTGGCGGCCACCGCGGCGGCGGTCAGCGCGCGCGCCTGCGCCGCAGCCGGCAACGCCGCCTGGCGCCGCTGCTGGGTTGCCGCGCTGGGCAGGTAGCGTGCGGCCATGTCGTAGCCGGCCAGTTCACCGCGCGCGACCAGCGCATCCAGGCGCGGACGCAGCCGTTCCGAAGCGGCCAGCGCGGCGTCGGCAGACGCGGCGGGCAGGGCCAACACGTAGCGCACGTCCGGCGCGCCCAGTTCCTTGCGCAGATGCGCGTCGCGGGCCAGGCCGTCGGCCGGCACCGGGGTCAGCTTGGACAGGTCGTTCTGCCAGAACGGGCCCGGCGCGAACGCGATCACCGCCGCGGCGACCAGCGCCAGCGGCAGCAACGACCAGCGCGGCCGCGGCAACCGTGCGATGCCGCCCCACAGCCGCGCCAACGCCGGCGAATCGGCATGGTCGCGCGGCGAGGGGTCGATCAGCGCCGGCAGCAGCAGGCGCGTGGTCAGCGCCGCCACCAGCAGCCCGGCGATGGTGAACACCGCCAGCTGGCGCAGGCCGTCCACCCCGGAGAACAGGAAGGTGACGTAGGCGATGCAGGTGGAGACCACGCCAGTGGCCAGCGTCGGCCACAGGTGGCGCGCATTGGCGCGCGGATCCAGGCCCGGGCGCTGATGGCTGAACAGGTGGATCGGATAGTCCTGGACCACGCCGATCAAGGTGAAGCCGAACGCCACGGTGATGCCGTGCACGCCGTCGAACAGCAGCGCCACCGCGCCCAGACCGGCCAGGCCGGCGCTGGCCAGCGGCAGCACGCCGAGCACCGGGATCTTCCAGCTGCGGTAGGCGACCAGCAGCAGCACGATCAGGCCCAGCGTATCCAGCATGCCGATCCACTGCGCCTCGTTCTGGGTGCGCCCGCCGATCTCCACCGAGAACGCGCCGGGGCCGGTCAGGGTCAGGCGGCTGGCGCTGCCGGCGCTGGCCTTGGCGAAGGCGGCGTGGATCGCGTCCACCGCCTGCTGCTGCCCGGTCGGATCGAACCCGGCGGCGCGAGTCTGCGCGACCAGCAGCGCATCCTTGCCGGCGCGGTCGAACCAGACCCCGTCGCGCTGCTGCGGGCCGCCGGCCGGCTGCAGGCTCTCGGCCAGATGCAGCACTTCCAGGGTCGGGTCGCGCGGCAGCAGCGGCTCGACCATCGCCGCGGCCGGCGAGCCCAGGTCCTGCAGCCGCGCCTGCAGCGCGTCGGCCAGCGTCGCCGCATCCAGCGGATGGGCGTCGAAACTGTCGCTGAGCAGGTAGCGGTAGGCCAGCAGCCGCTCGGGGATCGCGTCCAGGCCGGCATCGGCGCCATTGGTGACCAGCTCGAAGGTGTCGCGCTGCGCGGCCAGCTGCGCGCGTATCGCCTGCGACTGCCGCGCCAGGGTCGGCGCATCGGCCCCGGACAGCGACATCAGCAGCAGCCGCGAGCCCGGGCCTTCGCCGAGTTCGTCGAGCAGGAGCTTCTGCGCGGGGGTCTGGGCCTCTGGCATGAACTTGCGTAGGTCGCCAGACACCTGCAGCACGTTGCCCAGCCAGATGCCGGCCACGGTCAGCAGCGCCAGCCACAGCAGCGCCAGCGAAATCCGCGCCTTCGAACTCAATTCACGTTTCATCGCTGCGACCACACAAGAGCCCACACGTCCGGATCCGGGGCCGCGCGCGCGGCATCGGGCGCTGCGAACCGCCTCCTGCTACCGCGGGCGGGCATGAACTTGCGCAAGTCACCAGACACCTGCAGCACGTTGCCCAGCCAGATGCCGGCCACGGTCAGCAGCGCCAGCCACAGCAGTGCCAGCGAGATGCGCGCCTTCGAACTCAGTTCGCGTTTCATCGCTGCGACCACGCAAGTGCCAGCACGTTCTTCCCCGAGGCCGCGCGCAGCACGGCCCGCCTGCAACTAATGCGGGCCGACATCAGCGCGCGTCGCCGTGGCACAGCGCGGTCAGCGCCTCGGTCTCGGCCAGGCTGGCCGCGTCGCGCGCGGCGCCGGCCAGCAGGGTCCGCTGCACATCGCCCTTGGCCGGGGTGGTCTCGATGCAGCGCAGCTCGGCGCCGCGGCCGTACAGGCGCAGGCTGCGCACCTGCGCGGCCAGCGCCGGGTCCTTGGGCTGCAGTTGCAACTGCCAACGTTCGCGGGTGCCACTGCTGCTCAGCGTGTAGTGCTGCTGCAATTGCGCGCGGTCGCCGGACAGCAGCGCGCCGAAGCCGTTCTGCAGGCCCGCCAGTTCCGGCACCCGCGACAGCGAGAAACGCCGCGGCGCCTTGCCGGCGCGCTCCAGCGTCGCTTCGCCGCCGCGCAGGGTGGTGGTCTCGCGGTACGGCGCGGTGACTTCGCGCACCAGCGTGTCGGTGTCCGGGCGCCGGTACTGGCCCTGCACGCGCAGCGGCGCCTTCAGCAGCGCCGAGCCGCGCAGTTCGACGAAATCGGTGCTGACCGGGACCGGCCGCGCCAGCTTCTGCAGGATCCAGCCGGGGTCGAGCGGCTCAGGCGACGCGGCGCACAGCGGTGCGGCGCTGCACAGCAGTATCAGCATCCACGGCAAGGTGCGGCGCATCGGCATGGCGGTTGTTCCAGAAATCGTAGAAGTTGAACCAGTTGTACGGCGCGGAGCGCGTGTAATGTTCCAGCCTGGCGGCGTAATCGCGGATGAGCGCGGCCAATGCCGGCGCACGCTGCCGGCGCGGCAGGTCCAGGCCTTCGCTGAAGGTCTCGAACACCAGCTGGTAGCGGTTGCCGCCGCGGTACAGGCCGAACGCCAGCACCACCGGCACCTTCAGCGCCGCGGCGATCAGCCATGGCGAGGTCGGGAACATCGCGCCCTGGCCGATGAACGCGGCCGGCAGCGCCGGGTCTTCCGGGCGCGGCCGATCGACCAGCAGCGCGACCAGCGCGCCTTCGTCGGTGGCCTGCTTGATCGCCATGACGATCGAGGTGCTGTCCATGCCGGCATCGATGATGTTGGCCGCCAGCTGCGGGTTCAGCGCGCCCAGCAGTTCGGTCATCGCCGGGTTGTGGGCCTTGTCCAGCACCACCTTGACCTGCACGTCGGGGCGTTCGGTGGCCAGCACCCGCAGCGCGTCGAAGCTGCCCAGGTGCGAGCCGAAGATCAGCACGCCGCGGCCGCGGTCCATCTGCGCATGCAGTTGCTCCAGGCCCTGGATGTCGACCCGGAAGCGGTGCATCTGCCCGCACAGCATGAACACCCGGTCCAGGATGGTCGAGGCGAAGGTGTGGATGTGCCGGGCCACGTCCAGCAGCGTGGCCGGACGGCCGAACACGCGGCCCAGGTAGTCGCGCGAGTCGCGCCGCTCCGGGCCGCGCACCAGCAGGAAATACAGGGTGATCGGATACAGCAGCAGGCGCCCGAGGGCGCGGCCGCCGTAGCGGGCGATGCTGCGGATCAGCCACAGCGCGAAGCGGCCGCCACCCTCGGGGCGGTGTTTCCAGCTGGCGCTCATGGAGCCGCCTCGGCGACCAGGTCGCCGCTGACCAGCAGGTCCTCGCCGCGGCGCACGCGGAAGCGCCAGCGCGGCGCGGCGCCGTCCAGTTCCACCCGCGCCGGCTGCCCGGGCAGCAGCGGCTGCAGGAACTTCACCTGCGGCAGGCGCAGCGGCCCGCACGCGCCGTGCGCGGCCTCCACGGCCTGCAACACGTGGTCCAGCACCACTACGCCGGGCACGACCGGGTGGCCCGGGAAATGCCCCGGCAGGCTGGGATGATCATGCGGTACGACGAAATCCATAAGGCTGGCGACTCATATCCTGGGTTCGAGCATGGCACGGACGGCCTGGTGCGCGCGCTGGGTCAGCTGTTGCCGGTCCAGCGCGCCGTCGGCGCCGTTCACGTTGATCGGCGTGCCGATCCGCACCCGGATCACTCCGGGCCGCACCCGGAACAGGCTGGTCGACGGCAGCACCTTGCCCGCTCCGTCCAACGCCACCGGCACCACGTCCACGCCAGCATCGATAGCGGCCTGCAGTAGCCCGGCCTTGAATTCGGCCAGTTCGCCGTTGCGGCTGCGGGTGCCTTCCGGGAACAGGCACAGGTCCTGGCCCTGGCGCAGCAAGGCCGCGGCCTGGCGCCGGACCATAGCGCCGGCGCGGCGGCTGTCGCGGTCCAGGAACAGCATGCCGGTGGCGCGCGCATACCAGCTCACGAATGGCACCTGCAGCATTTCGTCCTTGAGCAGGAAGCGCAGCGGCACCGGCAGCGCCGCGAACAGCGCGCAGATGTCGATGATCGACTGGTGGTTGCTGACGAACAGGTGGTTGCGCGACCAGTCCACCCGCTCTTGGCCCTCCACTTCGAAGCGCACGCCGGCGCCGAAGAACAGCACCGGCGCCCACACCCGCGCGCCCATGCGCAGCGGCAGCCGCGGCCCGGCCAGCAGCAACAGGCCCAGCGCCACGACGATGCCGACCCCGGTGAAGCTCAGGGTGAACAGCAGTTGCAAGGCATTCCACACGGCCCAGGCCATGCGCGACGGCATCCCTGCCTGCGGCATCTTCAGTTTGTCCTTGATGATCTGCACAAGCCTCTGCATCCCCCGATGCGCGCGTCAGCGCAATAGATCGCGCCAAAAAACCGGCCCCAGCCGCGCCAGCTGGTGCAGGAAGTCAGGCAGATTACGGTAGGGACGCTGCGGAAACCAGCGCCCGCGCAGGAAGTACTCGCCGACGAAGAAGCCGCCGATGACGCCGTAGCCCAGCAGATTGGCGATCAGCGAGGCGCGCGCATCGCCGATTGGCAGCGGCGAAGCCTGCCCCAGCTGCGCCAGCACCCCGCTGGGCACGGCGCACAGCGCCAGCAACAGGTTCAGCAAGGTCATGGCGGCCAGCAGCAGCGCCCAGGCCAGGGTCAGCCGGCGCGTATAGCGCAGTTGCTCGGGGGTCAGCGGCAAGCCGGCCTGGCGGTACAGCGCCTCGACGATGCGCGAGATCAGCGGCGTGCGCCCGCGCTGCAGGCTACGCCCGAAGAACCACGCCACCCAGGCGGTGAACAGCACCGGCGGCGCGGCCAGCAGCAGCAGCGCGTGCGGCGAGCGCCACAACGGCAGCAGCGCGGCCAGCGCCAGCAGCGCCAGCGTCCAGGCCCACGGCCGCAGCCGCGCCATCGGCTCCACCAGCACCATCAGCACCAGCGCCGCGCCGGCCAGAACGGCCAGATCGGAACGGTGCGCGGCGTTGGCCCAGTGCGCCAGCGGCGAATACGCCAGCGCCAGCAACACCCCCAGCGCCAGCGCCCACGGCGCGGCGGCGGCCGGCTCAGCTGGTCTTGTTGACTTCGACATGCGCCGACAATGCGCGCAGCGAGGCGAAGATGCGGCGGTTCTCGTCGTTGTCCGAGCGCAGCTGGAAGCCGTAGCGCTTGCTGATCGCCAGCGCCAGTTCCAGCGCGTCGATCGAGTCCAGTCCCAGCCCGGTATTGAACAGCGGCGCCTCCGGATCGATGTCGCCGGGCTGCACGTCTTCCAGGTTCAGGCTCTCGACCAGCAGCTCGGCCAGTTCACGTTCGGCGGCGGTTTGCGAAGACATCCAGGGGCTTCCAGGCGGTGAGGACAGGTGCGACAAGATGGTGCATCGGGCGCAGCGACGCAACTGTCCGACCCTGGCAGGCAAGCTATCATGACCCTCGTCTTACATGTCAGCCGCAGGTTTTTCAGGATGAATTCCACCGCTCCCGCCCGCGCGCCCGCGCCCTCGCCCGCCACGCCGCAGGCCGCCGCGGCGGAAACGCCCGATGTGCTGGTGATCGGCGGCGGCCCGGCCGGTTGCGCCGCGGCGACCCTGCTGGCGCAACAGGGCTGGCAGGTGACCCTGCTGGAGAAGGACCACCATCCGCGCTTCCACATCGGCGAATCGCTGCTGCCGATGAACATCCCGATCCTGCAGCGGCTGGGGGTGCTCGAACAGGTGCGCGCGATCGGCGTGCTCAAGCTCGGCGCCGATTTCCCCAACGACAGCGGCGGCTACAACACCTTCCGCTTCGCCAAGGCGCTGGACGCGCAGTCCGACTACGCGTTCCAGGTGCCGCGCGCCGACTTCGACCGGGTGCTGTTCGCCCACGCCCGCGCCGCCGGCGCCGATCTGCGCGAAGGGGTCAAGGTCGAGACCGTGCAGCTGGACGGCGCGCAGCCGCTGGTGCAGGCGCGCAGCGCCGACGGCGTGCACAGCTTCTGTCCGCGCTACCTGATCGACGCCAGCGGCCGCGACACCTTCCTCGGCAACAAGCTCAAGCTCAAGCGCGCCAACGCCCAGCACCAGTCGGCGGCGTTGTTCAGCCATTTCCGCGGCGTGGCGCGGCGTCCCGGCGAGGATGCCGGCAACATCAGCATCTACCGCCATCCGCACGGCTGGATGTGGCTGATTCCGCTGCCCGACGACGTGATGAGCGTCGGCGCGGTGTGCTACCCGGAATACATGAAGACCCGCCAGGGCGACAGCGAGGCGTTCCTGATGCGCACCCTGGCGCTGAACCCGGACGTGGTCGAGCGCATGGCCGGCGCGCAGCGGGTGGCGCCGGTGCACGCCACCGGCAACTACGCCTACGAGTGCACGCGCATGAGCGGGCCGCGCTGGCTGATGCTCGGCGACGCCTATGCCTTCGTCGATCCGATGTTCTCCTCCGGCGTGTACCTGGCCATGCACAGCGCCGAACGCGGCGCGGCGATGGTGGATGCGGCGCTGCGCGATCCGGCGCGCGAGGCGCGGCTGCAGCGCGGCCTGGAGAAACACCTGCGCCGCGGCCTGGACGAATTCAAATGGTTCATCTACCGCTTCACCTCGCCGACCATGCGCGAGCTGTTCGCGCAGCCGCGCAACGTGCTGCAGGTGGAACAGGCGATCGTGGCGATGCTGGCCGGCGATGTCTTCGACAACCGCGGGGTCCTGCGCCGGCTGCGCGTGTTCCGCGCGATCTACGCCATGTCCGCAGCGGCGATGCTGCCGCGCGCCTGGCGGTCCTGGCGCCAGCGACGCCGCCAGGCACGCGAACAGTTCCACGGCGACACCTTGCACGGAGACAACTCATGAGCCGGCCGCACCCGCAGTTCCCGTCCCACGCGCAGCGCCACCCGCAGCTGCAGGTGGACTACGTCGCCGAGACCGATCCGGGCGCGCTGCTGCGCGACGAACGGGTGCTGGCGGTGTTCGGCTTCGGCAACGACGCGCCGCACCACGACGATCCGCGCTACCTGCGCGTGCCGCTGCAGCCGCACGGCCCGCGCATGCTCGAGGTCTGGCGCACCGACGCGCCGGTCAGCAGCGGCCGCGACGGCGACATCGCCTGGGCCAGCGACGGGCGCCTGCAGTTCGGCGTGATCGAGATCGACGAGCAGACGCTGGAGATCGAAGAGGCCTCGCGCCTGGCCTACGCGCAGATCACCGCCTTCGTCGGCCGCAGCGCCACGCCGCGCCTGCTGCGCATCTGGAACTACCTCGACGCGATCACCCTGGGCAGCGGCGACCGCGAGCGCTACCGCCAGTTCTGCGTCGGCCGCGCGCGCGGCCTGGGCGATTTCGACGCCAGCCAGCTGCCGGCCGCCACCGCGGTCGGCCGTTGCGACGACGCGCGGGTGATGCAGATCTACTGGCTGGCCGCCGCGCAGGCCGGCACGCCGCTGGAGAACCCGCGCCAGGTCAGCGCCTACCGCTACCCGCGCCAGTACGGCCCGCAATCGCCGAGCTTCGCCCGCGCGATGCTGCCGCCGGCCGGCAGCGACATGCCGCTGCTGCTGTCCGGCACCGCCAGCGTGGTCGGCCACGCCTCGATGCACACCGGCCAGCTGCTGGCGCAGCTGGAAGAAACCTTCGCCAATTTCGATGCGCTGCTGGGCGCCGCACGCATCCACGCCCCCGATCTGCCGGCGCAGTTCGGCGACGGCACCCGGCTCAAGGTCTACGTACGCGAAGCGGCCGACCTGCCGTTGGTCGCCGCCGCGCTGGACGCCCGCTTCGGCGAGCGCGTGCCACGCCTGCTGCTGCATGCGGTGATCTGCCGCAACGAACTGGCGGTGGAGATCGATGGCGTGCATGGTTGAGCGTGCGCGCGGCTGAGGGTATCCGCCTGCCGTCATGGCGGCGGTAGCGCCTGCTCGGCGAGGCGTCGAACAACGCAAGATGTTCGGTAGCGGCGGCCGCCCGGTTCGGTGCTCGCATGCGCGCACCGAACCCCGAGTAGCGTCGCCAGATAATCGGCGGCATCCGATCCAGACCTGTGCACTGGCATTCCATGTCCGACATTCGCCGCAAGATCGTGATCGTTTCCGGCGCGCCTGGCGCAGGAAAAACCACCCTGGCGATGCCGCTTGCCAAACGGCTCGGCTTTCCGCTGTTCTGCAAGGATGTCATCAAGGAAACGCTGACCGACAGCCTCGGCGACAGCGGCGGCGATCTGGCCGCGTCACGCCGTCTCGGCGGCGCGGCGATGGAACTGCTCTGGTCGCTGGCGCGCCACGCGCCGCAAGCGGTGCTGGAAGCAAACTTCCGGCCGCGCAGCGCGTACGAACGCGAAAAACTGACCAGCCTGGACGCGGTCATCGTCGAAGTTCATTGCGACTGCGGTCCCGACGAAACCGCCCGACGTTTTCGGGATCGTGCGGCGGCCAGCGCACATCACGCCGCGCATCCGTTGAAAGAACTGCCGCCGGACATGCTTGCGGAGTACGCCGGGCCGGTTGGACTGGGGACGGTGGTCGCGGTGGATACGCGCGTGCCGGTGGACCTGGAGCGCCTCGTGGCGAAGGTATTGAGCGCTTTATCCTGAAGAGCGGCGGCTGGTCCATTCGGCGTTGAGGCCGGGCCGAGTGCCAAAGGCAGTGACGACCGCCAGGGCGTGCGAGATGCGTGCCGCGTACCGTATCCACCTATCCAATCAGGAACAGCAG
This sequence comes from Xanthomonas sp. SS, assembly GCF_014236835.1. Lineage (NCBI taxonomy): Bacteria > Pseudomonadati > Pseudomonadota > Gammaproteobacteria > Lysobacterales > Lysobacteraceae > Xanthomonas > Xanthomonas sp. SS. Next base: position 4,896,649 of record NZ_CP051190.1, read on the forward strand.
CGAATTCCCCGGCCACTGCAGCGTCATGCTCTGCAGATTCGACAGTCGCCGGAAGCACGACGGCATCCGGCACTGACCACCCCTCAGCCTTCGCGCTCCCCCGCCAACAACGCCAGCAACCGATCGCGCGGCAGCTTGCCGGTTTCGTTGCGCGGCAAGGCATCGAGCTTGCGCAGGCGGCGCGGCAGGAACACCGGGTCCAGCTCGCGGCGCAATGCGGCCAGGATCGCGGCTTCGTCCAGGGTCGGCGCGACCACTACGGCGGCGATGCGGCCGACCGCCTGGCCGGGTTCGGGTTCCAGCTGCAGCATCGCGCCGTCGACCACGCCCGGCACGCCCAGCAGGCGCCGGGTCAGGTCGGCCAGCGAGGCGCGCTTGCCGGCGATCTCCAGCAGGTCGGCCTGGCGGCCGCGGACCTGGAAGCGGCCGTCGGCGTCCACGTCCATCAGGTCGGCCAGCAGCACCGGCTGCGGCAGGTGCGGCGCGTGCACCAACGTGCCATCTGGTTGCGGTGCCACGCGCACGCCGGGCAGCGGCGTCCACTGCGCTTCGCAGGCGGTGCGGCGGCTGGCGAACACGCAGGTTTCGGTGGAACCGAACATCTCGCGCACCTGCCCGCCGAAGCGCGCCTCGGCGGCCGCGGCCAGTTCCTGCGCCAGCGGCGCGGTGGCCGAGACGATGCCGGCCAGCGGCGGCAGGGCGACGCCGGATTCGACCAGCGCGCGCAGATGCACCGGCGTGGTCACCAGCAGCCGCGGCGCCGGCACCTGCGCCAGCGCGCGCGCCACGTCCTCGGGGAAGAACGGCCGCCCGGCATGTACCGCCAGAGGCGTCACCAGCGGCAACAGGATCGACAGCTCCATGCCGTACATGTGCTGCGGCGGCACCGTCGCCACCACCTGCGGTACCGCGTCCGCCTCCCACAATCCGACCAGCGCCAGCAGATCCTGGCGGGTGCTGGTCAGGAAACTGCCCCAGGTCTTGGGGTTGGGTTTCGGCGTGCCGGTGCTGCCGGAGGTGAAGCCGATCGCGACGAGCGCATCGTCCGCCAGTTGCGGCATGTCGCCGTCCAGGCTCGGCAACGGCTCGGGCAGCTGCCAGTAGCGCGGCGGCGGTTCGGCCAGTTCCAGGTCGCCCAGGCAATAGCTGTCTGCATGGCTGCGCTGCACTTCGGCGACCACCGCCGGCGCGCGCGAGGACGGCAGCAGCGAGGTCTGCCCGCGCAGCGCGACCGCGCAGAACGCGACCATGAAGCGGTAGCGGTCCTCGCACAGGTTCAGCGCATGCCGGCCCGGCGGCAGCACAGCGGCCAGGCCGCGCACGTGGCCGAGGAAGGTGGCCAGATCGATGTGCTGGCCGCCGGCATAGGCCAGCGGACGGTGCAGGTCGCCGACGGCAAGAGGATGCAGCAGCGGCGGGGAAACGGCGGACGAAGCGACAGGCATGCGTGGCGAAGGCTCGGCGGGCGACAGGCCCGCAACGGGCAGCGCGAATCGGTAGCTTGGCCGCCACCGCCGCCGCTGGCAAGCCGGCGCCGCCGCGCACGCGATCGCGGCAAGCGGCGCGCCGGTGCCGCCGGACTCAGTGGTGGTAGCCGCTGTCGGCGGTGATCTTGCCGCGGAACACCCGGTACGACCATGCGGTATAGCCCAGGATCACCGGCAGCAACACCACCAGCCCGGCCAGCACGAAGCCCTGCGAGGACGGCGGCGAGGCCGCTTCCCAGATGGTCAGCCCCGGCGGCACGATGTTCGGCCAGATGCCCAGCACCAGGCCGAAGAACCCGAGCACGAAGAAACACAGGGTCAGCAGGAACGGGCGCGCATCGCGGCCCTGCGCCATCGCCGCGCGCCACAGCGCGAACGCGTTGACCAGCACCAGCAGCGGCACCGGCGACAGCCACCAGAAATTGCCGCCGTGGAACCAGCGCGCCATGATCCGCGAGTCCAGGAACGGCAGCCAGGCGCTGACCAGGCCCATGAACACCACCACCACCAGCACCAGCGGCCGGGTCAGCGAACGCGCGATGCGCTGCATCGGCCCCTCGGTCTTCAGGATCAACCAGCTGCCGCCGAGCAGCGCATAGCCGAACACCACCGCCGCGCCGGTCAGCATCGAGAACGGGCTGAACCAGCCCAGCACGCCGCCCAGATACTTGCCGCCCTGCAGCGGCATGCCCTCGACCAGCGCGCCGAGAATCACGCCCTGCCAGAACGCCGCGCACAGCGAGCCGGCGGCGAACGCCCAGCCCCACAGGTACTTGGAAGTGTGCGCCTTGAAGCGGAACTCGAAGGCCACGCCGCGGAACACCAGCGCGATCAGCATCATCAGCACCGGCAGGTACAGCGCCGACAGGATCAGCGCATAGGCCTTGGGGAACGCCGCCAGCAGGCCGGCACCGCCGAGCACCAGCCAGGTCTCGTTGCCGTCCCAGATCGGCGCGGCGGTGTTCATCATCAGGTCGAGCTGGTCCTCGTCCTCGGCGAACGGGGCGAGGATGCCCAGGCCGAGCACGAAGCCGTCCAGCAGCACGTACATCAGCACGCCGAATCCGATCACCCCGAACCAGATCACCGGCAGCACGGTGGCCATGTCCATCAGCGCGTCTCCTCGAGGTTGTCGTCGGCCGCCGAGATCGGCCGCGCCGGGGTCTTGTCGCCATCCTGCAGTTGCGGCTCGGGCTCGTGCGGCAGCGGCCCCTTGCGCAGCATCTTCAGGATGTACCAGCCGCCGAAGCCGAACACGAAGGCATACGCGGCCACGTACACGCCCAGCGACACCCACACCATCGCCGGGCTGATCGCGCTGACCGCATCGCGGGTGCGCAGCAGGCCGTAGATCACGTACGGCTGGCGCCCGATCTCGGTGACGAACCAGCCGGCCAGCAAGGCCACGAACCCGGCCGGCAGCATCGCGTTCCAGGCCACGTGCAGCCAGCGCCGCCGCAACAGCGTGCCGCGCCACCAAAAGAACAGCGACACGAAGGCCAGCAGGAGCATCGCCATGCCCAGCCCGACCATGATCCGGAACGCGTAGAACACCGGCTTCACCGGCGGCCGCTCGTCGGCCGGCACCGAGGTCAGCGGCGCGATCTCGCCATCCAGGGTGTGGGTCAGGATCAGGCTGCCCACGCGCGGGATCTTGACCTCGTAGTCGTTGCGCTCGGCTTTCTCGTTGGGCACCGCGAACAGCACCAGCGGCACGCCGGCACCGGGCGCCTCGCCATGCCAATGCGCCTCCATCGCCGCCACCTTCATCGGCTGGTGCTCGAGCGTGTTCAGGCCATGCGCGTCGCCGGCGGCGATCTGCAGCGGCACCGCGATCGCGGCGAACGCCACCGCCAGCTTCAGCATCCGCCCCGCCACCTCCACGTGCACGCCGCGGCGCAGGTACCAGCCGCTGACCCCACCGATCACGAAGCAGGTGGTGATGAACGCGGCCAGCACCATGTGCGTCAACCGATACGGGAACGACGGATTGAAGATCACCTCGCGCCAGCTGGCCGGCTGGAACACGCCATCGACGATCGCGTAGCCGGCCGGCGTGTGCAGCCAGCTGTTGGCCGACAGGATCCAGAACGTGGAGATCAGCGTACCCAGCGCGACCAGGCAGGTGGACAGGAAATGCAGCTTCTCCGGCACCTTGCGCCAGCCGAACAGCATCACCCCGAGGAACGAGGCCTCCAGGAAGAACGCGGTCAGCACCTCGTAGCTGAGCAGCGGGCCGAGGATGTTGCCGGCGCGCTCGCTGAGCACCGACCAGTTGGTGCCGAACTGGAAGCTCATCACGATGCCGCTGACCACGCCCATGCCGAACGACACCGCGAAGATCTTCAGCCAGAAGAAATACAGATCGCGCCACAGCGTGTCGCGGGTGCGCAGCCAGCGCCATTCCAGGAACGCCAGCCAGCTCGACAGGCCGATGGTGAAGGCCGGGAACAACACGTGGAAACTGATGACGAATCCGAACTGGATGCGCGAGAGCAGCACTGCGTCCATGGGACGTTCGCTCGTGAAACCGTAACTGAGCGTCATTGTTAGCCCCAGGCCGTGAAAATGCGTGTGACGGGTTGTCGCAGGGGGGCTGGGAATCGGGAATCGGGAATCGGGAATGGCAAGAGCGGTTTCCTGTTGCTTTGATCGCGCGTGCAAGGCGAGGCGCAAGCAAAGCGCCTTTGCAATTCCCCATTCCCGATTCCCGATTCCCAGCCCCCCTGCTACCCTCCCCGCTTGCCCGTTCGTCCGGAATCCAGATGCGTCGCGTAACCCTGTGCGTTGTGTTGCTGTCCCTGTCCTGCCTGGCGCCGCTGGCCGTCGCGCAGGAGGCCGCTGCCCCGTTGACGATCGAGCAGGCGATGGCCGATCCGGACTGGATCGGACCGCCGGTCGAGGCCGCCTGGTGGGCCTGGGACGGGCGCCAGGTGCAGTACCAGCTCAAGCGCGCCGGCAGCCCGGTGCGCGACACCTACCGCCAGGGCGTCGACGGTGCCGCCGCGCAGCGCGTCGAGGACACCCAGCGCAGCACGCTGGATGCGGCCGATCCGGTCTACGACGCGACGCGCCAGCGCATGCTGTTCGTGCGCAACGGCGACGTGTTCCTGCGCGACCTGCGCAGCGGCGCGCTGACCCAGCTGACCCGCAGCAACGAGGCCGCCTCGCGCCCGCAGTTCACCAGCGACGGCGGTGCGCTGTGGCGGGTCGGCAACGACTGGTACCGCTGGAGCGCCGGCGGCGGCACGCTGCAGGCGGCGGTGCTCAAGGCCGAGCGCGATCCCGACGCCGCGCCCAAGCCCGACGCGCTGCGCGAGCAGCAGCTGCGCACCCTGGAGACCCTGGCCCGCGACCGCGCGCAGCGCGAGCTGGCACGGCAGCAGGAACAGGCCTGGCGCCGCGCCGACGGCAGCCGCGCGCCGGCGCCGGTATACCTGGGCGAGGACGTGGCCATCGACGACAGCGCGCTGTCGCCGGACGGCCGCCACCTGCTGGTGGTCACCCACGCCAAGGGCGGCGACGAAGGCCGCGACGGCAAGATGCCCAAGTACGTGACCGAATCGGGCTACGAGGAATTCCAGGAAGCGCGCACCCGCGTCGGCCGCAATCCGCCGCTGGCGCAGACTCTGTGGCTGGTGGACGTGGTCGCCGGCAGCGCGCGCAAGCTCGATGTGGCCGGCCTGCCCGGCATCGACGCCGATCCGCTGGCGGCGCTGCGCAAGGCGGCCAAGCAGGAACCGCTGAAGGGGCCGCGCGCGATCCGCGTGGAGACCGACGGCGACGGCGCCGGTCCGGCGCTGCACTGGAGCGCCGACGGCCGCAATGTCGCGGTGATGCTGCGCGCGGTCGACAACAAGGACCGCTGGATCGCCAGCGTCGATCTGGACAAGGCCACCCTGCTCAACCGCCACCGCCTCACCGACGCGGCCTGGATCGGCTGGAGCTTCAACGACTTCGGCTGGCTGCCCGACAACCAGACGCTGTGGCTGCTGTCCGAGCAATCCGGCTATGCGCACCTGTACACCCAGCGCGGCACCGACAAGCCGCGGCAGCGCACCTCGGGCAAATGGGAAGTCTCCGCGCCGGTCGCCACGGCCGATGGCCAGGGCTTCCTGTTCCTGTGCAACCGCAAGTGGCCGGGCGACTACGAAGTATGCAAGCTCGACCTGCGCGACGACCGCGTCAGCGAACTGACCGCGCTCGACGGCGTGGAAGACTTCGCGCTGTCGCCGGACGGCCAGCAGCTGCTGGTGCGCTATTCGGGCAGCTACCTGCCGCCGCAGCTGGCGGTCGTGCCGGTGGCCGGCGGCAACGCGCGCACCCTTACCGACACCCGCAGCGCCGCGTTCAAGGCGCGCAACTGGATCCAGCCGCAGTACGTGCAGGTGCCGTCCAAGCATGGCGCCGGCGTGGTCTGGGGCAAGTACTACGGCCCGCAGCATCCCGAACCTGGCAAGCGCTACCCGATCGTGATGTTCGTGCACGGCGCCGGCTACCTGCAGAACGTGTCGGCGCGCTACACCCCGTATTTCCGCGAGCAGATGTTCCACAACCTGCTGGTGCAGAAGGGCTACGTGGTGCTCGACCTGGACTACCGCGCCAGCGCCGGCTACGGCCGCGACTGGCGCACCGCGATCTACCGCAACATGGGCCATCCGGAACTGGAGGACTACCTGGACGGCCTGGACTGGCTGGTCGCCGACAAGCAGGGCGACCGCGACCGCGCCGGCATCTACGGCGGCTCCTACGGCGGCTTCATGACCTACATGGCGCTGTTCCGCAGCCCCGGCACGTTCAAGGCCGGCGCCGCGCTGCGCCCGGTCGGCGACTGGACCCAGTACAACCACGAGTACACCGCCAACATCCTCAACACCCCGGAGCTGGACCCGGAGGCCTACCGCGCCTCCTCGCCGATCGAATACGCCGCCGGCCTGCGCGACCACCTGCTGATCGCCCACGGCATGATCGACGACAACGTGTTCTTCCGCGATTCGGTGAGCATGAGCCAGAAGCTGATCGAGCTGCACAAGGACAACTGGGAGATCGCGCCGTACCCGCTGGAAAAACATGGCTTCACCCGCGCCGATTCGTGGCTGGACGAGTACAAGCGGGTGCTGAAGCTGTTCGAGCAGCAGTTGAAGTAGGGCTGTCTGTGGCAAATGGTCGCGGCTGAAGCCGCTCCTACAGGGATTTCCTGCGGACCGCAGGGTCTGTTGTGGGGGCGACTGCGGTCGCGACGGGCGAAGCGCCGGCTTCCCGGTAACCGACGGGCGAAGGGGCGCAGCTTGCGCCGGCGGCAACCCGCCCTATCCTTGCCGGATGCTTCGCGGCCCCCTCATGCCGCCACCCATCGAAGGACCGCCGATGCCACCCCCGCCGCTGCCCGCCGCACGCAACCCGATGATCGACACGATGGCGAAGATCTCGCTGGTGGTCGGCGTGGTCTGGCTGCTGTACGCGCTGGGCCAGCTGGCGGTGCTGGCGCTGCTGCCCGATGGCGCGCTGCAAGAGGTGGTCGTGCGCATCGGCATCGCGCTGCCGGCGCTGTGGCAATGGTGCCTGGACCATCTGTTCGCGCTGTCGCTGCTGTCGGCGTTGCTGGCGCTGCTGTTCAGCGCCTCCGCCTGGGGACTGCAGCAACGGCGCGAATGGGCACGACTGAGCTTCGTCGCCTTCCTGGTCGTCACCGGCCTGGCCAACTTCGCCAGCCTGCCGCTGTTGTGGCAATTCTTCGGCGCGATGCGCCAGATGCTGCCCGAGGCGATGCTGCACAGCGCCGACGGCGCGCAGTTGCTTGGCCAGCTGCAGAACGGGCGCATGATCAGCATGGCCACCGCCACGGTGACCGCGCTGGTGTTCGCCGCGCTGCACGGCTGGTTCGTCTACCAGTTGTACCGGCCGGCGATCCGCGCCGAATTCCGCAGCTGATCCCACCCGCCGGCATCGCGCCGGCTTCGAAAAGGACTTCCGATGACATCGCATTGCCCCAGCCGCCGCTTCCTGGCCGGCGCCACCCTGTCCGCCCTGGCCTGGTTCGGCATCGCCGCCTGCGCCGACGCCGCGCCCGTCGCCCCCGTCTGCGGCCTGTACGTGGACGGCGCACAGAACGCGCTGTATCTGGAAAGCGCCGACAGCGCGCGGCTGGAACCCGAGCAGGACACGCCGCGGCGCTTACATCTGCTGCGCGAGGGCAACGCCTTGCAGTTGTTCGATCTGGCCAGCGGCCGCAGCGAGCGCTACACGCTGTCGGCAGACGCCGCGCAGGTCCGTGCGGCGGACGGCACCGTCTATCGGCGCGGCAACAGCACGCCCTGCGCCGCGTCCGCCCCGGCGCCGACAGCAGCGATCGCCCAGTGCCGCGCGGACCTGCCGGCCTGCGCGCAGCGGCTGGCTCGAGGCGACCAGGCGCACGCCGCGGCGCTGTGCGGGCCGCAGTTGCCTTTCGCCTGCCGTGCGCTGCTCGAGCCCGCAGCGGCGGCGCCAGCCGCGCCCGCCCCGGCTGGCGCCGCAGTGCAGCCCGAAGCCGTGTGCCAGCGCAGCGCCTCCCCGCAGATCTGCACTGCGGCGGCGGAACGGCAGTGGGACGCCGGCCAGTTCCTGCGGGCCAAGGCGCTGCTGGAACAGGCCTGCGCCCTGTCCGATCCGGTGGCCTGCGGCCGCACCACGGCACTGGAAGACGTGGACGCGGCGCTGCTGCAGTCGCCGCCGGCCACGCGGCTGCCATGCGGCCGCTTCGTCGCCCCCATCGGCGACGGGATCAGCCTGCAGTTCGGTGCCGATGGCAGCGTGCGCAGCGGCGAGGGCGAGGTCATGGAAGCGCGCCTGGAAGATGGCCAGATCGCGCTGCGCCAGCGGGACGGACAGCAATGGCGGCTGCGTCCGCTCGGCGCGAAGCTGCTGCTCGGTCTGGATCGCGCGCACCGCTTCGTGGTGTTCTTCGGCGACGAAGCCGGCCACTGCGGTGCCGCGGCGCGGTAACGGCGCAATCAGCCGGTCACAGGGCCGCAGCGCCAGCGCTTGCTGGCACTGTCCGACAATGGCTCCCTTCTCCCCACGGGGGAAGGTGCTCCGAAGGGGCGGATGGGGGTACGGGCGAAGCTCCTCGGGCAACCCGCGAGCGCCGCGCCCGGCAACCTGGCAATGCCGGTCGCGTTAACAGCCCCTGGCGATCGGCACGCAATAATGTGCACCGCGCCGCTGCCTGTCGCCCAGCGCAGGCGACCGCCCCTCCCCGCCGCCTGACTGCCATACCGCCACCATGACCGAGTTCGACCGAGTACGCGATTACCTGACCGGGCTGCAGGACCGCATCTGCGCCGCCATCGAGGCCGCCGACGGCCAGGCCCGCTTCGCAGAAGATCTGTGGCAGCGCGCCGAAGGCGGCGGCGGGCGCACCCGCATCCTGCGCGACGGTGCGCTGTTCGAGCAGGCCGGGATCGGCTTCTCCGACGTGTCCGGCACGCGCCTGCCGCCCTCGGCCAGCGCCAACCGTCCGGAACTGGCCGGCGCCTCGTGGCGTGCCACCGGCGTGTCGCTGGTGTTCCACCCGCACAGCCCCTACCTGCCCACCACCCACGCCAACGTGCGCTTCTTCCGCGCCGAGCGCGACGGCGAAACCGTGGCCTGGTGGTTCGGCGGCGGCTTCGACCTGACCCCGTACTACCCGTTCGACGAGGACGTGCGCCACTGGCACCGCACCGCGCAGGCGCTGTGCGCGCCGTTCGGCGAGGACCGCTATGCCGCGCACAAGCGCTGGTGCGACGAGTACTTCTTCCTCAAGCACCGCAACGAGACCCGCGGCGTGGGCGGGCTGTTCTTCGACGACCTGCACGCCGACTTCGAGCGCGACTTCGCCTACCAGCGCGCGGTCGGCGACGGCTTCCTGGACGCCTACCTGCCGATCGTCGAGCGCCGCCGCGCGCTGCCGTGGGGCGAACGCGAACGCGAGTTCCAGCTGTACCGGCGCGGGCGCTACGTCGAGTTCAACCTGGTCTACGACCGCGGCACCCTGTTCGGCCTGCAGAGCGGCGGCCGCAGCGAGAGCATCCTGATGAGCCTGCCGCCGCGGGTGCGCTGGGAATACGGCTTCCAGCCCGAGCCGGACAGCGCCGAGGCGCGCCTGGCCGAGTACCTGGTGCCGCGCGACTGGCTGGCATGAGCCGCGCACCGCTGCCGTCGGGCGTGCTGGGACGCGAGGACAAGGCGCGCATCGCCGAGCAGCTGCAGCGCTACCTGCGCGAGGAACTGCAGCAGCAGATCGGCAGCTTCGAGGCCGAATTCCTGCTCGATTTCGTCGCCGAGCGCATCGGCGCGCAGTTCTACAATCGCGGCCTGCAGGATGCCCGCGCGCAGCTGGCCACCCAGTGGGACGCGCTGGACGACGCGCTGTACCAGTTGGAGCAACCGACCGAGACGCGCCGCTAGTCGCGGCGACGCAGCTTCCTGTAGGAGCGGCTTCAGCCGCGACCGGGCGTTACCGGGAAAGCCCCGGTCGCGGCTGAAGCCGCTCCTACAGGGGTTTACAGGGATCAACCGTCCTTGGCGGTCAGGATGGTGATGTGGCCGTTGGTCTCCAGCAGCGCCAGGCGCACGTTGTCCAGGCCCGGGCAGCCCTGCTGGCGCATCGCCGCCTCGAAGTCGGCGTTGCTGACCAGTTCGCGGCGCAGCACCTGGCGGAACACATGGCCGTCGCGCGCCAGCACCACCGGCTCGCCTTCGATCAGGCGTTCGGCGCGGTCGCTGCGCGAGGTGATCAGGCCGACCCCGAAGTTCAGCGCGATCAGCGTCGCCGCCAGCAACAGGCCGCCGCCGAGCGAGGTGTCCTGGCCCAGCAGGGCGTTCTGCACCGCATTGCCGAGCAGCACGATCAGCAGCATGTCGAACGGTGTCAATTGCCCCATCGCGCGCTTGCCCGATACCCGCACCATGGTCAGTACCGCCACATACACCACGACCGCGCGGAAAATGAATTCCCACCACGGCATCGACAGACGAAAAAGATCGGGCATCGCGCGGCTCGCAGGTAAGGTGGTTGCACCCCGGCGTATGCCGGCGGCGATGGCGCTGAGCTGGATTTTTTCGCAGGCAATAAAAAGCCCCGCGGACCAGGGGGAGGTCGGCGGGGCCAGGGAACGGAGACTTGGGGAGGAGTCGCCGTTCCTAGATCTGCTCCAGGGGATGGGAGGAGATCCGCGACAGGTATTGCGCCTGTCGAGGGATATAAAACCATTTTGCACCTTGCTAGTTCGTGAAGATTTTAGTTAAAAATTCATCGAATTAAGGACCGATTCATTCACGAAATCCAGCGCAACGCAGGGTTCCAGAAACAACTGCTTTTTATAGGATGGATCCGTGCACAAGAACGCGGCGGACGCGCGTTTGTGATGCGGAGTGGATCCCGAAACTGTGCGCTGTTCGCCGGTCTGGCGCATGGATGCTCCAAAACCGGTGCGGTGCGATCCAATCCGCCACGCGAGCAACGACAGGAGCAGCGCGTAGACAGTTGCGCTGCGACGCTCTCCGCGCGGCCCATCGCCAAAAACCGCGCGGTTTCGAATAAAGGCGTTCAGGCGTGCCGCAACATCACGAGCGCGACCCGGTCACCACTCCTGCGCCTGCGAATCGGGCCGCCCACGGCAACGCGCGCCCATCCCTTCCACCACACCCAGACCCGGCCGCTGGCCGGCCCGGGCTTTCCCATTCCCGATTCTCGATTCCCCATTCCCGCCCCAACTAATGCGCCTCGTCCCAGTTGTCGCCGACGCCGCTGTCCACCACCAGCGGCACCTTCAGCTCGGCGGCGCCGGCCATCAGCCGGGTCACCTCGGGCAGCAGGGTGTCGACGAAGTCGGCGTCGACCTCGAACACCAGTTCGTCGTGCACCTGCAGGATCATCAGCGCGCGCTCGCGGTGCTGTTCCAGCCAGGCGTCCACGGTGACCATGGCGCGCTTGATGATGTCCGCGGCGGTGCCCTGCATCGGCGCGTTGATCGCGGCGCGCTCGGCGCCGGCGCGCAGGCCCTGCTGCTTGGCGTTGATGTCGTTCAGGTACAGGCGGCGGCCGAACAGGGTCTCCACGTAGCCCTGGGTGCGCGCCTGCTCGCGCATGCGCTCCATGAAGTCGCGCACCGCCGGGTAGCGGCTGAAGTACAGCGCCACGTAGTCCTGCGCCTCGCCGCGGCCGATGCCCAGGTTGCGGGCCAGGCCGAACGCGCTCATGCCGTACATCAGCCCGAAGTTGATCGCCTTGGCGGCGCGGCGTTCGTTGTTGGTGACGTCCTCGAGCTTGCGCCCGAACACCTCGGCGGCGGTGGCGCGGTGCACGTCCACGCCGGCGCCGAAGGCGCGCAGCAGGCCCGGGTCCTCGGACAGGTGGGCCATGATCCGCAGTTCGATCTGCGAGTAGTCGCAGGCGATCAGCTTGCGTCCCGGCGGGGCGACGAAGGCGCGGCGGATGCGGCGGCCGTCGTCGGTACGGATCGGGATGTTCTGCAGGTTCGGATCGGCCGAGGACAGCCGTCCGGTGGCGGCGCCGGCCTGGTGGTAACTGGTGTGCACGCGGCCGGTGTCGGGATTGATCATCTCCGGCAGCTTGTCGGTGTAGGTGCTGCGCAGCTTGGCCAGGCCGCGGTATTCCAGGATCACCCGTGGCAGCTCGTGCTGGTCGGCGATCGCCTCCAGCGCCTCTTCGTTGGTGCTGGGCTGGCCCTTGGGGGTCTTCATCAGCGCCGGCAGCTTCAGTTCGTCGAACAGCACCGCCTGCAGCTGCTTGGGCGAGTCCAGGTTGAAGGTGCGCCCGGCCAGCGCGGTGGCCTTCTGCTGCGCGGCGAGCATGCGCTGGCTCAGGTCCTGGCTCTGCCTGCGCAGTTCGGCCATGTCCACACTGACGCCGTTGGCCTCGATCCGCGCCAGCACCGGCACCAGCGGCATCTCGATCTCGCGGTAGACCCTGGCCAATGCCGGCTCGGCATCCAGCTGCGCGGACAGCGCACGGTGCAGGCGCAGGGTGATGTCGGCGTCCTCGGCGGCGTAGCCGGTGGCATCGTCGATGGCCACCTGCGAGAACGCGATCTGCTTGGCGCCCTTGCCGGCCACGTCCTCGTACTTGACCGTGTCGTAGCCCAGGTAGCGCCGCGCCAGCGAGTCCATGTCGTGGCGGCTGGCGGTGGAATTGAGCACGAAGCTCTCCAGCATGGTGTCGTCGGCGTAGCCGCGCACGTGCACGCCGTGGCGGCGCAGCACGTGCAGGTCGTACTTGCCGTGCTGGCCGACCTTGGGCTTGGCCGGGTCTTCCAGCAGCGGCTTCAGCGCCGCCAGCGCCAGGGTCCGGTCCAGTTGCACCGGCGCGCCGGGGTAGTCGTGGCCCAGCGGCAGGTAGTCGGCGCGGCCGGGCTCGATCGCGAAGCTGAGCCCGACCAGGTTGGCGCGCATCGCGTCCAGCGCGTCGGTCTCGGTATCGAAGGCGAAGCCGGCGGACGCGCGCAGGCGCTGCAGCAGGTGTTCGAACTGCTCCGGGGTCATGATCGCGGCGTAGTCGCCCTTGGCGGCCAGCGCCGGGTCCAGGGTGTCGTCGATCGGCGCGGCGGCGCGGGCATAGCCGGCGGCGGTGCCGCGCAGGCTGGGGGCGACCTCGGCGGCGCCAGCCGGGGCGGCCACGCCGCCGTCCAGGTCGCGCAGCGCCTGGGTGAAGCCGTAGCGCTGGTACAGGCCGCGCAGCAGGTCCGGCTCCTGCTCGCGCAGGGCCAGCGTGCGCGGGCCGCCGGGCAGCGCCACGTCGGTCTTGATCGTGACCAGTTCGCGGTTCAGCGGCAGCCGCGCCAGCGCCGCGCGCAGGTTTTCGCCGATCTTGCCCTTGATCGCGTCGGCATTGGCCATGACCCCGTCCAGCGAGCCGTATTCGGCCAGCCACTTGGCCGCGGTCTTGGGGCCGCACTTGTCCACTCCCGGCACGTTGTCGATGGCGTCGCCCATCAGCGCCAGCAGATCGACGATCTGGCTCGGCCACACGCCGAACTTCTCCATCACCGCCGCGTCGGAGTCCATGCGGCTGCCGCTCATGGTGTTGACCAGCTGCACGCCGGGGCGCACCAGCTGGGCGAAGTCCTTGTCGCCGGTGGAGATGGTCACGTCCAGGCCGTCGCCGGCGCCCTGCAGGGCCAGGGTGCCGATCACGTCGTCGGCCTCCACCCCGCCCTCGCGCAGGATGGTGATGCCCAGCGCGTGCACGATCTGGCACATCGGCTCGACCTGCGCGCGCAGCTCGTCGGGCATCGGCGGGCGGTTGGCCTTGTACTGTGCGTACAGGTCGTCGCGGAAGGTCTTGCCGGGCGCATCGACCACGAAGGCGACGTACTCGGGGCGCTCCTTCAGCGTGGCACGCAGCATGTTGACCACGCCGAACAGCGCGCCGGTGGGCTCGCCGGCGGGGTTGGTCAGCGGGGGAAGCGCGTGGAACGCGCGATACAGGTAACTGGACCCGTCGATCAGGACTAATCGGCTCATCGGGCAATTCTACGCTGGGCGTGGGCCGGGACCGGACCAAGAGCCCCTCTCCCATCGGGAGAGGGGTTGGGGTGAGGGTGCGGCGCGGAGCGACTCGCGGAGATTGGGCGCACGAGGCTGCGCCCGTACCCTCATCCGCCCCTTCGGGGCACCTTCTCCCGACGGGAGAAGGAACGGCCTAAGCCCCTCTCCCATCGGGAGAGGGGTTGGGGTGAGGGTCCGGCGCGGAGCGACTCGTGGAATTTGGCTGCACGAGGCTGTGCCCGTACCTCATCCGGCCCTGCGGGGCACCTTCTCCCGATGGGAGAAGGAACTGCTGCTAGCCCATCAAGAAAAAGGTTGGATGAAGCGCTACGCGCGTCCAGCCGTTGCGCGCCGAATACGGCGGCTCGGCGCATAATCCGTGGCGACGACTTCAAGCTGTGGAGAATGCTGCGATGAAAGCCCTGATGCTGGTTCCACTGTTGCTGCTGGCGGGCTGCGCCTCGACCGGGATCGGCCCCGACGGTCCGCCGGTGGACGTCCGCGGTGCCGACGTGACCCACCGCACGATGGACAACGGCGACAGCGTGGACGAATACCGGGTCTCCGGCCAGCTGCGCGCGGTCAAGGTGACCCCGGCCAACGCCCCGGCCTACTACCTGTACGACCAGAACGGCGACGGGCACATGGACGGCAGCAAGGACAACGTGTCGCCGGTGTACTGGAAGCTGTACAGCTGGTGAGACCGGCGCGCCGGCCTCCAGGCGCCGGCGCGCGACCGCTGCCCAGGGCATGTCATCCATCCCCTGGCAGCTCGCGCCACGCCTGCGCGCGTGTGGAGCGCCGACACGGCAGCATGTCCGCGTAACAGCGCCCCATCGATGACACGTCCTACAGGGTGATCGCGGCGAAGGCCGGGATCGCCGGGAAACCGGCCGGCGCCGCCGCGGTCCCGCCCGTCTTGACCCCGTTGCGGTACCACAGGTAGTACGGATAGATGGTCGCCGCCGGGTTCTGGCCCAGGCCGTGGTCGGCCGAATAGGCGCCGTTGTTGGCGGTGACCTTGACCAGCAGCGGCAGCCGCTGCTTGGTGAACGCCGCATCGCAGACCGCGCAGGGAAACGCGTCCTGCACGATCAGGAACGGCCCGGCCGCCGCCTTCGCCCCAAGTGCGTTGTAGACGCCGATCTCCGAATGCTGCTGCTTGCCCTGGCCGCTGACCGAGCCGGTCGCACCGGATTTCCATTTGCCGTTGGCAACGTAATAGCCTTCCGTGTTGATGGTCATGCACGATCTCCTTGCAGGTTTTGTGGGGGGGGTGGGGGCGGCTCAGCCGCGCGCGGCGATCAGCACACGCTTGGTGAACTGCCCGTAGTTGTCCGCATTGACCAGCGCATAGGCCGGATGGAACTGCGCCAGGACCTTGTCCATCGGCTCGGTGCTGCTCTGGTGGGCGAAGGGCGATACCGAATTGCCGAAGTCGGCATGCGCCGGATCGTCGCTGACCCGCGCGCACTGGAAGCTGCCAGCCGCGTCGAGGTCGGGGACGTCCACCGCGTTCAGTGCGCCGTGCGCGAACTCGTGCGCCAGGGTGGCGATGGTGTCGTCGGTGCTCTTTTCGTAGTTGCCGCCGCCGAGGAACGCGCGCCCCATCAGCATTTCCACCTTTCCGCTCAGCGACAGTTCGCCCTTGGCGCTCTTGGTCACCAGGTTGCGGCGCACGCAGCCGCCGTAGGTCTCGGCCCAATCCACGCGGTTGCGCACGTCGATGAAGTCCGGCGTGCCTTCGAACGCCAGCACCAGCGCGCGGAAGTTCTCGACCAGCTTCTGCAGGCGCGTGGCGTCGTAGGCGCCGAAGAAATCGAGATAGGTGCGTTCCGGCGGCGGCACCGGAACGGCGGCGAAGCGCTTGAGCCTGGCAGCGTCGAGCACCGCGTCGCGGGCCAGCGTCACCGCCGCCCTGGCGCGCCGCACCGCCTCGTTGATGCGCGCGATTTCCGCGGTGGTCAGCGCCGCCACGCGTTGCGCCGCCGGCAACAGCGTGCCGCCGTGCCTGGCCGGATCGTAGGCGACGAGCCGCCAGCCGACCGCAACCACCTGGGCCGGCGCCGCAGCGGCGGCCGGCGCCGGAGCAGGAACCGCCAATTGGCGGACCACCTCGGCGTTCAACTCGTCGGCTACCAACCGCAACCTGGCGTATTCGGCCGCCTGCGCGGATTTCCATGCGTCGAACTGGGTACGCACCGCGTTGACGTTGGCACCCTTCACTCCGTTGCCCTGCTTCGCCCAGGCCAGGACGGCGACGTCCACGCGCTTCAGTTCGGCGCTGCGCGGCTGCAGGCGCGCCTTGAGTTCCCATTCGCTGACGATGCTCATGCTGCGACTCCCTCGTCCGGTGGCAGGCGCCGATCGCAGGATGCGAAGGCGGCGCGGTGGCTGGACGCGTGCGCTGCTGTCGTGTACCTGCGGCGCATGCGTCCTTGGCAGCCAGGGTCGGCGCAAGCCGCAGGCCGGACCATCGGTGCAAACCTGATTCCGTGCTGCCGTGGGGCCGAGGGATCGTCTCGCGCCGTGGTTCGGCAGTGGCATGTGCGTGGCGCATGCGCACGCGACGGCGCGCAGCAGGCGGCGCCTTCGCTGCGTGGTCCGTTCGTTCGCGAAGGAGAGTGGCGCGCCCTGTTACGCGCCTTGTCTTGCGGCCGAGGATCGCAGGCGATGCGGGAAGCGCGTCGCGCTTATCCGTGTGCGAGCCGCAGCCGTGCGGCGCCGCGAATCCCCGCGCGCGGCGCGCGGGCGTGTTGGCGCGCTGCCGCGGCTAGGCGTCCTCGTCGCGGACGCCGGCCACGTGCTGCAGTTCGCTGACCCCGGCCGGGGCCAGTTCCTTGAGCAGGTCCAGGAAGTTGCGCCCGACCAGGCGCTGCGCGCGGCGCAGCAGCAGCGGCACCGGGCTGGAGGGTTCGTGGCTGGCGTAGTAGGCGCAGATCTCGTCGAGCCGGCGCATCACGTCGTCGGGGCTGGCGATGCGGGCGTTGCCGCCGCCGGCTCCGGCAGGCGCAGCGCTGCCACCCTCGCCACCGGCCTGCTCCTCGCCCGCCGCGTCGCCTTCGGCCGCGCCGCCGTTGCGCGCGGTCCATTGCGGCAGCAGGAAGCGCTCCAGGTCGCGCAGATCGCCAAGCAACGGCTTGAGGTCCGGTGCGGCGCTGCCGATGCGCTCGGCGAACAGCGCGTCCAGCTCGCGCGCCAGCTGCTGCGCGCGCTGCACCGCGGCCACGGTCTCGCCCAACGCTTCCAGCGGACAGTCCAGGCAGCAGGCCTCGATCTCGGTCAGCGATGGCACGCTGTCGCCGGCGTTGGCCGGTTTGATGCTGCCGTTGGCCACGCGCAGGTCGCGCAGGCTGAAGCGGCCCAGCCGCGGCGATTGCACGAAGGCGGTGCTGCGCAGCGCGCCGAGCAGGCCCAGCGGATCGCCCAGCGCGACCACGGCGTTGACCCGCGCGGTCGGGTCGTCGTCGTCCTCGGCGTCCAGCTGCGGATGCACGCTGTCCCAACGCTGCGCCAGCAGCGCATGCACCAGGGCCAGGCCGTCGGCCCAGCCGGGCAGGCCGCGCAGGCGCAGCCAGGCCGCGCTCAGGTGGATCGCCACGCGCAGATCGTGGCTGCGGCGGAACAGCGCCAGCGCCAGGGTCTGCACCTTGTCCCAGTCGGGCTCCTCGGCGGCGATCACGCTGTCGCCGACCGCGCGCTCGGCCTTGTTCGCTGCGGCGCGGTCCAGCGCCAGGAAGTCGGGGTCGTATTCCAGGTCCGGGCCGGACGCGGCGTCGTCGGCGATCGGCGCCAGCAGCGTCTCGAGGGTCTGTTCGGTGCTCATGCGCAATCACTCCGGTGCGGATGCGGCCGGCGTGGCGATGGCGCACGCCGGCAGGGAAACGGGACGGCGGCGCGCTGCGCTCACTCCTGCGTGCACTGCGCATCCGGATCGTCGGCGTCGCAGGCCGGCTGCTGGTCGGCCGGCAGGCGCAGGCCCGGTTTGACCAGGCCGAACGCGCGGTAGCTGGCGTTGGCCGCGCTCAGGTCCACATAGGCGATGGTGCGGCTGTTCGAACTCTGCGCGCGGCTGGCGAACGCCGAGGTCGGGACGTTGAAGCCCGACTCGCCGTCCACGACCAGCAGGCTGCCGTCGGCGGCAACCGCGTAGAAGTACGCTGGCGGCAGGCCGACCGCCGCCACGGTCTGGTTGCTCACGCCCAGCACGTAGATCGGATTGGCGACGGTGCCGATGCGGCTGCTGGCCGAGAAGGTGCCGGCGCCGTCGTACAGCCAGGCGGTGTCGGTCTGCAGCAGGTCGCCGAGCACGGCCAGGTACAGCGCCGAGGTGCCGGCATTGACGGTGTAGGCGCTGCCGTTGAGCGCGGACAGGGTCAGGCTCTGGCCATTGCTCAGGCTGAAGCCGCCGGGCGAGGCGAAATCGCCCAGGGTGCCGATGCGGTTGTCGATCGCCGCACCGGCGGCGCCCAGCCGGGTGCTGCCGCCGACGCTGCCGCTCAGCGTGTCGGCGCTGATGCGGCCGCTGCTGGTTTCGCTCAGGTCGCCGCCGACCTGCAACCAGACGCTCTGGCCGCCGAGTGCGCCGTCGATCGCCAGATCGCCGCCTGCGTCCAGACGCAGCGCACCGGCAACCGCGACCGGACCGGTCACGCTCAGGTCGCCCAACGTGCGCAGGCTCAGCTGGGTCGCGTTGAAGGCACCGAGCGCGGCGATGGCGTTGGCGCCGGTCAGGCTGGTGGCGCCGCTGGAACTGCCGCTCAGCGAGGCGGCACGCAGCGTGCCGGCGGTCTGCGCGATCGTGCCGCCGCTGCGCAACTGCAGCGCGCCACTGCTGCTCACGTCGTGGCCCAGGCCCAGGTCGCCGCCGGCGCTCAAGCCGATGCTGCTGCCGCTCAACGCGCCGGCCGTGCGCAGCGCGCCGCCCGCGCTCAGCGCCAGCGTGCCGCTGGCCTGCGCCGCCACCGTCAAATCGTTGCGATCAGCGATGGCGATGTCGCCGCCGCTTGCCTGCAGCGTGCCCTGGAAATCGTTGCCGGCATCGGTCAGCGCGATCGCGCCGCTGCCGGCATCCAGCGTGGTGCTGCCGGCGACGCTCAGCGCGCCGCGCTGGCCGATGCCGCCGCCGCTCGCCGCGGGCGTGGCGCTGGCGGTGACGATGGTAGAGGTGGTGCCGCCGCCAGCGTCGCTGCGCGCGACCAGGTCGCCGCCGATGCGACCCTGGCCCAGCGACAGGGCGCCGCCGCTGGTCACGTTCAGCGCGGCGACCGCCACGCTGCCCAGCGACAGTGCATTGCGGTCGCGCAGAGTGGTGGCGCCGCCGGCGAGGTTCACGTCGCCCTGGAAATCATTGCCGGCGGTGTCCAGCGCGATCGCGCCGGCACCGCTGTCGATCGTGGTGCTGCCGCCCACCTGCAGCGCGCCGCTCTGGCTCACTGTACCGCCGCCGCTGGTGGCGACCAGATCGCCGGCGATGCTGCCTTCGCCCAGGTTGAGCGCGCCGTGGCTGGCAACGTCCAGCGACCCCAGCGACAGCGTGCCCAGCGACAGCGCGTTGGCGTCGCGGACGCGCGCGGAGCCGCCGCTGAGTGCGAGCAGGCCCTGGAAATCGTTGCCGGCATCGTCGAGCGCGAGCGCGCCGCTGCCGGTGGCGATCGCGGTATCGCCGGTCACGCGCAAGGCGCCGTTCTGGCTCAGCGCGCCGGTGCTGGTGAGTTGCAGCGCGGCGGCGTTCGAGGCGCCCAGGGTCAGCGCGCCGAGCGCGCCGATGCGGACCGCGCCGCCGTCGAACGCCAGTGGGCCGGCGAAGCGGTTGGCCTGGTCCAGCGTGATCGCACCGCTGCCGGCCGTCAGGCGGGTAGCGCCGCCGATGTCGAGCGCGCCGCTCTGGCCGATCGTGGCGTTGCCGCTGTCGGCCTGCAGGGCGCCGCCTACGCTGCCGCTGCCCAGGGTCAGCGCGCCGCCGCTGCTCACTGCCAGGCTGTCGACCGACAGCATGCCCAGGCGCAGCGCGCCGCTGTCGTGCAGCTGCACCGCGCCGCCGGCGATGTCCACGGTGCCGGCGAAATGGTTGCCGCTGCCGGTCAGGGCGATGCCGCCGCTGCCGGTGTTCATGCTGGTGCTGCCGCCGACCGTCAGCGCGCCGGCCGTCTGCACGATGGCCGCGTTGTCCGTGCTCAGCAGCAGAGTGCCGGTCACGGCGACGTCGTCGGCCAGGCTCAGGCCGCTGCCGCCGCTGAGGGTCAGGTTGTGGCCGCTCAGCGCGCCATCCAGGCGCAGGGTGCCGTGGCGGGCGACCAGGCTCAGGTCGCCGCTGCCGGTGTCGATCGCGCCGCCCGGCAGGTCGAGCGAACCGTCGGCGAGCAGCGACAGCGCGGCATTGTTGCCGTTGTGGACGGCGGCGATGCTCAGATCGTTGCGGTCGGCGAGCTGGATGCCGCTGCCGCTGAGCTCGACCGCGCCGACGAAGTCGTTGCCGGCGTTGGTCAGTGCGATCGCGCCGCTGCCGGCGTCGATGCTGCTGGTGCCGGCGACGGTGACAGCGCTGCTGGCGGACTGGGAGATGCCAGCGTTGGTGGTCTTGAGCCGCAGCGTGTCGCGGGCAGTCACGTTGTCGGCAAGGACGATGCCGCCGACGCTGTCCAGGTCCAGCCGGTTCCCGGACAAGGCCGCCGCGGTGGTCAGCACGCCGCCGCTGCGCAGGGTGATGTCGGCGCTGCCGGTATCGATCGCGGTGGCCGGCAACGACAGGGTGCCGCCTGCGGTCAGCGACAGCGCACTGTTGCTGCCCAGGCTCAGCGCCCCGATGCTCAGGTCGTTGGCGTCGGTCAGGGCGACGCCGCTGCCGGTGACGCTGACCGCCTGGCCGAAGTCGTTGCCGGCCTGGTTCAGGGCGATCGCGCCGGTCCCGGCATCGAGCGTGCTGGTGCCGGCGACAACGAGCGCACCGCCGGTCTGCGAGATCGCCGCGTTGCTGGTCTGCAAGCGCAGCGTGGCGCCGGCGGTGACGTCGTGGGCAAGGACGATGCCGGCCGCGCCGTCCAGGTCCAGCCGGTTCCCGGACAGGGCGGCCGCCGTGGTCAGCACGCCGCCGCTGTGCAGTGTCAGGTCGGCAGTGCCGGTGTCGATCGCGATGGCTGGCAACGACAGCGCGCCGCCCGCGATGAGCGACAGCGCGCTGTTGCTGCCCAGGGTCAGTGCGCCGATGGTCAGAGCGTTGGCGTCGGCCAGGGCGATGCCGCGGCCGGTGGCGCTGACCGCCTGGCCGAAGTCGTTGCCGGCGTTGGCCAGCGCGATCGCGCCGCTGCCGGCGTCGAGTGCGCTGGTGCCGGAGACGCTGAGCGAGTTGATCGTGGACTGGGTGATCGCGCCGCCGTTGCTGGTCGCGACCAATGCGCCGTTGACCGTGCCGCTGCCCAGGTTCAACGCACCGCTGCTGGTGGCGGTGAGGTTGCCGGTGGCCAGCGTGCCCAAGGTCAGCGCGCCGCTGTCGGTGATGGCCGTGGTACCGCCGGTCAGGCTCACCGCTTGCCCGAAGTCGTTGCCGGCGCCGGTCAAGACGATGGCGCCGGTGCCGGCGTCGATGCTGCTGGTGCCGGAGACGGCGAGTGCGCCGGCGCTCTGGACGATCGCGCTGTTGCTGGTCGTCAGCGCCAGCGTGCCGGCGGTGACGTCGTGCGCCAGGGTGATGCCGTCGTCGCCGCTGAGGCTCACGTTGGTGCCGGACAGCGCCGCCGCGGTGGCCAGCACGTTGCCGCTGTGCAGGGTCAGGTTGGCACTACCGGTATCGATCGCGTTCGCCGGCAAGCTCAGCGTGCCGGCTGCGATCAAGGACAGCGCGCTGTTGCTGCCCAGGGTCAACGCGGCGACGTTCAGGTCGTTGCTGTCGACCAGGCGAATGCCGCTGCCGGTCAGCGACACGGCGCCGCCGAAATCGTTGCCGGCCTGCTCCAGCGTGATCGCGCCGGTGCCGGCATTGAGGCTGCTGGTGCCGCTGACGGTGAGCGGGCTGGTCGTGGACTGGGTGATCGCGCCGCCGTTGCTGGTCGCCGACAGCGTGCCGGTCACGGTGCCACTGCCCAAGTTCAAGGCGCCGCTGCTGGTCGCGGTGAGCGCGCCGGTGGCCAGCGTGCCCAGGGTCAGTGCGCCGCTATCGGTGATCGAGGTGGTGCCGCCGGTCAGACTGACCGCCTGGCCGAAGTCGTTGCCGCTGGTGGTCAAGGTGATCGCCCCGGTGCCGGCATTGAGGGTACTGGTGCCGGTGACGGTCAGCGGATTGCTCGCGGATTGGGTGATCGCGCCGCCGTTGCTGGTTGCGGACAGCGTGCCGTTCACCGTGCCGCTGCCCAGATTCAAGGCGCCGCTGCTGATCGCGGTGAGGTTGGCGGTGGCCAGGGTGCCAAAGGTCAGCGCGTTGGCATCGGAGATCGCGGTGCTGCCGCCGGTCAGGCTGACCGC
Source organism: Xanthomonas sp. SS (assembly GCF_014236835.1). Taxonomy (NCBI): domain Bacteria; kingdom Pseudomonadati; phylum Pseudomonadota; class Gammaproteobacteria; order Lysobacterales; family Lysobacteraceae; genus Xanthomonas; species Xanthomonas sp. SS. The sequence continues at coordinate 4,919,121 of NZ_CP051190.1, forward strand.
CTGGCCGAAATCGTTGCCGGCACTGGTCAAGGCGATGGCGCCGGTGCCGGCGTCGATGCTGCTGCTGCTGTTGACGGTGAGCACGCCGGCGCTTTGGCCGATCGCGCTATTGACGGCGCTCAGCGTCAGCGCGCCGGCGGCGGTGACGTTGTGCGCCAGCGTGATGCCGTTGTCGCCGCGCAGGTTGACGTTGGTACCGGACAAGGCCGCGCCAGTGGTCAGCGCATTGCCGCTCTGCAGGGTCAGGTCGGCACTGCCGGTATCGATCGCGTTCGCCGGCAGGGTCAGCGTGCCGGCGGCGATCAAGGACAGCGCGCTGTTGCTGCCCAGGGTCAACGCGGCGACGTTCAGGTCGTTGCCGTCGACCAGGCGAATGCCGCTGCCGGTCAGCGATACGGCGCCGCCGAAATCGTTGCCGGCCTGTTCCAGCGTGATCGAGCCGGCGCCGGCATCGAGGGTGCTGGTGCCGCTGACCGTGAGCGGATTGGTCGTGGACTGGCTGATCGCGCCACCGTTGCTGGTCGCGGACAGGGCGCCGCTCACCGTGCCGCGGCCCAGGTTCAGTGCACCGCTGCTGATGGCGGTGAGAGAGCCGGTGGTCAGCGCGTCAAACGCCAGCGCGTTGGCGTTGGTGATCGCGGCGTTGCCGCTGATCAGAGTGAGCGCTTGGCGGAAGTCGTTGCCGGCGGTGGTCAGGGTGATCGCACCGGTGCCGGCATTGAAGTAGCTGGTGGCGGTGACCGTGAGTGGGTTGCTCGCGGACTGGGTGATCGCGCCGCCGTTGCTGTACACGGTCAGCCCGCCGGTCACCGTGCCGTGGCCCAGGTTCACGTCCCCGGTGGCGACGGCGAAGAGGTCGCCGGTGACCAGCGTGTCCAGGGTCAGCGCGCCAATGTCGACGATCGCGACGCTGCGGCCAGTCAAGCTCACCGCTTGCCCGAAGTCGTTGCCGTTGGTGGTCAGGCTGACATTTCCCGTGCTGCCGGCATTGAAGTTGCTGATGCCGCTGACCGTGATCGGGTACAACCCGGACTGGCGGATGTTACTGCCGTTGCTGGTCGCATCCAGGGTGCCGGTCACGGTGCCGGTGCCCAGGTTCAATACGCCGTTGCTGATCAGGGTGAGGTTGCCGGTGGCCAGCGTGCTCAGGGTCAGCGCGTTGGCGTCGGTGAGCGCGGTGCTGCCGCCGGTCAGGCTGACCGCCTGACCGAAGTCGTTGCCGGTGGTGGTCAGCGTGATCGCGCCGGTGCCCGCATTGAGGGCGCTGGTGCCGGTGACCGTGAGCGGGTTGCTCGCCGACTGGGTGATCGCGCCGTTGTTGCTGGTCGCGGCCAACGTGCCAGTCACCGTGCCGCGGCCCAGGTTCAAGGCACCGGTACTGATCGCGGTGAGTTTGCCGGTGGCCAGCGTGCCCAAGGTCAGCGCGTTGGCGTCGGTGATCGCGGTGCTGCCGCCGGTCAGGCTGACCGCCTGGCCGAAGTCGTTGCCGCTGGTGGTCAGGGTGATCGCGCCGGTGCCGGCGTTGAGGGTACTGGTGCCGGTGACGGTCAGTGGATTGCTCGCGGATTGGGTGATCGCGCCGCCGTTGCTGGTGGCGGACAGCGTACCGGTCACCGTGCCGCGGCCGAGATTCAGTGCGCCTGTGCTGATGGCGGTGAGGTTGCCGGTCGCCAATGTGCCGAGGGTCAGTGCGCCGCTGTCGGTGATCTGGGTGGTGCCGCCGGTCAGGCTCACGGCCTGCCCGAAGTGGTTGCCGGCACCGGTCAGGGTGATCGCACCGCTGCCGGCGTTGACGCTACTGGTGCCGGAGGCGGCGATTGCGCCGGCGCTCTGGGCGATCGCGCTGTCGACGGTGGTCAGCGCCAGCGTGCCGGTGGCGGTGACGTCGTGTGCCAGGGTGATGCCGGCGTCGCCGCTCAGGCTCACGTTGGTGCCGGACAGCGCTGCCGCGGTGGCCAGCACGTTGCCGCTGTGCAGGCTCAGGTTGGCGCTGCCGGTGGCGATCGCACTGCTCGGCAGGGTCAGCGTGCCGCCGGCGTTCAACGACAGCGCGCTGTTGTTGCCCAGGCTCAGCGTACCGATGATCAGGGCGTTGGCGTCGGTCAGGGCGATGCCGCTGCCGGTCAGCGACACGGCGCCGCCGAAATCGTTGCCCGATTGCTGCAGCGTGATCGCGCCGCTGCCGGCATTGAGGTTGCTGGTGCCGGTCACCGTCAGCGGGCTGCTCGCGGATTGGCCGATCGCGCCGCCGTTGCTGGTGGCGGCCAGGGTGCCGGTCACGCTGCCGCTGCCGAGGTTCAAGACGCCGGTGCTGGTCGCGGCGAGATTGCCGGTGGCCAGCGTGCCCAGGGTCAGCGCGCCGCTGTCGACGATCGTGGTGTTGCCGGCGCTCAGGCCGACCGCCTGCCCGAAGTCGTTGCCGGCGTTGTCCAGGGTGAGCGCATGGCTGCCCAGCGAGAAGCTGCTGCTGCCACCCACCGTCAGTGCACCGGACTGCGCCAGGTCGATGGCGTTGGTCAGGCTCAGGTTGCCGTCCACGCTCAGGCTGGCGAGGGCGGCGATGTGGTTGCTGCCGCTGAAACTGGCGTCGCCGCCGATGCTGCCGCCCAGGGTGCCGGCCGTGTAGGTGCCGCTCTGCTGCACGCTGTGGTCGGTGCTGATGTTGATCGCGCCGCTGCCCACATCGATGCTGCCGCTGCCGCCGACGCTGGTCTGGCTGCTGCCGTTGGCGACCAGCGACACGCTGCCGTCGCTGCCGCCGCTGAGGGCGGCGGCGGTGATGGTGCCGCTGTTGTTGATCAACTGGTCGAACAGGCCCTGCGCGGCGCGCGCCTGCAGCGTGATGATGCCGCCGGGCGCGCTGAGGGTGCCGCTGTTGCTGTTGTCCACCGCCACGCTGTCCAGCTGCAGCTGCAAGGCCTTGTCGACGACGACGCCGAAGCCGCCGCTTTCGAAGGTGAGGGTGACCTTGTCGGCACCGACCAGGTTGATGTTGCCGGCGCTGGCGGTGATGGTGCCGCTGTTGACCACCTTGCCGCCGATCAGGTCGACCGCGCCGGCGGCGGCGTTGATGGTGCCGCTGTTGGACATCAGCGCGACCGTGTTGCCGCCGGCGTCGAGCGTGTCGTTGCCGCTCATGAAGGCGGAGGCGGTGGTGCCCAGGGTGCTGGCCACCAGCCCGCCAACGTTGATGTGCGTGGTGCTGCCGAAGATGATCCCGTTGGGGTTGATCAGGAACACCTGGCCGTTGGCGTTGAGATTGCCGAAGATCTGCGTGGGATTGCCGCTCTGCACCAGGTTGAGCACCGCTGAATTGGTGGACGGCTGGTTGAACGTCACCGTGGCCGCCGAGCCGATATCGAACGCGGACCAGTTCAACGCCATCCGGCTGGAGGTCTGGTCGATGGTCAGGGTCGCGCCGCTGGCCGCATTGATGGTGCCGGTGCCGCCGACGATGCTGCCGCCGGTCGGCAGTTGGGTACTCGCCACCTGCGCCGCCGCGTTGCCGGGCGCCGCGGCGCCGAGCGCGAGCGCCATGGCCAACGCGAGCGGCGAGTGGCGCAGCGCGCGCGCGGCACGGGGGGCGATCGAAGTCTGGGCGATGGCGGACATGAGCGGATTCCTCAAAAGGTGAAACCGAAACGCGAATAGAAACGGACGTCGCGTCCGTCGGACGCGTCGCGCCCGCCGGTCGGCTTTGCGGCGCTGAGCCGCAGTTCGAAGCTCTTCCATTGCGGCACGCGCAAGGTGACGCCGGCACCGGCGCCATCGAACGTGCTCACCGCCGCGGTGGTCGCGCGGTTGCCGCTGGCCGGGTAGACCTGCGCGTGGTCGGCGAACACGTCCAGCTCCAGCACCTCGCGCCACGGCCGGCCGTTGAACGGCGAGGCGGCGTCGGCGAAACCGGGCGCATCGACGTGGTACTCCAGCGCGGCGTAGTAGCCGCGGTCGCCGAGCGCGTCGGACACCGGATAGGCGCGCACGCTGTCCGGTCCGCCGACAGCGAACTGTTCCATCGGGGTCAGCGCGTCGTCGCTGTACTGGCCATTGAGCTTGAGGTACAGGCGCTGGGTGCGGCTGAGGTACTGCATGCGCGTATAGCTCAGCCGCGCGATGCTGAAGTGGCTGTCGTGCTCCGGGCTGACCAGGTCCGGCGTCGCCGAGCGGTCCTGCAGCGACTGGCGCAGGCTCAGCTGCAGCAGGTCGATACCGCGCCAGCGCAGGTCGGTACGGCGCAGCGCGGTGCTCAGTTCGACCACGTCGAACTTCTGGTCGGACAGCTGGATGCCGGCGGCGCTGAGCCGCGACTGTTCGCGCAGGTAGCGCGCCGAGGCCTGCCATTGCAGGTTCTCGCGATTGACGAACTTCCAGTCGCTGCCGAGGTAGACCACCGAGGTCGGGCCCTGCAGGCCGAGCGTGGCGAACACGCCGTTGCGCACTTCCAGTTCGCTGCGGCTGGCGCCGATCACCGCGCCGAATCCGGGCAATGCCGGAACCGGCAGCGCGTAGGACAGCGCGCCGATCCGGCTCTGCCGCGGATCCAGCGAATAGGCGTAGCTGGCGGACAGCACATCGCCCAGGCCGAGCGGGCTATTCCAGGCCAGTCCGAGCTGGGCGCGGTAGCGGCCGGTCAGGTCGGTGCCGTAGTTGTTGCCGCCCAGGCTGATCGCATACGGGCGCGGCGCCTCGCTGGCGACCAGCAGCACGTCGGTCTCGCCTTCGTGCTGGCCCGGCTGCAGCACCGAGGACACCGACACGCCCGGCAGGTCGCGCACATACAGCAGCGCGCTATCCACGTCCTGCTTGCGCAGCGCGCGCCCCTGCAATGCCTGCAGCGGCGCGGCCAGGGTGCTGGCGCGGTAACGCGACGCGCCCTTGACCTCGACCTGGCCGACGCGGCCTTCGAGCACGCGGATCTCGACGATCTGTTCCGGCCCCGGGGTCTGCGCCGGCAGGTAGGCGGTGCTGACGATGAAGCCGGACAGGCGGTAGGCGCGGGTGATGGCGTCGGCCACCGCCTGCAGTTGCTCGAAACGCAGCGCCACCACCGGCTGGCCCTGCGCCAAGGCCTGGAATTGCGCATCGGCCAGCGCCTGCACGCTGGCCGGGGTGACGCCGGCCTTGGCGTGTTCGCCGACATCGCGCACGCGGAAGCCGCGGACCTGCAAGGTCACCGCGTTGTCCTCGCGGTCTTTCAACGGCGGCAGCGTGGCGCTGGCGCCGCTGGCCGCGGTGCCGGTTTCCGCGGCGGCAAGCGGCAGCTGCGCCCACGCCGGAACGGCAGCGAGCCACGCGGACACAGCCGCGGCCAGACACGTCATACGCATGCGATTTCCCCTGGAACGATTCCCTGTCGTGCGCCGGCCTCGCCCCACTGCGCCCCGGGTACCGCGGCGGCAGCGGCGGACCGATGCGCGCGCGGGCCGGGATCGGCCGCCGCTTGCGCCTGCCCTGCGAATGCGGGCAAGGCGCCAGCGAAGAATAGCAGTAAAAGTGCGATCAACGTCACGAAAATAAACAGCATGAGCCAGCGCCGGCGGCGGCGCGCCGGCGCGTCGGCGAACAGCGCACGCAGCGGTTCGTGCGCGGCGCGCGTGGCCGCCGGCGCGGCGGTGGCCACGGTCGGCCGCAGCGCATTGCGATGGGTCACGCCCTGGCCGATATCGCGCACGGAGGCCAGCACGTTGCGCCGCCGCGCGCGGTATTCGTCGCGGCCGATGCGGCCGTGCTGATAGGCCTCGGCGAGCGCGTGCAGATGCGCGTTGGCCAGTTGCTGGGCCTCGTTCATGGCAGCTCCCGCAGCACGCGCAGGCCCACGTCCGGCTGCGCCGAGCCGTTGTCGGCGCGCCGCGCCTGCACCGTGCAATCGGCCCAATAGCTGGCGAAACTGCCGCCGCGCGCCTGCACCCCGGCGCCGCTGGACACCCACTCCCAGACGTTGCCGGTGACATTGATCAGCCCCCATGGATTGGGCTCGCGGCCGCGCGGCGGCAACGGTGCGCGGCTGGCGTCGCCAGCGCTGGCGGTGGGCGGCACGCAATTGCTGTCCTCGGCTTGCCGCCAGTCGCTGCCGGCCTGCGCGGCGTGCTGCCATTCGGCATCGGTGGGCAGGCGATAGCGCCAGCCGCCGCTGGCGATGGTCAGCCAGCGCAGGTAGGCGCGGGCCTGGGTCAGGCTGATGTTGCGCACCGGTGCGCGTGCCAGTTCCGCATCCCCGGCCGGTTGCGCGGTGCACTTGCCGGTGGCCTGGCAGAACAGGTTGAAATCGGCCACCGCCACTTCCGCGCGCGACAGCGCGTAGGGCTTGCCGCCGGCCAGGCCGGGCACCACCACCAGCATCGGCCCGCGCTGCGCGCCGAGCGCATCGAAGCAGGCCTTGCCGCGTCCGGGCGCGGCAGCGGCGCAAGGATCGGGACCGGTCGGCACCGGCGGCAACGGTTCCTCGTCGCTCGCCGCGCCGGCGGCAGGCGCACGCGCGCTGGCCGCAGGCGCGGTCGCCGGCTTGGCGGCGGGCTTGCCGCCCGCGGGTTTGCGCGTGGCGTCCTTGGCGGCCGGCTCGGCCGCTGCGGCCGCGGCCGCTGTCGGCGCCAATGCATCGGAACTGGGCGCATCGCTGCCGGCCTGGCGCTGCAGGCGCGCGCCGAGCGTGCCTTCGGGCAGCTGCCCGCGCGCCTTCAGGTCGGCTTCCAGCTGCGCCATCGCCTGCGCATCGCTGCGGTACAGCGCCTCCAGGCGCTGGCCGAGTTGCTGCCGCGCGGCAGCGGGCAAGGCCTGCGCGCTGCCGTCCATCACCGCGGCGACGACGTCGTAGCGGGCCTGCGCGGCGCGCAGTTCGGCGCGGTCGCCGAGCGCGGCGACGCCCTGGCCGAGCAAGTCGGCGGCCTGCCGATAGCGGCCCTGGCGGAACGCGCCGGCAGCGTTGCCGAGATAGACCCCGGCCAGCAGCTGCGGCGCTTCCTTCTGCAGGAACGGATGTTGCGGTTGCAGCGCGCCGATGCGCGCCAGCGCCTGGCGCGCCTTGTCCAGATCGTTGGCGGCCGCGGCGCGGCGCATCGATTCGATCCGCGAGGTCACTTCGGCCTCGGCGCTCTGGCGCGCCAGCATGGTCTGCAACTGTTGCTGCAGGGTCTGCAGGCGCTCGCGCTGGGCCAGCAGCTGCGGCGTCTGCGGCGCCTGGGTCAGGCCGAAATCGACCAGCGCCTGCGCGCCCGGCAACTGCAGCGGATCGCTCTGCGGCGCGACCGCCGCGGCGATCGCCGCGGCCAGCGCCGCGTCCTGCGCATCGCGTTCGGCCGCCGGCAGGACCGCCAGCGCCGCTTCGACGTTGTCCTGCCAGTCCGGGTCGGCGGAAGGCTCGGCCAGCAGCGCCGCCAGCGCCTTGCGCGCCTGCGCCGGATCGTGCAGCGCCGCTACCGCCGGCTGGCTGGCATGGTGCTGCGCCAGTTCCAGCTGCGCGCCGCGCAACTGCAGCCGCAGCGAATCGGGCAGCGCCGCGCGCGCCTGCTGCAGGCGGGTGCGCGCCTGCGCCCACTGCTGCGTGTCGGCCGCCTGCTGGATCGCCGCGTCCAGGCGCAGCTCCAGTTCCGGGTGGCGCAGCAGGGCGCTGTTCGGATCGATGCGCCGCACCTGGTCCAGCGTGGCCAATGCGTTGTCGGCGCGGTCGCGGAAGATGGCGCCGGCGGCGATCTGCGCGTTGAGCGCGGTATCCAGCGCGTTGAGGCGTTCGTTCTTCTCGCGCTCCATGCTCTCGCGGCGCGCGTCCAGCGCCGGCGAATACAGCCGCAACCGGTCGCGCAGCGCGAACGCCTGCAGCGCGCCGCGGTAGTCGTAGCGCCCGCTGGCCGGATTCCACAGCGCATCCAGGCGGCGCAGCAGGAAATCCTGGATCAGGTCGCCGCGGTCCACCAGCAGGCGCCGGCGGTCGTCGTCGTCGAGACTGGCCAGCGCCTGCATCGCCTGGGTCTCGTCGACGTAACGCTGCGGATCGGCGGCGCCGAAGCGCGCGGTGACCTGCTCCACATGACGCTGATGCAGATAGCGCGACGCGCCCCAGCCGCCGGCGCCGACCAGCACCAGCGCCGCGGTGCCGTAGCCCAGCAGCGGCAGCGTGCGCTCGCGCAGCGGCACCTCGCGCAGGCCTTCCAGCAGCGCCTCGACCTTGCCCAGGCGCTGCGCGGCGGGAAACGCCACCGCCGCACACAGGGTCTGGTATTGGCGCTTGGTCAGGCCCGGCACCGGCGGCGGCACGCGCTTGTCGCGCAAGGCCACTTCGGCGCTGAGCTTGTCGAACGGATGCTTGCCGGTGAGCAGTTCGAAGCACACGCAGCCCAGCGCGTAGATGTCGTCGGCCGGCGTGGGCTCCTGGCCGCGGATCATTTCCAGGCTGGCGTAGGCCGGGGTCAGCGCGCCGAGCGTGGCCGCGTCGAACACGGTCTGCTCGCCGGCCACGTCGGCGGCGTGCTTGCCGGCGCGGGCGATGCCGAAATCGAACACCTTGGCCACGCCGTCGCGGGTGACCATCACGTTGCCCGGCTTGAAATCCGAATGCACCACGCCGGCGGCGTGCGCCCGCGCCAGGGCCCGCGCCATGCCCTCGATCAGCGGCCGCGCGCGCGCCAGCGGCATGCCGTTATAGGCCTGCTCGCGGATCAGCGTCTTCAGGTCGCAACCGTCGATGTACTCCATGGTCATGAAGACCAGGGTGCGGTCCTTGTCGAAGTCGTAGACGCGCACGATGTTGTCGTGGGCCAGCTTCTGCGAGCGCCGCGCCTCGCGCTGCAGCGCGATCAACGAATCGGGATGGCGGCGGAACTCGTCGCTGAGCACCTTCACCGCCAGCCATGGGTCGCGATCGCGCGCCTCGACCTTGCGTTCGTCGCGCGCCAGGTAGACCACGCCCATGCCGCCGCGGCCGAGTTCGCGCTCCAGGTAGAAGCGGCTCTTCAGCAGCGTGCCGACCGTGGCGTAATCGCCGCCGGCGGCATCGGCCAGGCGCTGCCAGCTGGCCAGGCTGGCGGTGCCCGCGGTGCCGGTCGCGCCGCCGGTGCCGGTGCCGGTCGCGCCGGTGCGGTCGGCGCCGGCCTGCGGCAGCGGCATTGCCGGCTGCACGCGGGTGGCTTCGTCGTCGACCGCAGCCGGCGGCGGCGCACGGCGCGGCATCACCACGGTGGCGTCGTCGTCGATCGGCGCGGCCACGGGCGCAGTACCGCCGTCCGCGCGCAAGGCGTCGAGGCGGGTCACCAGCGTGGTCACGGTGACGTCGTCGAGCAGATGCTGCTGGCGCAGCTGCCACAGCGTTTCCACCCCGGCCCGGTAGTCGGCCTCGGGCACGGCGCTGCGTTTGGCCAATGCGTCGAGCACGGCCTTCAGGTCCAGCTCGCCGGTGCGCATCGCGGCGACCAGCTCGACGACGGTAGCGGTATCTTCATGCACGTCCTTCACTCCTGCAGGCGGACGACGACGGCGGTGACGTTATCGCGCGCCGCCCGGCCCATCGCCAATTCGAACAACCGCGTCAGCAGCGCCTGCGGCTCGCCATGCAGGCGGCACTCGGCATCCAGCTCCGGGTCGGGGATTTCCTTGTTGATGCCATCGCTGCACAGCAGGAACTGCGCGCCGGACGCGCTCGGCGCCAGCACCCAGTCCACGAACAGCGGTTCCTGCGCGCCGACCGCGCGGGTCAGCACGCCGGCGTTGGCGGTCGGCTCGGCGCTGGCGCCGGCGTATGCGAACTGGGTGGCGTCGTCCTTGACCCCATGCACGTGGTCGCGGGTGAGCTGGCGCAGCGCCCCCCCGAGGCGGCCGTAGCCGCGGCTGTCGCCGACCCAGCCGTAGAGCATGAAATCCGGGTCGTGCACCAGCAGCACCACGGTGGAGGCGATCATGTCGACCTGGCGCTGTGCGGCGCAGTGCAGCAGTTCGCTGTTGATCTGCGCCAGCGCGTCCTCGATCGCCTCGATGAAATCGCACACGTCGGCGGCGCGCGGCAGCGTCGCCAGGCGCTCGACGATCAAGCCGCTGGCGTAGTCGCCGGCGGCATGCCCGCCGAGCCCGTCGGCGACCACCCACAGCCCGGCGTCGTCGCGCAGCAGCAGCGCATCCTCGTTGTGGCGGCGCACCTTGCCGACTTCGGTATGCCCGGCCGAGCGATAGTGGTGTGCGGTCATCAGCGCGTGGCCTCCGGCAGCGCGAGCGCGGCCGATGTCAGCCAGCCAAGATAGTCGTGAGCGGACAACAGGCCGACGCTGTGCTGCACCACGCCGTCGCCGCTCCACCACAACGCCTGCCCGGCCAGCGCGCGCGGCGCATTGGGAATGGCGGTGGCGTCCGGATCCGGCGCCAGCGCCTGCAGCTGCGCGTCGAACGCCTCCACGCCCAGCGCGCGATCGGCCAGCGCGTGGCCGAGCAGCGTGGCCACGCGCGCATACCAACTGCGGTCCGGCGCGGCCTGCGCCAGCGGCAACGCGATGGCCAGCGGGAAACAGCGGCCGACGCGGTCCTCGCCCGGCCCCAGCACCCCGGCCCAGGCCACTCCGCCGCACAGGCCATTGCCGAGCACGAACGCATGCAGGCCGCTGCCGCGGTAGGCCGGTGCCCACTGCGTGCCGAGCTGCTCGCGCGCGCCGGCGATCAGTTGCGAGAAATGCCGGTCCCACGGTTCGACGAATGCCGGCGGCAGCCGCCGCTGCACGAAGTCGCCGGCGCTCGGCAGCTTGCCGAAGAATCCGGGCAATGCCATCGGCTGCATCCTCAACCCCCACACGCGAAGCGACGCACGTCGGCGTCGAGGAAGGGATGGCGCAGGTTGCCGGCGCGCAGCGGCAGTTGCACCGCATGGCCCCCGACGTCGAAATGGGCGACGAAGCGCAGGTCCGACGGGTTCTGCAGGTCGCCGGCCTGCAGCGCGCGGAACAGTGCCCAGTCGCCCTGGTAGTCGAGCCGGCCCAGCGCGGCGCCGTCGGCGCCGAAGGCGGCGATGCTGACGTGGCCGGGGGTGGGCCCGGGCCATTTCATCGGCATGCTGTCGACGCCGCCGGCGGTGTAGTCGAAGCGCTGGCCTTCGATGTCCACGGTCAGCCGCGCCACGCCGGCGTCCAGGATCGGCGCCAGCACGGTGAAGCCGACTTCCGGCTGCACCGCGCCGCGAAAATATTTCTGCTTGATGCGCTCGGCCAGCTGCAGCTGCGCCGGCAAGCCCGGCGCGCCGGCCAGCGCATCCGGGCCGCTCTTCCAGCGCCAGTCGCGGCCGCTGGTGTCGAGCAGCTTCTGCAGTGCGTCGCGGTACAGCGCGTCGAAGCGCCCGCCGACGCCGAACAGTTCGCCGAAGTTCTGCAGCGGGATCTCCTGCGCGCTGGCCGGATCGAACGGATAGCGGCCCTTGACGAATTCGCCGCAGACCACGCCCACCGCCTGCTGCACCTGCGCGTCCAATGCGGTCTGCGCGCCGCGCGTCATCAGCGCGGCGCTGCTGCCGGTCAACGCCTGCAACCAGCCCGACAGCGGCGGCGGCAGTTGCGCCGCTTCCTGTCGCGCCAGCAGCAATTGCGCATTGGGCTGCGGTGTGGCGGTGGCCGGATCGGTCATCGTCAGCAGGGTCTTGCTGAGCTGGTCGAGCACGCCGAGCAGGTGGTCCAACGGCGTGGCGCCGGGCGCACCGCTGGCGAGCGCGTTGAGCGCGGCGAAATGGTTGGCGATGGCCTCGCCAGGCGGCGCGCCAGCGGCATCGCCTGCGTCGCCGCTGGCGGCCAGCGCCGCGGCCATGGCCGCGTTGCCGCCGGGCAGCTTGGCCGCCAGTTTCGCGCCGGCCTTGCCCGCCGCCTTGCTCGCCGCGTCCTGCCCGGGCTTGGGCGGCGGCGCACGCAGCAATTGCTGGGTGTTGTCGCGAACCACGCCGAGCAGCAGCCGCAACGGCGAACTCGGCCCGGCCAGCTTGGCCGCGATCGCGCTGGCCTGCTGCAGGTCGGCGGCCGGCTGCAGATGCAGGTCGGCCAGCAGGCTGTCCCAGTAGCGGATGTAGTCCTGTTCGTAGAGCACGCGCACCTGCTGCACCAGCCGCGCCTTGCCCAGCGCGTCGATGCGGCGCGGGCCGAACACCCAGTCGTCGCGCACGAACTGTTCGACCGCCTCGCCGATGCCCTGCCCGGCCAGCGCGGCGAACACCGGTTGCGTGTACAGCGCCGGCAGCGGTTCGGACAACGCGGTGCCGCTGTTGCGCTGGAACACGTTGCCGAGCAAGCCCAGCGCCTTGTCCAGCTGCAGCGGCTCGGCGCCGGCCTGCGGTTGCGACAGCTTGAGGTTGCCGTACACCAGCGTGGCCAGGTCGGCCGAACGCAGCGTGTTGCGCGCCTGCTCCAGCAGCGCCGGATCCAGCGACAGCGCGCGCAGCCGCCCGGGTTCGTCGAGCAGCGTCTGGAAATGCCCGGCCAGGGCCTGCTGCAGCACCGTGTCGGCGGGAAACAGCTTGCGCCATTCGATCGCGCTCAGCGCGGTCAGCTGCGGCGCGTCCAGATGCTGCGGCTGGCCCAGCATCAGGTAGCCCTTGAGGTAGTAGTACAGCGCCTGCGGCGCGCCCGCGTTCTCGGCCATGCCCTGGCGCAGGCGCAACGCCACGCCCGGCACCAGGGTGCCGTTGAGTTGGCGCAGGTAGGCGTCGTGCAGTTCCTCGCCGACTGCATCGCCCTGGTACAGGCCCATCCGCATCGACCACGGCGCGCCGTCGCGATATTGCTGCGCGACCTGCGCCAGCGCGCGGGTACCCTCCAGTTGCTGCAGCGCCAATGCGAAGTACTGCGGCGTGGTCGCCGCGCTGTCCGGGTCCGGACTGTGCGGGCGCGCATCCAGCGCCGCGCGCACCTGCTGCAGGTAGGCACGGTTGCCCAGGTAGCTGCCGGTGAGTCCGCCCAGCAGCAGCACGCCGAGCAGCGCGATGCCGGCGTAGCCGGCCGCCTGCAGCCAGGCGCGGCGCCGCTCCAGCGCCGGCGCACGCGCGGCCAGGCCGGATTCGCGCAGCAGCACCTGGCTGAGCAGGCGTCCGACGAAGAAGGTGCGGCGCTGCGCGCCCGGCGCCTGCACGCTGGCTTCGGCCAGGCCGAAGGTGCGCGCCACCGCGCCCATCATGCGGTCGATCGGCGTGCCTTCCTGGGTGCCGGAGGTCAGGTACACGCCGCGCAACAACGGCGGCGTGCCGTAGGCGGTGCCGGCGAACACGCCTTCAACGAATTGCCGCGCCGCTTCGCCGAGCGCGGCGAACTGTTGCGGGAACGACAGGATCGCCGCGCGCCGGGAACGGTCGCGCTCCACGTGCATGCGTTCGAACAGGCGCGCATTGAGCCGCTCCTGCAGCAGCGCGTACTCGTCGGCGAAGCCGCGCGCGGCGCTGCCGTCGAGGCTGCGCGGCAGCGGGAACGACACGCCCCACACCTGCGCGCGTTGCTCGGGATTGAGATCGTCGAAGAACTCGCCGAAGCCGCCGATCAGGTCGCACTTGGTGAATACCAGGTACACCGGCACGCTCATCTTCAGCTGCTCGCTGAGTTCGTCCAGGCGGCGCCGGATCGCCTGCACGTGCAGGTCGCGCTCGGCGTCGTCGAGCAGCAGCAGGTCGGACATGCTCATCGTCACCAGCACGCCGTTGAGCGGGCGACGGCGGCGGTAGCGGCGCAGCAGGCGCAGAAAATCGATCCACGCGCCGGCATCGACCTGGCGATCGGAATCCTGCGTGGTGTAGCGGCCGGCCGTATCCAGGAACACCGCTTCGTCGGTGAACCACCAGTCGCAGTTGCGGGTGCCGCCGATGCCGCGCAGCGCCTGCTGGCCGAAACGCGCGGCGAGCGGGAAGTGCAAGCCAGAATGCTGCAGCAAGGTGCTCTTGCCCGAGCCGGGCGGGCCGATCACCACGTACCACGGCAGCGTGTACAGATCGCCGCCGCCACGGCGCTTGCGCAGGATCTGCACCGCTTCGTGGAAGCGCGCCTGCAGTTGGTCGCGTTCGTCGGCGCCGCGCGCCTGGCGGTCGTCGCCGAGCGCGTCCAGCGCCGACGGCGTGGCCATCTCGGTGGCCAGCTGGCGGCTCTGCCGGCGCGCGCGCAGTTGCTGCCACTGCAGCCAGCCGGCCCACGCGCCGACCAGCAGCAGGATCAGCAGCAGCCGCGGCACCGCGCCGGCCAGCGGCTGGTGTCCGGCGATGCCGATGTACGGGCCGATCAGCCAGATCAGCAGCGCCGCCAGCAGCAGCCCGACCATGGTCACGACCCAACCGGATCGCAGCATTCCCAGCAGCTTGCCCACGGCGCTCACTCCCCCGGTTGGAACAGGATTTCGACGCGGCGGTTGCGCGTCCGGTTGGCCGCCAGGTCCGGCGGCACGGCCACCGGCTGCGAATCGCCGGCGCCGGCCGATTCGATCCGCCCCGGCACCGACAGGCGCTGCCCCAACAATTGCGCCACCGCGTCGGCGCGCGCGGCCGATAGCGCGTAGTTGTCCTTGAAGCGCAGCGAACGCAGCGGCTGGTCGTCGGTATGCCCGACCACGATCACCCGCCCCGGCAGCTGCTCCAGTGCCGCGGCGATCTTGCCCAGCAGCGGCAGCTGGTCCGGATCGACCTCGACCCCGCCGGAGGCGAACATCGCGTTGGCGTTGAGCCGCACCCGCGCCTGGCCGTTGGCCTGTTCTTCGACGACGAGCAGGCCGGCGCGCTCCTGCGGCGCCAGCAACTGCTTGAGCGTGACCCGCGGCGGCGGCGGCCGCAGCGCATCCGGCGGCGTGCCGCGCTGCAGGCCGATCTGCGCGGCGGCGGCGCTGATCGGCGCCGACAGCGCATTGAGCCGCGCGTTGAACCACGCGAACGCCAGCAACACGATGCAGGCCATGCCCAATGCGGCCACCCACAGCGGCAGGTAGCGCGCCAGGCGCCGGCGGCGGTCGTCCACGCCCTGCCAATGCGGCGCCAGCGTGTCCGCCGCGGCGCCGCGCTGGGCGCGGATGCGCCGGTACAGGTCGTCCTGGATCTCGGCCAACTTGGCGCGGCCGCCGGCCTCGATCTGGTAGCGACCGCAGAAGCCCAGCGCCAGGCACAGGTACATCAGCTCGATCAGGTCGACGTGGCGCGGCACGTCCGCGCACAGGCGTTCGAGGATCTGGAAGAACTTGGCGCCGCCGTAGGACTCGCCATGGAACACCACCAGCAAGGTCTTCTGCGACCAGCCGCTGTGCTCGCCCCACGGCGCATTGAGCACCGCCTCGTCGAGCATCGCGCACAGCACGTAGCGGGCGGCGGTGACCGCTTCCGGCGCCGCGCCGCCGTCGCGCGCACGCTGCTCGAAGCGCCGCACCTGCGCGGTCACCTGCTCGCGCAGCCGCGCCACGTCCGGCAGCGCCACGCTGTGCCGCAGTTGTACCGCCAGCAGCAACAGCGGGCTGGCCGCCTGCACCAGCGGGTTGACGCTGCGGCCGAGGAATTCGCTGATGTCGGCATCTCCGGGCGCAGGCGCGGAGGCCATGGCCGGTGCGGCGGCGGCGGGCGTTGCGGCGCCGCGCTGCGGACGCATGATGGTGGCATCGCTCAACGGATCGACGGGCGGACGTGAATTCATGCGCTCAGCTCCGGATCGCCCACAGCTGCAGGTCCAACCCGGCGAACTCGCTGCCGAAGTGGAACGCGATGCCGCCGGAGCCCTTCAACGTGCGCCACAGCGGCGACTGCTTGTCGAATTCGAAATACAGGTAGCCGGCGTGGTACGGGATCTGCCGCGGCGCCACCGGCATCGGCATCGCCGCGATACCGGGCAGCTGCAGATTGACCAGGTCGCGGATCTTCTCCACCGGGCCGATCTTGGCCTGCAGCGGCAATTGCCGGCGCAGCTCTTCTGCGGGCACGTCGGCCTTGGCCGCGAGCACGAACGCGGCGCTGTCGAACAAGGCCGCGTCCGGCACCATCGCCACCCACACGCCGAACTTGCGCGCCTGTACCGGGATCGGCAGCGCGGTCTGTTCGAGCACCGCGCTGAGGCTGCTGCGCAAGCTGGCGATCACCGGCTCGAAACTCGGCTGCAGCGCGTCGTGGCGATAGGCCGGCCACGCCGGCGGGCGCTTGCCCGGGGTGGTGAAGGTGCTCAGTTCGCCGGCCAGCGCGACCAGCGCCGCATACAGGTCCTGCGGATGCAGCAGCGGCGCCGGCGCCCAGTGCGCGATGAGCGGCTGCCAGCGGTTGACCACCTGCAGCAACAGGAAATCGGCGATCTCCGCCGCGCCGCCGCGATCGCCCACCGACACCCGCGCGGCCAGCGCTTCGCCGCGCTGGTGCAGCAGGCCGAGCAGCTCGACCAGGAACGTGGCCAGCCGCGGCGCCGCCTGGCAGGCCAGCACGGTCGGCACGAACGCCTCGTCCAGCGTCACCTGGCGATCGGCGCGCGATTCGACGATGCGCGCCAGCGGCATCCGGGTCAGCCCGTCCAGCGGCTGCGACTGCGGCAACAGGCGCGTGCTCATCCCGCCCACTTCCATCAGCACCGCGCCCTGCATGCTGCCGGAGGCGTCGTCGACCTCGGTCTCGCGCACCCGGTAGCGGAACAACTGGTCCGGCGGCGCTTCGGCGCGGCCCACGTCGGCCTGCGCGGCCGCGCGCAGCGGCAGGGTCAGGTACACGGTCTGGTCGCGCCAGTTCGGCTCCACGTCCAGCGCCGGCGGCAGCGGATCGTCGCCCGGCATCGCGAACGGCGTGCCGTCGGGAAACACGCCGCGCGCGCGGCGGATGCCGAGCTTGCCGATCGCCAGCAGATCGGTTTCCAGTTCCAGTTCGGAGAAGCCCCAGGCATGCGCATGCAGGCCGCCGGCGCGCAGCTCCACGTAGCGCTCCAGGTAGCGCTCCTGCTGCTGCAGATGCTGGGGGCGCAGAAACAGCCCCTCGCTCCAGACGACCTTGTTGTTGTGCATGATCCGCCGTGTCCGCTGCTGTCGATGGCGATGCGGCCGCCGCGTTGGACGCAGCAGCCGACCCCAATGTGCGATCCCCTTGCCGACGGCCCGGACGCGGCGCGCGGCGCGCGCAGTCCAGGCTGGCGGGATGCAGTGTGGCCAGCGCGGATGCGCGCTACCCGACAATTCGTCTCAGGGCGGCGGGGATGCCGTGGCGCTGCACTGCGTCGAGACGATGGCCTGCGCAACGATGCCGACCGCAGCGTGCATTGCGGACCGGCGCCTTCGATTTCCTGGTGTTGTGCGTCGATATGCAGCGCGTCGCCGACGCGATCGACGACACGCTACAGGCCACCCGCACCATGGTGTCGGCGGCATGTGCCGCGCGTGCGTTCCTGTCTCTGCGACCACGCAGCTTTTTGTAGGAGCGGCTTCAGCCGCGACACGTGCTGCGGACACTGCCTGTCGCGGCTGAAGCCGCTCCTACAGGTGCGGTTTGCCGGCGCGCCTTGCCGACTTGAGCCGCGCCAGCTGCGCCTCGTAGGCGCGGGCGAACTCGTCGCCGAACAGGCGCCGGAAGCATTCGTCCGGGTCCTTGGCCAGGGCCTGAAAGTTGTCGCGATAGCGCTCCCAGTAGCGGCCCTTGCCGGCGAACGCCAAGCGTTTGCCGCTGGCGTCCACCTCCTGCTCCAGCCGGTCGGGGCTGAAGTGGAACAGCATCGATTCGAACGCGGCGCGCATGCCGGCCAGCATCGCCATCTGGTGGCAGCGGATGTCGTCGAACGCGTCGTCGAACGCGGCCACGCCGGACAGGAACGCCGGGCTCGGCGGCGCCAGCAGTTTCTGCAGCGCATCCTCGGGCGTGGCCGCGAACTTCAGCGGGTTGTTCTCCGAACGCTGGATCACCGTCACCGGCAGGCGGAAGGTGTTCTTGATCTCGGCGCGTGCACGCAGCACCTCCATCACCCCATCGACCACAATCTCGAAGATCCGCGCCACGTCGTCCGGCATCTGCGTGGACGGCGCCGAGGGCACAGCCTGCGCCGCGAACGGCTGCGGCGCGGCAGGCGTGGCCGTGGCGCTCGCCGCCGGCGGCGCCGCTGGCGCGAAGTCGCCGGTGGTCAGATCCCAGTTTTCCGGCAGTTCGAAGCCGCGCGCCGCGGCCGCTGCCGGCGGCGCGGGAACGCGGAAATGGTCGTGACCGGCATCGCTATGGTTCCAGCTCTGTGTCGGCTGCGGCGGCGCGGTCGGCGCCGGCAGCGGATCGAGCAGGCGCAGCGGGTCCAGTTCGCCGGCCGCGCCCGGCACGCCGAGATCGCCGAGCAGCGCGTCGTCGTAGGCGCCGCCCGCAGGCGCGGCGGCACCGCCGAATCCGGGCAGACCGAAGTCGAAATCGAATGCGCCAACACCGGCACTGGGCGCACTGCTGGCCACGTGCGGCGGCAACGCCGCCGGCACCACCTGGGTCAGGTCCGACGTGTCGTCGGGCACCGTCACGGCGG
Source organism: Xanthomonas sp. SS (assembly GCF_014236835.1). Taxonomy (NCBI): domain Bacteria; kingdom Pseudomonadati; phylum Pseudomonadota; class Gammaproteobacteria; order Lysobacterales; family Lysobacteraceae; genus Xanthomonas; species Xanthomonas sp. SS. Next base: position 4,937,534 of record NZ_CP051190.1, read on the forward strand.
GCGGTGGCGGTGCGGCGGGCGCTTCGGCCTGCAGCTGCACCTGGATCTCGAAGCTGTCCAGCTGCAGGCGGTCGCCGTCGCCGAGCGCGGCCGGGTCGCCGCGTTGCAGCGCGGCGCCGTTGAGCAGCATGCCGTTGGTGCTGCGGTCCTCGATGAAATACATGCCGTTGAGATAGCGCACCACCGCATGCGTGCGCGACACGCCGGGCGCGGCCAGCACCCAGTCGCTGTCGTCGGCGCGGCCGATGCTGCCGCCGCGCTGCGCGAACGCCATCTGCGCGCGCGCGCCGAACTGGGCGGCGGCCTGGCCGGCGACGGTGAGGGTCAGTTTGGACGGTAGGGACACGTGGCGCTTCCTTCGGATCGGGTGTCGCGGCGCGGCCGCGGACACGCTGTTGCGGATGGGCTAGGCGTTGCCGCGCGCGCGTGGCATCGCGCCGCGACCGCGCTCATGCCGCCGCTCCGCCGGCCAGCAACTCCAGCGCGTGCAGCGCATAGCCATGGCGCCGCGCCTCGAACTGCGCCGGCTGCAGCGCGGCGAGCAGGTTGATCGCCGCCACCGCCGCGCGCGCGGTCAGGTGCTCGGCCGGCGGCACCGGCGTGTCCTGGCTCGGCGGCGCCAGGCTGCCGCCGGACCAGGCCACCGCCGCCGCCAGCCACGCGCCCAGCGAGGCGTAGCCGCCGGCCTGGGCGAAGGCGAACGCGGCGCGGCGGTTGGCCTCGTTCGGCTCGCGCACCCATTTCTCGGCCAGTGCGGCGCCGGCGCGGTCTTCCGGCGACAAGGCTTCGCCGCGCGCGCACTGGCACAGCCAGGCGACCACGTAGCGCTTGGGCAGCAGCCGCGCCAGCAGCTTCAGCGCATCCTGCGGCTGGCCGCCGTCGAGCAGCACGCGCACCGCGGCCTGCGCCGGTTGCGCGATGTCCAGCTGCGCGCGCGCCGGCGCCGACAGCTCCATCTCCACGCAGGCCTTCTCGATCGCATTCATCGCCGCGTCCTCAACCGATCATGATCAGCGCACCGCCGATCTGGTGCAGCGCATCGGCCTTGAGGCTGAGCATCGGTGCCTTCAGTGTGCCCATCGCTCCGCCTTCCAGCGCCAGCATCGCGTCCGAATGCACCTTGACGCTGGCGCCGGCGCCCATGTCCACGGTCGCCCCGCCCTTGATCGCGACCTGCACCTTGCCTTCCACGTTCACCGCATTGTTGCCGGTGACGGTGATGGTCACGCCCTTGATCTCGATCTCGCCGCTGCTCTTCATCACGATGCTGGACGCGCCGGTGACCAGTTCGATCTCGCTGCCCGCACTGAGCTTGAACTTCTGTCCGATCGTGTGCGTGGCGTTGTTGCCGACGTCCAGCGTCTCGTCGTTGTCGACCTTGTGCTTGCGGTCGTGCTTGACGGTGCTGGTCTGGTCGTTGTCGACGGTGGCGAAGTGGTCGTGCTCCACTTCCTCGCGCAAGTCCTTCTGCGCATGCACGAACAGCTCCTCGCTGCCGAGCTTGTCCTCGAAGCGGATCTCGTTGAAGTCCGCCGCGCCGCCGCCGGCGCTACGGCTGCGCACCCCGCTCTGGGTCTTGTTGTCCGGCAGCGCGAACGGCGGCATGTGATCGGCGTTGTAGACGCTGCCGATCACCAGCGGGCGGTCCGGATCGCCTTCCAGGAAGCTGACCACCACTTCCTGCCCCACCCGCGGCAGGCTCATCGCGCCCCAGCCCTTGCCGGCCCACGACGAGGCCACCCGCACCGGGCACGATGGCTTGCTGCCGTCGCGCGCCGAGGTGTTCCAGTGAAAGGTGACCTGGATGCGACCGTACTGGTCCACCACGATGTCCTCGTCGGTGTCGCTGCCGGTGACCACCGCGGTCTGCAGGCCGGCGATCAGCGGCTGCCGCGCGCGCGCCGCGGTGCGGAACGGCAGCTTGCTCTCGATCGCCTCGAAGCGGCACGCGAACGGCGCCGCGCCGCTGCCCGCGCCGGAGGCATAGCCCGGCGCTTCCAGCGTGGTGTGCGCGCCGATCACCAGGTATTCCTGGTTCCATTCCGGGCGCGGGAACGCCTTCAGCGAGAACAGCGCGCCCACGCGCAGCCCGACCGCATCGCTGTCGCCGCGATAGCGTGAACGCTGCACGTTGTGCGCTTCCGCACGCACCTGCGCGTAGCGCTTGCCATCGGCGACCTGCACATGCGCGCCGGGATAGTCGAAGGCGGTCAACCCGCTGACCGGATGCAGATCGCCGCCGTGGCCGATGTCCTCGTCCACCGCCAGCGACACGCGCGGGCGCAACGGATCGTAGTCGGTGAGCTGCTGCGCGCTGGTATGCACGCTGCGCGCCAGCTGCCATTCGCTGACGGTGGCGCCCATCCCCTTGGCATGCTGGCCAGGCGGCACGTACGGCAGGGTCTCGAAGCCACTGTTGCTGGCATGCGCGCCCAGCGCGTCGGCCAGCACCAGCGTATGCGTGGTCTGGCTGTGGGTGAAGAAGTAATAGATGCCTTCCTGCTCGAGCAGGCGGCTGACGAAGTTGAAATCGTCCTCGCGGTATTGCACGCAATAGTCGCGCTTGGGGTAGGTGCCGCTCAGGCTCAGGGTCACGTCGCCGTAGCCGATGCCGTCGAGCACCGTGCGTACGATCTCCGGCACGCTCTGCGCGGTGAAGATGCGGCAGTCGCGGCGCTGGGTCAGCAGCCACGGCTTGGGCACCAGGGTCAGCTCCAGCACCGCGTAGCTGAGCCGGTCGACGACGTGGAAGCCGGTCTGCGCGACATGCGCGACGATGCCGTGGTACCAGCGCACATGGCCTTCGCCCGCCTTCAGCTGCACCGCCATCGAGGTGCCGAGCAGCGCGCGCAGGTCCGGCCGCGGCTGCGTGCTGAGCGCGGTCAGGCGGTACTCGAACAGTTCGCCCAACGCTTCCGTCGCCTGCATGCGCCAGAACAGCAGCGCATCGCCAAGGTCGGAGTGCAGCGTCATCATCGGCGTGGGCATCGTGGTGTCCGGGAAGTCGAGCGCCGCGCAATGCGGACCTGGGCCGGCGATCGCGAGCGGCGTTCGCGGTGCGGCGCGTAACGCCGGCACCGGCCCGAACGCCGCCCGCGTGCGCTGCCGGCAGGGCGATACTCACACGGCGCCCGGCGCGAAAGCCGACATTTCGTCTCAGCGCTGCGGCCGCCGGCGGCGCGCGTCCTCGCCGCCCAGCGACTTGCAAGCACGCGGCGCTAGCGGCGTGCCAGCACCACCCAGCCGTGCACCGGCGCACCGCCCTCCTTGCGCAGTTGATCGGCGCGCAGCTGCACGCGCGCGAAGCCGGCCTGCGCCAGCGCGGCCTGCACGTGCGCGCGGCTGTGCCGGTAGCGCCCGCTCGAACCGAGCTGCACCCGATCGTCCGCAGCGTCCAGCGCCTCCACGGTGAAGGCCAGCCAGCCGTCGCGGCGCAATGCGGCGTGCGCCGCGGCGCAGACCTCGCGCAGGTCGCCGAAGTACACCAGCGTATCGGCCGAGACCACCACGTCCCACGCCTGCGGCTGCGCCTGCAGGTACGCGGTCAGTTCGCCGACCACCAGCGCGTCGTAACCGCCGCGCTGGCGCGCCTTGTCGATCATGCCGCCGGACAGGTCCACCCCGGCCAGCTGCCGCGCATGCGGCCGCAGCAGCGGCGCGCACAGGCCGGTGCCGCAGCCGGCGTCGAGCACGTCCAGCGCCGCGCTCGGCGCATGCAGCACCTGCGCCAGCTCCGTGGCCAGCAGCTGCGGCGCGCGGTACTCGAGATTGTTCAGCAGTTGCTCGTCGAAGCTCTCGGCGAAGCCATCGAACACTTCGCGCACGTAGGCATCGTCGGCACGCGGCGGCGCGGCGCTGCCGCCGCACGCGGCCAGCATGTGCCGGGCCACCGCATTGTGCGGATCGCGCACCAGCCAGTCGCGGTACACCGCCACCGCTTCGTCGTGGCGGCCGAGCAGGTACCAGGCGGTGCCCAGCGCCTCCAGCGCGCGCAGGTTGGCCGGATCCAGCTGCCACGCGGTGCGGAAGCACTCGGCCGATTGCTCCAGGTGTTCGTGCTGCTGCGCGTGGTTGCGCAGGAACAGGCCGAGCAGATAGTGGCCATGGGCGTACGTGGGTACCTGCTGCAGCAGCTGCGCATAGGCCAGGAACGCCTCGTCCAGCCGCGCCTGCGCTTCCAGCACCACCGCCAGGTTGCTCAGCGCGTTGTGGTGCGACGGCGCGCAGGCCAGCGCGCGCCGGTAGCAGGCCTCGGCCTCTGCCAGGCGCGCGCATTCCTTGTGCACGTTGCCGAGATTGTTGTGCGCGTCCGGGTAGGCGGGAATCAGCGCCAATGCGCGCTCGATCAGTTGTTGCGCTTCGTCGCTGCACCCGCGCTGATGGCACAGCACGCCGAGGAAGTGCAGCGCGTCGGCATGCGCGGCGTGCTGCGCAAGTAGGCCGCGATAGCCGCGCTCGGCCGCGTCCAGGTCCCCGGCCCGGTGCACGGCGATCGTCTGCGCCAGCGTCGCTGCGGCCGGCATCCCCATGCCGGCCGCGGCCGCTTCCGCATCCCCATGCCGCGCCAGCGCGACCCCCGCCTGCTGCATCGCCCCGCTCCCCTTATCCGATCAACACGGTGAAACACCCCAGCACGATCGCCCCGCCGTGCGCGGTGCTGTCGCCCAGCCGCGCTGCGGGCATGCCCGCGATCAGCACGGTCGGTGCGCCGGACACGATGCTGTCCGGCGGCCCCACGCACACCGCCATGTCGCCGATCCGCGCCGCCGGCAACCCGCCGATCAGGACCGTCGGCGCGCCAGGCGCCAGGATCGGCCCGCCCACATGCGGCACCACCCCGGTGACCATCGGGCAGACATGAAGATCGGTGAGGCGGGCGGCAGGTTGCATGCGGAGCCGAGAGCGCAGTGGCCAGGCATCCAGCTTGGCGCGCGCGGCGGCGCGCGACCCGTCATTTCGTCTCAGCCACCAACGCCGAGCGTGGCGCATCCGGCGCGTCCAGCTTGGCCAGCGTTTCGCGCACTTGCGCCAGCGGCCCGGGCGCATCGCCGTACAGACCGACCAGGATCTCGCGTGTGCGTTCGGCATGCGCGCGCGCCTGTGCGCGTTGGCCCAGGGCGATCTCCGCCTCGGCCAGGCCACGCAGGATTTCCGCGGTCACCTCGTGCCTGCCGCCGAGGACACGCTCGGCATCGGCCAACACCGCCCGCTGCTCAGCTGCGGCAGCCTGCGCCTGGCCGTCGTCGAGCATCCAGAACGCATGGTTGGTGCGCGCCATGATGGTGGTGGGATGGTCCTCGGGGTATCTTGCGCGCGCATTGTCCAGCGCCTTGCGGTAGTAGGGTCCGGATTCGGCGACCTTGCCCTGCTGGCGCAGCGCCCCGGCCAGGTTGTTGTAGATCATCTGGGTATCGGAGCCGTTCACCCCGTACAGGCGGATCATGATCGGCTGCAATGCCTTCAACTCCCGCTCCGCCGCCGGGTAGTCGCGCTTCATCAGCAGATAGACCGCCAGGCTGTTGCGCATCGACAGGGTCAGGGGATGCTCCGCGCCCAGGCGCGCGCCGCGGCGCGCGATCAGGTCCCGGATCAGGGCGATTGCCTGGTCGTAGTCACCGCCGTCGGCCAGCGTGGCGGCGTAGCGATCGCCCGCGCTCAGCACGCTCTGGTCGTCGGCCGGCAGTACCCGCAGGATGCCCGTGTACGCCTGCCGGCTCTCGCGCAACGCCGCCTTGGCTTCGCCCTGCACGCGCAGCGCCCAACTCAGCCGCGACTGCATGTCGTAACCCAGCGGCGCGTCGGCGCCGTGGCGCAGGCGCACCTGCGCGACGCCCTCGCGCAAGATGGCTTCCGCGCGCTTCGGCTCGCCCACGTTCACCAGCGCCTCGCCGAGCAGGCGCATGATCTGCAGCTCGTCGGCGCTGTAGGCGCCCAAGTGCGCCTGTGCATGGCGCCGCGCCGCCTCAAGCTGGGTCACCGCGCGCTTGTACTCGCCTAGCCCGACCAGGCTGGTGCCGATGGTCAGTTCCACCTCCACCAACGCCTGCGGCTGGCTTGCCAGTTCGCGCGTGGCGCGCTGCGAGGCCTGGTCCATCACCTGCAACAGCAGGGTCTTGTCCTTGTCCTGGGCCACCGCCGGATCCACGCTGGACAGCAGCGAGCCGAGGAAGTCCGCGGTCACCTGCGCCCGCTGCGCCTCGCGCTGCGCGTTGCGCAGCGACCACAACGTGCTGGCCAGGCCGCCGCACAACGCGACCAGCACCAGCAGCGAAGCCAGCACCGCACCACGGTTGCGCTGCACGAACTTGCGCACGTCGCGCCCGCGCGAGCGGCGCAGCGCCCGCGGCGGATAGTCGCCGAGCCAGCGGCGCAGATCATCCAGCAGCGACGACACCGATGCATAGCGCGCGGCGCGGTCCGGCGCCATCGCCTGCAACACGATCGCGTCCAGGCCGTCGTGCAGCCCATGCAGCAATTGCGCCGGCGACTGGCCACGCTGCAGTGCCAGCTCGCGCTGCAGCGGCTGCGGCTGCGCCTGGATCCAGCGCGAGGGCGCCTCCGGCACGCCGGCCTCGAACAGCTCCGGACGCACCCCGCAGATCAGTTCGTACAGCAGGGCGCCCAGCGAGTACACGTCGCTGCGCGCGTCCACCCCGCCGCCGTCGCCCTGCGCCTGCTCCGGGCTCATGTAGCCGGGCGTGCCGCTGGCGCCTGCCGGATTGCGCGAGGGCTGCGCGGTTTCCACCGCGATGCCGAAGTCGATGATGCTCGGCACCGGGCGCCCGTCGACCTCGCCGACCAGCACGTTGTTCGGCTTGAGATCGCGATGGATCACGCCCTTCTGGTGCGCGTGCTGCACACCCTCGCCGACCCGCACCAGCAGCTCCACCCGCGCGCGCAGCGACAACCCGTGCTGCGCGCACCAGCGGGTCAGCGGTTCGCCGCGGATGTACTCCATCACCAGATACGGCCGCCCCTGCGCATCGGTGCCGGCATCGTGGATCTGCGCGATCGCCGGATGCTGCATCTGCGCCAGCAGGCGGCATTCGAACTCGAACACCGCCCGCTGCTGCGCATCCAGTCCCGTCGCGGCGATCAGCTTGATCGCCACTTCGCGCGCGTAGGCGCCATCGGCGCGATGGCCCAGATAGACCTGGCCCATGCCGCCGCGGCCGATCAGCCGATCGATCGCCCACGGGCCGAAGCGGGTCCCGGGCGGCACCTCGTCGGCGTTGCCATCGCCGCCGAGCAGCGTGCCGAGCAGGCCCGGACGCGGCAACTCGGTGGCGCGCACGTCGGCCGCGAGCAGGCCGAGCAGCTCGTGCAGCAGCTCTGGCTCGTCGCCGGCCTGCGCCTGCGCGAAGGCCGCGCGCTGCGGCTCGGGCAGGGCGCAGGCTTGATGGAACAGCGCCTGCAGGCGCTGCCAGGTGGCGGGGTTCAGCGGCATGGCGGGGAGGCCTTTTGCACGGTCCAACGCGGTGCGATGCCCGAACCGCGGCATGGGGCGTGATGCGCCAAGTCTTGGACAGCGATCGGGAGCGGCCTGGGCACGACGTCGAGCATGGCTGGCGGAAGAGTGAGGGCCACGCAAGTATCACGCATAAAAGTGACGCGACTCGCATTCCGTCGCCTGCCGGTTGGATGGATCAAGCGGCACGCGCCGGATCCGCCCGCCGCTTCGTGCCGGATTCGCCACAGACCCTGCATGATTTCGCTTGCCGGGCTCATGCGCCGTACCGGACGCTCCTACCAGCGCAGGCACATCGCTGCGTGATCGGAACCAAAACGACGCTTGATCTCGGCATGCGGCGCAGCCTGATCGAAGGCACGAAAGACCAGCACCGGCTGGAAGTTCGACAAAGCGTAGTCGAGCTTACGCCCGCTGATTCTCGTCGGACCGACGGGCGCGCAGATTTCGCCGGCCGGTACCCCCTGAGCCAATAGCTGGCCGGGTTCGGCGTTGAGATCACCGAACAGGATGCTGTTGCCGACGTGATTGGCTTTGATGAAGTTCCACATGGCAGCGACGACCTGGCCGTTGTTGCCAGACGGCGCATGCCAGAAGAACAGGTTGATGCCGCCGTGGACCACCCACCTGGGAATGCGCCTATTGCCGCCGGCGAGATGCGGGCCGCCCGGCGGCCCAGGCACGCCGGCACCGACCGCCGGAAAGGCCAGCGGTTCGGCGAGCGCGCCGAGAATGTTGGTCCAATAGCACAATATCTTGGCCCCAGGAGCGACTGCGTTGCGTAACGAAGAGGTGTTGCCTGGAAAGCCCTGCTGAACCTCGCAATAGAACACCGGAGACGGCTGGCTTTCGAGCCAGCGTTGCGTCTGGACTTTGCGCAGGCTGACGCCGGCCTTGTATTCGAGTCTGTTGACTTTAAGAAGCTGGCTCAACTCGGTCTCAACTTGGCGCTGCACCCTGCGGTCTTCGCTGTAGATGGTCCGCGCGTAGGGATGATAGGACCCGGCCTTCACTACCTCCCTACCTGCGACCCGACGCATCGAGCGCGTAATTGGCGGGGTTACGACGGCCCCTTTCGCCGCGTGGTTTTCAAGCTGCCGCATCGTGTCGAGTTGAGCGCGCTCGGCTTCCGCCTCCCTTTCCTGGGAAAGCAGTTCCGCATTCGTTGAGAGATGTTCCGCATTCCAAAAGTAGATTTTTGGCACAACCCTTCTCCTCGATTTCATCCGTTCGCTTCGACCGGCATGCCCATGTAGTGAAATCGGCGACAGACCGGCCGTCGAATGCCTGGACGCGACCGGACAGCGCTTCGTTAAACAATCCAATTTTCAATCGACTTATCGCCACCGCGTCGCGCAGACGCATGGCAGACGCGCCTATGCTGCAACCGCCAGATAGGCCTCGATCAGCGCATCCAGTTCATCGGTAGCCGTGACGTGACCATTCTTCACGTTCAGGCGATACAGATAGCGATAGCTCCCCACCAACTCAAAGGAAAGCGAACCAGCTCCGTAGTAAGCGGCCAGTTCCTCCTCGATTTCCAGATAAAGCCCACGCTCCGGAAACTGCGCCACGTAATGCATTCGGGTAGTGCCATTGGGCGTATCGGTTCTTTTTTGCTTCGAACCGTAGCTGTAGCCCATGGTATGGATGTCGTGCTCGATGGCGATGGCAATGCCTCGCGCCTTTATCTGGCCGTCGCTGTATCCCATTCCGGAAAGCGGTCCCGTATTTAGCACGTTCGCACGATACTTAAGCGCGCCGTCGGAACTGATATGGTCCCGCTCCAATGTCGCGCTTGCCACGTTGTGCTTCAGCGATCCGACACCTGTACTGTAAGGCCCGACATCGCCCTCGCGGACCAAGTCGTTTCTTCTGTCCAACCTGCTCCGCGGCTTCGCTTTCTTGCCTACGCCCTTGGGAACCGCAGCGCCACTGGGGAGCCGCTTTCCGCCATTCTTGAAGCGCACGAAATTGTCGGCGCTAAGCTGAATGGAATTGGTTGCGAAAACCTGGAATACAATCGCGTTGCTCACGACCAATGTGTTCAGATCGTGGTTGGTGGAAACGTGCCCATACTGGCTGACCTGCCCGGCTTTCGAATAATGCGAATAATAGACCATCGAGTCCTTGATGCTCACGGCCACATAGCCCATAAATCCTCCAAAAACATTGATCGACCGAACCACAGGATGGTTTGACGTCAGCCTCCTTCGTACAGGTTTCCGTCCAAGCCATGGAACGATTTCGCATAGGTTTTGTGTGAACTCGCCACCACCGCGGCGGCATCGTGCGCTACGTCGCGCACCCAACGGGCTTTACCGGTTTCACCGGGGCGCGTGCTATTGGACCACTGCCCGTCGGCTTTCTTGGCTTCCGCGCTGCCCTTCGAATCGCCTTGCAACTTCCTCATCGGGAGCTTGTTGCCTTCCTTATCTTTCGTCGCTGCCGAAATCCAGCCGCGCTTGTCGTAGCGCATGCACAGGAAGCTGGAGACAAAGTGATTCTTGAGCGGTCCTTTCAGCCCGCGCACCAAGTAATCCGTGATCACTTGTGGCGAGCGATAGCTCTGGGATTCCAGTGTCTCGCCATTCTTCAACACGGTACCTGCAGCATCCGCATGCATGTCCGAAGGGAAGCAGTCCGCCAGCCATTGCCAGAGGAACACGGTCTTGCGCTCGGCCGCGTTGGCGCGGTAATTTCCCAGTTGCGCATAGAGCCTCGCTGCCGGACGGCCGAACTTGCTGGCGATGCTCAGCCATTGCAAGGCATGCGTATATTCGCCATGCCGATTGTGCATCGAATCCTTCCAGAACAGCTTGTTGCGCAACATGTAGCCAAGCTCCGGGTCACCAGCGATCAGCTTGAGCTGCATTGCGGCACCGCGCGCATGATCCGGCGCGAGCCGAGTGGACACTCGGAATCCGTATGGTTCCGCGACCAAGGCGATGACACGGGTGAACTTGTTTCGCTCGTTGACATCGAGTGTTACGTAACGCTTCCACATCGCTTCCGAAACTATTCTAAGCTGCGCTTCGAATTGAGACTTATTGCAGAGAAACGCAGCGATCTGCGCCGCAAGCTTAAGATCGCTATCGATGAGCGTCTCGTCCAGACCGGTGTGGTCGTGAGGCTTGAATCCATTGTCCCGCAAGCTACGCTCAGCCGTGACCGCATCGGCGAATACTGTGTTTGCCATGCTCTTTCCCCGTAATGACACTATCCGCTACGGCGCAATGCCGCGCTCGACCGCACTGAATTGCTCGCACTTCGATTGATCCGACTTCAGGCGAAGCGATAGGAAAAATCGCCGCCCGTCGTGCCCAGCTTCACGCCGGTGACTGGCTGGCCTTCGATCATCCGACCGAGGAACTCGCGCGAAATCTCCGGCAGCATCGAATTGGTCAGGATCGCGTCGATCATGCGACCGCCCGATTCGCTCTCGGTGCAGCGGCCGACCACCAGCTTGACCACGTCTTCGTCGTAGTCGAACGGGATCTTGTAGCGGGCTTCCACGCGCTTCTTGATACGGTTCAACTGCAGCTTGACGATCTCGCCGAGCATCGCGTCGCTCAGCGGGTAGTACGGAATTGTGACCAAGCGGCCGAGCAGCGCCGGCGGGAAGATCTTCAGCAGCGGCTCGCGCAGGGCCTTGGCCATGCCGTCCGGATCCGGCATCAGTTCCGGGTCCTTGCACAGGCTGGCTATCAGTTCGGTGCCGGCATTGGTGGTGAGGATGATCAAGGTGTTGCGGAAATCGATGCGGCGGCCTTCGCCGTCTTCCATCACGCCCTTGTCGAACACCTGGAAGAACAGTTCGTGCACGTCCGGGTGCGCCTTTTCCACTTCGTCCAGCAGCACCACCGAGTACGGCTTGCGCCGCACCGCCTCGGTCAGCACGCCGCCCTCGCCGTAGCCGACGTAGCCGGGAGGCGCGCCCTTCAGCGAGGACACGGTGTGCGCTTCCTGGTACTCGCTCATGTTGATGGTGATCAGGTTCTGCTCGCCGCCGTACAGCGCCTCGGCCAGCGCCAGCGCGGTCTCGGTCTTGCCGACGCCGGAGGTGCCGGCGAGCATGAACACGCCGATCGGCTTGTGCGGGTTGTCCAGGCCGGCGCGGGTGGTCTGGATGCGCTTGGCGATCATCTCCATGGCGTGGTCCTGGCCGATCACGCGCTTGGCCAGCAGCTGCGGCAGGCGCAGCACGGTGTCGATCTCGTTGCGCGCCATGCGCCCGACCGGGATGCCGGTCCAGTCGGCGACCACCGCGGCCACCGCCTGGTAGTCCACGGTCGGCAGGATCAGCGGGTTCTCGCCCTGCAGCGCGCCCAGTTCCGCCTGCACCTGGCGCAGCCGCGCCAGCAGCGCGTCGCGTTCGTTGCCCGAAGGCATCTGCGCCGGGATCTCCTGCATCTGCTGCGCCGGCTCCTGCTGCGCCAGGGTCTGCGCCGCCGCTTCCAGCGGGCTGCCGGTGCCTTCGATCGGGGCGATGCCGGCGCGCAGTTGCGCGCGCAGCGCCAGCAGCTCGTCGACCAACGCCTTCTCCTCGCCCCAGCGCTGTTCCAGCTCGGCCAGGCGCGCCTGTTCGGCATCCAGCAGCGCGCGGCAAGCGACGTCGCGTTCATCGACGACGATGCCGATCGCGCGCTCGCGTTCGATGATGCCGCGTTCGGTCTGCAGCGATTCGATGCGGCGGCGGCTGTCGTCCACGTCGGCCGGGGTGGCGTGCAGGCTCACCGCCACGCGCGCGCAGGCGGTGTCGAGCAGGCTCACCGACTTGTCCGGCAGCTGCCGCGCCGGGATGTAGCGGTGGCTGAGCTTGACCGCCGCCTCCAGCGCCTCGTCCAGGATCTGCACCTTGTGGTGCTGCTCCATGGTGCTGGCCACGCCGCGCATCATCAACACCGCCTTGACTTCGTCCGGCTCGTCCACCTGCACCGCCTGGAAGCGGCGGGTCAGTGCCGGGTCCTTCTCGATGTATTTCTTGTACTCGGCCCAGGTGGTGGCGCCGACCGTGCGCAGGGTGCCGCGCGCCAGCGCCGGCTTCAGCAGGTTGGCCGCATCGCCGGTGCCCGCGGCGCCACCGGCGCCGACCAGGGTGTGGGTCTCGTCGACGAACAGGATGATCGGCTTGGCGCTGGCCTGCACTTCGTCGATCACCGCACGCAGGCGCTGCTCGAATTCGCCCTTCATGCTGGCGCCGGCCTGCAGCAGGCCCACGTCCAGCGCGCGCAGCTCGACCTCCTTCAGCGCCGGCGGCACGTCGCCGCGGGCGATTCGCTGGGCCAGGCCCTCGACCACCGCAGTCTTGCCGACGCCAGCCTCGCCGACCAGGATCGGATTGTTCTGGCGGCGGCGCATCAGGATGTCGACCACCTGGCGGATCTCGTCGTCGCGGCCGATGATCGGGTCGAGCTTGCCGTCGCGCGCTTGCGCGGTCAGGTCGGTGGTGAATTTCTTCAGCGCTTCCTGCTTGCCCAGCGCGGCCGGGGCGATCGCGCCGCTGGCCTCGCCCGGCGCGCCGGCCTGGCCGAGCTGGAAGCCGTCGCTGGGCAGCAGTCCGTCTTCCGGCGAGCCGGCGACGATCTCGGCGAAGCGCTCGCTCAGCGCTTCCGGCTTGATCTTCTCGAATTCCTTGGAGATGCCGAGCAGCGCATTGCGCAGCGTACGCACGCTGAGCACGCCGACGATCAGGTAGCCGGTGCGCACCTGCGCTTCGCCGAAGCTGAGCGAGGCATACACCCAGCCGCGCTCGACCGCTTCCTCGACGTTGCCGGACAGATCGGTGACGCCGCTGGAACCGCGCGGCAGCCGGTCCAGCGCCTCGGTCACGTCGCGCGCCAGGTTCGACGGGTTGAGCTCGAAGCGCTTGACGATGCGGTGCAGGTCCGAGTCCTGCAGTTGCAGGATCTGGTGCAGCCAGTGCACTAGTTCCACGTACGGATTGCCGCGCAACTTGCAGAACACGGTGGCGCTTTCGATGCCGCGATAGGCGAGCTTGTTGAGCTTGCCGAACAGGGCGCTGCGACTGATTTCGGCCATGGCGATGATTCCTTGTGCGAATGCGGAAAGAGAAAGAGAAAAGACGTGCTCAGCCGGACGGCCGCAGCACCACGTCGTCGGCGTCGGCGATGTCCCAGCTACGCTGGCCGAGCCAGGTATCCAGGCCCAGGCGCCCGCCGCGCGCCAGCGTGGTCGCCGGCACCTCGTCGGACTGCAGCAGCAGCTGCAGATCCCAGCCTTTTTCGTCGCCGACGTAGCTGCGGACCGCCGCAGCCAGCTGGCGCAAGGCCTCGCCGCCGGGCAGGAAGCGTTGGAAGGCGCTGCGCGACAGCGGCCCCAGGCGCAGCCGGAAGCGCTGCTGCGCCCCGCGCGCATGCGCGCCGAGTACGGTGCTGTGGCCGAGCGTGGCGACCTCGGGCGAAGCGCCCAGCCGCAGCAGCGCATCGTCGGGCAGGCGCATCCATTCGGCGACGAACTCGAGCACCTGCACCGGCACCGCGAACAGCTGTTCGAGCAAGCCGCGCAGGCCTTCGGCATTGCGCGCCACCGGCAGCAGGCGCCCGGCGAAATGGCGGCGCGCATCGTCGGGCAGCGCGTCGCGCCCGCGCAGGTGCGGCGAGGCGATGCCGGCCAAGGCGTCCAGGTAGCCGCGGAAACGGTCCTCGTGCGGGCGGTCGGCATGCACAGTGGGTTGCGCATCGGCCCAGGCGCGGTAGAACAGGCTCAGCATGCGGTGATGGAACAGGTCGGCGAACGCGGCCAGGGTCGGATCCTTGGCCTGCGCCTGGCGCTCGATCGCGTATTCGGTCAGGTGCAGCGGCAGCGGTGCGTTCGGCCCGAACAGGCCCAGGAACAGCCCGTACAGCTTGCCCGGTTGGGTGCCGGCGGCGGCCACGTAGCGGTCGATCGAGCGCGGCGCGAACGCCAGCGACGGCGTATGCCGCAGCCGCACCGGGTCGTCGGACGGACGCGTGGAACGGCCCAGCCGCGGCTGCTGCGGATGCGCACGTTCCAGCGCGCGCAGCGCGGCGAAGAATTCGAAGTCGTGCGGCCGCTCGCGCAGCGCCTGCTCCAGGGCGGCCAGATCGGTGGCGCTCACAGCAGCTGCCGTTTGCCGAGCTGCGCCGGCCAGCGTGCGATCTCGTTGCGCTCGCTGGTGCGCAGCACGGTCTCGGTGAAGGAATTGACCGACACGTAGCGGGCGAAGAAGTGCTGCAGCACCGCGCCGAGCAGGAACGCGCCGCTGCCTTCGAACGCGCTGTCCTCGCAGGTGAGGGTGATTTCCAGGCCACGGCCGAAGCTGATCGGCCCCGGCGCGGGAATGCGGCGCACGATCGGCTGCGCGCGCACCTGCTTGATGCCTTCGATCTGGCGCAGCGCCGCGGCGTCGAACGGATCGCAGTACAGCGTGAGCATCTCGCGCAACGCGGCGGCGCCGTCCTGGCCGTCTTCGAACAGCGACAGGTAGTTCAACTGTAGGTGGCTGAGCAGGCGCCACGCGGTCTCGCCATCGCTCAGCGCCGGGCGCGGCTTGGTCGGCCCGGCCACGCAGCGCACGCTGTGCACCGGCGCGCCGGCGTCCATGGTGAAATCGGTGGCGCCCTTGCCTACCGGCATGTGCAGCGGCAGGTCGCGGTTGCTGCACAGCAGCTGCAGGCCGAGCTGGCGCAAGGAGGTGGCGTAGGCGCCGTCGTCGGCATCGACCAGGCTGACGTAGACCTCGCTGCCGACATAGCTGGAGCGCGCGCCCTGGCGCCGCTGCCGCGCCGACAGCAGCCGCGGTTCGCGGCGCATGGTGTAGAACGCGCCGTGGCGCGCATGCCAGGTGTGCGCGTCGCCGCCGTAGAACGGCAGGAAGCGCTGCTCCGGTTCCTGGCGGTCGCCGAAGCCCTCGACCTCGCCCAGGCTGTGGATCTCGAAATCCATCGGCCGGGTGCGGTCGGCGAGAACGTGGTATTCGGTCTTGCCCGGCGCCAGGTGCAAGCGGTCGGCACGGCGCGGGAACAGGTTGATCGCCGGCGTGCAGAACAACCGGAAGTTGTCCGCGCTCACCGCCTGCGCCAGGCTCGGCACGCTGCGCTCCAGCAGCACCACGATCTCGAAACCGGTGCCGTGCAGCCGGCGCAGCGCCGCGCGCAGCCCGCCCAGTTCGGCGAACAGGAAGCGCTGCGGGCAGGCGAAGTATTCCTGCAGCAGGCGGTAGCCGCTGAACGCGCGGCCGTCGTACGGCACCAGCGCCTCGTCGTCGGCGAAGCCGCGCGCGCGCAACTCGCTGCGGCCGCGCTGCAATTCCACGCTCGCGCCGGCCGCATCCTGGCCGCGCACCACGAAGCCGGCGGCGTGGCCGAGCAGTTGTTCGTACAGGCGCGTGGGCAGTTCGTCGGTGCCGGCCAGGAACAGCGGCAGCGCGTCCAGCGCCAGCATGTTGGCCTGCACCCCGGCCAGCGTTTCGAAGCGCAGACGCAACGCCGCGCGCACCGGCTTGGCCGCGGCTTGCGCCGGCGGCAGGCCGATCCCGGCCGCGGCGATCGCCGCTGGCGTATCCAGGTACTTGGCCTCGCGCAGCGCCAGCGGCCACAGCGTGAGCGCGTGCGCGGTGCGGTATTCGCAGGCGGTGCGCTCGCCACCGGCGACCAGGCTGCGCAGCGCGGTGTGGCGCGGCACGGTGTAGCCCGCGGCCAGCGCGCTTTCCTTCAGCTCCGGCTGCAGCTGCACCACCGCCATCGATGGCATTGGCGTCAGGTAGTGCGGGTAGACCATCTGCAACAGGTGCTGGGTGAACACCGGATACTGCGCGTCGAGCTTGAGCTGCACGCGTGCGGCCATGAACGCGAAGCCTTCCAGCAGGCGCTCCACGTACGGATCGGCGCATTCGAAGCCTTCCAGGCCCAGGCGTCCGGCGATCTTCGGAAACTCGCGCGCGAACTCGCCGCCCATCTCGCGCACGTGCTGCAGTTCGCGGTTGTAGTAGCCGAGCAGGCGCGGGTCCATCAGGCGTAGCCCTCGCTGACGTCCAGGCGCCCGGTCTCCAGGTCCAGCTCGGTCTTCAGGTACAGGTTCAGCGGCAGCGGCTGCGCCCACATCTCCGATTCGATGAAGAACACCAGCGAGCGCCGGTCCATGCGCCGCGCGTCGGCCTGCACGGTGACGCGCAGGGTGTCGGCGATCAGCCGCGGCTCGAACGCCAGGATCGCCTCGCGCAGGCGCAGCTGCAGCGCCGCCGCGTCGATGCCGGACATGGCCACGCCGGCCAGGTCGGGGATGCCGAAATTCAGCACCGAACGGCGCACCTCCGGATACGCGTCCAGCGGCTGGTCGGTTGCCAGGTTGACGCAGTTCAGCAGCCACGACAGGTCGCGCATCACGCACTCGCGCAGGCGCGCGGCGGAGATCACCCGCTTGTCGCGGCTCTCCTCCTGGCGCAGCGGTTCGTCGTCGCTGAGCCGGTCCAGCAGCGAAGGCTGCAGGCGTTCCTGGGTGGTGAGTTCGGCCATCGCAGCGCTGTGCTCAGGCCGGGTCGAACAGGATCTGGCGCACGTCGAGCAGCGCGTGCTCGCCGGCATCGGTGGCCCACAGGCGCTGGCCCAGGCCGACGTCGCCGTCGCTGCCGCTCCAGTCGGTGCGCCGCGCCAGCAGCAGCTGGCCGTCGTCGCTGCGCTCGGTGCCGGGGTAGCGTACCGGCACGAAACCGAACGCCTCGCCGCCGTTGCGCCAGGTCACCGCCACCGGCGCCCACAGCATGTCGCGCAGGTCGGCCGGCGCTTCGAACCGCAATGCCTGTATCTGCGCGAACGGCACCCAGGCGTAGCCGCCGTTGACTACGAGTTCCAGGCACGGGCCGAAGCGCGGATCGGCGTCGGCGATCCACGCGAAGCGCGTGTCGTCGAGTTCGCCGGCGCTGGCCGGGGCCTGCTCGAATGCCTGCGCACGCAGCTCGGCGGCCTGCGCAGTGGCGCCTTCGGCCGACAGCCGCAGCGCCTGCAGCAGCAGCGCCAGCCACGGTTCGGGTGCGCCGAGCACCGTCGGCAAGGCCTGCCCGGCGAACACCGCTGCGCGCTGGCGCTCGGCCTGCACGGTGATCGTATAGGTGGCGGCGAGCGCGGCGTTGTCGGCATCGAGTTCGCGACAGGCGGTGAGCTGGTCGCGGGCGCGGTCCCACTGGCCGAGCACCGCCAATAGCTGGAACAGGAACACGCGCTGGCGCGCGTCGGCCGGATGCTGGCGCACGCGTTGGGTCAGCAGTTTCAGCGCTTCGTCCGGACGCCCGTGACGCAGCAGCAGTTCGGGAGTGGTGTCCATGGCCTGTCCGCACGAAGGGAATGTGCGGCGCCGTCGCAACGACGGCGCCGGGGTGCGAGGCGGCCGCAGCCGCCGCCGCGGTCAGGCCTTGGCCACGCCCTGGATGTCGTAGGTGAATTCCTTCGCCCCGCCCTGCGCGATGCCCTTGTCGTCCTGCGGCTGGAAGCTGTACTTGAACTTGCCGAAGTGCAGGGTCACGTTCTCGGTCAGGCGATCCTCGCCACCCGAGCCGCCAGTGGACAGCGAGGTGATCAGCACGCCTTCGCTCAGCTCGATGGTCAGGAAGTCGCTCTGTTCGCCGGTGGCGTTGGTCACGTACAGCCACGCCGTGTCCACGCGCGCGCCGGTGCACACCGCATCGAGCAAGGCGTTGGAGCAGCCGTCGACGTACTTGGTGATGGAGATGTCCTGGATGTGCGCCTTGCCGCCGCTGGCCGAACCGCCACCGGTGTGCAGGTCGCCGGAATTGCTCGCGCCCCACGACCAGGCCAGGATCGGCACCTCGCCCTTGTGCTTCTTGTGGTTGGACGCGCCTTCGATCTTGACCTTGCCGCTGCCGAACTTGATATGCATGTCGAACGCCATGGAACTGCTCCTCTAGTGAAAAACGGACAACGATGGATCGGTGTACGGCGCGCATCGTCTGCGCGCCGACGCCGTGGCACGATGGCGCCGGGTCAGGCCTTGGCCGCCGACGGCAGCCGCGACACCAGTCGCAGCGACACGGTCAGCCCTTCCAGCTGGTAATGCGGTTTCAGGAAGAACTTGGAGGTGTAGTAGCCGGGTGCGCCCTCCACTTCCTCCACCACCACCTCGGCCGCGGCCAGCGGCTTGCGCGCCTTGGTGTCTTCGCTGGAGTTGGACGGATCCCCATCGATGTACTGGGTGATCCAGCGGGTCAGCCACGCCTGCATCTGCTCGCGATCGCTGAACGAACCGATCTTGTCGCGCACGATGCACTTCAGGTAATGCGCGAAGCGGCAGCAGGCGAACATGTACGGCAGGCGCGCGCCCAGTGCGGCGTTGGCGGTGGCGTCGGGGTCGTCGTACTCGTCGGGCTTGTTCAGCGACTGCGCGCTGATGAAGGCGGCCATGTCCGAGTTCTTGCGATGCACCAGCGGCATCAGCCCCATCTTGTCCAGTTCGGCCGAGCGGCGGTCGGTGATCGCCACCTCGGTCGGGCACTTCATGTCCACGCCGCCGTCGTCGGTGGGGAAGGTGTGCGTGGGCAGGCCTTCGACCGCGCCGCCGGACTCGATGCCGCGGATCCGCGAACACCAGCCGTACTGCTTGAACGAACGGTTGATGTTCACCGCCATCGCATAGGCCGCGTTCTGCCAGGTGTACTTGGCCGAATCGGCGCCGGTGGTCTCTTCCTCGAAATCGAATTCCTCCACCGGATTGGTGGTGGCCCCGTACGGCAGCCGCGACAGCGTGCGCGGCATCGCCAGGCCGATGTACTTGGAATCCTCCGACTCGCGCAGCGAACGCCATGCGGCGTAGTCCGGCGTGGAGAAGATCTTGGCCAGGTCGCGCGGGTTGGACAGCTCGTTCCAGTTGTCCATGCCCATCAGCTTGGGCGCGGCCGCGGAAATGAACGGCGCATGCGCGGCGGCGGCAACCTGGGCGATGCCGTTGAGCAGCTCCACGTCGGGCGGGCTGTTGTCGAAGTAGTAGTCGCCGACCAGGCAGCCGTACGGCTCGCCGCCGAGCTGGCCGTATTCCTGCTCGTAGACCTTCTTGAAGATCGGGCTCTGGTCCCAGGCGGTGCCCTTGTAGCGCTTGAGCACCTTGCCCAACTCCTTCTTGGAGATGTTGAGCACGCGGATCTTCAGCTGCTGGTCGCTCTCGGTGTTGCTGACCAGGTAGTGCAGGCCGCGCCAGGCGCCTTCCAGCTGCTGCATGTCGGCGTGGTGCAGGATGTAGTTGAGCTGCTCGCTGAGCTTGCGGTCGATCTCGGCGATGTAGGCCTTGATCGTCTGCGACACGTCCTCGCTGACCACGTCGCTGCGGCTGAGCACCTGCTCGGCCAGGGTGCGCACCGCCGACTCCACTTCTTCCTTGGCGCGTTCGCTCTTGGGCTTGAATTCGCGGTTCAGCAGCGCGGCGAAATCGCCCGCTTCCAGAACCTGGGTCGCGCTGCCGGCTTCGGCCAGTTGTTCGCTCGCCATGGCTCAGCCCTCCTTCGGATCGGCAGGCTTGGCCGCCGAGACCAGCGACTGCAGCAGGGCCGGATCGCGCAGCGCCTGCGCGATCAGGTTCTCGGCGCCGGCCTTGCCGTCCATGTAGGTGTCCAGATTGGCGAGCTGGGTGCGCGCCTCCAGCAGCTTGGCCAGCGGCTCGACCTTGCGCGCCACCGCCGCCGGCGAGAAGTCGTCCATGCTCTCGAAGGTGATGTCCACCGCCAGCTCGCCTTCACCGGTGAGCGTGTTGGGCACCTTGAAGGTGGCCCGCGGGCGCATCGACTGCAGGCGGCTGTCGAAATTGTCCACGTCGATCTCCAGCGCCTTGCGTTCTTCCAGCGACGGCAGCTCGCCGGCATTGGCGCCGGACAGGTCCGACATCACTCCCATCACGAACGGGATCTGCACCTTCTTTTGCGCGCCATAGACTTCCACGTCGTACTCGATCTGTACCCGTGGCGCCCGATTGCGCGCGATGAACTTCTGACTGTTTGCCATTGCCTCGTCTCCGATTGAGCTTTTCGACCCGGCCTGCCGGCAATGCCGTGCAGGCCGGCCGCGCACCTGCCGCCGGTTGATCCCCGGGACGCCGACGCGAAACGCCGGCGACGCTCCCCCATCGCGCGCTCGCCGCCGTTCCGCCTCCACGTTCCCCTTGCGCCGTCGGCGCGCGGGCAGATCGCCGCACACCGGGCATCGCATGCCATGCGTCGCGCCGATCCCCTCGGCGCATCCTGCACGGCGCTTTTCAGCGATGCGGCGAGTCTAGGAACGGCCCCGGAAGACCACCCGACATTTCGTCTCAGCGAAGGCCGCGTCTACGCTCGTGCACAAAGTGTGACGACGGTGATGGTTTCGCCCTGCTTCTTCCGGTTGTACCGATGACAGGCCCAGGGGTGGGCCGCGACCGCCGCAGATGACCACGATCCGTCGCATCACCGTACCGGCGCGCATGCAAGCGCGCGCGCACCTCGCCGACGCCGGCGAACCGTTGTTGATCGACCTGCTGGCCTACATCGAGGAGAACATCGGCGAACCGGACTTGGGCGGCGACATGCTGCTGGCCGCGTTCCCGTTGTCGCGCGCCACCTTGTATCGGCTGTTCCAGGCGCGCGGCGGCGTGGCCAGCTACATCCGCGAGCAGCGCCTGCGCACTGCGCACCGCTACCTGCAGTTGCACCCGCAGTGCAGCCTGACCTGGTTGTTGTACGAAATGGGCTTCGCCTCGGAACGGCAGTTCCAGCGCGCGTTCCAGGCCCGCTTCGGCATGTCGCCGGCGCAATGGCGCAAGGCGTGCCGCGCGGCGCCGTGCCAGCCCAGGGAAGAGCGTCGCGGCCCCTACATCCCGATGTGGCGGATCATCCGCGAACTGTGCCGCACCTCGATGGTGGACGATGCGCCGGTGTACGCGCCAACGGAGCCGGCGACGGCGCAATAGCAGCTAGCGCTCCCTGTAGGAGCGGCTTCAGCCGCGACAGAAGCCTTCCCCAGCGCGACCGTTCCCGGCAAGATCCTGTCGCGGCTGAAGCCGCTCCTACAGAAA
This sequence comes from Xanthomonas sp. SS, assembly GCF_014236835.1. Classification (NCBI taxonomy): domain Bacteria; kingdom Pseudomonadati; phylum Pseudomonadota; class Gammaproteobacteria; order Lysobacterales; family Lysobacteraceae; genus Xanthomonas; species Xanthomonas sp. SS. The sequence continues at coordinate 4,959,030 of NZ_CP051190.1, forward strand.
GCATCGCCCAGCAATCCAACCTCAACGAATCACCAGCACCGGCACCTGGCTGCGCGCCAGCACCTCGGCGGTCTGGCTGCCGAGCAGCACCCGGCTCATGCCGCGGCGGCCGTGCGAGGTCATCACGATCAGATCGCAGCGGTGCGCCATGGCGATATCGATGATGCCCTCCGCCGGATAGCGATCGAGCACATGGCAGCCGTGCGCGATCACCCCGGTGGCCTCGGCGGCGGCCAGCGCCGGCGCCAGGATCTTCTGCGCGCCCTCTTCGCGGTCCTGCCGATATTCGGGCGTGGCCTCGTAGCCCACGCTCCAGCCCATCGCGTCGTACATGCCCATCGCCCAGGGCTCGGACACGGTCACCACATCCACTTCCGCACCGAGCCTGGCGGCCAGCGCCAGGCCCTGCTGCAGCCCCTTGGCGGACAACTCGGAACCATCGATCGCAATCAGTATGCGCTGGTACATCTGCGTGCTCCGGTAACGCCGCTCACAGCGGCATGGGCAGCATTGGACACCCGGCGCGGACGCCGCGCCTTGACCGGGATCAATTTCCGGGCGGTCGCGACGCCAGCGCGCGCGCCGGATTGCCGGCCACGCGCGCACCGGCAGGCACGTCGCGGGTGACCACGCTGCCTGCGCCGATCACCGCATCGTCGCCGATCGTCACCCCGGGCAGCACGATCGCCCCGCCGCCGATCCACACATTGCGGCCGATCGTCAGCGGCCGGCCGAATTCCAGCCCGGCCGCACGCTGCGCCGCATCGCGCGGATGGTCGGCCGCATACAGTTGCACCGCCGGCCCGATCTGGGTGCCATCGCCGATGCTGACCTTGCACACGTCCAGGATCACGCAATTGAAGTTGAGGAACACGTCCTCGCCGAGGAAGACGTTGTAGCCGTAGTCGCAATGGAACGGCGGCCGCACCACCGCCCCGCGCCCGACCGCGCCCAACCGCTCGGCCAGCAACGCGCGCCGCGTCGCCGGCGGCTCGGCCAGCGCCGCGTTGTAGCGCACCATCCACGCCTTGGCCGCGGCCTGATCGGCCTGCAACTGCGCATCGCCGGGCCGATACGGCTCGCCGGCCAGCATCTTGTCTTTCTCGCTACGCATCCTGCCCTCCCAGGCATTGGGGAGGGCACATCATCGCACCGACCACCAGCGCACGCCGCCACTACGGACCGATCCATCTGCCGCACTGGGCGTCCCCACCGGTGCTACTGTCGCGCGCTTGACGCCACCCAATCCAGACCCGGAGCCCCGCCATGCCCGCTGCCATCCGTCTCGTCCCCCGTCGCGCACGCCTGGCGCTGGCCCTGAGCGTTTCCTTGTCGCTGGCGGGTAATGCCGGCGCGCAAACCGTGCGCACGCCCGACGTGCCGCCGCCGCAGGACACGCCGTATCCCGGCAGCATCGCGCTGCAGGTGGATGCCGGCGACATGCGCCAGGGCATCTACCGGGTGCGCGAGACGATTCCGGTCGCGGCCGGGCGGCTGACGCTGCAGTATCCGCAGTGGATCCCCGGCGACCATTCGCCGAGCGGGCCGGTGGCGATGCTGGCCGGGCTGACGCTCACCGCCAACGGCGCGCCGCTGGCGTGGCGCCGCGACACCTTCGATGTCTACAGCTTCCACGTGGACGTGCCGCAGGGCGTGTCCGCGATCGAGGCCAGCTTTCAGTACCTGTCGCCGCGTGACGACGGCTTCGAGATGACCGACAGGATGCTGCAGCTGGAATGGAACAAGCTGGCCTTGTATCCGGCCGGCCACTACACGCACGGCATCACCGTGGTGCCCAGCGTGACCCTGCCCGCAGGCTGGCAGTTCGGCACGGCGCTGGAGACCGCCACGCAGTCCGGCGCCAGCACCACGTTCAAGCCGGTCGATTTCGAAACCCTGGTCGATTCGCCGATCTACGCCGGCCGCTATTTCAAGCGCGTGGATCTCACCCCGCCGGGCAGCGCGCCGGTGCATCTGGACGTCGTCGCCGATACGCCGGCGTCGCTGGAGATCACGCCTGCGCAGTTGCAGGCGCACCGCAACCTGGCCGTGCAGGCGCTGAAGCTGTTCGGCTCGCATCACTACGACCATTACGATTTCCTGTTCTCGCTGTCCGATGTGCTGGGCGGCAACGGTCTGGAACACCACCAGTCCAGCGAGAACGGGTTGGAGGCGGACTACTTCAGCGCCTGGGCCGACAACGCGCCCGACCGCGATCTGCTGGCGCACGAGTACACGCATTCGTGGAACGGCAAGTTCCGGCGCCCGGCCGATCTGTGGACGCCCACCTTCAACGTGCCGATGGGCGATTCGCTGCTGTGGGTCTACGAGGGGCAGACCCAGTATTGGGGCTATGTGCTCACCGCGCGCGCCGGGATGTGGACGCCGGAACAGTTCCGCGATGCGCTGGCGATGACCGCGGCCAACTACGACCGCAACCGCGAAGGCTTTCAGTGGCGTTCGCTGAAGGACACCACCAACGATCCCACCGCCGCGCATCGCGCGCCGCTGCCCTACCGCAGCTGGCAGATGAGCGAGGACTATTACAGCGGCGGGCAGATGCTGTGGCTGGCGGTGGACGCCAAGCTGCGCGCGCTCAGCCACGGCCGCAAGTCGCTGGACGATTTCGCCAAGGCCTTCTTCGACGTGGACGATGGCAGCCACACAGTCAGGACCTACAGCTTCGACGATGTGGTGGCCGCACTCGATGGCGTGGCCGCGTTCGACTGGGCCGGCTACCTCGCACCGCGCGTGGATGCGGTGAACCCGCCGCTGCTGGAAGGGCTGCAGGCCAGCGGCTGGAAGCTGGTTTATACCGACCAGCCGAGCGCGTTCGAGAAGCAGTACGACAGCCGCCACCAGTCGGCGCGCCACCGCTACAACTTCGCCTGGTCGATCGGCCTGGTGATGAACGACGATGCCAGCATCAACGACGTGGTGTGGGACGGCCCCGCGTTCAAGGCGGGCGTCAGCACCGGCGCCACGCTGCTGGCGGTCAACGGCCAGGACTACACGCGCGAGGTACTCAAGCAGGCCATCGCCGAGGCCAAGGGCGGCACCGCGCCGATCGTGCTGACGCTGAAGTTCCAGGGCGGCGTGCGCAGCGTGGAGGTGAACTACCACGACGGCCTGCAGTACCCGCACCTGGTGCGGGTGGACGGCACGCCGGACAGCCTGAGCCAGGTCATCGCCGCGCGGCGCTGATGCGGCTGGCTACCGGTTCCTAGCCGGCTTGGCCCACATCGCTTGCGCCGCAGCCGCTCGGCGCAAGCTGGATGGCTGAGGCACCTACCCGCGCTCGCCTCGGCCGCTCGCCCAGGCCATGCGTCGATGGCACCGAATGGCGGTGCCATTGACCTGCGAGTTGCAGGCTGCAGCGTCTCGCGCGGCGTTCTCGATCGTCCGGCCTCCTCTGTGAAGCCACTCGATGCGCCAGGCGCGGCGGGAACGCACGCCGGTTCGCCGTGAGGCACGCCAACGGTCAGCGATGGGCGGGAAGCGCAGTCGAACCGGCGCGCCTGCAATCCTCACGCCCCGCACGCACCGCGTCGGCAGAATGAAGGACGGTTCCCCGTCCGGGTCGCGCATGCCCTCGATCAACGTGCTGACCGTCAACGTGCACATGGGCTTCAATCTGCTCAACCGCCGTTTCGTGCTGCCCGGATTGCGCGAGGCGATCCGCGCCGTGTCCGCCGAGATGGTGTTCCTGCAGGAAGTGCTGGGCGAGCATGCGCTGCATGCAATACGCCATACCGATTGGCCGGCGCAGACCCAGTACGAATTCCTCGCCGACACCCTGTGGCCGCAGTTCGCCTACGGCCGCAACGCGGTCTATCCGCACGGCCACCACGGCAACGCGCTGCTGTCGCGCTTCCCGATCGCGTCGTCGGCCAACCGCGACGTGTCGGTGCACGGTCACGAACAGCGCGGGCTGCTGCACGCCATCGTGCGGATACCCGGCCTCGATGCCCAGCTGCACACGGTCTGTGTGCACCTGGGCCTGCGCGAGGCGCACCGGCAGCGGCAGATCGGGCTGCTGTGCGGCATCGTCGCCGAGGAGATTCCGGCCGACGCGCCGCTGATCGTGGCCGGCGATTTCAACGACTGGCGCGTGCGCGGCCATCCGCTGTTGCGCCGCTGCGGTTTGCAGGAAGCCTTCGAGCACCTGCATGGACGTGTGGCGCGGACTTTCCCGTCGCGCTGGCCGCTGCTGCCGGTGGACCGCATCTATCTGCGCAACGCCCGCATCGAAGCGGCGCGCGTGCTGACCGGCAGGCCCTGGTCGCACCTGTCCGACCATGCGCCGCTGCTGGCGAGGATCGCGCTGTGAAGCGGGCGCGGGCGATCGATTCGCGCTGGCGCCAGGGCCACCGCCTGCGCCTGCTGGAGAACGGCGATGTCTACTTCGCGCGGGTGTATGCGGCCATCGACGCCGCGCAGCGCGAAGTGCTGCTGGAAACCTTCCTCTGGTTCGAGGACAAGGTCGGCATCCCGCTCAAGGACCGTCTGGTCGCAGCGGCGCGGCGCGGCGTACGCGTGCACCTGCTGGTAGATGCGTTCGGCTCGCCGGACCTGTCGCCGGGGTTCGTGCGCGAGCTGATCGAGGCCGGGGTCGAGTTGCGCATGTTCGACCGCCAGCCGACGCTGCTCGGCATCCGCCTCAATGTGTTTCGGCGCATGCACCGCAAGCTGCTGGTCGTCGACGGCACGATCGGCATGGTCGGCGGCATCAACTACGCCGCGGATCACCTGACCGATTTCGGCCCGGAGGCCAAGCAGGACTACGCCGTGGAGGTCGAGGGACCGGTGGTGGCGGACATCGTGTCCTTCATGCACCGGGCGATGCGGACCCACGGCACCGGCGAAGGATGGCAGCCGCAGGAGCTGGCGGACGCAGCGCGCGCCGCAGGCGCGGCCGAGGTGTGTTTCCTGCCGCGCGACAACGGGCGCCGCTCGCGCAGCATCGAGCGCGCCTATCGGCAGGCGTTCCGCCAGGCGCAGCGCGAGATCGTCATCGCCAACGCGTATTTCTTCCCCGGCTACGGTTTCCTGCGCGACCTGTGCGCCGCATCGCGGCGCGGGGTCAGGGTGTGCATGCTGTTCCAGGGGCAGCCGGACACGCCGCTGGCGCTGATCGCCGCGCGTGCCCTGTACCGGCACCTGGTGGACGCGGGCGTGCACATCTTCGAATACTGCGAACGCCCGTTCCACGGCAAGGTCGCGGTGATCGACGACCACTGGAGCACGGTGGGGTCCAGCAATCTGGACCCGCTGAGCCTGTCGCTCAACCTGGAGGCCAACCTGCTGATCCGCGATGCGGCATTCGCACGCGAACTGCGTGGTTGCCTGCGCCGGCTCATGGACGCGCACTGCCGCCGGGTCGCGCCGGCGAACGTGCCGCGTGGGCGCCTCTGGCAACCGGTGCTGCGCCCGGTGCTGTTCCATGTGCTGCGCAATTTCCCGCAATGGGCCAGCCGCCTGCCGGCGCGCACGCCGCGCACGGCGCTGCTGCGCCCGCCGCGCCGCGGCGGTCCGTCGCCATGACTGCCGTGCCCACCGTGCCCGCCCGCCGCCGACGCTGGCAGTGGATGCGCCGCGCCGCCTATCTGGCGTTCCTGGCGCTGGTGGCGTTCCTGCTGGTGCGCTATGGGCGCTCGGTGGATTGGGCGCAGGTCGGCGCCACGCTGGCCGGCTACGGCGGTGGCCCCCTGGCGATCGCAGCCGGACTGACCCTGGCCAGCTACGCGTTGTACGCCTGCTACGACCTGGCCGCGCGGCGCTATGCCGGACACACGCTGGCCACGCCGCGGGTGATGTCCATCGCGGTCATCGCCTACGCGTTCAGCCTCAACGTCGGCGCGCTGGTCGGCGGCGCGGGCTTCCGCTACCGGCTGTACGCGCGCGCGGGACTACCGCTGGCGACCATCGGCCGCATCGTCGCCTTCGCCATCGGCACCAACTGGATGGGCTACCTGCTGCTGGCCGGCACGCTGTTCGCCAGCGGCCGCTTGCGCACCCCGCCGCAGTGGCCGCTGGGCACGGCGCACCTGCCGTGGCTGGGCGCGGCGATGCTGCTGGCCGTGGCCGCGTATCTGCTGGCCTGCCACCTGGCGCGCGGACGCGCGCTCGAGGTCCGCGGCCATGCCCTGCATCTGCCGCCGCTGCGGCTGGCAGGGCTGCAGCTGGCGCTGGGCGCCGCCAATTGGACGCTGATGGGCACCCTGCTGTTCGTGCTGATGCCGCCGGGCGTGGACTATGTGTCGGTGCTCGGAGCGCTGCTGATGGCGGCGGTTGCCTCCGCCATCGCGCACATTCCCGCCGGCATCGGCGTGCTGGAGGCGGTGTTTCTGCCCATGCTCGGCGCGCAGGCGCCGCAGCCACAGCTGCTCGCCGCCTTGCTCGCCTATCGCGCCTTCTATTACCTGGGGCCGCTGCTGCTGGCGACCGCCGGCTACGCCGTGGCCGAGGCGCGCCGGCGCCGCGGCAGCGCAGCGACACGGCGCGGCCATGGGACGGGCTACCGCGACGACCGCCAACCGCGGTGACCCCCGCGCGGCATCGTCTCCGCTCGGCGTGGGGCGATCTTCCGATCCAGGGCAGGCGGCGGCGGTGAACGGCCGCACCCCTCCGGTGCCGAGTCCGACCGCCATCCGACCACCGCGGCGCAGCGCCAAGCCAACCGCGCCCCCCCGTTCGAAATGTGGCGGGACTCGCTCAGATTATGTGATCATCAGCACATTCCTGTCGTACGCCTTCGCCGTGCCGGACGCTCACCCGTTTGCGTCAGTGCGTGGCGGCGCAGCTCATGCAACGGACGCCAGAAGGAAGTTCCATGTTCGATCGGTTCGTGAAGACGACAGCGCCAGCGTTCGCCGCGCACCCCAGGCGCGATCGCGCCATCGCCCCTTCCCCCAAGAAGATCGTCCGGCGCATGGTCCTGCTGGCGCTGGCGGCGCTGGCGCTGAGCGGTTGCCAGCCGCGCCAGACCGGCATGTTCTCGACCCTGGAACTGGACAAGGACGGCCTGCTGTACGGCTACGAGATCTTCATCGTCAAGGCCGATCGTGGCGCGAGCGCAGGCCAGGATTACTACGCGATCGTGCAGTGCGCCGACGGCAAGGCCGGGCCGCCGGCGATCGGCCAGGTGACGATGACCGCCGACCAGGTGCGCATCGCGCTGCCGCCGCACGCGACGCCGGGCTGCCCCTCCTCCACCTTCGTCGGAACGGTGGGGTTCAAGGAACTGGCCGGCCATTTCGCCGGCGGCGAGCAACTGGCACTGGCGCGCAAGTACAGCTTCTGGGAATGAACGCATTCCCCCAGGCGCAAGCGTCTGGCGCTTGATGCCGTGCCGCGGCGCGGCTTGACGCTGCGACCAAGCCGCGAAACCATCCTCGACCATCGCCCCGTCCTGGAACATCCGATGAAGCGCGTCACCGGCATTGGCGGCATCTTCTTCAAGGCCAACGACGCTGCGGCGTTGCAGGCTTGGTACAAGCGGCACCTGGGCATCGACGTGCAGGAATGGGGCGGCACCGCGTTCTCCTGGACCGACGCTGCCGGTACGCCGGTCGCCGGCAGCACCATCTGGTCGATCGGCGCGGCGCAAGGCGATCAGTTCGCGCCCAGCACCGCGCCTTTCATGATCAATTACCGGGTCGAAGATCTGCACGCGCTGGTTGCGGTATTGCGCGAGGAAGGCTGCAACGTGCTCGAGCGCGTGGACGACTCCGAATACGGGAAATTCGCCTGGGTCATCGATCCGGAAGGCAACAAGGTGGAGCTTTGGCAACCGCCTGCCGGGCAGTGAGCCGCCAGGCTGCATCGGCGGGCGCTGCGACTGCGGGCGCCCAGCATCCCCCGCGGCCACGATTGCAGACGAAGCCGACGCCAGGCGCCGCCGGGGTGTAACCGCGCCGCGCTGCGAACAAGGGCGACGCAGCGGCCTGCAACGGCGCTAAAGTAGCGGCCCGATTGCCGGACATGCCCTCCGTGACGCCCAAGTTCTGGCTGCTGCAAGCGTTCGGCTGGTCGCTGTTCCTGTCGATCGCCTACGCCGCGCGTCCGAGCGAAGCCGCGATCGCCGATGCGCTGCAGTTCATGGCGATGTGCGCATTGAGTGCGGCCGGGCTGGCGGGAAGCCTGGGGTTGCGCTGGATCTACCGGCGGTTGCAGGCCGATGGCTATGGCGATGTGCGCTGGCTGGGCATCCTGTTTGCCGCAAGCGTGCTGGCGGCCGTGGCGATCGACCTGCTGTTCCACGCCGCGCTGTCCCTGGGCGCAGGCCTGGCCCCGGCCCTGGCAGCGCTGCGGGAAGCGCAACCGGCGATGTCGCGCGCGCCGCTGCTGGCCGTGGCGTATATCGCCTGGAGCCTGCTGTACCTGGCCATCAGCCGGCAGACCCGGCTGCAGCAGGCGGCACGCACCCAACGCGATCTGCAGCTGGCGTTGAAGGACGCGCAACTGCAGCGCCTGCTGGGCCAGCTCAGCCCGCATTTCACCTTCAATACGCTCAACAACATCCGCGCGTTGATCCTCAAGGACCCGGAGGCGGCGCGCGAGCAACTGACGCGCTTCGCGGCCACGCTGCGCTATCAGTTCTCCGGCGGCGACGAGGCCCTGGTGTCGGTACGCGAAGAACTCGATGTGGTGCGCGACTACCTGGGCCTGGTCGGCCTGCAGCTGGGCGCGCGGCTGCGCTACCAGGAACAGGTGGACCCGCAGGCGCTGGCGATGCGCGTGCCGCGCTTCTGCCTGCAGCTGCTGGTGGAGAATGCGATCAAGCATGGCCTGGGGCCGAGCAGCACCGGCGGCGAACTGCAGGTCTGCGTGGCCATGCAGCGCGGCGGTCTGCACCTGGAGGTGCGCAATAGCGGCCGGCTGCGCAGCGACGACGGACAAGGCACCGGCTTGAACAACCTGCGCCAGCGCCTGCTGCTGTCGTTCGGGCCCAGCGCCGGCTTGCGCCTGGTTCAAGAGGAAGAGTGCGTGGTGGCCAGCGTGTGGATAGGAGCGGCGGCGTGATCGAAGCGGTGATCGTGGAGGATTCGGAACTGGCCCGTTTCGAGTTGCAGCATCAACTCAAGGCCTATCCGCAGGTGAGCGTGGTCGGCCACGCGGCCGACGTGGAGGCGGCGGTCGCGCTGATCGAAGCGGTCGCGCCCGATGTGGTGTTCCTGGATATCGATCTGCCCGGCGGCAATGCCTTCGACGTGCTCGAACGCCTGTCGCAGGTGCCGCGCATCGTCTTCACCACCGCCTTCGATGCCTATGCGCTGAAGGCCTTCGCGTTCAACACCGTGGACTACCTGCTCAAGCCGATCGAACCGCAGCGGCTCGCGCAGGCGATCCAGAAGCTGTCCGAGTCGATGCCGGCGAGCCCGGCGCGGCGTTCGATGGACAGCGCCATCTTCATCAAGGACGGCGAGCACTGCTTCCTGGTCAAGCCGCGCGACGTACGCGTCATCGAGGCGGTCGGGAACTACAGCCGCGTCCACTTCCAGCAGCATGCGCCGCTGCTGTATCGCCCGCTCGGCGCGATCGAGGCGCAGCTGGCGCCGGACAAGTTCTTCCGCGCCAGCCGCAAATACATCGTCAATCTCGACTACGTGGAGCAGGTGGCGCCCTGGAGCAACGGCGGCCTGCTGCTCACGCTGCGCGGCGGGTTGGAGGTGGAGGTATCGCGGCGGCAGAGCGCGCGCTTCAGGGAACTGTTGAGCCTGTAGCCGCATCCGCCTCGCGCACGCCGGTGCTGTCGCCCATCAGCCGGTCGTGCAAGGTCATCGTGGCCCGGCCAGCGCGGTCCTGGCCGAAGCTCAACGCATCCAGTCCCCCGTCCAGATAGTAGCGGCCGTCCGCATGCGCCTGCAGCGGCAGCGCATCCTCGCCGTCGCGCTGCAGCTGCAGGCGGCCATCCACTTGCGCAAGCACGCGGGCGCCGTCGGCGAACCGGTACTGCCCGGTGCGGCCCGGCGGCAGCGCATGCGCCGGGTCCGTGCCGGCATACGGCCGCCCGGCCGCCATCGCCGCCAGGCGCACGGCCAGCGTGGTGGGATCCAGGAACTCGGCATTGGTGAGCACCGCCACGAACACGTCCGGCTCGCCGATGCGCACCACGTAGCTGTTGAAGCCGTTGATGAAGCCGCCGTGCTCCACGTCCGGCAATCCGTTCGCCTGGCCGATGATCCAGCCGAAGCCATAGGGCGACAGGGTGCCGTCGGCGAGCCTGGTCTTGGCCATGGCCTGGGCGAGCGCGGCGGCCGGCAGCAGCGTGGCGTCGCGCAGCGCGCGGTGCCAGATCGCCAGGTCGTCCACGCTGCTGATCAGGCCGCCGGCGCCCTGCGGCTGCGACATGCTGATGAAGTCCGCGTTCTGCAGCGCCTGCCCGGCACGGCGATAGCCATGGGCGCGGTGCGGGACCAGCGCCAGGTGATCGTCGTAGCGCGTGTGGGTCATGCCCAGCGGCTGAAAGATGGCCTGCTGCATGTAGGCCGCGTAGGGCTGGCCGGTAAGGCGTTCGATCAGATGGGTCAGCACGATGTAGTTGGAATTGCTGTAGCGGAACCGCGCGCCCGGCGCGAACTCCAGCGGCAGGTCCTGGAAGTACCCGATCAGGCGCATGGCGTCGGTGTCCTCGCGGCGCGCAGCGCGCGAGGCGGGGATGCTGCTGACGTTCTTGATGCCCGAGGTATGCGTCAGCAGCTGGCGGATCGTCACGTTCGCCAACGGGCCGTGCAATGCCGGATCCAGCGACAGCAGCGTCGCCTCCAGGTCCAGCTTGCCGGCCTGGACCAGCTGCAGCACCGCCACCGCGGTGAACTGCTTGGTGACCGATGCCAGGCGCAATGCCGACTCCGGCTGCATCGGCACGCCATTCTCCACATCGGACAGGCCATAGGCCTGGCGCAGCAGCACCCGATCGCCGCGGGTCACCAGCACCACGCCACCTGGCCCGGCGTCCTTGAAGAAGTCCGTGGCCGCCTGGGCCAGGCCCGCCTCCGCTGGGGCCGCAGCAGCCCCCGCCGCGGCATGCGCGGTGCCGGCCATGGCCAGGACCGCTGCCAACAACCACGCCAAACGATGTGTCATGCGCCTTCCCCTTGGTGATGTAGGGCAAGGCTGGCGCGCCCAGGCGTCGCACTCCAGCGACCTATGACGGACGGGCGGCACGCCGCGTGAGCGGTCGTCGGAACGGATGAGTGGAGGCGCGGGCGCGGGATCTGCGCGGCAAACGCGGCCGTTGCAGTGCAGGCTGGCAGGCTGGCCGGCGGATCCCGCGGATGCGCCAGCGGGGAAGGCCGCCGCCGCGAGCGACTGCGTGCCTGCGGGCCCCTCGCAGCGCGCCGCTCCAACTCGCTGCGGCATGCGGCCCGGCGACAAAGAGCAGGGCCAGGGCGTGCGGCCGATTCCCGATCAAGCCGCCCAGGAATGGCAGACGCGGCCTGGGGCCTGTCGACGCGATCGGGACTCGGCAAAGTGGCCCATCCCGATCGCGCTAACGGCCTAGATCACCGTCAGATTCGCGTACGCCATCACCAGCCACTTCGCGCCGACCTCGTCGAACTGCACCTGCACCCGCGCGTGCGCGCCATTGCCTTCGTAGTCGATGACCACGCCGCCGCCGAACTTGGGGTGCTGCACGTTGGCGCCGAGCCGGATCGCCGGCGCTTCGATGGCGCTGTGGCCGAGGTTGCGCGGCGCGCCCAGCGAGGCATTGCGCGACACCTGCACCTTCGGCCGCACTTCGTGCAGCAGCTCGCGCGGGATTTCGCGCAGGAAGCGCGAAGGCACGTTGTAGTTGTCCTGGCCGTGGATGCGCCGCGACTCGGCGTAGCTGAGCACCAGCTTGTGCCGGGCGCGGGTGATGCCGACGTAGGCCAGGCGCCGCTCTTCTTCCAGGCGCCCGCTCTCTTCCAGCGAACGCGCGCTGGGGAACAGGCCATCTTCCATGCCGACCAGGAACACCAGCGGGAATTCCAGGCCCTTGGCCGAATGCAGCGTCATCAACTGCACGCCCTCCTCGCCGGCCTGGGCCTGGCCTTCGCCGGCCTCCAGCGAGGCATAGGCCAGGAACGCGACCAGTTCGGTCATCGCCTGGCGGCCTTCGTCGGCGTCCTCGTCGTTGTCGGCACGCACGAAGCGCGAGGCGACCGAGACCAGTTCGTCGAGGTTGTCGGTGCGCGATTCCGAATCCAGCCCGCCGCGGCTTTCCTTGCTCCAGTGCTCGCGCAGCGCCGAGCGCGCCAGCACCTGGTCGATCTGCTCCGGCAACGGCAGGCCGGCCACTTCGGCGGAGAGCTGCTCGATCAGCCCCAGGAACTGCGCCAGCGCGTTGCGCGCCCGCGCGGCCAGGTCGCCGCCCTGCTGCGCGGCCTGTTGCGCGGCGGCCCACAGCGACAGCGACTGCGCGCGCGCCAGGCGCCGCACTTCGTCCAGGGTGCGGTCGCCGATGCCGCGCGTGGGCGTGTTCACCGCGCGCTCGAACGCCGCGTCGTCGGCGCGGTTGGCGACCATGCGCAGGTAGGCCAGGGTGTCCTTGATTTCGGCGCGCTCGAAGAAGCGCATGCCGCCGTAGACGCGGTACGGCACCTGCTCGGCGATCAGCGATTCTTCGAACGCGCGCGACTGCGCGTTGCTGCGGTAGAGCACCGCCGCCTCGCTGTAGCTGCCGCCGTCGCGCACCCATTGGCGCACGCGCTCGACCACGTAGCGCGCCTCGTCGATCTCGTTGTAGGCCGCGTACAGGTCGATCGGGTCGCCATCGCCCGAATCGGTCCACAGCTGCTTGCCGATGCGGTCCGGGTTGTGCGCGATCACCGCGTTGGCGGCGTTAAGGATGTTGGCGCTGGAGCGGTAGTTCTGCTCCAGGCGGATGGTCTGCGCGTTCGGGAAATCCTTCAGGAAGCGCTGCACGTTCTCGACCTTGGCGCCGCGCCAGCCGTAGATTGCCTGGTCGTCGTCGCCGACCACGAACACGCGTCCGGTATCGCCGGCGAGCACGCGCACGAACGCATACTGGATCGCGTTGGTGTCCTGGAACTCGTCGACCAGGATCTCGCTGAAGCGGCTGCGGTAATGCGCCAGCAATGCCGGGTTGTCGCGCAGCAGCTCGTGGGCGCGCAGCAGCAGCTCGGCGAAATCGACCAGGCCCGCGCGGTCGCAACGCTCCTGGTACAGCGCGTAGGCGCTGCGCAAGGTGGTGGTCCACTCGTCGCGCGGCTCGGGCTGGATGTGCTGCGCACGCCGGCCCTCGTCCTTCTGCTGGTTGATCCACCACACGATCTGCTTGGGCGGGAACTTGCCCTCGTCCAGTTCCAGCTGCTGCACGACACGCTTGACCAGGCGCAGCTGGTCGTCCGAATCCAGCACCTGGAAGCTTTCCGGCAGCTTGGCGTCGGGCCAGTGCAGGCGCAGCAGGCGATGCGCCAGGCCGTGGAAGGTGCCGATCCACATGCCGCGGCTGCCGTTGCGCAGTTGCAGGTCGGTGCGGTGGCGCATCTCGCCAGCCGCTTTGTTGGTGAAGGTGACCGCAAAGATGCCGTGCACCGGCACGCCGTGGACTTCGTTGAGCCAGGCGATGCGGTGGGTGAGCACGCGCGTCTTGCCGGACCCGGCGCCGGCCAGGACCAGGTAATGGCCGGACGGGGCGGAGACGGCCTCGCGCTGGGCGGGGTTCAGATCATCGAGAAAATGGGAGACATCCACCCGGGTATTTTACCGGTTGCGGCGGCGCATCGGCTGCGACCGGGCAACCGGATCGCGAAAAAGCGGCCGCGGCGGCGCGTTTACCCCGCTGCGAACAGCCGGCCGGCGGCGATCGTCACGCACGCGCGCAGCGTCGGCCACGGCAAGACGGACAGGCCGCCGCCGCCTGGCTGTCGTCGATCAGGCGCTGCAGGCGGCCATCGTCGACGCCTGCGCGCCAGGAACCGAGCATGCGGCCGATCCCCATGCGGCGCTTGCGGCAGCGCCTTCGGCGTCCAAAGCCGACGGGACTGGCTTAAGATCCGCACTCCCAATTCCCGCATCGGCATCATGGACCGATCCCGTACGCACTTTGCCTGGCGCCAGCGCCTGTTCGCATCGGCCGCCACGCTCGCGCTGCTGGTGGGGTGTACCGCGCCTGCGATGGCGCAGACCGCGCGCAAACCGTCGCCCTACGAATACCGCCAGAGCAGCGGCACCTCCCCGCTGCAGCCGACGCAGGGGCCGGATTATCTGTCGCGCATCGACAGCCGCGCGCAGTTCATGCAGCTCGCCCGGGTCTACAACGCCGGGACCGCGCTGGAGATGCCGCATCTGATCTTCGTGATCGACCGGCAGAACGCCGCGCGCATCTACTACATCAATACGCCCCGGCATGCGCTGCACGAGCAGTTCGTGCAGCAGCAGCGGCTGGTGCGCGTCATGGACAAGGCGACGCGCAACGCGCAGTACCGCGACCCGCAGCGGCGCTTCCTGTTCGGCACCATCAGCTGGCAGCGGGACCTGCCCGGCTACACCTACGAGTTCTGGGAGGGCGACCAGCTCACCGCGCCCTTGCTGCGGCAGACCGACGACGTGGTCCATGCCTCGTTCCACGACCCGATCCGCTTCAAGACCAACTCCACCCAGCACGAGCAGCTGGCCAGTTCCATGGGGCTGGCCTACGTCAGCCAGGAGGCGCTGCTGCGCGAGCAGCGGTTCCTGCCGTTGAACACGGGCCGCGCCGAGGGGCGGCTGCGCATCGTGCGCTCCGAGGAACAGCTGCGCACGCTGTCGCCGCGCGATATCCCCGTCCTGGACGAGGTGCCGATCGCCTTGGCGCCGGTCGCGGGCCTGGTGACGCAGCGCCCGTCCACCCTGCTGTCCCACGTCAACCTGCTGGCCAAGGGCTGGGGCATTCCCAATGTCTATGTGCGCGATGCGCAGACCGCCCTGCGCCAGTACGACGGCCGTTGGGTGGCGCTGGAGGTCACCCATAACGACTACCGGGTGACGCCACTGACGCGCCCGCCAAGGACGCCATCGCCCGCGGCCGCCCGTCCGGCGGCGCGCAACCTGCCGCGCCCGGACCTGACGGTGGTCGCGCTCAAGCCCCTGGCCGCCTTGCGTGCGCGCGACAGCGGCCACTGCGGCGTCAAGGCCGCCAACCTCGGCACGCTGAAGGCGGCGCTGCCGCCGGCCGCGCGCGTGCCGGACGGCTTCTGCATCCCGTTCTCGCACTACCAGGCGGCGATGCAGCGACTGCGGATTCCGCAGCGCCTGCAGGACCTGCAGCGTCGCCCGGGTTTCGCTACCGACGCGAACGTCCGTCGCGA
Organism: Xanthomonas sp. SS; assembly: GCF_014236835.1. Classification (NCBI taxonomy): domain Bacteria; kingdom Pseudomonadati; phylum Pseudomonadota; class Gammaproteobacteria; order Lysobacterales; family Lysobacteraceae; genus Xanthomonas; species Xanthomonas sp. SS. Next base: position 4,974,329 of record NZ_CP051190.1, read on the forward strand.
GGCGCTGGCGGCGCTGCGTGCCGAGATCGCCGACGCCGCGCCCGATCCCGCTTTCGTTCGCGTGCTGGACGCGCAATGGCGCGATCAACTCCAGGGCGGTCCGGTGTTCGTGCGCAGTTCGTCCAACTCCGAGGATCTGCCGGGCTTCAGCGGCGCCGGCCTGTACACCACCGTGCCCAATGTGACCCGCGCCGAAGCCTTGGCCAAGGCCGTGCAGACGGTGTGGGCCTCGGTCTACAACTTCGAGGCGTACGAGGCGCGCACGGCGGCAGGGTTGCGCCAGGATGCGGTGGCCATGGCGGTGCTGGTGCAGCTGGCCGCGCCCTCGGATAGTTCGGGGGTGATGATCACCCGCGATCCGTTCGATGCCGCCCGCCGCCACATCACCTACATCTCGGCCAAGCGCGGACTCGGCATCCGCGTGGTGGAGGGCAAGCGCCAGGCCGAACAGGTGATGTATTCGACCTGGTCCAAGGCGGTGCAGGTGCTGAGCCGATCGGCCGAAGACACGCAGCTCGTGGCCAACGCCGCTGGCGGCGTGCGCGAAGTGCCCATCACCGGCTCGCGCCAGGTGCTGACCGACGCGCTGATCGCGCGGCTGGCCAGGGTCGGCGCCTCCACCAAGCAGGCGCTGGGCGGCGCGGACCAGGACATCGAATGGGCCGTGGTCGGCGACGAGGTGGTGATTTTGCAGTCGCGGCCGTATGTGGACAGAAGCGCGCCATGACGCGCTATTGCCGTGCCGCCTTTCATATCGCTGCCTGAAGCCTGCGCCGCGGGGGCCGTCTTCGTCGCATCGCGTCGACTTCGCTGTGCGGGACCATGTGCTGCGTTCGTCTGCCCATGTCCGCTTGTTACCGGAAGCGGACATCCTGCGGTGGCCGAGGAGGCGCGTTCACTGGACCGGGCGAGGGCGTAGCGCTGTCACCAGCAGCGCCGTGCCGAACGCCAGGCAAGCCAGAATGGCGAGCACCGAGAGCGGGAGGCTGAAGTCCTTGCGGCCCGATAGCGCAAAGCCAGCGTGCAGGATGAAGGTGGTCACCCCCACGCCACCACAACCGAGCGCCCATGCTCGTGCATGGCGACCGCGCAGCAGGACGCTTCGATAACCGTAGAGAAGCGCACCGACCGCAACGCCGTTGAATGCCAGGAATCCCTGGATGCCCCCGGGAACGGCGAACATCTTCCATTCCTGCCAGAAGGCGGCGTCGATCTGATGCAGGGTCAGCGAAAGCGCTGTCGCGAAGTAAAGACGTTCCATGCCATGGCTTCCTGATTTTCCGAACGATCCTAGCGCGCCGTCTTGTGCGTGCGGCGGAAGTGGAACGCGCCACTGCAAAGGCATTCCTGCTCCCGGGTGGGCCGGCGGTAGCGCCTAGTATCGACCGATCGCGGAGGTTCGAACGCGCGACCGTTGAAAACCGGCCAGCGCGCACTGCGCAGGCGCCATGATGGCAGCCAGGCACGCCTTCAGTTCGTGTCGGCGCTCGCCGGCCGCACTTCGCCCAGCAACGCCTGCGCCTGCTGCTGCGCCTGCACGCGCAACTCCGGGATCGCCAGGCTTTCCCACAGGCTGCCGATGCGCAGGCTGCCGAGCACGCGGATGTTCGGGTCGGCATGGCCGTCGGCGTCGAGCAGCGCCCCGTCGGGCGCGGTGGCCACGCCGATGCCGTGCGGGCCGGGCGCGGCGTGGCCGCAGCCCAGCAGTTGGTGCAGCAGCGGATTGCGCATGGTCTGCGCGCGCAGCTCCACGCCGGTGGCATTGATCAGGTAGTGCGCGTCCAGTTGCAGCGCCAGCCCGTCGGGACCGACCGCGTTGACCTGCACGCAGGCGCCGACCGGGAACACCGTGTCCAATCGCGCGCGATGCACGCGCAGCTGGCCGACCCGGCGCATCGCCTGCAGTTGCGCGAACACCGGCGCGGCGATGCGGTGCCGGTGCGCGTCCCAGTAGCGCACGGCATGGCGCAGGAAACGCCGCTGTTCGGTGGCCGACAGCGACTGCCACAGCGCCTGGCCCAGTGGCCGCAGCCGCTCCATCACGCTCTGCCACGGCAGGCCGCGCGCCTGTGCCGCAGCCGCATGCCGGCGCAGCGCGCGCAGGCGCTGGCGCAACGGCAGCGCCAGCAACGGTTGTGGGTCGAAGTCGGCCGCGGCGTGGCCGGCATGCTCGGCATGCGGCAGCGGCAGGACCGCGTGCCGCGAGATCACGTGGACCGGGCCGCGGTGCGCATTGGCGAGCAGGGTCAGCACGCTGTCGGCCATGCTCAGCCCGGCGCCGACGATGCACACCGTGGATTCGCGCGGGATCGCGCGCAGCTGCTCGTAGTTCCAGGCATCCACCCGCACGTGCGCGGGCAGGCTGGCCGCGCCGCGCGCCGGCAGCGGACGCAGGCTGTTGCCCAGCGCCAGCACCGTCGCCTGCGCGCGCAGCGTCGCGCCATCCTGCAGTTGCAGCGCCTGGCCATGCGCATCCCTGTCCAGCGCCAGCACCCGCTGCTGCCGCCACTGCAGCTGCGCCGGACTCGCCGCGTGCGCCTGCGCCAGCCGCGCGCGCAGGTAATCGGCGTAATGGCGGCGCTGCACATAGGCCTGCGCCAGCGCATCGCGCTGCAGTGCCGGATACAGCGCCTGCTGCTGCAGCCAGTCGAGGAAGTCGTCGGGCAGTTCGGCGAAGGCGCTCATGCGCCCGGCCGGCACGTTCAGCAGGTGCTCCGCGCACGGCGTCGCATAGGCCACGCCCTGCGCCAGCGCCGCCTGCGGTTCGATCAGCTGCAGCCGCAGCGCCTGCGTGGCCTGCCGCAGCAGGTGCAGCGCCACCAAGGTGCCGGCCGCGCCGCCGCCGACGATGGCGATATCGCAGTCGCAGTCGCCATCGGAGGCGGTGGGCAGGAGGTCGCTCATGCCGGCGATTGTAAGGGATGCCCTCGCCGGCTCCGCCCGCGGCTAAGAACCATCGCTCATGTCGGCGCGAGCATCGCGCATGGCGGCGACATCATGCTGTCATGTACGTGCGCACTCACATCAACGCATCGGCCAGGCGGGCGATGCCTTCGCGGCTGCGGCGCCAGGTGGGCCGCTTGCGCCAGTCCTGCAGCGACAGCGCGCGCGCATCGGCCAGGTAGTCGGCCTCCACCGCGCGCAGCCGCTGCACCACCTCGGCGCAATAGCACAGCACGCCGATCTCGGCATTCAGCGCGAAGGAGCGGATGTCCAGGTTGATCGAGCCGACCAGGGCGATGCCCTCGTCCACGCTCAGGTGCTTGGCATGCAGGAAACACGGCCGGTACAGCGCGATCTTGACCCCGCTGCGCAGCAGTTCGTCGTAGTACGCCTCCTGCGCCCAGGCGGTGAGCCGCTGGTTGCTGCTCTCCGACAGGATCAGCTGCACGTCCACCCCGGACAGCGCGGCGATGCGCAGCGCGCTGAGCGTGGCCTCGTCGGGCACGAAGTACGGCGTCACCATCACGATCCGCCGCCGCGCCAGATGGATCAGCGCATTGACCGCATCGCGCGCGTTCTCGAACGGATACGCCGGGCCGCTGGGCAGCAGTTGCGTGGCGGTGTCGGCACCGTGCACCCCAGTGCCATCGGCCACGCGCAGGCGCTGCCCGGTCTCGATGAACCAGTCGCTGGCGAACACCGCCTCCAGGTGCCCGACCACCGGCCCCTGCAGGCGCACCACCAGTTCGCGGTTGGGATGGCCGCGCACGAATTCGGCCGCGGCCAGGTTCTGCGAACCGGTGTAGCCGACGCGGTTGTCGATGACCGCGATTTTGCGATGGTTGCGCAGGTCCATGCGCCCGCTGCGGCGCCAGCGCAAACCGCCCGGCAGCAGCGCCTGCACCTCGACGCCGGCCGCGCGCAGGCGCTTGCGGTAGCGGCGCAGCCCGCGCTTGCCGCCGCGCGCATCGAGCAGCAGGCGGCAACGCACGCCGCGCGCGGCGGCTCGCAACAACGCCGCCACGACCGTGTCGCCGACCGTATCGTCGAACATCAGGTAGTACAGCAGATGCACGCGCTCCACCGCCGCGTCGATGTCGTCGATCAGCGCCTGCAGCGAGTCCGCATAGCGATCGAGCAATTCCACCGTATTGCCGTGGGTGGGCATGAAATCGCCCTGGCGCTCGATCAGCGGCACCACTTCGGCGATCGCGGTGTCGGCGGGCGGGGTCCAGCGCAGCGCGGTCAACGGCACCTGCTGCTCGCGGATCACCTGCGAAGCCTGCGCCTGGCGCTGGATGCGCTCGCGCGACAGCCACGGATGGCCCAGCAGCAGGTACAGCGGCAGGCCAAGCACCGGCACGAACCCGACCAGCAGCAGCCAGCTGCGCGCCGCGCCGGGCGTGGTGCGCGCGGGAATCCACAGCAACGCCACCAGCCGGATCAGCCAATCCAGCGCCAGCAACCAGGTGCCTTCCAACCAGAACGGCAGCATCGCGACCCTTCGCAAGCCAAGTCGCCCGATTCTGCGGGCTGCGGCGGCAAACGCAACCGTTGCGTGCAGCGCCGCGGCTGGCGGCGCGCGCCGGGCGTCCGCCTCGCACAGCGGCGACGGCCCCGCAGTCAGAACAAAATGTGCAGGCCCAGACGCACAAAACCCGCCTTGCGGCGGGTTCCGTGTCGACCTCGAAAGGCGATCCAGCGATCAGTCGATCACTTGATCTTGCCTTCCTTGTACATCACGTGCTTACGCACGACCGGGTCGTACTTCATCATTTCCATCTTCCCCGGAGTGTTCTTCTTGTTCTTGTCCGTGGTGTAGAAGTGGCCGGTGGCGGCCGAGGAAATCATACGGATCTTGTCACGCTTGCCTGCCATGATTGTTTACTCCTCAGACCTTTTCGCCGCGCGCGCGCAGCTCTTTCAGAACGGCATCGATCCCGTTCTTGTCGATGGTGCGCAACGCATGCGCGGAAACACGGAGCTTGATCCAGCGGTTCTCGCTGGCGACCCAGAAGCGGCGCTCGTGCAGGTTGGGCAGGAAGCGACGACGGGTTCTGTTGTTGGCGTGGGAGACGTTGTTACCCGTCTGCACACGCTTGCCGGACACTTGGCATACGCGGGACATTACGCACCTCGATAGAAAGTTTGAGTCGCCCATAGCCTGGGAGACGGCGGCCCCGGCAGCCTTGTGGGCCACCACGCGACGTGGGAAATCAAGCAGTTACGCTGGGAGAGGCCGGCCGGAGATCGCGCATCCGGCCGCCGTTCCGACCGGAGCCGGGCACAGCGAGCCGCGCATTATGCATGCCTTTCCCTTGTGTCGCAAGCACTTACCGCCACCGGGAAGTGCCGCCGCGCCGTTGCGAGTGAAGTCGGGCCTGCTCAGGCGAGATGGCGCTCGACCTCGCGCATGCCGATATCGGATGCACGCCTGAAGGCCGTTGCCACGGCATCACAGTCGCGCATCGGAACTCCCAGTTCTTCGAAGACCTCTCGCCACGTCCGGGTCGCCGCTACGATCCCGCCGATCAGTTGCGCAGCGCGCGCGGGGAACAGGCCGAATGCTCCGCAACCATGCAGCGCATTGTCCAAGGTGGCGCGCCTACCTCGCGGACCGACACCCAGGTGCAGGTTGCGCTCGGTTCCCGCCTGCCCCTTGGGAACCACATCGTAGAGCGGACTCAGATTCCAGGCGCCGTCCTCGTGGACAAAGGCATGGTTGCGAAGGTGGTCGTCGTCATTGGTGACAAGGATGTTGAACACCATGCGCGAGAACAGCTCTTCGCGCTGGGTCGCAACGCTGCCTTCTGCCGCAAACCCTTCGATCGCGCTGACGATAGCCCCGTAGCTGGATGCCGGGGACTGATGCTCATCCAGGCCGAGCATCGTCAGCGCGCTGACCACATGCTTCCGACTCATCCCGCGCTCCACCGGCTCCCGGTCGAAGCGCTCGATCAGCATGATCTGTCGACCATCGACCAGGGTGACGAGTTCGGTGCGGGGTACGGTAAGACCCGCACGACGTGCCAGCTCCAGGGTGGCTCGCTCGACTGCCGGTACGTTGAAACGGTCCCTGACCGACGGGAACTTGGCGATCCACTCCCGGCCCGCATGGGCGATCGGGGCCTTGGGCCGCGCCCCGCCCAGCGAAGGAGCGCCTTCGAAGTAGAACTGCAGATGCGCCGGCACAGGTAGGCCTTCCTCGACCCGCCCAGCCGCGTCCACCAGGTGCTGCAGGTCGAGTACCCGTGGCAACGCGCCAGCGGCCGGCCCGCTCTCCAGTTCTTCGCGAACATCCAGCGCCCCTACGCGGTTTGAACCCGCCAGCAACAGATACGTGGATTCCGGCAACCCGTTCGCCGGCACGCCCAGGCGGTTCTCGATCACCCGGCGACCCCAGTCGTCCGGGGTGGCATCCCGAAGCGCGCCGAACATGGCCAGACCGTTCGCCGGAACCTGCTCTCCCGCTGCATCGGCAAGGGGCAGCGATACCGGATCGACTGCCACCGCGCTCGGGTCGCGCCGGTCCAGATAACGCCGGCCGTAGGCGAACCTGGACGCGCGCAACTCGGTGCCGTCTTCCAGCAACGTCAGGCGACCGGCAGGAACCGCATCGACTTCATCGGGCAAGTGAATGAAGACCACAGGCATGTCAGAAGTCCAGGTCCTGGCTGGACGTACGGATGGGCCGCTTGGTCTTGGTGCTGTCCATGATTGCCTTGGAGGCTGGATCGTCCAACTGGTTCAGTTTGTGCAGTAGCCCAACCCGCTCCAGCACAGCCAACCAAGCGCCAAGGGAGGCCCCCAGGGCCCCCTTCTCGATACGGTTCATCGTGGGTGCGCTGATGCGTGCCCGCTCAGCCAGCCCGGCCTGGGACCACCCACGGGCCATCCGCGCCTGTTTCACCAGCATCGCCAGGTGCTTGGCGGTGTTCACAGCGCTCATGGTGGCGAACTCGTCTTCGTTCCGGCGCATAATTAACATAGATGTTAGTAATTGCAGGCAACCATATCATTTAAGAAATTTAGATGCCAATGATCGCTCGCATGAGGCCCAACATAGATGTTATCAATCGGACGGATTAATAAAATTTAAGAAATCGCATCGCTCCCGACATTGATGGACCGTCATAACGGGTGGCCTGCATGCACAGCGGACGCCGCTGCTGCAGCGTCGCGCCGGTGCAGCCAGCGGTACAGCACCGGCAACACCAGCAGGGTCAGCAGCGTGGAGGAGACGATGCCGCCGATCACCACGGTGGCCAGCGGCCGCTGCACCTCCGCGCCGGCACCGACGTTGAACGCCATCGGCACGAAGCCCAGCGCCGCCACCAGAGCAGTCATCAGCACCGGCCGCAACCGCGCCAGCGCGCCCTCGCGCAGCGCCTGCGCCAGCGGCAGGCCGTCCTCGCGCAGCTTGCGCACGAAGGCGATCATCACCAGCCCGTTCAACACCGCCACCCCGGACAGCGCGATGAAGCCGACCCCGGCCGAGATCGACAGCGGAATGCCGCGCAGCGCCAGCGCGACCACACCGCCGGTCAGTGCCAACGGCACGCCGCTGAACACGATCGCCGCATCGCGCAGCGAACCGAACGACCAGTACAGCAGCGCGAAGATCAGCAGCAGCGTGGCCGGCACCACCCAGGCCAGGCGCTGCCCGGCCGAGATCAGTTGCTCGAAGGTGCCGCCGTAGCCGATCCAGTAGCCGCTGGGCAGCTCCACGTCGGCCTGCACGCGGCGCTGCAGTTCGGCGACGAAACCGCCGAGGTCGCGGTCGCGCACGTTGGCGGTGACCACGATGCGGCGCTTGCCGTCCTCGCGGTTGATCTGGTTCGGCCCCAGCAGCGTCTGCACCTTGGCCACTTCGCGCAGCGGCACGGTGATCGGCGCGCCGCTGCGCCAGCCGGGTGCGCGGCTGGATTCGTCGGCGTCGCCGCGCTCGCCGTCGCCGCTGAGCGGGATCGGCAGATCGGCCAGTGCCGCCGGATCCTGGCGCAACGCTTCGGGCAGGCGCACCACGATGGCGAAGCGGCGGTCGCCCTCGAACAGCTGTCCGGCGTCCTGCCCGCCCACCGCGGCCGCCACCGTGTCCTGCACCACGCCGGGATTGAGTCCGTAGCCGGCGAGCGCGATGCGGTCCGGCACCACGGTCAGCATCGGCAGGCCGGTGGCCTGCTCGAGCTTGACGTCGGCCGCGCCGGGCACGGTCCTGGCCACCTCCTCGATGCGCCGGCCGACCTCCACCAGCGTGTCCAGATCGTCGCCGTAGAGCTTGATCGCCACGTCCGCGCGCACGCCGGAGATCAGCTCGTTCATGCGCATCTGGATCGGCTGGGTGAACTCGTAGTTGTTGCCGGGCAGTTGCTGCACCGCCGCCTCGATCTCGGCCAGCAACTGCGCCTTGGGCTTGCGCGGATCGGGCCATTGCGCGCGCGGTTTCATGATCAGGAAGGTGTCGGCCACCGACGGCGGCATCGGGTCGGTGGCGACCTCGGCGGTGCCGAGCTTGCCGAACACGTGCGCCACTTCCGGGAACCGCTTGATCCGCCGCTCCAGCGTGGACTGCATGGCGATCGCCTGTTCCAGGCTGGTGCCCGGGATACGCATCGCATGCAGGGCGATGTCGCCTTCGTCGAGGTTGGGAATGAACTCGGTGCCCAAGCGCGTGGCCAGCACGCCGCACAGCAGCACCAGCGCCAGCGCGCCAGCGCCGATCCAGCGCGCGTGGCGCAGCGCGCCGTCCAGCAGCGGCGCATACGCCTGCCGCGCCCAGCGCATCGCGCGGTTCTCGTGCTCGGCGACCTTGCCGCCCAGGGTCAGCGCAATCGCCGCCGGCACGAAGCTCAGCGACAGCAGCATCGCCCCGGTCAGCGCCAGCACCACGGTGATCGCCATCGGGTGGAACATCTTGCCCTCGATGCCGGTCAGCGCGAACACCGGCAGGTACACCGCGGCGATGATGCCTACGCCGAACAGGCTGGGGCGGATCACCTCGGCGGTGGCCAGCGCGGTCAGCTCGAAACGTTCTGCGGCGCTGAGCACCCGGCCCAGGCGCTGCTGCGCCTGGCCGAAGCGGCTCAGGCAGTTCTCCACGATGATCACCGCGCCATCGACGATCAGGCCGAAATCCAGCGCGCCCAAGCTCATCAGGTTGCCGGACACGCCGCCGCGGACCATGCCGGTGAGGGTGAACAGCATCGCCAGCGGGATCACCGCCGCGGTGATCAGCGCGGCGCGGAAATTGCCCAGCAGCAGGAACAGCACCGCGATCACCAGCAGCGCGCCTTCGACCAGGTTCCTGGCCACGGTGGCGATGGTGCGGTCGACCAGCGCGGTGCGGTCGTACACCGGCACCGCCTGCACGCCCGGCGGCAGGCTGCGGTTGGCCTGTTCGAGCCGCGCCGCCGAGGCCTGCGCCACCGCGCGGCTGTTGGCGCCGACCAGCATGAACACCGTGCCCAGCACCACCTCGCTGCCGTCCTGGGTGGCGGCGCCGGTGCGCAGCTCCGGCCCTTCGCCGACCTGGGCCACGTCGCGCACCCGGATCGGCACGCCTTCGCGCCGGTCCAGCACGATCGCGCCGATCTCGGCGATGCCGCTGACCTGCCCCGGCACCCGCACCAGGAACTGCTGGCCGTTGCGCTCGATGTAGCCGGCGCCGACGTTGCGGTTGTTGGCCTCGACCGCACGCGCCACATCGTCCAGGGTGAAGCCGAGCGCGACCAGCCGCGCCGGATCCGGGGTGATGTGGATCTGCCGCGCATAGCCGCCGATGGTGTTGACCTCGGTCACGCCGGGCACGTTGCGCAGCTGCGGCCGCACCACCCAGTCCTGCAACGTGCGCAGGTCGGTGGCGGTCCACGCCGTGCCGTCGGGCTTGCGCGCGTTCGGCTTGGCCTCGACCGTGTACATGAAGATCTCGCCCAGGCCGGTGGCGATCGGCCCCAGCTGCGGCTCCAGTTCCGGCGGCAATTGCGACTTCACCTGCTGCAGGCGCTCGGCCACCTGCTGTCGCGCGAAGTACAGGTCGGTGCCGTCGGCGAAAACCACGGTGACCTGCGACAGCCCGTAGCGCGACAGCGAGCGCGTGGATTCCAGCCCCGGCAAGCCGGCCAGCACCGTCTCCAGCGGGAAGGTGACGCGCTGCTCGGCCTCCAGCGGCGAATAGCCGGGCGCGGCGGTGTTGACCTGCACCTGCACGTTGGTGATGTCCGGCGTGGCGTCGATCGGCAGGCGCGAGAAACTCCACGCGCCGATCGCGACCAGCACCCCGGTCAGCGCCAGCATCAACCAGCGCTGCGCGATGGCGAAACGGATCAGGCTAGCGAGCATGGCGGCGGCCTCCGTGCGCGGCGCGCGACACGCCGCTCTTCCCCTGTAGGAGCGGCTTCAGCCGCGACCGATCTGCCAACATGCCGCTTACGTTTGGACTTCTGTCGCGGCTGAAGCTGCTCCTACAGTGGGGCCGGGGCGCGGTGCGCAGCTCAATGATCATGCGATGCCCCCGACTTCTCGATGTCCGCCTTGACCAGGTAACTCTGCTCCACCACCACCTGGTCGCCGGCCTTCAGCCCGGACAGCACCTGCACCTGGCGCGCATCGCGCGCGCCGAGTTGCAGCGGTCGCACTTCGTAGGTGTCGCCCACGCGCACGAACGCCACGTCCCAGTCGCGAAAGGTCTGCAAGGCGGTCACCGGCACCACCAGGTCGGCCGGCTGCTGCGCCACCGTGACCCGCGCCTTCACCGCCGAGCCCGGCCGCCACAAACCGTCTTCGTTGCGCAGCACCGCGCGCGCCACCGTGCTCTGGCTGGCGGTGGCGGTGCCCGGCAGCACGCGTTCCAGCGTGGTCTGCGCGACCGTGCCGTCGCTGATCCGGGTCACCGTCACCGGCGCGCCGGCGGCGATGTGGCCGGCGTCGGCGCCGAAGATGTGCAGGTCCACCCACAGCGTGGACAGATCGGCGATCTCGAACAGCGCCTGGCCCTCGGCGGCGCTGCTGCCGACGCTGGCAGTGCGCGCCAGCACGGTGCCGGCGATCGGCGCGCTGATCGTGTAGGTGGTCAGGCTCAGGTTGCTTTCCACCGTGGCCAGCGTCTGCCCGGCGCGCACGCGGTCGCCGACGTTGGCGCGCAGGCTGCGCACCGGGCCGGGGAAGCGCGCGGTGGCCTGCGCCTGGGCGCCTTCGGCCGGGGTCAGCAGGCCTTGCACCTCGTGCTCGTCGGCGATGCTGCCGGGGCCAACCGGGGCGGCACGGATGCCCGCATCGGCGGCGATCTTCGCCGCGATCTCGGTACGGCCTTCGTAGCTGGGATAGGTCCAGCGCAGCGCCTTGCCCTGCACCGTGGCGCGCACTTCCACGTCGAAGGAATGCGGCTCGCTGACCACGCTGTCGGCCAGCAGGCCGCCGTCGTCGCGCGCGCGCAGGCGGTGGGTCTCGGCCACGCCGCCCAGCCGCGTGAGCCGCACCTCGACGCTGCCGGCGCCGGGCGGCAACGGCTTGCCGTCGCGGTACAGCCAGGCCTGGTAGGTCGGCGGCGTGCCGTCCTCGGCGATCGCCAGTTCGACCGCGGCGCCATCCTGCTCGAGCAGGCGGCCGCCATGCGCGCCCTTGCGCGCTTCCTCGGCATGGGCTTCGCCGGCTGCGCCATGCGCGTCGGCTTCGTCGTGGTTGGCGTCGTCGCCGGCGCCGGCGCAACCGCCAAGCAGCAGTCCAAGCAGCAGCGGCGCGATCAGCGCAGCGGATTCGAATTTCATCGTAGGGCGTCCTGAAAGACGCCGGCGGCGGGCGCCAGGCGTCGGGAGAAGGTGGTCGGAAGCGATGGCCTTTGCCGGCGCCGCGTGGCGCGGCTCGCGCGGCGGCATCGCAGGCGGCGGATCCTTGCGATCGGCACTGGCGATCGGCGTACCCGCAAAGCGGCTGGAATAGGCCGGCGCTATGCACAGCGCCAGCGCTGCATGTCGCATGAGGCGCTGGCGCAGCGTACGCCGTAGTGCAGCTACCGCGAAGATGGTCGCGCCGGTCAGCAACCGGTGGTACGAGGCAGGCGCGACGCTGCCGACGGCCTGCCGCGCGTACCACGGCAATGCAGATGCGTGCGCCGGTGCGGCGGCGGCAGACGCCAGCGCGTTGCGGATGCGCAACAGCAACGAACGGCTCATCGCGCCACCTGCGCCGCGGGCGCGAGTACGAATGGCTGCCCGCTCAGACGCTGGATCTCGATCAGCGCGGTCTGCGCCTCGATCGCGGCGGCGAGCTGCTGCCGCCGCGCATCGCCATGCTGCGCCTGCAACTGCGCCCACTCCAGATAGCTGATCGCACCGCCGCGATAGGCGCGCTCGGCGGCGGCCTCGGCGCGGGCCAGTTTCGGCAGCACGTCCTCGCGCATGCGCGCCACTTCCAGTTGCGCGGCGCGGTAGCGGCCGTGCGCGTCGGCGAGCGTGGAGTACAGCGCCAGCGCCTGCGCTTCGCGCTCCACGCCGAGCAGCTCGCGCTCGGCCTCGGCGGCGCGGATTTCCGGCTGCGCGCGCGCGGCGCTGCCCAACGGCAGCGAGATCCCGGCGACCAGCGCGGTGGCGTCGCCGTCCTGCAGCCGGCGCACGCCGAACTGCCAGTCCAGGTCGGGCCGCGCCTGGCTGCGTGCCAGGTGTAACCGCGCCTCGCGCACGCGCGCCTCGCCGGCGAAGCGCGCCAGTTCCGGGGTGGCATCGAGCAGCGTGGCCAGCACGTCGAAGTCCGGTATTGCCGGCAACGCCAGCGGATCGCCGGTCACCTGCGCGAAGCCGGGATCGCGTTCGCCCCACAGCACCGCCAGGTGGCGGCGCGCAGCGGCGTGCTCCTGCTGCGCGCGGTCGCGGTCCAGTTCCGCACGCGCCTGCAGCGCCTGCGCTGTCAGCAGCACCGATTCGGGCGAGGCGCCGGCCTGCAGACGCTGCCGCGCGGCGGCGACGGTGCGCTGGCGCTGCGCCAGGTCGGCGGCGGCGATGGCCTGGCGCTGCGCAGCGGCGGCGATCGCCAGGTAGCGGCGCGCGACCTCGGCGAGCAGGTCCAGCCGCGCCAGTTCGCGCTGCGGCGCCAGCGCGTCGATGCGCGCCTGGGCCAGGGTGCGGCGCGCGTCGAGCTTGCCGCCGCGTTCGAGCACGCCGGCCAGGGTGACGGTCAGTTCGGCCTGGTCCAGGCCGCGCGCCGCGCCGCTGCCGAAGGCGTTTTCCAGTTCGGCGCCCAGCCGCAGCGGCGGACGCAGCGCCTCGCGCTCGGCCTCGGCGGCGAGCACGCGGCGCTGGCCGTCGGCCAGGCGCAGATCGGGATGGGTCTGGGCGACGCGGGCGAAGGCGTCGTCCAGGGTGAGCACAGCATCGGGCGGCACGGCCTGCGCCCACGCGCAGGGCGCGACCGCGAAGGCGGCAACAGCCGCCAGTCGCAACCACATGGGACTTCTCCGGATTCGGGGATCGATGGACGGGCCGGCAGGCGCCGGCGGTGCATCAAGCCGCGATCGGAGGTCGCAGCGGGGTTTCCAGCAGGTGCGAGCGGTAGTCCTGGTGTCCCGCGACCGGGCGCGGCTGCGCGGCCAACGGCAAGCCCTGCCAGATCAGCGACGACAGCAGCGCCGGGCTCTGCCCATGGCAGTAACCGCTGTGCATCAGCGCATGCAGCAGACCGGCGCCATCGCGTTCGCCGGCGCCATCACCGTCGCCGCGGTGCGGCGCTTCTTCGTCCACGTGCGCCTGGTCGTGCGCCAGTGCATGCACATCGCCCAGCGCGCAGGCTACCGGCGCCACCAACACGCCCAGCGCCAGCATCGCCAGCGCCATCAGGCGCAGCAAGGGGTGGAGCAGGCGGGCACGGCGGATGGACATGGCGCCAGCCTAGCGATGCGGGTGGGGTTACACAATCGCAGGTGAGGGACGGGATATGAGCGGACCGAGGCCGCGGTCTCTACCGGCGCTGGTGGCCGCAGCTTCATTCGGCGCTGGCGGTCGCCGTCTCGTTTGCGCTCGCGCACTGGCGGTTCACTGTATCTTCGGGAGCGGTCGCACTCTGGCGGCCGCACCTCTATCCGGCATTGCGGCTATCGCCCAAGCATCGCTAGCGGTCGTACCCTCATCCGGGACTGGCCGATGCACTCCCACGCTGTGCTGGCGGTCGTACCCTCATCCGGCGCTGCGCGCCACCTTCTCCCGGTGGGAGAAGGAAGCGCGCGCGGCGGTTATTCGGGCTTTGTCGCGGTGGGTTTGCGCGCGGCGGCCTGGCGTTTGCTCTCGGCGATGAACGCGCGCACCTGCTGCTGCAATACCGGCAGCGGCACCGAGCCTTGCTTCAGCACGGCGTCGTGGAAGGCCTTGATGTCGAAGTCCGCGCCCAGTTCCTGCTCGGCCTCGGCGCGCAGCTTGACGATGGCGATCTCGCCGAGCTTGTAGCTCAGCGCCTGCCCCGGCCAGGAGATGTAGCGATCGACCTCGGTGGTGACTTCGTGCTCGCTGAGCGCGGTGTGCTCGCGCAGGTAGGCCAGCGCCTGCTCGCGGGTCCAGCCCTTGTGGTGCACACCGGTGTCGATCACCAGCCGGCAGGCGCGCCACATTTCGTAGCTGAGCCGGCCGAAATCCTCGTACGGGGTTTCGTAGATACCCATCTCCTTGCCCAGCTTCTCGGTGTACAGCGCCCAGCCTTCGCCGTAGGCGGAGATGTAGTTCTCGCGGCGGAATGCCGGCTGCGCGCCCTGCTCTTCGGCCAGTGCGCCCTGCAGCGAGTGGCCCGGCGAGGATTCGTGCAGGGTCAGCGCCGGCAGGTTGTACAGCGGGCGCGACGGCAGGTTGTAGGTGTTGAGCCAGTAGGTGCCGACGCCGCCGCGACCGGCGGTCCAGAACGGCGCGATCTCCGGCGGCACCGGCACGATGGTGAAGCGCCCGCGCGGCAAGGTGCCGATGAACTTGCCGACTTCGCCATCCACGCGCTTGGCGATCCACGCCGCGCGATCGAGCAGTTCCTGCGGCGTCTTGACGTAGAACTGCGGATCGGTGCGCAGGAACTGCAGGAACGCAGGGAAGGTCTGCTGCCCGGCCGGCGCCTTGAAGCCGACCTGCTGGATGATCGCGTCCATCTCCTTCTGGATCCGCGCCACTTCCTGCAGGCCCAGTTGGTGGATCTGCTCGGGGCGCATCTCCAGCGTGGTGTATTCGCGAATCTGCTGCTGGTAGTAGGCCTTGCCGTCGGGCAGCGCTTCGGCGGCCAGCGTGGTGCGCGCCTGCGGCACGTACTCTTCGCGATAGAAGCGCAGCAGTTGCGCGTAGGCCGGGATCACCTTGTCGCGGATCGCCGCCTGCGCCTGCTCGCGCAGCGCCTGCTGCTCGGCGGCCGGGATCTGCGCCGGCAGCTGCTTGAACGGCGCGTACAGCGCGGCCGCGGTCGGATCCTTGAGCTCGGCGACGTTGGCGATCGAACCGTCGCGCCCTTCCAGCACCGCGCGCGGCACGCTGAAGCCGCGCTTGAGCCCGGCGCGCATGTTGTCGGTCTGCTGTCCGAAGTAGCGCGGCACGTCGTTGAGCCGCGCGATGTAGGCGCGGTACTCGGCCGGGGTGCGCAGTGTGCGCCGCGCCATGAAGCCCAGGTCGGACCAGAACGAGCTGTCGGAGTTGAACGGCATCTCGTAGGCGCGCAGGCGCACCGCGGCGGCGAGGTTCTCGATCTGCGGCCGGTACACCGCCAGGTTGACCTGGTTGTCGGCCGACAGCTGCGCCGGTTCGATCGCGTCGAGCTGGCGCAGCACGTCGTCCCACACCTTCAGCCGCGCCGCCTGCGCCGCCGCGCCGACGTCGGGCAGCTGCTGGTTGTCGCCGCTGCTGTCGCTGTCCTCGTCGGCCTGCCCGACCTGCGCCTGCCGCCACTTCCACTCCTTTTCGTAGATGGCCTGGAAGCGGGCATCGGCCGCGGAGGCGGTGGCCGCCGCCGGCGGTACGGCCGGCGCTGCGGCCAGCGCCGGCGTGGCGAGTGCGAGCGCGAGCAACAGGGAAGCGGCCAGCGGGGTCTTGGCGATCGGCATGGGCGGCGACAGGCAGTGGGAACGAGATCCCGATGATCGCATCCCGCGTGCGGCAGGGGGTGGGCCGGAAGTCCTGCTTCCACGCAACGCGCGACCCCGGGCATCCGTCCGCGCGACGCAGGGCATTTCCCGACACGGCGCACGCACTTCGGCCGATAGGCGTCGCTCGCTCCTGCGGGCACGCTGCACGCCATGCCTCCGCTCGCTCATTTTCCAGGACATGCCGCATTGCGCCGCGGCCGCCATGATGAGGGCGGGCGTACCTATCTGTTGACGGTGGTGACCTTCCAACGCGCAACGCTGTTCTCGGACTGGCGTTGCGCACGTGCAGCGGCTGCCTGCCTTTCCGCGCCCGCCAGCTGGCCGCAGGTGCAACTGCTGTGCTGGGTATTGATGCCCGACCATTGGCACGGCCTGATCGAACTGGGTCCGCGCGCGACGCTGTCAGAAGCCATGCAACACGCCAAGGGCCGATGCGCGCATGCGGTGAATCGCGCACGCGGCCGCGGCGGCAGGGTGTGGTCGCCGGGCTTCCACGATCGCGCGCTGCGGCGCGAGGACGACATGCTGACCGCGGCACGCTATATCGTGGCCAATCCATTGCGCGCCGGCCTGGTGCGTCGCTTGGGCGATTATCCGTATTGGGATGCGATCTGGCTGCCGGCGCATGCGGGAGCAAAAGCGGTCGCGGCTGAAGCCGCTCCTACAGAAGAGCATGATTCCCTGTAGGAGCGGCTTCAGCCGCGACAAGATCCCCACCGGAACTGGGAAGCACTACCGCGCCAGCCTCAATGCGAAGCGCGATCCCGGTGCCAGCCGCGGTGCTTGATGTCCAGGTACAGGCTGTAGAACGCGGTGAAGGCGGGGAACAGGTTCTGCAGCACGCCGACCGAGTCCTGCTTGGCCGAGAACAGGAAGTAGCTCAGCGTCATCAGGCTGCCGACCACGCTCATGTACCAGAACATGCGCGGGATCACCGGCTTGCCGGCGCGCTTGGAGGCGACGAACTGCACCAGCCAGCGGCCGCCGAACATCAGCGCGCCAACGTAGCCGATCAGCTTCCAGCCGGTGACGTGCAGCCCGGTCCAGTACAGCGCCTGGATCGGTTCGTTGAGGAAATGCGAATCCATCTCAGCGCTCCTGCACCACGGTGCGGCGACTGCGTGCGATCAGCCAGGCCACGCCGCGCAGGTCGCGGATGCCGACCAGCGCGCGGTTGAGATTGTTGTACTTGGACACGCCCGAGGTGCGGTGGCGATGGTTCACCGGCACGCTCAGGGTCTGCCAGCCAGCGCGCTGCATCAGCGCCGGCAGGTAGCGGTGCATGTGGTCGAAGTACGGCAGGTCCAGGAACGCCTCGCGCTCGAACAGCTTGATGCCGCAGCCGGTGTCGGGGGTGTCGTCGCGCAGCATGCGCGCGCGGATCGCATTGGCCCACTTGGAGGCCCAGCGCTTGCTGCCCGAATCCTGCCGCGACACGCGCCAGCCGGCGAACAGCTTGACCTGCGCAGCGGCGGCAGCGCGCGCGGTCAGCAGCTTGGGGATGTCGGCCGGGTCGTTCTGGCCGTCGCCGTCGAGGGTGGCGATCCACGCGCCGCGCGCGGCCTTGACCCCGTTGCGCACCGCGGTGCTCTGCCCGCTCTGGGTGACGTGATGCAGCACCCGCAGCTCCGGCGTGCTCGCCTTCAGTCCGTCCAGCACTGCCAGGGTGTCGTCGCGCGAATGGTCGTCGACGTAGACGATCTCGAAGTCGGTCACGCCGCGCAGCGCAGCGACGATCTCGGCCACCAGCGGTGGCACGTTGTCGCGCTCGTTGAACACCGGGACGACGACGGAAAGGGAAGGCTGGTTCATGGCTCGATTAGGCTCGACGGCAACGCAATGGGAAAACGCGGGGAACGGCGACAACGACGCAAAAAGACCGCGCATTGTGCCCCGAGCCGGTGACCCGGGGCTGAAGGTTCAGGCCGCGGCGCCGAAATACTCGCGGCACCACTGCACCACCTGCGGCAGCCCGACCTCGATCGGGGTGCTCGGATCGAAGCCGAACGCGGCGTGGGCGCGCGCAGTATCGGCCATCGTCTCGACCATGTCGCCCGGCTGCATCGGCTTGTAGACCTTCTCGGCGGCGCGGCCGGCGGCGGCCTCGATCACGCCGATGAAGCGCTCCAGTTCGACCGGGGTGTGGTTGCCCAGGTTGAACACGCGGTGCGGCACCGCGTCCGCGGACGGGTGGTCGAGCGCGCCGAGCACGCCGGCGACGATATCGGCGACGAAGGTGAAGTCGCGGCGCATGCGGCCGTGGTTGAACACCTCGATCGGGCGCCCGGCCAGCACCGCGCGGCTGAACAGCAGCGGCGCCATGTCCGGCCGGCCCCACGGGCCGTACACGGTGAAGAAACGCAGGCCGGTGGCGCGCAGGCCATACAGCTGCGCATAGGTGTAGGCCATCAGCTCGTTGGCGGCCTTGGTGGCCGCGTACAGCGAGCGCGGCTGGTCGATGCGCTGGTCTTCGGAAAACGGCGGCGTCGCCGAATCGCCGTACACCGAGCTGCTTGAGGCATAGGCCAGGTGCTGCACGCCGCGATGCCGGCACAGCTCCAGCACGTTGACGAAGCCGACCAGGTTGCTGTCGACGTAGGCATACGGGTTCTGCAGCGAATAGCGCACCCCCGCCTGCGCGGCCAGGTGCACCACGCGCTCGGGGCGGATCTCGTCGAACAGCGCGGTCAGGCCGTCGCGGTCGGTGAGGTCGAGCGGGCGGATATCGACCTGCGGGCACAGCGCGGCGACGCGGTCGCGCTTGAGCTGCGGGTCGTAGTAGTCGTTGTAGTTGTCCAGCCCCACCACGGTCTCGCCGCGCGCTGCCAGCGCACGGCAGGTGTAGGCGCCGACGAAGCCGGCCGCGCCGGTGACCAGCACCGTCATCGGCGGGCGCCTTGCGCGATTGCGGGGAGGAGGGCGGACGTCATGCGGATCGACAGCGGGGCGGCTCAGCCGACCTTGCCGCGCAGCCGCTCCAGCACGCCGTCGAGCGTGTCCAGGTCGGTGTAGTGGATCACCAGCTTGCCCTTGCCGCCGCGGCCGTGGGCGATGGCGACCTTGGTGCCCAGCGATTCGGACAGCTCGGTCTCCAGCGAGGCGATGTCGGCCTGCGGCGCGACGCGACCGGGCTTAGCCTTGCGGTTGCTGGGCACCTTGCCGGCGGCGAACTGCTGCGCGCGGTGCTCGACCTCGCGCACCGACCAGCCCTGGTCGGCGGCGTCGGAGGCCAGGCGGCTGGCCAGGTCCGGCGACAGCGTCAGCAGCGCGCGCGCATGGCCCATTTCCAGGCGCCCGGCTTCGAGCAGCGCGCGGATCGCCGGCGGCAGCTCCAGCAGGCGCAGCAGGTTGGACACCGACGCGCGCGAGCGGCCCACCGCTTCGGCGGCCTCGGCGTGGGTCAGCGCGAATTCGTCGATCAGCCGCTGCAGTGCCTGCGCTTCTTCGAGCGGATTGAGGTCCTCGCGCTGGATGTTCTCGATCAGCGCCATGGCAATGACGGTGCGGTCGTCGAGCTCGCGCACCACCACCGGCACTTCGCTCAGCCCGGCCAGCTGCGAGGCGCGCCAGCGGCGTTCGCCGGCGACGATCTCGAACCTGCCCGGCGCCAGCTCGCGGGCGACGATCGGCTGGATCACGCCCTGCGCCTTGATCGACTCGGCCAGCTCCTGCAGCTTGCCCTCGTCCATTTCCTGGCGCGGCTGGTACTTGCCCGGCTGCAGCTGCCCGACCGGCAACTGGCGCAGGCTCTCGCCGGGCTGCGCTGCGTCGTCGGGCGCCGGCGCGGCCGTAGCGCCGCCCTTCGGTCCCAGCAGCGCTTCCAGGCCACGGCCCAGGCCGCGCTTCTTCGCTCCGAGGGCGGGGGGCTTGGCGGTCATCAGTAGCTCTCCATGGCCGGGGCGGGCCTGTTGCGTTCGTTGCGACGGCGCACGATCTCGCCGGCCAGGCCCAGGTAGGCCACGCCGCCGCGCGAGGTGCGGTCGTAGCCGACGATGCTCTGGCCATGGCTGGGCGCCTCGGCCAGGCGCACGTTGCGCGGCACGATAGTGCGGAACACCTTGTCGCCGAAATGGTTGGTCAGCTCCGCCGACACCGCGTTGGCCAGGTTGTTGCGCACGTCGAACATGGTGCGCAACACGCCCTCGATCTCCAGCGTCGGATTGAGGTTGGCGCGCAGCGCTTCGATGGTCTCCAGCAGCGCGGTCAGCCCTTCCAGCGCGTAGTACTCGCACTGCATCGGCACGATGATCGAGTCGGCGGCGGTCAGCGCGTTCAGGGTCAGCAGCGACAGCGCCGGCGGGCAGTCGATCAGGATGAAGTCGTACTCCTCGCGCAGCGGCGCCAGCGCGGTCTTCAGCCGCTGCTCGCGCGCCGGCTGGTCCATCAGCTGGATCTCGGCGGCGGTCAGGTCGATGTTGCCGGGCAGCAGGTCGAAGCCTTCCGGCGCGGTCACCCGGATCTGCGCGGCGCTGCTTTCGCCCAGCAGCACGTCGCAGGTGGACGCGGCCAGCTCGCGCTTGTCGATGCCGCTGCCCATCGTCGCGTTGCCCTGCGAATCCAGGTCCACCAGCAGCACGCGCTGCGGCTGGCGCGCGAGCGCCGCCGCCAGGTTGACCGCCGTGGTGGTCTTGCCGACGCCGCCTTTCTGGTTGGCGATGGCGATGATGCGGGCCATGCGGGAGCCTCGTCGGCGATGGGTGGGACCGGGCATTATGCGGTCACACCCCCCCGGGGCGGAAATCGGCGTCGGCGCGCCGGGCCCGCCCGGCGGCTCAGCCGCGCTCGACCACCACCAGATGGCGGTCCGCGCCCAGCCCCGGCACCTGCAGCGGGTGCACCGCCTGCGCCACCCAGCCCGGCGGCAGCGCGGCGATCTCTTCGTCCGGGCGCACGCCCTTCATCGCCAGCAGCCGCCCGCCCGGGCGCAGCAGGTGGCCGCCGACGGCGACGATGCCGGCCAGCGTGTCCAGCGCGCGCGCGGTCAGGAAATCGTAGGCGCCGGGTTCGTCCACGGCCTCGGCGCGCGATTCGGCCACGCGCGCGTTGTCCAGGCGCAGCTGGCGCACCGCCTCGCGCAGGAACCGCGCCTTCTTGCCGTTGCTCTCGACCAGGGTCACCCGCAGCTGCGGCCGCGCGATCGCCAGCGGGATGCCGGGCAGGCCGGGGCCGGTGCCCAGGTCGGCCAGCGTGCCCGCTTCCACGAACGGCTGCATCGCCAGCGAATCGAGCAGGTGCCGGGTCACCATCTCGTGCGGGTCGCGGACCGCGGTGAGGTTGTAGGTGCGGTTCCAGCGCGCCAGCAGCGCCAGGTAGGCCAGCAGCGGCGGCGCCAGCGCGGCGGCGTCCAGGCCTTGCGCGCGCAGGCCCTGGTCGAGCGCGGCGCGGACGGAGTCGGGAAGGGAGGCGTCATTCATCGCCCGATTATCGCAGCTGCCGCCACCGTTACCGCCATGTAGCCGACATCGTCGCGGCCGATCATGCGCAGCTGTTCATTGCGGTCGTGGTGCAGCGGCATGCCGGATCTCCAGGAAACGCCATCGGCCGGTGACCTGCAACGGCCGCGCCGGCGCGGTGGAGGCATGAGCCGCGGCGGCGGATGCAACCGGCGCGCTGCCGCTTCGTTGTGGGAGCGGCTTCAGCCGCGACAGGCACTCTCTATCCCTGTAGAACCTGTCGCGGCTGAAGCCGCTCCTACAGAGGATTGGGGGCGCTATGTCGACTCGAGCGGATACCAGGCAAGCGCCGCGCGATAGCCCGGCGCCGGCACCCACTCATGCACGTGCCAGCACGCGGCCACGCCCAGCGCCGGGTCGCACCAGGCCAGTTGCAGCACGCCGTCGGCATCTTCGGCGAAGCGCAGCCGGTGCAGCCCGAACGACAGCCCGTGCCCGTGCGCCTTCAGCAACGCTTCCTTGGCGCACCACAGACGGAAGAACAACGCCTCGCGCGCCGGTTCGGCCAGCGCCTGCAACGTCGCGACCTCGTCGGGATGGAAGAAGCGCTGCGCCAGCTCCAGCAAACGCGGCCGCGCGCGCTGGTGTTCGATGTCCACACCCAGCCGCGTGTGCGCGCCGATCGCCACCAGCAGATAGTCGCCGCTGTGGCTCCAGCCGGCGCCGACATGCGCCAACGGCGCGTGCAGCCACGGGCGGCCGCGTTCGTCGCGGCGCAGTGGCAGTTGCGCCTCCGGCGTGGCCAGTTCGGCGGACAGCAGGCGCCGCGCCTGCGCCTCGCCCGGCGTGCGCGGCGGATGCGTGCGCAGCCACAGCGCCACCGGGCCGAACCGCCAATCCGGTGGATCCGGGCGCAACGGTGCGTCGGCGGGACCGCTCACGCTGCGTCCACAAAGCACAATGGCCGCTGCGACAGGCCTGCCTGGGTACACGGGCGCTTCACGGCAGCGCTCCTTAAATGGCGCACGCCACACCGCTCCCGGTGTGGGCAGAACCGAGGAGTCTTACCCATGGGCATCATCATCTGGTTGATCGTCGGCGGCATCGTGGGCTGGCTGGCCAGCATCATCATGCGCCGTGACGCACAGCAGGGCATCATCCTGAATATCGTCGTCGGCATCGTTGGCGCATTGATCGCCGGCTGGTTGTTCGGCGGCGGCATCAACCAGGCGATCACGCTGTGGACGTTCCTGTACTCGTTGATCGGCGCGGTGATCCTGCTGGCCATCGTCAACCTGTTCACCCGCGGCCGCGCGCGCTAAGCGCCAACGCCCCCGCAGGTGTGCGCAAACGCCCGGTCCGCCGGGCGTTTGCGTTTGCGGCGCCGCTCACGGGGCGGCGCGGTCGGCAGGATGATGCACGCCGTCGCTGACCGGCACCGCGATGGCCAGCGCATACGGATCCACGCCTTCCAGGCAGCCGACGTTGTAGCCGTATTCGCTGGGATCGGAGCGGCGCTGGTGATGCGTATAGATCCCGCACACGCCGCAGAAATAATGTTGCGCCGTATGGGTGTTGAAGCGGTACAGGCGCAGCGCGTCGGCTCCCTCGCGCACGTGCAGTGCGACCAACGGCACCGAGCCGACGATCGCGCCGCGGCGGCGGCACAGCGAACAGTTGCAGCGGCGCGGATCGACGATGCCGAGCGGCAGCTCCAGGTCGATCTGCACCACGCCGCAGTGGCAGCTGAGCCGGTGCAGCGGCGCGATGACGGTGTCGCCGACCTTGTCGATGCAGCGGCGCGGATGACGTTCGTTCATGCGCTGGCCTCGTCCAGTTCGATCCAGGCCGGCGCATGGTCGCTGGGGCGCTCCCAGGTTCGCGGTTCGCGGTCGATGCCGGCGGCGCGCGTGTGCGCCTTCAGCGCGTCGGAGACCAGGGTCAGGTCGATGCGCAGGCCGAGGTCGCGGCGGAAGCCGGCCTGGCGGTAGTCCCACCAGCTGAAGATGCCGCCGTCTTCGTGGTGCAGGCGGAAGCCGTCGTGCAGGCCCAGCGCCTGCAGCTTGTGCAGCGCGCCGCGCTCGGCGGTGGAGGTGAGGATGTGGTTGTCGCTCCACACCAGCGGATCGTGCACGTCGCGCGCGTCCGGGGCGATGTTGAAGTCGCCCAGCACCACCATGCGCGGATGGCGCTGCAGTTCGGCGGCGAGCCAGTCGTGCACCGCCTCGAGCCAGCGCAGCTTGTAGGCGTACTTGTCGGTGCCCACGTCCTGGCCGTTGACCACGTACAGGTTGACGATGCGCAGATCGCCGACGGTCGCGGCGATGACCCGCTGCTGCGCGTCCTCCAGCCCGGGCACGCCGATCTGCACGTCGCTCAGCGGCGTACGCGACAGGATCGCCACGCCGTTGTAGGTCTTCTGCCCGGCGAACACGCTGCGGTAGCCGGCCGCGGCCAGCGCCGCGTCCGGGAACTTGTGGTCTTCCAGCTTGGTTTCCTGGATGCCAACCACGTCCGGCGCGAACGCCTCCAACCACTGTTGCAGGTGCGGCAGGCGCACGTTGAGCGAGTTGACGTTCCAGGAGGCGATCTTCAAGGGGAAATCCATAACGGGGCGGCCGGCGGGTATTTTGACCGTTGCCCGCCGAGACGGCCAATCCGGCCGCGCCAACGCCCGCTCAGAGGCGGGGACCGCACTGCGCGTGCAGCTCCGGCGCGTATTGCCGCTGCGCGGGATCGAGCCGGTCGAGCAGCTCCTCGCCGCTGGCCAGCCGCTCCGGCGGGAATGAATCTCTAGGCGCCTGCAGCGCCGCCAGGCCGCCGCATAGTCCGGATCGGCGATGGCCAGGATCGGCGACTCCAGCAGTGGCGCCAGTGCCTCGATCGACGGCCGGTCGCCACGCAGCGCATGCGCCGGCGGATCGCGCGCCGCGGTGTCCCTTTCGGGTTCGAAGCGGCCGAGGACGTCGCAGGCGTCCTGGCCTGCGCGATCAGCGCAGCAGCAGATCGATCAGCCGCGCGATCTTCGTGTACGGCGGCTTGAGTCGATCGCTGGCGGCCCAGCGCGACTGCCACAAAATCGGCAGCGCCTTGCTGAAGGCGTCGAAGCCGGCGCGGCCGTGGTAGGCGCCCATGCCGCTGGGGCCGATGCCGCCGAACGGCAAGGCGTTGGCGGCGAAGTGCAGCAGGCTGTCGTTGACGGTGACGCCGCCGGCGACGGTGGCGTGCAGGATCGCCTCCACCTGCGCACGGTCGTGGCTGAAGGGGTACAGCGCCAGCGGCCGGTCGCGGCCGTTGACCAGCGCGATCGCCTCGTCCAGCGTGCGGTAGCTGCGCAGCGGCAGGATCGGGCCGAAGATCTCTTCCTGCATCAGCAGCGCATCGTCGCCGGGCTGCAGCACCACGGTCGGCACGATCAGGCGCTCGCGCTCGGCGCGCTCGGGTTCGATGCTGGCCAGTTCCACGACTTCCAGGCCGCGCGCGCGCGCGTCGTCCAGGTAGCCGCGCAGGCGTCGGTACTGGCCTTCGTTGACGATGCGGGTGTAGTCGTCGGCCCGCGCGAAGTCGCCGTAGCGCGCCAGCACCTGCGCGCGCAGCGCCTGCACCAGTGCCGCACTGCGACCGGCGTCGATCAACACGTAGTCCGGCGCGATGCAAGTCTGCCCGGCGTTGAACCATTTGCCGGTGGCCAGGCGCGAGGCGGCCTGCTCAAGCGGGTAGTCGGCGCAGACGATGGCCGGCGACTTGCCGCCCAGTTCCAGGGTCAGCGGGGTCAGGTTCGGCGCGGCGGCGGCCATCACCTTGCGCCCGACCGCGGTGGAGCCGGTGAACACCAGATGATCCAGCGGCAGCGCGGCGAATGCGCCGGCCACCTCGGCCGCGCCCAACGCCACCGCCACCCGTTGCGGCGGGAACACCTCGGCCAGCAGCGACTGCAGGAACTGCGCGGTGCGCGGGGTGTGCTCGGACGGCTTCAGGTAGACGTGGTTGCCGGCGGCGATCGCGGTGGCCAGCGGGATCAGCGCCAGGTTGACCGGGTAGTTCCACGGCGCGATCACCCCGACCACCCCGACCGGCACTGGCCGCACTTCGGCGCGCGCCGGCCACAGCCGCCAGCCGGCGCCGACGCGCTGCGGCCGCATCCAGCGCTTGAGGTGGCGCAGCAGGTGATCGATTTCGCCGAGCACGGTCATGCCGTCGGCGAGCAGCGATTCGTGGCGCGAGCGGTGGCCGAAATCGGCGGCGATGGCATCGGCCATTTCCGGCAGGCGCCGCTTCAGTGCCGCGCGCAGACGTTGCAGGTCGTCGCGGCGCTGCGCCTGGTCGGGCTTGGCCGCCTGCCAGGCCGCGCGCAGCCGCTGCAGGGTGGCCGGCAGGTCGGCAAGCGGCGTGTCGGCGCTGTGGGAAGCGGGGTCGGAAATGGGCATGGGCGCACTATACGATGCCGGCGTATGGCGCGATGCGGGTGGTGCAGGACAGAGTGTGGTGTCGGCCGGGCATGTTTGCGGCGATGCAGAAGAGTGCTTGGCAGGTGCCTGAGGGTGTGCCGCGTCGCGACTGAAGTCGCTCCCACAATGCGCCGATCGGCGCGCTGTGCCTGTAGGAAGGCTTCATCCCCGACGGTGCCCGGCGTGCGGAGGCGTGCCGCTGGCAAAATTCTGCATGGGCTTCGATCCCTGCCCCAGCGAGCATGGCTTGCGCCGACGCGGGGTGTCGCGGCTGAAGCCGCTCCTACAGGGTGCGCTTCAGCCATACAGGGCGTGGCATCGGCCGGCCATGGTGGTGGCGATGCCGGCGCGTGATTGGCAGGTGCTTGAGGGTGTGCCGCGTCGCGACTGAAGTCGCTCCCACAAGGGGTCGATCGGCGCGCTGTGCGTGTCGGAGGGTCGTCACCCCGACGGGGTCCGGCATCCGGATGCGTGTCGCTGGCATCCTGCAAGAGCTTGGTTCCCTGCCCCAGGAAGCATGACGTGCGCCGAGCCTGTGGGTCGCGGCTGAAGCCGCTCCTACAGAAAGCGCTGAATGGTTTCGGCCGCGGCGCGTGGCGCAATACGAGCGGTCATGCCTCCCCTAGCAGCAAATCCTGCAACTGCGCCAGCGTCGCCACTTCGTAGTGCGGCACGATGCCCTCGGGCGCCGGCAGGCCGTGCGCGTTGATCCAGCAGGTGTGCAGCCCCGCGGCCAGGCCGCCGGCGATGTCGGCGTGCGGGTTGTCGCCGACCATCAGCACCTGCGCGCGCGGCGGATCGCCCAGTTGCGCCAGCGCGTGCGCGAAGATGCCCGGGTGCGGCTTGGCCACGCCGATCTGTTCGGAAATGGCCACGACCTCGAAGCAGTCGTGCAGGCCGGTGCGCAGCAGCCGCGCCTGCTGCAGCGCGGTGAAGCCGTTGGTGATCAGGCCCAGCCGTGCGTGCCCGCGCAGCGCGTCGAGCAGCGCCACCGCGCCCTCCAGCGGCGCGCACAGTTCGGCCATCGCCGCCAGGAACGCCGCATTCAAGGTCTCCGGTGCGGTCTGCAGGCGTTGCGCCCAGCCCGCGAAGCGGCGCTGCTGCAATTGCAGCGCGGTGATCGTGCCGTTCTGGTACTCCACCCACAACGGCCGATTCAAGGCGCTGTAGTCGGCGTAGTCCTGCTCGGCGAAGGCCACGCCGTAACCGGCGAACATGCGCTGCAGGCCGGCATAGGCATCGAAGCGGAACAGCGTGTCGTCGGCGTCGAACAGGATCCAGCGGTAGCGCATGCGGCGATCTGCGTGTGTGTCCAGCGCGCATGGTAGTCGCATGCCGCCGCCGCCGATTCCAGCGCCGCCGGCGGACCGCGCAAACGACGACGCCGGCACGAGGCCGGCGTCGCAGTGCCGGACGCATCCGGCGCAAGGACAAGTGCGCTTACTTGGTGATGTCGACGTTGCGGGTTTCGCGCAGGAACAGCGTGCCCAGCACCAGGGTCATCAACGCGATGCCGATGGGATACCACAGGCCGTAGTAGATGTTGCCGGTGCCGGCCACCAGGGCGAAGGAGATCGCCGGCAGGAAGCCGCCGAACCAGCCGTTGCCGATGTGGTACGGCAGCGACATCGAGGTGTAGCGGATGCGGGTCGGGAACAGCTCGACCAGGAACGCGGCGATCGGGCCGTAGACCATGGTCACGTACAGCACCAGCACCCACAGCAGCAGGATCGTCATCGGGATGTTGATGCGCGCGGTATCGGCCTTCTCCGGATAACCGGCCGCGGTCAGCGCGCCCTTGAGCTCCTTGCCGAAGGCATCGGCCTTGGGCTTGGCATCGGCCTTGCTCAGCCCTGCGGCCTCGTAGGAAGCGACCTGGCTGCCGCCGATGCGCACCTGCGCCAGCGAACCCGGCGCAGCCGGCTGCACTGCGTACGGCACGCCGGCCTTGGTCAGCGCGGCGGTGGCCACGTCGCAGGAGCTGGTGAACTTGCGCACGCCCACCGGATCGAACTGGAAGCTGCAGGTGGCAGGATCGGCCAGCACCTGCGCCGGCGACTTGCTGCGCGCCTCTTCCACCGCCGGGTTGGCGAAGTGGGTGATGCCCTTGAACAGCGGCATGTAGGTCACCGCCGCCAGCAGGCAGCCGAACAGGATGATCTTCTTGCGCCCGATCTTGTCCGACAGCCAGCCGAAGAACAGGAAGAACGGGGTGGCCAGCGCCAGCGCCGCGGCGATCAGCAGGTAAGAGACGGTCGGATCGACCTTGAGCGTGCTCTGCAGGAAGAACAGCGCGTAGAACTGGCCGCCGTACCAGACCACCGCCTGGCCGGCGGTGGCGCCGAGCAGCACGATCAGCATCAGCTTGAAGTTGCCGTCCTTGAGGCTGTCGCGGAACGGTTGCTTGGAACCCTTGCCCTCGGCCTTCATCTGCTGGAACAGCGGCGACTCGCTCAGCTGCAGGCGGATCCACACCGACACGCCGAGCAGGATGATCGAACCCAGGAACGGGATGCGCCAGCCCCAGGCCTCGAACGCCTCGGTGCCCAGGGTCAGGCGGCACACCAGGATCACCAGCAGCGACAGGAACAGGCCCAGCGTGGCGGTGGTCTGGATGAAGCTGGTGTACAGGCCGCGCTTGCCCGGCGGCGCGTGCTCGGCGACGTAGGTCGCCGCGCCGCCGTATTCGCCGCCCATCGCCAGGCCCTGGGCCAGGCGCAGCACGATCAGGATCACCGGCGCGGCCACGCCGATGCTGGCGTAGTTGGGCAGCACGCCGACCAGGAAGGTGGAGATGCCCATGATCAGGATGGTGACCAGGAACGTGTACTTGCGGCCGATGCGGTCGCCCAGGCTGCCGAAGAACGCCGCGCCGAACGGGCGCACGAAGAAGCCGGCGGCGAAGGCCAGCAGCGCGAAGATCATGCCGGTGGTCTCGTTGACCCCGCTGAAGAACTGCTTGGCGATGATCGCGGCGAGCGAGCCGTACAGATAGAAGTCGTACCACTCGAAGACCGTGCCCAGGCTGGAGGCGAAGATGACCTTCTTGTGGCCCTTGGTCAGTGGCTGACCCGACGGGTTGATGGCGGTGCTGGACATAGGAAGCTTCCCCTCCGAAGCGGGTGGTGTGGCGGTGGCGGTCAGATGGTCGGGTGGCGCGATCCGTCGCGAGTGCGGGGCGAGTCCGCGGCCGCGCGGCGCGCCCTCCCGGGCGCCGCGCGGCCGCAGCCTCAGAAGCTGTACTTGGTGGTGAACTGCAGGCGGGTGATGTCGCCCTTGGCGCCGCTTTCGATCTCGCGCTTGCCGTACATCAGCTCGGCGCCGACGTCGACCTTGGGCATCGGCGTGTAGAAGATGTTGCCGCGGATGCTCTGCACGCTCTTGGTCACGCCCAGCCCGGTCAGCGCGGTGTCGTTGTCGTAGTCGCTGCGCGCGTAGATCAGGTTGGTGCGCAACTTCGGCGAGAACGCATGGCGCCAGCCGATGTAGCCGGCGACCACGCCGACCGTGTCCAGGTCGCGGTCGGCCGCGTCGTAGACCGCGTTCTGGGCGATGCCCAGGCCGACGTAGCGGCCGATGCCTTCGCCGCCGCTGAGCTGATAGAACAGGCTGTCGCTGTCCCCCGCCACCCACTTGCCGCCCAGGGTCAGGCCGCCGGAGACCTTGCTGGCGTCGGCGCCGGTGGCGCGGTTGTCCACCTTCTGCTGGCCGAGCAGGCCGCCGATGCCGAAGCTGCCCCAGTCGCCCTTCCAGCCGTAGCGCACGGTCAGGTCCGGCAGCGCGCCGCGATCGGAGCTGGCGCTGGTGATCACGCCGGTCGCGCTGCGGTTGTAGATGGTGGTTTCCGGGTTCTCCAGGGCGACGCTGAAACCGCCGTTGGTGTAGCGCACCTGCGCCTGGCGCACGAAGATCACGCCGTCGGTGGGGCCGATGAAGTCGGCCGCTTCCGGCAGCGCCGCCGGATCCATGAAGTTGGACCAGGTCTGGCCGGCCAGCCAGTGGTTCCAGTACATGTAGGCGTGGCGCAGGGTGGCGCCGTAGGTGTTGGTGGCGGTCTGGGTGCCCAGCGAATTGCCGAAGAAATCCAGTTCCACCAGCGCGCCGGCCTTGTTGCCGCCGTCGGTGACGCTGTCCACGCCGAAGTTGATCCGCGAGAACTTGGCGTGCGCGTTGTAGTCGGTGCCGGACTTGCCGCCGCCGACCGGGGTCTGCCCGGGCAGGTACAGCGCGCGGCCGGTGGCGTCGTCGGCGAGCTGGCCGTCGCCGGTGCGGGTGGCCAGGAAATCGGCCTTGATGAAGCCGCCGACCTTGAACGTGGTGCCGGGCGCGGCGCCGGGGGTGATCGTGGTCACCTGGATCGGCGCCTTGCCGGCCGGCACCGCCGGTACCGTGGCCTGGCTCGACTTCACTGCGGCGACCTCGCTCTGGGCCTGCGCGATCTGGCCCTGCTGCTGTTGCTGCGAGGACAGCAGCAGCTGTACCTGCCGCTCCAGCTCGGCCACGCGGGCTTCCAGCGCCTGTTCGCGCGCCGACGGGGTCTTGCCGCTCTGGGCGAAGGCCGCGCCTGGGGCGATCAGTGCGACGAACAGCGCGGCGGCCAACGGGCGCCGTGCCAAGGATGCGATGCGGTTGCTCATTACTCCCTCCCGAATAATGGATGTCCGCCGCGCGCAGGCACGGCTGTGTGCACAGTGCGCGCCGCGGCCGGCCGCGCCTATTGGCCATTAGTCGAACGGGGCGGGGTTTACGACCATCGTCTAAAGCCCGGCGCGTGCGCGCTTAACGGTGAATGCGGCAAACTGCGCCATGACGCGCCGCCGCATGCGGCGCCCCGTTCATTGCAGAGGGCACCATGGCCGATATCTACCCCGTCGATCCGCAGTTCGCCGCCCGGGCACGGGTCGACAAGACCCAGTACCAGACCCTGTACCGGCAATCGGTGGAACAGCCGGAGGCGTTCTGGGGTAAGGCGGCCGAACGCCTGGACTGGTTCAAGAAGCCGACCCGGATCAAGGACGTGAACTTCGCCCTGGACGATTTCCATATCCGCTGGTTCGACGACGGCGAGCTCAACGCCAGCGTCAACTGCCTGGACCGGCAGCTGGCCACGCGCGGCGACAAGACCGCGCTGCTGTTCGAGCCGGACAGCGCGGACGCGCCGTCCTACACCGTCAGCTACCGCCAGCTGTACGAACGCGTCTGCCGCCTGGGCAATGCGCTGCGCGCGCTCGGGGTCAAGAAGGGCGACCGCGTCACCATCTACCTGCCGATGATTCCCGACGCGGCGGTGGCGATGCTGGCCTGCGCGCGCATTGGCGCGATCCACTCGGTGGTGTTCGGCGGGTTCGCGCCCAATTCGATCGCCGACCGGGTGATCGACTGCGGCAGCAAGCTGATCATCACCGCCGACGAAGGCCTGCGCGGCGGCAAGAAGATCCCGCTCAAGGGCAACGTCGATGCGGCGCTGAAGCTGCCCGGCACCACCACCGTGGAAACCGTGCTGGTGGTGCGCCACACCGGCGGCGCGGTGGACATGCAGGCCCCGCGCGACCGCTGGTTCCACGACGTGGTCGACAGCCAGCCGGCCGAATGCGAACCCGAGCGCATGAACGCCGAGGATCCGCTGTTCATCCTCTACACCTCCGGCTCCACCGGCAAGCCCAAGGGCGTGCTGCACACCACCGCCGGCTACCTGCTGTACGCGGCCTACACCCACGAGACCGTGTTCGACCTGCGCGAGGACGACATCTACTGGTGCACCGCCGACGTCGGCTGGGTCACCGGCCACAGCTACATCGTCTACGGCCCGCTGGCCAACGGCGCCACCGCGCTGATGTTCGAAGGCGTGCCCAACTACCCGAACGTGTCGCGCTTCTGGGAGGTCATCGACAAGCACAAGGTCACGATCTTCTACACCGCGCCGACCGCGATCCGCGCGCTGATGCGCGAGGGCGAGGCGCCGGTCAAGCGCACCTCGCGCGCGTCGCTGCGCCTGCTCGGCAGCGTCGGCGAGCCGATCAATCCCGAAGCCTGGCGCTGGTACTTCGATGTGGTCGGCGACGGCCGCTGCCCGATCGTGGACACCTGGTGGCAGACCGAGACCGGCGGCATCCTGATCACCCCGCTGGCCGGCGCGATCGACCTCAAGCCCGGCTCGGCGACGCTGCCGTTCTTCGGCGTGCAGCCGGCCCTGGTCAACGCCGACGGCGAAGTCCTGGAAGGCGCCACCGAAGGCAACCTGGTGCTGCGCGACTCGTGGCCGGGGCAGATGCGCACCGTCTATGGCGACCACCAGCGCTTCATCGACACCTACTTCCGCACCTACCCGGGCAGCTACTTCACCGGCGACGGCTGCCGCCGCGACGAAGACGGCTACTACTGGATCACCGGCCGCGTGGACGACGTCATCAACGTCTCCGGCCACCGCATCGGCACCGCCGAGGTGGAGAGCGCGCTGGTCTCGCACCCGAAAGTGGCCGAGGCCGCGGTGGTCGGCTTCCCGCACGACATCAAGGGCCAGGGTATCTACGCCTACGTGACCCTGGTAGCGGACGAGCAGCCGAGCGAGGCCCTGCACAAGGAACTGGTGGCCTGGGTGCGCAAGGAGATCGGCCCGATCGCCGCGCCCGACCACCTGCAATGGGCGCCGGGCCTGCCCAAGACCCGCTCGGGCAAGATCATGCGCCGCATCCTGCGCAAGATCGCCGAGAACGCCCCCGACCAGCTCGGCGACACCTCGACCCTGGCCGATCCGTCGGTGGTCGATTCGCTGGTGAACGAGCGGCTGACGCGCTGAGAGCCGGGATTCGGGAGTCGGGATTGGGGATTCGCCAAAGCGCTCCCCTGCCCGTGTCCAATCTCCTGACGAGGTCACGCTCCGCTGTTGCTGTTGCTCCACGAATCCCCAATCCCCAATCTCGAATCCCCGCCCCATGCCCACCCTGCTGATCGCCGACGACCACCCCCTGTTCCGCGAGGCGCTGCGTGGGGCGGTGCAGCGGGTGATGCCGGGGGTGCAGCTGTACGAGGCAGACAGCGTCGAGGCGCTGTACGCGCTGGCCGACCATCACGCCGATGCCGACCTGTTGCTGATGGATCTCAACATGCCCGGCGCACAGGGGTTCAGCGCGCTGGTGCACATGCGCGCGCTGCATCCGCAGTTGCCGGTGGTGGTGGTGTCCGCACGCGAAGAACCGACGGTGATGCGCCGCGCGCTGGACCACGGCGCGTTCGGCTTCATTCCCAAGTCGGCCGACTCGGACACCATCGGCCTGGCCCTGAGCACGGTGCTGGACGGCGAGCGCTGGGCGCCGCCGGAAGCGCACAACCTGCCGCCCACCGACCGCGCCGAACGCGAGGTCGGGCAGCGCCTGCGCGAACTGACCCCGCAGCAGTTCCGCGTGCTGCAGATGCTCGGCGCCGGCCGCCTCAACAAGCAGATCGCCTACGACCTGGGCGTGTCCGAAGCCACCATCAAGGCCCACGTCACCGCGATCCTGCGCAAGCTCGGCGTCACCAACCGCACCCAGGCGGTGCTGATGGCCGGCAAACTGGCCATCGACAGCGACGCCATCGTGTTGCCGTTGGAAGAGGAGTGAGCGCGCTGCGTTCTGGTGGGTGCGTGCGCCGAGGTTCACCGCGGCGTGGCGTGACCTGGTCGCTGCGCGCGAGGCCGGTGCGATTCCATTTGTAGGCGGGTTTCAACCTCGACCGTTGTTTGCATGTCGCGGCATTCGTCGGCGTGCTCCCCGGCTTTAGCGGCGCCTGAAGATTTCGGTCGCGGCTGAAGCCGCTCCTACAGTGGGATGGCATCGAGCCTCCTCGGCCCTTGTAGGAGCGGCTTCAGCCGCGACCGCTTTCGCGCGTCGTAGGCCTCGTCTGCATACCTAGCGATTGCTGACGCACACCGGATCGGCTTGCCGAATCGCCTTCGGCGCACCCATGCCGCAGTACCGTCGGCATGCCGCACATATAGCCGCTGCTAAGAAAAAAAGCTGCAGGTTCGCGTGCGTTCGAAGCGTATTCGCCGGCATTTGCCGCTGTTAGACTGCGCGTCCCTTGGGGAGTAGCCTGCTGTCCGGCGTGTTTCGGACAGCGCCCGCATCAACACACTCGGCCGTTGCGCCGTGGTGCGGGCAGCCATCTCGGTTGGCGAGACCAGCGGCGAGCTTGCGTGGCGAAAGCCGGGCGCGCGCGCTCGTCGTTCGTCTTCTGCCCCGGCGCGGTCCCCCACATGTCGTTTCTTTCCATTCTGTTGCTCGGCATCGCCATGTCCACCGACGCCTTCGCCGCGGCGGTCGGCAAGGGCGCGGCCATGCGCAAGCCACTGTGGCGCGATGCACTGCGCGCCGGCCTGATCTTCGGCTGCATCGAGGCGCTGACGCCGGTGCTGGGCTGGCTGCTGGGCCAGGCCGCGGCCAAGTACGTGACCGCGTTCGACCACTGGATCGCGTTCGGCCTGCTCGGCGCGCTCGGCGTGCACATGATCGTCGCCGGGCTCAAGCCCGAGGCGCCCGAGGACGCCGCCGAAGCGCCCAGGCGCCACGGCTTCTGGAACCTGGCCGCGACCGGCCTGGCCACCAGCATCGACGCGATGGCGGTCGGCGTGGGCCTGGCCTTCCTCGAGGTGAACATCGCCGAGGTCGCGGTGGTCATCGGCCTGTGCACGCTGACCATGGTGACCCTGGGCATCATGCTCGGCCGCGTGCTCGGCACCCTGGCCGGCAAGCGCGCGGAGATCGTCGGCGGTGCGCTGCTGATCGCGATCGGCAGCACCATCCTGTACGAGCATCTGCATTGAGGCCGGGATTGGGGAGTCGGGATTGGGGATTGGTAACAAGCGGATCGCGTCGCCGACGTGGTGCTGGATTCGTCCGGCGTCAGCGCTGCGATGGAGATGGCTTGGCGGTGAATTCCAGGTAGGTGGAGAGGATGTACTTGTCGCCGCTGCGCGGCGGCAGGGCGGCGTGCATGTACATCCAGTACGGCGGGAACATCAGCAGGCGCCCGGCGCGCGGCGCGACCTCCAGGTCCAGGTCGACGAAGCGGGTCTGCCCGCCCTCGGCGACGTCGTTGAGATACCACAGCAGCACCAGGTAGCGGCCGGTTTCCTCGTCGCAGGCGTCGAAATGCGGCTGGAAGCGCTCGCCGGCGCTGGCGCGATAGCGCTTGATCCGCAGGTCGGCCAGGCGCGGGCGCCACGGCACCGGCGCGGACAGGCCCAGATCGGCGTTGTAGCGCGCCAGCGCCGCGCGCACCTGTTCGATGAAGAACCCCTGGAAGGCCGGATCGGCCGCGCGGGTCACGTTGAGTTCGGTCCAGGCGCTGTCGTCCAGGCCGGCACGCGCACCGGCACCGTTGTGGCTCTGCTGCGCCGACGTGCGCTCGAACTGCGCGACCAGCTGGCTGCAGAAATCAGCATCCAGCGCTGCATCGTAGACGCGAACATAGTGGCGAAGATCGGCATGCTTCGCTTTCATTGGCGTCCCCTCAAGGAAAAACGGCGCGCCCGGTTGGGCGCGCCGCGTGTCACCAGCCGACCTGCTTGCGGACGCAAGCAACGCTCGTCGACATCCCTCAGAACCGATAGGTGGCGCGCATCCAGTAGTAGCGGCCGACCGTGTCGTAGGTACTCACGTCGGTGTTCGCGTTCAACACGTTGTTCTGGTACAGCACCGGCGGCTGCTTGTTGAACAGGTTGTCCACGCCCAGGTCGAAGCGGATGTTCGCGTCGCTCATGTCGTAGCCCAGCTGCAGCGCGTGGTACATGTAGCTGCCGTAGTTCAGCACCACGCCCTTGTCTGCCGCATCGGCGGACATGTTCTCCGACAGGTCGGTGCTGCCGACCTGGATCTTGCCGACCCAGCGCGTGGTCCAGGTGGCGTCCCAGTTGCCCAGCTTCCAGCCGATCTGGCCACGCGCGCGCCAGCGTGCGTAGTTGCCGTAGGACGAGTTGTACTTGCCGGCCATGTGCACCACCGAATCGCCGGTGTCGATGTCGTAGCGCTGCAGGTAGGTGCTGTCCAGGGCCAGGGTGAACTTGCCGAAGGCGGTTTCCGGCAAGGCGTAGTTGGCGCCGAAGTCGATGCCCTGGGTGTCCAGCTTGCCGATGTTGACCACCGGGGTTTCGATGTAGTCGATGTTGCCGGCGCTGACCGTGCCTGCCGCATAGCGGTGGATGTAGCTGCAGTACGGGCTGCTGTTGTCGTTGTAGCAGATGTTGGCGACGGTCTGCGCGGAGATCGACTGGATCAGGTCGTCGAGCTTGACCTTCCACCAATCGACGTTGAGCGACAGGCCCTGTACCGACTCCGGGCTGTAGACGATGCCGTAGTCGTAGGAGGTGCCCTTCTCCGGCTTCAGGTTGTAGTTGGCGTAGCTCGCCCCGGACACGATCGCGTTGGTCTGCGACAGGCCCGAGCCGGTCCAGCCGGCGGCCACGCCTTCGCAGGCGCTCTCGTGGCCGCTGCCGCTGTAGTCGATGCACGGATCGGTGAAGGTCGGCGAGTTCGCGGTCGGACCCTGGTACAGATCGTAGATGGTTGGCGCACGGAACACCTGCGCCACGGTGCCGCGCACCATCAGGTCGTGGATCGGGCGCCACTCCAGCTGGAACGAGGCGCTGTTGTTGGTCGAGCTGACGCTGCTGTAGTCGGAGAAGCGATCGCTCAGGGTGACGTTCAGCGCGCCGATCGGCGAGGACTGCGCCAGCACCGGGATGAACAGCTGCGCATAGGCTTCCTTCACGCTGAAGGAACCGCTCAACGGCGAGGAGCAGGCCTCGGAGGAGATGTCGCAGGTGTTGTCGCTGTTGATCACTGCATTGCTGGAGACCGTGTAGCCCAGGCTCTCCTTGCGATACAGCGCACCGACCGCCAGCTGCGCGCTGCCGGCCGGCAGCTCCCACACGCTGCCGTTGGCGCTGGCTTCCCACTGGCGGGTGATGCTCGTGGTCTGGTAGCGCGGGATCGACTCGTGACTGTTCATCCAGTCGATGGTGTTGGCGTCGGTCTGGTCGAAGATGTTCACTTCGCCCGTATCGATCGCGTCCTGCAGCGCCGCGTAGTCCACGTAGCCGTGGCTCCAGCTACGCTGCTTGTAGTGGCCGTAGTTGAAGTTGACGTCCCAGACCCAGCTGGTATCGCCGATGCTGCCCTTCAGGCCGAGCACGTCCTGGTCGGTGGCGGTGTCGTAGAAGGTTTCGCGCTGGCCCAGCGAGCTGAAGCGGGTGCGGTACTCGTAACCGTCGGGGCCGAACTCGACGCCGAACGGGTTGTACGGATTGTCGGCGGCGATGGTGATGCCGTCGCTCTGCGCATCGAACGGCAGCGGTGCGATCGCCGAATGCGACATCGTGTGGTTGTGGTAGGCGTTGACGTAGGCCTGCACCTTGTCGGTGATGTTGAAGCTGCCGAGCACGAAGCTGTTGACGCGCTGCTGCGGGGTCATCAGCAGGTTCTGCGCCTGGTAGTTGTAGGCGTCGGAGGAGGAGTAGCACTTGTAGCCGCCGCTGCCGTCGCTGGTCATCGCGCCGTTCGCGCTGCAGCCGTTGGCGGCCAGCGTGCTCGCCGG
Source organism: Xanthomonas sp. SS (assembly GCF_014236835.1). Lineage (NCBI taxonomy): Bacteria > Pseudomonadati > Pseudomonadota > Gammaproteobacteria > Lysobacterales > Lysobacteraceae > Xanthomonas > Xanthomonas sp. SS. Next base: position 5,011,771 of record NZ_CP051190.1, read on the forward strand.
CAGCTTGTAGTAGCCGCTCGGGGTACGGCTGGAACCGCCCTTGTAGACGCTGCCGCTGGACAGGTACATCGCGTCCTTGGAGAACGCGCGATTGGCCGAGGAGATTTCTTTCTGCTTGTTGTAGTCGATGCCGACCACGATGTTGCCGCGGTCCCAGGTCTTGCCGAAGGTGAAGGCGCCGCCCTGGCGCGCGCCGTCGCCGCGGCTGGCCTGGCCGTAGTTGGCGACGAATTCGCCGCCTTCGAAGTTCTTGCGCAGGATGAAGTTGACCACGCCGCCGATGGCGTCGGAGCCGTACAGCGCCGAGGCGCCGACCTTCAGCACTTCGACATGGTCGATCATGCTGGTCGGGATCGAGTTGATGTCGTTGTTTAGGATGCGGTGGCCGTCGATCAGGATCAGGGTGCGCTGATCGCCGAGTCCGCGCAGCGACACGGTCGAGGCGCCGTCGCCGCCGCCGTTGTTGACCTGCGGGTTGGTCGCATCGCCGGCGATGCCGGGCAGCGACTGCATCAGGTCGCCGAGGGTCTGCTTGCCGCTCTGCTGGATCTGCTGGCGATCGACCACGGTGACCGGGCTGGCCGTTTCCACGTCCACGCGCCGCACCAGCGAGCCGGTCACGGTGACCCGGTCCAGGTCGACCGCGCCGCTCGCGGACGTCGCAGCGGTATCGGCGCTCTGTGCGTAGAGCGAAGCGGCGGGAAGCGCCGCCAGTCCCAGGCAGATGGCCTGGGCGAGTCTGTTCTTTGGTGCGGACATTGGGGAAAACCTCATGTGATGGGCAACAGAACGCCAGCGGTGCACGCGGACGTGGACCGGTTCGAATCGCGCTCTACGCGCGACGTCTTCGTTGGATGCTTCGGACTTGCGGGCCGACCGGACCGTCAAGCACTTGTTAGTTTTTTATAAGAAAAGTGTTGTTTTCATGTGCCGCATTGCGCCAGCGCTTGGCACAATCGCTACATCGTTCGAAAACATGCGCGTACGGCGAAGGCGCCATGGGCGCCCGTGCAGGCGAAAACGCGTGCCCGAATCAGTCGACGCGATAGTCCCAGCGCTGCAGGTAGGGCTGCAGCAGCGGCAGCACCGGCTCGAAGAAGTCGCGATACGGGCGCCAGCGGTCCAGACCCTTGCGATTGATGCCCTCGACCACCTGCGCATAGCTGGGCGTGCTGATGAAGCCCTTGGCGCGCGCATGGCGCTGGAACTCCAGCAACCGCTCCGGTTGTTCAAGTTCCAGAAAGCTGCCCAGGCGCGCGACCTGCGCCTGCGGATCGGCGACCAGGTCTTCGTAGCGCAGTTCCAGCGCGCGCGGTTGCAGCAGGTCGACGTGGTAGAGCCAGAACGCCATCGCATCGGCATAGCCCTGCGCCAGACGTTGCGCGCTGGAACACAGCACCGCGAAGGCCGGGGAGCGGAACGCCTGCATGTAACAGCTCAACAGCACGTCGCAGGGATGGCGCAGCGCCAGGATGATGTGGGCGTTGGGGAACAGACGCTGGATCAGCGGCAGGCGCAGCAGGTTCAGCGGATTCTTGTCGACCAGGCGTTGTCCGGGCTGCAGCTGCACCACGCCGCGCACCGACTGCCAGTAGTCGGCGCGCAAGGCCACGCAAGCGGCATCGTCCAGTTCGCCCAGGCAATCGGGCCAGGCCAGGCCGCGGCGCTCGCTGCGCTCGGCCAGCCCTTGCAGGAACGGCCGCTCGTCCATCGCGCACAGCTGCGGATGCGCATCGAGCATCTGTTCCAGCAAGGTGGTGCCGGAGCGCGGGAAACCGACCACGAAGATCGGCGACGCATCGCGGTCCGGGCCCGCCACCGGCGGCGCGGCAGCGTAGCGCGCCGGATTCCAGCGCCGCCGCGCGACCGGCAGCGGCGCCGCGTCCGCCGCGAGCAGCTCGGGCACCAGCGAGGCGACGCCATCGACCTGCCCGGCGTGCCCCTGCGCGCATGCCGCCAGCGCTTCGTCGTGGCGACCCAGGCGGTCGCAGACGCGGGCCATAGCGAAGTACAGATTGCTCTGTTTGCGCGTGTCGGTGGCCGCGCCGGCGGGCAGCAGGCCGCGCAGCAGTCGGTACGCGGCGTCCCACTGCCCGTCGCGCATCGCCAGCACCGCCAATGCATTGATCGCATCGTGGCGCGCGTCCACGTTCTCGATCCGCTCCGGCGGCGGCAAGTGTGTGGCTGCCTGCCGCGCCTCCTCGAGCTGGTTGACGCGCTCGAGCACCAGCACCAGGCGCGACCAGGCGCGTTCCGGTTGCGGCATCGGTCCGGCGGCGCAGGCACGCAGCATCTCGCAGGCCGCGTCGGTCTGGCCGGCCTGCGATAGCAGCCAGGCCAGTTCCAGCGTGGTCTCCGGATCCAGTGCGGGCCACTGCGGCCAGTGCGCGATCAACGCCTCCACGCGTTGGAAGTCGCCGCATTCGTGGCAGGCCATCGCGGCGTGGACGCTCAGCTGCGCGGACGCCGGTGCCAACGCATGCGCGTCCAGCAGATGCTCGCGGGCGGCGCCGTAGTCGCCGCCGTCCATCGCCAGCAGGCCCAGATTGTGGTGCAGCATCGGATCGTCCGGCGTCAGCGCGAGCGCCCGCGCATACGCCTGCCGCGCCTCGGCGAAATCGCGCGCCTCGCGCAAGGCGGTGCCCAGGTTGTTCCAGTGCGCCACATCCTGCGGCTGGCGCTCGGCCAGGGCGCGATACAACGCAGCCGCCTGCGCCGGATGGCCCTGCATCTGCAGGCTCATCGCCAGCAGGCTGCTGGCCAGCGCATCGTCGGGCGCGTGCTGCAGATAACGGCGCGCGCCTTGCTCCAGCGCGTGCGCCTGCCCGGCTTCCAATGCCGCCAGCAAGGCGGGCAGCGACAGGATCGCGGAATCGTCCGGTGGGGTCATGCGCTGGCGGTCCACGCAGGGCAGGCGGAAAGGGCTGCCACCATAGCCGGGCCGGATCGCGGGTCGCAACGCACGCCGTGCCGGCCGCGGACAAACGACGCACACACTGCGGATACGCAAATTCGCCGCACGGCCAGCGCAGTGCCGCACCCGGCAACGCGCAATCGCGCGATCGCGCCAACCGGCGCTAGTCGCTCTTGATCGGATCGTGATACGCGGTGAGGAAGGCGCGCAGCGAGGCGGGCTTGACCGGCTTGGTTAGCAGCCGGTAGCCGCGTTCGCGCGCCTGCAGTTTCAGTTCGTCGCGCCCGTCGGCGGTGAGCAGCGCACCGGCGACCGGGCCGACCATCGCCTCGCGCAGCGCGTCCAGCGTGTCCAACCCGTCCAGGCTGTCGTGCAGGTGGTAGTCCACCAGCATCACGTTGGGCGCGCGCGCCGCCAGCAGTAGTGCTTCGTCCACGGTGCTGGCGCAGATCACCTCCACCTGCCAGCGGCCGAGCAGCGCACGCATGCCGTCGAGGATTTCCTGATCGTTGTCCACGCACAGCACGCGCAGCCCGGCCAGCGAGTCGCTGCTGGCGGCGCTGCGCTGGCGTTGCTGCTTCTGCGGCACCGGTGCCACCCGCGGCACGGCGATCGAGAACATGCTGCCGTGGCCGACCGCGCTGCGCGCATCCAGGTCGTGGCCGAGCAGGCGCGAGATGCGCTGGCAGATCGACAGGCCCAGGCCCAATCCCTGCTCGCCCCAGTCGAACGGCTGCTGGTAGCGCTGGAACTCCTCGAAGATCTGCTGCATGTGGTGCTTGGGAATGCCCGGGCCGGTGTCCCACACCTGCAGCTCCAGCGCCGCGCCGCGGCCGCGCATGCCCAGCACGATGCGGCCCTGGCGGGTGTAGCGCAGCGCATTGGCGAGGAAGTTCTGCAGCACGCGACGCAGCAGGCGGCGGTCGCTGCGCACCCAGATCGGCCGTGCGTACACCTGCATGCGCAGGCCGCGGCCGGCGGCGACCGGGGTGTACTGCGCGGCCAGTTCGCGCAGCAGCACGCTGGCGTCGAAGTCCTCGATCGTCGGACGCATGCCGCCGGCGTCCAGCCGCGACACGTCGAGCAGGCCGTCGAGCAGTTCCTCGGCCGCACGCAGCGAGGCGTCCACGCGCTCGGCCAGGTGCCGCTGCTCTTCGTTCTGGTGCGCTTCGCGCAGCGCGGAGGCGAACAGCCGCGCCGCGTTGAGCGGCTGCAGCACGTCGTGGCTGATCGCGGCCAGGAAGCGGGTCTTGGACTGCTGCGCCAGTTCGGCCTCGCGCGAGCGCTCGGCCACGCGCTGCTCCAGCGTCTCGTTGGCTTCCAGCAGCGCCTGCTCGGCGCGCTTGTAGTCGGTGATGTCGTTGTAGCTGGTCACGTAGCCGCCGCCGGGCAGCGGCTGGCCGCGCATCTCGATCACCTTGCCGTCGCTACGGGTGCGCTCGAACACATGCGAGGTGCCGGCGCGCAGATGCGCGATGCGGCGGCCGATCTGGTCCTCGATGCGGCCCTCGCCCAGTTCGCCGCGCTCGGCGTTGTAGCGGATCAGGTCGGCGACCGGGCGGCCGACATAGAGCATGCCGTCGGGATAGCCGAACATCTGCTGGTAGCGCCGGTTCCACGCGGTCAGGCGCATCGCCGGATCGACCACGCTGACCCCGGCGCTGATGTTCTCCAGCGTGGTGGACAGGATCTCGCGGTTGAAGCGCAGCTCCTGCCCGGCTTCGTCGAGCACCGCCACCACTTCGCCCAAGTCCATGCCCGAACCGCGCAGCAGGCTGGTCAGCACCAGCCGCGCCGAGGCCGCGCCGATCGAGGCGGCGAGCAGGCGTTCGGTGAACTGCACCCAGACGCGGTCGGCCACCGCGTTGGGCTGCGGCTCGCGGCCGAGCAGTTGCGCCTGTTCGGCAAAGGCGCGGCGGGCGTGGCGCTCGCCGACCATGCGTTCGGCCAGCGCCTGCAGGTCGACCACCTGCACCTGCCCGAGCCAGACGCCGGCCACCGCCGGCCGCTGCGAATACGGCTCCAGGAACGGCGCGGCGCGCAGCCGCTCGTCCAGGCCCGGGCGCCAGCGCGCCGACACCAGCATCATCGTGCCGACGTTGAGCAGCAGCGACCAGAACGTGCCGTGCGCCAGCGGATCCCAGCCGCTCATGCCGAACAGCTGCTGCGGGCGCAGCCAGGAGATGCCGAACGGTCCATCGTGCAGCCATCCCGGCGCCAGCCAGCCGGCCTGGGTCATCGCCGGCAACAGCAAGGTGTAGATCCAGGTGCCGAAGCCCAGCAGCATGCCGGTCTCCACGCCCTTGCGGCTGGCGCCGCGCCAGTACAGCCCGCCGATCACGCCAGGCGCGAACTGCGCCACCGCGGCGAAGGCCATCAGCCCGTACGAGGCCAACGAGCTGTCGTTGCTGCTGCTGCGGTAGTAGCCGTAGGCGATCAGCGCCAGCAGCAGGATCGCCAGGCGGCGGATCCACAAGACCCGTGAGGCGACGTCGGCGCCGGCCGCCTGGTGCCCGCGCCGGCGCAGCAGCACCGGCATCACCAGGTCGTTGCTGATCATCGTCGCCAGCGCGATGCTGGACACGATGACCATGCCGGTGGCGGCGGAGAACCCGCCCACGTAGGCGACCAGCGCCAGCGCGGTGCGGCCCTCGGCCAGCGGCAGCGCCAGCACGATGCTGTCGTGCGCCACCTCGCCGGACTGGCCGAACAGGGCGATGCCGGCCGCGGCGATCGGCACCACCATCGCCGAGATCACCACCAGGTACAGCCCGAACAGCCAGCGCGCCTTGCGGATGTCGCCGATGTCGCTGCATTCCACCACCGCCACGTGGAACTGGCGCGGCAGGCACACGATGGCAAGGAAGCTGAGCAGGGTCTGCGAGATGAAGCCGACCGGCGGGGTGTTCTGGAACAGGGTCTGCGCCGACTGCAGCACGCGACCGTCGCGGCCGCTCAGCCACACGTAGGCGAACACGCCCACCGCGACCATCGCCAGCAACTTGACCACCGATTCCAGCGCGATCGCCAGCATCATGCCGTGGTGATGTTCGGTGGCATCCACCTGACGGGTGCCGAACAGGGTCGCGAACAGCGCCATCAGCAACGCCACGTACAGCGCCGGGTCGGCATAGAACGGCGCCCCGGCACTGGACTGCCCGCTGAGCACCTGCAGGCTCATCGCCACCGCCTTGTACTGCAGCGCCAGGTACGGCACTACGCCGATCAGCGCGATCACCGCCACCAATGCCGCCAGCCGCCGCGAGCGACCGTAGCGCGAGGAAATGAAATCGGCGATGGACACCGTGTTCTCGCTGCGCGCAATCAGCGCCAGCCGTTCGATGATGCGCCAGCCGAACAGCAGCAACAGCAACGGCCCCAGGTAGATCGGCAGATAGCCGGCGCCGTTGCGCACCGCGCTGCCGACCGCGCCGTAGAACGTCCACGACGAGCAGTACACCGCCAGCGCCAGGCTGTACACCGCCGGGCGCAGCCACGGCCGCTCCGGGTACAGCGGCCGCCGGTCGCCCCACCACGCCACCGTGAACAGCAGCGCCGCGTAGCCGACCGACACCAGCAGCAGGATCCAGCTAGAAACCAAGGGCGAGGTCCCCGGTGCGTTCGCCGCAGTCTAGCGCGGCGCCGCTCACGAGACCGCCGCCGCGCCGGCGTGCAGCGGCAGCCGCAGGCGGAACACGCTGCCCTGCCCGGGCGCGCTCTCGACCAGCAACGCGCCGCCGGCCGCGGCGATCAGGTTGGCGCTGACCGCCAGCCCCAGGCCGGTGCCCTGGCCGCTGGGCTTGGTGGTGAAGAACGGCTCCAGGCAGCGCGCGCGCACGTCCTCGCTCATGCCGTGGCCGCTGTCGCGCACCGCGATCTCCAGCGTGGCATCGGGCCGCGGCGCCAGGGTCAATTCGAACTGCCCGCCCTCGGGCATCGCCTGCTGCGCGTTGGCGGCGAGATTGAGCAGGATCAGTTCCAGCTGCGCGCGGTCGAAGCGCACCGGACACGGCGCCTCGTGCAGCTGCAGGCGCACCTGCACGCCCAGGCCGAACAGCTGGTCGAACATCGGGCGCATGCCGGCGATCGTCTCGGCCGGTTCGAACACTTCCAGCCGGGTGGCTTCCTGGCGGCTGAAATCCAGCAGCTTGCGGGTCACCGCCGCCGCACGCCGCGCCGCCGCATCGGCGCCCTGCAGGGCGGCCTTGAGCTGCTGCGGATCGTCGCTGCGCCGCGCGCGCGCGGCATAGCCCATGATCAGGCTAAGCAGATGATTGAAATCGTGCGCCACGCCGCTGGCCAGGCGGCCGACGCTCTCCATCTTCTGCGCGTGCACCAGCTGGTCGCGCGAACGCTCCTTTTCCTGCATCTCCAACTGCAGCCGGTCGCGCGAGCGGGCCAGATCGTTGCCGCGCTTGCGCGCCAGGTCCAGGCTCTCGCGCAGCGCCGCCACCGACTGGTCCAGCACCACCGCGGCGATGACGAAGCCGGCGATGCCGAGCATCGCGCTCTCCACTAGCCGCGGCATCAGCGTGGGCATGAAGAACGAGCGGGTCGCGTCGCGCCAGGCACCCAGCGCCACCACCAGCACCAGCCACGCCACCGCGCCCCACAGTGCGCGCCGGCTCAACAGCAGCCCGCCGATCAGCACCGGCAGCAGTTGGCTCAACTGCCCGCGCAGCTGCGCTTCCAGCCCCCATCGCACATAGCCCACGCTCAGCAGCGCCAGGCTCACCACCACGAACATCCGCGCCGCCCACAGGAACGCGCCGCGCCGCAGCAGCACGAAGCAGGCCCACATCGCCAGCGTGTTGGCCGCCGCCAGCCACAACGCGACCGGGTCCATGGCCGCGCCGATCCGCCCCCAGGCGAGCAGCATCGCCATCGGCTGGTACAGGCCGACGAACGCCAGCACCAACTGCAGCATCGCCGCGTTGCGCCGATCGACCTGATCGGTGACCGGAACGTCGCGCCACCAGTGGCGCAGGCGCGCCAGGACGCCAGCGGCGCGCGGCGTGGGCGAGAGGGAAGCGGAGGCGGGACGGAGCGTCATGTACGGACCGGCAGGAAGCGCACCGACGGGCGGATGCGGACTGCGGCTATATTAGCGACCTCCGTTCCCCCGCTGGCTGCTGACGCAGCGCCGAAAACCATGGCGCGGCGTGCATGGCGGGCCGATCCATCGTTCGACCGCTGGATACCTTTCGATGATGTCGTGTCGCTTCAAGCGCTTTGGCCGATTGCTGCTCCTGGCCGCCGCAAGCTTGCCGGTCGTGCCGGTGCTGGCGCAGACCATCCCCGGTGGCGATCCCTACGAGGGACCGCTGCAGCGCTGCCGCGCGGACCTGGGGCAGCAGCCGCAGGCGTCGCTGCGCGTGGCCAGCGACCTGCTGGCCAAGCCGGAGCTACCGCTGCCGGTGCGGGTGATGGCCACGGGCTGCCTGGCGACCGCGCAACAGTTGGTGGGCGACAGCGCGAAGGCGACCGCGTCCACCGAACGCCTGCTGGCCCTGCTGCAGACCCCGGGGCTGCCGCCGATCGTGCACAACAACGAGCGCCTGCAGGCGGCGATGCTGCTGCAGCAGTTAGGTCAGTTGCCGCGCGCGATCGCGCTGATGGAGCAGATCCAGGCCGACGCGGTGGCCGCCGGCGATCTCGCCATGCAGATCAACGCGCTGATATCGATCGCGCTGATGCGCGGCGCCCTGGACGACCCCGAGGGCGCACTGACCTACTTCCAGCAGGCGAACGCGCTGTCGGAGCGGCTGCAGCGGCCGCCGGCGACGGGCGATATGGTGCTGCACTACAACTATGCCTATACGCTGCTGGTGCTCAAGCGCTACGACGAGGCCGATCGCGCGTTCGAGCGTGCCACGCAGACGGGCACCCAGCTGGGCAATCAGGACGTGTTGCTGAACCGCATCGTCAGCCATCGCGGCGAGATCCAGCGCGCCAGCGGCCACCCCGAACGCGCCGAGCCGCTGGTGCAGCAGGCACTGCAATGGCAGCAGATGCATGGCGATCGACAGGGTGCCGTGGTCAGCCTGCATCGCCTGGCGCGGCTGCGCCTGGAGCAACGGCGCAATGCCGACGCGCTGGCCTACGCCGAGCAGGCGCAGGCATTGGCCGTGCGCGGCAACTACATGGTCGAAATTCGCGACGGCCTGGATGTGCTGGGCGAGGTCCATGCCGCGCTGGGCGATAGCGCCGCGGCAGCGCGCGACGCGCAGCAGGCGCATGCGATGGACCGCGCCAAGGCGCGTGGCGAAACCTACGCTGCGCTGGCCAATCTGCAGGCCGCCGCAGCGCAGACGCCACGCAGCGTCGATGCGCGCGTGGCGCGCGCCGACACCACCGGCACCGTCGCGATCGGCCTGGCCCTGGCAGTGACCCTCGGTGCGGTGCTGGTGGTCCTGTACCGGCGCCGCCAGCGCCATGCGCTCGACCTCGGCCAGCGCGACCCGCTGACCGGGCTGTTGAACCGGCCGGAAGCCGAGCGCCGCATGCAGGCGCTGTTCGCCGTTGCGCCGGAGCAGGCCGGCGACGCCGACAACCGCTGCGCGCTGCTGCTGGTCGACGTGGACGGGTTCAAGGCCTTGAACGCGCGCTACGGCCATGCCGCCGGCGACCGCGCGCTGCTGGCGCTGGCCACCTGCCTGCGCGAAAGCTGCGACGCCGACGACCTAGTCGCGCGCTGGGGCAGCGAGGAATTCCTGGTGGTACGCGCGGACACGTCGTCGGCCGCGGCCTTCGCGCTGGCCGCGCATCTGCGCGGCACGGCGGAACGCCTGCGCGTGGACGCCGGCCAGGGCGAGCTGCTGCCGTTGACGGTGTCGGTCGGCGTGGCGCCGTTCCCGCTGTTCCATCGCCCCGATGCGCGCCTGCAGGACAGCGTGGCGCTGGCCGAGCGCGCGGTGCAGGCGGCCGGGCATGCCGGCGGCAACGCCTGGGCCGGGTTGTGGGGCGTGCAGGGCGATGCGGCGACCACGCCGCAGCAGGTGCTGCAGGATCCGCTGCAGGCGCGCGCGCAGGGCCAGGTCCTGCTCGACGGCAGCGATCCGTTGCTGTGGACGCGTGCGTTCGATGCGCCGGCACCACGGCGCGCGTGAGCGCGTCCGGATGTGGCGCGGCGCCGTGGGTTGCGGCTGCCGTACCCTCACCCCAACCCCTCTCCCGAGGGGAGAGGGGCCATGTGCCGGTGCCGGCAGTGCCGCGCGTGCGGCAGGCTAAGATTCGCGCAGTGAACGCCCGCGCCCACCTAGACCGATGACGTCCGCCCCAGCCGAATCGCGAGCGGGCTATCTGCAGCAGCAACGGCTGCGGCTGCAGACGCAGTTGCAGCAGGCACAGGTGCGGCAGGCCGCTGCCGAGGCCGAGGTGGAGCGGCATCTGCCGGCGGTGGAACAGGCCGTGGCCACGATCCGCCGCGACTTCGTCGCGCAGGCCGCGCAGGCCGCGAGCGCGGTGCTGCGCCGCGAACGCCGCCGCGCGTGGTGGCCAGCGCTGCTGTTGCGCCCGCTGCTGCCGGACTGGCGCTGGCGGCTGGCACTGCTCGTCTTCCTGCTGCTGGCGCTGCCGTGGATGAGCGCGCACTGGCTCGGCGACGCGCGCGGCTATCTGGACTGGTGGCGCCAGCTGGGCCTGCAGCGCGACACGCTGGACCTGCTGCAGCGCGTGCTGCCGTCGCTGCTGACGTATGCGCTGCTGGTGATCGGCGGTGCGCAACTGCTGGCCCGGCACGTCAGCCACAACGAACGCGCGCTGCTGAGCGGTTTCGCGCAACGGCCGCTGGCGCTGCTGCAGTTCGCCAGCGACAGCCGCCACGACGCCGCCTTTCCGTACCGCGTCACTCGCGCGCCATGGCCGCTGCGCGAGCTGCAGGGCCGCTGGCAGATCGCCGCGGCGCACGGCGACCTGTTCGGCGCGCGCATGCTGGCGCTGCACGACGGCGCCGAACCGGAGCCGCAGGTGCAGGCGCTGCTGGTGCTGCCGGACGCGTCCCACCCCGCGGCGCTGATCCCGATCGCCGACGCGCTGGACGCCGAGGCGCAGGCGCAGTTGCACGACCTGGCGCTGGCCGTGGCGACCAGCGCGGCGGCCGAGTCGCAGCCGATCGCCGAACTGCACCGGCACGTGGACGCGTGGATGGAAGCGCGCAGCCAGCAGCGCATGCTGCAACAGCGGCTGCAGAGCATGGACGCCATCCATCGCCACTGGGCCGACGTGGCGCTGCCCGACAACATCCTCGACCAGATCCTGAAGCTGGTGGACCTGTTCGTGTCCGGGCGCACGCCGGCGCCGAAGGGCGTGCTGCTGCACGGCCCGCCGGGCACCGGCAAGACCCTGATCGCGCGCAAGCTGGCGCGCCATGCCGGCTGCCATTTCGAAGCGCTGGGCGTGGCCGACCTGAAGGCCGCGCATGTCGGCCACACCGGTCCCAAGGTGCAGGCGATCTGGCAGCGCTGCCGCGCCAAGGCGCCGGCGATCCTGTTCATCGACGAATGCGAGAGCGTGTTCGCGCGCCGCGGCGGCATGGACAGCGACAGCTTCGGCGCCGAGCTGGTGCAGACCTTCCTCGCCGAATGGGACGGCTTCCACGAAGCGCGCGGCCAGGTGCTGGTGATCGGCGCGACCAACCGTCCCGAACTGCTCGACGATGCGGTGATGTCGCGCTTCACCGCCAGCATCGGCATCGGCCTGCCCGATGCCGCCGCGCGCGCGCGCATCCTCGGCGGCGAACTGGAACGCGCCGGTTTCGCGCTGGCGCTGGACCCGCGCGTGGTCGCCGACAGCAGCGGCCTGTCCGGCCGCGACCTGCACACCCTGGTGGCGCGGGTCGCCGCCGAGTGCATGAACAGCGAACTCGACGGCGACGCGCTGCTGGCGCAATTGCGCTTGCTGCGCGGCAAGGGTTCCACCCGGGTGACGCCGCTGGACTGGAAAGACATCGTGCTGCCGGCACCGGTGATCGAGGAATTCGTCGGCCTGGGCAAGGAACTGCGCAATGCCGAGACGCTGGCCACGCTGGGCGTGCCGGTGCCGCGCGGGATCCTGATGTACGGCCCGCCCGGCACCGGCAAGACCCAGCTCGCGCGGATCCTGGCCAGCCAGTCGGGCCTGGCCTTCATCGCCCTGACCGGCGCCGACCTCAAGGCCGCCTACCTGGGCCAGTCGGGCCAGCGCGTGCAGGCCGCGTTCGAGCGCGCCCGCGCGCAGGCGCCGTGCATCGTGTTCGTCGACGAGATCGACATCGTGGCGCCGGCGCGCGGGACCGACGGCGACGATGCGCTGACCCGCGAGATCGTCGGCCAGTTGCTGCAGGAACTGGACGGCGTCGCCAGCCAGGCCGGGCAGGTGTTCCTGCTGGCCGCCAGCAACCATGCCGCGGCGATCGACCCCGCGCTGCTGTCGCGGCTGGACCGGCAGATCGAGATCGGCCTGCCCGACCGCGCCGCACGCAGCGCGATCGTCGCGCGCCTGCTGCACGGCAAGCCGCTGGCGTTCGACGCGGCGGAAGCGGGTGAATGGTTGGCCGAACGCAGCGAAGGCCGCTCCGGCCGCGACCTGCAGACCTGGATCAGCCGCGCCATGCGCCGCGCCGCGCGCCGCGCGCTGCTGGAAAGCGACGATGCAGCAAGCACCCGGCTGCAATGGGACGACCTCGTCGAAACCGCGGAAGCATTGCGCGCGTAAGCGTGCGTCCTGTCGCGGCCGAAGCCGCTCCTACAGTGCACCCAGTTGCGATGCTTATCCCTGTAGGAGCGGCTTCAGCCGCGACAGGATGCCAGATCGCCCCAGGCACGGCCGCCAGCCTCACCCACCCGGCAACACCACCTCGACCAGATAGCGGCGGCCCGGTTCGATGCCCTCGATCCGCGCCACGTCCAACACCTGCCCGTCCACGCTGACCTGCGGCGCAACACAGCCCGCATCGCGCTGCATGCGCACCTCGAACACCGCTCCGCGAAACCGGCGCTGCACCGTTGCCTGCTTCCAGTGCGAGGGCAGCTGCGGGCGCACGCACAGCGCCTCGCCCTCGCCTTTCAGCCCGAACAGACCCTCGATCAGACAGCGGTACAGCCACGCCGCGGTACCGGTGTTGAACAACTGGCTGGAACGGCCGGCGGTGCGCGGCAGCTCGCGCCAGGCGCCACGGTAATAGTTCGGCACGAACACCGGCAACTGCCCGCGCTGCAGGTAGTCGGCCAGGTCCGGCCCCGGGATCATCGCGCGCAGCACCCGCCAGGCGCGGTCGGCGTCGCCGATCGCGTACAGCGCATGCAGGTAGAACGCGGCGGCGTGGTTGTAGACCGACCCGTTCTCCGCCGAACCCGGATGCTTCTGCGTCAGCCGGCCCACATCCTCGCGCATCGCGGTATAAGGCGGCGCCAGCATCGTCGGCCCGTACGGCGTGTCCAGCTGCGCATCGACCGCCTGCAGCAGGCGCGCGCGCCGGTCCGCATCGGCGGTGCCGGCGAGCAGCGCCCAGCTCTGCGGATTGAGATAGATACGGCCTTCCGCATCGTCCTTGATGCCGAAACGCACGCCGTCGTCGGTGATGCCGCGCGCGTACCAGTCGCCGTCCCACAATTCGCGATTGACTGCGGCGTTGACTTCCGCCGCACCGGCGCGACATGCGGCCGCCTGCGCATGGCGGCCATGGCGTTCGCACAGCGTCGCCCACAGCTGCAGCGCGTAGGCGGTGGCCACCGACAACCAGCCGGACACGCCGCGGCCGCGGTAGCCGACCATGTTCATCGGGTCGCACCAGTCGCCCTGCGCGATATAGCTCAGCCCGCGCGCGTCACGTGCGCCGAGCAGCCAGCGCATCGCCGCATCCAGCCGCTCGGCGACGCTGGCGCCATGCCCGTCGGTACCGACCACGACCTCGTCGAGCAACGCCGCATCGCCGGTCTCGTCCAGATACGCCGACAGGAACACCGGCAGCCACACGCAATGATCGGTATGCGGCACCTGATTGATGTATTTGAGCTCCGCGCCTTCGATCAGCAGGATGCCGTCCGGCATCGCGCCGCTGGCTTCCTGCTGCGACAGCGCATGCAGCAGCGCCGCGCGCGCGGTCTGCGGGCGCAGGAAGCTCATGCCCATGTGATCCTGCAGGAAGTTGCGGGTCTGCGGATCGGTGGTCAGCCGGTTGACGTCGCCGTGGTAGAAGACCTGCCGCGGCAGCCAGTGGTTGACCAGGTTGTCCAGGCACGGATCGGGCGTGGCGATGTGCAGGCAACCAGCCGCCTCGGCCAGATAATCGCCGTACGCGGCGGCCGCCTCGGCGAAGCCGGCCGCGGACAGATAGCGCTGCCGCAGCGCGGCGATCTCCGCATCGTCGCGTGCCGGGCCGAACAGGAAGCGCAGCGTGTGTTCCTGTTGCGGCTGCAGCGTCAGGCAGTACTGCAAGGCCGCGGTCGGCGTTTCGTAGCGCGCATCGTTGCCGCCCAGCCGCGGCTGCAGCACCGCGCTCGGCGCGTGCAGGCCGCCCTCGCCCTCGAATGCCGATTGCCGCGCATCCCACGCATCCGGCGCCTGCTCGTGCAGCAGAAAGGTGCAGTCCTTGAAGTCGCGGTTGCGGAAATAGTCCTCGACCTTCTGGTACGGGGTGACGCTGCGGCACACGATGCCGCCCAGGTCGGCGCGGTACTCGCCGCTCTGGTGCATCCACGACATGTAGCCGACCGGGAAATACGCATACAGCGCGATGCGCCGCGCGCGCCCATCCAGATTACGCACCTGGCACTGCCACAGCTCGACCGTGTCCTCGACCGGCAACTGCAGGCGCAGCTCCACCTCGATCTCGGCGTAACGCACGCACCAGACGATGTCGCGCTTGCCGACCGAAAACCGGAATGCCTGCGGCGTCGCCCGCACCGGCTCGTACGGCACCGAATAGACCGTACCGCTGTCCTCGTCCTTCAGATAGAAGAAGCGCCCCGGATGATGCGCGTAGTACGGCTGCTCCGGCTGCATGAAGGTCCTGGCCTCCAGGTTCGGCGCATGCGCGTACTTGGCCGGCTCCGGCTGCATGAACTGCGCGGTGGCGTAGCCGCGGCAGGTGGCCTGGATCATCATCCGCCGGTTCCACAGGAAGCCGCCGGCATTGGGCAGGGCCGTCGGGCTATGCAGCTCGTAGCGTTCGCCGTCGGCGCTGGGCGCCAGCACATCGGTTACCTCGCGGGATGCGTCATTGCCAACGCTCATGCGCTTGCTTCCTCCGCGGCGCGCTTGCGCGCGGCCAGTTCCTGTTGAATGCGCAACAGCGCCGCATCGTCGAGCGGATAGAACCGCATCGTCCACGCCGCCAGGAACGCGACCGCACCGGGGATCACCGTCAGCAGCAGCACGATGCCCAGCTGCGACGCATCGCTCTGCGCCTGGTTGGCCACATAGCCCATCCCCGCCAGCATCCACGCGATGCAGGCCGAGGCCAGCGCGCCGCCGAGCTTCTGCGAGAACGTCGCCGCCGAGAACGTCATCGCGGTGGCGCGGCGCCCGGTCTTCCATTCGGTGTAGTCGGCGGTGTCGGCATACATCGAGAACGCCAGCGGCGATTTCGGCCCCAGCGCCAGGCCGATCAGCAGGTTGATCGCGAACAGCGCCCAGATCGCCTCGCGCGGAATGAAGAACATCGCGCAGCTAAGTATGCCGACCACCATCATCAGCCACATCATCAGCCGGCGCTTGTCGCACAGCCGGGTCAGCAGCGGCGTGGCTGCCGCGCCCACCGCCAGCGCTATCGAATAACTGCCCAGGAACCAGCCGGTCAGGTCGGGGCGGCCGACGTAGTACTTGAAGTAGTACACGCCGGCGCCAGCGCGCATGACGATGGTGATCATGATGATCAGGGCCAGCGCGAACAGCACCCGCCACGGCGGATTGCGCAGCAGATCGGCGATGTCCTGCAGCACCGGCGTGCGCGGCTGCGGCAGCGGCTGCACGCGCTCGCGCGTGGTCGCGAACACGATCGCGAACAGCGCCGCCGCGGCGATGCCGTAGACCAGCATGGTGCGTTGCCAACCCTGCGCATCGTCGCCGTTGCCGAACCAGCGCACCATGTCCAGCGTGGCGTAGTTGACCAGCGTGGTGCCGGCGAAGGCGGCGATGAAGCGGAAGCTGATCAGTGTGGTGCGCTGCTGGCTGTCGGCGGTGATCACCCCCGACAGCGCCGAATACGGGATGCTGATCACCGTGTACATCAGCATCATCAGGCCGAAGGTGACGTAGGCCCAGACCAGCCGCCCGCCCTGGCCCAGATCCGGCGTGGTGTAGGCCAGCACGCCGCTGGCAGCCATCGGCAGCGCGGCGAACAGCAGATAGGGGCGGAACTTGCCCCAGCGCGAGCGGGTGCGATCGGCGATCGCCCCCATCAGTGGATCGGTGACCGCATCGACCACCTTGGTCACCAGGATCATCGTGCCCACCGCCGCCGCCGGCAGGCCCATGGTGTCGGTGTAGAAGATCAGCAGGAATGCGGAGATGTTGGCCCAGTAGAAATTGAAGCCCATGTCGCCGACGCCATAGCCGACCTTTTCGGTCCAGCGCAGCGGAGCATCGGCGCGTTGCGGCGGTGTGGGCATCGGCGATCCTGTCGGGTGGTCATGCGATGATGGAACGGCGCAAGGCACGTTGCGCCGATCGTGGCGTGCCGACGCTACACCACGCTGCGCGCGTCGCCAACGCCGGCGCACGCATCATGCCAAACCCCAAGCAAGGTATAACCGCTCGTGATGGACGCGACATCCCAGAATTCCTTGCCGCAGCGCAGCGAAGCCATCGTCGTGATGGGCATTTCCGGCAGCGGCAAGACCAGCGTCGCCCAGGCGCTGGCCGCGCACTACGGCCTCGCGTTCCTGGACGCGGACGATGTCCACAGCGCCGAGGCCAAGGCGCAGATGGCGCGCGGCGTGCCACTCACCGATGCGCAGCGCGCGCCCTGGGTGGCGGCACTGGCGTTGCGCCTGCGCCAGTCGATCGATGCCGGCCGCAGCGTGGTGCTGGCCTTCTCCGGGCTGCGCCGCGCGCACCGGCAGCAGCTGCGCGACAGCGGCGTGCCGATGCGCTTCGTGTTCCTGCATGCCGCCGCGCATGTGATTGCCGAACGCCTGGCGCAGCGCAGCGGCCACTTCATGCCGCCCGGCCTGTTGCAGAGCCAGATCGACGCGCTGGAACTGCCGCTGGAGGAGCCGGACGTGCTCTCGGTGAACGTGGACGCGGCGTTCGATGCGGTGGTGGCGAACGCGATCGCGCAACTGGATGCCACGCCTGGTGCGCGCGTCGGCGCGGTTTAACGCGCCTTTCGCCTCATTTTGGCGATCGCTATCGAGTCGCTTCGTTGGTTGCGGCTCGAGCTGCTCCCACAGGGGGCTTGCAGCCAACTCAATGGCTGCACCGTAGGAGGAATTGTTTCCTTCTCCCATCGGGACCATGGCCCCTTTTCGGAGAAAGGTGGCCCGTAGGGCCGGATGAGGGTACGGGCGAAGCCTCGTGCACCCAACTCCGCGAGACGCTTCGCGCCGTACCCTCACCCCAACCCCTCTCCCGACGGGAGAGGGGCTAGCGGCTGCTCCCTTCTCCCAGCGGGACCATGGCCCCCTTTTCGGGGGAAGGTGGCCCGCAGGGGCGGATGAGGGTATGGGCGAAGCCTCATGCGCCCAAACTCCGCGAGCCGCTTCGCGCCGTACCCTCACCCCAACCCCTCTCCCGGGGGGAGAGGGGCTCAGGCTGTTGCTTACTCCCACCGGGAGACTTCAGTCCACACACTTTCCGGTCGCGGCAACCCCACCGCTTCGCTCGTCGCGGCTGAAGCCGCTCCTCCTACAAGGGACTTGCGGCCAACTCGATGGGTGCACTGTGGGAGGGACTTCAGTCCCGACGCCTTCCCGGTCCCGGCCATCCCGCCGCGCGATGCGTCGGCATGTGTAGACCCAACACAACCCGTCAGTTCGCGCGCATGCCCCTGCGCTTCGCTCCCGGTAGCGCAGGCCCCGACACGTTCGGATCGCCAGGCACGTACCAGCGCCACAACGCCTCCGTGGCCTTGCTGATGCCGATGCGCGGCGTGGCCACCGGATCGGCCGGCGGCGGCGTGCCATCCTCGCCCAGCCACAGGCGCGAGCTGGCCTGGGTCAGATCCAAGCCATTGTCCGCACTCGAAGCACCCAGCGCCTTGGCCAGCCGGCCGGGACCACGGGTGAGATCGGCGATGCGTCCCACCCCGCGTGCCAGCTGCATCGCTTCGATTCCTGCAACCGGCGCCAGCGCACGGATCAGCACTGCATGCCCGGGCGCGCCGCCGCACACCGCGTTGAGCGCCCAGTGCATGCCGTAGATGAAGTACACGTACAAATGGCCCGGCGGCCCGAACATCACCTGCGTGCGCGGGGTCATGCCGCGAAACGAATGCGCCGCCGGATCCTCGGCGCCGCAATAGGCCTCGACCTCGACGATACGGCCGCAGCGGCCGTCGTCGGTGACCAGCAACTTGTTCAACAACTCTGGCGCCACCAGGCGCGAGTCGCGGGCGTAGAACGTGCGCGGTAGAGGCGTCGGCAACATCGCCACAGCCTAGCGGAACGCCCGCGAAGCACGGGGCGGCGCGTGCAGATCATCATGCGTGCCAAGACGCGCGGATCGTAATGCGCGCACCACGGAACCGTCTGGTCGGCAACGGACGACTGCACATGGCGCCGCACCCGGGCGCATGCTGCTCCATCCGAATGCCACGCGCCGCACTCCGCCCGTCGGCATCGATGCGGAGCACCAAGCCCGATACCTTGCGGGCACGGCGTTGCTCATTCCGCAGGCAACCGCAGTTCCTGCAGCAGCTGCGGCGCCGGATACACCTTGGCCAGCAACCAGCGCAGGTAGCGCATGTCCACATGGATCGCCCGCTTGTAGCGCGGGTCGTACCACCAGCTGGCGCTGACCGCCTCCCAGTTGCTGTCGAAGTTCAACCCGATCAGCTCGCCGCGCGCGTTGAGCACCGGCGATCCGGAATTGCCGCCGGTCGTGTCCAGGTTGGTCAGGAAATTCACCGGCTGCGTCTTCAGCTGCGCATCGGCGGTGCTGCCGAAGTCGCCCTTGGCGATCGCATCCAACAGCGGCTTGGGCGCGTCGAACGGCACTTGCCCGGTGTTCTTCTCGACGATGCCGGCGACCGTGGTCACCGGCGCGAAACTCACCGCATCGCGCGGCGCCAGCGGCTCGACCCGGCCATAGCTGATGCGCAACGTGCTGTTGGCATCCGGATACACTGCCCGCCCCTGCTGCTTGCGCCAGGCGAACAGCGCGCGCATGTAGGCCGGACGCAGGCGCAACTGCTCACCCTCGCGCATCTTGCGCTCGTTCTCCAGGCGCAGCTGCGCCGGCACCAGCGCCGCAGCCAACGTCATCAGCGGATCGGCGGCCACCGGCTTGGCCTCGCGCGCGGCGGCGAAGCGCGACAGGCGCTCGGCTTCCTCGCCCAGCCTGGTCCCGGCATAGAGCTTGTCCAAGGCCTGCTGCAACTGCGCCGGCGTGCGCCCAAACGCCGCATCGAATTCCGCTACGCGCTGCGCATCCGGCAACTGCTGGTAGCGAGTCAGCAGCCCGCCCAACAGCGACTTCTCCACCGCAGGCGAGTAGCGCCGCTGCACCTGTTTCAGCGTGCCCTCGATCAGCGCCTGGTCGCGCTGCTGATAGCCGGTTTCGCGCTGATCGTCGGATTTGGCCGACTCCAACCGCAGCCGCTCCAGCGTCAACGCCGAACGCAACAGCTGGGTCTGGGTACCGAGCAAGGTCAGCAGCAGATCGCGCTCGCGCAACGCCGACGCCTCGGCGAGCAGCGACTGCAGCGCAGCGATGTCGCGCGCATCGTCACCGTGCGTGGCGGTGAGCATGCCGCGCTCGTCCTCGCCGCGCAGCCGCACCGCATCGCTGCGCTGCATGCCTTCCAGTTCGCCGGCCGCGCGCTTGCGATTGTTCTTCAGCGACTGCAGCTGCGACGCATAGCGCGTGCGTGCCTCCGCATCGGATCTGCCCGCCGCTTCGATCACCGCGATCATCTGGTCGTACACCGCCACCCGCTGCGGCAACGCCCCGTTCACCTGCTCGTCGAACTCCGCCGCCGTGCGATGCCGGTAGGTGATACCCGGATAGCCGGCCAGCATCGCGAAGTCCCCGGCCTTCGGTCCCTGCATGGCGATCTGCAGGTGCGCCGGCGGCTGGTACGGCACGTTGTCGGCGCTGTAGTCGGCCGGCTTGCCGTCCTTGCCGACGTAGGCGCGCAGCAAGGTGAAATCGCCGCTGTGCCGCGGCCACATGAAATTGTCGATTTCGTCGCCGTAATTGCCGATCGCCCGCGGCGGCGCATACACCAGGCGCACGTCGCGCAGCTCCAGCTGGCGGATCCGGTAGAAGTCGGTGCCGTAGTACATGTTGGCAACGCTGCAGCGCACCCCACCCTCGCGCTCGCAATCGGCCACGATGCGCTTGCTCGCCGCGTCCACCGCATCGAAATACGCGCGCCCGGTCTTGCCCTTGGCCGGCCCCAGCACCGCGTCGGTGACCTTGTCGAAACCCACCGTCACCAGCACCCGGAAATCCGGATTGGCCGCGCGCTCGTCGCCGCGATCCTTCGCGATGAAGCCATGCTCGATCAGGTTCTCCTTGGCCGAGGTGTTGTACTGGATCACTCCATAGGCCACATGGTGGTTGGTCAGCAACAAGCCCTCGCCCGACACGAACGCCCCGGTCCCGCCCCCGACCTTCACCACTGCACTCAACGGCGGCTGCGTCACCGCCGCCAGATCGCGTGGATCCCCACGAAAGCCCGCTTCGCGCAAGGGCTTGGCCAGCTCCGGCAACTGCGATGGCATCCACATGCCTTCGTCGGCATGGGCGGTCGCGGTGAGGGCGAGGCCCAGGGTGAGCGAGGCGGCGAGAGTGCTGGGTGCTGGCATGCAGTTGGTTCGCTACAAGTCGGATCCAAACCTTAGCCGGCCACTGCGTATGTAGCAATCTGCGCAACACCCTTGCCGCGCCAGCACCGGACCTGAAGCAGAGCCTGGTCCGGAACTGTCGCCCCCCGCGCGAAGTCAGCTCGCCGACTCGGGCACCTGGCCGGCCGATTCCGCGGTGGCGCGAGCCTTGGCCCATGCCGCCTCGGCTGCGGCAAGCGTGTCGAAATGCTTGAACCACACATCGCCCTTGTAGCTTCGCGGACCCTTGCGAATCGTCAGGATGGCGGCATCGCGATCCAGGCGCAGCGTGGTCAGGTTGCGTGCGTTGCCGAGCTGCAGGCGCTCGATCCGCACGTCGCCACGTTGCCCATGCCAGAGCAGGGCGGCGTCGGCGATGTCGCGCGCGAGGGCATCCAGCAGGGTGTCCACCAGCGCTTGACGCAGCGCATCGCCGGCCGAGATGTCGTCCAGGTCTTCGCCTTCATCGCTGTCGGCCGGCACTATCTGCCGGGACACCTCATCGGTATCGCCCAACAGCCACTGCGGCGCGCCCTGCGCGTCGACCACCAGCGGCTGCCGTGAGGCCACCGGCGTGGCGGCCAGCACTTCGGCCGGGGACAGCAGCCGTATGCCCTGCCCGGGGTAGCGCCAGCCGATCGAGGCATGCTGCTGCCACAACGCCACCAGCGCGTCGGGCAGGGGATGCGCGCGGGCTTGCACCAGTGCTGCGATGTCCGCCTGCGCGGCGGGGCCATCGCAACGCGACTCCAGCGCGGCGCCGGCCGGCTGCAGCGCATGGGCGGCCAGATAACCGGCCAGGCCTTCCAGCGTCTGCGACACAGCCTGGGCAAGCGTGTCGGCTTGCTGGTGGCGCAGATACTCGAATCCCCCCAGCAACGACAGGTCCTGCGGTCGCTTGTCGACGTCGAGGTATTCGATGCTGCAGGTGTAACCGCCGGCGCGGCGCGCGTCCGCTTCCAGCGCGCCCATCGCCACAATGGCGTGCGCGCCCACCAGGCAAGTGTCGCTGGGGTCGTCCCATGCGTTGTAGCGCAGACGCAGCGAGTGGAGATTTTTCCGGCGCGGATCGGCCAGGGAGCGCACGATTGCGCCATGGCCCGGCCGGTACCAGGGGTCGCTGGCCACGAACCCCTGTGGCGGGTGGGCGGCAATACTGTCCAGCAGGCGCGCCGCGGCGTCCGCCGTGGCGCAACGGATGGCGATACGCACCTGGCCGAGGCCTGCCTTGCCGTGTACCGCACTGATCGCCGCGCCGAGGCGGGTCCAGTCGTACAGCGCCTCGCCGCGCCACAAGGTCAGTCGCGCGGAAACATCCACGGCGTCGTGGAAGACGTCCAGCCCAATGGCCTGCTCCGCATGCACCTCGAACGGCGGCGTGGCCAGGCCGTAGCCATCGAAGTAGTGCACGTCCCCCCGCACGTCCTGGAACAACGTGGCGCCGGTGTCGGGATGGCTGAACCACAGGAAGGCCACGTCGGCCCCGGCCAGCTCGCCCAGTGCCTTCGGGGCAAGCCCGATGACGGGCACGCCTTTGCCGCGTGCCTTCTGCAGCCGTGACAGCAACGCAGTCTGTTGTTGCTCTCCCTTGCCATCCAGCGCATTGCGCAACTTGGCCTGCAAGTCGCTGTCGGCGAACGGGTCGAACACGGTGGTGGTGTGCGCTCCCACCTGATAGGCGGTGGCGTCGATCGCGCTCGCGGCCGGATGGAGGGTGCGCACCTGCGCGTACTTCTTCAGCGACAGGGCCGCAACGCAGCCCTTCAACAGCACATATTTGCGCAGTCCGCGCTCGGCCGCGTCCTCCGGTAGCGGCCAGGCCAGCACCAGTTCTGCGAGGTCCAGCGTTTCGCTGTGGCGGCTTTCCCAGCCGTGACTTGCGCAGTACAGGGCCGCCGCGGCGATGGACGGATGCTCGCGCAGGCGCTGCAGGATCTGGCCATGCAATGCCGGCGTCCAGCACTTGTGCACTGCAAAACACAGGCCGCGCGGGAAGCTCTTCTCGTCCCACAGGCGCGAGAACAGGTAGGCGGTGTTGCCAGGCGCCTGTGGGCCCATGTCGCCCAGACACCCGTACAGCATATCGAGCACTTCCTTGCGCGCATGCTCGCCACGCTGCATCGCAGCCGACGCGTCTTCCAGCGCGATGCGGATCGTGTCGGCCATGTCCGCCGACGTCATTGCTTCCAGCACGCGCTTCGCCGGGTAGTCGTCGCTGCCGTCCGGCGCGAGCGCCGCCGCGCGGGCCTGCACGCGGGCCAAGGCCCAGTGGAACAGACGCTGGCGCTGTGCCGTGTCCAGCACCTCCCGCAGGCGCTTGATGGCCTCGCCGACCCGATCGGTCAGCACGCTTTTCACCGGCGCGTCCTGCAACAGGGCCATCAGCGGCTCGAACAGGCGCGCGTCGCTCCAGAAGGTCTGCAGGCCCGCAAGGATGGCGTCGACCCGGTCATCGACGTCCAATTCGGCAAGATAATCGCCGGCCGGCGGCTCGCCGATCATCGCCAGCAGCATGGGGACCAGCGCGTCGCCGGCATCGGTGACGCTGCGGCACAGTTCCGGCAACAGGGACGTCTGCAGTGCGCCGCTCAGCTGCGGCAGCGCGCGCTGCACCAGCGCGATCCGCGTCGGCAGCGTGCTGTCGAGCAAATGGCGGATCGCCCATTGCCGCTCATCATCGTCGTCCGCCAGGTCCGGACGGCGCGCCAGCCGTATCGCCATCGCATCGCGCGTGGCCGGTGCGGCCTGGGCGACGCCCTCGGCGAAGCTGGGAGCATCCCAGATGGTGAGCAGGTCCTCGGCCAGGCGACGGTTATGGGCCAACGCCTCGGCACTGAGCGACGGTTCCTCGTCGCCAAGCAACCGTTGCGCGTGCTCGGCCAGGTCCAGCACGCGCAGCATCAGGTCGTCCCATGCCAGCAGCGGCTGTACGACGGCCAGCAGGGCGCGACCGTCGCCGATGGCCTGGTGAATCGGGTTCAGGAGGATGGTGATGACCTGCCAATCCACGGTCGTTGACGCGGCGAGCAACCGCGTGGCGGTGTCCGCAGCCGCGCCCGCATCCTGGCCCAGGCGCAGTTGCATGCGCGCACGCAGGGCCCATGTCGCCGGCGCATCGGTGTCGCTGATGCGATCCAACGCCTGCAGGGTGGTGGCCGGATCCAGCGCATCGGGATCGCGTTCCAGCGCGCTGTCGATGTGGCCCAGAACCATCGCCCCGACGGACCTGGGCGATACCGCAAGCGCCCGCAGCCGCTGCGCAATCGGCGCCTTGGTGTCGATCTGCGCCCAGACCAGCATGCGTGCACGGCGGTGGCGGAAATCCGGAACGACCGGCAGGTCCGCGTCGTCGGCCATCGCCCCGAAGGTGTCCACGAAGGCGCGCAGCAATGGCGTCTCCACCCCGGCGACCTGCTCCAGCACCTGCGCAAGCCGCGCATCCTGGCCGAGCAGGCGCGTGTGCAGCAGCCAGTAGATCGCCAGATGCACGTCGCCGCGCATCGCGGGCAGCGCCGTCTCGAATTCGCGCTGTTCGTACTCCTTGGTGGGGAAGGTACTCAGATAGTGGTTGAACGCCTCGGCCCCCAACGCATCCGGGCCCTGCAAGGGATGGCCCTGGTCGTCGCAGGCTGGCTGCGAGAGCGCCTGCATCAGCCATTGGTAGCGCGTGAGCAGATTGGCGCTGACGAAGTCCTGCGGGGAGGGCGTCCATGCGTACTCGTGCAACAGCTCCGCCTCCGCATCCTCCCTGTCGTCGCCCACCTCCCAATCGTCGAGTTCGTCCAACTCCAGTTCTTTTTCCCACATCCGCGCACGGAAGGCCCGGTAATCGACCAGGCTAGCGAAACGCGGTTCCACCTGACGGGTCTCGTGGTCCTGCCACCACACCTGGCCGCCTCCCCGCAGGTCCAGCAGGGTGTAGTTGTCGCCGGCGTCGTCCAGCACGACGAAGCCGGAAAGCGTCTTGTCGATGCCGCCGAAGTACCGCGGATTGTTGCCCAGGTGCGCCTGGACCAGATCGGGGACATCCAGCGCGGCGAAATCGGAGGTGATCGCCGCAACGATCTGCTCGGTAAGCGGGAGCGCATAGAAGCGCGAATAAGAAGAAATCAAGTCCACGGTGTCATCCATGTTTACGTAGGAAAGGTGCAGCAAGGCTCGGCATTTCCATCCATGCCTGCAGATCGAGTGTCGTGCCCAAGGCCCGCTACCGGCCGGCGAGTTTACAAGATGTCATCGTGGTAGCGCGCTGGAGAACTTTGTGTCCGCGGGCAGCGGCTGGCGCAACGATCCGCTTCGGCGGCATTGCCGCGCGAGCAAGAAGGCTTGCAAAGATGAAAGACGAAAGCCTACTTCTCCTTCCGCCAATTAAGCGACCCACGATTCTCCACCGTACTCGATTCCACCTCCGCGTCGAAACCGCGGCCGAGCAGATATTTCAGGGTCAACACCGAACCACTGCCAACCAACGACACGCCGTAACTGACGTAGAGTTTCGGCGACAGATATTTGCCGAAACCGACCACCGAGCCGCCGAGGGTCCGCGATTGGCTGACGCCGGCGTCGTCGAAGCCGAGCCTGGCGCCGAGTTGCGAGGCAAGGATGCCGCTGCCGGCCGACAACGCGCTGGCCGCGGCGGTGACTTGGTCGGCTTCGTCGCTGCTGGCGTTGCTGAGGCTGCGGCCGAGTACCAGATACGACATCGCTTCGGATTGCGACATCGATGGGTCCGACCACACGTCGGCACGCGGCGCGGTGGCGCGGCCGGTGACGTCGATGCCGGCGGTGACGTCGCCGACCTTGCGTTGCGCGCGCATGTTGATGCGCGGGTCGGAGACGATGTTGTTGCTCCAGGTCAGCTGGCCGCGGGTGATGGTCAGGTCCTGGCCGTAGGCCTTGTACTGGCCGCTGACGTCGAGGCCGCCGGTGGCGGTCATCTCGCGGCCCTGGCGCGAGCGCACCTGCATGGCGCCGGTCAGCGCGCCCTTCAGGCCGAAGCCGGCCATCTTGACCTGATCGCCGAGCACCACGCGCAGATCCATTTCCAGCGGCGAACTCGGCGCTTCTTCGGGGTCGGCCGGATCCAGCACCACCACGTCCTCGGACACCGAGGTGCCGCGGTCGAGCCGCTCAAGGTCGATGTCCGCCGACGGCACGGTGACCTGGCCATTCAATTTCATGGTCTTGTTGGCGATGCCGAACTGCAGGTCCGGATTGGCCACCGCGCGCAGTTCGGCGGTATTGGACACCAGCACGTTGGTGCCGCGGATGTTCAACTGCAGCGGCGTGGTGTCGCCATACCAGGACAGACCGCCTTCGACGTTGAGCGTGCCTTCGCCGGATTTGACCGAAGCCACGATGCGCGCCGAGCCGTCCGGCTGCGCGTCGAAGCGGCCCTTGCCTTCGCTCAGGGTCAGGCCCAGCGCCGGTAGCTCGCCGGTAAAGTCGCTGAGCGTTGCGTTGCCGCCCATCGACGGCTGCGAGCGCGTGCCGCGCAAGCTGACGTGGCCTTCGACCAGGCCCTTGGGCCGGACCAGGTCGGGCGAGAACAGCTCCATCCAGTACAGCCGCGACATGTTCATGTAGATCTCGCCGTTGAGCGGCGCGTACGCATCCCAGCCGGTATCGACGGTGGCGTCGATGAAGCCGTCGCCCTTGAAGCCGACGCCGAGCTTGGAGTGGATGTGCTGGGCGGTGAAGTCGGTGACGAAACTGAACTGGTCGTAGCGCACCAGTTCGCCGCGTGCGTTGTCGCCCAGGCGCAAGCCGCCTTCCGGCGAGGCCAGGCGCAGCGATCCCTGCCAGGCGTTGCCTGCCGGCTTGAAACTGCCGTCGAGCGTGAGTTCGCCGCGTAGGTACATCTTGCGGCCGCTGTTGGGCGGCAACCACGGTTGCACCAGCGACAGCGGCAGCGCGTCGCCGCGCACGGTCAGGCCCTGCTTGGGCCAGTTGGCGGCCAAGCACAACGCGCCGCCGCCGCTCGCGCCGAGGCAGGTATCGGAAAGCGTAAACGCGCTGCCGGCGATGGCGAACGTGGCCGGTTGCCGCAGTTGCCACGGCTCGCCCTTGGCCGGTGCCACCCGCAGCGTGTTCAAGCCGCCCTGCCAACGCGCGCCATCGCGGCGCAGCTGCCCGGCGAAGGCGAGCGCGCCCATGTCGTTGTGGGTGTCGGCATCGAGCTGCAGGTTTTCCACCGCGCCGCGCGCATCCACGCGCAACGTCTCCAGCGCCACGCCGGCGCTGATCGCGCTGCCGCGCAGCGCCAGTTCGCCGCCGCTGCCGCGCCACGGCAGGCGCCCGCGCAGGCTGACGCTGTCGGCGCCGTAGCTGTCCCACTTCAGGCCGTTGCCGCTGAGGTCGGCGGTGAGGTCGGGCGCATCGCGGCGGCCCTTGACCTGCACGCTGCCGCGCAGGCTGCCGATGGCGCCGGGCAGCAGGTCGGCCAGTTGCAGCGGCTGCAGCTGCGCATCGATGTCGAGCTGGTCGCCGACCTTGCCCTGCGCCTGCACGCGGCTGTCGCCCAGCGCCAGTTGCAGCTTGCCTTCGCCCTGCTCGCCCTGCAGCGCGAACTTGCCGTTGGCGTCGAGCGGACGGCTGCGCAGCTTTCCGTTCAAGCGCGGCACGTCGAGGCTGGCCTGGTAGCCGGCGGCGCTGCCATCGGCATGCGCCGGCAACTGCTTGCCCTTGGAGGCGAACTGGCCCGACAGGTTGCCGTCCCAGCCCGGTGCGAAGTAGCCGGGATCGAAGCCGGCCAGCTTGGCATTCAGATCCCAGCTCAGTTCCGGAGCCCACACCACTTCGCCGCCGAGATCGAGCATGCCGCTGGGCATCTTCGCCTGCACCTGCGCCAGCTGCGCGCGCTGGTCGTTGCCGCGCACGTCGAGGTGCAGTTCGGCGCTGTCCTTGCCGCGCGCCACGGTGGCCTCGCCGTAGGTGGCCCACTGCTGCAGCGTGCCGGCCAGGCCGAGGTTGGCGTCGACCAGCTTGATCGGCACGGCCGGCGCGTCCGGGGTGGACGGATCCGGCGCGGTAGCGAAATTCAGGCCGCTGGCGTTGACCGAGAAGCGGAACGTGGCGTTGTTCGGATCGCGGAAGTCGGCGGTGCCGCGCAGCCGCGCCTGGCCGTCGAAGGCGCGCAGTTGCAGCGGCGCCACGGTGAGCACCTGGTTGTCCAGGCGCACGTTGGACGGGTCCAGCGTCAGCTTCTGCGCGCCGTATGCGAGCTGGCCTTGCAGCTTGGCGTCGCCGCCCTTGCCCGACGCACTCAGGTCGAACGCGATCGGTTCGCTGGCGGGGGCCGCGGTATCGCCGGGCGGCACGAACAGCGACGGGTCCAGCGCCTTGCTGCTCGCCGCGAACTGCCAGGTGGGATCGGTGCGGCCGGTGAACACCAGCGTGGTGCGCAGCGGCGCCGGCGCGTTGCCGGCGATCGCCACTTCCATCTTGTCCAGATTGCCGCGCGCGACCAGGCCCAGCCGCGCCGGGGTGCGCCCGCGCGCGGCCGGCAACACCGCGCTGGCGGTGAGGTTGGCCTTGTAGTCCTGCGCCGGCACGTAATCGCCATCGACACGGAAATCGCCTCGGTCGCTGGTCACCAGCAGCTGCCTGGCGCGGAATTCGCCATTGGCCACTTCGATGCCGCCGCGCAGCGTGTGGATGTCGATCATCGGCTGCTGCGCCTGGGTGATGCGCAGTCCGTCGATCAGGATGCGATCGGCCTGCAGCGCCAGCGGCACTTCCATCTGCGGCAGCGACTGCGGCCAGCTCGGCAGTTCGAACGGTTCGTCGCTCTTGGCCAGGTTGAGCGTGGCGTTCTTCAGCTGCAGCGTGTCGAGCTGCAGCTTACGCCCGAGCAGCGGGCGGATGTCCGGATCCAGGTAGGCGCGCTCGGCGGTGAAGTGAATCTGGTCGTAGCGGAAATCCAGGTTGTACAGGGTCAGCGGGCCGGCCAGCGGGCCTTCGGCGCGCTCCCAGGTCAACGATGAACCAGCCGGCAGCCGCGCCACGATCTGCGCCAGCAGCACATCGCGTCCGGCCACCGTCTGCAGCAGCCAGTACAGCGCCAGCAAGGTCAGCAAACCCAGCCCGGCAATGGTCAGTCCTGAGCCCCACCAGAAACGCTTGCGCCGGTAGAAGCGCGGTCGCCGCGACGGCGGCGGTGCAGGCGTGGCGGGGCCGGTCGCGCTCACAGGTTGGCTCCGATGTTGAGATAGAGCTGGAACTGCGAGTCGGGATCGTTCAGGCCATGCGCGATGTCCACCCGCACCGGCCCCACCGGCGAGCGCCAGCGCACGCCGAAGCCGACGCCGGTGTGCCAGTCGGGGGTATCGTCGAAGGCGCTGCCGCTGTCGACGAACACCGCGCCGCCCCACGGCCCGCCCTTGAAGTAATGCTCGTATTCGGCGCTGCCGGTGAGCACGTTCTTGGCGCCGAGTGCGAAGCGGTCAGGCTTGGCGGTACGCGGGCCGACCTCGCGGAACGCGTAACCGCGGATGCTGTTGTCGCCGCCGGCGAAGAAACGCAGGCTCGGTGGCATCGCCACCAGCGCATTGGTCCAGGTGCTGCCGGCTTCGCCGCGCAGGAGCAGGCGGCTGTTGTCGCCCAGTCCCTGGAACCAGCTCAGGCGCATGTGCGCCTGGGTGAAGCTGGCGTCCGAGCCCAGCCCTTCGGCGCCGGCGCGCAGGCTGAGGTTGCCGCTGAAGCCCTTGCGCGGGAATACCTTGTCGTCCACGCCCACATAGTCGGCTTCGATCTGCGGATAGACCAGCGTGGAGTACTGATACAGCGCGTTGTCGAACACCTCGTCGGTGGCGTAGCGCCAGCGCTCGCGCAGCGCGTTGAGCGAGGCGATCGCGGTCCAGTGTTCGTTGATCTCGCCGCTGCGGCTGCCGGTGAGCTTGAGGTTGCGCAGGTCGATGTAGTCGGTCTGCTCGTCGTAGGCGCGCATTGAGGCGGTGTACCAGCCGTCGAGCCAGCGGAACGCCGGCACCCGGTAGCTGGTGATCAGGCTCTTGCGCTTCTGCGCATAGTCCAACTGGGTGCTGAGCTTGTGCCCGCGCGCGTTGACGTAGCGGCGGTCCACGCCCAGGCGCACGCCGGCGCCGCTCTCGCTGCCGTAGCTGATGCCGCTGGTGTAGATGCTGCGCTTGGCGCGGGTCAGGTTCACGTCGACCGGCACGTTGCCGTCGGCGTCGGCCTCTTCGGGCTTGGGCTGGATGTCGACGGTGCTGAAATAGTCGAGCTTGACCAGCGACTCGCGCAGCCGGTCCAGCTTGCCTTCGTGGTAGTAGCTGCCTTCGTCCCAGTACACCAGCGGATCGAACAGGTCCTGATTGAAATAGTCCTGGTGGAAGCGGATCGCGCCCATGTTGTAGCGGCGGCCGCTGTCCCAGCTCAGGTCGATGTCGGCGGCATGGTCGGCGCGGGTCACCTCGACCCGGCGCTGGGTGAAGTCGGCATCGAAGTAGCCGCGCTCGGCCAGGCGCCGGGTGATGGCGACCTTGCTGGTCTCGTAGGTGGTGTGGTCGAAGACCTCATTGGCCTTGGGATGGAACTTCTGCAGGTCCTCGCCCAGGTAGCTGTCGTCCTCGGCCGGCCCGGTGATGCCCACATGGAAGTTGCGCACCCGCACCGGCTCGCCCTTGTCCACGTGCAGGGTGACGGTCAGCTTGTCGTCGTTGCGCGGCGCCTCGACGGTGATGGTCGGGGTGTAGTAGCCGAACGGCTCCAGCGCCTGCCGGGTCTGCCGCTCGGCCTGGCTCAGCAGGTACTCCAGGCGCGATTCGCCCTGGACCTTGCCGATGGTCTGGTACAGCGACAGCGAGACTTCGATGTTCTCGATCATCGCCGCGTCGTCGTCCTTGTCCAGGCCTTGTATCTGGACTTTTTCAATCGTGCCGCGCGCCTGGACGAGGCCGGCCAGCGACAGCAAGGACAAGAGCAGGGCGAGGCGGGGGATGGATCGCATGGGCGCCAGAATACCGACACACCGTGTGAAGCTGTTAACTAGACGTTTGCTTGCATCTGTCGGCAAGGTCGCGTAAGCGGCAGGCCGGGCGTCGTTGCCGTGGTCCTGTGCGGCATTGACGGTCGCGTCGGCAGTGGCGCCCCGCGTCGGTACAGCATGGTTTGGGATGCCCGCCTAAGTGGGTACCCTGCGCTGCCGGATGCCATCTTGCGCGGCGGTGGGAGGCCCTCACTCGCCGCTGCCTGCGCATCGGCGGCTTGGCCATAGGGCCGACGAGCCGGCAGCAGACGACGTCTTCCTTCGCGCGGCGAAGCCGTACAAGCGCCGCGTGTCCCGCGCCCCCTCCGCAGCTTGCCAATCCGCACAGGCCGCGCCACGCTGGCGCGATCGCCATCCCAAGGACGTGCAGTGTCCACCGTGATCGAAACCGCGCGCCTGCGCCTGCGCTTGCTGGAGCCGGACCGCGACGCCGCCGCGATGCTGGCGTTGCTCAACGACCCCGGCTTCCTGGCCCATATCGGCGACCGCGGCGTGCGCGACGAAGACCAGGCGCGCCGCTACCTCGCCGACGGCGCGGTGCTCAGCTATGCCCAGAACGGCTTTGGCCTGTATGCCGTGGAACGCCGCGACGACGGCGCCTGGCTCGGCGTGGCCGGCCTGGTGCTGCGTCCCGCCCTGCCCTGCCCGGACCTGGGCTATGCCCTGTTGCAGCCTTACGAAGGCCACGGCTATGCCAGCGAAGCCGCGCGCGCTGTCCTGACGTACGCGCAACACACCCTAGCGCTGCCGCGCCTGTGCGCGATCGTGGCACCGGACAACGCGCGCTCGACGCGATTGCTGAAGGCGCTGGGTTTCGCCGCACAGGGCCGCATGCGGATCGCCACGGATGCCCACGAGGTCGAGCTGTACGCACGCGACCTGTCTGCCTCGAACGAGCGACCGGAGGCTTGAACCGTGGATACCCTGGAATCGCTGCAGTTGCTGGCGCGCTACAACCAATGGATGAACGAGCGCTTGTATGCGGCCGCAGCGACCCTGCCGGAACAGGCCGTCGCACAGCCGCGTGGTGCTTTCTTCGGCTCGCTGCTGGGCACGCTCAACCACCTGGTGGTGGCCGATACGATCTGGCTGCAGCGTTTCGCCGAGCATCCGGCGCAGTACCCGGCACTGAGCGCGATCGCCGCCGCTCCGATTCCCGCCGCGCTGGATGCAGTGCAGGCCACGACCCTGGCTGCACTATCGACCCAGCGCCAGACGCTGGACGCCACCACCACCACCTGGATGACGCAGGTGAGCGCCGCGGACCTGGACATCACGCTGCATTACCGCAACACCCGCGGCGACGCCCATCGCCGGCGCTTCGGAGATGTGCTGCTGCACTTCTTCAATCACCAGACCCACCATCGCGGCCAAGCCACCACCCTGCTCAGCCAGGCCGGCGCGGAGGTGGGCGTGACCGATCTGCTGATGTTGATTCCGCAGATGGAGATCGAATGAGGATCGATGCAGCCGGTGGCGCGACAGTCGTACGCGCCAGCAACAGTGGAGACAGCAGGATCCGAACGTCCAGCGTCGCCGAGCGGTTGGCAGAAACCGCTCGCGGCATCGCCTTCGACAAGTCGCTGAGCAAGGCAATGATGCCGAAGACACGCTAGCGACGCGCGCCAGCGCACTGCCGCCAGCCTCCTGCGTGACAACGGCGCTATGCCGTACTGCTCTGCGCCTGCAATGCGGCGACGATCTCGCGCAGCTCCGCAACCTCGGCCTCCAACGCCTGCACCCGCGCTTCCAGCTCGTCGTTGCCGGACGTCGCCGGGCGCGCCTTGAACGACGCTGACAGCGCCTCCGCATCGATCGGCCCGCCGAGCAGATGCATGTAGCGATCCTCGCGCTGGCCGCTGGCGCGCGGCAACTGCACCGCCAACTGGCGCTGTGCCAGGCGCTCCAACTGGTGGCGCACGTCCTCGGCATCGGCGAAGCGTGCCATGCGCTCGGCCCGCGCCAGCAGCTCGTTCGCCGTCTGCGGGCCGCGCAGCAACAGCAGCCCGATCAGGATCACCTGCTGCTGGGTCAGATCCAATGCCGCTGCCAACCGATGCTCGTAGCGCACAGCACGCGAAGAGAACTGCTGCCGCGCAATCCCCCGCCCTTCCAGCTGGCGCAGCGCATGCTGCACATCGCCCGGACTCAGCGACATCACCGGCTCGCGCGAGGTCTTCTGGTTGGCGGCCACCACCGTCGCATTGACCGTGAGCGGATACGCATCCGGCGTGGTGGCTTCCTTTTCGATCAGGCAGCCGAGCGCACGGGCTTCGACGGCGGAGAGAACAAGGGGTTGTGACGCATCGGTCGTCATCGTGGGAAGCCAGCAGCAAGGGTGGCTAGGATAGCCCGGCATGCGGCATCAACTGGGATTTCCCTCTCATCGTGCCGTGCAGCCAGCGCTTGCACCATCATCTTGCCGCCAGGTTGCGGCGCATTGTCTGGCAGATGCAGCGATGGTCGCTGCCTCCCGCCCTCTTGCCTGAAGCCACGCCCGGTTCATGGCGCGCGGCATAGATTCGTCCACGTCGTGATCGCCGCGCCCGCACGGAGTGCCCATGTCTTTCGCCAGGTTGCGAGTAAGCCTCGCCATCGCCGTCCTTGCCCTGTCCACATGCGCCCCAGCCGCTGCCATGCAGCGCCTTTGGCCGACCGAGCAGCAATGGCGCCAACTCGGAACCGGTAGCGACGCGACTGCCGCGCAACTGCGCCTGGCTGACACGGCGCTTCACGACACCGCGCACCCCATCGCCGTGCTGAGCACCGCCGGCCGCCTGAAAGGCGACCCTGTCAAGGCAAGCACCGAAGCGAGCCTAGGCGACATGCGCAAGATCCAGGCGCTGGCCGTGGCCTATGCCCTGACCGGCGAGGAGCGCTATGCAACGAAAGCCGGCAACTATCTCGGCCAATGGGCCGCAGTGAACCAGCCGACCGGTCAACCCATCGACGAGACCGGCCTGGAGCCGGCGATCTTTGCCTACCGCATCGTCAGGAAGGAATTGCCCACCGGCACCCGCCATGACGTCGACGACTGGATGCGGCGCATTGCGCGTGCCGAGATCGCGTCGCGCGATATCAAGCGCAAGACCGCCACCAACAACTGGCATAGCCATCGCTTGAAGACCGTCGGCCTGATCGGCATCGCGCTGGACGACGACGCATTGATCGCCTATGCCAGGGATGGATTCAAGCAACAGATCGGCGACAACCTGCGCCCGGACGGCCAGAGCATCGACTTCATCGAGCGCGATGCGCTGTCCTACCATGTCTATGACCTGCGCCCCCTGGTGACTCTCGCCTTGGCCTTCTCCGAGCGTGGCGACGACCTGTATCACTGGCAGGCGCGCAGCGGCGCCTCGCTCGCACACAGTGTGCAATGGCTGCTGCCCTACCTCCGCGGCGACAAGACCCATGCCGAATTCGTGGGCAGCGACGTCGCCTTCGACAAGGCCCGCTCGCGCAACGGCGAAGCGGGCCATGTGGTCGGCAGCGTCTACGCCCCGCGCGACGCATTGCCGTTGCTGTCGTTGACGGCCGCCTACGATGCCGAGAGCGCGCGCCTGGCGACGCAGTTCGGTAGCGACACGGTGGACCTGCGCCTGGCTTTGAGCTTGCTGCCGGCGCACGCCGAGCAAAAAAGCTAGTAGATCGCGCGGCTGCTCAGGCCGTAATGTCCTAGAGTCCGCAAGCATGCCGCGCACATTTTACATGACAGAATCTATTTCGCACTATTTACAGCGAATATCGAATTCTTTATCTATCTCCAATTCAGTCTTGAAACCAAGAATAAGCCCGACCTCTAGCAATTTTACCGCCAATTTACCGGATAAATTGAATGGATATTTATCCAATAGACACACTATATTTTCATAAGCCAAACTGCACTCTCCCGCATCATCAATCCACTCCATCATTTGATCCATTTGATCCGAATATGACATCCCGCAATCGGGAAAGTGAACCGCAACGCCAGGCTGGTTGATTAGCCCAAAAACTATTAATTTTAGATTTTTTTCTATTAGATTATAATTATTTTTCATGACTTAGGATTCTCTGGAGTATTAGCGGATATCCAGTAACGATTCTGCAGAAACGGAGTCAGAGTGCACTTTTTCTCTTCCGTCAGTTTAACCTTCGGCTACCGATCTATCCCCGCAGCGGGCCCGGCGTGATGGCCAAGTTGACGCTCAATGGCAGTACGAAAGCGGTCGTTGCCCAGCGCATGTTGGCGCCGCAGGTTGAGACGGATGGCAGCTGTCTTGTCCATAGCGGCGACCTAGCGAGTGCATCAGCGTTGGCATCGTGCCGGTTTGCTGGCTGGTGAGCAGCAAGTGCACAGGGTTGGTCATCAACACATAAGCATGCACGGCAACTCTGAGCTTGATCGAAAGTTCGTGCAGATCCTGCAGATAGCGCGTCCGGTCGATGTCGGTAAAAAAGCCTGGCTACCGGTCACTGCCCCGCTGCACGATATGCTGGGCGACGCCGAGGAGATCCAGTCGGGGGGGCGCGTGGCATGTCCCATCCTTCGCTCTGCGGTGGGACCAGCGTCGTTTATCCAAGACCCCATCAGGTAAGCGCCTGAGCTTGGGTCGGGAAAGTACACTCTGACCCCGGTTTCCCGGTTTTTTTGGGATGCCAACTGCTTTGGGCTGCAAAGCGAAGATGCTTTTTTAAGTAAACCCGAGCCTGTTATCCATTATAGATCCTATAATCCATTAACCATAAAATAGCGTGGCATCTAGCGCCACCTCATGGAACCATATTTTAATAATATAATTGCTTAAATAACAACTTAAAATCTACTGTGTCGACCCATAAAAAAACTCAGTTTTAGCAGCGCCAGATGAATCTACCGTTATGAGAAATTTACTCCAATTCCCACCCGTATGATTTTCCATTAAATCATGCAGCTCACGAATAAGTGCGGAAGCCTCATCTTCCGGATCATCTAATAGCTTGCTAAAAGATACTCCATCGCAAACAAAAGAATACTCCGATCCTACAGACCAACTGTCGTCGTATTTTTCATACGAAAATTCGCAACGCAATTCATCATAACTCTCAAGAGCAGAGCCATGCATTAGCTGAACAATCCTATTAAGTATATAAATCTGCCTATCCATGCTCACCCCCCGGCCTCATTTCTAAATGTCTTGCGCATTAACTTTCCATTTATTGAATATTCAACAATCAACGCGTCTGGTCTCGCTGACGCAGGGTTATCCCGCGAAAAACGTACAGCCACCGCTCCGACTTCATCGCCTTTTTTAAGGCTAGCTTTCACGTCATTTTCCCACTTCTTATAAGCAGAATTGTTAAAATTTTTATCTTGAGGAAAAAGATTAAAACGATCGCATGTCCCACCAACGCCACAACCTTGGATATGACCACCAACGTCCGACGCCAGCCCTTCTTTACCCACTGCAGTCTGACGCGCGTCACGAACTCCTTTGGTCAGGGAGGGAGTAAATGTTATCTCCTCCACATATCCGCTTCCGTTTGTCTTGAATTCAGTTCCATTACTAAGCTTGACATGAGCATTTGGAGGAGGGCTATTTAATAATGTATATTCAGCCGTGCCTTTACTTGCTTTGGTTACATCCACATTGACAATTGCTTTAGGTGTGGCATCGACTACTCTATTCGAGCTTTTCACCTCCCGAGACGCATCAACTACCGCTTCACCAGTATGCTCTAAAGCCCTACCCACGGAACCCACAGGCGCAACGCTGGTAACAAAATTCATCGCTGCATCGTTAACGGCAGTTTTGTAGTCACCATCCGAAAGCGAAACCCAGGTGGCCCCGGGCGGGCCGAAGACGCCAAATTGTGCCATTTTCCGAAGATCGTTCTTCTGAACGAATCCGACCATGGTATTCAGGTCTTGCTCGCTCCACTGCGAGATATCCGCAGGGCGGGTCGCACGCCACTCCTGATATTGCCCTCCCAACTTCAGGTCCGAGGCCACAGACAGATAGTCATCCATCTTGATCGGATGACTCGCTGTCAGATCTGTACCGAGTACCTTGTCCGTTAGCTTGGACAGGATCGTCCCTCGATATGGACCGTCGTACAGCGTGGAGTCGTAGAACTGACTAATGCTTGTAGTAAACGCCTGTTGATTCTCGCCATTTTCATTGACGAATCCAAGATTTACCTTGGCCGCTTCACTCGCTATCCAGTTGGCAGCCGCCTGATACTTTGCAGTGTCCTGACTCCTGGTCAATGTCTGCGAGTCGTTATCTATTTGATCCAACGTCGAGGTAATCAGGAGCTGCGCCGCCTCCTTCTCGCTGATATTTGCATACGCCGCATAATCGTCGGCCTTCGCCGCGATGAAACTCAGTTCGATGGGATGCAACTGACGATTGAAGCGCTCTCCCGCCAATGCAGCATTAGCGCCCGATTCTTGGCCAGCCACGCCGCCCAGGGCAGCACTACCCAATTCGATGAGGCTTTTGAATGTCTCGTCATTCGGGGAAAGACCTTGCGCCAACAGGTAGTTGAACATCGCCTGTTTCGCTTTCTCTGCAGCTGCAGCGCCCAGTGCGCCGCCGAGAGCATCCCCACCTCCAAGCGCGGCCACAGCAGCACCTGTTACACCATGCAATAACGTCTTTGCGGTTCCTCCATCACCCCAGCTAGCGATTCGCGAAAGCGCTTCGTCTATCTCCGCTTGGTCTCCACTGGCTTGCGCCTGCTTCAAATCATCTTGCGCGCGATGCTGCATGTACTCGGCTACATTGCCAGCGGTACGGAAGCCGACTTCGCTTGCCACTGCCGACAACTCTTGTTGCTCGGCCAGCTTCTTC
This sequence comes from Xanthomonas sp. SS, assembly GCF_014236835.1. Classification (NCBI taxonomy): domain Bacteria; kingdom Pseudomonadati; phylum Pseudomonadota; class Gammaproteobacteria; order Lysobacterales; family Lysobacteraceae; genus Xanthomonas; species Xanthomonas sp. SS. The sequence continues at coordinate 5,049,478 of NZ_CP051190.1, forward strand.
TGATCGAAGATTTCCTTCAGCCCCGATTGCTGCAGTTCGCTCGCAGTGCGATCCAATCCGGCCAACGCGGACTGATCGCCGTTGCGAACCTCGACCGTTCCCGCAGCAATATCGCTCTTCGTCGTACTGCTGTTGTTGCCGCTGCTATTGCCCAGCATGCTCAACGCGGTGCCAGCGGCAACGCTGACCATGCTGCTACCCGAACCACCTGCCACCGACACGCCGCTGCTCTTGTATTCGGACTCGTTCTTCAAGTCCTCGACGGTCAGGCTGTCGGTAGACAGATGGTTGCGCAATGCATCGGCCGTGCTGGCGATGGCTCCACCGATCAGATGCGTATTGCCGCCCACGGTGATGTCGAACCCACCATCACCTGCCTGGATGCCGGTCTGCTCCTTGACGCTGGTGTAGCTGCTGTTGACCTTCTGCTGGCTGTAGCTGCCGCCACTGCCCGAACCGGTGGCAAGCGTAACGCTCGCCTGCTGTTGCTTGCTCTTGTACTCGTTCTCGTCCTGTTCGCTCTGGATCAGCAGGTTGCCGCCGACATTGGCCAGCACCTTGTCGCCAACCGCCTGCGCGCCCTTGATCGTGGTGTCGTTGCCGCTGGCCAGGGTCAGTGTGCCGTTGGCGGTGACCACGCTCTCGGTATGCAGGTCGCTGTTGCCCTTGGCGCTGCCCTTGCCGGCCGAGACGGTGAGGTAATAGCCCGTCGTTGCACCGACGCTGAAGCCGATCTCGCCGCCAGCGTTCTTGTTCTCCGACTTCGTCGTGTTGTTTTCCTGCTGGCTCAGCAGGTTGAGGTTGTTGGCCGCTGCCAGCGCGACATTCTCGCCACTGATCTTGCTGCCGATCACGTTGAGATCGCCGCCAGTGGCCGCGATGGTGACATTGCCGTCGCTGAGGATGCGGCTGCCGCCTGTGGTCTCCTCGTGCGTGGTGGTCTTGCTCGAGGAACTGCTGGCACCGATGCCGATGCGCAGGCTTACGCCTGTGGCATTGGCTGCACCTTGGGCACCGTCTGCTGAAGCCGTGCCGGTTTTCGTCATGTTCCCGGCAACTGGTTCGCCGTTGTAGCCCTTCAAGCCGTTGCTAGCCAAACCGGCGGCATCGCTGATCGAGTAACCCGCTTTGACTGCATACAGCGCCTTGAGCCGATCATCTTCGACCTCGGAGCCGCGCTCGACCGCGCTATACGCGGTTTGTACCGCATCGACCAAACCACCGGTCAAGCCCAGCGAGATCCCCGCACTCTGCTGCTTGGAGGTCTGCACCGTGTCCACGCGGTTCTCGGCCGCGGCGATCGTCACTTCCTTGCCGACGATGGCCGTGCCGGTCTTGCTCAGCACGTCGCTGCCGGTGATGGACACCGCGTTGCCGGCAGTCATCGTCACCGAACCGTCGGTGCTGCCGACCAGGCTGCCGCTGTTGGTGATTTCGGTGGCGTCGAGCGTATCGGTCTTCTTGCTGGCGCCCAGCGTGACGCTGAAGCCGCCGCCGCTGTACAAGCCGGTCTTCTTGACCTTTTTGTCGTGCTCTTCGCTGTGCTCGTTCTGTGCGGTCTCCAGCGTCAGGTCGTTGCCTGCGGCCAGCACCACGTCGCCGGTGCCGGCGACCTGCGCGCCTTGTGACAGCAGGTTGTTGCCGGCGGCGATCTGCACGCTGTCGCCGCTGAGCGTGGTGACCACCGCCGTGCTGTCGTGCCACTCGTCGTGCGTGGTGGTGGTCTTGCTGGACAAGAAGCCGCTTTTCTTCTTCTGCATGTCCTGTTCGGCGTCGTGTTGCTCCTGCGCGGCGAGCAGGTTGACGTCGTTGCCGGCGGCCACGGATACGCTGCCGGTGTCGGTGTAGACCTTGGCCGCGGTGAGGTTCACGTCGTGGCCGGCCTGCAGGGCGATGTCGCTGCCGGCCGTGAACTCGGTGCCGTGGACGGTCTCATCGGTGGTGCTGGTGGTCTGCTTGAAGCGCTTGCGTGTCTCCAGCGTGTCGCTGCTGTCCACCGTCGTCAGCATGGTGCTGTTGATGTCGTTGCCGGCGACCACGGCCAAGCCCTTGCCCGCGTCGAGCTTGGCCGCGACCAGGTTGACGTCGTTGCCGGCACTGAGGATCAGGTTGCCGCCGGCGGTGAGCGCCTGCTGATCGAGGTCCTGCGTAGTGGTCGTGGTGGTGACCTTGGTCTTGCCCTGGCGGGTGTGGTCGGTGGTGGTGGTGCTCTCGCCCAGCACCGATTCGACGTTGAGGTCGTGTCCGGCCGCAGCGATCAGGTCGCCACCGGCCTTTACTTCGGCCTGGCGGATGGTGATGTCGTTGCCGGCCGCCAGTTGCAGGCTGCCGTCGGTGACGATGTTGGTGCGCACCGTGGCCTTGCCGTTGGAATCGGTGACCGGAGTCAGCGAGAGGTCGTGGCCGGCCTGCAGCGCGGCGTCGCCGCCAGCGGTGATGGCGACGCCGTGCAGTTGCAGGTCGTTGCCGGCGAGCAGCGACAGGTCGGCGCCAGTGGCGAGTGTCGTTGTCGCGCCGTCGCGGGTGAAGCCGCGTTCTTCCGAGCTTGCCGTTGGCTGCAGCACGAGGTTGTTGCCGGCCTGCAGCGCGGCGCTGCCGCCGGCCTGCACCGTGACGCCTGTGAGGGTCAGGTCATGACCGGCATTGATCAGGAGATTGCGGTCGGCAGTGATGCCGGAACCTGCATTCAGCACGCCGCCGCTTTTGCTGCTGAGCAGGTCATTGCCGGCGCTCAGCAGGACATCGCGGCCAATGATCTGGCCACCGAGGTTGAGCAGGTCCTGCTGCGCCTGCAGGCTGACCGTGCCGGTGCCGGCGATGCGGCCCTGGTTGAGCAGGGTGCCGGCGGTAGCGCTGACGTTGACGCCGCTGATGGTGCCGCTGTTGCTCAGGCCGGCGGTGGCGTTGAGTGAGACGTCGCCATTGTCGCTGGCAAGCAGGGCGCCGTCGCTGCGCAAAGTCAGCGCGGTGCTGGACGACAGGTACACCACCGGCACCAGCACCTTCTGGCCCTGGTACTCCTGTTCGACCATCCACACGATGTCATGGGTGAGCGCAGCGACCTGCTCGGCGGTCAAGGCGACGCCCACATCCAGGTGCAGCGCGCCGGCTTCGGCCACGGCGCCGTCCAGCAGGGCGCGGTACTGCGCCACGCCGTCGTCGTAGTTGCCCAGGTAGCGGCGACCGGTCAGCTGGGTGATCTGGTCCAGCACCAGCCGCTGTTCGTAGAAGCCGTCGCCCAGGCGGGTCTGGGTCCACTCCGGATCCACGCCGAGCTTGTCGAGCAGGTAGTCGCTGCTGATGAAGTTGTCGTAATTGACGAAGCGCGGATCGGTCTCGATCAGGTAGCGACGGCCGGGGCCATTGCTGCGGTTGGCGTTGACACCACCCAGGCCGTTGGCGGCGCGGCCCAGCGCGTTGAAGCTAGCGCCGTTGGCACCGACCAGGCGGTACAGGCCGCCAATCGGCAAGGTGATGTTGCCGAGCGGGGTGCCGATACCGCCAACCACTTGCTGCACATTGCCAGTGCCAGGGTCGATCTGTTGGCGTTGGGCTGTGCTGCCCGCGTTGGACAGACTGGCCTGCACCGTCTGCGGTTGCACGTTGGCGGCGGACGCATCGGTACTTTTAACCAACGAGCCCTGGCCGTCGTCGATGCGGATCGGGCCGATGCTGGCACTGACGATGCGGTTGCTGACCGTTGCACCGTCTGCGGCCGCACCGGTCTGCGCCTGCACAGCTTTATTGCCGACACCGTTGGCGCTCTGTGCGCTGCGGCGGTTCAGTGCCGTACCTTGCGTGGCGTTGAACGCGGCGCCGCCGATGCTGCGGCCATCGCTGCCGACGGCGCCGTTGCTGATCGTGGCGCCGTTGATCGACACGCCCTGTCCGCCGGTCATGTTGGCGGCAAGGGCGGTGTAGCTGGTGTCGATGGTGCCGGTACCGATGACGGATGCCGTATTCCCGCCGATGTTGCCGCCCGACTGGTTTTCCGCATCTTCGGCACTGCACTGCACCTTCCCTGGCGGAGGCGTGCAGCCTTTGGGGCCGGTGCCGGCCTTGTATTCGGTATCGGTGTAGTTGAATCTCTGATTGAGTGCCAACGCTTGATTCAGCACGCTCTCGTTGCCCGCGATCATGCCGTCGGCCAAACCGGAGACACCGCGCTGGTTGATCCACAGCGCACCCGCTGCCGCAATCGTCGAGGCGGTGTTGGTGACGCTGCCGGACAATGCGATATTCCCGCCCGCCGCGATGCGGCCTTCGGCGCTGGCGGCAGTCACCCTTTCCTTTTGCTGCGCGTCGAAGGTTCGGAAAACGCCGAGATTGTGGCCGTGATAGTTGGCCGGCTCCGGATCGTTGCGAAGCTCTTGCTCCGGCATCGTCTGGTTCGCGGCAGCGCGCTCGTCGGCAGACAGTTGCGAGGTGGCCGTCGTGATCGTCCGCCGCCGGTTATTGAGTTGATTTGCCGCAATCAGAATGCTGCCATCGGCCTCGATGCTGCCGGACAGGTTGTTGACCGTGCCAGTGCGCGCGGTGAGCGTGCCACCGCCGTCGCGCGCGCCGCCGATGGCGATGTTGCCGAGGCTGAAGATCCTGGCGTCGCGGTTGAGCAGTTGGTCGCGCACCAGCAGGGTCATGCCGTTGGTGGCGCCGATCAGCGCCGAGCCGTAGGCGGCGTTGTCGGTGGCGCCGCCCAGGTCGGCACCGTTGACCAGGGTGCCGGTGTTCACCAGCACGTTGCCGCCGACCAGGCTGCCGGTGTTGTAGACGCTGCCGGCCGTGAGCTGCAGATTGTTGCTGGCGGAAATGTCGCCGGCGTTGTCGATGGTCCCGCCGGCATTCAACTGGGTATTGCCTGCCTGCATCGTCGCGCCGGCGACGTTGCTGATGTTGTTGGCGGTCACGCTCAGGCTGCGCCCGGCCTTCAGCGCGGAGGCGTTGGTCATGTTGCCGCCGATGCTGAGGCGGAAATCGCCGTTGCTGGTGATGTCGGCACCGGCGCGGTGGGTGTAGTCGCTGCGCACGGTCAGGTCGAGCAGGTTCTGCGCGAGGATGTTGCCGCTGCCGTCGAAGCCGACGGTATCGATGACCACGTCGCCGGCGCCGCCAACGCTGCTGCCGGCGCCGATGCGCCCGCCGCTGTTGCTCAGGCTCTGCAGGTTCAGACGCACCGCCTGTTCGGCCTTGATGGTGCCGCCGCGGTTATCGAGCGTGGCGCCGGCGCGCTGCAGCTGGAACGTATTGCCCGCGTAGACGTTGCCGCGCTGGTTGTCGAGCGCGTTGGTGTTGGCGACGAGATTGCCGCCGGCGACCAGTTGGCCGTCGCTGTTGACCACGCTGGCGGCGTTGAGCACGACGCTGCCACGCCCGCCCAGGCTGCCGCCGGCATTGCGCAGTTCGCCGCCGGTGGTGAGCTGGGTCAGGCCGCCGCCGTTGTTGGCGATGCTGCCCTGGCTGTTGTCGATGCGGCCGCCGGACAGGGTCATCGCGTTGCCGCTGTCGAGCTGGCCGCCGCTGTTGAGCAGCGCGCCGGTGACCGCGACGTTGAGGTCTCGGCCGCCACCGATGCGCCCGCCTTGGTGGTTGTCGAGTTGGCCGCGCGCGGTCAGCGCCAGGTCGCGTCCAGCCTGGACGGTGCCGGCGCTGTTGCTGAGGTTCTCGGCGCCAATGCTGGCGTCGTTGCTGGCGCCGAGCAGGCCGCCATCGTTGTTGAGCGTGTGCGCGATCTCGGTCCGCAGATCGCCGCCGCTACCGCCGCTGGCGACCGCCTGCAACGTGCCGCCGCGGTTGTCGAGGCTGTCGGCGCGTACGGTCAGGGTGCCGCCGGAGGCCTGCAGCACGCCGCTGCGGTTGTCGAGCGCGCCGCCGAGCTGGGTGTTCAAGCCGCGTGCCGACACGCTGCCGCCGACATTGCTCAGGCTGGCCGCGGTCAACGTGGCGTCGCCGGCGGCGGCGATCGCACCGTTCTGGTTGTCGATGCCGGCATTGGCGCCGAGTTGCAGCTGGCCCTGGGTCAGGATGCGGCCGCCGGCATTGGCGACGGCGCCACCGATGCTCAGTGTGGCGGTGCCGGTGCCGGCGTGTTCGATGCGCCCCTGGACATTGTTCAGCGATGCGGCGCTGAGGTTGAGATCCTGGCCGTTGGTGGCCAGCTTGCCGTTGCCGTTGTCGAACGCGCCGGTGATCGCGATGCGGGTCTGCCCGCTGCCGCTCTGCACCAGTGTGCCGCCGGCGTTGCTCAACGATGCTGCGCCCAGATCCACGCGCGCGGCCTGCATTTGACCGCCGACGCCGTTGAGCGTGCCGTTGTCGAGGCTGCCGCCGGCGCGCACGGTCAGCAGACCGCCGGCGAGCAGATCGGCGCCGCGGTGATCGAGGCCGTTGCTCGCGGTCAGGCTGGCATCGCCGCCGACGCGGGTGGTGCTGCCGGCCAGGTTGAGTTGGGTGGCCCGCGCGGTGAGGTTGCCAGCGGCGATCAGCTTGCCGCTGGCGCTCAGGGTGCGGTCGGCATGCAGGTCCAGCGCACCGCTGCTGCCGAGACTGCCGTCGCTGCGCACGCCAGCCGCGGCGACGCCGCCGATGGCGATATCGCCGGCATGCAGACTCAGGTTGCCGCTGGACAGCGTCTGCCCGGCGTTGTCGATGCGTTGCGCCTGCAAGGCGATGTCGCTGCCGTTGACGGTGCCGCGCTGGAGCAGTGCGGCATCACTGGTCAGCGTGAGCTGGTTGGCCGAGAGCGTGCCGGCCACGGTCAGGTCGCCGTGCGACTGTAGTTGCAGCGTGGTCGCGGCGCTGAGCGCGCCGCTCTGCGACAGCGCGCCGCCGGCTTGGGCACTGAACGCACCGGCCGCGGCCAGCGTGCCGCCCAGCGCGAGATCGCCATGGCTGACCAGGGCGACGTCGCCGCTTTCGCTGCCGAGCTGGCCGCTGCTGGCGACGCTGGCCGCTTCCACGCGCAGCGCGCTGCCGGCGATCAGGTCGCCGCGGTTATCGACGGCGCCGCTGGCGGTCAGGCCCAGGCGCTGCAGGCCGTAGCTCTGCCCGGTCTGCTGCAGCGAGCCGACGTCCAGTTGCAGGCGCTGGCGCGCCCGCAGCGCACCGGCGTTGGTCAGCGTGCCGCTTACGGTCAGGCTCGCATCGCCCTGCGCGGCGAGCAGGCTATTGGCGGCGGTGTCGACGCTGGCCGCGGTCAGCGTCAGGTCGGTGCCGGCCACGACCTGGCCTGCGTTGCTCAGCGCGCCAACGGCATTCAAGTTCAGCGTCGTCGCCGACTGGGCGATGCCGGCGAGCGCGAGATCGCCGCTGCTGGTCAGGGCCAGCGTGGTGCCGGCGTCCAGCGTGCCCTGGCTGTCGATGCGTGCGCCGGTCAGCGCGAGCGCGCCGGCGGTGTGCAGCACGGCCTGGCTGCCGGTGCTCAATGTGGCGCCCGCGCTCAGCGACGCACCCTGACCGGCATTGGTTTGCCCGTCCACGTGCAGGTCGCGCTGCGCCTGGACCTGCAGCGACTGCGTGGCCGTGACCTGGCCGGCCATGGCGATATCGCGCCCAGCGTGCAGGTCCAGTGCCTGCGCGCTGAGGGTGCCCGACTGCAGCAGATCGCCTTGCGCTTGCGCCTTCAGTTGCGTGGCCGCGGCGACGATTCCGCCCAGACGCACATCGCCCTGGCTGGTCAGCGCAACCTGGCCGGTCTCGCTGCCGAGCTGGCCGCTGCTGGCGATGCTGGCGGCGTCCACCTGCAGATCATGCTTGGCGATCAGCGCGCCCTGGTTGTCCACCGCGCCGCTGGCGCGCAACGTCAGGCGATCGCCCGCGTAGGCCTGGCCGCTGTGTTGCAGCGTGCCGACGTCCAAGGTCATGGCCTGGCCGGCCTGCAGGCTGCCGGCGTTGCTGAGCATCCCGGGGGTGGAGAGTTGCACTGCGCGCTGCGCGGCCAGCGTGCCGCTGGCGGCGTTGTCGATGCTTTGCGCGGCGACGCTCAGGTCGCGGCCGGCCACGATCTGGCCGGCATTGCTCAGCGCGGCACCGGCATCGAGCGCGATGTCGCGCTTGGCCTGTGCCACGCCGGCGACTGCCAACACGCCGTCGCTGCGCAACGTCAGGTCGGTGCCGGCATCGAGCGTGCCGCGGCTGTCAATGGCGCCGCCTTGCAGGGTCACGGCAGCTGCGCCTTGCAGCACCGCGGCCGTACCGGTGGCGATGCTGGCGCCGCTCAGGCGCAGATCGCCACCGGCCAATGCCTGGCCATCGACGCGCAGCGCGCGCTGCGCCTGCAGCTCCAGCCCGGCGGCGGTCTGCGCGCCACCGGCGACGCTCAGGTCGCGGCCGGCGGCGAGCGTGGCCAACTGCGCCTTGAGCGCGCCATCCACCTGCAGATCGCCCAGCGCGTTGGCGCTCAGCGCCTGCGCGGCGATCACGCTGCCGCCCAGTTGCATGTCGCCCTGGCTGCTCAGCGTCACCTGGCCGGTCTCGCTGCCGAGCTGGCCGCTGTTGCTGAGACTGCCGGCATCGATGCGCAGGTCGCCGCCGGCGATCAGCGTGCCGCGGTTGTCCAGCGCGCCGGTGCTGTGCAGATCCAGCGCCTGGCCGGCGTACAGCTCGCCGCTGTGCTGGAAGCTGCCGGCCTGCAACAGAAGGGACTTCTGGCCGCGCAGGCGGCCGGCGTTGTCGAGCAGGCCGACGACGCGCAGGTCGAGCGTGTCCGCCGCAGCCAATGCGCCGGTGGCACGGTTGACCACACTGTCGGCGCTCACGTGCAGATCGCGACCGGCGACGACCTGGGCGCTGTTGTCCAGCGCAGCGCCGGCCTCCAGCACCACATCGCCGCCAGCTTGGGCGATACCGGCCAGGGTCAGCTGGCCCTGGCTGCGCAGGCTCAGATCGGTTCCCGCATCCAGCGTACCGCGGCTGTCGATCGTGCCCGCGTCCAGCTGCAGCGCCGTGGCGGTCTGCACCACGGCGTCCTGGCCGAGCGCGACGCTGGCGCCGCGCATGCCGAGATCACCGCTGGCGACGGCTTGGCCGTCCACGCTCAGCGCGCGCTGCGCCTGAAGTTGCAGCGTCGTCGCGCTGCGCAGCGTGCCGGCCAGGGTCAGATCGCGGCCAGCCTGCAGCTGCGCCGATTGCGCCTGCAGGCTGCCACGCTGGTGCACGTCGCCGAGCGCGGCGGCGCGCAACGCACCGGCCGCGACCACGACGCCGTCCAGGTTCAGATCGCCACGGCTATCCAGCCCGAGCTGGCCACGCTGGCTACCCAGCTGGCCGCTGCTGGCGATGCTGCCGGCAGCGATGCGCACGTCGCCGCCGCCGATCAGGTCGCCGCGGTTGTCAACCGCATCGGTCGCGGCGAGGTCGAGGCTTGCGCCGCCGTAGGCCTTGCCGGTCTCGGTCTGGGCGAAGCTGCCGGCGCTCAGGCGCAGGGCGCCATCGGCATGCAGGCTGCCGTCGTTGCGCAGCGCAGAGGCACTGCCGATGGTGGCATCGCCGCTCGCCGACAGTGCCGCGCCGCTGGCGTTGTCCAGGCTGCCAGCGGCCACCGCCAGGTTGCCGCCGGCGATCACCTGCGCCTGGTTCTGCAGCGTTGCAGCGCTGTCCAGCGCGACGTCGCCGCGCGCCTGCAGCGTGCCGGCCAGGCGCATCGCGTTGGCGCTGCGCAGGGACAGCGTGGTGCCCGCGTCGAGCACACCGGACTGGTCGATGTCCGCGCCCTGCAGGCGCAGTGCGCCGCCGGACTGGATCTGTCCGGCCTGCAGCAGCATGCCTTGCGCACGCAGATCGGCGTCGCCGCCCGCGGCGATCGTGGCGGCACTGCGCAGTTGCCCGTCGGCGCTCAGCTGCAGTGCGCCGTCGGTCTTCAGCGTGCCGTCCAGCGACGTATCGCCGCCGGCTTGCAGCTGCGCGCTGGACGCGCTGAGCGTGCCGGACTGGCGCAGGTCGCCCGCGGCCTGCGCCGTCAGCGCACCCTTCGCCGCCACGGCGCCGTCGAGCGCGAGATCGCCGCGGCTGTACACGCTGGTGGTGCCACGCTGGCTGCCGAGTTCGCCGCTGCTGGCGAACTGCGCTGCGTCCACATGCAACGCGTCGCCGGCGACCAGGCTGCCGCGGCTGCGGGTGGCGCCGCTACTGGCGATGTCCGCATTGCGGCCGGCATAACTGCTGCCGTCGTTGGCGAAGGCCGCCGCATCGATCCGCAGGTCGCGCCCGGCGTACACGGTGCCGGCATTGTCCAGCGTGCCGGCGGTCGCCAGGGCGACGTCGCCGCTGGCGGACAGCACGCCGTTGGCGCTGTTGCCGATCGCCGCCGCGGCGATGTCCACGCGGCCGCCGGCGCTGAGCTGGCCGGCATTGTCGAGGCGGCCACCGGCCTGCAATGCGGCGTCCTGCCAGGACTGAACCAACCCGGACAGGCGCATGTCGCCATCGCTGCGCAAGCCCAGGCCGGCACCGGCGTCGAGCGTGCCGGCGGCATCGATCTGCGCCGCCTGCATGCTCATCGCGCCGCCGCTCTGCAGCGTCCCGGCGCTCTGCAGCCAGCTGCCGCCGGCATGCAACGCCATCGCGGTGCCGGCATAGGCCACGCCGCTGTTGTGCAGGTTGCCGCTCGCGTCCAGGCTCAACGCGCCGCTGCTGTACAGCGTGCCGCCGGCATCGAGTTCGGAGCCGAACAGGCTGATCGCGCCAGCGCTGCTGCGCCCGCTATGGAGGAAACTGCCGCTGGCGCGCGCGTCGAGCAGGCCGCTGGCGACGGTGTCGCCGCTCAGGCTCAATTGCGCGGCGCGCAGGCGCACGCCGGCCTGCTGCGAGCCGAGCGTGCCCTGCTGGGTCAATGTGCCTGCGGCGCGCAGGTCCACGTCGTCGCGGGCGACCGTGGTACCGCTCAGGCTGAGCTGGCCGGCGCTATCGATCTGCAGGCTGCCGCTCTGCGCGGCCAGGGTGCCGCGGCTGACCACGCCGACACCGGCTTCGGTGGCGATCAGGCGGATGCGGTCGGCGTACATGCCGCCGAGATAGGCCACGTCGATGCCGATCGACGGCGCCGCGCCATCGCTGCCCGGCAGCAGCTCCAGCAGCATGCCGTCGTAGCCGATGCGCTGCGTGCCGGTGCTGGCGAGCAGGTCCTTGGCCCACACCGAGCCGTCCACGCTGAGCTGCCGCGACAGCAGATCCAGGCGATCGACGTTGTACGCGTCCAGGCCGTTGCTGCCGACGCTGAGCACGCCGCCGGCGATGCCGAAACCGTTCAACGCACCGTCGCTGCCGAGTTGCGGCGTGCCGGTGGCCAGGGTGACCCGCGAGGCGTTGAGGAAGCCGCAGCCGTCGCAGCTGATGCCATTCGGGTTGGCGATCACCAGTTGCGCCCTGGCCCCTGCGATTTCCGTATAGCCCTGCAGGCGGCTGGCGCTGGAGGTGACTTCGTTGAGGATCAGCGTGGCCGCACCGCTGTTCTTCAGGTTGTCGTTGCCGGCGACGTAGCCGCCGAGTTCGGTCTTGGAAATGTTGGCGCTGTTGTTGAGGATCAGGCCGTTGGCGCCGACATCGAAGCGCGAATAGCGGTTGTGCGAGACGCCGCGCGCGTTCGGGGCGACGATGTCGACCACCGGCACGCCGTTGGCCGCGGCCTGCTGGCCCGGCTGTTGCCCGCCAGGATTGGCGACCGGCACGACCTGCGCGTAGAGCGGCAGCGAGGTCCAGGTGACGGTGCAGCACAGCAGCATCGCCACGCCGCGCTTGAAGCGGTCGGCCATCGTGGTGCGCATGCCAGCGGAATCCTTGTCCATCGCCATTTCTCTCTCGTCGCGCCACAGGCGCTCAAAACAACAAAAACCCGGTCCGCCAAACGGCGGCCCGGGGATCAGAACTGATAGGTCACACGCACGCCGTAGGCCGGCTGCGCGGTATCGAAATCGCGCGGCGCGTGCAGATCCCAGCCGGCGAAGCCGTCCCAGGTGAGCCCGCCGCGCGCGCCACGCACGCCGACGAAGGCGCCGACCAGGCTGCGTCCGTCCTGCCCGCTGGCGCTGGGGCCGCCGATGCGGCCGGCATCCACGCCCAGGTATGGGACGATGCCCAGGCGCTGCACCGGCATGTTGAGCGTGTTGCGCCAGTACGCGCCGCGTTCGGCGCCAAGGGTGCGTTCGCCATCGAAGCCGCGCACGCTGTAGCGCCCGCCGATGCTGATGAACTCCGAGCCGAGCAGCAGCTGCGAGGCGGTCTGCGCGTGCAGGCTGCTGTCCCAGCTGGCGGCCACGCTGCCGAGCTTGAACGGCAGCCCGGTGCTCACATCCAGCGTGGTGACCCCGTAACGGAAGCTGGGGAAACCCACTGCCGGGTCGTAACCGGTCCATTGCCCGTCGAACCAGGGCGTGCCGCGGCGGTGCGCCAGGCGCAGGTCCAGCTGCATCGGCCCCAGGTAACGGCGATGGCTGAGGTAGGCCTCGGCGCTGGTGGTGTGCCGGCGCTGGATGCCGATCTCGATGCCGTCCAGGTAGCTGCGCGCCTCGCGCTTGGCCACGACCACGCCGAGCGAGGTCTTGCTGCTGCCGTTGCGATGGATGACCCGCTGCAGGTCGAGCTGGGCACTGTTGGATTCGCCACTGGACTGGAAGCTCTGCAGGTAGCCGTCCACGCGCTGGTGGTAGCGGTAGGACGACAGCGACAGCGCGAACGTCCACCAGCCCCACGGCACGCTGTAGCTGAGGCTGTTGCCGCGCGTGCCGCGCTCGGCGCCATGGTCCACCAGGTCGTGGTTGTAGCCGATCGACAGCAGGTCGTTGATGCCTAGCGGCGCGTCCAGCGCGAAGTCGATGCCGCCCTGCGCGCGGCCGGTGGCACGCACGCCGGAGTCGTCGGCGTTGAGCACGCTGCGCCAGCGCCGGCTGTGCTGCAGGGTGATCACCAGGTCCGACTCGCCGGGCTGCTCGCCCGGGGCGATATCGATCTTGGCGTCCTGCGAGGGCACCCGCTTGAACTGCTCCACGGCCTGCTCGATCGCGCGCAGGTCGACCAAGTCGCCCGGCCGCAGCGGCAAGGCGCTGCGCCAGAAGGCTTGGCCATCGGCAGACGCCACGCGGACCTGGCGCAAGCGGCCGGGCATCAGTTCGAAGCGCAAGCGGCCGCTGGACAGGTCCTGCTCAGGCACGCCGATGCGGGTGGTGACCAGGCCGCGCGCGACCAGTTGGTCGAGCGCGCGGCGGCGGATCAGATCGATGCCCTCGCGGCCGATGCAGCGCCCTTGGTACTGGCGCAAATACAGCCACAGCCAGGCGAAGCGCGCGCCATCGGCGCCGGCGCCGCCCAGCTGGATGCGCTGGATCGGGAAGCACAGGGTTTCGGTGGGCAGCGCGATGCTGCGCATGTCGGCCGGCGCCACGGGCTCGCGCGGGCCGGCGAACGGCGCCTGCCGGTCCTGTTCCTGCTTGCGCTGCACCTCCTCGGCCTGGCGCAGCTGTTCCTGGCGGTCCAGCGTGGTCGGCAGTTCCTGCGCAAACGCCGGAATCGCCAGACACGCCAGCGCGCCGACAGCCACGGCCATCAGAGAGAGTCCTTTCCTCGACACACTCACACCTTTTCCCCTGTCACGCATCCGGCGTATCCCCGCTAGGCGCAGGGCGTCGATCGCATCCTTCCGAGTGCACTGCGCATCGCGCGCAGGCGAGGCAGACTGTGGTGCACACCACAGCAACCGCACAATCCGGGGCTTCCTGACGCCCTGTGGGGGAATTCCCTAGCTTTGATGCGCTTCCATGAACCCGGTCGCGCTTTCCATGGACCGTGCGCACACTTGTCACACGGCGAGGCGTCGAGCGCGTCCGCTTCGGCGCCCGCCGGGGATGTGCATCGCGGCCACGCCCGGCCGCGGCCGCTACGGCGGTGCCGCAGCGCCAGCGCCGCCGCAACCCGCTAAAATCGCTCGATTCCCCGCCTAGGTTCCCGCGCCCGATGACCCCGATCGCCCGCACCGCACTGGCCTGCGCCGTGCTCGCCCTGTCCGCCTGCAAGCCGCAGGCGCCGGCCACCGATGCCGCGACACCGCCGGCCGCCAAGACCGCCGACGCCGCCGTGGCCGGCGACGACAACCTCAACGCGGTGTTGTGGATGCAGCGCTCGGCCGAGTACCGGGCGGTCGCCGAGCAGACCTACCGCGCCGCCGCCGACCGCCTGGATGCGGCGCTGCAGGAGCCCAACTGGGACGCGCTGGTGCCGGAGGAACGCGGCAACGCCGCGACCGGGCTGAAGCCGGCGGTAGTGATGGACGTGGACGAGACGGTGCTGGACAACTCGCCGTACCAGGCGCGGCTGATCCGCAACGGCAAGGAGTTCGACGAGGTCAGTTGGGACCAGTGGGTGTCCGAGAAGAAGGCCAAGCCGATCCCCGGCGTGGTCGATTTCGCCAAGGCGGCCAGCGCCAAGGGCATCACCGTGCTGTACGTGTCCAACCGCGCGGTGCACCTGACCGACGCGACCCTGGCCAACCTGCGCAGCGCGGGCCTGCCGGTGGCCGACAACAGCGTGCTGCTGGGCCTGGGCACGGTGGTCAAGGACTGCGAGCAGAACGGCTCGGAGAAGAACTGCCGGCGCAAGCTGGTCGGCCAGCAGTACCGCGTGCTGATGCAGTTCGGCGACCAGCTCGGCGATTTCGTGCAGGTCGTGGCCAACACCCCGGACGGTCGCGCGCAGCTGCTGCAGCAGTACCACGACTGGTTCGGCGAGCGCTGGTGGATGCTGCCCAACCCCAGCTACGGCTCCTGGGAGCCGGCGCTGTTCAACAACGATTTCGCGCAGCCGCGCGCCGCGCGCCACCAGGCCAAGCGCGACGCGCTGGAGCTGGCGCAGTGAGCCGCGCGCCACTGGCGCTCGAGGCGCGCGAACGGCTGATCTTCGCCCTCGACGTGCCCGGCCGCGCCGAGGCGCTGCAGTGGATCGATCGGCTCGACGACGCGGTGGCGTTCTACAAGATCGGCATGGAGCTGCTGGCCTCCGGCGAGTACTTCGACGTGCTGGAGACGCTGGCCGCACGCGGCAAGCGCGTGTTCGTGGACCTGAAGTTCTTCGACATCCCGGCCACCGTCGGCGGGGTGATCCGGCGCCTGTCGCAGTGGCCGGTGGACTACTGCACGATCCACGGCTGGCATCCGGCGATGATGCAGGCCGCGGCCGAGGCCAACGGCGGCGACATGCGCCTGCTGGCGGTGACCGTGCTGACCTCGATGGGCCGCGCCGACCTGGCGTCGATGGGCATCGACCGCGAACCGCAGGACGTCGTGGTGGAACGTGCCCTGGCCGCGCAAGCGGCCGGCATCGACGGGGTGATCGCCTCCGGCCAGGAAGCGGCGCCGATCCGCCGCGCCACCGGCGCCGGCTTCTCGATCGTGTGCCCGGGCATCCGCCCCGGCGGCCCGGTCGGCGACGACCAGCAGCGCACCGTCGGCGTGGCCCAGGCCTTCGCCGATGGCGCCGATGCGATCGTGGTCGGCCGCCCGATCCGCCAGGCCGCCGACCCCCGTGCTGCGGCCGAGGCGATCCAGCAAGAGATCGCCGCCACCTTGGCGAATGCGGCAGTGCGTTGATCGATCAATAAATATCAACGACTTAGCCAATAAAACTTAAACCATTGCATTAGCTGCGTACTGCCGGTAGCATGCGCAGCGTCCGGCTTTGCCGGAGATGCGCCACAAACCGTTCTCCGGCTTCGGTCGGATTTTGAAGAGGCCCGCGCCTTGGTGCGCGAGGCCTCTTTTTTTTATGCCCGGCGCGCGGCCGGGCGCACCCGCTCAGCGCGGCGCCGCGGCGCAATAGCGGTCGATGAAGGCCTGGTGCGGCGGCATCGCGTCCACGCAATGGCCGATGGTCTGCTCGATGCTGGCGACGAAGCGTTCGATGTCAGCGGCCGGCACCTGGTCCACCAGCGGGTGATAGGCACGCGGCAGGATGCCCTGCCCGACCATCACCTGCACCCAGCTGATCTCGGCGAACATCTCGTCGCCGTTGCGGTAGAAGCGGCCGCTGTCGCCGAACAGGTCCAGCGTCGCCTGCAGCTCGGGCGTGATCGCCATGTTGCGGCACTGCCGCCAGAAGTCGCTGTCGTCGCGCTCGGTGGCGGTGTAGTGCAGCACCAGGAAATCGCGGATGCGGTCGAACTCGAAGGCGATGCGGTCGTTGTAGCGCTGCACCAGCACCGGGCTGATGCCCTCGCGCGGGAACAGCTCCAGCAGCTTGGAGATGCCGGACTGGATCAGGTGGATGCTGGTGGATTCCAGCGGCTCCATGAAGCCGCTGGCCAGGCCAAGCGCGATCACGTTGCGGTTCCACACCTGCTTGCGGCGTCCGGTGACGAAGCGCAGCGGGCGCGGATCAGCCAACGCCGGGCCGTCCAGGTTGGCCAGCAGCGTGGCCGCGGCTTCGTCGTCGCTGATGTGCGCGCTGGAATACACGTAGCCGTTGCCGGTGCGATGCTGCAGCGGGATGCGCCACTGCCAGCCGGCCGCGCGCGCGGTGGCGCGGGTGTACGGCGTCGGCGGGCCGACCTTGGCGCAGGGCACCGCCAGCGCGCGGTCGCACGGCAGCCAGTGGGTGAAATCGTGATAGCCGGTATGCAGCGCCTGTTCGATCAACAGGCCGCGGAACCCGGAGCAGTCGATGAACAGGTCGCCAGTGATCACCTCGCCCGAGGCCAGCCGCACCGAGAGCACATCGCCCGATTCCGGATGCAGTTGCACCTCCTCGACGATGCCTTCGCGCCGGGTCACCCCGCGCTGCTCGGAGTAGCGGCGCAGGAACGCCGCGTACAGCGAGGCGTCGAAATGGTAGGCGTAGGCGATGTTGGCCAGCGGCGAATTGGGCGGCGCATCGCTGGCCGAGGTCATGAACTTGCCGCGCTTGGCGGCCACGGTGTTGAGCGTATAAGCGCCCAGCGGCTTGGCCTTGCCGGCCAGCGCCTGCTTGAACCAATACTGCTGGAACGGCAGCAGCCCGAGCGTATGCCCGATCTCGGTGCCGAAGCCATGGATATAGGAGGTGCCCGGCCGGTGCCAGTCGACGAACTCGATGCCGAGCTTGAAGCTGCCCTGGGTCTGGCGCACGAACTCGGCTTCGTTGATGCCGAGCAGGTTGTTGAAGGCCTTGATGTGCGGCACGGTGGCCTCGCCGACGCCGACGATGCCGATCTGTTCCGACTCGATCAAGGTGATGCGGTAGTCCGGGCCCAGCACGCGCGCCAGCGCGGCGGCGGCCATCCAGCCGGCGGTGCCACCGCCAACGATGACCAGGTTGCGGAGAGGGGCGGCGATCATGCGTGCGCGGTCCTGTGCGGAAAGAAGGGAGTATCCGATACGCGAACGGGGCCAAGCGGCCCCGTCCGGAAAAACCCCACGCGCGCCGGTCGGGCACGCGCGTGGGCGATGCGGTGGATCAGAACTTGGCGCCGATCTCGAAGGTCACGGTGCGCGGCACGTAGTTGATCTCGCCGGTCCTGTTGATGGTGATGTCCGGGTCGAAACTCCCATTGGTGCCGAAACCGTTGTACGCATACGACGAGTAGTTCTTGAAGTTGAAGGCGTTGAGCAGGTTGATGCGCGCCGACAGTTTGAAGTCGTTGTACACGGAGAAGTCCTTGCTGGCCTGGAAGTCGACCGTGCGGTAACCCCAGATCTTGCCGCCGACCAGGAACTTGCCGCTGCCCGGCGGAGTGACGCCGACCTGCTGGCAGGTGCCGCCATCCGCATCGACCTTGCCGTAGCAGGCGATGGTGTTGATCGGCTCAGGCGTGGCCAACACCACCTTGGCGCCGAAGGTGACGCCCCACGGACCGTCGATCGAACCGGAGGCGACGAAGCGGTGCGCCGAGACCGCATCGGACTTCACGAACGGATAGTCGCCGACCGTCGGCTTGTCGAACGCGAACGGCTCGTCGATGTTGCGGTTCTGGCGCGCGCTGGTGTGGGTGTAGGACAGCGACAGGCCCCAGCCCGATTCCTTGGTGTACGGCTTCTCCGCCGACAGCAGGAACTGGCTGCTGCGCTGCTCCAGGCCGTTGTTGCCGATGATCGTGTTCTGGTAGCCCGGTACCGGCTCGCCCCACGGCACACTGCCATTCTGGAAGTAGGAACCGTCCGGATAGCGGTTGATCAGCGACATAACGAAGCCGTCGTAGCTGAGCACGCGCTGGAAGGTCACGTCGGTCAACCAGTCGCCGACCTGGTTGCTGATGCCGATGCTGTACTGGTCGCTGTACGGCGTCTTGATGTTGTTGTTGAAGATGAACAACTCGGCGCTGCCGCTGACGCCGGGAATGGTGTTCAGCTGGTCCACGCCATTGAGGAACCGCGGATCCCACGGAGCGCAGGTGCGATCGTTGCGGAAGCACTGGCCGGTGGCCGGGTTCTCGAAGTACACCGCGACCGGCGACAGCGCGGCCTTGCTGGTTTCAAGCGCGAGCTGCTCGAACAGGTTGCGGTCGTAGGAACGGCCGGCACCGCCGTGCAGCACTGCGGTCTCGTCGCCGAAGAAATCGTACGAGAAGCCCAGACGCGGTGCCCAGGCGTCCTTGAAGTTCTTGCGGTTCTTGCCGGTGCTGATGTAATCGGCCGCATTGATGCCGCTGGGCAGCAGGCGGTTGGCCCAGGGCTGGCCGGGGTTGTCGGGATCGTCGCCGTACAGCGCGTCGACGAAGGCCTGCGAAGTGACGAAGTCGGTATAGGCCGGGGTATCTTCGTAGTCGTAGCGCACGCCCACGTTGATCATCAACTTGTCGGTGGCGGCCCAGTCGTCCTGGATGTAGATGCCGTACTGCTTGGACGGCGACTCCACCGTCGCCCGCTGCCCGGCCGTGGTGTACGGGGCGACGAAATCCACGCGGTACGGCGTGGCGGCGACGCCATTGGCATCGACAGCGTAGCTGAACTGCGGGTTCACCGCTGCCGCGTCCTGCGAGGTCAGCTTCACGTCCTTGTAGTTCACGCCCATCTTGATGGTGTGTTCGCCATGCCACTCGAAGCTGGTGAAGGTCAGGTCGTTCTGCAGGAACCAGCCCTTCTGACTCTTGCGCTGCACGGTGGAGCCGCCGGCCGAGCCGGTGGCCAGGAACGTGTACTCGTCGACATCGGTGGAGCCGGCGCGCGGTGCCAGGTACTTGTAGAGGATGCCGTTGCCGAGCGTCTTGGCGGTCGGGTTGTTCTCCGAATCCTCGGTGCCCACGATCAGCTCGTTGTACCAGCTGTCGGCACTGTGCTGCCAGCGCAGGGTCGAGCGCTTGTCCTTGTTGATCTTGTTGGTGGCCTGCTCCGGCGTGTTCAGGCCGCCGACGTTGGCGATCTGGGTCTCGTCGCGGTACAGGGTGCTCAGTTCGATGCGGTCGCGATCGGTCGGCTCGAAGTCGATCTTGCCGAACACCAAGTCCTCTTCGAACGGCATGTTCGCCGCGCCGAACTGGCTGGACAGGTTGGCCGGCAACACGCCGACGAAGGGCTGCGCATTGGCCTCGGCCTGCACGCTCTTGGGCGCGACGTTCTCCTTGCCTTCGTAGGCGACGAAGAAGTGCATGCGGTCCTGCAGGATCGGGCCGCCCAGGGAGAAACCGTATTCCTTGGTCTGCGAATCGATCTTGCCGTTGTCCTCGTCCGGACGCTTGTCGCGCAGGTCCTGGTCGGTATAGCGGTAGAACGCCTCGCCGTGGAACTCGTTGGTGCCGGACTTGGTCGCCGCGGTGATCGCCGCGCCGCTGACCTGGCCGTACTCGGCCTTGTAGTTGGAGGTGATGACCTTGTACTCGCCGATCGCCAACTGCGGGAACGGGTTGCCCTGGGTATCGGCCTGGCCGGCGATGCCGCCGCTGCGCACGTAGCTCTTCTGGCCGACGCCGTCGATGTACAGGTTGCCGGCGCTGGCGTTGGCGGCGCCGCCGCGCAGCTTGGTGTTGCCGTTGCCGTCGATGGTGAAGACCATGCCCGGCACGATGTCGGCGAACTCGAGGAAGTTGCGCGTGGCTTGCGGCAGCTGCTGGATCTGGTGCAGCGAGACGACGTTGCCGACCTCGGAGGTCTTGACGTCCTTGAGCGACGGCGGCGCGGTGACGTTGACCGTGCCCAGCGTGGTGGCGTCGCCACTCGGCGCGGCAGCCGCACTGGCGTCGAGATCGACCGTGGACGAGGAGGCGACCTGCAGCGTCACGCTGCGCTTGACGCCGTTGGACTCGACCGTATAGCTGCCCGGCGGCAGGCCGATCACGGTGTAGTTGCCGTTGGCGCCTACCGGCGTGCGACGCACCGAGCCGGTGGCGGTGTTGGTGACGATCACTTCGGCGCCGGCCTGGGCCTGGCCGCGCAGGATCGCGTTGCTGGACTGCGCCATCGCCGGCATCGTCGCGAACAGGCTGGTCGCCAGGGCGCAGCACAGCAGGCTGCGTGCGGGCATATTGGAAGCGGAACGCTTTCTCTTCATGACAGAAACCCCTCCCAGGGCAGTAAACGGGTTCATTCGTTGTTTCTTCTAGTTGGATGCAAACGGTGATGGCCAAACGCGATGGGCGGTGTCAGTCCATGGCGGTTCCTCGCTGGGCACTGGACGCACGGACGATCAGTTGCGGAGCGATATCGGTGGCGAGCGGGGCCTGTGCGGCGGCCGCGGCGGACTGCGGTTCCAGCGCAGCGATCAGCATCTGCATCGCGCGCGCACCGAAGCCGGCAATGTCCACCCGCATTGTGGTCAGCGCCGGGTGCACGTAGCGCGCCATCGGCACGTCGTCGAACCCGGCCAGGGCGATGTCGTCGGGCACGCGCAGGCCGGCGTGGGTGAAGGCGAACAGGCAGCCCAACGCCATCATGTCGTTGGCCGCGAACACCACGTCCGGACGCTCACCCTGCAGCAGCGCCTGTCCGGCGCGGTAGCCGGAGGCTTCGTCGAAGTCGCCCGGCAGCACCCGCGGCAGCGTCTGCGGACTGCGCTCGTGCAACTCGTCGCGGTAGCCGCGCAGGCGTTCGCGCGCGTCGAAGTTGTCGTCCGGCCCGGCGATGAAGGCGATGCGGCGATGGCCGCTGTCGAGCAGGTGGCGGGTCATCGCCCGCGCGCCGCCGTAGTTGTCCACGTTGAGCACCTGCGCGTCGGCGATGCGCTCGGCGCAATTCATCAGCACCGCCGGCAGCGTGCCGGGCAGCATGTCGGCGGCCTCGTCGGCGTCGGTGCTCAGATAGGGCGACATGATCAGCAGCCCGTCCACGCGCCCGGGCATGCGCCGCACTGCCAGCCGCTGCTCTTCCGGCTCGCCGTGGTAGCTGGACACCAACAGGTGCAGGCCGCGCTCGCGCGCGACCGTGTCGATGCCGCGGATCAGTTCGGAGAAGAACTCGCCGTGCAGGTCGGGCAACACCACGCCGATGGTGTGGGTGCGGCGGCTGCTGAGGCTGCGCGCGGCATGGTGCGGCACGTAGTGCAGGGTGCGCGCGGCTTCCAGCACGCGCGCGCGCACCGGTTCGGCCACGTGCTGGTGGCCGTTCATGGTGCGCGACACCGTCGCCACCGAGACGTTGGCCAGGCGCGCCACATCCTTGATGGTGATGCTGGCGCGCTGTTCCGGCGCGTGTGCGATGCGCGGATTCACCAGCGTGCCTCCAGGGTCCGGAACGGCTTGGCCAGCACGACGCCGGCGGCGTCGTAGGCGTCGATGCGCCGCCCGTCCACGCGCAGCTGCGCCGGCCGCGTGCGCGAGGGCCAGGCCACGCGCACCGCGGTGCCCGCGCGCAGGCCGCTGCCGAGCTCGATCCGCAGCGTGTCGCCGCGCTGGCGCGCGCGCATGCTCAACTGGCCGTAGGCGGTGGGCAGGCGCTGTACCGCCAGGCCCTCGCCCTCGACCCAGGCCGGCGGCGCGCCCGGCAGCAGCACCAGCGCGTCGTCGCCCTCGTGCATCAGCATGCCGAACACGGTGCGCGCGTACTCGGCGCCGATCCAGGTGTGCGGCATGTCGCCGAGGTAACGCGGGAAGCGCGGCCGCGAATGCACCACTTCGGCCAGCACCTGCCATTCGAACGGGCGGCGGTCGCGCAGCATGTCCTGCAGCAGTTCGTCGGCGACCTGCGGCTGGTCCAGGTGCACGTAGGTCAGCACGTTGCGCATCTCGTAGGGCGAATACGCCCACAGCGCGTTGGGCTGCTTGCGCTTGCGCACGTCGTCGAGATAGCGCGCGAAGGTGGTGCGCAGCGCCGGTTCCGGCAGCAGGTCCTGCTGGCCGGTGGGATCCAGCGCGATCGACACGCTGCTCGGATCGCCGTCGCCCAGGTCGGCCGCCGCGGGGATGAAGTCGGCGCCCTTCCACGCCATCGTGGCGCGGATCGAGGCGGCCAGCGAGGTACGCAGCGCGGCGTACTGCTCGCGCGCCCAGGCCGCGGTGGCCTTGTCGCCCAGCGACTCGGCCAGCCATGCGCCGTCGTGCCAGCCCTTCAGCGCCCAGTAGTCGTCCCAGTAGCTGTGGGTGGGGCTGGAATAGCCTTCGTGGCTGATCGATGGCGCCAGGATGCCGCGGAAGCGTTCCGGCGCCGGTTGCTCGCCCATGTAGCCCGGCACCAGGGTGCGCTCGCGCAGTTGCTGCATGAACTGCATCGCCAGCTTCACCTTCGGCAGGTAGGCGCGCACGCTGTCCGGGCCGCCATCCAGGCGCGCCACGTCGGCGACCAGGGTGATGTATTCGCCCTGGCTGTCGTATTCCAGGTCCGAGCCGAAGCCGTCGTTGACGCTGCCGTCGTCGTTGAGGATCGGCGACACCAGCCCGTTCGGGTGCACCGCGTGGTCGCTGTACCACTGCAGGTAGTCGCGCGCGACCTTGGCCTGGCCCATGCGCAGCAGGATCGCCGAGGTGGCCATGCCGTCGCGGATGAAGGAGCGGTTGTAGTTGCGCGGGCCGGGCTGCATCGCCGGGCCGGTCTGGTTGATCAGCATGTACGCGGCCTGCGCGCGCAGCATGTCGACCAGGCTGGCGTCGGGCAGGCTCAGGCCGACGTTGCCGAGCCGGCGTTGCCAGTCGGCGGACACGCGCTCGGCCAGTGCGTCGAAGCCGCGGCCGGAGTCGCGCGCATCGGCGCCGAGCAGCGCGGCGCGATCCAGCGCCGGTGCAGGTGGTAGCCGGCCCTGCGCATCGGCGCTGGCGGTACCGAGCGGGAACGCCAGCACCACGTCCTGCTGCGCGCCCGGCGCCAGCGTCACCGCGTAGTTCAGCATCGCCGCGGCCAGGCCGTCGGCGTCGTGCGCTGCGCGCTGCGCCGGCACGGTGCCGGCGGCGACATGGCGGGTGATCTCGGTTTCCCCGTGCGTGCCGAACGCCTCGGCGCCGGCGCCGCTGGGCGTGCTCAGCGATTCCAGCAGCAGGCGGCCGTTGACGAGCACCGCGGCGTCCTCGACGGCGATGTCGTGGATCGGCGACAGGCCGCCGTTCTGCCACGGCGGATTCATCTGCATCGGCCGCACCAGCAGCGACAGCGTGCCGCTGACCGGGCTGCTGCCGGTATTGCGCAGGCGGTGGCGCAGCAGCGTCACCGGTTGCCCGCCGTGTTCGATGGTGAAGGTCTCGCTGCGCAGTTCCAGCCCCGGCTGCGGCGACCAGCTCACCGACGGCATCGGCTTCCAGCCATCGCGCAGCGCATGCGTCAGCGCATGGCCGTCGGCGCCGGCGGCAGCGCCGGACGCATCGCGCCACAGCGGCTGCACCAGCGGCGCGCCCTTCCACGCCTCCAGGTTGCCGTACTCGTCGAAGATCGATTTCTGCCGCCCGGCGTGGATGCCGACGGCGGTCCAGTAGGTCTGCTGCATGTGCAGCGAGGCCGGGAACAGCGCGCCCTGGCTGCGCTGCGCGGCGACCTGGTAGCGCTTCATCGGCGTCATCACCGCCTTCGGCCCGAGCAGGCGCAGGCGCCGCAGCGCCGGTGCGGCGGCGCCGGGCGCGGCATCCACGCTCAGCCGCAGCGCGCGCGCCTCGACCGGCGCGGTGCCGGCCAGATAGGCGCTGTCGCTCTGCCCGGCCTGCGGATCCTCGGCCAGCGTGCGCCAACGGCCCGCGGCGTCCTGCGCCTGCAGCCGCGCCGCGCCATGCGCGCCGGCGAATTCGACGATCAGCCCGGCGCTGGCGAAGGCGCGCGGGAAGGCGATGTCCAGCTGCCGCGGCTGCGCGCCCTTGCCGGGCATGGCCAGCGCCGCGCCGCCTTGCCACAGCGCCGCCGCCGCATCCGCCGGCACGCCGCGCAGGCGCGCGCTGGCCGCTTCGCCCAGCGGCTCCATCTCGAAAATCGAGATGCCCCAGTCGGCGGTGCGTTCGGGACTGGCCAGGCGCAGGTAGCGCGCGCTACGCGGCGCGAAGAACAGCGTTTCGGTGCCACCCATCGAATCGGCCATGGTGTAGACCGTGTCCCAGCGCTGGCCGTCGCGCGAGGCCTGCAGCAGGAAACCTTCCGGATTGGCGCTGTCCCATTGCAGGCGCACGCCGCCGAGCCGCGCCTCGCGACCCAGATCGACCTGGAACCAATGGCCGGGACTGAACGCGCCGCCGGTGCGGGTGGTGGCATCGCCGTCGATCAGGTAACCGATCGCCTGCGCCTTGACCTGGCTGGAAGAACTGGACGCGCGCCATGCCTCGCGCGGCGGCAAACGGCCGTCCTGCGCGTGCGCGGGCAGGGTCATGGCCAGGCCACACAGGACGCCGGCCAGGGTCAATCCGCCACGGCCGATACCAGCGTGACACAGTGCGCGGAAGATTTCGGACATGTATCGCACTGGGACCCCCGTCCAGTACCACCTCGAGGCAAGGTGGGCGGACGGTAACAGCAACTGCAAGCGGTTACATGATGCGCCGCAACATTGCGTAATGTGGCGGCACACTGTGCGATACGCCGACATCGCACCGACATCGTTGTCTCGACCGGTCCGATCGGGTCAGGAATTGTCCCGATGCGACATCGGCATCCAGCCGCGGCAATCGCCACGACCGCACCGCCAGCGGCGCACGGCTTGCCCGAATCGCGCGCGCCCAGCAAGATGCGGAACGTTTTGGGGAACGAGCCAGCACCATATGTCGCCACGTCCGACCCGGCTCACGCCCTTGCATGTCGTTCCCGCGCTGCTGCTGGCCGCGCTGGCCCTGTCCGGGTGCAAGCGCAGCCCCGCCGAGCTGCCCGGCGCCAGCGCCGAACCGGCCGCGGCCGTGCGCGAACTGGCGCACACGCTGCAGCGCAACGACCTGGCCGGCTATGCCCGCGCCGCGGTGCCGCCCGCGCACTATCAACGGTTGCAGCAGGCCTGGAGCGAAGACCGCAGCCGCTGGCCGCTGACCCAGCTGCCGCTGGCCGAACGCCTGCCCGAGGTGCTCGACACGCTGTCCGCGCCGGATGCCGAACGCCAGCTGCAGCGCGCCTTCGACGCGCAGTTCGGCGGACAGACCGCGAGCCTGCGCCAGGCCGCGCACTCGCTGGGCCTGTTCGGCGTGCAATACCTGCGCAACCAGGGCGACTACACCCCGGAACAGCGCGGCCACTACGTGCAACTGGTGCAGGCGCTGAGCGGCTGGGCCGAACACGCGCCGCTGGCCGAGCGCAAGCGCGCGCAGGCGGCGATCGCGCAGCTCAGCGCCGCCGCGCGCCGCACCGGCCTGCGCAGCGACGCCGACCTGCGCGGCCTGGGCATGGAGCAGAGCCTGCAGCGGCTCGGGCCGTTCCTGGGCGAGCTGAAGACGGTGCTGGCCGGCTATGGCCTGGACCTGGACGCCAGCGCGCGCGAACTGCGCACGGGGCTGGTCAGCCAGCAGGGCGATCAGGCGGTGGTGCGCATCCAGTACCCGCTGGGCAGCGCGCAGATCGACACCACCGCGGTCCTGGTGCGCCGCCAGGGCCGCTGGTACCTGCGCGATACCCTGCACGAGGTGGACGCATTGCTGGCCGCCGCCGCGGCACCGCACACGGCCCCGGCCGAGGCGCCGACGGCGCCGCCCGCCGACTCCGCAACGCCGGCTAAGCGATAATGACGCCGATGCCAGAACAAAACCCCCTACCCTTCCCCGACGACGCTGCGGCTGCGCGCGCCTCGGACCCGGCGCACGCGCCCGCCTCCGCGACCGGTGGCGATGCCGCCGGCAGCGTGCCGCCGGCCACCGGCGCCGCCGCGCTGCCGAGCCCGGTGCTCGCCGCGCGCGCCGCCAAGCGGCCGCTGTGGGCGCGCCTGCTCGGGCGCGTGGCCGATCCGTGGCTGGGCCTGAACATCGAACCGGCCGAACCCGGCCAGTACGACGACGGCCGTCCGGTGGTCTACGTGCTGGAGGACTACGGCCTGTCCAACGCGCTGATCCTGGACAAGGCCTGCCGCGAGGCCGGCCTGCCGTCGCCGCTGGTGCCGCTGCCCGGCGATCCGCTGGGGCGCAAGCGCGCCTATCTGGCGCTGTCGCGGCGCAGCAGCAACAACGCGCTGATCCCCGAGCAGCGCGGCGCCAAGACCCACTCCGATTCGCTGGCCAAGCTGCTGCAGGCGCACCGCGAACGCCCGGACCTGGACATTCACCTGGTGCCGGTGTCGATCTTCGTCGGCCGCGCCCCGGACAAGCAGAGCGGCTGGTTCGCGGTGCTGTTCTCGGAAAACTGGGCGCTGGTCGGCAGCTTCCGCCGCCTGCTCGGCGTGCTGCTCAATGGCCGCAGCACCATCGTGCGCTTCGCCCCGCCGGTGTCGATGCGGCTGACGATCGAGGAAGGGCTGCCGCCGGAACGCACCGTGCGCAAGCTGCAGCGCGTGCTGCGCACGCATTTCCGGCGCATCCGCGAGGCGGTGATCGGGCCGGACCTATCGACCCGACGCCTGCTGGTGGACCAGGTGCTGGCCGCCGAACCGGTGCGCGAAGCGATCGCCGCGCAGGCCAAGCGCGACAACAGCAAACCGATGGACGCCTGGCGCAAGGCCCACGCCTATGCCTGGGAAATCGCCGCCGACTACTCCAGCCCGGTGGTGCGTTCGGCCAGCTTCCTGCTCACCCACGTGTGGAACCGCATCTACGCCGGCGTGCTGGTGCACCACCTGGACAAGCTCAAAGAGGCCGCGCCCGGGCACGAAGTGATCTACGTGCCCAGCCACCGCAGCCACATGGACTACCTGCTGCTGTCCTACCTGCTGTACGAACGCGGCATCGTGCCGCCGCACATCGTGGCCGGCATCAACCTCAACCTGCCGGTGGTCGGACAGTTGCTGCGCAAGGGCGGCGCGTTCTTCATCCGCCGCTCGATCCGTGGCAACGCGCTGTACTCGGCGGTGCTCAGCGAATACGTGGCGCAGCTGGTGGCCGGCGGCTACTCGATCGAGTACTTCGTCGAAGGCGGGCGCTCGCGCACCGGCCGGCTGCTGCAGCCCAAGGGCGGCATGATCGCGATGACCCTGCGCGCGTTCCTGCGCCAGCCGCGCAAGCCGGTGCTGTTCCAGCCGATCTACGTCGGCTACGAGAAGCTGATGGAAGGCAACAGCTATCTGGACGAACTCAGCGGCCGGCCCAAGGAAAAGGAATCGATCTGGGGCCTGCTGTGGAGCATCCCCAAGGTGCTCAAGCAGAACTACGGCCAGGTGGTGGTGAACTTCGGCGAGCCGATCGCGCTGAGCCAGGTGCTGGCGCAGCGCGCGCCGGACTGGGACGGCCAGCCGCTGGGCGAGGACGAGAAACCGAGCTGGTTGAACGGCACCGTCGATGCGCTGGCCGAGCAGATCCAGGTGCACATCAACGCCGCCGCCGACGTCAATCCGGTCAACCTGCTGGCGCTGGCGCTGCTGTCCACGCCCAAGCACGCGATGGGCGAAGCCGACCTGATCGCGCAGATCGAACTGTGCAAGAAACTGCTGGCCGAACTGCCGTACTCGGACCGGGTCACCGTCACCCCGCATTCGCCCGAGCGCATCATCGCCCACGCCGAGGAGATCAACGTGCTGACCCGCACGCCGCATCCGCTCGGCGACGTGCTCAGCGTCAACGGCGACAACGCGGTGCTGCTGAGCTACTTCCGCAACAACGTGCTGCACCTGTTCACCGCCTCCTCGTGGGTGGCGTGCTGCTTCCAGAACAACCGCCGCATGAGCCGCTCCGGCCTGCTGCGGCTGGGCCGCACCGTCTACCCGTTCCTGCAGGCCGAACTGTTCCTGCCGTGGAGCGAGGACCAGTTCGCCGAGCGCATCGAGCGCACCATCGAGGTGTTCGCACGCGAAGGGCTGTTGCTGCAGGTCAACGACGACGACGGCGGCGTGCTGGCGCGCAACACCGGGCAGACCGACGAGGTGTTCCGCCTGCGCGCGATCGGGCATTCGCTGCAGCAGGCGTTCGAGCGCTACTACATCGCCATTTCGGTGCTGGTCAAGAACGGCCCCGGCAAGCTCGGCGCCGGCGAACTGGAAAGCCTGTGCCAGCAGGCCGCGCAACGCCTGAGCCTGTTGTACGCCCCGGCCGCGCCGGAATTCTTCGACAAGACCCTGTTCCGCGGCTTCATCCAGAAGCTGCGCGAACTGAAGCTGGTGTGGCCGGACGAGAACAGCAAACTGATGTTCGACGAGCGTTTGGACGCATGGGCCAAGGACGCCAAGTTCATTCTTGGTCGCGAACTGCGCCATACGATCGAGCGGGTCAGCCCGGAAGCGGCGAAGCCGGAAGAGCCGGTGGTGCCGCAGGATTGAGCGGCTCCACCGCATGGTGCTTTTCTCGCCGCTAACGGCATATCTGTAGGAGCGGCTTCAGCCGCGACAGACACCACCCGGCGAGACCCTGTCGCGGCTGAAGCCGCTCCTACAGGGTGACAGCGTGCGGGTCGAATCGCTCAGCCGCCGAACAGATCGCCAGTGACCGGCCCGGCAGGCGCGACATCCGCCGGATACACCAGCTGCCCATTCGCATCGCTGCGCGCGGCGGGGTTGAGGACCGCCAGCTCCTGGCGCCTGGCATCGATCAGGTGGATCACCGGGTGGCCGTGGTGCAGCAGATGGTCGCAGACGATCTGGCGGTGGCATTGGCGCCAGTAGGCTTCCGCGCACATCACCGCGCACGCGCCGCGGCTGCCGAGGTCGCGCAGGTGGGCGAAGGCCTCGCCGAATTCGGTGCCCAGCGCGTAGTCGGCATAGTTGTGGAAGCTGACGCTGCGCCAATGGCCGTTGCGCTGCGGGTCGATGCCTGGCTGCTTGCCGCGGCGCCCGCCCAGCGCGCGGAAGTGCGTGTAGCCGATGCCGGCCGCGGCCAGACTGCGCGCCAGTGCGCTGCCGTCGAACTGCGGAAAGCGCCGCGAGGACGGAAACGCGCGCACGTCGGCCAGGTGCGCGATCTGCGCGCCGTGCAGGATCTCCAGGAACGCGTCCAGGCCACGCGTGGAGTGGCCGATGCTGAAGAACGTCGCCGCGCTCACGCCGGTTCGTCGGGGATCAGCAGGTTTTCCAGGCGCATGATGCAATCCTTGAGCTGCAGCTTGCGCTTCTTCAGCCGCTTGGCCTGCAGTTCGTCGTCGAGGTTGGCCGGGGTGCGCTGGATCTGTTCGTCGAGCGCACGGTGCTCGCGACGCAGGGCGTCGATGCGCAAGGAGATCTCGGCGGGCGTCATGTCTTCCACTAGGCCCGAGCATACACAGCAGATGGGGCTGCCGTCACCGTGCATGGCGACGGCAGCTGGATCGGCGGCGGCGCCCTGTCGGGAATCGCGAACCGGTGATCCGTTCCGGCGCGCCGGTCGCGGCCGGCTACGTGAACCGACCGGCCCGCGCCGTCCTCACTCCCCGTACGGATGGACCAGGGCGATGCGCCCCTGCGCGTCGTGCTGCAGTTCGGTGAGCTTGATCGAGCGCAGGTGGGTGACGCCGCCGGACAGCATGGCGTCGTGATAGAACAGGTACCACTTGCCCTGGAACTCGCAGATGGAGTGGTGCGTGGTCCAGCCGATCACCGGGCTCAGCAGCGGCCCCTGGTAGGTGAACGGGCCGTAGGGCGAATCGCCGATCGCATAGCACAGCAGATGCGTGTCGCCGGTCGAATACGACAGGTAGTAGCGGCCGCCGTACTTGTGCAGCCACGGCGCTTCGAAGAAGCGGCGCGCATGGTCGCCGGCCAACAGCGGCTGGCCGTGTTCGTCGACGATGCTGACCTCGCGCGGCGGCTCGGCGAACTGGGTCATGTCCGCGCGCAGCCGCGCCACGCGTGGGCCCAGCGCCGGCTCGGCATCGGCCGGTTCCTCGTGCGCCTGCGCGTAGACGTTGTCGCGGTACTTCTGCAGCTGCCCGCCCCAGATCCCGCCGAAATACAGGTAGTGCTCGCCATCGTCGTCGGCGAACGCGGCCGGATCGATCGAGTAGCTGCCGTCGATGGCCTGCGGCTCGGCGGCGAACGGCCCTTCCGGGCGCGCACCGATGGCCACGCCGATCTGGAAGATGCCGTCGGCGCGCTTGGCCGGGAAATACAGGTAGTAGCGTCCGTCCTTGCACGCAGCGTCCGGCGCCCACATCTGCCGCTGCGCCCACGGCACGTCGTTCACATGCAGCGCCACGCCGCAGTCCACCGCCGGGCCGTCGGCGCTGTCCATGCGGAACACGTGGTAGTCCTCCATGTCGAAATGGCCGCCGTCGTCGTTGAAGGCGATGCCGGCATCGATGTCGTGCGAGGGATAGATGTACAACGCGCCCTCGAACACGTGCGCCGACGGATCAGCGGTGTACATGTGGGTCACCAGGGGTTGCGAGATGGCCTTGCTGGCCAGCCTGCGCAGGTCTGCGGCATCGGTGTCGGCGGACATTGCGTACCTAGAGCGTGAGGGGGAGGAAGCGTCAGTTGCCGAGCGCGGCGGCCTGCAGGCGGCGCGTGTCCAGGTCGCGTTCGATGCGCGACTCCAGCGCCTTGTCGATCTCGTACAGGAACAGCAGCGCCACGCCGAGCAGGAACGGAATCGCGCAGTACACGCTGACCGCCAGGCGGATGCCGCCGGTCACCGCGGCGCTCTGCTGCGGCAGCGCGGCGTCGTAGCCGTAGAACGCGAGCAAGCCGGCGACCAGCGCGCCGCCGACGCTCAGGCCGACCTTCAGCCCGCACAGCATCGCCGAGAAGATGATCGCGGTGGCGCGGCGGTGGTTCTTCCACTCCGAGTAGTCGGCCACGTCGGCGATCATCGCCCACAGCAGCGGGATGGTGATGCCGTAGAAGAACCCGTGCAGCACGTAGGAGCCGAACACCAGGCCGATCGCCTGCGGCGGATACACCGCGAACGCCAGCAGGAACAGCGTGGACACCAGCAGCGCCGCGCCGAACACGTTGCGCTTGCCGTAGCGGTCGGCCAGGCGCTTGGAGCAGCCGATGCCGACGATCATCGCCAGGATGCCGCCGGCGCTGAACACGCTGAAGGCGGAGGTCGGCGCGTCCTGCGGCCAGTGCAGCGCGGTCAGCCCGGCGCTGGCGAGCAAGCCGTTGATGCTGGCGATGAACCCGTTGAACCCGGCCTGGTCGAGGAAGCGCGTCAACGCCGCCGCATCCAGGTAGTACTTGAAGTAGTACACGTACATGCCGCCCTTCATCGCCAGGTTGACGAACACCAGGATGGTCAGCGCCAGCATCACCAGCCACGGCTTGTTGCGGACCAGGTCGCCCAGATCCTTGCGCACGCTGGACGGTTCGGCGGCGATCGGCAGCACCCGCTCGCGGGTGGTGAGGAAGGTGATCAGGAAGCAGATCGTGCCGACCACCGCGAACAGCGCCATGGTGCGCTGGAAGCCTTGCGCCTTGTCGCCGCCGCCGAGGATCAGCACCAGCGGCAGCAGCAGCACCTGGATCACGAACTGGGCGATGGTGACCGCGAAGAAGCGGTACGCCGACAGGCTGTTGCGCTGCTCCATGCTGCCGGTGAGCACGCCGCTGAGCGCCGAATACGGCAGGTTGTTGGCGACGTAGATCAGCACCAGCAAGGTGTAGGTGGTGAACGCGTAGATCACCTTGCCCTGCTCGCTCAGCGCCGGGGTGCTGAAGGCGAGCAGCGAGATCGCGCCGAACGGCAGCGCGGTCCACAGGATCCACGGCCGGAACTTGCCCCAGCGCGTGCGCGTGCGGTCGGCGAGCACACCCACCAGCGGCGTGAACACCAGCGCGCCGAACAGGCCGACCACCGAGATCAGCGTGGCCGCGGTGCCGGCGGGGATGCGGTAGATGTCGGTGTAGAAGAACGCCAGGAACGTGATCAGGGTCTGGAAGATCAGGTTGGCGGCCAGGTCGCCCAGGCTGTAGCCGATCTTTTCGCTGAGCGGGAGGCGGTGCGTGCTGGTCATGGGCCTGGGAGTCGCGGGAGGAGCTTGCTGCCCTCTCCGCCGGGAGAGGGACCGGAGGACGAGGGTACGGCGAACGCGGAAGCAGGTGCAGCGGTTGCGGCGCGTCTGGCCGCAGGCCCACTGCCGGCCGCGCGCGCGGTGCCTCGCCGCAGCGGGGCACCGCGCCCGGCGCCAGGATCAGAACGAGCCGCGGATACCGAGCATGATGGTGCGTCCGGGCTGGTACAGGTCGTAGGTGGCGTTCGGATACTGGAAGGTGGTACGCAGCGGTTCGTCGGTGAGGTTGGTGACGTTGAGGGTGATCTGCGGCGCCGAGCGCATCCACGCCAGCGTGTAGCTGGCCGACAGGTCCAGCTGCCCGCGCGCGTCGGCCATCAGCCGCGCGTCGGGAATGCCGTTCTGGTTGGCGCCGGAAATGATCATGTCGTCGTTCCAGGCGTAGGACAGGCGCACCGAGGCGTTGTTCTTCTCCCAGTACACGGTGCCGTTCCACAGGTTCGGCGCCACGCCCACCGCCACCGCCTGGATGCCGTCGCCCTCGGACTCCTGCTTGACGTGGGTGTAGTTGAGGCTGAAGCCCAGGCCGTCGAGCAGGCGGTCCAGCGGCTGCACCCAGATCGCTTCCAGGCCGCGGATGTTGAGCGTGCCGTCGGCGTTGACCTGGGTCTGCACGTCCACGGTCGCCGCGTTCGGACCGCCGCGCTGGTCGATCGCGGCCTGCTGGGTCGCGGTCAGGTCGCTGTAGGCCACGCCCAGATCCTGGAACGGAATGCGGCGCACGCCGTTGACGGTGAAGCCGTCGATGCGCTTGTCGAACAGGGTCAGGCCGACGAAGCCTTCGCCGCCGGTGTACCACTCGCCGCCGATGTCCACGTTGGTGGACCGGTACGGCGCCAGGTTGGAATTGCCCTGGGTGGCGGTCTGCGCGGAGGGATCGCTGAAGTTGGTGTTGGGCAGCATTGCGCTGGGATCGGGCCGGGTCAGCGTGCGCGAGCCGGACAGGCGCAGCACCACGCTGTCGGCCACGTCCCAGGCCACATTGAACGAGGGCAGCAGTTCGTTGTAGTCCGAGTTCAGCACCTGGTAGCGGCGCACACCGCCGACGGTGACCGGGCCGCTGATGGTCTGGTCGGTGGTCACGTAGCGCACGCCGGCGTTGAAGCGCATCGACCGGTTCCACACGTCGGTCTCGGCGTTGGTCTCGACGTAGAAGCCCCAGTTCTTTTCCTCGATGCCGCCGGTGGAGGCGCCGGTGTTGGCGGCGTTGGTCTCCGGCGCGGCGGCGCTCAGGCCGTAGTAGCCGCTGTCGCGCAGGAAGCGATCGAAATCCACGGTGATGAAGCCGCCCTGGCCGGATTTCAGGTACGAGGCCAATGCCGATTGCGGGATCAGCGAGCCGGGGCCGCCGGTGCAGGTGGTGCCGGCGCCACGACACACCAGGGTCTCCCAGGCAGTGCTGTTGTCGAAGCCGCGGATGCGGCGCTCGGCCTGGTCGTAGGCGACGCCGACCTTGATGTTGCGCTTGTCCTCACCGAACTGCAGGTCGGCACGGGCGCCGCGGGTCTCGGTCTCGCGCTTCTCGTTGCTGATGTTGAGCCGGCCGCCGGTCCAGCTCCAGCCCAGGTTCGGATCGTTGAGGTCCAGCGGGCTGTCGATCGAGGGCTGGTCGCCACCGGTGTTGCTGTAGTCCACGGTGGTGAACGGCGAGGTCACCAGGATGCTCGGCGACTGCCGCTCCATCCAGCTGCGCGTGGCATTGGCCTGCACGTTGAGCTTGATGTCCTGGTTCGCGCCGAACAGCAGTTCGGCGCCCGGATTGACGCTCCAGAACTTGACGTCCTCGTGGTACGGACGCGCTTCCAGGAAATACTGGGCGTTGGTGAAGGTGGCCTCGGTAACGACGTTGTTGCCGTCCAGCTGCATGTCCAGCGGGATCATGTTCCCGTTGCGCCCGATCAGGTTCATGCTGGTCCGATCGGTGGTGCGCTTGGCCTTGGAGAACATCGTGTCCAGGTAGAAATGCGCGGTGTCGCTGGGCCGCCATTCCAGCGACATCACCGAGGCGTCGCGGTCGCGGTCGCCCTGCATCTGCACGCGGCGGCCCAGACGCGGGATCAGTGCGTCGCTGATCTGCGCGATGCTCAGGCCGGGGTTGTGCGCCAGCAACCAGGCGGCGTCGATGCTCTCTCCCGGAGTGAGTCCGGCGCCGGCGGTGACCGGCACGGTGTCGGGGATGCGCCAGTTGCCGCCGCCGTTGGCGTTGCACGCGGCCGGTTGGTTGGTCGACGGCGTGCCGGCCGGCGGCGTCAGCCCGCATTGCGCGTAGGTCAGGCCCGGATTGGTCCAGCCGATCGTCTCGAACCCTTCCACGCCGATCTTGCTGCGCACCGAGGCCACGCCGAACAGCGCGCCGAAGGTGCCGGCTTCGTTGGTCCAGCTGCCCATCACGGCGCCGCGCGGCGTGGTCTTTTCGCTGGTGCTGTTCCAGTCGCCCTGCAGCTGGTAGGTCAGATGCGTGCCGGGCCGATCGAACGGCCGCGCGCTGCGCATGTCGACCACGCCGGACACGCCGCCTTCGAGCATGCTCGCGGTCGGCGTCTTGCTCACCGTCAGCTGGGTGAAGAACTCGGTCGGAAACAGGTTGAGGTCGACCTCGCGGTTCTGGTTCTGCGCGTTGATCCCGATCGAGGCGGTGGCGATGCTGGCGCCGTTGAGCGTGGTCTTGGTGAAGCTGGTGCCCAGGCCGCGGATGGCGATGTTCAGGCCTTCGCCATTGACGTCGCGCGCGAGCTGCACGCCGGGGATGCGGTTGAGCGACTCGGCGATGTTCATGTCCGGGAACTTGCCGATGTCCTCGGCGAACACGGTATCGCTGAAGGTCACCGAATCGCGCTTGGCGTCGGTGGAGAACTGGATGCTGCGGCGGTAGCCGGAGACGGTGACCGTATCCAGTTGCTTCACCGCATCGTCGCCGGTCGCCGCGGGCGCTGGCGCCGCCTGCACCGCAGGGGCTTCTGTGGGCGGTGCGGTCTGCGCCCAGGCGCTGCCAGCGGCCATGCCGAGCAATGCGGTGGCCAGTGCATGAGACAACGTGGTGCGCGCGTAACTGTTCTTCACCGTGATCCTCCCCAAAAAACAGGCGACCTGCGGCTCCGTGCAGTGTGACGCGGAGCGACCAGCCGACGAATTGCCCGAGTGACGGAAAAACGTGCAGCGACTTCAAATGCCCATGCTTGGGCAGTGGCCGCGGATGTTAGCGCTACCAGGATGGCTGTCACGCTGCAGGGCAACATAAACCCGCTGCACACCGATACATTCCGGAAAACGTGCGCCTGGTATGGCGGATGCACGTCGCATATCGGCGTCGGCATCGCGTTCGTGCTGCTGTGCACGATGGATCGCCTGTGGCGGCGTGCTAATGATAGCGCTACCAAACGGCGGCGATCGCCGCGCCCTGTGGGGATCGAAGCGTATGCACCGAGCCGGGAACAGCGCAGATTACGTGCTGCATCGCAATATCCGACAACTGCAAAGATGCAGCGCCGCATACCGCTGCCGACCTCCGCAGTGCGGCGCGTGTATCCGTGTCGCCATGCCGGTGCCGCGCACATGATTCCCTCGCCCGGCGCCGATGCCACCGACACCGCCGACACCGCCACCGGCGCCCGCCTGGGGCGCATGCGCTGGCGCATCTGCGCGCTGCTGCTGGCCGCCACCACCATCAACTACATCGACCGCCAGGTGCTCGGCGTGCTGGCGCCGTTCCTGCAGGTGCAGATCGGCTGGAACGAGATCGAATACGGCTACATCGTCACCGCGTTCCAGGCCGCCTACGCGCTGGGCCTGCTGTGCAGCGGCGCGGTGATCGACCGCTTCGGCACGCGCGCCGGCTACGCGCTGGCGATCGGCATCTGGAGCCTGGCGGCGATGAGCCATGCGCTGGCCTCCACCGTCATCGGCTTTGCGATCGCGCGCTTCTTCCTGGGCCTGGGCGAATCGGGCAATTTCCCGGCGGCGATCAAGACCGTGGCCGAATGGTTTCCGCGGCGCGAGCGCGCGCTGGCCACCGGCGTCTTCAATTCCGGCTCCAACATCGGCGCCATCGTCGCCCCGCTGCTGGTGCCGGTGATCGCCAGCACCTGGGGCTGGCAGTCGGCGTTCCTGTTCACCGGCGCGCTCAGCGCCACCTGGCTGGCGGTGTGGTGGCTCAACTATCGCGCGCCCGAGCAGCAGCCGCGCCTGAGCGCGGCGGAGCTGGCGCATATCCGCAGCGACCCGCCCGAACCCATGCAACGCCTGAGCTGGGCGCAGGTGCTGCGCCACCGCCAGGCCTGGGCGTTCGTGGTGGCGAAGTTCGTCACCGACCCGATCTGGTGGTTCTTCCTGTTCTGGCTGCCCAAGTTCCTGCATGCCGAGTACGGGCTGAGCCTGCTGCAGCTCGGCGCGCCGCTGATCGTGATCTTCGTGCTCGCCGACGTCGGCAGCATCACCGGTGGCTGGATCGCCGGGCGCTTCATCGCCCGCGGCTGGAGCGTCAACCGCGCGCGCAAGACCGCGATGCTGATCTGCGCGCTGTCGGTGGTGCCGATCGTGTTCGCCGCGCGCGCCGACAACCTGTGGCTGGCGGTGGGCCTGATCGGCCTGGCCACCGCCGCGCACCAGGGCTGGTCGGCGAACCTGTTCACCCTGCCCTCGGACATGTTCCCGCGCCACGCGGTGGCCACCGTGGTCGGCATCGGCGGCTTCGCCGGCGCGGTCGGCGGCATGCTGATCGCCACCTTCATCGGCTTCCTGCTCGAGGCCACCGGCAGTTACGTGCCGGTGTTCCTGATGGCCGGCTCGGCCTACCTGCTGGCGCTGGCGCTGGTGCAATGGCTGGCGCCGCGCCTGCAGCCGGCACAGTTGGAAGACCATGCCTGATCGGGCCTGCCCAGCACATGCCGAAAAGCGCGCAAGCGCGAGCGTATCCGCATCCATCCGACACCGTTCCACCCCACTCTCCCACCGCGAGATGCCACGATGAAAACGATCGCATCGATCCTGTTCGCACTGTCGCTGGCCGTTTCCGCTGCGGCCGGCGCCGCGCCGCTGGCCGCCGGCAAGCAGCGCTTCCTGGGCAGCGCCTATGGGCCATCGCAGACGCAGGACTTCACCCGCTACTGGAACAAGGTCACGCCCGAGAACGCCGGCAAATGGGGCAGCGTGGAAGCGGTGCGCGGGCGCATGGACTGGAGCGCGCTCGATGAGGCCTACAACCTGGCCAAGCGCAACAACATGCCGTTCCAGATGCACGTGCTGATCTGGGGCAGCCAGCAGCCGCTGTGGATGCGGACGCTGTCGCCGACGGAGCAGCGCGCCGCGATCGAGCAGTGGTTCGCCGCGGTGGCGCAGCGGTATCCGGACATCGACCTGCTGGAGGTGGCCAACGAAACCCTGCCGGGCCACAATCAGCCCGACGACAGAAAAGACGACAGCGGCAACTACCTGCGGGCGCTGGGCGGCACCGGCAGCACCGGCTGGGACTGGGTGCTGCAGTCGTTCCGTCTGGCGCGGCGCCATTTTCCCCATGCCAAGCTGATGATCAACGACTACGGCATCACCAACAGTGCCGACGCCACGCGCCAGTACCTGCACGTCATCCAGCTGCTGCAGCGCGAGCGCCTGATCGATGCGATCGGCCTGCAGCAACATGCCTTCGAGACGCGGGCGGACGTGCCGATCTCGGTCCACCGCGCCAACCTCGACACGCTGGCCGCGACCGGCCTGCCGATCTACGTCACCGAACTCGACCTGGACGGCCCCACCGATGCGCAGCAACTGGCCGACTACCAGCGCGTGTTCCCGCTGTTCTGGGAACACCCGAGCGTGCGCGGGGTGACCCTGTGGGGCTTCCGCCGCGGCCTGTGGCGCGACAAGGAAGGCGCCTACCTGATCCGCGACGACGGCAGCGAGCGCCCGGCGCTGGCCTGGCTGCGCGGCTACGTGGCGAGCAAGCCGTAGCGCCAAGCGCGCTGCTTCCGACCATCATCATTCCACGACCCGCATCCCGCCCATGACCCTGTCCTCTCCCGCCCTGTCCCTGCATCCCGACCGCCTGCTGCCGCCGGAGCCGGGCATGCGCGCGATCGCGCGCCGCCTGTACGCGCAGGTCGCCGCGTTGCCGATCGTCAGCCCGCACGGCCACACCGATCCAGCCTGGTTCGCCGAGGATGCGCCGTTCGCCAACGCCACCGAACTGCTGCTGGTGCCCGACCACTACGTGTTCCGCATGCTCTACAGCCAGGGCGTGGACCTGGACGCGCTGGGCATCCCGCGCGCCGACGGCAGCCGCGCCGCGGTGGATCCGCGTGCGGCCT
Organism: Xanthomonas sp. SS; assembly: GCF_014236835.1. Taxonomy (NCBI): domain Bacteria; kingdom Pseudomonadati; phylum Pseudomonadota; class Gammaproteobacteria; order Lysobacterales; family Lysobacteraceae; genus Xanthomonas; species Xanthomonas sp. SS. The sequence goes on from NZ_CP051190.1 coordinate 5,088,098, forward strand.
GGCGCGTGTTCGCCGAACGCTTCCAGCTACTGCGCGGCACGCCGTCGGCGCTGTGGCTGAATCATGTGTTCCACGAAGTGTTCGGCCTGCGCGTGCGCCTGGACGCGGCCAGCGCCGACCTGTACTACGACCACATCGGCGAGGCGCTGCAGACGCCGGCATTCCGGCCGCGCGCGCTGTTCGATCGGTTCGGCATCGAGGTAATCGCCACCACCGAGTCGCCGCTGGATCCGTTGCAGCACCACGCCACGATCCGCGCCAGCGAGTGGAACGGGCGGGTGATCACCGCCTACCGCCCCGACGCGGTGATCGACCCGGAACACGAGCAGTTCCCCGATGCACTGCACCGTTTCGGCGAGCTGACCGGCGAGGACGTGTATGCCTGGGACGGCTACCTGCGCGCGCATCGCCAGCGCCGCGCGTTCTTCGCGCAGATGGGCGCCACCTCCACCGACCATGGCCATCCCAGCGCGGCCACCGCCGACCTGCCTGCGGCCGAGGCGGCGCGGCTGTTCGCACGGGTGCGCGGCGGCGGCGCCAGCGCCGCGGATGCGGAACTGTTCCGCGCGCAGATGCTGACCGAAATGGCGGCGATGAGCGTGGACGATGGCCTGGTGATGCAGTTGCACCCAGGCTGCTTCCGCAACCACAACCGCAGCCTGTTCGCACGCTACGGCCGCGACAAGGGCGCCGACCTGCCGCTGCGCACCGACTACGTACACGCGCTCAAGCCGCTACTGGACCGCTTCGGCAACACGCCGGGCTTCACCCTGATCCTGTTCACCCTGGACGAGAGCACCTACGCGCGCGAACTGGCGCCGCTGGCCGGGCACTACCCCGCCCTGCTGCTCGGCCCGGCCTGGTGGTTCCATGACGCGCCGGAAGGCATGTGGCGCTTTCGCGAGCAGACCCTGGCCAGCGCCGGTTTCTACAACACAGTCGGCTTCAACGACGACACCCGCGCGTTCCTGTCGATCCCGGCGCGGCACGACGTCGCGCGCCGCGTCGATTGCGCGTTCCTGGCCAAGTTGGTCGCCGAGCATCGCCTCGACGAGGACGAAGCGGCCGAGGTCGCACTGGACCTGGCATATCGGTTGCCGAAGCGGGCCTACCGGTTGTGACAGCGGGTGCCGCCTGCGCCGACGCCGCATCGGCGCGCGAACCTGCGCGCACGGCCGGGGCGCTGCCCAGGCGCGCACGGCGACACGCGCTCGCACCGCTGCTGGCGCTGGCCTCGCTTGCCGCCGACGGCGTTGACGCAGCGCCGTCGCAGCAGTCGCCTTCCCCACGCGAACGGCTGTCGCTGGATGCCGATTGGCGCTTCCATCGCGGCGATGCGCCCGGCGTCGGCGACACGCTGGACTACGACGTGCGCCCGGACATCGAGCGCAGCGCCGACGGCAAGGTGGCCGATGCCCGCCCCGACACCGCCGCCGACCATGTCGCGGCACGCATCCGGCCGGTACTCAAGCCGTGGATCCTGCCCACCGGCAATGCCTTCATCGCCGACCCGGCGCAACGCCACCAGCGCCCGCCCGGCGACCCGGGCAGCGACGTGGCCTTCGTGCGCGCCGATTTCGACGACAGCGCCTGGACCCGCGTGGACCTGCCGCACGACTGGGCGATCGCCGGGCCGTTCCTGAAAGACGGTCCATATGGCGGCATGGGCCGGCTGCCGAGCTGGGGCGTGGGCTGGTACCGCAAGCGCCTGGACATTCCCGCCAGCGACCGCGGCCGCGCGGTGTTCCTCGACATCGACGGCGCGATGTCCTACGCCACGGTCTGGCTCAACGGCCACCTGGTCGGCGGCTGGCCATACGGCTACAGCTCCTGGCGCGTGGACCTGACCCCGTACCTGGTGCCCGGCGGCAGCAACCAGCTGGCGATCCGTCTGGACAACCCACCCGAATCGGCGCGCTGGTATCCCGGCGGCGGCCTGTACCGCAGCGTGTGGCTGAGCAAGACCGCGCCGGTGCATGTCGGCCAGTGGGGCACGCAGGTCAGCACGCCGCAGGTGTCGGCGCAGGCGGCGACGGTGCGGGTGGCGATGACACTGGACAATAGCGGCGACGCGGCGGCGCAGGTGCAGGCCAGCACCGCGATCTATGCACTGGATGCCGAGGGCCGCCGGCAAGGCGCGGTGGTGGCTAGGATCGCCGCGGCCAGCACCCGCATCGCCGCGCACGCCAGCGCCACGCTCGACGGCAGCGCACGCATCGCCAAGCCGCAGTTGTGGGGCCCGCCGCCGACGCAGAAACCGCACCGCTACGTCGCGGTCACCGAGGTGACGCAGGACGGCCGCGTGATCGATCGCTACGAAACCCCGTTCGGCGTGCGCACGCTGCGCTGGGATCCGGCGCGCGGCCTGCTGGTCAACGGCGAACACGTGCCGATCCGCGGCGTCAACAACCACCACGACCTCGGCGCGCTCGGCGCGGCGTTCAACCTGCGCGCTGCCGAGCGCCAGCTGCAATTGCTGCAAGGCATGGGCGCCAACGCGATCCGCATGAGCCACAACCCGCCCGCGCCGGAACTGCTGGAGCTGACCGACCGCATGGGCCTGCTGGTGGTCGACGAGATTTTCGACAGCTGGGAAATGAAGAAGACCCCGCTGGATTTCCACCTGCTGTTCGCCGACTGGCACGAGCCGGACCTGCGCGCGCTGCTGCGCCGCGACCGCAACCACCCGTCGGTGATCCTGTGGAGCGTGGGCAACGAAGTCGGCGAGCAATACACCGGCGAAGCCGGCGCGGCGATCGCACAACGCCTGCAGGCCATCGTGCACGAAGAAGATCCCACCCGCCTGGCCACCGCGGCGATGAACTACGCCGCGCCGGACATGCCGCTGCCTGCGGCGCTGGACGTGATCGGCCTCAACTACCAGGGCGAAGGCATCCGCGACACGCCGGAGTTCGCCGGCACCGAGCGCATCCGCAAGCCGCCGCAATATCCGCTGTTCCATGCGCGCTTCCCGCACAAGCCGATCTTCAGCAGCGAGACCGCCTCGGCGCTGAGCAGCCGCGGCGTATACCTGTTCCCGGTGAGCGCGGACAACAGCGTGCCGGTGCGCGACGGCCGCGGTGGCGATTCGGTTGCGCACCAGGTCAGCGCCTACGAACTGCACGCGGTGGATTTCGGCGCCAGTGCCGACAAGGTGTTCGCGTCGCTCGACACGCATCCGTTCGTCGCCGGCGAGTTCGTGTGGACCGGCTTCGACTACCTGGGCGAGCCTACCCCGTACTATTCCTCGCGCAGTTCCTACTCCGGCATCTTCGACCTGGCCGGCTTTCCCAAGGACCGCTACTGGCTGTACCAGGCGCGCTGGCGCCCCGAGTTGCCGATCGCGCACCTGCTGCCGCACTGGACCTGGCCGGGCCGCGAGGGCCAGGTCACGCCGGTGCACGTGTTCACCTCCGGCGACGAGGCCGAACTGTTCGTCAACGGCATCTCGCAAGGGCGCAAGAAGAAAGCGCCGCTGCAGTACCGGCTGCGCTGGGACGAGGTGGTCTATGCGCCGGGCGAACTGCGCGTGCAGGCCTACAAGGACGGCAAGCCCTGGGCCAGCGAGCGCGTGCGCACCGCCGGCCCGGCCGCGCGGCTGCAGGCCACGCCCAACCGCACCACGCTCCGCAACGACGGCCGCGACCTGGCCTTCGTGACCGTGCGCCTGCTCGACCGCGACGGCACTCCCGCGCCCACCGCCGGCGACCGGTTGCACTTCCGCGTCGAGGGCCCGGGCGAACTCGTCGCCACCGACAACGGCGATCCCACCGACCTGGAATCGTTCGCCGCGCCCGCGCGCAACGCGTTCAACGGCCTGGCGCTGGCGATCGTGCGCACCCTGCCGGGCAAGACCGGCACCATCACCTTGCATGTCGAATCGGACACGCTGCAGGCCGCCAGTACGCAGATGCGGGTGCAGCCATGAGCGGCGCGCTGGCCGGCATGCAGGCGCCGCCTGCACGTCGCCGCACACGCACCACGCCTCCGCATGACATCCACGCTCGAACAAGGACCGCCGCCATGCCTGCATTGCGCAACACACGCATCGCGACCCTGCTGCTGGCCTGCCTGCTCGGCACGGCGACGGCCAGCGCCGCCGATCAACCTGCCGCCGCATCGCGCACGCCGTCCGCAGCGGCGGACGGCCGCGGCCTCAAGGACGCCTACGCCGGCGCGTTCCTGATCGGCACCGCGGTCAACGCCGACATCGTCTCCGGCAAGGACGCCGCCTCCGCCGCGCTGGTGCCGCGGCAGTTCAACGCGATCACCGCCGAGAACGCGATGAAGGCCGAGGTGGTCAATCCGCGCCCGGGCGTCTTCGACTTCGCCGCCGCCGACGCCTTCGTCGAGTACGGCCGCCGCCACGGCATGTTCGTGGTCGGCCACACCCTGGTCTGGCACAACCAGACCCCGGACTGGTTCTTCGTCGATGCGCAGGGCAAGCCCAACAGCCGCCACGCACAGATCGAACGCATGCGCGCGCACATCCAAGCGGTGGCCGGGCGCTACGTCGGCAAGGTGCAGGCCTGGGACGTGGTCAACGAGGTGATCGACGAGGACGGCAGCTACCGCAACACCAAGTGGGTGGAGCGCGTCGGCGACGGCGACGAGCTGGTGCGGCAGGCGTTCCGTTTCGCCGCGCAGTACGCGCCGGATGCGCAGTTGTACTACAACGACTTCAACGCCTGGCGCCCGGAAAAGCGCGACGGCATCGTGCGCATGGTGAAGATGCTGCAGCGCGCCGGCATCCGCATCGACGGCGTCGGCATGCAGGGCCACTGGGGCCTGGACTATCCCAGTCAGCATGACATCGAAGCGGCGATCGACGCCTACGCCGCGCTCGGGGTCAAGGTGATGATCACCGAGCTCGACGTGGACGTGTTGCCGCTGACCAAGGAAGGCCAGGTGATCGGCACGGGGATGGCGCACAAGCAGTTCCAACTGCCCGAGTTCAAGCGCTACCTCGATCCGTACCGCGACGGCCTGCCGGCGGACGTGCAGGCGCAGCTGCGCGATCGCTATGCCGAATTGTTCCAGCTGTTCTGGCGCAAGCGCGACAAGCTGGCGCGGGTCAGCGTGTGGGGCGTGGACGACGGCATGTCGTGGAAGAACGACTACCCGGTGCCGGGGCGCCGCAACTATCCGCTGCTGTTCGACCGCGAACGCAAGCCCAAGCCGGCGTTCGACGCGGTGCTGGCGGTGCCAGCGCAGGCGCAGTAGCGCGCCCGGGCGGCGCAACCACAACGGCTTCGACCGCCGCGGCACGCCCTGGCCTTTTCGCCAGGCAACCAGCCGCACAGCCGCGAAGGCCGGCGCGCGTACCGGCGCGCCGGCAATGCCTCAGCGCGTCAACACCTGCGGCGCCTGGGCCTGGGCCTGGGTCTGCGCCTGCGTGGCCTGCTCCTGTGCCTGCACGGTGCGCTGAGTCTGCGCCTGCTGCGCGGTCTGCTCCTGCAGCTGCTGGTAGGTTTCCTGCGCCGGCCGCGCGATCGCCTCGCTGGTCGGCATGTGCGCGCGGTTGGCGTAGGGATCGGGCGACGCCGAGGCGCCTTCGCGGTACACGAACGCCAGCTCGCCGCCCTGGTGCGCCCCGGTGGGCCGGTTGAAGCCGACCGACAACTGGTCGCGCTCGCTGAAACCGCTCTGCCTGGCCAGCAGGGTCAGGCTGGCGGTCATGCGGTCGCTGTTGTCGTCCCAGCCCTTGCCCAGCGCCTGCTCGGCCTGGGCGACGCCGCTGCGCACCTTGTCGTGCAACGCGCGATCCGCACCGGTCGGCTCGGCCGCGGGCGCAGCGGCGCGCGGCGCCGGCGGAGTCGCGCCGGTATCGCGGAAACCGTTCGGGATCCACTCCGGCCGTACCTTGTCCTGGTCGATGCCCAACGCCTTCAGATCGGCGCGCACTTCCGGCGGCGCGCGCTTGGGATCGCGCAACTGCGCGGCATCCTCGGCTTCGGCGACCATGCCCAGGTCGCGCGCGCCGTATTCCTGCGGATAGCCGCGCGCGTCGTAGAACAGCTTGCCCATCGCCTCGACGTTCTTCGGCGCGTTCGCGTCGATCTTCAGGTCGTTGCCGAAGGTCAACCCATCCTTGGCCTTGTAGGTCGCCTTGGCGCCCTCGCCGTCCTTGTCGATGTAGCTGGCCATCTCCGTGCTGGCGTTGTACAGATCCTTCAGCGTCGCCTTGGGATTGCTGTGCTTGACGTAGTCGGCCAGCGTGTTGATCCCGGCGATCTCGTCCTTGGACTCGCGCGTGCGCTCCTCGGCGCTGTGCTCCTTCAGTGCCGCGGTGTAGTCGTGCGGCGAGGGCGACTTGGCGATCTCGTCGATCTTGTCCTTGAACGCGGTATCGGATGTGTCGATCGCCGCCTTGTTGATCGCATGGCCGATCTCGTGGCCGAGGATGATCCGCGCGGTATTGGCCGAATCGTCGCGCGGCGCATCCATCTTGGCGGTGCGCAGCACGTCCATCGGCAGCAGGATCTCGCCGGTGCTCGGCCGGTAAGCGCCATTGCCGTCGCGCGGGTGCGCCCCGAACCCGGACAGCTGCTTCTGCTCGATCGCCTGCTCCACCCGCGCCTTGAGCTCGGGCGTGTTGTCCAGCATCTGCCGCAGCGCCTGGCCTTCCTTGGCATGCGTCGCCTCGAAGGTGTCCACCATCTTCTTCAGGTCATCGTCGGTCGCCATCACCCATCTCCTTATGCGGTGGCCAGGATCTGCAGCAGCGACACGCAGGCCTGCGCGTCATCCGCGCCGGCAGCGTTGCCGACGAACGCATACACCACCACGGCGCCGCGCTCGAAGTGCCAGCGCCCCGGGCTGCCCAGTCGCGGCGGCGCGATCCATTGCGCGGCGAAACCGGCCTCGGTCAGCGCCTGCTTGTACGCGCCTAGCGGCTGCGTGCAGCGCGCCGGTGAATCGGATGCCGGCGCGAAGGCGAAGTCCAGCCGCGACGGCGGCTGTCCATCGGCGTCGGCGACCGACTCCAGCGAATAGCGCCCGCCGCCGGCGACCGGGCCGGACGCGCTGAACGCATGCGCGGTGTCGCCGGCGTCCACCTGCAGGCCCGCGTGCGCGGCGACCTGCGCCGGGGACAGGTCCTGCTTGCCGCCGATCGCCAGGATCAGCCGCACTACGCCTTGTGCCAGTTGCTCTGGCGTCATCTCCGACATGGCCCGCTCCTTTGTAGTGGGAATCGATGAAGGTTGGGAATGTGCACCGGCGCAGGCGGCCAGCAGCGCCGCCGCCAGCAGGGCAGCGCCGCGCTGCACGAGCCGGCGCCCAGCGCGCGGCGGTGGGCGGATGTCGCCGGGGGAAACAGAGTCCATGGTGCGCCTCTCCTTTGTACGCCTGTCGCGCGTCTCCGCGGCCAGGCATGTTGCCGGCGATTGTAGCCATCGCGCCGGTACGCTGCAGCCGCACGCGCGGCGCCATCGTGGCCGCGAGCATACGCAGCCGTGCGTACGCGCGGAGGTGAAGAGCGCGCGCCCGGCAGATGGCATCATCGCCCCACACCACCCAGGAATCCTCCGATGCGATTTCCGACCCGCGTCCTGCTCGCCGCCGCCGTGCTGGCGTTGCTCGCCTGTTGTGCGAAGAGCCAGGCGCCCGCGCCGCGCTTTCCCGTGATCGGCCATGTCACCGCGTTCGACCCCGCGTTTAGCGACACGGTGGCCGCTGACGCGCGCATCGAGCGCATCGCCGAAGGCTTCACCTGGGCCGAAGGCCCCGCCTGGGTCCGCGACGGTGGCTACCTGCTGTTCAACGACGTGCCGCAGAACACCATGTACCGCTGGTCCGAGCGCGACGGCCTGTCGGTCTTCCTCAAGCCCTCCGGCTACGCCGGCCCGCCGCTGGACGTCTTGCGTGAGGCCGGCGCCAACGGCATGCACGCCGAACCGGCCGGCAGCGTGCTGCTCGCCGATTCGGGCACGCGCGCCGTGGCCCGGCTCGATCCGGCCACGCGGCGCAAGACGATCTTGGCCAGCGCCTACGACGGCCACCGCCTCAACAGCCCCAACGACCTGGTGCGGCGCAGCGACGGCGTGGTGTTCTTCACCGATCCGCCGTACGGCCTGAAGGACGGCGACAACTCCCCGGTCAAGGAACTGCGCTACAACGGCGTGTACCGGCTGGACACCGACGGCAGCGTGCACCTGCTCGACGACAGCCTGAGCCTGCCCAACGGCATCGCCCTGTCGCCCGACGAACGCACCCTGTACGTGGCCAACTCCGACCCGGCGCGGCCAATCTGGACCGCCTACACGCTGGACGCGCGCGGCGCGGTCACCGGCAAGCGCGTCTTCGCAGATGCCTCCGACATCGTCGGCGACGCCAACCCCGGCCTGCCGGACGGCATGGCCGTGGCCAGCGACGGCCGCCTGTTCGCCACCGGTCCCGGCGGCGTGCTGGTGTTCGCACCCGACGGCCGCCGCCTGGGCCGCATCGAGACCGGCGGCCCCGTCGCCAACTGCGCCTTCGGCGACGACGGCCGCACGCTTTACATGACTTCGCACAAGATCCTGGCGCGGGTGCGGGTGAAGGCGACGGGGTTGGGTTTTACGCCATAACCGACCGGCGGGTTCCGCCCGTCCATTCAAGCCGCCTCGTGCGGCCAATGCGGACATTGGATCTATGGAAATCACCGGATTCGCGGATGCAGTAGAGCTGGATGAACCCGCATATGCGGTCTTCAAGGCTGCGCTCGACCTAGTCTTCGACAAAGGCGACGGAATTACGGAGCATATCGACCGCCTCTCTCCTGAAGCGCGGCTTGTTTACTTGCTGTGGTGCTTAGATGGAGAGATCCACAATGGTGGCTTCGACCAACTTTTCACGAACTCGCTAGGCAACCATTGCGTCGAGATCCTTGGCCACTTGCAGACCATCGGCGCGGGCAAGTCCCACGACCTTCTGTCCAAAGCGGTTTCGTGGTTTCCGAACGCATTGCCATCCAACGATCGCCGGGTCAGGTGGTCGCAACATCAAGCCTTCTCCGGCACGCCTGAGTACGAGGCTGAGATGGACAGGCTGGACGCCGAGTTCTACAAGTACGAGGACAATCTAGGTTCACTGCTGAACTCGTATGTGGCCGAGCACCCCAATGCATCGATCAGGGCCTGATCCATTCAAGCGATCGGTCTCTTGTTAGGCATTCCATGGCTTGCCCTGGTGTCCACTTCGCCTTGCCGGGCGAAGACGCCACCATTCTTACATCTAAGCAAAGTAACGAAGAAGGCCTGGCCTTCTTCCAGTAAAGAAGTCGAGGGGCGCTACTTTGAGGAGCCCGGAACTTACCCTCCCTTCTCCCCCCGGGAGAAGGTGGCGCGCAGCGCCGGATGAGGGTACGTCCGCCCGAGGCATTTGCACGGCCCGCCAGACTGCTCCTTTCACGGCAGGCATCCACAGTGGACGCTCTTCAATCCAACCATTCGCGTCGCCGTGATGTCTGCCGCTTCGTTCGTCGCGGCTGAAGCCGCTCCTACAGGAGGAATTCAACCCGCTTCGCGCTGGAGCTAGGACGCGGCGTCGCTGCGAAACACACACTGATTTACGTTGAATTTCTCAGCCAGCCTTTTGCCCGATCCGATCCAACGCGGCCAGCACATCGTCCGATAGCGACAACTCAGCCGCCGCCAGGTTCTCCCGCAAATGCGCAACCGACGAAGTCCCCGGGATCAGCAGGATGTTCGGCGCACGCGCCAGCAGCCAGGCCAGCGCCACCTGCATCGGCGTCACGCCAAGTTCCTGCGCAATGGACGACAGCGCGTCGGACTGCAACGGAGAGAAACCGCCGAGCGGGAAGAACGGCACATAGGCGATGCCCTCGCGGCCCAGCGCGTCGATCAACGCGTCGTCGGCGCGGTGCGCCAGGTTGTAGTGGTTCTGCACGCACACCACCTTGGCGATGCGCCGCGCCTCCTGCACCTGCGCGGCCGTGGCGTTGCTGATGCCCAGATGCCGGATCAACCCGCGCTGCTGCAGTTCGGCGAGCGCGCTGAACTGTGCTTCGATCGAACCCTCGCTGGGCTTGTACGCATCCAGCATCACCCGCAGGTTGACCACGTCCAGGACCTCCAGGCCAAGGTTGCGCAGATTGTCGTGCACCGCCTGGGTCAGCTCGGCGGGGCTCTGCGCCGGCAGCCAGGACGCGTCGTCGCCACGCACGGCGCCGACCTTGGTGACGATGGTCAGCTGCTGCGGATACGGATGCAGCGCCTCGCGGATCAGCTGGTTGGTGATGTGCGGCCCGTAGAAATCGCTGGTGTCGATATGGTCCACGCCCGCGGCCACCGCCTCGCGCAACACCGCCAGCGCCGCGGCGCGGTCCTTGGGCGGGCCGAACACGCCCGGCCCGGCCAGCTGCATCGCGCCATAGCCGATGCGCGTCACCGTACGATCGCCGAGGGAAAAAGTGCCTGCTGTCGAAAGCTTGCTCATGACTGCCTCCAGAAGTGGTGGGCCGAAGCCCGGGTGAGGCCTGCACTGTAGGCCGCGCGCCGATGCGCGATAATCCGGTCGAATCGGCACGGGCTGTGCGGGAACTCGAACAATGACCACCGACCTGCAAGACCTCTTCGCCTTCCTGGCGGTGCTGCGCGGCGGCGGCTTCCGCGAAGGCGCGCGGCTCAGCGGCAGTTCCGCCTCCAGCCTGAGCGAAGCCGTGCGGCGCCTGGAAGCCCGCCTTGGCGTGCGCCTGTTCAACCGCACCACCCGCAGCGTGCTGCCCACCGAAGCCGGCGCGCGCCTGGCCGAACGCCTGATCCCCGCCCTCGGCGAAGTGGAAGCGGCACTGGACGTGGTCAACGGCTTCCGCGACCGCCCCAGCGGCACCCTGCGCCTCAACGTGCCGGGCGCCGCCGCGCGCCTGGTGCTGCCGACCATCGTCACCCCGTTCCTGAAGGCCTATCCCGAGATCAGGCTGGAAGTGATCGTGGAGGACAGCTTCGTCGACATGCTGGCGGCCGGCTGCGACGCCGGCATCCGCTACGACGAGCGGCTGGAGCAGGACATGATCGCCGTGCCGATCGGCCCGCGCGTGCAGCGCTTCGCCACCGCCGCGGCGCCCGACTACCTCGCCGCGCACGGGCACCCGCAGCACCCGCGCGACCTGCTCGCGCATGCCTGCCTGCGCGGCCAGTTCGCCAGCGGCGCCATCCCCGCCTGGGAATTCGAACGCGACGGCGAAGTGGTGCTGGTCGAACCTACCGGCCCGTTGCTGGTGCGCCTGGGCGCTGCCGTGGACCTGGCCATCGACGCCGCCGTCGGCGGCCTGGGCGTGATCCACCTGTTCGAAGACTGGCTGCGCCCGCACCTGGACAGCGGCGCGCTGCAGCCGGTGCTGGAACCATGGTGGCAGCGCTTCAGCGGCCCGTTCCTGTACTACCCCGGGCGCCGTCATCTGCCGGCGCCGCTACGCGCGTTCGTGGATTTCATCCGGACGCCGTGATCGCGGTGCAGGCGGAGACGCCACGACGCCTCTCCGGCATTCGGAATGCATCGCCAACCGCCGCTCCCTGCTCCCTGCTCCCTGTAGGAGCGGCTTCAGCCGCGACCCGCCTCACCGACAACGCCCAGCGCGCCTGCCGGAGGCACGCCATCCGCCATCGCCCCGCTACTTGCAAGAAAACTCCCAGCTACTCCCGAAACCGCCGCAACCAAACAAACCCAGGCACCGCGATCCGCATCTTCGACGTCCCATCCCACGCCAATACAAACCCCGCTTCCACCAACGCCGCAGCGACCTGCCGCCCGACCGCAAGATCCGCATCCGCCCCACCCTGCAAATCCCCGAACGCGATAAACAACCCACCACCATCCACAGCGCACTCCACATCCTGCCCGTGGTAGAAACAATAGCCGCGGTACTCGCCCTCGGGCGCTTCCGCCACCGCCTCTGTCACCTCGGTATGGCCATCGGACATCGTGTAGCCGGCATTCGCCAGCGCGCAGATGCCCACGTCGTGCAACTGCTCGAACACCGCGTCCAGGCGATCGCACTCGGTCTGCGCAGGCCAACCTTGCTCCGCCTGTTGCTTGGCCAGCCACTGGCCGGCGACCGCGGCGCGCAGCATCGGCTCGTCGCAATCGTCTTCCAGAATGTCGTCGAGCATCTCCTCGCGGATCTCGGACTCAGAGTAGTAGCCGGACCAGACCCACTGCCGGATCGCATTGAGCACATATGCATCGGTCTCGTTCACGCTCGCTCCTTTGGAGGCCAGGCACTTGCCTGGCGCGCACGGTAGCAGGACGACGTTTCGATCTTGGAAACGCCGAGTGAATCTCAGGATCGAGGCCAGCGCTATCGAAGCAAAAGTCGACAACCGACACCACGCCAGTCGCCGCCTCGTGCAACGCTGGCGTGGCCACGACGGCGCACGCCACACGGGCGTACGCATACCAATAACGTCAGACCTTGGATCGCAGCGGATGCGAAGCGGCGCGCGTTGCCCGCGCCTTCTTCTTACCCGTAGCCCGCGCCGATGGCACGACCGCAGCCGGCACGCGGCTGATCAACAACACCCCGCGCCCCACCGTCACCCGCAATGCATCGCCTACGGCAAAACCATACTGCTCCAGCCAGCGCCCGGAAAGGCGCAGCTTGGGCACGGCACAGCCGACGACATCCTCGGCGCGGCGCACGTCGTAGTGCTGGTAACTCATCGTGCAGCGCTCGGGCACGCGGAAGCGCAGGCGCGACGCGGCCGGTGTGACGAATGGGGAGGCATCGGCGGTCGCAGGGTGCTCAGCGGCCTGCGTGTCGGCTGATCGAGCGCGGCGCTTGGTTGTACGCGACGCGGACGCAGCCTTGGGGGGAGTGAAGGTGGTTCTGTTGAAACGGTGCATGTCGGACTCCTTGTGTGCTGAGGAATCCACCGACTCGCTGTCAACCGAGGTGGCGGACGGTGCGCGGTTGACAGACCGGCCACAAGGAACCGGCAGACCTTTCGGCCTCCGCACACCGCCCGCCAAAGGACGAGCACGCGACCCATCCCGAAAGCCGGACAAAAGAAAAGCGCCGACATCGAGCAATGGGCGCTGGTGCGCCTTGTGGTTTCAGGCTGTCAATCCCGGCTGCGGAATGTGCCGCAGCGTTTCGATCATGCGACTTGGCATTGAATCCTGTCAATGGATTTCTATACACGATTTCAAGCAACTTGCTGGCAAAAGGAACCTGGCGACAGCAAATCAAACGTCTACCAGCCCGATAGCTAGAATGCTTGCGGCCGTCGAATTGTGCTGATACCGTCACATTGATAAGCTACGGGGAAGGACAACATGATTAGGCACAAGGATTACACACCTATCGAAGGTGAATTTGTTGGTGTGATAAGTTCGCCACGCCAGATTAGTCTAAGGAAGTCAGGATTAGATACCTCGATTACAACCCAAACTATCGCCGAATAGTAGTTAGACACTATGGGAACCAGCGTCGCCTACGATCTTGTAATGGCTCTTGTGCCGGGCTCAGCCGCCGGCTACTACGCTGGCTTGCTCATGGCAAAGCAGTCCAAGTTCAACTCCCTGAAATACGAAGCACTCCGAATTGTTCGAGGCATCAACTACATTAGAGATGACGCCAGGACTCAGATATTAAAATCGGACAAAGTAGAAGACCTACATTTAATTGCCTCAGAACTCTTTCAGTTAAAGCACAAGACGGCTGGTGAAAAAGTTCTTCTTGTAAGCCGCGAAGTTTCAAACGCAATCGCATCCTGCGAAATTTCCAACTATTCTGCGGAATCCCTTATGGAAAATATTGCGACGTGGCAGAAGCAGTTACGTGAAATTCGTGTCAGCAAGCGCTTCTTCTTGCCCTGGGGTCAAATCTAGCAATTTTTTCTAACAATTCATTCGAGCCAAACCCGCTTCGCGGCTCGGCTTAATTCGGGCATTAGGTTTCACCACAGACATGACAGACTTTCCGGCGCCGGCTATAGCTTTACTTACCACGCTAGTTGGTGGCTTGCTGCTGCTTTACGTACATCGCAAGAATGCTCGTCGCGCTGCCACTTCCAAATATCGGGGCACTCTCTTGGAGGCGTTTTCCGGGCTTTATCCAATCCCTAGCAACTGGCCTAAAAATGTGGATGCACATTTGCGCCAGTTATTCCCAATAGTACAGCGTGCGGTAGCAGAGTTTCGACCATATGTTCCTTTGCACTCCCGCAAGCGATATGACAAAGCCTGGTTCATCTATCGGCTAGGCGAGGATGGTCGGGAGATTGATAGGCACGTCTACCATCAGTACATGGGCTTCACTTCTCCCGGAGAGCCTGTCGTCGATCCTAAAGATACTTTCCGGACTAATGTTGGCAAGCTGTTGGAGTTCGCGGGTGAGACCTAACAATTCAAGCCGAACCCACATCAGGGCGGCGCCTGAGTAAGCGCCATCGGCTATATTTGCACTCAATCGCCGTCCCGCTGCGGGCCGGCTTAATTGAGGTGTTAGGCGCTCTTAGGAGAATACGTGTGACGACTGAGGTTCAGGCAACCAAAGACCAATGGCAACGATACATGGAGATGTTTTCGAAAGAGAGTGATCGAGCCTGCGTAATCTTGACGGTCTCCTTCTTAGACGAGCTCTTGACACTGTGCCTCAGAATGAAGCTCGTAGCGAATCCTAGCTCGGTCGACTGTCTTTTTGAAGGCGGAAATGCTCCCTTCTCAAGCTTCAGCTCGAAGATCGATGTGGCCTATAGGCTAGGTGCCATTAGCAATCGCCTCTGTCGCGACCTACACCTCGTCCGAAAAATCAGGAATGACTTCGCCCACAACATCGAGGGCTGCCACTTCTCTGATCAAAAGGTGAACAACAGGGTTCGTGAGCTCCGTAACGAATTTGCCGACCTCATCGATATATACAAAACAGAAGAGGCGGCGAAACTTTTCCAGATTGGCGATCGCGGCGATTTTCAATTCTGCTGCTCGTGGATGATCGATTACCTTTACAAACTTTCAAAATCATCGAAGCCGCTCCAAGAGGCTCCGCTGGAATGGGCCTACGATCGCCCAACAATGATCGAAAGGAAGCGCGGCGCCAATGCGAAGAGCGCCTAACAAACCTCAGGGTCAGGTTCACTTAAGAAGTCAACCTGACCCTGAGGTTTAGAGTCAAACTTTGGGCACCATAGGGAGTGCACGTGCTGAGTCTGCAAAGCAATCATTGGTCGGAGCTTCGGCATGCGTATGGCAGTGCGGCTGATATCCCCGAGCTGCTTGCACGCCTTCGCGGGCTTCCGAAGTCCGAGGCGGGAGCCGAGCCGTGGTTCACGCTCTGGAGCGCCTTGGCACATCAAGGCGATGTCTATTCAGCGTCCTTCGCAGCCGTTCCACACGTGATCGAAGCACTTGCTATCGCTCCGTCCGAAGCCAGTGATTCCTTCTTCCAGTTCCCAGCATGGATAGAGATCTGCCGTGCGAAAAACCGCATCGAGATTCCGCAAGATCTGGAGGCACCATACTTCGAGGCGCTTGCGCGCCTTCCGAGCCTGGTTGCGCAGGCGTCCGAGCGCCATTGGAACGCTGATTTTCTGGCGTGCGCATTATCTGCCATAGCGGCGGCGAAGGGTCAGCATAAGATCGCCGAAGCAGTGCTCGAAATGTCCTCGCCAGAAGCAGCTGAGGAGTTCCTAAATTGGCATTTTGAGCAATGACGCCCAACTCCTCCTTCAAGCAGACAGTCAACCGGCTACGCCCGTTGCCTGCCGCTTAATTCAAACGTTAGGTTGCCCAATGGTGCCATTCCAAGAAGGATGGACAGAGCAGGACGTTGAAGCTGTACTTGCCCGCGGGTTGCCCGATGAGCTGCTCTATGTACCGATCGTGATCACCATGGACCCAACCGACTGCGCATGGTCTGGGCGCATATGCCTCTCGCTGGCCTCGCACGACCACTTCAACGTTCGCGGCAATGCGGTACTTGGCTTCGGGCACCTTGCGCGTACTTGCGGACACCTTGACTTGGAGGCTGTCGTTCCCGTCATTGCGGCAGCTCTCCACGATGAGCACGAGTACGTTCGCGGCCACGCGATGGATGTAGCGGATGATTTGCTGCACTATCTGGGCGTCGGTGTGCCGGGTGAACTTCCGGTGCCGGACAATGAAGGCGCCGCATAACAGTTCGTCCGAGCCGACGCCGCTTCGCGGCGTGGCTTAACTCAGGTAGTAGGCGGGCCTATGGAACAGAACGAGTATGCGCAACTAGAGAAGCTCACAGATCGTGAGCTCTATGACTTCGTCACAGAAAAAGATTCGTCTCAGCGAAAATGGGTTGCGCTCCATCTGCTCGAGGAGCGTCGGAATGGGCGCCTCACCGCTGCCGCCAAGTCGTCCGCCCGTGCAGCCTGGGTTGCAGCTATCATCGCGGGCATCTCGGCAGCCGTAGCGCTGGGTGCATATTTCCATGGCGCGGCTGCCTAACAATTCGTCCAAGCCGACGCCGCTTCACGACGCGACTTAACTCAGGTATTAGGGCCCACACCCAGCATTTCATGACACTCTTGGTTCTAGATCTTGACGAGACACTCATCCATGCAACCGAAGGTTGCCTGGATCGTGATCCCGACTTTGAGGTTGGACCGTACGCTGTGTACAGGCGACCGGGCCTTGACTCGTTCCTGTCTACGGTAAGTTCGCACTTTGACCTAGCGGTTTGGACTTCTTCTACTCGTCTTTACGCGGCGCCGGTTGTCGCGGCCATCTTCCCACCCGACATCGACCTCAAGTTCATATGGTCCCGCGAGCGCTGCACGATGCGCTTTGATCCAGAGTATCAAGACTATGAGTGGGCAAAGAATCTTGGAAAAATAAAGCGCCGGGGTTATCGGCTTGAACAGGTGCTGATGGTAGATGACACTCCCGCCAAACTGGCCAAACACTACGGAAACCTCGTCAGGGTAAAGCCGTTCTTTGGTGATCTAGCGGACCAAGAGCTGTTCCAGCTGGGTGAGTACTTGCCCACCCTCGCAAAGGCACCAAATGTCAGAAAGATTGAAAAGCGCTTCTGGCGAAAAATCCGCTATTGAGTCCTAACAATTCATTCAAGCCGAACCCGCTTCGCGGGTCGGCCTAGTTGAAGCGTCAGCCTTTGATGGAGAGCTGCACCTGCGGTACTCGCGCTGCTCTTCAACACGGCCGCACACGCCGAGCGTAACATGGGGCCAGAGTGTAATTTTGTCCAGGTCTTGCGCTCCTAGAAGTGCACTGTGACCCCAGTTCTTATCGCACGACAGCGGCAGGCAGGCGACTCACCACAGGATGGGATCATGAGACAGTCCTTCCGAGATCACGAGCTCGGCATACGGTTTTACCTCACATCTTAGGTTCGCGACCGAAATGCCCTTCACACCCATACATCTCGGTCCAGGACTGGCTTTCAAGGCAGCAGGAGGGCGCCATTTCAGCTTTATGGTGTTTGGCGGCTCGCAAGTCCTCATGGACATCGAGCCTCTGATTGGAATCCTGCAAAACAAGCCGATCCTCCACGGCGTTACACACACACTGTTCGGCGCCACGGTCATCGGCAGTCTAGCGGCGGCCACTGGCAAACCCGTCAGCTCAGCCGTGTTGAAACTTCTCAGGATTCCCCACCCGCCACTCATATGGACTGCCGCAGTGTCGGGCGCGTTCGCCGGGACTTACTCCCATATCGTGCTTGACGGCATCATGCATTCGGACATCATGCCTCTGTGGCCACTGGTTTCAGGCAACCCGTTGTATCGCGTCGTTGACATCGATCAGCTTCATATCGTTTGCCTGCTCGCTGGCGTCATTGGCCTTGCGTGCCTCGGGCTGAAAGCGGCGTTCAAACGGCGGACCTGAGGCATGCGAGCGTTGAGCCGCAGGAAGATCACAAAACGTGGCCAGAGGAAATATCTAACCTCAAGCGCACACTCCTCCTTCTTGTGTTCTCCAGCTTTTTAGCTCGACCCGCAACCTTCCTCACCCTTCCGGCGGATGCCGCACAGGCGCATGCACCGCCATCAGCGCCGCGATCCATTCGATGAACACGCGCAACTTGGCGCTGACGTGCCGGTTGGGCGGAAACGCGACGTACAGCGGCATTGGCTCCAGCCGCCAGTCGGCGAACACGGGCACCAGTTCGCCGCTGGCCACGTGCGGCCTGGACATGTAGTCCGGCAGCCACAGCACGCCCATGCCTGCCAGGCCCGCGGCGAGATAGGCATTGCCGTCGTCCACGGCCAGCACGTGGCGGCCTTGCACGCTCAGCCGCTCGCCGTCGCGTTGCATGGCATAGGCGATGACCTTCCTGCCGCGACTGGCGCCGGTGAAGCCGACGATGCGATGGTGCGTGTCCTCCAGTTCGCGCGGATGCGCCGGCATGCCGGCGCGATCCAGATAAGCCGGGGCGGCGAACACGCCGGCCTGCAGCTCGCCGATGCGCCGGGCGCTCAGGGATTGCTCGTTGGGGACACCGCCGCGCACCACGCAGTCCACGTTCTCGCCGATCAGATCCACGCGGCGATCGCTGACCCCCAGATCGAGCTGGATCTCCGGATAGCGCGCGTGGAAGGCCGGTAGCGCCGGCACCAGGATCAGGCGCGCCAGCGGGCTGGGCACGTCCACCCGCAGCCGGCCGCGTGGCGCGGCGGCGGCGCCGGACAGGCTGGTTTCGGCATCGTCCAGATCCGCCAGCAGCTGGATCACGCGCTCGTAGAACGCCGCGCCATCGGCTGTCGCGTTGACCTTGCGCGTGGTGCGATTGAGCAGCTTCACGCGCAGACGCGCTTCCAGCTGCTGCACCGCTTGGGTGACGCTGGCCTTGCCGACGTGCAAGGTCTCCGCCGCCTTGGTGAAGCTGCCGGTTTCGACCACCCGCGCGAAGGCCAGCATCGCCTCGAACCGATCCATCCATGCTCCAGTGTGGTTGGGATTGTTCGGATTCTACAAACAGTGATGCAGCGATGCGCCGGTTTATCCGCCGGCATCCTGCGCGTACCGTCTGGCCATCGTCATGACTGGCCCACGCGGGCCGAGGAAGAGAAGACAGATGGCCACACGCGACGTTGTTTTTCCGCAGGGACGACAGGCCCTGTACGAGCGCAACCGCTATTCGCCGGCGGTGCGCGCCAATGGCTTGCTGTTCGTGTCCGGACAGGTCGGCAGCCGCGAGGATGGCTCGCCCGAGCCGGACCTGGAAACGCAGGTGCGGCGCGCGTTCGACAACCTCAACGCCATCCTCGCCGCGGCAGGTTGCACATTCGATGACGTGGTCGATGTCACCTTCTTCCTGGTCGACCCCGAAGCGACGTTCGACACGGTCTGGAAGGTGCTGCCCGCGTATTGGGGCGAGGCGCCGTATCCGACCGTGACCGCCGTGGGCGTCACCTGGCTGTACGGGTTCCAGTTCGAGATCAAGGTGATCGCGACGCTACCCGAGCTGCAGTAGCAGGCGGGCGCGGAGCGCTGACGCCGAACGACGACGATGTCCGCACCCCGCCCGGACGCGATCCGGGTGGTGCCGGCCGCCTTGACTCACCCCTCGGCCGGCCACTCGCGAAAATTCACGCACACCGTGGTCTTGTCCAGCATCGCGAATTCGCGCGCCCCCCAGGGCCTGAGCGCGACGGTGTTGCAATTCGGATGCAGCAGATGCGGCACGCGTGCGGACATTTCCGCGAAGATCGCATCGACATCGTCGGTGTCGATGCTGAGCTCCGGACGGTCCTTCGCCGCCCACTCGGGATTCTCGACCAGATAGGCCTTGGCGCCGTCGCGGGCGACGACGGCCATCGTGGCGTCTTGGTACTGCACCGCAAAGCCCAGGCCATCGACGAAGAAGTCGAGTCCGTCCTGCAGCTTGTCGTAGAAGATCTTCGGGATGAGGTTCTTGAACATTGGGCTACCTGCGTTGATGGAGGTATTTCAGCAAGGCGAGCGCTACCGCTCTACATCGGCACGAGCGCTTGCCGCCTATCACCGGGACGTCTTCGGCTAGAGCAGCATATGCGGTCCGGGATGCCTCGACCAAGCGTGTCCGCCCGCGCGGACAGGCCCGGTGCGCTGGCAGTGCTGCACCAGCGTTCCAGCCGCTTCCGTGGGCCGCTCCCGCTATGTCGCCGGACGCGACGCGAGCCGTTGCAGGTACGCGCAGAACATATCCGCCATGGCGTCGGCATAGGCGCGGATCTGCGCAGCGCTACGCGGCGTTTCCGAAAACTCCTTGGCCCCCGCCCCGAGCGTCGTCTTGATCAGGTTGCCGGCCAGGGTGCGGGTGGCCGCCGGCGCATCGGGCAGGACCTCGCGCATGAAGCGTCGCAACGTGCGCTTTCCCGAGGCGCGCGCCTGCTGCGCCTCGGGCGCGTCGCGGTACAGCGGTGCGGCGGTGGCGAGCGCCGTGCGCATCTGCGCCTCCTCGCATTCCGAGCGTACGAAGGCGTGCACCAGCAGGCGCAGCCGTTCCAGCGGCGGACGCTGCGCGTCCTCGAGGATGCCGCGCAGCAGATCGCTGGTCTGCCGCCATTCGTCGCTCTGCAGCCGGAACAGGATCGCCGCCTTGTTCGGGAAGTACTGGTACAGCGACCCGATGCTCACCCCGGCCTTCTCGGCCACCCGCGCGGTGGTGAAGCGCTGCATCCCTTCCTTGGCCAAAACCTGAGTTGCCGCTTCCAGGATGACCGCCACTAGCAGGTTGGAACGCGCCTGTTGCGGCTGTTTTCTCGGGGAAATCCTGGTTTTCCGGCGCTCGTTCATGCGGTCGGCCAATGCGAATAGCGAATGTGACGGATCAATCGCATTCTATTCCGGTCCGATGACGGACGCACAAAAACGGCAACTATCGATGAGCACCCTGACCACTGCACCACTCGCTCCCCTGCTCGACCGCCTGTTCGATGAGGCCGCCGCGACGACGGCGACGGCGATGTCCGCATTCGCGCAGATCCCGGCCGACGAGCGGGAGCGCCTGATGCGAAGCAAGACCGACTACGTGGAGTTCTACAGCCGGCTGAAGGACCTGCCGCTGGCCGTCTCGCGCGAGACCGGCGTGCTGCTGTACATGCTGGCGCGCAGCTGCCGCGCACGCACGATCGTCGAATTCGGCACCTCCTTCGGCATCTCCACCCTGCACCTGGCCGCGGCGCTGCGCGACAACGGCGGCGGGCGGCTGATCGGCAGCGAGTTCGAGCCGTCCAAGGTACTGCGCGCCCACGACAACCTGCGCGCCGGCGGACTTGCCGACCTGGTGGAGATCCGTGAGGGCGATGCCTTGCAGACGCTGCGCAGCGACCTGCCCGACAGCATCGACCTGCTGCTGCTCGACGGCGCCAAGGCCTTGTACCCGCAGGTGCTGACGCTGCTGGAAACGCGTCTCAGGCCCGGCGCGCTGATCGTCGCCGACAATGCCGACTACAGCCCCGAGTATCTGGCGCAGGTGCGCTCGCCCGACGCGGGCTACCTGTCCATCCCGTTCGCCGAGGATGTGGAGCTGTCGATGCGCATCGGCTGATGGCGATGGGTTCTCGGGCGCAGAAGGCAAGCAGGCGTCCGCTTGCGGTCGCCACTCGCGAAGATTACGCACACCGTGGCCTTCCAGCATCGCGAACTCGCGCGAACCTCAAGGCTTGAGCGCAACCGTGCCGCAATTCTGGAATGGAGCGGCTGTTGCTCACAACTCCGCGGCATCCTCCGCAAGCGCCCATTCCTTCATGTCCGGGATCACCTGCCCCGCCACGAACGCGAACACGTCTTCGAAGCTGGCGACGACGATGTTCCAGCTGCGAGGCGATGGCGTGGCACTGTCGGAGAACACGGGATGAAAGTAGACGACGGTGTCGCTGATGCTGCCATCGACCACCAGCAAGCCGACGAAGTCGTCGCGGTCCTGGCGCCTGGCGAAGGTGAAGACGTCGCCACCGCTCACATCCTCGCGGGCGAATGCGCGCGACGCGAACGCCAGCTCCGACGCGTCGGCGATGAAATGCCAGGGTGTGAAGCTGGTCAGATCCTGTGCAAGGAACCAGCGCAGTGCGTTAGGCCAGGTTGGATCGACTTTCGAACGTTCCATGCGTTTCCAAAGTTCGTGATGCTCTGCACCGCGAAATCCAACAGATGGTGTATCACGCTGCCGGATGTCTGCTCGCTCGGCAAGTCAGGCGACTGTTTCATCGACGAAGAAGAATTGCGGTGGCGGAAGTTCCCGGCATAGCAGGCGATACCCCTCCTGCGCAGCACTCATGAAACGATTGCGTTCTTCATCTGTCCAAGCCTTGCTGGCGTCGGATGGCGACGCCCAGTCGAGCGACATGTCGAACCATGCGATCAGATGCATCAGGTGATGCTTCGTGTTCTCCGACAGCGGCAACTCCCGATGATCGATCGGATAGCCGTATCGCGCGCGGGCAGCATCGTTCTTCGCCCAGAGGCAAATGCCGCTGCCGGCATCGAAGGCGATAGATATCTCGTAAGTCATCGCGGCGCCTTGGAGACGCATATGCCTGCAGGCGGCGCGGCGAAACAGCGCGGCTCGTGCGACATGTCAGGGGCAGCTGCGCGACAGTTCGGCATACGTTTCCTGCGAAAGTTTGTTTGTCGTCACGGTGCTTGTGACGGAAGTTCCTACAGGCGCAAGTCTAACGGTCGCTTCATAGCTGCCAGGTGCTGGCTTGATCACGACAGGCTTGTAACCAGGTGCCGATACACCAAACTCGAACGGCAATGCGTCCGGCCCGCCAAGTTGGAAGCAGCCAGATGCTGCCGAGCGCGTTTCGTAGCCATAGAGGCTTACGATGGCGTCGGCGATGGGCTGGTCGGTAATGGCGTCCTTTGCGGTGCCGGCGATGTAGGTCGCGGGATGGCATGCCACCAAGTGGCAGCAACCAGCAAGCATCGCCGGCAAATCCATGGCAGCGGCCAGGCGAAATTTCATCATCGACCAGCCGAATGGCCAGCGTCGTCCTGCCCAACTCAAACGTTCCAGCAACTGGCGCGGCATGGTCACTTCACGAATTGCGATGCTAGTACCCGGATCTTCCACGCTTTCTGGCGTTGGAGGAATACCCACCCGGCTCCGTGAGCGCGATCGGCTTTGATTGGAGACGAGGCGAGCGCCGCGCTTGGCGCAGCTACGTCGGCTCGAGAGCGCGCTGTACTCCAGCAGCGCTGCCATCGCCGAGCGCGGCGTAGGCCCTCCGCAACGCCCGGACAAAACGCACATCTCCCGATAGCGGTGCAAATACGGCTTCCAGTGCAAGGAGCGCATCGACGTCATTGCCCGCATCGCCAGTCGCACCACGTCCGATCTCGTTCAGCACCTCGCTCAGCGGGTCCACCAGCGCCACACCGTCGCGCGCCTGCCGGCGCACGAACTGCATCCATGCTGCGATGGGCAGGCACAGGCGGTCGATGCGGCGGCCGGCCGCCAGGGCGTCGGCGATGGTGCCGAGCAGGCGCACCGGCAGTTTCTGCGAGCCGTCCCAGGCGATCTGCGCCAGGCGGTGGGCGATGGCGGGGTTGCGGAAGCGGGCGAGGATGGCGCCGGTGTAGTGCTGTGGGTCGAAGCCGGGCATCGGCTGTAGCGTCGGTGCGATGTCGTCGCGCATCAGGGTTTCGACGAAGGCGGCCAGTTGCGAGTGGCGCATGGCGTCGGCGACGGTGTCCAGGTCGAGCAGGGAGCCGAGGTAGGCCAGCGCGGAGTGCGGGCCGTTGAGCAGGCGCAGCTTGGCGCGATCGAAGCCGGCGATGTCGTCGCTCAGGGTGACGCCGGCGCGCTCGAAGGCGGGGCGGCCGTTGCAGAAATTGTCTTCGATCACCCATTGGCTGTAGCGCTCGCGCTGGATCGGCCAGGCGTCGTGGCAGCCGAGTTGCGTGACGACGCGTTCGCGCAGGGCGTCGTCGCTGGCCGGGGTGATGCTGTCGACCATCGAGCGTGGGAACGCGGCTTCGGTTTCGATCCAGGCGGCCAATGCCGGGTCGATGGTGTGCGCGAACTGCAGCACGGCGCGGCGCAGCTTGCCGCCGTTGTCGGGCAGGTTGTCGCAGCTGAGCACGGTGTACGGCGCCAGGCCCAGGCGCAGGCGTTCGCGCAGGCCGGCGACGAGGTAGCCGATGGCGCTGCGCGGGGCGTGCGGGGCGGCCAGGTCGTGGACGATGTCCGGATGGGCGAAGTCGAGCTGTTCGCCGGCCAGGCAGTAGCCTTTCTCGGTGACGGTGAGGGTGACCAGGCGCACCGCCGGGTCGGCCAGGCGGGCGAGGACGGCGGGTTGTTCGTCCTGCGCGCACAGCACTTCGCGGATGGCGCCGATGATGCGCAGCTCGGGGTGTTCGTCGAGCAGGGCGAGGGTGTAGAGGCCGTCCTGCGGGCGCAGAGCGTCGCGGACCTGCGGGCTGTGCAGAGAGACGGCGCAGATTGCCCAGTCTGGTTCGTCGGCGAGCAGGTCGTCGAGGTAGACCGCCTGGTGGGCGCGGTGGAAGGCGCCGGTGCCTAGGTGGACGATGCCGATGCGGACGCTGTCCAGAGCGTAGGTTGGGCGGGCGATGGCCGGCGGCAGGTTGGGGAGTGTGGCGGCGGTGAGGCGTGGTTCGGTCACGAGAGATCCAGGAGGGGATTTTTTCTGGCTGAGGCTTGGTCGGTAAGGCTGTCGGGACTGAAGTCCCTCCCACAGGGGAGCTGACGTGGGCTGGTGCTTGATCGGTAAGGCGGTCGCGGCTGAAGCCGCTCCTACAGGGGATCGCGGGGGTCCGGTGCGTGGTCGGTGACGTGACTGGGGCTGAAAGCCCGAGGCTAGCTGCAGCCACGGCTTCGGTGGTGCGAGCGGTGACGGCTCGCACCACCGATTGCGGTCACGGCCGCGGCGTTGCCTCCGCCGCGGGCGACGGCTGCACGCTGAAGCGCTGGCGGGCGCGTACGTCGCTGCTGGAGGCGCCGACCTGCAGTTCGTAGTCGCCCGGGTCTACCACGTAGGCCTTGCGCGCTTCGTCGTAGATGCGCAGGTCGGTCTGCGGGGAGATGGCGAAGCGCACTTCGCGGGTTTCGCCGGGTTGCAGGGCGATGCGCTGGAAGCCGCGCAGTTCTTTGGTCGCGCGTTCGCGCTGCGGCGACAGCGGGTGCAGGTACAGCTGCACCACTTCGTCGCCGGCGCGCTTGCCGGTGTTCTTCACTTTGAGCGTGGCGTGCAGGCTGCCGTCGGCCGCGAGCTTGCTGCGGTCCAGGCGCAGGTCGGAATAGGCGAACTGGGTGTACGACAGGCCGTGCCCGAACGGATACAGCGCGGTGCCGGCGAAGTAGCGGTAGGTGCGGCCCCGCATGGCGTAGTCGTCGAACGCGGGCAGCTTTTCGCTTTCCTTGTAGAAGGTCACCGGCAGGCGTCCGCCGGGGTTGGCGTCGCCGAACAGCACGTCGGCCACAGCGCTGCCGCCGCGCTGGCCGGGGTACCAGGCCAGCAAGATCGCCGGCACGTGCTGCTGCGCCCAGTCGATGGCCAACGCCGAGCCGGTGGTCAGCACCGCCACCACCGGTTTGCCGGTGCCCTGCAGCGCTTCGAGCAGCTCGCGCTGCGGCTTGGGCAGGCGCAGGTCGGTGCGGTCGCCGCCGGCGAAGCCGGGATAGTTGACCTTCATCTCCTCGCCTTCGACGTCGCCGGTGAGACCGCCGACGAACACCACCACGTCGGCGCGACGTGCGACGTCCAGCGCGTCCTGCAGCGGCGGCTTGGCGCCGGGCTGGCGCCAGGCCAGGCGCACGCCCGCATCGCGCTCGCCTTCGAAATACTCCAGGCGCAGGTCGTAGCTGCGGCCGGCTTCCAGGCGCACATCGACGCCGTCGGCATGCAAGCGGTCGCTGGCGCTCCAGCGGTCGATCAGGCGCTTGCCGTCCAGATACAGGCGCACGCCATCGTCGGCCGCGGTTTCCAGGTGATAGGTGCCGGTGGCTGGCGGCACCAGCTTGCCGCTCCAGCGGATGCTGAAGTTGTCGGCTGGGATGGCTTGGTCCGGGCCGGCTTCGCCGCGCGCGAGCAGGTTGTCGGTGGGCGAGCCGCGGTCCCACTTGAAGCCGATCTGCGCATCGGTGCGCACCAGCGCCGGGGTGCCGGACAGCTCGCGGTTGCGGAAGTATTCGCCGCGCAGGCCGCGCTCGGGCGAGTCGGCCGACGGGCGCAGGTATTGCGGTTCGATCAGCGGCGTGGCGGCGGGATCGTCGCGGCCTTCGACCAGGTCGGCGCCGCGTGCATAGAGCACCTCGGCGTCGGGCGCGGCCTCGCGGATGCCCTGCAGCACGGTGACCGGTGCGGCCGGCGTGCCGTAGTAGTTGCCGAGCAGCGCCATGGTGTCGTCGGCGGTGGGACCGATCACGGCAATGCGCTTGATCTTGTCGCGCGACAACGGCAGCACGCCGTCGTTCTTCAGCAGCACCAGCGATTCGCGCGCGGTGCGCCGCGCCAACGCGTCGTGTTCGGGCGACTGGTTGGCCGAGATGGGAATCTGCGCCCAGCGCAGCTGGTCCGGCGGATCGAACATGCCCAGGCGCATGCGCGAATACATCAGCTTCTGCAGCGCCTTGTCGACTTCGGCTTCGCTGATCAGGCCCTTGCGCACGGCGGTGGGCAGCGTGGAGTACTCCTCGCCGCATTCCAGTTCGGTGCCGTTCTTCACCGCCAATGCGGCGGCTTCCTCGCGGGTGGCGACGATCTTGTGGTTCTTCCAGATGTCCACGATCGCCCAGCAGTCGGACACCACGTAGCCGTCGAAACCCCAGGTGTCGCGCAGCACGTCGCGCAGCAGGAACTTGCTGGCGCTGGCCGATTCGCCGAACACGCGGTTGTAGGCGCCCATCACCGAGTCCACCTTCCCTTCCTTGACCAGCGCTTCGAACGCCGGCAGGTAGGTCTCGTAGAGGTCGCGCTGCGACGGGTGCGCGTCGAAGTGGTGACGGTCGGCCTCCGGGCCGCTGTGCACGGCGAAATGCTTGGCGGTGGCGTCGAGCTTGCGGTAGGTCTCGCCTTGCGCGTTCTTCGGCGCATCCGCGCCCTCGCCCTGCAGGCCCTGCACGAAGGTCACGCCCATGCGCGCGGTGAGGAACGGATCCTCGCCGTAGGTTTCCTGGCCGCGGCCCCAGCGCGGGTCGCGGAAGATGTTGATGTTCGGCGACCAGAACGTCAGGCCCTGGTAGCGCGCGTGCTGATCGTGGCGCAGGGCCTCGTGGTGCTTGGCGCGCGCCTCGTCGCTGATCGCGGTGGAGACGTCGTGCATCAGTGGCACATCGAAGGTGGCCGCCATACCGATCGCCTGCGGGAACACGGTGGCGCCGCCGGCGCGGGCCACGCCGTGCAGTGCTTCGTTCCACCAGTCGTAGGCCGGCACGCCCAGGCGCGGGATCGCCGGTGCGGCGTTCTGCATCTGCGCGGCCTTTTCCTCCAGCGTCATCCGCGACACCAGGTCGGCGGCGCGCTGCTCGAAGCTGCGCTGGGTGTCCAGGTATGGCGGCGGCGCTTCGGCGGCGGACGCCGCGCACGGCGCGATGGCCAACAGCAACGCCAGCGTCGCGACGCGGCGGCCATGTCCTTGGTACGGCGCAGTCTCGGTGTGCATTGCCTACTCCTTGTCGGATCGATCCGGTTCGCGGCGGGCGTACGGCCCGAGGGTGGTGCCGGTGAAACCGCCGGCCACGGCCGTGCTGAGCATCGCCGCATCGTCGTCGCGGCGCAGCCACTGCCAGTCCTGGCCATCGGCGGCGAAGGCGAAGGCATAGCGGCCGCCGTCGCCGGCGATCTTCAGGCGCAGCGCGCCCTTGGCATCGACGGCGCTGCGCGCGACGGTGGTGGTGCGCTTGCCGTCGCGCTTGTCGAGGAACACTTCGGCGCGCGCGCCGCGCCGGCGCACGCCGAGCACATACCAGGCATCGGCATTCTGGAATGCGGCCAGGCCGGCGACCAGGCCCGGCTGCGCCGGTATCTGCACGGCGGTGCTGGCCTCGAAGCGGGTGTGCTGCTGCCGGTAGCCCAGGAACGCGGGATTGCCGCTGCCGTCCAGGCCTTGCGTGTCGGGTTGCAGGGTCAGCCAGCCTGGGCGCGCGCGCAGATCCATCCATTCGCGCTTGGGCGTGCGTAACAGCAGCCAGCGGGGATCGCGCGGCGGCGCGTCGAAACCGTCGCGCCAGGTGAAGTTGCCGCTCAATGGCGCGGTATCGGCCTCGGCGCGCAGTCCGGCCGGGCCTGGCGCGACGTAGGGAATCGGCTGCCCGGCGGGCAGGATCGACGGCCAGCCATCGTGCCAGGTGACCGGCAGCAGGAAGGTCTCGCGGCCGGTGTTGTAGCGGTCCTGCGCGTACGGGCGGCTGGCCAGGAACAGCGCCCACCACTTCCCGTCCGGACCTTCGACCAGGTCGGCATGGCCGGCGTTGCTGATCGGGTTGGCGCGTTCGGCGGGCAGGTCGCGCTGGGTCAGGATCGGATTGTGCGGCGCCGGCACGTACGGCCCCCACGGCGTGCGGCTGCGCAGCGCCACCTGCGAATGCTGCGGGCCGGTGCCGCCTTCGGCGCAGGACAGCACGTACCAGCCGTCACGCTTGTACAGGTGCGGGCCTTCGATCCAGATCGGCTTGCTGGCCAGGTCGGTGCCGCCGTTGACCAGTACCTTGCGCGGGCCGACCGGCTGCATCCGCGCCAGGTCGAAGCGCTGCATCCAGATCGCGCGATGGCCTTCGTACAGCGGCGCGCCATCGGGCGGGCCGTTGTTGAGCAGGTAGGCGGTGCCGTCGTCGTCGAAGAACAACGACGGGTCGATGCCGTCGATGTCCGGCAGCCAGTGCAGCGCCGACCACGGCCCAGCCGGATCGTCCGCGCTGGCGATGAAGTTGCCGCCGCTGTCCACCGCGGTGCCGACCACGTAGAAGCGGCCGTCATGGTGCGCGATGCTGGCGGCGAACATGCCGCGCGACACGCGCAGGCCGTCGTAGTTCAGCTGCTCGGCGCGCTCGACCACGTTGCCGACCTGCCGCCAGTGCACCAGGTCGCGGCTCTCGAATACCGGGAGCGCCGGGAAATAGGCGAAGGTGGAATTGACCAGGTAGTAGCGGTCGCCGGCGCGGACGACGCTGGGGTCGGGATAGAAGCCGGCCAGCACCGGGTTGCGGTAGTGGCCGGGCGGCAGCGGCGTGGCGAACACCGCATCGTCGCCGCGGTATTCGAACCAATCGAATTCGGCGATGCTGGCGGCCTGCCCGCGTTGCGCCGATGCCGTCTGCATCGCCACGACACACAGCAGCGCCAACACCAGTGCGCGTCCCCAGCGCATGCGCGTCACCAGTCCCACATCGCGCCGTCTTCCAGCCGCGCCACCGGCAACTGCTTGGGCGCGTACGGATAGCGTGCGGCCAGGGTTTCGTCGATGTCCACGCCATGCCCGGGGGTCTCGCCGCAGTGCAGGCGGCCGGCATGGAACGCGTAATCGTGCGGGAACACCGCGTTGGCCTCGTCGGAGTGAAACATGTATTCCTGGATGCCGAAGTTCGGCACCCAGGTGTCGAAGTGCAGCGCCGCGCCCATGCACACCGGCGACAGGTCGGTGGCGCCGTGGAAGCCGGTGCGCACCTGGTGCAGCGCGGCGAAGTCGGCCAGCCGGCGCACGTGGGTGATGCCGCCGGCATGCACGATGGTGGTGCGGATGTAGTCGATCAGCTGCTGCTCGATCAGGTGCTTGCAGTCCCAGATCGAATTGAACACCTCGCCCACCGCCAGCGGCGTCACCGAGTGCTGGCGGATAGTTTCGAACGCGCGCTGGTTTTCCGCGGGGGTGGCGTCTTCCAGCCAGAACAGCCGGTACGGTTCCAGGTCGCGCGCCAGCCGCGCCGCCTCGATCGGGGTCAGGCGGTGGTGCGCGTCGTGCAGCAGTTCGATCTCGTCGCCATGGTCGGCGCGCAGCTGTTCGAACAGTTTGGGCACCACACTGAGATAGCGCGGCGTGGACCACACGGTTTCGGTCGGCAGCTCGCTCTCGGCCGGTTCGTAGGGCTTGCCGCCGCTGGAAATGCCGTAGGTCTTCTTGATCCCGGGCACGCCGCATTGCGCGCGGATGGCGATGAAGCCGAGTTCGCGGAAGCGGGCGACTTCCTCGCTGGTCTCGGCGATGTCGCGGCCGTTGGCGTGGCCGTAGACCAGTGCGCCTTCGCGCGAGCGCCCGCCCAGCAACTGGTACAGCGGCATGCCGGCCATCTTGCCGAGGATGTCCCACAGCGCCACGTCCACCGCGGCGATCGCGGTCATCGTCACCGGCCCGCGCCGCCAGTACGCGCCGCGGTAGAAGAACTGCCAGATGTCCTCGATGCGGCCGGCGTCGCGGCCGATCAGGTTCGGCACCACGTGGTCCTGCAGGTACGACGCCACCGCCAGTTCGCGGCCGTTGAGGGTGGCGTCGCCCAGGCCGTACACGCCGGAACGGGTGACGATCTTGAGGGTGACGAAATTGCGCCCCGGGCAGGTGACGATGACCCGCGCCTCGACGATCTCGCGATCGCGGGCCGAGCCTTGGGCGGAAGAAGCGCTATCGGAAGTCTGGGTCATCGCGGATCGCTCACGGGGAAGAAGCCGCAGCCGCATGGGCCGCGGACGGGAGGGAAAGTTCGAACGGACCGGCCGGCAACCCGGCGCGGTCGAACAAGGTGCACACCGGGCTGTCGGCCCAGCAATAGCGCACGCGGGTAGGCGCGGTACCGGCGGGAACCGGCAGGCGCACGCTGCGGCCCTGCAGTTCGGCCTGCGCGTAACGGCAACTGCCGGATGCCGCGCCGCACAGTTCGAAACCGATCGGCGCAGCGGCGCTGTAGGTCTGCAATGCGCCATCGACGTCGTCGAAATCCACCACCAGCGCCGCGCCATCGCGACGCAGCGCATGCGGCACCGGCCCGGACGGCGCCAGTGTTTCGCCGTAGACCACGTGCCGCGCCGCGCGCGCCAGGCGGCGGCCGAGCTCCTGCTTGTTGGCCGGGTGGATGTCGTAGCGGTCGCCGATGTCGATCGCCACCGCCATGCCGGCGTGCGGATCGGCGGCGACGAAGCGCCGTTGCGCCTCGCGCAGCTGCGCCCAGCCGCTGTCGCCGGGCTGGGTGGGCGGCGCGCCGTAGTTGGCCAGTTGCACCAGCAGCAGCGGCAATTGCGCACCGAAGCGCTGCCGCCAGTCGCGCTGCCAGGCGTCGAGCAATGCCGGATAGCCGGCGGCATCGCCGGTATTGGATTCGCCCTGGTACCACAGCACGCCGCGCAGGCCGACCCGGCCCAGCGGCGCGATCATGCCGTTGTACAGCGTGGTCAGGCCCGCGGCCGAGGACCACGGCGCGCGCGGCGGCGTGCCCAGCTGCGGCGGCACGATGCGGTACTGCCACCCGGCCAGCGCCACGCGGCTGCCGTCGCCCAGTTGCAGCTGCTGCGCCTGCGCAGCGCCGAGCAGGCCGCCGCGGCGGTAGCTGTTGTGCACGTTGACCACCACGGTGTTCTTGCCCGCGTGCAACGTACCGCGCGGCAGGCGATAGCTGCGCGGTTGGTCGGCGCCGTAGCTGCTGCCCACCGCCTGGCCGTTGACCCAGGTCTGGTCGAGTTCGTCCACCGGCCCCAGCGCCAGCGTCGCCTGCTGTTTCGCCTGCTCGGCGCTCAACGTGACCGTGCTGCGGTACCAGACCATGCCGTTGAAATTGACCAGCTGCGGCACGCCCCAGTCGTCCCAGGCGCCCAGCGCCGCCGGTGCGTCGCGCCAGTCTTCACTGGCATCGTCCGGCTGCCACGGCGCGCCGCTGCCGTGCGCGCGCCACCACGTCTCCCACAGCTGGCCCCAGCGCGGCGCCGCCTGCTGCGGATCTTTGGCGTAGCGCGCCAGCACGTCCAGCGCCGGCGCGTTGCCGTCCACCTTGCGCAAGGCCGCATCGCCGATCCACGCCTGCATCTGCGAACCGCCCCATGAAGCATTGATCAGCCCCATCGGCACGTCCACCGTCTTGCGCAGTTCGCGGGCGAAGTAATAGCAGGCCGCAGAGAACGCGCCCACCGTCTCCGGCGTGGTCGGTTGCCACGCGGCCGCGCCGCCGAACTGCGCCTGCGGGGTCGGGCTGGACTGCGCCGGCACCTTGAACATGCGGATCGCCGGCTGCTGCGCATCGGCGATCTCGCTGCGCGTATCCAGCGTGCGTTGCACCGGCAGTTCCATGTTCGACTGGCCCGAGCACAGCCACACGTCGCCGAGCAGCACGTCGTCGGCGCGCTGCACGCGGCCGTGCGCGGTGCTGGCCTGCAGGACGTACGGCCCGCCGGCCGGCAATGCCGCCAGCTGCGCCTGCCAGCGGCCCTGGCGGTCGGCACGCGCCTGCACGCGCTGCTGCGCCAGCTGCACCGTCACCGTCTCGCCGGCCGCGGCTTGGCCCCAGACGCGGATCGGCGCATCGCGCTGCAGTACCACGTGGTCCTGGAACAGGGCATTCAACAACGATGCGTCTTCGGCATGCGCGAGCGCGGGCACGCACAGCGCCGCCAACAGCAGGCGGCGCGCGATGTGGACAGAGGAGCGGTGCGGCGTCATTTCGGATTTCCCGGTGCGTACGGAAACGACAGCGATTGGTAATACGCCAGTGGATGCGGCGGCGGCGCGGTGCCGGGCGGCAGCGCGCGTCCGGACACCTCTTGCCAATACGCAATGCTGGCATCGCGCCACCACTGCGCCTCGCGCTGTTGGATCGCCAGGAAGTCGGCGACCTGGCGATAGCGCTGCGCATCCACGTACGGCGCCAGCCCGGCCCAGGTCGCGCGCATCCGCGCCACCTCGGCCACGCCGTGGTCGTAGCGGCCGAGCAGCGCATTCCACAGCGGCTGACCCGAGGCCATGCGATGGTCCCACGGCACGTGGTGGAACCACAGCAGGTATTCCTCCGGCACCGTGCGCACGTCGCCGAAGCGGCGCGCCAGCGGCGGCGCGTACTGCGCCACCGCGTTGCTGCCGGTGGCACTGCGGTCGAAGCCGATGCCGTTGCGGTCGGCGCGGTGGTAGTACACCGGATCCCAGTCCGGCCGCGCGCTGCCCGCGTCCCACGGCGCCGGGCCGTAATGGTGGCCGCGGCCCATCAGGTGATGCAGGCCGAGCGGGGTCATGTAATCGACCGCGGCTTCGTGCGAGGCCATCATCATGCCGACCACCGGCGCGACCAGCGCCGGATCGTTGCCGAAGGTCATCCGCACCCAGTCCTCGGCGATGGCCTGCGCATCGCCCTGCGGATCCCAGGCCAGCCGTCCGAACGCGTACCAGTTGGCCTGGTCGAAGATCGAGCCGCACCAGTTGCGGTCGGCACCGATGTTGGCGACCCCGGCGATGCCGCTGAGCGTATGCCCGTCCACCACGCCCTCCACCACCCGCGCCACCGTCGCGCGCTTGCCGCGTCGCGTGTCCGCTTGCAGGGTTTCCTGGTACAGCGTACCCAGGTAGACCAGGTGGGTGGCGAAGCCCAGGTACTCCTTGGTGATCTGGAACTCCAGCATCAGCGGCGTCTTCGGCATCGCCCCGAACAGCGGATGGAACGGCTCGCGCGGCTGGAAGTCGATGGCGCCGTTCTTGACCTGCACCACCACGTTGTCGCGGAATTTCCCATCCAGCGGCACGAATTCGCTGTAGGCCTGCTTGGCGCGGTCGTCCGGTTGTTCGTGCGAATAGACGAACGCCCGCCACATCACCACCCCGCCATGCGGCGCCAGCGCGTCGGCGAGCATGTTGGCGCCGTCGGCGTGGCTGCGCCCGTAGTCCTGCGGGCCGGGCTGGCCTTCGGAATTGGCCTTGACCAGGAAGCCGCCGAAATCGGGAATGCGCGCGTAGATCTCGTCCGCCTTGGTCTTCCACCAGCGCCGCACCGCCGGATCCAGCGGATCGGCGCTGCGCAGGCCGCCGATCTCGATCGGCGCGCTGAAGCGCGCGCTCAGGTACACGCGGATGCCATACGGGCGCAGCGCCGCGGCCAGCGCCGCGGTCTTGTCCAGGTAGGCCGCGGTCAGGCTCACCGCCTTGGCGTTGACGTTGTTCAGCACCGTGCCGTTGATACCGATCGAAGCGTTGGCGCGTGCGTAGTCGGTGTAGCGCGGGTCCACGTAGCCGGGCAGCTTCTGCCAGTCCCAGAGCGAGGCGCCGGCGTAGCCGCGTTCGATCACGCCGTCCAGGTTGTCCCAATGATCGAGCACGCGCAGCTTCACCCGCGGCGCATCGCGCAACGCCAGCGGCGCCGGCGCCTGCCCGGTCTGCAGCAGGCGCAGGAAGCGGAATGCCGCATACAGTGCGCCGCGTTCGCCACCGCCGACGATGGCGGTGAGCGGGCGGCCGTCGACCACCACGCTGCGGATCAGGTAGCCCTCTTCGCCCAGGCCTCGCGTGTCCAGCCGCAGCCGCGCGATCGCCGGCGTGGCCGGGGTGCCGAGCACGATCGCGCCGGCGCGGTCCGCGCTTGTCGCCAGCGGCGGCTCGGCGCCGAGCAGGCCGCCCAGGCCGCGGCGCAGCTCGTCGCGCGCGGCCTGCTGCATCGGCGTGTCGGCGCCGGCCACCAGCTGCGTGGCGGCCGCGCGCCACGGCGCGGCCTGCGCCTCGGCCAGCGGCTGGTAGCGCAACCATAGATCGTAGCCGTCCTCGGCCTGGGCCACGGCGATCGGCAACAAAAGCGCCAGCCACACGCAGGCGCTGCGCAGCCAGCTGCCGCGCAACGGGCGCCGACGCTGCTGCGCACGCAACCGCGGGTGGCCGCTCATGCGCGCCCCCGCTGGCACGGTGCCGACGCACGCTTGCGGTCGCCGCCCACCCGGCTTCCCGGTACCATGCAGGCGTCACTCGTGTCGGGATCCACACCGTGTCGCGGCGTCGCCGCACACGCGGCTTGCGCAGCACGTCCCCGGTCGCGAGCCACGCCCGCAAGCCAACGAAGAGGCGCATCTTGGAGAAGGTCAGGAAATCGGTTCGCCGCAAGAGCCTCGCCGTGACCATCGACGAGGTGGCCGCACTGGCCAAGGTCTCGCCGATGACCGTGTCGCGGGTGATCAACGGCCAGGGCAACGTGCGCGACAGCACCCGCGAGCAAGTCATGCGCGCGGTCGACACGCTCGGTTACACGCCGAACCTGGCGGCCAGCGCGCTGGCTGCCGCGCAGAGCACCCGGGTCGCGCTGATCTACAGCAACCCCAGCGGCGCCTACCTGGGCGAGCTGCTGGTCGGCGTGTTGCGCGCGGCCTCGCGCACCTCGATCCAGGTGGTGATGGACTACTGGGACGACCTCGGCGCCGAGGCCGAACGCAAGGCCGCGCGCAAGCTGGCCAAGAGCGGCGTGGCCGGGGTGATCCTGCCGCCGCCGCTGTGCGAATCGGATGCGGCGATCCGCGAGCTGGTGCGCGCCAAGGTGCCGGTGGTGGCGATCGCCTCCGACCGTTTCAGCGACCAGGTCGCCTGCGTGCGCATCGACGAATTCAACGCCAGCAAGGACATCACCGCCTACCTGATCGCGCAGGGCCACACCCGCATCGGCTACATCGCCGGCCGCTCCAACCTGTCGGCCAGCGCGCGCCGCTTCGAAGGCTTCCAGGCGGCGCTGGCCGAGGCCGGACTGCGCCTGGACCGGCACCTGCTGCAGCCGGGCGACTACACCTACCGCTCCGGCCTGGACGCCGCCGAAAAACTGCTGTCGCGCCGCCATCGGCCCAGCGCGATCATCGCCAGCAACGACGACATGGCCGCCGCGGCGATCTCGGTCGCGCACCGGCGCGGCCTGGACGTGCCGCGCGATCTGTCGGTGGTCGGCTTCGACGACACCTCCGCGGCGACCACCGTGTGGCCGGAACTGACCACCATCCGCCAGCCGATCGCGGCCATGGCCGATGCGGCGATCGACATCCTGTTGCGCAGCATCCGCAGCAAGGAACGCACGGCCCGGACGAAGATCGATCATGTGCTCGCTCATCAGCTGGTCAAGCGCGATTCGGTGGCCGCACCGACCGCCGCGCGCAGCGAACGGCGCTGACGCGGCGGCGCGGGCGGCAGGTTCCGCATCAGCGGATCAGGTACTGGTTGATCAGGTTCTCGTAGGCTTCCTGGCGGCCGCTGGCCTGCTTCGGTGCGCCGGCCTTGGCCGCGTGCGCCGCCAGGTCCGCCAGCGTGCTGCTGCCGGCCGCGAACGCCGCGCCGGCGCCGCTGTCGAAGCTGCTGTAGCGCTCGGCGCGCCATTGCTCCAGCGGCGAGGACGTCAGCAGCGCATGGGCCACTTCCAGCCCGCGCGCGAACGCGTCCATGCCGCCGATGTGCGCCAGGAACAGGTCCTGCGGATCGGACGACTCGCGCCGCACCTTGGCGTCGAAGTTCAGCCCGCCCGGCGCCAGCCCGCCTTGGCGCAGCACCACCAGCATCGCGCCCACCGTGTCGTACAGGTCGGTCGGGAACTGATCGGTGTCCCAGCCGTTCTGCGGATTGCCGCGGTTGGCGTCGATGCTGCCGAGCAGGCCCGCATCGGCGGCGACCTGCAGGTCGTGCTCGAAGCTGTGGCCCGACAGCGTGGCGTGGTTGGCCTCGATGTTGAGCTTGAAGTCCTGGTCCAGGCCGTGCTGGCGCAGGAAGCCGATCACCGTGGCGCTGTCGAAGTCGTACTGGTGCTTCATCGGCTCCATCGGCTTGGGCTCGATCAGGAAATTGCCTTTGAAGCCGATGCTGCGGCCGTAGTCGCGGGCGATGGTCAAAAAGCGCGCCATGTTGTCCTGCTCGCGCTTCATCTGCGTGTTGTGCAGGCTGGCATAGCCTTCGCGGCCGCCCCAGAACACGTAGTTCTCGCCGCCCAGTTCGACGGTGGCGTCGAGCGCAGCCTTGACCTGCACCGCGGCGCGCGCGACCACGTTGAAATCCGGGTTGGTCGAGGCGCCGTTCATGTAGCGCGGGTGCGAGAACAGGTTAGCGGTGCCCCACAGCAGCTTGATGCCGGTGTCGGCCTGGCGCTGCTTGGCGATGCCGACCATGTGCTGCAGATTCTTTTCGTACTGACCGACCTCGTCCGCGTCCGGCGCCAGATCGATGTCGTGGAAGCAGTAGTACGGCACGCCGAGCTTGGTGAAGAACTCGAACGCCGCATCGGCCTTGGCCTCGGCGCGGCCCAGCGCGTCGCTGCCGGCGTCCCACGGATAGGCGCGCGTACCCGGGCCGAACGGATCGGCGCCGTTGCCGCAGAAGCTGTGCCAGTACGCCACCGCGAAGCGCAGGTGCTCGGCCATGGTCTTGTCGCCGATGCGCTTGGTCGCGTCGTAGACCTTGAAGGCGAGCGGATTGTCCGAGGCCTTGCCTTCGAACGCGATGCGGCCGATGCCCGGGAAGTATTCCTTGGCGCCGATGTAGACGGAGTTGCTCATGGGAGGTGGAATCCTGTCGAGTGGGAGGAACAAGAAGACGGGGGTTCGGCCGCGGCAGCAGCGGAAGGCAGCGGGAGGGACCCGGGCATGCAGGAATGGAGCAGCGCCGACCCGGACATGCGCGTGGCGCGATCGCCGTGGCCGGCCCGCGCACTGGTGGCGCGGGTGCAGCAGGCGCAGTCACGGACGATGCTCAAGCGCCGCATCCGGTAGCCTGCATGCTTGGCGCGCCGCGCCATACGCGACGTTATGGTAGCGCTACCAGAAACCGCGCTAAAAAAAGCTTCACTGCGGAGGGAAGCCGACGGGGCCATCAGATGCGGTTCGCAAGCCGGGGGACAGGCGGACTTTACCCAGCCCATCGGCGAAACGCTTGCTGCGCTGCGCCATCCGTGTCCGCAGCGTGCGCGCCACCACAGTGCAATGCGCCGGCCGCAACGTGCGCCACGTCGCGATCTCGCGCGGGTAACGCATGCGTCCCGCGCAACGCGCTGTGCAGTGCGCCGACTACAATGCGCGCCGATGACCTCCGCGCCCCTGCCCCTGCCCCTGCCGCAACGCCTCGCCGATCCCGCCCCGCGCGAGCGGCGCACGCCCTCGACGCTGGGCAAGCGCCTGTGCCGGCAGGTCGGCCAGGCGATCGCCGATTTCGGCATGATCGAGGCCGGCGACAAGGTCATGGTCTGCTTGTCCGGCGGCAAGGACAGCTACACGCTACTGGACATCCTGCTGCAGCTGCAGCGCAAGGCGCCGGTGCCGTTCGAACTGGTCGCGGTGAACCTGGATCAGAAGCAGCCCGGCTTTCCCGCCGAGGTGCTGCCCGACTATCTGCGCGGGCTCGGCGTGGCCTGGCACGTGATCGAGCAGGACACCTATTCGGTGGTCACCCGCGTGGTGCCCGAAGGCAAGACCATGTGCTCGCTGTGCTCGCGGCTGCGCCGCGGCGCGCTGTACCGCTATGCCGCCGAGAACGGGATCAGCAAGATCGCCCTGGGCCACCACCGCGACGACCTCGTCGCCACCTTCTTCATGAACCTGTTCTTCCACGCCAGGCTCGCGGCGATGGCGCCGAAGCTGCGCAGCGACGACGGCCGCCACGTGGTGATCCGCCCGCTGGCCTACGTGCGCGAGGCCGATATCGCCGAGTACGCGCAGGCGCGCGGCTTCCCGCTGATCCCATGCACGCTGTGCGGCAGCCAGGAGACCTTGCAGCGGCGCCAGGTCGGGCTGATGCTGCAGCAGTGGGACCGTGAGCATCCGGGCCGCGTTGAGCAGATCGCGCGCGCCATGGGCAACGTGCAGCCGGCGCAGCTGGCCGACCCGGCGCTGTTCGATTTCCGCACGCTCGGCGCCGCCGATGCCGCGCCGGCCACGGCAGCCTGGTCGCTCGACGACGACGACGACACCTGAGGCCGCTGCCGGCGGCGCGCACGCGCCGCTGAACCGCGCGTTGCGGTATCCGGGCGGGAGCGATGCGACAATGCCCGCCGCCCACCCTGCGCATGGCGCCGGGCCGTTCCGTTTCCTTCTGCTGGATGCTCGATGTTCTTTCGCAACCTGACCCTGTTCCGCTTCCCCACCACCCTCGACTTCTCCGAGATCGACAAGCTCCTGCCGGAAGTCCAGCTCAAGCCGGTCGGCCCGCTGGAAATGAGCTCGCGCGGCTTCATCTCTCCGTTCGGCCGCGACGAGCACGAAGTGCTGTCGCACCGCATCGCCGAGTTCCTGTGGCTGACCGTCGGCGGCGAGGACAAGATCCTGCCCGGCTCGGTGGTCAACGACCTGCTCGAGCGCAAGGTCGCCGAGATCGAGGAGAAGGAAGGCCGCCGGCCCGGCGGCAAGGCGCGCAAACGGCTCAAGGACGACCTGATCCACGAATTGCTGCCGCGCGCCTTCGTCAAGTCCTCGCGCACCGACGCGATGCTCGACCTGCAGCACGGCTACGTCGCGGTGGACACTTCCAGCCGCAAGACCGGCGAGAACGTGATGTCCGAGATCCGCGGCGTGCTGGGCAGTTTCCCGGCGCTGCCGCTGAACGCGGAAGTGGCGCCGCGCTCGATCCTGACCGGCTGGATCGCCGGCGAGCCCCTGCCCGAAGGCCTGAGCCTGGGCGAGGAGTGCGAGATGAAGGATCCGATCGAAGGCGGCGCGGTGGTCAAGTGCCAGCACCAGGAACTGCGCTGCGACGAGATCGACAAGCACCTGGAGGCCGGCAAGCAGGTCACCAAGCTGGCGCTGATCCTGGACGACCACGTCTCCTTCGTGCTCGGCGACGACCTGGTGATCCGCAAGCTGAAGTTCCTCGACGGCGCCCTGGACCAGTTGGAGAACACCGACCAGGACGGCGTGCGCGCCGAACTGGACGCCCGCTTCGCGCTGATGAGCGCCGAAGTGCGGCGCCTGTTCCTGTTGCTGGAAGAGGCGTTGAAGCTGAGCAAGGCGGAGACCTGAGGCGAGGCCGGCAACATCTGGGCCGATCGCGCCTCGCGCCATCGGCCCAGACAGGCACCGCAGCCGGCCCATTTCCGGGCTGCGTTCGTCGCGGCTGAAGCCGCTCCTACACAAGCCGCGCGCCTGCTGGGCCGGGTGCACTGCAGGAGGGGCTTCAGCCCCGACCAGCAGCTCCCGAAGCCGGACAACTTCCCGACTTCGCTCGTCGCGACTGAAGTCGCTCCCACAAGGGACCCTCGGCGTACCGGCTGGGTGCACTGTAGGAGGGGCTTCAGCCCCGACCGGCAGCTGCCGAAGCCGGACAACTTCCCGACTCCGCTCGTCGCGACTGAAGTCGCTCCCACAAGGGATCTCGGCGTGCCGGCTGGGTGCACTGTGGGAGGGACTTCAGTCCCGACTGCTGCCAAGCCGGCCAGCTTCCTCACTTCGCTCGTCGCGGCTGAAGCCGCTCCTACAGGGGCCTTGGCGTGCGCTGTCCGGATCTGCTGCCGAACGACCCGCAGGCCACCGTGACCGGAACTCAGCTGAAGCATGCAGCGCGATCGGTGCGCGCTGTCACCGTGCGCGTGCGCATGAGCGGTATGCTGTGCGCATGCCCGATTTCCTCCGTCGCCTGATCGCGCCGCCCGCCGCGGCCGTCGAACGCGACCTCGTCCGCCTGCGGCTGGACGAGCGCGAGATCGAGGTGCTGCGCGTGCGCGACCCGCGCGCGCGGCGGATCAAGCTCAGCGTCGACGAACGCGGCGCGCGCCTGACTCTGCCGCTGCGCGCCAGCCTGGTGTCCGGCGAGCGCTTCCTGCTCGAGCACCGGCACTGGCTCGGCGAGCAGCTGGCGCGCTACCAGGACGAAGACGACGAGCCTGGCCTGCAGCGCGGCGTGCCCGGCTGGCTGCCGCTGCGCGGCGAACGCCTGCCGCTGCGCTGGAGCGAGGGCCGCTATGCGCGGCTGCAGGTCGATGCCGACGGGGCGGAACTGCAATTGCCGGCGCGTGCCGGCGATGCGGCGATCGCACGCGCGCTGCGCGAGTTCTACGAAGCGCAGGCGCGCGCCGACGTCGGCCGCTGGCTGCCCAAGTACCTGCCCTCGCTGCCGCGCGCGCCGGCGCGGGTGCGGCTGAAGGTGATGTCCTCGCAATGGGGTTCGCTGGCGCCGGACGGCTCGATGGCGCTGGATCTGGCGCTGGTGCTGGGCCAGCCCTCGGCGTTCGAGTACGTGCTGGTCCACGAGCTGTGCCATCTGCTGCAGGCCAACCACTCGCCGGCGTTCTGGCGCGAGGTGGAAGCGCGGTTCCCGGCCTGGCGGGCCGAGCGCGACTATTTCCACGCGCACGGTCGGCGCCTGAAGGCGCAACTGCGGCGGCTGTTGAGCTAGGGCATCGCGCGCGCCGTTGTTGCGCCCACGAGGCAAGGAAACGCAGGAAAGCATGGAGGCTGTTTCAGCCCGAACGATGGCGTAGCGCCGGGCGACGACCTGCCGGCCGCGATGCACCGCGTGCCCAACGACGGCAAGCCGGCCATGCCTGGACCCATGAGAGCGGCCCTGCAAGTTGGGCCTGTCAGGCCGGCAGCCAGCGTAGTGCGACACGGCCGCCCGGCGCGCAGTCGCAGCGCGCCGGGCGAATCCGGCGGCGTCTTCGGGAAGGGATCGCGCGCATCGAGGCGCGCAGCGCCGCGGCGATGGACAGATCGGAGAAAACGGAAGGACGGCGGGTTTCGCCTCAGCGCTGCGGAAGAAGAACTCCATGCGCAGCGCCCGGCAGGCCCCCTCTCCCCGCCTACCTCACACCTGGCGCGACCTCCGGCGCCAGCGAACGATACGGTCCGAGCGGCGCTACGCCGGCATGTCAGGACGCCGGGATCGGGCCGCGTACGCAAGACGTATCGCGTCTATGCCTGTTTTGTCGGCAGGCGTGGCGGGAACTTAAGCGAAATTTTTTCTACACACAAGCTTCACAAGCGTTGTGTAGGCGCCGCATTCAGCCGCCGGCCCAGGTAAGGCCGATCCACTGCGCCACGCGAGCGGGAGCGCCCCTGCAACGGCCCCCCGCCCACGCGCTATGCCCACCCGCTCAGCCGCCGACGGCGAGGGCGAGCCCGGCAGGCACTGACACCGGCGCAGCGGCCACCGGCCGCCGTTCCGGCACCGCCGGCTGCAGCCGGAACACCGCCACCGCCGCGGCCAGCGTGCCGGCCTGCTGTTCCAGCGCATGCGAGGCCGCGGTGGCCTGCTCCACCAGCACCAGGTTCTGCTGCGTGCTGCGGTCCATCTGCGCCATCGCCTGGCCGACCTGCTCGATGCCGGCCGACTGCGCCTGCGAGGCCACCGCGATTCCGGCCACGACGTCGTTGACCTCGCGCACCGAGGCCAGCACCCGGCCCATGGTCTGGCCGGCGCCGTGGACCTGCGCCGAGGCCACCGCGACCTGGGACAGGGAGGCTTCGATCAGCGTCTTGATCTCTTTCGCCGCGCCGGCCGAGCGCTGCGCCAGCGCGCGTACCTCGCTGGCGACGACGGCGAAGCCGCGCCCCTGCTCGCCGGCACGCGCCGCCTCCACCGCCGCGTTCAGGGCCAGGATGTTGGTCTGGAACGCGATGCTGTCGATCACCGCGATGATCTCGCCGATCTTGCGCGACGAGCCCTGCACGCCCTGCATCGCCGCCACCGCTTCGTCGATCGCCGCGCCGCCCTGGCGCGCGACCGACGCCGCGACGGTCGCCAGCTGGTTGGCCTGGTCCGCGTGCGCGGCGTTCTGTTTGACCGTCTCGGTCAGTTGCGCCGCCGATGCCGCGGTGCGCTCCAGCGCGCCGGCCTGCTCGGCGCTGCGGCGCGACAGGTCCTGATGCCCGCCGGCGATGGCGCCGGCCTCGCTGTCGATCGCCGCCGCCGCCTGCTGGATGCCGGCCACGATCCCCGCCAGCTGGTCGGCGGTGGCGTTGGCGTCGTCGCGCATGCCCGCGAACACGCCATGGAATTCGCCGTGCATGCGCACGCCCAGGTCGCCGCAGGCGATCGCGCGCAGCAGCGTCGACAGCGCGCCGAGGTTGCCGTCCACGGTCGCCATCAGCTGGTTCAGGCTTTCCAGCATGGTGCGGAAATCGTGCTGGTGGCGGCCGACGTCGCCGCGCGCGCTGAAATCGCCGGCCGCCGCGGCCGCCGCCAGGTGCCAGATGTCGCGGTTGAGCGCGCCGAGGTTGGCCTTGATCGCGTCCATGGTGTCGGAGATCGCCGCCTGCTCGCCGGGCAGGCGCGGCATGTCCTCGCTGAGGTCGCCGATGGCGTAGCGCTGCATCAACGCGACCGTGGACTGCACCGTGCCCACGTGCAGATCGACCAGCGCATTGGCATCGTGCAGCAGTTGCCCGTATTCGCCCGGGAACCCTGCCGCGTCGCTGCGGTGCGCGACCGCGCCGGCGGCGTGGCGCTGCGCCATCTGCCGTTGCTCGGCGAGCACCGCGCGCAACTGCGCCTGCATGGTCTGCATGCTGCGCAGCAGCTCGGCGGCCTCGTCGTTGCCGTGCACCGGCAGCGGTGCGTCGAGCCGACCGGCGGCGATCGCCGCGGCGATCCGCGTGCCTTCGCGCAGCGGCCGCACCAGGCTCTGGGTGATGCACCAGCCCAGCCAGGTGCTGACCGCCAGCAGCAGGCCGCCGCCGATCAGCAGCATCCAGCGCGCGCGGTCCATCGTCGTCACCGCATCGGCATACGCCTGGTCGCTGAGCGAGCGCAGGTGCGTGGCATTGCGCTGGATCGCCTGCTGCCAGTTCGCCAGCAACGGCTGCAGCGTGTACAGGTGCAGGGTCTGCGCGTCCAGGTTCTGGTTGTCGGCGGCCAGCGCCAGCACCTGGGTCTGGAACGGCTGCACCTGGACATAGGCCTGGTCGATCGCGGCGCGGCGCTGCGCGCCGGTGCGGTCGGCCGGATCCAGGCGCATCGCGAACAGCTTGCGGCGCACCTGCGCGTAGTCGCGCGCGGCCTGGTCGATCGCGCGCACGATCTCGCGCTTCTCGTCGGGGTTGGTCAGGATCACATCGTTGAGCAGGCCGATTTCCAGCCGCGCCTGGGCGGTGACCATGGCATCGGACAGCCGGATCTTCTCCATCTTGTCCAGGCTGATGTCGTCGAGCTGGCGGCGCGCCATGGCCATCGAGGCCAGGCTGGCGACGATCAGTGCGCCGCAGAGCAGCAGCAGGGCTGCGAAGGCGAAGGTCAGTCGGGGACCGACGGGATAACGGCGAAGGAGACGGATCATCGGGGCGGGGAAGGTTCGGGCGCAATTGCCCACGCGTACCCTGGCCACCAAGCTTTACCGAAACGCGAC
This sequence comes from Xanthomonas sp. SS, assembly GCF_014236835.1. NCBI lineage: Bacteria > Pseudomonadati > Pseudomonadota > Gammaproteobacteria > Lysobacterales > Lysobacteraceae > Xanthomonas > Xanthomonas sp. SS. Next base: position 5,132,211 of record NZ_CP051190.1, read on the forward strand.
CGGCCTACGACAACATGACGAACTGTGACGCCGGGTGGATCGCAACCGCGGCGTGCCGCGCGTCCCAGGCATTTATCGGCGGCAATGCCGGGAACTTGAGCAGGCGCTGGCGCCGTTCGTGCACGCGTTGACGTTCGAGGGCGTGTGCTGGACGTGCGACGGCGTCGGTTCGGGCGAGCGGCGCAGCGTCCCACTGCGGCGGTCGCACGATGCCGCGATGGCAGGGCGGCGCAACAGCGCCGGCCGGCGGCTCAGAAGAAGTCGTGCAACAGCGCCGCCACCGCGGCCGGCTGCTCCATGTGCAGGTGATGGGTGCCGGGCAGCACGTGCACGCGGCCATGGCGCAACCGCGCCGCACGTTCGTTGCGCAACGGCTCGGGGAAATACGGCTGCGCCGGGTCGGCGTAGATCACCCGCGCGGGGCAGTCGATGCCGGCCAGCAGCGCCTGCACCTGCGCCTCGCTCAGCCGCACCGCGGTGGGCAGGGTCAGGCGCCGGTCGCTGCGCCACACGTAGCCGCCCTCCACCGCCTCGACCCCGCGCTCCACCAGCAGTCGCGCCGCCGGCTCGCTGAGCTGGTTGGCCAACATCCGCGCGCGCACCGGCGCGGCCAGGTCGGGGAACACGCGCAGCGGCGAGGCGCTGGCGTTGGCGCGGCGGGTCGCGGCGACGCTGTCGCGCAGGCGTTCCAGGGTGCCCTCCACGGTCTCGGCCAGGCCGCCGAGCATTTCGATCGCGACCAGCTTCTCGATGCGCTGCGGCGCCGCCGCGGCCAGGGTGCTGGCGATCGCCGCGCCCATCGAATGGCCGATCACCGCGAAGCGCTCCCAGCCCAGCGCGTCGGCCGCGTCCAGCAGCGGATGCAGCGCGCCGGTCAGCAGATAGTCGGCGCCGGCCGGCAACGGTTCGCTGTGGCCGTGGCCGGGCAGGTCCAGCATCACCAGGTCCAGCTGCGGCAGCTGCGCGCTCAGCGGCACGAAGCTGGCGGCGTTGTCCAGCCAGCCATGCACCGCCAGCACCTTGGGCCCGTGCGGATCGCCGCTGCGCAGACCGGCCAGCGTGCCTACCCGCGACGGGCAGGCGAAGGTGCGCAGCGTCATGCGGCGCGGGCGGCCAGCTGCGCCAGCGCGCGCGCGTGCGCCGGGGCGTCGTTGAGGCAGGGGATGTAGCGCACCTGCATGCCGCGCGCGGCGCAGGTCTCGACGAAGCCCATCGCCACTTCTTCCAGCGTCTCCAGGCAGTCGGTAGCGAAGCCCGGGCAGATCACGTCGACCCGCTTGGTGCCCTGCTCGGCCAGCTGCCACAGGCTCGGCTCCGCATACGGCTGCAGCCAGCGCTCGGCGCCGAAGCGCGACTGGTAGCCGAGCTGCCATTCGTTGGCGCCCAGGCCCAGCGCCGCGGCAATCGCCTGCGCGCTGGCCTCGCAGCGTTGCGGATACGGGTCGCCGTTGTTGGCCACGCGCTGCGGCAGGCCATGGAAGGAGAAGAACAGGGTCTCGCCGCGGCCGTGCTGCGCCCAGTGCGCGCGCACGCTGTCGGCCACCGCCTCGACCCAGGCCGGGTCGGTCGGATAGTCCTCGATCAGGGTCACCGGCAGCTGCGGATTGCGCGCCTGCCAGGCCTGCACCACGTCCTCGATCGAGGCGGTGGTGGTGGTCGAATACTGCGGGTACAGCGGCAGCACCACGATCCGGCCCACGCCGCCGTCGCGCAGCGCGTCCAGTGCCGGCGCCAGCGCCGGGGTGCCGTAGCGCATCGCCCAGGCCACGCGGTGCCCGGGCAGTTCGCGCTGCATGCCCTCGGTCAGGCGCCGGGTGTACACCGCCAGCGGCGAGCCTTCCGGCAGCCACACCAGCGCGTACTTCTCCGCCGAACGCGGCGAGCGCCGCGGCAGGATCACCCAGTTCAGCAGCGGCCACCAGAACAGCTTGGGGATGGCGACCACGCGTTTGTCGCCGAGGAATTCGGCCAGGTAACGGGCGACCGCAGGCGCGGTCGGCGCCTCGGGCGTGCCTAGATTCACCACCAGCACGGCGGTCTCGGGTGCGTCGCTCATCCACGCATTGTGGCAGAGGCGCCCGCCCCGCGCGCCGCGATCGTGTCTATCGCAACGATCGATGCGCCCGCGCAGCGCCGCGCGCACTCATTGCCGATTCATTGCGCTGTGACTAAGTTCAAGGACTTGCAGTATCTTGCTGCGGACCTATTTCGGAAGCCCGCCATGCCCCGCCTGCCGCGCCTCGCCCTGTTGTTGAGTACCACGCTGTTCGTCGGCCACGCCGTGGCCGGCCCGGAAGAAGACGAGCGCGCCCGCAACGCGCTGCGCGTGCTGAGCGACATCCAGGAGATCCCGGAGCAATCCATTCCCGACAAGCTGCTCGACGAGGGCCGCGCGATCGTGGTGATCCCGGACACGCTCAAGGCCGGCCTGGTCATCGGCGGCCGCCGCGGCCACGGCCTGATGTCGGTCAAGCGCCCCGACGGCACCTGGTCCAACCCGGTGTTCGTCAAGCTCACCGGCGGCAGCATCGGCTTCCAGGTCGGCGTGCAGTCCTCCGACGTGGTGCTGGTGTTCCGCAACGACCGCAGCCTGGACAACATCGTCAACGGCAAGTTCACCCTCGGCGCCGATGCCGGCGTGGCCGCCGGCCCGGTCGGGCGCAATGCGTCGGCCGCCACCGACGGCCAGCTCAAGGCCGAGATCTGGTCGTGGTCGCGCGCGCGCGGCCTGTTCGCCGGCGTGGCGCTGGACGGCGCGGCGCTGCAGATCGACGATGCCGCCGACCTCAACGTGTACGGCAGCAACACCACCCCGCGCATGATCTTCGAAGGCCGCACCACCGGCCTGCCGTCCAACGACGTGGTCGCGTTCCGCGACAAGCTCGAGGAAGCGACCTACGCCGCGCGGCAGAACCGCGGCACCGACAGCGCCGGACGCACCGCCACGCCGCCGCCGCCGCGGCCGCAAGCGTCGGCGCAGGCCGCACCGCCGCCGGTCGCCGAACCGGCCGCCGCCGACGGCGCCAGCACCGCGCCGTTGCACGCCCCGCCGCAGACACCGCCGCAGCAGGGCTTCCAGCCTGTGTCCGAAGGCGAGATCCGCACCGAGTCGCTGGACGGCAACCACTAGAATCCGCGGCACCGCGTGCGGCACTGAACGCACCGCGGCGCGGTGCGTTATCCTCTTTATTCCTTACGACTTCTCTGCGAGCGGATCATGGGCGGTTTTAGCATCTGGCACTGGCTTGTCGTGCTGGTGATCGTGCTGCTGGTGTTCGGCACCAAGCGGCTGACCAGCGGCGCCAAGGATCTGGGCAGTGCGGTCAAGGAATTCAAGAAAGGCATGCGCGACGAGGACAAACCCGCCGGCCAGCTCGGCGACGAGTCGCGCAGCAGCGAGCAGTCCCGCGAGACCCAGGCCGAGCGCGACCGCGACGCGCGCTGAATAGGACGCTGTCGGCGTGTTCGATATCGGATTCAGCGAACTGCTGCTGATCGCAGTGGTGGCGCTGGTGGTGCTCGGCCCGGAACGCCTGCCCAAGGCAGCGCGCTTCGCCGGCCTGTGGGTGCGCCGCGCGCGCGCGCAGTGGGACTCGGTGAAGCAGGAACTGGAACGCGAACTGGAAGCCGAGGAACTCAAGCGCAGCCTGCAGGACGTGCAGGCCTCGCTGCGCCAGGCCGAATCGCAGCTGCGCGACAGCGGCCAGCAGTTGCAGCGCGAGACCGACGCGCTGCGCCGGGAGATCGACCCGACCGGACCGGAACCGCTGGCCGAGGCCGCGCCTGCGGCCAGCGAGCCGCAGCCGACGGCGCCAGCGCCGGAAGCGTTGCCGTCGTCGGGCGCTCCCGCCGCTGCCCCAGCGGTGCCGGCTACCGCGCCAGCGGCTCCAGCCGCGCATGCGCATCCGCACGCAGCAAGCGACGCACCGCCGCCCGCCGCGCACGAGTCGGCCCCCACACCGCCGGCGCCTGGCGCCGCACCGCTCAGCGGCGACCCTGAGGTGCCGCGATGAATCCGGAAGCCGAAAGCAGCCTGATCGAGCATCTGGTCGAATTGCGCGCGCGCCTGGTGCGCGCGCTGATCGGCCTGGGCGTGGTGGTGCTGGCGCTGCTGCCCTTCTCCAAGCCCATCTACACCTGGCTGGCCGCGCCGATGCTGGCGCAGCTGCCGATCGGGCAGAGCGTGATCGCCACCCACCCGGCCGGCGCGGTGTTCGCCCCGCTCAAGCTGACCTTCTTCGTAGGCGTGTTCATCGCCGTGCCGTGGCTGCTGTACCAGGCCTGGGCGTTCGTCGCCCCGGGCCTGTACCAGCGCGAGAAGCGCCTGGCGCTGCCGCTGCTGGCCTCGGCGGTGCTGCTGTTCTACGTGGGCTGCGCCTTCGCCTATTTCCTGGTGCTGCCGGCGGTGTTCCACTTCCTGACCACGTTCAAGCCGGACATCATCCAGCTCACCCCGGACGCCGGTGCCTACCTGGATTTCGTGCTGGCGATCTTCTTCGCCTTCGGCGCCAGCTTCGAGCTGCCGGTAGCGCTGGTGATCCTGGCGTTGCTGGGCTGGGTCACCCCGCAGCAGCTGCGCGAAGGCCGCGGTTATGCGGTGGTCGGCATCTTCGTGCTGGCGGCGGTGCTGACCCCGCCGGACGTGGTCTCGCAGCTGATGCTGGCGATCCCGATGTGCCTGCTGTACGAGATCGGCATCATTGCGGCTAGTGCGGTAACCAAGAAGCCGTCTGAAGCCGAGATTCGGGATTAGGGATTGGGGATTCGCAAAGGCCGGGGCAGCCGCGCCTTCGCCATGTAGCGCGGCTCCAGGAACCTCAGGCTTCGTCAATAGCGGCAATCCGCGAAGCCGAAAGCGTCGGAGCTGAAGCCTCTCCTACAGATGCGACGGCCTGGCAAGGCTAGAGCTCTGCAAAAGCGACGACAGGGAAACCGTCAGCTGCCGCTTTTACGAATCCCCAATCCCGACTCCCCAATCCCGGCCTTCAATCAAGCTGCAAACACATTGGAAGGCGGCGGCGGCACCGCCGGCGCGGCGTCGCCGCTGTGCACGAACATCTGCTTCCAGGCCGCGTAGACCGCGCCGGCCAGCGCCGGCATCGCCAGCGCCATCAGCAGCAATTGCGCGACCAGGGCGGCGATGGTCGGCCCGGCCAGCGCCTGCACCAGCAGGATCACCAGGACCAGGGCGAAATACAGCGCGAACATCGCGATGAAGGCGAGGATGAAGAACACCAGCATCGCCGGCAGGTTGTGCAGGCAGGCGCGCAGGCTGTTGCGCATCGCCGCCAGGCCGCCGCGACCGTCGAACATCACCTGCGGGGCGAGCACGAACAGGGTCAGCGTCACCGCCACGAAGCCGACGAACACCATCAGCAGCCACAGCAGGATGCGCATCGCCGGCAGCGTGGCCACCAGCTGCTCGACCTGCGCCGGATCCGGCTGGGCGCTGGACTGGCCGAGTTCGTTGAGCTTGTTCATCACCGTGCCCAGCTGCTCCCAGCCGCTCTGGCCGACCACCACCAGGGCCAGCGCGCCCAGCGCCAGGCCGACCAGCACCTGCGGCAGCAGCGCCACCAGCAGGCGCGGCGCGCGGCCGTCGTGCAACCCCTGCAGCAGGTGCGCCGGCTGTGCGACGCGGCCCTGGTCCACTTCGCGCACCGCCCACACCAGGCCGCCGAACAGCAGCGGTCCGGCCAGGCCCAGCAGCAATTGCGCCAGCATGCCCAGGGTCGGGTTCAGCGCGCCCATCAGCAGCGCCAACAGCGCCGCCAGGCCCCAGATCACGCCCAGCAGGCCCAGCGCCAGCGGCGCCCGGCGCAGCAGCGCAATTCCGCTCAACAGCCATTCCGCGCCGGCCGAGGCCGGCAGCTTGCGAATCTCGATCATTGCCAATCCGAAGTGGGGGAACGCCGTACAGCGCGGCGCCTGTACAGATTATCGCGGTTTTGCCAGGCCGCCGGCGGTTTGCTGGCCGCGCGCGCGCTGAACGAAGCGCCGCAGCAGCTTGCGCGCCAGCGGCGCGGCGCTGACCTCGCGGGCGATGGTACGGGCGCAGCGGCCGGCGCTGCGTAGACACTCGGCGCGGGCGTGCACGTAGCCGCGCATGTGGTGGGTGGCGAATTCCGGGTGGAACTGCACGCCCCAGGCCGCCTCGCCCCAGCGGAAGGCATGGCACTGGTCCTGCGCCGAGCGCGCCAGCACGGTGGCGCCGGCCGGCGCGCGCAGCACCGTCTGCAGGTGCGTGGCATGGGCCGGGAAGCGTTCGGGCAGGCCGGCGAACAGCGGATCGTCGAACGCCGGCGGATGCAGGTCGATGTGCACGGTGCCCGATTCGCGCCCGGCCGGGTTGTAGGCGACCTCCCCGCCCAGCGCATGCGCCAGCAGCTGATGCCCGTAACAGATGCCCAGCAGCGGCGTGCCGGCGTGAGCGGCCTCGCGCAGCCAGTCGGCCGAGCGCTCGCTCCAGTCGGCGCGGTCGGTGACGAAGGCGGCCGAGCCGGTGACGATGATCCCGGCGAACCCGGCGCGCGCGGGCAATGCGGCGCCGCCAGCGACATTGGCGACCACCGTGTCGCGCTCGGCCAGGCCGGCGGCGACGCGGATCCAGTGCGGGAAGCGCCCATAGCGCCGCATCGTCGCCACCGGCTCGCCGGTTTCGAGGATCAGGAAGGGCGCTGCAGGCATTCGGGCGAGTCCAACGGCATCGCCTGATTCTAGACGCCAGCGCAGCGCTTTTTCCAAGTGACGTCTTTGCCGGCGGCATAGCGAGATAACCAGGGCTCATGAGGCAAGCACGCTCGGCGGCGGCCGCATGCAGAGGCTCGGCTTCGACAGCGGCTTGGCCGCGAGCCGATCAGAGCACCGATAGCGGGTGCGCCACCGACAGGCGCAGGTCGATGTCCAGCAGGCGGCCGTCCGCGGCATACAGCAGCAGGTGTTCGGCTTGCTCGCGCGCGCCCAGCGGCAGACCCGCCGGCGTCTCCAGTGTGGCGATGCAAGCGGCATCGGAGAAACGGATGACGAAGTAGCGACTGCACTCGTGCAGATGCACGCCGACCAGCATGCCCTGCTCGAGCGCGACGAAGTGCTCGCCCTGCAGCGCCTCGGCCTGCACCTGCGGCAGCATGCACGCCCGCTGTTGCGCGCCGTCGCGGTAGACGAAGGCGACCTCGCCGTCCTCGCGCACCTCCAGCTGCGGCTGCTGCATCGCGCCGCAGCGATGCGGCAGCACCGCCAAGCCGTCCAGCAGCGCGATCTCGTCGCGGCCGCGCAAGCGCCTGTGCGGCAAGGAATACGTCCAGTCCTGCAGCATGTTGCCGCTACGCACCAGGAACACTTCGCAGTCGGCGAAGAAGCCGGCGGCGGCGACCGGACCGGGCAGGTCGCCCACGTGCCACAGTACCTCGCCCAGGCCCTTGCCGACGTCGATCACCAGGATGCGGTCGTTCATCACCACGGTCCAACCGGTCCCGTTGAGCGTAGGGGCGGAGAACTGCAGAGCCATTGCGCCGAGCTCGACACTGCTGCGGGTCGCCAGGTCCAGGCGTGCGATCCGCGCCACATGCTCGCGCGGCGCCACCGCCAGGGCCACCTGTCCGCTCGCCGCGAGCACCAAGCGGTACGCCGGCACCGCGTAATGCTGGGTCACCCGGCCGCGTGTGTCGAGCACGGCCACGCCGGCTTCGCCCAGAGCGACCAGGTAGTGGCGGTCGGGCAGCACTGCCGCATCGTGGATCCGTTGCACGCCGGCGGCGGGTAGCGGCAAGTCCAGGGCCGCGTCCAGGCGCCAGAACGGCGACGGGCTGCCGGCCTGCGCAACGCGCCACGCTGGCATGTCGCTCTTGAGGCAGGCGTCGGCAGCGAGCTGCATCAGCCGATCCAGGTCGCTGCGCCCCATGCCGTTGCGGCCCGCGCTGCAATCGGCGGCGACGGCCGGCAGCACGCAGGCGGCGAGGCGGCGCAGCGCGACCCCGTTGCCCTTGATCGCCAGCAAGGCCTCCGCCAATGCAGCCCGCGGGTAAGGGTCTGTGCCTGGATCGGCCAGCGCCTCGATCCTGGCCGCGTACTGCCGCAGCGTGTCCGGCAGCAGGCTGGCGCGCTGCACCAGCGCGCGCGCCGACAGGGCATCTCCCGCCTGCTCGGCCGCCAGCAGCCATTGCAGCGCCAGGTCGCGCGCCTCGCGCAGCGGCCAGACCACCTCGACCGCTTGCAGCCAGTGGCCGCCTTCGACCAGGGCGTGGCCCCATTCCAGGCGCAGCTGCCGCGCCAGCGCCGGGTGGGCGCCTTGCAGCTGCTGTACCGCGTCGGCGAAGGCGCCGTCGCGCCGCGCCACCTGGATCGCGCGGCGCTGGTCGCCGGCCAGCATCAGCAGGCGGATGATCAGCGATGGCGGCATGTCCCAGCCCAGCGCCAGTTCGGCGGCCTGCGCATGGCGCCCGTGCTGGACCAGATAGTCCAACGCCTCCTGCCGCGCATTGAGCAGCTCGGCCAGCACGAACACGGCCTCGTCGATCCTGCCCTTGCGGTCCAGCGCGGCGAACGCCTCGCGGTACATGCGCCGCAGGTGCGCGGTCAGGTCCTCGCCCAGGCCGAGGTTGGCACTCTGCCCGATGCGGCCGGACAGCTGCAGGCTGTCGCGCCGGCCCGGGGCGCCGAACGCCTGGCCCAGGGATTGCCCGAGACCGTCCAGCGGCAGGGCATTGCGCAGCGCCTCGTCCAGATCGCCCTGCTCGAACATCGCCATCATGCGCCGGAGATAGGCGCCGTGCCGGTAGCCGATCAGCTTGCCCAGGCGGCTGATCGCGGCCAGCCGTGCAAGCGCGTCGCGCCAGGCGCTGGGGCGCCCGCCGGACTGGCGTGCGGCCACGCTGCCATGCGGCGCGGCAGCCGCGGTCTGCCGCGGCAGCATGTGCGACAACAGGGCAAGGACGACGCCCAGCACACCTTCGCGCACCGCGGCCATGCCTCCCCGCGGGGATCCTGACGGACGTGCCCCGGCCATGGCCTGCAGGAACGCTTCGCTGTCGGCACTGCGTGGTGGGATGACCTCGCCGAGCGCACCGCGCACGTCCTTGCCTTGCAGCTGCGCCACGTCCAGCGCCGGCGGCGGGATGCGGCAATCGTAGGTGTCGTGCAGCGGGTAATCGTCCAGCGCGATCGCTTCGGACAGGTCCAGAAGCGTGCCTTGATCGAAACGCAGCCCCACCACCGCGGCACCGGCGACCAGGCCGAGATCGATGGCCGGAAGCGCGGCCAGCTCCGCCGCGGTCAACGGCGCGGAGCACAGCGCGCCGTGCAACCGGCGCAACGGCACCGCACCCACGCGTTCGCAGTACAGCGGCTGCGCGTGGGCGAAGCACAGCGCGTCGCCGGCGTCGAATCGATAGGCCCGGCAGCCGGGGTGCCAGGCGGCCAGCATGCGCGCCAGCCGCAGTGGCGCAGGCAGGATGCCGGCAGGCCACCACAGGCCGTCGAGCTCCTGCAGACCGCGCCACAGCGGATCGCGCACGCTGCCGGCCGCGGTCGCCGCATTCACCGCTTCATCCATCGAGATCGCCTCCGCGCTGCCCGTGCACGCACATCAGCACCCGGCGGCCACCATCGCCCAGGACCAGCAACTGCCCTGCCAGGTCGACCAACGCCACCGCGTCGCCATCGAACGAAACCGACGCGGCGCTGATGTCGCTGGATGCCTGGTACAGGATCTCCTGGCCGTGCTCGCCGATCCCGACCAGGGCGCGGCGATCATGGCGCAGCATCAACAGCTGGCTGCGTTCGGCGCCGTGCGGGTCCGGCACCAGGCCCAGCAGCTTCCAGCCCGGCGGCGGACGCAGTTCCAGTTCGGAATAGCCGTCTTGCGGCCCGCCTTGATACAGACGGTAGACACGTCCGCCATCGCGCTGGTCGCTGCGGTATTCCAGACAGATGGCGCCCTGCCACTGCCCATCTCGCATCAGCCCGCGGAACACCAGCTGGGTCGGTCGCGATGGCGCGGTCAGCTTGGTCAGCAGTTCGGTGTTGCCCTCGCGGTGCAGGCAGCTGATCCGCAGGTGGCCGGACGCGTAGCAGGCATACACCAGCCGCTGCGCGTCGATCTGCTGCATCGCCAGCACGTCGTCGTCCACCTTGGCGTGGGCAGGAGCATCGCGCCCGGGCCTGGTGCTGGCGTTGGTCCACGACAGCAGGTGCCCGGCGCCATCCAGGACGACCACGCGCTGCGTCTGCGCCTTTTCCGCGCCGCCCTTGAGCCAGGCGCAGCGCAGCCAGCGCGCGGTGCCCGGCACCGCGTCGAAGGCGTCGGCCGGCGGCCGCGTGACCACGCTGAAGCCCGGCATCTTCCAGAAATACAGGCCTCTCCCCTGCGTCGCCACGACGCCGGCGAAATCCTTGTGCACGATGACCCCGCCGATCAGATCGGCGTCGGCGGTCCATGCGCTGTAGCGCGGCGCAGCCCGCTTGTGGCGGCCCTCGCGCGGAATCTTCAGCATCACCGCCTGGTGCTCGCCCGCCAGCGGCAGCGCCACATAGCGGCCATCGACGCTGAACAACGGTGGCTGGCGCAGCGACAACCTGCCCTTCAGCGTGTCGGCGGGGACAGCCGCCGGTTGCGTCGGCGGGACGCTGAACTCCCCGCGCAGCAGGTGCGCGGCGCAGGGCGAACGCGGCATGCCGAGTGCCAGTTCGCGACGCGCGTGATGGGTCCTGACCGCCACGTGCAACTGGCCATCGAAGCCCTGGCGGATCCTCACGCTGTGGTCGCCGACGCCGGTGGCCTCGTCGTTGCCGGTCATCCACCAGCACTCGCTGGCCGCCTGGCCGCTGCGGGCGAGATGCGCGCGCCAGGCGCTGCGTTCGGCGTCCGTCGCCAGCTGGTGGGTGCGGGCCTGCAGCAGCGCGCGCAACGCGTCAGGCGTGCCCGCGTCATGCATCTCGCCCGGCCGCTGCAGCACGCCCCAGGCGAAGCGGGCGCGTGCCGCCTGCGCGCGGCGCGCCAGCAGGATCCACATCGCCACGTGCAGCAGGCGCGGCGCGCCGCGCTGTGCGGGGCCGGCGTCGAACAGCGCGACGACCAGCGCGTCGGTCTGGCGCTGGATCAGCTTCGGCGCCAGGAACAGGTGCTCGTGGTGCGCGGCGCGGCGCAGGAACTCGTCCGGCAGCAGGTCGGCCACGGCCCACTCGCTCAACAGCAGGCGTTCGTAGGGTCCGCGCCGGCGCAGATCCTCGATGCCGTCCGGATCGGCGATGCCGTGCTGCACGCGCGCGGCGCCGCGGCCGAGCAGCGGCTCCAGCCGCACCAGCCAGTCGCCGAGCATCGCGGCGATGTCCGGCTCGAACCATGCCAGCCAGGCGTGCCATGGCTGCAGCGCCGGCGGCAGCGTCGGCGCCGCGGTCATGCCGCCCAGCGCCGGCGGATCTGCTCCGCCAGCGTCGCGCCGAGCGGCAGCAGGCGGTTCAGCGGAACCAGCGCCGCCGGCGCGCGCAGCATCAGCCACGGCGGATCGGGATGGCGGCGCGCGACGGCCTGCGCCAGCAGGTCCAGGGCGATGCCCGGACGCTGTGCGGTCGGCAGCCACAGCGCCGGCGCTTCCGGGCGCGGCGCGATGTACAGCACGCCGTCGAGCCAGGGCAGCGCCGACGCCGGTCCGGTCAGGACCAGCAGCCCGTCGCTGGCCGTCGCCATCAGCGCATCTGCCGTCTCGCTGCGCGCGGCCCGCTCCAGCAAGCGCCGCGCGAGTTGGCCGATGCCCACGACGCCCTGCGGCGGCGGCGGCGCAGGATCGTCGTGCCACGACCACGTCATGCGGCGGCGCCGATCCGCTCGATCAGGCGCGCGCGCTCGGCGGCGAGCGCCTGCGGCAGCGACGCGGCGGTGAAATTGGCGTCGATCTCGCGCAACACCGCTTCGGCAGCGGTGCGCGCGGCGGCGTCCTCGGGATCGGCCACGGCCAGGCAGCTCTGGGCGGTCTCGAGCAGCCGCGCCACGCGCGACATCGGCTGCAATGCCGCATGTTCCACCGCCGCACGCAGCGTCGGATTGGTGGCCAGCGCCAAGGTGCCGCGCAGCGCATCCTGCGCGGCGGCCTGCGCCTCGCGCGTCGGCATCACGTAGAACAGCGGCCACAGGTCCGCCGCGGTGGCGACGTTGCGCCCGGCCAGCACGGTGGCCGCCGCCACCAGGCGCTGCGTCTTGACGATGCGGCGGTCCGACAGCGTCAGCCCTGCCTGGCGCAATGTGCGGACCGCCTGCGCCAGGGCGCCGCGCGCATCCTCCATCTGTACCTGCGGCACCTGGCGGGCGAGCATGTCCAGGTCGGCCAGGTCGGCCGCATGCACCACCTCGGCGCGCTCGGCCTGCCAGCCGCCGGCCAGCAAGGCTTCCAGCTGGTGGTCCGGCACCGCGTCGACGAACAGATGCAGCAGGAACCGGTCGGCGAAGGCGGCCAGCGACTCGTCCTCGGGCAGCGCATTGGCCGCGCCGACACAGATGCGCAGCGGGCAGGCCACATCGGTATGGCCGCGCCGGAACCGACGTTCGTTCAACACGCCGAGCAAGGTGTTGAGGATGGCGGTCGAACCCAGGAACACCTCGTCGAGGAAGGCGACTTCGGCTTCCGGCAGCATGCCGGCCACGTCGGTTTCGACCAGGCCCTCGCGCAGCTTGCGCAGGTCCACCGGACCGAACAGCTCGGACGGCTCGGTGAAGCGGCCCAGCAGGTATTCGAAATAGCGGCCGCCCAGCGCGGCGGCGACGCGCCTGACCACCGCGCTCTTGGCGGTGCCGGGCGGACCGACGATCAGCAGGTGTTCTTCGGCGATTGCCGCCAGCACCATCAGTTCGGCGAGCTGGTCGCGCCCGACCAGACCAACAGTGGCGGAATGGACGGCCTCGCGGACGCGCGCAGCGGCGGATTCGATGGAGAGGGGCATGCAGGCTATCGGCGATGCGCGCCATGCGCGGGAAAGCCGCCACGGCGCGCGAAGAAGGAGGGTCCGGCGCACTTTAGATCAATTCGAGTGCAGCGCAAACCGCGCCGGGCACCGGCATGCTGCCGGCAGAACGCGGTCAAGGCGCAAACCGATCGGCTGGCGCAGCGCTGCGGGGCGACGCGGTTTTTCGTGCATCCGCTGCCGACATGTTGGGCCGTGGTCGATGATGCCGGCCTGCGCGCGCGCGTCACCGCACGCGCATTGCGCTCACTCGCGCGGCGGCAGCACCGACAGCACTTCCTCGATGGTGGTCAGACCGGCGGCGACTTTTTCCAGGCCGGCGCGGCGCAGGCTGCGCACGCCCTCGGCCTGCGCGGCGCGGCTGAAGCCGGCCAGGTCCATGTCGGCGCGGATCAGCGTGCGCAGGCGCGGCGTCACCGGCAGCAGTTCGTACAGGCCGACCCGGCCCAGGTAGCCGGTGCGGCGGCATTCCAGGCAGCCGACCGGGGCGTGCACCTGCACGTCGTCCGGCAGCGCTTCGCTGGGTTCGCGCAGCGCGTCCCATTCGAGATCGCTGAGCGTGTGCGGGCGCTTGCAGTGGCTGCACAGCGTGCGCACCAGGCGCTGCGCCAGCACGCCGTTGAGGGTGGAGGCGACCAGGTAGTGCGGCACGCCCAGGTCGAGCAGGCGGGTGATCGCCGAGGGCGCGTCGTTGGTGTGCAGGGTGGACAGCACCAGGTGCCCGGTCAGCGAAGCCTGCACCGCCATCTGCGCGGTTTCCAGGTCGCGGATCTCGCCGATCATGATGATGTCCGGGTCCTGACGCAGCAGGGTGCGCACACCGCTGGCGAAATCCAGGTCGATGTTGGTCTGCACCTGCATCTGGTTGAACTCCGGCGCGATCATCTCGATCGGGTCCTCGACGCTGCACACGTTCACGTCCGGCGTGGCCAGGCGCTTGAGCGTGGAATACAGCGTGGTGGTCTTGCCCGAGCCGGTCGGACCGGTGACCAGCACGATGCCGTGCGGGCGTTCGACCAGCGCCGCCCAGCCGGCCGCTTCCTGCGCGCTGAAACCGAGCTGGTCCACGCTCTTGAATGCCGCGTCGGGGTCGAAGATGCGCATCACGCACTTCTCGCCGAACGCGGTGGGCATGGTCGACAGGCGCATCTCGGTCTCGCGCCCGCCCGGCGAGCGGGTCTTGATGCGTCCGTCCTGCGGGCGCCGGCGCTCGGCCAGGTCCATGCGCCCGAGCACCTTGATCCGGCTGACGATGGCGGTCATCACCGCCGGCGGCACTTCCAGCACCTTGTGCAGCACGCCGTCGATGCGAAAACGCATGCGCCCGGCTTCGCGCCGCGGCTCCAGGTGGATGTCGCTGGCGCGCTGCTCGTAGGCGTACTGCAGCAGCCAGTCGACGATGTGCACGATGTGGTGGTCGTCGGCGTTGACGTCGCCGCCGCGGCCCAGTTCCACCAGCTGCTCGAAGCTGGGCAGGCCGCTGCTCTGCTCGTTGCGCCCGTCCTTGGCCCCGCGCACCGAGCGGGTCACGCCGAAGAACTCCATCGTGTAGCGATGCAGGTCCAGCGGGTTGACCACCGCGATCTCGATCCGGCGCCGCGCCAGGTGTTGCACGTCGGCCAGCCAGTCCAGCGCCAGCGGCTCGCTGGTCGCCACCAGCAGGCGTTCGCCGTCCAGCGCCAGCGGCAGGATGCGGTGGCGGCGCGCGTAGGCATGCGAGACCACGGCTGTGACCGCGGCCACGTCGACCCGGGTCGGGTCGATGCGCAGGTAGCGCAGGCCGCAGCGCTGCGCCAGCCATTCGGTCAGCCGTTCCAGGCCCAGTTCGCTGCCCGGCGGGCGGGTGGCGGCCAGTTTCAGGTTGGACAGCAGCACCAGCGGATGCACGTCGCTGACGGTGCGCGCGGACTGCGCCGAGAACTGCATGCGGCCGCGCTCGGCCGGCGCGACCAGGCCGTCGGCGAGCAGCGCAGCGACCACGCGCTCGAAATTCAGGCGCCCCGGCGGCAGCGACACGGCGGCGGGTACAGGCACGGCGGGCGGCTGCGCGGCAGGTCGCGTATCCATGGTCAGGTCCGGTGCGCGGAAGTCCCCGCAAGTCGGTCGCTATACTAGCGCACCCCCTTTGCCGGCCTTTGCTGCATGCCCGTCTCCCGGTCCGTTCCGATCACGTTCCAGGGTCTGATCCAGACCCTCAACCAGTTCTGGGCGCAGCACGGCTGCGTGCTGATCCAACCGCTGGACCTGGAAGTGGGCGCCGGCACCTTCCACCCGGCCACGTTCCTGCGCGCGCTCGGGCCGGAGCCGTGGAACGCGGCCTACGTGCAGCCGTGCCGCCGCCCCACCGACGGCCGCTACGGCGAGAACCCGAACCGCCTGCAGCGCTACTACCAGTATCAGGTGGCGATGAAGCCGAACCCGGACAACATCCAGCAGCTGTACCTGGATTCGTTGCAGGCGCTGGGCATCGACCCGCTGGTGCACGACCTGCGCTTCGTCGAGGACAACTGGGAATCGCCGACGCTCGGCGCCTGGGGCCTGGGCTGGGAGGTGTGGCTCAACGGCATGGAGGTCACCCAGTTCACCTACTTCCAGCAGGCCGGCGGCCTGGAGTGCAAGCCGGTGCTGGGCGAGATCACCTACGGCCTGGAACGGCTGTGCATGTACCTGCAGAATTGCGACAACGTCTACGACCTGGTGTGGACCTACGGCCCGGACGGCGCGCCGGTGACCTACGGCGACGTCTACCACCAGAACGAAGTGGAGCAGAGCGCGTACAACTTCGAGCATGCCGACGTGGCCGAACTGTTCCACCGCTTCGACGCCTGCGAGCGCGAGGCGCAGCGGCTGGTCGAGCTGGGCCTGCCGCTGCCGGCCTACGAGCAGGTGACCAAGGCCAGCCACGCCTTCAACCTGCTCGACGCGCGCCGCGCGATCTCGGTGACCGAACGCCAGCGCTACATCCTGCGCGTGCGCGCGCTGGCGCAGGCGGTGGCCAAGGCCTACCACGCGCAACGCGAGAAGCTGGGCTTCCCCGGCGTGAAGCGCTGAGGCTGTAGAGCCCCTCTCCCTCCGGGAGAGGGGTTGGGGTGAGGGTACGCCGGCACGAGAACCTGCCACTCCCAAACTCCAAAGGCTCCGCCGTACCCTCATCCGCCCCTTCGGGGCACCTTCTCCCGCAGGGAGAAGGGAAACGCTAGCAAGGTCTGACACATGAGCGCACTACATCCCCTGCTGATCGAACTGGGTACCGAGGAACTGCCGGTCAAGGCGCTGCCGGGCCTGGCGCAGGCCTTGTTCGACGGCGTGATCGCCGGTCTGGAGAAGCGCGGCATCGCGGTCGAACGCGGCGATGCCAAGCCGCTGTCCACCCCGCGGCGGCTGGCGGTGCTGCTGCCGGGCGTGGCCGCCGAGCAGCCGGAGCAGCGTTCGGAAGTGCTCGGCCCCTATCTCAACATCGCGCTGGACGCCGACGGCCAGCCGACCAAGGCGCTGGCCGGTTTTGCCGCCAAGGCCGGCATCGACTGGACCGCGCTGGAGCGCACCAGCGACGCCAAGGGCGAGCGCTTCGTGCACCGTGCAGTGACCGCGGGCGCGCAGACCGCCGCGCTGCTGCCGGAGATCCTGCGCGAGGCGATCGCGGCGATGCCGATCCCCAAGCCGATGCGCTGGGGCGACCACGACTACGGTTTCGCGCGGCCGGTGCACTGGCTGGTGCTGCTGTTCGGCAACGACGTGGTGCCGGTGCAGCTGTTCGGCGTGCAGGCCGACCGCATCAGCCGCGGCCACCGCTTCCTGCACGACGCGCCGGTCGCGCTGGCCCAGCCGGGCGACTACGTGGCCGCGCTGCAGGCGGCGCAGGTGCTGGTGGACCCGGACGCGCGCCGCGCGCGCATCGTCGCCGAAGTCGAGCAGGCCGCGCGCCAGGCCAGCGGCAGCGCGCGCATCTCCGACGACAACCTGGAGCAGGTGGTGAACCTGGTGGAATGGCCGTCGGCGGTGCTGTGCCATTTCGAACAGGCGTTCCTGGCGGTGCCGCAGGAAGCGCTGATCGAGACGATGGAGAGCAACCAGAAATTCTTCCCGGTGCTCGACGACGGCGGCAAGCTGACCGAGCACTTCATCGGCATCGCCAACATCGTCTCGCGCGACGTGGCCGAAGTGGCCAAGGGCTACGAGCGGGTGATCCGCCCGCGCTTCGCCGACGCCAAGTTCTTCTTCGACGAGGACCTCAAGCAGGGTCTTGAAGCGATGGGCGCGGGCCTGGCCAGCGTGACCTACCAGGCCAAGCTCGGCAGCATCGCCGACAAGGTGCAGCGCGTGGCCGCGCTGGCCGAGGCGATCGCGCCGCTGGTCGGCGTGGACGCCGCACAGGCGCGGCGCGCCGCCGAGTTGAGCAAGAACGACCTGCAGTCGCGCATGGTCAACGAGTTCCCGGAACTGCAGGGCATCGCCGGGCGCCACTACGCCAAGGCCGCCGGCGAGCCGGGCGAGATCGCGCTGGCGATCGACGAGGCCTACCAGCCGCGCTTCGCCGGCGACGACATCGCACTGTCGCCGCTGGGCAAGGTGCTGGCGATTGCCGAGCGCCTGGACACGCTGGCAGGCGGGTTTGCCGCGGGGCTGAAGCCGACCGGCAACAAGGACCCGTTCGCGCTGCGACGCAATGCGCTGGGGTTGGCGCGGACGGTGATCGAGAGTGGGTTTGATGTGAGTCTGAAGGTGCTGCTGACCGATGCAGCAACCCGTGCGATGGAAGCCATTCGCCTAACCGCGGTAATGAAGAAAGTAGAAGCCGCCAACGAAGCAAAGCGGAAAGGAGCGGAAACATCGCCGATGCAGTCTCAGGTGGGCGGGGTATCGTTGGAGCAGGTTGAAGAGGTCTACGACTTCATCCTTGACCGCCTGCGCGGCTACTACGCCGACAAGGGCGTGCCGGCAACGCATTTCAACGCGGTGGCGGCCTTGTTCTCGGTAGCGGCTGAAGGAAGCGCGGCTCCTGTAGGAGCGGCTTCAGCCGCGACCGCCATCCACGGCTCGCTCTACGACTTCGACCGCCGCATCGATGCGATCGGCATCTTCGCCACGCTGCCGGAGGCCGAGGCGCTGGCTGCGGCCAACAAGCGCATCCGCAACATCCTGCGCAAGGCCGAGGGCGCGATTCCTGCGCAGATCGACCCGACCCTGCTGCGCGAGCCGGCCGAAAGCGCATTGGCCGAAGCGGTGGAAGCGGCGATCGTGGAAACCGACGGCGCGCTGCGCCAGCACGACTACGTCACCGTACTGAACTTCCTGGCGCGGCTGCGGCCGCAGGTGGACGCGTTCTTCGACGGGGTGATGGTCAACGTCGAGGACCCGGCGCTGCGCGGCAACCGCCTGGCCCTGCTCAAGCGCCTGGGCGACCGCCTCGGCAGCGTTGCGGCGATCGAGCATCTGTCGTCGTAAGCAGGGCTGCGAACTGATGCATGTAGGGGCTGCGAAAGCAGCCTCTTATTTTTGTGGGGAGCGATTCTGGGTCGCCTTGGGCCATCAGTCGCGACAAACGAAGCCAGCACTCCCACAACCAAGTGAAACAGCGTCGGGACTGAAGTCCCTCCCACAGTGCACCCAGCCAGCTACCGGCGAGCGCCAGCCAAGCGGCTGCACTTGAAAGAGCCGCAGCCTCCGGCGACACCGCTTCTTGTGGGAGCGACTTCAGTCGCGACGCGCGAAGCTGCAATCCCCGTTGTGCTGAGAAAAAGCGTCGGGCCTTAAGCCCCTCCTACAGTGCACTCGGCCGTCCATGTACAAGCACCTGTTTTTGAGCCCCTCTCCCCTCGGGAGAGGGGTTGGGGTGAGGGTACGGCGCGAAGCGTCTCGCGGAGTTTGGGCGTACGAGGCTTCGCCCGTACCCTCATCCGCCCCTGCGGGGCACCTTCTCCCGATGGGAGAAGGAATCGCCCGCATGCCCAGACACACGAGCGCATTTCAGCTCAGGCCTGCCACGCAAAGTGCGACACACAACCGCCTTTACGAATCCCCACTCCCCAATCCCCAATCCCCGCCGTCAATCAAACAACGCCTGGATCGCCGCCAGCCCGGCATTGGCGCGCTCCTTCTTGCGCTCGGCGTCGGCCACCGGGTCGGCGCCGTCGCGTTGCATTTCCTCGGCGGGGATTTCGTCGAAGAAGCGGCTGGGCTTGAGCCGGATGTGCTCGCCGAACTTGCGGGTCAGCTTGCTGTAGCTCATCCACAGCTGTTCCTTGGCGCGGGTGATGCCCACGTACAGCAGGCGCCGCTCTTCCTGCAGGTTGCCCTCCTCCAGGCTGACCTCGTGCGGCAGCACGCCGTCCTCGCAGCCGACGATGAACACGTAGCGGAACTCCAGGCCCTTGGACGCGTGCATCGTCATCATCCGCACCTGGTTGCCGCCGTCGTCCTTGTCGTTGCGCGACAGCAGCGCCAGCTGCGCCGCCAGGTCGCCGACGGTGGCGCCACGCGGGCCGCCCTCGAACCACTTGGCCAGTTCTTCCAGGTTGCTGCGGCGGCGCTGGAAGGTGGTTTCGTCCTTGCACTGGCTGCGCAGTTCGCGGATCAGCCCCGACTGCTCGGCGAGCTGGCGCACCACGTCGGCCGAGGACAGGGTCAGCGAAGCGGTGCGCAAGTCGTGCAGGACGTCGACGAAATCGCTCAGGCCGTTGGCCGCGCGCGGCGGCAACTGCTGCAGCGCGCCCATCGACTCGGCCGCGCGCGACATCGGCAAATTCTTCGCCGATGCCAGTTCGGCCAGCTTGGCCAGCGAGGTCGCGCCGACTTCGCGCTTGGGCGCCTGCACCGCGCGCAGGAACGCGGCATCGTCGTCCGGATTGACCAGCAGCCGCAGCCACGACAGCACGTCCTTCACTTCCTGCCGTTCCAGGAACGCGGTGCCGCCGGTGATGTGGTACGGCACGCCGGCGATCTGCAAGGCCTTTTCCAGCGGCCGCGACTGGAAGTTGCCGCGGAACAGGATGCAGAAATCGCTCCACGGCACCTGCTTGGCGGTGCCCAGGTAGGCGATCTCGGCGGCGACCTTCTCCGCCTCGTGCTCGCTGTCGCGGCATTCCCACACGCGGATGCGCTCGCCGTCGGCCTGGTCGCTCCACAAGGTCTTCAGGTGCTCGTGCGGGTTGTGCGCGATCAGCGCATTGGCCGCGCGCAGCACGCGGTTGGAACAGCGGTAGTTCTGCTCCAGCTTGACGATCTGCAGCGCCGGATAGTCGCGGCCCATCTGCATCAGATTTTCCGGGTTGGCGCCGCGCCAGGCGTAGATGCTCTGGTCGTCGTCGCCCACGCAGGTGAAGTTGCCGCGCGGGCCGGCCAGCATCTTCAGCAGCCGGTACTGCGCGTCGTTGGTGTCCTGGCTCTCGTCCACCAGCAGGTAGCCGATGCGCTCGCGCCAGGCCATGACGATGTCCTCGTTCTCCTCCAGCACCTGCACCGGCAGGCGGATCAGGTCGTCGAAGTCCACCGCGTTGAACGTGCTCAATCGCGCCTGGTAACGCTCGTACAGGCTGGCCGCTTCCTGTTCGCGGTTGCTGCGCGCCGCGGCCATCGCCTGCTCCGGCGACAGCCCGGCGTTCTTGGCGCGCGAGATCAGGTTCTTGGCGTCGTCGATCGCATCGGGCTTGGCGCCATGCATCAGGTCCTTGATCTGCGCGGCCGCATCGTCGGCGTCGAAAATCGAGAAGCCGCGCTTGAGGCCGACCGCGGCGTGCTCGATCTGCAGGAATTTCAGTCCCAGCGCGTGGAAGGTGCAGATGGTCAGGCCGTCGGCGGCGTCGCCGCGGATGCGCTTGGCCACGCGCTCGCGCATTTCCTTGGCCGACTTGTTGGTGAAGGTGATCGCGGCGATGCGCTTGGCCGGATAGCGGCCGGTGGCGATCAGGTGCGCGATCTTTTCCACGATCACGCGGGTCTTGCCGCTGCCGGCGCCGGCCAGCACCAGCAACGGGCCTTCGCAATGCAGCACCGCGGCGCGTTGGGGGGGATTGAGACCGTGCATGAAGACTTCCCTGGGCCGCGCATTGTAGCGGGCGCCGGCCGGTGGCGAGGACCGCGCCGCCGCGCTGGCGCTGAACGGGTTTTCCCGCGCGCCTCCGGCCTGCGACGGGGCCGGCCGCCGCGCTAGAATCGGCCCATGGCGAAACTGTACTTCTACTATTCGGCGATGAACGCCGGCAAGACCACCACGCTGCTGCAGTCGGCGCACAACTATCGCGAGCGCGGCATGCGCACCGCGATCCTGACCCCACGCCTGGACCACCGCGACGGCAGCGGCGTGGTCGCCTCGCGCATCGGTCTGCGCGCCGATGGCAACACCTTCGTGCCGGACACCGACCTGCTGGCGCTGCTGCAGGACGACATCGCCCGCGATGGCGCGCTGCATTGCGTGCTGGTGGACGAGGCGCAGTTCCTCAGCCGCGCGCAGGTCTGGCAGCTCAGCGAGGTGGTCGACCGGCTGCGCATCCCGGTGCTGTGCTACGGCCTGCGTACCGATTTCCGCGGCGAGCTGTTCGAGGGCAGCCAGTACCTGCTGGCCTGGGCCGACGAACTGCAGGAGATCAAGACCATCTGCCACACCGGCAGCAAGGCGACGATGACCGTGCGCGTGGACGCCGACGGCCACGCCGTGCAGGACGGCCCGCAGGTGGAGATCGGCGGCAACGAGCGCTACGTGTCGGTGAGCCGCGCCGAGTTCAAGAAGATCATGCGCGGCGAGGGCCGCATCGACCCGTTGCAGATCGCGTTGCCGCGGTAGTCGGCCCGCCGCGCCGGCTGACGGCTGCGGCGGCGGACGAAAGACGGCGTTGGCCGAACGCGACGCCACTTTTCGCGGTTCAACCGCATGCGCAGGCGAACGCCGCGCGAGTGCCATGCACTGCCTTGGTGCATCCATCCGCCGATCCGTTTCGGCGGCAGTCGACGCGACACCGACCATGAACATCGGTTGAAAACGTCGACACCGTCCTCGGCCGCATAGGCCATCAGTCTATGGATCGCGGCCGCGACGCCCATTTAGAATCGTCGGCGATCGCACTCATGGGAAGAGTTCTATGCATCAGTTCAAGGGATATGCCATCGGCGGCTGCGCCGCGCTGGTCGTTGCGGTTGCGCTGGCGCTGTCCGGCCCGGCCGCCGCCGCCGACAACGCCCGCACCTTCGACGACATTCCGGCGCAGGTGATGACCGACGGGTTCCTCGAGGCGCACCTGGACCTGTTCTATCGCCGCGCCGGGATCCGCGCCGACAAGAAGGGCGAGTTCGCCGAGGCCAAGAAGAACTACCAGCTCGCCGCGCGCTACGCCGACAAGCCGTCGCAGGCGCGGCTGGGCGAGATGTACTGGGAAGGCCAGGGCGGCGCGCAGGATCGCGCGATGGGCTTCCTGTGGATGGCGCTGGCCTCCGAGCGCGGCTACGACGCCTTCACCACGCGCAAGATGGAGTACTGGAACCAGCTGACGCCCGAAGAGCGGCAGCGCGCGGTCAAGCAGGACAAGAAAATGCTGGCCACGTATGGCGACCAGGTGGCCAAGCCGCGCCAGGAAGCGGTACTGCGCCGCGAAGCGTCGCGCAGCACCGGCAGCATGCTCGGCTACTCCGGCGCCTCTGGCCTGCAGATCAACGGTCCGCGCGGCGGCAGCGTCGATCCGGAAGTGTTCTACGCCAAGGAATTCTGGGAACCGGCGGCGTACTGGAAGCTGCAGGACCGGGTCTGGGACGGCCGCACGCCGGGCCGCGTGGATATCGGCGATGTCGAGGACATCACCCAGGAAACCGCGCCGAAGCCGCCGCAACCGGCCAAGCCCTGAGCCGCCGCAACGCGCGATGCCGGACAGGTCGCGCGTCGGGACTGAAGTCCCTCCCACAGTGCACCCGGCACCTTGCTGCGAGCCTCTTATGGGAGCGACTTCCGTCGCGACGCGCGAAGCCAGCCGATGCGTAGCGTTGCGAAAAGCGTCGGGACTGCAGTCCCTCCCACAGTGCACCAGGCCGCTATCCGCAAGCCACTGTAGGAGCGGCTTCAGCCGCGACGAGCGAAGCCGGCAATTTCATCGCACTGCAAAAGGCGTCGGGGTTGAAACCCCTCCTACAGTGCATCCAGCACGGTGGCCCCGCGAGCTTTTGTAGGAGCGGCTTCAGCCGCGACAAACGACGTCGGGCACCGCAAGTAGCGAGGCGATGCCGCGCATGACGCGGCAGCCCCGGCCACGCTCAATACAACTTGCGCTCGGCCGCCGGCGGCGGCGTCCACTGGTACAGCCAGGTCTCGGTCAGCGGCGTGTCGCCGGCGCGCAGGAACAGGCGGATGTCGATCTGCTGGGTGCCCTCGTCCGGCGGCACCACGTCGAACATCGCGCGGTAGCCGGAGAGTTCGTGCAGCGGCCGCGCCGAGACGATCTCGGTGCTGCCGCGGCTCAGCTGCAGCACCGCCTCGACCTTGGCGTCCTTGTCCTTGCCGAGCCTGGCCAGTTCGCCGCCGACGAAGTCCACCGCGAAGCGCCAGGAGAAATGGCTGCGCTTCTGCCCGACCACGCCGCCCAGGCCGGTGCGCGTGGCCACGCATTGCGCCAGCGGCGAGGACGCTGGCGGCTTCGCGCCCCAGTACAGGCGATAGCCGAACAGCAGTTCCTGCCCAGGCTGCGGCTTGTCCTGCGGATTCCAGAACGCGACGATGTTGTCGAAGGTCTCGTCGATGGTGGGAATCTCCACCAGCTGCACCGAACCCTTGCCCCAGCCCTGCTTCGGTTCCACCCACAGGCACGGGCGCTTTTCGTAGTACACGCCGTCGTCGTGGTAGTGGTCGAAGTTGCGGTCGCGCTGCAACAGGCCGAAGCCGCGCGGGTTCTCGTCCACGAACATGTTGAAGCGCAGCTGCGGCGGGTTGCACAGCGGCCGCCAGATCCATTCGCCGCCGCCGGTCCACATCGCCAGGCCGTCGGTGTCGTGGATCTCCGGGCGCCAGTCCCAGTCCATGCGGCGGTCGTTCTCGCCGACCTGGTACATGCTGGTGCACGGTCCCAGGCCCAGCCGCTCGATGGTCTTGCGCGGATACAACGCGCTGTCGATGTCCATCAGCAGCACGTCGCCGTTGGTGATCGCGAAGCGGTAGGCACCAGCCACGCTCGGCGAGTCCAGCAGCGCGTACACCACCACGGTGTCCGAGCCGGCCTTGGGCTGCTCCAGCCAGTAGGCGATGAAGTCCGGGAATTCCTCCGGCCCGCCGGTGCCGGTATCGATCGCCAGCCCGCGCGCGGACTGGCCGTACTGGCCTTCCTTGCCCACCGCGCGGAAATAGCTGGCGCCGAGGAACGCGGCGAAGTCGCGGTCGGTGTCCTGCTTGGTGTTGAGGCGGAAGCCGGCGAAGCCCAGCTCCTTGGGCAGGTGCTTGCCCTGCAGACCGCTCTTGCCGTAATCGAACGCGGCGCCGTCGTAGGCCAGTTCCTGCGCCTGCCCGTCGACCAGGTCGAACATGTGCACCGGCGACTTGAAGTACAGGCCCAGGTGGAAGAACTTGGCCTGGAACTTCGACTCGTTGTCCACCGCCCACAACGCGTGGTCCTGGCGGTAGCGGATCGACTGGTACTGGTCCCAGTTCAGCGATTCCAGCGGTCCCGGCAGCACCCGCTTGTGGCTCTGGTAGGGCGCCTGGGCCATGGCCCGGGCATGGCCCTTGAGCCAGGCGTAATCGAAGGGCTGCGGTTTGCCGAGGCGGCGCAGGCCGACCGCGGGCGCGGCCTGGCCGAGCATCGGCATCGCGGGCAAGCCCATGGCGGCGAAGGCGGCGGCGGCGTTCTTGAGGAAATCGCGTCGTTGCATGGGCCGGATCGAAGCGGAAAGGGCCTCCATCATAGACAAGCGGCGTTAAACGCGAGAGCTAGGGCGTGGTGCAGGCGCCCGCCAGCGCCAGCGCCGCGGCGTGCCGGCACAGGAAGCTGCGCTGCTGCGCCGGGTCGTCGCCGCCGGTGTAGTCCAGCAATGTCCATTGCTCCTCGGCCTGCATGGTCTGGCCCGGCGCCAGGGTCCGGTACGGCGCGTGCACTTCCATTTCCAGCAGGCCACTGCCCGGATCGGAGGCCGGCGCATCCAGGTAGAACTCGACCTGCCCCTGCTCGGGATGGATGCGCGCACGCGGCTGGTGCGCGAAGCGGATCACCCACGCCTGGCCGTTGGCGAAGGCGGCGATCCAGCCCGCCGACGGCTGCAGCAGCAGCTTGCCGCGTTGTCCAGCGCTGCCCGGCGGCGCGGCCGCCAGCGCCATCAGCCCGTCCTGCAGCAAGTATTGCGGCGGCGCGTAGCCGGCGCCATCGCTGGGCTGCACGCGAATGTCGGCGGCGGCCGCGACCGGCACCAGCACCCGCGTGGCCGCGCTGACCCGGGTGTTGAACCACAGGTCCCAGGCCACCGCGGTCTTGCGCACGTTCTGCGCCTGCACCTGCAGCAGCACGCTGTCGGCGCGCTGCGGCGACACCGCGAAGATCTTGCGCAGGCGCACGCCGCTGACCGGGCTGTCCACGCCGCGCAGCTGCAGGCGCTGCGGCGCGCGCGCGGTGACGGTAGTGGTGGCGAAGCTCAGGTACGGGTCCGGCGGCCAGTTGGCATGGGCCGCGCGCCGCGCCGGATTGGCGTCCTGATGCTGCCACCACGCGCTCTGCGGCCCGACCCAGACGTCGTGGCCGAAATAGGGGATATCGTTCGCCGCCGCGTTGACCGTGGGCAGCGGCTGGCGCTGCACCGCGTCGCCGACCTTGATCAGGTTCGGCCCGCCGCTGCGCTGGAAGCCCAGCACGCGCCCGCCCAGGGTCGGCGTGACCGTGAGCCGGACCACGCCGTTGTCCATGACCCACGGCGCGGTCGCATCGGTGCCTGGCGCAGTTGCCGGAGCGGCGGCGGCGAGCAACGGCCAGGCGCCGAGTAGCGCGAGCAGCGCCGCGCGCGGTCGCGGTCGCGGCCGTCCATTCTGCGTATCGGTGCGCATGGCGAACCTGCGATCGAGGAAGGAAGCCCGATTGTGGCGACTCTGCGGCCGCGGCGACAGTCGGCCGGTTGCGCATGCGCCGCGGCCGTTGCCGCTCGGCGCAATCCGGCGGACGCGGCTGTCGCAGGAGAGCGCGCAGCTTCGGCAGCGGGCTGATTCGGACACCTGCAGTTGTCGCAGCAGCGAAGGCGACGGTCGTGGCGATTTCGGTCGCGGCTGGCGAAGTCCTTGAGCAGACGCGATAGTTCCGCCGCTTCTCGACGACGAGGTGGCGGAGGCACTGCACTGGCACAGTCGTAGCGAGCGGCGCCGTGCGACCGCGCGGCAAGTGAGAGGTTCGCTGCCGCGCTCGTCGCGGCAGGCGACGGGTTAAGGCGCGCGTCCACGCCGCCTGTCGCTCAGAGCGCCGGATGACGCCGCGGCAGATGCGGCGTCACCGCTTGCTGCAGCCGCCGGACCAACGCCGGATCCATGAACGCATAGTCGTCGGGAATGTCCAGGCAGACGATGCGCTTGCCGCTCAGGTGCCGCTGGAATGCGGCCGACAGCTTGCTGCGGTGGCGCCGTTCCATCACGAAGATCAGGTCGGCCCAGGCCAGCAGCTCCGGCGTCACCGCGCTATCGGCATCGGCATTGACTCCCGCCGACGCGGTCTCGATGCCCGGCCAGTCGGCGAAAAGCTGTTCGGCGGTCGGGCTGCGCAGCCGGTTGCGGGCGCACAGGAACAGGATATGGCGGACGGGCACGGCGCGGCGGATCGAAGGGCGATGGCCCATGGTAGCGGCGATCGCCGGCGGTTCGGGGCGGCGATGCCAGGCCGCCGTCGGCTGGACCCGCCACTGCGCCGGGAGCGGCCGGCGTCGCGCCGCCGCCGCAGCAGGACTCAGCGCGCCGCGGTCAACGCCGCCGGCGGAGCGCATGCGGCACGCAGCTCCTCCACCTCGTGCACCAGCGTGCCGCCCTGCGGCTGCGCCTGCGCCAGTTCGCGCTGCAGCGCCTGCAGTTCGCCACGCCCGTCGCCCGCAGCGCCGCGCCGTTGGCAATGCAGCTCGGCGGCATAGGCGCGGGCGCGCCAGCGCAGCTTGCGGCTTTCGATGCCGTCGCCGCCCTGCCGCGCCTGCGCCTCCAGTTCGTGCAACGCCTGCGCGTCGCGGCCGAGCCGGCCCAGGTTGCGCGCCCAGGCAACGCGCACCGCGCGCGTGCGCGGATGGGTCGGGCCGTAGCCGGCCTCGGTGCGGCGCAGCGCCTGCGCCAGCAGCGCATCGGCCTGCCGCGGTTCGCCGAGCGCGGCGCGCGCCTCGGCGATCAACCGCTCGCTGTCGCCGACCGCCGGGTTGTTCTGGCCGAGCTGCGCGATCCAGCGCGCGCGCGCTTCGTACAGCGGCGCCAGCGCATCGCGGTGGCGGCCCGCCGCCGACAGCGCCAGGCCCTGGTTGAGCAGCATGTACGGCAGCAGCGCCTGACTGTCGGGCGCGCGCATGATCGCCACCGAGCGGTCCATGTCGGCGATCGCCTGCACGCCCTGGCCGCGCTCCAGTTCCAGCATCGCCAGCGAACTCCAGCTCATGCCGGTGTCGCGGTGGGTGGGGCCCAGCCGCTCCACGGTCAGCGCATGCGCGGCGCGCAGTTCGCGCTCGGCGATGTCCAGGCGGCCCTGGTCGATCATCACCGCCGCCCGCAAACGCCGCAGCCCGAGACTCACCGGGTGGCGATCGCCGTTCAAGCTGCGCGACAACGTCAGCGCCGCGCTCACCGCCTGCTCGGCCTGGTCGACATCGCCGCGATCGCGGTAGGCCACGCCCAGGCTGCGCAGCAGGTTCACGCTGAGCGGATGCCGCGGGCCGGCCTGGCGATCGAGCAAGGCCAGGGCCTGCAGGTAGCCGGCGATCGCCGCATCGGTGTTGCCGATGTCGCTGTCCATCGAGGCGATGTCGGTCATGCTCTCGACGATGCCGGCCGGGTCCTTCAGCACGTCGCGGTGCAGCGCCAGCGCGCGCTCGAACCAGGCCCGCGCCGGCGCGCGTTCGCCGAGCACGCGCCGGCAACGTCCCAGTTGCGAGAAGAACCCCGCGGCCTGCAGCGGCAACTGCGCCTGCGCTTGCTGCGCCTGCGCCGCCAGCGGCTGCAGCAGCGCCACGCACTCCTGCGAACGGCTCAGCAGGCGCAGCGCTCGCCCATGCTGCGCCGCCGCTTCCAGGCGCAGCGCCAGCGGCACATCGTCCTGCGTGGCCAGCAGCGCGCGCTGCCGTTGCAGCAACAGCAACGCTTCTCGATAGTCGCCCAGGCCGATGCGCAGGCGCGCGATCACCCCCTGCAGTTCCGCACGCGCCAGCGGCTGCCGCAGCAGTTCGCGTTCGCCGCGCTGTTCGCCGCTGGCAAGCAGCCCGCGCAGGTCGAAGCCGTCGCCGCGCTGCGCGTTGCCGGCGCGATCGAACAGGCCGATCACGAAGTCCTGCATCGCCTGCGCGCGCACCGTTTCGCGATGCGCCTCGCGCACCTGCCACAGCGCCACGCCCGCGGCGCCGAGCAGCGCGGCGGCGGTCAGGCTGCCGAGCACCACGCTCCAGCGATGCCGCTGCAGGTATTTCTGCAGGCGGTAGGCCACGCCCTGCGGGCGCGCCTGCACCGTGCGCCCCTGCAGATGGCGGCGCAGGTCCTGGGCCAGCGCCTCGGCCGAGGAATAGCGCTGCGGCAGCGGCTTCTGCAGCGCCTTGAGCAGGATGTTGTCCAGGTCGCCGCTCAACCGTCGGGCCAGGCGCCGCGCCTCGGCCGGGTCGCGTTGTCCTTGCTGCGCGGCGCGCGCCACCGCCGCCGACGGCCGCGGCGCCTCCACCGCCAGGATCGCGCGCTCCCATTCGGCATCGCTGCTGCGGCGCAGGTGATAGGGCTTCTGGTCGGTGAGCAGTTCGTACAGCACCACCCCCAGTGAATACACGTCGGTCAGCGTGGTGATCGGTTCGCCGCGCACCTGCTCCGGCGCGGCGTAGTGCAGGGTGAACGCGCGCGCCTCGGTGCGCGGATGCGCGTCGGCCGCAGGGTCGGCCTCGGTGTCGAGCAGCTTGGCGATGCCGAAGTCGAGCAGCCGCACGTCGCCTGCGGCGTTGACCAGGATGTTGGACGGCTTCAGGTCGCGATGCACGATCAGGTTGGCGTGCGCATGGCTGACCACCTCGCACACCTGCAGGAACAGCCGCAGCCGCGCGCTGACCGGCAGGTGCAGGCGCTGGCAATAGTCGGTGAGCGGCTCGCCTTCGACATAGGCCAAGGCCAGGTACGGGCGTCCGTCGCTGGCGATGCCGGCGTCGAGCAAGCGCGCGAGGTGCGGATGCTCCAGCCGCGCCAGGATCTCGCGTTCGCGGGTGAAGCGCTGGCGCAGCGCGGCATCGGCATAGCCGGGGCGCAGCAGCTTCAGCGCCACCTGGCGCTGGTACAGGCCGTCGGCGCGTTGCGCCAGCCAGACCTGGCCCATGCCGCCTTCGCCGAGCAGCCGCTCCAGCGCATACGGCCCGATCCGGCTACCGGCGCACAGGCACTCGGTGGCGGTGGCCAGCAACGGCTCGCTGAGCAGGTCCGAGCCGGCCGCGTCCAGCGCCAGCATGCGCACCAGGTCGTCGGCGCTGGCCGGATCCTGCGCGTGCAACTGCGCCAGCCGCGCCGCGCGCGCCTCCGGGGTCAGATCCAGCAATTCGTCGAGCAACGGCGACAGGCGTTGCCACTGCAGCGCGTCCATGCGGTGCTCCGGTCGGTCCTAGTGATCCTGCATCGCCGCCAGCAGGAAGATGCGCGCCTTCTGCCAGTCGCGGCGGATGCTGCGTTCGGAGCGCTGCATCAGCTCGGCGATTTCCTGTTCGGACAAGCCGGCGAAATAGCGCAGCTCCACCACCTTGGCCAGGCGCTCGTCGATCGCCTGCAGCCGGTCCAGCGCCACGTCCAGCGCCAGCAGATCCTCGTCCAGGCGCACCCCGCCGCTGTCCTCGGGGATCTCGGCGACGCGCTTGAGATCGCCGCCGCGCTTGCGGGTCAGGCGGTTGCGCGCGTAGTCCACCACCACGCTGCGCATCGCCGAGGCGGCGTAGGCGAAGAAATGCGCGCGGCCGTCGAAACGGGCCATGTCGTGCGCGCCGAGCAGCTTCAGATAGGACTCGTGGACCAGCGAGGTCGCATCCAGGGTCTGCGCCTGCTGCCCGGCCAACTGGCGCCGGGCCATGCTGTGCAGTTCCTGATAGAGCGTACTGAGCACGCGATCGAGCGCCTCGCGGTCGCCGCCGCGCGCGGCATCCAGCCACACGGTGATCTCGGGGGCGGTCTCTACCACGGCGGTCTCTCCTCCGGCCGGGAGTCGCGCGGACTATAGCGCGCGCCGGCGGCCAGCGGCTGCCGTCCGTCAGCGCTGGCAGCTCCCGCACCAGACGCTGGCGCGCTGGCCGATGCTGGCGTGACGCAGCGGCCGCCCACAGCGTTTGCAGGCCTCGCCCTCGCGGCCGTAGACCGCCAACTCCTGCTCGAAGTAGCCGGGCGCCCCGTCCGGGCTGATGAAGTCGCGCAAGGTGGTGCCTCCGCGGGCGATGGCATAGCCGAGGATCGCCTTGGCCGCCTCGGCCAGGCGCGCATAGCGTGCCCGCGAGACCTCCCCGGCCTCGCGCAGCGGACTGATTCCTGCCTGGAACAGGCTTTCGGCGGCATAGATGTTCCCGACTCCGACCACGACGCGTTGGTCCATCAAGAACGTCTTTATCGGCGCACTCCGGCCACGGCTGCGCCGGAACAGGTAATCGCCGTCGAATTCGTCCGACAGCGGCTCCGGCCCCAGCTCCTCGAGCAACGGATGCACCTGCCCCAGCGCCTGCCACAGCAGGCAACCGAAGCGGCGCGGATCGTTGAAGCGCAGCACGCGCCCATCTTCCAGGCTGATGTCCACGTGATCGTGCGCCCGCGGCGGCGTGTCTCCTGGCAGCACGCGCAGGCTGCCGGACATGCCCAGGTGCAGCAGCGCGCTGCCGGCGTCGGTGTCCATCAGCAGGTATTTGGCGCGGCGGCGGATGCCATCGATGCGCTGCCCCGGCAACTGCTGCGCCACCTCCGGCGGGATCGGCCAGCGCAGATCCGGCCGGCGCAGGATCACGCCGTGGATGCGCCGCCCCAGCAGATGCGGCTCCAGGCCGCGCCGGGTGGTTTCTACTTCGGGGAGTTCGGGCATGGGTGCTGGACTGCAGTGGCGTGCGATTGACAAGCTTAGCTGGCGTACGACCTTATGCGCAGTCTGGCAATCGGATGGAAACCAGTCATGGGAACGATAGCTGCGCCGCGAAAATTTCGGTTTCTCTGCGTGGTCGCATCGCTCGTGCTGCTGATGAACGGCTGTTCGCGCGATTCCCTGTCGGGGCGCAACGCGGAATGTCGACTGACACATTTCGAAGTACTGCGAGCGATCGCGGATGATGCTGAAATCCGGCACTATGCGGCAGCGCACTTCGAGTCCCGCGAGACGACTTTTCTGTGGGATCGAATGCCGACAAAAGTACAGGAGTGCGGAACATCGAGGAGTGGCATCAAATTCGTGCGCTCCTCGTCTCCGGGCTTTGATCCGCACCACGAGTTTATTGCGATCGAGAAGATGTATTTCGATGAAGATGCTGCATTCGTAGAAGTCGGCTTTCCTCCCACCGGCAAGAACAGTGACGTTTTTCTTAGGAAGGTTGCGGGAAAGTGGGTGGTTGTCGAGAAATATTTGTGGGAATCATGAGGAATTGATAGGCGCCGCCCACTTCATATTCGCGGCGAGAGATGCTCGGGTTATACCGCCTCACTGCGGTGGCGCCGCCAACTCTCTTGCGCTCAAATACCCATCGCCATTGCTGTCCTGCTTGCGAAAGCGCGCAGTCAAAGTCGCCTGGTGCTGGACGCGGCTGATCGGCTTGCCGCGGCCGCCAGGCAGTTCCGCGGGGCTGAGCACACCATCGTGGTCGAGGTCGCGGGCGTCGAAGGCGTAGCTCATCCAGGCCAGGTATTCGTCCAGGCTCACGCGGCCGTCGCCGTCGCGGTCCATGCGCTGCAGGTAGCTTCCGGTGCTGTCGACGACCTGCGCGCTGGCGGTGCCAACGGCACCGCCAAGCGCGACCGACGCCACGAACACGACCATGAACGACGAACGCCGCACGAGGCGGCGTTCGCGAAGCGGCTGCAGCAGACCGCGGGTCATGCCAGGGCGTAGCCCTTCAACCGTGCCGCATAGGCCTGCAGGGCGGCGATGCCGCTGGCCTCGGCGTCGTGGCACCAGGCCTGCAGTTGCTTCAGGCGTTCGCTGGCGTCGTGGCTGCGCGCTTCCAGCAGGGCGGCCAGGCGCGCGCGGTGTTCGACCAGGGTGCGCATGCGCGGGCGCTGCGCGACCCAGTGCTGCAGCTGTTCGCGCGCGTCGGGCTTGAGCCAGCGGCCATCGTCGACCAGGCCCTTGCGCAGGCGCCGCGGCAGCAGCTGGCGCAGCTTGGCGCCGGCCAGCGCGGCCTCTTCCTTCAGCGCCGGGGTGAACACGTTGCGCTGGTAGTCGGTCATCGCCTGGAAGCGGTGCGAGAGCAGCGCGCGCAGGGTGTCGGCATCGGGCACGGCGATGTTCGGACGCACGTCCAGGGTCGGCGCCACACGCAGGACCTTGGCCAGGCGCAGCGCCGCCAGCGCGCGGATCGCGACCCAGCCGATGTCCAGTTCCCAGCGCCGCATCGAGAAGCGCGCCGAACTCGGGAACGCGTGGTGGTTGTTGTGCAGTTCTTCGCCGCCGATCCACAGCGCCCACGGGGTCAGGTTGGTCGAGGTGTCGGCCGATTCGAAGTTGCGGTAGCCCCACCAGTGGCCGAGGCCGTTGACCACGCCGGCGGCCCAGAACGGGATCCAGGCCATCTGCAGCGCCCACAGGGCGATGCCGGGCAGGCCGAACAGCAGGAAGTCGAAGGCGAACAAGGCGATCGGCCCCCAGTTCGCATGCGCGGTGTACAGGCGGCGCTCGATCCAGTCGTCCGGCGCGCCCTTGCCGTACTGCTCGATGTCGCCGCGCATGGCGCGCGCTTCGCGGTACAGCTCCACGCCGCGCCAGAACACACGGCCGATGCCCTTGGTCTGCGGGCTGTGCGGATCCTCGTCGGTCTCGACCTTGGCGTGGTGCTTGCGATGGATCGCCACCCACTCCTTGGTGATCATGGAGGTGGTGAACCAGGTCCAGAAACGGAAGAAGTGCGACAGCAGCGGATGGAAATCGACGCCGCGATGCGCCTGGCTGCGGTGCAGGTACAAGGTCACCGCGAAGATGGTCAGCTGGGTGAACACCAGCAGCACCGCCAGCATGCCCCACCAGCCGACATCGAGCAGGCCGGTACTGAGGAAGTCGAGGATCGCGTCGGACATTGCCAGAACTCCAGGCCGGTGAAGGCGTGCGCCAGGTTGGTATAGGAGACATGATGGGGCCAGTGGCGGCAAACTTCACCCATCGCCTGCGTACGGTATTCAGCCGCTGCGCGCTCTTGATCACAGAACGGTTTCACTTCCATGTCCGTCGCCATCCCCGATGCAACTCCCATGCCGGCCGCCGCGCCACTGATTGAACTGGACCGCGCCAGCGTGGTGCGCGGCCAGGTGCGCGTGCTGCACGAGCTAAGCCTGCGCATCGCGCTCGGCAAGCACACCGCGCTGCTCGGCCCGAACGGCTGCGGCAAGTCCTCGTTCATCAAGCTGATCACGCGCGAGTTGTATCCGTTGGCGCGCGCCGGCGAAGCCGCCCCCGTGCAGGTGCTGGGCCAGAGCCGCTGGCAGGTGGACCGGCTGCGCAGCCAGCTGGGCATCGTCACCGGCGACCTCAGCGTCAATCTCGCCGACATGCCTGGGCTGGACGTGGAGAGCGCGGTGCTGTCCGGGTTCTTCGCCAGCTACGTGGTGCCGCCGCATCGCGAGGTGACCCAGGCCATGCGCGACCGCGCGCGCGAGGCGCTGCAGCTGGCGCACGCGTTACCGCTGTTGCAGCGACCGTACGCGGAGCTGTCCGCCGGCGAGACCCGGCGCGTGCTGATCGCGCGGGCGCTGGTCAACCGGCCGCAGGCGCTGCTGCTGGACGAACCCAGCACCGGGCTGGATCTGATCGCGCGCCAGCACCTGCTGGCGACGATGCGCGGCCTTGCCCGCCAGGGCATCACCCTGGTGCTGGTGACCCACCACATCGAGGAGATCGTGCCGGAGATCGAGCGGGTGATCCTGCTGCGCGGCGGCCACGTGTACGCCGACGGCACGCGCGAGGAACTGCTGGCCGATGCGCCGCTGTCGGCGGTGTTCGGCGGCCCGGTGCGGGTGCGGCGCGATGGCGCGACCTATAGCGCTAGCGTGGCCGAGGTGGAATAGGCGGGTGCGCGGGCTTGTGGTCTGCGTACTGCCATCGACGCTGGTCTTTCATGGCCAGCAGTTTGTGAGCTGGACATGCCGTCGAGACATCGGTGCCGATGCTTCCACTCGACCTGGTGTGCCGATGACTTCGTTCGTCGCGGCTGAAGCCGCTCCTACAATGGCGTGATGGCGTTGCTGCATCGGCCGACATCCGAGAAGGCTAGATCGGCTAGCCTCTCTCCGCATCCGGTCGTATCGCGGGCAACACCTGTGGGAGTGACTTCAGTCGCGACGAGCGTTACTGACACGTCATCGCAACTGAAGCCCTTCCACCACCGCCACTTCTGCTCCTTAGCATTTCGCCAAGCGTGGAAACCTGCGCTGAAACGCGCTAGTCGCCACGTCCATCGGCAGCCGGCGGTTGCGCCTGATGCAGGTCCAGCGCCAGGAAGTGGTGCACCGCCGGCCGTTCCGGGCCGATGTGGTAGCGCAGCGCTGCCTCCTGCAGGTTGGCGTCGGCATGCGAGACGCGCTGGTGCTGACGCAGATGCTCGGCCCAGGATTCGACCAGGAACCATTCCATCACCCGCTCCGGCTCGTTGCTGTGCTCGGTGATGCCCCAGGCGTAGGCGCCGTCGCGGCGCCGCTCCTGCGACAGTGCGCGCAAGGCGTGCAGGAACGGCGGCCGGTCGGAAGCACGCACGCGGTATTCGATCTGCACCATGACCGGGCCGCGGTCGTGCGCCACCGGTGCATTGAGCAAAGGTTCGGGCCAGTGGTTGGACGGCTGCAGGTCGGCCTCGCCCTTGGGCAGGCGCAGGCGATGGAACACCAATGCGACCAGCAGCAGCGCGCCGGCGCCGAGCAGCAGCGTGGCGGCGATGCCGAGCTGCGCGGCGATCAAGCCCCAGCCCAGGCTGCCTCCGGCCATCGCGCCGTTGAACACGGTCAGATACACCGCCAGGCCGCGGCCGCGCACCCAGTTCGGCAGCACCGCCTGGGCCACGCCGTTGAGCGTGGTCAGCGCCACGATCCAGCCGACGCCGAGCACCAGCAGCAACAGCACCGCGACGGTCTTTGACGGTGTGGCCGCCAGCGCCGCCATCACCGCCGCGGTCAGCACCGCGGCCAGCAGCACCAGGCCATCGGCGTCCAGGCGCTTGCGCAACTGCGGCAGCACGATCGCGCCGAGGATCGCGCCGACTCCGACCGCGCCAAGCAGCACGCCGTAGAACCCGGCGCTGCCGCCGAGCATGCGCCGCGCCACCAGCGGCAGCAGCGCCCACACCGAACTGGCGAACACGAAGAACACCGCCGCGCGCAGCAGCACCACGTGCAGTTCGCGGCTGGCGCGGGCGTAGCGCAGGCCGGCACGGAAAGCGCCGAAGAACTGCTCGGACAGGCCGCTGTCGGCGACCTTGGCGCGCGGCCACCACAGCAGCGCGGCGACCACGAACACGTAGCTGAGCACGTCGCTGGCGTAGGCGGCGGCCGCGCCCAGGCTGGCCAGCAGCAGGCCGCCGCCGGCCGGGCCCAGCGCGCGGGCGATGTTGATGCCCAGCGAGTTCAGCGCCACTGCGTTCTTCAGGTCCGCGCGCGGCACCAGTTCCGGCACGATCGCCTGCCAGGTCGGCCCCATCAGCGCGCTGCCGATGCCGCCGACGAAGGTCAGCGCGACCAGGTACTCGACGGTGAGCGCGCCGGTCTTGGACAGCAGCAGCAGGCTGGCGCTGACGCTGGCCAGCAGCAGCTGCACGCAGATCAGGAAGCGGCGCCGGTCGAGGATGTCCGACAGCACCCCGGCGGGAATCGCCAGCAGGAACACCGGCAGCGTCGCCGCGGTCTGCATCAGCGCCACCGCGGCGGGATTGTCGGACAGGTCGGTGACCAGCCAGGAACTGGCGACGTCGCGCATGAAGCTGCCGACGTTGCCGAGCACGGTGGCCGCCCACAGCACCGCGAACACGCGATGCCGCAGCGGGGCGAAGCTGCCGGTGGCCGGTGCGGGCGCGGTGGACTCAGCCATGCGCACGCTCGCGCAGGTCGTGCCAGGCCACCAGCATGAAGCCGCCGACCAGGCCCAGGTGTTCGTAGAACGCGTTCATCGCCGCGAAGCGTTGCATGCCGCTCATCTCCCAATAGCGGTTGGCCACGCACGCGGCCCCCAGGGTGAAACCGGCCAGGGCCAGTGCGCCCAGCCAACGATACGCGCCGCTGAGAATCAGCAGCGACGCGCCCAGTTCCAGCACGATCACCGCCGCCGCCAGCGGCGCGGCCGGCGCCATGCCGAAATGCACCATCTCCGCCACCGCGCCGTCGAAGGCGAAGGCCTTGACCAGTCCGCCCTGCAGATAGGCCGCGCATAGCCCGAGCAGCGCCAGCCAGCGCAGCCAGGCCGGCGTCAGGCGCGTGCCGATCGAATGGCTGGACTCATGCATGGCGCATGCTCCGCGCGATGCTCGCGGTGCGCGATACGTTCTGCGCACCGATGCCGGCCTGCGTGCTCATCGTGTCCATCGCACTCCTCCGGCTCATACCGCCCAGCACGCGCAACCCAGCGCGCCCCAGAAGCTCTTCAGGTCGGCGATCGGCAGCTGGCTGCTCCACGCGGTGGCGTGCTGGTGCCCATGGATGGTGCAGTCGTGGGCGCAGCCGCAACTGGCCGCGATCTGTTGCGACTGCGACAGCGCCGCCTTCGGCGCCTCTCCCCAGGCGCCATAGCCGCGGAAGCTGCGCGCCGGCGACCAGTCCGGCAGCGCCGGCGGCGGCGGCGCTTCGTCGTGGTCGGCGAACGCGCCGCTGGCCCACACCACCTTGCCGCCGACCATGGTCAGCAGCGCGGTGGTATCGGCGATGTCGCTTTCCGCGCAGCCGAAGAAGTCGCGATCCGGCACCACCAGATCGGCGAACTGGCCGACCTGGATGCGGCCCTTCTTGCCTTCCTCGTTGCTGAACCAGGTGACGTGCTCGGTCCACATCCGCAACGCGGTTTCGCGGTCCACGCAATTGCGTTGCGGATACAGGCGCAGGCCACCGACGGTGCGCCCGCTGACCAGCCACGCCAGCGACACCCACGGGTTGTACGAGGCGACGCGGGTGGCGTCGGTGCCGGCCGAGACCTTGACCCCTTTCTCCAGCATGCGCTTGACCGGCGGCGTGGCCTGCGCCGCGCCGATGCCGTAGCGCTCGACGAAGTATTCGCCCTGGTAGGCCATGCGGTGCTGCACGGCGATGCCGCCGCCGAGCTCGGCGATGCGGTCGATGGATTTTTCGGAGATGGTTTCGGCGTGGTCGAAGAACCAGTGCAGCCCCTGCAGCGGGATCTCCCGGTCCACGCGTTCGAACACGTCCAGCGCGCGGCTGATGGTCTCGTCGTAGGTCGCATGCAGGCGCCAAGGCCAGCGGTTCTGCGCCAGGATCCGTACCACGTCCTCCAGCTCGGTTTCCATCTGCGGCGGCATGTCCGGCCGCGGCTGGCGGAAGTCCTCGAAGTCGGCGGCGGAGAACACCAGCATCTCGCCGGCACCGTTGTGGCGGAAGTAGTCGTCGCCCTGCTGGTAGCGCGAGCTGGCGGTCCAGTTGAGGAAGTCTTCCTTCTCCTGCTGCGGCTTCTGGGTGAACAGGTTGTAGGCCAGGCGGATGGTCAGCTGGCCGGCGTCGGCCAGTTCCTGGATCACCTTGTAGTCGTCGGGATAGTTCTGGAAACCGCCGCCGGCATCGATCGCGCCGGTGACGCCGAGCCTGTTCAGTTCGCGCATGAATTGCCGGGTCGAATTGACCTGGTAGGCGTAGGGCAGCTTCGGCCCCTTGGCCAGCGTCGCGTACAGGATCGAGGCGTTCGGCTTGGCCAGCAGCAACCCGCTCGGGTTGCCCTCGGCGTCGCGCACGATCTCCCCGCCCGGCGGCGCCGGCGTGTCCTTGCCGTAGCCCACTGCGCGCAGCGCGGCGCCGTTGAGCAGCGCGCGGTCGTACAGGTGCAGCAGGAACACCGGCGTGTCTGGCGCGACCGCATTGAGTTCGGCAATGGTCGGCAGGCGCTTCTCGGCGAACTGGTGCTCGCTGAAGCCGCCGACCACGCGCACCCACTGCGGCGCCGGGGTGATCGCCACCTGCCGGCGCAGCATGTCCATCGCGTCGGCGAGGCTGCGCACGCCGTCCCAGCGCAGTTCCAGGTTGTAGTTGAGGCCGCCGCGGATCAGGTGCAGGTGGTTGTCGATCAGGCCCGGCAGCACGCAGCGGCCATGCAGGTCGATGCGCCGGGTGTGCGCGCCGGCCAGCGGCAGGATCTCCTCGTCGCTGCCGACCTGCAGGAAGCGGCCGTCCTTGATCGCCACCGCGGTGGCACTGGGACGCGCGCGGTCCAGCGTGGTGAAGCGGCCGCGGTACAGGACCAGGTCCGGCGCGGCGTCGGTCGCATGCGGCTCAGCCATTGTCGCGTTCTCCCCGTTCCGGTTGCGCCGGCGCGCGCGTGCGCTGCGGCAGTTCGCCGAACACGTGCGGCTTGACCTGGTGGTGGAACCACGCGGTCGGGTTGGCGTCGCTGCGCAGCAGGCGCTGCACCAGCGGCGGCAACTGTTCGCCGAGCAGGATGCCGAGCAGGCCGACCAGCGCGATCACCGGCGGCGCCGGCGAGCGCACCTTGAACAGCGCATAGATCACCCCGACCAGCAGGCCCAGGCCCAGCGATACCAGATAGGTCTTCATCGGTGCGCTCCGCTCAGCCTTCGTGGGCGCCGAACATGGTCCGGGCATAGACGATGCCCAGGCCGTAGGCGCCGCCGTACTTGCGCGCCACCTCGGTGGTGGTGGCGTAGGTGTCGCTGCGCGCCCAGTCGCGCTGCAGTTCCAGCAGGTATTGCAGCGCGGTCATCGGCCGGCCGCCGGCCTGCACGATGCGTTCGATGGCGCGGTTGTGCGCCTCGGCCGACACGTCGCCGCAGGCATCGGCGATCACGTAGACCTCGAAGCCCTGGTCCAGCGCCGACAGCGCCGGGCCAACGATGCACACGCTGGTCCACAGCCCCGCCAGCACGATCCGCGGCTTGCCGATCTCGTTGACCCGGCGGATCACCGCCGCGTCTTCCCAGGTATTCATCGACGTGCGGTCGAGCAGCGCCTGGCCCGGGAACGGCGCCACCACTTCGTCGAACATCGGCCCGGAGAAGCTCTTTTCCGCGACCGTGGTCAGGATCGTCGGCACGCCGAAGCTGGCCGCGGCGTTGGCCACCAGCGCCGCGTTGGTGCGCAGCGCGCTCGCATCGATCGAGTGCGTGGCGAAGGCCATCTGCGACTGGAAGTCGATCATGATCAGGGTGTGGTCGCCCGAGGAAAGCAACGAGGCGCCCGGAACGGGCAGAGCGGCGAGCGGCATGGTGACATCCTGGTGTGCGGGGGAAAGCACGATGCTGGCGCGCGCTGGCGGCCGCGTCTTGGAGATTCGTGTCGCTTTTTTGTGCAAGGCGCATGGCCATTCCGGTAGCGGCGGCGCTACCAGGCCCAGCGCAACTCCACGCCGACATAGTTGCTGTCGCGCGCGCCGGCCTGGCGCAGCGCGCTGCCCACGTCGTAGCGCACCGCTTCCAGCGCCGCGGTGAGCTGCGGCGACAACGGGCGCTGCAGCCGCAGTTGGGTGTAGCGGCCGGTCCAGCGCCCGCCGTGGCCAGCGGTGCCGGCGACCGGCACAGTGGGCTGCAGGTACACCGCATCGGCGCTGCTCTGCCGCCACAGCAGGCCCACGCCCAGGGTCGCGGTCAGCGCCGGCGCGGCCTGCCACTGCAGCGACGGCTTCAGATGCAGCAGATTGCTGTAGCCGGTGTAGCCGGCGAGCGCGAAATAGTAGCCGTTCGGAAACAGCGGGTTGAACGTGCCCACGCGGCCGTCGCCGGCGTGCGCGTCGCCGGAGGCGGCGTCCAGTTGCAGGCCCAGGCGTGGCTGCGTGGCGAAGCGCTGCAACGTGTACCCGGCACGCGCGCCGACCGCCCAGGCCCGGATCGCCTGCTGGCCGACGCTGCCGCGCTGCGCCATCGTTTCCAGGTCCCAGTCCGCGCCGCTCGCGGCACCAGCGAAACGCAGATCGAGCACATGGCGGCGCTCGCGGCCACTCCCATCCAGGTAATGCGCCTGGTCACGCGCGTACAGCGCGTAATAGACGGACAGTTCGTTGTCGCCGAACACCTTGCGCTCGGCGCGTAGCGTGCCGAAGCGCACGCGGCGACTGGAGCTATCGTCGAAGGCGCGCGCATCGGCGTACTGCACCGGTTGGCTGAGGAAGCCGAGCACGCGCCAGCGCGCGGTTTCCCAATCGGCCCACACCGCATCGAACGATTGGCGCACGTTGGGACCGTCGCGCGAAGACACGAAGCGTTGCAGGTCGAAGGCGAAATCCTGCCGTCCCACGCGCGCCTTGAAGGTACCGGCGGCGAAGGCATGCTGATAGGCAACGAAGGCCAGGCGCAGGTCGAGCCGGTTCTGGTCCGCGCCGGAATGCACGCGCTTGGCATAGGCGCGTACGTCCTCGAGTTGCGCGAACGCCTGCCATTCGCTGCCTAGGCGCAGGTCGGCGTGCAGCTGCAGCCGCTGCAGCAGGTAGGCATCGGCGGCGTCGCCGCTGCTCAGGCCGGGGGCGTCGTTCGACTCGAAGCGCTCACGCAGGTTGGCGCCCAGCGACAGGTAGCGTTGCGGGTCGTCGGCGTCCAACGGCAGGTACTTCAAGCGGTCCAGCGGCGCTTGCCGCAGGGCCGGATCGGCCAGCGCCGACCAGTCTTCCTGCCAGCGGTTGGTGCTCGGCTGCGGCCGCGTCGCCGCCACGGCCGGCTGCGGCGCTCGTTCCTCTGCACGCACCGGTGCCGAGAGCGCGACCGTGCAGGCCAGCGCCAGCAACGCGCCGTGCCGCAGGCGCCCGGCGTCGTGCATGCCCCCGCTCAATGCGCCAGCGGGCTATGGATCTCGGCGACGTAACCGCCTGGGAACTCCACCACCGCGCTGCGCCGGTCCTGCGCGGCGAACGGCGCCACCAGCACCTGCACCCCGGCCGCCTTGGCCTTGTCCAGGGTCTGCTGCAGGTCCTCGACTTCGTAGCCGGTGGTGTCGCGGCCGTACGGATACGGCAGGTGGCCGTCGCTGACCGCCACCGTGGTCTTGCCGAACTCCGAGAGCAGACGGATGCGCCGGTAGTGTTCGCCCGGGCGGCCGATCTCCTGCCCCGGCGCCTGCCGCGCATCGTCCACGAGCTTGCCGTGGGAGAAGGCGAGGAAGCTGCGCACGAAGGCGTCGGCGCGATCCGGCGACAGATACACGCGGTTCTCCGGCAGCGTGCGGAACGCCGCGTAAGACGGCGCGGTGGTATGCCAGTACAACTGCGTGTTGACCCCGCCCGGCCATTGC
This sequence comes from Xanthomonas sp. SS, assembly GCF_014236835.1. Classification (NCBI taxonomy): domain Bacteria; kingdom Pseudomonadati; phylum Pseudomonadota; class Gammaproteobacteria; order Lysobacterales; family Lysobacteraceae; genus Xanthomonas; species Xanthomonas sp. SS. Next base: position 5,173,900 of record NZ_CP051190.1, read on the forward strand.
ACCACCGCATCGCGGCCGATCGGATCGGGGAACGGCGCGACCAGTACGTCGGCACCGGCGGCGCGCGCGGCGGCGACGGCCTGGTCCAAGTCGCGCACCAGCAGGCCGTTGCGCTCGGCGCCGAACGGATGCGGGATCGGCGTGGTGAAGCCGAACAGCGAGACCGTGCCGACCGGGGTCTGCAGCAATTGCGAGGTGGTGCTGCTCGGCGTCGGCGTCACCGTCGCCACCACCTGGCGCGTGCTGGTGCCGCCGAAGGTGGCCAGGAAACTGGCGACGAAGCGGTCCACATCGGCCGGCGCGACATAGACGTGGGTGGTGTCGTATTGCGGGCCGACCGCGACCGGCGGCGTGGCGGCGGTACGCGCGGCTGGCGGCGCGGCGGACGCGGCGAACGCACTTGGCGACTGCGCGCCGAGCGACAGCACGCTGAGCGACAGCAGGGCGGCGGCGATTTTCAGGCGCATGCGGAAACATCCTCGGCTTGCAGCGAAGACCGGCGCAGGCAACGGCGCAGGCAACCGGCACCCGATGCGCCGGCCTCCGCATGCTGCGCGGCGGCACGCTGGACGTCTTGGAAATTCGCGCGGTGTTGCGCTGCCTGTATCGGGATGGCCGGCATTTGCAAGGTGATGCGGCTGGCGGTCGCTTCCCCTCCGAGCGAGCACGCCAGATCTTCTGCGCCCATCCGCCCCGCCGCGCCGATTCGAATGGCGCACCGCGACCGCAATGTGCGGCCGCGGTGCGCCGTCGGATCAGGGCACCTGCACCTGTCCCAGCGGCAAGCGCCGTTCGCTGTCCTGGCCGTCGTTCTGCGGGGCGATGTGGCGGCGTCCCGGCGCGTCGTCGGCCAGGGCCAGGCGCAGCGCGTAGCTGCCCGACGGCAGCGTGGCCGGAACGGTGAAGCTGGCGCTGCGGCTGAGGGTGGCGCCGGGCATGATCTCGTTGAGCGCGAAGTCGGCGACGGTGGCGCGTGCGCGCGTGGTGCCGTCGCTGGCGACCCAGTGCAGTTCCACGTGGTAGCCGTGATAGAGCGGTGCCGAACCGCGGTTGGTCATGTCCAGTTGCAGCGTGGCCTGCTGGCCGCGGGTCTGCGTGTCGGGCCAGCTCGCCTTGGCGACCGCCAGGCGATAGCCCAGGTCGCGTTTGATGTCCTGCAGCTTGCTGGCGTTGCCGCTGGTTTCGTGCGCGCCGGCCGGGCCGAGAAAGCTGAAGTGGTAGTCGCGCAGCAGCTTGCGGATGTCGGCGGTGCGGTTGATCCAGGTGCTCTTCTGGTTGGCGTTGGGACTCTCGCCGCTGATCGGGCTCACCATCCAGTTCTGGCGCGCGGCAGGCACTTCGTTGCTCAGGCCGTACTCCAGGTTCCACCATCCGTCGTCGCTGCAACTGGGCAGCGCTGGACTGAACGCGCTGCAGCTGGCGGTGAAGGACGGAAAGAAATCCTCGTGGAAGCCGAACATCGCCGATCCCACATCGGACTGGCGTGCGTAGCGCGTCTGCAGCGGCGTGCGCTGGAACGCGGCGACATAGGCGTCGCGGATCAAGCTCCGGGTCTGCGCGTTCGGCTGCAGGTCTTCGCAGCCGCTGGTATGCCATTCGCCCCAGAAGCCGAGCAGCCCCACCTGGATGGCGGTGATGCGCGGATCGCCGTCGTAGCGCGCGCCCAACGCCGCCACGAACTGCTGCATCTGCTGGCGCGCCTTGGCGTTGTTGTAGTCCAGGCTGCGGATCGGCCCGTCGCCGTCGCAGCTGGCGCGGACCGCGAAGGGAATGGACAGCGGTTGCTGCTCGAGGAACTTGGGGTAGTCGCGCTCGTTCTCGCCACCGGTGTAGTGGGCGTCGATCTGGCTGCCTGCGCTGTCGGGATAGTCGGCGACCGGGCGCAGCACGAAGGTGGCCAACGGATCGTCGTTGAGGATCGGTTGCAGGTAATGCGTTTCGATCGCCTGCCAGTCGAAGACCTGGTCGGACGTCTCGATCATCCGCCACGGCAGGTACACGTGATAGATGTGCGCGCCATGGAAGTTGTCCACGCCGCCATCGGCGGCGTAGGAACTGCCCCACAGCATGAACCCGCGATGCGGGTTGTCGAACTCCTGGGTGGATACCGCCGGACTCAGCGTGCCGGCGTGCGCGCAGGCGGCGCTGAAGATGCAGGCGACTGCGAGGGGCAAGCGTCGGGAAACGGGACGTGACGACATGGGGCGACCTCTTCGTTGTGGAGTGGAGACGTCAGACAACGTGGCGAGCAACGGGGGAATTGCGTTTCCGCCGTGCCGATGCCGGCGAACGGCCGGCACCAATCCGGCACCGTGCGAGTCCCGCGTGCTGGACGGCACTCGTTGCAGCTGGATGCGCCGAACGCACCGCGCCGGCAGGCGTCGTCATGGGCGAAACGGCACCGATGCAACGGAATCGAGCCTAGTATATGTTTCGTTATGCATCAATCTGGAAATATAACGAAATTATCTTTGTCTACCTGGATGGACTGGATCCTTGATGGCCCCCCCCTTTCCATGGCTGGCGCAGCCGCAACGGATCGATCCGCGTCGCGTGCGCGGCGATCCAGGCAGACCCTTTAAGGTGCCGCCGGCGTCGTGGGTGATGGGGGCGTTGCGCGCCATGCGGGACCAACGACATCGGGCGCACTAGCCGGATCGGCGAACCTGCGGCAGGCAGCGCCACCTCAGGCGCACCGCGGCACGCCCGACTTGCCGCATTGCGCGACGGGCCCCGCTTCGATCACGCATGCCTGTGGCACAGGCAGCGCATCGCCATGCGACCGCGGTCAGGCGCGGCGGCGGGTCTCCACCGAGGTCGCGGCGCCGGGCTGCTCGTGTTGGAACGCCGCGCGCGCTGCACGGACGTCGCCGTGATGGGCTTCGGCCCAGCGCACCAGTTGCGCCAGCGGTTCGCTCAGCGACTGCCCCAGCGCGGTCAGCCGGTATTCCACGCCCGGCGGCACCAGCGGCAGCACCGCGCGCGCGACCAGGCCTTCGCGCTGCAGGTCGCGCAGGGTCTGGGTCAGCATGCGCTGGGAAATGTCCGGCACCGCGCGGCGCAATTCGCCGAAACGGTGCGGGCGCTCGGCCAGCAGCAGCAGGAACAGCGTGCTCCACTTGTCGCCGATCTGCGCCAGCACGTCGCGCACCGGGCAGCGGTCGATCGGCATGCCCTCGCCGCGGTAGTCGCGCAGCTTCTGGCTCAGCGGCGGCTCGGTGGACACGGCAGCCAATGGCGCAGAGACGGACATGGCGGTTACCTCGAGGGAATCAGGGGCGGGAAAAGTGCCGTATTTACAGCCCTGCGGCGATCTCTACTATGCACCTGGTTCCTTTTCCAGACCACCGCAGTCCGCTGCACGGCCGCGCCGCCTGGCGAGCGCCGGCAGCGTCCACTCCCAAGGAAACCCATGTCCCCTCATCCCGATTCCCTGCTCGTCACCGGCTCCGGCGGCCAGTTCGGCCAACGCGTGCTGGCCCATCTGCTGGACACGCTGCAGCTGCCGCCGACGCGCATCGTCGCCCTGACCCGCCGTCCCGAGACCCTGGCCGCCTGGGCGGCGCGCGGCGTCGAGGTGCGCCACGGCGACTTCGACGCGCCTGCCTCGCTGGATGCCGCGTTCGTCGGCGTGGCGCGCCTGCTGCTGATCAGCACCGATGCGATCGACCGTCCCGGCCACCGCCTCGCGCAGCACCAGGCGGCGATCGCCGCGGCCGCACGCGCCGGCGTGCGCCATGTGGTCTACACCTCCTGCCCCGAACCGCAGGATTCGCCGCTGCTGATCGCGCCCGACCACGCCGGCAGCGAGGATGCGCTGGCCGCCAGCACCCTGGCCGGCTGGACCGTGCTGCGCAATCACTGGTACTTCGAGAACCTGTTCATGAGCCTGCCGTCGGTGCTGGCCTCGGGCCACTGGTACAGCGCCGCCGGCGACGGCCGCATCGCGCATATCGCCCGCGACGACCTGGCGCGCGCGGCGGCAGTGGCCCTGGCCGGCGGCGGCGAGGCCAAGCGCACGCTGACCCTCAGCGGCGCCCGCGCCTACAGCACCGCCGAGATCGCCGCGTTGGTCGCGCAAACGCTCGGCACGCCGATCCAGGTGGTGCCGGTACCGGTCGAAGGCCTGGTCCAGGGCATGGTCGGCGCCGGACTGCCGGAGCCGCTGGCGCGCGTGCTGGCGTCGTTCGACAGCAACACCGCCGCCGGCCGCGTGGCCACCGTCAGCGGCGATTACCTGGCGCTCACCGGGCAGACGCCGCAGCCGTTCGAACAGTGGCTGCAGGCCAACCGCGCGCAACTCGCCGCACTGGCACCGTGAGCGCCACAGGCAAGTGGGCGTGGCCTACTTGCCGATACAGAAGCTGGAGAAGATCCGCCCCAGCAAGTCGTCGGCGCTGAGATGGCCGACGATCTCGCCGAGTGCGGCGTGCGCCAGGCGCAGTTCCTCGGCGGCCAGTTCCAGCCGCTCGTAGCCCAGTTCGGCAGCCGCGGCCGCGGCGTGTTCCGCGGCGCGCTGCAGCGCGTCCACGTGGCGCGCACGCGCGGAAAATTCGCCGTCGCTGCCGTCGCCGGCGGCATGCCCGGCGATCGCGCGCAGTTGCGCGTGCAGCTGGTCGAGACCGCTGCCGGTGCTGGCAGAGACGTACACGCTGTCTTCCGTCGCTTGCGGCACGGCCTCGAGCAGGTCGCTCTTGTTGTGGATCCACAGCCGTTGCGGTACTCCGGCGATGGCCTCGGCGATGGCGGCGCGGCCGGCATCCGCATCGCGCGCGTCGAGCACGATCAGCGCCAGATCGGCGCGCTGCAGTTCCAGCCGCGCGCGGCGCATGCCTTCGCGCTCGATCGCATCGCCGCCGTCGCGCAGGCCGGCGGTGTCCACCAGGGTCAGCTCGACGCCATCCAGACGCACGGTTTCGCGCAAGGTGTCGCGGGTGGTGCCGGCGATGTCGGTGACGATCGCGCGCTCGCTGCCGGCCAGCGCGTTGAGCAGCGAACTCTTGCCGGCGTTCGGCGGCCCCACCAGCACCGCGTGCAGGCCGTCGCGCAGGCGCCGGCCACGCTCGGCATCCAGCAGCAGTTGCGCCAGGTCCGCGCGCGCTTGCGCCAAGCCGGCGCGGACTTGTTCGCCGCCGAGCGTGTCCAGCGCTTCGTCGGCGAAATCGATCGCCGCCTCGATGTGAATGCGCAGCCGCACCAGGTGCTCGGCCAGGGCTTCGACCCGGCGCGAGAACACGCCGTCCAGCGACCTGCGTGCCGCGCGCGCGGCGCGCAGGTCGCCGGCGGCGATCAGGTCGGCGATCGCCTCGGCCTGGGCCAGGTCCAGCTTGCGGTTGAGGAAGGCGCGTTCGCTGAACTCGCCCGGCCGCGCCGGCCGCGCGCCGAGTTCGCAGCAGCGCGCCACCAGTTGCCGCAGCAGCACCGGGCTGCCGTGCGCCTGCAGTTCCAGCACGTCCTCGCCGGTGAAGCTGCGCGGTGCCGGGAACCACAGCGCGATGCCGTCGTCGAGGGTCTCTCCCTGCGCATCGCGGAAGCGCGCATAGCGCGCGGTGCGCGCGGGCAGCGCGCCCAGGCCGAGACCGGTGCCGATCGCCGCGGCCAGGCGCCCGGACACGCGCACCACGCCAACGCCGCCCGCACCCGGGGCGGTAGCGATGGCGGCGATGGTGTCGGCGGCGTGCGGCATGGCGAAGAACGTCCCGGCGGCGCTGCAGGCTACAACGTCTGCAGCTGGGTGCGCGCGTAGGCCGCCGAGGCGCCGCCCGGCTGCAGTTCCAGGTAGGTCTGGAACGCATGCTTGGCCTTGGCCGCATCGCCCATCTGCCGATAGGCGTCGCCGAGATTGATGTAGGCCACCGCGCGCGAGGGATCGATCTTCAGCGTGTTCTCCAGCCAGCGCGCGGCCTGCGCGTACTTGCCCTGGCGGTAGTAGATGAAGCCGAGATTGTTGGCCGCCAGCGCGAAGTCGGGACGCAGCTTCAGCGCTTCGGTGAACTGCGCCTCGGCCTCGTCGTAGCGCTTTTCCTTGTACAGCTGCAGGCCGCGGTCGTTGGCGCGCTGCGCCTGCTGGCGATCGGACAGCGGCCCGGCCGCGACCGGCACCGCCAGCGGCCGCTCGCCGCCCTGCAGGTCCTTGACCACGGTCGGCTTGGCCGCAGGCGCCGCGGCCGATGCCGCCGCCGTGGCGGGCGTGGCCACCGCCGGCACCGCCGCGGCGACCCGATCGTTCATCGCGATCGCCGCCGAGGAGAGCTGCTGGGTGTTGGCGGTCAGGAATTCGTCGCCTTCCGGCACCTGCAGCACGAACTCGCCGCCCTGCGAGCCGGGCAGGCTGCCGAACGCAGGCGTCTGCGGCGAAATGCTCGACACCGCCGGCGCCACGTACGCGGCCAGTTCGGTGCCGGTGATCAGGCCGTCGCCATTGAGATCGCCCTTGCCCGACAGCGCCTGCAGCAGCACCCAGGTGAACACCGAATGGCCGTTGGGGCCGCTGTCGGCGACCTGCTGGTCGGCGCCGCCAGCGGTGAGCATCTGCCGCGCCACGCGCCGCGCGTTCTCGCGCAGGTAGGCGCCGGTGCCGCCGCCGCCGCGGGTCAGGCCCAGGCCGCTGTAGCAGGCATCCATCACGAACAGCACGTGCTTGGCTTCCAGGCTCTCGGCGATGTCCTGGATCTCGGTCATCGGGATCGCGTCGGTGGCGAACTGCGCCGGGTCCGAATCGGCCGGCACGATGTAGCCCAGGTCGCGCCCGGAGGCGAGCTTGCGGGTGGCGCCATGCCCGGCGAAGAACACGAACACGCGGTCGTTCTTGCCCACCCCGCCGTGCGCCAGGCGGTCGTGGAACGCGGCCAGGATATTGTTGCGCGTGGCCTCCTGGTTCTTCAGCACGATCACCTGCGACGACGGGAAACCAAAGCTGCCGGTCAGCGTCTGCGCGATCGCCTGCGCGTCGTTGGCCGCGTACTGCAGCTTGGGCCAGTGCGCGTAGTCGTCGATGCCGATCACGATCGCCCACGACTTGTCGTAGCCGCTGGTCACCGCCGGCGCCGCCGCGTTGGCCGCCGCGCGCGCCACGCTGAAGTCGCGCCCGTTCCAGGCGGCGAACTGGTAGCCGTCGGCGCTGAGCCGGTCCAGGATCTGCGGCAGCGCCTTGACCGTGCGTGCGTGGATGTCGTGGAACAGCAGGATGCCGCGCTGCTCGCGGCCGACCTGCTCGAGCACGCGCTGCACGATCGACTCGGGCACCGGGTCGGCCCAGTCCAGCGAGTCCACGTTCCACATCACCGACTTCAACCCGGCCTCGCCGAGGATCTGCATGCCCTCGGCGTTGCGCGCGCCATACGGGAAGCGGAACAGCGGCGCGCGCTTGGCATCGACCGCGCGCAGCATGCGGTCGGTGTCCAGGATCTGGCTGCGCAGCGCGGCGCCGGTTTCCTTGGACAGCTGCGCATGGGTCAGGCTGTGGTTGCCGACCGTGTAGCCCTGCTCCATCAGCTCGCGGCTGACGCTGGCCAGCGGCGCCAGTTCGACCTTGCCGTCGGCATCGAGCTTGCCCAGGTTGCGGCCGACCTCGAAGAACGTGGCCGGCACGTCGTAGCGCTTGAGGATGGCGACGATCTCGTCGGTGTACTCGCGGTGCGGGCCGTCGTCGAAGCTCAGCACCACCGTCTTCGGCGGCAGATCGCGGCCGAACACTTCGCGGTCGCTGTCCTGCATCGACATCGGATACGGGGTGATCACCCCATAGTCGCGCAGGATCCGTTCGCGCGTGTACAGCGTGCCCAGGTGGGCGAGGTAGTCCTCCCACTTCTCGCGCTTCTGCACGATCGCGCGGGTGCGGTCGAAGCGGCTGAAGATCGCGGTGATCTCGCGGTTGTAGGTGCGCTCGATCTCGTCCAGCGCTTCCAGATCCTCGCCGATGCGCTGGTGCAGCTTGATCGCCGGCAGCGAGGAATCCTTGCCGATGCGCGTCTGCCAGTCGGCCAGGATCTCGCGGAACGCCAGGCGGTCGGCGTCGTACAGGTCCGGCGCCGATTCGACGTAGTCGAGCAGCGCGCCGACCGCGGCGAAACGCTGCGGGTCCGGCTGCGCCAGCAACGCATCGAACTGCTTGGCCAACCCGTCGCGCCGCTCCAGGCCTTCATGGAACAACTGCTGGCCCACGCCGCTGGAAGTCTGCCGCTCGGCCGGCGATTGCTTGGCCTCGTCGGCCAGCAGCACGATGATCTTGCGCTGCGCCGCCAACTGTTCCTGCAGCTGCGTGCGGATCGCCGCGGCCTGCGCCTGCAGCGCCGGCGAACCGGGCAACGGCGTGGCGTCGGTGCCCGCCGCGTGCGAGGACGGTGCTGCGCCCGTGGCGGTGGCCGTGGACGACGTACTGCGCTGGCAGCCTGGCAGCGCAAGCGCGATCAGGCACAGCGCGGTGAACGGCAGGGAGGCGGAACGGCGGTCGAGCATGGCCCGGGGCTCGCAAGGACGGTGGCAGACAGGCGAGCGCGCAATGCCGCGGCCGCATACGCAACGCCCGCCTGGCGGCGGGCGTTGTCGAACTTACTTCTTCGCCTTGGCCGGTGGCTTGGCGCCGGCGCCGGCCGTGGCCGCCTCGCCGTGACGCTTGGTCATCCACCATTGCTGCAGCAGACCCAGCGAACCATTGGTGACCCAGTACAGCACCAGGCCCGACGGCACGAAGGCCATCATCACGCCGAACACCAGCGGCATGAACTGCATCATCCGCGCCTGCATCGGGTCCATGCCCGGCGACGGCGTCAGCTTCTGCGTCAGCCACATCACCGCCACGTTGATCACCGGCAGGATGAAGTACGGATCGCGCGCGGTCAGGTCCTGGATCCAGGCAAACCACGGCGCCTGGCGCAGCTCCACCGATTCCACCAGCACCCAGTACAGCGCGAAGAAGATCGGCATCTGCACCAGCACCGGCAGGCAGCCGCCCATCGGATTGATCTTCTCCTTCTTGTACAGCTCCATCATCGCCGTCTGGAACTTCTGCTTGTCGTCGCCGTAGCGTTCCTTGAGCTGCTGGATGCGCGGCTGGAACTTGCGCATCTTGGCCATGCTCTTGTACTGCGCGGCCGACAGCGGATACAGCATCAGCTTGAGCAGGATCACCAGGCCGACGATCGACCAGCCCCAGTTGCCGAGCAGGGTGTGCAGGTGACTGAGCACCCAGAACAGGCCCTGGCCCAGGATCGCCATCAGCGAGAAGCGGCTGTAGTCGACCACGCGGTCCAGGCCGCGCACATTTTCCTTGGCGATCTGGTTGACCAGCTTCGGGCCGATCCACAGCCGTGCTTCGCTGCTGGCGCGCGCGCCGGGGGCCACGGTGAAGCCCGGACCGCGCGCTTCGATCACATGCCGCGGGCCGTCGTTGGACAGCACGTACAGCGCGTCCTGGTCGGCCTGCGGGATCCAGCCGGTGAAGAAGTGGTGCTGCAGCAGCGCGATCCAGCCGCCCTTGATGGTCTGGTTGACCGGGCCGTCTTCCAGGAAGTCCTTGAACGCGCGGCGCTGGTAGCCGTCCTGCGCGCTGAACCAGGTGGCGCCGTTGAAGCTGAAGGAATCCGGGTTGGTCATGCCGCGGCTGACGATGGTCGGCACCCGGCTCAGCTTGCGGAACACGTAGCCCTGCCAGGGCTTACTGCCCTGGTTGATGATCTCGTCCTTGATCTGCACCGCGTAGTGGCCGCGCTGCACGGTGTAGACGCGGCGGATGCTGATGCCGTCCGGGCCATTCCACACGAACGGCACCTGCAGCGCGTCCTGGCCCTTGGCCAGCACGTAGTCCTTGCCCGGCTGCTCGGGGCGGAAGCCGCCCGGACCCGGCGAAGGCGCGTTGTGCTCGCCGACCCAGCCGCTGGTGGCGGTGTACGGATGCACGGGGTCCTCGGTCAGCAGCGCCACCGGCGGGCTGCCGGGCTGCTTGGTCTGCGGGAACATCAGCAGATCCGCGTCGAACACGCTGCGCCCGTCCAGGGTCAGGTGCAGCACGTCGGTGGTGATGGTGACCCGCGGCGCGGCGCCGGCGGCGGTCGGGGTGGCGGCCGTCTCGGGCGTCGAGCCCGGCACGGTAGCGGCACCGGGCACGGTGGCGCGCGGCACGGCAGGCGTGCCGGCGTTGCCGGCGTCGGCGTCCTGCGCGGGCGGCACCGTGGTCGCGGCCGCAATGGCGGTCGCATCGGCCGCAGGCGCGGCGTGCTCCTTGTTCCACTCCATCCACAACAGGGCCGCGACCATCAGCCAGGCAAAGATCAGGAAAAGGCGGGTCTGGTTCATCGGACAGGCAAGCTCGGCTCAGCCAGAAACGGGTTCTGACTTGGAAGTGGGGGAAGAAGGAGAGAGGGGCGGCGGCATTGTGCCGTCCGCAGCCGGGGCCGGCAATGCGCCAGCGCGACGCAGCAGGCGCAGATAGGCCTGACGCAGCTGTTCGCCGCTGGCCTGGGCGGCTGCGCTGCGCGCCACCACCACATAGTCGCCCGACGCCAGCCACGGCAGCAGATGCCGCGTGGCGTCGCGCAGGACGCGTTTGATGCGATTGCGGACCACCGCGCGCTTGTCGACCTTGCGCGACACGGCAAGGCCGAGCCGCGCAGGGTGATCGGCGCTGCGCCAATGCAGGCTCATCAGTGGTTCGGAGCAGCGGCGTGCGGAATCGAACACGACGCGGTATTCCGCAGACGTGCGAACCCGCGCAGAGCGAGGAAATCGCCTACGCGGGTCGGGATGCTTCACGGTCCGGATTGCAGGCGCCGCCTGGGGCGGCGAAGCAATCAAGCGCTAAGGCGCTTGCGGCCCTTGGCGCGGCGACGGGCCAGGATCTTGCGGCCGTCGGCGGTTGCCATACGGGCACGGAAGCCATGGTCGCGCTTGCGCTTGAGGTTGCTGGGCTGGAATGTGCGCTTGGTGGCCATCGGGGCGCTCTGTCTGAATGAGGCGGAAAGAACCGGAAATTCTATAGAACCAACCGGGGTGCGGTCAACTGCTCTTTATCCGGCGCCAGGACAGGCGCTGCGTGCGGCCTGTGGATGGATCTGTGCATAGATGCGGGAAAACCATTCCAGACCCTGCGTGCCGATGGTAGTCTGACTCATCCGCTTTCCTCTTTTCACCGGCCGAGTGCGCCGCGATCGTTCGCGCCTCACGCCTGGTCTCTCAATGAATTACATCTG